>NZ_MZXW01000019.1 GCF_004123905.1 Bradyrhizobium betae
GAGCAGCTGGCCGTCAGGCCGCTCGACCGCGACGGCCGTTACGGTGTCTTCTTTGCCAGCTGGCAGGTCGGCTCAATCGACTTGACCCGCGGTCAAACTGTCAGTGATGTGTCCGAACAACCGTCAGCTATGTCCCCGGTCTGAACACTTGACCGGGCGATCCAGTACTCCGTGACTGCAGTGACCAGATGCCTCGGCGTACTGGATTCCCCGCCTTCGCGGGGAATGACAGCGGAGTTTGTGGCGAGCGCGTTCGCCACCTGTCACGATCGTTCCCCCACCCTGCCGTTCCATCAATCCAAAAACGGCATCGATCGATACTCCCTTCAACTTGGACACTTTGCCGCGTGCGCCTCTAGGAGTCGCAGTGAGGAAACGTTTCGAGTTTTAAGGAGGCGCGTGATGAGCGCAGTGGTGTCCGCAGCGGACGTGAGGAGGTCTCGCGTCAGGCTGTTCATCGTGACCATGTTGTTCCTGGTCACGACCGTCAATTATGCCGACCGCGCCACTCTGTCGATCGCGGGCCCCGCGCTCTCCAAGGAGTTGCATCTCGATCCCGTCGCCATGGGTTGGATCTTCTCGGCTTTCGGCTGGTCCTATGTCGTTGCCCAAGTGCCGGGCGGCTGGCTGCTCGACCGTTACGGCTCGCGCCTCGTCTATGCTTTCAGCATCATCGTCTGGTCGCTGTTCACGATGATGCAGGGCTGGGTCGGCTTCCTCAGCGCCGGTGCTGCTATCACCGTGCTGTTCGCGCTTCGCCTCCTGGTCGGCGTCGCGGAAGCGCCGTCCTTTCCCGCCAATGCCCGTATCGTCGCGGCCTGGTTTCCCGGCAATGAGCGCGGCACCGCGTCGGCCTTCTTCAATTCGGGGCAGTATTTCGCGACCGTGATCTTCGCGCCGCTGATGGGCTGGATCGCGCATGATTACGGCTGGCGCTACGTGTTCTTCGTGATGGGCGGGCTCGGTGTCATCATGGGCCTGGTCTGGATCAAGACCGTGTACGGCCCGAAGGAGCATCCCGGCATCAACGAGGCCGAGTTCGACTACATCAAGGAGGGCGGCGCGCTGGTCGACCTCGACGCGCCCAAAGACGATCTGAGGCACGAGCGCGCGCCTGAGGCCGGCTCCGGATGGGACCACATCCGCCAGTTGCTCTCCAACCGCATGATGCTCGGCGTCTATCTCGGCCAGTACTGCATCAACACGCTGACCTATTTCTTCCTGACCTGGTTCCCCGTGTACCTCGTCAAGGAGCGCGGCCTGTCGATCCTGCAAGCCGGTTTCGTCGCCACTCTGCCCGCGCTGTGCGGCTTCATCGGCGGCGTGCTCGGCGGTATCATCTCGGATGCGATCCTGCGCAAGACCGGCTCGTTGACGATGGCGCGGAAAATCCCGATCGTCGGCGGCATGCTGCTGTCGATGTCGATCATCGCCTGCAACTATGTCGACGGACAGGCACTGGTGGTCGGCTTCATGGCGCTCGCCTTCTTCGGCAAGGGCATCGGCGCGCTCGGCTGGGCGGTCGTCTCCGACACTTCGCCCAAGGAAGCCGGCGGCGTCTCCGGCGGCCTGTTCAACACCTTCGGCAACCTCTCCTCGATCTCTACCCCGATCGTGATCGGCTACATCCTGGCCGCGACCGGCTCGTTCAACGGGGCGCTGGTCTTCGTCGGCGCCAATGCGCTGGTGGCCGCGTTCGCCTACCTCGTGATCGTGGGCAAGATCGAGCGGGTGGTGCTCAAACGTTCCTCCTGAGCGCTCCGAGTGATCGGAGCGGGACAGGCAACTCAACGGCGGCTTCTTCAGCCGCCGTCTTTGTTTTGGGAGTGATCGATGCTAGAAGTGCCGGGGAAACGCCTTATTCATCTAAGGCATGTATCGATGTTCGACCTCAACCAGCTCCGCTGTTTCGTCACAGTGGCGGAGGAATTGCATTTCGGCCGCGCCGCCGCGCGGCTAAACATGACCCAGCCGCCGCTGTCGCGGCAGATCCAGGTGCTCGAGCACATCATCGATGCACCGCTGCTGGAGCGCACCAGCCGTTCCGTGCGCCTGACGCCTGCGGGGCGCAGCTTCCTGCCGGAGGCGCGGCGCATCCTGAAGCTTGCGGAAAGCGCCTCGCAGGTCGCCCGCCGCATCGCGCTCGGCAAGACCGGCTCGCTGAAGATCGGCTTCACGGCGGCAGCCGCCTACGGCTTCCTCCCCGAGCTCGTCGCCGCCTGCCGCGCCAAGCTGCCGGAGGTGGATTTCTCGCTGAAGGAGATGGTGTCGGGTGACCAGTTCGAGGCGCTGACCTCGGGCCAGCTCGATGCAGGTTTGCTCCGGCCGCCGATCGCGCGCCCCGAGCTGACCAGCCGCCGTGTTGTCGCCGAGCCCCTGCTCGCCGCGATCCCGAAGAAGCATCCGCTCGCGACTGCCGACAGCATCACCATCAAGGATTTCGACGACCAGCCCTTCGTGATGTATTCGCCCTATGAGAGCCGATATTTTCACGACGTGCTGGTGGCGCTGTTCACCCGCGCCGATATCCTGCCGCGTTATGTCCAGCACCTCAGCCAAATTCATTCGATCCTCGCCATGGTGCGCGCAGGCCTCGGCCTTGCCATCGTGCCGGCGGCGGCGGCGAACCTGAAAATCTCCGACGTTCGCCTGCGGCCCCTGAAGCTGCGCACGCGCGTCCCGGTCGAACTGTTCATGGTCTGGCGCCGCGACAACGAGGACCCGCTGCTCTCCGCGCTGGTCAAGATTGCCGGCGAATTGTCCTCCGCGGAGGTGATGGAAGATTGATGCTCAATCCGCATCGGTCGATATAGGGTTTGGCTTGGACGCGCATCGAACGGTCTCCTAAACCACGGCGCATGGACGCGCAGGCCTCAAGCCCGCGTCCTCCACAACACGCAAACAGGGAGCAGCGCTCATGAGCAAGATGACCCCCCAGGAAATGGCCCAGAAGATCGGATCGGGCCTCCTGTCCTTCCCCGTCACGCCGTTCAAGGCGGACTATTCTTTCGACGAGGCGACCTACCGCGCCAACATGGACTGGCTGTGCGGCTATGACGTCGCTGGCCTGTTTGCCGCCGGCGGCACCGGCGAGTTCTTCTCGCTGACGCCGTCTGAGGTTCCGCAGGTCGTCAAGATCGCCGTCGACGAGACCAAGGGCCGCGTGCCCGTGCTCGCCGGCACCGGCTACGGCACCGCCACCGCGCGCGAGATCGCGATCGGCGCGGAAAAGGCCGGCGCCGACGGCCTGTTGCTGCTGCCGCCCTATCTCACCCATGCCGAGCAGGACGGCCTCGCCGCTCACGTCGAGGCGATCTGCGCCTCCGTGAAGATTGGCGTCATCGTCTACAATCGCGACAACGCCATCCTCCAGCCCGATACGCTGGCCCGCCTTGCCGACCGCTGCCCGAACCTGGTCGGCTACAAGGACGGCATCGGCGACATCGAGCTGATGACCCGCGTCTACACCAAGCTCGGCGATCGCCTGACCTATGTCGGCGGCCTCCCGACTGCGGAAACCTTCGCGCTGCCCTATCTCGACATGGGCGTGACGACCTATTCCTCGGCCGTGTTCAACTTCGTGCCGGAGTTCGCGACCAATTTCTACGCCGCGGTGCGCAAGCGCGACCACGAGACGATCAATGCCGGGCTGAAGAACTTCATCCTGCCGCTGATCGCGATCCGCAACCGCAAGAAGGGCTATGCGGTCTCGATCATCAAGGCCGGCATGAAGGTGATCGGCCGCGATTCCGGTCCGGTCCGCCCGCCGCTCACCGATTTGACCGAGCAGGAGATGGCGGAACTGACCGCGCTGGTGAATAATCTGCCCGCCATCCGATCGTCACAACAGGCTGCAGAATAAGAGAAGACAACAGGGAGGAGCGTGCGATGGCCGAGACCAATATCTCCGGTGCACCGGTCGTCACATCGATGCAGGTGATTCCGGTCGCGGGCCGCGACAGCATGCTCCTCAATCTGAGCGGCGCGCATGCGCCGTTCTTCACCCGCAACATCGTCATCCTCACCGACAATGCCGGCCACACCGGCGTCGGCGAGGTGCCGGGCGGGCAAAAGATCTGGCAGACCCTCCAGGACGCCCGCGATCTCGTAATCGGCAAGACCGTCGGCGCGATGAACAACATCCTCGCCGACATCCGCACCGCCTTCGCCGACCGCGACGCCGGCGGCCGAGGCAAGCAGACCTTTGACCTCCGCGTCATGATCCATGCGGTCACCGCGATCGAATCCGCCCTCCTCGACCTGCTCGGCCAGCATCTCAATTTGCCGGTCGCAGCGCTCCTCGGCGAAGGCCAGCAGCGCAAGAGCGTCGAGACGCTCGGCTATCTCTTCTTCGTCGGGGATCGCCGCAAGAGCAAGCTCGACTACGTCAAAGGCGAGACCGGCAAGCCCGACTGGTTCAACCTCCGTCATCAGGAGGCGATGACGCCCGAGACCGTGGTGCGCCTCGCGGAAGCGACCCACGACCACTATGGCTTCGCCGATTTCAAGCTCAAGGGCGGCGTGCTCCGCGGTGAGCAGGAGATCGAGGCTGTCACCGCCATCGCAAAGCGCTTCCCCGACGCGCGCGTCACGCTCGATCCCAACGGCGCCTGGTCGCTCGATGAAGCCATCAGCCTCTGCAAGAACATGCACGGCATCCTCGCCTACGCCGAGGATCCCTGCGGCGCGGAAGCCGGCTTCTCCGGCCGCGAGATCATGGCGGAGTTCCGCCGCGCCACCGGGCTTCCTACCGCGACCAACATGATCGCCACTGACTGGCGCCAGCTCTCCCATGCGTTGCGGCTGGGCGCGGTGGACATTCCGCTCGCCGATCCCCACTTCTGGACCATGCAGGGCTCGGTGCGCGTCGCCCAGACCTGCCGCGACAACGGCCTGACCTGGGGCTCGCACTCCAACAACCATTTTGACATCTCGCTCGCCATGTTCACCCATGTCGGCGCCGCCGCCCCCGGCAAGGTCACCGCGATCGACACCCACTGGATCTGGCAGGACGGCCAGGCCCTCACCAAAGAGCCGCTCCAGATCAGAGGCGGCAAGATCGCCGTGCCGGATCGTCCTGGCCTCGGCATCGAGATCGACCGCGCGGCCATCGAGGCCGCGCATGAGCTCTACAAGAACCATGGACTTGGCGCCCGTGATGACGCTATGGCCATGCAGGACCTGATCCCGGGCTGGACCTTTGACGACAAGCGTCCCTGTCTGGTTCGTTAAAAACTCTGGAGGAACGAGATGACTGCGATCCTGAAAAACTTCATCGGCGGCGAATGGGTCGACGGCTCCGGCGTCACCAAGAACATCAACCCCTCCAACACCAACGATCTGGTCGGCGAATACGCCAAGGCCGATAAGGCGCAGACCGAGAAGGCGATTGCCGCCGCAAAGTCGGCCTTCCCCGCCTGGGCGCAGTCGACGCCGCAGGTGCGCTATGACGCGCTGAACAAGATTTCGCTCGAAATCATCGCCCGCAAGGAAGAGCTCGGCCGCCTGCTCGCCCGCGAGGAAGGCAAGACCCTGCCCGAGGGCATTGGCGAGGTCGCCCGCGCCGGCCAGATTTTTGCGTTCTTCGCAGGCGAAGCCCTGCGCCTGATCGGCGAGAAGGGCGCCTCGGTGCGTCCCGGCCTCGACGTTGAGCTCACCCGCGAGCCGGTGGGCGTCATCGGCATGATCACGCCCTGGAATTTCCCGATCGCAATCCCGGCCTGGAAGATCGCGCCGGCGCTCTGCTACGGCAACACCGTGGTGTTCAAGCCGGCTGAGCTGGTGCCCGGTTCGGCGCATGCGCTGTCCGAGATCATCACCCGCTCCGGCATTCCTGCCGGCGTGTTCAACCTCGTGGTCGGCTCCGGCTCGGTGGTCGGACAGACCCTGCTCGAGCATCCGGACGTCGCCGCAATCTCCTTCACCGGCTCGGTGCAGACCGGCCGCAAGATCGCGCAGGCCTGCGTGCTCTCGAACCCGATGAAGAAGTTCCAGCTCGAGATGGGCGGCAAGAATCCGTTGGTCGTGCTCGACGACGCCGACCTCAAGACCGCCGTCGAAGTCGCCGTCAACGGTGCCTATTTCTCTACCGGCCAGCGCTGCACGGCGTCCTCGCGCCTGATCGTCACCGAAGGTATTCACGACCGCTTCGTCGCGGCGATGACCGAGCGCCTGAAGGGCCTGACGGTGGACGACGCGCTCAAGGCCGGCGTGCATATCGGCCCGGTGGTCGACCAGAGCCAGCTCGATCAGGATTTGCGCTACATCAAGATCGGCCAGGACGAGGGCGCCAAGCTCGCCTGGGGCGGCGAGCTGCTCAAGCGCGAAACGCCCGGCCATTACCTTCAGCCGGCGCTGTTCACCGAGGCCAACAACAACATGCGCATTTCGCGCGAGGAGGTCTTCGGCCCCGTCGCCGCCGTCATCCGCGCCAAGAACTACGAAGAGGCGCTGGCGATCTCCAACGACACCGAGTTCGGCCTCGCCTCCGGCATCTGCACCTCCAGCCTGAAATACGCCTCGCACTACAAGCGCAACAGCGAGTCCGGCATGGTGATGGTCAATCTGCCGACCGCCGGCGTCGACTATCATGTGCCGTTCGGCGGCCGGAAGGGCTCGAGCTACGGCGCCCGCGAGCAGGGCTCCTATGCGCGCGAGTTCTACACGACGGTGAAGACGGCTTATACTTTCCCCGGCTAACCACGGGGGAAGATATCGTAGGGGTGGGCCAAGCGAAGCGTGCCCACCACCTATGCTCGACGTGAAAGATGGTGGGCACGGCGCGTTGCGCCTTTGCCCACCCTACGACTTCAGTTTCTGAGGCAAGCGCATGGACCAGGACGTCGCAGCGAAAGAGCAGCCCCGCTACATCAAGCTCAACGAGCGCGACAATGTCGCGATCGTGGTCAACGATTTCGGGCTTCCCGCCGGCTCCCGCTTCGCCTGCGGGCTGACGCTACGCGCCTTCGTGCCGCAGGGGCATAAGACGGCACTGGTCGATATCGCTGAAGGCGCACCGATCATCCGCTACGGCGAGGTGATCGGCCACGCACTCGCACCGATCCTGGCCGGTGAATGGGTGGACGAGGCGCGCATCCGCATGCCCGAGGCCCCTGCCCTCGACAAGCTCGAAATCTCCACCGCCGTCCCCGCACCGCTGCCGCCGCTCGAAGGCTTCACCTTCGAGGGCTTTCGCAACACCGACGGCTCGGTCGGCACCAAGAACATCCTCGGCATCTCCTCCTCGGTGCAATGCGTCAAGGGCACGATGGAATATGCGGTGAAGCGCATCCGCGCCGAGCTGCTGCCGAAATACCCGAACGTCGACGACGTGGTGCCGCTGACCCACGCCTATGGCTGCGGCGTCGCGATCAATGCGCCCGATGCGGTGGTGCCGATCCGCACGCTGCAGAACATCGCGCAGAACCCGAACTTCGGCGGCGAGATTCTGGTCATCAGCCTCGGCTGCGAAAAGCTCGCACCTGAGCGGCTGGTGCCGGAAGGCGTCAGCGACGCCATCGTCCGCATGCAGGACGAAGCCTTCGACGGCTTTGGCGCCATCGTCGATGCGATCATGACCCAGGCCGAGGCCCGCCTGAAGATCCTCAACAAGCGCACCCGCGAGACCTGCCCGGCCGCCGATCTCGTGATCGGCCTGCAATGCGGCGGCAGCGATGCGTTCTCCGGCGTCACCGCCAATCCCGCCCTCGGCTTCGCTGCCGACCTGCTGGTGCGCGCCGGCGCCACCGTCATGTTCTCCGAAGTGACGGAGGTGCGCGACGCCATCCAGCTGCTCACGCGACGCGCCATCAACGAGGACGTCGGCCGCGCGCTGGTGCGCGAGATGGCCTGGTACGATTCCTATCTCGCCCGCGGCGGCGCCGACCGCAGCGCCAACACCACGCCCGGTAACAAGAAGGGCGGCCTCGCCAACATCGTCGAGAAGTCACTCGGCTCGATCGTGAAGTCCGGCTCGTCTGCCATCACCGGTGTGCTCGCACCCGGCGAGAGGGCGACGCAGAAGGGCATGCTCTTTGCGGCAACGCCCGCATCCGACTTCATCTGCGGCACCCTCCAGCTCGCCTCCGGTATGACGCTGCAAGTGTTCACCACCGGCCGCGGCACGCCCTACGGCCTTGCGGCGGCGCCCGTGATCAAGGTCGCGACCCGCACCGAGCTCGCGCGACGCTGGAAGGACCTGATCGATTTCGACGCAGGCGGCATCGCCACCGGCGAGAAGACCATCGAGGAAACCGGCTGGGACCTGTTCCGCCTGATCCTCGACGTCGCCAGCGGCCGGACGAAACCGTGGTCGGATCGCTGGGGCATCCACAACGACCTCACGCTGTTCAATCCGGCGCCGGTGACCTAGCGCGAAGTTGCCGCGCGGACGTAACCGTTCGTTCCGGGGCACGTCCCCGGAACCATGTCGGACGGAGGCACGCGACACCAGGTGCCGCGCGCCGGTTCAGATGATTGCGAGTGTTCTAGCTGCCCGGAGGGCGGTAGGAGGCCCGAAGCTTGACCGCCTTCTGACGAACCTGCGTGATTTCGTCTTGGGTGAAGAGTCGCATCAGCTTCGCGTTTTGCAGCGTGCCGGCCGCAATCACCACACCGTTGATCGCAGGTGCAGCGCTGGGGTCGGGAACATCGAAGATCACCAGCACACCGGGACCATCGGTCGCTGTGCTGTACATCGAGACCAGCTTGCCGCCGGCCGCTTCAATGAGTTTCTGCGCAGCCTCCATGCGGTTGGTGGTGGGATTCTCCATGATGTTGTTGAGAGCTCGCTGCGTATATTGTCCTGTGATTGCAAAATGCATGGCGATTGACTCCCTTGGATACAAAGACGTCGTGAGTCCCGATCCGATCTGATCGGAACAGGTGTCGCTCTTGCAATAATCATGAGACTGCAACGCCCGCCGTGGGCACAGGCGCCGCCAATGATGTCCCGGTACTCCGGCACGTTCCGGTGGCGGCTCTCCAGGCAGCCTACATCAACCAACACGGACACGAAAGAGGCTTGGCTCTGATCGTCCGACTCGTTGGCTACTGAGTTACCGCTCGCGGGCGGGCTTTGCATCTCGCGAGCGGCGATGGCGGTTTCATCGACATCACCGTTCGTCGCCATTTGCGAGATGCATGTCGCCCAGCGTGACCGGCAGGCTGCGCGTGATGAGATCCGCAATCGCCGCGCGCATCCTTTCGCTCGAAGCCGGACCGTCGAGCCCCTGGTCGACCGTCCCGCTCGGACCAGCGAGCCGCATGGTCCCGGTGTTGTCGAGCGGTGCAGCCGCCCGCTTCTCGATCACGTCGAACGACTTGCCGTCGATGACGCGGACTTCGTAGAGCGCGTGGATCAGGCCGTAGTCTGCAAGCAGCGTGCGGTATTGGGCGAGCCCGACGCCTTCGACGTTGCGGCCGTTGCCGAGCTTCGATCTTGCGCGCGTGATGACGATGTAGGCGTCCAAACCCTGCGGCGCGACATCGCTGCGAACCAACTCCTTGAACGGGTCGCTGCGCAGGAGATTGACGGGCGCAACCGCGGAATCCCGGATCGCGGCGAACGCCGTGCGCCTGTAGCTCACCGGCTGCACGCGAAAACGTCCGCTCAAAAGCTTCGTCGTCTGCTGGACGATCAGCTCGTCCAGCCCCCATGCGCTGATCGAAGCGGTCTGCCCCGTGTTGCCTAGGCCGGTCAGGCCGGCTTGTGTCAGGCTCATCTCCTCGCCGATGGCCGAGACAATGCCGACGGTCTTGATCGCCTGGAGCCGCGTCGCGCGCGTCTCGAAGGCCGCGGCGGCACCGAGAGCGACAGACGCAACCGCGAGGCCCAGCCATAGAATGACAATGCGACGCATGGCGAGCTACCGGATCCTGAAGTCGAACGAATAGGACGCGCCGAGACCAACGGTCGTCTGGTTCGACGAGCCCCGCAGCTTCACGAGCGGGCTGTCGGCGGCATCGCCGAGCAGCTTCTGGTACTCGACATAGGCATGGACCTCCCATTGCGGATTGATCCGATAGGAGATCTGGCTGCCGACGCCGACCGAATGCGCGCCGCCCCTGGCATCGTACATCGGCAATCCCGACGCCAGCGCCTGCGCGGCGTCGACGCCGAAATACGGTTCTGTCGCCTTGGTACTCTTCCAGGTGAAGCGCGGGCCGGCCGAGATCGTGAGCCTCTGGATCAGCGGCACGATGACATCGGCGGAGACGTCCGCCACCGCGCCACTGTGACCACCGAAACCCTGACGCAACTCAGTGCGCAGGCGCAGCCAATCGACCGGGTAGTATTCGACGAAGCCGCCGAGCTCGTATGCGGCCTTGACGTCGCCGAGACCGGTCAGCTCGGAATATTTGTCGCTCTTGCGC
Organism: Bradyrhizobium betae; assembly: GCF_004123905.1. GTDB lineage: Bacteria > Pseudomonadota > Alphaproteobacteria > Rhizobiales > Xanthobacteraceae > Bradyrhizobium > Bradyrhizobium betae_A. The sequence goes on from NZ_MZXW01000019.1 coordinate 10,375, forward strand.
GACGAAACGTATTTGAACGCAGGCCCGGCGCGAAAATTGCCGACGTCGAGCAGCGCAATGCTGGCGCTGTCGCGCGGCCCGCGAAACTGGTCGATCGATCCGGCGCGGCGGATGGAGAAGATCGGGATCGGAAGAAATTTTCCGTTCTTCGATCCGACGAAGTCAGGCGTGTACTCGCCACCGATGCCGACCATGACGGTCCAGTTGCCGGAGGGCGACGGCAGCATCGGCACCTCGAACGGCGGGGCCGGTAGCGTGAACGCAGTCTGCGCCGATGCAGACTGAGGGATCGCCACGATCGCGACCAATGCGGCAAGGATGGCGGTCAGCAAGATCTGCTGCGCGCTCACCGCAGGATCGAGAGCGGCTTCGTCAAAATGGTTCATTACAGGGCCCCGGACCGGCCTTGCTGGCCTGGTCTATACGTGTGGTTGGAGCCCAAGCATGTGGTCCGGCAAAATTGCCCCAAGATTGCAAGGCAGAAGGCAGCCGCCCCAATCCGTTTCCCGGCGCGCGCCGAGCCGCGTCGCCTGATCAACATTGCCCGAACATTGCCCGGCTGTACTCACGCTCCCGAACTTTCACCGCCGGTGCCGATAAGCCGCTGCAGCCTGCCTTTTATTCGCCAAGCTCGCTGCCTTAAAGGGAACCTCGCGCACGAACCGAAACGCCGGAATTCGGCCAGAGAGCGTCAAGGTCGGGGTTTGTTGCCCCAGCAGAGTCAAGGACGGTCCGCGTGCGTTCCCTCGTGATCGAAGACGAACCGCAGATCGGCGCCTATGTCAGCCGCCTGCTCGGCCAGTTGCACGGCGTCGTCGATCTCGTCGGCTCGATTGCCGACGCCCGGCAGGCGCTGAACAATTTCAAATACGATCTTGCCATCGTCGACCGGATGCTGCCGGACGGCGATGCGCTCGAGGTGGTCACGGCGCTGAGCCGGTCGCCGGAACGCCCCGCGATCATCATGCTGACGTCCAAGGACGCCAAGGAGGATGTCGTCGACGGCCTCAACGGCGGCGCCGACGACTATCTCGGCAAGCCGTTCGAGCCGCAGGAGCTGATTGCGCGGGTGCGTGCCGTCTTGCGGCGGCCGCGGCTGCTTGCCCCCACGGTGCTGTCGCTCGGCAATGTCGAGCTGCATCTCGGCAGCAACGAAGCCGTGGTCGCCGACACCAAGATCCTGCTGCGGCGGCGCGAGGCGCTGATCCTCGGAGCGCTGCTGATGCGCCGCGACCGTGTCATCACCCGTACCGCCCTGATCGAGGAGATCTACGGCTTCGACGACGAGATCGAATCGAACACACTCGAAGCGCAGGTCTCTCGCCTGCGGAAAAAGCTGGCCGAGCTCGGCGGCGACGTCGAGATCCGCAGCATGCGCGGCATCGGTTACATCCTGCGGCTGGCGGCTCCACGATGACGTCGATTGCCCGGACGTTTGCGCTGTCGTTGGGCATTGCCGCGACGACGATCTTCCTGACCATGCTTGGTATCTTCATCTGGCGGTATCCGACCGAGGAACGCGAGTTCAGGGCCTGTCAGGTCGTGGCCGCCATTCTTGATCGCGCGACGGTGGTCGAAGGGCAAAAACTGACGGTCCGTTCGACTCCTGCCCTCGAGGAATTGAGGGCGGACAGCCCAAACCTGTGGTACGTCGTGTCCGCGGGCGACCTGCATAGCGAGTACGGCAGCGAGCACCGGCCCGCTCTCCCCTTCGTGTTTCCCTATCACGGGCCCGTCGGCTCGTCCGTTTTCAGCACGCTCGACCAGAAGAGCACCTTCTGTCTCTCCGCCGTGCAACGGGGCCCGTTGCGGCTCGCGATGATGGTCGGCGAGCCTCAGGTCCGCTTTGGCCGGATTGCACGGACTTTTCTCTTCCGCAGGATGTTTTCGATCATGCTGGTGGCGCTGGCCTTTGCGGCAACCGTCGCCATCGGCTCGGTGCTGACCGCACGTTTCGTCTCACGCGGTATCGAGCGGGTGGCGCGCCGCGCCCTCGCGATCGACCCCTCGGCCCCGCAAGGCCTGATATCGCTGTCCGAAGTCCCTACCGAGCTGAAGCCGTTGGTTGAGGCGCTGAACCGCGCCTTCGGCGAGATCGACGCCTATATCAGGATGCAGCGTCGCTTCCTCGGCAATGCCGCCCATCAGCTCCGCACACCGCTGACACTGCTGCGCGCGAAGATCGAGGACGTGCCGGAGCCCGGCCTGAAGGTCGAACTGGTGCGCGATGTCCGCCGCCTCACCTCACTGGTCTCCGCCATGCTCGACCTCGCGCGGCTGCAAAACCACGCGATCGAAAAACGGCCGATCGATCTCGCCGAGATCACGCTGGATGTGCTGGCCGATTTCGGTCCCTCGGCGCTGGACGCCGGCATCGAGCTTGCGCTGGAGCGCGACGGGGAAAGTCCGCTCCTGGTGCAAGGCGTGGACGCCGCCATTCGCAGCGCGCTCGCCAATCTCGTCGGCAACGCACTCATCCACGCCCGCGGTGCGCGGCGGATCACCGCCACGCTCGGCCGCGACGGCATCTCGATTCACGATGACGGCGCGGGCCTGCCCGATGGCGCCGAACAGGGGCTGACCGAGCCATTTCAGACCGGCAACAGCGCGGGCGATGGCGCGGGCCTCGGCCTGTCGATTGTCCGCGAGATCATGGCCGCCCACGGCGGCGAACTGGTCATCTCTTCCGCGCCGAGTCGTGGCACGACGATGAGCCTGTACTTTGCCGCGGCCACCGCGCCGGTCAAATCTCCGCAGCTTGATCTGCAATTGCGCTGAGCGAGGCGCATCGGCTCTTCCTGCGAAACCGTCCGGAAACATTGGCGCACAAAACTTCTTCCTCGTTTCGTCCCTTCGCATCAAGCAACCAATATCTTCGCGCAAGGCAATGGGAATGTTCGCATACGAGCGAACCTGTTGCGGCATCGACGCGACCAAACCTCCGATTGCCATCTTCCACGGAGATTTTCCCAATGCGCGTTCTTTCAATGATTGCCGTTTCCGCCGCGATGATTGCGAGCTCGGCCGGTGCGTTCGCCGGCGAGCTTCCCTCTTACGAAGTGAAGTCGTTTCCGATCTCGGCGACGCAAGTCCAGCTGCTCGGCGGCGCCGGCGTCGAGGAGCAGTCGACTGCGCCCGCGATGGTCGTCGCCGGCATGCCCGCTTCGCCCGCGCAAATGTCGGTGCTGTCGCCGCGCGTCAAGCGGCTTGCGAGTGTGAATTCGGAGAGCGAGGCGCGTTGAGCTCTGTTCAGCCATTCCGGGGCGCGCGACGCGTCGTCCCGGAATGAGCCTCTACGTCATGCTGCCCGGCATGAAGCAGCGCACACGCGGGTGGCCGTCGATATAGTGCTTCCACACCATGGTGCGGCCGATCTTGTTCGGCTCGGTGATCACGGCGCCGTCGGGTACGACGACCCATTCGTCATCGAGGTGCACGCGGTAACGCCCCTTGTCGGATTCCCAATCGACATCGGCGACGACATAGCCGTCGGCATCCGAGCAGCATTGTCCGTATTCGCTATGCAGGCTCTCGAACCAGGGCTTTAGGGGCGAGTTGGCGTAGCGTCCGTCGTCGCGCGCCAGCGCCGATGTCGCCAGCAACGCCGTCAAGGCGAGCAGCACCGCCGCACACGGTCTTGCAAGTCTCATGTCGTCTTCCCGCGGATCGAAGTCAGCGCCGCGAGGGACAGGCACCGCCGTCCGCCTTCCGCGCGGTGGCGTCAGGCGGTGAGACAGCGACTCAGCTCCCCCAGCAGCTTTGCGACAGCTATGCAAATCCGGCGCCAGCGTGCATTCCGGGGAACTACTGCCGCACGCACTTGCCCACGATCGTGCGCGCCGTGCATGTGTGACGCCCCGGCGACTTAACCCAGCTGTTTTCGAGGCTTTCCTTGGCACGCCGGGACGTGTACGAACATTGCCGCGAACCTTATCGTATTGTTTAACCAGCTGTTCGATTAGAGAAATCGGGTGCTGTCGTGACTGACATCGGACCGTCAGCACTATGAGTGATTCGAAAGACCTGCTTCCCAGCCAGCAGGACCCGACCGACTTGCCCGCAAACCAGGTGCAGTTTGCGCTCGTGATTTCGCGCATGCTGGATACGGTGAAGGAGGATCCCGAAGCCAGGCGGCAGATGGTCTACGACCTTGCCCGCTACAAGCTCCAGGAGCAGTTCACCTACGCCGACGCCAAGAACATCGACCAGATGAAGCGGGCTCTCGAGGTCGCCATCGAGGAGGTCGAGAAGTTCTCGCGTGAAACGGCGCCGCTCGAGCGCCTGCCGTCGCAACAACTCACATCGTCAAAGGAGACGGGCGGTCTTCTGGTGTCCGGCGACGCGAACGTTTCGCCATGGGGAATCGGGAGGCCGCGCAGCAAGCCGCCTGCGATCTCGGGCTCGCTTCTACCCGTGATCAAGCGCACGGCGGCCATCCTGCTTGCCGTCGGCGCGGTCATCCTGATCGTCTCGCAGCGGGACAATATCGCAGCGCTGCGCCGGCTGGTGTCGTCGCAGGCCCCGGAGATCGCGCTGGTCGCGCCCAAGCCCGAGACGACGATCGCGGTTGCCAAGCCGGAAATGGTCACCGCCGTCGCGCCTCCGGCGAAACCGGCGCGCGTGCTTCCGACCGACTATGGCATCTACGCCTTGATCGATGATCAGTCGCTGGCGGAGTTGAACGCAACCGGCATCGCGGCGCCAGACATACGGATCGCGATTTCAGCGGCGTTCAAAAAACCCGATCGGCCCCATTTGCCCAACGGTCGCGTCAAGTTCATCGTGTTTCGCCGGGAAGCCGCAAACGCGGGCCCGATGCGCGCCGAGGTTCGGGTGGTGGCGAAGGTCGCCAGGGAGTATTCGAACGACGCCGCAGGCAAGACGCCGGGTGGCGGCGACGACGTCGGGGTCATCCGCAACTTCGCCTATCCGTTCCGGGTGGCGCCGATTCCGGCAACACCCGAAATGTACGACATTCACGCAAGCGATCCGGAGCTCGACCTTCCGCCGGGGCATTACGTCCTGAGCCTGGGAACGCAGAGCTACTATTTCCAGGTCGACGGCCAGATCACCGATCCCAGGCAGTGCCTCGAGCGGGTCGTCGCCACCACCGGCACGTTCTACGCGCCTTGCAAGAATGCGCGGACGTATTAGCGCGCCTCTGCGCTCACAAAGACGAACTGAGGCGCGCACGCACCACGCACTCAGCTGTCATCGCCCGACTTGATCGGGCGATCCAGTATCGAGAGACCTGCGAGAGCTTGCTCTCACAACATCTGCCGCAGCGTACTGGATCCCCCCGCCTTCGCGGGGAATGACAGCAGTGTTTGAGGCGAGCACCGTCTGAACGACGCCGAGAGTGCGCAGCAGCCCTACTGCTTCGGCGCGGGCGCCATCATCGCGCCGCCCTTCTTCGCGGGCACAGGCTTCGGCGCAGTCGCGGCGGTCGCCTGTGCGGGCAGATACTTTGCGACGATGGCGGGATCGAGCTGGGCGATGTTGGCGTCGGGCAGGCGCGTCCAGGTCTCGTCCTTGCCGAACAGGGAGATGCCGAGGAAGCCACGCATGGTCAGGGTCTGGCCATCGGGGCTCACCGTCATCTTGGCCTTCCAGATGTTGCCGTCGCGCGGATTGACCACGTTGCCGCCGTCATACTTCAAGCCGTCGCGCTTCATGTCGCGGATGAAGGACAACCCGAGCACCGGCGCGTTCTTGCGATCGTCGGCGCATTTCGAGCAGATCTCGTTCGGGTCATCGCCGGGCCGCGGAAAGGTCTTTGCGATCACGCCTTCGAAGATGCCGTTGTGGTCGATGAAGAGGAACCATCCCACCGTCTTGCCGTCTTCGACCTTCTGCCAGAGCCCTGCGGCGGTTGGCTGGCCCGACACCGCAGCTGGCACTTGCGCCGCAGCCGGCCTCACCGCGCCAAACGACAACGCGAGCGCGAGGAGCGAGAGCAGCCGAAAGCTGGAAAAGAGTTTCCGCATTATGATCACCTTGCTAAGCCAGTCGCGTTGCCAAGCCAAAACTGGAATGGCCGCAGACTACGGCGATTTCGCGAACGGTTCCAGCACCAGAAACATGGGGCACCGCGTTCCCGCCCCTCGCCCGTCAGTTGACACCGAGCTTCTTTTGCAGGCTGGAGGACGAGGTCGTGTATTGGAACACGAGCCGCTTCTCCGGATACACGTAGCGGTGGGCTTTTTGCGACATCAGCGCACCCTCGTGGAAGCCGCACAGGATCAGCTTGATCTTGCCGGGATAGGTGTTGATGTCGCCGATGGCGAAGATCCCAGGCACGTTGGTCTCGAACGCTGAGGTCTCGACCGGCACCAGATTGTTCTCCAGCGCAATGCCCCAGTTCGCGACCGGGCCGAGCTTCATGGTCAGCCCGAAGAACGGCAGCATGGTGTCGCAGGCAATATCGCTCATGCTGTTGTCGTTGCCCTTGATCGTGGCACCGGCGAGCTTGCCGTCGGCGCCTGACAGCGCGGTGACCTGGCCGAGCCGCAGATCCATCTTGCCGCCGGCGACCAGCGCACGCATCTGCTCGACGCTGTGGGGTGCTGCGCGAAAATCGTCGCGACGATGCAGCAGCGTGATGCGCTTGGCGATCGGATGCAGATTGAGCGTCCAGTCGAGCGCGGAATCGCCGCCGCCGACGATCAGGACGTTCTTGTCGCGGAACGTCTCCATCTTGCGCACGGCGTAGTGCACCGAGCTGCCTTCATAGGCCTCGATGCCGGGCACCGGCGGGCGCTTGGGCTGGAACGAGCCGCCGCCGGCCGCGATCACCAACACCTTGCATTCGAACACCTTGCCGGTGTCGGTGGTGCAGCGAAATGCGGGATCGCCGATCCTCTCCACCGTCTCGATCATTTCGCCGAGATGGAAGGTCGGATGGAACGGCTTGATCTGCTCCATCAGGGCATCGGTGAGACCCTGCCCCGAAACCTGCGGAATGCCGGGAATGTCGTAGATCGGCTTTTCCGGATAGAGCTCGGCGCACTGGCCCCCGACCTTGTCGAGGATGTCGACGAAATGCGCCTTCATGTCGAGAAGGCCAAGCTCGAAGGCGGCGAACAGGCCGCAAGGGCCGGCGCCAATAATCAGCACATCGGTTTTGATCACGTCGCTCATGTCGTCTCTTTATCGATGGTTATCGGTTGGACGGCGCCCTGCGGGCAGAAGTGACCCTGCCTGTCTAGCCAACGGGGATGGATCAGGGAAGGCATAAAAGCGGGAGCGCCCCGCAGCCGCGCCCACTTGCCGGGTCAGGATAACTGGGCTGTAACGGGAAGCGATATGACGGAGATCAATCGGTGAACGCACCAAGCCGCCTCGATACGACGCCGCGCCTGGAGGACTTCCCTTTTCGCCTCAGCGACAATGTCCGCTTCGGTGATCTCGATCCCAACCAGCACGTCAACAACGCGGTCTACGCTACCTATTTCGAGACCGGCCGTGTCACGCTGATGAAGCTCCCGGAATATGGGCTGACCCCGCCGGGCCTCGCCTGGATCATGGTGCGGCTCGACATGCATTTCCGCGCCGAGCTGCACTGGCCGAACACGATCGAGCTCGGTCTTGGCGTCGTGAAACTGGGACGGACGTCGGTGACCTTCGAGCAGGTCGTGTTTTCAAACGGGACGTGCATTGCGTCGGCGACGTCCGTCGGCGTCCTGCTCGACGAGGCGACGCGGCGGCCGGCGCCGCTGACCGCAGAGGTGATCGAGAAGTTCAGACCCTGGCACAAGCGCGGCATCGAGGTCGCGCCGCCCGCCGCATAGACGAGAAATGTTTAGGCTTGGCGTTCGGGCGTTGCCACGACCAACCCGTCGAGTTCGTCGGAGACCTTGATCTGGCAGGACAGGCGCGAGTTCGGGCGCACGTCGAAGCCGAAGTCGAGCATGTCCTCTTCCATCGGCGTCGGGCTGCCGACCTTCTCGCGCCAGGCTTCATCGACATAGACATGGCAAGTCGCGCAGGCACAGGCGCCGCCGCATTCGGCTTCGATGCCGGGAATGCTGTTACGGATGGCGGCTTCCATCACGGTCGCGCCGTTCTCGACGTCCACCGTGCGGGTTTCGCCCTTGTGATCGACAAAGTGAATTTTGGCCATGTGTGCTCGTGCTGCCGCGATCTTGGGAAAAAGGAGGGTCTGGGCTGTCCTATAACGGGTCGATCAGGCCTGCGCTAGTGCGTAGGCCGCCCGGTTTTTGCGGGGATCGCCGGCCTAGTGCTTCAGGATCGTCTCGATCGCGGCGCGGACCTCGGCCACGGCCTCTTTCAGTGCGGCGAAGGCGTGGGGCTGGTTGTGGCCGATCCGGATCGCGGTCTCCAGGCTCGCGGCGGCGTCCGCCACGGCAAAGGCGCCGATCCCGCGCGCCGAGCCCTTGAGCTTGTGGGCGAGCGCGCCGGCATCAGTCGGGAGCGCCGCCATCGCCGCGATCAGGCGGACCGCCTGCTCGGCGAACATCGCGAGCACTTCCTGTTCCAGCTCGGCATCGCCGAGCGTCATCCGGGAGAGATGGTCGAAATCGAGCGGGCTGTCGATCGGTGCAAGCGGGGGCGAGGGCATCCAGTCCATCCGTTGCAGTTCAGGCGTCATGGCGCAGGCCCCGGCATCGCGCGTCAGTCCGCCGGTCCGGCGGTCAGGTTCCGCCCACCCAAGCATGGAAATGGTTAACGAAATGTTTGGGCCGTTTTACGCAAATCCGCCCGTTTATTGACGAAAAGTTGCCGCAATCCGGCGAGTCCGGTGGAGAATTGCATTGATTGCTAAGGCGTTACGGCGCGATCCTGTTAACGATGATTAAGATTGTCTTAATCGCGGGCATTTCATTCGCGACGCTCTGCCAATAGGATGTTTTGGAAATTGGCGGACAAGCCGTCCGGGTGGGGACGGCTCGGAAATCCGCGCAAGCGGCATGATCCGGACTGTGAGCTTGCGTAGCGCGCGGGGCTCGCGGGGGGACGCGTACCAGTAACGAGGGCTCGGACTGAACATGGCAAACACTCCGAAAAAGGCCAAGGATCCCACGGAAGTTGCGCTTTCTGCGATCCAGGAAGCCCTGAACATCAGCGACACGGCGGCCGATACCAGCCGCAGCGCCTCCATGCGCAACGAAACGGCATCTTCTTCCATGGCGCCGCCCCCTCCCCCGATGTTCGACGAGCCGAGCTTCGAGCCGCATCCTGCCGCCAACGAACGCGCCGTGTTCGACCCGATCGAGGAGCCGCGTTCCTCGCGCCGCGCCGCCAACGACGACCGCGCGACCATCGGTCAGCTGCTGCAGACGTTGCAGACGGCACGCCCGACCCGCAACATCTACACGGGTGCGATCATCTTCACCGTCATCTGGCTCGCGGCCTGCGCGGCGCTGACGGTAGGCTTCCTGCCCTCGATCCGGGCCGCCATGGGCGAGAGCGGCGGCGTGCTGGCGATTGCCGGCCTCGTCACGATGTTCTTCGCGCCGATCATGCTGTTCTTCTTCCTGGCGAGCCTCGTCTGGCGCGGCCAGCAGATGAGCGCGGTCGCGCAGGCGATGGCGCAGGTCGCGATCCGTTTCTCCGAGCCGGAAGGCTCGGCCTCCGATTCCATGGTCACCGTCGGCCAGGCCATCCGCCGCGAGGTCGCGGCGATGGGCGACGGCATCGAGCGCGCCATTGCGCGCGCCGGCGAGCTCGAGACGCTGGTCGCCAACGAGGTCGCAGCACTCGAGCGCGCCTATTCCGACAACGAAGTGCGCATCCGCGCCCTGCTCCAGGACATCGCGCATCAGCGCGACAACCTCGTCGGCCAGGCCGAGCAGGTCCGCAGCGCCATCTCCGGCGTGCAGATCGATCTGCGCCACGACATTGCCCTGATCTCGGACGCGATCGCCTCGCGCGTCGACGAGGTCGCCAAGTCCATCACCGGCGCTCTCGAAGAGCGCGGCGCCCACATCACGGGCGCGCTGAGCAATGCCGGCGACAACATGATCCTCGCCCTCGGCGAGCGTGGCGGCGACCTGCTCGACCGCCTCGAGGAAGCCAGCAACGAGACCACGCGCGCCGTGCTCGACGCCAGCGAGCGTCTGACCACCAGCCTCAACTTCAAGACCGGCCACGTCCACGACGAGTTCGTCGACCTCGCTGACCGCGTCCACGAGATGCTGAACGAGCGCATCGACCGCATCACCGGCGAGTTCGAGCAGCGTTCCGCCGCGATCGTCGACGGCATCTCCGAACGCACCGAGCAGGTGCATGATAGCCTGAAGAACTCTTCGGACTCGCTGCTGCTCGAGCTCGAGCTGCGCTCCAACGACCTCTCGGCCAAGATCGACGACGCCGGCAACCGCCTCGCAACCCAGATCATGACGAGCGGCGACAAGGCGAGCGACGCGCTCGACGCCACCGTCAACACCCTCGTCGCCAAGGTCGTGAGCCAGACCGAGACCGCGCACGATTCTCTCTCCTTGCAGATGAGCGCCTTCGACGAGCTGGTGAAGAACCAGGGCACCGAGCTGGTCGAGAAATTCGCCCGCGACTCCGGCACGCTGGGCGCGCTGATCACCCGCCACATCTCCGAGTTCGACCGCACCGTGAAGACCTTCGGCGGCGAGATCGTCGAGCGCATGGGCCAGCGCACCCATGACATCCATGAATCGCTGAAGACCTACGTCGACAATTTCGACTCTCGCTTCACCGCCAACGGCGGCGCGATCACGGATGTGCTCGACCAGCGCCTGGTGCAGTTCGAAACCGTGATCGGCGAACGCGTCACCAACCTCGACGCCTCGCTGAACGGCAAGATCTCCAGCCTCGACAGCACGATCGAAGGCCACATCAAGACCTTCGACGACCAGCTCGGCGGCCGCGTCAGCGCGCTGGAACAGTCGTTCGACACCCGCGCCACCTCCGTCACCGAAACGATCGACGCGCGCCTCAACACGCTCTCGACGTCGCTGACCGACGGTGCCGCGCAGGCGATCCAGTCGATCGACTCCCGCCTCACCCACCTCACGACGTCGCTCACCGACGGCGCGTCGCAGACCATTGAGGCGATCGACTCGCGCCTCAATCACCTCACGACCTCGCTGACCGATGGCGCTTCGCAGACCATCCAGTCGATCGACACCCGCCTGACGCACCTCACGACGACGCTGACGGGCGGCGCGACGCAGGCGCTGGAGTCCATCGACTCCCGCCTCACCTACCTGACCACCGCTGTGACCAACGGCGCATCGCAGGCCGTGCAGTCGATCGACACCCGCCTCACGCTGCTGACCTCGACGCTCACCGACGGCACCGCGCAGGCGATCGAGGCGGTCGACCGCCGCATCACCGGCGTCACCGAGATCATCGACGGCCGCAGCACGCACCTGACCGACACGGTCACGGCGCGCTTCCAGGATATCCACCAGGCCATCGAGACCAAGGTCGGCTCGGTCGCCAGCGACATCGACGTGCGCGTGGCGCAGTTCGAGGACCTGCTCGGCTCGCGCGTCGAGGCCGTCGCCGGCCGCATCGAAAGCAGCGGCCGCCAGGCCAGCGAGGACATGATGTCCCGTGCCGAGATGATCTCGACCGCGATCCGCTCGCATGTCGAGGACGCCGAGCGCTCGCTCACCAACCTCGTCGTCAACACCAGCGAGACGATCCAGACCGGTGCGCGCACCGCGCAGCAATCGCTGATGACGGTCTCCTCTGACGTCAACGCCCAGCTCAAGATGACCTCCGCCGAGGTCGAGCGCGCGCTGACCGCGGTCGGCACCGGTGCTGCGAACTCGATCCTGACCAGCGCCCGCGAGGCGCAGTCGACCCTGGTCGCCGCCTCCGGCGATGCCTCCAACCAGATCAAGGGGCTTGCAGCCGACGTCGAACGCACGCTGTCTGCGACCGGTTCGGCTACTGCAGCCTCGATCCTGGCCGGCGCCCGCGAGGTGCAGACCACGCTCGTCACGGCGTCCTCGGACGCGGCCAACCACGTCAAGACGCTCACCGCCGACGTGCAGCGCTCGCTGTCGCTGGCCGGCACCACCACGGCCGAGGCGATCACCGCCGGCGCCCGCGATGCGCAGAGCGCGCTGATCGCGGCCTCGAGCGAGACCGCCAACCAGATCAAGGCGCTGTCCTCCGACGTGCAGCGCTCGCTTTCGATGGCCGGCACCTCGACGGCAGAGACCATCATGACTGGCGCCCGCGAAGCGCAGAGCACCCTCGTCAATGCGTCCTCGGATGCGGCGAGCCAGGTCAAGTCTCTCGCGGCCGAAGTGCATCGTTCGCTCTCGCAGGTCGGCCAGTCGACCGCCGAGACGATCACCACCAGCGCCCGCGACGCCCAGAGCACCCTGCTCTCCGTCTCGGCCGAGCAGACCGGCCAGGTCCGTTCGCTGGCTGCCGAGATGCAGCGCGCGCTGGCGACCGCCGGCGGCGCCACCATCGAGGCGCTCACCAGCGGCGTGCGCGAGGCGCAAGGCACGCTGATCTCCGCCTCCACGGATGCGGCCAGCCAGATCAAGTCGCTGACCACGGACATCGAGCGCACGCTGACCTCGGTCGGCGCCGACACCGCTTCGACCATCCTCAACAGCGCGCGTGAGGCGCAGACCTCGCTGACCTCGACGTCGGCGGATGCCGCAAGCCAGATCCGCACGATCTCGACCGAGATCGAGCGCGTGCTGAGCACGGCCACGACCAATGCGACCAACGATATCCAGACCAGCGCGCTCAACGCCCAGAACGCGCTGATCAACGCCTCCAACGAGGCGAGCTCGCGCGTCAAGTCGAGCTCGGCCGACGTCGAGCGCTCGGTGCTCGCCGCCAGCAGCAGCTTCGGCCAGGCCATGACCGGCAAGACCGACGAGATCGTCACCTATGTGCAGCAGCAGGCCGACCGTCTGACCAACATGATCGACGCCAAGCGCGGCGCGCTGGTCGACGCGATCGGCTCGAAGACCAGCCAGCTCACGCTCGACATCGACCGCGTCACCTCCGATGCGCTGAAGTCGATCGAGACGCGCGGCCATGCCTTCTCGCAGACCATGATGGGCAACGGCTCGGAAGTCGCCCGCACCATCAACGCGGCGAGCGAGATGGCGACCGGCGCAGTCGGCAAATCGCTCAAGGACCTCGAGCAGGCCTCGCGCTCGGCGATCGACCAGTCGCGCCAGGTCTCGATCGCGGCCGTCACCGAGATGCAGGAGACCAGCAAGATCCTGCGCACCGACACGGTCGCCCTGTTCGAGCGTCTGCGCGAAGGCAACATCCTGCTCCAGGAGGTGCTGACCGGTGCGCACGACAACCTCAACTCGCTCGAGCGTGCGCTGGTGACCCGCGTCGCCGACTTCGTCTCGGCGATGAACGACGTCACCTCGCGCAACGGCGCGGCGACGCAGAACCTAGAAGACCAGCTCAACGTCTTCAACACCAAGACCACGCGGGCGCTCCAGGATCTCGGCGAGCTGTCGACCCAGTTCGACGCGCACGGCAAGGCGCTGGTCGATGCCGCCCAGGTCGTCGAGCAGAGCAACAAGAACACCACCGCCTCGCTTGCCGAACGCAAGGCGGCGCTGGAATCGCTCGTCACCACGATCGACCTGCGCACCACCGATCTCGACCAGCGTCTGTCGCGCTTCACCGGCCTGCTCGATGAATCGCTGGCCGCCGCCGAAGAGCGTGCCCGCGACATCGCCCGCGTCGTCGCGGAGACTGCCGGTGCCGGCTCGGCCGCGATCACCCGCCAGTTCGAGGCGGTGCGGTCGGCGTCGGAAGAAGAGCATCGCCAGACCATCGATGCCATGCAGGACATCTACCGCCAGACCACGGACGAGGCGGATGCGATGTTCAAGCAGTCGGCCGAGAAGTTCGGCAACCTCGTCGCCAGCATGAAGCAGATGGCGTACGAGATGCACAACGAGCTCGAAGCCACCCGCAACGAGTTGCGCCGCGGCGTGCTCGAGATGCCGCAGGAGGCCGCCGAGAGCACGGCGCAGATGCGCAAGGTGATCGTCGACCAGATCGAGGCCCTCGCCGAGCTCAACCGCATCGTGGCCCAGCATGGCCGTGGTCTCGACGTCTCGACGTCGGGCCGCGCTTCTGTCGCCGTCCAGCGCCAGGAAGAGCCGATGATGGCGGCCGTCGGCGCGCGCAACACCGAGACCCGCATGCGCGACACCGGCAGCGCCTCCACGCTGCCGCCGCCGGACCTCGGCATGCCCGCGCCCTCGCGCCGCACCGAAGCGCCGCCGGTCGCACCGTCCAGCAACGACCAGGGCCGTGACGGCTGGCTGTCGGACCTGCTCAACCGCACCGACGCCAACCAGGGCGCACCGACCGGTCGTGAGGCGCCCCGCGGCCGCGCTGCGCCCGCGCCGCAGCCGCAGGCCCCGCAGCCCAGCAGCAATCCGCTGGAATCGCTGTCGCTCGACATCGGCCGGCTGATGGACCGCAACCTCGCGGCCGAGATGTGGGACCGCTACCAGCGCGGCGAGAACAAGGCCTTCACCAAGCGCCTCTACACGCCCGCCGGCCAGAAGGCCTTTGACGAGGTCGCCCGCAAGTACCGCGCCGACCGCAACTTCAAGGGCACGGTCGATCGCTACGTCGCCGAGTTCGAACGCCTGCTCGACGAAGTCGCCCGCGACGGCCGCGGCCCGCAGGAGCTGCGCAGCCACCTGACCTCCGAGACGGGCCTGGTGTACACGCTGCTGGCACATGCGGCGGGCCGGCTGGGGTAAGCAGTGCGTAGCGACAACGAATAGCGGCAGTGCGTAGCGACAACGAATAGCGAATGAAAACGGAGGCCTCACGGCCTCCGTTTTTGTTTTGGGGTGATCGTACGCTCGCGTGCCCCGGACGCAGCGCAGCGCTTCTTCAGCGGTGCGCTGCAGAGCCGGGGCCCATTTCGCGACACTGTATCGTGTTGCCTTCTGGGTCCCGGCTCTGCGCAGCAGCGTTGCACGCTGCAGCGCGTCCGGGACACGAGACCTGATTGCACACTCTCTCCGCGTCGTCATTGCGAGGAGCCCTTGCGACGAAGCAATCCAGAATCCCTCCGCGGAGACAGTCTGGATTGCTTCGCTACGCTCGCAATGACGAGGTGAGAGACGAGCGCCTACTGCCGCCTCCGCTCCGTCGCCGCCGGCTTCGGCGGCTCGGCGGGCGGCGGAGCGGCGGCTGGTGCGCTGTTGCTGGCGCCGAACAGCACGCGGGTCGGGTTGCGATCAAAATTGTTCACGGCGCGGCTGATGTCGCCGAGGGTACGGCGGCCATCGGTCATCAACGCGCCCGAGCGCTTGTCGAAATCATCGGCCAGCTCGCGGATCGACTTCACCGCCTGGAACAGCTCGCCGCCGTCCTTGCCGCCGGCGAGCGTGTTGAGGCCGAGCATGAGGCTGTCGGCCTTGAGCATCACGCCGTCGACCTTGGCCATCACGCCGTCGATCTTCTCGGAGTTGCGGGCGAGCGAGTTGGTGAAGGTCTCGAGGTTCTTCAGCGAGTTCTTCACCGATTCCTGATTGTCGGCGACGATCTTGTTGATGTTCTGCAGCGTGCCGCGGATGGCCTCGGTAACGTCCTGGAGCTTGTTCGGATCGGCCAGCAACGTCGGAATGCCGTCCTCGTCGAGCGATGGCGGCGGTGCGGCCTCCTCGCCGCCCTTGAGCGAGATCGCGGCGACGCCGGTGAGGCCCTGGAATTCGAGGCCGACCAGAGTGTCCTTGCGGATCGGGGCGTTGTTCTCGATCATGGCGAGTGCGACAACCCGACGCGGGTTGTCGAGCTTCACCGAGACCACTTCACCCACCCGGATACCGTTGAAATTGACGCTGCCACCGTTGCGCAGGCCCGCGGCCGGCCCCTCGAACACCACGCGCAGCGGGCTGCGCTGCTTGGTGGAGTGCAGCGACTGGAACCACAGCACGAAGCCGATCGCCGCGGCGATCACCGCCAGCGTGAACGATCCGATCAGTACGTAATTCGCCCGCGTTTCCATCAGCTGCTACTCCGGCTACTTCAGCCCATGACCGCGCGGGCGCGCTTGCCATGGAAATACTGCCTCAGCCAGGGATGCTGCGAGGCCTGCATGTCGGCGATCGACCCTGCCGCAATGATCTTACCGTTCCCTAAAACGGCGATGCGGTCGCAAGCTGTGTAAAGGCTGTCGAGGTCGTGGGTTACCATGAAAACGGTCAGCCCCAAAGTGCGCTGGAGCGTCCGGACCAGCTCGTCGAAGTCGCCGGCGCCGATCGGATCGAGACCCGAGGTCGGCTCGTCCAGGAACACGAGGTCCGGATCGAGCGACAGCGCACGCGCCAGCGCCACGCGCTTGATCATGCCGCCCGAGAGCTCCGAGGGAAAGCGCTCGGCAACTTCGGGCTTGAGGCCGACCATGGTGAGCTTGGCCATGGTGATCTCGTTCATCAGCCGCTGCGACACCCGCAGATATTCGCGCATCGGAAACTGGATGTTCTGCCGCACCGTCAGCGAGGAGAACAGCGCGCCCTGCTGGAACAGCACGCCCCAGCGGCGTTCGACGTTGCGGCGCTGCG
Source organism: Bradyrhizobium betae (assembly GCF_004123905.1). Classification (GTDB taxonomy): domain Bacteria; phylum Pseudomonadota; class Alphaproteobacteria; order Rhizobiales; family Xanthobacteraceae; genus Bradyrhizobium; species Bradyrhizobium betae_A. The sequence goes on from NZ_MZXW01000019.1 coordinate 26,910, forward strand.
AGGTGCTGGAGGAATCGAGATCGACGCCGAACACCTCGATGGAGCCTGCGACCTTCGGCACAAGTCCGATGATGGTACGCGTCAGCACCGATTTGCCGGCGCCCGAGGGACCGACAAATCCCAAAATCTCGCCGCGCTTGACGTCGAGGTTGAGGCCGTCGAGCACGCGCGTCGCGCCGAATTGCACGGTGATGTCGCGGACGCGGATGATGGGATCTTGAATCTCGCTTTGAGCTTCTCTTGCCATCGTCACATCCCGATCGAGGCGAAGAAGACGGCGAACACGCCGTCCATGACGATGACGAAGAAGATGCCCTTCACCACCGACGCGGTGGTGTGCTGTCCAAGCGATTCCGCGCTGCCCTGCACGGCGAGGCCCTCGACGCAGGCGACGATGCCGATCACGGCGGCCATCACCGGCGCTTTCACGATGCCGACGATGAAATGGTCGATCGAGATGGCGTCGCGCAGGCGCAACAGGAACGCTTCAGGATCGACGCCGCCATAGAGCCAGGCGACCAGACCGCCGCCGTAGAGCGCGGCCATCGCGCCGAGAAAGGCCAGGATCGGCAGCGCCAGCACCAGCGCCAGCATGCGCGGCAGCACCAGCACCTCGATCGGGTCAAAGCCCATGGTACGCAGCGCGTCGATTTCTTCCCGCATCTTCATCGAGCCGAGCTCGGCGGTGTAGGCGCTGCCCGAGCGGCCCGCGACCATGATCGCGACCAGGAGCACGCCGATCTCGCGCAGCACCAGCACGCCGAGCATGTCGACGACGAAGATGTCGGCGCCGAAGCGGCGGAAATGGAAGATACCTTGTTGCGCGATGATGCATCCGATCAGGAAGGTGATCAGCACCACGATCGGCACCGCGCGCCAGCAGACCTGCTCCATGTGGTGCACGGTCGAGGTCAGGCGGAACGAGCGCGGGTGGATCAGGGTGCGAAAGCCTGCCGCGAGCACCGCGCCGAGCATGTCGACGAGGCCTGCCACCGTCCCGGCGAGGCCGGCAACAGTGCGGCCGATCTGCTCCAGCATGCCGGTGATGGTGATCGTGCCCGAGTCTGTCACGGGGCTTGCCCTGACCCGCCGCACCTCGTCCACGAGGCTCGAATAGTTCGCCGAGAGGCCCGCGATCTGGGCCTCGACCGCGCCTTGCGTCAGGCTGCGGCGCAGCCGCTCGATCAGCCAGGCGCCAAAGGTGTCGAGCTTGGCGACCTCGGAGACATCGATGAAGATGCTTTGGGGGCTGCCGGCCAGCTTCTCGGCATCCGCCACCATCCGCTCCAGGACCGGCGCGAAGCTCGCGGTCCAGGTTCCGGTGGCGCAGAGTGCCAGCGCATTGCCCTTCGCAATCCGTTCCAGCTTCGGATCGCTACTCAAGATGTCCGCTCCCGTGCCGGGGCGGAGAAAATCGGATGGTTGCGCACGCGCCCTTACCCGGAGAAGGTATCCCCAACTGGTTAATGTTAGTTGCTAGAGGTAACTAGCAGGTTCAGATTTCGCCAGAGTTCAAAATGACTTCCAGCAAAGTTCCGGCACTTCGGGCGCGAATCGAGCGCTTTCCCATCGCCGGCAGTTTCACCATCAGCCGGGGCGCCAAGACCGAGGCCGTGACCGTTGTGGCCGAAATCAGCCGGGACGGCCTGACCGGCCGCGGCGAGTGCGTGCCCTATCCGCGCTATGGCGAGACGCCCGAGGCGACGCTGGCCGCCATCCAGGCCATGCAGCAGGCCGTGGCGGCGGGCCTCTCGCGAGAGGCCCTGCAAGCCGCCATGCGGCCGGGCGCGGCCCGCAATGCCCTGGACTGCGCCCTGATCGACCTCGAGGCCAAGGCGGCCGGCCTGCGCGCCTGGAACCTGCTGGACCGCCCGCTGCCGGGCGAGCGCACCACGGCCTACACGATTTCGTTAGGCAGCCCCGAGGCCATGGCCGCGGCGACCGCCAGGGCGGCGCACCGCCCCCTGCTCAAGATCAAGCTCGGCGGCGACGGCGATCCGGATCGCATCGCAGCGGTGCGCAAGGCCGCGCCGGAATCCGAGCTGATCGTCGATGCCAACGAGGCCTGGACCGAGGCCAATCTCGAGCAAAATCTCGCCGCCTGCGACGCCGTCGGCGTCACCCTGGTGGAGCAGCCGCTGCCATCAGGCAAGGACGAGGCGCTGGCGCGGATCAAGCGGCCGCTCGTGGTCTGCGCCGACGAGAGCGTGCATGACCGCTCTTCGCTGGCGCCGCTCCGCGCCCGCTACGACGCCGTCAACATCAAGCTCGACAAGGCCGGCGGCCTCACCGAGGCGCTCGCCATGGCCGATGCCGCGCAGGCGCTCGGCTTCGAGATCATGATCGGCTGCATGGTCGCGACCTCGCTGTCGATGGCCCCCGCGATGTTGGTGACTCCGCAGGCCCGCTTCGTCGATCTCGATGGCCCGCTGCTGCTGGCGCGCGATCGCGATCATGGGCTTCGTTACGACGACAGCCTGGTCTACCCGCCGGACTCTTCACTCTGGGGATGAGCGATCAGCCGGTGCCGCGCCGACCAGATCAGAAACGCGCCGGCGGCGGCCATCGCAGCCATGACGTAATACAGGCCGTCGCCGATGCGGGCGTAGATCGCGCCTGATGCGATCGAAGTCGCCGCGCCCAACAGCCCGCTGCACGCGGCGTAATAGCCCTGCCCGCGCGCGATCTGATGCGAAGGCACGCGTTGCACCAGCAAATTCATGGTACCGACGATGGTCATGCCGAAGGTGAGGCCGTGGCCGAGCTGCACGACCGCGAGCAGCGCGAGCGGCGGCTCGTTGGCGGTGACGATCCAGCGCACCACGGCGCTTAGTCCCCCGATCGCGATCAGCGTGGATGGGTGCAGCGAGAAGCGCGGCGACAGCGCGAACACGACGATCTCGGCGATCACGCCCAGCGTCCACAGACCCGCGATGGTCAGCCCACTGATCCCATGCTGCTGCCAGTTGATGGCCGAGAAGGTGTAATAGGCGACGTGGCTGCCCTGGATCAGCGCGGCCGAAGCGATCACGGCCCAGAAGCCGCCGTCGCGCAGCAGCGCCTTGCCGGCATGCGTCTCGGCGGTCTTGCGCCTGACGTCGTCGAGGGGCTGAAGCAGCAGGCTGGCCGCGACCGCAACCACCGCCCATGCGACGATCACCCAGATCAGGTCGCGCGCCGCGATGATATCGACGAGATAGCCGCAGGCGAGCGAGCCGGCGGCGAACGCCGCCGAGCCCCATAGCCGCAACGGCCCGTAGTCGAGCCCGTAGCGCGCGACGCCGCGCAGCGCATAGGCATCGGTGAGCGGGGTCGTCGGCGTCCACATCGCGCAGGTCAGCGCGTAGATCAGGAACAGCGCCAGCGGCTGGTGCTGCAAGCCGACCGTCACAAAGCCGATCGCGGTCGCCAGCACTGACACCATCATGGCGGTGCGAATGGCCTGTCGCTTTTCGGCAAAGGCGGTGATCTGCGGCAGCGTGGTGAAGCGCGTGATCGCCGGCAGCGCGTTGATCAGGCCGATCCAGCTTGCGTCGATGCCAATCGCCTTCAGCCAGACCGGGAAGAACGGCAGATGCGTGCCTGAAACCGCGAAGACCGCCGAGTAGAACACGGCAAGGCTCACGGCGAATCGCCGCTTCACGGTGGCTTGCGTGGGGATTTGTGATTCGGGTTGCATCAAACCAATTGCGATTCGGTCGATATCGTGGTGATCGTTACAGTAACGCGCACTGATTTGCGCGACGAGATTGTCATGGCCAACGAAGCATTCGCCCTCTCGCCCATGTCTGCCCGCGCGGCCGAGCCGAACGAGCAGGATTACGACGCGATCCGCGAAGCCTTCATGGAGACCGCGCGCGGCCGCTGGTTCCTCGGCGAATATGCCAAGCGCAACCGCAACGCCGACACCAGCATGGTGCTCGACGCGGTCGCGAAAATCGAAGAAACCCTTGCGGCACAGCGACAACCTGTCGTCGAGGACCGCCTGCCCGAGGCGCTGGTCGAGATCCGCCGCGCCATCCGCGAAGCCGAGACCATCGCGATTGCCGCCTTCGATCCCGCGGCGATCGAGGCGAGCCTTGCCGCCATTCCCCGCGGCGTGCGCATCATCAAGGAGATCTCCTGGCGCTGGCGCGAGATCGGTGCCGACGGGCGAATCTGCGATCTCATTGATTCGCAGCTCGCCTCCATCGAGGCCGCCTGTGGCCAGATTTCGACCATCGACCCCCGCATCGAACTCAAGGCCGCATTCGATCTGCTCAGGGATCGGGTCGGGCAGCTCGACGGTGACGGCGACACAGCGCCGCAAGCGGCGGCGAGTCCCGCGCCGGCGCCGGTCGCCGAGGCTGCGCCTGTCGAGACCCCGCCTGCCGCAATGGTGAGCGAAGCCCCCGTGGCTTTTACGGAGACGCCCCGGGACATCGTCGAGACACCCGCAATTGCCGAACCGGCAATGGACGTCGCGATCGAGCCGGAGATCGTCGCCGACAATCACGTCGCGCGCGAAGAGGAGATCGCCGAGCCCACCGCCCTCGCGGAGGTGACCGACGAGTTCTCGCTCGACGCCGCGGCGGAAGCCGAGGACGAAGCCATCCTCGATGCCATCGCGCTGGAGATGGCCGCGCCCGATCCGGAGTTCGACGCGATCATCGAGCCGGTCGAGATGGAAGCCGCAACGCCCGAGCCGATGGCTGCGGAGGTCGCAGCGCCGATTGCAGCGGAGATGCCGCAGCCGATCGCGCCGGAGCCCGTCGTCGCACCGGTCGTGGTGGAGCCCGCCGAAGACGCCCCGATTGCGATGGATTCGCTCGCGCGCCTCACCAGCGCCATCGCAGAAGCCGCCGCCGAAGTGATGGAGCAACCGCCGCAGGCCATCGCCGCCACCGCACCATTCGCCGCAGCGCCAGCCGCGACGCTTCCGATGCCCTCACTATCGGCCGCGTCCTTGCACGAGCCCTCGCTCGGCGCCACCATCCTCGCCAGCGGCATTTTGCAAAAGCCCCGCGCCGCCGCCAACGATCCGCTCGCGCCAATCCGCCGCATGACCCAGGCCGAGAAGATCGCGTTCTTCTCGTAAGGTCTCAACTCTCGTGTCCCGGACAAGCGAAGCGCAGAGCCGGGACCCAGAAGCTGCAAATTCCCGTGTAGCATGGGCGCCGCCTCGGCAGCGCACCGTCGAAGAGATGCTGCGCTGCGTCCGGGGCACGCAAGTAAGATGCGGCGTCCACTCTCGCCGCACGGTCATTGCGACGCCATCAGCTCCGTCATCCTGAGGCGCGAGGCATGGGACGCAACGCGTCCCATGAGGAGCCTCGAAGGATGAGCGGCCCCGATGCAGCCGGGCCGTCACCCTTCGAGGCTCGCCGAAGAGGCGAGCGCCTCAGAGTGACGGTGATGGAGCTGAGGACCATGTCAGTGTAAGTAAGGGACTCCAGGAGCCCATCGTCAAAATCTGTCCCCCACCGAAAACACCCTCACCCTCTGGCGCCCTGTCGGACCGAAAGAACTGGAGCTGATCCAGCAAGCCGGCATGCGTGCGTTCCCGCCGCGCCTTCCGGACCAGCCGATCTTCTATCCTGTGCTGAGCGAGGACTACGCCATCAAGATCGCGCGCGACTGGAATGTGCCGGCGAGCGGCGCGGGCTTCGTCACGCGCTTTGAGGTCGAGCGCAAGTTCATCGCGAAGTACGACGTGCAGGAGGCCGGCGGCCGCGCGCATCTGGAGTACTGGATCCCGGCCAAACACCTTGATGACTTCAATGCTGCGATCGTCGGCCAGATCGAGGTTGTCGGCAGCTTCCCCTAGCCGCTGCGCACCCGCCCGTTCACCCGCAATTCCAGACCGCGCCGATCGGCGTCCGCGTCCAGCACGGCCCAAAACTGCCGCCGTTGTAGCGGCCACCGCCGAAGCCGGGCCGGCCGAAATAGCGCCACTCGCCATCCCAGCCGTAATATTGGGGAACCGGGTCGATGTACCAGTGGCGGCGGTCGCTGCGCGACATGCGCCGCATCGCTTCCTTCTGCTTATAGAGGGGAATGCTGTTGCTCAGCGGCTGGCGATAGCCCGGCAGGAAGCCGTAGCCATGCCAGGCTTGCTTGGGGCGTTTTTGAGTTGACGCAGCGGACGCGATAGCGGGCAGCAGCGACAGGACGACAGCAACAGATAGACACATGAGGCGCGACATGGAGCAAGCATAGACAGTCGGTTGCAGAGAGGCCACTCAAATTCGAGTGCGAGGCTCTTTTGCCTCATGCGAATTGCAGATTAGCCGATCTTGCCGCGCACATAGGTCTCCGCGCGCTCCAGCAGATGATCGAGCGAACTCTCGGCTGTATCGAGCACCAGATGTTCACGATCCCATGGCTCATAAGCACGGCTCACGACGTCATCCCAGGTTGGAAGCTTGAGACCATCAATGTCGGGCAAGCGGCTTTCCACGCGCTGCCGGTGCACCACCGGGTTGCCGCAAACCACTTCGATCTCGATCATGCAGGCCGAGCTCTGCAAAGCGGTCTGTCGCCATCCCGCACGGCTTGCCAGCACCGGATTGACGCAGTCCGCGATGACGCTGCGCCCGAGCCTCAGATTTTCGGCGGCCAGCGCATTGGCAAGGACATAGCCCGTTGCGCCGACCGCGAGATCTGCGTCCCGCAACGTCTGCTCGATGGAATCGATCCGGAGATACGTCGCCGCGAGCCGAACGGTCAGTTCGCGAGCAATCGTCGTCTTGCCGGTGCCCGGAAGGCCGCCGAACACGATGAGTATGGGTGATCGCTTCATGGTGCCCTAACTGATCACGCCCTTCCTGATCAGGAAGCAGCCATAGCCCCTGCTGTCCCCCACCTGCACCACACCAAAACCCGCCGCCGCCGCGCGATAGAAATCCGGCCGCGAGAGTTTTCCTGGAGCAACGGCGCGGCCGACGGCGCGCTCGATCTCGGCGAGCACCGCGCGCTGCACATCGGGGACGCGGTCGGGGTCGTCGACCGGCGCCATCACGCGCACCGGATCGGGATCGAAATCATCGAGCGGGTAGACCGACATGATGGCGCGGATGGCGGTCTCCATGCTCAGGCCCGGCAGCTGGATCAGGCGCTGCGACGTGGTTCTCTGCGCGATGCGGGTGGCCGGATGATTGGCATCGACGAACACGAGGTCGTCGCCATGGCCCATGGAGGCGAGCAGCCAGAGCAGATCGGGCGTGAGGATCGGATCGATCGATTTCAGCATGTGACAGCCGGTTCCAGCGTGATTCAGATCACGCACACTAGCATGGTGATCGTAATCACGGACCACCGGCTCGAACGCGGCCAAGCTGCCTCGCAACCAATCTCGCATCGAGATCAGTGCCAGAGGAGCACGCCATGTTCCGCCTAAAGCCTTTCCTGATGACGGCCAGCCTCGTGGGAAGCCTGTTCGGCTTCGCCTGCGGCCCCGTTTCCGCGCAAGTCGCCCCGGTCCAGCCGGCCCCCACCGCGTTGCAAGGCCCGGAACAGCGGGTTGCGCTGGTGATCGGCAATTCGAACTACCAGAACGCGCCGCAGCTCGCCAATCCCGACAATGATGCCGAGTCGATGGCGCAGTTCTTGAACTCGGCCGGCTTCGAAGTGGTGGCAGCGACCGACCTGACCCAGAATGACATGCTCCGCGTCGTGCAGGATTTTTCCGCAAAAGTGTCCGCGCGCGGTCCGAACACGGTGGCCATGGTCTACTACGCCGGCCACGGCGTGCAGCTCGCCGGCGAGAACTATCTCGTCCCGGTCGATGCCAAGGTGTCGAGCCAGACCGAGCTCGTCAACAATTCGGTTCGCCTCGTCGACGTGATGTCGACACTGGAGACGATCCCGAGCCGCATGCGCATCGTCATCCTCGATGCCTGCCGCAACAACCCGTTCCCGAACGTGAACGACGCCGGCCGCGGCCTTGCCATCGTCGATGCGCCGAACGGCTCGATCGTCGGCTACTCGACCGCGCCGGGCGCGGAAGCGCAGGACGGCACCGGCGGCCACAGCCCCTACACGCAGGCGTTCCTGAACGTCGCGCGTGAGCCCAACGTGCCGATCGAGCAGCTGTTCAAGCGCGTGCGCCTCCAGGTGAACGAGACCACCAGCGGCGCGCAGATCCCGTGGGAAAGCTCCTCGCTTACGAGCGACTTCACCTTCTTCGGCGACACCGCGGTTGCCGCCAACCGCGCGCCCGTGAATGCGCCTGTCGTGCAGATGGCCTCCAATTTGCCGAGCCGCTCGACGCGGCAGGCCTATGATTACGTCGTGTCCGAGGGCCGGCCGGAGTACTATCAGGAGTTCATCCAGATGTACCCGCACGACCCGCTGTGCGACCACGTCCGCTGGCTGCTCAACAACCTCCTGCTCACGCAGGCCTGGCACAAGGCGGTGCTGGCGAACTCGCCGCTCGGCTACAAGAGTTTTTACGACAGCTACAGCAACACGCCCTATGCGCAGGTCGCGCTGAACCTCGAGGCCCAGCCGAAGCTGATCCCCCTGATGCAGGCGACCAAGTTCCTGGCGCCGCAGACCATCAATCCGACCTTCAAGATCGGCAATCTCGGCCAGCCGAAGTATATGCCGCTGCAACAGGGCAATGGTGGTGGCCAGATGAACGGCAACCTGCCGATCGTGCAGAAGCCGGGCGACAGCAATGTGATCGGCAAGCTCGGCAATGGCGGCCAGATCGTCAACCTGCCGGCGGGCAACAACCAGCCGAACCAGAACGGCACGCCGTCGCAGACCCCTGGCAAGATCGTCACCCTGCCTGCGCCGACCAACACGACCAATGGCAATGGCGGTATCGGCAAGATCGTGACCCTGCCCGCGACCAACAACAATCGGAACGGCGGCAACAACAATGCCGACACCAACAACGGCGCCACCAACAACAATCCTGGCAAGATCGTGAGCATGCCGGTGAAAGTCGGCAAGGGCAGCTCTACTGTCGACGCGAAGCCGGTGACCGTTCAGACGCAGAACAACCCGATCCGCATCAACAACGGCGTTAAGATCGTCAACAACCCGGTGAACAAGGTGCAGGTGCAGAACACCCAGCAGACCAACCACCCGCAGTTCAACACGACCAACCGGATCGGCAACGGCGGCACCAACAACTTCCGCCAGTCGATGAACCAGGCCCAGAGCATGGGTGGCGGCAACAATCACCGCGGCTTCATGCACTGATCGCGCGGAGAAGAAGGTGCGCTCCCTCCCCCGCTTGCGGGGGAGGGTTGGGGAGAGGGTGCTTCCGCAGAGAGACTCCCCAAGAGGAGCGAGCCCCCACCCGGCGCTTCGCGCCGACCTCCCCCGCAAGCGGGAGAGGTTGCACCGAGCAAGCGGCAAGTTCGAATCCGCCCAACGACAATTGAGGAAGGGGCAGAGCAGAAACGCTCTGCCCCTTCTTCATGTCAAAAAATCAGGCCACCAGCTCGGCAAACAGATCCGCGTCAACATTGCCGCCGGACAGCACGATGACGACGTTCTTCCCGGCAACATCGAGACGTCCCGCAAGCAGCGCGGCAAGGCCGACCGCGCCACCCGGCTCGACCACGAGCTTCAGCTCATGGTAGGCGAACGAAACCGCCGCGCCGACTTCCTTGTCCGACGCGGTCACGCCGCGCGCCAGCAGCTTGCTGTTGATTGCAAACGTCATCTCGCCGGGGATCAGCGCCATCAGCGCATCGCAGATGGTGCGGCCTGCAGGCCCATGCGGCTCGCGATGGCCCGCGGTCAGCGAAATGCCGTGATCGTCGAACGCCTCGGGTTCGGCCACCACGATCTCGGCCAGCGGATAGCGCGCCTTGACCGCAGTCGCAACGCCCGCGATCAGGCCGCCGCCGGAGGCCGGCGCCACCACGATGTCGGGGCTAAGACCGAGCGTTGCCATGTCCTCAGCGATTTCGCGGCCGGCGGTGCCCTGCCCCGCGATCACGAAGGGATCGTCATAGGGCCTGACCAGCGTCGCACCGCGCTTCTCGGCGATATCGCGCGAGATCGCCTCGCGGTCGTCGTTATAGCGGTCGTACAGCACAACGTCGGCGCCGTAGGATTTGGTGCGCTCGCGCTTCGACAGCGGCGCGTCCGCGGGCATCACGATGGTTGCGTGCATGTCGAGGATTTTTGCCGCCGCCGCCACGCCCTGGGCATGGTTGCCGGAGGAGAACGCGACGACGCCGCCGGCCCGCTTGTCCTGCGGGATCGAGAACACCTTGTTGAAGGCGCCGCGGAACTTGAAGGAGCCGGTGCGCTGGAGCATCTCCGGCTTCAAAAACACTTTGGCACCGACGCGCTCGTTGAGCACGGGAAAGGACAACAGCGGGGTGCGGACGGCGAAGGGCGCGAGCACGCGCGCTGCGGCATCGATATCGGCAGGGCCGATCGGGAGGAGCTGTTCGGTCATGGCCGAACTGTATCGCGGCAGCCTCGGCGCGGGCAAGACACCTCCGCGCGATGAACGGTGGCTTTCAGGCTACGAAACTAACCGGGTCCGCCCCATTCCTGCCTGATAGCACCGCGCCGACCGCCAGAATGCTGTCTATGAAGGCCCTCGCCGAGGCTTCCCAGGTGTAGCTGGAGGCGAACTCCACACAGTCCTGCCGGGAGATGTCGAGCGCCGCGAAGCAGGCGTTGCGCAGATCGTGATCGAGCGCGCCGACCGGCGCATCGCCGATCACGTCGCGGGGACCCTTCACCGGGAAGGCTGCAACCGGCAGGCCGCTGGCGAGCGCCTCCAGCAGGACCAAGCCGAACGTGTCAGTCTTGCTGGGAAACACGAACACGTCCGCCGCAGCATAGATCTCCGCCAGCGCCTCGCCGTGCTTCTCGCCGAGAAAGATCGCGTCGGGATAAGCCTCTTCGAGCGAGGCACGCGCCGGTCCGTCGCCGACGATCACCTTGGTGCCGGGCAGGTCGAGATCGAGGAACGCCTCGAGATTCTTCTCCACCGCGACGCGGCCGACCGACAGGAACACCGGCCCCGGCAGGCAGAGGTCGATGGCGCGGGGATGGAACAGGCCGGTGTCGACGCCGCGCGGCCACAGCACGACATTGTCGAAGCCACGCTCGGTCAGCTCGCTGGCGAGCGCAGGCGTCGCCGCCATCACGGCACGGCTGGGCGCATGGAAACGACGCAGCGCCCGCCAGATCAGCGAGCCCGGAACCGGCACGCGGGCGCGGACATATTCGGGGAAGCGGGTGTGGAAGCTGGTCGTGAACGGCAGCTTGCGCTGACGGCAATAGCGGCGAACCATCAGGCCGATCGGCCCTTCCGTCGCGATGTGGATGCTGTCGGGGCGCGCTTCCTCGATCAGTTTTGCGATTCGCGCCGGGCGCGGCATCGCGAGCCGCACGTCGCGATAACTGGGCATCGCGAAGGTGCGGAACGATTGCGGCGTCAGGAACGTAAATTCGGCGCCAAGATCTTCGGCGTGAAGCGCCCCCGCAGCATCAGCGAGCTTGGTCAGCGTCCGAACCACACCGTTGACTTGCGGGTGCCAGGCGTCGGTCGCGACCAGGATGCGCATCAGGCGGCCCTCGTTATGCAGCTCTGGCTGCCACCTGCGGGACCTGCGCCGGCTTCTGCGCATGGTCCGCCCAGGTGATGATCTCGAAATGGCCGTCGTCGTGCTCGACGAGCGCGGTGCAGCTCTCGACCCAGTCGCCGCAATTCATGTAGCGGATGCCGTTCTCGTCGCGGATCACGGCATAGTGGATGTGGCCGCAGATCACGCCGTCGGCGTCATGGCGCCGTGCTTCGGCGGAGAGCGCCTGCTCGAACGCGCCGATATAGTTGACGGCGTTCTTGACCTTTTGCTTGGCCCATTGCGACAGCGACCAATAGGGCACCTTGAACATGCGGCGGAAGAAGTTGACGAAGCGATTCATCTGGATCGCGAAGTCGTAGGCCTTGTCGCCGAGATGGGCGAGCCAGCGCGCGTTCTGCACCACGAGGTCGAAGATGTCGCCGTGGATGACGAGATAGCGCTTGCCGTCCGCGCCGGTGTGAACGGTGTTCTCCACCACGTCGATGCCGCCGAAATGCGTGCCGTAATAATTGCGCAGGAATTCGTCGTGATTGCCGGGCACGTAGATGATCTTGGCGCCTTTGCGCGCCTTGCGCAGCAGCTTCTGGACCAGGTCGTTATGCGATTGCGGCCAGTGCCAGCTCGATTTCAGCGCCCAACCATCGACGATGTCGCCGACGAGATAGATCGTGTCGGCGTCGTGGTAACGCAGGAAATCCAGCAGAAGGTCGGCTTGAGAACCGCGGGCTCCGAGATGAACGTCGGAGATAAACAACGTGCGAAAGCGCCGCTCCGGGCTCTCGTCACTCACATCGTAACTTCCCATGCGCCAGCCTGTAACAAATGTCCCGTGACAGGGGGATGACAGATTGAACCCTTGAGGCACCCTCGAATACGAATCAGGCCTTGCCTCGCCCTCCCCGCGAATATCAGTCGCATGCGACAATCAGGCGACATGAGGCCGCAGCGGCCTCCGCAAAGCTACGGAACCGCACGGCCTTAGTGGTTAATGCCGCGGTCAGTGGCGCCGCGCGCCGCCGGCGTCAGTAAAACTTGTGGAAATGATGGATCGGCCCGTGGCCGTGACCGACGCTGAAACGGTCGGCGGCCGCGATCGCGGCACTGATCCAGGCCTTGGCACTGCGCACGGCCTGCTCGAGCTCCTCGCCCTTGGCGAGCCCCGCTGCGACCGCCGAGGATAGCGAGCAGCCGGTGCCATGGGTATTCTCAGTGGCGACGCGCGGCGCGGCGAGCGCGATCGTTGTCTGGGAATCGACGAGATAGTCGGTGCTCTCGGCGCCCTCGCCGTGCCCACCCTTGATCAGCACCGCCCGGCAGCCGAGCGCCATCAGCCGGCGCCCCTGGCTTTCGATCGCGGCCTCGCTTCGTGCAATGGGCTCGTCGAGCAGAGCCGCGGCCTCCGGCAGGTTCGGCGTGATCACCGAGGCGAGCGGCATCAGTTTCGTGCGCAGCGCCTCGACGGCTTCGGACGCGAGCAGGCGATCACCCGATGTCGCGACCATCACGGGATCGAGCACCACATGCCGGGGCTTCCAGCGCGACAGCGCTGCCGCGATCGCATCGATGCTGGCGGCCTGCGCCACCATGCCGATCTTCACCGCGCCGATGTCGAGATCGGAGAACACGGCGTCGATCTGGGCGGTGACGAACTCGGCCGGCACCGCGTGAATGCCGGTCACGCCGCGCGTGTTCTGCGCGGTGAGTGCCGTGATGGCGGAGGCGCCATAGACGCCGAGCGCGGCAAAGGTCTTGAGGTCGGCCTGGATGCCGGCGCCGCCGCTGGAGTCGGAGCCGGCGATGGTGAGCGCCACGGACGTCGTCATTGCCGGACACACTCGGTTGAAAGGGACAGCACCATGCCCTGTCCTAGCGCGCCCCGGATGAGCCAGCAAGCCGGGCCGGCCGGGGAACAGCGACTCATCTGGAAGTGGCCCTGCGTAGGCCTGTCGACCCGCAAGCGTGCATATCACCGGAAAATATGACTTCGCCATAGCCCGGCCTTGGCACCCGCCCCGACGAGTGAGACGGTAATTGGCGGATTCGTCCAGGGGCGCCATGTGCTGGCCGGCCTCGGCCCGCAAGACTTATCGGGGTGGAATCATGTGGGCTTACTTCGAACGCATCCTCGACTCCTCGATGTTTTCACCGCACGGGATCTGCCTGCTGTGGGAGCCCGAGCTGATCTGGCTCCACGTCATCTCGGACGCCTTCATTGCGGCAGCCTATTTCTCGATTCCGTTTGCGCTTGCGATCCTCGTCACCAAGCGGCGCGACCTCAAATTCGGCTGGGTCTTTTGGGCCTTCGCCGTTTTCATCATGGCGTGCGGCCTGACCCATGTGCTGTCGATCTACACCCTCTGGGTCCCGGTCTACGGCATCGAGGGCCTGGTCAAGGCGGCGACGGCCGTGGCATCCGTGTTCACCGCCGGCGCGCTCTGGCCGCTTCTGCCGAAGATCCTGACCATCCCCTCCCCGTTCGAGCTCCGGAAGGTCCAGGCCGCGCTCGAGGAGGAGGAGATCAAGAGCCGGGACGCGGCGCAGCTGCTCCGGCAGGTCGAAGACGCCCAGCGCGCGCTGCGCGAGAGCATGACGCGCCTCACCGCCGTCGTCGACACCGCGGTCGACGGCGTCATCCTGTTCGACGCGCAAGCCCGCATTCTCCTGTTCAATCCTGCCAGCGAACGGCTGTTCGGCTATCGCGCCGACGAGGTCATGAATCTCGACATCGGCATGCTGATGTCCAACGAGAAGAGACCCTCCTCCCCCGGTCAAGCACGGCGTCTCGCAACCGGAGAGGCCGTCGGCGTGCGCAAGGACGGATCGACCTTTCCGATGGATCTGTCGGTGGGCCAGGCGTGGCAGGACGGCGAGCTGATCTACGTCGGCATCGTCCGCGATCTGACTGCGCGCAAGCTGACCGAGCAGCAGCTCCAGCAGGCCCAGAAGATGGAGACGGTTGGCCAGCTCTCCGGCGGCATCGCCCACGACTTCAACAATCTGCTCACCGTCATCATCGGCAACGCCGAGCACCTCAGCGAGCAACTCAAGTCCCGGTCCGACCTGCGGCAGTTCGCCTACGACATCTGCCAGTCCGGCGAACGCGGCGCGGAGTTGACGCGAAGGCTGCTCGCGTTCAGCCGCCGCCAGCTGCTCCAGCCGCAGACGATCGACTGCCGCGAGCTGCTCGAATCCATATTCAAGCTGCTCAAGCGCACCTTGCGCGAAAACATCGAGATCAAGACGGCGTTCGGCCCGCGCGCGATCCAGGCTTTTGCCGACCGCGCCCAGCTGGAATCCGCCGTGCTCAATCTTGCACTGAACGCGCAGGACGCCATGCCGTCAGGCGGCCACCTGACGCTGAGCACCGAGCTTGCCGCGATCGACGAGGACTATCGCGCCCTGCATCCGGAAGTGGCGGCCGGCAGCTACGCCTTGATCTCCGTGACCGATGACGGCGAAGGCATGACGCCCGAGGTCATCGAACACGCCTTCGAGCCGTTCTTCACCACCAAGGAGGTCGGCAAGGGCTCGGGCCTCGGGCTCTCCATGGTCTATGGCTTCGCCAAGCAATCCGACGGCCATGTCTCGATCTACAGCGAACGGGGCCTGGGCACGACGGTCCGGATCTACCTGCCGCGCGCCGGCGGACAATCCCTGACCGAGCCGCCGGAGAACGAAGAGGCAGCACCGAGAGGATACGAGACGATCCTGATCGCGGAGGACGATCCGTTTGTCCGCTCCTCGGCCATTCGCAGGGTGGAAGCGCTCGGCTATCGCGTCGTCGCCGCCGTCAACGGCAAGGAAGCCTTGCAGCGGCTGCGCACCGACCCCGGCATCGACATGCTGTTCACCGACATCATCATGCCCGGCGGGATGAGCGGCTGGGACCTGGCCGAACAGGCCCGGCGGATTCGCCCCTCGCTGCCGATCCTGTTCACCTCGGGCTATGCGCTGGAGGCCCTGATCGAGCAGGGCCGCGCGCAGGCGCAGGCGATCATCCTGACCAAGCCCTACCGCAGGGCCGAGCTCGCGCAGCGGCTCAGGGACGCATTTGCGGCGGCGACCGTGACCTCCTGAGCGCCGGACTGGCGGCCCGGCAGCCGGCTTGCTAAATCGGGCTGGGTTTGGCCTATTAGAGCGTTTTCGAGCGAAGTGGATACCGGTTCGCGTAAAGAAAACGCGTCAAAACAAGAAGCTAGAGCCCCGTTCCGATTAAATCGGAACGGGAATGGCTCTAGCGGCCTGCTATGCCTTCGGAGTGACTGCAATGGTTCCCTTTTTCGTCCAGATCAAATGCAAGCTCGGCCAGTCCTATACGGTCGCCAATGCGCTTGCCGAAGCCGAGATCGCCTCCGAGATCTACTCCACCGCCGGCCATTACGATCTGCTGGTGAAGTTCTATGTCGACAACGACACCGACATCGGCCACTTCATCAACGAGAAGGTGCAGGTTCTGCCTGGTATCCAGGACACGCTCACCATCATCACCTTCAAGGCGTTCGGCACGAGCTGACTGCCCGCATTTGGCGCAAGCGGCATGGTTGCGCAGCCGGCCGCCTGTGTTAGCGTCCGGCCGTTGAAATTGAACTGAGTACTGCAAGTCATGGCCCTCACCACCTCGGTGCCGCTGCTGATCAGCCAGCAATTTGATAGCGAAGTGGTGCTCGCCAACTATCAGAACGGCGTCTACTACAACCTCGACGGCAGCGCGGCGCAAGTCTGGCTCGGCCTCAAGGCCAACCGAACGGTTGAGGAGATCGGCAGCACTCTCGCGGCGGCGACCGGCGGCGACGGGCCGGCCATCACACAACAGGTGCAGGCCTTCGTCGACAGCATGCTGGCGGAAGGCCTGATCGCCGAAGGCGATGCCGATGCGCGCGCCGAGACATGGGCGCCGGTGTTGTCGGGCACATTCGTTACCCCGGAATTCCAGCGCTTCGACAATCTGCGAGATCTGCTCCTGATGGATCCCGTGCATGATGCCGGCGAAGAAGGCTGGCCGCTGCGCGAGACCCAAGAAGCGAAATGAGAGCTAGCGATCTCATTCGGCAGGAGATCGCTGGGGTCTTCGCCAAGACGGCCCTGGTGCCGGTCGAAGCGCACGCCCGCTGCGGCCCGTTCGGCTTGGACCTCGGCTTTGCCTCGCAGGATTTGGCCGGCATGTTCCTGCCGGCCTATATCCAGTCCACGCCCGGGACGATCGATCTCGACCTGCGCTTCATAAGCGCCGATCACTACGACCTTTCCGCGCTGGTGCCGGTGGCCGCCGAGAAGCCGCGCCTCCTGATCGAGGACGGCATCTATTCGGTATGGCAGCCCGCTGTCATTCCCGTGCTCTATGCGGTCGACCTCGCGGCAAGACGAGGCATCGCCTGGCTGCCCAAGGGTGAAGCGCCGCCCTGGATCCGCAGCCGTCCCGCGATCTCGCTGATCCATGCCATGATGCACGACACGCCCTGGTGCGCCGTCCATGGCGCGGCGGTGGGACACGACGCAGGTTTTACGCTGCTCGCGGGCGAAGGCCACAGCGGCAAGACCACGGCGGCGCTGGCCTGCACGAAGGCCGGCTGGCGCTATGCGGGTGACGACTTTGTCGCGGTCAACAGCGCCACCGGCCGGATCGAGCCGCTGTTCTGCTCGGCGCGCTTGCGCCCTGCCCTGGTCGAGACCTTTCAGAGCTTCATCGGCGAAACCACGGCGGTCTCGGATTTCAACGGCGAGCCGCGCCACGAGCTGAGCCTCGCCGGTCTCGGCGACCGCATCGGCGGCGGCAAGCTGCGCGCGACGTTCATCCCGCGCCGGCGCGGCGCGGCAACGCCCGAGTTCACGCCGGCGAAGCAGTCGGACGCGTTTCGCGCTCTGCTGCCGACCACCGCCTACGAATTGCCGGGATGGCCGAACGAGATCGCCGCCAAGGTCGCGAAGATCGCTGGCCTCGCACCGGTGTTCTTCACCGACACCGGCACCGCGCCGATGGAGATTCCCACGGCCTTCGCCCACCAGCTGGACCAGCTCTGAGGCCGCATGCGCGTCTCCGTGGTCATCGCCGCCTACAATGCCGAGGCTTACATTGCCGAGGCGATCGAGAGCCTGCTCGGCCAGACCGTTCCGCCCGATGAGGTCATCGTCATCGACGACGGCTCGACCGACGGCACGCGCGGCATTCTCGATGGCTTCAGTGACCGCATCGTCGCGTTCACCCAGGCCAACAGCGGTCAGGCCACAGCCGTCAACAAGGGCCTGGCGCTCGCATGCGGCGAGCTGATCGGCTTCTGCGATGCGGACGACCTCTGGACCCCGCGCAAGCTTGAACTGCAATTGGCGCTGCTGGAGCGCGACGGCGCCATTGAGGCCGCGTTCGGCAAGGTGCAGCAATTCGTCAGCCCCGACGTGCCGGAACAGCACCGCGTGCGCCTCACACCGGCCGTCGAGATCATGCCGGGCGAGCTGAAGCAATGCATGCTGATCCACCGTGCTGCGCTCGACCGGGCCGGCCCATTCGACGAGACGCTGCCGGCGACCTTCTTCATCGCCTGGCTCGGCCGCGCCAAGCAGAGCGGATTGAAGATCGCCCATGTCGATGACATCCTCGTCCGACGCCGGCTGCATCTCGGCAATGGCGGCCGCACCAATACGGACGCTCAGAACCTCCAGACGCTGATGGCGCTGCGCAAGGCCATCAAGGCGCAGCGGCCGCCGGAGTGAACACCGGCACGCCGTCGACCGCGACCCACTTCACGAACAATCCGAGCAGGCGGTGGTCGATCGAATGGCCGATATCCATCGGACGCCCGACGTCGAGCATCCGCAGCGCGACGACGATCTTCCGCTCGCCCGTGCCGACGACCTTCGCTTTCAGCGTCAGCCTGAACGGCATCGGGTCGTTACGCCCCGCGATCATCTGCAACACCTCACCGGTGCCGGTAAAGGCCGCGAAGCGAAAGCTCTCGATGCCCGGCGGCAGGAACGGGATCACCGCCAGCTCCACCACGGCAAACGTCTGCGGCTGTCGATCGATCGGCACGTCGATGACGGCGAACTGATGATCAGTCCACCGCCCCTCGTCTTCCGGAATGGAAAACCCCTGTCCGAACCAGACGCCTTTTCCGCGCAGCGGATGCGTCGTAGCAGCCGCCTGCTGCCAGATCCGCTTCAGGATCGCGTCCCGAAACAAGGGAAAATGCGTGACGCTGGCATCGAACGCGGCGATGGCCGCGCCCGGCAGCCGCAGCCAATCCAACCCGCGAAACGGCGCCTTGAACTGCGCGCGCAATGACGCGAAGAAGGCCACCCGGAACTGCTGCCATGGCGTGCGCTGCGCCCATGGCACCGCGCGCAACCTCATCTCGACGGATTTCCCGGGCGGGCCGTAGCGCCACAACTGCTCCACCAGGCCATCCGGCATGAGCGCCGGCATCTCCCGCGCGACGACGTCGAGCAATTGCGCCGCGAACAGGCCGCCGTTGTAGCGCGTCACGATCGAACGGAAGCGATCCCAATCGACCTTGTTGCCGTAGTTCTCCAGCACGTGGACGACCTCGAGCGCCCGGAACACCATCTCCTTCTGATCGGCAGGCTCCGGCCGCATGGCCGCGATCGCCAGCTGCTCGGCAAGGCCCGGGATCAGCACGTCATGGGTCAGCAGCTTCGCCCGCTCGGCGGTCCTGAACAGCTCCTCGGTGAAGCTCTCGTCGTCGAGCCAGAAGATCGCGCGCCAGTGCAGATCGATGGCCCGGCTGAAGCCGGCCCGCGACATCGCGGCAGCATGGATGTCGCGGTCGAAATCGGACTCCGAGAACAGCTCGACCTTCATGCCATGGCTGCGGAACGAAGCCTGCCGCAGCACCTCGATGGCGCGCGGCGCCTCGACGCGGCGAACCAGGAGATCGTAATCCCCCGTCATGCGCTTGGCCATGTAGCTCTCGTCGCGCGCAAACAGCGCGCCGCCCTTGATCAGCAGCGCGTCGATGCCGGCACTTTCGAGCGCGCGATTGGCCTCGACGAGATCGCGAACCCGCGTCGCGTTCGACAACCAGACATGCTTGACGACACCGCGCATCCGCTTGGTGTCGGCATCGACAATCCCGGCCCTGTCGACGGTGGCGACGAGCAGCGGCATGGTGCGGTAGACGATCTCGTCGGCGGCCTCCAGCGGCTCGGAGGCGCGCCAGTCCCGATAGGCGTCGATGGCGGTCTGGCCCTGTCCGAGAGCGGCCCGAAACAGCGTCAGGAAACGCCCATGGAGCACGAGCGGGAGCTTTGCTGCGCCAGCCATCTCAACCGAACGGTTGAGATGCGATGCCTGCTGCATCCGGCCCGGCACAATCACGCGTCGAAACAACGGGCGCTACCCGCGCAAAGACCAGACAACCCATCGTGACGCAATTCCAATTCGCAACCGGCAGCAAAACATGCGGGTGCGCTCCCGGCGTGTCAATTGGAAAGGCCCTGCGTCAGGCGCCACCTTCCTTGCGCTTCGGTCGCGGCGGGCCGTCCACCGGCGGCAGCGACTTCAGATAATCCGCCATCGCCGCAAGATCCGCTTCCGGCAATTGCGAAATGTTCTTGATCACGCGCGTCATCGCGCCGCCGACGCTGTCGCCGTCGGGCAATTCGCCTGACTTCAGGAAATAGGAAAAATCCTTCACGCTCCACTCGCCAAGGCGCTTCTGCGTGATGTTCGGCACCCATCCCTCGCCTTCCGGATTGGGCCCACCGGCAAAGCGCTCGCCCGAGATGATGCCGCCCAGCACATTGCGCGGGCTGTGGCATTCGGCGCAATGGCCAAAACTATTCACGAGATAGGCGCCGCGATTCCATTGCGGCGACTTGGTGCCATCGGCGACGAACGGCTTGCCGTCCATAAACAGGAATTTCCAGATGCCGACATTGCGCCTGATGTTGAACGGAAAGGGCACGTCGTGGTCACGCACTTTTCCTGCAACGGCCGGCAGCCTTTTCAGATAGGCAAAGAGATCGAGCACGTCCTCGCGCTTGGCGTGCTGGTAGGAGGTGTAGGGAAAGGCCGGGAAATAATGCTGCCCGTCAGGTGAGACCCCGCGCATGACCGCGTTGACGAAATCGGCCTCGGTCCATTTGCCGATGCCGTAGGTCGGATGCGGGGAGATGTTGGGCGCGTAGAACGTTCCGAACGGCGACTTGATCGCGACCCCGCCGCCGAGCCTGAGACGATCGGGCTGGTCGGGAACGGCATGGCAGGACGCGCAGCCGCCGGCGTTGAATATCACCTCGCCATTGGCGAGGTCAGGCACATGGGCCGGCCCCGGGCCAACGGCGGCCACCACCGGCGCACTGAGCCACCAATAGACCCCGGCAGCGGCAATCGCTGCAAGCAGCGCCGCCCAAATTGTTCGTTGCAACATTCGCTCCATCCACGCGTTGGGTCGAGCCTATGACCGATATCCGCGCGGCTCCAGCCACGAAGAATTTAAGGCGTCCCCCGCGGTCACGGGAATAAACTGAAACGGCGGCTGTTGGAAGTTTGGAAGCCCAACGAGGTCACCAGGGAGAATGTTCATGAACAAGATCGTCATCGCCATATTCGCGCTCGGCGCCGTTGCCTTTACAGGCTCGGCCAGCGCCGAAAAGCTGAAAGCAACGCTCGACGCCAAGTCCGAGGTCCCGGCCACGACCAGCAGCGGCACCGGAACGGCCGATCTGGACTATGATGCCGCCAGCAAGAAATTGTCCTGGAAACTCACCTATTCCGGCCTGTCAGGCCCCGCCACCGCGGCCCACTTCCACGGCCCGGCCGAGGCCGGCAAGAACGCCGGCGTCGCGGTCCCGATTCCGGGCGCCGCCAATAGCCCGGTCGAGGGCTCGGCGACGCTGACCGACGCGCAGGCCGCCGATCTCCTCGCCGGCAAGCTCTACGTCAACATTCACACCGCGGCCAATCCGGGCGGCGAGATCCGCGGTCAGGTGACGAAGTAGGCGAAGACGCCGCTTCGTCGCGGAAAGGCCGGACGCAAGGAGGGAGCGTCCGGTCTTTTCGATTCTGCACGTCTCGATTCCGGTGTCTCGATTCCGCGCGTCTCAGGCGGGACGCTTCCGCACCGCGACCTGATGGCTCCTGAGGATCATCTCGGCATCGCCGTGCCAGGCGAGGAACGTGTCGACGGCAGGCGCGACGCGCTCCGCGTCGGGATTGTCGGGCTTCCAGGTATAGTCGTCCACCAGCATCACGCCGCCGACGCGCAACAGGCGCCAGGCGCCGAGGCAATCGATCATCACGTCGTCGCGCTGATGGCTGCCGTCGACATAGATGAAATCGAACACCGCGTTCTCTTCGCGCAGCAGCCCGAGCGCCTTGATCGAGGTGCCCGCGATCTTGCGAAGGCGCGCTCCATGGGCGGCGAGATTACGGTCGAAGCGCCCGCCATCCTCCTCGGGGAAGAGGTCGACGCAGGTCAGATGCGCGCTCGCGAAGAATTCTAGCCAGAACAGCGCGGATCGTCCCTCCTTGGAGCCGATCTCGAGCACCCGTGTCGTCGTATCGCGCATGTCCTTGAACAGCGTGCTCCAGACCATCGTGCGTCCCGCCACGTAGTCGCGCCGAAATTCCCTGCCCGCAAAGATGTGCGCATAGGGGTCCTGGGCTCGCGCCAGCTCGACGACCCGCGCGTGAAGCTGCGTCAATCGGGATGACTCGCTCATGAGAGGCGCGACCTTGGCTGTGCGACGACGCCCGCCATTGTGCCATCGACCTGACGCTTTATGATCGCCTCCAGAGCAAAGGGCCGCAACATGACCACTCCCAACGAGATTTATCCCGCCTTCCCTGGCAAATTATCGCACCAAGGGGCCTGCCGGAAGCCTGCTCGCGCGCCATCGCATATCCTGGCGGCCGTGGCCGTTGCCGCAACGGTTCTTTCGTTCTCTGGACCGGTCGTCGCGCAATCCGACATGGAAAGACAAGCTCAATGCGAGCTGTCTGCCATCCGCGACACGCGATCGCCCCTTGCGGTCCAGTATATCCGCTCGGCCTGCAACTGGCTCGCGGTCAACGGCGACTCCCTGCTGAACGCATCCAACAAGGGCTATTATGTCTGCCTCGTGCGGCAGCTCTCGGGTGCGCAGAGCAACGAGGCTGCCGCAGCGATCATGTCGGCATGCCGCACGTCCAATCCGCTGTGAAGCGCACTCAAGCCGCGTTCAGCGCTTGCCCGAGATCCGCGAGCAAATCCGACGGATTCTCGATGCCGATCGACAGCCGGATCGTGGAATCGAGCACGCCGATTTTCTGGCGGATGTCGGCGGGAACGCCGGAATGGGTCATGGTGGCAGGCAGGCTCGCAAGCGATTCCGTTCCGCCAAGGCTCACCGCCAGCTTGAGGATCTGCAGCGCGTTGAGGAAATTCACGGCCGCCGCCTTGCCGCCGACGATGTCGAACGAGAAGGTCGATCCCGCCCCCAGGCATTGCCGCGCGAACACGCGGCCCGCGGGCGAGGTCTCCTCGTGATGACCGAGATAGTGGACCTTCGCGACCTTGGGATGATCGCGCAGATAGGCCGCCACAAGGCGCGCATTCGCATCGGCCTTTTCCATCCGCAGGCTCAGCGTCTCGAGCGAGCGGTTGATCATCCAGCAGGAATGCGGATCGAGCTGGGTGCCGATCGCGCCGCGGAGCTGCTTGATGCCCTTCATGATGGCCTTCGCGCCGAGCGCGGCGCCCGCGATCAGGTCCGAATGGCCGCCGACATACTTTGTCAGCGAATACAGCGAAATATCCGCGCCGTGCTCGATCGGCCGCTGAAACACGGGACCAAGCAGCGTATTGTCGCAGGCGATGATCGGGGTGTGTCCCTGGGCTTTGCCGATGGCATCGGCGACGCGGCGGATCATCGCGATGTCGACCAGGCCGTTGGTGGGGTTGGCGGGCGTCTCGATCAGGATCATCGAGACCCGGCCCTTGCGCATCGCCTCGTCCGCGGCCTGTTTGACCGCCGCTTCATCGATGCCGTCGGCGAATCCGACCGCGCCGATCGACAGGCGCGCCAGCGTGTTCGTCAGCAGGGTTTCCGTGCCGCCATAGAGCGGCTGAGAGTGCAGGATGACATCACCGGGGCGGACGAACGCGAGGATCGTGGTCGAGATCGCCGCCATGCCGGATGAAAACAGCGCGCAGCTCTCGGTGCGCTCGTAGATCGCGAGCCTGTCCTCGACGATCTCGCTGTTGGGATGATTGAAGCGCGAATAGACCAGCCCCGCGCCCATCCCTTCCGGCGGCTCGCGCCGGCCGGCGACGAAATCGAAAAAGTCCTGCCCGTCCTCGGCCGTTTTGAACACGAAGGTCGAGGTCAAAAACACCGGCGGCTTGATGGCGCCTTCCGACAATTGCGGATCATAGCCATAGGTCAGCATCAGGGTTTCCGGATGCAGCATATGGTTGCCGATGTGGGTCTTTGACGGGAACGGTTTTGCCATGGCCTGTCTCGCTGTTCCTGATTCAGTGCTCGCGGCGCTGGCTCAGACAGCTCGCATCGACGTCGCCGCGGTTGGCGTGAAGATAGCTGCTCCAGCGGCGATCCGTCAGGGCTTGCGGGCAGAATTTCCTGCGGCTCAGGCGTTGCGACTCGCGGCCACGGTCGAGCGACAAAAAGGCGGCTGCTGTCGCAGCCGCCCTTTCCGAATTCCCCGTAGCCCGGATTTCGCTTGCGCTCCATCCGGGCTACGAAAAGCTCAGCCGTTCTTCACGCGGAACGTCTCGTGGCAGCCGCCGCATTCCTTGCCAACTGCGGGGAAAGTCGCCTTGAGCGAGTCCAAATCCTTGATCTTGCCCTTGGCCTCGCTGACGACCTTGCCGAAACTTGCGGCCTTGGCGTCGAAACCGGCCTTGTCCTCCCAGATCTTCGGCGAGGCGCTGTAGTCGCCCTCGGGCTTCAGGCCCTTGGCGCTTGCCGGAAACAGGTTCGGCAGCTTCTTGGCGGTGTCCTCGAACTGCGCCAGGGCCGTATCGACGGTGGCCTGGTCGTAGGGCTTCTCGCCCTTGACCATCGCCGCCACCGCGCCGGCATTCTTGCCATTGCCCTTCATGAGGGTCTGGACTTCCTTGACGGAGTCCTGTTGTGCCCAAACCGCGCCCATGCCAAGCAGCAGCACGCCCCCGACAACCAACACTCGCTTCATTCGCAAAATCCCTTTCGTTAAGACGGATCGTGCCGACCCCACATTGGGCCAACACCATCAGGCAGGTTTCATTCCATCCAAGGCGTGGCGAAAAATCGTCGCACCTTGGATTGTTCGGTTGGGCTCGAAATCACAGGCTGTGACGGCGATGGTGCTCGTTGATGGCGATCCAAACCCGCTCGGGCGTCGCCGGCATGTCGATGTGGTCGATCTTGTATTCGCGCCAGAGCCCGTCGACGATTGCGTTGACCACGGCCGGACAGGAGCCGATCGCGCCGGCCTCGCCCGCCCCCTTCACCCCCAGCGGATTGGTCGTGCAGGGAACGTTGGCAGTCTCGAACACAAAGGCAGGCCCGTCCGCCGCGCGCGGTAGCGCGTAGTCCATGAAGGTCGCGGTGATCAGCTGGCCGTCACTGGGGCCATAGACCACCTGCTCCATCAGCGCCTGGCCGATGCCCTGCATGGCGCCGCCATGCACCTGCCCTGCCAAGAGCAGCGGATTGAGGGTCTTGCCGAAATCGTCGACGATCACGTAGTTGACGATCTTGATGATGCCGGTGGCGGGATCGATCTCGACCTCCGCGACATGGGTGCCGTTGGGATAGGTGCCGTCGGCGCTGGCAAAGGTCGCGCTCGCATTCAGCTTCGACGGATCGGCACCCGGCCGCTTGGCGAGATCGGCGAACGAGATCGAACGGTCAGTGCCGGCGATGCGCACGATGCCGTCGGTAATCTCGAGGTCGCCGACGCTGGCCTCCAGCGCCTGCGCCGCGATCGCCTTCAGCTTCTCGCCAAGCTCGCGCGTGGCGCGCTCGACGCTGACGCCGCCTGACGGGATCGAGGCCGAGCCGCCGGTGCCGAGGCCCGTGGCGATCATGTCGGTATCGCCCTGGTGGACGTGGACACGCTCGGGCGCAACGCCGAACTGCTCGGCGACGATCTGCGCGTAAGCGGTCTGGTGGCCCTGCCCGCTCGACTGCGTGCCGATCAGGACGGTGATGTCGCCATTGGGATCCATCCGCACATTGGCGGTCTCCTCGCCCATGGTGCCGCAGATCTCGACATAGCTCGCAAGACCAATGCCGCGGATCAGGCCGTTCTTCTTGGCCGCCTTGGCGCGCTTTGGAAACTCCTTCCACTCCGCGATCTCCATCGCGCGCTTGAGATGCGCGGCAAAGTCGCCGGAATCGTAGACCTTGCCCGTGGCGGTCTTGTAGGGCAGCGCCTTCGGCTGGATGAAGTTCTTGCGGCGGATCGCGTCCGGCGTCATGTCGAGTTTTCGCGCGCAGGCGTCAACGAGGCGCTCGATGACATAGGCGGCCTCAGGCCGGCCCGCGCCGCGATAGGCATCGACCGGCACGCTGTTGGTGAAGATGGTGCGCACCCGGCAGTGGAAGGCCTGGATGTCGTAGAGGCCCGGCAGCATGCCGGCGCCACCGTGCGGGATGTAGGGCCCGAACGTCGAGAGATAGGCGCCCATGTCGCCCATCAGGTCGCAATCCATCGCGAGGAATTTGCCGTCCTCTGCCAGTGCCATCTTCGCGGTGGTGACGTTGTCGCGGCCTTGCGCATCACCCATGAAGTGCTCGGTGCGGTCCGCGGCCCACTTCACCGTTTTCTTCAGTTTCTTTGCCGCGACCGCCAGCAAAGCGTATTCGCGGTACGGAAACAGCTTTGTGCCAAAGCCACCGCCGACGTCGGGACAGATCACCCGCATCTTGTCGGTCGGGATGTTGAGCACGTTCTGGCAGAGGATGTCGCGCAGCCGATGGCTGCCCTGGCTGCCGATCGTCAGCGTCAGATGATCGCGCTTGGCGTCGTATTCGCAGACCGCCGCGCGCGTCTCCAGGAAGCTCGCAACCACGCGCGGATTGACGATGGAGATTTCGGCCACCGCATGCGCCTTGGCAAAGGCGGCTTCGGTTGCGGCCTTGTCGCCGATCGAGACGTCAAACAGCACGTTGCCGGCCTTGTCCGGCCAGACCTGCGGCGCGCCTTTCTTGACGGCGTTGACGACGCCAGTCACCGCCGGCAGCGGGCTCCATTTGACCTCGATCGCCTCGATCGCGTCGCGGGCCTGGTCGATGGTCTCGGCGACCACGAAGGCGATGGAATCGCCGACATGGCGCACTTCGTCCTTGGCCAAGATCGGATAAGGAGGCCCCTTGAACGGGTCGGTCTCGAGATTGAACAGGCAGGGCAGATCGCCGAGATCGGCGACGTCGGCCGCGGTCAGAATCAGCGCGACGCCGGGAAGCCCACGGGCGCGGCTCGCATCGATGGTGAATTTGGCATGCGCATGCGGCGAGCGCAGCATCAGGCAGCGGAGCGCAGCCTGCGGCGCGTAATCGTCGGTATAGCGGCCCTTGCCGCGAATCAGCGCGTCATCCTCCTTGCGCAGCACGCTTTGGCCAACGCCGAACTTGATGGGAGCCGCCATTTTCTTGTCCCGTCCTATGGTTGTTTTGCGGGCCATATTGCCGTGGAAAAAGTGGCAGTGCAAACGGGTTTAGGCAGGACCGATCCGCGAAAAATTCGCCTCCGCCCCTGCCCGTCACAGTGGGATCGGGCGGAAAGGTCGCAGCGCAGTCATTTCCCTGTGAAGATCGATGATTCTACACCGCAGCGCACGCCTGAGAACAAGCGGCTGTACTGACCGCCGCTTGTTCTCAGAGCGCATGTCCGTCTCTCGCAGTTAATCATTTACATCCCACCGCGGCTCAAGAGATACCGCGTGCTATCTCTCAGCCTGTCGATCGCCCGCTCGGGTGTGAGGTGGTCGATCTCACCGCGTGTCAGGCCGATATCCCTCAGCTCCCTGTCACTCAGGTCCTGCAAGCTGACTTGCTGGCCCTGGCGCCGCTGCTGAAACGCACGCCAATATCGCTTGAGCAAGCCCAGGACGCTCCGCGTCGATGCGGCCGGTGGTCCGGCGGCGTCCTTTTCCGACAAAGCGTCGTCCAGCGCTGCGGCGGACGCCTTCAGGCGTGCTGCTAAAGCCTGGTCGATCGCGTCCTTCGCCTGCACGATCGAGAGGTTGAGTGCGCGCCTTGCGGCATCGCTCTCAATCCCGGATGAGATGTTCGTCAGTTGGGGTGGCATCGCATGCTCCTGCTGTTGTGCCGGCAGGGAGCGTGGCCAAACAAAAGGCCCCGTCCGATGCCGGCGGGGCCTGGTGGAAAAGGTGTCGTCGTCGAATTGCTAGCGCGCGACTCCTTCCACGGCCCAACCGAAGCGGGTCATGTGGTTGAAGTTGATTTTGCGCGAGCATTTGATCATGCGATGCCCATAACACGGCAACCGCATAAAATCAACAGGTGCGCCAACGCCCGCTGCAGCCTGAAGGCGAATCCCATGCGGGGACCAAAGCCCGGCGACGCTCTGCCGCGGACCAGACAGGCTGGGAGCCAAAACGGTTCTGCTGATGGCATCAGGTCCGCAAGTCACCAGAAACGAATGGAATCAAGCAGCTGAGTTGAACAGGCGGAACGATATTTCGTTGTGGTTGTTGTCTCGTCAGATCCCCGAACGTGGCGGGATCGAAGACGAAAAAGTCAGCAGAACAAAATGGTCCGATCCCTGTCATCCCTTGCAATTTTCATGCTCCTCGGAGCGTCGGTGATCGCCTTCCCGCCTTTTGCTCCAAAAGTGCAGGCGGATGAACTCGTGGCGCTGGCCAAAGGGGACCGGCTCGAAATTCGAGCCGCCTCGTCAGGTTGCTCAGCGCAGGTTTGGCCGGACTTTTCCACGTCCTGCTTGCGACGCGCCGGCTCTGGAACGAAAATCCTGGAAGCTCGCCTCGTGACTGCCCGGCGATAATTCAGCCTGTTCGATCCGCTCGCCTGAGGATCGGCCCTCCCCAGTTCTTACCGCCACATCAGCCGGGTGAGGACCAGATCGTCGCGCTGAGACGAGCCAGCGCAGGCGCCCGCGAATTGGCTGGCCTTCTGTTGTCGAAAAGCGCAGCAATCGGTAGCCGGTGCGAGCCTCGGTCATCAGGCAATCGGCTTATGAGCATTCGCGCGTGCCGAGACGTCATCGGCCCGCCGAGAAAGTGAAATCTCCATGTCGACAGATCCAACTGAAGTGCCGAACGTTCTCATCGTGGAGGACGAGATGATCCTGCGTATGCGTGCAGTCGACATCGTGGAGGATGCCGGCTTCTGTCCGATCGAGGCGGTCAATGCCGACGAGGCCATCTCGGTTCTGGAGTCTCGATCGGACATCTCACTGCTGATGACCGACATCCAAATGCCGGGCAGTATCGACGGCCTCAAGCTCGCCCATGCGGTGCACGAGCGCTGGCCCTCGATCAAGATCATATTGGTGTCCGGCCAAGTGAAGCCGTCCGAGGCGGAACGACCGGCGAACAGCAGATTTTTCGGCAAACCGCTGGGCGTCGAGCAAATGATCACCGAGTTGCAAGCCATGGTGGGCGCAGGAGCTTTGAAGATCGTGCCGACGGCAAGCGATTGGACGCTCGGTGGGGCGCTTGACGCCGCACAGACGGCTGCTTCCCCCTCCCGGTCGGAGCAGGAGGCCTCTCTGTCAGCCGAAAACGACAGCCTTCGCTTGCTGCTTGAACAAGCCGAGATAGACGCGCGGGCCCTGATCATCCAGGCCGGCATCGACGCCGAGCAGCGGAGTGCCGCCGACAAACTGCAGAAGCTGATCCTCGGAGAGCTTCATCATCGCGTCAAGAATACACTTGCCATGGTGAGCGCGATCGCATCCCAGAGCTTCCGCGGAGCGCCAAGTATCGAGCACGGACAAAAGGCAATGGAGGGCAGGCTGCTCGCATTGGGACGCGCCCATGATCTACTGCTGCAGGTTAGTTGGGCCGATGCGAGCCTGACCCACACGCTGAGCAGCGCAACGGAGCCCTATGACAGTCAGGGAGGCAGACGCTTCCACTTCAATGGACCGGATATCAGGATTACCTCCGTCGCCGTCATTGCGCTTGCGATGACGTTCAACGAACTCTGCACCAACACGACCAAATTCGGCGCCCTGTCCGTCCCCACGGGCCGCGTCGAGATTTCGTGGGCGATTGACGAGTTGACGCAGAGGCTCCGCCTTGTCTGGACTGAAAGGGGCGGTCCGGTGGTCGAGCCGCCAACACGGCGGAGTTTCGGCACCCGGATGATGGGGTCGCTCGGCCAGCAATTGGCCGGTCAGGTGAGCCTCGCGTATGAACCGCGCGGCTTCGTTTACGCGCTGGACGTGCCGCTGAGCTCGGTCGCTGCGGTCGTGTGAGCAAGTCTTCGGGCGTCGTGTGAGAGATCGACGCCCGGTCGCTCGGCGTTGACGGCAAGGCGTGCGTGCCGCGAGATGCGGTGCGCCAACCGGATCTCGCCGTCCTGGACAGGTGTCAGTTGCCCCGTCCGCCCAAATGCCTGAGCATCTCCGCGGCGTTCTTCAGGATCACGGCCTGCTGCATCGCTTCTGCACGCTCCTCGCCGAGCGGCATGTTCCGAGCTTTGTCGCGAGCGTCCGAGGCCTTGAGGTTCAGTCTGCCAATCAGGGACGGCTGAGCCAGGGCCAGTGGATGAAGCCGTTCGTCGGCCGGAGCCGATAGTGCGCGTCCGTCCAGGTGATCTACCATTGAAGGAGCATCGCACAGACGATCAGAAGCACAAAGAAGATCGGCAGCAGCACGGGCGGAACGAGCCGCTCGTGAATGCCGGATGGGGAGTTCGTGACATGTAACCGCCTCATTGTCGCGGCGGGAGCGCGATGCTCTCAGTCACCGATGATAGCCGAGGGGCGCGCGGTGATATCAGTGATGTGGCGTTCCATGCCTGGAATAGCTAGAGGACCTCAACAATTTAAGTGGTCGTTGCTCGTGTATTTCGAGAGCATGTCTGGGGCGTTCGTTTCTGCCCACCGACCGATCGCCTGAGAAAATACGACGAAGAAAATACGACGAAAAAGGCCGCGGATTGCGCCGCGACCTCCTGCATTTGCCTGCTTCGTCTCTCAGTAAGTGCCGATTCCGACGCTCACGCCGGGAGCGCGGAAGCCGACGCCGCCGCGGTCGTCATAGCCACGGCGCTCGATGTAGCGCTCGCGTGGTGCATATCCGTAAGCATCGCGCCCTTCGCGGATGATGACGCGTCTTTCGCCACGTTCGCGCCAGCATCGTCCGTCTTCGTTGCAGACCATACGGACGTTTTGAAGGCTGCTCTCCGGCGTGAACGATGCGCTGGGGGAAAGCGGGGCCGCCGAAGCAGCGGTCACGATGAGCGTACCGGCTGCGGCTGCTAGAACTGTGAATATTTTCATGAAGTATCTCCAAAATAAGTTTGCGTCAGTGAGCCAATAGACTTGCGGAGCAATGGTTCCACGCAAGCAGGAAGAAACTCGTCCACTGCAGCAGTTTGTTCGCCACACACGGCCGCTACCATGAGGTCCGGCCCTAGCCGCGCACCAGCGACACCAACCAGCGGCGGCCGAACAGGATGAGGATCGCGAGCGCGTAGACGATGGCGCCGCCGGCAGCCAGCAGCACCAGCGTCACTTCATCGTGGAAATGCATCGCGCCCAGCCAAGAACCGCTGAAGCGCGCGATCAGCCAGAAGGCGGCCGCGAGGATGATGCCCGTCAGCAGAAACTTGACGAGCGACATCAGCCAGGCGCGGTCGAGCACGAGAAAACCGCGCCGCACGGCGAAGAACAGCACCAGCAGCAGATTGGTCCAGACACCGACGGCTGTTGCCAGCGCGAGGCCGATCTGGGCGAGCGATCCCATCAAGGCGAGTTTCAGCGCGACGTTGACCCCGATGCCGGTCAGCGACGCTCGCACCGGCGTCGCTGTGTCCTTGCGCGCATAGAAGGTCGCGACTGCGCTGCGGATCAGCACGAACGGGATCAGACCGATGGCATAGGCCGCGAGCGTACCGCCTGCAGCAACCGCATCGGCCTTGGAGAATGCGCCGCGGGCGAACAGCGCGCGCATGATCTCGTCGGGCACCGTGAGGAAGGCCGCGACAAACGGCACCGAAAACAGCAGCGTGAAGTCGAAGGCGCGGCGCTGCGCCTTCATCGCGCCGTCATGATCGTTGGCGGTGATCCGACGCGACATCTCCGGCAGCAGCACCGTGCCGATGGCGATGCCGATCACGCCGATCGGAAGCTGGTTGAGGCGGTCGGCATAATAGAGCGCCGACAGTGCGCCCGCGGGCAGGAACGTCGCGATGATGGTGTCGGCGAACAGCGCGACCTGCGTCCCCATCGAGCCCAATGTCGCGGGCCCGAGCGCTTTGAAGAAACCGCGGATGTCGTCGTCGAGCTTCAATGGCGCAAAGCGCGGCAGGCCGCCATGGCGGGCGAGATCGCCGGCCAACAGGACATATTGCAGGAAGCCCGAGATCAGCACGCCCCAGGCGGCGGCATGGCCCGCGCTGGGAAACCAGGCGGCGAGCGCCAGCGTCATCATCATCGAGATATTGAGGAAGATCGACGCGGCCGCAGCGCTGGCGAAGCGCTGCATCACGTTGAGCATGCCGCCATACAGCGTCACCAGCGTGATCAGCAGCAGATAGGGAAAGGTGATCCGGGTCAGCTCGATCGCGAGCTTGCGCTGCTCGGCATCCTCACTGAAGCCCGGGGCCAGGATGCTCATGGCCTGCGGCATGAACAGCCACGCCACGATCAGCAGCACCACCTGCGAGGCCAGCAGCAGCGTGAAGATACGGTCGGCGAACAGTTTGGCCGCCCCCTCCCCGCGCTCGCCATGGACGTGGGCATAGGCCGGCACCCAGGCGGCGTTGAAGGCGCCTTCGGCAAAGATCGCGCGGAAATGATTGGGCAGCCGCAGCGCCACGAAAAAGGCGTCGGCCACCGGGCCGGCGCCGAGGATCGCCGCGAGCATGATGTCGCGGGCAAATCCCGTCAGCCGCGACAGCAGCGTGTAACCACCAACCGTGAAGATGCGTCCGAGCATGCGTCTGTTTTAGAGCATGGCGAGATTAGGTCTAGGTGCTAGCCGCACGGGAGATCTGCTCCCTCCCCCGCTTGCGGGGAGGGTTTCTCCGCAACGGGACAATCCCCCAGAGGAGAAAGCCCTCACCCGCGCCTTCGGCCCGACCTCTCCCGCAAGCGGGAGAGGCGAAGCAAGATCAGCCCGCAATTGCACCGCGGACGGCCGCGATGATTCGCTCCTGGTCGGCTTCGGTCAGATAAGCGTGCATCGGCAGGCTTATGACGTCCTGCGACAGACTCTCGCAAGCAGGCAGGCCGCCGTCAGCGACCGGATATTGCTTGTAGGCGGTCTGCTGATGCATCGACTTGCCGTAATAGATCGCCGTCGGCACGCCCTGGGCTTTTAGCGCGGCAGCGAAACCGTCCCGATCGGTCCCCTTCGGAAGGCGGATCGTGTACTGCGCCCAGACCGAGGTGTTGCCGGGCGCAAGGCGCGGCACGGTGACGACATTGGACAGGCCGCGTTCATAGCGTTCGGCAACTCTGTTGCGGGCGGCGATCTCGTCGTCAAAGATCTTCAGCTTCTCGATCAGCACCGCGGCCTGCATGGTGTCGAGCCGGCCGGTCAGGCCGAGGCGGACGTTGTCGTATTTATCGACGCCCTGCCCGTGCACGCGGATGCTGCGCAAGGTCGCGGCGAGCCCGTCGTCATCGGTGAAAATCGCGCCGCCGTCGCCGAAACAACCCAGCGGTTTTGCCGGGAAGAAGCTGGTCGCGGTGGCGAGCCCGAAAGTGCCGAGCTTTCGGCCCTTGTAGCTCGCGCCAAAGCCCTGGGCGGCATCGTCGAGCACGAACAGGCCTTCGTCCCTGGCGATCTCGGCGATGGCATCGTGATCGGCGGGCTGGCCGAACAAATCGACCGGAATGACCGCAACGGGCTTGAGCCCGGCCTTGCGGGCCGTCGCGATGCCGCGCTTCAGCGACTTCGGGCACATGTTGAAGGTCGTCTCGTCGACGTCGACATAAACGGGCGTCGCGCCGGTCCGCGCCACCGGCGAAGCCGTTGCGATGAAGGTGAAGGACGGACAGAACACGGCATCGCCGGGCCCGACATTCTGCGCCATCATCACCATCAGGATCGCGTCGGTGCCGCTGGCGCAGCCGATCACGTGCTTGGCGCCGGAATAGGCCGCGAGCTGCTTCTCGAGCTCGGCGACTTCAGGTCCGTTGACGAACTGGCAATGGTCGAGCACGCGCTTGACGGCCTCATCGAGCGAGGCACCAAGCCGGCGGCGCTGAGAGGCGACGTCGATGAAGGGAATGGGTTCGGAACGCAGATGCTGGTTCATGGTCTGGTTCTTGGCGCCTTGCTGATTGTCTTGCGAAGCTTGAGTAGTCGACATGGAAAGGGTTCAGCCGGCGACGCGGCGCGGGCCCGTGCGGGCAGGCGCCTTGGCCGCAGGCCGCGACGGCGTCTCCAGGCACTGCGTCGCGATCTCGAGGCTGGCGACGCCTTCGTCGCCGGTGACCGCCGGCGTCTCGCCGTTGCGCACCGCCTTGAGGAAGGCGAGCAGCTCGGCACGGAGCGGCTCGTCATGGCCGACAGGCAGATGCCGCATCGAATAGCTGCCATCAGGTTTGAAGCCGAAGCACTCAGTGACCTGGCGCGTCAAGAGATCGCCCATCACGTATTTGCCGCGAGTCGCGACCGTGACGCTGCGCGCCTTGAACGGCGTCAGCCAGTTGGTGTTGATGTGGGCGAGCACGCCGTTGGCGGTGCGGAACTGCAACAGCGCGATATCCTCGCGCTCGGCGACCGCGCTCGACAATTGCGGCTGCACCTCGACGATGTCGGATTCGGTGAACCAGCGGATCAAATCGATATCATGCACGGCCAGATCAATGACGACGCCGACATTGGACATGCGCGGCGGGAACGGGCCGACGCGCGTGATCGCGATCGACAGGATGTCTTCGCCCGCGATCGCCTGCTTGACGGCGGCGACCGCCGGATTGAAGCGCTCGACATGGCCGACCATCAGCGTCACGCCGGCCTTTTGCGCAGCCGTGACGATCTCGCGGCCTTCGGCGACCGTGGAGGCGATCGGCTTCTCAACCAGCACATGGATGTTCTTGGCGATACAGGCGAGCGAGACCTCGTGGTGCAGATGGGTCGGCGCGGCGATGGTGACCGCATCGACGCCCGCGGCGAACAGCTGGTCGATGGTCTCGAAACCCTCGCAGCTCGCAAGCTCGGTGGTGCGCGTCAGATGCGCCGGCGACGGATCGACCACGCCGACGAGGGTGACGCCGGGAAGACCGGCGAGAACGCGCGCATGGTTGCTGCCCATCACGCCGGCGCCAATGACGCCGACGCGCAAGCCGGCCTTTGCCGGTGCAGACACTTTGGAACTCATCTGAGCAAACCCCGATTCAACGCAAATCCCCGGGCCGCTTCTAGCACGGGTGCCACATTTGTGGCGAATGCCGCCCTATTCGGCCGGACACGATTTGATTCAAAAAGTTACACGTTCCCCGGGCCTAAGCCGCTGAAAGAGTGCGCTCTTTCGGCCCGGGTGGCGTGATTCGGAGCCTGCTGGTTACGACCTTTGATAGTCGTCTTCAATCCGGATGATGTCGTCTTCCCCGAGATAGCTTCCAGTCTGGACCTCGATCAGCTCCAGCATGATTTTACCGGGGTTCTCCATCCGGTGCACCGCGCCCATCGGGATGTAGATGGACTCGTTCTCGTGCACTGTCTTCACGGTCTCGTTGACGGTGACGCGAGCCGCACCGCGGACCACGATCCAGTGCTCGGCACGATGATGGTGCTTCTGCAGCGACAGCCGCCCGCCCGGCTTCACCACAATGCGCTTGACCTGGTGGCGCTCGCCATTGTCGACGGACTGGTAGCTGCCCCAGGGCCGATGCACCCTAAGATGCTCCTCGGTGACCTTCGGCGCGACCGTCTTCAGCTTCGTCACCAGCCGCTTCAGGCCGTTGGCATCCTTCTGGCGCGAGACCAGCACCGCATCTGCGGTCGCGACCACGACGAGATCGTCGACACCTTCGAGCGCGACCAGCGCGGAATCGGTGGTGACGTTACAGTTGCGCGAGTCTTCGAACACCGCGGTGCCGTGCGACGCATTGCCTTGCGCGTCCTTGTCGGACAATTCCCACACCGCGTGCCAGGAGCCGACATCGGACCAGCCGCACGACACCGGCACGACCGCGGCGCGCGAGGTCTTCTCCATCACGGCATAGTCGATCGAGATCGCCTTCGCCGCGCCGAACGCCTCCGGCTCCAGCGTCACGAAGCCGAGATCGCGGCCGGCGTTGGTGACGGCACTGGAGACCGTCTCCACGCTCGCCGCATCGACCTTGCGGTATTCGTCGAGCAGGACGCTGGCCGGGAACATGAAGTTGCCGCTGTTCCAGAGATAGCCGGAGCTGACATAGTCGGCGGCCTTCACGGCGTCCGGCTTCTCGACGAAGCGCGCGACCGCGTGCACCTCGCCGGAGATCACTTCACCAGGGCTGATATAGCCGTATTCGGTCGCCGGCCGCTCCGGCTTGACGCCGAAGGTGACGATGCGCCCGGCGCTCGCGGCGGTAAGGCCTTCGCGGCAGGCCGCGACGAAGGCGGCGTTGTCCTGCACGACGTGGTCGGCGGCGAGCGCGAGCACGATTGCATCACTCGCGCGGTTCTGCGCGAACACCGCGCCCGCGGCGATCGCGGGGCCGGAGTCACGCCGCATCGGCTCGAGGATCACGTCGGCCTCGATGCCGATCTCGGCGAGCTGCTCCAGCACCATGAAGCGGTAGGACGCGTTGGTGATGACAACAGGACGATCGAACAGCGTGCTGTCTGAGACGCGCAGCAGCGTGTCCTGGAAGGTCGAGCGCGGGCCGAACAGCGGCAAAAATTGCTTGGGGCGCACCTCGCGCGAAGCCGGCCACAGCCGCGTACCGGCGCCGCCGCACATGATCAGGGGGATAATGCGTTTGTCCATCGTCATTTCAAACCTTGAAGTAGTCCCGATACCAGGTGACAAAATTACGAACCCCGTGCGCAATCGGCGTTGACGGTGCAAAGCCGGTGTCGCGCATCAGATCCTCGACATCCGCGAACGTTTCCAAAACGTCTCCCGGCTGCATCGGCAGCAATTCTTTGATTGCCGTCCGACCCAGCTCCTGCTCCAGAAGTCCGACGACATGCATCAGCTCTTCCGGGTGGTGATTGCCGACATTGTAGACCTTAGACGGCGCATTTGCGGCAGCCGGGTCATCCGCGGGCACAAGATCAATGAGCTTGGATACTACACGGGTGACGTCGTCAATATGGGTGAAGTCGCGGCGCATTTTGCCATGGTTAAAGAGCCGGATCGGCTTTCCCGCCATGATGGCGTTCACAAACAGAAACAGGGCCATATCGGGTCGTCCCCACGGCCCGTAAATGGTGAAGAAACGCAAGGCGGTGACCGGCAGCCGGTAGAGATGGCTGTAGGACTGCGCCATCAATTCGTTCGCCTTCTTGGTCGCGGCGTACAAGCTCACGGGATGGTCGGTGCGGTCCTGCACGGCAAATGGCAGTTTTGTGTTGGCGCCGTAAACGGAGGATGACGAGGCGTAGACGAGATGACGACAGGAGTTGCGCCGGCAGCCCTCCAGTACGTTGAGAAAGCCCGCCAGATTGGAATCGGCGTAGGCCTGCGGCTGCTCGATCGAGTAGCGCACGCCGGCTTGCGCGGCGAGATGCACGACCTTGGCAAATCGATGGCGCGCGAACAGCGCCGCAATCGTCTCGCGGTCGGCGAGATCGGCCTCGACGAAGGAAAAACGCGGATCGTTCCGCAGCAGCGCCAGACGCGCCCGTTTCAGCGCCGGATCGTAATAGCTGTTGAGATTGTCGAGCCCGACGACCGGCCGGCCTTCGCCAAGGAGCTGCCGGGCCACGTGGAAGCCGATGAAGCCGGCGGCCCCCGTGACCAAAATCGCCTGATCCGTCATCCTGTTCCCGCGGGATCCCTAGCTCACGGCGCCTGTTTAGCCGCTTTCGAGGGGGTCGCAATAGCCCGAGAGACAGCTATTGCAAGATCGGCGCCAAAACCATACCAAAGCGGCCGAATTCGGCGCCCTGCGTCGGGTTGCCTCAAATCTTCGCAAACCCTGATCATGCGGGCGAGATGCGCCAAATCCTGCTGTCGACGGCCAAGATCCTGATTTCCGCGGCGCTGCTCTATCTGGCGCTGCGCAAGGTCGATCTGACCGAACTGTTGTCGCGCTTCACCGCGACCAGCCTGTTCTGGATCGCGATGGCGATCGCGGTCACATTCCTGCAGATCTTCGTCGGCGTGCTGCGCTGGCGCGAGATCAGCACCGAATGCGGCGCGCCGCTCGAGCTCGGCCGGGCCATGCGCTACAACGTGATCGGCTCCTTCTTCAACCAGACCCTGCCGTCCGCGATCGGCGGCGATGCGGTGCGGCTGTGGCTGGTCGCGCGCGCCGGCGCCGGCTGGCGCGCGGCCACCTACTCGATCTTCGTCGATCGCGCCATCGGCCTCGTCGCGCTTGCGATCGTCATCGGCGCGAGCCTGCCCTGGAGCTACCAGCTCATCACCGATCCGCACGGGCGCTCGGCGCTGCTGCTGCTCGATCTCGTCGCGCTGGCGGGCGGCGTCGGCTTCCTGATCTTCGGTGCGCTGAAATGGCCGTGGCTGAAGACCTGGTGGGCCACCCATCACCTTCACGCCTGCGCCGTGATCGCCAACCGCGTGATCTTCAACGCAAAGCGCGGACTGATCGTCGCAATTCTGTCGCTTCTCATTCATGTGCTCGCCATCGTCATGGCGTGGTGCGTGGTGCAGTCGATCACAGCACCGGTCAGCTTCGGCCAGACATTCCTCCTCATTCCGCCGATCATGCTGATCACCCTGATGCCGATCTCGATCGCCGGCTGGGGCGTGCGCGAGACGACGATGGGCCTGGCCTTCGGTTTCGCCGGGCTTTCCGCCAACGAAGGCATCAACGTCTCGCTGCTGTTCGGCGCCGTGCTCTTCATCGTCGGCGCGATCGGCGGCCTGGTCTGGATCTTCAGCGCGGAGAAAGCCGCGCAAGGCTCGGCGCAGCTCGGGGTCCCGGAGTGAGTCCGACCACCGATGCCCTCGCCGTCGTGCCCTCGCTGCTTGCCGTTGCGGTCGCTGCACTGATAGCGGCCGTCGTCACGTGGACCAGCCGCCCCCTGCTCCAGCGCTATGCGCTGGCGCGGCCCAACGCGCGGTCCTCCCATCGCATCCCGACCCCGCAAGGCGCAGGCATCGCGGTGATATCGGCGACGCTCATCGTCGCTTCCGTGTGGGCTACCTGGGCGAATGTCGCGATCCCGCCGATCCTGGTCATTGCGGCAATCGTGATTGCGCTGGTCGGATTTGCCGACGATATCCTGTCGCTGCCGGTGCTCGTGCGGCTCGTGCTGCAAGCAGCCTGCGTCGGCGCAATCGTGTTCATCATGCCCGAGACAGCGCGCATCTTGCCGGCGGTGCCGCTCGGCCTGGAGCGCGTCCTCATCCTTCTCGCCGGAATCTGGTTCGTGAACCTCGTCAACTTCATGGACG
Source organism: Bradyrhizobium betae (assembly GCF_004123905.1). GTDB lineage: Bacteria > Pseudomonadota > Alphaproteobacteria > Rhizobiales > Xanthobacteraceae > Bradyrhizobium > Bradyrhizobium betae_A. The sequence continues at coordinate 66,149 of NZ_MZXW01000019.1, forward strand.
GGCTCGACCTGATGACGGTGGCGGAGGTGATGCCGGTCACCGCTTCGCTACTGCTGCTGGGCTGGCTCGGCCATCTCGCGTGGCCGGCCGCATTGATCGCCGCGGCGCTGTGCGGCGCCGTGCTCGGCTTTGCGCCGTTCAACAAGCCGGTCGCAAAAGTGTTTTTGGGCGATGTCGGCAGCCTGCCGATCGGCCTTTTGCTCGGATGGTGCCTGCTGGAGCTCGTCTGGCAGGGACAGCCTGCCGCGGCGCTGCTGCTGCCCGGCTATTACCTCGCGGATTCCACGATAACGCTGCTTCGCCGCATCATCAGGCGTGAGCAATTCTGGTCGGCGCACCGCTCGCATTTCTATCAGCGTGCAACGGACAACGGCTTCACGGTTTCGCAGGTGATCGGCGAGGTGTTCGCGCTCAATCTCGTGCTGGCAGGGCTGGCCCTCGTCACCGTTCGCGCCGGCTCGACCGCGATCACGATCGTCTCGCTCCTCGCAGGCGCGACCGCGATCGGCTTCGTGCTGCGCCGCTTCTCCCGGCCTCAGATCTCCTGAGCCGACAGCGCGAGCCGCAAGCCCTCGTCGAGCGAGACCTGCGGTTGCCAGCCGGTCGCGATCGCCTTGGAGACGTTGAGCTCGAGCGAGCCGATCAGGCTGTCATGCGTATCCTGCCGGCCGATCATGCTGAGCAGCGCGGCAAGCAGGTCCGGCGACATGCCGAACAGCCGCGGGCTCTTGCCCGACGCCCGCGCCAGCCGCTCGATGAATTCGGGCGTCGACACCTGCTCCCGGTCCGCCACCAGAAAAATCTCGAAATTGCTCTCGGGGTCGGGATGAGCGAGCCGGCGCTGAATGAACGACGACAGGTTCTGCACCGCGAGGAAGGCGCGGTGATTGCTGATCGCGCCGAACGGCAGCGGCAGCCCCAGATGCACCGCACGCGTCAGCAGCGCGAAATTGCCCCTGGCGCCCGCCCCATAGACCAGCGGCGGCCTGATCACCGAGATCTTCATGGCGCTGTCGCGCGCGAGCGTCCTCAAGCCGGCCTCGGCTGCGGCCTTGGACATGCCATAGAGACCGCGGGGCGTGAGGATGTCCTCCTCGCTGAACGGCGCACGGCCGTCATTGCTGCGTCCGTGCACGAGAACGGTGCTGAGAAAGATGAACTGGCGCACGCCTGCCGTCGCCGCGGAGCGCGCCAGATGCAGCGTGCCGGCGATGTTGACGTTGCGGTAGAGCTGGACCGCGTGCTCCTCGTGCTTGTGATGCACGCGCGCGGCGAGATGGACGACGGCATCGACGCCTTCGAGCGCGGCCTGCCAGTCGCTCTCCGGGCCGATCGTTTCGATCACGACCTCGTCGTCCATGCCCCCCGGGCTGCGCACGGCGCGGCGGACCTTCCAGCCCGCCTGGGCGAGTGCGGGCGCCACGTGACTTCCAACGAAGCCGTTTGCTCCCGTCACCAGCACGACCGGTTTGCGTTCGGTCATCATTACTCCGAAAGGTCCGGGTTACGCAGCAATTCGTCGATCAGGCCGGCATAGGCGTTCATCGCGGTCGTCCGGTCGAATTTTGCAGCTGCCTTCACCGCGCGCTCCGCCATTGCACCGTCGTCGGATCGGGACGCGATGCGGATCGCGTCGGCGAGCTGATCGGCGCGGCCCGGCGTCACGACCCAGCCGAGCCCGTTCTCGACCACCGTCAACGCGGCCTCCGCCTCCGGCTCGGAGACCAGCACCACAGGACGGCCGACCGCCAGCAGATTGTAGAACCGGCTCGGCACCGACACCCCCGCAACGTCCTTCCGATACGGAATGATCCAGAGATTGGCAGACGCCAGGAACGCCTCGAGTTCGGCATCCTCGACCCGCCCCAGAAAGGAGACATTGGAGAGGTTTGCGTCCGCCTGCAACTGCTTCAGCCGCTCGAAGCCGATGCCCCAGCCGGACAGCAGGAAGTGGATGTCCGGCTCGCCCTTCAACAGGCGCGCCGCCTCGAACACGATATCCGGGTCATGGGTGAAGCCGAGATTGCCCGACAGGCCGACGATGAAGCGCGCGGAGAGTGCTTTTCGGAACGGATTGTCCGATGCGAGCGGACGTACCCCGGGCACCAGCGTCGCCCAGTTCGGGATGAAGCGGATCTTGTTCCGCCGCATGCCGGAGTAGCTCAGCAGCGACTGCTCCGCATCGCGGCCGATGGTGATGACGGCGTTGAGCGCGCGAAACATCAGGCTGTTGGCGAAGCGCATCGTCCGCGTCACGAGCGAGTCGGGCTTCAGCAGGCCCGCCATCACCAGCACATCGGGGAACAGGTCGTGCATGATCAGCGCCGAGCGCGCGCCCTTGAGCTTTGCGGCTGCGGCAACGGCATAAGGCAGCATGAACGGTGCGGTGACGGTCAGTACGACGTCGCCTGCCTTAAGCTCCCGGATCAGCGCGAAGAACGTGCGCGAAGCGAACAGCAGCTCGGACACTCCGCGCCGCACCAGCGCGGCCTTGCCCACCATCCGGTTCTTGACGGCAACGATGCGCGGCTTGCCCGGACCGGTCTGCGGGGCAGGCAGCGCGCCTGATCCCGACAGCACGACGACCTCGTGATCCCCGGCGACGCGACAGGCGATCTCGGCCATGATCGCCGCGGTCGTGCTCGGATCAGGCGGGTAATGCTGGCTCGCCACGACGATCTTACCAGCGATCTTGCCTTGGGACTGCATGGTCAGGCCGCGGTCGACCCGAATTCCGGAACCGCATCCTTCAGGATGGTCCTGATCGTGGTGCGATCGTCGCGCGCAATCGCCTGCTCCAGCGCTGCGATCCATTTGCGCAGCGTCTGCATCGGCGGCTCGTTCGGCTGCGCGGCCATGATGCCGGCAACCCCGATCTCGCGGGTCGGCTCCTCGGAGGCAAACAGTATCTCGTGCAGGCGCTCGCCCGGCCGCATGCCGGTGAACACGATCTCGATGTCGTAGCCGGGCTGCAGGCCGGAGAGGCGGATCATGCGCTCGGCGAGGTCGACGATCTTCACCGGCTGACCCATGTTGAGCACGTAGACCGAGACATCATGACGCTGCGTTCCGAGCGCGTGCGTCGCTGCCGTGATGACCAGGTCGCAGGCCTCGCGGATGGTCATGAAGTAGCGGACCATGTCGGGATGGGTGACGGTCACCGGACCGCCGGCCTCGATCTGGGCCTTGAACTTCGGCACCACCGAGCCGTTCGACGCCAGCACATTGCCGAACCGGACCGAGATCAGCCGCATCGGCGGCCTGGCACTGCCGTCACCTGCCGCGAGGTCGTGGTCGAGCGCCTGGCAATACATCTCGGCGAAGCGCTTGGTCAGGCCCAGCATCGACACCGGCTCGATCGCCTTGTCGGTCGAGATCATCACCATGGCGCCCGCGCCGGCGCTGTGCGCGGCGTCGGCCACGTTGATCGAGCCGAAGATGTTGGTCTTGACGCCCTCGCTCCAGTCGCGCTCGAGGATCGGCACGTGCTTGAGGGCTGCGGCGTGGAACACGATATCAGGCTTGAACTCCCCCATCAGGCGCATGATGCGCTCACGGTCGCGAATGTCGGCGATACGTCCTTCGATCGTGGCCGTCGCACCGTGCGCGGCGAGCGTTTCCGTGACCGCGTAGAGCGCCGGTTCGGAATTTTCCACGATCAGGAGGCGCGCAGCGCCGAAGGCGACGACGCGCTCGCAGATCTCCGAACCGATCGAGCCGCCGCCGCCGGTGACGATGACGGCCTTGCCCTTGATCAGCGCTTCGAGCCGCGCATAGTCGATCGTCTCGCTCGGCCGCAGGAGGAGATCCTCGACAGCAACGGGCGTGAGACGCGGCGCATCGCCGCTCTCGAGCGATGGCATGCGGCTGACGATGACGCCGAGCTTGCGGGCCCGCATCAGGATCTGCTCCGGATGCACCTCCGGCTCGAACGCCGACGGCGTCATCACGACGCGCGCAATCGCCTTGTTGCGCTTGGCGAAATCGGCCACGACATCCTCGATGTCCTCGATGTCGCCCAGCACCGGCACGTTGCGGATCGATTGGCCGCGGTCCGAGCTCGACGGCGACAGCACGCCGACCGGCCAGATCCGCTTGATCGCCCCGCTCTCGATGCCGCGGAGCAGCACCTCGGCATCCGCGGCGCGGCCGATCAGCAGCGTCGGCGCGGCATCCTCGGTGCGTGCATGACGCCGCACCCGCGTATAGCGGAAATAGCGATAGGCCATGCGCAGCGCGCTGAGGAAGGATATTTCAAGGAACCAATAGAGGACGATCGTCACCTTGCCGAGGAAGAAGGTGCCGCGGACATTGGGGGCGACGAAGATGTAGTCGAGCACCAGCAGCGCCACCGTCAGCGCGGTCGCGACGCGAATGATGTTCAGCGCATCGGGCAGCGAGATGAAGCGCCATTTCGTCGTGGTCAGGTTGAAGACAAAGAACACGACCACGCTGAAGGCGAGGAAATAGGGCAGGATCTGGAACAGCAGCGGCAAACGGTCGTAGAAGCCGTCGCCCCCCTCGAAACGCAGATAAAACGCCGCGAACAGCGCCGCCGTGGTCGCCAGCAGGTCGTGGAGCGCGATCATGAAATTGCGCAAAGTAAGATGCGAAAGACGCGTCATCCGCCGACCGATGAATATCCCGTTGGGTTGCAACCTGACCGCGCTGATAACCCATCTGAGCCAGACTTGCCAGTACAAGACTTGCCAGCACTAGGACTTGCCAGCACTAGGACCTGCCAGCATTAAGACTTGCCAGCCGCTCGGCCGTTCAGGAACCGGCCTCCCCCAGCTTCGCTTCCACCCGTTGTGCCCGGATCACCATGCCGCCGGCGACACCGACGCCGATGACGTACATCCAGCCCTCGTGGAAGTCGAACAGATGGGAGTTGAACAGCGAGGTGAAGACGTTCTGGACCACCACCAGCAAGCCGATCCAGCGGGCGAATCCGTCGCCGCGAAACAGCAGGAAGTGGGAGATCCAGATCGCGTAGAGAACGACGATGCCGATGAGGCCCCATTGCACGGCGACATGCAGCGTCTGGTTATGTGGATTCGGAAACACCCTCACGCCTGGAACCCATGAGGGCTCCCTGGAGGCTCGCTCGAACAACCCTTGAGAGGAGCCGGTCCCATGTCCCGCAAGCGGAGCCTGCACGAAGAACTGCGCCGAGTGCCGCCAATATTCGAGGCGCTCGCCCATGGACGTCGGGACGTTCTCCTCCATGTAGAGCCGGTAGTCGCGCGAAAACGTGTCCGCGGTCTTGCGCAATTGCGGCGAGGCCTGCCAGGCGACGGCGGCGCCGGCGATCAGGGTAACGCAGATGATGGCGATGCTGCGCCATCTCAAATGAAGCAGCGCGAACACGGCGAGCATGATCGGCACGGTCACGAGCGCGGTGCGCGAGACCACCACGAACGCCATGTTGACCAGAAAGCTCAGCGCCAGCGCGATCAGCAGTCCGGCGAGCCCATAGCGCTTCTCTCGCAACAGCATCATCACGGGATAGGCGAGCGCGACCGCACACAGCGTGAATTCCTGACTCTGGTCGATGTAGTTCTTGACGAAGATGCCGCGCTCGAGCGGATCGTAGGGTTTTAGCGACAGGCCGGGATAGAAGGCGACCAGCCACGACATCACCGACAGCAGCGCGCAGGACACCAGGAAGGCGATCAGCATCCAGTTGCCGCGCGGCGAGCGCTCGAAATGATAGAGCAGGACGGGAAGCACGAGCAGCTTGACGGTCGGGCCCACGGCATAGAGGCGCGCGCCCCAGGCCGCGTCCGACCACAGCGTTCCCACCAGCGCGAGCAGGAACAGCGCGATCGGCGCCGCGGAGATCGGACGCTTCAGCGATTGCAGGAACGCGCGGACATCGAGGAACGGCACCATGCAGACCAGGAACACGGCGTTGAAGATCGCCACGAGCGATGTCGACCAGGGCAGCGAGGCCACGGTCAGGATCGCGAACAAATCGACCGTCTCGCCCCAGGCCGCGGGGCTGCGAACGCGCCGCCATAACATCTGGCCGGTCGTCTCGCGGGCCAGCGTCGTCACTTGCCCCCTCCCCGCGCGCGATGGACCAGCGCGGTGGTGCTAAAGCCCTGGAGGATGTCGACCAGCACGACCACCCCGCCTGCGGCCTCGACGACCTCGTGGCCGACCACCTGCTCGCGGGTGTAGTCGCCGCCCTTCACCAATGCGCTCGGCTTGATGCGGGTAATCAGTTCGATCGGCGTGTCTTCCTCGAAAATCACGACGAGGTCGACGGCTTCGAGCGCCGCGAGCACTTCCGCGCGTGCGCGTTCGTCCTGCACCGGACGCTCCGCGCCCTTCAGGCGCCGCACCGAGGCGTCGCTGTTGAGGCCGACGATCAGGCGATCGCAGGCGGCGCGCGCCGCGGTCAGCACCTTGACGTGGCCAGGATGCAGGATGTCGAAGCAGCCATTGGTGAAGCCGACGCGCAGACCCTGCCGCTTCCACTCGGCGAGCTGCACATCGAGCGCGCCGGGCGCGAGCACGATCTTCTCCTCGGCCGCGAGATAAGCATGCGGCAAAATCTTTCGCCGCAACTCGGCCGCGCTGACGCTGGCGGTGCCCTGCTTGCTGACGGCAACGGCAGCGGCGGCATTGGCCACGCGTAGCGCCGTATCCCAGTCCGCACCCGTCGCGAGCGAGACCGCGAGCGCGGCTGCAACAGTGTCGCCGGCGCCGGAGACGTCGCGCACCTTCACCGGGACAGCCGGAACATGGACGGCATCGCCATTGCGCGGCACCAGCGTCATACCAAGCTCGCCTTGCGTGACCAGGATCGCCTCGCAATCGGCGAGCCGCATCACGTCCTCGCTGGCATCGACGATGCTCTGCGGCGTGTCGGCGCGGCTGCGGGTGGCTTCCGCAAATTCCTTGCGGTTGGGCGTGAGCAGCGTGGCGCCGCGATAGATCGCCCAATTGAGACTCTTGGGATCGACGATCACGGGCCTATTGAGCTTTCGCGCGGCGTCGATGGTGTGGCGGATCACCCGCGCGGTCAGCACACCCTTGGCGTAGTCGGACAGCAGCACGATGTCGGCGCGTGCGATCTGCGGCAGGATCGCCTCGATGAGCTTCGTCTCGACCTCGTCGGAGGCAGGCTGTGCCTGCTCCCAGTCCGCGCGCAGCATATGCGTGGAGAAATGCTCGGAGACGAAGCGGACCTTTCGCGTGGTCGGGCGCGACGAATCGCACACCAGCACGCTTTCGATGCCGCCATGGTCGGCCATCGCCGAGGCGAGCCGCTTGCCCGAATCATCCTCGCCGACGAGACCGACGAAGACGCAGCGCGCGCCGAGGGAGGCGACATTGCGCGCGACGTTGCCGGCGCCGCCGATATGGATCTCGCTGCGCTGGGCAAGGATGACAGGCGTCGGCGCTTCCGGCGAAATCCGCGACACCTCGCCATAGACGAACTCGTCCAGCATGATGTCGCCGATGCACAGCACCGTGCGGCGCGCGATGTCCTGCGCGACCGAATCGAAATCGAGAATGGGCGTCACCATGATCCAAAGCCCTCAGCGGAAGCGGTCGGGCCGGTCGAGATAATTCCCGACATAGGCCTTCACCGAATCCTCGAGCGTCGTGAAACCACCATTATAGCCGGCGCGGTGGAGGCGATCGACCTTGCTCTGGGTGAAATATTGGTAGCTGCCCCGGATCTGCTCGGGCATGTCGATGTATTCGATGTTGGGTCTGGTGCCGAGCGCGGCATAGGCAGCTAGCATCAGATCCCTGAAGCTGCGCGCCGTGCCGGTGCCGACATTGAACAGCCCGGAGACCCCAGGCGTTGCCACAAGCCACATGATCACGCGCACGACGTCGTCGACATAGATGAAATCGCGGCGCTGGTCGCCGTCGGCGATGCCCTCGCGATGCGACTTGAACAGCTGCACGACGCGGCCGGCTTTCACGTCGTCGAAGCGGCGCGCCAGCACGCTCATCATCGATCCCTTGTGGTATTCGTTCGGCCCGAACACGTTGAAGAATTTCAGCCCGGCCCATTGCGGCGGCAGCTTCTCGCCGTTCGCGACGCGTTCGGCAACGGCGAGATCGAACATGTGCTTGCTCCAGCCGTAGAGATTCATCGGCCGCAGCTTTTTCAGCGCAGGAACCGAGGCGTCGTCGTCAAAGCCCGCCTCGCCGTCACCATAGGTCGCCGCCGAGGAGGCGTAGATCAACGGCACAGCGCCAGCCGTGCACCAGTCCAACAGGCGCATCGACATGCGGAAATTGGTCTCGAATACGTGGTCGCCGTCGGTCGCGGTGGTCGCGGAGATCGCCCCGAGATGGATCACGGCGTCGAGCTTACGGCCCTTCAGCCAGTCGAGCAGTTCGGCCGGCGGGACGATATCCACAAGCTGGCGCTTGGCGAGGTTCCGCCACTTGCCGTCCGAGCCAAGGAGATCGCAGACAACGACGTCGCTGCGGCCGGCCTCGTTCAGCGCGGCCACGACATTCGATCCGATAAAACCGGCCCCGCCGGTCACCAGCAACATTCCAACCACCTGCCCGATTTTTGCGGCCCGATACCTGCCGTAGCGCATCATCCGCCAAAGTGTAAGCATTTTGGGCAACGCTTTTGGACTCGGGCTCTCCCGGCTTTACGTCCCGGCCCGGAGCGGCTAACCGAACCGCCACGATCTGCACACCTTCGGTCCTATTAAAGAATGAACATTGATTCGCAACTTAGCGGAGACGCAGACCGGAGCGACACGCGCCCGATCCTGATCGTCCCCTACATGTGGATCGGCGATTTCGTCCGGAATCACACCGTGGTCCGGGTCCTGAAGCAGCGCTGGCCGAACCGGCCGGTCGATCTCCTCACCACGTCCCTGTGCGCCCCTCTGGTCGATTACATGCCCGGCGTGCGCGATGGGCTCGTCTGGGACCTGCCCCGCAGTCGCCTCGCCGTGGGCCGCCAGTTCGGCTTGGCGCGGCTCCTGCGTGAGCGGAACTACGGCACCGCTCTGGTGCTGCCCCGGACCTGGAAGGCGGCCATTGCGCCCGCGCTGGCCGGCATCCCTGAACGGGTCGGCTTCGTCGGCGAGTTCCGGTTCGGCCTGCTCAACCGCTGGCGCTGGGGCGAGAGGAAGCTGCCCCGCTTCATCGACAAGAACGCCGCCCTGGCCCAGCCCGACGGCGCCCCCCTGCCCCCGGAATGGCCGGTGCCGCAACTCCGGGTCCCGGCCGAGGACATCGCCCGCTGGCGGCAGGCCAATGGCCTCAGCGCCGGCGCCGCCGTGGCGCTGGCCCCCGGCTCGGTCGGGGTCTCCAAACGTTGGACCTACTATCCGGAGGCCGCCCGGCTACTGGTCGAACGCGGCCTGGAAGTCTGGGTGGTCGGCGGCCCCGGCGAAAAGGGGCTGGCCCAGGAGATCGTCGCCGCCGGCGGCGCCGGGGTGCGAGACCTCACCGGCACGGATCTGCGCAACGGCGTCCTCGCCATGGCCGCCGCCGGCGTCGCCATCTCCAACGATTCTGGCCTGATGCATATCGCGGCCGCGCTCGGCACGCCCACCATGGGCATCTTCGGCCCAACCAGCCCCTACCTCTGGGCCCCGTTGAATGGCCTTGCCGCGACCATCGTGCAAGACAAGAGCCTGCTGTCGTGCCAACCATGCCAGAGCACGATCTGCAAGATGAACGACCACCGCTGTATGCGGGATATCGCGGCGAGCGAGGTGGTCGCCATCACGCAGCGCGTGCTCGGGAACGCCCCATCAGGGGCGACGACCTGAGCCTTATCGGCCTAACCGCTTCTCGACCTTCTTGCGGCTGTTGCCGACTTTCTTGACGGCCTTCTTCACCGCCGGCGCCGAGCGACGCGTCTTTTTGGCTTCGTACCCGACTTCGTAGTCCTGTCCTGCCGCGACGCGGGCGCGGTCCTGCTTGCGACCGCGCGCGGTCTGTTTCTTTGCTTTGGCCATGTGGCACCTCCTTGCGCTTTAATGACGCGAGAAGATTCAATTTGGTTCCCCCTGTAGAGATTAGCGGTGCCCGCGCGTGCCGATTTGCGCCACCGCGGCCGAACTAACATTTGTTGCTTACATCCTCGAGAAGACTTGGCATCGTCCCGTTTCGCGCCGGGGACACCAGCCAATGGACGAAGACTTCATCGAAGAACGGGTGCGGGACATTCGCCAGCTTGCGGCGAAAGCGGATCCGTTCACTCGGAAACGCCTGCTCGATCTTGCCGATACCTATGAGCGAAAGCTTCGGCCGGTGCAGCCCGCGGCGACCAGAGGGACACCAAGGCTTTCGCAGACGATGCGTTAGGCATGCCCAATGAAAAGGAGCGCGAGGCTCGGCGCGTGGTCTTCGAGCGGCCGCTGACCGCGCAGATGATGGCCATCGACGGCACCTGGCGCCGCCCCTGCCTCGTCAAGGACGTCTCCGAGAATTCAGCAACGCTCAAGGTTGAGACCTCCATCGAGGGGCTGGCGCTGACCGAGTTCTTCCTCGTGCTCTCCTCGACCGGCCTTGCCTATCGCAGGTGCCAGCTTGACCGCGTCAACGGCGATGAACTCGAAGTCAGCTTCCTGCATCAGAAGGCCAAGAAGAAACAGGCCCGCGGGACGCCCACTTGATCAGGGCCGAGAACCGACCGCGCGCCGAGCCTGCATCGCGCAGGCGCTCGCGGCAGCGAGCGAAAGGACTTTCGGGACGTTTGGGATCATGCCAATCTAACCCTGTTTTGCCCGACGAGTCAACCCGAATTTCGCAAAATCCGCAACGGCCATTACCCCAACTTCCAAGCCGTTGATTTCGCGGCCGCCGGCTACTGTGCATGGGGTTGTTTTCGCGTTTTTGTTTGTGGCCGGCGAATGCGAGGGGTCAGAGCACCGACCGATAGACCTCCCCGATCCGCGCCGCTTCCGCATCGAGGCTGAACTTGGCCAGCACCCGCGCCCGCCCCCGCTCGCCCATGGCGGTCGCAGCAGCGACATCGCGCATCAGCGGCTCCAGCGCCGCAGTCAGCGCATCGGCATCGCCGGTCGGGACCAGCACGCCGCTCACGCCATCCTCGACCACGAGCTCGGCCGCACCGGCACGTGCGGCGACCAGCGCGCTGCCCGATGCCATCGCTTCGATCAGCGTCAGGCCAAAACCCTCGTTGCGCGAGGTGAAGGCGTAGATCGTCAGCCGCTGATACCAGCGCTGCACTGCTTCGATCGGCAGCTCGCCAGTGATGACGATGCGCGATTGCAGGCTGGCAGCTTCGATCCGCTTTTTGAGATCATTCGCAAAGGGCGTTTGCTCAGTCGTGACCTGACCGACGATGACAGCGGTGAAGTCTGGATAGCGCGGCAAGAGGCGGCACATCGCATCGACGAAGACATCCGTGCCCTTCTGCGCGCGCACGCGACCAAAACAGCCGATGGCGTAGCGACCCGGCAGCGCGGCTTCCGCGAAGGCAGCGGCACGATCGCTCGGCGGCGCATAGACATCGGTGTCGACGCCGTGCGGGATCACCGTTGCCGTCACCTTCAGGAACGAGGCCGAGATGTCCGACGTCGCGATAATCGCGTCCATGCGCCGGATCAGCCAGCGCGTGATCCAGCTGTGATGCCGCTGCGCTGCCGAGGTGAACACGAGTTTTAATGGCCAGCCGAGCAGGCGCAACGCGACGCCCGCGATCATCTCGTTGTTGCGGCGCGCGTGCCAGATCAGAGCCCGCTTGCGGCGCCATAGTTTCAGGAGATCGGCAGCGCCCAGCCGCGCGATCCCCTCCGGCGCGTCCGAGCCGAACCAGGCGGCGCGAACCAGCCTTGCCAGCCGCGGCGCGACCATCCGGTTGGTCGCGGTGACCCCGGAATAGCGCCTGTGCAGATTTGGCACGATCAATTCGAGATCGCCGGGGATTTTCGCCACGTCACGCTCCGTCTCAGGAGCCCCCTATACGCAACATTAAGCATAGTGACCAGTTCAGCCGCGCCGATACCCCCTCTTCACCACGTAAACGCTAGCATCCCGCGTTGATCGAAGACGGGTGAGATCATGACTGTGCTAGTCACCGGCGGCGCCGGCTATATCGGAAGTCACACGGTCCTGGCGCTGGCGGAAGCCGGCGAGGACGTCGTCGTGATCGACGATCTCTCGACCGGTTTCTCGGCCTACCTGCCGGAAGGCGTGCCGCTGTTCATTGGCGACGCCGGCGACGAGAATTTGCTCGAAGGCGTGATCGCCCAGCACAACATCGAGAGCATCATCCATTTTGCGGGCTCGGTGGTCGTGCCGGATTCGATGCGCGATCCGCTCGGCTATTACCGCAACAATTTCACGACCGCGCGCAACCTGCTCAATGTCGCGGTCAAGCGCGGCATCAACCGCTTCATCTTCTCCTCGACCGCGGCCGTCTACGGCAATCCGGACCAGGTGCCGGTGCCCGAGCACGCGCCGACGCGGCCGCTGTCGCCTTACGGCTCGTCGAAGCTGATGACCGAGATCATGCTGCACGACGTCGCCGCCGCCTACGGCATGCAGTACGTGACGCTACGCTATTTCAACGTCGCCGGTGCCGACCCGCAGGCGCGCATTGGCCTTGCCACCGTCGGCGCCACGCATCTGCTCAAGATCGCGGTTGAAGCCGCGACCGGGCAGCGCGCCAAGATCGACGTGTTCGGCACCGACTATCCGACCCAGGACGGCAGCTGCATCCGCGACTTCATCCACGTCTCGGACCTCTCGCAGGCGCATCGCTCGGCGCTTGCGTATCTGCGCAACGGCGGCGCCTCGACGACGCTGAATTGCGGCTATGGCCGCGGCTATTCGGTGCTGGAGACAATCGACGCGGTGCGCCGGGTCTCGGGCCGCAGCTTCGCCGTGCAATACGCCCCGCGCCGGCCCGGCGACATCATGACCATGGTCGCCGACACCAGCCGCATCCGCGGCCTGCTCGACTGGAAGCCGCAATACGAGGACCTCGAGACCATCGCGGCCCACGCGCTGGCCTGGGAGGACAAGCTGTACCGCGAACGCCATGGCGAGCTCCGCCACGCCGCCTCGGCCTAGATTCCCTCCCAACGCAAGCCCTTAATTGGGCTTGAAAAACCCCGCTTGAGCGGGCACAGAGGCCATTCGATCCCTGACGCGCGCGCAGGCCTTTCCCTGCGCCGTCAATGGACACCGGATGGCTCAGTTTCCAAAGAAAATCACCGACGATCCCTATGCGGCAGCGGTTCTCGTTCGCCGCCTGGTCATGGAACAGGGGATCGTCTACTGGCGGCGCTACCTCGTTGCCTTCGCGCTGATGGCGCTCGCCGCCGGATCGACTGCGGGCGCGACCTACGTGCTCGGCCAGGTCATCAACCAGGCCTATGTCGACAAGAACATCCCGGGCATCGCGATGTTCTCGGGCATCACGGTGATCCTGCTCTTCATCAAGGGCGTGGCGACCTACGGCCACATGGTGATCCTGACCAAGATCTCGAACGCCATCCTCGCCACCAACCAGCGCCAGCTGTTCGCAAAGCTGATGCGCGAGAGCGTCGGCTTCTTCTCCGAGCGGCACTCGTCCGAGTTTCTGGCGCGGCTCACGGCCGGCGCCAAGTCGATCACCGACGTGCTCAACATGCTGGTCAACGCCGTCGGCCGCGACCTCATGATGCTGCTCGCCATGATCGGCGTGATGGTGTGGCAGGATCCGCTGATGTCGCTGATCGGCCTTGTCGCGGTGCCGCCGGCGATGCTGGTGCTGCGCAAGCTGGTCAAGCGCATCAAAGGCCTCGCCTACAACCAGTTCACCGGCACTGCCGACATCATGGAGACGATGCAGGAATCGCTGCAAGGCATCCGCACGGTCAAGGCGTTCACGCTCGAGGAGACCATGCAGAAGCGCATCGACGAGAACATCGCGATCGTCGAGCGCAACGCCAACAAGATGGCCCGCGTCGCCAACCGCTCCAATCCGCTGATGGAGATGCTCGGCGGCTTCGCCGTCGCCGGCTGCCTGATGTACGGCGGCTATGCCGTGGTCGCGCTCAACGCCACGCCCGGCGCGTTCTTCTCCTTCATGACCGCCTTCCTGATGGCGACCGAGCCGGCCAAACGGCTGGCGCGGCTCAACATCGATCTCAACAGCCAGCTCGTCGGCGCGCGCATGCTGCTCGAGGTCGTCGACAGCCCGGCGAGCGAGCATTCCGACGACGACAAGCCGGCGCTGAAACTGTCCGATGCGCGGATCGAGCTGCGCGACGTCAGCTTCTCCTATCGCGCCAATGAGACCGTGCTCAACCGCATGAGCTTCACCGCCGAGCCCGGCAAGGTCACCGCGCTGGTCGGCCCGTCCGGCGGCGGCAAGTCGACGGTGCTGGGTCTGCTGTTGCGCTTCTACGAGGTGACGCAAGGCGACATCGTGATCGACGGCCAGTCGATCAACGCTGTCTCGCGAAAGTCGCTGCGGGCGCAGACCGCCTATGTCGGCCAGGACGTCTATCTGTTCCGCGACACCATCCGCAACAACATCGCCTTCGGCAAGCCCGGCGCGAGCGAGGACGAGATCATCGACGCGGCGAAGGCCGCCTGCGCGCATGATTTCATCATGGGCTTCCCGCTCGGCTACGACACGCCCGTCGGCGAGCACGGCACCCAGCTCTCCGGCGGCCAGCGCCAGCGCATCGCGGTGGCGCGCGCGCTGATCAAGAACGCGCCGATCATCCTTTTGGACGAAGCCACCGCGGCACTGGATTCGGAGTCGGAGCGGCAGGTGCAGGAGGCGATCGAGCATCTCTGCCAGAACCGCACCACCATCGTGATCGCCCATCGCCTGCACACCATCATGCACGCCGACGCGATTCTGGTGGTCGAGGGCGGCGAGATCGTCGAGCAGGGCCGGCACGACGAGCTGCTCCGCCGCTCGGGCCGCTACGCCTCGTTCTTCCGCCTGCAACATCACGACGCCGGCGCTCTGGCGCCGATCAGCGCAACCGCATAGAGTTCGTTCCACCTCAAGAGCAGCGAGACCGCTTCATGAACGCCGCCTCCTACGTCATCCCGCTTCCGCACCAGGCCTCGCTTCCCGTCGTCGGGGAAAATGGCCTGTTTCCGGTCCGCCGCATCTGGTGCGTCGGCCGTAACTATCTCGAGCACATCCGCGAGATGGGCAATGACGAGCGCGCCCCGCCGTTCTTCTTCGCCAAGCACGCCGACATGCTGGTGCCGAACGGCGCCACCATTCCCTATCCGCCGCTGACCAAGGACCTGCATCACGAGGTCGAGCTGATCGTCGCGCTCAAGGGCGGCGGCCTCAACATTCCCGCCGACAAGGCGCTCGACCATGTCTACGGCTACGCCGTCGGCATCGACCTCACGCGCCGCGACCTCCAGATCGCCTCGCGCAAGAAGGAGCGCCCTTGGGAAATCGGCAAATCGTTCGACGGCTCCGCACCGGCCTCCGCGATACAGCCGGCCTCGAAGATCGGCCATCCCTCCAAGGGCAAGATCTGGCTCACGGTCAACGGCAAGGAAGCTCAGACGGGCGACCTCGAGCAGATGATCTGGAATGTGCCGGAGACCATCTGGCAGCTCTCGCAGCAGGTGAAGCTCGCCGCCGGCGACATCATCATGACGGGCACGCCGGCCGGCGTGTCGCAGCTCCAGCCCGGCGACAAGCTCGCATGCGGCGTCGACGGCGTCGGCACGCTCGAGGTCTCGATCGGCCAGCCGGAGTAATCCGCACGATCTCTGGAAATCAAAAGGCCCCGGGCGTGTCCGGGGCCTTTTTCATTTCGAGCGCGCGGGCACGATGTCCCGATCTACCAGGCCTTCACCGGCCGATTGGCGTGGCTTGCCTGCGGGACACCGCGATTGAGCGACATGTGGGAATGCACACACAGCCAACCATCGGCATTCCTGGAGAACACCATCGTCGCCCGGCCCGGACGCGAAAACGCGCTGCCGTCGGGATGGTAGCCCGTGCTCGTCCACGGCGCGATCACGGTCGCCGTCGTGCCGTCCGGGGACGCCAGGACAGCGGTCTGATCGAGCACGAAACGGAAATCGCTCGTCTTCGGCCAGACATTATTCCACTGCGTCATGACCCATTGGTCAAGGCCGGGGATGACATCGTTATGTGTGCCGAAGGCAAGCACCTCGGGGTGAAAGAGCGGCCGTGCCGAGGCGTAGTCGACCTCACGGACATAGCCGGCGAAGGTTTCCAGCCATTGGCGGAAGAACTGCGTTAGATCGATGTTCGCGATCGGCAAGGAGGCCATTGCCTGCTCCATATTCGGCAACTCAATTCCGGCAATCTTTGTTGCCATGGGCCGCACTATCCGGCAAGACGCGCAGCGCGCCGGCGGTCCAGAGGACCCACCGCAGAGAATGCATTGACAACGAGAGGTGTCTCTGATGTCGACCACGACCACCGAGCTCGAAGCACTGCTGATGCAGCGCTCGCTCACCGACCCGCAGTTGGTCGCCGCAGCGGCAGGGCGGATTAGCGAAGCGTAATCCCCCAACGCATCGCGCCACAACACCCGGTGTCAATCGCTGATCTGTCGAATGGTGGATTACGCTGCGCTAATTCACCCCACACACCGACGTCACCGCAGCGCCGAAAACACGATGAGGCCGAGGATCAGCGCCGTCAGCGAATATTTCAGCGTGTAGTAGACGTTGCGATTCCATTCCTTGACCTTGCGGCTCGCAAGATGGATCTCGTAGAGCTTGCCGAACACCTTGTTGAGAACACCGACGCTCTCGCCGTCGACGTTCTGGGTCGCCGAGGCCTTGACGATGTGATGGCTGACCCAGCGGTTGATCGCGGTCATGAAGCCGTACTTCATCGGGCGTTCGACGTCGCAGAACAGGATGATGCGGTTGACGTCGGTCTGATTCTCCGCGCTGTGAATAAAAGTCTCGTCGAACATGAAGGCCTCGCCGTCGCGCCAGACGCATTCGACGCCATCGACCAGGATGCGGCACTTGTTCGAGTTCGGCGTGACGAGGCCGAGGTGATAGCGCAGCGAGCCGGCGAAGGGATCGCGATGCGCGCCTAACTTGCCGCCCGGCGGCAGCATCGCGAACATCGCGCCGTGCACGGACGGAATCGACTTGAGCAGCTCCACCGTGTTCGGGCACAGCGTGTTTGCCGACGGCAGGAAGTCGTCGTACCATTTCAGGTAAAACCGCTTCCAGCCGCTCTTGAAGAACGAATAGAAGCCCCAGTCGTTGTTCTTCGCGGCAGCGCGAATAAAACCTTCGTCGAACAGGCGCACGGCCTCGTCGCGAATGGTCTCCCAGTTCTCGCTGAGCGGCCTCAGCTCTGGAAACTGCTCGACCGAGATCACCGGCTTGTTCGGCACGGCCGAGCCCGCATACATCAGCACGTTGTAGGGCGCGAGATAGGTCGAGTGATCGCCGAGCTGGCGAGCAAAGCGCAATCGCTGCTTGCCGCGGAAGTGAACGTAAATCGTCGATGCCGCAAGTACATAGAGTATGACAAGTTGCGGCGCAAAAAGCTGTTTCAACATCTCCCCGTTCCCCAGTGAGCCAGCTGGGGACGTCATCTACCCCGACCCGGCCCAAGCGGCAAGATATTCACCGGTGAGTTGCAATCACTCTGGTGAGAGCGCGGGGGCGAAAAACGAACCGGATCACGCCCGCGACAGCGCCTGCAGGCCCTTGAAGGTCAGGCGCTTGGGGTCGGTGACGCCGGCGAGATAGAGCCGGCGGATGAATGCGATGACGGCGTCGCGGTCGCAATCGGTCAGCGCGACGACGGCGTCGACCGCGATCTTCTGGGCTTCCATTGGGCTCACCTCGGCCTTGCGAGTAACCCGGCCGAGACAGGCTAGGACTCACCGGTTAATCCGGCGTTAACCGTTTGGGCAGCATGGCCGATTCACCGGGGTCACCGAATACGCAAAACCACGCATTGGCGCTGATACGAGGCGGCCGGCGCGTGCCGGACGCCCATGGCGGTTTCACTTCCGGCGAGATCGACGACGGCCTCGGCAAACGCGTGCGCCGCATGCCCGGCGATCATCTGACGCTCCTGCAGGCTATTCGGCGCCGGACGTCGTGACCTTCCGGGTCAATGATTTCAGCAATTCGGCCTGCTGCAGCACCAGTTCGCACTGCTTTCGCGCATGAGCGCTCGACAACTCAATCCATTCCGAGAGCGTTTTCGCGCGGTTCAACTCACGGGTATATTGCAAGGTCGCACCAGCATTCACTTTCATCAGTTCGAGTGCCACGGCGTGACACTCAGCCGCCGGTCCCTTTTGGAGGTCGCTGTCCGGACTGGTAAAGTCCTTCGCATAGTCCAACGCAGCGTGCATGCCCACCTTCATTGCCTCCAAGGCATGCGCCTGCATGTCCTTGGCAATTTCCGCCGCGAGATCGATGGTGCTGCCGGAGTTTTGGGATTGCGTTGAGCTCAACGCCCCCTTCGTAGACGATGGCGCCTCGACAATCCCGTCCAGAGCCGCTGGAGGAGCCGTCTCCGCAGGCGTCATCCGAGCAGATGCCTCGTGATCAGGTACCTCGGAAGCAGGTATTTTGCCGGCCTGCTCGCTCCGCGGTCCATCGTGTTGGGGAACACCAACCGGGGTGGCCCGCATCTCCAGCAGGCCCTCGTCGATGGTACGGCTCACCACCGCCGTCAGTTCCACCAGCGAACGACGCCTGGCGCGGGTTCCATCAGGAGGCTGTCTTGAGCGCTGCTTGTCCATAATCCCTCGAGTCCGCGAGAAGGTGCTCCGAAATCCACCCCCACAGGGCAACCATCTCCTCCGAGGCCTTTCCTTGCGGCGAGAATTCGGTCACGCCTAACCCTGCCCCGAGGGCATCCTGGTGATCGTTACGCTGGCCAACAAAGGGAAGCGCAAGCACGCCGAGCGAGTTGAGCGACGTGGCAGCTTCGCTCAGCCGGCCCCCCCGTGTGGGCGTCTGATTGAGAATGAAGGCGAATCGGCGGTTGAGCCTGCGAATGGCAATCAGCGTTGGGATCGCTGCTTCGATATCGGCCGGGCTCGGACGCGCCGGGATGAGACAGAGATCGGCCCTGCCGATGGCGTTCATCGCCAGGTTGTTGGTCGTGGCGGCGGTGTCGATGATTGTCAGCCAGATTCCTTCCGCCCGAAGGCGGGAGATCATGGACTCGATTTCGGCGGGATCATCGATGCACTCGACGCGCGGATAAGGATTCTCACGACGCTCTTTCCACTTCGAGATCGTGCCTTGGGCGTCTGCCTCAACGAGAGCGACTCGCTCTCCGTGCGCCATCGCGGCCACTGCAAGTCCTGCGGCCAGCGTGCTCTTACCGCTTCCACCTTTTTGCGTGACCAGAGCAAGGACATACATGTCCAGCGCTCCCCTCAATTGGTAGCAACGAGGAACTCACACACACTATCGGAAATAAAATTGCAGCGCGACGCACAATACTACTTCAAGTCGCGATTCGACTCAAGCAATCCCCGGCAACGTACGGAGATCACGAATACTGCATTACGCCGTCGTCGATCTTGCCGAAGCGCAAGGAGACGATGTCGAGAGCATAGTTCTGGTACAGCCGCCACGGCTGCTTCGAGCCCTGCTTCGGCATTTTTGCGACCGAGCGCTGCACATAGCCCGAGGTGAAAGCGAGCGACGGCTGCGCTGTGATTTCTGGGTCGTCATTGTGCGGCATGCACTGGCGGAAATTGTGCCGGTCCATGTAGTTGATCAGACGGCAGACATATTCGCAGGTGAGGTCGCATTTCAGTGTCCACGACGCGTTGGTGTAGCCGAAAGCCGACGCCATGTTCGGCACGTCGGCATACATCATGCCCTTGTAGGTCAGCGTATTGGCAAAATCGACGGCGCTGCCGTCGACGCTAACCTCGAGGCCACCGACGACCTGGAGCACGAGGCCCGTCGCCGTCACGATGATATCGGCCGCAAGCTCGCTGCCGTCCTTCAGGCGAATGCCATCGCGCGTAAACGTATCGATCTCGTTGGTGACGACGGAAGCGCGCTGCTCGCGGATCGCCTTGAACAGATCTCCATCAGGAACGAGGCACAGCCGCTGGTCCCAGGGATTGTAGCGCGGCGTGAAATGGGTCGCGACGTCGTAGTCCGGGCCGAGCGCCATACGGACGCCGCCAAGGATCAGGCTCTTCACCTTGTCCGGCCGCCGGCGGCTGAGCTGGAAGAAGAACATCCCCCACATCACGTTGCGCCAGCGGATGACATGATAGGCAAGCCGCGTCGGCAGATTGCGGCGCAGCTTGTTGGCGACAGGGTCCTGCGCCGGACGCGACACCACATAGGTCGGCGAGCGCTGCAGCATGGTGACCTGCGCTGCGGTCTTGGCGAGCTCCGGCACCAGCGTCACCGCAGTCGCGCCCGAGCCGATCACGACAACGCGCTTGCCTGCATAGTCGATGTCCTCGGTCCATTTCTGCGGATGCACGATGCGGCCGGCGAAATCCGCGACGCCCTTGAACTCCGGCGTGTAGCCGGCCTCGTATTTGTAATAGCCTGAGCACATGAACAGAAAATTGCAGGTGAAGCGCACGAGCTCGGTCGCACCCTCACCGGTGATGCGTTCAACCTCGACGGTCCAGCGCGCATCAGGCATCGACCACGCCGCGCGCTTGACGCGATGGCGGAAGCGGATGTGCCGCTCGATGCCGTTCTCACTGGCTGTCTCGCACACATAGTTCAGGATCTGCGGACCATCCGCGATCGCCTTCGGATCGGTCCACGGCTTGAAGGAATAGCCGAGCGTGAACATGTCGCTGTCGGAGCGGATGCCGGGATAGCGAAACAAATCCCAGGTCCCGCCGATGCAGTCGCGGCCCTCGAGGATGACGTAGCTCTTGCTCGGGCACTTCGTCTGAAGATGATAGCCCGCGCCGATGCCGGACAGGCCGGCCCCGACGATCAGCACGTCGAAATGTTCTTGTTGCATGGTTTCCTCCGCCGCCGGCGATTGTCCGCCCGCGGCTGCCGGCCGTCAATTGGCAATCGGCCGTAGCGCAACTGCAAAGCGAGTTGAATTCCATGCGCCGAAACAACGAAGCCCCGGATCGCTCCGGGGCTTCGCGTCGAAGATCGATGTGATCGGCGGTATCAGTAGCGGTAATGGTCGCTCTTGTACGGACCTTCCTGCTTCACGCCGATATAATCGGCCTGGTCCTTGCGGAGCTCGGTGAGCTTGACGCCGATCTTGGCGAGATGCAGACGGGCCACCTTCTCGTCGAGCGACTTCGGCAGCACGTAGACTTCCTTCTTGTACTTGCCGTCCTTGTTGTTGGCATAAAGCTCGATCTGCGCCAGCGTCTGGTTGGTGAAGGACGCCGACATCACGAAGGACGGATGGCCCATCGCGTTGCCGAGGTTCACGAGGCGGCCCTCCGACAGCATGATGATGCGGTGCTTGTCGGGGAATTCGATCTCGTCGACCTGCGGCTTGATGTTGGTCCACTTCAGGTTACGCAGACCCGCGATCTGGATCTCGTTGTCGAAGTGGCCGATGTTGCAGACGATGGCGCGATCCTTCATCGCGCGCATGTGCTCGATCGTGATGATGTCCTTGTTGCCGGTCGCGGTGACGAAGATGTCGGCTCGGGGCGCTGCGTCTTCCATCGTCACGACTTCGTAGCCTTCCATCGCGGCCTGGAGCGCGCAGATCGGATCGACTTCCGACACCATCACGCGGCAGCCGGCCTGGCGCAGCGAGGCGGCCGAACCCTTGCCGACATCGCCGAAGCCCGCGACCATCGCGACCTTGCCCGACATCATCACGTCGGTGCCGCGGCGGATGCCGTCGACAAGCGATTCACGGCAGCCATAGAGGTTGTCGAATTTCGACTTGGTGACGCTGTCGTTGACGTTGATGGCGGGCCACAGCAGCGTGCCGGCCTTCTGCATGTCATAGAGACGATGCACGCCCGTGGTGGTCTCTTCGGAAACGCCCTTGATGCTCTTGGCGATCTCGGCGAAGTAGCCCTTCGGCTTTTCCTTGAGCTGCTTCTTCAGAAGCGCGAAGAAGACTTCCTCTTCTTCCGAACCCGGCTTGTCGAGGAACGCGGCGTCGCCGTTCTCGGCGCGCAGACCGAGATGGACGTACATGGTGGCATCGCCGCCATCATCGAGGATCATGTTCGGGTGACCGCCGCCGTGCCAGTCGAACAGCTTTGCGGTGTAGTCCCAGTATTCGGTCAGGCTCTCGCCCTTGACCGCGAACACGGGAATGCCGGCGGCTGCGATCGCGGCGGCGGCGTGGTCCTGCGTCGAATAGATGTTGCAGGAGACCCAGCGGATGTCGGCGCCGAGTGCTGCCAGCGTCTCGATCAGCACGCCGGTCTGGATTGTCATGTGCAGCGAGCCGGCGATACGCGCGCCCTTCAGCGGCTGCTTCGGGCCATACTCTTCGCGGGTGGCCATCAGGCCGGGCATCTCGGTCTCGGCGAGCGAGAGTTCCTTGCGGCCGAAATCGGCGAGCGAAATATCCTTGACGATGTAATCGGTGAAGCCGGGCTTCGCGTTCATTGCGAGTGTCCTGTTGTTGAACGGGCATTCCGGGACACCTCGAAGAGGCGCCCCGGAATCGCGAGGTGTGGATGAGGGGTTCCGGGTTCGCGCGCGAACCCGGAATGACACAGAAATCAGAGCGCGCGCTTGAGCTGCTCGACGAGGTCGGTCTTCTCCCAGGAGAAGCCGCCCTCGTTGTCGGGCGTGCGGCCGAAATGGCCGTAGGCCGAGGTGCGCGCATAGATCGGGCGGTTGAGGTCGAGGTGGGAGCGGATACCGCGCGGGGTGAGGTCCATCGCCTTGGCGGCGGCCTTCTCGAGCTGATCCTCCGACACCTTACCGGTGCCGTGGGTGTCGATGTAGATCGACAGCGGACGCGCCACGCCGATGGCGTAGGCGAGCTGCAGCGTGCAGCGGTCGGCAAGACCGGCCGCGACGATGTTCTTGGCGACGTAGCGGGCAGCATAGGCCGCCGAACGATCGACCTTGGTCGGATCCTTGCCGGAGAACGCGCCGCCGCCATGCGGAGCCGCACCACCATAGGTGTCGACGATGATCTTGCGGCCGGTCAGGCCGGAGTCGCCGTCGGGACCGCCGATGAAGAACTTGCCGGTCGGGTTGATGTGCCAGATGGTCTTCGGGGTGATCCAGTCCTTCGGCAGCGCCTCGCGCACATAGGGCTCGACGATGTCGCGGATCTGCTTCGACGAGATGTCCTCGACCAGATGCTGGTGCGACACCACGATCTCGCGCACGCCGACCGGCTTGCCGTTCTCGTACTGCACGGTGACCTGGCTCTTGGAATCCGGACCGAGCACCTTCTCCTTGCCGGAGTGGCGCGCTTCGGAGATCAGGCGGAGGATCTTGTGGGCATAGAAGATCGGCGCCGGCATCAGGTCAGGCGTCTCGTTGGTGGCGTAACCGAACATGATGCCCTGGTCGCCCGCGCCTTCTTCCTTGACTTCGCCCGGCTGGAGCGCGTCGACGCCCTGCGCGATGTCGGCCGACTGCGGATGCAAGAGGATCTCGATGTCGGCGGTCTTCCAGTGGAAGCCGTCCTGCTCGTAGCCGATGTCCTTGATCGCGGCGCGCACGACGCCCTCGATCTGCTCGTTGGTGACGGACGACGGACCGCGGGTCTCGCCGGCGATCACGACCTTGTTGGTGGTCGCCAGAGTTTCGCAGGCGGCGCGGATCTGCCACGGATCGATGCCGGCTTTCGGCCCCTCGCGGTAGAACAGATCGACGATTTCGTCGGAGATCCGGTCGCACACCTTGTCCGGATGGCCCTCGGACACGGACTCGCTGGTGAAGAGATAGGACGCGCGCATCAGTAACCCCTTGTTCCGCCGCTAAGCTGGCGGGCGTTTGCGATGTTTAGCCTTGGATTATGTCAATCACGCCGTCGCGAGATGACGTAGGATTCGTCGAGAAACCAGAGCCCGTTGTATTTTCGAAGCACGTCCCTGGCGGCGTCCAGAGTGCGGCCGTTCTGAGTCATATCTGCCAACCGGTCGTCCTCAATCTGAGCGACATACACCGCCGCATTCCACGCTGCAAAGGCCGTCGAGGTTCCGATGGAGCCGGTGACCTCGTTGGGCAGCGCTTCCATATCATACCTGAAGATCGAGCGGTTGTCGGCGTAAGCATTAAAATTTAGGTCGCGGCCCAACGACCCGAGCTCGTACTTCACGGCGCGCAATAGCTCATGACGGCTGACTGAGAAAGGATTTTCTCCGGGCCAGATCGCCCGGATCATTTCCATGCCCGGATCCTGGCCATGGGAGTGGATTCCGATCAGCCGCCCCCCGGGCCGGAGCGCCCGCGCCAGCGGCGCAATGATCCGTTTTGCCCGGAAATTGACCGAGGACAGCGCGCGGTAGGGCTGGGAGGCAATGACGAGGTCGAAATTGGCCTCGGTCTGGCCGGGCCGCGGAATGGTCGAATCCAGCAGGAACCTATGGTCCTCGCGATAGAGCACCAGAACGACGGGCCGCTCGTAGAGCGGCATGGCCGTCCGCGGGCTGATCGCGGCGCGCCAGTTTTGCTCCAGGAACGGCCTCAGCTCCGCAATCTGGGCCTCGAACTCACCCGATGAGCCCCCCCGCAGCGGGACCTCGTGCCAGACGGTGGCCGCCGCCGCCGCAGGCGAGGCCGGCGTCAGCCAGGGCGCCTCCGAATAGAACATGTTGGTGAAGACGAATACCGACGCGGGATGCTCGAAAATGCGATCCGGCACCTTCTCCAGCGTCAGGCGCAAATCCTCGAGGCTGAGCTCCTTGCCGGCCACATAGAACGGCATATGCGGGTAGCGCTGATGCGTAGCACGCAGCACCCGCGCCAGCACCGTACCGTCGCCGACGCCGGCGTCGAAGATGCGCAGTGCCGGCGGCCGCGGATGGATGGCGGCCAGCTCCAGCGCCACGCGGTCGGCGACGACCCGCTTTTCGCTGCAGGTGTGGACGAACAGCAGGTATTTCTGGCGGTTCTCGAAGAAGCGGAAATTGCCGCGCGGGTCGCGCTTTTCCGGCGGCACCTGAAGCCCCCGCGGCGGCGGCAGGCCGCCGGTCGTCGATGCCGCGATATAGGCCTGGAGCCGCTCCAGCGTGTCGACGGTAATGCGTTTGCCCTCGCGCAGGCGCTGCACGAGCTTCCCATCGTTCACCGCACGCCGGCCGAAGGTCGATTCCGCCATGCCCGCCTTGCGGCAGAACTCGGTGATTTGGCTCAGGATTTCGTCGTTTTTCATAAGTGGGAAGGCGGTGGGCAGAAGAGTTGGGACCCGCGTCGTAGCAAATTCTGCCCACTGAGGGAATACCGCTTCCCCGCTTTACCCAAGTCCGATGACGCGCACGTGAACCCCAACGTGCCGCCGGACAACAAACAAGCACTTCTCGTCAAGGAATCACCATCATGAGCCGCCTTCTCGTCGCGCTCGCTCTGCTCGCTGCAACGCTGTGGTCGGCGCCCGCGTCCGCCCAGGCGCGCAGCCAGCTGGGACCGCTCTGCACTACCGAGACCACACCGGCGGACCAGATGGTCGACGCCTGCAGCAAGATCATCGCGCTGAAGGTCTTCAAGGGCGCGCAGCTCGCGACTGTGTATTTCTGGCGCGCCGTGGGCGCGAACAAGAAGGGCGACTACGCCAAGGTCATCGCGGATAGCACCGAGGCGATCCGGCTGCAGCCGAGCCAGGCGGTCTACAATCTCAGAGGATCGGCCTATTACGACAAGGGCGACTACGACATCGCCATCGCCGATTTCGACGATGCGCTGAAGCTTGGACCACCCAGCGGCATCATCTTCCACAACCGCGGCAATGCCTGGCGCGGCAAGGGCGACTATACCAAGGCGATCGCCGACTACGACATGTCGATCAAGGCCGACCCGAGATCGGCATTCTCGTTCCAGAACCGCGGCATCTCGAAGGAGGCGCTCGGCGATTACGACGGCGCGCTCGCCGACATCAACCAGGCCATCCGGCTCGACCCGACGCTGCCGCAGCCGCTGATCAACCGCACCTCGATCTGGCGCGCCAAGGGCGATCTCGATCGCGCCATCGCCGATGGCAGCGAAGCGATCCGGCTCGCCAAAGAGAAGCCGCCGGTCAACATCATGACGCCGCCGAACAGCGTGCTGATCTCGGGCTATACCCATCGTGCGCTCGCCTATGAGGCGAAGGGCGACTACGCCCTTGCACGCGAGGATTACAAGGCGACGCTGGCGATCGTGGCGTCGGATGCCGGCAGCAAGGCGAGCCAGGCGACCGCAAAGGTGCGGCTGTCGCTGGTGACGGATGCAGCCGCGCCGATCCCGCGCGATGCGCCCTCGCCCACAGCGCAGCCGACGACAACTCCCGCCCCGCAGCAGACCGGTGCGGCACCCGCGCCTTCACCTGCTCCAGCCGTTCGCGGCACGCGCGTGGCGCTGATCATCGGCAACGGCGCCTATGCGCATGTGAAGGCGCTGCCCAATCCGCCCAACGATGCGCGCGCGGTCGCGAAGAGCCTGCGCGACATCGGCTTCACCGTGTCGGAGGGCGTCGATCTCGACCGCGCGGCGATGCAGAAGATGACGCGCGACTTCTTGCGCGACGCGGCACGGGCGCAGGTGGCCGTGGTCTATTATGCCGGCCATGGCGTGCAGGTCGACGGCCGCAACTATCTCATCCCCGTCGACGTCGAGCTCAAGCCGGGCACGGGCATGACGGAAGCGATGATCGACATGGACACGATCATGGCCGGCCTCGACGACCAGGTCCGCACCAACATTTTGATCTTTGATGCCTGCCGCAACAATCCAATGGCGCAACAGGTGGCGTCGGCCGGCGCCAGCCGCGCCATCGAAGGCGCCTCGGGCCTCGCAGCGCCGTCGAGCCTCGGTGCTGGTGCAACGCTCGGGGCCGGCACACTAATCGCCTTCGCCACCGCGCCGGGACAGGTGGCACTCGACGGCGAAGGCGCGAACTCGCCGTTCTCCGCCGCCCTCTCCCGTCATCTCGGCACGCCGGGACTGGAAGTGCAGCAGATGCTGACGCGCGTGCGGGCGGAGGTGGTTTCGAGCACGAAGAACAAGCAGGTGCCGTGGTCGAACTCGTCGCTGCTGGGCGAGGTCTATCTGACGGCGAAGTAACGGTGGGTGGGGCCGTCACCGGTCAGGGGGCGCTGCCAGCCACACACTCGGCGTCATCGCCCGGCCTTGACCGGGCGATCCAGTACTCCGTGACGGTTATGATTCAGTCGATAGGCCGCGGCGTACTGGATTCCCCGCCTTCGCGGGGAATGACAGCAGCCTCGTGGCAAACTTAATTGCCCCACACTTCCTTTGCGATTTCCACAGCGAGGCTCAGCTTGGCCCACTGCTCTTCCTCGGAGAGGATGTTGCCCTCTTCCGTCGAGGCAAAACCGCACTGCGGCGACAGCGCGAGCTGCTCCAGCGGCGCGAACTTGGCGGCTTCTTCCAGACGACGCTTGATGTCGTCCTTCTTCTCGAGCTCGCCGAACTTCGAGGTGATCACGCCGACCACGACGACCTTGTTCCCCTTGGGCAGGAAGCGCAGCGGCTCGAAGCCGCCGGCACGGTCGCTGTCGTATTCGAGGAAATAGCCGTCGTAATTGGTGCCGGCGAGCATGGTCTCGGCCACCGGCTCGTAGCCGCCCGAAGAAATCCAGGTCGAGCGGAAATTGCCGCGGCAGACATGCGTCGTCACCACCATGTCGGCGGGCTTCTCGGCCAGCGCGTAGTTGATGATGCGCGCATAGATCTGCTGGAGGCCTTCCGGATTGTCGCCGCGCTCGCGCGCCTTCTGCAATTCGTCCGGCGAGCAGAGATAGGCCCACACGGTATCGTCGAACTGGAGGTAGCGGCAGCCGGCGTCATAGAACGCCTTCACGGCCTTGCGGTAGGTCTTGCCGAGGTCTTGATAGAACGCGTCGAGGTCGGGATAGACGTCCTTGGAGATCGCCTTGCGGCCACCACGGAAGTGCAGCACCGCTGGCGAGGGGATCGTCATCTTGGCGGTGACGTGGGCTTGATCAGCGTTCTTCTTGAGGAAGCGGAAGT
This sequence comes from Bradyrhizobium betae, assembly GCF_004123905.1. GTDB lineage: Bacteria > Pseudomonadota > Alphaproteobacteria > Rhizobiales > Xanthobacteraceae > Bradyrhizobium > Bradyrhizobium betae_A. The sequence continues at coordinate 94,211 of NZ_MZXW01000019.1, forward strand.
GATCAAGCATCGGGTGATCGTCGGGGAAGTCGAGCTTGCCGATGACGCGCACCGCATCGTGACGGGTCTGCACGCCCGCGAACTGAATGCCGGTATCGGGGTGGAACAGCTCGCAGCCGGTGAGCTTGGCCAGGAAGTCGAAATGCCACCAGGAGCGGCGGAATTCGCCGTCGGTCGCAAGCTGCAGGCCGACCGAGGCCTGCTTATGCACGACCTTCTCGATCTCCATGTCCTCGATCTTGCGCAGATCGTCGGCCGAGATCTCGCCCTTCTCCAGCCTGATGCGGGCTTCCTTGATCTTGGCGGGGCGCAGGAGACTGCCGACCTCGTCGGCGCGGAAGGGGGCTTTGGTTCGCTGCATTTCTTACTCCCGGGATTTTCTAGTGGGCCGCCGCCCCTGCCACCCCGAGATGACGCTCCAGGACCGAGGGGTCGGCCTTCAGGGCGGCGCTCGGGGCGTCGTGGACGATCGTTCCGCGCTCCAATATCACAACACGGTCGGCGAGCCCCAGAATCTTTTGCGCGTTCTGCTCGACGATGATCGAGCAGATGCCGCCTGCCCGGGTGATGGCTCCGATCGCCTTCAAGAGCTCCTCGACGATGATGGGGGCGAGCCCCTCGGTCGGCTCGTCCAGCAGCAGGACCTTTGGGTTGAGGGTCAGCGCACGGCCTATCGCCAGCATCTGCTGCTCACCGCCGGAGAGCTGGTTGCCAAAATTGCTGCGGCGTTCCTTCAGCCGCGGGAACATCTCGTAGACCTTATCGACGGTCCATGGACCGGGCTGGGCTACCGCGGTCATGTTCTCCTCCACCGTGAGCGAGCGGAAGATATTGCGCTCCTGCGGCACCCAGCCGATGCCGGCGCGGGCCCGCTGGTCGGGGCGCAGGCTCGTGACGTCGGTGCCGGCGAGCGCAACGGTGCCGGAGAAGCGGCGGGTGACGCCGACGATGGAATTGATCAGCGTGGTCTTGCCGGTGCCGTTGCGCCCAAGCAGCGCCAGCACTTGGCCCTCGGCGAGGGACAGGCTCATCTTCGGCAGCACCACCGCCTCGCCATAGCCGGCGCGCAGGGCGTCGATCGCGAGCAGGTCAGACATTGACCGCCTCCTCGCCGAGATAGACGGCCTTGACCTGCGGATCGCGCGCGACCAGCTCGGGCGGGCCTTCGGTCAACAGCGCGCCGGAGACCAGCACCGAGATGCGGTCGGCGAAGGAGAAGACGAGATCCATGTCGTGCTCGATCAGCAGCACGGTGACGTCACGCGGGAGGCTGCCTACGACCGCGAGAATGTCATGGCGCTCGCTCTCGGGCACGCCGGCGGCGGGCTCGTCGAGCAGCAGCACGCGCGGCTTGGCGGCAATCGCGACCGCGATCTCGAGCAGGCGCTGCTTGCCGTAAGGCAGCGTCACGGTCTCTTCGTTCATGACGTCGAGCAGATGGAAGCGCGTCAGCAGGTCTGCGATCTCGCCGTTGACGTCGCTGCGCGTCCCCATCCGCCGCCACCAGTCGCCGCCATGGCCGAGGCGCTCGGAGACGGCAAGGCCGATGGTTTCGAGCGGGGTCAGATCGGGATAGAGCTGGTTGATCTGGAAGGTGCGGGAGAGACCACGCAGCACGCGCTTGTGCACGGGCAAATCCGTGATGTCCTGGCCTTCGAGCAGGATGCGGCCAGAGTTCGGCTTCAGCACGCCGGTGAGCTGGTTGATGACCGTGGTCTTGCCGGCGCCGTTCGGGCCGATCAGCGCGTGACGGGCGCCCTGCTCGATCTTCAGCGACAGATCGCGGGTAACGCGCAGGCCGCCGAACTGCTTTTCGAGGTTCTGGGTTTCGAGCGCGATGGTCATGAATCGCTCTCCGGCACGGCGACGACCGCTTTGCGGCCCGCAACCTGCTTGATGATCAGGTTCGGCACATACAGCACCCAGCGATGCAGGCGCTGGCGGCCGACCAGCACAATCACGACCAGCACGAGGCCGATCCAGAACTGCCAATATTGCGGGGTGATGGTGGCGAACACTTCCTGGAGCATGCGGAAGATCACCGCGCCGACGAGGCCGCCATAGAGATAACCGGTGCCGCCGATGACCAGCACCAGCATCAGGTCCGCGGAGCGCTCGAAAGCGAATACGTCGAGCGAGGCGATCGCGGTGGTCTGGGTGAACAGCGCGCCTGCGATGCCGGCATAAAACGCCGCGAGCGTGTAGATCGCGATCAGGCGGCGGTTGACGGGAATGCCGATCGCGGCGGCGCGCAGCGGATTGTTCTTGATCGCGCGCAGCGACAGGCCGAACGGCGAATGCACGACGCGGCGGGCGAACAGGAACAGCACGAACAGCACGGCCAGCGAATAGAAGAAGCCGGCCTTGCCGAACATGTCGAACGGGATCTCGCCGAAGATCGGCTGCATCTCGATGCCTTGCAGACCGTCGGTGCCGCCGGTGATGTTGGAGAAACGCTCTGCGAGCGCCTCCAGCAGCAGCGCGATGCCGAGCGTGACCATCAGCCGGGTCAGGTCGACGCCGCGGATCACCAGGAAGCTGGTAGCAAAGCCGAGCACCATTGCGGCAAGCCCGGCAACGATCAGCGCGAGCACGGGCTCGTTGATGATGCCGTGCAGCGCAAGCAGCCCCGCGGCATAGGCGCCGACGCCGAAGAAGGCGGCGTGGCCGAGCGAGACGATGCCGGCATAGCCGAGGATGAGATCGAGCGACATCGCGAACAGCGCCAGCCGCAGGATGTCGGTCATGATCAGATAGCGCGTGGGAAACAAAAAGCCGCAGGCCAGCACGATGAGCCAGAAGGCGGCTTCGCCAAAGTGCCAGCGCGCCTTGCGCTGGGCGTGATAACCGACGTCGGAAGAAGCGCTCATCGGCGAACTCAACGCGCGGCCGTGCGGCCGAACAGGCCGTTCGGGCGCCAGATCAGGATCACGATCATCATGGTGTAGATCACGAAGGGTCCCATCTTCGGCACGTAATATTTGCCGGCGACGTCGCCGATGCCGAGCAGGAGCGAGGCCAGGAACGGTCCGGTGATCGAAGACGAGCCGCCGACGGTGACCACGATCAGGAAGTAGATCATGAATTTTAGCGGGAAATACGGATCGAGGCCGAGGATTTCGGCGCTCAGCGCGCCGCCGAGACCGGCAAGGCCGCAACCAAATGCAAACGTGAAGGCGAACACCTGCGGCACGTTGATGCCGAGGCCGCTCGCGGCGCGCGGATCGTCAACGGCGGCGCGTAGCCGGCTGCCAAAGCGGGTCTTGGCCAGCACCATCTGGAGACCGATGGTGAGCAGGCCGCAAATCACGATGATCATCAACCGATAGCGGCCGATGCCGACGCCGAACAGGTCGAACTGCCCCTGGAGCGCGGCAGGCAGGTTGATGAAGACGCGCGAGGAGCCCTGGATGTAATCGACCGCCGCAACCGACATGAACGTGAGGCCGATGGTGAATAGCACCTGGTCGAGATGGCTGCGCGCATAGAGATGTCGGTAGAGCGTGCGTTCGAGCACGATGCCGATCGCGGCCGACGAGACGAAGGCGAGCGGCAGCGCGGCGAAGAACGGCCAGCCCATCCGGTTGACCAGCACCATGCAGACATAGCCGCCGGCCATGGCGAAAGCGCCATGGGCAAGGTTGACGAAGTTCATCAGGCCGAGCGTGACCGCAAGCCCGCAAGCGAGCACGAACAGCAGCATGCCGTAGGCTACGCCATCGAACAGGTTGGTGAGGATTGAGGTCATCGTCTCTGCTTGGAGTTATTCGTCTCGTCATGGCCGGGCTTGTCCCGGCCATCCACGTTCTTGTTCAGGCCCCCGTGGATGCCCGGGACAAGCCCGGGCATGACGCTGAGAGCGGGATGCGCGCCCGGGACGACGCGCTTTCGCGCGTCACTTCTTGGTCTTGCCGAGATCCTTGACAGCTTCGAAGGTCGCGAACTCGACATTGTAGAGTTCGCCGTCGACCTTCTCGACCTTGCGGATGTAAATGTTCTGCACGATGTCGCGGGTCTCGGGATCGATCGAGATCGGGCCGCGCGGGCTCTCCCACTTCTGGCCCTTCATCGCTTCGATCAGCTTGTCGCCATTGGTGTCGCCACCCGTCTTCTTCAAAGCTTCGTAGATCAGGTGGATTCCGTCATAGCCGCTCACCGCCATGAAGCCCGGACGGTTGCCGTAGGCCTTCTTGTAGGCCGCGACAAAGTCCTTGTTCATCTGCGAGGGGTGCGCCGCGGAGTAGAGATGCGCGGTGACCGTGCCGAGCACGGCGTCGCCCATGTTGTTGAGCAGATCGTCGTCGGTGACGTCGCCGGGTCCGATCACCTTGATGCCGGCCTTGTCGAGGCCACGCTCGGCATATTGCTTCATGAAGTTGCCGCCCTGACCGGCCGGCACGAACACGAAGATCGCGTCGGGCTTGGCATCCTTCATGCGCTGGAGGAACGGCGCGAAATCGGGATTGGCGAGCGGCGTCTTGACCTCTTCGACCACCTCGCCGCCGCCGGCGGTGAAATTCTGCTTGAAGAAGTTCAGCGCGTCATTGCCGGGCGCGTAGTCGGAGGTGAGCGTCGCCACCTTCTTGATGCCGTTCTTCACGGCCCAGTCGGCGATGATGGTCGAGGACTGCGCCAGCGTGAAGCTGGTGCGCACGATATAGGGCGAGCGCTCGGTGATGATGGAGGTGCCGGCCGCCATCACGACTTCCGGAATCTTGGCCTGCGTCGCGAGCGGCGCAGCAGCGAGGGCTGCCGGCGTCACGCCGAAGCCGGCGATGAAGTTGACCTTGTCGTTGACGATCAGTTCCTGCGCGGCGGTCTTGGTCTTGTCCGGGATTGCCGCGTCATCCTTGAGGATGATCTCGATCTTCTTGCCGGCGACGGTGTCGCCCTTCTGCTGCATATACAGCTTGATCGCGTTCTCGATCTGCTTGCCGGTGGAAGCCTGGCCGCCGGTCATCGGCAGGATCAGACCGACCTTGACGCTGTCCTCGGCCTTGGCCGGAACGACGGCCGCGAGGCCCGCGATGGCGGCCGCTGCTGCGGTGCGTGAAAACTGTTTTCGTTCGAACATCAGATGTCCCTCCCCTTCATTCCTGACCTCTTGTGCGCCGAACCGAGTGCCCGGTCCTTGCCTTAACCTTAGCTCACGCGTGCGCGATGTCGCGCGTCACATGGCGTCTTTCGCGCCCTTATTGTCAATCGGACGTTTGGCGACCATTCGGCGCAAGCCGAGCGTTCCGATTGCCGAGGGTGGTGGGGCGGCGTCGTGGTTACATCGGAGTAACCCGAGCACCTCGATCTTGTCCGCCATCTGCGTCGCCTTCATTTGTACGATTGTACAAATAAAATGGACCTGTCAACGAAAAAGCCCCCGTGACGGCCGAGCCAGATTGCCGCGAGCAGGTCATGCAGTCTAGGAAAGGCGGCGGCGGGGTGGCTGGAGGATTTCGCCTTTCATTTGCAGAATTTGAACATTGGCGAGCACGGCACGCGCCATGCCATTTCGGTATTTTTATACCTATCTCGAATAAGCCAATTTTACCTTGTTGAAGGCTATCCTTCCTGGGCGCCGGTGATCCGGCATCCGACCTCCTGTTTCGACCCGGCGTGCCCACACCATGATGATGCAGATCCGTTCCCTCCTGCTCCTCCTCGCGATTACCGCGGGGCTGTCGGGCTGCGGCACGGTCAATGAGAAGCTCTCGGCCGGGATGGGCGACTATGTTCCGCAATGGGCCGGCGGCCTGCCGGCGGACGCTCCGCCGCGGCCGGGCACGCCGCAATACGATGCCTACATGAAGGAGCGCGAGCGCAAGCGGCTGCTGCCGGCGACCGACCGCGAAAAGGAAGAGCAGGCGCAGAAGGGCGCGACGGGATCGACGTCGGCCGGCGCGGTGCGCTGAGGAAGCGAATGGCGAATAGGGAGTGGCGCTAATCGCCACTCACCATTTGCTAATCCACAAACACCACGGTCTTGCGGCCGTTGGGGATGACGCGGTCGTCGAGATGGTAGCGGATCGCGCGCGCCAGCACGCGGCGCTCGATGTCGCGGCCCTTGCGAACGAGATCTTCCGGCGTGTCGCGATGGCTGATGCGCTCGACGTCCTGGTCTATGATCGGGCCCTCGTCGAGGTCGCGCGTGACGTAATGCGCGGTGGCGCCGATCAGCTTGACGCCGCGCTCATGGGCCTGGTGGTAGGGTTTTGCGCCCTTGAAGCCCGGCAGGAACGAGTGGTGGATGTTGATGCAGCGCCCCGAGAGCTTTGCCGAGAGATCGTCGGACAAGATCTGCATGTAGCGGGCGAGCACGACCAGATCGGTTCCGGTCTTCGCGACGAGATCGAGGATCTGCGCCTCCTGCTCGCGCTTGGTCTCCTTGGTGACAGGCAGATAGTGAAATGGGATGGCGCCGAAATCGAGCCCGTCATAGACCTCGCGCGGATGGTTGGACACGATCGCGGCCAAGGTCATCGGCAGCTCGCCGGTGCGCCAGCGGTAGAGGATGTCGACCAGGCAGTGGTCCGACTTCGACACCAGCAGCATCACCTTGCGATGCGCGGCGCGGTCGCGCATCTGCCACTCCATGCCGAAACGCTCGGCGATCGCGGCAAAGCCGGTCTGGAGCGCCGTGAGCTCCACGGCGAGATCGGCCGCGGTGAACACCACGCGCATGAAGAACTTCTTGGTCTCGACATCGTCGAACTGCTGGGCGTCGAGAATGTTCTGTCCGGAATTCGCCAGGAAGGTCGACACCGCCGAGACAATGCCGGGGCGATCCGGACAGGACAGGGTCAGGACATATTGATGATCGGGCATGACTGTTGAGAACTGGCTCTTGATCAAGGTTTGTGCAGCGGTGCGCGGAACATCCGCGATTGCGCCCTGCTCTATCACCGACGCGACCCTTGCGCCAATCCCGACCGCAGAGTCAGGATGAACGTACCATTGAAATTCTGACCGGAGCACGCCCATGGCCGACCGCTTGAACGGCACCCGCATCCTGATCCTGGAAACGCGCGAGGAAGCCCAGTTTTCCAAACTTCTGGCCGAGCAAGGCGCCGAGGTCGTGCAATGCCCGATGTTCACGATCGAGGATGCACCGGACCCCGCCCCGGTCGAGGCCTGGATCCGCCGCGCCATTGACAAGCCCCTTGACGACCTCGTGCTGATGACCGGCGAAGGCCTGCGGCGGATCATGAAGCTCGCGCGCACCCGCGGGCTCGACCAGGCCCTTGTCGCGGCGCTCGCCAAATCGCGAAAATTCACCCGCGGGCCAAAGCCCGGCAAGGCGCTGCGCGAGAACGGGCTCGAGGCGCAGCAGACCACGGAGAAGCCGACCACCGAGGGCGTGATCGAGATGCTGGGCAAGCTCGACCTGAAAGGACGCCGCCTCGGTCTCCAGCTCTATCCCGACAAAGACCACAGCGCGCTGACCGGCGCGCTCTCGGCGCAAGGCGCCGAGGTCGATACCGTGCTGCCCTACGTCTACGATTCCAAGGCAGCCGATGCCAACATCGTCGCCGCCATCGATGACATGGCGCAGGGACGAATCGATTCCATCGCGCTCACCAATCTCGGCCAGGTCCGCCGGCTGATCGAGGCTGCGAAGGCGCATGGCAGCGACGCGAAGCTGCGCGCAGGGTTGGAGCGGACGCTGATTGCGTCGGTGGGCCCTGCGGTGTCGGGGGAGCTCGCCGCGCATGGCCTGCGCACGGACATCGCACCGGCGGAAGACCAATATTTCATGCGCCCGCTGATCTCGGCGATGGCGGCAGCGCTCGCCGGGAAACGGCCGAAGGTGGCGGGTTAATCACCAGGCGGCGGTGCCTAGCTTGCCATCTGCGAGGCGGCCGACATCACCTCCTGAGGGCTCGGCGCCCCGAACATGCGCCGGCCGCCTTCTGGAACCTCGGTAAAGGTCCAGCGCACGACCCCTTCCCGATCGAGCAGGAACTGGCCGAACAGCTGACCCTGGCCGGTTGCCGCCATACGCTGATCGGCTTCCATCATCTCGTAGCCATCTTTGTTGTTGAGATGCTCGGCAGCCGCCAAACGATTCATCGGCCCGGACAATTCTCCGGGAATGTCCACTTGCATGCTCATGACCACATCCATGCCCACCTTGTGCGGCCACTCGGTTTCCTTCTCCGTGAACTCGAGATTGGGCAGGCCGAACGCACGGTGCGAGACCCGTTCGGGATCGGACGCGGCGAGCAGATTGGGCAAAGGGTGATAACGGAAGTAGAGCCGCGCGCGCTCGATCGGCGTGTTCACGACCGTGAGACTTTCGACGCCCTTGTCGCGCAGAGCCGCGTCGAGTTGAGCCTGTGCCGCGATATGGCGGCGGCAGAACGGGCAGTGTAGGCCGCGATACAAGCCGATCAATATCGGACTATGCCCGCGAAAATCCTGGAGCGCGATCGTTCCATCGCGTGTGATGGCGTCCAGCACGATGTTCGGTGCGCGATCGCCCGGTTGAAGCGGTCCGTCGACATGAAGTTCTGACATGGTTGAACTCCTTCATATGACCTAGTCAAGAAATGGCAGTACGATCAGCCCGGCGGGATCAAGCCCGTGGCGGGCGCAGACATCATGGGCCAGCGCGAAATATCGGTCGGCCTCGGGCATATCGCCTCGATCGAGGCTCAGCGTCGCGAGACCATCATAGCATGGAAAGAGCTGCTGCGGTTCACCGGTTTCGTTCGCCACCTCGATAGCCTCATTGTAGCAGAGGGCGGCCAGATCGGGGCGGAAATGGCATTGATGGATTTGCCCGAGCACGATCAAGGGCACGGAGAGATGCTCGCGCTGATCGAGCGCACGGTCGATTTCGATCGCCTTTTCGGCAGCCGGCACCCCTTCCTCGGTACATCTGTCCGTGAAGGTGCAACAGGCAACGGCAAAATTGGCAAGAAGACGCGCCTGGAAGCCGAGATCCCCGATCCGAAGCGCGACATCGAGCCCACGCCGGCAGACCTCCACGGCTTTCGCCGGGTCGGCAATCGTGTAGAGCACACCGAGATTGGTGTAACCGCGGCAGGCTACGTTCAGGAGGCCGGCTGTTTCGGCGGCTGCAACACTTTGCTCCACCTCGCGCACCGCCTCCTCGTGTCGTCCAAGCCGCGCCAGCGCAACCCCCTTGGTGTTGAGGGCCTCCGCAATGGCACGTGCCGCCTCGAGACCGCCCTGCTCGTCCCCGTCCGCCGGTACGGACCGTGCATGGCCGAGCGCCTCGTCTGCCCATCTTGCGGCGGCCACGTGATCGCCCGTCCGAAACGCGAGACGGCCGCGCTCCTGCAAGAGATGCGCCCACTCGATGGGCGCGTCGGTCCCTCCAAGCAGTTTGGCCGCCTCGGCGTAATGCGTCTCTGCCATGATCCGCTTGCCGGCGTCCCACAGCAATCGGCCAAGCTTGCGAAGAATTCGCGCTTCGCCGATCTGGTCCTGTATGGCGCGGTGCCCTTCCAACGCGCTCTGATAGTGCTCCTCGGCAGTGCTTCGGCGGCCAGCCGCACCACAGAGGTCCGCAATCCGCTCGTACAGGACCAGACGTTCCGGCTCCCGTTCGCCGCCGGTCAACAGCACGGCGAGGGCCTGTTGGTAGAGACGGATGGCATCGTCATTGGCATAGCTGGCGCGTGCGCGATCGCCGGCCGCGCGCAGATAGCGCGCGCCCTTCGGCTTGCTCGCGCTCAGACTGAAGTGATGTCCGAGCAATATGAGATCTTCGAGGCGCTCGGGCTCGGTGCCATAGAGCCTCTCGAGCGCCCCACCGATCCGTCCATGAAGCTCGATCCGGCGCTGCAGAAGCAGGTTTTGATAGATCACGTCCTGAAGCATGGTTTGCGTGAAGCGGTAGGTCCGCAGTGAAATCGAGTTCGAGCCCGCGATCTCCTCGATGATCTCCGCGTCGCACAGAAGTTCGAGCCCTGCTTCAACCCTTGCCGGCTCGGTTGCCGCCGCACCGAGAGCAGCCGCATCAAAACGCGGGCCGATCACCGCGGCCTCCTGTGCCAGGCGGCGCACCTGATGCGGCAACCGGTCGAGACGCGCCAGCAACAACGCCTGAATGCTTGCCGGAATATCGGCGGCGGCATCATCCGATTTCATCCGCCACTGCGCACCGTCGCGCTCCAGGGCGCCGGCTTCGATCAGGCCGCGTATGATCTCCTCGAGGAAAAGCGGATTGCCGCCGGCGCGATCGAGGATTCGACCGAACAGACGTCCCGGCGGTCCACGCCAACCGTGACTGAAATAAGCTGCGAGCAGCTTTTGTCCGTCAGCGTCGCCAAGCGGGGGCAGCCGAAGGGTTGTGTGACTGATTCTGCTCGAACCGAACTGGTCCAGTTCCAGCATCGGCCGATGCGTGAACAGCAGCATCAGCCGCGTCCGCTCCAGTCGGTCCATCAGGAATCGCAACGCTTCGAGAGACACCGCATCGGCCCAATGCAGATCCTCGACGATGATCAGCAATGGCGACAGTGCCAGGCGGCGTTCGAAGACGGTGCGAATCGCGAAGAATATCTGCCGGCGGAGCTGTTCGGGCTCGACATGCCTGAGCACGGCGTTGGGGTCGCCGAGGCCGAGCACGTGCAGATAGAGGGGCATCAGGCGGTCGGCCTCGTCTGTCGCGAGGCCAAGCTCCGACAGCGCTTCGGCGACCTTCGCCTCCGCCTCTGTAGCGCTCGCCTTCTGCGCAATGCCATAGGCGCTGCGCAGCACGGCGGCGAGCGTGCCGTAGGATTGTTCGCCGAGCGGCGAGCAGGACGCCTGCCGGATCGCCACGCCTGCGAATCGATCCTGGTCGCGGATGCGGGCGGCGAACTCGCCGACCAGGCGCGTTTTCCCGATGCCGGCTTCACCGACCAACCGCACCAGTTGAGCCGCGCCGCCGCACGCGAGATCAAGGCTGCCGATCATGCGCACAAGCTCGGCGTCGCGCCCGATCAACGGCGCATTGAGGCCCAGCGTGTCGAGACCTCGCGCCGCACGGGGCGTGTCGAGCGGCTCCTTCAGACGGTGGACCAGCACGCTGCCCATCTTGCCCTTGAGCGAGACCTCGCCAAGCGAGTCATAGGAGAAGGCATGCCGCGTCAGACGGTGGGTCAACGGCCCGACCAGCACCTCGCCCGGAGCCGCCATCGACTGTAGTCGCTGGGCGGTATTCACCGTGTCGCCGGTCACCGAATAGGATTTGGCAGCGCCCACACCGAGCCCGCCCGCGACGACGTGACCGGTGTTGATGCCGACATGGAGCAGCAGCGGTGAACCTGCATACGCCTTCGCGCGTTCGCTGAGGCGCTCCGTCCGGCCGATCATGTCGAGGGCGGCGCGCACCGCCCGCTCCGGGTCGTCCTCGTGCGCCGCCGGCGCACCGAACAGAGCAAGCAGCGCATCGCCGATGAATTTGTCCACGAAGCCGCCAAAGCTTTGCACCGCAGCCGTCAACTCCGCGAACAATTCGTTTTGAAGCGTCTGCATGACTTCGGGGTCGAGCCGCTCGCTCATCGCAGTGAAGCCGCTGAGGTCGGCAAACAGCACGGTGATGGTGCGGCGGTTCGCCTCGCTGTCGATCTTGTCCGACGGAGTTCGAAATGCGGCTTGAGCCTCCTCCGTCGGCACGAGCGGCGGAGAGGAGGACCGGATCGGAAGCGTGGTCGGGCTCGTCCGCGCCGATGCCTGCCCGCCTGCAGGGACCTCAGAGACGAAGGCACCGCATTTGGGGCAATAGGCGAAATCCGGCGCGCATGGAAAGCCGCAGCCAGGGCACGCGTTCGGCTGCTTCGTGCCGCACTTCGGGCAGAAGGCAAAGCCGCTCTGGACCTCTAAACCACAGCAAGAGCAGTTCATGGGTCAAGACCTCGCGGAAGCCGCGACGGCGCGATCTACTGGACCTAACGGATGGGCCCAGGAACCAGGCGAGCATGGGCTCTGCGCGCCGGAAGCGCAAGCGGCGGCCAATCTACCTCTCCGTATCGGCTGGGCAACGAAGCGATGCTGCGGCCGCACTGGCGCACCGCTCGGCGTCGGTAAGCATGGCGGCATGCGGCAGCGCCAATTGACAGGGGCATCGCCGGGGCTACCCTGCCGAACAGAAAAACGAATAATAAGGGCAGGGAATCGCCGTGAAACCCCTCATCGCATCTTGAGCACACCCGCACGACCTTCCGCACTCGCGCCATTCCGTATCCGCAACTATCGCTTCCAGTGGCCGTCGGATCTGCTCACCTCCTGGGCGTTCGAGATCGAGACGCTGGTGCTCGGCTGGTACATCCTGGTCGAAACGGGCTCGGTGCTGCTGCTGACCGTGCTCGCCTCGCTCCAGTTCGTCGGGACACTCGTCGCGCCGGTGTTCGGCATGATCGGCGACCGCATGGGACATCGCGATCTCCTGGTCGTGCTGCGCCTCACCTACACGGTGCTCGCCTCGACCATCATGGTGCTGGCGCTAACCGGCCGCCTGGCGCCGCTCAACGTCATGATCATCGTTGCGATCATGGGCCTGATCCGCTCCTCCGATCTCGGCATTCGCAGCGCACTGCTCGCCGACATCATGCCAGCCGAGCGGCTGGTGGGCGCAATCGGCCTGTCACGCACGACCCAGGATAGCGCGCGCATCGCCGGAGCGCTGACGGGGGCCGGACTGTTTGCCGTGCTCGGCATTGGGCTCGTCTATGCGGCAGTTGCGAGCCTCTATTTCGTGGCCGCGATTCTCATGTCCTGCCTGACCCGGCCGAAACGGACCGTCACCACGAGCGATCTTCCGGCCAACAGCCACGCGGTCTCGCGATTGCTCGGCGACCTCAAGGAAGGGATCGTTTACGCCTGGAGCGGACCGGGAATGGGCGCAGCACTGTGCGTCGCCTTCCTGGCCAATCTCACCGCATTTCCGTTCACCGGTGGATTGCTGCCCTACATCGCCCGCGAGATCTTTCACACCGACCAGACCGGCCTCGGTTATCTCTCGGCGAGCTTCGCCGTCGGCTCGCTGATCGGCTCGATCACGCTCAGCCTCGTTGGCGGACTGCGCATTGCGCGCCTCCTGATCGGCGCGACGCTGGCCTGGTACACCATGCTGCTGGTGTTCGTCGAAATCAGGACCATGCCGGTGGCGATGGCCTGCCTCGTTCTCGCCGGCATCGCCCAGAGCATGTCGATGATATCAGCGGCCGTAATCTTGATGCGGACGGCCAGTGCGCACCTGCGCGGCCGCGTGATGGGCGTGCGCATGATGGTGATCTATGGCTTGCCGATCGGATTGCTCGCGGCCGGCAGCCTGATCGACATCATCGGCTACTCCGCGACGGGCTCGCTCTACGCCGCCGCGGGCTTCATTGCGATGCTGGCGATCGCAATCCGCTGGCGCGCCGACCTCTGGCCATTGCACGCCCCCGCCAACGCGCGCTAATCGCCATACCCGCGCAGCCGCTCGACATCGAGAATGGTGACACCGCCATATTCGAGCCGCAGCAGGCCCTCCTTCTCCAGCCGGTTCAGCGCGCGATTGGCGTTCTGGCGGGACATGCCGGAGAGCGCGCCGATCTCCTCCTGGGTGATCTCCAGATGCGCGGTCGATTCCGGATAGAGGATCGGATTGAACAACGAGGCGATGCTGCGGGCGAGGCGTGCGGTGGCATCCAGCGTGCGGTTGACCTCGAGCATGCCGATGAACTGGCCGAGCCGCTCGTTGAGCTGGCGCACCAGGAATCGGTTGAAGCCGACGCTGTTCTCGAACAGCCACATGAAGGCGCTGCGTTCCATCAGCGCGACGCGGCTGCTGCGGAGCGCGACCACGTCGTAGCGGCGCGGCTCGTTCTTGAGCACGCTGCCCTCGCCGAACCAGGCCCCGGCCGTCAGCCCGGCCAGGCTGGTCTCCTTGCCGTCGCGCGAGACCCCGCCCATCCGGGCCAGGCCAAAGACCATCCCGGCCCAGTAATCGAACGTGTCGCCGCGCATGAACACGCTCTCGCCGGTGCCGTAGGACCGCTCCGTGATTCCGGCGCGGGCGACCTCGATCTCAGCTTGCGTGAGCTCGCGCGACCAGGCGGCGACGCGCTTCAGTTGATCCTCTGAAATCATGATCCCGAAGCCAGCCGCACCGTTTCGTCACTCCGCTGTTTCCGCCGCATTGCAGCATGGCCATCCCGCCGCAATCCGACGGAAGATGGAGGCCGCCGCCGCCCAGAAATGTTGTCGCAGAATGTCGGGGCCCGACGGTATGGCAAAATAGCGTTTTCCCCCATTGAGAGCCACCTCGGGCGATGCGGCTTTTAACCCCAAGCAAGAGAAAAATGCGCAGGTTGATCGCTTCCAAAGGTTGCAACGCCTCTCCGTCGCAGCTCCATCAGGCTCGCGCCAGAAGCCCAGGGACCTGCCGTCGCATCACAATAGGGCGGGCCAGGAGAAACCGATCGATCGTCGCGTCAATGAGGTGCTAGCATAGGAGCACGTCAAGAGACCATTGATCCAGCCCTCGCCGGTCATCGCCTGCAATCGGTCCATATCCATGGCGGCATATCCAACCCTGTCCCGGATCGACATCAGTTCGCCTCCCGGCGCTGAGTTGTTGGCGCGCGCAAGCAGGATTGCCTCTCCTGAGGTCATCGACATTGTCAATCGCCTGACCAGACTCTTCGCGGTCCACTCCCCTTTCGCGCCTGGCTTTTGCTGCATTGGCGGAGAGGTGGCACTCGGCGGCGACAACACGGGCTACGCGTCGCTGATGAGCGTGACAGGCAACGGCGAGAACTTCGAGACGGCACTCGTGTCGTGTCTGGCTGAGGCGGCCGATTTTCTTTCCCAGGTCGAGAGGCCCGGCGACGTCGAAGTGGCCGGTCCACGGGCTTCGATCGAGGCATCGGTCGCGGACGGCTGGATCGCCGAGATATTCACCAATATCGACCATCCAGTCGATTGGATTCGCGCAAAGTCCGCCGCGGCGGGCACCAATGTTCTGCTCCCGGCGGACATTTGTCTTCGCAGGGCGCTTGCAAGACAGCAGATCATTCCTCCCGCTCCCCTCTCGTCGGGCGCGGCAGCGGGACCCGACGTCGCATCTGCCGCCCTGCGCGCAGTGCTCGAACTGTGCGAACGCGATGCTGTCACCCTTTGGTGGCGGGGCGGACGACGCCCTCGCGGCTTTCCGCTCGAACACCCCGCAAACAGGGCAGCGACCGCGCTCATCGAACGCTTGCGAGGACCGATCCGCGAACGGAGAACCTGGCTGCTTGATATTACGGCAGACCTCGGCATCGCCACTGTCGCGGCGGTCTCCGTAGAGGCGTCAGGACGCGGCCTCGCATGCGGCTTCGCGGCGAGGCTGGATGAGGCTGACGCTGCTTGCGCCGCCGTGCTCGAGCTCTGTCAAATGGAGATGTCGGCCCCTGTCGCCGACATCAAGCGCAAAGAAATGGGCGAGAATGCATTGAACGACGCCGACCGGCGCCACCTGCGCCGGGCAGACTTTTCGACGATCGACTGTGACCTGCTGGCTCCGGCGGTCGGTATCGATCTAGATCCGTACGAGCCGCCCGGCAATCTTGACGATCTGATCGACCGGTTGATGCGGCAGGGTATACCGCTGTATTTGATGGACATGACACGTGCCGACGTAAAGGTCCCCACCGTCCGAGCGGTGTCTCCTGCGCTGCAGCCGTTTACCGACACTGTCTTGACCGACCGTCTCAGGCGGACTCGCGAGGAAAGCGGCAACGCGCATCTCGAAGTCGATGGCGTGTCGCTGATGTAGCGACGCGTTCGCGGCGCCTCACCTCAAACAAAGGGAATTGCGACCTTCTCCTGATCCATTCCCTGTCCGACGAAATGAATGAGATCCGCCATGGTGCAAATGTTCGGCATGCAGCGTTCGAACCGCGCAGCCCCATGTGCATGCCCAAGCGCGATCATGCAGGCAGCGTCGATCGCCGCATGTCGATCGGAGCACATTCCCCTCAGGGCTCCATAGAGGGTCTCGGCGAGGACAAGCGATGCCAATACGCCGAGACGCTCGCCCTCCATCTCGTAGGCCGCCTCGAACAACACGTAAAGAAACAAGGGAGGGTCCCTGGCCAGATCGTCGATGTCGCTCCCGGAGAGGCCGTTCGACATCGCGTAACTGGCAAGCCATTCCCGGAGGCGGCGAATTCGAAGCTCATCATCGCGCAAGAGCGGAGAGAGGCCTGCGAGCTCCGGCTTGCGCACGCGGATTTCGTCCGCCAGAGCCGAAACAGACCAGAGGCCGACGAACGCACCGCTGAGCAGATCGCGGTAGCCGAGGCCGACACTTCCGGTTTGGTCGATCGGGCCGAAAATTTCCCCCGAGAACAAGCCGCCCGAAAATTCCGGACCTATTCGTCGACTTAGGTTAGGCCCGTGTTCGCCCCCCATGTCGAAAAAATACGACCATTGCGCCATCCAGGTTTCGTCCAACGGCATGCGCCACGGCCTCGCTGCGGAGGTCGACAGCATCATGTCGATCAGATCCTCGCCATAGCTGTTCAGATCGTTGAAGACGTAGGAATGTCGAACCATGGCATGCCCGAAACGAAGCACACTCACGAACTCGATCGGCAACGCCTCGCCCCCCGGCTGATCGACAAGCTCAAATGACGGCTGCTCGTAGACCGTCACCACAGCGGGATGCAAAATGCGCGGTAGCAGATCATGGCGGATGACGTCTCTGTAGATGTGCTCGCACAGCATCCTGCTGATGAAATAGATTCGATACCCCCTAATCACCACGTTCGGGAGCGACTCTCCGGCCAAAACGGCCTCGACGTCGGCGGCTATCCTGTTGTGCAAAAGAATGAACAGCGTCGTCAGCTGGGCCAGCGCCGCATGAATGTCGTTGCGCGCATCGGCCAGCTGCGCTGCAGATTCATCTGGTGCCACGGTCGCCCGGCCGACATCGCGAAAGAGATATAGACCTTTTTCGCTGTGCCGCGCGTATGGACCGCCTATGGCGAGCCTGCTCCTTGCGCCGTAATTCGCACCATGGGCGAGGTAGGCGTCAGGCTCTGAATCCGGCCCTAAGCCGTAAATCGTCTCCAGCCGCAGCAATGAAGATCGCCGACTGGTGTGGCCTGCAAAGGGGCAAAGCGCTCCCGTGGGGACCGACGTAAAGACGCAGTCGTGAGCCACCAGCTGCGCCAAGTAGGTATACCCGGACGGAATCCTGGGATTCTCCCATGACTTCCGACCTGATGTCCCGGCGCCTTTCCACGGGTACGGCATTGATAGCTGTTTTGCGACACCGCTCATCAGCTGTCGCATGCGATCATTGCCGCCCTTGATGCCCGCGCCAAAGCGCTCGGCCTCGGAAGGCGGCCGCAAAAAATTGCGGAACTGCATCTCTTCGACTCGCGCCTTGAAGCCTTGGCTCGATCCTGAGCCAAGGCTTCAGATGACGATCAACCGCAGCCGTTTATCGTGTAATCAGCAATACGTTCGGCTTGGAATTTCATCTTGTCCTCGACGTGAGGCTTCGACCGGAATGTCCTCTCGTAGAAGGCAGGCAGCGTGTAGTCGGCTTCTTCAAGCCGCTTTTCCGACGCTTCGAGGTACTGCTTGGCCGGGAGTCTGACGATCCAGGTGTCGTCGTCCGCCTGGATGAACTTCACTTTCGTGATGTTGTCCGGAATCGTGGCTCCGACCTCGGCGGCCGCGAGCTGCTCTCTCAACTCTTCAAGATCACCCGGGATCGGGTCATTCCCCTTTGCCCAGGCCTTCACCTTTTCGCCGAACGCGGTGTAATTGGCGAGCTTGATCTGGCGAAATTCCATGGCACACCTCCGCTATGTTCGTGTCTGCAATGTGGGTTTTTGTCGCCCAATTTCGGCGACACCTCACCTCATCACAACACTTCTAGTTGTCAAGCGCAAAGGTTGTTCAAACGATTTACCTCGTGTACAAGGGGAGCGACGGACGCGGGCGTGACCATGGCGCACGACTTAGAGAGCGACCCGAAGAACTCCGCCGGCGGCCGTGTGGGCGCCCTTCTGGTTCTGACCTCGGCGCTTCCCATATTTCAAGCCGTTCTGATCACGCCAATTTTGTCGATCGTCCGCGACGCGGACAGCCAGCACGCGTTCGCAACCTTCGCCTTGCGTTGCATCGTCGCGGCCCCCGCGGTCTCGGTCCTGTTCCTGCTGCCGTTCTTCGGCAGATTTGCTGATCGCTTTCAGCGCCGTCACATTCTCATTTTTGGCCTGACACTCTACGCGGTGAGCGGCGTATTCATCTATGCCTCGCCCGGACTGATATCTATGTTCGCAGGCCGCCTGCTGCTTGGCGTAGCTGTCGCCTGCGTGATGACGGCAACGGCATCGTTGACCGGCGACCTCTTCCGGGGAAACGAGCGCAACCGCATCCTGGGTTTGCAATACGCCGCCAGTGCAGCGGTCGGAATGCTGTTTCCGATCATCGGCGGCTTGATCGCGCTGGCGGACTGGCATCTCGTTTTCCTGTTCTATTTGATCGCGCTGCCACTTATTTTGCCTGCGACAAGGCTACCTGATCGGATCGTCGCCGCGCCAGGTGAGGAACGGAGCTTCCGCGCGCTTGCGCTTAAGCCGTTGCTTGGATCCTATGCGCTGTTGGCGATCGGGACGATGGTGCTCTGGCTGATCACGATACAACTCGCCTTTCATCTTTCAGGCCTTGGATACACCTCGCCGGTTACTGCGGGCATCGCGCTCGGCACGCCCTGCCTGTCGGGCATTCTCGTTGCAATACTCTATGGCAGAGTCAAACGACATTTGAGTTTTCGAACGATCGCTGCCGCAGCGTTCTTGTTGATGAGCGTCAGCTACGGCGCCATATCCGTGACCACGAGCCTTCCTCTGCTGATATTCGCCCTCTTGCTCGCCGGCGCCGGCTTCGGCCTCAATCAACCCAACTGCAGCGCGTGGCTTCTGAGCCAAGTGACGACAGAGTTTGCGGGGCGAGCAGCGGCGGGCCTCACATTTGCGGTGTGCGTCGGCCAAATCGCCGCACCACTCATCTATCAAGCTTTGATCACGAGCATCGGATCGGCCGCCTGCTTCGCCGTCGTTTCATTCGCTTGTTTGCTGGTCGCGCTGGCCGCATTTTTCAAATCGCGCCTCGCGCCCCATCCCGACGACAAGCTTGCCGCGCGTTCGGCCGCCGGAATTGGCTGACGCCTCCCCAGTCCTTCTGCTGCACCGCAGCATGACCGCTCTGCCTACCATCCGACGAAAGATGAAGGCGGCTACCGCCGAAAAAACTTTGTCGCAGAATTGTCAGGCCGGAGACATTTCAAAATAGCGCTTTCCCCTATTGAGGGCCACCTCGGGCGATGCGGCTTTTGATCCCAAACGGGAACGAGAGCGGTGCGGCTCCGGTCGAGACCATCTGCTGCATGGCCTCGCTGGCACGGCCGTACTAGGATCGCCCACGAGATACGGACGAAGAGCGCCGCTGAATGCGCCATCACCGGGAGGGATTTGTTTGGTGGCTACCAGTCTCGAAGTGCGCGGCGTGTCCTTGCGATTCGGCGGCGTTCGCGCGCTGACCGATGTCAGTTTCGCCATCAGGGAAGGCGAGCTGTTCTCGATCATCGGCCCCAACGGCGCCGGCAAGACCTCGATCGTGAATTGTATCTCCGGCCGCTACAAGCCGACTGAAGGCCAGCTGTTCTATGGCGATCGCGACATCACCGGCCTGACGCCGAACGCGCGCGCCTCGCTCGGCATCGGCCGCACTTTCCAGAACCTGGCCCTGTTCCACCACATGAGCGTGCTCGACAACATCATGGTCGGCCGCCATCATTTGCTGAAGAACAATTTCCTCACCGGTTCGCTCTACTGGCTCACCGGTGCGCGCAAGGAAGAGCTCGCGCACCGCCGCAAGGTCGAGGAGATCATCGACTTCCTGGACCTCCAGTCGGTGCGCAAGGCGACTGCCGGCACCCTCTCCTACGGCCTGCGCAAGCGCGTGGAGCTCGCCCGCGCCATGGCGCTGGAGCCCCGCCTCATTCTCCTCGACGAGCCGATGGCCGGCATGAATTTCGAGGAGAAGGAGGACATGGCCCGCTACATCGTCGACCTCAACGAGGAGTTCGGGATGACCGTGGTGATGATCGAGCACGACATGGGCGTGGTGATGGATATCTCCCACCGCGTCATGGTGCTCGATTTCGGCCGCAAGATCGCCGAGGGCGATCCGGCCGCGGTTCTCGCCGATCCCCACGTCAGGCGCGCCTATCTCGGCGAAGAGGACGAGGTACTGGTCGATCCAGACGATGCCCCGCCGGCGCAGGAGAGCGCGGCATGATGGATTATGCGGGCCGCGTCGCGCAGGCCGACACCTATCCAAAAATGCTCCGGCTCAACGCCAGGGAGCACGGCAACGAGATTGCGCTGCGCGAAAAGGATCTCGGGCTGTGGCGCATCTTCACCTGGAACGATTACCACACCCGCGTGCGCGACTTTGCGCTCGGCCTCATCGAGCTGGGCTTGGGACGCGAGGACGTCATCGGCATCATCGGCGACAACCGGCCGGACTGGATTGCAGCGGAAATCGCGACCCACGCAGTTGGTGGATTGAGCCTCGGGCTTTATCGCGATGTGCTCGACGAGGAAGCCTTGTATCTCCTCACCTATGGCGAGGCGCAGCTGGTTTTCGCTGAGGATGAGGAGCAGGTCGACAAGCTGCTCGCGCTGGCCGATCGCGTGCCGAAGCTCAGGCACATCGTCTATTCCGATCCGCGCGGCATGCGGAAATATGACGACCCGCGGTTGATGTCGGCCGAAAAGTTCGCCGAGCTCGGCCGCGCCCGCGCCACGCGTGAGCCGGAGCTTTACGATAGGCTCGTCGACGCAACCAAGGGCGAGGACGTCGCAATCCTCTGCACCACGTCAGGCACCACGTCGCATCCAAAACTCGCGATGCTTGCCGCCGGCCGCGTGCTCGGCCATTGCGCGACCTATCTCGCCTTCGATCCGAAGGGCCCCGATGACGAGTACGTGTCGGTGCTGCCGCTGCCGTGGATCATGGAGCAGGTCTATGTGCTCGGCAAAGGCCTCTTGTGCCGGATGAAGATCAACTTCGTCGAAGAGCCCGACACGATGATGAACGATCTGCGCGAGATCGCACCGACATTCGTGCTGTTCGCGCCGCGCGTCTGGGAATCGATCGCCGCCGACGTCCGCGCCAAGGTGATGGACGCCACGCCCTTCAAGCAACGCCTGTTCGACATCGGCATGAAGAGCGGCCTTGCCGCGCTCGCACAGGGCAAGCGCTCGGGCTTTGCCGACGCGATCCTGTTCCGGGCGCTGCGCGACAGGCTCGGGTTTACCCGCCTGCGCTCGGCCGCGACCGGCGGTGCGGCGCTCGGCCCCGATACCTTCAAGTTCTTCCAGGCCATGGGCGTGCCGCTGCGCACGCTCTACGGCCAGACCGAGCTGTTAGGGGCCTACACGCTGCATCCCGAGGGCAAGGTCGATCCCGACACCACCGGCGTGCCGATGGCCGACAGTGTCGAGATCCGCATCGACAATGCCGACGTCCATGGCGTCGGCGAGATCGTGGTACGGCATCCCCACATGTTCCTTGGCTATTACAAGAACCCGGAGGCGAGCGTCGCCGACATCCGGGATGGCTGGATGCTGTCGGGTGACGCCGGCTATTTCAACGCGAACCGCCAACTCGTCGTCATCGACCGCATCAAGGATCTCGCCGAGACCTCGCGCGGCGAGCGCTTCTCGCCGCAGTTCATCGAGAACAAGCTGAAGTTTTCGCCCTATATCGCGGAGGCCGTGGTGTTAGGGGCGGGCCGCGACGCACTCGCGGCGATGATCTGCATCCGCTACTCCATCATCTCGAAATGGGCGGAGAAGAACCGCCTCTCCTTCACCACCTACAGCGACCTCGCCTCGCGCCCCGAGGTCTATGCGCTGCTCCGGAAGGAGGTCGAAACCGTCAATGCCACGCTGCCGCCGGCCCAGCGCATCTCGCGCTTCCTCCTGCTCTACAAGGAGCTGGACGCCGACGACGGCGAGCTCACCCGCACCCGAAAGGTTCGCCGCAGCGTCATCAACGAGAAATACGCAGGCATCATCGACGCCATCTACCGTGGCGACGCCGACATCCCCGTCGACACCGTGATCCGCTTCCAGGACGGCACCACGCAGCGGGTGCGCACGACGCTGCGTGTGGTGGACCTCGGCGGGCATGGGCATATGGCGGAGGCGGCGGAGTGAGCACGCTTCCGGGCGACTACGCGATGCCAGTCGATGCGCCCTCTCCCCTTGTGGGAGAGGGCATCTCCGCCATCAACCAAGACCTCACTCGGGTGAGGGGTCCTCTCTCCGCACCGTCAATGCCGAGACAACCCCTCACCCGTCTTCGCTTCGCGAAGCCACCCTCTCCCACAAGGGGAGAGGGTAAGAGCACGCCGAATTTGTCAGCGAGCATCACTGCATGAACACCGCCTTCCTCATCCAGCTCCTGGTCAACGGCCTCGTGGTCGGCACGCTCTATGGCGTGGTCGCGATGTCGTTCGTGCTGATCTACAAGGCCACTCAAGTCGTCAATTTTGCGCAAGGTGAATTGCTGCTGGTCGGCGCCTGGGTGTGCTGGGCATTGCTCGCCAAATACCAGGTTCCGTTCTGGATCGGCATGCCGATGACGCTGGTGTTCATGTTCGTGTTCGGCATCGCGATCCAGGTCCTGATCCTGCGGCCGATGATCGGCGAGCCCATTATTTCTGTCATCATGGTCACGATCGGCCTCTCCACCGTGCTGCAGGCGACGCTGAAATGGATGTTTGGCGTCAACCCGCAGCCGTTTCCGCGCGTGTTCGAAAGCCAGTCGGTCAGCCTGCTCGGCCTCCAGATCCAGACCGTCTATGTCATGAGCCTCGTGGTCTCGGTCGCGATGATGATCGGCATGGCCTGGTTCTTCCGCGCCTCAAAGTATGGCCTGGCAATGCGCGCCACAGCGTTCAACCAGCAGGTCGCGCAGTCGCTCGGCATTTCCGTGAAAAGCGTGTTCGCGATGGCCTGGGCCATCTCTGCGACCGTCTCGGCCGTCGCTGGCGTCGTCGTCGCGGTCGTGAACGGCGTATCGTCAGGCCTTGCCGCCTACGGCATCAAAGTGTTTCCGGCGGCGATCCTCGGCGGGCTCGATTCCGTCGGCGGCGCCGTGCTCGGCGGCATCATCATCGGCCTGCTCGAGAACATCGCGCAATATGTCGACAGCGAATATCTGCACTGGGGCAATCTCTACGAGATCGCGCCGTTCTACGTCCTCATCATCGTGCTGATGATCAAGCCTTATGGCTTGTTCGGCACCCACGACATCGAGCGGATCTGACCCATGGCCGGCCCTGCCCTCATTCCTGCTGGTGATTTCCGCACCTCTTACGCCGCGGACACCACGATCTTCCCGACCACCACCAGCCGCAATTTTGCAATCGCGGGCGTGCTGCTGCTTTGCTTCGCCCCGCAATTCTTCAGCGGTTACTGGCTCAGCATCCTGATCCAGATCGGCATCTTCTCGATCGCCGCGCTCGGCCTGAATATCCTGGTCGGCTTCACCGGCCAGATCTCGATCGGTCATGCCGCCTTCTTCCTGTTCGGCGCTTTCACCTCGGCCTACATCTCCAACAAAACGCAAATCCCGGTGTTCTTCGCGATTCCGCTCGCGGGCGTGGTCACTGCGCTGGTCGGGCTGATCTTCGGCATCCCGGCGGCGCGGCTGAAGGGGCTCTATCTCGTCATCGCGACACTCGCCGCGCAGTACATCCTGCTCGACTTCTTCTCCCGCGCCGAGTGGTTCACCGGCGGCTCGGTGCCGGCGAGCGCAAAACCGTTCTCGATCTTCGGCTACGCGCTGCGCGGCGACAGGCAATATTTCTATGTCGTGCTGGCCTATGTGGTCGCGAGCTACATCCTCGTCACCAATCTGATGCGCACGCGCGACGGCCGCGCGCTGGTGGCGATCCGCGACCACTATCTCTCGGCGGAGATCATGGGCATCAACCTCACCAAATACCGCACGCTGTCGTTTGGGCTCGCCGCCTTCTTCGCCGGCATCGCCGGCGCGCTCTACGCGCATTACCAGCTCGTGGTGTCGCAGGAAGGCTTTGGCATCGAGCGCTCGATCCTGTTCCTCGCCATGATCATCATCGGCGGAACCGGATCGATCATGGGCACGCTGATGGGCACCGCCTTCGTGGTGCTGCTGCCGGAGACGATGGAGCTCGTCAGCCATTATTTGAAGGGCGGCGCGATCGACAAGGCGCTGTCGCTCAACACCAACATCACCTTCCTGCGCGAGATCGCGATCGGGGTGATCATCATCGCGTTCCTGATGTTCGAGCCTGATGGCCTCGCGCATCGCTGGCGGCAGATCAAGGCGTACTGGAAACTCTACCCGTTCTCTCACTGAGCGCGGGCAACTCTCTAACCAACAAATAAACAGGAGGAGGCAACCGATGAAGAAAAAATCCCTTTTGAGCACCGCATCGCTCGTGCTGGCGATCGCCGTTATGTCGGCGAGCGCGCAGGCGCAGATCGCAATCGGCCATCTCGCCGACTATTCCGGCGGTACCTCCGACGTGGGCACGCCCTACGGCCAGGCCGTCGCCGACACCTTCGCCTGGGTCAACAAGAACGGCGGCGTCGGCGGCAAGCAGCTCAGCGTCGACACCAACGATTACGGCTACCAGGTGCCGAAGGCGATCGCGTTGTACAAGAAGTGGTCGGCGCCGGACTCCAAGGTCGCGGCGATCATGGGCTGGGGCACCGCGGACACCGAGGCGCTGACCGGATTCCTCGCGCAAGACAAGATTCCGGACCTCTCCGGCTCCTACGCCGCGGCGCTGACCGATCCCGAAGGCGTCAGCGGCAAGGCCAAGCCCGCGCCCTACAATTTCTTCTACGGCCCGAGCTATTCGGACTCGCTCCGTGCGATGCTGATGTGGGCAGCCGAAGACTGGAAGGCCAAGGGCAAGTCCGGCAAGCCGAAATTCGTTCACATGGGCGCCAACCACCCCTATCCGAACGCGCCGAAGGCCGCTGGCGAAGCCATGGCGACGGAACTCGGCTTCGAGGTGCTGCCGCCGCTGGTGTTCGCGCTGGCGCCTGGTGACTACAGCGCGCAGTGCCTGAGCCTGAAATCGTCGGGCGCCAACTACGCCTATCTCGGCAACACCGCAGCCTCAAACATCTCGGTGATGAAGGCCTGCAAGACCGCCGGCGTCGACATCCAGTTCATGGGCAATGTCTGGGGCATGGACGAGAACGCCGCCAAGACCGCAGGCGATGCCGCCGACGGCGTGATCTTCCCGCTGCGCACCGCGGTGAGCTGGGGCGGCGACGCACCCGGCATGAAGACGGTGATGGAGATCTCCAAGATGTCCGATCCCACCGGCAAGGTCTACCGCCCCGTGCACTACATCGCGGCCGTCTGCTCGGCGCTCTACATGAAGGAGGCGCTCGACTGGGCCGCCAAGAATGGCGGCGCCACCGGCGACAACGTCGTGAAGGGCTTTTACCAGAAGAAGGATTGGGTGCCGGCCGGAATGGAAGGCGTCTGCAATGCCTCGACCTGGACCGACAAGGACCACCGCGGCACGCTGAAGGTCGACCTCTATCGCACCAAGATCGCGGGCGCGACCGACGGCGATCTCAACGACCTCATGGCCAAGGGCACGATCAAGCTCGAGAAGGTCAAGACCATCGAGCTGCCGCGCAAGGCGGAACTGCTGGGGTGGTGAGCCACACCATCCCTCCACTCGCACAACTGTCATCCCCCGCGAAAGCTGGGGATCCAGTACGCCGCGGCCCCTTGGGGAACGTCGGGCGTCTCTGGAATACTGGGTCACCCGCCTCCGCGGGTGACGACAGCGGAGAATGAAGACGCATGTCTCAAACTACTGAAGCAACCCGAACTGCTCCAACCGTTGTCGCACCGCCGCCCCTCCTCGCCGTGCGCAACATCGAGGTCGTCTATGACGACGTCATCCTGGTGCTGCGCGGCCTCAGCCTCGACGTGCCCAAGGGTGCGATCGTGGCGCTGCTGGGTGCCAACGGCGCCGGCAAGTCGACGACGCTGAAGGCGATCTCGGGGCTGCTCAAGACCGAGGACGGCGAGGTCACCCGCGGCGAGATCCTGTTCGAAGGCGAGCGTATCAACGGCATCGATCCCGACAAGATCGTCCGCCGCGGCATCTTCCAGGTGATGGAGGGCCGGCGCATCGTCGCGGACATGACCTCGCTTGAAAACCTCAAGCTCGGCGCCTTCACCCGCAGGGACCGCGGGGTCGACGCCGATCTCGACATGGTGTTCAACTATTTCCCGCGCCTGAAGGAGCGCACGGGGTTGGCCGGCTATCTTTCCGGCGGCGAGCAGCAGATGCTCGCGATCGGCCGCGCGCTGATGGCGCGCCCGAAGATGATCCTGATGGACGAGCCGTCGATGGGCCTGTCGCCGCTCCTGGTGAAAGAGGTTTTCTCGATCATCCAGAAGATCAACCGCGATCTTGGCGTCACCATCCTGCTGGTCGAGCAGAACGCGCGCGCCGCGCTGTCGGTGGCGAGCCATGGCTACATCATGGAGCAGGGCAAGGTCGTACTCGACGGCACCGCCGACGAACTCCGCGACAACGAGGACGTCAAGGAATTCTACCTCGGCGGCGCCGGCGACCAGCGCAAGAGTTTCAAGAACCTCAAAAGCTTCAAGCGGCGCAAGCGCTGGCTTTAACCCTCCAGGACTTGCTCCGCTTCCGTGACTGCACAGAGAACATGATAGAACGACGACGCAGGAATGGTGTCGACCAGCGATTTGCCGTCGCGATCGAACTGGTCGTACCAGCCGCCCTTCACGGGATGGCTGAGGTAATGCCGTTCGAGCCGCACCAGCGCCGCGCGCGCCTCATCCGCCGCGCCCGCCTCGCCGGATTCGGCCTGTGCAATCCACGCCTTCGCCATCTCGGTCTGCGGCCACAGCCGGCGCGTGCTGCGACGGATGTTGCCGCTCGCATCGCCCTCGTCGACCAGGCAGCCGGTGGCCTCGTCGCGATAGCGCAGTGCAGTCGCCAGCAGTTCGGCGCGCCGCTGCCCAGTGGGACATCCCGTGATGCGTTCAAATCCCTTCAGCAGCCAGACCCATTCTGCCTGATGACCGGGCTCGACGCTAACCGGTTCGATCTTCGACCAGTCCTCCTCGAAATATTCACCGAGCGCGCACTTCTGCTTGTCGTAAAAATTGGAGAGGAACAGCGCGAAGATCTCGCCGGCGCGATTCTGGAACGACAGATCGTGGGTCGCGTCGAAACACGCGATCATCGCCTCGAACAGATGCATATGCGGGTTCTGCCGCCGCGGCAGCGAGGCCGGCAGGCTCTCGTGCACGCCACCGTGAGGCGAGCGCAGATGGCCGTCGACGAAGGCCAGCAGCGCGTCGATCTCGGTGCGGATTTGCGCGTCCCGGTCGAGCGCATAGACGGTCGCCAGCGCAAACAGGATGAAGGCGTGGTCATAGGCATCGCGCCGGCCGTCCAGCACCGTCCCCTCCGGCGTCAGCCGATGCACGTAGCCGGGCTTACCGTCGGGCGCCTTCGCCTTGGCCAGCAGATGCTCCAGCCCCTTCAGCGCGATAGCACGCCCCTCGGGATACCAGCCCATCTGAGCCGCCTTGGCGTAGCAGTAGATTTGCCGGGCCTGTACGAGCACGCGGCGCGGCGCGGCCGTATCCGCCGTGCCGTCGAGGTGCAGCCGCTCGGTGAAGCCGCCCGAGACGGAGTTCCAGCCGACCGTCGACCACAGCGGCAGCGCCTCCTCGATCATGCGGCGCTTCAGGCGCGCGACGACGTCCGCCGCAATCATTCCATCGTCCGCCATCGTGTCCTCTCTAAGCCTCGCCCATGGCCGTCTGATACCCATGCCGACGGCGGCGTGCAACGGATGCCAACCCGGAAAGATCAGCCATGACCGCCCATTACGACGCCCGCGAGACACGCGAGGCAGACGCGCGCGAGGCCGATCTGTTCTCCCGCCTGCCGGGCGTGCTGCGCAGTGCCATGGCCGCCCCGGCCTATGCCGAGCGGCTGAGAGGCACCGATCCCGCCTCGGTGACCTCCAGGGCGGCGCTGGCGAGCCTGCCGGTGCTGCGCAAATCGGAGCTTCCGGCCCTGCACAAGGCCTCAGCGCCCTTTGGCGGCTTCGTGGCAGCGGCTCCCGGCTCGTTCGCCCGCTTGTTCACCTCCCCGGGGCCGATCTTCGAGCCGGAGGGCCGGCAGGCCGATCCCTGGCGCGGCGCGCGGGCGCTGTTCGCGGCCGGGTTCCGCCCCGATGACATCGTGCTCAACACCTTCAGCTACCACCTCACCCCCGGCGGCTTCATCTTCGATGCCTCGGCACGGGCGCTCGGCTGTGCGGTGATCCCCGCCGGGCCCGGCAATGCCGAGCAGCAATTCGAGCTGATCGAAGCCTATCGTCCCGTCGGCTACAGCGGCACGCCGGACTTTCTGAAGATCCTGCTCGACGCCGCGGCAGCCGCAGGCCGCGACATCTCGTCGATCAAGCGCGCGCTGGTCTCGGGCGCCGCCTTTCCGCCCACGCTGCAGGCCGAGATCAAGGCGCGCGGCATCGATGCCTACCAGGCCTTCGGCACCGCCGATCTCGGCCTCATCGCCTTCGAGACCGAGGCGCGCGACGGCATGGTCGTGAACGAGGATCTGGTCATGGAGATCGTCAAGCCCGGCACCGGCGATCCCGTGGCGCCCGGCGACGTCGGCGAGATCGTGGTGACCTCGCTCGATCCGCATCATCCCTGGATCCGGCTCGCACTCGGCGACCTCACGGCAGCGCTGCCGGGCCCGAGCAAATGCGGCCGTACCAACATGCGCATCAAAGGCTGGATGGGCCGCGCCGACCAGACCACCAAGGTCAAGGGCATGTTCGTCCGCCCCGAGCAGGTCGCCGAGATCGCCAAGCGCCACGCCGCGCTCGGAAGACTGCGCCTCGTCGTCACCCGCCAGGGCGAGACCGACGCGATGACGCTGAAAGTGGAGACGAATGCATCAAGCGACGCCCTGCGCGAGGAGATCGCCGGCACTCTGCGCGCGGTGACGAAGCTCGGCGGCAGCGTCGAATTGGTCGGTCCCGGCGCGTTGCCGAACGACGGCAAGGTGATCTCGGACGAGCGGTAGTGTGGCCGGAAGGTCGTCACCCTCCCCGGCGCCTGGCATCCTCGCAAGCCAGGCGAGCCGTCTCCCGATCCCTGACGGGCCGCAGAAGCGTTTGCTTCACATGTCTCGGCTCGAACCCCCTCACCAATTCGACTGAGCCGGCGCTCGTCAGGTCGGCCGACATGTCGATGCCGAAGCGTTGCAGCATCTGCGGAGGCGAGACCGGGCTCGATAACGGCTCGTCCAGCAAGATCCAGGACGCGGCGAGAATCGCGCACGGTGTTCGTCGAAGAGCTTCGACCCCATAGTCCATCGCGCCGGGATATCCGCCCGCCATCCAGACAGAGATCGGGGGCCGGGCGTTCAGGAAGAACGCCGTGGCGGGATTTGTCCCGGTAAGATCGATGAGGGAATCGCCGCCGCGAAATCCACCATCTGCAGCGATCTTGCGGATCTGCACGACATAGGCCGCAGTTTCCTCACTCAGAAGAAGATGCGAGCCGATCTCCGACAGTTCAACATCAACGGTTTGAAGCCGCAGCGCCCGCGTCTGGCGATAGGGCGCTTCGATCGCGCCAGCCAGTATGTAGCACGGGATCAGCAGACCCAACGTCGCGGCCAGGGGCATCGCTTCCCATGCGCGATCTCGTGCGGCCGCGGCAGCGGCGAGGACCAGCCCGGCCAATAACCAAAACGCGGCCGCGCGCGCGGCCGCGCTCCAAAGGTTCGTGTTGGTGCCGGCGGCATAAGCGATTGGCAGGAACAGGAGGAGAAACACAGCCGCGCCAAGCTCGCGCGTCATCAGTGCCCGCCAGCCCGGCATGATGAACAAAGCCAGTGCAATACCGAGCGCAACGCCCAGGAACTGGTTTGGCTGGATCGCGTCCGAGGACGGATTCGGAAACCATATCCCGGCGACAGCCAGGACGATCGCAATCAGGATCGCTGCGTTGGCGATGACGGACCAGGGCCAGATGTACTGCCGCCAGAGCAGCACGAAGCCGACGGACAGAAACGAGCCCAACATGAAATAGGTGAAGACCGACGCCGCCTTGTCGTTCTTGTCGATGGAGTCCCAGCGAAAGATCTCGCCAACTCCATGTCCCGCCTGCAAGAGGTCGCTCAGTTCCTTCCCGCTGACCATGCGCTGAACGAACGCGGAAAGCGATCCATCGATCGCCAAAGCAAGCAAGATCAGGGTGAAGGACGACACGGAAATTGCGATTCCAAGACCGCGCAGTCTCAGCTTGCCTGCGATCGCAAGATAGAGCGGGATCAAACCGCCGAGTACCAGCGCGCTCGGCGGTTTCGCCATGAATGTTGCGGCTCCGCCCAGGCCCAGCAGAACCCAGCCGAGTACGCTTGGGAACGAGCGGTCCCGCCCCGCCAAAACCGCGCCGGCCGCCGTCACCATCAGCGACTGCAACGTCAGCGAATTATAGCTTGGCGAGGGCAGCCAGGCCGAGAACAGCACCAGGGTCGAGGCTGCGGCAGCAACCGCCGAGCACAGCCAGATGACCCGTGACGATCGATCGGCGCGCTGCTTTCCGACAGACCAGAACAACGCATAGCTCGTCAGGAGCCCGAGACCGAAGAGAAGTCCGATGTTCGCACACCTGAGAAGCGCGATATTCCCGCCGGTCAGCAGATAAAGCGGATGGTAGATGAACCCGAAGTGAGTAACCGAAGCGTCGAAGTCCCACGGTCGCGATATCCAGATCAGGTAGTAACCTTCATCGGTCAGCTCGAAGCCATGACCGGAAAGGACCATCAGCCAGCCGACCAGAACGATGGTGGAACATGACGAAAGAGCCAAGGCAAGCGATCTGGCCGCCTGCAGCGACCGGCTCATATCATTCTGCATACCGGCCGGCCTCGCCTGCGTGCAAGGACCCTGTTGCGACATTCCGTTCACGACCGTCCGGCTGATCCACAGTACGCCTCATACGCCCGTCGCAAGCCGTCCTCGAGCGCCGTCGTGGCGCGCCAGCCGAGCCTGTCGAGGCGGCTGACATCGAGCAGCTTGCGCGGCGTGCCGTCGGGGCGCGACGTGTCGAAGGAGATCTCGCCGCTGTAGCCGACGATTTCGGCGACGACGCGCGCGAATTCGGCGATGGTGATGTCCTCGCCGGTGCCGATGTTGATCAGGTCGGTGCCGGAATAGGTCTTCATCAGATGCACGCAGGCATCCGCCATGTCGTCGACATAGAGGAACTCGCGCCGCGGCGTGCCGGTGCCCCACACCACGACACCCTTCGCGCCCGACACCTTCGCCTCGTGGAAGCGACGGATCAGCGCGGCGACGACGTGGCTCAGTTCAGGATGATAATTGTCGCCGGGACCGTAGAGGTTGGTCGGCATCACGCTGATGAAGTCGCATCCGTACTGGCTGCGATAGGCCTCGACCATCTTGATGCCGGCGATCTTGGCGATCGCATAGGGTTCGTTGGTCGGCTCCAGCGGACCTGTTAGCACCGAGTCTTCGCGCAGCGGCTGCGGCGCCAGTTTTGGATAGATGCAGGAGGAGCCCAGAAACATCAGCTTCTCGGCGCCGTTCTGATGCGCGGCCTGGATCACGTTCGCCGCGATCGCGATGTTGTCGTAGATGAACTCGGCACGCAGCGTGTCGTTGGCGACGATGCCGCCGACTTTTGCGGCGGCAAGGAACACGACCTGCGGCCGCGCCTTCGCGAACCAGTCGAACACGGCGGCCTGGTTGCGCAGATCGACCTCGCGCCGGTCCACGGTGACGAACTTGACGTCTTCCCGTTCGAGCCGCCGCGCAATCGCAGCCCCGACCATGCCGCGATGGCCGGCGACGTAGACGCTTTTGCCCTTCAGCTCAAACGGAGCGCTTGCCATTGGCCGCATCCCGCTTTGCATCGGCCAGATCGCTCGCCATCATCTCCTCGACCAGCTGGGCAAAGCTCCGCTTCGGCTTCCAGCCCAGCACGTCGCGCGCCTTGCTGGCATCGCCAATGAGGAGATCGACCTCGGTCGGGCGGAAATAGGTCGGATCGATCTTCACGACCGTCTTGCCGCTCGTCTCGTCGA
>NZ_MZXW01000006.1 GCF_004123905.1 Bradyrhizobium betae
GAACTCGTAGAACAACGCAGCCTGTTCGACTTGCCGATGTCCCATCATGATCTTCAGTCCTGCCAATTAGACTGACTGAATCACTGATCCCTCTGCGTCGCAACAGTCGCCTTTTTCAACACAATCGGCCCTCAGCTGAACAACG
Source organism: Bradyrhizobium betae (assembly GCF_004123905.1). Lineage (GTDB taxonomy): Bacteria > Pseudomonadota > Alphaproteobacteria > Rhizobiales > Xanthobacteraceae > Bradyrhizobium > Bradyrhizobium betae_A. The sequence goes on from NZ_MZXW01000006.1 coordinate 146, forward strand.
AAAGGGCCGCCGCCATGTCGGCTGTCTGCGGGAAACCGGGCGTTGTACGATGGTAGCGTTGACGGGTGCTCCTGCGGACACGGTTTGTCCGGCTGGCGGTGCCGGCTTTTGACTCGAAGTGGACCTGTGCGGTCAAGGGAGAGTCAGCGGTAAGTGGCTAGTCGCGAAAGCACATGCTTCCGCTGGAATGCATGCCCTTGAGATTCGTCATGTGAAATCCCGGTCTGACCCATTTGCGTTTGTAATCGCCACCGGCTGGAATCCAGCCTGGGACTTCGTGGCCCTTCACTATGCCATGATTACAAAAACATCTGGTGCCACGCGGCGTGTATCTGCTGCATGGGGCATTTTGGGCTTCGGCGACCGAGGGCAGCGCGATGGCGAGGAAAAATAAAGTTAAACAACCGATTTTCATAGACCCTCCGTCTGAATGATATTTCGACCGAATGACGGATGTCCACTCTCTTCTGGCAGCACGCGACGACTGCTCCTGGGCCCTTAGCGGACTCAAAGGATTGTGCTGGCCAGACGCCTGTCCTCAGCTCCGGCAATTACCGTAGTCGTTGACTGTCACCGTAATCGCTAGAGCATGGCGGGATGAGCTGCTGGTTCAACATCGACAGCGTAAGACGTCCGATGATCGCCGCAGACCGGAAGTACGAGGACATTTGACAGCGACGTCCGCCACTTCGCCATGATTGGCGGAGCAGCGGACATCAATGGCGCCGGAGCCGAGCGCTCCGATCCAACGAGGATGTGGCCTTGGACGTGCCTACTCCTCGTCTTCGTCGTCCTCATCGTCGTCCAGTTCTTCCAGCTGCTCGAGCACGGCGAGCGGCAGGGTCTCCCGAAACAGGTCGCCTTCGACGCCCATCCAGAGACAGGTCACGTCGTTGCCTTTGACGTCCGCGACGGTCAGCGGCTGGCCGCCGGATTTGAGCATGACGATATCGCCGGCTTTCAGTTCCATGGATGGTCCTTTCGGGTTGGTTGACAGAGAGTTGATTGACGAGAGAAGAGGCTAGCGAGCCGTCACGACATGCCGGTCATGGCTGCGGATCCACGGATGCGCGTATCCGCCCGTGCAGACTGAAACGCCGATGACAGAGGTTCGAGTGGGGGATCGCTCGAGGGGCACGCAAGGGCTCTTCGGTCCCGAACGCGGCGATGATGGCATCATGCCCCTGTTTTGCCCGACGGGTCAAGCGATTTCGTAAAATCCGCAAGCAATTGATTTTGCAGGAGCGCCCTTACTGTGCATGGGGTTGTTTCGATGTTTTTGTTGTCGCGGCCTGTTACGGCCTGCCGGGCACCAGTTCGGTCAGCGAGCGGATGATGCGGTCGGGCCTGACGGTCGAGCCTTCGGGCAGGCCGTCGCCATGCACGTCGATCCAGATCGCATAGATGCCGAGGCGCTGCGGCGTCACGACTTCCCATTCCAGATTGTCGCCGATCATCCAGGTGTCTTTTGCGGTGACGCCGAGCGCCTCCATCGCGTGCAGATAGGCGCGCTCCTCGGGCTTGCCGAAACCGTGCTCGCCCTCGATCTGGATGTGATCGAAGCGATGGGTCAGCTCGAAGCGCTCGACCTTGGCGCGTTGCATGTCGGCGGCGCCATTGGTGACCAGCGCGAGCTTGATGCCGCGTGCCCTGAACGCGTCGATCGCATCATGTGCGCCGGGGAAAACGAAGATCGCTTCCTCGCGGTAGGTGGTGAAGCGGTCGGCGAGGCGAATGGCGAGGTCGTCGGGCAGGGCGCGGTGACCGGCGGCTGCAAGCGCAGCAAAGCCGCCCTTGACCGTCAGGTGCCGCGCTTCGGCGAGTTTCATCCGCCACGAGGCGTCCGCATTGGCCCAGAAGTTCTTTGCGAAGGCGAGTACAGTGGTTGCGACCTGCTGCGGCTGCAGCGGCGCAAGCTCCTCGGCAAATTCGTTCGTGATCGTGTTCCAGGCGATCTCGGGCCGGCCATAGGCCGACAGGATGGTGTCGTCCATGTCGATCAGCATGGCGCGCGGCAGCGGCCTCATTGCAGTGGTCATGGCCATTTCACCTCCGGCGGCAGCGACGACAGGATGGAGTCCACATTGCCGCCGGTCTTGAGCCCGAAGATGGTGCCGCGGTCGTAGAGCAAATTGAATTCGACATAGCGGCCGCGGCGGATCAATTGCTCCTCGCGATCCTCGGCGGTCCAGCTCGTCGCGAAATTGCGCCGGACGATGTCGGGATAGATCTTCTGGAAGGCGCGGCCGACGTCCTGGGTGAAGGCGAGGTCAGCGTCCCAGTCGCCGCTGTCGTGCCAGTCGTAGAAGATGCCGCCGACGCCGCGCGCCTCTTTCCGGTGCGGCAGGTAAAAGTACTCGTCGCACCATTTCTTGTACTTGTCGTAATCGGCAACGCCGTTCGGCTGCGTGCACGCCTCCTTCATCGCGGCGTGGAAGGCGAGCGTGTCGGCATCGTCCTGCGTGCGCCTTCGGTCCAGCATCGGCGTCAGATCGGCGCCGCCGCCGAACCACGCCTTGGTGGTGACGACGAAGCGCGTGTTCATGTGCACGGCCGGCACGTGCGGATTGCGCAGGTGCGCGATCAGCGAGATGCCGGAGGCCCAGAACTTCGGGTCATCGGCCGCGCCGGGAATCTGCGCGCGAAACTCGGGCGCGAATTCGCCGTGCACGGTCGAGCAGTGCACGCCGACCTTCTCGAATAGCCGGCCCGACATTATCGACATCACACCGCCGCCGCCAGGCGCGCCAGAGTGGTCGGTGCGCTGCCACGGCGTGCGTTTGAATCGGCCGGCCTCGCCCGGATAGAGGCTTTGCGGCGCGTCATCCTCGAGCCGCTCGAAGTTTTCGCAGATGTCGTCGCGCAGAGCCTCGAACCAGGCGCGGGCGCGGGCCTTGCGGTCGTCAATCGTCGAATCGTCCATCTGCATTCCCGGTCCCGTAGGGTGGGCAAAGGCGCCCTTGCGCCGTGCCCACCATCTATCACCGTTTGTCTTGAATGGTGGGCAGCTTGCGCTTTGCCCACCCTGCGAATTCACCCTTGCGGACCGTAATAGGTGCAGCTCTCGTTGCAACTGTCGCGGTGGATGCTGACGCGGGTCAGCTTGCCGATATGAGCCAGCCGCTCCCAGACGAAGCGCGACAGGTTTTCCAGCGTCGGTGTACCCAGCGCCTCGATCTTGTTGAGGAACTTGTGGTCCAGCGTCACGCGCACCTCCTCGATCGCGCGCTGGAGCAGGCCGAGGTCGACCACCATGCCGGTCTTGGGATCCGGTGTGCCGCGCACGGTCACTTCGGCGCGGAAGGAGTGGCCGTGGATCTCTTCGCTCGCTGCGCCAAAGGTCGTTCCCGTCAGCGAATGCGCCGCCTCGAAGCGGAACGATTTCGTCAATTCCCACATCTGTTCGAAAACCAATCCTATCTGATGCCGAGCGATTTATGCGTCTGCACGCTGAGCCGCCATTGCGGATGCCGCAGGCAGTAATCGATCGCTTGTGCGGTGTTCTTGATGACGTCGGGGCCGTCCATCGGCTGGAGCGAGAAGCGCTTGAAGGCGAGGCCCTCGAAGGTCTCGGGCGCGGCGAGGGCCTGCGGATAAACCAGCTTGAGCTCGTGGCCGCGGCGCTGGACGAGCTCGCTGCCGCCCTTGGGGCTGACGCAGATCCAGTCGAGCCCCGCGGGCGCTTCAATCGTGCCGTTGGTCTCGACGCCGATCTCGAAGCCGCGCGCATGGAGCGCGTCGATCAGCGCGCCGTCGACCTGGAGCAGCGGCTCGCCGCCGGTCAGCACCGCGTAGCGGTTGTCGGAGGCGGCGGTCCATTGCGCGGCGATGGTGTCGGCGAGTTCCGCAGCCGTTGCATAGCGTCCGCCGAGCGTGCCGTCGGTGCCGACGAAATCCGTGTCACAGAATTTGCAGGTCGCATCCTGACGGTCGGCCTCGCGGCCGCTCCAGAGGTTGCAGCCGGCAAAACGGCAAAACACGGACGCGCGCCCGGCATGGGCGCCTTCGCCTTGCAGGGTCAGGAAGATTTCCTTGACCGCGTAACTCAATCGTCTCTCCTCAACATCTCAAGCTTGCGGGTTCCGGGTCTGCCGCAGCGCCTCGCCTGCGGCCATCGCTGCGGTCATGGCGACATTGAGCGACCGCAGCCCGGGAGTGATCGGGATCACCAGCCGCGCATCCGCGGCCTCGACCACCGCGTCGGTGACCCCGGCGCTCTCGCGCCCGAATAGCAGGATGTCCGACGTCTGGTAATGAAAATCGCGGTAATCGGTGGCGGCCCTCGTGGTGAACAGCAGCAGGCGGTTGCCCTGTGCCGCACGCCACTCCTCGAATTTGGACCAGGAGTCATGGCGGGTCAGGCTGACATGGTCGAGGTAATCCATTCCCGCCCGGCGGAACAAGCGGTCGGAGACCGGGAAGCCCGCCGGTTCGATGATATGGGCAGCCATGCCCAGACAGGCGCAGAGCCTGAGAATCGTGCCGGTGTTCTGGGCGATGTCGGGTTGAAAAAGTGCGATCTGCATGGGCTGTATCGGGTGGGTAGCGGGCCGGAAATGTCTCAATAAAACATCGCTGGCCGCGGAATTCGTGCATTGCACACCCCCACGCCGTTAGCGAGCTTGCGCTCGCCCGGCAAGGGTGCCAATAGAATGATTCTGGACTGCTGTTTTCGCCTTGTTTTGGCGGGGACAAGCCAAGTTCTGCCGCCGCGGGGGGCCGCGGGCGCCGGCAGCATTGTTCCGGGGACCTTGGGGGCTCCCGGAGCGGTTCCGCTGGCAGCATAAGAAGAAAGGGTTGGAATCGTGACGACAGCGTCTTCGGCGGACCATCCGACACGCCGTGATTTCTTATTCGTTGCAACGGGGGCAGCTGCTGCAGTAGGGGGCGCAGCTGCGCTCTGGCCCTTCATCTCTCAAATGAATCCTGATGCGTCGACCATCGCGGCCGGTGCGCCGATCGAGGTCGATCTCAGCCCGGTCGCCGAGGGGCAGGACATCAAGGTGTTCTGGCGCGGCAAGCCGATCTACATCAGCCACCGCACCAAGAAGCAGATCGACGAGGCGCGCGCCGTCAACGTGGCGAGCCTGCCCGATCCGCAGAGCGACGAGGCCCGGGTCAAGTCCGGCCACGAGCAGTGGCTGGTCGTGATCGGCATCTGCACCCATCTCGGCTGCATCCCGATCGCCCATGAAGGCAATTACGACGGATTCTTCTGCCCCTGCCATGGTTCGCAGTACGATTCGTCCGGCCGCATCCGCCAGGGGCCCGCGCCCGCGAACCTGCCGGTGCCGCCGTACCAGTTCGTTTCCGACACCAAAATCCAGATCGGCTGAGCTTCGGACCCGCGTCCGAAGCCTCGCGCCGTCTCGTCGTCTTATTTCCTCAGGATCGCATCATGAGCGGACCATCCGACTACCAGCCGAGCAATCCGGCCCTGCAATGGATCGAGCGGCGTCTGCCGATCCTCGGTCTCGTCCATTCTTCCTTCGTCGTCTATCCCACCCCGCGCAATCTGAACTATTGGTGGACCTTCGGCGCCATCCTCTCCTTCATGCTGGGGATGCAGATCCTGACCGGCGTGATCCTGGCGATGCACTATACGCCGCATGCCGATCTCGCCTTCAAGTCGGTCGAGCTGCTGGTCCGTGACGTCAATTATGGCTGGCTGCTGCGCAACATGCATGCCTGCGGCGCGTCGATGTTCTTCTTCGCGGTCTACATCCACATGCTGCGCGGTCTCTATTACGGCTCCTACAAGGAGCCGCGCGAGGTGCTGTGGATCCTCGGCGTCGTCATCTACCTCCTGATGATGGCGACGGGCTTCATGGGCTACGTGCTGCCGTGGGGCCAGATGAGCTTCTGGGGCGCCACCGTCATCACCAATCTGTTCTCCGCCATTCCCTATGTCGGCGAGAGCATCGTGACGCTGTTGTGGGGCGGCTATTCGGTCGGCAATCCGACGCTGAACCGCTTCTTCTCGCTGCACTATCTGCTGCCGTTCCTGATCGCGGGCGTTGTCGTGCTCCACGTCTGGGCGCTGCACGTCGCCGGCCAGAACAATCCTGACGGCGTCGAGCCGAAGACGGAAAAGGATACGGTTCCGTTCACGCCGCACGCGACCATCAAGGACGGATTTGGCGTCGCCTGCTTCCTGCTGCTCTACGCCTGGTTCATCTTCTACATGCCGAACTATCTCGGCGACGCCGACAACTACATTCCGGCGAACCCGGGCGTGACCCCACCGCATATCGTGCCGGAATGGTATTACCTGCCGTTCTACGCGATCCTGCGCTCGATCCCGAACAAGCTCGCGGGCGTGATCGGGATGTTCTCGGCGATCATCATCCTGTGCTTCCTGCCCTGGCTCGACGCCGCCAAGACGAGGTCGTCGAAGTACCGGCCGCTGGCCAAACAGTTCTTCTGGATCTTCGTCGCGGTCTGCATCCTGCTCGGTTATCTCGGCGCGCAGCCGCCGGAAGGCATCTACGTGATCGCCGGCCGGGTCCTCACTGTCTGCTACTTCGCCTACTTCCTGATCGTGCTGCCGCTGCTCTCGCGCATCGAGACGCCGCGCCCGGTGCCGAACTCGATCTCGGAGGCGATCCTGGCCAAGGGCGGCAAGGCCGTCGCCTCCGTCGCGGTCATACTCGTCGCCGCCGTCGCGCTGTTCCTCGGCAGCCTCGGGGATGCCCGTGCCAACGAAGGCAGCGACAGGCCGCCGGGCAACAAATGGTCGTTCGCCGGTCCGTTCGGCAAGTACGACCGCGGCGCGCTCCAGCGTGGCCTGAAGGTCTACAAGGAGGTCTGCTCCAGCTGCCACGGCCTGTCCTTCATCGCCTTCCGCAACCTCGCGGAAGCCGGCGGCCCCGGCTATTCGGTGGCGCAGGCGGCGGCGTTTGCCTCGGACTACAAGGTCAAGGACGGCCCGAACGACGCCGGTGACATGTTCGAGCGTCCGGGCCGGCCGGCGGATTATTTCCCTTCGCCATTTCCGAACGAGCAGGCCGCGCGCGCGGCGAATGGCGGCGCGGCGCCGCCCGACCTGTCGCTGATCACCAAGGCGCGCTCCTACGGCCGCGGCTTCCCGATGTTCATCATCGACTTCTTCACCCAGTATCAGGAGCAGGGCCCGGACTACGTCGCGGCGTTGCTCCAGGGGTTCGAGGAGAAGGTGCCGGAGGGGGTGACCATCCCGGAGGGATCGTACTACAACAAGTACTTCCCGGGCCACGCCATCAAGATGCCGAAGCCGCTCAGCGACGGCCAGGTGACCTATGACGACGGCTCGCCGGCCACGGTCGCCCAATATTCCAAGGACGTCACCACGTTCCTGATGTGGACCGCCGAACCGCACATGGAAGCGCGCAAGCGCTTGGGCTTCCAGGTGTTCGTGTTCCTGATCATCTTCGCGTTCTTGATGTACTTCACCAAGAAGAAGGTCTGGGCCGACTCGCACTGAGCGGCGCGAGACGAGACATGAAAAGCCCCCGCAAGGGGGCTTTTTTGTTGCACACGCGCGTGTGTTGTTTGGCGCGATTGCCTATTGCGCGCTCACCCGCCAAAATACCGTCAACCGCTCCCAGAAACTCGTCGGAGGACACCATGGGAACCGCCATCACCTTCAAGCGCCCGGACGGCAAGGACGCCTCGGGCTATCTCGCCAACGCCGCGCGCGGCAATGCGCCGGGCGTGGTCGTGATTCAGGAATGGTGGGGCCTGTCGGACCAGATCAAGGGCCTGTGCGACCGCTTCGCGCTGGCCGGCTTCGATACGCTGGCGCCCGATCTCTACAAGGGCAAGGTCGTGCCCTATCACGACACGGACGCCGCCGGCCAAGAGATGAACTCGCTCGACTTCATGGATGCCACCACGCAGACCGTGCGGGGCGCCACGCAATATCTGTCGCGCAACGGTGCCAAGGTCGGGCTGACAGGCTTCTGCCTCGGCGGCGCCGTCACCATCATCGGCTCGGTGCATGTGCCGGAGCTCGCCGCCGGCGTCGTGTTCTACGGCATCCCGCCGGAGCAGGCGGCCAAGCCCGCCGACGTCAAGATCCCGCTCCAGGCCCATTTCGCCAACAAGGACGATTGGTGCACGCCGCAAGTGGTCGATGCCTTCGAAAAGGGCATGAAGGCCGCCGGCAAGTCGCTCGAGCTGTTCCGCTATGACGCCGAACACGCCTTCGTCAACGAGCAGCGCCAGGCCGTGCACGACCGCGAAGCCGCCGAGCTCGCCTGGGGCCGGGCGACGGAGTTTTTCCGGAAGCATCTGGGGTAGGGAATACGTCGTTTTCGACCCGCAACTGGTATATATTCCGACCATGACCAAGGTCTTGGAAGATGTGATCGAGAAGGTGAGAAAGCTGCCGGAGGACCGGCAAGCTTACGTCGCCGAGGTGCTTGAGCAGATTGTCGCCAACGACGGCGATCTGTTCGTTGTGCCTGAAGAACACCGCGCGGCCGTGCTTGAGGGACTTGAGCAGGCCGAGCGCGGCGAGTCGCGACCGATCAGGAAATGGCGGCGCTCTGGAAGAAGTGCGGGCTGTGAAGCTCCGGTACGCCCGGCGTGCCCGCACTGATACCGACGGAATTCACGAATATATCGCGCAGCACGACCGGCGTGCTGCCAGCGTCGTCGTAAGACGTGTCCGGTCGGTCACAATTGCTTGCAAAGTATCCGGGCCTCGGGCGTGCGACTGATATGGCTGGCGTCGGGTGTTTCCGATAGTCCCGTTTCCGTACCTGATCTATTACCGCGTCGCGGACGATGCGCTGGAGGTCATCCACGTACGTCACGGAAGGCGTGACGTGCCGAAATCGGACGAACTAATCTGATCCAAAACTCGATCTCGCCGCCAGGGAGCCGGTTGTGTGGGCAGCGTGGGGGCCCGCCACCCTTGACGCCGCCCCCGCGCCATGGTGAGTATCCGGCCCATGAGCACCGCCGTCCGCCCATCCCGTCTTTGGTGGCGCACCTCCTAAGAGGTGGCCGGTGCGATTTATTCTCTCAAAATCGTCTGAGGTCGCCTGCACAGTGCGGCGGCCTGATCGTTTGTCCTGTGTGGCGTTCCCTCGGCAAGTTTCGTAAGAGGACCACATGAACAGGACAGTCTTTGCCCTCCCGGCCCGAAGCGAGTACGTGACCCGCGGCGGTCTCGCCATCACGCGCGTCGCAGAGCAGTTCACCGGCGGCGCCAACCGGCTCGACGATCTCATCAACCTGCTCGACCGCCGCCGCGGCGTGGTGCTGTCCTCGGGCACGACCGTGCCCGGCCGCTACGAGAGCTTCGACCTCGGCTTCTCCGATCCGCCGCTCAAGCTCGAAACCACCGGCATCAATTTCAAGCTGGAGGCGTTGAACGGCCGCGGCCAGGTGCTGATCGCCTTCCTCGCAGACGTCCTGCGCGAGCCCTGCGTCGTGATCTCCGAGAAGACCGGCACGCGCTTGGCCGGACACATCATCCGCGGCGATGCGCCGATCGAGGAAGACCAGCGCACGCGGCGTGCCAGCGTGATGTCGCTCGTGCGTGACATCGTCGCCGCCTTCTCCGCTAATGACGACGGGCTGCTCGGCCTGTTCGGCGCCTTCGCCTACGACCTCGTGTTCCAGATCGAGGACATCGTGCAGAAGCGCGCGCGAGAGAGCGATCAGCGCGATATCGTGCTCTATGTCCCCGATCGCCTGCTGGCCTATGACCGCGCCACCGGCCGCGGCGTGGTACTCACCTACGATTTCACCTGGAAGGGCCAGTCCACCGCAGGTCTGCCGCACGAGACCGCCGAGAGCCCGTACCAGAAGACGCCGCGCCAGGGTTTTGCCGATCACGCACCCGGCGAATATCAGGCGACGGTCGAGACCGCGCGCGCGGCCTTTGCCCGCGGCGATCTGTTTGAAGCCGTGCCCGGGCAGCTGTTCGCCGAGCCCTGCGACCGCTCGCCGGCCGAAGTGTTCCAGCGGCTCTGCGTCATCAACCCGTCGCCTTACGGCGCGCTGATGAATCTCGGCGAGGGCGAATTCCTAGTCTCGGCTTCGCCGGAAATGTTCGTGCGCTCGGACGGGCGCCGCGTCGAGACCTGCCCGATCTCGGGCACGATCGCGCGCGGCAGCGATGCGATCGGCGATGCCGAGCAGATCCGTCAGCTCCTGAACTCGGAAAAGGACGAGTTCGAGCTCAACATGTGCACCGACGTCGATCGCAACGACAAGGCGCGCGTCTGCGTGCCCGGCACCATCAAGGTGCTGGCGCGCCGCCAGATCGAGACCTACTCAAAGCTGTTCCACACCGTCGACCATGTCGAGGGCATGCTGCGCCCCGGCTTCGATGCGCTCGACGCTTTCCTCACTCATGCCTGGGCCGTCACCGTCACCGGTGCGCCGAAGCTGTGGGCGATGCAGTTCGTCGAGGACCACGAGCGCTCGCCGCGGCGCTGGTATGCCGGCGCGATCGGCGCGGTGAACTTTGACGGCAGCATCAACACCGGCCTCACCATCCGCACCATCCGCATGAAGGATGGTCTGGCCGAAGTGCGCGTCGGCGCCACCTGTCTGTTTGATTCCGATCCCGCCGCGGAAGACCGCGAATGCCAGGTCAAGGCCGCCGCGCTGTTCCAGGCGCTGCGCGGCGATCCGCCGAAGCCCCTCTCCACCTTCGCGCCCGATGCGACAGGCTCGGGCAAGCAGGTGCTGCTGATCGACCACGACGACAGCTTTGTGCACATGCTCGCCGATTATTTCCGCCAGGTCGGCGCCGACGTCACCGTGGTCCGCCATGTGCATGCGCTCGACATGCTCAAGCGGAAGAGGTGGGACTTGCTGGTGCTGTCGCCCGGTCCGGGACGCCCGGAGGATTTCGGGATCAAGACAACGATCGATGCAGCGCTCGAGAAGAAGCTGCCGGTGTTCGGCGTCTGCCTTGGCGTGCAGGCGATCGGCGAATATTTCGGCGGCGAGCTCGGGCAGCTCACCCATCCCGCCCACGGCCGGCCCTCGCGGGTGCAGGTGCGCGGCGGGCGGCTGATGCGCAATCTGCCGAACGAGATCGTCATCGGCCGCTATCACTCGCTCTTCGTCGAGCGCGACAGCATGCCGGAAGTTTTGTCCGTCACCGCGAGCACCGAGGACGGTGTCGCCATGGCGCTGGAGCACAAGACCCTGCCGGTCGCCGGCGTGCAATTCCACCCGGAATCGCTGATGTCGCTCGGCAACGAGGTGGGTCTGCGTATTGTAGAAAACGCCTTCCGGCTGGATGCGCGCGTTGATTGAGAGGCACCGATGACCTTGGACCACGATCTGAAGGCGAGCGTCCGCGCCATTCCCGACTATCCCAAGCCGGGGATCATTTTCCGCGATATCACGACCTTGCTCGCGGACGCGCGCGCGTTTCGCCGGGCGGTGGATGAGCTGGTCAATCCCTGGGCCGGCAACAAGATCGACAAGGTCGCGGGCATGGAGGCGCGCGGCTTCATCATCGGCGGCGCGGTGGCACACCAGCTCTCCGCCGGCTTCGTGCCGATCCGCAAGAAAGGCAAGCTGCCGCACACCACCGTGCGGATCGCATACTCGCTCGAATACGGCATCGACGAGATGGAGATGCATGTCGACGCCATCGCGCCCGGCGAGCGCGTCATCCTGGTCGACGATCTCATCGCCACCGGCGGCACCGCGGAAGGCGCAGTCAAACTGCTGCGCCAGATCGGCGCCAACGTGGTCGCCGCCTGCTTCATCATCGACCTGCCCGAGCTCGGCGGCGCCGCCAAGCTGCGCGCCATGGACGTGCCGGTGCGCACGCTGATGACGTTCGAGGGGCATTGAGCGCGTCAGATCGCCTCGGCCCTCAGTTCGGTCCGCCAATGCAGCACGCGCTCCTTCAACAGCGCGTTCCTGACATAGGCGGTCTCCTCATCCTCCAGACGCTCGCATTCGCCAAAGGTCAGGCCCGCCTCGCCATGCGTGGTCCAGGCGGCCTGGAGGCTGTGGCAGGTGTGGCTGCCCTGGCGGAGCGAGAACCAGATGCGGTTCTGGATCGTCTCCAGGTTCGGCGCTTGGCCGACCCAGGCCTCTCCCGAGGCCGCACAGCGGACGACGTAGATGCCCGCGATGGTCTTCCGCTCCTTGTAGGCGGCGGTCGCTGCTTTCCGGTCGATGCTCACGAGGGTGGACCCTTGCCGATAGGATGCCGATGGGCGTCCTCAATAAGCGGGGTGGGGCTCGTCGTCAATATTATCCGGGTAAAATGAGACTCACGACCGTTGCAGGATCAGGCTGAGCTCAAGCTCGCGGAAGGCGAGGTAATTGCGCCGGGTCCATTGATGCAGCTCGGTCGAGGCGTCCTTCTCCTGGCGCAGATAGCCGGTGAAGGAGAAGTTTAGCCGGTCGACATAGGTCTTGAGGAAGCCGGGCAGCGCGGGCAGGCGGAATAGCCGGCCGGTGGCCATCGCGGCGGGCAGCTCGCCGCGCACGACGTGCTCATTGTCCACCGTGATCAGGTTCATCCGCGGGATCTGCCCGCGCAGCATCTCATGGGCGCGGGCCGAGACGCGGTCGGTGTCGGCAACGAACAGGATCATGGGCGCCACGTGCCGACGTGCCGCTTCCTTCAGCAGGCCGATCTCGTCGGTCATCTTGAAGAACTCGTCGAAGGCGTGGAAGCCGAGGTCGATCACCTTGGCAAGGCCGTCATCGACGATGACGCGGTCCATCAGCTGCATCTTGCCGTAGGTGTCGATCACGTCGGCGGTTTCTGTGATCTTCGGCAGATAATCGAGCAGTGACGGCTCCTTCAGATTGACGTCGAAGGCCGTGACGTTGCCGTTCTTGAGCAGCAAAAATTCGCTCAACAGCCGCGCCAGCAGGGTCTTGCCGACCTGCGGGCGGGGCGAGCAGATGATGTAGAGGGGCGTCGCGGGCATCACGAACTATTATCTGAGCGAACTTGCCGCCCCAATCCAGCCGTATCCGCCCGGCTTGCGCAACTATTTTTCGCTGTTGCGGGTCACGGGCTTCGATCCGACGATGTCGGTCAGGCGGATGCGGTCGAACTCGCTCCAGACATTCGCCAGCCAGTGGCGGACATAACCGCGCAGCACGAATGAATAGTTCGCGGCTTCGTCGCTGATACCCTTGTTGGCGACGAATTTCAGGAACGGGACGGAGGACACCTCGACCTGCTCATAGGCCATTTCGTTGAGCTTCGGGATGGTCAGCTCGGTCGCATCCTTGATGCGGTGGAAGTAGGAATTATAGGTCGCCTGGTCCCACTGGAAGAACTGGGTGTCGTTGATGAAGTTCTTCACCAGGAAATATTTCGCGCCGGTCATGAAGCCCGCGGTCTCGGCGATCTCGTCCAGCGAGGCGATCGAGGGTCCCAGGATGTGGAACACCGCGAAAGTGATCTGGCCGGCCTTGGCGGCGTCGAGGAAGCCGATGTCGCGCAGAGAGGCCAGAGCCGGCGAGAGCAGGCCGGCGCGAACGTCGATCACGGTGACCGACGGGCTTGTCGCATTGAGCGTATCGAAGATCTTCATCTGATCGGCCGTCGTCGTCATGTCGACGATCTCGGTGATGTCAGGATGGAAGCGCTTCAGCGTTCCGCGCGGCGACTCCGTGTCGAAGGCGCGGGTCGGCACGTTGTTGGCGGAAAAATAATCGAGCAGGGTGCGCGACACCGTGGTCTTGCCGACCCCGCCCTTGTCCGCGCCCACCACAACCACTGCCGGCTTTGCCATTGCTGTCCCCTAACGCGCGCCCCCGATCGCGAGGTCGCAATCGGCCGGGCCCCAAATCGATGTCCCAAGGATGTCCCAAGTCTGCTGTTGGGCGCGAACATGGCAGAAACAAGGGAGAATTCAATTCCTCGGCATGCAGTTACGGCAATTCCCGAGGTTTTTCCCAATCGCGACGAAACCTGCCGCGCGTGACATCAAATCACGCGCTCAATGGCGGCCCCAAGGTCCCATAGGATTGCCCAAGGGATTGCCTATGGGATTGCCTATCGGGTTGCTGCTCGCGGTTCCGGCGGGGCTGGGCGCGGGCACGGGCGGCGGACTGGCCGAGCCGCCCGCATCGTTCCAGGGCCCTTGGTGCAGCGGCGGCGGCGCGTCCTGCGGGTCGGCCTGCGCCTCGGGCTCGTCCGTCTCATAGCCGGGCGGCGGCAGCGGGCCGGGATCGTGGCCGCCGGCGAACTTGACCAGCGCATCGACCCTCGACTGCACCGACGGGTGGGTCGCGAACAGATCGGCAAAGCCCTCGCGCGGATTGTCCACGCATAGCTCCATCACGGCCGAGGTCGCGCCCGGCAGCTCGCCGCGGTTCTCGATCTTGCGCAACGCCGAGATCATGGCGTCGGGATCTTTCGTCAGCTCGACCGAGCCGGCGTCGGCGAGGTATTCGCGCGAGCGGGACAGCGCCAGCTTCACCACCTGCGACATCAGCCACGCCACTACGATCAGCACGACCGCGATGATGATGACGATCACCGCGCCGCCGCCGGAGCTCTTGCTGTCGCTCGATGACGAGGACGATCGCGACGAGGAGGATGAGCCTGACGACCACGAGCCGCCGCCCGAGCTCCAGCTGAAATTCGTGAACAGGCGGAAGAACAACTCGCCGAAGAAGCCGACCACGCCGGCGATGATGACGGCGACCACCATCAGCTGCACGTCGCCGTTCTTGATGTGGGTCAGCTCGTGGCCCAGAACCGCCTCGATCTCCTTGTCATCAAGCGCGCTGAGGAGGCCGGTGGTGACGGTGACCGAATATTGCCTGGGATTGAGGCCGGTCGCGAATGCGTTCAGCGCCGGTGAGTCCATGATCTTCAGCTTCGGCATGGTGATGCCGCGCGAGATGCAGAGATTTTCGAGCAGATTGTAGAGCCGCGGTTCCTCCTGCCGGGTGACGTGGCGGCCGCCGGTCACGGCATCGATCATCGACTGGTGGAAGAAATAGGCGATCACGATCCAGACCGCCGCCACGACCGTCGCAACCGGAGCTGCGACCTTCAGATCCTGGAAGGCGTGGCTCAGATAGTAGGCGACGGTTTCATTGCTGTTGATGACGACTTCGGCGATCAGTGCGCCGGCAAAGACCAGCACATAGATCAGCGCGAACAGGCCGGCGAGCAGCATCATCGAACGAATCTTGTTCGAGGCGATGTGCGTGTAGAGACCATACGCGGCCATGACGCGATGCCCTGCCGGCCTATCGGCTCAACTTTAGAATTTCACCTGAGGCGCTGCCTCGACCTCGGTGCGGCTTGCGCCGAGATCGAAGAAGTCCTTCCTGGTGAAGCCGAACATGCCGGCGAACAGGGCGGCGGGCATCTGCTGGATGCCGGTGTTGTATTCCTGGACCGCGCTGTTGAAGAAACGGCGGCTCGCCGCGATCTTGTTCTCGAGGTCGGAGAGTTCGGATGCAAGCTGCTGGAAATTGGCGTTGGCCTTGAGGTCGGGATAGGCCTCCGACAGCGCGATCAGCCGGCCGAGCGCGCCGGAGAGCTGGTTCTCGGCAGCGGACACTTGCGACGGGCCCTGCGCGGACATTGCCGAATTGCGCGCCTTGATGACGTCGTCGAGCGTGCCGCGCTCATGCGAAGCATAGCCCTTCACCGTCTCGACCAGGTTCGGCACCAGGTCGTGACGCTGCTTGAGCTGCACGTCGATATCGGCAAAGGCCTGGCCGACGCGCTGGCCCAGTGCCACCAGGCGGTTGTAGGCGCTGAACGCCAGGAACACGAGGACGACGATGACGCCGAGAACGATCCAGCCGGTCGACATGGAGAACTCCTGAAGGGGGAAGAAGGCGGGCGCAGCCTAGACCAAATTGGCGCGGAGCGAGAGCCCCGGCGCAGAGGGGAGGTAAGACTTGGTCGGATCGGGAACCATCTGCGTTCAACGCAAAAGTGCCGGACGAGGTTAACTTTCGGACAGGACGGCGTCGCCCCAGCGCCAGCGCCGGGCGCTTGCATAGGCGGCCTTGTCGCGCCGCGGGACCTTTGCGAGTTCAACGCCGTACGCTGTGCAGAGCTTGGCCGTGATCTCGACCTTGCCGGCATCCGGCGGCGCCAGCACGCGCGCTGCACGGTCCGCGGGCGCTGCGCGGGTCAGGGCGACGTAGATAAAACGTTCGTCCTCGAACGGCACGTCGGCGCCCTTGATCTGGCGGTGCGCTTGCGTGCGCGGCAGGCGTTGATTGAAATGACACCAGTCGGGCGGGGTGAGTGGGCAGGGCTTTTCATGCGGGCATGGGGCCGCGACATAAGCGCCAGCCGTGATCAACTGCTGGCGCAGTGCGAGGATGCGCGCGTAGCCGGCGGGCGTGCCGGGTTCGATCACGATCAGCGCGTGGCGCGCTTTCGCCCACATGGCTTCCGTGAGCTTACGTTGATCCGCCTCGCTGAGCTCGCCGATGACGTAGCTGGCAACGACGAGATCGGCCTGCGAGACCTCGGCGAGGTTACCGCCGGCATCGCCCGGCAGATAGCGGCATTCCGCCAATCGCGTGCTGTCGTGTGCGAGTTCGAGCGCCAGTCGGCTCAGGGTGGCGCTGGAGTCGAGCAGCGTAAAATCCTGCAGCGACGGAAATGCCTCCGCAGCGGCCCAGCTCGCGGTGCCCGGACCTGCGCCGACGTCGAGCAATGTTTCCGGAGCGAAGTCTAGCGCGATCTCGGTGAATGCATTCAGGCTCGCGGCGACCGCAGCGTAGGTCGCCGGCATGCGCGCGAGCGCGTAGGCGAGTGCATCGGCTTCCGACTTGATCGTGCCGGAGCCGCCGCCGGAGCGGTAATTGGTCGAGATTTTCTGCGATCGCTGTGCAGCGTCGCTTCGCGAGAAACCCTGGAGCTTGCCGTCGAGGGCCGCTTTCAGTTCGGCGGGGAGGGTGGGTGAGATCATCGACAACCTCGCGTCATTCCAAGGTCTCGCTTCGCGAGCCCCGGAATGACGCCAGAGATATCACGCCACGTTCTGGTCGAGAATGTCCACCGCCTCGGACAGGCTCACCGACACCAGTTGCGACACGCCGCGCTCGGCCATGGTGACGCCGAACAGGCGGTTCATCCGCGCCATCGTGATCGGGTTGTGCGTGATGATGACGAAGCGCGTGTCGGTCGAGCTGGTCATCTCGTGCAGCAGGTTGCAGTAGCGCTCGACGTTGTGGTCGTCGAGCGGCGCGTCGACTTCGTCCAGCACGCAGATCGGCGAGGGGTTGGTCAAGAACACCGCGAAGATCAGCGCCATCGCGGTCAGCGCCTGCTCGCCGCCCGACAGCAGCGACAGCGTCTGCGGCTTCTTGCCCGGGGGCTTGGCGATGATCTCGAGGCCGGCTTCGAGCGGGTCGTCGCTCTCGATCAGGTGCAGCGCGGCCTCGCCGCCGCCGAACAGCTCGACGAACAGCCGCTTGAAGTGGTTGTTGACGATCTCGAACGAGGTCAGGAGCCGTTCGCGGGCTTCCTTGTTGAGGCTCTGGATGCCCTGGCGCAGCCGCTTGATGGCTTCGACGAGGTCGTCGCGCTCGGTGACCAGACCGGTGTGCTGGGTCTCGACCTCGCGCAGCTCTTCCTCGGCGCGCAAATTGACCGCGCCCAGGCGCTCGCGGTCGCGGCGCATCTTTTCGAGGTCTTCCTCGATATCGTGCAGGGGCGGCAGCTCCGCGCCGGGCTCGATCTCGGCCAGACCTGCAACGGCCTGCGGCTCGACCTCCAGCATGTCGCGGATCTCGCGCTCGATGTCCTCGAGCCGGCGCCGCGAACCTTCCATGCGCTCCTCGGCGCGGGCGGTGGCCTCGCGCGAGCTGGAGAGCGCCTCCAGCGTCAACTTGGCGACGCGATCGGTCTCGGCCATCGCGCTCTCCGCGGTGGCGAGCGCGTCGGCGGCCATGCGGCGATCGTTCTCCGCGTATTCGATCTCGGTGATCAGCGCGCTGCGCTTCTCGGCGAACACGGCCGGCGCGTTTTCCAGATCGCTGCGCTCGATCGAGACTTCAGTGATGCGGGTCTGGATGGTGTCGATATGGGAGGCCGCGCTCTCCTTGCGGTTCTGCCATTCGGTGCGCTCGGCGAGGATCGCCTGGACCCGGCGGTCGGCCAGTTCGGCTTCGCGCGCCAGCGCCTGCGCCTCGGCGCGGACCTGGGCGGCCATGCGGCGATGGCCTTCGATGTCGCTGCGGACGGCGGCGAGACGGGTCTCGGTGTCCTCGCTCGACGGCAGCCCGCTGATGCCGGCCTCGGCATATTCGTAGGCAGCCTCGGCCTCGGCGCGGTCGGCGGCGAGACGGCTGTGCGCTTCCGACAGCGTCGCCTTGCGCGCGGCGTGGCGGCTGATCTCGCGCTCGGCGGTGGCATGGCGCTCACGCGCGACGTTCAGCTCGCGCTGCGCGGCGCGCCAGGCTTCGCGGCTGGCGCCCTCGGTGCTGGCGGCCATCTGCAATTCGGACTCGGCATTCTCCAGCGCCTGACGCTTGATCTGCGCGTCGATGCGGGCCTGCTCCAACTCGTTCTCGATGTCGACGAGGCGGGCGCGTTCGGCCAGGCGCCGTGCGGCGCCGGTCGGGGCGTGGGCCGCGGCGACAAAGCCGTCCCAGCGCCAGACGTCGCCCTCGGGCGACACCAGTCGCTGGCCGGTCTTGAGCTGCGAGACCAGCTCAGCGCCACGCTCGCGCGGCACCACGCCGATCTGCGCCAGGCGGCGCGTCAGCTCGGCCGGAGCCTGAACATGGTTGGCGAGCGGCACGGCACCCTCGGGCAGCTCCGGATCGCCGTCGGTGACGCCGGCATTGGTCCAGCGCATCGGCGCCGAGGGATCGACCGGCGCGTCGAGGTCGTCGCCGAGGGCTGCACCGATCGCCTTTTCAAAACCCTTGTCGACGGTGATGCCGTCGATGATCGGCGGCCACAGATTCTTGGTCTCGCCGTTGACGATCTTTGAGATCGTGCGCGCCTCGGTATCGAGCCGCTGCACGCGCTTGTCGGCTTCGACCAGCGGCGAGCGCGAAGATTCCAGCGTCTGACGCGCGGCAACGTGGGCGGCTTCGCTCGCCTGCGCGGCGGCTTCCGACGCTGCCAGCGTCTGCTCGGCGGTCTCGACCGTCGCGGTCAGCTCGTCGAGGTCGCCGAAGCCGTCGGTCTCGGCGGCAAGCTTCTGCTCTTCCGCGGTGACATTCGCGATTTCCTGGTCGAGCCGGGCGAGCTTGTCGCGGTGGGTGCGGACGTTGGCTTCGAGCTGGTTGCGCTTGGCGGTGAGGTCGGCGAGCGCGGTGGTGAGCTCGGCGAATTGCTGCTCGGTTTCGGTCAGCACCGCCTCGGCCTCGCCGACGCGCTCGTCGACGCCGGAGCGCTTCTCGACGCGCGACTTGATCTCTTCCTTCAGCTCGGCATCTTCGCTGTCGAGGCGCTGCAGCGCGACGTCGGCGTCCATGGTCTGCTGCTGGGCGCGCGCGATGTCGCCTTCGAACTGGGCGAGGCGGCGTTCGAGCTCGGCGACCCGCTCCTTGGCGCGCTCTTCCTCGCGGTCGAGCAGCTCGCGGGCATTGGTCAGGCGCTGGAGCCCGGCGGCTGCGCGCGCTTCGGCATCGCGCAGCGCCGGCATTTCGGCGGCGCGGATCGCCTGGATGCGGGCGGCTTCGGCCTGGTGCTGGGTGCGCTCGGCCATCTCGCGCACGGCGAGATCATGGGTCTGGCCGGATTCGTTGACGTCGGCATGGGCGCCGATCCAGCGCAGGTGGAACAGCGTCGCTTCGGCCTTGCGGACCTTGGCGGCGACTTCGCGGTAGCGCACGGCCTGGCGGGCCTGCTTCTTCAGGCCTTCCATTTGGCCTGAGAGCTGGCCGATCACGTCCTCGACGCGGGTGAGGTTGGTTTCGGCCGCCTTCAGCCGCAGCTCGGCCTCGTGGCGGCGGGCGTGCAGGCCGGCGACGCCGGCGGCGTCTTCCAGCACGCGGCGGCGCTGCTCGGGCTTGGCCTGGATGATCTCGCCGATCTTGCCCTGGTGGACGAGGGCAGGCGAACGCGCGCCGGTGGCAGCGTCAGCGAACAGGATCTGGACGTCACGCGCGCGCACGTCGCGGCCGTTGATGCGATAGACCGAGCCCGCCTCGCGCTCGATGCGGCGGGAGATTTCGAGCAGCTGGCTGTCGTTCATCGCCGCAGGCGCAGTGCGATCGGAATTGTCGATCGTCATCGTCACTTCGGCGTGGTTGCGCGCCGGACGGTTGCCGGAGCCGGCGAAGATCACCGCGTCCATGTCGGCGGCGCGCAAGCTTTTGTACGAGGTTTCACCCATCGCCCAGCGCAGCGCCTCAACGAGATTCGACTTGCCGCAGCCGTTGGGTCCGACCACGCCGGTCAGGCCGGGCTCGATGACGAAGTCGGTGGCCTCAACGAAGGACTTGAAGCCGTGAAGTCGCAGGCGGGTGATTTTCATAAGCACGCATCTCTGTTGGCAGGCGCGAATCCCCCTGCCGGGACAATACCATGGAAGGCAATGCCGCTATCCGGGCGAGTCGCGCGAGGCGCCTCATGCGGCTGGACAATGGCCGCGGTGCGTCGCGAGGGCAACCGGCGAAAGCCGCTTTTCCCAAGGGATTTATGCGGGGAAAGATACGGCTTTCGAGATGCGAATCAGAATCTTGACGAGCGAATCAGCTCTTGAGCAGCGAATTGATCTTCTTGACGAAATCTTCGTACGAGGTCTCGCCCTTGATCTTCTCGCCGTTGATGAAGAAGGTCGGCGTGGAATCGACCTTGAGAATGTCGCTGGCGTATTTCTGGTCGGCGGCGATCTTGTCGAGCAGCGCCTGGTCCTTCAGGCAGGCCTCGACCTGCTGCTGGGTGAGGCCGGCCTGCTTGCCGATCCGCGTCAGGGTCTCGGTGGTGTTCTTCGTCACCCAGTCGCCCTGCTGGCGGAACAGCATGTCGGTGACCGCGAAGTACTTTGGCGCGTCGCCATTGGCGATGCAGCGCGACAGCATCGAGCCGGCGGCAGCTTTGATGTCGAGCGGGAACTCGCGGAAGATGTAACGGATCTTGCCGGTGTCGATGTAGTCCTTCTTGAGCTTCGGGAACACCTGCTCGTTGAAGGCTGCGCAATGCGGGCAGGTCATCGAGGCGTATTCGGTGATGGTGACGGCGGCATCGTTCGGGCCGAGCGCCATGTCGGGCAGCGACACCGGCTTCGCCACATCGGCGGCGGTCTGCGCCATCGCTTCGGAGATGAACCGCAGCGGCGAGAGCCCGGCGAGCGCGGCAAGCCCGGTCAGCGACAGCATCGTGTTGAAGGCGCGGCGGGTGATGATCAAGGTCGGCTCCCGAATTGGCGTGGTCTCGCCCCAGGGGTTTGTCGAGTTCCCGCCCGGGCGGC
Source organism: Bradyrhizobium betae (assembly GCF_004123905.1). GTDB lineage: Bacteria > Pseudomonadota > Alphaproteobacteria > Rhizobiales > Xanthobacteraceae > Bradyrhizobium > Bradyrhizobium betae_A. The sequence goes on from NZ_MZXW01000006.1 coordinate 21,496, forward strand.
CTGTCGCTAGCTTGAAACGTCGTTTGAGGCAATGGCGCGCGGCAAGCACGGGTCCAGATTGGTCGCGAAATGAGGCTCAATTTCGCTTGATGGCGGCCCCAAGGCGCGCCAGCGCCGTCTTCAAGTCTTCATCTTCGATATCCCCCAGGCTCTCCGCCACCTTGGCGACGCTCTTGGGGTCCGGCGGGCCGGGCCGGGCCGGCTTGCGGGCGCGAGACAGGGGGGCCTGGCGGAAGGCAAGCTTGCCGACCGCGCTCCAGCCGAAGAAGCGGTTGACCCGCTCCAGGATCACGTCGGCCGAATGCTGGATCTCCAGCGCCATCGGCCCCTCGACCCGCAGCACCAGGGTCGCCGCCTCCTGCGGCTGGCCCTCGACCGGCCGCGGCCATTGCATCTTCAACGGCTCGGCATGGGCTGCGATCTCCGGCCCAGCGATCTGCGCCCACCGTGTCACCAGCTCGCGTGCCGCAAAACCCTGTTTGGCATAGGCCTCGGCAAAGACGTCGTTGAGCAGGAGCGACAGCGGTTTTGCGCTGATGGGACCGGGTTTCATGGGGCGGAGCTTGGACATGAGCCCTTATAGCACTCGGGACCGTCGACTACAGGCTCCTCGCCGTCATGGCCGGGCTTGTCCCGGCCATCCACGTTCTTCTGTGAAGAAAGACGTGGATGCCCGCGACAAGCGCGGGCATGACGTGGAGAGATCGGGGTGACATCGTTACATTGAAAGCATGAGCCGCAAATCCGCACTGAAGGCAAAACCGGAACTCGGTCAGGCGGAGACCTCGTCGCGCCCGATCGCACTCCTGCAATGGTACGACCGCCACCGCCGCCGTCTGCCATGGCGCGCGATGCCCGGCGAGACACCGGATCCCTACCGTGTCTGGCTGTCGGAGATCATGCTCCAGCAGACCACGGTGAAGGCCGTCGTCCCTTACTTCGAAAAATTCGTCGCGCGCTGGCCGGATGTCACGGCACTGGGAAACGCGTCGCAGGATGACGTGCTGCGGATGTGGGCCGGGCTCGGCTATTATTCGCGTGCGCGCAATCTTTATGCATGCGCGGTTGCGGTGACGCGCGAGCATGGCGGGGTGTTTCCCGACACGGAGGAGGGGCTGCGCGCGCTGCCGGGCATCGGGCCCTATACCGCGGCGGCGATTGCCGCGATTGCCTTCGACCGCCACACGATGCCGGTGGATGGCAATATCGAGCGCGTGGTGTCGCGCCTCTTTGCAGTGGAAGAGGAACTCCCGCAGGCCAAGCCTCTGATCCAGCAATTGGCGGCGACGTTGCTCGCGAACTCCCGCGCCGGCGATAGCGCCCAGGCGCTGATGGATCTGGGCGCCTCGATCTGCACGCCGAAGAAGCCGGCCTGCGCGCTATGCCCGTTCACTGAGGATTGCACCGCGCGCGCGCAGGGCACGCAGGACACCTTTCCGCGCAAGGCGCCGAAGAAGAGCGGAACGTTGCGGCGCGGCGCCGCCTTCGTCGTGATACGTGGCGACGAGCTACTCGTCCGCTCGAGGCCCGAAAAGGGCCTGCTTGGTGGCATGACGGAAGTGCCGGGCTCGGACTGGCTCGCCGGCCACGACGACGCGACGGCAAAGCAGCAGGCGCCCGAGTTGAAGGGGCTGTCGCGCTGGCAGCGCCAGGTGGGCGTCGTCACCCACGTCTTCACGCATTTTCCGCTGGAGCTGGTAGTCTATACGGCGAAGGCGGAGGCCCGCACGCGTGCGCCCGCAGGCATGCGATGGGTGCCGATCGCGACGTTGGCCGATGAAGCGCTGCCCAACGTCATGCGCAAGGTGATCGCGCACGCGCTGGATCTTTCAACGGCCCCACCCTCCTGACAGCACGCTGGCAGCAGCGTTACGCTATCGACAGCGAAACGGAGGCTGCCAATGGTCAAGACCGCGCTCGACAATTTCAAGAGGCCGCCCTGCGCCGAACTTCTGGGATGGCGTCTGCTCGATGCCCGCCCCGAGGAAGGCTGGGTCAGGCTCGGCTTCGAGGGCAAGCCCGAATTCTGCAATCCCGCCGGTTTCATCCAGGGCGGTCTGCTCTCGGCCATGCTCGACGATACGATGGGTCCGGCAGTGCTCGTGATGAGCGAAGGCAGACTCTACACCACGACCATCAGCATGACTGTGAACTTCCTCGCGCCGGCGAAGCCCGGGCCGATCGTCGCTGAGGCCAAGGTCACTCAGCTTGGCAAGACGATCGCGTTCGTCGAAGGGAGGCTGACGGCCGAAGACGGCACGCTGCTTGCGACCGCCACCGCCAGTGAGCGCTTGCTCGATGCTGCGAGGGTCGTTCGCTGACGGTGGGCCTCGTTCACATTCTTTGAATAGCGGGAAATGCCTCGCATCAGCATGGAACCGGACAGGGTCTACCCGTGCGTGCAATGAGAGGATTTTCTTGCGGATTCGTTGTACACGCAATCAGCGCGCCGATCGTTGCGGGCTCTAACAGTGCGAGCATTTGGACTCGCGCATATTGTCGCAGCCGCAAAGAGATGGGTGGGTGCAGGCAATTTGCAGGCGAATCGCGATGTTCGATCATCGACGACGTGACTTGCGACAAAGTGGCAACTTCATATTCTCCGTGGAAGCTTGATTGTAGGTGGGCCAGTGGCCCGATAGAAACTTAACAAAAGTTAGACGGGGTAATTTTCCAAGCCGTACTTTATTTGAGGCCTTGAGGTGAGCCATGCCGCTTCCTCTTATTGAGACCGGCCACTGCAACGTCGATCTCGAACCGTCTCCGATCGAGCCATCCTGGATCATTGAAGGAAACCCGGAAGCGCGCTCGCACCTGTTGTCGACCAGCGCGTGCGGCACTGCCATGACCCTGATCTGGTCCTGCACCGAGGGCAAGTTCAACTGGTACTACGATCTGGACGAGACGATCATGATCCTTGAAGGATCAATGGTGATCGAGAGCGATGGCATGCCGCCGAAACGCTACGGTGCGGGCGACGTTGTCTTCTTCCGCGAGGGTGCGCACGCCAAATGGCACGTCGAAAAGTATGTGAAAAAGGTCGCCTTCTTGCGCCAGACCAATCCGGTCGGGCTCGGTTATGCCATCCGCGCCATCAACAAGCTCAAGCGGAAGTCGTGGGCATTGGGCAGTCGTCGTTCCGGGTAACTCGCGCCCGTCAACGGCATCGCGAACAGTGCGGCGACGACCTGGAGCATGATTCGGAAACGTGCGAGCGGATTTCGCTCGCGACAAACGCGGTACGCGTTTGCGCGGAGATCATGCTCAAGCAATTTATCGAAAGCGCGATGACTACTCATCCCACTCATCGCGCTTTAGGTGCTCGCGCGCTTCGCGCCCGCACTCACAATCGCCGGCTTCGCATTCAGCGCTTCGACCTGAAACCCCGCCACGCGCTTGTAGTTCGCGGCGATGTCTTCCAGCTCCTTCTGCGACAGCACGTCGGTGACCAGCTTGTAACCGTCAGGCGCGCGCTCTTCGACGAGCTGCATCACCTGCTCGGGGCCGTTCTTGCGGTTGAGCAGGACGAGGTCGGTGGTCGCGGGCCGCCGCTCGGCTTCATAGGCGAGCAGCGCGGCCTGCGTCGGGCCGTGCGCCAGGATCTCGCGGGTGATGGTGCGGGCATCGAGGATCGCCTGCGAGGCGCCGTTGGAGCCGATCGGGTACATCGGATGCGCGGCATCGCCCATCAGCGTGACCTTGCCAAAAGTCCATTGCGACACCGGATCGCGGTCGACCAGCGGATATTCATAGGCATGCGGGCAGTTCTTGATCAGGCCGGGTACGTCGAGCCAGTCGAACTGCCAGCTCTCGAACCAGGGCAGAAACTCCTCCAGCCGCGCGGTGCGGTTATAATCCTCGCGCCGCCACTGATAGGTCGGCGGCATATGGCGCTCGGCGACCCAGTTGATCAGATGGTTGCCGGACGCGTCCGGCTCCTTCGAAATGGGATAGCAGACGAACTTCAGGATCTCGTGGCCGGCCATGATCATGGTGCGGCCGCTGAGGAAGGCCTTTGACGGCGTGACGCCGCGCCAGAGGATGCGGCCATTCCAGATCGGCGGGCCTTCGTTGGGGTAGAGCTTTTCTCGTGCGGCGGAATGAATGCCGTCGGCCGCGATCATGATCGCGCCGTCGTAGGTGCCTGCGGCCTTGCCGGTCGCCTTGTCGACGAAGTCGGCGCGGACGCCGCCGGCCGTTTCGGTCCAGCCGGTCAGATGATGGCTGGTGAGGATGTTGTCGCGACCGAGCCGCTCGATCGCGGTGTCGAGCAGCAGCTGCTGCAGCGTGCCGCGATGGATCGAGAATTGCGGCCATTTGTAGCCGGCTTCCAGCCCGCGCGGCTCGCTCCAGATCGGCTTGCCATGCTTGGAGAAATAGGCGAGCTCGCGGGTGCGCACGCCGCTGGCATCGAGCTTGTCCATCAGCCCGAGCTCGATCAGCTCGCGCACCGCATGCGGCAGCACGTTGATGCCGACGCCGAGCGGCTTCAGCTCGGCAACGCTCTCGAACACTTTTACGGGAACGCCGATTCCGTGCAGGCTGAGCGCAAGCGTCAGCCCGCCGATGCCGCCGCCGGCGACGAGTACCGTCATGAAAAACCCCTCCGAATGCAGGCGTCTTGGCACAGGCGGGCGGATGTGGGCAACTGCGAAGAGAATGTCGTGCTATGGACCTCGGGGGCGACAGCCGCTAATTTCCAATTTTCCCATGAGGTCCGACATGCTCAAGCTCTACTACGCCACCGGCACCTGCGCGCTCGCCACCTACATGACCCTGGAGGAGGCCGGCGCCGACTACACGGCCGAACGCCTGAGCTTCAAGGACAATCAGCAGAACAGCCCCGACTATCTCGCCATCAACCCGAAGGGCCGCGTGCCCGCGCTGGTGACCGATCGCGGCGTCCTGACCGAGACGCCGGCGATGCTCGCCTATCTCGCGCAGACCTTCCCCAAGGCGAAACTCGCCCCGCTCGACGATCCCTTCGATTTCGCGCAAGTGCAGTCGTTCAACTCCTATCTCTGCTCGACCGTGCACATCAACCATGCCCACAAGATGCGCGGCGCGCGCTGGGCGACGGAGGCAAGCTCGTTCGCCGACATGAAGGCGAAGGTCCCGCAGACCATGGCCGCCTGCTTCGCGCTGATCGAGCAGAAGATGTTCAAAGGGCCCTGGGTGATGGGCGATCAGTTCACGATCTGCGACCCCTATCTCTACACGGTCTCGACCTGGCTCGAAGGCGACAGCGTCGACATCAACGCCACGCCGAAGATCGCCGACCATTTCAAGCGCATGTCGGATCGCCCGGCCGTGCGCAAGGTGATGGACGCGCAGAAGGCGTGAGGCGTGACGTCATTCTCCACTGTCGTCCCGGCGTACGCCGGGACCCATACCGCGGAATCTATCGATCACGTTCGGTAGAAATACCGAACCAAGAGTCTTCGCCAAACCACGCCCTATGGCTATGGGTCCCGGATCGGCGCTCCGCTTCGCTGCGCTTGTCCGGGACGACACCGAGTTTTCCGATGGTGCATTCTACGACCCCTTCTTCTCCAACTCCCGCCCCGTCTCCAGCATCAGCCTTCTCAGCCAGATCGAGCCCGGGTCCATCTGCGCCCGGGTCGGATAGAACATGAACTGCTCGTCGATGCCGGGGTCGAACGGCGGTGTCACCGTAACGAGGCCGAGCTGTTTCGACAGTGCCGCGATCAGCCGCCGCGGCACGAAGGCGACGAGGTCGGTGCGGGCGCTGACGTGCAGCGCTTCGAGATAGCCTGACACCACCAGCGAAATGTGCCGCTCGATGCCCTCAGTGCGCAGCCAGGTGTCGATCAGATCCTCGCTGTTGCCGCGGATGATCACGCCGACGTGCCGTGCGGCCAGGAACGTCTCGCGCCGCTTCAGCTTCGCTCCCATGGGATGGCCGCGCCGCACCGCCAGCGCGTCGGCATCGGTGTAGAGCAGCTGGCGGTGAAAGCCCTTGAAGGCATTGCCGATCGAGATCACGAGGTCGATGGTGCGGGCGAACTCGGCGTGGAAGATCGCAGGTCCCCGCCACGGCACGACGTCGATGCGGACATTGGGCGCAAGGCGCGTGACCTTCTCCATCAAGGGCGGCATCAACAGCTCGACGGCGAGATCCGGCATCATCAGGCGGAAAGGCCGCTCGCTGCGCGCCGCGTCGAACTCATCAGGCACGAACAGCCCGCGCACCTGATCGAGCGCCTGCGCCAGCGGTGCGCGCAGGGCCTGTGCCCGCGGCGTCAGCTCCATCCGCGCGCCGGTCCGCACCAGCAGCGGGTCGCCAAAGATGTCGCGCAGGCGCTGCAAAGCGTGGCTCGTCGCCGGCTGCGACAGGCCGATCCGCATGGCGGCGCGGCTGACATTGGCCTCGCGCAGCAGCGCGTCGAGCGCGGTCAATAGATTGAGGTCGAGCGAATTCAAATTCATGAGGCGAATAGATATCATATCCGCTATCGATTTGAAGAATTCTCATCGGACGGCGATGATCCCCGAGTTGCCACCAAACGGAGATGCCGCCATGAGCGCGAGCGCCAACAAGAAACTGATGCAGGATATTTTCGCCGCCGCCGCCAACCCCGATCCGGCCGTGCGCGACCGCGCTTTGTTCACCTCGAGCCTTGCCGATGACGCCAGATGGGTCGTGACCGGCCAGTATTCCTGGTCGCGCACCTTCGCCGGCAAGCAGTCGATCCTCAACGATTTGCATGCGTATGTGCGGACGCGCCTGGTCGACCGTACCCGCACGGTCGCCCACCGCTTCATCGCCGACGGCGACATCGTCGTGGTCGAAGCCAAGGGCGACAACGTCACCCCCGAGGGCGTGCGCTACGACAACGACTATTGCCTGGTGTTTCGCCTGGAGGACGGCAAGATCAAGGAGATCAGGGAGTACTGCGACTCGATCCTGACCGAGAAGGCGCTCGGCCCGTTTCCGCAAGCCGCCGTGAAGGCCGCGGGCTGACTGGGTTGAACGACGTCGCGTCCGCAGACCGCTCTCGTTCATCACGGTCGGCGATGGTCGTGCGGGCCTGGCGGGCGCTGGCAGAGATCATTCGCATCAGGCGAGAGCGGTCCCGGGGTCGGTATCTCCTCGCCGCGATGAGCGAGCGGGAGCTTCAGGACAGCGGGATGACCCGATCGGAGATTGCGTACGAGCTGAGGAAGCCTATCCGGCAGAAATAGCCGGATTGCTCTTGCCGCACCCGGAGCCTCGATCCGCGCGAGCCCCATGCGACCGCGCGCCACATCCTTGCGCAACTGCATAGAAGATCAGCAGATTTTGTATGCGCTTCTTGAGAGGTGCGCGAAAAATCAGAAGGTTCAATTAACGAGTGTCCCCCATTGTGTCGCGGTGCAGCGTAAATCGCGAAAGACGTGATTCGCGGCTGCGAGGGTGGCCGTGACGATAGCCGGACGAGTTCGGCCGCCCGAATTCGCGTGGATCCGGGTGGACAGTGGGAATGCCGAAGTTTCGTTTGCGGATCAGGGGACGCCTGTACGCAGGCTTCATGGCCTTGGTGGCGGTTGGTCTCATGATGGCGGTGGTCGCCATCTGGAATTTGCGGTCCGTGCAGGACCAGGTCGGAAGACAATCCGCACTTTCGGACAGCACCGCGCGGGTGCTGGAGATTTCGACCCATCTTCAGGCCATCCAGCGGGCCAATCTGCGCTACATCTACGATGCCAGCGAGCCCGCGATGAAGGAGGCCTCCGAGCGAGAGACGGCTGCGACCGAGCTGTTGAAGGTGGGGGCGCAGGGCACGGCCTCTGAGGAGCGGCGCAAGCTCTACAACGACCTGATCGCCGACATCGCCAGGATGAAGAGCCTGCGTGACAATCTCGGCGACGCCGTCAACGAGGCGCGCACGGGCAAGGCGACGCTGCTGCCGAGCGGCGATGAGCTGACCGTCAAGATGGGCAAGCTGACCGATGTGGCGCGCGCGGCCGTCGACGAAGACACTGCGTCCCTGGTGGCGGACCTCGAATCCAGGCTGCTTCTCGTTCAGATCGCAAACTGGCGGTTCCTGGCCCTGCGCGACACCAAGGGCCCCGCCAACTTCAGGACGAATGTCGACAGGGCCATCCAGCGGCTCACGGCGCTCGAAAAGAGCCCGCAGGCGACCGAATTGCGTGCCACGCTCGGGCCGGTCAAGACCTCGCTCGGGATCTACAAATCCGCCTTCGAGATGACGTCGGCGGCCATGCTCCAGGCCGACGAGATCTACCACAAGAACCTCGCGCCGCTCATCGTCGAGAGCATCGGCAAGCTCAAGGTCGCGGAAGCCACCCTGAAGAACGATTACAAGGATTCGCGCAAGCAGGCCGAAGCCGTGATCGAGGGCACGACGACCGTGCAGGAAATCGCGGGCGGCCTTGCCACCCTGTTCGGATTGATCGTCGCCTTCCTGATCGCCCGCAGCATCGTCGGTCCGCTCACCTCGATGACGCGTGCGATGGGGCTGCTCGCCGGCGGCGATCTCGCGGTCGAGATCCCCGGGCGCGGCAAGGCCGACGAGATCGGCGACATGGCCAAGGCGATCGAGGTGTTCAAGACCAACATGATCGACACCGAACGCCTGCGCCACGAGCAGGTCGAGGTCGAGGCACGGCAGGCCGAGGACCGCAAGAAAGACATGGTCAAGCTCGCCGACCAGTTCGAGCACGCGGTCGGCGAGATCGTCGACACCGTGTCGTCGGCATCGAACGAGCTCGAGGCGTCCGCCGGAACGTTGACGGCGACCGCGACGCGCGCGCAGGACCTGTCCACCGAAGTGGCGTCCGCGTCGCAGGAAGCGACCGCCAACGTTCAGGCGGTGGCCTCCGCCACCGAGGAGCTGTCCTCCTCGGTCAGTGAGATCGCCCGCCAGGTGCAGGAATCCGCCCGCATCGCCAAGGACGCCGTGGGGCAGGCGAGCAGGACCAACGAACGCGTCGGCGAGCTCTCCAAGGCGGCGGCGCGCATCGGCGACGTGGTCGAGCTGATCAACACCATCGCCGGCCAGACCAACCTGCTGGCGCTGAACGCCACCATCGAGGCCGCGCGTGCCGGCGAGGCCGGCCGCGGCTTTGCGGTCGTCGCCTCCGAGGTGAAGGCGCTCGCCGAGCAGACCTCCAAGGCGACCGGCGAGATCGGCCAGCAGATTTCGAGCATCCAGGCCGCCACCGAGCAATCGGTCGGTGCCATCAGGGAGATCAGCGGCACCATCGAGCGACTGTCGGAGATCTCCTCGACGGTTGCCGCTGCCGTGGAGCAGCAGGGCGCGGCGACGCAGGAGATCTCCCGCAACGTCCAGCAGGCGGCCAATGGCACCCAGCGCGTCTCGACCAATATCGGCGACGTCCAGCGCGGAGCCTCCGAGACCGGCTCGGCCTCCTCGCAGGTGCTCTCGGCGGCGCGCTTGCTGTCGGCCGACAGCAACCGGTTGAAGCAGGAGGTCGCCAAGTTTCTCAGTTCGGTTCACGCCGCCTGAGGCTCAAACGCAAAAGGCCACGCGCTTGCGCGTGGCCTCCAATGATGGAGTGGCGCGATCGGTATGCAGAACGGCGTCGGCTGCCGAATTGCTGTTCAGATGATTCCAGAAGCGGCAGCGCCTCGCCGCTTTTATTGCATCTTCGCCCGGACCCTCCGTAGTCGACACCCCGCAAATACAGCACTCAATTAATAATTATTCCGCATTGTGCTGCGACGCAGGACGAGTGGTTGATGATGATCGCGGCTGCGTGGGCGGCCGTTGCGATCTCGGGGGCATCGGCAGCTTCGTTTCTCTAGCTGCAATGGGTGGACAGTGATGCCGAGCTTGCGTTTGAAGATCCGCGGACGTCTCTATGCCGGATTTTCCGTTCTTGTGGCCGTTGGCCTGATCATGGCGGGCGTTGCGATCTGGAATTTGGGCGCTGTTCAGGGCCAGATGACACGGCTCTCCTCGCTCGCGGACAACACGGCGCGCGTCCAGGACATCTCCATCAACCTCCAGGCGCTGCGGCGCGCCAATTTGCGTTACATCTACGACGCCAACGAGCCCGCCTTCAAGGAAGCCGCCGAGCGCGAGGCGGCGACGGTCGAGCTGTTGAAGGCTGCGGCCAAGTCGACGATCTCCGAGGAACGGCTCAAGATCTACAACGGCCTCCTCGGTGATATCGAGAAGATGAAGTCCCTGCGCGAGCGCATGGGTGCCGCCGTCAACGAGGCGGCGAAGGGCAAGGTCGCTCTGCTCGCCGGCGGCGACGAGCTGACCGCCAGCACCGGCAAGGTGGTCCAGGCTGCGACCGCGATCGGCGATACCTACGTGGCCAGCTTCGTTCTCGACCTCGAATCCAAGATCCTGCTGGTTCGCGTCGCAAACTGGCGCTTCCTCGCGGTGCGGGATGCCAAGGGGCCGGCCACCTTCCGGGCCAATGTCGAGCAGGCGCAGCAGCGCCTCGTGTCGCTGGAGAAGGAGGGACTGCCGGACGAGGTCAAGGCCACGCTCGGGCCGGTCAAGACGTCGCTGTCGGCCTACAAGGCCGCGTTCGAGACGACCTCGGCCGCGGTCCTCCAGGCCGACGAACTCTACCGCAACAATATCGCGCCCTTGATCACGGACAGCGTCGACAAGCTCAAGGTCGCAGAAACCGGACTGAAGGCCGATTATCAGAAGTCGCGGGCAACCGCCGACGGCGTCATCGCCAGCACGACCTTCATTCAGGAGGTCGCCGGCGGTCTCGCCGTCCTGTTCGGCTTGTTCGTCGCCTTCCTGATCGGGCGCAGCATCGCCGGGCCGTTGACCACCATGACCCGGGCGATGGGGTTGCTGGCCGGCGGCGATCTCAAGGTCGAGATTCCCGGCCGTGGAAATCGCGACGAGATCGGCGACATGGCCAAGGCGATCCAGGTGTTCAAGGAGAGCATGGTCGAGACCGAGCGCCTGCGCCACGAGCAGGTCGAGGTCGAGGCGCGGCAGGCCGAGAGCCGCAAGGCGGACATGCGGAATTTGGCCACCCAGTTCGAACGTGCAGTCGGCGAGATCGTGAACACCGTGTCGTCGGCGTCGAACGAGCTCGAAGCGTCCGCCGGCACGTTGACCACGACGGCCACGCGGGCCCAGGACCTGTCGACGGAGGTGGCCAGCGCTTCCCAGGAGGCCTCGACCAACGTGCAGGCGGTGGCCTCCGCCACCGAGGAGCTGTCCTCCTCGGTGTCCGAGATCGCCCGCCAGGTTCAGGAATCCGCTCGCATCGCCAATGAGGCCGTGGGTCAGGCCAGCCGGACCAACGACCGCGTCGGCGAACTCTCCAAGGCGGCGGCGCGCATCGGCGACGTGGTCGAGCTGATCAACACCATCGCCGGCCAGACCAACCTCCTCGCGCTGAACGCGACCATCGAGGCCGCGCGTGCCGGCGAGGCCGGCCGCGGCTTTGCGGTCGTCGCCTCCGAGGTCAAGGCGCTCGCGGAGCAGACTGCGAAAGCGACGGGCGAGATCGGCCAGCAGATCTCGAGCATCCAGGCCGCCACCGAGCAATCGGTCGGTGCCATCAGGGAGATCAGCGGCACTATCGAGCGGCTGTCGGAGATTTCCTCGACGGTTGCGGCTGCCGTGGAGCAGCAGGGCGCGGCGACGCAGGAGATCTCCCGCAACGTCCAGCAGGCGGCCCATGGCACCCAGCGCGTCTCGACCAATATCGGCGACGTGCAGCGCGGCGCGTCCGAGACCGGCTCGGCCTCCTCGCAGGTGCTCTCGGCGGCGCGCTCGCTGTCGTCAGACAGCAACCGCCTGAAGCAAGAGGTCACCAAGTTCCTGAACTCGGTCCACGCCGCCTAAAAGCAAAAGGCCACGCGCATGCGCGTGGCCTCGAACGGCAGCTTGTCGCGATCAGGCGACCTTGGTCGTCATGTGCTTGAACATGTTGCTGCGCGCCTCGTCGTCCATCTCCGCCTTGAAGGTGAACTTGTCCTTCAGCGCGAGCGCGCGCGCCGCCGCAGGCCGCGCCGAGATCTCGTCCACCAGCCGCTTCACGTTCGGGTAGCGCGCAAAGGCGTCGTCGCCGAGCTTGAACGGCACCATCCGCGCCCAGCCCCACAGTGCCATGTCGACGATCGAATAGCTGTCGCCAACCATATATTTGCGGCCTTTGAGGTGAGCGTCGAGAATCCTGTAGTGGCGATCGGTCTCGTACTGGTAGCGGTTATGGGCGTAATCGTGGTTCTGGTCCTTCGGCGCAAAATGCTTGAAGTGCACGGCCTGGCCCGAATACGGCCCGACGCCGGTGGCGATGAACATCAGCCATGACAGCGTCTCGCCGCGGACAGCGGCGGCGGGCAGGAATTTGCCGGTCTTCTCGGCGAGATAGAGCAGGATCGCGTTGCTGTCGAAAACGATCGTGCCGTTTTCGTCGATCGCCGGCACCTTGGCGTTTGGATTGATCTTGAGATAATCCGGCGTGAACTGCTCGCCGGTGCGGGTGTCGATCTTCACCGGCTCGAACGGCAGGCCGGCCTCTTCCAGATAAAGTGCGACCTTGGTCGGGTTCGGCGAACCGTTGAAATAGAATTTGAGCATCAATCATCTCCCCAGTGTTGTTGGCCGAGAGTGAACGCGGCGGCATTGCCGCGAGGCGGCCTTGTCTTGCCTGAACCTTGTCGGAGAGAGCAACCGGCGAGTTTGCCGGGCGGTATCTGCGTGAGGCGCAGATCAGCCGGCGTAACAAAGGCCGATCGCCGCCGTAATGACCATCGCCGCGCCGACCGCCTCCAGGCGCAGCCCGAGCTTCGTGGCCAGATGCATGTCGGACGTCCGCGCCGCGCGCTCCGATCCGCGCGGATAGCCGTGCACGATGACGTCGTGATTGAAGTTGTCATGCGCCTCGTTGCTGCTGGCGAGCCCGACGCAGACCACGAGCACGCCGAACAGAGCGAGGCCGAAAAAGCCCAGCAGCGCAATCAGGAACATCGGAAACATGCCGAGCAGGAAGATCGGCAGCAGCGGCACCAGCAGCAAAGTCTCGGACTGTCGTCGCATGGGAGGACCGGTCAGGACGGGACTGATCGGGCGAATCTAGTCCTGGCGGCCGCGGCATTCAAGGTGCCGTAGGGTGGGCAAAGCGAAGCGTGCCCACGCACTTTTTGCGACCGAGAGAGATGGTGGGCACGGCGCAAGGGCGCCTTTGCCCACCCTACGAGATCTGCGAGAGCGGAGGGAGACTACTCCGCCATACCTGCGCGGATCTCCGCACGCAGTTCGTCGATCAGCTTGAGACCCTTCTTGGTCTCGACGTGCCAGAAGGTCCAGCCGTTGCAGGCCTGCGCGCCCTGCGCCACCGCGCCCATGCGATGGATCGAGCCGACCTTGTCGCCGAACATGATGGCGCCGTCGGCACGGACCAGCGCGCCGAGCTTCTTCTTGGCGTCGAACAGTTTTGCGCCGGGCATGATCATGCCGCGCTCGATCAGCTCGGAGAACGCCACACGCGGCGCTTCGCGCGCGGTCATGAACGGGGCGAGGCTCGCCTCCGGCAGCGGCTCGACCGCGGCGATGCGGGCTTCGGCCGCCTTGGCATAGGTCTTGTCGCGCTCGAAGCCGATATAGGAGCGGCCGAGGCGTTTTGCGACAGCGCCGGTGGTGCCGGTGCCGTTGAAGGGATCGATCACGAGATCGCCGGGCTTCGACGAGGACAGCAGCACGCGCGCGAGCAGGCCTTCCGGCTTCTGCGTCGGATGCACTTTCTTGCCATCGGCGCCCTTGAGGCGCTCCTCGCCGGTGCAGAGCGGGATCAGCCAGTCGGAACGGGCCTGCACGTCCTCGTTCGCGGCCTTCAGCGCCTCGTAGTTGAACGTGTAGCCCTTGGCTTTTTCGTCACGCGCGGCCCAGATCATGGTTTCGTGCGCGTTGGTGAAGCGGCGACCGCGGAAATTCGGCATCGGATTGGTCTTGCGCCAGACGATGTCGTTCAGGAGCCAGAAGCCGAGGTCCTGCATGATCGCGCCGACGCGGAAGATGTTGTGATAGGAGCCGATCACCCAGATCGTCGCCGACGGCTTCATCGCGCGGCGGGCGGCAAGCAGCCAGGCGCGGGTGAAGTCGTCATAGGCGGAGAATGAATCGAACTTGTCCCAGTCGTCGTTGACGGCATCGACATGGGATTCGTCAGGGCGCTTGAGATCACCCTTGAGCTGCAGATTGTAGGGCGGATCGGCGAACACGAGGTCGACCGAACCAGCCTGAAGCTTCGACATCTCGGCGACGCAATCACCGAGGATGATGCTGTGCGAAGCGGACTCAAAATTTGTGCGGGGCGCCCTTGCAGACGCCCCGCGACGCGACACTACCATGACTCAAGAACTCTGACTCAGGCGACGCTGTCGGCGACGCGGGACCAAACAACCGACTGATCAGTACATTGAAGCGGCAAAGTAAAAATCGACTTAACCCGCCGCTTTCGTGAGCAGCCCTCGCAACGCGAGTCTCGCGCGGTTGGTCGTGCGCAATCGCCGCGTTTTGCAGTCTATTTCGTATTTCTTCGCGTTGCGGGAGCGGCCGGAGCACAAAAAAGACTGCAAAATTCTCTCGGAAAAAATTGCTGCCCCTCGGAAAAAATTGCTGGCATCGGCATGCTGTCGCACTAGGCAATTTTTGCCGACCACGATATTGATAAATGCAACGGAAATTTTACGTGTGTGGCGCGTTGAGCCTTTGCGCTCTTGCGCCCAAATGATGCCCTCAAGGACTTAAGGGAAGCCCGCCATGCGCTACGATGATTTCCGCCGCAGCGACGACGTCGAGGATCGTCGCGACGATGGCGGTGGTGGTGGCGGAGGAGGCGGCTTTGGCCTGCCGATGGGCGGCGGCGGGCTCGGTATCGGCACCGTCATCGTGCTCGGCCTGATCGGCTACGCCTTCGGCATCGACCCGCGCATCCTGATCGGCGGCGCCGAGATCCTCACCGGCGGTGGCCAGGCCCCGTCCTATCAGACCGATCGCCAGTCGACCTCGGCCAAGCGCGGGGCGCCGACCGACGACGTCGGCAGCATGATCTCCGGCATCCTCGGCGAGATCGACGATCGCTGGAGCGAGATCTTCCAGGCCAGCGGCCAGTCCTATACCGGTCCGAAGGTCGTGCTGTTCCGCAACGCCACCAATGGCGGCCGCTGCGGCATGGCGCAATCGGCGATGGGACCGTTCTATTGCCCGCCGGACAAAACCATCTTCCTCGACACTGGCTTCTTCCGCGAGGTCGAGACGCGCTTCCGCGGCTGCTCCGGCAAGTCGGCGTGCGATTTCACCACCGCCTACATCATTGCGCATGAGGCCGGCCATCACATCCAGAACCTGCTCGGCATCATCCCGCGCGTGACGCGGCTGCAGCAGCAGGCCGGCAGCAAGGCCGAGGCCAACGCGCTCCAGGTCAAGGTCGAGTTGCAGGCCGACTGCCTGTCCGGCGTCTGGGTCAATCGCGAGGCGAAGAAGCGTCCGAACTTCCTCGAGCCCGGCGACATCGACGCCGCGCTGACCACGGCGAGCGCCATCGGCGACGACACGCTGCAACGCCAGGCCACGGGCCGCGTCGTGCCGGATTCGTTTACCCACGGCTCCGCGGCGCAACGCAAGCAATGGTTCATGACCGGCTACCAGCAGGGCACAGTGCAGGCCTGCAACACGTTCGGCGGCGGTGGGTAGTCATCTATGAGTGGCGTCATCCTGAGGTGCTCGCCCCTTCGGCGAGCCTCGAAGGATGGCGAGCCCGTGGCCCATCCTTCGAGGCTTCACCTTGCGATGCGCTGCATCGCAAGGCTTGCACCTCAGGATGACGGCGGTGGGTGTTGAAAGAAGGTACGGTTCAATGGCGTCCATCGACGAAGCAAAACAGTTCGTCCCGCTCAACATCGCGGTGCTCACCGTGTCCGACACGCGTGCGCTCGCCGACGACAAATCCGGCCAGACGCTCGCCGACCGCCTCACGGCCGCCGGCCATCATCTCGCCGCGCGCGAGATCGTCACCGACGATGTCGAGGCGATCCGCGCCGTGATCCGCCGCTGGATTACTGACGCCGGCATCGACGTCGTCATCACCACCGGCGGCACCGGCTTTACCGGACGCGACGTCACGCCGGAGGCGATCGAACCGCTGTTCGAGAAGCGCATGGACGGCTTCTCGATCGCGTTCCACATGCTGAGCCACGCCAAGATCGGGACCTCGACGATCCAGAGCCGCGCCACCGCGGGCGTTGCGGGCGCGACCTACATCTTCTGTCTGCCCGGGTCGCCCGGCGCCTGCCGCGACGGCTGGGACGGCATTTTGGCGGCCCAGCTCGACTACCGCACGCGCCCCTGCAATTTCGTCGAGATCATGCCGAGGCTTGACGAACATCTGCGCAGGCCGAAGGCGCAAGGCGCGACGGTGTAACCCTTTCTTCTTCCCTTCCCCCCTTGCGGGGGAAGGTGGCGCGAAGCGCCGGATGAGGGGTATCTATCGGCACGGAATGCTCGGAGAGATACCCCTCACCCAGGTGAGCTTGTGTCTACCTGCGTCGCTGCCACTCCCGCGAGGGGCGAGGCACATTCATGCGCATCTCGCTTGTTGCGAAATAATCAGAGATCGCGCTCCCAGGTCTCGCCAATCAGATCCTGCCCGAAGCTGTGGTGTTTCTCTTCCTTCACGAGCTCGAACCCTGCGCTCTTGTAGATGCCGCGCGCGGCGACCAGGATGCTCTGGGTCCACAGCGTCATCTTGCTGTAGCCCCGCTCGCGTGCGCCCTGGAGGCATTGATCGACCAGCGCGCGGCCGACACCGAGCCCCCGTGCTTTCTTCTCCACCTGCAACAGGCGCAGCTTGGCGATCTCGTCCGTGGCCTTGACCAGAAAGACCGATCCGACCGGCTCGCCACCCACTTCCGCGATCCAGCAGTGCTCGCGCGCGGCGTCGTAATTCTTGATGAACTGTGCGCAGATCTCGGCGACCAGCGCCTCGTAGCTGATATCCCAATGGTAGTCGGCGGCATAGGCGGCGGCTTGCTTGGAGATGACCCAGCCCATGTCGCCGACGCGATGGCTGCGCAGCACGACGGCCGCGGGCTGGCTTTGGCGTTGCTCCAGCACGGCCTCAATGGTCGCCATGGCCTGCGTGAGCCGCGTTGCATCGCCCGCCGAAAGCTGAGCCAGCATGGCGGCGACCTCATTTTGCGAACCCAGGCTGAGCTTGGCGAAGGCCTGGCGGCCCTTGGCGGTGAGGCTGAGCTGGTATTGCCTGCGATCTGCGGGCAGGGGCCTGCGCGTGATCAGCCCCTTCTCATCGAAGTTTTGGACGATGCGGCTGAGATAGCCGGGGTCGAGACCAAGCTCGTTTCCGATCTCTTTTGCCGCAAGGTCATCGCGATGCGCGAGTTCATAGAGGACGCGGGCCTCGCTGAGCGAAAACGGGCTATTTCCCAGGTGCTGGTCGAGCACGCCGAGCTTGCGGGTATAGAAGCGGTTGAAGGCGCGAACCGCTGCGATCTGGTCGTCGGGCCCGTCGATTGTCATGGCTCACCTCAATACTTGCCATTGTCAATCAATCATTTGACTCTGACAAGTATTGAATGGCCTCAGCCGACCATGACGATCCGGCTGCGCAGCATGATCCGGGACGAGCGGCCGAGCCGCCGCAGCAGCCGCGCCTCGGAACGGCGGGCCTGGGGCGGGTAGCCTCCGATCCGATCGTAATGATCACGCGCGATCAAAAGTCCCTGATCGCCGAGCGGGCCGAGCAGTTTGCGCACCACCGCCCAGAGCGCATCCCGGAACCCGGTATCGGCGTAGGGCGAGCGCGCATAGCGGAACACCGCCGCGCGATCCCGGCCGCTGGACGCGACGCTCTGGATGAACTGGGTGGTCTCCTCGATCCAGCCGGTCTCCAGTACCGCGCCTGCGGGAAGAAACATCAGCCAGGGCGAACGGGCCTGGAGCGCACCAGCGGCGAGCGCCGCGCCTTGTGAGGAGCCTTCAAAGCCGATGAAACGGCAGCCGGCGACGTCGGCCACGCGCTCGATGACGCCGTTGCGGGTGCCGTCGACAAGGAGCACTTCCTTGATGATGCCCGCGGCCGCACCGGGCACCAGCGCGGCCAGAGTTGCGACCGCCGTCTGCTCGACGCCTTCGGTCGGTATGATGACGCTCAGCATGGTTGAGATTGTGTCCGCACTTCGGGAGAAGCGTAGTCCATTGTGATGTTGTCATAAACACGCGGCATTGCCGAGCGCAACTTTCCGACGGAGCCTCGGTGTTCGATGGTAAGCTGCCAGAGCCATCGCATCCAAATATGTCCCCTGCGGGGTGGCAATGTTGCCGAATATTTCGGCGCAGGCTCGCCGTCCCAGTATTAATCCGGAGTTTGGCTCCGATATTGCGCGCCACGTGGGCAGAGCGCAATCCTACGAGAAGAGGATGCGCGCGAAACGAGCCCGGAAACGGGAAAAGCCTGCAATCCGCGATGCTGACGAGAGCTTCACATGAATGCCGATCAACTTGCCGTTAGTGCTCCTGCAACATCGCCCAAGATGGATACGAAGCCGGACGTCGCGCCGACCTTGCGAATCCGCGCCGTGATGTTGGGCGAACGCATCAATCCGTCCGGGCTCGAGCTGGGTGCGCCGGTCTCCTCGACGCCAGCCGCCTTCCGCGTCCATGCCGGTCTCGTCGTGATTTTCCGCTACGGCGTCGTCGTGCTGATCGGCCAACTGCCTTCGGAGGAGAAGGTGCTGATCGACAGCCTGAAGCCGCGCGTGACCGGCGAGCTCAGCCCGTATGAGGAAGAGATCGCGCAGGCGCAGCTCTGCAAGGACGAGAACGCCGAGGCGATCCAGCCGGGCGGGCCGATCAACCTCACGAAATTTTCCGACGAGCGGCTGCTGCTGATTGCGGACGCGCTCGCCAAGAGCACCTCGCTCGCCCGCGACGAGCGGCGTGTCGCGGCGGTGTTCGATGTCATCGAGCCCTTTGCGCGGGAGCTCGCCGAGAAAGGCCGTACCTCGCGACGGCGCAAGGGCATCCTGCAGCTCATCGGCAATGCGCTTCTGGTCCAGCAGCGCGTCGCCGGCCGCGTTGCGGTTGCCGAGAAGCCCGATGCGCTCTGGGAAAAGCCGCAGCTCGACCGGCTCTACGCGCGTCTCGAAGACGAGTATGAGCTGAAGGAGCGTCTCGACACGCTCGAGCGCAAGCTCACGGTCGTCGCGGAAACGGCCGATGCGCTGACCGACATCATCGACACCCAGCGCTCGCTCCGCCTCGAAATCGCGGTGGTGGTGCTGATCGTGATCGAGGTCGTGATCGGGTGCGTCCAGATATGGTCGGGTACGCATTAGGAGCGAGCGGGGTATCTCTCCGCGAGTCAGGAATCGTAGGGAGGGCAAAGGCGCACTTGCGCCGTGCCCACCCCCGGAATTGGTGGGCACGCTTCCGCCTTCGCTCTTCGAGCTATGGCGGACAAGTCGCTTTGCCCACGCTACGACACCGTCGCCGCATTCTCCGTCATTGCGAGCGCAGCGAAGCAATCCAGACTACCTCCGCGGAAAGACTCTGGATTGCTTCGCTGCGCTCGCAACGACGAGTTGGCGGAGATCACACGCTAATGAAATGAGCCCTCTATCGTCTGCAGCACCGCCACGCAATGCCGCGCGATCGTCAGCTCTTCATTGGTCGGAATAACTAACACGTCTACTGCACCATCGCCGCTGATGCGCTCGCGCCCCTCGTCATTCGCAGCAGCATCAATCTGCACACCGAGCCATGCGAGCCGCTCGCCGATCGCGCTGCGGATTTCCTTCGCATGCTCGCCGATACCGCCGGTGAAGACCAGGCAGTCGAGCCCGCCGAGCGTGTTCGCCATCACAGCGATCTCCTGCGCCGCACGGAAGGTGAAGAGATCGACCGCTTCTCGTGCCGCAGCCTCGCGGCTCGCCAGCAGCGTACGCATGTCCGCGGAGATGCCCGAGACACCGAGCAGGCCAGACTCGTGATAGAGCAGGTGCTGCACCGCCTCGACCGACATTGTCTCGTGCTGTTGCAGATAGAGCAGAACGCCGGGATCGATGGTGCCGCAGCGCGTGCCCATCACGAGGCCATCGAGTGGCGTCAATCCCATCGTGGTGTCCATGCTGCGGCCATCGCGCAATGCGCACAGGCTAGCGCCGTTGCCGAGATGCGCGATGACGGTACGCTTTGCGACGAGCTGCGGCGCGATCCCGGCGAGGCGCCCAGCGACATGTTCGAACGACAGTCCGTGAAACCCGTAGCGCCGGACGCCGCGATCTTCATAACGCCTCGGAATGGCGAAGCGGTTCGCCGGCGGCGTCATGCTGTGATGGAAGGCGGTGTCGAAACAGGCGATCTGCATCATGTCGGGTCGGATCGTTGCGATGGTACGGACCGGAGCAAGGCAACGTGGCTGGTGCAGCGGTGCCAGCGGCGCGAGCGCCTCAAGCTTTGCGATGATGTCGTCCGTCAGCGTAACCGGACCGGAATAGTCCGGGCCGCCATGAACGATGCGATGGCCGACCGCGCGCAAGCCGCCCGCGCCGAACCGGTGCTCGATGAAGGCGAGCACGTCGGCGAACAGATGGCCGCTGTCTGCATCCGCCGCTTCCCGTCGCGTCTCGAACAGACTTTCGCCCGCTGAACTCCTCACGATGAGCCGCGGCTTGTCCTCGTGCTCGTCGAGAAGGCCCTTGCAGAGCAGGACAGGCTCGGCCGCAGAAATATCGAACAGGCCGAACTTGATGCTCGACGATCCCGAGTTGAGGACGAGGACCGACGCCGTCATGACGTCAACCCGTCTTGCCCGGCCAGACCCAGTCGCGGATCTCCGGCATGTCCTCGCCGTGCTCACGCACGTAACGCGAATGGGCGATCAGTTTGTCGCGGAACTGCTGTTTGACCTGCGCGGCTTTGGTCGCAAGTCCTGGCACGCGTTCGATCGCCTCGATCGCGAGGTGATAGCGGTCGAGCCCGTTGAGCACGACCATATCGAACGGCGTCGTCGTGGTGCCTTCCTCGGCAAAGCCCCGCACATGCAGGCCGGCATGGTTGGTGCGGTTATAGGTGAGGCGGTGAATGAGATGGGGATAGCCATGATAGGCGAAGATGACGGGCTTGTCTGATGTGAACAGGCTGTCGAAATCGCGATCCGAAAGCCCATGAGGGTGCTGTTCGCTCGGTTGCAGCGTCATGAGATCGACGACGTTGACGACGCGGATCTTGAGGTCGGGCAGCGCCTTGCGCAGGAGGTCGACCGCGGCGAGCGTCTCCAGTGTCGGCACGTCGCCGGCGCAGGCCATCACCACGTCGGGCTCTTGTCCTGCGTCCTCGTTGCCGGCCCAGGTCCAGATGCCGATGCCGGCATCGCAGTGCGTCGCCGCGTCCTGCATCGACAGCCATTGCGGCGCCGGCTGCTTGCCGGCGACGATGACGTTGATGCGGTCATAGGTGCGCAGGCAATGGTCGGCGATCCACAGCAGCGTGTTGGCATCCGGCGGAAAATAGATGCGGACGATGTCGGCCTTCTTGTTGGCGACGAGATCGACGAAGCCGGGGTCCTGATGGCTGAAGCCGTTATGGTCCTGCCGCCAGACATGGGAGGTGAGGAGATAATTGAGCGAGGCGATCGGGCGCCGCCATGGCAGGTGCCGCGTCACCTTCAGCCATTTGGCGTGCTGGTTGAACATGGAATCCACGATGTGGATGAAGGCTTCGTAGCAGGAGAACAAGCCGTGCCGTCCCGTGAGCAGGTAACCCTCGAGCCAGCCCTGGCAGAGATGCTCGCTCAGCACCTCCATCACGCGGCCGTCCTGCGCCAGATGCACGTCGTAGGATTCGATCGGCTCCATCCAGACGCGTTCAGTCGTCTCGAACACGGCATCGAGCCGGTTTGACGCGGTCTCGTCCGGCCCCATGATGCGGAAATTGCGCTCTTGCGCGTTGAGGCGGATGACGTCGCGCAGGAATTTGCCGAGCTCGCGCGTGGCTTCCCCGGTGACGCCGCCGGGCCGCGGCACCTCCACAGCGAAGCTGCGGAAGTCCGGCAGCTTCAGCTCCTTCTTGAGGAGCCCGCCATTGGCGTGCGGATTGGCGCCCATGCGCCTGTGACCTTCGGGCGCGAGGGCCTGAAGCTCGGGGATAAGTGCGCCGTTCTTGTCGAACAGTTTTTCCGGCTCGTAGCTGCGCATCCAGTCTTCGAGAATTTTCAGATGCGCCGGGTTTTCGCGGCAGCTCGCAACAGGCACCTGATGCGCGCGCCAAAAACCTTCGACCTTCTTGCCGTCGACCTCCTTCGGCCCGGTCCAGCCCTTCGGGCTGCGCAGCACGATCATCGGCCAGCGCGGCCGCTGGATGTTTTCGCGCTCACTGCGGGCGTGCTGCTGGATCGAACGGATGCTGGCGAATGCGACGTCGAGCGCATCGGCCATGGCCTGGTGCATCAGTTTGGGATCGTCGCCTTCGACGAACAGCGGCTCGTGGCCTAGCCCACGGAAGAGATCGCGGATCTCGCCGTCGGGCATCCGCCCGAGCACGGTCGGATTGGCGATCTTGTAGCCGTTGAGATGCAGGATCGGCAGAACCGCGCCGTCATGCGCCGGGTTCAGGAACTTGTTGGAGTGCCACGATGCCGCGAGCGGGCCGGTCTCGGCCTCGCCGTCGCCGACGACGCAGGCGACGATGAGATCGGGATTGTCGAACGCCGCGCCATAGGCATGCACCAGCGCGTAGCCGAGCTCGCCGCCCTCGTGGATCGAGCCCGGCGTTTCCGGCGCAGCGTGGCTCGGAATGCCGCCGGGGAAGGAGAACTGTCGGAAAAGCCTGTGCAATCCGTCCGCATCGCGCGCGATGTCAGGATAGATCTCGCTGTAGCTGCCCTCCAGATAGGTGTTGGCGACCATGCCCGGGCCGCCATGGCCGGGGCCGCAGACATAGAGCACGCTGACATCGAGCGCGCGGATGATGCGGTTCAGATGGGCGTAGATGAAGTTCAATCCGGGCGTCGTGCCCCAATGGCCGAGCAAGCGCGGCTTGATGTGCTCGGACCGCAGGGGCTCACGCAGCAGCGGATTGTCGAGCAGGTAGATTTGCCCGACGGAAAGGTAGTTGGCGGCGCGCCAGTAGCGATCGAGCAGATCGAGGTCGCCGGCTGTGGCGGCCGATTGTCGTTGATTTGTCATGATGCGACGACCCTTCGCGCAAGGATCGTCACCAACCCGGCACTGGCGGGATCGATCCTTCGGCGCCATCAAACGAAATCGCGAAGTTGGTGATGTTGCGTGAGCTCAAGGAGGGCCGCGCAAAGTTTGGGCAGCTCTACTGTGCATGGGGTTGTTTTCATGTTTTTTGTTTGTGTTCTTGATTTGTTCCTGGCGCGTGCTATCTTGGCTTCATGAGTCCAGCTTCGTCTTCTGCTCTCAAGCACCCGCCGGTCACGGCGCCCTCCGAGCCGGCGGGTGCGCCTTCCGACTTCCCTGAGCTGGCGGTCGCCATCGACCGCCAGCGCAGGCGAGGGCGGGGCGCACAATCCAATGCCAGCGGCCGCTATGAGGCCGAGGCCCGCGTCGCCTTCGATGACGGCTGGCAGAGCCTGGAAGAGCTGCCGCCATTCAAGACCACGGTTGCGGTCGACACCTCGCGCAAGGTGATCACCCGCAACGACTCCCCCGATATCGGCTTCGACCGCTCGATCAATCCCTATCGCGGCTGCGAGCACGGCTGCGTCTATTGCTTCGCGCGGCCGACCCATGCCTATCTCGGCCTGTCGCCGGGGCTCGACTTCGAGACAAAGCTGTTCGTGAAGCCGGACGCGCCTGCGCTGCTCGAGAAGGAACTCGCCGCGGCCGGCTACGAGCCCAGGATGATCGCGATCGGCACCAACACCGATCCCTATCAGCCGATCGAGCGCGAGCGCAAAATCATGCGCGGCATTTTGGAGGTGCTGGAGCGCACCGGCCATCCCGTCGGCATCGTCACCAAATCGGCGCTGGTCGTGCGCGACATCGACATTCTCGCGCGCATGGCCAAGCGCAACCTCGCCAAGGTCGGGATATCAGTGACCTCGCTCGATCCGAAGCTCGCGCGCACCATGGAGCCGCGGGCCTCGACGCCGCCAAAACGGCTGGAGGCGCTGAAGCAGCTCTCGGAGGCCGGCATTCCCACCACCGTGATGGTCGCTCCCGTGATCCCCGCGCTGAACGATTCCGAGATCGAGCGCATTTTAGATGCCGCGGCGCACGCCGGCGTCAAGGAAGCCTCCTATGTGCTGCTGCGGCTGCCGCTGGAGGTGCGCGATCTCTTCCGCGAATGGCTGATGGCGAACTATCCGGACCGCTATCGCCACGTCTTCACGCTGATCCGCGACATGCGCGGCGGCCGCGACTACGACGCCAAATGGGGCGAGCGGATGAAGGGCACGGGCCCGATGGCCTGGACCATCGGCCGCCGCTTCGAGATTGCCTGCGACAGGCTCGGCCTGAACAAGCGGCGTTCAAAGCTGACGACGGATCATTTTACCAAACCCAAGCAGAACGGCGAGCAGCTCAGCCTGTTCTGAGTGACCAAGTAGCGAGGCGTAGATGAGTCAGGAACTGCCAGCTCCAATCCCGCGGCTCACCGTCATAACACTCGGTGTCAGCGACATCCGCGCCAGCATCGCCTTTTACGACTCGCTCGGGTTTGCGCGCCGGCTGAAGGTGACAGGCGAAGCCGTTGCGTTCTACGACACCGGTGGCCCGGTGCTCGGATTGTTCCCCTGGGATCAACTCGCGGCAGATGCCAAATTGCCGGATCAGCCGAGGCCGACGACCTTCTGTGGCATCACGCTCGCTTGGAACTGTCGCACGCGAGAGGAGGTCGATGCGGTGCTGGCTTTTGCGCTCGACAAGGGCGCGAGGCTGCTGAAGCCCGCGCATGAGACCGATTACGGTGGCTATTCCGGCTATTTCGCCGACCCCGACGGTCATCCCTGGGAGGTCGTGGTCGCCCCCGGCATCGAGGTCGGCGAAGACCGTCGGGTGCATCTGGCGGAGTAGGGCCACTGGCCTGAATAACGGGAATTGCGAGCGGTTCCCCGTTGCGCGGGCGACGCTGCTTGCGCACGATCCTGGCCATGATTCGGGACAACAAACCAGCCAAGGACGCGCCAAAGAAGGCCGCGCCTGCCAAGCCGAGCTTCCGCCGCGAGCGCGCGCTGATCAAGCGCGGCATCTGGCCGGTCGCGGGCTGCGACGAGGCCGGCCGCGGGCCGCTCGCCGGCCCGGTGGTGGCGGCCGCGGTGATTCTCGATCCCGACCGCATCCCGCGCGGCATCGACGATTCCAAGCGCCTGACAGCCGAGGAGCGCGAAAGACTGTTCGACAGGATCTGCGCCACCGCACAGGTCTCGGTCGCCGTCGCCTCGCGCGCGCGAATCGACCGCGACAACATCCTGCGCGCCTCGCTGTGGGCGCTGAAGCGCGCCGTGGTGGCGCTGCCCGAGGCGCCCCGTCATGTCTTCGTCGACGGCCGCGACCGGCTCGACACGGCTTGCGACTGCGAGGCCGTGATCGGCGGCGACGGCATCGTGCTGTCGATCGCGGCTGCCTCCATCGTTGCCAAGGTGACACGCGACCGGCTGATGTGCGCACTGGCGCAGGACTGCCCCGGCTACGGTTTCGAGCAGCACAAGGGCTACGGCGTCCCCGAACATCTCGACGCGCTCAAGCGCCTCGGTCCCACCATCCACCACCGCAGCTTCTTCGCCCCGGTCGCCGCCGCGCGTGCCAAGCACATGCCCTGGACCGTCGAGCCGGTGCAGGACCTCTTCGAGGTCACCGAGGTCGAGGTGCAGGTGGAGGCGGCCGTCGAAATCGATGCTTCAGCGGGCCTCTAAGGTAGACGGTCGTTGCCACAGCGCGCGACGCCCTTTATCAAAACAGTCTTGAGCGAATAGGGCCGGCTGGACGGGTTGGCTGCATCTTGCGGGCGTTGCATGCGGTTTACCTCCCTGGTCATCGAGCTCATTCGCGCCCGGCCGCGGCTGATCGTGTGGATCGCCGTGCTGCTCCAGGCCGCGATGTGGCTGTTCGTGGCGCTGCTGTTCTATCGCAGCCCGCCCGGCAGCCTCGCGACCCTGCTGGCGTTCGGCCGCGAGTACCAGGTCGGGACCGATCTCGGCCCGCCCTTGCCGATCTGGCTTGCCGATATCGCCTACCGCACGGCCGGCGGCCACATGTTCGGCGTCTATGTGCTGGCCGAGCTTTGCGAGATCGCCACCTTCATCACGCTCTATCACCTCTCCCGCGCCGTGGTCGGCTCGCAACAGGCGGTGTTGGCGGTGCTCTTGACCATGACGGTGCTGGCGTTCTCCTCGCCGGCGCTCGACTTCGGCCCGCTGGTGCTGGCGCGCCCGCTCTGGGCGCTGCTGTTGCTGCACTCCTGGCAGATCATTGGCCAGCGCCGCGGCAATGCCTGGTTCGCCTGGTCGATCGAGGCGGGCCTCTTGCTGCTGACCACGCCCGCGGCGATCTTCCTTCTCCTGCTGCTCGTGATCTTTGCGCTCTCGACCGCCGGCGGCCGCCGCACGCTGCGCGCACTCGATCCGCTGTTCGCGCTGATCGTCGTTGCCGTGCTGGCGTTGCCTTACGCGGTCTGGCTGATGCGCGCCGAGACGCTGGTCCTGCCGGCCTTGCCTGAGGTCGCGGAGCTGAACGCCCGCGCGATCCACGCGGTCTGGCTGCTCGGCGGGCTCGTGCTCGGGGCTGCGGCGATCCCGGCGCTGACCTTCCTCAACACCGGCCTGTTCGTCGCCAAGGTCGAGGACGCGCCGATCATCTATCGCCCGCCGGTCGAGCCGCTCGCGCGCAATTTTGTGTATTTCTTCGCGCTGGCGCCTGCGCTGGGCGCGGTGCTGATCTCGAGCCTGCTGGGCCTCGAATCCGTCGTCGGCGGCGCCGGCGTCGTGCTGGTGATGTCCGGGCTTGCCGTCGTCGTCGCGGCCGGCGATCTCATCGCGATGCGCCGCGCACGGATGCTGCGCATGGTCTGGGCCGCCGCCGTCGTGGCGCCTGCCATCGGTGTTGTGCTCGCCGTGCTGCTCCTGCCCTGGACCGCGACCAACGAGATCGCGACCTCGATGCCCGCGCGCGCGATCTCGGATTTCTTCGACGAGAGCTTTGCCCGCCGCACCAATCTCCGCCTGCGCGCGGTCGCCGGCGAGACCCAACTTGCCAGCCTGATTGCGCTGCATTCCGGCCGGCCCCATCTGTTCATCGATGCCGCGCCTGCGCGGACGCCGTGGACGTCCCAGGCCAAATTCAGCGAGACCGGCGGCGTCGTGGTCTGGCGCGCCTCCGATACCGCCGGCACGCCGCCGCCGGAAATCCTCGCGCGCTTCCCCGGCATCGTGCCCGAAGTGCCGCGCGCCTTCGAATGGCTGGTGACCGGACGTCAGCAGCTGTTGCGGATCGGCTGGGCCATTGTGCGGCCGAAGGGGACGTGAGTTAGGTCTTGTGCCCCGGACGCTGCGCAGCACGAAGTGATGCGCTGCAGAGGCGGGGCCCATCTCGCCCCATCGCGCCTGTTGCTTTCTGGGTCCCGGCTCTGCGGAGCGTCACTGCGTGCCGCACCGCGTCCGGGACACGAGAGCTCACTATCCCGCCAGCACCTTCGCGATCGCGCGTAGATCCTGCCAGGCCAGCCGTTTGTATGACGGCGAGCGCAACAGATACGCCGGGTGAAACGTCGCCAGCGCGCGGATGGTGCGCTGGCCGGTCTCGTAGTCGAACCAGCGCCCGCGCGTGCGCATGATGCCTTCGCGCGTTGATAGCAGCGTCTGCGTCGAGGGATTTCCGAGTGTCACCAGCACGTCCGGATTCACCAGTTCGATCTGGCGCTGGATGAAGGGCAGGCAGATCTGTGTTTCCTGCGGCGTCGGCGTGCGGTTGCCGGGCGGCCGCCAGGGAATCACGTTGGCGATGTAGGCGGTGGTGCGGTTCAGCCCGATCGCGCCGATCATGAGGTCGAGCAGCTTGCCGCTGCGCCCGACGAAGGGCAGCCCCTCGATGTCCTCGTCGCGGCCCGGCGCCTCGCCGACGAACATGATGCGCGCCTGCGGATTGCCGTCGGCGAACACCAGCCGCGTCGCGGTATGCTTTAGCGCGCAGCCCTCGAAATTTTGCATCAGCTCGCGCAGGGCCTCCAGCGTCGGCGCGGTGCGCGCGGCCTCGCGTGCGGAGGCAATCGCGATATCAGGCGCGGGCGCGGCCTCGCCGCGCATCACCGTGGGCGCCGCGACGGGCCGTGGCGGCTCGACCGGAGCCGCGGCGCGCGGGGCCGGCGGCGGGGCATCCATTTCCGCCAGACGGTCTATCGACTCCTCCGCGAGCGCGCAGTCGACACCGGCCTCCAGATAGAAGGCGAGTAGCTCTCGGACGGTGGGTGCGGGCTCGGGGATCATGGGAAGTCGGCCTTTTATATCAGTTCGGGGCGCCTTGCATCCCAGCGGAACGCGATTCCGAGGTTGTCCTACCCGGAAAAATCGGAAACAAGAGGGCGCAAACGACCGAGGACCGTCTCAAGGGCTGAGATCAGATGAGCACCGAAGAACTTCCCCCGCGCGAATCCATGGAATTCGACGTCGTCATCGTCGGCGCCGGCCCGTCGGGCCTAGCCGCGGCGATCCGGCTGAAGCAGATCAACGCCGATCTCAACGTCGTCGTGGTGGAGAAGGGCTCCGAGGTCGGCGCGCATATTCTCTCCGGCGCCGTGATCGACCCGGCCGGGCTCGACAAGCTGATTCCCGACTGGCGCGAGGATTCCGATTGCCCGCTGAAAACGCAGGTGAAGGACGACCGCTTCTATTGGATGACGGCTGGCGGCGCGATCAAGCTGCCGGGCTTCATGATGCCGCCGCTGATGGACAACCATCACTGCTATATCGGCTCGCTCGGAAATGTCTGCCGCTGGCTCGCGCGCAAGGCCGAGGCGCTCGGCGTCGAGATCTATCCGGGCTTTGCTGCCGCCGAGGTGCTCTATGACGAGCAGGGTGCGGTGAAGGGCATCGCCACGGGTGACATGGGCATTGGCCGCGACGGCAAGCCGAAGGACTCCTTTACCCGCGGCATGGAATTGCTCGGCAAGTACACCCTGTTCGCCGAAGGCGCGCGCGGCAGCCTGACCAAGCAGCTGATCGCGAAGTTCGCACTCGACTCAAACAGCGAGCCGCCGAAGTTCGGCATCGGCCTGAAGGAAGTCTGGCAGATCGATCCGGCCAAGCACCAGAAGGGCATGATCCAGCATTCGTTCGGCTGGCCGCTCGATCTGAAGACCGGCGGTGGTTCGTTCCTCTACCACTACGACGACAACCTCGTTGCCGTCGGCTTCGTCGTGCATCTCAACTACGACGATCCCTATCTGTCGCCGTTCGACGAGTTCCAGCGCTTCAAGACCCATCCCTCGATCCGTGGCACCTTCGAGGGCGGCAAGCGGCTCGCCTACGGCGCGCGCGCCATCACCGAAGGCGGCTACCAGTCGGTGCCGAAGCTGACCTTCCCCGGCGGCGCGCTGGTCGGCTGCGCGGCCGGCTTCGTCAACGTTCCTCGCATCAAGGGCGTGCATAACGCGATGGGCACCGGCATGCTCGCCGCCGAACATGTCGCCGCTGCGCTCGCCGCCGATCGCGCCAATGACGAGATCGTCGACTACGAGAACGCGTGGCGTTCCTCGTCGGTCGGCAAGGATTTGTTCCTGGTCCGCAACGTCAAACCGCTGTGGTCGAAGTTCGGCACCGTGCTCGGCGTTGCGCTCGGCGGCTTCGACATGTGGTGCAACACGCTGTTCGGCACCTCGCTGTTCGGCACGCAGTCGCATGCCAAGCCCGATCGCTCGACGCTCGATCCGGCCAAGAGCCACGCACCCAAGAACTACCCGAAGCCGGACGGAAAGATTTCCTTCGACAAGCTGTCCTCGGTGTTCCTGTCCAACACCAACCATGAGGAGGACCAGCCGGTCCATCTGAAGGTCACGGACATGAACCTGCAGAAGACCTCGGAGCACGATGTCTTCGCCGGTCCCTCGAATCGCTACTGCCCGGCCGGCGTTTACGAGTGGGTCGAGGAAGGTTCGAGCCCGCGCTACCAGATCAACGCCCAGAACTGCGTCCACTGCAAAACCTGCGACGTGAAGGACCCCAACGGCAATATCACCTGGGTTCCCCCTGAGGGCGGCGGCGGCCCGAACTACGAGGCTATGTAAGCCGGAACAATTGGACCGGGGCGATCAAGCCGGGGCCAATGTGATATGCCCCGGCATTGTGACGCACGTTCGCGTGAGAACCGGGCCTCGGTGAGGGCCCCCGGCCACGATAAGGCCATACTGGCAGCGTCTTGGGGCGTTGTCGGCCGATTTGGGGCGCGCGGAGGGGATCGCATGCCCGAATCCTTGCGGTGAAGCGCCAAAAGCGGCATTGTCGGCCCGACGGTTCCGGGTCCCGATGCCACCGGCCGCGTTCGCATGCGATACGGCCTTTTGCTGCAAACCCAGGCACTACCAACTCAAGGCGAGCCCTGATGTTCTCAAATCGTTTCAACCGCTGGACTGTTGCCGCCATCGCCCTGATGGGCACCGCGATCGCGACGGTCCCCGGCGCGGTCCTGGCGCAGACGCCGGATCATCCGTCCGATACGGCGGTGCAGTTTCCGACCCGAAACGATCTGAAAGCGCTCACGACCTCCGGCAGCTATCTCGCCGCCCGCCACGCCAGCGTCGAGCGCGATGCAGCCTCGGCCGCCGCGTTCTACCGCTCGGCGCTCCGCACCGACCCGAAGAACAACGAGCTGCTTGATCGCGCCTTCATCTCCTCGGTCGCCGATGGCGACATCGACGAAGCCGTGAAGCTTGCCGAGCGTATCCTCACCATCGACAAGACCAACCGCGTCGCGCGCCTCGTCGTCGGCGTGCACGATCTCAAGTTCAAGAAGTACGCGACTGCGCAGACCAACATCAACCAGTCGATCCGCGGTCCGATCACCGATCTCGTTGCAACCCTGCTGTCCGGCTGGGCCGCCTATGGCGCCGGCGATGCCAAGGGCGGCGTCGCCATCATCGACAAGCTGGCCGGTCCGGAATGGTATCCGCTGTTCAAGGATCTCCACGCCGGTATGATCCTTGAGCTCTCGGGCAAGGAGAAGGACGCCGGCACCCGCTTCGAGCGCGCCTACAAGCTCGACGATTCCATGCTGCGCGTCACCGAAGCCTATGCGCGCTGGCTGTCGCGCAACAAGGACTCCGCCGCCGCGACCGCCGTCTACCAGGCGTTCGACAAGAAGCTCGCCCGCCATCCGCTGATCGTGGAAGGCCTGCGCGACACCAAGGCCGGCAAGAAGATGCCGCCGCTGGCCGACTCCGCGCAAGCTGGTGCCGCCGAAGCGCTCTACGGCATCGGCGCCACGCTGACCCGCCGCGGCGGCGAGGATCTGGCGCTGGTCTACCTCCAGCTCTCGCTCTACCTCCAGCCGACCCATCCGCTGGCGCTGCTCTCGCTCGCCGATCTCTATGAGTCGGTGAAGCGGCCGCAGATGGCGATCAAGGTCTATGAGCGCGTGCCGGCGACCTCGCCGCTGAAGCGCAACGCGCAGATCCAGCTCGCCATCGACCTCGATTCCGCCGACCGCACCGACGAAGCGATCAAGATCCTCAAGGGCGTCACCACTGAGGATGCCAAGGATCTCGAAGCCATCATGGCGCTCGGCAACATCGAGCGTGGCCGCAAGAAGTTCGGCGACTGCGGCGCGACCTATTCGCGCGGCATCGACGTGCTGCCTGCTGGCAGCGATAAGGCCAACAGCGTCTGGTATTATTATCGCGGCATCTGCGAAGAGCGCTCCAAGGAGTGGGGCAAGGCCGAAGCCGACATGAAGAAGGCGCTCGAGCTCCAGCCCGACCAGCCGCATGTCCTCAACTATCTCGGCTATTCCTGGATCGACCAGGGCGTCAATCTCGACGAAGGCATGAAGATGATCAAGCGCGCCGTCGAGCAGCGTCCCGACGACGGCTACATCGTCGACTCCCTCGGCTGGGCCTATTACCGCATCGGCAATTACGAAGAGGCGGTGAAGAACCTCGAGCGTGCGATCGACCTCAAGCCCGAAGATCCCACTATCAACGATCACCTTGGCGATGCCTATTGGCGCGTCGGCCGTACGCTGGAAGCCAAATTCCAGTGGGCGCATGCGCGCGATCTCAAGCCCGAGGCGGATGAGCTTCCGAAGATCGAGGCCAAGATCGCCAACGGCATGACCGAGGACACTTCGAATTCTTCGGCCGCGCAAGCAGAGAAGAAGAAGGACGACGGCAAGGGCGGCTAGACTGACTGAAGTTGGGGGCGTGTCGCCGATGCCGGCGTTGATTGAAGAAGGGCGCGCGAAGGTCAATCTGACCCTTCGCGTGATCGGCCGTCGTGCCGACGGCTATCATGATCTCGAAAGCGTCGTCGCGTTCGCCGACTGCGCCGACCGGCTGACGCTGGAGCCGGGCGGTGAGTTGAAGCTCGCCACCACGGGGCCGCTGGCCGCGGCTTGTGGCGAGATGTCCGACAATCTCGTGTTCAAGGCTGCCAAGCTCCTGGCCGAAGCTGTGCCGGGCCTGAAGCTCGGGGCCTTCGCGCTCGACAAGGTGCTCCCCGTTGCAGCCGGCATCGGCGGCGGCTCGGCGGATGCTGCGGCGGCGCTGCGGCTGCTGGCGCGTCTCAACAATCTCTCGCTCGATGATCCCCGCCTGCAGAAGGTCGCACTCGCGACCGGTGCCGATGTGCCGGTGTGCCTGTTCTCGCGCGCCTGCGACATGACCGGTGTCGGCGAGCAGCTGTTGCCGCTCGCGTTGCCGAGCATGCCCTGCGTGATGGTCAATCCTCGAGTGCCCGTTGCGACCAAGGACGTATTTAAGGAGCTCGGCCTGCGCAACGGCGAACTGCTGGTCGGCGCCACCTCGGTCCTCGATGCGCCGGCCTGGCCGGAGGAGGGCGGCTCGATTGCCGATTGGGTCGATGTTCTCGAAACCGTCGCCAACGATCTCGAAGCGCCTGCGCTGCGGATCGAGCCTGTGATCGGCGAGGTGCTGGAGGCCTTGCGCGATTCCGCCGGCGTCAAGCTCGCCCGCATGTCCGGCTCGGGTGCGACGTGTTTTGCGATCTACGGCGCGCCCACCGAAGCGCACGCCGCCGCTGAGAGGATTCGCAGGGATCACCCCGGCTGGTGGGTGCATGCGGGCACGTTGAGCTAGGTCTCTTCGTCATTGCGAGCGCAGCGAAGCAATCCAGAATCCCCCCGCGGTGACGGTCTGGATTGCTTCGCTGTGCTCGCAATGACGCGGATGGAGCGGAGCTAACCCGCGCCGTCCTCGGCCAAGTCCAAGAACCGCCGTATCTCGCCCAACACCTCTTCCGGCTTGTCATGCTGCAGCCAGTGTCCGGCCCCAGCAATGGTCTCGACGCGTGCGTTCGGGAAATAACGCTCCAGGCCCGCCGCCCTCGCGCCGGCCAGAAAGCTCTCGCCGGCATTGAGCAGCAGCGTCGGACAGGCGATGCGTGACCACAGCGCGACGTGATCGTCCGGCCAGAGCCGGTGCGGCGCAGAGGAGCGCTGATAGGGATCGAACTTCCAGCTATAGGTGCCGTCCTCATTTCGCCGCGCGCCGTGTGTCGCGAGATGCAGCGCTAGCTCGCGAGACAGCCGTTTATTGTGCAGCACCATCTGTGCGGCCGCGTCCGCGAGCGTCGCATAACGGCGCGGTGTGCGGTCGTGCAACCTGTCGAGCTGGCCGACCCATTTGCTGATGCGCTCATGCGTTGGGGCCTTCGGCGAATCCGGCAGCATGGTCACGCCGTCGAGCACGACCAGCTTCGAGACCTGTTCGGGGAATGATCCCGTGAAAATCAGGCTCACCATGCCGCCCATCGAGTGACCGACGAGAGTGATTTGAGGCGCTGCGACACTACGGACGAGCTGGGCGAGATCGTAGACATACTCCGTCAGCGCGTAGCTGCCGCCTTTGGTCCAGTCGGAATCGCCGTGGCCGCGCAAATCGGGCGCAATCACGTGAAAATGCGGCTGCAGCGCACGGGCAATCGCGTCCCAGCTCCGGCAATGATCACGGCCGCCATGGACCAGGATCAGGGGCGGCGCGCCGTCGTTGCCCCAATCGGCATAATGCAGCCGCAGTCGGTGCGATTCATAGAAGCGGCTTTGCGGGGCGCTAGCCATTGACGGGCCGCCGCGCCAGCGCGAGCGAGAGGCCGAGGCCCGCGATGAAGAGGCCGGAGCCCTGGGTGAGGCGCCGCATCAGGTTCGGCCGGCCGACCAGCTGTGTACGCGTTGCCGCGGCCATCAGCACCACAATGACATCGACGAGTGTGTTCAGCGTCACCGAGATTGCGCCGAGCACGATGAATTGCAGCGTGGGGTTCGATCCCGCGGGATCGAGGAATTGCGGAATGAAGGCGAGGAAGAACGCCGCGGTCTTCGGGTTCAAAGCCTCGACCAGCACGCCATCGCGGAACGCGCGCTTATCGCCGACGGGCTCGCTCGCCAGCGACAGCGCGCGGCCGGCATTGCGAAACGTCTTGATGCCGAGCCAGACCAGATAGAGCGCACCGACGAATTTGATCGCGGCAAACAGCTCCGCGCTGGCAAGGATGATCGCGGAGATGCCGAGGCTGCCCGCCACGACATGAACCAGCCCGCCCAGCGCCGTGCCTGCGGTCGAGGCAAAGCCGCTGCCACGCCCTTCCGACAAGGTCCGCGCCGCGACGTAGAAGATGCCGGGGCCGGGAACGGCGGCAATGAGACAGGCTGCGGCCAGGAACAGCCAGAAATTCGTTTCGATCATCCCGTTTTCGTAGCGCAGCGCGCCGCGATTGCAAGGCTTCTCGTTGAGAGGCTTCTCATTTAGAGGCCCGTCATTTAGTCCATCCGGCGGAAGATCGCGCTGGCGTTGACCCCGCCGAAGCCAAACCCGTTGGAGATGGCGTGCTGCATCGGCATCGGCCGTGCGGCGCCTGAGACGATGTCGATGCCATCAGCGCCGGGATCGGGGTTTTCGAGATTGAGCGTCGGCGGCGCGATCTGGTCGCGCAGGGCGAGGATCGTGAAGATCGCTTCCAGCCCGCCGGCGGCGCCGAGCAGATGGCCGGTGGCTGATTTCGTCGCGCTGACAGCGATGTTTCGGTTCCGGCCGAACAGCGCGGCGATGGCGCCAAGCTCGCTCTCGTCGCCAGCCGGCGTTGACGTCGCATGCGCGTTCAGATGCTGCAAGTCCGTGGGTTCAAGCTTCGCCTGGCGTAGTGCGATCTCCATGGCGCGACGTGCGCCGTCGCCATCGGGCGGACCCGAGGTCATGTGATAGGCGTCTGCGGTCGTGCCGTAGCCGATGATTTCCGCGATCGGCGTCGCGCCACGGGCCAGCGCGTGCTCGAGATCCTCGATCACCAAAATGCCGGCACCTTCGCCCATCACAAATCCCTCGCGGTCGCGATCGAACGGGCGCGAGGCGCGGGCGGGCTCGTCGTTAAAGGAGCTCGATAGCGCGCGTGCCGCGGCAAAGCCGCCGAGGCTGACGATATCGATGCAGGCCTCCGCGCCGCCGCAGATGGCGACATCGGCTTCGCCGGCGCGGATCATGCGCGCAGCATCGCCGATCGCCTGCACGCCGGCGGCACAGGCCGTAACGGGCGTGCCCAGCGCGCCCTTGTAGCCGTATTTGATCGAGACGTGGCCGGCGGCGAGATTGGCAAGGAACGAGGGGATCGTGAACGGCGAGAGCCGGCGCGCGCCGCGGTGCTCGGTGATGCGCACCGCCTCCGCCATCGCCGGGAAGCCGCCAACGCCGGAGGCGATGATTGTCGCGGTGCGTTCCAGCGCGCTCGCGTCCTGCGGCGTCCATTTCGCTTGCGCGATCGCTTCCGCGGTGGCGAGCAGCGCGAACAGGATAAAGCGATCCATCTTGCGCTGGTCTTTTGGCGCGGCGGCTTGCGCGGGATCGAAGCCGCCGTCGGCATCATCGGCCTTGTCAGGCACGAGCCCGGCAATGCGCGCGGGCAGGGCTTGCGCCCATTCGGGCAGCGGGCGCAGTCCGCTCTGGCCGGCGAGCAGTCGGCGCCAGGACAGTTCGACACCGCAGCCGAGCGGCGACACCGCGCCCATGCCTGTCACGACGATACGACGCATGTCAGTCTCCAGCCGGCGCAACGGCCGGGTTCATGGCTTTGAGCGAGGCGAGCCGCGCGCGCATCCCGCGGCTGGCGCGCGGACCTGCAACGACGACCGCATTGGCGAGCGTGATCGGACGCATGTCGGCGGCGTCGACGACGACCGGATCGAACGGGCGGACGTCATCCCGGTTCGCCAGCAGGATGGCTTCGCCCTTCGGGGCGAGATGCTTGTTGCCCCAGGCGAGCAGCGTAGCGATCACGGGGAAGAAATCCCGCGCCTTGTTCGTCAGCACATATTCGTAACGCGGCGGGCGTTCGTTGTAGCGGCGGCGGACGAACATGCCGCTCTTGGTGAGATGGGTCAGCCGCCGCGACAGGATGTTCGGCGCGATGCCGAGGCTCTGCGAGAATTCGTCGAACTTCGTCGAGCCCTGAAACGCATCCCGCAGGATCAAGATGCTCCACCATTCGCCGACTGTCTCCACGGCGCGACCGACCGGGCATTCCAGGATGGAGGGGGATTTGGGCTGCATGGCGGGAAGGTAGGTTAGTGACTTGCAAAATGCAAGCTACTGGGTGGGCGGATACGGGTGGAGAGCGAAGCGGAGTTGGCGGTGACAAAACCTGTCCGGTGGTGAGATGTACGGTGGGCGAGGCTGAGCCGCTCTCGTGCCCCGGACGCAACGCAGCGCCTCTTAGCGGTGCGCTGCAGAGCCGGGGCCCATGTTGCCGATCACTGGGTGTCGCGTGGGTCCCGGCTCTGCGCGTTGCACGCTGCAGCGCGTCCGGGACACGAGAGGAGTGCGTGGCTGTCTAGCTCTCCGTCATTGCGAGCGTAGCGAAGCAATCCAGACCGTCGCCGCGGAGGGATTCTGGATTGCTTCGCTGCGCTCGCAATGACCATGTGGGGGCATCGCGCACTAATCCAACGCCGTCACCCGCGCGCAACCGCGAAGCGGTTGTCGCTGAAGGGCGACAGGCTAGCGGCAGTGCGGCAGCGATAGCGGCGTTGGGACGACCGCGCTCAGTGCGACCGCGCCAGGCAGAACGCCACCACCTGCTCCAGCGCGCTCTTCATCGGCGAGGACGGGAACAGCGCCAGCGCGTCGACGGCCATGGCGCCGTAGTGGTGGGCGCGGCTGATCGTGTCCTCGAGTGCGCGGTGCTTGTTCATCAACCCGATGGCGTGATCGAGGTCGCTGTCGCCGATCTCGCCGCGCTCGAGCGCCTTGATCCAGAAGGCGCGCTCGGTGTCGTTGCCGCGGCGGAAGGCGAGTACCACTGGCAGCGTGATCTTGCCCTCGCGAAAGTCGTCGCCGGTGTTCTTGCCGAGTTTTGCGCTCTTGCCGCCATAGTCGAGCACGTCGTCGACCAGCTGGAAGGCGATGCCGAGATTCATGCCGACCGAGCGGCAGGCGGTTTGCTCCGCCTTCGGGCGGTTGGCGATGACAGGGCCGACCTCGCAGGCGGCCGCGAACAGCTCGGCGGTCTTGCCGCGGATCACGGCGAGATATTCGTCCTCGGTGGTCGCGGTGTTTTTGGCGGCGGCAAGCTGCATCACCTCGCCCTCGGCGATGGTGGCGGCAGCCGCGGAGAGAATGTCCAGCGCGCGGAGCGAGCCGACCTCGACCATCATGCGGAAGGCTTGTCCGAGCAGGAAGTCGCCGACCAGCACGCTCGCCTCGTTGCCCCAGAGCATGCGCGCCGAGAGTTTTCCGCGGCGCATTTCGCTCTCGTCGACGACGTCGTCGTGCAGGAGCGTGGCGGTGTGCATGAACTCGACGGACGCGGCGAGCTTGATGTGGCCGTCGCCGGTGTAGCCGGCGAGGTTGGCCATGGCGAGCGTCAGCATCGGCCGCAGCCGCTTGCCCCCGGAGGAGATCAGATGGTTGGCGACCTCCGGGATCATGGTCACATCAGACCCGGTCCGCGACAGGATCGTGGCGTTGACGCGCTCCATGTCACCGGCGACAAGGGCAACCAGCTGTTCGATCGACGCGCCGGGAGTTTCGAAAGGTACGATGACGGCCACGCCGGTCTCCAATATTTGCCCCGGAAGGGCTATTCTGATGGAAATACAATAGAAACTGGCGGCGGATGCGGCAAGGCCTGCGGAACCATTGACATTTGCCCCTTTAGCCCCCTTCGGGCAGGAGACCTCAGTTTTGCGTGAACTGGTTCGAACCAACGATATGGTGCTGGTGTCAGCGATCGGCGCGCTGCTCGACGGCGCCAACATCCATCATCTGGTGCTGGACCAGAACATGAGCATCATCGAGGGCTCGCTCGGCATTTTGCCGCGGCGGATCCTGGTCCATGAGGACGACGCCCGGGAGGCCAGGGAACTTCTCACCGACGCCGGCCTCAGCCACGAACTGCGCGGCGATGATTGAGGCCGCACCCGATATCACCGAGGACGCCTTTCTCGGCGGTCAGTTGCGGCTGAAGCAGAAGCGGTCCGGCCATCGCGCCGGCCATGACGCGATCCTGCTCGCGGCGGCGACGGAGGCTCACGCGGGCGACCGCGTGGTCGATCTCGGCGCCGGCATCGGCACCGCGGGGCTGGCGCTCGCCCGGCGTGTGGCGGGCGTCAAGCTCAGCCTGGTCGAGATCGATCCGGAGCTCGCGGAACTCGCGCGCGCCAATGCGGCGGCGAATGCGATTGCCGCCGAGGTGATGGTGCTTGACGTCACGGCCGATGCGCAGGCGTTCTCGATACATGGGCTCGGGCCCGACAGTGTCGACGTGGTGCTGACCAACCCGCCCTTCAACGATCCGGTGCGGCATCGCGGCTCGCCGGACCAGATGCGCCACAGCGCGCATGTGGCGACGGAGGAGACGCTGCATGCGTGGGTGCATGCAGCGCGGCGTATCCTCCGATCGAATGGCGCGCTGACATTGATCTGGCGCGCAGATGGGATCACGGATGTTTTGGCAGCGCTGTCACGCGGCTTCGGCAGCTTTGTGGTCCTGCCGATTCACGGCGAAGCGGGACGGCCCGCGATCCGCGTACTGGTGCGCGCGACCAAAGGCGGCAGAGCTCCGACGCGATTGTTGCCGGGTCTCATGCTTAACGAAGAGTCACGCGTGCCTAAAAAAGAGGTGATGGATATTCTGGAGGGACGATCGGTTCTACCCCTGGTGGAACCGTGATGGCTTACTGCGGAAGCGATTCCGACTGCTGTTCTTGCGGGGACGTCAAGCGGATCGCCATGAAAAGCGCACCGATCAGCAGCATCAGCAGGTAGATCTTCATGACGTTTCCTCCGCTGCTTCATTGCAGCTTCCCAACGAGGAATCTGCAAAACACGTTCCAGGCACTTCCAATGACACTCGCGTGATAAGAAATGGTTAACCAGAGGTAGCGGCATGGCTGAACAATTGAACGATCGTGGGAGTTCCGGCCTGGCCGACAAGCTCATGCAATATCTGCCGGCGCGCTTCCGCCCCGGCACGGCCGTCGTGCCGGTGGTGCGACTCTCCGGCGTGATTGGTGCGGTGACGCCGCTGCGCCCGGGCATGTCGCTCGCGGGCGTCGCGCGCGTGCTGGAGCGGGCCTTTTCGATGCGCAACGCCAAGGCGGTGGCGCTGGTGATCAACTCGCCCGGCGGCTCGCCGGTGCAGTCGCGCCAGATCTATCTGCGCATCAAGCAGCTCGCGGCGGAGAAGAAGCTGCCGGTGCTGGTGTTCGTCGAGGACGTCGCGGCGTCCGGCGGCTACATGATCGCCTGCGCCGGCGATGAGATCATTTGCGATCCATCATCGATTCTCGGTTCGATCGGCGTGGTCGGCGGCAGTTTTGGTTTCCAGGAGGCGATCAAGCGGCTCGGCATCGAGCGGCGCCTCTACACGGCCGGCGCGCACAAGGCGATGCTCGATCCGTTCCTGCCCGAAAACCCCGACGACGTCGCCAAGCTGAAGGCGCTTCAGCGCGAGATCCACCAGATATTCATTGCCTTGGTGAAGGACAGCCGCGGTGCGCGCCTCAAGGGCAGCGACGACACGCTATTCACGGGCGAATACTGGGCCGGCGAGAGTTCAATCGCGCTGGGGCTCGCCGACAGCATCGGCGATCTGCGCTCAACTCTTCGTGCCCGCTATGGCGAGAAGGTTCTCACCCCCGTCATTGCGCAGCCGACCGGGTTGCTGTCCGGCCTTTTGGGGCGGAAATCGCCGGGTGCGGGCCAGCTTTCGGCCATGGAATCAATGGCCGGGTTGCCGGACGATCTGATCTCGGCGGTCGAGACGCGCGCGATTTGGGCGAAATTCGGGTTCTAGGCGGAGCCCGCCCGCGCCATTTGGTCCGGGCCGAGCCAATTGCGGCGCGGCCTGGTCTGCGCGAGAATGCGTATGGGGGGTGAGCATTGTGAACAAGGAACGACCGATGCCGTTCGTCGCATTCGCAGGCGTCCTGGGCGGGCTTGCCGTGGTCCGCTGGGCGTATAAGACCGCTGTCCGGATCAACCAGGAGCTGGAGGAGATGCGCCTCTCGCGCGTCGCCGAGGCCGCCCATATGGGGAATATCCAGACGCTGAAGCGTGACCCCGTGACCGGGGCTTATCGGCCGGGTTAGTTAGCGCCACTTGTCATGTCCGGGCTTGTCCCGGGCATCCACGTTCTTCGTGCCGCGAGAAAGGTCGTGGATGGCCGGGACAAGCCCGGCCATGACGGAGAGAACCGGGCCCGAATCCGCCCCTTTGCCTTGATTCCCACCCCCGCCGTCGATACGGTCCCGCGCGATTCAAAACCCCCCGCGAGAGCCTGATCTGACGATGGACGCCTCATTGCCCGCCCATATGCGCCCGGAACGTTCGTTCCAGGGTTTTATCCTCGCGCTCCAGACCTTCTGGGCCGAGCAGGGCTGCGTGATCCTGCAGCCCTACGACATGGAGATGGGCGCAGGCACCTTCCATCCGGCGACCACGCTGCGCGCGCTCGGGCCAAAGCCTTGGAATGCCGCCTATGTGCAGCCCTCGCGCCGGCCCAAGGATGGCCGCTACGGCGAGAATCCGAATCGGATGCAGCACTACTACCAGTTCCAGGTGATCATGAAGCCGTCGCCGCCGAACCTCCAGGAGCTCTACCTGAAGTCGCTCGCCGCGATCGGCATCGATTCCGCCGTGCACGACATCCGCTTCGTCGAGGACGACTGGGAGAGCCCGACGCTGGGCGCCTGGGGTCTCGGCTGGGAATGCTGGTGCGACGGCATGGAAGTCAGCCAGTTCACCTATTTCCAGCAGGTCGCGGGTTTTGAATGCGCGCCGGTCGCGGGCGAGCTCACCTACGGGCTCGAGCGCCTCGCGATGTATGTGCAGGGCGTCGACCGCGTCTACGACCTCAATTTTAATGGCCGCGAGGGTGATCAGAAGGTCACTTATGGCGATGTCTTCCTGCAGGCCGAGCGGGAATATTCGAAGCACAACTTTGAAGTCGCCGACACCGCGATGCTGTTCGAGCAGTTCAAGATGGCGGAAGCCGCGTGCCGCAAATATCTCGATGCCGGCTGGAAGGATGAGAAGCGCGAGGCGCATCTGATGGCGCTGCCGGCCTATGACCAGTGCATCAAGGCGAGCCACGTTTTCAATCTGCTCGATGCGCGCGGCGTGATCTCCGTGACCGAGCGGCAGAGCTACATCTTGCGCGTGCGCGAACTGGCAAAAGCCTGCGGC
Source organism: Bradyrhizobium betae (assembly GCF_004123905.1). Lineage (GTDB taxonomy): Bacteria > Pseudomonadota > Alphaproteobacteria > Rhizobiales > Xanthobacteraceae > Bradyrhizobium > Bradyrhizobium betae_A. The sequence goes on from NZ_MZXW01000006.1 coordinate 63,351, forward strand.
GAGGCCTGGATCCATACTGAAGCGGGCGGAGCGGCCTGATGCCCGAACTTTTGCTTGAACTGTTCTCGGAAGAGATCCCCGCGCGGATGCAGGCCAAGGCGGCCGACGATCTGCGCCGCATGGTCACCGACAAGCTCGTTGCCGAAGGCCTCGTCTACGAGGGCGCGAAAGCCTTCGCGACGCCGCGTCGCCTTGCGCTCACCGTGCACGGCATTCCCGCGCGCCAGCCCGACCTCAAGACCGAACGCCGCGGACCGAAAGTCGGCGCGCCCGATGCGGCCGTGCAGGGTTTTCTGAAGGCGACAGGTCTGAAATCGCTCGACGAAGCCAAGATCCAGCGCGACCCCAAGGGTGATTTCTACATCGGCTTGATCGAGAAGCCCGGCCGCGATGCGATCGATGTGCTCGCGGAAATCCTGCCCGTCATCATCCGCACCTTCCCCTGGCCGAAATCGATGCGCTGGGGCGCGCGCTCCGGCAAGCCGGGCTCGCTGAGCTGGGTGCGTCCGCTGCACGCGATCACCGCAACCTTCGGGCCCGAGACCGAAGAACCCGATGTCGTGAAGTTCGAGGTCGACGGAATCGCAACCGGCCAGACCACCTACGGCCATCGCTTCATGGCGCCGGATGCGATTAACGTGCGCCGCTTCGAGGACTACGAAGCCAAGCTGAAGGCGGCAAAGGTCATCCTCGATCCGCAGGCGCGCAAGGACATCATCTTTGCGGACGCCAAGGAGCTGACCTTCGCGCAAGGTTTTGAGCTCGTCGAAGATCAGGTGCTGCTGGACGAAGTCTCGGGGCTCGTCGAATGGCCGGTCGTCATGATGGGGTCGTTCGAAGAAGAGTATCTCGCGATCCCGGAAGAGGTGATCCGCGCCACCATCCGCAACAACCAGAAGTGCTTTGTGGTCAGGGATGCCAAGACGGGCAAGCTGACCAACAAGTTCGTGCTCACGGCGAATATCGAGGCGGCTGACGGCGGCCGGGTCATCGTCTCAGGCAACGAGCGCGTGATCCGTCCGCGCCTGTCGGATGCGAAGTTCTTCTACGAGACGGACCTGAAGACGAAGCTGCAAGATCGGCTGCCGAAATTCGAGCAGATCGTGTTCCACGAGAAGCTAGGGACGCAGGCGGAGCGCATCGAGCGCCTTGAGCGCCTTGCCGCCGAGATCGCGCCGCTGGTCGGCGCCGATGTCGCGAAAGCAACGCGCGCGGCACATCTGGCGAAGGCGGATCTGCTGACCGAAGTCGTCGGCGAATTCCCTGAGGTGCAGGGCCTGATGGGCAAATACTATGCGCTGGCCCAGGGCGAGGACGCTTCCGTCGCCGCCGCCTGCGAAGAGCATTACAAGCCGCAAGGTCCGGCAGATCGCGTTCCGACGGAACCAGTCAGTGTCGCTGTCGCGCTCGCCGACAAGATCGACACTCTCGTCGGGTTCTGGGCGATTGACGAAAAGCCGACGGGAAGCAAGGACCCGTACGCTCTCCGTCGCGCGGCGTTGGGTGTAATCCGGCTGGTGCTAGAAAATCAGCTCAAGATTGAATTCAACCATATTATCAGGAATGCATATCGATCGATGTTTGCCCAAATGGCTGGTCGCCCACCGGTAATCGAAGCCAGAAAATTTACTTGGAAGCCCGAGATGATGACTTTGATGTCGAAGATCAGGGTTCCGCGCTCCTTGGAGCTTGAGGCTATGTTCGCGGAAAATATCGATAAGATCATCGATGACGATGCGCTGTTTACGCCGGAGGCGCGCAAACAGCGAATTGATCAAGAGGCCATGACGAAGATTCGCGAGGCCAGTCGTCGACATCACTATCTACGAGAGCTTCGTGGTCTGAAGGAAGTTTCATCAGAACTCCTCGCCTTCTTCGCCGACCGCCTCAAGGTCCAGCTCCGCGAGCAGGGCGCGCGTCACGATCTCGTCGATGCCGTGTTCGCGCTCGGTGGCCAGGATGATCTGCTGATGATCGTCCGCCGTGTCGAGGCGCTCGGCAAATTCCTCGAGACCGACGACGGCAAGAACCTGCTCGCCGGCATCAAGCGCGCCAGCAATATCCTCGGCATCGAGGAGAAGAAGGACAAGCGCACGTTCGACGGCGCGCCGGATGCTGCGCTCTATGGCCTCGATGAGGAGAAGGCGCTGGCCAAGGCGATCGGCGAGGTGAAGGCGGAAGCAAGTGCCGCCGTCGCTAAGGAGGACTTTGCGGCCGCGATGAGCGCAATGGCCAAGCTGCGTCCGCCGGTGGATGCGTTCTTCGACAAGGTGCGCGTCAACGACGACGATCCAAAGGTGCGTGAGAACCGGTTGAAGCTGCTCAACGAGATTCGCAGTGCCACGCGCGCGGTCGCGGATTTCTCGAAGATCCAGGATTGATCTCGTGCCCCGGACGCAGCGCAGCGCCACTTGGCGGTGCGCTGCAGAGCCGGGGCCCATGCTTGCCGCGAGTTCGTGGCTTCTGTGTCCCGGGTCTGCGCTTCGCTTGCCCGGGACACGAGGGCATGCCCTACAAAAAGTGCCCCGCCCGGCGGGGGGAAGACCGGGCGGGGCCTGATGTCCGCGACAAGCTTCACGCGTCAGCCTGATTTGACGCGTCGGACATCGAGTTGAGCGGCAGCGTTAGTCCATCACCTCGACGATGCGGCGCGAGCGCGGCTCGACCAGCACGGTCTCGCCGTTCACGACGGTGTAGCGATAGGTCGTGGCGCCGAAACGTTGCGGCACGTCATAATAGGTGACGCCGCTTTCGGGTAAGGTGGCGCCGACCACCACGCGATCCGGGATACGGAAGGCCGGCACACGTTGTTCGACGACATAGTCGCGGAAAGCCGGCCGCTGTTCGACCGTAATCGTTGGGCCACCTTCGACCACGACGGGCGCGCGCCCCACCGTAATGCCGGTTTGCGCCTGTGCCGCGATCGGCGCACCGAGCGCAACGCCAAGCGTTGCGAGAGCGAGAATCCTGTTCCGCATGGGCAACTCCTTCGACATGATTCAGCCGGCGCCAGCGGCGCGACCGGTTGCCAATGCTGCGACGCGCGCGATGTTCCGGAAAACGCCTGCCGCATACGCGGCATTTTCGGGCAGATTTCGCGAAGCCGGGAACCCGCTCGCGTCTTGCGCGTCTCTACCCGCGGAACCCGGTCCGGTATGATCCGGCCGCGATTCGCCTTAACGTACGGAAAGACAATCCATGCACATCACCGTCGCCCACATCTCGCCGATCCTGTCGCTGCTTGCGGGCGTGCTCATTCTGATCATGCCGCGCCTGCTGAACCTGATTGTCGCGATCTTTCTCATCATAAATGGTGCGATCGGGCTCGGATTATTGAAGTGGCTCCATCTCTAGGCCTTCATTTTCCGGAACTCTTCGACTTGCGCGGGCCTGCCCAAAGTGGTGTAAGGCGCGCGATTTCCCATTCCTCTCGCAGGTTGTGTGCAAGCTATGGCCAAAGCCGCCTCGAAGCCTTCTAAAACTGCAGCGAAATCAAAGCCCTCCGCCAAGGCGAAGGCCGCGCCGGCGGCCCGTAAGGCGCTCGCCAAGAGCGCTCCCAAGCCGGTTGCCAAGGCCCCGGCGAAAGCCGCTGCCAAGCCGGTCTCGAAGCCGGCCGCCAAGCCCGCCGCGAAGGCTGTGACCAAGCCGGTTGCGCCGAAGGTCGCACCGAAGAAGGCCGCGCCAGCCGCCGCCAAGGCTGGCAAATGGGTGTTCACATTCGGTGACGGCAAGGCCGAGGGCAAAGCCGAGATGCGCGACCTGCTCGGCGGCAAGGGCGCCAACCTCGCCGAGATGGCCAATCTCGGCCTTCCCGTGCCTCCCGGGTTCACCATCCCAACCTCGGTCTGCACCTATTTCTACGCGCACGACAAATCCTATCCGAAGGAATTGCAGTCGCAGGTTGAGAAGGCGCTCGACCATGTCGGCAAGTTGACCGGCAAGGTGTTCGGCGACACCAAGAATCCGCTGCTGGTCTCCGTGCGCTCCGGCGCGCGCGCCTCGATGCCGGGCATGATGGACACCGTGCTCAACCTCGGCCTCAACGACGAGACCGTGGAAGCGCTCTCGGAACTGTCAGGTGACCGCCGCTTCGCCTATGACAGCTATCGCCGCTTCATCACCATGTATTCGGACGTGGTGCTCGGCTTCGAGCATCATCACTTCGAGGAAATCCTCGACACCTTCAAGGACAGCCAGGGCTACACGCTCGACACCGATCTGTCGGCCGAGGACTGGGTCGAGCTGGTCGGCAAGTACAAGGACGCGGTCGCCCGCGAGACCGGCAAGGACTTTCCGCAGGATCCGCACGACCAGCTCTGGGGCGCGATTGGTGCTGTGTTCTCATCCTGGATGAACGCGCGTGCGGTGACCTACCGCAAGCTGCACGACATTCCGGAATCCTGGGGCACCGCGGTCAACGTGCAGGCCATGGTGTTCGGCAACATGGGCGACACGTCGGCGACCGGCGTTGCCTTCACCCGCAATCCCTCGACCGGCGAGAGCAAGCTCTACGGCGAGTTCCTGATCAACGCGCAAGGTGAGGACGTGGTGGCGGGCATCCGCACGCCGCAGGACATCACGGAGGACGCGCGCAAGGAATCCGGCTCCGACAAGGCGTCGATGGAAGCGGCGATGCCGGAGGCCTTCAAGGAGCTGACGCGGATCTACACGCTGCTCGAGAAGCACTACCGCGACATGCAGGACATGGAGTTCACGGTCGAGCAGGGCAAGCTCTGGATGCTCCAGACCCGCGGCGGCAAGCGCACCGCGAAAGCGGCGCTGCGCATCGCGGTCGAACTCGCCAATGAGGGCCTGATCACCAAGAATGAAGCGGTGACGCGGATCGATCCCGCCTCGCTCGACCAGCTGTTGCATCCGACCATCGATCCCGACGCCAAGCGCGACGTGATCGCGACTGGCCTGCCGGCTTCGCCAGGTGCTGCCTCCGGCGAGATCGTGTTCTCCTCGGACGAAGCGGCCAAGCTTCAGGGCGACGGACGCAAGGTCATCCTGGTCCGCATCGAGACCAGCCCGGAAGACATCCACGGCATGCACGCCGCCGAAGGCATCTTGACCACCCGCGGCGGCATGACCTCGCACGCCGCCGTGGTCGCGCGCGGCATGGGCAAGCCCTGCGTCTCCGGCTGCGGCACCATCCGCGTCGACTATGGCCGCGGCACCATGAGCATCGGCTCGCGCACCTACAAGACCGGAGACGTCATCACCATCGACGGGTCGCTCGGCCAGGTGCTCGCCGGCCGGATGCCGATGATCGAGCCGGAGCTTTCGGGCGAGTTCGGTACGCTGATGAAGTGGGCCGACCAGGTCCGCAAGATCGGCGTTCGCGTCAATGGCGACACGCCCGACGATGCGCGCACCGCGATCAAGTTCGGCGCGGAAGGCATCGGCCTCTGCCGTACCGAGCACATGTTCTTCGAGGAGACCCGCATCCGCACCGTGCGCGAGATGATCCTGTCCGAGGACGAGCAGTCGCGCCGTGCCGCGCTTGCGAAGCTGCTGCCGATGCAGCGTGCCGACTTCGTCGAGCTGTTTGAGATCATGAAGGGCCTGCCCGTCACGATCCGCCTGCTCGATCCGCCGCTGCACGAGTTCCTGCCGCACACCCATGCCGAGGTCGAGGAAGTGGCGCGTGCCATGAACACCGACCCGCGGCGCCTGGCCGACCGCGCGCGCGAGCTTTCGGAGTTCAATCCGATGCTCGGCTTCCGCGGCTGCCGTATCGCGATCGCGTATCCTGAAATCGCCGAGATGCAGGCGCGTGCGATCTTCGAAGCCGCCGTCGAGGCCGAGAAGCGCACCGGCAAGGCCGTCGGCCTCGAGGTGATGGTGCCGCTGATCGCGACCAAGATGGAGCTCGACCTCGTTAAGGCGCGGATCGATTCCACCGCGAAAGCAGTGATGCGCGACACCAACACCAAGCTGACCTATCAGGTCGGCACCATGATCGAGTTGCCGCGCGCCTGCCTGCTCGCGGCCGAGATCGCGGAGAGTGCCGAGTTCTTCTCCTTCGGCACCAACGATCTGACGCAAACGACTTACGGCATCAGCCGCGACGACGCCGCGAGCTTCCTCGGGACCTACGTGTCCAAGGGCATCCTCCCGATCGATCCCTTCGTGGCCCTCGACCAGGAAGGTGTCGGCGAGCTCGTCAAGATCGGCGTCGCGCGCGGCCGCAAGACGCGCCCGAAGCTCAAGGTTGGCATCTGCGGCGAGCACGGCGGCGATCCCGCTTCCGTCGCCTTCTGCCACGACATTGGCCTCGACTATGTGTCGTGCTCGCCCTACCGCGTTCCGATCGCGCGACTCGCCGCCGCGCAAGCCGCGCTCGGCAAGGCGGTCGCGAGCCAGGCGTAAGAAGAGTTTGAAATGTTGAATGCGAAGAGGCGGGGCCAAACCCCGCTTCTTTTCATTTTGCGCACCGCTCTCTCCCCACGTCATTGAATTTGCGCAGTTGGTCGTTCCGTCATCCTGAGGTGCGAGCGATGGGACGCAACGCGTCCCATCGGGAGCCTCGAAGGATGCACGGCCGGGATGCAGCCGGGCCGTCGCCCTTCGAGGGCCGCTGAAGAAGCGGCCACCTCAGGGTGACGGTGAGGAGTCTGCTTTCGCATCGTCAATGCGCAACACCTGGAGCCCATCACGCGTACCGTAATGATACGTGCGCGCAAGAGTTCCTTTACCATGCGCGTTGACCAGATATTTACCGCCTCAAGTCAGCGGACATTTACCAACACGCATCATCGCTCCGGGAAAACACCTGCAATCGCTTGAGTGTGCCGCGCGCGCAACGCCGATTAACGCCCCAGCAACCTAAATTAGATACTCACGATAAAGATCGAATTGCACGGATGTACTGCGGGTCGATTTTTCTAGCGTAAGCCTAGCGTGAGCGTGTTGATGTCAGTGTTGCGTAACCATCCGAAGGGCGCGCGGTTCGCGTCCTTCGGCATCGGTCTCTGCATCTTCGCATTGATGCCGAGAGAGACCGGCTATCAGGACATTGCCTCTTTACTGGCCCGTCAGCCTGGCGTCGCCGAGCGTTGGCAGAGGCAGGTCTATTCCGCGGCGTCCTCGATCCAGCTCGCCACCTACAGCTTTTCCCGCCCCATCGGCACCTCGGTTCCGCAGAGCGCGTTGGTTCGCCTCGCAAGCCTCGATGGCCGCGACGTCACCGGCGCAATCGGCCGTAATCCGGCGCTGCAGGCGCCGCCGCGCTACCAGGCGGCCGATTTTCCCAAGGTCGATCGCTCCATGAAGGGTGATCGCCTCGCAACGCTCACACCGACGCAGGCTCCCGAAGCGGGCGCACCAGCCGCCACGCCCGCGCAGGAAGATCCCGCGACGTCGAACAGCTCGGTATTCGGCGCCAAGACCGTCGCGTTGCCACAGGTGATGTCGCAAGCCATGTCGCCTGAGTCCGCGGCCGCGCTCGATCCGGAGCTTGCGGAAGCGCTGCGTGCGCCGCCGCTGCCGCAATATGCCAATCCGCCGCAAGCCAGTGACGCCGCGCGCGCGTTCGCAGTCCAGCCGCTCGACGCGCTGAAGCAGGCCACCCTTCCGGCGGCACAGCCGCGCGATCCTTTCCGCGTGAAAACCTCGAACCTGTTCTTCGGCAGTTCCTCGCTCGGCGGCAATCTCGAGAGCATCGAGAGCTGGCAGCCCGGCGCCGAGCCGCTGATCGTGATGCCCGACCCCGACATGAAGGTGACGGCCTCGCTGACGCCCCCGACGGCTGATATTGCGAAAGACATCGAGAGCGGCGAGAGCGTCGCGCCGAAAGGCGAGGTCAACGCCGACAACCAGCGCGCCAAATCGCCGGCGGAGCGGCTCGCCCTCGACGACAAGTCGCGCGCGAAGTCGGAGAAGTGCCTCGCCGAAGCCATCTACTTCGAATCCCGCGGCGAGGCCGTGCGCGGCCAGATGGCGGTGGCGCAGGTGGTGATGAACCGCGTGTTCTCCGGCAAATATCCTGATACCGTGTGCGGCGCGGTCTATCAGAACAAGCACCGCCATTTCGCCTGCCAGTTCACCTTCGCCTGCGACAACAATCCGGACGTGATCCGCGAACCCGAGATGTGGGAGCGCGCCAAGAAGATCTCGAAGGCGATGCTCGACGGCCAGATCTGGTTGCCCGAAGTCGGAAAGTCCACGCACTACCACGCCTATTGGGTACGTCCGTCCTGGGTCGCCGAAATGAAGAAGATGTACAAGACCGGCGTGCACACCTTCTATCGGCCGCGCAACTGGGGCGATGGCAGCGAGGAACCGAGCTGGGGGACGCCAGCGCAGACCGCCGCACTCTCCGCCGAGCTCGCGCAGGAAGCCAAGAGCTCTGCCGAGATGGGTGTGAGCGAGCGGCGGTGAGCATTCATCAAGAGATCGTCATGCCCGGGCTTGTCCCGGGCATCCACGTTCTTCGGACCGCATGGCAAGGCGTGGATGGCCGGGACAAGCCCGGCCATGACGGAGAGACCGCCTCACGCCTCGATATCCAGCGCGCAGTCGAAGTTCGGCGCCGAATGCGTCAGCGCGCCGGATGAGGCGTAGTCGACGCCCGTCGCCGCGATGGCCGCGATCGAGTCCAGCGTGACGCCGCCGGAGGCCTCCAGCTGGAGGCGGCCTTCGTTCATCCTGACAGCCTCGCGCAGCGTCGCGAGGTCCATGTTGTCGAGCAACACGGCGTCAGCCATTCCGGTGCCAAGCACCTCACGCAGTTGCGGTAACGTATCGACCTCGATCTCGATCTTGACGAGATGGCCGGCATGGGCGCGGGCGCGCTCCAGCACGGGGCGGATGCCGCCGGCGACCGCGATGTGGTTGTCCTTGATCAGGATCGCATCGTCGAGCCCGAAGCGATGGTTGAAGCCGCCGCCGCAGCGCACCGCGTATTTTTCCAACGCGCGCAACCCCGGCGTGGTCTTTCGCGTGCAGCAGACCCGCATCCTGGTGCCTTCGGTGCGCGCGACATAGTCCGCCGTCAGCGTTGCGACGCCCGACAGTCGCCCGACGAAATTCAGCGCCGTCCGCTCCGCGGTGAGAATGGCGCGCGCCGGGCCCGAGATCGTCAGCACGTGCTGCCCGCGGGCGACGCGCGCGGCATCGCGAACATCCGCGCGCACCTCGATGTCGGGCGAGAGTTTTTGCAGCGTCGCGAGCGCCAGCGGCAGGCCGGCGATCACGCCGGATTGCCGTGCGACCAGGGTGGCTTGCGCCCTTGTTGCTTCCGGGATCGTCGCCAGTGAGGTGATGTCGCCGGCGCGGCCGAGGTCCTCGTCGAGCGCGCGATGCACGGCCTCGTCGATCGCGAGCGGCGAGACGAAGGCGTCGGGATAGAGCAGGGAGATCGGGGTGATCATGGGAGACTCCGTCAGGCGATCATGGGTTGCGCGGTGCGCGGCATTAGAGGTGCGGTGAGGTTTTCTGCGACCTCGCGCGCTGCGGCGAGCGTGGTCATCGTTCTCTGCGCCAGCGCAGGCACGTCCGCTGGATGGTCGATGCGGAAATGCGCGCCGCGACTCTCGCGCCGCGTCCAGGCTGAGGCTGCAACGAGCAGGGCCGAAATCGCCATGTTGCGAACAGCAACACTGCTGGCTTCACGTTCGAGCGCGGCAAAGCTGCGCACGGTCTCCGCAAGCCCGTCATCGTCGCGGATGACGCCGACATGTGCACTCATCGTCGCGCGCAGCTGCTTCACCGCCGCAGCATCCGGTGCGCCGCCACGCGGCGTCACCAGCGCATCGGGGATGTGGGCAGGCGAGGGAATGGTGTGCCCGGCGATGTCGTCGGCGATACGCGCGGCATAGACGACGGCCTCCAGGAGCGAATTCGACGCAAGCCGGTTGGCGCCGTGCGCGCCGGTGGACGACACTTCGCCGCCGGCCCAGAGCCCGTCGATCGAGCTGCGGCCGCGCGCGTCCACCGCGATGCCGCCCATGTGATAATGCGCGGCCGGCGCGATCGGGATGGCCTGCGTGGCCGGATCGATGCCGGCCGCGATGCAGCTCGCATGCACGGTCGGAAACTTTTCTGCAAAGCGCGCACCCAGAGCCTGCCGCGCATCGAGGAACGCGCCGCGTCCGGCCGCAATCTCGGCAAATACGCCCCGGGCCACGATATCGCGCGGCGCGAGCTCGGCGAGCGGATGGAGCGCAAGCATGAAGCGCTCGCCATTGCCGTTGATCAGCGTCGCCCCTTCGCCGCGTAGCGCTTCGGTCGCCAGCGGCGCCGGATCGCGCCCGACCATGATGGCGGTCGGGTGAAACTGCACGAATTCGGGGTCGGCGATGATGGCGCCGGCGCGCGCGGCGATCGCAAGCCCTGATCCGCTGGCCTCTCGCGGATTGGTGGTGACGGCATAGAGATGGCCGACGCCGCCGGTCGCCAGCACCACCGCGCGTGAGGCGAGCATCACAGGCTTTGCTGCAAAGTTGCCGGCCTCACGCAATTGAAGCCCGGTGACGGCGCCGTCCTCGGTCAGCAGCGCTTCGGTGACAAAACCTTCGATCAGGCGGATTGATGGCGTCCGCCGCACGGCCTCGCTCAGCGCCGCGATGATCGCCGCGCCTGCACCATCACCACGCACATGCACGATGCGTCGCGCGGAATGCGCGGCTTCCCGCCCCACCGCAAGCCGGCCTTCGAGATCGCGATCGAACGGCACGCCATAGGCAAGAAGGTCATGAATGCGCGGTGCGGCCTCGCGCGCGATGCCGAGCGCGACCGCCTCATCGACGATGCCGCCGCCGACGGCGATCGTGTCCGCGGCATGCGCTTCAGGCGTGTCGCCTTCGGCTACCGCCGCGGCGATGCCGCCTTGCGCCCAGGCGGACGATGCACCCTGGCCAAGCGGGGCGGCTGAGATCAAGGTCACCGGCTGCGGCGCGAGCTTGAGTGCGCAAAAGAGTCCGGCAAGGCCGCCGCCGACGATGACGACGTCGGTGCTACGGGTGAGGTTGTGGATGCTGTTGGTCATGGTTCGCCTTCAATTCTTCAGATTGATCATCCGCTCGACCGAGCGCCGTGCACGCTCCGCAAGCGCGGGATCGATCGTGACCTCCTCGCCGAGTGTCAGCAGGCTCTCCAGGATGTTGGACAGCGTGATGCGCTTCATGTGCGGGCAGAGATTGCAGGGGCGCAGCATCTCCACGTCGGGCAGCTCGGCGCGGACATTGTCGGCCATCGAGCATTCCGTGATCATGACGAGCCGCCGCGGCCGCTTCTCGCGCACCCAGTTGATCATGTGCGCAGTCGAGCCGGTAAAGTCGGCCTCGGCGAGCACGTCCGGCGGACATTCGGGATGCGCGATGATCTGCACGGAGGGATCGGCCTCGCGCAAGGCGCGCAGCTCTTCGCCCTTGAAGCGCTCGTGAACCTCGCAGGCGCCCTTCCAGGCGATGATTTTTACGTCGGTCTTCGAGGCGACATAGGTGGCGAGATAGCGATCGGGCAGGAAGATCACGGTCGGTGCGTTCAGGCTCTCGACCACCTGCACCGCGTTCGACGACGTGCAGCAGATGTCGACCTCGGCCTTCACCTCCGCGGAGGTGTTGACGTAAGCGACCACAGGCACGCCGGGAAATCTTTCACGCAGCAGCCGCACGTCCGCGCCCGTGATGCTGGCGGCGAGTGAGCAGCCGGCGCGCGAGTCCGGAATGAGCACCGTCTTGTCCGGGTTGAGCAGCTTTGAGGTCTCCGCCATGAAGTGCACGCCGCACTGGACGATGATTCCGGCCTTCACCTTGGTGGCTTCGACCGCAAGCTGGAGCGAGTCGCCGCCGATGTCGGCGACGCAGTGGAAGATCTCCGGGGCCTGGTAGTTGTGCGCGAGGATCACCGCGCCGCGCGCCTGCTTCAGCTCGTTGATCGCCTTGATGGTCGGCGCCATCAGCGGCCATTCGATCGGCGGGATCACGTGCTTGACGCGCTCATAGAGCGGCGCGGTGGCGTGCTCGACCTCATCGGTCCATTCCAGCGAGGGCATCGGCAACGCGGCCTCTGTTCGCGCCGGCGCAGTGCGGGGAAGGGTGGGGGTTTGGCCCTGCGGCCGGCCTGCAAAGTCGTCGGGGCCGTAAATTCCAGTGATCGGCATCGAAGCCTCCCGTGCATGTCAATTATGCTCGAATTGAGTATATATGAAGCCCGAGAAATCCGGCCGAGAGGGCCGGTAGGTTTCGTCAGAGCTATATATACTCAATCTGAGTAAATCGAAGATAACACGCCCGGCCCGTGACCGCTAGGTCCCCCCGCACACATTCCCGTCAAGACACATTCCACTGCGAAGTCCAGGGCCGCGATGAAACGCAATGCTCCCGCGGCAGTCCTTCGTGGAACGCAACCATTTTTGACTTGGGGTTTTCATGCATTTGCATTAAACGCTGACCCGCGGCTGCCTATTCCGGATCCGCCAACGACAGACGGGGAACACCATGTCGACTCAAGCAAGCGAGCTCGGTCCGGCCGCACGTTCCTCGACCTGGCGTACGCCGGCGATCATCATTCTTTGCGGCTGCGCCATCGGCATGCTTGGCTTCGGCCCGCGCTCGGCGCTGGGCTTCTTCGTGCAGCCGATGAGCCATGAATACGCCTGGGGCCGCGACGTGTTCGGCCTTGCGATTGCTTTTCAGAATTTGCTGTGGGGATTGGGCCAGCCGGTCGCCGGCGCAGTCGCCGATCGATTCGGCCTGTTCCGCGTGATGTGCGCCGGTGCGCTGCTCTATGCCGGTGGCCTGCTGTTGATGCGCTATTCCTCGACGCCGCTGTCGCTCAACATCGGCGCGGGTGTCATGGTCGGCTTCGGTCTCGCCGGCTGCTCGTTCAACCTGGTGCTGTCGGCGTTCACCAAGCTGCTCCCCGCGGAGAAGCGCGGGCTTGCGCTCGGTGCCGGCACCGCGGCGGGCTCGTTCGGGCAGTTCCTGTTCGCACCGATCGGCGTGGCTCTGATCGACAATTTCGGCTGGCAGCAGGCACTCACCGTGTTCGGCTTCCTGATGCTGCTGATCATCCCGCTATCGCTGGCGCTCTCGACGCCACCGGCGGCAAGCTCCGCCAGCGCGGCACCCGCAGACGATCAGACCTTCACCAAGGCGCTCGCGGAAGCCTTCGGCCATCGCTCCTATGTGCTGCTGGTGCTCGGCTTCTTCACCTGCGGCTTCCAGCTCGCGTTCATCACCGTGCATCTGCCGGCCTTCCTGGTCGATAGCGGCATCTCGACGCAAACCGGCGGCTGGGTGATCGCGGCAATCGGCCTGTTCAACATCGTGGGGTCGCTGAGCGTCGGCTATCTCCAGAACTATATGCCCAAGCGCTTCATCCTCTCGACCATCTACTTCACCCGCGCGCTTGCGACGCTGGCCTTCATCTCGTTTCCGATCACGCCGTTCTCGGCGATCGCATTCGGTGCGGTCTCCGGCCTGACCTGGCTGTCGACGGTGCCCCCGACCTCGGCGCTGGTGGCGTTGATGTTCGGCACGCGCTGGTTTGCGACGCTCTATGGCTTTGCCTTCGTCAGCCATCAGGTTGGCGGCTTCCTCGGCGTCTTTCTCGGCGGCATCGTGTTCGAAAAGTTCGGTTCCTACACGCCGATCTGGTGGCTCTCGATCCTGTTCGGTGTGCTCTCGGCGCTGATCAATCTTCCGATCGTGGAGAAACCCATTGCACGGGCGGTTGCGCAGCCCGCCTGATCGGCTAAACATCCCTGAAACAAGTCAGGGAGTTCAGCTGTGGCCACATTCAAGGCGATCCGGATCGATAAGGCGGACAAGGGCACCACCGCCACGCTCGCGCAGTTCGACGAAGCCGAGCTGATGGACGGCGACGTCACCGTCCGCGTCGAATGGTCGACGCTGAACTACAAGGACGGCCTCGCGCTGACAGGCAAGGCGCCGGTGGTGCGCCGCTTCCCGATGATCGCGGGCATCGATTTCGCCGGAACGGTCGAAGCCTCCTCGCATCCCGCGTGGAAGGCGGGCGACAAGGTCGTCTGCACCGGCTGGGGCATGGGCGAGACCCATCTCGGCGCCTATGCCGAGAAGGCGCGGGTCCAGGGCGACTGGCTGGTGGCCTTGCCGCAAGGGCTCTCCGCACGCGACGCCATGGCGATCGGCACTGCCGGCTTCACCGCGATGCTCTCGGTGCTGGCACTGGAGAAGCAGAGCGTCTCGCCGAAGAGCGGCCCGGTGGTGGTGACGGGCGCGGCCGGCGGCGTCGGTTCGGTCGCCATCGCCGTGCTCTCGAAGCTCGGCTACCATGTCATTGCCTCGACCGGCCGCGCCTCGGAAGCTGACTATTTGAAAGAGATCGGCGCGGCCGAGGTCATTGACCGCAATGAATTGTCGGGGGCGGCCAAGCCGCTCGCCAAGGAGCGCTGGGCGGGGGGTGTGGACAGCGTCGGCTCGACCACGCTGGCGAATCTCCTGTCGATGACGAAGTACGGCGGCGCGATCGCCGCCTGCGGCCTCGCCGCCGGCATGGATCTGCCGTCCTCTGTCGCACCCTTCATTTTGCGCGGGGTGTGCCTTCTCGGCATCGATTCCGTGATGTGCCCGATCGAGCCGCGGAAAGCCGCTTGGCAGCGTCTGGCGTCGGACCTGGATCGGACGAAACTATCTGAAATCACTCACGAAATTTCGCTCGACGACGTTTCGGAATGGGGCGCGAAAATCCTGGCCGGCCAGGTCCGCGGCCGCATCGTGGTAAAAATTGTCTAACGGCGTTCAGACTTTACCAACCAAGCTGCTTCAATGTCGCCTTGGTTAGTATGGTAAGCAGCGGGTAAAGAGATATGGCATCGCCCGCTGCGGGGGTCGGTTCGGAGTAGAGCATGCTTGCGCGTATTGTGTTGGGGGCCGTCACGGCGGCCGTGACGTTTGCGCCGGCCATTGCCGGTGGCATGAATGCCGACGAGGCACGCCGCTTCGTCGCCGGCAAGGTGTTTGCGTTCACCTGCTTCGACGGCACCCGCGGCGCAGGCCGCATCCTGGACGACCTCGGCGCCGCTGGCGCGGTGCAATTCTCGGGCGCAGGCCCGGTGAAACATCTCCGCCTGCCCGGCAATACGCTCCAGATCCGCGGCCAGAACGTCTGCGCCTCGATCAAGGGCATTCCGTTCGAGCCCTGTTTCAATCTGGAAAAGACCGACGATCGCAGCTTCCGCGGCTCGGTGTCGGGCATGGGCTTCGCCTATTGCGACTTCCACCACCAGGGCGGCAATCAGATGCTGATGGCGCGCGCCGTAGCGCGTCCGCGCTCGCTGCGCTCTTCGGAGCACACCGGGTCGGTCGGCGCGACGAACACCGAAGTTGCCGCGCGCATCGAGACGCCGCGTGTCGAGAGCGGCCGCCTCGACCCGGTGAAGTCCGAAGCCAAATCGGAGCCCGCCAGGAACGACGCCCCGCTGGAGCTGCGCCGCTCCACCCAGTGAACAGGCTGCGCGGGACGGTCCGCGCCTCTTCTCGTTGAAAACATTCACCGACAGCGAAGCCGCCGCGCCGTATTCATACGGACGGCGGCTTTCATGCGTTGGTAGCTGTTCGCGCCCCAGTTTGCGGACGGCCGGGGGGCGCAAGGGTTTTACGATGTCGCTGTACTTCTTCCGCATCAGCACCGGCCGCTATTCCGGTGCCGCCGATCAGCCGTACGAGTTCGAGGATCGCGACGCCGCCTGGACCGAGATGAGCGAGGTTTCTGCCAACCTGCTCGCCAGCATCGCGCGCAACCTGAAGCCGAACGCCAAATGGTGCATGGAACTGCTCGACGAGAACAAGAAGCCGGTGTTTCGGATCAGTCTCGTCGGGGAGGCGGTAAGTTGACACGGCCGCGAACGATGGCGCCGCGTTAACGAATCCGACGAGGTGCAGCGCGGGGCGAGCGAGACCGGATCGGCATCCTCGCAGGTGCTGTCCGCCGCGCAGATTCTGTCAGGCGACAGCCATCGTCTCAAGCTCGAGGTCGGAAAATTTCTGGAGACGG
The DNA here is from genome assembly GCF_004123905.1 of Bradyrhizobium betae. Taxonomy (GTDB): domain Bacteria; phylum Pseudomonadota; class Alphaproteobacteria; order Rhizobiales; family Xanthobacteraceae; genus Bradyrhizobium; species Bradyrhizobium betae_A. The sequence goes on from NZ_MZXW01000006.1 coordinate 79,338, forward strand.
TCCGGGCAGCCTGAGCCCGTCTGTCCGCGCGATCTGGAACCGACGGTAGGTAAGGAAGCCAGTCACTAAACCCGTGGTTGTACGGCCGCCGTTCTTAAGACACTGGGAATCCTTCGGCGAGATGCTTAACCCGATTTAAGCATCTTTGAGAGCCACCAATGCATTTCCTGGGCCGCTTCCGCATCCTCACCAAGATCCTCGGCATCGTTGCGCTGCTTTGCGCGATCGCCGCGAGCATTGCCTATATCGGCATGTCCGCGCTCGCCGATCTCAACGACAAGGCCGACGCCATGTCGAGCGCTGCACGCCGAGCCCTGTCGGCCGCACGCGCGAACCAGAGCGTGATCGCGCTCAATCGCGCGGAGTTCCGCAGCGCGCTCGATCCCCGCGACGAGAATCGCCTTTCGGCGCGGGAGGCGATCAGCGTACAGCTCAAGCAATACCAGGAGCGCATCGATCATGTCACCGGGTCTCGCGACGAGCAGGTCCAGGCGATGCTGCCCGCCGTGCGCGAGGCATTCTCCGCCTACAAGAGCCAGCTCGATGTGACCTTGACGGTCGTCGACGGCGAGAAATCGGCAAAGCTCAGCGACAGGGCCGACAAGCTGCGCGATACTGCGATGAAAAGCAGTGCGGCTGCCGAGAACCTCCAGACCAGGATTCGCGATGTGGCCGATCGGCTGAATGCGCGGGTCGAGGAGAAGACACGCGAGGCGCGGGAGCAATATGAATCGACCTCGCGGGTATTGATCGTGCTGGCGGCCATCGGCGTCGTCGTCGGCGGCGTGGTCGGGTTTGTGCTCGGCCAGTACGGCGTCGCCAAGCCCATTCGCGCCATTGTCGGCTTGCTGCAAGAGCTGGCCGCAGGCAATTACGCCGTCGAGGTTCGCGGCGGCGGGCGCAGGGACGAGGTCGGCGACGTCGCCAAGGCTGCCGAGGTCTTCAAGGAGAATGGCATCGCCAAGATCCGGATGGAAGCCGAGCAGAGGGAGATGGAGCAGCGTAGCGCGGCGCAGCGGCGTCAGGACATGATGCAGCTTGCCGATCAGTTCGAGGCCGCCGTCGGCGAAGTGATCGAGACCGTGAGTTCGGCCTCGACCGAGCTCGAGGCCTCCGCCACGACACTGACTTCGACCGCCGAGCACGCCCAGCAGCTTGCGATCGTCGTCGCATCGGCCTCCGAGGAAGCCTCCACCAACGTGCAGTCGGTGGCCTCTGCGACCGAGGAGCTGTCGTCCTCGATCACCGAGATCAGCCGCCAGGTGCAGGAGTCGGCACGGGTCGCGAGCGAGGCGGTGAGCCAGGCCCGCACCACGAACGATCGGGTCGGCGAGCTGTCCAAGGCGGCGATGCGGATCGGCGATGTCGTCGAGCTGATCAACACCATTGCGGGCCAGACCAATTTGCTGGCGCTCAACGCCACGATCGAGGCGGCGCGCGCCGGCGAGGCGGGCAAGGGCTTTGCGGTGGTCGCGAGCGAAGTGAAGGCGCTCGCCGAGCAGACCGCGAAGGCGACCGGCGAGATTGGCCAGCAGATCGCCAGTATTCAGGCCGCGACCGAACATTCGGTCGGCGCTATCAAGGACATCAGCGACACGATCGAAAAACTGTCGGAGATTTCCTCGACCATCGCCGCCGCCGTCGAGGAGCAGGGCGCAGCGACGCAGGAAATTTCCCGCAACGTGGCGCAGGCCGCGGAAGGGACCCAGCAGGTATCGTCCAACATCACCGAGGTGCAGCGCGGGGCGAGCGAGACCGGATCGGCCTCCTCCCAGGTGCTCTCGGCGGCACAGATGCTGTCCGGCGACAGCAACCGCCTCAAGCTCGAGGTCGGCAAGTTCCTCGGCACAGTGCGCGCCGCCTGAGGGCGGCCGTCTTCATCCATCGTTAGTCTGTTGCAACCGCCGCGCGAGGATGCGCGGCGGCTCGCACGCGTTCGCAGCGGATAGTGCGGTGCGAAGTGCCGCACGGTTAACTTTCCGGAAAACCGACGCAGTCATGATCCCCGCAATATTCCGGGCGGCTTGCCGCCCTCCCCGTATTGCGTACCAAGCCTGTTGGAGCACATTCAATGAGCGGCCTTTCCATTCGTCTTACCCATAAGGTCATGGCGATCGGACTGTTCGGGCTGTTGGGTCTCGTTGCCTTCGGCGCGATCTACGAGGTCGGCAGCCTCTCCCAGGACGGCTCCCGCGCGGTCGCCAATGGCGCCCGGACAATCGCAGATCTCGACAAGCAGCTCTCGATCGAGATGCTGGAGGCACGCCGCAACGAGAAGAATTTTCAGCAGCGCCGGACCGAGAACTACGCCAAGGCGCATGCCGAGCTGATTGGGCCGATCAACCGCGATTTCGACGAGGTGCAGCGGCTGATGGCGGCCGGCGGCATGAATGGGCTGTCGGACAAGATGAAGCTGGCCCAGGACGGCTTCAAGCGTTACGCGTCGGACTTCGCGACGCTGGTGGCGGCCGAGACCAGGCTCGGGTTGAACGAGACGCTCGGCCTGTCCGGCTCGCTTCGCGCCGCCGTGCACGACATCGAGGCCAAGCTGAAGGAGATCGACGATCCCAGGACGACGACCTGGATGCTGATGATGCGCCGGCACGAGAAGGACTTCATGCTGCGGCGCGACCCGAAATACATTGCCGAGGTGAAGAAGGCTGCGGTTGAATTCTCCAAGGCGATAGAGGTCGTTGCAGTCCCTGAGGCGGTGATGAACGACATCACGGCCAAGCTCCAGAAATACCTGTCCGGGTTCGCGGCCTGGGCCGAGGCCGCGCAGCAGAGTGCGGCCCTCGACGCCAGCATGATGAAGACCTTCCGCGAGATCGAGCCTGTCATGGTCGAGGTCCGGACCGCCGTCGATGCCGCGTACAAGCAGGCTGACGCCGCTGAAGCCGCAACGCGCGAGGCGGTGCGTCTGTGGATGGTCGTTGCCTTTGGCATCACCGTCGTCGTGCTCTCCGTGGTCGGCTTCCTGCTGGGGCGCTCGATCTCGAAAGCGCTCGGTGACATGATCGCTGCGATGACGCGGCTCGCGCGCGGCGAGCTTTCGATTTCCGTTCCCGGGATCGGACGGAACGACGAGATCGGCGAGATGGCCGGTGCAGTTGAAGTGTTCAGGACCAGCATGGCGGAGGCCGAGCGGCTGCGCGCCGAGCAGGCCGAGGCTGACGCGCATGGGCGCGAGCAGCGCAAGGCCGACATGCAGCGTCTCGCCAATAGTTTCGAAGGCGCAGTCGGCGAGATCATCGAGACTGTGTCGTCGGCGGCGACCGAGCTCGAGGCTTCTTCCAACACGCTGACGCGGGCCGCAGAGCGCGGCAACGGGCTTGCGACCGCCGTGGCGGCGGCCTCGGAGGAGGCGTCCGCCAACGTGCAGTCGGTGTCCTCGGCGAGCGAGGAGATGACCTCATCGATCTCCGAGATCAGCCGCCAGGTGCAGGAATCGGCCCGCGTCGCCGACGTCGCGGTCGGACAGGCGCAGCGCACCAATGCGCGCGTCGCTGAGCTGACGAAGGCCGCCGCCCGCATCGGCGACGTGGTCGAGCTGATCAACACCATCGCCAGCCAGACCAACCTGCTGGCGCTGAATGCGACGATCGAGGCGGCGCGGGCCGGCGAAGCCGGCAAGGGTTTTGCGGTGGTCGCGACCGAAGTGAAGGCGCTCGCCGAGCAGACCGCGAAAGCCACGGGCGAGATCAGCCAGCACATCGGCGCGATCCAGACCGCGACCGAAGACTCGGTTGGCGCCATCAAGGAGATCGGCGACACCATCGCTCGGATGTCGGAGATTTCGTCGACCATCGCTGCCGCAGTAGAGGAACAAGGCGCAGCGACGCAGGAGATCTCCCGCAACATCCAGCATGCCGCGCAGGGCACCTCGGAAGTCTCGGCGAATATCGGCGACGTCCAGCGCGGCGCCGGCGAGACCGGGGCCGCGTCAGCGCAGGTGCATTCGGCGGCGCAATCGCTGTCGCAGGAGAGCAACCGGCTGAAGAGTGAGGTCGCCCGCTTCCTGGAGTCAGTGCGCGCGGCGTGACATGCGGTGCGCTGGTGCGCCGCCGCGCGATGTTCGCTCCGCTGCAACACATGGTTGCGGAACATGTGACCGCGGCGACAGGGAAATCCGCAGGTTTACGTAGGTCCCTGTTAACGCCTGTTTGCAACTATGGGCGCAATCTTACCGGATAAGAACCAGCCAGCATTGTTGGAATGACCTCCGCCCCGTCGTCCGTCGAGACGATTGCGGCGCGGGCGACTTGTGCGTTGCTAGGTATCATCGGGATTTGTCGTGATGTCGAAGTTGTCGATCGTCTTCAAGCTTCTGACCGTGTTGTCGGTCCTCGTCCTCTCGCTCGCCGGCGTCGGCGTGACGGCGATCGGCACCATGCAGAACATCAATTCGCATACCGTCGAGATCGCGGAGAGCTGGCTGCCGAGCGTGCGCGCGCTCGGCTCGATCCGCGCCGACGTCAACGAGCTGCGTGTCGCGCTCCGCCTGCACCTGATGCAGGATAGCGCCGAAGGCAAGGACGCGGCAGAGAAACGCCTCGCCTCGCTGCAGGGGCGCATCGACCAGACCCGCAAGGTCTATCAACCACTGATCACGTCTGCCGAGGAACGCGCGCTCTATGAGCAATGGACCAAGGCGTGGGGCGAGTATTTGAACGGCGTGCAGGACGTGATGGCGCTGTCGCGCAAGAGCGTCGGCAAATTCCCGGCCGATGCCAACGAGCTGTTGCAGACCAGGGTCGCGAAGATGGCCCAGGCCGCCGATCCCCTGCTTCAGAAGGGCATCGAGATGAACAACCGCGGTGCCGAACTCGAGACCAGGCAGGCCGCTGACAGCTACGCCACGATCTTCCGCGTGCTGGTCGGCATCATCGTCCTCTCAGTCGTGATCGCGATCGGAGCTGCCTATTATCTCGTGCGCGACGTGTCTCGTGGTATCGCTTCAATCATCCGTCCGATGCAATCGCTCGGCGAAGGTGACCTCTCGGCCGAGGTGCCGCATCGCGGTGAGAAGACCGAGATCGGTTCGATGGCGGATGCGCTCCAGATCTTCAAGCAGGCGCTGATCGCGAAGAAGGCCGCCGACGAGGCCGCTGCGGCCGATGCCGAGGCCAAGATCGAGCGCGGCCGCCGCGTCGATGCCATCACCCGCAAGTTCGAGGCGATGATCGGCGAAGTCGTCGGTACCGTCTCCGCGGCGTCCACCGAGCTTGAAGCGTCCGCGACCACGCTGACCAATACGGCGCAGCGCGGGCAGGAGCTTGCGACTGTGGTCGCAGCAGCGTCCGAGGAAGCCTCCACCAACGTCCAGGCCGTGGCATCCGCCTCGGAGGAGCTGTCGTCCTCGATCACCGAGATCAGCCGCCGCGTGCAGGATTCGGCGCGGATGGCGGCGGAAGCCGTCGAGCAGGCGACGCGGACCAATGACCGCGTCAACGCGCTGTCGCAGGCGGCGTCCCGCATCGGCGACGTCGTCGAGCTCATCAACACCATCGCCGGCCAGACCAATCTCTTGGCGCTGAACGCCACCATCGAGGCGGCGCGTGCCGGTGAAGCCGGCCGCGGCTTTGCCGTCGTCGCGTCCGAGGTCAAGGCGCTGGCTGAGCAGACCGCGAAGGCGACCGGCGAGATTGGCGCGCAGGTGTCGGGCATCCAGGCCGCGACGCAGGAATCCGTCAGTGCCATCCAGGAGATCGGCGGTACCATCGAGCGTCTGTCCGAGGTGTCGGCGGCCATCGCCGCCGCCGTCGAGGAGCAGGGCGCCGCGACGCAGGAGATTTCGCGCAACGTGCAGCAGGCCTCGGTCGGCACGCAGGAGGTCTCGTCGAACATCACCGACGTGCAGCGCGGTGCGATCGAGACCGGCGAGGCCTCGACCGAGGTGTTGTCGGCGGCGAAATCGCTCGCGACCGACAGCACGCGCCTCAAGGTCGAGGTCGCGCAATTCCTGGATTCGGTCCGCGCGGCCTGATCCTCAAATATTCGTCTGCGGAGCCGGCGGCGGCACGACCTGCCGCCGGAACAGGATGCGCTGGTAGAGCCAGCCGATCGCGACCAGCACGATGCCGAGGCACATGAACGACAGCGCGCGGTAGACGCCTGTCAACGTCGACATGTCGATCACGAAGGCCTTCAGGATCGTCAACGCGATCACGGCGGCCGACGCCAGCCGCGCCCGTTCCGAGTTGACGAGGATGCCGATTCCGAGCAGCACCACGCCGAAGCCGAGCCAGCCGATCGAATAGGTGTATTGCTCGGCCCCCGTCGTCGCGCCGGTGGAGAGGATCGGGCCGTGATAGAAGCGGCGGATCTCCAGCGTGACATAGGCAAGCGCGAACACCAGTGCGCCGCCCGCGATCGTGTTGGCGTAGACCTTGCCTCGCTCGCCGACCACGGCATAGGAGAGCAACAGCATCAGCACCGCCGGCAGCGCGTAGCCGAGCAGCAGCAGGTTGAACAATGCGCCGCCGACATCGACGTACCAGATCAGTGGATTCTCCAGGATGAAGAGGCCGAACACGCTGATCAGGCCGGCGATCGCGGTGAGCACGATCGCACCCACATTGTGCGCGATACTGCGGCTGCGCAGCCGCAGGCGTTCCAGCCCGATCGCCATGGCGAGCGCGATGCAGACCTGAAGCGCGCATTCGAGCAGCGACGGCGGCGAGGTCATGTCGCCGCCGGTGGCAAAATGGCGGATCTCCATGAAGGCGAACAGGGCCGTGAACAGGATCGCGGCAGCCTCGACTGTGCGCAGCGGTGCGTCGTCGCCACGGCGGCGCAGGAAGATGCTCGCCCCCCAGAACGAGGCCGCGGGCAGGCCGTAACCCCACAGCAGCCAGTTGAAAATCGGCGTGGTGCCGACGGCATCGCCGACGATGCGGGGATCGTAAGCGATACGCGCGGTGACGATCGCGGCAAAGATGGCTGCCAGCCGGCGCAGGACCGGGATCGGCCGCTGCAACGAGATCCAGGCGGTGCCGAGCGACATCAGCGCCAGCGCAATCGTGAGCCAGCCCTTCTCCAGCGCAAACGTCAACGCCAGCGCGAGCGCACCGAGCGTGCCGGTCGCGAACAGCGCGATGGAGGTCGGAGCGCCCGGTCGATCTTCGCGGCGCGAAAGCGCTTCCGTCGCAGCGCCGAAGGTTGCGGCAAGTAGCACCGCGAGGATCGCGAACGGGATCGAACGGTCGAGATGGGCGATGCGTGCGTAGAGCGCAACGAGGATCGCGATGGGTGTGGCGACAGCGGCCGCTGACCACACCACGGGAATGATCGCCGAGCTCGACCGGCCCTGCGCGAGGAAGCCCGCGACGCCGAAGCCGGCGGCGAAGACTGCGGCCGTCACCAGATGCAGCGTCACCGAGCCGTCGGTTGCAACGGGTCCGACGCCGGGCATGGGGCCACCCGGCAGCACCAGCATGTCAGGATTGGCGCGCACGGCCCATTCCGCGAACACGATGAAGACAGTCGCCGCGGCGGCGCCCAGCGCACCCGTGGCTGCGGGCGCACGCCAGGCAACGAACAGCGTTCCGCCGACCAGAAGGGTGAAGGCGGTCAGCGCCAGATCAGCATGCGCGCTCGACAGCACGATCAACATCGCGCCGAACAGATAAGCGCCGAGCGAGCTCGACGACACCGGCTCGATCTCCCCGTCCTCGATCGTCGGACCGAACATGAAGCCGCAGACCACGAGCAGCGCGGCGAGCACAAAGCCCGCGATGACGTGGAAGGCGTGCGGTGCGACCTGCAATTCGCCGGTGTCGAGGCCCGGGAAAACCCAGAGCAAGGCGAAGGCGATGGTGGTCACCGCGAGCCAGCGCCACAGCCGAATGCGCGCGAGGCCGAAGCTCGCGGCCGTGACGATGGCAAGATAGATGTAGAGCGCCCAATAGTCCGGCTTGCCGCTGGAGACGAGGACCGGCGTCACGAACGCGCCGACCACGCCGAGGCCGGCGAGCGCGGGTCCGTGCAAGAGCGCGGCGGCAAGCGTGCCCATCGCGACGATGCCGAGCAGCACGAAGGCCGTCGCGGGCACGAGGAAGCCGTAGAGAGCGTACGCCGCATAGATGGTCGCGAACGCGACCGCCGTTCCGGCCGCGGTGAGGATCGCGGGGATATTGGCGATCGGCAGCGCGGCGATGTTTGAGATGCTCTCCTTGCGCCGCGACCATTCGCCGGCGCCCAGCAGCGCGGCTGCGAACAGGCCGCCGAGGAACACGCGCACGCCGGGGCCGACGAGGCCGGCCTCAATCGAGTAGCGCACCATGAAGAAGCCGCCGAGCGCCAGCGCAAGGCCGCCGATCCACACCACCCAGCGCGTGCCGAGCCGCTCCTCGAAGCCAGGTTCTCTAGAATCAGCCGCAGGTGCGGGCAGGGGCGGCGGTGCATCGGCCTCCTTGCTCGCTACGAGCGGCGGCGGTGAAACCTCTTCGGTGACGAGCGGAGGCGGCGCAGGTTCGGCGTCCGGCGCAAGCGGTGGTGGCTCTGCGGCCGTGGTCGCGGGCGCCTCAGCCTGCACCGGCGCGGGCATCAGCGGCGGCGGCTGCACCACCCGCCGTTGCGCGTAAAACATCTCTTCGAGCGAGCTCAGCCGGCGGCGCAGCTCGGCCGCCTGGCTGGACGCCTTGATCGCGATCAGGATGGCGATGACCGCAATGATCAGCGCAAAGACGTCAAACGGGCCGTCGAACATGAAGCCTCCAGCCAACCGGCGGGCAGGGGCCGGTCGCGAATCTTAAACTCTAGCGCCGGGAGCGGACGCGCAAGCCCGGCGCGGGTCGCTCCTGGAGCACATCACGGCGGAAGCGGTAAAGCGCCGCCGGGCGTCCGCCCGTCTGTGTCGACATCACCCCGGTCGGTTCGACCAGGGCTTCGGTTTCGACCAGACGGCGGAAATTTTGTTTGTGCAGGTGCCGGCCGGAGATCGCCTCCACCGTGTACTGCAACTCAGTGAGTGTGAACTCGGCGGGCAAAAGTTCAAACACCACAGGACGATACTTCAGTTTTGCGCGCAGCCGCGCGATTCCCGTGGCGAGGATCCGGCGGTGATCGAAGCGCATCGAGGTGCCGAGCGCGGGCAGCGTCTTGCGCGCCAATGCCGCAGGACGGCCGTCGCGCCGGGCTTCCTCGATCAGCCCGGCCTCGTAGAGCAGCTCGTAGCGGTCGAGCACGCGCTCCTCGTCCCAGGGTGCGCCGTCGAGACCGAAATAGAACCGGACGCGATCCCTGCGCGGAAGCGCGCGCGTCGTCTCCGGCGTCTCCTCCTCCGCCCACTTGGTCAGCGCCGGAATGATGTCGCGCGCGATGATCGCGGGCGGCTCCTCGCGCCAGTCTTCCCAGGGCAGGAAGCGATACCAAGGCTCGAAGCTCGCGCCATTAGCGGCAAGCTCGCCGCCGACGGCGCGCGTGAGTGCGAGATATCCGATCGACACCATATGCGCACCGGTGTCGCCCGCCTCCGCGTGACGGCCGCGATCGCCAAACGTATAGAGCTGCTCCACATAGCCGAGCCGCAAGCCCGCCTGTTCCTCGACCCAGGCGCGCAGGCCGATCTCGAAGGTGCGATGGCTCGGCGCATCGAACGGACCGAACGGCAGGCCGGCCAATCCATCGGTGCCGCGCGCGGAAAGGATCAACGGCTCATGGTCCTCGATCGCGACGATCGCCGCGGTCAGGCCGATCTCGATCGGGGTCAGCAGCTTGTCGCTCATGCGATGATGATCGCAGGTGTCATTCGAGCTCGATCAGGAAGGGACGTCCCTCGACCATCATCGCGCCCGGGCCCATCTCGTCGAGTGCGCGCAGCATGCGGCCGTTGCGCCCCAATGCGCGGTCGGCGAGGCCGACGATGCGCCGGTTCGGCGAGGCGATCGGCGAGGCCGCGCGGATCTTCCTGGCGATCTCGACCTCGTCGCGATCCGGATTGAGCGCGCAGACGGCCGCGAACGCGCTCGCGGTGGAGCGGCTGATGCCGGCATAGCAATGCACCACCAGCGGCGCGCCGCGGTCCCAGCCGCGTACGAAGTTCAACACCTGCTCGATATGCCCTTCGGATGGCGCGACAAAACCGTCCATCTCCTCGGTGATGTCGTCCATCGACACCTTGAGATGGTTGGCCGGCAGCACCGACACCGGACGCGCCACCTGCTCGACATTGGCCATCACGGTCAGCACATGGCTGGCCCCGGTGATGCGGACGGTTTCGGGAAGCGCGGCGAGGGAACAGACGTGGATCATGGCGGACCTTTTTGCCGGCGATTATAGCCGGTGCCGTCGGGTGGGCAAAGCGACGCGTGCCCACCACTTTTGCCGCAAACGCGGGAAGATGTTGGGCACGGCGCAAGCGCGCCTTTGCCATCCTACGGGACCTGCTTCGAAGGTGCTACGCAAACACCGCGCCAAACCGCTCCAGAAACTGCTTCTCGGCCCGCGCCGCGGTCCAGGGCGTGAGATAGTCGCGCCGGACGCTGTCGGAGAGGCCGGGATCCTTGCCGAACAGGCGTTTGGCCTCGGCATCGCTGAAGCCGGCGAGCTCGGTCGCTTCCAGATAGGCCGCACCGCGATCGGCGGCCTTGATGGCTTGCGTCATTTCGTCCGGCAGCGCCGGCGGCAGGCCGAAGCGGATGTGGATGGCGCCGAGCAGGCGTTTCTCCACCGCCTTGTAATGGCCGTCGAGCACCGCCTTGAACGGCGAGATCATGTCGCCGATGACATATTCGGGTGCATCGTGCAGCAGCGCTGCGAGCCGCACGCGCTGATCGACGCGTGGGTTCTCGTGCCGCATCACGGTCTCCACCAGCAGCGTGTGCTGTGCGACCGAGAAGATATGCGCGCCGGTGGTCTGCCCGTTCCAGCGCGCGACACGCGCCAGCCCATGCGCGATGTCGGCGATCTCGACGTCGAGCGGAGAGGGATCGAGCAGGTCGAGCCGCCGGCCCGACAGCATGCGCTGCCAGGCGCGGGAGGCGACGTCGCGTGCCGTCTTCTTCGCCGTCATTTGGCCTTGAGACGTGGCTTGCGCTGCGACTTGCCGCAGCTCGCGTGGCAATGGCAGTCGACGAGATGGTCGTTGACCATGCCGGTCGCCTCCATGAAGGCGTAGACGATGGTCGGGCCGACGAACTTGAAGCCGCGTGACGACAGGTCCTTTGAGATCTGCGCCGACAAGGGCGTCGAGGCCGGCACGCTCGCGGTGGTCTTGAAATTGTTGACCTTGGGCCTTCCGTCCATGAAATCCCACAGCAGCTTCGAAAAGCCCGGGCCCTTCTCCATGATGTCGAGATACGACTTTGCGCTCAAAATCGCGCCGTCGATCTTGGCCTTGTTGCGAACAATGCCGGCATCGTTCATCAGCGCGTGCACCTTCTTGTCGTTGTAGCGCGCGATCTTCTCCGGCTGGAAATCATCGAAGGCTTTGCGGAAATTGTCGCGCTTGCGCAGGATGGTGATCCAGGACAGGCCGGCCTGGAAACCGTCGAGGATCAGCTTTTCATAGAGCGCGCGGTCGTCATATTCCGGCACGCCCCATTCGGTGTCGTGATAGGCGACATAGAGCGGATCTTCGCCGGGCCAGGGGCAGCGCGTCTTTCCGTCGGGATGCAGGCGGGGGGCACGGCTCATGCGATGGGCTGCTTCAAGGGAATGCGGACGACTTCGGGTTCGGCGAGCGTGAGAGTGAGGCCACCGGCAGTGAGCGGCTGGCCAGCATCGAGCGCATCGGCGACGCGGTCGATGCGCACCAGCGCGATACCCTTGCCTTGCGCCGACGAGCCCATGGTGCCGACGGACTTGTCGCCGGCCATAACACTGACGCCGGCCTCGGGCGAGAGATCATCGAGCAGCACCTTCACGCTGCGCGTGCGCGCGGTGCCGCGATGCTGCATGCGCGAGACGACCTCCTGGCCGACATAACAGCCCTTGTCGAAATCGACGCCGGCGAGACGGTCCATGTTGGTCTCGTGCGGGAACGCATCGCTGTACATGAAATCGAGCCCGCCGCGCGGCACGCCGAGCGCGATGCGGTGCGCCTCGTAGGCGGCGGCATCGACCAGCTCCGCACCGATGAGATCGGAGAGCTTCTGCTTGAGATCCTCGGGGATCAGGATGCGGTAGCCGAGCTCGCCATTGCGCGGATCGGCAAAGGCGAGGTCCGGCTGCGCGGCAAGCGCACCGTCCCAGGCCGCGAGCACGCCGAGATCAAGGTTTTCCACCGTGACCTTGGCGCGCAGCTTGTAGAATTTCAGCTTGGTGGCGAGGCCCTCGGCCAGCGCTTTCGGACAATCGATCAGGAACCCGCCGCCATGGCCTGCGGGCACCTCCGTGATCAGGAAATCCACGATGATCTTGCCCTGTGGCGTCAGCAGCGCGCCGAATCGCCCCAGGCCCGGCTTGAGCTTGTCGACATCGGTCGTGATCAGGCCGTTGAGGAAGTTGCGCGCGTCCTCGCCCGCGACCTTGATCACGCCCCGGTCAGGAAGAAACGCTGATTTCATGCGAAAATCTCTTGCGACATGTTGCTCCGGAACGTAAGCCCGCAAGGCATAAACGACAAGACCTCAAGCCCCGCGCTTGGGGATGAGAGAGGCCTCCAGCCATGACCCAGCGCTTCGATGTGATCCTCAAAGGCGGCACCGTCGTCAACCAGGACGGCGAGGGGGTTCGCGATATCGGCATCACCAACGGCCGCATCGCCGAGCTGGGCCCGTTGTCGCAAGCTAGCGCTGCGGACGTGATCGATTGCAAGGGCCTGCACATCCTGCCCGGCGTGATGGACACGCAGGTGCATTTCCGCGAGCCCGGGCTGGAGCAGAAGGAAGACCTCGAGACTGGCTCGCGCAGCGCCGTGATGGGCGGCGTCACCGCCGTGTTCGAGATGCCCAACACGTCTCCATTGACCGTGACGGAAGCCACCTTCACCGACAAGGTGAAGCGCGCCCATCACCGCATGCATTGCGATTTCGCCTTCTTCATCGGCGGCACCCGCGAGAATGTGCAGGACCTGCCGGTGCTGGAACGTGCACCGGGCTGCGCCGGCGTAAAAGTGTTCATCGGCTCGTCGACCGGCGCGCTGCTGGTGGAGGACGACGAAAGCCTGCGCCGCATTTTTCAGGTGATCCGCCGCCGCGCTGCGTTCCATGCCGAGGATGAGTACCGCCTCAACGAACGCAAGTCGCTGCGCATCGAGGGTGACCCGCGCTCGCATCCGGTCTGGCGCGACGAAACCGCGGCGCTGATGGCGACGCAGCGTCTGGTCAAGCTCGCGCACGAGACGGGCAAGCGCATCCACGTGCTGCACATCTCGACCAAGGAAGAGATCGAGTTCTTGCGCGACCACAAGGACGTCGCCTCCTGCGAGGCGACGCCGCATCATCTCACGCTGGTCGCGCCCGAATGCTACGAGCGGCTCGGTACGCTCGCGCAGATGAACCCGCCGGTGCGCGGCGCGGACCATCGCGCCGGCATCTGGCGCGGCATCGAGCAGGGTATCATCGACGTGCTCGGCTCCGACCACGCCCCGCATACGCTGGAAGAGAAGCAGAAGACCTATCCCGCTTCGCCCTCCGGCATGACCGGCGTGCAGACGCTGGTGCCGCTGATGCTCGATCACGTCAATGCCGGCCGGCTTTCTCTCGCCCGTTTCGTCGATCTCACCAGCGCCGGCCCGGCGCGGCTCTACAACATGGCCTGCAAGGGTCGCATCGCCGCCGGCTACGACGCCGACTTCACCATCGTCGACCTCAAGCGCAGCGAGACCATCACCAACAAATGGGTCGCGTCCAAAGCCGGCTGGACCCCCTATGACGGCGTCCGCGTCACCGGTTGGCCCGTCGGCACCTTCATCCGCGGCCGCCGCGTGATGTGGCAGGGTGAGCTGGTGACGCCCTCGCAGGGCGAGCCGGTGCGGTTTCTGGAGACGTTGAAGCAGTAGGGCTTCTTTCGGGGAACGAACGCACCATCCCCGTCATTGCGAGCGTAGCGAAGCAATCCAGAATCTTTCCGCGGCGGCAGTCTGGATTGCTTCGCTACGCTCGCAATGACGAGGGGAGAGAGCTACACTCCCTCGACAGGGAGAGCAGTTAGATGCCCCAACCGACACCCCTCATCACCACCGAGCAACTCGCCGCCATTCTCGGCGATCCCAATCTTCGCCTCTACGATTGCACGACCTACAACGAGCCGGTCCCACCCGGCAGCGACGTGCCGTATCGCGCGGTTCCCGGCGACAAGACATTCGCGGCCGGCCACATTCCCGGCGCCGATTTCCTCGACCTGCAAGGCGAGTTCTCCGACACCTCGGCGCAACAATTCTTCATGATGCCTGGTGTCGCCCAGCTCGAGGCCGCCTTCGGCCGCCACGGCGCTGACGCATCCAAGACCATCGTGCTCTACAGCATCGGCACCATGATGTGGTCGACGAGGTTCTGGTGGATGCTGCGCTCGCTCGGCGTCGATGCGCAGGTGCTCGACGGCGGTCTCGACAAATGGAAGGAAGAGGGGCGCCCGATCGAGATGGGCGCGCCGAAGGGCTATCCGGCCGTGAGCTTCAAGGCCGCACCGCGCGCAGGGTTCTTCGTCGACAAGGACGCCGTAAAGGCGCGGATCGGCGATCCCTCGACCGTGATCGTCAACGCACTCGGGCCACAATTTCATCAAGGTCTCGAGCCGAGTCGCTACGGCCGGCCCGGCCGCGTTCCCGGCAGCGTCAATGTGTCGGCGGCGACGCTCGTGAACGCCGACAAGACCCTCACCTCGCTCGCCGATGCCGAAGCAAAATTCACCGCCCAGGGCGTCACGCGTGACAAGAACGTGATCCTTTACTGCGGCGGTGGCATCTCGGCGACGATCGACCTGCTGATGCTGACGCAGCTCGGCTACGACAAGCTCACGCTTTACGACGCCTCCATGGGCGAATGGGCGAGAGACCCGGCGCTCCCGATCGAGACGGATTAGGGGCAAAGAAAGTCGGGAACCTTTTCCGCCGGCCTGCATCCAATGTTCGGAACCAACGAGACAGGTGACCGCCATGCAACGGACCGCAGCCGGCCTGTCCGCCGGCGCCAAGACACCAGAAATCAGGACATCGGAAGCCGAGCTGATCGACCGCGCGCGGGGCAGGGACGAGGCCGCGTTGCGCGAGATCATGCAGGCCAATAACCGCCGGCTCTACCGCCTCGCGCGCGGCATTTTGCGCAGCGACAGCGAAGCGGAGGACGTGGTGCAGGAAACCTACGTTCGCGCCTTCACCCATCTCGACGGTTTCCGCGGCGACTCCGGGCTGTCGACCTGGCTATCACGCATTGCCATCAACGAGGCGCTTGGCCGGGCGCGCAGCGCCAAGCCGCATGTTGAGCTCGGCGCGGTGCCTGAAGCCGCGCTCGAGGCGCAGATCATCAAATTTCCCGTTTCTCCGGCGAGCGATCCGGAAAGGACCATGGCCCAACGTGAAATCCAGCGCGTCGTCGAACGCGCCATCGATGAGTTGCCGGATGTTTTTCGGATGGTGTTCGTCGCTCGCGTCATGGAGGGCATGAACATCGAGGAAACCGCCGATCTGCTCGGCGTGAAGCCCGAGACCGTGAAGACGCGGCTGCACCGCGCCCGCACCATGCTGCGCGAGAACGTCGAGAAGGAGATCGGCCCGGTGATGATGGACGCATTCCCGTTTGCGGGCTGGCGCTGCGAGCGCCTGACGGTAGCCGTGTTGAAGCGGCTCGGCGTCGGCGGCTGAATTTTTCGGGAACCTCCGCGCAAAATTCCCATCCAATTCCTGTGAACCAACGCACCGGCAAAACGTCCGGCGCCACAGGAGTGTCAAGCCATGTTCGTTCGATGGAGCGCGGCGACTGCCGCAGCAATTCTTTTGTCCAGCCCCTTGCTGTTACAAGGCGCCAGCGCCGCCGACAAGCCGACCGATCCACAGATCGCCCACATCGCCTACACTGCCGGCGTGATCGACATCAACGCCGCCAAGCAGGCGCAGAAGAAGGCCAAGAACAAGGACGTGAAGGCGTTCGCCGAGGACATGCTGCGCGACCACGAAGCGGTCAACAAGCAGGCGCTCGCGCTGGTCAAGAAGCTGAACGTCACGCCTGAGGACAACGACACCAGCAAGGCGCTGTCGAAGCAGGCGAGCGACAAGCTGGCCGAGCTCGACAAGCTGGATGGTGCTGCCTTCGACAAGGCCTATGTCGCGAACGAGGTCGCCTACCACAAGGCGGTCAACGGCGCGCTGGAAACCCAGCTCATCCCCTCCGCTGGCAATGCCGAGCTGAAGAGCCTGTTGCAGACCGGCCTGAAAATCTTCCAGGGTCATCAGCAACACGCCGAGCACGTCGCGGCCGAGCTGAAGTAAGGGGGCTCGATGAAGCCGGGACGCCTCGCTTCGATCGCACTTGCGGTCACCTTGCTGTCGCTGGTCGTCCCGGCTCGCGCCGCGACCATAGAGATTACGATGGAGAATCTCGTGATCTCACCGGCTGAGATGTCCGCGAAGGTCGGCGATACCATCGAATGGATCAACAAGGACGTCTTCGCCCACACCGCCACCGCGAAGAACGGCGACTTCGACGTGACTTTGCCGCCGACGAAGTCGGTGACATCGGTTCTGAAGAAGGCAGGAACGATCGGCTACTACTGCCGCTATCATCCCAACATGAAAGCGACGCTCAAGGTCGAGCCGTGACGGAGAGGGGCGCAATCCCGACTCTGCCGGGAACATCTCCCGGGCGTGGCGAGACTAATGCTTGTCCGGCGGAAATGGCTTCCGTGCGATAAATGCATCAGACTTCGCGACCTCGTCGCAGAGTCATTCATCCGTCAACTGGCCCCGCCCGCGTGGCGGGGTCATTTTCGATAAGCGCTCACTGCCTCGAAATGTCGACGGAGAATTCGCCGTTACGGATGCGGGCGGGAAAACCCTCGACGAATTTCGCCACCGCGTCTTCGCCATAGGTTCCGACGAGCTCGGCCAGCGCCGCAAACAGGCTTGCCTGTGCCAGGCAGTCGCCGTCGACGCCATCATGGCGCGCTTCGGCCCAGGCCTCGTTGAGATAGCTCAATGCGGCCTGCTTCTGCTCGTGATCGGGCAGCGACGCGCGGGCGGGGGCGTAGGACACTGGATGGCTCATGAAACTCGATCAGGGCTGGGGCGCGATCCACGGCGACGCGCTGCACGTGAGGTGTAGCACGCGCATTAACGACCGCTAGGCCACATCTTTAGGAACGGTTAATGGCGGTGGACAAAGACGATGTCGTTGTTCCCGAGAGCTCAGTTCGCGTAGCGCGCCGTGAGATCGCGCGAGATCTTCGAGCCTTCCTCGATATAGCGGCGGATCGCCACCGTCGCGGCCGGCGTGCAGCTCCGGTAGGTCTGCTGAAAGCCGTTATAGCCGCGGTTGAAGCCGGCGATCATGCGGGTGCGGCGGTCGCCGGAGGGGGTTTCGGCATCGATCAGCGCCTGCATCTCGCTGCGCCATTTGTTGCCCTCGTTCGACCCGCAGATGCCGCGCAGATAGTGCAGGCCGCCGAGGATCTCGGCCAGCCGCTGCAAATCGGCGTCAAAGGGCGCCGCCACGTCCTGGGCCCTCGTGGGCGCGGAGGCGCAGGCGAGAATCAGAGCAAAAATGGCCAGAAATCGCGTGGACATCGGCGGGGTGTATGCCCCCTCGGGGCTGATGACGCAAGGCGGGGCCGTCAGGGTCCGATCAGCCGGTGGGCGGACTGGATGACCTCCTCCAGCCCCCCGGTCAGCTTGAGGTCGCCGAGGCTCGCCAGGACGTCCGGGGCGATCCAGCGGTAATCGTCGAGCTCGTCATTCAGGACCGGCTCCCGAGCCGTCCAGCGGGCGGCAAAGGACATGATGAGGTAATGGCCGGCGCCTGCTGCCGCCGGCAGCACCTCGCGCCAGCCGGCAAGGCCGATGATCTCGATTTCGAGCCCTGTCTCCTCCTCAACCTCGCGGCTCAGGGCCTCATGCAGCGATTCGCCGAACTCGACCCGGCCGCCAGGCAGTGAATAGAACCCTTTTGCGGGTGAGCGGGCGCGGCGGGTCAGCAGCACCTTGCCGTCGCGGAAAATCGCGGCTGAGACCGCAAGTTGGGGATGGGTGGGCTGGACGAGGCCGGCCACAGCTCAGTTCGCCATGATGGTATCGATGTCGGCTTCCGCGCCGCCATTGATGATGCCGCCGCAGGCGGCGATCAGCGGCTTGACCCAGAGCGTGGCCTGCTCGGCGAGGCGAACCCGGGTCGTGTCCTTCTCGACCTCGCGCATGGCCGAGCCGACCGCGGTCAGGATCGAGGTCATGGTGTCGGTGATGTGGTCGAATTGGGCGCGAACGTTGGGCTCGGCCTTCTCATAGGCCTCGATGGCGAGATCCCGTGCCTTGAAATTCGACGCCGTGAAATGCTCGGCATAGGACAGCGGCGACCAGGTCAGAAAATCTTCCGCGCATTCGGGCATGTCAGGAACCATTTCCAGCAGCATCACTGCTTCATTGAAATGGTTGAGATAGTCAGTGGCAAGCCCGGTCCGCGGGTTGATGTTGGCCACGCGCAGCCGCTCGGCCCAGGCCGCGGCCTCGGGTCCCGTCTGTCCATGCATTCGCGCCGGCTGGGAGGCCATTGAGCTCATCTGCCGCAGTGTTAACGTTCGGGGTTAAAAGGACCTGAACGGACCCTATATAGACACCCCAGGATGTGTGGACGCTTTGTCATAACTTCGGCCCCCGCGGCTTTACGGCAACTGTTTGGCTACATTGAGCAGCCGAATTTTCCGCCCCGGTACAATGTCGCCCCGACGCAGCCGATTCCGGTCGTGCTGATCGAGAACGGCGCGCGGCATTTCCGTCTGATGCGCTGGGGATTGCTGCCGGGCTGGGTCAAGGATCCAAAGGGATTTACACTGCTGATCAACGCCCGCTCGGAGACGGTGCTGGAGAAGCCCGCATTCAAACGCGCGATTCGCCGGCGTCGCGGCCTGATCCCGGCCGACGGGTACTATGAATGGAAGGCGGTCGACGGCCGCAAGCAGCCGTTCTTCATCCACCGCGCCGATGGCGAGCCCCTTGGCTTTGCTGCGGTGTTCGAGACCTGGGCCGGGCCGAACGGCGAGGAGGTCGACACGGTCGCGATCGTCACGGCGGCGGCGGGCGAGGATTTGGCCGCGCTGCATGACCGCGTGCCCGTGACAATCAGCCCGCGCGATTTCGAACGCTGGCTCGACATCAGGGGCGACGAGATCGATGCGATCCTGCCGCTGATGACCGCGCCGCGCATCGGCGAGTTCGCCTGGCATCCCGTCTCTGCCCGCGTCAACCGCGTCGCCAATGACGATGAGCAGCTCGTGCTGCCGATCAGCGCGGAGGAGATGGAGGCGGAGGTGGAGGCGGTGAAGCCGAAGAAGGCGGTGCGGAAGGCTGCGGCCGGGTCGACGGATGACGGGCAGGGGTCGTTGTTCTAGGTGAGGCCAAAAACTCCGCTGTCGTCCCGGACAAGCGCGCTTCAAGCGCGCCGATCCGGGACCCATAACCACAGGGAGGAATTTGGCGAAGACTCGGAGTTACCATCTCGCGTCATAACCACGTCCTGTGGTTATGGGTCCCCGGATCTGCGCGGACGCTTGTCCGGGACGACAGCGGAATTGCAGCGGAGTTTTCAAACAATCTCTCGCGCCCTCAACGCCGCGATCTCCGCCGCATCAAACCCCAGTTCACCCAGCACCGTCTCCGTATCCGCACCCAGCTCCGGCGCCATCCGGTCGAGCTTGCCCCCGCCATGCGCGAGCTTGAATCCGCTGCCGGCAAAGCGCAGGCGGCCGTAGGGCGTGTCCAGCTCCTGGATCGCACCGCGCGCCTTGATCTGCGGATGGTCGATGACCTCCTCGACCTTCCAGATGCTGGCGCAGGGCGCGCCGGCGTCCTCCAAAATCGTCTCCCATTCGCGCGCGGGCTTTGCTGCGAGCGCCTCTTCGATAATGGCGCGCAGGGCCGGCTCGTTCTCGTTGCGCGCGAACCAGTCGGCGAAGCGCGGGTCGCTCAGCGTGTCCTCGCGGCCGAGCGCGGACATCAGCGCGCGGTATTGCTTCTCGTTGTTGACGGCGAGCAGGATGTGGCCGTCGCCGCATCTGAACAAATTCGCCGTCGTCCTGCGGCTGACCGCCTGGTTGCCTGACAGCTGCTGGCGATGGCCCGCAACCGACCAGTCGGCGATCTGTCCCGAGAGGAACGCCATCGTCGCCTCCAGCATGGAGACGTCAATGAGCTGGCCTTTGCCAGTGCGGTCGCGCTGGTACAGTGCGCTCGACACGCCGAACGCGGCGGTTGCGCCCGAAAGCACGTCGCACACGGCAAAGCCGGCGCGGGTCGGGCCCGTCTCGGGATGGCCCGTGATCGCCATGATGCCGGACAGCGCCTGCATCTTGCCGTCATAGCCGGGCTGCAGGCGGTGCGGGCCGGTCTGGCCAAAACCTGACACCGCGCAATAGATCAGCTTCGGATTGATCGCGGACAACGCTTCATAGCCGATCCCGAGCTTATCCATCACGCCCGGGCGGAAGTTTTCCATCACGACGTCGACCTGTGCCGCCAGCTTCTTCACGATCGCGATTGCATCGGGCTTTTGCAGATCGAGCGTCAGGCTGCGCTTGTTGCCGTTGATGGCCTGGAACGCGGGCGCGAGCCCGCGCTCGGCCCATTCGCGCGAGAGCGGCGTGCGGCGCATGTCCTCGCCCTCGCGCCGCTCGACCTTGATGACGTCGGCGCCCAGCAGCGCGAGCTGGTAGCTCGCATAGGGGCCGGCCAGCACTTGCGTGAAGTCCAAAATCTTCACGCCTTCGAACGGTCGCGTCACGTCGCTCTCCCTATCTTGTTTTCGTTGTCGGAGGACGTCAGGCGGCGCGGTTGCCGCGCGCGATCTCCTTCTGCTTGTCGAATTCGGCGCGGCGGCGCGCCAGTTCTTCCGGCGAAAGCTGAGCGACGTTGTTGTAGTCGAGCTTCCAGGAGGCGTCCTCGCTCCAGCGCAGCGGCGACTGCATCGTTGTCTGCGGCCCGCTCGCGCTCTCCAGCAGTTTGAGCGCGAGTTCGAGCGTCTGCGCCTGCGAGGCGACGTCATGCGGCTTGCCGGCGGAATTGCCGAGCGGGAAATCGCTGAACAGAAAGCGCGGCACGGCGGCGTGCTCGATGATGTCCTTGGCGCAGCCCATGATCACGGTCGGAATGCCGTTGGCTTCGAGATGCCGTGCCACCAGCGCGGTGGTTTGGTGGCAGACCGGGCAATTCGGCACCAGCACGGCGACATCGACCTTGTCCGCGACGGCCCGCGCCAGGATCTCCGGCGCGTCGGTGTCGAGCGTGACGCGATGGCTGCGGTTGGTCGGCGCGCCGAAGAACCGCGGCGCCACTTCGCCGATCCGTCCCGCGGCGCTCGCCTTCAGAAGCTGCGGCAGCGGAAACCAGGTGCCGTTGTCGGTGGCCGTGGTGTGCTTGCGGTCGTAGCCGATATGCGAGATGCGCAGATCGTGCTGCTTCGCCGTATCGCCGTCATAGACCTGATAGAATTTCGCGCCGCCATTATACGCCGCGCCCGGCCCCTGGTCGCCCTTGGTCGGATCGTACGGCGCAGCGGTGGTGACGATGGTGACCCGCGACTGCGAAAGCGGCTTCTTCAGCGGCTGGAACGGCGCCTCGGTGTAGTGCGCCCAGCGATACGCCGTGGTGTACCCGATCGCGGTGTAATAATCCCGCGTGCGCTGCATATAGGGAATGGGGGCGTCGTAGTCGGGCGCAAAGCCGAATTCGTCGTCGCGCGAAGCGGACATGGGGCGCGTCTCCTGGTTCTTGGTTGGGGCCAGACTAGAGATAGTTTTCGCGTTGCTCAACGGGGGCGGGGGTGACGCAGGTCTGAATTGCAGCTCCGCGGGTGCTGTTTTTCCTCTCCCCTTGTACAAGGGGAGAAGGGTTGGCACCGTGCGCGCGGATGGCTCTAGTTACTTAAACACATGCAGCGCCACATATTGCAGCAGCATGATCGCCTTGCCGTCGATGATCCGGCCGTCCGCGATCATCGCCAGCGCCTCGTCGATGCCGAGCTCCAGCACCTCGATGTCCTCGCCTTCATGTTCGAGGCCGCCGCCGTCGCTGACCCGCATCGAAGGCTCGTACTCGGCGACGAAGAAATGCAGTTTTTCGGTGATGGCGCCGGGGCTCATGAAGGCCTCGAACACTTTGTGGACGTGGTCCAGGCGGTAGCCGGTCTCTTCCTCGGCCTCGGCGCGGATGCGCATCTCGGGCGAGGCATCGTCGAGCACACCGGCGGCCGCTTCGATCAGGAGATCGTCGTAGCCGCGGATAAAGGCCGGCAGGCGGAATTGCTTGACCAGGATCACCGTGCGCCCGGCGCGATTATATGGCAGCACGGCGGCGGCGTTGTCGCGCTCATAGGTCTCGCGGTGCTGCGTCTGCCACTCGCCATTGGCGCGCCGGTAGTCGAACGTGGTGTTCTTCAGCGTGGTCCAGCCGTTCGAGAGCACGCGGACGTCCTTGATGCGGACGCGGTCGGAGATGGTCATTGCTGTCTTCCGTCGAGCCACTTCTGGAACATCACCGAGGTGGACTCCTCGAAACCCAGCGACTGGTAGAACGCATTGGCTTGCGCATTCTCGCGGCGGACCAGCAACTGGAGTTTTGCGATGCCGGCCGCGCGCAGCCAGTCTTCGGCCGCCGCCATGATCACCCGGCCAAAGCCGCGCTTGCGGATATCGGGATCGACCGCGACGTAATAGACCCAGCCGCGATGGCCGTCATGGCCGACCATGACGGTGGCAACGATTGCGCCGCCGTCGCGGCCGATCAGCACGGTCGAGTTCTCGCGGCGCCGCGCCAGCGCGATGTCGGCATGCGGGTCGTTCCAGGGCCGCGTCAGGCCGCAGCGCTGCCACAGTTCGACGACGTTCTCGACATCTGCATCCCCAATGGCGTCAATCGTAAGCGACACAGTCACAGCACTTTCCCCGGATTCATGATGCCCTGCGGATCGAGCATCGCCTTGATCGACCGCATCAGCTCGATCGCCGTCTTGTCCTTGACGTCGGGCAGCTCGTCGCGCTTGAGCACGCCGATGCCGTGCTCGGCAGAGATCGAGCCGCCCATGCGCAGCACGATCGCGAACACGACCGCGTTCATCTCGTGCCAGCGCGCCAGATAATCCGCGGTGTCGGCGCCAACAGGCTGGCTGACATTGTAGTGCAGATTGCCGTCGCCGAGATGGCCGAATGGCACCGGCCGCGCCCCCGGAATCAGCTTCACCACGGCGGCGTTGGCTTCGTCGATGAACGCGGGCACGGCGGCAACAGGCACCGAGATGTCGTGCTTGATCGAGCCGCCCTCCGGCTTCTGCGCCGACGACATCTCCTCGCGTAGCTTCCAGAAATTGTTGCGCTGGGTGAGGTTGGCCGCGATCACGGCGTCGTCGACGATCTCCTCCTCCATGGCGCGGGCCAGGATCGTCTCCAGCGGCGTGCGGGCATCCTCGCTCGGGGATGACAATTCCATCAACACGTACCAGGGATGCTTCTCGGCCAGCGGATCGCGCACGTCGATGCCGTGGCGGACCGAGAAGTCCACCGCCATTTCCGACAGCAGCTCGAAACTCGTCAGCGCATTGGCGGCTTCGCTTTGCGCAATCGTGAGCAGCTTCAGCGCGGCCTCCGGCGATTTCAGCCCGACATAGGCGGTCTCGATCGCCCGCGGCTTCGGAAACAGTTTCAATGTCGCCGCGGTGATGATGCCGAGCGTGCCCTCGGCGCCGATGAAGAGGTTGTGCAGATTGTAGCCGGTGTTGTCCTTCTTCAGCTTCGACAGCGAATTGAGCACGCGCCCATCGGCGAGCACCACTTCCAGCCCCAGCGCCATCTCGCGCGCGACGCCATAGGCGAGCGCGGCGGTGCCGCCGGCATTGGTCGAGAGATTGCCGCCGATGGTGCAGCTGCCTTCGGCGCCGAGCGACAGCGGAAACAGCCGGTCCACATCGGACGCCTTCTGTTGCGCGATCTGCAGCACCACGCCGGCTTCGACCGTCATGGTGTTTGAGGCGGTGTCGACCTCGCGGATCTTGTCCAGGCGCCGCAGCGACACCACGACCTCGCCATTGTGCGGCGTCTGGCCGCCGACGAGCCCAGTATTGCCGCCCTGCGGCACCAGCGCGATGTTGTGTTTGGAGGCGAGCTTGCAGATTTCGGCGACTTCCGCCGTCGAGCCCGGACGCAGCACCAGCGGCGAGCGACCGTGGAACAGATTTCGCTCCTCGGTGACGTAAGCCTCGATGTCGGCCGCCTCGGTGATCGCGTGGCGCTCGCCGACGATCTTGCGGAATTGGTCGATCAGCTCGGGCGCAAGCGGAGGGGTGGCAGGCTTGTTGATGTTCATTGTCTCGTCTCTTGCTTCGCTCTTATTCTCTTGCGCATGATCTTATCGGAAAACCGCTACACACTTTGCGCTAACGCGGCCCTTCGGGTCCGGATCATGCTTCACCGCGCGACGGCGGCCCGGCGCAGCCGGTCGTTAATGGCTTCGCCCAGACCGTCCTCGGGAATCGCCATGACAGCGATCGCCCGCGGGCTCTTCGCATCCAGACTGCGAAGATAGCCGAACAGATTGGCGGCGGCTTCATCGAGATCAGCCGCGGGCGACAAATTCATGACAGCAGCGACGGCCTCCAGGCCGGGCAGGCGCTCAGGACCGAACGCCAGCAGCGCTTCGCCCGGTGCCACGTCCTGCGCGTTGAGCCGCACGGCGGCGCGCGGCGCGTAATGCGAGGCCAGCATGCCCGGCGCCAGCGGCTGGCTGTCGTCGCTCCCGGCCTCCACCGGCGGCCGCGCCAGGGCTGAGCCGAGCACGGCCTCGATCCGTTCGCGCGACAGCCCGCCGGGGCGCAGCAGCATCGGCGCGTTGAGGCAGCCGACAATGGTCGATTCGACGCCGACCGCGACTGGCCCGCCGTCGATGATCAGGTCGATCCGCCCCAAAAGATCGCTCGCGACATGCGCCGCCAGCGTCGGCGAGACGTGGCCGGAGATGTTGGCGGACGGCGCTACCACCGCCCCGCCAAAGGCGCGCAAAATTGCCTCCGCCACTGGATGGGCCGGGATGCGGATCGCGACCGTGTCGAGCCCAGCGGTAGCCAACTCAGCCACCGCACAGTCGTCCGTCTTCGGCACCACCAGCGTCAGCGGCCCCGGCCAGAACGCTTCCGCAAGCCTCAACGCACGCGGATCGAACCGCCCGATCCGGCGCGCGGCGGCGAGGTCGGCGACATGGGCGATCAGCGGGTTGAAGGCCGGCCGCCCCTTGGCGGCATAGAGATGGGCGATCGCGGTGGCGTTGGCGGCGTCCGCCCCGAGCCCGTAGACCGTCTCCGTCGGGAACGCGACCAGCCCGCCGGCGGCCAGCGTCCGGGCGGCGGCATCCGCGCCGGCCTCGCCAGCCGGTAAAATCAGCGTTTCAAGACCCGTTTTCACAGGGACAAAATTCCTCATGCCGGCCGCTTGCGGTGCGTCAAACCCGACGCTATAAGCCGCCTTCTTGTCGGAGTGTGGCTCAGCCCGGTAGAGCACTGCGTTCGGGACGCAGGGGTCGCAGGTTCGAATCCTGCCACTCCGACCATTCTTCCAAAAGTTGACGTTTTCCAGAGGCTTGGCGGACCGGCCGCCAGCGCCTCGGGAGCCCTTTTTGCAACGATTTTCGGAGCGGGTCCACGGCCGATTTGGCCGGGCAGGGCGGCTTGCTGGGGCGGCATGGCTTCCTTTTCGCCGGCATCGATGCTCCGGCGTTATGCGGTAGGTCAGAGGACGACCATCCCGCCGCCAGCGAGCCGATCAAAAGCGCCGCCAAGCAAGGACCGCGACGCGGCTTCCTCTGACGCTTCCGCAATTGCCTCAAAACCGCCGTAGCTCGTCAAGCGCCCGCGCCCGGGACAATCGATTGCCATTCGGTCAGGCCGACGGCTAGATGAACCCACAGTCGATCGCGCGTTCGAGAGCGCGATCGGCCAACAACAAAAAACAGGGTTGGAAATCATGAACAAGAAGATCGTCGCGCTCGTCGCAGCTTTTGGCCTCGCTTCCTGCGGGTCGGCACGGGCGGCATGGCCGGACGACAAGCCAATCGAAGTCGTGGTCGGCTTTGCGCCAGGCGGCGGCACCGATGTCATGGCTCGCAAGCTGCTTCCCTTCGTTGAGCGCGCGCTAGGCGGCAAGGCGAAGTTTGTCGTCTTGAACAAGCCTGGCGCCGGTGGAGAGATCGCGTTCGCTGCGATCGCGCGCGCGGCGCCCGACGCCTATTCGATCGGCGTCGTCAACGTTCCCGGCTACAATTTTTTGCCGATGACTCGCAAAACCCAATACACCACGGACGACATCCGGCTGGTCGCTCGCGTCGTCGAGGATCCGAACGTCGTCGTGGTGCCAGCGGACAGCAGATTCAGCAATTTGCCTGATGTCATTGCCGCGCTTCGCAGCAAGCCGGGCTCGGTGACGTTTGGTCACAATGGTGCCGGCACCAACGGTCATTTGGCCATTCGCATGCTTGCAGCGGCCGCGAAGGTCGAGCCCAACGAAATCTCCTACAGAGGAACGGCCGCACAGCGGACCGATCTGCTGGGCGGGCATCTGGACATCGGAATGGTCACGCTCAGCGAGATTCCCGAACTGCATGGCACCAACAAGGGGCCACTTCGCGTCATCGCGATCCTGTCGAAGAAGCGCTTTCCATCGCTGCCGGACGTTCCGACGGCGGAGGAGGCGGGCTTTCCGGTCATGACGACGGCAGAGCGCGGCTTCGCGGTCCCGAAGAGCGTTCCGGACGACATCGTCAGGAAGCTGGAAGCCGGGATTGCCGAAGGCCTGCGCAATCCCGAGTTCGTGACGAGCTCGCCCGGCGACGAACCGGTGATCGCCTTCCTGCCTGGTGCTGAGTGGCAGAAACGCCTCGACGACATGTCCGAGGCTTTGCGCCCCTATGCCGAAGACATGCGCGCGAACGAGCAGAAGTAATCAACCTTGCCGTAGCCGGCGGGTGTCGCGAGACTACCGCCTCGCCACCAGCACGCCGAGCATGAACGCCACCATCAGCGCCGGCAGTGGGGCCTCGCGCACCATGCCGCGAACGATGTCCTGCCAATGCTGCTCCGGGACGAGTTTTGGCGACCTGATTTCAGCCATCGGCGTCATGCCCCACTCCGAGGCGAGGTCCGCGATTTCGCTCTCGGCCAGACGTACATCATCGCGGACGCGGAAGATCGCGGCGTCGGATCGCTCGCGCGGCGCGAGCGCCATCAGCGTTGCGACCGCGGTGCGCAACGTCATCTCGCCAAAACCTTGTAGCCTCACCGATTCCTCTGGGTCGGACGTCATGCGAAATCCCTCACAACGCAAAGTGGCGCGCGATGGTGAAGGCCGCCGTCGCGCACAGGACCAGCGCGGACACCGCGCCGGCCACGCCGCGCGCGAGGTGGGCTCGCGTCAGGTGCCTGGTCATGATCTTGCTCCATGCTCAACATGGAAAATGGCGGTGCGCGGCGTTGGTTCCTGCGCGGTGCCGAATCGCCAGAGGGCGGCCTACTTCCGCAGCAACTCGCTCAAGGCCTGTGTCGCCTCGGCGCAGCGGATGTCGTCGATCTCGCGCGACAGGCTGAGCGCGCTCGATCTCAGTTCTTCGACCTTCCGGCTCTCCGGATGCTGGCTTTCGAGCTGGCTGAGGCGGTTGTTCAGATCGTCCAGTCTCGATTGAAGGTGCCCGATGTTGGCGGCCCCGTTCACTTTCCAAACGCGTTGTGCACGCATCGTCGTTCCCCTGATAGTCTCACGGCGTTGTGAGCAGGGTTCGTGGCGGCAATGGGCGTTTCTTTTGTCAGGTCTTAGTTCGTCGGGAACCGTTGCAGATTGGCAACGATGGTTCCCTGATTGAAGGCGCGGATCGGTCTGTCCTTGCGCGAAGAGCGCCCTAGGCGCGGATTCTGCATGTGTGCGATCACGACGGCGCCCGAAAACCGCCGGTGACGCAAGTGCAGGACGCGAAGCGAAGGACGGACTCGTGGCGAGATTTGTGAATGTGGCGGCCGGCCAGCTCGGCCCGATTGCGCGAGCGGAGACGAGGACCGCGGTCGTGGCGCGGCTGATGGCCTTGATGCGCCAGGCGCACGCGAACGGCTGCGATCTGATCGTCTATCCCGAGCTCGCGCTGACGACATTCTTCCCGCGCTGGTATTTTGAGGATCAGGCCGAGATCGACGGCTTCTTCGAGCGCGAGATGCCGGGGCCTGAGACGAGAGGCCTGTTCGATCTCGGCCGCGAACTCGGCATCGGATTCTATCTCGGCTATGCCGAGTTGACCGTCGAGGCCGGTGTCGTCAGGCGCTACAACGCCTCCATCCTCGTCGACAAGAGCGGCGCGATCGTCCTGAAGTATCGCAAGGTTCATCTGCCCGGCCATGCCGAGCACGAGCCGTGGCGCGAATTCCAGCATCTGGAGAAGCGCTATTTCGAGCCCGGCAGCCGTTTTGACGTGACCGATGCTTTCGGCGGCGTGATGGGCATGGCGATCTGCAATGACCGCCGCTGGAGCGAGACCTATCGGGTGATGGGCTTGCAAGGCGTCGAGATGGTGATGATCGGCTACAACACGCCGGTGCACAATCCGCCGGCGCCGGAGCACGACGACCTCTCGCTGTTCCACAATCATCTGGTGATGCAGTCCGGCGCCTACCAGAACGGGACCTTCGTGGTCGGCGTCGCCAAGGCTGGCGTCGAAGAGGGCGTCGACCACATCGGCGGCAGCTGCATCATCGCGCCCTCCGGCGAGATCATCGCGCGCTGCACGACCAAGGGTGACGAGATCGCGCTGGCCCGCTGCGATCTCGATCTGTGCAATTCCTATAAGCGCACGACCTTCAATTTCGACATTCATCGCCAGCCGCGGGCCTATGGGATGATCGTGGAACGGAAGGGCGTGACGACGATGGCGGATGGGACGGCGGTGAAGGGGTGACCCCTTACGGGACTTCGCCCTGCGCCGGCCTGTGTCGCGCCTCTGTCAACCCACCCGCGCGAAAATATTCCACTTTACCGAAATTCGGATTTGTCGTATGTGTCGCCCATCCCGGCTCATCCTTGAGGGGCGATCATGTTGTCGTCACGATACGCGAGCCGGGCTTGCGGTGGACGCAGCAGCGTCGGCACGACATGGTGCGGGCAGGGCGGGTAGTCCCT
>NZ_MZXW01000026.1 GCF_004123905.1 Bradyrhizobium betae
CGTCGCTGATCCATTACCGACACCTCGTTCCAGGGCATGGACGGCCTCCCGAATCGACCAATCCAGCCCAGTTTGATGTGTCAGCTATGTCTCCGAACACCTGTCAGTGATCTGTCCGGTCTAAACATTTCGCGGGCGATGACAGCGGAGAATGAGGCGGCAGCAGCGCCTACCCAAAATACCTTGCCAAAATTCCGCGATACACCTGAGTCAGCTTCTCCAGATCCCCAACCGGCACGCGCTCGTTGACCTGGTGCATGGTCTGGCCGACCAGGCCGAACTCGATCACCGGGCAATAGCTCGAAATGAACCGCGCATCCGACGTGCCGCCTGACGTCGACAGCTCCGGCTTGCGGCCCGTCACCTCTTCGATCGCCGACACCGCAAGATCGGTGAACGGCCCCGGCTTGGTGACGAACACGTTGGAGTTCGACGGTTCCCAGACGATGCGGGCCTTGATGCGATTGCCGCAGGCTTTGGTCAGCCGCGTCTCGACCAGCTCGCGCAGGCTCGCTTGCGTATGGTTGTCGTTGTAGCGGATGTTGAACTTTGCGCGGGCCTCGCCGGGGATGACGTTGTTGGCTTTGTTGCCGACGTCCACTGAGGTGAATTCGAGATTTGAGGCCTGGAACTGCGCGCTGCCATGGTCGAGCGGCTCGTCGGAGATCGCCACGATCAACCGGGAAATATCAGGCACCGGATTGGCCGCGCGGTGCGGATAGGCGACATGGCCCTGCACGCCGTCGACATAGAGCGTGCCGGATTGCGAACCGCGGCGGCCGACCTTGATGGTGTCGCCGAGCGTCTCGACATTGGAGGGCTCGCCCAGCACGCAATGATCGAATTTTTCGCCGCGCTCGGCCGCCCACTTCAACAGCTTGATGGTGCCGTTGATCGAGACGTCTTCCTCGTCGCCGGTGATCAGGAACGAGATCGAGCCTTTTCCGTCGGCGCGCGGCTTGCCGTCATTGGCTGCGAGATGCTCCAGCACAGCTGCGACCGAGCAGGCGATGCCGCCCTTCATGTCGACCGCGCCGCGGCCGTGCAGAAAGCCGTCCTTCACCTCGCCGGAAAACGCGCCGACGCTCCAGGCGCTCTCGTCGCCGGGCGGCACCACATCGGTGTGGCCGGCGAAGGTGATGTGCGGGCCATCGGTGCCGATCCGTGCATAGAGATTGTCGACGTCGGCGGTGCCTTCCTCGGAGAAGGTCACGCGGTGGCAGGTGAAGCCCGCGGCGGCGAGGGCTTTTTCAAGCACGCCGAGCGCGCCGGCATCGACCGGGGTTACCGAGGGGCAGCGGATGAGATCGCGGGCAATCGAGAGAGCATCGGTCATGTGCCCCGCTTAACATGCATGCCGCCGGGTGGGCTAGCACTGGGCGGGACAATTTCGAGCTCGCTCTGCTGGTCCCAGCTTTTTGCAGGGGATGAGGCGGTGCTGTCTTCGACGTCGGCGAGCGGATCAGGACCGAACCGGTTGTGGCCCGAGGTGCCGGGCACGATGAATAGCTCGACGATGCCCCACAGCCACAGGGTCGAGGCGGTGAGGTTGAACGGAAGCATCCAGTTGGAGTGGGGCAGCAGATCCGAGAACTGGCTGAACAGGCCGGGCGCGAAGAAGAACGGAACGATCCACCAGCCGGGCCTGCCGCGATCGTGCAGCCGCTTGATGCCGGTCGCCAGGAAGATCCATGAGAACAGCGCGAGGCCGGACGCCTTCAGGAACATATCCGCGCGATCGAATGAAACCGGCGAGCGATAGGTCCGGGGATCGACCAGCTTGAAAAGGTCGTCGAGCGCGAAGTCGAAATCGAGCTTGATGGAGAGCTTCAAAAGTCCTTCGGCGTTGAGGAGATGGATCACCTGACTGATCACCCCCAGCAGGGCCGCCAGCACCGCGACGATCAGCAGCGCCTGCCACAGCAAAGCACGGTTGATGCGGCCGTCGAAGCGGAAGAGGTACCAGGTCCAGTCCATGCGAAAGGGCTCCGGGCGGGAGGAGCCGCCCGGAAATTGGTCGCGATGGAGGGAGAGGGGGTTCGATAAGGCTACCAGACCCCGTCATCCTGAGGTGCGAGGCATGGGACGCAGCGCGTCCCATGGGGAGCCTCGAAGGATGCACGGCCACGATGTCGCCGCAGCCGGGCCGTCGCCCTTCGAGGGCCGAAGGAGCGGCCACCTCAGGGTGACGGTTAGGGAATAGTGCTCGTGGCGTCCATCAGTCCCGCAGCAGCTCGTTGATGCTGGTCTTGGACCGCGTGCGCTCGTCGACGCGCTTGACGATCACGGCGCAGGCGGTGCTCGGGCCGATCTGGCCGTTCTTCATGGGCTTGCCGGGCAGGGCGCCGGGCACCACGACGGAATACTCCGGCACTTCGCCGATGAAGATTTCGCCGGTCTCGCGGTCGACGATCTTGGTCGAGGCGCCCAGGAATACGCCCATCGCCAGCACCGCGCCCTTGCGCACGATCACGCCTTCGGCGACTTCGCTGCGCGCGCCGATGAAGCAATCGTCCTCGATGATCACGGGCTCAGCCTGGAGCGGCTCGAGCACGCCGCCGATGCCGGCGCCGCCGGAGATGTGCACGCGCTTGCCGATCTGCGCGCAGGAGCCGACGGTGGCCCAGGTGTCGACCATGGTGCTCTCATCGACATAGGCGCCGAGATTGACGAAGGACGGCATCAGCACGACGTTCTTGGCGATGAAGGCCGAGCGGCGGACGACTGCGCCCGGCACCGCGCGAAAACCGGCATCGCGAAAGCGGTTCGGGCCCCAGCCTTCGAACTTCGAGGGCACCTTGTCCCACCAGCTCGCCTTGCCGGGACCGCCGCCAATGACGTCCATGTCGTTGAGGCGGAAGGACAGCAGCACGGCCTTCTTCAGCCATTGATTGACCTTCCACTTGCCGTCGGCCCCGCGCTCGGCGACGCGGGCCTCGCCCTTGTCCAGGGTCTCCAGCGCCTGTTCCACCGCCTCGCGCACCTCGCCCTTGGTCGAGGTCGAGATGCCGTCACGCGCGTCGAACGCGCTGTTGATGGTGGATTCGAGGGCGGACAGGGACATCGGGATTTCCTCTTCGGGACGGGAATTTTGATGGATTGGGGCGCTTTTTCGGGATTTGGGCCGGGAGAGTCAAGGCATACTCCACCGTCGTCCCGGACAAGCGCAGCAAAGCGGAGCGCCGATCCGGGACCCATAGCCACAGGGAGGAGTTTGACGAAGACTCGGAGTTACCACCTCGCGCCACAACAGCGTCCTGTGGCTATGGGTCCCGGGTCTGCGCTGACGCTTGCCCGGGACGACAGCGGTTATTTGGGCGACAGCCCCGCCAAAAACCCCGCCAGATCATCCGTGACGTGGTCGACATAGGCCGCGTCCCGGCCTTCCAGCTCCCAGTCTTCGCGCACCACCTCTTTCGTCCCGTCCGGCACCACCAGCACGGTGGTCATACCGAGCTGGTGCGGGACGGTCAGGTTGCGGGAGAGGTCCTCGAACATTGCAGCCCGGGTCGGGTCGACCGCATGATCGCTGAGGAATTTCCGGTAGGTCTGCTCCGCCGGCTTCGGCTCAAATCCGGCCGCGATGATGTCGAACACGCCGTCGAAATGCGTGGCGAGACCCAGCCGCGCCAGCACGGCATCGACATGATCGACCGAGCCGTTGGTCAGGATCAGCTTTCGTCCCGGCAGTTTTGTGATGGCTGCGCCGAGCGCCGGGTTCGGCTCCAGCGGCGAATGGTCGATCTTGTGGACGTAGGCGAGGTAGTCGTCGGCGCGCACGCCGTGCAGGGTCATCATGCCGCGCATCGTGGTGCCGAAGCGCCGGTAATAGTCCTTCTGGATATTGCGCGCCTCCGCGGGCTTAACGTTCAGCCAGTTGCACACGAACTCCCCGATCCGCGCATCGACCTGCTGCCACAGATTGACGTGGTGCGGGTAGAGCGTGTTGTCGAGGTCGAACACCCAGGTGTCGACGTGGGTGAAGGTGCGGGGTGAGCTCATCAAAGATCTTTCAATCAGGGCATCGCAAAGCGCAGCGTCTTGCCGCCACTCGACATGTCCACCGTACCAAAACCCATCGCGGCAAATCCGCGCGCGCCGCAATCGGTCTGCTCAACGGTCTCGAACTTGGTCTCGCGCGTGCAGAGCTGCTTCTCGCCGCCCCAGTTCAGCGGCTTGTCCTTCACCTTGATGGCGCGGTTGTCGGCATCGATGGCCTCGGCGAAGCTGAAGATCTGCTTCGGCTGGCCGGTCACGTCAGGGTGCAGGCACTTGCCGGGATCGATGCGGTACCAGCCGCGGCTGGTCACCGACTTGCCGTCGTCGGTGGCGATCGCCGCCATCACCTTGTGCGGCGTGTCGTTGCACCAGGTCAGGCCGCTTGCGGACGGCGTCTGCGTCGCATCGACCATGGTCTTGAAGACATTCGGCGACGATGCGGCGTCGGACGACAGCCCGCGGCTCTTCAGGAACGCGGCAAGGGCTGCCTGCGTCTTCGGCCCGTCGACGCCGTCGATCGCCCCGACGTCGTAGCCGATGATCACCAGCAGCCGCTGGATGCCGGCGAGCCGCGCCTGCTCGTCGTCATATTCGGCATCCTCGGCGAGATAGGCCGTGAGGTTGCCGTCGTCGCCCTGCGTCGGCGTCACTTGCGTGAAGGCAGCCTGGGTCTGCCCGCTGCGGCACTGCCGCGCGGCCGCAATGACGAAATTGTCTTGCGCCACGCACAGCATGTCGCGGCCGTTCTGCGGGATCGGGGAGGCGCCATAGACGCCGAGCGCGCGGGCATTGAGCAGGATGCGATCCGCGGAGAGCGTGCCCTGCACCACCACGCGGCAGGTGGCGGGATCGATCCTGAACCAGCCCCGCGTCGCGGTCGCCGCCTTGTCGTCGATGCCGATCGCGGCCTCGACGACATAGGACATGCGGTTGCAGATCTTCAGGTCGGCGAAGGCAGGCGCCGAGGAGAAAAGGAACGAGACGGCTGCGGCCGGCAGCGTCATCAGGAAGCGCGCGAGGGGAGAACGGCGAGGCCGCCGCTCTCCCAGCTCTGTTCCTGTCCGTGCGCTCATCACTTGTGGATCAGCGTTCCCGTGCCGGTGTTGGTGAACAGCTCGAGCAGCACCGCGTGCTGCATCTTGCCGTCGATGATCACGACGCCTTCGACGCCCTGCTCGAGCGCGTAGATGCAGGTCTCGACCTTCGGGATCATGCCGCCGGAAATGGTGCCGTCGGCGATCAGCTTTCGCGCGTCCTTGACCGAGAGCTGCGGGATCAGCTTCTTCGACTTGTCGAGCACACCCGGCACGTCGGTGAGCAGCAGCAGGCGTTTTGCCTTGAGCGCGCCCGCGACCGCACCTGCAAAGGTGTCGGCATTGACGTTCAGCGTCTGGCCCTCTTTCGAGGTTGCGAGCGGCGCCAGCACCGGGATCAGCTCGTAGCCGATCAGCTGGTTGAGCAGCGTGAGGTCGACCTTCTCGGGATCGCCGACGAAGCCGAGATCGACCGCCTTCTCGATATGCGAGTCCGGGTCGATGATGGTGCGCGTCGTCTTCGACGCCTTCACCATGTTGGCGTCCTTGCCGGACAGCCCCACGGCCTTGCCGCCGGCCTCGTTGATGTAGCCGACGATCTGCTTGTTGACGGAGCCGGCGAGCACCATCTCGACGATCTCGATGGTCGCGGCATCGGTGATGCGCAGGCCTGCTGCGAACTCCGAGACGATGCCGAGGCGCTTGAGCATGGTCGCGATCTGCGGCCCGCCGCCATGCACCACCACCGGGTTGATCGCGGTCTGCTCCAGCAGCACGATGTCGCGGGCAAAGTTCTTCGCGGTCTCCTCGTCGCCCATGGCATGGCCGCCATATTTGATGACGATGGTTTCTTCGTCATACTGCTGCATGTGCGGCAGCGCTTCGGACAGGATGCGGGCCTGGTCGAGCGGAGAGATGTCGGTCATGAGGCGGATCTCGCTGGCGGGACTAACGCGGCCTGCGTTCTATCTGATTGGCAGGCGCGGCGCAAAGTGGTCTTCGTGCCCCGGACGCAGCGCAGCGCTTCTTCAGCGGTGCGCTGCAGAGCCGGGGCCCATGTGGCGGCTGGGTCCCGGCTCTGCGGAGCGTCACTGCGTGCCGCACCGCGTCCGGGACACGAGCGTCACTTCCGCGCCACCACTGCCGCGAGCGTCACCGCCAGCCAGCTCGCAATCATCACCGTTCCACCCGTTGGCGCTGCATACGGAAACAGCGCATGTCCCGCATATTGCCGCAATGTCAGGTCACCCGCGAACAGCGCGGCGCCGATCACGAAGCC
Organism: Bradyrhizobium betae; assembly: GCF_004123905.1. GTDB lineage: Bacteria > Pseudomonadota > Alphaproteobacteria > Rhizobiales > Xanthobacteraceae > Bradyrhizobium > Bradyrhizobium betae_A. The sequence goes on from NZ_MZXW01000026.1 coordinate 6,313, forward strand.
GAACGCGGCAATAAGCCCAATTCCGCCGTGCAGAAGGCCGCGCGCGAGCAGGGCGATCACGGCAAGTATGGCAGTTGCATGAAACAGCAGCATGGCGCTCGCGGAGGCAAGCCGGCTCGCGTCGGCGCCATGGGCGGAGGCAGCGGCCAGGACGACGCCGGCGGCGCCCATCAAACCGGCAAGCCCAATCAGGAGGCGAGCCATCACTTGCTCCGCTCCTCCAGCAGCTTCGCCATCGCGGCGCGCAAGCTCTCCATGCCGGTCGAGCTGCGTGACGAGGTCGCCAGCACGTTCGGGAACGCAGCCGGATGTTTGGCGAGCGCAGCCTCGGTCTCGGCGATGCGCGTCTCGAGTTCGGGGGCCTTCACCTGATCGGTCTTGGTGAGCACGATCTGGTAGCTCACGGCGGAGCGGTCGAGCGTTCCGAGAATTTCGAGATCTACGTCCTTCAGCCCATGCCGCGCGTCGATCAGCACGTAGACCCGCGCGAGGCTGGCGCGTCCCAGCAGGAATTTGTGGATCAGCTCGGTCCAGGACGCGACCTGCGACTTCGGCGCCTTGGCATAGCCATAGCCGGGCATGTCGACGAGGCGCAGGTCATTCTTCCCAGGGACCTCGAAGAAGATCAGCTCCTGGGTGCGTCCCGGCGTATGCGAGGTGCGCGCCAGCGCGTTGCGCCCCGTAAGTGCGTTGATCAGGCTGGACTTGCCGACGTTGGAGCGGCCGGCAAAGGCGACCTCGAGCCCGTCCATCGGCGGCAGCGTGGCAATCGAGGGCGAAGCCCAGATGAACTGCCAGTCGCGCGTGAACAGCTTTCGCCCGGCCTCGATCAGCTTCGCATCTTTGTCGTCGGTCATGCGAAGGTCTCACCTTTCGTCATGGCCGGGCTTGTCCCGGCCATCCACGTCTTAGCTACCAAACAAGCCTCCAAAACGTGGATGCCCGGGACCAAGCCCGGGCATGACGATGTGGAGGCATTTGCGCCCGGCAAGGGCGGCTACGTCGCCTTCCTCGCGAACGTCGCCTTGAGATTGTCGAATAACTCCACCTTCACGCCGTTGCGGCGCATGATGAAGCTCTGCTGGAGCACCGAGAGCGTGTTGTTCCAGGCCCAGTAGATCACGAGGCCCGCCGGGAAGCCGGCCAGCATGAAGGTGAAGATCAGCGGCATCCAGTTGAAGATCATCTGCTGGGTCGGATCCGGCGGCGTCGGGTTCAGCTTCATCTGGAACCACATCGTGATGCCCATGATGATCGGCCAGATGCCGAGCGCGAGGTAGTGCCCGAACAGCGGCAGCGTGGTCGGATCGAACGGGATCAGGCCGAACAAAGTGAAGAGGTTGGTCGGATCCGGCGCCGAGAGGTCCTTGATCCAGCCGAAGAACGGCGCGTGCCGCATCTCGATGGTGACGAACAGCACCTTGTAGAGCGAGAAGAACACCGGGATCTGGATCACCACGGGAAGACAACCGGCGACCGGATTGATCTTCTCCTTGCGGTAGATCTCCATCATCTCCTGCTGCTGCTTCACCTTGTCATCAGGGTAGCGCTCTTTCAGCGCCTGAAGCTGCGGCTGGACCGACTTCATCTTCGCCATCGAGGCGTAGGACTTGTTCGCCAGCGGGAAGAACAGCAGCTTCACGATCACGGTCACGAGCAGGATCGAGATGCCGAAATTGCCGAAGAAGCGGTAGAAGAAGTCGAGGCCGAGGAACATCGGCTTGGTGATGAAGTAGAACCAGCCCCAGTCGATCAAGAGATCGAAATGGTTCAGCCCCAGCTCTTTGTTGTAGCCGCCGAGGCCGGCGAACGGGAACACGCCGACGACGCCGGCTTCCTTGGCGCCGGCAAACAGCCGCGCATTCGCGGTCGCGGTGCCGCCGATCGCGACGGTGACGGGATCGAGCAGATAGTCGGTCTGGTAGGTGTGGACGTTGCCGACCGGGTTCGACGAGAACCGCGCCTGAAGTGGCGCACTGGTGTCGGGCAGCAGCGCCGAGGCCCAGTACTTGTCGGTGATGCCGAGCCAGCCATTGGTGGCCTTGAAGTTCACCGTCTTGGCTTCGTCGATCTTCTTGTAGGCGTATTCCTGCAAGCCATCGAGATAGCCGATCAGGCCTTCATGCAGGATGTAATAGCCGGAGACCTGCGGCGCGCCGTGGCGCGAGATCAGAGCGAACGGATAGAGCGTAACCGGCGCGTTGCCGACATTGCTCACCTCATCCTTGAGCGTGAAGAGATAATGGTCGTCGACCGAGATGGTGCGACGGAAGGTCAGGCCCTCGCCATTATCCCATTTCAGCACCGCAGGCGTCGTCGGCGTCAGGCTGCCGCTGCCGTCCTGCTGCCAGACGGTCTGGGCATCCGGCATCTTCGACGTCACGCCGGTTGCCGCCACCCAGCCGAATTCGGCGTAATAGGGTTCTGCCGTGCCCGAGGGCGAATAGAGGATGATCGCCGGCGATTTCGGGTCGACCGTTTCGCGGTACTGCACCAGTGCGAGGTCGTCGATGCGGCCGCCCTTCAGCGACACGCTGCCGGTCAGCCGCGGCGTGTCGATCTTCACGCGCGGGCTGGCTGCAATGGCGGTGTCGCGGGCAACGACCGGCTGCGCCTGCTGGTTCGCACCCGGTGTCGACGGCTGTGCCGCGCCGCCGGCCTGCGGGGTCGTGCCCGGCGTCGCCGAGGCCGCCGGCTGCGGCGTGGTCTTCTGGAGTTCGGCCTGCGCCTGTTGTTGGGCGCGCTGCTTCTCCATCGCCGGCACATTGTAGAAATATTGCCAGGCGATCAGGACGAGGCCCGACAGAATGACGGCGAGGATGGTATTGCGATTGTCGGTCATCATTCTCTCGTCATCAATCCGGTTTGCGGCTGGTCGCAGGAGCGGGGCCGGGCCTTGAGCCGTCGATTTTTGGGCCGCGTCCCTTGTGCGTATGCCGCACCGGCTTCGTGAACGCCATGCGCAGATCGTCGAGCATGGTCGTGAAGTCGCGCGAGAGCGCGTCCCTGCGTCCGACCAGCACATAATCATGATGGGGCTGCATCGACACCGGATCGAGCCGCTTCACCAATTCGCGAAGCCGGCGCCGGATGCGATTGCGCTCGGGGGCGTTGCCGTTCTTTTTGGTAACGGTGAAGCCGATCCGGATCGGGCCGCTGTCGTCGCGGCCAAGGCTTCGACGGTCAAGGCTTTGCAGGACGAACGCGGGACTATTCGCCCGCGCGCCATTGGCAACGGCGAGGAAATCCGCCCGCTGCCTCAGCCGATCCATGATGAAATCCCAAAAATGGGGGTCCGGCTCAGGCGCTCAGACGCTTGCGGCCGCGGGCGCGACGTGCGGCGAGAACCTTGCGGCCGCCGGCAGTCGCGAGACGGGCACGGAAACCGTGACGGCGCTTGCGCACCAGTTTGCTGGGTTGATAAGTCCGCTTCACGGGTTTTTCTCCGCTGACCGGGCAATTTGCCTGTAGAATTAAGGGTAAAGTCCGGAAGATGCGGCCCCAAACGGGCCTTTTTCGGCCCCAAGAGAGCCGCTCCCGGCGTCAAACCGGGTCATCGCGGACAATTTGGCCGGCTTATAAGGGAGCGTCTTGTTTTCGTCAACGCCGCAAGAGCGCGCGATTTCGGTGAATATCGCTGTTTGTGCGGGGTTTTTAACCCTTGAGGTAGCGCATAGCCCTATCAGCGCTTACATCCCACCTTGGGAGATTAGCGATCCGTAATTTGACCGGGCCGGGGGCGGGCCGCATCCTTCCTCCGCCAGATCGTTCACCGGCAAGATCTTTCAGCGGAAAGTCAGTGAGGACGAATTTCGTGGCAGCGACAGACCTCCAGCCGATCCAGGATGCGGATCAGCGGGACCCACCGGCGGCGTGGCCGCGTGGGCCTGCCGGGCTTGGGCTGTCCGGCAAGCTGCTGCTGCTGACCGTCCCCCTGGTGATGATCGCGGCCATCCTGCTCTACGTCCCCGCCATCGCCAACTTCTGGGTCAACCGGCTGAACGACCGCGTGGCGGCCGCGAACACGGCGGCGCTGGTGCTCGATGCCGCGCCGCTCGGCATGGTCCCCGATTCGCTGTCGCGCGAGATCCTGAAAAGCATCAATGCCCGCGCCGTCGCCATCAAGATGGGCCAGCAGCGCCGGCTGCTCGCCAGCGACAATCTGCCGACTGCGATCGAACATGATGTCGACCTGCGCGACATGACGGTGTGGGAGGCGATCACCGGTTCGTTCCAGATGATGCTGGAGACCGGCAACCAGCCGATCCGCATCGTCGGCCCCGGCGTCGGCAACGCCCAGTTCGTCGAGATCGTGACTGACGAGCAGCCGTTGCGACTGCAGATGTACCGTTTTTCCCGCAACGTCGTGGTGGTCGCGCTGATCATCGGGGTGCTGACCGCGAGCCTGGTCTATTTCGCGCTCCATTATCTGTTCGTGCGGCCGATGCGGCGGCTCACCGCCAGCCTGGTCGGCTTCCACGAAAACCCCGAAAGCTCGGCGCGGATCATCGTGCCGAGCCAGCGCAGCGACGAGATCGGGGTTGCCGAGCGCGAATTGTCGGACATGCAGCGCGATCTGATGTCGATGCTGCACCAGAAGAGCCGGCTCGCCGCGCTCGGCCTCGCGGTGTCCAAGATCAACCACGATCTGCGCAATCTGCTCGCCTCCGCGCAGCTGTTGTCGGACCAGCTCGCCAGCGTGCCGGATCCGCGGGTGCAGCGCTTTGCGCCAAAGCTGGTGCGCTCGCTCGAGCGCGCCATCGCCTTCTGCCAGTCGACGCTGTCCTATGGCCGCGCCCAGGAGGCCGCGCCCGACCGCCGCCTGATCCTGATCGAGCCTGTCGTGCTGGAGGTGCGTGAGACCGCGGGCCTTGCCAGCGATGCCTCGATCGCCTGGGTCGCCGCGATCGAGCGCGGGCTCGCGATCGATGCCGATCCCGATCAGCTGTTCCGCGTGCTGCTCAACCTCGTCCGCAACGCCGCCCAGGCGCTGGAAAGCCATGCGTCGGCCGAGGGCGGCGGCGCGCAGCAGATCCGGATCACGGGCAAGCGCGAGGGCGCCGTCGCGATCCTGGAGGTCTCCGACACCGGCCCCGGCGTGCCCCAGAAGACGCGGGACCATCTGTTCGAGGCATTCCAGACCTCCGGCCGCCCCGGCGGCAGCGGGCTTGGCCTTGCGATTGCCGCCGAACTCGTCCGCGCCCATGGCGGCGACATCCATCTGGTCGAAGGCACCATCGGCGCCACCTTCCGGATCGTCATCCCCGACCGCCCCGTGGAGCTCCTCTCCATCCGCAACGAGCGGCAGAGGGCGTAAGGCTCGGCCAGTGGCCGATTCCCGGAAAACCATCATTCCGGTGTAAAATCTCCCCAATCCGGACCTTGCCAACCGGGGCAAGAGCGGTTAGTCAGAGCGCTCTTTCGCACCCCTTCGGCGCTGTCCGGAGGCTGCGTGTGGGCTAAATCCCGCACTGTTCGCGAAAAACGCGCCCGTAGCTCAGCTGGATAGAGCATCAGACTACGAATCTGAGGGTCGGACGTTCGAATCGTTCCGGGCGCGCCATTTCGGTAGTATGTGATCCCATGCGTACTATCGATCGCCTGTTCTCCTGCCTCGTTCTGTTCCTTGCATTCACAACCGTCCCGGTGCTTCCCGCACGCGCGGCTGAAACCTGCCCGTTTATCAGCGCCCAGGAGCTGGCCCGCGCGATGCCGGCGCTCAAATGGTCGTTGATTTCAAATCAGGACGGCCGCGGCTGCATCTACCAGGGCGGGCGCGGCGACACCATGATGCTGACCGTGTTCCGCAATCCCGACAAGGACCGCGCCAGGGAATTGTACGCGACCTTCGTCAAGACGCTTGGCGAGCGCATGCCGCTCAACGCAGTCGCGGGGATCGGCGACGAAGGCCAGGGCGGAACGAGCGCCGCCGGCGCAGAGCGCCAGGAGGCCTCGGTCGTCGCTTTGTCCGGCGACTACATTCTGCAGATCAGCGTCTATCCGACCGGCCGGCGTGCCGACGACGCGCTGCTCGGGCCGCTCAGCGAAGTCGCGCGAATTGCCGTCGCCAACGTGAGCAAAAGCAGCGAGCGCTTCGGCACTTGCGAGTGGCTCACCGCCACGGATGCCGACGGCTTTCTCGACAAGAGCACGCTCGAGGTCCAGCGCACCGGCGCGGGCAGCTGCATGATGTTCGATCGCGAGGCCAACACCATGACCGTCGCGGTGATCGCGACCTCGCGCGGCACCGCCACCGGCATGATGAAACGCACAGGCCCGTGCAAGCATGTCGCGATCCCCGAGCTCGGCAGCGAAGCGTTCGGCGAGCATTCCTGCACCAAGGGCAACGGCACCGCCGTCACCGTCTATGTCTGGAAGAACGGCCGGCAGGCTTCGATCCTGTTCGCGCCTGTCAAGCCGCATCCCGAGTCCGGCTCGGTCGAGCGCCTGAAGGCGGTCGCGGGGCGCGTCTATGGGAAATTGTAACGGCGCCACGCATGCCCCGTCACGGAGCGCGGGTCAGCTCCACGCCATCGACCACCATCTTCCATGTCCCCGCTTCCTGGTGAGGTGGCGTCGACACCTTGAATGTCGTCGACAGCAGTGGAATTCCGACGACGAAATTATCGCCCGCGAACCTGCGCAGCGGCGCGTTGATCGTTGTCGTGACCTCGCCGATCGTGGTGCCCTCCGTGACGCGCTTGTAGTGGACGGTCCCGTCTTTGGTCAGCTCGACCTCCATCGCAGGCGCGTGCCATTCGCCGACATAGGCGGCCTTGTCCTCCGGCACCGGCTGTCCGCAGGCCGCCAGCAGCGGCAGGGCCGCAACGAGAACCACTAGAGGCGTTCGCTTTCTCATATTTTCGCTCGACAGCGGGAGGCGCCAGGGAGATGCGGTAGCGCCCCTCTTCGTCGGCCATCGTGTCATTCGGGTTCACGGCCCGCCAGCACCTCCTTGCACTTGACCGCAAAGGCGTTGAGATACGCGCCGATCTCGTTCGCCAGCGCGGCGGACCGATCGACATTTTGCAGGCTCATGTTGAGTGCGTAGACCGGAAGCCCCTCGAGCACGATGGGCGTTGCGACGGCGAGAACGGCAGGTTGCCACGACACGGCGCAATAGCCGTTGTGTTCGACGGCGCTGATCGAGGTCCTGACCTCTGCAAGCAGCATCCTCGTGGCAGCAGCGCTGCGCCGTTTGAACAGTTTTAGCAATCGCTCGCGCTCGACTGCGGCAATGCCGGCGAGATAGGCACGACCGAGCGAGGTCAGCTCCATCGGCACCTGCTGCCCGGCGACCACGTTGCGCAGTGCCGCGCGGGGGCTGTAACGGATTGATTCGAGATACACCATCATGGTGCGATCCGCGGTCGCGAGCCCGACGTTGAGCCGGCGCTTCGCCGACTCGGCCCGCATCATCGCCCCGATCGCGTTGAGCACGGGCGATCCCGTCCGCATCGCGTGGCCGATGCTGATGACGGACGCGGCAAGGCGGTAGCTCCGCTCAGCGCGGACTTCGTCGAGCATCCCGGAATTGACCAGCGTTCGTGTCAGCCGGCTGACGGTCGATCGCGGCAATCCGGTTCGCTCCGCAATCTCGCCGTTGCCCAGCGTGTCGACGCCGGGACGGAAAGCCCTGAGGATTTCGACGCCCCTTTCGAGCGACCGGTTGCCGTCGATCCCGCCCGCATATCTGCGCGCCTGCGCCACATCCAGCCTCCCAGATCATTTCCGTAAAGCCATTTCCACTAAGTGGAATTAAGGGGATGTTCCGGAGGATTCAAGCCGCTATAGCGTCAGGGAAGAAAATGCCCTGCCGCGCACGGCTCAACGACGCCAGCCACGGAGCTTGCCATGTCCTATCAGCTCATCGAATTTTCCGTCGAAGCCGGTGTCGCGACGATTGCCTTCAACCGGCCGGAACGGCGCAACGCCATGAGCGACGACATGCGCGTCGAGTTCGTCGGGGCGCTCGAAACCGTCGCCCGCGACAAGGCGATCAAGGCCTTGGTCCTGACCGGGCGCGGCAATGCCTTCTGTGCCGGCGGCGACATCAGTGGCATGAAACGCCGGCTCGAGTCGCCGCAGGGCGAGGTCGCATTCAACGGATGGAGCCGTCAGCAGGGCGTGCACCACGTGCAGTCGTTCCTGCTCGGCCTGCCGAAGCCGACGATCGCCGCTGTCAACGGCGCGGCGGCGGGCCTCGGCGCGGATACCGCGCTGGCCTGCGACTTCGTGATGGGAACGGAACGATCGAAATTCACCTGGTCCTACATCAAGCGCGGCCTGATCCCCGATGGCGGCGGCCTGTATTTCCTGCCGCGCCGAGTCGGGCTTCCGAAGGCCAAGGAGTTGATCTTCACCGGGCGCATGGTCGAAGCCGACGAAGCGTTGTCGCTCGGCATCGTCGATCGCAAGGTGGCTGCGGCGGAGTTGCTGCCGGCCGCGCAGGCCTGGGCGGCCGAACTGGCTCAGGGCTCTCCCACCGCGCTGGCGCTGGGCAAGAAGATCCTGAACGAGACCTTTGAGCATTCCGCGCACGACATCTTCAGTCTCGGCAGCCAGGCGCAGGCCATCTGCTACACCAGCGCGGAGCATCGGGACGCCGTGACGGCGTTCCTCGCGCAATCCGCGTCGAAGGATTGAGCGATGGATGCGATCGAACGCCTGATCCGGCCGCGCAGCGTCGCTGTCATCGGTGCCTCGGCGGACCCGAGCAAGACGTCAGGGCGGCCGGTCTCTTATCTGCTGAAGCACGGCTTTGCGGGCGAGATCTATCCGGTCAATCCGAAAGTCAGGGAGATCGGCGGCCGGGCCTGCTATCCCGACGTTGCGTCGCTGCCTGATGTGCCCGATGTCGGCATTGTCCTGCTCGGCGCGGAGCGCGCGCACATCGCGGTGCGCGAATTGTCCGAGCGGGGCGCTGCCGCGGCGATCGTTCTTGCCAGCGGCTTCACCGAAACCGGGGCGGAAGGCGCCGAGCGCCAGCAGCGGCTGATGGAAGCCGCCGGATCCATGCGGCTGCTCGGGCCGAACACGATCGGCCTCGTCAATCTCACGGACAATATCGTGCTGTCGGCATCCGGCGCGCTGGCGATGGATCACTTCCCGACCGGCGCGATCGGGCTGGTCTCGCAAAGCGGCGGCATTCTCGGCGCCTTGCTGTCGCGTGCCGCGGCGCGCGGGGTGGGGCTGTCCAAGCTGGTGTCGACCAGCAACGAGGCCGATCTCGAGCTTGCTGACTTCATCGACTTTCTCGCCGACGACAGTGCGACCAAGGTCATTGCGCTCTATATCGAGGCGATCCGCAATCCGGCTCGCTTTCGGGAAGCGGTCCTTAAGGCGCGCCGCGCCGGCAAACCCGTCGTCGCCTTCAAGATCGGGCGATCGGAAGCGGGTGCAAAGGCGGCCGTCTCGCACACGGGGGCGCTCGCGGGCTCCGATCGCATGTACGATGCTCTGTTTGGGCAACTCGGCGTGATCCGCGCGAAAACGTTCGAAGATCTGCTCGACATTCCCGCAGCCCTGGCAGTGGGACGGAAGCTGTCCGGCCGGCGTGTGGCGATCCTCACCTCGACCGGCGGCGCCGGCACGATCGTCTCCGACAGTCTCGGCGTCGCTGGCTTTACGACACCCGCGCCCGACGCTGAGACGGCCGCGCAATTGCGCGCCTTGCAGTCGGGATCGCACGCCACGCTCGATCGCAATCCGATCGACGTGACCCTGGCTGGTCTGCAACCCGATCTGCTTCGCGCCGCCATCCGCATCCTGCTCGCAAGTCCCTCCTACGATGCGCTGACCATTATTGTCGGCTCATCGGCCGTGGGTTCGCCGACCCTGATGGCCGATGCCATCCACGACTGCCTGCCGATGAGCGACAAGCCCGTCATTGCCTATGTCAGTCCCCACGCGCCCGAGGTGGGCTCCGTCCTCACCCGGCGAGGCGTCCCGGCCTATACGTCCGCCGAGAGCTGCGCTGCCGCGCTCGACGGGCTTTTGCAGGCGGGAATGCCGAAGCAAATCCAGACATCCGACTCGATCGCGCCGGCGGTCGCTATCAGCGACTTCCCAGTGGGATCGCTGGATGAGGCTGAGGCCAAGGCCCTGTTCGCCCGCTTTGGCGTTCCGGTCGTCGCGGAGAAGGTGGTCGCAACGCCAGGTGAAGCGGAACAGGCGGCGCGGGACTTCGGTGGCCGGGTCGTGCTCAAGATTCTCTCGCACGAGATCGCGCACAAGAGCGACGTCGGCGGTGTCGCGGTCAACCTGACCGCTGATGCGATTGGCGACCGCCTGACCGTGATGGCGGCGGAGGTCGGGGCCAAGGCCGGAAAACGAGCCGAACGGTTCCTGGTTCAGGAGATGATCTCCGGTGGCGTCGAAATCATTCTCGGGATGCATCGCGATCCCCTGGGAACCGCGATCCTTCTCGGCATGGGCGGCGTCACCGCCGAACTGTTCAAGGACACGACGATGCGCCTGCTCCCACCGGAGGGCGGCCTCGGTCTGGCCGAGGCTCAAGCGATGGCGCGTGATCTCGTGACGTGGCCCTTGCTGGACGGTTTTCGGGGCCGGCCGAAATGCGATGTCGAAGCCCTCGCGAAAGCGATCGTCGCTTTCTCGCGCATGGTTGCGCAACTCGGCGACCGCTTGGCCGAGGCCGAAATCAATCCGGTGTTCGTGCTGCCGGAGGGCCAGGGCGTGAAGGCAGCAGACGGATTGGTGGTTCTCAATGTCTGAACAAAATCGGGTGGAGCTCCAGATGGCCATTGGCGAAATCATCAATCACGACGGCGCTCGCAAGAAGGGCTTTGCCATGTGGCGCGGGTTCAATCGTGTCATGCTCGCCTGCGCAATCGCCGCGGGCATGGGAGTGGCACCGGCGCGCGCCGAATATCCCGAAAAGATCGTCAAGATCGTGGTGCCCTTCGCGGCCGGTGGCGGGACCGACATCATCGCGCGAACGACAGCGCAGGACATCCAGACGGAGCTCGGCAAATCCGTCATCATCGAGAACAAGCCGGGCGCCGGGACCATCATCGGAACCCAGACGGTGGCCACCAGCGATCCCGACGGCTATTCGCTGCTGATGGCGACCTTCGCGCACGCGGTCAACCCGAGCCTGTACAACAAGCTGCCGTTCGATCCGCACAAGGACTTTGCAGCCGTCTCGCTGATCGCGCGGTCCTTCAATATCGTCGTCGTCAACCCGACATCAAAGATCAACTCGATCGCTGATCTGATCGCGGAGGCCAAGGCCAATCCGGGCAAGCTCAATTTCGGGACGTTCGGCACCGGCACCTCGGCTCATCTCGCGGGCGAGCTGTTCAATGCGATGGCGAAGGTCAAGATGACGGCGGTGCCCTACAAGGGCGCCGCGCCTGCGATCAGCGATCTCCTGGGCGGACAGATCGACGTGATGTTCACCACCGTGGCGAGCGCCGCCTCGCTGGTGGCCGCGGGCCAGCTCCGGGCGCTGGCCGTCACGTCCGCGGAGCGTTCGACCGCGTTCCCGCAATTGCCGACCGTCGCCGAGGCGGGAGTGCCAGGTTATGCCGCGGAGTCGTGGTACGGATTGTACGCTCCGGCCAAGACGCCTGCTCCCGTGATTGCACGCCTGAATCAGGCGGTCGCAAAGGCCGTTCGGTCCGGTGGTTTCAAGCAACTGGAGGCTAACGAAGGCCTCATCATGGTGGGGGGCGCTCCGGAACAGCTCGATCGCTATGTCGGGCAGGAAGAGGAACGCTGGCGCAAGCTGGTCAAGGACGCGAACATCGAGGTGCAGTAATCTTCCGTTCCGCGATATCTTTGCTCATCAGCCGCTCACACAGGAGTGCATGACGACCTCAGAGCGAGCCTGATCCAAACGCCGCGGCCCGTGCCCGCAATTCGTCCCGCACCCGATCGAGCACACTCTCGTATTCGCGCGTTTCACTCTGCCGGAACAGCCGCACGCTTGGATACCAGGGGCTGTCGTCGCGGCCGAGCAGCCAGCGGTAGTCGGGCGTCCATGGCAGCAGGATCCAGGTTGGGCAGCCAAGCGCGCCGGCGAGATGGGCGACGCTGGTGTCGACGGTGATCACGAGATCGAGACAGGCGATCAGGGCGGCGGTCTCGGTGAAGTCGGTGAGATCGGCGGTGAGGTCGACAATGTCGTGTCTCTCCCGCAGCACCGCCGCATCGCTCGGGCGCGGGGCCTTCTGCAGGCTGACAAAGGTGGCATCGACGTCGAGGATACGCGACAGCGTTCGCAGCGGAATCGAGCGCGTGAGGTCGTTGACGTGGCCGGGATCGCCGGACCAGACCAGGCCGACCCGGAGCCTGGTTCGCGGACCGAGACGATTGTCCCAGGCCTGAACAAGCCTGTCGGGAGGGGAGGGCAGATACGGGTTGTCCGCCGGGATCGTATCGAGCCGGGTTCCGAACGCGAGCGGAAGGCTGGAGATCGGGCAGTGCATATCGAAATCCGGCAGCGTGCTGAGGTTCGACGTCGGAGCGCACAGAGATACACCGCTCAGATCTGACATCAGGCGATGCAGCGGGTCCTGAACGACGAGAAGAACGCGTGCGCCGCGCTTCGCCAGCAGAGGCACGTAGCGGACGAAATGAATGGTGTCTCCCAATCCCTCGTCGGCAGCGACAAGGATCGTCTTGCCTTCAACGCTGTCTTCGCCGAGCCACATCGGTCGCGGAAACCTTGGGTATTTGGCCGACGGCAGTTTCAATCGGGTCTGGTGTCCGCGCCAGCCGGATTCGAAGTCGCCGGTCAGGAGCTGCGCCAGAGTCACATTCCACTCGGTCACGATGTTGCTCAGCCCGAGCGACTTCATCTGATCGGACAGCGCGAAAACCTCGTCGAAGCGATGCAGGTGGAATAGCGCGACCAGTCTGTTGTCGAAGGCGTCCACAAACTCCGGCCGAAGCTCGATGGCTTTTTCGAACCATGCCAGCGCCTCGTCATTCCTGCCAAGCCGCCGCAACGAAAGACCCAGATTGTTGCAGATGTCGGCATTATCAGGGGCGAGCTGGTGCGCCCGCCTGGCCTCAGCCTCGGACTCCGCGAACCGTTTCAAATTGTAGAGAGTCCATGCGCGCGCCTCCAGCGTCGGGGCATGGTCTGGGAACAGCGTGTCGCTGAGGTCGAGATAGGCGATGGCCTCCTCGTTCCGCCCAAGCTTGTGGAGGACAGCGCCGGTTTTATACAAGGCGTCTTGATGATTTGGACCGAGCTGGAGCGCATGTTGCAAGCTCAGGACAGCTTGATCAAGGCGCCCAAGCTGAATGCGAATGTCGCCCTGTTGCCGCCACAACGCGGCATCATCAGGTCGAAGCTGGATCGCCTTGTCGAGAACGTTGAGTGCCTCTTCAAAGCGCCCGTAGCGCTGAAGCGCCGTTGCGAAGCTCGCGAGATATTCGGGCTTCGGGGCTCGCTGGATTGCGCGGACGATCCACGCCATGGCATCGTTGTATTGTTCGGCGTGGAGAAACAGCAGCCCCATGAGATGCTGAGTGTCCGCGTGCTCCGCATCGATCGCGAGGGCCTGCTCGCAGCAGGCACGCGCGTCGGGATGCCGTCCGTCCCGGAAATGCTGAAGGCCCGCTTCACAAAGAGCAGCCGGTGTCTCCACCGTTGGCAGGCTCCGGGCCGTCATTGAGTTCTGGCTGGCGGCTCGGTGCTCGCGATGTCCGGTCAATCTCGATCAGCTTTCGATGTCTGGATCGGCGGAAAATGCACGATTCTGGTCATGGTCGAAAGCTGGACAGCCGGACGTCCTTGCGCGGCGCAAGCCTCGCGCAAGCATGTGCGCCGCGTTCACGCGCGAATTCTCGACGTCATGCGCAGCCGTGTCGGCAAAGCCGTGGTGAAATACCAGCGGTGATGCGCGCTCACCTGCCGACGGCGACCCAGGCCATCCGCGCTAGACGGCGCATCGCTTCAGGCGTCGAGGTCATCGCCGAAGCATCGCCGATCATCGAACTGTCATCGCTCCGTCATTCGCGCTCTATTGATCGCTGCTCCCTTTCCCGCGCATCGTGGAGGCTGAAATGCATCTGACTGAGACAACATCGTCCGACCGCCGGTCGATCCTGAAGGGTTTTGCGGCCGCAGCCGTCGCGTCGCTGGCGGCGCCGGCTTTTGCCGCCGAGGGCCTGCCGCCGCAACCGACCGGACCTGTGGCCGCAATCGCCACCGACACGGCCTATTGGACGGCCGTGAAGGGGCTCTATGCGGTGACGCCTGACATCGTCAATCTCGAGAACGGCTTTTGGGGCATCATGGCCGAACCGGTCAGGCGCGAGTTCATCCGCCAGTCCGACATGATCAACTTCCAGAACACCTACTACGCGCGGCAGCGCGCGGGCGCGGATTTCGATGCCGTGCGCACCAGGGTGGCGCAGGCGCTTGGCGCTGCGCCCGAGGAGATTGCACTCACCCGCGGTGCGACCGAAGCGCTGCAGTTGCTCATCAGCGGCTACAACAGGCTGAAGCCCGGCGACAGCGTGCTCTACGCCGACCTCGATTACGATTCGATGCAGTATGCGATGAACGCGCTGAAGGGCCGCCGCGGCGTCGATGTCGTCAAGTTCGATATTCCGGAGCCGGCCACCCGTCAGGGCGTGCTCGACGCCTATGCCCGCGCGCTGGAGGCTAACCCGAAGACCAGGCTGCTGCTCCTCACCCATGTCAGCCATCGCACCGGCCTCGTCATGCCGGTTGCTGAGATCGCCCGCATGGCCAGGGCCAAGGGCATCGACACCATCCTCGATGCCGCCCATTCCTGGGGGCAGATGGAGTTCAGCGTGGGTGAGCTCGAGGTCGATTTCGTTGGCTTCAACCTGCACAAATGGATCGGTGCGCCGGTCGGCGTGGGCTTCCTCTACATCAAAAAGAACCGTCTCGCCGACATCGACCGCGACATGGGCGACGAGGATTTTCCGGAAACCGACATCCGCTCGCGGGTGCACACCGGCACGGTGAATTTTGCGACGGTGCTGACGGTGCCTGCGGCCGTGGCGCTGCATCAGCAGATCGGCGCGGCGGCGAAGCAGGCCCGCCTGCGCTACTTGCGCGACTATTGGGTCAGCCGCGTGCGTGGCTTCAAGGATATCGAGATCCTGACGCCGGATGAAGCCGGCTCATATGGTGCGATCACCTCGTTCCGCCTTGCCGGCAAAATCAGCAAGCCCGACAATGACGCCATCGTGGCGAAGCTCCGGGACAGCCACAAGGTCATGACGGTGCGCCGTGCCGGCGTCGCCAGAGGCCAGTGCATCCGTGTGACGCCGGCGCTCTACACCGATGAGGCCGATCTCGACCGCTTCGTCGAGGCGCTCGCCGTCGTCACCGGCACGAAGACGGGGTGAGTCCGGGCGACGCCGCGTCGGGCGCGTCTCCACCGGCGGCATCGTGCGCCATTGCCGTCACGGCGGGCGTTGCCTCGCCGCCGCGGGGCGGACCGATCAGGCAGGCGAGCCGGTCATCCCAGGAGCGCGATCGCCACAGATCGCGCGCCAGGGCCGCCCATTCATGAAACGCGATGACGATCGGATTGTTGGAGCGCAGCGGCGTGACGAGGCCGTAGCGGCACGGCAAATCGTCGCGCTCTGCGACGAAGGTGCCGAACATCCGGTCGAACACGATGAAGACGCCGCCGTAATTGCGGTCGAGATATTCCGTATTGCAGGCGTGGTGCACGCGATGATGCGAGGGTGTGTTGAGCACATATTCCAGCCAGCCGAGCTTCGGAATCCACTCCGCGTGCAGCCAGAACTGGTAGAGCAGGTTGACGGCGGCGGCGGTGAACACCGGGCCCGGCGCGAAGCCGAGCCAGATCATCGGCACGTAGAAGATTGCGGCGCCGGTCAGCCGCCCGGTCCAGCCGAAGCGATAGGACGCCGCGAGGTTGAACTCGTTCGAGGAATGGTGGATCGCATGCGTCGCCCAGAACCAGCGCACGCGATGGCTACACCGATGGAACCAGTAATAGCTGAAGTCCTGGGCAATCACGAGCACGGCCACGGCCAGCGCACCGTTCAGCGGCACGGTGAACAGCCGGTGCTTCCAGGCGAGATCGACCAGGGGCTGCGCCAGGCTGAGTGGCAGGATCGTGTAGACGAAATATTGCCGGCCGAGCGCGTCGGCGAGTGAGGCCAGATAGGCCCGCCAGTCGTAGTCGCGCCGCATCACCAGGGCCAGGACGAGGCCTTCCAGCGTCGCGATCACGATCAGGGCGGGAAGGGCAAATTGCAGCACCTGGAGCAGCAGCGTCATGGCAACCTCCGCATCGCAGGCTCGCGGCCTGCCCGGCGGAAGGCTTGCACGGTGAAGATGCGGCGGCGCGCCGATTCCCGAAGGCGATTGGCCGATTCTCACAAACGGCCGGCCCCGATCGGAAATCGGTCAGGTCTCGGCCGAGCTCGGTCCGACGGCCTCTCTCGCCCCGGCAAGACGCGCCCGCCGGTACTCGGACGGCGTCAGCCCGGTCTGTGCCTTGAAGGCGCGATTGAAGGGGCCGATCGAGCCGAAGCCCGCATCGAGCGCGATCGTCAGGATCGGGACGCCGGCCTGCGCGGGATCGGTCAGCGCGGCTTCGGCATCCGCCAGCCGGTAACCGTTGACGAAGGCGTTGAAATTGCGATGGCCGAGCTGGCGGTTGATCAGATGGCGCAGCCTGTACTCGGGAATGTCGAGCTCTCGCGACAAGGACGCGATGCTCAGGTCGGGCTCGCGAAAGACCTTGTCATGGTTGAGCAGATGCTGAAGCGCGGCGAGCTGCGCCGCATCGGGTTCGACCGCCGGTGCTGCGGGCCGCGGATCGGATGGCGGCGCCGACGGCGTTGCCCGGACCGGCGCTGGCGCCAGCTGTGTCTCCGCCGTAGTGATCGAGCCCAGCACGGCGAACAGGAAGATCAGCGCCGTCAAGGTGGCGGCACTGGCGAGGCTGACCGAACTCGCCGAAAGGCCGCCGGGCCAGAGCCAGTCCGCCGCGATCGCGACCAGCGCATAGAGCACGATGACGGAGGCGTACCAGACGCGGAGCCTCCGCCGCCCTTCCACCAGGTCGATCCCGCGCCCCGACCAGGCATGCCAGGCGCCGAGCAGCAGGAAGGCCACCGACAGGCCGGTGCGGGCCACGTCGACGGACATTGGGTGCTTGAACTGGTCCATCAGGGCGAGGACCACCAGCGCCAGCCAGCCGAGCGCATGGGACCAGCGCGGCCGAAACTCGTCAGTGAACATCGCGCCCATGGTGATCCAGAACGCGGCCGGCACGCCGGCGCTGACGATTGCAACCGGAATGCGCAGGCGCAGATCCAGCGCGCCGAAGCCCGGAGCGGATTCGACGATAGAGCCCGCGATAGCCGCCGCCAGCAGCGCAGCATAGCGGCTCACGGGGGCGCGCCGCGCGTTGCGAGCGGCGACCGCCGCGCGGAGAAGAAGGATGACGACCGCTCCTCCACGCAGTGCAGCTTCCAGGGTCGACATGCAATTCAAGGGTCCGGCTGGGATCTTCAGCGGAGAATCGCATCAGAGGCGGTCGTGTCAACGGGGTGCAAGGCCCGGCGGCAGGTCGATGACGTCGATTTTCGCCGTTTCGCCACCGCGCGAGCAGCGCTCCGGTCTGGCCGGGTGCACCAGATCACGCCGTGGCGAGCGCCGGCTGCACCGGCCGCCGGCCGATCATCAGCGACAGCAGGGCTGCGACGAGGCCCGTGGCGCCGGCGATCATGAAGGCTTGCAGATAATCACCTTGCGACGAGCGCATGAAGCCGGCGAAGAAGGCGGCGCAGGCGGCCCCTAGCTGATGGCCGGCGACGACCCAGCCGAAGATCAGCGGTGCGTTCTTGTCGCCGAACGTCTCGTTGGCGATACGCACGGTGGGCGGCACGGTGGCGATCCAGTCGAGCCCGTAGAACGCTGCGAACACCGTCAGGCTGACCAGCGAGAAATCCGAGTAGGGCAGGTAGATCAGCGACAGCCCGCGCAGGCCGTAATAGAAGAACAAGAGCTTGCGCGGATCGAAACGGTCGGTGAGCCAGCCCGACAGCGTCGTGCCGAACAGGTCGAAGAACCCCATCAATGCGAGCAGGCTCGCGGCCTGCACTTCGAAAATGCCATGGTCGCCGCAGAACGCGATCAGATGGGTACCGACGAGACCGTTGGTGGTGAAGCCGCAGATGAAGAAGGTCGCGAACAGGAACCAGAAGGCCGGCGTCTTCGACGCGCGCACCAAATTGCTGAGCGCGGCGACGAACGGATTGCCCTGCGCCGGCGGTGCGGGCTGATCCTCATGCGTGCCGCCATAGGAGCGCTGGCCGATCGACGCGGGCCGCTCGGGCACCAGAATGTACACCAGCGGAATCAGCGCCGCGCAGCACGCCGCCACCGTCAGCACCACCGGCTTCCAGCCGCCCCATTCGACCAGCGACGCAAGGCCCGGCATGAAGATCAGCGTGCCGGTCGCAGTGCTCGCCGTCAAAAGTCCCATGACGAGGCCGCGATTGGTGGTGAACCAGCGGTTGACGATGGTGGCGCCGAGCACGTTGGCAACCGCGCCCGAGCCGATGCCGGAGAGCAGCCCCCAGGTCAGGAACAATTGCCACGGCGCGGTCATGAAATAGCTCGCAGCCGTCGACGCCGACATCAGCGCAAGCGCGCCCAGCACGGTGCGGCGGATGCCGAAGCGCTGCATCACGGCGGCTGCGAACGGACCTGCGAGGCCATAGAGGAAGATGCCGATCGCAGCCGACGACGAGACCAGGCTGACGTCCCAGCCGAAGGATTTTTGCAGCGGCAGCATCAGCACGCCCGGCGTCGCGCGCAGGCCCGCGGACGCCAGCAGCGCCAGGAAGATCACGGCGACGACCACGAAGGCGTAGCTTTGGCCGAATGGCCGCCGGGAGACGGGGGTCGATTGAAAGGAGGCGGATTGAATAGAGGGTTCGGGCATGTTACTTACCGGTACGTATTACGATGCGCCATTAGTACGTACCGGTCAGTAACATTGTCAAGCCCATCTGGGAGGCATCGGAGCCGATGAAGAAAAAAGTCCAAACCCCCGCGCAGGCGCCGCTCCGGGCCGCCGACCGCATCCGCGCCTCCGCAAGCGAGCTGTTCTACCGCGAAGGCATCCGCGCCGTCGGCGTCGACGAGGTGGTGGACCGGGCCGGCGTGACCAAACCCAGCCTCTATCGCAGCTTCGCTTCCAAGGACGATCTCGCTGCCGCCTATTTGCGCGACTACGATGTGAGCTTCTGGGAGAGTTTCGAGCGCCCCGGCGGCACGAGCTACAGCAACGCGCGCGACCACGTGCTCGCCTATATCGGCCAGCTCGCGCCGCGCGCCGTCGCCAAGGGCTATCGCGGCTGCGGCCTCAGCAACGCCGCGGTGGAATATCCGTCACGCGACAATCCGGCCCGCCAGGTCGCCGAAGCCCACAAGAAGGTGTTCCGCAAGCGCCTGCGCGAGCTCGCGGCCGCCATGGGCGCGCGCCAGCCCAACGTGCTCGGCGATGCGCTGCTGCTGCTGATCGAAGGCATCTACGTCACCGGGCAGCAGTCCGAAGACGGGCCAGCGCAGTCGGCGCTCGCGGCGGCGAAGCTCTTGATTGAGGCGAGCGTTAAGGCGGGGTGAAGGGGTCAGGCCGCCGACAGGCGTACGCGAAACTTGCTGCCGGTCGCCTCTGCATAGCGCAACAATGTCTTCGTGCTCGGCAGCGTTTGTCCGCTCTCAAGCCGGGCGATTGTGGACTGGCTGGTGCCCATTCGGAGAGCCAGTTCGGACTGCGAGAGGCCAGCCCGCAAGCGTGCTCTAAGCAGCTCAGCGGCGATCTCGAATTCCGGAGCGAGCGCGTCATACTCGGCCTTGACCTTTGGGTTGGCCAGAAGGGGAGCCTTGAGCTTCTCGAACGGGATTGTCATGTGACTTCCTCAGGATGTCGACCTGCCATGGCACGATCCTGACTATATCTCAATTTAGAGATATGAGCGAGAGATGACACATCGGAAGGGGAGGCCGCGCGAAGTCTCGGTCGCCCTTTCTAACGGCTCGTGGTGTCGCTTACACCTTCGGCTGCGCTGCCTCGCGCAAGGAGACGGACCCGTGCTCGAACACATTCTCAGATTCATGACGCTCGGGACGGTCATCGTCAGCAGCATTGCGATCTACATGGCTCTTCGCACCAACAATCGGCGCCTGGGCGCGGACATCTTCCTGCGATATTCCGATCGGGTCTCCGACCTGCGACGCCGCCTCCCGGTCGCGGCATTCCAAGGGGCTGCCGGCGACATCGAGATCACGGCGGAAGAGCGGCGGGCCGTGCATGAGATCATCCATTCGATCTTCGAGCTCTATGAACTCAAAGTGCATGGCTTCTTTCCGTCGGCGATCTGGAAGATCAGGGAGCCCGATATCGAACGGCTGCTTTCGCTGCCTGTTTTCCAGCAGGAACTGGTAAGCTTGGAGGGGCGATATACGAGACATCCGCGTTTAGCGACCTGGCTCGCGAAAATCAGAGCTCAGCAAGAGCTGGCCTGACTTGCGCAGAGCGGGGCAGACGATTGTGTCACCGCCACCCCAGCCCCGGTGCCACGTGCTTCAAGATCGACTCGATCGCATGCGCGCAGTAGTCGACACCGAGCTGGTTAGGGATCGTCAGCAGCAACGTATCGGCCTCCGCAATCGCCTCGTCCTGCCGCAACTGCTCGATCAGCGCATCTGGCTCCGCGGCATAACTCCGCCCGAAGATCGCGCGTGTGCGCGGGTCGATGAAGCCGATCTGGTCTTCGCCGCCGCGCTCGCCACCGAAATAGGCGCGATCGCGATCGTCGATCAGCGCAAAGATGCTGCGGCTGACGGACACGCGGGGCTCGCGGCTGTGGCCGGCGTCTTTCCAGGCGGCGCGATAGGCGCGAATTTGGGCGGCCTGCTGCACGTGAAAAGCTTCGCCGGTCTCGTCGTTCTTCAGCGTCGAGCTCTGCAAATTCATGCCGTGCATCGCCGCCCACACTGCGGTCGCGTTCGAGCCGGCGCCCCACCAGATCCGTTCGCGCAGGCCCGGGGCATGCGGCTCGAGCCGCAGCAGTCCCGGTGGGTTCGGAAACATCGGCTGCGGATTGGGCTCGGCAAAGCCTTCGCCGCGCAAGAGGTCGAGGAAGACTTCGGCGTGACGACGGCCCATGTCGGCATCGCTCTGGCTCTCGGCCGGGCGATAACCAAAATAGCGCCAGCCGTCGATCACCTGCTCGGGCGAGCCGCGGCTGATGCCGAGCTGGAGCCGTCCGCCAGCGATGAGATCGGCGGAGCTTGCGTCCTCCACCATGTAGAGCGGGTTCTCGTAGCGCATGTCGATCACGGCCGTGCCGATCTCGATTTTGCTTGTCCTGGCGCCGACGGCGGCGAGCAGCGGAAAGGGCGAGGCCAGCTGGCGCGCGAAATGATGCACGCGAAAATAGGCGCCGTCCGCGCCCAACTGCTCGGCCGCGACGGCAAGCTCAATGGATTGCAGCAGCGTATCCGCGGCCGAGCGGGTCTGCGATTGCGGCGAGGGTGTCCAGTGCCCGAAGGACAGAAATCCGATTTTCTTCATGGGCGACATTTAATGATCGCCGGGACGGCGTCAACCGCCCGCGGCTGTACGGTACCGGGCAGGTCGGCGACCCGTGCGCCTGCGCCGAAATTTCCAGGTCCCGGCGTTGGATTGTTCTCTCTCCCCGATGCGCGCGATGCTCGGCTGCGGAAGCCCGAGGTGAAATCCCTGGCCCGCTGACAGTCGAGAGAGAGATTGATTGCGTCAGTTGCGCCTGACGCAAGGCAGCACAGGACGTCTGACCTTGCGCCATCGGTTGAGCGGATAGAGCAACAGCTTGCGCACGAGCGGAAGACGCTGTTCAAGCAGGAATTCCACTTTCGGGAGGAATGTGATTACCTCGATTGGCGCGGTTGCCACATCCAGCCCTGGTCAGGTATCGTAATCATCGATGCTTGTGATCGGAAGGTGCGGCGGATGCACCCGTGCCTGATGATCTTGAAGGGCCCCGACGTGCAACATCGTCGGGGCCTTTGATTTGGGCCGCATCGGCGGCGAAAAGTCAGACGATTGCGCTGTCATCGCGCCCCGTCAAACACCGGGCTATCGCTTGTTGTTGCAATCTGCGAGGCTTCAGCTGCGACTTGCCACAAGCAATTCGACTTGTGAAAAACAAGACCGAGGGAGGTTCGCGTTGGAGAAGGTGCGACGCCTGCGTGCGATGGGTTCGCTGTGCCGTCAACAGGCCGCGTACAACAACATGAACAAATGGAAGCTCCTCGCGGAAGCAGAATACTGGGAGCATCTGGCTCAGCTTGAGTTGTCGTCTTACTTCCAGGAATGCAGCGGCATTAACTCAAACGAGATGGCACTGCCTCGAGTGGTCACAGATGCTGCTCTCAAATTCTGTTCGTAGTCGGACGGCGTCAGTGGATGCCACGCCGTTATTCGTCAAGGATCACAGCACGCACCCGCAGCGGGCTGATTGAGCATAGGCCAAAAGCCGGGGGTCAGCTCTGGAATGCGCCTCGCAAAAGCGATCAACAATTTGGGGCACCTTTTCATCGTAGTGTCGTTGCCAGTGTCCCAGCCCGTGTAGAGCGCTCTCCTGGCAAGCAATCGAGTTGAGGTAAAGGATGCGCTCCATGGTCCGCAGCGCGCAATCGTGGAGGATCGGCAGGTTCGGGTCGCCGGCAATAGCCAAACTCGGAAACGCATCCCACCACATATAGCAAACACAGTTGAGTGTTCCGACATCGGCTTCACTCAGGTGAGACAAAGCGGGCGTGCATCGCGGCTCGAACAATTTCGCAAATAGTGCTGCGACGGATTTCACGCAGCGGACCCGGTCTTTGACCGGCACATCTGTCGAGCAAAGCCATCTGCTATCGCCGCTTGCGCTCGTATTTACGAGGTAGGTCAACCCTTGGGCAATCTGGCCGTCGGCAAATCCCCGCAATGCCGGCTCGGGGTCTTCAAACAGTCGGGTGAGATGGGATACGGCCTCGATTGGTGGCGGGTCCCACCAATCATGTTCGGGATCGAAATACCACGGTGCTTGTTGAAAGCGAACCTCGCGTCCAAATGAGTGCTCCAGCCAATCATCAAAGGTTAGGTTTTGCACGCGCATCACAATGGCCGCGTTAACGCAAAGTCCGCAACGGTTCTCTCTCGCGCGACAAACGCGGAGCCCGCTTGCGCGGAGGCCATGCTCAAACAATAACCTAAAGCGCGATGACGCTTCATCCCAATCTCATCGCGCATTTAGTAAATGCACTGCCGGACCCAGTAGCCACCGCTGACCCGTATCCACTGACATGGGCTTGGAGGCGGCTCTTTGATGATTGGCCATCCGTGAATGTCAATATTGGTAGGCGCTGTGATGCCGCGCCAGTAGACCGCATTCGCTTCAGAGGAACGGATAACAAGGGCCGCCGCAAAGCACGTGATGGCAACGCAGACCAGCAGTAAGCGGTGCATTGTTTCATCCTCCGATGAGCGAACCTCAATGCTACGCCGGGTTCGCGGTCAAGCCAAGAGGCACCGCGCGTGCTTCGGCGGCGCTCGTTCTTCTGCGTAAGAGCGGGAAGAACCTGGCTTGGCCGCTGCGGCTCGTGCTTCTCCGGTATTTCTCGGGCGCCCAGCTCTCGATTTTGGTCAAAACAGTCCGCTCTTGGCCCAACGCGTCATTTCGCTGCGATGCCCAAGCCAAACGGAGGCTCGATTTCATGGCAACCACCGTGCTCAGTCGTAGATAACCGCCATTGCTTCGATCTCGACCGGAAGCTGGCGTGAGGGGCTGACCTGAACGAGCGTGCTTGCGGGACGGATTTGATCAAAGACCTCGGAATGAGCGCGAGCAACATGTTGAGACGCCTCAGGCGTAGGCCACCCAGCCACGGAAAGTGAAGCCGGTGTAGAACAGGGTCGTGTCCGAGAAACCGGCTTGACGCAAAATCACTTCATCTTGCTCAGGCGCAAGAATTTCCAAATGGTTGGTGACGGCGTTCCGCGCGGCCGCCGCCTGGTCCGGCTCGACGCCGGACGCGGCGAGGTACGCGGAGTACCGCGAGAGCCACAGCGGGCGTTCCTCTTCGCCAGTGGGAGCGCTCAAATGCGCGACGACGAAAGGCGCTCGCGGCTTGAGCCGGCGACGGACCTCGGACGCGATGCGACGTCGCTCCTCGGCATCGACGAAGTGCAGGGTCAACAGGCAGGTGGCGCCGTCGAAGGGGCCTTCCGGGGCATCGTCGATGTAGCCTTGATGAAGACGCGTGCGTGGCGCGAACGAGCCGAGGGCTTGCCTCGCAAGCCCCAGCATGGCCGCAGATGGGTCTACGGCGTCGAAGCTCCATGCCGGATGCGCTTGCGCAAACGCCTTCAACTCCAGGCCTCCGCCTCCTCCGAGGACGAGTATCCGTCCATTTTCAGGAACACGCTCGGCCAGAAGGATCGCCGCCATGGACAGCATGGCATTGTAGCCGGGGACGAAGCGCGGCGGTCCTTCTGTGTATCTCGCCACCGCTTGCGGATCGGAGAACATGGCTTGAATGTCGGTCATGATGTCGTTCCTTGCTGAATCGCCCAATCAAGCGCCATGCGCGCTCATGCCCTGAAGCTTTCGGGACCCGAGGCGCTTGCGCAGATCGTCGCCCAGCATCGCCAGCGTCACTTCGCCGAGGCGCGCCAGCAGCAACGCCTCTGCATCGTGAAATGCTCGATCGAGGGCGGCATTGACGGCCTGCTCGACCAGGCAACCCGGCGCCTCCGTCCGGTTGCCCATGGCCAGAAGTGAGGGACTTCCAAGTGCGGTGTAGACGTCGCGCAGCGTCACCTTCGAAAGGTCGCAAGCCAGCGTCCAGCCGCCGCCGTGCCCCTTTTCGGACCGGACGTAACCGAGATCCCGCAGGCCGGCCATGATGCGGCGGATCACCACCGGATTGGTGTCCATGGCCTTCGCCAGCGTCTCCGACGTGAAGGGGCCCGGCTGCTGCGCCATGTGCAGGAGGACGTGGAGCACGCCGGACAATCGGCTATCTCGTTTCATGTAACTATTTATGTTACATGATGGCGCCGGAGTCAATCAGCCGAGACACAGGAGATCGTCATCACGCGCCACGGCAAGCCGGCCGGCGTGCTGATCGGATTCGAATCGGAGGATGACTGGTTCGAGTTTCGAGTACCGGTTGGAGCATGATCCCCGTTTCCTGCAGCGCGTCGAACAGGCGCGAAATAGCTTGCGCGCGGGACGCGGCGTCAAGCTCGAGGATATCGATAGGGACCAGGGATCGGGCTCGCTCTACCCAAACGCCCGATCATGCCATCATGCCCCTGTTTTGCCCGACGGGTCAACAATTTCGTTAAATCCGTAGGGCCTCCCGAGAGTGCTTGACGGCTACTTGCTGCCGGGTGCCGGGCGGCTGATGCACCGTTTCCCCGCAGCGCCTAAGCCGTTGATCCCGCTCATGCCGTCTACTGTGCATGGGGTTGTTTTCGACTTTTTTGTTTTGAAGGGCGCGAAAGCGTCCGCTCTCGCCCGCTACTTCATCACCCGCAAGCCCTTGGTCGTAAACCGCTGCGTCTTGCCGCCCGGGCGAACTGGGCGCTTCGTGCCGGCGGCTTTGCCGGTGCCGGGCGGCTGGTGCGCCGGCACGAGCTGGTCGGGACGCGAGCCGATCAGGTCGCGGCGGCCCATCTCGATCAAGGCTTCGCGCAGCACCGGCCAATTGTCGGGGTCGTGATAACGCAAAAACGCCTTGTGCAGCCGTCGTTGACGAAGCCCCTTGATGGCCTCGACCTTGTCGCTGCCGCCGCGGCGCACGCCGCGCAGCGGGTTGACGCCGGTGTGGTACATCGCGGTCGCGGTCGCCATCGGCGAGGGCAGGAAGGTCTGCACTTGGTCGGCGCGATAGCGGTTCTTCTTGAGCCAGAGCGCGAGGTTCATCATGTCCTCGTCGGTCGTGCCCGGATGCGCCGCGATGAAATAGGGGATCAGGTAATATTTCTTGCCGGCCTGTTCGGCCGCGGCGTCGAACATCCTCTTGAACTTGTTGTAGGCGCCGATGCCCGGCTTCATCATCTTGTCGAGGGGCCCGCGCTCGGTGTGTTCGGGCGCGATCTTCAGATAACCGCCGACGTGATGGGTGACGAGCTCCTTGATGTATTCGGGGCTTTCGACCGCGAGGTCGTAGCGCACACCCGAGGCAACCATCACCTTCTTGATGCCCTTGGTCTCGCGCACCTTGCGATAGAGCCGGATCAGATCGTCATGCGAGGTGTTGAGGTTTGGACAGATCTCCGGGAAGACGCAGGACGGCCGGCGGCATGCGGCCTCGACCTTCGGGTCCTTGCACGCCATCCGGTACATGTTGGCGGTGGGGCCGCCGATGTCGGAGATGACGCCGGTGAAGCCCGGCGTCTTGTCGCGGATCTTTTCGATCTCGCGCAGAATAGAACCCTCGGAGCGGTTCTGGATGATGCGGCCCTCGTGCTCGGTGATCGAGCAGAAGGTGCAGCCGCCAAAGCAGCCGCGCATGATCGTCACCGAGAATTTGATCATGTCCCAGGCGGGGATTTTGGCTTCGCCGTAGGACGGATGCGGAGCGCGCGCATAGGGGAGGTCGTAGACCGCGTCCATCTCGTCGCTGGTCAGCGGGATCGGCGGCGGGTTGAGCCAGAGATCGCGGTCGCCGTGACGCTGCACCAGCGGCCGCGCATTGCCGGGATTGCTCTCACGGTGCAGCACGCGTGACGCGCGGGCATAGGCTTCCTTGTCCTGCTCGACCTGCTCCAGCGCCGGCAGCCGGATCACGGTCGCGCCCTTCTGGCGCGTTGCGCCCTCGTCAGCGGAATCGAGATCGTCGGCGTGCAGCTCGGCATAGTCCTCGGGCACGCGGCGAAACAGCGCGACGCCCCTGATGTCGTCGAGCGAGCGCGGCGCTTCGCCGGCGGCGAGCCGCTGCGCCACCTCGACCACGGCGCGCTCGGCATTGCCGTAGAGCAGCAGGTCGGCCTTGGCGTCGGCCAGCACCGAGCGGCGCACCTTGTCGGACCAATAGTCGTAATGGGCGATCCGGCGCAGCGACGCCTCGATGCCGCCAAGCACGATCGGCACATCCTTGAACGCCTCGCGGCAGCGCTGGGCATAGACGACGGTGCAGCGGTCGGGCCGCTTGCCGCCTTCGCCGCCGGCCGTATAGGCATCGTCGCTGCGGATGCGGCGGTCCGCGGTGTAGCGGTTCACCATGGAATCCATGTTGCCGCCGGTGACGCCGAAGAACACTTTTGGCTTGCCCAGCACCTTGAACGGATTGGCCGAATGCCAGTCGGGCTGGGAGATGATGCCGACCCGAAAGCCTTGCGCCTCCAGCAGCCGGCCGATGATCGCCATGCCGAAACTCGGATGGTCGACATAGGCATCGCCCGTCACCAGCACGATGTCGCAGGCATCCCACCCGAGCGCGTCCATCTCGGCGCGGCTCATCGGCAGGAACGGCGCCGGCTTGCGCGGCCGGGCCTGGGCCATCAGGGGCTTTTCGGCAGTGATGATCTGGGTGTCCATGGGGCATACGCATAGGACTCCGCGCCCCCGAATACAACCGACGGGTACGTGAAGAATCGCGGTTCCGCGGCCGGCAATCGGGCGCGCGCGGGCTCGTTAACCGTTCGCGAGCGCCCGCGCGGGCGATCAGCGGCGTGACGTCGACGCCGAGGCCGGAGACCATCCAAGGCGCGGTAGCCGCTTCCTCCTCGGCCAGCGTGACCAGCGCCGCAAGGCCAGCGGCATCGGTGTGTGAGGCCGTCCACATACCGGCGGGCTGAGCCGCGTCATCCTCCCGACAGTATCAAGGGAGAGATCCATGTTTTTTCTGATCGATGCGCTGCTGATCCTGGCGATGTTGTTTTTCCTGTTCCTGCCGATCTCCGATCGCAGGACGGTGCAGATGCGGCTCTGCATGGTCTGCGCGCTGTTGGCGGTGTTCTCGGTTTCCGTCACTCGCACGCATGTCGTGCCGGTGTTGCTCGCGAGCATCGCCTCGCCCCCCGGAGCAGTGCGGGTACCGCATATGCATTTCAGCGATCCGTCTTCCGGATTCTCACCGCGGGCCGCTTCGGATATCCGATTGCTCCACGGGCAGGGAAATTTCTGATGGCGGTCCTGACGCGCAACGTTCTCGCTGCAACCAGTTCCATCAGCTCAGGTTCATTTGCAGGAACCATCCGCGCCCGCGAACATTCTGACTTGAGGCAGCGGCGCGAGCTCGCTCGCGCGCGCCTCGGCAATCCCGGCGTCAGTGCCCGCAGCCGGATTTTTGCCTCGATGCGCGCTTCGGGGCGATGGGGGACTTGTGAGTACAGTCATAGAGAACTTGTTGGCTCGAAAGCAGAAGCTCGTCGAGCAACTCGAGAAGGCGCAGGCCGTGGAAGATCGCGACAGGATCGAGCACCAGCTCGAGCAGATCAACACCGCGCTGGATTTTCTGGACCGACCGGAATCGAGGGACGCGCGGTAGACGCGCTCAAGCCAGCTTCAGCGCCTCGATGTTCAAGGCTTTGGCATAGGCCACGCCCGAATTGGTGATGTGCGTGGTCATCAGCGCCTCGTAGGCCGCAAGCTCGCCACGCGCGAACAGATCGAGCAGCTTGCGATGCTCGTCGAAGGACGTGCGGGTCCGCACGTCGATCGGCGAGGTCAGATTGGTGCGAAGCGCACCGACGCGGCCCGAGACGAGCTGGTAGGATTCGATGAGATAATTGTTGCCGCAATGAGCGAAAAGTCCTTCGTGGAACGCGGCATCGGCCCGGCCATAGGCGATGTTGTCCTTTGCTGCGACCGCCGGCTCCATCGCGGAGATCGCCTCGCTCATCGTCACGAGCGCGCCATCACGATCGTGGCGGAAGGCAAGCTCGGCAGCCTTGGGTTCGAGCGCGATGCGGAACGTGCAGAGTGCGTTGATGTCTTCCGCACTCGGCGTAAAGACAAAGCTGCCGACCTGCGGGCGGATCACCACGAGGCCTTGCGCCTGCAACTGGCCCATCGCCTCGCGCACCGGCGTGCGGCTGACGCCGAAGGAGTTCGCCACCATCTCCTCGGAGATCGCAGCGCCCAGCGCGAACTCGCCGTCGATGATAGCCTGGCGCAGCCGCAGCATCACCCGCTGCGACAGCGATTTCGGCGTATCGAGCTTCAGCGAGCGCATCTGCTCTCTCAGATCACCTTGCCGGGATTGAGCAGATGGTCGGGATCGAGTGCGGCCTTCAGCGTCCGCATCAGCGCGATTTCGGATTCGCTCCTGGCATGGCCCAGCCACTTCTTCTTCAAGGTGCCGATGCCGTGCTCGGCGGAAACGCTGCCGCCCATCTCGCGCACGAGACCATAGATGATCGCGTCCATCTCTTCCTTCGGTTGCTGCTCGACCGAAAGACCGGTGACCCAGGAGACGAGATGCAGATTACCGTCACCGATATGGCCGTAATAGACGCTCTCGCAGCCCTTGATGCCGGAGGCCAAGGCGGCCTTGCAGCGCGTGGCGAACTCGTCCATGCGCGCCACTGCGAGGCCGATGTCGTAGGAGATGTGCGGGCCCAGCACCTGGCCGAACTCGGCGCAGATGTCACGCACGCGCCAGAACGCCTGTGTCTGCGCCAGCGATTGCGCCACGGCGGCGTCTACGAGTAGTCCGCGCTCCATCAGCTCTTCGAGCCAGGTCTGGAAGCGCGGCGCGTCCACGCTCTCGTCGGTGCCTTGCGCTTCCACCAGCACGTAGAGACCGTGGCCTGCGGTGACCGGCGGCTTCACGCCGGCGCGATTCGTGATCACGTCCCAATAATCCGGCCACATCACCTCGAAGGCCGACAGCAACGGTCCGAGCCCGCTGCGCGCGGCCCCGAGCAAGTCGATCACCGCGGCATAATCCTTCAGCGCGCAGAGCGCCGCCATGGTCGAGCGTGGCTTCGGAAACAGCTTCAGCACGATTCGGGTGATGATGCCGAGCGTGCCTTCCGAGCCGATGAAGAGATGCTTCAGGTCGTAGCCGGCATTGTTCTTCATCAGCTTGTTGAGGCTGGTGATGATGGTGCCGTCGGGCAGCACCACCTCCAGGCCAAGCACCAATTCGCGCGTCATGCCGTAGCGGATCACGCGGTTGCCGCCGGCATTGGTGGAGAGATTGCCGCCGATCGCACACGAGCCGCGCGAGCCGAGGTCGAGCGGAAAGAAGAAGCCGGCCTCGTCCGCGGCCTTCTGGATCGTCTCCAGCGGCGTGCCAGATTTGACCGTCATCGTCATCGACGCGCGATCGATCTCCTCGATGCCGGTCATGCGCTCCAGCGAGATCGCGACCCAGCCGGCTTCAGGCGATGCGCCGCGGCACAGCCCGGTCAATCCGCCCTGCGGCACGAAAGGCAGACGCGCCTGCCGACATGTCAAAATCGCATCGGCAACGCCTTGCGCATCGAGCGGACGGATCACCGCCCGCGGCGTCTGCGGCAGGCTCGCGCTCCAGTCGTTGCAATTGCGCGCCGGCACCTCGCTGCCAACAAGCACGGCGGCAGCTC
Source organism: Bradyrhizobium betae (assembly GCF_004123905.1). Lineage (GTDB taxonomy): Bacteria > Pseudomonadota > Alphaproteobacteria > Rhizobiales > Xanthobacteraceae > Bradyrhizobium > Bradyrhizobium betae_A. Next base: position 36,897 of record NZ_MZXW01000026.1, read on the forward strand.
CAAGCTTGTCGCGCAACGCGCCGAGCAATTGGTCGGGACGCTCAATGGCGGTCACCATGTTCATGCGAGACCTCCTGCTGGATTCGGCTGCGCCTCATCCGTGCCGTGACGGTGGAAAGGATTTGCGTCCCTCTTGTATGTAAGGTACAAGATGAAAAGTAAAGCAAAAACAACGACTCGGGCGGCCCTCAAGATCGTTGAGGATCAGAGGCTTAGTCCGAGGTCGCAGCAGAGGGCGGTATGATGACGGAGGCAATTCGCGGGTTCTGGGTGGCGTCGGCAACGCCGCTGGCGACGGACGGCAGCGTGGACTCCGCAAAGCTCGCCGCTCACGCCAGGCAGCTCTTCAGCAAAGGCGTCGGTGGCGTCGTGCTGTTCGGCACCACCGGCGAGGGCACCTCGTTCAACGTCGCCGAGCGTATCGCGACCATCGAGGCCGTGCTCAAGGCCGGTGTTGCGCCGGAGCGGATCGGCATCGGCGGCGGCTTCCCCGCCATCAGCGACAGCATCGCGCTGACGCGCGCCGTGCTCGACCTCGGGCTGCGTCACCTGCTGTATCTGCCGCCTTACTTCGATCGCAGTGTCACGCCCGAAGGGATTGAAGACGCCTTTGCTGCCATCATCGACGGCGTCGCCGACGATCGCCTGCGTGCCTATCTCTATCATATCCCGCAGGTCTCGGGCGTTGCGATCCCGACCAGTGTCGCCGCGAATCTGCGCAAGCGTTACGGCAAGGTGGTTGCGGGCCTGAAGGACTCCAGCGGCGACTTCAAGCAGTTCCAGGCGTTCCGTGCAGCTAGCCCCGAGCTCGCCATCACCGTCGGCAACGAAACCGACATCGCCCGCGCGATTGCCGGCGGCGGCGCCGGCACGATCTGCGGCATGGCCAATATCGCGCCGGAGCTGGTCAAGGCCATGATCGACGGCAAGGACGTCGAAGCGCGAATGCAGGCTGCGGTCGATATTGTCGTGAAATCGCCTTCCTTCCTCGTGACGCTGAAGGCCATTTTGGCGGCGCAGACCGGCGATGCTGCGTGGCTGCGCGTGCGTCCGCCGCTGCGGGCATTGTCTGACGGCGCTGCATTCAAGGCCAAGCTGGACGAGCTGACCACTCCCGCCATCGCGTGAGATCGTGAAGTTCCGCGACACGTTGCCGCAAATTCGCGTGCAGCGTGTCGTGATCGGCCACGCCCGCAATTCGTAATTGCTGCCTAGCTCCGGTCTGACTTTAGAACGATTCAACACTAGAGCGATTCAACGTCTCCCACGGTTCTCTTCGCGCACAGCGGCTGTTACAGGCCCACGCTTCAACGTTCTTGACTTGAAGTGGAATGAAAGTGCGTGCCCATCTGGATGGCCAGCGTGTCCGCGGCCGTCGTCATCGTGCCGGCAGGAGCCGCGCAGGTCTTCTTATTGGCGCAGCGGTGCTGCTCGCCGATTACCCCTCCAACACGACGAGCGCACTGGCGCAATCGGCGCTGCCGCCGGTAGCGGTCGAAGCACCCGCGCAACGGCCCAAGCCGGCACGCGCGTCGGAACAGGCTCCGCGGCGCGCGCAGGCCGCAGTGCGCCGACAGCCCAATCGCAATCCGGCAGCTGTCGTGCCGACGCTCTCGGAGCGCGCAGCCGCTGCGGCCGCCGCACAGCAAGCCGCCAAGCTCGGCTACCGTGCGATGCCGAGCTCGACCACGCTGCGCAGTGGCGCCTCGCCGCTCGACACGTCTCAGTCCGTCAACGTCGTGCCCGAGCAGGTGCTGAAGGACCAGCTTCCGCGCAACATCGACGACGCGCTGGTCAACATCAGCGGCATCACCCAGACCAATACGCTCGCCGGCACCCAGGACGCGGTGATCCGCCGCGGCTTTGGCGATAACCGCGATGGCTCGATCATGCGCAACGGCATGCCGCTGGTGCAGGGCCGCAGCCTGAATGCCGCGGTCGAGAGCGTCGAGGTGCTGAAAGGCCCGGCCTCGCTGCTCTATGGCATCATGGATCCCGGCGGCATCGTCAACACCATCAGCAAGCGCCCGGAGCTCTACCAGCACGGCTCGGTGACGCTGCTCGGCTCGACCTTCGCCAACAATCGCAGTGGCGCCGACGGCACGCTCGACATCACCGGTCCGATCGGCGACGGTGGCCTTGCCTATCGTTTCGTCAGCTATGGCGTCAGCGAGGACTATTGGCGCAATTTCGGCCGGCACCGGGAAATGCTGGTGAATCCGTCACTGGCCTGGTACGGCGACACCACGACGGTCCAGCTCACCTATGAGCACCGCGAATTCATCTATCCGTTTGACCGCGGCACGGCTTTCGTCGACGGCGCGCCGCTGGCGATCCCGAAGACGCGCCGGCTCGACGAGCCCTTCAACAACATGTGGGGCACCTCGGACCTGGTGCAGGCCTCGGTCGAGCAGAAGCTCGACGACAATTGGAAGGTCACGGCGGCCTACAGCTACAACACCGAGACCTACAGCGCCAACCAGCTGCGCATCACCAGCGTCGACGCCAAGACCGGCGTCGAGAAACGCAGCAACGACGGCACCCAGAACTCGCTGAGCAACGCCAGCTACGGCACTTCCTATCTGCAAGGTGACGTCTGGGTGGGCGGCTTCCGCAACGAGATCCTGTTCGGCGGCGAGGCGCTGTACCGCACCATCGATCGCCGCGACCTGATCCGCCAGGCGACCGCGAACTTCAATTTCTACAACCCGGTCTACGGGCTGGTCACACCGGGCACGACCGTTTCTGCCGTCGACAGCGAGCAGACTGATTTGCTCGGCACCCGTGGCTTCTTCGCCCAGGACACGTTCCACCTGACCAACTGGCTCTCCGTGGTCGGCGGCGTGCGCTGGATGGAATATGAGCAATTGGCCGGAAAAGGCCGGCCCAAATTCATCACCAACACCGATCTGGCGGGCGACAAGGTGCTGCCGCTCGGCGGCGTCATCGTCAAGCTGAACGATCAGCTCTCTTATTACGTGAGCTATACGCAGTCGCTGAAACCGACGTCGACCATCGCGCCTTTCTCCGGTGCTCCCACCGGCTTCGTCGTCGACTCCACCATTGCGCCCGAAGAGGGAACTCAGTGGGAGACCGGCCTGAAGTTCGATGTCAACAAGCGGTTGTCGGGTACTTTGGCGATCTACGATATCGAGAAGAAGAACGTGCTGGTCCGCGACGACCTTGGCAACAATAACATCGTGGTACGGACGTCCGCGAAGGCGCGGTCGCGCGGCGTCGAATTGGATGTGACGGGCAAGCTGACCGACGATTGGAGCATGATCGGGAGCTATGGCTATACCGACGCGCGCCTGGAGGGCGATCCCATCAACGGCGACGCAAAACTGCTGAACGCCGCGATGAACACGGGCTCGCTTTATCTCGTCTACGATTTCGGTGACCGGCTGCCTGGACGTCTGCGGCTCGGCGGCGGCGCGCATTACGTCGGCGACCGGCCGGGCGATTCAGCCAACACGTTCTTTCTGCCAGCTTATACCGTCGCGGACGTCTTTGCGACCTACGACACCAAGATCGACAAGCTGCCGGTGACCTATCAGTTCAACGTCAAGAACCTGTTCGACAAAGTCTACTATACGTCGACCACTGGAAGCGCCTTGGCCGTCGCCATCGGTGATGCGCGACGCTTCTCGCTGTCGGCAACGGTGAAGTTCTAGCGATGGCAGCGCGGCACAGAGCCATCGCGGTGCTGTTCGCGCTGGCGTCTGCCTGCACGGCGGCTGCGGGCCGCGCCGAGGAGATTACGCTCTATTCGACCCGGGAGGCGGCTCTGGTCGCGCCTGCCGTTGCGGCTTTCACGGCAGCCAGCGGCATCAAGGTGAAGATCGTCTTCATCGAGGACAGCCTGGTCAAGCGGCTCGTATCGGAAGGCGCGGCGTCGCCGGCCGACGTGCTTGTGACGATCGGCCTCGACAAGACCACGCAGCTTGCCGGCCGCGGCCTGACCCAGGCCTTCTCCTCGTCGCGTATCGAACAGGCCGTGCCGGAAAACCTGCGCGGCAATGGCGGGCAATGGATCGCGCTCGCCGCCCGCCCGCGCGTCGCATTTGCGCGCAAGGACAGCGCACTTGCCGCGATCGATTACAAAGATCTGGCCGATCCGCAATGGCGCGGCAAATTGTGCATGCGCTCGCCGCTGCACCAGAACAATGTCGCCTTGGTCGCGGCCTATCTCGCCCATCACGGCGAAGCGGCGACGGAAGCCTGGCTTTCCGGCCTGAAGGCCAATCTCGCCCATAAGCCCGACGGCAAGGACAACGACGTGATCCGCGAGATCGCGCAAGGGGCTTGCGAGATCGGCATCGGCAACACCGTGGCGCTGGCGCAATTGCGCGACGGACGGGAGGGCGCCGACTGGCGCGCTTGGGCGATGGAGGTCCGGGCTGTTCCGGCCGCATTCAAGGGTGGCGGCGCGCATGTGAACCTCACCGGTGCGGCGATCGCGAAGCACGCGCCACATCCGGAGGCCGCGCGAAAACTGATCGAGTTCCTGGTCACGCCCACCGGGCAACGGCTCTTTGCCACAGCCGAGATGGAATATCCCGTGGTCGCGTTGGCGGAACGAGCGCCCATCGTTGTCGAGATTGGATCATTCAATGCCGATGCGCTGCCGATCGATCAGATCGCCGCGCATCAGCAAGCCGCGATCGCCCTCATCAAGAAGGTTGGTTTCGATGAGTAGGCTCGGTCACGACATCAAGGCCGCCCTGCACCAGATCCATTCCATTGCAGGCCTTGTGCTGGCGTTGCTGCTGTCTCTGATCGCGCTGACCGGCGCGATCATGAGTTTCGAGGACGAGATCGTCGACCATCTCAACGCGGACATTATGCACGTCGCGCCGCGTACCGTGCCGGCGTTGATGCCGGACGAGCTGGTGGCCCGGCTGAAGGCCGCGCAGGACCTCGGCAAAGTCTCGGCCGTCACGCTATCGAGCGATCCGTCCGCGGCGGTGCGTGTCCGCTTCGCCCGCGACGAGCAGGGCGCGCGGCCGGCGTCGCTCTATGTCGACCCCTATGATGCGCACGTGCTGGGCGCGCCGCGTGGCGAAGAATTTTTCGCGACCGTTCGCAGGCTGCATCGCTGGTTGCTGATCCCCGGAGATGCCAAGGGCTGGGGCCGCCAGATCACCGGCGTCGCCGCGCTCGGCCTGATCGTGATGCTGATCTCAGGCCTCGTGCTGCGCTGGCCACGCCGCGCCGGCAGCGTGAAGATGTGGTTGAAGCCGAATTTCGGGCTCGGTGGCCGTGCGCTGCATCGCTCTCTGCACGCCGTCATCGGCACCTGGGTGCTCCCGGTCTATCTGGTGATGACGCTGACCGGGCTGTGGTACTCGTTCGACTGGTACAAGGATGGCGTCGTCTGGCTGCTGTCGCGTCCGGAAGTCGCCGAAGCAAAAATGCAGCCCAAGATGTCTGCAAAGGCGGCGCGCGCGGCCGGCCGTGCCGAGCCGGCCCCGGCGATCGGATTCGATCAGGCATGGACGACGTTCCGGCGGGACGAGGGAGACCACTTCTCCAGGGCCTTGTTTACGCTACCGGCCGGCCCGGGCACATTGATACGGATCCGGTCGTGGGGGAAGGACTCCACACTCGACACCACGCGCGACGAATTCCGAATCGATGCCGTCACAGGTCAGGTGATCTCGGCAGAGCGCTACGCCGACAAGACGCTCGGCGAGAAGATCATCGCAAACGTGCTCGACATCCATCGCGGTGCGTTCCTGGGCTGGCCCGGAAAGCTCGCGTTCATGATCGCCGCAGCGCTGATGCCGCTGTTCGCGGTAACAGGCATTTTGCTTTATCTCTCGCGCCGCAGAGTGCGACGTCCGGCGCAGCCATCGTTGGGGCGCCTCGTTCCGGGCGAGTGAGCGGACGCTAAGGCTAGCCAAGGCCGCCGCAATCGTTCAAAAGCCCATGGCTGTCATTACCAGGGTTCACGCCATGAAGCTTCGGTCCGTCACCCCCGCCGATATCCGCCGCGCGCTGCTACTGGGCGAGGAGATCGCGCTGCTCGATCTCCGATACGAGGCCGCCTTCGCCACCGGCCATCCCCTGTTCGCCGCCAATATGGCCGCGGACCGGATTGCTGTTGAGGCCGAGGTGAGGCTGCCGCGCAAGGACGTGGCGATCGTGCTCTATGATGACGGGGAAGGTCTCGTCGCCGCGGGTGCGGAGCGGCTCGCGGCGCTCGGCTATACCAATGTGAGCGCACTCGACGGCGGGCTGAAAACCTGGCGCGATGCCGGCTATCAGATGTTCGAGGACGTCAATTCCTACTCCAAGGCCTTTGGCGAGCTGGTCGAGTCGCGCCGCCACACACCCTCGTTCAGCGCCGATGAGGTGGCAAAACTGATCGCGGACAAGGCCAACATCGCCATTCTCGATGCCCGCCGCTTCGACGAATACGCCACCATGAACATTCCGGGCTCGGTCAGCGTGCCCGGCGCGGAGCTGGTGCTGCGGGCGGGGCAGGCCGCGCCAGATCCTGAGACCACCATCATCGTCAATTGCGCCGGTCGCACGCGCTCGATCATCGGCACGCAGTCGCTGATCAATGCCGGCGTGCCCAACAAGGTGCGGGCGCTGCGCAACGGCACCATTGGCTGGACGCTGGCGCGGCACACGCTCAACCACGGTGCTGACCGGCGTGGCGCGATCGGGCCGTTCGACGGCGGCCCGGCCAATGCCCGCGACGTCGCCTATCGCGCCGGCGTCCGCCATATCGGCGCAAGCGAGACGGCTGCGCTTGTCGCGCGGACCGATCGCACGCTCTACCGTTTCGACGTGCGCGATGCGGAAGAATATGCGGCCGGCCATCTCCCGGGCTTCCGCCACTATCCTGGCGGCCAGCTCGTGCAGGAGACCGACATGGCCGCTCCGGTGCGCGGCGCGCGCATCCTGCTGACCGACGACAAGGGCGTTCGGGCGGATATGACGGCATCATGGCTGGCGCAGATGGGCTGGGAGGTCTATGTGCGCGAGGGCGGCTATGACGGCGCGCTCGAGATCGGTCCGCCACGCGTGTTGCCCAAGCCCGACCCGGCCCACCGCTACCGCCGGCCCTATGAGGGCACTGATGTCGCCGAACGCGCGATGCAGGCCTATCTCGATTGGGAGTATGGCCTCGTCGAGCAGCTTCGGCTTGACGGCACGCACGGGTTTTACGTGATTTGATCCCGTCACCCTGAGGTGGCCGCTTCTTCAGCGGCCCTCGAAGGGCGACGGCCCGGCTGGGGCCCTGCATCCTTCGAGGCTCCCCCTGCGGTGCTCTGCACCGCATGGCTCGCACCTCAGGATGACGGAACGGCTGCTGCGAGCGTGGATGAGAGGTCTGGGATACCAGGCAGGTCTAATCCGTCCGCCATCTTCTCCCCGTATCCAAGCCCTATTGTGCTGCGCACCGTCCGCGGTTTATGAGCTGCGGCAAAGCCGTCACCGCAGGAGATTCTATGCCAGCCCCAGGCCAAAGCCCTGAGCGGAGCGCGAAGGCGCTGCTGCTGGAAGGCGTCAATGACAGCGCCGTGGACCTGTTCCGGAGCGCAGGCTTCACCAATGTCGAGCGGCTGACCAAGGCGCTCGACGGCGAGGATCTGCGCCGGGCGCTCAAGGGGGTGTCGCTGCTCGGCATCCGCTCGCGCACCCAGATTACCGACGAGGTGCTCGAAGCCGCCGATGGGCTGCTCGCGGTCGGCTGCTTCAGCGTGGGCACCAATCAGGTCGATCTCATGGCCGCGCGCAAGCGCGGCATTCCCGTGTTCAACGCGCCGTTCTCCAACACGCGCAGCGTCGCCGAGCTCGTGATCGGCGAGATCGTCATGTTGCTGCGGCAGATCTTTCCGCGCTCGGTGTCCGCCCATGACGGCGGTTGGGACAAGTCCGCGGCCGGCAGCCGCGAGGTGCGCGGCCGCACCCTCGGCATCGTCGGCTACGGCAATATCGGCTCGCAGCTCTCGACGCTCGCCGAAGCCATGGGCATGCGCGTGATCTATTACGACCGCACCGACAAGCTCCGCCACGGCAATACCGAACCGGTCGAGAAGCTCGACGAACTGCTGGCGCAGAGCGACGTCGTCAGCCTGCACGTGCCGGAGACGCCGGAGACCGCAGGCATGATCGGCGAGAAGGAGCTGCGGACGATGAAGCCGGGCTCGTTCTTCATCAACAACAGCCGCGGAACCGTGGTCGATCTCGATGCGCTCGCGAGCGCTTTGCGCGACGGCCACATCGCCGGTGCGGCGATCGACGTCTTCCCGGTCGAGCCGTCCTCGAATGCGGAGCGCTTCAAGAGCCCGGTGCAGGGCCTCAACAACGTCATCCTCACGCCGCATGTCGGCGGCTCGACCGAGGAGGCGCAAGAGCGCATCGGCGGGGAAGTCGCGCGAAAACTGGTCGACTATTTCATCACGGGATCGACCATGGGCGCGGTGAATTTCCCGGAGGTGCAGCTGCATCTGCGGCCCGCCGGCGCGCGCTTCAGCCATGTCCATCGCAATGTGCCGGGCATGCTGCGGCGGCTGAACGAAGTGTTCCTCCAGCGCGACATCAACATCGTCGCGCAATATCTGGAGACCGCGGGCGATCTCGGCTACGTCGTGCTCGACGCTGATCTCGCGGGCCAGGATTCGGCGACGCTGCTCGCGCAGATCCGCGCCCTCGACGGCACGGTCGGCGCACGGCTGGTATTCGAGCACTAAACGGGCCCACGTCCCGGTTGCATTCTGCGACCAATGCTCCCACACTGCGGTCGAATTCGACATGTTCCACATCATGTCGGATTTGAGCTTCAGTTGCGTGAGTGCCGCCCATGGAACGGGACGCCGTACTGATCGATCTCGCGCTTCAAGGCGGCGGTTCGCACGGCGCCTTCACCTGGGGCGTGCTTGATCGCCTGCTGGAGGAGAAGTGGCTCACCATCGCCGCGATCTCCGGAACGTCCGCAGGTGCAATGAATGCGGCGGTGCTCGCAGATGGATGGATCGCCGGCGGCGCCGAGGGCGCGCGCGACGCACTTGAAAAATACTGGCGGCGCGTCTCGAAGGCCGCGGCCTTCAGCCCACTCCAGCGCTCGCCGCTCGACCGGCTGATGGGGCGCTGGACGCTCGATACGTCGCCCTTCTACATCCTCACCGACCTGATGTCGCGGGTGCTGTCGCCCTACGATCTCAATCCCACCGGCTACAATCCGTTGCGCGCGGTGCTGGCCGAGAGCATCAATTTCGAACGGCTGGCGGGCTCGCCCATCAAGCTGTTCATCACCGCGACGCGGGTGCGCACGGGGCGCGGACGGATCTTCCGCAACGCCGAGATCACCGCCGATGTGCTGCTGGCATCGGCCTGCCTGCCGACCATGTTCCGCGCGGTCGAGATCGAGGGCGAACCCTATTGGGACGGCGGCTTCGCCGGTAACCCGACGATCACACCGCTGGTGCGCGAGAGCGACGCACACGACACCATCCTGGTGCAGATCAATCCGACTGAAACGTTCGAACCGCCGAGGACGGCTGCGGAGATCCTCAATCGGTTGAACGAGATTTCCTTCAATTCGCCGCTGATGAAGGAGCTGCGCATGATCGCGCTGCTGCGCCAGGCCGCGGATCCCGGCAGCGGCGAGGGTGCGCGCTGGGCCAAGATGCGGACTCATCGCGTCAAGAGCGACATGCTGGCGAAGTTCGGCGCATCATCGAAGCTCAACGCCGAATGGGAATTTGTTTCGATGCTGCGCGCCGAAGGGCGTCAGGCGGCGCAGGCGTTTCTCGACGCGCATGGCAACGACGTCGGCCAGCGCTCGACCGCCGATCTCGACGTGCTCCTGGCGGAGTGCTGAGGCGTGGGGCTCCTCGGCATTCTCGTCGGCCTTGGCCTGCTCGTGCTGTTCGCCTTCCGCGGCTGGAGCGTGCTGCTGCTTGCGCCGTTCGCCGCACTTGTTGCCGCGCTGTTCGGCGGCGAGCCATTGCTGGCCAATCTGACGCAAATCTTCATGGCCAATGCGGCCGGTTTCCTGGCGCAGTTCTTCCCGATCTTCCTGCTCGGCGCCGTCTTCGGCAAGCTGATGGACGACAGCGGCGCGGTGACTTCGGTAGCGGGCTTCATGGCGCAACGCCTCGGCGAGCGCCGCGTGATCCTCGCGGTCGTGCTGGCCGGCGCGATGGTCACCTATGGTGGCGTCAGCCTGTTCGTCGCGTTCTTCGTCATCGTGCCGATGGCGCGCTCGCTGTTTCGTGCGGCATCAATTCCGCGCCGTCTGATCCCCGCCGCGATCGTGCTGGGAACATCCACTTTCACCATGTCCGCTCTGCCGGGCACGCCGTCGATCCAGAACGCGATCCCGATGCCGTTCTTCGGCACGACGGCGTTTGCCGCGCCGGGGCTGGGCATCATCGCCTCCCTGATCATGCTCGTGACAGGGTTGTGGTGGCTGCACCGGGCTGAAGCCAAAGCCCGCCGCGCCGGGGAAGGCTATGGTCACGGTGGCGCGGAGGATGCGACGGAGCGCGCCGCCGCCGACGAGCTGGTGCGCGAGCGCGCGACGACGGCGCGGGAGTTCGACCCGGCGGAGCTGCCGCACGGACAGCGCAGTCATGCCCCGTCGCCGATCGTGAGCGCACTCGTGCCGCTGATCGTCGTCGTTGCCGTCAATCTTGCGATGTCGCTCGTGGTTCTGCCGCGGCTCGACGTCGACTATCTCGCTGAGCCGCGCTTCGGCGGCACGTCGCTGGCAGCGGTCGCTGGGGTCTGGTCGGTCGTGGTCGCGTTGGCTGCCGCGATCCTCACGACCATCGTGCTGAACTGGCCCCGGCTGCCGGCGCTGCGGCAGACCATGGATGCCGGCGCCAATGCCTCGGTGCTGCCGGCGTTGAGTGTCGCCAGTCTCGTGGGCTTCGGTGCGGTCGTGGCCGCGCTGCCGGCATTCGCGGTGGTGCGCGACTGGGTGCTCGCGATCGAGGGCGGCCCGCTGGTGTCGCTCGCGGTCGCAACCAACATCCTGGCGGCGCTGACCGGCTCCGCGTCCGGCGGCCTGACCATCGCGCTCGACGCACTCGGGCCGACCTATGTCGAGCTTGCCTCGCGCACAGGCGTCGATCTTGGGCTGATGCACCGCGTGGCGGTGATCGGCTCCGGCACGCTGGATATCCTGCCGCACAACGGCGCCGTGGTCAGCCTGCTCGCGATCTGCGGCCTGACCCATCGCGACAGCTATTTCGACATCGTGATGGTCGGCATCGTGTCGTCGCTGCTGGCGCTGGTGGCCGTGATCGCATTGGGTGGCGCGCTGGGATCGTTTTGATCGAACGCGCGCAGCCGTCACCTATGCGGCCAGCCGGTCCAGCAGCGCCAACATCACAGGAGCATCCGGCATCGGCAGCACGGCGTCGATCCGTTCGAGCAGGCGCGATTGCAACAATGCGTTGCGTGCCTTGCCGATGGTGCCGAGCGGCCCGCGAAAGCCGTGGTCCTCCCAGGCCATTTCGAGCAGGCTCTCGCTCGTCAGGGCCTCGATGAGTTCGTCGGCCTGGCGTTCGACGCTGATGAGCGGATGGGCCGAGAACACGGTGGGCTGCGGATAGAGGATGACAGGCTTCGCCGGGGCATTCGCCTCGAGCCGTTTCCAGCGCTCGGCATCTTGCAGTACCCATTCGACGAGCTGGTTCTCGTAGCCGACGATCAGCGGCTGCGCGCCCGGGCCGCCGGCGACATAGTCGTCGAACAATTTGCCCGAGGACGGCGGCTTGAAGCCCATGCGGCGAAACACCGTGGCGACATCGCCATCGATCTTGCTCAGCGTCTCCGGCATCACCACGTCGCCCGACAACAGGCTCGCCGCAAGGCCTGCGAACATGAAGCCCGAATTGGACTTGTTCGGATCGGTCGAGACCACGCGCGCGCGGCCGAATAGGTCGGCGACGCCGATCGAAGACCAGTTCTCGCCAGTGATGATGGCTTTGAGCAGCTTTGACAGGTCCACCGTGTAGCGCGGCCCGCCGGCAGGCTGGGCGATGCCGCCCTTCACGAGGCCCTCGGCAATGCGATCCCAGGAATAGAGCACGATTGGCGAGTTGAAGATCACCTGGTCGCGCGAGATCTTGACGCCCGACGACCGCGCCACTTCGACCAGCACGGAGGACGACGGCCACAGGAATTGCGGCTTCTGGTCGAGCAGCGCGTGCTCGCGGACCATTTCGACCGAGCCGGCGCGGCGGCCGTCGAGGATCAGCCCGAAGCGGCGCTCCAGCACGCTCTTCACGCGGGCGTTGGCGAGAAAACCTTCCTTCTCGCCGCCGGCGAAGCCGAACAGGCGCTTGGCTTCGCCGAAGCGGCCCGCGATCTCGGGATGCTCGCGCAGATAAACGTAGCCGCCGGTTGCTGCCGCGCTCGCGGCGACAAGACCGATGCCGAAGGCGCGGCGCGAGATAGCCATCAGGACATTCCTCTCTTGGTCTCGACCGGGGCAGCCGGTTGCACCGGCCCGAGATCCTCATCGAGCGAGCTTTTCAACAGCTTCAGCTCGATGTCCAGCTTGTCGAGGTCGGCGTCCTGGAGATTGGCCGCATAGCGGGTGAAGGCAGCGTCCAGCCGGTCGATCATGTCGCCGGTGGCGGCAAGCCGCGCGGTGTCGGGCACAGTGCTCTTCTCCAGCGCGCGATAGGCTTCAGCGATCTCGGCCGCACGCGGCAGGTAATAGGTCAGGAACCGTCGCACCCGGTCGAGCCGCAGCGGATCGCGCTCGATGGCGGCGAAGATATCACGAGCGATCGTCACCAGATGACGGATGCGGTCGGCGGCCACGCGGGTGCGGATTGCGGACGCGGTGTACTCCATTTGCTCGGCCAGCGGCTCGGCTTCAGCCAGCAGCTCGTTTGCGAACTCGATCTTGCCGCGCGCGACGCCGCTGGCTTCCAGCGCGGCGAACCGGTTCCTCGGCGCCAGGGCCACGACGATGCCGCCACCGGCAGCCGCGCTGATCGCAAGGGCGATCCAGAACGGCATGGCGAGACCGATCACCAGCGACGGCAGCAGCACTGCTGCCGCCACTCCACCGGCGATCCAGCCGAGCCCGGATGGCATTGCGGCCATTCAGTTGTACCCTCGTACGGCGCGGAACGCGTCGGTGAGACTCTTGCTGCCGTCGAACACGCGGCCTCCGGTGAGTTTCGCCAGATTGTCGAGCTGGGCGCGATCGACCTCGGAACCGAAGGTCACGCCGAACACCGGCACACGGTGTCCGTCCGCACGCCAGGCGCTTTCGAAGGTCGACATCGCTCCCTGGCTCTTGCCATCGGTCATGATGACGATGGCCGGCAGATGCTGGCCGTCCTGGAGCATCGGCTTCATCAAGGCGAGCGCCTGCGCGCCGCAGCTGTAGAAGTCGGTGCCGCCGTTGGCACGCAATTCGAGCGCACGCGCGAGCAGGTCGGTCTGCTCGTTGTCGTCGCCGCTGGCGCGCGCCGTCCACAGAACATGATCGCTGAACGGCAGGATCAAAATCTGATCCGATTTCGTCCATTGCACCAGCACCTCGCGCGTGCGCGCCGGCGTGAGTAGAAAGCGCATGGCGTCGAGCAGCTGGGTCTCGCCCGGGCCCTGCATGCTGCCGGAGACATCGAGGCAGAGCGCGGTCAGCGACGGCCGCCGCAGCGCCTCCTGATAGATCAGCAGCGCCTTCTGGATCACCGCGGGCTCCGGCGGACGGATCACGGTCACCGGCCGCGACGGATCGAGATTGGTTTTTGGATCGGCCGCAAGCGGTGTCGCGCGGCCGATCTCGACCCGCCGGCCGGTCTTGGCGATCTTGCCTTGCGCCTCGCCGCTCAGCAGGAAGGCCTGCAAATCGGTGAAGAAGCCTTCGAGCTCCTTGCCGCGGCCGCGATCGACGAAGCCGAGCGGCGAATCGGCGACCGCCACGCCGTCGGCGGGATAGATCGCATAGAGCGGCTCGTGGTTCTCCGCGATCAGCTTGTCGTTGGTTTCCTTGATGACGGCTTCGTAATTCCAGATCGCCTGGTAATGCGCGCCGCTGCGCTCACCGTCGCGGTAGAGGTCGGCGAGCCAGCCGCTCGAGCCTGCACTGCGCTCGACGCCTTTCAGCAGGCCGCGCGCCGTTGCCAGCACCTCGGGCTTGTCGAGATCGCCGGCCTCGATCAGGTCGGGCTTGCCGATGCCGGCCGCCAGCATTGCGAGATAGGCCGCAGCGCCTGAATTCGACTGGGTCGCCGAGGTCATCAGGAATTTCAGTTTGCCGCCCTGCACGGCCGCGAGGATGTCCTTCACCGTCACCTTGGCGCCGATCCAGCCCAGTGCCTCGGCCTTGGAGCGGCGGACGCCGAGGATAACGGGCATCTGTACGATCGACTTCACCATCTTCACGCGCCTGGTGGTGTCGAACATGTCGATCCAGATCGAGGCGGCCGGCCACACCGCGTCGGCGCCGGGATCGCCGGCCTTCAGCGCAAGCGCGATATCGAGCGAACCCTGATAGCGCATGGTGCAGGTCGCGTTGCGCGACTTGCAGAACTCCTGCACCAGCGGCTCTAGGATGTCGTTCTCCGAACCCGAGAGAATGGTGAATTGCGGTCCGGGCCCGCCGCAGCCCGACAGCAGCGCGGCCATCAGCGGCAGGGCTGCGAGCAGCGCCCACGGGTGCCGCAGGAAACGGAAAGTTCTCATGCGCGAGCCTTCATGCCGCAGTTCTTATGCAGACACTTCATCGAGAAACCGTTGCGTGAGATGCATCAAGGCGCGGCCTTGGAGATTGCGGTCTTCAATTCGTCCGTCAGTTCCGCCATCCGCTGCTCGATCTCGGCGCGCTTGGTGCGGCCCTGCTCCTGCACATTGAGCACGCCGGCGATGGTGTCGATCAGGTCCCGGTTGGTCTTCTCCAGTGTCTGGATGTCGACGATGCCGCGCTGCGACTGTTTTTCGATCTCGATCGCCTGGGTCTTCATCATCTCGGACGCCTGGCGCATCATCTCGTTGGTCGCGTCGGTCACCGTCTTCTGAAGCTCCAGCGCCGACCTCTGCCGGTTCAGGCCGAGCAGCAGGATCATCTTCTGCTTCCAGACCGGAATCGTCAGCTCGGTCGTGGCCTGCAAATTCTCGATCAGCGTCTCGTCCCCGGACTGGACGATGCGGATCTGCGGCAGCTGCTGGATGCCGATCTGGCGTGCCTGCTGGAGGTAGAACACGCGCTTCTCCAGCCGATCGAGCGCCTGGACTGCGTCCTGATAGGTCTGCGCGGCGAGCATTGCGTCGCTGCCGGCGGCTTGCGCCTTGGCGTTCCGCTCCATCTCGACGAGCTTGCCGCCGCGGAACTCCTCGGTGAAGGCCTTGCCGGCTGCGATGTGCATATCGAGCTGGCCGAGCGCGCCGCGGGTCTGTTCGTAGAGATCGTCGAGCAGGGCGATGTCGCGGCGCAGCACCTCCTTGTTGCGGTCGAGCTCGACGCAGACGCGGTCGACCTGCGAGGCGACGTCGCTGAATTGCTCGGTGAAGCGGCGCAGCCGCGCTTCCGCAGACGAGAACAGGCGGGTCAGAAAACCCTTGTCCTTGAGATCGGCCGGATCGAGCCCCCGCGCCTTGCCGAGGATGTCCGTCAGCAGCTTGCCGGTGGCGCCGAGCTCACGGTTCTGGGTCTGGGCGAGAATGCGGTCGGCGAACTCGACCACGGAGCGCTGTGCGCGCTCGCCGAACGTCACGAGGCGCGAGCGATCCGAAATGTCGATCTCGGACTTGATACGCGCGACGGCAGAGGCATCCGTCGGCAGGGCCGGGACATTGATCGTTTCGCTCACCACTTGCTCCTGGTTCTTGTCTCGGTCATGATAGCATGCCGACCGGACGGGCAGATAACCCCAGCTCGCATGACAAATTGATGACAACCTGTGGATTTGACCGGTCGTGAGGCCATCCGAGTTCGGGGGGTGGGGCAAGATTTCATATGAAATTCAGATATCTAGAGGGATGCATGGGGTGACCGGGCCGGTGGGACCCGGGCGATGTTTCCGTTGATGGCGATGGCGACGCGTGTCGCGGCGATTGACGACCGGCAATCCGATGCATTGAATCGACCGCCTGAACGACAACAAGGCTGCAGGGATGGAAACGGTGGCGCGCAGGATTGCGAAGCTGAGTGTGTGGCTTGCCGGTGCCGTGGCCGCAATGGGGGCGAGCAGCGCGGTCGCCGCGACGCTGGCGGAGGATGCGGATACGGTCTGCAGGGGTCTGCTCGGTGGCGCGGATGCCGTGAAGATCGACGCTGCGACGTTGCTGGCGCCTTCACCTCTCGCCGTCGCCGAGCGCGGGCCGACGCCATCGGGCCGCGTCACGCCGGCCAATCCCGGCTTCTGCAAGGTGCTCGGTCATATCGACCCGGTCGACCCCAAGGCGCCGCCGGTCAAATTCCAGGTCAACCTGCCCGTCGAATGGAACGGGCGCTCGGTGCAATACGGCGGCGGCGGTTTTAACGGCGTGCTGATCACCGGCCTTGCGTTGCCGCCGGCCTATCCCTTGGACAAGCCATCGCCGCTCGCGCGCGGCTTCGTCACCTATGGCACCGATTCCGGCCACGAGACCAAGCCGGGCGAGCTACCGCAACTGTTCGCGCTGAACGACGAAGCGTTCGAGAATTTTGCTCACCGTGCCTACAAGAAGGTGCGCGATGCCGCGGTTACGCTGATGGAGCGCGCCTACGGCAAGAAGCCCGAAAAAATGTACTTCATGGGCTCGTCCGAGGGCGGCCGCGAGGGCCTGACCATGGCCCAGCGCTACCCCGACGATTTCGACGGCATCTTCGCCCGCGTGCCCGTCATCAACTGGGTCGGCCTGCAGCATGCCGGCACGCGTGCAGGCCTTGCGACGATGGGCGAGGGCTGGATCAATCCGGCGCAGGTCAAGCTCTTTGCCGATGCGGTGCGCACCGCCTGCGACAAGGCCGACGGCTCCGATAGGACGCTGGTGCACGATCCCGGGGCCTGCAAGGCGGCGTTCAATGTCGAAACGCTGCGCTGCGCGGCAGGCCAGAGCGGCGATCAATGCCTCACCGAGCCGCAGATCACGGCCGTGAAAACCCTGCATGGGACCTACAAATTCCCGTTCGTGCTCGCCAATGAACTCGACGATTATCCGGGCTGGGGCATCTCGGGTGAGGACACGCCGGCGATCGGGCCGACCGGCGGCTGGACCGCCTGGTGGCTCGGCACTGCGCCACCTGCGCAGCCGCCTGCGCCCAACAACGGCATCGCCTGGATCTACGGCGCCGGCGGCATCCAATATGTGTTCGCGCGCGACCCGAAGCTCGACGTCACCACCTACAAGGTGGAGGATCACAAGGCGCGGCTGCTCGAGGTCTCGGGCCTGATGGATTCGACCGATCCCGATCTCAGCCGCTTTCGCGGACGCGGCGGCCGGCTGATCATGCTGGAGCACATGGCCGATTACGCGCAAAGCCCCTATGCCGGCATCCGCTATTTCGAGAGCGTCGAGCGCAAGCTCGGCAAGGCCGAGACGGCGGAATTCGCGCGGCTCTACACCGCACCCGGCGTCGACCATGTCGGCTCCGGCGCGCCGGCCAATGTCGACATGCTGAGCGCGCTGGTCGATTGGGTCGAAAAGGGCAAGGCGCCCGGCGATCTCGAAGTCATCGAGCAGAAGGTCGAGGCGCCGTCATTTGCAGTGCTGCGCGCGCTTCCGCTGTGCCGCTGGCCGGCCTGGCCGCACTATAAGGCGGGTCCGGTGACGGAGGCGTCGAGCTTTACTTGCGCGCCGTAAGGCACTGACCTTGCCACACCGTCATGGCCGGGCTTTGTCCCGGCCATCCACGTTCTTTGCGACGATACCAAGAAAGTGCGTGGATGCCCGGGACAAGCCCGGGCATGACGACCTCAGCTAATGCGCCGGCCCGCCTGCCGCCTTCACCCGCCGCGTCAGCAGCACCGCAATCGCAGCGAGCACCAGCACCGCGCCGATCACCGCAAACGCGTCGGAATAGCCCATCACCAGCGCCTGGCGTTTCACGGTCTTGCCGAGCGCGATGATGGCCTGCTCGCGCGCGGCGTTGGGGTCTGGCACGCCATGGGCGATGAAGTAGTTGGTCATCTGCGCGATGCGGGCGCGGACTTCCTCGCGGCCGAGCGTGACCGACTGGCCGATGATGTTGGAGTGGAATTGCTCGCGCTTGGTGATAATGGTGGCGAGCGTCGCGGTGCCGATGGCGCCGCCGAGATTGCGGAACATGTTGCTGATGCCGGAGGCCGCAGCCGCGTCCTGCGGCGCGATGCCGCCCGTCAGCACCGAAGTCAGCGGCGTCAGCACCATGGCCTGGCCCACGGCGCGCACGATGTTCGGGATCCAGAGCTGGTCGCCGGCATAGTCCGGTGACATCGCCGTGTTCATGAAGCAGCTATAGGCGAAGATCAAAAGGCCGGTGATCGCGATATAGCGCGTGTCGAAGCGCTTCATCAGGATCGGGATCAGCGGGATCAGCACGAGCTGCGGCAGGCCGGTCCAGGCCAGCACGTTGCCGATCTGCTCGGCATTGTAGCCCTGCGCCTGGCCGAGATAGGCCGGCAGGATGTAGACCGAGCCGAACAGTGCGAAGCCGACCATCGTCATCGCGATGGTGCCGAAGCCGAAATTGCGCTGCGTCAGCAGGCGCAGCCGGATCAGCGGCTTCTCGATCGAGAGCTCGATCGTGACGAACAGCGTCAGGCTGACGGCCGCGATCACGGCCAGCTTGACGATGAAGGGCGAGGAGAACCAGTCGTCCTTGTTGCCTTCCTCGAGCACCGCCTGCAACGCCGACAGTCCGATCGCCATGGTGAAAATGCCGGCCCAATCGCCCTCCTTCAGGAGGCCGAGCTGCATCTTCTGCTTCTCCAGCGTCAGATAGAGCGCGGCCACCATCACGGCGGTCGGAATCACGTTGACGAAGAAGATGGTGCGCCAGCCGTAGTTTTCGGTGAGATAGCCGCCGATGGTCGGGCCGATCGCGGGCGCGAAGGTGACGGACAGCGCGAAGATCGCGAGGCCCACCGGCTGCTGCGGCTTCGGCAGTTTGGTCAGCACCAGCGTGAACGCCATCGGAATCAGCACGCCGCCGGCAAAACCTTGCAGGCCGCGCATCGCGATCATCGACGGCAAATCATGGGTGAAGGCACAGGCGACCGAGAACGCCGCGAACAGCGTCGCGCTCGCCAGCATGTAGCGGCGGAACGAGAACACGCGGCTCAGAAAGTCGGTCAGCGGGATCACGATGATCTCGCCGATCAGATACGACGTCGAGATCCAGGAACCGTTGTCGGCGCCGGTGCCGATGCCCCCCTCGATGTTGGCCAGCGAGGCGTTGGTGATCTGGATGTTCAGGATCGCCATGAACGAGCCGATCATGGCGGCGAGCACGGCGACCCAGACCGCGGCGCTCGCGCGGTTGGGATCGGCGAGCGGCCGATCAGATGTCGCGGCCGGTGTTGCCGGCGTCGAAAGTGAGATGCTGTTTGACATGGCACGACCCTCCGGAGACGAGCTTCGCTTTGGACGCGGCGGCGGCATTCGCGGCCGGCGCGGTCGAACGTGTTGCAATGGTCGGGATCACCGACATGCCGGGCCGGAGCGCAATCGTGGGTCCATGCTTGTCATCGAGCGCGATCCTGACCGGAATGCGCTGCACCACCTTGGTGAAATTGCCGGTGGCGTTGTCAGGCGGCAGCAGCGCGAATTCCTGGCCACTCGCGGGCGCGATGGAATCGACGTGGCCGTGCACCACCTGGCCGGGGAACATGTCGACCTCGATGTCGACGGCCTGTCCCGCCTGCACATGGGTCAGCTGCGTCTCCTTGAAATTGGCGACGACATAGGCGCCATCAGTCGGCACGATCGCCATCAGCTGCGTGCCCGCCTGCACGAACTGGCCGAGGCGCAAGGAACGGTTGCCGACGACGCCGTCGATCGGGGAGATGATCGTGGTGTAGCCGAGATTGAGCTCCGCCTGCTGCTGGATCGCGGCAGCGCGCGCGGCGTTGGCCTTGGCTTGCACGATTTCGGCCTTGAGCAGATCGACCTGCTTCTGAGCGGAGATCAGGTTGGCGTTGTCGCGCGCGATCGTCGCGTCCGCGCCGGCGTCGCGGGCTTGCGCCTGCTGCGCGTTCTGCACACTGCCAAAGCCGGTTGCGGCAAGGTCGGTGTAGCGCTTGTTCTCCTGCCTGGCGAAAACCTTTGCAGCATTGTCGACGTCGATGGTCGCGCGCGCTGCCGCGATGACAGCTTCCTGAACGTCGAGCTGCGCTTCCTTGCTCGTCACCGTCGCATTCGCGGCGGCGACATCGGCGCGCGCTTGGTCGAGCGCCACCTTGAAGTCGCGGTCGTCGATCCGGGCCAGCACCTGGCCGGCCTTCACATGCTCGTTATCGGCGACCAGGACCCGGTTGAGATAGCCGCTGACCTTCGGCGCGATGGTGGTGTTGTCGGCCTTCACATAGGCGTCATCGGTGGAGACGAGGTACTGCCCGACGGTCCAATAGTCGTAGCCGTACCAGCTGGCGCCGGCCAGCGCGATGGCCGCGGCTCCCATCAGCAACAGCTTGCGAAGATTGAGTTTTTGTCGAGCGACGAGGACCGGCGCGGTGGGCAGAACGCCCTCCAGCGCGGTGGCGGGAAGGGCGGTTTGGGCGGCAGCAGCTGGGGTGGTGTGGACGGTCATGGCCGGCTCCCCTGAATTAGGAAACTTGATAATTTCCAAAATGAGACTAGCTTGGGAATTGTCAATGGAATGACAGGCGTCATTTAAAAGCATGGCTCAGGCAAAATCGGAAAGTGCAAAGCCGGAAACTGAATGCCGTCCGCGCGGACGGCCGCCGGTGCGCAGCGACGAGGAGACGACGCGGATCGTCCTCGAAGCCGCGCGGCATACGTTCGCCGTCGAAGGCTATGCGGCGACCAGCACCGAAGAGCTGGCGCGCCGCGCCGGCATCTCGACCAAGACGCTTTATCGTCTGTTCCCCGGCAAGGCCGCCCTGTTCGAAGCGATGTGCGCGGACAGGCTCGAGCGATTGCTGTCTGCCGTCGATCTGCAAGGAAGCGACGAGGTCGATATCGAAACCGGCCTCCGCGCTGCGCTGCTGGCCTGCGCGGATCTCGCGCTCGATCCGGAAGTCGTGGCGTTGCAGCGCATGGTGCTGCAGCAATCCGCCACATTTCCCGAGCTCGCTGCAAACTTCTACATGAACGGCATTTCCCGCACCGCCAAGGCACTTGCCGGCTGGCTCCGCCTTCAGGTCAAGCGCAAGCGGATCGTCATCGACGATGTCGAGGACGTCGCCGGCATGCTGATCGGCATGGTCGCGTCCGCACCACAACGTGCCGCGATCTATGGCGGCATGCCGCTGCCGTCACGCAAGCAAATCGAGCGTCGCGTGCAGACCTGCGCGGCCCTGTTTCTGGACGGCTGCCGCGCCAGATCGGCCTAGCGGCTCCCTTTTGACAATCCAGTTCGTCTCGATTATATATTTCGCATGCGAAATAAAGAGATCGCGGCGAGGCCTCACCGCCTGATCTATCTGCTGAGCGTCGCGCAGCGGCGTTTGCAGCGCTGGATGGCGTCGCAGCCCGGGAGCGAGGTGACGCCGGCGCAGGCGGGGCTGCTGTTCATCCTCGGCAGGCAGGACGGCGTCCTGATGGGCGAGGCGGGCGCGGCGCTCGACATGGGGCCGGCCGGCATTTCCGGCCTCGTCGATCGTACGGCAGCGGCCAGGCTGATCGAGCGGCGCGCCGATCGCGAGGACGGGCGCGCCTGGCGGGTGTGGCTGACGCCGAAGGGGCGCAGCGCGCTGGCGCAGGCCAAGACTTCGGCCGCGGCGATCAATGCGGCGCTGACGGACGGATTTACAGCTGCGGAGATCGACATCGTCGCGCGCTGGCTGACGAGCATTCAGGACAAGTTTCCAAGACCTTCAGATCAAAAGCCTTCAGACGAGCACCAAGGAGCAGAGTAATGACCGAGCATGTCCGGATCGAGAACAACGGCGGAATTCTCACCCTCACGCTGGCGCGCCCCGACAAGAAGAACGCGCTGACCGATGCGATGTACGGCAAGCTCGCCGATACCATCGAATCCGCCGAGTCCGATCCGTCCACCCGCGTGATCCTGATCCGCGGCGAGGGCGACATGTTCACCGCCGGCAATGATGTCGGCGAGTTCGCGGCCGTCGCAGCGGGCAAGTCGGAAGGAAGCCGCAACGTCGTGCGCTTCATCCAGTCGTTGGCGCGCTGCACCCGGCCGCTGGTGGCCGCGGTGCAGGGCCGCGCCGTCGGCGTCGGCACCACGATGCTGCTGCATTGCGACCTCGTCGTGCTCGCCGACAATGCGCAATTGTCCACGCCCTTCGTCAGCCTCGCGCTGGTGCCGGAAGCCGCCTCAAGTCTCTTGATGCCGGCCCGCATCGGCTATGCCCGTGCCTACGAGATGTTCGCGCTCGGCGAGACCGTGCCGGCGAAGTCCGCGCTGGAATGGGGCCTCGCCAACCGCGTGGTGTCGCTCGACAAGCTCGACGCCGAGGCGCTCGCGTTGGCGCAGCGGCTCGCCCGCCAGCCGGCCGGCGCGCTCACGGCGACCAAGAAGCTGATGCGCAACGGCGAAGCGCTGGTCGCGCAGATGCAGGCGGAAGGCGAGCAATTTGCACAGCGCCTGCGGACCGCCGAGGCGCGCGAGGCATTTACGGCTTTTGCGGAGCGTCGCCCCCCGGATTTCACCAAGGTTGCGTAAGAAGGTCGCGGGCCGCCGGAATGCACGCAGGCGGAACCGCTGCCATTCAATTAAAACCTTAACGAAACATTGGCATGTCGCGATGCAAGGTGGCCACTCCCCGAGAGTGGCCCCTTGTGACCCCATGGCAATGTTTAAGAAATCGGTAAGCTCGCTTCTCCTGACCCTGATGGCCCTGCTGGCGGCCGGCGCGTTGGCCTCCACGGCGATCCAGATGGTCGGAGCCTTTGGCCGCTACAGCGACAGTCTCGAAACCGCGCGGCTTGCCGCCGCCGACAAGGCGATCTTCCACGGCGTGCTGTCGCTCCGCAACAATCGCGGCGATGCCCAGAGCGCGATCCTCGGCGAAGACGATCCGCGCGCCAAGCTCGGTGCCGCCGAGAAGGCCGAGCAGGCCGGCTATGAAGCCATCCTCGGCGCGCTCTCCACCATCGAATTCGCCCGGCGCGATGAGCTCGCGAGCACGCTGAAGCAGCGCTGGAACGAAGCCGCACCGCAGTTCCAGTTGTTCCATGATGAGGCCAAGCTTCCGCGCGCCGATCGCAAGATGGAACGGACCAATCCCTGGTACGACGCCGTCACCAAGGTGATCGACACCGCCAATCTGGCGTCTACCGCGGTATCGAACCGCGCCTGGCTGGACGATCCCTTCATCGCCCGCATGATCCAGGTCCGCCGCTTCGCCTGGCAGGTGCGCGACCGTTATGGAGTCCATTGCTCGTCGCTTCGCGCGAACGTCAACAGTAGCAAGCCACTCGACGACGCTCAGAAGCGGTCGGTGGCGCAATGGGACGGCACCATTGCCTCCGGTTGGGCCGGCATGGCCGAGTTGCTGGGTGCGCCGGACGTGGCGGCGGAGCTGGTTACGGCAGCGACGGAGGCGAAGGCCAAGACCGATGGCGTCCTGAAGCAGATCGGCGAGCTCACGAAGAATTTCGACGGCAGTGGCAAGCCCGCGCTTCCCGCCTCGGAGTGGAACGTGCTGTGCCAGTCGCCGTTCCCGCTCATTGCCGGGGTCGCAAACAAAGCGCTGGACCAGTCGATCGCGCGCGCGGAGGCGGTTCAGGCCAAGGCGCTGACCAATCTCGTGGTGCAGTCGCTCGCCTTCCTGCTCGCGCTCGCCGTGACCATGGCCGGCGTCTACGTCGTGCGCAATCGCCTGATGCGCCCGGTTCGCGCCATTCTCGATGCCATCGCGCGCATCGGCGCACGCGATTATGCGACGCCGGTTCCGCAGTCCCGCTATCCCGACGAGTTCGGCACCATGGCCGCCGCGCTCGAAAGCCTGCGTGAGAGCGCTGCGACCGCCGAACGTCTCGGCCAGGAGCGCGAATCGCAGCAGGCGCTGCAGCTCGCCCGCTCCGGCACCGTGGACGAGGCCTGCCGCAGCTTCGACGACACCGTGCAGGCCGTCATTCACAGCGTCGCTGCGTCGGCCCGGGAGCTCGACGCCACCGCGACCGACGTGCGCACGCTGGTCTCGGAGTCGAGCAGCCAGACCGCTGCGGTCGCCTCCTCTGCCGAGCAGGCCACCAACAATCTCGAGACCATCGCGGCCGCGACAGAGGAGCTCTCTGCCTCCGTCGGCGAGATTTCCGCGCAGGTGCAGTCGAGCGCGCGCGAGGCCCGCGAAGCCGTGTCGCAGGCCGAGCGGACCAACGCGACGGTCGAGATCCTCGACCAGACCGCAAGCCGCATCGGCGAGGTCGTGAAGATGATCAACGCCATTGCCGGCCAGACCAACCTTCTGGCGCTGAACGCCACCATCGAAGCGGCCCGTGCCGGTGAGGCCGGCCGCGGCTTTGCCGTGGTCGCCGGCGAGGTCAAGAGCCTCGCCGCTCAGACCGCGACGGCGACGGAAGAAATCTCGCGCCAGGTCGCGGAGATCCAGGGCGCGACAGGCCAGGCGGTGACCGCGATCCGCTCCATCGGCGGCGCCATCAGCGGCATCGACGAGAAGATGACGGCGATTGCCGCCGCCGTGGAACAGCAGCGCGCGGCCACCACCGAGATCTCGCGCAACTTCCAGCAGGCCGCCCAAGGCACCCGCGAGGTCACCGACACCATCGGCAGCGTCGCCAAGCTCAACGAGGAGACCGGCAACGCCGGCACGGTGCTGTCCGACTCCGTGAAGAAAATGTCGGCCGATGCCGATCGTCTCCGCGTCGCGGTCGAGGGTTTCCTCGGCGCAGTGAAGACGGCTTAACTTCTTAGTTCTTCCATCCAACGTCGTGCGATCGGCATTGCCGCCGGTCCGCGCGGCGGCTACATCTGTGCCGCCGCGTGGACGCGGCAACAGACGTAAGACACATCAGGGATGGAGAGTTCGATGCCGGTCACCCCACACAAGGCCCAGCGCCCCTATCGCGGCGTGTTCCCGGTCGCGCCCACCATCTTCGACGAGCGCGGCGAGCTCGACCTCGAGGGCCAGCGCCGCTGCATCGATTTCATGATCGACGCCGGCTCGCACGGAATCTGCATCCTCGCCAATTTCTCCGAGCAGTTCGTGCTCACCGATGCCGAGCGCGAAACCGTGATGCGTGCGGTGATGGAGCATGTCGCGGGTCGGGTTCCCGTGATTGTCACCACCACGCATTTCAGCTCCGCCGTTTGCGCCGCGCGCAGCCAGCAGGCTGAAGCGGCAGGTGCCGCCATGGTGATGGTGATGCCGCCCTATCACGGCGCGACCTTTCGCGTGCCCGAGAAAGGCGTGGTCGAGTTCTTCAAGGTGCTTTCCGGCGCGATCAACATCCCCATCATGATCCAGGACGCGCCGGTCGCCGGCACGCCGCTGTCGGTCGAGCTGCTGGCGCGGCTGGCGCGCGAACTCGCCAATATCCGCTATTTCAAGATCGAGGTAGCAGGCGCGGCTTCAAAGCTCCGCAGCCTGATCGAGGCAGGCGGCAAGGATATCGAGGGCCCCTGGGATGGCGAGGAAGCGATCACGCTGCTCGCCGATCTCGATGCCGGCGCCACCGGTGCCATGACCGGCGGCGGATATCCCGACGGCATCCGCCAGATCATCGATCCCTATTTCGCCGGCGATCGGGAGAAGGCGAAGGCCGCCTATGAGCGCTGGCTGCCGCTGATCAATTACGAGAACCGCCAATGCGGCCTGATCGCGTGCAAGGCGATGATGCAGGCCGGTGGCGTGATCAAGTCGGACGCGGTGCGACATCCGTTGCAGCCGCTGCATCCGGCGACAAGAGCGGGATTGCTGGAATTGGCCAAGGAGCGCGACGCGCTGGCATTGCGGTGGGGGAAGTAAGTCCCTCCGCCGTCACTCAGTCTCTCCGCCGTCATTGCGAGGAGCTCTTGCGACGAAGCAATCCAGACCGCTTCCGCGGAAGATACTGGATTGCTTCGCTTCGCTCGCAATGACGGTGTTGGGGCAGACGTGCCCACCTTACGGCACTGATGTCCGCCGCCTCACTCCACTCCGATCGTCGTCAGATCCTGGAACCAGTGCTGCGCCTGCACGAACTGCTTCACCTTCGGCGACAGCGCGTGCGGGTTGGTGTCGTGGACGACCCAGACCAGCACGGCATCATCGACGATCAGCGCATGCGCCTGGGCGATCAAATCGTCCTGCTTGGCCGTGTCAAACGTCTGCTTGGCCTCGTTGATCAGCGCGTCGACCTTCGGGTTCTTGTAGCCGCCCCAGTTGACGCCGACCGGCGCGATCTGGTCGGAGGCGAAGAAGCGGACGATGGCGTAGAGCGGATCTGACGTGACATAGGCGATGTTGTTGGCGGTGATGCCGGCGTTCATCTCGTCGGCTGCGCCCTTGCGCCAATGCGTGTAGAGCGTTTCGAGCTCGACCACCTTGAAGTCGATCTCGATGCCGATCTCTTTAAAGCTCTGCTGCAAAAATTCGTTCATCGGCAGCGACAGCATCTGGCCGGTCCCGCCCTGTGCGATGATGAAGGTGGCTTTCAGCGGTTTTGCCTTGGAGTAGCCGGCCTCCTCGACCAGCTTCTTGGCGGCAGCAAGATCATATTTCAGCTCGAAGGTCGGCTTGCCGAACCACGGGCTCGATGGGTCGACCTGGCCCTTGGCCGGCTTCGCCAACCCGTTCATCAGGCCGACGACTTCGTCGCGGTTGATCGCGAGATTCAGTGCCTTGCGCAGGCGGATGTCGGTCCAGGGCGAGCCCGGCAGCACGCTGAGATGATAATTCCAGACATGCGGCGTGACGTTGTCGACGATCTTCATGCCAGCCGCCTTCAGCTGCGGCACGGCATCCGGCGCCGGCGTCTCGATCAGGTCCACTTGCCCCGCGAGCAGCGCATTGGTGCGCGTCAGCGCTTCCGGCATCGGCACCAGCACGATCTTGTCGACCTTGGGAATGCGCTTCTTGTTCCAGTAGTCCGGATTCTTGCTGAGCTCCGCAAGCTCGCGCGGCACCAGTTTTGTCAGCTTGAACGGACCGGTGCCGGAAGGCTGGCTGGCGAACTTGTCCCAATCCTTGCCGAGCTTTTCATATTGCGCCGGGCTCGACACCAGGAACCACAGCATTTGGTAGGGAAAGAAGGAATCGACCGTCTTGGTGGTGATCTCCACCGTGGAATCGTCGATCTTGGCGTAGCTGGCGACCGAAGGCAGACGCGTCTTCACCTGCGCGCTCTGCCGCTTGTCGAATTGCGGCGCCTTGTCGTTGAGCACCTTGTCCAGATTCCAGATCACCGCGTCGGCGTCGAACGCGCTGCCGTCGTGAAACTTCACGTCCTTGCGGAGCGTGAAGCGCCACTTCTTCTTGTCGGTGTCGTCCACCTTCCATTCAGTGGCGAGGCCCGGCACCAGCTTGCCGGGACGGTCGGCGACGTCCATCTCCCATGCGACCAAAGGATCGTAGATCGTGTAGGCCGTGAACTGATAGGCGCCGGCGCCGCGGTCGGGCTGGCCCGTCGTCAGCGGAATGTCCGCCATCGAGATGCCGTAGCGCACCACCGTTTCGGCGCGTGCCGAGATTGCGGATAACGCCAGCGCAAGCACGGCGAGACAGGTCGTCAAACGAATACGCATGGCCCAAAGCTCCCAGGAGATTCCGGGCCAAACGTGCAAGCTTGATGCCAGAATAGGCAGAACAGGGCGCTCGCCTCCGCATCATCACAAGGACTTGTCGTCGCAGGGGCAATTGGCAGAATAAGTTTCCCCCTTGGCATGGCCATTGCATACGATTGCATCAAAATTAGTCATCGATATTGGGAAAAGGACTGAAGTAATGCTTATCAAGACAACGACCCGCGCGGCGCTGATCGCGGCGCTGGCCCTGACAACTGCGGCCGCATGGCCGCGCGTGGCCAGCGCCGAAACCGTGCTGCGCATCGGCATGACCGCTGCCGATATTCCGCGCACGCTCGGCCAGCCCGATCAGGGCTTCGAAGGCAACCGCTTCACCGGCCTCACCATGTATGACGCGCTCACCGGCTGGGACCTGTCCTCCGCCGACAAGCCGAGCGTGGTGATCCCCGGCCTTGCCACCGAGTGGAAGGTCGACGATGCCGACAAGACAAAGTGGACCTTCAAGCTGCGCCCCGGCGTCACCTTCCATGACGGCTCGCCGTTCAATGCCGATGCGGTGGTGTGGAACGTCGAGAAGGTGTTGAAGCAGGACGCGCCGCAATTCGATCCCAGCCAGGTCGGTGCGACCGCCACGCGCATGCCGACGCTCGTATCTGCCAAGAAGATCGACGACATGACGGTGGAGCTGACGACCTCCGAGCCGGACAGCTTTCTGCCAATCAACCTCACCAATCTGTTCATGGCGAGCCCGGCGAAGTGGCAGGCTTTCTATGAGAAGGCGGAAGGCGCCGACGCCAAGGCGAAAACGCAGGCCGCCTGGACCGCGTTTGCCAAGAATGCATCGGGCACCGGCCCGTGGAAGATGTCGGGCTTCACCCCGCGTGAGCGGCTCGAACTGGTGAAGAACGCGAATTATTGGGACAAGGCGCGCGTGCCGAAGACCGACAAGATGGTGCTCTTGCCGATGCCGGAAGCCAATGCGCGCACCGCGGCGCTGCTCTCTGGCCAGGTCGATTGGGTCGAGGCGCCGGCACCGGACGCTTTGCCCGAGATCAAGCAGCGCGGCTTCAAGCTCTACACCAATGAGCAGCCGCATGTCTGGCCCTGGCAGTTCTCGCGCA
Source organism: Bradyrhizobium betae (assembly GCF_004123905.1). Lineage (GTDB taxonomy): Bacteria > Pseudomonadota > Alphaproteobacteria > Rhizobiales > Xanthobacteraceae > Bradyrhizobium > Bradyrhizobium betae_A. Next base: position 65,808 of record NZ_MZXW01000026.1, read on the forward strand.
TCGAGGGCTCGCCCTGGAACGACATCCGCGTCCGCAAGGCCGCAAACCTCTGCGTCGATCGCGAAGGCCTCAGGGACGGCCTGCTCGGCGGCCTGATGGTGCCGGCGACCGGCACGTTCGAACCCGGCCATCCCTGGCGGGGAAAACCGACCTTCGAGATCAAGTACGACAAGCCGGCTGCGCAGAAGCTGATGCAGGAGGCGGGCTTTGGTCCGAATAAGAAGCTCGCGGTGAAGATCCAGACCTCGACCTCCGGCTCGGGCCAGATGCAGCCGCTGCCGATGAACGAATATCTCCAGCAAGCACTCGCCGAATGCTATTTCGACGTGCAGCTCGATGTCATCGAGTGGAACACGCTGTTCTCCAATTGGCGCCGCGGCGTCAAGGATCCCAGCGCGAACGGCTCGAACGCGACCAACGTCACCTATGCGGCGATGGATCCGTATTTCGCGCTGGTGCGCTTCCTGCAATCGAGCATGGCCCCGCCGGTCTCGAACAATTGGGGTTTTATCAACAATCCCAAGTTCGACGAGATGGTAAAAAGGGCGCGGCAGACCTTCGATCCGGCCGCGCGTGACGCCGCGCTCGCCGAGCTGCACGCGGCCTCCGTCGACGACGCAGCCTTCCTCTACGTCGCGCACGACGTCGGCCCCCGTGCCATGAGCCCGAAGGTGACGGGCGTGGTGCAGCCGAAGAGCTGGTTCATCGACTTCTCGCTGGTGTCGATGCAGTAGCTCGCGCCACACAAATAGTGCACCCTCTCCCCTTGTGGGAGAGGGTGGCTTCGCGGATAGCGAAGCCGGGTGAGGGGTCTCTCTCCGCGAGTGACCCTCTTCTCATTTGATCATGCTGTATCCGCGGATAGATACCCCTCATCCGGCGCTTCGCGCCACCTTCTCCCACAAGGGGAGAAGGGAAGAAAAAGAAACAACGTGCTCGCCTATATCGCCAGACGCATCGTCTATGTCATTCCGATCGTCATCAGCGTGGCGCTGGTGTGCTTTCTGCTCGTGCACATCACGCCGGGCGATCCGCTCGTCGCGGTGCTCCCCGCAGATGCCTCGCAGGAGCTCGCCGCGCAGCTCCGTGCCGCCTATGGTTTTGATCGCCCGCTGCCGGTGCAGTTCGGGCTTTGGCTGCTGCGCGCACTGCATGGCGATCTCGGCAATTCCATCGCGACGGGGCGTCCCGTGCTTGCCGAGGTCATGCGCGCGGTCGGTAACACCGTCACGCTGGCGATTGCCGCGGCGATCATCGGCTTCACCATGGGCATTTTGCTCGGCCTGATCGCCGGCTACTTTCGCGAAACCTGGATCGACAAGGTCGCGACGTCCTTTGCGATCGCGGGCGTGTCCGTGCCGCATTACTGGCTCGGCATGGTGCTCGTCATCATCTTCTCGGTGCAGCTGAACTGGCTGCCGGCGGTCGGCGCCGGGCCCGGCGGATCCGCAGCCTGGGCATGGGACTGGGCGCATCTGCAATATCTCGTGCTGCCGGCGATCACGACGTCGGTGATCCCGATGGGCATCGTCACCCGCACCGTGCGCGCACTCACCGGCGATATTCTCTCGCAGGATTTCGTCGAGGCATTGCGCGCCAAAGGCCTGCACGAAACCGGCGTGTTCCGCCACGTCATCAAGAATGCCGCGCCCACCGCGCTTGCGGTGATGGGGCTTCAGCTCGGCTACATGCTCGGCGGCTCGATCCTGATCGAGACCGTGTTCTCCTGGCCCGGCTCGGGCTTCCTGCTCAACTCCGCAATCTTCCAGCGCGACCTGCCGCTATTGCAGGGCACGATCCTGATTCTGGCGCTGTTCTTCGTCTTCCTCAATCTGCTGGTCGACATCGCGCAAGCCGCGATCGACCCGCGCATCAAGCGGGGCTAGCGATGAGCGAGCTTCCGTTGTCTGTCACCGCCGACGCCGCGCTCCAGGCCGCGCCCGCCACCAAGGCGCGCGGCTATTGGGCGACCGTCGGCCGCCGCATCACGCGCGACAAGGTCAGCATGGCCTGCGCGCTGGTGCTGCTGTTGATCTTCCTGTCCGCGATCCTTGCACCCTGGCTCGGACTTGAGGATCCCTACAAGGGCTCGATGATCCGCCGCCTGCGCCACATCGGCACAGTCGGCTACCCGCTCGGCACCGACGAGCTCGGCCGCGACATGCTGGCGCGGCTGATCTATGGCGGCCGGCTGTCGCTGGTGATCGGCATTTTGCCTGTGATCCTCGCCTTCTGCATCGGCACCTCCCTCGGCCTCGTCGCCGGCTATGTCGGCGGCAAGCTGAACACCGCGATCATGCGTACGATCGACGTGTTCTACGCTTTCCCCTCCGTGCTGCTGGCGATCGCGATCTCCGGCGCACTCGGCGCCGGCATTCTCAACTCCATCGTCTCGTTGACAGTCGTGTTCGTCCCGCAAATCACCCGCGTCGCCGAAAGCGTCACCACCGGCGTGCGCAACATGGATTTCGTCGACGCCGCGCGCGCCTCGGGCGCGGGGCCGTTCACCATCATGCGCGTGCACATCCTCGGCAACGTGCTGGGCTCGATCTTCGTCTACGCCACCAGCCTGATCTCGGTCTCGATGATTTTGGCGGCCGGTCTCTCCTTCCTCGGCCTCGGCACCAAACCGCCGGAGCCGGAATGGGGCCTGATGTTGAACACGCTGCGCACCGCGATCTACGTCAACCCCTGGGTCGCAGCATTGCCGGGCGCGATGATCTTCGCGGTCTCGATCTGCTTCAATCTGCTCTCGGACGGCCTGCGTAGCGCTATGGACATCAGGAACTAGCCATGAGCGAGAGCAGCACATCCGTTGAAATGCTGGAGCCGATCGAGGACATCGGCGGCGTCGCGCAGCCGCTGCTCCAGGTCAATGGCCTGACAAAGCACTTCCCGGTTCGTGGCGGATTGTTCGCCGCAAAGCGCACCGTACGCGCCGTCGACAACGTCTCCTTTTCCATAGCCAAGGGCGAGACCGTCGGCATCGTCGGCGAATCCGGCTGCGGCAAGTCGACCACCGCGCGCTTGCTGATGCATCTGATGCCGCGCGACACCGGCGACATCATCTATGACGGCATGACCGTCGGGCAGTCCTTGTCGCTGCGTGAGCTGCGACGTGGCATGCAGATGGTGTTCCAGGATTCCTACGCCTCACTCAATCCGCGCCTCACCATCGAGGAATCGATCGCCTTCGGCCCGAAGGTGCACGGCATGGCCGATGGCACGGCGCGAGCGCTGGCGCGCGAGCTGCTCGGCAAGGTCGGCCTGGTCCCAGCAAATTTCGCCAACCGCTATCCGCACGAGATCTCCGGCGGCCAGCGCCAGCGCGTCAACATCGCGCGTGCGCTGGCGCTGTCGCCGCGGCTGGTGATCCTCGATGAAGCCGTCTCCGCACTCGACAAATCCGTCGAAGCGCAGGTGCTGAATCTCTTGGCCGACCTCAAGCGCGAGTTCGGCCTGACCTACCTCTTCATCAGCCACGACCTCAACGTCGTCCGCTACATCAGTGATCGCGTGCTGGTGATGTATCTCGGCGAGGTCGTCGAGCTCGGCCCGGTCGACCAGGTCTGGGACAGTCCCGCGCACCCCTACACGCGCGCGCTTCTGGCTGCGATGCCGTCCTCGGATCCTGATCGCCGCACCGAGAAGCCGCCGATCACGGGCGATCCGCCCAATCCGATCGACCCGCCGTCGGGCTGCCGCTTCCACACCCGTTGCGCGTTTGCGGAGCCGCTCTGCGCAAATGCAGCACCAAAGCTCACGGCCGTCGATAAGATAGGCCACGAGGCGGCGTGCTACATGGCTATACCGGGTTCAGGCCATAGCCGCGCGCCCACAGGGGAAACCGCATGACGAGACCGACACCGAAAGAGATCAAGCCGATGGCGCAAGTCGCCGGCGTTCCCGTGGATGACGAGATCGCCACGCGTATCTCCAACTCCATCGGACCTGCCTTCGAAGGCTTTTCAGCCATCGCCGGCACGCTCCCGTTCGACCTCGAGCCCGCGCTCTATCCGATCGCGCAGACGCTGAAGGTGTCGAAATGAGCACCGAGCCTGCATTGATGACGCTCACCGAGGTCGCACGTGCGATCGCGATGAAGCAGATGTCCTCGCATGAGGTGACGCGCGCGCTGCTGCATCGCATCGCGCAGTGGCAGCCGCATCTCAACGCCTTCATGTCGATTGAAGCGGAAGCCGCGCTGAACGCGGCCGATGCCGCCGACGCCGAGCTCGCCAAGGGCAATCTCCGCGGTCCCTTGCATGGCGTGCCGCTGGCGCACAAGGACATGTATTACGACGCCGGCCACGTCGCGACCTGCGGCTCGCTGATCCGCCGCGACTTCGTGCCGACCGTCACCTCCACCGCCTTGCAGCGCTTGAAGGACGCGGGCCAGGTCCGGCTCGGCACCCTGCATCTCGCCGAATTCGCCTACGGCCCGACCGGCCACAACGCCCATTACGGCCCGGTGCGCAATCCCTGGAACGTCGCGCATATCACCGGCGGTTCCTCGTCCGGCTCCGGCTCGTCGGTCGCCGCGCGACTTACCTTTGCCGCGCTCGGCTCGGACACCGGCGGCTCGATCCGCATGCCCGCACATTTCTGCGGCGTCACGGGACTGAAGACCACGGTCGGCCGCGTCAGCCGTGCCGGCGCGATGCCGCTGTCGCAATCGCTCGACACCGTCGGCCCGCTCGCGCGGACTGCGGAAGATTGTGCGCTGCTGCTGGCGCTGATGGCCGGTCTCGATCCCGCGGATTCGACCACCAGCCACGAGCCGCTCTCGGACTATGTCGGCGCGACCAAGGGCTCGCTGAAGGGCCTCAAGATCGGCGTGCCCGCATCCTTCTATGTCGACGACCTCGACGCCGAAGTCGCACGCGTGCTTGACGAGACCATCGCGGTGCTCAAGCGTGAGGGCGCCGACATCGTCACAGTCGAGCTGCCGGATCAGCGGCAATTGCAGGCGGCGAGCCAACTCGTGCTCGCGGCGGAAGCCGCCGCCTTTCACAAGCGCTGGATGATCGAGCGCCCGCAGGATTATGGTGCGCAGACGCTGATGAGGCTTCAAAACGGCCTCGCGGTTCCCGCCATCACCTATCTCGAGGCGATGCGCTGGCGCGGTCCGGCACTCGCCGCGCACAATGCGGCGGCCGCTGGCGTCGATGCGATCATCGCACCGGCTTCACCCGTGCCGGCGCCGACGATCGAGGAGAGCGACGTTGGCGGCGGACCGAACGCGCCGGCGATGGTGCAGCGGCTGACGCTGTTCACGCGTCCGGTGAATTTCCTCGGCCTGCCGTCGCTCACCATTCCCTCCGGCTTCACCAAGAGTGGCCTGCCGGTCGGGATGCAGCTGATCGGCCGCTCCTTCGATGAAGCGACCTTGCTCACCATCGGCGCCGCCTTCCAGCGCGTCACCGACTACCACGACCGGGTACCCAAACTTCCGTCATGACAAAGCTCGTCGACATCTCAGGCCTCAACATCCGCTTCACCGGCGAGCGCACGGTTTTTGCCGTGAACGATCTCAGTCTCTCTCTCGGTGACGGCGAGGTGCTGGGCCTGCTCGGCGAATCCGGTTCAGGCAAGAGCGTGACCCTGCGTGCGTTGATGCGGCTGCTGCCGAAGAAGCGCACGCAGATCTCGGGCAAGGTCAACGTGATGGGCCGCGACGTGCTCGCCATGAACGACGAGCAGCTGTCGTCGTTCCGCGGCCAGACCGTCTCGATGATCTTCCAGGAGCCCGCGCTCGCGCTCGATCCGGTCTACACCATCGGCGCGCAGATCGCCGAGAGCGTGGTGCGTCACGAAGGCAAGAGTTTTGCGGAGGGCAGGGCGAGGGCCCTCGAAATGCTCGAGGTCGTGCGCATTCCCTCGGCCAAGCGAAGGCTGGACGCCTATCCGCACGAGATGTCCGGCGGCATGCGCCAGCGCGCGATGATCGCGTTGGCGCTCGCCTGCCGGCCAAAGATACTGCTGGCGGACGAGCCGACCACCGCGCTCGATGCCACCGTGCAGATTCAGATATTGTTGCTGCTACGCGAGCTTCAGCGCGAGTTCGGCATGTCCGTCATCTTCGTTACCCACGATATCGGCGTTGCCATCGAGATCTGCGACCGCGTCGCGGTGATGTATGCCGGCCAGATCGTGGAGCAGGGCACCCTTCGCGACATCGTGCGTAGCCCGGTGCACCCCTACGCCAAGGGCCTGCTCGCCTCGACCATCCATGGCGCCAAGCGCGGGCAGCGCCTCGAAACCATCCCCGGCACGCCGCCGTCGCTCGCTGAGAAGCCGCACAACTGCTCCTTCGCCCCCCGCTGCGCCGTGGCCCAGTCGCGCTGCGTCGAGCAACTGCCAGCGAACGTGGAGGTCGGCCCGGGCCGGGCGGCGCGGTGCGTGCTGGCGGAGCCGGTCACCGCGCTGTCATAAATTCAAACCGCAACCGTGGACGGGAACAGCATTCAGACCCCATTCATCCCGGTTCCCGTTCCATGGCCCCCGTTCATGGAGAGGGACTTCAACTTATGTACATTTCTGGCCAAAGCCTCATCGTTATCCTGTTCGTCGGCCTGGTTGCCGGCTGGCTCGCCGGCAAGGTGGTGCGCGGCAGCGGGTTCGGCATCATCGGCGACATCGTGATCGGCATTGCCGGTGCGTTCGTCGCCAGCTTCCTGTTCCCGAAGCTCGGCATTCACATCGGCGCCGGGCTGGTCCCGGAGATCATCTTTTCCGCGATCGGCGCCATCATCCTGCTTCTGGTGGTCCGCCTGGTGCGTGGTGGAGGCCGGCTCTAGCAGCCGCCCGGTTCGTCGATCGGAACCTTTCGCCTCTCCCCAAGGCTGGCCAAGGCTGGACCAAGGCTGGGGAGAGGCCGCGATGTCTGCTATAAAAAGCCGCAAAGACTGTGAAATACCGGACTTGCGTGCGGGGCCGTCAGGGGGTGATGTGGCCCATCGGGACCTGGATGAATTCGGCTGCGCTGGTCGCAGAGGGAATACGGTGTTAATCCGGGTCGAGTACCCCTGAGCGGCCTATGAAATCAGGGGCTTTGCCCCTTACCCGAAAGAGATCAGACTGATGGCAGCCGTACCTGGCGTCCGCCGTTCAGAGCTCGGTGACGCCTTGCGCGCTTGTCGCACGGGGTTCGTCGGCGTCGGCTTGATGAGCTGCATGATCAACCTGCTCTATCTGACCGGGTCGATCTTCATGCTGGAGGTCTACGACCGGGTGCTGCCGAGCCGCAGCGTTCCGACCCTGGTCGGCCTGATCGTCCTCGCCAGCTTCCTGTATGCGGCGCAGGGCGTGCTCGACATGATCCGCAACCGGATCCTGGGGCGGATCGGCACGGCGCTCGATGAATCCCTCAACAAGCGCGTGTTCGACACCATCGTGCGCCTGCCGCTGCTGGTCGGCAGCCGCAACGAGGGCCTGCAGCCGCTGCGCGATCTCGACAATGTCCGCTCCTTCCTTGGCGGCATGGGCCCGAGCGCGTTCTTCGACCTGCCCTGGCTGCCGCTTTACCTGGCCATCTGCTTCGCCTTCCACGTCATGATCGGCGTCACCGCACTGGTCGGCGCCATCATTCTGGTCGGGTTGACGCTGGTCACCGAATTCATGTCCCGCCAGCCGGCGAAGGAGGCGATGGGCCTTGCCGCCCAGCGCAACGACATCGCCCAGTCCAGCCGTCGCAACGCCGAAGTCATGGTGTCGATGGGCATGACCGGCCGGATGAACGGGCGCTGGAGCGAGGCCAACGAAAAATATCTCGACGGCAACCAGCGTGCGAGCGACGTCGCGGGCGGTCTCGGCGCGGTGGCAAAAGTGCTGCGCATGATGCTGCAATCGGCCGTGCTCGCGGTCGGCGCCTATCTCGTCATCCACCAGGAGGCGACCGCCGGCATCATCATCGCCGGCTCGATCCTCTCCGCGCGTGCGCTGGCGCCGGTCGATCTCGCCATCGCGCACTGGAAGTCCTTCGTCGCGGCCCGCCAGAGCTGGCAGCGCCTCACCCGCCTTTTGGAGCAGATGCCGGCGCAGACGATGCCGACCCAGTTGCAGGCGCCCACCAGCCGCCTCTCGGTCGAAGGCGTTGCCATGGTGCCGCCGGGCGACCAGCGCCTGATCGTCCAGGACGTCACCTTCGCGCTCGAAGCCGGCAACGCCCTCGGCGTGATCGGGCCGAGCGGCTCCGGCAAATCCTCGCTGATCCGTGCGCTGGTCGGCGTCTGGCATCCGGTGCGCGGCAAGGTGCGGCTCGACGGCGCGGCGCTCGACCAATGGGCCTCCGACATGCTCGGCCGCCACATCGGCTATCTGCCGCAGGACGTCGAGCTGTTCGGGGGCACCATCGCGCAGAACATCGGCCGTTTTGACCCCGAGGCGACGTCTGACGGCATCATCTCTGCGGCCAAGGAAGCCGGCGTGCACGAGATGATCATCAAGATGCGTGAGGGCTACAACACGCAAGTCGGTGAGCAGGGCACCTCGCTCTCGGCAGGCCAGGCCCAGCGCGTGGCGCTGGCGCGGGCGCTCTACGGCAATCCGTTCCTGATCGTGCTCGACGAGCCCAATTCCAATCTCGACACCGAAGGCGACGAGGCGCTGACCCGCGCCATCCGCGCCGCCCGCGACCGTGGTGCCATCGTCATCGTGGTGGCGCACCGGCCCATCGGCGTCGAGGCGGTCGATCAGATCCTGGTGCTGCGCGATGGTCGCATGCAGGCCTTCGGCCCGAAGGAGCAGGTGCTCGCCCAGGTGCTCCAGCCGCGCGCGACCCCGCCGGCGCCGATCAAGATCGTCAGCGAAGGCGGAAAGTCATGAGCACGATGGCGATCGGCGGCGGGAAGCCTGCCGCAAAGAAGACCGTGCGGGACTCGATCCGTTTTCACCTGATGCTCGGGCTCGGTATTACCCTGGTCCTGGTCGTCGGTCTCGGCGGCTGGGCATCGACCGTGCAGATCTCGGGCGCGCTGATCGCGCCGGGCCAGATCGTGGTCGAATCCAACGTCAAGAAGGTGCAGCATCCGACCGGCGGCGTGGTCGGCGAGCTGCGTGCCCACGACGGCGACGTGGTCAAGGCCGGCGACATCGTGGTGCGGCTCGATGACACCGTCACCAAGGCGAACCTCGCCATCGTCACCAAGAATCTCGATGCGGCTCAGGCGCGCACGGCGCGGCTTCAGGCCGAGCAGCGGGGTGTCGACAAGGTCGAGTTCCCGCAATCGCTGCTGGATCGCGGCAACGATCCCGATGTCAAGAACCTGCTCTCCGCCGAAACCAAGCTGTTCGACGTCCGTGTCAACGGCCGCGCCGGCCAGAAGGCGCAGCTTCGCGAGCGCGTCCAGCAGCTCAACGAGGAGATCGAGGGTCTGTCCGCGCAGGAGAGAGCCAAGGACAAGGAAATCGCGCTGGTGCAGCAGGAGCTCGTCGGTGTCCGCGATCTCTACGACAAGCACTTGGTGCAGCTCTCGCGTCTGACCACGCTCGAGCGCGACAATGCCCGCCTCAACGGTGAACGCGCGCAATACATCGCCTCGCGGGCGCAGGCCAAGGGCAAGATCACCGAGACCGAGCTTCAGATCATCCAGGTCGACAAGGACATGGTCAGCGAGGTCTCCAAGGATCTGCGTGAGACCAACGACAAGATCGGCGAGATGATCGAGCGCAAGGTCGCCGCCGAGGATCAGCTCCGCCGCGTCGACATCCGCGCGCCGCAGGACGGCATGGTGCTGCAATCGACCGTGCATACGGTCGGCGGCGTCGTCACCGCAGGCGATGCGCTGATGCTGATCGTGCCGCAGGCCGACGACCTCCAGGTCGAGGCCAAGGTCAATCCGGTCGATATCGACAAGCTCCAGATCGGCCAGAAGACGCTGCTGCGTCTCTCCGCCTTCAACCAGCGGACCACGCCCGAGCTCAACGGCCTCGTCACCCGCGTCTCGCCCGACGTCACCACCGACCAGCGCACCGGCCAGAGCTATTACACCATCCGCGTCTCGATGCCGGCGGAGGAGGTCGCCCGCCTCGGCGATTCCAAGCTGATCCCCGGCATGCCGGCGGAAGCCTTCGTCCAGACCGGCGACCGCACCATGCTGTCCTACCTGATGAAGCCGCTGCACGACCAGCTGATGCGGGCGTTCCGGGAGAAGTGACGCGCGCCTCAGCTTCGGTCTCGTAGGGCGGGCAAAGGCGCGAAGCGCCGTGCCCGCCATTCTTCGGGTGCAATCACGATGGTGGGCACGCTTTCGCTTTGCCGACTCTACGACTTCTCCTTCTTTGCTATAGTTCGACTCGAAGCCTCAGCAACCCGGCGGTCGAACCATGCAATCCCCACCCTCCATCGCCACCAAATCCTTCGCCGACGCGTCCCTCGCCGTCGCCCGCCTCGAAGAGATCTACGAGCGCAACACAAAGTTCCTGCGCGACCGGTTCGAGGCTTACGTTAACGGCGAGGCGATCACGACGCGGGTGCGGGCCTACTACCCCTTCGTCCGCCTCACCACAGCGACGCACGCACGGCTGGATTCGCGTCTCGCGTACGGCTTCGTCGCCGGCCCCGGCGTGCACGAGACCAGCGTGACGCGGCCGGATCTGTTTCGCGCGTACCTGACCGAGCAGATCGGGTTGTTGATCCAGAACCACGGCGTGCCCGTGGAGATCGGTGAATCCGCCGAGCCGATCCCGATCCACTTCGCCTATCGCCGCGACATCAACATCGAGGCCGCCATCACCACCAGCGAGAACTCGTCCATCACGCGATCGCTGCGCGATGCATTCGACGTGCCTGATCTCGCCACGATGGACGATTCGATTGCTGACGGCACATTCGAGCTTCAGCCCGGCGCGCCAGAGCCGTTGTCGCTGTTTCGGGCCGCCCGTGTCGATTACTCGCTGCGCCGGCTCTACCACTACACCGGCACCGACCCCGAGCATTTCCAGAATTTCGTGATCTTCACCAACTACCAGTTCTATGTTGATGCATTCGCGCAAGCCTGCCAGCAACGTCTCCAGTCCGGCGAGGCCGGCCTCGACGCCTTTGTCGCGCCCGGAAACGTCATCATGCGGACCGGCGGCGCCGCGACCGGAGACGCACCCCCGCGCATGCCGCAGATGCCGGCCTTCCACCTGGTCGCATCAGGCTATCGCGGCATCACCCTGATCAACATCGGCACTGGCCCGTCGAACGCGCGCAACGTCACCGACCACGTCGCCGTGCTGCGCCCGCATGCCTGGCTGATGCTCGGCCATTGCGCGGGCTTGCGCAACACGCAGCGGCTCGGCGACTACGTGTTGGCGCATGGCTATGTGCGCGAGGACCACGTGCTCGACCGCGAGCTGCCGCTCTGGGTGCCGATCCCGGCGCTGGCGGAGATGCAGGTCGCGCTCGAACAGGCGGTCGAGGACGTCACCGGCCTCGAAGGTTTCGAGCTCAAGCGCCTGATGCGCACCGGCACCGTCGCCAGCGTCGACAATCGCAACTGGGAGATCTCCGGGCCCGAGGTGATTCGCCGGATGTCGCAATCGCGCGCGGTCGCGCTCGACATGGAATCGGCAGCGATCGCCGCCAACGGCTATCGCTTCCGCGTCCCCTACGGCACGCTGCTCTGCGTCTCCGACAAGCCGCTGCATGGCGAGATCAAGCTCGCCGGCATGGCCAGCGAATTCTACCGCCGCCGCGTCGGCCAGCATCTCGAGATCGGGTTGAAGGCGCTGGAGCGGCTGAAGCAGCAGGAATCCGAGCGGCTGCATTCGCGAAAGCTGCGCAGCTTTGCCGAGGTCGCGTTTCAATAAGGACAACAGACCTGTCGCACGAACGCTGACGTCTCCGCACGGCGTCCTGGAATATCGCTGCCGAGGCAGGGTTATCAAATCGTCCGGGGCCGCTTGAAACAGGACAGGAGACAGACATGATCACAGCGATGATCAGGCTCGTCATGCTCGGTACATTTGCGGCAGCTTTGTTGAGCTCGCCGGCATTTGCCGCGGGGGGAGGCGGGGGTGGCGGAGGAGGCGGTGGCGGCATCAGCTCCACCGATCCCTATGCCGGGGCCTATGCGGATCAGAAGCCGCAGCCAACCTATCCGAAGCGCCCGGGCACGCGGGCAACCCATAAGGGCAAGAAGCCGAACAACCAGTCCAGCATCGATGATCCCGCTTTCGCGGCCGGCTACCGCGTTGCCTATGACACCATCTACGAGCGCAACGACTATACGGCCGCGATCGCGCAATTGAAGTCGCTCGGCCATGACGACCATCCGAACGTCGCCAACCTCATCGGCTACTCCTATCGCAAGCTCGGCGACTACGAGCAGTCGCAGGTCTGGTACGAACGCGCATTGCGGGCTGATCCGAACCACGTGCTGACGTGGCAATATTATGGACTGTGGCAGCTCGAGCGAGGCAATCGCGAGCAAGCGCTCTATCACCTCGGTCGAATTGCCTCCATCTGCGGGACGGATTGCGAGGAATATCGATCCCTGGCCGCGGCACTGGATAGGCCCACCGGCACGGCGCTCGCCTACTGAAGCTGGACGCGGGCCGGCTGACGGTTGTGCGTTGACGATGAGCATCGTATGAGGCGTGATGTTCGCTGGCGCGGATGGTGACAAGGCGCCAGATTTTCAGCATTGTCCCGTTCGGGGGCGCGAACGGGACAATTTGATGCCGCTGACGCGCGACAAGATCATTGGCCATGACCTCGAACGTCTGGCCTTTCGCTTCACCATGCTGAACGATGGTGACGTCGTGGACTGTCAGATCAGCGACGCCGCGATGGACGAGCTCGCGGGCATGCAAGGCACGGAGAGCAGCGCGCGCCAGGCGCAGTTTCTGTCCCTGCGCGAAACCATCGAGCGGATTGCGTCGGATATTTATGATGAGGCGCCGCGGTTCAGGGGATATGTGGTGCGGATTTTCATGCGGCATTTGGAGCGGTGATGTTGATCGTTGCCGCGAGCACAAATCTCTCACCGTCAACCCCGCACAACGGCGACGGATCGGATAGCGTGGCGGCTACGCTTGAGAAAATCACCCCTCGAGCTTCCTCAACAACAACTTCAGCGCCGTCGCCGCGAACACCTGCATATTGCCAAACCGGTCGCCGCTTGCCGTCTCCAGCGTCATCACGTCGGCCACGGGCCCCGCGACCGCCATGCAGCTATGGCCGGCGGCGTCGCCGTAGCGGTTGCCGGTCGGGCCGGCGGCGCCGGTCTCGGACAGGCCCCAGTCGGAGTTGAAGCGGCTGCGCATCTGCTCGGCGAGCAGTTTTGCGTAAGGCTCCGAGGAGGAACGAAAGCCCTTCATTCCTTCGTCCGAAATATCCATCAGGACGCGCCGGGCATCGCGGGTGTAGACCACCGCGCTACCGAGGAAATAGGCGGAGGCGCCGGGCACCGCGAGCAGGCTGGCCGCGATCAGGCCGCCGGTGGAGGATTCCGCCACAGCAATGGTCTGTTTGCGCGCGATCAGTTGCGCCGCGACCTGTTCCGCAATGCCGACGAGCTCTTTCATCCCAAAACCCCTTATTCCTTCGCAACTGAGCTCAGCCTTTCTAGCATATGACAGAAGCCTTGGCCGAGTTGCGGGCGACGGGCAGGCCTGCTTGAATGGCGGAAAGACAAGACAAAACGAGGAAACGTGAAGGAGACGTGATGGCGTCCCTGATCGCCGGTGGGGTCGATTGCGACGTGCATCCGGCCGTGCCGCATCTGACCAGCCTGCTGCCGTACCTGAGCGACTATTGGCGCGATCAGGTGACGACGCGCGGTATGGTCGATCTCGTCTCGCAATCCTATCCGCGGAACTCGCCGATCGTGGCGCGGCCCGACTGGCGGCCTGAGACAGGCAAACCAGGCGAAAGCCTCGAGGACATGCAGCGCCATGTGCTCGATCCCTTCCAGCTCTCATACGCCATCTGCAATCCGCTTTACGGCGTGCAGATGGTGTTTTCGGAAGATTTGCAGGCCGCCTTCTGCCGTGCGCTGAATGACTGGCTCGTGAAGGAATGGCTCGATCGGGATCCGCGCTTGCGCGGCTCGATCGTGATCCCGACGCAAAGCATCGACAAAGCCGTCGCCGAGATCGAGCGCTGTGCGCAGGACAGGCGCTTCGTCCAGGTGCTGATGCTGGTCATGGGCGATACGCCGCTCGGCAAGCGCGCGCTGTGGCCGATCTATGAAGCGGCGGAACGGCTGAACCTTCCGATCGGTATCCACGCCGGTTCCGCCTATCACAATCCGCCGACCGCGGTGGGCTGGGGTTCCTATCACATCGAGGATTATGTCGGTCAGGCCCAGGCGTTCCAGACCCAGCTCACCAGCCTGATCGTCGAGGGCGTTTTCGTAAAATATCCGCGGCTGAAAATGGTGATGCTGGAATCCGGCGTCTCCTGGATCTCGCCTTTTCTCTGGCGGCTTCACAAGTTCTGGCGCGGGGTGCGGATGGAGACGCCCTGGGTCGATCGCGCATCTCTCGAAATTGTGCGCAGCAACATCCGCTTCTCATTACAGCCATTTGATGCACCGCCGGAGCCTGAGACATTAATTCGCCTGTTTGATCATATGCAGTCCGACGAATTGGTCCTATTCTCCACGGACTATCCGCACTGGCAGTTCGATGGCCAGGACGCGCTGCCCGAGGGTCTGTCCCCCGATCTCGTGCGCAAGATCATGATCGACAATCCGCATGCAACCTACCCCCGCCTGATGTGAGCCCGCTGCCAAAGGAGGCAAGGCGATGAATATTCAGTTCCGCGAAGGCCTAGAGGCCGCTTCCCCCCCGACGACGAAAACCGCGATCGCGGACTGTGACATCCATCCGGCGCGCGCCACGCGCACCGAGCTTTATCCGTATCTCGCCAAACGCTGGCAGCATCATCTCGAGATCTACGGCGTCCATGCCTATCAGGGCATGATGGAAGGCCCGCCCTATCCAAAAGCCCAGCCCAACGCCTCGCGCCGCGACGCCTATCCGCCGGAAGGCGGCCCGCAGGGCTCCTCACTCTCCTTCATGCAGAAGCAGTTGCTCGATCCCAACAATGTGCAGCTGGGCGTGCTCAATCCGCTCAACACCGGGCAGGGCATCCGCAATCACGAACTCTCGGCTGCGCTGTGTTCCGCAATCAACGACTGGCAGATCGACAAATGGACCAGCAAGGATAAGCGGCTGAAGGCGTCGATCGTCGTCGGCAACGAGGACGGCCTGTCGGCCGCTGCCGAAATCCGTGAGCGTGCCGGCGACAAGAACTTTGTGCAGGTGCTGCTGCTCAGCCGCAATGTCGAACCGCTCGGCCAGCGCCGCTACTGGCCGATCTATCAGGCCGCGGAAGAGGCCGGCCTTCCCGTTGGCGTCCACGCCTTCGGCTTCGGCGGCAATCCGATCACGCCGTCGGGCTGGCCGTCCTATTACATCGAGGAGATGGTGGGACATTCGCAGTGCCAGCAATCGGCACTGGCAAGCCTCGTGCTCGAAGGCGTGTTCGAGCGCTTCCCGAAGCTGAAGATGGTGATGATCGAGGCCGGTTTTGGTTGGGCGCCGTCGCTGGCATGGCGGCTCGACAAGGTGTGGCAGCGGCTCCGCAGCGAGGTGCCGCATGTGAAACGGCCGCCTTCTGAATATATCCGCGAGCAGGTGTGGTGGACGACGCAGCCGATGGAGGATCCGGAGCGGCGCGAGGATCTGTTCGACGTCATCAAATGGATCGGCTGGGACCGCCTGCTGTTCGCGACCGACTATCCGCATTGGGACTATGACGAGCCGTCGCGCGTGCTGCCGGCGGGCGTCAGCGAGGACAATCGCGAGGCGTTCTATCTCGGCAATGCGCGCGCGCTCTATGGAATAGCTTGATGGCGCGTCATGTGATCGCGCCGGTCGATGAGCTTCCGCCCGGTACCAGAAAATTTCTGGAGATCGACGGACGGCCGATCGCGGTCTTCAACATCAAGGGCGAATATTTTGGTTTGATGAACCGCTGCCCGCATCAGGGCGCAGCACTGTGCGAGGGCCCGCTGATCGGGCTGGCGCAATCGAGCGACCCCGGCGAGATCGAATACACCAAACTCGGCGAGATCATCCGCTGCCCCTGGCACGGCTGGGAATTCGACATCCGCACCGGCCAGTCCTATTGCGACCCCCGCCGCTTCCGCGTGAAGGCGTATGCCGCTCACGTCGAGCCGGGCGCGAGCGTGGTGAAGGGGCCGTATGTTGCCGAGACTGTTACGGTGAAGGTCGAGAGCGATTACGTGGTGGTGGAGTTGTAGGTCTCGCCACGGGGCAGGTGCGCTCCCTCGCCCCGTTCTTACGGGGAGAGGGTTGGGGTGAGGGGCCTCTATCCACACGTGAGATCGTCGTGGACCTGTACCCCCTCAGCCGGAATTCAAGCTGCGCTCGAATTCCGACCTCTCCCCGCAGGCGGGGAGAGGTTAAGGAAGAGCGCGCCCCGAGATAACCCTCAGTGCCCCGCCACCGGCTCGGCCGCCGCATCATACGTCGCCACCGCTTGGCGTCCCCCGCGATACACCACCGAGGCCGCGATGATACCGAGGACGGCCGCGAGCATCAGCCAATAGCCGGGCGAGGCCTTGTCGCCGGTGTGTTCGATCAGCAGGGTCGAAGCAAACGGCGTGAAGGTGCCGAACAGGGCAGCGGCGAGCGCGAAGGCGAGCGAGAAGCAGGTGGTGCGGACATGCGCCGGCACGATCTCGACGAGAGCACCGAGCATGGTGCCGCTGTACATGCCGAAATAGAACGAGAACATCATCTCGACCGCGAGCAGCTTGCCGAAGGTCGGTGCCGCCACCAGCCAGTGCAGCGCCGGATAGGCCGTGACGAGCGCGAGGCAGGCGATGGTGAGCAGCACCGGCTTGCGGCCGATGCGGTCGGACAGCGCGCCGCCGACCGGGTTCCAGAAGAAGTTGGTCACGGCGACGAGCAGGGTCACGAGCAACGCATCCTGCGTCGACAGTTTCAGCACGGTCTTGCCGAAGGTCGGGGTGTAGACGGTGACGAAGTAGAACGTCGTCGTGGTCAGGACCGCGATCATCATGCCGAGGATGACGATGCGCCAGTTGGCGAGCGCGGAGGCGAACACTTCGTTCGCGGTCGGATGCTTCTTCATGGCGAGAAAGGCCGGCGTCTCCTCGAGCGTCCGTCGCAGCATGAAGATCAGCGGGATGATTAGGCAGCCGACAAAGAAGGGAATGCGCCAGCCCCAGGCGGCCACCGTGTCGGCCGGCATCACCTCGGACAGGATGTAGCCGAGGATAGAGGCCACGAAGATCGCGACCTGCTGGCTCGACGACTGGAACGAGGTGTAGAAGCCGCGATTGCCGGGCGTCGAGATCTCGGCGAGATACACCGACACGCCGCCGAGTTCGACTCCGGCGGAGAAGCCCTGCAGCAGCCGGCCGATTAGTACGATGATCGGCGCTGCGATGCCGATGCTCGCGTAGGTCGGACAGAACGCGATCACCACGGTGCCGGCGGCCATGATGGCCAGCGTAACGATCAGGCCCTGGCGGCGGCCGATGCGGTCGATATACGCGCCGAGCACGATGGCGCCGACGGGGCGCATTAATGCGCCGAGCCAGAACACGCCAAAGGTGTTGAGCAGCGACGCCGTTTCGTTGGTGGAGGGGAAGAACGCCTTGCCGATGGCGGCGGCGTAGAATCCAAACAGGAAGAAGTCGAACTGCTCGAGGAAATTGCCTGATGTGGCGCGCAGGATCGCGCCGATGCGCGACTTGATCTCGGGCGGATTGGTTGAAGCTGCAGGTCCAGCCATGACGTTTCTCCCCTAAAGACACGGCCGGACCGGAACTCACTTCACGGCAAGGCGACAGATTGATGCTGCGACAATCTGTCTACCCCTTCCCGCGCGAGGCGCTGCGAGTCAATCGAATTTGCCGGGGAAGTTGATGATTTTTCAGGCCTTATTTTGCGTTGCAGCGATCATCCATTCGCGGAACGCGGCCAGCTTGGGCGCCTCGCGGCGGCCCTGCGGCGAGACCAGGTAGAAGCCGGCATCGGCCGGCAGCGCGATCTTGAAGGGAACCACGAGCCGGCCCTTGGCGATGTCGTCCTGCACGTAGGAGGTCCGGCCCATCGCCACGCCGATGCCGTCGATCGCGGCCTGGATGGTCATGAAGATCATGTCGAAGGTGATGCCGGGTTGTCGCGCGATGTCGGCCGGCAGGCCCGCCGCCGTCAGCCACAGCCGCCAGTCGTCACTGTTGGCGTTGGAGGTGTGCAGCAGCGGGTAGCCCTTGAGATCCTCCGGCTGGCGCAGCGGCTTGTCGCCGCGCAGCAGGGATGGGCTGCACACCGGAAACAGCTCGTCCGCCATCAGCCAGTCGGCGCGCAGGCCCGGCCACTGACCGCGGCCGTAGCGGATGGCGGCATCGACATCGTCGCGCTGGAAGTCGACGAGGCTGGTCGAGGTGGTGATGCGGACGTCGATGCCGGGATGCTGTTCCTGGAAATCGGTCAGCCGCGGCAGCAGCCATTTTGCCGCGAGCGAGGCCAGCGTCGACACCGTCAGCACCTTATCGTCGTCCTTGCGCAGCAGGCGATCGGTGGCCAGCCGCAGATCGTTGAAGGCGGCCCGGATGCCCGGGAGGTAGTCGCGCGCCTCTGCCGTCAGCGCCAGTGCGCGGTTCTGCCGGATGAACAGGCGAATGCCGAGCTCCTCCTCGAGCCGGCGGATCTGATGGCTGATCGCGGTCTGGGTCACGTTCAGCTCGGCGGCCGCCAGCGTGAAGCTGAGATGGCGCGCGGCGGCCTCAAAGGCCCGCAAACCGTTCAGGGAGGGCAATCTGGCAGTCATTTGGCAGCATGATGCATGAGTTTATATCATGCGAATTGGTACAAATTGTCGTTTGTCGCAGCGCACCCGGAAGCAGATATTAGCAGTGAACTTAGCTCCAGGAGCTGAAAATGTCTAGTTTGACCCACAATTCGATGACAAATCATCATGCACCCGGCCTGATCCAGCAGATCGGCGAGACCCTTCACGTCTGGCACGAGCGCTATCGGACCCGCCGTGAACTGACCAACTGGACGGCCCGCGATCTTCATGACGTCGGCCTGTCCTGGACCGACATCGCCTACGAGGCCGACAAACCCTTCTGGCGGGCCTGATTGGCCGCCAGGCCGGCGCCGCCTGACTGTTGGGGGCGCCGGCGGTCCCTTTTTATATAGGGTTATATAGGGCTCGTGTCATGAGCACTCTCCGACTGGAAGATTTGAAGCAATATTCCGATGAGCTGCGCACCCGGCAGGGCGAGCCGCTCAACGTGCGCTTCATCGAGCCGCGCGACACCGAGGAGCTTCAGCACTACTTCCGCTCGCTCACGACCCGCTCCCGCTACAACCGCTTCTTCGGCGCGATCAGCGAATTGCCAAAAGGCCTGCTCAGCGAATTCCTCGATGTCGGCGCGCGCGAGCGTTTCACCGTGGTTGCGACCAAGATGGTCGATGGTTTTGAGACGATCGTCGCCGAGGCGCGCTACGCCTTCCATGCCGAGACGTCGACGCTCGAGTTTGGCTTGTCGGTCGACGACCGTTGGCAGGGCCACGGCATCGCCACCGCGCTGATGAAGAATCTCGAATGCCGTGCGGCCGCGCTGGGCGCCGAGCACATATTCGGCGATACGCTGCGCTCCAACGAAGCCATGATCTCGCTTGCGCGCAAATCCGGCTTCGCCTTCGTCAATCATCCCGACGACTGGAAGCTGGTGCGCTTCGACAAGGAGATCAACGTCGCGCCAAAGGACATTCCCTGCGCGAGCTGGCGTCTCGCAGCCCTTTCCCGTCAGGCCGAAAGCCCCTCAGCCTCGGTCTGACACCACTGCAAGCCCGGCCTGGCGTAGCCAGAGCCGGGCATTTTTTTGCCCATGCAAAACCCGTCATCCTGAGGTGCTCCGCATGGGACGCAGCGCGTCCCATGGGGAGCCTCGAAGGATGAACGGCCCCGCCGTTCCCTCGCATTCGGTTCGCAGCCACAGCCGGGCCGTCGCCCTTCGAGGGCCGCTGAAGAAGCGGCCACCTCAGGGTGACGGGTCAAGGATTTTCGAGTGCCGTTTATTTCCCCGTGAATACTGCCTTGCGCTTCTCGATGAACGCCTGCACCGCTTCCTTGTGGTCGGCGGTCGTGGTGAGGCGGATCAGGCGCTCGGCCTCGTGGTCCCGGGCGGTTTCGAAGTCGAACAGCAGGGCCTCGTCGAGATTGTCCTTCATGTAGCGTAGCGCGAGCCGCGGGCCTTCGGCGAGCGACTTTGCCAAAGCGAAGGCCTCGGCCTGCAATTTGTCATCGGGCACGACGCGGTTGACGAGGCCGATCGCCTCGGCACGTGCGGCATCGACGCGATCGCCGGTGAACAGCAGCTCGCGCGCCCGCGCGGTGCCGACCAAACGGGTGAGCAGCCAGGCGATGCCGTAATCGCCGCTGAGCGCGATGCGGGCATAGCCGGTGGCGACGAAGGCCGATTGTGCGGCAATGCGGATATCGCAGGCCATGGCGATGGCGAGCCCGGCGCCGGCCGCGGGGCCGGGCAGGGCGGCGATGGTCGGCTTGCGCACCGACACCAAGGCTCCCGTGAGCAGCCGCTGCCGCTCCTGGAGATCGGCGACCCTGTCATCAAAGGACATTTCGAGCTTCTTCGGGTCGCGATGCGCGCCCATGCCCTTGACGTTGCCGCCGGCGCAGAACGCTTCGCCCGCGCCGGTGAGCAGCAGCGCGCCGACGTCGGGGTTCTCGCCGCAACTGCGGATCATCGTGCGCAGCGCCGGCGTCAGCGTATCCGACAGCGAATTGCGTGCCTCCGGCCGGTTCAGCGTGATGACAGCGACGCGGTCGCGGATGACGCAGAGCAGTTCATTGGTGCCGGTGTCGATGGTGGCTTCCGTGGTCATATCGCCTCTCCTTCGTCATTGCGAGGAGCGAAGCGACGAAGCAATCCAGTCTGCTTCCGCGGAGACATCTCTGGATTGCTTCGCTTCGCTCGCAATGACGGTTGTTGTGAATTTATTGCCTCAAAACTTCTCCACCCAGGGCCGCAGCTCCAGCTCCCAGCTCCAGGCGCTGCGCGGCTGCTGCAACACGTTCCAATAGCTCTCGGCGATCGCATCGGGATCGAGCATCGATTCCGGCTTGTCGGTGGCTTCCGTCCGCGCCGCGCTCTTGATGCCGCCGTCGATGACGAAATGCGCGATGTGGATCCCCTGCGGTGACAGCTCACGCGCCAGGCTCTGGGCGAGGCCGCGCAGCGCGAACTTGCCCATCGCGAACGAGGCCGACTGCGCATAGCCCTTGACGCTCGCGGAGGCGCCGGTGAACAGGATCGCGCCGTGCTTGTTCGGCAGCATGCGCCTGGTCGCCTGCTGCGCCACCAGGAAGCCGCCATAAGCGCTGACCGCAATGGCATTCGCGACGTCGGCCGGGACCAGATCCACGAACGGCCCGCGCGTGCGGCCGCTGGCGTTGTAGACGACGAGATCAGGCGTGCCGATCTCGCGCTCGACCAGGCCAAACAGCCGCTCGACCTCCTCAGGCTCGGTGGCATTGCAAGCATAGGCCTTCGCGCTGGTCTCGCCACAGAGCGCGCCCAGCTTCTCGATTTTTCGCGCGGCCAGTGCGACGCGGATGCCCTGCGCGGACAGCAGCCGTGCCAGCGAGGCGCTCAGGCCTTCGCCG
The DNA here is from genome assembly GCF_004123905.1 of Bradyrhizobium betae. Lineage (GTDB taxonomy): Bacteria > Pseudomonadota > Alphaproteobacteria > Rhizobiales > Xanthobacteraceae > Bradyrhizobium > Bradyrhizobium betae_A. The sequence continues at coordinate 87,502 of NZ_MZXW01000026.1, forward strand.
GCGCCGACGATGAGGGCGATCTTGTACTTTGGATGTTCCATGACGTGATCTCTCGGAGACGGGGAGCCGTTGATCTATGCATGGTTCGCGCTGACGGCCAGCCGTGCCAATCACAATTCCGCAGAGCGAATTGCTCCTTCACGGCGATCATGCCTCCCTGACTATTTGCGGCTTTATCCGTAGTCTCCACTGGAGCATGATCGACATCATCCAAAGCGGCAAGCGCAAAAGAATTGCCGTCGGGCGGAAACGAAGAGGACGATCATGCACAAGCCGGTCACAGCGCAGCCCAAAAATACCGCGGCGGCACCATCCGGCCTGCTGGCGCCAGATACCACTGGCATGAATTTCTACCGCGCCGATCAGGCGCTGACGGATCTGTTGCGCATTCATCTGCCGGAGAATTTGTTCCGTCACATCGAGCCGCACCTCGATCGCCTCGGCGAACTCGCCGGCGGCAGGCTCGACGAGTGCGCGCGGCTTGCCGACCGTCACACGCCGGTGCTGCACCAGCGCGACAAGTTCGGCCGCGACGTACAGTGGGTCGAATATCACCCGGCCTATCGCGAGCTGGAGAACGCCGCTTTCGGCGAGTTCGGCATCCACGCGCTGTCGATCCGCAAGGGCATCATGGGCTGGCCGGACAAATATCCTGTTGTCGCCAAGCACGCCTTCACCTTCCTGTTCAACCAGACCGAATTCGGCATGGGCTGCCCGATCAATGTCACCGATGGCTGCGCAAAGCTCTTGGCGAATTTCGGCAGCGAGGCGCTGAAGGCGAAATATCTTGACGGCCTGACCCAGACCGACATGAGCAAGCTGACGCAGGGCGGCCAGTTCATGACCGAGAAGGAGGGCGGCTCCGACGTCGGCACGCTGACGACGACGGCGGTGCAGGAGGGCGACCATTGGCGCCTCCATGGCGAAAAATGGTTCTGCTCGAATGCCGATGCGAAAGTGGTGATGCTGCTGGCGCGGCCTGAAGGCGCCGGCCCCGGCACGCGCGGCGTCGGCCTGTTTCTGATGCCACGTTTCCTCGACGACGGCTCGCAGAACCACTACCGGATCGTGCGTCTGAAGGACAAGCTCGGCACCCGCTCGATGGCCTCGGGCGAGATCAAGCTCGAAGGCGCGATCGCCTATGCGGTCGGCAAGCTCGACCGCGGTTTTGTGCAGATGGCCGAGATGGTGAATTCGTCGCGGCTCTCCAACGGCGTCAAATCCACTGCGCTGATGCGACGCGCCTATCATGATGCAATGACGGTTGCGACCAATCGCGTCGTGTTCGGTCAGCGCATCATCGACCTGCCCCTTGGCCGGCGGCAGATGCTGAAAATCATGCTGCCGGTCGAGCAGGCGCTGTCGATGAGTTTTCTCACCGCCGACGCACTCGACCGTGCCGAGGCCGGCAGCCAGGATGCCGCGGCATTGCTGCGCATCCTGACGCCGACGCTGAAATTCCGTGCCACGCGCGACGCGCGAAAGGTCTGCGGCGATGCGCTCGAGATGCGCGGCGGCATCGGCTATATCGAGGAGTTCGCCACGCCGCGCCTGCTGCGCGATGCGCATCTCGGCTCGGTCTGGGAAGGCACCGGCAACATTGTCGCCATTGATGCACTGAGGCGCGCGGTTGGGCGCCACGGCGCCGAATCCGCACTCGCCGCCGATCTGCATGCGCGGCTCGACGATAGTGCGTCGGTGCCGCAGGCCTGGCGGGACAATCTGCGCAGCCTCGTCGATCGCGCCGTCGGCTTCGCGCGCGAAGTCGCAGGCAAGGCCGAGAATGAGGCCGATGCGCGGCGCGCGACGAGCCTGCTCTATCATGTCGCAAGCGCGGTCGCGCTCGCCTGGGAGGCGCACCGCATCCACGACATGCGCGGCGATGCGCGACGGCTGCTGCTGTCGCGCCTCGTCATCGACCATCGCGTGGCGCCAAGCGATCCGTTCCGGCTGACGGAAAATGCCGTGCAGCAAAAGATCGCAGCACTGCTGCTCGGCGATCGCGTGGCGTCCATGAGCGAGGTTGGCGAACTGGTTCTGGCAGCGTAGGCTGTGCGCCACGATCAAACAAAAAACGCGATAGGGAGCACTCGATGAAGGCCGCCGTCCTCCATGAAGTCAACAAGCCGCTGGTCATCGAGGATGTCAGCCTGCCGAAGCCCGGCCCGCGCGAGGTGCTGATCCGCACCTCGGTCGCCGGCCTCTGCCACTCCGACCTCCACTTCATGGAAGGTCTTTATCCGCATCCGCTGCCGGCGGTGCTAGGGCACGAGTCCGCCGGCGTGGTCGAGCAGGTCGGCTCCGACGTCACCTATGTGAAGCCGGGCGATCACGTCGTCACGTGTCTCTCCGTGTTCTGCGGCACCTGCGACAATTGCACCACGGGCCGCACCGTGCTCTGCACCGATACGACCGTAAAACTGCTGCCGGGCGCCTCCAACCGGATGCAATGGTCGCGCTCCGAGAAGCTGCACCAGTTCCTCAATCTCTCGTCCTTCGCCGAGCAGATGCTGGTGCACGAGAATGCGATCGTCAAAATCCGCAAGGAGATGCCGCTCGATCTCGCCGCGCTGATCGGCTGCGGCGTCATCACCGGTTATGGCGCGGTCGTGAACACGGCGAAGGTGACGGCGGGGGAGACCGTGGCGGTGATCGGCTGCGGCGGTGTCGGCATGGCCGCGATCAACGGCGCGCAGATTGCGGGTGCCGGCCGCATCATCGCCATCGACACCAACCCGGCAAAGCTCCAGCTCGCGACCAAGCTGGGCGCCACGGACATCATCAATCCCGCCGACGGCGACGTGGTGAAGCAGGTCCGCGACCTCACCAATGGCGGCGTCCATCATTCCTTCGAGGTGCTCGGCCGCAAGGAAACCGCCGAGCAGGCCTTTGGTATGCTGGCGTCGGGCGGCACGGCCACCATCGTCGGCATGATTCCGTTCGGCCAGAAGATCGAGCTACACGGTTTTGACTTTTTGCGCGAGCGACGGATACAGGGTTCGTCGATGGGCTCGAACCATTTTCGTGTCGACATGCCGCGGCTGGTCGATTTCTATCTGCGCGGCCGATTGCACCTGGAAGACTGGATCTCGGCCAAGCTGAAACTGTCGGAGATCAACGAGGGCTTTGCCAACATGAAAGCCGGCAAGACGCTGCGCAGCGTGATCATGTTTGATAGCTGACACAACACAGGTGTCAGCTCGGCCTTGACCGGGCGATCCAGGACTCCGCGGCGGGAGTGTGTGCACCACCTACGGCCGCGGAGTACTGGATGCCCCGCCCCCCGTGCGCAATTGCGCACTAGGCGGGGCATGACAGCGGAGAGGATGCGATCAGTGTGCCTACCTCACCGCGACACGTGCGCCGACACTGCCAGCCACTTCCCGTTCTTCTTCTCCCAACAATCGGTGTATCGCCCCGACGTCTGCTGGCCATCGGCCGTCGTGTAGCTGGTCGCGGCGTGGATGATGGCGAAGTCGCCCATGATGCGGATGATGACGTCGCGCTCGATCAAGTTCCGGATCGTGATCGGCTGCGCCGTTTGTTTCAGGAAGCCGGCGCGGTCGACCAGCGTCTTGTCGGGATTGGAGCAGTAGAACTCGGGCGCCAGGATTTCGTCGAAGCGCTCGACGTCGCAGTTCTGCACGGAGGCGACATAGTCGCGGTTGAGCGTGGTCAGCTCTTCCATGTCTTTGCTCATGACATTCCTCTCCCTTTTGGCATTTGGTGGCCATTTTGCTCCGTCGCATCAGCGCAAAATTGCTGCGCAATTTTGTCGCGGGCTCCTCGCAATGACGGGGGGACTAATCATCAAACATTGGCGGCGGTATGAACCCGCCGAACTCGCGCTCGATCAATTCGGCAAACCTGAGCGGCGTGCGGTCCTCCAGATACGGGCCGATGATCTGCACGCCGACCGGCAAGCCGCCCTTCGAAAGCCCGAGCGGAACGGCCGTCGCGGGCAGGCCAGGCAGCGTGGCGATGCCCGGCCAAGCGAGCTGGTCGGAATAGGGATAGTCCTTGCCGTCGATACTGATGCGCCGCTGGTCTTGTTCCGGCGAATGATCGTGCGGATAGGCCGGTGTCGGCATGATCGGGCAGATCACCGCGTCGAAACTCCTGAACAGGGCGCGCCACTGCGCACGCAAGGTGGCGCGAGCGCCGGCGTCAAGGACCCAGGCGCGATGGCGCGCCGTGATGCCGCGCAGCCGCTCGGCGCCGAAGCTCAGATCGTCCGGTGAGAGCTCAATCCCTCTGGCTTGCGCGTCTGCGTACTCCTCGGGCGGGAAGAACGCGCCAAGGAATCCCAGGAGCATGCGCATATAGAGCCGGGATGTTACCGCCAAGTCCGGCAGCAGCGCGCTCTCTCGCGTGATCGTCACGCCAGCCTTGGACAGATCGGTTGCAAGCTTTTCGATCGCACCGCGGACGTCCCGGTCCGTCGGCATCAGCGGATGGCTGTCGATCACCAGGACGCGAAAATCCCGCAGCGACTGATGGCGCGCTGCCGGCAGCTCGAGCTTGTAGGCGACGCCGGCTTCCAGCGGATCAGGCCCGGCCATCACGTCGAGCAACAGCGAGAGATCGGCAGCCGTGCGCGCCATCGGGCCGATCACCGCGAGGTCGCCCTCGCGCGGAATGGCAGGAAACGGTGGAGGTGTCTCGCCGCGCGCCGCGCAGAGATTGATGGTCGGCTTGTGGGCATAAAGGCCGCAATGAAACGCCGGCACGCGCAGGGAGCCCCCGATGTCGGAGCCGGTGGCGAGCGCACAATAGCCCGCGGCAAGGGCAGCGGACGAGCCGCCGGATGAGCCGCCCGGCGTGCGGCCGAGATCGTAGGGGTTGTTGGTCGTGCCGTAGATGTCGTTGTAGCTCTGCCAGTCGCCGAGCCCCAGCGGGACGTTGGTCTTGCCGAGGATCACGCCGCCGGCCTGCTTGATGCGGCTCACCGCCAGCGCATCTTCCGCCGGCTTGAAATCCTTCTGCGGCACGAATCCCCAGGTCGTGGGCAGGCCGGCGATGTTGAAGGATTCCTTGATCGTCACGGGAATTCCGAGCAGTGGCTGGGTCTCGCCGCGCGCGATCGCGGCGTCCGCTTCGTGGGCGGTGGCGAGCGCGCGGTCGAAATCGCGCACGCAGATCGCGTTGATCTTGCCGTCGTGACGTTCGATGCGGTCGATGGCGTCCCGGGTCAGTTCGACCGCGGAGACCTTTTTCGCAATCAGCGCGGCCGACAGTTCGGCCGCGCTCTTGAAGCTCCATTCCGATTTGGCCACGGCGCATCTCCTGGTTGTTTTGTAAGGATGATGCGCAGTTTGGCCCGATGGCGCAACCGTCGTTTGACAGCCATTGCGGTGCGAGCCCAACAACAGATCGTGGTTATCGGTCGGCTCGGGGCTCAATCATCAAACATCTTCGGCGGCACGAACCCGCCGAACTCGCGCTCGATCAGCTCGGCGAGCTTGAGCGGCGTGCGGTCTTCCAGCCACGGGCCGACGATCTGGACGCCGATCGGCAGTCCGTCCGGCGCAAAGCCCGTGGGGATCGCGGTCGAGGGCAGGCCGGGGAGCGTGGCGATGCCGGGCCAGGCGAGCTGGTCGGGATAGACGTGCTCCTTGCCGTCGATCGTGATGCGGCGCTTTTCCTGCTCCGGCGAATGGTCGTGCGGATAGGCCGCCGTCGGCATCACCGGGCAGATCACCGCGTCAAACGTCCTGAACAGCTCGCGCCATTGCGCCCGCAGCCGCGTGCGTCCGCCATTCGCCATCTGCCAATCGCGATGGCTGAGCGCGATGCCGCGCAGCCGCTCGGCGGCAAGGCTGTTGTCGCTCTCGGGCAGCACGGCCGCAGCAGCCTTCGCGCCGGCATAAATGTCGGGCGCGAAGCTTGCGGCGAGGAACGACATCAGCATCCGCATATAGAGCCGCGAGGACGTCGCGAAATCCGGCAGCAGCGGAGAGCTGCGCTCGATCTTGACGCCTGATTTGGCGAGATTGTCGGCCAGCCGGTTGATGGTGCCGCGCACGGCGGTGTCGGTCGGCAGCACCGGGTCGGTGTCGATCACCAGCACGCGGAAATCCCTGAACGCAGTGTGCCGCGCCGCCGGCAATTCGAGCCGGTAGGCCAGGCCCGCATCGATCGGATCGGGCCCGGCCATCACGTCGAGCACAAGCGAGAGGTCGGCGGCGCTGCGTGCCATCGGGCCGATCACCGAGAGGTCGCGCTCGAACGGCAGAGGCGGCAACGGCGGTGGCGTGTGACCGCGCATCGCCACGAGATTGAAGGTCGGCTTGTGCGCATAGATGCCGCAATGGAACGCCGGCACGCGCAGCGAGCCGCCGATGTCCGAGCCGATCGACAGCGGGCCATAGCCCGCGGCGAGCGCGGCCGAGGAGCCGCCGGATGAACCGCCGGGCGTGCGGCCGAGATCGTAAGGATTATTCGTGGTGCCGTAGATGTCGTTGTAGCTCTGCCAGTCGCCGAGCCCGAGAGGGACATTGGTCTTGCCGACGATGATGGTGCCGGCGTCCTTCACGCGCGTGACCGGCAGCGCGTCTTCTTTGGCGATGAAATCTTTCTGGGCGGGGATGCCCCAGGTCGTCGGCAGGCCGGCGATGTTGTAGGATTCCTTCACCGTCATGGGGAGGCCGAGCAGCGGTCTTCTTTCGCCGCGGGCCAGCGCCGCATCGGCGTCGCGCGCGGCGCTCAGTGCACGGTCAAAGTCCCGCACGCAGATCGCGTTGACCTTGCCGTCATGCCGTTCGATGCGGTTGATCGCATCCTGCGTGAGCTCGACCGCGGAGACCTTCTTCGCCGTCAACGCGGCCGACAGCTCGACCGCACTCTTGTAGCTCCATTCCGATTTGGCCACGACATGCTCCTGCGCTTCACTGGACGGATGATGCGCAGTTTGCCCGAGGGCTGCAACGGCTGTTTGATGGCGATTGAAATGCTGATGAGGCTCGTCGGGCGGAGGCCAAAAACGACGGTGTCGTCGCCCGGCTTGACCGGTTGAACCGATAGGCCGCGGCGTACTGGATTCCCCGCTTTCGCGGGGAATGACAGCGAGGGTGAGGCTGCTACGCCGCCCCGATCAAGATCCCTACCGCGAGCACAATCGCGCCGCCGAGCACGATCTGGAACACGGCCTGGAGGAACGGCGTGTCCATGTAGCGCGCGCGGATGAAGGCGATCGCCCATAATTCGAAGAACACGACCACGCCGGCTATTCCCGTCGCGATCCAGAACGCGTTGGCCCAGCTGTCGGGCACGAGATAAGGCAGCGTATGGCCAAGCCCGCCGAGCGTCGTCATCGCCCCGCAGGTGATGCCGCGCAGCCAGGGCGAGCCGCGTCCCGTCAGCGAGCCGTCGTCTGACAGCGCCTCCGCAAAACCCATGCTGATGCCGGCGCCAATCGAGGCGGCAAGGCCGACCAGAAAGGTCTGCCAGTTCTGGTGGGTGGCGAAGGCAGCTGCGAACAGCGGCGCCAGTGTCGAGACCGATCCGTCCATCAGGCCGGCGAGGCCGGGCTGCACATATTGCAGCACGAACATCCTCCGCCGCGTGCGGTCTTCCTCGGCGCGGACGTCGGGCTTCAAAATCTCGTCGGTCAGCGCGACGGCGCGATTCTCGTGATGCTTCTCTTCCTCGGCGAGATCGCCGAGCAGGCGGCGCACGCCGACATCCTCGGCCTGCTCGGCGGCGCGCGCGTAAAAGCGCTCGGCCTCGAGCTCCATGGTCTCGACTTCTTTGCGGATGGTGTCGAGCGGCAGGTTTTTCGTCAGCCAGATCGGGCGCCGGCGCAGAAAGCCTTTGACGTCCTCGCGGCGGATCGGCGGCAGGTGCTGGCCGAACCGCTCCTCGTAGAGCTTGAGCAGCCGATGCCGGTGGCCGCGTTCCTCCTCGGCCATCTCCTCGAAAATCTTGGCCGTGTCGGGGTAACGCTCCCGCAGATCCTCGGCGAAGCTCATGTAGATGCGGCTGTCCTCCTCCTCGGAGGCAATCGCGACCGCAAGCACCTCGCGCTCGGTCAGATCGGCAAATTTCTTCACGGCCCGGCCCTGTTTCGATAGTTTAGAATAGTTCTAAATCATATAGAGCGCCGCGGTTCCCCGGTCAAATCTGGCCATGTCAAATCAGGCCTTGCCGGCTTTCGCCAGGAAGTCGAGCAGCAGCCGGCTGACCTCGGCGGGCTGCTCCTGCTGCACCCAATGGCCGGCGCCATCGACCAAGTGGCAGCCAAGCATCTTCGTGCAACCGCGCCCCTGCATCGCCTCGAACACGCCGGGGCGCTGATAGGTGCCCCAATCCTGCTTGCCCGAGATGAAGCAGGAGGCCACGTCGATGCTGCGTCCCGCAAACAGCTGCATCTCGCTGTTGAGCATGCCCGACGTGCCGTAGCGATACCATTGCAGCCCGCCCTGGAAGCCGGTGCGGCCATACTCGGCGCCGTAAAAAGCGAGGTCGCTGTCTGGCAGCCATTGATTGGCGGCGATCGCGGCGGGTGAGGGCATCTCCTTCGCCACCGTCTCCGCCATGGTCTCGCCGGCGTCCATCACATAATAGGTCGGCAGTTTCGCCAGCTCATTCGCCGACCACGACTTCAGCGGGGTGGGCTTGTTGTCGGTCCAGTCCGCGCTCTTGTGATGATAATAGGCGCGCAGGAAATCATGCACGCCTTGCGGCGCGTGCTGCATGTCGGAATTGGCCGGGCGAGTCGCATAGTACCATTGATAATGGATGCGCGGACGCGGCAGCGCGGCGAGCTCGCGATGCACGGGATCTTCGACCGCAGGCTTAGCCGGTGCATCGATCGTGTTGAATGGCAACGTTGGCGCACCACCGAACGGCGCGCTCATCAGCGTCACCGAACGGAACACGTCGGGCCGGATCAGCGCGCACCACGCCGCAACCGGGCTACCGAAATCATGGCCGGCGAGATCGACCTGCCTGTAGCCGAACGCCGACACCAGGGCCAGCGCGTCGCGCACCAGGTTGAGGAGAGAGAACGGCGTGAGATCGCCGTCGTAATCCGCCGTCCATCCCGTGGTGCGGCCATAGCCGCGCTGGTCCGGCGCGATCACGTGATAGCCCGCAGCGGCGAGCGTCGGCATCACCTTGCGCCAGGAGAAGGCAAGTTCGGGAAAGCCGTGCAGCAGCAGGATGCAGGGCCGGCCCTTGGTCTCGAAGCCGGCCTCCAGCACATGCATGCGCAAGCCATTGATGCCGTCGACAGTGCGCGAGCGGATGCCGGCGGGGAGGGGGACGTCGGGGAGTGTTGTCATCGATTCTCTCCACTCGGGTGGAATCGTAGGGTGGGCAAAGGCGCGTTCTTCGCGCCGTGCCCACCATCTTTCCGCAACGCGTTTGACGTGGGCACGCTTCGCTTTGCCAACCTACGGCATCTCGCTAAACCGACTCGCACACGAACGCGTTGCCCTTGCGCTTGATCTTTCCGACCGACGGCGAGGGGAAATGCGCTGTGCAGCACAGCGTGTCGGTGTCGCAATAGCGCTCCAGAAAACTGCGGCGTGTCGTTGCCGCCTTGGCCGGGTCGACGTCGAACTTGATCGACAGCTCCGGATAGAGCGTCTGCAGCGGCGAATGCATGAGATCGCCCGAGAATACGGCATCGTCCTTGCCGCGGCCCATCGTAACAGCGATATGGCCCGGCGTATGACCTGGTGTCGGCAGGATGCGGACGTGGTCGCCGATCTCATGGTCGTTGCCGACCAGCTCATGGCGCTTCGCCTCGACCACCGGCAGCACGCTGTCGGCGAAGGGCGGGATCTCCGCCTTCGCGTTCTGCTCGAACCAGTGATCGTATTCCTGCTTGGCGAAGACGTAGCGCGCCTTGGGGAAGGTCGGCACCCAGCTGCCATTCTCCAGCCGCGTGTTCCAGCCGACGTGGTCGACATGGAGATGCGTGCACATCACGAAGTCGATGTCGTCGACCGAAAATCCCGCGGCGCTGAGCCCGCGCAGATAGGTGTCGTCGGTCTTCATGTTCCATTTCGGCCGCTGCGGCCGCGGCTTGTCGTTGCCGATGCAGCTGTCGATCAAAATGGTGTGGTGCGGCGTCTTCACCACATAGGATTGGAAGCACAGGAGCAAGACGTCCTGCTCATCCAGTGCCTTCGCGTCGCGCATCCACGCCCGGTTCTCGGCCAGCACTTCGGGCGTCAGTCCCGGCAGCATCTCCAGCGCAGGGACGAACGAGGTCTCCTGCTCGATGATACGGTGGATGGTGAGATCGCCGACCGCGTATTTCAGGCTCATGCTCGCTTCCTTTGTGATCAGTGCGCGTCGCGCACGGATGGAATGACGATGTTGGAGAGGATGTCCATTGCGGCCAGGCCTTCCTTGGGCTGGCCGTATTGCGCGGTGGTCGTCATCATGACGAGATCAAGCTCGGGCACGACGAAAATGCGTTGCCCGCCCCATCCGAAGGCGGCGACCCATTTGATCTCCTTGCCGCCGGCAAGCGAGCGGCCCATCCACCATTGATAGCCGTAGAACAATGTGCCGCCGAAATAGCCAACCGCCTGGAAGCGCGGCGTGATCGATTGTGCGATCCAGTCGGCCGAGACGATTTGCCGGCCGTTCCACTGACCGCGATTGAGCACGAGCTGGCCGATTTTCGCCGCATCGCGCGGTCGCAAGCGCAGCCCCGCGGCCGCCGCGAGCTTGCCGTTCTTGTAGTTCTTCCATTCGACATCGGTAATGCCGAGCGGTTGGAACAGCACCTCGCGCGCGAACGCCTCCAGCGACGTCTTTGAGGTGCGCTCGATGATGTTGCCGAGCAGCTCTGTGTTGCCGCCACTATAGGTCCACAGTGTATCGGGTGGCGCTGCGACCGGTCGCGACAACACATAGCCAAGCGGATCCGGCTCGGTGACGAGATGCGGCTCGTCGTTTTTTGGATCGGTCCAGTCCCGCGCCTCGTCCCATTTGAAGCCGGAGGACATCGTCAGCAGATGGCGCAGCGTGATGGCGTCCCATCCCGCCTGCTTCACTGCTGCGTAGTCGGGGAAGAATTTCAGAACAGGCTCATCGATGCCTGCGATGAGCTTGCGGTCGATCGCGATTCCAACCAGCAGCGAGGTCACGCTCTTGCTTGCCGAGCGCATGTCGTGCTTGGTCGTTGCGGTGAATTCGTACTGGCCGTCGGGCTGTCCCCAGGGTTGGTCGTAGCCGGCAAAATATTGCTCGAAGACGAGCTTGCCATGCCTGATGACGACGACCGAATGGACCGTGGTTGCCCGCTGCGTGAGACGCGCGGCGATGGTGCACAGCTTCGCCTCGTCCATGCCGACACTGTCGGGCGATGCCGTCTCCCAGCCATCGTCGATCGATGACGGCGATCCGCAGGCCTGATTGGTCTGTCCAGGCGACATGCTCTCGGCCCGTAGATGGGTGGTTGAGACGAAGAGCGCGAGCACGAGGCTCGCACTGAGACTTGCGAGACGGGAGAAGCGATCGCGCATCGTCATTCTCCCCAAACCCGGCGAAACCGGATTCAAGATGGTGCCGGTGACCCGCAACGCTCCCCGGTCGTTCATCACCAACATTGGTAACGGCGACAGCGTGCCGGCGGCGACGCCAGCTTTGGCACGGGGCATCGCC
>NZ_MZXW01000037.1 GCF_004123905.1 Bradyrhizobium betae
GAACTCGTAGAACAACGCAGCCTGTTCGACTTGCCGATGTCCCATCATGATCTTCAGTCCTGCCAATTAGACTGACTGAATCACTGATCCCTCTGCGTCGCAACAGTCGCCTTTTTCAACACAATCGACCAAAAAACGAAACCAGCACAGAATTTCCAAATGCGGGGCAAACGGAATTTCCAAATGCACTGGAAATTCCGCCTCGAACAAGGCCGTTTTCATAACAAAGTCAGCGCGTTGGCTCTGGCTGGGGCGGGAGGGATCGAACCTCCGAATGGCGGAATCAAAATCCGCTGCCTTACCGCTTGGCTACGCCCCATTAGGCGACCTGGGGCCGGCGGAAGAATTGACTGCCGCAGATTCCCGATGGTCGCAGCCGGTCTATAGGGAGCGGCGCGGCATTTCAACCGCCTGGAGGGTCAAAATACCACAGCCCCAGGGCGCCCACACCACACCTTATTATAGGTCCGGGCGAACCCGTTCCGGACCGGGGCCGTCCCGCCCATTGAGACCTCCCCCGTTTCATGGGAATACGGCGCCAATAACCTGTCCACGGGAGTGAGCCATGACCTACCGCGCGCCGATCTCTGACATGCTGCTGTCACTCAACCATGGCGCCGGCCTGAAGGCGGCCATGGAGGCAGGCCATTACGGCGATTTCGACGGCGACATCGTTGCCGCCGTGCTGGAGGAAGCGGGCAAGTTCGCAACCGACGTGCTGGCGCCGCTCAACAAGGTCGGCGACGAGCACGGCATCAAGCTCGACGATGGCAAGGTCACGACCGCGCCGGGCTGGCCCGATGCCTACAAGCGCTGGACCGAGGGCGGCTGGAACGCGGTCTCGGGCCCCGAGGATTTCGGCGGCCAGGGCCTGCCGATCGCGATCAACGCAGCCTGCACCGAGATCTGGAGCGCGTCGAACCTTGCCTTCGGCCTCTGCCCGCTGCTGACGGCCTCGGCGATGGAGGCGCTGGAGGCGCATGGCAGCGACGAGCTGAAGAAAATCTATCTCGAAAAGCTCGTCTCCGGCGAATGGACCGGCACGATGCAGCTGACCGAGCCGCAGGCCGGCTCCGACGTCGGCGCGTTGCGCACCCGCGCCGAGAAGATGGCCGACGGCACCTATCGCATCAAGGGGACGAAGATCTTCATCACCTATGGCGAGCACGACATGACCGACAACATCGTGCACTTCGTGCTGGCGCGCCTGCCCGATGCGCCGACCGGCACCAAGGGGATATCGCTGTTCCTCGTACCGAAATTCATGGTGAATGCCGACGGCTCGCTCGGTGCGCGCAACGACATCTTTGCCAGCGGCGTCGAGCACAAGCTCGGCATGCATGCCTCGCCGACCTGCACCATGACCATGGGCGATCATGGCGGCGCCATCGGCTTCCTGGTCGGTGAAGAGAACCAGGGCATGCGCTGCATGTTCACGATGATGAACCAGGCTCGCCTCGGCGTCGGCCTGGAGGGCGTCGGCGTCGCCGATCGCGCCTATCAGCAGGCCCTCGCGTATGCGCAGGAGCGCAAGCAGGGCCGCGCCCTGGGCAAGAAGGGTGACGGTTCGGATGCGATCTTCGTCCATCCCGACGTGAAGCGCATGCTGATGCGGATGCGGGCACAGACCGCCGCCGCGCGCACCATCTGCTATGCGACCGCGGTCGCACTCGACGTCTCCACGCGCGCCAACGATCCGAAGGTTCGCGCCGATGCGGCCGCGCGCGCGGCGCTGCTGACGCCGATGGCAAAGGGCTATTCCACCGATATCGGCAACGAGGTGGCCTATCTCGGCGTGCAGGTGCATGGCGGCATGGGTTTCATCGAGGAGACTGGCGCTGCGCAGCATTATCGCGATGCGCGCATCACCACGATCTACGAGGGCACCAACGGCATCCAGGCGATCGACCTCGTGACGCGAAAACTCGCGGCCAATGGCGGCGCCTCGGTGTGGGCGCTCCTCGACGAGCTCGCTGCGACCGTCAAGCAGATCGAGGCCTCCAACGATCCCGCTTTCGGCACCACGGGCGTGAAATTGCGCGAGGCGCTGGAGGCGCTGACGCGCACCAGCAAATGGCTGCTGGAGCGCGTTGCGTCCGCGCCGAATGAGGCGCTCGCAGGTGCTACGCCGTATCTCCAGCAGTTCGGTTCGACGCTCGGCGGCTGCATGCTGGCCTCCGAAGCGCTCGCCGCGAAAGCCGACGGCAACACCGACGCATCGCGCTACGTCTCGCTCGCGCGCTTCTTCGCCGAGAACATCGCAGTGCAAGCCGGCGCGCTGGAGCGTACGGTAACGGAGAGTGCGGAGTCGGTTGCGGCGGCGGATGCGGTGTTGTTGGGGTGAGGCGGGACGCTCCTCTCCGCTGTCATTCCCCGCGAAGGCGGGGAATCCAGTACGCCGCGGCTTCTCGATAAACAACTGACGCATCGGAGTACTGGATCGCCCGATCAAGTCGGGCGATGACACCGGATGTGTGGCGCGATGCTGTCCCTGATTGCGCTTCGCTCCATCCGCGCTACGAAGCCGCGAGCTTCGCCCGCCTTCCCGGCCGCCACAACACGACGCCCGCGGCCACGAGATCCAGCACCACGCACATCGCGAACGCCGTGGTGTAATCGCCGGTGAGACTGCGCACGAGGCCGACGATGCCGGGGCCGAAGGCGCTGACGATGCCACTGATCGACGTTCCCAATCCCATCGCGGCGGCGAAGGCGGCAGAGCCGATCTCGCGCTGGATAATCAAGGGCGGGAACGTGATCATGTTGCCGATCGAGAAGCCGTAGACGGCGCAGCACATCAGCAGCACCGTCGGGCTCTCGCTCTGCACGAGCACGAACAGCGCGGCCGCCTGGCTCGTCATCGACGCCGCACAGGCGAGCCTGGGATCGAGCCGGTCGACGAACAGGCCGAGCGACAGCCGTCCGACCACCGCCATCGCCGCCATGATGGTGACCGCAAGGCCGGCCGCGTAGCGCCCGATCAGCGGCTCGAGGAACGTCACCTGGTGGATGATGAACCCCATCTGCGCCAAGAGCGCGATCGCGATCGGCAGCACCATGGTCCAGAACGCCGCGTTGGCGAGCAGCGCCCTGCGGGACGTCCGCGAGGTCTGCCCATCGGCAGACGAACGCCCGCCCGATGCCGGCGACATCGGCGTCGGCCAGCCGATGAAGATCACGACCACCGGCAGCACCAGCACCACCATCGCCATCGTCGCCGCCAGCATGGCGGAGCGGAAGCCGATGCTATCGGACAGCGACAGCAGCAGCGGAACGAGGACGATGCCGCCGCAGGTCGCGCCGTTGAAGGCGAGGCTGAGCGCGAGGCCGCGGCGCCGCTCGAACCAGGAATTCAGCAGGGTCGCGATCACCACCGTGCCCATGCCGGTCCAGCCGACCGACATCAGCGCGTAGGCGAGATAGAGCTGCCAGGGCGTCTGCATCAGCGCCAGCACCATCGTCGATGCACCCAGCGCCGAGAGGCCGCACAGGATCAGCGACCGCAGCCCGATGCGGGCGAGCAGATCGTCGGTGAAGATGACGAGGACGGAGGTCAGGAGAAACGAGAAGGTGCTGGCCGCCGAGACCAGCGTGCCCGGCCAGCCATGAGCACGCTGGAGCTCGGCGAGATAGACGCCCTGGCCGTAGAGGCCGAAACCGAACATGAAGAAGGCCATCAGGAAACAGGCCAGCACGATGCGCCAGCCGTGATAGTGCAGCGAGGATTCGTCAACGCCCGTTGCGGCAATCATCAATCGAGCAATCGTCCAAAGGACACGGCAGCGGCTGAGATCGTGCCCTACAACCACCGGTTTTTCAAATGAAACATTGTAGCCATTTGTTGCAATGCGCAACTGCATGTGCGAAGCAATACAACCGGCGTAATCAGGTACGGCGGTTCCCGAACGGAAGCGAGTCGTGACGGCGGCCTCATGCGCCGGGTTCACGGAATCGTCGCCGAAAAGGTCGCGCGGGCGGATTGGCACGCCAGCAAGATGATGTAGGCTGACGCTTGCGAGACTCGCCAAAGTCAAGCGTCGCGGCGACCGCAGGGGGTCTTTATGCCGAACGGCAATATCGTCGTCACCGAAGAGCGTGGAACGCGGGTGATCACCTTGCGCCGCCCCGGCAAGAAGAACGCGATCACGCAGGAGATGTATCGGGAGATGAGCCGCGCGATCGACACCGCGCAGAACAACCCCGACATCCGCTGCATGATCATCACCGGCGGCTCCGGCGTGTTCACCGCGGGCGACGACATCGACGATTTTCTCCAGGCCGACACGGCACGCCCGGAGACATTGTCGAACGGTGCCAAATTTCTCTATTCGCTCGCCCTCAATAGCAAACCGATCATCGCAGCCGTGGACGGCGCGTCGATCGGCATGGGCACCGTGATGCTGTTCCATTGCGACTACGTGCTGGCGTCAACCGCTGCGACCTTCTCCGCGCCCTACATCCATCTCGGCCTGGTGCCGGTCGGTGCCGCCAGCCTGTTGATGCCGAACACGATGGGCTATCAGCGCGCCTTTGCGATGCTGATCATGGGCCGGAGCTTCACCGCCGCGGAGGCGCACGCGGCCGGCTTCGTCAACACCGTGGTCTCGCCGGGACATACCGAGGTCGAGGCGCGCAAGGTGGCGCGGGAAATCTGCCGGCTGCCCGCCGAGGCGGTCGCGATCTCGCGCAAGCTGCTGCGTGCCCCGCCGGAGGAGCTCACCCGCCGCATCGACCAGGAGGCCCACCTGTTCGGCGAACGGTTGAAGTCGGACGACGCCGTGGCCGCGTTCAATGCGTTCGCGAACCGGAAGAAGCGGTGAAGCGCTGGCCCTTACCCTCCCCTCGTTCGCGCGAAGCGCGAGCGGGGTGGGGTGAGCCGCGAAAAGACTTTCGCCCGTATGCGCGAGACTCTCAAGCACTTGATTCTGGGATAGTCTGTCACCCCGCCCCGGTTCGCATTTCATGCGAACCGACCCGCCCCCTCAAGGGGCGGGTGGGAGCACGCGGCACGTTCACGACAATGCTTCGTGAATTCTTCGCGCGGAACGACTAATCTTGTTCCATGCGACATCTTCTCCGCCTGACCACTTTCGCGCTCGCGCTCGCCACCCTCCCCGCTGCGGCCCAGACCGCCGCGCCCGTGGAGCTCCGCATTCTCGCGATCAATGATTTCCATGGCAATCTGCGGCCGCCGCCCGGCGGCATCCGCATCAATGATCCCGAGGACAAAGCCAAAAAGGTCATGGTGGCGGCCGGCGGCGCCGAATACATGGCGACGCTGGTCAAGCAATTACGCGAAGGACACAAGAACACGATCTTCGTGGCTGCCGGCGACCTCATCGGCGCGAGCCCGTTTTTATCGGCGATGTTCCACGACGAGCCGTCGGTCGAGTCGCTCTCGATGATGGGGCTCGCGATCACCTCGGTCGGCAATCACGAATTCGACGAGGGCAAGACCGAGCTGCTCAGAATGCAGAACGGCGGGTGCCATCCCGTTGACGGCTGCCAGGGGCCGCATCCCTTCACGGGCGCCAAATTCCATTACCTTGCGGCCTCCACCGTGGAGACCGCGACCGGAAAAAGTGTGCTACCTTCTTACGAGATCCGTGAGTTCGAAGGCATCCCCGTCGCCTTCATCGGACTGACCTTGAAGGAGACTGCAGGCATCGTCTCACCCGCCGGCATCGCCGGGCTCGAATTCCGCGACGAAGCCGAGACGGTGAACGCGCTGGTGCCGCAGTTGAAGGCCCGCGGCGTGGAAGCGATCGTGGTGCTGATTCACCAGGGCGGTGAGCCCTCAGGCGACTACAATGAATGCCCTGCCATTACCGGGCCGATCGTCGATATCGTCAAAAAGTTCGACCGCGCCGTCGACGTCGTCGTCAGCGGCCACACGCATCGTGCCTACATTTGTCAAATCGACGGCCGACTCGTCACCAGCGGCGACAAATACGGCACGCTGGTCACCGCAATCGATCTCAAGCTCGATCCCGCAACGCGCGACATCGTCGGCGCCAAGGGCGAGAACGTCATCGTCGCCAATGCCTCACTCGCGAAGGACCCCGAGCAGACCGCGCTAATCGACGCCTATGACAAGCTGTCGGCACCGATCGCCAACCGGCCGGCTGGATCGGTGACGCAGACGCTGTCGCGTGTTCCGAACGAGGCCGGCGAGAGCGCGCTCGGCGACGTCATCGCCGACGCCCAACTCTTCGCCACGAGAGATGCGAAGGATGGCAGCGCTGTCATTGCCCTCACCAATCCAGGCGGCATCCGCATCGACATCATCCCGAAGGAGAACGGCGCGGTGTCGTTCGGCGAGTTGTTCGCCAGCCAGCCGTTCCGCAATCGCCTCGTCACCATGACGCTGACAGGCAGCCAGCTCAAGGACATGCTGGAGCAGCAATGGCTCGATCCGAAGCGCCCGCGAATCCTTCAGGTGTCGAACGGCTTCAACTACACTTGGGACGCGGCAAAACCGTTCGGCGAGCGCGTCGCCCTTGAGAAGATGATGCTCAACAGCAGGCCGATCGAACCTGGAAGCGGCTACCGCGTCACCGTCAACGATTACCTCGCTGTCGGCGGCGACGGCTTTACGGCTGCAAAACAAGGCACAGCGCCACAATATGGCGGCTACGACGCGGACGCGCTGTTCGCGTTCTTCAGGGCGCACGGACCGATCGGTCCGCTGCCACCGACCCGCATCCTCCGCGTGAATTGATCCGGATCAAACGGACTGGTCCGGGACCACCCTTTGCCATTCCCTTGGGAACGCCTAGATTGCGTTTTGCATTGCGTTTTGGCGCCGGATGCGCCAAGCGACGTCAAGAGCCCGTATTCTGTGAGGCCGACCTGATGAGCACGCTTCTCCTCTCCCACAAGGCCTGCCTCGACCACGTCACCCCGCCCGGACATCCTGAAAGACCGGACCGCCTGCGCGCGGTGGAGGAAGCGCTGTCAGTTGAGCGTTTCCAGTTCCTGGCGCGCGATCAGGCGCCGGAGGGCGATCTCGATCTCGTGACGCTGTGCCACAACGAGCATTACGTCACTGAGCTGCGCCACATCGCGCCGACCAGCGGACAGGTCTATATCGACGGCGACACCTCGATGTCACCGGGCACATGGGAAGCGGTGATGCGCGGCGTCGGCGGCGCGGTGGCGGCGACCGAAGCGGTGATGAATGGCGAGCACCGCAACGCCTTCGTCGCGGTGCGCCCGCCCGGCCATCACGCCGAGATCGGCAAGCCGATGGGCTTCTGCTTCTTCGACAATGTCGCGATCGCGGCGCGCCACGCGCAGCGCAAATACGGCATCAAGCGCGCGGCTATCGTCGATTTCGACGTGCATCACGGCAACGGCACCCAGGACATCTTCTGGTCGGACCCGACCGTGATGTACTGCTCGACGCATCAGATGCCGCTGTTTCCGGGCACCGGCGCCAAAGGCGAGCGCGGCGACCACGACACCATCGTCAATGCGCCGCTCGCCTCCGAGGACGGCGGCCCCGAATTCCGCATCGCGTTCGAGAATTTGATTCTGCCGCAACTCGAAAAATTCAGCCCCGAGCTTCTGATCATCTCCGCGGGCTTCGATGCGCATTACCGCGATCCGCTGGCCTCGCTGAATTTGCGCGCGGAAGACTATGCCTGGGTGACGCGCAAACTGATGGACCTCGCCGACAAGTCCGCCGGGGGACGTGTTGTGTCCGTGCTCGAAGGCGGCTACGACCTGCAAGGATTGAAAGAATCTGTTACGGCGCATGTCGGCGCCCTGATGGGCGCCTGAAGCGCGATTGGGATAAATCACAATCGCGCTTTAGATTATCGTTTGAGCATGATCTTATCGGAAAACCGCTGCACACTTTTCCGGATCATGCTCTAGCGCCCGCCACATTAAGCCCGCAAAACGCGCCTTCTCTGCGAGGAATGCGAATCGGGCAATCGGAAGCTTATATGGCCGAAAATACCCAAGTGGACGTCTCCAGGCTCACCTTCGAGCGCGCGATCGAGGAACTCGAGACGATCGTGAAGCGGCTCGAAGACGGCAAGGTGCCGCTCGAGGAATCCGTGACGATCTACGAGCGCGGCGAGGCGCTGAAGCGCCGCTGCGAGGAATTGCTGCGTCAGGCCGAGGCGCGCGTCGACAAGATCACCACCGACGCCAGCGGTCAGGCCACCGGCACCGCGCCGCTCGACGTCCAGTAGGCCGCCCGTCGCGAGCATCGGCCGGGTGCAATTTTTCATGATAGCACGCTGCTGATTCCACTTGTGGGACCAGGTCGCCAAAGGCACAAGGTTCCGGGAACTCACGCGCGAGGGTCTATGGCCCTCGCAAATCCGGCAAAAAAGCCTTCGTCTCGCCCAAAATCCTGCCAAGGAACCGGGCAAGGCTGGAACTTCCGCTCCGGCGCCACGGTTAACCAATCTGGCCCACGGGTTGCACGTGCATGGCCGTAATCAGTCCGGCGGGTTGGCTTTGGCCCAAGCTTTGGTGTAAAGCTGCCCGGAGCGTGGCTTTTTGTTAGCCTTGCGTAGGCATCGATTACCAACGACAAGCGCTTCAAATTGCTAATGAAATTGGCTGGGGACGGACGAAGCCGATCTAAGTGACAGGGATCACAGAGACTGAACCGGAGCGCACTTAAGCTCACCTAAGCTTGAAGACGGGGCTTTGCCCCATGCAGGTGGCTCCGACGGTTTTAGGACTCGCGCTGCGCCGATATTGTGCAAACCCATCGCGCACCGGAACGATCTTCCGGCGCTGAAAAATTGGAAATCGCCGTGAACGCATACAGTAAGACGCCGCTTCTCGACACCATCCGGACGCCGGATGACCTGCGCAAGCTCAAGATCGAGCAGGTTCGCCAGGTCGCCGACGAGCTGCGTCAGGAGACCATCGACGCCGTCTCGGTAACCGGCGGTCACTTCGGCGCGGGCCTCGGCGTGGTCGAGCTCACCACCGCGATTCATTACGTCTTCGACACGCCGCGCGACCGGCTGATCTGGGACGTCGGCCACCAGGCCTATCCGCACAAGATCCTGACCGGCCGGCGCGACCGCATCCGCACGTTGCGCACCGGCGGCGGCCTGTCCGGCTTCACCAAGCGCAGCGAGAGCGATTACGATCCGTTCGGTGCGGCGCATTCCTCGACCTCGATCTCCGCCGGCCTCGGCATGGCGGTCGCGCGCGACCTCGCCGGCGGCAAGAACAACGTTATTGCAGTGATCGGTGACGGCGCGATGTCGGCGGGCATGGCCTATGAGGCCATGAACAACGCCGGCGCCATGAACTCGCGCCTGATCGTCATCCTCAACGACAACGACATGTCGATCGCGCCGCCGGTCGGCGCCATGAGCGCCTATCTGTCGCGTCTCTACTCCGGCAAGACCTATCGCACGCTGCGCGATGCGGCCAAGCAGATCAACAAGCGCCTGCCCAAGATCCTTGCCAACCGCGCCAACCGCGTCGAGGAATATTCGCGCGGCTTCATGATGGACGGCGGCACGCTGTTCGAGGAGCTCGGCTTCTATTACGTCGGCCCGATCGACGGTCACAATCTCGACCATCTGCTGCCTGTGCTGAAGAACGTGCGGGACATGGAGACCGGCCCGATCCTGGTCCACGTCGTCACGCAGAAGGGCAAGGGCTACGGCCCGGCGGAAGCCTCCGCCGACAAGTACCACGCGGTCGTCAAGTTCGACGTCGCCACCGGCACCCAGGCCAAGTCCAAGCCGAATGCGCCCGCCTACCAGAACGTGTTCGGTCAGAGCCTCGTCAAGGAGGCCGAGAAGGACGACAAGATCGTCGCCATCACCGCGGCGATGCCGTCCGGCACCGGCGTCGACATCTTCAACAAGGCGTTCCCGGACCGCACCTTCGACGTCGGCATCGCCGAGCAGCACGCGGTGACCTTTGCCGCCGGTCTCGCGACCGAAGGCTACAAGCCGTTCTGCGCGATCTACTCGACCTTCCTGCAGCGCGGCTACGACCAGATCGTGCATGACGTCGCGATCCAAAACCTCCCCGTGCGCTTCGCCATCGACCGCGCCGGCCTCGTCGGCGCCGACGGCGCGACGCATGCCGGCTCGTTCGACAACGCCTATCTCGGCTGCCTGCCGAACATGGTGATCATGGCGGCGGCCGATGAGGCCGAGCTCGTGCACATGGTGGCGACCCAGGTCGCGATCAACGACCGTCCAAGCTCGCTGCGCTATCCGCGCGGCGAAGGCCGCGGCATCGAGATGCCCGAAGTCGGCGTTCCCCTCGAGGTCGGCAAGGGCCGCATGATCCGCCAGGGCAGCAAGATCGCCTTGCTCTCCTTCGGCACGCGCCTCGCCGAATGCGAAAAGGCGGCCGACGAACTCGCCGCCCACGGCCTCTCCACTTCGATCGCCGACGCGCGCTTCATGAAGCCGCTCGACACCGAGCTCGTGCTCAAGCTCGCGCGTGACCACGACGTCCTGATCACGGTCGAGGAAGGCTCGGTCGGCGGCTTTGGCTCGCATGTCGCGCAGTTCCTGACCGACCAGGGCGCGCTCGACACCGGTATGGTCAAGTTCCGCACCATGGTGCTGCCCGACGTGTTCCAGGACCACGACACCCCGGCCGCGATGTACGGCCGCGCCGGTCTCGACGCCAAGGGCATCGTCGCCAAGGTGTTCGAAGCGCTCGGCAAGGACGTCAAGACCGAGACGGTCAAGCTCGCCTAATTGCCAAACGGACGCTGCCCCTACCTCTCCCGCTTGCGGGAGAGGTCGGATCGCGCAAGCGCAGTTTTCGCCGTGGCCCGCAGCTCGTCTGATTTCTTCAGAGCGATCACTCCATGAAAATCTATCTGGCAGGCCCCGACGTGTTCCTGCCGGATGCGGTTGAGATCGGACGGCAGAAGGCCGCGATCTGCGCTGCGCATGGCCTCACCGGCCTCTATCCCCTCGACAACGCGATCGACCTCACCGCTCCTGACGCTTCGCGGCAGATCTTTGCCGCCAACGAAGCCATGATGGACCAGGCCGATGCGATCATCGCGAACCTGACGCCGTTCCGCGGCGCGGGCGCTGATCCCGGCACCGTCTACGAGCTCGGCTACATGGCCGGCCGCCGCAAGTTCTGCGTGGCCTATTCCAACGATGGCGCCACCTATGCCGACCGCCTCACGCGCTTCATGGACGTCACCTCCGAGGACGGACGGCTGGTCGACGCGCAGGGGCTCACGGTCGAGGATTTCGGCCTCGTCGACAACCTCATGATGATCCACGCGCTGGAACTGCACGGCTGCCCGCTGGTGACGCCGGCCACGATGCCGATCGACGTCTGGCACAATCTTGCCGCGTTCGAGGCTTGCGTCCGGATGGCGGCTGCGCGATTGATCGCACCATAAGCGCTTCAGTCGCCCTCGGAGAGATCATGCCCCCTGCCCGCAAGCGCGCGGATGTTCTGCTGGTCGAGCGCGGCCTGTTCGAGAGCCGGGCGCGGGCGCGCGCGGCCATCGAAGCCGGCCTCGTCACGGCCGACGACAAGCAGGTCGCAAAGCCGTCGGAGACGATCGCCGAGGACGCGGTGATTCGGGCCGAGCCTGCGCATCCCTACGTCTCGCGCGGCGGCGTCAAGCTCGCCGGCGCGCTCGACCGCTACCCTATCGAGATCGAGGACCATGTCTGCCTCGACGTCGGCGCCTCCACCGGTGGCTTCACCGAAGTGCTGCTGGCGAACGGTGCGAGCCTGGTGTTCGCAATTGATGTCGGCACCAGCCAGCTGCATCCCTCGCTGCGCGGTCATCCCAAGATCGTGTCGATGGAGGAGACCGACATCCGCGCCTATGACGGCAAGCGGCTGCCGGCGCGGCCCGATATCGTCGTCATCGATGTCAGTTTCATCTCGCTGAAGATCGTGCTGCC
Organism: Bradyrhizobium betae; assembly: GCF_004123905.1. Classification (GTDB taxonomy): domain Bacteria; phylum Pseudomonadota; class Alphaproteobacteria; order Rhizobiales; family Xanthobacteraceae; genus Bradyrhizobium; species Bradyrhizobium betae_A. The sequence continues at coordinate 11,895 of NZ_MZXW01000037.1, forward strand.
CGTGGCGCTGTCGCTGGCGGCAGCACCCATGAGCCTGCTGGCGCTGATCAAACCGCAATTCGAGGCCGATCGGACGCACAACAAGAAGGGCATCGTCCGCGACGCCGCCGTGCATCAGGAGATCTGCGACGACATCGCGGCGTTTGCCGCGTCGCTCGGCTGCACCGATATCGAGGTGTTCCCCTCCTCGATCACGGGCGGCGACGGCAACATCGAATTCTTCCTGGGCGCGCGCCGTGGTTGAGCGCGTGAGGATCGATCACGTCGGCCATCGCGGCGACGGCGTCTCGCTCACGACGGGCGATGCGCTTTATGTGCCCTACACGCTTGGCGGCGAGACCGTCGAGGTCGATCACGTCGCCGGCCAGCATCCCGACCGGCGCAAGCTGCTGGCAGTAGACGTCGTCAGCCCCGAGCGCATCGAACCGTTCTGTCCGCATTTCGGTGTCTGCGGCGGCTGCGCGATTCAGCATTGGGCGGCCGAGCCCTATCACGCCTGGAAGCGCAACATCGTTGTCGAGACGCTGGCGCAGGCCGGCCTCGATTGCGAGGTCGCGCCGCTGGTGGACGCCCACGGTATGGGGCGCAGGCGCGTCACGCTGCACGGCCGGTTCGGCACGCACGACATGCTCAAGGTCGGCTTTTCCGCCGCAAGCTCGCACGATGTGATTCCGATCCATCGCTGCCCGATCCTCGATCCCGCGCTCGAAGGTGCGCTCGATGCTGCCTGGGCGCTTGCCGAACCGCTGACGTCGGGGATGCCGGTGACGAAGCCGCTGGATATCCAAGTCACCGCCACTGCCAACGGCCTTGACGTCGACGTGCGCGGCTCCGGCCCGCTGCCGACGCCGCTCGTCACGGCGCTGTCGCGCGTCGCCGAGCAGCATCGGCTGGCTCGGCTGACGCGGCACGGCGAACTGGTGCTGCAACGCCTGCCTCCGACGGTGCAGATGGGACGTGCCGAAGTGACGCTGCCGCCGGGCTCCTTCCTGCAAGCAACCGTCGCGGGTGAAGCAACGCTGGCCGCACTCGTCGCCGAGCGCGTCGGCAAGGCCAAGGAGGTTCTCGACCTCTTCTGCGGCGTCGGGCCGTTCGCGCTACGGCTTGCCGAAAAGGCCCGCGTCACTGCCTATGACAACGACGCCAGCGCAGTCGCAGCGCTGGCGAAAGCTGCGCGCACGCCAGGGCTGAAGCCAATCAAGGCCGAACCGCGTGACCTGTTCCGCCGCCCATTGGTGCCGCCGGAGTTGCGCGATTTCGACGCCGTGGTGTTCGATCCCCCGCGCCAGGGCGGGCAGGCGCAGGCGCTGAAACTTGCCGCGAGCAAGGTGCCCGTGGTGATCGCGGTCTCCTGCAACGCCGCGACGTTCGCCCGCGATGCGCGGTTGCTGATCGACGGTGGTTACAAGATTGAGGCGGTGGTCCCGGTCGACCAGTTTCGACATACGCCGCATGTGGAATTGGTCGCGAAGTTTACGAGGTAATTTTCTTACCGCCGAAGGCCACTCAGCGCCGGTGACTCGCCCGGCAGCACGTTCGATTTGATATCGCTGTCCATGCGGCCGGAGTCCTGCTGGGTGAACCCGGCCCCGAACGACAGGCTGAGGTTCGATGTCGGTTTGAACTCGACACCCGCGAATGCGCCGTAGCCGGGCGAGGCGCCCGAGGTGAGCGGTGCAAGCGAGCTGCCGATGCCGTCGCCGTACTTCTGCGAGCTGAAGCCGGCAAAGAATGAGACCGGCATTCCGCCCGCGGTCTTGGTGTTGTAACCGAACTGCGTGCTGTCATAAGAGAGCGCGCTGAAATTGCCGGCTGATGCGGTCTGGCTCAGCCCGCCGAAACCGAGGCTGCCGCGTTGGCTTCCAACGAAGAAGCCGGGACGAAAATCATAGCCTCCGTTGGCATCGCCGGCCTTGAAGCTCGGGAAATTGCCGTAGCTGTCCGAGCTCTGGCCGGCAACACCGCCGAAGCCGAAAGGCCCGCCCGGGATCCAATATCGCATGGGGGGGGCTTGCGCCTGAGCCGGCGCTTCGCCGAGGCAGAGCACCGCAAAGAGAGCTGCAAGACCGTAACAACGTACAAGGTTGGACATTCAGGTGACCATCGAAAAGTCCGCGAATTATACCCTCCGGATATCGTGAATGCCAGCGCAGCGACACCAGTCATCCCTTGAGTTCCGGGATCACGTTTTCCCGCCACGTTGAACTTCCCGTACCCCGGATTGACCCACGTAAGGGGCGCGTCAGCATGGAGGCTGTCATGGAGGTCAATTCCGACAGGTTAAATGCCTTTATGGGCAAGATGATCACCGAGGTCGGGGCCGCGATGAACGCGTCGCTGGTCCTGCTCGGCGACAAGCTCGGTCTCTACCGCGTCCTCGCCGCCAAGGGACCGATGAGCTCGTCCGAGCTCGCAAGCGCCACCGGAACGAACGAACGCTATGTCCGCGAGTGGCTGGCGAGCCAGGCGGCGTCCGGTTACGTCGAATACGACTCCGCTTCCGGAAATTTCTCGATGCTGCCGGAGCAAGCCATGGCGCTTGCCGACGAGGACAGCCCGGTGTTTCTCGGCGCGGTCGGCAATGTCATCGCCGCGGCGTTTCTCGACGAGCCGAAGATCACGGACGCATTCAAGTCCGGCAAGGGCGTCGGCTGGAACCGGCGCAGCGAGTGCCTGTTCTGCGGCACCGCCCGCTTCTTCCGCACCGGCTACATGCACAATCTGGTGCAAGCGTGGCTGCCCGCGCTCGACGGCGTCGTGGACAAGCTGAAGCGCGGCGCCAAGGTCGCCGATGTCGGCTGCGGACACGGCGTCTCGACACGGCTCATGGCGGAAGCCTTTCCGAACTCCCGCTTCTACGGCTTCGACTATCACGAGGGCTCGATCGAGGCCGCGCGAAAGGCCGCTACCGAGGCGAAGCTGGGCGACCGGGTCAGCTTTGCTGTCCACTCGGCCAAGACCTACCCGGCCGAGGGCTACGATCTCGTCTGCTTCTTCGATTGCCTGCACGACATGGGCGATCCGGTCGGCGCCATCCGCCACGTGCGCGAGAGCATGGCGAAGGACGGCACCTGCATGCTGGTCGAACCATTCGCGGGCGACCGCCTCGAAGACAATCTCAATCCGGTCGGGCGCGTCTACTACGCGGCGTCGACCATGATCTGCACGCCGGCCTCGCTCGATCAGGAGGTGGGCCTGGCGCTCGGCGCGCAAGCCGGCGAGGCCAGGCTGCGCCAGGTTGCCAGCGAGGGCGGCTTGTCGCGCTTCCGCCGCGCGGCTGAAACGCCGTTCAATTTGATCCTGGAGGCACGAATCTAACCTCCGTCAAGGCGGACGCGTGGAGGCGGCATACGGCCATGCCGATGCCGCAGCCTCGCCCGGTGCCGACATCCTTGCCTCGCTCGCGCCGCAACGTAAGCTGGCGATCGAGCAAGGCGGCGTGAGTCCGCCAGAATGGGAGGATGCCGATGCGATATGTGGGCCTGGCGCTGATTGCGCTGCTCGCCGTGACGATCTCGGGGGCGGGCCACGCGGCCGAACCGACCCGCTTCACACCGCTGAAGCCGGACGAGCTTAGCCCGCCGCAGAAGGAATGGGCGGATGCGATCGCCGTGCCACCGCGCAACGCCAAATTCGCCAATCCGCCCTATCGCGCCTATATCCGCAACCCGGAGCTCGCCCCAAAACTCTCGGCGATGTCGGACTATCTGCGCTGGAATTCGTCGCTGCCGGCGCGCCTCAGCGAGTTCGCGATCCTGATCACTGCGCGGCAGTGGACGGCGCAGTATGAATGGTTCGCGCATTATCCACTCGCGATGAAGGCCGGGCTCGATCCCGAGGTCGCCAAGGACGTCGCCAACGGCGTGCGGCCCAGGGCGATGAAGGATGACGAAGCCGCGCTCTATGATCTCGCGATGGCGCTCTATCGCGACAAGAAGGTGTCCGACGACATCTACCGCACGGCGCAGCAAAAATTCGGCGAGCGCGGTATCATGGATATCATCGGCCTGATCGGCTATTACGATCTGGTCTCGATGACACTGATCACGATGCAGGCCGAAGCGCCAAACGACAGCGTGCCGCTGCTACCGCCGCTCGCGGCGAAATAAAGGCATAACGTCAGGCCGTCGAGCGCAATTCTATCACCGTCACCCTGAGGTGCTCGCCGCTTCGGCGAGCCTCGAAGGGCGACGGCCCGGCTGCATCGGGGCCGATTCATCCTTCGAGGCTCACCATGAGGCGCGCTGCGCCCCATGGTGAGCACCTCAGGATGACGGGGATGGATTTGAGTACGCTGCCTCAACCTCATGATAGCGAGCGCAGCGAAGCTGCCTGAAAGCATGGAGACCCCGATGACATCTGACGACCCCGTCGCCTACGAACGCGCAGGCAACATCGTCCGCATCACGCTGCGCCGTCCGCCCGTCAACGCGCTGAGTCTCGAGGTGATCCGTGCGGTGGTCGCGGCGCTGCGTCGTGCGGCTGAGGATTCGGAGGCGCGCGCGGTCGTTCTCGCGAGCGCGATTCCAAAGCGCTTTTCGGCGGGCCTCGACCTCGACATCCTGCTCGGCAAATCCGGCGCCCAGATCCGCGAATTCCTCCAGGCGCTCTACATCGACCTCTACGATGCGCAATACGGGCTTGGAAAACCGTCGATCGCCGCGGTCGGCGGTGCGGCGCGCGGCGGCGGCATGACCATGGCGGTGTCCTGCGACGTCGTGCTCGCGTCGGAGAGCGCGACGTTCGGCTATCCCGAGATCGACGTCGGCGTCATCCCCGCGATCCACTACGCCCATCTGCCCCGCATCGTCGGTCGTCACCGCGCCTTCGAGCTGCTGTTCACGGGCCGCGTCTTCAGCGCCGCACAGGCGCGCGAGCTCGGCGTGGTGAACCGCGTCGTCGGAGATGCAGAGCTCGGAGCCGAGGGCGAGAGGCTCGCGGCGCAATTCGCCGCGAAATCGGCCGCGGTGCTGCGGATGGGCCGCGCCGCCTTCATGCGCCAGATTGATCTCGACTATCGGCGCAGCATCGCCAGCGCAGTGGACGATTTCTGCAACGTCGCGACGTCGGACGAGGCGCAGGAGGGGTTGAGAGCATTCGTGGAGAAGCGAGCGCCGAATTGGTGAGGGATCTGCCCAGCCGCGCTCAGGCGGTCTTGTCGACCGTAGATGACGAATCCGCGGGCGGGTACTTCGTCACGGGCACCATGAAGGACCTGGTGCCGACCTGGTAGATGATCTTGCCGTTCTTTCCGTCGTCGGTCGCGATCTGCGACTGCCCGAACATGATGACGTTCTTGTAGACGTAACCGGTGCCTTGGCGGGTAATGCCGTCAGTGGTGACGCTGACCGTGGCTTCCTTGCCGTTGATGGCGAGGACGCGGAAGCTCGCGCTCTTGCCGTTGTCGCTGGAGTAGCCTCCCCAGCTTCCCATCAGGTTGCTGTCGGAGGCCGGCGGCGCCTGCTTCTCCAGGGACGCAGTCTGCTTGCCAGCGCCCGCGGAGGACAATAGCACCAGGTTCTTGCCGTCCTTGGTGCCGACCGTGATGTTGCCGAAGGTGATAAGCGAGCCACTGACTTGGCCAAAACCGCGCTCTGTATGTCCATTATGGGTGTACTCGACCTGTGCCCGGGCACCGCGGATGTTCACGACCTTGAAGCCGACGGGCTGGTTGTTGCCTGCCCAATTGCCCTTCCAGTCACCGACCAGAGCGCTCTGATGATACATCCGCTCGTTGGCGGGCGAAATCTGGCTGGTGCTCGACGAGATGACGGCCATTGGATTGCTCAGCGGACGAGTCTGATCAACCCGCCTTCGTTCGCTTCCTGATCAGCAACTTAGAGTGGCCGACCGGAAACCGACAGAAACAATCTGATTAGGACCACGCCCGTAGTTAACGAGCGGTTAAATTCAACCGCCTGGCGAGCCGAGAACCGATATCCATTTCGCTCGAAAACGCTTCAGCGCCCCCAGCGGTCCGACCAGATCTTCTCGCCGATCATGCAACTGACCCGCGGCTCCTTGTCCTTGTCGGCGACCCGCATCACGGGACGCTCAGGCATGCGGCCAGCAACCTCCATCAGAAGCTTGGTGCGGATCGCTTCCTTGAACTTGTCGCGGTCCTTGATCGTGATGACGAAGGAGCCGGGTCCGCCGACAACGCAGTCCTCGTAATAGTAGTCGAGATTGTCGATATCCATGGTCGAATAGGACGGCTCCTTGACCATGATCGGCAGGCCATTGATGACGATGCCCTTCTCGATCGCGGCGTCGCGCGCCACCGTGACCGGCCCGCCATTGTTGTTGGGACCGTCACCGGAAATGTCGATCACGCGGCGCAAGCCGCGATAGGGATCCTCGTCGAACAGCGGCATCGCGAAATTGATCGCGCCGGAGATCGACGTGCGCGACGCCCGCCGGATCGGAGTCTTCATGATTTCGGCGGCGACCGCATCCGCCGTCTCTGGCCCGTCGATCAGCCGCCAGGGGATGATGATCTTCTGATCGGTGGAAGCGGCCCATTCGAAATAGGTCACCGCGATCCGGCCGTTGGGGCCGAGCTTCAACGCCTGCAGAAACTCCTTCGACTGGATCGCCTGCGCATAGCCTTCGCGCTGGATCGCGAGCTCGTCCATATCCATGGAGTAGGACACGTCGACCGCCAGGACGAGCTCGACATCGACCGTCTGTGCATCCCTGTCGATCGCCAGCCGCTGCGGCTGATTTTTGGGTGACTCAAATTTGGGCCCTGGTGCCGCGATGCCCGCGACGTCCCCTCCGGCAAACATGCCGGCCACAAGCACAGCCCCGATCGAGAACAGCATGCGCATCGCAGTCTCCCGTCGTATGACGCGATGGTGACATGCAATCTGCTTGCCGCAAAGTACGAAGATCGCTTGCGCTTCACATTCAAGTGCATCGCTGCCGCCATATCGCCACGGTCGCGCCGCCGGAACACGCGCGATGTGGAGACGCTCCCCCGCCCACTTGTCCGCGGTGATTTCCATGCTAGGCTGGACGCACAGATGGGGATGGAGTCCCCCGAGAACCGCCCGGCGGCCTTGACCCGTAATCCTGGACCGTAGTGGGCTAATGACTCCTGCTTGAGGTGGGGCAATCTTTGAGCCTCTGCCTTTGGCGGGAGCATGGACAAACCCGCCAATGGCGGGTTTTTTGTTGCCTGGAGACGAAGGCGAAGGAGAAGTCCCGGACGTGGCGACGACGACACCGAAAGCTGCACGCGGCGGATTGCCCCGGGGGATCTGGGTGCTCGGCTTCGTCTCGATGCTGATGGACGTCTCCTCCGAGATGATCCACGCGCTGCTGCCGGTCTATCTCGTCACCGTGCTCGGCGCGTCCACGCTCACGGTCGGCTTCATCGAAGGCATCGCGGAGGCCACGGCCTCGATCACAAAGATCTTCTCCGGTGCGTTGTCGGACTGGCTCGGCCGCCGCAAGCTGCTCGCCGCGCTCGGCTACGGCCTTGCCGCGCTGACAAAACCGCTGTTTCCGCTCGCGCCCAGTGTCGGATGGCTGGTGGCGGCACGCTTCATCGACCGGGTCGGCAAGGGTATTCGCGGCGCGCCGCGCGATGCACTGATCGCCGATATCGCGCCCGCGGGCTTGCGCGGCGCGAGCTTCGGGCTGCGGCAATCGCTCGACACCATCGGCGCCTTCGTCGGACCGCTCGTGGCGATCGGTCTGATGTGGTGGACGGCGGACAATTTTACCCTTGTCTTCTGGGCGGCGGTGCTGCCAGCCTTCCTGTCGTTCGGCTTGATCGCCTTCGCGGTGAGCGAGCCGGAGCCGGACCCGAGCCGAGAGCCTGCGAAGAATCCGCTGAACAGCGCCGCGATGCGGCAGCTCGGATCGGTGTACTGGCGCGTCGTCGCGGTCGGAATCGTCTTCACGCTCGCGCGCTTCAGCGAGGCGTTCTTGATCCTGCGCGCGCAGAATATCGGTCTCAATGCGATGTGGGTGCCGGCCGTGCTGGTGCTGATGAACATCACTTACGCGCTCTCCGCCTACCCGGCCGGCGTGCTGTCGGACCGCATCAACCGGACCGGCCTGCTCGCGCTCGGCCTCGTCTTTCTCGCCGGCGCCGATCTGGCGCTCGCGCTGCTGCCGAGCCTTGCGGGCCTCGCGCTCGGCGTCGTGTTGTGGGGGCTGCATATGGGATTGACGCAAGGCCTGCTCTCAGCCCTGGTCGCCGATGCCGCGCCGCCGAACCTGCGCGGCACCGCTTTCGGCTATTTCAACCTGTTCACAGGCCTCGCCTTGCTGACCGCGAGCGTGATCGCCGGCGCGCTATGGGATAGCTATGGCCCGGCCGGCACGTTCCTCGCCGGGCTCGGCTTCGCGCTGGTCGCGCTCGTGGGGCTACTCACCGTCGGCAACGGGCTGGCAGCGGAGGATAAGTGAGGATGAGAGGGCGTTCGTCGTGCTGAGCGGAGTGATCGCGATCGTGATCGGCAGCGTGCTGGGCGGCTGCGCCCGCTATTTCGTCTCCGGCGCGATCGCGCGGCGGCTGGGCGAGACGTTTCCCTGGGGCACAATGACCATCAACGTCACCGGCGCCTTCCTGATCGGCATCTTTGGTGCGCTGGCAACCCACCCGGGCTCGATGTTCGCCGCGCCCAATCCATGGCTGTTCGCGGTGACCGGCTTCCTTGGCTGCTACACCACGGTGTCCTCGTTCAGCCTGCAAACACTGACGCTGGCGCGGAACGGCGAGCCGCTGCACGCACTCGGCAATATCGTGCTCTCGGTCGGGCTGGGCCTCGCCGCTGTCAGTTGCGGCTTCCTCCTCGCGGACAGCTTTGGAGGGTAGAGGCAGATGAACCTCCCCCCTGCCGATCGCTGGCGCACTGCGGTGCTCTATGCCTGGGTTGCCGCCGGCAGCATCGCCGGCGGGCTGACGCGCTACCTCGTCGGGCTCGCGCTCGACACCGGTCCCGGCTTCCCTACGGCAACACTGTTCATCAACGCCACGGGCTCGCTGATCATCGGCTTCTACGCGACGCTGACCGGCCCTGACGGCCGCGTGCTGGCGCGGCCCGAGCACCGGCAGTTCGTCATGACCGGGTTCTGCGGCGGCTACACGACCTTCTCGACCTTCAGCCTCGAGACCTTCCGCCTGTTCCACGGCGGCATGAAGTACACTGCGCTTGCCTATATCGCGGCGTCCGTCATCTGCTGGCTGGTGTCGGTCTGGCTCGGCCATATGATGGCGAGCCGCTATAACCGCTTGACAAGGAGCTGATCATGCAAATCCCCAATCAGGCAGTTTCGCTCCGGATCTTCATCGGCGAGAGCGACCATTTCGACGGCAAGCCGCTCTACGAAGCGATCGTGATGACGGCGCGCGAGCGGCATCTCGCCGGCGCCACCGTGCTGCGCGGCCCCATGGGCTTCGGCAAGTCGAGCCGGCTCCACACCTCGAAGATCCTGCGGCTCTCGGAGGATCTTCCACTGCTCATCGAGATCGTCGACAGCGAGGACAGCATCAATGCATTCCTGCCCATCCTGGATGGCATGATGTCGAGCGGCCTGATCACCTTGGAGAAGGTGCAGGTCCTGCAATATGGTGAGAAGGCCGCGAGCTGATCGCTCCGACGGGAACCCGAGCCCGCCGTTTTCCGGAGGCGGAATGAACGACACTGTCACCACCCCGAAAACGCGGACCAGGACCAAGGTCGAGCGGCCCAAGCTGCACAAGGTCATCCTAATCAACGACGACTTTACGCCGCGCGAATTCGTCACGATGATCCTCAAGGCAGAATTCCGCATGACCGAGGATCAGGCCTACAAGGTGATGATCACCGCCCACAAGCTGGGCGCCTGCGTCGTCGCCGTGTTCACCAGGGACGTCGCCGAGACCAAGGCGACGCGCGCCACCGACGCCGGCCGCGCCAAGGGCTACCCGCTGCTGTTCACGACGGAGCCGGAGGAGTGAGCAATGATCTTGCGGCGCTGAATGACCATCAGAAAGTCGCAGATCACGCCATCACCACCGGCGTCTCCTCGGCGAGCCCGTACACGCGTTGCGCCTTGGAAAATCCCGCGATCGGAAATTCGCCGAGTTCGCGCCACCCTTCGCGGCAGACACTTGCAAAGCCCTCCGACACGACTACGGTGCGGCCGAGCCGGCCGGCGATCTTCTCCAGCCTTGCGGCGAGATTGACGGCGGGGCCGATGCAGGTGAAGTCGAGGCGATTGCCGCCGCCGATATTGCCGTAGAGGATGTTGCCGACATGCAGCGCGACGCCGAAGCGGAAGCGCTCGACGATGTCGCCGACGGGATAAGCGAGCGCCTCGACACTGGCGCGGGATTCGCGCGCGGCTTCCAGCACGCGCGTGCAGACATGGGCGGCATCGCCGACATATTCGTCGATCGGGAACACCGCGAGCAGGCCGTCGCCCATGAACTTCAGCACCTCGCCGCCATGGCCGCGGATCGCGGCGACCTGGCAGTCGAAATACTGGTTGAGGATCTCGACCACGGTCTCGGCCGGCAGCCTGTCCGACAGCGCGGTGAAGCCGCGTAAGTCCGACAGCCAGATCGCAGCCTGCATGGTGTCGTTGTGGCCGCGGCGGATCTGGCCGCCGAGGATGCGCGCGCCGGCGCGGTTGCCGACATAGGTGTCGAGCAGCATCTCAGCGGTGCGGCGCAGGCTGATGATCTCTGCGACGCGCGCCAGCGGCGTCACGATGGAGCGGATCGCCGCGATGTCGTCGTCGCTGAAGCCGCCGGGATGCCGCGTGACCCAGCTCGTCGCGTGGATCGAGCCGTCGAGATAGTGCATCGGCATCGCGAGATAGTCGGTCACGCCTTCGGCGCGCATGTCGTCGAGGAACGGAAACCGCTTGCTGTCGGGGTCGTCCATGCGGCCCCTGACCTCCAGCCCCTCCTCGAATACGATCCGAAGCGGACTTTTGGCGAATTCGGGGGTCTCCAGGATCTCGAAATCGACGGTGCCGATCTCGACCTTCTGGCCTTCCCGCCAGATGAAGTTGCGGCCGAAGATTTCCGGATGCAGCGTGCGGATGAAGATGCCGAACCGCGACAGCGGCAGCCCGGCCGCGACCAGATGCTCGCAGACATCGGCGATCATCTCGGCCGGCGTCCCCGACGACCTCGCGCCGTCGATCAGCCAGTTGGTGATGCGCTGAATCTCGGAGTTTTGCATGTCCGCATTTGCGGACGAAGTTGTGGGATCGTCAAGCTGCGCGGTGGGCTAGTACCGCGACATGAAGACTTTGCTCTAGCGCCCGACCTGCCCGCGATCCCGAATGAAATGATCGGCCAGCACGCAGGCCATCATGGCCTCGCCGACAGGGACGGCGCGGATGCCGACGCAGGGATCGTGGCGCCCCTTGGTCATGATCTCGGTGTCGGCGCCATTGCGATCGACGGTGAGACGCGGCTGGAGGATCGACGAGGTCGGCTTCACGGCAAAACGCACCACGATCGGCTGTCCGGTGGAGATACCGCCCAGCACCCCGCCGGCATGGTTGGACAGGAAGCGCGTGCCGTCATTGCCGGTGCGCATTTCGTCGGCGTTCTCTTCGCCGGTCAATTCTGCCGCACCGAAGCCGGCGCCGATCTCGACGCCCTTCACCGCGTTGATGGTCATCATCGCGCCCGCGAGATCAGAATCGAGCTTGGCGTAGATCGGCGCGCCGAGGCCTGCTGGCACGCCTTCGGCCACGATCTCGAGCACCGCGCCGATCGAGGAGCCGCTCTTGCGGATGCCGTCGAGATAGGTCTCGAAGAACGCCGCCTTGTCCTTGTCGGGACAGAAGAACGGATTCTTGGCAATCTCGTCCCAGTCCCACTTTGCGCGGTCGATCTTGTGCGGGCCGATCTGCACCAGCGCACCGCGCACCTTCACGTCGGGCAGCACTTTTCGCGCGATCGCGCCGGCCGCGACGCGCATCGCGGTCTCGCGCGCCGAGGAGCGGCCGCCGCCGCGATAGTCGCGCAGGCCGTACTTCGCTTCATAGGTGAAGTCGGCGTGACCGGGGCGAAACTTGTCCTTGATCTCGGAATAGTCCTTCGAGCGCTGGTCAGTGTTCTCGATCAGGAGCCCGATCGGGGTGCCCGTCGTTACCTGCACGCCGGTCTCCGGATGCGCCATCACGCCGGAGAGGATTTTCACCTGGTCCAGCTCCTGGCGCTGGGTCGTGAAGCGCGACTGGCCCGGCCGGCGGCGGTCGAGATCCTGCTGGATGTCGGCCTCGGTGAGCGGGATCATCGGCGGGCAGCCGTCGACCACGCAGCCGATCGCCACCCCGTGGCTCTCGCCGAAGGTGGTGACGCGGAACATGTGGCCGAAGGTGTTGAAGGACATTGCTGCTCGCAGGCTCGGTTCCGGCGTGTGGTAACGCGCGGGGGGCCGGGGGTCAAACCCGCAGCGGCCCGGAATGGCCGATGCCGGCCTAACTGAACTTCTCGAGCCGCCCGTCCCGGAACACGTAGACGGCGCCCTGCTCGATATAGAGTTCGGCGGCGCTGGCCGGGGTCTCGATCCCGAGCGAAACCATCAGGGCCCGGCAGGTGCCGCCATGAGCGACCGCGACAGTGTCGGTGCGGAGCTGGTCGTACCAGGCGCGCACGCGGACCTGCACATCGGCGTAGGTCTCCCCGCCCGCGGGGCCGACCGTCCATTTGTCGGCGAGGCGTCTCGCATAGATTTCGGGATCGGTCGCCTCGCTCTCGGCCAGCGTCAGCCCCTCCCAGCTGCCGTAGCCGATCTCGCGCAGGCGATCATCGAGCGCATAGTCCGTCACCGGCAGCTCGAGCTTGCCGCGCGCGAGTTCCATGGTCATGCGCGCACGGCCGAGCGGGCTCGACACATAGGGCAGCGCCGCCTTGTCCTTGCCGTCGCGCTTGAAGAGATCCGCCAGCACGCCGCCGGCCTGCACAGCCTGATCGCGCCCGCGCGCGTTCAGCGGAATGTCCTTGGTGCCCTGAAGCCTGCCGAGCGCGTTCCACTCGGTCTCGCCGTGGCGAAGGTAATAGATCGTAGGCACGGGCATTCCAGTCCAGGGCTAGTCCTTGCTACCGAACGAGATGTCCGGCGCGTCGGGACGCTTCATGCCCAGCACGTGGTAACCGGAATCGACGTGATGCACCTCGCCGGTGACGCCGCGCGAGAGGTCGGAGAGGAAATACAGCGCGCTGCCGCCGACGTCTTCGGTCGAGACGTTGCGCCGCATCGGCGCGTTGTTCTCGTTCCACTTCAGGATATAGCGGAAATCGCCGATGCCGGACGCGGCAAGCGTCTTGATCGGTCCCGCCGAGATCGCATTGACGCGGATGTTCTTCTCGCCGAGATCGGCGGCGAGATAGCGCACGCTCGCTTCCAGCGCGGCCTTCGCCACGCCCATCACGTTGTAATGCGGCATCCACTTCTCGGCGCCGTAATAGCTGAGCGTGATCAGCGAGCCACCGTCGGTCATCAGCTTCTCGGCGCGCTGCGCCACGGCCGTGAACGAGTAGCAGGAGATCAGCATCGACTTGGAAAAATTCTCCGGCGTGGTGTCGACGTAGCGGCCGTCGAGCTGCTCGCCATAGGCGATCGCATGCACCAGGAAGTCGATCTTGCCCCACTTCTCCGTCAGCACCGCGAAGACGGCGTCGATGGTCGCGGCATCGGTGACGTCGCAATGGCCGAGCACGAGGCCGCCGATCTCGGCGGCGAGCGGCTCGACGCGTTTCTTCAGCGCATCGCCCTGATAGGTGAAGGCGAGTTCTGCGCCGGCCGCGTGGCATGCCTTGGCGATGCCCCAGGCGATCGAACGGTTGTTGGCAAGGCCGAGGATGATCCCGCGCTTGCCCTGCATCAGACCTGAATTCTGCGCCATTTGCTAACGTCCCGTCGAGCTCTCGTTGAGGTCTGGAGGTACACCAGCCCTCCCCTGCGGTACAGTCCTAATACGCGGCGTTAACGCTGTTTCGAGCGCCGGAATAGCCGTTCCGTTCGGGTGTTATGATGATTGTGGCGCTTGCGCCGAACGGCAGGACATCAAAGACGGCATGAGTGCGTTTCGCCAGAGTGTGGAAGCCATGATCCCGGCGTTGCGCCGCTATGCCCGCGCGCTCACGCGCGACGCGGATGCGGCCGACGATCTGGTGCAGGACACGCTGGTGCGTGCGCTACGTTCGGAGCGATTGTTTCTCGGAGGCGACGTCAGGAGCTGGCTCTATACGATCCTGACCAACCTCAACAAGAACCGGCGGCGCTCGCTGGCGAGGCGCCCGCAATTCATGCAGCTGACGGAGAACAACCCGGATGCCAGCGGGACCGAAGCCGAAGGGCGCGACATCGAGAGGGCGCTCTCGACGCTGGTCGAGGAGCAGCGCTCGGTGCTGCTGCTGGTGATGCTGGAGGGCATGAGCTACCGCGAGGTTGCCGACATCCAGGGCGTACCGATCGGCACTGTGATGTCGCGCCTGGCACGGGCGAGAGCCCACGTTAAAGCCTCGCTGGAGGGTGAGCGCCCGGCGCTCAAACGGGTGAAATGATGGCAGGGTTGATGCATCGCGCGTGCTGCATCCGCTGCACGGAGAGAGAAGCAGCGCAGTTGAACCGCGTCAGATTTTTTGGGCCGCAGAGCCAGAGACGACCGATATGAACGACCGCAATATTCCGATTACCGAAGACGAGCTGCACGCCTATATCGACGGTGAGCTGCCGGCCGAGCGCCGCGCCGATGTCGAAGCCTGGCTTGCCGCCCACCCCGAAGATGCCGAGCGGGTGCAATCCTGGCGCGCCATGGCCGAGATGCTGCATGCGCGCTACGATTCCGTGGCCCAGGAGCCGGTGCCGGCCCGGCTGGAGCTCGAGCGGCTGGAACGTCGCCCCCGGCAATGGCTCTACAGCGCCGCCGCGGCCGTGCTGGTGGCGTTTGTCGCCGGCGGCACCGCCGGCTGGGTGGCGCACGGCGCCGCCAGCGCGCCCTCGACCTTCCAGAGCTTTACGGCGGACGCGCTCGACGCCCACCGCCTCTACGTCGTCGAGGTCCGCCACCCCGTCGAGGTCGGCGGCAACGAGCGCGACCACCTCCAGGCCTGGCTGACCAGGCGCTGCGGCTGGACCGTGTTCGCACCGAATTTGGAGGCGAGCGGGCTGAAGCTGGTCGGCGGCCGGCTGTTGCCGGGGCCGAACGGGCCGGCATCATTCCTGATGTATGAGGGCGCCTCGGGCGAGCGGTACACGATCTACACCGCCAAGACCGAGAATGGTGCAACGCAGATGCGGTACGCGAAAACGGACAAGGACGGTGCGCTGTTCTGGGCCGAGCGCGGCGTCGGCTACGTCGTCAGTGGCGGCGGCGACCGCGATCGCCTGACCAAGGTGGCACAGGCAGTCTACGACCAGGCAGAGAAAAACGGCGGCTAAACAACCCGCCATAGCCCAAGCTTCGCTTGGGCGTCCTTCAAAGTACGCGGTGCCTAGATTCCGTCATTGAAAATTTGGAATCAGGACATGGGCGCGTCTCATTATCGCACCGGGTGATCACGCGATTATGAGCGGCGTTCGATCCGCCGATCGACGCGGGCGGCCTCGATTGGGGTTTTTGGTACCGCGCTGGTCCCCCTCTCGAGGCCGCACCTTTTTATCGGCTGCCCCGCCGGACAGCCGACACGTCGAGTACATGAAGCGCGACCACGCCTCAGGCATATGATGAGCATCATCTCCGCGACGATGCCCTAGGCCTCTTGGAGAAACCCCTTCAGTTCGATCTCGCCCTAACCAAGCCCGCTACGTGGATTGTAGGGGTGCTGGTCCCGCCACTTCTCCATCAATGCCTCAAGCTCGGCGTCGTTCCCGTCCGGTAGCATAATCCTGATGGTGACGAAGAGATCCCCGGTTCCGCCCATTTTCGGCAAGCCCTTACCTTTGAGACGGAAGGTCCGGCCGCTGGAGGTGTTTTTCGGGACCGAAAGCTCCACCGCATTGCCGAGGGTAGGCACGCGGACCTTGCCGCCGAGCACAGCCTCGTAAAGCGTGACCGGCAGGTCGATCCGCAAGTCGGCGCCCTCGATCTTGAAGAACGGGTGCGGCGCGATGTTGATGGTGATCAGGAGATCGCCCGGCGGATGGCCCTGAGCACTCTCGCCCTGCCCCCGCAACCGGATCTGCTGGCCCTCGGTGACGCCGGCCGGAATCTTGACGTTGAGCTCCTTGCCGTTCGGCAGCTTGACGCGCTTGTCGCCACCCTTGACCGACTCTTCCAGCGAGACGGACATGGCGACATTGACGTCGAGATCGAGTCCGATCCCGCCGGTGTCGAATTCGAACTGGGCACCGCCGCCGGCCCCGGGCCGCGCACCGCGCACCCCGCCGCCGAACATGCTGTTGAGGATGTCCTCGAACGCGCCGGCGCCCTGGCCAGGGCCCGCGCCGCCGGAGCGGAACGTATAGTTTTCGAACCCGCCGGGACCCGCGCGCCCACGCGGCCCGCCGCCGCCACCCGGAAAGCCCTGGAAGCGCGGCTTGCCGTCGGCACCGATCTCGCCGCGGTCGAACTGCTTGCGCTTGTCCTCGTCGCCGATGATCTCGTTCGCCGAAT
Organism: Bradyrhizobium betae; assembly: GCF_004123905.1. Classification (GTDB taxonomy): domain Bacteria; phylum Pseudomonadota; class Alphaproteobacteria; order Rhizobiales; family Xanthobacteraceae; genus Bradyrhizobium; species Bradyrhizobium betae_A. Next base: position 28,476 of record NZ_MZXW01000037.1, read on the forward strand.
TGATCTCGGAGAAGCGCTCGGCGGCTTTCGGGTCGTCCTTGTTGCTGTCGGGATGGTGCTTCTTGGCAAGCTTGCGATAGGCGCTCTTGATCGCGGCAGCGTTGGCGCTCCGCGGCACCCCCAAGACCTCATAGGGGTCGCGCATCCGTCACGTCTCCTTCAAGAATCGAATTGTTCAAAGGGCTCCCCGCCCCACCTGCAGACCATGTGGGGTGAGAGTGGCATTTTTGCAACTAGTCGGGCGGCCTGATTCCCTAGGTTTGGAGCATGATCTTATCGGAAAACCGGTGTCCACTTTTCGCGAACGCGGCCCTTCGGGTCCGGATCATGCTCAGCTCCGCCACGGCTTTAGCGTATGAATCTCCCAACGGCCACGGCTGCTTTGGCATCCGGCGCCCTGGAGCCAGCTTTCCGTGTTCCCGTTGACATAGCTCGCCAGGAAATCGCGGCACTTGCGGCCGTCCTCGGCCGCATAGGATTGCGCGATCGGCGTGACCGAGCCCCGCGCTCCGGTTTCCGGATTTTCCCAGTGCTGGCTGGAATCCTTGTCGCCCTTGCTCAGCACGTCGGAGGCGGCGTTGCGGGCGAAGGCGAGATCTGTCTCGGTGGGCGGGGCGTCCTTCGCGAGCCGTGCGATCGAGCCGGTGAGGTCGCTGTCGTCGGCCTTGGCATAGGCGCTGGTGTCGTTGCGGGAAAAGCTGCAGCCGCCGGCGCCGAGCCCGATCAGAATCATCGTCATGACGAAGCTCGACGGCCCGATCGCCGATAGGCCAACGCGCCCCCATGCCCTATATAGGGCGGTAGCGGACAACAACGCGTTTTGGGCCGCGGGACGCAACTCGGACTCCAGACATGACCGACACGACCTCGATGAAACACCAGACACCCTTAACATCCGGTGATTTCACCGCCGCCGACGAGCCTTTTGCGCTGTTCGAGGCCTGGCTGAACGAGGCAATCAAGAGTGAGCCGAACGATCCGAACGCGATGGCGCTCGCAACGGTCGACACGGACGGGCTGCCTGACGTGCGCATGGTGCTGATGAAAGGCTTCGATACCGATGGTTTTGTCTTCTACAGCCACATCGCCAGCCAGAAAGGCCGCGAACTCGCCGCAAATCCTAAGGCAGCGTTACTTTTTCACTGGAAGTCGCTGCGCCGTCAGGTCCGCATCCGCGGCAACGTGACGCCGGTGACGGAGGCCGAGGCCGACGCCTATTTCGCGACCCGACCGAAGCAGGCCCAGATTGGCGCCTGGGCCAGCAAGCAGTCGCAGGAGCTCGAGAGCCGCTTCGCCTTCGAGCAGGCCATTGCCAAGGTCGCAGCCAAGCACGTCATCGGCGAGGTGCCGCGGCCGCCGGGCTGGAGCGGCTGGCGCATCACGCCCTCCCGCATCGAATTCTGGCATGACCGCCCGTTCCGCCTGCACGACCGCATCGAATTTCGCCGTGACGCAGCCGGCCAGCCATGGTCCAAGACGCGGATGTACCCGTAAGCTTTAGGCCGACCTGAAAGATGTCCATGCCGCATTCGTCCAATGCGCCGCGCCGCACCCTGCTCCTGACCGGAGCAAGCCGCGGCATCGGCCATGCCACCGTGATCCGCTTCTCGTCGGCGGGCTGGCGTGTCATCACCTGCTCGCGGCATGCGTTTCCCGAGGACTGCCCGTGGGACGCGGGCCCCGAGGATCACATCCAGGTCGACCTCGGCAATCCCGCCGATACCGCGCGCGCGATCAACGACATCCGCAACCGTCTCGAAGGCGGCGCGCTGCATGCGCTGGTCAACAACGCCGCGATCTCGCCGAAGGGCCCGGGTGGCTCCAGGCTCGGCTCGGTCGACACCGATCTGGACACCTGGACGCACGTCTTCCACGTCAACTTCTTCGCGCCGATCATGATTGCACGCGGGCTGATCGAGGAACTGAAGACGGCCAAGGGCTCGGTCGTGAACGTCACCTCGATCGCGGGCTCGCGCGTGCATCCCTTCGCGGGCGCCGCCTATGCGACCTCCAAGGCCGCGTTGGCTTCTCTCACACGCGAGATGGCCTCCGACTTCGGCCGTGTCGGAGTCCGCGTCAACGCCATCGCGCCGGGCGAGATCGACACCTCGATCCTGTCGCCCGGCACCGAGAAGATCGTCGAGCAGCAGATCCCGATGCACCGCCTCGGCACGCCCGACGAGGTCGCCAAGATCATTTACGTGCTGTGCACGGATACCAGCTCCTACGTGAACGGCGCCGAGATCCACATCAACGGCGGCCAGCACGTCTAGGCTAGGGCAGGCGCAGCATGGGCCGGTTCGCGAGCACTGCGTCACTCTACGAGAATTTGCGGCCACCCTACCCGGGCGAATTTTTCCGCAGCGTCGCGCAAAAATGTGGCCTCTCGAAGCAGGGCAGCCTGATCGACCTCGGCACCGGACCCGGGTTGCTGGCGCTCGGCTTCGCGCCGTATGTCGGTCGCATCGTCGGCGTCGACCCTGAACCTGCAATGCTCGATGCGGCGCGACGCGCGGCTACGAGCGGGGGCCACGCGCTGACTCTGATCGAAGGCAAGGTCGAGACGCTTGGGCCCGGCATCGGCGCATTCGACGTCGTGACGATCGGCCGCGCGCTGCACTGGATGGATCGTGAGCCGACGCTCGCGCGGATCGACCAGCTGGTCGCACGCGGTGGTGCAATTGCCATCTGCGCCTCGTTCTCGGCCACCGACGGCAGTAATCCGTGGCTCGATGGCTATAACGAGATCCGCCGCCGCTGGTCGCCGGCCAAGCTCTGGGAGGAAGCAGGCCGCGGCACGCGCACCCATCGCGATCTGCCGTCGTTCTTTCGCGGCAGCGCCTTTCAGCCCGCCGAGCTGATCACCGTCGAGACCAGCCACACTGTCAGTGTGCAGGACCTGACACACCGCACGCTCACCTACTCTTCGTCTTCTCCGGAGGCGTTGGGTGAGAATGTCGAGGCGATGCTGCGCGATGTCGAAGAGCACCTGGCTGCCTTCAGCCGCGACGGCGTCATCACCGAGACCATCGTCTCGACGGCGCAAATCGTGAAGCGTTAATCGATTCATCGAAAGACGGAAGCAAGGCGATCCAGACAACGCCGCCGCAAGACCTGGATCGCCCGCCCTTCCGTCCGTTGCTCAATCGACTCGAATCCGACGCGACCGTTCGCGCAGCCGTAGAGGGGCCGCGTCGATTGCAGTCGAGCAGTCGTCGTCGTTCTCGCCATCGAGCATCGGAGCACCACAGTGCCGGCACAGGCGTGCCGACATCGACGCCGCCTTGCCGCTCGCCAGAACCTGGCGATAATTCGCCAGATCGATGACGTTGCGGAGCGACGTTATGTGTTTTTCAACCATGGCTGTTCCTCGCGGCTAACATGCTGGTTATCGCAGACAAGTTTCGCGCAAACGTTCAGCCCACCGCTCAAATTTTACCGGAGGAATTGGGGCGGCGCGCACACATCACGGCGCGGCCGCAATCCCGCTCTATTCTGCGACACCATCAGCCGTGTCTCTGTGACCGGCGTAAGGTCTCGGTCACTATTTCCCGAGAGCGCGACGGGATCAGAGCCACTTCTTCCACTTGAAGATCCAGTACGGAACGATCGCCGCGATCAGCATCAGCACCAGCGCATACGGATAACCGTGCGCCCATTCGAGCTCCGGCATCGCCTTGAAGTTCATGCCGTAGATCGAGGCGATCAGCGTCGGCGGCATCAGGACAACAGCCATGACCGAAAACAGCTTGATGATGTTGTTCTGCTCGAGATTGACGACACCGAGCATGGCGTCGAGCACGAAGGTGATCTTGCTGGAGAGATAGGAGGCGTGGTCGGTCAGCGAGACGACGTCGCGCTGCATGGTCTTGAGTTGCTCGCGCATGTCCTTCGACCATTTCACGCCTTCCACCACCGCCGAGAGGAAGGCGACCACGCGGCCGATCGAGACCAGGCTCTCGCGAACCTTCGAGGTCAGATCGCCCTTGCGGCCGATCGATATCAGGATCTGGGAATATTGCTTGGCGTGGCCGTGGCGCTCGCTCTCGGGCTCGAAGATGTCGTGGCTGACCTGGTCGATCTCGGCGCCGCAGCGCTCCAGGATGTCGGCGCAGCGGTCGATCACGGCGTCCAGCAGTTCCATCAGCACCATCTCGCCGGTGATCGCGGGCGTGCAGGAACGGGCGAGCTTGGCCTCGACCAGCGCAAACGGCTTGGGCTGGTCATAGCGCACCGTCACCAGGCGGTGGTCGCCGAGAATGAAGGTCACCGCCGTGGTCCGGGGCATGTCGGTATCGGAGTGGCACATCAGCGTCGCGGTCATGTAGCGCGCGCCGTTCTCGATATAGAGGCGGCTGGAGATCTCGATCTCCTGCATGTCCTCCCGGGTCGGGATTGCGATGCCCGAGAGCCGCTCGACCGCCTTGTCCTCGGCCGCGGTCGGGTTGACCAGGTCGATCCACACCGCATGCTCCGGGACCGCCGCGAGGTCCTCGACGACGGCCTTCTTGAGGGAGGAGTCGGAGGGAACGAACACAGAAAACATGCACAACTCCAGCGAGGGCCTGCGACAGAATGACAGCCCTTAGCGCGATTCTGACAAGTTCATGATGACAAGCACATTAACGGAGCGTTTGCATTTGTGGCGGCACCGTGGCCTGAAATCGACAGTTCGGCACGCTTTGCCCAAAAACCGGCTCCCGGTCGCAAAACTTGCGGCAAAAAAGCCACAGGTAAGGTCTCGCAGCGCGGGAAAAGGTCCGAAAGGCTGGAATTGTGGCAGATTTCAACGATAATAGAGGTCAACGGAGTCGTGGTCTTTGAGCTTGGCTCAAGCTCCGCGAAAGCTTGTTGTTGTCGATTGGAACCAAATCATGTCGTCGCTGAAAGTTTTGCTGGGTGTTTTGGCCGCTGGCCTGATGCTGTCGGGCTGCATGCAGGCCACGCATTTTGAAGCGACCGACACCAAGGCCTTCAAGCCGAAGGACAAGGAACTCCTTGCCAAGGTTCGGTACGAGAACACTCCGGTCGCGGAGCCGTTCCGGCGCGCCATCGTCGATTACCATCGCAAGGAATCGCCGGGCTCGATCGTGGTCGATTCCGACAACCATTATCTCTACTACGTGATGGATGGCGGCAAGGCGATCCGCTACGGCATCACCGTCGGCGAAGAAGCGATGGCCTGGTCGGGCATCGCCAAGGTCGGCAGCATGACCGAATGGCCGGCCTGGCACCCCACCCCCGGCGAGATTTCGCGCCTCGGCGTGCCGACCTTCGTTGCGCCCGGTCCGGACAATCCGATGGGCTCCCGCGCGATGTATCTCTACTCCGGCGGCAAGGACACGCTGTTCCGCATCCACGGCACCAACCAGCCGGAATATATCGGCGCCTCGATCTCGTCGGGCTGCATCCGCCTGACCAATGAGGACGCGATCGACCTCTATGGCCGCGTCAAGGTCGGCACCATCGTCGTGGTGCTTGAGCCCAAGCACGGCGACTCGCCCTACAACTCGCGCCTCGCGCTCGGCGGCGGCGGAACGGGCCAGGCGGGCAGCTACTGATCGCCTCCCAATCTCTGATATCCAAAAGCGCCGGTTTTACCGGCGCTTTTTTGTTGCCGGCTTGTGCGGCTGGGCTTTCTTGCCATCCGACTTGTCCGCTGGCGCGGAGGACTTCTCCGCGGCTTCGTCATCAGCGCCCTCTTTTGTTTCAGGCTTGGCCGCGACCTCGCGCGGCGGCGCCTCCTCGGGCCGTTCTGCCGGCAAGAGCGGTGCGACCTGCGGCAGGGGATCCCAGACGTTCCACTGGCAGATCCGGTAGTCGTTGCGCCGCTGCGCGAGATCGAGATGGATATGGTCCTCGTGGTACCAGTCCGAGCCCGGGCCGAGCACGGTCGAAAAGCGCGAGCAGACCGAATGCAGCACGCGCTCGCGCACGTCGCGCGACATGGTCCGGTCGGTCAGGCCGATCGACTGCCCGTTGGCGAGCTTGATGGCGCGAACGTCGAGGGCGTTGGCCTTGCCGTGCTCGGACAGCATGGCGCCAACGATGCGGTTGCGGCCGCGGCACTCGAAGCTGTCGAAATTGTCGAGATCGCTGATGGTCGAGCCGAGGCTCGTGGCCAGCGGCACCATGTCCTTGCGCACCCAATCGGCGATCGCGGACGCCATGGTGCAGCGGAGGATCGCTGCAGGCTTGACCGCCGCCTTGCGCTTGTCCGGCAGCACGATGGCCTCGAGCCGCACCAGATCCTCGCCGCCGCAGGCGCCGGGACCGTGGATGTCAGGTATGGAGGGGGCGATCGCGATCTCCTCAGTCAGCGCGAGCCGGCAGGCCGAAAGCTGCTTCTCTGGCGGCGGTGCAGCCTCGGCGGGCTTGTTGCCGCCGGGCTTGTCGGGAGACGACGGCTTCCCCTCAGCCTCCGGGGCGGCCTCGTCAGTTGCTTTGGGAGCCTCCTCCGGGCGGGGTTTTGGTAGCGGTATCCTGGCAGAATGAACCGTTTTACGCGGCCGTGGTGCACCAAGACCAAAGATATCGAGCGGCGCGGCATATTTTCGCGCCTCCGCCCGATCCGCGAGCACAAGCGATAGCCCCAGCGCAGCGGTAACCATTGCCGCGCCGGCGGACATATAGCCGCGACAAGACCATTTGCGGCGAAACTCCGGCAGGCTAAAACTCATGACAATTCTTTGGCCCAACGCTGAGAGCGACAACCCGCCCAGCGAATTCTCGGAGGAACGACCGAATGCTTGGTTTGATGCAAGACTGGCCCCTGCTCTGCCACCGGATCATCGAACACGCCGCCAGGATTCATGGCAAGCAGGAGGTCGTCACGCGATCGGTCGAGGGACCGATCCATCGCACCACCTATGGCGAAATCCACAAGCGCGCGCTTAAGGTCTCGCAGGTGCTGGAACGCGACGGCATCAAGCTCGGCGATCGCGTCGCAACGATCGCCTGGAACACCTGGCGCCATCTCGAAGTCTGGTACGGCATCATGGGCATCGGCGCCATCTGCCATACCGTCAATCCCCGCCTTTTCCCCGAGCAGATCGCCTGGATCATCAACCATGCGCAGGACCGCATCGTGATGACCGACATCACCTTCGTTCCGGTCCTGGAGAAGATCGCCGACAAGCTGCCGAGCGTGGAACGCTACATCGTGCTCACCGACAAGGCGCACATGCCTGAGACCACGCTGAAGAATGTGGTCGCCTACGAGGACTGGATCGCGGAGGCCGACGGCCAATTCAAATGGAAGGACTTTGACGAGAACACGGCAGCCGCGATGTGCTACACGTCGGGCACCACGGGCGATCCGAAGGGTGTGCTGTACTCGCATCGCTCCAACGTGCTGCACGCGCTGATGGCCAACAATGTCGACGCGCTCGGCACCAGCGCATCCGAGACAATGCTGCCGGTGGTTCCGCTGTTCCACGCCAACAGCTGGGGCATCGCCTTCTCCGCGCCCTCGCAGGGCACCAAGCTGGTGATGCCCGGCGCCAAGCTCGACGGCGCCTCGGTCTACGAGCTGCTCTCGACCGAGAAGGTGACGCACACCGCCGGCGTGCCGACGGTGTGGCTGATGCTGCTCCAGCACATGGCCGCCAACAATCTGAAGCTGCCGGATTTGAAGATGGTGATCTGCGGCGGCTCGGCGATGCCGCGCTCGATGATCAAGGCCTTCCTCGACATGGGCTCGAACGTCCGCCACGCATGGGGCATGACCGAGATGAGTCCGATCGGCAGCGTCGCGGCGCTGAAGCCGCCGTTCCAGAACGCGACCGGCGATGCCAAGCTCGACGTGCTCCAGATGCAGGGCTATGCGCCCTTCGCGGTCGAGATGAAGATCACCGACGATGCCGGCAAGGAATTGCCGTGGGACGGCACGACCTTCGGCCGCCTCAAGGTCTCCGGCCCGGCCGTCGCCAAGGCCTACTTCCGCATCGATGCCAACATTCTCGACGAAGAAGGCTTCTTCGACACCGGCGACGTCGCGACCATCGACGAGGCCGGCTATATGCGGATCACCGACCGCTCCAAGGACGTGATCAAGTCCGGCGGCGAGTGGATCTCCTCGATCGACCTCGAGAACCTCGCGGTCGGCCATCCCGCCGTGGCGGAGGCCGCCGTGATCGGCGTATTCCATCCCAAATGGGACGAACGGCCGCTGCTGATCGTGCAGCTCAAGCAGGGCCAGCAGGCCAGCCGCGAGGACATCCTGAAATACATGGACGGCAAGATCGCCAAATGGTGGATGCCGGACGACGTCGCCTTCGTCGACGGCATTCCGCATACGGCCACGGGAAAGATCCTGAAGACGGCCCTGCGCGACCAGTTCAAAGATTACCGCTTCCCGAACGCGGCGGCGTAAGGCCAGCGTATGAACGTCATTCTGGGGGGGCGCGATGAGCCGACCCGGGATGACGGGCCGTAACAACCCGGCAACTCTTGAATTTGCCGCTGGGCCGTGGTCTCAACGGCCCATCGTCGCGCCAGATCGGCTGGCCTTCAAAACCCCGGCAGAACCCACCCGATGGCCCGCAGGTTTTCCGCTCCCTATCAGACGGAGCCCGTGTCCAGCCTCGCGAGCTGGGCGCGCAATCTGGCGGTGTTCGCGGTGGTGGCGGTGGTGGTGTCGATCATCATCGTCCGTTTCGGCTTTCTGGAGCCGAAGCCCGCGGTCGTCACCTTCTTCGGCGGGCTGGCTATTGCCGCGCTCTCGATCCTGTTCGGCCTCGCCGGCTTTGCCGCGATCTGGCAGAACGGCTCGCGCGGCATGGCCCGCATCCTGATTGCCTTCCTGATCGACGGTGCGATCCTCGCCTACCCCGCCTATCTCGCCCTGCAATACCGCAAGCTGCCGGCGATCCACGACATCACCACCGATCCGATCGACCCGCCCCGCTTCGACGCGCTGGCGCGCCTGCGCACCGGCGACGGCGCCAACACGGCCGTTTACGCCGGCCTCTATTCGGCCGAGCAGCAGCGTCAGTTCTATCCTGATATCGAGCCGATCGAGCTCGAGATTCCGGTCGACCGCGCCTATGCGATTGCGCTCCAGCTCGTCAACAAGCGCAAATGGCTTGTCATCGACGAGCGCTCGCCGCAGCCGCCGCGCCGCATCGGCCGCATCGAGGCCGTGGCGCGCACGCCGATCATGGGTTTTCGTGAGGACATCTCGATCAGGGTCGTGCCTGACGGCGACGATTCCCGCGTCGATATCCGTTCTGCCTCGCGCTATTTCGACAGCGACCTCGGCAGCAACGCCGCGCGCGTGACAAAATTCATCGACGATCTCAACACGGCGGCGGACGCTGATGCGCTCAAGCCGGTGAAGAAGACGCCGGTGGCGCCGCCGAAGGCGCCTGCGAAGACGGTGAAGAAGTGACGGCGGGCTAGGCGCCCGTCATCCTGTATGTCCCGCCAATCACGGGATCGCCATCGGTTGCCACCACGCCGCGGGCAACCAGATCTTCCAGATGCGCCAGCACGGAATAGCCGGCGGCCGTCGTCAGCCTGGGATCGATGCCGATATAGATCGCGCGCACCATGGTCGGGATGTCGGTCTCGCCCTTGGCGAGGCGATGCAGGATCGAGGCCTCGCGCGCCTTGCGGTGGCGGATCAGGAAGCGCACGAAACGCGGGCCGTCCGGGATTTCCGGACCGTGGCCGGAGAAATACAGATCCTCATCGCGCGCGGCGAGCCGGTCGAGCGAATCCATGTAGTCGATCATCGAGCCGTCGGGGGGCGCCACGATCGAGGTCGACCAGCCCATCACGTGATCGCCGACGAAATTGAACTTTCGCTCCGGCCAGGCGAAGGCGAGATGGTTGGCGGTGTGGCCGGGCGTCGCCACGGCCTCGAGCCGCCAGCCGTCGCCTTCGACGACGTCGCCATGGGCAATCCTGATATCGGGCACGAAGTCGCGGTCTGAGCCGGATTCCGGATTGTGCTTCTCGCTCTCGAAGCGCGGGCGCGAGGCGCGGTGCGGGCCTTCGGCATAAACCGGCGCGCCGGTCGCCTGCTTGATCCGTGGAGTGTTCGGCGAATGGTCGCGGTGGGTGTGGGTGACGAAGATATGACTCACCGTCTCGCCGCTGACAGCATCGAGCAGCGCTTTCGCGTGCGCCTCGTCGTCCGGACCGGGATCGATGATCGCGACCTTGCCGGTGCCCACGATGTAGCTGACCGTGCCGGTGAAGGTGAACGGGCTCGGATTGTTACAGAGCACACGCCGCACACCAGGGCGGACTTCCTCGACGACACCTGCTTTAAGCGGAAAATTGCGGTTGAACGGGACGTCGTCGTTGTCGGACATGGCTTGCTCATACCTTGCTGACTTCGTCATGCCCGGCCTTGTGCCGGGCATCCACGTCTTCGCTCGAGCTAAGACGTGGATGGCCGGGACATCTGGCGCGAAGACGCGCTTCGCGCTTTTGCCCGGCCATGACGCAATTCCACGCCGAAGTACCTTTGCTCAGAAAAACGCCTGAATGCCCGTGATCGCGCGTCCCAGGATCAGGGCGTGGACGTCGTGGGTGCCCTCGTAGGTGTTGACCGTCTCGAGGTTATGGACGTGGCGCATCACGTGATATTCGGCCGAGATGCCGTTGCCGCCATGCATGTCGCGGGCGACGCGGGCGATGTCGAGGGCCTTGCCGCAATTGTTGCGCTTCATGATCGAGATCATCTCGGGCGCGAACTTGCCCTCGTCCATCAGGCGGCCGACGCGAAGCGAACCCTGAAGGCCGAGCGCAATCTCGGTCTCCATGTCGGCGAGCTTCTTCTGCACCAGCTGGGTCGCGGCGAGCGGCTTGCCGAACTGCTTGCGGTCGAGCGTGTACTGGCGGGCGCGGTGCATGCAGTCCTCAGCGGCGCCGAGCGCGCCCCAGGAGATGCCGTAGCGGGCGCGGTTGAGGCAGCCGAACGGGCCCTTGAGGCCGGAGACGTTGGGCAGCAGGGCGTCCTCAGGGACCACGACGCCGTCCATCACGACCTCGCCGGTGATGGAGGCGCGGAGCGAGAGCTTGCCGCCGATCTTCGGCGCGGACAGGCCCTTCATGCCCTTTTCCAGCACGAAGCCGCGGATCTGGTTGTCGTGCTCGGCCGACTTGGCCCAGACCACGAACACGTCGGCGATCGGCGCGTTCGAGATCCACATCTTGCTGCCGGTGAGACGATAGCCGTCGGAAACCTTCTCGGCGCGGGTCTTCATGCCGGCCGGGTCGGAGCCGGCGTCGGGCTCCGTGAGGCCGAAGCAGCCGACCCACTCGCCGCTGGCGAGCTTCGGCAGGTACTTCTTGCGCTGGTTCTCGTCGCCATAGGCGTAGATCGGATACATCACCAGCGAGGACTGCACCGAGTTCATCGAGCGGTAGCCTGAGTCCACCCGCTCGATCTCACGCGCGACGAGGCCGTAGGCGACGTAGCTCGCATTGGCGCAGCCATATTCCTCAGGCAGCGTGATGCCAATCAGACCGAGCTCGCCCATCTCGTTAAAAATCTCGCGATCGGTCTTCTCTTCGAGATAGGCCTTAGTGACGCGCGGCAGCAGCTTGTCCTGGGCATAGGCGCGCGCGGTGTCGCGCACCATGCGTTCGTCTTCGGTGAGCTGCTCGTCGAGCAGGAACGGATCGTCCCACTGGAAAGAAGCCGCAGCCGGCTTGTCCTTGGCCTGAGGGCGCACGCTCATGAAAACGTCCTTTCGTCTGGTTCCGTCAAAATTTGCCCGACAAACTAAAGCGCCGCGGCAACAAGTGCAATTGCGTTGCAGATGGATGGGGTCTGCGTGAATCCCGGGGATGCGAAGCGCAAGCCCGGGATGACAGCGCTAACTCTCGAGCTGCTCGTTGGCGACGATCTCGATGCCGAAGCCCGACAGGCCCTTGTAGTCATGCACCGAGGAGGTGAGATGGCGGATCGAGGTGACGCCGAGATCGCGCAGGATCTGCGCGCCGACGCCGACTTCGCGCCACTGACGGTTGCGGTCGGCCTCGGTCGCGCTCTCGTCCGGCAGTGCCGACACCGGGACGCCGGCCGCGCCGTCGCGCAAATAGACCAGCACGCCGCGGCCGGACTTTTTGAAGTGCTCCAGCACCGCTGCCATGCGCTTGTGGCCCGTGAAAATGTCCTTGACGATGTTCGGCTTGTGGAAGCGCGTCAGCACGTTCTTGCCGTCTCCGACGCCGTTATAGACGAAGGCGACGTGGGCGATGGAATCGAACGGTGAGCGGTAGGCATAACCCTGCAAGGGGCCGATCGGGCTTTCGGTGACGAAGGTCGCGACCCGCTCGATCAGTTTTTCGCGCGCCTGCCGGTACGCAATCATGTCGGCGATGGTGACGTGCTTGAGCTTGTGCCTGGCGGCGAACTGCGCGACCTGCTCGCCCTTCATCACGCTGCCGTCGTCGTTCATCAGCTCGCTGATGACGCCGACCGGCGGCAGGCCGGAGAGCTTGCAGAGGTCGACCGCGGCCTCGGTATGGCCGGAGCGCAGCAGCACGCCGCCGTCCTTGGCGATCAGCGGGAAGATGTGGCCGGGCCGGGCAAAGTCGTTGGCGCCGACATTGGGATTGGACAGCGCGCGGCAGCACGAGGCGCGCTCTTCGGCCGAAATGCCGGTGCCGCCGTCGGGCTTGTAGTCGATCGAGACCGTGAACGCGGTGGTGTGGGCGGAATCGTTATGGGCGACCATCGGATCGAGCCGCAGCCGGCGCGCGTCCTCGGTGGTCACAGGCGCGCAGACGATGCCGGAGGTATGGCGGATGATGAACGCCATTTTCTCCGCGGTGCAGAGCGAGGCGGCGACGATCAGATCGCCCTCGCCCTCGCGGTCCTCGTCGTCGGTGACGACCACGAGCTCACCCCGGGCAAAGGCCTGCAGGACTTCCTGAACGCTATCGGGCATTTCCCAATCTCTATCGGTTATGAGCCGGAGGCTTAGCCGGACGCCTTAGCCCGACTTGGGCCGGGGCGCTAGTGTCCTGGACGCAACCACATATTCCGGGCAGCGGACCTGCCGAGGGACGGGCTTGCACCGAAGATACCAGGGATATAGGCGCGGCCGGCGCGGGCAGAAGGCCGCCGGGCCGCGGTCAGGGCAGCACTTCACGCCGCTCGCCAAGCCGCTGATCGAGCTCGGCCCGCTTGTCGGCCAGAAGGCCGGCCTGGGCGGCTTCGATCACGGTAAACAGCTCATGAGCGTCGCTGAGCCGGGTCACCGTAACGTAGCTGGCGCCGGCCTCGTAGAGCTCGCCGACATCCGACAAGAGATCGGCCGTGGCGACGATCATGGCGGTCGGGTTCAGGGTGCGGACGTGGCGGACCAGCTTCTCGTTGCTGGCGCCCTTCAGAAGCGCATCCGGCACGCTGAGGATGATCATCTCGGACTTGCCGATTCCGGCATGGAGCAGCGTATCGGCGCTGCTGATGTCGCCATAGATCACGTGCAAACCGCGCGAGAGCAGCGTCTGATACACATTGGGGTTGAAGTCGATCACGGTGATCTGCTCTAGCAGCACCGGGGCCTGCCGTTCGATCTCGGCCAAAAGCGCGCTCGCCGCACGGAAAAAGCCGAGGATGACGATCCGGCGCGCCTCGCCATGGCCGCCCTCATGCCCTTCCTCGGCATGGCCGTTGCCATGGTCGAGGTCGCGCAGGCCGATCCGCTTCAACGGGCCGATCGCCCAGCGGGTGATCTCGTCGCTGCGGCTCATCGCGAAGGTCGAGAGCACCGCCAGCACCACGAAGGCGAAGGAGGCCGCGTTCGCCGTCTCGGCTGCGATGTGGTGGTCGGAGACGCCGGTCTGGATCACCACCAGGGAGAACTCGGAGATCTGCGCGAGGTTGAGGGCCGGCAGCAGGCTCGCACGCAGCCCCTGCTTCATCAGATAGAGCGGAGCAAAGGTGGTGACGAGGCGGCTCACCACCGTGAACGCCGCGATCATCAGCGCAAGCCCGATCACGGAAAGGCCGGGCACGGGAATGGTCATGCCCAGCGCGACGAAGAACAGCGTGATGAAGAAGTCGCGCAGCGTGGTGACCTTGGCGGTGACGTCGAGCGCGTAGGGAAAGGTCGAGAGCGAGACGCCGGCGATCAGCGCGCCCATCTCGCGTGACAGCGACAACTGCTCGGCGGTCTCGGCGACGAGGAAGCACCAGGCGAGCGCGCCGAGCAGGATCAGCTCGGGACGGCGCGCGATCTGGTGAAACAGGCGCGGCAGCACATAGCGGCTGACCAGCAGCGCGGCGGCGACCAGCACCGCGACGCGGCCGATCGAGATCAGGATGACGCCGATTTCGAGATTGGCGAGGCTCGGCTGCACCGCCAGGAACAGGATGGCGAAGATGTCCTGGAGCACCAGCACACCGAGCGTGATGCGGCCGGGCAGCGTGTCGAGCTCGCGTTTCTCGTAGAGCACCTTGACGATGATGACGGTGCTCGACAGCGCACAGGCGACGCAGAGATAGACCGCATCGAAATGCCCGCCGCCGAGCGACAGCCCGATGCCGATGAAGAACAGCCCCCCGAGCAGGCAGCCGCCGAGCAGCTGGCCACCCGCCGCGAACAGGATCACCTTGCCCGCCCGCACGATCTTCTTCAGGTCGATCTCCAGGCCGATCATGAACAGCATGAAGATCAGGCCAAGCTCGGAGATGACGCTGATCGATTCCTGTGACTTAACCCAGCCGGCCCCGAATGGACCTATGCAGAAGCCGGCGATAAGGTAGGCCAGGATCAATGGTTGCCGGGAAAAATGGGCGAGCAGGCCCAGCATCCAGGCAAACAGAATACAGAGAGTGATGTCGCGAATGAGCTCGTGCATGCCAAATTGGTCCGTTTTGCCGCACCCTAGAGACAGGTTGCGGCGCGGCAAGCGAGCAATTCGTCACATGCGGATCGTGCTCTGGCTGATAGCCCTGCTCGGTCCGTTCGCGCCCGCCGCGCCTGTGGCCGCGCAGTCCAAGGTCAATATCGAGCAAAACTTTGCCGAATCGCTGACGGCGCTGCCAAAGGAGGAGCTCGCGGTGTCGGGCGGGTTCTACGTGCCGGCCTATTCCAGCGTTGCGATGAGCCAGGGCAAGCTGCGCGTCGACTTCTCGGTGACGCTGAGCGTTCACAACGCCTCCGAGACGCAAGCACTGGTGGTCAAACGCATCGCCTATTTCGACACTGCGGGCAAGCAGGTCGAGAGCTACCTGAAGGCGCCGGTGGCGCTCAAGCCGCTCGCCACCGTCTCGATCTTCATTCCGACCGACGACGTGCGCGGCGGGACCGGGGCCAATTTCCTCGTCGACTGGGCTGCCACGGGCGAGATCGCCGAGCCCGTGGTCGAGGCCTTGATGGTTGGCGGCGTCGCCAATGCGCATTACGCTTTCATCAGCCAAGGACGTCCGACGAGGACGGCCGGCAAAAAGTAAGGCCCGTCCGACGAGGACGGCCCATCAAAAAGTAAGGCAGGCCGGCACCAAGCCGGCCGCTCAACAAGAACAAAACGAGGAACGCTCCCATGACGTCCAGCTTCGATTTCGCGCCCCTGTTCCCCGCAGGGCTGCCGGCCCCCTCTGCGCGCTGGACGGGCCTGGCCAAATACAGCTTTGTCGGCGGCAACAACGACTCCGAGCAGGTGCCGCTGGATGAGCTGATCGAAGCCACCAGCACGGTGCTGCGGCGCGAAGGCCGCTCGCTTGCCACTTACGGCTTGGCGCATGGTCCGCAGGGGTATCTGCCCTTGCGCGAATTCCTGGTGACAAAGCTGAAGCGCGATGCCGGCATCAACTGCACGGTCGACGATCTCCTGATCGTCTCCGGCTCGCTCCAGGCGCTCGACCTCGTCAACGCGACGCTGCTGACGCGCGGCGATACCGTGATCTTCGAGCAGGACAGCTATCAGGGCTCGTTGACCCGCCTGGCGCGGATCGGCGTTAACGTGGTGGGCGTTCCCCTCGACAAGGACGGCATGCGCATGGACGCGCTGGCCGCGACGCTGGCCGATCTGAAGGGCCGCGGCATCCGGCCAAAATACATCTACACGATCCCGACCGTGCAGAACCCGACCGGCAGCATCATGCCGGAAAGCCGCAGGGCTGAGCTGGTACGTCTCGCGGCTGAACATGGCGTGCCCATCTTCGAGGACGATTGCTATGCCGATCTCGTCTGGTCCGGACAGCGGCCGCCGGCGATCCATGCGATGAGCCCGAACGGCGGCGTGATCCATATCGGCTCGTTCTCGAAATCGATCGCACCGGCGCTGCGCGTCGGCTTCATCGTCGCGCCCTGGGACGTGATGTCGCGCATGCTGGCGCTGAAGACGGATGCCGGCTCCGGCGCGCTGGAGCAGATGGTGCTTGCGACCTATTGCAAGCCGCATTTTTCGACCCACGTGCCGGCACTGACGAAGTCGCTGCGCACCAAGCTCGATACGCTGATGGAAGCCCTCAACGAGCAGTTCGGCACCGCGGCCGAATTCGAGGAGCCCAAGGGCGGCATCTTCCTCTGGGTCAAGTTGCCCGACCAGGTCGACACGCTGAAGCTCTATCAGGCCGCGCTCGCCGCCGGCGTCTCGATCAATCCGGGGCCGGAATGGTCGACCAACAAACCCCATTCCAGCTCGCGGCTGCGGCTGTGCTTTGCAAGCCCCTCGCATCAGCAGATCCGCGAGGGCGTCGCCGTGCTCGCCGAAGTCTGCCGCAAGGAGTTCGGCGTGCCGGCCCGCAGCGCCAATGTGGAGAAGCGGGCCTAAGCTTCAGGCGACCTGTTAGGCTACTTGGGGCTGGCTGCCGTGGATCGCGGAGGCCAGCCGCAGCAGCAGCACGATCGAGACGTTGCCCTTGCCGGCCTCGATCTGGGCAATGTAGCGCTCGGAAATCCCGGAGCGGCGGGCCAATTCCCGGCGCGACAGCTCGCAGCGGGCGCGCGAAGATCTCAAACGCTCGCCCAGCTCGGCCAGAAACGCGGCCTCGGAATAAGGTGGCACGGCACAGCTCCCCGGCAGCACCTCGCCCGCGAAATCCATCACTTGATTCAGCATCGGTCTATCCAATTCCGCCTTCGGGAAAACGCCATCCTACCCCTGATGCGGCCGGCCTCATTGACACGGATCAAATTCGCGCGCGATTGGCCGCTGCCGTGGACGAGCGCGCGCGGAATGCTACACTTTGGAGTTCTTCGAGGCGGGGTTTTTCAGAACATGGTGCGTTGTCTGGGCCGCGGGATCGCGGCTGCGATGGTGTGGGTCGCGTTCACGTCCGCGGCCGGCGCGGAGACGCTTGCGGCGACGGTCGAGCAATGGGGCCTGCTCGGCTCGTGGGCGGTCGATTGCGCGGCCCGGCCCGACCGCGACAAGGGCGCGCTGCTGACTTACGAAATCCGCAAAGACGGAAGGGTGATGTACCGGCGCAATTTCGGCGACGCCAAGGACGAAAACGAGGTGGTGTCCGCAGCGGTCAACGCCGAGGGCGTGATCAATGTGATGGTGTACTTCCCTTCGCTCCAGCAGACGCGTGAGTTCGGCCTGCTGCTCTCAAACCAAGGTAGCCTCCGCGCAATCTACAATCGCAGCGAGCGCGGTGTGTACACGATCAAGGACGGTAAATACGTTGCGACTGGTGCACCGACCCCGTCGCAACAGCGCTGCGATTAAACCACCTGAACGGCTGTTCAGAAATCTCTTCCCGTTCCTCCGGAACGTTCACACGAATGCGAAGTTTAAATTTGCATTCGATTGGAGGAGGACATCATGAAGAAGCTTGGTTATGTCGTTGCCGCTCTGGGTGCGCTCGCGGTTGCGGCGCCGACGCTGGCCAGTGCAGAGACGGTGGTGATCAGGAACGGTCACCATCACAGCTACGGCTACGGCGCCCGCGCCGAAATGCGCGAGCATCGCGACAACGGCTGGCATCGCGGCTGGCATCATCACGACCGTGTCGTGGTGGTCAAGCGCGGTCACCGTCATCACTGGGACTAACGCGCAACGCAATATGGAAATGGCCCCTCGCGGGGCCATTTCTTTGCGTTTGCAGCTGTGTCGAAGAGCCTAATCCCACGCCGGCGCGAAGCCGGGATTGACGCACCGTCGATCCTTGGGCAGCGCCGCGATCTTGTTGCGGTCGGCATCGTCGAGCATGATCTTCAGCGCGTCGAGATTGGCCTGCTGGCTTTCGCGGCGCGAGGCCTTCGGAATCGCGGCAACGCCGTTTTGGTCAAGCAGCCATTTCAGCGCAACCTGGGCTGCGGTCGCATTGTGCTTGGCGCCGATCTCGCTCAGCACCGGATCAGAAGCAAAGCGCCCCTGCGCCAGCGGACAATAGGCAACCAGCGGGATCGACTTGGCCTGGAGATAGGCCAGCACCTTCGATTGATCGAGCATGGCGTGATATTCGATCTGGTTGCAGGCAATCGGCGCCTTGATGTCCTCGATCGCGATCTTGAGCAGCGCCGTGGTGAAATTGGCAACGCCAATGGCCCGCGTGCGCCCCTCCTCCTTCAGCTTCATCAAGGTCTCGAACACCGCACCCCAGTTTGCCGACTTCGACGGCCAGTGCACGAGATAGAGATCGACATGATCCAGCCCGAGCTTGTTCAGACTCGTGTCGAAGGCACGGCGGATCGCGTCCGGCGCCAGATTCTCGTGCCAGACCTTGGTCGTCACATGCAGCTCGCTCCGCGGCAGGCGGGCGGCGGCGAGCGCAGCGCCGATCGGCTCTTCATTGGCGTACATCTCGGCGGTGTCGATGTGGCGATAGCCGATCGACAGCGCGCTCTCCACCGCGGCGCGACAGTCATCGCCCTGCATGCGGAAGGTGCCGAGGCCGAGCTTGGGCATGCTGATGCCCTGTGTCTTCAGATTGTCCATGAAAAAGCTCCTGACATATTTCAGCCCACCGGATGCGCGCGGCAATGCCGCGTGAGCAGACTCTTCGGTGATGGAAAGGAGGTGGCGGGAACGGGCACTATAGCGCGGGATGGGCGCTGCGGCCAATCAAGATCGGGTTAGGCCCCTCACGAATGCTGCGCCACCACGGCCGGGCGGGCCTGGGGCTGCGGCACGATATCGACCGACCAGAGGTCGCGGTTGTCGACGTCTTTCAGCGTCACCGTCATCACGCCGCTGGCGCCGTCGATGTCGACGCGGCCGAAGAACTGCAGGCCGAAGCAGGGCGCCAGATTCTCGCCCTGCGCCTCGCTGCAGCCGTTCTGGTACATCGCGACCGGGCCAAAGGTGTTGTCGAGCTCGCCCGGGCCCCAACTGCCGGCATGGAGCGGTCCGGAAACGAACTCCCAAAACGGCTCGAACTCCTGGAATTGGGCCTTGTTCGGATCGTAATAGTGCGCGGCGGTGTAGTGCATGTCGGCGGTGAGCCAGACGATGTTGCGCACGCCCGCGCGCTTGATGGACCCGAGCAAATCGGCGATCTCGTGCTCGCGCCGGTCGGGCGCACCATTGCCGAGCGCGACGGCGTCCATGCTGACCAGGCCGATCGGCAGGTCGGCCGCGATCACCTTCCAGGTTGCGCGCGAGGCAGCAAGTTCCCGCTTCAGCCAGGCGAGCTGTTCGGCGCCGAGAATCCAGCCGCCGTGGTCGTCGCCCTTGTTCCAGCTGTCGTCGCGATAGCTGCGCATGTCGATCATGAAGACGTCGAGCAGCGGACCGTAGGCGATCTTGCGATAGACCCGGTCCTTTCGCGGGCCGATGTCGCGGATCGGCATGAAGTCGAAGAAGGCGCGGCGCGCGCGCGCGACCAGGCGCGGCGTGCCGTCGTCCTCATGGCCAGCTTCGTCGAAGCTGCCCGTCGGCGACCAGTCGTTGGTGACCTCGTGGTCGTCCCACTGCGCGAACATCGGGACGTCTGCGTGGAAGGCGCGAAAATGCTCGTCGAGATGATTGTATTTGTAGTTGCCGCGGAACTGCGCCAGCGTGTGCGCGACCTCGGCTTTTTCCTCGGTCACCAGATTGCGCCAGGTCTCGCCGTTCGGCAGCTTCTGCTCGGAGGGGATGGTGCAGTCGGCGTAGATATGGTCGCCGGAGTGGATGAAGAAGTCCGGGCGATTATCGAGCATGGTGCGATAGCTGCGATAGCCGCCGCGCGCGATGTCGATGCCCCAGCCCTGCCCCGCGACGTCGCCGGACCACACGAACGAGATCGACTTACCCGCGGCCGGCGCCGTGCGGAAATGTCCGGTGCGGCTTTCGCCGGCGATGCCGGTGGCGACGTCGTCGAACCGAACGCGATAGAAGATGTCCTGCCCGGACGGCAGATCGTCGAGCTGCAGCTTTGCGGTGAAGTCGGCATCGGGCAGCGCGTCGCGGGAAGCCGACGCAATGATCGTCTTGAAGCTTTCGACGGTCGAGTACTGCACCTGCATCCGCGCGGGTCGATCCGCGCGCGCCCAGATCATGGCCGAGCCATCCGAGACATCGCCGGACTGGATACCGCCGGCGATCTGCGGACGGTCGGCGGCGCGGCTGAGGGATGGCTTTGCGAGCGTGCCGAGCGAAGCAACGGCGAGGCTTGAGGTCGAGCGGACCAGGAATTGTCGCCGGGTCCATGCGCGCGAGGCGCGGAGCGATGCCATTCAGGAAACCTTCGTCGAATCGCGACGGAAGGTGCCTGCGCCGTTTGACTCCTACCCTTACGGTTTCTTGACTCCACGCCTACGGTTTTGCGACGTGCGGATGACGCGCACGGCCCCAGCGGAGGCGAACGGTGCACTCCCTCGCCCCGCTTGCGGGGTCGCGACGAGCTTCGCTCGCGCTGAGAGGGTTGGGGTGAGGGGGAGTCTCCGCGGGGACGGTGAGAGTCGGACTCGCGGAGAGCCCCTCACCCGGAATCCGCGCTACGCGCAAATTCCGGCCTCTCCCCGCACGCGGGGAGAGGCGAAGAAGCAGCTGCGTGCCTCAACGCTTCCAGTTGCAGATGCCGCCGGACCGGCACGGCCAGGTCTGGATGCGGGTATCCATCGCCTGTGCGTCGAGCGGATTGCCGTGGCGATGGGCGAGCCTGGTGCGTGCTGCGCCACGCGGCTGCGCGGGCTTGACGTGCGCGACCTTCGGCTCGGCCACGTGCACGCGTTCGGCGGCGACCTTCTTCGGCACGTCGACCGGCTCGGCACGCGCCTGCGCCTCGTTGCCGCCCTTCGCTTCCAGCGCGACCGGCGCGAACTGCGTCTCAGGTCCGAGCCGCTTCGGTGACAGCACGGCCTTGGAGAGATCGAGACCGAAATATTCGTCAGGCTTGTACTCGTCAGCGCGCGCAACACCGCCCCCTGCGAGCACGAGGGCGACGGCAGCTGCAAAAGGAACGCTCTTCAGGACCACGGACGCCTCCTGAAATTGATTATCTGAGAGGTAATTTACCTCTATTTAGGAGGCGTCGCGCGCAATTCCAGCGGTCAAGTGCCGCATTGGTTAAGAAGTTTGGCCATGTCAGGCGACCTTTTTTGCCATCCCCGTTCCATCCAGGAACCCCAACAGCCGGCTGCGGATGATCTGTTCCGCCTCGCCCATGATGCGATCCACGAGTTCCTTGCAGCTGGGGATGTCGTGGATGAGCCCTGCGACCATGCCGCAGCTCCAGGCGCCCGCATCCATCTGCCCCTCCAGCATGATCCTGGGATAGACACCCGCGACCTGATCGTGGATGTCGTCGATCTTGAGCTTGTCGCCCTTCTCGTGCTCGATCTCGAGCAGGCGATCGACGTTGGCGTTCTTCAGCACGCGCTCGGTGTTGCGCAGGCTCCGCATGATCAGGCGGGTATCGAGTTCAGTCGCCGCGACCAGCGCGTTCTTCACGTTCTGATGGACAGGAGCTTCCTTGGTGGCGATGAAGCGTGTGCCCATGTTCATGCCGGCCGCGCCCAGCGACAGGGCAGCTACGAGGCTGCGTCCGTCGGCCATGCCGCCGGAGGCGACGAACGGGATCTTCAACTCCTCCGCCGCACGCGGCAGCAGGATCATGTTCGGGATGTCGTCCTCGCCGGGATGACCGCCGCACTCAAAACCATCGACGCTGACGGCGTCGCAGCCGATGCGCTCGGCCTTCAATGAGTGACGCACCGAGGTGCATTTGTGGATCACCTTGATGCCGGCGGCCTTCAGTGCCGGCATGTATTGCTCGGGACTGCGGCCCGCGGTCTCCACCGCCTTGATGCCACCTTCGACGATCGCGGCGATATATTCCGGATAAGGCGGCGCGGCGAAGGTTGGCAGGAAGGTCAGATTCACGCCGAACGGCTTGTCGGTCATGTCGCGACAGCGCGCGATCTCTTTCGCCAGCAGCTCCGGTGTCTTCTGCGTGAGACCGGTGATGATGCCGAGCCCGCCGGCATTGGATACGGCAGCCGCCAGCTCGGCAAAGCCGACGAAATGCATGCCGCCCTGGATGATGGGATGCTCGATGCCGAACAGCTCGGTGATCGCGGTCTTCACGTAGGGGCCTCCCGGATTTCGGTTTGTATTGGGATCAGTCTAGCCGCAGTCTCGTGCCGCGGTCACCATTTCTCTCCGAACGGGCGGATCTCCATCTCGAAGGTCCAGGCGCTCTTGGGCTGCTGGTAGAGCTGCCAATAGGACTCAGCGACAGCCGACGGCGGCATCAGGAGATCCGGATTGTCGAGCGCATCGGGCCCGAGCGCTTCGAGCCGGCGCTGCCGCACCCATTCTGTGTCGACGCCGGAATCGATGATGAGATGGGCGACGTGAATGTTCTTCGGCCCGAGCTCCCGCGCCATCGCCTGCGCCACGGCGCGCAAGCCGAACTTGGCGCTGGCGAAGGCGGCAAAGCCGCTGCCGCCACGCAAGGACGCGGTCGCGCCGGTGAAGAAGATCTTGCCGCCACCGCGCGGCAGCATCAGCCGCGCCGCCTCGCGGCCCGCGAGGAAGCCGGAATAGCAGACCATCTCCCACACCTTTCGGAAGACGCGCTCCGTGGTGTCGAGAACAGGGAAATTGACGTTGGCGCCGACATTGAAGATGCAGACTTCCAGCGGCGCGTGCTTGTCAGCGTCGTTGAGGAAGGAGATGACTTCCTCCTCCTTCCGCGCATCGAGCGAGCGCGCCTGGATCTCGCCGCCGGCGGCCTCGATGTCCTTCACCAGTGGCGCCAGCTTGTCGCCGTTGCGGCGGCCGGCGAAAATCGAAAATCCCTCGACGGCAAATTTCTTGGCGATCTCGGAGCCGATGAAATCGCCGGCCCCGATAACGGCGGCTGTCGCGTTTCGCTTGGGCAAGGTCGCCTCCTCGATGAGCATGTGACTGCAGCGAAGGCTATAGTTCTAAAATAGAACCGTCAAACCGCGCGCGACCTAATGTGCTGGCAAATAGTATTGATCATTCAAGTCAGTTCCTGGGGCGACACCCCACATGGGCGACGAGCGCGGCCGCCCGCTGCTGCACGAGCACAAGACTTGCGGCAAGCTGTTCGATCCGGTGATGGTGTGCTCGGAATGCGGCGAGGTACTGCATGCCAAGCAGGTGCATGTGCATGGCGGGCCAGGGCGGAAGGAAGCGGTGGGGTGAGTCAGGTGGGCCACGCCTCTCACCCCGTCATTGCGAGGAGCCCTTGCGACGAAGCAATTCAATCTACCTCCACGGAGAGATTCTGGATTGTTTCGCTGCGCTCGCAATGACGAAAGTGGCGGCGGCCCTGCCTCAATGCCCTCGCGACGGCGCGGCGAGATTGATCGGGCGCAGCACGGCGGCCGTGGGGATCATCAGCATCGCGACGATCGCAAGCGTCCAGAACACGTCGATATAGGCGAGGAAGTCGACCTGTTGCTGCAGGGTGCGGCCGACCCAGGCGACCGCCTGTGACGCCGCATCGCCTGCATTCGAGCCCTGGGCCTGGAAGTAGCGCGTCATGGAATCAATGGTTTGCTGGTAGCCGAGATCGGATGGCGCAGCATGCTCGATCAGGCGGCTCTGATGGAACTGCTGGCGTAGCGCCAGAACAGTCTGTGCCAGCGCGACGCCCATCGATCCCCCGATGTTGCGGGCGACGTTGATCAGCGCGGAGGCCTGGTTGGTCTTGTCCGGCGGCACGCCGTCATAGGACGCGGTCGTCACCGGCAGGAACAGGAAGGGCAGACCGAGCGCGAGGAAGATGCGCGACGTCGCCGCATAGCCATAGGTAATGTCACCGGTCAGGCCGGTCAGATGCCACATCGAGAACGCAACAATCGCCGCGCCAAACATGATGAGATATTTCGGCTGCACCGTGCTGACGAGGCGGCCGACCACCGGCATCAGCACCAATGTCGCAATGCCGCCGGGCGACAAAGCGAGCCCCGCCAGCATGGCCGTGTAATTCAGCTCGGTCTGGAGCAGTTGGGGCAAAAGCTGCGTCGTCGAGATCAGCACCGCGCCGGTGCCGAGCATGACCAGGAAGCACGCAGCGAACTGGCGGCGGCCGAGCAGACGCAAATCGACGATGGGATCTTCCCGCGTCAGCTCCCACGGGATCAGGGCGACGAGCGAGATCGCCGCGAGCACCGCGAAGAAAACGATCGTGTTGGAGCCGAACCAGTCGCTGCGCTGGCCTTCGTCGAGTACGTATTCCAGCGAGCCGAGCCCGATCGCGACCAGCAGGAAGCCGACATAATCGACCCGCAGGCCCTTGCTCAGCAGCTTCGCCCTCTCCTCCTCCGCGCCCGACGGCTCCTTGACCAGCGTGCCGACCAGAAACAGCGAGAGTAGCCCCATCGGGACATTGATCAGGAACACCCAGTGCCAGGTATAGGTATCGGTGATCCAGCCGCCGAGGGTCGGGCCGACCACCGGCGCCACCACGACGGCGACGCCATAAATGGCAAAGGCCTGACCGCGCTTTTCGGGCGGGAAGGAATCGGCGAGGATCGCCTGCTCGCTCGTTGCCATGCCGCCACCGCCGAGACCTTGCAGGATGCGGAACAGCACCAGCGCCTCCAGATTCCAGGCGAAGCCGCACAGCAGCGAAGAGAACGTGAAGATCGCGACGCATATCATGTAGAAGCGCTTGCGGCCGATCACGGTCGAGAGCCAGCCCGAAATCGACAGCACGATGGCGTTGGCGACGAGATAGCTGGTGATGACGTAGGTGCTCTCGTCGATGCCGACTGCAAGCCCGCCGGCGATGTGACGCAGCGCGACATTGGCGATGGTGGTGTCGAGCACCTCCATGAAGGTCGCGATCGAAACCACGAAGGCGATCAGATAGGGATTGTGCCCGCCGGCCGCCGAGCGCTCCGGTGACCAGCCGCCAGCGGATGCGCCCTCTTGCGTCGCGTCCGTCATCGCACCCTGGTCCAGGGCACGACCGACATCCCGGGCCCGACCGGCAAATCGGCCGGCCAGTTGTCGACCACGATCTTCACCGGCACGCGCTGTACCACCTTGACGTAATTGCCGGTGGCGTTCTCGGCCGGCAACAGGCTGAACGCGGTGCCCGAACCCGGCTGCACGGAATCGACGTGGCCTGTCAGCTTGCGGCCGGGATATGCATCGATGCGAATCTCGACCGGCTGGCCCGGACGCATGTCGTTGAGCTGCGTCTCCTTGTAATTGGCGACGATCCAGACCTCGTCAGGCACGAACATCATCAGGCTCTGGCCCGCGCTGACGAAGGTGCCCTTGGCGCCCGAGAGCTTGACGACGCGGCCGGACTGCGCCGCAACGACGCTGGTGTACTGCAAATTCAGATTGGCCTGATCGAGCTGCGCCTGCGACTGCTGGAGTTGCGCCCTGGCGCCTTCGAGCTGCGCCTGCAGCGTCTTGATGCCGACTTGGGCCGAAGTCACCGCGGTCTTCGCGCGCTCGGTGTTGGCCTGCTGAGCCTGAAGATCGGAACGGGTCTGCTGCTGGCGTTGTACGGTGCCGGCGCCCTTCTCGACGAGATCTTCCGCGCGCTTGAACTCTTCCTGCGCGAACTGAAGCTGGGCTTGGGCTTGCTCGAGCTGCGCCTGTGCTTGCTTGATCTGCTCCTGCTGCGACACGATCTGTGCTTCGACATTGTCGATGTTGGCCTTGGAGACCGCGAGTTGAGCCGTGGCCTGATCGATGGCGATGCGATAGTCGCGCTCGTCGATCTTGGCGATGAGATCGCCGGCGTTGACGTGCTGATTGTCAGTGACCGGGACGTCGGTCACGTAGCCCCCAACTTTTGAGGCCACGGAAAAGCTGCGCGCGGCGACGAAGGCGTCATCGGTGGATTCATAATGACGGATCGCCAGCCAATAAAGCAGGCCTCCGACGAGCGCCGCGATCAACACGACGGCGCCGACGGTGGCGAGCAGCCAATGCTCGCGAAGCCGCTCACGCAGCGACGGCGTCTTCGTTGGCTTCTGCTCCTCGGGGGACGTCTTTGGAGCTTCCTTCGCCCTCTGCGGCTGTTCCGCAGACGGCCCACGCTCCCGTGTCTGAGCATCCACGGTGAACACCTTTCTCGGGACTGAACCGGCTGCGCGGCAGCAGAGCCGACCCGCGCGCCGCGAGCCTAACCGCAGCGTCGGAGCATGGTTCCGGCTGCGCGGAGCACCTCTGTCATTCGTGAACGCGCTGCCAAAAAGAAGCGCGGCACCGTCAGTGCCGCGCCCCTCTCGATTGTCGCCGTGGCGCACTTGCTCAGTGCGTCTTGGTCTCGTGCCACTTCTCGAGGTCGGGCTTTGCTTCGCCCGACTTCTGTTCCTTCTCCGGATTACCCTTCCAGGGCTTATCGGTCTGGGCGTGCGATCCCCAGTCACTCTGGTGACGGGGATCGTCGGTGGGTCGTTCCTTGCTCATCGGATCTCCCTTTGGCCAAAGCTCTCAAGCGAAGGGAACGCCGTAGTAAGCATTGACGCCCCGCATTGTGGCGTCGTCGCCCCAGTTCCAGTCGCTGCGCTCACCATATTTCGGCGCGCCTTCCAGTGCCTTGGCGGTGATCCCGGTGACGTAGCCACCGAGCTCGGTGTCGTATTTGAGCGACTGCCAGGGCAACGGATAGTGATCATTGCCGACGCCCAGAAAGCCGCCGAAACCGAGCACGGCGTAGGACACCCTTCCGCTTGTCTTGTCGATCATCACACGCTCGATCGAGCCGATCTTGTTCCGGTCTACGCCATAGACCGATGTTCCCTCGACCTTGTCGCTGCCGATCAGCCGGCCCGTCTCGCTGCGATCCAATTCGCCTTGATTCAGCATGTTGTTGCTCCACTCAGCCAATGTGCGGATCAACTTGCGTGAAGGGGTGATCGTTCCAGAAGACACCTGCGACCAAACAGGAACATCGCCCGGAACGGGCTGTTCTTCATTTCAAGATCAGAAAACCGGAAGCCATACCACGATGTCCCAGACCGTCTCCGACTTCATTGTCCAGCGCCTGTATGACTGGGGCGTACGTCACATCTTCGGATACCCCGGCGACGGCATCAACGGCGTGTTCGGCGCGATGAACCGCGCCGAAGGCAAGATCGGTTTCGTGCAGGCGCGGCATGAGGAGATGGCGGCGTTCATGGCGAGCGCCTATGCGAAGTTCTCCGGGCAACTCGGCGTCTGCGTCGCGACCTCGGGTCCAGGCGCCTCGCATCTTATCACCGGGCTCTACGACGCTCTGCTCGATCACCAGCCGGTGCTTGCCATCGTCGGCCAGCAGGCGCGCAACGCGCTTGGCGGAAGCTATCAGCAGGAACTCGACCTCGTCTCGATGTTCAAGGATGTCGCCGGCGCCTACGTCATGCAAGCGTCGTCGCCGGCACAGGTGCGTCACCTGGTCGATCGCGCGGTGCGGACCGCGCTGGCCCGGAGAATTCCGACCGCGATCATCCTGCCAAATGATCTTCAGGAGGAACCCTATGAAAGCCCCCCGCGGGCGCATGGCACGCTGCATTCCGGTGTCGGCTACAGTGCTCCGCGCATCACGCCGCGCGAAGCCGAGCTCGACCGGGCCGCCGAGGTGCTCAACGCGGGCAAGAAGGTCGCGATGCTGATCGGTGCCGGCGCGCTGAACGCCACCGACGAGGTCATCGCCGTCGCCGACCGCCTGTCGGCCGGCTGTGCCAAGGCGCTGCTCGGCAAGGCGGTGCTTCCCGATGATTTGCCATGGGTGACCGGCTCGATCGGCCTGCTCGGCACCGAGCCCAGCTACAATATGATGATGGAATGCGACACGCTGCTGATGGTCGGCTCCGCATTCCCTTACGCCGAGTTCCTGCCCAAAGAAGGCGCCGCGCGTGGCGTGCAGATCGACATCGACGCCAGCATGATGTCGATCCGCTTTCCCATGGAGGTCGCCTGGTCGGCGACGCCGCCGAGACGTTGCGCGCGCTGTTGCCGCGCCTTACACCGAAGACCGACGGCGACTGGCGCAAGGGCATCGAAGATGGCATCACCAAATGGTGGAAGACGCTGGATGACCGCGCGCATCAGCCGGCCGCCCCCGTCAATCCGCAGCTCGTCGCCTGGGAATTGTCCCCGCGCCTGCCCGACCGCGCAATCATCACCAGCGATTCCGGATCCTGCGCCAACTGGTTCGCTCGCGACCTGAAGATGCGTCGCGGCATGACCGCCTCGCTCTCCGGCGGCCTTGCCTCAATGGGTGCCGCGGTGCCCTACGCACTTGCCGCGAAATATGCCCATCCGGACCGACCGGTCATTGCGCTTGTCGGCGACGGCGCGATGCAGATGAACAATATGGCCGAGTTGATCACCGCAGCCAAATACTGGCGCGATTGGCGCGATCCGCGCTTCATCGTCTGCGTCTTCAACAACGAAGACCTCAACCAGGTCACGTGGGAACAGCGCATCATCAACGGCGACCCCAAGTTCGAGGCCTCGCAGCGCATTCCAAATGTGTCCTATTCACGCTTTGCCGAGCTGGTCGGGCTGAGGGGCATCTACGTCGACAGTCCACAATTGCTCGGTTCGGCGTGGGAGCAGGCGCTGGCGAGCGAGATGCCGGTCGTGCTGGAGGTGAAGACCGATCCCGAGGTGCCGCCGCTGCCGCCGCACATCACCTTGCAGCAGGCCAAGAACTTCTCGCTGGCGCTGATGAAAGGCGATCCGAACGAGAGCAGCGTCATCAAGGGCGCAGCACGGCAGGTGCTCGAAACGATCCTGCCCGGAAAGGAGTGAGCCATGAGCGATTTTCGCGACATCCAGAACGGCGTCAACGACCCCGTCGACGGCGTCGACGTGAAACAGCACTTCAACGACAACAGGACACCGCACGAGCGCGCGCAACACCACGCCGATGTGCGTGCGAAGCCCTCAGCGTTGCCCGGAGAACCGTTCCTGCCGGAGCGCCTTCGGCGCAAGCCGACCGATCCGATCAATCCGCGGACGGGACGTCACCCGACAGATTAGGAACATCGGCCCCTCGCCTGTGTTGATCGGCGCAAAGACCGGCGCGGAAAGGTGCCGCGCCGCCAGTTCAGAGGGATCGAACCATGAAACGAACCGCCATTGCCTTTGCCTGCGTGCTGCTCGCCGGCCCCGCACTCGCCCAGTCGCTTGGCGAGAAGACCGGCGTCAATTCGGCGCTGGGCGTCGCACCGACCACTGCCGACTTCGTCAAGGAGGTCGCGATCAGCGACATGTTCGAGATCGAATCGAGCAAGCTCGCAGAGCAGAAGGGCAACGCGCAAGAGAAGAGCTTCGCTCAGCAGATGGTGACCGATCACACCAAGACCAGCAGCCAGCTGAAGGCCCTTGTCGGCGACGGCAAGGTGCAGGCGACCCTGCCGACGGCGCTCGACAGCTCGCACCAGAGCAAGCTCGACAAGCTCAAGAACGCCTCGGGCAAGGATTTCAGCTCGGACTACAATTCCTACCAGGTCAGCGCGCATGAGGACGCTATTTCGCTGTTCGACCGCTACGCCAAGGGCGGCGACAATTCCGCTCTGAAGGACTGGGCGGACAAGACCCTGCCGGCGCTCAGGCACCACCTCGACATGGCCAAGGAGCTCGGCAAGGCGCCGAGCGTCGGGCAATCGAAGTAGTCATCCGATGAGGACGCCGACGCTGCCGGCGTCCTCATGTTAGCAACGATGCTCCTCTCCGCTTGTTGAGACTACAAAATCGCGGAGGCCATCATGGCGCATCGAGACAACACTTCAGTATCCCGCCGGCATGTCGTCCACGCGGCGAGCGCAACGCTCGCCGCGGCTTCGCTGGCGTCGTCAACAGCGAAAGGAAACCCTGACATGGCCGACCAGGACCTGATCGATCCCGTCACCCGCTATCCGAAGCCGCCGTTCAAAAGGCAGTCGCAGCCCTGGCCGGGCCTTGCCGGCAAGATGGAGCCGCGCCCCGATCATGGCGAGACCAGCTACAAGGGCTCCGGCCGCCTCGCTGGCCGCAAGGCGCTGATTACCGGCGGCGATTCCGGCATGGGCCGGGCCGCCGCGATCGCCTATGCGCGGGAAGGTGCCGATGTCGCCATCAACTATGTCCCGAACGAGGAACCCGACGCGCAGGAGGTGATCGCCCTGATCAAGAAGGAGGGGCGCACCGGCCTCGCTATTCCCGGCGATCTGCGCGACGAGACCTTCTGCAAGCAGCTGGTCGAGCAGGCTCTGCAAGGGCTCGGCGGTCTGGACGTCGTCGTCTGCAATGCCGCGCGGCAGCAGAGCCACGAGTCGATCCTCGACGTCTCGTCCGAGGATTTCGACGCTACGATGAAGACGAACATCTACGCGCCGTTCTGGATCATCAAGGCGGCGCTGCCGCATCTCAAGCCCGGCTGCTGTATCATCGGCACGACGTCCGAGCAGGCCTACGATCCCTCGCCGGATCTGTACGATTACGCGCAGACCAAGGCTGCGACCATGAGCTACGTGAAGTCGCTGGCGAAGCAGCTTGCCTCGAAGGGCATTCGCGTCAACGGCGTTGCGCCGGGACCGATCTGGACGCCACTCCAGGTCTCCGGCGGCGCTACGATGGAGAAGCTCGAAAAATTCGGCGGCATGACGCCGTTCGGCCGTCCCGGCCAGCCCGCCGAACTCGCCTCGATCTACGTGCAGCTTGCCGCGGCCGACGCGAGCTATGCGACCGGCCAGGTCTACGGCTCCGCAGGCGGATCGGGGCAGCCGTAGCGCCTCGGCTCAGGAACAATCAAAAGGGCCCGAGCTTTACAAAACTGTCATGGAGATCATTTCGCCAACCGCAGACCGATGGCGCTCGTAACAGTCAAACCAACGCGGATCGATATCGCGATCGCGAACGAGATCGCGGATCGCACCAATTCGGAGCTCGAGGACACTGCCAAGGCGCTGACCTGGGGCGCGGACGAGCATGTGCTGCTCGCCCTCGCTGCTGTGGGCTGGCTGTACGCCCGGCGCGGACCTGCCGACGAGCGCCACACGGCCGATCACATTCTGGCGGTTTCGCTGGCGACGGCGGTGTTGCCGCATATCCTGAAATCCGCGATCAACCAGATCAGGCCCGACCGCTTGACGGTCCGAGGCCACCGCCACGGCATTCCCTTTTCCGGACGGCCGCGCGATGCCTTTCCATCCGGCCATGCCGTGCATATGGGTGCGCTGGCCTCCGCAGCCAGTCTCCTGCCGCCAGCCCGCCGCCGTCTGGTGCGCTCCATTGCCGCCGGCCTGTCGCTGACGCGCGTCGTACTGCTCGCACATTGGGCAAGCGATGTCGTCGCGGGCTTCACTCTCGGCATCCTTATCGAGCGGATGTTGAGGCCGTGGACGTTGGCGAAGTCGGACTCCGAGCGCGCAGACCGGCGGGCGCGGCCATGACCGAATATGTCCTACGCTTCATCGCCGGCGGCGTGATCGTTTCCGCCTTCGCAATCCTCGGCGACATGCTGCGTCCCAAGAGCTTTGGCGGCCTCCTCGGGGCCGCGCCATCCGTCGCGCTCGCCACGCTCGGCATCGCCATCGTCCAGCACGGCCCGCAATACGCTGCGGCAGAAAGCTGGACCATGATCTACGGCGCGGCCGCCCTCGCCTGCTACAGCCTCGCCGTCTGCCATCTTCTGATGAGGTTTCGGCTCGCGGCGCTGCCCGCCACTGTCCTCGCTTTTGCCGTGTGGCTGGCGGTCGCCTTTGGCCTGCTCGCGAGCTTCCGAGGTGCCGCCTGATGCTGGTCAAGCTGTCGACTTCGGTGTTCAAACAGACGCGCTGGTACGAATACGGCGTTCGTTTCCTGCTCGGGGGTTCAGCGACGGTTTTCGCAGGGATCGTGGGTGCACAGTTCGGCGTCTCTGTCGGCGGGCTCTTCCTTGCCCTCCCCGCCATCTTCTGCGCCAGTGCAACGCTGATTGAAAGCCACGAGCGCCGCGCCAAGGAGAAGGCCGGTCTTGCCGGACGGAGACGGGGGCAGCAGGCGGCGGCGCTCGACGCTGCGGGCGCCGGCCTTGGAAGCATCGGCCTCGCCGCGTTCGGGGCCACCTTCTATGTCATGTTATCGATCAACGTCGTCGGCGCGTTCGCCATCGCCATTCTGGCCTGGGTCACGGTTTCCGTGTCGGCGTGGTGCCTGAGGCGGAAGCTTCGGATCACCTTTCGTCACAAGCGGCCCGAAGGCTTGCTGCGATCAGCGAGGGGCCGCAGCCTCTTCCCGTGACATCAGAAAATCGTACATCTCGGCAGCAGCCTGAAGCTGCTCGATACGGATCGCGACAGCATCGCGCTTACTGCCATTCGCCAGGCTCACCATCTCCTGCTCAAGCCGCAGCCTCTGCGCGACGAGACGTTGTTCGAATGTGTGGGGCTCAGATCGTTTTCGCATCGTCCGTCCTTGGTGGTTGCAGGCCCGGGCTGTTGGCCCAGCGCTCGACTTGCTCGATGACCTTCTGGTGGCTCGGCCGCACGGGCTTGGGCGCTTCGGCCTCCTCGGAAAGCTTGCGGGGTAATCTGACCTCGTCTGTCATGGCCTTTTCTCCCTTTCCAAGAGAATGCGCCAACGCAGGAGTCGTTTCAATATAACTCATTGATTTTACAATAGTTTTTTACTCAACTGACAATTCTTCCGACTCTTGTGGAACTCATGGCAAGCTACCAAGTTGAGCAAGCTACTCAACTTACTCATTGTGTGACCGACCATGAATGACCTCCGCGCCGAGCGCCTTCAGGTCATGCTCTCGCCCGAAGAGCTGGCCGCAATTGATGATTTCCGGTTCAAGCACCGCATGCCCACGCGGGCCGCGGCGGTCCGCGAACTGCTCAAATTCGGACTTGCGGCGGCGGCGATCGATGCGTCTGCCGGCTCCAAGTCGAGCAGTTTCGGCGTGTTCGGCCGTGGGCCTGACGGCCACACTCAGAACGATCCTGACTCAGGACGATCCTGAAAGCAGCAACGAAGACTGATCACGAGCCTTCCAAAGCAAAACGACCCCGGCACGGTGGGTGCCAGGGCCGTCCTTGGAGATTGCTTCCGGATCACCGGGGGCATGACAACCGGAAGCAATCCATCGACTCGTCGCGGGTCGAATCGTTCCTCGCGTAGCTAGCCGCTCGGCGCTGCGCCGGAATCATCCGGCGTCATGCCGGAGCCCGGCGTCTTGCTGTCGTCGTTCAGCTTCGGATCGCGCGTCGCCTCACGCGAGGGCGAGCCCTTTTGATCGGTCTTCGGATCCGTCTTGTGCACGGTCTGCGCACGCTGCTTGTCGCGCGGCTGGTCCTCTGCGCGCTTGTCCTTGACGATGCCGTGGTCGGAATGCGCCATGATATCCTCTCGCTTCGTTTGATCTCGTGAACCGGTTACGCACCGGCACAACGAATGTTCCAGCGCGCGCGAGGTTCACACAGCGCTAGCTATGCGTGGCGTGAGTCGCGGCCGCTGCATTTTCCTGATGCACCTGCCGCACTGTCGTCACCGTCGCGAATGCAACCGAGACGCCGAAGGCGAGAATGAGCGAGAGAAGTGCCAGACGTGGAGCCATCGCAAAACCTCCTTCTGGAAAATCAAAGCGATCGACTATTCCTCGATGATCCCTGATGGGTCGCCCACATTCCGTGAGCATTCTCACACGCAGATTCACAGAACCGGCAGTGTTTACGTATCCTGCATCTGGAGGACGCGGACCTTGACGGGCGGGATTTCACCGTCCAGCCAGTCCTGCTCGGTCGCCAAAGCCGTCCAGGCATCCGCCATGCGCGAATAGCGCTTGTAGGCGGGTTTCCCTTCCGCACGTTCGGCGAGCTGCAGGCAGTTGTCGGCGTTATCCCTGAAGATGTCAGACTGTTTCATGGATAAGACTTGGGGACGGAACTCTCCCATCGCAACCGCCCTTAACGGATCGTAACATTCAGGGAACTTCGCACGCCTTCGGTCATTGGAGATGTATGCGCATTCTTGTGGCGATCGTCTTGGCCTTCATCAGCACCACAGCGTTCGCCGACAGCACTGGCGAGCGAACGGCGGGCGACCGCGCGCCGACGGCAACCGACGTCATCAGCGGCCTCTATGCATTCAGCCGCTTCCAGCAAGGCTTGCTGGAGAGCACCGACCTGAAGGGCAATGCGGAGGTCAAGAACATCGCCGTCCTGCGCGCCGAAGAGGCAACCAGGCGCGATATGGCCCTGAAGGACATTCAGGAGGCTATCGGCGCCGAGCCGCGCGTCAGCAAGGCCCGGGCGAGCGCAAGCCTCGCCGAACCAGAGAATTCCGACGGACCAAGCTACGTCAGAAGTTTCTATGCTGCCCAGATTCCCGAGTACGACACCACCGTCAGCCTGCTGGAGCGCTATCTGCGCGCGCCCGATAACGCGCCCCTCGCCGCCTTCGCGCGCGAACAACTGCCGGCCCTGCGTTCGCAATTGAGGGATGCGGAACGCACCATGGCGGACAAGTAACCGCCCCCTTTGTCGTCCGGATGGTTCTCACCGGCTCCCTCGCCGGACAGGCCCCGGAAAGAGGCTGGCTGAAGCCGAAAATATTGTGGGAACCCTATGGAACCAATCGCGTTCTTCTCGGTTGTTTTGGCCGGGCTGAGCAAAGCAGGTTCCTTTTTTTCGCGCCGCGAGGTTGGCGCTTGATTTGGGAGATGGCTGACGCTCTATTTCGATGACTGCGTCACGCCTTTGGATTCGGCGACGCCTGCGGGGGAATCAGTATGAGCGACCTCGATCCCGGACCAGCACGATCCGGTCGTCGCGTCCCTAAACCCAAAATCAACGATACCTCGGAGCCGGATTCCCGGCCGGAATTGCTGCTTGCCCTCCAGGCGATGCGCAGCGGCGATTTTTCGGTGCGCATGAGCGGCGACTATCTCGGCATCGACGGCAAGATCGCGGACACTTTTAACGAAATCATCGCCGCCAACGAGCGCATGGCGCAGCAGCTCGAGCTGGTCGGCCAGGTCGTGGGACGCGAGGGCAAGACCCGCCAGCGCGTGAAGTTCGGCCTCGCCTCCGGCTCCTGGGCCGACATGGAAGGCTCCGTCAATACGCTGATCGACGATCTGCTCTGGCCGACCCGCGAAGTGACGCGCGCGGTCGCGGCGGTGGCGCAAGGCGACCTGCTCCAGACTGTCAAGCTCGACGTCGACGGCCGTCCGCTGCGCGGCGAATTTTTGCAGTCGGCGACCATCGTCAACACCATGATCAAGCAGCTCAGCGTGTTCACCTCCGAGGTGACGCGCGTGGCGCGCGAGGTCGGCACCGAGGGCAAGCTCGGCGGCCAGGCCCAGGTGCCGGAGATGACCGGCGTCTGGAAGGATTTGACCGAGAGCGTCAACTCGATGGCGAACAATTTGACCAACCAGGTTCGCAACATCGCGGAGGTGACGATCGCGGTGGCGAACGGCGACTTGTCGAAGAAGATCACCGTCGACGTGCGCGGCGAGATCCTTCAGCTCAAGGAAGCCATCAACACGATGGTGGACCAGCTCCGCTCGTTCGCCTCCGAAGTGACGCGCGTGGCGCGCGAGGTCGGCACCGACGGCAAGCTCGGCGGACAGGCCATCGTGCCCGGCGTCGCCGGCACCTGGAAGGACCTCACCGATTCCGTCAACGCGATGTGCGGCAACCTCACCGCCCAGGTCCGCAATATCGCCAACGTCACCACCGCCGTGGCGCGCGGCGACTTGTCGCGCAAGATCACCGTGGACGTCCGCGGCGAAATCCTGGAGCTGAAGGACACCATCAACACCATGGTGGACCAGCTCAACTCCTTCGCCTCCGAAGTGACGCGCGTCGCGCGCGAGGTCGGCACCGAAGGCAAGCTCGGCGGCCAGGCCCAGGTGCCTGGTGTGGCCGGCACCTGGAAGGACCTCACCGACAACGTCAACTTCATGGCCTCGAACCTGACCGCGCAGGTCCGCAACATCGCCGACGTCGCCACCGCGATCGCCGGCGGCGACCTCTCCAAGAAGATCACGGTGAACGTCTCGGGCGAAATCCTTCAGCTGAAGGAAACGCTCAACACCATGGTGGACCAGCTCAACGCCTTCGCTGGCGAAGTCACGCGCGTCGCTCGCGAGGTCGGGACCGAAGGACGACTGGGTGGTCAGGCCAACGTGCTCGGCGTTGCCGGCACCTGGAAGGATCTGACTGAGAGCGTCAACTCGATGGCCTCGAACCTGACCGCGCAGGTCCGTAACATCGCCGAGGTGACGACGGCGGTCGCCGGCGGCGACCTCTCGAAGAAGATCACCGTGGACGTGCGCGGCGAAATTCTCGAGCTGAAAGACACCATCAATACGATGGTCGACCAGCTCAACGCCTTCGCCGGCGAAGTCACGCGCGTCGCGCGCGAGGTCGGCACCGAAGGCAAGCTCGGCGGTCAGGCCCAGGTCCGCGGCGTCGCCGGCACCTGGAAAGACTTGACGGACTCGGTCAACTCGATGGCCTCGAACCTGACCGGCCAGGTCCGCAACATCGCCGAAGTCGCGACTGCGGTCGCCAAGGGCGATTTGTCGAAGAAGATCACGGTGAACGTGTCGGGCGAAATCCTTCAGCTGAAGGAGACGCTCAACACCATGGTCGACCAGCTCAACGCCTTCGCCGGTGAAGTCACGCGCGTGGCGCGCGAGGTCGGTACCGAGGGCAAACTCGGCGGTCAGGCCCAGGTGCCCGGCGTCGCCGGCACATGGAAAGACCTCACCGACAACGTCAACTCGATGGCGGGCAACCTCACCGCCCAGGTCCGCAACATCGCCGAAGTCGCAACCGCGATTGCCGGCGGCGACCTGTCGCGCAAGATCACGGTGGACGTCCGCGGCGAGATCCTTCAGCTCAAGGACACCTTGAACACGATGGTCGACCAGCTCAACCGCTTCGCGGGCGAGGTGACGCGCGTGGCGCGCGAGGTCGGCACCGAGGGACGCTTGGGCGGTCAGGCCAACGTGCCGGGCGTCGCCGGCACCTGGAAGGATCTCACCGACTCCGTCAACTCGATGGCCGGTAACCTCACCGCCCAGGTCCGCAACATCGCTGAAGTCACCACCGCCGTGGCGCGCGGTGACCTGTCGCGAAAAATCACCGTGGACGTGAAGGGCGAAATCCTCGAGCTCAAGAACACCATCAACACCATGGTGGACCAGCTCAACGGCTTTGCCGGCGAAGTGACGCGCGTCGCGCGCGAGGTCGGCACCGAAGGCAAGCTCGGTGGCCAGGCCGAGGTGCCCGGCGTCGCCGGCACCTGGAAGGATCTCACCGACAACGTCAACTTCATGGCCTCGAACCTGACGGCCCAGGTCCGCAACATCGCCGAGGTCGCGACCGCGATCGCCGGCGGCGACCTCTCCAAGAAGATCACGGTCGACGTGCGCGGCGAGATCCTGCTGCTCAAGGACACCTTGAATACGATGGTGGAGCAGCTCCGCTCCTTCGCCGCCGAAGTGACGCGCGTGGCGCGCGAGGTCGGCACCGAAGGTCGGCTCGGTGGTCAGGCCGTCGTGCCCGGCGTCGGCGGCACCTGGAAGGACCTCACCGACAACGTCAACCTCCTGGCCGCGAACCTCACCACCCAGGTCCGTAACATCGCCGAAGTGACGACCGCCGTGGCGCGCGGTGACTTGTCGCGAAAAATCACCGTGGACGTGAAGGGCGAAATCCTCGAGCTCAAGAACACCATCAACACCATGGTGGACCAGCTCAACGCCTTCGCCGGCGAAGTCACGCGCGTCGCCCGCGAAGTCGGCACCGAGGGCGAGCTCGGCGGTCAGGCCACGGTGCCTGGCGTCGCCGGCACCTGGAAGGACCTCACCGACACCGTCAACTTCATGGCGGCGAACCTGACCGAGCAGGTCCGCGGCATCGTCAAGGTGGTGACCGCGGTCGCCAACGGCGACCTCAAGCAGAACCTCACGGTGAAGTCGAAGGGTGAAGTGGCGGCGCTCGCCGATACCATCAACAACATGACCGAGACGCTCGCGACCTTCGCCGATCAGGTGACGTCGGTGGCGCGTGAAGTCGGCGTCGAAGGCCGCCTCGGCGGTCAGGCCGACGTGCCCGGTGCGGCCGGCACCTGGAAGGACCTCACCGGCAACGTCAACCTGCTGGCGGCGAACCTCACCTCGCAGGTGCGCGCGATCGCGGAAGTGGCGACCGCCGTGACCAAGGGCGATTTGACGCGGTCGATCCAGGTCGATGCCCGCGGCGAAGTGGCCGAGCTGAAAGACAACATCAACACGATGATCACAAACCTCCGTCTGACGACGGACGTGAACACCGAGCAGGACTGGCTCAAGACCAACCTCGCCAAATTCACCAACATGCTCCAGGGCCAGCGCGACCTCGCCACCGTCGGACGGCTGCTGCTGACCGAGCTGTCGCCGCTGGTGAACGCCCATACCGGTGTGATCTATCAGGTCGAGAGTGAGGATAGTCCGCAGCTTCTGCTGCTCGCCTCCTATGCCGGCGACGGCATCTATCCGTATCAGCGCGTGCTGCCGCTCGGCGACGGCCTGATCGGCCAATGCGCCCTCGATCGACGGCCGCGCGTCATCGCCGACATTCCGCCCGACGTCGTGCCGATCAACTCGGCGCTGTTCCGCGTCGCGCCGAAGAATCTCGTGGTGCTGCCGGTGCTGTTCGAAGGCCAGGTCAAGGCGGTGATCGAGCTCGCCTCGCTCACCTCCTTCACGACCTCGCAGATGACCTTCCTGGAGCAGCTGACCGACTCCATCGGCATCGTGCTCAACTCGATCGAAGCGACGATGCAGACCGAAGGCCTGCTCAAGCAGTCGCAGCAGCTCGCCGGCGAACTCCAGACCCAGCAGCGCGAGTTGCAGCAGACCAACGACCAGCTCGAGCAGAAGGCGCAGCAGCTCGCCGAGCGCAACGTCGAGGTCGAGCGCAAGAACCAGGAAATCGAGCAGGCCCGCCGCGCGCTGGAGGAGAAGGCGACCGAGCTGGCGCTGACCTCGAAATACAAGTCCGAATTCCTCGCCAATATGAGCCACGAGCTGCGCACGCCGCTGAACTCGATCCTGATCCTGGGACAGCAGCTCACCGACAACCCGGACGGCAACCTCACGGGCAAGCAGGTCGAATTCGCCCGCACCATCCACGGCGCCGGCACCGATCTGCTCAACCTCATCAGCGACATCCTCGACCTCTCCAAGATCGAGTCCGGCACTGTGACTGTTGACGCCGAGGAAATCCTGACCGCGAACCTGCTGGAAACTGTCGGGCGGCCGTTCCGGCACGAGGCCGAGAATCGCAATTTGTCGTTCAAGATCGAGGTCGATCCGAACCTTGCACGCAGCATCGTCACCGACTCCAAGCGCCTGCAACAAGTCCTCAAGAACCTGCTCTCCAACGCCTTCAAGTTCACCGCCGAGGGCGAGGTACGCCTGAAGGTCGCTGCCGCGGTCGGCGGCTGGGGCGCGGATCACCCGGTGCTGAACTCCGCTCCGGCCGTTATCGCGTTCGAAGTGTCCGACACCGGCATCGGCATTCCCGTGGAGAAGCAGAAGCTGATCTTCGAGGCATTCCAGCAGGCGGATGCCGGCACCAGCCGCAAATATGGCGGCACCGGCCTCGGCCTAGCCATCAGCCGCGAGCTCGCGAGCCTGCTCGGCGGCGAAATCCATCTGCGCAGTGCGCCGAGCAAAGGTTCATCCTTCACGCTCTATCTGCCGCTGAAATACTCCGGTCCGACGCTCGCGCCACGCGCTACGCCTTCGCTTCAGCACCAGCCGCCGGCGCTGCAGCCGGCCGCGCCCGAACAGCAGCGCGTCATCGAGCAGCTTCCCGATGACCGGCTCAACCTTGAGCCCGGCGACAGCATCCTCTTGATCGTCGAAGACGATCCCCATTATGCGCGTATTCTGGTCGATCTCGCCCGCGACAAGGGCTTCAAGGTTCTGGTCGCTGCGCGCGGCGCGGAGGCGCTGGAGCTTGCCAAGCAATACCAGCCGCGGGCCGTCTCGCTCGACGTGTTCCTGCCTGACATGCTCGGCTGGACCGTCCTGAGCCAGCTCAAGCACAATCCGCTGACCCGCCATATCCCCGTGCAGATCATCACGCTCGACGAGGACCGCCAGCATGCGCTGGCCCGCGGCGCGTTCTCTTTCGTCAACAAGCCGACCACGACCGAGGGTGTCTCAGCGGCGCTGATGCAGATCAAGGAATATGCGCGGCCGCGACGCAAGCGGCTCCTGATCGTCGAGGACAACGAGGCCGAGCAGCTCTCGATCCGTGAGCTGCTGCATCACGACGACATCGAGATCGTGACGACCGATACCGGTGCGAGCGCGCTCGCGACGCTCCGCGAATCGCCTTGCGATTGCGTGGTGCTCGACCTCAGGCTGCCCGACATGAGCGGCTTCGAGGTGCTGGACCAGATTCGCAATGACGAGGCGCTGTCCAACATTCCGGTCGTGGTCTTCACCGGCCGCGAGCTGTCGGCGGAGGAGGACGCGGAACTCCACACCATGGCGCGCAGCATCGTGGTGAAGGGCGTGGAATCGCCGGAGCGCCTGCTCGACGAGACCGCCTTGTTCCTGCATCGCGTGATCACGGAACTCCCGGTCGAGAAGCAGCGCATGCTGGAGAAACTGAACAGTTCCGACGAGGACCTGATCGGCAAGACCGCCCTGCTCGTCGACGACGACGCCCGCAACATCTTCGCGCTGTCGAGCGTGCTGGAACGACGCGGCATGAAGGTGCTGACGGCAACCACCGGCCGCGAGGCGGTGACGCTGGTTGAATCCAACCCGGAAATCGCTATCGTACTGATGGACATCATGATGCCGCAGATGGATGGCTATCAGACCATCGGCGTGATCCGGGAGAATCCGGCTTTCTTGCGCCTGCCGATCATCGCGCTGACCGCCAAGGCCATGAAGGGCGATCGCGAGAAGTGCCTGGAAGCCGGCGCGTCCGACTACCTCGCCAAACCCGTCAACACCGATCAATTGCTGCTTGCGATCCGCATGTGGCTGCACCGTTGAGTTTGGATCCGCGAATGGACCACGAAAAGGTCAACATCCTCCTCGTCGACGACCAGCCGGCCAAGCTGCTCGCCTATGAGGTGATATTGAAGGAGCTCGGCGAGAACCTCGTGATCGCCTCGTCCGGTCGCGAAGCGCTGGAGGCGCTGCTCAAGACCGAGATCGCGGTGATCCTGGTCGACGTCTGCATGCCCGAGCTCGACGGTTTCGAGCTTGCGGCGATGATCCGCGAGCATCCGCGCTTCCAGAAGACCGCGATGATCTTCATCTCGGCGATTCAAGTCAGCGACATCGACCGTTTGCGCGGCTACGAGATGGGTGCGGTCGACTACGTGCCGGTACCCGTCGTACCGGAGGTGCTGCGCGCCAAGGTCAAGGTGTTTGCCGAGCTCTATCGCAAGACCCGCGAGCTCGAACGGCTGAACCAGGATCTCGAGGACCGCGTGCGCGCCCGCACGGCGGAATTGGAGAACTCCACCGCAAAGCTGCGCGAGAGCGAAGAGCGGCGCAGCATGGCGATCGCTGCCGGCAAGATGGGGTCCTGGGACTGGGACTGGGTCAACGGCGACTGGATGTGGGACGAAGGCCAGTACCGCATTTTTGGCGTGACACCGGAAACCTTCAACGTCACTTCGGCGAATATCCAGGCGCTGCTGCACCCCGAGGATGTCGACCGGTTCGGCCAGGCGATCGCCGCATTCAATACCGGTGCACACGCTTATGAAGGCGAGTTTCGCGTCAGCCGGCCCGATGGTGAGGTGCGCTGGTGCGTCGGCACGGCGGCCGCAACGGTGGACCAGGGCGGCCGCGTGGTGCGCGTGAGCGGCGTCACCGTCGATATCACCGAACGCAAACGGGCTGAGGAGCGACAAAATCTGCTGGCGCGCGAGGTCGATCATCGCGCCAAGAATGCGCTGGCGCTGGCGCAGTCGATCGTGCGCCTCACCCGTGCCGACGAGGTCAAGGCTTACGTCAACGCGGTCGAGGGGCGCATCAATGCGCTGGCGCGCGTGCACACGATCCTGTCGCTGTCGAGCTGGCAGGGCGCCGAACTCTCAAAGCTGATCGATGAAGAGCTTGCGCCCTATTCGCTCGGCGGCCAGATCAAGCTGACGGGTCCCGAGGTTCAGTTGCTGCCAGCGACCGCCCAGACGCTCGCGCTGGCGCTGCACGAGCTCTTCACTAACTCGGCCAAATATGGCGCGCTCTCGACGCGGTCGGGCCGCCTCTTGATCGGCTGGCAGGTCAAGGAGGACCACCTCTCACTGAACTGGGAGGAATCCGGCGGTCCGCTGGTGCGGACGCCGAAGTCTCGCGGCTTTGGCACGCGGAGCCTGCTGGCGAGCGTCGAGTCCCAGCTCGGCGGTCAGGCCCAATTCGACTGGCGCGCCGAGGGACTGCTGTGCCGCCTGGAGGTGCCGCTGATCCGCAAGTCCGCGGCAACGACCACGCAAGACAAATTGGACACCGCCAGCTCCGCCGAGTTGCAGCGCGCATCCGGTTAGCCGGACGCCGCTCTCGTCATGTGCTGCGACGACCACGGTTCGCGGGCGATGCGCCCTTCGAGCCAGGCTTCCGTCCGGGCGAGATCACGCAGTGCCTTTGCATAGCGGCGTGCCGCGCTGCGCTCTGCGCCGCGTGGCAGCTTGCGCGCCTTGCGCAGCATGTCCGCGGCCGCGTTGCGATAGGCCAGCGAGCGGTAAAGAAAAACGACCTTACCCATATCCAATGTTCCCGTGTTGATCCCGCTCATCCTCGCAAGCCCGGCATGAACGTCGGATGAAGCAGCGGATGACAATTCCCTCATGTTGATGGAACCCAGGACCACCGTGCGCGTTTGCATGCAGAATCGAGGGTCGGTTCCATGGATGCGAACAAGTCGCCCAAGAAATCGCCGAGCCTGATCTCTCCCACCGGCGTCATCAAGCTTGTGACGCACACGTTGATGGGCGCAGCTCTCGGGCTCGTATTCGGTCTCGCGCTCATCTTGTCCAATCCGGCGGTCGCCAATCTGCTCAATCACGGCGGAAGCCAGGCCGTCCTCGTCTTCGTCCTCACATTGGTGACGACGTTCGCGATCGGGGCGACACTCACGGGCGTCGTGTTCATCCTTGCCGAAGACAAGGAATCTTGAAGCCTGCCATTGCTTTGTCAGGAACTCTCGCGGCGAACAGCGGTTGGCTGCCTGCGTCAATTTAACCCAGGGAGTTCCCGCGCATGAAGACGACCAAGCTCGCCCTCGCCGTGATGTTGGCAACCGGCCTCGCAGTCACCCCGTTCGCCGCGCAAGCGAAGTCGCACAAGGCGAAACATGGATCGGCGATGTCATCGTCGCAGACCACGGGCGCAAACACCAAATCCTCCAAGGGCGCAGATCCATCTGGTCAAGGCGGTTCCGGTCCCGGCTCAGAT
Organism: Bradyrhizobium betae; assembly: GCF_004123905.1. Taxonomy (GTDB): domain Bacteria; phylum Pseudomonadota; class Alphaproteobacteria; order Rhizobiales; family Xanthobacteraceae; genus Bradyrhizobium; species Bradyrhizobium betae_A. The sequence continues at coordinate 72,205 of NZ_MZXW01000037.1, forward strand.
CAGGGCGGCACCATGACGAACAACAAGAGTGGCATGAGCAACACCAAGTAAGCTCACCGCCATTGATCGAAGGCCCCGCGATCGCGGGGCCTTCTTGCTTTGGTGTCCGATACAATCCCTCTAACGCCACACCGTCGGCGCGCGCTTTAGCTGCGTCTGACGTCAGCGATGCCAGGGCCGCTGCCCGTAGAGGTTCGTCTTCACCAGATGGTCGAGGTGCGCGCGCTTGCGTGCGATCAGAAGCTGGACCGCGGCGTCGTCGAGGCCCTCGCGCTGCAATTGCCGGATGGCAGAGCCCAATTGGAGAATCTCGGCGCGCAGTCTCAGGATCCGGTACGTGTCCGGGTCTTCCTCCACCGCGCGCTCCCAAAGCTCTCAGCGGCGCGCGATCGCACGCAAGGAATTCCCGACTTGATTGCCTGATGTCTTCACGGCACGAAGGCGTACCCGGTCACGAACATCCGGCAGCACATCGCCGCCGCCGGCTGCCTTCCATTCGCCGATCAGCAGGTTGATTTTCTGGCGCAGATCCATCTGCGCCAGGGCCTTTTCTGTGCAGTCGCGGTCGCGATTGACGAGGTCGCGCACGGATGCCTCGATATTGGCCATCTCCAGCCTCAAGGCGCTGATTTTACGTCGAATTTCATTAATTCTGTTGTCCATGGCTTGTTAGAACAAAATAAGAACATATAGTCAAGTCACGATTTCAGAATGGAGAGGTGAGATGCAGGTTCAGGGTAAATATGACGCCAGAGTTTTCCTCGCCGAGCAGATGACGCGGACGCAAGGGCTGAGGCTGAAGCGGCTGAGCGAGGAGGCCTATCAGCCCGCTCAATACGATCGGGCTCTGTCCTCCATTGAGGCCGCGCGGCGCATCCAGGTGCTCGAGGCCGAGATCGAGCTGGCGAACTCCTTCTAGAGGAGCGCACCCGACGCATCTGGAACGTTTACGTGGCCGATGCGGTTCTCTCCCCGGGCTACTGGAGAGAGTTGATGGCACGCAAGGCAACGAAGCGCCGCTACTCGCGCAGCGCCGGCAGCGATGTCGAGCGCGAGATGCGCCGTTACAAGAAAGGCACTGCGAAGAGCGGGCCAGGCGGTCGCGGTGGACGCGTGAAGAGCCGCAAGCAGGCGATCGCGATCGGCCTGTCGGAGGCGCGCAAGAAGGGCAAGAAAGTCCCGAAGAAGGCGGCCAAGCGGACGGCATCCAAGAAGAAGACAGCCAAGAAGAAGAAGACGGTCAGGAAATCGTCGAAGCGCAAATCCAGCAAGTGGTGACGCTAAGTCAGATCATGCTGCCCGGCATGAAGCAGCGGATCGCAATCCCGAACGCGGTCTTCACCGGCCAAACCATGGTGCGCCCCGCCCGGTTCGGCTCGGTGATGACGGCTTCATCGGGCACATCCACCCATTGACCGTCGAGGCGGACACGATAGTGGCCGTCATGCGATTCCCAATCGGGATCCGAGACGGCAAATCCGTCGGCGTCGGAGCAGCACGGGCCGAGATGGCTGCGCAGACTGTCGAACCAGGGTTTTAGGGGTGAGTTGGCGTAGCGGCCATCGTCGCGCCCGAGGGCGTTTCCAGTCGTCAGCACGATCGGCGCCACCAGCAGCGCATATCTCAGAGAGAGCTTCAATCGATCCATGTCGGCACCGATCAAATGCGAACTCCGGTTCCATAAGGCGACCGGACGTTCGAAGTTCCACTCCTGCAATTCGCCTCGGCGTCTTCATTGCCGCCAAGGCCCGACCCACGAGTCGAAGTCTGACGAGCGAACGCGGCTTTTTCGGACGAACCCGTCATCAATGCTGCCGTTAACGAGAATGTTATCGGCGCCTGTGGGTATCTTCCAGGCGCGCACGAAAAAGGCGGCCCTCAGGGCCGCCTTTTAAGTTTGCCATCGAAAGCGGGCGGTTTACGCCAGCGGCACCGCGACGAACCGGGTCGCCTCAGCGTTTTTGACTTGCAGCAGCACGCTGTTCTTGCCGGACGATTTGGCCTGCGCCAGCTCCGCACGGACTTCGCCGACATTGGCGACAGCCTTGCCGCCGACATTGAGGATGACGTCGCCGGTCTGGATGCCGCGCTGCGCGGCCGGTCCTTGCGGATCGACCTCGGTGACGACGACGCCCTTCTGGCCGGCGCCCTGCACCTCGCTGGCCGGAGCCAAAGCGAGGCCGAGACGCGGCGTGCCGTTGCCGGACTGCGCCTTGCCCTCACTGGCTTTGGCCTGCCGCTCGTTCGGCAACTCGCCGAGCGCGAGCGTCACCGTCTTGCTGTCGCCCTTGTGGAGGACGTCGAGCTTCACGGAGCTGCCCGGCGCCAGCGTGGCAATGGTGCGGGCGAGATCACGGGAGTCCTTGATCGCTGTGCCGTTGACGGCGGTGATGACGTCGCCCGCCTCGATGCCGGCCTTCGCCGCGGGGCTTCCGTCCTGCGGATTGTCGACGATCGCGCCGCGCGCCTCTTTCAGGCCGAGGCTGTCCGCGATCTCGGCCGTCACTGGCTGCACCTGCACGCCGAGCCAGCCGCGGGTTACCGCGCCCTTGTCCTTCAGCTGCGCGACGACGAGCTTTGCGGTCGTGGACGGGATGTCGAAGCCGATGCCGACCGAGCCGCCTGAGGGCGAGAAGATCGCGGTGTTCACGCCGATCACGTTGCCGTTCATGTCGAACGCCGGACCGCCGGAATTGCCCTTGTTGATGGGGGCGTCGATCTGGATGAAATCGTCATAGGGCCCGTTGCCGATGTCGCGGCCGCTGGCCGAGACGATGCCGGCGGTCACGGTGCCGCCGAGACCGAAGGGATTGCCGACCGCGACGACCCAGTCTCCGATCCGCGGCTTCTGGTCGGAGAATTTCACGAACGGAAAGTCCTTCTTGCCATCGACCTTGATCAGCGCGAGATCGGTCTTCGGATCGGTGCCGACGACCTTCGCGGTGTAGACCGTGCCGTCGTCCATCGTCACCTGCACGGACTCGGCGTGGTCGACGACGTGATTATTGGTCACGGCATAGCCGTCGGCGGAGATGAAGAAGCCGGAGCCTTCGCCCGTGATCACCTGGTGGCGCTGGCGCGGCATGCCGTTCATGCCACCCGGGCCGCGGAAACCGAACTGCCGCGAGAACTGGTCGGACGGCGAATCCTCATCCTGATCCATCCGGTTCTGCTGCAGCATCGCGCTCTTGTCGTTGTCCTGGTCGATCCTGACCCGCACCGAGATGACGGCGGGTTTCACCTTGGCGACGAGATCGCCGAAGCCCGGCGGGGTGGCGGCACTTTCCGCGGCCTGGGCCGGCGCGACGAAGGAGGTCATGCCAAACGGCGAGGCGGGAGAAGCAGCCAGCACGGCCACGCCAAGCGCGGCCACAGTACCGAGCAGCGCGAGCCGGCGCGGCCTCAGGATCTTGCGGGACGTGGTGGTGTCGGAATTGACGCGGTCGTTCATGTCGAAATGTCCATGTTGGGTAAGTCGCCTTGCACCCAACATGGACATCGCCACCTTACGGCGTCCCGTCCATCCGATTAAATCTTGGCAAAGGTCCTGCGGCCAGCGGCAAGCCGGAAATCGGGGCTCCATGTTTGATGCAGCTCAACGTGCTTTGGATGGGCCGTGAAAGACTGCAGCCACCGGATGATGACCAGCGGAGGCGCGCCATGTACAAAGACATTCTCGTCCACATCCCGACCGAGCGCCCGATGCGTCCAGTGATCGACGGCGCGGTCTCGCTCGCGGCGCATCTCAACGCCCATCTCGACGCGGTCGCGGTCAGCTATATCGCGACCAGTGCAGCTTACGTCATGGAAGGCGGCGCCGCGGTAGCTGCCGTGTTCGAGATGGAACGCGAGCGCGCGGCGGAGCGGGCCGAGGCTGCCCTCGCGGTCTTCAAGAGCGAAGCGGCCACCGCCGGCATTTCCTATGATTGCCACCCGCTCGGCGCGATCCCGGTGGATGCCGCCGGCTCGCTCGGCGAGATGGCGCGGCTGCACGACCTCAGTATCGTGCTCCAGCCTGATCCGGCGAAGGGCTCATTCGACAACGATGTGCCGGGCGAGATCCTGTTCCAGGCGGGCGGCCCGGTGCTGTTCCTGCCCTACACCTTCCGCGGCGCATTCAACGCCAAGCGGATCGGCATCTGCTGGGACGGCAGCCGCCTCGCCGCCCGCGCGATGCGCGATGCGGCCCCCTTCCTGGCGCGTGCCGAGGAAATCGTGATCATCACGATCAACGAAGCCGACGCGGTGCCAAGCGAGGCTTCAGCGAGCAATCTGGCAAGACATCTCGGCCGCCGCGGGCTTTCGACCCGCACGGCCAGCTTTTCGGCGCCGCGCGCCGACATTCAGCCAACCATCCTGTCGTTGGCGGCCGACGAAGAAATCGACCTGCTGGTAATGGGCGGATACGGCCATTCGCGATTGCAGGAGCGCATCCTTGGCGGCGTCACCCGCGCCATGCTGGAAGCCATGACAGTGCCGACGCTGATGTCGCATTAGCGAGACCAGTCTCGCACCGGCGAGATCGGTGCAACGCCCTCACGCCGCGACGGGGGCCTCCCATGCCGCGGCTGCGACGGCGTCTTCGCGTTGCGCATTGCACGCGTCGAAATGGGCCTTCAGCGCGATCTCGGCGAGATGTTCGAAATGCTCGGCCTGGCCGAGGAGTTCCCAGTTCTGGAGCGGCCGGTAGGCCGCCTGCTGACGACAGAGGGACGCCAGCGCGCGGTAGCGACGTACGTTCTCCATGAGACCCTCCCTCGCATTCACAGGCCTTATTGCCCTGATTTGCGTCAGGCCGATGGCGGTTATGCAAAACATTTGCTGCCTGCACAACGCGCCTGATCGCAGTTAACTTTTGAGAAATGCGCACGCGCACTTTAGTTCCGAACGCGCGGGCTTGCGCATGGAACCGGGCCGCTCGCCCCAGAGGCCTAAGCGTAGAGCCATCGTTCCACGGCGACGCCGATCAGGTCGAGATAGCGCTCGATCAGGTCGGGCCGGCCGACGAGATAGCCCTGCATCTCCTCGCAAGCCTCGCGTTCCAGGAAGGCACGCTGGGCCTCGGTCTCCACCCCCTCGGCAACGACCGGGATATTCAGCGCGTGCGCGAGACTGAGGACGGCGCGGACAATCCCGGCCGATTGCGGCGCGGCCTCGAGATTGGAGATGAAGCTGCGGTCGATCTTGATCTTGTCGAACGGAAACGACTGGAGATAGGACAGCGAGGAATAGCCGGTGCCGAAATCGTCCATCGCGATGCGGATGCCGAGCGCCTTCAGCCGCCGCAGCAGATTGAGCGCGCGGGCGAAATCGCCGATCAGCACGCCCTCGGTGATCTCCACCTCGAGCCGCGTCGGCGCAAGCCCCGTCTTCAGCAGGATCTGGTGGATCGCGCGTTCGAGATCGCCAGCCTGGAACTGAACCGGCGACAGATTGACCGCGACCTGCAATGGCCGCGGCCAGGATGCCGCCTCGCGGCGGCCTCGCGCAGCACCCATTCGCCGATCTGGATGATCAGCCCGTTCTCCTCCGCGAGCGGAATGAACTGGTCCGGCGGCACGAAGCCCCGCGTCGGGTGATTCCAGCGCAGCAGCGCCTCGAAACCGATGACCTCGCCATCTATCCGCGCCTGCGGCTGGAAGTAGACGAGCAACTGGTTCTGCTCCAGCGCCTGCCGTAGATCGTGCTGCAACAACCTGCGGTCGCGCAGTTCCTGGTCCATCTCGGATTCGAAGAAGCAGACCCTGCCTCCGCCCTCGCGCTTGGCGCGATAGAGGGCGGAATCGGCGTTGGCGAGCAGCGTCGCGGCGTCCACGCCGTCATCGGGATAGACGGCGATGCCGACACTGACACCCACCTGGGAGAGATAGTCGTCGATCTCGAGTTCCTTGCCGATCACCTCGACCAGGCGCTCGGCGAGCGCCAGCACGTCCTCGCGCCCGAGGTCGTCGGGCATCAGGATCATGAACTCGTCACCGCCGACGCGGGCGACGAAGGCGCCATCGGCTTCCGCGGCAAGACGATCCGACGCCGCCCGCATCAGCATGTCGCCGACGGGATGGCCGAAGACGTCATTGACCTTCTTGAAGCGGTCGAGATCGAGGCTGAGCACCGCAAAACTGGTGGACGCCTCTTGCGCCCGCTCCAGCCGCTCGTCCAGCGTCGCGTTGAAGGCGCTGCGGTTCGGCAGGTCGGTCAACGCATCATGATATGCCAGATGGCTGATGCGCTCCTGGGTGGTGACGCGCTCGGTGACGTCCTCGATCACGCCGACCAGATATTGCGGATCTCCGGCATCGTCGGTGATCAGCATCTTGCGCGAATTGACGACCCGGTCGTGGTCCTTGACGCCGACTTCGAGCAGATGCTCTTCGAGGAACATCGGCATGCCGCTGGCGACGACGCGACGATCCTGCTCGTTGACCCCGCGGGCGACATCGGCTGGAAAGATCTCCTCGGGAGTCCTGCCCAGCATCTGCTCGCGCGACAGGCCGTAATAGTTCTCGCCGGCGCGGTTGAGCAGGATGTAGCGCGAATCCTTGGCGCATTTCGCGAAGACCGCGATCGGGATGTTCTCGACGATGGTGTCGAGGAATTCCTGGGTCCGCAGCAGATCCTGCTCGACCTCGTCGTGCGTGTGAGCGCGTGCGTGGATCACCCGCTGGCGATCGCGGTCGCTCGCATCATAGGCCGCGCTGACGAGCTCGCCCAGCTTGACGAGATCAACCTGTCCAGTCGCATCGGTGGCGCAGCGAAGCTGCTCGGCGAACAAGCGATGCAAGCTCATGCCATCGCTCCGCGCCGCGTGCAGGCCTCATGCCCACAAATGTCCTGGATCCGCATCCCCACGCTCTCTCAGCGTTCCTAAACCGCAGATTGAGACGCATAGCATTGCGAGAGCGTTAATCGAATTTTCGTCTCTGGCGCGTTGGTTACCCGACGTGAAGGAGCTGATTGTAATGTGCAGCATCCTCCGTGGAACCCGGAGAAGAGCGGCACGCTGGCACAACCGGGCTGGCGGTTACCCTGTCGCGCTTGCCTACCGTAGTCTACCGGATGAGCGCGGCCTCGCCGACGCGCATCGGCTGCGCTGAATTATCCTGCAGTTTTGGCACTCGCCCGGCCTCCGCCGCGATACGGATGGCGGCGATATTGCCGGCATAGTCGGCGCTGCTCTTGCCGCGAAACACCGCAGAACCCGCCACGAGCGTATCGGCGCCTGCGGCAGCCACGGCCGCAGCATTGTCGCGCGTGATGCCGCCATCGACCTCGAGCCGGATCGGCCGGTCGCCGATCATGCTGCGAATGCGGCTGATCTTCTCAAGCTGCGATTCGAGGAAGGACTGGCCGCCAAAGCCCGGATTGACCGTCATCACCAGCACGAGGTCGAGACGATCGAGCAAATATTCGATCGCGCTCTCCGGTGTTGCCGGACACAGGCTGATGCCGGCCTTCTTGCCGAGCGCGCGGATCGCCTGGAGTGAGCGGTCGAGATGCGGACCTGCTTCGGCATGAACGGTGATGACATCTGCGCCCGCCTTTGCGAACGCCTCCAGATAGGAATCGGTCGGCGCGATCATCAGATGCACATCGAAAATCTTCGACGTCACAGGCCGGACCGCCTTGATGACGTCGGCACCAAAACTGATGTTGGGCACGAAATGTCCATCCATGACGTCGCAATGGATCCAGTCGGCACCGGCGGCATCGATGGCCACGATCTCTTCGCCGAGACGGGCGAAGTCTGCTGCCAGGATCGACGGTGCGATGATGATTTCCTTGGTCATGGCTTTGCACTCCGCACATCGGCGCCACCGCTGAAGACGCGGCTGGCGAGAACATCCGCCGGATCGATGGTTTCGAGATCGCCGACATCGAGCATCCGGTCGAGATCTGACACCAGACGATCGGCCTGCCGCAGGCGGATGCGATCGACGGCGTTGCGAATCGAGCGTGCATTGGAGAAGAACGGCTGGGTCCTGCGCAGCGCGATGTATCTTTCAAACGCCTCGCGCGCCGCAGCCGAGAAGCGGTAGCCCCGCTCCTTGAGCATCAGCTCGGCGATGACGAGCAGCTCGGCTTCTGCATAGTCCGGGAAGTCGATGTGGTGGGCGATACGCGAACGGAAGCCCGGATTGGAGGCGAAGAAGCTCGTCATCCGCTCGCCATAGCCGGCAAGGATCACGACGAGGTCCTCGCGCTGGTTCTCCATCACCTGGAGCAGGATCTCGATTGCCTCCTGGCCGTAGTCACGCTCGTTGTCGGGCCGATGCAGATAATAGGCCTCGTCGATGAAGAGCACGCCGCCCATCGCCTTCTTCAAAATCTCCTTCGTCTTCGGCGCGGTGTGGCCGATATACTGACCGACGAGATCGTCGCGCGTCACCGAGATCACCTGCCCGCGCCGCACGAAACCGAGCCCGTGCAGGATTTTCGCCATGCGCAGCGCCACCGTGGTCTTGCCGGTGCCGGGATTGCCGGTGAACGACATGTGCAGCGTCGGCGGCGCCGATGCCAGGCCCGCGCGCTGGCGGATGCGCTCGATCAGCAGCAGCGATGCGATCTGACGCACGCGGCTCTTGACTGGCCGAAGCCCAATCAGCTCCTGCTCGAGCTGTTGCAGCGTATCAGTGATTCCCGCGGCCTCGGCCTCCTTGCGGAGATCAAAATGGGTTTCGCTGTGTTCGGTCGTCGTTGCGTAGGGGACATCGAGCATCGGCACCTCGAAGAAAAGAGCTTCGCCGCGGGGGAGCGGCGAAGCAGTGGTCCGCCAAGGAAACGGAGCAGGGAGTGCTCCGCGCGGAGGAGAACGACTTAAGTCGACGCGTGCGCGACCTGCCGGCGCACGGTGGTGTAGCGGATGGCGCGGCCGCCGACCTCCTGCCGCACCAGATCGAACTCCGCTTCCTGCGGCGGACGATTGACGAGGAACGAGATCCGCACCGACTCCCAGCCATGGCTGGAGTCGAAGCCGCTGATGCGGATGTAGCGGGCGCCGTACACCCTGCGGCATTCGGCGAGCTCCATCATCACGCCAGCGGCATCCTGGAGATCGAACATCGGCAGCCCCCACATCTCCCAGTAAGTGTTGCGGGGATGCGGATCATCAGTGAACTCGATGTTCACCGCCCAGCCGTTCGTCAGGCAGTACTGCACCTGCCTGGTGATCTGGTCATCAGTGAGATCAGGCAGAAACGAGAAGCAGCCTTGCGTGAGCTTCATGTCAAATCTCCTTAAACGGTTTCAAGCGCCGTCGGCACGAAGTCCGGCGTGTCGGTGGATTGATAGTTGAAGGTGACGTCCTTCCAGACCTCGAGCGCGGCCTTCAGCGGCGTGCAGGTCTCAGCCGCCCTGGCCAGGATTTCTGGCCCTTCGTGAACGTAGTCGCGGCCCTCGTTGCGGGCGAGGATCATCGCTTCCAGTGCGACGCGGTTGGCGATCGCGCCGGCCGCAATGCCCATCGGATGGCCGATGGTGCCGCCGCCGAATTGCAGCACGACGTCCTCGCCGAGGAGATGGAGCAGCTGGTGCATCTGGCCGGCATGGATGCCGCCGGAAGCGACCGGCATCATCTTGTTCAGGCTCGCCCAGGACTGATCGAAGAACAGGCCGTGCTCGAGCTTGGTCGGGTTAAAATCCTCGCGGCAGACATCGTAATAGCCGCGCGTCGTGTTGGGATCGCCTTCCAGCTTGCCGACCACGGTGCCGGCATGGATATGGTCGACGCCGGCGAGCCGCATCCACTTCGCGATGACGCGGAACGACACGCCGTGGCTCTTCTGCCGCGTATAGGTCGAGTGACCAGCGCGATGCAGATGCAGGATCATGTCGTTGCGCCGTGCCCACTTCGCCATGGACTGGATCGCGGTGTAGCCGATCACGAGGTCGATCATGACGATGCACGAGCCGAGCTCCTTCGCGAACTCCGCGCGCTCGTACATGTCCTCCATCGTCCCCGCGGTGATGTTCAGGTACGTGCCCTTCACCTCGCCGGACGCCGCCTGCGCGCGATTCACGGCCTCCATGCAATAGAGGAAGCGGTCGCGCCAATGCATGAAGGGCTGCGAGTTGATGTTCTCGTCATCCTTGGTGAAGTCGAGCCCGCCCTTCAGCGCCTCGTAGACCACGCGGCCGTAATTGCGCCCCGAAAGCCCGAGCTTCGGCTTGACGGTTGCGCCCAGCAGCGGCCGGCCGAACTTGTCGAGCCGCTCACGCTCGACCACGATGCCAGTCGCCGGTCCTTGGAACGTCTTCACATAGGCGACCGGGAAGCGCATGTCTTCCAGCCGCAGCGCCTTGAGTGGCTTGAAGCCGAACACGTTGCCGATGATCGAGGCCGAGAGGTTGGCGATCGAGCCCGGCTCGAACAGGTCGAGGTCATAGGCAATGTAGGCGAAGTACGAGCCCGGCGTGCCCGGCACCGGATCGACGCGATAGCACTTTGCGCGATACTTTTCCGCGGCGGTCAGGCGGTCGGTCCACACCACGGTCCAGGTCGCGGTCGAGGATTCGCCGGCGACCGCGGCGGACGCCTCGATCGGATCGACGCCCTCCTGCGGCGTGACACGGAACAGCGCGATGACATCCGTGTCCTTTGGCGTGTAGTCGGGCTCCCAATAGCCCATGCGCTTGTATTCCATGACGCCCGAGCGATAACGCTCCTTGCCGCGAACGGTGCCGGTATGAACGTTCATGTCTCTCTCCTGTTTCTTCTCTCTGAATGACTAGGCGGCGACGGGCTCGCGGGCGCCGATGCGTGGATCGAGCTCGCCGGCGCGGTAGCGCCGCGCCATCTCGCTCAAGGGAATGACCTTGATTTTGCTGGCGTGACCCGCGGTGCCGAACTGCTCGAAACGGTCGCGGCAAAGCTCGCGCATCGCATCCATCGCGGGTTTCAGGAATTTGCGCGGATCGAATTCGGAGCGCGTTTGCGCGGCCACTTTCCGAAACACCGCGGTCATCGCGAGGCGGCAATCGGTGTCGATATTGACCTTGCGCACGCCGCTCTTGATGCCGCGGACGATCTCCTCGACCGGCACGCCCCAGGTCTGCGGCATCTCGCCGCCGAACTGGTTGAACATGTCCTGGAGCGGCTGCGGCACCGACGAGGAGCCGTGCATGACGAGATGCGTGTTCGGCAGCCGGCGGTGGATCTCCTCGACCACCCGCATCGCCAGGATGTCGCCGTCCGGCCTGCGGCTGAACTTGTAGGCGCCATGCGAGGTGCCCATCGCGATCGCGAGCGCATCGACCTTGGTGGCGCGAACAAAGTCGACAGCCTGGTCGGGATCGGTCAACAGCTGATCGTGACTGACCTTGCCTTCGACGCCGTGACCGTCTTCCTGTTCGCCGCCACCATGCTCGAGCGAGCCGAGCACACCGAGCTCGCCTTCCACGGAAGCGCCGACCCAGTGGGCGAGATCGACCACACGGCGGGTGATTGCGACATTGTAGTCGTAATCCGCGGCCGTCTTCGCATCTGCCCTGAGCGAGCCGTCCATCATGACAGAGGTGAAGCCGTGGGCGATGGCGGAGGCACAGGTCGCCTCGTCATTGCCGTGGTCCTGATGCATGCAGAGCGGAATATCCGGATAGGTCCGCTCCAGCGCGTCGATCATGTGCGACAGCATGAGATCGCCGGCATAGCTGCGCGCGCCGCGCGAAGCCTGGATGATCACGGGCGCGTCGACCTCGGCCGCCGCCTGCATGATCGCGATGCCCTGCTCCATGTTGTTGATGTTGAACGCCGGCACCGCGTAGCTGTGATTGGCGGCGTGATCGAGCAGTTGGCGAAGGGTGATACGGGCCACGGAAATTCTCCTGTTATGGCTTGCGAGCGCGGGTGATCGCCCGTCGGGCGGCTTCAGCAACGCTTTGCGGCGTGATGCCGAATTCGCGGTAGAGCACCGGTGCCGGCGCCGAGGCGCCGAAGCCGCGCATGCCGACGAACTCCCCGTCAGCGCCGATCCAGCGATGCCAATCGCCAGCGACTGCCGCCTCGACGCCGATGCGTGGCGCGGCGCCGAGCACGGAAGCGCGATAGTCGTCCGGCTGCTCCTCGAACAGCGCGAAGCAGGGCGCGGAGCAGACGGCCGCACGGATGTGCTCGGTCGCGAGCAGGCGGGCGGCTTCCAGCGCGATCGAGACTTCCGACCCGGTCGCCATCAGCGTCACGTCACGACCGCCATCCGGCGAGACAACGAGATAGGCACCGCGCGCGACACGGTTTTTGCCGCGCGCATCGCTGCGGAAGGTCGGCAAGGCCTGCCGCGACAGGCACAGCACGGATGGACGATCTTCGCTCGCGAGCGCACAGTCCCAGGCTTCCAGCGTCTCCACGGCATCTGCGGGGCGGAACACGAGCAGATTGGGAATCACCCGTAGCGCTGCGAGATGTTCGACCGGCTGGTGCGTGGGGCCGTCCTCGCCAAGCCCGATGGAGTCATGGGTCATGACATGGATGACGCGCAGCCGCATCAAGGCCGCAAGGCGGATCGCCGGCCGGCTGTAGTCGGAGAAGGCCAAGAAGGTGCCGCCATAGGGAATGAAGCCACCATGCAGCGCGAGGCCGTTCATCGCCGCGGCCATGCCGTGCTCGCGAATGCCGTAGTGGATGTAGTCGCCCGCGAACGCGCCGCTCTTGACCGGAGCCTGCGCCTTGGCATGCGTCAGGTTCGAATGCGTCAGATCTGCCGAGCCACCGACGAGCCCGGGAACAGTCCCGGCGATGCCGTCGAGCACCTGTTGCGAGGCCTGCCGCGTCGCGAGCTTGGGACGCTCGCTGGCAAAGCGCTCGCGCAATTTCGCTGCGGCCAGTGCATAGGCGGCCGGCAGAGCCACAGCCTTGCCCTCGACGAACAGATCGCGCTGCTCCGGCGTCGCGCCTTGGTAACGATCGAGCCAGGCGAGACGTTCGACCTGCCCGCGCTGCCCGATCATCCGCCACGCCTTCGCGACGGGAATCGGCACCACGAAGGGCTGATAGTCCCAGCCAAGTGTCCGACGCGCCGCCGCGGCCTGCTCGGCGCCGAGCGGCGCGCCATGTGCCTTCTCGGTGCCTTGCCTATCAGGCGCGCCGTAGCCGATGATAGTGCGACAGGCGATCAGCGATGGCTTTGCGCTCTCTCGTTCTTCTGCAATCGCCTGCGCAACGGCTTCGGCATCGTGCCCGTCGACCCGGCGCACCGACCAGCCGGATGCAGCGAAGCGTGCAAGATGGTCGTCGGAGGTGGCAAGCGACGTTGGCCCGTCGATGGAGATGCCGTTGTCGTCGAACAGCACGATCAGGCGGCCAAGCCCGAGGTGACCAGCCAGTGAGATCGCCTCCTGGCTGATGCCCTCCATCAGGCAACCGTCACCAGCAATCACATAGGTGAAGTGATCGACGAGCCCATCGCCATGCCGCGCATTGGCCATCCGCTCCGCGAGCGCCATGCCCACCGCGGTCGCAATCCCCTGCCCCAGCGGCCCCGTCGTGGTCTCGACACCAGGCGTGTGACCATATTCCGGATGGCCCGGCGTCTTCGAGCCCCACTGCCTGAACGCCTTGATGTCGTCGAGGCTGACATCACCGCCGGTGAGATGGAGCAGGGCGTAGAGCAGCATCGAGCCGTGGCCGGCCGACAGCACGAAGCGGTCGCGATCCGGCCAGTTGGGGTGCGCGGAGTCGAACTTGAGAAACCGCGAAAACAGCACGGTCGCGACATCGGCCATGCCCATGGGCAGGCCGGGATGGCCGGACTGCGATGTCTCGATGGCATCGACCGCCAGGAAGCGGACAGCGTTGGCGAGATCGCTATGCGCGACCGCGGTACGGTCGGCTTCGGCGTGGACGGAGATGTTCATCGGATTCTCCCCTTGTTCACTTCAGATTTCGCTTGCGCTCGATGAGCTGCATGATCAGCGGTGTCAGGATGAGCTGCATTGCGAGGTCGAGCTTCGCGCCTGGACACACGATCGAATTGGCGCGCGACATCCAGCTCTGCGGCAGCATCGAGAGCAGATAGGGAAAGTCGATGCCGCGCGGGTTCTTGAAGCGGATCACGACCATCGATTCGTCCGGCGTCGGGATCCAGCGCGCGATGAACGGATTGGACGTGTCCACCGTCGGCACACGCTGGAAGTTGATGTCGGTCTCGCTGAATTGCGGGCAGATGTAGTGGATGTAATCCGGCATCCGCCGCAGAACGGTGTCGGTGACGGCCTCGGTCGAATAGCCGCGCGCGCTGCGGTCGCGGTGCAGCTTCTGAATCCATTCAAGATTGATCACGGGCACGACGCCGATCTTGAGATCGGCATAGCGCGCGACATTGACCTTCTCGGTCACGACGGCGCCGTGCAGGCCTTCGTAGAACAGCAGGTCCGAATTCTCCGGCAGCCGTTCCCATTCGGTGAAGGTGCCGGGAGCTGCGCCATGCAGTGCTGATTCCTCGACGTCGTGCACGTAATGCCGCGTCGTCGCCGTGCCGGTCTCACCATAGTCGCGGAACGCGCGCTCCAGCTCCTCGAACAGATTGGTCTCGGGGCTGAAATGGCTGAAATGCCTGTTGCCGCGGTCGGCCTCCTTCGCCATCTGCGTGCGCATCTCGGCGCGGTCGTAACGATGGAAGGCGTCGCCCTCGATGTAGACGGCGTTGACCTTCTCGCGGAAGAAGATCTGCTCAAACGTCTTCTTGACCGAGGTGGTGCCGGCGCCGGAGGAGCCGGTGATGGAGATGATCGGATGTTTCCTGGACATGGGAACGCCTCGCTCACAACCGGAAGAAGCCACGCCGCGCGAACAGCGGTGCGGAGACGCTGGCGACTAGCAACGGATCGCAATGCAGTTCCGCGACGCGTCGCACCTCGTTGCTCGAACCCATGATCAGCGGCACGCGCTGGTGCAGGCTTTCCGCTGATAGATCGAGGACGCGCTCGCGCCCGGTCGAGGCCGAGCCGCCGGCCTGCTCGATGATCATGGCCATCGGATGCGCTTCGTAGGTGAGGCGCAGGCGGCCGTCGCCATAGCCGGGACGCGCATCGGACGGATAGAGGAACACACCGCCGCGGGTGAGGATGCGATAGGCCTCCGCGACCAGCGAGCCGATCCAGCGCATGTTGAAGTTGTGGTTGGCCGGCCCTTCGACGCCGGCGAGGCACTCGTCGACGAAGGCGCGCACCGGCGAATCCCAATGACGGCGGTTGGAAGCATTGATCGCGAACTCATCGCCCGCCTCGGAGATCTGAACGCCACTGCGCGCGAGGCGGAAGCAGCCGGCTTTGCGGTCGAGGGTGAAGATGTCGACGCCGTCGCCGAGCGTCAGCACCAGCGAGGTCTGCGGGCCGTAGGTGACGAACCCCGCCGCGAGCTGCGCCGAGCCGCGCTGATGGAAAGCGAGCGCGAGATCATCCGGCGCAGGCAGGATCGAGAAGATCGTGCCGACGGTCATGTTGATGTCGATATTGGAGGAGCCGTCGAGCGGATCGATCGCGACGCAGATTTTTGCTTCTCGGTCGCCGATCTGCGGCTCGCGCATCTCCTCCGACGCCAGCGCTGCGACTGGCAACTTGCCGAGACAGCGGCGCAGAATCGCATCCGCCTGCACGTCCAGATCGCGCTGGACATCGCCGTCGCTGTTGCGGCCCGTGGTCAGGCCCGAGGCGTCGGCAAGATCGCCTGTCGCGATGAGGTCGGCGATCTCGATCGCGGCCACCGCGATGGCATCGACTGCGGCCGCCACGGCCAGCGCGTGCGGCGCCGTCTCGGAATAGCGTTGAAGGTGGTCGTCCAGCCTGAGTTGCCCGGTCATCTGCGTCCATCCCCTTGCGGGCGCCGCATCCAGTTCCCTCCCCGGCGGAGGTCGGTGCGGTCGGTCCCGGCATGAGAAGATTGACAGGGGCGGCTTAATAAGGAAAATTTCTATTCATAATGAGTGCCAAAGAAATTTCTTATAATGGCCCCGGCCATGCGGCGGCCCAGCTCCGGCATCTGACGATCCGGCAGCTGCGCTCGCTTGCGGCGCTCTCGGCCAAGGGCAGCGTCACGGCGGCTTCGACCCAGCTCGGTCTGACCCAGCCGGCCGTGACCCAGCAGCTGCGCCAGCTCCAGGACCTCGCTGGCCTGCCGCTGGTGCAGCGGACCGGTGACGGCATGCTGTTGACGGAGGCGGGCAAGGAGGTGCTGGCGCTGGCCGAGCGGGTCGAAGCCGCGATCATGGACTGCCAGGGCGCGCTCGACCTGCTCGCGGGGCGGACCGGCGGCACGGTGCATCTCGGCGCGGTCTCGACCGCAAAATACTTCGTGCCGCATGCGATCGCGGCGTTCTCGAAGCGCTATCCGAAGATCGAGATCAAGCTCACTGTCGGCAATCGCGAGGACATCCGCGAGGCCATGCACGGCTACGACCTCGATTTCGCGGTGATGGGTCGGCCACCGGCCGACGTCAGCGTTGACGTCCGTCAGCTCGGGCGCAATCCGCACATCATCGTCGCGCGCAAAGGGCACTGGCTGGAGAAGGATTCGGGCCTCAGCCTCACCGATCTCGTGCACGAGACCTTTCTCACCCGCGAGCCGGGCTCGGGCACGCGGACGCTGATGGAGGGCATGTTCCAGAAGTCCGATCTCGAGCCGATCATCGGCATGGAGATGAGCAGCAACGAGACCATCAAGCAGGCTGTGATCGCCGGGCTCGGCATCGCGTTCATCTCGGCCCACACCGTGGCGCATGAGCTCGCCGAAGGCCGCCTCATCGTGCTCGACGTCGCGGGCCTGCCGATCGTCCGGCAATGGTACGTGATCCGCCGCAGCGACAAGGTGCTGCTGCCGCCAGCGCAGGCGATGTTCGATTTTCTGGGATCGGAGGGATCGAACTATCTGCCTGACGTACCCGAATTCGGCGAGCGATAGCCCGCCTATACTCAGCCCATCAGCTTCATCGCGACCGTTGCCGCCAGGACGACGATGATCTGGAGCAGGCGCTCTGTCGTGAAGATGCGGTTGAAAATGGTCATCGTACGCCCCCAGCCCGTCGCGAGATAAATCCGAGCGCGTTGCTATCACACGCAGGCGGCGGGGCAACTCCGTAGTCGCCACAGATATTGTTTGCGCCGGGCCGGTCGCGGAAGCATCGCACCTGACCGGCGAGCGATGGTTAACGATCAGGCCGCGAGGGGCGCGGCATAATCCATACGCGCGGCGAAATAGATTTCCAGCTCCGACAGCGCCCGCGCTTCCCATTCCCTCGCCTGCTCCAGCAGCGAGCAGCTCTGGCCCGGGCGGAATGCAGCGGTCTGGCGATAGAGCGATGCGATGCCGCGATAGCGGCGCACGTTCTCCAGGATGGCGTGACCACTCATTTGGCCGTTCATGTCCGAAAACTCCCTCGTCCTTCCTGTGAGGGAATTTGCGGCCAAATCTTTTTCGAAAAGTTAGCGGCGCTCAGCAAGCGCGCGGATGGTTGCCGGACTGTTGCGCGCGCGCAACGTCACCGATCGCGCATCGTGCATTTATTGAGAATTCGTTGCCGCGCTCTCGCCCGAGGGCTTCAGCCCGCCGCGGCTGATGATCGTCATCGTCTCGCGGCAGAGATCGGCAAGTCCGATCAGCAGCACGGCGATGAGGCAGAACAGGTTGATGGAATCCGCGCCCGCACTGCTCAATGGCATGAACTGGAAGAAGGGCGGGATGAACGCCCACCACACCAGCGGAATCGTGAGCAGTGCGGCGAACACCGCCGCCGGCGCGCCCGCGACAAATCCGAGCACGAACAGGCTGGGCAGGAACGCCGCGAAATAAAATTGTGCGCCGAGCGCGACGCAGACGCCCTGAAGCGCAGCCGACACTCCGACGACGACTAGCCCGAGCAGAAACGCCTGCCACGACCATGGCCGTACCCGCGGTACGCCAAACAGTCCCGCACGCCTCATCAGCCTCCCCCTGCCGCCCGTTAACCGGGCCCGCTTGCGACCAAAGTACTACAGCGGCAGGGAAACCGCGAGATGGAAATTGCGCCTCGCGCGGCCCCCTATCCAAGGCTTGGTAAACGGCCGCATCGCACAATTCCCGGCTCGCCCGGCAGCTATTCGGTGGCCGCATAGAGCAAGCCCGCGACGGGCAGAGCGAGCCCGATTCCCGATGCCAGCGTCCAGCCGCCTTGCGCGAACGCCCAGGCGCCGATTGCGGAGCCGGCAGCGCCGGCCGCGAAGAACGTCGCCATATAGAGCCCGTTGAGGCGGCTGCGATGCTCATGACCGAGCGCGAAGATGGCCCGGAAGCCGAGCACGACGTTGCCTTGCACGCCGATGTCGATGGCGATCGCGGCCACGACCAGGCAGGCGAGGTTCAGCATCGAGCCAGCCGCGCCGATATAAGTCACGAGGAAACCGAAAGCGGCGAGCAGCATCGCAACCAGCGTCGCGATCCGGCTATGGCCGCGATCGGCGAGCCGTCCCGCGATGGGAGCCGCGAACACGCCGGCGACGCCGGCCAGCGCAAACAGAGCGATGCCGCTCTGGGAGAAGCCGAACACACCGGCGAGCTGGAGTGGCGCCACCGTCCAGAACAGCGTGAAGCAGCCGAACAGGCTGGCCTGATAGAGCGCCCGGCGCCGGAGCAGCGGCGTGGTCAGGGCCAGATGCGGCATCGACAGCAGCAGCGTGCCGTAATGCATGCGTGCAACGGGCTTGCGCTTCGGCAGCGTCAGCCACAGCACCGTTGCCAGCACGATCATGAGCGCAGCCGAGCCGAAGAACACCGCATGCCACGACGTCGCCGCGGTGACGAAGCTCGACACCGGCCGCGCCAGCATGATGCCGAACATCAGCCCGGTCGAGACGTTGCCGACGACGCGGCCACGGATGGCCTCCGGCGCCAGATGCGCCGCGTAGGGAATGATGATCTGCACCGCGACCGAGCCGAGCCCGATGAACAGCGCCGCGATCAGGAACGGCAGCGCGTGGGTCGCAAACCCTGCGGCGAGCAGGGACGCTGCGCCAAGCGTGATCACCGAGCAGATCAGCGTGCGGTTCTCGACGAGGTCGCCGAGCGGCACGATGAAGAGAAGCCCGACGCCATAGCCGATCTGCGTCATGGTCACGATCAACCCCGCCGCTTCATGCGACAGGCCGAGCGCAGCGCTGATCGGGGCGATCAGCGGCTGGGCGTAGTAGATGTTGGCGGCAATCATGCCACAGGCTGCGGCCAGCACGAAGGTCAGTCGCTGCGACACCGCATCCGGTTCGGGCGCGGTCTCGATCGTGGCATTCATCGTCATTTACGCAAGTCTCCGTTAGATCGGGAACGATCGTTCCCTAATATGACAAGAATTCAGGCGAGCAGTTTCATCGCGACGCCGACCAGGCGCTCGCCGTCGAGCGGCAGCCGCGCCTTGCCGACGACGCGCAAGCCCTGCGTGATGCAGATCATCAGTCGCGCGGTGTCGTCAGCCTCGACATGTTCAGGGATCGAGCCGTCGGCCTGACCCTCGCGGATCAGGCCGGCGATGAAGCTCTCGTTGGTCGCGAGTTGCGCGGACACACGCGCGCGGATCACCGGATCGACCGCCGACAGCTCGACCGCACTGCCGACCACGATGCAGCCGCGGCGCCCTTCGCTGCCCTGGGAGTGCTCGACATAGGACTCAAGCACGAGACGCAAGCGTTCGCGGCCATTCGCGCCGCGCGCGGCCGCGCTGCGGGTCTGCTCCCGGCGCACCGACGCGTAGCGCTCGAAGGCGGCGACGAATACGGCGTGCTTGTCGCGAAACGCCTTGTAGACGCTGCCGGTGGCAAGCCGCATCGCGGCGGTGAGGTCGCCGATCGAGGTGGCATGATAACCCCGCTCGCAGAACACCCGCACCGCCCCGTCCAGGGCCGTGTCCATATCAAACTCCCGGGGACGGCCGGGTGGCTGGGCAGCAGGTGGTTGGGCGGCAGGCCTGGACCTTCGGGCGGCTTTTTGCATTGCGGGATAATAGGGAATGATCGTTTCCGAATAAAGACACGGAGTTGTGAATGGGATGGATTGGGTCACCTCGTGTCCCGGACACGCTGCGGCACGTAGTGACGCTGCGCAGAGCCGGGGCCCAGAAGGCGGCACAGCGACATGGGCCCCCGCTCTGCAGCGCACCGTCGAAGAGACGCTGCGCCGCGTCCGGGGCACGAAAGCGGAGTTTGGCGCACGCTCGCTCCACATCGTCATTGCGAGCGCAGCGAAGCAATCCAGACTGCCGCCGCGGAGGGATTCTGGATTGCTTCGCTGCGCTCGCAATGACGGAGTGTGAGGCGGCGGCTCGTTCTCTGATCACCGCTGTCATTCCCCGCGAAGGCGGGGAATCCAGTACGCCGCGACTTCTCGGTTCAATCATAACTGTCTCGGAGTACTGGATCGCCCGGTCAAGTGTTCAGACCGGGGACATAGCTGACGGTTGTTCGGACACATCACTGACAGTTTGACCGCGGGTCAAGTCGATTGAGCCGACCTGCCAGCTGGCAAAGAAGACACCGTAACGGCCGTCGCGGTCGAGCGGCCTGACGGCCAGCTGCTC
>NZ_MZXW01000042.1 GCF_004123905.1 Bradyrhizobium betae
CGTCGCTGATCCATTACCGACACCTCGTTCCAGGGCATGGACGGCCTCCCGAATCGACCAATCCAGCCCAGTTTGATGTGTCAGCTATGTCTCCGAACACCTGTCAGTGATCTGTCCGGTCTAAACACTTGACCGGGCGATCCAGTACGCCGAGACGGCAGTGATTGAGCCGATGGGCCGCGGCGTACTGGATGCCCCGCTTTCGCGGGGCATGACAGCGGAGGTTGGGGCTGCTTTCCGCAAGCCTCGTGCTAATAATTGATCCTCAGCCCCACACCGCCATGAATCGTGTTCCCCACCGGCTGCGGGCCCAGCGTGCCGTTGGCGAACAGATCCACGATCCAGCCCTTCTGCACGCGGAAGCCGAGGCGGCCGCCATATTCGAACCAGCCCTGGTTGCCCATGGTCGGCACCACCGTGCCGTCGCCGGTGACGGTGGCGACGATGCCGCTATGGCCAGCGAAGGACTGCACCCAGCCGCCATTGATATTGGTCTCGATGTTGCTGCCGAACAGATGCGTCCACTGCCCGCCGATCTTGACCAGGCTGGTGCGGTCGGTGCCGGTCGCAATATTGGCGTCGAATGGATTGAATGCGACCGCGCCGTCCGAATAGCCGGAGACGCGCTGCCAGAGCTGCCAGACCTCGATGGACGCTGCGACCTCGTCGCGCGGTGACACGCGGCTCATCCAGCCGGCGCGGCCGTAGACCGCGTAGTTCGAGGCGTTGGTCGAGCCCGTGACGCTGACCGGGCCGAGGCTGGTGTTGTAGCTGCGGGTGTAGCGCGCCTTCTCCCACGGCGTCAGGATGGTGCCGATGTCGAAGAACGGGCGCGACGAGCCCCAGTCCGTGAAGTCGTAGCGCAGCGCGAAGGCGCCGATCGGCGCGCTGGTGATGTGATAGCCGCCCTCGTTGTATTGGGTGTAGGCGATGCCGGCGAGCAGCGACAGATTGTTGGTGAGCTCCTTGCGGCCGTGGATGCCGGCCGAGAACGAGCCGGCCGAGCCGAACGCGCTGATGCAGTCGCTGCAATTGACCTGCTCGTTGACGCCGAGCAGCACCGTGCCGAGCACTCGGTTGGTGATCATCTGGTTGAAGCGCTGGCCCGCGAGGCCGCCGATCGAATTGCCGCTGGAATCCGCGCCGGTCGGGCCCGTCGGTGGAGGCGGTGGATACGGGCTCGGCGAGGGCGACAGGTAGGGGCTCGGCGAAGGAGAGGGCGCTGGCGTGGGTGTCGGTGTCGGCGACGGCGAATAGGTCGGTGACGGGTAAGGCGATGGAGAATAGGTCGGCGACGGATTGGGCGTCGGCCCACCGCACTCGGACTCGCACGTCGCCGCTTGGGCCGCGGTCGGACGGGCGTTGAAGGTAGCAAGCGCAAGCGCAGCCGTCGCGGTCAGTGCGACGGTGAGGACGACTCGCTTGAAGTGAAGTTTCGCCATCGTCACCGCCCGCACAGCATGCCGTCGTCATGAACGGCGGGCGTGGCGGTCGGCGAGGCATCGGCATATTGGTTGACCGAGCACAGCCCGGCACTTGCGGCGCAGTTGGCGGCAAACGTCCAGGGCGGCGTATTGGTCTTGGTGATAGAGACCTTGCCGCCGGTCGAGGTGATCACGGCGGTGTCGCCGGGCTGGGTCAGCTGCACGCACTGGAAGCTCGTCGTGCAGACGCTGGCGGCACCGTCCTGAAGCACGACGACGGAGCGTCCGCGCTGGGAGAGGATGTCGAGCGTGGTGCCACGCACGCCGATGGTTGCGAGCGGCGTCGTGATCTTGTAGGCGGCCTTCTCGGAATGTCCGGTGACGAAACGGAATGCGCCTGTGGTCATGCGGATCGCGACGTCGCGATAGCTGTGCTCGTCGTTGAAGACGGTGCGGTCGAGCTTCAGCGTGGCGCCGGGGCCGAGCGACAGGTTGGTGCTGTCGGCCATGACGAAGCGCGCCGCGCTGTCGGCGCCGGTGCGCACGGTCTCGTCGCGCAGCATGCTGTCGCCGACATTGATCGGCGTGGTGGTCGCGGCCACGCGCGCCACGTCGTTCTGGATCAATACGGCTTCGCCGACGCGTGTCTGCGCCTGCGCGCCTGCACACAATGCGGTCGACAACAGAGTTGGGAAGAGCCAGAAACGCAAATTCATGTCGCAACCGATCGATGTGTCCCTGATCGCGCACGCTTCTGATGTGGTGAATTTATCACAAGCGGTGCGGTACGTGCGCTATGCTTAGTGACAGTTGCGGCAGAATGCGTTCAATGAAAAGTACCGTCTTTGTTTTTCTCCGCGGTGAAGCCAATTTGCCACGCAAAATAGCCCCACAGCAGTCGCTCGAATTGCCTGCGGTTCCGAAGGTGTCGCGGAGCGCAGTGATTGCTGTCGCAATCTTCCTGATCGCGCATCTGGCGCTGCTGATCGGTCTCACCACGCCGGAGAAGTTCGTCTTCGACGAGGTGCATTATGTGCCGGCGGCGCGGCAGATGCTGTCGCCATCGATGTCGCAGCCAATGCTCAATCCGATGCATCCCCCACTGGCCAAGGAGCTGATCGCGACATCGATCGTGGCCTTCGGCGACAACGCGCTCGGCTGGCGCTATCCGGCAACGCTGTTCGGCGCGCTCGCGATCGTCGCGATCTATCTGTGCGGGCTTGCGCTGTTCGCCGCGCAAGGGCCCGCGATCGCGGCGGCGCTGATCGCTGCGTTCAACCAGATGCTATACGTGCAGGCGCGCATCGCGATGCTCGACATCTTTGCGCTGGGCTTTGGCCTGCTCGCGATTGCCGCCTTCATGCATGGATTTCGGAAACAACGCCCGCATGCGTTGTTCGCGCTCGCGGGAGCGCTATTCGGTCTCGCCGCGGCCTGCAAATGGAGCGGCCTGTTTCCACTGGGAGTTTGCATCGCCATCGTCGCGTTGATCCGCCTGATGCAGGGCTGGCGCACGCTATTCGCCGACGCGAAGCCGGACGATTGGTATCGGCCGGATCTCTGGCCCGACCTTCGCGCGGCTCATGTCGCGCTGTGCTTTGCCGTGCTGCCGGCGCTGACATACCTCGCCAGCTTCGTTCCGCTCTATGGATTGTCGCTGCCGGATCTGATCGAGGCGCAGCGCCGGATCTTTGCCGACAACACGACGACTGCGATCGCCGGCCATACCTATATGAGCTCGTGGCCGTCCTGGCCGCTGCTCGCGCGTCCGGTGTGGTTCCTGTTCGACAAAATTGCGGAGGACAACGTCTCGGCGGTCGTCTTCCTCGGCAATCCGCTGGTCGCGTGGCCGGCGCTGCTCGCGCTCGCCGTGGTGCTGCGCGACGTCGTCGTCGCGCGCCGCTGGGATGCGTTCCTGATCGGGGCGTTCTATTTCGGCTCGTGGCTCGCCTGGGCCCTGCTGCCGCGCACGCTTGGCTTCATCTATTACTATCTGCCGGCCGCAACCGTTGCGTCGCTTGCGCTGGTCTATGTGCTGCGACGAGCGGGGCTGCCGCGCTGGCTGCTGTGGGCCTATGTCGGCTTGGCTGCGATCGGCTTCGCGCTGATGCTGCCGATCTCGGCAGCCTTCATCGGCGTGTCGATGCAGAATTTCAACCGGCTGATGCTGTTCCAGAGCTGGATATGACATCGCCGCCTGCCGAGGGAGCGGCAGGCGGCGTGTGTCGTATGGCGATCACGCGAAGATCATTTCGACGCGGTCCTGGTGTCCATGTTCACGACCTGGACGCGGCGGTTGATCGGGTCGGCGCCGTTGGCGGTGTCCTTCAGCTTGGTCTTGCCGTAGCCGACCGTGACGAGATCGGTGCCGGTGAGACCGTAGTTCTGCACCAGGTACTTCTTGATGGTGTCGGCGCGACGCTCGGAGAGGCCTTGGTTGTACTCTTCGGTGCCGACCGCATCGGTGTGGCCGGCGACCACGAAGGTCGAGCCCTTCAGCGCCGGATCGGACAGCGCCTTGCCGAGCGCCTGCACCGACGATACCGAGGTCTTGGCGATGTCGGCCGAGTTGTAGTCGAACTGGATCTCCAGATCGATCTTCGGCTTGGTCGCAGCTAACTCGGCGATCTGCTCGCGCTCGCCCATCGAGAGCGACCGGGTCGAGCGGTTACGCACGGTGTTCAGGAACGTCGCCTCCTTGGCCTGCGCGGTCGGATCGGCCTGCGGACCGACGGACAGGCCCCGAGTCGCGGGCTTCGGCTTCAGCGCGTCCAGGATCTGGCCTGCGGAGACATTGTTGTCGCCGGCCAAGGCCAAGCTCGCCGTCATCGACAGCGCGGCCGTCAGAGTAATCGCCTTCAGTGCAAAGAACTTATTGAAACGGGTCATTGTCATATCCTCGCTGTTACGCCTGATGGCGATTTGATGCTGCGAGCCTAGGGCAGGTTCAAAGGCCCTGATGTGATCCTGGTCACGGTGGCGACGGTGGTGACTGGGCTCAATCCAGCGCATTTCGCCGCGGTTTGGCCGCCCAGCCGGCCCGTAGGGCTTCAGCAGGGATGTGGCCGAATCGGTATCGTCGAGTCTTTTTTGCGGCCAGTTCGATCTGCCGCGATCCCAACGTGATCTAGATCACATTCAGTGTCTGTGGAGGAGATCACACTGGGCGCATCGGTGGTTCTGGATCCGGGGAGAAAGACCATGCGTTTCCTGCTCGCGGCCATGTCCCTCGCGGCCTTCGTCTTCAGCGGCAACGCGGCGCTCGCCGACAAGCGCGTCGCCTTCGTGGTCGGCAACGCTGCCTACAAGAATGTCCCGCAGCTCCCGAATCCCGCGATCGACGCCAAATCGATGGCGCGGGTGCTGCGCAATGTCGGCTTCGATGTGGTCGAGGGTGCGAACCTCACCCGCGACGCCATGACGGCGAAGCTGCTCGAATTCGGCAAGAAGAGCGAAGGTGCCGACGTGGCGCTGTTCTTTTATGCCGGCCACGGCATCGCGGTGAACGGCACCAACTATCTGCTGCCTGTGGACGCCGATCTTAAATCCGAGATGGACGTCAAGCTGGGCGCGGCGATCAATGTCGATCTCACGCTCGAGCAGACCATGGCGGATGCCAAGGTGAAGCTCGTGTTCCTCGATGCCTGCCGCGACAATCCCTTCGCCGCAAAAATCCGTTCGGCCAAGGCGACGCGGTCCGTCAACGTCGCAAGCGGCCTTGCCGAGATGAAGTCGGGCGAGGGCACGCTGATCGCGTTCGCGACCGGTCCCGGCCAGACCGCGCTCGACGGCGAGGCCGGCACCAACAGCCCGTTTACCCGCGCCCTCCTTGCCAACATCGCGTCTCCCGGCCTCGAGATCCAGCAGGCGATGACCAAGGTCCGGGCCCAGGTCAATGACGAGACCAACAAGGCGCAGCTGCCTTGGGGCCACACCAATCTGACCGGCACGGTCTATCTCAATCCGTCCGCCGCGCCGGCGCCGGATGCCGCGGGACCTGCGACCTTTGCCCAGGCCGGCGAAGTCGAGCTCGAGTTCTGGCGCTCGATCAAGGACACCAACAAGGTCGAGGAGCTCAACGCCTACCTCACCAACTATCCGAACGGCACCTTCAAGCCGCTGGCGCTCGCCCGCATTGCCGCGCTCCAGGACGGGCCCTCGACGACGACGCGCAATCTCACCGGCGGAGTCGATCCCGCCACTTTCACGGACGCGGCCGACCAGGTCTCCGAGGACCAGATTGGCCTCGACAAGAACCAGCGCCGCGATGTGCAGCGCCGCCTCACCGGCCTCGGCTTCGATATCAAGGCGACCGGCAAGTTCGACGAGGAGACCCGCTCCGTGATGAAGCGCTGGCAGGCGGCGCGCGGCTATCCCGCGACCGGCTATCTCAACAAGCTCCAGCACAAGGCAATGCAGTCCGAGATCGTCTCCAGCCGCATTGCCACCTCTGACGAGCCCGAGGACGAACCCGCGCGCCGCCGCTCCTCCGGCGGTGGCCGCCGCGCTCACGGTGGTGGCGGCGGTATGGCCGGGCCCGGCGCGGTGTTCGGTCACATGATGGGCGGACTGTTTGGCCGCCGCTGAAATCGGAACCATCGCAAACGATGAGGCGGTCGTTGGGGCCGCCTCATCGCTTCAGAAACCAATGCACATCGATCGTCGCAAAGCCGTCGCCGCATGGCCTGCCTGCGAACAAGCTTTCGGCCAGATGCGCGCCTAGCAGGAGTTCTCGCCACCAATCGTAGACAAGGGGAGCCGAGTTCCGTCCAGTGCCGAGGCCAAGTGACTATCAGCGTGAGTTCTATCGCAATGGCCCGCCGGATCGGACCGTCTCTCTGAACGCCATGCCCATCTATATCGGCGCGGCGATGATCGCTGTGGCGATCCTGCTGTCGACGCTGATCACGGGGCTGACCTCCCGCTATGTCGGCCTCGACGGGCCGACCGACGAGAACATGTGGCTGGTCGACCGTCTCACCGGCAGCGTCTATCGCTGCCAGTCCGAGGGGCGCGGCAAGGCCTCGTGCGAGCCTGATGTCGCCACCGGCAGTGTTGGCGACCGGCCCAAGGCACCGAAGGACGGCCGCTAGGCTCATCCGCTTCGCACCGCAGCAAGAAAAATTTCTTCTCCGCGAAACATTCTCTCTGGAAAAACGTACTAACGCATACCGGCATGGCGCCGGTTTGGTTTTTACGGAGGAGACTTTTCGATGAAGATCTTGCTCACGGCCGCAGCCTTTGTCGCGTTCACCCTTTCGCTGTCCCCTGCATCCGCCGCGATGATGGCGTGCACCAAGGACAACATGATGAAATCCGCTGCCATGATGGGCGGAACGGCCGACACGCCGGCCAAGGTCGCGGCCAACAAGGAAATGGCCATGGCCAACACCGACATGAGCAACGGCAAGATGAAGAGCGCCTGCATGCACTACATGAAGTCGCAAAAGGCCATGTCGATGAAGTAGGCGCGCGGCGCCCATCATCCGGCCGCGCTGTCAGCAGCTGGCAGCGCGGCTTTTTCTTTTGTTGTCTCCGGTCCGCTTCTTTCTCCCGACGCGAATCCCGCTACATTGCATTCCGCAATGTCACGCGCGCCCAAACCGCTTCCGATCACCACGACACAGGCCCGGCAGATCTGGCTCCACGCCCAGAGGCTGGACGAGCGCGCACCGTTCGGGGAGGGCGCGCACGCCGTGGCGGATGCGATCGCCCATCTCGGCTATGTGCAGATCGACACCATCAACGTGATCGAGCGCAGCCACCACCACATCCTGTTCAGCCGCATCCCGTCGTACCGCCGTGCCGATCTGCGCCAGGCCCAGAGCGTCGACAGGAGCGTGTTCGAATACTGGACCCACGCGCTCTCTTATGTGCCGGCCAGTGACTTCCGCTTCTTCCTCCCTGCGATGCGTGAGCACCGCCGCGAGGGGCACAAATGGTACGCCTCGGTGAAGCCTGCCGACACGCGCAAGGTGATGCGGCGGCTGCGCGCCGGCCCGCTGACGATCCGGGATATCGAGGATGACGTGCTCACCGAGAGAGAGCACCTTTGGCAGAGCCGAAAGCCCTCGAAGCGCGCCTTGCAGCTCGCCTTCTACACGGGCGTCGCGACCGTCAGCGAGCGCCAGGGCATGCTCAAGACCTATGACCTGATGACGCGCCATTTCGGCTGGGACAAGCTGCCGAAGCCGGCATCGAGCAAGGACATCACGGCCTATCTGCTCGACCGCGCGCTGCGTTCGCAGGGCGTGGTGAGCCTGGATTCGATTTGCCACCTGGATGCACCGAGCAAGAAGGCGGTGACCGGCCTGGTTGCCTCGCGTGTCCGCCGCGGCGAGCTCGTGCCCGTTGCGATCGAAGGCGCCGGCAAGCAGGAGCATTGGGCTGCGCCCGCGGCGTTGGAGATGCATGAGGTGTCGCCCGATCTGGTCCACATCCTCTCGCCGTTCGATCCCCTGATCATCCAGCGCAAGCGCACCAATCTCATCTTCGGCTACAATCATTTGTTCGAAGCCTATGTGCCGAAGGCCAAGCGCAAGCTCGGCTATTTCGCGCTTCCGGTGCTGGTCGGCGACGAGATCGTCGCCGCGCTCGATCTGAAGACCGACCGGCAGGCAAAGAAGCTGTTGATGCAGAAATGGACCTGGGTCGGGCAGGGCAAGAAAACGGCTGGGCGCAAGGAGCTCAAACAGAAGATCGAGGACGAGCTCGACCGCTTCGAGCGGTTTCAATTGGCGGACTGAGCGTCATCGTCGACCTGCCTGCGGCCCGCCTTCGAGTTCGCCCGCGCCTCGCGCGGCAACATGCGCGTATCGGTCCAGCACTTCGTCGGCCGAATAGCTAGCACGTTGCGCAAACTCCTCCCGCAGGCCCAGCCGCGCCGAGACCTTCAAGCGCTCCGCCGTGGCGGTGGCCATCAGGGGATCGAGGCCCAATTCCCGCAAGCCCGCGGCCACGCCGTCCATTTCCACGGCGCGGCGCTCGGCGTGCAGCACGTCGGAGCGGACGCACATGTCCAGGAATTTGCTGAACTTGGTGGCATCCATCGATGTGCAGAGCCCGCGCATGGTTTCGTCGCGCACGCCGGCGAGAGTCGCGGCGGTCAGTGCTTCCACCAGCAGGGCCTCCATGCCCTTCGTCACCACGCTCCGCAGCATCTTCACGGCGGCTGCCGTTCCGGCTTCGGGTCCCGCCAGCTCGATACGGAAGCCGAGTGGCCTGAAGATGTCCGCGAAGCGCTCGGCGCCGCTGCCGGACGTGTAGAGCGTGACCGCGGCGCCGTAGAGATCGACCGATCCCATCAGGTTCGCATCCGCGAACACGCCGCCGCGCGCCTCGACGGCTTCCGCAACACGCTTCTTCGCGCGCGGCGTCGCCGCGTTGATGTCCACGACGAGAGAGCCGGGACGCACGATCCTGGATATGGCCTCGCCGGTCTCGGCTGCGACGGCAACGACGACCGCGGAAAATATCACGTCCGCGTCGGCCAGATCGTCCAGCCGTTCGACGAGCGTAACGCCGCACCCTGCTGCCAGCGCGCGAAAGGCCTCGGAGTAGGGTGGAGCGTTGGTCTTGCCCTGACAGAAGGCGGCCATCGGTGCCCCTGTCTGAGCCGCGAGACGCGACGCGAAGCATCGCGCGGCCTCGCCAAATCCAACAAAAGCGATTTTGGGTTGTGGCATGGCTGAGATGTCTCCGGACCTGTCCGATGAGGAGGCGGTGCGCCCTGCCACATACTGGCAAGTCCAGCGCCGGAGTCAATGAACCGGTTCATCATAACGCGATCTCTGGCCGAATGGTCTCGCGCATATGCTCAATTAATAGCCAAAAATTAGTGAGAGCGCTTGCTCGAAGCGATGAACCGGTTCATAAAGGGGCATGTCGTTACAGTCACGGCGCCCGCAAACCGTAAAAGTCAGGGACGTCGCCCGGGAAGCCGGCGTCGCGGTTGGCACGGTGTCCCGCGTGCTCAATGACCATCCCACGGTGACCCGCGAGCTGCGCGAGCGCGTCGAACGGGCCATGGCCGATCTCGGCTATGAGGTCGACGTCACGGCGCAGAGCATGCGTGCGGGACGGTCGCGGCTGGTGGCCTGCGCCATTCGCGATTTCGACATCCCGCGCTTCGCGCTGTTCATCAAGGAGGCCGAGGCGGTGTTGCGTGAGGCCGGCTATACCTTGCTTCTGGCGAGCACGACCAATCGCCCGGACGTGGAGATCTCCCTGCTGCGTGCCTTCCGCAGGCGCCGGGTCGACGGCGTGATGATGACGCTGAGCGATGAGGAGCACCGCGACGTGCGTCAGGCGCTGTCGGAGGCTCCGATGCCGGTCCTGCTCATCGACAGGGACTGCGTCGGAGCGCTCGATCGCGTCACCGCCGATCATCGCCAGGGCGCGCGTCTTGCGACGGGGCATCTGCTTGGTCTCGGACACCGTCGGATCGCCATGCTCGTTGGCGATACCAAGGCCTTTCCGTCGCGAAGCCGCCTCGAAGGATTTCGCGAGGCTCATGCAGCGGCGGGCATCGCGCCCGATTCGCGGCTTGTGCGGGACAACGTGCTCTCGAGCGAAGACGCCTACCGGGCGACGGCGTCGCTCATGGGGGGAACGAATACCCCGACGGCTCTCTTCGTCGCGGCGATGGACATGCTTGGCGGCTGCCTGAGAGCGCTGCGGACGATGGGCCTTGCCGTCGGAGACCGGCTCTCGGTGGTCGCCGGGAGCGACTCGGATCTTGCCGAGTTGCATACACCGCCCATTACGTCGATCGAGTGGGATCTGGCGGCCATGGGCCGCCACGCCGCGATCATGCTTTTGGAGCGAATGCGGGGAGACGAGATCGAGCGCGGCCGTGGTCTCACAGTGCCCACGGAGTTGATCATTCGCGGGTCGAGCCGGCCTCCTGCGAATTGAGCTTGCCGCGCCGGCGCGAGATCGGATTTCTCGCAACGCGATCGTCCAGCCAGACGCCGAACGCAATCCCGACCGCGTAAGCCACCAGATTCCACAGCGAGAAGATGCGCCCGAGCAGCAGTGCGCCGGCCGTGGTGAGCCGGAATGCATCGAGCCATGGCGTGTGCACGAGCCGGGAAAGCTCGACCACGACGGCGATGGCCATCGCGATAGCTGCAATCTGCGCCCGCGACAGCCGCGGCAGCAAAACCCCGACCAGCAAGAACACCATCGTCGCCCACAGCAGCGAGCCGCCATACTTCACCACGAAGGCGGGGAGCCCGAGCGGAAAGCCGTACCAGCGCAAGCCCAGTCCGGAGGCGATCACGACCAGCGCGAGTGCGGCGCGGATCAATGAACGCTGCCGCAGCGCAATGGGGTTGACCGGCTGCGCCCCGTGCATCGCTTGCTCCATTGACTCTTTGCCCGTGATGCTGAAAACCCCGGATCAGCTCACAAAAGCAACAACCCGGGGGGAAGCCATGAGCCAGACCACGACCTATGCCGGTTCCACCGGCGCTGCCAAGTCGGAAATCGAGACCTCGACCATTCGCGCCATCTCCTGGCGCCTGATTCCGTTTCTGGTGCTGGCCTACTTCTTCTCCTATCTCGACCGCGTCAATCTCGGCTTCGCCGCGCTGACCATGAACGCGGAGCTGAAGTTCACGCCGCTGATCTTCTCCTGGGGCGCCGGCATCTTCTTCATCGGCTATTTCATCTTCGAGGTGCCGAGCAATCTGGCGCTGGAGAAGTTCGGCGCGAGCCGCTGGATCGCCCGCATCATGGTGACCTGGGGCATCATCTCGGCGCTGATGGCGATGGTGAGCGGTGTCACCAGCTTCTACGTCCTGCGCTTCCTGCTCGGCGTCGCTGAGGCCGGCTTCTTCCCCGGCATCATCCTTTATCTGACCTATTGGTACCCGGCCGAGTATCGCGCCCGCTTCCTTGCCGCCTTTGCCATCGCCGTGCCGATTTCGACCGTGATCGGCGCGCCGATCTCGGGCCTGTTGCTCGGGCTCGACGGTGCCATGGGCCTGAAGGGCTGGCAGTGGCTGTTCATTCTCGAGGGCATCCCCTCGGTGCTGCTCGGCATCGTCACCTGGTTCTATCTCACCGACAGGCCCGAGAAGGCCGACTGGCTCTCGGCTGAGCAGAAGGCCTGGCTCAAGGCGAAGCTCGACGCCGAGATCGCGGCCAAGCAGGCCGTCAAGCATCTGTCGCTCGGCGAAGCGCTGTCCTCGCCGAAGGTGATCATGCTGAGCCTGGTCTATTTCGGTTTCGTCGGCGCGCTCTACGGCATGCAATTCTGGCTGCCGCAGATCGTCAAGGCGTTCGGTCTCACCAATGCGCAGACCGGCTTCGTCACCGCGATCCCCTATGTGTTCGGCACCATCGCGATGATCCTGTGGGCGCGGCACTCGGACGCCACGCGCGAGCGCGTGATGCATGTCGGTGCGCCCATGATCCTGATCGCCATCGCGCTCGCCATCTCAAGCTATCTCACCGACCCCACCATGACGATGGTGGCGCTGACCTTCGCCGCCATCGGCGTGTTCTGCGTCTTCGGCGTGTTCTGGACCCTGCCGACCGCCTGGCTGTCGGGCACCGCGGCGGCAGGCGCCATCGCGCTGATCAACTCGATCGGCAATCTCGCCGGTTTCGGTGGTCCCTATCTGATCGGCTGGGTCAAGGAAGCCACCGGCCAGACCTCGACCGGCTTGCTCGTGCTCGCCGTGCTGCCCCTGATCGCCAGCATTTTGGTCTTCGTCGGCGGCCACGAGACCAAGCACGAGTTTGTGGGCCGGTAAGGAAGCTTTGTGGATGGGCAAAGGCGCGCTCTTCCGCGCCGTGCCCACCATCATCTCCCGGGCCAACGTGGTGGGTACGTTGCGCTTGCCCGCACTACAATCACACCTTCCCGAGGCCTTCCTCGCAATCCTTACCACCCCTTAACGATCACGCTTTCCTGATGACTGACGAATATTGACTTTCATCAGTGATTAGTCGACATTCCTCTCATTGCAGCGGCAGGAGTGTCCTTCGATGTTCGTTCGGTCAGTTTTATCGAGCTATTCCAGGCTCTTTGCAGGTGTCTCACTTGCGTTGATGGCAGCCTCCCTGGCCGGGTGCAATGATACCGTGGCGCAAAAGGCCGAGCCGCCGCGGCCGGTTCTGGTCGCAACCGCGCATTATGATGCCGAGACGCCGGAGCGCAGCTTCGTCGGCACCGTCAGGCCCCGGATCGAGAGTGATCTCGGTTTCCGCGTCGCCGGCAAAGTTGCAAAACGCCTTGTGGAAGTCGGCCAGACCGTCGAAATCGGCCAGCCGCTCGCGACCCTCGACGAGGTCGATCTGAAGCTCCAGGCCGAACAGTCCGTCGCCGAGCAGACCGCCGCGACTGGCGTGCTGGCCCAGGCGGCCGCCGCCGAGCAGCGCGCCAAGGATCTGAAGGCCAAGGGCTGGACCACGGATGCGGCTATGGATTCGAGCCGCGCCGCCGCCGATGAGGCCCGCGCGCGCCTGGACCGTGCCGTCCGCTCGGTCGAGCTCACCAAAAATTCCCTTTCCTACGCGACGCTCAACGCCGACGCCCGTGGCGTCGTCACCGCAACGCTGATCGAGCCCGGCCAGGTGGTTGCCGCAGGCCAAACCTCGATCCGCGTCGCCCGCTTTGCCGAAAAGGAAGCGGTCGTCGCGATCCCTGAGACGCTGGTCGGACGTGCCAAATCGGGCGCCGCCAGCGTCACTCTTTGGTCCGAGCCGGACAAGAAGTACACGGCCAAGCTGCGCGAGATCGCGCCGACGGCAGATCCGGCCACACGCACCTATCTCGCAAAGTTCTCTTTGCCCGAGGCCGACGACAAGGTTGCGCTCGGCATGACCGCGACGCTGACGCTGTCGGACGCCGCGACCGAGCGCGTCGCGCGGCTGCCGCTGTCGGCGCTGTTCAACGAAGGCGGCAAGCCCTCCTTCTACGTCGTCGACGACAACGGCGGTATCACGCTGAAGCCGGTGACGGTGAAGTCCTACGAGAGCAACGACGTCGTCATCACCAGCGGTGTGGAAGAGGGCGCCAAGATTGTCGCCCTCGGTGTGCAGAAGCTCGATCCGGGCCAACGGGTGCGGATCGTCTCGTCGCTGTCCTTCTAAGTTTACGAGTTCGTCGTTGCGAGGAGAGTTTCGGCCCAAGCGCAAATGCTGGGGCTGAAGCGGCGAAGCGATCCAGAACCTGCCCAGCCCCCTGGGTTGCTTCGCTGCCTCGCGACGACGGTTTGAACAGAATGGCTGTCGTTTTTAACAACTGGATCGTCTTTCGGAGAGTGCGATGAAGCGCTTCAACCTTTCGGCCTGGGCTGTCAGCCATCCGACGCTGGTCCTGTTCCTGATGCTTGTGCTCGGCGTCGCCGGCTTCTTCTCCTATCAGAAGCTCGGCCGCGCCGAGGATCCGTTCTTCACGGTGAAGGTGGTCAACGTCTCCGTGCTGTGGCCGGGCGCGACCGCACAGGAAATGCAGGCGCAGGTCGCCGACCCCATCGAGAAGAAGATCCAGGAGCTGCCCTATTTCGAGAAGGTGCAGACCTATTCGAAGCCCGGTTTCACCGCGCTCCAGGTCACCTTCCGCGACTCGACGCCGCCGAAGGACGTGCCCTATCTCTTCTACCTGCTGCGCAAGAAGCTCGCGGACGTGCAGGGCCAGCTGCCCTCCGGCATCCTGGGACCCGTCGTCAATGACGAGTTCTCCGACGTCGATTCCATCCTCTACATGATGACCGGCGACGGCGCCGACTATGCCCAGCTCAAGAAGGTGTCCGAAGGATTCCGTCAGCGCCTGTTGAAGGTGCCGGGCGTGACCAAGGTCGACGTCTACGGCAATCAGGACGAGCGCATCTTCGTCGAATTCAGCCACGCCAAGCTCGCCACCCTCGGCATCACGCCGCAGGCGCTGTTCGATTCGCTCGCCAAGCAGAACAACGTGACGGCGGCCGGCACGGTCGAGACCTCGTCGCAGCGCGTGCCGCTGCGCGTCACCGGCGCGCTCGACGGCGCCAAGGCCGTCGCCGAGACGCCGGTCGAGAGCAACGGCCGCGTGTTCCGTCTCGGCGATATCGCGACCGTCACCCACGGCTATGTCGATCCGCCGAGCTTCGTCGTGCGCCAGGAAGGCAAGGCCGCGATCGGCATCGGTGTCGTCACCGCCAAGGGCGCCAACATCCTCGATCTCGGCAAGGAGGTCGAGAAGGCGACCGCCGAATTCATGAAGGCGGTGCCGCAGGGCGTCGACGTCAAGCTGATTGCCGATCAGCCCAAGGTGGTCGAGCACGCCGTCGGCGAGTTCGTGCACTCCTTCATGGAAGCGCTCGTCATCGTGCTGTTCGTCTCGTTCCTGGCACTCGGCTGGCGCACCGGCATCGTGGTCGCGCTGTCCGTGCCGCTGGTGCTCGGCATCGTCTTCATCGTCATGAACGTGATGTCGCTCGACCTGCACCGCATCACACTCGGTGCGTTGATCATCGCGCTCGGCCTGCTCGTCGACGACGCCATCATCGCGGTCGAGATGATGGTGGTGAAGATGGAGCAGGGCTGGGACCGCATGCGTGCGGCGTCCTTTGCCTGGGAATCAACTGCGTTTCCGATGCTCACGGGAACGCTGGTCACGGCCGCTGGCTTCCTCCCCATCGGCTTTGCCAATTCCGCGGTCGGCGAATATGCCGGCAGCATCTTCTGGATCGTGGCGATCGCGCTGGTTGCGTCCTGGTTCGTGGCCGTGATCTTCACGCCCTATATCGGCGTGATGCTGCTGCCCAACATCAAGGTGCACCACAATCACGATCCGCACGCGGTCTATGAGACCCGCATGTACCGCAGCCTGCGCGCCATCATTCAGTGGTGCGTCAATCATCGCATTACCGTCGTGGCAGCGACCGTCGGTGTCTTCATTGCCTCGATCGTCGGCTTCGGCCACGTCCAGCAGCAGTTCTTCCCGCTGTCGGAGCGGCCCGAGCTGTTCCTCCAGCTGCGTCTGCCCGAGGGCACCGCCTTCAACGTCACCGAGAAGTCCGTGAAGAAGGCCGAGACGCTGCTGAAGGACGACAAGGACATCGACACCTATACCGCCTATGTCGGCCAGGGCTCGCCGCGCTTCTGGCTCGGCCTCAACCCGCAGCTACCGAACGAGGCCTTTGCCGAGATCGTCATCGTCGCCAAGGGTGTCGAGGCGCGCGAGCGCATCAAGGCCAAGATCGAGAACGCGGCTGCCGAGGGTTTCCTGTCCGAGGCGCGGGTGCGCGTCGACCGCTTCAATTTCGGTCCGCCGGTCGGCTTCCCCGTCCAGTTCCGCGTGATCGGCCCCGACGCCAACAAGGTGCGCGAGATCGCCTATCAGGTCCGCGACGTCATGCGGCAGAACAAGAGCGTCAAGGACGTCCAGCTCGACTGGAACGAGCAGTCGCCGTTCCTCAAGCTCGTCGTCGACCAGGATCGCGCCCGCGCCATGGGCCTGACCCCGCAGGACGTCTCGCAGGCACTCGCGCTGCTGATCTCGGGCACGCCGGTCACGACCATCCGCGACGGCATCGAGAAGGTCGGCGTGGTCGCGCGCGCGGTCCCGTCCGAACGCCTCGACCTCGGCGGCGTCGGCGATCTCACCATCACCTCGCGTAACGGCGTGGCCGTGCCGCTCCAGCAGGTCGCCAAGATCGAATATGCCCACGAAGAGCCGATCATGTGGCGGCGTAACCGCGACATGGCGATCACCGTGCGCTCCGACGTCGTCGACGGCGTGCAGGCGCCCGATGTCACCGGCCAGATCACGCCGAAGCTGCAGGCGATCAAGGACAACCTCGAGCCGGCCTACCGTATCGAGCCGGGCGGTGCGTTCGAGGAATCCGCCAAGGGCAACGCCTCGATCTTCATCCTCTTCCCGCTGATGGTCATGGTGATGCTGACGCTGCTGATGTTCCAGCTGCAGAGCTTCTCGCGCCTGATCCTGGTGTTCCTGACCGCGCCGCTCGGCATCGTCGGCGCCTCCTTCGGGCTCAACATTGCCAATGCCCCGTTCGGCTTCGTGGCGCTGCTCGGCCTGATCGCGCTCGCCGGCATGATCATGCGCAACGCGGTCATCCTGGTCGACCAGATCGAGACCGACGTCTCGCACGGTCTCACCCGCCGCGAGGCGATCGTGGAGGCCACCGTCCGCCGTGCCCGTCCGGTGGTGCTGACGGCGCTCGCCGCGATCCTGGCCATGGTCCCGCTGTCGCGCTCGGCCTTCTGGGGCCCGATGGCGATCACGATCATGGGAGGACTGTTTGTCGCGACATTCCTGACGCTCCTGTACCTGCCGGGCCTCTACGCCCTGTGGTTCAGGAAGAGCCTGGATGAGGCCGGCACGCCCGAGCAGCCTGCCGCGCCGCAGCATGGGAGCGATGACCAGCACGCAATTCCGCTTGCTGAAGCGGCTGAATAAGTGAGAAGACTAGCGACGAGCGAGTCCTGATTGATGGCCCTGATTTCGGAACATATCGAAGGCGACACCCGAGACCGCATTCTCGAGGTGGCCGAGCGGCTGTTCCGCCAGATCGGCTATCAGAAGACCACGGTGGGCGACATCGCCAAGGAGCTCCGGATGAGCCCCGCCAACGTGTATCGCTTCTTCGAATCGAAGAAGGCGATCCATCAGTCGGTGGCGCGGAGCTTGATGGGCGAGGTCGAGCTCGAGGCGCAGCGGATCGTGGCGCGACCCGGTCCGGTGCTGGCGCGCTTCCGTGAGCTGCTCACCACCATCCATCGCATGAACACCGAGCGCTATGTCGGCGACAACAAGCTGCATGAGATGGTCGAGATCGCGATGCAGGAGGACTGGGAGGTCTGCGTCGCCCATATGGAGCTGATCACCACGGCGATCGGCCAGATGATCGCGCAAGGCGTGGCCTCCGGCGAGTTCGAGGCGCCGGACCTGCAACTGGCCTCCATGTGCGCCTGCACCGCGATGATGCGGTTCTTCCACCCCCAGATGATCGCCCAGTGCGCCACCAAGCCGGGCCCGACCATCGACCAGATGATCGATTTCGTCATCGCGGGTCTGTCCCCGCGCCACTGACGGGCGGGGAATTTCGCCTTATAAGCTGATCCGACGCTTGGCATATGATGCCGGGCAACGACGGATCAACAAACTCCGTCATTGCGAGCGCAGCGAAGCAATCCAGACTGTCTCCGCGGAGGGATTCTGGATTGCTTCGCTGCGCTCGCAATGACGAAAAGGAAACAGCGCGTGACCGACAAAGACCTTTACTTCTACGAGCCCTCCAAGGGCCACGGCCTCAAGCACGATCCCTTCAACGCCATCATCGCGCCGCGGCCGATCGGCTGGATCTCCTCGCGCGACACCAAGGGCCACGTCAATCTCGCGCCCTACAGCTTCTTCAACGCGTTCTGCTACGTCCCGCCGATCATCGGCTTCTCCTCCACCAACTGGAAGGACACGGTCGAGAATATCCAGCAGACCGGCGAGTTCGTCTGGAATCTCGCCACGATGGATCTCGCCAAGCACATGAACGCCACTGCGGCGCATGTCGGCCCCGAGGTCGACGAGTTCGAGATCGCCGGCCTCACCGCCGTGCCCGGCAAGCTCGTCAATGTGCCGCGCGTGGCTGAGAGCCCGGTCGCTTTCGAGTGCAAGGTGTCCGACATCGTCCGCCTCAAGGGCGCCGACGGCAAGGAAGCCGATGCCTGGCTGACGCTCGGAGAGGTCGTCGCCGTCCATATCGACAAGGCCATGATCAAGGACGGCGTCTACCAGACCGCCGCCGCCCGCCCCATCGTACGCGCCGGCCGTCGCGGCGATTACTTTGAGATCAAGCCGGAAAACATGTTCGAGATGGTCCGGCCGGATTAGGCCGCTCGCCTCTCTCTCCACCGTCATTCCGGGCTCACGCTTCGCGTCCCCCGGAATGACGGTGGGCGCTTATGCACCCATCCTCCCCGGAACTGCCCCCACGCCCTGGCCGTTATGGTCCCGGGGGCGGCCGCCCGGCCGCGTCAATTTTGCCGCCGAAGTGTTCACTTGCCCCGGCCAGTTTCCGCTAAAATGCCCTGTCACCGCGCCGATGCATGAGGTCCGCCATGAGCTTCCGCCGCGACAAAATCACAAAGCCGATCTTCTCCTGGGCGCGCGGCGTGCTGCCGGCGATGTCCGGCACCGAGCGCGAGGCGCTGGAGGCCGGCGACGTCTGGTGGGATGCCGATCTCTTCACCGGCGATCCCGACTGGTCGAAGCTGCTGAGGGTGCCGCAGGCCAAGCTGACCGCCGAGGAGCAGGCTTTCCTCAACGGCCCGGTCGACGAGCTCTGTGCCATGCTCGACGAGTGGAAGATTTTTTGGGAATGGCGCGACCTGCCGCCGGACGTCTGGGCCTTCGTCAAGCGCGAGAAATTCTTCGGGATGATCATCCCTAAGGAGTTTGGCGGCCTCGGCTTCTCGCCCTACGCCCATTCGGAAGTGGTGCGCAAGATCTCGACCCGCTCGATCGCCGCCGCCGTCACCGTGATGGTGCCGAACTCGCTCGGACCCGGCGAGCTCTTGATGCACTTCGGCACCAGGGAGCAGCGGGAGCGCTGGCTGCCGCGCCTCGCGGACGGCCGCGACATTCCCTGCTTCGGCCTCACCAGCCCGGAGGCCGGCTCCGACGCCGCCTCGATGGTCGACACCGGCATCATCTGCAAGGGCACTTTCGAGGGACAAGAGGTCGTCGGCCTCAGGCTCAACTGGCACAAGCGCTACATCACGCTCGGTCCTGTCGCGACGCTGCTGGGCCTCGCCTTCAAGGCCTATGATCCCGATCACCTCGTCGGCCAGCAGGAGGAGCTCGGCATCACCGTCGCGCTGATCCCGACCCATCTCCCCGGCGTCGAGATCGGCCAGCGCCACCTGCCGTCGATGCAGGTGTTTCAGAACGGACCGAACCGGGGCCGCGACGTCTTCATCCCGCTCGACTATGTCATCGGCGGTCAAGAACGGCTCGGGCAGGGCTGGAAGATGCTGATGACCGCGCTTGCCGCCGGTCGCGGCATCTCGCTGCCGTCGCTGTCGGCGGCCGGTGCTGCCTATGCCGCGCGCACCACCGGCGCCTATGCCCGCATCCGCGAGCAGTTCGGCATCTCCATCTCCAAATTCGAGGGCGTCGAGGAGCCGCTCGCGCGTATCGTCGCCACCGCCTATCAGCTTGACGCGGCGCGCCGGCTCACCTGTGCCGCGTTGAACGCCGGCGTTCATCCCGCCGTCATCTCCGGCATCATGAAGCTGCACGCGACTGAGCGGATGCGCATCGCGGTCGACGACGCCATGGACATCCATGGCGGCAAGGCCGTGATCGATGGTCCGCAAAACTATCTCGGCAATCTGCACCGCGCCGTCCCCGTCGGCATCACCGTCGAGGGCGCCAACATCCTCACCCGGAACCTCATCGTGTTCGGGCAGGGCGCGATCCGCGCGCATCCCTATCTGCTCGACGAGATGAACGCGCTGGCCGACACCGACCGCGAGCGCGGCCTCACCGCGTTCGACAAGGCGTTCTGGAAGCATGTCGGCCACAGCTTCAATACCTTGCTACGCGCCTTCGGGCGGAGCTGGACTTTTGGTGCGTTTGCGCTTGCACCCGATGCGGGCGACGCCACGCCGTTCTATCGCCAGCTCTCGCGCTATTCGGCGGCGTTTGCGCTCTGCGCCGACATGGCGCTGCTGACGCTCGGCGGCGCGCTCAAGCGCAAGGAGATGCTGTCGGCGCGCTTCGGCGACATTCTGTCCGAGCTGTATCTGCTCTCCGCCGCGCTAAAGCGCTGGCAGGACGAGGGGCGGCAAAAGGAGGATTTTGCTGCGCTCGAATGGTGCATGGCGACCGGCTTCAAGACCATCGAGAATCGGCTGGCCGAAATCCTTGCCAATCTGCCTAACCGTTTCGTGGCTGCCATCCTCAAGCTCGTGGTCCAGCCGTTCGGCGCCCGCGTGCTCGGCCCGTCCGACCGCGTCGTGCATCAATGCGCAGGCCTCGTGCTGGAGCCCACGGCCGCGCGCGAGCGCCTCACGCCGGATCTGGCCCATGTCAACGACGACGGCGGATTTGCCCGGCTGGAGCGCGCGTTCAAGCTGGTGACGGGTACGGATGCGATCGCCAAGCGCATGCGCGCCGCGCATATAAGCGATTGGAAAGACGCCGTGACCAAGGGCGTGATCACGCAGGCCGAGGGCGAGCAGCTCGCTGCGGCTCATGAAGCCGTCACAAAAGTGATCGAGGTCGACGATTTTGCGCCGGAGGCGCTGTCGCCGATTTACAAGAAAACCGGCGACGTGCATCAGTTCTTCCAGGAACTCGGTGAACAGAGGGCGGCGAGCTGATGGCACGACCGGTTTTCATCGTCGACGGCAGCCGGACGCCGTTTCTGAAAGCACGTTCCGGTCCCGGGCCGTTCACGCCGGTCGATCTCGCCCTGCAGTGCGGACGGCCGCTGCTGGCGCGCCAGCCGTTTTCGCCCACCGATTTCGATCAGGTCATCCTCGGCTGCGTCAACGTCATTGCGGATGAGATGAACCCGGCCCGCGTCGCCGCGCTCCGGCTCGGCATGGGCGAGGACATGGTCGCCTTCACCGTGCAGATCAATTGCGGCTCCGGCATGCAGTCGATCGACACCGCCTACCGCTACATCCGCGAGGGACATGCCGACATGATTTTGGCCGGCGGCACCGAAGCGCTCAGCCACGCGCCGCTGGTCTGGCCGAATTCCGGCGTGCGCTGGTTCGCCGGCCTCGCCACGGCCAAGGGCGTCGCCGCGAAGCTTGCGGCCGCGTTCAAGCTGCGGCCGCGCTATCTCAAGCCGATCATCGGCCTTGAGCGCGGGCTGACCGATCCCATCACCGACCTCAACATGGGCCAGACCGCCGAGGTCGTCGGCCATCTCTTCGGCATTACGCGCGCCCAGTCCGATGCCTATGCCGCCGAAAGCCATCGCCGGCTCGCGCATGCGCAAGGCGCGGGCTTTCTGAAGGGCGAGGTCGAGACCGCGTTCTCCCGCGACGGCAAGTTCTTCGACCACGACGACGGCGTGCGGCCGGACTCCACGGCCGAGACGCTGGCAAAGCTCCGGCCGGTATTCGAGCGCCCATGGGGCCAGGTCACCGCGGGCAATTCTTCGCAGATCACCGACGGCGCCTCCTGGGTGATTGTGGCCTCCGACGCGGCAGTCGCAAAACACAGGCTGACGCCGAAGGCCGCGATCGTCGACAGCCATTGGGCCGCGCTCGATCCCAGCATCATGGGACTCGGGCCCGTGATGTCGGCGACGCCGCTGCTCCAGCGCAACGATCTCACCATCAGGGACGTCGACACCTGGGAGCTGAATGAGGCTTTCGCCACGCAGGTGCTCGGCTGCCTCGCCGCCTGGAACGACGACAAATTTTGCCGCGAGATCCTTGGGCTCGACGGTGCGGCCGGCGAGATCGACCGTGAAAGGCTCAATGTCGATGGCGGTGCGATCTCGCTCGGCCATCCCGTCGGCACCTCCGGCAACCGCATCGTGCTGCATCTCGTCAACGCGATGAAGCGACTCGGCACACGGCGCGGCGTCGCCACCGAATGCATCGGCGGCGGGCTCGGCGGCGCCATGCTGATCGAGGCGGTGTGACCATGGACTCAAAGATCATGACCGCGCTCGGTGACCGCGTGCTGGAGCTCGGGCCCAAGCCTGCGACCGACAGCCCCTACAAGCACTTCAAGCTGACACGCGATGCCGACGGCGTCGCCTGGCTGCTGTTCGATCGCGCCGATGCCAGCGCCAACACGCTCTCGTCCGACGTGATGGAGGAGTTTGACGCAGCGCTCGCGGCGATCGAGACCGAGCGTCCCGCCGGCCTCGTGATCCGCTCCGCAAAGCCGTCCGGCTTCATCGCGGGTGCCGACGTCAACGAATTCCGCGGCGCCAGCGATCCCGAGATGGTGGAGACGCGCATCCGCGCAGCGCACGCCGTGGTCGATCATCTGGAAGCGCTAAAACTGCCGACGGTCGCGGTCATCCACGGCTTCTGCCTCGGCGGCGGGCTCGAGGTTGCGCTGACCTGCCAGTCGCGCATCGCCATCGACGGCGCGCGCTTCGGCTTCCCGGAGGTGATGCTGGGCCTGCATCCCGGCCTCGGCGGCACCGCGCGTTTCACCGCGCTGATCAACCCGACGCAGTCGATGGCGCTGATGTTGACCGGCCGCACCATCGATGCACGCCGCGCCAAATCGCTCGGCCTCGTCGACACCGTGACGCAGGAACGGCATGTCCGTAACGCCGTGAAGGATGCGCTGTTCGGCCGCCTGAAGCGGGCGCGGCCGGGCCTTATGACCCGCGCGGCCAATTTCGGTCCCGTGCGCGGGCTGCTGGCCAAGCGCATGCGCTCGGAGGCGGCGAAGGCCGCGTCCCGTGAGCACTATCCCGCGCCTTACGCGCTGATCGATCTCTGGGAGACCCATGGCGGCAGCAAGGCCGCGATGCTGAAGGCGGAGCAGGCCTCATTCGCCAAATTGATGGTGACTCCGACCGCGCAAAATTTGATCCGCGTCTTCTTCCTGCGCGAGCAGATGAAGAAGGCCGCGGGCAGCGGCAACACCATCAAGCATGTCCACGTCATCGGCGCCGGCGCCATGGGCGGCGACATCGCGGCTTGGGTAGCCGGGCAGGGGCTCCGTGTCTCGCTTGCCGACATGAAGGCCGAGCCGATCGCAGGCGCGGTGAAGCGCGCCGCCGAGCTCTACGGCAAGATCATCCGCAAGCCGACCGAAGTGCGCGACGCCCTCGATCGCCTCATCCCCGACATGGACGGCGAGGGTGTCCGCAACGCCGATCTCATCATCGAGGCGGTGCCGGAAAAGCTCGAGCTGAAGCAGAAGGTCTACGCCGGCCTCGAGCCGAAAATGAAGCCGGGTGCGATCCTTGCGACCAACACGTCGAGTATTCCGCTCCAGGATTTGCGCACCACCTTGGCGCGGCCGGAGCGGCTGGTCGGCCTGCATTTCTTCAACCCGGTGTCGCGGCTGCAGCTCGTCGAGGTCGTCAGCCATGACGGCAACGATGCGCAAGTCTTGAGGGAAGCGCTCGCCTTCGTCGGGGCGATCGATCGCCTGCCGCTCTCCGTCAAGAGCTCGTCCGGATTCCTCGTCAATCGCGCGCTGACGCCCTACATGCTGGAAGCGATGGTGATGCTGGACGAGAAGACTGACCAGCGCCTGATCGATGCGGCGGCCGAACAGTTCGGGATGCCGATGGGGCCGATCGAGCTAGCCGACCAGGTCGGGCTCGACATCTGCCTTGACGTCGGCGACATGC
The DNA here is from genome assembly GCF_004123905.1 of Bradyrhizobium betae. Classification (GTDB taxonomy): domain Bacteria; phylum Pseudomonadota; class Alphaproteobacteria; order Rhizobiales; family Xanthobacteraceae; genus Bradyrhizobium; species Bradyrhizobium betae_A. The sequence goes on from NZ_MZXW01000042.1 coordinate 23,732, forward strand.
TGCGCACCAAGTTCGGTGACCTGCTGCCGCCGACGCCTGCGTGGTTACGCGAAAAAGTCGCCAAGGGCGAACTCGGCCGCAAGACCGGCAAGGGCTTTTACGCGTGGCGCGACGGTAAGGCCGAGAAGGCGCCGTTGCCCGAGACCGGCCCGCGCGTCACCGACCAGATGATCGACCGGCTGGTGCTGCCGATGTCGAACGTCTGCGTCGCGGCGCTTCGCGAAGGCATCGTCGACGATGCCGATGCGGTCGACGGCGCCATGATCTTCGGCACGGGTTATGCACCGTTCCGCGGCGGTCCGTTGAATTATGCGCGCACGCGCGGGGTGGAGAATGTCGAATCCACCTTGCGCGCGCTGGCCGAACGATTCGGCGGCCGCTTCGCCCCCGATCCGGGCTGGGACAATTTGAAATAGGGGAGTGTCGGCATAGGATGCTATCATGGGTGGTGCAGCCCGGGAGGAGTATCGCCGATGCCGACGATCCCGTTCTTCAAGCATGCGACCCCGCGCGAGATCATCATCACGCGGCTGTGCTGCGGGGCCGATGCTGTCGTGATCCTGTGCTGCGCGGTTTATCTCGTCGGGTGTTACCACGCGGTGGGATTGCGCTGGCCATGGCTGATCGTGGCGCTCCTGGTCGGGTATTTCCTTGCTGACCTCTTTTCGGGGCTGGTGCATTGGGTGGTCGACACCTGGCTCGACGAGAGGATGCTCGGCCGTGGTATCGCGATGACGCGCGAGCATCACACTCATCCTAGCCACGTCCTGCTCTACGAATTCCTCGACCAGTCGTCCCTCGGCGCCGCGCCGAGCGCCGTGGTGGTCGGGAGCGCGGTCGCGGTCACGGCGTTGTTTCCGGTTTCCGCGCTCACCTATGCGCTGATGATCGTCTGGTTCGTGATCGCGACCTGCATGCTGTTTGGCATGAGCTTTCACAATCTCGCGCACTGGCCGGTCCGCCCGCCACTCCTGCGCATGGCGCAAATGCTGCATCTGGTGTGCTCACCCGAGCATCATTGGCGTCACCACCGCGACCACACCATCCGCTATTGCGTTATCAATGGATGGGCCAATTATCCGTGCGACCGTCTCCGGCTTTGGAGCAGGCTGGAATGGCTGGTGACGGCAACGACCGGGCGCGCGCCGCGGGCCGACGATGCGGAGTGGCAACGCAAACTCAACGATACCGGCATCTTGGTCGGGTCCCCGCGGCCGGTTGGATAGCGCGAGCTTGTCTCGTGCCAATGTTGCGCAAGACGGCGCGGCTTTGTATCCAGAGACCAGAGCCGCGGGAGATCAACCACATGACCGACACGCACGTCCACACCCCTATCAGCTCCGATGCCGTGCCCAGCGGGGATCTCTGCATCCGCACGCTGGCGATGCCCGCCGACACCAACGCCAATGGTGATATTTTTGGCGGCTGGCTGCTGAGCCAGATGGACGTCGGCGGCGGCGTGTTCGCCTCCAAGGTCGCAAAGTCGCGCACGGTGACCGTCGCGATCGAGGCGATGAACTTTCGTAAGGCCGTCTATGTCGGCGATCTCGTCTCGGTCTACGCCAACCTTGTGCGGACCGGACGCACGTCGCTCACCGTGCATCTCGAAGCCTGGGCACTCCGTCGCAGGGAGGAGTATCCGTTCCTCGTCACCGACGGCAACTTCACTTACGTCTCGATCGACGATCACGGCCGTCCGCAAGCGATCCGTCGCGACGATCCGCCGATCGCGACGTAACCGCGCGTGGCTCTTCGTCAATCTCACGAAAATTTGCGGCGCACGAAACGCGGCGCTGGTGAGTCAACGCGTCGCGGCTTCGCCAACAACCAGTCATAAAATGGATGAGGTCCGGGCGTACTCAATTGCGTGTCGATTCGGGGCGGAAACCGGCTGATTTACCCGAGGAACTTTCGGGCAGGGACCCGGTTATTTGCCCGCATTGAGGAATCTACGGGCATGCCGGACAGCTACATCATCGAAGTAAATTCAGAGACCGCGGGCATCGTCGTTCGCGGCCAGGGCGGTTACTGTTTCTTCGCCTCGTCCCACCAATTCAATCGCCTCGAAGGCCAGATCTTCCGCAACGCGCGCGAAGCCGAGCGTGCGGCGCGCAAGCTGGTTAACGGCGATGTGAAGGAAGCGGCGTAGTTTCGCCCGTCATTCCGGGGGCGCGCGAAGCGCGAGCCCGGAATCTGTCACGCTGCAGAAATTGCCGATCAAAGGATTCCGGGCCCGCGCCTGTCGGCGCGTCTTGGAATGACGTCGTTGATCACAACTTCGTCGCGGAGCGCGACAACAGCTTCCAGTCGTCGCCCTGCTTCAGCCAGTTCATCAGGATATGAAGGCTGTTTGCCACTTTCTGTCCGCCGGCCATCATCTCGGCCAGCCAGTGGAAACGCACGATCGCGGCGGGGCCGACGATCTTGATGGTCGGGTCCTTGTACGTAATCGACAGGAATTCGGTCTTGCCGTCGGTGGCGTTGGCGACGAAGGCCGCCTTGTCCTCGAGGAAGCCGCTGGAGTGGCTGTAGCTCAGATCATCCGCGCAGAGCGCGCTGAGCGCCTTTGGGTCGGCCGCGATCTGGGCGAGACGAAATGCCTCGACGTTTCTTGCCACCGCCTCGTGGTCCGTCGTGGCGGCATGATCGCGATTCGGTGTCATCGTATCCTCCGTTCTTGGTCTTGCGCCCACTGTTGCAGCCGCACTTGATTTTGTCGAGCGTCATGCCGCAATACCCTGCATCGCGCCAGGTGGAGCGATTTCTGACGTGCAAGGCGCGCACCGGATGAGCGGGATCTCTCCGCGCATTCTGATGGAAATGAGCTCTGGAGAATATCCCCCACCCGACTTCGCTTCGAAGCCACCCTCTCCCACAGGGGGAGAGGGGAAGAGTCATCATCACAACTTCGTCGCGGCCCGCGACAGCAGTTTCCAATCGTCGCCCTGCTTCTGCCAGTTCATCAGGATGTGAAGGTTGGTCGGCACTTTTTTCCCATCGGCCGCCATCTCCTGTTCCGCGACCCAGTGGAAACGCACGATCGCAGCGGGGCCGACGATTTTGATGGTCGGGTCCTGATATTCGATTGACAGGAATTTTGATTTGCCATCGGTGGCGTTGGTGACGAAGGTCGCCTTGTCCTCGACCTTGCCGCTGGAATGGCTGTAGCTGAGATCGTCCCAGCACAGCGCGCCGAGCGCCTTCGGGTCGGCCGCGATCTGGGCGAGGCGGAAGGCCTCGACCTTCTTCGCCACGGCCTCTTCATCCGCCGAGGCCGCCAGCGCGGGTGACGTGAGCGCAAGCGCGGAGACAGCAAGAGTCGAAAGAGCCAGATCGCGTCGGTTGATGGTCATCGTTTCCTCCTTTTTGATCTTGCACGGAGTGTTGCAGCCGCGCGCGACTTTGTCGAGTGCCGCGTGATGGCCATGCACGTGCGTCATTGCGCGATCGAGGCTGTATTGATACGTCTTCCGCATTGATGCGTCGCGCATTCGGGAAAGTACAGAAATGATCGAAGCACTCGGCAAGGCATTGCTGTTCGACATCGACGGCACGCTTGCCAACACCGACCCGCTGCACCTCAAGGCTTTCAACCAGGTGCTGGGGCCGCGCGGCCATGTGTTCGATCACGCGCGCTTCTCCAGGGAGCTGCAAGGTTTCGCCAATGTCGCGATCGGTGAACGCTTTCTGCCCGACGAGGCGCCGGAACGCCGCGCCTTGATCCTCGCGGAGAAGGAGGAAGTCTTTCGCGAGCTCGTGGCCGGGCAGATCGAGCCGCTGCCGGGCCTGATGGCATTGCTCGACCGGGCAGACGCGGCCGGCATTCCCATGGTCGCCGTGACCAACGCGCCGCGCCTCAACGCCGAGCTGTTGCTCTCCGGCCTCGGCATCACCGACCGTTTCAAGGCGCTCGTGATCGGCGACGAGCTGCCGCACGGCAAGCCGCATCCGCTGCCCTATCAGGAAGGGCTGCGCTTCGTCAGCGGCAGTGCGGCGGCCTCCATCGCGTTCGAAGATTCCCGCACCGGCGTGCAGTCGGCGACGGCGGCCGGCATTCCGACCATCGGCATCCGGACCAGCCTCAGCCATGCTGACCTTGTCGCCGCTGGCGCAATCGCCTCCGCCAGCGCCTTCGACGATCCGGACCTGCTCGTGCGTCTCACGGCCGCGATGGCATGGTAAGAGGCTTGTCCGTTAACCGTGATCGGTGCGCGCATTGACCAACGGCGCGAACCGCCGCACCATGCACTGTCCTGACTTGAGGCCATTGCCGTGACCGGATTGACCCATCGCCAAGCCGAAATCCTCAACATCGCGCGCGCCTCGGGCCGCGTCATGGTCGAAGAGCTTGCGCGCCGGTTCGAGGTCTCGGCCCAGACCATCCGCAAGGATCTCAACGATCTCTGCGAGCGCCGTTCGCTCACCCGTATCCATGGCGGCGCCATCATCGCCTCCGGCGTCGAAAACCTCGCCTATGAGGCGCGGCGTTTCGTCGCCGCCGACGAGAAGAAGGCGATTGGCGCTGCCGCCGCCTCGCTGATCCCGAACGGATGCTCGCTCTTCATCAACATCGGCACCACGACCGAGGAGGTCGCGAGCGCGCTCACCTCGCACGAGGATCTCCTCGTCATCACCAACAATCTCAACGTCGCGATGCTGCTCTACCGCCATCCCCGCATCGAGGTGGTGGTCGCCGGCGGCACGGTGCGGCGCGCCGACGGTGCCGTGGTCGGCTCGACCGCGACGCAGCTGATCGGCCAGTTCAAAGTCGACTACGCCATCATCGGCGCATCCGCGATCGACGAGGAGGGCGCGCTGCTCGACTTCGACTATCGCGAGGTGCAGGTGGCCCAGGCCATCATCGCCAACGCCCGCAGCGTCATGCTGGTGGCCGATTCCACAAAGCTCCGCCGCAGCGCGCCGGTGCGCATCGCCCATATCAGCCAGATCCAGACCTTCGTCACCGATCAGGAGCTGCCCGAACGCCTCGCCACCATTTGCCACAGCAAGGGCATCGAGGTGATGGAGGCGTTGCCGAAGGGGGCAGGGGATATGGACGACGTTGCAACGGACCCGCCGCAGGACGCCGCGCCCGAAGCCGCGCCGGTGGTGCGGCTGAGATAGTGCCTTAGGCGTCGCCCCACGGGTTGAGCAGCGGAACACCTGTCGGTTCGAAATCGCCTACGTTGCGGGTGACGATCGTCAAGCCGTGAACAAGCGCGGTTGCCGCAATGAGAGCCTCGCGCTCGGCCCGCGGGTTGGGAACGTGAAGCGCACAACGCTGCGCCACGGCTGTATCGACGGCCAGAATACGGCCTTCAAAGCGAGCCAGAATTTGACTGTCGATCCAGGTGCGCAGGACCGCGCCCTGCGCCGTATCTTTGCGCTCGATCAGGCGTGCGCCAAGTTCAATTTCAAGGATCGAGATGGCGGATATGAAAAAGTTTGCCGCGGGAGTTGCCTTGGCCCAGGCGACGACGTTGCGATGGGCCTTATCAGGCCGCCTCAGCTCGGAAATGACATTGGTGTCCAGCAGAAACATCAGTCGAGATCGGCGGCCTTGAAGATTCCGCCGCCAATGCGAGGCGGATCGAAATCAAAGTCCGTGTCCGGCTGCGCCAAAGCTTCGGCCAGGCTCATATGCCCGCCGGTCAGACGCAAATAATCTTCAATCGTCAGCAGCACGTGAGCCGGGCGACCACGATCCGTAATAAAGACGGGGCCCTGCGATGCTGCTTTTTTTGCGCCGCTGGTATCGTGGTTGAATTCTCGGCTGGTGAGGGTGGTCACCATCGTTTTGCGTCTCCCGGCGACGTGCCCGGTGGGAGGATTATATGTAGGCATGTTGCTACATTCAAGGCATCTGAGCCTTCGCCGAAGCCGTCTGGACCTCCTCCTCCTCAAACTTGCCTGCCGTTTTTTCAATCGTATTGCCCACGGAAAAAGTTCCGGTTTCGCTTGTTGTCGTCTATCTTTCATCTTGCTTTCGTTTTTTGGTGTGATCTAATCAAAAACGAAAGTAGCCACTCGACGGAACGAGTGGTCGCCGGGGGATGCGTCTGTTGGAGCGGATTTTCGACCTCGCCATCATTGGAGGCGGTGTTAACGGCTGTGGCATCGCGCGTGACGCGGTGGGCCGCGGCAACAGTGTTTTCCTGTGCGAAATGAACGATCTGGCGAGCGGGACGTCGTCCTGGTCGACAAAGCTGGTGCACGGCGGCCTGCGCTATCTCGAATATTACGAGTTTCGCCTGGTCCGCGAGGCGCTGATCGAGCGCGAGATCCTCTGGGGCATCGCGCCCCACATCATCCGTCCCCTGCGTTTCGTTTTGCCGCATCACGCCGGTCTGCGCCCGGCCTGGCTGCTGCGTCTCGGCCTCTTTCTCTATGACCACATCGGCGGCCGCCACCTCCTGCCGGCGACCCGTTCGGTCGATCTGCGGCGCGACGAGGTTGGCAAGCCGCTGATCCCGAATCGCTACAGCCGCGCGTTTGAATATTCCGACTGTTTCGTCGACGACGCCCGCCTCGTCGTGCTCAATGCGCGCGATGCCGCCGACAAGGGCGCCGAGATTCGCACCCGCACCCGTGCAACCGATATCAAGCAGTCCAACGGCCTCTGGACCGTCAGCATGGTCAACACGCTGACCGGCGAGCGTTCGCAGATCCAGGCGAAGGCGCTGGTCAATGCGGGCGGCCCCTGGGTCGAGGACGTGCTCGGCCGAGGTGCCGGCGTCAACGCGAAAGCCAAGGTGCGCCTGGTGCAAGGCTCGCACATCGTCGTGAAAAAACTCTACGACCACGACCGCGCCTACATGTTCCAGAACGCCGACGGCCGTATCATCTTCGTGATCCCGTACCAGGACGACTTTACGCTGATCGGCACGACCGATCGCGATTACGACGGCGACCCCGCCAAGGTGAAGGCAACGCCGGAGGAGATCGAGTATCTCTGCAAGGCGGCGAGCGAATATCTGGCCAAGCCGGTGACATCCGACGACGTGGTCTGGACCTATTCCGGCGTGCGGCCGCTCTATGACGACGGCGCCAGCGAAGCCAAGGCCGCAACCCGCGACTACGTGTTCGAGCTCGACACGCCCGGCGGCTCTCCGCTGCTCTCGATCTATGGCGGCAAGATCACGACCTACCGCCGGCTCGCGGAAGAGGCGCTGGAACGGCTTTCGCCCTATCTCCGCAGCGCGAAAGCGCGCGAGGGCTGGACCGGGAAATGGCCGCTGCCGGGCGGCGACATGAATGTATCCGACATCGACGGGCTGATCGCCGAGCTCCGGCGCGGCTATCCTTTCCTCAGCCACGAGCATGCGCGCCGTCTCGCACGGGCCTATGGCACCCGCGCCATCAAGCTGCTTGGTGACGCCAAATCGGCTGCCGATCTTGGCCAGTCCTTCGGCTCCACCTTGACCGAACGCGAGGTCCGCTATCTCATGGCCAACGAGTGGGCCGTCACCGCCGAGGACATCGTCTGGCGCCGCTCGAAACTCGGCCTGCGACTATCTGCCGACGAGATTGCCGCGCTTGACGACTGGATCAGGACCCACGCCGTGTCGCAAAGTCCCCTGCTGGAAGCGGGAGGACGCTCATGAGCGTGACACTCGATCACGTGTCCCGGACCGTCGATGGTATCGAGCACATCCGCGATGTCTCGCTGACGCTTGAGAGCGGCACGCTCAACGTGCTGCTCGGGCCGACGCTGTCGGGCAAGACCTCGATCATGCGACTGCTCGCCGGCCTCGACAAGCCGACGTCGGGCAAGGTGCTGGTCAACGGCAAGGACGTCACCGGCGCCGACGTGCGCAAGCGTTCGGTCGCGATGGTCTATCAGCAGTTCATCAACTACCCCTCGCTCACGGTCTATGAGAATATCGCCTCGCCGTTGCGCGTGCAGGGCAAGCCGCGTGACGAGATCGAGACGCGCGTAGCAGAGGCCGCAAAGCTGCTGCGGCTCGAGCCGTTCCTGAAGCGCACGCCGCTGCAACTCTCCGGCGGCCAGCAGCAGCGCACCGCGATCGCGCGCGCGCTGGTCAAGGGCGCCGATCTCGTGCTGCTCGACGAGCCGCTCGCCAATCTCGACTACAAGCTGCGCGAAGAGCTGCGCGCAGAGCTGCCGCGCATCTTCGAGGCTTCGGGTGCGATCTTCGTCTATGCCACCACCGAGCCGACCGAAGCGCTGCTGCTCGGCGGCAACACGGTGTGCATGTGGGAAGGAAAGGCGCTCCAGATCGGCGAGACCGCCAATGTCTATCGCCGTCCGCAGACGCTGCGCGTCGCGCAGGTGTTTTCCGATCCGCCGCTCAATCTGGTCGGCATCGAGAAGAAGAACGGCTCCGTGCAATATGCCGGCGGCGCGGCATCGCCGGCCTCCGGTCTCTATTCGTCGCTGGCCGACGGCGCCTATCGCGTCGGCTTCCGCGCGCACCAGCTTGCGCTTGCCAATGGCGAGGCCGACCGCCACGCCTTCCACGCCACGGTGACGGTGACCGAGATCACCGGTTCGGAGAGCTTTGTGCATTTGACCCGCGACGGTTCGAACTGGGTGGCGGTGCTGCACGGCGTGCACGAGTTCGAGCCCGGCCAGATGCTGGACGCCGTGCTCGATCCCAACGATGTCTTCGTGTTCGACGCGGCCGATCGCCTCGTCGCGGCACCTGTTACTTGAGGGAGATGCGATATGGCCCGCATTGACCTCGTCGATCTCGCCCACTCCTACGGTGGCAATGATGCGCCGCAGGAGACTTTCGCGCTGAAGCCGGTCACCATGACCTGGCGGCAGGGCGGCGCCTATGCGTTGCTCGGCCCGTCCGGTTGCGGCAAGACCACGCTGCTCAACGTCATCTCCGGCATCATCACGCCGTCGCGCGGGAAAATCCTGTTCGACGAGGTGGACATCACACCGCTGTCGACCCAGAAGCGCAACATCGCCCAGGTGTTCCAGTTTCCGGTGATCTACGACACCATGACAGTGGGACAGAACCTGGCGTTTCCGCTGAAGAACCGTGGCGTGCCGAAGGCCGAGATCGACAAGCGCGTCGCCGAGATCGGCCGCCTGCTCGACCTCGAACCCTATCTGAACCGCAAGGCGACGCGGCTCACCGCCGACGCCAAGCAGAAGATTTCGCTTGGCCGCGGCCTGGTCCGCTCCGACGTCGCCGCCGTCCTGTTCGACGAGCCGCTGACCGTGATCGATCCCGAGCTGAAATGGCAGCTTCGCTCCAAGCTGAAGGCGCTGCATCGCGAGCTCGACCTCACGATGATCTACGTCACCCATGACCAGACCGAGGCGCTGACCTTTGCCGACACCGTTGTCGTCATGCATGACGGCCGCGTGGTGCAGAGCGGCACGCCGGCCGAGCTGTTCGACAAGCCGGCGCATACTTTCGTCGGCTATTTCATCGGCTCGCCCGGCATGAACATCATTCCGGCCGAGGTGAGGGGACGCGAGGCGCGCATCGACGGCCACGTCATCGCGCTCAACCGCGCTTACGACAATCTGCCCGCGGGCGCCAAGATCGAGATCGGCGTGCGCCCCGAATTCGTCGATGCCGTCACGCCTGCGCCCGGCCTGCTCACGTCAAAAATCGAGCGCATCGACGATCTCGGCCGCATCCGCTTCGCGCGCGTGCGCGTCGGTGACGCAAAACTCGCCGCGCGCGCGCCAAACGGCTTCACCAGCTCCGATGGCAGTGCTGGGCTGAAATTCGATCCGGCGCACATCCACGTCTATGCCGACAGCCGTCTGGTGGAGGGAGCCGCCTGATGGACAAGACCGTCAACCAAAAAGCCTGGTTCCTGGTGCTGCCGGTGTTCCTGGTCGTCGCCTTCTCCGCGGTGCTCCCGCTGATGACGGTGGTGAATTATTCGATGCAGGACACGTTCGGCAACAACCAGTTCTTCTGGAACGGCGTCGGCTGGTTCAAGGAGCTGCTCGATCCCTCGACCGATCTCGGCGGCCGCTTCCTCGCCTCGCTCGGCCGAAACCTGTTCTTCTCGATGGTGATCCTCGCGATCGAGGTGCCGCTCGGCATCGTCATCGCACTGTCGATGCCGCGCCAGGGCTGGACGGTCGCGGCCTGCCTCGTGATCCTCGCACTGCCGCTGCTGATTCCGTGGAACGTGGTCGGCACGATCTGGCAGATCTTTGGCCGGCCCGACATCGGCCTGATGGGCTATACGCTCAATGCGATGGGCTTCGATTACAATTACGTCTCCAACGCCATCGACGCCTGGGTCACCGTCATCGTGATGGACGTCTGGCACTGGACCAGCCTCGTCGCGCTGCTCTGCTACGCCGGCCTGAAGTCGATTCCCGAAGCCTATTACCAGGCCGCGCAGATCGACGGCGCCTCGCGCTGGGCCGTGTTCAAGGCGATCCAGCTGCCGAAGATGAACCGCGTGCTGCTGATCGCGGTGCTGCTGCGCTTCATGGACTCGTTCATGATCTACACCGAACCGTTCGTCGTCACCGGCGGCGGCCCCGGCAACTCCACGACCTTCGTGTCGATCGAGCTCGTCAAGATCGCGCTCGGCCAGTTCGATCTCGGCAAGGCCGCAGCACTCTCGCTGGTCTACAACCTCATCATTCTGATCGTCTGCTGGATCTTCTACACCGTCATGACCAATGCGGGCGCCGAACGTAAAGTCCAGGCGGAGAGTGAGCCAGCGGTGGAGCCCAAGCCTTCGTCCGGGCTAAAGCCCGTGCCCGCGCTCAAGCCAAAGGAAGGAGTGGCCTGATGCATTCGATCCCCGGCCGCCGCGTCATCATGGCGCTGTTCCTGATTTTCCTGCTGTTGCCGATCTACTGGCTCGTCAACATGAGCTTCAAGACCAACGCCGAGATCGTCTCGACGATGACGCTGTGGCCGCATACGCCGACGCTGCAGCACTACAAGCGCATCTTCACCGACGAGAGCTGGTATTCGGGCTACATCAACTCGCTGGAATATGTCGTCCTCAACACCATCATCTCGATCTCGGTGGCATTGCCGGCGGCCTATGCGTTCTCGCGCTACCGCTTCCTCGGCGACAAGCACCTGTTCTTCTGGCTGCTGTCGAACCGCATGGCGCCGGCGGCGGTCTATGCGCTGCCGTTCTTCAACCTCTATTCGGCGATCGGGCTGTTCGATACGCCTTGGGCCGTTGCGCTCGCGCATTGCATCTTCAACGTCCCGCTCGCGGTCTGGATCCTCGAAGGCTTCGTCTCCGGCGTGCCGCGCGAGATCGACGAGACGGCCTTTCTCGACGGCTATTCCTTCCCGCGCTTCTTCATCAGGATCCTGGTGCCGCTGATCGCGAGCGGCATCGGCGTCGCCGCCTTCTTCTGCTTCATGTTCTCCTGGGTCGAGCTGCTGCTCGCGCGCACGCTGACCTCGGTGCAGGCCAAACCGATCGCGGCGATCATGACGCGCACGGTGTCGGCGGCGGGCATGGACTGGGGACTTCTGGCCGCTGCCGGCGTGCTCACCATCATTCCGGGCGCGCTGGTGATCTGGTTCGTCCGCAATTACATCGCGAGCGGCTTTGCGCTCGGTCGTGTCTGAGGGAGGCATCAATGGAATCTATTGCATGGATGGCCTGGACGCCGCCGACGGCGATCTTCTTCGCCGCGCTCGCCTCCACCCTCGCGGTCATGACATACCTCGCCGCGGTCTATCCCGAGGCCGAGCGCGTCGGCGTGCTGCGTATTCCGACCACGCGCGGCGATCGCCTGTTCGTCTCGCTGATCACGGCGGCGGTCATTCACCTCTTGTGGATCGCCTTTGTCGGTACTGACGCGCTTGCCTCGCTGCCGATCGGCGAGGACGGTTTTGAGATTTCGAGCCTGTGGCTCGCTTCAGGAATTTCGCTGGCCACGGCCGTGCTCATCTTCCGCACGGTCTGACGCTCGCGAAGGAACGGCCAGATCCGGGGGCAATCCGGGTCTGTATAAAAGTTTGTCGCTGCAACGGAGGAACAACATGCGACAGTTTAGGAGAAGGGAACGTCCATTGACCAAGAATAGCTTCAAGAATGGCTTTCTGACCATGTCCAGCGCCGCCGCAATCATTGCGGTGTCGTTCGCCGTCTCGGCGCCGGTCCGCGCCGCCGACGACGCCGCGATCCAGAAGTGGATTGCGGAATTCCAGCCCTCGACGATCTCGAAGGACGACCAGAAGAAGGAACTGGAGTGGTTCGCCAAGGCCGCCGAGCCCTTCAAGGGCATGGAGATCAACGTCGTCTCCGAGACCATCACGACCCACGAATACGAATCGCAGACGCTGGCCAAGGCGTTCTCCGAGCTCACCGGCATCAAGCTCAAGCACGACATCATCCAGGAAGGTGACGTCGTCGAGAAGCTGCAGACCCAGATGCAGTCCGGCAAGAACGTCTATGACGGCTGGATCAACGACAGCGACCTGATCGGCACGCACTTCCGCTACGGCAGCACGATCGCGCTGTCGGACTACATGACCGGCGAGGGCAAGGACGTCACCGATCCCATGCTCGACGTCAACGACTTCATCGGAAAGTCGTTCGGCACTGCGCCGGACGGCAAGCTCTATCAGCTGCCCGACCAGCAGTTCGCCAACCTCTACTGGTTCCGCTACGACTGGTTCACCAACCCCGACTACAAGGCCAAGTTCAAGGCCAAGTATGGCTACGAGCTCGGCGTTCCCGTGAACTGGTCGGCCTATGAGGACATCGCCGAGTTCTTCACGAACGACATCAAGGAGATCAACGGCGTCAAGGTCTACGGCCATATGGATTATGGCAAGAAGGACCCCTCGCTCGGCTGGCGTTTCACCGACGCCTGGCTGTCGATGGCCGGCAACGGCGACAAGGGCATCCCGAACGGTCTGCCGGTCGACGAATGGGGCATCCGCATGGAAGGCTGCCGTCCGGTCGGCTCCAGCGTGGAGCGTGGTGGCGACACCAACGGTCCGGCTGCGGTCTACTCGATCACCAAGTACCTCGAGTGGATGAAGAAGTATGCTCCGCCGCAGGCTCAGGGCATGACCTTCTCCGAGTCGGGTCCGGTGCCGGCGCAGGGCAACATCGCCCAGCAGATGTTCTGGTACACCGCCTTCACCGCCGACATGGTGAAGCCGGGCATCGCCGTGATGAACGCGGACGGTACGCCGAAATGGCGTATGGCTCCGTCGCCGCACGGCTCGTACTGGAAGGAAGGCATGAAGCTCGGCTACCAGGACGCGGGCTCGCTCACGCTTCTGAAGTCGACCCCGGCGGACCGCCGCAAGGCAGCCTGGCTCTATCTCCAGTTCATCGTCTCCAAGACGGTCAGCCTGAAGAAGAGCCATGTCGGTCTCACCTTCATCCGTGAATCCGACATCTGGGACAAGTCGTTTACCGAGCGCGCGCCGAAGCTTGGCGGCCTGATCGAGTTCTACCGCTCGCCCGCGCGCGTGCAGTGGACCCCGACCGGCAACAACGTGCCTGACTATCCGAAGCTCGCGCAGCTGTGGTGGCAGAACATCGGCGATGCGTCGTCCGGTACGAAGACGCCGCAGCAGGCGATGGATGCACTCGCGGCCGCTCAGGACTCCGTGATGGAGCGCCTCGAGAAGTCGGGCGTGCAGGGCGCCTGCGGTCCGAAGCTGCACAAGAAGGAATCGGCCGAGTTCTGGTTCGCCAAGGCCCAGAAGGACGGCACGATTGCTCCGCAGCGCAAGCTCGCCAACGAGAAGCCGAAGGGCGAGACGGTCGACTACGACACGCTGATCAAGTCGTGGCCGGCGACCCCGCCCAAGCGCGCCTCGCTCCAGTAAGGCAAGGTTCACGCATCGACGAAAGGCCGGGAGCGATCCCGGCCTTTTTTCTTTTTGTGGTGTCGTACGCTGTCTCCCCACCTCATTGCGAGCGCAGCGAAGCAATCGAGGAATCTTTCCGCGGAGGGATTGCTTCGCTGCGCTCGCAATGACGACGGAGGCGCGTCCCCGCGACGCAGGCGGACACCCCCGCTTGACTCCCTGTCATACCGAATTCATAGTTACCATAATGCGATTGAAGTAATCGTATTTCGATTACTTGCGCGAAAGCCGTTGGGCCAGCGTCGGCCCGTTCCGGAGGCTGCTGATGGCATTGATCGAGGCGTTCAAGCGATTGCTGGGCGACGCGGCCGTGCTGACGCGCGAGGAGGACCTCGCGGGCCTTACCGAGGATTGGCGCGGCCGTTACCAGGCGCCGGCGCTCTGCGCGGTTCTGCCGTCCAGCACCGAGCAGGTCGCCGCCATCGTCCTGCTCTGCGTCGCGGACGGCACGCCCGTGCTGCCGCAGGGCGGCAACACCAGCCTGTGCGGCGGCGCGACGCCGACAGGGCAGGCCGCCCGTGATCGTCGCGCTGACGCGCATGCGGAAAATCCGCTCGCTCGATCCCATCAACAACACCATGGTGGTCGACGCCGGCTGCGTGCTTGCGACGATTCAGGAGACGGCCGTGGCGGCGGGCCGGTTCTATCCGGTCAGTCTCGGCGCCGAGGGCTCGTGCCAGATCGGCGGCAACATCGCCACCAATGCCGGCGGCACCGGCGTGCTGCGCTACGGCAATACGCGCGATAACGTGCTCGGCCTCGAGGTCGTGCTGCCGGACGGCAGGATCTGGGACGGCCTCTACGCGTTGCGCAAGAACAACACCGGCTACGACCTCAAGCATCTCTTCATCGGCTCCGAGGGGACGCTTGGCATCATCACCGGCGCGGTACTGAAGCTGCATCCGCTGCCGACGGCGGAGGCTGTGGCTTGGCTTGCGGTCGACAGTCCGCAAGCGGCCCTCGACGTGCTCGGCCTGTTCCAGGCCGCCTGCAATTCGCGGCTCTCGGCCTTCGAGCTGATGAACGCGAAGCAGATCGCGCTCGTGCTCGAGCAGGTGCCGGGTCGGCGTTGTCCGGTCGCGCAAATCGACAGCTGGCACGTCCTCGTCGAACTGTCGGACACCGGCGATGCCGGCGCGCTCGCGGCGACGATGCAGACGGTGCTCGAACAGGCGCTCGAGGCGGGGCTCGTCAGCGACGGCGTGGTCGCCGCGAGCGAGGCGCAGCGCAAGGCAATGTGGCTGGTGCGTCACAGCGTGTCGGAAGCCAACAAGAAGGCCGGTGTCGGCCTCACCTCGGACAGCGCGGTCCCGGTGTCGGCGGTGCCCGCCTTCATCGCGCAGGCCATGAGTGCGGTCCACGCCATCATCCCGGATCTGCCGTTCGTCATCGTCGGCCATATGGGTGACGGCAACGTCCATCTCATTCCGTTCTTCAGCTTCGCGCAGTGGGATGCCCTGGACGATCGCGACGTGGTCTCCGAACGCATCCGCCATGCCGTCAACGATGTCGCGGCCTCGCTCCGCGGCACTTTCAGCGCCGAGCACGGCGTCGGCCGGACGCTGATGGAGCAGATGTCCCGCTACAAGCAGCCGGTCGAGCTCGCGCTGATGCGCGCCGTCAAGCAGGCGTTCGATCCGTCGGGCCTGTTCAATCCCGGCCACGTGCTGCCGCCATCCGCATCGTCACGACCAACCGCAACATCGTCGAGAGGGGACTGAAGCCATGACCCATCGTTCCAAGTTCATTACTTCCCGCCGTCGCCTCCTGCTTGGCGCAGGAGCCGGCACCGTCGCACTCGCCGCACCCTCTGTCTGGTCGCCGTCCCGCGCCGCCGGCAAGCGCATCGTCGTGCGCGACGACGGCGGCATCTACACCAAGGCTTATGGCGCCGTGTACTACCGGCCCTTCACCGAGGCGACGGGGATCGAGGTCGTCGGCGTGCAGGCCAATGCCGAGCCGGTCGCCCAGATCAAGACCATGGTCGACACCAAGAACTACACCTGGGACATGGCCAAGATCTCCTGGCCCGCGATCGAGATCCTGACCACCGGCGCCAAGCAATATCTCGAGAAGCACGGCCTCGAATCCGAGCCGGTCGTCAAGTCGATTCCGGCCGAATATGCGTCGGCCTACGGCGTCGCCACCAACATCTACACCACCGTGCTCGCCTATCGCACCGACGCCTTCAAGGGCCGCAAGGCGCCACAGTCCTGGGCCGATTTCTGGAACGTGGCCGACTTCCCCGGACGCCGCTCGGTGCGCAAGCACCCGTTCGACACGGTCGAGGAGGCGCTGATGGGCGCGGGCGCAGCGACCGCGCAGGTCTACCCTTGCGATCTCGCCAAGGCCTTTGCCGCGCTCGACAAGATCAAGCCGCAGGTCGCGGTGTGGTGGACCAGCGGTGCGCAGGTCGAGCAGATGCTGACCTCGGGCGAGATCGACCTGCTTCCGACCTGGGTATCGCGCGCGCAGTCCGCGCAGGCAGCCGGAGCGCCCGTCGAGATCGTCTGGAACCAGGGGGTCTGGGGCGCCGACAATTGGTCGATCCTCGCCGGCACGCCGAACGCGGATGCCTGCCGCGAGTTCATCAAGTTCGCGTCCGATCCGAAGCGGCAGGCGGCCCTCGTCGAATATTTCCCGGCCGGTCTGACGCAGCCGGAGGCCTTCAACTACATCAAGCCGGAGGTCGCCAAAAACTGTCCGAGCTATCCTGACAACATCAAGGCCGGGCTGAAGATCGACGCGAAGTTCTGGTACGACAACCAGGCCGCCGTCATCGAGCGCTTCAACAGCTGGATCCTGGCTTGACCGGATCAAACCGATCGGGGCGGCCCATGGTCTCGTCGAGCCTGCGCATTCACGAGCTGTGCAAGCACTATGGCGATTTCGTCGCGCTGGCGCCGACCAGCCTCGACGTCGCCAAGGGCGAATTCCTGACGCTGCTCGGCCCGTCGGGATCGGGCAAGACGACGATGCTCAGCCTGATCGCGGGGTTGGCCCATCCCGACGCGGGGCGGATCCTGATCGACGACACCGACGTCACGCATAGTCCTGCCTATGCGCGCGACATCGGCGTCGTATTTCAGAACTACGCGCTGTTTCCTCACATGACGATCGAGGACAACATCGCGTTTCCGCTGAAGATGCGGAAGGTCGCCGACGCCGAGGCGCGCCGGCGCACCGCCGAGGCGCTGGAGACGGTGCACCTGCCGCACGTTGCCAAGCGCTATCCGCGCGAATTGTCCGGCGGCCAGCAGCAGCGCATCGCGCTGGCGCGCTGTATCGTCTATCGCCCCGCGATCATCCTGATGGACGAGCCGTTAGGGGCGCTCGACAAGAAGCTGCGTGACCAGATGCAGCTCGAGATCAAGCGCATCCATCGCGAGCTCGGCACCACGATCGTCTACGTGACCCACGACCAGGAAGAGGCGATGACCATGTCGGATCGCATCTGCCTGATGAACGCGGGCGCGATCGAGCAGCTCGGCACGCCGCAGGATCTCTACTTCCGGCCGCGCTCGGTGTTCGTCGCCGACTTTCTCGGCGAGTCCAACCTGCTCAGCGCCACCGTGCGTGGCGTCGACGGCCAGGGGCTTGACATCGTCCTGACGGCGCAGGCCGCGGCTTCGCGCGCGGTCGGCAACGGCTCCCGTTTTGCTGCCGGAGAGCCGATCAAGGTCATGGTGCGCCCGCAGAACCTCGTGGTGGCCGAGGCGGGCGGCGGCCAGCTGTCCGGCCGGATCATGGACGTGATGATCAGCGGCAGCCTGACGCGGCTCTACATTGCGCCGGAGACGGCGGGCCTGCCGCAGCTCGTTGCCGCGCATCCGACCCGCAGCGGCTCGGCGCCCTACGAGATTGGTCAGCGTCTGTCGCTCGGATGGCATGCGGCGGACGCCGTCGCCATCCACGACGGGGGGATCTGAGCTTGGCCGGCATGCGCGCGATATCGCGAAGGCTGGCCTGGACGCGGGCTGCGATGGGCGCGCCGCTGGTGTTGCTGCTCGTGCTGTTCCTGGTCTATCCCGTCGGCCAGTTGCTGCTGCTCAGCGTCTACGGCGACAATGGTTTCACGCTCGCGCCCTATCGCCAGCTCTTTGCCTCATCGGTCTATCTCGACGTTCTCCTGATCACGCTGAAAATATCGCTGGCGACCACGCTGGTCTGCGTCGTCGCGGGCTATCCGATCGCCTATCTGATCTCGGTCGTCGGCAAGGAGCGCAAGGCGACGCTGCTGTTCTGGGTGCTGCTGTCGTTCTGGACCAGCTTCCTGGTCCGCGCCTTCGCCTGGATCGTGCTGCTCGGCCGCAACGGCGTCATCAACAAGACGCTGATCTCGCTCGGCATCATCTCGAGCCCCGCCAGCCTGCTCTACAATTTCGGCAGCGTCCTCGTCGGCATGGTGAATGCGCTGCTCCCGCTCGCCGTGCTGACCATGCTCTCGGTGATGGAGAACATCGACCGCACCTTGCCGCGCGCGGCCGCAACGCTCGGGGCGCGGCCGGGCATGGCGTTCTGGAAGATCTATTTTCCGCTGTCGCTGCCCGGCGTCGCCGCGGCGGGGATCATGGTGTTTGTCACCGCGATCGGCTTCTTCATCGTGCCGGCGCTGCTCGGCGGGCGCCGCGAGACCATGATCACGCAGCTGATCATCGACCAGGTCCAGCAGACCATGAACTGGGGTTTTGCCGGCGCGATCTCGGTGCTGCTGCTGGTCGTCGTCCTCGTCGTCTTTGCCGCCTATGACCGGCTGCTCGGCCTGTCGACCATGACCGGCGCATCTGCACCGCGCAACGCGGCGCCGTCCCGTTTGTCGGGGCCGGTCCAGAAGGCGGGCGATGCGCTCCTCGCGCTGCTCGGCGCGATCTCCGACCGCATCCTTCTGCTGCTGCCGTCGCGCCGTCGCGACCGCAATCCCGATCAGGCCGGCATGGGTTTGCAGGCCTTCGTCTGGACCATGCTGCTGATCATCAGCGCGCCGACCATCCTGATGATCCCGCTGTCGTTCGGCACCGGCGGCCTCAACTGGCCGCCGCAGGGCTTTACCCTGCATTGGTATGAGACGGTGTTGAATTCGCCGCTCTGGACCCAGGCCGTGCTGCGTTCGCTGCTGGTCGGAATCGGCACCGGGGTGCTCGCCATGCTGATCGGCACGCCGGCCGCGTTCCTGCTGGTGCGCAGCGAGATCCCAGGCAAAGCGGCTTGGCTCGCCTTCATCCTGTCGCCGATCGTGGTGCCGCGCATGATCATCGCGGTCGGCCTGTTCTACGTCTTCGCGCAGATGGGCCTCGTCGGCAGCGCCGTCGGCCTCGTTCTCGGCCACACCGTCGTTGCCGTGCCCTACGTTGTGATGACCATGATGGCCGTGCTGCGCAATTACGACACCCGGCTCGACCATGCCGCGCAGAGCCTCGGTGCGCGCCCATTCGCGACGCTGCGCTACGTCACCTTCCCGATTCTCGGCGCCGGCATGATGTCGTCGTTCCTGTTCGCCTTCGCGACCTCGTTCGACGAGCTCACCATCGCGCTGTTTGCGACCGGTGGCCTCAACGCGACACTGCCCAAGCAGTTCTGGGACGAGGTGACGCTTCAGGTCTCGCCCGCGATCGCCGCCGTCTCGACCTGCCTGTTCGTTTTCATGGGGCTGCTGATCTTCGTCGCCGAACGCCTGCGCCGGCGTGCTGCCGCGAGATAGCCGTCCCGCTTCCCAACCAGAGGTTCTTCATCATGCTCACTGCCAATCGCCTCCAGGGCCTGTTCCCGGCCATTCCGACCCCGGTCAAGGCCGACGACACCATCGATGCCGGCGCGGTCGCGGCGATGTTCACCTGGCTCAACAAGCAGGGGATCGACGGCGTGGTGCCGCTCGGTGGCACCGGCGAATATGGCGCGCTGGCCCGCGCCGAGCGCATCAAGATGGCGGGCCTGTCGGTGAAGGCGATGGCGGGCAAGGGCCCGGTCATTGCCGGCGTGCTCGACACCGGTTTCCACGATGCCCTTCAGGCCGGTCGTGAATTCGCAGCCGAGGGCGTGGACGGCCTGCTCGTGCTTACGCCATACTACACCAACCCGACTCAGGCCGGCATTCGCGACTATTTCTTGCGCTATGCCGATGCCTCGCCCGTGCCCGTCCTGATCTACGAGATTCCCTATCGCACCCGGATCGCGATCGAGCCCAAGATCCTGCATGAGCTCTCCAGGCATCCCAACATCATCGGCATGAAGGCCTGTAACCTCGACATGTATCATTTCCTCCAGGTCGTGGCGGGCGTCGACGAGAGCTTTGCGGTGCTGAGCGGCGAGGACAGCCTGTTTCCGCTGCATCTGGCGGCGGGCGCGAAGGGCGGCATCATCGTCACCGCGTGCCTATTGCCGCGCGCCTGGCGCCAAATCTACGAGGCTGCGACGGCCGGCAAGACCGCCGAAGCCCTCAGCCTCCATCGCAGGCTGATTCCGCTGATGAACATGGCGTTTGCCGAGACCAATCCGGGACCGATGAAGGCGGTGATGGATCTCGTTGGCGTCGAGGCGCCGCGTATGCTGGCGCCGCTGGTGCAGCCCGCCCCGGCGCTGGTCGCGTCCCTCCGCGCCGAGCTCGGCCGGCAGCTGGCGATCTCGGAAGGGCTTGCTTGAGAGGATGGCAGCATGGCGCGTAGCAGCCGGGGCGGGACTGGCCGCACCGTGAAGGCCGCGAAGAAGAGCGGTGAGGACGATGCAGAGAAGGGTGCCGAGCAGCGCTCGTCGCTGTTCGTCGGCTCGACGGAGAAAGCGTTCCAGGTCCTGCATGCCTTCGACGGACCGCAGCGCCACATGACGCTGGCCGACATCGCGCGCGCGGCGGATCTCGACCGCAGCGCCACCCAGCGCCTGGTCTACACGCTGGAGACACTCGGCTATCTCAAGCGGATCGAGGGTACGCGCAATTACGGCCTGACCTCGAAGGTGCTCCAGTTCTCGCACAGCTATCTCAAGGCCAACGACCTGATCGACCGGGCCTCGCCCTATCTGCTCGAGATCAGCCGCAATCTCGGCGAGACGACCAATCTGCACGAGCTGGATGGCCACGAGGTCGTCTTCGTGGCACGCTTTCCGGGTGCCCACCTCATCAACATCGACATCGTGATCGGCAGCCGGTTGCCGACCTTCTTCACGGCGTCGGGCACCGCGATCCTGTCGGCACTGCCCGAGGAGGAGCGGCTCGATCTTTTGAAGCGGACACCGCTCGCGCCGCTGACGCCCTTCACGGTGACCGACCCGAAGGCGCTGCTGGAGCGCGTCCGCGTGGCGGCCCAACGTGGATATGCCGTCATCATGAACGAGACCGTCATGGGCGACATCTCGGTCGCCGCTCCCATCATCGACGAGCACGGCCGTGCGGTAGCGGCGATCAACATCTCGGTGCCGACGACGCGATGGACCAAAGAGCGCGCCGAGGCCGAGCTGGCGCAGCACGTCCACGTCGCGGCGACCTCGATCTCGAAGTCAAAGTTCAACCGCTACGCCGCCTGAGGGCGGCTGCGGGCAACAAAAAAGGCCGGGAGCGATCCCGGCCTTTTTATTTGCGAGTTTGGTGTGCTGTTTCAACGCCGTCATTGCGAGCGAAGCGAAGCAATCCAGAATCTTTCCACGGAGGCAGTCTGGATTGTTTCGTCGCATCAGTGCAAAATTGCTTCGCAATTTTGTCACGGGCTCCCCGCAATGACGAGGAGGGAGCGCAGCTACTCCGCCGGCTCAGCCGCGAGCGCCGGATAGTCCGTATACCCCTTCGCGCCGCCGCCGTAGAACGTGTTCTTGTCCCAGTCGTTCAGCGCCGCGCCTGCCTTCAGGCGCTCGACGAGATCGGGGTTGGAAATGAACGGCTTGCCGAAGGCGATGAGATCGGCCGCGTTCGCGTCCAGCACCTTGGTGGCGAGATCAAAGTCATAGCCGTTGTTGGCGATGTAGGCGCCGGCAAAGCGCTTGCGGATGCCCGCATAGTCGAACGGTGCGATGTCGCGCGGGCCGCCGGTGGCGCCCTCGACGACGTGGAGATAGACCAGCTTCAGCGCGCTGAGGCCGTCGACGATATGGTTGTACAAGGCTTGAGGGTTTGAGTCTGAGATATCGTTGGCAGGCGTCACCGGCGAGATGCGGATGCCGGTGCGATCGGCGCCGGCTTCAGTCGCGACGGCCTTGGACACTTCCAGCATCAGCCGCGCGCGGTTCTCGATGGAGCCGCCATAGGCGTCGGTGCGCTTGTTGGTGCCGTCCTTGGCGAATTGCTCAAGCAGATAGCCATTGGCACCATGAATCTCGACACCGTCGAATCCGGCTTCGAGCGCATTCTTCGTGGCGCGCTTGAAGTCGTCGATAATCCCTGGAATTTCGGAGAGCTCGAGCGCGCGAGGCTCGGAGACGTCGGCAAAGCCGCCGTTGACGAAAGTCTTGCCCTTGGCGCGGATCGCGCTCGGCGCCACAGGCGCTGCGCCATTGGCCTGGAGATCGACATGCGAGATGCGGCCGACATGCCAGAGCTGGATGAAGATCTTGCCGCCGCGCTCATGCACCTGGTCGGTGACCTTGCGCCAGCCCGCGACCTGCTCCTTGCTGTAGATGCCGGGCGTGTCCTGGTAGCCCTGACCCTGCTGCGAGACTTGGCTTGCTTCGGTAATCAGAAGTCCTGCGGAGGCGCGCTGGGCGTAGTAATCGGCGGCGAGCGCGCCGGGTACGAATGTGCCGGGAACGGCGCGGTTGCGCGTTAGCGGCGCCATCACGAGGCGGTTGGCCAGCGTGATCGGGCCGAGCTTATAAGTCTCAAGCAATTTGGTCGAACGGCTCATGGGATGCTTCCAGGCGATGAGAGGTCCGGAACACTTGTGCATCGCGGCAATCAGCGCAAGGGACGAGCCATACGGAAAGTGCAGGCGAGCTACGCGGCAAGGACCGCGTAGCATAATTCATGTGCAATCCCGGCTACGGCAGCGCATTTCTGCTGCTGTCGCCGTGCGATTTGACAACTCAGTTCTGGCCCATGAAATCACGCTTGCCGATCTCGACGCCGTTGTGGCGCAGAATGCCGTGGGCGGTCGCGGCGTGGAAATAGAAGTTCGGCAGCGAGAACGCGCTGAGGAATTGCTGGCCCTTCAAGGTGGTGGTTTTGTCCGGCCCGGTCGGGAAGGTGACGTCCTTGGTATCGGCGCCCTCGAACTGCTCCGGCTTGAACGACTTCACATAGTCGATGGTCTTGGCCAGTCGCTGCTTCAATTCCGCAAAGTTGGTTTCGGTGTCGGGGTTCGAAGGCACTTCGCTATGGGTTAGCCGCGCGCAGCCCTTGGTGGCGAAATCGCTGACCAGCTGGATCTGCTTCGACAGCGGCAGCATGTCCGGGAAGAGGCGGGAGCCGAGCAACACGCTCGGGTCGATCTTTTTCGCCGCGCAATGCGCCTCCGCTTTCGTGAGCAGGCCGGTGAGGCTGTTCAGCATTTGCAGGTACGCAGGGGCGACGGCGTCGTAGAAGGACATGTGATGCTCGCTTGAATGGGTGGGAAATCTCAGGAGAAACCTGAGCCACTCACATGGGAGCCTCATGGAAAAATACAATCGCGGAAGCAGTGCGTGCAGTGCGAAAATTCTACCGCATCGGCTGGTGGTGCTGTCGCCGCCACATTCTCGCGGTCATCGCCGCCACAACCTCCGGTGTCATCGCCCGGCTTGACCGGGCGATCCAGTATTCCAGAGGCGGCTGTGATTGGACCTCGACGCCGCGGCGTACTGGATGCCCCGCTTTCGCGGGGCATGACTACGGATAGATTATTTATCGGATTGTCGCCGCCGGCTGCGCCTGCGCGGTGCCGCCGCGCATCCGTGCCAGCAGCTCGGCGGTCGGCCAGGAATCCGCCGGCAGGCCATATTTGATCTGCATCGCTTTCACCGCGGCGCGGCTCTGCTGGCCCAGCACGCCGTCGACCTTGCCGACATTGAAGCCGGCCTGGACCAGAAGCTGCTGCAATTGCTTGAGCTCGTTGAACGGCAGCTGCGCGACCGGTGTGGTCGGCTTGCGCATCGGCGCGGCGCCCGCGATGCGGGTGGCGAGATAGCCCGCGGTGGTCGAATAGATCAGCGAGTTATTCCACTCGGTATAGGCCGCGAAATTCGCATAGGCCATGAAGGCCGGACCAAAACGTCCCATCGGCAGCAGCACGGAGGAGGCAAGATTGTCGTTCGGCAGCGGCCGGCCGTCGGGATAGGTGACGCCAAGCTGGCTCCATTTCGAGCGCGGCAGCTGCACCGTGAGGTCGGTCTGATCCCACGGCAGGTTCTGCGGCACCTTGATCTCCTCCAGCCACGGCTCGCCGCGCCGCCATTTCAAGCCGTTGGCGATGTAGTTCGCGGTCGAGCCGATCACGTCGTTCTCGCTGCGCAGGAGATCGCGCCGGCCGTCGCCGTCATAGTCGACGGCGTAGTTGACGTAGTGCACGGGCAAAAACTGCGTCTGCCCGAGCTCGCCGGCCCAGGAGCCGACCATCTCGTCGGGTGTGAGATCGCCGCGGTCGATGATCTTCAGCGCGGCGATGGTCTCGTTCACGAACATCTCCGAGCGCCGGCAGTCATAGGCCAGCGACACCAGCGATTTCAGCGTCGGCAGATTGCCCATGTTGATGCCGAAATCGCTCTCCAGCCCCCAGAACGCAGCGATCACTGCCGGCGGCACGCCATATTCCTTTTCGGCGCGCGCGAATGCTGCCGCGTGGGCCTTGATGTGCTGCTGGCCGTTCTGCATGCGATAGGGCGCGGCCATGCGGCCCGCAAATTCGGTGAAGAGCTGGCCGAACACGCGCTGGCCGCGGTCGCGATTGACGATGCCCTGGTCGTAGACGAGGTAGGGCGATGCCTCCGAGATCGTTCGCTGCGAGACGCCGGCAGCCACCGCCTGTTGCTTCACGTCGGCGAGGAAGCGATCGAAGCTCGCCCCGTTATGGCACGACGCCGCGCGCGGCGAGGGGACGGTGGTCCTGGGTGCGGCGGACTTTGTCGGGGGCGGTACGAACTGGGCGGAGGCGGGAAGGGCGAGCGTGAGCAGAGCGGCGGCCGCGATCGCAAATCGGGTCTGGAGCATGGGGTTTCCGGAGGGAGGAGACGCTTGGATTCTTGACGAACTTTAATGGAATGATCGGATTCAAACCAGTGCCGCGGCCCCGCGACGCACCTTGAAACCTTGCGGCCGGGCCGGGGTCATCCCTACCTGAGGTGTGCCGGCCAAAGGTTTGCCCGCGGCCGCCCCTGGGAGACGGCCATGAACTATCTTCGGACCGCAATGCTGCTCGCAGGCCTCACCGCCCTGTTCATGGGCGTGGGCTATCTGATCGGCGGTGCCGCTGGCGCCATGATCGCGCTTGTCATTGCCGCGGCGACCAATCTCTTCACCTACTGGAACTCCGACCGCGCGGTGCTCTCGATGTACGGCGCCCATGAGGTCGACCGCGCGAGTGCGCCGGAACTGGTCGGGCTCGTGGCCGAGCTTGCGGGCCGCGCCGGTCTGCCGATGCCGCGCGTGTTCGTGATGGACGAGGCACAACCGAACGCGTTCGCGACCGGGCGCAATCCCGAGAATGCCGCGGTGGCCGTCACCACCGGCCTGATGCAACAGCTCAGCCGCGAGGAGCTTGCCGGCGTGATCGCGCACGAGCTTGCTCATGTCAAAAATCACGACACGCTGCTGATGACCATTACCGCGACCATCGCCGGCGCGATCTCCATGCTGGCGCAGTTCGGCATGTTCTTCGGCGGCCACCGCGACAACAACGGCCCGGGCATCGTCGGCTCGATCCTGATGATGATCCTGGCGCCGCTCGGCGCCATGCTGGTGCAGATGGCGATCAGCCGCACCCGCGAATATGCCGCGGACGATCTCGGCGGACGCATCGTGGGACAGCCGATGTGGCTGGCGTCGGCGCTGCTGAAGATCGAGGGCGCCGCGCGTCAGGTCCCGAACTTCGAGGCGGAGCGCAATCCCGCGACCGCGCATATGTTCATCATCAATCCGCTGTCGGGCCACGGCGTGGACAATCTGTTCACGACCCATCCCTCGACGCAGAATCGGATCGCGGCGCTCCAGCAGCTTGCAGCCGAGCTCGGCGCGCAGGCGGCGCCGTCGGTCGGCGCCAACGAGAACTATCCGCCGCAAGGACCGTGGGGCCGGTCGTCGTCTGGTGGTCCTTCTCCAGGTCCTTCCCGCGGTCCTTGGGGCTGATGGAACCCGCGGGGATTTGCGCGGGCTTTGTGACCTGGCGCACACAGGATCGTCGCGGCCGGTGTTAACACCTCGGCGTGACACTTCCTTCGAAAGGGGATGCGTGGCCGGCCCTCCGCCTGCCACCGTCGGAGATGACCAAAACTGCCGTACCATTGCTGATCGTCCTCGGCGTGCTCATTGGCCTGTCCACGCACACGGTCGTCAATTGCGGGGACGAGGACGAACCCGACATCTGCTCGGCCGTGATCGGCTTCTCGCCGCTCCGGGGCTCACTGATCGCCTTTGCCTATGAGGGGCGCGGGCGGATCGCGATGCGCCACGGCGACTTCAGGCGGGCGATCGCCGATTTCGACGAGGCCATCCACCTCAATCCCAACCGCGCCCAGCTCTATCGCGACCGCGCGCTGGCACGCCGGCAGAACGGCGACCTCGCGCTCGCCATCGAGGACTATGACGAGGCGATCGCGCATGAACCCAGGCTGGCCGCGCCCTATCACCAGCGTGGTCTGGCGCTCGCCGCCACCGGCGATCTCGATCGCGCGATCCTGAGCTACAACACGGCGGTCCGCCTCGACCCGTCCGATCCGCAGGCCCGCCTCGACCGCGGCCTCACGTTCCTCGCCCGCGGCCAGGCCGACGATGCCCGTGCCGATTTCGAGGCCGCGCTGGCGCTGCCGGCCGGCAAGGATGCGCGCACGCGCGAGGCGGCGCGCGCAAAACTCGCCGAGCTCACGAGTGCCGAGCCGCGGCGGTGAAAGGTGTTCTCCCTCGCCCCGTTCTTACGGGGAGAGGTGAAGGCACCTCGCGGGCTACTTCGCCTTCTTGGCTTTCGCTTTCTTCGCAGCTTTTTTCACCGGCTTCTCCTTCACCTTCTTCTCGACCTTCACCGCGACCGGCGTGCTGGCGGCGAGGCGCATGGCGCGGGCGTAGCTGTCGGCGACGTTGTCGGCGGACATCTGCAGGCGCTTGGCGGCGGCGGTGGCCTGCTCCAGCGTGGCCTTGGCCAACATCTTGAAGCGGTCGCCCGTCTCCTTGCTCTTGGCCTTGGCCGCGAGGCCGCTGAAGCGATCCCGCCGCTCCTTGGCGCGGGTCATCAGGCCCGTCTGCAGCTGTCTGGCCAGTTGCCGGATCACGACATCCAGGTCGGCGTCCGCCATGTTGTTCTATCCTCTTGAAAACAGGTATCGATGCGGGCGGGACTATGCAGATCGGGCCCCACCTTGGCAATTCCCGGCGGGGCGTCATCCGCAGCTTCCGGTCCCCAAAACAAAAAAGCCGCGCATTTTTCGCGCGGCTTTTGCGGTGGGTTGGCGGGCGCCTTATTTCAGCGAGGCAACCGGGCCGCTCGAGGCTGCCGGGTCGGGGTCGAAGCCGAACACGCCGACCAGATATTTGTAGTAATCCGGCATCTTCTCCTTGAGCGCCTCGCGCGACTTCGGATCGTGGAATTCGCTTTTTCCCGCCAGGAAGATGCTGGCGGTCACGGCGAAGAATTCCATGGGATTCTTCATCGCATAGGCTTCCTTGGGCAGGAGATCCTTGGACTTGGCATAGGCGTAATAGGTGATCACGCCCTTGTTGGCGTAGCCGTCCGGCAGCAGCCGCGCGTGATAGGCGTGAAGCAACTCGTGCAGCAGCACGGCTTCCTTCTCGTAGCGCATCATGTCCGGGCGCAGCATGATCACGCCGAGCCCCGAATCGACCGCGAGGTCGACGGCGTTCGGATTGCTCCAGCGCTGCTTGCCTGGATCCCAGACGGTCAGCGTCCGCGGAGCGGTGCGCTGGATGTCCGGCGTCACCCGGCCGTAGCACGCGGTCGCAGCGCCTTCATCGAGGCAGGCCAGCTCGCTCGCGACGATCGGAACGGTGTGGAAGAAGCGCAGCACGCGGGGCGAGAGGCCGGAAGCCTCGACCACGTCGATCTGCTGCTTCAGGTTCTCGGTAAGCTTGTCGACATCCTTGCGGTCGCGGTTCTCGGAGATGTCGAACATGTAGCCGCGATAGCTCTGGAACCCCGGCGGCAGCGCTTGCGCGGCCTCGCCTGACGCATCGAGCGATCCGGCATTGGATGGATTGGCAAAGAGCGCGCCGACGATGGTCGCGGTCAGCAGCAACGCAATGCGCATGATGAACCCCCTGATGTCACTTCGCGCGGCAGGATAGGCCGCCGTTGTTTGCGAAAAGTGAGTGGGGCGAGACTAAGGCTGCGATGTTGAGGTGTGCTTAACCGTTGGTTGCAGATCGCGGAGGCGGATTAGGGGCGGGTTAACCAAGCGTGGATCGGCGGCGCGGTTCGGCGTAACATCCGCTCCGGGCACCAGGCCCGAAAGTCAGACAGCCGGTAGGAGGATGCCATGTATGCCGCCATCCGTCAGGCCAAGGCGAAAAGCGGGAGCGCGGAAGAGCTGGCGCGCCGCATCAAGGACGGCGCCGTTCCGATCATCAGCGACGTCGACGGTTTCCGCGCCTATTACGTGGTCTATGCCGGCGACGACACGGTGACCGCGATCTCGATCTTCGACAAGTTCGAGCAGGCGGAGGAAGCGAACCGGCGCGCCATCGCCTGGATCGAGAAGAATCTCGGCTCGCTGCTGGCAGGGCATGCGAGTGCCGCCGCGGGACCGGTGATCGTGCATACGCTGGCGTGAGCCCTTCGTCATTGCTGGCGACGAAACAATCCAGGCTGTCACTGTGGCAACCGTCCGGATTGCTTCGCTTCGCTCGGCGGCTCCTCAGCTGCCACGCAACGTGTTGCTAATTCTCGTCACGACACCGTCCCACTGCCGCTTCTCGGCTGCGGGATAGTTGATCAGCACGCAATGGACGTAATGACCGGAGAAGTTGCAGCGGTTGTACCAAATGGCATCGTGCTTGATGCTCGATACCACGAAGAAGCGAGGCGTGACGCGTTTGTAGATGATGCCGGGCGGCGGGTTCTTCCGGGCCAGGAAGCTGGCGGGGGACTCGCCGGTCGCCGGCACCGCCTGCACGGTCAGATCGGCGCTGCCGTCGGCCGAGCGGAGCCGTCGCCCGTAGCCGTCCGGCTTTCCGGAGTCCTCGGTGAAAATGGAGGTTGGAATGTCCACCGCGGTCCCGGTTTCCGGAATGCGGTAGGTGCTCCAGCTCTCGGCGTGCGCAACCGCGGAGGTGCAAAGCACATAAACGATCGCGGCAAAGCCCGTCTCCACTCTCATCCTTCACCTCATCATGTCCGTGGAGCGAGCTGTAGCTCCATCAGTGCGATCCGCTGCAGCACCGTGACATCGCGTTCGCCTGTACTGGCTGTACGGAGGATGGACTGAGCAAGCGCATCGACATGCATCGCATGGACTGGCTCGGGCAGGGTTGCGACCGCAGCCCGCAGTGCTGCGGTCATGATCGCGATCACGTCAGGAGCAAACGCCGCATTTGAAAAGTTTTCCATGTCCCGGATCGGCGGTGAGTACGCCGCGCCGCCTTTCTATCGATGCAACGTCGGGAAAAACCGGAAGTTCCCACGCAAACGGACAAGCGCGTCTTCCTCACAACTCCCTTGCATTCGAGAATGCGAAACTCGACACCCTTCTCGTCGTCTCGTCCAAAATCAGCGTGCGCGTGATCGGCGGCTCGGCGCGCTGGGCGCAGTTTTCGCGTTCGCAGAGGCGGCAGTTGACGCCGATCGGCGTGCCCTCGGTTTTCTCCAGATCGATGCCGGCCGCATAGACGAGGCGGGCGGCGTGGCGGATCTCGCAGCCGAGGCCGATGGCGAAGCGCGGCTGCGGCAGTGGATGCGGCGCCACGGGCCGGCGCACCATCTGCGCGATCGAAAAATAGCGCGTGCCGTCCGAGAGCTCGATCACCTGCTTGAGCAGGCGATCCGGCGTGTCGAAGGTCGAGTGCACGTTCCACAGCGGACAGGTGCCGCCGAACTTCGAGAACGGGAAGGTGCCGGAGGAGAAACGCTTCGAGACGTTGCCGGCATTGTCGACCCGCAGCAGAAAGAACGGAATGCCGCGCGCGTTCGGCCGCTGCAATGTGGTGAGCCGGTGGCAGACCTGCTCGAAGCCGGAATTGAAGCGCTGCGCCAGCACGTGGATATCGTAGTTCAAGGCTTCGGCCGCGGCGAGGAAAGCCGGGTAGGGCATCATCACGGCCGCTGCAAAATAATTGCCGAGCGTGATGCGGAACAGCCGCCGCGGCGCATCGTCGAGCGGGCCGGCGCGGCCGATGATGGTCTCCAGGGCTTGCGCGCATTCGCCCAGGCCCAGCTGGAAGGCAAGCTGGAACGCGCGGCCGGCCGGGTCGACCAGCTCCGAGATCAGCAACTGGCGGCGGTGGCGGTCGAAACGCCGCAACGTCTCGCGCATCACGTCCACCGGCATGATGCGGGTCTGGATCGAATGTTTTTCGCGCAGCCGCGCCGCCAGCGCCGCGTAAAGCCCCTCGGCCGGCACGTTCAGTTCATCGCGAAGGGTCTCCGCGGCCTGCTCGAGCTCCGGAAAATAGTTGCGGTTCGCCTCGATCAGCTCGCGCACGCGCTCGACCGGATTGGCCTCATAGCGCGTGCCGACGTCGCGGTCGGCCATTTGCGCGGCCGCCAGCGTCTCGCCCTGCCGGGCCTCGGTATAGGCGGCATAGAGCCGTTGCAGCGCATGGGTGACGCCGGGGCAGAGTTCGGCGAGGTCGCGCAGTTCCTGCTTGGGAACATCGATCTGGCGGAATAGCGGATCGGAGAAGATCTCGTTCAGCTCGGCGAAGAACCGGTCCTCGTCGGCGGTGGCGAGATCGCGCAAATCGAGGTCATAGGTCTCGGCCAGCCGCAGCAGGATTTGCGCCGTCACCGGGCGCTGGTTGCGCTCGATCAGGTTGACGTAGCTCGGCGAGATCCCGAGCCCCTCGGCGATCTGGGTCTGCGACAGGCCCAATTGCTGCCGGATCCGCCGGAAGCGCGGGCCGACGAACAGTTTCTTCCCGGACTCAGCGGGCATCTCTAGGTCTCCACAGGCATCAAGGACAGGCTTGCTGACCTATAAATTTACAAACATTACAAAATTACATCTATTACATGTTTTGATGTTACATGACATCACCATTCGAATACAAGGCCTCTATACGAACTTCCTGTTCTCGCGTTTAGCTCCTGACACGCATTTCGCGATGCACTGTCAAAAATGTCGATGAGAAGGCCGCCCGCCTTGTCGTCAGCGAAAAGGATCGAGCACATGAACTACCAGCCCCGTGGCATCAACACCCTCCAGGGTCCGGCGTCGTACCAGAGCGAGGTCGATGCGGCCCAGGCGCTCCTCGAGACGCAGCCGACCTGGAACGGGGTGGCGGCCGAGGCCGTCGCACGCATGCGCCTGCAGAACCGCTTCAAGACCGGCCTCGACATCGCCCGCTACACCGCGGCGCTGATGCGCAGCGACATGGCCGCCTATGATGCTGATCCCACCAAGTACACGCAGTCGCTGGGCTGCTGGCACGGCTTCATCGCCCAGCAGAAGCTGATCTCGGTCAAGAAGCATTTCGGCGGCAAGACCGATCGCCGCTATCTGTACCTGTCCGGCTGGATGATCGCGGCGCTGCGCTCCGAGTTCGGACCGCTACCCGACCAGTCCATGCACGAGAAGACCTCGGTGCCGGCGCTGATCGAAGAGCTCTACACCTTCCTGCGTCAGGCGGATTCCCGCGAGCTCAACGACATCTTCCGTCTCCTCGACAAGGCGCGCAAGGAAGGCGACAAGACCCGCGAGAAGGAGCTGATCGAGAAGATCGACAACTTCCAGACCCACGTCGTCCCCGTCATCGCCGACATCGACGCCGGCTTCGGCAACGCCGAGGCGACCTATCTGCTCGCCAAGAAGATGATCGAAGCGGGCGCCTGCGCGCTCCAGATCGAGAACCAGGTCTCGGACGAGAAGCAGTGCGGCCACCAGGACGGAAAGGTCACCGTGCCGCACGAGGTCTTCCTCGCGAAGATCCGTGCCTGCCGCCACGCGTTCCTCGAGCTCGGCATCGACGACGGAATCGTCGTGACCCGCACCGACTCGCTCGGCGCTGGTCTCACGCAGCAGATTGCCGTCAGCCACAAGCCCGGCGACATCGGCGACCAGTACAACAGCTTCCTCGATTGCGAGGAAATCACGCCCGAGAACGCCCGCAACGGTGATGTCATCATCAACCGCAACGGCAAGATGATGCGTCCGAAGCGCCTGCCCAGCAATCTCTACCAGTTCCGCGCCGGCACGGGCGAAGACCGCTGCGTGCTCGACAGCATCACCTCGCTGCAGAACGGTGCCGACCTGCTGTGGATCGAAACCGAGAAGCCGCATATCGAGCAGATCGCCAAGATGGTCGACCGCATCCGCAAGGTCGTCCCGAACGCGAAGCTCGCCTACAACAACTCGCCGTCGTTCAACTGGACGCTCAACTTCCGTTGGCAGGTCTACGACGCGATGAAGGAAGCGGGCAAGGATGTCAGCAAGTACAACCGTGCCGAGCTGATGAAGCAGGAATACGACGAGACGCCGCTGGCGATTGAAGCCGACGAGCGTATCCGTACCTTCCAGGCGGATTCGGCCAAGCGCGCCGGCATCTTCCACCATCTGATCACGTTGCCGACCTATCACACGGCCGCGCTGTCGACCGACAATCTCGCACGCGAATATTTCGGCGAGCAGGGCATGCTCGGCTACGTCAAGAACGTTCAGCGCGCCGAGATCCGTCAGGGCATTGCCTGCGCCAAGCATCAGAACATGGCCGGCTCCGACATCGGCGACGACCACAAGGAATACTTCGCGGGTGAGGCAGCCCTGAAGGCGGGCGGCGCCCACAACACGATGAACCAGTTCGGCTAACGCAGTTCGACAGGAGACTGACAATGACCAATAGCAATTTCTGGGTGATCGGCGGTGAGTTCGGCTCGATGAACTTCCACAAGCTGGTGGAAGGCTCGGCCCAGGTGCAGGGTCCGTTCAAGACCCGCAAGGAAGCCGAAGATGCCTGGCGCTCGGTCTCGGAAGAGAACCGCCACAAGGCCGGCGTCCGCTTCTCGATCGTGGAAGAGCCGTCGCGGGTCTCGGCCTGACGGCTGCCTGACAACCTTAAGAAGACGTCCAAGGACGGATGGTCCCATCCAGGCGCTGCCTGGGTGGGATCGTCTGTTTTTGGCACAGGTCAGCCGGCTGTGGGTGCCGTAAGTATCTGGAATTGTGGTCCCTTTGCGGACGCATTGGTTGCTGATAGGTTAACGTCAGGATTTGAGGACGAGGCCGACAATGTCAGAGCCCGAGACCAGCGGGACCCATCCCAGCCAGCCGCGACCGATGCGGCTGCGCGACGCGCTGCTGCGCGCCCGGATCGAGGCCGCCGACCGGACCGGCGTCGTCGTCGATCTGCGCGACGCCGAGGTGGCACGGCTGGAGATCCTCAACGACGCGCTCGATCCGCTGTTCGCTCAGGTGCCCGACCAGATCGATCTGTTCGATCGCGGCATCAGCCAGGGCGATACGCCGCGACTCTGGATCGACGTCGTCGCCCACATCATGATGGGGCGCGACAAGCGTCAGTATCGCTTCGTCCAGGACACCCGCTTCGGCCGCATCGTGCTCGCCGAATCGCACGACACTGCGGTCATTGTCGAGGCCGTGACCGACTATGTCGCCCGCCGCATGATCGAGCGCGAGCATGCGATGGTGGTTTTGCCCGAGCCGCAAGCCCCAGCCGCCGAGCCACCGCGCCGCTCGCGCGTGTGGCCGTTCGTGTTCGGATTCGTGCTCGGTGCCGCGGCGCTTTTCGGCCTTGCCGTGCTCGCGGCCTTGCGGAACTGGTGAATCTCTCCGCCGTCATTGCGAGCATGGCGAAGCAATCCAGAAATCTTCCCGCGGAGGCAGTCTGGATTGCTTCGTCGCTTGGCTCCTCGCAATGACGAAGAACTAAATCAACCTCACATGCTTGATCTGCCCGATCTGAAATCCCGCCCCGAGGCTCCGCACCGTCTGCTCGCAGCGCCAGCCGGCATTGTCCTTCTCGATCGTGAACAGATTATACGCCGCCGCCGGAGTGTGTCCGTGTGCAAACGCGGAAGCCGAGGGTACGCCGATCGCGGGAATGTTGCCGTTCGGGCCCTCGAACCACATCGTCGAATGGATGTGGTCGTGCCCGTGCAGGATGAGCTCGACGCCATGGCGCGTGAGCAGCGCCAGCAATTCAGCAGAGTCAGTCATCCGCTTCTGCCACGCGGTGGACTTCAGCGGATGATGCACCAGCAGCACACGGAAGACGTCCTCGGCCGCGAGCCGCTCGAGCACCTGTTCGAGCGCCGCCAGCTGATCGCGGCCGAGCGTGCCGGTCGCCATCAGCGGCAAGGTCGGCACTGCCGTGGACAGGCTGATCAGCGCGAGCGGCCCGCGCCGGCGCACGCCCGGAAAGCCGATGCTGCCGTCATCATCAGCAACATAGGGAGCAAAGGTCTCGCCGAACCGATGCGCGGTGGCGCGGACATAGGCGTCGTGATTGCCGGGAATCGTGGTGACGCGGTCGGGCGGGCCGACGCCGTCGAGCCAGGCGCGGGCAGGCGCGAACTCCGCCTCCAGCGCGAGGTTGACGAGATCGCCGGTGACTGCGATGTGGTCGGGGCATTGTGCCTGAAGATCGGCGACGAGTGCGTCGAGCACCTCGCGGCGCTGGTACTTGTGGCGGTTGCGCGTCCAGTTGACGTAGCCGAGTGCGCGCTTGCCGGCGAGCTCACTCAGCCGCGGTTTCGGCAAAGGCGCCAGATGCGGGTCGGACAGATGGGCGAGCGTGAAGGGGGCCAGCGTGTTGTGAGTCATGACGCGCGATTGCCTCGCTATTGCTCCGCTGTAATGGCAAGGTCGCGACGTCAGTGCAAGCGGGGCCTCGAGGAAGCCTGATGGGGGATCGTCTGAACCGCGTCCGACGAAAATTCGAGCCGCTGCTGCGGCGAATCTTCCACGCCTGGTTCCTGCTGGCACGCGGCATGACGCTCGGCGTCCGCGCCGTGGTGGTGGATGCCGAGAACAAGGTGTTCCTGGTCAGGCACAGCTACATCACCGGCTGGTATCTGCCCGGTGGCGGCGTCGATCTCGGCGAGACCATGGAGCGGGCGATGCGGCGCGAGCTCAAGGAGGAGGGCGATATCGACCTCACCGGCGAGGCCGTGCTGCACGGCATCTTCCTCAACAGCCATGTCTCCCGCCGCGATCACGTCGCGGTCTACGTCGTCAGGCAGTTCAAACAGGATCGCCTGCCCGCGCCCAATCACGAGATCGTCGAATGCGGCTTCTTCGCGATCAATGCGCTGCCCGAGGGCACCACGCACGGCACACGGCTGCGCATCGCAGAAGTGCTTGATGGCAAGGCCATGACCGCGACGTGGCGTTAAGCCGCCGGCTGACCCCTCTCCTTCGCCTTCAGCTCCAGCGCCAGCAGGCTCTGTTCCTGGATCAGCGCACAGTTCTGCCGCTCCAGTCGGTGCAGCCGCGCCGTCATGTTGTGCATGAAGGCGAACACCACCAGGAACAGGGCGCCGAACATCACGACGAACGGAAACACGACGCCGGTCAGATGGCTGACGAGGTAGGCAAGCCTCGGAAACAGCGTGAAGCCCGCGGGTATGATCGCCACCATCGACAGCATCAGGAAATCATAGAGATCGAATTTCCCCTGCAACGTCTTCTTCAACAGCACCACCATGTAGATCAGCGCGAAGGCGGAGATGACGACGACCGTCTCCGGGCTCGGAAGGGCATTTGTCACGGCAGCCTCCTCGACATGTTCGACGCAATGATGAGATCGCTCGGCGTCATCGCGATCTCACCAGACGCGCGAGCAGGATGTAACCGAGCACGCGAACCATGTAGCTCGCCGATTTCAATCCATCGATCGAGCTGACGCCGGTCTCTCGCGCCCGCATCTCGATCGGGACCTCGCTCACCGTGAGCCCTGCGCGCAACGCCCAGGCCAGTGAGATCGGCTCCGGAAAATCCGTCGGATAAGCCTTGGCGAAGAAGGCGATGGCGGAGCGGTCGAGCAGCCGCATGCCGCTGGTGGGATCGGTGATGCGGCCGCCGCCGAAAAGACCGTTGAGCGCAAGCACGATCAGCCTGATGCCGGCGCGCCGCATCCGCGTCGAGCAGAAGCCTTCATGCTCGATGAAGCGGCTTCCGATGGTGATGTTGGCAGGCTGCATCCGATAGGCGTTCAGCAGCGTCTCGACGGCGCGCGGATCGTGCTGTCCGTCGCCATCGATCTGGACGCAGAAATCGAAATCCTGACGCGCCGCATATTTGATGCCGGTCTGCACGGCACCGCCGATGCCGAGATTTTGCGCCAGACGTGCGACGGGCGAGCGGCAGCTTGCCACCGCGGAGGTCGCATCCGACGAGCCGTCGTCCACGACCAGGGTGTGGTAGTGGCGGCCGGTCGCCGCGATCTCGCTCAAGACGCCGCCGATCGAGGCCTCCTCGTTGAAGCAGGGAATGATGAGCAGGATTCGCGGCGCAGCAGCGTGCGGTGCAGCGACATCGCTGCTGCACGTGTCGGTCAAGCCCATGCCCATGTCGGCCACGTCCGCCTCACCTCCAAAATCCGCACCTTGCTATACTTGCCGGTGCTTTTCCTGTACAGGCGGCGGGCCCCGCCGTCCCGCCCGGCACATATCCATGAGAGCTTTCAAGGTCCTTTTTTCAATTGTGTTTCTGGCAATTCTGGCCAGCAATATTCGCCTCGTCTCGCACTGGAGCGAGAGCCGCGGCGTCTATGACGACATCTGCTATCTCAGGCAGGCGCACCTGTTCCAGCGCTTCGGCTGGCACGGCCTCGACACCAGCCTCGCCCATGAAACCGACGGCTATCTCGCGGGCAAGTTGCGCAGCATCGATTTTCCGAACTGGAATGAGCCGACCCGGGCGCCGTGCCACACTGAGATCGCCGACGGCAGCAAATGGGTAATGACGCCGCCGCCGGGCACCGGCTTCGTGCTGGCGCTGTTCCCCGAGGGCTTTCAGGTCATTCCGCTCTATGCGCTGGCGAATGTGATGATCGGCGGCTTTGCACTGTACGGTCTGTGGCGGGCGCGGGAGGCCGGGTCCTTGACGCTTGCAGCACTGTTCGGCGCGCTCTCGATCACCTTCATGATCAATCCGGCCAAGGCGAGCTATTCGATGGCGCCGACCATGGTCGTCTGCGCGCTGGCGGGTCTGGTCACCGCAAGACTGTTCGTCGATGAAGGCCGGCGCCGCCTCATGATGATCGCAGCCGTCGGCATTCTGCTCGGCCTGTCCGCGAGCTTTCGGATCGCGAACGTCATTCTTTCGGCCGGCTATTTCCTGTTCTTCGGATTGTCATTCCTGATCTGGCGCACCCGCGAGACCTTCGTGGCAGGCCTCACGCTGGGCCTCGCGTTCCTTGTTGGCCTGCTGCCTGTGTTCGCGGCGAACCTGGTCAATTCGGGCCATCCGCTGGTCTCGGCCTATGGCGGCCAGGACACGGCCGCCCCACACCTCGATCCGGCCGTCCTGCGCGCCTATCTCCGCGACACCCAGTTCCCGTTGATGGTGATTGCCTGCGCCTGGACCGCGCTGCTGTGGCGTTTCGCCAACCATGCCGGCGTCAGGCAACTCACGCTGCTGGTCGGCGCCAATCTGGCGCTGAATCTGGCGTTCTTCGCCACACATCCGGTCTTCACGCCGTATTACATCATTCCTATCCTGATGCTCTCGCTCTGGACCCTGCTGTTCGCGGCGGTCTTCACCCGCGGCCCGGTGCAGGGGTTCGATCGGGCACCGCCCGGTAGACCACGGCCGCCTGAGATGTTATCCCGCGTCTGACATTGACGCGTTTTCTTGACGCGAACCGGGGCCCACTTCGCTCGAAAACGCTGTGCTGACATGACTGATCTCTCACTCACCATCCTTCCCGAAGCCGCCGGCGACGCTCAGGCGATCGAGCGGCTGCATGAACGCACTTTTGGCCCCGGCCGCTTCGTGCTCAGCGCCTATCGCATCCGCGAGCATGTCGACCATCTGCTCGACGTCTCCTTCACCGCGCGCATCGGCACGCTGCTGGTCGGCTCGGTCAGGCAATTGCCGGTGCTGGTCGGCGAGACGCCGGCCCTGCTGCTCGGGCCGCTCACCGTCGAGCCGCCGTTCCGCGCCCGCGGCATCGGCCGGCTCCTGATGGAGCGCGCGCTAGCGGATGCCAGGGAAAAAGGTCACCGCCTGATCATTCTGGTTGGCGACGAGCCCTATTACAGCCGCGTCGGTTTCAAGCAGGTCCCCAAGGGGCGCGTCACCATGCCGGGCCCGGTCGACGCCGCGCGCATTCTGGTGTTCGAGCTCGTCGACGGCGCCTTCGAGGGCGTGTCGGGCGTCGTCGGTCCGGACTGGAGCAAGGCGCGGGTCGGGTAGGGCTACGACGCTCTCGTACGGAGTCTCGACGATGCAGGTGCGTCCCGCTGATCCCGCTGAGATCGACCATCTCGCGCAGCTATGGCACGACGCCTGGCATGGATCGCATGCGCATCTCGCGCCGCCTGAGCTGGTACGTCTCCGCACGCTCCAGAGCTTTCGCGACCGGCTCGCGGTCATGCTTCCCGATATCAGCGTTGTCGGCCCGGCCGGTGCGCCGCTCGGCCTGTGCGCCCTCAAGGGCGACGAATTGTACCAGTTGTTCGTATCAGCTGAGGCGCACGGGTCGGGTGTGGCCGCGGCGCTGATCGCTGAAGCGGAGGCGCGGCTTGCCGCGCGCGGTGTGGAGCTGGCGTGGCTCGCGTGCGCGGTCGGCAACATGCGCGCCGCGCGGTTCTACGAGAAAAGCGGCTGGCGCAACGCCGGCACCTTCGTGATGTTGTCGGAGACCTCGAACGGGCCTTTCCCCGTCGACCAATGGCGCTTCGAGAAGCGGTTGACGCGTTTGGCGTGAGCGCGCCCACGCTCTTTCCTCCGTCATTGCGACGGTGCGGAGGTGGCCATCCAGGCTACGACGTCATTTTGTCCGTTCGCACGAAAATGCTTCGCGCGCTGCTTGCACGGCCTTCACCAACTAAACTCAAACGGTATTGTCTCGCAGGCAACAATCGTTGCTTCAGTGCTGGAGATGACGACGGCGCAACAAGACCTGACGATGAGCGCGGCCGTATAGCTCGGCGATGAGCGCCAGGTCCGGCCCATTCAACGCGAAGAAACAAGGAGGCCAACCCAATGGCAATCGGAACCGTCGTGCTCGTGCACGGAGCTTTTGCGGATGGCTCGTGCTGGGCCAAGGTCATTCCTCTTCTGACCAAGCGCGGCCTGAAGGCTCTCGCCGTTCAGAATCCTCTCAGCTCGCTCGCCGATGACGTCGTGGCCACTCACCGGGTTGTCGACATGCAGGAAGGTCCTGTGCTCATGGTCGGACACTCCTGGGGTGGGGCCGTCATCACCGAGGCCGGCAATCATCCCAAGGTCAAAGGTCTCGTTTATATCGCCGCCGGCGCGCCGGACAGCGGCCAGTCGTTCGACGCCTGGTGGAAGCCCTACAAGCCGGCTCCCGGTGCTGCTGAGATCAGGCCCTACGGCGAAGGTTATGTGGCGTTGACGCAGCAAGGCGTCCGCAAGCATTTCGTCCAGGACATTCCGACGGACGAAGCCGACATCGTCTACGCAACGCAAGGCCCGCTTGCGGTCAGGTGTTTCGGCGACAAGATCTCGACGGCGGCCTGGCGCTCGAAGAAGTCGTGGTACATCGTTGCAGCCCGCGATGAGACCATTCCGCCGGACGTCGAGCGCGACTCGGCCAGCCGCATGGGCGCGGAGACGCTCGTGCTGCAGAGCTCCCACGTGCCGATGCTCTCGCAGCCCGAGGCCGTGGCGGAATTCATCGCGAAAGCGGCTGCGTCCATCAAGGAATAGTTGCGCAGATCGGATGAATTCGGAGCCTGAATGGAGCTCCGCTTCATCCAGGCTACGACGCCGTGAATTGGAAGAGCGGCGGCCGTGCCTCATACGCCGTCATTGCGAGCGCAGCGAAGCAATCCCGAATCTTTCCGCGGAGGCAGCCTGGATTGCTTCGCTGCGCTCGCAATGACGGAGTGTGTGTCGGGGCCCTCGGGGCCCCGACTGGATCTCCGATCAGAACTTGAAGTTCGCGAACGCCCTGACGCCGATGCCCGG
The DNA here is from genome assembly GCF_004123905.1 of Bradyrhizobium betae. Lineage (GTDB taxonomy): Bacteria > Pseudomonadota > Alphaproteobacteria > Rhizobiales > Xanthobacteraceae > Bradyrhizobium > Bradyrhizobium betae_A. Next base: position 63,940 of record NZ_MZXW01000042.1, read on the forward strand.
CATCAACACCTCGTCCTTGGTGTAGGACACCGAGTTGCGGATGTTCTCGTTGAGGAGATTGTTGCCGACGATACCGGCCGTCATCTCGCGGGCGCCGAACTGGCGCGGATCGAGCTTGGTCTTGTAGCTCACCTCGGCCTTCAACAGATTGTAGCCGGCCGTCGGCGTCTCCGCGATCACCGCGACGTTGTTCTGCGCGAACGCATGCAGCAGATTGACCCGCATCAGCCAGTTGTCGTCGCGCCAGAACACGCCGCCGCCTAGTCTGACCGGCGGAATGCGCGGCACGTTGGTGCCGTCGGTGAAGGTGGCGCGGACCACGTCGAGCTGGTTCTCGATGCCCCAGATGCCGCCCTGGAACGCGCCGACATCGAGCTGCGACTGGAATTCGCCGCCGCGGAAATTGGCGTTGGCCTGCGAATAGACCGCCTGGTTCAGCTCCGCGCCGGGCGCGCCGCACGAGGCAAAATCGCCGTCGCACATCACGCCGGTGAGGCGGCGATAGATGAAATTATCGAAATGCGTGTAGTAGACGGTCGCCTCGAACCGAAACGGCCCGGTCGCCTTGCGCAGGCCGAGCTCGACCGACTTCGCAGTCTCGATGGTGAGGTTGGGATTGCCGATGTCGAAGGTTGCGGTCGCATCGTGGCCGCCGCGGGAAAACAGCTCGGCCGCCTTCGGCGCGCGCTCGACATATTGCGCGGTGATGCTGCCGACCATGCCGCCCGGCAAATCCTGCAACAGCCCGATACTGCCGCTCTTCGGCGTGAACGACGGATTGCGCGCAATGCCGGCCTGCGGTGTGCCGTCGGGCAGAAAGTCCGTCGGGAAGTCCGGCGTCGTGCCGTGCAGCTCGACATGCTCGATGCGGCCGGCGACCTGCGCCCGCGTCGCCTCGGTGAACTTGAACTCGTTGAAGGCGTAGCCGGCAACGCGGGTGCTGTTGTTCGGATCCCACAGGCCGTTGAACAGCGTGCCGGGATTGTCCGGGCTCGGCGCGTTCAGCTCCTGGTGGCCGACCTGGAAGCCCAGCGCCGTCGTCACTTCGGCGAAACGTGCATTGAACGGCATCAGCTGCACCTCGGTGCGGATCTCCTGCTCCTTGTTGGTAAAAGTCTGCCGCACGCCGTCGCTGGTGGGATCGGCGGGATCGGCAAGGCCGATCTCGTTGTGCCGGTAGTCGGTCGCGCCGGCCCAGAAGCGGACGGTGTCGATCGCTGTGGCATCAGGACGGTACTCGCCCTTGACGTTGATCTTGGTCTGGTGGCCGTCGATCCGCGTGTTGTGGTCAGCGCCGTCGATGCCGGGGATGTGGTAGAGCGCGTCGTTCTGCGTGATCGACGCGCCAATATAGCCGCCCTGGAAGAAGTAGGAGCCGCCGATCGAGGCGCCGTCCGAGCGCGTCGCCGAATTCGGCTGGCGGCCGTTGGCGACGGTGCGCGACTGGTCCGCAAGATACGGATAGCTCGGAATGCTGTAATCGGTGGTGTTGCGGCCATAGACGTCGGCATGGAACGCAAAATTGCCGCCGCCGGTGTCGAGCAGCACGCCGCTTTCGACGCCACGATCGACCGAGCTGAACGCGGAGCGCGTCTCGGCAGTGACGCAAGGCGATGTCGCGGCCGCCGCGAGCGGGGCCTTGGTCGGCAGGCCGTAGGTCTGGAACGACGGCGCGCAGGACGGCAGCGCGTCCGGAATGCGGTTGTTGGTGGCGCTGACGACGCCGCCGATCGAGGTCGAGCCGTACCGCAGCGCCGCCGGCCCGCGAACCACCTCGACCTGGTTGGTCGCGAGCGGGTCGATCGGGACGAAATGATCCTCGCCGAGATCGGACGCGCCGCCGGAATTGGTGCCGTTCTCGACAATGCCGACGCGGTTGACGTCGAGCCCGCGGATGATCGGCCGGCTGGAGGCGCCGGGCGCGAAGCTCGAGCCGGTGATGCCGGGCTTTGAGAACAGGAGATCGCCGAGCTGGCCGCCGCCCTCGCGGCGGATTTCCTCGTTCGGCACCACGGTGACCGTCGCGAACTGGTTGGTGACGACAGGAAGCACGCCGCGTTGAGGCGCGGCGGCAGCAGCAACTGCTGCTGCTGGTGCCGCTTCGGCCGTGCGTTGCTGGCTGCGCACGCGCGCGGTTCGCGTGGTGCGGACCGGGCTGCGGGTCGGCACCACCGCTCTGCGCACGATCGGGCTCGGGGCCGTCACGGTGACGGACGGGATCTCGCTCGACGATTTGTCCTGTGCAGGCTGTTGCGCAGGCGCTTGGGCGGGCTCCTGTGCAGCCGTTTGGGCCGGCGCGGATGTGGCGGCGGCGCCAAGCAGGAGCAGGCTTGCTCCGGCGAGACGCTGCGCGCGTCGCAATTCAAATGACATGGTCCTGATTCCAGTCAGGCGCCGTCCGGAAGATTTCTTTGCTGATCGGAGGCGGCCTGCCGTCGCAGCGCGACGGAATTCGACTTCAACTTCTCCCGGGCACTCGCCGATGTGCGGCGAGCCCAGGCGTGATCAAGTGATGTCTGGAGTCAGGACGCGGGAGGCGCGCGCGGCTGGAACGCCGTGCCGGCCGATTTCAGATGGATGAATTCGGCATCTAGGGTGAGCTGGAGCAGCTCGATCGCCTGCGGCAGCAGCAGCAAAGGCGGCGTCGCCGATACGACGGTGCCCGCCATCGCGACCAATGCGCAGATCGCGCAATTGTCGTCGCCCGGCGGCTCGCGGTCGGGGCTTGCAGGCGATTGCTTCTGGACCGTGGCGCGGTCCGGAGAGGCAACGCTCCCGGTGCTGTCCGTCTGCTGGAGCGAGGCTTGGGCGAGGGAGGTGGCCTGGGCGAACCAGTGGCTATGGCCAAACGTCAGCGCTAGCTGCACCAGCATCGCGAACAACGCGAGCCGGGCGCCGTGCCTGATATTCGACCGGAACCACTTCATCTGGAAACGCCACCCCACATCGCAAGGGATCATCCCCTGATCCCGCGATGTTATATTGTAACATCGCCTGATCGGTCAGCGAATGTCAACGGTGGTCGAACCATCTCGCGCGGGTGGCCGCACGATGTGTCGTTCGGGCAACTACAGTGGGATGGATTGGGTTTGATGCAGCAACGAGGTGCGCTCCCTCTCCCGCAAGCGGGAGAGGTGCACCGAGCCCGCGTCGGCCTGATTCAATCTAAGCCCCTTCGCGCGTTAGCGCCCTTCGCGCATCCACGTCGCCGCAAACGCGCCCAGCAGCAACAACAGCCCGATCACGCCGGCGAAGATCGGCAGCACGCCGACGCCCTTCACGACGCTGGCGTCGCGCATCCGCACGCCCATCCAGCCGTCGCCGGCGAAGGTGCTCACGGATCGCACCGGCACGATGCGCGGTAGCTCGACGTTTGTGCCGTCGACCACGCGCACGGCGTTCCCGCCGGTCGCCTGCGTCAGCGGCTTCAACGTGTCGGTGGTGGAGGTGACTTCCGAAAACTCCTTCGGATTGGTCGGGCCGACATTGATCAACGCCTTCAGCGTGCCGTCGGTGGCAGCCCACAGGCCGAGCTCGCTCGCCGGCAGGCTGGCGCGCCACTCGCCGGGATCGCCGGCGGCGAGCGTCAGATCGTGCGACACGCCTGAGGGCGAGGTCACGCTCACCGGCTGCACGCTGTCCGCCATGGTCTGGCGCACCACCACGAGATCCTTGCCCTGCACCTGAAGGCGCAGCGCTTCTTCATCCAGATCAGGCTGCTTCATCAGCCAGTGCGACATCCGCCTCAGGAGATCGAGATGCGGGCCGCCGCCTTCATAGCCGCGCGCCCACAGCCAGATGTGGTCGGACAGCAGCAGCGCAACGCGTCCTTCGCCGAAGCGCGAGAGAAACAGCAGCGGCTTGCCATCGAGGCCCGTCATGACAGGCGGGTTGACGGAATTGCGGGTGTCGACGGTGCGGAAGAACCGGCTCCAGTGCGGCGGCTCGCTTGCCGAGCCTTCCAGCCCGCGCGTGACCGGGTGACGTTTGCCGACGTCGGACAGATGCGCATAGAACGGTTTCTCGCTGACACCGACCGGCTCGGCCGGCAGCACCGAATCCAGCGGCGTGCGCCAGATGCTGGTGTTGGAGGCATAGTCCGGGCCGGCCGAGACCAGCACCGCGCCGCCCGCGCGGACATAGCGCGCGATGTTGTCGAAATAGGCGATCGGCAGCACGCCCTGGCGGGCGTAGCGATCGAAGATGATCAGCTGGAATTCGTTGATCTTCTGCTGGAACAGCTCGCGGGTCGGAAACGCGATCAGCGACAATTCATTGATCGGCGTACCGTCCTGCTTCTCCGGCGGACGCAGAATGGTGAAGTGCACGAGATCGACGCTGGCGTCGGATTTGAGCAGATTGCGCCAGGTGCGCTCGCCGGAATGCGGCTCGCCCGACACCAGCAGCACGCGCAGCTTGTCGCGTACGCCGTCGATGGCGACGACGGCGCGGTTGTTGACCGGCGTCAGCTCTCGCTCCAGCGGCGAGGCCTCGATCTCGACGATGTTGGGGCCGGCGTGCTTGATCTCGACGTCGACGTTTGCGGTCTGGCCGCTCGACAGCGTGCGCTCGTTGATGACCTCGCCGTCGCGGCGAACCGTGACCTTGGCGCGCTCGTTGCTGACGCCCTGGTCGTCGAGGCGGAATGTGATGGTCTGGCTCTGCCCGACGATGCCGAAGCGCGGCGCCGCCGTGATCGCGATGCGGCGGTCGCGCTCGTCCTTCTGCCCGGTGATCAGCGCGTGCACCGGCGCCTGGAAGCCGAGCGCGGCGGCGTTGGCGGGAATGTCGTGGACGCGGCCGTCGGTGATCAGGAACGCGCCGGCGACGCGGTCGACCGGCACGTCCGCCAAGGCCGAGGCGAGCGCGCCGAACAGTTTTGTGCCGTCGGTCTCGCCGTCGGCCTGTGCAGCGTCGACGACGCGGACCTCGAGGCCCTTGATCTTCTTCAGGCCGTCGACCAGCGCCTCCTGCGCTTGGGCTGCCTCACGGGTGCGGTTGCCGAAATTCTGGCTCGGGCTCTTGTCGACGACGATCGCTGCGACCGAGGTGAGGGGATCGCGGTCCTCGCGGGTGAAGGAGGGATTGGCGAGCGCCAGCAGGAACAGCACCAGCGCCGCCACGCGCACGGCAGCCCCCCGCGCACGCGCCAGCAGCAGCACGATCGCAATGACGACGATCGCGGCGAGCGCGATCCACAGCACGATCGCGGGAACAAGCGGCGTGAACGCGATGCCGTAATTCATATCGATCCTATTGCCCCAACCGTTCGATCAGGGCCGGTGCGTGCACCTGGTCGGCCTTGTAGTTGCCGGTCAGCGTGTACATGACGATGTTGGCGCCGGCACGGTAGGCGAATTCGCGCTGGCGATTGTCGCCGCCGGTCACCGGCAGCATGTACTGGCCGTCCGGGCGCACGGCCCAGGCGCCGGCAAGGTCGTTCGAGGTGATGATGATCGGCGAGACGCCGTCGCCGCCGCGCGCCGGCCGCTGCGCGCTGTCCTCGTCGTCCTCGCGCGGCAAGGTCTCGACCCAGGTCTGGCCGGTGTTGAAGCGGCCGGGGAAGTCGCGCAGCAGGTAGAAGGTCTTGGTCAGCACGTGCTCGCGCGGCACCGGCTCGAGCTCGGGCACGTCGAGCGATGACAGGATTTCGCGCAAGGCCCGCATGGCCGGCGTCTGCGAGGCGCCGTTGTCGCCGGGCGCCGCCTCGATCGCGTCGCGGGTGTCGAACAGCACGGTACCGCCCTGCTTCATATAGGCGTCGATCTTGTTGATGGCGTCCTGCGGCGGCTTGGGCGCGCCGGGCACGATCGGCCAGTAGATCAGCGGGAAGAAGGCGAGTTCGTCGCGCGCGGGATCGATGCCGACGGGATCGCCGGCCTCGAGCGCGGTGCGCTGCGCCAGGAACAGCGTCAGTCCGGTCAGGCCGGCCTTGACGATCGAATCGACGTCGGCATTGCCGGTGACGACATAGGCGAGGCGGGTCTGCGACACCGCCTTCATCGCGAATTCGTCCGAGGCGCTGTCTGCGTAGGACGGCGTGGGTGAGAGCGACACGAGGCCTGCGAGCGCGAGTCCGAAGACGATCATTGCGGGCGCGGCGCGGCGGCGCAGCAGCGCGGCGAGGCCGCCGCCGAGCAGCGCGACGATGATGGCGTCGACCAGGAACAGCGCCAGCGCCGTCGACAGCAGCCAGCCGCGCAAGTCGCGAGGCTCGGCATTGGTGTAGGTGGCGTGCCGGGCGCGCAGGCTCGATGTGTTCAGGGCTGCGATGCGGTCGGCGGCTGCAAGCGTGTTCACGGCGAGCGGTCCTTCTGCCGGACCATAGAAGCCGGGCGGGTGATCAGGCGTGGCGCGGTCGCGGTAATCCGCGGGCAGCGGCTTGGCGGTCGCCGGCGGCGGACCGAATGCGCCAAAACCGTCGAGGATGTGCAGCGGCGCCACCGTCTCAGTGGTGGCCTCGCTGGCGACGCCAGCGCCGGGCTTGGCGGTGTAGCCGGACATGTCGACGACCCGGCGCAGCATTTCGACGAAGATGCCGGACATCGGCAGATCCGACCAGCGCATGTCGGCGCTGACATGGAACAGGCTGACGATGCCCTTGCCGCGATGTTCGCCGGTGACGAGTGGCGTGCCGTCTTCCAGTGAGGCCCAGCTCTTGGTGGCGAGCACAGCATCAGGCTCGGCGAGGACCTGGCGATTCACGGTGACGTCCTTGGGGACCACGACGCCGGCAAACGGGCCGTCGGCGGCGAAAGAGGCGAGGTGCTGCGGCTTCTCCCAGGTCAGGCTGCCGCCGAGCGTGCGGCCGCCCTTGCGCAGCTTGACCGGCACCAGATCGTCTTCGGCCTGCGCCAGGCGGGGCCCCGCGAACCGCACCAGCACGCCGCCCTGGTCGATCCAGGCATTGAGACGCTCGCGGATTTCAGGCGCGATGGTGCCGACATCGGCGAGGATGATCATCGGCAGCTTCTGGTCGAGAAATTGCGTGATGCCCTGCTGCGGCGAGCCCTTGTCGGCGAGACGCACGTCGGCGAACGGCGCCAGCGCGCGGGTGAGATAGAAGGTCGGCGCCAGCAGCGGCTGCGCGGTCTCGCTGGTCGCGCCCGAGACGATGCCGATGGCGCGGCGGCGCCAGCGCTTGTCGAGCAGCTGCACCGCGCCGGCGGAGCGCTCGCCCGATATTTCGAGCCGCGAGATGTCGTTGCGCAGCTCGACCGGGAGGTCGAACGCTGCGTCGGTTTCCTTGTCCTGCGGGCCGAACGAGAAGCGTGCCTCGCCGATCGGCGAGGCCTTCTGGTCCAGCGCGCGCACCGTGCCGACCGCGATGCCGCTGTCGGTGCGCAGCACCTTCACCGTCATCCTGGCGGCGGCGTTCTCGGCTGCGACCAGCGCCAGCGGCGAGGAGATGCCGCCTTCGAAGATAGTCAGGCTGCGATCGCCGATGGTCTTGCCGAGGGCCTGCACGAACTCTTCGCCGCGGCCGGTGTCGACGCCATCCGACAGCCAGGCGATCTCGCAGTCGCCGGTAGCTTTCAGGAAACGGTCGACCGCGGAGAGCGTGTCGACGCGATCGATTGAATAGGGCTTTGGCGTGATCTGCCGCAGCGCGACGCGCGCCGCGCCCGCCGGCATCAGGGTGATGTCGCGGTTCGGCTCGGACAGCGGCACCAGCGCGATCGCGCGGCGGTCGTTGTCGGCGTTCGCAATCAGCTCGTCGGCGGCCCTGAGCCTGACATCCCAGTTCGATGCGGCGCTCCAGCCGTCATCGAGCATGATCATCAGCGGCGCCTTGCTGCCGGCGGCGCCTGTTTGCGGATTCCAGATCGGGCCCGCGGCGGCGAAAATGACGAGGGCAGCAGCCAGGAGGCGCAGCGCGGTCAGCCACCACGGCGTCCGCGACGGCGTCTCTTCCCGTGGCGCGATGTCGAACAACAGGCGCGTCGGCGGAAATTCGATGCGGCGCGGCCGCGGCGGCGTCACGCGCAACAGCCACCACAGCACCGGCAGGCTGATGAGGCCGATCAGGAGCAGCGGTTCGGTGAAGGCAAGCGGCAATCCCATCATGCGGCCGGCCCCGCCTTGATGGTCGTCGTGCGGACGCCCGACTTGCTCACCTGCATGCCGGCATGCAGGAACAGCAGCAATTCGGCGGCGGAGCGGTCCGTCGCATGCGTCGTGAACAGCCAGTCGAGCCTTGAGGTCTCGGCGCGGATCTGGTCGCGGTGCAGCGCCAGCCGTGCGGTGTAGTCCTGCGCCCAGCTCTCGGCGCGGCCGGCGGTGATCACGCCAAAACCCTCGGGCTCGACGAACTCGACGCGGCCGGAATAGGGGAATGATTCTTCGGCGGGATCGACCACCTGCACCATCGTGCCATGCGCACCGGAGCCGGAGAGCCCGGCGAGCGTCGCCGTAATCTCCGCGATCGGCGACCAGAAATCCGACAGCACAATGATCTCGGCCAGCGCCGAGGGCACGAAGGACGGCGGCAGGCTCAGCCGGTCGGCATCGTCATGCAGCATCGCCTGCGCCATCTTGTCGATGACGCTGCGGCTCGCGGTCGGCGCCATCAGGCCGGGAATGCCGACGCGTTCGCCGCCCGAGACCAGCAGCTCGGCCAGGGCGAAGGCGACGATCAGCGTGCGCTCCAATTTGGATTCACGCGCGGTCTTCGAGGCGAACGCCATCGAGGGCGAGCGGTCGGGCCAGATCCAGACCGTGTGCGACGCTTCCCATTCGAGCTCGCGGACATAGAGATGGTCGTCACGCGCCGAGCGGCGCCAGTCGACCCTCTGCGCCGGCTCGCCGGAGACGAAGCGGCGGTACTGCCAGAAATTTTCGCCGGAGCCGGCGCGGCGCCGTCCATGCAGACCGTGGATGACGTTGGCGGCGATGCGGCGGGCCTCGAGCACCAGGCGCGGCAGCGAAGCGGCGAGCGTACGGCTTTCGCCATCGGCACGTCGGATCGCGATGATCTCCTTCGCTGCGTGCCCGGTCTCTGCTGCCATCAACCGATCCGTGTCTTGAGCTGCTTGATCACGTCCGGAATCGTGCGGCCTTCGGCGCGCGCCTGGAACGTCAGCGCCATGCGATGCTTCAGCACGGGCTCGGCGAGGTCGAGCACGTCGTCGATCGAGGGCGCGAGGCGTCCGTCGATCAGCGCGCGGGCGCGCACGGCGAGCATCAACGATTGGCTGGCGCGCGGGCCCGGGCCCCAGGCGATGAACTTGCCGGTCTCGCCACTGTCGGGACCCGGACGGGCCGAGCGCACCAGCGACAGGATCGCCTCAACGACGGAATCGCCGACCGGCAGGCGGCGCACCAGCCGTTGCGCGGTGATCAGCGCATCCGCGGTCATCGCGCCCCTTGCCAGCGTCTCGTCGGCGCCGGTGGTCTCGAACAGGATGCGGCGCTCGGCGTCGCGATCAGGATAGTCGACGTCGATCTCCATCAGGAAGCGGTCGAGCTGCGCTTCGGGCAGCGGATAGGTGCCTTCCTGCTCCAGCGGATTTTGCGTCGCGAGCACGTGGAACGGCTTTGGCAGATCGTGCCGCGCGCCGGCCACCGTGATGTGCTGCTCCTGCATCGCCTGAAGCAATGCCGATTGCGTGCGCGGGCTGGCGCGGTTGATCTCGTCGGCCATCAGCAGCTGCGCGAACACCGGGCCCGCGATGAAGCGGAAGGCGCGCCTGCCGGCGGTGCTCTCGTCCAGCACTTCGGCGCCGAGAATATCCGACGGCATCAAATCGGGCGTGAACTGGATGCGCTTGGCATCGAGACCGAGCGTGACGCCGAGCGTCTCGACCAGTTTTGTTTTCGCAAGGCCGGGCACGCCGATCAGCAGCGCGTGGCCGCCGGAGAGGATGGTGACGAGCGTGTTCTCGATCACGCGATCCTGGCCGAAGATGACGGAGCCGATCGCCTCTTTCGCCGCGCGAACCTGGGCGGACACCTGCTCGGCCGAACGGACGACGCCGTCCTCCAGTTTCTCGACACTCTCCGCCATCCGTCAGCTCCTTCGCGTCGTCACAGGGGCGCTATGCTAGGCTTGCAGGAACGCCATGTATTCGTTGAATTAACCTATCCCCACCTTATCGGCTTAGGGTTATGTAGGGCATCACGAAGTGGCGACCTCCACACCGGATGAATCCGGGATGGAACCGTGCACCCGAGTACGACGTAAACCTGCACCAATCGTGCCAAATGACAAAGTCAGGGCAAACCATGGCGAACCAAGGGCAGAGCGCCGATCGAGGTCTTGAGGGGCTGACTGCCGCCGCCAAAAGTGCTGCCAATGCCGAAGGCGCCAAAAAGGGCCTGCCTCCGGTGCATTTGTGGAATCCGCCGTTTTGCGGCGATCTCGACATCCGAATCGCGTCCGATGGTACTTGGTTCTATATGGGTACGCCAATCGGCCGCCCTGCACTGGTTCGCCTGTTCTCGACCGTTCTGAAGCGCGAAGGCGACAAGCATTTCCTGGTCACGCCGGTGGAGAAGGTCGGCATCCGCGTCGACGACGCGCCGTTCATGGCAGTCGAGATGCAAGAGAACGGCGAGGACAACCGTCGCGTGCTGAGCTTCCGCACCAATGTCGACGACTGGGTGACCTGCGATGCCGCGCACCGGCTGCGTTTCGAGCAGGCGGCGGACGGCGGGCTGACGCCCTATCTGCATGTCCGCGCCGATCTCTGGGCCAAGTTCACCCGCGCGCTCTATTACGATCTTGTTGACATGGGTGAGGAGCGGATGGTCGATGGCCAGCCGATGTTCGGCGTCGAGTCGGCCGGTGAATTCTTCGCCATGGCCGATGCGGAGCAGGTGAGGGCCGCGCTTTGAACAAGCCTATCCTGAAGAGCGAGCCCGTCGCGATCGGAGCTTCGGATTTCTTCGCCCGCAGCAAAGCGAGGCTCGGCTTCGACGTGCCGCCCGGCCTGTTTGACCCGAACATCGTTCCGGCATCCGGCGATCCCGGCACCGACAAGATGCTCGAGATCGTCGCGCGCGAGCAGCCGGTGCGCCCTGCGGCGGTCCTGATCGCGGTGGTCGACCGTCCCGAGCCGACCATTTTGCTGACGCAGCGCTCGGCGCATCTCAACGACCATGCCGGCCAGATCGCCTTTCCCGGCGGCAAGATCGACGCGACCGATTCCTCGCCGCTCGATGCGGCGCTGCGCGAGGCGGAGGAGGAGGTCGGGCTGTCCAGGGACTTCGTCGAGCCGATCGGCTATCTGGATCTCTACGGCACGGCGTTCGGCTTCCGCATCCTGCCGACGGTCGCAAAAGTGCGGCCGGGCTTCGCGCTCACCATCAACCATTCCGAGGTTGATGATGCCTTCGAGGTGCCGCTATCCTTCCTGATGAACCCGGCGAACCACCAGCTGCACAGCAAGGAATTCCGCGGCATGGAGCGCTTCTACTACGCGATGCCGTTCGCGGAGCGCTACATCTGGGGTGCGACCGCCGGAATGCTGCGTGTGCTGTACGAGCGGATCTATTCGTCATGATCCGGCCGGTCCTGACCGAGATCGGAATTTTCCTCGTTCCCTTTGCCGTCTATGCGCTGTTCCTGGTCGCCACCCGGTCCGGCCTGTTCGTGCAAACGTCCTGGCCGATCACCATCGTCGCGCGCCTTGCGCTGGCGGCGCTGGTGCTGGTGATCGCGGGGCTGATCGGGTTCGCGCATTTCTCCGGCGCGGCCCCGGATTCGACCTACGTTCCCGCTCATATCGAGAACGGCAAGCTCGTGCCGGGCGTGGAAAGATAGGGGCCGGACGATGAGCGCGGAGCCGATACTTGCGGATGCGCCCTGGCTGACCTCGAGCGGCACTGCGCGCGTCCTGCAATTGCTGGGCACTGACGGCGAGGAGGCGCGGGTGGTCGGCGGTGCCGTGCGCAACGCGCTGCTCGGCCTCTTGCCCGGCGACATCGACATCGCCACCACGGCGCTGCCGGAGGAGGTGGTGCGGCGCGCCAAGGCCGCCGGCATCAAGAGCGTGCCGACCGGCATCGCCCACGGCACCATCACGCTGGTCATCGACAGCCAGCCTTACGAAGTCACGACGCTGCGCGAGGACACCGAGACCTTCGGCCGCAAGGCCAAGGTCGCGTTCGGCCGCGACTGGGTGAAGGACGCCGAGCGGCGCGACTTCACCATGAACGGCCTGTCGGTCGACGCGGCCGGAATCGTCTACGACTATGTCGGCGGCATCGCGGATGCCAAGGCGCGCCGCGTGCGCTTCATCGGCGATCCCGACCAGCGCATTGCCGAGGACTACTTGCGCATCCTGCGCTTCTTCCGCATCCACGCCGCCTTCGGTGCCGGCGATCCCGATCGCGACGGCGCTCTCGCCTGCATCCGGGGACGCGCGGGCCTGGCGAGCCTGTCGGCCGAGCGGGTGCGCATGGAGATGCTGAAGCTGCTGGTGGCCGGCGGCGCATCCGCCGCCGCCTCCGCCATGGCCGATGGCGGATTGCTGCAGGCGCTGATCGGGGGCGTGGCCTATATCGGGCCGCTGGACGCGATGATCGCGATCGAGCGCGAGCTCGGCCTACCCTCGAGCAGCACGCGGCGCCTCGCAGCCCTGACGGTCGCCGTGACCGAAGATGCCAAGCGTCTCGCCACGCGCCTGCGGCTGTCCAATGTCGAAGCCAAGGCGCTGGATTCGATGGGGCATCGCTGGTGGCGCTTCGTCGCCAAGGACGAGGCCAGCGCGCGGCGGCTGCTCTACCGGCTCGGCGCCGAGCGCTATCACGATCGCGTGTTGCTCGGCTGGGCGCGCGCCGGCGGCGACGTGCATTCGTCGTATTGGCGCGCACTCGCAGAGCTGCCGCAGCGCTGGACCGCGCCGAAATTTCCGCTTCGCGCCGCAGACTTCATCGCGCGCGGAATGGCGGAAGGACCTGCGCTCGGACATGTGTTGACACTCGCCGAGGACGCTTGGCTTGCGGCGGATTTTCCACTAGAGGAAGCCGCACTCGCTTCCATCGCCGATCAAGCTGCGGCACGCATCAGCCGCGATGAGAGACCGTGACCATCGTCTCAGGCTTCGCCGACATCTCGATCTTTCAGCTCCTGCTGGTCGCGTTGATGGCGTTGTTTGCTTCGATCATCGGTGGTCTCGCCGGCTACGGTACCGGCGCGCTGATGCCGCTGGTGCTGGTGCCGCTGGTCGGCGCCGAGCCGGTGGTGCCGATCATCGCGATCTCCGCGCTCTTCACCAATTCCAGCCGCGCAATCGCCTATCTCCGTTACGCCGACCGCCGCCGCGCAGCTGTCGTGCTCGCCTGCGCCGCGCTGACGACCGCGCTCGGCGCCTACGGCTACACGCGCCTCACCAATGCCGGCGCAGCCCTCGTGATCGGCTCCATGCTGATCCTGAGCGTGCCGCTGCGCCGCGTGCTCCGCCGCCGCCAGGTCAGGATCGGCGACACTGGTCTTGCCGCCGGCTCCGTCGGTTACGGCGTGCTGGTCGGCGGCACCTCCGGCTCCGGCGTGATCCTGCTGTCGCTGCTGATGGCCGCGGGCCTCGAAGGCGCCGCCGTGATCGCGACCGACGCGATGATCTCGCTCGGCACCGGCCTCATCAAGATCTCCGTGTTCGGCCTCGCCGGTGCCGTCACGGCGCAGGTGCTCGCCTTTGCGCTGCTGATCGGTGGGATCGCGATCCCTGGCGCGTTCCTCGCAAAGACCTTCGTCGAGCGGATGCCGGTGCATATCCACACCGCGATCCTCGACGTTGCGGTGATCACGGGCGGGCTGGTGATGATCTCGGCGGCGGCCAAGCAGTTGATCGGGTAGTACGCCCGCCTGTCGCGATGTCCGCAATGACCCACAGCGGACGTCTTTGCGAAACCAGAAGTTGCCATTTCCACGCGAACTCGCGTATGCACGACGTGCAGGGATCGAAGTGTGGGAATTTCAAATGGCGATGGAATTGAGGGGCGCGAGAGGCGAGGGGTTTGCGACGATTGCCGCTGATGGTCGCGTGCTGGATTCCTGGTTTCTTCGGCTAAGCCTGGTAGCGGAGGCTGGCAAGGCAGCAACGGTACGGCTGACGGGCGACGAGATCAGCAGATCGTTGGGCGAGGCGGCAGACGGATATGCGCGACACGACGACATCCGCAATGTCGATATCGTTTCCATTCAAACAGATATTGGCTCCCTTGCATCTGCGCCGACGGATGTGCACGACGCATATCTTCGGCTCCATCTTCTGAGCCACCGGCTGGTCCAGCCGAATTGCCTGAACCTCGACGGAATTTTCGGCCTGTTGCCGAACGTGGCCTGGACGACACTCGGTCCCTGTGAAGGCTCTCGCGTGCCGGAAGCGCGAATGCTGGCGCGAAAGCGTGCCATCGCATTTGAGGTGACCGGCGTGGATAAATTTCCGCGTATGACTGACTATGTGACGCCTGCGGACGTGAGAATTGCAGATGCGGATCGCGTCAGGCTCGGAGCCTATCTGGCTCCTGGCACGACCGTCATGCACGAAGGCTTTTGCAATTTTAATGCGGGTACGCTCGGTCCCTGCATGGTCGAAGGCCGGATCAGCGCCGGTGTGGTCGTCGGAAGCGGCGCCGACGTTGGTGGCGGAGCGTCGATCATGGGCACGCTATCAGGAGGAGGGAAAGAGAGGATCACAGTCGGCGAGCGCTGCCTGATCGGAGCCAACGCCGGTATCGGCATTTCATTGGGTGACGATTGTATCGTCGAAGCGGGCTGTTATGTCACCGCCGGCGCGCGCATCCTTTTGGAAGATGGCCGAGTCCTGAAAGCCAGAGATCTGTCGGGCCAGAAGGGCCTTCTTTTTCGTCGTAATTCCCAGAGCGGCGCTCTCGAGGCAACCAGACGTACACCAAATTGGGACGGCCTCAATTCGCAACTTCACAGCTAAATTGTGAAATTGCGATGTGCACTTAATCATCACCGTCAGGCAGCGCTGGCTTCGGTCTGCGCTTGCTAGGCTTGAAGCGGGTCAATTAAGTGCACAGTCATCGTAATCCCGGTGCGGCAGCTCATCGCGTAGATGATCGCGTCTGGACCACGGATCTAGCCTCGTACTCGTAGTCGTCGGTTTGCGAGCATAAACCGGAAGTCGCCCGGCATCGCCGACATCGGCGGCCTATGACCGGCAGCGGATGTTAACGGTCAGTCTTTCATGCCATCCAGACCGGGATGATCTTTGTAGATATTGTCCTGAAGCATGGTGTCTATCCGAGCGATGATATCGCCGACTGATGTCCTCAATCTCAGAAGCTCATCTGCTGGAGAGGCTTCTTTGGCGAGCGTGAGTGCTAGGGAAAACTCCTCAATGACCCGCTCTATGTGCTGTTTAAATCGTGTGGCTGATTGCGCGTCCATAGAGCCATCTCGCGGGAACAGGGCCTGTCTTGCAAAGGGCAGCATACCTGGCTTTGGAAGCCATCCAATAGCTGGGGCGCTACTGTTCCGTTAATGTGAAGGGTGTCGGATGCCGAGATTACGCGGATTGCGCTGACGGTGCACTTAATCATCACCGTCAGGCAGTGCTGGGCGCGCGCCCTAAGCGGTGGGCGCCAGCACGCGCAGGCGATGACCGTCGGGATCGAGCGCAACGAAGGTGTGTCCGAATGGCATTGCGGTCGGAGGCTGCGCAATCCGGACGCCGCGCCTCGTCCACGTTTCAAAGGTCGCGCGCACCTCCTCCGCATTTGCGACCGCCCATGAGATCTCGCTACAGCCGGCTTCTGAAGCGGAAGGAGGCTCGACGGCGTCCCGCTGCCACAATCCCAGCATGGCGCCGTTCCCGAGTGGAAGAAGCACGAATTTGGGGGATGATTGCGCGACAGGACGCTCCAGCAGCTTCTGATAGAAGGCGGAGCTCGCTTGTGCATCGTCGACATAGAGCACCACGAGATTGAAGTCGGCCATTTACATCTCCTGTTCAGCTTGGCGATGGCCGAGGCTTACGGGAAGGTGCTGTCAGTTTCTGTCAGCATGATCAGTGTTCGCCAATGCATTCCTGCTGCCGCCACTCCCGCAGCAAATCGGTGCGGCGTCGTGGGTAGCGGCGCTCCGTGAGCGTGATCGACAGGATCCGGTCGGTGCGGAAATGGCGGTAGTCGCCGCGGCTCTCGCACCAGGCCGCCACCATGCGTATCCGATCGAAGAACCCGAGTGCGATCGGCCAGATCGTGCGGTTGGTGCGGTTGTCCCGTTCGTCGCTATAGGTGATGCGCATCTTGCGTTCCGTGCGGATGGCGGCGCGAATGATCGGCAATTCGGCGTCGCCTGCTGCCGGATGGCGGCGAGCGACCATCAGGCCCGACGTTTCCAGGCTCCGCTGGAGGTCGTCCGGCAGTACGGCGGCAATCTTTGCAAGCGCGTTGTGGGCCGCCTTTCCGAGCGGCTCATCCGGCTGCGCGGCAACCCATCGACCGCCCAGCACCAGCGCTTCGATCTCCTCTTCCGAGAACATCAGAGGCGGCAACATGAACCCCGGCCGCAGGACGTAGCCGATGCCGGCCTCGCCATCGATGTGGGCCCCTTGGCCCTTCAGCGTCTCGATGTCCCGATAGATGGTCCGGAGCGAGACGCCGAGTTCCTCGGCCAGCCGGCACGCCGCGACGGGCCGACGGTGTGTGCGCAGGAGCTGGATCACGTCGAGAAGGCGTTGAGCGCGCGACATGGCGGCTCATATCACGGCATACTGCCAGATTCTGTCAGCATCGGCCTTCAGCTCGTAGAATGGGCAGAGCGACTTGTCCGCCGTAGCTCGCAGAGCGAAGGCGTAAGCGAAACCCATCAAAGCCTCGCGATGACGAAGTTTATGGGTTTCGCAAGAGCTCAGCCCATCCTACGGGCTGGTGATCTCGGCGGCGCCGCAGTTGATCGCTTAGAGGGCATTCACGCGGCGCGGTCTTAGGTCTTGGCTTTCCTCGGACGTCCGTATCACGGGCTGACGCGGTCGCCCCAATTCCCGCCCTACTGGGCTTGATCGTAGGCCTGAAGGATCCGGACAAAATCAGCCATGCTGGACCGATCTTCAACCATAGCCGCAACCGGAGTATTGGACGCGGGCTGGCTTCCTTGCCAGAACCGCATCAGGAGATCGGTGATGTTTCTCATGGCGTACTCTCTGCACCAACCACGACAGTAAGCATCAGTTGACCGGCAAAGCGCCGCTAGATCGGGACAGGGCCGGCGGGCGTTACGCCGCCGGCCTTGTCCCGCAACTGCCGGCTCGCAGGGCCGGTTCCGTTGCTTTCACTCTGGATGTATCGGTAACACCAAGCGCTTGGTCGGCGCCATCGCGCGCAGGTTTGAAGTGACCATACTTAGGTAGACTTGGGATGGTGAACCGGGATCGGTCGACCGAGTGTCGGTTCAATCGCAGTCCGCAGGATGAGTTGAGCCCACCCTAGTGCGGCGCTGGAATGACGGTGACGGAAATTACCATGTCTCACTTACGGGGGGCAGCCCAGCACTGTCACCGCAATTGCCCGTAATTGCATTGAAAGGCGACAGGGTGACTACGCTCACTGTCACCGTGACTCGGCCCATCAAGTCACCTGCTCTCACGTCACCTGCTCTCAGGTCACTTGGCGTAGCCCTGAGAGCGCAGCCACGCGATCTTGCGGTCGCCGTTGATCCAGCCGTCGGCATCCGCCTTGCTGGCAAATCCGGTAATTTCACGCTGCTCGGTGCCCGGATAGTCGGCGAGTATTTTCCAGTCGCCCTCGGCGACACGTACGGTTCTGAAGGTCACTTTAATTTTAGCCATGCCGCATTATGCGCCGTTTGGCTCGAAATGAGAACCCGTCTTGCGGCCGGACGGCCACCTTTTAGTCAGTTTTCTCGCAACTTCACCGCCCACAGGCGGCGATCTTCACCCTTACAGATGTAACCATCTCACCCGGAAGCGACATCGTTCAGTAGCGCGCGCCGCGTCATTCTTGGAGCGGTCCGCGCGGACGCATGCGCGGCCAAGCATCCGTCCGAAAGCCTGCACTGCGTTGCCCGGGATGGATTGCAAGCCAATTCACCTGCGTGACGGAAAGGCTCCATGATGTCGTATCATTTTCTGCTGGCGTCGTGGGGAACCCTCGGGAATTTGAGCCCGATGCTCACTGCGGCGCGGAGGTTGCATCGACATGGACACCATGCCCGGGTGATGGCGGATCCGGCGATGCGCTCCGAGATCGAGGCCTCCGGCTTCGAATTCGCAGCATGGCGGCGCGCCCCGACCGGCGTGGCTGCGGATCCGGTCGACGTCTCGGACATGCAAGACTTTCTACGCCGGGCCATCTTTGATCCTGCCCCGCTCTATGCGGCCGATATCCGCCATGAGGTCGGCCGTATGCCGACGGATGCCGTTCTCGTGCTTGACGCGCTTTTTGGCGGTGCGCTCGGAGCGGAGGCATCCGGCGTGCCTTTCGCGCTCCTGTCCCCTCATGTCAGCCTTCGTCCTCTGCCGGGCATGCCGCCGGTCACCGGCGGATTGAGCCAACCGAGAACGCCGGACGAGCGCGCCGAAGTCGACGCCGCCAATGCCAGGCAGGCCGAAACACTCAACTTTTTTCTGCCTGATCTGAACCGCACGCGTGCCGACCTGGGTCTTCCTCTGCTGGGTGATGTCTTCGATCTGTTCGATCGCGCCGACCGGCTTTTGCTTGCGACCAGTCAGGCGTTCGACTTTCAGGCGGACGCGCTGCCCGACAATTTCCGCTACGTCGGACCGCTGCTCGATGTCCCGAACTGGTCAAGATCTCTGCAGACGGAGGCATGGCGAGCGCCATGGTCGGCCAGGTCGGGTCGTCCTCGCGCGCTGATCGCATGCAGCACGGGCGCGCAAGGTCAGCGCGACATGTTTCAGCGAATGATCGACGCGATGGAAGCGGTCGAGATCGATGCCATTGCAACAGCCGGTCCCAATCTGGACGTCGCCGATCTCAGGGCTCCGAAGAATGTGCATTTGATCCGGGGCGCTCCCCATGACCTCGTCATGAAGGATGTTTCCGTGGTGATATCGCAAGGCGGCCACGGAACGACCATTCGTTCACTCATCAACGGGCTGCCGCAGCTCATCCTCCCGATGGGGCGGGACCAGGCCGCCAATGCCGCGCGCATCGAGGCGAAGGGGGCAGGGCTTCAATTGCCACCGACCGCCTCCGAAGCGGACATTGCCGCGGCGGTGAACCGATTGATCGGAGAGCCGCAATTCAAGATGACGGCCCGTCTCCTCGGCGAGGCCATCAAGGCCGATATCGATCGGTCCAGCCTCGTCGACGAGATGGAAGCGATCGCCGCCGCCGGCCGCGCGGCGAGACAGCAGGCGAAGAAGCTACCGGTTCGTAAATCTGCCTGACGGTTCCGCTCGACCCCTTCTGCGCCATCGAGCGATGTTCGCTATTGTGCCGCTCCTGGTATAGATGCGGGCACCGGATCGATACCTCAGTGCAATCGGTTGCGCCTGAGCGAGCCCGTGCATTGGGCCTCGCCAAGTTGCAAACCAGAGGCCGGCGAAATATCGTTGCTGCTCTGACGCCCTTCCTAACTTCTCAGGAGCCAGCAATATGAATGCGGTCTCGGCGCCCAGCGCGATCGATCGCCCTCCAGGGAAAATCGACGTTCCATCTGCCTGGCTAGGCGCAGAGATGAAGGCCGATCCCGATCGTTGGTTGATATCGCTTTCTGCCGGCGAGATCGCCGAGCTTGAGAGTGCGGCTGAATCCTATCTTGGCAGAAGCAGGCAAATCGCCGACATCACGAAGGCAAGCTTTCCGCTTCCCCGCTTCGGCGCGCACCTGGAAGCGCTCAAGGAAAAGCTGCTGGCTGGCCTCGGATTCGAAGTCATCCGCGGTCTCCCGGTGGCGAAATACAGCCAGGAGTTCGCGGCTACGATATTTTGCGGCGTGGGGGCGCATCTCGGATCGGCGCGATCCCAGAATGCAGCGGGTCACATTCTCGGTCACGTCCGAGACACAGGCGCCGATGCGAAGAATCCGAACACCCGAATCTATCAGACGTCGGAACGGCAAACCTTCCACACGGATTCCTCCGACGTGGTTGGACTGTTATGCATTCGCGAGGCGATGGAGGGAGGGGATTCTCTCCTCGTCAGTACGACGACCATCTACAACGCGATGTTCGACAGCCGTCCCGACCTTGCCGCCCTCTTGTTCGACCCCATCGCGACGGACCGGCGCGGCGAAGTTCCGGAGAACGAAAAGCCATATCTCGAGATCCCGGTGCTGAACTGGCATGCGGGGTTCCTGACCGGATTCTATCAACGCCAGTATATCGATAGTGCGCAGCGTTTTCCTGACGCCCTCAGACTGACGCCGGCTCACGTCGAGGCGCTGGATCTCTTTGACGCGCTCGCAAATGATCCCGCGCTGCATTTCGGCATGCGGCTTCAGCCGGGCGATATGCAGTTCGTCTACAATCATGCTTTGCTGCACGATCGGACCGGATTCCGCGACTGGCCTGACGCAGGCCAAAAGCGTCATCTATTGCGCCTTTGGCTGAGCATGGAAGGTGATCGGCCGCTGCCCGATTGCTTCAGGCAGCGCTATGGCTCGATCGAGATTGGCAACCGCGGTGGCATTATCACCAAAGGGACCAGTCTGAACGTCCCGTTGGATTGACGTTCGAAGCATCCGGGGATGTCCGCTAGTGCGCCGCCTTTGGCGGAGAAGCGGAATTACGGTCCAGCACCGCAATTCTGTCGCTGTAATTCCGAAGCCGACATAATTTAGCCGGCGTTTCTTCGCTTGTTCTCCCTTTCAACGCTTGGGAGACTTACTTGCGCAAAGCGTTCTGGTCTTTGGTTGTTGTGCTTTCTTGCTTGGCTTCTTCTGCCGACGCCGCTGGCATCCAGCTTTTCAACCATGGCCCCAACTTGACGGGCGCGATCTGGTATCCATGCGAGGCCCAACCGAAAGACGTGGAGCTTGGCGACCTGGGGGTGGGCGTCGACTATGGTCTCATCGGTGTGAAGGATTGTCCCGTCACCGGGGCAAAGCTGCCGCTGGTCATCGTTTCCCACGGTTACGTCGGATGGTTCGGCGGGCACCATGACACGGCAGCTGCGCTGGCGGATGCCGGATTCGTCGTCGCGGCAATCAATCATCCGGGCGATAACGCGAACGATTCCACCAAGAAGGACGATCTGTCCTCCTACGTGTTGCGTCCGACAGACATGGTCCGTCTGCTCGATTTCATGCTTCAAGACTGGAAAGATAGGGCCGTCCTCGATCCCGCGAAAATCGGACTGTTTGGATTCTCAAAGGGAGGCTACACCGGTCTGGCACTGATCGGTGCCGCACCGGACTTCGGCCGTTATGCGCGTGGTTGCACGGATGCGTCGAAATTCTGCGAGCAACTTAGAAGCGGCGATATTCCCGCCTTGGCGCAGGATGCGCGCATTCGCGCCGCTGTGATCGCCGATCCGATACCGGGTTTCTTCACGCAATCCAATCTGGCCGCGATCAGGATTCCGGTGCAGTTCTGGCGGGCGGAGGTCGGAATCGGGATTATCGATTCGGAGGGCACGGCGCGGATCGCCCGTGCGCTACCGGGAAAGCCGGAGGTTCACAGCGTGCCTGCCAGCCACTTTGCGTTCCTGGCGCCGTGCTCGCCGCAACTCAGGGCCGCGCTGCCTCGCATCTGCACCGACAAGCCCGCGGAATTTGATAGGTCAGCGTTTCATCGCGAATTTAACGAAAGCGTTGCGCGGTTCTTCCATGAGCAACTGGCTGAGGGCAACTGACGGGTACCGCCAAGGCTTTGACGGATAAGTCGGCTCCTGGCCGATTCCGTTGAAAAAGGGAAACAGTAATCGGATGTATTGGCGTCAGCGCGATGCGGCCCAATGGCTTTGGCGGTTTCTACCCCAAGGTGGGCATTGGGATCAGCTTGGCCATCTTGCGAAGGTTCTG
>NZ_MZXW01000029.1 GCF_004123905.1 Bradyrhizobium betae
CGACGTGCGCTCTTCCGATCACCCCTGCGTGATCGGCTACACCTTCGGCGGCGTGCACACCATGATCGGCTGCGTGCTGTTCTCCGGCCTGTTGCGTGCGTATCTGTTGATCCTCGTCAGCCAGCTCACCGGCTCGGTCTGCCACGCCTACGGCTATCGCCGCTTCGAGGTCGAGGACGCCTCGACCAACGAGTTCGTGACCACGATCCTCACCTTCGGCGAGGGTCTGCACAACAACCATCACCGCTTCCCGCGGGACGCCTATATCTCGCACGCCTGGTGGGAGATCGATCTCAACGGCCTGATTATTTTGGGCATGGAGAAGATCGGCCTCGTCCACGACGTCTTCCACGCCTCGCACCGTCAGCTGGAGCTGGCGTCCGAAGCGGAAGCGCAGGCGGCCACGACGGCGCGCTGAACCGGCAGGCGGCGGGCCTCCTCCGGCCGCCTTGCCTCCGCACCGCTGCCCTATCGCGGCCCCATTGCGGGATCAGCTTTTGTAGGTCCGTGCCGCGTGCCGGACCTCATTTGCGGACTTGCGATCGGGGGACCGAATGGCAGTCGACAAGATCACGCTTGATAAGATCACGGTAGACAAGATCACCTGGGACAGGGTCGGCCGGGTCACCGAGCCCGGGCGCTACATGTACACCTTCGGCTGGCTCACCATCACCGCCGGCGATCTTGATATCTGGAAGCAGTATCCGCAGGCGGCGTTCACCTTGCTCGCCGAGCACCCGCCGCGGGATCGAGAAACTGGAGAGGAATACCATCTCGGCGCATTCGACGTTGCGCCCGAGCCGCGCCCCCCGTTCACGACCCACTGAGGGCCGTGCCCCCGATTCGAGCGGCCACTACAGTCACTCCGCGTAAGGAGCGATTGCGCAAATCGCAGGGCCGCCACAGACGCATGGCATGGGCGTTGCTTGATGATCGCCATGACCCAACTCGCCCCCCTGGACCAAGCCCTTTTGCTGCTGCTGATAGCCGCCTGTCTCGGCTCGTGCCTGATCCGCGCCTTCTGGGAGCTGGAGCAGGCCCGCGCCCGGCGTGTCTTGACGCGGCGCAGGCGCACAACGAAGCGTGACTAGGCAGCCACCGGCCGCGGCGCCAAGGTGGCAAATGCCGCCTCTGGACTCGCTGCCGGGACACGTGCATCGTGAATCGAAGAAACCTTCGCATTCCCTTGATCCAGCTAACCAATCGCGGCCTTGTGTTGGCAGCGAGATCGTTGCCATTGACGGCGAGCACATCCCATCATGCAGTTGATTGCACTCATGTTCTCCGCCGCAATCACCGCGCAGATGAACCGAAGCTGTCGCAGCTGTTAAGCGAGGCGACAGCAAGCGCATGACACATGGTCGCATCGGTAAAAGTAGATAAGCCGGGCCAGGGAACCTATTTTCGACGCCGATGTACCTGATCGAAGCGCTACCCACCGTCATCGGAACTGCAGCCATCGCCCCGGCGCTGCTGATGCTGTGGCTCGTCATTGCCGCCGAGGAGCGCCCGGGGCCGCCGGCCCAGGTCTGGACGGCGTTCCTGCTCGGTGCGGCCAGCATCTCGCTGCTGGGCCTCGCCCGCGCGCCCTTCGCCAAGATGGTCGCGGCACCCGACAACCCCTGGGCAGCGCTGGCCATGCATTCGGTCTTCGGCGTCGCCCTGCCCGAGGAGGCCGTGAAGGTGATCGCCATCGTGGCGATCTCCTCGACCAAGCGGCGGACTTTTGCCAATCCGATGGACACCGTGGTCTATGGCGCCGCGGTCGGCCTCGGCTTCGCCGCCTACGAGAACCTCGCTTATCTCGTCCAGCATGCCGAGATGTGGCGTTCGCTGGCGGCGCTGCGCAGCGTGCTGACGGTGCCGTTCCACGGCGCGCTCGGCATCATCGCGGGCGCCTACCTCACGATTGCCCGTGCCGGCACGGCGCTGGGCGCGAACCGCCATCATCGCGACTGGGCCCGCTTGTCGAGCCGCCTGCTGATCTTCGCCGGTCCGCTGGCGCTGCATTCGGCCTTCGACTTCCCGCTGCTGACCTTGCAAAGGATGCCGGACCTGGATCCGACGCTGCGGATGTGGCTGGGCGGCGCGAGCCTGCTGATCGGCTTCAGCTCGATCGCCTTCGCCATCCGCCTCGTCCGCCGCGTCGCGCGCCATCATGCGCCGCGGACCGACGTCGCGCGGGAGCGGCTCAGCCAGCTGCGCCGGATGTGGGCGCTGCTGCTCGCAGGTGGCGGCGTCGGCTTTCTCGGGCTCGCCTTCGTGCTCACCTCGATCCATCACTGGCTGATCAACCCCGCGCGCAACCTGACGCTGGCGCTGATCCCGATCGGCTTCGTCTCGATCCTGCTCGGGCTTGCGCTCCTGATCGTCACGGTCGCGATCTACATTCTCGGCCGCAACCGCGTTCGCACCAGCGGCGAAGGTTTTTCGTCTGCGCACGGCGGCAGCTAGGCCGCGGGATGGAAAGTGTGCTGTGCGCGCACTAGATTAAGCACACGCCATTCGAGCCGGAGCTTAGCGATGACATCGCCCGAGGATCTTTCACGGCTGCAATCCGCCATGAGCCAAACGGTGAAAGCGCATTGGAAGGCCTTTTTGTTCGAAGGCATCCTGCTTGCCGTGCTGGGCATCGCGGCGCTGATCGTGCCGCCGCTCGCCAGTCTTGCGATCGCGATTGTCCTAGGCTGGATGTTTTTGATCAGCGGCGTCGGCGGCCTGATCGTGACCTATTGGGCGCGCAGCACGCCGGGCTTCTGGTGGTCGCTGATCTCGGCGGCGCTCGCCGTGCTCGCCGGCATGCTGCTGCTGGCCCGGCCGATGCAGGCCGTGCTGACGCTCACCATTGTGCTCGGCGCCTACTTTCTTGCCGAGGGCGTCGCCACCATCATGTACGCGCTGGAGCATCGCCGCGAGCTGAGCGGCCGCTGGTCATGGCTGCTGATCTCGGGCCTCGTCGACATCGCGATCTCCTTCATGGTGATCACGGGACTGCCGAGCTCGGCGGATTGGGCGATCGGAATCCTCGTCGGCATCAACCTGTTGTTCGGCGGTGCCACCCTGATCGGCACGGCGCTGGCAGCACGCAATAGCAACAGTTGAGGCGCCTCGTCGCCTCTTACGCCGTTTTGGGGGGTGACAACCCGGCGATGGCACGCTATATGAGCGGCCATGATCACCGTCGCCACCAGCTTTTATTGGTACTTTAGCTACGACAGCTCGCTGGCGGTGGGAGGATCGTGCTCAATCTGACACATTGAAGCAAACGCCCGAACAGCCGCCAGACCTGGCGGCTTTTTTATTGGCCGGCAGGTTCTGAAGCAAACAGGAGCCCGCCGTGCTGAGCACGACCGACGATCTTCGTATCCGCGAACTGAAAGAGCTAAGCACGCCCGATGAGGTAATGCGGGAGGTCCCGCGCACGCTCACCGCAACGCGCGTGGTGATGGCGGCGCGCAACGCTATCCACGCCATTCTCAACGGCCAGGACGACCGCCTGCTGGTCGTGGTCGGCCCCTGCTCGGTCCATGATCCCAAGGCCGCGCTCGACTATGCCGAGCGGCTTGCAGCCTTGCGCGAGGACCTCGCCGACCAGCTCGAGATCGTGATGCGGGTCTATTTCGAGAAGCCGCGCACCACCGTCGGCTGGAAGGGCCTGATCAACGATCCTGACCTGGACGGCAGCTTCGACATCAACAAAGGCCTGCGGCTGGCGCGCAACGTGCTGTCGGCGGTCAACAATCTCGGCCTGCCCGCCGGTGCCGAGTTCCTGGACATGACGACGCCGCAATACATCGCCGACCTCGTGTCCTGGGCCGCGATCGGCGCGCGCACCACCGAGAGCCAGATCCATCGCGAGCTGGCCTCGGGGCTGTCCTGCCCGGTCGGCTTCAAGAACGGCACCGATGGCAATGTTCGCATTGCCGCCGACGCGGTGAAATCAGCCTCGCATCCGCATCACTTCATGGCCGTCACAAAACTCGGCCGATCGGCGATCGCCTCGACCGCGGGCAACGAGGACTGCCACATCATCCTGCGTGGCGGCAGCAAGCCGAACTACGATGCGGCAAGCGTCGCGGCGGCCTGCAACGATCTGGCGAAGGCGAGCGTCGCGCCGCTGGTGATGGTGGATGCGAGCCACGCCAATTCGAGCAAGAAGCCGGAGAACCAGCCGCTGGTCATGGCCGACATCGCCGGGCAGATCTCGGGCGGCGAAAACCGCATCATGGGCGTGATGATCGAGAGCAATCTCGTCGCCGGCCGCCAGGACGTGGTTCCGGGCAAGCCACTCGTCTACGGTCAGAGCATTACTGACGGCTGCATCGACTGGGCGACGACCGAAACCACGCTCAAGCAGCTCGCTGATGCGGTCGAGATCCGGCGCAATATCCAGCGCGCCGGGCTCCACGAGCGTTCCGCGTAAGGCGGGGTAAACGCGGGCGGGGCGATGCTGTTCGCGCCCTGCCCGCTGCTTCCCCGTGGCGGCCTAGCAGCCGCGGCAGATGCTCTTGATCTTCTTGTCGAGCGCCGCGTCTTCCTTGTTCACGGGATTGTTCGGGTCGCTCAGATTCTTCTCGCTCGGCACGTCGCCGGCGCGCGGCTGGCGATGCCCGACGGGGGCCTGCGGCACCGACCCCGACGTTGCGCCGCCCGACGTCGATCCCTTGGTGCCGGTCTGCGCGAGCGCCGCGCCGCCGAGCAAGACCACGAGAGATGCTGCCACCATGATCTTCTTCACGTCCGTGCCTCCATTCTCAAGCCGGCGTTCTCTGACCGCTCAGGTCTCGGGCGGGTAGAGATGAACGTCGCCGCAGTAATCCACGATACGATAGCGCGTTTCCGTCTCCGCTTCACGCGCGTCAGCTGCGGTATTTTGCTCCGCCAACACATAATTCGGTCCCACCGGCGATTTGCCGGCGCCGCCGGGAATGTCGATGACATAGTCAGGCTGGCACAGTCCTGATACCCGTCCGCGCAGCTTCCGCATTAAATCCTGGCCCTTCGCCAGCGTCGTTCGCAAATGCACGGTGCCCGGCGCGAGATCACCGTGATGCAGATAGTAGGGCTTGATCCGGCATTCGACGAAAGCTCGCATCAAATCCGACAGAGCGGTGACGTTGTCATTGACGCCGCGCAAAAGCACGGACTGGCTCACCAGGGGAATCCCGGCATCGACGAGCCGCGCACAGGCGGCGCGGGCGCCTTCCGTGAGCTCGCGCGCATGGTTGGCATGCACGGCGACCCAGGTGGTCGCGTCTGCGACCTTCAACGCTGCGACCATTTCTTCGCTGATGCGCGCGGGGTCAGCGACGGGCACGCGGGTGTGAAGGCGGATGATCTTGACGTGATCAATGCCGGCGAGATCGGCCATGATCTCGCTCATCCGCCGCGGCGACAGCATCAGGGGATCGCCGCCGGTCAGGATCACCTCCCAGATCTCGCTGTGCGCACGGATGTAATCGATCGCCGCGCGATAGGCGGCCTCCGACAGCGCGTTCTCCTTGCCGGGCCCCACCATCTCGCGGCGGAAGCAGAAGCGGCAATAGACCGCGCAGACGTGAACGAGTTTGAACAGCACGCGATCGGGATAGCGATGCACGATGCCTGTGACAGGCGAATGCGGGTGATCGCCGATCGGATCGGCGTTTTCGCCCGGCTGCATCTCCAGCTCTGCCTCCGTCGGAACGAATTGCCGCGCGATGGGATCGTCGGGATCGGACTTGTCGATCAATTCGACCAGCGCCGGTGTGATCGCGACCGCGTAGCGCGCGGCGACGCGCTCCAGAGCGGGCAGAGCCGTGGCAGGCACGAGGTCCGCGGCCACAAGCTCGGCCGGCTCGCGCAAGGTGCGTGCAAGGTTGGTCTTCGTCATGTCTCACTTAACGTTTCATTTGCAGGCGGCGTCCACACCACCTGATCAATTCGTGCTGCGCCGCTGGCCAGCATCACCAGTCGGTCGAAACCGAGCGCGACACCGCTCGCCTCCGGCATTGCGGCCACCGCGGCCAGAAAATCCTCGTCCAGCGGGTAGGCCTCGCCGTAGCGGCGCTGCTTCTCCGCCATCGATTCCGTGAAGCGCTTGCGCTGCTCTTCGGCGTCGGTCAGTTCGCCAAAACCGTTGGCGAGCTCGACGCCGCAGGCATAGACCTCGAACCGTTCCGCGACCCTGGGATCGCCAGCCGTCACCCGCGCCAGCGCCGCCTCCGGAGATGGGTATTCGAACAGAATGGTCAAACGCCCCTGCCCCAGATGCGGCTCGACATGTTCGACCAGGACCTTGCTGAAGATGTCCGACCAGGTGTCGTCCTCGGCCACACGGACCTTGCCGGCGGCCGCCTGGGCCAGCGCGGCACGGTTACCCCTGTTGCCGGAGATTGTCGACAACAGGTCGATGCCGGCGAACCGCTCGAACGCGCCGGCGACGGTCAGGAGCTCCGGCTCGGCAAAGGGGTCGGCGATCCGGCCGCGGAAGGCGAACGTCCCGATCCCGGTCGTCTGCGCCGCGCGGGCAATCACGACAACGGTGTCGGCCATGATGGCGTCGTAGGGCGCGCCGGCCCGGTACCATTCCAGCATGGTGAATTCGGGCAAATGCAGGTCGCCGCGTTCGCGGTCGCGGAACACCCGGGCGAACTCGAAGATTCGGGGCTCCCCGGCCGCCAGCAGCTTCTTGCAGGCGAATTCCGGGGAGGTCCGCAAGTATCGGCGGGCTCGGTTGCCGTCGGGGCGCATGATCTCGGTCCGGGGGGCGTGCAGATGGGTCTCGTTGCCGGGGGAGACCTGGAGGATGGAGGTTTCGACCTCAACGAAGTCCTGTTCGGCGAAAAAGCCCCGTAAAGCTCCGGTCACAGCCCCCCTTGCCTGGAGGAACGGCCGCCGGTCGAGATGCCGCGAGGGCGACCAGAACGGTGAAATCGGCTTGTCCCCAGCCATTAACGGACCGCCCCACAGGCCAGCAAAATGCTGGCATTCAACGACAAAATGCGTATGTTGCGGCCCGAAACGGGCGCCGAGGTCTGATTTGAGGCCCCAAGTCCCCCATCAATTTGACCACGTCCTGGCCGGAGCCGGGCCAAGCAAGCAGGAAATATAGCTTTGAGAGTCATCGCCAGTTCTATTCGCAAGGGCAACGTGATCGAGCAAGACGGCAAGCTTTATGTCGTCGTGAGCGCCGAGAACATCCATCCCGGCAAGGGCACCCCGGTCAGCCAGATCGAAATGCGCCGAATCTCGGACGGGGTAAAGATCTCCGAGCGCTACAAGACCACCGACCAGGTCGAAAAGGCCACGATCGAAGAGCGCAACTTCACCTTCCTGTACGAAGATGGTGACGGCTACCACTTCATGAACCCCGAGACCTACGATCAGGTCCAGGTCTCCAAGGACGTCGTCGGCGACGCCGCCGCCTATCTTCAACCGGAAATGACCGTCAAGCTGTCGACCCACGACGTCAACGTGGTCTCGCTCGCGCTGCCGCAGCGCGTGACGCTGGAAGTGGTCGAGACCGAGCCGGTGACCAAGGGCCAGACCGCCTCGTCGTCGTACAAGCCCGCAGTGCTCTCCAACGGCGTGCGCACCACCGTGCCGCCGCACATCGCGGTCGGCACTCGCATCGTGGTGATGACCGAAGACGGCTCCTACTCCGAGCGTGCCAAGGACTAAGCGAGGGATCGAGGATCGGGACAGGCAGCGCCGGGGGGCGAGACATTGGGTAGGAAGAGTTTCCGCTTCGTCTCGCTTCTGCTGGCGTCGCTGTCGCTCCTTCCTGCCACGCCGCTCGCGGCGGACGAGATCCGCAGCCCATCACTCACGGCCCTGCGCGTCGATTGGCGCGCAGCGCTCGACCAGCTCCGCACCGAGATCAACAGCCGCCCGCAAGTAGCGGGCGACTTCATCTTCGCGCCGCGCCGTTCGGTGCCGCGTTACGATCCGCGCGCGACGCCGGCGCTGGTGCAGCTCAACGCGATCTCGTCGCAATTCTTCACTGGAATCGCCCGCAGCTCCGTGCCCGTGCTGCTGCCGTTCGACGCCGCCGCCTATCTCGAGGCCCAGCGCAGCGGCGCACCGTCGAGCCTGGCGCTGTCGCGCTACCAGGCCGATTTCAATCCCCCCGACATGTTCGACGCCGGTCCTGCCGGCTACAGCGCGGCGTTCTCGTTCGAGCCCGGCGCCGGTGACGGCATGCCGAGCCGCGTCTATGCAAGGCCGGTCGAGGTGCAGATCACGGGCTCTGCGCTGCTCTATGACATCGCCGATCCCGTCGGCGGCAAGGGCGAGCCGGTCAAGCCGCTTGCGACGACCTATCCGGACCTGCGCAGGTTCATCCGGGAAGGCTATGTCCGCTACGCCTTCAACCGCTTCGGCGTTGCCTATGTCGTCTCCATCCAGTGCCTGGACAGTGTCGCAAAACCACGGCGGCTGGCCTGCAAGGAAGCCTATCCGGTTGCCGAACGCTTCCTGAAAGCGCTGCATGTCGCCGGCGGCCAGCGTATGCGGCCGCTCGCGGACATCGCCTCCAACATCATCGATCGTCCTCGCGAGCGTTCGACCGAATTCAGCTATCGGCCGAGCGGCGATATCATCCCGAACACCGGCTATCGCAACAAGAGCGGCCATCCCGACGTGATGGCCTATGCGCAGATCCGCTTTCCGCTGGAGAAGGCGCCCGCTTTCGTGCGCTCGCAATCCTATGGCAAGCGCGACAAGAACGAGAGCCCAACCGCCTATCCCTGGCGCGACAATTTCTGCGAGTCCCGCAGCTTCGAGGTCTGGCAATGCGCCGGCGGCTACGGCCACCAGGGCGAGGATATTCGCGCGGCCGACTGCCCTTCATCAGGCGAGGGCCGCGAACCCTGTGATCCCAAGCAGCGCGCCGTCGTCGCGGTGCGCGACGCCATCGTGATCCGCGGCGCCAAGGACCAGGCCGCGACGCTCGAGATCAACAGCCGCACCGAGCACATCCGCTTCCGCTACATGCACATGAATCCGCAGGTGATGAACGCCGACGGCCTGCTCAACGGCCGCCTCGTCACCGAAGGCGAAAAGATCGGCATGGTCTCGAACTATCTCGACCATCCCGCCGGCACCTCGATGCACCTGCATTTCGACGTCCAGGTGTTCACCCGCGACGGCTGGATCTGGGTCAGCCCCTACGTCACGCTGGTCTCCGCCTATGAGCGCCTGATCCACGCCCGCGGCCGCGAGATCGGCCCGGAGATCGCGGTCACCGCGCAGCCTGTGGCCCACGCGATGCCCGAGGATGTGATCAAGCCTGACCTGCGCGAGGGATCGAGCAGCGAGGAGAATTGAGGCGGTTTACGCCTCGCTCCGCGGCGCACCTCGATGACAATCCGATGACGACCCCTTCTTTGGCGCGCGGGGGCCAACCGGCCAGCTCCAGATCGATCGAATGATCCGGCCTTCTCTGGCCCCAGAATTGCTTTGCCTCCGGCAGGCACACTGGAGGAAGGGAAGTACATGCGTAGTCTCACCACGGCGGCTGTTCTGGCCATCGCGTTCGCCATGCCGGCTCATGCGCAGGAGCTGACCGGCACGTTGAAGAAGATCAAGGAAACCGGCGCGATCACGCTCGGCGTGCGCGACAGTGCGGTGCCGTTCAGCTACATCGACGAGAAGCAGAAGACGGTCGGCTACGCCATCGACATCTGCATGAAGATCGTCGAGGAGATCAAGGCCGAGCTCAAGCTGGACAAGCTCGCGGTCAATGAGAACCTGGTCACCTCGTCCAACCGCATTCCGCTGATGGCGAACGGCACCGTCGATCTCGAATGCGGCTCGACCACCAACAACGCCGATCGCCAGAAGCAGGTGTGGTTCACCAACACCCATTTCCTCACGGCGAGCCGCTTCGTATCCAAGAAGGCCTCGAAGCTCGATCAGGTCGACGATCTCAAGGGCAAGGCCGTCGTTTCGGTCTCGGGCACGACCAACATCACCCAGCTCAACAAGGCCAACGCGGCCCGCTCGCTCGGCATCAACGTCATGAACGCGAAGGACGTCCCCGAAGCATTCTTGATGGTCGAGACCGATCGCGCCGAGGCGTTCGTCATGGACGACATCCAGCTTGCAGCCATGATCGCCTCCTCGAAGGATCCGTCGCTCTACGCGATCAGCACCGGAGCTTTTTCCGATCCCGAGCCCTACGGCATCATGCTGCGCAAGGACGACGCGCCGTTCAAGGCGGTGGTCGATCGGGCGACCGCAAAACTCTACAAGAGCCCGGAGATCGAGAAAATCTACAACAAATGGTTCATGGAGCCGGTGCCGCCGCGCGGCCTGAATTTCCACGTCCCGATGCCGGCGTCGATGAAGAAATCGTTCGAGCACCCCTCGGACAATCCTGATCCGGCGTCATACGGCGGCTGATGGCAATTTGAAGCGTAGTGAGCGAAGCGACGTCCGGGACTTTCACAATGACCGTCCCCGGGTGTCGCTTCGTTCACCCGGGCTCGGCTTACTCCAACAACGTCGTAAGCTGTGCGCCCTCGTCCGCCACGAACACGGCGATCAATTCCGCCGGCTCCGTGGCGCTGGCATTGGCCGAGACCAGATGCGTCGAGCCCGGTGGCTCGAAGAAGGACTGGCCGACGCCGAACGTCTCGACCGGGCCGCCGCCGAGCTGGGAACGGATCTCGCCCTTGGTGATGTAGGCCGTCACCGAGCCTGCGTGGCGATGCGGTCGCGAAAATCCGCCGGGACCGTAGAACACCCGCACGATGGTCACGCGCTTGCCCGGCACGTTCGGCAATGCGTAGGAGCCGATCGGCTCGACCTTGTCGAGCGGCGAACTCTCCGCAGCATTCGCGCAGAGCGGCGCGAGCGCGCCTGATACGGTGTCCATCGTCACCGGCAGTGCGTTGCCGATCGCGAGCGCACAGGCGAGCCCGCCGACAACGGCCAGTGCCATCGCGCGCGACGGCACCAGGTGCTCGGTGGTGCCCAAACTCATTGCTGTCATGACCACCTCCCCTTGTTGCAATCAGGACGTCGCGGCATGCGCGGCAACCGGCCGCTTCGCCGGCGTCCAGCGAAAGGCTGCGCCAAACCGGTTCCAGACGTTGATCGAAGCAATTGCCGATGTCAGGTACATCAGCTCGGTCTCGGAGAATTCGCGCTGCACCTCGGCATAGACCTCGTCGCCGAAGCCGTCGGGTAGCAGGGTCAACGCCTCCGCCCAACCCAGTGCAGCGCGCTCGCGCGCGGAAAAGATCGGCGCCTCACGCCAAACGGCGACCAGATGGAGCTTGTCCACGGGCACGCCAATGCGCTCCGAGAGCAGGATGTGATGCTGCACGCAGAAGGCACAGCCATTGATTTGCGACGCCCGCAGCTTGACCAGCTCCAACAGCTGCTTGTCGAGGCCCGCCTTGGCAGCCACCTGGCCCAGCGCCAGCACCAGATCGTACGCATCGGGCGCGATCCGCTTGAAATCCTCGTATTCGCTGCGGGCGTGTGACATTGCCGTTCACCTCGTGCTATTGTAAGAGTGCTTATACATTATAAGAGCTCTTATATGGCGCGCAAGCCGGCTGATATCACAAGATCGAAAATCTCGCGCAAGCCGCCTGTCGACAACGGCGCCGTTCGCGTGCCCGCCCCCGGCGAAGGCAAGCGCGGCGAAGAAGGCTATCTCGGTTACCTCTTGCGCCAGGCCCATGCCGCAGTCCGCCTGACGATGGAACGGACCCTGGCCGATCTCGGCGTGACGTCGCCGCAATTCGCGGTGCTGACGATGCTCAACGCTTATCCGGGCCTGTCAGGCGCCGACGTCGCCCGGCTCACCTTCCTGACCCCGCAGACGGTGGGCGTCATCATTCGCAATCTCGAGCGCGACGGTGCGATTCTGATGACGCCCCATCCCGTCCATGGCCGCATCCAGCAATGGACGCTGACGCCGCGCGGGGCGACGCTGCTGAAGGCATGCAGGGAGCGCGTCATCGCGCTGGAGAAGCGGCTTGCGGGTGGCCTCGATGCCAAGGCCGAGGCGAGTATTCGCCGGTGGCTCGCTAACGTCGCAACCGAATTGCAGGACGACCAGGCCTAGTCGCCGCCGCCGCCGTCACATCCGCCGGCATCCGAGAAGTCGCCACCAGAGTCGCCATCGCCCTGGATACCCCGGCCGAAGTTCTCGGCAATGATCATCAGGATCACGACGAACAGCCCTGCACCGAAAGGCCAGGGGTTGGCACGGATGATGTCGAACAGCTCCCGCATGCGCGCATTTTGCGCGACAAGAACGAACCGACCGTAAAACGGCAGGCCTAAAATCGGGGATATCCAGTCGAACGTCAGAACGTCCTACCCGCCCTTCAACGCTTTCTTAACCTCGCCGTCGGGCCAGGTTTCGCCCGCCACGATCACCCGCACCCGGCTCTGGTCGGTGCCATTCACCAGCACATGCGAACTCACCCGGTCGCGGCTCGGCTCCAGGTGCAAATCGGTTTCGGGCTTCCAGCTCAGCGTCGTCGCGAGATCGCCAGGAAATATCTGCCATTGCGATCCGTCGTCGAGCTCGACGACATGGCTTTCCGCATGCGCGCGTATCTTCATTCCACCCCGAATGCTCGATGAACAGAAGTGGGCCCCGACGATCGCCGGGGCCCTGCTCCGTCAGTCGTTGTCGTGATGAATCACGGTCTTGCTGCGATTGCCGAATTCATCTTCCTTCTTGATGACCGTGGTGCGGTCGGCAGGCTCGCGCTCCTTGATGATGGTGGTGCGGTCGCGATCGCGGTCCCGCTCGCGATACTCGTGGGACTGCCCGACCGTCACACCGGCACCGACCGGTCCGACGTGAACGCCGACTTCATCAGCGAATGCTGGAGCCGCAATGGCGGTGACCATGGCAGCGGCAAACAGATATTTTTTCATTGTCTCATCCTTCAATGTGTGCGGAGGGAATGCGGGACTGCGACAGTTTGTTCCGGAGAACGCCAAGTTCCCAGCGTTCCCGGAACCTGCTCACAAGCACCGTGTTTCCCGCTAGAATGAGTCCATGAAACAAGCTGATTCCTCGGACCATCACACCCGACGCGCCCTGCTGGAATCCGCGCTCGGCGCGACCGCCTTGCTTGCGTTGCCAGCACGCGTCCTCGCAGCCCCTCCGGGCTTTGACGAATGGCGCGAGGGTTTTCGTGCTCGCGCCATGGCAAAAGGCATTTCGGCCGCGACCTGGCAGCGCGCGATGGCGCGGGTTGAGCCTGACATGAGCGTGTTCAAGCAGATGCGCAACCAGCCCGAATTCCACGAGCAGGTCTGGCAATACATCAACCGCCGCGTCTCCGACTGGCGCATCATCAACGGCAAGATCGCGCTCAAGAACAACGAGGCGCTGCTTGCACGGATCGAGCGCGATTTCGGTGTCGAGCGCGGCACGCTGCTGGCGCTATGGGGCGTCGAGTCCGCCTATGGCGATCCCTTGGTGCAGCAGAACCACATGACGCCGGTGTTTCCCTCGCTGGCCGCGCTCGCCTGGAACGAGCCGCGCCGCAAAGCCTATTGGGAGACCGAGCTGATCAACGCGCTGCGCATCGTCGACAAGGGCTGGAGCACGCCGGAGCAGATGCAAGGATCCTGGGCCGGCGCAATGGGCCATTCGCAATGGATGCCGGAGGTCTGGCTCAATGTCGGCATCGACTATGACGGCGACGGAAAAGTATCGCCATTCGGCAAGCCCGACGATGCGCTGGGATCGACCGCCAAATATCTCGTCAACCGCGGCAAGTGGCACCGCGGCGAACATTGGGGCTACGAGGTGCGCGCATCCGGAGAGGCCAGCGGCACCCGTACCTATGCTGCGTGGACTTCAGCGGGTGTCACCCGCGCCGACGGCCAGCCGTTCCCGCAGCCGAATGCCTCCGCGCAGATGTGGACACCTGTTGCGGGCGGACCGACTTTCCTGCTGGGACCGAATTTCAACGCGGTGAAGAGCTACAATCCCTCGATGAACTATGCGTTGGCGATCTGCCATCTCGGCGATCGCTGCCTGGGCGCGCCGCCCTTCATCCAGCCCTTCCCCGGCTCCGAACGCGCGCTGACGCTCGCCGAGGTGCAGGAGATGCAAACGCGGCTGACCAAGGCCGGTTTCGATACCGGCGGCACCGACGGCCGGGTCGGCAACGACACCATGAAGGCGATCAAGGATTTTCAGCAGCGCGCGGGGATCACGCCGGCGGATGGCTATGGCGGGCTGAAGGTCTTGGCGAAGCTGAGGCAGGGGTCGTAAGTCGCCTCAGTGCCGGTACTGCGGCTCTTCCGCATCGAGCTGACGCCGAACCGCAGCCAGATGCAGCCGTGCGGATTCGGAATCGCCGTCGCGCATCTGCCTGTAGGTCTCGGCCGCAATCGCGGGATCGACCGGCAGTACTTTGCGGCCCGTCGACATCGCGAGCACCTGCACTTCGGCGGCGCGTTCGAGATAATAGAGATCGTCCCAAGCCTCCGCGATGGTCGGCGCCAGCACCATCACGCCGTGATGCTTCATGAAGACGATGTCGGCATTGCCGACGGCGGACGCGATGCGCGCGCCTTCGCGGTTGTCGAGGGCGAGACCGTTGTAGTCGCGGTCGACTGCCGTGCGCCCGTAGAATTTCAGCGCGGTCTGGCCGGCCCAGATCAGCGGATCGCCCTCGGTCATCGACAGCGCAGTCGCATAGGGCATGTGGGTGTGGAAAGCGACCTTGGCGCGCGGCAGGCGCTTGTGCATCTCGGCGTGGATGTAAAAGGCGGTCGCCTCGGGCACGCCCTCGCCGTCGAGCACATTGCCGTGGAAGTCGCAGATCAGCAGCTTCGAGGCCGTCAGTTCGCGAAAGGCATAACCGTAGGGGTTGACCAGGAAGAGGTCATCATGGCCCGGCACCACGGCCGAGAAATGGTTGCAGATGCCCTCTTCAAAGCCGTTGCGCGCGGCCATCCGGAAGCAGGCGGCGAGATCTTCGCGCGCAGTGCGAATGGCGTCGGTGGCGAGATCCGGCCGATTCGACCCCACTGAGGCGGTTGCGGACGCGGATGAAGCGGCGTGGGACAGGCTGTGCGCCATGGCAGAGAAACCTCGTTTGATCGGCTCCCGGCGTTGTACAGGGGCAACGCACAAGCGTCAGCCCCTCGTCGCGCCGCCCTGCCCTGCGTCGGCTACGCCCGCCGTGGCACGCCGCCGGCGTTCATGCCGCCGTCGATGACGAGCTCGCTGCCGGTGACGTAGCGCGAGGCATCTGACGCCAGATACAGCACGCCGGAGGCGATCTCCGCGGCCTGGCCAGAGCGGCCGAGCGGCGTGACGGCGCGCGCACGCTCCTCGGGATCGATCGGCGCGTTCTGGCCGGCGCCGGTCGCACCGGCCGGGATCTTGCCCCAGATCGGCGTGTCGATGATGCCGGGATGCACGGAGTTGACGCGGATGCCGTCGCCCGCCGCCGCACATTCCATCGCGATTGATTTCGCGAACAGCCGCACACCCCCCTTGGTCGCCGAATAGGCCGACAGGCCGGGCGAGCCGCGAAGGCCTGCGAGCGAGGACATCATGACAATCGAGCCGCCGCCGGTCCTGCGCATCAGGGGAAGGCAATGCTTGACCGAGAGAAACACGCCGTCGAGATTGATCGCATTCTGCTTGCGCCAGTCTCCCAGCGTCATGTCGACGATCGAGGGCACGGCAATGCCGATGCCAGCGTTGGAGACCATGATGTCGAGCCGGCCGTAGCGCTTTGCGATCTCGGCGACGATCTCGATCCAGCGCTCTTCGCTCGTGACGTCCTGCTCCAGGAAGATCGCCTTGCCGCCGGCTTTCGTGATGTGCTTGGCGAGCTCGGGGCCGCGCAGCTCGTCGATATCTGTCGCAATGACGGTCGCGCCCTCGCGCGAGAAAAGCTCGACGATGGCCTCGCCAATGCCGGACGCGCCGCCCGTCACCAGCGCGACCTTGCCCTCAACCTGCCCTGCCATGTTCACTCCCTTTTTTGTTGTTTGAGCGAGTTATTTTCTTCGCATGATCTTATCTAATCACGGACGGCCCCTGGTCCGGAAGAGCAACATCGATGACGCGGAATTGCACGCGCTCGGCGCCTTGATAACGGTCGACCGACAGCGATCCCGCGACATGCAGTTGCTGGCCGCGATTGGCCGCAAGCGCATTGCCAAGCTTCTGGCCGACCGAACGGAACGCGATGCCGTTGACAATGGCGCCATCGCCCGACTTGAAGCGCAGCCTCAAGTGAGCCTGTCCGACTTCGTCGGCATAGACGAGCTGGTGCGCCGGCAGCGCCAGCACGGCTTCCGGATTGCCGCTGCCGAACGGACCGGCGCGGTTGAGTGTCGCCGCAAGCTCCGTCGTCACTGCGCGCGCGGAGACCGCGCCGTCGATATAGAGCTCGTTGACGTGGCGCGCCTCGGCGACGTCGCGCGCCAGCGCATTTTCGAGATAAGCGCGGAATTCGGCGAGCTTCTCTTTCCGCAGCGTCACGCCCGCGGCCATCGCGTGGCCCCCGCCCTTGAGCAGAATGCCATCGGTCACCGCCTGCCGAACCGCCTTACCGATGTCGACGCCGGCGATCGAGCGGCCTGATCCAGTGCCGATGCCGCCGGGCTCCAACGCGATCGCAAAGGCCGGCCTCGAAAACTTCTCCTTCAGGCGCGAGGCAACAAGGCCGACCACGCCGGGGTGCCAGCCTTCGGAGGCCGTCACGATCACGCCAATCTTGTCCTCGAGCCCGATCGAGGCGAGCGCTTCGGCTTCGGCTTGCGCTTCGGCGGCCTGCTCGATGACGCGGCGCTCGCTGTTGAGGCGATCGAGCTCAGCGGCGATCCGCGCAGCCTCAACGCTGTCGCCTTCGAGCAGGAGCCGCACGCCGAGATCGGCGCGGCCAATGCGGCCACCGGCATTGACGCGCGGCCCCAGCATGAAGCCGAGATGCCAGGCTTCCGGAGGGCCGTTGAGCCGCGCCACATCCATCAGCGCGGTGTGGCCGACATGGTCGCGCCGCCGCATCGCGATCAGCCCCTTGGCGACGAAAGCGCGGTTGAGACCGATCAGCGGCGCGACATCCGCGACGGTGCCCAGCGCGACGTGATGCAGCATGCCGAGCAGATCCGGCTCGGGCATCTCCGCGTTCCAGAAGCCGCGCTGGCGCAGCTCGCGGTTGACCGCGACCAGCGTGACCAGCACGAGGCCGACAGCGGCGAGGTGGCCAAGGCCGGAGAGATCGTCGAGTCGGTTCGGATTGACCAGCGCATCGACCTCGGGAAGCACGTCACCGGCCTGGTGATGGTCGATCACGACGACCGACATGCCGAGCCGCTTCGCTTCGGCCAGCGGCTCGATACTGGTGGTGCCGCAATCGACGGTGACGAGCAGCGTGGCGCCCTTGGCCGCGAGCCCGCGAACGGCCTCGACGTTGGGGCCGTAGCCCTCAAAAATGCGGTCGGGAATGTGGATCAGCGGATCGAGCCCGCAATGGCGCAAATGCCAGGCCAGCAGCGCCGCCGACGTCGCGCCGTCCACATCGTAGTCGCCGAAGATCGCGACCGTCTCGCTCCTCGCTGCCGCGTCCGCGATGCGCTTCGCCGCCGCCTCCATCTCCGTCACCGTGAACGGGTCCGGCATGAGCTTGCGGATGGTCGGATCGAGGAAGTCGGCGACCGCGTCGCTATCGACCCCGCGGCCCGCCAGCACCCGCGCCAGCAGCTCCGGCAGCTGGTGCCGCTGCACGATGGCGAGCGCCTTGGCCGCCCCACGGGCATCCAGCCGGTCGCGCCAGAGCTTGTCGGTGAGCGAGCGCGCCACCCCCAGGAACGCCTGGGGCGCTTCGACAGGCAGTGCGGATGCGGGAGGCGTCATGAGTCGGGACTGGCTGTTGGGAACTACAGGCCCGGGCGATCGCACGAGCCGTCTGGTCACCGACCGATTGGCCGGGAAACCCCGGAGATTTGCAACGGCCGGGCCACACAAAGCGGTGGATGGCCGTCCAGCGGGCCGGAGTGACTATCATTTGGGCAGCCCGCAAAACAGCAAATTAAGCAGGCGTTAGGTTGAATCCTAGAAAAAGACTCGTATTCGATCTGTACGTGATTGTTCCGGGTTCATTGCAGATCAGGCCTCATTGCCAAGGGAACTTCCCGATGTCTGCTGCGCTGGGTCTCAAAGCCAAGCCGATCGCCACCGAACCCGCTGACGATGATTCCGACATTTCCGCGCTGATCAACCGCCTGACCGCGGAGGTCAACCAGATCGCGGTCGACAAGACCAAGTCGATCCAGCAGATCACCAACCAGATGAAGATGCTGGCGCTGAACGCGCTGATCGAGAGCTCGCGCGCCGGTGCACAGGGCGCGGGCTTCGCGGTGGTGGCGCAGGAAGTGCGCGGCGTCGGCCAGCAGGTCGAGACCATCGCACGTGAGCTTGAATCCCAGCTGACCAAGCGCACCGGCGATCTCGTTTCCTCGATCGACCGCATGAGCCAGCGTTCGCGCGGCGAGCGCATGGTCGACCTCTCGCTGAACGCGGTCGAGCTGATCGACCGCAACCTCTATGAGCGCACCTGCGACGTGCGCTGGTGGGCGACCGACTCAGCCGTGGTCGATTGCGCGGCGTCGCCTGCGCCGGCAGCGGTGACCTACGCTTCGCAACGGCTCGGCGTCATCCTTGGCGCCTACACCGTCTATCTCGATCTCTGGCTTTGCGACCTCGACGGCAACGTCATCGCCAACGGCCGCGCGGATCGTTTTCGTGTGGTCGGCCAGAACGTCGCCCACACAAAGTGGTTTCGCGAGGCGAAGACCTTGCGCTCCGGCGACGACTATGTCGCCGGCGACGTCGAGAACCAGTCCCTGCTCGGCAATGCGCAGGTCGCAACCTATTGCGCCAGCGTCCGCGCCGGCGGCCAGGCCAACGGCGCGCCGATCGGCGTGCTCGCGATCCATTTCGACTGGGAGCCGCAGGCGCGCGCGATCGTGCAAGGCGTCCGCGTCGGTGACGCCGACAAGGCCCGCGTGCTGCTGGTCGACTCGAATTTTCGCGTCATCGCCGCCTCCGACGGCCAAGGCATTTTGAGCGAGCGTGTCTCGCTGTCGCTCAACGGCCAGCGCTCCGGCTTCTATCAGGACCGCTCCGGCACGATGGTCGCCTTCCATGCGACGCCGGGTTACGAGACTTATCGCGGGCTCGGCTGGTACGGCGTGATCGTCTGCGCGGCGTGAGGCTCCAAACAAAAACTTCGAAATCAACCCCATGCACAGTAGAATGGGGCTGATAGCATTGGGCTTTTCGGCCGGTCCCGTCGTTTGACACGTCGGGCAAAACACCGGCAATCGGCAATGATTGCGCAATCCCCGTCTGGCCGTTGGTCTCGCCTGATACAGGTGGGCGCTCAAGACACAAGGGCATGCCCCCTTACCAATTGTCGTCTCCGTCACGTCGACATGTCTTGCGCATTTTTCGATAACGCAGGCCGGTTTCAGGCAAGAGCCCGCCCCATTGCTCCTGTAGAACATCGCACGCATCAGTCGAGCGCGAGCACCAGGCATCCTTGATCACCCCACGCTCGCAAAATTCCAAGGAGACAGGCCATGAAGATCGTCGTGATCGGCGGGACCGGATTGATCGGATCAAAGCTTGTGGCGAAGCTGAAGCAGCAGGGCCACGACGCCGTGCCAGCTTCGCCGAAATCAGGTGTGAACGCCGTGACCGGCGAAGGCCTCGCAGCAGCGCTGGCGGGCGCGGATGTCGTCGTCGACGTTGCCAACGCGCCGTCATGGGAGCCGGCCGCCGTGCTCGAGTTCTTCCAGCGCTCGAGCAAAAATCTCGTCGCGGCGGAGGCTGCGGCGGGGGTGAAGCATCACGTGGCGCTGTCGATCGTGGGGACTGAACGGTCGCCCGACATCCCCTATTTCCGTGCCAAGCTCGCCCAGGAGAACATCATCAAGGCCGCCTCGATCCCCTACTCGATCGTGCGCGCCACCCAGTTCTTCGAATTCCTCGGCGCCATCGGCGAAATGGGGGTGATTGACGGCAAGATCGTCGTTCCCTCAGCCCAGTTTCAGCCGATCGCGGCCGAGGATGTCGCTGATCGCCTCGCGGAAGTCGTAATAGGCAAGCCGCTCAACGGCACGATCGATATCGCAGGGCCCGAAAAAGCCCCCTTCAACGAATTCATCGCACGCCGCCTGAAGGCATCTGGCGACGCCCGACCCGTGATCGGAGATCCGAAGGCGTCCTATTACGGCGCCCCCATCGACGACACGTCGCTGAATCCGCTAGGCGAAGCGCGGCTCGGGAAAATCCCGCTGGCGACGTGGCTCGCGAGCCTCTGAGAAGGATAACCCATGTGCAGATTGCTGATCGCAGCCGCGGTTTATGCCGCAACTGTCCTGACAGCCCACGCGGCCGAGCCCGCGCCAATGGCAAAAGTGTCGGTCGTGTTCGACCAAGCCCTGCCGAACGTTCCGGGCAAGAGCATGAAGGGCGTGCTGGTCGAGTATGGTCCGGGAGGCTCCTCGCCGGCTCACATGCACCCGCGCTCCGCATTCATCTACGCCACCATCCTGGAAGGCGCGATCCGTAGTCAGGTCAACGACGAACCGGCCAAGGTCTATCACAAGGGAGAGAACTTCTTCGAACGCCCTGGTGATCGCCATGCCGTCAGCGCCAATGCCAGTGAGACCGAGCCCGCAAAACTGCTGGCGGTGTTCGTGGTGGATACAGCCGACAAGGAGCTGGTGACGCCGATCACGAAGTAACGGCGAATGAGCTGACACTACCGCGCCGAAGCACTGGCATTGGCCGGCGCGTCCACGAACGCGACCAGCGTGCCTTTCGACACGCTGCCGGCAACACGTTCCGCATCCCAATTGGTGAGACGGACGCAGCCGTGCGACTCTGCCTTTGAGATCTTTCCCGGCGAAGGCGTGCCATGAATGCCATAGCCCTCAGCCGAAAGGTTGATCCACACGGTGCCGACCGGATTGTTCGGACCGGGCTTGATGGTGAAGGGCTTGCGGGAATGAACGCCCTTAAAGTGATAGTCGGGATTGTAGCGATAGTACGGATTTCGGCTGACCTCCGTGACCTTCAGCGTGCCCGAGGGTGACGGCTTGTCTTCGCTGCCGACGGTGGCCGGATAAAATCCGATCAGCGCATTCGATTTGTCGAACAGTTTTACCGTCTGCCTGACCTTGTCGACCTCGACCCTGTCAGCCTTGGCAGGCGTCCCCTCGCCTCCGCTGGTGGTGTCGACCACGACGATGGTCTCGCCGGCACGATCGAAATGGCGACCCGGGTTGAGCGCCGCCAGAAGTTGCTCGCTCATGTGAAACTTCTCGGCCAGGGCCTCACGCGGATTGGCGAAGCCCAGCTTCGGGATGTCCTTCATGTCTTCCAGTTTCGACGGCAGCTTGTTCAGGAAAGGACCCGCCACGTCCTGCCCGGTGATGGTGTAGGTCAGCGTCACCGGCCGGTCGTCCGCCCGCAGCGCTGTCCAGACATCATCCGTCATGGTGTCCGAGCCCGGTAATTGCCGGGCCTCCGCATAGGCCCGCAGCGCTTTCTTCGCGTTCTCGCCAAATCTACCGTCGATCTCGCCGGGCGAGAAGTGAGCCCTGTCGAGGAGGACCTGGAGCCGGACTCCCGCCGGTGTTGGCGTCTCCTTCGATAACGTCTTCTTGGACGGCTCGGCGGCGTTGACAGCAGCCGAGTTCATCTCGGCCGCGACGACAGGCGCAGCCGCCAAAGCCAGGACTAGAACGACGTAAGCCGGCCAGGCGCGGCCGATGGACCAGGCCCTATTCACAGTCCTCCGTTGCACGCCACCTTCGTCCATGTGCCAGCTCCGAAGTGGAGACGATCATGGCAATGGCAACGCCGCTCTGCCGCGGAAGTTTCCGGTTTTTCCCGCAAACCGGCCAAACTGCGTGATTCGTCGGCAATCATGCAGCCCGGCGAGCAGCCATCTCCGCCG
Organism: Bradyrhizobium betae; assembly: GCF_004123905.1. Taxonomy (GTDB): domain Bacteria; phylum Pseudomonadota; class Alphaproteobacteria; order Rhizobiales; family Xanthobacteraceae; genus Bradyrhizobium; species Bradyrhizobium betae_A. The sequence goes on from NZ_MZXW01000029.1 coordinate 21,966, forward strand.
CAAGCAGCAGGGCGGCTCGGCTGGCGCCGATCGAGGCGATGCCCTGGCCCGCGATGTCGTAGGCAGTGCCGTGCGCGGGCGTGCAGATCGGGAATGGGAAACCGCCGAGCAGGGTCACACCGCGGTCAAAGCCCATCAGCTTCATCGCGATCTGGCCCTGGTCATGATACATCGTCAGCACTGCATCGAAGGCACCGTTCTTGGCGCGCAGGAACACCGTGTCGGCGGGAAACGGCCCCTCGGCGGCAATACCCTCGCGCTGGCCGGCCTCGACCACGGGTGCGATCACATCGATCTCTTCGCGACCGAAATTGCCGCCATCGCCGGCGTGCGGATTGAGGCCTGCAACCGCAATGCGCGGCCGCGCAAAGCCGGCGTTGCGCATGCAGGCATCGGTCAGCCTGAGCGCGCGGTGGATGCGTTCGCCAGACAGCTTTGCAGCGACATCCCTCAGCGGGATATGCGAGGTGACCCGTCCGTTCCAGAGCCGATCGAGCACGTTGAATTCGCTCGCCGGTGTCTTGAGACCGACCACCTCCGCGGAAAACGCGATCTCGTCGTCATATTCGGCGCGGGCCAGCCGCATCGCCTGCTTGTTGAAGGGAGTGAAGCAGACGGCGTCCACGCTGCCATCGCGCCCGAGTTCTAGCGCGCGCCGGTAATTGGCCAGCGCGAATTGTCCGCCGGCAAGGGTCGCAGCTTTCGGTTCGACCTCTTTGGGATCGAGATGACCGAGATCGACAAACAGCGCATCGCCCTTCGCCGCCCGAAGGTCGGCCCCCTGCTGCACCACGCTCATATCAGGCTTGACGCCCGCGACCCGCGCGCCCTCGTCGAAGATGCGGCGGTCGCCGATCACGACGAGCCGGCAGCTCGCGCGGATATCGTCCTGCACCACAAGCTTCGCCGTCAGCTCCGGGCTGATGCCGGCGGGGTCTCCCATGGCCAGTGCGATGAGCGGCTTTGCGGTCATATGATCACCTTCTCCTGAGCAGTCGTCTCATTGGTGGGTGGCGCAGGCTTGTGAAGCAGGCGTGCGAGCTGCAGCACGAGCGGAAGCAGCAGCAGCGCAACGCCGCCCACGATCAGGCACGTCACCAGCTTGTTTGCGAAGAAGATCCCGAGCGATCCCTTTGACATCAGCATCGACTGCCGGAACGCATCCTCGGCCTTGTCGCCGATGACGATCGCGAGTACGAGCGGCGCCAGCGGATAGAACAGCTTCTTGAAGAGATAGCCGACGATGCCGAAGCCGAGCATCGTGACCACGTCGAGATAGGAGTTCGACACGGAATAAGCGCCGACGACGCAGATGATCACGATCAGCGGCGCGATGATCACGAACGGAATCCGCATCAGGGCGGCAAAGACCGGGACGGTGAGCAGCACCAGCGCGACGGCGACGATGTTGCCGACATACATCGAGGCGATCAGACCCCAGACGAAGTCTTTCTGGTCAACGAACAACATCGGCCCGGGATTGAGACCCCAGATCATCAGCCCGCCCATCATGACGGCCGCGGTTGCCGAGCCGGGAATGCCGAGCGAGAGCATCGGCAGCAGCGCGCTGGTGCCGGCGGCATGGTCGGCCGTCTCCGGCGAGATGATGCCTTCGACCTCGCCGGTGCCAAAATATCGGCCCCGACGCGAGAAGCGGCGGGCGATGCCATAGCTCATGAAGGAGGCCGCGGTCGGGCCACCCGGGGTGATCCCCATCCAGCAGCCGATCGCAGCGCTGCGCAGCAGTGCAACGCTGTGCCTGGGCAGGCGGCCGACCGCGCGAAACACCTCGCGCCAATCGATCTTCGAGGAGACCGCGCGGGCGTGAAACTCTTCTTCGACGGCCACCAACAACTCGCCGATGCCGAACAGGCCCATCACCGCGACGACGAAGTTCACGCCCTTGACCAGCTCGTCCACACCCATGGTGAGACGGACGCTGCCGGACACGGTGTCGATGCCGATGGCGGCGATGGCAAAGCCGATCGCCAGCGCCACGACGGTCTTGATCGGCGCCGCGCCGCCCATGCCGACGAAGCTCGCGAAGGCCAGGAAATAGACCGCGAAATATTCAGCCGGCCCGAACGCGAGCGCGACCTGCGCCACCCAGGAGGCGAGGAAGGTGATCAGGATGACGCCGATCAACGCGCCGAACGCCGCCGAGCCGAAGGCGGTGGCGAGCGCCGTCGTCGGCCGTCCGTCGCGCGCCATCGGGTAACCGTCGAAGGTGGTTGCGACGGAGGACGGCTCGCCGGGAATGTTAAACAGGATCGAGGTGACCGAGCCGCCGAACAGTGCGCCCCAATACATGCTGGAGAGCAGGATGATCGCCGAGACCGGCTGCATGCCGAAGGTCAGCGGCAGCAGCAGCGACACGCCGTTCGGCGCGCCCAGCCCCGGCAGCACGCCGACGAGGATGCCGAGCAGCACGCCGACCACCATCAGGGCCAGATGCGGCACGGTGACCGCGATGGTGAAGCCGTGGAGGAGCTCTGAGAGATTATCCATCGGCCTCGTCCTCAGAGGCCGAACGCGGCGGCGAGCGCGCCATGCGGCAGGCTGACCTGGAACATGCGCTCGAACACGACGTAAAGCCCGATTGCCGTCGCAAGCGCCATGGCAAGCGCACGCGGAACGGATTGATGTTTTGGGATTGCCAGCACTGCGAAGACGTAACCGGCCGAGGCGAGGTACATCCCGATCAGGGGGATCGCTGCAACGAAGGCCGTGGCCGGCACGAACAGGCTGGCAATCCGGCGCAGCTCGATCGGCGTGATCGCGATGGGGACATTTGCCAGTGAGGCAACTGGCATCACGCCCCGCACCAGATTGTAGAGGCTCCCGAGCACGATGATGACGCCAGTCAGGAACGGGAACGTGCCGGACTCCACGCCCGCACTCGACCAGCCGATGCCGTTGTCGAGACTCTGGACCACCACCGCGATACCAAAACTGCCGGTGAGGACAGCGGTCGCAAGTTCAAGCGCGCGGCGCGAGATCATCGAGGGCTCCGCTCTGGTGTGGGACAAGGTCCGGTCATGGCGCACGCGTCCCTAGCATTCGCTGTCGTCCCTGCGAACGCAGGGACCCATAACCACAGGGAGACGTTTGACGAAGACTGGAAGTTAGATTTTCGTCGGTACAACGACCGATACGGATCGAGAGATCACGCGGTATGGGTCCCCGCGTTCGCGGGGACGACAGCGGAGTTGGTGGAGAAACCCTGCTCCCATCAAAGGTAATGCAAGCACCCCGCCTCACTTGACGAGCCAGCCCTGCTCGCCCGCGACCTGCTTGACGTGTTCGAGGTCCTCCTTGATGAACTTGTCGAACTCGGCGCCGGTCAGGAACGTGTCGACCTGGGAGGTTTTTTCGATGTAGTCCTTCCATTCCGGCGTCGCCTGCACCTTCTTCATGAGGTCGACATAGAACGCGGCCTGGTCCGGCGTGACCTTGCCGGGGAGCCACACCGTGCGCGGCTGCTCATATTGCTTGATGTCGAGCCCCTGCTCGGCGCAGGTCGGAACGTCGCCCCAGCCTTCGGTCGCGGTGACCTTGGCGCCCTGCGGCAGCCGCTTCGGGCTGAACACGCAGAGCGGCCGCTGCGTGCCGCCGCGCCATTGCCCGAGGCTCTCGCTGGGATTGTTGACGTGGGAATCGAGGTGGCCGCCGGCGAGCTGCACGGCGGTCTCGGCGCCGCTCTTGAAGGGGATATAGGTCAGCTTGACCTTGCCGGTCTTCTCGATCATGCGCGTCAGCACCTCGTCGGTGTCCTTGGACTGCGCACCGCCCATCTTGAAGTCGCCCGATGCGGCCGCCTTCAAATAATCGCCCGCCGTCTTGAAAGGCGAGTCCTGCTTGACCCAGAGCAAGAACTCGTCCTGCGCCATCGCTGCGATCGGGGTGAGATCGGTGTAGTTGAAGGCGACCTTGGAGACGAGCGGCTGCTGCCAGGCGTTCGACGTGCCGAAGATCACCTTGTAGGGATCGCCGGCGGAGGCCTTGCCATAGACATAGCCTTCGGCGCCGCTACCGCCACCCTTGTTGACGACGACGATCGGCTGGTCCGTCAGCTTGTACTTGGTGATGATGTTCTGCACCGCGCGGGCGATATTGTCGGTGCCGCCGCCCGGCCCGGCCGTGGCAATGAACTCGATCGGCTTTTGCGGTTGCCAGGCCGAGAGCGCCGGCATCGTGCCGGCGAGCACGGAAGCAGCCGCACACAGCAGAAGCTTTGACGTCCCACCCATGATTTCCTCCAGCTTTTTGTGTTTTGTTTTTGTGTTCTATCGGCAGTCCGGTCAGGCGACGCGTTCCTCGCGCCTCCCTGATGCCAGGACGATCGCGCCTTCTTTTTCGAGCGCTTCGATCTGCTTCTGGTCGAACCCGTATTCGGCCAGCACCTCGCTCGTATGCTCACCGTAGACCGGCGCGCCCGTGCGCACTTTGCCTGGGGTCTCCGAAAACTTGACGGGAAGACCGATCGTCTTGACGGGACCGAGCGTGGAGTGCTCGACCTCGACGACCATCTCGCGCGCTAGCGTCTGCGGATCGCTCAGCGCCTCCAGCATGTCGTGCACGGGTCCGCATGGCACGCCCTTCTCGTCCAGCGCCGCCAGCCAATGCGCCCGCGACTTCGTGCGGAAGCGCTCGCTCAGGACGGCTTCGAGCTCCTTCAGATTGGCCATGCGGTCGGCCCCGTTGACGAAGCGCGGATCGCCGGCGAGTTCGCTGGCGCCGAGCGCCTCCAGCATCAACAGCCAGTGCTTCTTGTTGGCGCCGCCGACCACGAGCCAGCCGTCAGAGGCCTCGAAGGCCTGATATGGCGCGTTGAGCGGATGGGCCGAGCCCATTGCGCGTGGCGCGGTGCCCGCGGCCAGTGCGATGGTGGACTGCCAGTAGGTCTGCACCAGGGCGGCCTCATAGAGCGAGGTCTCGACCCACTGCCCTTCGCCGGTCTTGAGGCGGTGCGTGTAGGCGGCGAGGATGCCCATGCTCGCGAGCAGGCCGGCGGTGATGTCGGACAGCGGTGGGCCACATTTGACGGGCGGGCCGTCGGGGCGTTCGCCGGTAAAGCTCATGATGCCGCTCATGGCCTGCGCGACGAGGTCAAATCCCCTGCGGTCCTTGTAGGGACCGGTGCGGCCGAAGCCGGACAGCGAGCAATAGATCAGCGCCGGATGCTGCTTGTGCAGCGCTTCATAGCCGAAGCCGAGCCGCTCCATGGCGCCCGGCGCAAAATTCTCGACCAGCACGTCGGCGGTCGCGATCAGCCGCCGCAACACCTGCTTGCCGCCGTCGGTCTTGAGGTCCAGCACGATGCCACGCTTGTTGCGGTTCATCATCAGGAAAGAGGCCGCCTCGTCACCGATCTTCGGCGGCACGGAATGGCGGGTGTCGTCGCCGTTCGGCGATTTCTCGATCTTGATGACGTCGGCGCCCATGTCGGCGAGCATCAGGGTGCAGGTCGGTCCCGCCATGACATGGGTGAGATCGACGACCTTGAGGCCGGCGAGCGGGCCTGCGCGGCGGGAGGTGGGTTGCGATCGATCGCTTTGCATCGGGGCGTCCTATTGGCCGCGCCATTGCGGGGCGCGCTTGTTGAGGAAAGCATCGAGCCCTTCGCGAAAATCCTGGCTCGTGTAGCACAGCAGGATGAGGTCTTCGCCCTCCTCCCGCGTCAGCCGCCTTTGCAGGCGGGCCACCGCCTGCTTGGTGGCGGTCAGTGTCAGCGGGGCGTGGCTGGCCAAGAGCCGGGCGACCTCGTCGGCGCGCTTGTCCAGCGCTGCAAGATCATCGACGACCTCGCCGAGCAGCCCGACACTGGCGGCCTCTGCGGCCTCGACGAGACGCGCAGTGAAAATCAGATCCTTGACGCGCGCCGCACCAATGAGCGCGGTGAGACGGCTGACATTGGACATCGACAGGCAATTGCCGAGGGTGCGTGCGATCGGAAAGCCAATCTTCGTGCTTGCCGTGCCGATACGCAGGTCGCAGGCGGCGGCAATCCCCGCCCCGCCCCCGGTGCAGAACCCGTTGATCGCCGCGATGGTCGGCACCCGACACTGCTCGAGTGTGGTGAGCACCCGGTCGATCCGGTTCTCGTAGTCGATCGCATCTTGCGGCGTCTTGAACTCGCGGAACTGATTGATGTCGGTGCCCGAGGCGAAGGCTTTGTCGCCGGCCCCGCGCAGCACAAGGACCTTGAGCGAACGATCGTCGTTGGCCTCTTCGCAAATGGCTGCGAGCCGCTCGTACATGGCGAAAGTGAAAGCGTTGCGGGCCTGCGGGCGGTTGAAGGTGATCCAACCGATGCCGTTCCTGCATTCAAAAACGAGGTCTTCCGCCTCTGCAGCCTGGTCCATTTCCTATATTCCCTGTGTTTTTTACATTTTTGAATGCAAAAATTTGGATTTTCAAGCTACAATCTTTGTTCCTTCGCTGATTAATTCGCTTTTGAATGCAAAATAGAGATTGACCCATGCTTCATGAGGAGGTCGTCGGCCGCATCCGCGCCATTCTGCTCGACGGCGAAATTCCGCCGGGCGCGCGCATTCCCGAGCGCGAGCTGTGCGAGCGGCTCGAGATCTCGCGCACGCCGCTGCGCGAGGCGCTCAAGGTACTCGCCGCCGAGGGCCTCGTGCAGCTCCTGCCCCACCGCGGCTCGCGCGCGGCAAAGCTGACCGACAAGGACATGCGCGACCTCTTTGAGGTCTGCCAGGGTCTGGAGGCGCTGGCCGGCGAACTCGCCTGCGAGCGCATCACCGACGTCGAGATCGGCGCCATCGCCGCCGCGCATGAGGAGATGGTGCGGCACTATCGCGACGGCGATCTGATCCAGTACTACCGCGGCAACCGCGCCATTCACGAAGGCATCGTCGCAGCCGCCGGCAATCCCGCGCTGACTGGGCTCTACGCCTCCGTGACCGCGCGCATCCGCCGCGCGCGCTACGTGACGCCGATGACGCCGCAGCGCTGGGCGTTCGCCGTCAGCGAGCACGAAGCGATCCTCAACGCGCTGCAGCGGCGCGACGGCGCCGGCCTGTCGCACATCCTGCGTGCGCATCTGCGCCACAAGCGCGAAGAGGTTTTGCAGGCAGGCTTTGCGGAGGCGGAAGCAAACGACCTCGCACTGCGGATCGCGTGAGATTGCGGACGACCGCTGTCAGCGCAGCTCGAAGTTCGTGCAGTGGAATACGCGCGTCGTGACGTAAGCGCGACTGCACATCATGGTGTCAGCGAACACAATCGTGACACAATCATCGATTGTTTTCGACGTAACCTGCAAGTCGAAAACCAATTCCACTTGCGAGCTTGTCTGAACCGGCGCAGCATCGCTGCGCAGGCCTCAGGGCCGAATATCACGCGCGAAAAATCGTGCGGATCAAAACAGAAAATGGAGGAAACGCATGACGCTCAATGTCTCACGTCGATCCCTGCTCTCGCTTGGCGCAGGATTCGGCGCCAGCGCAATGCTCGGCAGCAGTGCGCTCGCACGCGCGCCCAAGCTCGGCACCCAGACGCCCTACTGGCACCGCTTCGTTCTCGGCGATGCCGAAGTCACCATCGTGTCCGACGGCCCGCTTCCGCTTGGCGATCCCTCCGGCACCTTCACCGGCGTTCCCAAGGAAGAAGTGAAGAAGATGCTCGCCGACAATTTCCTGTCGCCGGACAATGTCGTGCTCGAGCAGAACTCGCCGATCGTGAACACCGGCGACAAGCTGATCCTGTTCGACACCGGCATGGGCACCTCCAAGATGTTCGGCCCGACCACCGGCCGGCAGCAGAAGAGCATGACCGAAGCCGGCATCAAGCGGGAGGACATCGACGCCGTGGTCTGCTCGCATGCCCATATCGACCACATCGGGGGCATCGTGGACGACGGCGGCAAGCCGCTGTTCCCGAACGCGCAGATCTACATCTCCCAGACCGATTTCGACTTCTGGACCGACGAAGGCAAGCTGGGCAGCCCGGCCAAGGATTTTGTGGTTCACGCCCGCAAGAACCTGCTGCCGGTCCGCGACCGCATCAAGTTCTTCAAGGATGGAGAGGAATTCCTGCCCGGCGTGCAGGCAATCGCGGCGCCCGGTCACACCGTCGGCCACACCATCTTCATGGTCTCGTCAGCCGGCAAGTCGTTCGCCTTCCTCGGCGATCTCTCGCACCATGCCGTGCTGCTGCTGGAGCGCCCCCGGATGGAATTCTCCTACGACACAGACCCGAAGCAGGCGGCGGAGTCGCGTGTCAAACTGCTGACCATGCTTGCGGCCAACAAGATTCCGGTGATGTCCTATCACTTTGCCTGGCCGGGCTACGGCCATGTCGCCAAGGCCGGCGACGGGTTTCACTACTATCCCGAACCGATGCAGATGACGTTGTAGGCCTCAGGATCAGTCCGGGCGGCCACATGTGCTGCCCGGACTGCCGGCTCAGCCTGAGCGGCGATCAGCACCCGAGCTTGTCGGCGACCCCGCCAAAATCCTTGGCGACGATGTCCCAATCGCCGGTCGCTTCGAAATCGATCTTCTGCAGCGGACCGTACTCGGTCGGCCGCGCCACGAAGGCGGTCTTCAGGCCATAGCTCTGCGCGGCCTTCAGGTCGTAATTGTGCGCGGCGACCATCATCACCTGTTCGGGCTTCAGGCTGAGCAGCCGCGCGGCGCCGAGATAGGTTTCGGGATCGGGCTTGTAGTGCTCGAACAGCTCGGCCGACATGATGAGGTCCCAGGGGAGGCCTGCAAACTTCGCCATGTTGGTGAGCAGCGCGACGTTGCCGTTCGACAGCGGCGAGATCACGAATTTTGTCTTCAGCCGCGTGAGCCCCGCGACGCTGTCGGGCCAGGGATTGAGGCGGTGCCAGCCCTTGGTGAGGTGGTCGAGATCGGCTTCGGTGAGACCCTTGATCGCGAACTGCGCGACCAGCTTTTCCAGCGAGCGGCGATGTAGATCGTCGAGCATGACGTAGCCGTTCTGCGGGTTCTTGCGCACCTCGTCCATCGAGGCCGAATAGACCGCGCGCCAGCCGTCGACCAAGGCGGTCCAGTCGGCGCTGATGCCCCGGCCCTTCCCCCACCACATGAAGTCGGTGATCAGGCTGGTGCGCCAGTCCACGACCGTGCCGAACACGTCGAAGACGAGGGCTTTGACGGCGGAGAGATCGGACATGGGCGCTTCCCCGAATGTTGTTGTTCTTGCTCATTCCGGGATGCGTCGCGAGACGCAGGCCCGGAATGAGGTCGCGTGTCGTGACCTAATCCAGATGGAATTTCGCGAGCTCGCGGTGCTCGGCCTTGATGTAGCGCACGGTACCGGTCACGGAGCGCATCACCACCGTCTCGGTCTCGATCACGCCGTCCTTGCGGAACTTGACGCCGGAGAGCAGCGAGCCCGTGGTAACACCGGTGGCGGCGAACAGGCAGTCGCCGCGCGCCATGTCCTCGATCCCGTAGATCATCTTGGGATCGTTGACGCCCATCTTGGCGGCGCGCTCGCGCTTCTCGTCGGAGTCGAGGATCAGGCGGCACTGCATCTGGCCGCCGATGCAGCGCAGCGCCACGGCGGCGAGCACGCCTTCCGGCGCACCGCCGGTGCCGAGATACATGTCGACGCCGGTATTGTCGGGGTCGGCGCAGTGGATCACGCCGGCAACGTCGCCGTCGGTGATCAGGCGCACGGCCGCGCCCGTCGAGCGCACGCTCTCGATGATGCTGGCATGGCGCGGACGGTCGAGCACGAGAACGGTGATCCCTTCGGCCTTGACGCCCTTGGCCTTGGCGAGGCGGCGGACGTTGTCGGCAGGGCTCGCATCGAGATCGACGACGCCCTTGTCATAGCCCGGCCCGATCGCGAGCTTCTGCATATAGACGTCGGGGGCGTGCAGCAACGTGCCGCCGTCGGCCATCGCCATGGTGGCAATCGAGCCCGGCATGTTCTTGGCGCACAGCGTGGTGCCTTCGAGCGGGTCGACCGCGATGTCGACCTCAGGGCCGGCGTTCATGCCAACCTTCTCGCCGATGAAGAGCATCGGCGCCTCGTCGCGCTCGCCCTCGCCGATCACGATGGTGCCCTGGATCGGCAGCTTGTTGAGCTCGCGCCGCATGGCGTCCACCGCGGCCTGGTCGGCCGCCTTCTCCTGCCCGTGCCCGCGCAACCGCGCCGAGGACACCGCCGCCCGCTCCGTCACCCGCACGATCTCCAGCGTGAGGATGCGCTCGAGCAACGCTTGCGGCGGGACTGAAATATGGGTCGACATCGGCTAACTCCTTCGAAACAGTTTGGGACGGACATCTCCGTCCGCATCAACTCGTAACACCCACAGTTCGTTCGAACCGTGTCATTGCATGCTCAGTTCTTCTCGATCCTGATGACCTGCGGCCGTCCGCTGATCACTTTGTCCTTCTGCACGGCGGCGAGCGCGCGGCGCACCGCGTCCTCGTGCGTGGCATAGGTGATCAGGATCACGGGCACGGGCACCGCCTTGCCATCTGCGGGCGCAGCGCCGCCATTGGGATGACGCTGCACGATCGACTCGATCGAAATCTTCTGCTCGGCGAGCCGGGTCGCGATCCGAGCCGCGGTGCCCGGGAAATCGCGCGCCAGGAGGCGGATGTAGTAGCCGCCTTCATGCCGCTCCATCGGCGCCTTCTTGGTGTCGCGCAGATGCGAGATCGGCCGACCGAACGGATTGGCGCGGATGCCGCGCGCAACATCCGCAATGTCGGCGACGACGGCGGATGCGGTTGCAGCACCGCCGGCGCCGGGACCGACCAGCGTGATCGGCGGGATGCCCTCGCCATCGATCGTGACCGCATTGGTGACACCCATCACCTGCGCGATCGAGGAGGATTTTGGAACCATGGTCGGATGCACGCGCTGCTCGATGCCCTTGGCGGTGCGCACGGCAACGCCGAGCAGCTTGAGCCGGTAACCGAGATCGTCAGCGGCGCGCAGATCTTCCGGCGCGATGGAGGAGATACCTTCGACATACACCGCGCTTTGAGCAACTTTCGTGCCGAAAGCGAGGCTGGCGAGAATGGCCAGCTTTTGCGCCGTGTCGTGGCCGTCGACGTCGAAGGACGGGTTGGCCTCGGCATAGCCGAGCCGCTGCGCATCCTTGAGGCATTCGGCGAAGGACAGGCCCTCCTGCTCCATCCGGGTCAGGATGTAATTGCAGGTGCCGTTGAGGATGCCGTAGACGCGGTTGATGCCGGTTCCGGCAAGGCCTTCGCGTAACGTCTTGATGACAGGGATCGCCGCACCGACCGCTGCCTCGAAATTCAGCGCGCCGCCGTGCTTTTCGGCGGCCTTTGCAAGCTTCAAACCGTGCTTGGCCAGCAGCGCCTTATTGGCGGTGACGACCGATTTGCCGCCGTTGAGCGCGGCTTCGACCGCCGACAACGCGGGATCGCCGGCGCCGCCCATCAGCTCGACGAAGCAGTCGACCTCGGGATGCGTGGCCAGCACCATCGGGTCCTTCACCCATTCGACGCCGCGCAGATCGATGCTGCGCTTCTTGGCCTTCGAGCGCGCGGTGACGGCGACGACGCGAATGCCGCGACCGCTGCGGCCAGCGAGCACGCGGGCCTGCGTTTCAATCAAACGGACGACTTCGGCACCCACGGTGCCGAGCCCCGCTATGCCCACTTTCAGGGGTGCAACCATGATGCTTTAGTGAACCTGCAGAAGAGAATTAGCGCCGGTTGGCGAGCGGAACGACGTTGTGCAACGTTTCGATGCCGCTTTCAAGGAAGCGGCGCACGCCGCGCGCGGCTTGCCTGATCCGTTGCTCGTTTTCCACCATGGCGATGCGGACATATCCTTCGCCATGCTCGCCGAAGCCGACGCCAGGCGACACCGCGACACCGGATTTTTCCACCATCAGGGTCGCGAACTGCATGCTGCCGACGCTGCGAAAGGCCTCCGGCAGCGGCACCCAGGCGAACATCGAGGCTTCCGGCGGCGGGATCTCCCAGCCGGCCCGGCCGAACGATTCCACCAGCGCGTCGCGGCGCTTGCGATAGGTGTCGCGCATCTCCTTGATGCAATCGTCGGGCCCGTTCAGCGCCGCGGTCGCGGCGACCTGAACCGGCGTGAAGGCGCCGTAGTCGAGATAGGATTTGACGCGGGCGAGTGCCGCGATCACGCGGTCGTTGCCGACGGCAAAGCCCATGCGCCAGCCGGCCATCGAATAGGTCTTCGACATCGAGGTGAACTCGACGGTGACATCGATCGCGCCGGGCACCTGGAGCACCGAGGGCGGCGGGTTGTTCTCGTCGAAATAGACCTCGGCATAAGCGAGATCGGACAGGATCAGGATCTCGTGCTTCTTCGCAAACGCGACGAGGTCCTTGTAGAAGTCGAGGCTCGCGACATAGGCGGTCGGGTTCGAGGGGTAGCAGACGACCAGCGCGAGCGGCTTCGGGATCGAATGCACGATCGCCCGCTCCGCCGCCTCGAAGAACTCCGGCGTCGGCTCCGAGGGGACCGAGCGGATCACACCGCCTGCCATCAAAAAGCCGAAGGCGTGAATCGGGTAGCTCGGGTTCGGACAGAGGATGACGTCGCCCGGCGCGGTGATCGCCTGGGCCACGTTGGCAAAGCCCTCCTTGGAGCCGAGCGTCGCCACAACTTGGGTGTCGGGGTTGAGCTTCACCCCGAAGCGGCGCTCGTAATAGGCGGCCTGGGCCCGGCGTAGGCCAGGGATACCGCGGGAGGCCGAGTAGCGATCTGTTCGCGGCTTGCCGAGGGTCTCCTTCAGCTTCTCCAGCACATGCGCCGGCGCCGGCAGGTCCGGATTGCCCATGCCGAGGTCGATGATGTCGGCGCCGGCATTCCGCGCGGCTGCCTTGGCCCGATTGACCTGCTCGAACACGTAAGGCGGAAGGCGGCGGATGCGGTAAAAATCGTCCATGGCTCTCTGGGCTCCGGGCAACCGGTCAGGACAGAATCGACAGGCTACGACGCCCGTCTGAAAGGCAACCGCCCCTTGCGCAAAAACCGCTCAAAATCAATTACTTGGAGCGCATTTCGGCGACAAGGGCTGAGCACCTTCGCCCTGACTCTCGGCTGAACTGAGGCCTTTTTAGCACGGAGTGGCGAGGGCGCCAGCGATTACCTTGCACCGCGCTACTTCGCATCCTTGGCGGCGACGGACTGGCGGTCGCGCGCGGCGGCAAGCTCGGCTTCGATCTTGGCGCGCTGGTCCGGCGGGATGATCGCCTGATCACGATCGGGCGGCAAATCGTGCACCGGAAGGTAGGTGCCGGGCTCCCTGGGATGGGCTTGCGCGTCGGTGGGTGTGTAATCCGCCAGCTGACTCGAGCAGCCGCCCAGGGCGAGCGCCATCGTCAGCAGCGCGCCGCAGATCGGCAGCGACTTTTGCAGGTCCCTCAACGCCAACACTTGGGAAATCCCCTACTCGTCCCAACGCAAGGCTGGAGGGAGCTTATCCCACCAACCTGCCCAAGCTCAAACCATTGCTGCCCACAAATGGTACGAGCGAGAAAACATCCAAGGCCCCAATGGTCCAAGAGTTGCACCCTGATTGTGACCAAACCAAGAAGCCTTGTCGCAGTGCAGCACATCTTGGTGCGTGTTTAGCGCCAAAGATGCGAGCTTCGCGGTGACGAATACGGAATGAATCGTTACTGTTCTGCTCATGAGTACCGCCACGACCGATACGCCCAAATCCGAGACAAAGTTCGATGCGAACGCCTTCGCGATGAATGTCGCGCAGGCGTTGGAGAGCGGCGGCAAGGCGCTCGCCGCGTATCTGAAGCCGCGCGAGAGCGGCGAGGTGCAGGATCGTCCGCCGGCCGAGCTCACCGAGGTCGTGAAGACCTTCACCTCGGTCGCCGAATACTGGCTGTCGGACCAAACGCGTTCGTCGGATCTCCAGACCAAGCTCGCCAAGGACTATCTCGACCTCTGGGGCTCGGCGGCGCGCCGCATGGCCGGCCAGGACGCCGCACCCGCGATCGCGCCGTCGCCGCGCGACAAGCGCTTTGCCGATCCGGAATGGAAGTCGAACCAGTTCTTCGATTTCATGATGCAGCTGTATCTGCTCACCACCAAATTTGCGCAGGAGCTGGTGCGCGACGCCGAAGGGCTCGACCCGCAGACCCGCCGCAAGGCCGAGTTCTACGTCCAGCAGGTCACCAACGCGATCTCGCCGTCGAACTTCGTGCTGACCAATCCGGAAGTGCTGCGCGAGACGGTCGCAAGCAGCGGCGAGAACCTCGCGCGCGGTCTGAAGATGCTGGCCGAGGACATCGCGGCCGGCAAAGGCATGCTGAAGATCCGCCAGTCCAACCCGGATAATCTCGTCGTCGGCGTCAACATGGCGACGACGCCGGGCAAGGTGATCTACCAGAACGAGATGATGCAGCTGATCCAGTATTCTCCGACCACGGAGAACGTGCTGCGCACGCCGCTTCTGATCATCCCGCCCTGGATCAACAAGTTCTACATCCTCGATCTCAAGCCGGAGAAATCCTACATCAAGTGGTGCGTTGACCAGGGCATCACCGTGTTCGTGATCTCATGGGTCAATCCCGACAAGAAGCTCGGTGCCAAGAGCTGGGAAGACTACATGAAGGAAGGCCCGCTCACGGCGATGGACGTGATCGAGAAGGTCACCGGCGAGATGAAGGTGCACACCGCCGGCTATTGCGTCGGCGGCACGATGCTCGCGACCACGCTGGCCTGGCTCGCCGAGAAGCGCCGCCAGCGGGTGTCGTCGGCGACGTTCTTTGCCGCGCAAGTCGACTTCACCCATGCCGGCGATCTGCTGGTGTTCGTCGACGAAGAGCAGATCGCAGCGCTCGAGCAGGACATGAAGGCGGCCGGTGTGCTCGAAGGTTCCAAGATGGCGATGGCCTTCAACATGCTGCGCTCCAACGATTTGATCTGGTCCTACGTCGTCAGCAATTATCTAAAGGGCCAGCAGCCGAGCGCGTTCGACCTGCTGCACTGGAATTCGGACGCGACGCGCATGACCGCGTCAAACCATTCCTATTATTTGCGCAACTGCTATCTGGAGAACCGGCTGTCCACGGGCACGATGGTGCTCGACAACACCCTGCTCGATCTCTCCAAGGTCATGGTGCCCGTCTACAACCTCGCCACCCGCGAGGACCACATCGCACCGGCCGAGTCGGTGCTGTACGGCTCGCAATTCTTCGGCGGCCCGGTGAAATACGTCTTGTCAGGCTCGGGCCACATCGCCGGCGTGGTCAATCCGCCCGCCTCGAACAAGTACCAGTACTGGACCAACGACAACATCAAGGGCGTCAACGTCGCCGAGTGGATGAAGGGCGCCGTCGAGCACAAGGGCTCATGGTGGCCGGACTGGCGCGAATGGTTGGGCTCCCTCGATCCCGAGGAAGTCCCGGCGCGCGTGGTCGGGAGCGAAGCTCTGCCCCCGATCGAGGACGCGCCGGGCAGCTATGTCAGGGTTCGCGCATAGCGCAACGGCGCGCGCTTTCGTATAAGCTCGCTTTCAGCACAGTGACGAATGAGGGGACCGGGTTATGACGCGTGAATTGTTCTGGCTGACACTGACGGTGATCCTGACCGGCATCCTCTGGATTCCCTACACCATCAACCGCTGCCAGGTGCGCGGGCTCAGTGGCGCGATGGCCAACCCCTCGCGCGGCGACAAGCCACAGGCCGAATGGGCGAACCGCCTGATGTTCGCCCACGACAACGCGGTCGAGAACCTCGTGCTGTTCGCGCCGCTGGTGCTGATCCTCAACGCGATCGACTATTCCTCGAAATGGACCGTGCTCGCCTGCGCCGTCTATTTCTGGTCGCGCGTCGCGCATCTGATCGTCTATGCGCTGGGGGTCCCGGTGTTCCGCACGTTGGCCTTCACCGTCGGCTTCCTCGCGCAGGCCGTGCTGGCGCTGGCGATCTTCAGGGTGGTTTGAGGGATCAGACGGCGGCCTTGCGAACGACGAGATTCAGCATGTTGGCGGGAGTCTGGTCGAAGCTCTGAATCACTGAGGTCTCCGACGTCAGCGTGAGCCACGATCCTGCGCTGGCGTAGGTCGCTTCGAGCCACTCGGGCGATATGTAGCTGTAGTATCGCCCGAGGCTGTCCCGCCCGTCGTTCTCGCCCATCTTGTAGCTGGCATAGAACACGCCGGACGGCCTCAGCGCGCGATGAATTCGCGCGAGGATGCCGGCAAGCTCGTCGCGCGGGACGTGAAGTAGACAAGCGCTCGCCCAGACGCCGTCATAGGCGTCGCGCGCATCCAGCTGGTCGAACCGCATCGCCTCGACGGGATGACCGAGCCGCTGGGACGCGATCTCTGCCATCTCTGGCGAGCCATCGGTCGCGCGCAGCGAAAAACCTTGCGCCAGCATCACCGCCGCATGATTGCCGGCGCCGCAGCCGAGTTCGAGGATCGAGCCGCCGGATGGCAGCAGCGCGAGAAAGCCCAGCAGCCTCGTCGATGGCGCCTTGGCCCAGTCCGCGTAGGACTGGGCGTTCTGCCGATAGAATTGCAGCGTGGTCTCGTCCATGCGGTCACGTCCCCGGAAGGCGATAGCTCGTGTCCCGGGCGCGCTGCGGCGCGCAAGCGCCGCGGTGCAGAACCGGGACCCAGAAAGCCACACAGCAAGAATGGGCCCCGGCTCTGCAGCGCACCGCCATGTGGCGCTGCGCTGCGTCCGGGGCACGCGCCTGCCCTACTCGTCCGCCATGCCCAGCATCAGCCGCATGTTCTGCACGGCCGCACCCGAGGCGCCCTTGCCGAGATTGTCGAGCCGGGCGACCAGCACCGCCTGGTGATACTTGTCGCTGGCGAAGACGTAGAGCTCGAGCATGTTGGTCTCGTTGAGCGCTTCCGGCTCGAGCTTGCCGACCTTGGTCGCCTCGTTCTGAAGCGGCATCACCGAGACGTATTTCGAGCCGGCGTAGCGCTTGGCCAGCGCAGCCTGGAGATCGGCGCCGCTGGGTTTGCCCGGCAGCGTGTCGAGCTGGAGCGGCACCGAGACCAGCATGCCCTGCCGGTAGTTGCTGACCGACGGGATGAAGATCGGCCGCCGCGTCAGGTTCGAATAGAGCTGCAGTTCCGGCAGATGCTTGTGCTCGAAACCGAGGCCGTAGAGCTCGAAGGACGGCGCGCTGCCGTCTTCAAAACTCGCGATCATTGACTTGCCGCCGCCGGAATAGCCGCTCACCGCGTTGATGGTGACGGGATAGTCAGGAGGCAGAAGACCGGCATCGACGATCGGCCGCAGCAGTGCGATGCCGCCGGTCGGATAACAGCCGGGATTGGAGACCTTTTTCGCGGCCTTGATCTTGCCAGCCTGGTCCGGCGTCATCTCCGCAAAGCCATAGGCCCAGTCCGGCGCGACCCGGTAGGCGGTCGAGGCGTCCAGCACCTTCGGGCCCGCAGCGCCCATGCTGTCGACCAGCGCAACCGTTTCCTTGGCGGCATCGTCGGGCAGGCAGAGGATGACGAGATCGACCTCCTCCATCAACGCCTTCTTCGCCGCAGGATCCTTGCGCTTGTCGTCGGCGATGGTCTTCACGACGACGTCGTTCTGCAGCTTCAGCCGCTCGTTGATGCCGAGCCCGGTGGTGCCGGACCCGCCGTCGACGAAGACGGTGGCGGGCTTCCTGGCCGCGCCGGAGGTCGGGGCTTTGGTGGTGTCCGTGAGGCTCATGGTACGCTCCTTTCGAGCTTGTTGGTTTCGTCCGCGAAGGCCTCCGGCCTCACGTCCTGCATCAGTTGCGCGATCTCTTTGGCGTCGGCGAGAGCTTGCGCGCCGAGCGCATTGGCGATCGCCGTGTAGTCGGCGTCTGACTTGTGCTGGTTGAGCTTGAAGCTGCCTTCGACCTCTTCAACCGTCATGACCAGACCCACGATCCCCTTCTTCATGGCCTCGAGCCGGCCCGCCGTCATCTTGCCGGATGTCCACGGCTTCTTGGGCAGCAGCCAGGTCTCAAACTTGTCGCTGAGCGTATCGATCTGCACCGCCAGCTCATCGTCCGACAACAACCGCACCGGTCCGGTCAGATGCACCGACTGGTAGAGCCAGGTCGGCACCTGATCCGGCGAGACATACCAGTCCGGCGAGACATAGGCATCGGGGCCGTTGACCGCGAGCAGCCAGGAGCTCGTCCCATCCGCAAGCTTTAGCAGCGGATTGTGACGGGCGACATGAAAGGCGGCCTGCGGCGTGCCGTCAGCGGCATAGGTCAAATAGAACGGCAGCGGCGAGGCCACCGGCTTGTGGCCGTCGAAGGCGCACATGGTGCCGAATCCGCGCTCGTCGGCGAATTTCAGGCTCGCGGCGCGGTCCTGCTTGAAAAAGGGTGGCGTGTACATCGTGGTCTCCTGCTGGGCCTCCTAGGGGGCCGCCGGATCAGATCGCGCTGACAGGAGAGAGAATGCCGCGGATCGGGTCCAGCGGCAAAGACGATGATCTCAAACGCGATCGACCGCCCAAACCGCTAAAGAGCGGCGGCGGCGACGGGCGAACAGAATGGTCGCGGCGTTGATCATGGCGCGCGGCTATAAGGCCATATCGGCCGATCGTCAAGGTGTGGAACCATCGGAGTGGCGCCCCCTACCATCGAGCGAGGCCGAGACGACCGAAGAGCGAGCCCCAAAAGGAACCGCCGCCGCGGGTCAGTTCGTAAAGATGAGCCCCTGCCTGCTCGTTTCCCCGATCGTATGCCTTGGTGTACCACTGGATCGCCTGCTGCGCGTCCTTTGGCACACCGGTGCCACTCTCATAGGCCCAGCCTAGATTGTATTGAGCCGAGCTGTCGTTCTGCTCGGCAGCCACGCGCAGCAGGGATATGCCCTTGGCAAGATCCTGCGGCACGCCCTGGCCTTTGATGTGCAAGAGGCCGAGGCTCGTCTGCGCGTAGCTGTTGCCCTGCTCCGCCGCCCGCGAAAACAGATCGAAGGCCGCGGCAAGGTCCTGTGGAACACCACGGCCGTCCCGGTACATGGCGGCAAGGCGCATCTGGCTGTAGGCCTTCCCCTGCTCCGCCGCCTTGGCGTACCAATCGGCCGCCTGCTTCACGTCGCGAACCTGCGCCGGCCCTTCTTCCTGGAGGTAAGCAAGTTGCTCCTGGCTATAGGGATCGCCCTGCTCGGCGGCCAGGCGAAACCATTTGACCGCCTCCCCGGCATCACGCTTGGTTCCGCTTCCGTCCCGATACATCGCCCCCACATGGGCCTGCGCGCGGGCGTTGCCGATTTCGGCGAGCGGTTTCAACCGCTCCATCGCGCGTTCGAAATCGTGAGCGAGATATGCGTTCGCGCCCTCGGTATAGTCGGCGCTGACTTCAACAACCGAGAACGCTCCTTTCGGGGTAAGGCCGATCGGCGCGTATTTGAACTCGTCGAGCTTGTCGAACCCTTTCTCGATGATCGCGGCGAACTCCGCCGGACAGACCGGTGCGTCGAGCGTGAGGCGAAGGACGGCCTTGGAGCGGATAATCTTGCCATCGAGGTCGATGGTGCCGTGAACCTCGATCCGGCCGCGGACTGATCCGTAGCCCGTCCGGCCTTCGAACGTCTGCGAATAGTCGATAGGTGCGGGCTTCTCGTAAAAGAACACGTTATCGGGAATCGTCAGTGACGCGGCCTCGCGGTATTCCATCGGCCGGCAGGCGAAAGGCCGGCCATTGGACTGGCGCACGGCCAGCCGCAGCAGCGATCGCCTCGGATCGGTCAAAGGCAGCATCCTGACGCGGGTCGGCCGGTCGAGACCGACCGGCTTGGTAATCCGAAACGTCGACGTGATCGCGAACTCGTCGGTCAGTTCGCGCGGATTGGGATAGGTGTAGTCGCCGCTGCCGGCCAGGCCGGCCTGCTCAATCAGAGTCCTAGCGGTCATACGCCGGTCCGTGTCGTCCAGTCCTTGCGCGAACACGCGTCCCAGTTGCGCGCCGATACCGGTGCCGGACAGGATCGATTGTGCCTCGCGTTTCCCGTCCCTGTCGAGGACGTAGTTCGTTTCCGCGGCCAGGACGAACCGTGCCGCTTCGATCAGGGGAATCCGTCCCATGGCGCCCTTGTCGACGTTGAGGATCGGCTTGCCCGCGAGCTCGGGCGGCAGGGACCCGAAGGCAAACAGGGAGGCTGTCGGATCGAGATACTGGTCAATCTCCGGGACGTAAGCGATCGCGTGGTCAAAATTCGGCGTCGCCACTTCGGTGAGCGTGTATCTCGCGCCCGCGTTCACCGCGACCAGATTGGCCTCTATACCCTGCGCAGCAAGCAGCGCCTTGAACAGTGTCGCATGCGCCTTGCAATCGCCGTAGCGCGAGGCCAGCACGGCGGAGGCCGGCTGTGAGGTCCAGCCGCCGTCCTCCAGTCCAATTCCGACGTAGCGGATATTGCGAGCCACCCAATTGTAGATGCGTTCGACCTTGGCCCGCGAGCCCGTCGCCTCGCCGACGATCTCCCGCGAAAGTCGTGTGATCTTCTCGTCCGGTCGCGCCATGGGCGCGTTGCGGGCGTTCAGCGCCGTCGCGAAAGCGGCATAATCGGCAAACGTGCTCACCTCGAAACGCGCGGCGTATGAGAGCGTCTCATCGTCGATCTGGCCGGGCCTCGGCGTGTCCTGCCGGAAACGCACGCGATGGACGATGCGATCGTTGCCCCTCTCTTCCGAGTGCTCGACATTGCGCAGTGCGATCCGCAGCGGTCTGGATGCCGGTCCGTCCACGATCACCTCGAGCAATTCGGGCGGTTGGCTCGCCGGCTCGCTCCACACGCGCGCGAACTCGCCCGGAAATCTCGCCTGCTTCGCCTTGTAAACAAGACGACCGCGGATGCTGTCGCCGGGGGCAACATGCGGAAAGGCGATGATCCGGTTGCGGACCTCGTCACAATAGGGCGAAGAGGAATCCGTCGAGGCCGGTTGATCGCGAATGACACGCTCGTCGACCGCGATCACGCTGCCATCGGCCTTGAGGGTGGCAAGCTCCGTTGACGACAATTCGTCAAAATAGCTGTTGTACTGAAAACTCTGTTGCGCGATCGCCTCGGCGCCCTTCTCGTCGAGCGCCTTGATCTCGAACTCGAAGACCTCGTTGCTCAGCCCGGTCTCATCGAATGTAATGGTATGACGGGCGACCGCTCGCCGCCAACCCGGGTCGATCCAGCCGGGCCTCGCATCCAGGCCCGATGATTCCGCGGCTTCCGATTTCGTGCATGGCGACAGCAGCAGCAACGCCGCCAGGAAGGCTGAATAAATTCGTACGATCATCTGTTGAGCGCCCGGCCTGCCAATTCCGCAGCTCAACTAGCAAGCGAAAATTACCACCGACACTCTCGAAAAGAACGACTTTTAGATTTCTCCGGCTCCGACCAGCCATATGGGTCGCGAACCAGGCTCAATCAGATCACCCGCCAGATCCATTCCATGATCTTGGCGATCACGTCGCCGAACAGCAGCAGCGCGGCCGACCAGACCAGCGCCGAGATGAAATTGGCAGCCTGGAAGCTCCAATAGGGCATCTCGAAGATGCCGGCGGCAAGCGGCACCGAGGCGCGCAACGGGCCGAAGAAGCGGCCAATGAAGATGCTGGGCACGCCCCAGCTGCGCACGAAAGCCTCGCCCTTTGGCAGCAGTTCCGGGTAGCGCGAGAGCGGCCACATCTGGGCGACCTGCTCCTTGTAGCGGTAGCCGAACCAGTAGGAGACCCAGTCACCGAGTGCTGCGCCAATGCCGCCGGCGATCCAGACCGGGTAGAAGCTGATGCCGCTCGCCCCGATCAGCGCGCCGATTGCCACCAGCGCGCCCCAGGCCGGGATCAGCAGCGAGATGAAGGCGAGCGATTCCCCGAAGGCCAGCAGGAACACGATCGGAGCGGCCCAAGCCTGGTGAGCGCGCACAAAATCGGCCAGGGCGTGCGCATACTGCTCCATTCAAAAATAGCCTTCCCGCCCCGTCTCAAGGTGCTGCTCGATGAAAATGACTGGTAAGCCAAGGGCTTGTGTGACATCAAGTCACAAATCCCTGGCAAGACCGGGCCCGGACGTCAATTTGCCGGGAATTGCTGGGCCTGCGGCGTAAAATCGCCGGGATTGGCTCCCACCCACACCCACTTGGCCGGCGTGCGGTGACCTTTCCAGTCCAGCCGTGGCATAGTCGCCTTAACCGATTCGCCGCATGCGCGGCCCTCAAAGCACATCAAGATATATGTCCAAGCAGTTGAAAACAAAAGCAGACCTGTTCCCAACCGACGAGCAGAAGCCGCGTGCGCCCGCCAAGGCGGCGTCGCGTGCGAGCGGCGCGGAAGCCGATTACACCGCGGCCGACATCGAGGTGCTCGAAGGCCTGGAACCGGTCCGGCGCCGGCCCGGCATGTATATCGGCGGCACCGACGAGAAGGCGCTGCATCACCTCTTCGCCGAAGTCATCGACAACTCGATGGACGAAGCTCTCGCCGGGCACGCGACCTTCATTGGCGTGGAACTCAGCGCGGACGGTTTTCTCACCGTGACCGACAACGGCCGTGGCATTCCCGTTGATCCGCATCCAAAATTCCCGAAGAAGTCGGCGCTCGAAGTCATCATGTGCACGCTGCATTCGGGCGGCAAGTTCGACAGCAAGGTCTACGAGACCTCCGGCGGTCTGCACGGCGTCGGCATCTCCGTGGTGAACGCCCTCTCCTCGCTGCTCGAGGTTGAGGTCGCGCGCAGCCAGAAGCTCTACCGGATGACGTTTGAGCGCGGGCACCCCAAGGGCAAGCTCGAAGACCTCGGCAAGATCAACAACCGTCGCGGCACGCGCGTGCGCTTCAAGCCCGATACCGACATCTTCGGCGCCAAGGCCGCGTTCAAGCCGCAGCGCCTGTTCAAGATGACGCGCTCGAAGGCCTATCTGTTCGGCGGCGTCGAGATCCGCTGGAACTGCGCGCCCGAGCTGCTCAAGGGCGTCGAGGACGTGCCGGCAGAGGCCACGTTCCACTTCCCCGGCGGCCTCAAGGATTATCTGGCGGCCGCGATCCACGCCGACACGCTGGTGCATCCCGACATCTTCTCCGGCAAGTCGGGCCGCAACGGCGCGCATGGCGCCTGCGAATGGGCCGTGGCCTGGACCGCCGATGCCGACGGCTTCCTGTCGTCCTACACCAACACCGTGCCGACGCCCGATGGCGGTACGCACGAATCCGGCCTGCGCAGCGCGCTGCTGCGCGGCCTGAAGGATCACGCCGAGCGCGTCGGCCAGGGCAAGCGCGCCTCGTCCATCACCTCGGAAGACGTGATGGTGGGCGCAGCCGTGATGCTGTCCGTGTTCGTGCGCGAGCCTGAATTCCAGGGCCAGACCAAGGATCGTCTCGCCACCGCCGAGGCGCAGCGCATCGTCGAACAGGCGATGAAGGACCCGTTCGACCATTGGCTGTCGGGCAATCCGAACATGGCCAACAGGCTGCTCGATTTCGTGATCGACCGCGCCGAGGAACGGCTGCGCCGCCGCCAGGAAAAAGAGACCGCGCGGAAAACCGCCGGCAAGAAGCTGCGCCTGCCCGGCAAGCTCGCCGACTGCACCGATGCCGGCACCGAAGGCTCCGAGCTCTTCATCGTCGAGGGTGACTCGGCCGGCGGCAGCGCCAAGCAGGCGCGCGACCGCAAGACGCAAGCGGTGCTGCCGTTGCGCGGAAAAATCCTCAACGTTGCCTCCGCCGGCAAGGACAAGCTGACGGCGAACGCCCAGCTCTCGGACCTCGTGCAGGCGATCGGCTGCGGCCAGCTCTTGCAGTATCGCGAAGAGGATCTGCGCTACCAGCGCATCATCATCATGACCGACGCCGACGTCGACGGCGCCCACATCGCTTCGCTCCTGATCACGTTTTTCTACCGGCAGATGCCGCGGCTGATCGACGAAGGCCACCTCTTCCTCGCAGTGCCGCCGCTCTACAAGCTGACCCACGGCACGAAGTCGGTCTACGCCCGCGACGACAAGCACAAGGAGGCGCTGATCAAGAGCGAGTTCAACGCCAACGCCAAGGTCGAGGTGAACCGCTTCAAAGGTCTCGGCGAGATGATGCCGGCGCAACTCAAGGAAACCACCATGGATCCACGCAAGCGGACCATGCTCAAGGTGGTGCTGCTTGCCGACGACCGCGACACCACCGCAGATTCGGTCGAGCGGCTGATGGGCACCAAGGCCGAGGCGCGCTTCGCGTTCATCTCGGACAAGGCCGAGTTTGCCAACGACGATCTGCTCGACGTCTGAAGCCGCGCCCTCCGTCAAAAGCCCCGGCCCTGGTCCGGGGCTTTTTTCATTTGTGACGACGATTCGGCGTTTCCGGACGAGTCGGCCAACGACTCACCGGCGCCAAGGCTGAGGCAGGACTGCCTCCATTTCGAACAAACCCGAATTGCTAATGAGAAGTTACCCGAAAAGCAAAACCGAAAGTCCAGTCAATGCATTGAAATTACGTCATTTTCTCTGGATTCGACGATCACTCGCCAAAACCCGACTGGCTGGCGTTTCCCGGCGACTGTGCCTGCCATGCAACAGCTTTTCGGTGGAAAGCGTCTATAGTCCAGGCATCAGATCACACGGACTTCAGTGCGCTCGCGCCTGCTACAGACCAAAGTTGGGGATTTTATCATGAAGAAGATTTTGCTGGCTCTGACCGCGGTTGCGGCAATGACCGGTTCGGCCTCGGCGGCTGACCTGGCTGCCCGTCCCTACGTGAAGGCTCCGGTGGCGGCTCCGGTTGCCAACTGGACCGGCTTCTACATCTTTGGCGGCGGCGGCGGCGGCCTCTCGAACTCGGACCAGCATGTCCAGACCACGGTCGGCGCGATCCCGCTGACCATCGACCAGCGCCAGGGTGGCTCGGGCTGGTTCGGCACCGTCGGCCTCGGCTACGACTGGCAGTTCAACAGCACCTGGGTCGCCGGCGTGTTCGCTGACGGTCAGTTCGGCAGCATCCGCGCCACCGTGCAGGATCCTCTGTTGTTTGGCGGCATCACCGGCAACCAGAAGCTGGAAGACTCCTGGGCCGCTGGTGTGCGCCTCGGCTGGCTGGTCGCTCCGAACGTTCTCTCCTATGTCAACGGCGGTTACTCCGGCGCCCACTTCGGCAGCACCAACTTCCTGACCCTGGCCGGCGTTCCGGCTGGCGTGCACATCAACGGCTACAACCGCAACGGCTGGTTCGTCGGCGGCGGCGTCGAGAACAGCCTGAACTTTTTCGGCATCTCCTCCCCTGGCTGGTTCATGAAGACCGAGTATCGTTCGGCCTTCTACGACCGCAAGACCTCGGACATCCTGACCGATGGCGGCAATCTCCCGATCGGTCAGAGCATCCGCGCCAACAGCTGGAACCAGACGATCTCGACCTCGCTGGTCTACCGCTTCAACTGGACCGGTCCGGTCGTCGCCAAGTACTGAGCTTGAAAGTACTGAGCTGAACGCAAGTTTAGACGTCAAAGCCCCGGCATCGCCGGGGCTTTTTCGTTGTGCGATGCTTTAGCGGCCGACGCTCACTTTCAGCGACCGGTACGCCTCTCCTAGTCGGCTCTCGATCGTCGTCCAGTCCGCCTCGGTGATCGCCTCGCCGCCGGCATCGCGGAGCGCCATGGCTTCCGCCCGCGCGACGCCGAACTGCCTTATGCCGGAATCGTCCCCGTTCTTGCCGTAGGTCAGCGCCGTGACGCGCGCGATGGTGAGGCCATAGTCGCGTGGAGCGACCGCTTCGCGGCGCGCCTGCCACCAGTCGAGCTCGAGACCAGCGGCTTCCTCCGCATCGAACGCCACGGGCGCGGCAGGCGCGAAATCACGGTAGTACGTTACGAGGGCCGGCAGGGCCGCATCGGCCTCCCGGCGCGACGTCGTCGGCTGGAACGTCCTGGCAGCCTCGGCCGCACTGAGCCCGATCTGCAGACTCTGAAGCGGCGAGAAGCCAAACTGCGTCCGCATCGATTGGTAGAGATGGTAGAACAGCGCGGCATAGCGCTTGTCGTAGTAGTCGCGCCACATCGCTGTTTCGAGCCTGGCCATCTCGGCCGGATCGAATGCCCGCAGATCCGCATGACGCGGAATGACGGCATAGGCCGTGACCAGCGCGGCCACAGCCACGCTTCCCAGGATCGCCTTGCGCACGGACATGCGTCCTCCCGCCAGTCCTGCATCCCCGGCCATTGTATCTGAACCGTAGCTACGGCTAGTCTGGCTGGAAGTTTTCGTGTCTGCGGCGATCGTTCAAGCCGTGGGCTGCGACAGAAGCAGACCAATGGGGAGGAATGCATGCGCAGATTTCTGCTTGTCGCAGGCCTGTTTGCTCTCGCCGTCGGGCTGCTCTGGATCGGACAAGGCACGGGCACCGTCCCCTGGCCGCGATCGAGCTTCATGGTCAACCAGCTGCAATGGGCCGGCTATGGCGCAGCCATGGCCGGCTTCGGGCTGGTGCTGATCTGGCAGAGCAACCAATAGAAGAAACCAGGGAATACAAGCATGACATCCAACCGGTTCGATCTCCGCGGCAAGGTCGCGATCGTCACAGGAGGCAATGGCGGCATCGGGCTCGGCCTGGCGCACGGCCTTGCCGATGCCGGCGCTGATATCGCCGTGGTCGGACGCAACGAAGCCAAATCGGCCGCCGCCGTCGCCGATCTCAAAGCGCGCGGCGTGAAGGCGTTTGCCGTCACCACCGACGTGACCGACAAGGCGGCGATCGCTGCGATGGTGGAGCGTGTCGTCAGGGATCTCGGCCGCATCGACATCCTGATCAACAATGCCGGCATGAGCATCCGCAAGCCCCCGCACGAGCTCGAGCTCGACGAGTGGAACACGGTGATCAATACCAACCTCACCAGCGCCTTCCTGTGCTCGAAGCTGGCCTATCCGGCGCTGAAGGCGTCCGGCAACGGCAAGGTGATCAATATCGGCTCGATGATGTCGATCTTCGGCGCGAGCTTCGCCACCGCCTATGCGGCGAGCAAGGGCGGCATCGTGCAGTACACGCGCGCCTGCGCCAATGCCTGGGCGCCCGACAACATCCAGGTCAATGCCATCCTCCCCGGCTGGATCGACACCGACCTCACCCGTGGCGCGCGGCAGCAGGTCTCGGGACTGCACGAACGCGTGCTGGCGCGCACGCCCGCGGGGCGCTGGGGCGACATCGACGACTTCGCGGGCATCGCTGTGTTCCTCGCGTCATCCGCCTCGAACTTCGTCACGGGCACCGCGATCCCCGTCGACGGCGGGTTCTCGGTGATGGCATAAGCCGCAGCTGTGCTCACGAAAGAGGCCCCGGCATCCCCGCCGGGGCCTCTTTGACTCTTGAACTCTTGCCGCGCGCAATCAGTACTTCGCAACCACGGCGCCGCCGAACTTGTAGCTCACACCGACCGTGACCGTCTGATACTGACTGGCGACGCTATAGGGAATATTACCGTTGGGCGTCGCCGGCGCACCGGCGCGGGAGTAGCGTTCGAAATCATAGTAGCGGTATTCGAGCTTGCCGAGCCAGTTGGGGGCGAAGGCGTATTCCACACCCGCGCCTGCGGTCCAGCCATTGGTATTCGTCGAGAACGAGTCGATGCCTACGCCGACGTTGGTGTTCACATGGCGCTGCTGCCCATAGGCCCAACCGGCGGTCCCGAACAGCAGCCACTTGTCGATCGCGATTCCGGCCCTGCCGCGGATCGTGCCCACCCAGCGCAGCGTCGTCTCATCCTTGGTACCACCGACAAAATTGTCGTCGCCCTTGATGTCCGCCCAGGCAAAGTCGCCTTCGACGCCAAGCACGAACTTCTGGATCTGCCAGTTGTAGCCGGCCAGGCCGCCGGCAATGGCGCCTGTCGAGCTGTAGCTGTTGGCAAAGCCGGCGTCATTGAGCCGATCATGATTGCCCCAGCCATATCCGCCAAAGCCGCCGACATAGAAGCCGGTCCAGTTGTAGAGAGCCACCACGGGAGCCGGTGGCAGAGCCTTGACGGCCATGTCGGCCGCGGAGGCGATGCCCGTCGCACCAAGCAAAAGCGACATCCCTGCTACGAATTCCAGCCCCTTTTTCATCGGTATTTCTCCTGGGAAACAGCTGCAAGAAACAGAAAAGAATCTGATGAACCGAATTTATACGGCACGCCGCCCGGGCAGCGATTCCGAATCCACGGTTCCTCCCGGTTCCCACGCATTATTCGAGAAAACGCGGCATTTCAGACACGCAAGGGTCGGCAACACTGACCTATGCGTGTAGCAGGATTAAAGTCCTGTCCGAAGAACATGCACCGCCTTGGGCTGCTGCGGCCTCGCCATCCTGTCGGGACAAGTGAGCATTGTGCGTTCGCAGTGATGATCGACGGTGCATTCCAGACGACGACATCGAGCTCGCTTGCACGCAAAAAAGAAGCCCCGGGCGAAGCCGGGGCTTTTGAATTTTGGCAGTGATGGTCTTTTTGCAGATTGGTCGTTCGTTGCTCAGTAGCGCGCGATGACCGGCGCATCGAACTTGTAGCTCGCGCGCACGACAGCCCACTGGATGTCGCGCGGCTTGGCATCGAACGTGTAGTTGCCCGAGGTGCCGCCGAGCTGATAGGTCTGGCTGCCGAAAGCCGCGTAGTTGTATTCGAGGCCGACGATCCAGTTGCGGGTGATGCCGTATTCCCAGCCGGCGCCGACGGTCCAGCCGTTGACCCAGTGAGTCTGACCACCATTGCCCGTCGCGGGGGCAACGGTGTCGCTGACGTTGAGGCGGTTGTTCACGCCGGCATAGCCGCCCTTGATATAGAACAGATTGTTCTGCACGGCGAAGCCGGCGCGGCCGACGACGGTCGCGAGCACGTTGGCACGCCAGGTGAAGATGTCGTCACCGGCGCCAAACACGGTGTTTGCGACCGTGCCCTTGTTGTCGAGGCCGGAGATGGTGCCTTCCATGCCGAACACGTAGTTGTTGGCCTGCCAGTTGTAGCCGATCTGGGCGCCGCCCATGATGCCTGACTTGCGTTGACGGAAACCTTCGCCCGGAACCAGATCGCCGAACGGCGCGCCAATCCCGTTGTTGATGAATTGCTCGTTGGTCCAGGCGCCACCGATATGGCCGCCGACGTAGAAACCGGTCCAGTTGAACAGCGGCTCTGCATAGGCGGGCGCCTTCGTGTAGCGCGCACCGAGATCGGCGGCGGAAGCAGCGCCCGTCGAAACCAGAGCGGTCGTGCAGGCGAAGGCGGCAATCAATTTGTTACGCATGGTACACCCCGTGTCCTTTGATGGGTGCACGCTCACACGCAGTTCTTACTCAAATTTGAATCAAGAAAGTTAAGACGCCGGATTGGCGGATTGGGCGCCTTGAATCCGTTTGCGCTGTTGCAGGCACGCAACGCGCCGCGTGCGATTTAACGCGGAATTATCCCTACCGGATCGTTGCGGTACGATCCCGGCGCGGCCTTCGACTGCACGTGCTCGGGCCGCACGCCGAGCGCAATGAGGCGCGCCGGAATGCCCTGGAGCCAGGGCAGCGCGGTGATGAGGCGCACGACCAGCGGCACCTTCAGCGGCCGGTCACCGCCCTGCAACGCGCCGCTGATGATGTTGTTCTGCACGATCACCTGCATCGCTTGCGTCATCTTCACCGGGAACTCGCGCCGGCGGCGCACGGCATCGAGCTCGCCCTCGGACGGGCACCCGTACTGGAGCTTGTCGGCGAGCAGGTTGGCGGTCGCGACCGCATCCTGCACGGCGAGATTGACGCCGACGCCGCCGACCGGCGACATCGCATGCGCGGCATCGCCGATGCAAAGCAGGCCCGGCCGCGTCCAGCGCTTGAGGCGATTGATCGCAACAGTGAGCAGCTTGAAATCGTCAAAGCTCTTCACGTCGACAATTCCGCTCTTCAGGATCGGCGCCATGCGCACGATGTCGTCGGTCAGCGCCTGCAATCCCCTCGCCTTCACCGCATCGTATTGTCCCTTGGCGATGACATAGGCGCATTGCCAGTAATCGCCGCGGTCGAAGGTGACCATCATCTTGCCAGGCTCGACGCGCGCGAACAAATTCTCGGTCTCATCAGCTCTGCGGCCGACGCGGAACCAGAGCACGTCCATCGGCGCGCCGATCTCCTCGACCTCAAGACCGGCACGCTCGCGCACGATCGAATGCCGGCCGTCGCAGGCAATGGTGAGATCGGCCTCGATGTCGACGATGCCGTCCGGCGTCTTCGCGCGCACGCCGGCGATGGTCTCGCCGCGGCGGATCAGATCGACGGCTTCCGTGTTCATCATCACCTTGAGCGAGGCAAAGCGTTTGCCGGCCTCGCGCAGGAAATTCAGAAAGTCCCATTGCGGCATGAAGGCGATGAACGGGTATTTCGTATGCAGTCTTCTGAGATCGGCGATCCGCACCGGCGTGCCGCCGAACAGGCCATCAATCTTCTGCATGGGTTGATACGGCAGCGTCAGGAAGCAGGCGATCAGGCCGAGCTCGTCCATGACCTGGAGCGTCGAGGGATGCACGGTGTCGCCGCGAAAGTCGCGGAAGAAATCCGCATGCTTCTCCAGCACCATGACATCGATGCCGGCACGCCCCAGCAGATAGCCGAGCATCATGCCGGCGGGCCCGCCGCCGACGATACAGCATCGGACTTTCACGGCTGCCTGCGGAGATTGCGGCGTATCGGGTTCCACGGCCGGATCCTCATTTACGACTTAAGTTTTCTGTGCGGTGCAACAAACAGTATTCATTTGCTGCAGTTGTGAATGGCCGTTAGCGTCGCTGAAGACTTCGACTGATTTCAGGAAATTGCGGTGCGGACGATCCTCATAGTGCTCGGCGTGTGGATTCTGATCAACGTGCTTTTCGTCGTGATCATGATCCCACCGCGCAAGCCGAATCCGCGGCAGACCGGCACGCTTGCACCGGTGCCGATCGACCAGAACGGCTACCCGTTCGAGGAGCAGGAGAATCTCCTGCTCCGCCACGTCATCATCTCGATCGCGATGGGCGCGTTCTTTTCGCTGGCTCCGCCGTTGATGGAGGCCGTTGAGTCCACCAAGCGCTTCATCCGGAAGCGCCGCGGGTAGCGAAGGCGCGCCAGGCGCCCCCGGGCCGCATCATCAATTGTTGCTGCGGTTCGCCGTCCGAAAGCTCTTGACCTCCGACACGCTGCCGTCGCGATAGGTTAGTTCGACCGACATGAATTGCGTCGCGGGGGGCAGCTTCTCATAGAGGAGCATGCCAGCCGTGATTGCCGAGGGATCGCGGAGATCGCAAGCCGGCAGCTTCAGTACCTTGTCGGGCACCGCGGTGTCGATGCCGATCCGCACCTCGCGGATTGCGCAGCGATACGACACCAGATGGGAATAATAGACCAACAGCCCGTTGAACTGGCGGAACGACAGCCAGCTCGTCGCGGTCATGTCGAGAATCTTGCGCTGGTCTCGGATCAGCGCGGCCTCGGGATCGAACCTGATCGGGAACGGGCCCTGGATGTCGCCGGACTGATCGACGTAGCGAACCTCGATGGTGCCGGCCACGGCGTCCGGCGGCAATTCGATCGAGGGGTTCGGCATCCGCTTGCGCGTGCGCGGATCGAGCGTGTCGATGAAACCGGTTTCGCGGAAATCGCCGTTGCCCGCCATGCGCCAGGAAATGCCGATCGTCGGGTCGGCGAAGGAGAACACCACGCTCCAGCCGCCATTGTGCCGCGAGAAGCTCGCGATCGGCGCATTGGTGGTTTCTTCCTTCGGCACGCGCGGCACCGACACCGGCGGCAGCGCCGCGAGCTTCTGCGGCGGCGGATCGGCCGGACGCGCAGCAGCCGTGGCCGTGTCCTTGGCGAGGCCGCTGAGGAAGACGTCGTCGACCATCTGATCGAAATAGACCGGCACCTGCCTGTGCTTGACGGTGTCTGCCATCTCGCTGACCAGACGGCGGGTGCGCTGCGCCACCTGCACGAGGTTCTCGCCGGGCTGGAGCAGCTCCTTGGCAAAGGTGCGTGTAAACACCGAATTGGGATTGGTGTCGTCGTTGGAGAGGCGATCGAGCGCGGTCTGGCGGGGCCCTGCCGAGAACACCGAGAACACGCCTTCGGGCAGCTGCGTCATCGGCGCGAGGCCGCCGCCGCCGGCGACCGCGCGCGTGCCGGAACGTTCGAACGGATTGTTGCGGCAGGCGTCGAACACCAGGATCGAGGTCCGCGCCTTCTTGTTCTGGAGGCGCTCGACGATGCGGTCGGCGAGGATCGAGGCATCGCGCACCAGCTCTTCCTGCCCTTCGATCGCAGCCGGCACGTCGGTCGGCAGCAGATAGTTCTGGCCCGCGATCTCGAAGCCGTGGCCGGCATAGAAGAAGAACGCGGTGTCGCCGGGCTCGATCGCCCGGTCGAACGCGAGCAGCGTCTCGGAGAATTGCTGCCGGCTCTGGTTCTCGGCCACCATCACCGAGAAGCCGAGCTGCTTCAGCGTATCGCCCATGGTGCGGGCGTCGTTGACGGCCTTGAGCAGTTTTGGGACGTTCCTGTAATCGTTGTTGCCGACCACGAGCGCGACGCGCTTTGCGGCATAAGCGGGAAGCGCGAAGCCGCTCAGGCTCGCCGCCAGGCCGAGTGCCGCCAGAAGTCTGAAAAGCCGACGCGTCATCGCGAAATTCCCGTTGCAGATCGGCCTGGTGCCGGTTCCCTCGAACAGTGGTTCATTGGAACCCTCCGCCGTTGATGATAGTCGATCCAGCCATAATGAGGGTTCAACGCCAGCCGCCTTCGGGGTCCATCATCAGACCTATGGCAGATTCCGTCGGAATCTGCTCTTTCTAGGGCAATTGCGCTACAAGCGGGGGCTGCCGTGTATCGCTGGTGTACTGACGAAGTCGAACCTCATGACCGCTTCGACTATTGGCGCGAGGTCCGATCCAAGGGCCTGTTCGGCGTCACGGCCGAACTCGAGCGCGAGCGGCGCGCAGACTTCTACGGCGAATTTTCGCTGCGCCAGCTCGGCGGCGGCGGCCTCGTCGAGCTGAAGGCCTCGCATTACACAGTCGAGCGCAGCACCTCCGACATCGCCAACGCGCCCGGCGACAGCATCTGCGTCTACCAGCAGCTCGGCAGCGGCGGCTGGTTCGGCGGCATGCGCGGCAGCGACTTCGCGATCGCCAATGGCAGCTTCGCCACGAGCCATACCGACCTGCCCTATCGCACCACGCCGCTCGGCGCCGGCGGCTTCCATTTGCGGATCCTGAAGATCCCCGTCAGCGCCCTCCCCACGCAGGACAAGCGGGTCCGTGAGCTGACGCCGCGGACCTTCGACGATCCCACCCTGGCGCCTCTGCTCGGGGCCTGCTTCGCCGATCTCGGCGAGGGCGCCGCGGGCGGCAATGACGGCGCCGCCGATGCGACCTCCCTCGTCCAGGCTCTGGGCCATCTGGCGCTGATCGAGCGCGGCATCGTACGGCCCGGCAGCCGGCTCGGACAGGCTGCGCTGCGGACCGCTCGCCTGTCGCAGGCGCGACGCCTGATCGCGGGCCACCTCCAAAATCCAGATCTGGCGCCGACGATGGTGGCCGACCTGCTCGCTGTCTCCGTGCGTCACCTGCACATGCTGTTCGAGGCCGCCGAGAAGAGCTTCTCGCAGACCGTGACCGACGAACGCCTGAAACAGAGCCGCCGCCTGATGCGCGAGGCGCCGGAGCGGCTGATCGCCGACATCGCGACCTCCTGCGGGTTCGAGAGCCTGGCGACCTATTACCGGGTCTTCAACGCCGCCTATGGCATGGCCCCCGGCGACTTCCGGGCCCAGGGGGCGGAGAGGCATTCGCCGCTCCCCTAGCGCCGCCGCCTGGTCCATGGCGGGGCGGAAAAACGTGAGCCCCGCCCGTGATTTGGGCAAAAACCTCAGGGTTTTTAGGGCCTTCCCGCGCCTGCTCCATTGACTTTGGCCGATTCCGCCCTATGTTCCGGGTCGACGCGGCTCGGTATCGAAGAGCGATTCCTGAGCCTTGCGCTTTGTTCGCGTGAGTCAGCACCCCCAGCTTCTTTGAGAGCGCGCCGTTTCGGGGTGGAACGCGACAGCCTTAATCACCCTCGATTCCGAACGGCGGTTTCGACCAGAGGCTCAATGTCCTTTTCAGATCTCGGACTGTCCGAAAAAGTCCTCGCCGCAGTGGCGGCCACCGGTTACACCACCCCTACCCCCATTCAGGAACAGGCGATCCCCCACGTCCTCGCACGCAAGGACGTCCTCGGCATCGCCCAGACCGGCACCGGCAAGACCGCGGCCTTCGTGCTGCCGATGCTTACCATTCTCGAAAAGGGTCGCGCCCGCGCACGCATGCCGCGCACGTTGATCCTCGAGCCGACCCGCGAGCTCGCGGCCCAGGTGAAGGAAAACTTCGACCGCTACGGCGCCGGCCAGAAACTCAACGTCGCCCTCCTGATCGGCGGCGTCTCGTTCGGCGACCAGGATGCCAAGCTGACGCGCGGCGTCGACGTGCTGATCGCCACTCCGGGCCGCTTGCTCGACCATACCGAGCGCGGCGGCCTGCTACTCACCGGCGTCGAGCTGCTCGTCATCGACGAAGCCGACCGCATGCTGGACATGGGCTTCATCCCCGACATCGAGCGCGTCTGCAAGCTCGTCCCCTTCACGCGGCAGACCCTGTTCTTCACCGCGACCATGCCGCCGGAGATCCGGCGTATCACCGAAACCTTCCTGCACAATCCGCAGAAGGTCGAGGTCTCCAAGCCCGCCACCACCGCCGTGACCGTCACGCAGTCCCAGGTCCCCGCCGGACGCGAGGCGCATGAGAAGCGCGAGCTGCTTCGCCGCCTGCTGCGCGAGGCCAAGGATCTCAAGAACGCGATCATCTTCTGCAATCGCAAGCGCGAAGTCGCAATCGTTCACAAGTCGCTTCAGAAGCACGGCTTCAGTGTCGGCGCGCTGCATGGCGACATGGACCAGCCGGCCCGCATGGCGGCGCTCGAACAATTCCGCAAGGGTGAGCTGCCGCTCCTCGTTGCCTCCGACGTCGCCGCCCGCGGCCTCGACATTCCCGCGGTCAGCCACGTCTTCAATTTCGACGTCCCCCACCATCCCGACGATTACGTCCATCGCGTCGGCCGCACCGGCCGCGCAGGCCGGTCCGGCATGGCGATCTCGCTCGTGACGCCGCTCGACCAGAAGTCGATGGTGGCGATCGAGAAGCTGATCGGCCAGAGCATTCCGCGCGCCGAAGGCGACTACGAAGTCAACGCAGAAGCCGGCGATGCGGGTGAGCGCCCGCGCGAGCCGCGCGGCCGCGAACGTTCGCGCGGCGGACGCGGCAAGCCGCAACGCGGCGGTCGCGACCGTGAGCGCAGCCACGAGCCCCGCGAGCCGCGTGCTGAAGCACGGCCCGCTCCCGAGGCGAAGCCCGCACGCGAGGCAAGGCCTCCGCGTGAAGCCAGGCCATCATCCGAGCCGCGTCATGGCGCGCGCCAACAGGCCAATGCGGCCCATGTGCCGTCGATCGGCCGCCCCGAGCCACGCCGCCAGCGCGAGGCCGACACCGAGCCGGGTGATCATTCTCACCTGCCAGCGTTCCTGCTCCGCCCCGTGCGCACTCCAGCCGGTGCTTGAATCCGCGAGGCGCCTCGAGCCGGTTGAGCCGAGGCGCCCCACACTTTTTATGACGTATTGACCACCGTATATTTACTGGCCGTTCACAAACGTCCGTTAGCCTACGAACATAATTTAAGCATTGCTGCGGTCGACGGCGCATCGACCGTCGTGGGGTATGTTCCGTGGTCAACGTTCTCGACGAACACGAACGCACGATGGCGTTCGCCGAAGTAGCGCTCGGTCAGATCCGGTCGCTTCGACAGACTGCAATTCCCCGCAATTACGAGATCTGGTACGTCTACGCGACCGGCTACAACGCGCCGCTCAACAAGATCATCAACGAGACGCTGGCGCGCCACGGCAAGCTGACCGAAGGCGATCTCGAGCAAATCTACGAGACCTACCTCTCCCACATCAAGACCACCGACCGCATCGACAAGGTCGGCGCACGCGTCATCGGCGAGATCGACGACGTGATGAAGGTTTTGAGCGAGGCGCTCGCGATGACCGGCTCCTACGATGCCAGCTTGTCGGGCGCGACCGAAAAACTGTCGTCGGCCAGGAGCCGCGAGCAAATCAAGTCGATCGTCGAGACGCTGCTGCGCTCGACCAACGAGATGCGCGAGACCAACAAGGCACTGGAAGACCGGCTGACGCTGTCGAAGAGCGAGATCAGCAATCTCCAGCAGAGCCTGGAGGCGATCCGC
Source organism: Bradyrhizobium betae (assembly GCF_004123905.1). GTDB lineage: Bacteria > Pseudomonadota > Alphaproteobacteria > Rhizobiales > Xanthobacteraceae > Bradyrhizobium > Bradyrhizobium betae_A. Next base: position 58,198 of record NZ_MZXW01000029.1, read on the forward strand.
GCCGAGAGCCTGACCGATCCGCTGACGGGCCTCGGCAACCGCAAATATTTCGACCGCATGATCGGCATGGCCGTGCAAAGCGCGCTCGCCTCCGGCGAGCCGCTGTCGCTGCTGCTGTTCGACATCGACCACTTCAAGTCGTTCAACGATTCTTACGGCCATCTCACCGGCGACCAGGTCCTGCGGCTCGTCGGCCTGTCGCTGAAGCAGACCATCAAGGGCCAGGACATCACCGCACGCTATGGCGGCGAGGAGTTCGCGGTCGTGCTGCCCAACACGGCGCTCCGCCAGGCCCTCACGGTGGCCGATCACATCCGCCGCGCCGTGATGGCGAAGGAATTGAAGAAGAAGTCCACCGGCGAGATCCTCGGCCGCGTCACCATCTCCGTCGGCGTCTCCATGCTCAAGCAGGGCGACGACACCGAGGCGCTGATCGAACGCGCGGATGCCTGCCTCTACGCCGCCAAGCGCAACGGCCGCAATCGCGTGATCTGCGAAGCCGATCCGGAATTCGCGATCGAGAGCCACAGCCGCGTGGCGTGACGGACGCAGCGCGCCGAACCGCGCGCGCTTGACATTCTGACCTGACGAACGACATCTTCCTCGCCGCCCGAGCATCGAGGATTTGTCGTCGTGCCCAATCCCCATGATTTTCACACGCCGCAACCGTCCTACAGCAAGGACGAGCTGCTGAAATCGAGCGAAGGCGGCTATTTCGGCCCCGGCAACGCGCAATTGCCGGCGCCGCCCATGCTCATGATGGATCGCATCGCCGAGATCAGCCTGGACGGCGGCGAATTCCGCAAAGGCCATATCGTCGGCGAACTCGACATCGTGCCGGGCCACTGGTTCTTCGACTGCCATTATCGCGGTGACGCGATGATGCCGGGCAGCCTGGGCCTGGACGCGATGTGGCAGATGGTCGGCTATTGGCTAGGCTGGTCCGGCTCTCCGGGCAAGGGCCGCGCCATCGGTGTTGGCGAGCTGGAGGTCACGGGATTTGTCACGCCGGAGGCGCGATGCGTGCGCTACGAGGTCGCCATGCGCATGGTCCGGCGCGGCAAGCTGGTGCTCGGAATTGCCGACGGCCGCGTGCTCGCCGACGGTGTCTGTGTTTTTATGGCGAAGGATATGCGGGTCGGCCTGACCAAGGCGGTGGACTGAGCTCAATCCCCTGATTTGGCGCGTTTCCGAACAGGCTCCTGTTGATCTTCTTCTTCAGCGCTCTCGCGGGCTTGACGCAACGGCCTCAACCGCGTGATCTGCGAAGCGGATCGGGAATACATTGTCGGATCTGAACTCCTCACAGTCGGGAGGCGCACGATTCAGAGATCCGAGGGAGAGCCAAATTGGGCGCAATGAGTCTTCACGACCCCCTTTTCGGTACGTATGTCGTCGCGGCCAGCCTGCTGATTTTGAAAGCCGTGGCGATGTCATGGCTGACTGTGGTCCGTATGGTGCAGGCCAACGGCGGCTACCGTTCGCCGGAGGACATCAAGAAGACCCCGATGAATCCCGCGCCGGATCCGGCGCAGCTTCTTCCCAACGAACGTGTCGAGCGGATCCGCCGGATCCAGATGAACGATCTCGAGAGCCTGCCGTACTTCCTGATTGCAGGGCTTCTCTATATTTTCACAGAGCCGTCGCTACGGCTCGCGCAATGTCTGCTCTACGGCTATGTCGCTTCGCGCCTGCTCCATTTCTGGGCCTATCTCACCGGGCAAATCCACGAGATTCGCGCGACGCTGTGGACGGTCGGCTCGATCATCCTGGTCTTCATGACCGTTCGCACGCTTCTCGTTGCACTCGGCGCTTGAGACTCAATCGGCCACCCCAGCTGCCTGCTGAGCCGAAAGGTAGCGTTCGAGAACGTCGTTCTGCTTGAAAAAGCGCATGGCGCGTAGATCGCGGATCGTTGTTTTTTGTGCCGCATCGCGGCGCTGCGTGACCTCGCGGGCTTCTTCCAGGCGGCCGGCGGCGACCAGATTGGCCGCCAGCATACGATGGCCGGTCCCATTGCCGGGATTGTGCCGAACCGACTTGCGGGCCCAGGCAATGCCGTCCTCGTGGCGCCCGAGCGCAAAGTATGACGCGGTCAAGCCCGTCATCCACAAATGCAGCATGCTGTCGTAGGGACTGAGGACAAGAGAACGATGAAGGCATACGACGGCATTCTCGTAGTCACCTCCCATGCTGTCGATCATTCCGAGCACGCCCCACGCGAACGCCGAACTGGGATTGAGGCTCACGGCCTCGCTGGCGTGAACACGGCCCTGATCGTTGTCGCCGGCCGGCCCGAACAGCGTGAAGCCATAGACCGCATGGGCAAAGGCGTCCGTGCCGTCCTGCTCGACGGCGCGGCGTGCCAGACCGAGCGCCTCGGTCGTGGCGCCCGGCGGTGTGTGAGCGCCAAGCGGCGGTGCCATGACCAGTCCCCACGCCAGCGCCGCCAGCGTTGGCGTGCGCGCCTGATCAAGGCGGAGAGACTGTCGAAGCAGGTCGATCGCCTTGGTCACATCATCACGGGTGCCGCCCCATAAGTGGTGAAGGGCACGCAAATAAAGATCATACGCCGAAAGATCGGTCAGTGGCTTGCGACGTGCTCGTTCGATTTCGGCGCCCCGAACGGCGGGGTCGACGACCGCAGCGACACTGCTGCTGACGTCGTCCTGCAGATCGAAGATATCCGTGAGGGGACGGTCGTAGCGATCGGACCAGACCTGAGCCTCACTGCCGGTATGGGTCAGCTCGGCCGACACGCGAATGCGGTTGCCGGCTTTGCGTATACGCCCGCTCAGGACGTACTGGACACCGAAATGTTGCGCAATCTGCCCGCTTGTCATCCCCTTGTCCCTGAGGGCAAAGCTCGACCCGCGCGCGATCACCACAAGCTCGCGGAAGCGCGACAAGGCCGTAATGATGTCCTCAGTGACGCCGTCGGCGAAATAGTCCTGTTCGGGCTCACCGCTCATGTTCCGGAATGGCAGCACGACGAGGGACGGCTTCTCTCCGCGCATCATGAGCGCCAAAGGCGGCGAGGCCTCTGACATGACCTCAGCTGAAGCGGGCGGCACATCCTGCGTGTGCGTCCTGCGCAGCTCCGAGGCCAACGTCTTTGTTGCCAGATCCGGCTCAGTGCTGAGCTCGCGCTTGAGCAGAGCAACGACATCCAGATAGTATTTGAGCGCTTCGGCGTTACGTCCGGTTGCGGACAACGCGCGCATGATCAGGCGATGCGAATCTTCGCGCAGGTCATTGAGTGCATTGGCGCGCTGGCCGGTCCGCAGTGCCTGGTCCGCATGCCCCTCAGATAGTTCATGCTCGCCGAGCGCCACCATGGCGCCCAGAGCCAACTCCGACAAGCGCTCGCGTTCGCCGGCGATCCATTCGCTCCAGCCTTCCTCGCCGATACTGATGTCATCAGCCAAACGGCCACGATAGAGATCCGCCGCCGCGCTCAACGCACCACGGCCACCCTCTCGGACCAGCCGCTCAAATTGGCTCACATCGCAGGCGATCACCGCGGCATTCAGCGACACGAATTCGCCCTCGCTCTTGAGAGCATCCGGGCCCAGGATCTGACGCAGCTTGAAAAGCGCCTGCCGCAGGTTCTGCTTCGCTTGCGCATCGAAGTGAGATCCCCACAGCAAGGTCGACAGTTTTTCGCGCGGCTGCGGGTCAGGTGCCGTGCAAGCCAGAAACGCGAGCATCCCAGCGAGCTTCTTGTTCGGCAAGCTGACGGCGCCATCCGGCCCTGTCAGTATGCAACGTCCGAGAAGTGAGAGGCTAAACTCCGGGCGCGACGCAGATGTCGTTCTAGCCACTCCGCCTCCAATTTAAGCAGTCGCGCTCAGTCGTATACACCCTACACGAATTGCCAGAATTGCGCACATTATTAACGCGCCAGTGACGGTCGAATAACGCCAGCGAAGACGGCTGCAGGTTCTGATCGAATTGCGACGAGATGCTGACGTGATGACTCGACGCTGAATTCCATCGGGAAAGCGGTCATGCGCGCGCGTCATCTTATTGCGGCCCTCGCTGTTCTTTTCGCGGTCCTTGCCGGGGTCGACGTCGCGGTCACGGCCTTTGCCACTCCCAGAGCCAGGGTCGTTTCGGACTCTGCACCTCCGGTCTCACCGCTCCTCTTCGGAGACGAATGATCGGACTCCAACTTCACGACGATCATCAATTGGAGGTCACATTGACCGATACCGCGCAACTCAGATCGCAAGCGCCCGCTTTTGGGCTGGAGGGCGAATCAGCGATGACGCACGCGTCATTTTCTGAGGCCGCAAACGCCTCCGGGGCAAGGTCCCAAGGTCGCATCACCGACGCCATTCCCCCTACAAAGGATTTTCATCTGCGCGGCTTGGCGCCCCTCACGCTGTTCGTCACCTGGTACCAGCGCGCCTGCTTCAGGTCGGAGCTGCTCGAGGACCTCAGGCACAGGCCCGAATACCTCGGCGACGTCGGGATTTGCCGGCACGAGGCGACGACCGAAACCACCAGATTCTTCTGGGAGCCGGTCCTGCTCAGGCGCAGTCGCACACTTCATGAATCTCGGCGGCGAGCATGACAACAATCCTGAGCGCGATCTCCCGAACGGTCCTCTCGGTCACCGGCGCCGAATTTGCGAAACACGCTCTGCTGCTGGCGGCAGCGAGCGCTTTCGTGTTCGTGCTCTCCCTCACCTACGGCTTGGATTTGAGCCTCGGATTCTTTTGATCGCCGCGTCGGCAAGAACCAGGAAACGCCGTACCGCACGGAGCGTGCTGACGCCTGCGACGACCTCGACATGATTTGAGTCACGCCCGCGTATTCCGGCCGCCACAGCCCCGGCGATTCACTAGTGCCGATGCGCACGCAAACGAGGAACCGATATGTATGCTGGCAAGATATTGTCCTGGCTTGGCGGACGAGGACCGGTCCTTTTGGTGATCTCAATTTGCGCAGGGCTGCCGATCAACCCCCTCGTTCATTTCGGCTACGATCTTCTGCCCTTTTCGGCATTCCTCCTGACACTTGGCTCCTTTCTCACTGCCAGCCTCGCTCCGTCTGAAGCCGGAATTCGCTTACCCCTGATCGCCATGGTTCTTGCTTGGGTCGGTGTGGCGCTCCCTTTGGCTGCTGCTGTTCTGCTGTCCTTTCTTCCGCTCGATCCCGCGCTGCGCGCCGGCGCTCTGCTTTCCCTGCTGGCGCCGCCGGTCGGAAGCGCAGCCGCAATCGCGGGGATGCTGGGGTTGCGACCACGTCTTGCGCTCCTCGTTTCCATCGCACTGACCCTCCTGACGCCGATCTCGATTCCATGCTTTGCCACAGTGCTTGGACTTGGCGTTGTCTTCGACATGGGCGCGCTTGCGATCCGACTGTTCAGCATCATCGGTGCTGCAGGCCTGGTTGCCGCTCTCGCGATACGATTCCACCGTCGCCTGGTCCCCGTTCTGCCCGATCAACGCGCGGCCACCGGTATCGCCGTGATCGGACTCATCATCGTCGGGCTAGCTGCCTCACAGGGCATACAGGCTCAATGGACCAGCGACGCTCTCCGTTTCGACCTGATGCTCGCCGCGGCCGTCGCGTCCAACTTTGGCCTGTGCGCGCTCGCTACTCTGACATTCGCGAGATTGGGGCTGCAGACCGCGGGAACGATAGGCCTCGTGAGCGGAAACCGTAACGTGACCCTCGTTTGGGCCGCGACCAGCTTCGGCCTCCCACCTCTCGCGGAAGGCTATGTCGCTGCGTGCGTCATACCGGTCCTCGCGCTTCCTCTCATCATCAAGCTTTGTCTCAGACTGCCTTCCTTCGGCCGCCTCATTCCGCAGAACGGGTGATCCAATGAAGGAAGCACGGAACGTTTTCAATGCGATCGCAGCGGTGCTGCACTGTTCACGGCGCCTTCAGGCACGTCGCATTCTCCGCCAATACGAGCATCTGATGCCGTCTTCCGACCAATCCATCCCGCAAATATCCAGTCAAAATTCCGGAGATCGCAACATGCTCGTGACCAGCAGGACGGCTCAATCAAGACCCGTTACTCGGCCCCCCGCACGAAATGAGATGGGTTGGCTCCTGGCCGTGGCCTTGGCATTCCTGGTCATTCACATCGTCGCCGGGACGATCTGGATGCGCGCCTCCGCGAACGAGACCACACCCTCCCGGCCTGACGTCGTATCCTCGTCGTATGACTAGCGAAGCACCGACGGAGATTTTTTGGAGGGCTCGCCGGGAGACCCAGCAGGCTATTTCTTTCGTTTGACGCGCTTTCGAATTGGCGCCTTGTTGCCCGTCTTCCCTTTCGCCGGCGCCCTTGCAGCCTTGACGGATTTCTTCACCGCCTTCTTTGCGCCCGGCCGCTTCTTCACCTTGGCGCGCTGGGCGGCGGCGAGCGCCGCTCTCGCCCATTGCGCAAGCTCCGCGGAATCGTCGAACAGGCGCGCCGGCAGCGCCCAGTAGGAGTTCACCAGCACGGTCTTGGCGCGGGTCGAATACTGGAACGGCTTTGACCCCTCGGCTTCGAAGTCCGGGATCGTCACCTCGTCGGCGCGGAAGAACAGGCCGGCGCGCAGAGACAGCGCGAAGTTGACGCCGTCGACGGAGATGCCGTGGCCGGAGAACATTTTTCGGATGGTGACGGGGCCGAAATCGGCGAACAGGTCGATCAGGAATTCGCGGTCCATGCGCACACTCTCTCGTGCCCCGGACGCAGCGCAGCGTGAAACGGTGCGCTGCTGAGCCGGGGCCCAGATGTCTTGCACTGATGATTATAGCGTGGGTCCCGGCTCTGCGCAGCAGCGCAAGCGCGCTGCTGCGCGTCCGGGACACGAGAACGGGGCTAGGATTTACCCGTCGATCTTGGCCGGGCGCAGCTCAACCGACTCGCCGCAGCCGCAGGCGGAGACCTGGTTGGGGTTGTTGAAGACGAACTGGGCCTGCATCTTGTCGGCCTTGTAGTCCATCTCGGTGCCGAGCAGGAATAGCACGGCCTTGGGATCGACCAGGATCTTGACGCCCTTGTCCTCGACGACTTCGTCGGTCGGGCGGATATCGTGGGCGTATTCGACAGTGTAGGACTGGCCGGCACAGCCGCCGTTCTTGACGCCGACGCGCAAGCCCACGATCTCGGAATCGGCGCGCTGGGTCAGCTCGGAGATGCGCTGGGCGGCGGCATCCGTCAGCCGCATCACCTGCGGGCGCGGGCGCCGCGGCTTGGGAGTGGATGCTGGTGTCGAGCCTGACGATATCTGGGTCATGTTATTTATGTGGTCCGTTGCGGAGCGAATTCAATGCGAGCTTTACGCGTCACCACATGTTGAGGACGAGGCGGGCCTCGTCGCTCATGCGTTCCGGCGTCCAGGCCGGCTCCCAGACGACCTTGACGTCGACCACGCCGACGCCGGGGACACTGGCGACCGCGTTCTCGACCATGGTCGGCAGCTCGCCGGCGGCCGGGCAGTTCGGCGTCGTCAGCGTCATCTGGACGTCGACCGAGCGGTCGTCCTTGATCTCGACCTTGTAGATCAGGCCGAGCTCGTAGATGTCGGCCGGGATTTCCGGATCGAACACGGTCTTGAGGCCCGCGATGATCTCGGTGGTGAGACGCTCGGTCTCCTCCGGCGGCAACGCCGACTGGGTTTCCATCGGATTGGCTTTGGCTTCGGCCGTGTCACTCATGCGAACAAATCCCGCGCCTTCAACAGCGCCTGTACCAGATGATCGACTTCTTCCCGCGTATTATACATGCCGAACGAGGCCCGGCAGGTGGCCGTCACGTTGAACCGCTCTAAAAGCGGCATCACACAATGCGTGCCGGCGCGCACCGCGATGCCCTGGCGGTCGATCACGGTGGCGACGTCGTGGGCATGGGCGCCCTTGAGCTCGAACGAGATCACCGGGCCCTTGCCCCGCGCCGTCCCGATCAGCCGCAGCGAGTTGATTTCGCGCAGCCGGTCCTGTGCATAGGTGACGAGATCGGCCTCGTGGGCGGCGATACGCTCCTTGCCGATCGAATTGACGTAGTCGATGGCCGCGCCAAGGCCGACGGCCTCGACGATCGCGGGGGTGCCCGCCTCGAATTTGTGCGGAGGATCGCCATAGGTGACGACGTCACGCGAGACCTCGCGGATCATCTCGCCGCCACCGTTATAGGGGCGCATCGCGACGAGGTGGTCGTATTTGGCCCAGAGCACGCCGATGCCGGTGGGACCGTAGACCTTGTGGCCGGTGAAAACGTAGAAGTCGCAGCCGAGGTCCTGGACGTCGACCGGCATATGCACCGCGCCCTGGCTGCCGTCGACCAGCACGGGAATGCCGCGGGCATGCGCGATTCTGACGACGTCCTTGATCGGCACGATGGTGCCGAGCGCGTTCGACATCTGCGTGATTGCGACCAGCTTGGTCTTCGCCGTCAGCAGCTTCTCGAACTCGTCGATGAGGAAATTGCCCTCGTCGTCGACCGGCGCCCATTTGATCACCGCGCCCTGGCGTTCCCTGAGGAAATGCCACGGCACGATGTTGGAGTGGTGTTCCATGATCGAGATAACGATCTCGTCGCCGTCCTTGATGTTCGGCCCGCCCCAGGACGAGGCAACCAGGTTGATCGCCTCCGTCGCGTTGCGGGTGAAGATCACTTCCTCGGTCCGCGCAGCGTTGATGAACTGCGCGACCTTGGTGCGGCCGCCCTCATAGGCTTCGGTCGCGGCGTTGGCGAGGTAATGCAGGCCGCGATGGACGTTGGCGTATTCAGACGTATAGGCCTGCGTCATGCGGTCGAGCACGGCGCTCGGCTTCTGGGCAGACGCCGCGTTGTCGAGATAGACCAGCGGCTTGCCGTACACCTGCATGGCGAGCGCCGGAAAATCCTGGCGCACCCGCGCGACGTCGTATGAACCGTTCTTGACTGCGGGATGCGTGCTCATTGGCGTCGCTCCAGCCAGCGCTCGGCAATGCCGATCACGTGCTCGCGCAGATCATCGTCGGCGATCTGCTCGATCGCCTCGCCGACGAACGCCTGGATCAGCAGCGCCTGGGCCTGCTTCTCCGGCAGGCCGCGCGCCTTCAGATAGAACAGCAGGCTGTCGTCGAGCGCACCGGCGGTCGCGCCATGGCCGCAGGAGACGTCGTCGGCGAAGATTTCCAGCTCAGGCTTGTTGTCTGCCTCGGCTTCGTCCGAGAGCAGCAGCGCGCGGATCATCATCTTGCCGTCGGTCTTCTGCGCGTCGGGACGGACGATGATCCGCCCCTGGAACACCGAGTGCGCGCGATCGTCGATCACGGCGCGGAAGACTTCGCGGCTGACGCAGTTCGGCACCGCGTGGTCGACCACCAGCGTGGTGTCGCCATGCTCGGTCTTCTGCAACAGATTGACGCCGTTGACCGAGAGCTCGCTGCCCTCGCCCGCCAGCGTGAAGAAGCCCTGAAGACGGCTGACGGCCGCGCCCGTGGTCATGTTGAAGACGTTGAACTTCACATTGGCGCCGACCGTAACGAACTGCGAAGTAATATTCACCGCGTCAGGCGCATCGTCCATCAGGCGGATATGGGCGACATCGGCGTTGTCGCCGATCGAGACGATGACTGCGTCGTTGACCTGGTACGCCTTGGCACCGGCGGCGACAAAGCTCTCGATGATTGTGGCGCGAGCGCCCTTCCCGACCGCGACCTGCGAACGGGTGAAGGCAGATGCCGAAGCGGCAGTCGCAATGTGGATAATCTGGATCGGCGCGGACAGCTGCGCACCGTCGGCGATATCAAGCACGACGCCGTCCGTCGCCATTGCGGCGTTCAGCGAGATGACCGCATCGGTGGGCGCGGTCGTCAGCAGACCGGCATCCTTCTCCAGCGTCTCCCGCGACGTCCTGAAGCCCGCCTCGGCGGCGAGTGCCTTGACGTCGGACAGATCGGCCGCGAACACGCCGTCGACCAGCACCAGCTTGCGGGCACCCGCGATCGCATGGGCCTTCACGGCGTCCGCGGCGCGCTTCAGCGCGGCCGCATCGGGGTTGGCAGCCAGCGGCAGCACCTCGCCGACCAGCGCGCGCAGATCCGTGTATTTCCATTCCTCGATCCGGCGGTGCGGCAGGCCGAGACGCTCATAGGTCTCGAACGCCTCACGGCGCGCCGCGATCACAGAAGGCGAACCCGGCAACCGGCCTTCAGCGCTGGTGAAGAGATCGCTCACCGCGCGGCCGTTTCCGGTTTTTGCCACAGCAACGTTCATCGCAAAATTCCTTACGCGTCCTCGTACTGGGCGTAGCCGGATTCCTCCAGCTCCAGCGCCAGGTCCTTGGCACCGCTCTTCACGACACGGCCCTTCGACATCACGTGCACGAAATCCGGCACGATGTAGTTGAGCAGCCGCTGATAGTGGGTGATGACGACCATCGCGCGCTTGGGCGAATGCAGCGCGTTAACGCCGTCGGCCGCAATGCGCAGCGCATCGATGTCGAGGCCGGAATCCATCTCGTCGAGGATGCACAGGCTCGGCTCGAACAGCGCCATCTGCAGCACCTCATTGCGCTTCTTCTCGCCGCCGGAGAAGCCGACATTGACGCCGCGCTTGAGCATGTCCTGCGGGATGTTCAGCGACTTCGAGACTTCGCGGACCTTCTTCAGGAAGTCCGGCACCATCAGCTCGGTCTCGCCGCGCGCCTTGCGCTGCGCGTTCAGCGCAGTGCGGAGGAAGTTCATGGTGGTGACGCCGGGAATCTCGACCGGATACTGGAACGCCAGGAACACGCCCTTGGCAGCGCGCTCCTCGGGCGCCATCTCCAGCAGGTCCTCGCCCATGAACAGGATCTGGCCGTCGGTGACTTCATAGCCGGGCTTGCCGGCGATGACGTGGGAGAGCGTCGACTTGCCGGAGCCGTTCGGCCCCATGATCGCGTGGATCTCGCCCTCGTTCACGGTCAGCGTCAGCCCGTGGAGGATCTCACGCTCCTCGACACGAACCTTCAGGTCTTTCACTTCAAGCAAAGCCATCTTGGTATCCAGTTTATTCAATTGATGCATGGAGCGCCGAAGCGCACCGCGAGGGTCGGCAATCAGCCGACCGACCCTTCAAGCGAGATCGAGATCAGCTTCTGCGCTTCGACCGCGAATTCCATCGGCAGTTGCTGCAGCACGTCCTTGACGAAGCCGTTGACGACGAGGCCGACGGCCTCTTCCTGCGAAAGGCCGCGCTGGATGCAGTAGAACAGCACGTCCTCGGAGATCTTCGAAGTCGTCGCCTCGTGCTCGAACGTCGCCGACGAGTTCTTGGCTTCGATGTACGGCACGGTGTGCGCGCCGCATTTGTCGCCGATCAACAGGGAATCGCAGGCGGTGAAGTTGCGCGCGCCGGTCGCTTTCCGATGCGCGGTGACGAGTCCACGATAGGTGTTCTGCGACTTGCCGGCGGCGATGCCCTTGGAGATGATGCGGCTCGACGTGTTCTTGCCGAGATGGATCATCTTGGTGCCCGAGTCGACCTGCTGGAAGCCGTTCGAGATCGCGATCGAGTAGAACTCGCCGCTCGAATTATCGCCACGCAGGATGCAGCTCGGATATTTCCAGGTGATCGCCGAACCGGTCTCGACCTGGGTCCAGGAGATCTTGGAACGGTCGCCGCGGCAGTCGCCACGCTTGGTGACGAAATTGTAGATGCCGCCCTTGCCTTCCGAATTGCCGGGGTACCAGTTCTGCACCGTCGAATATTTGATCTCGGCGTCGTCATGCGCGACGAGCTCGACCACGGCGGCGTGCAGCTGGTTCTCGTCGCGCTGCGGCGCGGTGCAGCCTTCGAGATAGGAGACGTAGGAACCCTTGTCGGCGATGATCAGCGTGCGCTCGAACTGGCCGGTGTTGCGCTCGTTGATGCGGAAATAGGTCGACAGCTCCATCGGGCAGCGCACGCCCGGCGGCACGTAGACGAACGAGCCGTCGGAAAACACCGCCGAATTCAGTGTCGCGTAGAAATTGTCCGAAGTCGGAACCACCGAGCCGAGATATTTCTGCACCAGTTCAGGGTGCTCGCGGATGGCTTCCGAGATCGGCATGAAGATCACGCCGGCCTTCTTCAGCTCCGCCTTGAAGGTGGTCGCAACCGAGACCGAATCGAAGACGGCGTCGACCGCGATCTTGCGGCGCGCGGGATCTTCCTCGCCGGGCTTCGGCTCGACGCCTTCGAGCATGGCGACTTCCCGCAAGGGGATGCCGAGCTTCTCGTAGGTCTTGAGAATCTCCGGATCGATCTCGTCGAGCGAGGAGACCGTCTTCTTCGGCTTCGGCGCCGCGTAATAATAGAGGTCCTGGAAGTCGATCTTGGGATAGTCAACGCGCGCCCAGGTCGGCTCCGTCATGGTCAGCCAGCGCCGATAGGCTTCCAGCCGCCACTGGAGCATCCAGGCGGGTTCGTTCTTCTTCTCGGAGATGAACTTGACGGTCTCTTCCGACAGCCCCTTGGGGGCCTTGTCGGACTCGATCAGGGTCTCAAACCCATAACGATACTGATCGACGTCGATGCGCTTCACGCGCTCGACCGTCTCTTGCACGGCTGGCATTTTATCCTCCGCTCGCGGTTTCAAGGACCGCGGTGGATCAAAGTCGGACGAGTATTACGATGTTTTTCGGCAGAAAGCACGGGCTTAGAACCATTCAAGCCGTGTTTCGTCGCTTAGCCTCTAAGTAGGGTATTACCGAGCTTTCGCCAAGCCTCTAACGCCCTATTGATGTCCTCCGGTTCCGTGGACCAGCCCAGACTGAGGCGCACCGCTCCCTGGGCCACGGCGGGGTCGAACCCCATCGCTGAGAGCACATGGGACGGCTGGACCTTGCCCGAGGAACAGGCTGAACCCGAGGATACAGCGATGCCTTCGAGGTCGAAGCCGATCACGGCCGTCTCCGCCTTCAGGCCGGGCGCCGTGAAAAGAATGGTATTTGGCAACCGCTCGGCGTCTTCCGAGAACACCGTCGCTCCAGCAAACCCCTTTAGGTCCTTTTCCAAGCGATTCCTGAGGGTTGCCATCCGCTCCGTATCCTCCGGCAGAGCCTGAAGCGCGGCATTCACCGCTGCGCCGAAACCGGCAATACCGGGGACGTTCTCAGTTCCGGCGCGGCGGTTGAGCTCCTGCCCCCCACCCCGCAGCACCGGTTCCAATCCGGTCAGCCCTTCCGCCACCACGAGCGCGCCGATGCCCTTGGGGCCGCCGATCTTGTGCGCAGAAATGGTCGCAAGGTCGGCGCCTACCGCGTTAATATTGAACGCAATTTTGCCGAGCGCCTGGATCGCGTCGACATGCAGGAGGCCTCCGGCTTCGTGGACGATCCCTGCGGCTTCGGCGATCGGCTGCAGCGCGCCCGTCTCGTTGTTGGCCACCATGATCGAGACCAGGGATGGTGGGCGGTCCTTGAGCAGCGCCTTCAGGTGATCGAGATCGACCACGCCGGCGCGGGTCACCCTGATATGACCCATCCTGTCCGCCGGGAACCGGCCGCCCGCCAGCACCGAGGCATGCTCGATGGCCGAGACCAGGAGCCGCTCGACAGGACCGCCGGACGGTCCTCGCAAGCCGGGCGACAACGCCAGCGCATTGGCCTCCGTCCCAGCCGAGGTGAAGACGACGTTCCGCGGCAGCGCGCCGACCGCAGTCGCGAGCGCCGCACGCGCGTCCTCGACCAGCCGTCGCGCCTCCCGCCCCTCGGCATGGACCGAGGACGGGTTGCCGATCAGCTCCCAGGCGGCGAGCATTGCGCGTCGTGCTTCAGCACGCAGCGGTGTCGTCGCATTCCAGTCGAGATAAACGCGGTTCGGCATGAAAGTAATATATTACCCTGCGCGCGGGACCTGCTCCGCCCGCCGCCGCCCACGACATGGGCTCCTGACGGAGGCTTGGCAACCACGATTCCATAGCCAGGTCTGGCCATGACACGACGGTGACACGCTAACACCTTGAGCCCATTGCGGGATGTTCAAGATGCTTGCTTTTTGACCCACGCCTCATGTTAGAACGCGCGCGTCAGTTCACCGCGCGCCGCTCGCGCATCATCCGAGGGCGCCCCGCTCCATCCTTCCATTCGCGCTTCCGTCGGCATCGTTGCCGATGAGGCTACAATCGGTCGATTGCTGCGGATCATCTCTCCAGGATCAATCAAGAGATCATCGATGCCTGAAGTTATTTTCACCGGTCCCGCCGGCCGTCTCGAAGGCCGCTATCACCCTGCCAAGCAGAAGAACGCGCCGATCGCGATGGTCCTGCACCCGCATCCGCAGTTTCACGGCACGATGAATCATCAGATCATCTACCAGTGCTACTACGCCTTCGCGCATCGCGGCTTCTCGGTGCTGCGCTTCAATTTCCGCGGCGTCGGCCGCAGCCAGGGCTCGTTCGACCACGGCACCGGCGAATTGTCGGATGCGGCAGCAGCGCTCGACTGGGCGCAGACCATCAATCCCGAAGCGCGCGCCTGCTGGGTCGCCGGCTTCTCCTTCGGCGCCTGGATCGGCATGCAGCTCTTGATGCGCCGCCCCGAGGTTGAAGGCTTCATCTCGATCGCGCCGCCGGCCAATCTCTATGACTTCTCGTTCCTCGCGCCCTGCCCGTCGTCGGGCCTGATCGTGCATGGCGAGAAGGACGCGGTGGTGCCGCCCAAGGACGTCAACACGCTGGTCGAGAAGCTGAAGACGCAGAAGGGCATCGTGATCGACCAGCAGGTCATCCCTGGCGCCAACCATTTCTTCGACGCCAAGCTCGAGCCGCTGATGGAAACCATCACGGCGTATCTCGACATGCGGCTCGCCAACGTGCGCTAAGGCGCGCGGCTCAAGCCAGCTTGAGCGCGACGATCCCCATCAAGACGAGCGCGATGCCCGCGAGCTTCATCGCGCTCAGCGTTTCGCCGAACAGCACGACACCCATGATGAAAGTGCCGGCAGCGCCGATTCCGGTCCACACCGAATAGGCGACGCCGACTTCGAGCACTTTCAGGGCTCGTCCGAGCAGAAACACGAAGGCGGCGAGCAGCACCAACGAAACGATGCTCCAGCCCACACGCGTGTAGCCCTCCGCGTATTTCATCGAGATCGCCCAGCCGACATCGAGCGCGCCGGCGATCACCAGCATCAGCCAGGCCATGGATTGCGACATCTCCATGCGCTCAGGCCGCGAGCTTGAGCAGATGCGCGTCGTGTCGAACCAGGAAGGCGCGCAGCAATTGCGGATAGTCCGCGCCGACCGCAGTGCGGATGCTCGGGCGCTTCGCCAGCTCCGCTCGCCATGCGCGGACCTTCGGCACGTCGCGGAAGATGCCGTGCTCGGTCAGCTCGTCGAACAAGTCGAAATAACGGAAGACGGGTGCGAACACAGCGTCGACCAGACTGAATCGCGCGCCGGCGAAGAACGGGCCTGCGCCAAGCGCAGCTTCGACACGGGCGAATTTTGCGACGAGCGCCTGACGCTTGCTCTCGAACGTCTCGGGATCCGTCGTGGTCTCCAGCCCCCAGAGGTCGCCAAGGGTCGCGGAGCCGAACTCCATCCAGGCGCGGTGCTCGGCACGCTTCAATGCATCCGCCGGATGCAGCTTCGCACCGCCTTGCGTCTCCTCGATGTATTCGCAGATCACGTTGCTCTCGAACAGCGCGACCTCGCCCTTGTCCGTTGTCACCACCAGCACCGGCACCTTGCCGAGCGGCGACAGCTTTAGAAACCAGTCGGGCTTGTTGGCGAGATCGATGTCGATCCGCTCGAACGGTACGCCCTTCTCGTTGAGCGCGATCACCGCGCGCTGCACATAGGGGCAAAGCTTGTGGCTGATCAGTTTGAGCGAGGCAGTCATGGCGGCGATCCCGGCGGTTGATGCAATCACCGCAAACATAGATGCACTTGCATGAACTCGTCAATATCCATGCAAATGCATCAACTGCTCGTGACCTCGGTCCGTGAGCTCAGGGCCGCGCGATCACGCCGCCGGTCATCGGCATCGGCACGCCGGTGGTCGCCGGATAAGACAGCGGCAGGCCCTTCAGGCCGCGCGCGGCGAGGAAGCCGAAGGCCTGCGCCTCGATGGCGTCGGAGGCCCAGCCGAGGGTCTCGGCAGCTTCCACCGTGGCCGATCCGACCTGCTCCCGTAGCATCCGCAGCATGGTGAGGTTGCGGGCGCCGCCGCCGCAGACGATCCAGCTGCGCGGTCGCCGCGGCAGCAGCGGAACGATCCGGGCGATTGCGGCTGCGGTGAAGGCTGTCAGCGTCGCGGCACCATCCGCCGGCGCGACGTCCCCGAGCTTGAGCGCGGCAAAGTCGTTGCGGTCGAGCGATTTCGGCGGCGGCAATGCAAAGAACGGCAGCTCCAGCGCGCGTGCGATCCAGGCCTCATCGGCCTTGCCGAGCGCTGCGAACTTGCCTTCCGCGTCGAACGCCTGGTTCATGGTGCGGTACATGAAATCGTCCAGCAGTGCGTTGCCGGGCCCGGTGTCGCAGGCGATCAGCGTATCGTTGCCGTCGATATAGGTGATGTTGGAGACGCCGCCGATATTGACCACGACGATCGGCCCCTCGCGCTCCAGCGAATTGGCGAGCGCCCGGTGGTAGACCGGCACGAACGGCGCGCCCTGCCCGCCGGCCTCGACATCAGCGGCGCGGAAATCGTGCATCACGGGGATATGGATCGCCCTCGCCAGCGCCGGCGCATCGCCGATCTGCACCGTCAGCCGCCGCTCGGGGCGGTGCAGCACGGTCTGGCCGTGGAAGCCGACGATGTCGATGTCCTCCGGCTTCATGCGGTTCTGTGCGACGAAGGCGGCGACCGCCTCGGCATGCGCCTGCGTCACCGCGCGCTCGGCCTCGGCCAGAATGCCCGGCCGGGCATCGCGTTGCGGCAGGTGCACGGCCTCGCTCAGCGCCTGGCGCAGCAGATTGCGCTCGGCCGGGCTGTAGGGCCGGTAACCGGACGGCCCGAACGCCTTCACCTGCTTTCCGTCGGTTTCGATCAGCGCGATGTCCACCCCGTCCAGCGAGGTGCCGCTCATCAAACCGAGTGCCGTCAACATCATGGATCAGCGTCCTCAAGAGACCCCCTCCGGCATGCCGATCTTGTGCCAGAGGGACACATCTTATAATGCCACAGGCCAAAGTGGCGGGCAGCAATCGAGTTCCCACGTAAGACCCTTAAATTGCGCCCAAAACAGTAAACCAAGAATTGTCAGGCATGCCGACAGATGACTGCATTTAAATCGGATTTCCTCAACACCCTGCAGGAACGTGGATTCATCCACCAATGCTCCGATTTCGAGGGGCTGGACGCGCTCGCCGCCAAGGGCGAGGCGACCGCCTATGTCGGCTACGATTGCACCGCCCGCTCGCTGCATATCGGCAACTATTTGACCATGATGATGCTGCACTGGCTCCAGCAGTCCGGCAACAAGCCGATCACGCTGATGGGCGGCGGCACCACCATGGTCGGCGATCCCTCCGGCAAGGACGAGACGCGCGCGATCCGCACCGTTGCCGAGATCGAGTCCAACAAGGAATCGATCCGCGGCGTGTTCGCCAAGGTGCTGAAATACGGCGATGGCAAGAGCGACGCCATCATGCTCGACAATGCCGAGTGGCTGACCAAGCTGAACTGGATCGAGATGCTGCGCGATGTCGGCCGGCACTTCTCGGTCAACCGCATGCTGACGATGGACTCCGTGCGGCTGCGTCTCGAGCGCGAGCAGGAGATGAGCTTCATCGAGTTCAACTACATGGTCTGCCAGGCCTACGACTTCGTCGAGCTCGCCAAGCGCACCGGCTGCAAATTGCAGATGGGCGGCTCGGATCAGTGGGGCAACATCATCATGGGCGTCGATCTCGGCCGCCGCATGGGCACCCACCAGCTGTTCGCGCTGACGACGCCGCTGCTGACGACGGCGTCCGGCGCCAAGATGGGCAAGACCGCGCAGGGCGCGGTGTGGCTCAACGCCGACCAGTTCAGCCCTTACGATTTCTGGCAATACTGGCGCAACACTGAGGATGCCGACGTCGGCAAGTTCCTGAAACTGTTCACGACGCTGCCGATGGGCGAGATCAAAAAGCTCGAGGCGCTCGGTGGCTCCGAGATCAACGAGGCCAAGAAGGTGCTCGCCACCGAGGCGACCGCGCTGCTGCACGGCCGCGACGCCGCAAACGAAGCGGCCGAAACCGCGCGCCGCACGTTTGAGGAAGGCGCGCTGGCGGAGACTCTCCCGACCGTGGAAATTCCGCGCGGCGAGCTGGATGCCGGCCTCGGCGTGCTCAACGCCTTCGTCAAGGCAGGGCTCGTTGCCTCCAACGGCGAAGCCCGGCGGCAGATCAAGGGCGGCGGCCTGCGCGTCAACGACGAGCCCGTCACCGACGAGAAGATGGCGCTCTCGGCGGCCAGCCTGACGCCGGAGGGCGTGATCAAGCTGTCGTTCGGCAAGAAGAAGCACGTCCTTCTCAAGCCTGCATAGGCGTATGAGCTTTTGATGCTTGTCAGGGCGCGCCGAAGCGCGCTCCCTGACCACCAATGGATCAGAACACGCCCAAGAACACGCCCAAGGGAGCGACCGGGGACAACGCGAGGGCAGAGCAAGGCGCCGTGCGCATCGCGCTCTCCGTGCTTGCGCTCTGCTTCACGCTGGCCGTGCTGGGCCGCGGGCTCGGCGACAGCTTTACAGTGTTCCTGAAACCGATCTCGGAAAGCTTCGGCTGGGACCGCGCGCAGATCGTCTCGGTCTATTCGCTCACCTGGCTCGCGAGCGGCCTTACCGCTCCCTTCGTCGGACGCTTGTTCGACCATTCCGGACCGCGCATCGTCTATGCGCTCGGCCTGCTGCTGCTCGGCGCAGCCTTCCTGATTGCGGCGCACGCGCAGCATCTGTGGCAGTTCCAGCTCTCGATTGGCCTCTGCGTCGGCATCGGCGTCGCCTTCATCGGCATTGTGCCGAACTCGATCCTGCTCGGCCGCTGGTTCGGGCCGCGCCTGCCAACCGCAATGTCGGTGGTGTATTCAGCGATGGGCGGCGGCGTGCTGGCGTTGCTGCCGGCCTCGCAGCTCCTGATCGATCACATCGGCTGGCGCCATACCTATCAGCTGTTCGGTTTCGCCGCACTGGGCCTGCTGGTGCCGCTCATGCTGCTGCCGTGGCGGTTGTTCGCTGCCGGCTCGCCGCATGTCGTGAAGAAGACCGACCCTGATTTCGTCGACAATGGCTGGACGCTTCTCCGCGCGATGCGCCACCACGCCTTCTGGGCGCTGTTCTCGACCTTCTTCTTCACTGCCGTCGGCATGTACGCGATCGCAGCCCAGATCGTGGCCTATCTGATCGATGCCGGCTTCCCGCCGCTCCAGGCCGCGACCGCCTGGGGCTTTTCAGGCGTCGTGCTGGTGTTCGGCATGCTGGGGGTCTCCGCGCTCGACGGCGTGATCGGGCGCCGGCCGTCCGTGCTGCTGAGCTACGCGATCTCGATCCTCGGCATCGCCCTGCTCTGGCTGCTGCAGCATTATCCGAACATCCTTCTGCTGACCGGCTTCGTCGTCTGCTTCGGCAGCATGATGGGCTCGCGCGGCCCGCTGATCAGCGCGACTGCGATGCGGATTTTCCAGGGCAAGCGGATGGGCACCATCTACGGCACCATCTCGATCGGCAGCGGCCTCGGCTCGGCGTTCGGCTCCTGGAGCGGCGGCCTGATCCACGATGCGACCCATGGCTACAATGCGCTGCTCGCCTTCGCACTTGCGAGCATGGTGCTCGGAATGATTCCATTCCTGGTTGTCCCCGCCTTGCGGCGCTAGGTCTCCCAGAAGTAACCTGAGCGTATTCGCGTCACCGGGGAATTACGGATGGGAATGACGCGAATGCGCGCAAAAAATGCGGATTGCATGCGGCTGAAACTTCAGCCTGCGGTGTTTTGTCCGACATGACAAAAATGTCAGCGCGGAATTGATCCCGGTGGCTTGCGAGGCGAAACCGAATACGGTCCAAGTCGCAGCATTGGATGGAGGGCAAAAACCAATGAACTTTCCCTATCTCGTTCGCTTTCAACCGGTTCTCTTGAGCCTGTTTCGCTTCATCACCGGCCTGCTGCTGTTCCAGTACGGCATCGCAAAACTGTTCAAGTTTCCGGTGCTGCCGTACTTCGCAAACATTCCGCCGATCATCTACGCGGCGGGCACCATCGAGCTCGTGCTGGGCGCGCTCCTGATGATCGGCCTGTTCACCCGCCTTACCGCTTTCATCCTCTCGGGTGAAATGGCCTTCGCCTACTTCATGGGCCACATGTTCAAGGGCGAGACGCCGGTGTTCCTGCCGCTGCTCAATGGCGGCACCGCGGCGATCCTGTTCTGCTTCGCCTGCCTCTATCTCTCCGCAGCCGGCGGCGGCTCGGTCAGCGCCGATGCGGCGATGGGCAAGGACTAGCCCGACCGGCGGCGCGTTCGCGCGACGCCGACGCACGCGATCAACGCGCAAGTAACGGATGGCGCCGGCAGCATTGCCGGTGCCATCTCAGCGAGAGCCCAGCACGTTCCAGATGAGAACGAGGGCCGCGACGAGCAGCACGGACATGACGAGGCGGTGAACGAATCGGTTCATAGCCCACCCTGCCAAGCTCGATCACCACCAACGTCTGAGAACCATACCTCTCCGCAAAAATACGGATACAAGGCGATGGCCGGCGTTTTGCCTGCACGCTTGCGCATAAGGCTGCGACGCGTCTTCCGGGTCGGAGACGTCCGCATGCCAAGGTTCATGATTGGTAAGAACTTCATGTTACGGACGATGACAATAACAACCATTCCGTAGGGGCTGTGATGAAGCTGCTGAGCCATCTGAAGATCCGCACCAAGCTCACCAGCATGGTCTGCCTTGCGGCTCTCACAGTCACGGCCATCATCGCGGTATCGGCCTTTCTCAGCAAGAGCCGCATGATGGAGGACCGGGTCCAGCAGATGAAGACCGCGGTCGACATGCTCTACAGCCTGGCACAGTCGGTTCAGGACGACGTCACCGCCGGCAAGCTGACGCTGGCCGAGGCCAAGGCCCAGTTCCATATGCGCGGCCGGCGCATGACTTTCAACGGCGGCCAAGGCTACCCGGTCGTCTACAATCCCGACACCTCACTGCTCGTGAACGGCGCCAATCAACAGCTCGAAGGCAAGATCACGGGCGCCGTCGACGCCAACGGCGTCATGATCGCCGATGCGATCATCAACGCCGCGCAGAACACCCAGGGCGGCGTGACCTCCTACCTCTATGCCCGCCCCGGTCAGACCGAGGCGGTGCGCAAGACCGTGTTCGCCCGCAAATTCGCGCCCTGGAACGCGACGATCAGCTACGGCCTCTATGTCGACGACATCGATGCCGACGTGCGAGCGCTGACGCTGGAGCTCGCCGCGGTCGGCCTCGGCCTGATGCTGCTGATGGCGACGCTGTCCTGGCTGATCGCCCGTGACGTGCTCGGCGCGCTCAACCGCCAGAAGAACCGCATGCAGGAGATCTCCGAAGGCGCCATCGACAAGCCTGTCGAGGAGACCGATCGCGGCGACGAGATCGGCCGCATGGCCGAGACGCTCGAAGTGCTGAGGCAAACCGCACTGACGGCGCGCAACCTGGAGGCCGAGCAGGTCGCCGCCAAGACCCGCAGCGAGCAGGAGAAGCGCGACGCCCTGATCGCGCTCGCCGACCGCTTCGATGCCTCCGTCGGCCAGCTCGTCGGCCTGATGGCCTCCGGCTCCGGCGAGCTCGAGACCACCGCCAAGTCGATGTCGTCCACCGCCGAAGGCACCAACCGCCGTGCCGCCGTGGTCGGCTCGGCCGCGACCGAAGCCAGCCAGCGCGTGCAGACGGTTGCGGCCGCCGCCGAAGAGCTTTCCTCCTCCATCACCGAGATCAGCCGTCAGGTCGCACAATCGGCGGAAGTCACGGGACGCGCCGTCGACAGCGCGCGCCGGACCGACACCATCGTGCGCGCCCTCTCCGACGGCGCCCAGCAGATCGAGCATGTCGCCGAGCTGATCTCGAGCATCGCGGCGCAGACCAATCTGCTCGCGCTCAACGCCACCATCGAGGCCGCGCGCGCCGGCGAAGCCGGCCGCGGCTTTGCCGTCGTTGCCTCCGAGGTGAAGTCGCTGGCAAGCCAGACCGCGGAAGCGACGCGTGAGATCGGCGACAAGATCGCCCAAATTCAGGGCGCGACCAAGGAAGCCGTGGACGCGATCGGCGGCATCACCGCCACCATCGAGGAGGTCAGCCGCATCGCCACCTCGATCGGCGCGGCCATCGAGGAGCAAGGTGCCGCCACCGCCGAGATCGCTCGCAGCGTCTCGCAGACGGCGGAGGCGACCAAGGAGGTCACCACCAATATCGGCGTCGTCAGCACCGCGGCGAACGAGACCGGCAACGCCGCCGGCATGGTGCTCACGGCGGCCAGCAACCTCTCCAAGCAGGCCGAGCAGCTCTCGGGCGAGGTCGGCACATTCCTGGCCGGTGTGCGCGCGGCGTAAGCCGCGCGACATTTACGCTCGTCCAACGTCGCCGCAACAGCGAATCGCGGTGTCCATGGGCCGCGCTGGTTTATGCGTTCGCACAGGCCGTAAGCAGATTTTTCCGGCTACATCGCCGCAGGCGTTCGCGCATCGCCTGCATACGCACGTACGCGGCTGCGCCAATTGCGCCGCGCCGGAACCAACGTCCCTCTGCATTCAGGATTGGTAAGAATTTCCTGATACGGCTGCGCGAGAACAAGCCTTCTACAACCATTCCCGAGGCCGTCATGACGCTGCTCAGTCACCTGAAAATCCGCACCAAGCTCACCAGCATGGTCGCGCTTGCAGCGCTCACCGTCACCGCCCTCATCGTCTCGTCGGCCTATCTCAGCAAGACCCGCATGCTCGAAGACCGCGCACGCCAGATGCAGACGGCAGTCGATCTGCTGCACGGCTTCGCGCAATCGCTTCAGGACGAGGTTACCGCCGGCAAGATGACGCTCGCCGATGCGCAAGCCCAGTTCAAGCTGCGCGGCCGGGGAATGAAGTTCAACGGCGGCCAGGGCTATCCCGTGGTCTACACCGCCGATTCAACGGTGATGATGAACGGCGGCGCGCCCCAGCTCGAGGGCAAGAACAACGGGATCAAGGATGCCAATGGCATCGTGATCGGCGATGCCACGGTGAACGTGGCCAAGCAGTCAGCTGAAGGCGCCATCCTGTCCTATCTCTTCCCGCGTCCGGGCCAGACCGAGCCAGTCCGCAAGCTGGTGTTCGCGCGCCACTTTGCCCCCTGGAACGTCGCGATTGCCTACGGCCTCTATGTCGACGACATCGATGCCGACGTGCGAGCGCTGACGCTGGAGCTCGCCGCGATCGGTGTCGGCCTGATGCTGCTGATGGCGACGCTGTCCTGGCTGATCGCCCGTGACGTGCTCGGCGCGCTCGACCGCCAGAAAACCCGCATGCAGGAGATCTCCGAAGGCGCCATCGACAAGCCTGTCGCGGAGACCGATCGCGGCGACGAGATCGGCCGCATGGCCGAGACGCTCGAAGTGCTGAGGCAAACCGCACTGACGGCGCGCAACCTGGAGGCCGAGCAGGTCGCCGCCAAGACCCGCAGCGAGCAGGAGAAGCGCGACGCCCTGATCGCGCTCGCCGACCGCTTCGATGCCTCCGTCGGCCAGCTCGTCGGCCTGATGGCCTCCGGCTCCGGCGAGCTCGAGACCACCGCCAAGTCGATGTCGTCCACCGCCGAAGGCACCAACCGCCGCGCCGCCGTGGTCGGCTCCGCCGCCACCGAAGCCAGCCAGCGCGTCCAGACGGTTGCGGCCGCCGCCGAAGAGCTTTCCTCCTCCATCACCGAGATCAGCCGTCAGGTCGCGCAATCCGCCGAGGTCACGGGCCGCGCCGTCGACAGCGCGCGCCGCACCGACACCATCGTGCGCGCCCTCTCCGACGGCGCCCAGCAGATCGAGCATGTCGCCGAGCTGATCTCCAGCATCGCGGCGCAGACCAATCTGCTCGCGCTCAACGCCACCATCGAGGCCGCGCGCGCCGGCGAAGCCGGCCGCGGCTTTGCCGTCGTCGCATCCGAAGTGAAGTCGCTGGCGAGCCAGACTGCGGAAGCCACCCGCGAGATCGGCGACAAGATCGCTCAGATCCAGGGGGCAACGAAGGAGGCCGTCGACGCCATCGGCGGCATCACCGCCACCATCGAGGAAGTCAGCCGCATCGCCACCTCGATCGGCGCCGCCATCGAGGAGCAAGGCGCCGCCACCGCCGAGATCGCCCGCAGCGTCTCGCAGACGGCGGAGGCGACCAAGGAGGTCACCACCAATATCGGCGTCGTCAGCACCGCGGCGAACGAGACCGGCAACGCCGCCGGCATGGTGCTCACGGCGGCCAGCAACCTCTCCA
>NZ_MZXW01000011.1 GCF_004123905.1 Bradyrhizobium betae
GGCTGGGGGGTGTGGGTGGGTTGGGGCAGTGTGGGCGCCCGGGCGCACTCCGCGACGGTGCTGCCGGCTGTGGGGGGGCCGATGTGAAGGGGTGGGGCAGCTGCCACGCTCCGTCATTGCGAGCGCAGCGAAGCAATCCAGAATCCCTCCGCGGAGACAGTCTGGATTGCTTCGCTGCGCTCGCAATGACGGTGGGGAGGCGGCTGCGCGCTATTCGATGATCGGCACATGCCGTGCCGCATCGCGCGGCGCCGTGCCGTCGAGGCGCGGATCGTCGGCGATCTCGATCTGGCGTCGGAACGGGCGGAAGCCGGAGCGCTGATAGAACGCGACGGCTGACGGATGATCGAAGGTGCAGGTGTGCACCCAGACGCGACGCACATCGCCAGACCACGCGCGCTCCAGGGCGCGGTTCATCAGGAAACGCGCGGCGCCCGTGCCGATCAAGCCTGCGGTGACACCGAAATAGACCAGCTCGCATTGGCTAGCCTCGCGAAAATCCAGCTCCAGCAGGCCTTCATCGCGGCCGTCGACGGCCAGGGCGTAGACCTCGATACCAGGCGCGTGAATGACCGCGGCGAGCGGCGCGTCGTCCATACGCGGCCGCGAGAACCACAGCCACTCCTCGCCGACGCGGCGATAGAGGTCGCGGTACCAGGGGAGCGCAGGCATATCGACCTTTCGGAGGGTCCAACTGCCGGGCGGATCGTCGCGGCGCGCGGGAGGCGCAGTCATCTCGAGATGGGTGACGACCGCAGCGATCTTGCCGGCGGGCACATCGGAATAGCCGTCGGGAAGGATCACTCACTCCCCCTCGTCGCTCGCCAGCACGCCCTTCACCGCCCTTGCCCAGCCCGCGAGCTTCCGCTCTCGCGTCGCCTGGCTCATGTTCGGCTTGAAGCGGTGCTCGAGGCGCCAATTGTCGGCAAATTTTGTCGGCTCGGGATACACGCCGGCCTGGAGGCCGGCGAGGTAGGCGGCGCCGAGTGCCGTGGTCTCCTGGATCACGGGGCGGTCGACCGGCGCGTCGAGCAAATCGGCGAGGCGTTGCATGGTCCAGTCCGACGCGGTCATGCCGCCGTCGACGCGGAGCACGACGCTGGCCGTTTCCGAGCTCGGCCAGTCCGCGCGCATCGCGGCCCAGAGGTCGAACGTCTGGTAGCAGACGCTCTCCAGCGCGGCGTGGGCCAGCTCGGCGGGGCCGGTGTTGCGGGTGAGGCCGAACAGCGCGCCACGAACGCGTGGATTCCAGTAGGGCGCGCCCATGCCGACGAAGGCGGGGACGAGATAGACGCTCTGCATGGAGTCGGATTGATCGGCAAGAGGTCCGGTCTCGGCGGCGTGCTTGATGATGCCGAGGCCGTCGCGCAGCCACTGCACGGCCGAGCCTGCGACGAAGATCGAGCCTTCGAACGCGTAGGTGCGTTTGCCGTCGAGCTGATAGGCGACGGTGGTAAGCAGCTTGTTCTTCGACACGACGGGCGTGGTGCCGGTGTTGAGCAGGGCAAAACAGCCGGTGCCATAAGTGGATTTCATCATGCCCGGGCGGAAGCAGGCTTGCCCAATGGTCGCGGCCTGCTGGTCGCCGGCGATGCCTGAGATCGCAATGGCGCCACCGAACAGGTCCGGCGTGCTCTCGCCGAAGCGGGCGGAAGAATCCTTCACCTCGGGCAGCATCGAGCGCGGCACGCCGATGATCTCCAGCAACTCGTCGTCCCACTGCCCGGTGTGGATGTTGAACAGCAGCGTGCGCGAAGCGTTGGTGGCGTCGGTGGCGTGCACCTTGCCTCCGGTGAGGCGCCAGAGCAGATAGCAATCGATGGTGCCGAACATCAGTTCGCCACGCGCGGCGCGGCCGCGCGCGCCGGGGACGTGGTCGAGGATCCAGGCGACTTTGGTTCCCGAGAAATAGGGATCGATGATCAGGCCGGTCTTCTGCGAGATCACCGGCTCGCGGCCGTCGGCTTTCAGTTTTGCGCAGATGTCGGCGGTGCGGCGATCCTGCCAGACGATGGCGCGGTGCACGGCCTGCCCCGTGGCGCGGTCCCATACCACGGTGGTCTCGCGCTGGTTGGTGATGCCGATCGCCGCGATGTCCTTCGCGGAGATGCCGGCCTGCTCGATCGCGTCGCGGCACACCATCACGGTGGAGGTCCAGATGTCCTCCGGCTCGTGCTCGACCCAGCCCGAGGCCGGGAAATGCTGCGGAAACTCCTGCTGCGCGCGGGCCGCAATCGAGATGTCGCTACGGAAGACGATCGCGCGCGAAGAGGTGGTGCCCTGGTCGATGGCGAGGACGAAAGACATGGAAGCTTACCCTGGCGTTATCCCTGATGGGATCATTGTGTCGCGCCAAAGGGAGCGGATTGGAGGCCGAAGGTCAAGGTTGGTCTCGGTCTCGTGCCCCGGACGCAGCGCAGCACCTTGGCGGTGCGCTGCTGAGCCGGGGCCATACTGGGTCCCGGCTCAGCATCGCAGCGCTCCGCGCTGCAATGCGTCCGGGACACGATCCGCTTACGTCGCCGCCGTGGTCACGCCGCCGTCGATGACGATGGTCTGGCCGGTCATGAAGCTCGATGCATCGGACGCAAGGTACGCCACCGCGCCGGCGATCTCATCCGGTTCGCCGATGCGGCGGAGCGGCGTGGTGGCGGTGCGGCGCTTCAGCATGGCTTCGTCCTCCCACAGCGCGCGGGCGAAATCGGTTTTGACCAGGCCGGGCGCGATGCAGTTGACGCGGACGCCTTTCGGGCCCCATTCGCCGGCGAGAGAACGACACAGCGCGAAGTCGGCGGCCTTCGAGATGCCGTAGGCGCCGATCACGGTGGAGCCGCGCAAGCCCCCGATCGAGGAGATGATGACGACGGAGCCATTGCCTCGCTCCGCCATCTGCGGGATCGCGAGCGCGGAGAGCCAGATGTTGCTCTTGACGTTGCTTCCCATGATCTTGTCGAAGGCCTCGTCGGTGATGTCGAGCAGCGGGCCGTAATAAGGGTTCACCGCGGCGTTGCAGACGAGGATGTCGATCTTGCCGTAATGCTTGATCGTGCCCGAGATCAGCGCCTCGACCTCGGCCTTGCGGGCGATGTTGCAGGGGATGACGGTGGCATCGCCACCGGCCGCAACGATGCCGTCGGCGACCTCCTTGCAGGCTTCCGCTTTCCGCGAGGAGACCACGACTTTTGCGCCGAGCTTGGCCAGCAGCTCGGCCGAGGAGCGGCCGATGCCGCGGCTGGAGCCGGTGACGATGGCGACCTTGCCGGTGAGATCGAACGGGGTGTTTTTCATTGTTGTTTGCTCCTGCGTCCGCAAATTCGATGTCATCGCCCGACTTGATCGGGCGATCCAGTACCCGCGGCTAGAGTTGTGTGAACAAACTACTGCCGCGGCGTACTGGATGCCCCGGTCAAGCCGGGGCATGACAGTCTTCGTGGGGTCTAGTTCGACTAGATCAACCCGCCACCATCCGCGACGCGGCGCTGGTGATAGTCGGTGTCGCCGAACGAGTTCTCGATCATGGTGAGGCGCTTGAAGTAATGGCCGATCTTCGCCTCCATGGTCATGCCGATGCCGCCGTGGAGCTGGATCGCCTGCTGTCCCACGAATTTCAGCGATTTGCCGATCTGCGCCTTGGCCGCGGCGATCGCGTTGGAGCGCTCCCTGGCGTCCTCGAAATCACCCGCCATGGTCGCGAACATCGACATCGAGCGGGCCTGCTCGGCGGCGACGAACATGTCGGAGGCGCGATGTTGCAGCGACTGGAACGAGCCGATCGCAACGCCAAATTGCTTGCGCGTCTTGATGTACTCGACGGTGGTCTTGAGCGACTCGTCCATCAGCCCGACCGCCTCGGCGCAGAGCGCGACGCGGGCTTCGTCCACCACGCGCTCGATCAGAGCGAGGGAGTCGTCGGGATTGCCGATCGCCGCATCGCTACCGACTTCGACACCGGTAAAAGTGATGTCGGCGGCGTGCAGGCCGTCCTGGGTCGGGTAGGACTTCTTGGTCACGCCCTTGGCGCTCGCGGGCACCAGGAACACGCCGATGCCGGTCTTGTCGCGGCGATCACCCTTGGTGCGCGCGGTGACGACAAGCGTGTCGGCATTCTCGCCGTTGAGCACGACGAATTTTTCGCCGTCGATGATCCAGCCGTCGCCCTTCTTCTTCGCGGTTGTCGCGACGTCGAAGAGATCGTAACGCGAGTTCTTTTCGAGCTGAGCAAACGCCAGCGTCTTGCTGCCGTCGATGATCCCGGGCACGTGCGCGGCCTTCTGCGCATCGGAGCCGGCGTGGCGCAGGAAACCGCCGCCGATCACGACCGTCGCGAGATAAGGCTCGAGCACCAGCGCCTTGCCAAGCGCTTCCATCACGATCATGGTCTCGACACCGCCACCGCCGAAGCCGCCATCGGCTTCCGCGAAGGGCAGGCCAAGCAGGCCCTGCTCGGCGAGCTTGCCCCAGACGGCTTTGCTCCAGCCGCCCTTCTCCTTCATGTACTTCTTGCGGCTCTCGAAATCGTAGGAATCGGTCAGCAGGCCGTCGATGCTGTCCTTGAGAAGCCGCTGCTCCTCGTTCAGATCAAAATCCATTTCTGTTTCCTCAAGTCGTCAGTGTGTGCGTTGCGCGGGGTCCCTCTTCACCTCGCCCCGCTTGCGGGGAGAGGTCGACGCGTGAAACGCGTCGGGTGAGGGGGTACCGCTCTCGCGACAGTCATTGCGCGGAGAGAGGCCCCTCACCCCAACCCTCTCCCCGCGAAGAGCGGGGAGAGGGAGAGGAGAGAGCATTCACAGCCCCAGCACCGCCTTGGCGATGATGTTGCGCTGGATCTCGTTGGAGCCGCCGTAGATCGAGACCTTGCGGTTGTTGAAATAGCTCGGCGCGATCTGGGCGGTCCAGTCCATGGCTTCGTTGGAGCCGTCGTCGCCGTGCACATCATAAGGCGCGGCGAACGGGCCGATCACTTCCATGAGCAGCTCGGTGGTGGTCTGCTGGATCTCGGAGCCCTTGATCTTCAGCACCGAGGACGCCGGATTGGGCTTGCCCTTGCCGTGCTTGCCTTCATCGGCGACGACGCGCAGCTGCGTCAGCTCGAGCGCCTTCAGCTCGATCTCGCAGGCCGCAAGCTTCTCGCGGAAGGCGGCGTCCTGGATGATCGGCTTGCCGCCGGATTCGACCTTGCCAGCGAGATCGCGGATGCGGCGCAGCCGCTCCTTGGAGACGCCGACCCGCGCAATGCCGGTGCGCTCGTTGCCGAGCAGGAATTTGGCGTAATCCCAGCCCTTGTTCTCCTCGCCAATCAGGTTCTCGTAGGGCACCTCGACGTCGTCGAAGAAGACTTCATTGACCTCGACGCCGCCGTCGATGGTCTGGATCGGGCGCACGGTGACGCCCTTCGACTTCATCGAGAACACGATGAAGGAGATACCCATCTGCTTCTTGGCGCTGGCGTCGGTGCGGCAGAGGCAGAAGATCATGTCGGCGTGCTGGGCCAGCGTGGTCCAGGTCTTCTGGCCGTTGATGATCCACTTGTCGCCCTTGCGCTCGGCTTTTGTTTTCAGCGAGGCGAGGTCGGAGCCGGAGCCGGGCTCCGAAAAACCCTGGCACCACCAGTCGTCAACGTTGGCAATGCGCGGCAGGTACTTCTTCTTCTGCTCCTCGTTGCCGAAGGTGTAGATGACGGGGCCGACCATGCTGACGCCGAAGGCGAGCGGCTGCGGCGCCGGATAGGACTGGAGCTCTTCGTTGAAGATGTAGTGCTGCACGCTGGTCCAGCCGGTGCCGCCATATTGCGTCGGCCAGTGGCTGACGCCCCAGCCCTTCTTGTTGAGGATGCGCCACCACGTCACCATCTCGTCCTTCGAGAGGTGACGGCCCTCGACCAGCTTGCGCCGCGTATCCGGCGGTACGTTGTCGCGGAAGAATGACCGCACTTCCTCGCGAAACGCCTGCTCTTCTTTCGTGAATGCGAGATCCATCGGATCCTCCTTGTGAGCCTATTCTTATCTTATCGTCGATACGAGTTTCGTCGATTGTGACGGTTTTTGCTGCTGGCGCAATTCGTGGCGGGACAGCTTTCCGACCGGCGTGCGCGGCAGATCGTCGACGAACGCGACCTCTGCAGGCAATTCGTGCTTGCCGAGCTTGCCGGCGAGCTGCGCGCGCAGCTCGTCGAGCGAGAACGGCTTTGCGTCGGGCCTCAGCTTGATGAAGGCTTTTGCGGCCTCGCCGCGATACTGGTCGGGAATGCCGAGCACGATCACCTCGTGCACGCCAGGAACGGTGTAGATCGCCTGCTCGATCATCTGCGGATAGACGTTGAAGCCGCCGGAGATGATCATGTCCTTCTTGCGGTCGACCAGGAAGAAATAGCCGTCAGTGTCGACATAGCCGATGTCGCCGGTGAGGAAGCGGCCGTCGACGAAGGCCTCCGCGGATCCCTCCGGCTTGTTCCAGTATCCTTTGGTGACGTTCGGGCCCTTGATGCGGATCTCGCCGACTTCGTTCGGCAGCAGCACTTTTGTCGGGTTTTCCAAAGAGACCACGTCGAGCTCGATGCCTGGAAGCATCAAGCCGATCGAGCCCGGCTTGTCCGGTCCTGTCGGCGGATGGCCGGTGCCGGGCGAGCAGGTCTCGGTCATGCCCCATCCGCTCTTCAGCTTCTTGCCGATCTTGCGCTCGAAGAAATTTGCGATCTCCACCGGCAGCGGCGCACCGCCGGAGCCGATGACGTTGAGCGAGGAGAAGTCGCGCTTGTCGAGATCGGGGAGTGCGGCGATCGCGATCCACATCGTCGGCACGCCCGGGAAATAAGTGGCGCGCTTGACTTCAATGTCGCGCATCACGGCTTCGACGTCGAAACGCTGATGCAGCGAGATCAGATGGCCGCGGCTGAGCGTGGACAAGAGCACCACGGTGAGCGCGTAGATGT
The DNA here is from genome assembly GCF_004123905.1 of Bradyrhizobium betae. Lineage (GTDB taxonomy): Bacteria > Pseudomonadota > Alphaproteobacteria > Rhizobiales > Xanthobacteraceae > Bradyrhizobium > Bradyrhizobium betae_A. Next base: position 6,929 of record NZ_MZXW01000011.1, read on the forward strand.
GGAACAGCGGGAGCACGCAGATGACGCGCTCGATGACATCGCCGCGCGTGGCGCGCGCCGGCTTGCCCCAGATGTCGTAGATCGACACTGCAGAGGTGAGATTACCGTGCGTGAGCATCGCGCCCTTGGGCAGCCCCGTAGTGCCGCCGGTGTATTGCAGAAGCGCGACGTCGTCGGCTGTCACCGACGGCCATTCTGTCGGCGCGGACGCGCCTTCGACGAAGTCCTTGAACGTGACGATGCGGGGATCATTCGGGATCGCGGCCTGCGGCGTGCCGACCTTGCCCCAATTATCGTCCTCGCAGACGATGAGGCGGTCGATCAGGCCTTTCTCCAAAAACTTCAGCGCGGTCGGCAGCAGTGCTGCGAGGTTGGAGGTGACGAGCAGGCGCGAGCCTGAATCGGAGACCTTGTGGGTCAGCGCGATCTCGCCGTCGAGCGGCGAGAGATGCGCCACGCGGGCGCCGGCCTTCAGCGCGCCGAAGAAATTGACGGGATGATCGGGCGTGTTGCCGAGGAACAGCGCGACGGAGCTGTTCTTGCCGCAGCCGGCGCGGAGGAATGCCGCGGCGGCGCGCTCGGTCATCGCGGCGAGCTCGGTGTAGGTGATCGGACGTTCCCGGAATTCCAGCGCGGTGCGCGGGCCGTAATCGGCCGCGGCTTTCGACAAGAGGTCAGGCAGCGAGCCCTGGGCGATGGTGTCGTCCCAGCGCACTCCTTCGGGATAAAACTGTTCGCCGGGATGGGTCATTTTCTGAATTGATTGAGCCCGCAACTAACAGAGGCCGGCATTCCGGGGCGCGACGAAGTCGCGAGCCCGGAATGACGAGGGTCGAGATGAGGCGGCCATCACGCCGCTTTCGACTCAGCCGCCAGCGAGGCGAACGTCTTGCCTTCGGCCGCGAGCTTCTTCAGCAAGGGCGCGGGTTCGAGGCTCGGATCGTTGGTCTCCTTGGCGTAGAAGGCGAGGCGATCGGCGATGTGCTTGAGGCCGACAGTGTCGGCCCAGAACATCGGGCCACCGCGATAGATCGGCCAGCCATAGCCGTAGAGCCAGACCACGTCGATGTCGGAGGGACGCGCCGCGATGCCCTCTTCGAGGATTTTAGCGCCCTCGTTGATCATCGGATACATCATGCGCTCCAAAATCTCGTCGTCGCTGACGATGCGCTTCTTGCGGCCGAGACGCAGCAGCGTCTCGTCGATCAGCTTCTCGACCTCCGGATCGGGCAGCGCCGAGCGGCTGCCTGCTTCATACTTGTAGTAGCCCTTGCCGGTCTTCTGGCCGAAGCGGCCGGCTTCGCACAGCGCATCCGCAATCTCCGACTTGATGCCGCGGTCCTTGCGCGAGCGCCAGCCGATGTCGAGGCCGGCGAGATCGCCCATCGCGAACGGTCCCATCGGCATGCCGAACTTGGTCACGACAGCGTCGACCTGCTGCGGCAAGGCGCCTTCGAACAACAGCTTCTCCGACTGCTTGCCGCGCTGGGCCAGCATGCGGTTGCCGACAAAGCCGTCGCAGACGCCGACCACGGCCGGCACCTTTGCAATCTTGCGCGCGATGGTCACGGCAGTCACCAGCGCGTCCGGCGCGGTCTTGTCGGCGCGGACGATCTCGCACAGCTTCATGACGTTGGCCGGCGAGAAGAAGTGCATGCCGAGCACGTCCTGCGGACGCTTGGTCGCCTTCGCGATCTCGTCGATGTTCAGGTAGGAGGTGTTGGAGGCCAGCACCGCGCCAGGCTTGACGTATTGGTCGAGCTTGCCGAACACTTCCTTCTTGACCGCCATGGTCTCGAACACGGCTTCGATGACGAGGTCGGCATCGCCGACATTCTCGATGCCAACGACGCCGTTGATCAGCGCCATGCGCTTGGCGGGCGCGTCAGCCGGGATGCCGCCGCGCGCCGCGGTCGCTTCCCAGTTCTTCTGCATGATGCCGAGGCCGCGCTTGAGCTGCTCCTCGCCGGTCTCGATCAGCGTGACGGGAACGCCGGCATTGGCAAACGACATCGCGATGCCGCCGCCCATGGTGCCGGCGCCGAGAATGGCGACACGGTTAACGGGCCGCGCCTTGGTGCCCTCAGGGACGCCCGCGATCTTGCTGGCCTCGCGCTCGGCGAAGAAGGCATAACGCTGCGCCTTGGATTGATCGCTGGCAACGAGCTTCAGGAAGCCCTCGCGCTCCTTCTTCAGGCCCTCGTCGAACGGCAAATCGATGGCATAGCCGACGGCGTCGGCCGCCGCGAACGGCGCTTCCAGGCCGCGCGACTTCTTGGTCATGGCGGCAACCGCGTTGGTGAAGATCGAGCGATCGGCCTTGGCCGCCGCGATCTTGGAATCGTCGTCGCGCAGGCGGCGCAGTGGGCGCTTCTCGGCGAGCAATTTGCGCACGAAAGCCTCGCCGCCGGAGGCCGGTCCCTCGACGATCTCCTCGATCAAGCCGTTCTTGAGCGCCTCAGTCGCACCGATGGGATCGCCGCCGACGATCATCTTGACCGCAAGCTCGGGACCGACCGCGCGCGGCAGGCGCTGGGTGCCGCCGGCGCCCGGCAGCAGGCCGAGCTTCACCTCGGGCAGTCCGAGCTTGGCTTCCTTCACCGCGACGCGAAAATGACAGGCGAGCGCGACCTCGAGGCCGCCGCCGAGTGCAGTGCCGTGGATCGCCGCCACGACCGGCTTCGGCGAGTTCTCGATCTCGGACAGCACGTCGTTGAGGGCGGGCGGCTTCGGCGGTTTGCCGAACTCGGTGATGTCGGCGCCGGCGATGAAGGTGCGGCCGGCGCAGGTCAGCACGATGCCCTTGATGGCGGGATCGGCGATGGCGGCCTTGATGCATTCCAGAATACCGCCGCGCACTACGGCGCTCAGCGCATTGACCGGTGGACTGTTGACCGTGACGATCCCGACTTCATCATGACGCTCAAGCTTGACCACTTCGCTCACGGTGTCCCTCCTTGGTGGGGATTTACTTTTGTTCGATTTCGCGGTGCGGAATTTAATTCCGCATCTTGACGGCAGGGTTATTTTGAAGCACGGACATTGTCAACGACTCCGCGCAAGAAGCAGATCAGGGATGAAGCGTACAGGAAAGAAGACTGCGACCGATCGGAATTTCGTCGTCGCGCTTTCCCGCGGACTTGATGTATTGCGCGCATTCCAGCCCAGTGACGGTCTTCTCGGCAACCAGGAAATCGCAGCCAGGACCAACCTGCCCAAGCCCACCGTGTCCCGGCTGACTTACACGTTGACCAAGCTCGGCTATCTGACGCCGGTTCCCCGCTTTGAAAAGTACCAACTGGCGCCGGCCGCAATGGCGCTCGGTTACGCGGCGCTGTCCAATCTCGGCGTTCGGCATTTGTCCGAACCGTTTCGCGAGGAAATGATGCGCGCGACCGGCGGCGCCGTCGCGATCGGCGGCCGCGACCGTCACAGCATGATCTATTTCGGGCAAAGCCGCGGCAGCGAGACGGTCGGCGTTCAACTGGACGTCGGCTCCCGCGTGCCGATTGCAACCAGCGCGATGGGCCGTGCCTATTTCTGGGCGCTCGGCGACGAGGATCGCGCTGAGCTGTCGCGTCTCTTGCGCGAACATTACGGCAGCCGCTGGCCCAAGATGCGCGATGGCCTCGAGCGTTCCGGCGAGACCGTCGCAAAACACGGTTTCGCGATCTCCGTCGGTGACTGGCACGACGACATCGGCGCCGCCGGCGTCGCACTCAAGCTCAACGACGGAACCGGGCCTTACGCATTCAATTGCGGCGCGCCGGCATTCCGCTTCACGGAAGAGCGATTGATCAACGACATTGGACCGCGTCTGCTTGCGATGGTAAGGAACATCGAAGCGGCACTTGGTGGTCTGATGCCGCATTCCAAAAAAGACGTCAGCAAAAAGCTGAAATCAGGAGGAAAAGTTGCGCGTGTGGCCGAGGGGATCAGATAGCCTATGTGATCATCAGGAGCGGTTCGTATCGCCCCTTCGTCCACTCAACAGCGTGGGCGAGACGAGATGACGCAGGCACAGCTCGCGCAGGGAACATCGCCCCTGCTCGCGGTTCGCGACGTCAGCGTCGTGTTCGGCGGCATCGTCGCGCTCAACGGTGTGTCCTTTGACATGCACAAGGGGCAGATCCTCGGATTGATCGGCCCCAACGGCGCCGGCAAGACCACGCTCTTCAACTGTCTTTCACGACTTTATCAACCGTCGTCCGGCGACATCCTGATGGAAGGCGCGAGCATCCTGTCGCGGCCGCCGCACCGGATCGCCGAGATCGGCATCGGCCGCACCTTCCAGAACGTGGCGCTGTTTCCAAACCTCTCGGTGATGGACAACGTCCGCGTCGGCGCCCATTCGAAGACCTCCAGCGACATCATCAGTGACTCCCTGAGATTGGCCTGGGTCCGGCGCAGCGAAACCAGCGTCAACAAGAAGGTCCACGAGATCCTCGCTTATCTCAAGCTCGAGGACGTCGCCCACACCGTCGTCTCCGGCCTCCCCTTCGGCACGCAGAAGCGCGTCGAGCTGGCACGCGCGCTCGCGGCGGATCCGAAGATCCTGCTGCTCGACGAGCCCGCCGGCGGCCTCAATCACGAGGAAGTCTACGTGCTCGGCGATCTCATCCGCCGCATCCGCGACGAGCGCCACATGACGGTGCTGCTGGTCGAGCACCACATGGGCCTCGTCATGTCGATCGCCGACCACGTCGTCGCGCTGAATTTCGGCAAGAAGCTCGCGGAAGGCACGCCGGCCCAGGTGCAGGCGGACCCCGACGTGATCAAGGCCTATCTCGGGAGCAAGGACCAATGACGACGCTGCTCAACGTCAAGGACCTGCGCGCCTATTACGGCCAGGTCCAGGCGCTCCATGGCCTGTCATTCTCGCTCAACGAGGGATCGCTGACGACGCTGCTCGGCGCCAACGGCGCCGGCAAGACCACCACCTTGCGCGCGATCTGCAACATGGTGCGCTCCACTGGCGGGATCGAGTTCGACGGCAAGCCGCTGAACAACCGCTCCACCGAAAACATCGTGCGGTTCGGCATCGCCCATGTGCCGCAGGGCCGCGGCACCTTCACCACCATGACGGTGGAAGAGAACCTCCAGCTCGGCGCCATCACCCGCAAGGACAGCGCCGGCATCGTCTCCGACATCGAGCGCATGTATGCACACTTCCCGGTGCTGAAGCAGCGCCACACCCAGCAGGCCGGCACGCTCTCCGGCGGCGAGCAGCAGATGCTCGCGGTCGCGCGCGCGCTGATGCTGCGGCCGCGGCTGATGCTGCTCGACGAGCCCTCCTTCGGCCTTGCGCCGCTGGTGGTCCGCGACCTGTTCGGCATCCTCGGCAAGATCAACCGCGAGGACAAGGTGTCGATCCTGGTGGTCGAGCAGAACGCCCAGCTCGCGCTCGAGCTCGCCGACCAGGCCTATGTGATCGAGACCGGCCGCATCGTGATGTCAGGCAATGCCAAGGACATCGCGAACAACGAAGAAATCCGCAAATCCTATCTGGGTTACTGAGGAGCCGGCACGATGGAGCTTTTCACCAACCAAGTGCTGGCCGGCATCGCCACGGGCGCGATCTACGCCTGCATGGCGCTCGCCGTGGTCATGATCTACCAGGCGATCGACCATCTCAACTTCGCGCAAGGCGAGATGGCGATGTTCTCGACCTTCATCTCCTGGCAGTTGATGCAGTGGGGCATCCCCTATTGGGCCGCCTTCATCCTCACGCTGGCGCTGTCCTTCATCGCAGGCATCGCGATCGAGCGGATCCTGTTCAAGCCGCTGGCGAAGGCGCCGGTGCTGACCAACGTCGCCGGCTTCATCGCGCTGTTCGCCATCATCAACTCCTCGGCCGGCCTGATCTGGGACTTCACCATCAAGCAATACCCGACCCCGTTCGGCTCCGCGCCGTTCCTGGGCAGCCAGCTGATCTCGACCCACCAGGCCGGCATGATCGGCGTCACCGTGCTGCTGCTGCTCGGTCTCTACTTCTTCTTCCAGTACACCCGCATCGGCCTTGCGATGCGCGCGGCCGCCTCGGTGCCTGAATCGGCCCGCCTCGTCGGCATCAACACCTCCTGGATGATCGCACTCGGCTGGGGCATGGCGACCGCGATCGGCTCGATCGCGGGCATGCTGATCGCTCCCGTCGTATTCCTCGAGCCCAACATGATGGGCGGCGTGCTGATCTACGGCTTTGCCGCGGCGGTTCTCGGTGGTCTCACCAGCCCGTTCGGCGCGGTGGTCGGCGGCTTCCTGGTCGGCATCTTCGAGAACCTCGCCGGCACCTACATCCCCGGCGTCGGCAACGAGTTGAAGCTTCCGATCGCGCTCGCGCTGATCATCTCCGTCCTGGTCGTCAAACCCGCTGGCCTGTTCGGCCGGCACATCGTCAAGCGAGTTTGATCATGAGCGCTGCAGAAGAAGTCGTTGCAGAGGGCCACCAGGCGGTCGAGGCCGTTCCGAAGCGGGCGATGACGCTGGGCACCGGCACGTCGCTAGTGGTGCTCGCGGCACTGATCATCATGCCAATCTTCGTCAAGAACTTCATCATCTTCCAGATGACGATGCTCCTGATCTACGGACTCGCGGTGCTGGCCCTGAACATCCTGACCGGCGGCTCAGGCCAGTTCTCGCTCGGCCAGAGCGCGTTCTACGCGGTCGGCGCCTATACGACCGCAGTGCTGATGGAGCACTTCGACGTCAATTACGCGCTGACCTTGCCGATCGCAGGCATCGTCTGCTTCGGCTTCGGGTTCCTGTTCGGGCAGCCGGCGCTGCGGCTCTCCGGCGTTTACCTCGCTTTGGCGACCTTCGCGCTCGCCACCGCGATGCCGCAGCTTCTGAAGCTGAACTTCCTCGAGCACTGGACCGGCGGCGTGCAGGGCCTCGTCGTCACCAAGCCGGATGCGCCGTTCGGCCTGAAGATGTCGCAGGACATGTGGCTCTACTATTTCTCGCTCGTGGTCGTGATCGGGATCTACATCCTGGCCGTGAACCTGCTGCGGTCCCGTTCGGGCCGCGCCTTCATGGCGATCCGCGACAACGAGATCGCGGCCTCAGCGATGGGTGTCGACGTCGCGCTGTACAAGACGCTGGCCTTCGGCGTCTCCGCCGCCATCACCGGCATCGCCGGCTCGCTCGGCGCCATCGCGGTGCAGTTCGTCGCGCCCGACAGCTACACCATCACGCTCGCGATCTCGCTGTTCCTCGGCATGGTCGTCGGCGGCGTGGGCTGGCTGCCCGGCTCGATCGTCGGCGCCGCCTTCATCATCTTCGTGCCGAACATCGCGGAGGGCATCTCCAAGGGCCTCTCCGGCGCGGTGTTCGGCGTGCTCCTGTTCGCCGTCATCTACCTCGTGCCGCACGGCGCAAGGCAAGTCGCAATCCTGGGCCAGCAACTCGCCGGTAAGCTCAGGAAGAACTGAAAACCTTCGTAAAAGATGGAGACCAAATTGTTTCTCGCAAGAATACTGCGAACCACCGCGCTGGTAACGGCGGTCGCGACCCTCACCTCCGGCGCAGCACTCGCCCAGAAGAAATACGACACCGGCGCGACCGATACCGAGATCAAGATCGGCAACATCATGCCGTACAGCGGTCCGGCGTCGGCCTATGGCATCATCGGCAAGACCGAAGAAGCCTATTTCAAGATGATCAACGACAAGGGCGGCATCAACGGCCGCAAGATCAATTTTGTCACCTATGACGACGGCTATTCGCCGCCGAAAGCCGTCGAGCAGGTCCGCAAGCTGGTCGAGAGCGACGAGGTGCTCGCGGTCTTCAACCCGCTGGGCACGCCCTCCAACAGCGCGATCCAGAAGTACCTCAACGCCAAGAAGATCCCGCAGCTGTTCGTCGCCACCGGCGCCACCAAGTGGAACGACCCGAAGAACTTCCCCTGGACCATCGGCTGGCAGCCCTCCTACCAGAGCGAAGCGCAGATTTATGCAAAATGGCTGATGAAGGAAAAGCCGAACGCCAAGGTCGCGATCCTCTATCAGAACGACGATTTCGGCAAAGACTACCTCAAGGGCACCAAGGACGGTCTCGGCGCCAAGGGCGCGTCCATGATCATCATGGAAGAGAGCTATGAGGTCTCCGAGCCGTCGATCGACGGCCACATCGTCAAGATCAAGGCCGCCAATCCCGACGTGCTCTTGATCTACGCGACGCCGAAATTCGCGGCCCAGACCATCAAGAAGACCGCCGAGCTGAGCTGGAAGCCGCTCCAGATCCTCACCAACGTCTCGATCTCGGTCGGCAGCGTGATGAAGCCGGCTGGTTTCGACGCCGCGCAGGACGTGCTGTCGGCGGCCTATGCCAAGGACTCCACCGATCCGCAGTGGAACAACGACCCCGGTATGAAGAAGTGGAACGAGTTCGTCGACAAGTACATGCCCGGTGCCGACAAGTCCGACACCAGCATGGTCTACGGCTACGGTGCGGCGTCGACCCTGGTCAAAACTCTGGAAATGTGTGGTGACGACCTCACCCGCGCCAACCTGATGAAGCAGGCCGCTTCCTTGAAGGATTTTGCACCGGATACCCTGTTGCCCGGCGTCAAGATCAACACCAGCGCCACCGACTTTGCTCCGATCTCGCAGCTCCAGATGCAGCGTTTCAAGGGCGAGAGGTGGGAACTGTTCGGCGAGATCATCAGCGGCGACGTCGCCTCCGAGTGACACGCTGACGCAATAGTCCAGGCCCGGTTCAAGCTCGGACCAAATCGACAAAGCCCCCGTGGTCGCCCGCGGGGGCTTTCTGTTGACGTTCGGTGTCAATCTTGTTCAATGCGCTCGATCCAGCCGGGGTAGGAGAACAATGATCGCTGTTCGTTTTCAGGCTGTGGCTTTCTCGGCCGCATTCGCGTTGTGCACTGCGGTGGTTGGCCCGGCGCTGGCGCAGAAGAAATACGACAGCGGCGCGTCCGATACCGAGATCAGAATCGGCAACATCATGCCCTATAGCGGGCCGGCCTCCGCCTATGCCGTGATCGGCAAGACCGAGGAAGCCTATTTCAACAAGGTCAATGCCGAGGGCGGCGTCAACGGCCGCAAGATCAAGTTCATCTCCTATGACGACGGCTATTCGCCGCCGAAGACGGTGGAGCAGGCGCGCAAGCTGGTCGAGAGCGACAATGTGCTGCTGATCTTCGGCTCGCTCGGCACCTCCACCAACGGCGCCATCCGCAAATACATGAATGAGAAGAAGGTGCCGCAATTGTTCGTGGCGAGCGGCGCCTCGAAATGGAACGACCCGAAGCAATATCCGTGGACCATGGGCTGGCAGCCGAGCTACGCCAGCGAGGCGCGCATCTACGCCAAATACCTCATGAAGGAGAAGCCGGACGGCAAGATCGGCGTGCTCTACCAGAACGACGATTTCGGCAAGGACTATCTGAAGGGGCTGAAGGACGGCCTGGGGGCCAAGGCCTCGATGATCGCCATGGAAGACGGCTACGACACCTCCGAGCCTGCGATCGACGAGCATGTCGTGAAATTGAAAGCATCGGGCGCCGACATCTTCATCAGCATCACCACGCCGAAATTCGCGGCACAAGCGATCAAGAAGGCGGCCGAGATCAACTGGCATCCGGTGCACATCATCTCCAACGTCTCGGCCTCAGTCGGCGGCGTGCTGGAGCCCGCGGGCCTCGAGATCTCGCAAGGCATTTTGTCGGCGAGCTACACCAAGGACGGCTCCGACCCGCAATGGAATGCCGATGACGGCATGAAGAAATTCTATAACTTCCTCGCGCAATACGCCCCCAAGGCCAACAAGCTCGATGCCGGCGTGGTGTTCGGCTATGCCGCAGCCCAGACCATGGTGAAGGTGCTGCAAATGTGCGGCGACGACCTCACCCGCGACAACGTCATGAAGCAGGCCGCAAGCCTGAAAGATTTCGAACCGGACACGCTGCTGCCCGGCATCAAGATCAACACCGCAGCGGACAATTTCGCCCCGATCGAGCAGCTCCAGATGATGCGCTTCAAGGGCAAGAAATGGGAGCTGTTCGGCGATATCATCTCGAGCGACCTCGGGCATTGACGTCGATCAACTCAAGATCGCTTACATAATAATTAGCAACCCAAGACAGCTGCGCCTTCTCGCACTCGCACACGAAATCGCGCCCGCCTCTGACTACTAAAGAAGCAGCCCCTGCGGCGTCGTCGCAGGGGCTTTCTGTTGAAGGCACAGGGTAAATCGTATTGAATTGCGGCTGCGTCGCCAAAAACAAGCAACACAAGAAAAGGGACGCACACACACCAAGAAAATAGGGAGATAGGAATGCCCGCTGTCACCGGCAAGCTTGCGGCCGCGTCACTCGCGCTCGCGCTCATTGCGGCCTCGACCTCCATCGCATCGGCCCAGAAGAAGTACGATACCGGCGCGACCGACACCGAGATCAAGATCGGCAACATCATGCCCTACAGCGGACCGGCCTCCGCCTACGGCATCATCGGGCGGACCGAAGCCGCCTATTTCAAGAAGATCAACGATGAGGGCGGCATCAACGGCCGCAAGATCAACTTCATCAGCTATGACGACGCCTATTCGCCGCCGAAGACGGTGGAGCAGGCGCGCAAGCTGGTCGAGAGCGACGAGGTGCTGTTCATCTTCAATTCGCTCGGCACGCCGCCGAACTCGGCAATCCACAAATACATGAACTCGAAGAAGGTGCCGCAGCTGTTCGTCGCGACCGGCGCCACCAAGTGGAACGATCCGCAGAACTTCCCCTGGACCATGGGCTGGCAGCCCAACTACCAGAGTGAGACGCAGATCTATGCGAAGTGGTTGTTGAAGAACAAGCCTGACGCGAAGATCGCCGTGCTCTACCAGAACGACGATTACGGCAAGGATTATCTGAAGGGCCTCAAGGACGGCCTCGGCGCCAAGGCCGCTTCGATGATCGTCATGGAGGAGAGCTACGAGACCTCCGAGCCGACCATCGACAATCACATCGTCAAGCTGAAATCCACCGGCGCCGACGTGTTCATGAACATCACGACGCCGAAATTCGCGGCGCAGGCGATCAAGAAGAATGCAGAGATCGGCTGGAAGCCGCTGCATTTCCTCAACAACGTCTCGGCCTCGGTCGGCAGCGTGATGAAGCCCGCCGGCTTCGAGAACGGCCAGGACATCATCTCGGCCGACTATCTCAAGGACGTGTCGGATCCCGCGTGGACCAACGATCCCGGCATGAAGGAGTTTTTGGCGTTCATGACCAAATACTTCCCCGAGGGCGACAAGCTCGATAAGGGCACCATCGTCGGCTATGCCGTGGCCCAGACGCTCGTTCAGGTCCTGAAGCAGTGCGGCGACGATCTCACGCGCGAGAACGTCATGAAGCAGGCGGCGAACCTGAAGGACTTCCGCACCGAGGCGCTGCTGCCGGGCGTGAAGATCAACACCTCGGCGGCCGATTTCGCGCCGATCAGCCAGCTTCAACTGGAGAAGTTCAAGGGTGAGAAGTTCGAGCTGTTCGGAGAGGTGATCAGCGCCGACGTGGGCGGCTAGTCACGCCAACATGCAATAACGGCAACCTCCTGCGAGATGATCGCAGGAGGTTTTTGCTGCGCCGATTATGATCACGCGATTGCACAATCGAATGATGGTAAAGCCTGCTTACGCTTTCGCGCCCGATGCGGTAGGCATGGGACAAGCGCTTCCAGCGCCAGTCTCTTCCGTCTGCCGAAAGCCATCGTGATGACCGACCGCCGTCCCCTGCTCCGCGCGCTCTACGACGCCGCCGTTGCCGCCGCCCATCCGAGCACGATCCTGGCGCCGCATTTGCGGCCTGCGCCGAAGGGACGCGTGATCTGCCTCGCCGCCGGCAAGGGCGCGGGCGCAATGGCCGCGGCCGCGGAGCGGCATTATCTCGACACGCTGAAACTCGCGCCGGAGCGCCTCGTCGGCATCGCCACCACCCGCCACGGCTATGGCGTGCCGACGCGCCGCATAAGGGTCGTCGAGGCTGGTCACCCCGTGCCGGATGAGGCTGGCTTGAAGGGCGCAGCCGACACGCTCGCGCTCGCGGGCGAGGCCGGCCCTGACGACCTGCTTCTGGTGCTGCTCACCGGCGGCGGCTCGGCGAACTGGATCGCGCCGGTCGACGGCATCAGCTTTGCGCAGAAACAGGCGGTCAACAAGGCGCTCTTACGCTCGGGCGCGCCGATCGGCGAGATGAACATCCTGCGCAAGCATCTCTCGCGTATCAAGGGCGGCCGTCTGGCAAGCGCCGGCAGGAACGCCGCCGAGATCGTGACGCTCGCGATCTCCGACGTGCCGCATGATGATCCCTCCGCGATCGCCTCCGGCCCCACGGTGCCGGACCCGACCACGCTCGCCGATGCGCGCGCGATCGTGGCAAAATACAAGCTCGCCATCGATGACGCCGTCCGCCGCGCGCTCGACGATCCCGCCAACGAAAGCTGCAAGCCCGGCGATCCCGCCTTCGCGCGCGCCTCGTTCCAACTGATCGCGCGGCCCAAGCAATCGCTCGACGCCGCGGTGAAGCTCGCTCACGATGCCGGCTACGAGACCATCGATCTCGGCGCCGATCTCGAAGGCGAAGCCCGCGAGGTCGCGGCCGCGCACGCGAAGCTGGCGCTGGATGCGCGCGCGCAGGGCAAGCGCATCGCGATCCTCTCCGGCGGCGAGCTCACGGTGACCGTGCGCGGCAATGGCCGCGGCGGCCCCAACCAGGAATACGCGCTGGCGCTGGCGAGCCTGTTGAAAGACACGCCAAACATCTCGGCGCTCGCCGGCGACACCGACGGCGCCGACGGCGGTGCCGGCCACCCCACCGACCCCGCCGGCGCCCTGATCGATGCGGCCACCTTCGCGAAGATGAAGGCGCAGGGGCTTCAGCCGCAGGCCTATCTGGACAACAACGATGCGACGACGTTCTTCGAGGCGATGGGGGATCTGTTGCAGCCGGGACCGACGCTGACGAACGTGAACGATATTCGCGTGATTTTGGTGGATTGAGGCGGCTGCCCCAATGACGGTGTCGTTCCCCGCGAAAGCGGGGAATCCAGTACGCCGCGACCTATCGATGAATCACAGCGGTCTCGGAGTACTGGATCGTCCGGTCAAGCCGGACGATGACAGCCGCCCCTCAAAACTCGTTCGCGATCTTCGAGAGCATCCCGAGCAAGGCTTCCCGGTTGGCTTGCCCCAAAAGCTCGTTCAGCCGCGCCTCGTGCTTGGTGGCGACGAGCTTTTTCGCCCGCGCCAGCACGGCCTTGCCCTTGTCGGTCAAGACCAGGATGTGCGAGCGGCGGTCGTTGGTGGAGCGGATCCGGGCGCAGAGATCGCGGCTCTCGAGATTATCGAGCAGGGCCACGAAATTCGGCCGCAGGATGCCGAGGGTGGAGGCGACCTCGGTCTGGTTACGGCCCGGATTCTTCTCGACCAGCAACAGCACGGAGAACTGCGCCGGCGTGAGCTGGAGCGAGGCCATGCAGCGCAGAAAGTTCTCGAACACTTTGAGCTGCGCCCGCTTCAGCACATAGCCGAGCTGTTCGGACAATTCGCCGAGCTGGAGGGCCTCCGGCTGCGCCTCGGTCGCGTCCTTGCGGCCCTTGGCCGCGTCGCCGGGCTTTTCAGAAGACTTTTCAGCGGTTTTGGAAACGGTCATCGCCTCGTGCTCGTGATCCCGCTAAATTCGGGACGGGTCGTCCGCCCACCCTTGAAGTTATATTTGATAATTGTTATGGACCATATCAAATATCGTCAGCGTTTCAATGGCTGTGAGCGGACCGTCCACCGCAATTGCGGAGGCCGGTCCCGATCTTTGAGGGGGAGCGTCCGGTCTTGAATACCACCATCATGCTGTTCCTGGTGCAGGACGGCATCACCAATGGCGCGATCTATGCGCTGCTCGGCCTGGCGCTGGTGCTGGTGTTCGCCGTCACCCGCGTCATCCTGATCCCCCAGGGCGAATTCGTCACCTACGGCGCGCTGACCTATGCCTCGCTGGCCGCGGGCCAGATGCCGGGCACGGCCAAGCTCGCGCTGGCGCTCGGCATCGGCGCCTTCGCCTTCGACCTGTTCGTCGCCCGCAAGGCGCTGCATGGCCGGCTGATCCTGCGCAGCTTCCTCACCAATGTCGTGCTGCCGGCCATCGTGCTGGCGCTGACCATATACTTCGCCGCCCAGAAGCCGCCAGTCGCAATCTGCATCGCGCTGTCGCTGGTGATCGTGGCGATGATCGGCCTGTATCTCTACCGCGTTGCGTTCCAGCCGCTGGCGCACACCTCGGTGCTGGTGCTGCTGATCGCATCGGTCGGCGTCCACCTCGCGCTGCAGGGGCTGGGCCTGCTGTTCTTCGGCGCCGAAGGCCAGCGCGGACCTGCCGTGCTGTCAGGCTCCTTCACCGCCGGCGCGCTGCGCTTCACCGGCCAAAGCCTCACGGTCTACGGCATCACCATCGCCTTCATCGTCGGGCTCTGGCTGTTCTTCGGCCTGACACTCTACGGCAAGGCGCTGCGCGCGACCGCGGTGAACCGGCTCGGCGCGCGGCTGGCCGGCATCCGCACCACCCTATCGGGGCAGATCGCCTTCCTGCTGGCCTCCGTGATCGGCGCGCTGTCCGGCATCATGATCGTGCCGATCACGACGCTCTACTATGACAGTGGCTTCCTGATCGGCCTGAAGGGCTTTGTCGCCGCGATCATCGGCGGCCTCGTCAGCTACCCCCTCACGGCGATCGCGGCGCTGTTCGTCGGCATCGTCGAGGCGTTCTCGTCCTTCTACGCCTCCAACTACAAGGAGGTGATCGTCTTCATGCTGCTGATCCCCGTGCTGCTGCTGCGCTCGCTCGCCGCGCCCGCGGTCGAAGAAGAGAAGGACTGAGGCCAAGATGCAGAGCCGGCTTCCCATCCTCGTCTTCGCAGCTCTGATGGCGGCGATCCCGTTTGTTCCGGGCATGCCGCCGTTCTGGATCGTGCTGCTCGACAATATCGGCCTGACCGCGCTGGTCGCGATGGGCCTCGTGCTGCTCACCGGCGTCGGCGGCCTGACCTCGTTCGGTCAGGCAGCTTTCGTCGGCTTCGGCGCCTACACCACCGCTGTGCTGTCGACAGCCTATGGCCTGTCGCCCTGGCTGACCTTGCCGCTGTCGCTCCTGGTCAGCGGATTGCTGGCCGTGCTGCTCGGCCTCGTCACCGTCCGCCTCTCCGGCCATTATCTGCCGCTCGGCACGCTCGCCTGGGGGCTCGGGCTGTTTTATCTCTTCAGCAAGCTGGAATTCCTGGGACGCAACGACGGCATCTCGGCGATCCCGCCGCTGTCGATCGGTTCGTTCAAGATGCTCTCGCCCGGCTCGATCTATTACGCGATCTGGGTCGCCGTGATCGTCTCGGCGCTGCTGACGGTGAACCTTTTGGACTCCCGCACCGGCCGCGCCATTCGCGCGCTGCGCCGCGGCCATGTCGCGGCCGAAGCGTTCGGCGTGCATACGCCGCGCGCGAAAATGCTGGTGTTCATTCATGCCGCGGTGCTCGCCGGCCTCTCCGGATGGCTCTACGCCCACCTTCAGCGCGCCGTGAATCCGACGCCGTTCGGCGCGCAGGCCGGCATCGAATATCTCTTCATCGCGGTGGTCGGCGGCGCCGGCTATGTCTGGGGCGGTGTGCTGGGGGCGGCGATCGTCGTGGTCCTGAAAGAGGTGCTGCAAAGCTATCTGCCGCTGATCCTGCCCGGCTCCGGCCAGGTCGAGACCATCGTGTTCGGCATCATGCTGGTGGCGCTGCTTCAGCTCGCGCCCGGCGGCGTCTGGCCGTGGCTGATGTCGTTCCTGCCCGAGCGCACCGATGGCAAAAAGCCGGACACCTCGCTGAAGCTGGAGCAGCGCACCCGCGCGCCCAGCCAGGACAGCGTGCTGCTTCATGTCGAGAAGGCGCGAAAACAGTTCGGCGGCGTGATCGCGGTCAACAACGTCTCCTTCGACGTCCAGGCCCGCGAGATCGTCGCATTGATCGGTCCGAACGGCGCCGGCAAGAGCACGACGTTCAACCTGATCACCGGCGTGCTGTCGGCGACGTCAGGCTCGATCTCGGTGCTCGGCAAGAAGGTCGACAACGCGCCGCCGCAGGAGATCGTCAAGCTCGGCATCAGCAGGACCTTCCAGCATGTGAAGCTGGTGCCCGACATGACCGTGCTGGAGAATGTCGCGATCGGCGCGCATCTGCGCGGCCATTCCGGGCCGATCGCCTCGATGCTGCGGCTCGACCGCGCCGACGAAGCCAAGCTGCTCGCCGAGGCCGCACGCCAGATCGAGCGCGTTGGCCTTGCCGAGCAGATGCACCAGCTCGCAGGCTCGCTCTCGCTAGGACAGCAGCGCATCGTCGAGATCGCGCGTGCACTGTGCGTCGATCCGATGCTGCTGCTGCTCGACGAACCGGCCGCGGGCCTGCGCCACATGGAGAAGCAGCGGCTCGCCGCGCTCTTGCGTGAACTGCGCGACGGCGGCATGAGCGTGCTGCTGGTCGAGCACGACATGGGTTTTGTGATGAACCTCGCCGACCGCATCGTGGTGCTCGATTTCGGCACCAAGATCGCGGAAGGCACGCCCGCCACGATCAAGACCAACCCCGAAGTGATCAAGGCCTATCTCGGAGTGGCGGCATGAGCGCGCTGTTGTCCGTCACCGACGCGCATGTCGCCTATGGCAAGGTCGAGGCGGTGCGCTCGGTCTCGCTCGAGGTCGGCCAAAACCAGATCGTCACCATCGTCGGCGCCAACGGCGCCGGCAAGACCACGCTGCTGTCCGCCATCATGGGCATTTTGCCGCTGAAGGGCCGCGTCGCCTTTGCCGGCCATGACCTCGCCCGGCTCGATATCGAGGACCGCGTCGCGATGGGCCTCGGCCTCGTGCCGGAGCATCGCGAGCTGTTCGTGACCATGAATGTCGAGGACAATCTGGAGCTCGGCGCCTTCCGCATCGAGCGAAGCAAGGCCAAGGCCTCGATGGAGCGCGTCTACACGCTGTTCCCGCGGCTGAAGGAGCGCCGCAAGCAGCTCGCCGGCACGCTCTCCGGCGGTGAGCAGCAGATGCTGGCCATGGGCCGCGCGCTGATGGGCGAGCCGAAGCTGCTGATGCTGGACGAGCCGAGCCTCGGTCTCGCTCCCATCATCGTCGCCGACATCTTTCGGATCGTCACCGAGCTCCGCGCCAGCGGCGTCTCGGTGCTGCTGGTCGAGCAGAATGCGCAGGCCGCGCTGAAGATCGCCGACCAGGCCTATGTGATGGAGCTCGGCGAGTTCGTGCTGAGCGGGAAGGCGAGTGACATCGCGGCGAATGAACGCGTTGCGGCAAGTTATCTCGGCTTCCAGCACGAAGGTGCGAGTGTGTTGTAGTTCCGGGACGCTTCCTCGAACTCAGCTGTCATCGCCCGGCCTTGACCGGGCGATCCAGTACTCCGAGGCAGTCGTGATTGACCGATGGGCCGCGGCGTACTGGATGCCCCGCCTGCGCGGGCATGACACCGAGAATGCGGCGATACCATTCCTACGGCCTCATCATTACGCCGTCTTCTCGCCCTTCAACGCCGCAACTTCCGCCTCCAGCTCCGCGATCCGCGCATCCCTCGCCGCCAGCGCCGCTGCGACATCGGTCGCATCAAATTTCTGCGGGATATGCTGCGGGCAGTTGGTATCCCACGCTGTGATCTTGAACAGGATCACCTGCTCCGGCCGGGCGCGGTAGCCTTTCGGCATCAGCGAGTTTGTCAGCGCCTCATCGTCCTCGACCACGCGCGCCTCACCCCAGAGCTTCACCCGGCGGCGATGGGCGTAGTCCATTACGAAGATGTAGGCCTTGGGATTTTCGGACAGGTTTCCCTGCGTGATGTATTGCCGGTTGCCGGCATAGTCCGTGAATGCCAGCGTCTGCTTGTCCAGCACCTTCAAAAAGCCCTTCGGGCCGCCGCGGTGCTGGATATAGGGCTGGCCATCGGCCGAGGCCGTCGCGAAATAGAAGCTGTTGGCGTCAGCCAGGAACGCCGCCAGGTTCTCGTCGACCTCGGTGCGCCAGCCGCGCTGCTCGGCATGAGCATAGCCTTCGCGGGACCCCTTTCGGGTCTGGATCGATTTCACCGCCGGCGAAAAGGCCACGTCGCTGGCGTAGGTGTGAGTTTCCGTCATCGGGACATCTCCTGGAATTCCGGCGCATGTCTGCATCTTTCATCCAAAATATGGACCTTTCGTCGTCTAAAACAATCGAGCTTCTTGACACTTCATCGTTGCAATATATGCAATAATGCCATGGACCGCTTTGAAGCCATGCACGTCTTCGTCACCGTCGCCGATCTGCGCGGCTTTGCGCCGGCGGCACGAAAACTACGGCTGTCGCCTTCGGCGGTGACGCGGCTGATCGCGGCGCTGGAGGAGCATCTCGGCGCACGGCTGCTGCAGCGGACCACAAGGCAGGTGAGGCTGACGGATGTCGGCACACGCTATCTGGAGCGGGCGCGGCGCATCCTCGCCGATGTCGAGGAGGCCGACGGTTTTGCGCGGGAGGAACGCAACCGGCCGAGCGGACGTCTGGTGGTGTCGGCACCGGTCGGTTTTGGACGGCTGCATGTCGGACCGGTCATGACCGAGTATCTCAAGCGCTACTCCGAGGTCTCCGGCGAGCTCAGGCTCTCGGATAACCTCGTTAACCTGGTCGAGGACGCCATCGACGCCGCCGTCCGCATTGGACATCTCGCCGACTCCTCACTCGTCGCGCGCCAGGTCGGTGAAATGCGGCGGATCACGGTGGCGACGCCAGGCTATTTGAAGCGTCACGGCGAGCCGAAGACGCCGGAGGAATTGCTCGCGCACGAGACCATCGCGTTCGGCCCATCCGCGAGCTGGCACTTCGTGCAGGACGGCCGCGACATCGAGGGGACGCCGACGCCACGCTTCACCAGCAACAGCGCCGACGCCGCCCTGCAATATGCCGAAGCCGGCGGCGGCGTGACGCGCGTGCTGGCCTATCAGGCCGCCGAGGGCTTGAGGCGCGGGCGGCTGAAAATCGTGCTGGCGAAGTACGAGCATCCGACGCTGCCGATCCACATCGTCTACCCGACCTCGCGCCTGCTCTCGGCCAAGGTGCGCACGTTCATCGATCTCGTGGTGGAGACGGCGGAGTGGAAGTTTGGGTGAGTTCTCGTGTCCCGGACGCGCTGCGGCGTGAAACGCTGCTGCGCAGAGCCGGGACCCAGAAGGCCTTAGGGTGATTGCTGATGGATGGGCCCCGGCTCTGCGGAGCGGCACTTCGCGCCGCACCGCGTCCGGGGCACGGAGAGAGTGGGGCTCACCCCTTCTTCGGCACCACGCGGAACGTCCCGCTTGCCCGCGCGATCACGACATCATCGGCCTTTGCGAGGCTCTGCGCGAAGCAGATCGTCTTGCCGGTCTTGATCACGTCGCTCTCGATCGCCAACCACTGGCCGATTTCGGCGGAGCCGACGAAATCGATCGTGAGCGACACCGTCACGAAGGACGTTTTCCAGTCCGTCATCAGGGCGCAGCTATAGCCCATGGCGTTGTCGGCGAGTGCGGTGATGAGGCCGCCATGGATCAGGCCGCGGCCGTTGGTGTGCGGCCTTGCCAGCCGCAGGCCGATGATGACGGCCTTGTCGGTGTTCCTGGAGTAGAGCGGCTCCCAGGGCTCGGTGAGAGGACTCTTGCGGAAGAGCGGCTCGAAGCCGGCGGGGATGTCCGTGGAGATCATGGGTATCTCGCGTTGCTGCGTTGCCGGCATTGAACGCCACGTCGATGACGGTTTCACCGCCTACAAAGTTTTAAACGAGATTTGCGGGGGTGTTTGAAACGGGCGGCGCCGTCGCCACGCCACCAGAGGCCGGAGTGTTGAATCGAGAGGCCGCGGCGTACTGGATGCCCCGCCTTCGCGGGGCATGACAGTCTTTGTTGAAACGCAGTTCCGTAGGGTGGGCAAAGCGAAGCGTGCCCACGAGCTTCGCAATTGTCGGAAGACGTGGGCATGGCGCTTCGCGCCTTTTCCCACCCTACGGCACCGTCTTCGCCGCCCTAAAACGGCAGCCCCACGTAATTCTCCGACAGCGACGTCATCGCGGCCTGGGACTGCGTGACGTAATCGAGCTCGGCGACCTGGATGCGCGCACCGATCGTGCCGTTGTCGGGGAATTTGTGCAGCATCGAGGTCATCCACCAGGAGAAGCGCACGGCTTTCCAGACGCGCGCCAGCGCCTTGGCGGAATAGGCATCGATGCCGGCATTGGATTTCTCGTCGTAGAATTCGCGGAGCGCGCTCGACAAATAATGTGCATCGCTGGCCGCGAGGTTCAGGCCCTTGGCGCCGGTCGGCGGCACGATGTGGGCGGCGTCGCCGCACAAAAACATTTTGCCGAAGCGCATCGGCTCGGCGACGAAGCTCCGCAGGGGCGCGATGCTCTTCTCGATCGAGGGGCCGGTGATGAGGCTATCCGCTGCCTGCTGATCGAGACGGCTTTTCAGCTCGTCCCAGAAGCGATCGTCCGGCCACTGGTCGACATGGTCGTCGAGCGAGCATTGGACGTAATGCCGGCTGCGCTTCATCGAGCGCATGGTGCAGAGCGCAAAACCGCGGGCGTGGTTGGAATAGATCAGCTCATGGCTGACCGGTGGCGTCTCCGACAAAATACCGAGCCAGCCGAATGGATAGACCCGCTCGAACTCCTCGATCGCCGAGGGCGGAACGCTGGCGCGGCTGACGCCGTGAAAGCCGTCGCAGCCGGCGATGAAGTCGCAATCGATCGTGTGGGTGACGCCATCCTTGCTATAGGTTACGCGCGGGTGACTGCCATCGAAATCATGCGGCTGCACGTCCTTTGCTTCATAGACCGTGGTCAGGCCGGCGGCCTTGCGCGCATTCATCAGGTCGAGCGTGACCTCGGTCTGGCCGTAGATCATCACCGTCTTGCCGGTCGCAGCCTTCATGTCGATGCGATGACGGCGGCCGGCAAAGGCGAGCTCGATGCCCTCATGCACCAGACCTTCGGCATGCGCCCGCGCGCCGGCGCCGATCTGGTCGAGCAACGCGACCGTTCCTTCCTCCAGAAGGCCTGCGCGGATGCGCCCGAGCACGTAATCCGGGCTCTGCCGCTCGAGGATGAGATTGTCGATGCCGTACTGGTGCAGAAGTTGCCCAAGCAACAATCCGGCCGGCCCGGCCCCGATGATTGCGACTTTTGTCCGCAATACTTGCTCCTCCCGATCCTGTAGGCTTTCGTCGCGGCTCGCTTGTCGCGATCGCCCGCGCACGATAATTATATCATATAACGGTTGGGCAAAAGGGGAGCGCGCGTCGCCGCATTGCGACAAATCCATGCAACATGGCTGACGTAGATGTCGCGCCAGTTCCGGCTTGAACCCGCCGGCCAAATAGATAACATGTTAATTAACGAGACCGGGCCATCGAAGCCCGCAGTCACAAAGAGGGAGAGACGCGTGATGAGAAAAGCCTGTCTGGCTTTGCTGCTGGCAGCAAGCGTGACGCCTGCATTTGCGCAGGACAAGCCCGTCGACCTGAAGGTCTCGCACTGGGTGCCGGCGTCGCACCCGCTGCAGAAATCCCTGGAAGACTGGGTGGCCGCGGTGAACAAGGATTCCGGCGGCACCATCACTGGCAAGGTGTTTCCGGCCCAGCAGCTCGGCAAGGCTTTCGACCATTACGATATGGCGCGCGACGGCATCGCCGACGTCACCTATGTCAATCCCGGCTACCAGCCCGGCCGCTTCCCGATCATCGGCGCCGGCGAACTGCCGTTCCTGATCTCGGATGCCAAGGGCGGATCGATGGGCCTGGACGCCTGGTATCGCAAATATGCCGAGAAGGAGATGAAGGACGTCAAATACTGCCTCGCCTTCGTCCACTCGCCCTCCTCGTTCCATTCCAAGACCAAGAAGATCGTGATGCCGGAGGACGTGAAGGGCCTGAAGATCCGCCCCGCCCACGCGACCATGGCGAATTTCGTCACCTCTCTCGGCGGCACCAATGTGCAGTCCTCGGCGCCGGAAGTGCGCGACATCATCGAGCGCGGCGTTGCCGACGGCGTCACCTTCCCCTGGGGCTCCCTGGTGCTGTTCGGCATCGACAAGGTGACCAAGTACGACATGGAGGCGCCGCTCTACACCACGACCTTCGTGTTCGTAATGAACAAGGACAAGTACAACGCGATGTCCGACAAGCAGAAGGCCGCGATCGACAAGAACTGCTCGATCGAGATGGCGGGCGTGGTCGGCGAACACTGGGGCAAGTTCGAGGACGCCGGCGTCGACAAGGTGAAGGCGGAGTCGGACCACGAGGTGTACAAGCTGACGCCCGAGCAAACCGCCGCCTGGAAGAAAGCCGCCGAACCGCTGGTCAAGACCTGGGGCGACGGCGCCAAGAAGGCGGGCGCTGATCCGGATGCGGCGCTGGCGGACCTGAAGGCGTCGCTGAAGAAGTACAACGCGCTGGCGGAGTAGCCTTGCGTCGAAAGGAGCGCGGCGGCGAGGGGCATCTCGCCGCCGTGCTCCTGCGAGCGGGTTGAACGGTGAGGGGCGCATGGCGCGTCCTCTCCGTCTCCCCGCCTGCGGGGAGAGGGTTGGGGTGAGGGGGAATCTCCGCGGGGCGGTGGCAGTTGGACTCGCGGAGAGTCCCCCTCACCCGGAATCCGCGCTACGCGCAAATTCCGGCCTCTCCCCGCACGCGGGGAGAGGCGAAGGGCCGCCGCCGGGTCGAGAGCGAGAATGACATCACACAGGAAACTCCCATGAAGCGCTCCTGGATGGACCGCATCATCGATACGATCGAATGGATCGCGGCCGGCTTTGTCGGCATCGTCGCGCTCGACATCTTCCTGTCGGTGCTGCTGCGCAACACGCTGAACTACGCGATCCCCGACTCGTTCGATATCGGCCGCATGCTGCTCGGCATCCTCATCTTCTGGGGCATTGCGGCGACCTCCTATCGCGGCACCCACATCACGGTCGACCTGGTCTGGGGCAATGTCGGGCCGCGCTACCAGCGCTGGATCGACGTGTTCGCAACGCTGGTGCTGCTGTTCGTCGTGACCGTGCAGACCTGGACGCTGTTCGACAAGGTGCGCGGCACCTACAACGACAACGTCCACACCTTCGACATGCACATGCCGACCTGGCCGTTCTTCGCGGTCGCCTGGGTCGGTGACGCCTCGGCCGTGCTGCTGATCGCGATCCGCACCTACCGCCTGATCTTCCATCCCGAAGACATGCACGATCCCAAATTGAAGGCGACGGAGTAATCATGAGCACCGATGCCGTCGCCTTAATCGGCTTCGTTTCCCTGTTTGCGTTGATGCTGCTGCGCGT
Source organism: Bradyrhizobium betae (assembly GCF_004123905.1). Classification (GTDB taxonomy): domain Bacteria; phylum Pseudomonadota; class Alphaproteobacteria; order Rhizobiales; family Xanthobacteraceae; genus Bradyrhizobium; species Bradyrhizobium betae_A. The sequence continues at coordinate 30,281 of NZ_MZXW01000011.1, forward strand.
GCCCGTCGGCATGGCGATGGGCCTCGTCGGCGTGTCCGGCTTCGCCTATCTCGTCAACGGGACGGCAGCGCTGAAGCTGGTCGGCCAGACCTCGATGCGCACGGTCACCGACTACACCTTCGGCGTCATCCCGATGTTTTTGCTGATGGGCTCCTTCGTCAGCAATTCCGGCATGAGCCGCGAGCTGTTCCGCGCCGCCAACGGTTTCGTCGGGCATCTGCGCGGCGGGCTCGGCATCGCCACCGTCGGCGCCTGCGGCGGCTTTGCCGCGATTTGCGGCTCGTCGGTTGCGACCGCCGCGACCTTCTCCGCCGTCGCTTATCCCGAGATGCGCCGCTTCGGCTATCCGCAATCGTTTGCCACGGGCGTGATCGCGGCAGGCGGAACGCTGGGCGCCATGCTGCCGCCCTCCACCGTGCTCGCGGTCTACGGCATCATCACCGAGCAGGACATCGGAAAACTCTTCATCGCCGGCATCATTCCGGGCCTGCTGGCGATGACCATGTACATGATCACGATCTTCCTGATCGGCTATTTCCGCCCCGACTTCCTGCCCAAGGGCAAAGTGCTGCCGTGGCGCGAGCGCTTCGCCGGGCTGAAGGAGATCTGGGCGCCGGTGCTGCTGTTCGTCTTCGTGATCGGCGGCCTCTACGGCCTGCCCTTCCTGCCGCGTTTCACACCGACCGAAGCCGGCGGCGTCGGCGCGGCCGGCGCCTTCATCATCGGCGTGGTCACGGGCCGCCTCGACCGCGAGAAGATTCTGGCCTCGCTGCTCCAGGCGACGCGCACCGCGGCAGCCGTGTTCACTGTGCTGATCGGCGCTTTGATTTTCGGCTACTTCCTCACGGTGACGCAGACGCCGCAAAAGGTGACGGAATTTTTGACCGGCCTCGGCCTCGGCCCCTACGGCGTTCTGGCGCTGATCATGGTGATGTATCTCGTGCTCGGCTGCCTGATGGACGCCATGGCGATGATCATCCTGACCGTGCCGATCATCTTCCCCGTCATCACCCATCTTGGTTTTGACCCGATCTGGTTCGGCGTCATCATCGTGATGACCGTCGAGCTCGGCCTGATTCATCCACCGGTGGGGATGAACGTCTTTGTCATCAAAAGCGTGGTGAAGGATGTGTCCTTCTCCACGATTTTCAAGGGCGTGATCCCGTTCGTGGCGACCGATCTCGTGCGCCTGGTGATCCTGATCGCCTTCCCGCTGCTGGCGACCTGGCTGCCGACGCGGATGATGGCGCATTAGAGAGGGAAAGCGATGACCGCACCGATGCTCGGGACGAAATACGTCTTCACCATCACTGCGAAAATCGGCGACGTCGTCACCGCCGGCGAAACCGGCATCGGCGTCCGCCGCATCATTCCGATCATCGGCGGCGAAGTGACAGGCGCGATCACCGGCCGTGTGCTGCCGTTCGGCGCCGACTTCCAGACTATCCGGCCCAACGAGCTGATCGATCTCGAAGCCAAATACGCCTTCGAGACCGACGACGGCGCGATCATCTATGTCGAGAACAAGGGCATGCGCTTCGGCCCGGTCGAGCTGCTGCAAAAGCTCAAGCGCGGCGAGCCGGTCGATCCCAAGCTGATCTATTTCCGTACCGTGCCGAAATTCGAGACGGGGCATGAGAAGTACCGCTGGCTGATGGAGCACATTTTTGTCGGCTCCGCCGCACGGCATGCGGATCGCGTGGTGATCGACGTGCATCAGGTGGTGTGAGGGCTTGAGCGGTCCGCGTTCTAGCCGTGCCTCAATCTCCGCTCGTCGTCCCGGCGGAGGCCGGGACCCATAACCACAGGGAGTGGTTTGGCGAAAACGCGTCGTTCGGTACTCAGACCGCCCACAATTGATGGATTCCGCGGTATGGGTCCCGGCCTCCGCCGGGACGACATCGAATATGGAGCGCCACATGCAGTCCCAAGCCGCCCCCTCCTTGACTCCCGCAGAATTCGTTATACAACATAACTATTCTGATAAGGACGCAAATGACACAGGGAAACGCCGAGACCGCTGACGCGGGCGCCTCCGGGCTGTTGAGGATCGAGCGAGCGGACCGGGTTCTGACCGTAGGCCTGAACCGGCCGGCCAAGCGCAATGCGCTCAATGACGGCATCATCCTCGAAATCGGGGAGTGCTTTACGTCCCTGCCGGAGGATATCGGCGCGGTGGTCATCCACGGTATCGGCGATCATTTCTCCAGCGGCCTCGACCTCTCCGAGCTGCAGGACCACGACGCCACCGGCGGTCTGCTCCATTCCCAGATGTGGCACCGGGTGTTCGACCGCATCCAGTACAGCCGCGTGCCTGTGATCGCGGCACTGAAGGGTGCCGTGATCGGCGGCGGACTCGAGCTAGCCTGCGCCGCCCACATTCGCGTCGCCGAGCCCTCGACCTATTTTGCGCTGCCGGAGGGGCAGCGCGGTATCTTCGTCGGCGGCGGCGGCTCGGTGCGGCTGCCGCGGCTGATCGGCGTTGCCAGGATGATGGACATGATGCTGACGGGGCGCGTCTATACCGCGACCGAAGGCGCCTCCTACGGCTTTGCGCAATACGTGACTGAGACCGGCAACGGGCTCGGCAAGGCGCTGGAGCTTGCCACCAAGGTCGCCTCCAACGCGCCGCTGACGAATTTCGCCGTGATTCAGGCGCTGCCGATGATCGCGGAGGCCAATCCGCAAACCGGCCTGCTGATGGAATCGCTGATGGCCACCGTCGCCCAGAGCGACAAGGAGGCAAAACGCCGGATCCGCGAATTCCTCGAGCACAAGACCGCCAAGGTGAAGCCGAAATCATGAGCGCGCAGCCGTCCTCTTCCAGCATGGAGCGCGGCGCGAGCACTTCCCCGCTGCGGCCCATTTCGTTCGGCGATCCCGTCGTCGACATCGATCGTCGCGACGACGGCACGATCTACCTGCGGCCAAAGCAGTCGCTCGGCGATTATCCCGTCCGCATCACCGACCGTTTGCATCATTGGGCGACGACGACGCCTGATCGCGTCTTCATGGCGCAGCGCGAAGGCGGCCGCGGCTGGCGCAAGATTACCTATGCCGAGTTGCTCACCGCGAGCCGGCATATTGCCTCAAGCCTGATCCAGCGCGGGCTCTCCGCCGAACGGCCCGTCGTCATCCTCTCCGGCAATTCGATCGACCATGCGCTGCTGGCCTTCGGCGCATTCTATGCCGGCGTTCCGTTCTGCCCGGTGTCGCCGGCCTATTCGCTGGTGTCGAAGGATTACGGCAAGCTGTCCTACCTGATGAAGCTGCTGACGCCGGGCCTCGTCTTCGCTGAGGATGCCGACAAGTTTGCGGATGCGCTCGCCACAAACGTCTCGCTCGGCACCGAGATCGCTGCGTCCTATGGCCATGTGCCGGGCCGCGACGTCACCTTGCTCGCCGACCTCATGGCGACGCCGATCCACAGCGATCTCGACGCGATGCACGGCAAGATCGGCCCGGATACGATCGCAAAATTCCTGCTGACATCAGGCTCGACCGGCAATCCCAAGGCCGTCATCAACACCCAGCGCATGATCTGCGCCAACCAGGTCATGCTGCGCGAAACGCTCGCCTTCCTCAAGGACGAGCCGCCCGTCATCATCGACTGGCTGCCGTGGAACCACACTTTTGGCGGCAACCACAATATCGGGCTGACGCTCTACAATGGCGGCTCGATGTATCTGGACGCCGGCAAGCCGATGCCCGGCGGCATCGAGGAGACCGTGCGCAATCTCCAGGAGATTTCGCCGACGGTCTATTTCAACGTCCCCAAGGGCTACGAGTCGCTGCTGCCCTATCTGCGCGACGACCAGGGCCTGCGCGCAAAATTCTTCGACCGGCTGCATGCGATGTTCTTCTCGGGCGCGGCGCTCTCGCCCTTCGTCTGGGACAGCCTCGACGAGCTCGCGGTGAAGGAGAAGGGTTATCGCGTGCCGATGCTGACCGGCCTTGGCGCGACCGAGACCGCGCCGTTCTTCATGTCGGTCAATCCGCGCACCAGCCGCTCCGGCCATGTCGGATTGCCGGTGTCCGGCAACGTCGCCAAGCTCGTGCCGAACAACGGCAAGATGGAAGTGCGCGCCAAGGGCCCGAACGTGATGCCCGGCTACTGGCGTCAGCCCGAGATCACCGCAAAATCCTTCGACGAGGAAGGATTTTACATGATGGGCGATGCGCTCAAGCCCGCCGATCCCGACGATCTCAACGCCGGTTTCGATTTCGACGGCCGCGTCAGCGAGGACTTCAAGCTCGGCAGCGGCACCTGGGTCAGCGTTGGTCCCTTGCGCGCGCGCTTCGTTGCGGCCTGCGCGCCGCTGGTGCGCGACGTCGTCATCGCCGGCATCAACCGCGACGAGGTCTCCGCGCTGGTGCTGCTCGATCTCGACGGCTGCCGGCTGATCAACCCGACGCTGCCGGCCGACAACCTCACCGTCACCGCCCGCGACCGGCTGGTCCGCGAAGCTTTTCGCGAGCGCCTGACGCAGTTTCTTGCTTCGGCCACGGGATCCTCGACGCGGATCACCCGCGCGATCCTGCTGGATACGCCGCTGTCGATCGACAAGGGTGAGGTCACCGACAAGGGCTCGATCAACCAGCGTGCGGTGCTGGAGCATCGCGGTGAGCTGATCGAGGAGCTCTACGCTGCCAATCCGTCGGACCGTGTGATATCGGTCGCTTAAGAAATCATCGTACCAGGAGAACGCCATGTTGTTGAAGGATCAGGCAGCCATCGTCACCGGCGGCGCATCGGGACTGGGCGCTGCGACCGCGCGAAAACTGGCGGCGCAGGGCGCCAGGGTCGCGGTGTGCGATCTCAATGCCAAGCTCGCCGAAACCGTCGCCGCCGAGATCAAGGGCGTCGCAATCACCTGCGACGTGTCAGATGCGGCCTCCGCCGAAGCTGCGATCGCACAGGCAACCAAGGCCCATGGCGCGCCGCGCGTGCTGGTCAACTGCGCCGGCATTGGCGTTGCCAAGCGCGTGGTCGGCCGCGACGGCCCGATGGCGCTCGCCGATTTCGACAAGGTGATCAAGGTCAACCTCATCGGCACCTTCAACATGCTGCGCCTCGCCGCAACCGAGATGTCCAAGCTGGAGCCGCAGGCGACCGGCGAGCGCGGCGTCATCATCAACACGGCGTCCGTTGCCGCCTATGACGGCCAGATCGGCCAGTCGGCCTATTCGGCCTCGAAGGGCGGCATCGTCGGCATGACCTTGCCGATCGCGCGCGAGCTCGCGCAGTTCGGCGTCCGCGTGCTGACGATTGCGCCCGGCCTGTTCCTCACGCCGCTGCTCGCGAACCTGCCGCAGGAGGCCCAGGACTCGCTCGCCGCCGCGATCCCGTTCCCGCGCCGGCTCGGCCACGCGGATGAATTCGCCGCACTCGCGCTGCACATGGTCGAGAATTCCTACCTGAACGGCGAAGTGGTCCGCCTTGACGGCTCGCTGCGCATGGCGCCGAAATAGGGCACGACACATGTTCGTGAACCGGCGCGACGTCCAGATCCAGTGGGGCGATTGCGACCCCGCCAACATCGTCTACTACCCGCGTTATTTCGCGATGTTCGACGATTCGACGTCGACCCTGTTCGAGGTCGCCGGGTTCTCGAAGCAGGATCTGGTCAAAAAATACGGCCTGGTGGGCATCCCCATGGTCGACACCCGGTCAAAATTCTACATCCCCTCGACCTATGGCGACTGGATCACCATCGAGACCAAGATCGAGAGCATCAAGCGCTCGAGTTTTGAGGTGAAGCACAACGTCTACAAGGGCGAGGATCTCGCCATCGAAGGTTTCGAGACCCGCGTCCTGGTCGGCCGCGACCCTGTTAACCCCGACAAACTGAAATCGGCACCGTTTCCTGCGGAAATGGTAGCCAAATTCACGGGGAGTTAAGTCCGGAGCTAAATCGCCGCATCGCCAAAAGAGGGGGCTGAATTACCCCCCGATTTCTGCTTTCAAAGAAACACGTCAAGGGAGGAATAATAGATGAAAAGCTTTTACCTGACCGCCGCCATCACTGCGGCGACGCTTGCCCTGCCGGCGCTGCCTGCGCTGGCCCAGACCGCCGAGATCACCATCGGCATCACCACCACCACGACCGGTCCGGGCGCAGCCCTCGGCATTCCCGAGCGCAACGCGCTGGAGTTCGTGCCGAAGGAAATCGGCGGCGTGCCGCTGAAGGTGATCGTGCTCGACGACGGCGGCGATCCTACCACGGCAACCACCAACGCCCGCCGCTTCGTGACCGAATCCAAGGCCGACATCATCATGGGCTCGGCGCTGACGCCGCCGACGATCGCGGTCTCCAACGTCGCCAACGAAGCCGGCATTCCGCATTTCGGCCTGGCGCCGTTCCCGATCACCCCGGAACGCATGAAGTGGTCGGTGGCGATGCCGCAGCCGATTCCGATCATGGGCAAGGTGCTCTACGAGCACATGAAGTCGAAGGGCGTGAAGACGGTCGGCTATATCGGCTATTCCGACTCGTACGGCGACCTCTGGTTCAACGACTTCAAGGCCCAGGGCGTACCGATGGGCATGACCCTTGCGGACGAAGAACGGTTCGCGCGGCCCGACACGTCGGTCACCGGACAGGTCCTGAAGCTCGTCGCCGCCAATCCCGACGCAATCCTGGTCGGCGCCTCCGGCACCGCGGCCGCGCTGCCACAGACCGAGCTGCGCGAGCGCGGCTACCAGGGCCTGATCTACCAGACCCACGGTGCTGCCAGCATGGACTTCATCCGCATCGCCGGTAAGGCCGCGGAAGGCGTCCTGATGGCCTCGGGCCCGGTGATGGACCCGGAGGATCAGCCGGACGAAGCCGCCACCAAGAAACCCGGCCTCGCGCTCAACACCGCCTATGAGGGCAAGTACGGTCCGAACAGCCGCAGCCAGTTCGCCGGCCATTCCTACGACGCGTTCGAGATCCTGAAGCGCGTCATCCCGACGGCGCTGAAAACCGCAAAACCCGGCACGCCGGAATTCCGCGAAGCGATCCGCCAGGCGCTGCTGTCGGAGCGGGAAATCGCCGCAAGCCAGGGTGTCTACAATTTCACCGAAAAGGACCGCTACGGCCTGGACGACCGCTCGCGCATCCTGCTCACGGTGAAGAACGGCAAGTACACGCTGGTGAAGTAGGCGCGGCGAAAGTTTCGAGACGACGAGAGCCGGCCTGATGGGCCGGCTCTTTTTCTTATGCGATCCGTGTGAAGCCTCAGGCCGCCTGCCGCAGCGGGGTCCAGGAAAACTCCGGATAATAATTGTCCATCATGCGGTCGACATAAGAGGTGAGATTCGCAAATCCCTCGGCCCGCTGGCGTAAGGCCGATTCGAAGAACGGCGTCAGGATTCCCGCGAGCGCGCCGAAGGCGGTGGCATCGACGCCGCAGGGCTTGTTGCCCATCAGATATGCCTTGTCGCCGAGCTGCACCGACAGCGCGAACAGCGAGCGCACCGCGAGATCGACGTCGTCATCGGGCGCGTGGCGGCCGAGGCCGGACAGCAGATAGTTCTCGGCGACGCGGAATTGCGCGTCCTCGCGCAGTTTTTCGCGGGTGTGCTCCGGCGCGCCGTCGAAGAAATGCGCAGGCCCCTTGGCGAAATTGACCGGATCGACCCAGCGTGCCCCGACCAGCGCAAAATAAACGTGATGCTCGATCATGCGCTCGAACGCCCAGGCCTGCGCGCGTTCTTGTAAAGACAGGCCGGCGTCAAAATCGAAGCCATAGCGGCGCTCGATATGTGCGCGGATGAAGGTGGAATCGGCCACCGCCTCGCCGCCATCGTCGATGAACGGCAATTGTCCCTTGGGCGAAGCGGGCGGCATCGCACGCTCTTTCCGGTAGGGCAGTCCTGCCATCTTGAGCTGCACCTCCGTCTTGGTGACGAAGGGGCTGATTTCCGGCAGGCCGAAGCCGGTGCCAAAGCCGTAAAGCGTGATCATGCGAGCTCTCCTGAACCTGCGAAAGTTGACGGAACCTATCTGCCGGCTGCTGCCACCATGGTGGCAGCAGCCGTGATATCTTCTGCGAAACGCGCCCCCCGCCAGGCGCGGCCCATCACATGGCGGACCAGCGCGTCCGCGGCCTGGGTCAACGAGCGCGCCACCACGCTTGCGAGCGCAAACCGGAGGTCGACGGCCATGAGATCGAGCGAAACGAGGCGGCCGAACGCCCAGGTGGACCACAGCTGTGTCCGCCACAGCGGAGCGGCCGGGCCGAAATGGGTTGGAATGATCATGGACAAATCCCCTTCAGTCGATGTGTTGTCCCGGTATAGAACTCCCCTGCTGCCAACATCCTGTCAGCATCAACACGCTGTTTCCTGACCCGCCCCCGAGAAGAGAATTGTCATGAGACGCGCCGACCGGCTGTTTCAGATCATCCAGGTGCTGAGGCGCACGCGAAAACCGCTGACGGCGGACGCGATCGCGGCCGAGCTCGAGACATCGAAGCGCACCATCTATCGCGACATCGCAACGCTGATGGGTCAGCGCGTGCCGATCCGCGGCGAAGCCGGCATGGGCTACATCCTGGAAAAGGGTTTTGACCTGCCGCCCCTGATGCTGACACCCGACGAGATCGAGGCGGCGGTGCTGGGCGCGCAATGGGTCGCGGGCCATGCCGATTCCGCGCTGGCGCGCGCGGCCGAAGACCTGATGGCCAAGATCGCCGACACCGTGCCTGAGCGCTTGCGTCCCTTCGTGCTGGAGCCCGCAAGCCGCGCGCGACCAAGCTGGAACAGGGAGCCTGACCGACTCGACATGGCGCGTACGCGCACCCATATCCACGAAGGCAAGAAGATCATGCTGCGCTATCGTGACGAGCAGGGCCGCCCCAGCGAGCGCATGATCTGGCCGATCTCGGTCGGCTATCTTGAAGCGGTGCGCCTGCTCGCAGCCTGGTGCGAGCTGCGCGGCGACTTCCGCAGCTTCCGCACCGACCGCGTGGTGGAAGCGACCTATCTCGACGAGAGATATCCTGAAAGGCGCGACGTGCTGCGCGCGAGATGGCGGCAGAGCTTGGTCTGGGGCCCGCCAAAGGACACATGACGATGGATGAGACATCCACCATCGATCTCTCGACTTGCTGCCAGAGCTGCGGCGCCTGCTGCGGCTATTCGGAGAACTGGCCGCGCTTCTCGATCGAGAGCGACGAGGAGCTTGCTGCGATCCCGGAGGATCTCGTCAATGCGCGCCAATCCGGCATGCGCTGCGAAGGCGATCGCTGTTCGGCGTTGCAGGGAGAGATCGGCAAGCAGACCGCCTGCGGTATCTATGAAGTGCGGCCGGAAGTTTGCCGCACCTGCATGCCGGGCGACGCCGAATGCGCGATGGCGCGGCGAAAATTTGGACTGCCGGTTCTTGCGAGCGCTTAGGCTGGAACGGCTTCGCTGATCTCGTCGTCGATCTCGTCGTCCAGCGGTGCGAGCACCGAGAGCGGCTTGGTCGACAGCGTGATCGGCTTGCGGCTCCCCGACAGCGACGGCGACGATTTGGCCGAGCCCTCGCGCGACAGCGCGTAGAGCGTCGAGCCGACACGGCCACCATTCTCGATCAGGTCGCGCTCGTTACAGCTGCCTGCGATCGCAACCGCCAGCGAATGCAGATGACTGCGGCGATAGCAAAACAGCGCCAACCTGGCGCGCGCGTCAGGGGAAACACTCTCAACCAACCTCGGCAGGCCGCTCTCGCTGGCGCGATACATCTCGCCAAGGAGTTCGTCCTGGACCGGGCAGAAATCGCTTTCAAAGGCGTCACGGCTTGAAAACATTGCAGTTCTCCCTCGTGTAGGGAAGATGCAGCGCAATTCTCTAATGAAAGGTTAACCACCCGGGGCGGTAGTCACCCGGAGTCCTTGCGCGTGAGTCGCGAATCGGAGCGCGGGGGGAACGCGCAAAAGCCTCCGCGGCGTCATGCCCGGGCTTGTCCCGGCCATCCACGTCTGGCCATGAGGCACGAAGAACGTGGATGCCCGGGACAAGCCCGGGCATGACGACCTTTTGTGCGGTTGAAGGATTGCCTGGCGCCGAGGCTGGCGCCTCAGTTGGCCGCCATGAAGATCGACAGGCCGAAGCCGGTGAGATGGTGCAGCGCCTGGTCGACACCGATCAGGGTCCAGAACCAGGGATGGGCGAGGTCGACACCGAAATTGGCCGAGACCAGTCCCTTGGCGCGATCGATAGTGATGTGAATCACGAAATCGATGAACGCCACGAACCAGAATTTCGGCGCGACGATCAGGATCAGCGGCAGCGCAACCGCAAGGTGAATCAGGCAGTGCACCAGAAGCGGCAGGGCCCAGCCGTGCTTCTGATCCTTACCCTGCGCCATCCAGGCGGTCTGAAGAACGAAATCGGCGATGATGTGCTTGAAGGTGAGCAGCAACATCCAGCCAATGAGCGCTTCGACCGGAATCGCCGATGACATGGGTGGAAACGACAAAACTGACGCCCTCATTGACGTGACAAGAAAAATTGGAGCGTTCAGCGCAACTTCTTCTTGGACCGGTCAAATCGCCGGGCCTCCGATTTATGACATCTCCCGCGACGGAATGCAGCCGGGGGGAACCGGAAAATCGCCAACTGTGGCTAACTGGTGATAGGATGGCCAAACGACGCGGTCGAGTTGAGTAAGGTTATTTTCGGCTCGAAATTTGCTTTCCATGACCGTCGCGGTATCCTTGACGGCAGAGAATATCGTTCTTTTTTCAGGCGTTTACGAATTACAGGGCGCGCACAGCGATCACATTCGCGAGCCGTCCGCCACCCCCGGCATAAGGCCAGAGTGCTGCCATGAGTACTGAAGGCCCCAATTCATCGCCGATCGAGCCGCCATCCCGGCGCCCCAAGGTGATCAAGACCAATCAGCAGCAGGTCTTTCTGTACGTCGTGCTGACCCTTCTGTTGTCGCTTGCCACCGTCTGGGGCGGCCGCACCTGGCTGCACAATTCGGAGACGCTGACCTTTGCCGTCGGCACGCCCAACAGCGACGAGGCGCTGTTCGCCGCCAAGCTCGCCGCGCTGCTCAAGAACAATGCCTCGCGCTTCCGGATCAAGATCGTCAACAACGGAGACAACGCCAAGGCGCTCGCGCAGTTCGACCGCAAGCAGGCCGACCTCACCGTGCTGCGCACCGACGCCAAGGTGCCGCTGCGGGCGCGCACGCTCGCGATCCTCGAGCACGATCTCGTGCTCCTGCTCGGTCCCGGCAACAAGAAGATCAAGTCACTCGCCGAGCTCAAGAAGAAGAAGGTCGCCGTCCTCGCCGAGAGCGAATCCTCGCTCGCCTTCGTGCGCAGCATCCTCGACGTTCCCGACGGGCCTGATGCCGCGAAGATGGTCCAGATGGCGCCGCAGGGCGCAACGCTCGACAAGCTGTTTGCGCCGGCCAGCGGCTTTGGCGCGGTGATCGCTGTCGTTCACGCCTCGAAGGCAGTGCGGGACAAAGGCTATGAGCAGGTCGCCAAACGTGGCGGCTTCACGCTGAATGCGATTGACGAGGCGAAGGCGCTGGCGCGCAAGATCCCCGGCATTTCCAGCGAGACGCTGACGGCGGGCACGCTGTCCGCATCGCCGGAAATTCCCGACGACGATCTCGACACGATCGGGCTCGAATGGTTGCTGGTGACGCAATCGAAGATGTCGGCGGCGACCGCGGGCGAGCTGGCGCGCACCGTCTACGAGAACAAATCCGCGCTCGGTCTCGACAGCGGCTTTGCCAGCAGGATCGAGCCGGCCTCCGTCGAGAAGGACGCCTACGTGATGGCGCATCAGGGCGCCGCCGACTACATCAACGACGACACCAAGTCGTTCATGGATAAGTACAGCGACCTGATGTATCTGGGCGCCGCCGCGCTCAGCGTCATCGGCTCGATCTTCGCGGCGATCTACGCCAAGATCACAAGGATCGCGCCGGAGAAAGCTGGCGAGCTTTCTACCGCCGTCCTCGACGTCGGCGAACGCATCGAGCACGCCCATTCGCTGGACCAGCTCGAATGTCTCCAGGACGAGCTGGAGGGCATTTTGCGCGGCGCCGTCATCGGCTTGCGGGACGGTACGATCAGTACCGACGGGCTCGACACTTTCAAGCTCGGCTACGAGTTCGTGCGCGACGAGATCGGCATGCGCCGTGACTATCTCAAACGCCATTGCGCCGATGCCGACAAGGTCGCCCAGGATACGGCCCCGCCCCAGCATGACGAGAGCAATGTCGTGGTGGTGAAGACAGCTCAGAGTGCCTGACCTATCGATTTGAGGTCTTGCGGCGGCGCTTGCCGGTATTTCCGCAAGCGACCAGGCCGAATTCGGGAACCGTCCCTCATCTGCAACCGTTGCCTCCCGAATACAACCGGAGACCGCGCCATGCGTGCACTCCTCATCATCTTCCTGCTGGGAATGCTGGCGGCGGTTGGCTATTTCGCTTATTCCGCGATGGCGGTCGAAGGCGAGCCGATCCCGACGGAGGGCTATGTGGCGCTGGCGCTGGGGGCCGGATTGTCCGTTCTTGTCGGCGTCGGCTTGATGATGCTGCTATTCTTCAGCAGCCGTCGCGGCTACGACGAGCCGCCGCATTTCAGGTAACGGCTCGCGGGCGGGCTACGCCCATCGTTGACGGCCTCGGCCCGGGCAGGCATTTTGGCGCCGAGGTTCCAGTCGGGACCGCAAAAGACAAAAACCGAGCCGCCTTTCCCCCATGTCCATGCCGCTGATCTCCGCTCTGGCCCAGTTCGCGGCCGCCACGGCCGGCCGCAACATGACCAAGGCGGCCTATATGGCAGTCAGCGTCGGCGTGCTCAGCATGGTGCTGCTGACGATTGGCCCGGCCTATGAAACGGCGCACCACTGGGTCGATGCCCTGCTCTGGGCCTGCCTCGTCTATTTCGTGTTCGAATGGGTCGTCCGGCTGCGCCACATGGCGCGGACGGGACGCCTTTCGCTCTACATGTCCTCCGCCGCCGGCATCGTCGACGCGATCGGAGCGCTGGCCGTGCCGGCCGCGCTTCTTCTCGGCGCCGAGCCCCGGACGGCCTGGTTGCTCAGCGTGCTCTGGGTCCTGAAGGTGGTGCCGGGCATTCCGGGCCTGCGCCAGCTCCGCCGCGTGCTGGTGCTGGAATCGGGGCCGCTGCTCAGCGTGCTCGTGATCTTCCTGATGGTGGTCTTCCTCGCCTCCGTCGCCGAATATTTCCTGGAGCGGGACGTGCAGCCGCAGACCTTTGGCAGCGTCCCCGCCGCGCTGTGGTGGGCGGTGGTGACCATGACAACGACGGGATATGGTGACGTCGTGCCGGTGACGCCGCTCGGACGCATGGTGGCGGCGCTGGTGATGATCTCCGGCCTCGGCGTGTTCGGTCCCTGGACCGGTATTTTGGCCACCGGCTTTGCCGCCGAGACAAGGCGCGACAATTTCCTCAAGACCTGGGAATCCGTCAGCAAGGTGCCGTTCTTCGCGGCGCTGGGGCCTGCGGCCATCGCCGACGTCACCCACATGCTGCGCACCATGGAGCTGCCGGCGCGTACCATGATCATCCGCAAGGGCACGCAGGGTGATTGCATGTATTTCATCGCCGCCGGCGCGGTCGAGGTCGATTTGCCCGGCAAGAAGGTGCAGCTTGGCGAAGGCGCCTTCTTCGGCGAGATGGCGCTGCTCGGCAACAACATGCGCGGGGCCAATGTCTCGACCACGAAGGTGTCGCGGCTGCTGGTGCTCGATCTCGTCGATTTCCGCGTGCTGATGGCACGGCATCCGGATCTCGCCGAGACCATCGACACCGAGGCGAAGCGGCGCACGCTCGAAAACAAATAAAAGGAGACAAGAATGTCGGACATCACCGACGCGGCATCCAGCCCCGTGCTCGAAATCAACGGCGCACGCGCCATCATCCGTTTGAACCGGCCGAAGCATCTGAACAGGCTTCAGGCTGAAGACCTCGGCGAGCTGGTCAAATTGTTCGACCGGATCGAATCTGATCCCGCCATCCGCGTGCTGGTGCTGACCGGCACCGGGCGCGCCTTCTCGGCTGGCTACGATCTCAACTCGGTGGCTGAGCGCGCAGTGAGTGCGAACGAGCAGCAGAGCGCGGGCTCCGCGTTCGAGGTGGTCGTCAACCGGCTGGAGGATCTGGGCGTGCCGACGATCTGCCGTCTCAACGGCGGCGTCTATGGCGGGTCGACCGACCTCGCGCTCGCCTGCGATTTCCGCATCGGCGTCGACACCGCCGAGATGTTCATGCCGGCGGCGCGGCTCGGGCTGCATTATTATCGGAGCGGCATCAAACGCTACGTGACGCGGCTCGGCCTCGACAATGCGAAGAAGCTGTTTTTGACGGCACAGAAGATCAGTGCGCCGGAGATGCTGCGGATCGGCTATCTCACCGCCATGGTGCCGGTGGAGTTTTTGGATGAAGAGGTCGACAAGCTCGCCGGCGTCCTCGCCGGCAACGCGCCGCAGGCGATGGCCGGCATGAAGCGCGCGATCAACGAATTCGCCCGCGGCGAGCTCGACGAGCAAGCCGCCGACCAGCGCCACCGCGACAGCATGCGCGGCGACGAGATCAAGGAAGGCATCAAGGCGTTTGCGGAGAAGCGAGCGCCAAAATTCTGATCACGCCCGCTTCGACCGCATCGCGCGCACCTGCGTGAGCCTGGAATCGCGGACGAGCGCCTGGTAGCGTTTGCTGTCGACGGCGTAGATCGCGATCCGGCCCTCAGGGTCGGCATGAACGCCCCAGCCGAAGCGCTTGCCCAGGCTCGACGCCCTCATGCACGCCTGCCCCCGGGAGAAGAACGCTTCACGGGCCGCATGCTTCTGCGTTTTCGTCGCCTTCACATCGAGCTCGCGTCCCGGCGCAGACGTCGCGAAGATCACGTCGTCGGACGTGTATTTGTAGGGCGCCTTGGCGATCATCCCGTATTGCAGGCACGCCACCGTCGGTTTTCCCCCGCGGAGCGGCGGCTCTTCGCCAGTACGCGCGGGACAGTCTTCAGCAACCCGGATGAAAGTGTTGAAGCAGTTGGTCGTGTGCATCGGCATCGTCATCTGCAACCCCGGATTCGTTCACCCCCCAACAGCCTTAGCATGCTCCGCGGCCATCTCGGCATCCGCCGCCGTGATCCGCTGGAACGCCGGCCGCGCGGTCATGCGCTCGGCGTAGCGGACGAAGACGTCCTTCTTCGGCACGATGCCGAACATCATGGTCCAGCTGAACGCGACGCCCCATAAAACATCGGCGGCTGTCATGCGCTCGCCGAGCAGATACGGGCCCTTTGACAATTGCGCCTCGAGCGCGCCGAGCATGGTGTCGTAATCGGCATAGGGCGACTGCGTGATCGGCGCCGGCTCGCGCTGCATGAACTTGTCGATCAGGGCCGGCTCGAACGATGAGCCGTAATAGGCGATCCAGCGCAGGTAAGGACCGCGCAGCGGATCGTTCAGCGCGGGTGTCAGCCCCGCTTGCGGAAACAAGTCGGCGAGATAGATGGTGATGGCGACCTGCTCGGTCACGAGCGCCTCGCCATGCCGGATCGCCGGCACCTTGCCGAGCGGATTGATGGCGAGATAAGCGGGCTGGCGCTGCTCGCCGGCCTTCATGTTGAGGACATGGAGATCGTAGGGAGCGCCAAGCTCCTCCAACAGCACCCGCGTGCCGGTGGCACGGCTCTGCGGCGAATAATACAGAATGATGCGGTTTTGATCGGTCATGGCAGGTCTCCATCTGGCCGGCTGGCGATGGCGTTGTAGCGGATCATACCTGACATCCTGTGTCAGGTATGATTTAAAAGATCATGCGCGCGAGCCGAATGATGTCGATCCTCACCACCCTCCAGGCCAGGGGGCAGGTCACCGCGCCCGAGCTTGCGGAGGCCTGCGAGGTCTCGGTGCGCACGATCTATCGTGACATCGACGCGCTCGCGGCATCCGGGGTTCCTGTCTATGCCGACCGCGGCGCGGAGGGCGGCTACCGCCTGCTCGACGGCTATCGCGTCCGGCTGAACGGCCTGTCGCAGAACGAGGCGGAAGCGCTATTCCTCGCCGGGCTCCCCGGCCCGGCCGCGGCGCTAGGGCTGGATGCGGCGATGATCGCCGCGCAGAACAAGCTGATGGCGGCGCTGCCGGCAAACTTGCGCGAAGACGCCGGACGGATGCAGGAGCGTTTTTACCTCGACGCGCCCGGCTGGTTCGGCGAGACGGAAGAGCCAATACATCTGCGCGCCATTGCCGGCGCGGCCCTGCGCGGGACGCTGATCAAAATCCGCTACCAGAGCTGGCGCGCCGAGAAGCAGCGCCGCGTTGCGCCACTCGGTCTCGTGCTGAAGGGCGGCAGCTGGTATCTCGCCGGGCAAGTCGATGGCAGCGTGCGCACCTATCGTATCGCGCGCGTGCTCGACTGTACCGCACTCGACGACCACTTCGACCGTCCTGCCGATTTCGATCTCGCCGCCTATTGGCGGGACGCAACGCTGCGCCTCGAAGCGGAGATGCATCCCAATGTCGCGATTGTCCGGCTGTCGGCGCTCGGCGTGAAGCTGCTCGACGCGCTGAGCCAGCCTTACGTCAGGGCGCGCACGCAGATCGAAGACGTGGCCGACGCAGACGGCTGGCGCATCGCGAGAGTGCCGACCGGCAAGACCTCATGGCACGCCGCGTCCGAATTGCTGCGGCTCGGCTCCGAGGTTGAGGTGCTGGAGCCCGCCGATCTCCGCGAGAAGATGGCGGAGATGACGCAGGCGATGGCGGCGCGTTATCGCACGCCGTCCCATGCCGCGAAGCGGCTGGCGCGGAAAGCCTGATCTCGGCGCACCTTGCCGCAGCCGACGAAACAATCCTGAAACACGATTCCTCTCCCGCCGTGTGAACGCATTCGCATTTCGGCCCGACCGAGAAGCAGGGACACAACAACGGCCGTTGCGCCACACTGGAGAATGAAGATGTTTCGTAAGCTTGCCCTTGGTCTGATCGCCGCCACCTCGCTCGGCGTTGCCGCTCTCGCGCCCACCGCCGCTTCGGCTCACGGCTTCCATCATCACTGGGGTCCCGGCTGGGGCTTTGGCGGCATCTACGTCAACACCGACGTCAACAATTGCTATCAGGAGCGCGTCGTCCAGACCCGCCACGGCCTGCGCGTTCGCGTCGTGAACGTCTGCGCCTACGGGATCTACTGATATCCCGTCTTCACGACAAAGCTCCGGTCGCGCTGCGGCCGGAGCTTTGCGTTGGCTTAACCAATCGGCCGATGCCGGCGAAACCAGGCCCAGGTCTCGCGCGTCGTTCGGATGTAGCCGCGGCCGCGGTAGACGATCTCGCCGTCGACGATTTCGTTCAGCTTCGGCAGCGCGTGAAACGGGATCGAAGGATAGGCGTGATGCTCGACATGATAGGGCATGTTCCACGTGAACCATTTGACGACCGCGCCGGTGTAAGTGGTGCGGGTGTTCTCGAAAGCGCTGCGGGTGCGATCGCAACCGGTATGCTCGGCATAGAGATAGGGCCGCAGAAAGGATTGCCCGATCATCAACGGAACGATCCAGCCCCAGAGCAGCAGCGCCGAGGAGAACCACAGCGAGAGCGCGAGCAACAGCGCATAGAGCGCGGCATAGGTGCGTGCTTCCGTGACGATGATGCCGCGCTTGTTCTCGGGGATCCAGGGCACGACGACCTTGCCGGTGACGGCATGGCGGAGCATGAACCGAAGGCGGCCCGCGACCTGGAGCAGGCCGCTATAGGCGAGCGCGAGCTGCGCATCTGATTTGGGCCTCACGCCGACGACCAGCTCCGGATCCTTTTCCGGATCCTGGGTGTAGCGATGATGATCCCAGTGGAACAGGCAGTAATATTCGTAGGGCGATCCGATGATGAAGCCCGAGAGATAGCCGACCGCGAGGTTGAGGCCGCGGCTCCGGAACGCGGTCTTGTGCGCCGTCTCGTGCAGCGCCATGAACAGGAAGGCGACGAAATAGCCCTGTACGGCCATCAGTGGCAGAGCCCAGAGGACGCCGTAGGTCGCAGTCACTTTCCAGATCAGCGCGCCGACCAGCACGACCAGGCCGTAATGGCAGAGGCTGCGCGCGGCGCCCTGGACATTGGAACGGACCGACAGCTCGCGCAGCATGGCCGGTGTCAGCGGCTTCAGGCGATGACCGGGCTCTGAAACGATTGCGTCAGTCATGATTGGATGCCTGCCTTACCTGTTGAGGAGTTCTGCGATCTCGGCCTTGAGGAAGGCCTGATCGCGCGGATTGTTGACGGGGTTGCCGGCGCGATGGCCGTGCAGCGACGGGATCGGATGCAGCACAGCGGATTTGGCGTTGACCAGCTTGCCGAGTTCGTCCTCGTTGTCGCGGACATCGAAATAGCGATCGGTTTCGCCCGGCGTCAGCAGCATGTGCGCTCTGATCGCGGCGAGCGCGCGATCGAGATCGCCGCCGAATGTCGCGCAACGGCTGATATCGCCGTTCTGCCAAATACCAACCTGCGCCAGCAGATCGTTGGCATCGCGGCGGGCAAACGCGGCATCCCAGGCGCGGACGAGATAGTCCTCCAGCGAGGCAAAACCCGCCTCACGCCAGAGCTCGTCGCGATAGAAACCGTGCGACATCGCCCAGCCGGCATAGATGCGCCCCATCGCGCGATAGCCGGCGACAGGCTTCTCGACGAAGCGGCCGTCGCGGAAGGCGGGGTCACCTGTGAGCGCGGCCTTCACGCTTTCGAGGAAAACATAATTATAAGGCGCGCAGCGCGCACTGCCACAGACCACCGCGGCCCGCTCGACCATATCTGGACGCAGCGCCGCCCAGTGATAGGCCTGCATGCCGCCCATCGACCAGCCATAGACCAGCGCGAGTTTTGTGATGCCGAAGCGCTCGGTGAGCAACCGGTGCTGAACGGCAATAGCGTCGTGATAAGTGACCTCTGGGAACGGCGCGGCGGTATTCGACGGCGAGGACGACAGGCCGTTGCCGAACAGGTTCGGGATGATGATGAAGTATCGCGTGGGGTCGAGCACGCCCTCGGGCCCGATCAGCCACTCCGTGTCGAAATGCTGCGCGCTGAACGAGGTCGGGTAGAGGATGACGTTGTCCTTGGCGGGGCTCAACGTGCCATAGGTCTGGTAAGCGAGCTTCAACGCGGGGAAGAGGGCACCGGATTGAAGCGTGACGTCGCCGGCCTCAAAGATCTCGTAGTCGCGCTGCGCCGTCATGGACCCAGTTCCCGCTCACGCGGCCGCAGAGCGCGCCCGCCGAAACGACGATGCATTGATCGTGCCGAACCGGCAAACGCATCGTTGCGTCGCGCTTAATAACTGTACTTATAGTACAGTTATATAACCAGGGCAACGGGATTCTGTCCGTGGCCGCTCAGGCGATCGCCGCGATGTATCGCGCCACCGACGCCGCGAACGCGGCCTTGGCGCCCGAGGCGACGTTGCGGCCCCACCAGGCGCCGTAGATGCGATCGAAGGCGAGCGGCTCGACGGCGGCTGCGATCCGCCGCACCGCGGCGGCATTGAGCGGCATGTAGTTCGGATAGGAGTACATGAAGCTGACGAAGCGGCGATCCATTGTCACCTGCGCGATGTCGCCGGTCAGCAGCGCGCCCTTCCCGTCCGCACCACGCGCATGATGCAGCATGGTGGCGCCCGCGAAATGACCGCCGGTGCGCAACAACGTGACATCGTCCGAGATGCGGTGGTGATCGCCGGCCCAGTGCACGACCGAAGAGTGCTGCCGCGTCACCCATTGGCGATCATCTTCATGCAGATAGACCGGCACGCCGCCGAACGCCTCGCTCCAGTCGGCGAGCGCGCCATAGTAATGCGGATGTGAGATCGCGATCGCCTTCAGCCCGCCGAGCGAGCGCACATGCGCAATCGCCGCCGGCGTCGCCAGCGGCACGCAGTCCCACATCACGCAGCCCTCCACCAGAGGGACCAGCAGCGCGCGCTGGCCGATGGCAAAGCTCGGCTCGAGCGCGAGACCGGTCAGGCCGAGATCATCACGCAAGACCAGGCGATGACGTTCCGCCAACGCTTCGCCCGTGAAGAACGCCTGTCCTTTCCAGTTCACATATTGCCGCTCGTCCTCGCAGATCGGGCACGTGGCGGGCGGCCTTTTGCTGTCCGGAAATTGCGCGCCGCAGGTTTCGCAGGTCCAGAGAGGCATGATCGTGATCCTGAAAGGAGAGCGGGATACCATGGCGTAATTCGGATCCCGCCAATCGCAAGGACAGAGGAACCAACGCGATCGGTGCATGTTACTTTCCGGTCCGCCCCGGCGCCAGTTGGCCGGCCATGTCAGCCTGTCTTGTCAGCCCTGCTTGCACGAGACCACCTTCAGCCGGTAGTCGTTCAGCGTCCCGATGACATCGCGCCCCTCCCCGTCTCGAATCTGGCCGCTGTTTGCACTCAATTTCTTCATGGCCGACATGCAGTCGGGCATCGGACCGTTCGTCGGCGTGTTCCTCCAGGAACGAGGCTGGGCGAGCGGATTGATCGGCACGGCCATGACGATCGGCAATGTCGCGGGCATGCTGGTGACGACGCCGATCGGCGGCTTCATCGATTCCAGCCGCAACAAGCGCCTGTGGGTCGTCATCCCCGGCATCTGCGTGGTGCTGGCCTCTGCGATCATCCTGATCTCGCAGAATTTCTGGGCGGTGACGGCCTCGCAGGTCGCGCAATCGCTGGCGAGCGCTGCGATCGTGCCGGCGGTCACCGGCATCACCCTCGGCATCGCCAAGCAGAAAGGGTTCAATGCCCTGAACGGGCGCAACCAGGCCTTCAACCACGCCGGCAACATGGTCGGCGCGGCACTGTCGGGCTATCTCGGCTACAAATACGGCTATGTCTCGGTGTTCGTGCTGGCGGCCGTGTTCGGTGCCATCGCCATCGCCTGCGTGCTGATGATCCCGGCCAACGCCATCGACGATCGCCAGGCTCGCGGCAGCAAGGAAGACGA
Source organism: Bradyrhizobium betae (assembly GCF_004123905.1). Classification (GTDB taxonomy): domain Bacteria; phylum Pseudomonadota; class Alphaproteobacteria; order Rhizobiales; family Xanthobacteraceae; genus Bradyrhizobium; species Bradyrhizobium betae_A. The sequence goes on from NZ_MZXW01000011.1 coordinate 51,240, forward strand.
GAGCAAGAACCCGCCGGATGCGATGTCCGTGCTCCTCAAGCACAAGCCGCTCCTGGTCCTGGCGCTTGCGCTTGCCATCTTCCATCTCGGCAATGCGGCGATCGTCCCGCTCTACAGCCTCGCGGCGGTGGCCGAGGGCCAGGCCAACGGTCCGAGCTTCGTTGCGACCACCGTCGTTATTGCGCAAGGCGTGATGGTCGTGACGTCCCTGGTCGCCATGCAGGTCGCGGGAAAGCGCAACTACTGGCCGGTGATCCTGGTGTCCTTCATGTTTCTGCCAATCCGGGGCGTGCTTGCATTCTTCGTAACGGGATGGTGGGGCGTGGTCCCGATGCAGGTGCTCGACGGCATCGGCACCGGACTTCAGACCGTCGCCGTGCCCGGCATGGTCGCCCGCTCGCTCGACGGCACCGGCCGCATCAATCTCGGCCAGGGCGCCGTCATCACCGTGCAGGGCGTCGGCGCAAGCCTCAGCCCCGCGCTCGGCGGCTGGATCGCGCAGTGGATCGGCTACGGCCCCACCTTCCTGCTGCTCGGCGGCTTCGGCCTTGCGTCGATGGCGCTATGGCTGGCGTTCGGGACGCACGTGAAGAAGTATTGAAGCGCGATCTCCTCCCTGCAAGTGGGGAGAGAGCATCACGTCCCAAAATTCTTCTGAACCGCCTTGTCGATTGTATCAGCCCCGACGAAGCGCTGGCGCAGCTCGCGCTTGAGCAGTTTTCCGCTTGGGTTCTTCGGCAGGCTGTCGACGAAGATGACGCGCTTGGGCACCTTGAAATGCGCCATCTGGCCGGCGCAATGTTTCACCACGGCGTCCTCGTCGAGCGTCTCGCCGCTCTTGACCACGACGATCGCGGTCACCGCCTCGATCCAGCGTGGATCGGGCAGGCCGACCACGGCGACCTCCGAAACCGCTGGGATGCGGTAGACCATTTCCTCGACCTCACGGCTCGCGACATTCTCGCCGCCGGTCTTGATCATGTCCTTGACGCGATCGACCACGGTGATGTGGCCCTCGTCATCGACGGTGGCGAGATCGCCGGAGTGAAACCAGCCGCCGGTGAACGCGGCCGCGGTCTTGACGGGATCGTTGTAATAGCCGGAGAGCAGATGCGGCGAGCGGTGCACGATCTCGCCGACTTCGCCGACTTTCACATCTTCCATCGCCGTGTTGACCACGCGCGTCTCGACATTGAGCACGGGCTTGCCGGCCGAGCCCGCCTTGCGCAGTTGGTCCGCAGGACCCAGCACGGTCGCGAGCGGCGCGATCTCGGTCTGGCCGTAGAAATTCCAGAATTTGACATTCGGCAAACGGCGCTGCAGTTCGAGAAGGACCTCCACCGGCATGATCGAGGCGCCGTAATAGCCCTTCTGCAGGGTAGACAGGTCGGTCTTGTCGAAATTCGGCGAGCGCAGCATCGCGATCCAGATCGTCGGCGGTGCGAAGAACAACGTGATCTTGTGCGCCTGGATCAGCGCCAGGATGTTGTCGGCGGTCGGCTTGCCCGTGATGATGCCGGAGGCGCCGAGATACACTTGCGGCCCCAGGAAGACGTCGAGCTGAGCGCAGTGATAGAGCGGCAGCGCGTGCAAAAACTTATCATCCACGCTCATGCCGCCGTCGATGATACAGCTGACATACTGCCACATCACGGCCTCATGGGTCAGCATCGCGCCCTTGGGCAGCGATTCCGTGCCGCTGGTATAGACGATCTGCGCGAGGTCGCGGCTGTCGACGAAGGCCTCCAGGTACGAGCCGTCGGCATCAAGGAGATCGTCGAAGGTGGTGAGGCCCGTGGGCGCCGTGGCGGGATCCTCGCCCGGCAGCCAGATCATCTTTTCGACTGCGCAATCCCTGGCGCTCGCCGCACGCGCGGGCTCGACGAAATCCGGCCCGGTCGCGAGCAGCTTTGCGCCGGAGCTCTTGAGGATGAAATTGATCTCGTCCGGATTGAGCATGAAGTTGATCGGCACCAGCACGGCGCCGATCCGCGCCAGTGCGAAACGCAGTGCTGCAAAAGCATGCGAGTTGCGCGAGAGTACCGCAAAGCGGTCGCCCTTCTTGACGCCGAGACCGAGCAGGCCGCGGCCGAGCCGGTTGCAGATCGCGTCCATCTCGGCGAAGGTCCAGCTCACCCTGCCGCAGCTCACCGCGAGCTTGTTTGGCTCACGGCCCGCCGAGCGGCGCAGCAGATCGCCGATCGAATGCTCGCGCGCTTTCGCGATGGTTGCCGCGGTGTCGTTCGACATTTCCACTCCCCAGACTTTGCGATTTGCGCAAAGGGTAGTCGGCGCTGCCGGCCGCGTCAAATTGCCTGACCGGCGGCGTCATGACGCAAGAATTGCCGCGTCGCCGGAGCAAGCTTGGGCCTGTGCACCAATTATAATATCGGGGGAAATGTCATGCATCGGATCGCGCGCGCCGCTTTTGCGGCGGGGCTGCTGTCTGCATCTTTCATCGATCCATCGTCTGCCCAGCAGACCCCACTCAAGATCGGTGTGCTCTCCGACTTCTCCTCCGTCTATTCCGACATCGGCGGCCAGGGCAATGTCGAAGCCACCAAGATGGCGATCGAGGATTTTGGTGGGCAGATGTTCGGCAAGCCGATCGACATGGTCTCGGCCGACGTGCTCAACAAGCCCGACGTCGCCTCCACCATCGCCCGCAAATGGTGGGAGACCGAAGGCGTCGACATGATCATCGACCTGCCGACCTCGGCCACCGCGCTCGCGGTGATGGAGTTGTCGAAGCAGTACGAGAAGATCATGATCGTGACGGACGCGGCGAGCTCCGACATCACCGGGAAGTCCTGCTCGCCCTATACCGCGCACTGGACCTACGACACCTATGCCAACGCCCACACGGTGGGCAGCGCCATCGTCAAGAACGGCGGCGACAGCTGGTTTTTCCTTACCGCGGATTATGTGTTCGGCCATTCGATCGAGCGCGACACCGGCGACGTCGTGAGGGCCGCGGGCGGCAAGGTGCTCGGCAGCGTCAAGCATCCGCTCAATACGGCCGACTTCTCGTCCTTCCTGCTGCAGGCCCAGGCCTCCAAGGCCAGGATCATCGGGCTTGCCAATGGCGGCGGCGACACCATCAACGCCATCAAGCAGGCCGGCGAATTCGGCATCGTCGCCAGCGGCCAAAATCTCGCGGCCATTGTGATGTTCATCTCCGACGTGCATAGCCTGGGGCTGAAGCTCGCGCAGGGGCTGATCATCACCGAGGCCTATTACTGGGATCTCAACGACAAGACCCGCGCCTTCGGCAAGCGTTTTCAGGAGCGCGTCAAGCGGATGCCGACGATGAACCAGGCCGCGACCTACAGCGCGACGTTGCACTACCTCAAGGCCGTGCAGGCCGCGGCTACCCGGGACACCAAGACGGTGATGGCGAAGATGCGCGAGCTGCCGGTGAAGGATGCCTTCACCGACAGCGGCATCCTGCGCGAGGACGGCCGCATGGTGCACAGCATGTTCCTGTTCCAGGTGAAGAAGCCCGAGGAGTCGAAGGGCCTGTGGGACTATTACAAGCTGCTGGCCGAGGTCCCCGCCGACCAGGCGTTCCGGCCGCTGAAGGACGGTGGCTGCCCGCTGGTGAAGTGAGGCGTCTTCGCGCCTCTCTCAGAGCTTGTGTCCCTTCTGGCGCAGCGCCTCGGTGAGGCGCTGCTTCAGTTCGTCGGCGGCCTTCTGGCTGACGTCCTGGCTGATCTGCGCAGCTGCCTGCGCCAGCGCATCGGACTTCTGCAGGAATTTCTGGCCCGCAGGCTGAGAATAGAAAGCCTCGATCTGGCGCAGCTCATCGACGCCAAAGCTTGCGGCGTAGAGGGCTGCGATCTGGTCAGTCATCGAGGCGAGGTATGGAGTGTAGATATCCGAGCCGGGCGCCGTCAGCGCGTCGTAGTCGCGCTCGATCTCCGGCCTGTCCTGCGCCACCACCGGCCGGAGCTTGAGCAGGAGCTGCGGCAGCAATGCACGGTACTGATCCGCGATCTTCAGGGTGACCACGAGCTTGCGTGCAGCGGCCATCGCCTCAGGCGATGGCGCCTGCGCGGAGACATTACAAACGAGGAGCAGCAGGGCGGCGGCGATCATTAGCAAACGTCTGGACATGAACCACTCCGTCGGAAGTCTCCACGAGAATGCTGGCTGGCGCGCTCAAGGTCTCGCGGGCGCCTCTGCCGGCGCGCGGTCCAATGCCGTGTCGGCCTCCTCGACCTCCGTCACCTTCACGAACAGGTTCGGCACGCGTTCGGCGCGGTCGAGCAGCCAGGCAGCGCCGATCATGATGACGATGCCGACGGCGGAGACGGCGAGCTGCTCCCAGACGCCCTTGGTGTACTGGGTCAGGATCCAGTGCGCCGAGAACGACAGGAACACGCCCAAGCAGAAGATCGGCAGCGAATGCTGGCCACACAGGATTACGGGCCGCAGCCAGGTCACATGCCGCGCCCGCCATTTGCGCGAGACGAAATAGGTCACCCAGATCGCCAGCGCCAGGAAGTGCGTGAAGCGCAGCATGTCGAGATCGGTCTTGTCGATCGGATAGATCGCCTTGATCATCCATTTCGGAATCAGGGCTTCGAGCGCCGGGAGGTGCCAGGTCATCACGATCAGCAGCGCGAAGACGAGCCATGCGGCCGCGAGCGCCATCGCCGCTCTCGACCACACCCATGTCGCGACCTTCTCGATCTGGCCGATGCCGCACCAGGCCGCGAACACGAACATCAGCTGCCAGCAGAACGGGTTGAAATACCAGGTCGTGCCGGGCGGATAGGAGGCGACGTTCCAGTCGAACCAGCGCGACAGCACATAGAGCACCGCGGAGGCCACGAGCGTCAGGTTCGGCCGGCGCACCAGGCACCACACGATGAAGGGCGAGGCGAACACCAGCGTGATGTAGAGCGGCAGCACGTCGAGATTGACCGGCTTGTATTTCAGCAGGATCGCCTGCCCGATCAGCTCGTCCGGATGCGACAGGAAATTGAACACGTTGAACTCGTGCTCGTACATCGGATTGTCGAAGCGGCGCGCGGTGCGGGCGATCTGCGCCGTGAACAGCAGGAACAGCATGATGTGGGCGACATACATCTCGAGCGCGCGCCGCCACAGCCGTTTCAGCGCGGCGAGAAACCAGCCGCCGGCGACGATCGGCCCGTAGATCCAGCCGACCAGATAGCCGGAGATGAAGACGAAGAACTCGGCGGCGTCGCTGAAGCCGTAATTGCGCAAGGTCAGCCACGCCACGACGTCGTGCGGGATGTGATCGAGGAAGATCATCCACAACCCGATGCCGCGGAAGAGATCGAGCCGCAAATCGCGCTCGACCGGCGCAAGCAGAGCTGACTGGTCCCGTGTGATCATGGCCCCGCCTCTTATCGTGGGCGTCGCGCCATCGCGGCGCCGGCAAAATGGGATGCTAAAAAATGTAAAACAAAAGTCACCTGGCCCTGCGGCTAGTGGCAACGGTAGCCGACCGCAGCGGCCGTGCAAGGGCTGTTTCTGCGACCGGCACGCGGCAGCGCCCCATCAAAAAAGGTCGAAAACAACCCCATGCACAGTAGAGGTGGCCTCGTAAGTCATTGCTTTGCTTAGGAAACCTGGATGACCCGTCGGGCAAAAAATCGGCCTGACGGCACACCATGAAGGACAGTCAGGTCAGCTCGCCGCCCCTCGCGAGCGCCTCGTTCAGCAGCGCCTCGGCCTTGTGCTGGAGCGGCAGCGCACCGCTTTCGGAGGCGATCGCGATGGCCGCCCGCAGGGCGACGATGATCGCGGCCTTGTTCGCGGCATCCGAGGCTGGCGTCACGATGGCCTCGCCAAGCAGGGCCTCGGCCTCGAGCCCCGAAAACCCCTGCTGGCGGGCAGTGTTGCGCGCCTCGCGCAGCATATTCTGTGCGGCATTGACGTCGCCGAGACGCCAGGTGGCGAGCGCGAGATAGATCGAGCTGCGCAGCACCGCCGAGGTATAGCCGACCGCCTTCGCCTCCTCGCGCGCCTCGGCCAGCATGCCGCGCGCCCGGTCGAACAGCCCCTGCTCCAGATAGGCGATGCCGAGATGACAGGCGAGCACCGGCACGAACAGGCGGATGCCGTGCTTCTGCGCCAGCACAAAGCCGTCTTCAAGGATGGCAGCGGCCGCCGCCGGATCGCCGCGGCCGAGCATCAGCCAGCCGCCGCTATAGGCGGCACCGGCCCGATCATAGGGGCGATCGGTCTCGGCCGCGATCGCGGACGCCTGTTGCTGGAGCTGCGCGGCGGTATCGAGTTCGCCCATCACGGTGTGGGTAAAACCCTTCATCATGCAGCAGAGCAGCAGCAAATATCTTGGGGTCGTCCCGATCGGAGCACTGGCGTCCGGGCCCGCCAGCTGGGCATGAGCCAGCGCCAATGTCTGCACAGCTTCGCGGTAGCGGCCGGCGAGGAAATAGGCCTGTCCGAGACCGTATCTTGCAAGATTGAGCCAACCCTGATTGCCCCACTCCTCCGCGAGGCGGACCACCTCTTCAGACACCACGACCGCCTCAACCGGTGCTCCATAGAAGTTCTGCGCGCCGGCTCTGACCGTCATGGCGGCAACCCTGCGCCCGATGTCGTCGATCGCGCCGGCCCTTCGCTCGGCCTCTTTTCCAAGGTCGAGCCACTCGGCCACCTGGCCGGACGCGATGAAGGCCGCGCGTGCTTCCATCCGCAGGTCGATCGCATCGGTCTCCCGCAAAGGCGTCATCGCGGTCTTGTCGAGCGCGCCCATCGCGATTTCGAAATAATTCGCCGCGTCGGAAAAGGCCGACCGGCTCAGGCATTTTCGTCCTGCGCTCTTGCCGTGAACGAACGCCTTGTACCAATCCTTGGCCCGCACCGCGTGATAGCAGAGCGTATCGGGCTCATCCGTGGACGTTCCGTCGCTCTCGAACGTCGCAAGCACGCGCGCATGAATGTCTTCGCGCACCTTGTCGACCATCGAATCGTAGGTCACCTGGCGGACCATCTCGTGCCGAAATTCGAGCGCGTCATCCAGTTCGCTGTCGATTCTCACCAGCAGCTCGGCGCGATCAAGCGCCGCGAGGCCATCCTGAAGGGCATCCTCGGGCAGCTCGGCGAGCTTACGCAGCATGGCGACGCTCGATCTCGGCCCAAGCGCGGCCGCGATCTGCAACACGGAACGTTCCTGACGCGACACCCGATCAAGGCGCGCCGCAATCACGCCCTGGATGCTGGAGGGAATGCCGAGTTCCTCGATCGGGCGCACGAGCGCGAGATCGCCCCACTGGCCGCGGAGCGTTCCGCTGTCCCGCAAGCCCCGGCAGACCTCCTCGATGAAGAGAGGGACGTTGGCTGTGTGCGAAATGATCCGGTTCTTCAGATCGTCGTTCGCCGCGGAAGGACCGAGCATGTCGGCCAGCATGGCCAGCCCGGAATCGTCGTCGAGGGGCCGCATCGCGACGACCTCGGCACGGCAGCGCGCGATCCAGACCGGCATGCCGTTCGGCCTGGAGGTGAGGAGCACGAGAAGATCGGGCGCCTGCAGCGAAGCAATCGCAGCCATGACCGTATCGCTGGCCCGGTCGATCCAGTGCAGATCCTCGAGCAGAAGCACCGTCCGTTGACGGCGGGCGATGCCATCGACGATGGCGCAGCTTGCATCGGAGATCGCACGTCCTCTCGCGTGGGGCTCGAGCTGATTCCATTGCGGATTCGATATCGGCAGATCGAGCACCGCGTCGAGGGCGCAGCGCTGAATCTCCCCGAGGTCCTCCCTGATATCTCCAGGGCCGTCGGGGTCCCTTGCAGCGGTCTCCAGAACCGAGAGCAAAACCCGCTTGAGCGTGCTGAACGAAGCGCCCTGGAGATTCGGGCTGCACTCGGCATCGATCATGCGCCAGCCCTGCCCCCTGAGTTCCTGGACGAACTCGTGTGCGAGCCGCGATTTGCCGATGCCGGCGTCGCCGAGCAGCAGGACCGTCTGCCGGTTCGATCTGGCGTTCTCGACGGCACGCGCCAGCAGCGCCCGCTCGGTCGTGCGATCGACGAACCGGGAGACGCTGCGCGCCCGTCGCACCCGCCAGCTCGACAGGTCACTCGCACCCACGATCCGGTAGACCGGCACAGACTGGTTGAAGCCCCGTAGCAGCTTGCCGCCGAGAAACTCGAAGCGGACGTGACCCTCGGCAAGCTCCTGGCAGGCCTGCGACACGTAGATCTGATTCGCCTCGGCCGCCGACTCCAGTCGGGCGGCCAGATGCTGGGCCGCCCCGCCGATCTCGTAGACCTTGGAAAACTCGCTGGCGACCATGTAGGCAACGACATGGCCGGAGTGGAGACCGACCCGAACCTGAAGTCCGGGGTCACCCAGGCCAGCGACGCGCCGGACCAGCTCGATCGCCGCGTGGCACGCCAAGGGCGCGTGATTGTCGTCCGCGATCGGGGCGCCGAACACCGCTGCGAGCCCGTCGCCCAATTCCTTGCTGACGATGCCCCCGAATTGACGCACCGCCCCCCTCATCGCGGCCAGGGCCGGCTCCAGCCGCGAGACCGCCTCCTCCGGATCGAGCTCGGCGACCAGCCCGGTTGAATCAATGACGTCGGCGCGGAGGATCGTCACGAACCGGCGTTCGCTGTCCGGCTCGGAACGCCGCACGGCCACCCCGCATTTGGAGCACCAGCTATCGCTTGGGTCGATCGTCGACTGGCACGCGACACAATGCATTTCAGTGCCTTACAGAAAGTCACGGCGCCGTCTGTTGCCAACCGGCGCTCACGAAGAGCCTGACACAAGATTACCCATCGCAGGATTCGTGGCAATCAAACTTGCAAACCAGTATGGCTGCATCTCCGGCGGGCGGATATCTGGACGAAGCACATTTTTGAGTGATACCGTTTTGCGCGCGCGAGAATGGGGCCGCGCGCTCTGGGGGCGCTGAGGCCTTCATTCCGGCCGACGAGCTTTGCCGGGCTGCAAATGGCCCTGATTGATTAGATCATAGCGAAGGACAAGGCGATGGGCGGAAGGACATACAGCGGCAAGCAGTTCAGAGACCTGATGAACAGCAATTATTACCCGCTGGCGAACATGAAGAAGAGCGTGGCCAAGCTCAAGGCATCGGACCAGATCGATCTGCCGACCCTGGAGTACGGCCAGTATCACCTGATCTTGAACCCGGCATCGAGCTGGCCGCAGGGCAGCGCCAAGTACTGGCACAAGGAGAAGGGCCGGGCCCGCGTCGATCTCAGCACCCAGCCGAACACGGTCGCCCTGTCCAAGGACGAGCCGGGCGTGATCCCGCTCACGCGATGCGACCTGCTCGATGCCTGCGTGCGGAAGTGCTTCAATTCCGAGCCGCCGATCCCGATGAAGACCAACATCATCGTCCACGCGCCGAGCGACGCCTATGCCCACCGCCACGAGATCCGGCTGGAGTGGGAGTACAAGAAGGGCTCGGACAAACCGACACTGCTCTATCTGACGATGGTCTGTCCGCACCGGGATTGATCTTCGGCCGCCTTTGGGTCGGTCCGTAATCATTGTCATCGCCTCTCGCGCGCCCGGCGTGCGGGAGGCATTTGCTTTCCGGGCCGTCCGAGCTGTCGCCACAGCCGCAACGTGTCGCGCCTGTCCCAGCTGTCGTCATGGGCGTGTCGCACGAAGATGATTCGTTGCTGTCGATAGCGTGCGCGAGTCACTTCACCGAAGTGACCGTCGCGCGCTTTGACAGGAGCGGCCGATGCCCGTTGGACTGCTGGAGGTCGAAGGCACCATTGCCGTCAAGCAGTTCTGGCCGGAGGGACGGTCGGACGCCGACACCACCAAGGTCGTGGTGAACATCGCGCCGGATGCGATCCGCTTCCGCAAGAACGATACCTCACCGTTCCAGCCGACCCATGTGTTCGAGGGCGCCAAGGTCAAGGGCCGCACCGCGACGGCGCCGATCAAGAACGGCAAGCTCACCATTCGCCTCCAGGGCATCGACGCGCCCGAGCTGCACTACATGCCCTCGCCGCTCTCGCCCGCCGAGAAGAAGGGGCTGACGGACGCCAAGAAGCAGGCCTATCACGAGGTCACCCATTCCTACCGGCAATTCCTCGGCGCGACGTCGAGCAAGGCGCTGCATGATTTCCTCTCTGGCGCGGGCGAAGCCACGCTCGCCTGTCGGGTGTTCACCCATGTCGATGCGCCGAACGAGGTGTTCGACACCTATGGGCGGCTGGTCGGCGACATCGAGGTGACGGTCGGCGGCCACACGATCGACGTCAACCACTGGCTGGTCGAGCAGGGCTTTGCCTATCCGACGTTCTACTCCTCGATGAACGACGACGAGATCAAGGCCTTCCTCGCGCTCGCCAAGACCGCGCGCACCAGGAAGCTACCGGTCTGGAAGAACCTCGCCAAGACGATTGGTGCCTTCGACTTCGAACTGCGCGAGCCCAAGGCGGGCGAGATTGCCGTGCTCGCGACCGACAAAGGCGCGATCATCCTGCCAAAGCTCTACCGCCGTTACACAAATTGGTCCGCGCGCAAGAAGGCGAAGATCACGAGCCAGAATTTCCAGAAATTCCTGAGCGAAGGATCCGGCGGCAAGCCCGACACCTGCTACGAGATCGACGATTTTCTGGCGAACGGCGTGCACTCTGCCACGCCGCGGAATTTTGCGGAGTTCGTCGAGGCCGGGAAGACGATCAAGTTTCAGCCGGAGGGGCTGGTGTTTGGGGAGGCGCCGTCGAGCCTGGTCGGGGCGGATGGGAAGCCGATCAAGGCGTTTTGAGCGGGCCGCGAACAGAAATGATTCGCGCAAGACTGTCTCTGCGTTGCAAATCACTTACCGCGCGTCGTGTCATCCCCGAAAGAGAACTGCGCGGCTATTGCCGCGCGGTGTGAGTTGGTGCGGCAGTCCTGGATTGACGGCCTGGAACATGCCTCGTGGCGAGGGCTGAAAGCCAGATGGCCCCTTGAGCCCATTCAGAACATAGCTGCACCTGGAGAGAATTTGATGGAAGCCCGCGTAAGGAAGTTTTTCGAGCGATACGAGAGCTTTTTCAATCGGTCCCTTGCCGGCGACATAGACATGGATGAGATCGCATCGCTTTATGCCTCCGACTTCATTGCGGCCTCGCCCGCCGGGGTCATCACCGGAAAGAACGACGATCAACTCAAACAAGTCATGGCGCAAGGCTATGCACGCTATCGGGCGATAGGAACGAAGGAAATGCGGATACGCAATGTCCGCCTCTCCCCAATAGACGAACATCATTGCGTGGCCCATGTTGCGTGGACGGCAACCTATGCCCGGCAGGATCGGGCGGTGGTAGCGATAGATTTTGATGTCCACTACCTGGTCCAGAAGCTGGATGGGGAGCCGAAGGTTTTCGGCTGGGTGTCAGGCGATGAGCAGGCGCTTTTGAGGAAGCACGGTATCATCTGAAGTCCACTTTCCACGCTCTCTTGTCATGGGCGATGGCTCCGCGAATTTCGGATCGTCCCCCAAAGCGGACCACGCGAGGCCGACTGGCCGAGTTTGGCGCGTTTCGCAGCGAGACGCTTACCCATCTGAGGTGGCCGCACCGAGCAAGGGGCTCGTCGTGGCTCGAGACGGCCAGCGCGCCATCCCCAAACAAAAATGGCCCGCTCGATGCGGGCCATTTTCGCATCGGATTGCGGCGACAGTTCACTTAACTGGCGGTTTCACAAATGGAGTGCAACACGTTGAACTTCATTTTGTGAAACCGCCCTCTCCATTAATTGTGGACCGGCCGCATCTGACGGCGAATCGAAACCGGCGGCCTCTCACTTGCAGGGAGCCTGCGCGATCATCCGAGCCTGTTCGAGGAAGTTCTGCACGGGCACGGTGGCCGGGTGGGCCTCGTCCTCACGTGCATCGGTGTCGTATTTGTGCACCACCACCATGCCGGATTTGGGGATGACCAATATCCATTGGCCGAAATAGCCCCAGGCGAGATAAGAGCCTGCCAACGGCGAGTCATCCGGCAATTCGGGAATCCACCACAGGAGCCCGTAGGACATGCGGCGGCGAACGGCTGATGGCGGATGCATCTCTGCCGAAGGCGTGACCGGCCTTGTGATCAATTGCGTCCAGCCGGCCGGCACGATCCGGCGTCCCTGCCATTGGCCTTCCGCCATCATCAGCTCACCAATGCGCGCCATATCGCGGGCCGAAAGATAGAAGGGATAAGCGAGGTGGGTTGAACGCGAAAGCCTGCCGGTGCGGCGATGGCGCTCGCGGACGAAATCCTCCAGGCCCAGGGGAGACGCGATCTCCTGAGCGAAGGCATCGTAGAGATTGCGTTGCGTGCGCTGCTCGTAGATGTCGCCTGCGACGTTGAAATCCCAGTTGTTGTAGAGAAAATATTGGCCCGGCGCCTGCGAGCCGCGCGGAGGTGCGCCCGCCGCGTCGTCACCGGGATTGGCGGCCGGATGATAAACCCCCGAGCGCGCCGCGAGCAGATCGCGCACCCGCGCCTGTCGCTCGAGCGGCAGCAAGCCGCCGAGATCATCGATACCGAGCTCGGCCAGCGTCGCATCGAGATCGACACGACCGTCCGCCACGGGTTGTCCGTAGAGTATCGCAAGCAGGCTTTTTCTCACCGACCGAACGAGAGACGGACGGGCGATGGGCCCCTCGCTAAAGACGATCTGATCGCCGCGCACCGCCATGAATGTGGTCGTCGCCTGATTGCGCAGCCTTTCGCGGACCTCCGCCAAGACGGCACGGCACTCGGCGCTTTGGGCAGCCTGGCCATCGGTGCGCCAATATGTGGATGGCGGCGGCGCCGTGCCCGGCTCCGACGGTCCGCCAACCTCATCAGGCGTCGCATTCGCGGGACCGCTCCATCCGACCGGCGGAGCGAGGGTGAAAGCGAAGGCAGCCAGGGCAATGATGCGGCGCAGGTAAGACATGGCCGATGTTCTGCCGGGAACGAGAGCCAAAAGCAAAACGTAATTGCGGTGACAGTCGTGGACCGCACCCCGCAAGTGAGACACGATAATTACAGTGACAGGTTATCCATGGGGATGACCGATGACAGACAAAATGGCGAGCACTGAATTCGACGCGCCACTAGTTGGCGCCACGGAAAAACCGGTTCAGCTCGTGTGCGGTCTGTTGCGGAAGCTCCTCCGGGAAGAAGTGCCCTCCATCTAGCGCCTTTCCTTCCACGTCATCGGCCCAACTCCGCCACAGCCCCAAGGGGCCACCCTCGCTCGCGTACCACGAAGCCAACGGGCCGTGGCCGCTCCAGAGGACGAGGACGGGACAACCGATCCGGCGGCCGGAATTGCGGTCCGCCGAATCGTGCTCGTGATCAACTGTCGCGGCCGCGCGGTATTCCTCGCAAATCGCGTGAACATGTGCCTGATCGCTCAACGCTTCGACATAGGCGGCCCGGACCGCCGGACTGAAACTGCCCGCTGCGGACCCCCAGCCATGGAGCGCATTGTCGACGACGGCATCGGGAGCTGCCGACAATAGCCGTTCGGGAAGCGGCTCCGGCTGCGCAAGCAACGACCACGGCCAATAGCCGACCGCCAGGTTCTTGTCGGCACGTTCCCAGGCATCGGCGATCGGGACGACGTCGAGGACTGCAAGCCGCTCCACGCGTTCGCCATGGTCGAGCGCGAGCCGGTGGGCCACACGGCCACCGCGGTCATGGCCCGCAACCGAGAAACGGTCGAAGCCAAGCTTGGTCATGACGGACACCATGTCCCTTGCCATCGCACGTTTTGCGTATGGCGCGTGGTCCGCCCTGGAAGGAGGACAATCGCTGCGGCCATATCCGCGAAGATCGGCGCAGACCACGGTAAAGTGCTCGGCAAGCAATGGCGCAACGCCGCGCCACATCAGATGGGTCTGCGGAAATCCGTGTAACAGGAGAACGGCCGGTCCTGAACCGGCCCGACGGACGAAGATGCGTGCTTCCTCGGCCTGAACGTCGGCTGCGACGAATTCCTCGAACTTCATTGGACCGGTCCTTCCGAACGACGGCAAGCCGACAAATGAGTGCCGGGCACAGCCCGGCAGGTCCCATATTGACGCCCGGCGCCATTCTCGGTTCCGTCCGAATGCCGTCTTCGCGGGGTAATCGCTCTTGCGCCTGGCACGTATGCGAACGCAACTACGATGACAGTGCATTTAACTATCGCTGAGGCTGTCCATTAAGTGCACTGTGACCGTTATTCTGAGACGATCAGCGTCCGACTCGCGAGACAAACGGTCCGCTTGACGCAGACCATTTCATCGGGCCTCGCGACACTACCCCAGAATCGCCCAGCCATGCGGCGGCAATGTCAGGTCAGTCCTCGCCGCCTTTCGACAAGTGGCAATGCCGGCGAGAATATCCGGCGGGCCATCGATCGTGCGCACCAACGGTGCATCGGCGAGGTTCAGCGCGACCCGTATCTTGTTGTCCTCATGAAACGCCTCGAACATCAGGTGGGTATTGCCGAGTTCGACAATGCGGCTGCGCGCCCGGTGCAGCCAAGGGTGCCGGCGCCGCAGGGCGAGGAGCTCCTGATGAAGCCGATAGATCGGCCAGCCGAACGGCGCCAGATCCGCCGGCGTCGCGGGAAACGCCGGGCGGATCGCATCGTCGCCCCCGGCGCGATGCTCCTTGATGCCCCGGAACGCCTGTTCGTCGCCCGCATAGATCGACGGCGTGCCGCCGATGGTCATCAGGACGACCAGCGCGTGGGCCAGATGCCGCTCGTCGCGAAGCTGGCTCGCGATGCGCGTGACATCGTGATTTCCGACGAAGGTCTGCGGCACGAAACTGTCGAGCATGTCATTGTGCCGGCCAAGCGCCCAGGCGAGCTCGAACAGATTGCGGTCGTTCAGCGCACTCCAGATCGCCTTCCACAGCTCGTATTGTGTCGCCGCATCGACGCCGGTCTCGCGAACGAAGCCTGCGTAATCGCCGTGGATCACCTCACCGAAAATATAGGCGTCAGGATGCCGGGCGCGAACCACGGGAAGAACGTTCCTCCAGAACGGCTGTGGGACGGCATAGGCGGCATCGAGCCGCCAGCCGCCGGCGCCACGGTCGAGCCAATGCGTCATCACGCGGGTGACGTGGTCGACCACGGCAGGATCATCATGATTGAGGGTGACGAGCTGATGATGACCTTCGAACATCGCGTAGTCGGGTTCTGCGCCGGGAGCTGCGTCCGCCGGCCATGTCAGATGAAACCACGACGCCTCCGCTGATTGCGGACCGCCCGCGATCGCGCGTTGAAAGACCGGAAAGTCGCGGCCGACATGATTGAACACGCCGTCGAGCAGAACACGCAGGCCGCGGCGATGCGCGGCCGCGATGAAGGCGTCGAAATCGGCGCCGTCCCCGAGGCGCCGGTCGATCTGAAAATGATCGGTCGTGTCGTAGCCATGGGTCGACGAGGCGAAGATCGGCCCGAGCATGATGCCGGACACGCCAAGATCCGCGGCATAGTCGAGCCAGGCTGTGAGCCGGCCAAAGCGGTGCACGACACCACTGCACGCCGTGGCCGCGGGTTCGGCCCCGACAAAGCCAAGCGGATAGACATGCCACCAGACCTCCCCGCCCGGTTCGGTCGCATCCTGCCGTTCATCCGTCAAATCGATCACCGCCTTTTTGCGAGCATCAGGACGATCGCACCTGTCGACGACAGGATTTGAGCAGACCTCAGCAAGAACAAGGCCGATCACCTGCGAATGGGGCGCGACACCACAGCACAAACAAAAATGGCCCGCACGAGGCGGGCCATCTTCTTATCGGATCCGGTAAAATCCGAATTTGGTTGCGGGGATAGGATTTGAACCTATGACCTTCAGGTTATGAGCCTGACGAGCTACCGGGCTGCTCCACCCCGCGTTAACTGGTGCACGCCTTCGTCAAAATGCCGGGGACGGTAGATGGTGGGCCGACGCGGTACGCGTGGCTTGCTTCGTCCGTCCCAAAGGCTTCCTTGGAAGGCAACCCCGGGGCAAAGCCTCGTTGGGTGCGGGGGGTATGTACCAACCCGGGGTGCCTTTGGAAAGGGCTGCGGGGACGTTTTTTTCGACTTTATGACAGCGCGGTGGGCGGATTTCCGGCCGGTTTGACGCAGTCTTGCCAGAAGTTCCACAAAGGGCCAGCTTGCGGCAACAAAACGTGGGGCAAACGCCAGTATTAGGGAGGAGCGGCATGGACCAGACCCTGGACCGATTCCCGTCGAGCGCGCCGTGCCACGCCCTCGAAGCCGCCTTCCCTGCCATGGTCGCGCGATCGCGGGCCGAGGCGGCGCCTGATCTCGCCGCACGACTGGACCGGCTGGCGCGCCTGCGCGCGGTGGTGGCCGACAACGAAGAGCGCTTCCGGCAGGCGATCTCGGCCGATTTCGGCCATCGCTCGGCGGTCGAGACCACCATCGCCGAGACCATGATGGTCTATGGCGAGATCCGGCATGCGACAAAACATTTGAAGAGCTGGATGGCGCCGCAGCGCATCGCCACCGCGCTGCAATTTTTGCCCGCGCGCAACCGGCTGATGCCGCAGCCGCTCGGCGTCGTCGGCATCATCGCGCCCTGGAATTATCCGCTCCAGCTCACGCTGGCGCCCGCGATCGGCGCGATCGCCGCGGGCAACCTCGTCATCATCAAGCCGAGCGAGCTGTCGCCGCACTTCTCCGCGCTGCTGAAGGAGATGGTGGCAGCCAGGTTCGATGCCACCGAACTGCTCGTCACCGGCGTTGAGGATGACGTCGCAAAGGCGTTTGCGAACCTGCCATTCGATCATCTCGTCTTCACCGGTTCGACCCGGGTCGGCCGGCTGGTCGCGGAGGCCGCGGGGCGCAACCTCACGCCTGTCACGCTCGAGCTAGGCGGCAAGTCGCCCGTGATCATCGACGCCTCCGCGGATCTCGAAGAGGCGGCCGAGCGCATCGCCTACGGAAAACTGCTCAACGCAGGCCAGACCTGCATCGCGCCGGATTACGTGCTGGTGCCGGAAAATTCCGTGCAGGCCTTCGCCGAAAAAGTGCGCGCACAGATGCGGCGCATGTTCGGCACCGATCCCGCCAACAAGGACTACACCTCCGTGATCTCCGACCGGCATTACGCACGGCTGGAAGGTCTCGTCGCGGATGCCGCGAGCCGCGGCGCAAAGATCCTGCAACCGGCAAAGCCGGACGATCCCAACTGGAAGGCGCATCGCAAATTCCCGCCGACGGTGATCCTCGGTGCGACCGAAGCCATGGCCGTGATGCAGGAGGAGATCTTTGGGCCGGTGCTGCCGGTGCTCGGCTATCGCGATCCCGCTGATGCGATCGCGCTCGTCAACCGGCGTGACCGGCCGCTGGCGCTCTACTGGTTCGGCAAGGACCGCGCAGCCCGTGACGAGGTCCTTGCGCGAACCATCTCCGGCGGCGTCACCATCAACGACTGCCTGTTCCACTTCGCGCAAGTCAACCAGCCGATGGGCGGCGTCGGCGCGTCCGGCACCGGCGCCTATCACGGCGAATGGGGTTTTAGGACCTTCAGCAAGCTGAAGCCGGTGTTCTACCGTTCAAAATTCAACCGCCTTGCCGACCTCTATCCGCCCTATGGCGGCAAGATCGCGCGGCTGGAGAAGATGATGCGGTTCATGTCTTAGGTATCAACGCCGTCATTGTGAGCCAACGGGTCCGCGCAAAGCGAGGCCCGATGACAGGCTCCGCGAAGCAATCCGGGCTGTCTCCGCGGTGGGATTCTGGATTGCTTCGCTTCGCTCGCAATGACGAGAAGAAAAATGGGGGAAATATACGTGACTGACACATTCGATTTCATCGTCGTGGGCGCGGGCTCCGGCGGCTGCGCGGTGGCGGGGCGGCTGTCGGAAGATGTGGCGACATCCGTGGCGCTGCTCGACGCGGGCGGGCGGAACGACGATTGGCGGATCACCACGCCGTTCGGGCTCGCGCTGCCATACACCGCGGCCAACTGGGCCTTTGATACCGTGCCGCAGAAGGGATTGAACGGCCGTATCGGCTATCAACCGCGCGGCAAGGGGCTCGGCGGCTCCTCGGCGATCAACGCCATGGTCTACATACGCGGCCACAAATGGGACTATGATCACTGGGCCTCGCTCGGCAATGAAGGCTGGTCGTATGCGGACGTGCTGCCCTATTTCAAGCGCTCGGAGAACAATGCCGATTTCGACGGCGAATATCACGGCAAGGACGGCCCGCTGCATGTCAACAGACTGCGCTCGGATAATCCGATCCATGATGTCTTCCATCAGGCCGCGCGCGAGGCGCAGTTCCGCATCCGCGAGGATTTCAATGAAGAGGACCACGAAGGGCTCGGCAGCTACCAGGTGACGCAGCACAAGGGCGAGCGCTGGAGCGCGGCACGCGCCTATCTGCAGCCCCACCTAGACAAGCGCGCGAATCTGCGCGTCGAGACGGGGGCGCATACCACGAAAATCCTGTTCGAGGCCGGGCGCGCGGTCGGCATCGAATATATGCAGGGCAAGCAGACAAGACAGCTGCGCGCCCGCCGCGAGGTGATTCTTGCCGGCGGCGCCTTCCAGTCACCTCAATTGCTGATGCTGTCGGGCATCGGCGACGGCGATGCGCTTCGTGCGCACGGCATTGGCGTCGTGCATCATTTGCCGGGCGTGGGGCGCAATCTGCAGGATCATCCGGATTTCGTGTTCGTCTACGCCTCCGACTATCCGCATTTCGTTCACGCCTCGCTCGGTCGGTTGCCATCCCTGCTCCGCGCCATCCAGCGCTACCGCCGTGAGCGACGCGGCCTGATCACCACCAATTTCGCCGAGTGCGGCGGCTTCCTGAAGACCCGAGCCGACCTCGACGTGCCGGACATTCAACTCCACTTTGTCATCGCGATGCTCGACGACCACGGCCGCAAGAAGCACAAGGAGGCAGGCTTCTCATGCCATGTCTGCCTGTTGCGGCCGAAGAGCCGCGGCAGCGTCTGGCTGAAAAGCGCCGATCCGCTCGCCGCACCCATGATCGATCCGAACTTCCTCGGCGAGGAAGAGGATCTCCAGACAATGGTCGCGGGCTTCAAGACCACGCGACGGCTGATGGAGACGCCTGCGCTGCGCGCGTTGCAGAAGAAGGACATGTTCACGTCGGATGTGAAAACGGACGACGACATTCGCGCCATCCTGCGCAATCGCGTCGACACCGTGTATCACCCTGTCGGCACCTGCAAGATGGGCACCGATGCGATGGCCGTGGTCGATCCAAAGCTGAAGGTGCACGGCGTCGACGGCCTGCGCGTCGTCGATGCCTCGATCATGCCGACGCTGATCGGCGGCAACACCAACGCGCCTGTTATCATGATTGGGGAGAAGGCGGCGGATATGATCAGGGCGGAGATGCGGTAATGTGAAGCGGCCGCGTCATACTCCGCCGTCACGAGGATGGTTTCTTTACCGGCGTCAAATAGTCATGGGATCACCGCAATCCCTGAGCCTCGGGAGCAAAAATAGGAACGATTTTAGCGATCTGAAACCGGAACGATCGGTTCGCGTTCATTCGTTCCATCGGGGTCTCTTTGCTCATGAACAGTTTCGATCTCACGATCTACGCCGCACTCGCCATTGCGATCGGCTTCGGTTTCAGGACCGGCCTGCTCGGCAGCGCCATGACCATCCTCGCCTATCTGCTCGCCGCCCCCATCGCGGTTGCACTGATGCCGCTGATCGTCCCGCAGCTCGCCAGCAATCCGAATCCGCCGCTGCTGCAGAACTGGATGTGGTTCTTCGGCATCTTCGTCGTGGTCGGCATGCTGCTCGGATATATCGGCCGCCTCGCGCTGAGCGACACGATCCGCGACGCCGGGATCGGCGATCGCCTCGGCGGCGCTGCGCTCGGCGCCATCAGGGTCGGCCTCGTCGCCACCACGCTGGTGCTGGTGTTCGACCAGATCGTGCCGGCCAACCGCCAGCCGCCATTCCTCGCCGGTTCGCATCTGCGGCCATTGTTCTCGGCGGTGGGACAGATGGGCTTCAAGACGCTGCCGCCGGAGGCGACGTCCGCGATCGACCGCCTCAAGCAGGAGCGGCACATCTAGGGCGCGATAAGATCGCGCTCTTATTTGGGCATGATCTATTCGGAAAACCGCGACACACTTTTCGCTAACGCGCCCTCGGGTCCGGATCATGCCCGTTTGCATCGCAGCGCCTTCCGCCATGCATTTTGACGCGGCTCCCTCCCTTATCAGCGGCACCGCGATTGGCTAGAGTGCCGGCCGTTCAAAACCTGCCTGACATTACGGGAGTGAAACAGTGGATCTTGGGATCAAAGGTCGCCGCGCCATCGTCTGCGCATCCAGCAAGGGCCTCGGCCGCGCTTGCGCCATCTCGCTGGCCGAGGCCGGCGTTGACGTCACGCTGACGGCGCGCGGCGCCGAGGCGCTGAAGAAGACCGCCGACGACATCCGCAAAGCCTATCCTGGCGTGAAGGTCACCGAGATCGTCGGCGACATCACGACGCCTGCCGGCCGCGAGGCCGTGCTGAAGGCCTGCCCCGAGCCGGACATTCTGATCAACAATGCCGGCGGCCCTCCGCCCGGCGATTTCCGCAACTGGACCCGCGACGACTGGATCAAGGCGATCGACGCCAACATGCTCACGCCGATCGAGCTGATCAAGTCGACCGTGGACGGCATGATGGCGCGCAAGTTCGGCCGCATCGTCAACATCACCTCGGCCGCGGTGAAGGCGCCGATCGACATCCTCGGCCTCTCCAACGGCGCGCGCGCCGGCCTCACCGGCTTCATCGCCGGGCTGTCGCGCAAGACCGTGATCAACAACGTCACCATCAACGGCCTGCTGCCGGGCCCGTTCGAGACCGACCGCCTGACCGGCACCGCGAAGGCCGAAGCCGACAAGCGCGGCACGACGCCCGAGCAGATTTTAACCGAGCGCGCGAAACTCAACCCCGCCGGCCGCTTCGGCCAGCCCGACGAGTTCGGCTATGCCTGCGCCTTCCTGTGCGGCGCCAAGGCCGGCTTTATCACCGGCCAGAACATCCTGCTCGATGGCGGTGCCTTTCCGGGAACGCTGTGAGAGCAGTCTGGTACGAACAGACGGGACCGGCGGCGGACGTTCTCACCTATGGTGAGATGGCGACGCCGGTCGCGGGCCCGGGCGAAGTCCGCATTCGCCTGGAAGCCTCCGGCGTCAATCCGGCCGATGTCGGCCGGCGCGGCGGCTCCTATCGCGCGATGGAGTTTTCGCGCGTGATTCCGAACAGCGACGGCGCAGGGTTTGTCGACCAGGTCGGCGATGGCGTGACGCGCTTTGGGGTTGGCGACCGCGTCTGGCTGTTCAACGGCCAGCGCAACGGCCGCGCCTTCGGCACGGCGGCCGAATATATCGCGCTCGCCGAGCATCTGGTGACGCCGTTGCCGGAACATCTTTCCTTTGCGGAAGGAGCTACGCTTGGCATCCCTGCGATGACGGCGTGGTGCTCGCTGTTTGCGGACGGACCGATCGTCGGCAAAACCGTGCTGGTCACCGGCGGTGCCGGCGCGGTCGGCCACTATGCGGTGCAACTGGCGAAATGGGGCGGCGCGCAGGTGATCGCGACCGTCAGCTCGGCGATGAAGGGCGAGCAGGCGCGGCTGGCCGGCGCCGATCTGGTGGTCAATTACAGGGACGAGGACGTCGTTGCGAAAGCGATGGCTTTTTCCGGCGGGCGCGGTGTCGATCGCGTGGTCGACGTCGATTTCGGCGGCAACATCGCGACCACGCTGAAGCTGATGGCGATGAATTCGACCATCGCGGTCTATGCCACCAATGGTAACCGCACGCCCGTGGTCCCGATGCGCGAGCTGATGGAGAAATGCATCGCGCTCCGCGCGCTGGTGCTGTTCGCGCTGCCGCCGGCGCTGCTTGCGGCAGCGCAGGCCGACATCACGAAATGGCTGGCAGCAGGGCCGCGCATCCACAATGTCGCGGCGCAGTTCGCGCTGTCGGATACGGCGCAGGCCCATCTCGCCGTCGAGAAGGGCGACAAGCTCGGCACCGTGATCGTCGACTGCGCGCGCTAGGTGCTGGTTGGAAGGTGTTGCTACGCAGACGGTGCGCTCCCTCCCCCGCTTGCGGGGGAGGGTTGGGGAGAGGGTATCTCCGCAACGAGACAATCCCCTAGTGGAGAGAACCCCCACCCGGCGCTTCGCGCCGACCTCCCCCGCAAGCGGGAGAGGTTGCACCGAGACTGCCGTCCGATTGATTTAACCCAACTCACTTTACGACACCGGCGTGGTTCGCTCGTCGGTCCAGTCGATGCCGAGCTCGTCCATGCCATCGGCCAGCAGATCGCCCAGCATCGGCTCGCCCAGCAGGTATCGCACGGCCTCGCGCCGGGGCGCCTTGAATTCGGCACGGGCCTCGATGGCACGGCCGCGCAGATCGTCCCACTCCTCCACATCGCCATCGCCGCGACCGAGCCACATCAGCGTGACGAGGTCGAGCTGCTCGTCCTCGTTCAGCGCCTGGATGAAGCCGGAGAGTTCGGCAGCGACCGGATCGGAATTGGTGTCCTCCAGCACATCGATCTCGTCATCGTCGGCAGCGTTGGACCCCGAATCCGGATCGGAGGCCGCTTCCTTGACGTCGAATTCGCGCGCCTTCTCGATGATGAAGGCCACCTTCTCGGCGGAAATCGCAAGCTCTGGCATTGGGTCTCCCCTTGGGCTGTTCCCGGGTTCCTCCGATAACGCGACATCGGAGCAGATGATCCATTGTGTTCGATGGTGGAAACCCGCATCTTTCGCGAAAGCAGGAAAATGGGAAAACGCCCGATGCAGTGGACAGTCGGCGAGGTCAGGATCACCAGGCTGGTCGAAATGGAGACGGTCGGCTCGACCCGCTTCATCCTGCCGGCCGCGACCAACGACGAAATCCGCAAGCTGCCCTGGCTGATCCCGCATTTCGCCACCGAGGAAGGCCGGCTGAAAATGTCGATCCACGCGCTGGTGGTGGAGACGCCGACGCGCCGCATCGTGGTCGACACTGGTTTGGGCAACGACAAGCAGGGCCGCGGCGTCCCGGTCTGGAATAACCGCAGCACGCCGTTTCTGGAGACGATGATCGCGGCGGGCTTTCCGCCTGACAGTATCGACACGGTACTGTGTACGCATCTTCACGTCGATCATGTCGGCTGGAACACGAGACTGGTCGATGGCAAATGGGTGCCGACCTTTCCGAAGGCGCGCTATTTGTTCGGCAAGATTGAATATGAGTACTGGCGCAACGACACGGCCGAGCCGGACAAGGTCGCGGTGTTCGACGACTCCGTGAAGCCGGTCGTCGATGCCGGCCAGGCCGAACTGATCCCGAGCGACCACCGGCTCTGCGAGGAGATCAGCCTGATCCCGACCCCCGGCCACAGCCCCGGGCACATGAGCGTCCTGATCGAATCCGGCGGCGAGCAGGGACTGCTCACCGGCGACGTCGCCCATCACCCCTGCCAGATGGCGCATCTCGACTGGTGCTCGGTCGTCGACAGCGATCCCGCCCAATCGGCGACCACCCGGCACAAGATGTTCTCGCGCTTTGCCGATACCCCGACGCTGGTGATCGGCGGGCATTATTCGGCCGGGCACATCCGGCGGGATGGGGATGCGTTCAGGTTTGTGGCGCTGGGGTGATCTCCGTGTCCCGGACGCGGCGCAGACTAGGCGATGCGTAGCATCGTCCGGCAACGCTGCTCCGCAGAGCCGGGACCCATGTTGCGGCATTCCGGGTCCCGGCTCTGCGCCGCACCGCTACGCGCTGCGTCGCGTCCGGGACACGCAACCCAACAGCCCCGCCCACCGAATTGAGGGGGCTGCAATGCGCTCCTCTTTCGGCGGTTGAATTTCCCGCCGCCCTGTTCCATGAAGCTATTTAACCGATCGGTCCATCCTAGGGAGAAACGAGAATGAAGCTTGTTCGTTATGGCGAAAAGGGTGCGGAAAAACCCGGCCTGATCGACAAATCCGGCCAGTTGCGCGACCTGTCCGCCCATGTGAAGGAGCTGACCGGCGAGGCCTATTCGCCGGAGAGCCTGAAGAAGCTGGCCGCGATCGACCCGGCCTCGCTGCCCGCCGTCTCCGGCAAGCCGCGCTTCGGCGCGCCCGTCACCGGCATCTCGAAATTCGTCGCCATCGGCCTCAATTACAGCGACCACGCCAAGGAAACGGGAGCAGCAATCCCGACCGAGCCGATCATCTTCATGAAAGCCAACACCTCGCTGTCCGGCCCGAACGACGTGGTCGAGAAGCCGCGCGGCTCGACCAAGCTCGACTGGGAGGTCGAGATCGCCGCGATCATCGGCACCCGCGCCAAGTACATCTCGGAAGCCGATGCGCTGAACTACGTCGCCGGCTATTGCGTCTGCAACGACGTCTCGGAGCGTGCCTTCCAGACCGAGCGCCTGGGTCAGTGGACCAAGGGCAAGTCGCACGACACCTTCGGCCCGGTCGGGCCATGGCTTGCCACCAAGGACGAGATCAAGGACGTGCAGAACCTGTCGATGTGGCTCGACGTCAACGGCCAGCGCCGCCAGACCGGCTCGACCAAAACCATGATCTTCTCCATGGCCAAGTGCATCTCCTATGTCTCGCAGTTCATGACCTTGCTGCCGGGCGACATCATCACCACCGGCACCCCGCCCGGCGTCGGCCTCGGCATGAAGCCGCCGACCTTCCTCAATGTCGGCGACGTCGTGACGCTGGGCATCGAAGGCCTCGGCGAGCAGCGGCAGGAGATCGTGGCGGCGTAAGGCCGCGATCTGCACACTCGTCATGCCCGGGCTTGTCCCGGGCATCCACGTCTTGCGGTCTAGTCCCGCGGAAGCACGTGGATGGCCGGGACAAGCCCGGCCATGACGGAGGAGATACCGTTCGCACAAAGCTGACCGCAAGGAATCGCCCGCCATGAAACTCTCCTTCTCCGCCGCCTCGCCCTTCGCCCGCAAGGTGCGCATCGCCGCGATCGAGCTCGGGCTGATCGACAAGATCGAGCTCACGCCGGCAACCGTCGCGCCGGGCACGGCCAACGAGGATTATTCGAAGATCACGCCGCTGAAGAAGCTGCCGGTGCTGATCACCAATGATGGCGACGTCATTCTGGATTCCTACGTCATCGTCGAATATCTCAACGAGATGGCCGGCGGCAGCCTGATCCCCGATTACGGCCCGCGGCGCTGGAAGGCCAAGACCAATCACTCGCTGATCAACGGCATGCTCGATTCCATGCTGCTGTGCCGCTACGAGAAGATGGTGCGGCCGCAGGGCCTGCAATGGCAGGCCTGGTCGGACGACCACTGGAACCGGGCCTGGACCGGCATGGCGCGCTTCGAGAACATGCCTGAAGTTCTCGACGGCCCGTTCGACATCTCGCAGATCGGCCTCGTTTGCGTGCTCGGCTATGCCGACTTCCGCTTCGCCGATTGCGGCTGGCGCAAGGCCTATAGATCGGAGAAGCGTAGTGATGGGCAAGAGGGTGTCAGGTCGTGGTGTTCTTGGTGTGTGGCGGGCGTATCGTGATAACAAAAGTCAGTCAAGTAGATTT
>NZ_MZXW01000053.1 GCF_004123905.1 Bradyrhizobium betae
GTTTTGAGGCGCGCGGAATGGTGGGGGGTGGGCGGTGCCTGCCCTGTGCAAATCGGCATACCACCGGGGGGCCGGTTCGTGTCGGAAGGGGGCGCAGGGCAATCAGGGACAGCATCCCCGCATTCCGCTCTGCTCCAGGCGGGCTACTCCTCAAAACACCTTCTGCTCCGCTCGCGCCAGCGAAAGCCCGCGCTGCATCGCATTGAAGCACGTCAGCCCCGTCTGCTCCGACCGGCAGGTGAATCCCGCACGCTGCCACACCTCGCCATAGGCGAGCACTGGCAGCGAGGCGTCCATCACCGTGTCGCCGGCGCAGATGCGCCCCGCACTGCCCTTCGCGCTCATCTCGAAGGCATGGCCATAGTCGAGCTCGCAATCGGCAGGCCGGCGCGGGCGCGCCTCCATGTCCATGATGTCGCAGCGGAGCATGCCATGGCTGTTGTCGGTGAAAAACTGGCAGGCGATGTTTTTCGATGGCGTCTGGAAGCCGATCGGACAGTCTTGGGCGTGGGCGAGGCCGGCGATCAACACAAGCAGGATCGACATTGGGACGACAGCGCGAGGCCCGATCATGCAATCTCCTCAAGACCAGGGCGCGCACTCATAAATCTCTGTCAAAGTCTGCTTTGCTCCGATCCCGAGCGGCTTTGTGCAACCGCAAAATGGATTGCGTTTCGGGAAATTAACCGGCGGATGCAATTCGCTCGCGCACGCATTGCAGTGCATGGCCGTGCTGGCGTGCCAGCTCGGATACCTCTGTCAACTTCGCGTCAGCGACGTGGTGGGGGTAGATGCCGCATGCACCGACACCCTTGTCATGAATCTCAAGCATGATCCGAGTTGCAGTCTCACGGTCTTTGCCGAACACCCACTCCAATATGAAAATCACGAACTCCATCGGCGTATCATCATCGTTTAGAAGCTGTACCTCACTCAACAGTTCGGAGGCCATGTCAGAGCCATTGTGACGTTCGGTGTCTTTCGCCTCAATTCGCTTCGGCGCGGAGCGGTCACCATGCTGGTGCAAAACAAGTCCATCTACCGCGCCCTCAAGATTACGCGTAAAGGTCATGCTGATTCCGGCGACCCTGGCAAAAAACTCGTTGGGCGCCCACGGAAAAATCGGGAACGCACCTTGCCCGGTGGCCCGGGCATAAAGCCCGTCATTCATCTGACGCACGTACAGGAGGAAGTTTTCGGCCAACTCGTAGATCCCGGCATATTCATCAAGTGACGCGCTAGGGAGGACGATTGCCTTATATGCAGGCGCAAGCGGCGCATCGGAATCCAGCGTCGCGAATCCGAGATCATCAAGATCCGCGAACGTGTTTGTCAGAACGACAACACCTCGTTTCCGATCAGTGGTGAAACCGAGAAAGCTTCGGTACCCGCCGGTTCCGCCGCTGTGCCAGACGATTCCCTTGTCGGTCGTCACCCACGCCAAGCCGATTTTCGCGGTATTGCTACGCGGCTGTTGCGCGAAGTTCATCGCGGCGGCCAATGCCGGCTCACCGATGCCCATGTTGGCCTTCAGATAGCGCAGCATGTCATGAGCCGTGGAACGGAGAGCGCCAGCTCCTGCCAATGCGCCCAGGTCCCAGTTCTTCGCGGCGCTGCCTCCGTCGTCGTGACCAGGGGCGAGATGAGCACGCATTGCGTCCGTGAACGCCGTGCCGGTCATCGTCATGCCGAGCGGCTTCAGAATGCGGTCTTTGATGAGTGCGTCATAGGTGGCGGGCACGGACCGGGCAAGCGCATGGCCCAGGAGCCCAAATCCCAGATTCGAATATTCGTAGGAGGCCCCTGGGTCGCGGGGCAGTTGGTATCCCGCAAGAAACACATTCATCTTCGCCGCGTCGTAGTCGGCATAGGGATTGGCTGGGTCCTTTGGCGTGAAGTTAGTTGGCATTCGCGGCAAGCCGGAATGATGCGTGGCCAGGTCGCCGAGCGTAATGTTTCTGTCGCCGCGGGACGGGATTTTGGACTCCGGCAAGAGCTCTGCCACCGGCGTGTCGAGCGCCAACCGGCCCGACAGGATTGCCTGCGCCAAGAGTGTGGCCGTGAAGGTCTTGGTGATCGAGCCGATTTCGTAGACTGTTTCACCATCAGGCGCGTTGCCGTCGTCGAGTTTGCCGAAGGCCACAACCTCGCTCTTGTCACCATCCACGACGCCGAACACGAGCGTCTGGTAGGTGCCTGCCTCAATCCGTTCCTGTGCGGCCTTTTCGACCCGCTTGGACAGGAGCGCAATGTTCGCCGACGTGCTTGTCATGAAGCGTGCCCCTATGGCGCAATGTCGTTGAATCGCGACGCGCGACGACAACTCGTCGCCAATTATCTTGCCTCTCCAGAGTGCATCCATCCGGTCGTGGCTGGCTGCGCACAGTGAGTCCACGCTCTAGCTGTCGAAATTAACCGCCGTGGTGTTGGCGCCGCAGATCAGCACTGCGACCCTTTCCCCGGATGACGGACGATAGCGGCCCGAGAGCAGCGCGGCAAAGGCGGCTGCGCCGCCGGGCTCGGCCACGAGGCGCAGGCTCGACCACAGAGCGGCCTGGGCTTGCCGGATCGCGTCGTCGCTGACGAGAACGACCCGCTCGACATGGGCGCGCGCGATCGGAAACATCAGTTCGCCGACGCGGCGCGGCGCAAGGCTGTCGGCGGCGAGGCCGCCCGCCGGCGCATCGACCGGGGCGCCCGCCGCGAAAGCACTGTGCAGGGTCGGCGATTGCTCGGGCTCGACCGCGACGATGCGCGTCCGGCCTTGGTACCACGCCGCAATGCCGCCGATCAGTCCGCCGCCGCCGACGGCCACCAGCAGCGTGTCGATATCAGGCGCGTTCTGCTCCAGCTCCAGGCCGACGCTGCCTTGGCCGAGCAGGGTCTCGGCCTGGTCGTAGGCATGGACGGGCATGGCGCCGGTCTGCGCGACATGGGCTTCGCTCGCGGCGAGCGCATCGGCATAGCGGTTGCCGGCAATCACGAGCCTTGCGCCATAGCCCCTGATCCGCTCGGCCTTGGCCGGCGAGGTGATGTCGGGCACGAAGATCGTAGCGGGAACGCCGAGCTGCTGTGCCGCATAGGCGACGGCCGCGCCGTGATTGCCGCCCGATGCGGCGACGATTCCGGCCTCCGGCACCTGCCGCAGCAGCAAATTGGCGAAGGCACCCCGCGCCTTGAACGATCCGGAATGCTGCAGCATCTCCAGCTTGAAAATGACGGGCAGCGCGGGCAGGCCGAAATCGGCGAGATCGGCCTGAACAAGCGGCGTCCGCCGGATATGCGGGCGGATGACGGCCTCGGTCGCCGCAATCCGCTCCCGGGTGATGTCCATTGTCGCTGTCATGATGCTGTCCATGATAACGCTTCGGAGAGTTGACATCAATTAGGTAATTAGCAAAATAGCTAAATGAAGTTCGCACCCGCGCTGCGCGCGATGGCCAATGAGCGCCGCTTGCAGATCCTGGAATGGCTGCGCGATCCCAGGAAGCATTTTCGCGAGCAGGCTGATGGCGACCTGGTCGAGGACGGCGTCTGCGGATTGCTCATTGCCGAGAAGCTTGGCGTCAGTGCGCCGACGGTCAGCGAGCATATGCGGGTGCTGACGGCGGCAAAGCTGGTGCGCGCCAAGCGGATCAAGCAGTGGACGATGTACAAGCGCAACGAGACCGCGATCGCGGCGATCAAGCGCTCGATCCAAAATGGGCTTTGAGCGCGCCGCGTCCGCCTTGCGCATGGGCTGTCGGGTGAGCCGTTGCATCCGGCGCAACGCTCTATTTCCAAGTTGTTCCTTGCGCTACGCCGATCTTTCCGTGGACACTGCCCGGCCAATGTCTGGGGAGAGCGAGACCCATGTTCCTGATCGGCCAGTACGACTCCCCCTTCGTCCGCCGCGTCGCGATCGCGCTGCGGCTTTACGGGCTCGGCTTCGAGCACAGGCCGTGGTCGACCTTCGGCGATGCCGACAAGATCGCGCCGTATAATCCGCTGCGCCGCGTGCCGACGCTGGTGCTCGACGACGGCGAGGCGCTGATCGAGAGCACGATCATTCTCGATTATCTCGACGAGCTGGTCGGCGAGGCCAAGGCGATGCTGCCGCGCGGTGGCGCCGAGCGGCGCAAGCATCTGCGCATCTGCGCGCTTGCTTCCGGCCTCGGCGACAAGGCGGTCAGCCTGCTCTACGAGCGCGTGCTGCGGAAGGAGCAGCTTGCGTTGTGGGTCGAGCGATGCCAGGCGCAGATTGCGGATGTGCTCGGCGTGCTGGAAACCGAACGCACGAAGGTCACGACGCCCTACTGGCTTGGTGACCGCATCGGCCATGCCGATATCGCGGTCGCCTGTGTCGTCCGCTTTACCCGCGAGGCGCATCCGCAGCTGTTCGACGGGGCGCGCTATCCGGCGCTTGCGGCGCATGCCGATCGTTGCGAGGCGCTGGCGCCGTTCAAGGAGATCGTTCAGCCGCTCGCACCGCCGAAGGGGTGAAACCGTAGCGGCGATCCTACCCCCGCGTACAGGGCTTAATCTTGCCCGTCGCCGTCTTCAGCACGATCGGATTCGGTGACAGCCTGATGCCGAAGAACAATTGAGAGCCGGATACCTTGTCGTCGCCGCCCTCGTGGGCGTCCAGCTCGAGCTTCGCGGCAATCTCGGATGTCAGCTTGGCCCGCTCCTCCATCGAGATCTTGTTGTGATATTTGATCTCATAGACGACGTCGGCCTCCAGCACCGACCGCGTCTGGCACACGACGCCGCCAACTGAAATGTTCTGGGTGACCGCGTCCTCGCATTCGGCCTTCAGCAGCGCGTTGCGGGTCGAGATCAGCGATTCGTCGGAGATCAGCAGGATGTTGGCGTTCTCGAGCTTGAGGTGAATCGAATCGACCTCCTGCATGCCGGCGACGGCGGACAGCTTGTCCCTGACCTGCGCGGACACGTCGAGATTCCTCTCGAGCGACTGCTTCAGGTCGCGGTCCAAGGTTGGTGATTTCTGGATCTTGCCGGTCAGGATCGTCGGATCGACATCGCAGGTCGGATGCAGCTCCAGCCGGCCGTTGCTCAGATACTCGATCGTGTTGATGGTGCCGGGGCCGCCGAAGGTGCTGGGCGGCACCACCTCGAAATACCCGGTCTCGGAGAGGATGGCCGTGATCGTCTGCTTCTTGCGTGGAAACCCGACCCAGGCCGCGACCATCACGAGGCCGATCGCGACAAACACTCCGCTGCCAAGCCAAAGCCATTTACGGCTTGCTACTTTCCTGGGCAGCACAACTGACTTCGCTCGCCGCATGGCACGTAGCCTTTCGGACAGTCAGCCGCGGCAATCGTAGGCAGCACGACAAGGGCGATCGCGGCGACGAACAGTGCAATGAACTGCTTCATGTGTTCGATCCCGAACGAACCATCGGTTTGAAGGTAGTAGGCCGACAGAGTAGCGAATCGAGGTTGAGCGGACAAGTGATCGAGTTCACAAGCGATGGGTTCCCGCGATCGAAGATGTGTCCGTTGTTTTAAGATGTAAGTTGGACGTCGTGACGTCGCCACTTGCTCCGTCATTGCGAGCGCAGCGAAGCAATCCAGACTGCCGCCGCGGAAAGATTCTGGATTGCTTCGCTGAGCCTGTCATCGGGCCGCACTTCGCGCGGACCCGGTGGCTCGCAATGACGAGAATGGAGCACTTATACTCGCCGGAGCACGAACCGGGCGCGGCGGGCGATGATGCAACAATACAGCTGTTTTGCCCGACGGGTCAAGTCAAATTCGGCAAAATCGAAATTCATCAGGCCTTTCAACCCCATCGCTACTGTGCATGGGGTTGTTTTCGTATTTTGTATTGAAGGCGGGGGCCTACCCCGCCCCCGCGCGCTTCTTCTGCCAGACGAGATGCACCGCGCAGGTGCAGCCCGGCGGATGGGAGGCGAGGTCCTTCGACGTCTCGTCGTTCGCAGGCGTTGCCGTGAAGGCGGTCTCTTCGCGCGACGGGATGTAGTTCAGCACCGGTGCGAGCCAGCGCTCGGTCTCGGTAACCGTCATGCCCTTGCGCGCCGCGTAGTCCTCGACCTGGTCGCGCTCGATCTTGCCGACGCCGAAATAATAGCTCTCGGGGTTGGCGAAATAGAGCCCTGACACGGACGAGCCCGGCCACATCGCAAAGCTCTCGGTCAGCTTCACGCCAGCGGTGGCTTCCGCATCGAGCAGCTCGAACAGCGTTGCCTTCTCGGTGTGATCGGGCTGCGCGGGATAGCCGGGCGCGGGGCGGATGCCCTGATACTTCTCCAGGATCAGATCGTCGGTCGACAGCGCCTCGTCCGGCGCGTAGGCCCAGAACTCGCGCCGCACACGGGCATGCATGCGCTCGGCAAAAGCCTCGGCGAGGCGATCGGCCAACGCCTTGCACAGGATCGAGGAGTAGTCGTCGTTGGCGCTTCTGAAGCGATCGGCGACCACGTCCTCGCCGATGCCCGCGGTGACGACGAAGCCGCCGACATAGTCGGGCGTGCCCGCGGGCGCGATGAAGTCGGCGAGCGCGGCATTGAAACGGCCCTCGCGCTTTTCGAGCTGCTGGCGCAGCGTGTGCAGCGTCGCGATCTGCTTCGTCCGGCTCTCGTCGGCATAGAGCACGATGTCATCACCTTCGGCATTCGCCGGCCAGAAGCCGACCGTGGCGCGTGCCCGGAACCATTTCTCCTTGACGATCAGGTCGAGCATCTTGCGCGCATCGTCGTAGAGCGAGCGCGCGACTTCGCCGACCTTGGCATCGTCGAGAATGGCAGGGAAACGTCCGGCGAGCTCCCAGGTCTGGAAGAACGGCGTCCAGTCGATATAGGGCACGAGCTCGGCGAGATCGTACTCGTCAAAGCTCTTCGTGCCGAGGAAGGTCGGCTTCACCGGCTTGTTGGCGGCGAAGTCGACCGGCACGCGGTTGGCACGCGCGGCCGCGAGCTTCAGGCGCTTCTTGTCGGCCTGCGCGCGCAAATGCGCGTCCGAGATCTTGGCGTATTCGGCCCGCACCTCGGCGGCATAGGCCTCGCGCTTCTCAGGGCTGAGCAGCGAGGACGCGACGCCGACGGCGCGGCTGGCGTCGTTGACGTGCACCACCGGGCCGGCCCGATAGCTCGGGTCGATCTTCACGGCCGTATGCACGCGGCTCGTCGTGGCGCCGCCGATCAGCAGCGGCAGCTTGAGGCCTTCGCGCTGCAATTCGCCGGCGAAGAACGCCATCTCGTCGAGCGAGGGCGTGATCAGGCCGGATAGCCCGACGATGTCGGCCTTCTCCGCCTTCACGGTCTCGACGATCTTTGCGGCGGGCACCATCACGCCGAGGTCGATGACCTCGTAATTGTTGCACTGGAGCACGATGCCGACGATGTTCTTGCCGATGTCGTGGACGTCGCCCTTGACGGTCGCGAGCACGATCTTGCCGGCGGACGAGGAGCCTTCTGTGCCGATGCCGTTGGCAAGATTGCGCGCCTTTTCCTCCTCCATGAACGGCATCAGCCACGCCACGGCCTGCTTCATGACGCGCGCGGACTTCACCACCTGCGGCAAGAACATCTTGCCGTCGCCGAAGAGGTCGCCGACCACATTCATGCCGGCCATCAGCGGTCCCTCGATCACGTCGAGCGGGCGCGAAGAATTCTTGCGGGCCTCTTCGGTGTCAGTTTCGATGAATTCGGTGATGCCATGCACCAGCGAATGCGACAGCCGCTTCGCCACCGGCCATTCGCGCCAGGCGAGATCGGCTTCCTTGGTCTGGGTCTTGTTGCCACGGAATTTTTCCGCGAGTGCCAGCAGCCGCTCGGACGCGCCGGGGTCGCGGTTGAGGATGACGTCCTCGCAGACCTGGCGCAGCTCGGGGTCGATGTCGTCATAGACGATCATCTGCCCGGCATTGACAATGCCCATGTCCATGCCGGCCTTGATGGCGTGATACAGGAACACCGAGTGCATGGCCTCGCGCACCGGCTCGTTGCCGCGGAACGAGAACGACAGATTGGAGACGCCGCCCGAGATGTGCGCGCCCGGCAGGTTCTTGCGGATCCAGCGCGTCGCCTCGATGAAGTCGACGCCGTAATTGTTGTGCTCCTCGATGCCGGTCGCGATCGCAAAGATATTCGGATCGAAGATGATGTCCTCAGGTGGGAAGCCGACGCGGTTCACCAGGATGTCGTAGGCGCGCTTGCAGATATCGGTCTTGCGCGCGAACGTATCGGCCTGACCGACCTCGTCGAATGCCATGACCACCACGGCCGCGCCATGGCGGCGGGCGATCTTGGCCTCGTGGATGAACTTCTCTTCGCCTTCCTTCATCGAGATCGAATTGACGACCGGCTTGCCCTGCACGCATTTCAGGCCGGCCTCGATCACCGAAAATTTCGAGGAATCGACCATCACGGGGACGCGGGCGATGTCGGGCTCGGCGGCGACCAGGTTGAGGAAGGTTACCATCGCGGCTTCGGAGTCGAGCAGGCCCTCGTCCATGTTGACGTCGATGATCTGCGCGCCGTTCTCGACCTGGTCGCGGGCGACCTGCAGCGCAGCCGTGTAGTCGCCGTTGGTGATCAGCTTGCGGAAGCGGGCGGAGCCGGTGACGTTGGTGCGCTCGCCGACGTTCACGAAGGGAATCGCGTCCGTCAGCACGAACGGCTCAAGGCCGGAGAGCCGCAAGCGCGGTTCGATCTCCGGCACGATGCGCGGCTTGTGCGGGGCGACCGCAGCCGCGATCGCGGCGATATGGTCCGGCGTGGTGCCGCAACAGCCGCCGACGATATTCACAAGACCATCGCGGGCGAACTCGCCGACCAGGCGCGCCATGTATTCCGGCGTCTCGTCATACTGGCCGAATTCGTTGGGCAGGCCGGCATTCGGATAGGCGCAGACCAGCGTATCGGCGACGCGGCCGATATCGGCGATATGCGCGCGCAGATCTTCGGCGCCGAGCGCGCAGTTGAAGCCGATGGTGACGGGTTTGGTGTGCCGCACCGAATTCCAGAATGCTTCCGGTAGCTGTCCGGAGAGCAGGCG
This sequence comes from Bradyrhizobium betae, assembly GCF_004123905.1. Taxonomy (GTDB): domain Bacteria; phylum Pseudomonadota; class Alphaproteobacteria; order Rhizobiales; family Xanthobacteraceae; genus Bradyrhizobium; species Bradyrhizobium betae_A. The sequence goes on from NZ_MZXW01000053.1 coordinate 9,022, forward strand.
GCCGGATTTGTCGGTGATGGTGCCCGACACCATCACGGGCACGTCGATGCCGCGCGCTTCGGTGATCTCGGCAATCGCATAGAGCGCCGCCTTGGCGTTCAGCGTGTCGAAGATGGTCTCGACCAGCAGCAGGTCGACGCCGCCGTCGAGCATGCCGTTGATCTGCTCGCCATAGGACTTTCGCAGATCGTCGAAGGTGACGGCGCGGTAGCCGGGATTGGAAACGTCCGGCGAGATCGAGGCGGTGCGGTTGGTCGGCCCGATGGCGCCGGCGACGAAGCGCGGCTTGCCGTCCTCGGCCTCGACGCGGCGGGCGGCATTGCCGGCGAGGCGGGCGCCTTCGCGCGCCATCTCGTAGACGATGTCGGTGAGATCGTAATCGGCCTGCGCGATCGAGGTGGTGGAGAACGTGTTGGTCGCGACGATGTCGGCGCCGGCGCGCAGGTAAGCGGCGTGGATGTCCTCGATCGCCTGCGGCTGGGTCAGGATCAAGAGGTCGTTGTTGCCGCGGAGGTCGCGATGAAAATTCCTGAAGCGCTCGCCGCGGAAGGCGGCTTCGTCGAACTGGAGATTCTGGATCATCGTGCCCATGGCGCCGTCGAGCACGAGGATGCGCTCGCGTGCAGCATTGAGTAGGGCAGTTCGCTTGGGTGAGGGAGATACGGTCATCTTATCTTAAGCCGCCTTCTGCGCGCTCTTGGCGCGGATGCCGAGCAAATGGCTGATCGCGAACACGAGATCGGCGCGGTTCATGGTGTAGAAATGGAAGGTGTCGACGCCGTGCTTCGCCAGCTTCTGCACCTGGCCGGCCGCGACGGTGGCTGCCACCAGCTTGCGGGTCTCGGCGTCATCTTCGAGGCCCTCGAATTTTGCGGCGAACCAGTCCGGAACGGTCGTGCCGGCGCGGGTGACGAAGGCTCTCGCCTGCTTGAAATTGTGCATGGGCATGATGCCCGGCACGATCGGGATGTTGATGCCGCGGGCACGGACGCGATCGAGATAGCGGAAGTAGAGGTCGTTATCGAAGAACACCTGGGTGATTGCGCGCGTGGCGCCCGCATCGACCTTGGCCTTCAGCGTATCGATGTCCGCGTCGAAGTCGCGCGCCTCAGGGTGCTTCTCGGGATAGGCAGACACGCTCACTTCGATGTCGGCATGCCGCTTCTTGATGCCGGCAACGAGCGCATCGGACGTCTGGTAACCGTCGGGATGCGAGGCGTAGGGCGTGCCGATGCCGCCGGCGGGATCGCCGCGCAGGCCGACGATGTGGCGGACGCCGACCTCGTGATAGCGGTCGACGATCTCGTCGATCTCGCCGCGCGAGGCGCCGACGCAGGTCAGATGCGCGGCCGGCAACAGCGCGGTCTCCTTCAGGATGCGGGCGATGGTGGAATGGGTGCGCTCACGGGTCGAGCCGCCGGCGCCATAGGTCACCGAGACGAATTTCGGGTCGAGCGGGGCCAGCCGGTTGATGGTCTCCCAGAGATTCCGCTCCATATCTTCGGTCTTGGGCGGAAAGAACTCGAAGGAGATCGCAGGCCGCTTCAGGTGCGCGTCTTGCCCGTCGGTGTGGGCAGGAATCGTCAGATCGGTCATGGCACCACTCACTCCAGGGGCTCGCCAGGTTTTGGCGGCGGGCGGTCAGGTCTCGATTGGGAGAGGGTAAGATAGGGCAAAGAGGGGTTTTTCGACAGCCCATCGGAGATGGGAAGTGGCCCACTTTTATCGCCAAGAAACGAATTGTTGCGCATATCTGAGGAAGAGTGGGAAGGACGTGGGTCTAAAAATAATATTTTAAATCAACGATATGTAAGAAAATAGGTGGCCGCCAGAGGCGATTTAGGCATGTGGGCAATGTGAAGATGATGTTGCTACGGTCAGATTTGTCCCACCGCGCTGGATCGACCCGCTGCCCCCTACTCGCGGCCGGCGCGCGCCAGACCTGCGAGTCTGCCCATTGCCGCTCCGCGAGCCTCCACTACGTTAGCGCGGCATGATCCCGCTCTCAGTTCTCGACCTCTCCGTCGTCACCACAGGCACGAAACCCGCCGCGGCGCTGCGCAACAGCATCGATCTGGCGCGGCACGTCGATGGGCTCGGCTATGTCCGCTACTGGCTTGCCGAGCATCACAACCTCGCCTCGGTGGCGAGCCCAGCGCCCGACGTGATGATCGGGCAGATCGCGGCGGTGACGAAGCACATCCGCGTCGGCTCCGGCGGTGTGATGCTGCCCAACCATGCCCCGCTGGTCGTGGCCGAGCGCTTCAAGATGCTGGAGGCGCTGTTTCCCGGCCGCATCGACCTCGGCCTCGGCCGAGCCCCTGGCACGGATGGCGCCACGGCCTATGCGCTGCGCAGCCGACTCGACCGCCGCGAGGGCGATGACTTCCTGGAGCGGCTGCACGAATTGATCCTGTGGCAGACCCGGGAATTCCCCTCGGGCCACCCCTATCACAACGTCGTCGCAATGCCCGACGATACGCCGTTGCCGCCGATCTGGCTGCTCGGCTCCAGCGACTATTCCTCGGAATTGGCCGCGCAAGTCGGCATGGGCTTCGCCTTCGCGCATCATTTCGCGTCCCATGATGCGATCGATGCGATGGTGCACTACCGCAATCGCTTCCAGCCCTCGGCCTGGAGCGCGAGCCCGCGCGCGATCCTCGCGGTCGCTGCCATCGCGGCGGAGACCGATGAGGAGGCCGAGAAGCTCGCGACCTCCTTCGATCTCAACCGCCTGCGCCGAGACCGCGGCCAATATCTGCCGCTCCCGAGCGTCGAGGAGGCGCTGGCCTATCCCTACACGGATTCCGAGCGCACCTCGATCAAGCGCAACCGTTCACGCCTGTTCGTCGGTAGTCCTGCGACGGTGCAGCAGAAGCTCCAGCCGCTGATCGATGCGAGCAAGCCGGACGAGTTGATGGTGATCACGGCCGTGTACGATCACGAGGCGCGCAAGAAGTCGTATTCGTTGCTGGCGGAGGCGTTCGGATTGGCGAGGCAGGCGGCTTGAAGCCGTTCCTGGGTCCCGGCTCGCGCTTTGCGCGTCCGGGACACGAGATCAATCCTGCTGCGTCTCGCTGAACGTCGCGCGGAACGGGTGGCCCGGATACACGCCGACGATGCGGAATTCGCGTGAGAAGAACTTTAATTCCTCGATCGCGAACGCAAGGCCCTTGTCGTCGGGATGGCCGTCGACATCGGCGTAAAACTGCGTCGCGAAGAAATTGCCGTCGACCATGTAGCTCTCGAGCTTGGTCATGTTGACGCCGTTGGTGGCAAAGCCGCCGAGCGCCTTGTAGAGCGCGGCCGGCAAATTGCGCACGCGGAAAACAAAAGTCGTGACCAGCGGGCCCGAGCCTTGCGCGGCCCATTTCGGCTCGCGCGCCAGCACCACGAAGCGGGTAGTGTTGTGCGCCTCGTCCTCGATGTCCTCGGCGAGGATGTCGAGGCCGTAGATCTTTGCGGCGAGGCGCGAAGCGATCGCGGCGACGCCCTTGTCGTTACGCTCGGAGATGTCGCGGGCGCTGCCGGCGGTGTCGGCGTGCACGATTGGCTTGATGCCGAGCTTGCGGATGATGCGCCGGCACTGGCCGAGCGCATGGACATGGCTCTCGACGCTCTTGATGTCTTCGAGCTTTGTGCCCTTCACCGCCATCAACTGATGGCGCACGGGGAGAAACCATTCGCCGATGATGAAGAGGCCGGAGGCCGGCAGCAGATGATGGATGTCGGCGACACGGCCGGCGACCGAATTCTCGATCGGGATCATGCCGAGATCGGCCTCGCCCGAGGAGATCGCCGACAGCGCGTCCTCGAAGGTGGCGCAGGGCAACGGCTCGGCGTCGGGATAGGCCTCGACGATGGCGATGTGGGAATTGGCCCCAGGTTCGCCTTGGAATGCGATTTTCATCTTGCTCATGACGGGCCTTGTAACAGCGGCTCAGGATTTGGAAAGGATGCTGCGGGCGGTTTCGAGGTCGGGCGGCGTGTCGACGCCGCGGGGCACGCTGTCGACGATGATGATGTCGATGCGCATGCCAGCTTCCACCGCCCGGAGCTGCTCCAGATTTTCCTGAATTTCCAGGAGAGAGCGCGGCAGCGAGACGTAGCGCTCCAGCGCAGCGCGGCGGTACGCATAGAGGCCGATATGGTGGTAACGTGGTCCGTCGCCGTAGGGGGCGGTCGCGCGTGTGAAATAAAGTGCCCGCATCCGCCTCGGCCCGATCGGCGAGCCGATGGCCTTCACGACGCTCGGCGCGAGGTCTTCTTCCTCGGTGTGGATCTGCGAGGCCAGCGTCACGATATCGACCGCCGGATCGTCAAAGGGCGGCAGCACCTCGCGGATGGTCTGCGGCGTGATCGTCGGGAAATCACCCTGGAGGTTGATCACGATCTCGGCCCTGCCGTCCGGATCGAGCTTCTGCATGGCCTCGTGGATGCGGTCGGAGCCCGAGGGGTGGTCGCTGCGGGTCATCACCGCCTCGCCGCCATGGGCTGATACTACCGAAGCGATCTCGGCGGTATCGGTTGCAACCGCGACCCGGCCGATGCCGGCGGCCTCGGCGCGCCGCATTACATGCACGATCATCGGCAGGCCCGCGATATCCGCGAGCGGCTTGCCGGGCAAGCGGGTGGCGGCCATGCGGGCCGGGATCAGCACCAGGATGCGAGGATCGGTCATCTGTTCAAGGGCCTGAAAACGGGAGGTTTTCCGCGTCGAGAAATGGGGTGGGGACGGGTTCGAAGCCGGGTCGCTTATACGGGTTGCCAGACCCCGGGCAAACCGATATCTCAATGGCAAAACTCGGGGAAACAATAAGGAACGTTTGATTCTCTGAGGCTCGTCCTGGCGGCCGCCCGGCCGCTATTTCCTTACTGCGGTGTGGGGCCTGGCCGGAAATGGACTCTTTCGAACTCAATAAGATTCTCGGTGCCGTGCTCGGCACCTGTCTCATCCTGCTGGTGACGAGCTTCACCGCCCAGGCGCTGTTCTCGCCCAAGATGCCGGAAAAGCCGGGCTTCGAGATCGCCGTGAAGGAAGATGCCGGCCACGGCAAGGAAGGCGGCGCCGCCGCGGTCCCCTCCGAGCCGATCGAAAAGCTTCTCCAGACTGCCTCCGTCGAGAAGGGCGCTGCCGCCGCCAAGAAGTGCGGCGCCTGCCATACCTTCGAGAAGGGTGGCCCCAATCGCGTCGGTCCGAACCTCTTCGGCGTCGTCGGCGACCATGTCGGCGAAGGCCGCGGCGGCTTCAACTTCTCGGCCGCGATGAAGGCCAAGGGCGGCACCTGGGATTTCGATGCGCTCAACAAATTCATCGCCAACCCGAAGGCGGCTGTCCCCGGTACCGCGATGGGCTTTGCCGGCATCCCGAAGGATAGCGAGCGCGCCGACGTCATTGCCTATCTGAACAGCCTCTCCGACAGCCCGAAGCCGCTGCCCACCGCGGCGAAGTAAGGCCTCAAGATTCTGTCTTGGAAGATGCGGCCAGGCTGAAAAGCCTGGCCGTTTCGTTATCCGGGCCTCGCGACGACGTTATCGGGGCGTTTGGCCGCATCCGGCAGGCCGCCCCGCCTTCCAAGATGAGGAAAAAGCAACATATTCGGTCGAAACCTCGCCTATATTGAGCACTTAAAGGGGGTAACCTCCTTCAAGACCAGGAATGTTGATTTGGCCATTACCCGACGCGATCTCCTGCTCACCGGCACTGCTGCCGCAGCGCTCCCCGCTCTTGGTTCCGTTGCGGGCGTCCCCGTCATCGGCGCGGCCAAGGCCCAATCGGCGGGCGAGCTGCCTTGGCGGCATGCGCTGTCGTTGTTCGGGAAGGTCAAGTACCCGGCTGACTTCAAGCGCTTCGACTACGTCAATCCGGACGCGCCCAAGGGCGGCGTCGCGCGCCAGATCGCCGTCGGCACCTTCGACAATTTCAACATCGTCGTCGCCGGCGTGAAGGGGCAGGTCTCCGGAGCCGTCGCGTTCGTCTACGAATCGCTCCTGACACCCGCGCTCGACGAGGTCTCGACCGAATACGGCGCGCTCGCCGAAGCCATCAGCCATCCGGACGATTTTTCCTTCGTCACCTACCGTTTGCGCGCCGAGGCCAAGTGGCATGATGGCAAGCCTGTTACCGTGGACGACGTGATCTTCTCGCTCGATTCCTTCAAGAAGCACCACCCGATGTACTCGGCTTATTACAGCCATGTGGTGAAGGCCGAAAAGGTCGGCGACCGCGAGGTGAAGTTCGTGTTCGACGCACCTGGTAACCGCGAGCTGCCGCAGATCGTCGGGCAGCTCACGGTTCTGCCGAAACATTGGTGGGAGGGGACGGACGCACAGGGCCGCAGGCGCGATGTCTCGGCGACCACGCTCGAAGTGCCGCTTGGTTCGGGCCCCTACAAGGTCAAGGAATTCGTTGCCGGACGCTCAATCGCGCTCGAGCGCGTCAAGGATTATTGGGGCCGTGACCTCGCCGCCAACGTGGGTCGCAATAATTTCGACGAGCTGCGCTACGAGTATTTCCGCGACGCCACCGTGGCGATCGAGGCTTTCAAGGCCGATCAGGTCGATTGGCGCACCGAGAACAGCGCCAAGAACTGGGCGACCGCCTACGATTTCCCGGCGGTGGCTGAAAAGCGCGTGATCCTCGAAGAGTTCGCCAATCGCAGCTCGGGCGTCATGCAGGCTTTCGTGCCGAACCTGCGTCGCGCCAAGTTCGGGGATCCGCGCGTGCGCCGTGCCCTCAACTACGCGTTCGATTTCGAGGAGATGAACAAGCAGATCTTCTACGGTCAGTACAAGCGCGTCAGCAGCTATTTCGATGGCATCGACGAGCTGATGGCGACCGGATTGCCGCAGGGCAAGGAGCTCGAGATCCTCGAGACCGTCCGCGCCGAAGTGCCGCCCGAAGTCTTCACGACGGCCTACACCAATCCGGTCGGCGGCGGTCCGGAAGCCGTGCGCGACAATCTGCGCGAAGCGCTCCGACTGTTCAAGGAAGCCGGCTACGAGGTGCGCGATCGCAAGCTGATCGACATCAAGACCGGCACCCAGTTCGCCCTGGAATTGCTGAATTCGGATCCGAGCTTCGAGCGGATCACGTTGTTCTACAAGCCCTCGCTGGAACGGCTCGGCATTGCCGTCAGCGTGCGGACGGTCGATCCGACCCAATACGAGAACAGGACTCGCGAGTGGGATTTCGACATCGTCACCAACTCCTGGGGCGAGTCACAATCGCCGGGTAACGAGCAGCGTGAGTTCTGGTCGTCAAAAACGGCCGACATCGCCGGGTCGCGTAATATTGCCGGCATCAAGAATCCCGCGATCGACAAGCTGATCGAACGGGTGATCTACGCCAGGGATCGCGACGACCTCGTCGCAGCCACCAAGGCGCTCGACCGCGTGCTGCTGTGGAATCACTATGTCGTGCCGCAGTGGACCTACACCAAGGTGCGCACCGCGCGTTGGGATCGCTTCGGCCGGCCAGCGGAATTGCCCAGATACGGTCAGTCGGGCTTCCCGTTCGTCTGGTGGTACGACGCAGACAAGGCGGCGCGGATCGCAAAGAAGTCGTGAAGGACGTGTTCCGCATGACGCAGTTTTCACGACGCCATGTGCTGGCCCTGGGTGTGGGCGGAGCGCTTGGCGCTGCCGCACTCCGCAGCGCGGCGGCGTCCGAGGGGCCCATTGAGGCCCACGGCATCTCGGCGTTCGGCGATCTCAAATATCCCGCCGACTTCCATCATTTCGACTACGTCAATCTGGATGCGCCGAAGGGCGGTACGTTCTCGCTGATTCCGTCGGTGCGCGCCTACAACCAGTCCTACCAGACATTCAACTCGCTCAACGCCTTCATCCTGAAGGGTGACGGCGCGCAAGGCATGGACATGACGTTTGTGCCGCTGATGGTGCGCGCCAACGACGAGCCTGACGCGATGTACGGGCTTGCCGCCAAATCCGTGCAGATCTCGCCGGACAAGCTCACCTATCGCTTCACGATGCGGCCCGAGGCTAAATTCCATGACGGCACCAAGCTCACCGCCCACGACGTCGCGTTTTCGCTGACGGCGCTGAAGGCCAAGGGCCATCCGCTGATCATCGTGCAGATGCGCGACATGGTCAGCGCGGAAGCGACCGACGATGCGACGCTCGTTGTGACCTTCGCCAAGGGGCGTGCCCGAGACGTGCCGCTTTATGTCGCGGGCTTGCCGATCTTCTCGAAGACGTACTATGCGTCCCGCGCCTTCGACGAAACGTCGCTCGATATCCCGCTCGGCTCCGGTCCGTACAAGGTCGGCAAGTTCGAGGTCAACCGCTATATCGAGTATGAGCGCGTCAAGGACTGGTGGGCAGCCGATCTGCCGGTTTGCCGCGGCAGCTACAATTTCGAAATCGTGCGCTATGAATTCTATCGAGATCGCGATGTCGCGTTCGAAGGCTTTACCGGCAAGAACTATCTCTATCGGGAGGAATTCACCTCGCGCATCTGGGCGACGCGTTACGACTTTCCGGCAGTGAAAGACGGGCGCGTCAAGATGGAGGTGGTCCCTGACGATACACCGTCGGGCGCACAAGGCTGGTTCATCAACACGCGGCGCGACAAGTTCAAAGACCCGCGCGTGCGCGAGGCCTTGATCAATGCCTTCGACTTCGAATGGACCAACAAGAGCATCATGTACGGCGCCTATGCCCGCACGGTGTCTCCGTTCCAGAACTCGGACCTCATGGCAGGCAATGGGCCTCCGTCTCCGGAGGAACTGAAGCTGCTGGAGCCGTTCCGCGGCCAGGTTCCCGACGACGTGTTCACCGCACCGTTCACGCCTCCAACGTCCGACGGCTCCGGACAGGACCGCGGCCTGTTGCGCAAGGCGCAGCAATTGTTGACCGAGGCCGGCGTGCCCATCAAGGACGGCAAGCGGGTGCTGCCGAACGGTGAGGTGTTCAGGATCGAGTTCCTGCTGGACGAGCCTTCGTTCCAGCCGCACCACGCGCCCTACATCAAGAACCTGGGCACGCTCGGTATCGAAGCGAGCGTGCGTCTGGTCGACGCTGTGCAACACAAGGCGCGGCAGGAAGATTTCGACTTTGACATGACGATCCAGCGTTTCAGCATGTCGGCGACGCCGGGCGATGCCATGCGTTCGTTCTTCTCCTCGCAGGTGGCGGCAACCAAGGGCTCGTACAATCTTGCCGGCGTCGCCAATCCGGCGATCGATGCCATGATCGAGAAGATCATGGCGGCCGACAACCGCGAGGATTTGACCGTCGCCTGTCGCGCCTTCGACCGCCTGTTCCGCGCCGGCCGTTACTGGGTGCCGCAATGGTATAACAAGACGCACCGGCTCGCTTATTGGGACCAATTCGCCCATCCGCAGAAGCTGCCACGCTATGCAAACGGCGTCGGTGCTCCCGACATCTGGTGGTATGATCCCGCCAAGGCGGCAAAACTCGAGCAGGCGAAATAATCATGAGCGCCTATATCGCCCGCCGTATCCTTTTGATGATCCCGACCTTGCTCGGGATCCTCTTCGTCTCCTTCGTCGTCGTGCAGTTTGCGCCGGGCGGCCCGGTCGAGCGCGTGATCGCGCAGCTCTCGGGCGCCGACACCGGCGGCACATCGCGCATTTCGGGCGGCGGTGACTTTGCGCAGCGTGCGCCTGGCCAGCTGGGCGCCGGTGGCGATGCCATCAATTCGAAATATCGCGGCGCGCAGGGCCTCGACCCCGACTTCATCAAGAAGCTGGAGAAGCAATTCGGCTTCGACAAGCCGGCACCGGAACGCTTCGCGCTGATGGTGTGGAATTTCGCCCGCTTCGATTTCGGCAACAGCTATTTTCGCGACGTCAGCGTGCTCCAGCTGGTCAAGGAAAAGCTGCCGGTCTCGATCTCGCTCGGCATCTGGCTGACGTTCCTGACCTATTTGATCTCGATACCGCTCGGCATCCGCAAGGCGGTCAAGGACGGCACGCGCTTCGACACCTGGACGTCGAGCGTGCTCGTGCTCGGCTATGCCATCCCCGGCTTCCTGTTCGCGATCCTCCTGATCATCCTGTTTGCCGGAGGCTCGTTCTTCAACTGGTTCCCGCTGCGCGGACTGACGTCGGACGGCTGGTCGCAGTTTCCCTGGTACTGGAAGATCATCGATTACTTCTGGCATTTGACGCTGCCGCTGATCGCCATGGGGCTCGGCGCGTTCACCACCATGACGTTCCTGACCAAGAACTCGTTCCTGGACGAAATTCGCAAGCAATACGTGATGACCGCGCGCGCGAAAGGTTGCAGCGAAAATCGCGTGCTCTATGGCCACGTCTTCCGCAACGCGATGCTCATTGTCATCGCCGGCTTTCCCAGCACCTTCATCCACGCCTTCTTCTCGGGCTCGCTTCTGATCGAGACCATCTTCTCGCTGGATGGCCTCGGACTGCTCAGTTTCGAGAGCGTTCTCAATCGCGACTATCCCGTGGTGTTCGGCACGCTCTTCATCTTTTCGCTCGTCGGTCTCGTGGTCAACCTCATTTCGGATCTGACCTACATGTGGATCGATCCGCGGATTGATTTCGAGGCGCGGGAGGTCTGATGACGCTGACCGCTCCCACCCCGATCGAGACCACCACAGGCTCGCCGCTCGGTGCGACTGCGCCGATTACGCGCAAGCCGTTCGCGCCATCGCCGCTCAACAGGCGGCGCTGGGATAATTTTAGGGCGAACCGGCGTGGCTACTGGTCGTTCTGGATCTTCATGATCCTGTTCGTGGTGTCGCTGTTCGCCGAGCTGATCGCCAACGACCGGCCGTTCCTGGTCAAATATGACGGCCATCTCTATTGGCCGGCCTTCGTCACCTATTCCGAGACGACCTTCGGCGGCGACTTCGAAACGGCGGCCGACTATCGCGATCCCTATTTGCAGAAATTGATCAAGGACAAGGGCGGCAGCGTCGTCTGGCCGCTGATCCGCTACTCCTACGACACCCACAATCTCGACCTGCCGACGCCGGCGCCGTCCCCGCCGACCTGGATGCTGACGGAGGCGCAGTGCAAGGCCGTCGTCGAGAAGAAGGGCCTGAAGAGTTGCCGTGATCTCGAATATAACTGGCTCGGTACCGACGATCAGGGCCGCGACGTGGTGGCGCGGCTGATCTACGGCTTCCGCATCTCGGTGCTGTTCGGCCTCTGTCTGACCATCATCTCCTCCGTCATCGGCATCGCAGCCGGCGCGGTGCAAGGCTATTTCGGGGGCTGGATCGACCTGCTGTTCCAGCGTTTCATCGAGATATGGACGGCGATCCCTTCGCTCTATCTGCTGCTCATCCTGTCGTCGGTGCTCGTCCCTGGTTTCTTCGTGCTGCTCGGCATCCTGCTTCTGTTTTCCTGGGTGTCGCTGGTCGGGCTCGTGCGTGCGGAATTCTTGCGCGGGCGCAATTTCGAGTACATCCAGGCGGCGCGGGCGCTCGGCGTGTCGAGTTCCGTGATCATGTTCAAGCATCTGCTGCCGAACGCGATGGTTGCGACGATGACGTTCCTGCCGTTCATCGTCTCCTCGTCGGTCATGACGCTCACGGCGCTCGACTTCCTGGGCTTCGGACTGCCGCCCGGCTCGCCGTCGCTCGGCGAACTGCTGTCGCAAGGCAAGTCCAACGTGCAGGCGCCCTGGCTCGGTTTCTCCGGCTTCTTCTCGGTCGCGATCATGCTGTCGCTGCTGATCTTCGTCGGCGAAGCCGTGCGCGACGCCTTCGATCCGCGCAAGACGTTCAAGTGAGGGCGTGATGGACGCGATCAACCAGCCCCTGCTTGCCGTGCGCGACCTCTCGGTGGCCTTCCACCAGGGTGGCGTCACCACGCTCGCGGTCGACAAGGTCTCGTTCCAGATCAAGCGCGGCGAATGCGTCGCGCTGGTCGGCGAATCCGGCTCCGGCAAGTCGGTCAGCGCGCTCTCGATCCTGAAGCTGCTGCCCTATCCGAACGCGTCGCATCCCTCGGGCAGCATCCGCTTCAAGGGGCAGGAGCTGATCGACCGGTCGGAGCGAGAGATGCGGGAGGTTCGCGGCAGCGACATCTCCATCATCTTCCAGGAGCCGATGACCTCGCTCAATCCGCTGCACACGATCGAGGCGCAGATCGGCGAGATCATCCAGCTCCACAATCCCACCAGCAACGCGCGGGCGCGCGAGCGGACGCTGGAGCTGCTGACGCAGGTCGGCATTCCCGAGCCGGAAACGCGGTTGAAGAGCTATCCGCACCAGCTCTCCGGCGGCCAGCGTCAGCGCGTGATGATTGCGATGGCGCTCGCCAACGAGCCGGATCTGCTGATCGCGGACGAGCCGACCACGGCGCTCGACGTCACCGTGCAGGCGCAGATCCTGACGCTGCTCGCCGAGATCCGTTCGCGGCTCGGCATGAGCCTGCTCTTCATCACCCACGATCTCGGCATCGTGCGCCGCATCGCCGACCATGTCTGCGTCATGAAGAGCGGCGAGATCGTCGAGCAGGGGCCGGTCGAGCAGGTCTTCAAGAGCCCGAAGCATCACTATACGCGTGACCTGCTCGCGGCCGAGCCGAAGCCAGATCCCGCGCCGCCGCAGCCGGACGCGCCGGTGGTGATGTCGGCTGATGATCTGAAAGTCTGGTTTCCGATCAAGCGCGGCCTGATGCGCAAGACGGTCGGCCACATCAAGGCGGTCGACGGCGTCAGCGTCGCCGTGCGCAAGGGCGAGACGCTCGGCGTGGTCGGTGAATCCGGTTCGGGCAAGACCACGCTGGGGCTCGCGCTGCTGCGCCTGATCTCCTCGAACGGACGCATCGTGTTCCTGGGCAAGGACATCCAGGGCCTGCGCTTCAAGGAGATGCGGCCGTTCCGGCGCGACATGCAGATCGTGTTCCAGGATCCGTTCGGCTCGCTCAGCCCGCGCATGTCGGTCGCCGACATCATCGCCGAGGGCCTCAGCGTCCATCAGCCAAGGCTGTCGCGCGTGGAGCGCGAGGCGCGCGTCGTCAAGGCGCTGGAGGATGTCGGCCTGAAGGCGGATACCCGCTACCGCTATCCGCATGAATTCTCGGGCGGCCAGCGCCAGCGCATCAGCATCGCGCGCGCGGTGGTGCTGGAGCCGGATTTCGTCGTGCTGGACGAGCCGACCAGCGCGCTCGACATGCTGATCCAGGCGCAGATGGTCGACCTCTTGCGCGAGCTCCAGCGCAGGCGCGAGCTCACCTACATGTTCATCTCGCACGATCTGCGCGTCGTCGCCTCGCTTGCCAGCCATCTCATCGTGATGCGCAACGGCAAGGTGGTCGAGGAGGGCCAGGCCGCCGAGCTGTTCAAGAGCCCGAAGACGGATTACACCCGCGCCCTGTTTGCGGCGGCGTTCCGGCTGGAGACGGCGGGGAATGGGGCGGCGGCGACGTAGCTCTTTCGGTTGCGCCTGTTACGTGGCGTGAACAGATTCAGGCCCGCTTCTGGCGGACAACGGACGCCCGATAACTCATTGTCCGGCATCAGCTTCTGCCCATAGTGGAACACGTCCGATGATTGGCGAGGCAGAAAGTCTGCTCCCGTTCACCACATTTAAACCATAAGATTCTACGAAGGGGATTCACCACAGGCCGCAGGAACCATGCGAACAGCCTTCGTACAGAAGCCATCCGTGGACTTCGGGCAATGAAGGCTTGGCACACCAGCTGCATCGTGGGTGTCATCGCATCCGTAGGACTTTATCTGGCCGCCGGAAACAGACCGGCCGCGACGGTGCCTGACGTCATGCCGGACGCGGCAGCGAACATGGCGGCCACTGCGAACCTGGTGACACCTGCGTTGTACGCAGAGGCATCCGCCAGACTTGCAGCAGCGCTTCGGGCAGAAAGAGCAGAACCTGGTTCGGCAGAATCTGGCTCGGTGACGTCAGCAGGTTCTGCGCCGTTGAGCGCCGGAACCGAAATCGCCGATGATCTCGTCGCGCCGAAATTGGCGTCGTTGGGACAGGATAGCGTCCAGCCGCTGCCGGCAGCACGCGATGCGTCCGACGATGCCCCCAAAGCGGCGTCGACGCAGGATTTCCGTTATCTAGTCTACTACGTCTGGTCCGAACTGCCGCCCGCCGAGAAGCCGGCGGAGATCGTCTTGCGTTCGTTCAAGGACATCCCGGTCGGAACGCCGGCCGAAGAGATCAAGCGCGCTTCCGACGCGTTCGGTCTCGATTTCAATTTCATGATGGCGGTTGCCAAGATCGAGTCCGGTTTCAACCCCAATCAACGCACCGGGTCGTATATCGGCCTGTTTCAGCTGAGCCAATATGAGTTCGGGAAGTTCGGCTTCGGGCAGATTCGCAGTCCGCGGGACAACGCCGTTGCGGCTGCCTACAAAATCATTACCGAAGGCATCCAGTTCGAGTGGATCACGCACCGTAAGCCGGACATGAGCGATCTTTACCTGATCCATCAGCAGGGCTGGGAAGGCGCCGCTGAGCACATCAGCCAGCCCGCTCGCGTCGCTTGGAAATCCATGTGCGCAACCAGCGAAGGCAAGGAGAAGGGCGAGAGGTGGTGCAAACGCGCGATCTGGGGCAATGCACTTCCGGCGTTCAAGCGTACCTGGAAATCGGTGGACAACGTCACTTCAGAGGCGTTCGTCGGTATGTGGCGCGGCCGGGTCGCCGAATTCTACACGAAATATGTGGCGACCGCCGCTGCGGCGGCAAACCAGTAATTCCGTTGTCGGCAGTACTTGTAGGGTGGGTAGAGCGAAACGAAACCCATCTAATCGCAACCGCGCCGTATGGATGATGGGTTTCGCTTCTACCCATCCTACGATGTCTGGTTACAGCCGCTTGATCGCGGCAACCTCGCTGCCGGCCGCCTTGATCCGTTCAAGCGCCGGCTCGATCGGCTCGATCACCGTCGACATGTGATGCGCGTTGGCGTGAACCATGGTGCCGCCGTCGCAGACGATGGCGACATGGCCCTTCCAGAAGATCAGATCACCGCGCCGCAACCGACGCCACTCATGCGATTCCAGTGCGCGGCCGAGGCCGGCCTGCTGCATGTCGCTGTCGCGCGGGCAGCCGGTGCCGGCTGACGTTAGCGAGACCTGGACGAGGCCCGAACAGTCGATGCCGAGGCTACTCTTGCCGCCCCAGAGATAGGGCGTGCCGACGAAGCGTTCGGCGACCTCGACGAAGTCCGGCTCGCGATGATCGAGCGGGACGAGATGGATCTTCGGCAGGAAGGTCCCTTCGCGCGTCACGGCGAAATTGCCATCCTCCCGCGCGATCGTGAGCTTCGACCCCAGCACCAGCGTGTCGACAGGCGGCAGCTTGATCGAGGGGCCGGGAAAGGCGAGCGTCCGCAGCGCGCTGACCATGTGTGTCGGCGCGGCCGCCGGCTTGATCAGCGCCGCATCAGGCAGCCAGCCGACATAGCCGTCGCCATTGAGCTGGCCCCAGGCCCAGCCCTCGCCATTGCGATCGTAGACCGTGATCCGCTCGCCGCGTAGCGCCTCTGTCATCAGCATCGCGTTCGAGGAGGGCTGTTCGCGCACCGGCGCGATCGGTGCGACCACCTCGAATTCTTCGCCCTCGACGAAGCGATCGGCTTTCACCAGGCCTTCGAGATATTTTGCGGCGAGGTCGCCCCGCGCCGGTGTCAGCCGTGAATCACGCATAGCGCTCGCTCAGTACCTTGTAGATGGCGCGCGCGGCCTGGCACTCGCCGCCCTCGGGCCGTGCCGGCTTGGCCGACGGCGTCCAGCCATAAATATCCACATGAAGCCAGCTCTTGGCGTGCTCGACGAAGCGCTGCAAAAACAGCGCGCAGGTAATCGAGCCGGCAAAGCCGCCTGATGGTGCGTTGGTGATGGTGGCGGTCTTGGAGTCCAGCCACGCATCGTAAGGCGGCCACAGCGGCATGCGCCACAACGGATCGTTCTCCTTCGCCGCGCAACGCGCGACATCGGCGGCCAGCGTCTCATCATTGGTGTAAAAGGGTGGTAAATCCGGCCCCAGCGCGACCCGCGCGGCACCCGTCAGCGTACCCAGATCGATCAGCAGCTCGGGCTTCTCCTCATCGGCCAGCGCCAGCGCGTCGGCGAGCACCAGGCGTCCCTCCGCGTCGGTGTTGCCGATCTCGACCGTGATGCCCTTGCGCGAGGTAAAAACGTCGAGCGGGCGGAAGGCATTGCCCGCGACAGCGTTCTCGACCGCAGGAATCAGTACGCGCAGCCGCACCTTCAGCTTCGCGTCCATCACCATGCGCGCCAGCGCCAGCACGTTGGCGGCGCCGCCCATGTCCTTCTTCATGATCAGCATGCCGCTCGACGGCTTGAGGTCGAGCCCGCCGGTGTCGAAGCAGACGCCCTTGCCGACCAGCGTCACCTTGGGATGGGTGGGATCACCCCAGCCGATGTCGATCAGCCGCGGCGCGCGATCCGAGGCCATGCCGACGGCGTGGATCAGCGGGAAATTCGTCTCCAGATCCTCGCCGATGGTGCAGGCAAAGCTCGCACCGAATTCGCTGGCAAGCTCTTGCGCAGCCGCGGCGAGTTCCTCCGGACCCATGTCGTTGGACGGCGTGTTGATGAGATCGCGCGCCAGAAACGCTGCGTCCGCAATGCGGCTGATCTCGGTCGCATCGACGCCAGCCGGTGGCACCAGCCGGACATCGGGCCTGTCGGCCTTGCGGTAACGGGCGAAGCGATAGCACCCCAGTGCGAAAGCGAGCGCCGCCAGTCGTGCATCGTGCGGTGCATTGGCAAAGCGATAAATGCCCGGTGGCAGCAGGCCGGGCAGGGCGCCCGGCCGGAACAGGTCGCGTGATCTTGCACCTTCGTCCTCGAGGCCGAACAGCACCTGTGCGATCGCGCCGTCGGGCGCCGGCAGCGCCAGATAGCCGCCGGGCTTCGCCGCAAAACCGTTCGCATTGGCGAACTGGCGTTGTGCCGCCGGCAGCGTCTCGGCGACCTGATCCCAGCTCGACTTGGTGACGAAGGTGATCGGGATGGCGTTGGGCGAGGTCTCGAAGACAGAAGGCATTGGCGGGTCCGTGTCGTCAGATCAAGCAGGTCAGCGAACGGACGAGACTTCGCAGAGTTTTGCTGCGGCTGCAATCGGCTTCGCTGTCACCGTTCAGCGAGCCGCTACTCGCAACTGGGGGGCCATGCTAGGTTCCGAAAAACGGCCCCCGGACGGAGAGATCGCGGGCGGCCGAAAGCAAGTCTGCCGGGAGGAAATGCGATGGAATTCGTGTGGAGCGTGGTCACGTTCATTGGCCAGGCCGTCGAGGCGATCTTTGGCTATGTCGAGCACCATCATTGGATCTTCGCGTTCCTGGCCGGCGGCTACGTCTTCTATCTCCACGACCGCTCCGTCCACGCGCGCTTCGATGCGCTCGACAAGCGCATCGACGAAATCCGCAAGCGCATGGCCATCGAATATTGATCGGGCGAAGCGAAACCGGCGACGGCCGGATCTCGTAGCTATCCACGTTGAGAACTGTCGTTCACGAGAGCGCGACCGCGGGGCTTTACTAGCGCTGCGGTTGTGGCATGATTGAGGAATATTTTAAATTGTTCGGCGCGGCGCTGCACTCATCGCATGCAGTAGCGTAGCGGCATACGATTGATACTTGCCGGGGGTAGTCCTTGCCCGGGGCCGAAACTTGGCTGAATCTTCTCGCGAAGGCATTTCTCTGATCGTTTGGGCGGCGCAGCATTCGCAATGAGCGGCGCAAAATGGATAGATCGTTCGTTATTGCGCAGATCTCCGACCTGCATCTGGACGGGTCAGGACGGCTGCTTGCGACGATCGAGGCGCTCAGTGCCGCGCTCCGGGAGAGGATGGCGGGCTTCGAAGATGTTCCCGATCGCATCCTGCTGATCACGGGTGACCTCGTCGACGACCCGACGCCGCGCGCGCTCGACGAGGCGCTCGCCGTCATCGCGTCCTTCCGGCAGAGCGGGCTATTCACCGACATCCAGGCGGTTGCCGGCAATCACGACGTCAAGCGGCCGAGCCAGCGCGGGGGCCGTCACGACGTCTATGATTATTTGCATCTGCCGCGGACCTCGAAGAGCGTCTATTACCGGCAGGCCGGCCTCG
Source organism: Bradyrhizobium betae (assembly GCF_004123905.1). Classification (GTDB taxonomy): domain Bacteria; phylum Pseudomonadota; class Alphaproteobacteria; order Rhizobiales; family Xanthobacteraceae; genus Bradyrhizobium; species Bradyrhizobium betae_A. The sequence continues at coordinate 27,095 of NZ_MZXW01000053.1, forward strand.
ATCTGGTGTTGCTGGATTCCAACCGCGCGAGCCTGACGACGCTTGCGCGCGGCAATATCGACGAGACCACCTACCATGCGCTTGTCGTGGATTCCGCCAGGCTGAGCGTCGAGCTTGCGGGCAGCATGGGGTCTGCGGGGCGCGCCGATTATGCCGAGCCGACGGAAAATCTGGTGCGCGTGCTGGCACTGCACCATCATCCGCTGCCGCAGGCGACCGGAGAAGGAAAACGGTTTCTCGGCGTGCCCGACGAACCGCTGATGTATCTCGCCGCGCCCGCGACCTTCCTCGAAGCGGCGACCTCGCTCAACGTCAACCTGGTCCTGCACGGACACCGGCATGTCGAGGGACTGACGCGCTATTCGATTCCCGAACCGCGTGCGACGCGGAGCGATGGCGATGAGGCGTTCTGGCGCACGATCTACGTGCTGTCCTGTCCGTCTTCGACCGGGCAGGCTGGCGATGATGCAGGCTTCAACATCATCCATTTCGCTCCGATGTCCCATGCCGACAATTCCGAGTATGGGTTCGCGATCACGCGTTATTCGCGGCCGCGCAACGATAGCGGCTTCCGCGCGCTCGATTCGAACCTGCCGGATGGTGTGATCCGGCTGCCGGCAGGACGGGATTATTCCCGTGACCGGGCCGTCCAGTCGGCAATCGAGATCGCTTCAATGGCGACGTTGACGCGGGAGCAGGTTACGGCGCTGGTCCGCCGGCTCCTGACGCGCCGCGCCTTCTACGCAGACGGCGATACGGACTGGGCGAATGCGCTCCACACCTATCTCGTCACCTCGCATGCCCTGGCTGATCTCGACGGCAAGCTCGCCAGGTCCGGGCGCAAGCGTGACGTTGCGGCGCTCGCCGCGGTGGCAGGGCTGCTGCGCCGGTTGATCGCGCAATCCGCCGCCGTGCTCGGCATTGAACCGTCTCGGCTCGACGACCTCGTCGCGAAGCGTCAGGTCAATCGCGACGATCTCCGCCGCGAATGGCCCGGACTTCCCCATGCCGGCATCGATGTCGAGGCCCAGGCGCGACAGAGGCTGCTGTTGCTGCGGGACCTGAACGAGCAGGTGAAAGTGCTCGACCTCGATCTGGGCCTCGGCGGGGACGCGCCGCCGCAGACACCGTCGTGAGGGGCGGGGACGGCGTTAACCGGCCATTAGGGTTAACAGTCTATTGCTGGCGCGTTCGACTCGATCCATCCGCTCGAGAGTCAAAGCGTCATGCGTCAACGGTTCAGTCCTGCCCGGCTTCTCGCGTCTGCCTCGCTTGTCGCGCTGGTGGCCATGAGTCTCGGCGGCTGCGCGGCAATGTCAAAACTCTCCGACGTCACCGGCTCGATCGGGTCGCGCGCGGATGCTGCTCCCGCCGCCCCCACCGATCCCGCGCGCGCCGTCGAAGTCTATGGTGAGCGCTACCGCGCCAACCCCAAGGACGCCGAGGCCGCGGTCGGCTATGGCCAGGCCCTGCGCGCCAACGGTCAGCGCGCCCAGGCCGTCGCCGTGCTCGAGCAGGCCACCATCGCCAATCCCGGCAACAAGCCGCTGCTCGCCCAGTACGGCCGTGCGCTCGCTGATAACGGTAATTTCCAGCAGGCCTTCGACGTGTTGTCGAAGGCGCATTCGCCCGACAATCCGGATTGGCGCTTGCTCTCGGTGCAGGGCACCGCGCTCGACCAGATGGGTCGTCACGACGAAGCGCGTTCCTACTATACGAGCGCGCTAAAGATCGCGCCGGGTGATCCCGGCGTGCTCTCCAATATCGGCCTGTCCTATATGCTCTCGAGGGATCTGCCCAAGGCCGAAGAGGCACTGCGGCAGGCCTACGCATCGCCGCGTGCCAGCAGCCGGGTGCGGCAGAATCTCGGCCTCGTCGTTGGCCTCCAGGGCCGCTTCCCGGAAGCCGAGACCATCGTGAAGGCGGACCTGCCACCGGACCAGGCCGCGGCCAATGTCGCCTACCTGAAGGAAATGCTGAGCCGCAACGAGGCCCCCCGCGGCGCGCCGAAGCGGACGCCGGTCGCCTCGCTCAGCCAGCCCGACTGATCAAGGACTTGATTTTTTGACGTCGATCGCGGACCGCTTGCGGTCCGTCTCTCGCGTCACTGCAGATCGGAGATCTTGATGCCGGTCGGGCCGAGAATGACGACGAACAGCACCGGCAGGAAGAACAGGATCATCGGTACCGTCAGCTTCGGCGGCAGCGCGGCAGCCTTCTTCTCGGCCTCGTTCATGCGCATGTCGCGGTTTTCCTGCGCCATGACGCGCAGGGAATGCCCCAGCGGGGTGCCGTAACGCTCCGCCTGCTGAAGCGCGAGACACACCGATTTGACACCTTCGAGCCCGGTGCGCTTCGCCAGGTTTTCGTACGCGACCTTGCGGTCCTGCAAATAGGACAGCTCGGCCGTGGTCAGCGTGAATTCTTCCGACAGCGCGATGGACTGGCCCACGATTTCGACGGCGACCTTGCGGAACGCCATTTCGACCGACATGCCGGATTCGATGCAGATCAGCAGCAGGTCGAGCGCGTCGGGAAAGGCGCGCTTGATCGAGAGCTGGCGCTTGGAGATCGCGTTCCGGAGGAACAGCATCGGCGCTTGAAGGCCGAGATAGGCGGCACCGACGCAGATGCCGATCTTGATGGGCATCGGCTTTTCCATGTGCGCGATCAGGAACACGTAGATGACCGTTCCGACGAACAGCACGATCGGGGTCACCATGCGGGCGAACAGGAAGGTGATGTAGGGCGCCTGGCCACGGTAGCCCGCCATGATGAGCTTTTCCCGCGCGGCTTCCTGCGCGAGCCATTTCGTGAGGTTGAAGTCATCGACGACCTTGGAGACGATCTGCTTCGGCGTCTGGCGCAGCGAGACTTTCTCGTTCTTGTGGAGGCGTTCGCGCTCGCGCTGCCGGATGCGCTCACGCTCGCTGGCCACCGCCTTCATGCGCTTGGACAGGCCTTCGCCGGCGAACAGCGGCATCACCAGCGTATAGACGGTGGCGCTGGCGGCGATGGCCGCCAGCAGCATGGTCATGAAGCGGACGTCATGCAGTCTCGTGATGAGGAAATCAACCATGTTGCACCGTCAGAAATCGAAGTTGATCATCTTCTTCATCACCATAATGCCGACCGACATCCAGACGACGCAGCCGACCAGCATGAGCTGGCCGGTGGGATGGGTCCACAGAAGCGAGATGTAGTGCGGCGTCGTCAGATAGACGAGGAACATCACGATCGGCGGCAGCGAGCCGATGATGCCGGCCGAAGCCTTGGCTTCCATCGACATGGCCTGGATCTTTTCCTTCATCTTCTTGCGGTCACGCAGCACCTTGGAGAGGTTGCCCAGCGCTTCGGAAAGGTTGCCGCCCGACTTCTGCTGGATCGAGATGACGATGCCGAAGAAATTGGCTTCCGGCAGCGGCATGCGCTCGTAGAGGCGCGAGCAGGCCTCGCCGAGCGGCATGCCGATCGCCTGCGTCTCGATGATGGACAGGAACTCGCTGCGCAGCGGCTCGGGCGCGTCCGCAGCGACGACCTTGATCGATTCGAACAGCGGCAGGCCCGCCTTGATGCCCCGGACGATGATATCGACGGCATCGGGCAGCGCCGCCAGGAACTTGGTTTCGCGGCGCTTCTTCAGGAAGCCGAGTGCCCAGCGCGGCAGGCCGAAGCCGCCGGCAAAGGCAAGCCCCGCGGCGCCGAGCAGGCCACCACCGGCGAACATGGCGCCCGCAAACAGCGCGCCGCCCACGACGGCGGACACGATCCAGAATTTCTGCGTCGTCCAGTCGAGCCCTGCCTGCGACAGGCGGACGCTGAGCGGAACACTCTTCTCCTGCTGGCGCCGTGCCTCGAGATCCTTCAGCGAGGTCTCGACTTGCTCACGGCGCGATCGCTGGCTCTTCTCGGTCTGCTTGGCCGCGGGCGCATCGGCGCGCGCGATCGACGCGCGGCGGTTCTCTGCCTTCCGCTCCCCGGACAGCAGCGGATAAAGGAAGACCCAGGCGATCCCACCGACGGCGGCGGTGGCGAGGAAGGCGAGGGCGAGGACCTGCATGTTCATGGCTGCGCTGACCTGCTCACGTATTCGGTGCCACTTCCGCGGCGTCGAGCGCGGCGGCAAGGCGCTTCTCTTCGCCGTAATAGCGCGCACGCTCCCAGAATTTCGGACGGCCGATGCCGGTCGACCGGTGCTTGCCGATGATCTTGCCGTTCGCGTCCTCGCCGACCAGGTCGTAGAGGAAGATGTCCTGGGTGATGATGGTGTCGCCTTCCATGCCCATCACCTCGGTGATGTGGGTGATGCGGCGCGAACCGTCGCGCAGACGCGCGGCCTGGACGATGACGTCGATCGAGGCGCAGATCATCTCGCGGATGGTGCGCGAGGGCAGGGAGAAACCACCCATCGTGATCATGGATTCGCAGCGCGACAGCGCTTCGCGGGGATTGTTGGCGTGCAGCGTGCCCATCGAGCCGTCATGGCCGGTGTTCATGGCCTGGAGGAGATCGAAGGCCTCCGGGCCGCGGACTTCGCCGACGATGATGCGTTCGGGGCGCATACGCAGGCAGTTGCGCACCAGCTCACGCATGGTGACCTGGCCTTCGCCCTCGATGTTGGGCGGCCTGGTTTCGAGCCGCACCACGTGGGGCTGCTGGAGCTGGAGCTCGGCCGCGTCCTCGCAGGTGATGACGCGCTCGTCGTGCTCGATATAATTGGTCATGCAGTTGAGCAGCGTGGTCTTGCCCGAGCCGGTACCGCCGGAGATCAGCACGTTGCAGCGGACGCGGCCGATGATCTGGAGAATTTCGGCGCCTTCCGGCGAGATCGCGCCGAACTTGACGAGCTGATCCAGCGTCAGCTTGTCCTTCTTGAATTTGCGGATGGTGAGCGCAGGGCCGTCGATCGACAGCGGCGGTACGATGGCGTTGACGCGGGAGCCGTCGGCGAGGCGCGCGTCGCAGATCGGCGAGGATTCGTCGACGCGCCGGCCGACCTGGCTGACGATGCGCTGGCAGATGTTGAGCAGCTGCTGGTTGTCGCGGAAGCGGATGCCGGTCTTCTGGATCTTGCCGTTGACTTCGATGAAGACAGTGTTGGCGCCGTTGACCATGATGTCGGCGATGTCGTCACGCGACAGCAGCGGCTCCAGCGGACCGTAGCCGAGCACGTCGTTGCAGATGTCGTCGAGCAGCTCTTCCTGCTCTGCGATCGACATCACGATATTCTTGATCGCGATGATCTCGTTGACGATATCGCGGATTTCCTCGCGCGCGGACTCGGAGTCGAGCTTGGCGAGCTGGGCGAGGTCGATGGCCTCGATCAGCGCGCCGAAGATGGTCGCCTTGACCTCGTAATAATTGTCGGACCGGCGGGCCTCCATGGTCGGCGCAGGCTTTGCCGGAGCGAGCGGCGGCGAGGCGATGGCCGGCGGGGGCGGCGCGCGCGACACCGTCGGCGCCGGAGCCGTGGCAGGCTCTGGCGACCCGGCGCCGGGCTTGGGAGCCCGAGTATCGGTGTCTGTTCCGCTACGCTTACCGAACACTTAACAACTCCATGCGGCCTATTTTCGCCGCAACTTCTCAATCAGGGGTGAAAGCAAGGACGACTTTTGTTTCTTCGTCTCGCTGCGGCCGGTCAGGCGTTGGGCGATCTGGAGGAACATCTCGATCGACTTGTGGTTGGCGGATATCTCCGCGATCATCTGGCCGTTGTTGGCCGCCGACCCGAAGATCTGCGGCTCGAACGGGATCGAGACGACCGGCTGGCTCTCGATCGCCTTGGCGAACTCCGCGGCGGCGATTTCGGGCCTTTTCGGGACGCCGACCTGGTTCAGGCAGTAGAGCGGTGGCCGGTCGTTGGGCCGCGCGGCCTTCAGAAGGTCGAACAGGTTCTTGGTATTGCGCAAATTGGCGAGGTCGGGCGCCGCCACGATCAGGATGTCGTCGGCTCCGATCAGGGCGCGCTTGGTCCAGCCCGACCATTGATGCGGGATGTCGAGCACGATGCAGGGCATGGTGGAGCGCAGCGTGTCGAACACGGCGTCGAAGGCGTCGGAGCCGAAATCATAGACCCGGTCAAGCGTCGCCGGCGCCGCCAGCAGGCTGAGATGGTCGGTGCATTTCGACAGCAGACGGTCGATGAAGGCCGTATCGACGCGGTCTGGCGAGAACACGGCGTCTGCAATGCCCTGCGGCGGGTCCTGGTTATAGTCGAGGCCGGCCGTGCCGAAGGCAAGGTCGAGATCGGCGACGACCGCGTCCATCGCGAGGTCGCGCGCAATCGCCCAGGCGACATTGTGGGAGATGGTGGAGGCGCCGACGCCGCCCTTGGCGCCGACCACGGCGATGATGCGGCCGACTGCCTTGGCTTCCGGTGCCGAGAACAGGTTGCAGATCGAGCGCACGACTTCGATCGCGCCGACTGGCGCGAGCACGTAGTCGCTGACGCCGCGGCGCACCAGCTCGCGGTAGAGCGTGACGTCGTTGATGCGGCCGATCACGACCACGCGGGTGCCGGCGTCGCAGACAGTGGCGAGCTGGTCGAGTCCGCCCAGGAGGTCGTTGCGGCCGTCGCTCTCGATCACGATCACGTTCGGCGTGGGGGCTGAGCGGTAGGCTTCGATCGCGGCCGCCATGCCGCCCATCTGAATCTTCAAGTGAGCCTTGCCGAGGCGGCGGTCCTCGCCGGCCGACTGCACTGCGGCGGCGGTCTCCACGGTCTCGCAGAAGGCCTGGACCGAAACGCGCGGTGCGGGCGCAATATGCTCCTCGACCGGCGGGAGGGATGCGTCCGGCTGCTCTTCGTGTGTCTGGCGAGCGTAACTGATCATTTGCCGGTGTCGCTGAGTTTGGCCTTCTCGGCCTCAGGATAGGTAACCGAGGTCGGATTGCCCTTGCGGTATTTCTCGAAAGCGGCGGTGCGCCGTGTCGTGTAGGACGGCGTTTCGGAACGCGGCTGCTCGAGGTCCGACGGATTGTCGATCATGGCTGCCATGTTGCGCTGATAGGAGCAGCCGTAATTGTAATAGTCCTTGTTCTCGAACCAGCTCTTGTTCTTCATCGAGGGGCCGATGTCCTCCGGCCACAGGCCGCATGGACCGGCGACGGCGGCGATCCTGGAATATGTCAGCCGGATCGGCGGTAGGAAGCGCTTGTCTCCCGGCTGGTAGGTGCGAACGGTGACGCCGCGCGGCGGAACGCCCGCGGCCGCCAGCATCGACTGGATCTCACGCATCGTTTCCGCGACCGGGCGCGCGTTGGGCGTGCCGGACGGGGTATCGATATGGATGGCGCCGGTGCCTTCGTGCAGCCAGGTCGATGCCAGGCCCATCACGTCGGCGCGTTGGGCGGCGCTCAAGCCGCCGCGGGCATGGCCGACGAAGACGACGATCGAGCGGTTCTGTTCCTCGATCGCGATCGGATGACGCTGCTTGTAGTCGTCGGGAATGGAGGCGGTCGTCACCTCGTCGTGCTGGCAGCCGCCGAGCGCAAGCGCGATGCCGACGAGCGCGCCACCGAGGCCGATGGCGCGTTTGCGAAGCTGGGGTGGTCTTGTGGTCATCGTGAAGTCCCCGTTCCGCTTCAATCGGTGATGAAACCGTAGGTGCCGCGGTAGTTGCGTGCCGGCTCGGTTTTACCGGGCACGCCGTAGATGCGGTTGATGTTGCCGAGCAGCTCGGCCTGCGGATCGGCGGGCGCCGAGAAGCCGTCATCCGGCCGCGACAGGTCCTTCTGCGCCACTGCGCGAACGATATAGGGCGTCACGATCACGACCAGCTCGGTTGCGTTATTGACGAAGTCGCGGCTGCGGAACAGCGTGCCGAGGATCGGGAGCTGCATCAGTCCCGGCAATCCGCTCACCGCCTGCTTGGTCTGCTGCTGGATCAGGCCGGCCATCGCCATCGCGCCGCCGGAGGGTATCTCCAGCGAGGTCTCGGCGCGGCGGGTCCTGATCGAGGGCACCGTCAGCGAGTTCACCGACGTCGAGGTCACGGCCTGGGACAGCGTGATCGCATTTTCGTTCGACAGTTCCGAGACCTCGGTCATCACCCGCAGGCTGATCTTGCCCTCGCTCAGAACGACGGGGGTGAAATTGAGCGAAATGCCGAACTTCTTGAAGCTGATCTGGGTGGTACAGACATGCGTGGTCGGGTCGCACGCATAGCCCGCCGGGACCGGGAATTCGCCGCCGGCGATGAAGGTCGCGGACTCACCGGAGATCGCGGTCAGGTTCGGCTCGGCCAGCGTCCGGATCACGCCCGCGGTTTCCATCGCGCGCAGGGTGGCCTGCACCGACGGCGTCGCGCCGAACTTCGTAGTCAGATTGTTGCCGTCGACGAGGTTGCGACCGAGAGCCGTGAACGGGTTGGAGTTGGTGAAGCTCACCACCGAGGTGCCGTAGTTCAGGTTCGCGGTGAGGTCGATGCCGAGCTGCTTGACTATATTGCGCTGGACCTCGGCGACGGTCACCTTGAGCATGACCTGGTCGCGGCCGCGGACGACGATCGAATTCACCACCTTGCCGGCGTCGCCGGTGAGGCGCGCGGCGAGCTCGTTGGCCTGCTGCGCCTCCATCGGGTTCGCCGCAGTGCCGGTCAGGACGATGCCGTCGCCGAGTCCGTCGATCTGGATGTCGGAATTGGGCAGGACTTGCTTCAGGGCGGCCCGCACGCCGTTGAGGTCGCGCTTGACCGCGATATCATAGGCCGCGATCTGCTGGCCGGCGGAATCGAAGAACACGATGTTGGTCTGGCCGACCGAGGCGCCGATGATGTAGGCGCGCTGCGCCGAGCGCACCACCGCGTTCGCGATCTTGGGATCTGCGACCAGCACGTCCTTGATGTCGCGCGGCAGGTCGATGACGATCGACTTGCCGACACCGAGCGAGAGGAAACGCGCGTTCATCTGGCCGTCGGCGGCAACCTGCGTCCCCGGACGGTAATCGGCGGCGACCACGGGGGTCAGCGCCGGGTTGAGCACCAGCGCGAGGGCGGCCGAGAACGACAGGGCGCGGACCACGGAGGTTCGCATCGTCGCCAGATCTGCCCTGCATTTCATATCGACAGTCCTCATCGTGCCTTTGCCGTCGAGCTTGGGATACCGTAGCGAATGATCGAAACGCCATCGCGCTTCTGTGCGGAATCGTCGAGCGTGATCTCGCTCATCTTGACGTCGACGATGCTGCGTAGCGCCAGCGACAGCGTTCCGGCCTGGCGGCCCGAAGTGAGCACCTGGGTCTGCGACGGATTGAGCTCGAGAGTCACGGTCTTGCCGACCACTGCGTTCTGGCCCTCCTTCTCCTTCGGAGCCTGGTCGATGGCGAGCACGCGAACATTGGTCAGGATGATCTCGGAGGTGACGACGTCAGGCGCGCCGCTGCTCTGGTCGGGGTTCTTGAGGCGGCGGGTCAGAAGGACGTCGACGCGATCGTTGGGCAGGATGAAGCCGCCGGCGCCCGTCTCCGGCGAGATCTCGGTCGAGATCGCGCGCATGCCGGTGGGCAGGATGGCCGCCATGAAGCCGGAGCCCTCGGGCTTGACCAGCTTCTGGTCGCGGATCGGCTCACCCTGGATGAAGGGAGCGCGCGCGATCGAGCCGGTCACCTGAGTTGCGCCCTCGGGACGCTCGTTGCGGCGGATGAAGGTGGCGCTGGCGGTTGCGGCCGGCCAGGTCTGCCATTGCACGTCTTCCGGCTTGACGGTCTGGCCGAGGCCGATGTCGTTCTTGGCCACCAGCACGTCGACGGTGGGAAGCTGCGCGACCGGAGCCGGCGGCGGCGCAGAATTGTCCGAGCCGCTCGCCAGATACGCGGCGACACCGCCGGCGCAGATGGCGACCGTCAGGACGACTATGCGGGCCCTATTCATACGCTTCACTTTCCACAAAACGCCGCGACGCTGCCGCCGCCGTAATCGGCAGTTGACCAGCTATTCGTCAAAGCATGGTTAATGAGGCGTATCTAAATCGGCTTAACGCCGGGTTACCCGGTGTGTTCAGCGCAGTGCGAGGTGTGCGAGGTCGATCGCCTTCACCCATCCGGTCTCCGGGTAGACCATCAGCGCGCCAAGCGTGAGCGCGATCCCGTAGGGGATGCCGCTCTCCTTGTCGTGCAGTCGTGCCAGCCAGGCCTGGCCCGCCAGCCCGTAAGGCAATGGCCATTGCCGGAACTGGAGCAGAAGAAGCGTCAGCGCTCCGCCGAACAGCGAAGCGTAGAGCAGGAAGTCCATCAACTGGGCGAAGCCGAACCAGAGCGCGACAGAAGCTGCGACCTTGGCGTCGCCGCCGCCCATCCAGCCCATCGCGAAGCAGCCGAAGGCCACGACCAGGAGCAGCGCGCCGGCGCCGACATGGCTCAGCATCTCGTAAGGTGCCATGCCACCGGCGAAGGCGAGCACGAAGAAGCCCGCGACCAGCGCCAGCGAGACTCGGTTCGAGATCGTCATCGTGAAGAGATCGCTCGCGGCGGCGAACGCCATCAGGGCGGGAAACAGCAGAAGGCGCGCGAGGTCGAGGATCATGGGCTGCGTCTTGAGCTTGGTATTAATCTTGGGCTCGCCGCGGGATCCGGCGTCGGGCGATGCTAGCCGGCAGAGCTAAACAAACCGACAACGGCGGCAGCGGCCGCAAGAAGCGGAACCCGTGAGCGTGCTCACCAGAGGCTGGCAATGCGCGCGGCGAGTGCGACCGTCGCAAGCAGCAGGGCAACGCAGACCCAGTACGCCGGCGAGCCGGTCTGCACCGTCTCCGCCTTGCTCGCCGCAACCGCGGCATCGGGTCTGTGCTCGCGCAACGCCACTGGAACTCGCCGTGCTCAAAAAAACAAAGGCCCCGGAGGTCCGGGGCTTTTGCCATCGCTGGTCGGTCGCTTACTTCAGCGAGGTGCTGATCGAACCGAACTTGGTGTTCAGCGTGCTGCCGAGGTTGTTGACGACGGTGATGATGGCCAACGCGATGCCGGCGGCGATCAGACCGTATTCGATAGCGGTGGCGCCGGATTCATCCTTGGCGAAGCGCGCAATCAGGTTCTTCATGAACATAACTCCATCTGGGTTGGATCGCCTCGTTCGGCGCTGTCTTTGACGCTGTGACCATGAGAGCCGAGCTCTTTCGGTAGAGTTAATTCGACCGTGCAAAGCCCAATCCTGCTCGATGCTTGTGCCCAAAGTGAATTTCACCTTAAGGCGCCCGTCGCAATTCGCTCCGGTTCCGGATCCGCCGCAAGCGTCCCACAGGCTTCACCCTCCCTTAAATTTCACGGAGTAGGCCTAAGGCGGACCAGCTATTTCGGAAGAGAGGCGACGATGTCGAGCCTGCCCATGCAAGTCGCGCTGATGCTCGGCGAGACCATCGCGAAGGTGGTCCCCGTCACCTTCGTGCTCGCGCTGATCTTCACGGTCCTCGAGTACTTCTGGGCCTGCAATCCCGGTGTGCCGTGGTGGCGCAAGCGGGAGATCATCACCGACATCTGCTACTGGTTCTTCGTTCCGGTGTTCGCGCGCACCATGCGGATCGGGCTCCTGATCGTTGGTGCGAGCCTTTTGTTCAACATCCATGACGCCGACGATCTCATCGCCTTCTACGACAACGGCCACGGCCCGCTGGCGCAATTGCCGCTCTGGATGCAGGCCGTGCTGTTCCTGGTCCTGTCCGATTTCATGCTGTACTGGCTGCACCGGCTTTTCCATGGCGGTGAGTTCTGGAAGTATCATGCGATCCATCACTCCTCGGAGGAGATCAGCTGGATCTCGGCGGCCCGCTTCCATCCCGTCAACCTCGTGCTCGGCACGATCGGGGTCGACGTCGTGCTGCTGATGGCCGGCATCTCCCCGAACGTCATGGTCTGGGTCGCTCCGTTCACGACCTTCCATTCGGCCTTCGTGCACGCCAATTTGAACTGGACCTTCGGGCCGTTCAGATACGTGCTGGCGACGCCGGTGTTCCACCGCTGGCACCACACCCCGCTCGAAGACGGCGGCGACACCAATTTCGCTGGCACGTTCCCGATCTGGGACGTGCTGTTCGGCACCTTCCGCATGCCGGAGGGGCAGCTGCCGCAGGATTACGGCAAGGACGAAGCGACCATGCCGAAGGAGATCGCGGGCCAGCTCGCCTATCCGTTCCGCCGCTAGAGCGGGGTGTACGAAAACATCAGTCCGTTCAAACAATAGTCGGCGAATTTGCGGAACGTTCACGAATTGAGGGCAGGTTAGCGGGGTCGGGCACCGGCTCCGCTGTATCCAGTCGCTTCTGCCGGTTTGTGACGTCCCGGGGGTAAGAGTATGCGTAAAGAACTGCTGCGCCGTCATGCGCGCGTCTGTCTTCTGGTTGCGGCCGCGGTGCTGGCATCGCCGGCTGCCGGCCTTGCCGAGCCCACCGCCGAGACCATCGCCGTCAATGTCGACCAGGCCAAGCTGGTCCGGCTGCCGGGCAAGGTGGCGACCATCGTGGTCGGCAATCCCCTGATCGCCGACGTCACGCTCCAGCCCGGCGGCATGATCGTCGTGACGGGCAAGGGCTACGGCGCCACCAATTTCATTGCGCTCGACCGGGGCGGCGAGATCCTGGTGGATCGCCAGATCCAGGTCGAAGGTCCGAGCGACCGGCTCGTCACCGTCTATCGCGGGATCGAGCGAGAGTCCTACAGCTGCGTGCCGCAGTGCCAGCGCCGCGTGACGCTGGGCGACAGCGACAACTACTTCAACAACACCATGAACCAGGCCGGTTCGCTGAGCAGCAGTGCCAGCGGCGGCGCCGGCGCGGGCGCCAAAACCAACTAGCAAAACCGATCGGTGGCTTTGCCCGGGCTGGATCCCATGATCCGGTCCGGACACGCGCGCGATGAGGAGCCCGCTTCAGGTTCGCCCTTTTCCATCTCCTTCGGATCGTTCGTAGTTAACGCATCCTTGACGGTGCGGTCCGCCGGGTGCGTTTCGCCTGAAACACTTAAACAATCAGTTTCCGCTATTGAACGAAGCAGATGATTGCCGCCGGGGAATTTGACGCGATGCCATCGCCTGCACCTAGGAGATTCACGTTTCTCGCCGCGCTGCGCCGGTTTCGTGGCAGCCGCCGTGGCTCTGCCGCCGTCGAGTTCGCGCTGGTCGCGCCGATCTTCTTCGCGCTGCTGTTCGCCATCATCGAGACGGCGCTCATGTTCTTCGCAGGCCAGGTGCTCGAGACCATCACGCAGAATTCGGCGCGCGTGGTGCTGACCGGGCAGGCGCAATCCGGCTCGGTGACGGCCTGCGCGGTCTCCGGCGTGAGCTCGCCCTGCACGCAAACGACGTTCAAGACCTATGTCTGTAGCCAGATCCCGGCGCTGTTCGACTGCAACAGCCTCTATGTCGACGTCTCGAGCTTCTCGTCCTTCTCGGCGGTGACGCTGCCGAGCCACATCAACGGCTCAGGAAATTTCGACACGTCCATGGGCTATAGCCCGGGCAGTTCGGGCGACATCGTGGTGGTGCGGCTGTTCTATCAGTGGCCGCTCTTCGTCACCGGGCTCGGCTACAACATTTCCAATCTCTCCGGTAGCAAGCGGCTGCTGGTGGCCACGGCCGCGTTCAAAAACGAGCCTTACGGACCCTAGCGATGCAGGCGATTACGAAATTCTGGCGGACGACGCGTCTCACGGCGTACGAATTCCTTGCCGACGGCAGAGGTCTGGCGGCGACCGAATTCGCGGTGATCGTGCCGCTGATGCTGGTGATGTTCTTCGGCACGGTGGAATTCTCGTCGGCCGTGGCGATCGATCGCAAGGTCACGCTGATGGCGCGGACGCTGTCGGACCTCACCTCGCAGTCGACCTCTGTCGGCGATACCGACATGACCAATTTCTTCGCCGCTTCGACCGGCATCATGACGCCCTATGACAGCTCGCCGGTGACGGCGACGATCAGCGAGCTCTATGTCGATCCCTCGACCCTGCAGGCGCATGTGCAGTGGAGCAAGGGATCGGTGCCGCGGACGCAGAAATCCGCGGTCACGATTCCCTCGACGCTCGCGGTCGGCGGCACCTATCTGATCTTCAGCGAGGTCAACTACACCTACACGCCGTCGGTCGGCTATGTGCTCAAGAGCTCGATCACCCTGAGCGACGTCTCCTATACCCGCCCGCGCCAATCCACCTGCGTCTATTACAGCCCTGCCACGGCTTGCACGACTTACTGAGCGCCGCCGTTTTTTCGTGCATGAAAAAAGGCCGTGCGTACCGCACGGCCTTTTCTGTTTCTTGGTTCGTCCGGGCCAACGCCCGGCGAGCTTCAGCCGGCGGAACGCAGATTGTCCGCGGCCGACTTGCCAGAGCGGCGGTCGGCGACGATCTCGTAGGAGACCTTCTGGCCTTCGCGCAGCGTGCCGAGGCCCGCACGCTCGACGGCGCTGATGTGAACGAACACGTCCTGGCCGCCATCGTCGGGCTGGATGAAGCCGAAGCCCTTGGTCGCGTTAAACCACTTCACGGTTCCCATGCTCATGGGGGTAGTCCCTTCTCAAATACACAATGTCAGAGCCCGCTCGCGCAGGCAGGTTAGATCGAATTTTTGGAAGGGTCGTCAGCGTGTCTGAACCGGCTGTACCGGTGGATGCTAATGTCGTCCGGCCGAAAATCGATGGGCTTATTTTATTGGAAACGGGGTCTCGAAACAATCCTGAGGTGCACGATTTTTTGATCCGCCGTGGTGTCCACGGCGGATCAGCATACAGGTCAGAATTTTAGTTCCACAACTGAGGCGCTGGAAGTGGATCAGCGGCGGCGGAACTGGCCACCGCGCTGTCCAGGACGGGGAGGTCCGCCCACCCCGCTGAGACGTTCGTCCTTGTGGCGGAAAATCAGCCGGCCCTTCTCGAGGTCGTAGGGCGACATCTCCACCGTCACGCGGTCGCCCGCCAGCGTCTTGATGCGGTTCTTCTTCATCTTGCCGGCGGTGTAGGCGACGATCTCGTGTCCGGCGTCGAGTTGCACGCGGTAGCGTGCGTCGGGGAGGATTTCGGTGACCAGTCCTTCGAACTGGATCAGCTCTTCCTTAGCCATGAATTTCTCCAGGTCGTGGACGGCTAGTGCGATTGGGGTTTGCGGGTCGGTTGGCCGTTCGGCCGACTCTCGCGGCGCAAAAAGGCAACGCCTTGTATCCCATCAGGCTTGCCTGCGCTATGCGCAGGACGCTGTTCTGACCGATCGTTTGGCGAAGAATGCGGCTTACCGCCGGGCCGGCGGCGGCCAGAACCCTTCGGGCCATTGCCGGGCCTTGCATCAGGCCTTCCTTCAGCATGCCGTCCTTCGCCGTGGCGTCCGTCGCCCTGCTTGCCAGCGCTATGGTGGCGTCCGTCGGCATGCCTTTCGTCCCCTCGTCGTCCGTCACCGCCGTGCCGTGCGCCCTGCGGACGCTGGCCCGGGCGGCCGCCTCGACCCTGTCTTTGCTGCGGCGCGGGAGGACCCGCATCGCGGCGGCCGGCGTCGGTGCGGAGATCCTCGCGCGGCAGCGTCACCTTGATCAGCCGCTCGATGTCGCGGAGATAGCTGAGCTCCTCGCCGCCTGCGACCAGCGAGATCGCAGTGCCCTCGGCGCCGGCGCGCGCGGTGCGGCCGATGCGGTGCACATAGGTCTCGGGCACGTTGGGCAGGTCGAAATTGATGACGTGGGTGATGCCGTCGACATCGATGCCACGGGCGGCGATGTCGGTGGCGACCAGCGTGCGGATCTCGCCAGTGCGGAACTGCGCCAGCGTGCGCTCGCGATGGTTCTGCGACTTGTTGCCATGGATGGCGCTGGCGGGAATGCCGGCCTTCTCAAGCGTCTTCACGACCTTGTCGGCGCCGTGCTTGGTGCGGGTGAAAACCAAGGCGCGGTTGACCGGCTCTTGTTTCAACAGCTTGGCAAGGAACGTCGGTTTGGCCGAGAAATCGACCTGGATAATGCGCTGCTGGATGCGCTCCACGGTCGAGGAGACCGGAGTCACGGCGACGCGGGCGGGATCACGCAGCATGGCGTCGGCGAGCTCGGCGATGTCCTTCGGCATAGTGGCCGAGAAGAACAGCGTCTGCCGCTTGATCGGCAGCTTGGCGACGATTTTGCGGATGTCGTTGATGAAGCCCATGTCGAGCATGCGGTCGGCCTCGTCGAGCACGAGGAATTCGACGCTGCCAAGCTTCAGCCCGTTGCTCTGCACGAGGTCGAGCAAGCGGCCAGGGGTGGCGACCAGCACGTCCACGCCCTGCATCAGCGCGCGGACCTGGCGACCCATCGGCACGCCGCCGATGGCAAGCGTCGAGGACAGGCGGATGTGGCGGCCATAGGCGTTGAAGCTGTCGAGGATCTGCCCCGAAAGCTCGCGGGTGGGCGAGAGCACCAGGACGCGGCAGGTCTTGGGCTGCGGCTTGATGCGGTTCTCGAGCAGGCGGTGCAGGATCGGCAGCGCGAAGGAGGCGGTCTTGCCGGTGCCGGTCTGGGCGATGCCGACGACGTCGCGGCCGGTCAGCGCGGTCGGGATGGTCTGGGCCTGGATCGGGGTGGGAGTGACGTAATTCTCTTCGGTGAGAGCGCGTGCGATCGGTTCGGCGAGGCCGAAGTCCTGAAACGAAGTCAAAAGATGGGTTCTTTCCATGTCAAATGCGGTCGCCCGGCGCATTCAGCGCGGCGCACGCAGAAGGGTGTCGTGAGGACACCTGCGTGTTTGGGGTGTCGGATGGCTTGATGGGGTGGGGCAAGCCAGAGGCCCGTAAGGGCTTAAGAACACGCGGCTCGCTACGACCCCTTGATTCGCAAGAGGTCTCAGACACTCATATGGAACATTCAGGGGGCGCTTTCAAGGCAACGCAGCTTCAAATGGCGGTTGCAGTGCAAAAATAATTATGCCGGAATTTTAGACAGAGGCAGTGTTTTGCCCAAAAAATGAACTGATTGCCGCATTAGCATACATTTTATTCGCCCAAGTTTTGAGCAATTAGACTACGGCAAAACTGGGATTACAGGAGGATTGGCTAATCTAACCAATAGGTTGGCATGTGCTCAGCCCATGGCACGGTTCTTGCGATTCCGTTAATCGCAGGCGGCCGTGGGGCCGTTTCGCAGCGTCTTTTTCACGTCTGCGTCAGGGAGATGATACACTCATGCTTAACAAATCCGTTCACGATATAGCGGCGTCATTTAGCCGCCGCGGCGTGCTCGCCGCGACCGCCGGACTGATGCTCGGTCTGGCTTCCATTTCTGGCGCGAAGGCCGCGGACGACACCATCAAGGTCGGCGTGCTTCACTCTCTCTCCGGCACCATGGCCATCAGCGAAACCACGCTGAAGGACACCATCCTCTTCCTGATCGACGAGCAGAACAAGAAGGGCGGCGTGCTCGGCAAGAAGCTCGAGGCCGTCGTGGTCGATCCCGCTTCGAACTGGCCGCTGTTCGCCGAAAAGGCCCGCGAGCTGATCACCAAGAACAAGGTCTCGGTCGTGTTCGGCTGCTGGACCTCGGTGTCGCGCAAGTCGGTGCTCCCGGTGTTCAAGGAGCTGAACAACATCCTGTTCTACCCCGTGCAGTACGAGGGCGAAGAGTCCGAGCGCAACGTGTTCTACACGGGTGCTGCGCCGAACCAGCAGGCGATCCCCGCTGTCGACTATCTGATGAAGGACGAGAAGGTGAAGCGCTGGGTGCTCGCGGGCACCGACTACGTCTATCCGCGTACCACCAACAAGATCCTGGAAGCCTATCTGAAGTCGAAGGGTGTCGCCCAGGAAGACATCATGATCAACTACACGCCGTTCGGTCACTCCGACTGGCAGACGATCGTGGCCGACATCAAGAAGTTCGGCTCGGCCGGCAAGAAGACGGCGGTGGTCTCGACCATCAACGGCGACGCCAACGTTCCCTTCTACAAGGAACTCGGCAATCAGGGCATCAAGGCCAAGGACATCCCGGTGGTCGCGTTCTCGGTGGGTGAAGAAGAGCTCGCCGGCATCGACACCAAGCCGCTGCTCGGCCATCTCGCTGCCTGGAACTACTTCGAGTCGATCAAGTCGCCCGAGAACGAGAAGTTCATCAAGGCCTGGCAGACCTACACCAAGAATCCGAAGCGCGTGACCAATGATCCGATGGAAGCTCACGTCATCGGTTTCGACATGTGGGTCAAGGCGGTCGAGAAGGTGAAGTCGACCGATCCGGACAAGGTCATCGACGCTCTCCCGGGCATCGAAGCCAAGAACCTGACCGGCGGCACCTCCAAGATGCTCCCGAACCATCACATCACCAAGCCGGTGTTCATTGGCGAAATCAAAGCCAACGGCCAGTTCGACGTGGTGTGGAAGACCCCGGGTCTTGTCGCGGGCGACGCCTGGTCGAAGGAGCTCGACGGCTCCAAGGACCTGGTCGGCGACTGGGTCGGCAAGAAGTGCGGCAACTTCAACACCAAGACCAACAAGTGCCTCGGCTCCGGCTCCTGATCCGGACCTGACGCTTGACTGCACGACGGGAGAAGGCGGCTATTCCGCCGCCTTCTCCCCGCTTCTGCCGGGGTGATCCACAGTGCCAACCAATTTGTCCGCCCGTTTCTGCACCTTTGTCCTTTCGCTATTCCTGATCGCGTTCGCACTGCCGGCCTTCGCCGGTCCGTTCGAGGATGCGGTCGCCAAATTCGCCAACGACGATTACTCCGATACGGAAGAGGCGATCGGCGTGGTCGCGGGCAGCGGCAACAAGCTGGCTTTCCCCATCATCAGCGCGCTCCAGGACGGTCGCCTGATGGCCGATTCCGATAGCAAGAAGGTTTACATCACCGGTGCCGACGGCAAGTCGATCGACGCCGCAACTGGCGAGCCCGTCGCCAGCGTTCCCGACAGCGCGAGCGCGGTGCGTCTCAACAACCGCCTGCGCCGCAGCGTCGATGCCGCGATCGGCAGCCTGACGCTCCAGTCGCCGGATATCGGAACGCGCCTCCAGGCCGCGCAATCCGTCTTCAAGTCGCACGAAGAAACCGCGCTCGAGGCCGTCGATGGCGCACTGGCCAAGGAAACCAACAAATCCGTCAAGGCCGCACTCGGCGACGCCCGCGCGGCGATCCTGCTGTTCAAGCCTGATGCCACCGAGGTCGAGAAGCTGGAGGCGGTCGCCACCCTGAAGGCGCGCGGCGACCAGGAGGCGCTGGCGCTGCTGACAGGCATGGGCGACCAGCCGGCCTCGGTGACCAAGGCTGCCGCCAGTGCAATCAGCTCGATCCAGAGCTCGCTTGCAGTCTGGTCCACGGTGCAGAATGCCTGGTACGGCCTCTCGCTCGGCTCGGTGCTGCTGCTCGCCGCGATCGGGCTCGCCATCACCTTCGGCGTGATGGGCGTCATCAACATGGCGCATGGCGAGATGGTGATGATCGGCGCCTACACCACCTTCGTGGTGCAGGAGGTGATCCGCACCCGCTATCCCGGCCTGTTCGACTATTCGCTGCTGATCGCGGTGCCGCTCGCCTTCGTCGTCGCCGGCGCCATCGGCGTGCTGATCGAGCGCAGCATCATCCGCTTCCTCTACGGCCGGCCGCTGGAGACGCTGCTGGCGACGTGGGGCCTGTCGCTGGTGCTCCAGCAGGCGGTGCGCACCATGTTCGGCCCGACCAACCGCGAGGTCGGCAATCCCTCCTGGATGAGCGGCGCCTTCGAGCTCGGCCAGATCACCATCACCTATAACCGGCTCTGGATCCTTGTCTTCACGCTCGCCGTGTTTGCGATCCTGCTCGCGATGCTGCGCTACACCGCGCTGGGCCTGGAGATGCGCGCGGTGACGCAGAACCGCCGCATGGCGGCCTCGATGGGCATCGCGACCTCGCGCGTCGACGCGCTGACCTTCGGCCTCGGCTCGGGCATCGCCGGCATCGCCGGCGTGGCGCTGTCGCAGATCGACAATGTCAGCCCCAATCTCGGCCAGAGCTACATCATCGACAGTTTCATGGTCGTGGTGTTCGGCGGGGTCGGTAATTTGTGGGGCACGCTGGTCGGCGCCTTCACGCTCGGCATCGCCAACAAATTCCTGGAGCCGGTCGCCGGCGCCGTCCTCGGCAAGATCGCCATCCTGGTTCTCATCATCCTGTTCATTCAAAAGCGCCCGCGCGGCCTGTTCGCGCTCAAGGGCCGTGCGGTGGAAGCATGACCCCTCACATGCTGACGCGATCGCTGGACCGCGGCGCGACGATCTTCCTGCTGGTTGTCGCAGCGCTCGGCGTGCTGATTCCGCTGTCCAATCTCTTGCTGCCCGCAGGCTCGTTCCTGCAAGTGCCGACCTATCTCGTCGCGCTCTGGGGCAAATATGTCTGCTACGCCATCCTCGCGCTCTCGATCGACCTGATCTGGGGCTATTGCGGCATCCTCTCGCTCGGGCACGGTGCGTTCTTCGCGCTCGGCGGCTACGCGATGGGCATGTATCTGATGCGGCAGATCGGCTCTCGCGGCGTCTACGGCAATCCGGTCCTGCCCGACTTCATGGTGTTTCTGAACTATTCGAAGCTGCCCTGGTACTGGTACGGCTTCGACATGTTCTGGTTCGCGGCGCTGATGGTGCTGTTCGTGCCGGGCCTGCTCGCCTTCTGCTTCGGCTGGCTCGCCTTCCGCTCCCGCGTCACCGGCGTGTACCTGTCGATCATCACGCAGGCGATGACCTATGCGCTGCTGCTCGCCTTCTTCCGCAACGATTTCGGCTTCGGCGGCAACAATGGCCTGACGGATTTCAAGGACATTTTGGGATTCAACGTGCAGGCCGAGGGCACCCGTGCGGCGCTGTTCGCGCTGAGCTGCCTGGCACTGATCTTGAGCTTCCTGATCTGCCGCTCCGTCGTGTCCTCCAAGCTCGGCAAGGTCCTGATCGCCATCCGCGACGCGGAATCGCGCAGCCGCTTCCTTGGCTATCGCGTCGAATCCTACAAGCTGTTCGTGTTCACGCTCTCGGCCTGCATGGCCGGCGTCGCCGGCGCGCTCTATGTGCCGCAAGTCGGCATCATCAACCCATCCGAATTCGCGCCGGGCAATTCGATCGAGGCGGTGATCTGGGTCGCGGTCGGCGGCCGCGGCACGCTGGTCGGCGCGGCGCTCGGCGCCGTCGTGGTCAACTACGCAAAAACGCTCTTCACCTCGGGCATGCTCGCACCGTACTGGCTGTTCATGCTCGGTGCGCTGTTCATCCTGGTGACGTTGCTGCTGCCGAAGGGCATCGTCGGCACCTTCAATGCATGGTGGGACCAGTCGAAGGAAAAAAGCGTCGCCGCGGCCAGTGCGAGCGCCGCGGCTGAAGACGGCGTCACCGAACCGAAGATGGCGGAGTAGGCGCAATGAACGTCATGGACACCCGCGCGACGTCCGCACTGCTCTATCTCGACGGCGTGCACGTCTCGTTCGACGGCTTCCACGCCATCAACAATCTGTCGCTGACGCTTGCGCCCGGCGAGATGCGCGCCATCATCGGCCCGAACGGCGCCGGCAAGACCACGATGATGGACATCATTACCGGCAAGACCAAGCCGGACGAGGGCACCGTGCTGTTCGACGGCGTCACCGATCTGACGCGCCTCGACGAGACCCGCATCGCCGAGCTC
This sequence comes from Bradyrhizobium betae, assembly GCF_004123905.1. Taxonomy (GTDB): domain Bacteria; phylum Pseudomonadota; class Alphaproteobacteria; order Rhizobiales; family Xanthobacteraceae; genus Bradyrhizobium; species Bradyrhizobium betae_A. Next base: position 48,653 of record NZ_MZXW01000053.1, read on the forward strand.
GGCATCGGCCGCAAATTCCAGAAGCCGACGGTGTTCGAGAGCCAGACCGTGCAGGACAACCTCCTGCTCGCGCTCAATGTCGATCACTCCGTCCGTGGCACGCTGTTCTGGCGGGGCAGCAAGGCCGAGTCCGAGCGTATCGACAAGGTACTGGAGACGATCCGCCTCACCGACGCGCGCAACCGCCTCGCCGGCAGCCTCAGCCACGGCCAGAAGCAGTGGCTCGAGATCGGCATGCTGCTGGCGCAGGATCCAAAACTGCTGCTGGTCGACGAACCCGTCGCCGGCATGACTGACGTCGAGACGCATCTCACGGCCGAACTGCTGAAAGAGATCAACAAGACCCACACCGTGATGGTGGTCGAGCACGACATGACGTTCGTGCGCGAACTCGGCGTCAAGGTCACCTGTCTGCACGAAGGCACCGTGCTGGCGGAAGGAACCATCGACCAGGTCTCGTCCAACGACCGGGTCGTCGAAGTGTATTTGGGGCGCTGAGCGATGCTTGAGGTCAAGGACATCAACCTGTTCTACGGCGCGGCGCAGGCGCTGCGCGGCGTCTCGATTGCGGCCGAGCCCGGCAAGGTGACTTGCGTGCTCGGGCGGAACGGCGTCGGCAAGACCTCGCTGCTGCGCGCCATGGTCGGGCAATATCCGATCTCCTCGGGTGCGATCGTGTTCGACGGCAGCGACATCACGGGGCTCAAGCCCTACGAGCGGGCCCGCAAGGGCATCGGCTTCGTGCCGCAGGGTCGCGAGATCTTTCCGCTGCTGACGGTCGAGGAGAACCTCAAGACCGGCTTCGGCCCGCTCAAGCGCGAGGACAAGAATATCCCGGACGACGTGTTCTCGCTGTTTCCGGTGCTGCAATCGATGCTCGGCCGGCGCGGCGGCGATCTCTCCGGCGGCCAGCAGCAGCAGCTCGCGATCGGCCGCGCGCTGGTGATGCGGCCGAAATTGCTACTGCTCGACGAGCCGACCGAGGGCATCCAGCCCTCGATCATCAAGGACATCGGCCGCGCTATCTCATACCTGCGCAATCTCGGTAACATCGCCATCGTGCTGGTCGAACAATATCTCGACTTTGCCTGCGAACTCGGCGACAGTTTCGCGGTGATGGATCGCGGCGCGGTGAAGTTCACCTGCGACCGCTCCAATCTTGACCCGGCCGAAATCAGCCGCCAGATGGCGCTGTAAGAAGAAATCCTGCCAGCGACCGGCTGGGGAGACGGATGCGCAGCGACGCTTTGGCGACATCTTCGGTGTTCGAGGCCAACCGCGCCCGCGGCGCGGTGCGCTTCGACGTCCATGCCCGCGACGGCGTGACGCGGCGCGGTGTCTTGCATGAATCCGGCTCGCTCCGCGTGCGCTTTCCTTCGCCGGAAGGCGAGGGGCTCTCTGGCGTGTTCGTCAACACGGCCGGGGGCGTTGCCGGCGGTGATCGCTTCGACATTGAGATCGCGGCGGCCGATGCCGCGCGGCTGACGTTGACAACGGCGGCGGCCGAGAAGGTTTACCGCGCGCCGGGGGCCGCGGCGCAGCTCAATATCGCATTGAAGGTCGGTGCAGGTGCGCATCTCGGTTGGCTGCCCCAGGAGACCATCCTGTTCGATCGCGCCCGGGTCCATCGCCGCTTCGACATCGAACTTGATGACAGGGCTTCGCTCCTGCTTTGTGAAATCGTCGTGTTCGGCCGCACCGCCATGGGCGAGCGGATGGAGCAGGGCGAGTTCGTCGACCGTTGGCAGCTGCGACGTGGCGGCAGGCTGGTGTTCGCCGAGACGGTAAGGCTCGATGGGGACATCGGCGCAAAACTTGGGCGATCCGCATTTGCCCAGGGCGGTGCGGCGATCGGCACGGCACTGATCGTGCCGGGCGACGAGGCATTGATCGAGCGCATTCGCGAGGCGTCGGACTCATTCTCCGGCGAGGTCGGGATATCCGCCTGGAATGGCTTTGCAATGGCGCGGTTCTGTGCCCAAGATGCGGCGCGTTTGCGCGCCGACATGATGGCCGTGCTGGCGCGCACCGGTGCCGCGCTGCCGCGGCTCTGGCTGAATTGACCGGCTGAATTGACGAGTTGAACGGAAGAGATTCTTCATGAACCTGTCTCCCCGCGAAAAGGACAAGCTTCTGATCTCGATGGCGGCCATCGTGGCCCGCCGTCGGCTCGATCGCGGCGTCAAGCTCAACCATCCCGAGGCGATCGCGATCATATCCGATTTCATTCTCGAAGGTGCGCGCGACGGCCGCACCGTCGCCGAGCTGATGCAATCGGGCGCGCAGGTGCTCACCCGCGACCAGGTGATGCCCGGCATTCCCGAGATGATCCACGACATCCAGGTCGAGGCGACGTTTCCGGACGGCACCAAGCTCGTCACCGTGCACGAACCGATCAGGTAGGAGTAAGACGCATGATCCCCGGCGAACTCTTCATCCAGGACGGCGAGATCGAGCTCAATGCCGGCCGCAAGACCGTGACGCTGACGGTCGCCAACACCGGCGACCGCCCGATCCAGGTCGGCTCGCACTACCATTTCTTTGAGACCAACCCGGCGCTGAAATTCGACCGCAAGAAGTCCCGCGGCATGCGCCTTGACATCGCCGCCGGCACCGCCGTCCGCTTCGAGCCGGGGCAGACGCGCGACGTCCAGCTCGTCGCTCTGGCGGGGAAGAAGACGATTTACGGCTTCCGTGGCGACGTAATGGGGAAGCTGTGAGGCGCACAGGAACGAGCATGGCGCGGCACGGTTGAGGCGGAAACGGAGGTATCTGCCATGCTGTCACCCGTCCGCCTCGTCACCGAAGCTGCCGAACTCGCTGCGCACCGCCACAACGGAATGGCGCGCAAAGGGCGCGGCAACGAGCCCTATATCAATCACCTCGCCGAGGTCGCAAACCTGCTTGCGACCGCGACCGATGGGGTCGACGCTGAGTTGGTCGCCGCCGGCTGGCTGCACGATGTGATTGAGGACACCGGCACCACGCGCGAGGAGCTTGCGCAGACATTCTCCGTTCGTGTCGCTTCGCTCGTCGTCGAATGCACCGACGACATGAGCCTGCCGAAGGCCGCGCGGCGGCGGAAACAGATAGAGGACGCTCCACACAAATCGCCCGGCGCCAAGCTGATCAAGATCGCCGACAAGATCAGCAATACGGGAGCGCGCATTCAAACCGACCCGACCGCCGCGGAGCGCGACGATCTCGCCGACTACGTCGCGTGGGCCACGGAGGTCGTAGCGGGCTGCCGCGGCGGCAATGCGTGGCTCGACGAGAAATTCGATGATGCCGTGAAAGCAGCGAAGGCCTTGCTGTGACGCACCAAACATTCAAACGCAAACGGGGCTCGTGATGTCCGTCAAAATAAAGCGTTCCGTCTATGCCGACATGTTCGGCCCGACCACCGGCGACAAGGTGCGGCTGGCCGACACCGATCTCATCATCGAGGTCGAGAAGGATTTCACCACCTATGGCGAGGAGGTGAAGTTTGGCGGCGGCAAGGTGATCCGCGACGGCATGGGGCAGTCGCAGGTCACCAACAAGCAGGGCGCGGCCGACACCGTCATCACCAATGCGCTGATCGTCGATCACTGGGGCATCGTGAAGGCCGACGTCGCGATCAAGGAGGGCATGATTTCGGCGATCGGCAAGGCCGGCAATCCCGACATCCAGCCTGGTGTCACCATCATCATCGGCCCCGGTACCGACGTGATCGCGGGCGAGGGAAAGATCCTCACCGCTGGCGGCTTCGACAGCCACATCCATTTCATCTGCCCGCAGCAGATCGAGCACGCGCTGATGGCCGGCGTCACCTCGATGCTGGGCGGCGGCACCGGCCCATCGCATGGCACCTTCGCGACCACCTGTACGCCGGGGCCATGGCACATGGGGCGGATGATCCAGTCGTTCGACGCCTTCCCGGTCAATCTCGGCATCTCCGGCAAGGGCAATGCCTCGCGGCCAGCCGCGCTGATCGAGATGATCAAGGGCGGCGCCTGTGCGTTGAAGCTGCACGAGGATTGGGGCACGACGCCGGCCGCGATCGATAACTGCCTGTCGGTCGCCGACGATTACGACGTCCAGGTGATGCTGCATTCCGACACGCTGAACGAATCCGGCTTCGTCGAGGACACGATCAAGGCGTTCAAGGGCCGCACCATTCACGCCTTCCACACCGAAGGCGCCGGCGGCGGTCACGCCCCTGATATCATCAAGGTCGCCGGCCTGAAGAACGTGCTGCCGTCCTCGACCAACCCGACGCGCCCCTTCACCCGTAACACTATCGATGAGCATCTGGACATGCTGATGGTGTGCCACCACCTCGATCCCTCGATCGCGGAAGATCTGGCGTTCGCGGAAAGCCGCATCCGCAAGGAGACGATCGCCGCCGAAGACATCCTGCACGATCTCGGCGCGCTCTCGATGATGTCGTCGGACTCCCAGGCCATGGGTCGCCTCGGCGAGGTCATCATCCGGACCTGGCAGACCGCCGACAAGATGAAGAAGCAGCGCGGGTCGCTGCCGCAGGACAAAGGCAAGGACAACGACAATTTCCGCGTCAAGCGCTACATCGCCAAATACACGATCAACCCGGCGATCGCGCACGGCGTGTCAAAGCTGATCGGCTCGGTGGAGAAGGGCAAGATGGCCGACCTCGTGCTGTGGTCGCCGGCCTTCTTCGGCGTCAAACCGGATTGCATCGTCAAGGGCGGCATGATCGTCGCGGCCCCGATGGGAGATCCCAACGCCTCGATCCCGACGCCGCAGCCGGTGCATTACCAGCCGATGTTCGGTGCTTTCGGCAGGGCGCGCACGGCGTCCTCGGTGGTGTTCACCTCGAAGGCGGCGATCACCGGCGGCCTCGCGCGAAAACTCGGCATCGAGAAGAAGCTCTATGCGGTCCAGAACACCCGCAGCAAGATCTCGAAGAAGAGCATGATCCACAACGACGCCACGCCCAATATCGAGGTCGATCCGGAGACCTATGAGGTGCGCGCCGACGGCGAACTGCTCACCTGCGCCCCTGCCGAGGTGCTGCCGATGGCGCAGCGGTATTTCATGTACTGAAATAGCGCCTCAACGCATGTCTCCGGCGCATCCTGGGGCGGCTTTTCCGGTTTTGCGTTCGATCCCGGCTGGTCTAATGTCCGGCCCGGTATCAAACCTTTTAGAAGAAAAGCCGGGAGGATTTCTCGTGATCTACGTCGTTGCCACCCTGACCATCAAGCCCGAGACGCGCGCCGAATTCATTGCGGCCGCCACCGCCTGCATCAAGGAGACGCGGAAGGAGCCCGGCAATATCGCCTATGATCTGCATGAGAGCGTCACCGATCCCAGCAAGATGGTGTTCGTCGAGCAGTGGGAGAATGCCGAGGCGCTGGTGCCGCACCGGGGCATGGAGCACATGAAGATTTTCGGCCGCGTCGCGGTGAAGTGCTTTACGGCGCCGCCGAAGATCGAAGTGATCACGCCTGAAAAGGTCGACGTCCGCTAACAAGAACAACAGGGAACAACCCCATGATCTATGTCATCGCGACCACGCCCATGAAGCCGGAAAACAAGGACGACTTCATCAAGGGGCACAAGGTCTGCACCGTCGAGACGCTCAAGGAGAAGGGCTGCCTCTCCTATGACGGCAATGTCAGCGTCAACAATCCCAATCAGTACGTGGTGGTCGAGCGTTGGGAGACGCGTGAAGACCTCAACGCCCACGGTCGGGCGCCGCACATGAAGGTGTGGCGCGAATATTCCGCGCAAATGAAGACGGCGCCGACGGTGATCGAGATCATCAGCGACGGCAAGGTCGAGAAGCTCTGAGGACATGGCGATGATCCGGGCGACGCAGGTTAGGGGACAGCACCGTTTCACGGAAACGCCGGCGGATACGGTCGTGCTCGATTTCGACGATCGGCACCGCCGCCGCATGGCGATGACGGGGACGCGCGGTCTCGAGTTCCTGCTCGACCTGGAGAATGCCGTCGCGCTCCGCGGCGGCGATGCGCTGGTGCTGGAGGACGGGAGGCTGGTCGAAGTGGTCGCGGCGCCCGAGCCGCTGCTCGAGATCCGCGGCCGCGATCCGCATCATCTCATCCGTGTCGGCTGGCATCTCGGTAACCGCCATCTGCCGACGCAGATCCTGGCCAAGGCCTTACGCATCCGTCGCGATCACGTCATCGAGGCGATGGTGAAGGGTCTCGGTGCCCGCGTGGTCGAGATCGAGGCGCCGTTCGATCCCGAAGGCGGCGCCTATGCCGATGCCGGTCACGCACATGGCCACGACGACCATGCGCACCATGACCATGGCCATCATGGTCACGATCACCATGATCATCACGGCCATGACCACCACGCGCACGATCATGCCGCGCATGATCATGGACACGATCACCATCATCACGACGAGCATTGCGACCACCCCGACCATCACCACGGCCACAAGCATGCTCATGACCACAAATGAGCCGGTCACAGGCCGCGGCCTCGCCGAGCGCGAGGCGGCGGCGCTGTACCGGTTGATGACCTGGCTGTCGCCGGCGTTCCCCGTCGGCGGCTTCTCCTATTCCAGCGGCATCGAATGGGCGGTCGAGGCTGGCGACATCACCGACGTGGCGACGCTTGCCGACTGGCTCGATGCGATGCTCGGTGACGGCTCGGGCTTTTGCGACGCGACGTTTCTGGTCCATACCTATCGCGTCGCCGAGGCTGGCGATGACGCCACCTTGAGCGATATCGCGGAACTCGCCGCCGCCTTCGTGCCGTCGCGCGAGCGGCAGCTCGAGACGACCTCGCAAGGGCGCGCCTTCATAGAGATCAGCCGTGCGGCATGGGATGTGGAAGGATTGGATGCCATGGTCGCGGCATGCCGCGCGCCATTGGTTTATCCCGTCGCCGTCGGCGTCGTCGCCGCGATGCACGGCGTGCCGCTGGCACAGACACTGCACGCCTTCTTGCATGCGTTGGTCTCGAACTGGATCTCGGCGGCAAGCCGGCTCGTTCCGCTTGGTCAGACCGACAGCCAGCGCGTGCTGGTGAAACTCGAGAGCGCTGTTGCCGCAACCGCCAATCGTGCGCTGAATGCGACGCTGGACGATCTCGGCAGTGCGACCTTTCGCGCCGATCTCGCCAGCCTGCGGCACGAGACGCAATATACGCGGCTGTTTCGCTCGTGAGTGGTGCGGCCTTCAATCCATCAAGAAAGAGCGAGTGACATGGCGAAATCTCACGGCCCCCTGCGTGTCGGCGTCGGCGGCCCGGTCGGGTCGGGCAAGACCGCGCTGATGGACCTGCTCTGCAAGACCATGCGCGAGCGCTATGACATCGCCGCGATCACCAACGATATCTACACCAAATGGGATGCGGAGTTTTTGGTGCGCTCGGGCTCGCTGACGCCGGACCGCATCGCCGGCGTCGAGACCGGCGGCTGCCCGCACACCGCGATCCGCGAGGATGCATCGATGAATCTCGCGGCGGTTGCGGACATGCGCGCGAAATTTCCCGGGCTCGACCTCGTGCTGATCGAATCCGGCGGCGACAATCTCGCTGCCACTTTTTCCCCGGAATTGGCCGACCTCACCATCTACGTGATCGACGTCGCCGCCGGCGACAAGATCCCGTCCAAGGGCGGCCCCGGCATCACCCGCTCCGACCTCCTCGTCATCAACAAGATCGACCTCGCACCCCATGTCGGCGCATCCCTCGAAAAGATGGAGACGGACGCCAGGCGCATGCGCGGCGAGCGCCCTTTCGTCATGACCAACCTGAAGAAGAGCGAGGGGCTCGACCGCATCGTCGGCTTCATCGAGGCCAAAGGCGGCCTGAAACGGCTGGGCTGACCGACGCGACGACTTGGCGCAGGCGTTCTTGCCGTTAACGCCTGGGGCGAAGCCGTATCTTGCGGAACAAATTTCGGACATGGCGATTAATTACTTTCGCGGCGCCCGGGGCAAATCCGCCTTGTAAGCCAATCTGGCCGGACGATCGGCCGGGCAGATTAAGCTTTTCAGGCGACCCAAGTTGCGTACTGATGCCTCCTCCTCCATTATCTCCGCCACTGGGGTCCACCCTGTTTCGGCACATGGCCGTTCGAGCGGCGTTCATATGCTCCGTGTTTATTGCCGACCTCCTGCTTCCGCCTGAGTAGTCGCGTGGTCCGGCTGGGATTCATCATCGGTTTCATCGCTCTGCTCGGGGTCTTGCTCTCCGGGCTGGCGGCCTATCGCGTCCACGACCAGGAGCTGGCGCTGGACCGGATCGCGCTGGCGCGTGCGATCGACGTCCATGCGAGCCTGGTCCAGGATCGCTTGACCGAGCGCGAGCTGCTCGCGCGTGTCGCCTCAGGCCTGTTCCGCGCGCCATCGGTGCTCAAGCCCAACATGCTGGAGCCGCTGCGTTCGGCGATCTACGCCTTCAAGACCGATTTCGTCGTGGCCGGCTGGGTCGCCCGGCTCCAGCCGAACGAGCTTGCCGCGGCGCAGGCTGCGATCGCGGCCGCCGGCTTCCCGAAGCCCGAGATCCGCGACTACGGCGACAAGCCGATCAATTCCGCAAACCTTACCCAGCCGATCGACGTGCTGATGGACCTCGAGCCGCGCAGCGACGAGACCAAGGCGCTGCCCGGCCGCAGCTACGACCAGGACCCCGTCCGCAGCGCGATGCTCGCCCGGGCCCGGATCGAGAAAAGGTCTGTCGCCTCCGATCCGGTGCCGCTGCTGCGCGCGGACGGGGCGGTCGGCGTCATCGTCGCGGCCCCCGTGATTCCCGAGGGCGCGACGGAGCCTGTCGGCTTCATCACGTTTTCCTACGAGCTCGCTTCGCTGATGCTGACCAACGATGACATGTCGTTGTTCTCGGTCGCGCTCAGGGATCCACGCAAGGACGGCGGCGAGCTCGTCGCCAACGACCAGGGCGTGGTCTCCACGCGCATGACCGCGGTCGATAGCCCGGCGCCATCGGCAACGCGCACCGTCAGCTTTGGCGGACGCGACTGGCAGCTCGGCTATTACGCCAAGACCAATTCCGCGCGGCGCGCCGAGCAGACCGCGATCATCGTGGCGGCGATCGGCTTTGCCATCACCGCGATGGTGTGCGGCCTGTTCGGCTATGTCGCCTACAACAACTTAAGGCTCAGCCGCGAGATCCAGGTGCGGATCGGCTTCGAGCGCCGGCTGACGGCCGTGATCGACGAGCTCAACCACCGGGTCAAGAACATCCTGGCGGTGATCCAGTCGATCGTGACGCGAACGCTGCGCCATGGCGCCGACATCGATGGCGCGCGCGAGCTGCTGATCGGCCGCATCCACGCCATGTCCAACGTGGTCTCGCTGCTCAGCGAGAGCCAGTGGCAGGGCGTCAAGCTCAAGGGCCTGTTCGAGGCGCGCGCCATTCCGCACGCCGACCGCATCGCCGTCACCGGTCCTGATATCGCGGTCAGCGCGCGCGCGGCGCAAAGCCTGTCGCTGCTGTTCTTCGAGCTCGCCTCGCATTCCGACGAGGGCCTGTCGCTGGTCGGCAAGCATCCGCACATCACCGCGAACTGGACGGTGACGGGCGAGGGGACCGATGAGGTCTTCCATTTCCGCTGGGAGGAGTTCAACACCAGCGAGGCGACGCGTCGTCCCGATTCCGATTTCGGCCTGATCCTGCTCGACCGTGTCGCGCCAGAGGCGCTCGGCGGCACCGCCAAGCGCTACTTCACCGACGTCTCCTACGTTTATGAGCTCACCGCGCCGATGGAAACGGTGGTCGACATGACCGAGCGCGATCGCACCGACAAGCTCTCCGCGCCGGTCAGGCCTGCACGATAGCCGCCTCGCTAATCCTTCGGCTGCAAGACCATGTCGACCAGATTGCGCGCATAGGCCGGCGTGATCGGCGCGATGCCGAACACGTAGCGGTAGAACAGGCTGCCGTAGATCGCGTCGTAAAGATCTTCAGGCGCCGCCTCGGCCAGAACGCTTCCGTCGGTCTGGCCCGCGGCGATCATCTCGACCAGCGCATCGCGGCGGAATTGCAGATAGCGCGCGTAGAACAGCTCCGCCGAACCGGTCCTGGAGATGCATTCGGAGATGACGGCGAGCTGCACCTTGCCGAACTCGCCCTGGAGCGCTTCGGCATAGGCCGCGGCATGGCGGCGCGCGCGCGCCGCTGGCGTTCCGGAACTCACCGGCGGCAGCGGCAGCATCTGCGCGGCGTGATGCAGGAAGGCGTCGATCAGCAGCGCTTCACGTGACGGCCACCATTTGTAGATCGTCATCTTGGAGACGCTGGAGTGGCGCGCGACGGCGTCGATCGTTGTGGTGGCGAGACCCGTGGCCGCCATCAGCGCATAGGCGCTTTCGAGAATGGCGTTGGTGGTCTCGATCGAGCGCGGCCGGCCGCGCCTGGGTGCGCTGTCAGCCTCGTCACCGCCGCCCTTCACCATCGCCACGCCGGTCTCCTCACGCAAAGCCATTCGGCATAGCGCAGCCACAGCTTTCGGCCTAGCAGAATCGCACGATTATTTTGGCCAGCTAGGCCTGCTGCCGCAGCGCCGCGGGCAGGTCCTGCCGCTTCGACCAGGCGATGTAATAAGCCACCGCCGTCATCGCCGCGAAGCCGACGAGGCTCACAGCGATCTGCATCACCACCAGGTTCGCCCCGGTGATCAGGATGAGATGGCCGGCCAAGGACAGGAACACGGCGACGCAAAATACCGCAAGCCATTCCTCGCCGCATGTGATCACCGCTTGAAGCGGCCGCAATTTCAGGCCGGGGTGATCGGCCGGAATGAAATGGGTCGCGAGGAAGGCGAGCGCGAGGAAATGGATCACGCGATAGGGCGCGAGGTTTTCCTTGTCGGTCGGCGCGATGCCGTTGAGGACGACGTCCGGCAGGTAAGGAGACAGCGCCGGCGAATGCCGCATCAGAGTGACGGCCATCGCGAAGAGGAGATAGGCGCCCGCGAGGATTCGCAGCCAGGACATCCCGTGCAGCGCGCGTCCGGGCGCGCCTGTCACGGCGAACCAGCCGCCCAGCACCATCAGCATCTGCCAGCAGAACGGATTGAAAGTCCATTCCTGGTCCGGATACACCCGGAAATTCCAGTCGAACCAGCGCGCGGCAAGGTACAGCGCAACCGATGCCGCCAGCGTCACGTTCGGCCGCCGCAACAGACCCCACAGTGCGAACGGAAAGAATGCCATCAGCGGGATCATCAATTGCAGCAGGTCGAGATTGAGCGGCTCTTCCTGGAGCACGAGGCCGCGGATCAGGATGCGCAGCGGATGCTCGAGAATGCCTGATATGTTGTACTCGTGGATGATCTCCGGCGCCATCGACTGCGAGGCGACATAGGCAATGGTGTCGATATAGATGACGAACAGCACGACATAGGCGGCATAGAGCCGCCAGACCCGGCGAAAGATCCGCGTCGCCGCGACGACATAGCCGCGCTCCAGCGCGATCCTGCCGTGGATGATGGCGACGCCATAGCCCACCACGAACACGAACAGATCGGCCGCGCCGCTGAAGCCGAAATTGCGCAGCGTCAGCAAATTGACGACGTTGTTCGGGATGTGGTCGACGAACACCGACCAGTTGGCAATGCCGAGCGTCAGATAAAGCCTGGCGTCGTGATGAAATGCGGCGAGGTTCACCTTGACGGACGGTTTCATTGAGTAAAATAGGTTTTGGAATCAGGATGATGCTTTTACCGGCAACTGGCTGCCCATCCGAGTAGCGTTTGCGTGAGTGGGCGGGAATTTGTACCGAATGGCGCAAAATTGCGCAAAGCGGGTCGCTGCGTTTCTGCGCGTCCGGTCGATTTGCCGGTGACGCAATTTTTGCAAAGGAAGACGGTCTGCCCCTGCGGTCGCCGGGCGGCATCGGCGATGGTCGTCCTCCCGGACCCGCGCGGACAGGCACCTGTCGGCGCCGATGCTGCATCATTCTGCGGGTGGTTGCAGAGCTTCTGAAGTCTGGAAATGGAAAATCTCCAGCTTGGAGGGCTTCTAGCCCGTAGCACTGAACCGCTGCGGTAACTCCTAGCTCCGGCTGCCGATGTGCAGCCGTCGGAAGTTGGGGAAGTGTCGTGGGCATTCTGGAAGTGGGGCGCTGGCGGTTCGTGGGGGCCGTCAGCTCGGTTGTTTTGTTGGCAATGAGTGGAGCGGCGGCGGCACAATCATCGACGGCAGGTTCGTCCGGCGGCTCGGCAACCGAGCTGATCCCGGTCATCGTCGAGGGTAGCGTGGCTCCGAAGCGTGCCAACCCGTCCTCCGCGCGCAGCCGCAGCGCAGCCCGTGCGCGAGCCGCCGCCCGCGCCAATACTGCCGCCCGCGCCGCCGCGGCGGCGGCCGCAGCCGGGGCTGGCGCCGGTGCCGGTCGCAAGGAATCGGCCTTCGGCCATGTCGACGGCATGGTCGCCACCCGCAGCGGCACCGGCACCAAGACCGATACGCCGCTGATCGAGACGCCGGTCGCGATTTCCGTCGTGACCCAGGACCAGATCCAGGCCCAGGGCGCGCAGAGCGTCTCGCAGGCGGTGCGCTATACGTCGGGCGTGCGCGCCGAGGCGACCGGTGCGGATGCACGCTTCGACCAGATCTACATTCGCGGCTTCCTCGCCGATCAGTATCTCGACTCGCTCCGGCTGATGAATGCGGGCATCTTTGCCTATCCGATCGTCGAGCCGTTCAATCTCGAGCGCGTTGAGATCCTGCATGGCCCGGCCTCGGTGCTGTACGGCCAGGCTTCACCCGGCGGTGTGGTGGACCTCGTCTCCAAGCGGCCGACGCTCGAGCCCTATCACGAGATGTTCGTCTCGACCGGCAGCTATGGTCGTGCTCAGGCAGGCGTCGATCTGTCCGGGCCGATCGACAAGAACAAGGAGTTTCTCTACCGCTTCACCGCGTCCGGCTTCGACGTCGGCAGCCAGGTCGATCATACCGGTTATCAGCGCGTCTCGATCGCGCCGTCGCTGACATGGCGGCCGGACAACCAGACCACGTTCACGGTCCTCGGCACCTATCAGCGCGACCCCAAGGCGGGCTTTTTCAACCTTCTGCCGGCCAACGGCACGGTGTTCCCCGTCGCCGGCGGCGCGAAGATTCCGACCAGCTTCTATTCGGGTGAGCCGGGCTTCGACAAGACCGACCGCACGGTGGCCTCCATCGGCTATCTGTTCGAGCACCATTTCAACAACGTGCTCACGGTGCGGCAGAACCTTCGCTACATGGACAACTCGACCGACTTTGCGGTGGTCTCTCCCAGTGGAGGGACCAATCCGTTCAGCCTGGCGCGTGGCGCCTTCGCGACCTATGAGACGCTGCGCTCCCTTGCCCTCGACAATCAGGGCGAGCTGAAGTTCCGGGCCGGTCCCCTCGATCACACCGCGCTGCTTGGCATCGATTATCGCAACTCCGTCGATACTGCGCTCGGCCGCAACGCGACCATCGGTGTGCCCGCGATCAATGCTTTCAATCCGGTGTACGGTCTGCCGCTTCCGCCGCTCTCCGTCGCCTCCTACAACCGCCAGAACCTCGAGCAAGTGGGATTCTATGGCCAGGACCAAGTCAAGTTCGGCGGTTTCGTCGCGCTGCTCGGCCTGCGCTACGACCAGGCTGACCTCAACACCGACAATCTCCTAGCGGGTACGACCGCGCCGAAATCGGACGGCGCCCTGACCAAGCGCGCCGCGCTGCTTTACAAGTTCGACAACGGCGTCGCGCCCTATGTTCAGTACACCGAATCCTTCCAGCCGCGGCTCGGCACCAATTTCTTCGGCCAGGCATTCAAGCCGACGCGGGGCCAGCAGGAGGAGGTCGGCGTCAAGTACCAGCCCGATCCGAAGACGCTCCTGACCTTGGCGGCCTTCAACCTCGAACAGCAGAACGTGCTGACGCCCGACCCCGACCCGACCCACATCATCGGAGGCGTGCGCTCCAACGTGCAGACCGGCAAGGTACGCTCACGTGGCGTCGAACTCGAAGGCAAGAGCGAGATAAGCCGCAATCTCACGATGCTCGGCTCCTACACCTACACCGAGATCGTCAATACCGAGTCGAATACGACGAACCTCGGCAAGCGCGTTCCCGGCATACCGCTTCATGCCGCTTCGCTCTGGGCGGATTACACATTTCACGGGGGCGCGCTCGACGGCTTCGGCCTGTCGGGCGGGGTCCGCTATCTCGGCGCCGCGCCGGGCAATTCGCTCAATACGTTCGACGTTCCCGCCACGACCCTGTTCGATCTCGGCGTGCACTACGACCTTGCGGCCCTTGGTCCCCAGTTCAAGGGCTTTCTCGCGAGTGCCAACGTGACCAACATCTTCGACAAGACGTATGTGGAGGTCTGCCAGGATACTGGCTGCTATTACGGTCTCCGCCGCAACGTCATCGCGACGTTGCGCTACCGCTGGTGAGGTCACTGCATGAGCGATCAGGCCATCTTCGAGGAACGTGTATACGAGCGAAAGCCGGCGCTGCGGCGCTGGCTGTTCGTGCATAAATGGTCGAGCCTGATCTGCACGCTGTTCCTGCTGCTGATCTGCATCACCGGCCTGCCGCTGGTGCTGCGCGACGAGATCGACGGCCTGCTCGACGACGCCTTGCCCTATGCGCAGGTCGCCGAGGGCACGCCCAACATCAGCCTCGACCGGGTCGTCGAGGCCAGCCGGATGATGTATCCCGGCGAGACCATCCTCTCGGTGTTCGTCGACGATGACGAGCCCAAGATCATGGTATTCATGGCGAGCTCCTGGGAGGCGTTCAAGGCCAATCGCCGGGCGCTTCACTCGATCCGGTTCGACGCCCGCACCGGCGCCGTGCTGAAACAGACGAAACCGTTCGGCGAGGACGGGCTCACCTTTCTGCAATTGATGCTGTCCCTGCACCGCGACCTGTTCGCCGGGCTCGCGGGCGAATTGTTCCTCGGTGCGATGGCGCTGCTGTTCATCGCGGCCATCGTGTCCGGGATCGCGATCTACGGGCCTTTCATGCGCAAGCTGGATTTCGGCACCGTGCGTGCCGCCCGATCGGCGCGGCTGAAATGGCTCGACCTGCACAATCTGCTCGGTGTCGTCACGCTCGGCTGGGCGCTGGTGGTCGGCGCCACCGGGGTGATCAACGAGCTCTCGACGCCATTGTTTGCGCTGTGGCAGCAGACCGACGTGCGCGCGATGCTGGCGCCGCTGCAAGGCAAGCCGATGCCCCAGGCCTCCGAACTGTCTTCGCCGCAAGCGGCCTATGACACGGTGAAGGCGGCGTTGCCCGATATGACCACGACCAGCGTGGTGTATCCGGGCTCGCCATTCGGCTCGCCCTTCCACTACGTGGTCTGGACCAAGGGCAAGGAGCCGCTGACCTCGCGCCTGTTCAGCCCGGTGCTGGTCGATGCCAGAAGCGGCGCGCTGGCGTCCGCGGTCACCATGCCCTGGTATCTGCGCGCGCTCGAACTCTCGCGTCCCCTGCATTTCGGCGACTATGGCGGCATGCCGCTGAAGATCATCTGGGTGGTGCTTGACCTCGTCACCATCTTCGTGCTCGGCAGCGGGCTGTATCTCTGGTTCGCGCGGTCTCGGGCCGCGAAGACGCCGCAACGGTCCACCTCGGCTCTGCCGTTGTCGTCGCCGGGAGCGGCAGAATGACCAACCGTTCGCCGAGCCTGATCTGGCGCTGGCCGGCCTTGCTCGCGGCGCTGAGCATTTTCGGCCTGCTGTCGGCGCTGCTGGGCCAGACTGGAATATGGCTACAATTGTCGTGGATCGCGCTGACCGTTCCGCTCGCGGTAGCCGCGATCTGCATCGTCCGCAGCCGGAACTGATCCGGATTGCCAGTGCTACTCGGCCGGCTCAGCCGCCGCCTCGTCGGGGGCGCCGGCGCGGCTTGCCATGATTCCAAGGGCAACGCCGCCGATCGCCAGGATCGGCAGCAGCCGCTTGACCCCGATGGCGCGCACGATCTGAAGCCCCGTCGCGATCAGCATGGGATCGGCAAGCATGCTCGAGGCCGCCGATTTCGCGGCGCGCTCGGCCGCGATCCGGGCACGCTCCTGCATCTGGCGCTTGTAGCCCCAATAGGTCCCGGCAGCGGTGAGCGTCAGCAGGAAGAAGATGCCGGCGCCGGCGAGGCAGGCCTGCACCGGTCCGTAGGTCTGGAGCACCGAGATGAAGGCGGCGGCGCAAAGGAAGCATGTGGTGATGAACAGCGCGAACGCAGCGCCTGCGGCGAGCGACGTCAGCCGGACCGTCGCGCCGGTCGATGCGCTGATACCATCGATGATGCGTTGAAACATGGACTTGCTCCTCAATGCCCCACAAGCCAAATTTGCGCCAGCCGATCGCGGCGGCGCCACAGCGCGCCGTCACCGCGATCCCGGCAGCCTTACCGGCGCCAGGCGGCGCCGATCAGGAAGCCGATGCCGAGCGCGATCCCGACGGTCGCAAGCGGCCGCTGCGTGATCGCGTCCTCCAGCGTCTCCTCGATCGAGCCGTAGGCGTCCTGCGCCGCACCCATCATGGCGCTGCCGCGCTCCGACATGTCGTCGAGCGTCGAATCCATGTTCTCGCGTGCCTGCTTGTAACCACGCCGAGCCTGCTTGCCCGTGGCGTTTGCAAAGGTATTGAGCGCGTCGGTGATCTGATCGGTGAGGGCGGCGATATCGCTTTTCACGGCTGCTACATCCTTCTCGAGGCGTTCTCTGGTGGCTTTGTCGGTCCAGTCTCTCATCCCGGCTTCGGCGTTGCTCGTTGACATCTGGGGCTCCGAATTGTTGGCGGCTGAGATAGCCGGAAAACGTTTCGTTATGACGGAAGTTCCGTTCGCGGGATCCCATTACTCCTGCGGCAGCTGCGGCGAATTCACCGGCATCAGGTGCTCCTTCAGGATCAGCCCGACGATCAGCAGCGGCGACGACAGGAACGCGCCCATCGGCCCCCACAGCCAGGTCCAGAACGCCAGTGCGATGAACACGGCGAGTGCGTTCAGCGCCAGCCTGCGCCCGATGATGGTCGGCGTGACGAAGTGCCCTTCCAGGAAGGTGATGCCGCCGAAGGCGAGCCCGGCCATCAACCCGCCACCCAGCGTCGGGAAGGCGACGAGCCCAACCACGACCAGGACGACGAACATCGCGATCGGTCCGATGATAGGGATGAAGTTGAGCGCCGCCGCGAGCGCGCCGAGCCCGGCCGGATTGGGCATGCCGGTGAGCGCGCAGACAACGCCGGTTGCGATGCCGACGCCGATATTGATGACGGTGACGGTCAGGAGGTAATTGCCGAGATGAATCTCGATCTCATTCAGTATCCGCAGCGTGCGCAGGCGTGCATCGCGGTCGCCAAAGGTCATGATCAGCGCCCGCCGCAGGTCGCGCCAGCTCGCGATGAACAGGATCAGCGTGGCGAAGAACAGCAGGAATTCGGCGAAGGTCGGCGACAGGAATTCCAGCGTCGGCTGCACCCATTCGAATTTCGGCACCTGGAAACCCGGCAACCCCTCGGGGCCGCCGACCATGATTTGCAGCTCCTTCCACAAGGCCAGCGGCCGGTCGAAGACGTGCAGCTTGTCCTTCAACTGGGCGCCGAGCTCGGGCAGGCGCGAGCTCCACTCCATCGCGGGCGCCGCAATCAGCGCGAACACGAAGGTAACAAGCGCGGTCACCGCGATCACGATCAGGACGGCGCCGACCGCACGCGGGACGTGCCGCCGCTCCAGGAAGGATGCGGCCGGCGACAACATGGTCCCGGCGACAATGGCCATCACGACCGGGAGAAAGAACGCCTTCGCAATGTAGAGGACCGCGACCACGGCGATCAGCAGCAGGCCGGCAAGCGCAAAGGCGACGAACTCGGCGCGGCGGATCACCGGCGGCAACTCGGCATGACTGCCGGGGAGGGGTTCACCTTCGCTGCTGCCGGACATCAGACGTTCACTGGGAAGGACGCGCACAATACTTCTCCCGCACGGGAGCCTCCGCGCGCCCATTGATGACCCGTTCAACCAACGTGCAGAGTGGG
Organism: Bradyrhizobium betae; assembly: GCF_004123905.1. Lineage (GTDB taxonomy): Bacteria > Pseudomonadota > Alphaproteobacteria > Rhizobiales > Xanthobacteraceae > Bradyrhizobium > Bradyrhizobium betae_A. Next base: position 66,639 of record NZ_MZXW01000053.1, read on the forward strand.
CTCCGGTTCCATCGCGGCTTCGTGAAGCTGCGCTCGCTTGACTGTGACTTCATCGCCGCATCGCTCAGTGGAACTTGAGTCGGTTCGTCCGCGTTTGTTAGGAAGCCGCATCACCCTGATGCAGACATCTCACGGGGCAGCACATGACAAAGTTGTCTTCAGCCCGCCGCAGCTTCTCGCCGCGCGCCGTCACCGCTTTTGCCTTCGCGACAGCATTGCTGACCGTGCCGTTCGCGGCACACGCCCAGAGGCTCGGCTACGCGCCGATGCAGCCGCAGGCTTATCCGCAAGACCAGGCGACCTATTCGCAGGGCTATTCGGCTGGGCCGCAAGCCGCGGACGAGGACGCTGCGCTGCCTGACCGGCTGCGCAAGCAAATCGTCAGCTTCGACCGCGGTGAGCCCGCCGGCACCATCGTGATCGATACCGCCAACACCTACCTTTATTATGTGCTCGGCAATGGCCGCGCGATCCGTTACGGCGTCGGCGTCGGCCGCGAAGGCTTCACCTGGGCAGGCGTGCAGAGCGTGACGCGCAAGGCGGAATGGCCGGATTGGCATCCGCCGGCCGAGATGATCGCGCGCCAGCCCTATCTGCCGCGCTTCGTCGCCGGCGGCCCGGGCAATCCGCTCGGTGCACGCGCGATGTATCTCGGCTCGAGCGAATACCGCATCCACGGCACCAACGATCCCACCACCATCGGCAAGTTCGTCTCCTCCGGCTGCATCCGTCTCACCAACGAGGACGTCAGCGATCTCTTCAGCCGCGTCAGTGTCGGCACCAAGGTCGTGGTGCTGCCGAAGAATGCGCCGCTGATGGCCAAGGGAGGTGACAAGGGGAATGATTCCTGGCGCAAGCGTCCGGCGATGACGACGCTGCCCTCAGGCCGGCAGGCGCTGAATATCCCGACGTCGGCCGTGAACTAAAGAAACTGAGTGAGGTCACATGACTGGACGTTCGATCAGCAAACTGGCGAGCGGTGCGGCGGCGGTCTTCGCCGTCGCCTCCGTCGGCCTCGCGCTGACGCCATCGGCGCATGCGGAGGATTTCTTCTCGGCGCTGTTCGGTGGCTTCGGAAGGCGGCCGCCGCCGCAAATCCAGATGCCGTTCGCGAATGACGACATGCCGCGCTACGACACACCGCGCCAGCGGGCTTCCTATGGCGGCGGCACCGCTTATTGCGTGCGCGGTTGCGACGGTCGCTACTTCCCGGCGCAGGGAAATGATGCCGAGAGCAAGGCGCAATCCTGCAAGAGCTTCTGCCCGACGTCGGAAACCTCGCTGGTCTACGGCAGTAACATCGACGACGCTACGACGGACAAGGGAAAATCCTATTCCGAGCTGCCGAACGCGTTCCGCTATCGCAACGAGATCGTCGCGGGCTGCACCTGCAACGGCAAGGATCCGGTCGGTCTCGCTCAGGTCAAGGCCGAGGAGGATCCCACCCTGCGCAAGGGCGACATCGTCGCGGGCAGCGAGGGCCTCGTCGTCGCCAACCGCAACGCCAACGACCGCCGCGGTGTTGCGATGAATTTTTCTCCGCTGCCGGAGTCGGTCCGCGCAAGGTTCCGTCAGGTGCCGGTGGTGGCGAAGGAGTAGGTGGCTTCGGGTGGGGCGCGGCGCTGTCGCCTCCATCTCCGCCGTCGTCCCGGACAAGCGGAGCGCCGATCCGGGACCCAACTCGCAGCCCTTACGCCGCGCGGATCTTCCCCAGGAAGTCGCTGACCTCATGGCCGAGCTGGCGGCTCTGGCTCTCCAGCATCTCGGAGGCGTGCTTGACGTTGTCGGCAGCGGCTGCGGCGGCGTCCGCGTCGGCCTTCACGCCGGTGATGTTGTCCGTGACGTTCTTGGTGCCCTGCGCCGCGAACTGCGTGCTGCGGGTGATTTCCTGGGTCGCCGCGCCCTGCTCCTGCACCGCGGCGGCGATGGCGGTCGCGACCTCGTTCACTTCGCCGATGATGCCGCCGATGGTCTGGATTGCGTTGATGGCGTCGCCCGCGACCTTCTGGATGTCGGCGATCTGCTCGGAGATTTCCTCGGTCGCCTTCGCCGTCTGGCTCGCCAGCGACTTCACCTCCGAGGCCACCACCGCGAAGCCGCGTCCGGCATCGCCGGCGCGGGCCGCCTCGATCGTCGCGTTGAGCGCCAGCAGATTGGTCTGCTGCGCAATGGTGTTGATCAGGCCGACGACCTCGCCGATGCGGCCGGCCGACTTCTGCAATCCCTGCACCGTGCCGTCAGTCTCACGCGCCTGGGTCACGGCGCGGCTGGCGATGCCTGCGGCATGCGCGGCCTGCTGGCTGATGTCGTTGATCGAGGCGGAGAGCTCCTCGGCGGCCGCGGCGACGCTGTCGACGCTCATGGACGCGTCGTTCGAAGCCTTCCCGGCCGTCTGGACCCGGTCATTGGTCTGACGCGACACGTTTGAGAGATCGCCTGACGTCTTGCGCATCTCGCCGGACGCCTCGCTCAATTCGCCGAGCGTCTTGCGCACGGCGCCCTCGAACTCCCCGACATAAGCCTCGACGGCGCGCTGGCGTGCGGCTGCGCCGACGTTGCGTTCGCGCTCGTGCTCCTCGATCTTGAGTTTTTCGGTCGCCTGCTGCTTGAAGGTTTCCAGCGCGCCGGCCAGCGCGCCGATCTCGTCCTGGCGGTCGAGATAGCCGCTGTTGACGGCCAGATCGCCGCCGGCGACCTTCAGCATGGCATCGCGGATGGTGTTGAGCGGGGTGATGACGCGGCGGCTGACCAGCATGATCGCGCCGGCGGCAAGGCCGATGGCGAGCGCCAGCAGCACGAGCTGCATAATCAGCGCGCGTTGAGCTGCGTCGCGTTGATCCAGCGTATGGCCCTTGGCGGCATCGAGTGCGCTCTCGGCCACGGCAACCGCGCTGGACAGGCGTCCCACCGTGACCGGAGTCCATTGGTTCGCGGTCATCTCGGCCTTCTCGCCATTGGCGAGTGTGTTGGCGAGACGATCGCGAAGCGCCAGATATTGCGGATCGAAATAGGCGGTCTTGGCTGCGGCCACGGCGGACGACAGGGCCGGCGGCAGTTGCATGCCGGACGTCGACAATTCCAGCGCCTGCCACATCGCGGTCGTTCCGCCGACGAATTGGGTATAGGCGAGACGGGCCTCCGGCGTGATGCGGCCGGCGTTGAGACCGGTCGAGACGATCAGCGACGCTTCGCCCGCGGTGTTGCGGAGCAGCCAGGCGTTCTGCTTGATCGAGAGCAACTGGTCGATCGCCGCGTCCTGGTGGTTGACGGTTGCGGCCAGAACGTTCGAGAGCTTGTCCAGCGTCTCGAGCAGCCCTTGCGTCGTCCCCATGTAGTCCTTCGGCAGGCCCGCGCGGCGCTGATCCTTCGGTTTGGCCACGTCTTCCCAAAACTGCTTCTGCTGCTCGCTCGCCGATTTGTACAGACGCGCGAGCTCCGGCACCAACGTGCTCGACTGCGGAAACTCCATGGCGGGCAACAGCGCCAGCGCGCGTGCCATCGCCGGCATCTCGGCGTCCCGGATCGCGCGCAGATATTTTTCGATCTCGGAATCCATCGGCTCGGTGGAGTTGAGGAGCCGGTTGGTGGTCGAGCGGTCGGTGCGCAGATTGTGCATCGCCTTGAACAGATCGGCGGAGGCGTCAGCGATCTGCGAGATGCGGCTGGCGGTCTTCAGGCGCCCCCAGGACTCGTAGGCGGTGAGCGAGAGCGCAATCACCACACAGACCGACGTGATCGCAATCACTGCTTTCAGCAGCGCGGATATGGTCAGACGATTGAGCATCGAAGTCCCCCCAAAATTCCCATTTCAAAGTTCGTGAAGACGCCCGGCAACATCGACAAACGGGGGCGCGGCAGTTCGGCAATCGCATGCCGTTTGCGGCTCATGGCCCAAACGGTTTCCGCATCTGAAACGAAAAGGGTAAAGTTTTAGGAGGGGCGGCTCATCGTAGAAGTACGCATTTACTAGAAGTTGCAGTGGGTTGCTGCGATGGAACCAACGCGGGAGTTGCGCGTTAAGAGACTGTCAGCAATTTGCCTGAAGGGGGGTCCTAGCGATGCTGGTCGGCGCACTCGTCACCTTTCTCGTCGTCATTCTCGTGCTCTACCTCATCAACATGCTGCCGATGGACGGCCGCGCCAAGCAGATCGCGCGCGTGATCGTCATCATCATCGGCGTGGTGTCGCTGCTGAAATACCTCACGGTGTTCTAGCGGGGGCCTTGTAGCCCGGATGGAGCGCAGCGCAATCCGGGAAGGTGCCGCCTGCCGGGCGAGCGGCCCCGGATTTCGCTTCGCTCCATCCGGGCTACGGGTGTCCAACAAAAGGCCCCGGCCTGAGTCGGGGCTTCGTTCGTGCTGGGCTAGTGCAGCGACTTGAGCCAGTCGTCGACGTCCTGACGAACCTGATCCTTTGCCTTGCCGTAACGTTCCTGAAGCCGGCCTTCGAGCTGCTCGCGGCGTCCCTCGATCAGTTGCAGGTCGTCGTCAGTGAGCTTGCCCCACTTCTCTTTCGCGGAACCCTTGAACTGCTTCCAGTTTCCTTCGATGCGATTCCAGTCCATGACCATCTCCCATGGGGTTGATGGCCGTACAACGCGACCGGCGAGCGGCCGTTCCGATGCGCGCCGCGACGTTTCGCCCAACGAAAAGCCCCGGCCGAGGCCGGGGCTTTTGACATCCAAGTGAGCAGATTCAACCAGCCGCCTTCGCCTCGCGGCGGCGCGCGGTGAGGATGTATTCGGTGTAACCGTTCGGCTGCTCGCGTCCCTTGAAGATGAGGTCGCAGGCCGCCTTGAAGGCAACGCCGTCGAAGGCGGGCGCCATCGGCTTGTAGATCGCATCGCCGGCGTTCTGCTTGTCGACGACGACGGCCATGCGCTTGAGCGATTCCATCACCTGCGCTTCCGTGATGACGCCCTGGTGCAGCCAGTTGGCGAGATGCTGGCTGGAGATGCGCAAGGTCGCGCGGTCTTCCATCAGGCCGACATCGTGGATGTCAGGCACCTTGGAGCAGCCGACGCCCTGGTCGATCCAGCGCACGACGTAACCCAGAATGCCCTGGCAGTTGTTGTCGATCTCCTGCTTGACGTCGTCGGGTGCCCAGTTCGATTTCGACACCGGGATGGTGAGGATGTCCGACAGCTTTGCGCGGGGTCCGCCCTTGGTCAGCTCCTGCTGGCGCGCGGTGACGTTGACCTGGTGATAGTGTAGCGCGTGCAAGGTCGCCGCGGTCGGCGAGGGGACCCAGGCAGTGGTGGCGCCGGCCTGCGGATGGGCAAGCTTCTGCTGCAGCATGTCCGCCATCTTGTCGGGCGCGGCCCACATCCCCTTGCCGATCTGGGCGTGGCCGGGCAAGCCATCGATCAGGCCCATGTCGACGTTCCAGTCCTCATAGGCCTTGATCCAGGCCTGCGCCTTCATCTCGTTCTTGCGGATCATCGGACCCGCTTCCATCGAGGTGTGGATCTCATCGCCGGTGCGGTCGAGGAAGCCGGTGTTGATGAACATGATGCGCTTGGAGGCGCGCTGGATGCAGGCCTTGAGGTTGACGGTGGTGCGCCGCTCCTCGTCCATGATGCCGACCTTGAGCGTGTTCTCGGGCAGGCCGAGCAACTTCTCGACGCGGTCGAAAATCTCGCAGGTCAGCGACACTTCGTCGGGGCCGTGCATCTTCGGCTTGACGATGTAGGCCGAGCCGGTGCGGCTGTTCTTGGTCTTGGAGTTGCCCTTGAGGTCGTGGATCGCGAGCAGGCCGGAGACGGCGGCATCGAGCAGGCCTTCCGGAATCTCCTCGCCGCTCTCGTCCAGCACCGCATCGGTGAACATGTGGTGACCGCAATTGCGCATCAGCAGCAGGCTGCGGCCGTGCAGCTTGACCTCGCTCTTGCCGTCAGGCGTCTTGTAGGAGCGGTCGGCATTGAGCGAACGCGTCAGCGTCTTGCCGCCCTTCTCGAAGTCGGCCGACAGCGTGCCGTTCATCAGGCCGAGCGTGTTGCGATAGACCAGCACCTTGTCCTCGGCGTCGACGGCAGCGACCGAGTCCTCCATGTCGAGAATGGTCGACACGGCGGATTCCATGATCATGTCGGCGACGCCGGCCGGATCGTCCTTGCCGATGGTGCTGCTGCGGTCGATCTTGACCTCGACATGCAGGCCGTTGTTGGCGAGCAGCACGGCGCTCGGCGCGGCCGCATCGCCCTGGAAGCCCGCGAACTGCACGGCGTTCTTCAGCGCGGTCGCGTTGCCGCTCTTCAGCTTCACCGCGAGCTGGCCCGCGACCACGCTATAGGCGGTGACGTCGGTGTGGCTGCCGGTCGCCAGCGGCGCGGCGGCATCGAGGAACGCTTTTGCTTTCGCGATGACCTTGTCGCCGCGGGCCTTGTTGTAGCCCTTGCCGCTCTCGGACGGATCGTGCGGGATCGCGTCGGTGCCGTACAAGGCGTCATAGAGCGAGCCCCAGCGCGCATTCGCCGCGTTCAGCGCATAGCGGGCGTTGGTGAGGGGGACGACGAGCTGCGGGCCGCAGATCTTGCCGATTTCCTCGTCGACATTGGCGGTCTCGACCTTCTGCGTCGCGGGCTCCGGGACGAGATAGCCGATCTCCTTCAGGAAGGCGGTGTAGGCGTCGAGGTCGAACGCCTTGCCCTTGCTGGCGCGGTGCCAGTCGTCGATCTTGGCCTGCAGCGTGTCACGCACCGCCAGCAGCGCGCGGTTCTTCGGCCCCAACTCCTTGATGATGCCTGCAACGCCGGCCCAGAACGCATCCGGCGCGATCCCCGTTTTCGGGGCCGCTTCCTTGGCGATGAAGTCAAACAGGACGGGAGCGATCTTCAATCCGTGGGCGTCGACGCGTTTCATGATGGTCTTTCTTGTTGGAAATGGCTGTTTTTGGCTGCTTTTGACCCGACAGCAGCAAAATGCGCCCACAGGGGGCAGCTTTCAGAGACCTATTAGCCCCAAAATCGGGGCGGTGAGAAGACCCCCAGGGGCTTGTCAAAATGTCAAGGTGAGGTGAGGGCGGCACACACCGGTGTCATTCCCCGCGAAGGCGGGGAATCCAGTACGCAGCGGCTTTTCCGTATCCCAACGCTGTCTCTGGAATACTGGGTCGCCCGGTCAAGCCGGACGACGACAGCGGGGACTAGGACAGCCTCAAATATTCGCAGCGAGGTCCACGACTTCATCGAACAGCACGCCGGTGGTCTTCAGCATCTGCTCGATCTCGTCGGCCGCCTCGGCGACCGTCCGCGCCGAGGTGTCGATCACGAGCTCGGCCGCTTGCGGCGTCTCGTAGTCGTTGCCGATGCCCGTAAAGGAGGCAAGCGCTCCCGCGCGGGCCTTCTTGTAGTGGCCCTTGGGGTCGCGCTCCTCGCAGACGCCGGCCGGTGTCGCGACATGGATCTCGCGGAAGGCGGTGTCGGCGATGCGGCGCGCGGTGGCTCGGTCTTCACGGGCGGGCGAGACGGCGGCAACGATCGCGATGTGGCCGTTGCGGGCCAGATGCGTGGCGACCTCGGCGAGGCGGCGGATGTTCTCGCTGCGGTCGGCGGCGGAGAAGCCGAGATCGCTATTGAGCCCGGCGCGCAGCGTGTCGCCGTCGAGCAGGATCGGCGAGCCGCCATTGGTGAACAGCCGTCGCTCCAGCGCCTTCGCCAGGGTCGACTTGCCGGAGGCCGGCAGGCCGGTGAGCCAGACCACCGCGCCATTGTGACGATAGCGGGCGGAGCGCTCGTCCGGCCGCAGCGCGGATTCCACCGGCACGATGTCGACAGGCACGGCACGCTGGCCGGCATCGACCGACAGCACGAGGCCGCCGCCGGCAATGCGCCCGGAGACCTCGATCACGAGGCGGCCGGTGCGCGGATTTTCCGTGTAGGGATCGGTTGCGATCGGATTGGACAGGGAGATGTCGATCTCGCCGACATGATTGCGGCCGATCGCCTTGTTCTCGGTGCTGGAGAGCTCACCGGGGTCGACCGCCTTCTCGATGGCGACGACGGTGGCGCGGCTTTCCTTCGGTCCACAACGCACCAGCAGCTGATCGCCCTTGGCGAGCGGCTTGTCGTGCAGCCAGAAGATGCGTGCGCGCAGCCGGCGCGTCTCGCGGGGGGCGGCGTCGGTATGCGCAATGATGTCGCCGCGCTCGATGAACAATTCGCGGTCGAGCGTGATGCCGACCGAGCGGCCCGCGCCCTGACGTCCTGCGACCGGCGTCACCGGCCAGCTCTCGACCGTCTTGATCCTGGCGATCTTGCCGGCAGGCATGATCACGATCTCGTCGCCGGCAATGAGGCTGCCGGACTCGATGCGGCCGGCGACGATGCGGCGGTCGTCGAACTTGTAGATCGCCTGCACCGGCAGGCGCAGCGCCAGCGCTTCCAGCGGCCGGGCCGGCTCGAGCCGGTCCAGCGCCTCGACCACGGTCGGTCCCTTGTACCAGCCGATGCGGTCGGTGCGTTCGGCGACGCCGTCGCCGTCGCGCGCGGAGATCGGGATCACGGCTGTGGGCTTGACGCCGAGGCCCTGCAAATGCGCCGAGATCTCGTCACTGATGTCCTTGAAACGTTCGGCGGAGAAATCGACGCGGTCCATCTTGTTGACGACGACCGCAACCTGCTTCACGCCGAGCAGATGCAGGAGATAGCCGTGCCGACGGGTCTGGTCACGCACGCCTTCGAGCGCATCGATGATCAGCACCGCGCCGTCGGCCTGCGACGCCCCGGTGATCATGTTGCGCAGGAACTCCGCATGGCCGGGCGCGTCGATCAGCACGATGTCGCGCGAATTGGTGCGGAAGCGGATCTGCGTGGTGTCGATGGTGATGCCCTGGTCGCGCTCGGTCTGGAGCGCGTCGAGCAGGAACGACCATTCGAACGGCATGCCGCGCCGCGCGCTGACGGCCTTGAGCATCTCGAGCTTGCCGTCGGGCAGGCTGCCGGTCTCATGCAGGAGGCGGCCGACCAGCGTCGACTTGCCGTGGTCGACATGGCCGACGATGACGATGCGGACCTGCGGTCGCGTGGTGCCGTTCGGCGTGGCGGGCGAAGCGGGGGTAACGATCATGTTCATGTCGCGCTCGCGTCCTTGGATCAGAGATAGCCGGCGACGCGCAGGCGCTCGAAGGCGTCCTCGGTCTCGTGGTCGAGCGCGCGTCCCGCGCGCTCCGGCACCTTGGTCTGCTCGAGCTCGATCAGGATCTCGTCGATGTTCGACGCGGTCGAGGCGACCGGGTTGGTGATGTCCTGATCGCCCAGCGAGCGGTAGCGCTTGCCGTCCTTGGCGAGATACAGCGGGATGATCGGGATGTTCTCGCGCTTGGTGTAGGCCCAGATGTCGGCCTCGGTCCAATGCAGGATCGGGTGAATGCGCAAATGCGCGCCCTGTGGCGGCGATGCATTGAAATGATCCCAGAACTCCGGCGGCTGGTCGCGGACGTCCCAATTGCCTTCGAGCCCGCGGGGCGAGAACACGCGCTCCTTGGCGCGCGTCGCCTCCTCGTCGCGGCGGATGCCGGCGATCAGGCCGTCAAAGCCGTATTTGCCGAGCGCCATCTTGAGGCCCTCGGTTTTTCGCGCGGCGGAACGGGCGGCGGGCGGCAGCGTTGGGTCGACGGCATCGATGGGCGGGCAGGGCTCGACGCGCAGATCGAGATCCCATTCCTTGCCGTAATAATCGCGGAAGCGATACATCTCCGGAAACTTCTTGCCGGTATCGACATGGAGGGCCGGGAACGGCAGCCGGCCGAAGAATGCCTTCCGCGCCAGCCAGATCATGACGTTGGAGTCCTTGCCGAGCGACCACAGCAGGGCGATCTTCTTCAAACGGCCAAAAGCCTCGCGGAAGATGTAGATGCTCTGTGCTTCCAGCTGGTCCAAATGGTCCATGCTGGGGGCAGTCAGCCCGAGAGGAATTTGCTCGGAAACGGCGGGCCGGGAATCCCGTCCATCTGCACCGGAATCGGTCCTGAGAAGATGCATCTCTGCCACTTTGCGTTTGGAGGCGAATTTTCTATAGTTGCGGTGCAGAAGAGAAGAAAAAAATTTCTCTTTGCGCGCTCGAAACGACACATATATAGAAAATAATTCCAGTCAACCCCGGATGTGGGGGAAGCGAGTATCGCATGCGGTTCTTGCCGGTGTTCCTCGATCTCAAGGCCGGTCCGGTGGTCCTCATCGGCGCGGGAGAGCTTCTGCGCGCAAAATTGCGCGTGCTCACCGCTGCCGGCGCGCGCCTCCGCGTGCACGCGATCGACGGCAATCATGATCTGGCTCTGAGCTCCGAGGACGAGGCGCGTATCGAAATCGCGGCCGGCGATCCGCTGACCGCCGATCTGTCAGGTGTCATCGCCATCGTATGCGCGGGCGCAGGCGACGTCGGTGTCGCCGTGTCGGTCCGCGCCAAGGCGCTCGGTCTGCCCGTCAACGTCATGGACGATCTCGAACATTCCAGCTTCATCTTCCCGGCGATCGTCGATCGCGGCGATGTCGTGGTCGCGGTCGGCACCGGCGGCATCTCGCCGGTGGTGGCGCGGCGCGTGCGCGAGAAGATCGAGGCGCTGCTGCCGGCGCGCATTGGCGAGCTCGCCGAGTTCATCGGCGGCTTCCGCAAATCCATCAACGAGCGCATTGCCGAGTTTCCGCTGCGCCGCCGCTTCTGGGAGCGCGTCATTGACGGCCCGATCGGCGCGGCCGTGCTCGCCGGCCGCAAAAGCGACGCGGATGCCGCGCTCAAGGCGATTGCCGATCCGTCTGAATTCGCGCGCGCCGACAAGCCGGAAGGCTCGGTCGCGCTGGTTGGCGCCGGTCCCGGCGATCCTGACCTTCTCACCATCAAGGCGCTGCGCGCGTTGCAGGACGCCGACATTGTCTTTCACGATGAGCTGGTCTCACCCGAAATTCTCGACCGCATCCGCCGCGACACCACGCGCGTTCCGGTCGGCCGCCGCGTCGGCAAGCCTGGCATCGGCCAGGACGCCATCAACAAGCGCATGATCGAGGCCGCGCAAGCCGGTCAGCGCGTGGTGCGGCTGAAGGGCGGCGATCCCTTCGTGTTCGGCCGTGGCGGCGAAGAGGTCGAAGCGCTGCGCGCCGCCGGCGTCACCTATTCGATCATTCCCGGCATCACCGCAGGCCTCGGCGGCGCCGCCGATTTCGAGGTGCCGCTCACCTACCGCCATGAAGCGACCCGGATCACCTTCCTCACCGCGCACAAGGCGCGCGACGCCGAGACCGTGGACTGGTCGACGCTGACCGACACCAAGATGACCGTCGTGGTCTACATGGGCATGACGGCTGCGCCCGCGATCCGCGCCGGCCTGTTCGCCGCCGGCCGTTCGCCGGAGACACCGGTCGGCGTGTTCGCCCGGGTCACGCGTCCCGACGCGCAAGGCGCGATCGGCACGCTGCGCGACCTGCCCGAGCTGGTGCGGCGGACCCATGGCGGTCCCGCCATCCTCGTCATCGGCGACGTGGTCCGGCATGCCGGTTCGCTTCGCCGCCAAACACCCAAACAAATCATCTCTGACCTCCTGGATGCTGCCGAATGACCTCCCCCCTGCAACAGAAAATCAAGATCGCCGGTCCCTCCATCGTGACCGCCAACCGCACCTGGGACGGCATCGTCGTCTACCGGACCGGCAGCAAGGGCTGGTCGGCGGAACTCGCTGATGCCGCGATCGTGCGCAATTCCGACGAGGCGAAGGCGTTGCTTGCCGAAGCCGTTGCCGATGACGTCGGCGCCATCGGTCCCTATATCGCACCGGTGCAGCTTGGCGATGACGGCAAGATCGAGCCGGGCAATCTGCGCGAACAGATCCGCAAGGCCGGCGTCACCATCGAGCTGCCGGCTCAGGGTTAAGGCACGCTTCAATGTATGCTTACGACGAAATCGACCGCACGCTTGTCAACGAGCGCGTCTCGGAATTCCGCGACCAGGTGCAGCGCCGCCTTTCGGGCGAGCTCACCGAGGACGAATTCAAGATGCTGCGCTTGCAGAACGGCGTCTATCTGCAACTACACGCCTACATGTTCCGCGTCGCGATTCCCTATGGAACGCTGGCGTCGAACCAGTTGCGGGCGCTTGCCCATGTCGCGCGCAAATACGACCGCGGCTACGGCCATTTCACCACGCGGCAGAACATCCAGTTCAACTGGATCAAGCTTTCGGACCTGCCGGACGCGTTGGCCGATCTCGCCGAAGTCGGCATCCATGCGATGCAGACCTCCGGCAACAACATGCGCAACGTCACCTCGGACCAGTGGGCCGGCGTCGCGCCCGGGGAGATCGAGGATCCCCGTATCTGGTCCGAGCTGATCCGTCAGCACACCACGCTGCATCCGGAATTTTCGTTCCTGCCGCGCAAGTTCAAGATCGCGATCACTGCGTCGGACCACGATCGCGCCGCGATCAAGGTTCACGACATCGGTCTGCGCCTGATCAAGAATGAGAAGGGCGAAACCGGTTTTGAGGTGCTGGTTGGCGGCGGCCTCGGCCGCACGCCGTTCATCGGCAAGACCATCAAGCACTTCGTTCACGGCCGCGATCTGCTGAGCTATATCGAGGCGATCCTGCGCGTCTACAATCAGTACGGCCGCCGCGACAACATCTACAAGGCGCGCATCAAGATCCTGGTGCACGAGCTCGGTATCGAGAAATTCTCCCGCGAGGTCGAGGAGGAGTGGCAGCAGATCCGCTACTCCTCGCTTCAGATCGATGACGAAGTGATCGAGGACATCCGCTCGCGCTTCATCTATCCGGCGTATGAAAAGCTGCCGCACATGCCGGACGAGCTGCGGCAGGCCGCGGCCGATCCCGATTTCGAAGCGTGGCGCAAGAACTCGGTCGCCGCGCACAAGAACCCCGGCTACTCCATCGTGACGATCTCGCTCAAGCCGATCGGGGCGCCTCCGGGCGATGCCACGGCGGAGCAGATGGATGCGCTGGCTGATCTCGCCGACAAATATTCGTTCGGTGAGCTTCGCGTCGGCCACGAGCAGAACCTGGCTCTGCCGCACGTCGCCAAGCGCGACCTGCCGGCGCTGTGGAAGGCGCTCGACAAGCTTGGCCTGGCAACGCCGAACGTCAACCTGATCACCGACATCATCGCCTGCCCGGGGCTGGATTATTGCTCGCTGGCGAATGCGCGCTCGATCCCGATCGCGCAGGAGCTGACGCGGCGCTTTGCCAATCACGAGCTCGCCAACCTGATCGGCCGTCTGCACATCAACATCTCCGGCTGCATCAATGCCTGCGGTCACCACCATGTCGGCCATATCGGCATTCTCGGCGTCGAGAAGAACGGCGAGGAGGTCTACCAGATCACCATCGGCGGCCGTGCCGACGAGAGTGCCGCGCTGGGTAATCTGATCGGCCCCGGCGTCAAGTTCGACGAGGTCGCCGACGTCGTCGAGGACATCGTCGAAGCCTATCTTGCGCTGCGCGAGCGCCCGGAGGAGCTGTTCGTCGACACCGTAAAACGCCTCGGCGTCGAACCCTTCAAGGAGCGCGTCTATGCCACTCGTTAACGGCGGAAAAATCGTCGACGACAGTTTCGTCAAGCTCGCCGTCGACACGCCGCTGCCCGAGAGCGGCGACATCCTGGTCCCGGCCGAGCGTTTCGTCGGCGAGGCTGATGCGTTGCTCAAGCGCGCCGGCAAGGTCGGCGTGATCTGGCCGAACAATCGCGACATCGCCGAGCTCGTGCCGTATCTCGTCAAGCTCGCCGTGGTCGCGCTGGTGTTCCCGAGCTTCCGCGACGGACGCGCCTACAGCCAGGCGCGGCTGCTGCGGGAACGCTATGGCTATCGTGGCGATCTGCGCGCCACCGGCCAGGTGCTGCGCGACCAGTTCGTGTTCATGCTGCGTGCCGGCTTCGATTCCTTCGAGGTCAAGAAGCAGGCCGATGCCGAAGCCTTCATGCTGACGGCAAAGCGCTACTCGGTGTTCTACCAGCCGACCGGCGACGGCCGTATCACGGCGCTGCACCGGCGCATGCAGCTGCGTCACTCCGAAGGTGTCGGCACGTGAACGCAATCGCGCCTCAGGTCTCGTCCGTGTCCACGCTGCCTTCGGCGGCAGAGCTCGATCGCGCCTTGCGCGATGCCTCTCCCGCAGAGGTCGTCGCTATGGCTCTGAAGGCGGTTGGTCGTGAAAAGCTCGCACTGGTGTCGTCCTTCGGAACGGAATCGGCGACGCTGCTGAAGGTCATGGCGGACGTCGATCCGGCGATCCCCGTGATCTTCCTCAATACCGGCTGGCTATTCGAGGAGACGCTGGCCTATCGCGACACGCTGATCGAGACGCTGGGTCTCAAGGACGTCCGCTCGATCAAGCCGGCGGAAGAGACGCTGGCGCGCGAAGATGCCGATCGCGACCTCTGGTTCTCCGACCCCGACGCCTGCTGCCGCATTCGCAAGGTCGAGCCGCTGGCGCGCGCGCTAAAACCGTTCGATGCCTGGCTCAACGGTCGCAAGCGCTTTCAGGGCAATACGCGTGCCGACATTCCGGTTGTCGAGGACGACGGCGCGCGGTTGAAGTTCAACCCCTTCGCCAATGTGTCGCGCGAGGAACTCGAGGCGATCTTCGTCCGCGCCAAATTGCCGCGTCATCCACTGGCTGCCTCCGGTTTCCTGTCGGTTGGGTGTATGCCTTGCACGAGCAGAACGGCTGAAGGCGAGGATGCGCGCGCCGGTCGCTGGCGCGGCCGGGCCAAGACAGAATGCGGCATCCACACGATGAAGACTTCGTAGCACAGTCAGGCTGCGAGTCTTCAAACAAGAAAATCAGGTTCCGTTGACTTGAACGCGTTTCGCCCCGAGTTATGCCCGCATGCCATCGGTGACGCTGAAGTCGTCGAGGCGAATGGAGATGGACATGATGCGCCGTATCGTTCCGCTCGCGGCAGGGCTGCTCGTGACTGGATTGTTGGCAGGCTCGGCTCTCGCTGCTGACATTAATCTCTTGAACGTGTCGTACGATCCGACGCGCGAGCTCTATGCCGAATTCAACAAGGCATTCGCGAGCGCTTACCAGAAGGAAACCGGCAAGAGCGTCGAGATCAAGCAGTCGCATGGCGGCAGCGGCTCGCAGGCGCGCGCCGTGATCGACGGATTGCAGGCCGATGTGGTGACGCTGGCGCTCGCCTATGACGTCGACGCGATCGCGGCCAAGGGCCTCACCGCGGCCGACTGGCAGAAGCGGCTGCCGCAGAATTCATCACCCTATACCTCGACCATCGTGTTCCTGGTGCGCAAGGGCAATCCCAAGGGCATCAAGGACTGGGACGACCTGCTCAAGCCGGGCGTCGCCGTCATCACGCCCAATCCAAAGACGTCGGGAGGCGCACGCTGGAATTATCTGGCGGCCTGGGGCTTTGCGCAGAAGAAATACGGCTCGGCCGACAAGGCCAAGGAGTTCATTGGAAAGCTCTACCAGCAGGTGCCGGTGCTCGACACCGGCGCGCGCGGCGCCACCGTGACCTTCGTCGAGCGCGGCGTCGGCGACGTGCTGCTCGCCTGGGAGAACGAGGCGTATCTCGCACTCAAGGAATTCGGTCCGGAGAAGTTCCAGATCGTGGCACCGCCGCTGTCGATCCTTGCCGAGCCGCCTGTTACGATCGTCGACAAGGTTGCCGACAAAAAGGGCACCCGCAACGCCGCCGACGCCTACCTCCAGTACTGGTACACCAAGGAGGGACAGGAGATCGCCGCGCGCAACTTCTACCGTCCGCGCGATGCCGAGATCGCTAAAAAGTATGAAAACTCCTTCGCGAAGGTCGAGCTGTTCACGATCGACGAAATTTTCGGCGGCTGGACCAAGGCGCAGAAGGAACATTTTGCCGACGGCGGCGTCTTCGATCAGATCTACAAGAACTGATCGGGCGCTGTCGGAGGGGCAACAGGGGGCCTGGTGAGCGCACTTGCAGCACGACGACGGACTCTTCCGGGCTTCGGTCTCACGATGGGACTGACGCTGTCCTGGCTGTCCGTCATCATCCTGATTCCGCTCGCCGGGCTGTTCCTGAAATCGCTCGAGCTCAGCCCGGAACAGTTCTGGGCCATCCTCTCCAGCCGGCGGACCCTGAACGCGCTGCGGGTCTCGTTCGGCCTCGCCTTCGCGGCGGCCTGCGTCAATCTCGTGATGGGCAGCATCATCGTCTGGGCGCTGGTGCGCTATCGGTTTCCCGGCCGCCGGATCTTCGATGCGATCGTTGACGTACCCTTCGCGCTGCCGACGGCGGTTGCCGGCGTCGCGCTGACCGCATTGTTTGCCGAAAAGGGCTGGCTGGGGGCGCCGCTCGCCGCGCTCGGTATCAAGGTGGCGTTCACGCCGGTCGGCATCTTCGTCGCGATGATCTTCATCGGCATTCCCTTCGTGGTGCGTACCGTGCAACCGGTGCTTCAGGATCTCGATCCCGAGATCGAGGAAGCTGCGGGTAGTCTTGGCGCCAGCCGCTGGCAAACCATCATCCGCGTGATCCTGCCCTCCCTCGCGCCGGCGCTGCTCACCGGGCTCGCGCTCGCCTTTGCGCGAGCCGTCGGTGAATATGGCTCGGTGATCTTCATTGCCGGCAATCTGCCCAATGTCTCCGAGATCGCGCCGCTGCTGATCGTGATCCGTCTCTCCGAATTCCGTTATGCCGATGCGACGGCCATCGCGGTGGTCATGCTCGTCGTCTCCTTCGTCATCATCTTTGCGGTGAACCGGCTCCAGCGCTGGGCGCAGAGCCGGATTCCGGCGCGCTGAGGGGGATGCGATGACGATGCAGATCGCAGAGCCCGTCTCGCTGACCCCGCCCGATGCGCGCGCACGTGCGCACGCCGCAGCGGCGCGCGACAGCCTCCGCACCGAACCGCCCGCGGTGCGGATCGTCATCATCGCGCTGGCGGTGCTGTTCCTCTCCGCCTTCGTGGTGCTGCCGCTGGTCCTGGTGTTCGCGCAGGCGTTTTCGAAGGGCGTCCTCGCCTATTTCGCTGCGCTCGCCGACCCGGAGGCGTTATCCGCGATCAAGCTGACGCTGCTGGTGGCGGCGATCTCGGTCGGCCTCAATCTCGTCTTTGGCCTCGTCGCCGCATGGGCGATTGCCAAATTCGAATTCCCGGGCAAGACCTTCCTGATCACGCTGATCGACCTGCCGTTCTCGGTGAGCCCGGTGATCTCCGGTCTGGTCTTCGTGCTGCTGTTCGGTGCGCAGGGTTATTTCGGCGGCTGGCTCAGGGATCACGACATCCAGATCCTGTTCGCAGTGCCCGGCATCGCGCTCGCCACGACGTTCGTGACGTTCCCGTTCGTGGCGCGCGCGCTGATCCCGCTGATGCAGGAGCAGGGCACGCAGGAGGAAGAGGCCGCGATTTCGCTCGGCGCCTCCGGCTTGCAGACCTTCTTCCGCGTCACGCTGCCCAACATCAAATGGGGCGTGCTCTATGGCGTCCTGCTTTGCAATGCCCGCGCGATGGGCGAGTTCGGCGCGGTCTCCGTCGTCTCCGGCCACATCCGCGGCGAGACCAACACCATGCCGCTGCTGGTCGAGATTCTCTACAACGAGTACCAGTTCGTCGCTGCGTTTGCGATCGCCTCGCTGCTGGCGATGCTGGCGCTGATCACCCTGATCGCCAAGACCGTTCTCGAACATCATCTCGACGAAGGACAAGACGTCAATGACCATTGAAGTCAGGAATCTCGTCAAGAAGTTCGGCAGCTTCCAAGCGCTCGACGGTGTCGATCTCAAGGTCGACAATGGCGAATTGCTGGCGCTGCTCGGTCCCTCAGGCTCCGGCAAGACCACGCTGCTGCGGATCATCGCAGGCCTCGACTGGCCTGATACGGGCGACGTCGCCTTCAACGGCGAGGACGCGCTGGCGCAGGGCGCGCGCGAGCGTCACGTCGGCTTCGTGTTTCAGCACTACGCGCTGTTCCGACACATGACGGTGTTCGAGAATGTCGCCTTCGGCCTGCGCGTGCAGCCGCGCGCGGTCCGCAAGGACGAAGCGACGATCCGTGCGCGCGTCAAAGAGCTGCTCGATCTCGTGCAGCTCGACTGGCTCGCCGACCGCTATCCGAGCCAGCTTTCCGGCGGCCAGCGTCAGCGCATCGCGCTTGCCCGCGCGCTCGCGATCGAGCCGCGGATTCTCTTGCTCGACGAACCCTTCGGCGCGCTCGATGCCAAGGTGCGCAAGGAGCTGCGGAGGTGGCTGCGCTCACTGCACCACGAGATCAACGTTACCTCGATCTTCGTCACCCACGATCAGGAGGAGGCGCTCGAAGTCGCCAACCGCGTCGTCGTCATGGACAAGGGCAGGATCGAGCAGATCGGGTCGCCCGATGACGTCTATGAGACCCCGGCGACCGCGTTCGTCCACGGCTTCATCGGTGAGTCCATCGAGCTGCCGGTCCAGGTCGAGGGCGGCGTGATCAGGCTCGGCGACCAGCCGCTTCCACTCGCCGCCGACGGCCTTGCGCCTGGCGCGTCAAAACTGTTCGTGCGGCGACACGACATGCTGGTCGGCCCGCCCGGCTCCGGCGCCTTCGAGGGCGCGGTCCAGCACGTCCGCAATTTCGGCCCCGTGCAGCGGGCCGAGGTCGCACTATCAGGCGGCGAGACCATCGAGATCGACGCGCCCCGCAATAGGGAATTGCGCGCCGGAGACACGATTGGCCTCAATCCGCGGCGTTACCGGATATTTGCGGGCGCCTGAGCGGCCTCCGGCAGGTCAAATTTTCCTTAAAATTCACCTTTCAGCCACGGTTGGTATGCAACAACGGCCCTTCATTTGGGGGCCTCGATTCATGCGCGCTGCGGCCGCAATTCTCATCACTTTGCTGCTCGCCGGCTGTGCCGGCAATGAGCCGCCGGTCCAGCAGCCGTCGATGTATGCCGACATGTCCGTCCCGGGCTCGAAGCTCGATGCGCAGGCTGCCGCGATCATGATCTCGCAATACCGCCAGAACAACGCCCTCGGCACCGTCGTGATCGATCCCGCCCTGATGAGTCTCGCTGAATCCCAGTCCCAGGCCATGGCTGCGGCCAACAAGATGGACCATGACGTCCGCGCGCCGCTGGCCAAGCGCCTCAGCGCCGGCGGTTATCCCGCGACTGTGGCGGTCGAGAACGTCTCGGCCGGCTATCATACGCTGGCGGAAGCGTTTTCCGGCTGGCGCGACTCGCCTCCCCATCGCGCCAATATGCTCAAGGGCGGTGTCACAAAATTGGGCATTGCGGCGAGCTATGCTCCGGGCACCAAGTACAAGGTGTTCTGGACCATGATCCTGGCCTCGACGGACCCTCGATAAGCCAGACTTGATCCCGGGATGCATTGGTGCCGCGGCGAAACTGTCGCCACGGTGGCTCGCCATTTGCTATTGTTCCCTGATGACAGATCATAGCCCGGAATCCGCCAGCGTCCCCGCGAATGCACAACGCGTCCTGGTCCTCCAGGGCGGCGGTGCGCTCGGCTCCTATCAGGCCGGCGCCTATCAGGCGCTGTGCGGCTACGGTTTTGAGCCGGAATGGGTCGCCGGCATCTCGATCGGCGCGGTCAACGCCGCCATCATCGCCGGCAACGAAGGCCACACCCGCGTCAAGCGGCTCAAGGAATTCTGGGAGATGGTCTCCGCGCCGGTGCCGTGGAAGCCGATCGGCAAGAGCGACCACAGCCGCGAGCTGTTCAATTCCACCAGCGCCGCGCTGATCGCGACCTTCGGCGTGCCCGGCTTCTTCGTGCCGCGCGTTCCGCCCGCGCCGATGTGGCCGCCCGGTAGCCCGCAGGCCGAGAGCTATTACGATACCTCCCCGCTGAAGAAGACGCTGGAGCGTCTGGTCGATTTCGACCGCATCAACGATCTCAAGACGCGCTTCTCCGTCGGCGCCGTCGGCGTGACCTCGGGCAACTTCAAATATTTCGACAATTACGAGTTCAAGAAGCTCGGCAAGAGGATCGGTCCGGAGCACATCATGGCCTCCGGGGCGCTGCCGCCCGGCTTTCCGTCCGTCGTCATCGAGGGCGAGCATTATTGGGACGGCGGCATCGCCTCCAACACGCCACTCGATTACGTGCTCGATGCCGAGGTGGCTCGTGACATGCTGATCTTCCAGGTCGATCTGTTCAGCGCCCGCGGCGACCTGCCGAATTCGCTGCTCGAAGCCACCGAGCGCGAGAAGGACATCCGCTTCTCCAGCCGGACCCGGATGAACACCGACAAGAACAAGCAGATCCACAACGCCCGCAGGGCGGTGCGCGACCTGATTTCCAAATTGCCCGATTATCTCAAGAACGACCCTTCCGTCGAATTCCTTGCCAAGGCATCTCGTGAGAGCACCGTCACGGTGGTGCACCTGATCTACCGCAGCAAGAACTACGAATCCTCGTCCAAGGACTACGACTTCTCGCATGTCGCGATGGTCGAGCATTGGGAAAGCGGCGTGCGCGACGTGCATCTGTCGATGCGCCACAAGGACTGGCTCGATAAGCCGCAGTCCGGCGAGACCATGGTGACCTACGATCTCACGGGGGACGTCACCGCGCCCCCGCCAAAAAGGAGCGAATAAGATGGGTAGTCTGTCAGGCAAAAACGCCGTCGTAACAGGTTCGACCAGCGGCATTGGCCTTGCGTATGCGCGCGCCTTCGCGGCCGCGGGCGCCAATGTCGTCATCAACGGCTTTGGCTCGCCGGAGGACATCGAGAAGGAGCGTTCGAAGATCGAGTCCGATTTCGGCGTCAAGGCGGTCTACTCGCCCGCCGACATGACCAAGCCCGCCGAGATCGCCGGGATGATCGCGCTCGGCGAAAAGAGCTTCGGCTCGGTCGACATCCTCGTCAACAATGCCGGCATCCAGTTCGTCTCGCCGATCGAGGAATTTCCGGTCGAGAAGTGGGACCAGATCATCGCGATCAATTTGTCCTCGGCCTTCCATGCCATCCGCGCCGCCGTGCCCGGCATGAAGAAGAAGGGCTGGGGCCGCATCATCAACACGGCGTCGGCGCATTCGCTGGTCGCCTCGCCCTTCAAGTCGGCCTATGTGTCGGCCAAGCACGGCATCGCCGGCCTGACCAAGACCGTGGCGCTGGAAGTCGCGACCCACAAGATTACCTGCAACTGCATCAGCCCCGGCTATGTCTGGACGCCGCTGGTGGAGAAGCAGATTCCCGACACGATGAAGGCCCGCAATCTCACGCGCGAGCAGGTCATCAACGACGTGCTGCTCGACGCGCAGCCGACCAAGGAGTTCGTGACGTCCGAGCAGGTCGCAGCCCTCGCGCTGTTCCTGTGCGGCGACGATGCCGCGCAGATCACCGGCACCAACCTGTCGATCGACGGCGGCTGGACGGCGGAGTAAGGCCTCGATGCCGTAGGGTGGGCAAAGGCGCACTTGCGCCGTGCCCACCATGCTTCCGCGATTGAGAGAGATGGTGGGCACGCTTCCGCTTTGCCCACCCTACGATTCCGTCGTCCGCTCGTCGCTCAATGGCTCCAGGCCAGCGCCGTCACGATCGCGGCTTGCAAATTCAATTCCGCGAACAGGATCTTGCCGGCGACCACGAACAGCACGCAGGCAAGCGTCAGGCGCAGCACCGTTTCCGGCACGCGCGTCGCGCTGTAGCTGCCGAGGATGATGCCGGGCAGCGAGCCCATCAGCAAAACCCCCATCAGCGCCCAGTCGACCGAGCCGAGCAGCCAGTGCCCGATGCCGGCCACCAGCGTCAGCGGCACCGCATGGGCGATGTCGGAGCCGACGATGGTTGCCATCGGCAGGCGCGGGTAGAGCAGCAGCAGCACGGTGACGCCGACCGCCCCGGCGCCGACGGATGAAATCGAGACGAGCACACCGAGCACGATGCCGGTGATGACGGTCGCAATCGCCGTGGTGCGTTCGCCGACCTGCTCGAGGCGCCGGCGATAGCGCTCCATGATCGACTTGCGGAAGATCAGCGAGGTCGCGGTCAGCAGCAGCGCGAAGCACAGCACGAGGTTGACGAGATTGCGCTCGGAATCGCTCTTGAGGTCGAGCTTCCACAGCACCAGCAGCGTCAGCGCACTCGCGGGAATGCTGCCGCAGGCAAGCCGCAGCACTGCCGGCCAGTGCACGCTGCGCGACCAGCCATGCACCACGCCGCCGCCGGTCTTGGTGGCGGCGGCATAGAGCAGGTCGGTTCCGACAGCGGTGGAGGGATGAATGCCGAACAACAGGATCAGCAGCGGCGTCATCAACGAGCCGCCGCCCACGCCGGTCATCCCGACAAGCAGGCCGACGCCAAAACCGGAGGCGACGTAGAGTGGATCGATCATGTCCGGGGAATCTTAGGTTTATCTCGTCAGTTGGCAATATGACGTAGAATATAATTTCCCGGAGGCGCAACTACTTGGCCCCAAATAAGTAGAATCATGCTGCCGACCCGAATTGGGCAGTCATTTAGCCTCGCACACGGGCATCTCGCGAAATGGCGTTCCCCGTAAGCCAGGGCAAGCGGTCAGGCCTATTTGCCAAACGCCAGCACGTGCAGCCCCAGCCGCTGCCGCACGATCCAGAACAGCAGCACCGTCTCGAAGCTGAGCGAGATCGAGGTCGCGGCCGCGGCACCGTGTCCGCCGTAGCGTGGCACCAGCGCGATGCAGAGCACGACGTTCATCACGAAGGCCAGCGCGTAGGCGAGCGCGCAGATCTTCTGCTGGCCGAGCATGTTGAGCAGGCGCTCCACGGGACCGATCGCAGAGCGCACCACGAGGCCGATCGCGGCGACGAACATGATGTCGTAGCCGACCATGAATTGCGGGCCGAACAACCACAGCAGCGGCTTGCCGAGCGCGAGCAGCACGATGGTCGCCGCCAGCGAGGGCCAGAACGTCCAGTTGATGGCATGCGCGACATAGGCCGACAGGCGTGCCTTGTCGCCGCTTGCGTTGTATTCGGCGAAGCGATGCGCCGTCGTCGCCGACATCGCGTAGTGGATGAAGGAGACCAGCGCCAGCGTCTTCACCACCGCAAAGTAGACGCCGACCTCGTCGGAGGGGCGGAACTGCTGCAGAACCAGCACGTCGGTGTAGGACAGCAGCAGATAAAAGCTCTCGACCAGCAGGATCGGCAGCGAGACGGCAAGCCAGCCGCCGATGTCGTAGGCCTTCGGGCCCGGCTCGATGTGATCGGCGAGCTTGCGGTTCAGCACCACCATCTGTCCGGTCATCGCGATCCATACTGCACCGGCGCTTGCCACCATCGCGGCGACCGCGCCGAGATGATAGCCGAGCAGGAAGGCCGCGGCCGTGATGCCGATGATCAGCGCCTGGCGGATGATGAATTGCGGCATCAGGCCGAGCTGCATCCAGTCATGCGAGCGCGCGATGCCGTCCTGGGTGTTGGCGACGACGAAAGCCGGCAGCGTCATGCAGCCGATATAGAGCGGCAGCACCTCGGCCGGATCGATCCAGGGCGACAGCAGCTTGACGATGCCGGCAAGCCCAAGCGACACCAGCGCGGACACCGCGAAGGTCAGCCAGCGGCTGCCGGAAAGAAAGCCGCGCAGCAGCGCCTGCTCGCCGCTGCTGCGGTACTCCGGAATGATCTTTTGCGCGGAAGCCGAGATGCCAAGGTCCATCATGCTGCCGAGCAGCAGCACCCAGGTCCAGACATAGACATAGATACCGTAGTCGGAGGTGCCCATCCAGCGCGCGAGCAGCACCTGCGAGAAATAGGCGAGGCCCGCGCTGATGACGCGGATGATAAAGATGGTGCCGGCCAGCCGCCGCGTCAGCGACGCCTCGCTCGAGCCGCCGGTCAATTTGGCACGCAGCCGCCCGATCAGCCCGGCAGGTCCGGTCGTTGCAGGTTCTGCATCCATCACGGCCAAGTCGAGGGTCCCCAGGGCGTCCGTATCAAGGCGTCCCGCATGCTGCGGCAGCCTTGGGGATTAGCAACCATTCGTTAAGATTCGGTTGGGTGGGCGTGCTGCTGCCTCAGCCCCGCTGTCGTCCCGGACAAGCGTCAGCGCAGATCCGGGATCCATAACCCCAGGGAGAAGTTTTTGCGCTAGCTGATAACTCCGCGTCCTCGCCAAACCACTCCCTGTGGCTATGGGTCCCGGATCGGCGCTCCGCTTCGCTACGCTTGTCCGGGACGACGGGAGACATCACTCCAGATTCGTATTGAACTCGTACGACTTCTCCGGCCCGACCAGCGTGAATTTCAGCGCCGCACCATCAGGCTTGGCGCCCGGCGGCAGCCCGTCGAGCTCGAAGGAAAATCGTTTCACGCCGGGCGGGCTGGGCTCGACCGGCGCAGGGATCGGCAGCGACCAGTCGAGCGTCGGCCCTTCCACGAAAAGATTGACGTTGCGGCTGTCAGGCACGACCACATCGACGACCACGTTCTTGGGCCCGTCGCGCCTGACGTCGCGGATGGTCAGCGGATTGGGATCGCCGATGTTGGCGGGCTTCGGCACGGTGTCCAGCGCGGCACGCAAGTTCGTGTCCTCGGTCGAGGCGACGTTGTTGAAGCTGAGCTCGGCACTGGCCTCGACGGGAATGCAGAGCTTTTCGCAGACCGCGTAATTGATCTCGGCGCGCAGCGTCACCGGCTTGTCGGCGGCCTTGGCGACGATGCGCAAGGGCAGCACGATCTGGTCGTGATAGCCGATCGAATGCCCGCCCGCGCCGTCGTCGAATTTTTGCGGCGCCGGCCACATCACTGTCACGGCTTCGACATTGTCCGACTTCGAGAAGTCGAACCGCGGCGGAACGCCGGAATCGCCCGGCATGCGCCAATAGGTCTTCCATCCCGGCTGGATCTGGAAGGCGATGCCGCCGAGCAGGACCGCGCCGCTGCGCGAGCCCGCGAGCAATCGCACCGCGGAATGTCCGTCGCGCTGCCACGGCGAAGAATCGTCGGCACGGGCTACCATCGCCAGTGACGACGCAAGCAAGGTTGTCGCGACGCCAATCGCCGCACGCAGGGGAACTCTTGTCAGCATGGCACGTCTTTACAGGGTCACCCCGGGGCAAACCATTGAATTGCTTGTGATGGATGCATTCGAATCAAGTCTCTGCAAGCCTTGATTTGACAGCGGCCCGGCCCGACATCAGGATAGGAATTGAAACCGGAGTGCTTCACCGATGACTCCCACAGGCAAGAGGACGGGCGAAAGCACGCGCGGCGCGAGCCCCGCGCTCGCCAACTCGGCCGGCTATCTCGACGGCCGGCTTCTGATCGCGATGCCCGTGATGGGCGATCCGCGCTTCGAGCGTTCGGTGATCTATCTCTGCGCCCATTCGGCCGAAGGCGCCATGGGCATCATCGTCAACCATCCGGCCGGCAGCATCGACTTCCCCGAACTGTTGCAGCAGCTCGGCATCATCAAGAAGGGCGAGCACATCAAGCTACCGGAGAATGCCGAAAGCATGAAGGTGCTGCGCGGCGGTCCGGTCGACACCGGCCGCGGCTTCGTGCTGCACTCCAGCGATTTCTACATCGAGAACGCGACGCTGCGGATCGACGACGGCGTCTGCCTCACCGCGACCGTCGACATCCTGCGCGCGATCGCCAACGGCTCCGGCCCCAAGCACGCCATCCTCGCGCTCGGCTATGCCGGCTGGGCGCCGGGCCAGCTCGAGACCGAGATCCAGAGCAATGGCTGGCTGCATTGCGACGCCGATGCCGATCTGATTTTTGGCGACGACGTCGACGAGAAATACGGCCGCGCCCTGCGCAAGATCGGCATCGACCCCGGCATGCTCTCGAACGAGGCCGGGCACGCGTAGCTATTGCGTCCCCCTCGGTGTCGTGCGCCACCCTCCGCTGTCATGCCCCGGCTTGACCGGGGCATCGAGTACACCGCAGCGTATCGGCTCTATCACATCCGTCTCGGAGTACTGGATCGCCCGGTCAAGGCCGGGCGATGACACTGTCGGTCGGCGCGCCTACTCCGCCGCCTGCTGCTGCACCGTTGGCTCGGTCCCTGCCACCGTTGCTCTCCGCATGTCGCGCGGTTGCGACTGGTCGTAGCGGCGGACGCGGTGCATGGTCTGGCGGTTGTCCCACATCACGAGATCATGCAGCTTCCATTTGTGGACGTAGACGAACTCCGGTTGCGTCGCGTGCTCGTTGAGATCGCGCAATAGCAGCCGTCCTTCGGGCACGCTCATGCTGACGATCTTGCCGGCATGCGATGACAGATACAGCGACTTGCGGCGATGCACCGGATGGGTCCGCACCAGCCGTTGCAGCACCGGCTTGAACATCTGCTTCTCGTCGTCGGTGTATTCGGTGAAGCCGAGCGATCCCCGCGAATACATTAGCGAGTGCTCGCAGACGAGGTCCTCGATCTCCGCCTTGGTCTCGTCGTCGAGGGCGTCATAGGCCGCGCGCATGTCGGCGAATTCGGTGTTGCCACCCTTCGGGTTGACCACGCGCGCCGACAGCAGCGAGAATTTTGCCGGGATCGGGCGGAAAGAGCTGTCGGAATGCCACAGGCAGTTGCCGAGGTTGAACAGATGCGTGCGGCTGTCCTTCGCCAGCGGCTTGCCGTCCTTGCCGAGATTGGAGACGTCGTTGAGTCCCGACTGGAGTCTGTAGTCTTTCGCCTGTGTAACAGTGCCGCCGCGCGCATTCTCACGCTGACCAAAGTTCAGCGCAAAAGCCATCTGCTGCTCGTCGTTGATGTCCTGGTCGTGGAAGACGAGCACCGCGTATTGGTCCATGGCGGACTCGACCTCGCGGGCCTCGTCCGGCGTGAGCGGCTTTCGTAAATCGAGGCCGGAAACCTCGCCGACAAAATGCGTCTGAAGCTGCCGGATGGCGATCGTCATGGCGTTTTCTCCCGCGGACCGCGAGCGGTTGCTCCCGCTCTGTTGGCAAAAAAGCTACTCCCGCAACCGCAGATGTCAACGCTCGGCGTGCATACCTCTCACGCATTCCGCGCCATCAACCCACCATCGACCGGGATCACCGCGCCGGTGAGAAACGATGCCGCCGGCAGGCACAGGCTCAGCGTCATGTGCGCGACCTCCTCGGGATCGCCATAACGGCCGAGTGCGGTGCGACGCTTGGCGTAGATCGTCTTGTGCTCCTCCGAAATGCGGTCGGTGATGGCGGTGCGGATCGGTCCCGGGCAGATGCAGTTGACGGTGATGCCCTCGCGGCCGAGCTCCACTGCGAGCGAGCGCGTCAGGCTCGCAACGCCGCCCTTCGCTGCCGAATAGGGGCTGTGCAATCCGGTCGCGCCGAGCGCCTCGGTCGAGGCGATGTTGACGATGCGCGGGGACTTCGATTTGCGCAAGTGAGGCAGTGCGGCGCGGATGACGCGCGGGTGCGCCGTCAGCATCACCGCGATTCCCCTGGCCCATGCGTCTTCGTAAGCCTCGTCGTCGATCGCGACGCGCACGGAGATGCCGGCATTGTTGACGACGATGTCGAGCCCGCCGAAATGCGCCGCGACATCGCTGACCACGCGCTTGATCTCGCCGCCGTCGGCGACGTCGAGCTTCCAGGCCTCCGCCAATCCGCCGTTCGCTGCGATTTCCCTGGCAACCGCATGCGCGCCTTGCGCCTCGCAATCGGTGACGGCGACGTTCGCGCCTTCGGCGGCGAACACACGCGCGGTCGCGCGCCCCATGCCGCTGGCCGCGCCCGTGACGAGAACGGTCAGGCCCTTCACCGACCTGCTGAGCTCTTTGAAGTCGGCCATGCTGTTTCCTCGCGGCGTCTTGTTTGTTGTTATGATTGACAAGGCTGGCATCGATCCGCAGAGAGGTCAAACAAGCAAAACAAACGGGAGGCCGCGATGGCGAACGAGCTCGATTTCTCAGGCAAGCAGGTGCTGGTGGTCGGCGGTTCCAGCGGTATCGGCAACGGCATCGCGCAAGCGTTTCGCGCCAGAGGCGCAGCCGTTGCGGTTTGCGGCACGCGTGCTCACGCGAAGGAATATCTTGCGGAGGAAGGTTCCGATCTCACCGGTCTTTCCTATGCGCAGCTCGACGTCAGCAACGCCAGTGCGATCGAAGCGTTCAAGCCATCGTTCGATCGGCTCGACGTGCTCGTGCTCGCGCAGGGCGCGGTCCTCTATCGCCGCGGTGAATTCGAGATGGCCGGCTTCCGTAAGGTCGTCGAGGTCAATCTGATGAGCCTGATGGCCTGCGCGACGCGATTTCATTCCATGTTGCGGGAGACCAAGGGCGCGCTGATCATGGTGTCGTCGACCGCGGCCTATCATTCCACCATGGGCAATCCCGCCTACAACGCGTCGAAGACCGGCGCGGTCGGATTGACCCGCACGCTCGGCGAGGCCTGGGCCGAGGATGGCATCCGCGTCAACGGCATCGCGCCCGGCCTCGTCGATACCAAGATGACGAAGGTGACGACCGATAATCCCAAGCGGCTCGAAGGTGCATTGTCGCGCATTCCGCTGCGGCGACTGGGCACGCCGGCCGACATGGCGGGCGCGGCGCTGTTCCTGGCCTCGCCGCTGTCGTCCTACATCATCGGCCAGACGCTGGTCGTCGATGGCGGGCTCATTCTCTAAACCCTTTGGAACTGCGCTCCTCCTGATCGGTTACTTGGGCTGACCCCTGAGGAGGAGCATCATGGACAAGGATCGGATTGTCGGATCGGCCAAGGAATTCGCCGGACGCGCGGAAGGCGCCGTCGGTGATCTCGCAGGCGACGCGCAGACACAGGCATCAGGCAAGGCACGCGAGGCCGCAGGCACCGTGCAAAATCTCTATGGTCAGGCCAAGGACGCCGTGCGTGACGCCACGGACACCGCGGCAAGCTACGCCAAGGACGCCTATGACAACAGCGGCGACACTCTTCGCGATGGCGCGCAGGCGATTTCGAAGAAGGTGCAGGACAATCCGCTCGGCGCCCTGCTGGTCGCCGGCGGCATCGGCTTCGCGCTCGCGCTGCTGATGTCGCGTCCCGCGCGCCGTCCGCCGCCGTCGCGTTGGCGCTATTACGGCTAACAGCTGCTAACGCGGACTCGTGCCCCGGACGCAGTGCAGCCCAGGCGATGCGTAGCATCGTCGAGGAAACGCTGCTTTGCTAAGCCGGGGCCCATTCTTTTTGTGGATGTTGTGGGAGAGCTGGGTCCCGGCTCAGCGTCGCATCACCAGGAGGTGCTGGGACGCGTCCGGGACGCGAGACCTTCGCTTACCGGAACATCTCCGCCGATCGTCCGACATTGCCCGGAGGACGCGGGATTCCGGGATTGGCGTTCGGATTCGGATTGCGCGGCCCTGGCGCGAGTTGACGCGGCGCTGGCTGTGGCGAGCCGAAGCCGAAGAAATCGCGCAATGACGGTTGCGCTTGCGCCGGCTGCTGCACCACCGGCGGCTTCTTCGGCGCGAGCTTGGGCGGCGTGATCGCAGCGGCAGCGCCGGGCGTACCTGAAGCCGCGCTGCCGTCAGGATTCGTCGCAGCCATCGGCGTATCGCCCTTGGCCTGCTCGCGGCCGACTTCGCGGCGCGGCCAGGCATAATCATCGGCACGGCCGGCCGGAGCGGCCAGCGGTTCACCCTTCACCATCGTCTTCGCAGCGAGTGCGTCGACGGCGGCGGGGCGCGAGCCCGGCCCACCCAGCAATTGGTCGGTCGAGATCGAGGCCGCAATCAGCGGCACGATCGGGCCGGCGAGCGGCCGCGGCGCCGGCTTGCCGGGCTCGGCGCTGGTGTCGGGCGTCGCCGGTTCGCTCGGCAATGCGATCGGGCCGGAGCGTCCCGCCAGCAGGCGCGTGATCTCGCGCTCGACATAGTGCGCGAGCTTTCGCGCGCCGGGTTTGGTGAAATAGACGCCGTCACCGCTGCGGAGCTGACGGATCTGGCCCTCGAAGTCCGGGCCCTTCTGGAGGAAGCGGCCGGCTTCGTCGACAAAGCCGTCCCAGACGTCGACATAGGTGATGCCGGCCTTGGCCGCGCCTTCGCGATAGAGCGAATCCAGGAACAGCATGTCCGCCGTGCCCTTCGGGCCGCGGATCGCGGGCAGGCCGACCCAGAGCACCGGCACGCCCTTGGCCTTGAGGACGTTGGCCAGCTCCTCGATCTTCTTGCCGTAGAGCTCGACCCAGCGTTCGTCGCGGAATTCGTAAAGACCGTTCGGGTTGCGCGCGGCCTTTTCGCGCGCGGCCGCCGGGGTGTCGGCGTTGTCGGCATCATCCTGCGGCAGGTCGGCATCAGCAGGCTTGTCGTCCGGCTTGGCGGCGGCGTCGGGCTTGGCGTCGCCGGGCTTGGCGTCACCTTTTCCTTGCTGCTTGGCGCGGGCGCCCTTGTCGTTCTTCTTGTCCTTGTCCGAGGCCTTGTCCGATTTGTCGGGCGCGGCCTCGCGGATCGAGATGCGATCATTGAGGCCGAGCATGACGACGATCACATCAGGCTTCTCGGTCTCCAAAATGCCTTTCGCCGCTGTCGTCCAGTCAGACGGCTCGCCCTTCGGCTGGTACTTGATCAGGCCGGAGGTGGTCTTGTGCTTGCGGATCACGCCCATGTCGGGCTGCTCGCTGTAGGCGTCTTCCAGGCCATAGGCGAGCCAGTCGGCCATGGCGTCACCGATCACCAGCACGTTCTTGTCGGCAATCGCGTCGCGCTTGGCCGGCGAAGGTGCGCGCGAAAAATCCTGGCGCGGTGCCTGCTGCTGTTGCTGCTGGAACGGTGCGAAGAAGTCGCCGCCGAACCAGCCGCCGCCACCTCCGCCGTTGCGCGGCGGCGGGGCCTGCCGCTGGGGCGGGCCGCCGAAGCCGGGGAAGTTGAAGAACTGCGCCGAGGCCGGTCCCGCGATCAAAACCAGAATCGCAAGCGCCGTCCCCAGCGCGATCAACGGGCCGGTCTCGGTCAGCGCCTTGAAGAAGGATTTTGGCTTCGACATGCGATCTCGGGCACGCGCAATAGGGGACGGAATAGGCTCAATATAATAACGGAATCGGGCGCCAAACGGGCAGATTCTGTTGCAGATTTCTTGCAGATTCTTGCCCCATACACCGGGGAACAGCCGCCCCCGTCAAGGCTGCCTGCCAAAATCCCTGTTCAGGGTTACTTTCGGCGCGATTTTACCGCCCGCGCAGCCGGTCCAGCACGTCGGAGGAGGCAAATCCGTCCGCGGGGACCCCGATCGAGGCCTGAAAATTGCGCAGCGCCTCCCGGGTCTGGCCGCCGAACTGGCCGTCCGGAGTGCCCTTGTAGAAGCCGCGCTGGGCCAGCAGCTGCTGGAGTTCCAGCCGCTCGGTGCGGGCCAGCTCCCGCTCTTGCCGCGGCCAGGGCTGCACGAAGGGCTGCCCCCCGCGCAGGCGGTCGGCGAAATGGCCGATCGCCATCGCATAGGCCTCGGCCGGATTGTATTTCATGATGACCCGGAAATTCTGGAGCATCAGGAAGCCGGGGCCTTGCGCGCCCGCCGGCGCCAGCAGGTAGGCTTTTTCCGCCGGATGCGGGAAGGGCTGGTTGGTCGGGCGCTTGAGGCCGAGCTTCTCCCATTGCGCGATCGTCATCGCCTTGGCGCGGTCGGCCAGCATGTAGTTGAATCCCTGCGGCACCACGACCTCAAAGCCCCAGGTCGCGCCGCTCTGCCAGCCGTCCTTCTTCAGATTGTTGGCGGTCGACGCAATCAGGTCGCTGGGATTGTCGACGACGTCGCGGCGTCCGTCGCCGTCGCCGTCCACGGCAAAGCGCTTGAACGCGGTCGGCATGAACTGGGTCGGGCCGAAGGCGCCGGCCCAGGAGCCGCGCATCTGCTCCGGCCTGAGATCGCCGCGATTGACGATCTCCAGCGCCGAGAGGAACTCATCCTTGAAATAGGCCTGGCGGCGGCCGATGCAGGCGAGCGTCGCGGTCGATTGCAGCACGCTGCGGTCGCCCATCTGCGTCGAGTAATTGGACTCGATGCCCCAGATCGCGGCGATGATATAGCGATCGACGCCATAGGCTTTTTCGGTGGCGTCGAACTGAGCCTTGTATTTGGCGAGGACTTCCTTGCCCTTGGCCAGGCGGTTGTCGTTCACGAGGATGTCGAGATAGTCCCAGATCGATTTTGTGAACTCCGGCTGCGAGTCCATCAAGTCCATGATGCGCAAATCGGGTGAGAGCTCTGCCGTGAAGCGCTGAAAATTCTCCTGGGTGATGTTGCGGCGTGCGGCATCGGGCCACATGCCCGCGACGCAATTGTTGAAATTGGAGGCCGCCTCGCGGATCGCGGCGGCCGTCATCAGCGGATGGCCGGAGGCGCCGTCTTCGCCTGTCCAGGGTTGCGCGCCACCGGGGCCGGGCGGGGCTTGCGGAGGCGCAGCATTGGGACCGGAGAAAATGCCGCCGAACAGATTGGATAGGCCATTTTGCGACTGGGCGTTCACGCTGGCCGGCATCAACAAGACGGCCGCAACGATTGTTACGTTGGTCACAAATCCAGCACGTTTCGCCAGCGCTGCCACGGATTGCATCATACCTCACCCGTCCGGCCAAAAATCCGCCATCAGGAGGCCCGGTACCGGTTGCCAATAGCTTAACAAAGGTGAAATTTTAGTGGCTGATTTTTTCTTAACTCTGGGATCGCGAGGCCCCACATCCGCCTTTGTTAGCGGCTGCAAACAAGCTAGCAAGAGACCATTGCTCCCTTCACGTCCTCAGGTATTCGATCAATCCCATGAAAATTCGCAAAGCCGTATTCCCCGTCGCCGGCCTCGGCACCCGCGTCCTGCCCGCTACCAAGGCGATGCCGAAGGAAATGCTGACCATCGTCGACAAGCCGCTGATCCAGTACGTCTATGACGAAGCGCGGGAAGCCGGCATCGAGCATTTCATCTTCGTCACCGGCCGCA
This sequence comes from Bradyrhizobium betae, assembly GCF_004123905.1. Taxonomy (GTDB): domain Bacteria; phylum Pseudomonadota; class Alphaproteobacteria; order Rhizobiales; family Xanthobacteraceae; genus Bradyrhizobium; species Bradyrhizobium betae_A. The sequence continues at coordinate 99,419 of NZ_MZXW01000053.1, forward strand.
ACAAAAATGTCATCGAAGATCATTTCGACAAGATGTTCGAACTCGATGCGACGCTGGCCGCGCGCGGCAAGAAGGCCGAGCAGGAGATTTTGGCGCAGAACCAGCCCGAAGCCGGCGCCGTCAGCTTCACCCGCCAGCAGGCGCCGCTCGGCCTCGGCCACGCGGTCTGGTGCGCGCGCGACATCGTTGGCAACGAGCCGTTCGCGGTGGTGCTGCCCGACGAGCTCGTGCTCAATTCGCCCGGCTGCCTGAAGCAAATGATCGAGACTGCCGCCAAGCTCGGCGAAAAATCCAACGTCATCGCGGTCGAGGCCGTGCCCGACCATCTCACCCATCAATACGGCATCTGCGGCGTGGGAAAACGCACCGGCAAGATGTTCGAGGTCGACGGCATGGTCGAGAAGCCGGCCAAGGGCACCGCGCCCTCCAACCTCTCGATCACCGGCCGCTACATCCTCCAGCCCGAGATCTTCAAGATCCTGGAGACCCAGGAGCGCGGCGCCGGCGGCGAGATCCAGCTCACCGACGCCATGATCGGGCTTGCCAAGTCGCAGAAGTTCTACGGCGTCGAGTTCGAGGGCGAGCGCCACGATTGCGGCTCCAAGCCCGGCTTCCTCCGCGCCAACATCGCCTACGGCCTGAAGCGGCCGGAACTGCGCGATGGGCTGATCGCGGAGATGAAGAAGTATCTGGGGGAGTAAGAGCCACAACCTCGGTGTCGTCCCTGCGAACGCAGGGACCCATACCGCGTGATCTATCGATCGCGGTCGGTCGGCGTACCGAACGACGAGTCTTCGTCAAAGTCTTCCCTGTGGTTATGGGTCCCTGCGTTCGCAGGGACGACACAGGTGGTGTGGCGGATTGCGTCGCGCGCAATGACCGCGGTGAGGAGCAGCCTCACGCCACCAGCGACAGTTTTGGAAGGCTCGCGACCACGGACTGATTACGTCCGCCGGCCTTCGCCGCGTAGAGCGCCTTGTCGGCGGCGGCCACCAGCACCGTCCAGTCCATGCCAACAGTGGGAACGAGGCTGGCGATGCCGCAGGAGACGGTCGAAATCGTCTGGTCGTCGGACCAGCCCTGCACCTTGCCGCGGATCGTCTCGGCAACCTTGTAGGCGTCGGCGACTGAAATGTTCGGCAGCAGCACGGCGAATTCCTCGCCGCCATAGCGCGCGGCGCAATCGCCGGCTCGGCTGACCGAATCGGAAATGCAGATCGCGATGCCGACCAGCACCTGGTCGCCGGCCTGGTGGCCGAAGGTGTCGTTAAAGGCCTTGAAGTGATCGGCATCGATCATCAGCAGCGCAACCGGCGTCTTCGCGCGCATCGCGCGCCGCCATTCGCTGTCGATGACGGAATCGAACTTGCGGCGGTTCTTCAGACCGGTGAGCGCGTCCGTCGTCGCCATCTCCTCGAGCTTGCTTTCGGCTTCGGCGCGCCGGCCGATCTCGCGCGCGAGCACGATCGCCGATCCCAGCAGGAACAGCGCGAGCAGCAGCACCACGGCGCCGATGCGAATGGCCTCCTTGCGCCAGAGCTCGAATACGGCGCTCAAGGGCTTTCCGGCCACGACGAACAGCGGCCCGCTGTCGCCGCTGCGCGCATAGAGCCGCGGCGTCGGATCGACCGGGCCCTGGCCCGAATAGGACGTCCCGATTTTGAGATTGTCGGCCTTCCAGGCCTGGCGCTCGGCGAGGTTCGTGCCGATCACGTCGAGGTCAAACGGCCGCCGCATCATGATGGTGCGGTCGCGCTTGAGCACGGTGATGGTGTCGTCGGGGTCGAGGTTCAGCCGCTCGAACAATTCGTGGAAATAGCTGAAGCGGATCGAGCCGGCGACGACGCCGAGGAAGCCGCCGTCGGTGTCGCTGATGCGCCGGCTCAGCACGATCGAATAGGCGCCGCGGAACAGCATCGGGCGGCTGATGAAGAGGTCGGCGCCGGGATTGTGGCGGTGAATCTTGAAGTAATCCTCCTCGCTGCGGTTCGCCGGCAGGGGATCGAGCGTGGAGGCATCGATGGTCAGCCTGCCGTCGGCATCGAACACCTGAATCGCGCCGAAGTGCCGCGCCGTGGTCGCATGGTCGAACAGGATCAGGTGGCGGATCGCCTTCGGAACCGTCGCGATCTCCGGCAGCAGCATGTTGCTGGCGACCGCCTTCAGCGACAAATCGTAGATCTCGATGTTGCGGCTGATGTCGGATTCGATGGTGGTGGCGAGGTTCTCCAGCGTCTGGCGGGCCAGCGCCTCCTCGCCCCGGCGCATGTCCAGCATGACGTTGACGCAAATGGCGGAAAAGCCGATCACCGTCACCACGGACGAGATGATCAGCAGCTTCGCCGAAATTCGCCACGGCCGGCGGGCCGTGACTTCGCGCCATCCAGACAGCATCGTTTGCTCCCGATCCCGATGGATGCGCCCGAAATCTTGAGTAGTGTTTAAGGCGGGACGGCGCTGCCGCAATGAGTTAAGAAACGGTTTAATCGGTTGACGCTTTTCGGCAAAACCGAGCAGGCCAGTCCGGGCTTCCAACGAGAGGACAATCGTGAACGACTACGACGCCTTGCGCGACTATCTGATGCGGCACAAGCAGGCCGAGTTCGTCCTGACCTTCGAGCAGATCGAGGAGATCATCGGCGCGGCGCTGCCGCGCGCGGCCAATCGCGCCTCATGGTGGGACAGCCTGCGTAGCCCCGACATCCAGATGCCGCAACGCGAGGCCTGCCTCGCGGCCGGATTTAAGGCGATGCGGATGCCTGATGGCGCGAGCGTGCGGTTCACGAAGCTGAAATCTCGCCGCAGGTGAGGGCGGCCCGCATGATCCTTCGCTGGCCAAGGTGGCGTCATTTCGGGAGCCGGATCGGACGAGGTCGCAAACCGGACTAGGAAACGTCCCTGATTTTTGCCAAGAAGGGGGCAGTCATATTTTTCATCCTTTGGTCGAAGAAAATGAATGATACACCCCCCAGGCCAAGGTTTGCCCTTACTGTCGGTATTGTCGGCCATCGCCCGGACAGGCTTCCGGACCATGCCCGGGACAAGGTTGCGGCCGCCGTCGCCACCGTGCTTGAGCGTCTCGGTAAGGAGGCGGCTGTCGCACAGAAGACATATGCAGAATTCTTCTCGCCTGCCGCCCCCCTGCTTTCGCTTGTAAGCCCTCTCGCCGAGGGCGCCGACCGCATAGCCGCTCACGCTGCGCTTGCACAACCGGGCTGGACTCTCGACGTGGTGCTGCCGTTTCCCCGGCCAGTTTATATCGCCCAGTTTGCAACAGCCGCATCCAGCGAGGAGTTCAACAGTCTTCTCCCCAAGGCGCGATCTGTTCTGGTTCTTCCAGGCGATGGCTCGAACACGACGCGGGCTTACGAGACACTTAGTCTGACTTTGCTCAGTCAATCCGACATCATTCTCGCGATTTGGGACGGCGGCCCTTCGGCCGGTGGCGGCGGGACCACGGATACATTGGAAAACGCAGCGCGGCTCGACGTTCCAGTCATCCACGTCGATGCCAGCGCCAAGTCGGGGCCGGTCATTCGCTGGAGCCAGATCAGCGACTTCCCCGTGCCGGCTCACAGGGTTGGCGACCTGCCTGACATCGATTTCGAGACTGGGCTCGAGAGCCTTGTTGCAAAGCTGGTTCGTCCGCCCGCGTCGGAGGCCGAGCGCCGGTCGTTGCTGCGGTTTCTCGCGGAAGGCCGTCGCAGGCTCAATGTCTTTCTCGGGTTTCCGGCTCTCAAGACATTGTTCGGCGTGCGCGCAATGCGTGTTCGCGACTGGATGCCTTCTTCTCCGCAGAGGCTCGCCGAAGACCTGTCGAGGCTCGGGTGCACGGTCAATGATGAGAAAGAACGCAGGCCTTCGATCCTCGTCGGCAGCTTCGGCTGGGCCGACGCCATCGGACTTCGGTTCGCACAGATGTTCCGAGGTGCCTTCGTCGTAAACTTCACGTTCGCATCGATCGCCATCATTGTTGCTGCGAGCTCGGTCTTGTCCGAGCACGAGAAGCTGTATTTTGTTCTTATCGAGCTGTCGCTGATCGTGGTCGTCGGGGTGAATACCGTGATTGGCCGGCGGCTTGGCTGGCATTCCCGCTGGTTCGAGGCGCGGGAAGTGGCCGAACGCCTGCGCAGTGCGTTCGTTCAGTGGACCCTGGGAATCCGTCCGAACAGCTTTACGGGCGTGGAGCCGGCCTGGACCGGATGGTACGTTCGTGCGATTTGCCGCGAGCAAAGCTTCCTGTCAGGATCGCTGGATGAAGCGGGGCTTTCGGCGGCGCGCTGCGCGATATTGGCGTTGCTTGTTGACCAGTGCGAGTATCATCGAACGACCGCCTCCGAAATGGCAAAGCTGGAACGCCGACTGGAGCATTTTGGCTTGGCCTTGTTTGGGGCCACGGCCGCGCTTTCGGTTCTGCTGTTGATCGTTCTATGGTCAGCGTCAATTCTGCACCTCACCGAGCATGAGCCACCGTGGGTGACGGTGTTGGCCGTCGCCCTCCCGGTGCTTGCGACGGCCACTTACGGCATCCGTGTGATCGGCGATTTCGAAGGCATCGCCCGACGGTCAGAGCGGACCGAGGCGGCCCTCGAAAGGGCCATCAAGGCGATCGCGAACGACCCTGTGTCCCTCGATCACCTGCGCGCCCGCGTGCAAAGCGCCGCCGAAGCGATGCTGGGCGATGTGGCGGGTTGGCGTATCGCCGCAGAAGGCCGCAGCCTCAACATTCCAGGGTGACATTCTCCCGAGGGACCGCAACGCGGAGCCCTGACGGCCGGCGTGCCGTGTCCCGTCGATCGCAAGGAAAATAGGCACGATCGGCCCTCAATTCCTGATGGTATCGCTGGATTCGACATCCTGCCGGATATAGCATTGCAACCGCTGCTGGTGAGGTTGGGGGGACTGGTCATGGCACGCGCGTTGCGTGCGTTCGTGTCATATCGCCGTCGCGATACCTTTATGCTGGGCGAGGTGCCTGGGCCGGGAGGGCCTGGGCCGTCGACGCCTCCTTTCATTGACCGTCTCAAGGATGCGCTCAAGAGCCTGGGTTTCAAGGCGGTTTTCATCGACACCAAGGAAATCAGGGCGGGCGATTATTTTGAAGGTCGCATCTACAAGGCCATTTCGAATTGCGACTTGTTCATTTCTCTGATCGGCGAGGATTGGCTTCGGCTGTTCGACGAAAACAAGGGTAAACCCGACGTCCTCGAGCGTGAGCACGCAGCCGCCTTCGAGTTGGAGAAGGAAATCGTGCCGCTGCTGGTCGGCGGCGCAAAGATGCCGAGCGAGCAGGATCTCAAGGACGAAGAAATTCAAATGCTCTGTCACATCGATGCCAAGACGGTGGCATCGACTGCATCCGTGGACGAGATCGTCGCGGTTCTTCAAGAAGCCGTAGGCGGATTGCAGGGGGAGAGCAAACTCGGGTCTTGGTGGACTGTAGGCTATGTGGCGGCAGCATTTGCAGTCTGGATATTCTGCGGCGTCGTTCCCAATGCAGTTGGTGCCAGGGAGTTTGGCTACGATGCCTGGATAGGGATGGCGACGGCATGGAGCGGCATGTTCATCTGGCCGCTGTTTTTCCTGCCGTTTATCTTGCTCGCCCTCTATCGCCCGCTGCAAATTCTCCTGGAGGCGACGTTCAACGCGGGCAGCTTCACGGACCGGTTGACTTATTCGTCTCCGCTTTGGGCCGGCATGCTCCTCGCAACTGCGATGACCGTGTCAGAAATATCCGTACCGCAGGTCCCATGGACCATTCATCCGAACTTGCTGTCGACCTGCTCCGGTCCCTCCGACCCTGGTCCGGCCTCATCGCCAGAGGCGGCGCTCCAGTATCAGCAAGACAAAGAGCGACTGGCTTCATACACGGCGGGCGGCGCGCTGATGCAGGCCTATCGCAACGAGTTCTGGATGAGGGGCAGGTGTTGGCCCAACGTGTTCTTCTATCTCACTGTGCCAATGCGGGATGCGCCATCGGACAACGACCAGCCCTTGGGGCCGCAAGCGAGCGCGGCTGCGGTTGAAGGGCTTCAGAGCTACGCGGCCGCCCGATCGGAGATACAGGAAGCCTTCTGGCGAATGATCGCGAAAGGCTCGAAGGGTTTCAAGGGAACGGACGCTCCCTATTCGACGCTGTTTCCGTTCTACGCGCTTGCCTTTTTCTTGATGGTCTGGCCGCTCTCGGCGGCCATCATCATGGCCATCATCTATGCGGCCGTATCCATTCGCCGTCCTCGCGACGGCAAAATCCTGAAGAATCCGAACGAGGACGCATTTCTGTGTCTGACCTATGGATTCATCACGTTGCTGGTGTGGGTGCCGTTTCGGATGACCACCAACAGCATCAAATTCTCCTACTATTGCGCGGACGTGGTCAGGGGGTGCGGCCCGATCCAGGAGACGTTCAATAAGGATTTCGCATTTGGTTTCGCGCTGCTGGTGGGATACGTGGCGCTGACCGTCGGATTGCTTTGGAACCATCGACGGATGCTTCTCGGATTCGTCGGCACGCTTGCGGTGTCATTCATCGGCGGATGCGCCTTGGCAGCTGCGCGCTATCATCGAACGCTCTCGCAATTGACCGATTACTGGCAATTCTGGCTTGCAGCGTCGGGATTGACGTGCCTGATGCTCGGCGCCCTTTGGTACCAATACGATCCAGCGATCGTCCGACTCAGGGATCTCCTCGATCGTCCCAAGCGAAAACGTCGCGGATAGCCTTCCCATCGCTCACACTGCGGGGCTTGTTTCAGGGTATGAGGAAGACGAGCAAGTCTAGCTCGCCGCTTCCAGCCGCACTTCCGTCAGCAGGCGCATCGCCGCGTCCGCGTCCATCGGCTCGCCGAAGGCAAAGCCCTGCGCGTATTCGCAGCCCATCTGGTAGAGCTCGACCGCGTCGGAATCGGTCTCGGCGCCTTCGGCCACCACGTCCATGCCGAGATCATGCGCGAGCGCGATGATCGATTTGAGGATCACGGGCCGGGTGCCGCGGTTGGTGGTGCGTACGAAGGACTGGTCGATCTTGATGGTGTCGAACGGGAAGCGCTGCAGATAGGCGAGCGACGAATGGCCGGTGCCGAAATCGTCGAGCGACAATCCAGTGCCGAGCTCGCGGATCCGCGTCAGCATTTGCGCGGCGTGCTCCGGATTCTCCATCACCAGCGATTCCGTCAATTCCAGCTTCAGCGTGCCGCGCGCCACCGAGGAGCGCGACAGCACGGTGCGGATGTCGTGGATCAGATCGTGGCGCAGCAATTGCCGCGAGGAGACGTTGACGGACGCGAAGATCGGCTCGCGCGAACGCATCGCGCGCTGCCAGATCGAGAGCTGTTTTGCGGTCTGGTCGAGCACGAACATGCCGAGGTCGACGATCAGGCCGGTCTCTTCCGCGATCGAGATGAATTCCGACGGCGCCATGCGTCCGAGTTTCGGATGATCCCAGCGCACCAGCGCCTCGAAGCCCGCGACCGAGCGGTCCTCCAGCCGCACGATCGGCTGGTACAGGGTCGTGAGCTCCTGCCGCTCGATGGCGCGGCGCAGCTCGCTCTCCAGCGTCAGCCGGTCGGTTTTTCGCGCACGCATTGCTGGTTTGTACACATCGATGCGGTCGCCGCCGATGCGCTTGGAGTGATACATCGCGAGCTCGGCGTCCTTGATGATCTCGTCAGTCAATTGCGTCTGAGGATCAGAAAGGGCGAGGCCGATCGAGGCCGTCAGAAAAATCTCGCGCTCGTTGAAAGCGATCGGCGCGCGGATGGTCTTGCGGATGGTCTCGGCGAAAGCGGTGATGCGGGCGGGATCCTGTTCGGAGAGCAGGATCAGGCCGAACTGGTCGCCGGCAAGCCGCGCCAGCGTGTCCTGCGGCTTCAGGATGCGGGTGAGGCGGCGGGCCAGCGTCAACAGGATGGAATCGCCGACCGCGATGCCGACGGAATCGTTGACCTGCTTGAAGCGGTCGAGGTCGATCACCATCAGCGTCGGCCGCAGTGTCGGCATGGTCTTGGCGAAATGCGCGACCGCACCGAGCCGGTCCATGAACAGTTTTCGGTTGGGCAGGCCGGTGAGGTTGTCATGCACGGAATCGTGCAGCAGCCGCTCCTCGGCGTTGCGCAGCTCAGTGACGTCGGTGAGCGTGCCGACCACGCGCGAGACTTCGCCGTCGGAGCCGACCACCGGGCGCGCCTTCAGCGCGAACCACATGAAGTGGCCGTCCGGCGTGCGCAGGCGGAAATCCTGCACCAGGCGGCCGCGGCGCTGGTCGAGCACGCTGTCGAGGGCGGCGCGGAAACGGTCCTGGTCGAGCGGATGCAGCACTTCCAGCCACGACGCCGCCGGTCCCTCCAGCGTGCCGCGCTTGAGGCCGAGCAGGGATTCGGTCTCGGGGCTGGTAAAAACCTTGTCGGCCGAAACGTCCCAGTCCCAGATCAGGTCGCCGGAACCGGCCAGCGCCAGCGCGCGCCGCTCGATGTCGGAGACGACGCCGGTGGTGGCGCCGCCGCCGGCGAAGGCGTGCTGCATCACGGTGAAGCCGATCAGCATCACGATCAGCACGAGTCCGCCGAGCAGGGCCGGGCCGACGATGTCGTTGGTGACGGAGCCGGCGACAGTCATACCGGCGGCCACGACCCAGACGACCAGCAGGAACCAGGTCGGGATCAGCAGCACCGCACGGTCAAAACCGTGGGTGGAGAGATAGACGATCAGCGCAAAGCCGGCGAAGGCGATCAGCACCAGCGAGATGCGCGCAATGCCGGAGGCGACCGCCGGATCGAACAGCGCGAGCGCGACGAGGGAGCCCAGGAATGCCAGCCAGCCCACCGTGATGTGCGAATAGCGCACATGCCATCGACTGAGGTTGAGATAGGCGAACAAAAACACCAGCAGCGTGGCCGCCAATATCGCCTCACCCGCCGCGCGCCAGATGCGCTCGGCGTTGTTCGACATGTCGAGCACCTTGCCCCAGAAGCCGAAATCGACGCCGATATAGACCAGGACCGCCCAGGCCAGCGCCGCGGCCGCCGGGAACATGATGCTGCCCTTGACCACGAAAAGGATGGTCAGCACCAGCGCAAGCAGGCCCGAGATGCCGATCACGATGCCTTGGTAGAGCGTGAACGAATTGACCTTGTCCTTGTAGGCTTCCGGCTCCCACAGATAGAGCTGTGGCAGCTTGTCGGTGCGCAGCTCGGCGACGAAGGTGATGACGGCGCCGGGATCGAGCGTGATGCGGAACACGTCGGCGGTCGGACTTTCCTGCCGCTCCGGCCGGTCGCCGGTCGATGGCGTGATGGTGGCGATGCGCGACAGCCCGAGGTCGGGCCACAACAGTCCTGACGACACGATGCGGTAATGCGGGGCGACGATCAGGCGGTCGAGCTGGTCGTCGGTGTTGTTGGCGAGCGCGAACACGATCCAGTTCTGGCCGCCCTCGCGGGCGCGCACCTCGATGCGGCGGACGATACCGTCGGTGCCGGGCGCGGTGGAGACCTGGATACGATCGGCGTCGCTGCGCTGATGCTCGAGCACACCGGTGAGGTCGATCGCGGGCGCGTCACCGCGGACGCTGACGGCATCGAGCGCGCGCGCGGGATGCGCGGCGACAAGAATCATGAGGCCCAGCGCGATGGGCGCGAGGCACCTGATCAGACGCAAGGTCAGCTCTCCGCGTTCGACGCAAACTCTGTAAAGGCGATTTCAGACCGGACAGAAGTGGTTCGGTGCGTCGCGATAGATGCCACGAAAGCGAGGAAAATCAAAGGGTTTCCGCCTTGCCGGGTGGGCCAGCGGCCTAGACCTCCAACACAATTTTGCCAATATGTGCCGAAGTCTCCATGCGCCGGTGCGCGTCGGCTGCCTTTTCCAGCGGGAAAGCGCTGTCCATCAGCGGCTTGACGCGGCCTTCGCGCAAAAGCGGCATCACTTTCGCCTCGATTGCGGCCACCATCGCCGCCTTGTCCGCATTACTACGGGGGCGCAGCGTCGAGCCGGTATGGGTCAACCGCTTCACCATCACCTTGGCGATGTTGACGCTGACCTTGGGGCCGTTGAGGGTCGCGATCTGGACGATACGGCCGTCGACTGCGGCGGCATCATAGTTGCGGTCGACATACTCGCCGGCGACCATGTCGAGGATCAGATTGACGCCCGCTTTGTTCGTCTCCGCCTTGATCACCTCGACGAAGTCTTCGGTCTTGTAATTGATGGCGCGGTCCGCTCCGAGCTTGACGCAGGCATCGATCTTGTCCTGCGATCCCACGGTGACGAACACTTTTGCGCCGAACGCTTTCGCAAGCTGGATCGCCATGGTGCCGATGCCGGAGGAGCCGCCATGGATCAGCAGCGTCTCGCCGGCCTTCAGCCCGCCGCGCTCGAACACATTGTGCCAGACCGTCATCAGGGTTTCCGGCAGCGCGCCGGCTTCCTTGATCGAGAGTGCCGGCGGCACGCTCATCGCCTGGGCGTCCTGCGCGATGCAATACTGCGCATAGCCGCCACCGGCGACGAGCGACATCACCTTGTCGCCCACCTTGTGCCGCTTGGCGTTGCTGCCGATTGCGACCACTTCACCGGCGATTTCGAGACCGGGCAGGTCGCTGGCGCCGGGCGGCGGCGGATAGGCGCCGGAGCGCTGCGCCACGTCGGGGCGGTTGACGCCCGCGGCCTGCACCTTGACCAAAATCTCGTCGGGGCCGGGCTGCGGCAGCGCCCGCTGTTCCGGCACCAGCACCTCCGGTCCGCCGGGCTTGGAAATGGCGACCACGGTCATTTGCGCGGGCAGCTTGTCCATGATGTGTCCTTGAGCAAAGGTGCGGGAGGAAACGAGGCCATTGCTTAGCCAGCGCGGTCCGGACTGGCAACCGCTTCAGGCGCATGCAGGAGGAACGAGAATGCCGACGGAAGACGACGACCGCCCGCGCAAGAAGATCAGCCATGAGATCGGACAGGATCTCTCACTGTTGTCGGTGGAGGAACTGACCGAGCGCGTCGCGCTGCTCAATGCCGAGATCGCAAGGCTGGAAGAAGCCGCCACCAAGAAGCGCGCCTCGCGCGACGCGGCGGATAGTTTTTTCAAGAAGTAACGACCTCCTCGCTCTACTCCGGAGCGACAATTCGAATGGGACGCGTTCCGATCGGCGCGCCGGTTGCGCGATCGATCGTGACGGGGTCGATCTCGGTTCCGGCCTCGGCGTCGAAGAACCGGGTGACATCATTTCCCCCGCCGCGGTGCTTCCATCCCCACGCACCGAACGCGAACAGCACCGGCAGGAAGTCCTTGCCGGCAGCGGTCAGAACGTACTCGTCGCGCGGCGGCCGGTCCGAGTAGCGGCGTTTCTCCAGGAACCCTTCTTCGGTCAAGGTGGCCAGCCGGCGGGTCAGAATTGTCGGAGCGATACCAAGGCTTTTCCTGAATTCGTCGAACCGGGTGAACCCGGCATGCGCGTCCCGCAGGATCAGGATGCTCCAGGCGTCCCCCACCAGCGCGGCGCACCGGGCGATCACGCAGGGTTGATCTGACAAATTGACCATGTCCGTATCTTTTCGATAGTGACTTACTATTGAATTAGTAGTAACACCCAACGCATCGATATTCCACGGCAAAATGAGAGCGGACAAAGATGAGCAAGACAACACGCGGCGTTGCGCTGGTCACCGGCGCGTCCTCCGGCATCGGGCTGGCGACGGCACGAGCGCTGCGGCGCGACGGCTACCGGGTGTTCGGAACCAGCCGGAAACCGGCCGCCAACACCTCGGATGGGGTGACGATGCTGGTCTGCGACGTCACGGATGACGCCTCGGTCCAGGCTCTGGTCGAGGACGTCGTGAGCCGCGCCGGGCGGATCGATCTTCTCGTCAACAATGCCGGGATAGGACTTCTCGGCGCTGCGGAAGAGTCCTCCACGGCACAGGCAAAGGCGTTGTTCGACGTGAATGTGTTCGGCGTGGTGCGTCTGACCAATGCGGTCCTGCCCGTGATGAGACGGCAGCGCGCGGGCCGGATCGTCAACCTCAGCTCCATCCTCGGGCTGATCCCCGCGCCGTACAACGCGCTTTATGCGTCGACCAAGCATGCGCTCGAAGGATACTCGGAATCGCTCGACCACGAAGTGCGAACGCACGGCATCCGCGTCGTGCTGGTCGAGCCCGGCGCCACCCGCACATCGTTCGAGGAAAATCTCACGCGGGCGGATCATCCGCTGGCGGCATATGACGCCGTGCGCGCCGACGCAGAGAAGCTGATGCGCGAGATCGTCGAGACCGGAGACGCGGTGGAGGTGGTCGCCGATACGGTCGTGAAGGCGGCCAATGCGGCAACGCCTAGACGGCGCTACACGGCGGGAAAGGTGGCGATGCAGGTCAGCCTGATGCGCCGCTTCCTGCCGGAATCCTTCGTCGACAAGGGCCTTCGCAAATACAACAAGCTTCCGCTCGAGCCGACGCCGCCGGCGTCTTCGACAGCGGCGGCGCATCAAGCGTCTTGAGTCGTTGATTGCGGGTCAGCGCGACTTCGTCTCGCCTCGGAATGACGAGCAGTTTGTTCCGCAGCGCATTCGGCCGCTGGCCGACATGGCTAACGAACCCTCAAAAAAATCGCTCATTTACTCCGCATTAAGCTTTCGGGTTTATGACTGAACTGTCCTCGTTTGGACACCGAGTGGCTCCTGTCCACTCTGTTTGACGCCTCCCTGTTATCAACTTTCAAAGCCGCCGGTCCTCCGGCGGCTCTTTTTTTGCGTCTCACACCGGTTGCATACCGAAGAATGACCCGCGGAAACCATATCCGCGCTTGTCGCTGGACTCCGGGTCTCGCCCGCGCAATGATTTGTTCATCATAAAGCCGGCGCCAAAGCCGGGTGGGTAAACAGTTGCGTAAGGGGCGTTAACCATGGAACGTTTGCAAGCCGAAGGTGCTCTCGTTCAACTCAGCGAGCGGTTCACCAATTCTGCGGCGTTCGGCGTCCTGTTCCGCGAGGGCATGGACTTGGTCGAAGAGACCGCCGCCTATCTCGACGGTGCCGGCCGCACCGAAGCCAAGGCGCTCGACCGCGCCGTCAGCCTGACCTATGCGACCGAGAGCATGCGCCTCACCACCCGCTTGATGCAGCTCGCCTCGTGGCTGCTGCTGCACCGCGCGGTGAAGGAAGGTGAGATGACGCTGGTCCAGGCCAACCGCGAAAAGACCAAGGTCAAGCTCTCGGCCGCCGATCCCGGCGCGTCCGACACCATCGACAAGCTGCCCTCGCAGTTGCAGGATCTGATCCACCGCTCGATGAGCCTGCAGACCCGCGTCCGCCGCCTCGACACCACCATCCACACCCCGCCGGTCGATGTGCCCGCGATCGGCAACCCGCTGGTGCCGCACCTCAACGCGCTGAAGGCCGCGTTCGAACGGTAAGATCTCCATCCCGGTCATTGACGTCGAACCGTCACCCTGAGGTGGCCGCTCCGTCAGCGGTCCTCGAAGGGCGACGGCCCGGCTGGCCGTTCCCGGCGCGATGCTTTGCATCGCGCCGCTCGCGCCTCAGGATGACGGGTTTGGCAGCGATGCGGCAGCGGCCCCCCAAAACAAAAACGCCCCCGGCTCTCCGGGGGCGTTTTTCGTCACCAGCCTTTTGGGCCGGATCAATCCTTTTTGAGAAAGCCCGAAAACTTCTTCTGGAAGCGCGAGACGCGGCCGCCGCGATCGAGCATCTGGGCGTTGCCGCCGGTCCAGGCCGGGTGCGACTTCGGGTCGATATCGAGGTTCAACGTGTCGCCTTCCTTGCCCCAGGTGGAGCGGGTCAGGTACTCGGTTCCGTCGGTCATCACGACCTTAATCGTATGATAATTCGGGTGAATTTCGGCTTTCATGGCAATTCCTAGGGCGACCGGCGCCGCTCACTTGAGTGATAATCGATGACGGATTTCGGCGCTCTATACCCCAGAGACCCCTTAAAGACAACTGCCCCCTCAAAACAAGCCATTGTGGGGACAGGACAACCGGGCCGTCCCCTAAGGGACATCCCGGATTTGCCACTCCCGCTCCTCCGGCCTATTTGGAGCGGACTCCTCTCTTACGGTCGGATCCCATGAGCGCAGTAGAACGGCTTGAAACCGGGCCAGCAGAAGCCCCGTCGATCGAAGCCGAGCTGATCGAGCAGCCCGCCAAGAGCCGCGCCAAGCTGCGGCCGCTGCTGGCGCTGGCGCCCTATGTGGCCCGCTACCGCGGCCGTGCGGCGCTGGCTTTCGTCGCGCTGACGGTCGCGGCGCTGACCACGCTGCTGGTGCCGGTCGCCGTGCGCAGGATGATCGATTTCGGCCTGACGCCTGAAGGTATCGCGCTGATCAACAGCTACTTCTCGGTGATGATCGCGGTCGTCGCGGTGCTCGCACTCGCAAGCGCCTCACGCTACTATCTCGTGATGACGATCGGCGAGCGCATCGTCGCCGATCTCAGGCGCGACGTCTTCGCCCATCTGCTCTCGCTGTCGCCGGCCTTCTTCGATTCCGCGCGCAGCGGCGAACTGGTGTCGCGGCTCACCGCCGACACCACCCAGATCAAATCCGCCGTCGGCGCCTCCGTCTCGATCGCGCTGCGCAATCTGATGATGTTCTTCGGCGCTGCCGCGATGATGGTGATCACCAGCCCGCGGCTCTCAGGTTTCGTGCTGCTCGCCATTCCCCTGATCGTGCTGCCGCTGGTCGCCTTCGGGCGCTGGGTGCGGCGTCTGTCGCGCAATGCGCAGGACACGCTGGCGGATGCTACTGCCTATGCGGGCGAGCTGATCGGCGCGATCCGCACCGTGCAGGCCTATACCAGCGAAGGGCTCGCCGGTAAGCGTTTCGCCGGCGAGGTCGAGCAGGCCTATGAAGCCGCGCGCACGTCGACCCAGGCGCGTGCGGTGCTCACCGCCATCATCATCTTCATCGTGTTCGCAAGCGTGGTCGCGATCCTCTGGATCGGCTCGCATGACGTGCTGATCGGCACGATCTCGCCGGGCCGGCTCGGCCAGTTCGTGCTCTATGCCGCCTTCGCCGCGGCAGGCCTCGGCCAGCTCAGCGAAGTCTGGGGCGAGGTCTCGGCGGCCTCAGGCGCGGCCGAGCGCCTGTTCGAGATTTTGCACGTGCAGCCCGAGATCAAGGCGCCTGCGTCGCCGCGTGCGCTGCCGGTGCCGGCGCGCGGCGAGGTCGGTTTCGATCACGTCAGTTTTGCTTATCCCGCGCGTCCCGACGTCAAAGTGCTCGACGCCGTGTCGTTCACCGTGCGCCCCGGCGAGAAGGTCGCGATCGTCGGTCCCTCCGGCGCCGGCAAGAGCACGATCTTTCATCTCTTGCTGCGCTTCTACGATCCCAGGGGCGGCACGATCTCGCTCGACGGCGTGCCGGTCAGATCCGCAGATCCGCGCGACTTCCGCGCGCGCATCGCGCTGGTGCCGCAGGAATCCAACGTGTTCGCCGCGAGCGCCCGCGAGAACATCCGCTTCGGCCGGCCCGACGCGACCGACGCCGAGGTCGAGCGCGCCGCCGAACTCGCGCACGCCGCCGAATTCATCCGCCGGCTGCCCGAAGGTTTCGACACTCCGCTCGGCGAGCGTGGCGTGACCTTGTCCGGCGGCCAGCGCCAGCGCATCGCCATCGCCCGCGCCGTTTTGCGTGATGCGCCGCTGTTGCTGCTCGATGAAGCCACCTCCGCGCTCGACGCCGAAAGCGAGACGCTGGTCCAGACCGCGCTGGAAGAGCTGATGCGCCACCGCACCACGCTGGTGATCGCGCACCGCCTCGCCACCGTGCTCTCCTGCGACCGCATCCTGGTGATGGACCAGGGCAAGATCGTCGAGCAGGGCACGCATGCCGAGCTCGTGGCTGCGAACGGGCTCTATGCGAGGCTGGCGAGGTTGCAGTTCGAGGGGGCGTGAGGCTGGGTCTCGGAGTTCGCGCGCCTGAAAAAACGCCTTGTTCGCGGCAGCTCGGTCGACTAGGCGGCCGACGTCCGACCGCCCGCTGGCATGCGAATTAGTTTCTCTTTAACGCGCGGGACCCAGGCGAATGGCACCATCTGTTCGCCGGCCATCTCTGCTCGAAGTCCCCGTCCGTTGCATCCGGCGTCGCATCGGGTCGGGGGGCGGATTGGAGTTGTATCGCGGATCCAACGGCGCCTGGCCTTAGGCCGCCCATCCAACTTTTCGGGGCCGTAAGGGTTCGTAAGACACGAAGTTGTTCGGCCAGCGGTCGATAGCCCACCTTATCTCGCGGAAGCCAGCCGATCCGATGCAGCACGTTCAATTGCGGTTGAACAAAGGCCGCCTTTGTCGCCGCATCTCGTATAAGCTCCTGAAATGAAGACACTCAAATTGGCCTTCGCGCTACTCGCCCTGGCGACCAGTTCCACCTTCGCGGCCGACGTTGAAGAGCGAGACCCTCTGACCGGTTTGACCCATCGCGAAAAGATCGCGGCAGAACGCGTTGAAGATGCGCGGCGCGTCGCCGCTGAGCCGGCCTGGCGACCGTGGCATACCGAAGATGCCCGGACCAGTCTTGGACTCCCTTCATCTCCGGCGGAGCAAACGCCGTCGGTTCCGTCGAAACAGTGAGCAAGCACTCGCGCGAAGCTCGCTGAACATGACCAATGATCACTCCGGTGCCTGCCTCGGAGCGAGCCGTTGCTGAATGTCGATTGCGGCCCTTAAGGCATCCTCGAAACCCCGATTGCTTGAAGTCGGGAAAAACAGGAACTCGACGGCATGGGCCAAGTTAGCGCCGCATGCCCAAGTTCTGCTTCGACCATCACGACGGCGCCGGTATCGAGATTGACGTTGAAGGCGTTGATCTCCCAGAAATCGACGATGCTGGACGTCTGGCGCTCGAGCCGCTCGGTCAAACGATACTGGACGGTGCGCGTGGTTGCCTGCCAGGACGGATCGCAATCGAGGTACGAGACCAAGCGGGCGCGATCCTTCGTGCGTCAGCCGCGATGATCCTGGAGAGCTCCGGCCAGATTTTCACGGGACGGGCCTTAAGGTTGACCGGTGAGGTTAACCGCAGGGACTGGTTGCCCCTCTTGCCCCGCAGCCAATATTTTCTGCCAAAAGAGAGGATCTAATCGACATGCTCGACAGAACCGAAGAATTGGCATCGATTGGTGAGGGCAGTCGGCTGGGCAAATCCCTTCTCTCGATCACCTACTTCGGCTTGATCGGCATCGCGATGATCGCGTGGATCGCCGCTATGGTGTGGGTCAGCTGGCAGGTGATCACCTGGTTACTTTAAGCGAGTTGTGACCCGCCTCGAAGATTTTCCACTTCGAGTCAGCCGCAGGCGACGCCAAATCATCCGACGAACTATTTCAATCCGAACGGGCCGAGCGGCGCGATATCGAGCACCGGAACATCCGCGGCTCCATCGAACCCCAACACCACCAATCCTCAGCAGTCCCATACCAACGCCAATAACGTGAACGCCACAACGAATGCCGTGACCGGCGCCAACACTGCCCCGGCTGATGCAGCCCCAGGCGCCGTCAGCGCGCCCGGGGGGGAGTCGGCCATAGCGCAAATGGTCAGCCCATCGGCACCTCGGGATCAGGACCTGGTTCGCCGGAACAGCCGATCGGCTCGGATCACCGCTAGGGCGTGAGCGGGAACAAGCCCACGTTGTCCCAGTCGCAGGTGCCGATTGTAGCATCGTTGCCGGACTCAGTTCCGGCCCGCATGAGCAGCATGGCGTACTGGGTCGTCGCGGTCGGAATGACGACGTGTGCGTTGTACCCGTTCCGGTCGAAGGCGACCGGGGAATAGGCTGGCGCTGGTGTTGCGGTGCTGCCGCTGGCGGCGTTGGTCAAGCCCAGCGAGCCCGGGTTCGAAGAGGTGCCTGCGACAGTCGGCATAAAACTGTTCTCGGCGGCCAGCAGGTGCGGCACGCCAACGGTCGTTGTCACTGCCTGGATCGCTCTGGCGTCCCCCGAGGTGGCACCTCGGGTCTGCCGCAGCACGCCTCCATTGGCTGCGTTCCATGCAATGCTGCCTCCGGTGCGAGGCACCGTCCATCCGGTGACGTTGGAGCCAAACGTGCCGTTCCTGATCAAGTTCGCCGCGAACTTAGCCGCGCCGGCGGCGCCGAGCTCGTAGATCTGCGACCATGCTATTCCGGTCACCGAGCCGAATGCCCTGTCCGCGTTTCCAAAATCAAAGTAGAACTTCGATCGGTCAAGGGTGGTGTCCCGCACGACCGACGTTCTGCGATAGCCCGCGATCGTCGGCGCATTTGTCGTGAACCGCACAGTCGCTCCGTCCGAGGTTCGGCGAAGGCTCACCATATTGGCCTTTTGCAGATAGGTGCGGCCGTAGGTCGTCGCGCCAACCGAGATCGGCGCCTTGTACACGATGCCGCCGCTGGCGAGCGTGAAACTCCCTTCGTCAAATGTCCCCGTCGCGATGCCCATGCCGATGAACGCAGTCGGCAGGACGGCCGTGGAGGAGATGGTTCCGGGGTCGAAGAATATCCCGCTCGCGTTGATTGTTACCTTGAAGCCCGTAACCGTGACGGTGCTGGTGCCATCGGTGATCGAGACGCTGTGCGTGAGAACGATCTGACTGCCGATCGCACCACGCGAGGTCGGGTCGAAGGCTCGCCCGTCGATCGTCAGAGATTCGGCTGTCAGCGAACCGTCGGCTCCGACGCCGTGATAGGACCCGGCGAACTTGCCCGCGGATGTCGGCAACACGAAGGCGTAGTCCTGCGCCCCGATGTCGTTCGAGAACGTCCGCAACGGCGTCGCCGTTGGGGGCACCGGGCTGCTCGGGAATTCGGCGCAACCGGCATAACGCCAATTCGGCCAGGAGCCGGCAAGATCGGTTGCCGAATTGCCCCCTATGTGGCGAATGAAATGATAGGCAAAAGCGGTGCCGCTGACATTCTGCGACATGACGTAGAAGCTGTTCGCGGTGTCGGCGACCACGCGAACCGCTGGTCCGTGCGATCCGCCGGGGATGGCGTCCAGCGCGAGAGCTGCCGGCAACATCAAAGGCGCTCGCAGCAGATGACGTCGAGAGATCATATTGCGATGCTACAGGCCGACGCGCCGGCTCCCCAGGAATTTGACGATGAGCATGAGGTAGTTTTCGCGATTTTGATTTTGCAGCGCTTATTTGCACTTCGGCGAGAGCGTCGGCACGTTCGGCCACGGCCAGTTCATCCATCTCCCGTCCGCATCGACGCAAGCCGATGGAGCGGGGCCGTTCGTTGGAGTTGGGCTGCTTGTCGGAGCAGGCGCATTCGCCGGCTTGAGCGGCGCGGCGAAGCGGTGGTCGACATAGGTCGTCGACACATATCCGGCGACGATGACGCCCAGCAGGACCGTTGAACCCTTGGTCAGGTCGCTCAGCTTCATCGATCCTCTCCATCTGCTTGCCGTCACCCGCACGAATAGCAAACGTCTCGAGATCCCTGCGTGACAGATATCACGCCGGCCAAACCATCTTCAGCACCGGCCGTCCCGAGGTCGGGTTCACGTCATCGCCGGCATGGGAAAAGCCGTTGCGCTCGTAGAAGCGGATGGCTCGGCTGTTGTCCTTGTTGACGAGCAGCGTGATGCCCGACGGCGACAAGCGCTTGGCCTCATCCACCAGCAGCCGCGCGGCATCCGAGCCCCAGTGATCGGGATCGACCACGAGCTGGTCGAGATAGCCGTCGCCGTCAATGGTGACGAAGCCGGTCAGCACGCCGTCCTGCTCGGCGACGACAATGGACGCCTTCGGCACCAGATCCTTCCGCCAGCGCTCGCGCCACCAGTCCAGCCGGGCTGCAAAATCGATCTGCGGATAGGCCTGCTGCCAGGTGCGATGCCAGAGGTCGATCGAGGCGGCTTCGTCCTCGTCGCGGTAGGGGCGAAGGCGGAGCGCGCTCACTACCGCTCCGTCAGCTTCAGCTCGATGCGGCGGTTACGCTTGTAGGCCTCCTCCGTGTTGGCGGTGTCGAGCGGCTGGAATTCGCCAAAACCGGCGGCGACGAGGCGCTGGGCGGGGACGCCGAGCGAGACTAGATACTGCACCACCGAGATGGAGCGTGCGGCGGACAGGTCCCAGTTCGACTTGAAGTTCGCGCCGCTCACCGGTCGCACATCCGTATGGCCGTCGACGCGCAGCACCCAGGGAATATCGCTCGGGATCTTCTTGTCGAGCTCGATCAGCGCGGCCGCCAAAGTGTCGAGCTCGGCGCGGCCCTCGGGCAGCAGCACCGCCTGTCCGGTGTCGAAGAACACTTCGGACTGGAACACGAAGCGGTCGCCGACGATGCGGATGTCCGGACGGTTGCCGAGGATGGCGCGCAGGCGACCGAAGAATTCCGAACGGTAGCGCGACAATTCCTGCACGCGCTGCGCCAGCGCCACGTTCAAACGCGAGCCGAGATCGGCGATGCGGTTCTGCGATTCCTTGTCGCGCTTCTCGGAGGCGTCGAGCGCCTCTTCGAGTGCCGCGAGTTGTCGCCGCAGCGCGCTGATCTGCTGGTTCAGCACCTCGATCTGCGCCAGCGCCCGCGCCGAGACCGCCTTCTCCGAGTCCAGCGCCTTGCCGAGTTCGGAACTCTTGCCCTGCGCGTCGTTGCCGGCAGCGGCGAGCCCGTCATAGAGGCCCTTGATGCGGTCGCGCTCGCTCTCGGCCGAGGCAAGGCCCGCCTTCAGCGACGAGACCTGGTCGTCGAGCGTGAGCTTGCCCAGCTTCTCCAGCGAGAGCAGCTCGTTGAGCTGCGCGATCTTGGCGTTGAGCTGCTCCAGCGCCTTGTCCTTGCCGGTGACCTCCTGGGACAGGAAGAACTGCACGACCAAAAACACCGACAGCAGGAACACAATCGACAGCACCAGCGTCGACAGCGCGTCGACGAAGCCGGGCCAGTAGTTGAAGGAGCTGTCGCTGCGGCGGCCGCGGGCCAGAGCCATGCTGCTAACCCTTCTCGGGCTGACGCGCGATGCGCTCCAGCAGGCGCCGGATCTCGCGGTTCTGCTCGCCCTGGCCGTCGGCCCATTCGCGGATCATCTGCTGCTCGGTCCGCATATGCGAGACCAGCGCCTGGATCGCTTCGGCAAGGCTCGCCATCGACGCGGTGGTGCTGCGGCTTGCCGTGCCTTCCTCGAGCACGATGCGCAGCCGTTCGACCGCGGCCTGAAGCTCGCCGCTGGCAACGCTACTGCCGCCACCGGACGCGACAGCCACTTCGCCGTGGCCATATTCGCGCACGGTGGTGGCGAGCCAGTCTTCCAGATCCGTATAGAAGCGGTTCTGCGCCTGGCTCGATTGCAGATCGAGGAAGCCGAGGATCAGCGATCCCGCGAGGCCGAACAGCGAGCTGGAGAACGAGATGCCCATGCCGCCAAGCGGGGCGGCCAAGCCCTCCTTCAGCGTGTCGAACAGGGCGCCGGAATCGCCGCCGACCTTGAGCCCGTCGATCACCTTGCCGACCGAGCCGACCGTTTCGATCAGGCCCCAGAAGGTGCCGAGCAGGCCGAGGAACACGAGCAAGCCGGTCATGTAGCGCGAGATGTCGCGGGCCTCGTCGAGGCGGGTCGCGATCGAATCAAGCAGATGCCGCATCGTGGTCTGGGTGATCGTCATCCGCCCGGTGCGTTCGCCGCCCAGGATCATCGCCATCGGCGCCAGCAGCTTTGGGTGGCGGGCCGGCGCCAGGCCGGGATCGGCGATGCGGAAATTGTTGACCCAGGACACCTCAGGGTAGAGCCGGATCACCTGGCGGAAGGCCAGCACGATGCCGATGAACAGCACCGCCCCGATCAGGGCGTTGAGGCCCGGATTGGCGAAAAAGGCCTGGATGATCTGCTTGTAGAGCACCACGCCCACCAGGGTGCACAGCACCAGAAAAACCAGCATCCGCACCAGGAAGACGCTGGGCGAGGACAGTTTTGTATATTCGATGTCGATGGGGGAGCGGGGCGAGGCGCCTGACGGCATGGCCGGTATCATCCGTTACGAACTTGCTTGCGGTGCGCACTATGGCACAGCGCCAGCCCAAAAAAAGCGCCGGATGCGCCGATTTCGGGGGGCAGTGCGGAACCCAATGCTGAAACCGGGCTTTGATACCTGCGCATCTTCCAAAACATCGGCATTCCGCAGGCTCAGGTCGGAATCTTTGCATGGGGACCAGCGTTTTGACCAAGGGGGTCATATGAGCGTCGTTTCCGCGATCATCGGGACGGCCGAACGCGTGCCCCTGCCGGACGTCGTGATCCGCGCCGCGATCCAGCGCCTGTGCTCCCGATCGGCGACGCGCCTGTCCGCGCTGGGTGCGGCCGACGATGCCGCCTTCGCAGGAAGGATGATGCTGCGGCCGATCGCCGGAGACGCCGATGCCGGGCATCACGACGCGCCCGCTTCGTTCTTTGCGCAGCTGCTCGGCCCCAACCTCAAATACTCGTCCTGCTTCTACAAGACCGATGCGAGCACCTTGCAGGAGGCGGAGGAGGAGGCGCTGCGCCAGTCGGTCGAGCATGCCGGCCTCGCCGACGGCCAGACCATCCTCGAACTCGGCTGCGGCTGGGGTTCGCTGTCGCTGTGGATGGCCCGGCAGTTTCCGCATGCGAAGATCACGGCGGTGTCGAACTCGCAAGGCCAGCGCGCCTATGTCGAGGACATCGCGCAACAGCGCGGGTTGCTCAATTTGCGCGTGATCACCGCAGACATGAACGTGTTCGCGCCCGACGGCCAGTTCGACCGCATCGTCTCGATCGAGATGTTCGAGCAGATGATGAACTGGCGCAAGCTGATGACGCGGGTGCGGTCATGGCTCGCGCCGGAGGGGCGCTTCTTCATGCACATCGTCACCCATCGCTCCGGCTCCCATCTGCTCGACCGGGCCAATCGCGAGGACTGGATCGCGCAGCACATCCTCACGGAAGGGCTGATGCCGAGCCATCACCTGGTCAGGCAATTCGGCGACATCTTCACGATCGAGAAGGAATGGTGTTGGAGCGGCACGCATTATCAGCGCACCGCCAATGACTGGCTCGCCAATTTCGACGCACATCGCGACGCGATCGAATCCTCCTTGCGCAACGTCTATGGCGAGGAGACCGCCCTGTGGATGCGGCGCTGGCGCTGGTTCTTGCTCGCGACATCGGGCCTGTTCGGCTACGCCGATGGAACCGAATGGGGCGTCAGCCGCTACCGGATGAAGGCGGCGGGTTAGCGCCGCGCTCTTGAAAGAAATTGTTAAGCGTCTTTCGTTGCGCAAACGGCACACGCCGCGTGTTTCTTTGCAGATGCGAGTTTCGATTATTGTCTGATTGTTTCTGCTGGCCTAGCGTCCTGGTTGTACTTCGTGGACCACGACAAGAAAATCCGCACCCTCGAACGGTGTGGACGCAATTGGAATGACGCATGCGCGAATGCATCGGGGCTGCTGCGACGATCCGACGACAATCAGATGACATGCTTCACGGGAGTCCGAAGCGGACTCGGCGATCTGCACCCGGCAACACCCAAGCGCGACTGCTTCGCTTCCTCCTTGCAACCATGTCGGCGGCGGCGCTGACGGCCCTGTCCGCGGGATCAGCGGCGGCCCAAACGTGGACTGGAGCCACGAGCTCCGACTGGACAGTCGGCTCGAACTGGAGCAGCGGGCTGGCGCCGACCGCCGCAACCTTTGCAACCATCGATCCGTCGTCTGCAAATCCGACAGTGCTCGGCGTCAATGGTCCGGCAAGCGGGGCAACTCGTAACATATTCGTCGGTCTAAATGGCACCTCAGCCAATTTGACGATTCAGAACGGCAGTACGCTCACCAGCACCGGGACCATTCTTGCGATCGGCTCGGCTGCAGGAAGTGCTGGTACCGTCACTGTCACCGGAGCCGGATCGAAGTGGATTCTCTCCGGCACCACTTTATCTGTCGGCAACTCCGGGACAGGAACGCTCAATATTGAGAATGGCGCACAGGTGACCGCCAACGGCGGAGTTGGTGTTGGAAGACAGCTGGGCGGCTCAGGCACGCTCAACATCAGCGGCGGCGGCACGCTAGTAACCCAAGTCTTGCGGGGCGGGCTCGGCGCGAGCCAAGCCAACTTCGACAGCGGTATCCTGAAAGCGACTGCCAGCAACGCGACCTTCATCAACGGATTTTCAGGCACCAAGCTCAACATCCTCGCGGGCGGGCTGACGATCGACACCGGCGCGTTTACGGTCGGCACCGATGCCACCTCCGCCTTCACGGGCGTCGGTGGACTGACCAAGACCGGCAACGGCACTCTGAACCTCGCCGCCAGCAGCCCCTATGCCGGCCAGACCGTGATCCAGGCCGGTATCCTTGCGCTCACTGGCGCGGGCGCGATCAGCAATTCGAGCCGCGTCGTCACCAACGGGACGTTCGACATTTCCGGCATCACCGCTGGCGGCACCAGCATCCAGAGCCTCGCCGGCAGCGGCGGCGTCGGCCTCGGCGTGAAGAACCTGACGATCACCAACGCGAACGACACGTTCGCCGGCGTGATCGGTGGCACGGGTGGCCTGACAGTCACCGGCGGCACGCAGACGCTGACCGGCGCCAATACCTACAACGGTGCGACCAATGTAAACGCCGGGACCCTGCGCGCCGGGGCCACAAACACGCTCAGCGCGGCCTCGTCCTTCAACGTGGCCTCCGGCGGCACGCTCGACCTCGCCGGCTTCAACCAGACGCTGGCATCGCTTGGCAATGCCGGCATTGTTACGCTCGGCGGCGCGCCGGGAACGACGCTCACCGTGACCGGCAATTACGTGGGCAATGGCGGCACCGCGCAGCTCAACAGCCGGCTCGGCGGCGACAGTTCGCCGACTGACCTGTTGCGGGTGCAGGGAAGCACGTCGGGCACATCGTCGCTGCGCGTCACCAATGTGGGCGGCGCCGGTGCGCAGACCGTCGAAGGCATCAAGGTGGTCGACGTCGTCGGCGCGTCCAATGGCAGCTTCGCGCTTCTCGGCAACTACGTGTTGCACGGCGAGCAGGCGGTGGTTGGCGGCGTCTATGCCTACACATTGCAGAAGAATGGCATCGCCAGTCCCGGTGACGGCGATTGGTATCTGCGCTCGAGCCTGATCAATCCGCCGGTCTCGGCACCTTCCGGTCCGCTCTACCAGCCCGGCATTCCCCTCTACGAGAACTATGCGCAGGTACTGCTCGGCATGAACGATCTGCCGACGCTGCAGCAGCGTGCCGGCAACCGCTATTGGGGCGGCAGCGATGCGATGGCGCGCGCCGGTGCCGCGCCGGCGACAGCCGCGGCTTCGCCGGCGTCCACGGCGTTCTGGGGCCGCATCGAGGGCGGGCATTCCGACTTGCAGCCCTCCAACACCACCGGTTCGACCTACAAAGCCGATCATTTGAAAGTGCAGACGGGCCTCGATGGTCTCGCCCTGGAGAACGAGCGAGGGCGGCTGATCGTCGGCCTCACCGCGCAATATGGCCTGACGACCGCCGATGTCGCCTCGTTCTACGGCAATGGTCGTCTCCGCGTCGAGGGAACGGGCGTCGGCGGCACGTTGACCTGGTATGGCGACAACGGCTTCTATGTCGACGGTCAGGCGCAGTCGATATTCTACCGCAGCGATCTGTCTTCCGTGCTGGCTGGTAGCCTGACCCACGGCAACGAAGGGGTCGGTTATGCCATCAGCGCCGAAACCGGCAAGCGCATCGGTTTTGGCAACGGCTGGTCGCTGACGCCGCAGGCGCAGCTTTCCTATGCGAAGGTCGCTTTCGATGGTTTTGCCGACCGGTTCGGTGCGTCGGTGTCACTGCGCGATGGCGACAGCCTGCTCGGCCGGGCCGGGCTTGCGCTCGACCATCAGAAGACCTGGAACGACGGCACGGGCATCGTGCGATCCGACATCTACGGCATCGCAAATCTGCGCTACGAATTCTTCAACGGCACCAAGGTCGATGTCGCGGGCATCGGCTTTGCCAATGCGCAGGATCGGTTGTGGGCCAGCATCGGCGGCGGCGGCACCTACAGTTGGGCCAACGGGCGTTACGCTATCTTCGGCGAGGTGTCCTACAATGCGAGCCTCAACGACGGGTCGGACAACCGCAATTACAAGGGCACCGGCGGCTTTCGCACCACGTGGTGAGCCATCCGCTCACCGAGCGCACTGCGCTTCGTAACGTTCCGTTGCGCTCTTCTGTCGCAGCACGCCGGGATGGAACCAGGATAACAATCCGGTGAGTCCGCAAAAGTCTCTACAACTCAGCGCGATAGCTCGTGTGACATTGAGCCGCCCGCGCCATCCGTTGCGTCGCAGCACGTCCATTCTATGTTGACGGCAACAGTCGCGCGGAATCGCCCAGAACGGGCTCGCGCGGAACGTGATCAGTTTCAACAATATCGGGGCACTTAACTTCATGTCAGGACTTCGCGCGCGATCGGCATGCGTTGCAATGATGCTCGCGACCTTTGCGCCGCTGCTCGCGGCTTGCGACGAATCGAATTCCGCCATTTCCGCTGCCCAGCCCGCCGATCCCGACGTCAGCGTCGTCACCGTGAAGCCGCAGCCCCGCGCGGTCGTGCGTGAGCTGCCGGGCCGCATTGCGCCAACGCGCGTCTCCGAGGTGCGGCCGCGTATCTCCGGCATCGTGGTCGAGCGCCTGTTCCGTCAGGGCAGCGAGGTGAAGGCCGGCGATCCGCTTTATCGCATCGATCCGCGTCCGTTCGAGGTCGAGGTGATGGCCAACGAGGCCGGGCTCGCCAAGGCCGACGCCGCTCTGATGCAGGCCAGGCAGCAGGCGCATCGCATCGCCACGCTCACCAGCCAACGTGCCGCGCCCGAGGCCGAGAACGAGAAGGCTGTTGCCGCCGAACGCCAAGCCTATGCTGAAGTCGAAGGACGCAAGGCCGACCTCGCGCGCGCAAAGCTCAATCTGGACTATGCCACCGTGCGCGCGCCGATCGACGGCGTGGTCGGTGCGGCGCTCGTCAGCGAGGGCGCGCTGGTCGTGCAGAACGAAACCAATCTCGCCACCGTCCAGCAGCTCGATCCGATCTATGCCGACTTCACCCAGTCGGTGACCGAGCTCAACCAGCTCCGCCGCGCCTTCGAGAGCGGCGATCTCGATCGCATCGAGGCCGATGCGGTCAAGGTGCGCCTCGTGCTCGACGACAACACGGTTTATTCACTGGACGGCAAGCTGTTGTTCTCCGAGGCCAAGGTGGATGCCCATACCGGCCAGGTGACCTTGCGCGGCGAGTTCCGCAACCCCAAGCGCGAGCTGCTGCCGGGCATGTATGTCCGCGTCCGCCTCGACCAGGGTCTCGACTCCGACGCCATCGCGGTGCCGCAGCAGGCGATCCAGCGCAATGGCGGCGGCGGCAGCGAAGTGTTCGTGGTCAAGGACGACAACCGCATCGCGGTGCAGCCGGTGCGTACCGGCTCGGTGCAGGACGGCGTCTGGTTCGTCACCGAAGGCCTGAAGGCCGGCGACAAGGTCGTGGTCGAAGGGTTCCAGAAGTTCGCAGCCGGCGACAAGGTCACGCCGCAATCCTGGTCCGAGGCCGAGGCGAGCGCAGACAACCGCCACGCCCTCAAGGTCACGCGGTAACGCGCCATGCCGAGCTTCTTCATCGACAGGCCGATCTTCGCCTGGGTCGTCGCGCTGTTCATCTGCTTGATCGGCGCGATCGCGGTGCCGTTGCTGCCGATCGCGCAATATCCGATCATCGCGCCGCCCTCGATCTCGATCTCGACCAGCTATCCCGGCGCCTCGCCGGAAAACCTCTACAACAGCGTCACGCGGCTGATCGAGGAGGAGCTCAACGGCGCCTCCGGCATTCTCAATTTCGAATCGACCAGCGACTCGCTCGGCCAGGTCGAGATCATCGCCAATTTCCAGCCGGGCACCGACACCAGCGCGGCCTCGGTCGAGGTGCAGAACCGCATCAAGCGCGTCGAGGCGCGGCTGCCGCGCGCGGTGATCCAGCAGGGTATCTTGATCGAGGAAGCCTCGAGTGCGGTGCTCCAGATCATCACGCTGAACTCGACCGACGGCAGCCTCGACGAGGTCGGTCTCGGCGACTTCATGATCCGCAACGTGCTGGGCGAAATCCGCCGTATCCCCGGCGTCGGCCGCGCCACTCTCTATTCGACCGAACGTTCGCTGCGTGTCTGGGTCGATCCGGCAAAGCTGGTCGGCTATGGCTTGACCGCCGACGACGTCAACAAGGCGATATCAGCGCAGAACGCACAGGTCGCCTCGGGCAGCATCGGCGCCGAGCCATCGACGTCGAGCCAGCGCACCTCCGCGCTGGTGCTGGTCAAGGGCCAGCTCTCCTCGCCCGATGAATTCGGCGCGATCATCCTGCGCGCCAACCCCGATGGTTCGACCGTACGCCTGCGCGATGTCGCGCGCATCGAGGTCGGCGGCCTTAGCTACCAGTTCAACACGCGGCTCGACGGCAAGCCGACCGCCGGTCTCTCCGTGCTGATGTCGCCGACCGGCAACGCGCTCGCGACCGCGAGCGCGGTCGAGGAGAAGATGAAGGAGCTGTCGCGCTTCTTCCCGGCCAACATCGCCTACGAGATCCCCTACAACATCACGCCCGTAGTCGAGGCCTCGATCAAGAAGGTGCTGACGACGCTGTTAGAGGCCGTGGTGCTGGTGTTCGTGGTGATGTTCCTGTTCCTCCAGAACATCCGCTACACCATCATCCCCACCATCGTGGTGCCGGTGGCGCTGCTGGGCACCTGTAGCGTGCTGCTGCTTGCCGGCTATTCCATCAACATGCTCTCGATGTTCGGCATGGTGCTCGCGGTCGGCATCCTCGTCGACGACGCCATCGTCGTGGTCGAAAATGTCGAGCGCATCATGAGCGAGGAGGGGTTGCCGCCGAAGGACGCGACACGCAAGGCGATGTCGCAGATATCAGGCGCCATCATCGGCATCACCTTGGTCCTGATGGCGGTGTTCGTGCCGATGGCGTTCTTCCCGGGTTCGGTCGGCATCATCTACCGCCAGTTCTCGGTGACCATGGTGGCCGCGATCGGCTTCTCCGCGTTCCTCGCGCTGTCGCTGACGCCCGCGCTGTGCGCGACCTTGCTCAAGCCCGTCACGGCCGGCCACGGTCATGCGAAGAAGGGCGTGTTCGGCTGGTTCAACCGCACGCTCGAAGGCGGCAAGGAAGGCTATTCCCGCACCGTCGGCTTCTCGCTGAAGCGCACCGGGCGGCTGATGCTGGTCTATGTCGCCCTGCTGGTTGGCCTGTCCTGGGCCTTCGTCAGCCTGCCCGGCGGCTTCCTGCCCGTCGACGACCAGGGCTTTGTCACCACCGACGTGCAGACGCCGTCGGATTCGTCCTACGGCCGCACCGAAGCCGTGATCGAGAAGGTCGAAAAATACCTGGCGCAGCGGCCGGGCGTCGACAACGTCACCTTCCTCACCGGCTTCAGCTTCTCCGGCCAGGGCATGAACACCGCGCAGGCCTTCATCACCTTGAAGGACTGGTCGGAGCGCGGGCCGAAGGAGTCGGCCGCGGCAATCGTCGCCGACATCAACCGCGATTTGGGGTCGTCGATCCGCGACGCGAAGATCTCGGCGCTGCAGCCGCCGCCGATCGACAATCTCGGCAACTCCTCGGGCTTCTCGTTCCGTCTCCAGGACCGCGGCCAGAAGGGCTATCCGGCCCTGATGCGCGCCGCCGACCAGTTGATCGCGGAAGCCAATGCGAGCTCCGTGCTGCAGAAGGTCTATGTCGAAGGCCTGCCCGAGGCCGGCGTGGTCAATCTCGTGATCGACCGCGAGAAGGCCGGCGCCTTCGGCGTCACCTTCGAGGACATCAACAACACGATCTCGACCAATCTCGGCTCGAACTACATCAACGACTTCCCGAACCGCGGCCGCATGCAGCGCGTCGTGGTGCAGGCGGATGCCCGCGACCGCATGCGGACCGAGGACATCCTCAACTACAACGTCAAGAACAGCCGCGGCCAGCTGGTGCCGTTCTCGTCCTTCGCCACGGTGGAATGGGCGCGCGGCCCGACGCAGATTGCCGGCTTCAACTATTATCCGGCGGTGCGCATCTCCGGTGAGGCAAAACCCGGCTTCACCTCGGGCGATGCGATTGCCGAGATGGAGAAGCTTGCCGGCAGGCTGCCGCGCGGCTTCGGCTATGAATGGACCGGCCAGTCGCTCCAGGAAAAGCTGTCGGGCTCGCAGGCGCCGTTCCTGCTCGGTCTCTCGGTGTTCGTGGTGTTCCTGTGTCTCGCCGCGCTCTACGAGAGCTGGACCATTCCGCTCGCGGTGCTGCTCACCGTGCCGCTCGGCATCGTCGGCGCCGTCGTCGCGGCGATGCTGCGCGGCCTGCCCAACGACGTCTATTTCACCGTCGGTCTCATCACCATCATTGGCCTAGCCGCCAAGGACGCGATCCTGATCATCGAGTTCGCCAAGGATCTGCGCAAGGAAGGCAAGCCGCTGGTGGACGCCACCATCGAAGCCTGCCGCCTGCGCTTCCGCCCGATCCTGATGACCGGCCTCGCCTTTATCTGCGGCGTGCTGCCGATGGCCATCGCGCACGGCGCCGGCGGCGCCAGCCAGCAGGCGCTCGGCAGCGTCGTGATGGGCGGCATGATCGCGGTGGTGATCCTGGCGCTGCTGATGGTGCCGGTGTTCTTTGTCTCGGTGCAGCGCGTGCTGGGCGGGGATCGGGAAGAGGCAGAAAAGCAGAAGGCCGAGACGTACGGGCCGCCCGCGCCGGCCAAGCTGTAACGTGAGATGTCATGTCCCGCGTAGGCGGGGCATCCAGTACGCCGCGGCCTTTCCGTATCCAACAGACGTCTCTGGAATACTGGATCATCCGCCTTCGCGGATGATGACAGTCGGGTTTGGAGCGGCCCTCTTCGCCCAGACTGCTCAGCACATTCGCCTGCGCTGGTGAGAGTCGGCCACTGAACGCCGGATCGGCCGGCTTGCTTTCTCGTGGGTGTCAATCCAGACTGCATCCCTGGATTGAACGAATGCGCATTCACGCGACATCGTGACTGCACACACCGCCCGCCGATTGAGAGGATGTGATGCGTCCGACCGACATTGCGATCTCCAACTATCGCTCCATCCGGCGGCTCTCCATTCCCATCCACCCCTTGTCCGTGTTTGTGGGTGAGAATGGTGTCGGCAAATCCAATCTCTACAAGTCCCTGTCGCTGTTGCGCGACGCGGCGACCGGGCGGATCACGCGGACGATCGCCGACGAAGGCGGATTGAATTCGGTCTGCTGGTCGGGTATCCGCAAACGCGGCGAGGACGGGCGACTGCAATTGTCGGCCAGATTCGATCGCCTGAAATATTCCATTGAGATCGGATTTCCCAGCCCGCTTTCGGCGTCGTTTGCCGGCGAGCCGATGATCAAGGAAGAAAGCATCGAGACGACGCAGGGCAAACGAACGGTTAAACTAATGGAGCGGAAGAATTCGCTCGTCAGCGTCCGCGATGACAGCGGCGCATGGGTCAACCACAAGGACGCGGTGCTGCCGTCCGAGCCGGCGCTTGCGGGCTTTTACAACGGCAAGGAATGCCCCGAGATCGATCTGATCAGAAACGCGATGCTGGGCTGGCGCTTCTATCACGATTTCCGTACCGATCCGGCATCGCTGATCCGAAAGCCCTGCCTCGCGATCACGACGCCCTCGCTCAGCGCTGATGGAAGCGATCTGGCTGCCGCCCTGGCGACACTTTATACCATTCGGCAGGACGCCACCGACATCCAGGACGCGATCCAGGATGCATTCCCGGGCGCCGAGCTCAGTGCATGGGAAAACAACGGCGTGTGCGAATTCGCTCTGCAGCTGGAGGACATGCCGCGGCCGTTCGGGGCGCATGAACTGTCCGACGGGACGCTGAAATACATCTGTTTGCTCGCGGTGTTCATGGGCTATCGGCTGCCGCCGTTCATCGCGCTGAACGAACCCGAGACCAGCCTGCATCCGTCGCTGCTGGCGCCATTGGCCCGGCTGATCGCCAAGGCTTCACACCGCGCCGACATCTGGATCGTCACCCATTCGGAACAACTGATGGAGGCGTTGCGAAGCGAGAGTGCGGTCCCAATTCGCCGTGTCATCAAGTCCAAAGGCGCCACGAATATCGAGGGCTTGACGATGGCCGGTGAATATCGCGAGGAGGAGCCGGACGATGATGACTCTTAGGCCGTGTACTCATAACCCGTGGGCCATGTCCGCGTTGCGCCGATAACGACCACCTTTGTGCAGCCACAGCAAATGACGCGATGGACCGCAAGCGGTCGTCAAAGCGCGCCGTCGATGATATCCGTTTTTCCTGCGAGAGAGCAGTGTTGTGCTTAAGCGCACTGCATCGATTGCGAATGAGGGAGGAAAGCCATGGGAACACCACCAGATAGATTACCAACTGGCGGCTTTGCGCGGCTCGTCCCCGAACTGGACGTGTTTGACCTGGAACAGAGCAAGAATTTTTGGTGCAATATACTCGGTTTCCAAATCGCGTATCAACGACCTGAAAATCGCTTCATGTACATCGAGCTACAAGGATGCCAGGTCATGCTGAACCAGCAAAATGGTAACTGGGAAACTGGGCCTCTACAAAGACCTCTGGGACGCGGGATCAACTTTCAGATGTTCGTTGATTCCGTGGCACCGCTTCTCGATGCACTGAAGCGGGAGAAATGGCCTCTCTTTAGAGAGTGTCATGACGCTTGGTATCGGGTAGCAGGAGAGGAGCGAGGCAACAGGCAATTCTTGGTCCAAGACCCTGACGGCTACCTTCTGCGTTTCGCAGAGAGTCTGGGGTCGAGGTAATCTCCTCGAACCGCATTTTCGCATCGCAGCCGCGTCGAGCGCCGCGTCCGCTTCGGGTCATTTTCGGCTTCTTTGGCGGGGATCGTCGGCAGGTTGAGGTCCGTTTCTGTCCGTGCGCTCGGTCCGAAGCCTCGCTCTACTTCCGCAAAATCTTCACCAGCTCCCCGTGCACGTACTCATTGCCGCACACCACGTGCCCCGTAACCAGCGCATCCCCCGGCGTCGCAATATCGCTCACGGTGCCACCGGCTTCGCGCACCATCAGCATACCGGCGGCGATGTCCCAGGATTGCAGATTGCGCTCCCAATAGCCGTCGAGGCGGCCGGCGGCGACGAAGGCGAGGTCGAGGGAGGCGGCGCCGAAGCGGCGCAAGCCTGCGACGCGGTCCTGGATCGCGGTCATCTCGCGGCGGAATTCCTCGTGGTCGCCGCGGCCGATATGGGGCAGGCCGCAGGCCACCACGCATTCGTTGAGCTGGCGGCGGCCGGCGACGCGGAGGCGCTGGTCGTTGAGGAAGGCGCCCTTGCCGCGCTCGGCGATGTAGAGCTCGTCATTGGCGGGATTGTAGATCACGCCGGCAATGATCGTGCCCTCGCGGACGAGGCCGATCGAGATCGCGAATTGCGGGATGCCGTGCAGGAAGTTGGTGGTGCCGTCGAGCGGGTCGACGATCCAGGTGTGGCTCTTGTCGCTGCCCTCGCGGGTGCCGCCTTCCTCGCCGATGAAGCCGTAGCCGGGGCGGGCCTTGGTGAGGTCCTGGTAGACGATCTCCTCGGCGCGCTTGTCGGCGAGTGTGACGAAATTGGCCGGGCCCTTCAGCGAGACCTGCAAATGCTCGATCTCGCCGAGATCGCGCTTGAGGCTGCGGCCGGCGCGGCGCGCGGCCTTGACCATGACGTTGATAGTTGCGGAATACAGCATGAGCTCTGGTCTTGATCGGAAGGGGGAGGGGCGCAAAATCGCGCCATTTGACGGGATTGCGTGCCCTGCGAGGGGCTCAAGGTCAAGTCATTTGGTCCCGAGCCATTTCCTGGCCGCGGCCTCGGCCTTGGAGCGGTCTTCGGCCGGCAGGTCGGCCAATTGCTTGTCGAGCTCCGGATCGCCCTTGCCGGATGTCTTGGCCACCAGGTGCCATTTGAAGCCTTCGACCTTGTCCACGGACGTGCCCATGCCGTTGATCAGCACCCAGGCCAGCCGGTTCTGCGCGATCGCGCTGCCCTGGCGGGAGGCCTTGCGGAGCAACGCGACAGCGGCCGGCTGGTCCTTCGGCGCGCCGGTGCCGTTGAACAGTGCGATGGCGTATTCGACCTCGGCATCGACATTGTCGGCCAGTGAGGCCGCCTGGAGCAGCCGCACGGCCTTTTCGGGGTCCTTCGGCACGCCGGTGCCTTCCTTGTAGAAGGTCGCGAGCGCGTATTGCGCCTCGGGCAGGCCGGCATCTGCCGCCTGACGCAGGAGCTCGGCGGCGCGCTTGACGTCCTGCGGCAGGGTCTGGCCGTCGAGGTACAGCAAGGCGAGGTTATAGGCGGCCTTGGGCTCGCCGAGCTTGGCGGCGGAGGCCATCAGCTTGACCGCCTCGCTTTTGTCGACGGAACCGCCGCGGCCGGACATGCGCAGCATGGCGAGCGCGAACATCGCCTCGCGGTCACCGGCGTCAGCGGCGCGCTTGTACCATGCGAGCGCCTGGGCGTAGTCGCGGCGGATGCCCATGGCGTTGGAATAGAGCTCGCCCAGCATGGTCATCGCCTTGGGATCGCCGTTCGCGGCACGGGCGGTGGCAAGGTCGAACGCCGACTTGTACTGGCCGCGCTGATAGGCGCCAAATACCAGATCGACACCTGGCGTATCGGTCGCAGGCGCGGGGATCACGGTCGCGGGCAGCGCCGGCTTCGGAGAAGCGGCGGGCTTGGGCGAGGCCGAAGGTTTTGGCGCCGGCGCGGCTTCCTTCTTCTTGGCGGGTGGAGGCGGCTTGGGCTTCTGCTTCTCTGCGGGCGGGCTCGGAATTGCCGCCGGCGGCGTGATCTGGAGCTGCGCGGCCGCCGGCACGGTGAGCAGCAGCATGGCCAAAATGGTGATGCGCGGGAGCTTCATGACGGGCGCTAGCCGTGCTCCTCACCCGCAGGCTCCTGGTCCACGGGCGCAGCCGCAAAGCCCTTCTTGATCGCAGCCTCGGCCTCGATCAATGCAGCCTTGGCTCCGCGCGGATCGGCCCAGATGAACTCGCCGACCAGCACGAAATCGGCACCGCTGGCGGCGAAGTCGTGGGCTTCTTCCAGCGACGTCGCAAAGCCGACGCAGGGCGGCTCGAACAGCTCGGCCCACCAGTCCAGCCGCTCGGCAATCGCCAACGACGACGGCCGTTGGCCCTTCGCGTCAGGCTCGCCGAACAGCACATAGTCCGCGCCAATCTCGCCCGCATCCATGGAATGGTGCCGCGTCGTCAGCCCGCCGACGCCGGCGATGCGATCGGGCTTGAGCGACGGCAGCGCCTCCTTCAGCGCGGCGATGCCGGGCAGGTGTGCGCCGTCGGCGCCGCCGCGTGCGACCAGTTCAGGATGGCCGTCGACGAGCAGCGCCGCGCCTGCCTTCTGCACCGGCGGCGCCAAGGCCTTGATGCGCGAGATCATGGTGCGCTGGTCGGTCTCCTTCAGCCGCAGCTGCACGGCCGCGACGTCGGCGGCGGCGAGCAGGTCCGGCAGCGCGGCGAGGAGCGCTGTGGGATCATCGACAACAGGCGTCGCGAGATAGAGACGCGGCGCCGGGCGCGGCGGAGGCGGCTTGTTCGACAAGATCTAGGCTGCCTTCTTTTCCAGGCTGGTTTGCCATTCGCCCCTGGAGGCGAGGCCGTTCATGCGTGCACGGTGACTGAATGCGTTTTGGCCGGCCGCGACATTCTCGGCCTTGCCGGACCAGGCCTTCTGCGGCGCGGCTTGCAGCGCGCGGCCGTAGGAGAAGGTGAGGCCCCAGGGCAGCGGGCCGAGCTTGTGCATGGCATTGAGATGCGCGGTCGCCTCTTCGTCGGACTGGCCGCCGGAGAGGAAGGCGATGCCGGGCACCGCCGCGGGCACGCAGGCCTTCAGCAGCCGGATCGTCTTCTCGGCGACCTCCTCGACGGAGGCCTGCTTCGTGCACTTCTTGCCAGAGATCGCCATGTTCGGCTTGAGCACCATGCCTTCGAGCGCGACGCGCTGCACGCGCAATTCCTGGAACGTCTTATTGAGCACGCGTTGCGTCACCTCGTAGCATCGATCGATGTCGTGATCGCCGTCCATCAGCACCTCCGGCTCGACGATCGGCACGATCTGCGCGGCTTGGCACAGCGCGGCGTAGCGCGCCAGCGCGTGGGCGTTAACGCTGATCGCGGTCATCGAGGGAATGCCGCTGCCGATATCGATCACCGCGCGCCATTTGGCGAAGCGGGCGCCGCGTTCGTAGTATTTCTTCAGGCGCTCGGCGAGCTTGTCGAGCCCGACGGTGACGAGCTCGTTTGGGCACATCGGCAGGGCCTGCGTGCCCTCGTCGACCTTGATGCCGGGAATGGCGCCGCTCTGTTCGATCAGCTTCACCAGCGGCGTGCCGTCCGCGGCCGTCTGCCAGATCGTCTCGTCATAGAGGATCACGCCGGAAATATACTGGCTCATGGCCTCCTTCGACCGGAACAGCATCTCGCGATAGTCACGCCGATTGGTTTCCGTCGATTCCACGCCGATCGCGTCGAACCGCTTTTTGATGGTGCCGGAGGATTCATCGGCGGCAAGGATGCCCTTGCCCGGCGCGACCATGGCGGTCGCGATCTTGTTGAGTTCAGTCAGATTCATCGAGAGGTCCTCCCAAAACGATTCTGCCCTTGCCCGTGAAGTTAGACCGTTCTCGGGCAATTGCCGAGTTAACGTTGGTCGCAGGGTAAAGGGGGGCGGGAGGTCAGTTGGAGCGAAAAAGGAGCGGCTGGCAATAGTTCACCTCGCCCCGCACGCGGGGAGAGGTCGGATTTTGCGCGTAGCGTAAAATCCGGGTGAGGGGGACTCTCCGCGAGTCCAACTGCCAGCGTCCCCGGGGAAACTCCCCCTCACCCCAACCCTCTCCCCGCAAGCGGGGCGAGGGGGACGATGGAGCATTGGCCTTACGCTACCTTCGGGTCCAGCTCGCCCTTGGCGTAGCGCTTGGCCATCTCGGCGGGGGTCAGGACCTTCTTGAACTTGGAGGCCTGCCCCGCGGTATTGAACTCCTGGAGCCGCTGCTTGCACAGCTTGGTCATGGCTTCCATCGCGGGCTTCAGGTACTTGCGCGGGTCGAACTCTTCCGGGTGCTCCTTGAACACCTTGCGGATCTGGCCGGTCATCGCCATGCGGTTGTCGGTGTCGATGTTGATCTTGCGCACGCCGTGCTTGATGCCGCGCTGGATCTCGGACACAGGCACGCCCCAGGTCGGCTTCATCTTGCCGCCGAATTCGTTGATGATGTCCTGAAGGTCCTGCGGCACCGAGGAGGAGCCGTGCATGACCAGATGCGTGTTCGGCAGCTTGCGGTGGATCTCCTCGATCACCTTCATGGCGAGGATATCGCCGTCAGGCTTGCGGGTGAACTTGTAGGCGCCGTGAGAAGTCCCCATGGCGATCGCGAGCGCGTCGACCTTGGTCTCCTGGACGAACTTCACTGCCTCGTCCGGGTTGGTGAGCAACTGATCGTGCGACAGCTTGCCCTCGGCGCCGTGGCCGTCTTCCTTGTCGCCCATGCCTGTCTCGAGCGAGCCGAGCACGCCGAGCTCACCCTCGACCGAGATGCCGCCGAGATGGGCCATGTCGGTCACGGTCTTGGTGACGCCGACATTGTAGGTCCAGTCGGCCGGGCTCTTGCCGTCGGCCTTCAGCGAGCCGTCCATCATCACCGAGGTGAAGCCGGCCTGGATCGCGGTCATGCAGGTCGCGGCCTCGTTGCCGTGGTCGAGATGCACGCAGACCGGGATGTGCGGATAGATCTCGGTGACCGCGTCCATCATGTGCTTGAGCATGATGTCGTTGGCGTAGGAGCGCGCGCCGCGCGAGGCCTGGATGATGACGGGCGCGTCGACCTGATTGGCCGCGTCCATGATCGCCAGCGCCTGTTCCATGTTGTTGATGTTGAAGGCCGGTACGCCGTAATCGTTCTCAGCCGCATGGTCGAGCAATTGACGCAACGTGATCCGAGCCATGTGTGTTTTTCTCCGGTTTGGGCCCCTGGGGCCGCTAGCTGTTCGCCGATGAATGACTTGATGCCAAGTTACTTGGTGCGAAGCACTTCGACGCCGGGCAGGGGCTTGCCTTCCATCCATTCAAGAAATGCGCCACCTGCGGTCGAGACATAGCTGAATTGACCGGCCACCTGGGCCTGGTTGAGGGCCGCGACGGTGTCGCCGCCGCCCGCGATCGAGATCAGCTTTTTCGCCTTGGTGCGCTCGGCGGCATGCTTGGCGGCCGACATGGTCCCGCGGTCGAACGGCTGCATCTCGAAGGCGCCGAGCGGGCCGTTCCAGACCAGCGTCGCCGCGTCGTCGATCGCGGCGTGGATGCGGACGATCGATTGCGGGCCGACGTCGAGGATCATGCCGTCGGCCGGGATCGCATCGAGCCCATAGGCGTGCGAGG
This sequence comes from Bradyrhizobium betae, assembly GCF_004123905.1. GTDB lineage: Bacteria > Pseudomonadota > Alphaproteobacteria > Rhizobiales > Xanthobacteraceae > Bradyrhizobium > Bradyrhizobium betae_A. Next base: position 137,812 of record NZ_MZXW01000053.1, read on the forward strand.
GCGCGTTGGCCGCGAAATGATAGGCGACGGTGGCGTCGACGGGGAGGATGATCGCGCAATTGGCGGCTTCCGCCTTCTCCATGATGCGCAGCGCAGTCGGAGCGAGATCCTTCTCCGCCAGCGACTTGCCTACCCCGACGCCCTGGGCGTGCAGGAAGGTGTTGGCCATGCCGCCGCCGATCACCAGCGCGTCGACCTTGCTGACGAGGTTTTCGAGCAGGTCGATCTTGGTCGAGACCTTGGCGCCGCCGATGATCGCGATGACGGGCTTGGTCGGCGAGCCCAGCGCCTTCTCCAGCGCGTCGAGCTCGGCCTGCATGGTGCGGCCGGCATAGGCCGGCAGCTTGTGGCCGAGGCCTTCGGTCGAGGCGTGGGCGCGGTGCGCGGCCGAGAAGGCGTCGCTGACCCAGATGTCGCCGAGCTTTGCCAGCTCCGAGACGAAGGCCGGGTCGTTCTTCTCTTCCTCTTTGTGGAAGCGGGTATTTTCCAGGCACAGGATGTCGCCATCCTTCATCGCCGCCACGGCCGTGGCCGCGGGCTCGCCGATGCAGTCATCGGCGAAGGCGACCGGCTTCTTCACGACCTTCGACAGCGATTCCGCAACGGGCTTGAGCGAGTCCTTGGCGTCGCGTCCCTTGGGGCGACCGAAATGCGCGAGCAGGATGACCTTGCCGCCCTTGTCCGAGATCTCGGTGATGGTCGGCGCGACGCGCTCGAGCCGGGTCGCGTCGCTGACGCGCCCGTTGTCCATGGGCACGTTGAGGTCGACGCGCAACAGCACGCGCTTGCCCTTCACGTCGACGTCGTCGAGGGTGCGGAATTTGGCCATGTGCTGATCACTCGTTAGCTGGCGACGCTACGACGCATCGCGCTCGGGCGGATTGCCTTCCTGCCTGGTCGTTACCTTGCTTCCCTGCCGCCACGCATACGCGATGAATGCGAACAGCAGGATGGCGCCGGGAATTCCGATCCAGGCAGGAAGCATGACGCTCCCCTTAGATCACCTTCGCGAACGCGACGGCGGTGTCCGCCATGCGGTTCGAGAAACCCCACTCGTTGTCGTACCAGGCCATCACGCGCACCAGCGTGCCGTTCTGCACCTTGGTCTGGTCCTCGTGGAAGGTCGAGGAGTGCGGGTCGTGGTTGAAGTCGATCGAGACGTTCGGCTGATTGGTGTAGCCGAGGATGCCCTTGAGCTGCTGCTCGCTGGCGCGCTTCATCGCCGCGTTGATCTCCTTGGCGTCGGTGGCGCGCTTGGCGACGATCTTGAGGTCGATGACCGAGACGTTCGGGGACGGCACGCGGATCGAGACACCGTCGAGCTTGCCCTTCAGCTCGGGCAGCACGAGACCGATCGCCTTGGCGGCACCGGTCGAGGTCGGGATCATCGACATCGCCGCCGCACGGCCGCGGTAGAGATCCTTGTGCAGCGTGTCCAGCGTCGGCTGGTCGCCGGTATAGGCGTGGATCGTGGTCATGAAGCCGGTCTCGATGCCGACGAGATCGTTCAGCACCTTGGCGACCGGCGCGAGGCAGTTGGTGGTGCAGCTTCCGTTGGAGACCACCATGTGATCCTTGGTCAGCGTCTCATGGTTGACGCCGTAGACGATGGTGGCGTCGGCGCCGTCGGCCGGCGCGGAAACGAGAACGCGCTTGGCGCCGGCGGTAAGATGCGCGGAGGCCTTGTCCTTCGCGGTGAAGATGCCGGTGCATTCCATCGCGATGTCGACGCCGAGATCCTTCCAGGGCAGCTTCGTGGGATCGCGCTCGGCGGTCACCTTGATCTTGCCGTTGCCGAGGCTGATGGAGTCGCCATCGACGGTGACGGTGCCGGGGAAGCGGCCATGGACGCTGTCGAAGCGGAGGAGATGGGCGTTGGTCTCGACCGGGCCGAGGTCGTTGATGCCGACGACCTCAATGTCCTTGCGGCCGGACTCGGCGATAGCCCGCAGGATGTTGCGGCCGATGCGGCCAAAACCGTTAATTCCGACGCGGACTGCCATGTTTCATCTCCTTATGACCGTTCAATGACGGGCTCGATAACGCCTAATCTTCCCGCACAACGCGCCATACACGCCTGCGAGGGTTTTTTAGGGGCGGACGCCCGGTTCAGCCGGGCGGTGCTTGATCATATGAGAGATTACGTAGTCCTTTTTTTTGGCAAGCTCAACTCTCAGGTAACGCGCTTCAGCACAGCGTTAACCGCAGCCTCGGCGGTAATGCCGAAATGCGGGAAGATCTTGTTGAGAGGGGCGCTGGCTCCGAATGAATGCATGCCGATGAATTCGCCGTCCTGGCCGATCACGGCGTCCCAGCCCCAGCGCACCGCGGCCTCGATCGCCACCTTCACCGGCGCATTGCCGATGATGGCGTCACGGCGCTCCTTTGGTTGCGCTAGCAGCAGCTCGAGCGACGGCACCGAGACCACCCGTGTCGGAATGCCGCGCTCGGCGAGCTGCTTCTGGGCCGCGACGGCCATCTCGACTTCGGAACCGGAGGCGAACAGCGTCGCCTTGGCTTCGCCCTCGGCGGCGACCAGTTCGTAGGCACCGTACTGGCAGGGGTTTTCGTTCACGCTCGTCCGCAGTTGCGGCAGGTTCTGTCGCGTCAGCGCCAGCACGGTCGGGCCGTCGATCCGATTGAGAGCCAGTTCCCAGCACTCGGCCACCTCGACGGCGTCGCAGGGACGGAATACCCGCATGTTGGGAATGGCCCGAAGCGCCGACAGATGCTCGACTGGCTGATGGGTCGGACCGTCCTCGCCAAGACCGATGGAATCGTGGGTCATCACGTAGACCACGCCGGCGCCCATCAGCGCGGCGAGCCGCATAGCCGGGCGGGCGTAATCCGTGAACACCAGGAAGGTGGCGCCGTTCGGCGCAAAGCCGCCGTGCAGGAAAATGCCGTTCATCGCGGCGCACATGCCGAGCTCGCGGATGCCGTAATGGATGAAGCGGCCCTTCGGCGTCTTGGCCGAAAACGCGGTCGCCAACTTCGCCTTGTTGTTGTTGGAGCCGGTGAGATCGGCCGAGCCCGCCAGAAATTCCATCGGCATCGCACCGGCGATCACCTCGATCACGGCTTCCGACGATTTGCGGGTCGCCGCTGTCATCGGCTTCTCCAGCAACTCCTTCTTGTAGGTTTTGAACGCCTTCGCCAGCGCCGGCGGCCGTTCGTGACGGAGCCGTCGCTCGAACTCGGCGCGCTTGCGGCTGCCGAGTTCGCCGAGCCGCCCTTCCCACTCTTGGCGCGCTGCGGCGCCGCGGTGACCGGCCTCACGCCAGGCCTTGAGCACGTCGTCGGGCACCGAGAACGGCTCGAGCGAAATGCCGAGATTTTCCTTGGCGGCCTTGAGCTCGTCGGCGCCAAGCGCTTCGCCGTGGACCTTGTTGGTGCCGGCCTTGTGCGGCGCGCCGAAGCCGATGGTGGTGCGGCATGCGATCAGCGTGGGCTTGTTCGATTTTTGCGCGCGCGTGATCGCGGCTGCGATCGCGGCCTGGTCGTGGCCGTCGATCTTCTCGGCGGCCCAGCCGCACGCCTTGAACCGCTTCACCTGGTCCACGGAGTCGGACAGCGAGGTCGGACCGTCGATCGAAATGCCGTTGTCATCATAGAGCACGATCAACTTGTTGAGCTTCCAGTGCCCGGCCAGCGCGATCGCTTCCTGCGAGATGCCTTCCATCAGATCGCCGTCGGACGCGATCACGTAGGTATGGTGGTCGACGATCTTCTTGCCGAACTCGGCGGCGAGCATCTTCTCGGCCACGGCCATGCCGACGGCGGTCGCAATGCCCTGGCCGAGCGGACCGGTCGTGGTCTCGACGCCCTTGGTGTGGCCGTGTTCGGGATGTCCGGGCGTCAGAGATCCGAGCTGGCGGAAATTCTTGAGCTGGTCGATCGTCATCTCGGAGCTGCCGGTGAGGTGCAGCAACGAATAGAGCAGCATCGAGCCGTGGCCGGCCGAGAGCACGAAGCGGTCGCGGTCGGGCCACTCGGGAGCGGCGGCGTCGAATTTCAGGAATTGCGTGAACAGCACCGTGGCGATGTCGGCCGCGCCCATCGGCAGGCCGGGATGGCCCGACTTCGCCTTCTCGACAGCGTCCATCGAGAGGCCACGGATCGCGTTGGCCATACGGTTGTGGTCGACTTGCGGCATGTCTGAAATCCGTCTGAAATGAGGCGCTTGGCGGTGGTGCGGGCCGCGTGGGGGAGCCTGGCGGCCACAGAAGATCGCGGCTGGGATAGCATCTCGGTTCCGGCAGGCCAAGGCAATCAAACGCCGGTTTGGCCGTAAAAGTTGCTTAGCAGTGCATAGTTTCGCGGCGGCGTTGCGCTCCGCTAGCTTGCCACGTAAATTTCTGCTTCTAACCGCTTGCCGAACCGAGTCTTTTGCCGGACGGCAAGCCCCAGAAAAAGCCCAAGGTACAGTCCACGGGCAAGGCCACAGGTTCCGCCGCTGACTGCATGAACGATCGCGTTTCCAACAGCTCTGCCATGACCGAGTCCTCGGCCGTCGAGATCGAGATCGCGACCCGCAGGCTCATGGCAGCACTCGACGCGCTCGAAAGCGCGGTCGAGCGACGGCGCGATGCTGATCGCGACGAGAACGAGCTTGCGGCGCGGATTCAAGCGCTCGGCGCGGATCGCTCGCGGTTAGCCGATGAGCTCGACGGCGCGCTGATGAAGTCGCGCAAGCTCGAGCGCACCAATCGCGAGATCTCCGATCGGCTGGATTCCGCAATCGTCACGATACGCTCGGTGCTCGATACCGGAGAGGACGGATGAGCCACATCAACGTCACCATCAACGCCCGGCAATACCGCATGGCCTGCGAAGAGGGCCAGGAGGTGCGGCTGCTCAAGCTCGCCGAAGGCCTGGAAACGCGGATTCAGTCGCTGCGCGGAAAGTTCGGCGAGATCGGCGATGCCAGGCTCACCGTGATGGCGGCGCTGACCGTCTGCGACGAGCTGGTCGATTCCGGCAACCGCATCCGCACCATGGAGCAGGAGCTGACCGAGCTCAGGGATTTCCGCAACGCCGCCGTCGAGCGCGCCAGGATGACGCAGACCGCGGTGGTGAACGCACTGAATTCCGCCGCCGAACGCATCGAGAAGTCGGCCCAGGTCCTGAACCGGACCGTCGGCAACGGCATCGCGATCGGGTAGGGAGCTCCCTCCCCCGCTTGCGGGGGAGGGTCGGGGAGAGGGTGTCGCCGCGACGGGACATTCCTCACCCGGCGCTCCGCGCCGACCTCTCCCGCAAGCGGGAGAGGGAGCTGCAACTGCAAGCCGGGCTGGCGATTCGTCAGTATCGTTGTTACATTGCCCAGGCGAGGCTGCGACGCGCGTCAGGAGCCATATATCCCCGGGGCCTTATCGATCCTTTAGGGAACTGTCCCTGGCCGGGCCCGTGGGCCCGGACATATGGTGCCCACCTACTTTCGTAGGGAACTCCGGGATCGAGTGCTTCAACGGCGTCCGCGGCTTCGCACTGTTACGTCCTTCTGGTTCGTGCTCGTCGAATTGCGTCCCCGACACGCTTGCGGTTCAATCAATCTCGGTGTCATGCCCCGGCTTGACCGGGGCATCCAGTACGCCGCGGCGTCGAGGTTCTTGCATTGGCGTCTCTGGAATACTGGATCGTCCGCCCCGGTGCGCAAGGGCGCACAAGGCGGACGATGACGGCGGAGCAAGACTTCGCCTTCGGGGGAAACGCGCATGTCCACTTCGAAAGCCGACCTCCGTGCCAAAGCCCTCGCGGCGCGCGATGCGCTGAGCGAAAAGAAGCGCACCGCCGCCGCTGCAAAGCTCGCCAAGCGCGGGCTGCCGTTCGATCTGCTGCCCGGCAGCATCGTCTCCGGCTATTCGCCGATCCGCAGCGAGATCGATCCGATGCCGCTGCTGAGGAAGCTCGCGGAAGAGGGCGCCAGGCTGGCGCTGCCTTGCGTCACCGCGCGCGGCCAGTCGCTGATCTTCCGCCTCTTCCATCCGAACGACCGCCTGATGCTCGGCCCGCTCGGCATTCCCGAGCCGTCGCCTGCCGCCGCCGAAGTGATCCCCGACATCATGCTGACGCCGCTCGCGGCGTTCGACCGTCTCGGCCATCGCATCGGTTATGGTGCGGGGCACTATGACCACACCTTCGCGCATTTGCGCAAAGCCAAGAACATCGTCGGCATCGGGCTTGCTTTTGCAGCGCAGGAGATCAAGGCCGTTCCGGCACTATCCCACGACGTGGCGCTGGATTATGTGCTAACGGAATCGGACGTGTTTGATTTCCGGAGTTCTGAAGTTGCGCATTCTCTTCGTGGGTGATGTCGTCGGCCGTAGCGGCCGCAACGCCATCGCCGAATATCTCCCCGGCATGGTCAAGGACTGGTCGCTCGATTTCGTCGTCGTCAACGGCGAGAATTCCGCCGGCGGCTTCGGCATCACGGAAGCGATCTACCAGGAGTTTCTCGACGCCGGCGCCGACGCGGTGACGCTCGGCAACCACTCCTGGGACCAGCGTGAGGCCCTTGTCTTCATCGAGCGCGCAGAGCGCCTTGTGCGTCCCGCGAACTATCCGCGCGGCACACCCGGCCGCGGTGCTGCCCTCGTCGAGACCAAGAACGGCAAGCACGCCCTCGTCGTCAACGCGCTCGGCCGCGTCTTCATGACCCCGTTCGACGATCCCTTCGCAGCGCTGGAGCGTGAGCTCGGTGCCTGTCCGCTCGGCGTTGCCGCCGACGCCATCGTCGTCGATTTCCATTGCGAGGCGAGCAGCGAGAAACAGGGCATCGGCTTCTTCTGCGACGGCCGCGCCAGCCTCGTCGTCGGCACCCATACGCACGTGCCGACCGCCGACCACCAGATCCTCACGGGCGGCACCGCCTACATGACCGACGCCGGCATGACCGGCGATTACGATTCCATCATCGGCATGCAGAAGGAAGAGCCGCTGCGCAGGTTCACGTCGGGGATTCCGTCGGGGAGATTCGAGCCGGCGGCGGGTGCGGCGACGCTCAGCGGCGTTGCAGTGGAAACGGACGACGCGACGGGCCTCGCGCTGAAGATCGCGCCGGTGCGTGCAGGCGGAAGGCTTGAGCCGGCGACGCCGAGGTTCTGGTTGAGCTGACCAGCGCGGCACACCCGGTGTCGTAGGGTGGGCAAAGGCGCACTTGCGCCGTGCCCACGATCTTTCTCGATCGTTAAAGGTGGTGGGCACGCTTCGCTTTGCCCACCCTACGAGACTGAGTGGTGCGGCATACTCAGTGTCGTCCCCGCCTAGTGCGCAATTGCGCACGGGGCGCGGGGACCCATAACCCCAGGGAGTAGTTGCCGCGGGAAGCTGGTCACTCCGAGTCGTCGCCAAACTCCTCCCTGTGGTTATGGGTCCCGGATCTGCGCGTCGCTGTCCGGGACGACAGTTGAGATTGACGCGCGATCACGCGTCAATCTCTCGACGCAAGTAACGCAGCAGCACTACTCCGCCGTCTGCTCCCGCAGCTCCGCCACGTCCTTCGCCGTCAGCTTCGAGCCCTTCGTGCCAAATCGCGCCGTGACGTAATTCGCCACCGCCGCGATCTCGTCGTCGCTATACGCGTTACCAAACGCCGGCATCGATAACGCACCATCCGGCGTGTGCCGCTTGGTGCCCGACAGCACGATCTGCGCGACGTTGGTGGCGGCGGGGTCGTTGACCGCCCAGGTGCCGGTGAGCGTCGCCATCGGCGAGACCGGGCTCTCGCCGCTCCAGCCGTGGCAGCTGGCGCAGGCGCCGGCGAACAGCATCTTGCCGCGGGCGTCCGCCGTCACGCCGTCCTTGTGCGAGGCGGGTGCGACAGGCGCCGTGGTCGCGGGCAGGTCGGGCGAGGGCACGGGCGGCACGCTGCGCAGATACGCAACGATGCTGCTGATGTCTTCGGGCGCGAACTGGCTAAAACTGTGATCGACCGCTTCGCCCATCGGACCCGAGGCCGAGCCGTGACCCGGCGCATGGCCGAGCGAGAGATAGGAGGTCAGGTCTTCGTCGCGCCAATTGCCCAAGCCAGTCGCCTTGTCCGAGGAGATGTTGAAGGCGCGCCAGCCGGCGGTAATCGCGCCGCCGAATTTCTTGCGGTTATCGAGCGCAAAGCCGAGATTGCGCGGTGTATGGCACTCGCCGCAATGCGCCAGCGCTTCAACCAGATACGCGCCTCTGTTCCACTCCGGGCTCTTCGAGGTGTCAGGCATATAACGCGTGTCCGGATTGAACACGGCCGACCAGAAGATCATCGCCCAGCGCTGGTTGAACGGGAACGACAGCGTGTTCTCCGGCGGCTTCGCGCGCACTGCCGGCAGGCTGAACAGATACGCTTTCACCGCCAAAACGTCGTCGTCGCTCATGTAGGTGTAGGACGTGTAGGGCATCGCCGGATAGAGCCGCGCGCCGTCATGCCGCTTGCCGCGCTGGACTGCGTTGAGAAAATCCTGGTCGCTGTAATTGCCGATGCCGGTGTCCTTGTCCGGCGTGATGTTGGTGGAATAGAGCGTGCCGAACGGCAGCTTGAAGCCGAGCCCGCCGGAATAGTCCTTCTCGCCGGGTTTGGTGTGGCAGACCATGCAGTCCGCCGCCTTCGCTAGATATTCGCCGCGTTCGACCAGGCTCGCCTTTTCGAGCTTGGCAGGCACGCCGGTCGGCTTGCCGGCGCGGTAATCCGCCAGCGCCACTTTCGGGCCGCCGGCAAAGTCGAGCGGGCCGGGCCCGCGGATGATCCAGACGCCGAGCCCTGCTGCGACGACGCCGATCACAATGACGCCAGTGAGGATACGCATCTTGCCGCTCATGCCTTTTTCCCCGCAGCCAGCAGTTTCCGATCGATCGGGAGACGCCGCAGCGCCACGCCGGTTGCGGCGTAAATCGCGTTGCGAAGCGCCGGCGGTCCGGCGGTCGTGCCGGTCTCGCCGATCCCGCCGGGTGCCTCGCCGCTCTTGACGACATGAACCTCGATCTTGGGTGTCTGATTGATCCGCAGCATCCGGTAGTCATGGAAGTTGGATTGCTGCACCCGCCCCTTGTCGATGGTGATCTCGCCATAGAGCGCGGCGGTAAGGCCGAAGATCAGCCCGCCCTCGACCTGAGCCACGATCGTATCCGGATTGACGGCGATGCCGGTATCCACCACGGAGGTCGCGCGGCGCAGTTTGATCTCGCCCTGCTCGTCGACTTCCGCTTCCACCACCGTGGCGATGCAGCTCCCGAAGGACGGCTGCAAGCACACGCCGCGCCCGACGCGCGCCGGCAGCGGCTGACCCCAGCCCGCCTTTTCCGCGGCGAGGTTGAGCACGGACAGGAAGCGTGGCGAATTGGCCAGCATGCCGCGGCGAAACTCGACCGGGTCCTTGCCCGCCTTGCGCGCCAGTTCGTCCATGAAGCTTTCGACCGCAAACACGTTGTTGTTGGGGCCGACCCCGCGCCAGAAGCCGGTCGGGATCGCCGGCGGTTCGGCCCGGACATATTCGACGTGGACATTCGGGATCTCGTAGGGCACGTCGGTGGCGCTATCGATCGCGTCGATGTCGATGCCCTTCTGGAACGCCGGCGGCAGCCAGCGCGCGATGATCGCCGCACCCGTGATCTTGTATTTCCAGCCGACGATCTTGCCACCGGACAGGCTCGCCGCGATCGTGTCGCGATAGACCGGTCGATAGACATCGTGCTGAATGTCTTCCTCGCGGGTCCACACCACCTTGACCGGCCCGTCGACCTGCTTGGCGATGCGAACGGCGGCAACCACCATGTCCGGCTCCAGCTTGCGGCCGAAGCCGCCGCCGAGGAGATGCTGGTTGACGGTCACCTTCTCGACCGGGAGTCCGGCGGCCTTCGCCGCCTCCGACTGCACGCGCGCCATGATCTGCGTCCCCGTCCAGATTTCGCAGGAATCCGGCTTGCAATGAACCGTGGCGTTCAGCGGCTCCATCGTGGCATGGGCCAGGAAGGGCAGTTCGAACGAAGCCTCGAATTTTTCACCGACCGCGAGGCCCTTGCCGATGTCGCCGGTGGATTGGGCGACCACGCCGTCCTTTGCGCTGGCGGCGCGCAGATCGTCCCAGACCGCTTTCGAATTGATCTTTGCGTTCGGTCCCTCGTTCCACTCGATCTCGAGCGCATCGAGGCCTTTCTTCGCAGCCCACATGTGATCGCCGACAACGGCGACGAGATCGTCGAGCACCACGATCTGTCGCACGCCGGGAATCTTCCGGGCCTCGCGGTCATCGACCTTGCCGACCTTGCCGCCGAACACCGGGCACTGCGCCAGCGTGGCGAACTTCATGCCCGGCACGATGGCGTCGATGCCGTAGACGGCCTTGCCGTTGACCTTGTCGGGGGTATCAAGCCGCTTGAACGGCTGGCCGATATAGACGAAATCCTTGGGGTCCTTGAGCGGGACGTTCTTGGGCGGCGTCTGGCCGCTCGCGGCGGCCGCCAGCGCACCATAGGAGAGCGTGCGGCCGCTCGCCTTGTGCGTCACCTGGCCCTTCGATGTCGTGCAGCTGGCAGGTTCGACCTGCCATTGCGCGGCCGCGGCCTGCACCAGCATGGCGCGCGCGCTTGCGCCGGCCTCACGCAGCGGTTTCCAGAACGCCCGGACCGATGTGGAGCCTCCGGTTGCCTGAATGATGAAGATCGGATTGCCGTAAAGTTTCTCGTTGGCGGGGGCGTGCAGCAGCTTGACCTGCGACCAGTCGGCGTCGAGTTCCTCGGCCAGGATCATCGAAACCGCGGTGTAGATTCCCTGTCCCATCTCGACTTGCGGCATCACCAGCGTCGTCGCGCCGTCCGCGTCGATGCGGATGAAGGCGTTGGGCGCGAACTTGCCGTCGGTCACGTCGGGCGGCTGCACCGGCTCGTTGGGGGCGGCGCGCAGCGGCAGATGGAAGGCGAGCAGGAAACCGGTCGCGACACCGCCGGTCAGAAGCGTGCGGCGGGAGACGTTATGATGTGCATTCATGGCGGACCTCAGGACTGGCCGTTGGCGGCGTGCTTGATGGCCTCGCGGATGCGCACATAGGTGCCGCAGCGGCAGATGTTGCCGGCCATCGCAGCGTCGATGTCGGAATCGTCAGGGTTGGGCGTCGACGCCAGCAGTGCGGCAGCCGACATGATCTGGCCGGACTGGCAATAACCGCACTGGACGACTTCGGCCTCTAACCAGGCCTTCTGCACCTTCGCGCCGGCAGGCGTGCTGCCGATATGCTCGATGGTGGTGATGGCGCGGTTCGCGACGGCGCTGACCGACAGCACGCAGGAGCGCACCGCCTTGCCGTCGACATGCACGGTGCAGGCGCCGCATTGCGCGATACCGCAGCCGAACTTGGTGCCAGTCATCCCGAGAATGTCACGCAGCACCCACAGCAGCGGCATGTCCGGTGGCGCGTCGAACGATTTCGTTTCGCCGTTGACGGTGAGAGTTGTTGCCATATGCATCCCCTTGCTCTGGATCGCTTACGGCGATCGGTTCGGCGAACTTCCGCGCGACCATAATCATACCGATGCGAAACGATGAAGCGTCGAAATTTCCCGCAATGCATATTTGCGCGACTGAGGCCTCAGGCCATGACGTTCACGAATTTGTGCGGCGATCGCTGCAAGCGTTTTGGGCTAATTGATATGATAAGCGTCATGTTTTGACGCATTTTTGCGGCATGCATCGTTGATCGCCGCATTCGTTCGTGCGAATGCGCAAAACCATGCGATGACGAAAGTCGTGCGTTTGGGAAAGTCGGGCGGCGGCACGGGCTCGCTTGTGGCCATCCTTCGAGACGCCCGCCTGCGGCGGGCCCTCAGGATGAGGGCGGTGTATGCGGCAGCAATTTCAACGGGCACCGATGCTGCTTAGCCTCATCCTGAGGAGACCGCGAAGCGGTCGTCTCGAAGGACGAGGCGCGCGCTCAGGCGGCGGCCGCGGCGTCAGGTCACGGATGAAGAGCGCCGCGCGATCTCAGGCCGCACCAAGGCGGTTCTCGCGGCTGCGAAGAGACGCGGAGTGCGGCTCGGCGGAAGCCCAAGTAACCGCGCCCAATGAGCGGGCGGCTGACCTCGCCCACATAGTTCGGGACCTTTAATCCAGCGGCATCACGTCGTTCAGCGGCCTAGCTAGGGCGCTTACGAACCGGGGCGTTCCTACTCCTTGCGGCTCAACGGAGTGGGCGGCTGTGCAGGTGGCGCGTACCGTGGCGCGGCTGCAGCGGCTCGGCCGGGGCTTCGCTGCAACGCCTTAGCGAGACGTCACATCGCCGCTGCGCATATCCAAATTTCTGTGCCCCAATCAGTGTTTTTGTTGCGGGGGGGCACCCAATCGTAGGGTCCATCTTCCTTGAAGAAACGACTTTACGTTGCTAGAAATATAGTAGCGCGATTTGGTCGCTCATCCTTTCCCACCCTAGCTGCTCAATATCGCCCTCAAGCCCCTAAGAAATCGAAATGGTCGTCCTAACGCTGAAGGCAAAGAACGATCATCTTCAGAGGGTCGCGAGCACCCGCGACAACATCAAGGCCATTGCTGAGTATGTTTGGAATGCTCTCGACGCTGACGCCACGGAGATAAGCGTCGATCTAGACCGAACATCGCTTGGCGGCATCGTGGCCATTGTTATACGTGACAATGGGTCGGGCATCTCTCAGAGCCGCGCAGAGCACGACTTCGAGAGCCTCGGCGAGTCCTGGAAATTGCACGCCGCAAGAACAACTAAGCGCGGCCGCGCGATCCACGGGAAGGAGGGCCAGGGTAGATTGCGCTTCTACTCGCTTGCCCAGAACGCTCGCTGGACCTCTGTCTACGAGACGAACGAGGGGCGCTTTCAGATCAAGATAGAAATTGACGCCAACCATCTCCAGAACAGTTCGGTGTCAGAGCCGACTTCCGTCCCAGCCAACGAGCCCACCGGCACGGTCGTCGAACTCTCGCCGCTGAAAAATACATTTGATTGGCTCGGTGGCGAAGATGCTCGATCGGAATTCGACTCAACATTCGCGCCCTACATACTGCAGTATCCGGACGTCAAGATTGTCTATGATCAACATGCAGTCGATCCGGACAAGACCATCGAACACTCTTATCAATTTCCGTCTCAACCAATAATATGTCCGGGGCGCACGGTTAAAGACCTGACTTTGCGCGTTATTGAGTGGAAATCGCATGTTGCCGAACGAAAGATCTATTTCGGCGGCGAAGCAGGCGTCGTTCTCGGATCGCTGCCTGCAAGCGTCACGGCACCCGACTTTAGCTTCTCGGCTTATGCTTATACGCCCTTCTTTAACGAAATCGCTAAGGCTCATCTTCTCGAGTTCGACGGGGGGCTAGCAGACCCCGCGTTCGCGCGAGTACTAGAATACATTCGAGATACTTTGGGGGACTATTTTCGCGCTCGGAAGGCGGAGAGATCTGGCGAGCTTATCCAAGAACTGAAAGATGCCGGTGTCTACCCTTATGAAGGGGACCCTCGCGATGAGATTGAGCGACACGAACGGCAGGTCTTCGACATCGCCACACATGCTGCTGTTTCATATTCAAAAGACTTCAAGAAGGCCGATAATCCTCTAAAAAAGATCGCTCTCGGGCTCCTGAAAGAAGCGCTGAAGAATAATCCGGAGTCGGTAACACGAATCCTGAAGGCCGTGTTTAATCTTCCGAAAGTCCGGCAAGACGAGTTCTCTCAGCTACTGGAGAGGACAGAGCTGGGCAACATCATTTCGGCATCCAGCCTGGTTGCGAACCGGATAGTTGCGCTGGAAGTTCTTCGTGAGATCGTTTTCGAACCGAAGCATCGCAACACGATCAAGGAGCGAGGCGAACTCGACGCGCTTATTCGAGACAACACGTGGATATTCGGCGAGGGGTTTCACCTAACAATGGCAGAAGCGGGCTTGACCAAAATTATGGATCGCGTGTCGGACGAGCTCGCTTTAAAGCGAAAGCGGGGCGCTAAAGTTCGTAAGCCGGACGGACGAATTGGCCGGATCGATTCGTTCTTGGGACGGGTGGTTCCCAGAGAGAACGCCAACCTGCATGAATATCTCCTTATCGAACTAAAGCGCCCGTCTTTGGAGATAGGCCGAAAGGAGGTGGATCAGCTTGAGGACTATGTGAACGCAATTTTGGCTCAACCGGATTTCATAAACACCTCCACTCAGTGGCACTTCTTCCTTGTAACGACGAAGTACGACGACGTCGTCGGGCAGCGCATCACTCAAGAAAACCGCCCTGCAGGACTTTTTATCGACAAACCTAATCACCGAGTATGGGTAAAGTCTTGGGCCGAACTAATTCGCGAGTGCGACGCGCGGCTTAGATTTGTACAAGAGAAGCTTCGCATTGAGGTTTCTACCGAAGAGATTCAGGAACGGATTGCTCGGCTCAAGGCCTCGGTCTTGAAATCACCCGATCAACCGCAATCTGATCACCGGCGAATGGGCGAGCCCTCGTTCGACTTCGACAATGCGGCCCCGGTTAGCGTGAATGGCCAGCAACCTCAAACCGGTTCATAGAATCCCGCCCACTCGGCCCCCTCTCCAACCTGTGCATTCAGCGCCCGATCCGAATGAAACCAACTACCGCACAAACATCTCTGGCCCGGCTGGCACTCACCAGCTCTGATTCGGTACGGCCGGATGTTGCCAACTTCGTTGCTCTCATCTCTTGCAGCAAGAGTAAGGGCGGCCACCGGGACATTGCTAGGGACATGTACGTGTCCCCTCTGTATCGAAAATCGCTTCAACTTACCGAGCTTTGGGGTGTACCGTTCTACATTTTGTCGGCGAAGTACGGCCTGCTGCGTCCCGACGAGCTGATAGAGCCTTACGAGCAAACCCTCAAGACAGCGACGAAAAAGGAAAAACAAGAGTGGGCTCAGCGAGTGGACAAGCAACTACGCGAACTTCAGACGAAGGACTTTATCGTACTCGCTGGCGACGACTACTTTGCTCCGCTCGTTGAGGCGGGCAGCAGCGACCCATTGAACTATTTTACGCCGATGCGCTCCCTGTCGCTGGGAACACGCCTCGCGTTTCTCAATGAGGCAATCAAGATCGAACGCAGGGGCGCTGCGATCAGGAGCGCGTATGCACTTTTTGAGCGGATTTCAGAATCGCGAACGCCGCCCCGCCTCGCCGACTTACTAGCGACCGATCTTCCATCACATGGAGTGTACTTCTTCTTCGATGGGTCGGAAGCGACCAGATTTTCAACAGTTTTTCCACGACTGGTTCGTATCGGCACACATGGAATCTCTGCGGGATCGACGGCCACCCTCAGAAACCGACTACGAACTCATTTCGGAACGAAGGCAGGTCAAGGCAATCATCGAGCCTCGGTATTCCGTCTTCACGTTGGCCGCGCCCTCATTGAGCGTGACAGCCTCCAAGATCAATATCCGGATTGGGGCAAAGGACAATCCGCTCCCCGAGACATCACCGATCGCGAGGCGGCTCTAGAGGCAAGGGTCTCTCAATACATCGGAAATCTTCGTGTCCTCGCCATTCCGGTTATCGACACGGCCGGTAAGAGCAGTATGCGAGCAACAGTTGAACGACAATTCATCGCGATGTTCACCGAACACCTTTGTGCGCTTGAATCAGGCAGCCCGAATTGGCTCGGGAAATTCTCTGACAAGGCCAGCATCAAAGAAACGGGTCTTTGGAATGTTCGCGACGTTGGCGAACAATACGACTTGAAGTTCCTAGCATTGCTTGAGGCGTACTTGAACAAAAATGGTTATCGCTAGCAACAGAGCACAACATGTCACCTAAGAGAGTCAGCCATTCTGTTTCTCGAAGAAAGCCACCGCGTAGTCGGCGGCGTATTGTTGCAACAAAGCCCTCCGCATACGCTCTTGCACAGGCCATTAAAGAACAGCCTAAGCTTCCGCTGTGGCTCACCCACCTTTGGCAGCGAGCTTCCGAACACAGACGCCTTGGCCTTGTCTTGGGCGCGGGGGTGTCATTCGACGCAAAGATCCCTCTGTGGGGTGTGCTAGTCAGCCGCTTAGCACAGGCAGCAGGAATTTCTGACCTACTTTCGGCTCAGCACCAAAAGGAACGCTTTCCAGAGACGTTCCTTGCTGAGATTCTCTATCGGCATCACCATGCAGATTATTCCAAGTCTGCGGACAATCCACCCGACCGCTACCACGAGGATCGCGTCAACTCAGCCTGGAAGCAGAAGATTCGGCAATGTCTGTATCAAGATGTTGCCGATAAGACCTTCGAGGAGATTACTAAGGAGCACACTTACTTGAAGGGCCTAGCCAGCCTAGTCTGCAAATCTGGCTTCGCCGTCACCCTCAACTTCGACGACATCGTTGACCAAGCTGTAACCGCGCATGTCGAGGGAATTCTGACCGCCGCGCCCGATACAGCGATAGCCAATCCGGAAATCATTTATTATCCAAAGGTCGAAACACGAAAGCACGCACCAGTAATATACCACATCAACGGCAGTCTTCCGCGCGACCAGCCACGGCGCAGTAGCGCGAAAGTAGTACTTACCGAGGATGCCTTTGCGGACGTGATGCTGTCGCCAAATTCGTACAATGCAGAATATGTGGTGAACCAGTTCGCAGTTCGAACGTTCGTCTTGCTTGGGCTTTCGCTTAATGACAACTCCCTGAAGAATATCTTGAGGTCGAGCGCAAAGCGAAATCCCGCCAATCACCACTTCCTTGTGCTCCACGAAAAGGACAACGAACCGAGGTCAGCTGGCGTCCGATCCGACATTTTCGATGTTAACCTCCATGTCTACAATCTGATCACGATCTTCCTGACCACTGCCCAGCATAAGGAATTGATTGACTTACTGAACTCTTCATCGGCGGCGCAATTCGACGAACTGCTCCTAGCGATGGGGGCGCAGAGCACTATCCACAGAAAGTACTACATCGTTGGTTCTGTTGCGTCCGGGAAGAGCTCGACAGTCGATGCATTGCGCTGCTTTACGACATTCGAGGAATTCAGTGGACGCGTTCCGAAAGAAATGTATCAAGATGACACTAGTCTCACCCCTGATGAACAGAAGATTGTCGATGACTATCTCTTTCCTAGGTTGATCGAAAAGAACCGAAACATGATGCGCCCTAGCTCCGGCGTGCGCATCATGGATCGTGCGTTCCTTGACTTATTCGCCTTTTCTAAGAACGGGGACAAAGTCGAGTCAAACGAAAAGCTATTGAACTAAGGAACCGCATCGAACAATATAAAAAGCCATTCGAGGATGGGCACTTATTCTTTCTTGGCGCATCGCCCGACGCTCTCGAAGAGCGCCTGTTACAACGCAGCTCCTCAAAAGAACCCGACGGAAAATTCGGCTTTGAGTTGGAGACGCTAAAGAAGCAGGATAAATCTCTTAGGCAAATCTACCGAATCCAAGATGATCGGGTACTCGATACGAGCCACCTTACGACGAGCGAGGTCGCCAAGGCGATCGCCAGAAAAATCCTACTGGACGAGGGCTACAAGGAGTTTCCGTTTGCGGAGCGCCTTAGAGAGATTATTGACGGGGATGGGGCGCTTTGATTTCTAACCGACCCAGTATTTATCTGGCTGGTCCACTGTTTTCTCCTCAAGAGCGCCAGTGGAATGTCCTATTGCGCGATAGCTTGACGGGGTTTGCGGACGTTTATCTTCCCCAAGAAGATGGCTCTCTACTCGTCGATCTCGTCGCAAGCGGAATGTCTTTGGAGGAGGCAAAAAGCTCCATTTTTTCTGCGGACATCCGCGCAATCGATCGATGCGATATTCTCATGATCGTTATGGACGGGCGGGTGATCGATGAAGGGGCGTGCTTTGAGCTGGGCTATGCTTACAGTCGCGGAAAGATTTGCGTTGGCATAAAAACAGACGTTCGATCTCTGCTTCCTGTCGGGGACAACCCGATGATCGATTGCGCACTCCGTAAGATATTTAGGGATATCGATTCTGCGTGTGATTGGATTCGACGCCGACAATGGGAGCAGCATTGAGCAACTCAGCGGCACTGGTCCTATTCTCCGGCGGCCAGGATTCCGCCACGGTTCTCGCGTGGGCTCTCAAGAATTATGAAAGGGTCGAAACGATCGGCTTTGATTACGGGCAGAAGCACGCTGTAGAGATGAAGCAGCGAGCCATTTTCCGCTCTCGTTTGGCTGATGAATTCCCTGAAATGGCCACCCGGCTCGGGCCGGACCATGTGGTTGCACTCGACCTTGCTGGTCAGATCGCAGGCAATATCGCGACGTACGACGTCTCCCGAAGTGAGATGCTCCTTCGGAAGAAGTATATCCCCGGGCGAAACCTCATAATGATGTCTTTGAGCGCAAGTGTAGCGTTCCGGAGGGGCATTGAGACACTCGCCTGCGGCGTCAGCGAGACTGAATATTCGGGTTATCCCGACTGTCGACGAAAGGCCATGAGCGCAATAGAAGCAGCGCTGAACGAAGCGACAGGTTTTTCATGGTCAGTACAATGCCCCCTGATGGAGCTAGACAAGGCCGGAGTCTGGAGGCTGTCGCGTGACCTTGGCGGCAGTGCCTTGCTCGAACTCATCAGGGAGGAGACGCATAGCTGCTACGAAGGGGCGAGAGAGAAGAGGCACTCATGGGGATACGGATGCACTCAGTGCGACGCTTGCCGCCTGCGAGAGAAGGGCTGGCGGGAATTCAGTGCGACCTCGGTGTAGCCAATTCAATCCTGTCGGAAAGTAGCGTAGAGGAATTTCGGAATAATAGCATTATGCACCTGTTTTGCCCGACGAGTCAAGCGGCGTCGTGACCTAGCGGCGCAAGCCGTTGATTCCCCACGCTCCGGCTACTGTGCATGGGGTTGTTTTGCAGGTTTCCGATTTGAAGGGCCGCCGCGAGAGCCGTCAGCTCTGCCGAAAGCCCATCCGGAAGGCGCCCCAGTGCTTGCCGCGGATCATGATCGGCGAGGACAAATCCTTCATCAGCACGAACTGCCCGCCGCCCATGTCGCGGCGATAGGTCTGGAGCAGGAACGGCCTTGTGTTGGCCGCGACCTTCTTCACCGCGCGATCGGTGAACAGGCGGCGGTTGCGGCAATTGGCGTTGTTCCAGACCGGGTCCTTGCCCTGCGGCAGGCGATAGTTCGGATTGTGGGTCGGAAGGTAGCCGCCCTTGGCCCAGGCGACGCAGAACACGATGCGGGGATCCGACTTCTGGATCGGGTCCTGGATCGCGGGCAGCACGCGATCGGTGAAGTCGACGTAAGCAGTGTTGTATTGCTTCGGATCGGTGCCGGGGATTTCCCGGTAATTCTCGTCCATGAGCTGGTCGAGCGTGATCTCGCCGCGGCCGATCGCGGCCTCGAATTCGTCCGAGATCCGCCTGGCGGTCTCGACGACGACACGGATCAGCGGCGCATCCGAGGTCTCCACGCCGCTGTCGGCGATCAAGGCGATCAGGCCTTCGGAGGTGTCGAGCAGCTTTGTCACGCGCTGATCCGCGTTCTTGAGATCGCGCGAGGACAGGTCGACGCCCTTCGCGAGCTCGTTGAGCTCGCTGATGACCGTGTCGCAGTGGCCGAGATTGGAGGTCGCCGCGCGCGTGACGCTGTCGATCTCAGCCTCCACCGAGGCAAAGCCCTGCTGGACCCGCGAGATGATGCCGGAGATCTGCTGGGCGCCTTCGCCGGCCGTCTTGGCGCGTTGCGAGGCGTCGCTGCTCTCGCCGATCAGGCCTTCGATCTGGCCGTCGAGATCGCGCACGGTGTCTGAGATCTGATGCGTGGCCTGGCGGGTGGCCTCCGCGAGGTTTTTGACCTCGCTTGCGACCACCGCGAAGCCGCGGCCGGCGTTGCCGGCGCGCGCCGCTTCGATGGTCGCATTCAGCGCGAGCAGGTTGGTTTGTTTCGCGATCGCCTCGATCGAGCCGGACACTTTCGCCACCTGCGCCAGCGCCGAGCCGACGGCGCTCAAGCGCGCCTCGATCCGTTCCACGGCCGCGACGAGCTCGGAGATGTGGCTGACCGCGGCGTCGACGGCCCCGCGCGACTGCGCGATCTCGCCGACTGCAGCTGACGTGGTCGACTGCACTGCTTGCGATGCGTTGGCGATGTCGTGGTTGGCCGAGACCATGGTCTCGGCGGTCTTCTGGAGATGATGGAACCGTTCCGACTGGTTGGCGACGCGGTTTGCGACTTCCTGGACGTTGCCGGCGATGTCGGCGAGCTCCACGCCAAGACCGCCGATGCGGTCGGCGAGCTGGTCGATCAGCCGTTCGGCCAGCGTCCGGTTCGATCCGGTGTCCATGACTGCAAGCTGGGCAAGGGACATGTACGGGCTTCCTCCAAGCGGAGCCGTTGATCGGCTCATCGCGGCATTCCCATTCCAATGCCGAGCTTAGATGATGATTCGCGCCCGGCGTCTTGCCTGAGCGTGCACTAGAGTTTGTAGGCAGTACGAAATCCGCCCCAGTGCCGGCCCTGCACGCGGATCGGAACGTCGATCTCGCGCATCATCACGGTGTTGCCATTGCCCATGTCGCGGGCGTAGCTCTGGACCAAATACGAGCGCAGGTTGTGTGCGGCTGCCAACCCCGCCGGATCGTTGAAGATCCGCCGGTTGCGGCTGTTGGCCATGTTCCAGGCCGCGTCGCCCGGCCGCTGCGGATGCGAATAGATCTTGTTGTGCACCGGCAGGAAGCCGTTGCGGTCGACCATGGCACAGAACGCCATGCGCGAGTCCTTGGCGAGAAAGGCTTCCTGGAACGGCGGCAGCGCGCGATCGGCCCAGTCCAGATATTTGGTGCGGTACTGCTGCGGATTGGTCCCGGCGATCTCGGCATAGTCGGTGTCGAAGAGGTCGTCGATTTTGACCTCGCCGCGCGCGACCGCCTGTTCGAAGATCCGGGTCAGCGCGGTGCCCGCTTCCATCGCGCGGGTGACGAACTCCGTGTTCTCCTCGTGGATCGACCAGAGCTGGTCTTCGATCTTCTCAGCCAGCTCGGCATTGGGGCTGACGAACTGTGCGCGGGCGCCGGCCTTGGACTGCTCGATGACGCGCAGGCGACAGGCGCCGACGTTTTCGAGCGTGCCCTCGACGACGGCCTGTGCGGCAAGCCGGCCCGCGTCAGCGCCGCCGATCAGCACGCCGTCCATCGAGATCTCATAGACCGGCATCACGCCGCGTGCCGTTTCGAATTTGAGATGGCAGGGCAGCCGCTCGGTCTTGCGGCGGTCGTCGTGTTCGCTCTGGCGCAGCAGCACCGCACAGCGCGATTTCAGCTTCTGCGCGAAAGTGGTGACGGCCTTGCCGGCGCTGGCGACGCTCTCGCCATGGGTCTCGGCGGCCTTGGTCGCGGCATCGATCTCGGCGGCGCTCTCGCCGACCGAGACGATGAAGTCCGAGGCGCTGGCGGCATTGCCGGAGACTTCGCTGGTGGTGGCGTTCTGCTCGGCGACCGCGCCGTTGACGGTCTCGAATACCGGGCGGATCGCCTCGATCGCCTGCGAGATGCGGTGCACGGCATCGGCTGAACCGGTGGCGTCGCGCTGGAGCGCGTCGATCTTCTTCGTGATTTCTTCCGTCGCGCCCTGGGTCTGCACTGCGAGCGCCTTCACTTCGGTGGCGACGACCGCAAAACCTTTGCCGGCGGCGCCCGCACGCGCGGCCTCGATGGTCGAGTTGAGCGCGAGCAACGTCGTCTGCCGCGCGATCTGCGCGATCAAATTGACGACGTTGCCGATGGCAGCGGAGGACTCGCGCAGGCGATTGACATTGGCACGGGCCTCCTGCGCCGCGGCGCTGGCCTCGTCGGCGAGCTTGCCGGCCGCGCGCACCTGCGCCCCGATGCCTTGCGCGGATTGGGTGAACTTGTCGGCGGCATGGGCGAAGGTGGAGGCGTTCGATTGCGCGGCGTTGGTGCGGCCGGTCAGGGCGTCGGTGCGGTCGCGGATGGCGGCAAGCGTGGTGGCGGTCGCCTCGGCGCCGCCAGCAACCGAATTGGCGGCGCGCTCGAGCTGGCGAATCATCGCACCGAGCTCGAGTTCCAGCAGTTCCAGGATTTCCCTGGCGGAATCGGCTTCGCCGGGGGCAGGCGCGGGGGCGACCGGCGCAGCCTGCGGGGCGGACGCCGGCGCGGCCGTCACCGGCTGACGCTTCCGAAATAATGCGAACGCCATCACGTCACTCTTGTCGGGGAACGGTCGGGCGCTATTTTCGCAGCCTGGAATGAAATCAGGGTTAACGGTGCCTCACTCTTGGGCATGGGGCACTACGGTGTTACCTTAAAGTCGTAGAGCCTCTTTCATTCCGGTGGGTTGGCGGCCTATAACGCCGCGCTTCCCACGCTCACCTTGGCGCACGATTCCTTTACGAGATCACGCATGGCCGGACATTCCCAATTCAAGAACATCATGCACCGCAAGGGGCGGCAGGATGCGCAGAAGTCAAAACTGTTCGGCAAGCTGGCGCGGGAAATCACCGTCGCGGCCAAGCTCGGCACGCCCGACCCCAACATGAACCCGCGCCTGCGCGCGGCCATCATCGCGGCGCGCCAGGAGAACATGCCGAAGGACAATATCGAGCGCGCCGTCAAGAAGGCGCTCGGCAATGACGGCGAGAACTATGACGAGATCCGCTACGAGGGCTATGGCCCCGGCGGCGTCGCCGTCATCGTCGAGGCCCTGACCGACAACCGCAACCGCGCCGCCTCCGACATCCGCTCCTTCTTCACCAAATCCGGCGGCAATCTCGGCGAAACCGGTTCGGTCTCCTTCATGTTCGACCGCACCGGCATCATCGAATACGACCGCAGCGTCGCCGATGACGATGCGGTGCTCGACGCCGCGATCGAGGCCGGCGCCGACGACGTGATCTCCGGCGAAGGCGGCCACGAGATCTACGCCTCGACCGAGGGCTATCGCGACGTCGCCAAGGCGCTGGAAGCCAAGTTCGGCGAGCCGCGCAAGGCCGCGCTGATCTGGAAGCCGCAGAACACGGTCGCGGTCGACGACGAGACCGGCGAGAAGCTGCTCAAGCTGATGGATCTGCTCAACGAGCACGACGACGTCCAGCACGTCTACGCCAATTTCGAGGTGTCGGACGCGCTGGTCGCGAAGATGGGCGGGTAGGGGCGCGGGACCTCCTTTCCCCGGGGACTTTTGTTCTGTTTCTGTTTCGCTATCATGGGCCAACCGCTATCACTGGCCCATGACCGCACTCCCGATTCGCCAACCCGTTCGCATCATCGGCATCGACCCCGGCCTGCGCCGCACCGGCTGGGGCGTGATCGAGGCCGAGGGCAATCGCCTGATCTACGTCGCCTGCGGCTCGGTGGAACCGCCGGATGATTTGCCGCTGGCGAGCCGGCTGCTCGGGATTCACGAGGGGCTCGCCGCCGTTCTGTCTGATCACAAGCCGATGGAAGCCGCGGTCGAGCAGACTTTCATCAACAAAGACGGCGCTGCGACGCTGAAGCTTGGCCAGGCCCGCGGCGTCGCCATGCTGGCGCCCGCAATGTTCGGCATCTCTGTCGCCGAATACGCACCGAACCAGGTCAAGAAGACCGTGGTCGGGGCCGGCCACGCCGACAAGCACCAGATCGCGATGATGCTGAAGATATTGCTGCCGAAAGCCGAGCCGCCGTCAGCCGATGCCGCCGACGCGCTCGCCATCGCCATCACCCACGCCCATCACCGCCAGAGCACGGCGCTTAGGCTGAGGGTGGTGGGGATATGATCGGCAAGCTCAAGGGTCTGATCGATTCCTACGGCGAGGATTTCGTCATCCTCGACGTCGGTGGTGTCGGCTACCAGGTGCACTGCTCGACGCGCACGCTGCAGCATCTGCCGTCGCCCGGCGAAGCGGCCGTGCTGTCGATCGAGACCTATGTCCGCGAGGACGCGATAAAGCTGTTCGGCTTCCGCACCGACCAGGAGCGCGAATGGTTTCGCCTGCTCCAGACCGTGCAGGGCGTCGGCGCCAAGGTCGCGCTGGCCGTGCTTGGCACGCTCGCGCCGTCGGACCTCGCCAATGCCATTGCGCTACGCGACAAGGCCGCGGTGGCGCGCACGCCCGGCGTCGGCCCCAAGGTCGCCGAGCGTATCGTCACCGAGTTGAAGGACAAGGCGCCGGCGTTTGCCAATGTCGATCCCGCCGTCGTGCATCTCGCCGGCGCCGTCGACGAGCAGCGTGCGCCACGGCCGGTGGCGGACGCGATTTCCGCGCTGGTCAATCTCGGTTACGGCCAGCCGCAAGCCGCCGCGGCTATCGCATCGGCATCGCGTAGTGCGGGTGAAGGCGCCGAGACCGCGCAGCTCATTCGGCTAGGCCTGAAGGAGCTCGCGAAGTGAGCGATCCCAAGGTCAATCGCGTGGTCACGCCCGAGCGCCGCTCCGACGATGTCGGCGACACCGCGCTGCGTCCGCAGTCGCTGTCCGATTTCGTCGGCCAGCAGCAGGCGCGCAAGAACCTGTCGATCTTCATCGAGGCCGCGCGCAAGCGTGGCGAGGCGCTGGATCACGTGCTGTTCGTCGGTCCGCCCGGCCTCGGCAAGACCACGTTGGCGCAGATCGTGGCGAAAGAGCTCGGCGTCGGCTTTCGCGCCACATCGGGTCCTGTCATCGCCAAGGCCGGCGACCTTGCCGCGCTGCTCACCAATCTCGAAGAGCGCGACGTGCTCTTCATCGACGAGATCCATCGCCTCAGTCCGGCGGTCGAAGAGGTGCTCTATCCCGCTATGGAGGATTTTCAGCTCGATCTCATCATCGGCGAGGGTCCGGCGGCGCGCTCGGTCAAGATCGAGCTGTCGAAATTCACCCTCGTCGGCGCCACCACGCGCGCCGGCCTTCTCACCAATCCCTTGCGTGATCGCTTCGGGATACCGGTCCGGCTCAACTTCTACACCATCGAGGAGCTGGAAAGCATCGTCACCCGCGGCGCGCGCGTGCTCAATGTCGGAATGAGCGCCGATGGCGCCAACGAGATCGCGCGCCGCGCCCGCGGCACGCCGCGCATCGCCGGGCGCTTGCTCAGGCGTGTGCGCGATTTTGCCTCTGCCGCCGATGCCGCCTCGATCGACCGCAAGATCGCCGACCACGCGCTGAGCGCGCTCGAGGTCGACGCCGCCGGCCTCGATGCAATGGACCGGCGCTACCTCACGACCATCGCGCAAAACTATGGCGGCGGCCCGGTCGGTGTCGAGACGATGGCGGCTGCGCTCTCCGAGCCGCGCGATGCGATCGAGGACATCATCGAACCCTATCTGATCCAGTGCGGCTATCTCCAGCGCACTCCGCGCGGCCGCCTGCTCACCGCGCACGCCTTCCGTCATCTCGGCATCGCCGAGCCCTCGCGCGATGCGGCGGCGCAGTTCGGCCTGTTCGGCACCGACGAGAGCGACGACTGATCCGGGCGAATGCCGGTCGGGCCTGCTGTCATGAATTTCCGGTAACCTTATGCAGACGGTCTGCACGCGGATGCTGGCCGTCTGCACGAACGCACCCCAATTCCGCTTGAATCGGGCCGCATCACGTAAGCACGTCACCATCGGGCTTCCATGATCACACGTCGTCATCTCATCCGTTCCATCGGCGCCCTGTCCGCCCTCGGCGTCTCGACAGCGGCCTATGGCGTCGGCGTCGAGCCAGTGCTGCGGCTCCGTGTCACCCGCTATCATCCGACGCCGCGGCAATGGCCGGCGGACCTTCCGCTGAAGATTGCCGTGATCGCCGACATCCATGCCTGCGATCCCTGGATGTCGCTGGAGCGGATCGAGGCGATCGTCGACCGCACCAACGCGCTGAAGCCTGACCTCATTGTTCTGCTTGGCGACTATGTTGCCGGCGTTCGCCGGGTCACGCGCATCATTCCGTCGAACGAATGGGCCAAGGTGCTGGCCGGCCTCAAGGCGCCCCTCGGCGTCCATGCCGTCATGGGCAACCATGATTATTGGGATGACCGGACCGTGCAGCAGGCCGGCCACGGGCCGACCATCGCGCATCGCGCACTGGAGGCGGCCGGCATTCCGGTCTACGAGAATGACGCCGTGCGCCTCACCAAGGATGGCCGCCCGTTCTGGCTTGCCGGCCTCGGCGACCAGCTCGCCTATTTCCCAGCATCGCGCTATCGCCACGTGCAACGGTTCGGCGCCGACGATCTCGCGGGCACGCTGGCGAAGGTCACCGACGACGCGCCGGTGATCCTGCTCGCCCACGAGCCCGACGTCGCGCTGCGCGTGCCTGCGCGCGTCGCGCTGCAACTGTCCGGCCACACCCATGGCGGCCAGATCCGCGTGCTCGGCTGGTCGCCGGCCGTTTCGCCGAAGCACGGCATCCGGCTCGCCTATGGTCACTTCCGGCTGAAATGCGACCTCATCGTTTCCGGCGGCCTCGGTTGCAGCATCATGCCCGTCCGCTTCGGGGTGCCGCCGGAGATCGTCGAGGTGACGCTGGGGGGAACGGGGTTGGCGGTATCGTAAGGCATGGAAAGTCACATCAAATGATGCTACATTTGATGCAGAGGTGCCGCCATGAGAACCACAATCGCTATAGACGACGAGCTTTTCGCCAAGGCGCAGGAGTTTGCGGGCGTCAGTGAAAAGTCGGCTGTTGTCAGGGAAGCCTTGAAGGCATTCGTCGAGAGGGAGGCCGCTCGCCGCCTCGCGCGGATGGGAGGTACTGAGCCTCGTGCCAAGGCTCCGCCACGCCGCCGGCCCAAATGAAAGTCCTGGCGGACACGTCAATCTGGGTCGATCACTTCCGTCGTGCAGACGCGCGTTTGGCCGACCTCCTCGATCGTGGAGATATTGTCACTCATCCGTTCGTGATCGGCGAATTGCTCCTGGGGGGGATGCCAAGGACGTCAGATATGCTTGATGATTTGAACACTCTTCCAAAGGCGACAATTGCCAACAACGACGAAGTCCTGGATTTCATCGTCAAGCGAAAGCTGGCCGGGCTGGGCATCGGATACGTCGATGCCCACTTGTTGGCGTCAACAATGTTGACGACCGAAGCCTCGATCTGGACACACGATAAGCGATTGCTGGCGGCAGCCCGGTCGTTGAAATTGGTTGCGGATTTCCAATGAGTGCCTTGATGTCCCATCTGGACGGCGAGATCCGCGACGGCCGCCACCATATGCAAGTCCGCGTCTACTACGAGGACACGGATTTCTCCGGCATCGTCTATCACGCCAATTATCTGCGCTACATGGAGCGCGGGCGCACCAATCATCTGCGGCTGATGGGCGCCGAGCAGCAGGCGCTGTTCGAGCAGGCCGAGACGGAAGATTCCGGCTTCGCCTTCGTGGTGCGCTCGATGCATCTGGATTTTTTGAAGCCGGCGCGAATGGACGACGTGCTCGATGTCGTGACCTGGCCGACCGCGGTGAAGGGCGCCTCGATCATGCTGTCACAGGAGGTGCGGCGTGGTGAGGACGTGCTGGTGAAAGCCGAGGTGCGCGTCGCCTTCATCAGCGGCGGCCGCGCCCAGCCGATCCCTAAATCGATCCGCACGCTGATGAAGGCCGATTTGATTTCCTGATCGCCCGATAAGTGATCGCCTGATTTGCGATGGCCTATCGACTCCACCAATCGCGGCGATAGATTGCGGCCCAACCAACCGATGAGGCCAATCATGTCGCGCCCGCCGCTTCCGCCTTTCACCCGTGAGACCGCCGCGCAAAAGGCGCGCATGGCCGAGGACGCCTGGAATTCGCGCGATCCTGTGCGCGTCTCGCTCGCCTATACCGAGGACAGCCGCTGGCGCAACCGCTCGGAAGTGTTTCAGGGCCGCGAGGCCATCGTCGCCTTCCTCACCCGCAAATGGGAGAAGGAACAGGAGTATCGCCTGATCAAGGACCTCTGGGCCTTCGACGGCAACCGCATCGCGGTGCGCTTCCAGTACGAATGGCACGATGCCAGCGGCCAGTGGTATCGCTCCTACGGCAACGAGCAGTGGGAGTTCGACGAGCACGGCCTGATGCGGCGGCGCGAGGCGTCGATCAACGATATCGCGATTGCGGAGAAGGATCGCCGGTTTCACTGGGCGGCGCCAGGGCCGCGGCCGGCGGATGTTCCGGGGCTGGGGACGGAGCCGTTCTGAGGTGTTTCTTCTCCCTCTCCCCGTTCTTACGGGGCCGCGACGAGCTTCGCTCGCGCTGGGAGGATTGGGGTGAGGGGCCGCTTCCGCAAAAATAGTGACAGTGAGACTCGCGGAGAGTCCCCCCCTCACCCGGATTGCATCTGCGATGCAATCCGACCTCTCCCCGCAAGCGGGGCGAGGTGAAGTCAGCGCCTCGCCAGAAACCGCGTGATCGCGCCACCGAGCTTGGCGTTGTCCATCGGTTCGGACAGCGACGCCCGCGCCGCGGCGACGACATCCTCCGGCGCCTTGCCGTCGCGGAGCTCGCAGCACACTTCCGCAAACCCGACGTCAAACTCCGGATGCGGCTGCACGGTCAGCGTCGCGCCATTAGCGTAGAGCAGCCCGGCATGCGGGGTGAATTCGGATGAGAGGATCGTCAGCGCATCACCAGGCGGATCGATCACCTGGTCCTGATGTGAGGCGGCGATAGCGACCGCATCGCCCTCGACGACGCCGTTCTCCGGCAGCACCTGATAGACGTGCCGGCCGATGCCCCAGCCCTTCTCGGACTTGCGCACGGTGCCACCGAGCGCCTGCGCGATCAGCTGATGGCCGAAACAGATTCCGACCATCGGCGTCTTGTTCGCGTAAGCGGTGCGCACGAAATCTTCCAGCGGCGCGATCCAGTCGAGCCCGTCATAGACGCCGGCGGCGGCGCCGGTGATCAGCACGGCCTCCAGCTTGCCCGGATCGGGGAGTGCATCGCCATTCGGGATGCTGACCACGTCGACCGTGGCCGTCGGGTCCTCGGCGCGGACCATGCGTTCGAACATGTCCGGGAACGAGCCGTGCTGCTCGCGATATTTCGGTGGGACCTGTCCGGTCTCGATGATGGTGATGCGTGCCATGTGCTCCCCGGTCAAAACGATTGCGAAGCCTAGTCGCTTTCTGCCCCATGTTGCTGGTGCGGCGCTGTGCGCTCCAGCAGCGCGCTTTCCTTGCGCACCTCGTTGAGAAAGGCCTTGGCGAGGCGCGACAGCGGCTCGGCTTCCGACCATAGCATATAGGCAACCGCACGCGTCGTCGGCGTGAACGGCCGGACGACGAGACCGTGGCCCCCGTTCTGCCGCGGCGAGAAGGGATCGACCACGGCGGCGCCAACGCCGGCGCTGGCGAGCACGCAGGCCGTGTTGCAGTAGCGCACCTCGACGGTCGGCCGGAACGGCGCACCGGCGCGGGCAAAGCTGTCGCGCACGGCCTCGCCAAGCCGGGTGCCGCGCTCGAGCCCGATGAAGGGCATGCCGGACAGATCGGCGGCCGAGATCACCGGCTTGCCTGCGAGCGGATGCTGCGGCGGGAGCACGCAGACCATCTCGCCGGTGTGCACGACTTCATGCGCGATGCCGGGATGATGCGTCAGCCCGAGCGCGAAACCGAGCTCGGCGACGCGGCTCAGTACGCCCTCGATAATGCCCTCATAGCGACGCACGTCGAAGAACACCCGTGTCTCCGGGCGGCGGCGCAGGAAGCCCGACAGCGCCGAGGGGATGATGCTGTAGGCGAGCGGCGGCGTCGCCACGAGCGCGAGATGCCCGGACCGGTTCTCGCGCAGATCGCGCACGCGGCTTTCGAGTTTTGCGTGCAGCGCGAAGATCGCCTCGCTCTCCTTGTAGAGCGCCATTGCTTCGGCGGTCGGAAACAGCCGATTGTTGACGCGCTCGAACAGCGCAAAGCCCGCCTGCGCTTCCATCGTCTTCAGCGCGTTGCTGACCGCGGGCTGCGACAGCGCCAGTTCGTCCGCCGCAGCCACTGTGGTGCGATGGCGGATGACGGCACGCAGGATTTCGAGCTGACGCAGGTTCATATCACTGCCGATTATACTCTGGGCCAAAACATCATAGCAGAACGAATTGATTTTACAGCCCTGCTTCAGCGTAATGGCGGCGGATTTGCACGTCGCATCAAAGGGTTCATTCGCCCATTGAGGCAGCACTGCGCACAGATTGGAGGCAATCTTGGTTCGTGTCCTTCGCGCCGCCGCAGCTCAAATGGGGCCGACGCAAAAAGCCGATAGCCGCGGGCATACGCTGAAGCGGATGCTCGACATGCTGGAGGAGGCGGCTGGCCGCGGCGCCAGCCTCGTGGTGTTCCCGGAACTCGCCTTCACCACCTTCTTCCCGCGCTGGCTGCTCGAAGGCGACGCGCTCGACCATTATTTCGAGCGTGGCATGCCGAACCCGGCCGTGGCCAAGCTGTTCGACCGCGCGCGGGCGCTGCGCGTCGGCTTCTATGTCGGCTATGCCGAACTGACCCCGGACGGCCGCCGCTACAATTGCGCCATCCTGGTCGATCGTGACGGCGAAATCCTCGGCCGTTATCGCAAGGTGCATCTTCCGGGCTCGGTCGAGCCTCGGGAGGGCGCGCGCTACCAGCAACTCGAGAAGCGCTATTTCGAATATGGTGACCTCGGCTTTCCCGCCTTCCGCGCCGGCTCGGCCTGGGCCCACGCCATCATGGGCATGATGATCTGCAACGATCGCCGCTGGCCGGAATCCTGGCGCGTGCTCGGCCTGCAAGGCGTCGAGCTCGTCTGTATCGGCTACAATTCGGCGGCCTACGATCCCAACGGCGGCACGACGGAAGACGGAGCGCTCCGCACCTTCCACTCGACGCTTGTGGTGCAGGCCAACGCCTATATGAACGCGACCTGGGCGATCTCGGTGGCGAAGGCAGGCGACGAGGACGGCTCCGGATTGATCGGCGGCTCCTGCATCGTCGATCCCAATGGACGAATTGTCGCACAGGCGCAGACGCTCACGGATGAGGTGATCGTCGCCGACGTCGACCTCGATCTCTGCCGCCAGGGCAAGGACAAGATGTTCAACTTCGCCGCCCACCGGCGGCCCGACCAATACAGGGTGATCACCGAGCGCGCCGGCGTCATCGAGCCGGCCGTTCTCGACGCTGACTAACCAAATGGCACGGCGTTAGCAAAGAGATCGGCAAAGGAGCTGACATGACGCGCCTCTCGCACTTCCTCGCTTTCGCAGCCTTGGCTGCCGTGACGTCCGCGCAGGCGGCCGAGCTTCCGGCGGAGATCAAGCAGGCGGGCACGCTGAAGCTCACGGTGAACTCCACCTACGCGCCGATGGAATATCGCGATCCCGCCACCAACGAACTGGTCGGGCTCGACATCGATCTGGCGAACGAACTCGCCAAGCGGCTCGGTGGCCTCAAGATCGTCTGGAGCGAGACGCCGTTCGCCGAGCTGATCCCGTCGCTCCAGACCAAGCGCGCCGACTTCATCATCTCTGGCATCTCCGACCGCGCCTCGCGGCGTGAGACCGCCGATTTCGTCGATTACCTCGCGACCGGTCCGCAGTTCTTCGCGATGGCGGAGAGCGAGGCGAAGGCAGCGACCGATCTCTGCGGCAAGAAGGTCGGCACCACCCGCAGCACCAGCTTCCCGGCCGAGATCGAGAAGTGGAGCAAGCAGAATTGCGAGACGGCCGGCAAGCCCGCCATTCAGTACGTGCCCGGCGAAAACTCGATCGACGTCCGCAACCAGCTCAAGCAGGGTCGCATCGACGCCGCGGTCCAGGGCAGCGAGACCTTGCCCTATGCGCAATCGCAGGAGCCGGGAAAATACCGCGTCATTGGTGCGCAATTGTCTACTGGCTATCAGGGCATCATGTTCCGCAAGGATGACGCCGCCTTGCGCGAAGTGGTGACGGAAAAACTCACCGCCATGATCGCCGATGGCTCCTACAAGGCCGTTCTCGACAAATGGGGCCTTGGCGCCAACGCGGTCACCCAGCCCATGCTGAACGCGGCGCCGCAATGAAGCCGGTGCCGGCACTCGCGGAGGGTTTTCCCGATCTCTCGGGAATGCGGGTCGCGCGCGAGCCGCACTGGTTTCGCTGGATCAGCGCGGCCCTGATCGTCCTTGTGCTGGCCGCGATTGCGCGCGCATTTGCGAACGGCCAGATCGAATGGTCCTATGTCAGCCGATTCCTGACGGCAAAGGTCATCCTCGAAGGCATCGTCAACACCATGGTGATGGCAATGCTGGCGATGGCGCTCGGTATTTTCCTCGGCGTCGTCGTCGCGGTCATGCGGCTGTCACCCAATCCGGTGCTGAAGACGGTGGCCGCCGGCTACACCTGGCTGTTCCGCGGCACGCCGCTGATCCTGCAATTGCTGCTGTGGTTCAACCTCGCGCTGGTGTTTCCGACCATCGGCATTCCCGGCCTGTGGAGCGCGCGCGCGGTCGACGTCATGACGCCGTTCCTCGCCGCGCTGCTCGGGCTTGGCATCAACCAGGGTGCCTATACGTCCGAGGTGATGCGCGCAGGCATGCTGTCGGTCGACATCGGGCAATATGAGGCGGCGCAGGCCATCGGCATGGGACGGCTCCGCGCGTTGCGGCGGATCGTGCTGCCGCAGGCGATGCGCGTGGTGATCCCGCCGCTCGGCAACGAGTTCATCGGCATGGTGAAGGCGACCTCGCTTGCGAGCGTCATCCAGTATCCGGAATTGCTGCACAACGCCGAAAACATCTACTATGCCAATTCCCGCGTGATTGAGCTGCTGATCGTCGCCGGGCTCTGGTACCTGCTCGTGGTCTCGATCCTGACGCCGCTCCAGATGCTGCTCGAACGCCGATTTGCCCGCGGCACATTGCGGCTTGCGCGATGACAAAGCCCCTCGTCGCGATCCGCTCCGTCAGCAAGAGTTTTGGAGAGTTCCAGGCTCTCAGAAGCGTCTCGCTCGACGTCTGGCCCGGCGAGGTGATGTGTCTGATCGGCGCTTCCGGCTCCGGCAAGACCACGCTGCTCCGCTGCATCAACCAGCTTGCCGTCATCGATGCCGGCGGCATCTGGCTCGACGGCGCGCTGCTCGGCGTGCGCGAGCAGGGCGGGAAGCTCCATCGGCTCAGCGAGCGCGAGATCGGGCGGCAGCGGCTGAAGACCGGCATGGTGTTCCAGCGCTTCAATTTGTTTCCGCACAAGACGGCGCTGGAGAACATTACCG
The DNA here is from genome assembly GCF_004123905.1 of Bradyrhizobium betae. Classification (GTDB taxonomy): domain Bacteria; phylum Pseudomonadota; class Alphaproteobacteria; order Rhizobiales; family Xanthobacteraceae; genus Bradyrhizobium; species Bradyrhizobium betae_A. Next base: position 170,881 of record NZ_MZXW01000053.1, read on the forward strand.
AAGGCCCGACCCAGGTTCAGGGGCGCAAATCCGATGAGGTGCGCGCTGAAGCGCTCGAGCTGCTCCGTCGCGTCGGGCTCGCGGCCAAGGCGGACTCGTATCCCGCGCAGCTCTCCGGCGGCCAGCAGCAGCGCGTGGCGATCGCGCGGGCGCTCGCCATGAAGCCGATGCTGATGCTGTTCGACGAGCCGACCAGCGCGCTCGATCCCGAGCTTGTCGGCGAGGTGCTTGCCGTCATGAAGGAGCTGGCGAAGAGCGGCATGACCATGATGGTGGTGACGCACGAGCTCGGCTTCGCCCGCGAGGTCGCCGACCGCGTCGTCTACATGGACCAGGGCGCGATCGTCGAGCAGGGTCGCGCCTCGGACGTGTTGGGCGCGCCGCGCGAGGAGCGCACCAAAGCATTTCTTTCGGCAGTAATCTGAAATGGGGATGTGTTGATGAAGAGACTTTTGGTAGCTGTGGCGCTGTTCGGTGCCATGAGTGTCTCGGCGATGGCCATCGAGCTGCCGGCGGAGATCGCCAAGCGCGGCAGCATCAAGGTGGCGGTGGTGCCGAACTATCCGCCGATGGAGTTTCGCGATCCCGCCACCAACGCGCTGTCGGGCTTCGACATCGATCTCGGCGAGGCGCTCGGGCGCAAGCTCGGCGTCAAGATCGAATGGACCGAGACCAGCTTTGCCGAGTTCATGCCGTCGATTTCGACGGGCCGGGTGGATGCCATCCTGTCCGGCTTCACCGACTATGCGAGCCGGCACGAGATCGCTTCCTTCGTCGATTATTTGCGCAGTGGTCCAAAGTTCTTCGTGCAGCAGTCCCGCGCGTCCGAGTTCAAGGACATGGCGGCGCTATGCGGCAAGAAGGTCGGCGCCAGCCGCCGGACCATGTTTCCGGCTGAGATCGACAAGTGGAGCCAGAAGAATTGCGGCAGCAATTCGATCCAGTTCGTCGGCACCGACGGCTCGGCCGATGCGCGTAACCAGCTTAGGCAGGGCCGTATCGACGCTGCCGTGCAGGGCAACGAAACGCTGCCCTATCTGATGGATCTCGAGCCGGGCACCTATGCGCCGGTCGGCGAGCCCTTCGCGACGCAGTTCACGGGCATCGCGCTGCCGGTTAAGGAGAAGGCGTTGCAGCAGGCGGTGGTCGAGGCGCTCGATGCGCTGATCGCGGACGGCACCTATCGTACCCTGCTTGCCAAGTGGAAACTGAACGACAACGGATTAGAGAAGGCGACCATCAATGCTGGACAGTAAGGCACTCCAGAGCATCCCGCTCGTTCCGGCCAACACCGCGGATCCCGCGCCCGAATATCCCTGGCCGAAGCCGTATAAATCGGCGATGTTCCTCTCCTTCGACGTCGACGCCGAGAGTGCGTGGACCAGCAAGGACGCCGTGCACGCCCAGCGGCTCATCACCATGAGCTATGGCGGCTATGAGGCGCGGGTCGGCACGCCAAAACTGCTGGAGCTGCTCGACCAGCTCGATCTCAAGGCGACGTTCTTCGTCACGGGCTGGTCGGTCGACGCGCATCCGGCAATGGCGGAATCAATCCTCAAGGCCGGTCACGAGATCGGCCATCACGGTTATCACCATCTGTTGCCCGATCCTGGCGATCCCTGGATCGAGGAAGAGCTGGAGCGCGGCTTTGAGGCGCTGAAGCGCCGGCTCGGCGTCAGGCCGACCGGCTATCGAGCGCCTTACGGCGAGTTCACCGAGGAGCTGCGCGTCGCGCTGGTGCGTCACGGCATCGTCTACACCTCCTCGTTCCGCGACGATGTCAGGCCCTATCGCCATCGCCTCGCCGACGGCAAGCCCGGCACGATCGAGCTGCCTGTGACCGCGAGCTATGACGACTGGATGCATGGCCTGTCCGCGCGCTTCAGCCCGCGCTCGATCTTCCCCAAGGAGCACGTGCTCTCGATCTGGAAGGACGAGCTGGATGAGACCAGGGACTGGGGCGCGATGGTGACGACGGTGCTGCATCCGCAATGCAGCGGCCGTCCGATGCGGCTGCGCCTGCTGCGGGAGTTCCTGACCTACGCAAAGTCGTGCCCGGACGTCTGGATCACGACCGGCGAGAAGATCGCGGAAAATTTTCTGCGCCACGAGGCCAGCAACCGCTAGGCAAAGCCATGACCCGTCGTCGCATCCTCGTCATCAACCCCAACTCTTCCGCGTCGGTGACGGCGGCGATCGATGACGCGGTCGGGCCGCTGCGCATCGCCGGTGGGCCCGAGATCGAGGTGGTCGGTCTTGCCGAAGGACCGCCCGGCATCAGCTCGCAGCGCGACGCCGACAGCGTCGTGATGCCGCTGGTCAACCGCGTGTCGCGCGATAAAGCGGATGCCTTCGTGCTCGCCTGCTTCAGCGATCCCGGCCTGCATGCGGTGCGTGAAGCCGCTGGCGGTCGCCCGGTCATGGGCATCGCCGAATGCGGCATCTTTCGCGCACTGATGCTGGGCGAACGGTTTGGCGTGATCGCGCTGTCGCCGTCGAGCATCCGCCGCCAGCAGCGCATGGCGCGGGTGATGGGCGTCGACACCCGCTACGCCGGAAGCTGGTCGGTCGGTGCGAGCGCGGCGGAGACGGCAGGCGCGGACATCCGCGGACGGCTGATCGAAGCCGGCCGCGCGCTGGTGACGCAGTGCCGCGCCGATGTCGTGGTGATGGGCTGCGCCGGCATGGCCTCGCATCGCGCGGCGATTGCGGATGCGATCGGCGTGCCCGTGATCGAGCCGGCACAGCAGGCTGTAGCCGCTGCGATTGTCGCGGTCTTGTTGAACACGTAAAATCTCCTCAGGAGCGTTTTGGAATGCCTATCTCTCGCCGTTCGCTCCTCAAGGCCGCCGCAGCCGTGCCGGCGCTGTCGCTGCCGGGCATTGTGCGCGCTGAATCCCAGAGCACGTTGCGGTTCATCCCCGTCATCGATCTCGCTTTCGTCGATCCCATCTATTCGACCGCGCAGGTGTCGCGAAACCACGGCTTCATGGTCTACGACACGCTCTACGGCATGAGCTCCTCGCTCCAGGTCTCGCCGCAGATGCTGTCGGGCCACGCCATTTCCGGCGACCAGCTCCAGTGGGACCTCAGCCTGCGCGACGGCCTGTTCTGGCACGATGGCGAGCGCGTGCTGGCGCGTGACTGCGTCGCGAGCATCCGCCGCTGGGCGGCGCGTGACGGTTTTGGCGGCGAGCTGATGGAGGCGACCGCCGAGCTCTCGGCCGCCGACGACCGCACCATCCGTTTCCGCCTCAAGCGTCCGTTCCCGCTGCTGCCACAGGCGCTCGGCAAGGCCGCGATCAATGCCTGCTTCATGATGCCGGAGCGGCTGGCGAGCCAGGATCCGTTCAAGCCGCTGACCGAAGTCATCGGCAGCGGTCCGTTCCGCTATCTCGCCGACGAGCGCGTGCAGGGCGCCCGCAACGCCTATGCCAAATTCGATCGCTATCAGCCGCGCACCGACGGCAAGCCGGATTGGACCGCGGGGCCGAAGATCGTGCATTACGATCGCGTGGTCTGGACCACCACGCCCGATGCCGGCACCGGCGTTGCCGCGCTCCAGACCGGCGAACAGGACTGGCAGGAGACCACGCCGCACGATCTGTTGCCGATCATCAAGGCGGCCGGCGACATCGAGACGCGGATTCTCGATCCCCGTGGTTACGCCTGCATGCTGCGCCTCAATCACCTCCAGCCGCCGTTCGACAATCCAGCAATCCGCCGCGCGTTGTTGGGCGCGATCGATCAATCCGCGTTCATGACGGCGGTGGCCGGCACCGATCCGGCGTTCCAGGTCTCGCCGATCGGCTTCTTCGCGCCTGGTACGCCGATGGCGAGCGAGGTCGGCCTCGACGTGTTCCGTGGCCCGCGCGATTATGCCAAGGTCAAGGCTGACCTCAAGGCCGCCGGCTACAATGGCGAGAAGATCGTGGTGCTGGTGCCCACCAACTCGCTGGCGCAGAAGCCGCTCGGCGAGATCGCTGTCGACTCACTGCGCAAGGCCGGCATGAACGTCGAATATGCCGGGCTCGATTTCGCCGTCGTGTTGCAGCGCCAGCTGAAGAAGGATCCGATCGGGCAGGGCGGCTGGAGCGCCGCGGTCGGCAATTGGCAGGGCATCGACTGGCTCAATCCTGCCGGCAACACCAATATCCGCGGCGAAGGCAAGGTTGCCGGCTGGTATGCGAGCGAGAAGATGGGGACCTTGCGCAGCCAGTGGTTGGCGGCCTCCGCGCTCGCGGAGCAGCAGCGCATCTGCCGCGAGATCCAGGCAGTCGCCTTCCAGGAAATCCCCTATATTCCGGTCGGCCTGTACAAGCAGCCGACCGCCTATCGCCAGGCCATCACCGGCATTCTCGACGGCACCGCCGTCTTCTGGAACGTACGCCCCACATGAGCACCAAAGCAATCTTCGGCAGCTATGTGCTGTCACGCAAGGACGGCGCGCAGGATGTGCTGCGCGACCATTGGGTTCTGGTCGAAGGCAAGAAGATCGCCGCGGTCACGCGCGACAAGCCGCACGCGGATGAGGTCTACGACCGCCCCGGCCGCTTCGTGCTGCCGGGCTTGCTCAACCTGCACAATCACTGCTTCTCTGAAGCCGTGGCGCGCAGCCACACCGAGGACGGCAACGGCCGCAAGAACAACCAAAGCATCGTCTATACGGTGCTGCTGCCGTTGACCAAGCGCGGCGCCGATATCTTGTCGGCGGAAGAGCGCATGGCGGTGGCGCGGCTCGGCATCCTTCAGCTTCTGAAGGGTGGTGCCACCACGGTGATGGAGCCGTTCCGCAATTCGATCCCCGAGATGTTCGACGCGGCCGAGGAGATGGGCATCCGCTTCTACGGCGCGCCCTATCTGTTCTCGACGTCGGACGCCAAGGCCGGCGCCGATGGCGTGGTGCGCTATTCCGGTGACGATGGCACCGCCGACATGGCGACCTGGGACGCACTCTACCAGCGCTGGAACAATCGCGGCGACGGCCGCATCAGCCTCGCGATGAGCCCGCACGCCACCGACACCTGCGGTCCCGATCTGCTGAAGGCCTGCGCGGTGAGAGCGCGCGAGCTGGGCGTGCCCATCACCACGCACATGGCGCAGAGCCGCGCCGAGGTCGAGACCATCGGCAAGCGCTATGGCGGCCGCACTCCGGCGCAATATCTCGACTGGCTCGGCCTGCTGGCGCCCGACCTGATGGCCGCGCATTGCATGTTCAGCAGCGATGACGATCTCAAGCTGATGGCCGCGCGCGGCATGACCGTCCTGAATTGCCCGCGCGTATTTGCGCGCGCCGGCGTCACTGCAGCGTTCAGCCGGTTCGCCGAACATGGCGTACGGACCGTGGTCGGCACCGACGGCTACAACATGGATTTGCTCGGTGAGCTCAATGCGGCCTCGCTGATCTCCAAGGTCACGTCGCAGCGCGCCGATGTCGCGAACTCGCCGGAGCTGATCGAGGCGAACACGGCCGTTGCCGCCGATGTCATCAAGCGCCCCGATCTCGGCCGGATCGAGCCCGGCGCGACTGCCGATCTCACCGTGGTCGATCTCACCCATCCGCATCTGCAGCCGCTGTTCGATCCCCGCCGCGCGCTGATCGCGCTCGCCAACCGCGCCAATATCGATCAGGCCATGGTCGACGGCCGCATGCTGGTCGATGAGGGGCGTTTTCTTGGCGCCGACGAAGCCGCGATCACGGCGGCAGGGAGTGCCGCGATCGGCAAGATCTGGGATCTCCCCGAGGCGCAGGCGGCGTTCAACGGCTGAGCGTTCCTTTTGGGCGCTAGATCGTCGCCACGAGGAAAGCGCGCTCCCTTTCCCGCTTGCGGGGGGAGGGCTGGGGTGGGGGTGTCTCCGCAACGGGACACTCCCCTAGAGGAGAGAACCCCCACCCGGCGCTCCGCGCCGACCTCCCCCGCAAGCGGGAGAGGTTGCAGCGACCCCGTGGCCAGATCGCTCTAACCCAAAGGCGTTCGGCCTAATCGTCGAATTCAACCAGCGCCTTGCGCACGGTCTCGACCAGATCCAGCGCCACCGGCGAGGCACTGCGCTGCGCCGGGAGAACCGCCGAGAATTCGAAGTCTATGCGCGGCAGGAAGCGGCGCACGACGATGCCGCGGGTGGAAAATTCCTGCGCGGTGAAGGGGTCGCAGATCGCGACCCCAAGCCCCGACGACACCATGCCGCACATGATCTCCGACAGCGCGGTCTCCACCCGCAGTACGCGGCGGACGTCGTGACGGTGAAACACCTGGTCGACGAGATGGCGGCTCGCCGATCCAGCCGACAGCGAGATGAAGGTCTCGCCTTCGAAATCACCGGGCTCCAGCACTTCTTTTTCCGCGAGGCGATGTCCGGTCGGCAGAACTGCGACGCGCGCCAGCGCCGGCAGCCGCAGGCTGGGCAGGCCGGAATGCACAATCGGCACCTCGGCAAAGCCGACGTCGCATTGGTTGTTGAGCACCCAGTCGACCACGATCGGCGAGATCACGCCGAAAAAGGCGAGGTTGAGGTTCGGCCGCTCCTTCAGAAAATGTCCCGCGAGCCGCGGCAGATAGCCGTTCGACAGCGCCGGCAGTGCTGCGATCCGCAGCGAGCCGGTGCGGCGGCTGCGGATTTCCTCGGCTGCCGCAGTGATGCGTTCGAGGCCGACAAAGGAACGCTCGACCTCGGTATAGAGCGCGGTCGCCGCGGCGGTCGGCACCAGGCCCGTGCCGCGCCGCTCGAACAGCTCGGTTTTCAGCAATGCCTGGAAGTCGCGCAGCAACCGGCTGACCGCCGGCTGCGTCACCGCCATCAGCTTGGCCGCCTCGGTGACGCTGCCGGTCAGCATCATCGCCCGAAAGGCCTCGACCTGCCGCGAATTGATCCGCGCCATCTACCATCCTATTCATAACATTTAGGCATGCAGACGGTGCCATTATTCATTGGACGATGGAAGCCTAGGTTTGCGATCTTTTTCATCAGGACTGGAGACAGCCCGCTTTTTCGGCAGATTGGAGGGGTTCAAACCTTCACATCGCGCCAAAACCCGCCGAACAGGGGCCGGAGCCCTGATCGGAAGCGGATTTGCGCGGAAGGAAATGCGGCAGGCGCTTCGGTCAGCGAGACTCGTCGGCACGTCACCTCATTCCGGTATTGGAGATCGGTCCATATGAAGACTCTTCGCCTTCTGACAGCGGTCAGCATTGCGGCGCTCATTGCCGCCCCGTCGGTCGCCTCGGCCCAGCAAAAGACGCTCTATGTCGCCGGCTACGGCGGCTCGTTCGAGAAGACGATCCGCGACGAGGTGATCCCGGCCTTCGAGAAGGAGAACGGGGTCAAGGTCGAATACGTCGCCGGCAACTCCACCGACACGCTGGCAAAACTCCAGGCGCAGAAGGGCAATCAGCAGATCGACGTCGCCATCGTCGACGACGGTCCGATGTACCAGGCGATCCAGCTCGGCTTCTGTGGCAAGCTCGAGGGACTGCCGGCCGATCTCTACGACACCGCGCGCTTCAAGGACGATCGCGCCGTTGCGATCGGCATCGTCGCCACCGGCCTGATGTACAACACCAAGGTGTTTGCCGAGAAAGGCTGGGCGCCGCCGACCTCGTGGAACGATTTGAAGGACACGAAATACGCAAAACAGCTCGTGATCCCGCCGATCAACAACACCTACGGTCTCGAAGCGCTGGTAATGCTGTCGAAGATGAATGGCGGCGGCGAAACCAACGTCGATTCCGGCTTCAAGATATTCAAGGAACAGATCAATCCGAACGTGCTCGCCTACGAGCCGTCGCCGGGCAAGATGACCGAGCTGTTCCAGTCCGGCCAGGCCGTGATCGCGGTGTGGGGCACCGGTCGTGTGCAGAGCTTTGCCAATACCGGCTTCCCCGTCGACTTCGTCTATCCGAAGGAAGGCGCCGCAACGCTGCTGACGACGGCGTGTCCGATCACCAAGCCCAACGCCTCGCCGTTGGCCTCCAGCTTCGTCAAGATGTTGCTCGAGCCGAAAATCCAGCTCGTGATGCTGAAGGACTACGGCTATGGCCCGGTGCTGAAATCGCTGGTGATCCCGCCGGAGCTCGGCAAGATGGCGCCGATCGGTGAGCGCGCGGCAAAGCTCTATAATCCAGATTGGACCGTCATCAACGAGAAGCGCGAGGAGTGGACCAAGCGCTGGAACCGCGAGGTCGAGCGTTGATCTGATCGTTCGCGGAGAAAGCGTCATGGCCTATCTCGAGCTCGATCGGGTCGCCAAACAGTTCGGTGCGCAGACTGTGGTCGACGACTTCAGTCTCGCCGTGGGCAAGGGGGAGTTCATCTCCTTCCTTGGCCCGTCCGGCTGCGGCAAGACCACGACGTTGCAGATGATCGCGGGCTTCGTTGACCCCACGCGCGGCGCGATCCGCCTGGAGGACAAGAACCTGGCCGCGATCCATCCGGCCAAGCGCGGGCTCGGGATCGTGTTCCAGAGCTATGCGCTGTTTCCGCACATGACCGCGGCGGAGAACGTCGCGTTCGGTCTGGAGATGCGCAACGTGCCGCGCGGCGAGCGGGCCGAGCGCGTTCGTGCCGCGCTCGCGATGGTGGGTCTCGCCGGCTACGAGGACCGCCATCCGCGCCGCATGTCCGGCGGCCAGCAGCAGCGCGTCGCGCTGGCGCGCGCGCTGGTAATCAAGCCGAGCGTGCTGCTGCTCGACGAGCCGCTGTCAAATCTCGACGCAAAATTGCGTGAGGAGATGCAGATCGAGCTGCGCCAGATCCAGCGCACCATCGGCACCACTACGATCCTGGTCACCCACGACCAGAACGAGGCGATGTCGCTGTCCGACCGCATCGTGGTGATGAGCCAAGGCAAGATCGAGCAGATCGGCACGCCGCAGGAAACTTACGAGCGGCCGGCTTCTGCCTTCGTCTCGCAATTTCTCGGCAAGACGAATGACTTTGCCGGGACGATCGACCGGACTGTCGTGCCCACGCAGCTCGTGGCGGGTTCCTGGCGCGCGCCGGCGCCGGCTGGTCTCAGTGGTCCCGTGACCGTCAGCGTTCGCCCCGAAAGAATCGGCTTTGGCGATGCAGGGCTCAGCGCAAAAATCATGACGCGTATCTTCCAAGGCAATCACTGGCTGTTCCAATGCGACAGCGAATGCGGCCCGGCGATTGTGATCCGCCAGAACGATGGTCAGGCGCAGCCGGCCGAGGGCGATGCGGTTCGCCTCACCTGGCGGCCCGAGGATATGAGCGTGCGCGCGAGGGCCGGCGCATGAGCACGGCCGCTGATGAACGCAACGCGCGCGCGCCATGGGCGCTGACCGCGCCCGCCTTGATGCTGTTCGTCGGCGTGCTCCTGATTCCGCTGGCGATGACGGTGATGCTGTCATTCCACGATTGGGGCCAGTACAAGGGCATCGAGCCGGTCTTCATCCTCAAGAACTGGCACGAGATCGCGACTGATCCCTATTACGCCGAGATGTTCTGGCGGACCTTTCGCATCGCGATCCTGACCACGCTGCTCACCGCATTGCTCGGCGCGCCCGAGGCCTACATCCTCAATCGCATGAGCGGCCGCTGGAAGAGCATTTTCCTGCTGGTCATCCTCGGTCCGCTCTTGATTTCAGTGGTGGCGCGCACGCTCGGCTGGGCGCTGCTGTTCGGCGGCAACAACGGCCTCGTCAACAAGCTCTTGATGTCGGCCGGTGTCATCCGCTCCCCCATTCCCTTCATGTTCACCGAAACAGGCATGGTGGTCGCGCTCGCACATGTGATGATGCCGTTCATGGTGCTGTCGGTATGGGCGGCACTGCAAAGGCTCGATCCGCAGATCGAGAATGCCGCGATGTCGCTCGGCGCGGGGCCTGTGACCATCATCCGCCGCATCATCATGCCGCAAATCATGCCGGGCGTGCTGTCGGGCGCGATCATCGTGTTTTCGCTCTCGGCCAGCGCGTTTGCGACGCCGGCGATCATCGGGGGGCGCCGGCTCAAGGTCGCGGCGACGCTCGCCTATGACGAATTCCTCAACACGCTGAACTGGCCGCTCGGCGCTGCCGTTGCCACGCTGCTGCTGGTCGCACTTGTGCTGATCGTGGTCGGCAGCAACGCGCTGATCGAGCGCCGTTATGCGGAGGTGTTCCGATGAGCCGGAACGGCCCGCTGGCGCTGATCTTCCACACCATCTTCGTCATCGTGATGGTGGCGCCGATCCTCGTGGTTTGCCTGGTCGCCTTCACGCCCGAAGGTTTTCTGTCGCTGCCGACCAACGGCTTTTCACTGCGCTGGTTCAGGGCGATCGCGAACTACCCCGAATTCATCCACGCCTTCTGGGTGAGCCTTGGGCTGGGTGCGCTGTCCTCGTTCGTCGCATTGTTGTTCGCAGTGCCCGCAGCACTCGCGCTCGCGCGCTATCGCTTCCGTGGCCGCGATGCGCTCGCAGCTCTGTTCCTGTCGCCGCTGATGATCCCGCATGTGGTGCTTGGCATCGCCTTCCTGCGCTTCTTCACCTCGGCTGGCCTCGGCGGTAGTTTTGCAGCATTGATCATTGCGCATGTCATCATCGTGTTTCCGTTCGCGCTGCGGCTGACGCTCGCGGCCGCGACCGGCATGGATCTCTCGGTCGAGATGGCCGCGGTGTCGCTCGGCGCCAATGGCTGGACGCTGTTCCGCCGCGTCACGCTGCCGCTGATCCTGCCAGGCGTCATCAGCGGCTGGGCGCTGGCCTTCATCCAGTCCTTTGATGATCTGACCATGACCGTCTTCCTCGCCGCGCCCGGCACCGAGACGCTGCCGGTGCGCATGTTCCTTTATATCCAGGACAACATCGATCCGCTGGTGACGTCAGTCTCGGCCTGCGTGATCGCGATTACCATGACCGCCCTCATTCTGCTCGACCGCTTCTACGGGCTCGACCGTGTGCTCGCCGGCAAGGGCGATACGGGACGATAGGAGAACTCATGCGAACTGAATATGACGTCGCCGTCGTCGGTGGCGGACTGCTCGGCTCCGCCATCGCCTGGGGCCTCGGCCGGCTCGGCAAGAGCGTGGCCGTGCTCGACGAAGGCGATATCACCAAGCGTGCCTCGCGCGCGAACTTTGCGCTGGTGTGGGTGCAGAGCAAGGGCCTGGGCATGCCGGCCTATACGGTCTGGACTGTGCAGGCGTCGCAGGCGTGGGGCCGGCTTGCCTCCGAGCTGAAGCAGCAGACCGGTCTCGACGTCAGCCTCCAGCAGAATGGCGGCTTTCACCTGGCGCTCGGCGAGGACGAATTCGGCCAGCGCGCCGAGCTGGTCAAGCGCATGCACAACCAGAGCGGTGCTGCCGATTACAAGATGGAGATGCTCTCCGCATCCGAGGTCAAGAAGTCGCTGCCGCTGATCGGCCCGGAGGTCTCCGGCGGCAGCTATTGTCCGCTCGATGGCCACGTCAATTCGCTGCGCACCTTTCGCGCGTTCCACACCGGTTTCAAGGCATTCGGCATCGACTATTTTCCGGAGCAACCGGTCTCGGCGATCAGCAAGAGCGGTGGCGAGTTCCGCCTGACCACGCCGAAGGGCGAGCTACGCGCCGCCAAGATCGTGCTCGCCGCCGGCAATGCCAACCAGACGCTGGCGCCGATGGTCGGCCTCTACGCGCCGATGGGGCCGACCCGCGGGCAGATCGTGGTGACCGAGCGCACCATGCCGTTCCTGCCGCATCCGCTGACCACGATCCGCCAGACCGACGAGGGCACGGTGATGATCGGCGACAGCAAGGAAGACGAGCTGGACGATCGCACGCTGAAACATTCGATCAGCGCGGTGATGACCGATCGCGCCCAGCGCATGTTCCCGCATTTGTCGCGACTCAACGTGGTCAGGAGCTGGGCCGGCATCCGCGTCATGCCGCAGGACGGTTTTCCGATCTACGACCAGTCGGAGACGCATCCCGGCGCCTTCGTCGCCTGCTGCCATTCCGGCGTGACGCTCGCCTCCAACCACGCGTTCGAGATCGCCCGCATGGTCGCGCAGGGCGCGCTCGAGCCGGAGCTGGTTGGCGCATTCTCGGCCAGCCGTTTTGGCGGCGCGGGTACCGCGAACAACAGCGGCTACTAGGGATATTGAAGGAACCAGGATGTTCAAACGATCCGAACAGGACAAACGGCCGCCAGTGCAAATCTTCGTCGACGGTGTTGCCGTCGCGGCACGCGAGGGCGACACCGTCTCCGCCGCGCTGCTGGCATCGAGCTGCGACGCACGCCGTTCGACCGCAGTGAGCGGCGCTCCGCGTCTGCCCTATTGCATGATGGGCGTGTGTTTCGACTGCCTCGTCACCATCGATGGCGTCGGCAATCGCCAGGGCTGCCTCGTGCCCGTCGCCGAGGGCATGCAGGTCGAGATCCAGAAGGGCAAGCGGGAGATCGGACGATGACTGTGGCTCCCAAGCGCGAAGACTACGATGTCGTCGTGATCGGCGCCGGCCCCGCCGGCCTTGCCGCCGCCGCGACATCCGCCGAAGCAGGCCTCTCGACGCTGCTGCTCGACGAGAATGTCGGCCCCGGCGGCCAGGTGTTTCGCGCCATCTCGTCCACGCCGGTGACTGACCGCAATCAGCTCGGCGCCGATTATTGGGTCGGCGCCGATCTCGTGCGGTCGCTGCGCGCGAGCAGCGCCGAGGTGATCCATCGTGCGACCGTCTGGAGCCTCGACCGCAATCTCGACATCGCCGTCTCCGTCGGTGGTGCGTCCGCCTTCGTCAAGGCGAAGCGCATGATCCTCGCGACCGGCGCGCTGGAGCGGCCGTTCCCGATTCCGGGCTGGACGCTGCCGGGCGTGATGACCGCCGGCGCGGCGCAGACCATGCTGAAATCGTCTGCGCTGGTGCCGGACGGACGCACGGTGATCGCGGGGCAGGGGCCGTTGCTCTGGCTGCTCGCCGCGCAGATTTTGCGTCTCGGCGGCCGCATCGACCGCATCCTCGATACCACCGAGCGCGGCAATTACTTTGCGGCGCTGCCGCACGCCCTCGCGTTCGTGACTTCGCCCTATTTCGCCAAGGGCCTGTCGATGATGCGCGAGGTGAAGGCCAAGGTGCAGGTCGTCTCCGGCATCACCGAGCTCTCTGCATCTGGCGATGGCCAGCTCGCGAGTGTGAGCTATGTCGCCGGCGGCAAGCGCGAGACCATTCCGGCTGATCTGCTGCTGCTGCATCAGGGCGTCGTGCCCAACGTCAATCTGGCGATGTCAGCCGGTATCGAGCATCGCTGGGATGATTTGCAGTTGTGCTGGTCGCCTGTGCTCGATGCGAGCGGCAATTCATCGGTCGCCGGTATCGCGATCGCCGGTGATGGCGCCGGCATTGGCGGTGCGAATGCGGCCGTGGTGCGCGGCCGCATCGCCGCGCGCGCGGCGGTGGAAGCGTTGGTGCCGGCGGCTGCCGCGAAGCTCGCGCCGATGGCGACGCTCCGTTCTGAGCTTGCCAAGGCCGAGCGCGGTCGCGTCTTCCTCGATACCTTGTTCCGCCCATCGCCGCAGTTCCGCATTCCCACGGGCGACACCATCGTCTGCCGCTGCGAAGAGGTGACGGCGAAGGACGTTCTGGACTCCGTCGCGATCGGCGCGACCGGGCCGAACCAGCTCAAGGCCTATCGCCGCACCGGCATGGGCCCGTGCCAGGGCCGGCTCTGCGGCCTCACGGTCACCGAGCTGATGGCGCAGGCGCGGAACAAGACCCCGCAGGAGATCGGTTACTACCGGCTGCGCGCGCCGGTGAAGCCGATCACGCTCGCCGAGCTTGCCGCCGTCCCGAAGAGCGGGGCCGACGTCAAGGCCGTGGTGCGCGGATGACCCAGAACGTGGATGCGATCGTCGTCGGCGGCGGCATCCACGGATGCTCGACCACGCTGCATCTGTGCCTCGCCGGCCTGAAGCCGGTGCTGATCGAGAAGGACTATGCCGGCCGCCACGCCTCAGGCGTCAATGCCGGCGGCGTGCGCCAGCTTGCGCGGCATATTCCGGAAATCCCGCTCTCGATCCGCTCGATGGGCATCTGGGAGAAGATTTCGGATCTCCTCGACGACGATTGCAGTTTTGAAAGCTACGGCCAGGTGCTGGTCGCCGAGAACGAGGAGGAACTCGCGGTCTGCCGCGCGCGCGTGGCTGAACTCAACGCGCTTGGCTTCACCCATGAGGAGCTGATCGACGGGGCTGAGCTGCGCCGGCTGGTACCGGCCGTCGCGGAAACCTGCCCCGGCGGCGTGGTCTCGCGCCGCGATGGCGCGGCCAATCCGGCGCAAACGACGACGGCGTTCCGGCGCAAAGCCCAGCAGCTTGGCGCCACCGTTCGCGAAGGCGTAGCCGCCACCAACATCCGCTACAGCGACGGCCTCTGGTACGTCGATGTCGGTTCGGAGAGCTTTGCCGCGCCGGTGCTGGTGAACGCGGCCGGCGCCTGGGCCGGCAAGATCGCCGCTGCGCTCGGCGAACCCGTGCCGGTCGAGACCGTCGCGCCGATGCTGATGATCACCTCGCGCGTACCGCACTTCATCGACCCCGTCGTGATCCTGCGCGGGAGAAAACTCTCGTTCAAGCAATTCTCGAACGGCACCGTGCTGATCGGCGGCGGTCATCTCGCAACGCCGTATCAGGATCGCAACGAGACCGTGCTGGACTGGAAGAGCCTCGCCATCAGCGCGCGCACCGTGTTCGAGCTGTTCCCGGTGATGCGCAGCGCGACCATCGTGCGCGCCTGGGCCGGCATCGAGGCCAAGATGAAGGACGATATCCCCGTGTTCGGCCCGAGCAGCCGTCACAAGGGCCTCTATCACCAGTTCGGCTTCTCGCTGCATGGTTTTCAGCTCGGCCCCGGCGCCGGCGCCGTGATGGCGGAGCTGATCGTCAATGGCGGCACCCAGACCCGCATCAGCGATCTCGGCATCGACCGCTTTCATCCCACCACGCTCTAACAACAAGAGGACATCATGAGCATCACCCGCAGCATCCGCACGCCCATCATGCATCGTGCCGTCGAAGCCAACGGCTTCGTCTTCGTCGGCGGCACCATTGCCGACGACACCACGGTCTCGATGGGCGACCAGACCCGCAACATCCTCGGCAAGATCGCCGGCTATCTGAAAGAAGCCGGCACCGACAAGTCGCGTGTCGTCAGCACCTCGATCTTCGTCACGGACCTCTCCAAGAAGAAGGAGATGGACGCGGCCTGGACCGAGTTCTTCGGCGACAATCTGCCGACCCGGGCCACCGTCGGCGTCGCCGATCTCGGCGGCGGTGCGCTGATCGAGGTGGTGGTCACCGCGCTCAAGGGTTGATCGCGAAGGGCCGAAGGGACGTCGGCGCATTGTTCGCTGTGGTCCCTTCGCGTCGCGCCTTGATCTCGCCCCTCGATGAGATTACTTAGAGAGTTCTTCAATCAGGAACGTCGAACCCATGGATTTCACCCCGACCGCAACGCCCATCCGCCTTGCTCACGGGGAATTCCATGCCTGCATCGATCATCCTGTCGAACCTGTCGCTGTCCACGCCTGACGGCCGTCCTCTTCTCTCCAACATCGATCTGACATTCGCGGCCGAGCGAACCGGTCTCGTCGGCCGCAATGGCGTCGGGAAAACGACGCTGCTTGCGTCGATGTCCGACGAACATGTTTCCCACTCCGGGCGTATCCTGATCAACGGCACCATCGGCTTGCTGCGCCAGGACGTGCAGATCCTCAAGGGCGCGGCGGTGGCCGATCTGTTCGGCGTCCGCCAGGCGCTGGCGCTGCTACGCCGCGCGGAGCGGGGCGACGCCTCGGCCGACGACATCGCCACGATCGACTGGACCCTCGAAGCGCGGCTGGAAACGGCTCTGGCGCGTCTCGGTTTTGATCCGTCGCCTGATACGGAGCTGTCGTGCCTCTCCGGCGGCCAAATCACGCGGGTTCGTCTCGCCGCGCTGGTCTTCGCCGAGCCCGACTTCCTGCTGCTGGACGAGCCCACCAACAATCTCGATCAGGACGGACGTAAGGCGGTGACGGATCTCCTCGCCGGCTGGCGCGGCGGCGCGATCGTCGTCAGCCACGACCGTGACCTGCTCGAGATCATGGATGCCATCGTCGAGCTGACATCGCTCGGGGCAAGGCGGTATGGCGGCAATTGGAGCGTTTATCGCGCGCAGAAAGCCGTTGAGCTCGCGGCCGTCAGGCACGACCTTGCCCACGCCGAGAAGCATCTCGCCGAGATCGACGGGAGGGCGCAGGAGGCCGCGGAGCGGAAGGCGCGCAAGGACAGCGGCGGCAGGAAGAAAAGCGCCAAGGGCGACATGCCGCGCATCCTGGCCGGGGCACGCAAGGATCGCAGCGAGGACACCGGCGGAAAGTCGATGCAGATCGCCGAGCGGCGGCGCGCGGGCGCGCTCGACGCCGTCGATACGGCGCGCCGTCGCATCGAGATCCTCCAGCCGCTGACCGTGAAACTGCCCTCGACCAGCCTGCCGGTGGGGCGGGAGGTGATTTGCCTCGATCGGGTCAGTGCCGGCCATGATCGGGAGCGCGTGGTCTTGCGCGACCTATCCTTCACGATGGTCGGGCCGGAGCGCGTTGCGATCGTCGGGCCGAACGGCTCGGGCAAGACGACGCTGCTGAAGCTCATCTCGGGGGAGTTGCACCCTGTTTCGGGCACCGTGCGGGTCAAACCTGATTTCGCAATGTTCGACCAGAAGGTCAGCCTGCTCGATCCGGCGCTCTCGATCCTGGACAATTTCGGGCGTCTCAACCCAAAGGCAGGCACGAATGAGTGCCATGCGGCGCTAGCGCGTTTCATGTTTCGTGCCGATGCCGCCTTGCAGATCGTCGGAAGCCTGAGCGGGGGACAGCTGCTTCGTGCGGGCCTTGCCTGCGTGTTCGGCGGAGCCAGGCCGCCGTCACTGCTGATCCTGGACGAGCCGACCAATCATCTCGACATCGAGTCCATCGAAGCCGTCGAGGCAGGCTTGCGGGCCTATGATGGCGCGCTGCTCGTCGTCAGCCATGACGAGGCGTTCCTAGAGGCGATCGGGGTCGCGCGCAGGATCGAGCTGGTCGCTAACGCGGCTCTCTAAAAATCAAAAACCCGACGCCCTGCCCACAGCGCGTCGGGCGGAAAAAATGAGTATCAATCCGTGATCCCAACGCTGACGTTGTGACTCGGTCTGCACCAATTGACCACTCCGGTAAACTACCGCTGTGCTGGCTTGCGATGCGCGCCGCCTACGACGCCGCACTGCCGCCCGGCTCCAAAGCTTCGCCCATCTCCAGCGGATGGGCCATGGTCTCGTGCAGAGCGTCACGGTCGAGCTCGCCTTCGGAGATGCTGATGACGACGCAGGCGACGCCGTTGCCGATCAGATTGGTCAGCGCGCGGCACTCGCTCATGAACTTGTCGATGCCGACCAGGATCGCGATCGACTGGATCGGGATGTCAGGCACGATCGAGAGCGTCGCAGCGAGCGTGATGAAGCCGGCGCCCGTTACGCCCGAGGCGCCCTTCGAGGTGATCATGGCGATGCCCAAAATTCCGAGCTCCTGCCAGATGGTCAGATTTGTGTTGGTCGCCTGCGCCAGAAACAGCGTCGCCAACGTCATGTAGATGTTGGTGCCGTCGAGGTTGAAGCTGTAGCCGGTCGGGATCACGAGGCCAACCACCGAGCGCGAGGCGCCGAGATGCTCCATCTTTTGGATCATCTGCGGCAGCACGGTCTCCGACGACGAGGTGCCAAGCACGATCAGCAGCTCGTCCTTGATATAGGCGATGAAGCGCAGGATCGAGAAGCCGGCAAGGCGGGCGATCGAGCCCAGCACGATCAGAACGAACAGGATGCTGGTGAGATAGAAAGTGCCGATCAACGCTATGAGATTAAGCAGCGAACCGAGGCCGTAGGCGCCGACGGTGAACGCCATTGCGCCGAAGGCGCCGATCGGCGCGACGCGAACGATGAGGCGAATGATGCCGAAGAACATCTTTGCGGCCTTGTCGACCGCGTCCGCAATCGGCTCGCCGGCCTTGCCGAGAAGGGCGATGGCGAAGCCGGAGAGGATCGAGATCAGCAGCACCTGCAAGAGGTCGCCCCGCGCGATCGCGCCGACATAGCTGTCGGGGATGATCGCCATCAGATGGGCGACGATACCCTCCTCCTTGGCCTTGGTGACGTAGGTCGCGACCGACTTCGGATCGATGGTGGCGGGATCGATGTTGAAGCCGTGCCCGGGCTGGAGCAATTCGCCGACCAACAGGCCGACGGCGAGCGCGACGGTCGAGACCGTCTCGAAATAGATCAGCGACTTCAGCCCGACCCGGCCGACGCGCTTGAGGTCGCCCATCGAGGAGATGCCGTGCACCACGGTGCAGAAGATGACAGGCGCGATCATCATCTTGATCAGCGCGATGAAGCCGTCGCCGAGCGGCTTCAGCTCTTTGCCGAGGTTGGGATAGAAGTAACCGATCAGCACTCCGAGCGCGATCGCGATCAGCACCTGGACGTAGAGGATCTTGTACCAGGGCTGGTGCCGGCGATGGATAGCTGGCTGGATCGCGACTTGTGTCATAGTGTGTGCCCCGGAACGCATTGATTTTGCAAGATTTGATGATTTGCATCATGTGATGGCTGCCGCAGAAGCGACAATCACATTTTTGTCGGATCGCACGAAGATCAATCGCTGCACCGCAACGGGGGGAACATGACGATCGCAACAGGCTCGGACGAGCAAGCACAAAGCTATTTTCCGCGCTGGAAGCTCAAGACCTCCGGCGTGATTATGCCCGAGGAGCGGATGTCATGGGGCCAGACCATCGTCTCCAGTCTCCAGCATTGCGTCGCCATGTCGGGCTCGACGATCATCGCGCCGCTGCTGATGGGGTTCGATCCCAATGTTGCGGTCCTGTTCTCCGGCATCGGCACGCTGATCTTCTTCGTCATCGTCGCGGGGCGCGTGCCGAGCTATCTCGGCTCGAGCTTCGCCTTCATCGCCGTCGTTCTCGCGGCCACCGGCTATGCCGGGCATGGGCCGAACCCGAACCTGTCAGTTGCGCTCGGCGGCATCGTCGGAGCCGGGGTGCTGTACGGCCTGATCGCGCTGATCGTGATGTGGTCGGGGGTTGGCTGGGTCGAGCGCCTGATGCCGCCAGCCGTCACCGGTGCAGTGGTCGCCGCGATCGGCCTCAACCTTGCGCCCGTTGCGGTCAAGGCGGTGAGTGCCAACGCATTCGACACCTGGATCGGGCTCGCGACCGTCCTGATCATCGGCGTGGTTGCCGTTGCAGCTCCGGGCCTTTGGCGCCGCCTGCCGATCATCCTCGGCGCGATCGGCGGATATCTTTTGTATTTGCTGTTCGCCAACGGCCTCGGCTTCGGCAAGCCGGTCGACTTCGCGCAACTCTCGTCGGCGCCGTGGCTCGGCATGCCGAGCTTCACCACGCCGACCTTCCAGGCCGACGCGATCTTTCTGATCGCGCCGGTTGCGGTCATCCTCGTCGCCGAGAACCTCGGGCACATCAAGGCGGTCGGCGCCATGACCGGCCGGAGCCTCGATGCCTATCTCGGCCGTGCCCTGTTCGCCGACAGCCTTGCGACCATCGTGGCGGCCTGCGGTGGCGGCACCGGCGTCACGACCTACGCAGAAAACATCGGCGTCATGGCGGCGACGAAGGTCTATTCGACGTTGCTGTTTGCGCTCGCGGCGACGGTATCGATCCTGCTCGGCTTTTCGCCGAAATTCGGCGCACTCATTTTGTCGATCCCGGGGCCCGTCATCGGCGGTCTCTCGATCGTGCTGTTCGGATTGATCGCCGCGATGGCCGGCCGGATCTGGGTCGAGAACAAGGTCGACTTTGCCAACCCGGCGAACCTGATCACCGTTGCCGTGGCGCTGACCGCGGGCGCGGGCGATCTCACGCTCAAGTTCGGCGCGTTCACGATCGGCGGGATCGGCACCGCAACGTTTGGCGCCATCATCCTGTACCAGATCCTGAGCTCGCCGCTCGCGCGCGGCGCGGAGTGAATCCCAGCGATGCGCTGGCGGGATGGAACCAAATCCCGGTTCCAGCCATGATGAGGTATTCCGGAGAAAGCTCATGCCCCAGACTGATCGTTCGACCCCGTTTGCCTCCCGCCTCGTCGGCCAGTACGCACTGGTGACCGGCGCCTCGCAAGGCATCGGCCGTGCCGTCGCCATCCGGCTCGCGCAGGAGGGCGCGACCGTCGCCATCAACTATTTCGGTCATCCTGAGGGAGCAGAGGAGACGCTCGCGCTTGCACGGACCGCATCGGGCGATCGCGGCCACGGCAAGCTCGAACATGTCATCGTCAAGGCGGACGTCAGCAACGAGCAGGAGGTCGCCGGGATGTTCGAGACAATTTTGGCGCGCTGGAAGCGCCTCGACTGTCTCGTCAACAATGCCGGCTTCCAGCGGGAATCGCCGAGCGAAGCGCTCGATATCGAAACCTACCGCCGCATCATCGACGTCAATCTCAACGGCGCCGTGCTCTGTGCGCAAAAGGCGCTCGCGCATTTCGTCGCGCGTGGGGCAGGAGGCTCCATCATCAATTGCTCGAGCGTCCACCAGATCGTTCCGAAGCCGGGCTATCTCGCTTATTCGATCAGCAAGGGCGGTATGGCCAATCTGACGCGCACGCTGGCGCTCGAATTCGCCGGCCGCGGCATTCGCGTCAACGCGGTCGGCCCCGGCGCGATCGACACGCCGATCAACGCGGCCTGGACCGGCGACCCGGAAAAGCGCGGCGTCGTGACCGGCCATATTCCGCTCGGCCGCGTCGGCACGCCGGAAGAGATCGCCGCCGTGTTCGCCTTCCTCGCCTCGGACGAGGCAAGCTACATCACCGGGCAGACCATCTACGCCTGTGGAGGCCTGACGCTGTTTCCCGAATTTCGGGAGAATTGGGCGAGCTAGAGTTGATCAACTCGACTGAGGGCGGCTGCTATCGTTGCGGCGGCGGACATCTGGCAAAACCGGCCGGCGCGAACTACATCTGCGCCATGACAAACCCTCCGTTGGCAAATTCTCCGCTCGAAGACTTCGTCGGCCGGCACGAAAAACTGTTCGTGCTGACCGGCGCCGGTTGCAGCACCAATTCGGGCATTCCCGATTACCGCGACAGCCACGGCAATTGGAAGCGGACCCAGCCGGTCAATTTCCAGGCCTTCATGTCGGAAGAACACACGCGCCAGCGCTATTGGGCACGCAGCCTGATCGGCTGGCGGCGGTTCGGCCAGGCGCGGCCGAACGATGCGCATCATGCGCTGGCCCGGCTTGAGGCGGGCGGGCGCTGCGAGATGCTGCTGACCCAGAATGTCGACCGGCTGCACCAATCCGCCGGCCACCGGCAGGTGATCGATTTGCATGGCCGGCTGGACCTGGTCCGCTGCATGGGCTGCGGAGCGAAGACGCCGCGGAGCGAATTCCAGAATCGTCTCGGCCGCGCCAATGCGGAATGGCTGACGCTCGATGCCGCGGATGCGCCCGACGGCGACGCTGATCTGGAGCACGCAGAGTTTTCGTCGTTCAAGGTGCCTCCTTGCGAAGCCTGCGGCGGCATCCTCAAGCCCGACGTCGTGTTCTTCGGCGAGAACGTGCCGCGTGAAATCGTCGCCACCGCGCAGGATCATCTGGCGCAGGCCGACGCCATGCTGATCGTCGGCTCGTCGCTGATGGTCTATTCCGGATTCCGCTTCGTGCAGGCCGCCGCGAACCGGCAGATCCCGATCGCCGCGGTCAATCTCGGACGTACCCGCGCCGACGATCTCCTGACGCTCAAGGTCGAGGAGCGCTGCGAGGCGGCGCTGGCATTCCTGCTCTGATCTGCGGGCTTCTCGAGCACTCTCCTGTCGCATAGGTGCCACGCAAACGGGGTGGATGGCTTCACCATTTGCGCCATCGCTGGTATGAAAATTGCTGCGGTTTCGACCCCAGTTTGACGATCAGCACGGAGAGTTTTGGAATGCTTGAGGGAGCCGAGGTACGGCTTGCCGTTGATATCGGCGGCACGTTCACCGACATCGTGCTTGATGTGGGCGAGGTGCGCAAAACGCGAAAAGTGCTGACGACGCCGCAGCGGCCCGAGCAGGCGGTGCTGGACGGGATGCGTCTCATTCTCACCGATGCGCAGGCGCATATCAGCGATATCGACGTCTTCATTCACGGCACGACGCTTGCGACCAACGCCATCATCGAGCGCCGCGGTGCCAAGACGGCGCTGATTGCGACCGAGGGCTTTCGCGACGTGCTCGATATCGGCACCGAGAGCCGTTACGACCAGTACGATCTCAGCATCGACAAGCCGAAGCCGCTGGCGCCGCGCAATCTGCGCTTCACCGTGCCCGAGCGCATCGACGCCCATGGCGCCGTCCGCCTCCCGCTGGACGAAGCGTCAGTGCGCGCGCTCGTGCCGAAATTGCGCGAGCTCGGCGTCGAGAGCGTCGCGATCGCTTTCCTGCATTCCTACGCCAATCCCGACCACGAGCGCCGCGCGGGTGCGATCCTCGCCGAGGAGATGCCCGGCATCTCGGTGACGGTGTCATCGGCCGTGTGCCCGGAGATCCGCGAATACGAGCGCACCTCTACAGCGGTTGCGAACGCCTATGTGCAACCCCTGATCGACGGCTATCTCGCCCGCATGGCGGATGCCTTGCAGGTCGAGCAGTACCGCGGCGCGATCTACCTCGTCACCTCCGGCGGCGGCGTCACCTCGATCGAGACGGCGCGGCGTTTCCCGGTGCGTCTCGTCGAGTCCGGTCCCGCCGGTGGCGCGATCTTCTCGGCGCAGATCGCTGCGCGTCTTGGCGAAACCAAGGTGCTGTCCTTCGACATGGGCGGCACCACTGCAAAAATCTGCCTGATCGAAAAATATCAGCCCGAGACCTCGCGCGTGTTCGAGGTCGATCGCGCCGCGCGCTTCCTCAAGGGCTCCGGCCTGCCGGTGCGGATCCCCGTGATCGAGATGGTCGAAATCGGCGCCGGTGGCGGCTCGATCGCGCATGTCGATGCGATGAAGCGCGTCACCGTCGGCCCCGAGAGCGCCTCGTCGGAGCCGGGGCCGGCCTGCTACGGCCGCGGTGGCCTGCGCCCGGCTGTGACGGATGCGGACGTCGCGCTCGGCATGATTGATCCCGACGCCTTTGCGGGTGGCACGATCAAGCTTGATCCCGAACTGTCGAAGCAGGCGCTGCTCCGCAGTGTCGGCGAGCCGCTGGGCCTGTCGGCGGAAACCGCAGCCTATGCGGTGCACGAGGTCGTCTGTGAGAACATGGCGAGTGCGGCGCGCGTGCATGCGGTCGAGCGCGGCGAGATTGTCGGCCAGCACACGCTGATCGCCTTCGGCGGCGCAGCTCCGCTGCATGCGGCGCGCGTTGCCGAGAAGATCGGTGTCTCCCGGGTGATCGTGCCGTCGAACGCCGGCGTCGGCTCGGCGGTCGGATTTTTGGCCGCGCCCATTGCCTATGAGCTGGTGCGCAGCCGTCACGTCCGGCTCGACGATTTCGACACCAAGGTCGTCTCCGATCTCTTGCAGGAGATGGCGACCGAAGCGCGCGCGCTGGTGGAGCCTGGTGCGGCCGGTGCGCCGGTGCGCGAGCGCCGCGCCGCCTTTATGCGCTATGTCGGCCAGGGCCACGAGATCACTATCGAGCTGCCGAACCGGCCACTGACATCGTCCGATCTCGCCGGCCTGCGCCAAAAATTCGAGGCGGATTATTCCGCGCTGTTCGAGCGCTCGATCCCGGGTGCGGCGATCGAGGTGTTGAGCTGGTCGGTGCTGGCCACCACCGAGGCGCGCAATCCACCCACGGTCGCGGCGGTGACGCGCAAGCCTGCGGCCAAGGCCTCCGGCAGCCGCAAATTCTTCGACGGCCGTGCGGGCGAGGTGATCGAGATCCCGCTCTATCGCCGCGAAGACATGGCGCCGGGCGCGACCATTGCGGGTCCGGCGGTGATCGCCGAGGACGAGACCTCGACCTTCGTCTCCAACAGTTTTGATGCCCATATCGACGGTGCGGGCAGCATCGTCATGGAACGAAAGGCGGCCTGATCATGAGCAAGGCAAACGGCGCGAGCTTGATCGACCTCCAGATCATGTGGCACCGGCTGATCGCCGTGGTCGAGGAGCAGGCGCAGGTGCTGCTGCGCACCGCCTTCAGCCCGATCGTGCGCGAATGCGGCGACCTCTCGGCCGGCGTGTTCGATCTGAAGGGGCGCATGCTGGCACAGGCGGTGACCGGCACGCCCGGTCACGTCAACTCGATGGCGGAATCGGTCAAGCACTTCATCAACCACTTCCCGCTGGAGACGATGAAGCAGGGTGACGCCTACATCACCAACGATCCCTGGATGGGCACCGGCCATCTCAACGACTTCGTCGTCACCACGCCCTGCTTCAAGGACGGCAAAGTCGTCGCGCTGTTCTCCTGCACCAGCCATCTCATGGACATCGGCGGCATCGGCTTCGGGCCCGATGCCACCGACGTGTTCATGGAGGGGCTCTACATCCCCATGCTGAAGCTGATCGACCAGGGCGTCGTCAACGAGACGCTGATGGCGATGATCCGCACCAACACGCGGCTGCCGATCGATACCGAGGGCGACACCTATTCGCTCGCGGGCTGCAACGACGTCGGTTGCGAGCGGCTGGTCGAGATGATGACCGAGTTCGAGATCGACACCCTCGATGAGCTCGGCGACTACATCTGCGACCGCTCGCGCGAGGCCGTGCTGGCCGAGATCGCAAAATTGCCGAAGGGAAGCTGGCGCAACACCATGGTGGTCGACGGCTACGATGCCCCAGTGACGCTCGCGGCGACGCTGACGATCTCGGATGCCGGCATCCACGTCGATTTCGACGGCACCTCGGCCGCGTCGAAATTCGGCATCAACGTGCCGGTGTCCTACACCACGGCCTACACCGTGTTCGGTCTCGGCTGCGTCGTCGCCTCGCAGATCCCGAACAATGCCGGCTCGCTCTCGCCGCTGACGGTGTCGGCGCCGGCGGGTGCCATCCTCAATGCGCCGAAGCCGGCGCCGGTGGCCTCGCGCCACATCATCGGCCAGATGCTGCCCGACGTCGTGTTCGGCTGTTTGCGCCAGATCATTCCGGAGCGCGTGCCCGCGGAGGGCACCTCGTGCCTGTGGAATCTCAACGTGCGCGGACAGACGCGCAGCGGCGTCGGCGGCAATTACGGGTTCTCGATGACAGTCACCAGCAATGGCGGCACCGGCGCGCGCTTCGGCAAGGACGGCTTGTCGGCGACCGCCTATCCCAGCGGCGTGCGTGGCACGCCGGTCGAGATCGCGGAGACGCAGACGCCGTTGATCTTCTGGCGCAAGGAGCTGCGTCCGGATTCCGGCGGGGCAGGGCGCACCCGCGGCGGTCTCGGCCAGATCATCGAGGTCGGCACGGGCATCGACGCGCCGTTCGACATCCTGGCGGCGTTCGATCGCATCGATCATCCGCCGCGCGGCCGCGATGGTGGCCAGAACGGCGAGGCCGGCTATGTCGGGCTGAAGTCCGGTCAGAAGATGCGCGGCAAGGGTTTTCAGACCATTCCGCCGGATGACCGGCTGGTGGTGATGACACCGGGCGGCGCCGGCATCGGCGCGCCCTCCGAGAGAGCGCGCACAGCGGTCAAGGACGACGTCGAGAGCGGGCTTGTCTCGTCGGACAACGCGGCCGCGGTTTACGGCTACGCGCGGTGATAAAAAGATCGTCCCGGCCCTGTCGGCCGGGACGATGCCTTGATTGTACGAGCTTACGCCGCCGCCTTCCGCCGCGCCTGCTCGGCCTTGTACAGCTCGAACTCCTCCGCGATCGCCTTGGCGATCGACGGACGCTGGCGCAGGCGCTCGTAATACGCCTTCAGGTTCGGCCATTTCGCGAGCTCGATCGGCGGCGTCGCCATGGTCCAGTTGATGACCGTGACGAGATAGGCATCGGCCACGCTGAAATGGTCGAGCAGGAAGTCGCGCCCCTTCAGGTGGTTTTCGACATAGTCGAGCCGCGACAGGTTCTTCTCCAGTGCATAGGCCTTGGTTTCCTGCGGCGCCTTGCGGTCGAGCACGGGGATGAACAGCCCCTTGTGCAGCTCGGTGCCGATGAAGCAGAGCCATTGATGCAGCCGCGTGCGGTCGATGCCGGGTCCGGTGCCGAGGCCGGATTGCGGAAAACGATCGGCGACATATTGCAGGATCGCGGCGTTCTCCGTCAGCACCACGCCCTCGTCGGTGCGCAGCGTCGGCACCAGGCCGATCGGGTTCACGGTGCGGAAGTCGGAGCCGTCCTTCAGCACCGTCTTGGTCGGAGAATCGACTTCGAGATAATTCGCTTCCGCGCCGGCTTCATAGAGTGCGACGCGCGTCGCCATCGAACACGCGAGCGGCGAGAAATAAAGATCCATCTTGGGCCTCCTTGGGCAAATCCTCTTTGGGTGTCGCTCAACCTGGCCAGATTGATTTTTGTACCATCTTGCATAATATAGGGGAGGTCAAGGATTAATTTGCGAAATGGTACAAAAATCGAAACCGCCAGCTGCCGCCAATGAGCCCGAGCGCCGCGGCCAACCCAAGCGCCGCGGCCGTCCGCGCGCCTACGAGCCCGAGGTCGCGCTCGGCAAGGCGCTCGACCTGTTCCGCCGGCAGGGCTTTGCCGCGACCTCGCTCGACGATCTCAGCGAAGCCACCGGGATGAACCGACCGAGCCTCTACGGCGCCTTCGGCGACAAGCGCGAGCTCTACATCAAGAGCTACCAGCGCTACCGCGAGGACGCCCGCGCATCGATGGTGGAGATTTTTCGTGAGGAGATGCCGGTGCGCCAGCGGCTGGAGCGCATCTTCGCCTCCGCGCTGAACATCTATCTGTCCGGCGAGACCGGCCCGCGCGGCTGCTTCACGGTGGTCACTGCGGCGTCCGAGGCGGTGAGCGATCCGGATATTCGCGCCATGGTGCTCGACGGCTTGTCTGAACTCGACAAGGCCTTTGCAAGTTGCTTTCGCAAGGCCAAGGAGAAGGGCGAGTTGCCGGAGAGCGCAGATCCCGCCGTGCTGGCGCAACTCGCGTCAGCAACGGTGCACTCAATCGCCATCCGCTCCCGTGCCCGCGTGTCGCGCAAAGATCTGGAGGCGATCGTGACGGGCGCGATTGATGTGATGGTGGGCGCTAAGGGGTAGCTGTCGTCCCGGACAAGCGCGCCTCAAGCGCGCGCCGATCCGGGACCCATAGCCACAGGGAGTGGTTTGGCGAAGACTCGGAGTTATCTGCTTCGCGCCACACTGCGTCCTGTGGTTATGGGTCCCCGCGTTCGCGGGGACGACATCCGTGGTGCCGCGCGATCCCGTGCCTCACTACGCCGCGCGAATCTGCGCCAGGAAGCGATCGACCTCGTCCCGCAGCCGCTGCGACTGCTTCGACAGCTCGATCGCCGAGCCCAGCACTTCCTCTGCCGCCGTGCCGGTCGCGGCGATGCCGTCGGTGACGCCCGCGATGTTTTGCGAGACCTCGCCGGTGCGGGCGGCGGCCTGCTGGACGTTCTGCGCGATCTCCTGCGTCGCCGTGCCCTGCTGGCCGACGGCTGCCGCAATCGCGGCCGAGATCTCGTCGACCTGCTGGATCGTCGCGCAGATCGACTGGATGCCGTCGACGGCGCCTGATGTCTCGCCCTGAACGGCCGTGACCTGGGCGCCGATTTCCTCCGTCGCCTTCGCGGTCTGCGTCGCCAGCGCCTTCACCTCCGAGGCGACCACGGCAAAGCCGCGGCCGGCTTCGCCCGCGCGCGCCGCCTCGATCGTCGCATTCAGCGCGAGAAGGTTGGTCTGCCCCGCAATGCCGTTGATGAAGGAGACGACGTCGCCGATCTTTTGCGCGGCATCCGCCAGGCTCTGCACGCGTGCATTCGACGCCCGCCCGTCGCTCGCGGCCTTGCCGACCACTTCGGTCGCATGCGCGAGCCGCCGGCTGATCTCGGTCATCGACGAGGACAATTCTTCGGCGGCAGCGGCGACCGTCTGCACGTTCTCCGAGGCGAGCGCCGAGGCCGACGACACCGTGCGGGTCTGCTGGCGCGACTGCTCGACGATGTCGGACATCGAGCGCGCCGTGTGCTCCATCTCGACCGCGGCCGCGGACACCGTGGTGACGACGTCGCGGATGCTGGCTTCGAAATTGTCGGCAAGGGCTGCAAAGGTGCGCCGCTTCTCCGCTTCGGACTGCGCCTTGGCCTCGAGCTGATCGGCCTGAAGCCTGCTGAAGTTGACGGCATTGTCGCGGAACACTGCGACCGCCTTCACCATGGCGCCGACTTCGTCATTCGCCTTATGAACCGGAACGGCGACGTCGAGACGTCCGTCCGCGAGTTCGCGCATGACATTCGTGATCGACAGGATCGGCCGCGAGATGCTGCGGGCGATGAGATAGCCGACGATGCCCGCCAGCACGAGCCCGAGCGCGGCAATGCCGATCGCCAGCATCCAGGCACGGTCGGCGGAAGCTTCGTAATCGGCGTTGTCCATCACCAGCTCGACGGCGCCGAGCGGCTTGCCGGAAAAATCCCTGATCGGCCCGAGCAGGGCGGCGACCGGAGTAGTGTCGAGCTTCGCCTGCCGCACCGTGAAGTCGCCGCCGGCGGCGCGGCCGTAATCGGCCGCATCGAAGAAGCTCTTGCCCTTCAGCGTGCCGCCGAACAGCTTGAAGCCCGAGCCGTCGGCGAGATGGAAGGCAACGTCGACATGACGGTTCGACTTGAAGTCGTCGAGGAAGGACTGGCCGAAGGTCAGGCCGAATTCCACCGAGCCGAGATGTGTGCCGCCTTGCGCGATCGGCACCACGCCGCGGATGCCGAGCCCGGCGACGCCGCCCTCGAGGCCGACCACCACCTTGCGGTCCTGGTTGGCGACGACCACGGTCTTGCGGAAGCCGGAGAGGTCGTCACCGAATTTGGCCGGCTGGTGCACGCGCAGGAACGAAGTCGCCGGCGGCACATGGAACTGGAACTGGTCGACGCCGTAATCGGACTTGATGGCGGCGAACACCGGCCCGAACAGGCGCACCAGCGCCTCGCGGTCCTGCTTCGCCATCGCCTCCTGCGTCGCCGGCATGGCCGACACCACCGCGCTCATCGCGGCGGCGCGGCGGGACTCCTCGGTGAGGCGCGACTGAAGCGCATCGTAATGGCTGCGCAGCTCGCGCTGGTCGGCGCGGTCGATGATCCCAGCGATGATCCACATCGCCCCCAGCACCGCGAACAGGGCGGTCGCCGCCGCGGTCACCGCCAGCGCAACCGTGATCCGCATCCTGAGGCCGAGGCTCGCCCGCATGTCCTGCTCGTTCTTTCACCGCTGGTTAAGAACGACTATCAACTTCTCGCTAAGAGAGGGTGAACGGGGACGACACCGAGGGTAGGACGCCGAAGCGCCCTAATACCCCCGGCCCCGGTCCACCACGTTCTCCAGCGCCCCGCCGGCCTCGAACCGTGCGATCTGCTCGGCCACATAGGCCGAGATCGCGTCCGCGTCGGTGTCGGCGGCGTTGTGCGGCGTCAGCAGCACCTTGGGATGGGTCCAGAACCGGCTGTCCTTCGGCTGCGGCTCCTGCACGAAGACGTCGAGCGAGACGGCGCCCAGCGTGCCGTCGTCGAGACAGGCGAGAATATCGGCTTCATTCTGCAAACCGCCGCGGCCGGCGTTGATCATGACCGGCGCGCCGAGCGGGCTCTTGCGGTTGAGCTTGGTGAAGACGTCGCGGTTGAGGATGCCATGTGTGTCGGGCGTCAGCGGCAACAGGCTGACCAGGATGTCGGTCGTGCGCAGGAAGGCATCCATTCCGGCGGTGCCGTGGAAACATTCGACGCCCTCGATGGTGCGCGGGCTGCGGCTCCAGCCGGTGACGCGGAAACCGAGCCGCCGCAGCACGTCGGCCGCGTCCGCGCCGAGCGTGCCGAGCCCCATGACGCCGACCGTCACCGCGCTCGCGGGCCACTGATATTTCGGCTCCCAGCGCTTGGTGCGCTGCGAGTCCCGCAGGTACAGCTCCTGGCGGTGGTGCATCAGCACATGCAGCACGACATATTCGGTCATGCGGTTGGTGAGGTCAGGCACGGCGACGCGGACCAGCGGCACGTCGGGCAGGCTCTTGTCGGCCATCAGCGCGTCGACGCCGGCGCCCAGGTTGAAGATGGCGCGCAGGTTCGGAAACGCCTTGAGATCGCCCGGCACCGGCTTCCACACCGCCGCATAATGCACCTCGGCCGGATCGAGTGCGGAATTGGGCAGCAGCACCACGCGGCGGCCGCCGCAGACCGCCTCGAATCGGGCCTTCCAGCGCTCCGGCAGCCAGTTCTGCTGCGTGCTGTTGATCAGGACGGCCAGTGTGCCCACGGTCATTCGAAGTGCCTCATAAGGTTCCGCTTTTGCTGGCCCTCCTTGGCACGATCTGCTGGATTTTTCTTGCAATTTTTTTCCGCAGCCCTGTCGGGGCGGGGCATAGTGGATCGTCTTTAAAACAAGCGTTCAGGGAAGGTGCTGCCCATGCTTTATGCGATCCTCTGCTATCACGACGAGGACTTCGTCGGCTCCTGGAGCAAGGACCAGGACGAGGCCGTGATGAAGAAGCTCGCCGTGGTGCAGGAGAAGCTCACACAGCAGGGCCGGCTCGGCCCGGTGGCGCGGCTGCTGCCGACCACCGCGGCGGCGACGCTGCGCAAAGAGGATCCGCCGCTGGTGCTCGACGGCCCCTATGCCGAGACCAAGGAGCAGTTGCTCGGCTTCTATATCGTGGATTGCAAGAATCTCGACGAGGCACTCGACGTTGCCCGCGACCTCGGCGCGGCCAATCCCGGCGGGGCCTATGAAGTGCGGCCCGTGGGCGTGTTCAGGCCCGGAGGAATTTCGGCGTGAGCGACACCGATACCGCCTGGATCGAGACCGCGCTGACATCGGCGCGTCCGCAGGCGGTGGGCGCGCTGCTGCGCTATTTCCGCGATCTCGATACCGCCGAAGAGGCCTTTCAGAACGCCTGCCTGCGCGCGCTGAAAACCTGGCCACAGAACGGACCACCGCGCGATCCCGCGGCCTGGCTGATCATGGTCGGCCGCAACGTAGCGATCGACGAGGTGCGCCGCACCCGCAAGCTGCAGCCGCTGCCGGAGGACGACCAGGCGGTCTCCGATCTCGACGACGCCGAAGGCGCGCTCGCCGAGCGGCTCGACGGCTCGCATTATCGCGACGACATTTTGCGGCTGATGTTTATCTGCTGCCACCCGCAGCTGCCGGCTACCCAGCAGATCGCGCTCGCGCTGCGCATTGTCTCCGGTCTCACCGTGAAGCAGATCGCGCGCGCATTCCTGGTCTCGGAAGCCGCGATGGAGCAGCGCATCACCCGCGCCAAGGCGAAGGTTGCCGAGGCCGGAACGCCGTTCGAAACGCCCGGTGCAATCGAACGCTCGGAGCGGCTTGTCGGTGTTGCGGCCATGATCTACCTGATCTTCAACGAGGGCTATTCGGCCAGCGGCGACACGGCCGAGTTGCGCAAGCCGCTGTGCGAGGAGGCGATCCGGCTGGCACGGTTGCTGCTGCGGCTGTTCCAGAGCGAGCCGGAGATCATGGGATTGACGGCGTTGATCCTGTTGCAGCATGCACGCAGCGCCGCACGCTTTGCCGCGGACGGCTCGCTGATCCTGCTGGACGACCAGGACCGTTCACTGTGGAACGGCACCATGATCGCGGAAGGCCTGGCGCTGATCGACAAGGCGATGCGCCATCGCCGCAGCGGTCCCTATCAGATCCAGGCGGCGATCGCAGCGCTACATGCGCGCGCCGCGACGCCGGAGGAGACCGACTGGGCCCAGATCGACCTGCTCTACGGCGCGCTGGAGCTGGCGCAGCCCTCGCCGGTGGTGACGCTCAACCGCGCGGTCGCGGTGTCCAAGGTGCGGGGGCCGCAGGCCGCGCTCGATTTGATCGAGCCGCTGGCGCCAAAACTCGCCAACTATTTCCATTTCTACGGCGTGCGCGGCGCCTTCCTGATGCAGCTCGGCCGCAACGACGAAGCCCGCATCGCCTTCGACCGCGCCATCGCGCTCGCCAACACCTCGGCCGAAGCCGCCCACATCCGCATGCATATCGATCGGCTGATCCGGGACAACCAGCCGAAGGGTGGCGGCGCCCGGCAGGGCGCGAAGGCGAAATAGGCCCAACTCTATCCCCGCCGTCATGCCCGGGATTGTCCCGGGCATCCACGTTTTTTCTTGGCGTTCAAGGCTTGGATGGCCGGGACAAGCCCGGCCATGACGGGGAGTGGGCAGTTTGCCAGGAAATTCACTCCACGATTGTCGGCCCCGCCCTTTCTCCTTCGTCTTAACTCCGTATCCGAGGAGTTCCTTATGCTGAAAGCCATTGCCATCATCGCCATCGTGCTCGCGGTCGGAATCGCGGGCATCCTCGTCTTTGCATTGACAAAACCCGACACGTTCCGCGTCGAGCGCTCGCTGGCGCTGAAGGCGCCCGCCAATGCGATCTATCCGCTCGTTTCCGATTTCCACTTCTGGACCAACTGGTCGCCTTATGAGAACCGCGATCCCGCGATGAAGCGGACCTTTGGCGGAGCCGCGGCAGGCAAGGGCGCGACCTATGCCTGGGACGGCAATAATAATGTCGGCGCCGGCCGCATGGAGATCCTCGAGGCGAATGCGTCGTCAAAACTGCGCATCAAGCTCGATTTCGAGCGGCCGTTCGAGGGCCACAACACCGCCGAGTTCACCTTTGTGCCGCAAGGCGATGCCACACTGGTGACATGGGCGATGTACGGTCCAGCCCCGTTCATGTCCAAGGTCATGCAGGTCTTCGTCAACATGGACACCATGATCGGCAAGGATTTTGAGGCCGGCCTCGTCAGCCTGAAGAAGCTCACCGAGAAGTAACGCCCCGGTGGCGCAAGGAAACCAAAAAGCAAACCAAAGGAGAGAAGCAATGCTCAATCCCTATCTGTTCTATCAGGACACCTGCGAAGCGGCGTTCAATTTCTACGCCAAGACTCTCGGCGGCAAGATCGACGCGATGATGCGGTCATCGGACGCGCCGCCGGACGTGCCGGCCGCGCCCGGTCGCGAGAAGACGATCATGCACGCACGAATGTCGCTGCCTGACGGCACCGTGCTGATGGCCTCGGACGTACCGGGTGAGCACTTTAACAAGCCGCAGGGCTTTGCGGTCTCGATCACGGTCGCGGACCCCGCGGACGGCGAACGCAAGTTCAACGCGCTTGCCGACGGCGGCACCGTCACCATGCCCTTCAGCAAGACCTTCTGGGCCAAGGGCTTCGGCATGTGCGTCGACAAGTTCGGCATTCCCTGGATGGTGAACTGCCCGGCGGAGGGAATGTGACGGGCGAGGTCGCCTGATGCGCTGTGTCCCGCTTTCCGTTGAGACGGGAAGCGGGACAGGCATCGTATCGTCACATCATGGCCGGATCGGCCGGTTGCTCGCTTAACGGATTGATCCGGTCACGTCTTCGCTCGGTGGGGGCGCCTGAACGCAGCGTGGGCAGATCACGAGCTTCGTGCCGAGCTGCCTGTCGTTCTCGGCTTCGATCTCGTCGTGGACCGCCCACCACGCCTCGGAGTAGGGGCGCAAGGTGGCGAGCACTCTGTCCCGCTCCTGATTGGGATCGCTCACTGCAGGTGCCGGACTGGTCACGCGCCGCTTTGTGACAGCAGGCCGGTTCGGATTCTGGCCCAGGCCGTCCCATGCGATCGGACGACGCTCCTGCGCCGGCGCGCCCGCGCATCCCATGAGCGCTGCGCAAAAAGTGAGCAAGACGAGGCTGTGTCGCATGATGCCGGATCCCAGGTGCGGTACGCGACACGCAAAATCCGCGTGGGAAGCCTTGCATCGCGCCGGTGAAATGGAACTTAAGGGAAACGACGTGGCCGGCATGGCCGAATATGGAATCATACTCTGGCGTGACATTGCGAGAGCAGTGAGGCCTCTTCGTGAAAAGGTACGGATCGCATCGCACAACAACTGGCGCAATATTAGGCTGTGAACAGCGCGCCAGAATCGCTAATCATTCGTTCATAAATTCTACACACTGGGGTGGGCGTGACTTGGAAGGGGAGCGGCCGATGGCAGCGGCGCTACAGATCAACTTTGCACTTTGGGGTATGCTCATCTGCGCGAGCATGGAATTGGCGCAGATGATCCAGAGGTTCTACTAGAACCATTGAAGCGCATGACCGGCGCAATTTCGCCGGCGCGCTTTGTTTGCCTGCTAGCTCACGAGCAACGCGATGAGCGTGAAGCTGACGCTCGCGATCACGATCATCGAAACGATGTAGTTGCTCGCCCGCGCGGTTCGCGGTGGCCGCGGTCTCCTCGGTCGCGCCGGCTCGACGCCGCGGGCAGGCCTGGACGGCGCAAGCGGAGCCTCGGCGCTGGAACCGACATACTTCACATAGAGCTCGAGCAGCCGCAGCTCGGACGGCAGGTCCATCAGGCCCTCGCGGTCGCGCTGCGACAATAACTCGAACTCGACGGTTTCCTCGGAGCTGAGCGGACCGAGGACGATCCGTCCCTGGTCCGACAGGCGGTAGCGAAAATCGATGGGCTGCATGGCGAGCGCCCCGTTTGAAAATGAGTAATCCTGAAAAAGTGAGTCCATCCTAGTCCGTGACCATTGCTGAGTTTGTGACGCAGCCTCAGTCCGGCCACCACCATCATAGACTGCAGGGAAAAGCTGAAAACCGCGTAAATTGTGCAGGCATTGCAAAGCGGTTGAGCGAATTTCGCGTCCGGACAGTCGGAATTTTGCATAATTGCCCAATCATCGGACAGCAGCGGCTTCATCGCGGTCACATGGCCGGCCGATCGTCACCGGCAGCGGGGATAGATCGCGGCGAGGTCGCGCCCCTTCAACACCAGCAGTCGCGAGGTCAGACCGCCGCGGCGGCTGATCCAGTCGCGCACCGGACCGGGATAGGCCTGGAGCACCGCGTCGGAGGCTTCCGGCTCGGCCCAGAAGCGCCCGCGCCGGTCGACCGACCGCGCGGCATGGAAGCCGAGCACGGCACGTTTGGTGACGCAGATGCGCTCGCCCGGCACGATGCTCAGTACCAGCGTACAGGCGGACAGGCAGGGACCGTCGATCACCACGCGCTCGCCACTCTCGCGCACCTTCTCGAACAGGTCGAGGAACGGCCCGACCTGTCCGCCCGGTGACTGGATGATGCGGATCTCGGCCGCGGCGGGCGCGGAGGCGAGCAGGGCGGATGCGAGCATCAGGACTTTGAGGAAGGTGATGCGTCGCATGAAGCCTCTACCCGTTCCGCCTTTGCCCGCGCAGCGTCGGCAAGCCGATGCCGGCTGCATCGAAGCCGCCATCGACGGCCAAAATTTGACCGGTGATGTAGCTCGATCGTTCCGAGCACAGGAAATAGATGGCGTCCGCGAGCTCGTCTTCCAGGCCGTAGCGGTTGAGCGGAATGGCGTCGTGATAGTCGGCGCGGATCTCCTTGGTGTGAACCTGCTTGGCCATCGCGGTGTCGACCGGCCCGGGCGCGACCGCGTTGACGCGGATGTTGAGCGAGGCGAGCTCGACCGCGAGCTGCTTGGTGAGATGGGCAAGGCCCGCCTTGCTGGTTCCGTAGGCCGAGCGCAACGTCGAGGCGCGCACGGCCGAGATCGAGGTGATGTTGACGATGGCGCCGCCATCGGCCTCGCGCATCAAGGGCACCGCGGCCTTGGTGCAGAGGAACGGGCCGGTGAGGTTGACTTCGAGCACGCGGCGCCAGTCGGTCTCCGACGTCTCCATCAGCGGCGCGAACACGGCGATGCCGGCATTGTTGACCAGCGCATCCAGCCGGCCGAACCGCTGCTCGACCGTTTTCATCGCGGCAGCGACCGCGTCCCTGTCCGAGACGTCGCAGGTCAGCGCCAGCGTCGCCTCGCTCTGGCCGATCCCGGCGACGGCGCGGCCGAGCAACTCGCCTTCGATGTCGAGCAGCGCCACGCGCCAGCCTTCGCCAAGGAACTTCTTCGCGGTCGCAAGCCCGATGCCGCGCGCGGCTCCGGTGACGAGGGCGACTTTTTGCGGGGCTTGCGGCATTGGCGGGGAGTGTCCTGCGTTCGAGAGGGTTGGTTGCGCTCCTTTTACTGCGCTTTGGTCTCGACGAGAAAGGCCTTGGCGGCCTTCGCGGTGTGCGGATGTCGGCGCGGTCGTGCGTGAATCGTCTTCAAGAGGATGTCCTTCAGGGAGGCGACCAATGACCGAGAACCGCGAGCGCCTGATTCGGAACCTCTTCGCTGCCTATCTCGCCAACGATCGGCAACAGGTCGCCGATGTGCTGGCCGACGACTTTCGCTTCACCAGTCCGTTCGACGACGATCTCGACAAGGCCGCCTATTTCGAGCGCTGCTGGAAGCACAGCGGCTGGATCGCCCGGCACGACATCGAGCGGATTTTCGTCCGGGGCGACGAGGCCTTCGTCACCTATCTCTGTCTGGCGGCGGATGGCAGGAGCTTTCGCAACACCGAATTCTTCACCTTCGCCGGCGGCAAGGTCCGCCGCATCGACGTCTATTTCGGCGCTGCCCGGCAGGACGGTCGTTTCCTGCCGCAGCAGCGCTAATGCGACGCAATGACCTCCAGCATAATTTTTGTTCCCCTGTCGGTTCGGTCAAAGCTCGTTCGTCCTAAAGGGGAGTGCCAGCCCGGAACCCATCGGCGTCTCCGGGAACGAAGAGGAACGAGGAACCACATGCGATTCATGATGCTGATGATCCCGCTCGGCTACGAGAGCGCGCCGGCGGACGTCCAACTCGATCCCGAGCGCGTCGCCGCGATGATGCGCTACAACGAGGCGCTGAAGGATGCCGGCGTGCTGATCACGCTGGACGGCCTGCATCCGCCCGCGATGGGCGCGCGCGTCTCGTTTGCCACCGGCACGCCCGTCGTCACCGATGGTCCCTTCGCTGAATCCAAGGAAGTTCTGGGCGGCTACTGGATGATCGAGGTGGACTCGCGCGCCGAAGCGATCGCCTGGGCCAAGAAGTGCCCGGCCTCCGCCAACGAAATCATCGAGATCCGGCAGGTGCAGGAAATGGCCGACTTTTCGCCGGAGGTTCAGGCGGCCGCCGCCGGTTTCGACGGCCTCAAGAAGTAGTCACAGCGGCCGCGATCAATGCGCGTCTGTCGTCAATCGATCAACAAGGGAGAGAACCGATGAGCACCGAACACAAATTCCTCGCTGTCTATCTCGGCAGCATGAACGGCGAAAAAATGAAGGCCTGGCACGCGATGCCCGAGGCCGAACGCAAGGCCAGGGAGCGCGAGGGCATGGCCGCCTGGCACGGCTGGGTCGAGAAGCACAAGGACGTCATCGTCGAGTTGGGAGGCCCGCTCGGCAAGACCCGGAAGATCGATGCGAGTGGCGTCTCCGAAGTGAGCAATGCGCTGACCGGCTTCACGGTGGTGCGGGCGGCCTCGCAGGAGGAGGCAGCAAAGCTGTTCGAGAACCATCCGCACTTTGCGATCTTCCCGGGCGAGGCGATCGAGGTCATGCCGGTGCTGGCGATCCCGCAGATGTAGCTTCGCGTGAGGTCGTGTCCGGGGCGATACCGACGCATCGCCCCGGCGCGACCCGGTGGAAGTACGGGGTTAATCACGCCCGATTCCCGCTAGTGACCTTCACGCCAAGCTCATGTAAAAGCCGTTCACATGAGCTGGCGCAAGGAAGAGCGCCGCGCGGAGCGCGGCTATCACCACGGCAATCTGAAAGAAGCCCTGTTGCAGGCCGCTCTCGGGCTGATCGCCGAGAAGGGCGCGGCCGGCTTCACCTTCGCCGATGCCGCGCGCATGGCCGGCGTCAGCGCAGCCGCGCCTTACCGGCATTTCCGCGATCGTGATGAGCTGTTGTCCTCGATCGCCCAGCGCGGTTTTGAGCAGTTCGAGGGGCGGCTGACGGCAGCCTGGGACGACGGACGGCCCGACACCGTCACCGCGTTCGAGCGTGTCGGCCGGGCCTATCTTGCCTTCGCCCGCGAGGAGCCGGCGTTCTACAACGCGATGTTCGAATCCGGCCTGCCGGTCGACGCCAATCCGGCGCTGCAGGCCGCAAGCGAGCGCGCCTTCAACATCATCCGCGCCGCCGCCGAGCGACTTGCGGCGCTCGCGCCTCCGGGCGCGCCTCGGCCACCCGCCATGATGATGGCGCTGCACATCTGGTCGATGGCGCATGGCGTCGCCTCGCTGTTCTCCCGCGGCGATGCCGCGCGGCGAAAACTGCCGATGTCGCCGGACGAGCTGCTCGAGGCCGAGGTGCTGATCTATCTGCGCGGCCTCGGCTTCCCGACCGACCGCCGTCCGTCCGCGAAAAGCGCCGAGCCGCCGCCTGTGCCACCGGAGGCATCCTCCGGCTCTAGCGTGCCGCCGGGAGGGACTCCTGGTGGTCCTTGGGGCAAGGCGAAATAAAGTTGCGCAAATAATTCGGCAGGCCTGTCAGGCCGCCAGCTTGACAAAATCGCGGGATGGTCTAGCTATGTAAATGTTATTTACATTCACAACGGCACTGATGCCGTGATGGAGAAGGGAAATGGCCTACACCGCTGATGTCAATCGCTGGCGCGGCCCCTCGGACCAGCAGCAACAGTACGAGCGGCCCCACATGCTCGATACGCCCTGGCATCCTGGCTGGATTGCCGTGACCATTCTCGGCTTCATCATCTGGTGGCCGATCGGACTTGCCCTTCTCTTTTTCACACTCGGGAGCAGAAGAATGTCGTGCTGGAGCAATCAGGATCGCTGGCAGAGCAAGATGGAGCGGATGCAGTACAAGATGGACCGCATGCGTGGCCGCATGGAGCGCCGCGGATTCGGCTTTGGTTTCGGCCCGCCGTCCTCCGGTAATCGCGCCTTCGACGAATACCGCACCGAGACGCTGCAGCGGCTCGAGGAGGAGCAGGTCGAGTTCAAGAACTTCCTCGACCGTCTGCGTCACGCCAAGGACAAGGAAGAGTTCGACCAGTTCATGGCGCAGCACAAGACGCGTCCGACCCCGCCGCCGACCGACC
Source organism: Bradyrhizobium betae (assembly GCF_004123905.1). GTDB lineage: Bacteria > Pseudomonadota > Alphaproteobacteria > Rhizobiales > Xanthobacteraceae > Bradyrhizobium > Bradyrhizobium betae_A. Next base: position 209,928 of record NZ_MZXW01000053.1, read on the forward strand.
AGCCGCAAAGCTGATCTGACGAGGCTGATCTGAGGCCACATCTCAAAGCCCTCAGGCGCACGCCCCCAAAGTCCTGATGGCCCCGAGCCGCCCGCTTGCGCACCCCGCAGGCGGGCGGTTTGGTTTTGGGGAAATGCCGGCGGGCGTTCGTTCTGCGGCGTTGATCACGTACATGTGCAGGACCGGTAGAACCCGATCCGCGTCAGGCCCGACCAAGTCCTGACAGCGCCTGCTGCGCTGACGGGTACGACCATGACCACCGCCGAACGCAAGGAGATCAGCCGTCGCATCGCGCTGCTCGAGCGCGCGACGGCGCTGTTCGACCGGTTCGGGTCCCTCGTGCCAGTGGTGATCGCGTTCCTCAATCACTGGCCGACGGAGGTCCAGCTCTATCCGCAGTGGCAGGTCGGCGAGTCCTGGCGGTTCTTTCTCAGCCTTTACCTCTATTGGTTCGCGTCATTCGCACTCGGCCGTGCGATCAGTTTTGCGAAGGGGAGCATCGAACCATGATCCTGCTCCGTGATTTCGCGCTCTTCGTCCTGCCCGTATTGCTCGCGGCGGGCGGCTGGCTTTATGCGCTTGGCCTGCGCAAGCGGGCTCGGCCCGGTCTTGAGGGCCAAAGCAAGCGCGTCCCGGCGGCGTGACTGGCGGACTGATCCAGACCGCCTATATTCGCCATGGCAGGCGCAGGCGGACCGGAGGCGACAATGGTGGAAGCTGCGATCACGGCGAGCGACAGCCTCTGGCAGACGATCCGCAGCGAGGCGCAGCGCGCGGCGGCTGCCGATCCGGTGTTCGGCAAGGCCGTAGCGAGTAGTATTCTCGCGCATGACGATTTTGTCGCTGCGCTCGCCGATTTGATCGGGCAGCGGCTCGGCGGCGGCGCCACCGAGCGCGCGCGCTTCACGTCCTTTTCCCGCGACGCCTTTCGCGGCGAGCCGGACCTGATCGAAGCCGCCGGCCAGGATTTGCAGGCGATCGCGCGCCGCGATCCCGCCATCGCCGATCTGCTTCCGCCATTGCTGCATTACAAGGGTTACGTCGCGCTGCAGGCCTGGCGCGTCTCGAACTGGCTCTGGCGCCGCGACCATCGCGATGCCGCGCTGCTGTTCCAGAACGAGGCGTCGAACCGCCTGCAAGTCAGCATTCATCCGGCAGCACACATCGGCTCGTCCGTCTATCTCGACCACGCCACCGGCATCGTGATCGGCGCAAACGTGGTGATCGGCGACGACGTCACCATCCTCCAGAACGTCAGCATCGGCCGACGTGATGAGCTGCCGGCGCGCTCGCCGCGCATTGGCAGCAATGTCTTCATCGGCAGCGGCGCGACCATTCTCGGCGATATCAGCATCGGCGATTTTGCCAAGATCGGCGCCGATACGGTCGTGACCAGCGACGTGCCCGCCGGCTGCACCGCGGTCGGCAATCCCGCGCGGCTGACCAATTGCCCCGAACCTGTAGCAGTGGCCTGACCCCCATCAATCCTTCGGAGAGCTGCAATGAAGACGGCAATCGTTATCGGCGTCGGCCCGGACCGCGGGCTCGGGGCGCGGCTCTGCAAGCGCTTTGCGGCTGACGGACTCAAGGTGATCGTCGCGGGCCGGACGCTGTCTGCGTTGCAGGCGGTTGCAGATGACATCGCGAAGGCGGGCGGAACGGCTGTGCCCTTCGTCGCCGATACGACGAAAGAGAGCGACATCGCCGCGCTGTTCGATGCCGCCGGTGAAAATCTCGACCTCGCCATCTACAACGCCGGCAACAACACGCCCGGCAAGATCATCGAGATGGAGGCCGATTATTTCGAGCAGGCCTGGCGCGTGGTCTGCTTCGGCGGCTTCCTGTTCGGCCGCGAGGCGGTGCGCCGCATGGTGCCGAAGAAGACAGGGACGCTGCTCTTCACCGGCGCCAGCGCCTCGCTGCGCGGACGCTCCGGCTACGGCGCCTTCAACTCGTCAAAAGCGGGCCTGCGGACGCTGGCGCAGGCCATGGCCAAGGAATACGCGGGTGACGGCATCCATGTCGGCCACGTCGTGGTCGACGGCGCCATCGCCGGCGACAAGATCTTCACGCGCTTTCCGGACGCTGCGGGACGCGAGGACAGCCTGATCGACATCGAGGGCATCGTCGATGCCTTCGCCTTCCTCTACCGCCAGCCCGAACGCGCCTGGTCGTTCGAGCTCGACGTGCGGACCTCGAAGGAGAAGTGGTAGATCGCGGTCCAACGGATCAGGCGGCAGCCTTGTTCTTGAAGGCGCCGATGATCGCAGTGAGTATTGCACCGCCGGCGCCACCGGCGACAACCTGTGACACGACGCCGCCAACGCTGAGATTTCCCGATTGCGCTGCGGCCATGACGGACGGAAGCAACAACGTCACGATCTGGCCGAGCACGCCACCGCCGACCAGACCGGAAATGACGTTTCCAGCCATTCCGAGATCAAATGTCGGCGAAGACTTGCCCGCGCCAACTCCACCAAGCGCGCCTGAGACGAGGTTGATCAGAATCTGTTCCATGGGGCTCTCCCGTATGACGGGCAGCCCATCAGCCACTACCATCGGTTGACGGGCGGCCCATCCGGCACTCTCAGGCGGTTTGCAGACAAAAACAATAGTCCTGTGTCGCCGAATGGCGAAGTGAAGTTCCGTCGCGCGTGACACAAACTGCATAACGATGCTTCCGACCGCGCCTTCACCGAATTTCGGATTCGGCGTGGATGATGCGTCCCGCTCGGACGAAATGCGCCGCGAGAACGCCACCCGAAAAAGTGTGCCGTGTGGGCCTTCCCTGACCCTCGCCCGCAACGGACCGGCAAGGGGGGAGGGAACGCAATCCGCGCGGAGGACAAGCCTCGGTGGATCCAAGCCCCGGCCAACCGCCTGCTCCGTCTACTTTTCCGGCGGCCTAATTCGCTCCCGGTAACCCCGCATTAACTATCGCTGGCGTCTGGTAAATGGCGGAAAGTCGCGCCCGGAGCCCTTAGTTTTGACATCTTGGCGGGGAAAGCAGACGGCCGGCTTTAGACGAGCCCCTGCACCCCAGAAAGACAAGGCTTTGAGCGGGCTTGCCGGCCCGCCGGTTCTAGCGCGGCCATTGGGGAACCGGCAGCCATTTAGCTCGCCGGGACATCAGATAACGATCGCCTTGAGAGGATACTGCTTATGAATCCGGCCGAAATGGCTCAGTCCGCCCTTCCGGTTGCCGCATCCGCCGACGTGTCGCTGATCGCGCTGTTCTGGCAGGCTCACTGGATCGTGAAAGCGGTGATGCTGGGGCTTCTCGCCTGCTCGGTCTGGGTCTGGGCGATCGCCATCGACAAGATCTTCCTGTTTGCCCGCACCCGCCGCTCGATGGACCGTTTCGAACAGGCTTTCTGGTCCGGCGAGTCGATCGAGGAACTCTATCGCACGCTCTCGGCCAAGCCGACGCACTCGATGGCGGCGTGTTTCGTGGCTGCGATGCGCGAGTGGAAGCGTTCGTTCGAGAACCAGGCCCGCTCGGTCGCGGGTCTTCAGATGCGCATCGACAAGGTGATGAACGTGTCGATTTCGCGCGAGATCGAGCGGCTGGAACGCCGGCTGCTGGTGCTTGCTACCGTCGGCTCCGCCGGCCCCTTCGTCGGCCTGTTCGGCACGGTCTGGGGCATCATGTCGAGCTTCCAGTCGATCGCGGCGTCGAAAAATACCTCCCTGGCCGTGGTGGCCCCGGGCATTGCGGAAGCGCTGTTTGCGACCGCCGTCGGCCTTATCGCCGCCATTCCTGCCACTATTTTCTATAATAAGTTCACTTCCGAGGTGAACCGGCAGGCCCAGCGGCTCGAAGGCTTCGCCGATGAATTTTCAGCCATTCTGTCCCGTCAGATCGACGAGCGGGGCTGACGGACGGCATGTATAGTGTGAAGGGCAATTTGGGCACCAGACCATGGGCATGAACGTCGCGAGTTCGTCCGGAGGCGGCGGGCGCCGCAGCCGGCGCAAGCCGGTCATGGCCGAGATCAACGTCACGCCGATGGTCGACGTGATGCTGGTGCTGCTCATCATCTTCATGGTGTCGGCGCCGCTGCTCACAGTCGGCGTGCCGCTCGACTTGCCGCAGACCCAGGCCAAGAGCCTCGAGCAGAACGACCAGAAGCCGATCCAGATGTCCGTCGACATAAAGGGCAAGGTGTTCATCGCCGACGCCGAGATCGCGATCAACGAGCTGATCCCGAAGCTGAAGGCGATCACGGACGCGCGGGGCGGCCTTGAGGAGCGCATCTATCTGCGCGCCGACAAGAAGGCGGATTACGGAACGGTGGCCAAGGTCATGGGCCTGTTGTCCGGCGCGGGCTTCAAGAAGCTGGCGCTCGTCACCGAGGCGGATCAGGGATAGACCGGTGAAGGTGAACGTCGACAAGACACTGGTTGCGTCGATTGCTCTCCACGTCCTCGTGCTGGGATGGGGGCTGGTCACCTTCAGCAGCAGGGCTTTCGTGCCGGCGGAAGAGTCGCTTCCGGTCGACATCATCTCCTCCGATCAGCTTGCGAAGATGATGTCGGGGCAGAAGACCGGCAAGAAGGAAGAGCCGAAGCCCAAGGTCGAGAAGATCGCCGAGGCCAAGCCCGAGGAAGACGCTGTCGGCAAGGTCACCGAGAAGAAAGAGCTGATCAAGACCAGCTCGACGCCCGAGCCGCCGCCGAAGCCCGTCGAGAAGCCGGTCGAGAAGAAGCCCGAGCCGCCCAAGCCCGTCGCCGAGGCCAAGCCGAAGGAAGAGCCGAAGCCGCAGGAAAAGAAGCCTGACCCGGCCAAGGAAGATCCGATCGCAGAGCTTCAGAAAAAGTTGGACACCAAGAAGCCGCCGCCCAAGCCTGTAGAGCAAAAGGTTGCGGCAGTGCAGCCTCAGCAGCAGCCCAAGCCGAAGGAGCGCTCTTTCGATCCCGCGCAGATCCAGCGTGACCTCGACAAACGCGCCGCGACCCGGCACGAGCTCGCCGGCTCGACACTGAATGCGTCGGCCTCGCTGGGAACGACGTCGGGGACGGCCTCCAACAATGTCGCGACCTGGCGGGGCGCGTTCACGAGCGCGGTCCGGCGCTGCTTCACGCCCACCTATAACGGACAGGACGCCGATCAATACGAGGCCGACATCGATATCCCGATGAAGATCGACGGCTCGCTTGCGTCCGAGCCGATCATCGTCGAGGTGCGAGGCCCATCCAAGTCGATTGCCCAGGCCGTGGCCGAGAGCGCCAAGCGCGCCATCGTGCAATGTCAGGTCTATTCGTTCATGCCCAGGCAGCAATATGAAGGCTGGAAGAAGATCGAAATGACTTTCGGCCTGAAAGACATGTTGTGACATCCGAACAAAAGAATTTTGCGATGAATGACGTCCGATTGATGAACCGCCGCCGCTTCATGACCCTGACGGGATCGACGCTCGCGATGCTCGGGAGCGGACACAGCTTCGCCCAGGGACGAATTCGCATCGATCCTACCGAGTTTCGGCCGATTCCGATTGCGATCTCCAACTTCGTACCCGGGTCGCCTGCCGACGGCGACGTCAGCAACGGCGTCACCCAGGTCATCACCAACAATCTGAAGCGCTCGGGCCTGTTTGCCCCGATCGACCAGGCCGCCTTCATCGAGCGCATCAGCAACATCGACGTCGCGCCGCAATTCCAGAGCTGGAAGACCCTCAACGCCCAGGCTCTCGTCACCGGCCGCATGACGCGGCAGCCGGACGGCCGTCTCAAGGCGGAATTCCGCCTCTGGGACGTCGTCACGGGCCAGCAGCTCGCCGGCCAGCAATATTTCACCTCGCCGGAATATTGGCGCCGCATCGCCCACATCATCTCCGATCAGATCTATGAGCAGATGACCGGCGAAAAGGGCTATTTCGATAGCCGCGTCGTGTTCGTGGACGAGACCGGTCCGAAGGAGCGCCGCGTCAAGCGGCTCGCCATGATGGACCAGGACGGCGCCAATGTGCGCTACCTGACCCGCGGCTCGGACCTCGTGCTGACGCCGCGCTTCTCGCCGAACTCGCAAGAGATCACCTACATGGAGTTCGGGCAGGGCGATCCGAAGGTCTATCTCTTCAACATCGAGACCGGCCAGCGTGAGATCGTCGGCAACTTCCCCGGCATGACTTTTGCGCCGCGCTTCTCGCCCGACGGCCAGCGCGTCATCATGAGCCTGCAGCAGGGCGGCAATTCCAACCTGTTCGTGATGGATCTGCGCTCGCGCTCGACAACGCGCCTCACCGACACGCCGGCGATCGACACGTCTCCGTCCTATTCGCCGGATGGCACGCGCATCTGCTTCGAATCCGATCGCGGCGGCAGGTCACAGATCTATGTGATGGCGGCGGGCGGTGGACAGGCGCAGCGCATCTCCTTCTCCAAGGACGATACCAACGCCACCTATTCGACGCCGGTGTGGTCGCCGCGCGGCGACTACATCGCCTTCACCAGGCAGGGCGGCGGGCAGTTCTCGATCGGCGTCATGAAGCCGGACGGCTCCGGCGAACGGCTGCTGACCTCCGGCTATCACAATGAAGGCCCGACCTTCTCGCCGAACGGCCGCGTGCTGATGTTCTTCCGCGATCCCGGCGGCAGCGGCGGGCCGTCGCTGTTCTCGGTCGACATCTCCGGCCGCAACGAGCTGAAGGTGCCGACGCCGGGCTTCGCCTCCGACCCGGCATGGTCGCCGCTATTGTCCTCGACGGCGGGGCAGTAGAGCGTTTTCGAGCGAAGTGGGTACCGGTTCGCGTAAAGAAAACGCGTCAAAACAAGAATCCAGAGCCCGTTCCGATTTCATTGGAACGTGGTTCTGGTATCGCGCATTTGGACGCGCGATGTTTTCGAAAAAATGCGCCGATTTTTTCGGGTTCGGTGGGGAAAGCAAGTTTTCCTTCACCTTGTGCCCGGCAACGCTTGCCTAGTTGCTTGATATTTCAGCCGAAACAGGTTCGCTATTGCCGAAAAACAACTCGACTTTAACGATGTTCCCTCAGAAAGACTTCACTTGGTCTGGGTAAAAGTACGCGCCAAACAGGACGCGTAACAAGCAATGCAGCTGGCCGACCAGAAGCAGAGCGATCGAGACGAGCTGGAGCCGATACTCTACGCCGCTCTCATCAACTCTATGGTTCAGAATTTCTGGGCGATCTTTTTGGGCTCGGCCTCCGCGGCCGTGGCCGCGGTCATGACTGCGCTGAAGACGGGCGATGTCTGGCTGTGGCCGCTCGCATTTCTGCTGATCGCCATCGGCACCGCGCGCGCGTTCCAGATGCGCGGATATGAAAACCGCACGCACGCATTGTCATTCGAAGAAGCCAAGTATCTGGAGCCGCGTTACTGGTTCGGTGCGCTCAGCTTTGCGGCGTTGCTCGGCCTGTGGTCTTTCGTCGTCATCTACAACAATGACGATGCGGTGGCCGACATGCTCTGTGTCGCCATCGGCATCGGTTACACCGCTGGCGGCGCCGCCCGCAATTACGGCCAGCCCCGGGTGATCCAGTGGCACGTCGCGCTCGCCTGCGGTCCGATGTCGCTAGCGCTCCTGCTGCACGGCGGCTTCTATCACATCGGGCTCGCCATCCTGCTCGTGTTCTTCTTCGTCGGACTGAAGAACATCAACCTCAGCCTGCATGCGATCTTCGTCAAGGCGCTGACCTCGAGCTTCCGCGAATCCGCGCTGGCGAGCCAGTTCGATACCGCGCTCAACAACATGCCGCATGGCCTCTGCATGTTTCGCGCCGACGGACGCCTTGCGGTGATGAACCATCGTTTCGGCGAGCTGATGGGCCTGCCGGAGGACCTCGTCAAGCGCGGCGCCACCGCCGCCGACATCGTCTCGGCCTGCGTCGCCGCAGGCTCCCTCTCGGCGGAGAGCGGCAACCAGGTTCTGGCCGAGATCGAGCATGCGCGGATCTGCGAGATCGTTACCACCGACCCGGATCTCTCGCGCGGCCGCACGCTGGCCTGGACGTTCCAGCCGATGACCGGTGGCGGCACCGTGCTGCTGCTGGAAGACATCACCGAGCGCACCAATGCGGAAGCCCGCATCAGCCATCTCGCCCGCTATGATGAGCTCACGGCGCTGCCCAACCGGGTCTCGTTCCGCGACGAGATCGAGCGGCTGCTGGCGCAATCGCACCATGCCGAACGGCTCTCCGCGCTGCTGTTCGTCGATCTCGACCAGTTCAAGCAGGTCAACGACACGCTTGGTCATCCCTGCGGCGACCAGCTTCTGTGCGCGGTCGCCAACCGCCTCCGCGAGATGCTGCGTCCCGAAGATTTCGTCGCCCGCTTCGGCGGCGATGAGTTCGTCGTGTTCCAGCAGAACATCGGCGCGCCCGAGGATGCCGCGAGCCTCGCCCGCCGCATCGTCGAACGCCTGAGCGAGCGCTATCGCATCGACAATCACCTCGTCGAGATCGGCGCCAGCGTCGGCATCGCGCTGACCTCGCCGGACGGCGTCAGCGCCGATACGCTGCTCAAGAACGCCGACATGGCGCTGTACCGCGCCAAGGCCGACGGCCGCGGCACCTTCTGCTTCTTTCGCGACGAGATGGCGGCGACCGTCGAGGCCCGCCGCATCCTCGAGCTCGACCTGCGCAAGGCGCTGGCGAACGAGGAGTTCGAGCTGTTCTACCAGCCGCTGGTCAACCTCAAGTCCGGCAAGATCACCACCTGCGAGGCGCTGCTGCGCTGGAACCATCCGGTGCGCGGCACGGTCTCGCCGGTCGATATCATCCCGGTCGCCGAGGACATGGGCCTGATCGTCGATCTCGGCCGCTGGATCCTGCGCCGCGCCTGCATGGAATGCATGAAATGGCCTGATAGCGTCAGCGTCGCCGTCAACTTCTCGCCGCAGCAATTCCACCAGCGCGACGTGCTCAGCGAGATCCGTTACGCGCTCGAAGTGTCGGGCCTGCCGGCGCATCGCCTCGAGATCGAGATCACCGAATCCTCGCTGCTGCGCAACACCCAGCTGACCCACGATATCCTGTCGCAGCTGCATGCGCTCGGCGTGCGCATCTCGCTGGACGATTTCGGCACCGGCTATTCGAGCCTCAGCTATCTGCACAATTTCCCGATGCAGAAGGTCAAGATCGACCGCTCCTTCCTGGAAGGCATCGACACCGACCGGCCGCTGACGCTGCTGCGCGGCGTGGCGCGGCTGTCGGCCGACCTCGGCATGGCCGTCGTGGTCGAGGGCATCGAGACCAACGAGCAGCTCGAGCTGATCAGCGCCGACGGCACCGTCTCGGAGGCGCAGGGCTATCTGTTCAGCCGTCCGGTGCCTGCCGTGCGGATGCGCCAGCTCCTCAACGCCTCGCATGGACGGCGCGGCGAGAGCCTGCTCCAGGTCGTCGGCTCGCGCTCCTTCGCCTAGTCTAGCGATGGACCGAGCTTTGCTTTGCGACCTTGGGCGGCTCGAGCATGACTTCCTTCAAATCATCGCCGACGGCGACGACAACGACGAAGTTCAGCCTGCCGTCCTGCCTGACGAGCCCCCCGGCAAGCGCGCTGCCGGCCGCAGCCCGCTCCGCGACCTGCACGGCGTCCGACAATTCCTGCTTGATCCACCTGAGAGCAATCATGTTGGCGAGGTCTTCGCGACCGAGTTCTCGCAGCGAAGACGTCACTTCCTTTCCGGCCGTGCTGCCGGTGTTCGCGTCGATGGCATTCTCCCATACCTGTTCATTCCTGATCGTGCGGACGCGGTAGACGGGGGAGCCGGCGGACTCGAAGCTGATGTCCGCCGTCTTCGAGCCCTCATGGAGACGTTCGGCGATTGCCATGGCGCGGCTGAGCGGGACGCGGGTCGTGCGGAACTCCGTGAGTGCGCGGCGGACCGCGGCGTCGCTCTGCGTGGTCGCGCTGCGGCTGTCGGCATCCGCAGGATTCTGCACGTCCGCCGCGGCGCCGGTCGCTGCCAGCAATGAGGACCCTACGATCAGGACAAGCAAATATCGCTTCGACATCGGATCAATCTCGGTCAGGTTGGGCAGTTGCATGCACGGCCGCGTGGGCGACGACGATCTCGGAGGGCGCGGGGAGTGACTGATTCGTATCGATCACGACACGCTCCGGTCCCCTCACCGCAGAGTGGATGAGGATCGGAGGCCGCGCGGGATCCTCATCTGCAAAGCGACCAGCCGACGGGGCCGGCAGCATCGAGCCTGCTGTCCAGATCAAAGCGAGCAACGCGCCGCCGACCGAGAGAAGATAGCCGCGCAAGGGAAGCGCGGTTTCGGTCGCCGGGCCGGCGCGCATGAGGAAGGATCGTCGGCTCACGGTACACGGCTCCTGATGGTCATATCACGCTGTCTCATCGTCAAATGCTCCACGGCCGCCGATGCTTGCGCGCGAGCTCCGCATCGAGATAGCCGCGCTCGTCGACCCAATCGGTGGGACAATAGGTTGCGACTTTCGGGTCGATCGTGAACCTGTCGCGCTGGAGCGCCGCCCGCGTCCCCGTGATCCCAGTCCACACGGCTTTGCCGGTGTCCGGATCCACTTCCATCACGTCGTACACTTTCGTGAAGTTCAGCATGTCATCGCACCGGTACTCTCTGCTCCGGCCCTGTGCGTGAGACGGTCGGTTTCCCCGCGTGCAACACCTCTGCGCGCCAGCTCGGACTCGATGATGTCGAACACATATTCGACCGGCGCGATCCAGACGTTCACCCGGCAAATGATGCAATCGCGGGCAATCAGCAGGGCCGGCGTCATGCCATCGTCTTCCGCTCCAGCCGGCCAGGGCTGTGCTTGCTCTCCGCAAGCGAATGAGCCCCGGCAATCACCGCGATCGCGATGCTCAGCAGCAGGCTCGACGCCACGAGGCACACGCCGACGACGACATTCAGCGATGCGACGGCGAGCCCTGGCATTGGATTTTCGCGCATCAAGGCGAACAGCGGACTTGACATTCTCTGCCTCCTAAATAAAATAAACCGTATAGTTCATATAAATCGAACACGACGTCGGTGTCAAGGCAAGGACGTCACAAGCGCGTGTGCAGGCGGGCCAAGGTGGCTCGCAAACGAGGCTCCCAGCAAAGAGAGGAACTGACATGACGAGATTGATGCCGGCGCTGCTCGCGGCGATCGTGGTCGCGCTTGGCAGCGCAGCAGCTTCTGCGCAGGACAACCAGGGCACGCCAGAGCAGAGGGCAGCCTGTATGGCCGACGCCTTTCGACTGTGCAGCGCCTACATTCCCGATCCGCCGGGAGTCGAAGCCTGTCTACGACAGAGGAAATCGGACCTGAGCGAAGGCTGCAAGGCGGTATTCGAGCAGGCGTCCGCCGGATCGACGAAGGTTAGATAAGGAGCGACGTGGCGGTTGATTTGACCGGCGCTGTCTGGATCAAATCCGCGCCGCGGCGGCAAAGGAGCGATCGCATGACCACCGTGTACATACCGGCCCTGGCTGCCTTCGGCGGCTCTGCGTTCGGCGCGCTCTCGACCATCGTCAGTGGATGGTTCAGCGGGCGACGAAGGCGCCGCGAGCTTCATCATGCCCGCTCGTTCTCGAAGCGCGAACAATTGTACCATAGCTTCATGGAGGAGGCATCACGGCTCTATGCCGAGGCCCTGGTCAATGATCAGGCCGAAATCCCGCAACTGGTCAGCCTCTATACGCTGGTCGGACGCATGCGGATCTTGTCGAGCAACGAGGTCGTTCAGGCCGCCGAGCGAGCCGGGCACCTGATCATCGAAGCCTATCTGTCGCCAAATCGTACATTCGTCGATCTCCCCAGATTCATTGAGGAGATGGATCCCTTGCGTGATTTCGGACAGGCCTGCCGCCGCGAGCTGATGAACATTCCGGCGCAGTGAGAGACGTTATGCGCGAACAGATTGACGATCGAACGAGGACCGCCCGCCGCAGGATCATGCAGGCCGCTATCCATCTCTACGGCGAGATGGGACACAATAAGACCACCGTCGGCGACATCGCGCGGAGCCTGTCGATGTCATCAGCCAACGTCTATCGATTCTTTCCCTCGAGGCGAGCGATCGAGGAGGCTGTGGTGCAGGAGGTGCTCGATGAAACGGTCAGTGCGGCGGCTGAGGCGGCCGGTGGCAGTGGGCCAGCGCTGCGGCGCCTGGCCGCAATCCTGAAGGCCATCGCCGACTGCAATGAAGCCCGACCGGCGAAGCATCGACGACTGCACGACCTGATAGCTCAAGCCGTGCGTCAGAACTGGACGGTCGTTCTCGCCTACGACGACAGGATCCGAGGATTGGTGCGACCGATCATCGGCGCCGGGCAAGCACGCGGCGAACTGCAGGGCGGCAGTCCGATGGCGCTGACCTGCTGCCTGCTGCAAGCCATGGATGTCCATCTCAATCCTTCGCGGGTCGGGGCTGCGACGCTGCGGCCAAGCTTCGACGAGATGTTGAGATTTTCTACGGGCGCTTTGCGTCGCGCGCCATTCCTGCAGCCGGCCGGGATGACAGCTCACGTACAGCTCAGGGTCGCCGGCTGAGGCGAATGCTTCCAAGCCGACCGTCCAAAGAAGACAGCTAGGACGACCAGTCCGTTTCGCAGGCTGCCAGGAAAAAGCCGACGCGCTCGCGCACGAAGCCCGGAAGCTCCTTCTTCAGATCTTTCTGAGTTTCACCGACAAGCGAGCGAAACAGCATCGGCAGCAGAATCAGGTCGAGAAAGATCTGCGCGGTGGCGCGGCTTCGCTTCGGGCTGAACGGTCCCCTTGGCGTCCGCGCGAGCTTCTGCGTGGCGTCGTCCAGCAGCTGGGACACCGCGTTCAGGGAGCGATCACGTGCAGCGTCGTGGACGTTGCGGCTCAGTTCGGGAAAGCGCTGTGATTCGGCGATCGTCGCGCGCACCATGCCCAGCGATTCCTCGACCACTCTTTCGACGAGGGCTGTCCCGAGGCTCATCAGCTTGTCCTCGATGGTGCGGCCCTCAGGCGAGAAGCCCTCGAAGTCCGTCAAGCCCTCGATGGTGCGGGCCACCACCGCCGCAAACAGCGCCTCTTTACCGGGGAAGTGGGCGTAGATCGTCGGCTTGCTCGCAGGAGCGAGCTCGGAAATGTCGTCGATGCTGGCGCTGCGGTACCCCTTCTCCAGAAACAGCTGCTGGGCGGCATCGAGAATTCGCGCCTGTGCGTCGCCGGCAAGATCCTTGGGCGGTCTGCCTCGCTTCGTCTTCTTCATTTTGGCCTCCGAATTCACGAGTCTGTGCGCATTGCTTTCCGACTTGACACGGGGGACGAAGAAAGGCAAGAAAAAGAAAATATACGGTATAGTTTATTAAGTCGTCAGGCCACAACGCTTTGTAGGCTTTGCGAGTGCTCCCGAAAGATCGGGGTCGCAAAGGTGGGGTGTTCGTCCCCGATTCATTCGCGTCGAATAGGAGAATGTCGTGACTGTTTTGAGCCCAGCCCCGTCCGGCTTGCAGGAAGGCGTGCTGCTGCGCGAGCTGAATCGCAGGGTCACCAATGGTGTCGCCTTGGCCATCGACCTTGTCGCCGCCGCGGCCATCCGGGTCGAGGGGACGGAAGCCAAATGTGCGCTCGGCGATGTCGTCGAGCTGCTGCACGGCTACGCCGACGTGCATCGTGCGCTGGCCATGCCAACGGGCGACACGCTGATCCATGCCGCGACCTGCATCCGCAGGCTGGGCTCTGGCATGCGCCGCGCGCTGCTAGACCGGATGACGATTCAACTGGCATTCGCGACCCAGTCCATCGCGCTCCAGCCGGAGCGTTGCTGGCATCTGGGCCTCATCGTCCATGAACTCGTGATGCACGCGGCACGGCACGCCTGCTTCGACGCGCGGGCCGGGCAGATCAAGATCAAGCTGACGCGCACCGGCGCGCTGCTGAACTGCGTGATCCTGGACAACGGAACGCGCCCCGCCCGGGATGCCTCGGATCGCGAGTTGCGAATTGCGAGGGATATCGCGAGGGCGCTCGGCGGCCGGATCGAGCAGGGTTTCGGCGCCGAATTCACCTCGATTGTTCTCTCGTTCCCGCTGACCGAACGCGAACGGGGGGCGAACTGGACCATTGCGACGCGCCAAATGAGGGCTCCGCGCCGCACGAGAGCCATTGCTTCGAATGACGCAACGCACGCGTCTTTGCGATCCGCGGATGCGCTTGGCGCGCTGTTGTCGCTTTCTCATCCAACGGACGCGTCATGACAAATCAATGCTCCAATCCGTCCCGTCAAAGGCCACGTGCGGCGAAGGCGCTAGTCCTGGCAACCGCGCTCGTCAGCACTGCGCTGAGCGGCTGCAATGATCACGCGCCGCAGACGGCCACGCGCGCCGCGCTGGTCAGAACCGCGGTCGTGCAGCCGCGGGACCGGCAAGCCTCTCTCACGCTGACGGGAGAGGTTCAGGCACGCTTCCGTGCCGATCTCTCTTTCCGCGTCAGCGGACGTGTGGTTGCACGCACAGTGGACGTCGGCGCTCACGTCAACAAAGGCGACGTCCTGGCCCGGCTTGATCCCGCCGAGCAACAGGCCGATGTCGATGCCGCGACCGCAGCAGTGGCCTCCGCCGAAGCCCAGCTGCGCGTGGCGAAAGCCACGTTCGAGCGGCAGAAAGCGCTGATCGCAAGCGGCTTCACGACCCGGACCGCTTATGACCAGGCACAGGAAGGTCTGCGAACGGTGGAGGGCGTGCTGGAAGCAGCCAAGGCGCAGCTCGGGACTTCGCGCGATGCGCTCGGCTATACTGTCCTGCGCGCTGAAGCCGATGGCGCCATTACCGCGCGAAATCTCGAGGTCGGCCAAGTGGTGCCGGCCGCGCAACCCGTGTTCTCGCTTGCGCAGGATGGCGAGCGTGATGCCGTCTTCGAGGTCTATGAATCCGTCTTCCTTGGCCAGACTGACAGCCGCTCTGTGACGCTGGCGCTGGTCTCCGATCCCAACGTGACGGCGACGGGTGAGGTGAGAGAGATTTCACCTGTTATCGACGCGAAGAGCTCCACGATCCGCGTCAAGGTGTCCATCCACAATCCGCCGCCCCCGATGATGCTGGGCAGCGCCGTCGCAGGATCGATCAAGGCCAAGGCGCAGAACGAGATCGTTTTGCCGTGGAGCGCCCTGATGGCTGCGGGCAAGAAGCCCGCCGTCTGGACCGTCGACCCCAAAACGCAGACAGCGTCGCTGAAGCGCGTCACGGTCGGCGCTTATGAAGCCGGTCAGGTGCTGATCAAGGCAGGCCTCGCGTCCGGCGAGCGCGTCGTCATCGATGGCGGCAAGCTTCTGAGCGCCGGCCAGCCCGTCACCTTTGAAGGAGACCGGTCATGAAGCGACAGGTCATGTTGATCGCCGGCACGCTCGCGGCGGCCTCGTTGCTCACCGGTTGCCAGCAGGAGACGAACGCGCCGGAGCCCGTGCGCCCCGTGCTCTCAATGGTGACCAAGCCGAACAGCGGTGACAGCACGGCTGCCGTGGGTGTCGTCGAGCCGCGCTACAAGACCAACCTTGGCTTTCGCGTGCTCGGACGGCTGACTTCGCGCCCGGTCGATATCGGCGACCTCGTCAAGGAAGGTCAAATCATCGGAACGATCGATCCCACTGCGCTCGATCTCGCCGTTCGCGCGGCAAGGGCGCAGCTGGCGAAGGCCGAGGCGCAGCTTGCGACGGCTAAGGCCACGGAGGAGCGGCAACGCACGCTCATTACCAGCGATGCGACCACCAGGCAGACGCTGGACAATGCCGAACAGGCACGCGCCGGCGCAGAAGCAAGCGTTGCGCAGGAGCAGGCGAGCCTGACCAAGGCCATCGAGCAGCTCGGCTATGCCCGGATCAAGGCCGACTTCGGCGGCGTCGTCACCGCCGTCGGCGCGGAAGTCGGCCAGGTGGTCTCGCCGGGTCAAACCGTAGTGACGGTCGCGCGCCCGGACATTCGCGAGGCGGTGGTCGATATCGGGGAAGACCTGCCCGTGCCGCTCGAAGTCGGTCTCCCATTCAGTGTCAGCCTGCAACTCCTCCCCGCCGTTCAGGTCGAGGGAAGGATTCGCGAAATCGCGCCGCAAGCCGACGCGATGACGCGGCTGCGACGCGTCCGGATTGCGCTCGACAACCCGCCCGAAAGCTTCCGTCTTGGCGCGACTGTCACGGCAAAGCTCGGCAAGGACCAGAGCAAAGTCCTGCGCCTGCCGGCATCAGCGGTGCTCGCCAAAGACGGCGTCGACTTTGTCTGGGTGGTCGATCAGTCCGCCGGCACCGTCTCGCTGCAGAAGATCGATGGCGTCGCCGAACCGGCGGGTATCCGCGTCACCGGCGGACTTGCCGCAGGCACCCGCGTCGTCACCGCCGGAATTCACAGCCTCAAGCCGGGACAGCACGTCCGCTTCGAACAGGATCAAGAGCCATGAAGTCGTTCAACCTCTCCGACTGGGCGCTCGGCCATCGTTCGCTCGTCTGGTATTTCATGATCGCCTTCATGGTGGCCGGCCTGTTTGCCTATCTCCAGCTGGGACGGCAGGAGGATCCTGACTTCACCATCAAGACCATGGTGATCCAGGCGCAGTGGCCGGGCGCCTCGCCCGAGGAGATGACACGTCAGGTCACCGACCGGATCGAGAAGAAGCTGGAGGAGCTGGAATCGCTCGACTACACCAAGAGCGTGACGGTCGCGGGCCAAGCCACCGTCTTCGTCTACTTGCGCGATTCGACCAAGGCGGCCGACGTCAAGCCGACCTGGGTGCGCGTCCGCAACATGATCGCAGACATCAGGGGTGATTTTCCCCAAGGCGTGATCGGACCCGGTTTCAACGACCGCTTCGGAGACGTCTTCGGCAACGTCTATGCCTTCGCCAGTGATGGCTTGAGCCAGCGCCAGCTCCGCGATCAGGTCGAGGACATCCGCGCCAAGGTGCTGACCGTGCCCGATGTCGGCAAGGTCGACATTCTCGGCGCGCAGGACGAGGTGATTTATCTCGAATTTTCGACCCGCAAGATCGCAGCGCTCGGTCTCGACGTTCATGCCATCATGAACTCGCTGCAGGGCCAGAACGCGGTGGCGCCCTCCGGCGTGTTCCAGGAGGGGCCGGAGCGGATCAGCGTCCGTGTCAACGGCCAGTTCACATCGGAGGCCAGCCTCAAGGCAGTCAATCTTCGCATCAACGACCGCTTCTTCCCGCTGACCGATGTCGCGACCGTCACGCGCGGCTACGTCGATCCGCCGTCAACCCTCTTCAGATACAACGGCCAGCCCGCCATCGCGCTCGCAATCGGCATGAAATCCGGCGCCAACCTGCTCCAGTTTGGCGAGGCCCTGAAGGAAGAGATGACGAAGGTCATCGCCGACCTGCCGATCGGCGTCGGAGTGCACCTCGTTGCGGACCAGCCGGTCGTGGTTGAACATGCCGTTTCGGGCTTCACCGAAGCGCTGTTCGAGGCCGTGATCATCGTGCTCGGCATCAGCTTCCTGAGCCTGGGAATGCGAGCGGGTCTCGTGGTCGCCATCGCCATTCCGCTCGTGCTTGCGATCACCTTCGTCGTGATGGCCTATTGCGGCATCTCGCTTCAACGCATTTCGCTCGGAGCCTTAATCATCGCGCTTGGTCTCTTGGTCGACGATGCCATGATCGCGGTCGAAATGATGGTGGCGCGGCTCGAGATCGGAGATCCCCTCGAAAAGGCGGCGACCCATGTCTATACATCGACCGCATTTCCGATGCTGACAGGGACACTGGTCACCGTGGCCGGCTTCATCCCGATCGGGCTCAACAGCAGCAACGCCGGCGAGTTCACCTTCACCCTGTTCGTGGTGATCGCGGTCTCGCTGATCGTCTCGTGGGTCGTCGCCGTCTTGTTCACGCCGCTGCTCGGCGTCACCATCCTGCCGGCCAGGATAAAGGGACATCACGAGCAGAAGGGCCGCACGGCTCAAATGTTCGCGCGCCTGCTGCTGTTCTGCATGCATCACCGCTGGAGCACCGTTGCCGTCACGGCCGGCGCCTTCCTGCTCGCCCTGTTCGGATTGCAGTTTGTGCAGCAGCAGTTCTTCCCATCATCGGACCGCGCCGAGCTCGTGATCGACTGGAACCTGCCGCAGAACGCCTCGATCGCCGACACCAACGCTCAGTTGGCTCGCTTCGAGCGCGAGCAGCTGCAAGGAAACGACTCCGTCCAGCACTGGTCCACCTATGTCGGCACCGGCGCGCCGCGCTTCGTGCTGTCGTTCGACCTGCAGACCGCCAATACCTGGTTCGGCCAGCAGGTGATCGTGACCAAAGGCGGCATCGCCGCGCGCGACAAGCTCAAGTCGCAGTTCGAGGATTATTTGAGGAAGACGTTCCCGGGCACCGACACCTATGTCAAGCTGCTCGAGGTCGGCCCGCCCGTGGGGCGTCCGGTGCAATATCGCCTGAGTGGCCCCGATATCGCCGAGGTTCGCGACCTGTCGCAGAAGCTTGCCGGCGTCGTTCGCAGCAGTCCTGATCTCGGCAACGTGGTGTTCGACTGGATGGAGCCCGCGCGCGTCGTCAAGGTCGACGTGCTCCAGGACAAGGCGCGCCAGCCCGGCGTTACCTCGGAAGACATCGCCACCACGCTGAACTCCGTGCTCCAGGGCTCGCCGGTCACACAGGTGCGGGACAGTATCTATCTCGTCAACGTCACGGGACGCGCGACCGCGCCGGAGCGCGCCTCGATCGACACGTTGCGCGACCTCCAATTGACCGGTCTCGGTGGCCAATCGGTGCCGCTCGGCGCCGTCGCCAATCTGCGCTACGAGCTGGAGCAGCCTACGATCTGGCGCCGCGCCAGGATTCCGACCATCACTTTGAAAGCCGCGGTCGTCAGCAACGTTCAGCCGAAGACGGTCGTCGACCAGCTCGCGCCGAAAGTAGCGGACTTTGCAAAGCAGCTGCCCGCGGGTTACACGATCAAGATCGGCGGCTCGGTGGAGGAGAGCGCCAAGAGCCAGGGGCCGATCATCGCGGTGGTGCCGCTGATGCTGTTCGTCATGGCGACCGTGCTGATGGTGCAGCTGCAGAGCTTCTCGCGCCTCTTCCTGGTTTTCGCGGTCGCGCCACTCGCGCTGATCGGCGTCGTCATGGCCATGCTGCCGAGCGGTGCGCCACTGGGCTTCGTCGCCATCCTCGGCGTGCTGGCCCTCATCGGCATCCTGGTACGCAACTCCGTGATCCTGATTGTGCAGATCGAGGATCTGAAGAAGGAGGGCAGGCCGGCCTGGGATGCCGTGGTGGAAGCAACCGAGCACCGCATGCGTCCGATCCTGCTGACGGCCGCTGCCGCGAGCCTCGCGCTCATTCCGATCGCGCGGGAGATCTTCTGGGGCCCGATGGCCTACGCCATGATGGGCGGCATCATCGTCGGCACGCTGCTGACGCTGCTGTTCCTGCCGTCGCTTTATGTCGCCTGGTTCGGAATTCATCCTGAGCGCAGCGATGAAACATCGGCAAGGGAGAGGGAAGGAGAGCATGGCGGCGCTTCGCCAGCGGCGTTTTTGGGGCACGGCGCGCCGGCACCCGTCGGCCGGGATCGTGCGCCGAGCCTGCCTTCGACTTTCGCAAAGCACGCTGCAAAATAGTCTAAGCTCCGCTTCCAAAATTTCCCTGTCGTTTCAGTCTGTTGCTGGCCACCGTAGTGCTACGGGGGTTAACCCTAACCGTTCGATTGCTTTGCTTCGTTGTTAAGAAGCTGTTAATAAATCACCACGCGCGTAAGTTGTCCTCGCGCGTATGTGGTGAGCGGTGGTGCGTAAGGAGTTGGGAATGCAGTCCTCAGCCAGAGCGATCATTTCGGCTGTTGGACGGGGTGCGGAGCTCCTGACCGACGTCGATTATCATCTTGCGGAGACGGACGCCGAGAAGGAGGAGATCTACAATCTCCGCTACCGCGCCTATCTGCGCGAAGGCGCCGTCAAGGACTCGGCGGCAGCGCGCGTCACCGACCGCTACGACGAACTGCCGAACGCATGGACCTTCGGCGTCTATCTCCGTGGCCAGCTCTGCAGCTCGGTGCGCATCAGCGTGCTGACCTCCGAATGGCGCGAGTCCACGTCGGCCGACGTCTTCCCCGAGATCCTGCTGCCGCGGCTCGATCGCGGCGAGGTCATGATCGATCCGACCCGCTTTGTCGCCGATCCCGACCAGGTCAAGCGGGTTCCGGAATTGCCCTATCTGACGACCCGGCTCGCCTACATGGCGTGCGAGCATTTCAATGCCGATCTCGGCCTTGCCATCGTGCGTCCCGAGCATCAGGCGTTCTACAGGCGGGTGTTCCTGCACGAGACCATCGCCGAGCCCCGGCTCGTGCCCGGTCTCACCAAACCGTTCGGCTTGATGGCGGCCGATTTCCCGACCTTCCGCAAGAAGGTGTTCGAACGCTATCCGATCATGCGCTCCACCGCCTTCGAGCGGCGGATGCTGTTCGGGCGCGGTGGCCAGCGTCAGGTCCCGCAGCGGCCGGTGCTGGTGGCGGAAGCCGCGCTCGCCTGATCGAGGCGCCCATGCCGCGCTGAAGGCGCTCTCGGGATTCTCCGCGCTCAGGCCCAAAATTCAAGCAACGCCAGCGTTTTTGCCGGCTAGCGCGGCTTGCCTTCACCCTCGCGCCACATTTACAACCCATTAACCATCACGGTTGCTTTTCGCGGGTTGGGGGCATTTGACCGGCTGAGGCAAGGTTCCGTCAAGGTTGACGGAACGTTCGCTTAACCAACCCCCTGTAGACCGGACAGCAGTGGACGAACGTGAGCGTGGAGGCTCCGGAATGACTAATCCTATGCGTATCCTCCAGGGATTGAAGCTGGCCGCGGTGGTCGCCATCGCACTATCGATGGGCGCTTGCGCCAAGCAGAACTCGGCCCTGGACGCCAACGGAAGCGTGGCAACCCCCGGCAGCCAGCAGGACTTCGTGGTGAACGTGGGCGACCGCGTGTTCTTCGAGAGCGACCAGACCGATCTCACCCCGCAGGCGATCGTGACCCTGGAGAAGCAGGCGCAGTGGCTCCAGTCCTATCCGCGCTACTCCTTCACCATCGAAGGTCACGCCGACGAGCGCGGCACCCGCGAATACAACATCGCGCTCGGCGCCCGCCGCGCCCAGTCGGTGCGTTCGTTCCTCGCCTCGCGCGGCATCGATGCCAACCGCATGCGCACGATCTCCTACGGCAAGGAGCGGCCGGTGGCCGTCTGTAACGACATCTCCTGCTGGTCGCAGAACCGTCGTGCTGTGACCGTGCTGAACGCGAGCTCCTGACGTCCAGTCAGGTCCCTGACACTTCGGTCAGGCGCCGTTCATCTTCAGGAATCGATGATGCCGGCGCCCTCTCGGGCGCCGGTTTCGTTCAGCGATCTGTGACAGAAACCCCGTGGTGCCAGTCACATTTTTGGCGTAGTGCCTTCCGATGTGTGGCGCGTCGAAGGTTCCGTCGCAGACCATTTCGCTTTCGTCGTCAGGGCAAGATGTCATCCAGATCCAAGGTCTTTACCGGCACCGTGGCCATCGCCGCGCTGCTCTCTTTCTGCTCGCCTGTTCTGGCGCAGTCGGACGATGATCCCGAGATGCGGATCGAGCGGCTGGAGAACCAGCTGCGCCAGCTCACCGGCCAGAACGAAGAGCTGCAATACCGCAACCGCCAGCTCGAGGACCGCCTGCGGGCGCTCGAAGGCGGTGCGCAGGCCGCGCCCGGACAGGGCCAGCCCAATGCCGCCGCCGTGCCGCCCGCACAAGTCGCGCCGTCTTATCGCCAGCAGCAGCAGGCCGTGCAGCCGAATTACGAGCAGCCGCAGATCGCCGCGCCCGCGCCGATCATCCAGGAGCAGCCGGCGCCCGGCGCCCCCGGCACGCGCCGCCGCGGCGATTCCTTCGACCCGAGCCAGAACCCGAACGCCCCCGGCGCGCCGCGCGCGCTCGGCGGCGGACAGCAGCCGATGCCGGCGGGCGGTGGTCAGGTCGGCGCGCCCGGCGGGCGCAACGCCGGCGAGCCGCTCGATCTCGCCAACACCAGCCCGCGCTATCAGCAAGGCGTGCCGCCGGCAGCCCAGCCCGGCTATCCGCCGGCCCAACAGGGCTACCCGCCCGCAGCCGCCGGCCCTGGCCTGACGACGCTGCCGCCGTCGGCAACGCCGCGCGACGAGTTCGACCTCGGCATCGGCTACATGCAGCGCAAGGACTACGCGCTTGCTGAGCAGACCATGAAGAATTTTGCGCAGAAATATCCCAGCGACCCGCTGCTCGGCGACGCGCAATACTGGCTCGGCGAGAGCTACTATCAGCGCCAGCAATATCGCGACTCCGCGGAAGCCTTCCTCGCCGTCACCACCAAATACGACAAATCGGCCAAGGCGCCGGATGCTCTGCTGCGGCTCGGCCAGTCGCTGGCGGCGCTGAAGGAGAAGGAGGCCGCCTGCGCCGCCTTCGGCGAGGTCGGCCGCAAATATCCGCGAGCGTCGGCCGGCGTCAAAGCCGCGGTGGATCGCGAGCAGAAGCGGGTGAAGTGCTGATCCGCTGACAAAGCGGATGGCGTTGCGCTAAACAGCCGGTCCACCCGCGGACGATTGCAGCGTCATGCCAGACGACGACAATTCACCGATCTCGGCCCGCGCGGCGAAGCAGCTCTTCGCCGGGCTGAAAAGCGCGCCCGCGCTGGTGCTCGCGGTCTCCGGCGGGCCCGACTCGGTTGCGTTGATGTGGCTCGCCGCACGCTGGCAGCGCAGTTTTTCGCGCGGTCCTCGTCTTCTCGTCGTCACCGTCGATCACGGCCTGCGCCCGGAAGCCGCGCGTGAGGCGCGCGAGGTCAAGCGGCTCGCCACCGCGCTTGGCCTGACGCACCGGACCTTGCGCTGGCGCGGCACAAAGCCGAAGACGGGATTGCCTGCCGCTGCGCGCGAAGCCCGTTACCGTTTGCTTGCGCAGGCGGCGCGCGCCGCCGGCGCGAGCCACGTGCTGACTGCCCACACCCGCGATGACCAGGCCGAGACCCTGGTGATGCGCCTGCTCCGCGGCAGTGGCCTCGCGGGGCTCTCGGCGATGGCGCGCCTCACGGAGCGCGACGGCATCGTGTTGGTGCGCCCGCTGCTCGATGTCCCGAAGGCGCAGCTGATTGCGACCTTGAAGCGGGCGAAGATCTCTTTTGCCGACGACCCCACCAACCGCGACACCGCCTTCACCCGGCCGCGGCTGCGCGCGCTGTTGCCGCAGCTCGCGGCCGAGGGCGGCGATAGCAGGAGCCTTGCGCGGCTCGCCGCACGCCTGTCGCGCGCCAATGCGGCGGTCGAGGTGCTGGCTGACGGAGCCGAGCGCTTCCTCCTTTTGCGGGATCGCGGCGATGCGCCGCAGGTGGGCGTCCGAAGCTTCGAAGCCGAAGCCTTTGCCCTTCTTCCGGAGGAGGTCCGGCTGCGGCTGCTGCTGCGAGCGGTCAATGCCCACGGCCATGAAGGGCCGGCGGAACTCGGCAAGGTCGAAACCCTCCTCGCCGCGCTCGATCAGGCCGTGGCGACCGGTCCTCGTGCCCCCGCAAATGGCCGTGCGATCCTGAAGCAGACCCTCGCGGGAGCCTTGATCAGCCTTGCTGGCGGGCGTATCCACATCAGGCCTGCACCGGCCCGGCGGTCCCCAAAGGACTTGTAGGGGGACGTGAAGGGCGGATCATGACACCGGCCGTTTCCGCTGTACCGCGTCAGGACACCTTAACCAGGCAGGAAAAACCCCGGCCAGGTCGCCATTATTTCAGCGGGAATCGCTCTAAGATGGGATAAATAGTCCCATCTCGTTCCCTTGGCAGCGACCGGGGCGGCACCTAAATTGTATGCGTCTAACCAAGAGGATTCCTTGGGGATTTCCTCGCACAGACCAAAGTAACTGCCCAAGGATCAGGCCGCGATCCGCGCGACCACGAAGGAAGATCGATGAACGCCAATCTGCGCAATTTCGCCCTCTGGGTCATCATAGTGTTGCTGCTGTTGGCGTTGTTTACGCTCTTCCAGAATCCGGGGCAGCGCGCCTCCTCGCAGGACATCGCCTTCTCCCAGCTGCTGAGCGAAGTTGACCGCGGCAATGTGCGCGACGTCGTGATCCAGGGGCCGGATATCCACGGCACCTTCACCAACGGCTCGAGCTTCCAGACCTATGCGCCGAACGACCCGACGCTGGTGAAGCGGCTCTATGACAGCAAGGTCCAGATCACCGCGAAGCCGCCCGGCGACAACGTGCCGTGGTTCGTCTCGCTGCTGGTCTCCTGGCTGCCCTTCATCGCGCTGATCGGCGTCTGGATCTTCCTGTCCCGCCAGATGCAGGGCGGCGCCGGCAAGGCCATGGGCTTTGGCAAATCGCGCGCAAAGATGCTGACGGAGGCGCATGGCCGCGTCACCTTCGAGGATGTCGCCGGCGTCGATGAAGCCAAGCAGGACCTGCAGGAGATCGTCGAATTCCTGCGCGATCCCGGCAAATTCCAGCGCCTCGGCGGTCGCATTCCGCGCGGCGTGCTGCTGGTCGGCCCTCCCGGCACCGGTAAGACCCTGATCGCGCGTGCGGTCGCGGGCGAAGCCAACGTGCCGTTCTTCACCATTTCCGGTTCGGACTTCGTCGAAATGTTCGTCGGCGTCGGCGCCTCTCGTGTGCGCGACATGTTCGAGCAGGCCAAGAAGAATGCGCCCTGCATCATCTTCATCGACGAAATCGACGCGGTCGGTCGTCACCGCGGCGCCGGTCTCGGCGGCGGCAATGACGAGCGCGAGCAGACGCTGAACCAGCTGCTGGTCGAGATGGACGGTTTTGAGGCCAACGAGGGCGTGATCCTGATCGCCGCGACCAACCGCCCCGACGTGCTCGATCCCGCGCTGCTGCGTCCGGGCCGCTTTGACCGTCAGGTCGTGGTGCCCAATCCTGATGTCGTCGGTCGCGAGCAGATCCTCAAGGTTCACGTCCGCAAGGTGCCGCTGGCTCCCGATATCAACCTCAAGACCATCGCGCGCGGCACCCCCGGTTTCTCCGGCGCCGACCTGATGAACCTCGTCAACGAAGCAGCCTTGACCGCCGCGCGCCGTAACAAGCGCATGGTGACCCAGGCCGAGTTCGAGGAAGCCAAGGACAAGGTGATGATGGGCGCCGAGCGCAAGTCGCTCGTCATGACCGAGGAAGAGAAGTTGCTGACGGCCTATCACGAGGGCGGCCACGCCATCGTCGGCCTCAACGTCGTCGCGACCGACCCGATCCACAAGGCGACCATCATTCCGCGCGGCCGTGCACTCGGTATGGTCATGCAGCTGCCCGAACGCGACAAGCTGTCGATGTCGCTGGAGCAGATGACCTCGCGACTCGCCATCATGATGGGTGGCCGCGTCGCCGAAGAGCTGATCTTCGGCCGCGAGAAGGTCACCTCGGGTGCGTCCTCCGACATCGAGCAGGCCACGCGCCTGGCCCGCATGATGGTGACGCGCTGGGGCCTGTCCGAGGCGCTCGGCACCGTCTCCTATGGCGAGAACCAGGACGAGGTGTTCCTGGGCATGTCGGTGTCGCGCACCCAGAACGCATCGGAAGCCACGGTTCAGAAGATCGACACCGAGATCCGGCGCTTCGTGGAAGAGGGCTACAACGAAGCGACGCGCATTCTCACCGAGAAGCGCGCCGACCTCGAAGCTCTCGCCAAGGGCCTGCTCGAGTTCGAGACGCTCTCCGGCGACGAGATCATCGACCTGCTCAAGGGCAAGAAGCCGAACCGCGAATCCGTGCTCGAGCCGACCACGCCGCGCGCCTCCGCCGTGCCCCCGGCCGGCAAGTCGCCGCGCCCGCGGCCCGATGCCGATCCGGGCCTGGAGCCCCAGCCGCAGGCGTAATCGAGAGCGGCAGATAAGATTGAAAAACGCGGCGGAGACGCCGCGTTTTTTGTTGGCTGATACTCAGCTCTCGTGCCCCGGACGCAGCGCAGCGCGTCGCCCTTGCGACGTGGTGCGCTGCAGAGCCGGGGCCCACGCGGCAACGCAGTGTGCGGCCGTCTGGGTCCCGGCTCTGCGCCGCAACGCCAAGAGCGTTGCAGCGCGTCCGGGACACGAGAGGGACGTTGTCGCCACACACTCCGTCATTGCGAGCGCAGCGAAGCAATCCAGAGTCTGTTGAGAGAGTGATGCTCGCAATCACGTGCACCGGTTTCGTAGGGTGGGCAAAGGCGCGTAGCGCCGTGCCGACGATCTCTCGGTTGTCACAACGGAAGTCGTGGGCACGCTTCGCTTTGCCCGCCCTACGAGATCTCACTTCGCCGCAGCGCCACCGCGCCCCAGAAAGCGCAGCACATCATCATTGAACTGCTCGGGGTCCTGCAAAAACGCGAAATGACTGACCTCGGGCTGGATCAGCAATCCCGCGCCCGGAATGCTCGCCGCCATGAACTCGGTATTCTCGCGCTTGATCGCCTCGTCGTGGTCACCGTCGACGATCCAGGTCGGCACCTTGATCGCCGCGAGGTCGGCGGCCGTCCATTTCGGCTGGCTCTCCCACATCTTGGTGATCTCCGCGACAAAACCCTTGTACTCCGTCGGCGTCGGCGAGAGGCGCTTGTACTCGTCGCCGGCTCTGGCGATGTAGGCGTTGAAGACGTCGTTCGTCGCGATATCCGCAACGCCTGACGGATCCGAGTTCGCGGCAAAGGCGAACAGCCTGCTCACCCGCTCCGGGTGCTTCATCGCGATGTCGAGGCCCATGATCGCGCCGTCGCTCCAGCCGACAATCGCGGCCTTCTTGATCTTGAGGTGATCGAGCAGGGCGACCACGTCCGAGGCCATCAGATCGTAGCCATACGGGTCCTGGTTGCGGCTGCTGCGCCCATGCCCGCGGCTGTCCATGACGATGACCTGATAGTGCCGTTGCAGCGCACGGACCTGGTGGCCCCAGTAATTGGCGTTGGCGAGGCCGCCATGCAGCAACAGCACGGGCTCGCCGCGGCCGAACATGGCGTACCAGATCTTGACCCCGTTGACGGGCGCGAGGCCGCTTCTCGCGGCCTTGGGCAATGTCGGTGTCGGCGGCAGGTTCAGCCATTGCGGCGCCGCATACGCCGCGCTGATCGCGACCGTGACGAGAAGGGCGGCGAAAAGATTACGAAACATCATGATGAGTATTCCTGTTCGACCATCAGATATTACCACACGGCAACAACAGCGCGTCATCTCCTAAGACGTTACAGATGTAGCGGCCGGCTTCGCTTGGCCCACCCTGCAAATCGGGACGCGAGATGGAGCTGCACTATCGCCGCAAACTCTGTCATTGCGAGCGGAGCGTACGCGACGACGATGGACCCTCTCGTCACATTCCCCAAACAAACGACTCTTTCCGGATTTGAACGACCCGGTTGCGCTGATGGCCAGTCTGGGCACGCAGCCAGCTTGTCCAATGCACCATGTCGATCCACTTCCCGTCGCACCGGCCGCGCAATGCACCGGCCCATGATGGAGATCGACCATGACTGGATTCAAAATTCTCGCTGCCGCGGCTTTGTTGTCGGCCCTGACCGCAACCACGGCCTACGCGCAATCCGGCTTTGCGAGCAGCCATCCGGGTGCGTACGAGGCGGAGAACCCCGATCGCAACCTGAATGGCACGCTGACGCCGGCGGGCCGGATGGGCCTCGAATTGCCGGACGGCGCAGCGCCCGTGCAAGGCGTGGACAACGTTATGGCCCGCGCGGACGGCGGGATGTCCCGGTCATGCGCCGCGCGTTATCGCTCCTTCGATCCGGCGACGGGCACCTACATGGGCTTCGACGGCAGCCGCCATCCTTGCAGGTAGTGAGACGTGCACTCTGAGAGGCCGTCATGCCCGGGCTTGTCCCGGGCATCCACGTTCTCCGGTGCGACCGGGCAAGGCATGGATGGCCGGGTCAAGCCCGGCCATGACGTTGTGGAAGCTTCAGTGCGCAGCCGCCCCGTCCGCGCTCTCCCGCACATGGACCACCGCGATGTCATCCGCATAGATCCGCTTCCAGCCCTTGAGGTGATCGAGGATCTGCGGGCCCGGAGAATCGGCCACCAGCAGCGTCGCGTCGATCTTGTGCTCGTCGAGCAGGCCGGGAAGCAGCGCGGGCTTGCGTCCCTCCGTCGCGTTGAAGAAGTCCATCACGAATTTCTCGCCATAGAGCTCGGCGCGGCCGTCGACGAAGACCGGGATGTCGCGCGCGATCAGATAGCCGCCGAACTTGTAGGCGTTGAAGATGCGTTGCGCCCCGCGCTTCTCGAGCAGGTCGAGCGCCGCCACCGGCGTCTGGTCCATCGTGAAGTTGAAGCGATGATGCGACATGAAGAGCGAGGTCGAGGTCCAGGCCGCGGCCACGATCATCAGCGCGCCCGTCGCGGTGACGTAGCGGGAGGGCCAGCCCGCACCGCCTTGCGCCTCGGCTTGCTGCTGCGAAAATTTCTCGCCAAGCGGCTTGGCAAGCACCAGCGGCACCAGGAAGGCGAAGGCCTCGATGCTCCTGACATGGCTGAGCGCCATCCAGGTCAGCAGCAGGATCAGCAGAATCCGCGGCGGCGACAGCGTCAGGCCGCGATAGAGCCCGAGCGCGATCAGGCCGAACAACGCGCCCTCGAACGCGTTGAAGGATGCAAAATTCACCGGCGACCATTCGGAGATCACCGTCAGCAGCTCGCCGAGATTGAGAATGTTGGTCGCACCCAGCAATGTACGCCAGCCATAGGGCGTGACACAGCACGCGGCCACCGCCGCGACGCCGAACAGGAACCAGCGCAGCAGCAGCCGGACCTGCTTGTCGGACTCGAGGCCCCACAGCGCCACGAACGCCATCGGGCCGATCAGCGCGAGGCCCAACACGAAGCCGCCATGCAAATTCGCCCACAGCGACATCAGTGGCAGCCAGGCCCATGACGGCGTGCCCCTGCGATCGGCCGCATTCATCAGCATGCCGACCCACGCGATCATCACGGGCAGGGCCAAAATGTGCGGCCGCGCCAGGATGTGATGCAGCGACAGCACGACTGCCAGCATCGCGAACAGCACCGAGCGCGGCATCTCCAGATGTGCGTCGAGCAAATCGACCAGGATCGCCGCCGACAACGCCACCGCGAGCGCGGTGAGGATCACCGGGCCGGCCCAGCCCCATTGCGCGTAGGAGAGCGCGAACGCGACCTGCGACAGCCACGAGGTCGACACCCAGGGCGCACCCGGCCGCGTGAAGGAATAGAAGTCGGTATAGGGGAGGGCGCGGTGATCGAGGATCCATTGCCCGATCTTGATCTGCCAGAACGAGTCGGAGTCCTGAAGCAAGGTGTCGCCGACATAGAGGAAGAAGAGATAGGCGCCCGCACCGACGCAGAGCGGCACCAGCGCTCGCGCGCGGCCCTGTGCCGCGATGCCGTTGGCAAAGGAAAGGGACATGCCGCCTCGTCGTCCTGCTTGTTCTTGTCGGTTGGCGCATAAGACCACGGCGGTCATAACTTCGGGTAAATCGGCGGGAAGCGTTGTGTGATGTCTCGACAATTTAACGGATTGTTTTCAATTCCAGTTTACCATCGCCGAATACACGCAAACCGCTCGGTGTTTACGCAGGCGAATTAACTGCGGCGCAATTCTTTGCCTCTACGTTCGGTTCCATGGTCGGGCGGCGCTGGGAAGCCGAAGAGACCAGACCAGTTGTAGCCTTGTGTACTTTTTTGGGAGCACTCTATGAAGAACCTCGTTGCGCGTTTCTTGAACGATGAATCCGGCGCCACCGCCATCGAATACGGCCTGATCGCCGCCGGCATCGCGCTGGCGATCATCACCGTCGTCAACAACCTCGGCAGCACGCTGAACACCAAGTTCGGCTCGATCTCGACCAGCCTCAAGTAAGACTGGACGAAGCCAGAGTTTAGAGAGCCCCGTCCTCGGACGGGGCTCTTTTCGTTTGGGCGGACGGCATCAACCTATTTATCACCGTCACCCTGAGGTGCTCGCCTCTTCGGCGAGCCTCGAAGGGCGACGGCCCGGCTGCATCTCGGCCGCTCATCCTTCGAGGCTCCCATGGGACGCGTCGCGTCCCATGCCTCGCACCTCAGGATGACGGAACGGAAGAATTCGTAGGGTGGGCAAAGCGTAGCGTGCCCACCATCACGAGCTCACCGAAAATGACGAGCACGGCGCATTCACAACGTCATTGCGAGCGCCGCGAAGCAATCCAGACTGCCTCCGCGGAGAGATTTTGGATTGCTTCGCTGCGCTCGCACACGAGGATGTGGCAGCATGCTCGCAACGTCTGTCGCGATTGCGGGGCGATGGTGGGCACGCTGCGCTTTGCTCACCCTACGGCAGCTTGCCGCGGATCAAGACGACCGCGCCGTCATTCCGCGAGGCTGGGCTGCCAGACCGGCGCCGGCGCCGGCGCGGCAGACACAGCCGACGTGCGGCCGAGCCGCGCCACATAAAACTTCGTCACCCAGATCGATGCTGCGGCAACCGCGATGCCGCCCACGACGTCGATCAGATAATGCGCGCCGATCACCGGCGTTGCCGCGATCATCAGCATGTTGAGCGCGGCCGCGATGCCGCCGATGCCGCGCACCGGCCACAGCGCCCACATGTAGAGCACGGCGGATGCGGCGTGAAAGCTTGGGAACGAGACGATGCCGGAGAGGAAGAACAGATGCAGCTCGTGCAAACTGTCGTCGCGCAGAGCCAGGATATCCCGCAACTGCCCGGCATAGACCATGGTGTTGATCTCGGGAAAATGCGCGGCCGGCAATTGCAGCCCGTAATAGGTGCCGATCGCCGGCACCATTGCCGAGATCGCGATGGTGACCGCGAGCGCAAGGCTCATCGCGAGCATGAACATCTGCAGCCGCACATAGCGCGCCGTCAATGTCAGCACGACGGGAATGGCGAGCAGCGGCCATTTGATCAGCCCGTAGCCGCGCGCCAAGAGGTCGGCGAGCCAGGGATGGTCGTTGACGTAGCTTGCGATCGGTTCGGGATCGAGGCCGAACGCGCGGTCGATCGCAAGCAGCGCGTCGTCCTGGAGCGGCCAGTTCATTTTGCCTGCGACGTAGCTCAAGGGGCCGACGATGGCGCAGGTGAGAATGACCTGTCCGATCGTGCCGAGCGAGAACACCAGTTTTGGATCGGCAAGCTCGCCCTTGGCGAGCTGATGACGATAGGCGATTGCGATCAGCAGGGCGGCGATCGCCAGCGTGATGCCGTAGGCGACGGGCTCGAGGCTCAGGCCGGTTGAGGGCAGGCCGAACGCCAGCAGGCTGCCCATGGCAACGATGGGAAGCCAGTTCAGCTGGAAGAGCTGCCAGGCGATCCTTGTGTCGGTATCGAGCATGCTGCACCAGGGTGGAATCGCAGTACCGCGGTACAGTGGTGGGTTCGCCTTAAAATGGCGGTAACGGCCAGGATCAACCTTTTGCCAATCCGATTGCTGCAATTTGAATGATTGGCGCGCCACGCCGCTTTACCATGACGTTTCACGCATTTGCTTCTTGTCATCACCTCTGAATAGTTGTTCAGTCCTTGCGGGGCGATTTGCAGTGAAATCAGTGACTAAGCGTTCGGCCGCAGGGCGTGTGGCTAGCGTGTGGGACAGGAAGCGCGCCATGGTTTATCGGCGGACGCATCAAGTGGTTAAGCGCCTCGCGGCCAGGCGCAGTGCGATACTGGCGGCGGCGCGGGAGGCGGCGGCGGAAGGCGGGATGGCGGCGGTGCAGATCGCGCCGGTCGCGGTCCGCGCCAGTGTCGCGGCGGGGACGGTCTACCGCTACTTCCCGTCCAAGGCCGATCTGATCTCCGAATTGATCTCCGAGGTTTCGCGGGACGAACTCGCGGCGATCCGCCGGGCGGCCGATGCCGCGCCGGGGCCGTCCTCGGCACTGGCGGCCGCAGTTACCACCGTGGCGGTCCATACCCTGTCGCAGCGCAGACTGGCCTGGGGCATTTTGGCCGAGCCAGTCGATGTCGATGTCAGCGCCTCCAGGCTCGCCAGCCGGCGCGAGATCGCCGGCGAGATCGCTGGCCGCATCGATGCCGCCGTGCGCGCCGGTCATTTGCCGGCGCAGGACACTGCGCTTGCCGCCACCGCGCTGCTCGGCGCGTTGCATGAGTCGCTGGTCGGGCCGCTCGCACCGGACAATCTCGAAGATCCCGCCCGGATGCGCGACGCTGTCCAGACCGTGACGCTGCTCGCGCTGCGCGCCGTCGGCGTCATGGACGCGCGCGCCCGCGGCCTGGTGGTGCAGCAGACGCTGCTGCCGGCCGCGAAAGCGCTGGTCGGGGCGTGAAAAAGCAGCGCGAGGCCGAGGCTGAGGCCTGATTGCGCTCAGGTCATTGCCTGAGCGCGCCTTTTCGACAAACCGCAGCAAGCCCGCCGGACGCGCCGGCTACTGTGCATGGGGTTGTTTTCGACCTTTTTGTTTGGCCGCGCCCGGCCGCCTTAAATATTCGCGTCGCCCTCGGGGCCGACGGAAGCGATGCGCAGCATGTTGGTGGTGCCGGGGATGCCGAGCGGCACGCCGGCGACGATGATCACGCGCTGACCGGCGCGGACAAAACCGTCACGGAAGGCGATCTGGCCGGCGCGGCTCACCATGTCGTCCTGGTCGCGCGCATCGTCCGCCACCACGCAATGCACGCCCCAGACCACGGCGAGCCGGCGTCCGGCCTGAATGTTCGGCGTGATCGCCACGATCGGCGGTTTCGGCCGCTCGCGTGCGACGCGCGCGGCGGTCGAGCCCGAGCTGGTCCAGCAGATCAGGGCGGGCAGGTCGAGCGTTTCGGCGACCTGTCGCGCGGCGTCGGCGATAGCGTCGCCGGCAGTCGCTTCGGGCGCCGGGCGCTGAGCGGTGAGTACGGAACGATAAGTCGGGTCGCGTTCGACCTCTTCGCCGATGCGATTCATGGTCGAGACGGCCTCGACCGGGAATTTGCCGGCCGCCGATTCCGCCGACAGCATGATGGCGTCGGCGCCTTCATAGACGGCGGTGGCGACGTCGGAGACTTCGGCGCGGGTCGGCACCGGCGACTGGATCATCGATTCCAGCATCTGGGTCGCGACCACCACCGGCTTGCCGGCGCGGCGCGCCATCCGCGTCATCTGCTTCTGCAGGCTCGGCACGCGCTCGAGCGGCAGCTCGACGCCGAGGTCGCCGCGCGCCACCATCAGCGCATCGGAGGCCTCGATGATGTCGGCGAGGCGGTCAATCGCCTGCGGCTTCTCGATCTTGGCCATCACGGCGGCGCGGCCGCGGATCATCTTCTTGGCCTCGATCACGTCGTCGGCGCGCTGCACGAACGACAATGCGATCCAGTCGACGCCGGTCACCAGCGCGGCTTCGAGGTCGGCGCGGTCCTTCGGCGTCATCGCCGAGACCGGCAAATCGGTGTCGGGCAGGCTGACGCCCTTGCGGTCGGACATCCGGCCGCCGACCACGACACGCGTCACCGCGTGCTCCTTCGTGGTCTCTTCCGCGATCAGCCGCACCTTGCCGTCGTCGAGCAGCAGCGAATGGCCCGGCCGCAGCGCAGCCAGGATCTCGGGATGCGGGAGATTGACGCGATTGGCATCGCCCGGCGCCTTGTCGGAATCCAGCGTAAAGGTCTGGCCGTTCTGGAGCTGCACCGCGCCCTCGGCGAAGGCGCCGAGCCTGAGCTTGGGGCCCTGCAAGTCGACCAGAATGCCGATCGGCCGGCCGTAGCTCGACTCGACGTTGCGGATCGTTGCCACCAGCTCCCGCATCTTGTCATGCGGGGTGTGGCTCATGTTGATACGGAATACGTCGGCGCCGGCCTCGAACAGGCGGCGGATCATCGCGAGGTCCGAGGAGGCGGGTCCGAGGGTCGCGAGAATCTTGATACGGCGAAGACGCCTCATGGCTTATTTCCAGACGGTGGCGAGGGAACTGGTGGGAGGCCAGGCGCGGCGGGGGGCGTACCACCGGGCGGACTATTGGGCAAACCCGGAACGCCGCCACCCGGTCCAACCGGGCCGGGCAGGCCGGGCACGCGCTGCTGTTGCGACGGCTGTTCGTTGGCATCGGTGAGCTGGACCGTCCAGGCCCGCTGCTCGCCGGTATCGACCTCGAAATAGCCGGTCCGGTCGTAGCCGCGCGCGAGGCAATCCTCGGTGCCGCGGATGGTGAATTCCTTGTCGCGCGAGCACATGAAGGCCTGCCCCGACCATTCGCCGCCGCGGTCATAGTCGATCGCGTAGATGTAATAGTAACGGGCGACCAGCGTTCCCCGCAGCAGCGTCTCGCAGGAGCGGGACGAGATGTTCCACCAGCCCTCGGTGGTCCAGCCGTCGGCGTCCTTGTAGCCGAGCGCGATGCCGACCCGGCTCGAGGTGTTGTTGCAGAGCCGGAAATCGGCCGCGGCCGGGCTCGCCCAGGAGCACAGCAGGCCAACCACCAGCACCGGGACCAACCGGGCGAGTAGGCAAAGGGGGGAGCGGGGAGATTCGGCGATCATTGTCGCGGAACGTATACCAGATGATTGACGATTTGGCGTAGGGCCGGGGGAACCGACCCGTGGGGGCTTGGAGGCCGTTTGCCCTGCGATATGGCAAAATCTGTGACAGGACCCCACCTGATCCCGTAAGGGTGACCACAAGCAAGTGCAGAGCCGAGGGATCCAGCCATGGCCATCGACGACAAAACCAGAACGGAGCTCGAGGCGGCCGCATTCCGGCGCCTGATCGACCATTTGCGGGAGCGGACGGACGTCCAGAACATCGACCTGATGAATCTGGCGGGCTTCTGCCGCAACTGCCTGTCGAATTGGCTCAAGGACGCCGCCGACGCCCAAGGCGTCGCTCTCAGCAAGGACGAGAGCCGCGAGGCCGTCTACGGCATGCCCTACGAGACCTGGAAAGCGAAGCACCAGGGCACGGCCACGCCCGAGCAGATCGAGGCGATGAAGAAGGTCCATCCCCACGGGCACTGACCGCGGCCCTTGAGTCGCACCACACAACAGCTTTCTGCGCCTCGCCGCAGGAAGGTGTGGGCGCGCTGTGGACGAGCGCGATGCTTGCTTGAACGCAGCGGGTACGAACCCTAAGGGTTTTGCCAGCACGCGCGGTGGATGCCGGCGTCACCTCGTTTTGCCAGTTCCATTTGGAGTACCAAGATGGCCACCACCGCCGCCGTCCGCGACGACGAGCCCGCGACGAAATTTGCCAAGGACCAGCTCAAATCCATCATCGAGCGCATCGAGCGGCTGGAGGAAGAGAAGAAGGCGATCTCCGACGACATCCGCGACGTCTATGCCGAGAGCAAGGGCAACGGCTACGACGTCAAGGCGCTGCGCACCATCGTGCGGATGCGCAAGCAGGACCCGAACGAGCGCGCCGAGGCCGAGACCATTCTCGAGACCTACATGCAGGCGCTGGGGATGCTCTGAGGCGGTTACGCCTCAGGCACCACTGCCGTTGCCCGGATGGAGCGCAAGCGAAATCCGGGCTGTCGTGCCCAGCGGGAAACGTTGCTGCCCGGTCCGCAGGCCAGATCTCCAGCTCAATGGCTGCGTCCGCGTTTGGAGTCGCGCCGGGCCTGCGCCCGCTTGTTGGCCTGCGAGACTCGCCCGATTTTTTCCCTTGGAAGCTTGTAGATCCGGCGACGGCTTGGGATGGACCGCATCCCGTCAAGTGACGTCGGGGGCATCTGCGGCCGGGAAAACTGACGTGCCCGACGGAGTGCCAACGCCCGCCGCGCCGCTGCTCCGAGCTCCCGTCGTGCCTCAAACTTTCGGATACGCGTCAGCTCGTTCTTTATGCGCTTGATGGCGGCAGCGAAAACCGACTGCCGCCGGTTTGCGTGCACCGCCGTTCCGGAGAAGCTTTTGCCGCGTGGGTCGGCCGTGCCCTTTGTTTCGCGGCGCCGATGCCGCGACAATGTACGCTCCCTGTCGCGCAGGTCCTGAAGGCGGGCGCGAAGGCGCTCGAGTTCATCGCGCTCCATCTCTCCGACCATCGGGTGGTGCGAATTCATCACGACTTCGCGCTCGTCGTGGTTCAGAAGGCTGAGCTCAGATTTGCATGGAACTGACATCGCACACTCCGCCTGCGCTGTAGCGCAATGCCACAATGCGCGCCTGGAATGTGCAGCGATATCGGGTGATGACCCGTTGAAAGCGGGAGGAATTCCCTTTGGCGCAGACGCCTGCAAAGACGGGGCAGAATCCGTCCGTCTGTCGCCTCAGCGCAGCGCCGCCGTCCGCACGACGAACGACGTCGTCTCAAGCTTCGCGGTCGACGAGCCCGTAAAGCTGTCGCAGGATAGGCCCTGCATCGGATCGTCGGCAAAACCCATCGCGATCACGGCTTGCGGCTTGACGAAATAGCCGCGCAGTGCGGCCATATCGAGCTCGCCCATCAGCGTGACCGACATCGCGCGGCTGGCGCTCGGCGACAGCATCACGATCTTGAGCCAGATGCTCTCGCCCTTGGCCGCAGACAGCCGGGTCGCGGTCGCGATCCTGCCGTCGGTGCTCTTGCCGACCACACTGTTGATCTCGGTCGCAGGCGCGGTGTTGCGCGCGGCGCG
Organism: Bradyrhizobium betae; assembly: GCF_004123905.1. Lineage (GTDB taxonomy): Bacteria > Pseudomonadota > Alphaproteobacteria > Rhizobiales > Xanthobacteraceae > Bradyrhizobium > Bradyrhizobium betae_A. Next base: position 246,392 of record NZ_MZXW01000053.1, read on the forward strand.
GGCCGGACGCGGGATCGGCGCGGAGGCGGCGACGACATTGGCGCGGTCGACCGGGGAGGCAGCCGGTGCGTAGGCCAGCGCCTGAAGCGTTGCGTTGGAGACGCTCGCAGTCGGCTGCGGATCAGTGGCGGCGGCCAGGGCCTGGCGGGCCTTCAGTGCGGCGATCTGCGCCGGCGTCGCCTGCTGCGGCGTCGCCGGTGCATCCCAGAAGCCCCGGGCATTGATGATGTCGGCCGGTGTCTCCGGCTTTGCGTCAGCAGATTTGCCGGCGGCGGGCTTGTCAGCCACGGGCGCGGGCTTTGGCGGCGCAACGAGCTGCGCGTCGGCGGAAGCGAGCTGGATCGTGGCGGCGACGGACGGCTTGGCGCGGGGCGTCGGCACCGGATCGGCGGGCTTTGCTTCGGAAGGCTTGGTTGCGGCGGCGACCACGGTCGGCGCAGTCGCCGGCTTGGCGGCCGGCGCGGGCGCGCCCTCATCATCCTCGTCGCTGCTCGCGGCGGCCGGAGCCGACTTGCCCTTGAACAGAGCGGCGAAGAAGCCCGGCTTGCTGGCGCCGTCATCACCGCTACCGCGGCGTTCGATCTCGGCCTTGGCGAGCTCATAGCCCTTCAGCGGCGTGCCGTCGGTCGGCAGATGCACCGTCTTTCCGTCCGGGAACACGCGGGCGAGCTGATCATGCGTCATACGCGGCCAATGCCGGATGCTGCCGGTGTCCAGATGCACAAAGGGCGAGCCGGAGGTCGGATAGAAGCCGACGCCGCCGCGTTGCAGGCGCAGGCCGGCGAAGCGGATCTGCTCCAGCGGAACGTTCGGGATGTAGAAGTCCATCGCATGTCCCAGCATGTGCTGGCTGAAGCGCGCCACTCCGGAGGAGCGGCGGCGGAGCATGGCGTTGGTGGCGGGGGAGCGATAGGAGGAGATGATCTGGATCGGCTGCTTGCCGTCGACGTCGCGATAGACTTCCCAGAGGATGTCGAAGAGGTGACGGTCCATGACCGTCTCGTCCTGGGTGCGCCAGTCGCGCAGGAAATGGTTGAGCTGCTTCAGCGCGGCTTCGTCGTAGCGGCCATCGCGCTTGAAGGTGACGGTGAGGTCTTCGCCGGAATGGGTGTGGTGGAAGGAGAGCGTCTTGGTCTCGTTCAGCGCGGCGGCGTTGTGAACCGAGCCCGCGGCAGCAAGCAGCAATACGGAAGCAAGGCCGATCCGGGATCCGGCCTTCACTCCCGCATGGGACAACGACAGCACAGAAAATTGGCGTGCGAGACCAGTCAGCACGTTAGAGCCCACCCAGTCGACCAGCGTTCAAAATGGACTCTCCCGCCAACCCCGTTAGCGCGCGAAAGAGGGTGAACGCTTTCTTAAAGCGAGAAGGTTAATTGTAGGTTGACCTTCCCGACCCCAAACCAAGTCAGAATACAAACCTAAACGGTTGAGTGTGGCAAAAAAACGCCCACTGTCCGAGGTCGGGTGGAGAATGGTTAACGTTAAGCGACCCCGTCCAGAGGACAGGGTCGCTGATTTTATTGTAGAATTTCGAGAAATTAGGTGCCGGGGCCGAGCCGGACTCAGCGGGTGAACACCCGCTGCTGCGGCTTGCGGCCGACCGGAGCCGGCGGCGGGGTCGGGGCCCCGAACAGCCGCTCGAAGAAGTTCGGGCCGGACGACGAGCCGAAGCCGCCGCCATTGTTGGCCACGGCCACGCCCGCGGGCAGCGTCGTTGCCGGGCGTGAATAGCTCGGCTGCGAGTGCGCGACGACGTTCTCGAGATCCTTGCCGCGGCCGTTCTTCAGGATGTTGAGCATGGTCGCGTCGCGGCCATAGACGTCCTTGCGGAATTGCAGCTTGCCGCCATCGTCCACAAACGCGGTCTGATAGGTGATGTTGACCGGGATCGGGGTCGGGAATTTCAGGTCGACTTCGCCCTTGCCGTACATGCTGCGCACGCGCTCTGGCGTGTACTTCTCGTTCGGCATCGCGATGTTGAGCAACACCGACGCATATTGATCCGGGTTCTGCACACGCATGCAGCCATGGCTGAAGGCGCGGTCGTCCCGGGCGAACAGGTTCTTGTCCGGCGTGTCGTGCTGATAGACCAGGAATTTGTTCGGGAAGTTGAAGCGGATGCGGCCGAGCGCGTTGGCTTCACCGGGCGGCTGCGAGATGTGCACCGAGCCGTCGCGGTTCTGCTCGAGCTTCAGGCCCATGCGCTGAAGCACGGTCGGATCCTGCTGCAATGCCGGCAGGTATTCGCCATAGACGATCGACGGCGGCACGTTCCAGGTCGGGTTGACCGTGATGTACTTCATCGTCTCGGTCAGCAGCGGGGTGGCGTGCTGGCCCGGCTTGCCGGTGACGACGCGGGTGGTCCAGACCTGCTGGCCCCGCTGCATCACCTTCAGCGTGTAGTCGGGAATGTTGAGGATGACATAGGCATCGCCCAGCGAGGGCACGCCGAGATCGCGCGGCAGCCAGCGCCAGCGCTCCATGTTCACCAGCACCACGTCGATCTGCTTGTCGCGCTTCGGGGTGTTGATCGCCCTGACAGTCTTGTCGTCGAGAATGCCGGTCGCCTTCATCTCAACGCTGTTCTGGAATTTGCGCACGGCTTCGGCCACCGTCACGTCATAGCGGGTGTCGCTGGCGTTCTCGGCGAGGCCGAGCTTGGCGCGCAGTTGCGGCACGCGCGGATCGTCCATGACGATCTCCGCCTGCTTCTTGCCGGCCGGGGTGTATTTCAGCGCCGGGCCATCGGCAATCTCGACCACCGGGCCGCTACCCTGGCCACGCAGCTCCGCAAGCTTGGCCTTCAGCTCCTTGTAGAGCTTTTGCGGCGGGTTGTAGCTGTCGAGCGCTGCGGAGGCGTCAGCCGCGGTCGTGACCTTGACGAGCACGTCGCTCGGGTCGACCGGATGTTCGGGATAGAGGATGTCGGCGCTGACCTGCGACCAGTGCATACGGCCGCTCTGCGCCTGGCGCGCATAGTCGAACATGCTGGCGGTGAGCTTCAGCTCGGCGTCCGCGAGCGCATCGGGGCTCGTGGCGGCGGCGAAATCCGGCACCGGATAATCGGCGGGGTTGAGACCGTCGGAGGCGGCATCCTTCAGCCGCGCGATCACGCCCTTGGCGGAGGCGGTCAGGCTGCCGGCTTGCGTCCAGACCGGCGCGAAGTCGCGTGCACCATAAAACTTCTCGATCGCGGCGCGCTCGTTCTTGCGGTCGAAATGGCGCGAGGTCTTGGCGCCGATGAGGTCCTTGAGCTTGTCGGCGACCGGCTGGTCGGCAGCGGGAACGTTGCTCGCGGCCTTCACGGGCTCGGCGGCCGGAGCCGCGGCAGTAGCAGGTGCCGCAGGCGCAGCCGGCGTGGCGGTCGCAGTGTCGGCCTTTGCCGGTTCAGTCGTTGCAGGTTCGATCTTGGCCGTCTCGCTCTTCGGCGCCTCGGGCGCGGGCGTCGTTGCGACGTCGGAAGGCTTCGTCTCGACTTTGGCCGGGGCCGGGGCGGCTTCGGCCTTCACGGGTTCCTTCGTCGGCTCCCTTGCGGAGTCCTGCACCGTGGCGGTGGTGTCGAGCTTGATGTCGGAGGCGGTCGGGGGCGGGACGTTTGCGGGCTCGGGGCGCGGGATCGCGGCTTCGATCGCGAGCTCGGCCGCGCTGCTGCGCGCCTGATCCTGCGCCAGCGCCGAGCCGGCCGATACCGTGAGGAAGGTCGCCGCGACCGTCATCAGGACGCGGTCAAAGCCTCGACGGTGGTTCAAACAGTCACGCATTGTGTCGCACCCCTCGGGTGAACTGTCCCTCGTGGAACAGCTTTCGTTATCGCCTATTGAGCTTCGGCTAAACCGCGCCGGCCTCTTGAAAGTTGCACGCCTGCACGCAACGATTCTTACGCAGACGATATACAGGCCCCGATTTCGCAGCCAGCGCTACCCGGGACAACTCACGACAAACTGACTTCAAGGGAGCCTCTTGGCAACGGATTGTGCGCTTGCAGCACGCGCTTTTCCCTCTGTCTGTCACTTCCAAGTCACGGTTCAAGTCGCCGCCGAATTTTGCCGTAATTCAACGGCTTGCAGCGGCCTTGTCGGGTCGCGCGAACCTCCGTTCGCATGAGGCTCAGTGCGTCTCCTCGCCGCTTTTGCCGCCATGGCCGGGAACCCCGGCTTCGTCGAGTTTGCGGTAAAGGGTGGACCGGCCGATTTTGAGGCGGCGGGCGACTTCGGACATCTGTCCGCGGTAATGCGAGATGGCGAAACGGATGATCTCGTTCTCCATGTCCTCCAGCGGGCGGACATCGCCGGTCGGGGTCAGCATGGAGAGGGCGCCGGCCAGGGGGAGCGGCGCGATTGGTATTTCACCACCCGACACCATCGAGGGCGCCGCGATCGGTTCGATCATCAGCGGCGCGGTCGGAATCTCCGTCTCGTGATGATGCGGCTGCGAAGTGAGCAGGGGGAAGTCGGCAGGGCCAAGCTGGTCGCTCTCGCTCATCACTACCGCGCGGTAGACCGCGTTTTCAAGCTGGCGGATGTTGCCGGGCCAGTCGAGCTGGGTGAGGTGCGCGACCGCGTCGCCGCTGATGCCGGTGATGGTTCGGTTCTCTTCGGCGGCAAACCGCGCCAGGAAATGCCGGAGCAGATGCGGGATGTCCTCGCGACGGGCGCGCAGCGAGGGGATCGTCAGCGGCAGCACGTGCAGGCGGTAGAACAGGTCTTCGCGGAAGTGGCCCTGCTTCACCCGTTCCAGCAGCCTGCGATTGGTTGCCGAGATGATGCGGACGTCGACCTTCAACGGTTTGCGGCCGCCGACGGCCTCGACTGCGCCTTCTTGCAGCGCGCGGAGCAGCTTGACCTGCGCGGTCAGCGGCAGCTCGCTGACCTCGTCCAGGAACAGCGTGCCGCCATGAGCCTCGACGAATTTGCCGGTGTGGCGTTCGGTGGCGCCGGTGAAGGCGCCCTTCTCGTGGCCGAACAGGATGGACTCGACGAGGTTGTCGGGGATCGCGCCGCAATTGACCGCGACGAACGGCTTGGCCTTGCGCTCGCCGCTGCCATGGATGGCGCGTGCGAACATCTCCTTGCCGACACCGGACTCGCCCTCGATCAGTACGGGGATCGACGAGCCCGCCGCCTTTTGCGCGGCGCGCATCACGCCCGCCATCGCCTCGGCGCGGGTGATGATGTCGGAGAAGGTCAGCCGGCCCTCGCGGCTGTGACGGATGCGCTGCAATTCGCCCTTGAGCGCTGAAGCGTTGAGCGCGTTGCGCAAGGAAACCTGAAGCCGCTCCACGCCGACCGGCTTGACGACGAAATCGGCCGCGCCCGCGCGCATCGCCGAGATCACATTGTCGATGCCGCCATGGGCGGTCTGCACGATGACGGGCACGGTCAGGCCCGCTTCGCGGATCTTCGCCAGCACGCCCATGCCATCGAGGCCGGGCATCACGAGATCGAGGATGACGGCGTCGATGACAGGTGCATCGGGGGCGGTGAGGGTGGCGATCGCGGCGTCGCCGGAGTCCACGACGATCGTCTCATAGCCGCATTTCTGCACCATGTTCTCGACCAGCCGGCGGGCTACTGCGTCGTCGTCGGCGATCAAAATACTGGCAGCCATGGTGTTCCCCGCACGCTACTACTATCTGTCTCGAATCGGGGCACTCTGGCCGAAGCCGATTAACGCACTCTTAAACCTTGATGCCCCCGCCCGCCGTCGCGATTGTTGAACACAGGTTTCCCACACAATGAATTCGCGCTCCAAATCTGCTCTCAAGAAGTCTGCCTTGAAGAAGCCCGCTCTCCGCAAGCCAGCCACCAAGACATCCGCCGTCAAGAAATCCGCCACCAAGGCAAAACCCTCCAGCAAGCCTGCGAGCAAGACCGACAAGCTTCCGGAGTGGAACCTGGCCGATCTCTATTCCGGGATCGATGCGCCGGAAGTGGCGCGTGATCTCGCAAAGATGGATGCCGATTGCGTCGCGTTCGAGACGGACTTCAAGGGCAAGCTCGCGACAGGGACAGCAAATGAAGATGGCGGAAAATGGCTCGCGAGAGCCGTGCGACGCTATGAGGCGATCGACGATCTGGCCGGCCGTCTCGGCTCCTATGCCGGTCTCATCCATGCCGGCGACAGCGTTGACCCCAAGATTTCAAAGTTTTACGGCGATGTCTCGGAGCGGCTGACGGCGGCGTCCACGCATCTGCTGTTCTTCGCGCTCGAGCTCAACCGTGTCGATGACGATATTTTGAACCGCGCGATGGAGGCGCCGGAGCTCGCGTATTACCGTCCGTGGATCGAGGATCTGCGCAAGGAGAAGCCGTACCAGCTCGACGACAAGCTCGAGCAGCTCTTCCTGGAGAAGTCGCAGACCGGCTATTCCGCCTTCAACCGGCTGTTCGACCAGACCATCTCCGGCCTGCGCTTCAAGGTCGGCGCAAAAGAACTCGCGATCGAGCCGACGCTCAATTTCCTGCAGGATCGTGACGGTGCCAAGCGCAAGGCCGCCGCCGAAGCGCTGGCAAAGACCTTCAAGGCCCATGAGCGCACTTTTGCGCTGATCACCAACACGCTGGCCAAGGACAAGGATATCTCCGACCGCTGGCGCGGCTTTCAGGACGTTGCGGATTCCCGCCATCTGAACAACCGCGTCGAGCGCGAGGTGGTGGATGCGCTGGTCGCCTCGGTGCGCGCGGCCTACCCAAAGCTGTCGCATCGCTATTACGCGCTGAAGGCGAAGTGGTTCGGCAGGAAGCGGCTGGCTTATTGGGACCGCAACGCGCCGCTGCCGTTCGCGGCGACCGATGTCATCGGCTGGCCCGACGCGCGCAACATGGTGCTGACGGCCTATCGCGGCTTCTCGCCCAAAATGGCCGACATCGCCGAACGCTTCTTCACCGATCGCTGGATCGACGCGCCGGTGCGTCCGGGCAAGGCGCCGGGTGCGTTCTCGCATCCGACCACGCCCTCGGCGCATCCCTACGTGCTGATGAACTACCAGGGCAAGCCGCGCGACGTGATGACGCTCGCGCATGAGCTCGGCCATGGCGTGCACCAGGTGCTCGCGGCCAAGAACGGCGCGCTGATGGCGCCGACGCCGCTGACGCTGGCGGAGACTGCAAGCGTGTTCGGCGAGATGCTGACCTTCCGCCGGCTGCTGGCGCAAACCAAGAGCGCAAAGCAGCGTCAGGCGCTGCTCGCTGGCAAGGTCGAGGACATGATCAACACCGTGGTGCGGCAGATCGCGTTCTATTCGTTCGAGCGCGCGGTCCACACCGAGCGCAAGAACGGCGAGCTGACGGCGACGCGGCTCGGCGAGATCTGGCTGTCGGTGCAGGGCGAGAGCCTGGGCCCCGCGATCGAGATCAAGGCGGGCTACGAGAATTACTGGATGTACATCCCGCACTTCATCCACTCGCCGTTCTATGTCTACGCTTACGCGTTCGGCGATTGCCTCGTGAACTCGCTCTACGCCGTCTACGAGAACGCCGCCGAAGGCTTTGCCGAGCGCTACCTCGACATGCTCGCCGCCGGCGGCACCAAGCATTACTCCGAGCTGCTGCGGCCATTCGGGCTCGATGCCAAGGATCCAAAGTTCTGGGACGGCGGTCTCTCGGTCATCGCCGGCATGATCGACGAGCTGGAGGCGATGGGCTGAAGCGGCGGGCCGCGTGTGCCTGACGCGCGGCCCGGGAACTCTTCCCAAACCCGGCCGGTGTCGCCCATTCAGGCGGCACCTGCCGGGTTCCAGCCGGCGCATTGCCGTGCGATTTTCGCGATCGCACGCGCCTGCGATGTAGGATTGAACGTTTGAATCCCCGGCGAGACTTATTTTCATAAGGCTATTTTTTATTCCATTTTACAACCATTGATTGCCGGTGCTCCGCCGCCCAGGGGAGGCACGCATGCTCGATCAGGTCCGGCCGACGCAGCTCGTTGAAGCTCGCACGCCTCGCTCCACTGAGGAAATGCCGTGGTGCGAGAAGCACCACCAGATCGTTCGCGATGAAATCGAAGCGATCAACACAAGGCGCGAGGATGCGCGCCAGATCCGCACGGATGGTCTGCAATCCTGCCAGATGCTCGACGTCACCGGGCTCGCATTGTCAGGCGGCGGCATTCGCTCCTCGGCGCTTTGCCTCGGCGTCCTCCAGGCGTTGAACCACCACAATCTGTTCCGGCGGATCGACTACCTCTCGACCGTCTCCGGCGGCGGCTATATCGGCACCTCGCTCAGCGCGACCATGACGGTGGCGCGGCGTTTCGTGTTCGGGGAGAGGCCCTCGGGCGGCACCGCGACCGCGAACGAAATCAGCGATACCGCCTCCGTCGGGCATATCAGGAATTGCTCCAATTATCTGATCCCCGCCGGGGTGCGCGATCTGCTTACCGGCATTGCCATCGTGGTACGCGGGCTGGTCGCCAATATCGGGATCATCCTTCCGATCGTGCTGATGCTGGCGGCAGTCACCATCTGGTCGACGCCGACGCGGAAATGCCTGACGGTCGCAAACCTGTTCGGCGTCAGCATCGGCGATTCCAGCGGGTGCGAGCTGCACGATTTCGGCTTCGTGAATCAGCACGGATTCACGGCGGTCGGTGCCATCGTCGGCGCAATCCTGCTTGCGTGCGGCGTGTTGGCTTATTTCGGCTCGCGATCCGAAAGGGGCAGCGGTCCCGCCATCGTGTACGTCTACGCCGCCGGCATCGTCGTCGTGGTCGGTGCCGCCTGCGACTTCGCGCGGGTGCTCCAGGTGAAGAATTTCGCGCTCACCCTTGCGACGACGATCATCGTGATCGGACTCTTTTTCCTGTGGGCGATCGTGCGGTCCTTCGCCCGCCCGAGTCATCGCCAGGAATTTCGCTCGCACCTGCCGACCGTGGGGGCGACCTTCATGGTCCTGCTGGCAGCCATCGCCTTCTTCGAATTTCAGCCGTTCATGCTGCGGCAGATGTTCGATGTTGCCGACAGCAGCGTGATCGGCGGGCCGGTCGGCGGCGTCGCGGTGACCTGGATCCAGTCGCTTGCCGCCGTCGCGGCACCGATCGGGGTGTTCGTCACCGCGTTCCGGCAGCAATTCCTCGAACTGTTGAAGGGCAACAGCGTATCCTCGCAGCGGGGATCGATGCTGCTAGCGGTCGTTGCCAAGATCGCGCTCTGGATCGCCGGCCTCGCCTTGCCGCTGATCATCTGGGTCGCTTATCTCAATCTGTCCTATTGGGGGATCTCCAACGACATCTTCAGGGATTGCTCGGCCCAGACCGAACAGAGGGACTGCATCGCCAAGGCGAAACTGAACGCATCGCTTCCCGGAGGCCTTGCAGGCAAGGTCCAGCTCGACCGGAACGCCGCCATCGAACTTGCCGAGAAGGTTGAGCCGTCCCCCGAGCCGCGCGTTGATATGAACTCGGATCGGCTGGCGACCTGGCACGCACCGGCGTGGCTCCAAGCTGCAGCCCAATGGCTCACGCGAAAGGTGCGGCCGCGCTTCCCGCAACTGTTCCAGGGGACCGCGTCCGACGCAGCCTATTCCTACACCCTGCCGGTGATTGTCCTGTATGCGCTGACGGGCTTGTTGCTGTTCCTGGTCTCCTGGCTTTTGACGCCGAATGCCAACTCGCTGCACCGGCTCTACCGCGACCGGTTGAGCAAAGCCTTCCTGTTCGACCCGACCCGGCCGGCCGAGAGCGATCTCGCACGCGCCGAGGCCAGTCTCGACCAGGGCCGCGACTTCAAGCCGCTCGATCGCATAAAGCTGAGCGACCTCTATGGCGTCGCGAATGCAGGCGACCCTGATGGCAGCGAACAAGCCGGGGCCACGCTGCTGGCGCCTTATCACCTCATCAACACCGCGCTGAACATCCAGGGTTCGGATTTTGCCAACCGGCGTGGCCGCAACGCCGACTTCTTCATGTTCTCACCGCGCAATGTCGGGAGCGAGGCGACCGGCTACGCGGCGACACTGGCCGTCGAGAGGGCCGAGCAAAGTCTCGACCTCGCCACGGCGATGGCGATCTCCGGAGCGGCTGCGTCGTCGAACATGGGGTCGAACTCGATCCGCGCGTTGACGCCGACGCTCGCGCTTCTCAACGTCCGGCTCGGCTATTGGCTGAGGAATCCGCGCTACGTGAGCGCGCGCTGGTTCCGCCGCTTCTCGCCGCTCTATTTCTGGTCGGAAATCTCCGGCCGTCTCTATGAGAACAGCGACGGCGTCTATCTCACCGACGGCGGCCATATCGAGAATCTCGGCGTCTATGAGCTGCTGCGCCGGCGTTGCCGGGTCATCATCGCCGTGGATGCGGAAGCGGACACGCCGATGAACTTCGCCTCGCTGATGACGCTGCAGCGTTATGCCCGCATCGATCTCGGCGTCCGGATCGATCTGCCCTGGATGCCGATCCACGAGCGCACGCGGGCGGTGATGGCGTGCAATGCGGACCCGGCGACGTCCCGAGGCCGGCGCGATGACAAGCCGATCGATCACGTCCATGTCGCCATCGGCACCATCGATTATGGCGCCGGCGACACCGGCTATCTCGTCTATCTCAAGTCGTCCCTGACCGGAGACGAGAATGATTACATCCGCGACTATGGGCGGCGGCACGCCGCGTTCCCGCACGAGACCACGGGCGACCAGTTCTTCTCCGAAGAGCAGTTCGAGGTCTATCGCGCGCTCGGTTTCCACATGGCCCACGGCTTCCTGTCCGGCGACAATCCGGTGGCCGTCGGATGCGGCGTCGATCCGCATACGGCCCGATTTAACGAGCCGGGCGAGGCGGTGATCGATGAGGTCCGCCGCGCCCTGGGGTGGCCGGTCATCGACCGGCCCGTCACCGCAGCAGGCGCGATCGCCGTGCTGGATCAGGGTTAGGGGACGTAAAACATTTGTTGAACGGCCGCCAGTGGGGCGTTATACACATGTATAACGTGCTGACCGGAGGCTAGGTCATGAAGATCGAAATCAAGAAGATCGGCAATTCAGACGGTCTGCTGCTGCCCCGCGAGTTGATGCAGCGGCTCGATCTCAAGCGCGGACAGCAATTGCACATCGTGGAATTACCCGGGGGTGGTTTTCAGTTGCTGCCCTACGATCCCGACTTCGAGCGGACGATGGAAATCGCCGACGAGGTGATGGACAAGTATCGCGACACGCTCGCTGCGCTTGCAAAATAGTCGGCGACGCGCATGAGCGATCTTCAGGAGCCGCTCTGGATCACCTACGAGCAGGCTGTCGCAATTCATAGCCGGCAACTCCGTCGTTTCGGCGGAGCGCCGGGATTGCGCGATGAAGGGATGCTGCGTTCGGCGTTGGAGCGGCCGATCAACAAATGGCGCGACGAGCAGGCGCCGCTCGACGAGCTTGCTGCAGCCTATGCATTCGGGCTTGCGAAGAATCACGCGTTTGTCGACGGAAACAAGCGCATCGCTTTCATGGCGATGATGGTATTTCTTCACAAGAACGGCGTGGTCTTCAGTCCCGATCCTGCAGAAGCGACGGCGATCATCCTCTCGCTCGCCGCCGGTGAAGTCAGCGAGCAGAGCCTGACACGCTGGATTCGCGACAATCTGGATTCCAAATGACCTGATTTGCGGCAAAACCGCGTCTGCCTGCCGTTGCCCTGCCCGAAGGATTAAGGTATCCCAGCCCAAGAATTCGACTTTCGACCGGGGACAATCGATGGCTGACCATAGCGAAGTGGCGTACACCACTGCTGACGGCAACGACTATGTTGCTCACGAGCAGACCTATGAGGGCTTCATCAAGCTGGTGAAGTACGGAACGGCCTCGGTTGCGCTCATCGTCATCCTGATGGCGATCTTCCTGACCTGATCCAGCGCCTGCTGCATCCGCCAACGCCGGCGGCTGCTTATAAAATTTGCATACAAGCCGGTTCCAAAACCGGTATCCAACGTTGCGGGAGTGACGCTAAGTTCGCGTGCGCGTTTTTGCCCGCGTCGCCGGAGGGCCTATGAAGATCGCCGTTGCCAAGGAAATCGATCCGTCGGAGCCGCGTGTTGCCGCTTCGCCTGATACGGTGAAGAAGTTCAAGGCGCTGGGCGCCGAGATCGCCGTTGAGCCGGGCGCCGGCCTCAAGTCGGGCCTGCCGGATTCCGAATTCACCGCCGTGGGCGCCACCGTCAGCGCCGACGCGCTGAAGGACGCCGACATCATCATCAAGGTGAAGCGCCCCGAGGCCTCCGAGCTCGCGCAGTACAAGCGCGGCGCGCTCGTCATCGCCATCATGGACCCCTACGGCAACGAGGCTGCGCTGAAGACGATCGCCGATGCCGGCGTCTCTGCCTTCGCGATGGAATTGATGCCGCGCATCACGCGTGCGCAGGTGATGGACGTGCTGTCCTCGCAGGCGAACCTCGCCGGCTACCGCGCCGTGATCGAGGGCGCCGAGGCCTTCGGCCGCGCCTTCCCGATGATGATGACGGCGGCCGGCACCGTGCCCGCCGCAAAAGTGTTCGTGATGGGCGTCGGCGTTGCCGGCCTCCAGGCGATCGCGACCGCGCGCCGTCTCGGCGCCGTCGTCACCGCGACCGACGTGCGGCCCGCGACCAAGGAGCAGGTAGAATCGCTCGGTGCGAAATTCCTCGCTGTCGAGGACGAGGAGTTCAAGAACGCGCAGACCGCCGGCGGTTACGCCAAGGAAATGTCCAAGGAATACCAGGCCAAGCAGGCCGCGCTCACCGCAGAGCACATCAAGAAGCAGGACATCGTCATCACCACTGCGCTGATTCCGGGCCGGCCGGCGCCGAAGCTCGTCTCGGCCGACATGGTCAAGTCGATGAAGCCGGGTTCGGTCCTGGTCGATCTCGCCGTCGAGCGCGGCGGCAATGTCGAGGGCGCCAAGGCCGGCGAGGTCGTCGACCTCGATGGCATCAAGATCGTCGGCTACACCAACGTCGCCGGCCGCGTCGCGGCGTCGGCCTCCAGCCTCTACGCGCGCAATTTGTTCAACTTCATCGAAACGATGGTCGACAAGGCCAGCAAATCGCTGGCCGTGAACTGGGACGACGAGCTGGTCAAGGCGACCGCGCTGACGAAAGACGGCGCCGTGATCCACCCGAACTTCCAGCCGAAGGTTTAAGGAGAGCCGCCATGGAGCATGTTGCACAGGTCGTCGACCCCTTCGTCTTCCGGCTGTCGATCTTCGTTCTCGCCGTCTTCGTCGGTTATTTCGTGGTGTGGTCGGTGACCCCCGCGCTGCATACGCCGCTGATGAGCGTCACCAACGCGATCTCCTCGGTGATCGTGGTCGGTGCGCTGCTCGCGGTCGGCGTCGGCATGATTTCGAGCGGCTCCGGCTGGGCGCGGGGCTTCGGCTTCATCGCGCTCATCTTTGCCTGCGTGAACATCTTCGGCGGCTTCCTTGTCACCCAGCGCATGCTGGCGATGTACAAGAAGAAGTCGAAGTAAGCGGCCACCTCGGGCTGAAGGGATCAATGGGGACCTGAGATGAGCGCCAACCTCTCTGCATTTTTGTATCTCGTGGCGGGAGTGCTGTTCATCCTGTCGCTGCGCGGGCTGTCGAGCCCGGCTTCGTCGCGCCAGGGCAATTTGTTCGGCATGATCGGCATGGGGATCGCGGTCGCGACCACGCTCGCCAGTCATCCGCCGGCGGACGGCGTCGCCTGGATCCTGGTGATTCTCGGTATCGCCATCGGCGGCAGCATCGGCGCGGTGATCGCCCGTCGCGTGCCGATGACGTCGATGCCGGAGCTGGTCGCCGCCTTCCACTCGCTGGTCGGCATGGCCGCAGTGCTGGTCGCCGCCGGCGCGTTCTACGCGCCCGAAGCCTTCGACATCGGCACCCCCGGCAACATCCATCCGCAGAGCCTGGTCGAAATGTCGCTCGGCGTCGCCATCGGCGCGCTGACCTTCACCGGCTCGGTGATCGCGTTCCTGAAGCTGTCCGCGCGGATGAGCGGCGCGCCGATCATCCTGCCGTTCCGCCACATCATCAACATCGCGCTGGCGATCGCGCTGGTCGTCTTCATCGTCGGGCTGGTGATGTCGGGCAGCGCGCTCGACTTTTGGCTGATCGTCATCATCGCGCTGGCGCTCGGCGTGCTCATGATCATCCCGATCGGCGGCGCCGACATGCCGGTCGTGATCTCGATGCTGAACTCGTACTCGGGCTGGGCCGCGGCCGGCATCGGCTTCACGCTCGGCAACTCCGCGCTGATCATCACCGGCGCGCTGGTCGGCTCATCGGGCGCGATCCTGTCCTACATCATGTGCCACGCGATGAACCGGTCCTTCATCTCGGTCATCCTCGGCGGCTTCGGCGGCGAGACCGCCGCGGCCGGCGGTGGCGGTGGCGAGCAGAAGCCCGCCAAGCTCGGCTCGGCTGACGACGCCGCCTTCATCATGAAGAACGCGCAGAAGGTCATCATCGTGCCCGGCTACGGCATGGCGGTGGCGCAGGCCCAGCACGCGCTGCGCGAAATGGGCGATATCCTGAAGAAGGAAGGCGTCGAGGTGAAATACGCCATTCACCCGGTCGCGGGCCGTATGCCCGGCCACATGAACGTGCTGCTGGCCGAAGCCAACGTACCCTATGACGAGGTGTTCGAGCTCGAGGACATCAACTCCGAATTCGCGCAGGCCGATATCGCCTTCGTGATCGGTGCGAACGATGTCACCAACCCGGCGGCCGAAGAGGACAAGACCTCGCCGATCTACGGCATGCCCGTGCTCCAGGTCTGGAAGGCCGGCACCGTGATGTTCATCAAGCGCTCGCTGGCGTCCGGCTATGCCGGCATCGACAATCCGTTGTTCTACCGCGACAACACCATGATGCTGCTCGGCGACGCCAAGAAGGTCACAGAGAACATCGTCAAGGCGATGTAGCGCCGGAGAGCCGGCGCCACGATGACATTCCTGAAATGGATCGCCATCGTCGTTGCCGCCGGCTACCTCGCCGGTCTCGTCCTGCTCTATGTGAAGCAGCGCGCCATGCTGTTTCCGATCCCGACCGCCGAGCGCACCGCGCCCGCCGCCGCGGGGTTTCCCCAGGCCGAAGAGCACGTCCTGACCACGTCGGATGGCGAGAAGGTCATCGTCTGGCACGTGCCGGCGAAGCCCGGCCGTGCCGTGGTCCTGTTCTTCCACGGCAATGGCGATTTTCTCGCCGGTCTTGCCGGACGCTTCAAGGCCATCACGGCTGACGGCACTGGTCTCGTGGCGCTATCCTATCGCGGCTACGCGGGCTCCAGTGGCGCGCCGAGCGAGAACGGGTTGCTGCGCGACGCGGCAATCGCGTATTCATTCGCGGCGGAGCGTTACGAGGCCCAGCGCGTCGTCGCCTGGGGCTTCTCGCTCGGGACCGGCGTTGCCGTCGCGATCGCGTCCGAGCACCCGGTCGGCAAGCTGATCCTCGAGGCGCCCTATACGTCGATCGCCGATGTAGCGGCTGCGCATTTCCGCTTCGTCCCGGTCCGCCTGCTGATGCGCGACCCGTTCCACTCGGATGAGCGCATTGCACGCGTCACAGTGCCGCTCCTGATCGTGCATGGGGCGCAGGATCAGACCATCCCGATCGCACTCGGCGAGAAGCTGTTTGCGCTGGCTCGCGAGCCGAAGCAGTTCGTCCGCATTCCCGGCGGCGGGCATGACGATCTCGGCAACTTTGGCATCGCCGATATCGCACGAAACTTCATCAATGGGTCCTGAGGGCTGACGCGCGCGATCTTCTCACGCATAATCGGTCTCCCAGTTGAAGGAATCGCCTGCATGAGCGCACACGGACCGATGCCGCGGTCGTCATGGATCTTCCCCGCTCTGGCGGTGCTGTTGTTCCTGATCGTCACCGCGACCGGCTACGGCTTTACGCTATCGGTCGGCGGCGGCCTGTTCGCGGTCGTCTTGCTGGTGATCCTGTTCGGAACCGTGTTCGCGGCCGTTCATCATTCCGAGGTGATCGCCGAGCGCATCGGCGAGCCCTACGGCACGCTGCTGCTGACGCTCGCGGTCACCATCATCGAGGTCGCGCTGATCACCACGATCATGCTGGGCGACAAGCCGGCGCCAGAACTCGCGCGCGACACTGTGTTCGCAGTCGTGATGATCGTCTGCAACGGCCTCGTCGGCCTCTGCGTCTTCATCGGCGGCCTGCGCTACCGCGAGCAGGGCTTTCAGGTCTCCGGTGCCAACGTCTATCTCAGCGTGCTGATCGCGCTCGCGACCCT
This sequence comes from Bradyrhizobium betae, assembly GCF_004123905.1. Classification (GTDB taxonomy): domain Bacteria; phylum Pseudomonadota; class Alphaproteobacteria; order Rhizobiales; family Xanthobacteraceae; genus Bradyrhizobium; species Bradyrhizobium betae_A. The sequence goes on from NZ_MZXW01000053.1 coordinate 262,584, forward strand.
CACGTTGATCATGCCCAATTACACGCTGACGACGCCGGGCCCGATCTATTCGACGCTCCAGCTCGGCTTCGTCGACCTCATCACGATCGTGCTCTATGGCGTGTTCCTCTACACCCAGACCGTCCTGCACAAGGATTACTTCGTTCATGAGAGGGCGGACGGTGAGGGCGGGGTGGCCCATTTGCCGGGCAGGATGCTGGCGTTCAGCATCGCGCTGCTGCTGATCTCGCTGCTGGCCGTCGTGCTCCTGGCCAAGAAATTTTCGCTGGTCGTCGACGCCGTCGCGGTCCAGATCGGCGCTCCCCCGGCATTCGCGGGCCTGCTGGTCGCCCTCCTGATCCTGATGCCCGAGGGCGTCTCCGCGATTGCCGCGGCCCGCAAGAACGACCTCCAGAAGAGCATCAATCTGGCGCTCGGGTCGTCGCTTGCGACCATCGGGCTGACGATTCCCGCCGTCGGGCTTGCCACCTATGCGCTCGACCAGCCGCTCGTGCTGGGGCTCAATCCGCAGAATACGGCGCTGCTGTTCCTGACATTCTTGCTGAGCATGCTGACCTTTGGCACGGGCAGGACCAATGTCCTGTTCGGGCTGGTCCATATGGTGGTATTTGCCGTCTACGTGTTCATGGTGTTTGTGCCCTGAAGCGCGCCCGCGCTTTAGGTTATTTTTGGAGAGTTCCGATGCTTGCCGCCAAGTCCGAGGTCCAGATCGACAACGAAGAGGTCCGGGTGACCGAATGGCGGCTCGCCCCGGGCAGCGCGACCGGGCATCACACCCACGGGATGGACTACGTGATCGTTCCCGTCGTGGCCGGCGAAATGACCATCGTGGCGCCCAATGGGGAGCGTTCCAAGGCGCAGCTCGCGGCCGGAAAATCCTACTTCCGCAAGACCGGCGTCCAACATGACGTACTTAACGAAACCTCAACCGAGATCGTGTTCCTTGAGATCGAGCTGAAGCCGTAAGGCACGTGTAACCTTTGCCATCGATCCGTCGCAGTTGATCCCTTACAATGCCCCAAAGTTCCCGCATCTGATCGCGCGGGGAGTGGCCGAGAAATGCTGAAATACCTCGCTAAAATCTCGATGGATATCTTACCCTCGGTGCTCGCAACGATCATCGGGGCTTACATCGTTAACCACTACATCAACGCCAAGCCGGCGGCTGATGCCCCCGCGGCCGTCATTGCACCTGCCGAGGCCGGCAAGGATGGCAAGCCTGCCGACACCGCCAGCCTTCCCGCTCCCGGCGTCAAGGCCAAGGGCGTCTCCGAGAAGAACGTGACCGAGAAGGCGGCGGTCGAGAAGCCTGCGGACAAATCCGAGACCAAGGCTGCGGACACCAAGCCCGCGGACGTTGCTCCCTCCGACACCGCTTCGCACGGCCGCCCCCCGGCACGTGAGAAGGCAGCCGCCAAGCCTGCTCCGGCAGCCACCGCTCCAGTGATGGAGGCCAATTCGGCGCCGGCTGCTGCGTCCCCGGCCGCGACCCCCGACGCCAACGATCTGGCGCGTGCCGCCATCGAGCGTTTGCGCAAGTCGCCTGAGGGCAGATCTGCTGAGGCTAAGGCGGCCGAAAAGGCTGCTGAAGCAAAGGCTGCCGAAAAGGCAGCCGAGGCCAAATCCGCCGAGACCAAGCCGGTCGAGCGGACCCCCGAGCCCGCGATGCGCGAAGCCGTCCGCACGCCGGAGGCCCCGCGGGTCGTCACGACCGAGCCGTCCACGGTCCTCCGTCCGCTGCCGCCGCCGATTACGGTGTCCACGCCTTCCACCGAGGCGTATGGCAATGGCGGCTCGTCGCCGTCCTACACGGCCTCGCTCGGCAACGACGACCCGAATCGGATCACGCCGCCGGCTGACATTCCCGTCCCGGTGATCGCGCCGCCGCTCGACCTGCGTGCCGATGCCGGCGCAACTATGCCGCGGCCGAAGAAGACCAATGTCGCGGACGAGATGCTGTCGGGCATGAAGTCGATGTTCCACTCCGTCCTGCCGAAGAGTTCCACCCCCGATTAAGGTAGCGTCCGCGCTTCCTCTAAGTTTGTCAGCCGCCGACGCGGGCGAGGCCGCTGCGGGCGGCATCGTCGCGTGGACGCAGAGCGACCGCCTTGTTGTAGGAGGCTGCCGCCTTGGCCTTGTCGCGCAGCCGTTCATAAGCCTGTCCTCGCGCAGTCCAGACCTGGGCATTGTGCGGATCGGCCTCGGAGGCTTCGTCGAGATCGGCCGCCGCTTCCTTGACCTTGCCGAGGGCGAGATAGCTGGTGGCGCGGCCGAGCAGCGGCTCGACCTTTTGCGGATTGAGCCCGTTGGCGGCGCTGAAATCGGCGACCGCGAAATCGTGCTCGTTGTTGCCTTGGTAGATCAGGCCGCGGCCATAGAGCGCCTGCGCATTGTAGGGATCGAGCGCAACGGCGCGATTGAACTCATCCAGCGCTGCGGCCGTCTCGCCTGACTTGGCGAGGGCTTGCGCCTTTGCGGTGTGGGCCCGGGCTTCGGTGACGCTACCGGCGCTGACCGCGCTCTCTGGCGCGGCGGCCGCCTTGGGCGCCTCCTGCGGCTTGTCCTTCTCCGGCATCAGGGAGCCCAGGTCGAAGGAGCAGCCGCATAGCGCAATCCCCATTAAACCGAGCGTGAGCGGCTGACGCGAGATCCGGCGCAGTTGCGCCATGCTGCGCTCAGGGAAAGGGGAGGCCATCTACGGTTCGCTCGCGCTGGTGCCGCATGGTAGTGCCCCGTCCCAGAAAGGCACCGCTCACAAAACAATAACGCGGGCCGAGGGCCCGCGTCATCGAAAACTCAGTCTTGCAAGTTCAGTCTTGCAAGTCAGGCAAAATCAGCGCGGTCCGCGCGGACCTGCACCTGCGCCCGCACCCGGGCCGCCACGACCACCGCGATCACCACCGGGACCGGCGCCGAACACCGGCTTCGGCTTCATCGGCAGCAGGCCTTCACGCTGCAGCTTCTTGCGGGCCAGCTTGCGCGCGCGGCGCACGGCTTCGGCCTTTTCGCGGGCCTTCTTCTCGGAGGGCTTCTCATAATGACCGCGGAGCTTCATCTCGCGGAAAATACCCTCGCGCTGCATCTTCTTCTTCAGCGCCTTGAGGGCTTGGTCGACATTGTTATCGCGAACGAGAACCTGCACGCGGCATCCTCTTCAGTGGATCGGATTTGAATTCTGGTAGGACAAAGGGGATGGCAAAAAGCGCAAGCCCTTAACCTTGAGCGCGCGGATGTATCAGACAAAACCGGAGATGTCCACCGGCCAAGCGGATTTTCGGGCCTAGTTCGGCCATTAAATGCGGCGAAAATACCTCCGTGCGGCACCGATTCAGGGGATTTGGTGCCAATAGTGGGGCCGCGACCGGAGCTTTGTTCCGGAATCTTTGAAATGAGGGGACGATACATGAACATGAAGAAATACGCCGCTGAAGCCATCGGGACCTTTTGGCTCACATTCGCAGGCTGCGGCAGCGCAGTCATTGCAGCCGGCTTTCCGCAGGTCGGAATCGGCCTGGTCGGCGTGTCCCTGGCTTTCGGCTTGAGCGTCGTCACCATGGCCTATGCGATCGGGCACATCTCGGGCTGCCATCTCAATCCGGCCGTCACGGTCGGCCTTGCCGCCGGCGGGCGTTTTCCGGCCGGCCAGATCCTGCCTTACGTGATCGCGCAGATCTGTGGCGCAATCGTTGCCGCCGGATTGCTCTACATCATCGCCAGCGGTGCCCCCGGCTTCGACGTCACCAAGGGCTTTGCGTCGAACGGGTACGACGCGCATTCGCCGGGGCAGTACAGCCTTGTCGCCTGCTTCCTCACCGAGGTGGTGATGACGATGATGTTCTTGTTCGTCATCATGGGGGCCACCCACGGCCGTGCACCCGCTGGATTCGCGCCGCTCGCGATCGGGCTCGCGCTCGTGATGATTCATCTCGTCAGCATTCCCGTCACCAACACGTCGGTGAACCCGGCGCGCAGCACCGGTCCCGCGCTGTTCGTCGGCGGCTGGGCGATGGCGCAGCTCTGGCTGTTCTGGGTCGCACCGCTGATCGGCGGCGCGCTGGGCGGGGTGGTCTATCGCTGGCTCAGCGAGGAGCCCACCGGCGTCGTCGCTGGCGCCAAGACGGCCTAATCGCAAAGCGGGATCGTAGCCCTGGCTGCGGTCCCGTTATCCGGCTTTCGGCGGCCTGACTTCGGTGACGTGACCCATCTTGCGGCCGGGGCGCGGGCCGCCCTTGCCGTAGATGTGCACGGTCGCGCCCGGGACGGTCAGCCACTTCTCGTAATCATTGATCTCGTCGCCGATCAGATTGGTCATGGTGACGATCTCGCCGTGACGCACCGGCTTTCCCAGAGGCCAGCCGGCGATGGCGCGGATGTGCTGCTCGAATTGCGAGACCGAGGCGCCGTCGAGCGTCCAATGCCCGGAATTGTGCACGCGCGGGGCGATCTCGTTGACCAGCACTTTTGGTCCGGTGCCATTGGCGAGCACGAACATCTCCACTGCCAGCACGCCGACATAGTCGAGCGCGCTTGCGATCTTGCCGGCGATGCTGCGCGCTTCCTCTGCGAGCGCGTCCGGAATCTGCGCGGGCGCGCGGGATATCTTCAGGATGTGGTCGCGATGCTCGTTCTCGGTGACGTCGAAGCATTCGACCTGGCCCGATGTCGAGCGCGCGGCGATCACGGAGATCTCGCGCTCGTACGGGATGAAGGCTTCCAGGATCGCCGATTTGGTGGCGAGGCTGGTCCACACTTTCGCGATGTCGTCGCCCTCGCGGATGATGGCCTGGCCCTTGCCGTCATAGCCGAAGCGGCGGGTTTTCAGCACGGCCGGAAGGCCGATTCTGACGATGGCCTCGCGCAGCGAAGCGACCGAGGTGACGTCGGCATAGGCGGCGGTGCCGATGCCGAGGCGCGTGACAAAATCTTTCTCGGCGAGCCGGTCCTGGGTGGTCTCGAGGATCTTGCGGTTGGGCAGCACCGGGCGGCGGGCATCCAGCACCATCGCGGCGGCGGACGGCACGTTCTCGAATTCGTAGGTGATGACGTCGACGTCGTTCGCGAACAGTTCGAGCGCCTCGACGTCGGCATATTCGGCGCAGGTCGCGTTCAGCACGACGTCGAAGGCGGGCGAGTCCGGATCGGGCGAGAACACCTGGCAGCGCAGGCCGAGCCGCGCCGCGGCCATCGCCAGCATCCGCCCGAGTTGTCCGCCGCCGAGGATGCCGATGGTGTCGCCGGGCTTCAGCTTCACCTGCTTTGCGTCCGTCACGCCTTGTCCTCCGGGCGCTCGGCGACCGCATCAGTCTGCGCCTTGCGCCAGGCGGCGAGGCGATCGGACAAAGCCGGGTCGGACAGCGCCAGCACGGCGGCCGCAAGCAGCGCCGCGTTGATGGCGCCGGCCTTGCCGATGGCGAGGGTGCCGACCGGGATGCCCGCAGGCATCTGCACGATTGAATAGAGCGAATCGATGCCCTTGAGCGTCCTGGATTCGACGGGAACGCCGAACACCGGCAGTTCCGTCAGCGCCGCCGCCATGCCCGGCAGATGCGCAGCGCCACCGGCGCCGGCAATGATGACCTTGAAGCCGGCCGCCTTGGCGCTCTTGGCGAAGGCAAACAGCCTGTCTGGGGTGCGGTGGGCCGAAACGACGCGGGTGTCGGCGGTAACGCCCAAAGCTGCGAGCGTGTCGGCGGCGTGCCGCATCGTCTCCCAGTCAGACTGGCTTCCCATGATAATGGCGATCGGCGCGGTCATGACGTCAATTGTGCTCGGAAAACAGAAGGATAGGCCAGATTAACGGTTCCGGCCGGTGGCTCGCAAGGCGGTGGCAAGGAGAAGGGAATGCACTATCCTGTCTTGGTGAATCCCCGCAAGCCTTCATTGAGCAGGATGCCCATGAAGAAACCAAAAAGGGCGAGCGCTGCGAAGGCCAAAAAGGGCCGAAAAGCGGGCGCGAGCCGATCCAACACCGCCGCGAAGCGCCCGGCCAGGAATCCGGCTACGAATCCGGCCAAGAATTCGGTCAAGCCGGCACCGCGCGGAGCGTCGACTGCCGACGACACCAAGGCGACCATCCGCGGCCTGCGGAGCAAGCTCAAGGCGGCGGAGCGGCGGGTCGCGGAACTGGAAGCTGCCGCCGACACCGATTTCCTGCTCGAGATCCCGAATCGGCGCGGCTTCGAGCGCGAGCTCACGCGCGCAATCGCCTACATGAAGCGGTATCGCGCCAGCGGCGCACTGATCGTGCTCGACGTCGACCGGCTGAAGCCGATCAACGATTCCTTCGGCCATGCCGCTGGCGACGCGGTGCTCAAGGAGATCGCCAGCGCGCTGACGCGGCAGGTCCGCGCCTCAGACGTGGTCGGCCGGCTCGGCGGCGACGAGTTCGCGCTGCTGCTCTGGAATCTCAGCGAGACTGATGCCAAGGCGAAGGCGGCGGCCTTCGAGCAGGCGATCGACGAATTGTCCTTTGTCTTTCGCGGCCAGCATGTGACCGCGGGCGCCTCCGCCGGTGTTGCGCTGCTGGGAGCGCAGTCCGACCCAGGCCGCGCCATGGAGGAAGCCGATGCGGCCATGTATGTGCGCAAGGCCAGCCGGCGGCACGAGCCGCGGATCAGGCTCGTCAGCAGCTAGAGCATGATCCGGAAAAGTGTGAAGCGGTTTTCCGAAGAGATCATGCTCAAACAATAACCCTCACAGCGTGGCGAGATCTTCCGGCACGTTGCCGAATTTGCGCAGCAGCGTGGCGTCACCGAATTCGCCGGTCATGGGATCGCCGCTGCGGCTGAACGCGACTGCGCCGATGTTGCCGGCGCCGTGCGACAAGATCTCGGCGCGCCGTAACGCGGCCGTCGAGCTCTGGCATTCCTCCGCGGCGCCCGCGACCGGCGATCCGTCGGCATCGATCAGGAAGGGCATTGCAACGTAGTAGGTCACGTCCGACATGGCATTGCGCTCCAATAGAGCATGATCCGGAAAAGTGTGAAGCGGTTTTCCGATAAGATCATGCTGAAAAAATCAAAGCGCGATCTCGTCGCGCTTTGAAACTCAGGCGGCGCTGCTCTTGCTCCGCATCTTGCTGCGCGAGGTCTCCGGAATGCAGCCGGCCGAAATCGCCGCCTGCAATTCTTCCAGCTCTGCCTCCAGATATTCGTTGGCCATGATCAGCGCCTTGATGGTGCTGCGCAGATTGCCGTCGCACATCGCGATCGCCTGATCGCAGGCCTGTTCATAATGGCTGTTGTCGAAAAGGGCGGTTGCCGACATCTGCGTTGTCCTTGGTGTTTCTCGGGCGTTTCCTGGGGGCGTTGGGCTGGCTAAATGTTCCTATTTTGTTCTTTTGGAGTCAAGCGGATTCACATGCGGCGAGCCGCCGCGAAAAGCTGCCCTGTGGATCAGGCGATGATGTCGGGCGTGATCTGGTCTTCGATGAAGGCGATACGGTCGCGCAACAACAGCTTGCGCTTCTTCAACCGCTGCAACCGCAATAGGTCGGGGGCAGGCGATTGATGCAGTGCATCGATCGCGGCATCGAGATCTCGGTGTTCCTGGTGCAACCGGGCGAGCTCGGATTCGAGTTCGCGCGCATCTTCATTGGTCATGTCTGCGGTGGCCGAAAAACCGATAGGCGTGAGATTAAGGCTGTGGATGCCCTGTGGAAATTATCGTCCTTGCGCACCGTGATCGCAAGCGATCTCGGGTCGCCGCTCACCGATCTCCCGCAAGATATTTCGACGATTCGCGGCAGCGCTGCGCAAGCGCATTGATATCATGGATTTTTCCAGCGTGGTTCCCTTACTCACGCTTCATTACATATGAATTTTCAAAAATGACGCTGCGACGACGGATACCCATCGACAGAACGAATCGGTGATGTAGACTTGGTTGTCCGGATCGAATCCAAGGTTCACCCCTACCGAGGAGGTTTCGAATGACAATTCAGGCACATCTGGTTGAATTGGAACGGAAGCATAAAACTCTCGAAAACGAATTGCACGAAGCTCTCGTGCACCTTTCAACAGACGACCTGCAAATTGTTGAGTTGAAGCGCCGGAAGTTGATGGTCAAGGACCAGATCGAGCGTCTAAGGCACGGCGACACGCTCCACTAGTAACCCCCGTAACAGCGTCAAGTCGATCGTATCCTTTCACGCAGGGATGAGAGCGTTTGCACTCATCCCTGCTGCAGGGTGCGCATCGCATGCGTGTGTTGCGTGGTGCTGGCTTTTTGTTTGGATGCGTTTTCTTGACGCGAACCGGTACCCACTTCGCTCGAAAACGCTCTAGATGCCTGCGAGTTCGGCGACGTGATCGGCGATCGCGAGCGAGGACGTCAGTCCCGGCGATTCGATGCCGAACAGGTTGATCAGTCCTTCGACGCCATGATCGCGCGGGCCCTGCATCAGAAAATCCTGCGTGGCCACCGCCGGCGGCACGATCTTCGGGCGGATGCCTGAATAGCTCGGCATCAATGCGCCATCGGGCAGCGTCGGCCAATACCTGCGGATCGCCGGATAAAAGCGTTCGGCACGCGACGGGTCGACCTCGTAGTTGATCGTTTCGATCCACTCGACGTCGGGGCCGAAACGCGCCTGCCCCGCCATGTCCAGTGTCAGATGTACGCCGAGCCCGCCGGGCTCGGGCACCGGATAGATCAGGCGCGAGAACGGCGCTTTGGCATTGCAGCTGAAGTAATTTCCCTTGGCGAGATAGGCCGGTGGAATCCGGTCCAGCGGCATCCCGTCGATGTGGCGCGCGACCGTCGTCGCCGCGAGCCCCGCAGCGTTGACGAGGAGGCTGCATTGCAGCGCCATCGGTGCCTCGCCGCCGGCCTCGACCTCGATGATTCCGGCCCCCGCCTTGGCGCGGATCAACGGGGTGTGAAACGCAAAGGCCGCGCCGGCTGCCTCGGCCTCGCCGCGCAGCGAGAGCATGTAGGCGTGGCTGTCAATGATGCCGGTCGAGGGCGAGAGCAGCGCGGCGTCGCAGGCCAGCGCCGGCTCCAGCGCGCGCGCGGCCTCGCCCGTGAGCAGCTGCATGTCGAGCACGCCATTGGCCTCGGCATGCGCCTTGATCGATTGCAGCTTCTCGGTCTCTTTCGGATTGGTTGCGACGATCAGCTTGCCGCAATTCTTGTGGGGGATGCCGCGCTCGCCGCAATAGCGGTACAGCGCGTGCTTGCCGTCGACGCACATGCGCGCCATCCAGCTCCCGGCGCGGTAGTAGATGCCGGCATGGATCACCTCGCTGTTGCGTGAGGAGGTGATGGTGCCGATGGCCTCGGCCTCCTCCAGCACGATCACCTCGCGGCCGGCCTGCGCGAGCTTCCGGGCCACCGCGAGCCCGACCACGCCGGCTCCGATGACGATGCAGTCGACCTTATCCATGGTTGTGCAGGCTGTCCGCTGGAAGCGCCGGTGGCATTGGAGGCGAGAACGAGGGCGCGGGGCCGTTTTCCGTTAAGGAAGCATTTATCATGTCAGGGCAATTGCCGTATTTGGCGTCACATTTTTCTGTTGCGCGTACAGGCGTTTACCCGATCCAAACCGGTGAGGCCAGACAATCCGACATTGAAATCGCGGGTGGCTGATGGCTGAAAAGAACTGGCACGCGGGCAGCATGCTTCCGATTGCTGTGCAGGCCGCCGTGTGCCTGGCGGGCGCGGTCGCGCCTGCGCGTGCCTTTGCGCTGTCTGACAGTTTCGAGGCGCCTAGCTATCTCGGCGAGCTCGACCCCAACGTGATCTGGGAAGTCCTGATCGCGGGCGTCGTCATCTGCTCGTTCCTCGCCGCGATCGCGCTGTGGATCCATTCCTCGCTGCGCCGGACCAGGCGTCTGCAGTTGCGGCGCAATGCCTTCGTCTCCTCCGCCATGAACAATCTCAACCAGGGCGTGGTGATGACGGATGCGCAGCGGCGCGTGATCTTCTGCAACGACCGCTATCTCGACCTTTACGGCCTGCTGCGGTCGGATCTCTGGGCCAATATGAACGGCCACGAACTCCTCGAGCTGCGACGCACGCGCGGCGTGCTCGGCGGCGTCTCCGACGACGAGTTCTACGAGAAGGCGGCCAGCGCCAACGGTTTGATCACCGAACTGCCGGACGGGCGAGGCATCCTGGTGAAATATTTCGTGCTGCCGAACGGCGGCTCGGTGGCAACGCATCTGGACGTCAGCGAGCAGCGCAGACTGTCGCGACAGCTCGCCTCCACCAAGCAGTTCCTGGAAACGGTGCTGGATAACGTGCCGGCCTGCGTGGCCGCGAAGAACATCGAGGACGGCCGCTACATCTTCGCCAACCGTGCCTATGAGCGGTTCTGGGGTTTCTCGCGCGACCATGCCGTCGGCAAGAACGCGCGCGAACTGTTCGCGCCGATCTCGGCGGACAGCATCGAGGCGACCGACCGGGCGGCGCTCAATTCACCGGACGGCCAGTTCCGCAACGAATTCGAGGTCGACCGCGCCGGTGAGCGGCGCATGGTGGCCTCGATCCGGATCGTGGTCCGCAACGAGAGCAACAAGCCCGAATTCCTGCTGCTGGTGTTCGAAGACATCACCGACCGCCGTTCGCTGTCGCAGGAGCTGGAGAGCACGAAGAAGTTCCTGGAGCTCGTGGTCGACAACATCCCGGTCGCGCTGATCGTGGAGCAGGTCAAGGACGGCAGCTATCTGCTCGCCAACCGCAGCGCCGAAACCATCCTCAACCGCAGGCGCGAGGAAGCCACGGGCCTGACCGCGTCCGACATCTTCAATCCAAAGGAAGCCAAGCTGATCATCGCGCGCGATGAAGCCGCGATCAAGAAGCGCGGGATGATCACCGAGGAGCATCCGATCTCCACCAAGGACGGGTTGCGGCTGTTCCTGACCCGCCGTGCCACCGTGCTGAGCGATGCCGGCGAGCCGCAATATCTGATCAAGACCCACGAAGACGTCACCGACCGCCGGCAGACCGAGTCGCGCATGGCGCACATGGCCTATCATGACGGCCTGACCGATTTGCCGAACCGCGCCGCCTTCCTTCAGGCGCTGACCCAGATGATCGAGGCCTGCGAAGGCACCCGCGAGGAGTTCGCGGTCCTCTGCGTCGATCTCGATGGCCTCAAGGAGGTCAATGACGTCTTCGGCCATGCGCTCGGCGACAAGCTCCTGGTCGAGGTCGCCCAGCGGCTCCAGGATTCCGCGCGTGGCGGCGTGGTGGCGCGCCTGTCCGGCGACGAGTTCGGCCTGATCATCGACGGTAAGCAGCCGGAGGCCGGTCTTTCACTGGCGCGGCAACTCGGCGAGGCCATCGCCCGCGAATTCCAGATCGAGGGCCGGCCGGTCCGCGCCGGCGTCACCACCGGCATGTCGATCTTCCCGCACAACGGTGCGGATGCCGCATCGCTGCTCGCCAATGCCGGAGCGGCACTGTTCCGCGCCAAGCAGAAGTCGCGCGGCACAATCAGCCTGTACCAGCCGGAGATGGACCAGCAGATCCGTGACCGCCGCGTGCTGCACCAGGACCTGTCGATGGCGATCAAGAACGGCGAGCTCTCGCTGGCCTTCCAGCCGCAGGGGGTCGCCGGCCACAGCGTTGCCGAGAGCGAGATCATCGGTTTCGAGGCGCTGGCGCGCTGGCAGCATCCAGTGCGCGGCCAGGTTTCGCCGGCGGAATTCATCCCGATCGCGGAAGAGAGCGGCCTGATCGTCGAGATGGGCGAGTGGATTTTGCGGCAGGCCTGCCGCGAGGCGGCGTCCTGGCCGAAGCCGCTCCAGGTTGCGGTCAATCTGTCGCCGGCGCAGTTCATGCACGGCGACGTGGTTGGCCTCGTCCATTCGATCCTGATCGAGACGGGTCTGGCGCCCGGTCGCCTCGAGCTCGAGATCACCGAAGGAGTGCTGATCGAGGACTTTGATCGCGGCCTGGCGTTGCTGCGCCGGCTGAAGTCGCTTGGCGTGCGCATCTCGATGGACGATTTCGGCAGCGGTTATTCCTCGCTGAGCTATCTCCAGGCGTTCCCGTTCGACAAGATCAAGATCGACCGCGCCTTCATCATCAATCTCGGCCGCAACCCGCAATCGGCGGCCATCGTCCGCGCCGTGATCGATCTCGGCCACGGCCTCGACATGTCGATCGTCGCCGAGGGTGTCGAGACCGTCGAGCAGCTCGCCTTCCTTGCCAAGGAGGGCTGTGACGGCGTGCAGGGCTATCTGCTCGGCAAGCCGCTGCCGATCGGGAAATATGCCGGCCTTGTCGGCCGCGCCGAGGCCATGGAGCTTGCGCTCAAGACCGGCTAGTGGTGGTGAACTTCGCTCCCTCTCGACGGTTTCATGGCGGATTACGATCTTGCGATCATCGGCGGCGGCCTGAACGGTGTCAGCCTCGCACGCGATGCGGCCGGCCGGGGCTTAAGGGTCATCCTGTTCGAGCAGGGCGATCTCGGCGGCGCAGCCTCGTCGGCGACGCCGCGGCTGATCCATGGCGATCTGTCGGTGCTGGAGCGCCGCGGTTTCTGGCGGGTGCGCCGGGCGCTGGCCGAGCGGCGGACCTGGCTTGCTATTGCGCCACATCTGGTGCGGCCGATGCGTTTCGCGATCCCCGCCCATTCCGAGGAGCGCCCGCCATGGCTGCTGCGCGCAGGCCTCTATGTCTATGACAGCCTGACGAACCGCAGCGGCCTGCCACCATCGGCGACCCTCGACATCACGCATCATCCGGTCGGCAACGCGCTGAAGCGTCCGTTCGGTATCGCGTTCGAATATTCGGACTGCGTGGTCGATGATTCCCGCCTGGTGGTGCTCACGGCGCTGGACGCCGCCGAACGCGGCGCTGCGATCCGGACCGGGGCGCGCTGCGTCCGTGCCGATCGAACCGACACCTGGCGCCTTGCGGTGGTCGATCGCGGCCTTCGCCGCACGATCACGGCGAGGGCGCTCGCCAACGCCTCCGGCGGCTGGACGTCGATGGTCGCCGACACCGTGCTGCGGCAGCCGCAGCCCGCCATGGCGGCGATGCAGATGAGCCAGATCATCGTGCCCAAGTTGTTCGATTCCGAGAATGTCTACGTCTTCCAGAACAATGATGGACGGTTGATCTTCGCCCGGCCCTTCGAGCGCGACTTCACGCTGATCGGAACGGTCACGCATGCTTTCGCCGGCGATCCCGCGATCGTGGCGATGCCGGGCGCCGACATCAGCTATCTCTGCGACGCCGCCAGCCGCTATTTTCGCGAGCGCGTTGCGCCGACCGACGTGGTGCGCACGGTCTCAGGCGTCAACCTGACGCTGGCGTCCGCCCGGGGACGCGATGGCACCACGCTGTTCCATGCACGACGGCGCAAGGCGCCGCTGATCACGATGTTCGGCGGTGACGTCACCACCTCGCGTCTGCGCGCGGAGCGGGCGGTGACGAACCTGACGCCATTCTATCCGATGTCGCCGCCCTGGACTGCGGGTGCCGCGCTGCCCGGCGGCGATTTCGCCTGGGACCGTTTCGATCACGAGGTCGACCTCGCGCGGGACCGCTGGCGGTTTCTGTCGGAGCCGGAGGCCCAGCGCTTGGTCGGGGCCTACGGTTCACGGCTATCGGCGGTGCTCGGCGAGGCGAAGACGCGCGAAGAGCTAGGCCCTGCCTTCGGCCCTGAGCTGACCGGCGCCGAGGTGCGCTATCTCATGGCCCACGAATGGGCGCGTTTTCCGGAGGACGTCCTTTGGCGGCGCTCGAAGCTGGATCTTACGATGCCCGCGGCGGACCGTGACGCGCTCGCGGCGTTCATGGCGCATGTGAACGACCCGCCCCGAACCTGTTGAGCAAAGGCCGATCGGCCGCTAGCGTGCGGCGGAATCGGGGTTGGTAGGGACCATGACTGACGAGTTGCCCAGAACAGAGGCTGCGGCGGATGCGCTTCCCGTAGCGGGTCAGCCGCTGCTGCGCATCGAGGGCGTAGCCAAGACGTTCGGGACGTTCCGAGCCGTCGATGGCGTGTCGCTCGACATCAAGGCCGGCGAATTCTTCGCGCTGCTTGGACCGAGCGGCTGCGGCAAGACTACGCTCTTGCGCATGCTCGCCGGCTTCGAGGCGCCGGACGAGGGGCGCATCCTGCTCGACGGCAAGGATATCGCGCAGGCGTTGCCGCATGAGCGGCCGATCAACATGATGTTTCAGAACTATGCGCTGTTTCCGCATCTCTCCGTGCGCGACAACGTCGCCTTCGGCCTGAAGCGCGCTGGCATGGCGCGCGCCGACATCGCCACGCGCGTGGACGAGATGGTCGCGCTGGTCAAGCTCGAAGGGCTGGAGAAGCGCAAGCCTGACCAGCTCTCCGGCGGCCAGCGCCAGCGTGTCGCTCTGGCGCGTGCCTTGGCGCGGCGCCCCAAACTCCTGCTGCTCGACGAGCCGCTCGCAGCCCTCGACAAAAAGTTGCGCGAAAACACGCAGGGCGAGCTGATGGAGCTGCAGCGCCGGCTCGGCATGACCTTCATCATCGTCACCCACGATCAGGAGGAAGCCATGACGATGGCGAGCCGGATTGGTGTGATGAAGGCAGGCAAGCTCGCTCAGGTCGCAATCCCCCGCGAACTCTACGAGGCGCCACGCTCGCGCTGGATCGCGGAGTTCGTCGGCGATATCAATCTGTTCGACGGCGAGTCCAAATTGCGCGACGGTCATCGTCTGGTCATTGGCACGCGTGACGCGGGTGCGCTGGTGGTGGCCGAGCCGCGCGAGCCGCTCGGTGCGGGGAAATTCTCAGTCGCGATCCGCCCCGAGAAGGTCAAGCTGTCGCGCCGCGGTCCCGTGAGCGAGGCCGGTCGTGAAACCGCGATCAACCGGCTCGACGGCGTCATCGCCGACATCTGCTATCTCGGCGGCACCACCACCTACAAGGTGAAGCTCGATACCGGCGGCATGGTGCAGGCCTCCGTCGCCAACAGCGCGCGCCTCGATGTCGATGCCTACAGCCTGAACCAGCACGTCGTCGCCTGGTTCACGCCCGATGATTGCGTGGTGCTGCCGTCATGAGCTCGCGCCGCATCTTCGCGCGACCGGCGCGCTTTGCCGCGATCGCGCCTTACGTCTGGATGGTGCTGTTGTTCCTGGTGCCGTTCGGCTTCGTGCTCAAGATCAGCCTGTCGCAGACGGCGATCGCGCAGCCGCCTTACGAGCCGGTGTTCGACCTGACGGCGGGGTGGGAAGCGCTGAAGGCGGCGTTTGCCGCGCTATCGATCGACAATTTCAGGCTACTCGGCTCCGATGACCTCTATGTGTTCGCCTATGTGCGCAGCCTCACGGTGGCCCTCACCGCGACCGCGCTGCTGCTGCTGATCGGCTATCCCATCGCGTACGGCATGGCGCGATTGCCAAAACGCTGGCAGGCGGTGGCGATGGTGCTGGTGATCGTGCCGTTCTGGACCTCGTTCCTGATCCGCATCTATGCCTGGATCAACATCCTCCAGCACGACGGCCTGCTGAACCAGATCCTGCTGGCGCTGCATCTGGTCAGCCAGCCGGTGGTGTGGCTCTCCACCGACACTGCGATGTATATCGGCATCGTCTACTCCTATCTGCCGTTCATGATCCTGCCGCTCTATGCCACGCTCGCGAAGATGGAGCCGGTGCTGGAGGAGGCGGCCAGTGATCTCGGCGCGCCGCCGTGGCAAGTGTTCTGGCTCGTCACCTTTCCGCTGTCGCTGCCGGGTGTCGGCGCCGGCGTGCTGTTGTGCTTCATCCCGATCGTCGGCGAGTTCGTCATTCCGGATCTGCTGGCCGGCTCCAATTCGCTGATGATCGGCCAGACCCTGTGGCTCGAATTCTTCACCAACAAGGACTGGCCGGTCGCCTCCGCGGCGGCGATCGTACTGCTCGTCGTGTTGCTGGTGCCGCTGCTGCTGTACGAACGGCTCCAGAAGCGGCAGCTTGAACAGGGGCGGTGAGGCGATGCGCAAGGTCTCCCGCCTGTCCCGTTTCAACATCGCCTCGCTCGCGCTGGGGCTGGCGTTCCTTTATTTGCCGATCCTCATCCTCGTCATCTATTCCTTCAACGCCTCGCGGCTGGTGACGGTGTGGGGTGGCTGGTCGCTGCGCTGGTATCGCGAGCTCTTCAATGACCGCGCCATGATCGAGGCGGCCTGGATGAGTTTGCGCGTCGCGGTCTCCTCCGCGACTATCGCGACGCTGCTCGGGACGCTCGCGGCCGTCGCGCTGTCGCGCGGCGAGTCCTTTCGAGGCCGCACATTATTCTCCGGCATGCTCTATGCGCCGCTCGTCATGCCGGAGGTGATCACGGGATTGTCGCTGCTGCTGCTGTTCGTGGCGTTGAATGCCGAGCGCGGCTTCTGGACGGTGACGATCGCGCACACCACGCTGACGATGTGTTTTGTTGCGGTGGTGGTGCAGTCCCGCCTCGGCTCGCTCGACCGCTCGCTGGAGGAGGCGGCGATGGACCTCGGCTGCAACCCGGCACGCGCGTTCGTCGCTGTCACGCTGCCGCTGATCGCGCCCGCGATCGTCGCCGGCTGGATGCTGGCCTTCACGCTGTCCTTGGACGATCTCGTGATCGCGAGTTTCACAACCGGCCCGGGCTCCGCGACGCTGCCGATCCGGATCTATTCGGAGGTGCGGCTCGGCGTGAAGCCCGAGATCAACGCGATCTGCACGCTGGTGATTGCCTTGATTGCGGTGGTCATCGTGATCGCCTCGCTTGCCTCGAAACTGTCGAGCTCACAGGGCGAGAGCGCGGCGCCGCTGTAGCTGAACTCTCGTGCGGTGCCTGAGCACCGCCCATCTTGGTTAACAATTCATATAGCTTATCTCGTTATCGTCGCCTCGCTTGGGGAAGAGGGGCGATGAAGCGGCTTTACATTGGTGTGGCCAGCACGGTTCTGGCGTTGCTCTGTTTCGCAGTTCGGCCGTCGGCTGGCGCGACGCAGATGGTGTCGCTGCTGTACAACGGTTCGCCGCAATCGCCGCAGCAGATCGGCTCCGACGAATTTCGCCGCAAGCTCGGCGAGCTCGCACAGGGGCGAATCATCCTCGATGCACGCGCCGGCAACGCGCTGGGCAGCGAGACGGCGATCCTTGCCGCCATGCGCAGTGGCGTGGTCGACATGGCGACGCTATCGGGATCGGTCGTCAGCTCCGCCGTGCCGGAGTTCGGCGTATTCGACGTGCCGTTCCTGTTCCGTGATGCGGCGCAGGCCAAGGCGGTCGCAGATGGGCCGGTCGGCGCGCTGTTCGCCAAGCACTTTGCTGACAAGGGGCTCGTGTTGCTCGCGATCGGCAAGCAGGGCTTTCGCAACGTCACCAATTCAAAGCGGCCGATTCATTCTCCCGCGGACCTCAAGGGCCTGAAGATCCGCGTGCTGCCGAACGATGTCTATCAGATGACCTTCAAGGCGCTGGGCGCCGAGGTCGTGCCGATGGAGTTCACGCTGGTGTATTCGGCGCTGAAGGATGGCCGCATCGACGGGCAGGAGAACCCGGTCATGACGATCGCCACCAGCCATCTCGAGGAAGTGCAGAAATATGCCAGCCTGACCGGGCATTTCTTCGCGCCGATCGCCTTCGTTGCCAATCGCGACGTGTTCCAGGCTCTGAAGCCGGCCGACCAAGCCGCCATCATCGCCGCGGCCAAGGCCGGTGCGGAGGCGACCTGGCAGAGTGGCGTCGCGGAGGAGACAAAGAAGATCGAGGAGCTGCGCAAGGCCGGCATGGAGATCATCGAGAAGGTCGATCGCCAACCCTTCATCGATGCCGTGAAGCCCCTGGAGCCCGAATTCGAAAAACGCTTCGGCAAGGATCTGCTCGCCCGGATTCGGGCCACGCCGTAATGGTGCGGGAAACATCATGAACCTGTCATTGCTCCTGTCGCGCATCGGCATCCGCCCGCGCATCTTCGGCGGCTTCGCGCTGGTCCTGGGTTTCCTCTGCGTGCTGGCGCTGCTTGCCGTCATGCGGCTGTCCGAGATCGGCGGCACTGTCGGCGAGCTCGTCACCAGCGCCGATGGCGATGCCGGCATGGCGAGGGTGCATGCCGCGCTGCTCTCGTCGAATGTCACCGTCGAGAGATTCATCCGCACGCGCAATCTCGGCGACCGAGACAGCGCCATGAAGGCGATCGACGGCTTTGGCCAGACCTTTGACCAAGTCGATCAGCAATTCGCCCGCCTGCCGGCGATTGCCGCCGGCCGGAGCGCTCTGGTCGATGCGCTTGGCACATATCGAAAATCCTTCACGGCGGTTGCTGCCGCGGTCGATCGCCTGCGCAGCGCGAGCACAAAGGGCGAGGCGCTCGGCGCCTCGGCAGGACTCGATGTCGGCGCGATCAATGTGGCGCTTGCGAACCAGCCTGACCGTCTGCTCCAGCCGCTGCGTCTGGCCGGCACGGTGGATGCGATGCGCGTCTCGATGCTGCGCTTCACCATTACCCAGGCCCAGGTCGACGCCGACGATGCCGGGATGACGATCGGCTATGCGCTGGCCGCGGTGGCCGACAGCGAGGCGGAGATCGCCGATGTCGACGCGCCGCGATTGAAGAGCCTGATCGCGGCCCTGAAAAAGGTGCTTGCCGATCAATCGGCGACGCTGACGGAGCTGTCTGCCGCGATGAGCGAACTGCGCAAGGCGCAGGCCGATCTCGTCAAGTCCAGCAGCGCGATCGACGCCAAGGCGGCCGAGATCAGCCGGGCGCTCGGCGCGATGCGCACCGAGCAGAGCCGGCTGACGGCCGGGTCGGTCGATCAGACCCGCAATCTCGTCTTCACCGTGGCCGCGCTCGCGCTTGTTCTGGGTGCCCTGCTGGCCTGGCTGATCGGACGTAGCGTGTCGCGCCCGATCGGTCAGATGACCTTGCGCATGCAGAGCCTTGCGGCGGGCGAACTCGACGAGGCGATCCCGGGCGGCGAGCGCGGTGACGAAATTGGCCGTATCGCCGGTGCCGTCGAGGTGTTCCGTCAGAATGCACAGACCGTCCGGCGCATGGAGCAGGAATCTGCCGCGCAGCGTGCCGCGGCGGAGACCGTACGTGCGTCGATGATGGCTCAGCTCGCCGACCGCTTCGATCGCGGCATGGAGGGCGTCATTGGCGGCGTCTCGAGCCGTGCCGAGGAGATGGGCCAGAGCGCCGGAAGTCTCGCCCGTGTCGCCGAGCGCGGTCGCTCGCTGGCCGAGCAGGTCGCCGCGACATCGGCCCAGGCGTCCTCGAACGTGCAGACCGTCGCGGCCGCGACGCATCAGCTCGCCGCCTCGATCAAGGAGATTTCGAGTCAGGTCGCGCGCTCCGTATCGGTGTCGGATCAGGCCAAGGAAGAGGCCTCGCGTACCGAGACGTTGATGCGCGCGCTGTCGGATTCGGCCGAGCGGATCGGCACCGTGGTCCAGCTGATCCAGGCGATCGCGAGCCAGACCAACCTTCTGGCGCTCAATGCCACGATCGAATCGGCGCGGGCCGGCGACGCCGGCAAGGGCTTTGCCGTGGTCGCCAACGAAGTGAAGAGCCTTGCGACCCAGACCGGGCGTGCCACCGAAGAGATCGCAGGGCTTGTCGCCGAGATCCAGGGCTCGACCGGACAATCGGTCGCTGCGATCGGCCAGATCGGCAGAACCATCGCCGAGATGACGGAGATCGCGACGACGATTGCCTCAGCAGTCGAGGAGCAGGGTGCGGCAACCAGCGAGATCGCGCGCAACGTCGAGCAGGCCGCCAACGGCACAGCGGCCGTGACCGACCAGGTCGGCGACGTCCGCACCGTGGCCGGCGAGACCGATGCCGGCGCCGAAGCCGCACTCACGGCCGCCTCGGCGTTGCAGGATCAGGCACGCGCTCTCAAGACAGCTGTCGCGGAGTTTCTGCAGACTGTGCGCAAGGCGGCCTGAGGACCTTTGCGCGCTGCCACCCTTCGTCAGGCGCATCGCGGAGATCTGATTTCGGGTCACCGCGGCCGCGTCGTCCGTTGCGACGCCTTCGTGCCTGTCGACCGGACCCGCGTCGCGGAAGCCGCGACGGGACCGGCGCGCCGCGCGCGTACCGCGCCCTGCACGGCGGCGCCGAGCTGCCGCAGCGCAAGGCTGTCGAGCGGAAACTCGAGCAGGATGTGGATCAGGCTCAGCGCCAGCAGGAAGGTGAAGCCGAACGCATAGTCGTAGAAATAGAGCGCCGTGGAGGCGGCGCTGGCGGCGGCCATTGCCGCCAGCCGGGCTTTCGGCACTGCGGTCCAGCGGATCACGTCTGCTTTGATGAACCAGTTGAGGTAGTGATAGGTGTAGACGAAGGCGAGCAGGCTGGTCAGCCTGGTGTCGAGCACAAGGCCGGGCACGCCGAACAGCCGGCCCAGCGCCGGGCCGACATTGCCGAAATAGTCCTGCCCGACCCGGGCAAAGCTCGCGATCCGGATTTCCGCGGCCGGCGGCAGCAGCAGGATCGTGGCGATCGCGACGAGATAGAAGATCACCAGCGCAACCTGCACCCGGCTACCGGACCGGTGCGCGCCGAGCACCATGAAGACCAGCGTGAACAGCGAGACATGGATCAGCGTCGGAATCAGGATGCCGATCACGGCGAGCGAGGAGCCGCTCGAATACATGATCGCCGACAGTGCGATCGCTGCCATGAACAGCAGCATGCTCTCGACCGCCGAATGGGTCGCTGCCAGCATGGCGCAGACGATTAGCGCGCCCCACATCGCAAAGCCGAACCAGGAGGCATTGTCGATCAGGGCGGCGACCACGGCAACGATTGCGAGGACCACGGCAATCCCGCGGTGAGGCAGATAGTAGCTGCGGTCGTGCAGCCAGGAAATCTCGGTGAAGTAATGCGCCGGTCCCAGCACGACATAGGCCAGCAGCAACAGTTCGAACGGCACCCGATAGGCTGCTGCGAGAGCCAGCAGCATCAAGCCGAGATGGATTGCGTCGTTGCTGCGCATGATGCCGGGCCCCGCCTTGGGGCAAGGAGGTTAGAGCAGTCGTGGACAATCTTCAATTGTCCACGGTATTGCTCGAACGCCTTGTTTGCAGCGCCTCGATCCGTCCTGTTGCGTCAGGACTTCACCGCACCCGCCGTGAGCCCGCCCACCATGTAGCGGCGGAAGGCGTAGTAGACCGCGGCCGGCGGCAGCGCGTAGATGAAGCCGGTGGTCATCAACAGCTCCCACGGCGAATCGTCGGCGGCGAGGAAGTTGCCGAGCGCGACGGGCAGGGTGATCTCGCGGTCGTTCGACAGCAGCAGGAACGCGTAGAGATATTCGTTCCAGGCCAGCAGCACCGCATAGGTGCCGATCGCGACCAGCGAGGGCATCATCAGCGGCAGATAGACCAGGCGGAAGATCTGCAGCGTCGTCGCGCCGTCCATCACGGCTGCCTCATCCAGCTCGACCGGCAGCTTGTCGGAAGCCTGCTTGAGCACCCAGATCGCGTAGGGGCTCGCGATCGTCACCATCGCCAGGATCAGCGACCAATGATTGTTGAGCAGCCCGTAATTGCCCATGGTCCGGTACATCGGCACAGCGAGGAACGCCGCGGGGATGAAATAGGTGAAGAGCGCGAGGTTCAACACGGTGCGGCCGCCCGGCACCTTCAGCCGCGAGATCGAGAACGCCGCGGCGGTCGCGATGATCAGCGTCAGCACGCCGACGGCGGCCGCGATCACGAGCGAATTCCAGAACTGCGCGTAGAAGTCGCGGAGGAAGTAATGCTGCTGCTTGAACACGATCTCGAAGTTGTGCAGCGTCGGATGGTCCGGCCACAGCTTGCCCGAGAACGCGTCCTCCTTAGGAGAAATTGCGAACAGGAACATGTGATAGATCGGAATCATCGTCCACAGGAAGACGGGAATGCCGATCAGCAGCAACCGTGCCTCGGTCGCGACGTCGCGCCAGGAGAATTCGCTTACGCCGGGGAGCTTCATCGCGACAACCGTTTCATCATGAAGTAAACAAGCGGCAGGACGAACGGCATCGCGCAGACGATGGAAGCCATCGCGAGCGAGAGCTGGTCGAGCCGGAGATAGCGGATGCCGAGCGTCGCCAGCACGTGCGTCAGGTCGGCCGGCCCGCCGCCGGTGAGCAGATAGACGCTGTTGAAGTCGCCAAGCGTCCAGATCATCGAGAGCAGCGTGCAGGTGATGTAGAGCGTCTGCATCGACGGCCAGGTGATGAAGCGGAATTTCTGCCACCAGCTCGCGCCGTCGACCTCGGCGGCCTCGAACAGATCGTGCGGGATCGCAAGGCGCCCGGTGATCAGAATCAGCGTCCAGAACGGCAGCGACTTCCAGATGTGCACGCCGATCGCCATGGTCAGCGCCACGGTCGGGTCGTTCAGCCAGTTCGGGCCGTCATCGCCGGTGAAGGAGAAGATGAGGTGGTTGATCACGCCCCATTCGGGATTGAACATGAAGCGCACCGACAGAATGGTCGGGATCGACGGCACCGCCCAGGGCAGGATGAAGATCACCGAGAGCCATTTGATCCAGGTGCGCTGCTGGGCGAAGAAGCCCGACAGGAACAGCGCGATCAGCATCTTGATGTTGATGCCGATGACCAGGAAGATCAGCGTGTTGACCGCGGCGCGCGCAAAGATCGGATCGTTGTACAGCGCGACATAGTTCGACGGGGCCCGCGCCAGCCACAGCCCGTAGCAGACGGGATAGACGACAAAGGCGAGGAAAACCAGCAGATAGGGCGCGAGCAGCACGATGCCCCAGACCTGCGCCGGGGTCAGCCGCGACGACAAGGGTGGGGCGGGGATCGCCTGATCGCCAGAGAGCGTAATCGCCATTCTTTGGGACTCTTTGAAAGGACTTCCGGCCGCACGAGGCGGCCGGTATTAGCGTTTCAGCTCTCCCCGCGCCAGCGGGGAGAGGGAGAGAGAACTTAGCCTGCAACCTGCTTGATGCGGGCGATCAGCTCGTCGACGGCCTTGTCGACCGGGACCTTCTCGCTGACGACGCGGTTCATCGCCTTCGCCCACACGTTCTCGTTGTTGAGGATCGTGAACTTCCAGTTCTTGGTGAAGTCGAACGCCGCGGTGCCGCCGGTAAACTGGGCGTAGACCGCCTTGCGGTGCTTGTCGGCCTGCCAGAACGGGCTGGCCTGGCTTTCCTTGGTCACCGGGAACCAGCGGCCGAGCGCGCCCTCGATATAGGGGCGCACGTTCTCTTCCTGCAGCAGGAAGCTGATGAACTGCTTGGCCTCGGCCTTGTTCTTGGCCGCGGTGAACACCAGCCCGGTCTTGACGTCCGAGCGGTAGCGGATGGTTGAACCATCCGGCGCCTTCGGAAAGGACGCCGTGACGATGTCCTGCTCATAGGCCTTCTTGCCGGCGTCGCGCTGCTCCTGGGTGAGAGCCTGGTTCTGGGAGTCCTCGAACCACTTCGCCGCGATCGAGATCGTGAAGTTATGGGTCATCACGATGGTCTTGTTGTGGAAGGCGACGTTGTTGTCCGGATCCTTCCAGGTCGTGGAGGAGGGCGGGGTGCAGCCCTTGATATAGGTGTCGGTGTAGTCCTTCAGCGCGCTGATCAGGTTCTCGCGGACCTTGGGATCGTCGACCAGGAGCTTGCCGTCGTCATCGACCAGCTTGACGTGATAAGCGTCCATGAAGGTGTAGAACGACTGGAAGGCGTCGGTGGATTCCACGCCCATCGGCTGGCCGACACCGTAGATGCGCTGGCTGGTGGCTTTGCGGATCCCCGGCTGCACTTTGTCGCACCAGAACGTCCAGTAGCCCGCCCAATCGGTCGGGATGTCGGCGAGCTTGAAGCCGGCCTTCTCCAGCATGTCGTTCCAGATCTCGACATGCATGCTCTGTTGCTTCAGCGGGAAGCCGTAATAGGCCTTCTTCTTGGTGACATCGTTATAGAGGATCGAGGCGTCGAGCGTGTTCTGCACGAACCGGCCCTTGATCGGCTCCATGACGTCCGAGAGGTCCTCGAGCTTGCCCTCATAGGCCCACTTGCCCTGCGCCTGCACGTCATAGGAATCGGAATAGGCGACATCGGGCACGGTGCCGGCGTCGAGCGCTGCGACCGTCTTCGGAATCATGTCCTGGATCGCATACTGCGACAATTCGACCTTGATGCCGGTCTTGGCTTCGAACTTCTTGATCGTGTCGAGCAATGCGTCGTCTTCGGAGCGGTAGAAGCCCTTGCCCCACCAGACCGTAATCGTCTTCTGCTGCGCAAATGCGGGTGCAGCGGCTGCAAACAGCCCGGCCGCAGCGACCGCCATTGATACTGCGCCAATAACCTTGGATTTCACGATTTTCTCCCTCAAGCCGCCGGTGTTTTAACCGGTCGGAAAAAACACTAGCGCATGGTGGTAGCGCAATCAACGCATCTTGTCAGACCTAGGTCGTGGGGGTGTCCGGCGAGCGGAGATGCTTAATGCGTGCATCGATCCAATCGCCGCATTAATTCGTGGCAATCAATTCGCTTCGTGCGTTCTGGCCCCGTCCGGGCGTCCGCTGGTCCACACACCTGCTCGGCGCCAGCAAAGACCTGCTTGCTTGTAGTATAAGCACGCAACGCAACCACCCGGCGCACAGTGCTCCGGCCGCGCCATCCGAAAATGCCTTTGAGAGCACGGCGGGCCTGATCCGGGGAACTCCAAACCGGAACGGTCTTGCGACCGCTACGCGGGCGAGCTATCAGCGTTTCCCCTTCAGGTTGACGGAAACGGCATTCGAGCTCGTCTCCGCGGATCGGGACCGCGGCTTGCCTTGCGCGTTCGCTTGGGAAGGAGAGCGCCAAGCCTCGAGGAGCATCTTCAGAAATTGGCTGGCATGAGGTGATAGTGTCGCCCCGTGCCTGCGCACGATTCCGATCGTCCGCGACACTTCAGGCTCGATCAACCGAATGGTGTGAATGATCGGATGACCGGCGGCAGGCGTCGCGAGCCTCGGCAGTACGGCGATCCCAAGTCCCTCTTCGACCAGGCCAAGCGATCCGGAGAGGTGAGCGACTTCATAGGACCAGTTCAGCTGCAGGCCGTGTTGCGCCAGCGCATTGTCGATCAACGCGCGATTGCCGCTGTTACGACCGACGGTGATGACTCGGTGCGGCGCAATCTCGGACCAACTTACCTGTTTGCGCGATGCCAACGGGTGGTCATGACGGCAGGCCAGGACGAAAGGGTCCTCGACCAGCTTCTCAAATTCAATTTCGGCATGCGAGGCACCGATGAAATTGATGCCGAAGTCGGCTTCTCCACGCGCGACCGCTTCCAATCCCTCATTGGCACCGATGTCCAGAATCCGGATGCGAATGCGCGGATACGCTTCGGCGAACCGGCCGATCGCACGCGGCAGGAAATAGAACACCGCCGTCGGCACCGCAGCCACCGAGACCAATCCTGAACTTCGCGCGCCGATGTCGTGGATGGCGAGCACCGAGGTCTCGAACTCGTCGATGAGGCGGCGCACCTTCGGCAGGAAGTCGCGGCCCGTCATGGTGAGATTGACGTGACGGGTCGACCGTTCGAGCAACGGCGCACCGAGGCTTTCTTCCAGCTTCTGAATGCGTCGGCTGAGCGCTGGCTGAGACAGGTTCAGCGCCTTGGCGGTCCGCACAAAGCTCCCCGTCTCCGCGACGGTGATGAACGCCTTGAGGTCGAGCAGTTCCGCATTCATGCGCAGGCTCCATTATACCACATTATGCATTAATACCTCAGATATTTGCATTTTACAAAATAGTTGCGACGAAGGATCGTCTGTTGAAGCGAAGATGTCGCCGAACGGAAGAGCTCCATGAACGATCAGATTGCGATTCCCTGTGTGGTCATGCGCGGAGGCACCTCCCGTGGGCCGTTTTTTCTGGCCAGCGATCTTCCGGCCGACCCCAGCTTGCGCGACGCGGTCCTGCTGTCCGTGATGGGAGGTGGGCACGACCTTGGAATCGATGGGATCGGCGGCGGCAATGCCGTGATCAACAAGGTCGCGATCATTGGACCGGGATCGGTGCCCGGCGCCGATGTTGATTACCTGTTTGCCCAGGTGCGGGTTCGTGAAGGGATCGTCGATACCTCGCCCAACTGCGGAAACATGCTGGCGGCCGTGGGGCCGTTCGCAATAGAAGCGGGCTTGGTCGCCGCCGTCGCAGATCGCACCCACGTGCGTATTCACAACGTCAACACTGGCAAGCTGATTGATGCGACGGTCGCTACCCCCGGCGGGCGGGTGACCTACGAGGGCGAAGCGCAGATAGACGGGGTACCCGGAACGGCCGCGCCTATTGAATTGTCGTTCCCCAATGCGGCCGGCGCACGCACCGGTCGCCTGCTACCCACAGGACGACCGGTCGACCACATCGAAGGGATCGATGTGACCTGCATCGACGCGGCCATGCCCGTCATGCTGGTCCGCGCGGCGGATCTGGGGTGGAGCGGCCGCGAGGCACCCTCGGACTTCGCCGACAGCTCTTTCCGCGCCCGTCTCGAAGGCTTGCGCATCGAGGCTGGATGCCGGATGGGCTTTCGGAATTCTGGGGCAATGGTGATTCCGAAACCGGTTCTGATTGCGTCCGCAGGCCTGGCGACGTTGAACACCCGGTACTTCATGCCGCACGACTGCCATAGCGCGCTGGCCGTGACCGGCGCTGTCGCGATCGCGACGGCCTGCGTCACGCCCGGAACGATCGCCGCAGAGATGGTCGGACCGCTGGCGCCGCCGGTGGCGATTACGCTCGCCCATCCCTCCGGCCAGCTCGTGGTTCGGCTGGAGCCTGGTCCGGTTGCCCGGGTGCAGCGGACCGCCCGCCGAATTTTCGAAGGCCACGTCTTCGCCCGCCGATCGCACGTGCCTCATTCGGTCCTGGCGGCCTGAAGCCGGACCGTTTTTGAAGCTTTCAAAAAAATCAGAGCCAAAAAAAATCAGACCCATGGGAGAAACGAGAATGCACATGCAAGCGCTGGTTGAGCCCGCGAACAGTGAGGCGCGAAAGCCATTCTACCGGATTCTCTACGTTCAGGTGCTGATCGGTCTCATCCTGGGTGTCCTCACGGGCCACCTCTGGCCTGAATTCGGTGCCGCGCTGAAGCCGTTCGGAGACGGCTTCGTCAAGCTGGTCAAGATGATGATCGCGCCGATCGTGTTCTGCACCATCGTCAGCGGCATCAACAGCCTCAGCGATTCCCGGGAAGTCGGCCGCACGCTGGTGAAATCCATGGCGCTGTTTTACCTGCTGACCGTGCTCGCACTGGTGGCTGGGCTGATCGCTGTATCGCTGATCCAGCCGGGCGTCGGCATGCATGTTTCCGTCAGTACGCTGGATCCGTCGGTGGCCGCGAAATTCACCAAGCAGGCAGGCGTGACCGGATTCGCGGACTTCGTGCTTCACATCATCCCGCATTCATTCTTCGGGGCGTTTGCCGATGGTGAAGTGCTGCCGGTGCTGCTGCTCTCCATCCTGATCGCCTTTGGCCTCAGCCGTGCCGGCGATGGGGGTGCTGTGGTGACAAAGGCGGTCGCCTCGTTCTCACAGGTGCTGTTTGTGTCCTTCGGCTTCATCATGAAACTCGCTCCGCTCGGCGCGTTTGGAGCTATGGCGTTCACGGTGGGCCGCTACGGCGTCCGTTCGATTGGCTCGCTCGGACTGCTGATCCTGACATTCTATATCGCCTGCTCCGTCTTCGTGGTTGTCGTGCTTGGTACGCTGGCGCGGCTGAACGGCTTCAGTCTGTGGAAGACCATCCGCTACTTCAAGGAAGAACTGCTAATCGTGCTCGGCACGTCATCGTCGGAGCCGGCACTGCCTGGCGCGCTGCGCAAACTGGAGCAGCTCGGATGCCGGAAAGGCGTGTCGGGGCTTGTATTGCCGATGGGCTACTCTTTCAACTTGGACGGAAGCGCCATTTATCTCACCTTGGCTTCCATCTTCATCGCGCAGGCCTGCGACATTCACCTGTCATGGGGGCAGATTGCGGCGATGCTCGGTCTGATGCTGCTGACGTCCAAAGGGGCGGCTGGTGTCACCGGCAGCGGCTTCGTCGCGCTTGTCGCGACCCTCTCCGTTATGCCGGATTTGCCCGTGACCGGCGTGGCGCTGCTTGTCGGCATCGACCGCTTCATGTCGGAGGCGCGGGCGCTGACCAGCATGATCAGCAACTGTGTCGCAGCCATAACGGTTTCGCTGTGGGAGGACGCCTGTGACCGCGAGGTATTGGCCCGTGAACTGGGACAGAGCGGCACTCGCGAAGTCGCGACCGGCACGAAGATCGAGCCCGCAACAGCGGTGCGGGAGGACAAGAGCTGGATTTCGACGACGCAATCGGCCGCTTGACGTCGCGCTTGGATGAAAATCGGTCGCGGTATTGGGTTTGGCAAGCCGAGCCCGTGGCGCGCAGGCAGGCAATCCTAAAGAGAACGACGCCGACCGCTCTAGTTGGACTTGGCGTTGTCCTTGGCGTTTTCCTTGGCGTTCTCGGCCGTCGGCGAGTCTGCCGGCGCGGGGCGCTTGACGCCGGTGATCTTCTCGATGACCGATCGCACCGTGTCGCCAGTCTTGTCGTCCTTCTGCGGCTTGAGCAGCTGCGCACCGAAAGGCGAGCGGCGGATCAGGACTTCCGAATCCGGGAAGATCAGGGGATCGTCCCAGGGGCCCTGTACGACGAAGGGCAATTCGAAGCCGGACGTCGTGTTGAGGCTCGCCACCCCCTTCATGTCGTATTCTCGCGTCGGCACGGAGGCGGTGCCGGTCAGCGTGATCTTCGTAGCCGGCCCTTCGATGCGAATGTCCTCGGCAGTGGCAACGCCGTCGGAGAATTTCACTGCGATGGTGAGGTTGTTGAAGGGGGTCGAGCCGTTGCGGAAATTGCCGCCGCCCGACAGCGGCCGCCGCTCCAGCCGCTTCAGCAACTGCTCGGCGTTGAAGCCCGCGATCGCGCCGTCATGCCCCGTGACGTTCGCGCTGCCGTCGAGCGACTGCACGAGGCCGAACGGGCTCGAGCCGGAAGCGAACAGGGAGACGTTGATGTTGCCGCGGCCGGACAGCTTGCTGAGGCCGAACAGTTCGGAGGCGCAGGCCTGGAGGTCGACATCGGTGAACTGGAATTGCGCCTTGATGTCGGCGACGGTGTCGGAGCGCGCGATGCCGAACGAGCCCTTGGCGATGCCGCCATAGACCTGGGCTTCGCCCACGGAAAGCGCCAGCGCGCCGTTGCGCAAATTGGCGCCGATCGCGGTGCGGCCGAGCCTGGTCGGCCCGACCGTCAGCTTTGCTGCCGACAGGCGCATGTCGAGGTCGGTGGTTGAGAGGCCGTTGAGATCGAACAGCTGCCTGTTCCAGTCGCGCGCACCGCTCGCGAGCAGGCGGAAGGTCGAGATATAGGGCGTGAAATCGAGCGCGTCGGCGGCAAGCGTCGCCTGCAGCGTCTGCCGGCCGTTATTGGCGTAGGTCATGACGCCCTCGGCGGTATTGCCGTCGAGCTCGACATTGACGTTGGTGAGCGCGATCGAGGCGCCGACCACGTTGGCGCGCGCCTTCAGCGCGAACCGGCCGAAGCCGCCGCTGCCGGGTTGCGGCTGGCCAGTCCAGCGCAGCGCGTTGCGCAAGGATGGGCTGTCGATGGTGAGCGTGCCCTCCATCATCGGGCTGGTCCGGTTGGCGACGCTGCCGTCGAAGGCAAGCTTGAGCGGGGGACTGGCGATCCGCGCCTTCAGGCCGGAACGGTCGCCGGAGAGGGCGGCGACGAAGTCGGCAAAGCTGATCGCGCCGTCGACGCGCTCGCCGCGCCAGTCGAATTGTCCGGTCGCGGCGAAGGAGCGCGAGATCGAGGGCCAGGCCAGCGACAGATCGATGTCCTCGAACTTCTCGGTGGCATGCGTGGCGGCGTCCTCGTAATTGAGCACGCCGTCCTGGATCCTGATCTCGGAGAACGACACCTGGTTGTCGGCCCCGGGCTTCATCGTGCGCGCGATGGTCTGGATGAAGGGCGTCCAGTTGCTCTCGCCGTCCGGCTTCAGGCTGACATGGATGCGCGGCCGCAGCAGCGTCAGGTCGGCGATCTCGAAGCGCTGGAGCAGCAGCGGCAGCAGCCGCAGATTGGCGGTGAGTACGTCGACATGCAGCGCGGGGTCGCTGGTGCCGCCGCCCTTCAGGCCGACGTCATGGAACGAGATGTAGCTCGCCGGCAGCAGCGAGATGTCGATGTTGCCTGCGACATTGAGCTCGAGCCCGGTGACGTCGCGGATCTGGGCCTCGACCGCCTTGCGCAGCGCGTCGCGGTTGACGAGCCATGAGGTCGCGATCAGGGCGATCAGCACGACGCCGAGCAGAGCCGCGATCGGCGTCCCGAGGCGCTTTATTCCTTGGGCCATGGTCAATGGCATGTCCTGATCGGGTTGGTCGTTGGAGCCAGAAGGGCGGGCCGGAAAACCTGCGCGCCCCCGCGCCCAGGATCCTGTCCAAGTCCTGTTATGTTAAGTGCCGCAACTTGATGGGTTTTCTTGTCGCTTTCAAGGCCACGGGCGGTTCTGCCCACCGCGTGGGCAGCTTCTACCACCGCCCCGTGCAGCGGAGAACCCCGTATCATTGACGGCCTCGGACGATTTCGCCTAATAATCGCCGCCAATAAGGCGCGACGCCTGCAAGCCGAAGGTTCAGTCGAGGTTTTTTGCATGAACAAGGTCTATCCCGACGCCAAGTCGGCGCTCGAGGGCGTTCTCAAAGACAACATGATGATCATGTCGGGCGGCTTCGGCCTCTGCGGCATTGCCGAGGCGCTGTCCGACGCGATCCGCGAGTCCGGCGTCAAGGGCCTGACGGTGGTCTCCAACAATGCCGGCGTCGACGGCATCGGCCTCAGCCGCCTGCTCGAAACCCGCCAGATCAAGAAGATGATCTCGTCCTATGTCGGCGAGAACAAGCTGTTCGCCCAGCAATTCCTCGCCGGCGAGCTGGAGCTCGAATTCAACCCGCAGGGCACGCTGGCCGAGCGCATCCGCGCCGGCGGCGCCGGTATCCCGGCCTTCTACACCAAGACCGGCGTCGGCACGCTGATCGCCGAAGGCAAGGAAGTGAAGGAGTTCGACGGCGAGAAGTATCTGATGGAGCGCGGCCTGTTCGCCGATCTCGCCATCGTGCACGCCTGGAAGGGCGACACCGCCGGCAACCTGATCTACCGCAAGACCGCGCGCAACTTTAACCCGATGATGGCGACCGCAGCCAAAATCACGGTGGCCGAGGTCGAGCATCTGGTTCCGGCCGGTGAACTCAATCCCGACCACATCCACACGCCCGGCATTTTCGTGAAGCGCATCGTCGAGGTCGGCTCGGCCAAGAAGCGCATCGAATTCCGCAACACCCGCCCGCGCACCGCCGCTTAAGATCAGGAGAGCCACATGGCCTGGACCCGTGAACAGATGGCTGCGCGCGCCGCGAAGGAATTGCGTGACGGCTACTACGTCAATCTCGGCATCGGCATCCCGACGCTGGTCTCGAACTTCATCCCCGATGGCGTCGACGTCAGCCTCCAGAGCGAGAACGGCATGCTCGGCATGGGCCCGTTCCCCTATGAGGGCGAGGAAGACGCCGACCTCATCAACGCCGGCAAGCAGACCGTGAGCGAGCTGCCGTCGACCTCGTATTTCTCCAGCGCGGATTCGTTCGGCATGATCCGCGGCGGTCACATGGACCTGTCGATCCTCGGCGCCATGCAGGTGGCCCAGAATGGCGATCTCGCCAACTGGATGATCCCCGGCAAGATGGTCAAGGGCATGGGGGGCGCGATGGATCTCGTCGCCGGCGTCAAGCGCGTCGTCGTGGTGATGGAGCATTCGGCCAAGGACGGCTCGAAGCTGCTCAAGAAGTGCAATTTGCCGCTGACCGGCGAGCGCGTGGTCGACATGGTCGTCACGGATCTCGCTGTCTTCACCATCGACAAGCACGGCGACGGCGGCATGGCCCTGATCGAGCTCGCCGACGGCGTTTCGCTCGACGAGGTCAAGGCCAAGACCGAAGCCGAATTCCGCGTCGCGCTGAAGAACACGTAAGGTCGCAGCAAAAAGGGGCGCGCATGACGATACGGTCTGCGCGTCCCGACGACGCTCATTTCATCGCACAAACCATCCTGTCAGCGCAGCGCGGCCACCGGCCGCGCGGCTGGTTCGACGTCGCGCTCGGCTGGCCCGAGGCGGAGTGCCGCGAATTCATCGCGCGCATCGCGGTCGCGCGCGCGGTGTCGATGTGGCACGTCTCGCAATTCCTGGTCGCCGAGATCGATGCCAGGCCTGCTGCCGCACTATGCGCGCTGCCGGCGGCCGGCACGGGGCCTGCGGCCTGGCACGCGGTCGAGGAAGTCGCCGCCGAGGCGGGGCTTGCAGCGCTTGAGCTCGAAGCCATCCGGCGGCGCGGCACCTACACGCGTGCCTGCTGGGTCCAGGGCGGCGAGGGCGACTGGATGATCGAGCATGTCGCGACGGATCCCGCCTATGGTGGCCGCGGCCTCGTGCAGGCACTGATCGCGCACGCGCTGGAGAAGGGGCGGGAGGCTGGATTTGCCCGTGCGACGGTCTCGTTCCTGATCGGCAACACGCCCGCCGAGCGCGCCTATGCCAAGGCCGGCTTTGCGTTCGCGGGAGAGAAACGCGATCCCGCTTTCGAGGCGATCATCGGCGCGCCGGGCTTCCGCATGTTCGCGCGGACGATGTGATGTTACCGCGCAGGCGGTGACAGTTGAGAGTCGCGCCCGCTCCCATCTCGTCATTGCGAGGAGCCCTTGCGACGAAGCAATCCAGACTGTTGAAAGATTCTGGATTGCTCCGCTTCGTCGCAATGACGGGGTCTGAGGCGCCGCCGTCGTTCTTCAACATTGACGCCATCATCGGCCAGATCCGGCGCCCGGACTTTGAGCGAGCGCAAGGTCGCTGGTCCGAAAACGGGTAGTCCAATGCCATCCGGAATTTGCCGCGTCGCGCCGCGGCATGAATACGAATGGGTAAGATATGAGGACTGACCTCGCAGCGAGCTACGGCGAAGAACGCCTGCCGCGCTACACGAGCTATCCGACCGCGCCGCACTTTTCGCCGGCGATCGGCGCCGATTCCTACGCAAAGTGGTTGTCCGAGCTTCCCTCCGGCGCCAGCGCGTCACTGTATCTGCACGTGCCGTTCTGCCGCGAGATGTGCTGGTATTGCGGCTGTCATACCCAGATCGTCCGCCGCGACGAATTGATCGCGGCCTATCAGCGGACGCTGCGCAGCGAGATCGCGCAGGTCGCAAAAACCATCGGCCGCCGCATCAAGGTCGAGCACATCCATTTCGGCGGCGGCACGCCGACGATCATGGCGCCGGAGGCCTTTGCCGAATTGATGGCAGAGATGCGCCACGCATTCTTCGTGCTGCCATCGGCCGAGATCGCGGTCGAGATCGACCCGAGGACGCTCACGGCCGATATGGTCGAGGCCATGCGGCTCTCAGGCGTCAACCGCGCCAGCCTCGGCGTGCAGAGCTTTGACCCGATCGTGCAGCGCGCGATCAACCGCGTGCAGAGTTTTGAGCAGACGGCGTCCGTCGTCGGCATGCTCCAGCGCGCCGGCGTCAACGGCATCAACTTCGATCTCATCTATGGACTGCCGCACCAGACCGTCGCGTCCTGCCTGGCCACCGTGCGGCGCTCGCTTGAGCTCGGGCCCGACCGCTTCTCGGTGTTCGGCTATGCGCATGTGCCCGCTTTCAAGAAGCACCAGCGCATGATCGATGAGAAGCACCTGCCGGATGGCCTCGCGCGGCACGATCAGGCCTGCGCGATCGCCGATGCGCTGAAGGAGGCTGGCTACGTTCAGATCGGGCTCGATCATTTCGCGCGTCCCGACGACGCCATGGCCGTAGCCTTCGAGGACCGGACGCTGCGCCGTAATTTCCAGGGCTACACCACCGACAGAGGTGAGGTGCTGCTCGGCTTTGGTGCGAGCGCGATCGGACATCTGCCGCAGGGCTATGTCCAGAACGAGGTGCAGATCGGGGCCTATGCGCAGAGCATCGCCGCCGGCGGCCTGGCCATCGTGAAGGGTTATGGGCTCACCGACGACGACCGGCTGCGCGCCGACATCATCGAGCGCATCATGTGCGAGTTCAGCGCCGATCTCGGCGACATCTGTGCGCGCCACGGCGCAGAGGCCGAGACGATGTTGCAATCGGCGTCGCGCCTGAAGCCGCTGATCTCGGACGGCGTCGTGAAGCTTGACGGCGACCGGCTCGCGGTCGCGACCGACGCGCGCTTCCTGGTTCGCAGCGTTGCGGCCGCATTCGATGCGCATCTGGATCCGGGGAAGCAATTGCACAGCCGTGCGGTGTAGTTTTCACCTCTGCTCGCCTGCGGGGAGAGGCATAGGCCGCCAGGCCGAAATTGGCCAGATCAGCACGACGCTGTCTTCGACCGCCATCGCGGTCGCCGGATAATGCGCAGCGCCAATCGCCATCGCGAGGCCAAAGGTTTCGCCGGGCGCGACATAGCGCAACACGATCTGCTCGCCGGTCGGCGTGGTCTTGGCCGCGCGGACATGGCCGTGCAGCAGCAGATGTTTGCGATAGCGCAAAACGGGCCGGCCGGACGGCAGTATTTTCCAGACAACAGTCCGAATTCACAGGAGTTGCCCCATGGCTGGCACCCGAACCCGCAATTTTGAAGGCTGGCCGCTGTTTGCGAACAGCTTTCGGCCCTTTTTCCTGCTCGCCGCTATCCAGGCGGGGCTGTCGATCCTAGTCTGGTTGCCGATGTTCTATGGCGAATTGTCGGTGACATCGGCCTTCGCGCCACGCGACTGGCACGTCCACGAGATGCTTTATGGCTTCCTGCCGGCCGTCATCACCGGATTCCTGTTCACGGCGATCCCGAACTGGACCGGGCGGCTGCCGATCCAGGGGACCTCGCTGGGGGCGCTGCTGGTGGTCTGGCTCGCCGGGCGCGCCGCAGTGACGCTGTCCGCCGAGATCGGTTGGGCGTTTGCGCTGGTCGTCGATGCCGCCTTCCTGGCGCTGGTCGTCGCGGCCGCCACGCGCGAGATCATCGCGGGCGGTAACTGGCGCAACCTACCCGTCGTGGTGCTCGTACTGGTGCTGCTCGCGGGCAATGTCGGCTTCCATCTCGAAGCGCATTACGAAGGCGCGGCCGATGTCGGCATCCGCGTCGGCGTCAGTGTGGTTGTGGTGATGATCTCGCTGATCGGCGGCCGCATCATCCCGAGCTTCACCCGCAACTGGCTGGTCAAGTTCAATCCCGGCCGCCTGCCGGTGCCGTTCGGGCGCTTCGACGGCGCGGTGATCGGATTGAGCGCGCTGGCGCTGATCGCATGGATCGTGGCGCCGCTGAACACGATCACCGGTGCGGTGATGGCGCTTGTCGGCGCGCTGCATCTGGTCCGGCTGGCGCGCTGGGCCGGTGACCGCACCATGCGCGAGCGGCTGCTCGTGATCCTTCACATCGGCTACACCTTCGTGCCATCAGGCTTCCTGCTGAACGCCTTGGCCGGCTTCGGCGTGCTGCCGCCGAGTGCGGGCATTCACGCCTGGATGACGGGGGCTGCCGGAATCATGACGCTCGCGGTGATGACGCGCGCAAGCCTCGGCCATACCGGACAGGCGCTGACGGCCTCACCGGCGACCCAAGGCATCTATGTCGCAATCATCGTCGCGGCGCTGGCACGGGTCGCGGCCGTGGTGTTGCCGGCCCATAGCGATGCGCTGCTGCACATCGCGGCCTGCGGCTGGATCGTCGCGTTCCTCGGGTTTGCGGTCGCATTCGGCCCGCTGCTCGCCGGCAGACCCCGGCGCGCACTCGCGATCATCGGCGTGCCGGTCCCGGCACGCTAAAATTTTCTCCGGCGTAACAAGCGCCGCCATCGATCCGAAACTATCATTCGAGGTGCGCCTGCTGCTAGCCTGGCGTGGAAACACGATTGAGGAATGGATCGAAAATGATCGGCGAAGTCGTTGTGATCGGAGGCCTGAATTTGCGGGATGGCGTCTCGCTCGAGGAGTATGACCGGCTGGGCGAGCGCATGTACAATATTGTCAGCAGCCTTCCAGGCTTTCTGTCGGTCAAGTCGTTCAAGGCCGACGATGGCGAGGAGCTGACCGTGTTTCGCTTTGCGTCGGAGGCGGCACTCGAAGCCTGGCGGACTCATCCGGAGCACGTCGAGACCATGAAACGGGGGCATGCCGAATTCTATGCGAGCGGCTTCCTGCAAATCTGCAAGGTCATCCGCGAAGTCGGCCCCTTTGAGCACGCCTGATCTACGGATCGCGCCTAAGCCGCGCTGGCCGACGGCACGCCGCGGGCCCTCGCCAGCGGCCGCACGCCCTTGCGCCATGCGCTGATGCTGCAGCCGAAGCGGCCCCTGAACCAGCGGGCCATCGCGCTTTGCGCGGAGAAGCCGAGCTGCGCGGCGATATCTGACAGCGGCCGGTCGGGATCGTCGATCAACTGGATCACGAGATCGGCGCGCTGTGCGTCGAGAATGGCCGAGAAGCTGGTGCCGGCCTCGGCCAAATGCCGGTGGATGGTACGGCGGGTGCAGGCGAGATGCTCGGCGACGCGCTCGACCGTGCAGTCGCCGGTGGCGAGCAGGCTGCGCACGACCTCGTCGACCTTCCCCTCCCAGCTCGCCGGCCGGGTCTCGATCGCCTCGATCCGCTTGCGCAGATAGCTCGCGATCAGCGGGTGCGCGCTCGGGATCCGGCGCTCCATGTCATGCGCCGACAGCAGGATCGCATCGTCCTCGGCGTTGAACGTCACGCGGCAGCCGAAGAAGTCGCGATAGCGCTTGCGGTCGTGCGGCGGCGGATAATGCAGACGCACCTCCAGCGGCCGCCAATCGCTGCCGAACAGCGACTGGATGATGCGGTGGATGCTGCCCAGCGCCATGTCGATCGACTGCCGCGGCGCGGTGGGCTGCCGGCCGCGTAGATGCAGCGTGATGGTCACCGTCTGCTTGCTGCGGGAGACGTCGAGCTTCATGCCGTCGTGATGGATGTGAATGAATCGCGAGAACGCGTCGATCGCTTCGCCGACGGTTGCCTGTTCGCGCACGATCAGGCCGACCGCGCCGAAATTGGTCAGCCCGCCGTGCTCGGCGAGCCGCAAGCCGAAATCTTCGGCACCGGACGCCTCTGCTGACAATTCGAGCAGCCGACGCAGGCCAGAGACCGCAATGGGCGTATCCGGCTTGTCGAGGACGGTCAGCGGCAGCCTGACCTTGCGCATCATCTGTCTGGGGTCGAGCCCGACCGACCGGGCGACCTCCGGGTAACAACTCAAGCCTGCGCTGCGAATGAGGTCGGTCATGTGACCTGTTCCCGTCAATCATTCCGGCAGATGTCCCCAAATGTAAAGTTTCTGTCCCGATCCGTCAAATCCGGGAACAGCGTGGAACATACATAAGGAAGACCGAAGCACAGGCGTGAATGCCGTGCTCATGGACGGCGGGCGCGATGGAGCCCCGGCCGTCTCCTTTCATTTGACCAAGACATTGCTGGATCGGGATTATGCCGGGGAACATGCTTTCCAAGGGTGAGGTGTTCGTCATTGAAACTGACGCCGCCTCCCGCGAACAACTTTCAAGCGCGCTCCAACAGAGCGCCTATGACATGATCTGCTTCGCCGATGGCGCTTCGCTGTTGTCGGAAGCCAAGGCGCGGATGCCGGCCTGCGTGCTGCTGGAGATGCCGCCGGATCGCTCCGCCCTCGACGTGCTCAGGCGGTTGCGCGAGGACAATTGCATGGCGCCGGTCCTGGTGACGTCGGCGAACGGCAGCATCGCCATGGCGGTCGACGCGATCAAGAGCGGCGCGGCCGACTTCATCGAAAAGCCGTTCCGCACCCGCGACATCGTCGACCGGATCGATGCCGCCATCGACGAGGTCGCGCAGCCCGGCGCGAGCCGGCAGCGCTGGCTGCCCGGCTGTGAACCCCTGACGGGGCGCGAAGGCGACGTGCTCGAGCATCTTGCTGCCGGCTTGACCAACAAGGAGATCGCCCGGCGCATGCATCTCAGTGCGCGGACGGTCGAGGGCTACCGTGCCGGCATTTTGAAGAAGGCCGGCGCCAAGAACGTGACAGATCTGCTCC
The DNA here is from genome assembly GCF_004123905.1 of Bradyrhizobium betae. Classification (GTDB taxonomy): domain Bacteria; phylum Pseudomonadota; class Alphaproteobacteria; order Rhizobiales; family Xanthobacteraceae; genus Bradyrhizobium; species Bradyrhizobium betae_A. The sequence goes on from NZ_MZXW01000053.1 coordinate 300,611, forward strand.
GCCGCATCTTCGGTCAGGGTTCGCCTACCCAAATGTAACGTTCAGCCGCGGGACGACGACACGTTCCGCGGCCATGGCGTCGCCGCAGCGGCGCCCCACGGAAACCCCAATCGAACCAGTTCCTTCCCTGCCGCGTCCAACCATGTTGGCGAGGCATTTGATCGCGCGTCCGGCTGGCGGCGTAGCGATATCGGCAGGAGGGACTTTTATGCGCATCACCGCAAGATGTTTAGCAACGACGAGCCTGGTCCTGGTGACCGCGGCATTCGCGTCACCGTCATGGGCCGCCGATGTGGATGCCACATCGGCCATCGACACCGTCACGGTTTACCCTGACGGCGCCACTGTCACCCGTGTCATTGCACTGGACCTTGCCTCAGGCGACAGCACGCTGGTCGCCAGGGATTTTCCGCTCTCGCTCGATCCGTCCTCCCTTCGGGTCGAAGGCGAGGCGGGCGCAAAACTCACCATCGGCACGATCGACGCGCGGCCGCCACGTGCCGCGCCGCCCGTCAACCTGCCCGAGCTCGACAAGCGCATCGAGGCGCTCAAGGATCAGCGCGCCGATCTGCAAGGCGCGATCGACTCGGCCACTGCGCGGCGCAAATTCGCGCAGCACTTTGCCGAAGCCTCTCCCGCCGGCCTTGGCGAAAAGGGTGAGGCGAGGCCGATCACCGAATGGCGCACGGCCTTTGCCGCGGTCGCCGAGGAGATCGCGACCGCCGACACCGCGATCCGCGATGCCGCGCGAAAGCAGCGCGAGATCGACCGCCAGATCGCGCAACTCGAAGCCGAGCGCTCGGCCAAGCCGCCGAGCAAGCTCGAGGTCCGGATCGACGTTGCCTCGGCCGCCGCGACCAAGGCGACGCTGCGGGTGACCTATGCCGTGCGCAATGCGCGCTGGCTGCCGCTCTATGACGCCCGGCTCGACACCGGCGCCAAGGATCGCAAGCCGCAGGTCGAATTGGTCCGCCGCGCCGAGGTCACGCAATCGACCGGCGAGGATTGGTCGAATGTCACGCTCGGCGTCTCCACGGTGCGCATCGGCCGCGGCGGCAGTGCGCCGGAGCTGAATTCATTGATCGCGCAATATTTGCAAGTGCCGAAGCCGCGGGCATTCGGGTCCGCCTCCGATACGGCGATGCCGGCTGCGGCGCCGATGCTGCGAAAGATGGAAGCCGCCGCCTCCGCTAGTAGATCCGGGGAAGATCTTGCGGAACGCGCCGACGAGCAGCAGGCGGTCGCCGAGATCGGCGATTTCCAGGCCACCTTCAGGATTCCCGGCCGCGTCAGCCTCGGTGCCGCCGAGGGTGCCAAGAGCCTGCTCATTTCCTCCATGACGGTGACGCCTGACCTCGCCATCCGCGCCGTCCCGGTCGTGGATCCCACCGCTTACCTCGAGGCGTCGTTCAAGCTCGCCGAGGATACCAATCTGCTGCCCGGCAAGGTCGCGATCTTCCGCGACGGCACGTTCGTCGGCCGCAGCAAATTCTCGACTGCCGCGCGGAACGACGCGATCCGGCTCGGCTTCGGCGCCGACGACAAGATCAAGATCGAGCGCACCGTCATCAGGCAGAACGAAGGCACGGCCGGCGTGATCGTGTCCTCCAAGACCGACGCGCGTTCGTTCCGCACCGTCGTTCGCAACGGTCACGACTTCCCGATCCGCATCGCGATCGAGGATCAACTTCCGGTCAGCGAAAACGAGGAGATTGGCGTCGAGATGCAGTCCTCGACCACACCGCCCACGACCACGAATCTGCGCGACAAGCGCGGCGTGCTGGAATGGGCGTTCGACGCAAAACCCGGAGAGATCAAGGAGATCAAGTTCGCCTGGCGCATCCGCTGGCCCAAGGACAAGAGCGTGGTGATCGTGCCGGCGGGTTAGTTTGTCAAGAAGGAGGTGCGCTCCCTCTCCCGCTTGCGGGAGAGGGAGGGGTGAGGGTTCTTTCCTCTGGGGGATTGTCCCGTTGCGGAGACACCCTCTCCCCAGCCCTCCCCCGCAAGCGGGGGAGGGAGCGGACCGTCACTGTGGCACCACCGCCCGCATCGATTGCGGCAGCACGTAGGGCACGCCGTCGGCCTCGTGAACGACGGCGTCGATCTCGAAAATCTCGCGGATGATCTCGCGCGTGACGATGTCCGCGCGGGGACCGTCGGCGGCGAGCTTGCCGCCGTTCAGCACGACGAGCCGGTCCGCAAAGCGTATCGCGAGATTGAGGTCGTGCAGGATCGCGATGACGGCCGTGCCATTGGCCGCGCGGCGGCGCGCGGCCTCGACGAGGTCGATCTGGTGGCGCAGGTCGAGGCTCGACGTCGGCTCGTCCAGCAGCAGCAATCCCGGTCCATGCTCGGCCTCGCCGCAGGCGAGCTGCACCAGCACGCGGGCGAAATGGGTGCGTTGCTGCTCGCCGCCGGACAGCGTCGGCAATTTCCGCTCGCGAAAATGCGATAACCCGACCTCATCCAGCGCAGCGTCGACAAGCGAACCGGCGTCGCGCGCGTTGCGGTCGCCCGCGCCCATCAGCACGATCTCCTCGACCGTGAACGGGAAGGTGACGTTGATGTGCTGGGACAGCATTGCGCGGCGCGCAGCGAGCTCGCGTGGTGTGTAGCCGCGGATATCGCGCTGCTTCAGCCGCACCTCGCCTTCGTTCGGTCGGAGATCGCCGGAGAGCAGCCGCAGCAAGGTCGACTTGCCGGCGCCGTTCGGACCGATGATGGCGACCATCTCGCCGGCTGCAACCGAGAGGCTAACGCCATCGAGCAGCGTCGCGCGACCGGCGCGCTTGCTGAGGGCTTGCGCCTCGATCACCGCGCTCATAGCGAGCCGAGCCCGCGCTGTCGCAGCAAAATCCCCAAAAAGACCGGGGCGCCGACCGCGGCGGTCAAGATACCGATCGGCATTTCTGCCGGCGCCACGATGGTGCGCGCCAGCGTATCGGCGCCGACCATCAGGATCGCGCCTGACAGCACCGAGGCCGGCAGCAGCAGGCGATGCGCGGGGCCGATGACGAGGCGCAAGAGATGCGGCACGACGATGCCGACGAAACCGATGACGCCGCTGATCGACACCGCAACGCCGGTCATGGCGGAGACCATGACGATCGAGATCCGCTTGAGACGCTCGACATCGACACCGCCGTGAAAGGCGTCGGCCTCGCCAAGCACCAGCAAATCGAGGCCGCGCGCAATGTACACACAGGCGCCAAGCCCGATGACGAGGATCGGCGCCAGCACGGCAGCCTTGGTCCAGGTCGCGCCGCTCATCGAGCCCAGCAGCCAGAACGTGATGTCGCGGAGCTGGCGGTCGTCGGCGATGAACACCAGAAGCCCGACGCCGGCATTGGTAATGGCGGTGATGGCGACGCCGGCGAGCAGGAAGATCGCGATCGAGGTCCGCCCGGCGCGGCTGGAGATGCCATAGAGGAGGGCGGTCGTGGCCAGCGATCCCGCGAAGGCCGCGAGCGGCAGCAGCTCGGTCTGGAGAAAGCGCAGCGTCTCGCCGAAGCGTGAATCGGTGAAGACAATCGCGCTTGCCGCCGCCAGCGCGCCGCCGCTGGAGACGCCGACCAGCGCGGGATCGGCGAGCGGATTGCGAAACAGGCCCTGCATGATCGCGCCGGCCGCGGCGAGCAGGCCGCCCACCATCGCGGTCGCCGCGATCCGGGGAATGCGGATCGACCACAGCACGAGCTGGTCGCGCGCCGTCATGGCATCGGCGGTGGTGTTGCCGGTGAATCCGAGCGCGGCGGGCAAACGGGAGAGGGGAATGCCGGCTGCGCCGACCGTCAGCGCAATGATGGCGGTGACAACCAGCACTGCGAGCAGAAAGGGAATCGCAATCGACGTAAACCGCCGTCCCGCGCCCGCTCGTCGCGGGCTCTGCGCATCCGTCCCGGCCGCCACATTCATTGCCGGCAATTCGTTGCTGACAGAGCCGATTTGAACGCGCCGCCATCGGCCAACGCCGGATAAAGCTTGACGGAGAGATCACGCGCCGCCGCTGCCGTGCGCGGACCGAAGCCGAGCAGATAGAGCCCGTCCATCGTGATAAAACTCTTGTTGGCCGCGACCGGCGTCAGCGCAAAGCCGGGATGGGTGTAGACCGCGTCGGCCTGGAGCGATTCCTTGCCGCGCTCGATCGACAGCACGACATCGGGTTTTGCGGCCACGATCGCCTCGTCGCCGATGATCTTGTAGCCGTCGTAATCCTCGACCGCATTGGCCGCGCCGGCGAGCTGGATGATCTCGTCCGCAGCGGTCTTGTGGCCGGCGACCATCGCGCGCCCGTTCTGGAGCGACATCACGAACATCACGCGCACCGGCTTCGTCACCTTGGTGCGGAGGGCGCGGAGCTGCGCAAGATCCGCACTCACGGCGGTGCTCAGACACTCGGCGCGCGCATCGACGCCCATGGCATGGCCGACCAGCTTGATCTTCTCGATCAGGCCGTCCTCGGAGAAGGTTTCGGGCACCAGCACCAGCGGCACCTTCGCCGTCTCCAGCAGGTCCATGGTCTCGCGCGGGCCCGACCCCTGGATCGCCAGGATCAGCGTCGGGTTGAGGCCGAGCACGCCCTCGGCGGAAATCTGGCGCATATAGCCGACATTGGGTTTGTCGTGCAGCGCCGCTGCCGGATAAAGACTCGTGGTGTCGACGCCGACGAGCCGGCTCTCCAGCCCGAGCGCATAGAGGATCTCGGTGATGGCACCGCCGATCGAGACCGTGCGGGCGAAATCGGCAACAGTGACGTCGCGATTGCGCGCGTCATGCACGGTGATACCGGCAGCGTGCGCGGGAGACACAAGCGCGATCGTGCCGGAGATCAGGAGCTGTGTGAGGGTGCGACAAAATGTCATGACGGGTTACTTGGTCAGGATCAGCTTGTTCTGCGAGGTGAGGCGAAGGCGATAGCTGTCCTCGCCATGCGCGATGATGATCTCGCGCTCGGCCGCAAACAGCTCGCGGCTGTCGATCCGGCTCCCGCGCACGGTGAGCGTTCTCGTTGTTGCAGAAGGGCTTTGTGTCGGCCCGGCGGCATCGCCGTGGTTGTCTCCGGATGCTGCTGACATTGTTGGTGTGATGCGCTTTCGAAATTTCAGATGCTGCCTGTTTGTACAGGCGGCATCAGGCGCATTCCAACGGCGGCAATTTACAATCGATATAAACTGCAACCTGATGACATTGACCGCCCGAGTGTTGCCACGTAACCAATTATGGCAATGCGGCCGGGGAGTCCGCACCAGAAAATAGCCAGCCAGTCGCTCGCCTCGTGCGGCGCACGCCAGCCAAATTAAGATAGATGATTGGGTTGGGGTTATGGCTGACGGGGCTAGGTATTCGCGCGCCTTGATTTTGGGCGCGTCGGTGGTTTCGATCGCGGCATTGGCGACGGAAAGCAGTTTTGCGCAGACGATTCAGCCACAGGCTGAAGGTGTGTCCTCGGAACGGCCGAAGCAGGCCAAGCGCAAGCCGGCCAAGCCGCAAGTTGCGCAGCAGGCAACGCCCGACGCCATGAACGCCCGCGCCCAGGCCGGCACGGCGTCCGTTCAAACGCTCGACACGATCACGGTCGCTGCAACGAAGACCAAGGAGCGCGCGATCGACGCGCTCGCGCCGGTCAGCTCGATTTCACTCGAGCAGATCCAGGGGCTTCAGCCCAACCGGCTGTCGGGCATCTTCTATGCCGTGCCCGGCGTGTCGTTCCAGGAGCGCGGCGACGATCCCGCGACCGTCATCAACGTCCGCGGCCTGCAGGATTTCGGCCGCGTCGCGGTCGTCGTCGACGGCGCACGGCAGAACTATCAGCGCACTGGCCACAACGCCAACGGCTCCTTCTTCCTCGATCCTGAATTGATCGGCGGCGTCGACGTGGTGCGCGGACCTACCGCCAACATCTACGGCTCCGGCGCGATCGGCGGCCTGGTCTCGTTCCGCACCAAGGACATCAACGACGTGCTGCGTCCCGGCGAGCGTTGGGGCGTCGATCTCTCCGGTACCTACGGCTCCAACAACAATCGCGGCCTCGGCTCGGTCTTCGGCGGCGTCCGCGCCACGCCCGATGTCGATGTCTTCGGCGGCGCGGTCTACCGCACGCAGGGCAACTACAAGGACGGCAACGGCACCGAGATCGGCAACACCAACAACCAGGTCGAGGCCGGGCTGTTGAAGCTCACGGTGCGCCCCGCCCTCGGTCACGAGGTCAAGTTCGGCGCCACCTTCCAGGACTATCAATACACGATCGGGCAGATGAACACCGGTCCGGTGGCGACCGCGGCGCAGCGCGCGCTCTATCAGGGCTCGTCGGTGTATGCGTCCGACACCAAGAACTACACCGGCACGGTCACCTGGAACTATTCGCTGCCGAGCGACAATCTGTTCGACTCGCACGTGTCGGTCTATGGCAACCGCACCGACAACGACCAGACCAAGACCTATCACTACTCGACCTCGGGCGCGGCCTATTGCGGCGCAGGCAATGTCGGCAACAACATCTCCGGCTGCGTCGGCGACAAGCGCAGCTATTCGCTCGACACGTTTGGCATCGACGCCAACAACACCACGCGCTTCAACGTCGGCGACTGGCGCAATGCCGTCACCTACGGCTTCGACGCGTTCCAGGACGACGTGATCACGACCGACAGCCGCGGCAACTCCAACATCACCACGCCGAGCGGCATCCGCACCGTGTCGGGCGGTTTCATCCAGCTGAAGCAGAATTACGGCACCTGGTTCGAGGCTGTGAGCGCGATCCGTTACGACCGCTACAATCTGCAATCGGGCAGCACCAACACCGGCGGCGACCGCTTCTCGCCGAAGATCACCCTCGGCGTCACACCGGTCGCGGGCTTCCAGCCCTATGTCAGCTACGCCGAAGGCTATCGTGCGCCCTCGATCACCGAGACGGTGATCTCCGGCGCGCATGCGACCGGCGGCGGTCCGGCCTTCTTCGTCTGCCCCGACGGCACGTCCGGCCTGTTCTGCTTCCTGCCCAACCCGAACCTTCGCCCTGAAGTCGGCAAGAACAAGGAAGTCGGCTTCAACCTGAAATACGACAACATCTTCTCGGCCTCCGACTCGTTCCGCGGCAAGATCAATCTGTTCCGCAACGACGTCTCCGACTACATCGACCTCGTGGCATCGACGCCGGTCCCGACCGGGTTCGGCTCGTTCAGCCAGTTCTACCAGTACCAGAACATCGCCAATGCCCGCATCGAGGGCTTTGAGGCGGAGACGATGTACGATGCCGGCGACTGGTTCGTCGGCGTCGCCGGGCATTACATCAAGGGCAAGAACGTCCAGACCAATATCGGGCTCGCGACCATCACCCCGACCAAGGTCGTCACGACAGGCGGTGTCCGCCTGCTTGATCGCACCCTGATCCTGTCGGCGCAGTGGGCGTCATACGGTCCGAACAACGATGTGCCCGCCGGCTATGTGCCTTCGACCGGCTACGACCTGATCAACATGTACCTGACTTACAACGCGACCAAGGACATCGTGTTCTCGGCCTCGATCGACAATCTCCTGAACCAGTACTACCGGCCTTACGCGATTCCGGGCAGCTCGACCGACGGCACCACGCAGAACGACGTGCTGTGGACGAGCCCGGGTCCGGGCCGGGTCTACAAGGCGGGCCTGAAGATTCACTTTGGAGGTGCGTAAGCCCTAGGCGCCGCAACACCAGCAATCCCGCCGGGCCGCGCTGATGCTCCAGCGCGGCCTCGGTGCGTTTTCGTTTTGATCAGAAGGAGAGACTCTTATGTTCATCGCCATGAATCGTTTCCAGGTGAAGAAGGGCGCGGAGACCGCGTTCGAAACCGTCTGGGCGACCCGTGAATCCTATCTCGGCACCATGCCGGGCTTCGTCGAGTTTCATCTGTTGAAGGGCCCGGAGGCCGAGGACCACACGCTCTATTCGTCGCACACGCTTTGGGCCGACAAAGCGGCGTTCGAGGCGTGGACGCGCTCGGACCAATTCCGTCGTGCCCATGCCCGCGCCGACAATCCGACCGGCGAGAGCCTCTATCTCGGCCACCCCAAGTTCGAGGGCTTTGAGGTGATCCAGAGCGAGCGCAAGGCCGCGGCCGCCTGAGGCGGCGTCGATAAGGAGCTGGACATGCTGAGCACCGATCTCAAGGCGTATATGGCCGACAATCCCGGCGTGGTGATCGAGGACGTTGCGCGTGAGCGCAAGGTCACCCCGCGCGCGGTGATCGAGGCGCTGCCGTCGTCCATGGTGCGGATTGGAGGCGGCGAGCATTTCGCCGCCGCCATGCAGGACATCGCGCAATGGGGCGAGGTCACGCTGATCGTCCACACCGACGATGCGATCTTCGAGTTCACCGGTCCCATTCCCGCGGGCGAGATCGGCCGCGGCTATTTCAACCTAATGCAGCCGAAGGGATTGCACGGCCATCTCCGCCACGAGCGCTGTGCGGCTGTCGCTTTCGTCGAGCGTCCCTTCATGGGCAAAAGCTCGGCGTTCATCGCCTTCGTCAATGCCGATGGCGGCATCATGTTCAAGGTGTTCGTCGGCCGCGATGAGACCCGGGCGCTGCGCAGCGATCAGCTGGTGCGGTTCCGGCAGCTTGCGGAGCGGATCGCGGCCTCGGTCGTGGCGTAGCCTACTTTCTGTCGGGAGATCAGGATGCAGGGCGTTTCAAAGCTTCGGCAAATGATCGTAACAATCGCGCTGGCGCTCGTGCCGGCCCCGGCCTTCGCGATCGACGAGGCGCTGTTGCCGCGCAATTTGTCGCCCTGGGGCATGTTCCTCGGCGCCGACATCATCGTGAAGACCGTGATGGTGGGCCTCGCCATCGCCTCGCTGGTGACATGGACGGTGTGGCTCGCCAAGACCATCGAGTTGCGCCGCAAGGGCACGCTCGCCGTGCAGCGCACGCGCGAGCTCGAAGGCAACATCAAGCTGACGGAGGCGGCCGAGCGGGCCGGCGACGCACGTGATGCAGTCGCCCAGCTCATCCAGTCCTGCGCGAAGGAAGCCGAGCTCTCCGGCGGCGTGCTCGACGACGGCCTTCAGGAGCGCGTGGCGCTGCGGCTGGAGCGGGTCGAGGCGGCGATGTCGCGGCAGATCGCGCGCGGCACCGGCGTGCTCGCGACGATCGGCGCCACCGCGCCGTTCGTCGGCCTGTTCGGCACCGTCTGGGGCATCATGAACGCCTTCATCGGCATCTCCGAGAGCCACACCACGAGCCTTGCGGTGGTCGCGCCCGGCATCGCCGAGGCGTTGCTCGCCACCGCGCTCGGCCTCGTCGCCGCTATTCCAGCGGTGGTGATCTACAACCATCTCGTCCGCGGCATCGCCAATTACCGTGCGCTGCTCGGCGACGCCTCGGCGCAGTTGATGCTGCTGGTCAGCCGCCAGCGCGACAACAGGGAGTTCCGCCTGTCGCGGGCGGCGGAGTAGGCCATGGGCGCGAAGCTCGGCGCACGTACCGGATCGCCGCTCAAGCGCGGCGTCCCTGACGATCTCGACGTCACCCATGAGATCAACGTCACGCCGTTCATCGACGTGATGCTGGTGCTGCTGATCATCTTCATGGTGGCAGCCCCGCTCGCCACCGTCGACATCGGCGTCGAGTTGCCCGCGACGGCCGCGGAGCCGGCGCCGCGGCCGGACAAGCCGATTTTTGTCACGGTGAAGCCGGATCTCACCATCGCCGTCGGCGAAGACACGATGGCGCGCGACGGTCTCGCCGCTGCGCTCGACGCCGTCACCAAGGGCCGCAAGGACGAGCGCATCTATCTGCGCGCCGACAAGGCCGTCTCCTATGGCGACTTGATGAAGGTGATGAACACCCTGCGCAATGCCGGCTATCTCAAGGTCGCCCTGGTCGGCCTCGACGGACGCAGCTGATGGCCGCGGCGAACGCCTTTGCCCTGTACGAGTCGCTGCGAGAGCGCGAAACCGCGCGCTGGGGCGTGTCGGGCGCGGTGATCGTGGTGTTGCATATTGCCGCCGCGCTGCTGGCGATGAGCTGGCTGAGGTCGCAGCCCGAGCAAGGCGTGACCCTGCCGGCGATCATGATCGATATGTCGCCGGCGACGTCGGCGCCGCAGCCGACGCATGACGATGTTGCGCCGGGGCTGTTGATGCAGGAGGCCGACGCTTCGCCGCCGGAGCCGGTGCAGCGACAGATGGTCGAAGAGACCATCGCGCCGACACCGCCGCAGGAAAAGCCTGACGTCGTGGCGCCGCCGGAGCAGAAGCAGGAAGCCACACCGGCCAAGCCCGAGCCGGCGAAGATCGTGCCGGTCGAAAAGCCCGCACCTTCGAGGCCGAAGGTCGTTCGTCGCGAGGCGAAGAAGCCGTCGGACGCAACGCCCGCGCCGCGCACCAGCGCGCCGCCGCGGGCCGAGCGCGAGGCGCCGATGGCATCCGCTATGAGCGCAGGTGCGGTCGCTTCAGCTGTTGCGTCCTACAATCAACGCGTCCGCGCGCATCTGATGCGCTTTCACCAATATCCGTCGAGCGGCGGCGGCGCGCGCGGCGTCGCCAGGCTGAGCTTCACCCTCAGCCGCAGCGGGCAGGTGACGTCCAGCCGTCTCGGTGGTTCGTCGGGCGTTGCCGCCTTCGACGCCCAGGCCATGTCGATGATCCGCCAGGCCTCGCCGTTTCCGCCGATCCCGGACGAGATCAAGAACGGCTCGATGAGCTTTTCGATCCCGGTGGAGTTTACGGTGCGCTAAATCCACCACTGGATGCCCCGGCTTGACCGGGGCATCCAGTACGCCGAGGCTGCACGCTTCTATCGCTGGCGCCCCGGCGTACTGGATCGCCCGGTCAAGCCGGGCGATGACCGTGTTGAGAGAGCGTCGCTTTACTTCGCCTTCAGAAAATCCGCGACGTCGAGCAGCATGAACTCGTCGTCGTCGGCCTTGTTGGGATCGCGGCTGGAGGAGAACGGCAAATTGTTGTCGTTGCCGACGATGATGTGGGTGTCGTCGACGCGATCGACGTTCTCGATGGTGAAGAACGGGAAAGTGTAGACGCCGTCATTGAGGGCTTTGCGGGCCTTCTTGTCGGGATCCTGGATCTTCATCAGGTCGATATAGCCGATCTTGCGCACGGGCTTGCCGACATTGGCGTCGCTCAGCTCAATCTTGTAGACGCGCTTGAACTTGGCCACGTCAGGGAAGCAGTTCTCGCCGCGGGTGCCTTGCGGGCAGGCCTTGTCTGCGGTGCCTTCGCCGTTGTCGCGCTCGATGATGAGGCCGGCGCTCGGGTCGATCATGTTGAAATCGCCGATGGCGTTGCCGTTCTGCTCGAACACATACTGCCAGTAGCGGCCGGTGAATTTTTCCGCGGCGATGTCGAACTCAAGGATGCGGGAGGCTTCCTTGCCGTCGACCTTTTCCCAATCCTTCTTCTCGGCGTCCCACAGCGGCCCCTCGAGCAGGCCGTAGAGGAATTTGCCGTCCTTCGACGAGGCAAAGCCCTCGTAGCCCTTGGAGCGGCGCAAATTGACGTTGGTGTAGGTCGCGCCCGGCGCGCCCGGCGTCGCCACCGCCCAGTGATCCGGCGAGCGCACCGGCTTGCCGTCGGCAATGGTCTCGAACACGCCGAGGATTTTTCCGGTCTTGTCGGCCTTCAGGATGTAGGGGCCGAACTCGTCGCCGATCCAGAAGGTGTCGCCGATGATCTGGAAGCCCTCGGTGTCGAAATCGGAGCCGGTGAGGTAGCGCTTCTGGGTGTCCTCGTGGACGATGCGGAAGGGGACCTTCTTGTCGGGATCGTGCAGGAAGATGGTCTCCTGACGCTCGATCTTGCCGCTGGCCCAATCCATCTTGTAGCGGTTGAGATACAGCATCGAGTCCGGCGAGTTGGCGCGTGCGCCCATGCCGTTGTCGGTGATCACCCAGTAGCTGCCGTCGGGCATGTGCTTGATGCCGGAATGGCCCTGCAGCGGCTGGCCCTTGAACGGCAGCGACACGCCGGTCGACCGCTCATAGGACTTGCCCATCACGGTGCCGAGCGCGTCGACACGCTTGCCGGTGGTGTATTTGCCCGAGGTCTTGAGATCGGCGGGCGCGTCGGCCGGCGCGTCGATGAAGGTCGCGGCCGGCATCACCACGTGGCCGGCGAGCTTGGCCGGGAATTCGCCTTCGCTCTGCGCGAGCGCCGTGCTCGCGGCGAGAATGATCGTTGCGACGGTAGAGAGAAAAGTCGCGCGCATGTGCGTCTCCTGTTAGCGGACGACGCCTTATGCGGACGGCACATTGCAGTTTTGTGAAACCGGGCCAATGGCCGCAGGCGCAAGCCCCGGAGCGATCTCCGGAGCTTCGTTTGGCCTGCCGCGAAGCGTTATCCGCCGTAGCACGGCTGGCCGGACATTTTCCTCGCCTTGGTGCAGCGCGGGAGGTTATTGGCCTGTGATGGCTTGCTGCTCTTCTTCGCCGCCGTCGAACTTGCGGTTTGAGCCTGCACGCTGGATGCAGCAGGGATGAGCAACAGAACGGCGGCGACGATCAATGCCAATGTCTTCATGTCAAATGCTCCAGAAAATCAGAAATTAATGTTCTGGAGCCTATGCGCGCGATTTTCCGTTGTAAAGACGCCCGCAGATTATTCCCTTACCGCGCCGGTCAGCGATGACACGTAGTAGTCCACGAACAGCGAATGGAAGATGGCAAAGAGGCCCACGCAGGTCGCGGACGCTCTGGGCGTTGGCCGCCGATGCAAACAGCGCGGAGGCGGCCGGAACGGTCATGGCGTCGAAGGCGGCATTCATGACCGTCCCTTCGGAGCCATCAGGCAATTTTGCGGGCGAGGAAATCGCGGATCAGTGGCGCGACCTCGTCGAACCTGTCCTCGAGAAGGAAATGGCCGGAGTTGATCAGATGAAATTCCACCTGCGGCAGGTCGCGCTTGTAGGGATGCGCGCCGTCGGCGGGAAAGATGAAATCGTTCTTGCCCCAGACGATCAGCGTCGGCGGCTTGTGCTTGCGGAAATAGGCCTGCACCGCCGGATAGAGCGGCAGATTGGTCCGATAGTCATAGAACATGTCGAGCTGGATGTCGTTGTTTCCCGGCCGGTCGAGCAGCGCCTGGTCATGGACCCAGTTGTCAGGCGAAATCCGAGCCACGTCCGACATGCCGTCGGTGTACTGGAATTTGGTCGTCTCCAGCGTCAGCAGCTTCATTAGCGCCTGACGGCTCGTCGCTGACCCGTCGGCCCAGTATTGCTTGATCGGATTCCAGAACTCCTTCAGCCCTTCATCATAGGCGTTGCCGTTCTGGACGATCAGGCCGCTGACGCGCTCGGGATGCTTCAGCGCCAACCGCCAACCGACGGGAGCACCGTAATCCATGACGTACATCGTATAGCGCTTGACACCGAGCTGGTCGAGCAGGCCGTCGACGAGCTCGCCGAAGCGATCAAACGTGTACTTGAAAGATTCGCGCGGCGGCATGTCGCTCTGGCCATAGCCGGGGTAATCGGGGGCAATCACGTGGTAGCGATCCGCGAGTGCCGGGATCAGGTTGCGGAACATGTGCGAGGAGGTCGGGAAGCCGTGCAGCAGCAGCACAACGGGAGCGTCCTTCGGCCCGGCTTCACGATAGAAGATCTTGATCCCGTCGACCGTCTTGGTTCGATGGTAGGTGACCGGATATCCGGTGCTGGCGCGGTGGCTGCTCTGCTGCGGCTTTGCCGATGCATCCGAAGCCGCTGCAGCAACCGCCATTCCCGACAATCCAAGAACGAGGTGCCGGCGATCGAGCTTGGCTGTCGGCGTAACCCTTGCTGTAGTCATGTCGTTATCCCCAGTCAAAATACTCATATTCGCGCATAGAGGCGGCGCGGCTTCGCAGTAGCCGATTGCTGCAGTGCCGAGCAGCCGATAAGATCGGTAAGCAACTTCTCAGGATGTGGAAAGCTAGGACGTATGGACCGGTTGGAGGCCATGTCGGTGATCATCGCGGTCACCGAGACCGGTAGCTTTTCAGCTGCCTCCCGGCGCCTCAATATTCCGGTTGCGACCGTCAGCCGCACTGTGGCCGAACTCGAGTCGCGGCTGGCAGCCCAATTGTTTCAGAGATCGTCGCGTCGGACGGCGCTGACTGATGCCGGGCGTTCCTACATCGACGCATGCAAGCGCATCGTCGAGCAGGTGGAAGAAGCTGAGCGGGAGGTTTCCGGCGAGTACAGGACCCCGAAGGGCGATCTCGCAGTCACATCGCCATGGGGGCTGGGGCACATGCACCTGTTGCCGATCGCTCTCGGGTTCATGGACGCCTTTCCCGAGATCGCCGTGCGGCTCGTGATGACCGACCGCATCGTCGACACGGTCGAGGAGAACATCGATGTCTCGGTTCGGATCGGCAATCTCCCGGACAGCAATATGATCGCAACGCGGGTCGGCTCGGTCCGGTTCGTGCTCTGTGCAAGCCCCGGCTATGTTGCCAAACGCGGAGAGCCGAAGGCGCCTGGAGATCTCGCGGCTCACGACTGTATCGGCATAGACAGCCTTGCGGCTCAGCGCGCCTGGAAGTTCGTGACGGATGGCCGTGAGATCGCGGTCCCGATACGGTCGCGACTGACCGTCAGCGACTCCGAGGCAGCGATCGAAGCCGCCGTTGCGGGCGCCGGCATCACCCGCGTGATGTCCTACAAGATGGAGGCCGCACGGCGGGCCGGAAAGCTCGTCATCATGCTCGATCAATTCGAACAGGCGCCGTGGCCGGTACATGTCGTCTATCAGGAGCGCAAGCCCATGCCGCTCAAGCTCCGTGCCTTTATTGACTGGGTCATCCCACGCCTCAAGGCGCAACTCACCTAGCTCTTGCTATTCCTTCGCTGCGCCCGTCAGCGATGACACGTAATAGTCCACGAAATTTCTGCGGTGCTCATGTCAATCTCGTTTTCAGAATGCGGGATTGCCGATGACGGCGGGGTTCTCAAACGCCTTCGTAGACCAGTCGGGTGAAGAAGCCGGGGTCGATCACGAACTGCCCCCATATCGCGTCGAACGCCGCGGTCGGCTTGGCCGCAACGGTTTCGTCCCGCGTTCGCCCCTGCTTCTTGAGCCGGGCGACGTTGTCGCGGATCCCGACGAGCATCTCGCGAAAGGCCAGGAATTCGGCCTTGCTGCCGACTGGCTTGCCATGCCCGGCGATGACGATCGTGTCCTTATCCATGGCCGCGAGGTTGGCGTCGCAGGCAGCGATCATCCCGTCGATGCTGCCGCCGGTCGAATAGTCGATGAACGGATAGATGCCGTTCCAGAACAGATCGGCGACGTGAACGACGTTGGCTTCGGCGAAGGTGACGGAGATGTCGCTATCGGTGTGCGCGGGTCCGTAATATTTCAGGGCGATCGAGGCCCCGTTGAGCTTGAGCTCGTGGCTGCGGGCAAAGACCTCACTTGGAATTCCGCCTGCGCCGAGCGGAAGGAAATTGTAGTCCCAGTCCTCGACCCGCTGCACTTCGGCGAGGTGCTTTCGGGTATTTTCCTGCGCAATGATTTTTGCGCCCGCCGCATGCAGCCATTCGTTGCCGTCGGCGTGATCGAAGTGCCAGTGGGTGTTGACGAGGTGGGTGACGGGATCGGCGCCCAGATCGGCCAGCGCCTTGGTCAGTTGGGGACGCGAGACACGGATGCCCGCATCGATCAGCAACTTGCCGTCAGGTCCCGTCAGAACGGCGATAGTGCCTCCGGAGCCTTCGAGCACGCTGATATTTCCGCGCAGCTTGTAGGTCTTGATCGGTGAAATTGCCGCGCTGTCTTTGATCAGGCTGACAAGGCCGCGCGCTTCCGCGTAGGCCTGCCTCGGGGTGAGCCATCCGCCGGTGGCCGCGAACGCCGCGCCGCCGACGCAACACAGGCAGAAGCCGCGCCTTGAGAGTTGATGAGGTCGTGGCGATGACATGCAAGCCTCGCGATCTCGAGGGATCAACGACGGCGTCAAGGGGCGTCCCCCGCCATCTGCGCCGCAAGATCGAACGAAACGCGTCAGCGATCTATCAGGAGTGCACGAACCTTCGCGATCGCACGGAAGCTGCTACTCCTTCACCGCACCTGTCAGCGAGGACACGTAGTAATCCACGAACAGCGAGTAGAAGATCGCGACCGGCAGCGAGCCGAGCAGCGATCCCGCCATCAGCGCACCCCATTGGTAGACGTCGCCGGTGACGAGCTCGGTCAGGATCGCGACCGGCACGGTCTTGTTGGCGCCGCTCTGGATGAAGGCGAGCGCGTAGATGAACTCGTTCCAGGACAGCGTGAACGAGAAGATGCCGGCCGAGATCAGGCCGGGCACCGCCAGCGGCAGCGTGATCCGGCGCAGGATCTGGAGGCGCGTGGCGCCATCGACCAGCGCGCATTCCTCGAGCTCGTAGGGGATCGACTTGAAATAGCCGATCAGCAGCCAGGTGCAGAACGGCACCAGGAAGGTCGGATAGACCAGGATCAGCGCCAGCGGCGAGTCGAACAGGCCGAACTGCACCACCACGGTCGCCAGCGGAATGAACAGGATCGACGGCGGCACGAGATAGGCCATATAGATGCCGAGTCCGACATAGGGACTGCCGCGGAAGCGCAGGCGCTCGATCGCGTAGGCCGCAAGCGTGCTCGCGATCAGCGACAGCGTGGTCGAGCCGATCGCCACCATCATCGTGGTCCACAGCCAGCGCGGATAGGCGGTGTCGAACAAGAGATGCTTGATGTGGGCGAGCGTCGGCGAGGAGATCCAGAACGGGTTGTGCTCTTTGTAGTTCATCAGCTCCGCGTTCGGCTTGAACGACGTGATCGCCATCCAGTAGAACGGAAACAGCAGGATCAGCACGAAGCAGCCGAGCGGCAGATAGATCATCATCAGCCGCCGCAGCCCGGAATCCCAGGCCATGGTGTCGGGCGCCGCTTTCGCGTCGGCGACGGCCGGTTGAGCGACGGTATCAGTCATTGCTCTCTCCCTGCTGCCATTTGCGGCGCGCCAGGCCGAAATAGGAAAACAGCGTCGCGAACACCAGGAACGGGATCATCGATACCGCGATCGCCGCACCTTCGCCGAGCTCGCCGCCGGCAATACCGCGCTGGAACGCCAGCGTCGCCAGCAGATGGGTCGAGTTGCCGGGGCCACCGCGGGTGATGGCGTAGACCAGCTGGAAGTCGGTGAAGGTGAAGATGATCGAGAAGGTCATGACGATGGCGAGGATCGGCATCATCATCGGGAAGGTGATGTAGCGAAAGCGCTGCCATGCGCTGGCGCCGTCGAGCATCGCGGCCTCGTAGAGCGAGGGCGAGATGGTCTGGAGTCCAGCGAGCAGCGAGATCGCGACAAAGGGAATGCCGCGCCAGATGTTGGCGGCGATCAGCGAGAACCGTGCCGGCCAGGGCGAGCCGAGGAAGTCGATATTGGTCGAGCGCCAGTGCAGCACGTCGACCAGCAGATAGGAGATGATCGAGAATTGCGGATCGTAGATCCACCAGAACGCCAGCGCCGAGAGCACCGTCGGCACGATCCAGGGCAGCAGGATGATCGCGCGCAGCAGGCTCTTGAACGGAAAATGGTTGTTGAGCAGCAGCGCCAGCCAGAAGCCGAGCGCGAATTTCCCGAAGGTCGCAATGCCCGTGTAGACCACGCTGTAGAACACCGCGTTCCACCACAACGAGTCGGTGAGCAGATACTGAAAATTCTCGAGGCCGACATAGACGCCCTTGCGGCCGATCGTGGTGTCGGTGAAGGCAAGCCAGATGCCGAGGCCGAGCGGATAGGTCAGGAACACCCCGAGCAGCCCGATCGCGGGCGCAAGGCACATCACGATCAGGAACGGCTTGTAGTCGAACAGGCGGACCAGCCAGGATTGCTGGCGGTGTACAAAGGCGGGAGAAGAGAGCGTCGTCACGGACATTGAGGGGTTGTCCTGTCTGTGAAAGTCACCACACCCGTCATTGCGAGCGAAGCGAAGCAATCCAGTCTGTCTCCGCAGCTACAGTCTGGATTGCTTCGTCGCTTCGCTCCTCGCAATGACGGCCTTACTTCTGCCTTCTAAAATACCGCTTGCAGCGCTGCTCGGCCTCCGCGGCTGCGGCCTCCGGCGTGGCGGCGCCGGTTGCGACGGACGCGCACATCTGGATCAGCACGTAGTCGGCGCTGACGGCGCCGGTCGCGGTCGAGATCGGGCCCGCATAGCCGTCATAATAGGTGCTGTTCATGGTGTCCTTGAACAGCTTCACCTTGGGATCCTGCGACCACACGGCGGCCTCGGCATAGGCGGCCAGCGGCTGGGCCCAATAGCCGGAATTGGCGTTGAGCCACGGCTCGTACTGGTCCTTTTCCAGCATGAATTGCAGGAAGGCCTTTGCGGCGTTGGGATACTGGCTGTGCTTGAACACCATGGCGTTCAGCGTCAGGCCCGCCATCGGCGAGACCTTGGCCAGGCCCTTCGGCAGCAATTGATGTTCGGTGTCTTCGGCGATCGCCTTGGTCGCGGGATCGTTCTTCAGAGAGAAATACAGCGAGACGCCGTTCGCGCTCAGGGAGATCTCCTGTGCGGCGTAGGCGCGGTTGTTGCTGACGTCGTTCCACGACGTCGTGCCGGCGATGAAGGTCGGGTAGAGTTGCTTGACCCAGTTCAGCGCGGCGATGGTTTCCTTGCTGTTGATGACGACGTTGCCCTCTTCATCGAGCAAGGCGGCGTTGTGCGACCACAGCGCCCAGTTCGCAAAGCCGTTGCCGTCGCCCTTGGCGTTGCCGAGCGCGAAGCCCGCCGGCTTGCCGGCCTTTTGCAGCTTCTGGCAGAGGTCGACAATGCCGGCATGGTCTTCCGGCACCTTGTCGAAGCCGACCGATTGCAGGATCGACTTGCGATAGATCAGGGGACCCGCGGTGGCGCCGAACGGCAGCCCGATCCAGGAATCACTCTTGTTCTTCTTGCCGTAGCGCTGCGCCAGCGGCAGCCAGCCGCCATAGCGCTTGCCGACATAGTCGGCGACGTCGGTGAGCTCGATCAGCTTGTCGATATAGATGTGCGGTGCATCGGAGAAGCCGATGATGATGTCGGGGCCGGCGCCGGAATTGGCGGTGACCGCGGTCTGCTGGTTGATGTCCTCCCAGCCGACGAAGTCGACCTTGACCTCGACGCCGGTCTCCTTGGTGAATTTGGCCGCATTGGCGCGGAACACGTCCTCGTCGGCCTGGACGAAGCGCACCGGCCGCAGCATGCGCAGCGTTGCGCCCTTCTCGATCTCGCGCTTGGGCGCCGGGACGTCGGCAGCCTTGATGTTGGATGTTTGCGCTGCAGCACCAGTGGCGGCAAACGTCGCAGCGGACAGGCCCAGCGCCAAGGCATCACGACGTGTGATGTCGTTCCTCATCAGTACCTCCCTATGATGTCTCCCTTCCCGGCGTTGATCGCCGGTGAAGGGCCGTTTCGGTCTTTTGGCGCTTGTTGCGCCGGCCGCCTAGCTGTTCGGCCCGCGGTCCATGCCGACGGGCTGCCAGCGGCGGAGCGCGGTGTCTTGCAGCACCGACGGATTGACGCAGCTTACCGGCCACATGCCCTGAAGCACCAGTGACAATTCGTAGCCCACG
This sequence comes from Bradyrhizobium betae, assembly GCF_004123905.1. Lineage (GTDB taxonomy): Bacteria > Pseudomonadota > Alphaproteobacteria > Rhizobiales > Xanthobacteraceae > Bradyrhizobium > Bradyrhizobium betae_A. Next base: position 320,169 of record NZ_MZXW01000053.1, read on the forward strand.
CGGCGCTTGCGCGCCTCGTCGAACCGTGCCGAGGCCGAGGCGACATGGGCGGTCAGGGTCACGTTCTCCATGCTGAGGATGGGGTTGTTGTGCAACGGCGGTTCTTTCTCCAGCACGTCGAGGGCGGCATGCGCGATCCAGCCCTCCTGCAGTGCCTTGATCAGGCTTTCCTCATCCACCGTGGCGCCGCGGCCGGTGTTGATGAACACCGCACTCTTTTTCATCTGCCGAAAATGTTTCTCGGTCAGCATGTGATGCACCTCAGGCCGGGCAGGGGCGTGCATCGAGACGAAGTCGGATTGCGACAGTACCTCGTTCAGTGTTGCCGGGATGACGCCGTGCTCGGACATCAGCGTTTCCTGGATGAAGGGATCGTAGGCCATCATGCGCAGGCCGAACGGCGCTGCGCGCTTCGCAACCGCACGCGCGACGCGGCCGAACGAGACGAAGCCGAGCGTCTGGCCCATCAGCCGCGGGACTTTCAGGAGGGCCGGCCGGCCTTCGGCCCAGCGGCCGTCGCGCACCATCCGGTCCTGCTCGACCAGGCGGCGGAAGCCCGCGAGCAGCAGCATCATGGCGTGGTCGGCGACCTCCTCGATGAAAGTGTCGGGGATGTTGGTGACGGGAATGCCGCGCGCGGTCGCGGCCTTGACGTCGACGCTGTCAACGCCGACCGAGCCGAGCGTGATGACCTTGCAGCTTTCCAGTGCCTCGATGATGGTTTTGGTGATCGGGATGCCCTTGGCGTAGATCGCGTCGGCATTCCTGGCGGCGGCGATGAACTCCGCCTCGTTGGCCGGCGCCTCGACGATCTCGGCGTCGATCGGATCGAGCGCCTCGCGCTCGTACGAATAATCGCTGCCCGCGACCGTGAAGCTCGCGCCCTTTGGCGTCACCACCCTGTATTTCGGCATTTCCTGCTCCCGATTTGGTTTGTCGGTTCTTGTTGCGGGCCCGGCCTTCTTGGCGGGCCTTTGCGTCTTTTACGCGAATTCGATGCGCCTGCGTACAATTCACGGTTGTCCGGCATGATGATTATTGCCGGTTTTGACGGCATCGTCAGGGCTTCTACGGAGGCACGTAAGTAACTTGCTAAGGGGTCTCACACTAAAAGTTGATTCAATTTCGAACGATTCACTCGCGTGCCCGTATCCCTTTTTTGCCGGAGCCATCCCGTGAAGTTGAGCAATCTGAAGATCGCCCCCAAGCTTGGCATCCTTGTCGGCGTCACGCTGTTTGGCCTGTGCATCTCCGGCGTTCTCGCCGGTTATCTGATGAAGCACGAGATGGTGAATGCACGCATCGATCAGACCAAGTCGATCGCCGACTTGGGACGCAACTATGCGGCCGCGCTGAAGAAACGTGTCGATGCCGGCGAGCTGACGAAGGATGCGGCCATGGCCGAGCTTCGCCGCTACGGCAATGCGATGACCTACGACAACGGCTCGGGCTATCTGTTCGGCACGTCCTATGACGGCATCACGCAGCTCGCGCCCGATCCGAAGCAGATCGGCGCCAACCGCATGGACGTCGTGACCAACGGCCGCAAGCTGTCGGTCGAGCTGATGGAAGGCGTCAAGGCCAACGGCTCGATCCTGCTTTATTATGAATATGTGAAGCCCGGCCAGGAAAAGCCGATCCGCAAGATCGGCTACGCGGTGGCGGTCCCCGGCTTCGACATGTATCTCGGCACCGGCGCCTATCTCGACGACATCGACGCCAAGATGGGCCCGGTGTTCTGGCTGCTCGGCCTCGCCATCCTCGGCATCGTCATCGTTGCCGGCAGCGTTGCCTGGCTGATCGGCCGCAGCATCAGCCGCCCGCTGGCGCTGCTCGGCACCCGCATGAAGGATCTCGCCGACGGCAAGCTCGAAGGCGACATCCCCGGCGTCGGCCGCGGCGACGAGATCGGCGCGATGGCTTCGACCGTCCAGATCTTCAAGGACAACGCCGTCCGTATCCGCGACCTCGAGAAGACCGAGGCGGACGCCAAGGAACGCGCCGCGGCGGAACGTCGCAGTGCGATGGAGGGCATCGCCAGCGACTTCGAACGTAGCGTCAACGGCATCGTCCGCTCGGTCTCGTCGGCTGCGGCCGGCATGCAGAGCACGGCGCAGTCGATGACCGCGACCGCCAGCGACGCCTCGTCGCGCGCGGCCACAGTCGGCGCCGCCTCGCAAAAAGCCTCCGGCAATGTCGGTACGGTTGCCGCGGCTGCCGAAGAGCTGTCGAGCTCGGTTGCGGAAATCTCCCGCCAGGTGACGCGCTCGACCGAAGTTGCGAGCCGCGCCGTCAGCGATGCCGAGCGTACCAACGCCACGGTGCAGGAGCTCTCCACCGGCGCCGAGAAGATCGGCGAGGTGGTCAAGCTCATTCATTCGATCGCGGCGCAGACCAATCTGCTCGCGCTCAACGCCACCATCGAGGCCGCGCGTGCCGGCGAGTCCGGCCGCGGCTTCGCCGTCGTCGCCTCCGAGGTCAAGGCGCTCGCCAACCAGACCGCCAAGGCCACCGAGGAAATCTCCGCCCAGGTCGCGGCGATGCAGACCTCGACCAGCGATGCGGTCGCCGCGATCGGCGGCATCACGCAGACCATCGCCGAGATGAGCGAGATCACGGCGGGCATCTCCGCCTCGATCGAGCAACAGGGCGAGGCGACCCGCGAGATCGCGCGCAACATCCAGTCGGTCGCCGCCGGCTCGAGCGAGATCAACGCCAATATCGGCAGCGTCACCTCGGCCGCGGAAGCGACCGGCGCGGCGGCCACCGACGTGCTGACCAACGCCCGCGAGCTGGACAGCCAGTCCGGCGCGCTACGCAGCGCGGTCGACGGTTTCCTCTCCAAGGTGCGCGCGGCGTAAAGCCAAACCTGCTTGCGCTGCTATCAACCACGACGTCATGCCCGGGCTTGTCCCGGGCATCCACATTCTCAGGCACCGCACGCTCGGATGCGCGTGGATGGCCGGGACAAGCCCGGCCATGACGGAGGGTGCTGAGGGCGCTGCCCTACTGCTTCTCGATCCCCGCGTCGCGGATCAGCCGCTCCCACAGCACCAGTTGCTGATCTACGAATTTGCCGAGCTCCTCCGGCGTGCCGGAGAAGGCATCCATGCCGAGCGTGGCGAGCTGGGCCTTGATCTCCGGCTTCTCGACGATCTTGCGGATCTCGGCATTGAGCCGCGTCACGATGTCCTTCGGCATGCCGGCCGGGCCGAAATAGCCCTGCCAGGACGAGATGTCGAAATCAGGCACGCCGGCCTCCTGCATCGAGGGCAGGTTGGGCACCAGCGGTGTGCGGTCCCTGGTGGTGACGGCGAGCGCGTGCAGCGCGTTGCCCTGCACATGCGGCAGGCCGGTGAGGATGTCGACGAACATCATCGAGACGCGGCCGCCCATGACGTCGTTGAGCGCCGGCGGCGAGCTCTTGTAGGGCACGTGCAGCAGGTCGAGCCCGGCCTTTTGCGCGAAGGTCGCCCCCGACACGATCGCCGACGACGAGCCCGAGGCGTAGCTCAGCTTGCCCGGATTGGCCTTGCCGTAGGCGACGAGCTCGCCGACGGTCTTGGCCGGCACGTCGGGATGGATCACCAGCATGAAGGGCAGATCGCCGGTGCGCGCGATCGGAGTGAAATCCTTGACGGGATCGTAGGTCAGGCTCTTGAGCAGAAAGGGGTTGGCCGAATGGGTGGTGTTGGTCGTCACCAGCAGCGTGTAGCCGTCGGGCGCCGCTTTCGCGACATAGGTCGCAGCGATCATGCCGTTGGCGCCCGCCTTGTTCTCGATCACGATGCCGACGCCGAGCGCTTGGGCTAGATGCTGCGAGATCAGCCGCGTCGTGGTGTCGGTGCCGCTGCCGGCCGCGAACGGCAGCACCAGCGTGATGTTGCGGCTCGGCCAGGTGTCGGCCTGTGCGGCGGATGCGGCTGCAACGCAGAGCGCGGCCGCGCCGGCAGTGCGCAGGGCGCGGATCAGTGATGACAGCATGTGTTGTTCGTTCCCTCTTTTTCGTTGGCGGGGAACCTAGCTTGTCCAAGCAAAAATCAAAAGGCGTGAGTTAACTCGGTCTCGTGCCCCGGACGCAGCGCAGCGCTTCTTCAGCGGTGCGCTGCAGAGCCGGGGCCCATGCCGCGGCAAACTGGGTCCCGGCTCTGCGCAGCGTCACTACGTGCCGCAGCGCGTCCGGGACAAGAGATCGCCCGTGCCGCGGAATTACGTCGCCGCAGATCCCCGGCGCGAGGCGATCACGACGCCGGCGAGAACCAGCGCGTAGCCGATCAAATGAAACGGCTGGAGCTTTTCCCCGAGCAGGAGGATCGCCATCGCCGAGCCGAACACCGGCACCAGATGGAAGAACGGTGCAGCCCGGTTCGGACCGATCAGCGCCACGCCGCGGTTGAAGAAGAGATAGGCGAGCGTCGAGGGGAAGATCAGGATGTAGGCCAACGTCGCCAGCGTCACCGTGTCGAATTGCAGGACCTTGCCGCTGAGGGCTTCCCAGATCGCCGTGGGCAGCAGCATGATCGCGCCGCAGCAGGTGGTGAAGGAGAGAAAGGAGAGCTGATGAACCTTTGGCCGGCGCGGGATGAAGGCGGAGTAGATCCCGAAAGCGATCAGGGACGACGCAAACATGATGTCGCCCCTGTTGAAGCTGATGCTCGCGAGCGCTGCGAGATCGCCGCGCAGGATGATGATCAGCACGCCGAGCAGCGAGATGGCGATGCCGGCGAGCTGTCCGCGCGTCAGCCGAACGCCGAACAGCACCAGCGACCACAGCGCCACGAACAGGGGACCTGCCGACTGGATCAGCAGCGCGTTCAGCGCCTCCGTATATTGCAGCGCCCAGTACGAGATCGCGTTGTTGAAGGCGAAACCGACCAGCGACAGGAACAGCATCAAGGGCAGGCTCTTGCGCAAGGCCGGCCAGTCGCGCTTGAGATGCGGCCATGAGAACGGCAGCAGGATCAGGAACACGCCGAACCAGCGGATCGTGGTCACCGTCAACGGCGGCACATGCGCGCCGACATGGCGCGCGAGCACGATATTGGCGGCCCAGAACAGCGAGCTCAGGCTGAGCAGCAGATAAGGCTGGTTGTTGAGCCAGCTGGCCGGATTGGAGGCCTTCGGCGCGGGCGAAGCAATCGTCATTGGCGTCGGAAACAACCTTGCGCCGGATTGCCGTCGTGGCACAAGTCACGCCGCCGCAATGCTACAATGCAGGCTCGACCGGAGGAGGTGCCGTTGGCGGTTAATATGTTGAACATCGCGGGCCTGGAAGGCCTCGACCGGGATGCGCCGGTGGTGATGCTGAACTTGATGCGCTTCCATGATCGCTCGCGCGACGGCGACGGATCGGGCTGGGACGCCTATCTTCGTTACAGTGCGATCACAGTGCCGATGATCAAGGCTCGCGGCGGCACACTGCTCTGGACCGGCGAGGCCAGGGCGATCGCCCTCGGTCTGCACGATGGCAACAACTGGGATTTCGTCGCGCTGGTGTTTTATCCATCCGTCGCGGCCTTCCTCGACATGATGACGTCGGAGGCCTACGAGCGCGAAGCCGACCCGCATCGCGTCAACGGCTGCGCCGAGCACGTCATCATCGCGACCAGCGAAGCCTACAGCAAGTTCAAGATCGGTTGACGTCCAGCTCGGCGCAACGCGCTTATGTCTTCCGTTCTTCCACGACTGCATCCACGGCGTCACGACACGCCCTTAGCAACAGCTGGCAGACCTCCTCCGCCGATCGCTGCGGGCTCAGCGCCGCAAACGTCGGATAGCTCGTCAGCACGAAGATCAGATCGACCGCATCCTGCACGGCGTGCTTCGCCGGGGGCTTGCCGACGATGCGCGGCAGCAGCGCCGCCAGCAGCTCGCGCCGGCGCTCGTTGCGTTCGATCAGCGAGTCGCCGAATTCGGGATCGGTCGCCATGGCCTGGTTGAGCCCGCCGATGGCAGGGTCGTGTGACCAGAACGCGCAGAAGATCGAGACGACGCGGTCGAGTGCTGCGCGCGGATCCGTCATCGTCATCACGTCGGGCAGCTCGAACAGGCCGCCTTCACGCGCGATGTCGTCGAACACGGCTTCCAGCAAACCGCGCCGCGATCCGAACTGATTGTAGACGGTCAGCCGGGTGACGCCGGCCGCCTTCGCCACGACGTCGAGCGAGAAGTTCGCGATGCTGGCGTCCCTGCGTAGCAATTTGGCGCCGGCCGCAATGATGCGCTCGCGCGTCTCTGCCGCCGCTGAGGCACGCGCAGGGCTCACATAATTGCGTTTCGTCATGACCTTGCCATGTCGACGTATTGGATATACATGTTGTATATCAAATTTGGAAAGCTGGAGCTTGCCATGCAGTCCGCCCTTGTGATCGCCCTGTCGCTTCACGTGTTGTCGTCCGTGTTCTGGGCGGGATCAAGCTTTGCGCTGGCCCGCACGGGCGGTGCCGGCGGGGAGCAGCTCGTCTTTCCACAACTCGGCGCGGCGACGATTGCCATCCTGACCGGCGGCTATCTCGGGCATCTCGTTCATTCCGGCAGTTTCGGCACGACCGAACAGGTGCTTGCGGTCGGCGCGGTCTGCGCACTGATCGCGGCCGGTGTGCAGGCGGCGATCGGTCCCCGTGCGCTCGCGGCCTTGCGTCGCGGCGTCGGCAATCCGGAGGATCTGCGTTCACGTATCGCCGGGGCTCAGCGCGTGGCAGCGGGCCTGCTCGGCATCGCCGCGCTGTGCATGGGCGCTGCGCGCTACATTTGAATGCGGTTCAAGGTGTCCGAGAGGCCGATAGGCAGCTTCTGATGTGGAGCGCCGAGAGTTTTCTGGTCCTGATGTCAGACCATAACGCGGCTTCCGGCCGCATTTGAAGGAAGAGCAATGTCCAAGATGATTCTGGTTAACCTGCCCGTACGCGACCTCGCCGCATCGACGGCGTTCTACGTGGCGCTCGGTGGCGCGGTGAATCCTCGGTTCTCCGGCGCGAATTCGACCTCGCTCATGTTCACCGACGCGATCGGCGTGATGCTGCTCACCCATGACCACTATCGTGAATTCACCCAGCGCCAGATCGGCGACGCGCGCCGCGACAGCCAGGCCATGTTCGCTCTCACGGTCGACGACCGCGATGCCGTCGATGCGACGCTGACTCGCGCGGTGGCTGCGGGCGGTCGCGCCGACCCCAACCCTGCACAGGATCTCGGCTTCATGTACAACCGGCACGTCGAAGACCCCGATGGTTATGTCTGGGAAATGGTATGGATGAACCCGTCGGCGAACGCCTGATCGCCGACCGGCTTGCGATGACCTTTGACGGAATGCTCGAGCCTACGCCGCCTGCTTCCGTGACGCCGCGAACACGCCCGACAGCACCAGCGCAAAGCCGATGAAGTGGAACGCCTGCGGGTGTTCGCCCAAAAACACCATGGCCATGATTGAGCCGAACACCGGCACCACGTGGAAAAACGGCGCGGCGCGGTTGGCGCCGATCAGGCGCACGCCGCGATTGAAGCAGAGATAGGCGAGCGTCGAGGGGAATACTGCGACATAAAATAAGGTGAGCAGGTTCGGCGCGTCGAGCTTCATTACCGGGCGCGCGTACAGCTCCCAGATCTCGAGCGGGATGAGACATGCGGCGCCGGCGCCGAAGGTGAAGGCGAGGAACGACAGGCCGTGCATCGCCGGCCGCTTCAGGCTCAGCACCGAATAGAGCGCGAAAAAGATCAGCGCGACGATGAAGATGAGGTCGCCCTTGTTGAAGTCGATGTTCGACAGCGTGGTGAAGTCGCCATGCAGCAGGATGATCAGCACACCGCACATCGACAAGAGCACGCCGAACGCCTGTGCCGCGGTGAGCCTGATACCGAGGATGGCCAGCGACCACAGCGCCACGATCAGCGGCGCGGCCGATTGCAGCAGCAGCGTATTCAGCGCCTGGGTATGCTCCAGCGCCCAGTATTGCAGCGTGTTGAAGGCGCCGATGCCGATGATCGAGAGCGTCACCATCAGGCCGAGCTTGCTGCGGATCGCCGGCCAGTCCTGTGCCAGATGCTTCCAGGCGAACGGCAGCACCAGCAGGAAGGCGAAGGTCCAGCGCAGGAACGACAGCGTCACCGGCGGGATGTGGCCGGCGGCAAGCCGCCCGACGATGGCGTTACCGGCCCAGCACAGCGCGCTGATGCTGAGCAGCAGATAAGGCTGGTTGGCGATCCAGTTGTGACCGGATGTATCCGTGCTCGTGGTCTGGCCGGTGGCGGACATTGTGATTGTTATGGCCCCGCGTCATGCGCCGAGGCCCCGGCCCTGCGATATCAGGGCCGGCTCATAGCCCGGCGCAGCCCACAGACACGGAAATCGCGGTTGCAGCAACGGGGGTCGGATGCATCGCGACCATGCGGCGGCAGATATGGGGTCTCACGCTTTGGTCGAAGCTTGCCGGGCCATCCCCGGCAGGGCTCTGGATTTTCGGGGGATATCAATGGCTTAAATAGTCTTCATGATCCTGAAAAAGCCCCGTTCTTGCTTGCCTAGAGAGGCTGCTTCCGTTATCCGGTTGGCTGCCTCGCATGCGAGCGGCCCTGGGCCGCCGAGAGGGCTGGGCGCAGGCATGATCCCGGAAAAGTGGGCACCGGTTTTCCGCGAGGATCATGGCTCCTAAGAGACGGATTGAATAGGGATTACCCGCGAATGGCCAACGTTGTCGTCGTCGGCGCCCAATGGGGCGACGAAGGGAAGGGCAAGATCGTCGACTGGTTGTCGGAGCAGGCGGACATCGTCGCGCGCTTCCAGGGCGGTCATAACGCCGGCCACACGCTGGTCATCAACGGCGAGACCTACAAGCTCGCGCTGTTGCCCTCGGGCGTGCTGCGCCCGTCGAAACTGGCTGTCATCGGCAACGGCGTGGTGTTCGATGCGCAGGCCTTCCTCGACGAGGTCGCCAAGCTGCGCGGGCAGGGCGTCGCGGTCGGCCCGGAGAATCTGCGGGTCGCGGAGAACGTCACCCTGATCCTGCCGCTGCATCGCGAGCTCGATGCGCTTCGCGAATCGTCCAACTCGGCGACCGCGATCGGCACCACGCGCCGCGGCATTGGACCTGCCTATGAGGACAAGGTCGGCCGCCGCGCCATTCGGCTGATGGACCTCGCCGACCTCGACACGCTGCCGCACAAGATCGACCGGCTGCTGGCGCACCACAACGCACTCCGCCGCGGCCTCAACCTTCCGGAGTTCGACGGCAAGGACATCCTGAAGGAACTGAGCGCGCTGGCGCCGCAGCTTCTGCCCTATGCCGAGACCGTGTGGCGCCTGCTCGATCAGGAGCGGCGCGCCGGCAAGCGCATCCTGTTCGAAGGCGCGCAGGGCGCGTTGCTCGACGTCGACCACGGCACCTATCCCTACGTCACCTCGTCCAACACGGTGGCGGCGCAGGCGGCGACCGGCACCGGCATGGGCCCGGGCGCGGTCGGCTATGTGCTTGGCATCTGCAAGGCCTACACGACCCGGGTCGGCCAGGGCCCGTTCCCGACCGAACTCCTGAACGAGATCGGCGAGGAGATCGGCCGCCGCGGCCGCGAGTTCGGCGTCAATACCGGGCGCAAGCGCCGCTGCGGCTGGTTCGATGCCGTGCTGGTACGGCAGACCGTCCGGACGTGCGGCATCACCGGTTTGGCGCTGACGAAGCTCGATATCCTCGACGGCTTCGACACGATCGAGGTCTGTGTCGGCTACAAGCTCGACGGCAAGGAGATCGACTACTTCCCGGCCGGCGAGGGCGCCCAGGCACGGGTCGAGCCGATCTACGAGACCATCGAGGGCTGGAAGGAGCCGACCGCCAACGCCCGGTCGTGGGCCCAGCTGCCGGCCCAGGCGATCAAATATGTCCGCCGGATCGAGGAATTGGTCGGGTGTCCGGTGGCGCTGCTTTCCACCAGCCCCGAACGCGAGGATACTATCCTGGTGCAAAATCCGTTTGAGGCTTAACGATATCTTACCGGGACGCGCGTATAATTGAGTAGAAATGGCTGATTACTATCCGCTGATCGCCCGCGCTATTGCCGCCCTGGACCCCAACGCTCCCGGCGAAAGCCGTCGCGCGCTCTATGAGCGGGCACGCACGGCGCTGATCGCGCAGCTTCGCAGTGTTCAGCCGCCGCTCTCCGAATCCGAGATCACCCGCGAACGGCTGTCGCTGGAAGAGGCCGTCCGCAAGGTCGAATCGGAAGCCGCCCAGCGCGCTCGCGAGGCCTCGCGCCCCGGTGGCGCTGCTCGCCCCAGTGGCAGCGGCGATGCGTTCCGCAGGGCTAGCACCCGTGCCGCCGAGGGCAACGCAACTGCCGCCCCTCCACCTGGTCCGCCCCGGACGCGTCCGGCGCCGACGCCGCCGCGCGCCGACCGCCCGTCCTTCAACGTCGATGACCAGGGCGATGCCCAACGTCCGCCGCGGGCGCCGCGTTTCGACGCGCCGCGCCAACCCGGTCCGTCCGCACCGCCGATGCCGGAGCCCCCGGCTCCTCCACCGGCCGGACGCGATCGCGCAGCTCCGCGCCGTCCGGCGGACGTCGGTCCGCCGCCGGCGCTGCCGCCGGCTCCGGGTGTACGCGGCTTCCGCGACATCACGGCCGATGCCAACGATCTCGGCGGCGCCGCCGCGCAGGCCAACCGCGCCGCGCGCCGCACCTATGCCAACGTGCCCTCGCCCTCGCCGGAATTCGACCGGCTCGAGCCGAGCCTGGAGAACCGCGTTGGCGAGGGCGAGGCGCCCTATTCCTATGACGAGTCGATCGAGGAGGCCGAGCGCTATGCGCCGCGGCCGCCGTCGGGGCGCCCGCACATTCCCGTCCTCGACCGCAATGCCAAGAAGCCCAGGCGCAGCGGCTCGATGTTCCCGTTCAAGAGCGCGATCGCCATCGGCATCGTGCTGATCCTGGTCGGCGCCGGCATCCTCTGGGGCAAGCAGGTGGTCCAGACCGTGAGCGGCCTGTTCAAGTCCTCGCCGACCCAGGTGGCTGAGGCGCCGAAGGATCCGTCGCAGCCGCAGAGCAAGCCCAAGATTCCGGATCGCGTCGGCCAGCCCTCGGCCGATCAGCCGGTCGCGCCGGTGGCGCAGAAGGTCGTGCTCTATGACGAGGATCCGTCCGATCCGAAGGGCAAGCAATATGTCGGCTCGGTGGTGTGGCGGCTCGAGCCGATCAAGGCGTCGGGCACCCAGAAGGCCGACGTCGCCGTGCGCGCCGACATCGAGATCCCCGACCGCAAGTTCAAGATGACGATGTCGTTCGTGCGCAACACCGATGCATCGCTGCCGGCGAGCCACACCATCGAATTGAACTTCACCGTTCCTACGGATTTCCCGGGCGGCGGCATCGCCAATGTGCCGGGCGTCCTGATGAAGTCTAACGAGCAGGCGCGCGGCACGCCGCTTGCGGGCTATGCCGTGAAGGTCACGGATTCGAAGGTGACGGATCCGCTGAAGGGCCCGACCGGCATCTCGACCCTCTTCCTGGTCGGATTGTCGAATGTCGACGCGGATCGCTCCCGCAACATCCAGTTGCTGAAAGAGCGCTCGTGGTTCGACATGCCGATGGTCTACACCAACCAGCGCCGCGCCATCATCGCGATCGAGAAGGGCGCCCCCGGCGAACGCGCCTTCAATGACGCCTTCGCGCAGTGGGGCGACTAAAGAGACAATATTCGCCCTGCTTTATTGCACTTTGAACGTGTATGGAGATTCGCTAGGCTAGCCGTCGAAGGGGCGCGGCGTGGGCATGGGCGGCGGCATTTTCATCAGTTACCGGCGCGACGACGACCCGTCATTTGCGCATCTTTTATTCGAGCGCTTGGCCAGGACGTTCGGCCATGCAGACGTATTCTTCGATGTGGACGCGATTCCGCTTGGCGCAGACTTCGTCCAGGTGTTGGAAGAAAAGGTAGCACAAAGCTCCATACTGCTTGTGGTGATAGGCATTCGCTGGCTCGACGCGGCAAATGGTTCCAAAAGAAGATTGGATGATCCGCGAGACTTCGTGCGGTTGGAAATCGAAGCCGCCCTGAGCCAAAAGAAGCTGGTCATTCCGGTTTTGGTAGGCCGCGCGGAAATGCCGAGCTCTGACCAGCTTCCGGACACCCTTCATAGCTTGGCTACGCGGCAATTCCTTCGTATCCGGCACGAAACACTGCGTTCGGACTTGGACGAGCTGAATAGGCGTCTGGAAAAGATCGTAGCTACATCGAACGCGACGGTCGATAAAGCTGTTACGGCCAATCGATTGGGTGGTGAGAGCTCTCGCCCTCCGAAAGCAACGAACGATAAGCTTGAAGATATTGCGAGCGCAATTGAAGCGGCTCTCCGATACGGTGAAACTGGTCCTCGTGGCGGCGTCGATCGGCCTCCGCCGCCCTCAACGTTGACGCCTTACCCGAAGCCCGTTCGGCCGGCCCGCACCGGCTCACCCTTCCCGTTCAAGAACGCCGTCGCCATCGGCATCGCGCTCGTCCTGGCCGGCGCCGGCATTCTCCAGGTCGCGACCAACCTGTTCACGTCCTCGCCGACCCAGCAGGTGGTGGAGGCTCCGAAGGATCCGGCTCAGCCGCAGAGCAAGCCGAAGATTCCCGATCGCATCGGCCAGCCTTCCAGCGACCAGTCGATCGTGCCGGTGGCGCAGAAGGCTGCTCTCTGCGACGAGGATCCGTCCGATCCCAAGGGCAAGCAATATGTCGGTACGGTGATATGGCGGCTCGAGCCGATCAAGGCGTTAGGCAATCAGAAGGCCGATGTCGCGGTGCGCGCCGACATCGAGATCCCCGACCGCAAGTTCAAGATGACGATGTCGTTCCGCCGCAACACCGACTCGTCGCTGCCGGCGAGCCACACTGCGGAGCTCACCTTCGTGCTGCCGCTGGATTTCCCGGGCGGCGGCGTCTCCAGCGTGCCGGGCATCCTGCTCAAGCCGAACGAGCAGGCGCGCGGCACGCCGCTTGCGGGCATGGCGGTCAAGGTCACCGACGGCTTCTTCCTGGTCGGCCTCTCCAATGTTGACGCGGACCGCAGCCGCAACGTTCAGCTTCTCAAGGCGCGTTCCTGGTTCGAAGTGCCGTTGGTCTACGCCAACCAGCGCCGCGGCACTCTCATCATTGAAAAAGGCGTCCCCGGCGAGCGCGCCTTCAGCGATGCGTTTGCGCAGTGGGGCGACTAGGGGCGACACTAGCCTTTTCGTCATTCCGGGCTCGACGCTGCGCATCGCCCCGGAATGACAGCAGGGTCCTACTGCGCCGCCGCTTCCCGCTTGCGCGACGCCGTTGCGGCGGCGTGCTCGCGGTCCATCACGGCGCGGCAGCCGGGGCTCACCTGCGCTTTCTTCTGCACCATGCAGGCCCTGATCCGGGGGATGTCGGGAATCTCACTGGAGCACAGCCGCATCGCATCGCCCGAGCACATCTGTTGTGCTTCGGACGAGAAGGCGTGGCTGGGTAATGTCTGGACCACGATGGCGGTGGTGGCGAGGGCGAAGAGAGTTGCGATGGTCTTGAAGCGTGTCATGCGGAATGCGTCCCCGAATTCCCAGGATTGAACCACTTGGTTTTGGGGCGCCGCACGCGGCTTGATCTGCCGCATATCTCAGCCTTCACGCCGGGAACTCAATCCCGCATGTGGTCGCTCGATTTCATGATGTTCGAATCGAAAAGTGCTGCGCCGCCCGAGGGAAGTATGCGCCATTGTCAAAGAGCTGCAATGGGCGGCGCGAATGAATTCGCAATTGTTGCGCCTACGTCACGCACAATGCGTCTCCGCACTTACATGCCGATCTCACATTCCGATCTTACATGCCGATCTTACATGCCATGGCTCTGGAACACCTTGCTGCAAGACTTCGACAGCTTGGCCCGGTTGGCCTGCAGGCAGCTTTGCACCGCGCCGTCATTGCCGAGGTCCTTGCGGCACAGCCGCGACGCATCGCGCGAGCAGGCGTTCTGCTCCTGCGAGGTGCCCATGTGGCCTTGCGCGAGAGCGGAGACGCTCGAAAGGCCGGTGACGGTCGTCAACGTGACCGTCGCGAGAAGCAGGGCTGTACAACGCATCATTGGATCCAATCGTGCTGGGACAAATCAGAATTCGCAGTGCCCTGAGAACTCGCCGATTTGCCAGACGTTCCCGAACAGGGCAGGGCCGGACATCCGTCGGAACCCCGCTATCCAACCTTCCCGCCGCGCTGCTATAAATGGGCGGATATGTGAGGGTTTTGGATGAAACGCTATCTGGTGTTTGCGCTGGTTGGTCCGTTCGTCGGCGGGTTCCTGCTGCTGCTGACGACGACCTATCAGTCCGGCTATTGGGCCCAGACCAGCCTCGGCGAGGTCGGCAAGCTGTTCGTGGTGTTCTTCAAGACCCTGCAATACAGCTACCTGTTCGGCTTCCTGCCATCGCTGATGATCGGCGCGGTTGACGACATCCTGATCCACATCAAGCGAATTCGCCCGGGCTTGCGGATGCTGCTGGTCGGGCTGTTCGCCTTCGTCCTGGCGTCGCTGACCTACGGCTCGCGCGGGCCGGATTCGGGCGCGGTGCAGTTCATCCTCTATGGCCTCGTCGGCTTCGTGCCGTCGGTGATTTCGTCCTGGATCGTGCATAGATATATCGAGGAGCCGCAACCGGCGGCGGCCTCGACCTGAGGGCGCGACGTTCGGGCGCGGTGTAGCAACCTCCGCCGCACCGGGGCGTTTCCCAGAGGCCATGACCATGTCTGACGACGATATCCTTGCTCCGCGCCGGCCCCGTTCCGGGGGCCGCTCGCGCGCGCCCTTTTCGGGCACCGAGGCGCGCGGGCCAATCATCGATCAAGACGGCCACGAGATCCGCCCCGAAACGTTGAAGGAGGGGTTTCAGGAGTTTCGCTTCGACTTCGGTCAAGGAAATCCGTTCGCCAATCTTACGCGGGAACAGCGGATCGCACGAATCGAGGCGATTGCAAAACTGCTCGATGTCGCATTCGTCCTGCCCGGCACCAATATCCGTTACGGCATCGACGGGTTGATCGGGCTGATCCCTGTCGTCGGCGACATCATCACCACCGCGATCTCGCTGTGGCTGGTGCGCGAGGCGCGGGCGCTCGGCGCGCCCTGGTACATTACCGCGCGCATGCTCGGCAATGTCGCCGTCGACGGTGTGGTCGGCATCGTGCCGTTCGCAGGCGACGCCTTCGACGTCATGTTCCGCGCCAATATGCGCAACGTCCGCCTGCTCCGCCGCTGGCTCGACAAGCAGCCGCGGATGTAGGGCGGCGGCTGAGGACGCTCGCCGCGCGTCCATCTGGTCGATCATGCGCCGAATTTCTCCGCGTCGTCATTGCGGCGAGAAAGCCCCAAAAAAGCAAAAAGCGCGACGGCTTTTCGGCCATCGCGCTTTCAGCGCGCATCGGAGCTTGGTGAAAGAGCTTACGCCGCGTCGGCGTCGGTCTCGGCGACCGGCTCGGGCTTGCGGTGGCGCTCGAGCGGGAAGGCTTCGCTCTCGTAGAGCGAGCGGATGCCGTTCTGGTCGAAACGCGCTTCCTCGACCTGGAGATAGGCGCCGTTCAGCGAATCCGTCGGCAACTGCTCCATCGCGAACTGCACGGCTTCGGCCGCAGTGCCGAACCGGCGATACGTGAAGCCCGCGCGCTTCTTCTTGCGGATCGCAGCGGGGAAGAGCTCGGCGGAGGTGTTGAAGTTGAACGGACGCAGTGGACGCATGGTCAAAGACCTCGTGATCTTGTCTGGGGCTTTAAGCGCGTGGGGTTGGGGAGTGCGGAGGCCACGATCGGGTGGGCCCGCCACACATCACTTTCGCCGACTAATATAGGCTGTTTTGACAAAATTGCGACCCCTGCGATGGGAGATGATGAATCCACGCATGGCAGCCCCGCGAGGGCTATAAACCAAGTAATTTCAGTATGTTGGATGGCTTATAGTTTACCAAGCAGCAGCAGCACGATCAGCACCACCAGCACGAGGCCGCCGATCCCCATGCCGGAATGGCCCATGCCGTAGCCATAGCCACCGATCCGGCCGGACATGCCGCCCAGCAGGTAGATGATCACCAGGATGATCAGGATGGTCCCAAGACCCATGGCGTCCTCCCTGGCGGCCGTAGGGAATGCGATGATCGACCGCACCGCCAGACAAGAAAGCACATCGCGCCGCCGGGTTCCATGATGGAACCCGGCGGCGCAGCGTTATTTTGGCTTAAGCTTCAGCGAAGCCGAGTTGATGCAGTAGCGCAGGCCGGTCGGCCCCGGCCCGTCGGGGAAGACATGGCCGAGATGGCCGCTGCATTTGGAGCAGAGCACCTCGGTGCGGACCATGCCGTGGCTGGAATCGTGCTCCTCGTCGACATGGCTCTCGACCGCGGGCTGGGTGAAGCTCGGCCAGCCGCAGCCGGAATCGAACTTGGCATCGGACTCGAACAGCACATTGCCGCAGCCGGCGCAGACATAGGTGCCGGCGCGGTGGTCGTGCTCATATTCGCCGGAGAAGGGACGCTCGGTCGCTTTCTCGCGCAGCACCGCGTACTGCATCGGCGACAATTCGCTGCGCCACTGCTCTTCGCTCTTGATGACCTTGCCGTCAGTGGTCTGGTCGTCGGTGGTTTTGGTCTTGGTGTCGGGCATGGGTCTCCCGTTTCTTTTACGATCTCGCGATCAGTTGGTGGCCTTGCTGGCGCTCACCAGCGTCGGCTTTTCAATATAGTTATCCGCAAACAGCTTTTTCAGGTTCTCGACCTTGGGGAGGTCGTTATAGGCGATGTAGGGCTGGTTCGGATGCAGCGTCAGATAGTCCTGGTGATAGGCCTCCGCCGGATAGAACGCCTCCAGCGCGCCGACCTTGGTCACGATCGGCTTGCCGAACGCTTTTGCGGAGTTGAGCTGGGCGATATAGGCCTCCGCCACCTTCTTCTGCTCGTCGGAGGTGGTGAAGATCGCCGAGCGATATTGCGTGCCGGTATCAGGCCCCTGGCGGTTGAGCTGGGTCGGGTCGTGCGCCACCGAGAAGTAGATCTGGAGGATCTTGCCATAGGAAATCTTCTTCGGGTCGTACTTGATTTCGACCGATTCCGCATGGCCGGTCCGGCCCGTCGAGACGGTCTGGTAGTCGGCGGTCGCCTTGGTGCCGCCGGCATAGCCGGAGACCGCGTTGACGACGCCCGCGGTGTGCTGGAACACGCCTTGCACGCCCCAGAAGCAGCCACCGGCGATGACGGCGGTCTGGATGCCGCTCGCCGGCGTCGCGTCCATGGTCGGGGCGGGGATCACCACCGCATCCTCGGCGGCCCGGGACGGCACGGCAAAGGCCAGCGTCAGGGCGGTGGTTGCGGCGAGCAGGGTCAGGAGGGCGGGACGGCGCATGGCAGAGCCTCTTTCCGGAAGGTGGGGCAGTCTAGGTCGGTTGGCGCCGGGCGAACAGCCTGCCCGGCGGCGTTTTCGCATCATCTGAGATACGGGCGGATCCGGCGATTGTTACGCCGGGACGGACACGAGACTGTGAAAAGCACAGGCTGAGACAGCCGGCTTGGCGGTATCAGGAACTCCGCGCTAAGAGCATGATCCGGAAAAGTGTGAAGCGGTTTTCCGCAAAGATCATGCTCATACAATAGATGAACCCGCGCGATCGTCGATCGACTCAAAATGTGGTGGCTGGAGCTGACCTGACAACATGCTGCGCGTCGTTTCCCTGACCCTCGTCATCCTGACCGCCGCCGTTGCGACCGCTGCGGCCGACCCCCAACCCGGCGACGACCTGGCCACCTGCCGCGACGGACGGGCAGAGACGCAGGCGCGGATACAGGCTTGCGAGAACCTGCTCAACGCGGACCGTCTCACGGGCAAGGACAAGGTGATGGCGCTCGTGGTGCACGGTAACGCGCTGCTCAACAAGCGCGACAACGACAAGGCGCTGGAGGCCTTTTCGACGGCCCTCGACCTCGACCCGGACAACGTCTTGGCGCTCGACGGACGCGGCATCGTCCGCGGACGCAAGGGGCAGGACGATTTGGCGATGGCCGACTACAACCTCGCCATCCAGAAGCGGCCGACCTTCGGTCCTCCCTATAACAACCGCGGCATCATTTATCTGCGCCAGAACGCCCTGCAAAGCGCGCTCGACGACTTCAACCTGTCGATCAAATATGCGCCCAAATTCCTGTTCGGCTGGACCAATCGAGCCCGCGTCCGCACGCTGACCAAGGATTATGACGGCGCGATCGCCGATTTTGCGGAAGCCGAGAAAATCGACCCGGCTTCGCCGCAGATCGCCGGCAACCGCTGCATCACCTACGGTTTGATGGGCAAGTTCGACCAGGCCTTCGCCGACTGCAACGGCCTGATCGAGAAGCAGCCGAAAAACGGGTTCGCGATCATCAATCGCGCCGAGGTCTACATGATGAAGGGCGACCTCGACGCCGCGCTGAAGGACTACAACGCCGCCCTTCAGCTCAACCCGAACAGCGTGCGCGCCCATTCCGGCCGCGGCCAGCTCTACGAGCGCAGGAAGGATATCGCCCAGGCCCGCGCCGACTATCGCGCGGCGGCCTATTCGCTGACCAGGTTCGACGAGCTCGACGTCGCGCGCGCCCGTGCCATCGCGCAAGCGCGGCTCGCCGCGCTGACGCCGCAAACGCCGGCGGGCGCGCCGACGGGGCGCCGCGTCGCGCTCGTGGTCGGCAACGGCGCCTACAAGAACGTCCACGCTTTGCCCAATCCGCCGCGCGACGCCAAACTGATCGCAAGCGTGCTGAAAGATGTCGGCTTCCAGACCGTGATCTCGGTCAGCGACCTCACCCGCGACAAGTTCTTCGAGGCGCTGAAGACGTTTGCCGACGAAGCGGAAAAGGCCGACTGGGCGGTGGTCTATTACGCCGGCCACGGGTTCGAGATCGGCGGGGTGAATTATCTCGTTCCGGTCGATGCCAAGCTCGCCGCCGACCGGGACGCCGAGACCCAGGCGGTGGCGCTGGAGCAGGTGATCGCAGCGGTGGGCGCGGCACGTAAAGTGCGTCTGGTGATGCTGGATGCCTGCCGCGACAATCCGTTCGCGCCGACCATGCAGCGCACGTTGTCGCTCAAGCTGGTGGACAAGGGCTTTTCCAACATCGAGCCCGGCGCCGGCTTCATGGTGGTCTACGCCGCCAAGCATGGCGAGACTGCGATGGACGGTGACGGCGGCGCCGACAGCCCGTTCGCCACCGCGCTCGCCCGCGAGATCAAGGTGCCCAAGGTCGAGATCCGAAAACTGTTCGACATCGTCCGCGACGACGTCTGGTCCGTGACCAAGCACGAGCAGCAGCCGTTCTCCTACGGCTCGCCGCCGGGACGAGAGGATTTCTATTTCGTGGCGGGGAAGTGACGGCTGCGTGTGAGGCGCGACGGCGGGGCCCAACCCCGGGTGCCGTCCCGGTCCCAAAACGGATGTCGCCGGCCGACCGTCGAGGTCGGCTTCCGCACGGACGTGAACATTCACCTGCTCTCAAAGCTGCGATGTGCTATTCAAGGCTCACGAAGGAGCTCGTCAGAACCCGCAGCGCACACTGAGATGGGTGTTCAGATGATCACAATTCCAGAACTGGTAGCGCAGACCCTAGCGTCGTTTTTGACTTCGGACACACGAGATCGGTTTGGCTCCTCGCATGCCCGTCTGGCCGAAGTTCTTCCCTTTGCGGCCAGACTCACATTGGAATGCATCGGTAACAGCGACGCCCTGTATCACAACATAGAGCACTCGATGCTCGTTACTCTTGCCGGGCACGACATCATGATGGGACGAATGCTGTTGCGGCCAACGACAGTCGCCGACTATGCGAATTTCACGCTGGCGTGCCTCACCCATGACATCGGGTATGTGCGCGGAGTCGTTCAAGGGGATAGCGAGGATTCCTATGTCGCAGATTTGACCGGCCGCATGATTCGTCTTCCACGGGGGGCCTCCGACGCCGCGCTCGCACCCTACCATGTGGATCGCTCAAGATTGTTCGTCCTGGAGCGCTTCGACGACGTCGAAGAGATCGACGCAGGTCGAATTGCCCGGGCCATAGAATTTACGCGCTTTCCCTATTCGGAATCCTCAAATGACAGTTTGATGGAAGAGGAGGGCATGTTGCTGCGCGCTGCTGACCTGATCGGCCAGCTTGGCGATCCCAACTACTTGAGAAAGTCAAACGCCCTGTTCCACGAGTTTGAGGAAATCGGCCTGAACAAGAAGCTCGGCTATGAAACGCCTGCCGACGTCGTCTACAAGTATCCGCAGTTTTACTGGAACAATGTTGCTCCACAAATCGAGACCGCGATACGCTATCTCAATATCACCTCGAGCGGCCGGCAATGGATCGCAAATCTCTATGGCAATGTATTCCGGGCCGAGCGCGAGCCCGGTCTATCGGGTCCGCAACCTTGATGCTCTGGCTGATCGCAAGATGTCCGCTCGATCATGAGAAGCTGACGTCGGCGCATTGTTCCTGCGGCGTCAAACCACGATACTTAACCGCTTCGCCGCCCGCGTGATCCCCGTATACAGCCACCTTGCCCGGCTCTCCCCAAACGCAAAGCTCTCGTCGAACAGCACCACGTCGTCCCATTGCGAACCCTGCGATTTGTGCACGGTCAGCACGTAGCCGTAGTCGAACTCGTCATAGGGCTTGCGCTGCTCCCAGGCGATCGCCTCGACGCCGCCTTCGAAGCAATCGGCGCGCACGGAGACTTTTGTGATCTTGTGGCCAAGATCCTCGTCCGGCGACAGCCGCATGCTGAGGATGCGCGACTTCGAACGCGAAGTGTTGCGCGACTTCACGCGCCACAGGCCGCCGTTGAACAGGCCCTTCTTGCGGTTGTTGCGCAGGCACACCAGCTTGTCGCCGGCGACCGGAAACACGTCCTCGATGTTCTGGCGCTGCCGCACCCGCATATTGTAGGCGCGTCGCGTGTTGTTGCGCCCGACCAGCACCTGGTCGGCGGCCATGACGCGATCAGGATCGAGCTCCTTGCGCGACACCACCTCGCTCTCGCCGTAACGGCCGATGTCGAGCTCGCGGCCCTCGCGGACGTCCATCGACATCCGCACGATCGGATCGTCCTGGGCCTGGCGGTGCACCTCGGTCAGCATCGCGTCGGGTTCGGTATTGGTGAAGAAGCCGCCGCCCTGGATCGGCGGCAGCTGCGCGGGATCGCCGAGCACGAGCAGCGGACAGTCGAACGACATCAAATCGCGGCCGAGTTCAGCGTCGACCATCGAGCATTCGTCGATCACGATCAGCTTGGCCTTCGACGCCGGCGCGTCGTCCCACAATTCAAAACTCGGCTGCTCCTCGCCGGATTCGCGGGCGCGGTAGATCAGCGAGTGAATGGTGGAGGCCTCGTCGCAGCCCTTGTTGCGCATCACGAGCGCAGCCTTGCCGGTGAAGGCCGCGAATTTCACCTCGCCGTCGACGCCGTCGGCGATGTGCCGCGCCAGCGTGGTCTTGCCGGTGCCGGCAAAGCCGAACAGGCGGAACACCGGCGGTGTGCCGTTCCGGCCGGGTTTTGCCTTGAGCCAGTCGCCAACGGCTTTGAGCGCGGCATCCTGATGCGGGGTGAATGTGGCCATGTCTGTCTTGAGAAGGGGCGAAACGGGGCGATTCGCCATCCCCAAAACTAACCATTCGCTCCGCCGGTTCAAGCCGGGGCAAATCCGATTGCCTGCGGCCCTATTGCCATCCGGGAACGCCGCGCATGTCGGGCAAATGGTGGGCGATGCCCTTGTGGCAGTCGATGCAGGTCTTTTCCTTGGTGAACAGGAAGCGCTGGTGCGCCACCGAAGCCCGCGGCGACTGCTTTGTGATGTCCATGGAATCGGCGCTGTGGCAGTTGCGGCATTCCAGCGAATCATTGGCCTTGAAGCGGGCCCATTCATGCGCCGCCAGTTCTAGGCGATGATCCTGGAATTTTTCCCGCGTGTCGATCGTGCCGAAGATCTTGCCCCAGACCTCCTTGGAGGCCTGCATCTTGCGCGCGATCTTGTCGGTCCAGTTGTGTGGCACGTGGCAGTCCGGGCAGGTCGCGCGCACGCCGGAGCGGTTGGTGAAGTGGATGGTCGACTTCAGCTCGGCGAAGACGTTTTCGCGCATCTCGTGACAGCCGGTGCAGAACTTTTCAGTGTTGGTCAATTCCAGCGCGGTGTTGAAGCCGCCCCAGAAGATCACGCCGGCCGCGAAGCCCGCCAGAACCAGCACGCCGAGCCCGAACACCGAGCTCGGCCGGATCAGCACCTGCCAGAGCTCGCGCGCGAAATCCCAGCAGCGCAGGATAAAGCTACGCTTCGCTTTTGGCTCGTCAGCAGCCGTCGTCATCGCCGGCCACCCGGACTTGCGCGCGACAGCAGCGTGTCGATGTCGGTAAAATCGTTGCTCACGGGCGGCGTCGCAGTGTTCTGCGGCACGTGGCATTCCGTGCAGAAGAAGCGTCGCGGCGAGATCGAGGCCAGGAACTGGCCGTCGCGATCCATGAAATGCGTGATCGAGACCATCGGCGCCTGCGATTCCGCCGTGCGCGCCCGCGCGTGGCAGGACAGGCACTTGTTGCCGTTGAGGTCGATCTGGTAGCCGTCGATCGTGTGCGGGATGACAGGCGGCTGCTCCGGATAGTTGCGCGACTCCCGTTCCGACGTATTGCGGTTCGGCAGCATCGGCGGCGCGGGGCCTTCGTCATTGAGCGGGGTCGGGCCGCGCAAGCCTGAATTGACGGTCTGCGCGGTCAGCGAGGTTGCGCCTGCGGCGATCGCGACTGCCAGCAGGGCGATTGCAAATCGTTTCATCATGACAGGTTCACCCGCTCGATGCGCACGGCGCATTTCTTGTAGTCGGTCTGCAGCGAGATCGGATCGGTGGCGTCGAGCGTCACCTTGTTGATCAGCTTGGATTCGTCGAACCACGGCACGAACACCAGGCCACGCGGCGGCCGGTCGCGGCCGCGCGTCTCGACGCGGGCACGGATGAAGCCGCGGCGGGACTCCACCTTGACCTCGTCACCGCGCCGGATCTTGGCTTCCGACGCGTCGTCGGGATGCATGAAGCAGACGGCCTCGGGGAACGCCTTGTAGAGCTCGGGCACGCGGCGCGTCATGGTGCCGGAATGCCAGTGCTCCAGCACGCGGCCGGTCGAGAGCCAGAACGGATAGTCAGTGTCGGGCGATTCCGCCGCGGGCTCGAACGGCAGGGCGAAGATGCGCGCCTTGCCATCAGGATAGCCGTAGAACTGCACGTCCGTGCCCTGCTTGACGTAGGGATCGCTGCCCTCACGGAAACGCCACTTTGTCTCTTGGCCGTTGACGACGGGCCAGCGCAGCCCGCGTTCACGGTGATAGCTCTCGAACGGCGCGAGGTCGTGGCCATGGCCGCGGCCGAACGAGGCGTATTCCTCGAACAGCCCCTTCTGCACGTAGAAGCCGAACGCCTTGGATTCCTCGTTCGAATAGCCTTCCTCGATCTCCGCAACAGGAAACTTGTCGACCTGGCCGTTCCGGTAGAGCACGTCGAACAGCGTCTTGCCGCGAACCTCCGGCTGCTTCGCAATCAGCTCCTCCGGCCACACTTCCTCGATCTTGAAGCGTTTTGAAAATTCCATGAGCTGCCACAGGTCGGACTGCGCCTCGCCCGGCGCCTTGACCAGCTGGTGCCAGAACTGCGTGCGCCGCTCGGCATTGCCGTAGGCGCCTTCCTTCTCCACCCACATCGCCGTCGGCAGGATCAGGTCCGCGGCCAGCGCCGTCACCGACGGATAGGCATCCGAGACCACGATGAAATTGTCGGGGTTGCGGAAGCCGGGATAGGTCTCCTCGTTGACGTTGGGACCGGCCTGGAGGTTGTTGTTGACCTGCACCCAATAGGCGTTGATCAGGCCGTCCTTCAGCATCCGGCTTTGCAGCACGGCGTGCGCGCCGGGCTTGTCGGGAATGGTGCCCTCGGGCAGCAGCCAGAGGTGCTCGGCGTGGTCGCGATGTTCCTTGTTGGTCACGACCATGTCGGCGGGGAGGCGATGCGAGAAGGTGCCGACCTCGCGCGCGGTGCCGCAGGCCGAGGGCTGGCCGGTCAGCGAGAACGGGCTGTTGCCGGGCGAGGAGATCTTTCCGGTCAGAAGATGAATGTTGTAGACGAGGTTGTTGCACCAGACGCCGCGGGTGTGCTGGTTGAAACCCATGGTCCAGAACGAGACCACTTTTGTTTTGGGATCGGCGTAGAGTTCGGCGAGCGCCTCCAGCCGGTTGAGCGGCACGCCGGACATCTCGGCCGCCTTCTCCAGCGTGTACTCCGAGACAAAGTTGGCATATTCGTCATAGCTCATCTCGGTGGAGTCGTTGGCCTTCGCCGCACCGGTTGCTTTCTTCTGGAGCGGATGCTCGGGCCGCAGCCCGTAACCGATGTCGGTCTGGCCGCGCCTGAAGATCGTATGCGCAGCAACAAAATCCTTGTTGACGCGGCCGGTCTTGATGATGTGATGGGCGATGGCGTTGAGGATGTAGAGATCGGTCTGCGGCTTAAACACCATGCCGATATCGGCGAGGTCGAACGAGCGGTGCTCGAAGGTGGAGAGCACGGCGACGCGGACATGCGGCGCGGACAGCCGGCGGTCGGCCAGCCGCGTCCACAGAATCGGATGCATCTCCGCCATGTTGGAGCCCCACAGCACGAAGGCATCGGTGGCCTCGATATCGTCATAGCAGCCGGCCGGCTCGTCGATGCCGAAGGTGCGCATCATGCCGGCAACCGCCGAGGCCATGCAGTGCCGCGCATTGGGGTCGATGTTGTTGGTGCGGAAGCCGGCCTTGAACAGTTTTGACGCTGCATAGCCTTCCCAGATCGTCCACTGGCCGGAGCCGAACATGGCGACGCCGTTCGGCCCGCGCTTCTTGAAGGCTTCCTTCCACTTCACCTCCATGATGTCGAAGGCTTCGGTCCAGGACACGGGTGTAAACTCGCCGTTCTTGTCGTACTTGCCGCCTGTCTTGCGCAGCATCGGTTGCGTCAGGCGGTCGTGGCCGTACATGATCTTGGAGAGGAAGTAGCCCTTGACGCAGTTGAGGCCGCGATTGACCTCGGCCTTGATGTCGCCATGGGTGGCGACAACGCGGTTGTCCTTGGTTGCGACCATCACCGAGCAGCCGGTGCCGCAGAAGCGGCAGGCGGCCTTGTCCCATTTCAGTTCGGACGTATCGCGCTCGGTGACGAGATTGGCGGCAAGCGCCGGAGCCGGCATGCCCGCGGCGGCCATCGCGATGGCGGCGGCCTCGAGCTTCAGCATCTGGCGGCGGTCGAGCTTTGGCGATGTCATGATGGCTCTCCGGCGTCAGGCGGTTTCGATGGCGTGGAAGACCAGCGCCGCGGAATAGACATCCGGCAGCGACTGGATGGTGTTGAGCATGGTGCCGAGGCTGCCGGCGTCAGGCGCTTCGGTCACGACCACGAGCTTGCCGCGCGCGTCGCGGGCGTGAATCTCGCAGCCGGGAAGGGCTGATATCGCGGCTTCCAGCGCGTCGAGGCGCTCGCGGCGCGCCTGCACGATGATGCTGGCGATTTCGCAGCCGGGAGGCGAGATGACGCGGTCGGTGCTGAGCACCCGTCCGGTGATCAATGCACGGCGGTTGAGTCTGGTGTGGGCCATGATGCCTGTCTTTCGCTGTCGGGGATCAATGCGGGGAGGGTGGTGGGCCCGGTGGTCCCGCGAACATCTGGTAGATCCAGACGCCGAGCCCGTAGGAGCCGACCGTTCCGACCGCGAGGACGGGCATCACGACCGCGGTCAGGAACAGGAACGCAAAAATCTCCATGCGCTTACGGCGCACGCGCGACATCGTGTCGTCAGGGGCCGACATATTCGGTCTCTTTGAACTGGTATGGGAATCGGGACGGCATCCGGGCCGTTGCCTTGATGCACTTTTGATGCAGAAGGCCGGCTGACGCGTTGATCTGGATCAATAGGTCGAATTGCAGCCGTCTGGCGGCACGTCGCTTAAAGGTCACCTGCGGACTCGGATCGGGACGTAGGCCGTTCAGGTATTGATGAAGATTTTACGTCGGATGTGAACTGCTTCACTTCTTTAAGTTGATAATGATGATCAAGTACTACCTTGGGTTAAATAGGGAGACCGCACATGGTAGATACCTCTCAGCTCTACAAGAACTTTGCCCACGTCAATTCACTCATCCATCAAACGCTGCCGGGTGGTTGGGGCATGGGCGGTGGCAGCCGGTACCAGCACGCCATCCAGTCATGGGCCGTCACCGGGAAATCGGCCGACGACGCCTGGTACTCCTACTACCTGGTCGAAATCGACAGCATCCTGTTCACGTCCGTGGACGGCACGTTCAAGCTGCGCGAGTACAACTACGACTGCCGTCTGGTTGGTACCGATGGGTTGATCGCTCCGTCGACGGAGCTCGTCGCGGTCACGCCCGACACCACGCAGGGGTCGACGTCGTACACCACGTCGATGAGCGAGTCGTTCTCGGCGAGCGGTGGCTTCTTCGGTGCCGATCCGACCGCGACCATCGGCGGGTCGGTGACGTTTGGACACAGCGTGTCGCGGAGCATACCCGACATCGGCATCAATAACCGGAGCATCACCAGCGACGGACAAAACGCGTCCTGGACGCTTCAGGTCGCGGGCGAGGCGCCGGCCCAGCATGCCGCGATGGAGTTCACCGCACAAATGCTGTTCCGCGTTCCGACCAAACCCGGACCGCAGCCCGCATACGGCGTGAAGTTCGAGTTCAATTCGCTGGTGTTCGACGACGACGAAAACGGCACCGACTACCATGACCGGACGGCCGCGATCATGATGCCGCGGCTTGAGACCACCAAGCTGGTGGAATGGGGCGACCGCGGCATGTACTGCGTGCTGAAGCCCGAAATCATCAAGATGGTCAACCCGGCTATGCCGTAACACGCGCGATCGACACGGCGTGTCCGCGCGGCCTCTCCTATCCGCTGCGCAGGCCCGGCCGGACGGTCCACTAGCCCGACAGCAATCGCAAGAGCCATCGAAAGGAAGAAGCAATGCCGAAGACGGAAACGGAAGAAGCGATGGGGGAAATGCTCGAATTTGTGAATTCGTCGCTCCCGGAGGTTGCCAGCATAGTGCTCTCGTATCTTTCGATCAAGGACCAGACGGCCATCTATGATGGCTTCACGAAGCTTTCGGAGGAAAGATCACTATCGTCGCGAGAACAAAAGGCGATGAGCGTTGTCGGAGCCGGGGCCTTGGTGGACATCAAGGCGCTATGGGCAGAGTTTCAGGCGGAACACGGTTTGGATGCAGAACACGGCGTGAATATTGAGCCTCCACTCCCCCCGCTCATCGAAAATGACGCCTTGAACCTCGGCGCAGAATTGCAAGCTGCGCTGGAGGCCAAGCAGAACAGCGACGTTCCGCCCGAGATCGGGGATGGCGTCAATCACAACGGCGATGGACCAGACGGTGGTGACAACCATGCCGGCGATTTCAACGGTCCCGACGACGATCACAAGGAGGGTGAGGTCATCGAGAGAGAGCGCGGCCGCTAGGACACAGCGCAGCGCAGAATATTCAATTCTCCCGCGCAGCGGAATTGCTGCTCCGTAGACAGCGCCGCTTCGCTCATTAAGATGAGCGCAACAAGAATAAGCGGGAGAGCGACGCCATGAAGTTCGGCATCTTCTATGAGCTGCAACTGCCACGGCCCTGGGTGGCCGGCGACGAGCTCGCCCTCTACCAGAACGCGCTCTCGCAGATGGAGCTCGCCGACAGTCTCGGCTACGACCACGCCTGGGTCGTCGAGCATCATTTCCTCGAGGAATATTCCCACTCGCCCTCGCCGGAATCCTTCCTCGCCGCGGCGAGCCAGCGCACGAAAAACATCCGCCTCGGCCACGGCATTCTCCAGCTCACGACCAACCATCCGGCGCGCGTTGCCGAGCGCGTCGCGGTGCTCGACCTGCTCAGCAACGGCCGCTGCGAGTTCGGCATGGGCGAGAGCGCCTCGATCACCGAGCTGACGCCGTTCGGCCGCGACATGGAGACCAAGAAGGAGGTGTTCGAGGAGGCCGTGGCTGCGATCTTCCCGATGTTCAAGGACGCCGGCTCCGAGCATCACGGCAAGTATTTCGACATCCCCTTGCGCAATGTCGTGCCGAAGCCGGTGCAAAAACCGCATCCGCCGCTGTGGATGGCCTGCTCGCAGCTGCCGACCATCGAACGCGCCGGCCGTCACGGCTTTGGCGCGCTCGGCTTCCAGTTCGTCAGCGCGGATGCCGCGCACGCCTGGGTGCACGCATATTACAACGCGATGACCAAGCGGCTGAGCAAGCTTGCCGATTACGAGATCAACCCGAACATGGCGCTGGTGTCGTTCTTCATGTGCGCCAAGACCGACGAAGAGGCACGCGCCCGCGCCGACGGCGCCACCTTCTTCCAGTTCGCGCTGCGCTTCTACGGCGCTTCGCAGAACCGCCAGCGCCCCGCGCCCTACACCATCAACATGTGGGACGAGTACAACAAGTGGAAGCGCGACAATCCGGAGGCGCAGGAAGCGGCGCTGCGCGGCGGCCTGATCGGCTCGCCCGAGACGATCCGCAAGAAGCTGAAGCGATTCCAGAGCTCGCACATCGACCAGGTCATCCTGCTGAACCAAGCGGGCAAGAACAGCCACGAGCACATTTGCGAATCGCTCGAGCTGTTCGGCCGCGAGGTGATGCCGGAGTTCCAGAACGATCCGGCGCAGTTGGCCTGGAAGCAGGGCGTCATGAGTGGCGAGATCAAGCTGGAAGAGATCGACACCGAGGCGTTTACGGACCGCTACGGCAAGCTCGCCGTCAGCGTCGCGCCGGCGAAGGCGGCGGCGGGCTAACGCTCCGTATCTGGCATGGGCCCCGACTCAGCAGCGCACCGCCGAAGTGGCGCTGCGCTGCGTCCGGGGCACGAGACGACCAGTTTGGGCGTGTCCCGGACGCGCTGCAGCGCGTAGCGATGCTGCGCAGAGCCGGGACCCAGAGGCGGCATGAGGCGGCGTCGCCGACTTTCACTAAAATCCCGCGGCTGATATCCTCCGCCAAAAGATACTCAGCGGAGGAACCAATGCGGCCCCACAGCATGGTCTCAAATCCAGCGGCCGCCGACGTCGCGCCCGCGGTGCTCGCCATCGGCCGCCCGGATTTCCCAAACATCCTCATCGACACGCTGCGCCGGCAGGCCGGCGTCGGCCATTGCATGGTGTTCGCGTTGACGCGCGCAGGCGCGACGCAATGCCTGCTCGATGCGGGCAACATCCCGACCGGCGCCGATCTCGGCGCCGCCTATGCAGGGCAATTCCACGAATCCGATCCGAACCGCGATGCGCTGTTCGAAGCCGAGAGCAGCGCGCCGATCATGCTGCCGTCGTTCGCGCCGCGCATGTACGGCGCGCGCTACCGGAAAATCTTCTTCAACGACTCCGACATCGTCGACAAATGCGCCACCGCGATCTGGACCGGCGACACCTGCTTCTATGTCAACTTCTACCGCATCACGTCCCAGGGCCGCTTCGGCGATGCCGAGCGCGCGCGGCTCCAGACCATCGCGCCTGCGATCAGCGCCAGCGTCGCGCGCCATTTCCAGCAGGCGGCGACGCCCGACCAGAACCTCGCCGCGTTGTTCGCAACGCGCGCCCCGCTCTCCGCGCTGTCACCGCGCGAGCAGGAGGTCTGCCGCCATATCCTGCTCGGTCTCAGCTCCGAAGCGATCTCGCAAGCGCTCGGCATCAGCCTTCACTCGACCCTGACCTACCGCAAGCGCGCCTATGACCGGCTCGGAATTTCATCGCAGAACGAATTGTTCGCGATCGTGCTGCGGTTGCTGGCAGGACCGAACGTCCTGAACTGAGGGGACACAAAGTTCGCGATATCTGCTTCCGAGAGAGGAAAATAGCTACACACCCGCGTCTTTCTAATGCTCGGCGGCGATTGAGGCTTAGGGTCTCTACAATTCGTCCATTCAGGACTTGCATTGGGAGATCCCGTCTGGCTCGCTCCTGGTCATCCACAGCCAGATCGGAACTTGCCATGATCCATTTCGACACCTTGCTGACCTACATCGCGGTGGTGCTCGGTCTCTTCCTCATTCCAGGCCCCGCCGTTCTCCTGGTGCTCGCGCGCTCGTCCGTCGGCGGGTATCGGGTTGGAATTGCCACTGGCCTCGGCATCGCGACCGGCGACCTGCTCCACACCGCGATGGCGACGCTCGGATTGTCGGCAGTGCTGATGACTTCGGCTCTTGCCTTCAGCCTGGTGAAATATGCCGGCGCTGCCTATCTCATTTATCTTGGCATCCGCGCGCTGATGGAACGAGGCGAGGATATCAAGCTGACGCAGTCCCGTCTGGTAGACGCGGGGCTCGCCTTTCGGCAGGCCGTCCTGGCCGAACTGCTCAACCCGAAGACGGCGCTCTTTTTCCTGGCCTTTCTCCCGCAGTTTGTGCATTCCGAGCGAGGCTCCGTCGTCGCCCAGCTTGCGGTTCTTGGTCTCGTCTTCGTCATCATGAGCGCGATCTACACCGCGTTGATCGCTCTTGCCGCCGGGCAGGTCGCCGGCTGGCTCACCCGTCATCGCAGCATCGGCCGTTGGCAGGGCCGCGTCATCGGGGCAATCTACCTGGGTCTCGGCGTTCGCATGGCCTTGCAGGAAAAATAGTCTGATCCTTTCTTCGATCGAGTTGAAGTCTGGGATCCGTTCACAGCCGGTGGCGGTCCTTGATATTAAGCGGCCGCTTGTCGCCCATTGCAGACCTTGGAAACACTTGGCATTGTGATGCGATGACCATCGATCAGCGTACGAATGTGCGTATATGGAAGACGATCGTGCTTTGCGCGGTTTGCTTGATTGTGGGCTGTCTTGCATTTGACAGGGCCGAGGCCTGCGCGGTGGCGGGTTCGCAAAGAGGTGTGCTCTTTGACCATATTCCCGAAGAAGTCGACGCACCAGTAATCGTCGAGGTGACGATCGTCGGCAGGGAAGCCGACATTAGCTCTCCGGACCGTACTCCATTGGCCTTGATGAATGCTCGTGTCGAAAGAGTCGTCAAGGGAACGCTCGATAGCGACGCGTTAAAAGTCGTTACCTACCTTGGCACCTGCACCAGAATTGGCGCAGGACACGGTTTCGTGGCCGGCACACTCGATCATGATGCTCGGCTTGGGCTCAAGCTGATTGCGATCCAGCGATCCTATGAAATGCTCATTCGAGGACGGTGAATTCAGCCCGTCTTATCGAAGCCCGCTTAGTGATGCCGAGCGGGCGGCAATTTGCCCACGTTGAGTAATTCTCAGTTTTTCCCCCGATTTGCTGTTGCCGAACAAGCGCTCGACGTTAACCACGACACACGGTTCCAGTCTGAGCGAAATCGCTTCGAAGTTTCTTAAATTTTGCTGGGTAACTCTTCCAGACGTGGTGACCTGGGGAACGATATGAGCAAGCGATCCAAACGCGGCAAAAAGGCAGAGACGCTCGCAGTCCCAATGGCCGCGAGAGTTGCACTTGGCGCCGTGGCCGTCGCCGTAGCGGGATATGGTTTGCTCTCTCAGCCGGCGAGCGTGCAACCAACAAAAAAGCCGTCCGCGCCCCAAGCCCAAGTCCAAGCCCAGGCGTCGTCAACTCCGGTTTACGTGGCACCTCCGGTTCATGCAGCAGCGCCAGCTCCAGCTCCGATTCCCGCCCCGGCGCCGCTGGTCGAGCCGCCAAAAGCCGACGCTGACGTCCCCGGCGCATTGGTCCGGCAGGTGGTTGACTACGCCAGCCGCCAGACGCCCGGCACCGTGATCATCGATACCAAGAACACATTCCTCTATCTCGTCCTGAACGACAGGCAAGCGCTGCGCTACGGCATCGGTGTCGGCCGCGAAGGTTTTACGTGGTCCGGTGAGCAGACGGTGGCTCGCAAGGCAGAATGGCCGGATTGGCATCCGCCTGTCGAGATGATCGGGCGTCAGCCTTATCTGCCGCGGTTCATGGCCGGCGGGCCCGGCAACCCACTCGGTGCCCGCGCGATGTATCTGGGCGAGACCGAATATCGCATTCACGGCACCAACAACCCTGACACGATCGGGAAGAAGGTTTCGTCCGGCTGTATCCGGCTGACCAATGACGACGTCTCAGACCTCTACGAGCGGGTTAAGGTCGGAGCGAAAGTCATCGTGCTGCCGGCAACCGCTGCAAGTCGACCATTTCAGGGAGCGCCGGCCGACGCCGCGTTCCGATTGCCGAACCCGGCATCGCCGTCGAAGCGGCCCTTGGCGGCCAACGCGCAGATGCTGCCGTCGGGACCGAAGATCGCCGAGGCGCAGTAATTCAGTCCTTCGTCCTCGTTCTGCAACCGAGGAGAAGGAGAAAAATCAAGTCGTCCCGCAATTTGCTGCGCTGATAGATGCGGCGCCTTTGCGTTTGGCGTGAGACGCTTGCTTACAGCTGCAATCGGGCAAGCCAAGACTGAAATACTTCAGTAGCACCGTCGAGGGAGGTTTGACGCTTCATATCAACTGAAGCATGCGCGCGCATCTTGATCTCGACGTGCGCGGAGGAGGGTGAGGCATGGAACGATCCAGCGCAGAGTGCCAACGGCCTGAAAGAACACCGGGCGACCGGGTCAAGATTGCCCTCCGTAAGATCAGTCTCGCTCTTTCCCTCCTAAGTCTTTCCCTCCCTTCCAGCGCATGGGCGCAGACCGGGACCGACGCGAAGCCTGATAGCATCAAGGCGAATATCTCGCGAGTCGACAGCGACTTCATCAAGGCAAATACGAAGTCATCCTGGGATTGGCCGACCGTCGGCCTCGACTACGCCGAAACGCGGTTCAGCAAGCTCAATCAGATCAACACCGACAATGTCGGGAAGCTCGGGCTGGTCTGGAGTTACAATCTTGAATCATCGCGCGGGATCGAGGCGACTCCCCTCGTCGTCGATGGCATCATGTACCAATCGGCGCCCTGGAGCGTGGTCCATGCCATCGACGCGCGGACCGGGAAAAAAATCTGGTCGTTCGATCCCGGTGTTGACCGGTCAAAGGGCTATCGGGGTTGTTGCGACGCCGTCAGCCGTGGCCTCGCCCTTTACAAGGGCAAGGTGTTCGTCGCCGCCTATGACGGACGCCTGATCGCGCTCGATGCCGCGACCGGGGTCAGGGTCTGGGACAAGGACACACTGATCGATCACGAGCATTCCTACACGATCACCGGCGCGCCTCGTGTCTTCAAGGGCAAGGTCGTGATCGGCCAGAGCGGTGCCGAATACGGCGCCCGCGGATACATCACGGCGTACGACAGCGAGACGGGCAACCAGCTCTGGCGCTGGTTCACCGTGCCCGGCGATCCATCGAAGCCATTCGAGGACGCTTCGATGGCAGCCGCGGCGAAGACCTGGGATCCCTCGGGCAAATATTGGATCAACGGCGGCGGTGGCACGCCGTGGGACACGATCACGTTCGATCCCGATCTGAACATGGTCTATGTCGGCACCGGAAACGGCGGTCCCTGGAATCGCAAGCTTCGCAGTCCGTCGGGTGGCGACAATCTTTATCTCGCCTCTATCGTCGCGCTCAACGCCGACACAGGCAAGTATATCTGGCACTATCAGGAGACGCCCGGTGACAATTGGGACTATACATCCACCCAGCCGATGATTCTGGCCGACATCGAGATCGACGGTGTGCTGCGCAAGGTGATCCTGCACGCGCCGAAAAACGGCTTCTTCTTCGTCATCGATCGCACCAACGGCAAGTTTATCTCGGCCAAGAACTTCGTCGATGTGAATTGGGCGACGGGATACGACGCCAACGGACGGCCGATCGAGCTGCCGGCTGCGCGCGGCGAAGAGCCCTACGAGTCCATTCCCGGACCAGACGGAGCTCACAACTGGCAGCCGATGTCGTTCAATCCCCAGACCGGCCTCGTCTACATTCCGGCGCAGCACTTGCCGGTCAATCTGACGCCGGAAAAGTCGTTCAAGCAGAATGCCGCCGCGCCAGGCAAGGTTGGCGGCATATTGGGCGCGAATCTCGGTTTTGCTTTCAACCCGTCTCCGAAGTCGACCCCGTTCGGACGTCTGCTCGCCTGGGATCCGGTGCATCAAAAGGAAGTCTGGCGCGTCGAGCACGTGTCGCCGTGGAACGGCGGTACGCTGACCACGGCCGGCAATCTGGTTTTCCAGGGGACGGCGGATGGTCGCTTCGTCGCTTATGATGCAGCAACAGGAACCAGGCTGTGGGACATCTCGACCGGTACCGGCGCGGTGGCGGCTGCAGCAACCTACATGGTCGATGACAAGCAATACATCTCGATCGCGGTCGGCTGGGGCGGCTCCTACGGCCTCGCCCATCGCGCGACCGAGTACCAGAACCCGGGAACGATCTATACATACGCGCTCGGCGGCACGGCGAAGCTGCCGGAGTTCGTCAAGTATCAGACCGAAGCTCTGCTGCAGGGCGTGAAGTACGATCCGAAGGATATCAGGGAAGGCGCGGACATCTACGTCACGGCGGCCTGCATAGCCTGCCACGGTGTGCCCGGCGTCGACCGCGGCGGCAACATCGTCAATCTCGGCTACGTCGGCACTGATGTGATTACCAATCTGAGGAATATCGTCTTCCACGGTCCATTCCGCGACCAGGGCATGCCTGATTTCAGCGGCAAGCTGAAGGAAGGCGACATCGCGAAGCTCCAGGCCTTCATCCAGGGAACTGTCGACGCCATCAGGCCGAAGAGCAGGTGACGAGGCCGCTCATGAACACGCGCCCAGCGCGCGTCTGTCCCTATTGCTAGGGACAGACGCCGGCACCGTCGTGCGCTAGTCTGCCCTGAAGCACACAAGAATCCAGGGGAGACCGCCTTGAGCACCGCGCCGCGCATCGACCCTGCCGCGTTCTGGGCCGACCCCTATCCTTTGCTCGCAAAGCTGCGCAAGGAGGCTCCGATCGCCTTCGTGCCGCAGCTCGGCTCGACGTTGTTGAGCTGCCGCGACGACATCTCGATCTCCGAGAAGCAGATCGACGTGTTCTCCTCGCACCAGCCGGCCGGCCTGATGAACCGGCTGATGGGCCACAACATGATGCGCAAGGACGGCGAGGCGCATCAAATCGACCGGCGCGCGATGTTTCCGACGGTGTCGCCGAAGACCGTGAAGAGACTGCGGTGACGGTGCACTTAACCCGGCTCAATCGGACTGAGTCGTGGCCGTCGCAATAAGATGCGGCAACTATCGGCCTGGAGCATGATCCGGAAAAGTGCGAAGCGGTTTTCCGAAGAGATCATGCGTGAACAACAACCTAAAGCGCGATGACGATTCATCCCGATCTCATCGCGCTTTAGGCGATCCAACTTTCAAACGATCAGCATATCGCCGTCTCGCATGCAGGCGAGGGCTGCCCTGCTCGTCATCATTTCCCCTTCTGACGAAACGCCGCAACAAACGCCTCCATGACTGCGGCGAGCGCCGGTCCTGCGGGCCCCCGGGCGCGCAGCATCCACACGGCCCAGGGAGGCGGCGCGTGGGCGTCGAGCACCGTCACGAGACTGCCGGAGGCGATGAGCGCGGCCGTGCTCTCCGAGCCGGCCTGCGCGATCCCGGCTCCGAGCGCCGCCGCTGCGCGCATGGCGTTTGATCCGTCCACGACGAGTGCGAAGTCGGGTTGAAAACGGCGTGTGCCGCCGGGCGCGCGAAACAGCCAGGGCATCATGCGCCCCGTCGCCGGAAGACGCACGCCGATCAGCCGATGCTGCGCGAGGTCGTCGGGCGTCTGTGGCACGCCATGCCTGGCGAGGTAGGCAGGGGCCGCGAGAGTCAGGAGCGGCAACGGTGCAAGGCGCCGGGAGAGGACGCTGGCGTCGGCGATCCGGGGTGCGATCCGCACCGCGAGATCCCAACGCCCGCCG
Organism: Bradyrhizobium betae; assembly: GCF_004123905.1. Classification (GTDB taxonomy): domain Bacteria; phylum Pseudomonadota; class Alphaproteobacteria; order Rhizobiales; family Xanthobacteraceae; genus Bradyrhizobium; species Bradyrhizobium betae_A. Next base: position 356,075 of record NZ_MZXW01000053.1, read on the forward strand.
CCGAGGTCGGCGATGTGATCGTCGAGGGCAAGCTCCACGCGCAGCGCCGGGTAACGCTCGAGAAGCGATGCCAGGGCGCCCAGCAGGGTAGGGGCAAGCGAGGCGGCGGCGGTCACGCGCACCGTGCCCGCGATCCCGACCGGTGCGCCGAGACGGCTGGCCGCCGCCGCGAGCGCGAGGGCGGGGCCTCGGACTTCGGCGAGGAAGCGCTCACCGTCGGGTGTGAGGGAGAGCGCTCGGGTCGAACGACGGAACAGGCGCGCCCCATGCGCGGCCTCGAAGCGGCCCACGAGGCGGGCGACGGCGGCCGAGGTCACCCCGAGCAGGCGCGCCGCCCCGGCGAAGGAGCCGGCCTCGGCGACGCGGAGAACGACGACGGCGGCGCGTAGCGTGTCCATGCCCATTCAATACATCAGGTTGGTTCTGCCGCAACACTGTTTGTACTACCCCGCACGACCCCGCGCCTTACCTTGCGGGCATCAGAAGCGGGAGAGCGTTATGCGCATCGGCATCGTGGGTATCGGAGCAGTGGGGCGCACCTTGGGGACCATCTGGGCGCGCGCCGGTCACGAGGTGGCCTTCGGGTCGCGCGACCCGGTCCGCGCGACGGAGGCGGCGACGGGCCTCGCCGGTGCGCGGGCGACGACGCAGGAACAGGCCGCGGCATTCGGTGAGGTCGTGTTGTGGACGCCGCGCGGCGTGATGCCCGCCGACCCCGACATGCTCGCGGGGAAGATCGTAATCGACCCGAACAACCGCGAGCCCGGTCCGGGCGGCGGCTACGCCTCACCGCGTCCCCAGGGACCAAGCTTCGCCGAGCAGCTCCAGGCAGCCGCACCGAGGGCGCGTGTGGTGAAAGCCTTTAACACCGTGGTGATGCGGTTGCTGAGGGAGAATCCCGAGCGGCTGAGCGCGTCCGGGGCACAGGTGTTTCTCGCCGGCGACGACGCTGAGGCAAAGACGGTGGCCGCCGCGCTGGCGGCGGACATAGGACTAGGCGCGGTGGATCTCGGTGGGCTGGAATCGGCGTGGATGGCGGAGGCGATGGCCGACACATTTCGGCAGGCCATGAAGACAAGCCCTGCGGGATGGCGCCAGGCGCTGGTGTTCGCTGACCTCGCAGAGCGGCCCAGCTGAGATGGACCTCATCGCACAGCCGTCGCTCGGCAATATCCGATCAACAGCGTGCATCTCATCAGGTCTGGAAGTAGTCGGCAGGATCGTCGAACGGCTCCACTCCGGGCTGCCTAACCTCGGCGGGCGGTCGGAAGAAGCCGCGCTGTTTCAGGTGCGCAACAGCAGTTGAGCGCAGAAATTCTTCCAATTCTCTTCAAGAAGGAGCGCTGACGCATGTACGACCACGTTATCTGGCCTCATCAGTTCCACCCCAAGATCTCGGCGATCTACGGGCTGAACGATATCGACGTTGAAGCGCCCGCCCAGACGGTCTGGAAGCTGCTTGTCGATGCCGAGAACTGGCACCGTCACTTCACCCCTGAGAACCAAGTGAGAATTCTCGGCGGTGAGCGGGAACTTGCCCTCGGTACCAAGCTCACCCGTGTGACTGCGGGCTATCCGATGAGCCTTGAAGTCACCGAATGCGTCCCTGGCAAAAGGCTCGCATGGGCAACCACGGTCGACGGTGACGACACGGGCTCCACCGCCTACCACGGCTGGGTCATCACTCCGACGGCGCAGGGCTGCCACGTCCTCACCGAAGAGACCCAGCAGGGTCCCTTTTTCTTGGAGATGGTCGGACGCAAAAATCCCGGCCTCCTGTATCGCTACCACCAGGAGTGGGTGGAAGCCTTGGCTCGCGCGGCGGAGGAGGGCAATCGCGCCCAAGCCTGACCGTCATCAGCCTTCACCCCCAGTCGAACCGGATAACAACTGACCTTCGCGTCGAAGCGCACGCGCGCCGGCTTTCCTCTTAAAATGAAAGAACATTAGTCATGAGCAATCCCGCATTCCAACAAGCACGTCCGTTGGCACCGTCGTTCGACCTCACCGGCAAGCGCGTCGTCGTCGGCGGCGGCAAAAAAGCGATCGGCCTCGGGGTCGCCCAAGCTGCCCACGCCACGGGCGCGGCCGTCACGGTCGCGAGCAGACGCAATGTCTCGGCCGAGGAGCATCCGGAGCTGGCGGCGTTTGACCAAGTCGTTCTGGACATCAGCGACGAGGCGGCCGTGCAAGCCGCATTCGAGGCCATCGGCCCCTTTGACCACCTCGTCGTCACCGCCGGACCGGCGCTCGGATCCTGGGGATCGTTCATGGACCCCGACATGCGCGGCGTCCGCAGCTATCTGGAGGGCAAGTTCCTGGGCACCTGGGCCTGCGCTCGTCATGCCGCCCCGCACCTGCTGGCCGGCGGCTCGATGACCTTCCTTACGGGCGGCGCCGGGGCCCGGGCGAAGCTCGGCTTGGCCGCGGTCACGTCAACGTTCGCGGCTGTCGAATCCCTGTCGCAATCGCTCGCCCTGGAGTTGGCCCCGATCCGCGTCAACACGATCCGACCCGGATTCATCGATACCGATTTCTGGGACGTGCTGCCTCCGGCAGACGTGGAGGAAATCCGTGCCAAGGTCCGCGCTAACTTCCCGGCCCGGCGGCTCGGGACGGCCGCCGACGTCGGGCACGCGGCCGTGTTCCTCATGACCAACCCCTACGTCACCGGCACGGTGCTCGAGGTCTCCGGCGGCGAGTTGTTGGTCGACTGGATCTTCTGACTTTAATTTTGTGAAGACGGCGGGTGCTCTGTCGCCACCGACGGTAATCCCGAGCAACATATCGGAGTGAATCATGAAGCGTTTTGAAAACAAGGTCGTCATCGTCACCGGGGCGGGGACGGGTATCGGGGCGGCCACGGCCAGGCGGTTCCTGCGCGAGGGTGCAACGGTCGTGCTGAACGGACGCCGCGAACAAAAGCTGCGCGACACGATCGCGGGCATCGACGCGGCGAAATCGCTCATCCACGCCGGGGACGTGTCGGACGAGGCGTACATCAAGCGGCTCGTGGAAGACACCGTCGTCCGCTTCGGTCGCCTCGACGTGCTGGTCAACAACGCCGGGTTCGCAATCTTTGGCCCGTTCGCAGAGCTGACCACCGCCGACTGGCGGCGCCAGCTGGCGACCGACCTGGACGGCGTCTACTTCGGTACCCGCGAGGCGCTGCCACACCTTCTGAAAACCAGGGGCTCGATCGTCAATGTGTCGTCCGCCTCGGGCCTCGGCGGTGACTGGGGCGGGAGCGGGTACAACGCGGCCAAAGGCGCGGTTTCGAACCTGACGCGATCCCTTGCCCTGGAGTTTGCAGCCCGCGGCGTCCGGGTGAACGCCGTTGCCCCCAGCCTGACCACCACGGATGCGACGGCGGAGCTGCAGAAGAGTGAGGCCGTCATGTCGATTTTCCGGGGGCGCCTGCCGATGGGCCGGCCCGCAACACCGGACGAGGTGGCGGCCGTGATCGCGTTCCTGGCCAGCGATGACGCCGGTTTCGTCAACGGCGTGATCCTGCCCGTTGACGGCGGCTTGGCCGCGTCCAACGGCCAGCCGAACTTTCTCGCGTTGTTTGGGGAGGGCTGAAGGGGCCGCTCGGGTTCGCTATCGGCTAGTCTGAATCAGCACCCCCTACAGGACCCTCGCTTGTCCCTATCGCTAGGGACAGACGCCGGCGCCTGATTTCGCTAGTCTGCCCTGAAGCATACGAGAATCCAGGGGAGACCGCGCTTGAGCACCGCGCCGCGCATCGACATCGACCCTGCCGCGTTCTGGGCGGACCCCTATCCGATGCTCGCGAAGCTGCGGAAAGAAGCGCCGATCGCCTTCGTGCCGCAGCTCGGCTCGACGCTGCTGGCAAGCCGCGACGACATCTCGATCTCGGAGAAGCAGATCGACGTGTTCTCCTCGCACCAGCCCGCCGGCCTGATGAACCGGCTGATGGGCCACAACATGATGCGCAAGGACGGCGAGGCGCATCAGATCGAGCGCCGCGCGATGTTTCCGACGGTGTCGCCGAAGACGGTGAAGGCGCACTGGACCGCGCTATTCCAGGCCCATGCCGACCGCATTCTCGATTGCGTAGAATCTGGCCGCATCGATTTCATGCGCGACTTCGCGCTGCCGTTTTCCGGTGAGTGCCTGAAGTCGATCACCGGCCTCACCAATATCGGCTTCGGCGACATGGATGCGTGGTCGCAGGGCATGATCGAGGGCATCGCCAATTACGGCGGCGATCCTGAGGTCGAGGCACGCTGTCACGCGGCGACATCAGGCATCGATGCCGCGATCGACGACATCCTGCCGGTGATGCGCAAGCATCCGGACCAGAGCATTTTGGGCGTGCTGCTCGCCTCCGGCATGCCGATGGAAAGGGTGCGCGCAAATGTCAAACTTGCGATCTCGGGCGGCCAGAACGAGCCGCGCAAGGCGATCGCTGGTACGGTGTGGGCGCTGCTCTCCCATCCCGACCAGCTCGATCTCGTGCGCAAGGGCGAGGTGACGTGGCTCGCGGCGTTCGAGGAGTATGCGCGCTGGATATCGCCGATCGGCATGTCGCCGCGGCGGATCGCAAAGCCGTGGAGCATCCGCGACGTCTCCTTCGAAACCGACGAGCGCGTGTTCCTGATGTTCGGCTCCGCCAACCGCGACGAAAAGCATTTTGAGCGCGCCGACCAATTCGACGTGCGGCGTGATACGGCCAAGAGCGTTGCCTTCGGCGCCGGCCCGCATTTCTGCGCCGGCGCCTTCGCCTCGCGCGCCATGATCGCCGACGTCGCGCTGCCGACGGTGTTTTCGCGGGCCAAGCAGCTCGAGATCGCCGATGACGAGCCCGTGCGGATCGGCGGCTGGGCGTTCAGGGGGTTGCAGAATCTGCCGGTGACATGGCTGCATTAGTTTACAAGGCGCGCCACCGCCACAAAGGCGGTGTCGTCGCCCGGCTTGACCGGGCGATCCAGTACGCCGCGTCAGCCGTGTGGAACGTGTGGCGTCTCTGGAATACTGGATTCCCCGCCGGAGCCTGTCATCGGGCTCTCCGAAGGCGAGACCCGGTGGCGGGGAATGACAGCGGAGGTGGAAGGCGCGTCGCGTCACGCCAGCTCCCAGTCCGCCATGATGCCATCCTACCCCTGTTTTGCCCGACGCGTCAAACGCATTTCGGATAATACGTAAGTCGTTGATTTCGCACGGCCCCGGCTACTGTGCATGGGGTTGTTTTCACATTTCATGTTCGGGCCCCCGGAGCGTTGGGCCAAATCCGCGCAGCTCTCACATTCGCGTGCAGAAAAATTCCATCTTCATTCGCTCCGCCGCTTGAAAGATTAATCATGCGCTTGTCGCAAGCGCAGTGCGCGCATCGCTATTTTTCCGCCTGTCTCGACAGCTCCGCCGACCCGCACCATCATTCCCCAAACGTGAATGACGATGGCCGCGCGCGGCCCGGAGTGTGGAATGCAACGTCGCGATTTTCTGAAACTGTCCGTTGGAACCGCTGCCGCAGCGGCCTTTGCCTCGCGCGCGAACGCGCAAGGTGCGCTGAAGGAAATTCGTATCGGCTACCAGAAGACCGGCGTGCTGGTCATCACGCGCCAGCAGGCTACCTTGGAAAAACATTTCACCCCGCAAGGCATCGAGGTGAAATGGGTCGAGTTCTCCTCGGGCCCGCCGATGATGGAGGCGATGAACGTCGGCAGCATCGATTATGGCGCGGTCGGTGATTCCCCGCCGGTGTTCGCCCAGGCCGCGGGCGCCGCGATCGTTTACGCCGCCGGCCAGCCCATCACCAACGGCCAGGGCATTTTGGTGCCGAAGGATTCGCCGATCCGCTCCATCGCCGATCTGAAGGGCAAGCGTATCGGCTTCACCAAGGGGTCCAGCGCCCACAACGTCGTGGTGCAGACGCTGGAGAAGGCCGGTCTCACCTACGCCGACATCACGCCGGTCTATCTGGCGCCGCCGGACGCCGGCCCCGCCTTTGCCAATGGCAGCATCGAGGCCTGGGCGATCTGGGATCCCTATTTCGCGATCGGCGAGACCAAGCAGAACGGCCGCATCCTGATCAATTCGCGCGAGGTCACCAAGACCAATTCCTTCTACATCGCCAACCGCGATTTCGCCAAGAACCACGGCGCCATCCTGCAACAGATCGTCGACGTGACGACCGCGACCGGCAAATGGGCCGAGCAGCACCGCGACGAGGTTGCCAGATCGCTGGCCGCGATCACCGGCGTCCCGCTGGACATCCAGACCGTCGCCGCCAACCGCTCGAACTTCGTGATCGGCCCCGTCACCGACGACATCGTCACGACCCAGCAGGGCGTCGCCGACCGCTTCTACAAGCTCGGCCTGATCCCGAAGCCCGTCGTGATCCGCGACATCGTTTGGCGCAGTGCGGCGACCTGATCGTGCCCACCAACCTTCCCAATTCAAAAGGTCTGAACATGAGGCGTATCATTCAGCGCGTGATCGCGGCCATCGTCCTCTCGATCGGCATCGTCGCTGCCGCGGTCGGCACCTCCTATGGCCAGGACAAGGTGGTCCGCATCGGCTACCAGAAATACGGCAAGCTGGTTCTGCTCAAGAGTAAGGGCACGCTGGAGCCGAAATTAGCTGCCGACGGCTACAAGGTGGTGTGGACCGAATTCCCCTCCGGTCCGCCGCTGCTCGAAGCGCTCAATGTCGGCGCGATCGATTTCGGCAACACCGGCGAAGCCCCGCCGATCTTCGCGCAGGCCGCCGGCGCGCCGATCCAATATGTCGCCTATGAGCCGCCGGCGCCGAAGGGCGAGGCGATCCTGGTGCCGAAGGACAGCCCGCTGAAATCGGTCGCCGACCTCAGGGGCAAGAAGGTCGCGCTGAACAAGGGCTCCAACGTCCACTATCTTCTGGTCAAGGCGCTGGAGAAGGCGGGCGTCAAATATTCAGAGATCGAGCCGGTGTTTTTGGCGCCGGCCGATGCACGCGCCGCCTTCGAGCGCGGCGCGGTCGATGCCTGGGTGATCTGGGATCCGTTCCAGGCCGCGGCCGAAGCCGCCACCGGCGCGCGCACGCTCACTGATGGCACCGGCATCGTGGCCAACTACCAGTTCTATTTCTCCTCGAAAAAATTCCGCGAAGCCAATCCGAAGATCGTCGACGCCGTGCTCGCCGAGCTTAGCTCGGTCGACGATTGGGCCAAGGGCGACATCCATGCGGTGGCCGAGCAACTCGCGCCGGCGATCGGACTGTCGGTCCCGGTGGTCGAGGTGGCGCTGAAGCGGCAGTCCTACGGCATCAAGCCGCTGACCGATGCCGTGATCGCCGACCAGCAGCAGGTTGCCGACGCGTTCTTCGCGCTCAACCTGATCCCCAAGGCAATCAAGATTTCCGACGTGGCGCGGAGGCCCGGTACATGAGTCAACAATCCAACGCCAACATCCTCTGGTTCCTGCCGACCCACGGTGACGGCCGCTATCTCGGCACCGGCATCGGCGGCCGCGAGGTCAACTTCAACTATCTGCGCCAGGTCGCGCAGGCCGCCGATCAGCTCGGCTATTTCGGCGTGCTGCTGCCGACCGGGCGATCCTGCGAGGATTCCTGGATCGTCGCCTCCTCAGTCGCGCCGTTCACCGAGCGGCTGCGCTATCTCGTGGCGGTCCGCCCCGGCCTGCAATCGCCGAGCGTTGCCGCGCGCATGACTGCGACGCTCGACCGCATCACCAACGGGCGTCTCCTCATCAACGTCGTCACCGGCGGCGATCCCGTCGAGAACAAGGGCGACGGCATCTTCCTTGGGCATGACGAGCGCTATGAGGTCACCCGCGAGTTCCTCAGCGTCTATAGCGACCTGCTCGCCGGCAAGACCGTCGATGTCGAGGGCAAGCATATCCGCGTCGAGGGCAGCAAGCTGCTGTTCCCGCCGGTGCAGTCGCCGCGCCCGCCCCTCTATTTCGGCGGCTCCTCGGACGCTGGCATCGACGTTGCCGTCGACGCCGTCGACAAATATCTCACCTGGGGCGAACCGCCGGCTCTGGTTGCCGAGAAGATCGCGAAGGTGAGGGAGGTCGCGAGCGCGCGTGGCCGAAAGCTCTCCTTCGGTATCCGCCTTCACGTGATCGTCCGCGAGACCAACGAAGAGGCCTGGCGCGCGGCGAACGAGCTGATCAAGCATGTCAGCGACGACACCATTGCGACGGCGCAGAAGAATTTTGCCCGTATGGACTCGGTTGGCCAGCAGCGCATGGCTCAGCTTCATGGCGGCCAGCGCGACAAGCTCGAGATCGCGCCGAACCTGTGGGCCGGCGTTGGCCTCGTGCGTGGTGGTGCCGGCACCGCGCTGGTCGGCGACGCTCAGACCGTCGCGGAGCGCATCAAGGAATACCAGGACATCGGCATCGATACTTTCATCATGTCGGGCTACCCGCATCTGGAGGAAGCCTATCGCTTCGCCGAGCTGGTGTTCCCGCTGCTCTCGCTGGAGCAGCCCTCCAACGTGACCAGGCTGCACTTCAACGGTGGCCCCTTCGGTGAGACGGTTGGCAGCGATTACCGTCCGCAGCATCGAGTGTCGCAATCATGAGCCTCATCGACAGCATCTCCTTCCCGCGCAGCTTCCGCCTGCCGCGCGTCGACGGACTGGTCCAGTGGATCGTGCCGCTCGGCATCATCGCGGTCTGGCAGGTCGCAAGCGTCACCGGCTTCGTGCCGACGCGCGTGCTGCCGGCGCCGAGCGATGTCGCGCTCGCCGGCTGGAAGCTGCTGCTTTCCGGCGAGCTCATCCGCAACATCTGGGTCTCGTTCTGGCGCGCCTCGATCGGCTTCCTGATCGGCGGCAGCATCGGCTTCGCCTTCGGTCTCGCCAACGGCCTGTCGCAGCTCTCGGCAAAGCTCACCGACACGACGCTGCAGATGGTGCGCAACGTGCCGCATCTGGCGCTGATCCCGCTGGTGATCCTGTGGTTCGGCATCGATGAGAGCGCAAAGCTGTTTCTGGTGGCGCTCGGCGTGTTCTTCCCGATCTATCTCAACACGCTGCACGGCATCCGCACCGTCGATCCGCAGCTGATCGAGATGGGCCGCATCTACGGCATGAGCGATGGAGAACTGTTCCGCCGCGTGATCTTCCCGGGCGCGCTGCCGTCGATCTTCGTCGGCATCCGCTTTGCGCTCGGCATCATGTGGTTGACCTTGATCGTCGCCGAAACCATCGCGGCGTCCTCTGGCCTCGGCTACATGGCGATGCAGGCGCGCGAGTTCATGCTGATCGACGTCGTCGTGCTCTCGATCCTGATCTACGCGCTGCTCGGCAAGCTCGCCGACAGTGCCTCCCGTGTGCTGGAGCGCTTGACGCTCTCCTGGCACCCCGCCTTCCAGAAACGTTGAGCAGAAATACTGGGAATCACATGCAGACAGCGCTTCGTACGTCCCTTCCCGAAACCGAGCTCGCCAGCCACGCCAATTTCGCGCCGCAGGCTCGCGTGGCGCGCGAGGAGCGTCCGGTGCATGTCAGCGGCTTGCCACTGACCATCCGGGGCCTGCGCAAATCATACGGCGACAACGAGGTGCTGCGCGGCATCGACCTGCACATCCCCGCCGGCCAGTTCGTCGCCATCGTCGGCAAGAGCGGTTGCGGCAAGAGCACGCTGCTGCGTCTCATCGCGGGCCTCGAAAAGATCGACGCAGGCAGTATCAGCTTCGGCGATGCGGCGGTCCAGCCTGAAGACATCCGCGTGATGTTCCAGGAGCCACGGCTGCTGCCCTGGGCCCGCGTGCTCTCCAATGTCGAGGTCGGTCTTGGCCGCGATCGTTCATCCGGCGACGCGCATGCACGTGCCGAAAAAACGCTGACGGAAGTCGGTCTGACCGACAAGCGCGACCAGTGGCCTTCGGTGCTGTCGGGCGGCCAGAAGCAGCGCGTCGCGCTCGCCCGCGCGCTGGTTTCCCATCCGCGCGTGCTGGCCTTCGACGAGCCGCTCGGCGCGCTGGACGCGCTGACCCGCATCTCGATGCAGCGCCTGCTGGAGCGCGTCTGGCGCGACCAGGGCTTTACCGCGATCCTGGTGACCCACGACGTCGCCGAAGCGGTCGCGCTGGCCGACCGGGTGCTCGTGATCGACGAGGGCCGGATTGCCCATGATGTCATGGTTAACACCGCCCGGCCGCGCGAACGTGGCTCGGCCGAGCTTGCCGCCCTCGAGGGCTCGATCCTGAGCCACCTTTTGTCGGCGGAAGATCGTACCTAAATAAGGGAACCCCGCTTCGGGGACCATGCCATGAATGTAGTGCCTCGCGATCTCATGACTGAAATCCCCGTCTTGCCCGCCGATTTCCGCGGCGCCATGCGCCACCTCACCGGCGGCGTCAGCGTCATCACGGCCGGGCGGGGCAAGGACATCACCGGCATGACGGTGACATCGGTAACCTCGCTGTCGGTCGATCCGCCCACGCTGCTGGTCAGCATCAACCGCGATGCCTCCTCGTTCCCGCTGATCAAGCGTTACGGCGCCTTCGGGGTGAACATGCTTGCAGCCGACCAGCTCGATGTTGCCGAGCGTTTTGCCGGCAAGGGCGGCCTGAAGGGCGCCGATCGCTTTGCAGGCAGCCAATGGGTGACGTCAGTCTCGGGCGTTCCGCTGCTGGTTGGTGCCTTGTCCGCCGTCGATTGCGAGGTCGAGGAGATCGTCGAACGCCACTCGCACGGCATCGTCATCGGCCGTGTCAGGGACATCAGGAATTCGACCCGCAACGCCGCGCTGGCCTATTGGCACGGCCAGTACGTTGCGGTCGATCAGGACGAAGACGCGGCCAGGCTCGCGGAAGTCAGCGTTCCCACGCACAGCCGGCGCGGCGTTTGACCGCCAGCCCGCAGGCTGGCCTTTTCCCCGTCATCGCTCTAGAAGCGCGCCTGAGCCTTCCCGCCGGGACGGCAACGGAGCGGAACGATGAAGCGCGTCGCGACTATCGCCTTCTACGCCATCGGCGCGCTCGCGATCGCCTATCTCGCGCTCTATGCGTACGCAATGTTCAGCGGCCAGCCGATCGTGCCAGGCGATCCCATCCACATTTTTCGTAAGCCGGACGCACCGAGTTATTCGTGAGCCTCGGGAAGTCGTAGGGTGGGCAAAGGCGCCCTTGCGCCGTGCCCACGATCTTTCCGTAATGACCGAAGTCGTGGGCACGCTTCGCTTTGCCTACCCTACAGCACCTGCATTCACCCCCGCAAAATCGCCAGCGCCAGCGCCTGTGCGCGCGGCACGATGCTGTCGATCTCGAGATACTCCTCCGGCGTGTGCGCGAGCCCGCCGACGGGGCCGAGGCCGCAGATGGTCGGCGTGCCCACGGCGGCGGTGAAGCCGGAATCGGCGCAGCCGCCGGAGAACTCGCCCTGGAGCGTGGTGAGGCCGACCTTCTTTGCAGCGGCCTGATAGCCTTCGAACAGCGCCTTCGAATCCGCGCTCTGCACCACCGGCACGAACTCGCCCTTGATCGTCAGCGTCGCACTGGTGCCCGGCACATAGGACGTCGCAACGATTGTCTCGATCGCGCCCATCACCCTCGCACGATCCGCCGGATCGACATAGCGCAGGTCGATCTGGCCCTCGGCGTAAGGCGCCGTCGTGTTGACGGACTGCCCGCCCGAGACGAGGCCGACATTGAGCGTGATGCCCTTGTCGAGATCCGTCAGCGCATGGATTTTGACGATCTTGTGCGCGAGCTCGCCGATCGCACTGACGCCCGCGGCGAAGTTGGCGCCGGAATGCGCCGCTTTGCCGGTGATGGACATGTGCATGAAGATGCCGCCCTTGCGCCCCGTCACGACATTGCCCGTGGGGCGGCCCGGCTCGGAATTGAACACGGCGCGCGCGGCGCGCCCTTCGCGCTCGATCACGGGACGCGAGGAGGGCGAGCCGATCTCTTCGTCCGAGGTGATCAGCAGCTTGATCGGATGCGGTGAGCCGCCGAATTTGTGGAAAGCGGTTGCCACGAAGATGTTCATGACGACGCCGGACTTCATGTCGGCCACGCCGGGACCATAGGCGCGGTTGTCTTTGATCGTGAACGGACGGCGCCCGGCCTCGCCCTTGCCGAACACGGTGTCGCGATGCCCCATCAACAGCACCGGCTTCTCGTTGCTGCCGGGCTTTGCCACCTCGGCGTGGATCGCGTCGCCGAAGGTGGCGTCGCTCTCGCGCCGGAACGGAATGCCATGCTCGGCAAAATGCCGCTCGAACCGCGCACCGACCGCATCGACGCCTACCTTGTCATAGGACCCGGAATCGATGTTCACGACGTCGCGCAGCAGATCGATCATCGCCTGCCGCTGCGACGCCAGCCAGTCCGTGATTTGAGCTTCAGACATGTTTATCCTCGCGTGGTTCTCACGCGGGGTTATAGGGCGTTGTGTCGGCGCGACCTAGTCCCCGGATGCGGTGCCGCCATGTGTTCAGCTCCCGTAGCCCCGATGGAGCGAAGCCAAATCCGGGAATCCCGATCGCTGAGCCAACCCCGGATTGCGCTTCGCTCTATCGGGGCTACGGCGCTGTTTCGTAGCCCGGACGGACGTACGATCCTAACGGCTCGGCTCCGCCATCGCTTCCACGCCGCGAAGCTGTGTGGCGACGGTCAGCGCGCCGATCTTCCGGCCCATGTCCTTGCCGATCTCGGTCGAGAACCGGTAGTGGAAGCCGGCCCAGATGCGGGCGTTGGAGACTTCGTCGCTATAGTCCTGGAGCCGCGTCCATTTGCGCGTGACGCCTGGTGCCGTGGGGCTGGTCAGTGAGAACTCGCCGAAATCTCCAACGACAGTCTGGAGCACGGTCGAAATCGCTGCCGACGTAATGCAGTGAGCGCAGGGATATTCCGGATGCATCGGCGTGTCCCCCAGTGGAAGCCACGACGCTTCGCGAGGCGTCGCTGCATTCGACGTCAGGTCCGCGTTGCGGATGGCCGTGATCGGCCGCCAGAAATTGTAATGGTATTTTGCGTCGAACACGGCGACCAGGGCGTCGTTGCCCGCAATTGACGTCAACGCGTACAGCCGGGCGCAGTCGACGAGATCCATGCCCTTGGCCATTGCCGCCTGCCTCACGATCGGATTGTAGGTGCGGGCCCCGACAAAGAACCAGAACCGACCGACCGTCGTTTGCTCGGGCGTCCGAGTCGGGCTGCTTCGGCTGCCGACCTCGCGGATTTCGTTGACGTCCCGCGTCCACACCTCCGAACCAAGCGCCGGCGGCGGGCCGGGGCGAAACTGGGACCCGGCGGTCATGACCCAGGGCGTTGTCGCGCCCACGGTCGAGAACAGCGGGACGGTTGTCGGAACGTAGGCGCCCGGTGTCGTCAGGGGCCGGTAGGTTTCAGGAGCGGCGCTGCCGTCGTTCGCACGAAGCGCGATGATCTGCATCGCAGACTCTTTGCCGAGGCTGATGCCCGCGACCTTGGACTCGCCGTCGGCGATCGGTGCCAGAGAATTCGTCAACGCCGCGTCCAGGTCCGGCTTGAGGTCCGGATAGAGCGACAGCAGCACGTCGTGAGCCGCAACTGCCGCCGCAGCTTCCCGCGACGTCGAACGGTCCGCGGACAAGGCGAGCTTGTAGGGCGCGTACCGGCGATCGATCGCGTTGACCGCCTCGAACATCGCGACGTGCATCATGGACAAGGCGCGGCTGTGGGGCGCCGGAAGGATTTGCTTCTCGGTGGCGATCGCGTCGGCCTTTGCATTCCAGTCCATGATCATGTCGGCGCGTGCAAGCGGCGCCGAGGCTGCGATCAGCGTTACAATCAGCGACAGGCGGGAGATGGTCCACGACGAGTGTTTCATGGCATGCCCTTTCGGTGTGAAGGACGTTTCGCGAGACCGATGCGGCTCCGCCCGGCATCACGCCGCGCTACTCCGGGATATTAGCAAGCTTCATGCGGATCGATTGTGAATTGCTTCACTCAGCCCGCGGCCTCAACCGCCGAGAGGCAGAGCTTTCCGGCCGGCAGAATAGTTGCGGTCCCGAATGGGTAGCTTGGCTTACCGTTCGCGCTGTTGGGTGGAGTCGGCTATAGTCAGAACAAGCTGCCAGTTGGACGTGCCGAAGTCCGTAGGTCGATTTTCAAGGCAGCTCGCATGCCGTCGGCAGGCCGTGCCTCGCTCTCGTTTCAGAGCGCTTTTTCCAAGACTGTCGTCGCTGTAACCTCAACGGAGAGAAACATGCCGTTGTTCATCTCGTACGTCTCATACTCAAATTCCGGCATCAAGGGATTGGTCGACAAGCCGGCCGATCGCACCGCGATCATCGGTGCGATGGTCGAGCAGGCCGGCGGGAAGCTCCAGGGAGCATTCATGACCACCGGCTCGCATGATGCGCTGCTCGTGACGGAGTTGCCTGATGGGGCAGATGCTGTCGCCATCGGGATGGCCGCCGCCGCGAGCGGTGCCATTGCCAAGATCGAGACGGTCCGCGCCTGGAAGATGAGCGAATTCAAACCTATCGCGGAAAAGGCTGCGAAGCTCGCAAGCGTCTACGTACCTCCAGGCAAGTAGGCCGCCGCGAGCGCGCGCCGCCATGACATCAGATACCTGGTCGCCGTGGCGGGGCCGTCCCGGGCCATCCACGCGCTTTATGGAAACGCCCGGCGGCGGGGCATGATGAGGCGTGCAAGCTGTTGGCTCACGCCCCCACCATCGGCATCCGCGGATATTCCCCGGGCGTGCCCGCCGGCGTGATCGGGATGCCGCCGTCGGAATATTCGTTGAGCTTGTTGCGCAACGTGCGGATCGAGATGCCCAGGATGTTGGCGGCATGGGTGCGGTTGCCGAGGCAGTGCTTCAGCGTCTCCAGGATCAAATCGCGCTCGACGTCGGCAACGGTGCGCCCCACAAGCGCGCGCGTCACCTGCTCGGCGGCCATCGTCGCGTGCGCCACCGCCGGTACCGTCTTGGCGAGGTCGAGGCGGTCGCCGTCCGGCGTGAGGATGGCGTCGGGACCGATCTCGTCGCCCTGCGCCATCAGCACCGCGCGGTGCATGGTGTTTTCGAGCTCGCGGACGTTGCCCTGCCAGCGGTTGGTGGAGAGCACGCGGCGGGCGTCTGCCGAGATGGGGCGCATCGGTACGCCGTTGGCCTCGGCATACTTCTTCACGAAGTGCTGGGCGAGTTCGAGGATGTCGAGGGGACGCTCGCGCAGCGGCGGGATCTTCAGGTTCACGACGTTAAGGCGGAACAGCAGATCCTCGCGGAACGTGCCTTCGCGCACGGCTTCCACCAGGTTGCGGTTCGAGGTCGCGATGATGCGGATGTCCACGGGGACCGGCTTGGTGCCGCCGACGCGATCGATGACGCGCTCCTGAATGGCGCGCAACAGCTTCGATTGTAGGCGGACGTCCATCTCCGAGATTTCGTCCAGCAGCAGCGTGCCGCCGGTCGCTTCCTCGAACTTGCCGATGCGGCGGGCGATCGCGCCGGTGAAGGCACCCTTCTCGTGGCCGAACAGCTCGGACTCCAGCAGATGCTCGGGGATCGCGGCGCAGTTGATCGAGATGAACGGGCGCTTGGCGCGGGCCGAGCGGGTGTGGACGTAGCGGGCCAGCACTTCCTTGCCGGTTCCGGATTCGCCGGTGACCATCACGGAAGCGTCCGAGCCCGCGATCTGCTGCGCGAGCTTGATGACCTTCGCCATCGCCTCGTCGCGATAAACCAGCTCGCGGGAATCGTTGGCGACAGCGGCCAGCACGGCTGCGATCAGCTCCGGGTCCGGCGGCAGCGGGATGTATTCCTTGGCGCCGGCGTGGATCGCGGCAACCGCGGCGCGGGCATCGTTGGTGATGCCGCAGGCGACGATCGGAGCGTGGATGTGCTCGGCCTCGAGCCGCATCACGAGGTCGCGGATGTCGAGGGCGACGTCGACCAGCAGAAGGTCGGCACCCTTGCCGCCGCGCAGCACCCGCATCGCCTGCTCGTGATCCTCGGCATGGGTCACGGTGGCGCCGTTATCCATCGCGATCTTGGTGGCGGTGGTGAGCTGGCCCTTCAATGTGCCAACGATGAGAAGCCGCATGTCAGTCTCCTGTCCGTCTGGTCGCGCTGCCGCGCGTCATTCCTTGTTCGCTTTACGCGCGTTCGGTCTTGATGATTTCGGTCATGGTCACGCCGAGTTTGTCCTCGACCAGGACGACTTCGCCGCGGGCGACCAGCTTGTTGTTGACGTAGATGTCGATGGCCTCGCCGACACGCCGGTCGAGCTCGAGCACGGTGCCGGGCCCGAGCTTCAACAGCTCGCTGACGTCCATCTTGGAGCGGCCGAGCACGGCCGAGACCTGCACCGGCACGTCGAACACGGCCTCCAGATCGGCGGCGGCGCGCGCCGCATATTCGTCCTCGCTGTACCCGACGTCCGTACCGGTCGGCGGCATTGGGCCGTTGAGATCGGGCAGCGGGACCTGTCCGTCGGTGTCGCTCATGGCTTAGCTCCCCCTCCGGGACGCGATATAGCGTCCGACCATTTCGTCGATCTTGGCCGCGATGGCGCCGCGTTCCAGCACGACGCCGCCATCGGCCCATTCGATCCTGCAGTCGCCGGTCGCGATTTCAGGCTCGGCGAGGATCACGAGGCGGCCCTCGAAGCCGCTCTGCTTGGCGAGCCGCTCGATCTTCTCGCGCGCGCTGTCGTAGAGCGCGTCGTTGATGCGAACGACGAGATGCGGGGTGGCGACCAGATGCGAGAAGCAGTCCTTGACCAGCGCCATGATCTCGCCGAGCGGCTCGGCGGCGACCAGGTCGGCGCACAGCTTGCGCGCCACCGCGATCGCGACGTCGACCGCCTCGGTCTCCATCTTGCTCTCGATGTTGCCAATGCCGGACGCGATGCCCCGGACGCCGATGTTGATCTCTTCCATGGCGAGCGCAACGCGGCGGTCGCTCTCGGCCTTGGCTTCGCGCTGGCCGGCGGCAAAGCCGTCCTGATAGGCGCGCGCCTCCGCTTCCGCGACCTTCTGCGCGATCTCGGCGGCGGTCGCAGCCTTCTCGCGTGGCGACCGCTCGGGCGCCGCGAAGTCGGTGTCGAACAGGAATTTAGCCGGAGCGCCCATCAATACACCAGCTCGTCGTCAGCGCGGTTCTTGGTCAGCATGATCTCACCCTTGGCGGCGAGGTCCTTGGCGAGGTTGACGAGCAGCGCCTGGGCCTCGTCGACGTCGCGCAGACGGACCGGGCCCATCGCTGCCATGTCGTCCTGGAGCATTTTTGCCGCGCGCGAGGACATGTTGCCGAAGAAGAAGTTGCGGACGTCCTCGTTGGCGCTCTTGAGCGCGACGCCGAGCTTGTCCTTGTCGACATTGCGCATCAAGGTCTGGGCCGAGCCGGAATCGAGCTTCACGAGGTCGTCGAAGGTGAACATCAGCGCCTTGATGCGCTCGGCCGATTCGCGGTTGTCCTCTTCGAGCGAGGTGATGAAGCGGGTTTCGGTCTGGCGGTCGAAATTGTTGAAGATTTCCGCCATCACTTCGTGGGCATCACGGCGGCGGGTCTGCGAGAGGTTGGACATGAATTCGGTGCGCAGCGTCTTCTCCACGCTCTCGATCACCTCCTTCTGGACCGCCTCCATCTTCAGCATGCGGTTGACGACGTCGAGCGCGAGATCCTCGGGGAAGATGCCGAGCACGCGCGCGGCATGCTCCGGCTTCAGCTTCGACAGCACCACCGCGATGGTCTGCGGATATTCGTTCTTGAGATAGTTGGCGAGCACCTCTTCCTGCACGTTGGAGAGCTTCTCCCACATGTTGCGGCCGGCGGGGCCGCGGATCTCGTCCATGATGCCGTTGACGCGCTCGGGCGCCAGGTACTGCTGGAGCAGCCGCTCGGTGGCGTCGAAATTGCCCATCAGCGCGCCCGAGGCCGACATGCGCGAGACGAATTCGAGCAGCATGTCCTCGACGGTGTCGACCTCGACGGTGCCGAGCGTCGACATTTCCAGCGAGAGCTGGCGCACCTCGTCGTCGTCGAGCAGCGACCAGATCTTGCCGCCATATTGCTCGCCGAGCGCCAGCATCAGGATCGCGGCGCGCTTCGGTCCCGCCACCGCTTCGATCTTGGCGCCCGCGCGGCTGCCGGCACGCTGACCGAGCGTGGAGATCACGCTGGTGATGTCGTTCGAGTTGGCGTTTTGCAAATTGCCGGCCATGTCAGTTCACTTCTCGAATCATTTTGCGGGTTCGGTCAGCCATTGACGGATGATGGCGACGGTTTCGTTGGGGTTGCGCTCGGCGAGCTCGCCGACGCGATGAACGGACTGGGCGTGGACCTGGCCCTGGATGGTGGCGACGTCGATCGCGCTCGCGGCGCCGCTCGGCAGCAGCGGCTGGGCCGGCGTGGGCTCTTCCGCGGCCGGGCCGGTGAGGACGCCGGAGATCGCGGCGGCGACTTCGTCGGAGGCGAGGATGCGCTTGACCAGCGGGCGGATCACCATGAACAGCACGACGAGGCCCAGCAGCATCATCACGCCGAGCTCGACGAAGTACATGACGTCGTCCTTGGTGAACTGAAGCATGCCGAGGAAGCCGGAGGGCTCGGCGATCGGGGCGGTGGAGGGCGCATCGGCAAAGCGCAGATTGACGACCTCGACCTGGTCGCCGCGCTTCTGGTCGAAGCCGATCGCCGAGCGGACCAGGGCGGCGATGCGGTCGAGCTGCTCCTTGCTGCGGTCGGTGTAGGCCAGTTCGCCCTTGTCATTCTTGGTGTAGATGCCGTCGACCAGCACCGCGACCGAAATGCGGTTGACCCGGCCGGCCTCGGTCACCTCGGTCTTGGTGGTGCGGGAGATCTCGTAATTGTTGGTCTCCTCGGTCTTCTTGCTCTGGTCCTTGGCCGCGACGCCGCTGTTCTGCTGCTGGCCCGGAAGCTCGTTGTTGACGGTGACCTGGCCGTTGTTGTCGGCGGTCATGCTGCTTTCTTCGCGGGTCTGGGTCGAGCGCAGCACGCGGCCCTCGGGGTCGAACTTGTCCGAGGTCTGGGTGACCTTGTTGAAGTCGAAATCGGCGGAGAGCTGGACGCGGGCACGGCCGGAGCCGACGACCGAGGACACGATGTCCTCGACCTGCTTGCGCATCCGCTTCTCGAAGGCGGTGCGGCGTTCGTCGCCGACCGCCTGGTCCGCATCGGTCGCGGCACCGTCGGCCAGCAACTGGCCGGATTCATCGACGATCGAAACCCGCTGCGGCTTCAGCCCGTTGACGGCAGAGGCGACGAGGTGACGGATGGCGCGGATCTGCTGCGCCTCCAGCGCCCCGCGGACCCGGACCACGATCGAGGCCGACGGCTCCGGCGCCTCGCGCGAGAACAGCGGGCGCTCGGGCAAGACGAGGTGGACGCGGGCGGCCTGGATCCGGTCGATGGCGCGGATGGTGCGGGCGAGCTCGCCTTCCAGCGCGCGCAGATGATTGATGTTCTGGACGAAGGAGGTGGTGCCGAGCGCATCCGACTTGTCGAACACCTCGTAGCCGACGCCGCCGCCCTTGGGCAGGCCGCCCTCGGCGAGCTTCATCCGCAGGCGCGTGACCTTGTCCTTGGGCACCATGATGATGCTGCCCTCATTACGGATCTCGAACTGGATGCCCTGGCGCTCCAAGTCCTTGATAATGCCGGAAGAATCTTCGACCGAGAGGTCGGTGAACAGCGTCGTCATCTGCGGCGTGGTGACGCGCATGATGACGAACGCGAAAAAGCCGACGAGCGCGGCGGTGACCGCGATCATCGCCCCGAACCGGGCGGCGCCGATACCCTTTAAGAAGTCCGCAAGACCTTGCAAGCAACCGCCCCGAAGCTTCGACCCGCAACTGAGCGGCCGACTGGGCAATTATTGCCTAGGTGATGGTTTCGATATGGTTAACGAAGGTTAAGAGCTCGGACAAAAGTCGCGCCAAAACGAAACATGAAAAAAATCGGCCTCGCAAGGCGAGGCCGATTTTCGTCAAAAGCCGCAGATTTCCGGATCGCTTACTGGCGATATTGCTGGATGCGGGTGGTGCGAAGACCCGCCAGACCGTGCTGGTCGATGGAAAACTGCCAGGAAAGGAATTCGTCAACCGTCAGGGTATAACGGCTGCAGGCCTCCTCGAGGGAGAGAAGTCCGCCACGCACAGCAGCGACGACTTCGGCCTTGCGGCGGATGACCCAGCGTTTGGTACCGGGCGCGGGCAGATCTGCAATCGTCAGCGGACTGCCGTCCGGCCCGATGACGTATTTTACCCTCGGGCGATGGGGTTCTGTCATGGCGTACTCACAAACTCTCAACCACTGAACTCACATTGAAACCGTACGCGCGGCGGCTTAAAAATCCGCTAAGCCTAAGGCTTCAATACAATTCTCGTTGAAACTTGCGGGAACGCGGGCCGCTCGGCCGGTGGAACGGTGGTATCCGGGCCGGTCGAGGGGGTCTTCGTAAATACTTTACTAACAAACAGGGCGCATCGGGCGCCGCGCGAGCCTTAGTTGCTGCTGGTGGCGATGATGCTCTTGACCTGGCTCAGCGTGTAGCTGGCGCCGTCGATGCTGAGCAGCGGCGGCGACTGGGTCAGATCGACGGACGACACCACGCCCTGCACCTGGGCGGCGATGCCGACATTGTTGTTCGCGACGTCCTTGCCGGTGGCCGAGATCGTGTACTTGCCGTCGGGCCATTGGGTGCCGTCATTGCCCATTCCGTTCCAGGTGAAGGGAATGTCGGTGCCGGCCGCGGCAGTATATTTTCCGGTGAAGACCGTCTGACCGCTGGAATTGGCGATGGTGATGTCGACGGTGGAGTCGCTGGGCACGTTGAGATGCCAGGTCGCCGACGACTTGGTCATGGTCGCGGTCGAGCCGTCGACCAGCGCGGTCTTGCCGACGAAGCCCAGCGCCTGGGTCGCCTGCGTGGTCTTCTCGAGGGTGACGAGCTGGGACAGCGAATCGTTGGTCTTGAGCTGCTGCTCGACGCCGGCGAATTGCACCAGCTGCTGGGTGAACTGGTTGGTGTCGAGCGGGGAGAGCGGGTTCTGGTTCTGCAGCTGTGTCGTCAGCAGCGTCAGGAAGGTCTGGAAATTGCCGGCGAGCGTCGCGCCGGTGGACGAGCCCAGCGAGCTCGACGAGGACGACTTCGGGACGTCGGTGGTCCCGGAGACGGGGGTCGGGGCGCTGGTGGCATTCGTGGTGGTCATTTGCGAATACTCCTCACACTCTGATGTCGACGCCGCTGCTCGATCCGAGCATGCGGCCGTAGCCGCGCCCGACGGGCGCAGCCGCAACGGTGTCGTCCTCGCTGATGATCAGCCGGCGGGAATTGCCGCCATTGTCGTTGTTCTGGCCGGACTGCTGGCCCGATGAATTCTGGTCGCGCAGGCTGAAGGACAGCCCGTTGCTGCCGGTCTTGAAGCCGGCATCGTCGAGCGCGCGCTGCAATTGCGGCGCGTCCTGCTTCAGCATCGCCAGCGTCTCCGGCTTCTCCACCGTGAGATGGGAGGTGACCTGGCCGTTGCGGTCGACATTGACGCGGACGTCGATGCGGCCGAGATCGATCGGATCGAGGCTGATGTCGAACCGCGTCTTGCCGGCGCGGACGGCGGCGGCAATCTCGATCGGCACGCCGCTGATCGGCACGGTATTGGCGTTCGCCGCGGTCGCGGTGAGCATTGCGGTGGAAGCGGTCGCGGCCGAAATCGTGTTGGTCACCGGCGCCTGGATGGCAGAGGTCGCCTGTGCGCTGGTGTCGGTCGTGGCGATGGTCGCCTGCGTATCCGCATGCGCGTGTGGTGTAGCTGTTGCCGGGGTCGCATCGGCGCGGTCGGAGACCGCAGACTTGGCGTCGGTCGTGCCGGCGTCGGCCTGCGGCTTGGCGCCTTGCGGATGCGCGGCGGCGTTGGCGGCCGTTGCGGGAGTCTGCGCTGCGGCGGCGTTCGCCTTAGCCCCGTCCTGGCCGATATTGGAGACGTCGCTGCCGCCTTGCGCGGCAACGGCAGCCTTGAACGAGGTTTTCGGCGTGCCCGGGTCGACCGCGGCGATCAATCCGCCATTGGTCTTGGCATCGGTCGCGGTCGCATCGGTCGTGCCGGTGGCGATATCGCCGAGTGTCGTCGTCGTGCTGGCATCGACCTTGGCGGCGGCCGTCTTGGCGCTCTTGTCACCAGGCGTCGCAGTATCGGTCTTGCCGCCTGCGATCTGCGCGGCGGTTGACGTGCTGGCGGCGATGCCGGCAGCGGCGATCGTCAGCGGCGAGGAGGTCGCGGCCTGGCTGGCGGCCGCGTTCGGGTCGACCGGCACCACAGGCGCGGCAACCGGGATAGCAGTCGGATCCGGCACGGCGGTCTGCGTCGCGTCGACTTGTGCGGTCGCGGCGGCATCGACGGCGGCGGCGAGCCCGTCGGTGCCGTCGGTCTTGCCATCCTTGGTCTTGTCGGATTTGTCGGCCGATTTGGTGTCGAAGCCCTCGGACTTGGTCTTGCCGTCAGCCTTTGACGTATCTTTGGACGTATCCGTGGATGCATCTTTGGACGCATCGGCCGACGTATCGGTCTTGGCGGGCGCGGAATTGTCGGTGTTGTCGCTCGCCTTGCTTTGCGAGGAGGGGTCCCTGGAGGAGGTATCTCGCGGGCTCTTGTCCGAGCTGGACGACGAATCCGCCCGGCGCGGCGCGCTATCCTGCGACGACGAACTGTTGCTGATCGCCTGGGTGTTGCTGTCGACCAGCGAGCCGAAGGAGTCGCTGCTGGACGTGTCTTTCGAGCTCTGTGACCTCGCAGACTTTTGCTGCGCGCTCTGGACAGGCACGCTTGCCGCTACATCTGACGTCCGACCAACCACGGCATACCCCTTGGAAACATCTTCGGCATAAGGGGTAGCAAGGAGTGGGCCATCCCTGTATTTTGCGGTTTTATCAAGTGAAATCAATATATTGATGGATTTGCGCCGCCGCCACGAAGGCGGCAAAAACCCCGTCATTTCTGCCGCCCCGGCAAGAATTGCCCTAAGCTTAAGGCCAGCGCGATTGCTTCACCGGAATGCGGCCTATATTAAAGAGGCAGCTCTCAGCCGCTTTCGACCGGGCAGACCGTGCCTCCGGGGGAACCAGGTTCCCGGGGGATCGCCGATGTCCCGCCGGAGGCATAGAAATCGCGGATCGCGAAACGCCGCCGTCACATCTTGAAAGCCATGCTCAACAGTCTGGATCTCGAAGGCCGTCCTGAGGATACCAGGGTCGTCGTTGCCATGTCGGGCGGCGTCGATTCCTCGACGACGGCTGCGCTGTTGAAGGCCGAGGGCTATGACGTCGTCGGCATCACGCTGCAGCTCTACGACCATGGCGCGGCGACCCACCGCAAGGGCGCCTGCTGCGCCGGCCAGGACATCCACGACGCCCGTGACGTCGCGGCAAAGCTCGGCATTCCCCATTACGTGCTCGATTACGAGGATCGCTTTCGCGAGTCCGTCATCGACAATTTCGCCGATAGCTACGCGCTCGGCGAGACGCCGGTGCCGTGCATCGAGTGCAACCGCAGCGTAAAATTCCGCGACCTGCTGAAGACCGCCCGCGAGCTCGGTGCGCAGGCGCTTGCCACCGGCCATTACGTCGCCTCGCGCCGTCGCGACGACGGCTCGCGCGCGCTGGTGTGTGCCGCCGACAGCGATCGCGACCAGAGCTATTTCCTGTTCGCGACCACGCAGTCGCAGCTCGACTTCCTGCGCTTCCCGCTCGGCGACATGACCAAGCCCGAGACGCGCGAGCTTGCGCGCCGCTACGGCCTGAGCGTCGCCGACAAGCACGACAGCCAGGACATCTGCTTCGTGCCGACGGGCCGCTACACCGACATCATCACCCGGCTCCGTCCAAACGCGATGGACCCCGGCGACATCGTCGATCTCGACGGCCACGTGCTCGGCCAGCATCACGGCATCGCCAATTTCACCGTCGGCCAGCGCCGCGGCCTCGGCATCGCGGCAGCCGCGCCGCTGTTCGTGGTGCGTCTCGATGCCCCGGGCCGCCGCGTCGTCGTCGGCCCGCGCGATGCGCTGAAGATGCATCGCATCTCCTTGCGCGACGTCAACTGGATCGGCGGCGGCGACATCGACCGCGCCATCGGAGCCGGCCTCGAGCTGTTCGTGCGGGTGCGCTCGACCCGCGCGCCGCAGCCGGCATGGCTGCGCGGTGCGAACGGCCATTACGAGGTCGAGCTGGTCGCCGGCGAAGAGGGCGTCTCGCCGGGCCAGGCCTGCGTGTTCTACGACGCGCCCAGCGGGCAGGCGCGCGTGCTCGGCGGCGGCTTCATTCAAAGCGCGGCGGCGAAGGCAGCGACGAGCACGGCGAGGCCGCTCGCAGAAGCGGTTCGCGGCTAAAAAAATACTGGGGCAGGGGGCATGGCAGCAGACATCTCGCGGGCCGGGGTCGAGAAGGCCTATGGCCGCTGGGCGCCGGTCTATGATCTCGTGTTCGGCAAGGTGTTCGACGCCGGACGGCAGTCGACCATCGCCGAGGCCGACCGCATCGGAGGCCGCATCCTCGACGTCGGCGTCGGCACGGGTCTGTCGCTGTCCGACTATTCGCGCACCACCAAAATCTGCGGCGTCGACATCTCCGAGCCGATGCTGCGCAAGGCGCAATCGCGCGTGCGCGCGCTGCGGCTGTCGAATGTCGAAGTGCTCTCGGTGATGGACGCGAAAAACCTCGCCTTCCCCGCAAACTTCTTCGACGCCGTGGTGGCGCAATACGTCATCACCGCCGTGCCCGATCCCGAAGGCACGCTCGACGAGTTCGTGCGCGTGCTCAAGCCCGGCGGCGAACTGATCCTCGTCAACCACATCGGCGCGGAAAAGGGGTTTCGCAAACTCTCCGAGCTCGCCTTCGCACCGCTCGCCCGCCGGCTCGGCTGGCGCCCGGAATTCCCGTGGCAGCGCCTCGTCGACTGGGCCGCCAAACACGGCGGCGTCACGCTCGCCGAGCGCCGCCCGATGCCGCCAATGGGCCATTTTTCGCTGATCCGGTATCACAAATCGTAAGCGCGAACGGTGCCGACGATGCGCACCGACCTCTCCCCAGCCGTCATTGCGAGCGCAGCGACGCAATCCAGAGTCCCTCCGCGGAAAGATTCTGGATTGCTTCGCTGCGCTCGCAATGACGATGGGGAAACCTGAGGGACCCAAACCCCGATCACATCGCGTTTCGCCAGGGAACATCGCCCCTTCCCCGCGCGTTTCCCTTCCATGCGCACCACATCAAACATCATCCTGGCCAGCCTCCTGATCACCGCCTCAGGCGTCGCGATCGCGCAGGCCCCGCCCGCCCCGGCAACGCCGCCGCAAGCGACCGCGCCGCCATCCCCGCAGCACGCCGCCAACTGCCTGCCGCAGGACCGCCCGAACCGCGCCGCCACGCCCGACGGCACCACCACCGGCCAGTCCCGGGAACCGCTCGGCGACAAGCTGGCAAAATCCGACGGCGTGCTCTGCCCGCCCGCCGGCGTCGACCCCGACATGCACGCTCCGGCCCCCGACACCGGTGCCAATACCCCAGTCATCCCGCCTCCCGGCAGCCCCGGCGGCGACCCGAATGTGAGGCCGAAATAGCTTGTCGCGCCGAAGCCCTGGCGAAGGCGGAGGCCTGTTCCCTATCCCCAAACTCCGTCATGCCCGGGCTCGTCCCGGGCATCGACGTTCTCCGGGCAGCGAACAAGGTCGTGGATGGCCGGGACAAGCCCGGCCCGGCCGTAGCGGCAAAAAGGCCAATATTCCCGGCGACTTGTCTCGCCATAGCCTTGGCTTAGGCGGGAGGGGGAAGCTTTTCGCAAACGCGGATTGACTTCCCGCCGCCCCCCTCATTATATGCCGCGCGTTCGCGAGATCGGCCGTAACAGCCGTTCGCGACCCTGTGGCGGGGTAGCTCAGCTGGTTAGAGCACGGGAATCATAATCCTGGGGTCGGGGGTTCGAGTCCCTCTCCCGCTACCAATTAACTCCCCAGGCTCCCATTTGATCGCTCGGCAGAACTCGGCCAATCCCGATGCATGGCGCCGGGTCTGTGAGAGCGGTCGGTTGTGCTGTTTGCGCAAGCAGGCGCCATAACGGTGGGGAGTGAGCGACATGGTCAATGGTCTGCCAAGCGAAGTCGAAGTCATCACGCTGTTCGTCGATGACATTGCGTCTTCGAAGGCGTTCTACGGCAAGGTTTTCACAGCCGAGACAGTCTGGGAGGATGCCGTGTCGTCTGTATTGAGATTCGGCGGGCTCCTGATCAATCTTCTTGATATGTCTCAGGCGCCTCAGCTCGTCGAGCCGTTGCCTGTTGGGCCGTCTTCCGGAGGAGCCCGCGCACTGTTGACGATCAGGGTCGCCGACGTCGATGAGGTGTGCTCCGCCCTTCGAAGGATTGGTGTCGAGCTGCTCAATGGCCCGGTCGACCGTCCATGGGGACGGCGAACCGCATCCTTCGCCGACCCGTCAGGTCATGTCTGGGAGATCGCTCAGCTGATCGGACGGACGTAGGCGTGCGACGAACGTGGCTGGCTGACCAAGGCGAGAGGTTCCGCAGCCGCGCCGCTTCCTTATATGCCGCGCGTTCGCGAGCTCGGCCGTATCAGGCCGCCGCGATCCCCGTGGCGGGGTAGCTCAGCTGGTCAGAGCGCGGGAATCATAATCCTGGGGTCGGGGGTTCGAGTCCCTCTCCCGCGACCATTTCGATCTCACCTCTTTCCCGATATCTGTCAGCCGCGACTTGGGTCCATCAGCGTGACCCATGTCTTGCTGTGCCGTTGTCCGGCATGTCCCTTCGCGCGGCAACGTCCCACTGCATTCCTCAACGCGGGTCGGACAAAAGGCACGCCGGATCGCACGCGCGGCTAGGAACTCCCGCGCACGATCAAGGCTTGAATCCGCGGGCCAGAATCGCCGCCGATCGCTGGCCTGCACGGCCCGCCTCCAAGCCCCCCATATCCCCAGGGTGGGCCGTGCTTCACAGCAGGAGATGCAATTGTCCGAGCCGACCGAGCAAGAGATCAGAGACCGCGCGCACCGCTTGTGGGAGCAGGCCGGCAAGCCCAAAGGCCGTGAGGAAGAGTTTTGGCACGCGGCCGAGCAGGAGCTGCGCAACGAGGACAAGGCGAGCACGTTGCGGACGCCGGATACACTGTAACCGACAAGATCTGCCCGTTCTGCCAGGGTCTGGGATGGGACTGCGAAAACCATCCACTCCGGGTCTGGAGCGATAAGCTCGGCGGCTGCCGCTGCGGTGAGGGCATGCCCTGCACCTGCAACACGACCGAAGACCCGGAAATCAGCGCGGTGATCGTCGACGCGGATACGACGTGGCACTAAAGCGGCGATCGTCCCAGGGCATTTCAAGCCGCGCTGTTATTCGAAGGAACAGAACGTCCCGGAAACGAATTCAATGTCTGAACGGCACGGCGCTGAATCAATCCGTTTTTATGGCAGTGCTTGCAGTGGACGAGCAGCAGAAGATCGAGCACCAGATTGAACTCGCAACGCGAGCAGCCGCGCTCGTCAAGGACGAGACCACCGTCCAGCGGTTCAGGAGCTTTGCGGAGGAGTTGAAGCGAAAGCTCCGTCGCATGATGCTGCGCGGCCAGGTGCGCGCGCGTGCCTACGAACTCTGGGAGCAGGCCGGCCAGCCGATCGATCGCGACTTGGAGTTCTGGCTCGAAGCCGAAGGGCAAATCGAGGACGAACGCGAGGAGCGAAAGGGCCCGGGCGGTTCATAGCCGCGAGAGGTCTCGGCTCCGGGCGGTATCCCATCCGCCACAAACCGGCGTCGTTGCCCCCGGTCGCCCGTTTCGCTTTGCAGGACGGAAAAAAGCCGCCGGCTTCTTCACCTGGCGGCTTCGAACAAGTCCGCAGCTCCCGTCGGGCAAAACACCCGCCACCCCGTCAACCCCTCCCCGCAAAAATATTCCGCTTTACCGAAATTCGGAAATATCGTACATCTCGCCCATCCCGGCTCTTTCCTTGAGGGGCGATCTCGTGTCGTCTTGATTGCGAGCCGGGCTTGCGGTGGACGCGGCAGCGTCGGCACGAGAGGTGCGGGCAGGGCGGGTAGTCCCTGTGAGCTCGCGGCCGCGTGCGGACGAGCGGCGCTGTTAGGTTCGTCTCGCCTGTAAGTTTCCGGCTCCGTCGACAGGGCCGGGAAAACTGCGGCGAAATGGCGAGCCGCGCGTACGGCAAAACCGTGTGGTCCTGGCCGTCGTTGCTACGGTCAAGCTTTCGCGGAGGTGTGTGCGAGCCCAACCGGGCGGACAGCATCGTCAATTCGCGAAGGTGAGGGAGGCCAGAAGGAACTCGGCTCCCGGGAGAGCACGGCATACGCCGTCCCAACCATCGCGCAGGGAAGGCCGAGTGATTGGCTACACCTGTATGCTGCTGTGCGGTTCTTTTGCGCACCATCTTCGCGCAGCGGACCGCGGGTGCCAGCCGGCACCCGACCTTCCCTGCGCCCTCTTGGCTTACGAGGGTGAAGCGACGACGCAAAGCTCGGGCGAAACATGCCGCGAGAATGCGAAACTGTGTGTTTCGCCGGATCGCATCTCCACAGCCACGTGACTGCGCAACGCGATCAGCCCGGATCGCGATGCTGCGCAGTCCGGACCGATCGGCGCGGTGCGCGCTGAGCTAGCTGCAGCTCAGCGGCAATGGCCGGTCGGGATGCAGCTCGTACCAGTCATAGCAATCCGGATAGGCGCCGTAGACTCCATATCCGCCCCGACCGTAGCGGTGAAATGCATGCTGGCGAAAGTCGCCGGCATGACCGGCGAAGCCGAGATGCTCGCCGCCGAAGTGGGCGCCGCCGCCAAAACCTCCCTCATGGCCCATGCCGCCGAAATGCGCGCCGCCGCCAAAGCCCGCATGTCCGCCGCCGAAGCCCCCACCGCCAAAGCCGCCGTGGCCGCCGCCACCACCGCCATGCGCGTTGGCCGCGCCGATGGCGAGCGTCGAGGCGAGTGCCGCTGTTGCCAGAATCATGATTGCGCGTGTCATGGAAAACTCCTCTCGTGTTGAGCGGCCCGGCCATGCTGCACGCGAAGCTGTCGATGACTGGGCCCGTGATGAGGGAGAGGTAGGTGCGCTACACGGCAATCCAACTGAATTTTGCGTCAGATATCAGGCGTGCCGACCGAAGATCATCTCGCCGCGCGTGGCCGCGACGCGCGCGAGGGAGCGGGCTGAATGAAACAGCCCGCTCCCTGTCATTCCATGAGCAGCGGCAGCGGAGTTACACCGCCGGCCGCGTTGGCGCGATCAGTAGCTGCCGGTGCCGGGTTCGCACGGCACGTTGTTGCCGGTCCACGGCGCGGTGGCGAAGGCGCCGACGCGCGGTGCCGGAATGCAGGCGCGTTCGCCCGGATAATAGAAGGGCGCGTTCGTTGAGACCGTATCGGCCTCCATCGCGGGCTGCCGCACGACGCGATGGTGCTCGCGCGCCATCACGGGGCCACCCAGCATGGCGGCTGCAATCAATCCCATCGACAACAATCTGGACGTGGTCATTCGCTCTCTCCATTGATGACATCAGGCCGAACCAAGCCGGCTCGTCATCAAGGTGTGAACGACGGCGCGCGATTCAAACGCACGAATTGCTCACTGGATTTCAACGGCCTGTGAGCCTGGTCAGCGCCGCGACCACGATCGTGCGAATACATAACATCCGTGGCCCCTGAAACTACAGCGCGTGCGTTGAGAGCCTATGTTCGATCCAGCGCAGTTGGCAGTGGAGCCCGAAAGATGATCACGACATTGGCAAGACGCATCGCTGTTACATTTGCAATGTTGGCACGGCGCGCGGCCGACATCATGAACCGCAATTTAGTGGCGACCCGTGCGCCGCAGCACTATCTCGTAGCGCAGCGGGTAGCCGGCATGAGGCGGCATCAGCGCCGCGCGTTCGACACACGCAGGCACTGAGCATGATGCCGCGCGACGCCGAGCCCGTGCTTTCCCGCCGCGCACTCAGGCGCCGCGCGGACCATGGGCCGAAGATCATGAACCGGATTCTCCTGATCGAGGACGATGCCGAGACCGCCGAGGCGATTGTCGCCGAGCTCGCCGATCGCGGCTTCGAGGTGCAATGGGCCGCTGACGGCGTCGACGGTCTCGACCGGGCGCGCGCGTCGAGCCCGGATGCAATGATCGTCGATCGCATGCTGCCGGGCATGGACGGGCTCACCGTCATCGAGGCGCTGCGCAATGATCAAGTCAGGACACCCGTCCTGGTCCTGAGCGCGCTCGGCGCGGTGGATGATCGTGTGCGCGGATTGCGCATCGGCGGCGATGATTACCTGACAAAACCGTTCGCGCTCGTCGAGCTGGTTGCGCGGATCGAGGCGCTATTGCGCCGTCCGGTCGACAGCTGCGAGACCATTTTGCGTGTCGGGCCGCTCGAGATCGACCTGATCCAGCGCACCGCGCGGCGCGGCGAGCGCGAGCTCGACCTGCTGCCGCGCGAATTCCGCCTGCTCGAATACATGATGCGCCGGAACGACCAGCTGCTGACGCGCGCGATGCTGCTCGAGGAGGTTTGGAACTACAAATTCGTCCCGGCGACCACGAACCTGATCGACGTGCATATGGGCCGGCTTCGTCACAAGGTCGACGGCCCCGGAGAGATGCAGCTGATCCGCAACGTCCGCGGCTCCGGCTTCGTCCTGCGCTCGCGGCAATAGGGGCACGGGATGTATCGGGCTCAGTTGATCCGCTCCAGTACGTTCCTCTGGGCCCTGGCCGTGGCGGCCGCCTTCGCGTTGTTCGTGCTCGCCCTGTTCGCGTTCATCTACTGGAAGCTCGACGACTATCTGGTCACGCGATCCGATCGCATGATCACCACGCAGATCCACTTCATCGCGGACCTGCCGCCGGCGCGCCGCATCGGCGCGATCACGGATCATCTCGATCAGGATTCCAGGGGCGTGCAGTACGCGGGACTGTTCGATGCCGCCGGCACGCGCCTCGCCGGCAACATCGACCATTTGCCGCGTGCGCTCGGGCTCGACGGCGCGGTGCAGGGCGTGCGGCTCGATCTGTTCGATAAACCGGCAGCTCACAGTCCCGTCGTCAGGACGGTCGGCAGGCGTCTCGACAGTGGCGATGTCCTGGTGATGGGCCGCAATGTCGACGAGACGCGCGAGATATCGAGTGTCGTGGGGCAGGCCTTGGCCCTGGGCCTGCTGCCGGCCTTCAGCCTCTGCCTGCTGGCGGGTGTCTGGCTGAGCGCGCGTGCCCAGAGGCGCGTGGAGGAAGTCAACCAGCGGGTCCAGCGCATCGTCGCCGGCGAGTTGCGCGAGCGGCTGCGGGAAGGCAAGACGGACGATTCCTTCGCGCGGCTGGCCAAAATCGTCAACGGCATGCTCGACGAGATGGAGACGATGATCAATGCGCTTGCCGGGGTCGGCAACGACATTGCTCATGATCTCAGGACGCCGCTCACGCGCGTCCGCCTGGCGCTGGAACGTGGTCGAACGCATGCGGCAACGCTGGAGCAGCTCCAGGAGATCGCGGACAAGGCCATCGCCGGCATCGACCAGTCGCTTGCGATCGTCACCGCTCTCTTGCGGCTGACCGAGATCGAGAACAACCGCCGCATGTCAGGCTTCGGCGACGTCGCGCTCGACGAGATCCTGCGGGAGGTCTGCGACGTCTACGAGCCGATTGCCGAGGACAAACACATCGTGCTCGGTGTGGTCGTCGATCGCAATGTGCAGGTGTGGGGCGACCGCGACCTGCTGTTCGAGGCGGTTGCCAATCTCGTCGACAATGCCGTCAAGTTTACGCCATCAGGCGGACGGGTCGAGCTCGCGCTGGAAGCGGAGGACGACACCGCACTCGTGTGCGTGCGCGATACCGGGCCCGGCATCAGCGAGCAGGAACGCGAGGCGGTGCTGCGGCGGTTCTATCGCTCCGACAAGATGCGCCACACGCCGGGCGTGGGGCTCGGACTGAGCCTGGTCGCGGCCATCGTCAAGCTGCACGGCTTTCGGCTGATCATTGGTCCGGCTCCCGGAGGCCGGATCGAGATCCTTGCCTGGACCGGACGAGCGGGCAACGCCGCCAGCCGCCGGTTCAGGACATTGCAGCACGCAGACGCCGACCAGATGGGATGAGCCAATCATGCGCGATGCTTTCGAGATCAATCAGCCGGCCTGGAATGTGGGAGTGACAGATGCTGACTAGCCACGAAATTGCGAGGAACGATCCGCCTGCTGCGCCGGGTGCATCGCTGCCGGCCCCGTTCCTCAGTGCGTATTCCGCGACCATCAGGCGATACGACCTGCTCGAGCAGGATCAGGAGCAGCAGCTCGCACGTCGCTGGCAGCAGACGCGGGACCGGAGCGCGGCGGACGCGCTCGTCACCAGCCATCTCCGGCTCGCCGCCAAGCTGGCGCGCAGCTACAAGGGATATGGCTTGCCGCTGGTCGATCTGATCGCCGAAGCGAATCTGGGCCTCGTGATTGCAGCGTCGCGCTTCGAGCCCGGCCGCGGTGCGCGCTTCTCGACCTATGCGGTCTGGTGGATCAAGGCGGCCATTCGCGATTACATCCTGCGGTCGTGGTCGCTGGTCAGGATCGGGACGACAGCGGCGCAGAAGAAGCTGTTTTTCAAGCTGCGCAGCGAGATCAGGCGAGCCACCGGCGGCGTGATGGTCGCGCTCACGCCCGACGTCGCCGAATTGATCGCCGGTAAGCTCGAGGTCACGGCGCGCGATGTGATCGAGATGGACGTGCGGCTCAATGGCGACATGTCGCTCAACGCGCGCGTCGGCGACGAGGACGGCGGAACCGAGCTGGAGGCCTTGCTGGTCAATGGCGCGGTCGATGCGGAGACGGTGCTCGTCGATCACGACCAGATGGAGCGGCGCACCAAGGCCTTGCGTGTGGCGCTGGGCGGGCTTGCGGCACGGGAACGGCGTGTCTTCGAGGCGCGGCGGTTGACGGAATGCCCGGTGACGCTCGATCAGTTGGCCCGCGAATTGTCGATCTCCAGCGAGCGTGTCAGGCAGATCGAGATGCGTGCCTTTGCCAAGGTCAAGCGGGCCGTCATGTGCGCTGCGCAGGATGCGGCGCGCGGCACGGCATGGAGTGCCTGAATTCGTTTTCATTTGAACGGAGTTCCGACCGTCCTCATCTCTCCGACGATCCCGCGTCACTTGCTCCAGGCAGACCCCCATGGGAATTGTTCGCTTCGCGCTGCGGCTGCCACATACATTCTATGTGCTGGCCGCGCTGATTCTGTTCCTCGGCGGCATCGCGATCCGCTCGATGCCGACCGACATCTTCCCGGAGATCCGGATCCCTGTCGTCACGGTGATCTGGAGCTACACCGGCCTGTCGACGCCGGAGATGGAGCAGCGCGTCAGCACCTATAGCCAGTATTCGATCAGCGCCAACGTCAGCGGCATCAAGAACATCGAGGCACAGACCCTCAATGGCCTGTCGATTCAGAAGATCTACTTCCAGCCGGACGTCAATCTCGACCTCGCGATCTCGCAGATCGTCTCGGCGACCAACGCCATCCGCGCCCTGATGCCGCCGGGCATCCAGCCGCCGATCATCGTGCAGTTCAACGCCTCGAGCGTGCCGGTGCTCCAGCTCAGCCTCGAGTCGAACAGCCTGAACGAGCAGCAGCTCTACGATTTCGGCATCTACCGGGTTCGCCAGCAGCTGGCTCCCGTTCCGGGCGTGACCTTGCCCACGCCTGCCGGCGGCAAATATCGCCAGATCATGGTCGACATCGATCCGAACAAGCTCTTGTCGCGCGGGTTGACGCCGCTCGACATCGTCAACGCGGTGAACACCCAGAACCTGACACTTCCGACCGGCACGACCAAGATCGGCGACACCCAATACACCGTTCGCACCAACGCGACGCCGGCCACGATCCAGGATCTCAACATGATCCCGGTTAAGTTCGCGAACGGGGCCACCATCTTCCTGAAAGACGTCGCCCAGGTCCGCGACGGCGCCCAGGTGCAGCAGAACATCGTGCGTGAGGACGGCCACCGCGCCGTCCTGCTCAGCGTCATCAAGAACGGAAATGCCTCCACCCTCGCCGTCGTGAACGGCGTGAAGCACGCGTTGGCTTCGATCCGCGCGTCGGCCCCGGCGGGGTTGAAGATCAACGAGCTGTTCGACCAGTCGATCTTCGTCACCCATTCGGTCGACGGCGTGCTGCGCGAAGGCGCCATCGCGGCCGGCCTCACGGCACTGATGATCCTGGTGTTCCTGGGATCATGGCGATCGACGCTGGTCGTCCTGATCTCGATTCCGCTCGCGATGCTGTCCTCGCTGATCGTGCTGTATTTCCTCGGCGAGACCCTCAACACCATGACGCTCGGCGGCCTTGCCCTTGCGGTCGGCATCCTCGTCGACGATTCGACCGTGACGATCGAGAACACACACCGCCTCTGGACCGAGGAAGGCATGCCGCTGCCGGATGCGACCCTGCATGGCGCAGCAGAAATCGCCATCCCGACGCTGGTCTCGACGCTCGCGATCAGCTGCGTGTTCACCTCGGTCGTATTCCTGGAGGGCCCGGCCAAATATCTGTTCACGCCGCTTGGCCTCGCCGTGGTGTTCGCGATGCTGGCGTCCTACGGGCTGTCGCGGACGCTCACGCCGATCACCATCGGTTTGCTCTTGAAGAGCGAGCACCGTCATGGCGAGGGCGAGCGCCCGACGGGCATATTTGGGCGCGCCTCGGCTGCGTTCGAGCGCGGGTTCGAGCGCCTGCGCGATGGCTATTCCAATCTCCTGCTGACGCTGCTGCGGCGTCGCGTGATCATACCTGTCGTCGCCGTGCTGGTGCTGGCGCTCGGCGCCACCATGTTCGCCTATGTCGGCCGGGACTTCTATCCCCTGATCGACGGCGGTCAGATCCAGCTTCATGTTCGCGCGCCCGCGGGCACGCGGATCGAGCGGACGGAAGCGATTTTCCAGGCGGTCGAGGACAAGATCCGCGAAGTCATCCCGGAGCACGACCGCGCGCTGATCGTCGACAATATCGGCCTGCCCGCGCGTGCCTACAATCTCGCATTCACGGACGGCTCGACGATCGGGGTGAACGACGGCACCATCCTCGTGTCGCTGAAGGACGGGCACAAGCCGACCTCGGATTACATCAGGAAGCTGCGGCAGGTGCTGCCATCGGCATTCCCGGAGGACACCTTCTATTTCCAGGCGGCCGACATCGTCACGCAGATCCTGAACTTCGGTCTTCCCGCGCAGATCGATGTCCGCACGGTCGGCTACGGCACCAACAATCTGGCCGTAGCCAAGGAGCTCCAGAGGAGCCTTGCGGCGATCCCCGGTGTGGTCGATGCGCATCTCCAGCAGGAGGTCGATGCGCCCGCCTTCTACGCCGATATCGACCGCACCCGCGCCGCGCAACTCGGCCTCAATGCCAGCACGGTTGCGACCAACATCAATGTCAGCCTCTCATCGTCGGCGCAGGTCTCGCCGAATTTCTGGACGGATCCGACGTCGGGCATCCCCTATTATTTGGCGGTGCAGACACCCGAATACAGGGCCAATTCTCTGAACGCCCTGGGCAACACGCCGGTGTCGGCCTCGCTTGCCGCAAGCGGGCAGACGGTGCCCGGCCTGCTCAGCAATGTCGCGACCTTCAAGCGGGGCACCGTTCCCACCAATGCGAACCAGGCCAATGTCCAGCCGGTGTATGACGTCTACGCGAGCGTGCAGGGCCGCGATCTCGGCAGCGTTGCAGCCGATATCGAGAGGGTGACGTCAACCCTCCAGAAGCAGCTCCAGCCGGGCAATTCGATTCAGGTTCTGGGACAGATCCAGAGCATGCATCAGTCGTTTCGCGATCTCGGAGTAGGGCTGCTGTTCGCGGCGATCCTCGTGTACCTGCTGATGGTCGTGAACTACCAGAATTTCGGCGACCCGTTCGTCGTCATCCTGGCGCTGCCGGCGACATTCTGCGGCATCGTGACGATGCTGTTCATCACGGGGACGACGCTGAACGTGCCGTCGCTGATGGGCGCCATCATGGCGGTCGGCGTCGCCTCCGCAAATTCCATCCTGCTCGTGACCTTTGCGCGTGACGAGCAATTGAAGGGACATTCCGCGTTCCAGGCAGCGCTGAGCGCCGGCCGGACGAGGATCCGGCCGGTGCTGATGACCGCGGCGGCGATGATCGTGGGCATGATCCCGATGGCGATCGGCGGGCCGGGCGAAGAGCAGAATGCGGCGCTCGCGCGGGCGGTCATCGGCGGGCTGCTGTTCGCAACCCCGACCACCTTGCTGATTGTGCCTTATCTGTTTGCCATGCTGCGCAAGGGCAATGACGGCAAGCCTCGCCACGGCGTATTCGAGGAGCAACCGGAATGAGTGACGTTCGCGCACGGCCCAATGACGACGAGGCGAGTGACCGCCCCGGGGGGGAAAGTTTGCGGATCGTGGAGTTGCCGGGCAAGGGCGCGCGATCCGGACGCCGTTACGGTGGTGCGTTGCTCGGAGGAGGCGTGCTGCTGCTGCTTGCGGGCGGTCTCGGCATCGGCGGCTGGCGGCACTATGAGGCCGCGCGTGACGTTGCCGCAGTCGCAGAACAGGTTCGGACCAACGTTCCGGAAGTTCGGGTGGCGACAGTCAAGCCCAGCGGCGACATCATGAAGGTGAGCTTGCCGGCGACCACAACCGCATTCGAGGCGGCCAACATCTTCGCGCGGACCAGCGGCTATATCGAGAAGCGCTACGTCGATATCGGCGACCGGGTCAAGAAGGGCGATCTGCTTGCTGAAATCACCGCTCCCGAGCTGGATCAGCAGATCGCGCAGGCACAGGCGACGCTCGCCCAGGACCAGGCCGCGCTTCAGCAGGCGCAGGCGAGCCGGGAGCTCGCCGACGTCACCAACTCGCGTGACAGCAATCTTGTCAAGCAAGGTTGGTTGACGGCACAGCAGGGCGACAATGACCGCCTCACCCTGCGCGCGCAGCAGGGCGCGGTGGGTGTCGCCCAGTCGAACATCACGGCGCAGCAAGCGCAGATTCGGGTCCTCCAGCAGGAGAAGGCTTACCAGCGCGTGGTGGCGCCGTTCGACGGCGTGGTCACGCAGCGCAACGTGGACAATGGCAGCCTGGTGTCAGCCGGGTCGACCTTCATGTTCACGATGATGCATTCCGACGTGATCCGAACCCAGGTCTTCGTGCCGCAGGACGAGGCGTTCGGACTTGGCCCGGGCGTCGATGCGGATATTCGCGTCCCCGAGATTCCGGGGCGGACGTTTGCCGGCAAGGTCACGCGGATCGCGACCGCGCTGCAGCCGGGGAGCCGGACGCTGCTGACCGAGATCGACGTGCCCAATCCCGATGGTCTGCTCAGTCCGGGCATCTATTGCACGGTCGAATTATCGATCCCGCGCAAGACGCCGTCGATGACGATCCCGTCCGACGCACTCGTCTTCGACCAGAATGGTCTGCATGTCGTGGTCGTGCGAAACGGCACGGTTCATTTTCAGCAGGTCTCGATCTCCAGGGATTTCGGCACCAGTGTGGAAGTGCGCGACGGCGTGCAGCCCGGCGATCAGGTCGTGCTGAATCCGGTGGTCAATCTGGCCGAAGGCAGCAAGGTCACCGTTCGCAAGATCGAAGTGAGCTAGGGACACGTAAGATGATGCGGATCGCGTTCGCAGCGGTGATGGCTCTCCTGCTTGGCGGCTGGCCTGTTCAGGCGCAGGTCGCAACGACCGGCAGCACGGCAATGGATCTGCCGACGGTGCCGGGCGCGATCGTGATCTCGCCGCTCAACAGTCCGGGGCCGTTTTCAGCAACGACCGTGCCGGGCGCTCCTGATACGACGCTGGCGCCCGTCCCGCTCGCCTCGGATCCGACCACGCCGGGGACGGTGGTCGTCTGCGTTCCGCAATCGTCATCGCTCACGCCGGTGCCGGCGACGCCGACTGTGTCGCCTACAGGCGTCTCGACATCAGGCATCGCGGCTCCGCTGCTGCCGGCCATAGGACAGAACAGCAGCTCGATCGGGACGATCTCCGCGACTGCGCCAGTGGGAACGGGGGCGACGGTCGCATGCAGCTCGACGCCGGGAGGGCAGGTGACGAGCGCTGCATCTCTGCCGTTGTCGATTCCGCAAGTGACCGCAAACCCCGCGCCCGGCACGATCGTCGCGGACACCAGCGGCGCCGGCGGCACGGGTATCGACCCGAATGCTACTGTGGTGCCCAGTCCGAACAGCTCGGCCTGCGCGGAAGGCGTCTCGATGAATCTGGCGGAGCCTGCGACAATGTTGCCGGCCAACGCCTCAGGCGCGGCAGCGACGCCCGGCGTGTCGCCGGTCCTGCCGCCGGGATGCTGAGGCGAAATTGCAGACCTTTGCCTAGTGGCACGTACAAGAAGCAGGCCGTTCGCTGTCGCATGTCGAAAGCGAGATGCCCGGTATTTCAGCCAGAGCGCGGGCAAAGGCGATTGCGGGAAGATCGATCTCCTGATCGAACAAAGCGCTGACCGGGCCGACGAGATCAAGTGCGGTCTGCTGGCGGTTCGATTTCGCCATGATCCCCGCCCACGCAGCCGCAACCTTCAGCTCGTAGAATCGGCATTGCTGGTCTCTGGCGACGGACAGTCCCTCGGCGAACAGCACTTCGGCACGCGAGAGATCGGATGGGTCGTTGGCCAGGAGAATCTCAGCCTTGATCCGCAGCAGGTCCGCAAGGCACCACAATTGCCGGCCTTGGCGCGACATGGTCAGGGCCTCCTCCACCGCGGCCAGCGCCTGCGCAGGCTCGCAGCTCGCAAGCAGGCCTTCGGCGAGCGACCCGAGAAACTCGGGATTGCGCATCAACCATCCGTTCTCGGTCCGCGCCTTCAGGCCGCTGCGCAGCAGTGCAATTCCGTCGTCATGCTTGCCTTGCAGGACCAGCAATTGCCCCTTCAGGCAGGACGTCCAGCTGGTCCAGAATGCGATCCCCTCGCGCGTGACGAGCTCGAGAAGCGAGGCTATCGCCTGATCGGCGGCGGCGAGATCATGCGTCATCAGCGCGATCGGGCAGACCGCGTTGCGCAGCGCGTAGGCGATCGCAAGCTTGTCTTTCTCGCGCTGGGCCTCCTGGAGGCATTCGGCGGCCAGCGATCTGCTCTGGACGATCTTTCCCTGCAGCAGCAGCACGCGGGCCAGCATCGCCTTGGCAAGAACGCTCTGGTTCAGCAGGAACCACATCTGGTTCGCGCCGTCGTCCAATCCGTGAGCCGCATGGTCCAGCGACAGCGTCAGTTCGCGCCGCGCATCCTCCTGTGCGCCGAAGAAATGGGTGGCGGCGCCGATCAGGCGACGGCCAACCGTCTCGTTGGCGGGATTTCCGGTGCGCAGCGCGATCGCGAGGTAGCGCTCCCCGACCTCCTTGGCCGCGGCATATTGGCCCGAATTGAGGTTATAGCTCCACAACGTCCAGACGGCCTTGAGCTGAAGCTCGAGGTCGGACAATTCCTCGGCGAGCACGAGACCGATGTTCAGTGCCGCCTTCATGCGATCCGCCGACCCCGTCGTGTTGAGAAGGGCGAACCCCAGGGCGACATAGAGCTGCGCCTTGAGTTTTGGAACGCAGGTGAACTCGGGACTGAAATGCGCGAGCGCGAACTCGATACGCGTCGAGCATTCCACGAAGGACAGCAACTGCATCCATACCGGAACGAAGCCAGCCGTCAGCTCGATGCCAAGCGCGGTATCTCCAGCGGGCGAGAACGCCCAGTCGAGTGCCGTATGCACATTTCCGATCTCCTGGGAGAAACGGGAGATGTCGTCGGGAGCCGGAGAGCTATCGCCGAGCGGCGCGATGATCTGCCGGAGAAAGTCGGCCTGCCGCCTGGCAGCCTGTTCGACAAGGCCTGCGTCCGCCAGCTTCTCCAGGGCATAAGCACGGATGCTCTCCAGGAGGCGCCATCGTCCCTCAAAGGAGGGGTCCAGCGACACGAGCGATTTTCCAACCAGATTGAACAGGGTTTCGATGACGTCCGATCGCGACAAGGTGTCGTCCATCATCGCAATGGCCGCATCGAGCGTGAAGCCGGCCGGAAACACCGCGAGCCGGCAAAGCAGGCTTTGCTCTGCCGGTAGCAACAGATCGTAGCTCCAGTCCAGCGTCGCCCGCAGGGTCTGGTGGCGCGGCAATTGATCGCGGCGACCGCCGTTCAGGAGCTCGAAGCGCTTGTCGAGGCGAAGCAATACGGTGTCCACCCCGAGATTGGCGGCCCGAGCCGCGGCAAATTCCAATGCGAGCGGGATGCCGTCGAGGCGGCGGCAGATGGCGGCTACCTTCTGAAGCTCCTCCGCGCCCGCAGCGAAGCTCGCACGCAAGGCCCGCGTACGCGCGACGAACAGCTGCACGGCGCTTTCCCGGAGCAGCAGATTGGGATCGTGCATGTCGGGATCGGGAACCGACAGCGCCGGAATGGCCGCAACATATTCGCCGTCGATGCGGAGACCTTCGCGGCTGGTCGCGAGAACGGTGACGTTCGGACAATAGCGAAGCACGGCGCTGGCGATCTGCGCGGCGGCTTCGATCACATGCTCGCAATTGTCGAGAACAAGAAGCAGGCGGCGCGTTCCGATCGCCTGGGCAATGCCTGCGGGTGAAACTTCCTTGTCATTGCAGGCGAGCTTGAGGGCGCGGGCGGTCGCAGATGCCGCGAGGGTCGCATCCTGCAGGGTCGCGAGTTCGACCAGCGCCACGGAATCGTTGAACGAGGGTGCGATGCTGCGCGCGAGCTCGATCGCAAGCTTGGTCTTTCCGATGCCGCCGGGGCCGACGAGAGTCACGGCCCGATATGCGGACAGCACATCGGCCAATTGGCTCAGACAATCCTCGCGTCCGATGAGAGGCGCGCGGACGCTCGGCAGATTGCTGGAAAAGGGCGTATCGGCCGCAACGGTTACCGGTGCGGCCGAGGGGTGATCCAGATGCCCGCGTTGCCAAGCCCCGGCGAGAGTATATCCGCGGCCCGAAACGGTCTTGAGGAGATTGCGATCGTCGCCGAGTGCCTTCCGGACGGCCGAAATATGAACCTGGAGCGTGTTGTCTTCGACGGTCAGGCCCGACCAGATGCTCGCGATCAAATCGTCCTTGGTGACGAGGAGGCCTGCGGAGCCCACCAGCTTCTCGAGAATTTCGAACGCGCGGCTTCCGATCGGCACTGTGACATTGTCATGCCTCAGCTCTCTGCGTTGGCAATCGACGAGCCAATGTCCGAGAGAGTAGGTGCGATCAACCGGCGATGACATAGAGGGTCCCGTGCATCAACTTCGCTGCCGTGATCCGGGGGAAATCACGAGCCCGCCCTTGAAATCACCGACCCTTGGCAAGAATTTTAAAGCTTGAATGCGCTCGGGTCTCCTACAGGGGACGCCGTTGGCGTGTCAAGAACGGCTTCCCAGTGGTCCGCGACCGTCCTTGGTGATGCTGGCACCCGACGCGGTCATGTTCGATACACGAATTCGTGACAGCGGTCGGGAGTGTGTCACAATAGGAGACATGGCCGGAAGAAGCGCTCATCGCGTGCGCCCGGTCGCAAGAACGGCGGCCCCATCGAGAGCCGCCGTCCTTGCATTCGTCGTGAGATCCAAAATCCGGAACGCTGAGACGATCAACTTCCGCTTGGCGTCAACCGGACTTGCTCCGGTTTGCGAGCTCAATAACCAGACGTGGGCTCGCAGGGCGGCCGACGCCAGGGAGCGCTCGCATACGCACCGACGTCGGGAGCACGGACGCAGCCGCGCTTGGAGGTGACAGGCACGCGCTGAGCCGACGCATAGGCCTCGACATTGGTGCGCTTCGCGTTGCCTTCGCGGGCCATCGCGGGGGAGGCAATCATGGCTGCGGCCACGAATCCGGCCGACAAGAGCTTCAGTGTAGTCATCGAACGTCTCCTTGAGAAAGCGATGCCGGGAACGCCTCGGCCCGCTCGCGAGACATGCGCATGCGCGTGCCGGATCCGCAGTATTGATCGAACGAACATTTTCGTCTTTGCA
The DNA here is from genome assembly GCF_004123905.1 of Bradyrhizobium betae. GTDB lineage: Bacteria > Pseudomonadota > Alphaproteobacteria > Rhizobiales > Xanthobacteraceae > Bradyrhizobium > Bradyrhizobium betae_A. The sequence continues at coordinate 398,045 of NZ_MZXW01000053.1, forward strand.
CGAAGCCGTCGCGTGACGTTGACCTCAACAGCGACGGCTCAGCTTCGCGTCCTAGTCGGGCGAAGGCGCCGCCTGGTCCGTGCGTCCATCGAGCAGCGGGCCAAACCATTCCCATCTCTCGCCGGTGAAGCGCATCATCTGGAGCTGCTCGATCGGATGAAAGTCCGTTGGCGATGTCTTTATCCTGATGCCGGGAATGTAGCCTTCGATTTCGAGATCGAGATCGGTGGCCACGCGCATGATTCTCTCGTGCGTCAGATCATCGCCGCAGCGCCTGATCACCTCCACGAGCGCACCCGACATGTTGAAGGCCACCAGCGGTCCGCTCTCCGACCGATCCGCTTCCGGATAGTATTTGGCCATGAACGCGCGAAAGTGCTGCATGCCCGGGTGGCTGTCCCACTGCGGATCAGTCACGTCCATCTGATACCCGGCGCTGAGAATCCCCTTTGCGTTGTGCAGCCCGGCGGGTCTCAGCACCGCGCCGACCGAGACCGAGATGTTCGTCACGATGTGGACGGGATGCCAGTCCAGCTCGGCGAGCTTCCTGATCGACTGGGCTGCGAATTTTGGCGTGGCGACGTCGATGAATATGTCGGGTGCGGCAGTCCTGATCGCGACGATTTGTGACTCGATCGTGGGTTCGCTGACCTCATATGGCAGGCTTGCCACCACCATTTGCTCGTACTTGTCCTGCAGAATGTCCTTCAACCCCAGCAGATAGTCGCGCCCGAAATCGTCGTTCTGGTGGAGAATGCCGATCCTGGCATCTGGATGGTGCCGCAGAATATAGTCTGCATAGATGCGTGCCTCGGTTCGGTAGCTCGGTTGCCAGCCGATGGTCCAGGGAAAGTGCTCGGGATCGGCCGAGTGCGACGCTCCGGTGATGACGAACAATTGCGGCACATGCCGGATGTTCATGTACCTCTGGATGGCGGCGTTGCTGACCGTGCCGAATGGCGCGAAGATCGCGAGCACCTCGTCATACTCGACGAGCCGTCGCGCTTGCTCGACCGCTCGGGATGGACTGTAGGCGTCGTCATACGAGATGAAATTGATTTTCCGGCCGTTGATCCCGCCCTTGTCGTTGATCATGCGGAAATACGCACTCATCGTCTTGCCGATGATGCCGAAAGCCGACGCGGGGCCGCTGTAGGGCATGATGTTGCCGATCCGGATCTCGGTGTCGCTGGCGCCGGGATCGTACCGCGGCTCCGCAGACGCGTTGCCGGCTGCAAGCACGGCGCACGAGATGACGAGCTTTCCCAAGCGCCACGCCTGGTGCGAAATCGAGTAGCTACCTCTGTCGGTGATCAAGCGATGCCTCCTTGGCGCTGCCGGTTTTCGCACTTGCCAGACCGTGACGACGCGTCACTTGGCCGCGCCCTGCTCGTGGCGCGCCGGATCAGCGCATGCGGCAGTCGGCGTCGCGACTATAGCGCGGACGGCGCCGTGGGCTCGCTTACGGATGCTGAAGAACTGTTAAGTTTCGCAGTTGCCAGCCCGGCTAGCCGGATCGATGTGATCGATCTTGCTTCGAAGCCCGCAGGGTGCGCCGCATGGCGCGGTCGCACTCCCGGATTGCGGACACCGTCATCTTGGGAGGACGCATGATGCTCGATTGTGGTGTCGCGTCAGCGATGCCAGTTATGATTGTGAAAATGGCCCATGGGGAATACGGGCGCGGCGCCACCGGGCCGCTCGAGGCCCATCCGCCCGGCGGGCGTCAGGGCGCCGCCATTCAGCACGTCGCGATCGGGGTACATCGATGCAAAGGCTGCCGGCTCCTGGTCGGCGTAAGACCAGGCGGCGGATGCGGACGATATCGTTGCCGTCGAGAGTAGCGCCGCAGCGATTAGAATTTTGAATACACTCATAGCGATTCTCCATTGCTTGCTCCGTGCGGAGAGTCGCTTGGCGAAGATCGCTGCTCGGCTGGTGGCGTTTCCGAAAATTGTTTTGATGAAGGGTATGTAGGTCTTCGGGGCGCTAATTCCCGTCGAATCTGCATCACTCTTGCGGGAAGAGTCTGTCACCGTTGTCAGAATTCTCGCGCGATTGTGGGTGGCCAAACGCGTCCGATGTCCGTTTCTGGAGGCGCATAGTTTAAACTTGAGGAGTGTGAGAATGAGATCATTTGCTGTTGTTTGCATCGTCGCCTGCGTTGCGCTCTCGGGGACTGCGTCTGCCCATGGCGGCATGGGATCGCATATGTCGATGGCGAGTGGCGGTGCGCTCGGCACGAGTGCCGCCGCGCCGGGAACGAACTCGCTGGGCACCGCGCTTTCGTCGTCGGATGGCGGCGGTCACGCGACGAAGGGGCCGTTGCTCGGCTCGGACCCGACCATCGACAAGGACGACGCCCGGCTCGAGAAGATGCTGGAAGGATCGATCTGCCGCGGCTGCTGAACCGCGCGCATTACGACACGGGGGGCGGCCGCGCCGTCCGGCGACCTGTGTCTTTCGAAAGGGTTGGTGGTAAGCTGGATAGAAAATGGTGAAACCGCTTGGGGCTGTCCCGATGATGGCTGAGACAGGCCAGCGTCCCGTCTACACTTGCGCGGAATGGGAGATCGATCTTGTCGGACGCGAATTGCGCTCGATGGGAGAGCTCGTTCCTTTGGGGGGGCGTGCCTTTGAGATTCTTGCGGAATTGGTTCAAGCGGAGGGCCAGCTCGTCACCAAGAACGACCTGACGGAGCGGGTCTGGCGGGGCGTCTTTGTCGAGGAGAGTGCACTTCGCGTGCATATCGCGGCGATCCGGAAGGCCCTTGGTCCTGACCGCGACATGCTGTCGACCAGTGTTGGCCGAGGCTATCGTTTGCTGGGAGCGTGGCGCGTCCAGCATCTGGACACCCCGCTACAATCTGCCGCTACCGGGTTGCCGCCGTCGATCAACATTCCCAGCGCATCATTCGATCTCATCGGCCGGACCGCCGCTATCGCACATTTGTGGCGGCTGCTGTCGGCCTATCGCGCGGTGACCCTGGTCGGGCCCGGCGGGATCGGAAAGACGGCGCTGGCGCTGGAGGCTGCCAGAACGCCGCCGACCAGCTTCGCGGCGGATCGATTGCTGGTCGAACTGGCTTCGCTGTCCGATCCCAAGCTCGTCTGCTCGGTGATCGCCAGCGTGCTTGGCACCAAGCTCGAGGGCGAGGAGATATCGCCTGATTCCATCGCACGCGCGATCGGCCCTCGGCCGTTGTTGCTCATCCTCGACAATTGCGAACATGTCATCGATGCCGTGGCGCAGGTGGCCGAGCTGATCGTCAGCCGCTGTTCCGGGACGATCATTGTCGCGACAAGCCGGGAGGCGCTACGCATCGAGGGGGAGCATGTCTACCGCGTGCCTCCTCTGGGTGTGCCGCCTGAAGCATGGCACGAGCCCGCCGGCGCGTCTGCTTACAGCGCAGTGGAATTGTTCACGCGCAGAGCGAAGGCACTGGGTTCGAGCTTCGCGCCCGACGAGGAAAATATCGGCGCCATCGCCGCCATCTGCCGGCGGCTCGACGGCATTCCGCTTGCGATCGAGTTTGCGGCTGCGCGCGCGGTCATGCTCAGCCCACCGAAGATCGCGGCACTTCTCGATGACAGGTTCAAGTTTCTGACGACCGGCCGGCGCACGGCTTTGCCGAGGCAGCAAACGCTGCGTGCAACGCTCGACTGGAGCTATGACCTGTTGCCGAACGACGAGGCCTGGCTTCTCCGGCAGCTCGGCGTATTCGCCGGCGAATTCCAGCTCGACGCCGTGATCGCGGTGGCCGGCGATGGCATCAGCGACGTCACCGGCCAGCTTGCCAGGCTGGTGGCAAAGTCGCTCGTTCTCGCGGACATTCGCGGCGAGAGCCCTCACTATCGCCTGCTGGATACCACGCATGCCTATGCGTCGGAAAAGCTGCATGCCGGCGGCGAATATCCCGGCGCTGCTCGCCGCCAGGCGACGTATTACATTGGATTCTTCGCCAGCGCCGAGGCCGATAGCGAAGTGAGGCCGCAGGCGGAGTGGCTCACCATCTATGGCCGGCACATCGACAACGTGCGAACGAGCCTTGATTGGGCCTTCTCGTCCGGCGGAGACCCGCAAGTCGGTGCGGCCTTGACGGCGGCTGCGGTCCCATTATGGGTGCAATTGTCGCTCCTCAGCGAATGCCGCGAGCGGACCGAACTCGCTTTGGCGCGCCTCGATCCGACGGCCGCGGACGCGCCGCGGCTTCGCATGCAGCTGTCGGCCGCACGCGGCTGGTCGTTGATGTACGGTGTCGGCAGGGCCCGCGAGGCCGGTCCCGCCTGGGCTGCAACCCTGCAGCTTGCCGAGCAGCTCGAGGACAGAGATTACCTGCTGCGCGCGCTCTGGGGACTCTGCATCGATCAGTTCAACAATGGCGAATTCCGCAGGGCCCTCGAATTCGCGCATCGTTTCGCGGAGGTCGTGGCCGATTCCGGCAATTCCGTCGACCGGATGATGGCAGACCGGCTCCTTGCAACCGCGCTGCACTATTTCGGCGACCAGCGGCAGGCGTATCATCATATCGGTCGAACCATGTCTCGCCTGTCGGACCTCGCGGCGAAGCCGCAGGTTATCCGCTTCCGGTTCGACCTGCGGGCCTCGGCGCGCTACTTCCAGGCGCGGATCCTGTGGCTGCTTGGCCTCGCGGACCAGGCATTGAGCGTCGTCGAGCACAACGTCGAGGAAGGCCGGACGAGTGGCCACGCTCTCACGTTCTGCAGCGTCCTCGGCCAGGGTGCTTGTCCGATTGCCTTTCTGGCCGGCGATCTCGATGCGGCCGGGCGCTATTGCACGATGCTGATCGAGCACACCGAACGCCACCCGATCCGTTTGTGGAATCTATGGGCGCGCGCCTTCAGGGGCCTGCTGATCGCGCGCCGCGGCGACCTCGCAACCGGATTGCCCCTGCTGCGCAAAGCACTCGAGCTCGCGGGCGAGGCGCGGTTCCTGCCGCGCTTCCTGCTTCCGCTCGGCGAACTTGCTGCATGTCTCGGACAAGCCGGCGAGGTGTCGCAAGCACTTGCGACCGCCGACGAGGCGCTCGCACGGTGTGAGGCGAGGGACGAGGGCTGGTATGTCGCCGAGCTCTGGCGCATCAAGGGCGAATTGCTGCTGCTTCCCGGAGAGCGCTGCTCGACGGCCGCTGCCGGGCAGGCCTTCGACCGGGCGTTCGAAGTGGCGCGGAGCCAGGGGGCATTGTTCTGGGAGCTGAGGACGGCGATCAGCGTGGCACGATTGGGGATGAGCGAGGGGCATGCGGCCGATGCACGCGATGTTCTCGCGTCCGTGTACGGCAAGTTCACCGAAGGTTTCGAGACGGCGGACCTTCGCGAGGTGCGTACAATGATGGCGAAGCTGGGATCCTAGGCAAGAGATGCCCCGGGGAGCGGCATCCGGTTCAATCGATCGGATGCCGGTGCGGCCTCGGCGAGCGCCGCATCCCCCGTGCTCTGGAACGTTCCGCAATTCGTCCGTGCCGCGGAGGCGGTTGCCGGCGCCGACGTCTCATTGCAGACCCAGCATGGACCGGCAGCCCGGACTCGTCGTTCGAGACTGCACCGCTCTATCGCGATTGCACGGCGGTCCGGGCAACGAGCGCAGCCCGGTGCCGGTCATCTGGCCGCAAGCGAGCACGAGCGTTGAGGGGTCAGCTCGGCAAGCAACTGCCCTGCCATCTTGAGGCCGCGCGTCTGGAATCCCTCGGTAAATTGCTGATAGACGGGCGCCAGCATATCGTGCGCTTCCTGGCGGCGACCCTGTCGCTGCCACAATCTCGCAAGCCCGACTGCCGCACGAAGCTCATAACCCAGTGCGCCCTGATGGCGAGCGAGGTCGAGCGCCTGCACGAGGCTCAGCTCCGCTTGCGAAAGATCCGGATTGCGCTGATGCATCAGCACTTCCGCTTTTGTGCGCAACATGTCGGGCATGTCCATCATGAAGTTGCAGTGCCGGGCCTGGGCAATCGCCTGGTCGATGGTGTCCAGGGCTTCGTCGCAATGATCTGCCGCCGCCAGGGCTTCGGCGAGGGGCGTGCGAAGGCCTGCCACCGCGCCGAAACTCCGGCTCTGCAACTTCTCGATCGCGCCTCTCAGCAGAGCAAGCCCGGTACCGATCTCGTTCCGGGCCAGCAGCGTAATCCCCTTCATGGCCTCACCGACCATCTGGAGGATGGCGAGGTTGTGCCCTCGCGCCTCCACGATGAACCTGTCGATATGTTCTTCGCAATCGTCCATGTCGCCATTCCAGAAGAAGACGTCGAACGCCCATGGCAGCGCTCTGCAGAACATGACCGGATGGTTCGCCGCGATGACGTCCGAGATGGCCCGGCGCACCATTTGCGTCGCCTGATCGGGATGTCCCTGCAGCCAGAGGATGCGAGCAAACGTGATTTGAGCGCGTTTGGGATATTCGAGGGTGAGGCCGCTATGGATGTCCCCCTCCAGGCCCGGATGCAGCATCGCCGCTTCGATGTATGAGCGAGAGGCAACAAACTTGCCAAGATACTGGCAGGAGATGCTGAGCAATACGCGCATGCGCGCCACCGCAGCGGAATCGTTGCCGGCGAGGGCAATGGCTTCGCCGCGTCTGGCGGTGCCCAACGCGTCATCATATTTACCGACGAACAATTGCAGCAGATGCAACTGGTCTATCAAACGGATCTGCCCAGGTATGTCGCCGATCTTTTCGGTCAGTTCGAGCGCCCGGGAGAGGTGCTTTGCGCCTAGTTCATCCAGCTGTCCCGTGAGCATCCGGGTGGCCCCCAGCGCAGTGTGAAGAACGAGGCCGTGCCGGATGCTTCCATTGGTTTCATCGAGTGCTTCGATGGCACGGGTGACCCAGAGCTCGCATTCTGCCAGGAGCGACCGCTTGAAGAATAGCGGTATCGATGCTGCAGCGAGGGCCACGCCGGCTCTGCGGTCTCCCTGATCCGAGAAGCACCATGTCAATGCTGCGCGGACGTTGGCGAATTCGTCGGCGGCCATCGAAAGGTTCCGGTCGGATTCGCCGGTGATCTTTTCAAGAAGACCGAGAAAGTAGCCGGCGTGACGTCGCGAGATCGCGCTGGCGTCTCCGCTGGCGGCAAGTTTCTCCTGCGCGTAGGCCCGGGTCGAGTCTGCGAGGCGGTAGCGGGTCGGTTGCGAGCCGGTGTTCAGTGCAAGCATCGACTTGGCGACGAGGCCGTCGATGATCGCCAGGATCGTGTCGTCGTCCTCCGTGGCCGCGGCAACCGACCGGGCCGCATCCAGGGTCATGCTGCCGACGAACACCGACAGCCGGCCGAGAACCACGCGTTCCGGTTCGGATAGAAGATTGTAGCTCCATTCGATAGTTGCGCGCAGCGTCCGGTGCCGGGGCAGTGCGGTGCGTCGTCCCTCCCATAGCAGATTGAGGTGCTGGTCGAGGAGTTGCACCATCGCTCTCGCGCCGTATGTACCCACATGGCAGGCGGTGAGCTCGATGGCCAGCGGGATGCCGTCGAGCCGACGGCAGAGGTTGCCGACATCAGAGGCGTTCGCATCCGTCAGCGCGAACTCGCCGCCTCCCGCAGTCGCACGTTCCACGAAGAGTTTCACGGAGGGGTAGGCGATGGCGGTCGCGGCTTTCAGCGCGGCTTTCTCCGGCGGGCTCGGCAGGGGCGCGAGCCGGTATGTGAACTCGCCTTCGACGCGCAGCAACTCACGGCTCGTGGCCACGATATGCAGCTCGGGTGCTGCCTGATGGAGCCGTTCGGCCAGCGCCGCCGCTGCTTCGATGACATGCTCGCAGCAGTCCAGAATGAGCAGCATGCGCTTGTCGCTCAGGAATGTCGCGAGGCCGCTCGTCGGATCGTTCGATCGCGCCAGCAGCCCGAATGAAGATGCGACGATCGCTGGCACCAGAGCGGCGTTGTCCGTCTCGCCGAGACCGACAAAGTGGACATGCCCGGCGAATTCCGCGAGCAGGGCATGGCCCGTGGACACGACAACCGTGGTCTTGCCGATGCCGCCCGGGCCGACCACCGTCACGAAACGTTGGGCTCTCAGTTTGTCCGAGATGTCCTGAATGGCTTGTTCACGCCCCACCATGTGCCGGGGATGCGCCGGCAAATTGTGGTGATAGGTCGGATTGATCGGTGCAGATTGCCTCTGGTCCGGGCGCGAGACCGCAGCGACGAAGCAATAGCCCTGCCCGGAGACCGTGCTCAGGTATCTGGCGCCGCCGTTGCCGTCTCCGAGTATCTTGCGGAGTGCGGCGATATGGACGCGCAGGCTGTTGTCCTCGACATCGGCGCCAGGCCACGTCTTGGCTATCAGGTCCGTCTTGCTGACGACGTTGCCGGCCTGCCGGACCAGTGCGAGCAGGATCTCGAATGCCCGGCCCGACAGTTGGAGCGGGCTCCCGTCTCTTTCAATCCGCCGCTGCGAGGCGTCGAGGCGAAACGGCCCGAAGACGAAGATCTCGCGGGCGGACTCGTCTTGGGCGGAGTGGCCGACTGCGGCCATCATGTTGTTGCTTTGCCAGCGGGGGGTCATTTCGTGGACATCAACCCGGCACACAATTCGTCACGTTCCATGACCTGGAAGCACACCAAGACGTGTGAACGTAGTGGCCCTTCACAGGTAACATCCGGCAGTTTCAGGGTAAAGCGTTGCGGCCTATCACTTTCGTCTGGGGCTCCGAAGAGCGTGCTATCCGATGAAGGCGGGCTTGAGGATGTCTTCCAGTCCGATCCGGCGGAGCAGTTCCGTACGGACGCTGTCGGCGACGGCGTCGACGGCTGCAGCTCCGTCGTCGTCCGGACCGAAATGAACGCGCAGCGGACGCTGTCCGAACGGCAAATCGACGACATCGGCTATGGCGGCCGCGACGTCCTGCGGCGTTCGATCCTTCGCCGGAAGCTGTGCAAGTGCCGATAGCGCGATTTCGCTCAAATCGGCCGTCGGACCATCCGCGTATTCCTCGGCCCGAACAGTGTCCAGCGGCCGGCCGGAGCGAATGTAGTGGCCGGGCCCGAGCGCGCTGGGAACGACGATGGTCGTCTCGACGCCCCAGCGCGCGAGTTCGCCGGCATAGCCGAGCGCCAGCGCATCCAGCGCGGCCTTTGACGAAGCATACGCCCCCAGGAAAGGAACCGAGCCGCCACGCGCGCTGCTCGACGAGACCCATATCAGCAGGCCCTGGCCTTGCTTGCGCAACTGCGGCAATGCGGCCCGATTGAGCCTTTGCGCACTCAGCACGTTGGTGTCGTAGAGCTCGGCCAGCTGGTCCGGCGTAAAGGCCTCCGCCGGTCCGTAGAGGACCTGTCGCGCATTGTGCACGATCACGTCGAGGCGGTTGTTCTCCGCGACGATGGCGTCGATGGCTGAGTTCACTGAGGCTTCCGAGGAGACGTCGAACGCAATGGTTCGGAGTCCAGTACCGGCCTCCTCGACACCGTGCTCGTCGTGGCCATCGATGTCCCGCATTGAAACGTAGACGGTGTGGCCGGCCTGCACCAATGTCCTGCAGGTTCTTCGTCCGATGCTGTTTGCAGCTCCTGTGACGATGATCACTTTGCTCATTCGATCCCCAATCGCCTTCCAGCTTCCGCAAGGACGCCAGCGCCGTCGCGACCCGTTCATCGTTCGGCGATCGACCGCTGGCCTTGCGCGAAGAGCATCTGACATAGGCCCCGGCACCAGACGGGTCTTTCGAGCCCGGCGGATGTTTTTCAGATCGCACGAAATTTTTCCAGAAAGCCCGAAACGGATCCGGAGCAGTCTCCCTCACGGACCGGACCACGTCCGTGCCTTCGCGAAAATGACGGTGGGTTTCAGAAGATCGGGCCGGTGGCCGGCGGCTACAACGAAATTGAGCCGCTCGACAGAACGGGGCGTGTGGCCGGTCGTGGGCCGGTTCATACGTTGCAAGGAGAAGCGATGAACCAGTCAGGCAACCCGTCGCGCTCCGGACCAGGCCCGCTCGTGTTGATCGCGGCCGTCCTCGGAGGCGGCTGCCGGGCTGCTCCACGCATTGATCCGCCGCGACGGCGTCTTCGGGTCGATCGCACTCTTTCCACTGCGGAACAGAACGACGCCGGCGGATGAACGTTTCGCGCGCGGCTAAATTTTCCAACCTCCAACAAGGCAACCTCCAACAAGGAATGACAACGATGACCAAAGTGGACCTCCAAAGCCCGACCGATCTCGGAGCCAACGCAAACCGGGACGTTCCTGCCGCGCTGAGAGCGCTGCTGGCCGACGTCTTTGCGCTGTACCTGAAGACCAAGAACTTCCACTGGCACGTGTCGGGCCGGCACTTTCGCGACTATCATCTACTGCTCGACGAGCAGGCCGAGCAGATCTTTGCCATGACCGACGACATTGCCGAGCGGGCGCGCAAGATCGGCGGAACGACGCTGCGCTCGATTGGCCAGATCGCGCGCGAGCAACGCATCCTCGACAACGACGCCGACTATGTCGATCCGCAGGACATGCTCGCCGAGCTGCGCAGCGACAATCAGCAACTGACGCGGGAAATGCGCCGGGTCCACGAGCTCTGCGACGAATACAGCGATGTCGCGACCGCAAGCCTGCTGGAAAACTGGATCGACGAGACGGAGCGGCGCGTCTGGTTCCTCTACGAGACCGGTCGAAGTGGTCCGAACGCGTAGGCACAAGACGGTGTGAGCCATGATGACGGGTTCGACATACACGCGGCACCGGGAGATCGCCTGGCGCGGCGGCCGCACGAAATCGACGTCGCGATTGGTCGCCGAGGAGAGCGCCATCGCGCTCACCTACAACGGGTCGACCCATGCGGTGATGATGGGGACGCCGGCTGACCTCGAGGATTTCGGTGTCGGCTTCAGCCTCACCGAGGCCATCATCGACCGCGCAAGCGAGATAGGGAGCATCGAGCTGATCTCGAACGAGCTCGGCATGGAAGTGCGGATGTGGCTCGATGGCGACCGCGCGGCATCCCTGGCCGCGCGCCGCCGTGCCATCAGCGGTCCGGTCGGGTGCGGGCTATGCGGCATCGAGAGCCTCGAACAGGCACGTCGCGCGCCGTCGCGGGTCGAGAGCTCCGGCATTGATTTTCAAGCGCGGGACTTGCTGAACGCCATGCAGGCGCTGTCGCCGCTCCAGATATTGAATCAACAGACGAGATCCGTTCACGCGGCGGCCTTCTGGCATCCCCGCTCCGGCATTACCCTGATCAGGGAAGATGTCGGCCGGCACAATGCGCTCGACAAGCTCGCCGGTGCAATCGTCCGCGCCGGCAACTCGGCCCGCGACGGCGCCGTACTGCTGACGAGCCGCGTTTCGGTGGAGATGGTGCAGAAGGCCGCGATGATCGGCGCGCCCGTTATCGTCGCCGTTTCCGCGCCGACCGCGCTCGCGATCCAGACCGCGAACGAGGCGGGAATCACGCTTCTCGCTGTCGCCCGCGATGACGGATACGGCGTCTTCACGCATCCGCGCCGCGTTCTGCTGCCTGAAGAGGCCGCGCCGCGCACCGGCTGCTGACTCGCGGGCCCGCGACAATGGCGATGAAAGCCGCAGCACCGGAGCCGTTGGCCGAGGCCCGCATCGAGGTTTACGCGCCGGAACGATCGCTGCTGGTTGCTGCTCTCCTGAGCATGTCGGGAGGCTTCCTCGACGCCTTTACGTGGATGTCGCTCGGTGTCTTCGCGAGTTCGCAGACCGGCAATGTCGTCTTCATCGGCGTTGATGCTCTGTCCGGGCAATGGCAGCGCGCGCTTCACCATCTGCTTCCGCTCGCGGCCTTCATCCTGGGAGCGGTGGTGGCGATCCGCACCCGGGCGGCGCTGCGCTGTCTTGTCGGAGAGATCGTCTGCCTGGGCGCGGCGATGCTGCTGCTCCATCGCGTTTCCGATCAGATTACGATCCTTGTCATCTCCTTCGGCGTCGCGTTGCAGTCAGCGAGCTTCAGGCAGGTCGAGCGCTGGAAGTATCTCTCGGTCACGGTCACCGGGAACATGCTCCGCGCCATCGATCAGTTCGTTGCAGCGTCCGATCTCGATGCGGCGCGAGGCACTGGAACCATGCTTGCGCTCTGCTCGATGTTCCTGATCGGCGCCGCGCTCGGCGGCTGCTTCACGAGGTGGCTTGGACCATGGAGCCTCGCTCTGCCGATCGCATCGTCGGCATGCGTTCTCTGGCTGTGCCGGCGTCCAGGCCATCCGCACTGAAGCCACGTCGCAGGCCAATGCGCCCGTCATGCCATTCGGCAAAACGACGTTCGTTCGCGGAAGCGTGTCCGCTGGGCGGTCCGTACATTTTCGATGAGTTCAGCAAGGGTGCTTCCGACATCAACTGCCACGAGAGGCTGGGATGAACGACTTCCGCAAAGAGACAGACAGCCTGGGTGACGTAAATGTTCCCGCGGACAAGCTCTGGGGTGCGCAGACGCAGCGCTCGCTCGAGCATTTCAGCATCGGCCGCGACCTGATACCGCGCGAAATGATCCACTCCTACGCGATCCTGAAGAAGGCGGCTGCGAACGCCAACTGCGCCGGCGGTCGTCTCGACGGCAGGATTCACAAGCTGATCGTCCATGTCTGCGACGAGATTCTCGCCGGTCAGCATCACGACATGTTTCCCCTTCACGTCTGGATGACGGGTAGCGGAACGCAGTTCAACATGAACGTGAACGAGGTGATTTCGAACCGATGCTGCCAGCTCGCAGGCACCGCGCTCGGCAGCAAGGCGCCGGTTCATCCGAACGATCACGTCAACATGTCGCAGTCGTCGAACGACAGCTTTCCATCGGCGATGTACATCGCGGCCGCGCTGAATGTGACGGAGCGTCTCGTTCCCTCGGTCGAGGCCCTGCATGACGCCATCGCGGTGAAATCGAGCCAGTGGGACGACATTGTCAAGATCGGCCGCACCCACATGCAGGATGCGACCCCGCTGACGCTCGGGCAGGAATGGTCTGGCTATGCCGTCATGCTCGCCGACAATCTGGCGCGCATCGACGATGCGCTCAGGGGCGTTCACCGCCTCGCGCTGGGCGGCACGGCCGTCGGCACCGGCATCAACGCGGCGCCGGGCTTTGCGGAGGCCGTCGCCGCCGAGATCGCGCAGTTGACGGGCCTTCCTTTTGTCAGTGCGCCGAACAAGTTCGCCGTGCAAGGCGCGCACGACGCCTTGGTGCAGCTCTCCGGCACGCTGCGCACGCTTGCCGGCTCGCTCTACAAGATCGCAAATGACATCCGCCTATTGTCCTGCGGTCCGCGCGCGGGTTTTGCCGAGCTGCGGATTCCCGAGAACGAGCCCGGCTCGTCGATCATGCCGGGCAAGGTCAATCCGACGCAGGCCGAGGCACTGACGATGATCGCCGTGCAGGTGATGGCGAACGACGTCGCCGTCGGGTTCGGTGGCGCCGGAGGCTATCTGGAGATGAACGTCTACAAGCCTCTGATCATCCACAACATCGCGCAGTCCATCACCATCCTCACCGACGGCTGCACGAATTTCCGCACCTTCCTCGTCGAAGGCACCGAGCCGAACCGCAAGAAGATCGAGGAATATGTCGAGCGGTCGCTGATGCTCGTGACCGCACTGGCGCCGGTGATCGGCTACGACAAGGCATCGCGGATCGCGCATTACGCGATGGACAATGATCTCACGCTGAGGTCGGCGGCGCTGAAGCTCGGCTTCGTGACCGAGCCGGAGTTCGACCGCATCGTCGATCCCGCCAAGATGGTCAAGCCCTATGTCGCGGAGATCAAGGTGCCGCTCGAAATCGGCGCCAAGGTTGGATGAAGCATGACCGGCTGAAGGAGAGATACGATGATTCGTTGCGTGCGTCTGTGGACCGGAGAGGACAATAACTCGCATTTCGAGGAAGGCTCTCTCGAGCTGGAGCCGGGCCAGCGTGGCGACTTTCTCACCGGCAAGATCGATGCGGTCAGTGTCTCCTTCCAGGAGACGGAATCGGGCGGAGCTTTTGCCTGGCACACCGCGCCGATCCGGCAGCTGGTGATCACGCTGAGCGGAACGCTGGATTTCCAGACGCGTGACGGCCACCACTTCCTGATTTACCCCGGCAACGTCCTGCTGGCTGAGGACACTGCCGGCTCCGGGCACAGCTGGAAATTGACCGACGATTCGTCGTGGCGCCGTGCCTACGTGATCCTGCGGCCGGGCGCCGAGGTGCCGTTCCGCGCCAAGGCACGGCAATCGGCGCGGGCCTGATCGAACCATCCGGAACAGCAACACCCAACGAAGGAAAAAGCCATGTCAGCAGCTTCCGATAGCGAAACCGATGTCGTCCTCATTGGCGCCGGCATCATGAGCGCGACCCTCGGTGTCTTTCTCAAAGAGCTCGAGCCTTCCCTGTCGATCCAGACGTTCGAGATCCTCGAGGATTGCGCGCAGGAAAGCTCGGACTCCTGGAACAATGCCGGCACCGGCCACGCGGCAAACTGCGAGATGAACTACACGCCGCAAAGACCTGACGGCAGCATCGACATCTCCAAGGCACTGCAGGTCAATGTCGAGTTCGATCTGTCCCGGCAGTTCTGGTCCTACCTGATCGCGCGGGGCGCGATCGCCGATCCCAGGTCCTTCATCCATCCGGTCCCGCATATGAGCTTCGTGCACGGCGCGGAGAACGTCGAATTCTTGCGGAAGCGGTTCAAGGCGATGTCGGTCCATCATTGCTATGAGGGCATGGAGCATACCGAGAGCCCGACGCAGATTGCCGAATGGGCGCCGCTGGTGATGGACGGACGAAGTGCCGATGAACCGGTTGCCGCGACGCGGATCATCACCGGCACGGACGTGGATTACGGGGCTTTGACGCATCTCTTGGTTAGCCATCTCGTCAGCCAGCCGGGCTGCGCGGTCCACTACAACAGCTGCGTCACCGGACTTGACCGGGAGCAGGGCGGCCGGTGGCGGATCGAGGTGCGCGACACCGCGAGTGGCGAGACGCGCTCGGTCCGAGCAAAATTCGTCTTCATCGGTGCCGGCGGCGGTGCGCTGCCGCTTTTGGAGAAATCCGGCATTCCCGAGGGGCGCGGTTATGGTGGTTTCCCGGTCAGCGGGATCTGGCTGCGCTGCGACGATCCCGAGATCAACAAGCGTCATCATGCCAAGGTCTACGGCAAGGCCGCGGTCGGCTCCCCGCCGATGTCGGTGCCGCATCTCGATACGCGCGTGATCGGCGGCCAGCACTCTTTGCTGTTCGGCCCCTATGCGGGCTTCTCGAGCAAATTCCTCAAGCATGGTTCGCTGCTGGATCTCTTCGAGTCCATTCGCCCCGCCAACGTCAAGCCGCTGCTTGCGGTGGCACGCGACAATTTCGATCTCACCGAGTATCTGGTCGGGCAGGTGCTGCAGACCGAGAGCCACCGGCTCGCGGCGCTCGACGAATATTTCCCGAAGGCCGATCCGAAGGACTGGAGATTGCAGGTCGCGGGCCAGCGCGTCCAGATCATCAAGCCCGACGTCAAGCGCGGCGGCCTGCTCGAGTTCGGGACCGAGCTTGTCGGCGCGGACGATCATTCGCTGGTCGCCCTTCTCGGCGCCTCACCGGGCGCCTCGACTGCCGCGTTCATCGCCATCAGCGTGCTCGAGAAGTGTTTTGCTGGCGAGCTGACGGCAAGCGCCTGGCTGCCGAAGCTGAAGCAGATCGTGCCGTCCTATGGCGTTTCGCTGATCGACGACGCGGATTTCTGCCGCCAGATTCGCGCGGCGACAGCGGAGGCCCTCAAGGTCGACAATATTCCGCAGCCGGCCGCGCGCGCGCCGGCGGTCGCGAGGCGGGCGTGAGCGAGCGGGAGATTGTCCGATGGATCCGACGGCGCTCCTCCTCTCGCGGCTGCAATTCGCCTTCACCATCTCGTTTCACATCATCTTTCCGGCGTTCACGATCGGCCTTGCCGCCTGGCTCACCGTGCTCGAAGCGATGCACCAGTACAGCGGCAAGCCCGTGTACCGGACCCTGTTCGAGTTCTGGCTAAAAATCTTCGGCGTGGCCTTCGGTATGGGCGTCGTATCCGGCGTGGTGATGGCATTTCAGTTCGGTACGAACTGGAGCGTGCTGTCGAAAATGTCGGGGCCGATCCAGGGTCCGCTGCTCTCCTACGAGACATTCACCGCCTTCATGCTGGAGGCGGGCTTCTTCGGCATCCTCATCTTCGGCCGGCCCCGCGTGCCGCCGTGGTTCTATCTGTTCTCGACCGCGATGGTCGCACTCGGAACCACGCTTTCGGCGTTCTGGATCATGGTCAACAATAGCTGGATGCAGGTACCGACCGGCTACGTCCTGGAGAACGGTCAGTTCGTACCGAACGATTGGGCGCAGATCATCTTCAATCGCGTGGTCTGGGTCAGGTTTCCGCATATGCTGCTCGCGTCCTATTTGACTGGCGCGTTCTGCGTGGCGGCAACCGGCGCGTGGTATCTGCTGCGGCGGACCTATCGCGCCGAGGCCCATGTGATGCTGCGGATGGGCCTTGCGCTGGCGGCGGTACTGCTGCCGGTTCAGCTCTTCATCGGGCATCTCGTCGGCGATTACGTTCACGACTACCAGCCAGCCAAGTTCGCCGCGATCGAAGCGCGCTGGCATGACGAGCAGCCGGCCTCCGAGGTGCTGATCGCGATCCCGGATTCGAGCACCGGGTCAAACAAATACGCGATATCGATTCCTGTGCTCGGGAGCATCATCGGCAGCATGAGCCTGACGTCGAAGGAGGTCGGCCTGACCAGCTTTGCGCCGCAGGACCGGCCGCCGGTGGCGATTCCGTTCTTCGCCTTCCGCATCATGGTCGGTTGCGGTTTTGTGATGCTGGGGCTGGCCTGGCTCGGCACTTATCTTGGCCTCAAGCATCGGCTCGATCGGAGCCGCCTGCTGCTGTGGGGCATCTTCCTCAGCTTCCCGCTGCCGTGGATCGCGATCCTCACCGGCTGGTACACCGCGGAGGTCGGCCGCCAGCCATGGACGATCTACGGCGTGTTGCGCACCGCGGACGCCGTGACGCCGTTCCTGACCGCGTCGGCCGCGCTGACCTCGCTGATCCTGTTCGTCGCGGTTTACGCCTTCATCTTCTCGTTCGGGACGTATTACATCTATCGGCTACTGCGTGCCGGCCCGGCGGGACTCGGCGGCAAGCCGCTCCACGCTCCCGTGCCCAATCGGCCGATGTCGCTCGCTGATCAGGTGCCGGCCCCGCGCAGCTATCTCGAGGCGGGAGAATAGCCATGGTGATGTACTGGGTTGCCCTACTTGCCATCAGCATCCTGATCTATCTCCTCCTCGACGGGTTCGATCTCGGCGTCGGCATGCTGTTTGGTGTGGCTGGCAGCGAGGCGAAGCGCGACGCGATGCTGCGTACGATTGCTCCGGTCTGGGACGGCAATGAGACCTGGCTGATCGTCACGGGCGTGATCATGTGGGGTGCGTTTCCCGTGGTCTACGCCATGGTGATGTCGGCCTTCTATATCCCTGTCCTCGTGATGCTGCTCGGATTGATTCTGCGCGGCGTAGCCTTCGAGTTTCGCGGCAAGGCGCGCAGCTCGCGCTGGGTCTGGGACGTCAGCTTCGTCGCGGGCTCGTTTGCCGCCAGCTTCATGCAGGGCGCGATGGTCGGCGCTCTCGTCGAGGGACTTCAGTTCTCTAACGGCGACTATACCGGCGGAACGTTCGGCTGGTTGACCGCCTTTTCCGCTCTGTGCGGGATCGGGCTCTGCTTCGGCTATGCGCTGCTCGGCGCCTGTTGGCTGGTGCGGAAGAGCGATGGCCCCGTTCGGGATGACGCGCGGCGCCAGATCCCGCCGCTGGCGCTCGGCGTCCTGGTGTTCCTGGTCGTCGTCTTTGCATATGCACTTGCCGAACATCTTCCGATTCTGCAGCGCTGGACCGACCGGCCCTATCTGCTCGCGTTTCCCGCGATCGGCGCCGGTGCGGCCGCTATGCTGGCCAAGAGCATCCTGCGCCATGACGATTATTGGCCGTTCCATATGGTCGCGCTGATCTTCGTCGCGGCCTTCGCCACGCTCGCTCTGTCGTTCTGGCCCTACATGATTCCGTTCGTCGTCACGATCGACGAGGCCGCGGCGCCTCATGCAAGTCTTGCCTTCATGTTCTGGGGCGCGGGCCTGTTCGTGTTCCCGCTGATGCTGCTCTATGTCGCGGTCGGCTATCGCGTCTTCCGCGGCAAGACGGCCCCCGCGTCTGATCACTACTGACGGTTCTCAGGCAGGCAAGACAAAGGCGCCGTCTCCGGCGCCTTTGTCGTTCGGAATCCTTCGTTCAGGATTTTGGCATGACGCCCGGGCCCTTGTCCGGCCATTGCGCGATCAGCTTCTCGTCGATGTTGAAATGCTGGGCGACCAGCTTGGGTGGCGTATGCGTCAGCCAGTTGGATAGCGAGACCTCCTCGTAGCGCGGCGCACGGAATACGCCGACGAACTGCAATTCGGTATCGCCGACATTCTCGACATAATGGCCGAGGTTGCGCCGGACATAGCCGATGTCGCCGGCCGAAAAATCCGTCGTTAGCGCGTTGGGTCCGGTGTCGAACACCGTCATCCGCGCCTTGCCTTTGATGTAGTACTGCCATTCGTCGGCGTTCGGATGCCAGTGCATCTCGCGGACCGCTCCCGGCGGCATCGTCACCAGCGCCGCGGCGACGGTGGTCGCGACCTTGAAGTTGCTGCTGTCGGCGACGCGGATGCTGCCTGCGGAGCTCTCCTTGACGGGGGCCGAACTGCCGAGCGAGTGGATGAACGGGTAGGGTGGTGCCTCGACGTTCCCGGCAACGGCAGCGCGATCGGCGGCGAGATCGCCGGGCACCGTGCCCTGGAAGATCCAGCGATTGTGCAGAGGGATCTTCGCGAACGCGTCGGCCGGGACGCCGAAATTCTTCGCCAGCACCTCGGGCGGCGTATGCGCAAGCCAGTCCGTCACCAGCAGCGTGTTGAACTCATTGGCGTGGCCGTCGTCGAAGCAGATCACGAATTCGCAGCCGTCGGGGCCCAGGCCCTGCAGTGAATGCGGCGCGCCCGCCGGAAAATACCAGAGGTCGCCGGCCTTGAGGTCGCCGACATAGGGGCGCCCCAGCGTGTCGAGCACGGTGATGCGGCAGCTGCCGTAGGTCATGATCGCCCATTCGGCGGCCTGATGCCAATGCAACTCGCGGATGCCGCCAGCGGACAGCCGCATGTTGACGCCGGAGATCTCCTTCGAGATGGCGAAGTCTTCGACCGTGACTTGCCGTGCCCATCCGCCATTCTGGATGCGCCTCGGCGCGTTGTTGAACGAGGCCCAATCCATCGGCATGCCGCCGACATCGGTCGCGGGCGGGGTTTGCGCGGAAGGGAATTGCCTGGCCAATTCAGGGTTTTGCGGACCGGGATCGGTCAGGCTTCCCGGGCTTTTGGCGTTGATGGCGCCTTGCGGCGGCTCGTCCGGATTGCCGAAGCTCGCAGCGTGTGCGCTGGAACCGACCATGGCGGCGCCTGCCGCGGACATGGCCAGCAAATCTCGTCTTGAAAACATCTTGGATCGCTCCTGAAAATAGTCGAAAGCCCATCGTCGTGACGGGGCTCCATCCACCCAGCCTAGTTTCCGGCTACCGCTTCAGCTTCCGCGAACGGCGCTCTTTTTGCCGGAAAGCACTGGCTGCTTCAGCCCGCGCCGGCCGGGACCATGCGTGTGCGATTGCGAAATTCGGCTTCGTTTTGAAAAGACGGCTCTGCCGGCACGATCCTTAACTGGCCGGAAATTGCCAATACCGAGAGATATCGAGATGACCACGAAATCGGTTCGTCCCTATCGTGAACCCGCCGGCGGCTGGGGCGCACTCAAGGCACTCAGCGAGGCGCTTCTGGTGCAGCGTGCGCCGCTGAAGGGCGCGGCGACGCTGAGCCGGATGAACCAGCCGGAGGGTTTTGATTGCCCCGGCTGCGCGTGGCCGGACCCGAAACACACCTCCTCGTTCGAATTCTGCGAGAACGGCGGCAAGGCGATCGCATGGGAGACGACATCGAAGCGCTGCACGCCAGAATTCTTCGCCGAGCATACCGTCACCGAGCTCGCGAGCTGGAACGACTATGATCTCGAAATGGTGGGACGGCTCACGCATCCGATGGCCTATGATGCCGGATCCGACCGCTATCTTCCGGTGGAATGGAGCGATGCGTTTGACATGATCGGACGTGAGCTCAGATCGTTGCCGGATCCGAACATGGCGGAGTTCTACACGTCCGGGCGGACCTCGAACGAGGCCGCCTTCCTCTATCAGCTGTTCGTGCGCGAATACGGCACCAACAATTTCCCCGACTGCTCCAACATGTGCCACGAGGCGACCAGCGTCGGCCTGCCGTATTCGCTCGGTGTCGGCAAAGGCACTGTGCTGCTCGAGGATTTCGACAAGGCCGATTGCATCTTCATCTTCGGGCAGAATCCGGGCACCAACAGCCCGCGGATGATGACGAGCCTGCGCAATGCGGCCCGCCGCGGCGCTTCCATCATCTCCTTCAATCCGTTCCGCGAGCGGGCGCTGGAACGTTTCCAGGCACCGCAAAGCCCGCTCGAGATGATCACGCTGTCGTCGACGACGATCAGCTCAAAACTCTTCCAGGTGCGGGTCGGCGGCGACGTCGCCGTCCTCAAGGGAATCATGAAGATCCTGGTGGAGGCCGACGAGGCTGCCCGCGCGGCCGAGCAGCCGGAAATCCTCGATTGGGATTTCATTCGCGGTCACACCGTCGGCGTCGAAGCGCTGATCGACGATCTCAAGCGCCTGCAATGGCCCGACATCGAACGCCAGTCCGGCCTGACACGCGAGGACATGGAATATGCGGCCGGCGCCTATATGAAGGCGGAGCGCGCCATCCTCGTGTACGGCATGGGCGTCACCCAGCACTGGCGTGGCGCGAACAACGTCCAGCAGATCGCCAACCTCGCGCTGTTGCGCGGCAATGTGGGGCGCGAAGGCGCCGGCGTTTGCCCCGTTCGCGGTCATTCCAACGTGCAGGGCGATCGCACCGTTGGCATCACCGAGATCCCCAAGGCGGACTTCCTCGAGCGCCTGGAGCAGCGTTTCGGCTTCAAGCCGCCGGCCGCGCCGGGACACAACGTGGTGACCGCGCTGGAAGCCATGATCCGCGGCGAGGTGAAGGCGTTCTTCGCGATGGGCGGCAATTTTGCCGCGGCCATTCCGGACTGGCAGGCAACGCAGGCCGCGCTCGGCAAGCTCGATCTGACCGCCTATGTCGCCACCAAGCTCAACCGCAGTCACCTGATCCATGGCCGCGCCGCCCTGATCCTGCCGTGCCTCGGACGCACCGAGATCGACATTCAGGTATCCGGACCGCAGTCGGTCACGGTGGAGGATTCGATGTCGATGGTGCATGCGTCCGCCGGCCGCAACAAGCCGGCGTCGGAGCATCTCCGTAGTGAGATCGCGATCGTCGCCGGCGTTGCCAAGGCAACGCTGGGTGAGCGCACGGTGGTCGACTGGGACGGCTTCGTCGCCGATTACGACCGCATCCGCGATGCAATCGAGGCGGTGTTGCCGATCTTCCAGGGCTACAATGCGCGCATCCGCGTCCCCGGCGGCTTCCATCTCACCTCGACCGCGCGCGAGCGCATCTGGGCGACGCCGTCGGGCAAGGCGAACTTCCTGGTCTTTCCGGGCTGCGGCGAGGACCCGCCGCAGAGCGATCCCGATTTCCTCTGGCTCACCACCGTCCGCAGCCACGACCAGTACAACACCACGCTCTACTCGCTGTCGGACCGCTATCGCGGCGTCTTCGGCCAGCGCGACGTGGTGTTCCTCAACGAATATGAACTGAAAAAGCGCGGACTTGCCGACGGCGATCGCGTCGACCTGATCACGGCCTCGACGGATGGCGCCGAGCGGATCGTGCGCAACTTCCGCGTCGTGGCCTATTCCTTTCCGACCGGCTGTTGTGCGGCGTACTATCCGGAGACCAATCCGCTGGTGCCGCTCTATGCCCGCGATCCCCTGAGCTTCACGCCGTCATACAAGGGCGTCCCGATCCGCCTGGTGCGTTCGGCAGCTACCGGGGAATAGCGGCAGCGTGAACCAGAAGCGCGCGCCGCCACTCGTACCATTGCCTTCGGCGCCGATCCAGCCGCCATGCGTTTCCACGATCGACCGGCAGATCGGCAGTCCCATGCCCATCCCGCTCTCCTTGGTCGTGAAAAAGCTGTCGAAGAGCCGATCGACATGTTCGGCGGCGATGCCGGGACCGTTGTCCTCCACCGAGCAGCACAGCGTCGCGGTGTCCTGTATGACCGTGCTGATGATGATCCTGCGATCGTCATATCCGGCCTGCGTCATGGCCTGCACCGCGTTGATGGCGAGATTGACGATCACCTGCTGGAGCTGGGTGCGGTCACCGAGCACGTGCGCCACGGCGGGGGCAGGGCGATGCAGGATCGTTACGTTGCGGGATTCCATCTCGTGCCGCAGAAATAGAAGCGCTTCGCGAATGATCTCGTCGAACGACAGGGATGCCTGCTCGGGCACCTTGCGGGACGCCATCCCGTGAACGCGCGCCACGATGTTTGCGGCGCGTTGGGTATCCACGACGATGTTCTCGATCACCTTACGGATCTCGACGATATCGGGAGTGGGTCTGTTCAGCCATCGCAGCCCGGCAGCGCCGTTGGTGGCTATGGCGGCCAGCGGCTGGTTGACCTCGTGG
This sequence comes from Bradyrhizobium betae, assembly GCF_004123905.1. GTDB lineage: Bacteria > Pseudomonadota > Alphaproteobacteria > Rhizobiales > Xanthobacteraceae > Bradyrhizobium > Bradyrhizobium betae_A. The sequence goes on from NZ_MZXW01000053.1 coordinate 420,728, forward strand.
GCGATCGACGCGGTCAATTCGCCAAGCATCGAGACGCGCGCGGCATGCGCAAACTCGGCCTGCACCTGCTGGAGCTTCTGCTGGGTGCGAAGACGCTGTGAAATGTCGATCGTACCGACCAGGCTTACCTCGAGATCATTGATGGGGCCGACCCGAGCCGTCGTAAAGAGAACGTCGACGACGCGGCCATCCCACGTGACCATCCTCGTCTCTTCCTCGAAGTTCGTCTCGCCGCGATAGCGGGATTCCATGGCCCGCCGGAACGTATCGGGACGTTCCTTCCAGGTATCGGCCATGGAACGTCCGACATAGTCGTCGCTGCCGCCTCCGAACATCTGGATGGCCCGTTCGTTGGCCTCCTGAAACGAGAGCGCGTCCATGCAGGTCCGCAGGAACTCGGGATGACTGTCGAAATAGGGGCCGAGGTCCTTGACGCCCTCGGCTTTTAATTTTCGGAACAGCACGACCAGCCTGCTGGCGTCGAGCTGCCGGAACGCGATCGGCATGCGACTGAACAAATGGCGGTAACGGAGCTCGCTGTGTTCCAGTTCGACATGGGCCTTCTTCAGGGCCGTGATATCCATGATCGCGCCGACGAGCGTCAGCGAAGCGGCCAGAACAGCGGCGAAGGCGATTATCGTGAAATTGTCTCCGAGCAGCGAGCAGGCGAAGGACAGCAGGGTCAAAGCAAGGCTGCCCGAAGCCCACAGCAGAATGCGATCCTGTATTGTCTGGATCGGCAGCACACGACGCCACCATCGCTGGGGCTGTACGGGGTTAGAGCCATCCAGGCGGTCGAGCGTCATGCGAGAGGTTTACCGCGGCGCCGAAGAACGGTCTTTTGCGTTTTCGCAGGCGCTTTGTCAAAATGCACGAAGCCTGCGACCCTAGGCCATCTCTGCCATGGGTGTCGTCACGCCGAACCGCCGCTCGAATTCGGCGACGTCGACGCGCCGCGCCGATGGGTGCCGTCGCCGATCTTGCGGTCGCCGTCCCAGGCCTCGACGTCGAACAGGATGCTCCTGGCTTCGACCGCGACGACCCGCGCGATCGCGCGCACCGTACGGCCGACCGGGGTTGCCGCCAGATGGCGGATATTGACCATCATTCCGACGCTGACATGGCCCGCGGGCAGCAACGGCTGAACCGCCGATCCTGCGGCCATCTCCATGTGCAGGATCATCATCGGCGTGCCGTAGACTTCAGGCATTCCCGGCACCACATGGCCGACCGTCATCTCGGGCGTGACGGTCACCAGCATCGAAGCCGTCGTGCCGGCGGTGACCTTCTCAAGCGGATTCATGACTCAAGCCCGTATCTGCCTCGGTCGTGGATGGTGTGGGTGTCGCGGTCGCCCGCGGCTTGCGCCCGGTCAGCCAGTTGCTGAGCCGGTCGAGATAGAGATAGACGACGGGCGTCGTGTAGAGCGTCAGAACCTGCGACAGCATCAAGCCGCCGACGATGGTGTAGCCGAGCGGCTGGCGCAGCTCCGCGCCGGTGCCGGAGCCGATCATCAGCGGCACGCCTCCGAGCAGCGCGGCCATCGTCGTCATCAGGATCGGCCGGAAGCGCAGCGTGCAGGCCTGGTAGATCGCCTCTTCCGGGCTGAGCCCGTGCTGGCGCTCCACCTCAAGGGCGAAATCGACCAGCATGATGCCGTTCTTCTTGACGATGCCGATCAGCAGGATGATGCCGATGATGGCGATGACGCTGAGATCCATGTGGACCGCCAGCAGCAACAGCAGCGCCCCGATGCCGGCCGAAGGCAGCGTCGACAAGATCGTGATCGGATGGATCAGGCTCTCATAGAGCACGCCGAGGATGATGTAGATCACGATCAGCGCCGCCCCGATCAAGAGCGGCGTGCCCGACAGGGAAGACTGGAACGCCTGCGCATTGCCTTGGAACGAGGCCGCCAGCGAGGCGGGCCTGCCAGTGTCCCGCTCGATCTTCTGGATCGCCGCCACCGCATCGCCCAGCGCGACGCCGGGTTTTAGGTTGAACGAGATCGTCACCGAGGGAAACAGGCTCTGGTGGTTGATCAGGATCGGCGCAGGCTTGATCACGGTGTGAACCAGCGTGCTCAGGGGGACCTGCTGGCCGGTCGACGAGTTCAGGTAGATGTCCTTGAGCGCTTCGGGGCCGTACTGGAAGCGCGGATCGACCTCCATCACGACATGGTACTGGTTCAGCGAGGTGAACATCGTGGACACGATGCGCTGGCCGAACGCGTCGTCGAGCGTGTTGTCGATCGTCGTGGGCAGGATACCGAAGCTCGATGCGACCTCGCGATTGACGGTCACCTCCAGCCGCGGGCCGGCATTGGCCTGATCGCTCGCGACGTCGGTGATGAGGTCGAGTGCGCGGAGCTTTGCCAAGAAGATCGCCGACCAGCTGGTGAGCTCGTTGGAATCGGCGTCCGTCAGCGTGTACTGATATTGCGTCTTCGACAGGCGCGCGCCGATGGTGATGTCCTGCGCCGCCTGCATGTAGAGCCTGATGCCCTGGATATGGGCGAGCGCCGGCCCCAGCCGCTCGATGATCTGGTAGGCGCTGGCCTTGCGCTCGGGCTTCGGCTTCAGGACGATGAAGATGCGGCCCTGGTTGAGCGTCGCGGTCGGGCCGCCCGGGCCGATATAGCTCGCCACCGACTGCACCGCCGGGTCCTTCGAGAGGATGTCGACGACCGCCTGCTGGCGCTCGGACATGGCGGGGAAGGAGATGTCCTGTGCGGCTTCGGTGATGCCGACAATCTGCCCGGTGTCCTGCTGCGGGAAGAAACCCTTGGGAATGATCACGTAGAGATAGCCGGTCAGCGCGACGGTCGAGAGCATCACCAGCAGCGTCGCGAAGCGATGGCGCAGCACGATGCGCAAGCCTCTAGCATAGAGTGCCAGCAGGGCATCGAAGCCGCGTTCGAAGATGAGATAGAGCCGGCCGTGCTTCCTGCGCGATTCGTCCTTCAGGAGCCGCGCGCACATCATCGGTGTCAGCGTGAGCGAGATGATCAGCGACAGCAGCAGCGACGCGGTGATCGTGACGGCGAATTCCTGGAACAGCTTGCCGACGTAACCGCCCATCAGGAACAGCGGGATGAACACCGCGATCAGCGACAAGGTGATGGAGACGATGGTGAAGCCGATTTCGCTGGAACCCTTGAGCGCGGCCTCCATCGGCGTCATGCCCTGCTCGAGATGGCGCACGATATTCTCGATGACCACGACGGCATCGTCGACCACGAAGCCGACCGCGATCGACAGCGCCATCAGCGAGAGGTTGTCCAGGCTGTAGCCGAGCACGTAAAGCACCGCGAAGGTGCCGACCAGCGACAGCGGAACCGTGATCGCCGGGATGATGGTGGCCCAGAAATTCCGCAAGAACAGGAATATGACCATCACCACCAGTGCGACCGTCAGCATCAGCGTGAACTGAACGTCGGAGACGGCGGCGCGAATGGTGGCGGTCCGGTCGGCGGCGATCGTCACCTTGATCGCGGGCGGAACGGAGGCTTGCAATTGCGGCAGCAGCTTCTTGATGCGGTCGACGGTCTCGATCACGTTGGCGCCGGGAACGCGCTGGACTGCCAGGATGATCGCCGGCTCCTTGCCGTACCAGCCGGCCAGAAGGTCGTTCTCGGGCCCGTCGACCGCGGTGCCGATGTCGCGTATCCGCACCGGCGAGCCGTTGCGATAGGCGATGATGAGGTCTTCATAGGCGGACGGCTTGAGCAGCTGATCGTTGGTGTTCAGCGTATAGGTGACGCGCGGGCTGTTGAGCGTGCCCTTGGGCAGGTCGACATTGGCGCCGGCGATCACGTTGCGGACGTCTTCGAGGCCGATGCCGCGGGCGGCAAGTGCCTGCGGATTGACGCGGACGCGGATCGCGGGTTTCTGCTGACCGCCGATTCCGACGAGGCCGACGCCTGGCACCTGCGAGATCTTCGGCAGCAGGATGTTCTCCGCATAGGCATCCACCGTGGTCAGCGGCAGCGAGTCCGACGTCAGCGCGATCAGCATGATCGGCGTCTCCGCCGGATTCACCTTCCTGATCGTCGGCGGATAGGGGATGTTCGGCGGCAGGAAGGGGCTCGCCGCATTGATCGCGGCCAGCACGTCCACCGCCGCGCTGTCCACCGTGCGCGACAGCTCGAATTGCACCGTGAGCTGGGCGACGCCGAGCGCACTGGAGGAGGTGAGCTGGGTGACGCCGGGGATCTGGCTGAGCTGCTGCTCGAGCGGCGTGGCGAGCGACGAGGCGATTGTGCCGGGGTCGGCGCCGGGCAGCTGCGCCGAGATCTGGATGGTCGGGTAATTGACGTTCGGCAGCGCGCCGACCGGCAGCAGCGGATAGGCCGCGAGGCCGCATAGCAGCAGGCCCGCCATCAGCAGGGCGGTCGCGATCGGCCGCAGGATGAAGGGCGCGGAGAGGTTCATGGGATCGCATCCTGCACGGCGCTCTGCAGGTCGGCTTCACGCGCGGCCTTGCCATGCAACTCATGAACGCGGCTGCCTTCCGCGAGCCGGTACTGGCCGTCGATCACGACGACGTCACCTGATTTCAGCCCCTTGTCGATCAGGGCCTGGCCGTCGCTGATCTCCGCGACGTGGACGGGCCGCAAGGCGACCGTCTGGTCTTTGGCCACGACATAGACATAGCTGCCGTTCGGCCCCTGCTGCACGGCTGAGCCTGCGACAGTGAGCGCGTCTTTCTGAATCTCGAGCAACAGGCGCGCGTTGACCAGCTGGCCCGGCCACAGCCGGTGCTCATGGTTCGGGAACACCGCCTTGAGCTGGACGGTGCCGGTCGTCCCCGCGATCTCGTTGTTGACCAGCAGCAGCGTGCCCTCGTCGAGCTTCATCTTGTTGTCCTGGCTATAGGCGATGACCTTCAGCGCGCCCTTTGCGGCGTGCTCCTCGATCACCGGCAGGTCCGTCTGCGGCAGGGTGAACAGCAGCGAGATCGGCTCGATCTGGGTGACGACGACGAGACCGTTGGCGTCGGTCGGATGAATGACGTTGCCGACATCGATCTGGCGGACGCCGGTGATGCCGGGAATGGCCGATGTCAGGCGGGTATAGCTGAGCTGGACGTTGGCCTCGTCGATCTGGGCCTGGTCGGCCTTCACGGCGGCCTTGAGCTGCGCCACCTGCGCCGTCTGCGTTTCGATCAGTTGCGGGGTCGCATAGCCCTTGTCGCCGAGCTGGTTGTAGCGGGAGAGATTGGCTTCGGCATTCGCGAGCTGCGCCTGGTCCCTGTCGCGATTGGCCGTCAGTTGTTCGATCTGCGCCTCATAAGGACGCGGGTCGATCTGGGCGAGCAGGTCGCCGGCCTTGACGGCCTGTCCTTCGGTGAAGGCGATCTTGACGATCTGTCCCTGAATCTGGCTGCGCACGACGTCGGTGTTGTAAGCGATCACCGTGCCGATGCCGCGCAGATAGATCGGAACGTCCTTGCCGGTGATGGTGGCGGCGACCACCGGTACGGCGGCGGGCACGGGTGCGGCTGCCACCGCCGGCTTCCGGTCGGTGCCGAAGAACCAGAGGCCTGAGCCGGTCAGGATCGCGGCGAGTGCAAGCAGCGCAATGGTGAGATTCCGTTTCACGGCGATGGTCCTTCTTGATCTCAGGGATTGCCGGGGCCGTCGATCGGCGTCGTGCCGATCGTGGACGTGGGGCCGGGCACCGGCACGGTCGGACTGATTCCGGCGCCGCCGATCTCGGTGGCTCCCAGCGGAATCCCGACGCGTCCCACCGTCGATGTCGAAGGCAGGGGTGAGGCAAGTGCGGTGCTGCCGGTGCAATTGGCGGCGGAGCCACCGGACAGCCCGCCGCCGTCGAACAATGCTCCAGTCGATGCGGTATTCGCGGAGCTGACGCAGCCCATCATGCTTTGCGCGGGAGTGATCGGTGAGATACCCGGCGTTGCGATCTCGGTCGATCCCAATGGAATGCCCACAGGCCGCGTCGATTGCGGGTTGAGCGGCGATGTCGCAAGCATGCCGGCAGGAGGTTGCATCCCTGGCACTGTTGTTTGAGCGATCGCCGCAGCCGAGACCAGCCACAGTATGGCCGCTGCAAGCATCACACCGTTGTTTGCTAGATGCTGCTTTTGCATGGAACGTGACTCCGGCTGACCGAGATCGACAATAGAAAGGTGCGCGTGCGCAGGTATTTCCAGAACGCACGTCCTGCTCCCCGGCTGCACGACCGCGAGACGCATCGCTTTACCAACGGTCCTGAAGTCGCCTTCGCTATCTCAGGACAGCCCGCGCGCGTGCAATTTCCCGGCTGCACGCGGCGATGTCGCCGGTGCTATCGGCGGTGCGCGCGCGATCAAGCGAATCGAGCGCATCGGTGAAACCGACGCCGTTGTTGCCTTCCGATTCCGCGAGCGAGCGCGGCGTTGGTTGATGGTTCCGCAACGCGTTGAGGCTCTCCGGCTTCCAGCCATGGGAGCCCGCGTCCTTCTCGATGGCCAGATCGAGCTGGGCCTGGGTTTGCGCGATGTCATCCGTGCAGCTGCCGGCATGGGCCGGCATCGTTGCGCACAGCAGGACGAAGAGAGCGGCCCGGCACTTTGCGATGGATGTCATTGTTCGATCCTATGCTTGGATTTCGAGTGAGGTCAGGAACGTTGTCGTGAATGACCGAGCGCGCATCGATCGTCTTTCGTGTCCGAACGCCGGGCGTTCACGCTCTCGAGAGATTCTTGTCACGGATGTCAGTTGCATGACGCTCGCTCTTCGCTTGAGATGCGTCTCTCAGCTAGGCCGCGTCCGGCGGATGTGCGAGTGGCGATCGTCGCCAGTCGCGTGTCCCGGCGTGCGAAGTCGCAAGGATAGTTGTTTGCGGAAATACGCATGGCAGGCCCCGGACCTAGTGTCGCGTCATTCCAACCCGGAGTGATCCCGACATGAAACACCTCAACGCTGGCCTCGCCGTTGCCGCCGCTCTCTCCTTGTTCTCGACCGTCGCCCCCGCGCGCGCAGAACCCCCGAAGAACATCGTCCTGGTGCACGGCGCCTGGGTGGATGCATCCGGTTGGAAGCCGGTCTACGAGATCCTGATCAAGGAAGGCTTCCGCGTCACCATGGTGCAGGAGCCCGAGACCTCGTTCGCCGACGATGTCACGGCGGCGAAGCGCGTTCTCGATCTCCAGGATGGTCCGACCCTCCTCGTCGGTCACAGCTATGGCGGTTCGATCATCACCGAGGCCGGCGTTCACCCGAACGTCGTCGGTCTCGTCTACGTCGCTGCGCACGCGCCCGACGTCGGCGAGGACGAATCTGCGCTGGGCAAGAAGACGCCGAGCGTGCTCGGCAAGACCGAAGGCGTCATCAAGGTGACGCCCGACAAGTTTACCTATCTCGATCCCGTGCAATTCCCGAAACTGTTCGCGCCTGATTTGCCGCGTGAGCGCGCCGAATTCGTTGCGCGCTCCCAGGTCCTGGCCGCGACCCAGGTGTTCAGCACGCCGCTGACGGCGGCTGCGTGGAAGACCAAGCCAAGCTGGGGCATCGTCGCCGGCAGCGACCAGATCATCAATCCGGATCTCGAACGCTGGTACTACGAGCGCGCCAAGAGCCAGACCACCGTGATCCCGGGCGCCAGCCACTCGGTCTACGAGTCGCATCCGAAGGAGGTCGCGGCGATCATCACCCGCGCGGCGCGCAGCATCCAGCAGCCGGTCACGCGCTGACGAGGCTTTTGCCGGTCCTGACGCACGATCGGCAGAAGGAAGGACGGCGGGAGCATCTGCACTCCCGCCGGCCCGACCGCCCCATCCGGAGAATGTCCATGAATGTGATCGAGACGACCAGCACCATAGCCGGCACCGGCCTGGCTTGGAGAGCGATCACGGTGAAGTGGGAGAGGACGAGGCCATGACGAGCTGGCAGAACAACCGCGCCGCGCGCGATGCCCGCATTGCGGCGGGATCGAGCGTCGCCCGCGGCAAAATCGTCGAAGCCCACGACGTCACGCGCTTGCTGGAGGCCGTGGTCCGGCCAGGCGACCGGGTTTGCCTGGAAGGCGACAACCAGAAGCAGGCGGATCTCTTGAGCCGTGCGCTGCTGGCGGTCGATCTCTCCAGGGTCAACGATCTGCACATGGTGCAGTCGGGCGTCGTTCTGCCCGAGCATCTGGACCTGTTCGACCGCGGGGTCGCCAAGCGGCTCGACTATGCCTATTCCGGGCCGCAATCGGCGCGCATCGCGCGCATGCTGTTCGGCGGCAAGATCGAGCTGGGCGCGGTTCATACCTATCTCGAACTGTTCGCCCGCTACTTCATCGATCTCACGCCGCACGTCGCGCTGATCGCCGCCGTCAGCGCCGACCGCGAGGGCAATCTCTACACCGGCCCGAACACCGAGGACACCCCGACCGTGGTCGAGGCGACGGCGTTCAAGGACGGCATCGTGATCGCACAGGTCAACGAGATCCTCGAGACCGTTCCGCGGGTCGACATTCCGGCGGACCGCGTCCACTTCATCGTCAAGGCCGACAAGCCGTTCTTCGTCGAGCCCCTGTTCACGCGCGATCCCGCCGCGATCACCGAGGGCCAGATCCTGACCGCGATGCTGGCGATCAAGGGCATCTATGCGCCCTACAGTGTGCAGCGGCTCAATCACGGCATCGGCTTCAGCACGGCCGCGATCGAGCTCCTGCTGCCGACCTTCGGCGAGAGGCTGGGGCTGAAGGGCAGGATCGCTACTCACTTCGCGCTGAATCCGCATCCCGCGCTGATTCCCGCGATCGAGTCCGGCTGGGTGCGGCAGATCCACTCGTTCGGCTCGGAGGTCGGCATGGATGACTACATCCGCGCCAGATCCGACGTCTACTTCACCGGTCCCGACGGTTCGCTGCGCTCGAACCGCGCCTTCTGTCAGACCGCCGGGCTCTATGCCTGCGACATGTTCATCGGCTCCACGTTGCAGATCGACCTGCAGGGAAATTCGTCGACCGTCACCACCTCGCGCATTGCAGGCTTCGGTGGCGCGCCGAACATGGGGGCAGACGCCCGCGGGCGGCGTCATCCGAGTGAGCCCTGGCTGAGGGCCGGAGCGGAGGCCGATCCTGACAGTCCGGCGCCGCTACGCCGCGGTCGCAAGCTGGTCGTGCAGATCGGCGAGACCTTCGGCGACAAGAACGTGCCTCTGTTCGTCGAGAACCTCGACGCGATCGAGCTCGCGGAGAAGCTGAAGCTCGAGCTTGCGCCGGTCATGATCTATGGCGACGACGTCACGCACATCGTCACCGAGGAGGGCGTTGCGAATCTCCTGCTGTGTCGCACCGCGCAGGAGCGCGAGCAGGCCATCCGCGGCGTTGCCGGCTACACCGATGTCGGCCGTCGGAGGGACCGCGGCATGGTCGCGCGTCTGCGCGAGCGCGGCGTGATCCGCCGGCCGGAAGATCTCGGCATCAATCCGCTCGATGCGGATCGGAGCCTGCTGGCGGCGCGCTCGATCAAGGACCTCGTGCGCTGGTCGGGCGGCCTGTACGCACCCCCGTCGAAATTCAGGAACTGGTGAGGACGCGCCATGGAAGATCTCAGCTTTCGACATCCGGTTCGCGCGCGTGCTGGCGGCGCCAGGCGAAGCGCGATCGTCGGCGTTGTCGCCTCGGGCAATCTGGAAGTGCTGGTGGAGCGTGTGCTGCCGGATGCGGAATGCGCGGTCGAGATCAAGACCGCGGCGGTCGGTTTCGGCGAGGTCTGGAGTGCCGTGATCGGCGATTTCGTCGAGCGCTATTCACCCGGAGGCCTGAAATTCTCGATCAATGACGGCGGCGCGCGTCCCGATACGGTTTCGCTGCGGTTGGCGCAGGCGGTGCGATTGATCGCGGAGAACGGCCAATGACTGCGCCGCTCAAGGACGTCGCCCCGGCCGAGCGGGCCCGTAGCACCAGCTTCTACGAGGCGTCGGCCCGCACGCGGCTGGAGCTGCTCCTCGATGCCGGCAGCCTCATTGAGTTCATCGGGCCTGGGCAGCGCGAGGTCAGTCCACACTTGAAGATATTCGATCTTCCCGAGCAGTTCGACGACGGCATCGTCGTTGGTCACGGTCGGCTTGACGGCTCACCCGTGTTCGTCGCCGCACAGGAAGGACGCTTCATGGGCGGTGCCTTCGGCGAGGTGCACGGTGCCAAGCTGACCGGGCTGCTCCGCGCAGCGCGCGAGATCGGCACGGTCCCCGTGCTGGTCCTGTTCGATACCGGAGGCGTCCGGTTGCAGGAAGCCAATGCCGGCGAGCTTGCCATCGCCGAGATCATGCGTGCCGTGATGGAAGCTCGCAGCGCCGGCGTGAAGGTCATCGGCCTGATCGGTGGCAGGTCCGGATGCTATGGCGGCGGCGGCTTGATCGCGGGCTGTTGCTCCGCGCTCGCCGTCTCGGAGCCGGGGCGCATCGCGGTGTCGGGCCCCGAAGTCATCGAGACCAATCGCGGCGTCGAGGAGTTCGACTCGCGCGACCGCGCGCTGGTCTGGCGGACGATGGGCGGCAAGCACCGCCGGCTGCTCGGCGCCGCCGATGTCTTCGCCGACGACAATGTACAGGATTTTCGCGAGGCCGCGCTCGAGCTGCTCGGCCTGGTCGGACCGTTCGGTCTCGACAGGCTGAAGGCCGAACAGGACCGGCTTGCCGGCCGGCTGCGCAGTTTTGGTGCTTGCGGAGATGCCATCGACATCTGGACGGCGGAAGGTATCGCGGACGCTCAAGCCGTTCCCGAATTGCCGGCCGACCAGTTCATTGCCCTTGCCAACCGGATCGGGAGGACCAGCCGTGATGCTCGATGAAATCATCGCCTCGCTCTTTCCCGACGGCCATGAGGTGAGGCGCGACAAGGGCGTCATCCTCGGCTCGGCGACGCTGCGCTCGGGTGTCCGGATGCTCGTCCTTGGTGTTGCGGACCGGACTGCGCTGGGTGTCGACGAGGCGATCAGATTGTCCGGCCATGTCCTGGACTCGATCGGCCGGGACTCCGGGCCGATCCTGGTGCTCGTCGACAGCGACAGCCAGCGCATGAGCAAGCGCGACGAGCTGCTCGGGCTGAATGAATTCCTCGCGCATCTGGCGAAAGTGCTGATCCATGCGGACACGAATGGCCGCCCGACCATCGGCCTTCTGTACGGTCACTCGGCTGCGGGCGCGCTGCTTGCGACGGGCCTTGCGACGCGCGTGCTGGTCGGATTGCCCGGCGCCGAACCCGCGGTGATGGACCTGCCCTCGATGGCGAAGGTCACCAAGCTGTCGATGGAGGCGCTCCAGGAGAAGGCGAAGTCGACGCCGGTGTTCGCTCCGGGCCTGTCCAATCTCGCACAGATGGGCGCCGTTCACATGATTTGGAGCAACGCCGCTTCGCTGGCCGACCAGTTGGAGGCGTTGCTGGTCGACCTGCCGGCCGCACGGGACCAGCGTGATGCGCTCGGCAAGGAACGTGGCGGCCGGCTGAAGGCCGCCGAGATCGCGGAGCGCGTTCGTGACCTCGCCTTGCAAGTGCGCTGAGCGTCCACCCGGTCGTCACGACCTCGTCTTCGTCAGCCCGGCAGGCTGGTGCGCGATGCTGGAGGCGCGAGGCGATCTCGCAACCGATCCTCTTCTCGCGCGCTGGCCAAAAATGAGATGGCCGACGATCAGGCGGCGCGCCTTGCCGGGCGAGGCAACCGGCCTCGCTTTGGGCCTGCCCTTGCCGCCCTCGGCCGGCAAGAAACGGATCTCCCTTCTGGTTGATCTCGACCACGTCGCCTCCGTCGCGAGGCCGCCATTGCTGCGGCAGGCGCGGGCTTACGCGCCGCGCAACTGGTGGCCAACGCTCGACCGGCTCGATGCCCTGGCGCTTCGCCATGCGGTGGACGCGCGCGTCTTCGGCAGCCTGGCGTGGCAGTCGCTGACCGGGCTCGACTACGTGACGGGCCGTTCCGACCTCGATGTCCTCTACGAGTTTCGCCGCGAGACCGACATCGATCGTTTCGTCGCCGATGTCGCCGCGATCGAGACCGGCGCGCCGATGCGGCTTGATGGCGAGCTGATGGGCGCCGACGGCGCCGCGGTGAACTGGCGCGAATTTCACGGCGGCGCCAGCGAGCTTCTGGTCAAGCGCATCGAGAGCGTGGTCCTGCTCGGCCGGCATCAATTCATGTCGGGAGCTATGGGATCATGATCACCACGGCCCCACGAGGTATGGAACGGCCGATCCTGCGCCAGCGGCAGATGATGCCCGATGCATCTGTGATCGGCGCCGTCGCCGCCGACTGCCTCGTCAAGGAGCTCGAAACCTGGCCGAAGCCGGGGCTGGTGAGCCATGTCGACAATGGCAGTCACGACGACATGGACGCGGGCACGTTTCGTCGCAGCGCAGCAGCCATCAAACCCTATCTGCAACGTCTCGCCGATGCGGGTGCGCTCGGCTGCGGCATGGGGCGGCTGCGGATCATCGGACTGGAGGCGGAGCGCGCCATGCTTGCGGCGACCGCGGGGGTCAACACGCACCGTGGCGCGATCTTCGGGCTCGGCCTTCTGTGCGCGGCGGCCGGCGCGAAAGCCAGCGGCTTGGTCGACGACGAACTCCCGCTTGGCGATGTCGTGGCGCGGCTGTGGGGTGACAGCATACTTGATGGTCCAGTGCTGCTGCACAGCCATGGCAGCGTGGCCCGCCGCCGTTTTCGCGCGGGCGGTGCGCGCATCGAGGCCGCGACAGGATTTCCCAGCGTCTACGGGATCGGTTTGCCGGCCTTGCGCACAGCGAGGGCTGTCGCGCCGGAGAATGCGGAAGCTGCCCGGGTCGAGGCTTGCTTTGCCCTGATCGCATCCGTTGAAGACACCAACCTCCTGCATCGCGGTGGGCTCGACGGCCTTCGCTTTGCACATGATGCGGCGCGTCGCTTCATCGCTTCAGGCGGTGTCTGCGCGTCCGGCTGGCATGCACGGGCCCAATCGATCCACGACAGCTTCGTCGTCCGTCGTCTCAGCCCGGGCGGATCGGCCGACCTGCTTGCAATGACACTTTTCGTCGAAGCCCGTGAGGGGCTGAGCCCATGACGTCCAATGCAATATTGATGGCCCTGGTGCCGGTCTTCTTCGTCCTGCTGTTGGGATACGCCGCCGGCAAGTTTCATGTCGTCGACAATCTCCATGTCGATGCTCTCAATGCACTCGTGATGGATTTTGCGCTGCCGGCCTCTCTGTTCGCGGCGACCGCCTCGGCGTCGCGTCGTGAGATGATCGAGCAGGTTCCGCTCTTCCTGGTGCTCGGCGTGACGATGCTGCTGCTCTATCTCGCCTGGTATCTTGCCGCACGCAGGTTCTCCAAGGTCTCCAAGTCGGAGGCGTCGTTACAGGCGTTGACGATTGGCTTTCCGAATCTCGCTGGCGTGGGCCTTCCGATCATGACGTCCGTCGTGGGACCGACCGGCACCGTCCCGGTTGCCGTTGCACTGGCGGCGGGCTCGATCCTCATCAGTCCGCTGACCCTGATTATCGCGGAAATGGGCGCCGCCAAGGCGCGCGGCGAGCAAATGGCGGCGCGGCAGGTCCTGACAGCGGTCCGGCGTGCGATCACCAAGCCGGTGGTGCTCGCGCCCGCGCTTGGCATCCTGTTCTCGTTGTCGGATGTGAGCCTCGACGCACTGGCCCATGCGAGCCTCGCGCTGATCGGAAGTTCGGCTGCCGGCGTCGCCCTGTTCCTCACCGGAGCCATTCTGTCGGCGCAATCGTTTCGGCCGGATTGGAAGGTCACCGCTGCAACGGTGGCCTCGGACATCGTCCGCCCGCTGTTGGCCGTTGCGGTCATTCGCGTCATACCGATCCCGCAGGATGCGGCGAAAACGGCCATTCTGCTCGCCGCAATACCCTCGGGCTTTTTCGGAATCTTGTTCGCGGTCAACTACCGGCTGGATTCCGCAACGGCAGGGTCCATGGTCATCGCCAGCACCGGATTCAGCGCCGTGACCTTGGCGATTGCGATCGCAATGCTCTTTCCGGGCTAGGTAGCGACCATGACGCTTGCGATCCTGTGCTCTGGCCAAGGCAGGCAGCACCGGGAGATGTTCGCTCTCACCGGCGACGCACCAGAAGCCGCGTACCTGTTTGCGTACGCTACGACATTGCTCGGCGGCAAGGATCCGCGCGAGTTCGTGCGCGACGAGCCCGATGAGGCCCTGCACCGCAATCGTGCCGGCCAAATTCTTTGCACCTTGCAGCCGCTCGCCGCGGCGAGCGCGCTTGGAGATGTGGTTCCACGCGGATTCATCATTGCCGGCTACAGTGTCGGCGAGGTCGCGGCCTGGGGTGTCGGCGGCTTGTTCGATGCGATCGCCACGCTCGATCAGGTGGCGCGCCGCGCAGAAGCGATGGATGCGGCCACGCAAGCTGGCGACGGGCTGATCTTCGTTCGCGGTCTTTCGCCAGACGAGGTCGGTCGCCTTTGCGAGCGTCACGGCGCAGCCATCGCCATCGTCAATCCCGGGGATGCCTTTGTCATCGGCGGCGATCGTGAGGTGTTGGGCAGGATTGCCGCAGACGCACGGGCCATGCGCGCGGCAAGGATCGTCGCGTTGCCGGTTGAGGTTGCCTCCCACACCAAACGGCTCGCCGGAGCCTCTGTCGTATTTCGTGAGACCTTGCGCCTGGCGCCGGCGGTGTTCCCGCCGAGAACCGGTGCGCGCATTCTGAGCGGAATAGACGCCGCTCCGGTCGTCTCGCTCGAGACCGGTCTCGACAAGCTTGCCGCGCAGATCTCGCACACCGTGCAATGGGCCGATTGCCTGCAAGCCTGTGTCGAAGCGGGCGCGACGGGCTTTCTCGAGCTCGGTCCGGGACATGCGCTGAGTGGCATGGCCGCCGAAATCGCGCCCGGAGTTCCGGCGCGTTCGCTGGACGATTTCAGGAGTCTTCAGGGCGTCCGCGCCTGGGTTGCGCGTCACTGATCGCGCCGTGCTGTCGAAAAAAGGGGGCCGTCCTTGGGGGAGGACGGCCCCAAAATGCTCGTTGGCCCAGGGAGGAGAGAGGCTCGAGCGGTGACTTGGGGGTCTAAGTCACCTAACACGCACAGCATCGCCGATCCCGTAACAGAAGTATTTCACGAACTCCCGCGGTTTCTCATTTCGCATGATTCACGAGAAGTCCGCGGGCAGCACGCAAGACACCGCCTTGCGTGTCGAAGCCGGATCGCCGCCGGAGAGCCTGGACGAAGCCAGCGCGTTGCGGCTGGCGCATCGCCAGCGCGCCGGCGTGTCACCCGTGATCCGTTTGAAGACGGTCGAGAAATGCGCCTGCGTGCAAAAGCCGACGGTCAGCGCCACCTCGGCCAGGGCCATCTCGGAATTCGACAGCAGCGATTTCGCGCGCTCGATGCGCTGATACAGCAGGTACTCCCGCGGCCGGTATCCCGTCGCGACGCGAAACTGAGCCGCGAAGTGCATCCGGGACAGTCCCGCGACCTTGGCAAGCTCGGACAGGCTGATGCAGTGGTCGAAATGCGTCCCGACATATTCCTCGACCCGCCGCAGCCGCCATTTCGGCAAGGCATTGACTTTTGCGTGCGGCAGCTCGCGCCGGGCAAGGTGCAGGGCCAGCGTCTGGCCGATGCAGCGCGCGAATTCCCGGTCGGCTGAATGGCCGCGTTCGGTCAACGCTTTCGCAAGCTGCTCGGCGAAGGGGTCGCGGAGCAGGACGAGGTCGTTGAGGGCTTCGGCCGAGGCATATCCTGCTCCAGGCCGAAGAGTCGGAAAATAACTGCCGGCAGAGACGTGGAAGTGCAGGAAATCGCACGGCGCGTAGAACTGCGCACTGAGTTGCTGCGACGGCGCGCCGATATACAGCGTGCCCGCCGGCATGACGCCGTCGAAGATGGCGTGACGGCCCCTGGTCAGCTTGACGCGGGTCGTCTTCAAGGCGATGGCGAAGAAGTATCGGTCGGAAGGCGTGGTCGCCTCTTCCTGCCTTATTCCTGTTGGCGCACAGATCCAGCGCGAGATCGTGATGTCCTCGGGCGCGCTTCCGACCCGTTGGCGGGGCTGGCGCCACCTTCGTTCGAGAGGAAATGCGCGGGTCTCCCGCGGGGAATCAGGTTCGCGACGGCTGAGTTGATACGTCAACCCGGCGCCGGCCGCTTGCATATCATTGAGCATCGTTCGTCCCCGTATCCTGGATTCCGCTGCCGTCGTGACGGCTGCCGAATGCAATTGGTCGATGCTCAAACGATAGGTGCGATTTCACCGCCGGGCTCGTTAAGGATGCTTAAGCGGTATTAGATTTTGCAAATGCGAGGGGTGCGACCGCGTGTCGCAAAAAGCTAAATTGAATCAAATGGATCAAGCACCTCTGCTGTGAGGTGTGGTGTGAGAGCGACGAGAGGCGTACGCCTGATTCAGGGCAGGCGTGGTGACGCGTCGATGCCAGGTGTGAGGCCGGGTGCGATCGTCTGTGCCGGGGGAACCGCGGGTTCGCGCGAATACGGAATCGCTTCCACCTCGGGGCGCTGCTGGGATGTGGCCTGGAGGCAGTTCGGACGCGGCGGGCGTCCGGCGCCGAACAGATCGGCGACGGGATCGACGAAGCTCGCGCGTAACTCTTCGAACCGGGTTTGGCGATCGCTCGCGGAGGGCTGACGGATTGTCACCGTCGCCGTCATGCCGGAGACCAGCGGCACATCCGGCGGCACCGTGTCGATGGCGACGCGAACCGGCACGCGCTGCGCAAGCCGCACCCAGGTGTAGATCGGATCGACATTGGGCAGGCCCTGCGTGCCCGTGGCGGCATTCGACACGCTGATGCCGCGTGTCACGGTCTTCACATGCCCGAGAATCGGCTTGTCGTAACCGACCAGCTGCGCTTCGGCGCGATCGCCGATGCAGACACCGGCCATCTTGGTCTCCTCGAAATAGCCGTCGATCCAGAAACTGTTGGAATCGATCACCGAGATGTTGCTGATTCCAGTGACGGCATAGTCGCCTGCGCGCAGCAGGAGGTTGGTGACGTAGCCGTCGACGGGGCTGGCCACGCTGGTCCGTTTCAGGTTCAGCTCCGCCTGCGCAAGCTGGTGCACCGCCGCCGCGTAGGCGGCCTTCGCCTGCGCCGCGTTGCCTGCAAAGATCTGCTGCTCTTCGGGCGTCGTCGCAAGATTGGACAAATGCTGGCGCCGGTCGAACTCGGCCTGCTTCACCTCAAGGTCCGCAGCCCGCTGTTCGACGAGCGCCTTGCCGACGCGGACGGCCACCTCGAAGTCGAAGGGATCGATGACGTAGAGGACATCGCCCTTGTGGACGAACTGGTTGTCGCCCACACGCAGCTCCACGATCTTGCCCGGGATTTGCGGTGCGACGTTGGCGACCTGGACGCGCACGCTGCCGTTCCGTGTCCAGGGCGCGGTGACGTAGTGCTGCCATGTCGCAACCGAGATCAAGATGGCGACCAGTGCGATGCCGAGGGTTGCCAGATGCTTGCCGGCGCTGAGCATGATGCGGCCGACAGCCTTGCGCAGTGGCCTTGCAGAGGGAATTGAGTGTGCCTGAGCCCTGCCGCTATCCGCCGTGAGATCGCTTGTGTCGCGCGCCACGGTCTCCGGCGCGGCTGAATCGATCGGTGGTTCAGCTGGCGGGTCGCCAGGGCGCTGCGCGGCATCCCGGGGCAGGGTGGCTTCCATGACTCTCTTCCCTAGAAGAACAGTGCGAGCATGCCGAACATCGCCACGTAGAGGCAGAGCTCGGCGAGCGACGGGTTGCTGAAGATTCTCGCGAAGCCGATGAAGCGCAGCAGCGGGCGGAGCATCAGGAACGCGAGCAGCGCGATTGCCGCATAGGAGACGATGGGAGCGATGAGCACGCCGCCGATGACGAGCTCCCGATAGGTGTTCGTCATGGCCGTTTCCCTTGGCTGGAGCCGCTGGGAAGCTGCGAGGGTTGGAATGCGACGCCTGCCGTGACCAGCGCGGCGAGCGCCTGATCGGCGGCGATGTTGTGCGCGGCTGCTATCAGGCGCAGCGCCTCGGCGGCCGCCATGATTGCGTTCTCGTCTCGCAGGGTGAGCGCGGCTCGCGCGGCGGACGCCGCCTCCTTGAGCGGGCTTGCGGGCAACCGGTCCAACTCGGCCCTGCACCGTCGCAGGGTCGCCGCCTGGTCGAACCAGCGCATGATTTCGGCCGCGGCCTGATGCTTGGTCGCCGGCTCAGCGTTGGCCGTCATGATCTGCGCGATCCGCGAGGCATCGCGAAACGCGGCTTCCCCGGGCGCGAGTTTCGGGGCGCGCCGGGAATCGAGACGGTTGAGGTCGCGACGGGCCTCGCCGACCAGCAAGCGGATCTGCTTGTCACCCGACAGAGAGGGCAGCAGCAGCTGGGCCGCAAAGACCAGCACCGCGGAAAGCAGGAGAAACAGGCACGTCACCACAAATACCTGCGGATCGTAACTTTGCGGATTGCTCGGCGCGAGGACGAGCAGCATGAACACGAGGACCAGCCGGCCGATCGGCGACAGAATGCGGCTTGGCAGCGTGATCAGCAGCGCCGCGCCAATCACGACGGGCGCAAGGCCGATCGCCAGCAATTGGAACTCGGATACGCCGTTGAAGACGAGGTACTTCAGGATACCGGCCAGTACGCATGCGATCGGCATGGCAAAGACCGCGAGCCTCGTGAAGCCGCGCGGGTCGGGGACCGTCGAGCTCAGGCCGATGATGGCTGCGACCAGGGTGAGACAAAGCTCGGTGGCCGGCCATCCCGCCGTCACGAAGATCATTGCGATGAGCATGAAGTGGATCGCGGCCCTGACGCCGCCCTCCGCTGCGATGCGCCGTGAGCGGTACAGCGGGGCGCGCCATTGCCGGCGCGGATGCGTTCCGGTCCGTAGCGCCTCGAGGCTGCTGCGCACGTCCGCGCTGCTGCCGGCGAGCTCGCGGAGCAGGACGTCCCGGCAGATCATCGTCAGGCTGGATTCGCTGTCGTTCCGGTCGTCCTGCGCCGCTGCGACGGGGCGCGGCAGCACCGCCAGCGCGCGGGCGAGCGACAGCCCGGTCACGAGATCGACCATTGCAGTGCGTGCAGCCGCGGTTCTTGCGGTGCCGCTGCTTGATTCAGTGGTGAGACTTGCGATCTCCGGATGCAGGGACGCGATGTCGCGCAACATGTCCGCGGCAATCGTTGCGGACGAAGCCTCGCCGCGGATGGCGTTCTGCGCGAAGTCCGATACCCGGACTTGCAGCGCCTCGAGACGGTTCGCCAGAACGGGATGATAGCTTGGTGCGGCCAGAACCTCATTCACGATCGCCACCGCAAGGACCCCGATGCCGATGGCCGCGCCACGTGCGACGCCGGTCGGGAACACCTGCAGCGGCGTGTCGATCTGCTCGACGGCGATCAGGGCGACGGTGATGGAGGCAAGCGCCGCCGCATAGGCGCGATTGCCGTCCAGCATGCCGGTTACATAGGTGCAAAGCCCGACCCAGATGGCCAATACCGCGAGCAGGAGGCCATCGGTCTGGGAAAATATGCCCGCGATCGCAATCGCGGCGATGACACCGATGGTGGTTGCGAGCAGCCGGTAGCCGGCCTTTTCCATACCCTGACCGCGTGTCGGCAGCGCCAGGACGGCCACGGTCAGCGCAGCCGACGATGGGGATTCGAGCTCCAGCCAGAAGCTCACATAGAGCGCGAGGAGCATGGCCAGCCAGGTTCGCAGCGCGAAGGCCCAGGAATTTGCCGGAAAGCCGGCAAAGACCAGTGGACGCGGGGCGGCAGCACTGGTGACATTCACTCGCATCGTGCCTCAGCCGTTTCCGGCAGAACGCGCGGCCCTGCCGATGTCGCGAAATCCACGTCGAATATGAGGTTTGCCGGGCTTGCCGGTATTTCCGCTCCGTCAACCGAGTTGTCGGAACGCACGCTGGGCTCAGGTCGAGGGCCGTCTTGCGGACTACGGCACGTGGCCTGCCAGCGCCTCTTCAAGGCAACGGATGATCTCGTCACCGCTGGAGGGCTTGCCGAGATAGCAATGCGCGCCTGCGGCCATCACGCGCTGGCGCACGATTTCGCTCGGAAACGCCGTCATGAAGATGATCGGGAAGCGGCGGCCGGCGGCAATCAGCCGGGCCTGCAATTCATCGCCGGTGACAACAGGCATCTGGACGTCGGCGATCATGCAGGCGGGATCGTCTCCCGGCGCATGTTGCAGGAAGTCCGCGCCGGATTCGTAGGCTTGGGCCTCGTAGCCGATCGATCGCACGAGGCTCGCGAGCGACGCGCGAACGCCTTCGTCGTCGTCCACGATCGCAATCACCGGGGTTTTGGCCATCAGCGCACAATCCTGGCCGCGGTGTTCCGCAAGGAGAACATCTCCCATTGCGCGGCCGATGACGGCTTATATGCACCCGGGGCAGTCCCGCCGGAATTATACTCAGGTTTGGTCCGTAGTCCTGCGGGTTTGGGAGACCCCGAGCGCTTCGGCCTTGCGGACGAGGTCGGCGAGCGACCGGACCGCCATCTTGCGCATGACATTGCCGCGGTGGATCTTGACCGTGATCTCGCTGAGGCCGATCAGGGCAGCGACCTGCTTGTTCATCAGGCCGGCGGTGACATGGCCCATCACCTCGCGCTCGCGCGCTGTCAGGGTCTCGTACTGGGCACGGATATCGTCCCTGGTCGCGGCTTCGGCACGGTGCTGGGCATCGCGTTCGAGCGCCGTCGTCACGGCATCGAGCATGTCCTGGTCGCGAAACGGTTTTGCGAGGAAATCGACCGCGCCGGCCTTCATGGCCCGCACCGACATCGGAATGTCGCCATGGCCGGTCATGAAGATGATTGGATAGCTGATGCCCTGCCGGACGAGCTGGCTTTGCAGATCGAGCCCGCTCACGCCGGGAAGGCGGACGTCCAGCACGATGCAGCCGGGCCCGTCGGGCAGCGAGCCGCCGAGCAGTTCGGCCGGGGAGCCGAACAGGCGCGTCTCGAGGCCGACGGATCGGAACAGGCTGTCGAGCGAGGCGCGGATGCCTGCGTCGTCATCGACGATGATGACGACTGAGTTGAGGGATCGGGCCGATGGTTGCGCTTGATCTGATCGTGTCATGGTCAGGGGTGTTCTTGGCTGTATGGCAGTGTCAGGCGGAATGTCGCTCCCGCACCGGGCGTGCTCTCGGCCGCCAACTGGCCGCCGTGAGCTTCCACCGTGGTTCGGCAGATCGCAAGTCCCATGCCCATGCCGCCGTGCTTCGTCGTGAAGAACGGATCGAACAGGCGCGGCAGGTCGTCGGGCCGGATGCCGGGGCCGCTGTCCTGCACCGTGATGGCGAGGTTTTCACCGTCGACGGCGCCGGCGCGCAGCGTGATGGTGCGGGGTCCGGGTTGGCCTGACATGGCCTGGGCGGCATTGATCAAGAGATTGACCAGGACCTGCTGAAGCTCGATCCGGTCGCCGCGAATTGGCCGCAGGCCCTGCTCGGTCTCGACGGTGAGGGCGACGTCGTCATTCGCGAGCTCGCGCGCGACGAGGAGCGCCGCGTCCTCGACGATCTCGCTGATCTCAAGCAGGTCCCGCTGGGCCGGAGCTTTCTTCAGGAAGGCGCGGACGCGGGTGACGATCTCGCTGGCCCGGCGGCCTTGAGCGACGACGTGACCGATCGTCGCCGCAACCTCCTTCAGATCGGGCACCTCGCGCCGCAGCCAGCGCAAGCCGGCCTCGCCGCTGGTGACGATCGCCGCCAGCGGTTGATTGACCTCGTGGGCGATGGAGGCGCTGAGCTCGCCGAGGGTGGCGAGGCGCGCGGCATGAGCGAGCTCCGCCTGCGCCGCGAGCAATGCATCCTGCGCCTGCTTGCGTTCGGTGATGTCGACCACGAAGGCGAGCACGTTGCGATCGCCGTCGGGCCCGGGAGGAAAGGTGATCGTGAACAGCACGGGAACCTTGCGACCGTCGAGCCTGACGAGCTCCGTCTCGCCTTCGTAGAACGGCTCCCCTTCCGCGAACGCGATCAACGCGCCGAGGAAGCTCCGGTCGTCCGCGCCGAGAAGCCGCTCCACATTCTCGATGAAGGCCGAGGCGCGGTCTGCTCCTGCCATCGCCTGGAGGGCCGGATTGACGTCGGTGATTCCAGCGAGCCGGCGGGCATGTCGGACGAAATCGGGGTGTTGCGCCAGATGGTCGCGCAGGCTGGTTCCCGCGATCTCCAGCGATCGCAGCGCGGCTCGGAGCTTGCTCCAGTCCTCTTCGACCACGCCGATCCGGCTCGCGTCGAACATCCGGCGGTATCGCTGCTCGCTCTGCACCAGCGCGCTGTGTGCGGCGACGCGATCGGTGACGTCGGTGTGCGTTTCAAGAACCCCGACCGGCTTGCCGAGACGGTCGTGCTGCAAGGCCCATCGGGCATCGACGGTAAGTGCGGCGCCGTCTTTCGTTCGTTGCCGCACGCGGCCCTCCCATCGACCGGTGTCGAGCAGGCCAGACTCGATGATTTCGCGCCGGTCGGGATATTGGGTTTGCAGAAGCTCGTCGGCGAGCTGCCCGAGCGCGTCGTCGGCCGACCAGCCATAGACCTGCTCGGCGGTCTTGTTCCAGAAAGTGATCACGCCGCCGCGATCCCTGACGAAGATCATGTCATGCGAGAGGTTGAGCAGGCGCGCCTGCGCGGCGAGGCGCTTCGTGGCCGCGTGATTCTGCAAGGCCAGCAGCGTCGTGATGCCGATGGCGGCGAGGCTCACCAGCGCGCGAAGGGCGGGCGAGGCGATGGTCTCCAGACCGTGCGACAGCAGATAGGCTGATATCGTCAGGATGACGCAGCCGGCCGCGGCCACGATGGTGTCGTCGCGCCGGTTGGTCCTTGCTGCGAGTAGGATGGCCACGACATAGAGAACCGCGACCGCGCCCTCGAGCGGCGTCAGCACGTCAATTAGGAAAACCGCGACGGCGAGGACGGCGGACCAGAACCGCAAGCCGGCGCGGCTCATGGATGAACCCGTGGCCCGATCATGAGCAGTCATCGTCGCTGGCAGCCGTTTGTCTCATATCAGCGGCGTTGATGCCGCGATTTGATCGCGTCCACAACATCCCGCGGCGCGATTTTCGTGCTCTCGTGGAAGACCTTCACGCCGCTCAATCCGGCGAAAGCGCCGGCGGATGGCATTCCCTGGAAAAACCGGGGAACTCCCGCGATTCTGCAGGTGGATGGCAGGCAAAAGCGCGTCAACTTACCGCAGGCGCGTCGCGCCGGTCGGCTCACCCGACGAACATGCTGCGATCATACCTAGGTATGACGCGGTCAACCCGAGAACCTAGCGATGCACCCGCGCGTAGAATGGATCGCGCGGACCGTCGAATTACTCTGCTCCCATGACATTCGGACAAGCCAGTCAGGCCAGGCCGGATGGAAAACGGGATAAGGAGATTCGACGATGTCGTTGCAGATGTCACGCTCACAGGTGGTTAGGGATCATGGCGTTCGCGCGATCGATATCTCGGCGATCGATCGCGATCGGCTCGGGTTGTCGAAACTCCCTGACCGGTTCGGCGAAGACGGTGCGATGCTCTCCTTCGTCCATCTGGACGTAGCCCTGGCAGTGGAGGCGCAAACAGCCGATGTCGAGCGATCTGCCGTCCGCGGATCCGGCTTCAAGCTCTCTGCAAAACTCCTGGCGGGATCGCCTGCTGGGAACGAGCGAGCGGAAGAATTCACCGATCCGGTGATGCGGCGCCTGTCGGATGCGCTCGCGGCGACCGAAGCCACGCACGATGCCCACTCCGGGATCATGGCCGACGCCCTTCGGCTTGCGATCCTCACCCGGACGTTCAGCCGGCAGACGTTTCGCGCACCGGCCGAGCTCGACCCAACTGACGACGTTCGCGAGGAGGATGCCGGCCGGACCGTTCGGTCGTTGCAGAACTGGCGCCTCAAGCGCGTTCTGCAATATGTCGACAAGAACCTGACCGCCAAGATAACGCTACAGGACATGGCCGCCGTTGCGGGCCTGAGCAGGATGCATTTCGCGGCGCAGTTCCGCACCGCCACCGGCGTTCGGCCTCACGAATATCTGCTGAGGCGTCGCATCGAGCGCGCCCAGGAGCTGCTCAAGCAGGCCGAAATTCCGCTCGTCGATATCGCCTTGACCGTGGGCTTTCAGACCCAGGCGCATTTCACCACGGTGTTCAAGCGCTTTGTCGGCGACACGCCGTATCAATGGCGGAGCGCCTATCTCGCGCAATTCATGCCGCTGCCGCGTGCAGGAGCGGGATCGTCATGAGCAATCTCGGCATTCAAGCCCTGCTGCTGCCGCTGGCGAGCATTCATTTGATGCTGACGCACCATGAGCTCATGGAGACGATCGAGCTTGTCCGCGCCCTCGGCAGCTCCTATCGTCTCGCTGCCTTGGAACCGGGGAGCAGCTTTCTCTACGGACGCTTCGCCCTCAACTTCTGCCGGAGCGCCGTGGCGTTGGCTGCACGGTGAGCTATGAGCTCCGATACCAGCTCCCCAGATTCCACGTCGTGACATCCCACCCCGAGATGTCCGCCATCAGGCTGTTGACGTTGCCGCCGACGATATTGCGCGAGAGCAGCGGCACCAGCACGTTGGCCTCGCAGAAGATCTCGTTGACCTTGATCAGCAGCGCGGCGCGCTTGACCGGATCGAGCTCGTTCTGCGCGGCCTTGTAGGCCTTGTCGGCCTCGGGATCCGACCAGCGCGAGACGTTGCGGCCGAGCCATTTGTTGTCCTTGGTCGAGATCTCCCAGGAGACGCACTGGTTCAAGAACCGCTCCGGATCGGGCTGCGGCTGCGTCGTGTTGTACATCTCCATGTCGCAATAGAGCTTCGAATAGGTGTCGGGGTTGCCGACATCGGACGAGAAGAACACCGACGCGGTGACCGACTTCAGCTCGATGTCGATGCCGGCCTTCTGGCAGGCCTGCTTGATGATGGCCTGCGTCTTCTGTCGCGGGGCGTTGATCGAGGTCTGGAAGACGTATTTGAGCTGCTTGCCATCCTTCGCGCGAATGCCGTCCGCGCCCTTCTTCCAGCCGGCCTCGTCCAGGATCTTGTTCGCCTTCTCGATGTCGAACTCGTATTTCAGCTTGCCCGATTTGAACTGGCTGGGCTGGTTGACGAAGCTCGCCGTGGCGACGGCCGCACGCCCGTAGATGAATTTCTGGATCGCCTCACGATCGATCAGCAGGTTGAATGCCTTTCGAACGGCCGGATCGGACAGCGTCGGGTGTTTGGTCTTGGCGCTGGACCGCTCGCCGTCGACCTCGGTCCACGGGTCCGTGGTGTTGAGAACGATGAACTCGACGCCGCCGGAGAGGGTGAACTCCACCTTGCCTTTTCCGACGGCCTCCATGCGCTTGAGGATCTCGTCCTCCACCAGCAGATTCCAGGCATAGTCATATTCGCCGGTCTGCAGCACCGCGCGGGCCGCGGAGACGGCGTCGCCGCCGCCCTTGAGCTCGAGCGTGTCGAAATGCGGCTGGTTCTTGACGTGATAGTCGGGATTGCGTTCGGCCGTGAGCAGGTCGCCCGGCTTGAACTCGACGAATTTGTACGGGCCGGTACCGACCGGCTTCAGATTGCCCGGTGCGTCGCGCGACTTTGCGCCGGCATAGTCGCCGAAATGATGCTTTGGCAGGATCTGGCCGACCGAGCCGACGAAGGGGTCGGCCCAGAACGGCGTCGGAGCTTTGAAGATCACCTTGACGGTGTGGTCGTCGATCTTTTCGACCTTGATATTCTGGTAGGATCCCGTGGTGTACGCAGCCGTCGCCAGGTCCGCGGCGTATGCCCAAGTAAAGACGACGTCGTCGGCGGTGAAGGGCTTGCCGTCATGCCACTTCACGCCTTGCTTCAGTTTCCAGGTCACGCTGGTGCCGTCGGCGGAGAGGCCGCCGTTCGCCTTGGTCGGGACTTCGGCGGCAAGGCATGGGACGAGGTTGCCTTCCTTGTCCCAGCCTGCGAGCGGCTCGAAGAAGATGCGCGAGGCGACCTGGTCCTTGGTGCCGAGCGCGAAAT
Source organism: Bradyrhizobium betae (assembly GCF_004123905.1). GTDB lineage: Bacteria > Pseudomonadota > Alphaproteobacteria > Rhizobiales > Xanthobacteraceae > Bradyrhizobium > Bradyrhizobium betae_A. The sequence goes on from NZ_MZXW01000053.1 coordinate 446,703, forward strand.
GCGGATTGAGCAGGGTCGGGGCCTGCCAGATCAGGATTTTCAGCGGGCCGCCGCCGCCGGCCTTGGTCGGCTTGTAGGGAAGCGTGGCATCCGCCATCGCCACGTCGTTCCAGAGCAGGATCTGGCTCGCGACGGGCGCTGCGATCCCGACCGCAGCCATGGTCTGGATGAACGAGCGCCGCGACAGCGTGCCTTGCTTCACCTCCACGATGCGCTGACGGATTTCGTTTTCGTTCATCGGATTCACCTCGAAAGATACGTCATCCCCGGCAACCCATCATGTTTCATCGCGGGCAAGGCAGCAATGCCGACATTGCCGGGACGCCCTGCGGCGAAATGTGCGAATCCGCGCAAGGGCGTGGTCCCGCGCCGTTGATTGCTGCGATCAACGAGCTGCTGTCGCAGACCTCGTCATGTCCGTCGTCGATCAGCCAGGCCACCCCGCGCATGCGCTGGTGAGCGATCAGTCGTTCGTCCGCGACAGCGTTAGGCTCGACAAGGCGCGTCGCGACTGCGCCCGTGTGCGGCTGACTGCGATCGTCGAGGGACACGCTCAAGCGGGCCTGCGAGCGCATCGCGCGCGTGCAGAGCGCTGCACTGAACGCGAGGGTTGTCGTGGGATATACGGTGTCGGATCGCTGCGGATCTGCGCCCGGAATCGGTGGACTCGGCACTGGCTTGTTCTTTGGGCAGCGTGCTCATGAATCAACCGTCTCGCGCTGGAGCGCCCGGTGTCCTGATACGCTAGACGCAGCGAAAGGAGTGCTGCAGCGCGCGGCCATACTCATTTGTGAACGTTCGCAAATTGCAGTCGCGCCTTCTCACGAAACATCGTTCTGTTTTTTCGCTGGTTGCGGCAGAAGATTGCGAGAGTGCGAGCAAAACAAGGTGGCGACATTGATGGTGCGTCATCTTGTAGCAGTCTTCGCGCACAGCGCATGTCGCCCTGCGTGAGCCGACGAGATGTGGCATCGGAATTGCTCTGATGATATTGCAAAGTACACCAGTGGACGAGGCGAATCCGGCGAGCCCGAGTAGCCGCTAACAGCGCCGCTTGGGAGACGAGAGATGGACGGGGATCATTCGCCCCACAGCTTCTGTGACAGCGCTTCCGGCAGTCTGGCACACCTTCGCGAACGAGCCTCCGCATTCTTCGAAAGGCTGCCGGTCGCCGAACTCGCGCGTGACGCGCAGAGGCGGCGATGGGTATCGGATTGGGCGAGAATAGGTGACGACTACCTCGTGCTCGCCGAATCCGCGGGCGAAGCAGGTTCGTCTCGATTTTCAGGCGAATCGTATCTGTGTGCGATGACCGCCCACGAAGTCGCAAGAAGTCTGTCCTGCTCCGAAGATGCGGCAGGCATCGATCTCGCGGACAAGATCGGCCTTAGCCTCGGCAAGCTCGAAGATCGCTGGGCCAAGCGGATTGAGCGCGTGGAAATCGACTATCTTGGTCAAGCGACGCTCGAGGGCTTCTTTGTCTCGGCGGCTTGCAATTGTGCTTCCGCACCCGCGGTCATTTGTGTCGGCGACGAGGAAGCCGATCTGGGCGCGGTGTTGGCTCGGTTGCTTCCGGCCTTGCTTGGCCGAGGAGTTTCGCTCCTGCTCGTTGACGGCCGCAATGCATCCGTCTCTCGCTCACGCAGGCCCGAGCATGCTCTTGGTTGCTGGCTCGACTATCTGGATGGTCGCCCGGACGTCGATTCAAATCGGATCGGTGTTTATGGCGAAGGGGCGGGCGCCAGCCACGCTTCACGCCTCGCCTGCTCGGATCGCAGGATCGCCGCTGCGGTGTGCGACGGTGGCTTTTGGGCCTCGCACCGACTTCGCGCGTCGGTTCGCTGGATAACCGGTGTCTGGCATGAGGTCGGCGGCGACAGCCCGACGCGGTCCCTGCCGACGGCGCGTCGCGTGCCCTGTCCGATTCTCGTGGCGGTCGGGCGTCGCTCGATGGTGCGGGAGGAGGACGCGCTCGAACTGCAAGCTGCCTACCACCAATCCGGGGCGCATTGCTCGGTCGTCGTCCCGAACGCGATCCGGTGCCCTTTGGGAGAGGTCGAAAATTTCGTTGCCGTGGACGATTTCGTCTTCGATTGGTTCGGCGACAAGTTCGGGCCTGCCCGTCAGATCGATCCTCTTGCCTATCTCTAGAGAGCGTTTGCGGCGGCTCGCGCTACGAGGCGTCGATAGCCAGCAATCGTGCTGCCAGTCGGGCGTTCTTGGCGATCGTTGCGAGCGCAGCGTTCAGGGTAGCCAACGTCTTCTCGTCGAGATCATTGAACATGGTCGAGTTCAGGGCGAGCTTTCTCTTGGAGAGCTTCTCGATGTCCGTCGTCGCCTTTGTCGTGAGCGACATCAGGACGAAGCGTGCGTCGTCCGCGCCGGGACGCCGCGACAGGAAGCCGCTCTTTTCGAGGGTCTTGGTCTGGTTGGTCACAAAGGCCGGGTGAACGCGCAGCTTGTTCGCAATGTCGATTCCAGCGACGCCCTGTCCCTCGTCCAGTTCAGTGATGGCCATCAAGATCAACCATTGCGGCTCGGTAATGCCCAGCAGTCCGGCCCAGCTGGTATGGATATCCTCCAGCTGAGAGTGAATCTCGAAGACGTTCCAGATGAAGTCCGTAATTGCCCTGTCGAGTTTCTTCTCGATCATGTGGCTTCCCCCCTGTCTTATTATTGTCTTTTAATGGGATATTGGGGAGGCGTCTCTAACATCGCGCACCGACGATAGTTTTAGACACCGAAAGGTTGAAATCGTTCGGCATTAAATGCTTGCAAAAAACAATTAAGTAAATTACGCCTCTTCATACTCAATCTTGCTGCTCTTGACCTTTGTCGACGGACAGCGATGCGAGACCTCCAAGAAAGCCCTCGGGATGCCCCCTGAGGGCTTTTTCTTTGTCTTGCATATGCTTGGGTCGCGCGCCTCTCGTCTCTGTTGCGCTTGGGCAACATCTTCCTTCGAACTGTCGATTCATCAAATCAATAAATTGAGGCAGTTGTTTTTATAAACTATATGTGAAGCCACGACGGAGGGGGGGCACCTCGCTGTCGTTTCAGTCCGGACCCTCGGTGCGGATCTGAATTGAACGGAAATTGAAGAGGGTAGAGCGGCCTCCGTCCAGGAGCCGGGCCCCCTGAACCGACCTGGAGGTTTACTAATGAAGTTTACGAAGACGCTTCTTCTCGGCACGGCTGCCGGCCTGATGGCCGCCTCCGGTGCGTTCGCCGCCGATCTTCCCGTGAAGGCCAAGGCGGTCGAATACGTGAAGATCTGCTCGCTGTACGGCGCCGGCTTCTACTACATCCCGGGCACCGACACCTGCATCAAGCTCGGTGGCTACGTGCGTGCCGATTTGAATCTCGGTACCAATTCGGACTTCAATCCGAACCAGGGCGGTACTGCCGGTGCTCGCAACCGCATGATGAACTACTACACCATGCGCGCTCGTGAAGACCTCAACATCGACACCCGCACCGCGACCGAGTACGGCGTGGTTCGCACCTATTTCGATGCGGTCTTCACCTGGACGACCGGCAACTACACCCCGACCGGTTCGGCAACGGGCGGCACCCAGTACAGCGGTACGCTCGGTCTCAACGCTGCGGGCACCGGCCTCGTCGGCTCGAACGGCTCCGGCGCGGTGAACGGCACCGACGGCAACACCTCCGGTGGTGCGCTCGGCGTGTACTACGCCTTCATCCAGTTCGCCGGCTTCACGATGGGTAAGGCCGTGTCGCAGTTCGACGCGCCCTGGACCAACTATCCCGGCAACATCACCGACAACCTCGTCGGCGGCAGCGGCACGGTCACTGGTGTCAACCAGTTCACCTACACCGCTGACTTCGGTCAGGGCGTGACGGCGTCGTTCTCGGCGGAAGACGCGACCCAGTACTATCAGGCCGGCAACCTCAACATGACCGGCGCGACCGCGGCTGGCATGCTCGGTGGTTCGTACGGCACCAACGCCATCGGCGGCTCGCGTTCGCCGAACCTCGTCGGTCAGGTGCGTGTCGACCAGGCCTGGGGCCTCTTCCAGGCGTCGGTGGCTGCGCATGATAACCACGTCGGTTACTACGGCCCGACCGAAATCACCGGTCATCCTGATGACAAGTGGGGCTGGGCCGTGCAGCTCGCTCTGTCGATCAAGAACATCCCGACTGGCGCGGGTGACACGATCAACATCCAGGGCGTCTACACCGACGGTGCGACCCGCTATAACTTCCAGAACCTGTCGGGCAGCTCCTACGCGCTGTACGGTAGCTCGAGCGCGGCCGGTGCCTACGGCAGCGTCGGCTTCGCCAATGCTCCTGACACGGTGTTCGTGGGCGGCAGCTCGCAGGAAACCGTCAAGACCTGGGGCTTCCGCGGCGCTTACACCCACAACTGGGATCCCTACTGGAACTCGGCGCTCTACGGTGCCTACGCTCAGGCTCAGTTCGGTACGCTGGCCAAGACCACCCTCTGCGGCGCCGGCGGTGCTGGCGGCGTGTTCGGTGGCCTGGCTGGTGTCACCGGCTGTAACCCGGACTTCGCGATCGGCCAGCTCGGTGTCGTCACCCGCTGGACCCCGGTCAAGAACCTGACCTTCTCGGCGGACCTCTCCTGGACGCACCTCGACCAGAAGTATTCCGGCACGGTTGGCATCACCCCGGCCGTCACGACCGCAAAGCCGACCGCGGTCTACGAGCTGAAGGACCAGGACTCGATCGCCATGATCCTCCGCGCTCAGCGCAACTGGTAAGATCGGTCTAGCGACCTGACTTTAGCCCCGGCGGGAAACCGCCGGGGCTTTTTCTTTTTGTCGTATCGATTCGTTGGCGCGAAAGTCGCGTGCGGCAGGACAGCGCTGCCGCTATCCGTCGTAGAGATCCGGCCCCATCGCCCATGACGTCTGGTCGTGGCCGAACGCGTAATTGCGGTTGGTGACCCCAGGGTTGCGATTGACCATCGGCCGCATGAACATCGGGTGGGTCGCGCTGCGCACCTCGTGCTCGACCGTGAACAGCGTCTTGCCGCTGTCGAGATCGACGATGTCGCAGAACCGGTACTGATATTGATTGTCCTCGCGGGAGATCAGGTCGCGTGCGAGCAGCTTGCGGTAGGGCCCGGAGAAGTCGGTGATGTACATCTGCACATGGTGCCCGTCATAGTCGCCCTGCGGCCGGTCAGTCTCGCGGAACAGCAGATGCTGGTCGCGGCCCGTCTTCACCGCCGCAACCGTGCCGTCGCCGTTTCGCAAAGCCGCTGGCATGCCCATGATGTCGGGATAGAAGGCGCGAATCGCCGGCGCCGTTCCGACCGGCACATCGAACTCGACATAGGGAATGCCGAGCGTGATACGCCCGAAACGGGCCGCGTCCGGCTCATGGACGCGCATGCGGTTGCCCCACGGACAGACGGCCTCGACATGGTCGTTGTGTTCGGTGAACGTGAATGCGGTGCCTTCGAGCTTCTTCGCGACTGAGGCCAGCCGTTGCAGCAGCGCCTCGCGTCCTTCGATGACGAGGCCGGTATGGCCGCGCAGCACTTGAGGCCTGCCGCTCGGCAGATGAAACTGGCTCCGTCCGGCGTTGATCCACATGTTGGTGTCGGACACCATCAGATAGGGATCGCGGGTGAGCCCAAGTCCCGTGACATAGAACAATGTCGCCAGGCGCTGATCCGGCACCTGGATATTGACGTGCTCGAAATGGATGGCGTTGCCGAGATCTTCTGCGGATCGATCGAATTGTTGCGGCATGGATATGCGCTCCGGCTTAAGGGACGGACTGGTCATACTAGAGCAGAATTTCCGCCAGCCGAAACGACCCGCCGATCACATCTCGATGGCCGCCTTGCCGTGGTCGTCAGTCCCTGTAATCTCGGCGAAAGACATAAGGAAGGGATCGATGGGGGGAGTTCTGGAAGGCGTGCGCGTCCTGGATTTCGGGCGCTATATCGCGGGTCCCTATTGTGCGACCTTGCTGGCCGAATTCGGGGCCGAGGTCATCCGCGTGGAAAAGCGCGACGGCAGCGAGGATCGCTTCGTGGCGCCGGTCGGCGAAGGCGGTGAAGGCGCGCTGTTCCTCCAGGTCAACCGCAACAAGAAGTGCATCACGCTCGATCCGATGAAGCCGGAAGGGCAGGAGGTGATGCGCCGCCTGATCGCGACCGCGGACGTTGTCGTCGCCAATTTGCCGCCGCAAACCCTGCGCGCGATGAAGCTCGACTACGACTCGTTGAAGGCGATCAAGCCCGACATCATCCTGACGACCGCAACCGCGTTCGGCGGGCCGGGGCCCTGGTCCGACCGCGTCGGCTTCGACGGTGTCGGCCAGGTCATGTCGGGTTCGGTGTACATGACCGGCGCGGGCGATCCGCCCTATCGTGCCGCGGTGAACTGGGTCGATTTCGGCACCGCGCTGCATTGCGCGTTCGGTACGCTCGCGGCGCTGATGGAACGTGCGAAATCCGGGCGCGGGCAGATCGTTGAGGGCGCGTTGCTTGCGACGGCGCTGTCCTTCACCAATGCCACGCTGATCGAGCAGGCCGTCATCAACGTCAACCGCGTGCCATCTGGCAATCTCGGCCAGACCGCTGCGCCCGCCGACATCTACCGCACCAAGGACGGCTGGGTGCTGTGCCAGGTCACCGGGCATCCGCTGTTCAAGCGCTGGGCCAGGCTGATGGGTGAGGAAGACCAGTGGCTGAACGATCCGCGCTTTGCCGATGACATCAGCCGTGGCAACAACGGCCCCGTCATCAGCGAGCGGATGGCGCGCTGGTGCGCCGAGCGCACGACGCAGGAGGCCGTCGACACGCTGGGACGTGCGATGATTCCGACCGGGCCAGTGCTGAGCCCGCAGCAGGCGCTGGACCATCCGCATATTCGTGCCGCCGGTTTCATGCAGGACGTCGAATATCCGGGCCTGCCGAAACCCGCGCCGGTGGTGCGAGCCGCCGTGCGTCTGTCGGAAACGCCGGGCGAAATCGCGAGCCGCCCGCCGACGCTCGGGGAGCATACCGATCGTGTCCTCGCCGAGCTCGGCTATGACGCAGCTGCGATTGAGGCACTTCGGCAAAACGAAATTATCTAGCGACGTTGCGCGGCGGCAGTGCCGGATCGACGCCTGAGACATTTCAGGCGGCGATCCGGTGCGAGCGAAACGAACTTGGGGAAGTTGTAAGGCCGCGAGCAAAGCTAACCCGGTCGGCGCAAACGCATCAAGTTTCGTAGTGTTGCTCCGGCAAGAGATTCATTGCAGCCGCCTGGAAATGGCCACACTCGAGCGGCCGCAAGATTTGGGGCGGTCGCAGGATTTCCGGGTGGCTGTCGATCTCGAATGCATCACGGCCTGTTCGCAAGCGTCAGCGCGGCCTCAACCGCGTTCTCCAGAATCTCCTCCGACAATTTCCTGTCGTTCACCGCGCGCGACAATTGCAGCGCGCCGACCATGGTCGCATAGACCGAAATCGCGCGTCGCCGGCGCTCCGCCGCCGCGCCATCCCGCATCTGCGCAGCCATCAGCGCGATGATGTCCGACATCTTTCCGGTGAAGGCATCGCGAGTCGTCTTCGGATGCCGTGCGATCTCGGAGACCAGCGCCGCGGTCGGGCAGCCGGTCGCTGCAGCGTCGCGATGCCTGGGCGAGAGATAATCGCGGATCGTGGTCTCGACCGGAACGCCGTTTTCGAGATTGTCCTTGTGCCGCTGCTCGCGCCGCTCCAGCGCGTCGCACAGCACCTCACGCACCAGATCCTCCTTGGAAGCGAAGTGTGTGTAGAAGGCGCCGTTGGTCAGGCCGGCCTCCGCCATGATGCCGGCGAGGCCGACCGCGGCGATGCCGCTCTCGCGGAACTGCGCCGAGGCCACATCGAGAATGTGCCGCCGCGTGGTGTCCCTGTGTCCCTTATCGTAGCGCGCCAATTCCGCCTCCCGCGACCCAGCTTCTTGCCCGCCAAAAATTATACAGCGGAACCTATTGCATTACGATCATAATAATACATTATACTCATAATTCAATGGGCGGCCGATGGGGCGGTCCGACGGATTCACAGGATCGAACCCATGTCAGTTGAGGATGTCGCCGAGACCGGCCTGTCCGCCACGCCATTCGTGGCCCACACCGCGGCCCCGCTTCGCCAGGCAGCGGCACCGGCGGCTCCAAGCGTGGCCGAGCAACGACGGGCCACGCTGCTGCATGCGCCCATCCTCTCCACATTGCTCAAGCTCGCGCTGCCGACCGTCACTGTCCTCGTTGCGCAGACCGCGGTGAACATCGCGGAGGCTTATTATGTCGGCTTCCTCGGCACCGATGCGCTGGCGGGCGCCGCGCTGGTGTTCCCGTTCTTCATGCTGATGACCATGATGTCGAATGGCGGGTTCGGCTCCGGCGTCGCATCCTCGGTGGCGCGCGCGGTCGGTTCGGGCCGCCGCGATGACGCCGAGGCGGCGCTGTTTCATGCCGTGGTGCTCGCGATCATTGCTGGCGGCGTGTTCACGCTCGGCGTGATCCTCGGCGGCCCCTGGCTCTATCGCACCCTGGGCGGCGCGGGCGACGCGCTCGCTGCCGCCACCACCTATTCCAATTATCTGTTCGCCGGCGCCATTCCGGTGTGGATCGTCAATCTCCAGGCGGCGGCGCTGCGCGGCTCCGGCAATGTCAGGGTGCCCGCGCTGGTGACGCTGGTCGGTGCGATCGTGACCATCCCGGTCTCGCCGGCCTTGATCTTCGGGTTCGGGCCGATCCCGCGGCTCGGCATCGGCGGCGCCGGCGTCGCCTTCGGCCTCTATTACGGCGCGGCGATGCTGTTCCTGCTGCGCTACATGGCCTCGGGCGCGACCGGCCTGAAGCTGCGCATCGTGCCGCTTCGCGCAAAAATCTTCGGCGACATGCTGAAGGTCGGCATCCCCACCGCGTTCAACGCGGTGCTCACCAACCTCACCGTCATCCTCGTCACCGGCGCGGTCGGCCTGTTCGGCACCTCGGCGCTGGCCGGCTACGGCATCGCCTCGCGGCTCGACTACATCATGATCCCGCTGCTGTTCGGCATCAGCACGGCGACGCTGACCATGGTCGGCGTCAACATGGGAGCCGGGCAGACGGCGCGGGCGCGGAAAATCGGCTGGATCAGCGGCGTGGTCGGCATGGTCATGACCGGCGCGATCGGCCTGCTCGTCGCAATCTTTCCGACGGCCTGGCTCAATCTCTTCAGCCATGATGCCGAAGTGGTGAGCGAGGGCATGGCTTACCTGCGCATCGTCGCGCCGGCCTATGCCGCGCTCGGCTTCGGCTTCGCGACGTCCTTCGCGGTTCAAGGCACCGGCCGCGCCATGGGCCCGCTCGCGGCTTCGGTCGCACGCATCCTGATCGCAGCCGGTGGCGGCTGGATCGCGGTGGCAAGTTTTGGCGCGGGCATGGTGGGGCTCGCCACCATGGTTACGGTGTCGCTCGCCGCCTACGCTGCGATCTGCGTCCTGATCATGCTGTCGCCGTCGACCTGGCGGATCGGGTAGGCTGCTTCACCTGATGCTGGCGACGCCGATCACCAGCACCGACATCAGCAGCACATTCGACAGCAGCTCCACCGCCGTCTTCGGCTCAGCCAGCCAGCGCGAGACCTTTTCGGTGAAAGACAGCGTGGCATCGCCGAACATCGGCGCATTGTTGTGCCGGAAGAAGCGCGGAAATCTTGGCGCGAGCCAGCGCGTCAGCATCCCGTGGAAGCTTGCCGCGAGCACGATGAAGATGGTGGCACCGTAGCGTTCGCCGACGATCTCGGAGGCGGCCACCAGCTTGATCATCAGCACGACGCTGGAATAGAGCGGCACGCCCTGGAACAGGGCATGGAGCAGGAAGCATTCGAGCCGGTTCTGGGCCGTGAGCTTTGGCGCGGCGAGGGCGGTCATGGCAGGATTCCCGGGCTGAGTTCCTTGCTGGTCGTGTCGCCAATATCGCCGGCCAGTTGACACTTTGCCGTGACGCGCCTCACGCTTGCGGGAGGCGTCGTTGTCGCCGCGAATTCGTTTCCCATTTGCCGCGGAATGGAGAACGTGCGTTTGCTGCGGCCCGCCAATATGGATTTCCATTTCATTGATTTCGCCCTACGGAGAAGCGAATACGGTTCCAATGATTGCCGCCCGCGTGATGGAGACCAAGATGTCGTTTCGCCTCCCCCTGATCCTCTCGACCGTGCTCGTCGCCTGGTCGGCCGCCGTGAGCGCCGAGACCATCAAGATCGGCGTGACGCCGGGTCCGCACGCACAGATCCTCGAGGCCGTGAAGCCGATCGCCGCCAGGCAGGGCCTCGACATCCAGCTCATCGAATTCTCCGACTACGTCGTGCCGAACGCCGCGCTCGATGCCGGCGAGATCCAGGCCAATTCGTTCCAGAACCAGCCTTATCTGGACAACCAGAAGACCGACCGCGGCTACAAGATCGAGGCCGTCGGCCTGACCGTGAACTTCCCGATCGGCGTCTATTCGAAGAAGCACAAGGCCTTCGCCGATATCCCCGACGGCGGCAAGGTCTCGATCCCGAACGATCCGACCAATGGCGGCCGCGTGCTGCTGCTGCTGCGCGACAAGGGTGTGATCAAGCTGAAGGACGGCACCGGCTTCAAGCCGACGGTGCTCGACATCACCGAGAACCCCAAGAAACTGAAGTTCATCGAGGTCGATGCAGCGCAGGCGCCGCGCGCGCTCGACGACGTCGACGCAGCCGCGATCAACACCAATTATGCAACCCAGGCAGGCCTCGATCCGGTCAAGGATCCGATCCTGCGCGAGGACCCGAAGGGCCCCTATGTCAATTTGATCGCGGTGCGCGTCGCCGACAAGGACAAGCCCTGGGTCAAGGTGTTGGTGGACAGCTATCACACGCCCGAGGTGAAAGAATTCGTCCTGACCAAGTTCAAGGGCGCGGTGCTGCCGAGCTGGTAGGCAATCTGCCCAGCCAGAGTCCAGCGCGGGAGGGATGGTCCGGCGGGCTGCCTTGCGCAATGCCCGCTTGTCTGGAGCTGCGGCAACCGACATCATCGCCGCCGTGGCCATCCTCGCCCGACAGGGGTCGTATGAAACGCTTTGCAAACCTGAAACGCCTGGGCTTCTTCACGCGGCTGCTCGACGAGGCGCCGCCGGCGGACCGCTATCGCTTCGCGGCCGAGCAGATCGTGCGCGCCGAGCAGGCCGGGCTCGATTCCGCGTGGATCGCGCAGCACCATTTTCACGAACGTGAGGGCGGGTTGCCGTCGCCTTTCACCTTCCTGGGATATGTCGCCGCGCAAACCTCGCGCATCCGCCTCGGCACCGGCATCGTCACTTTGCCGCTGGAGAATGCGGTGAGGGTCGCCGAGGACGCCGCGGTGCTCGATCTGCTCTGCGACGGCCGCTTCGAGCTCGGCGTCGGCACCGGCGGCAACCCGTCGGCCTTTGCCGCCTTCGGCCTCGACGGCACCCAGCGCAACGAGATCTTTGCCCGCAATCTGGAGGTCGTCCGCGCGGCGCTGACCGGCAAGCAACTCGACGGCGGCGACACGCTCTATCCGCAGCGGCCGCAACTGGACAAGCGCATCTGGCAGGCGACGTTCTCGGTGACGGGCGGCGCCCGCGCCGGCAAGGCCGGCGATGGCCTGTTGCTCTCGCGCACCCAGCCGCGGGTCAAGGACGCGCCAAAGGCCACGCTCGCCGAGATCCAGAATCCGATCATCGACGCCTATCTCGAAGCGTTGCCGCCAGGTGCTGAACCGCGCATCATGGCCTCGCGCAGCGTGTTCGTTGCCGACGATCATCGCGAGGCGATGCGTCTCGCAGACATCGGATTGCGCCGCGCGCTGCCACAATTCATGAAGGGCGGTCACCTTCCTCCCGGCGAGACGCTGGAGGAGATGATCAGGGCTTTCGACACCCATGTCGGCGGAGCTGACGAGGTTATTGCCTCGCTGCGCACGGATGCAACGCTCGAGCGGGTGACTGATCTGGTCTTCCAGGTCCATTCGGTCGATGCGCCTCATCCTTACGTCCTCCGCTCGATCGACCTCGTCGCGGAGAAGGTCGCGCCGGCGCTGGGCTGGACCAAGACAGCGCCCGAAGTGGCCCTGGCGGGCTAATCGGGATTTCAAGGATTGTACGAGGCCTTATGATGAGTACGCCTGACATCATCGACACGCTCGCCGGGATCAAGCCGGGATCGGCACTGGACGCCATTCGCACAAAGCGCCTGCAGGCGCGCGAGAATGCGCAGAAGAGTTATCTCTCTCTGTTCGAGCCGATCGACGCCGGCGATGTCTCGCTGCTCGAACGGGCCGCGGTCGCGGCCTTCGTGACCGGGCTTCATGGCGAAACGCCCGTTGCCTCCTTCTATCGCGACAAGCTTGCGGCGACCGCGGATGGCCCACGTCTGGTCGAGGCGATCGAGCTCGAGATCGCGCGGGGCAAGACCTCGGGGCCGTATGGCTCCTTTCCCGCCGGTCCGCTGTCGGTCGAGAACACGGCCGGTCTCATTTTTCGCGTGAGTGCGGAGCGCAAATCCGCTCTCGGCGCCCGGCTCGTCGCTGCGCTGGAGCATGCGCATCTGCTGGTCTTCCGCCCGCGCGATGCGGCATCTGACGACATGCAGGCGCTGCTTGCCGCCGGCTGGTCTAACACCGGCATTGTCACCTTCTCACAACTCGTCGCGTTCCTGTCGTTCCAGGTGCGGGTCGTCAGCGGCTTGCGCACGCTCGCCGCCGTGAACGCATCAGAGGAGGCCGCATCATGAGCGCCACCGTCAATCCGCCAATCGTCTTCACCCAGGATGAGCTCGGCTGGGTGTCGTGGATCGAGCCGCTGCCCGAGACTGAGCTGACCGAGCGGCATTTCGCCGGCCTGGTCGATCGCTCGCGCGCCAAGTCGGAATATTTCCGCCTGCTGGTGCGCGACCCTGAAGTCCTTGAAGCCCGCACCAAGACCGACAAGGACATCTTCTACAACGTCGCCGACGGCCTGCCGCGCGCCGAGCGTGAGCTCGCGGCGGCCGCGACTTCGCGCTACAACGGCTGCATCTACTGCGCCTCCGTGCATGCGCGGTTTGCCAGCACCTATTCCAAGCGCCGCGACGACGTGCAGCGCCTGCTCGACGAGGGCGTCAAGGCCGATCTCGGTGAGCGCTGGAATGCCGTGGTCAAGGCGTCGGTCTCACTGGCCGCGACGCCGGTCGCGTTCGGTCCCGACAATATCGAGGAGCTGCGCCGCGCCGGTCTCGACGATGCCGAGATCGTCGACGTCATCAACGGCGCCTCGTTCTTCAACTGGGCGAACCGGCTGATGCTGTCGCTCGGCGAGCCCTCGAAATAGGCAATCTCACCGGCACAAGAATTGCTGCTTTGTTTCAACACCTGAGTGGATGGAGCCTTTCATGAGCAACATCGATCGCCGTACCCTGGTCAAGGGCTCGCTTGCCGCCATGATGGCTGGCGCCGCCTTCTCGCGCAGCGCGTTTGCGCAATCCTCCGAGCCGATCCTGCTCGGCGTCAGCGGTCCCCTCACCGGGCCGAACGCGCAATATGGCACGCAGTGGAAGCAGGGCTTTGACCTCGCGCTGGACGAGATCCAGGCGGCCGGCGGCATCAACGGCCGTAAGCTCGCCTACAATTTCGAGGACAGCCAGAGCGACCCGCGCCAGTCGGTGGCGATCGCGCAAAAGTTCGTGTCCGATCCCCGCATCGTGCTGGAGCTCGGCGATTTCTCCAGCCCGGCCTCGATGGCGGCATCCCCGATCTATCAGCGCGCGGGCCTCGTGCAGTTCGGCTTCACCAACTCGCATCCTGATTTCACCAAGGGCGGCGACTTCATGTGGAGCACGTCGGTCAGCCAGGCCGACGAACAGCCGCTGCTGGCGGCCTATGCCGTGAAGAAGCTTGGCCTGAAGAAGCTCGCAGTGCTGCACCTCAACACCGATTGGGGCCGCACCAGCCGTGATTATTTCGTCAACGCCGCGAAGGAGTATGGCGCAGAGATCGCGGTCACCGAAGGCTACATCGCGGAAGAGCGCGACTTTCGCTCGACGCTGGTGCGCGTTCGTGACGCCAATCCGGACGGGCTGGTGCTGATCTCCTATTACTCCGATGGCGCGCTGATCGCACGTCAGGCGCGTCAGGTCGGGCTCAAGCAGGTGATTTGCGCGGCAAGCTCGGTCTATTCGCCGAAATTCCTGGAGCTCGGCGGCGAGGCGGTCGAGGACGTCCATGTCGGCACGCGCTACTTCCCGGAAGACCCACGGCCCGAGGTGCAGAAATTCATCGCGGGCTTCAAGAAGAAGTACAACGGGCTCGAGCCCGACGCCTTCAACGCCTACGCCTATGACGCGATGAACATGGCGGCCGCCGTGGTCAAGATCGGTGGCACCGATCGCCGTGCCGTCCGCGACGCCTTCATGAAAGTAAAGGATGTTCCGAGCGTGATCTTCGGCGCTGCGACGTTCGACGTCGCGACCCGTCGCGTCAAGGGTGCCATGAACGCCGAGCTGGTCGTGCGCAAGGGGCAGTTCGCGCTCTGGGACGGCAAGCCGACCTGAGGAATTTCCCGCGTGTCTTCCTGGCTCGACTACACGATCAACGGACTGATCGTCGGTAATGTCTACGCCCTCGTCGCGGTCGGGCTTGCGCTGATCTTCGGCGTCAGCCGGCTGATCAACTTTGCGCAAGGCTCGATCTATCTCGTCGGTGCCTATATCGGCTGGGTCGCGGTGGTGCAGCTACATACGCCGCTCCCCCTGACGATCATCGTGGTGGCCGTAGCCGCAGCGCTGGTCGGGTTGATCATCGAACGATTCGGCCTGCGGCCGCTGCAGAACTCGGTGCGCATCGCGCCGCTGCTCGCCACCATCGGCATCAGCTTCGTGCTCGATCAGCTGGTGATGCTGACCTTCTCGCCCAACCCGCGCGCGCTGCCGAGCCAATTGCCGGACGTGCGCTTCCAGGTCGGTGGCGGCACGATCGGTCCGCTTGATCTGCTCATCGCCGGTGTCGGCCTCACCAGCGCATTGTTGCTGTTCGTGTTCCTGCGCTACAGCAAGCTCGGCTGGGCCGTCCGCGCCGCCTCGCAGGACCGCGACGCCGCCATGCAGATGGGTGTCGACGTCAATCGCGTCAATCAGGCCGTGTTCGGCATCGCGGCTGCGCTCGGCGGCGTCTCCGGCATGCTGGTCGGCATGTACTACAACCAGATCGACACCGCGATGAGCCTTCAGGCGACGCTCAAGGGCGTCGTCGCCGAAGTCGTCGGCGGCGCCGGCAACGTGCCCGGCGCCGTGATCGGCAGCCTGCTGCTGGGATTGGTCGAGAGCTACGGCGTCGCCGTATTCGGCACCAGCTACCGCAATCTGTTCGCCTTCCTGCTGCTGGTCGTCGTCCTCGTGTTGCGTCCGAACGGCCTGTTCGCCAGCGCGCGGCAGGCGCCGCCCGAGCCGCTCACCGGCACTTTTATTGCGCCGAGCCGTCCGGTGCCCATCCCACGCTGGGCCTTGCTGGCTGCGGCCGCGATCTTCGCGATCCTCCCGCTGTTCCCAGTGTCCTTCTACGTGCTCCAGACCCTGATCAACGCCTGGCTGCTCGGCATGCTCGCGCTCAGCCTGACGCTGGTTGCCGGTACGATCGGCCAGGTCTCGCTCGGACATGCCGCGCTGCTCGCGATCGGCGCCTACACCTCCGCGCTGCTCTCGCTCACGTTCTCGGCTCCCGTCGGCCTCGCCATTATCGGCGGCGGCCTGATGAGCGCGGCGCTCGGTACGGCCCTGATCTCGCCGTCGTTCCGCCTGCGCGGGCACTACGTCTCGATCGCGACGCTCGCGATTGGCGAGATCGTGTCGCTGGTGATCTTGAATTGGGAAAGCGTCACGCGCGGCCCGATCGGCATCTCCGGCATCCCGCCTTTGTCGCTGTTCGGCTATGAGCTGATCAGCCCGACCTCGATCTACTGGTTCAGCTTTGTCGTGATGGTCACGCTCGCGCTGCTCCAGGGCCGCCTGCTCAGCTCACATCTCGGCCGCAGCTTTCGCGCCATCCGCGACGACGACATCGCCGCGCGCGCCTATGGTCTCAGCCTGAACCGCTACAAATCGCTGGCCTTCATCTTCGGCGGGTTCGCGGCCGGCATCAGCGGCGGCATCGCCGCGCATCTCTATTCCTATATCAACCATGAGACCTTCAACACGCAGCAGTCCATCCTGGCGCTGACGGTCGTGATCCTCGGCGGCCTCGGCAACGTCGTCGGGGCCATCGTCGGCGCGGTCGCGCTGGTCGGCCTGCCCGAGATGTTCCGGATCGCGGCCGAGTATCGCATCCTGATCTATGGCATCGTGCTGCTGCTCCTGGTGCGGTTCAGGCCGCAGGGCCTGCTGGGGACGATGTGATGGCGGAGCAGCACACCATGCTGTCCCTGCGCGGGCTGACGCGCCGGTTCGGCGGCCTCACCGCGGTGGACGCCATCGATCTCGACCTCGCCAAGGGCGAGCTGGTCAGCATCATTGGACCGAACGGCGCCGGCAAGACGACGCTGTTCAATCTCGTGACCGGCCTCGATCGTCCCGATGCCGGCCAAGTCAGTTTCGAAGGGCAGGACATCACGGGCTTCTCGCCGGAACGGCTCGCTGGCCAGGGCATCGCGCGCACCTTCCAGCTCGGCCGCGTCTTCGGCAATCTCAGCGTCATGGACAACGTCCTGATCGGCGCGCACACACGGCTGCGCGCGGTGAAGCCGGCGGTGCCGGTGATCGGCCCGCTGCTGGAGCTGGGATTGGCCCTGCTGCGCCCTTCAAGCGTCAGGGACGAGGAGGCGCGGCTGCGCGAGGAGGTGAAGACCATCCTCGCCCGCTTCGGCGAGCGGCTGCTGCCGCGCATCGACCAACCCGCCTATAGCCTCTCTTATGCCAACCGCCGCCGCGTCGAGATCGCCCGTGCGCTCGCCTTGAGGCCGCGCCTGCTGCTGCTGGACGAGCCGACCGCCGGCATGAACCCGACCGAGACCGCGGAAATGCAGGCGCTCGTCGCCGAGCTGAAGGCGGAAGGCCTGACCATCCTCTTGATCGAGCACAAGCTGGAGATGGTGATGCGCCTCTCCGACCGCGTCATCGTCATGGACGAGGGCAAAAAGATCGCGGAAGGGCCGGGCGAACAGGTGCGTGTCGATCCCAAGGTGATCGAGGCCTATCTCGGCCATGGCCTGTCGGGCACGGCGGAGCAGGAGAGCGCGGCATGACGACAAACGCACCCGAACCGCTGCTGGCCCTATCGAACGTCAACACCTTCTACGGCCAGGCCCAGGTCCATTTCGATCTCTCGATCACGGTTGCGCGTGGGCACATCGTGTGCCTGCTCGGCGGCAATGCCAGCGGCAAGTCGACGACGATGAAGATCATTCTGGGCCTGGTCAAACCGCGCTCAGGTGAGGTCATGTTCGACGGCGCCTCTCTGATTGGGCTGACCACGCCGCAGATCGTCCGCCGCGGCATCTCCTCGGTGCCGGAGGCGCGGCGGTTGTTCGCGGACATGAGCGTCCGGGAAAACATCCTGATGGGCGCCTTCGTGCGCAACGACCGCGACGCGGTGGCGCAGGATCTCGACAAGATGCTCACGCTGTTTCCAAAGCTCGGCCAGCGGCTGTCGCAGCGCGCAGGCTCCCTCTCCGGCGGCGAGCAGCAGATGGTCGCGATGGCGCGCGCGCTGATGAGCCGTCCCAGGATGATCGTGATGGACGAGCCGACCATGGGTCTGTCGCCGCTCTATGTCGATCGCGTGCTGGAATTGATCCGCACCATCAACCAGGAAGATGTGTCGGTGTTCATGGTCGAGCAGAACGCCAGCCTCGCGCTCGAGATCGCGCATGAGGCCTATGTGCTCCAGACCGGCAAGATCGTGCTGTCAGGTCCGGCGCGCACGCTGAAGGATGACCCCCGTGTGAGGGACGCCTATCTCGGCGGGTCTGAAGCGGCGTAGCTCGATCTCTCCACTCGTCATGGCCGGGCTTGTCCCGGCCATCCACGCTTTTCCCGCTGAAGAACGTGGATGCCCGGGACAAGCCCGGGCATGACGACCCCCCAGTAAATTCGCATATGCGATCATCAGGCTCCCGCAGGGACTGGCTAGTGTGACCATTCTATGAAAATATCATACCGTTGCCGCGATGGGGTGTGCAGCGGGCGGAACGATGTTCTTGACGAGATGGTCTTTGCGGGCAGTCGAGCCCGGACTGGTGCTGCTGTTCGGCGGGCTCATCGCCGCCAACATCGCTGCATGGGCCTGGGCCTTCGCGGCGTTCGGCGACCGGCCGACCGTCATGGCGACCGCGCTGCTGGCCTGGGTGTTTGGCCTTCGCCACGCCGTCGACGCCGACCACATCGCCGCGATCGACAATGTCGTGCGCAAGCTGATGCAGGCGGGCGGCGCGCCGCGCAGCGTCGGTCTCTACTTCGCGCTCGGCCATTCCACTATCGTGGTGGTCGCGACCATGCTGCTTGCGCTTGGCGTGGTCGGCCTTGGCGGCGACGGCCTGCTGAGGGAGATCGGCGGCTTCATCGGCACGTCGGTGTCGGCGCTGTTCCTGCTGGTGATCGCGGCGATCAATCTTGTGATCTTCGCCGGCCTGTGGCGGACCTTCCGTATGGCGCGCGAGCACGGCGTTCACGACACCGAAGGTCTTGACGCACTGCTCGCCAATCGCGGGTTCCTCGCGCGGCTGCTCGGCCCGATGTTCCGCCTGGTGACAAAACCCTGGCACATGTATCCGCTCGGATTCCTGTTCGGTCTCGGCTTCGACACCGCAACCGAGGTCGGCCTGCTCAGCATTTCCGCCAGCGAAGCCGCGCGCGGCGCCTCGCTCGCCGATGTCATGGTGTTTCCCGCGCTGTTCGCAGCAGGGATGGCGCTGGTCGACACCGCCGATTCCGCGCTGATGGTCAGCGCCTATCGCTGGGCCTTCGTCGATCCCATGCGCAAGCTCTGGTACAACCTCACCATCACCGGCGCGTCCGTTGCGGTCGCACTGTTCATCGGTGGCATCGAGGCGCTCGGCCTGATCGCCGACCGTCTTGGCCTCACGGGCGGTGTGTGGACGCTGGTCGACGGCCTCAACGAGTCGCTTGCGAATGTCGGCTTCGCGGTGATCGCGCTGTTCGCGGTCGCCTGGCTCGTCTCGGTCCTGCTCTATCGCCGCATGTTCGCCGCGCCCAACGTGGTTGCCACTGAGGCGGCGTGAGCAGGGCGCGCGCTCTGAAACCGTCTGATCAGGCCGAAGCCGCGCTCTGCGCTGACTCTACCGGCAGATCATCGCCATTGGGATCGCCCGGCGCGGTCGCCCAGGCCAATTCCACCAGCGTGACGAACCTGCGCCCGCCGCCGTCGAGCTGGACGACGATCAGGCCCTGCTCCTCCATGTAGCCGAGCAGGCGCTGGGCGCGGCGCAGCGAGTGCGAGCCGTAGGCGCGGGCGATCGCGGCATCGCCGGGGCAGGGCCAGCCCTCCTTGGCGGCGCGCGCGATCATCATGAACACGCCCTGCATGTCGTCGGGCAGGATCGAGGCGCGCAGCGTCACCTCCTGCCAGGCATCGTCCTCGGCGATATCTGTGCCGAGCCCGGCGCGCGCATGCGTTAGCATCCGGCGGAATTCGTTGAGGTCGGGCACCGCGGAGCCGAGCCCCTCGATGCGGCAGCGGACCACGAATTCCTGATAGAGCACGCCGATGGCGCGGAAGCCGGCATCGGGCGCAGCGAGCACGGCGCGAAGGGTACGATCGACGCGCTCGCGCCGCTGGGCAAGCTCTTCGGCGCTGACCGGTATCTCGATCACTTCGGGCCGGATCTCCGGTGTGGCGGCCGCCTTTGCCGCGCGGAGCTGTTCGAGCAAATCAGGCGCCGGGCGGCGTTGCGGCCGGCTGGCATCGGGCGGCGGCGCGGCCAGGATCACGGCGCGCATATCCTCAAGTGCGGCTTCCGGCATCGGCATCAGCCGCGGCGTCGAATTGCGCGGGCTGGTGTCGGTCGGGCCGATGTTCAGGCGCAACGGGCGTCGCGACAGCGCGGGTCCCAGCGCCATGAACTGCCCGCGCTCGAGATCGCGAAAGGCTTCGGCCTGCCGCCGCTCCATGCCGAGCAGGTCCGCGGCGCGCGCCATGTCGATGTCGAGGAAGGTCCGGCCCATCAGGAAGTTGGAGGCTTCGGCGGCGACGTTCTTGGCGAGCTTGGCCAAACGTTGCGTCGCGATGACGCCGGCAAGCCCGCGCTTGCGGCCGCGGCACATCAGATTGGTCATGGCACTGAGCGAGAGTTTTCGTGCCTCGTCCGAGACTTCGCCAGCCACGGCCGGCGCGAACAGCTGCGCCTCGTCGACGACCACCAGCATCGGGTACCAATGATCCCGGTCCACGTCGAACATCCCGCCGAGGAAGGCCGCCGCGCGCCGCATCTGGTTCTCGGCGTCCAGCCCTTCGAGATTGAGCACGGTCGAGACGCGATGCAGCCGCGCACGCTCGCCTGCGACCTGAAGGCCACGTTCGGTGTGATCCTCGGCCTCGATCACCAGATGGCCGAAGCGCTCGGCCAGCGTGACGAAATCACCCTCGGGATCGATGATGGCCTGCTGCACCCAGGGCGCGCTCTGTTCGAGCAGCCGCCGCAACAGATGCGACTTGCCGGAGCCCGAATTGCCCTGCACCAGCAGGCGGGTCGCCAGCAGTTCCTCGAGGTCCATGGCGGCCGAGGCGCCCGCCGTGGTCTGCCCCATCTCGATTGCAACCGTCATGCCCCGACTCAGGCCCTTCCATTCGCGGACAGGGGCTTATCAACCCCGTCGCGGCGCGTCGAGCACTACGGCGCGAATCATGCTGTGTTGCCCACGGCGGAGTTCAGGCGTGCCCCGACAACCGTAGAAGTGCGGGCCGATAGGGCGCTTGCGGATCGTCGTCCTCGTTCTCGGGGATCGCGCAGGAGCCGAATTCCTGCCCGATGCGCTCGATCTCGGCGACGCGCTCGTGCAGCCGCCGCAGATGTTCGGGCGATGCCGCCCGCCAGAACCGGAACGTGTCAGCAGTTAGCGGCAGGAACGCCGTGCCGAACAGGGTCGGTTCGGGAACGATGGTTCGTCCGAGCAGCAGGAACCGGTTCTCGCCGGAGACAATGAGGGTCGCATAGCCGCGGTTTCCGACCCGCCTGATACCATTCAGCGACCATTCGGCGAGCTTGCTGAAATACGGCTCCTCGCGCCAGCGATCGGGGCAATGGTCATCGACCGTCACATTCACGGCGTCCTGGCTGAAATGCACGATGATGCCCGCCTTCGCGGGAAACCACTCGTCGTCGAGATGGCCTTGCAGCCAGGCGCAGACGAAGGAGCGGCACATCTGTGGACGGCGGTCGTAGATGTTGCATCCGATGCCCGTCTGCCAATGCTTGCAGAGCTGGTTCACCGGCTTGTCGACGGCCGCGACCTCGAGGATATCGCAGCAGGCGTTGCATGATCCGCATTGTCGCGCGGGCTTTGTCGTCTTCGGAAGGCCGGTCGCGCGAAAGCCCTGGCCGTCGCGCACCAGCAGCTTCTGCTTCTCGAGCGCGTTCAACGCACGTTCGATCTTGAGGCGGGATAGTCGGGTGGCGTCGATCACTCCCTTGATCGTCGTCGCGCCCGCCTCGACTGCGCGGACGACGCTCAGCATCGCCTGATCCATCTTCTGTCTTGCTGTTTACATCCGCTTCCGGACGGCTTGCGTGATGGCTTATTTAGAAAGCTATCTTTTTCCCTTTTGTGAGACAACGAGCGGAGCCCGAGACCCGCGCATGCAGCGGTTGCAAAAAATGCAGGGATCGCGCGTTCCGGTCGCGATCATCGTCAAGCGGCGGCGGACGGGAACTTCGCTTGCGTCGGGCGAATTCGCGGTCAAACAAGCTCATTTCGGACGCGCGCAATCCGGAAAGATGATGAGCGACTTGGTTTTTCTCACCCGGGCCTCAGCTGCGTAAGGCGTGCGGGGAGGCGACACGTTTGCGTGATTGCGAGGTGAGGATGGAGGCCGGCGCGCCCGCGTTGCTCGTGCACCACACCGGGAACTGGTGTGAGCTGCGGCACTTCAGGCGGAGTTTCACCCAGGGATTGTCGATATCTTTAGGGGGTGCGCTAGTCGTCAGCCATCTTGCCGGTCGGCACGATGCCGGGAGACTCCAATCATGATGAGCATGCTCGCTACTCCCGCCGCGATCACCATCACGATGTTCGGTATCGTGGCCTTGGTGACGCTCGGCCTGGGCATCTATTGGCTCTTCAACAAGCGGGCACGTTTGAGAGATATCGCCGAGATGAGAGCGAAGCTCGACGAGCTTGAACCCGCCGACCCTGAATACGGCATGGTGAGAGCGCTCTACACGTCGATGGTCTTGGATGCCGAACGTTGGGGTTTCTTTGCCGGCTCCGAATCAGGCGGCCATGATGGCAGCGCAGATCACGGCGGCAGCGACCATGTCGGCGATTTCGGCGGAAGCGGACACTCTCATTGATGGCGCGAAGCCGCGTGCGTCCCGCTACTGCGCGCCCGATCCGCCCTGCACGATCTTCTCGTTCAGCTTCAGGTCCACGGTCTCGACCGTGCGGTCGATCTCGGGATTGGGCACGCCGAGCTGATGCGAGATCAGCTTCACCAGCAGGTCGACGCGCTCGATGAAGGGCGCGCCGCTGGCGACCGCGCGCGCGGCCGATGACGGCTTGAGCAGGCTCTCGGCGGCCTTGGCATATTTCGCGAACGGCACCTGATCCTCAGGGTCGGCGCCGAGCCGGCGGGCGATCGCGTCGACATGGTCGTAGATCGTCTGCGAGCGCTTAAGGTCGCCGTGCACGGCGTCGCGGATCGATTGCGGCTCGTGCGGCGTGATGCAGCGGTAATTGCCGGTGAGCAGCATCGACCATTTCGCCAGCGGCACGAACAGGGACGAGAACACTTTCAGCTTCACCGGGACGTCCTTGCCGTCGAGCGTCACCGCGTCGATATCGGCTTCGAGCTCGCGCAGCACCTTGTTGTGCTTGTCGTCGGCGAAGACCGATGCCTTGAAGTTGGTGGGCAGGCCGACATGAAGCACGTTGGCGGCCTCTTCCGGCGGACGGAACGCCTGCGGATCAGGCGAGCACAGCGTCACCAGTCCCGGCGCGAACCGCTCCCACACCTGCGCATTGGTGTAGGCCTCCTCCAGATCCATGTCCGCGAGCGCGGGAATTCGCTTGAGATAAGGCAGCGGCGGCATGTTCATGATCGACAGGCACGGCAGCTTCGCCGCGGCGATCCTGACCATGAGAACGCGCACCGTGTGGTTGGTGTATTGCGGCTCCTGCATCGCAAGCCCGACCATGTCGTAGCGGGAGACGTCGACATTGGCCGGCGTCACCGCGTCGAGCTTGCCGGGCAGGTCGCGCGAGAAAATGGCCCGGTGCACCGCCTCGTCGCGCAATTTGATGCGCACCTCGGTACCGTCGCGATTGATCAGCTCCGCGGTCTTGGCGCGACAGACCAGGGTCACGTTGTGCCCCGCCATCAGCAGCTTCGTGCCCAGCAGGGAGCCGTAGGAAGCCCCAAGAATCAATATGTTACGCGCCATGTTTCGTCCCCTGGAAATGTCATGTGATTTTTTGCGCCCCGGCCGTGGCCCGAGGGCGGGTTAGCGGCATGTAAGGCGAAGCGCCCGGCGATGGCAACTGGGATAATGCATACAAGGCTGGGGCCGAAATCCTGCCCGGGGGAGCAGCGATACCGGGAATCCGCCCGCCCGCAGAGATCCCGGATGTCGTGCGCTCACCCGGGCTCTGGAACCTTGCCCGACGGGCAAAACACCCGCGAGGTCGTCAACCCCTTCTCAAGAAAATATTCCGCTTTACCGAAATTCGGAAATGGCGTATGTGTCGCCCATCCCGGCTCATCCTTGAGGGGCGATCATGTTGTCGTCACGATACGCGAGCCGGGCTTGCGGTGGACGCAGCAGCGTCGGCACGACATGGTGCGGGCAGGGCGGGTAGTCCCTGTGAGCCCGAAACCGCGTGCGGATGAGCGGCGCTGCCAGGCTTCGTCTCGTCGGTAAGTTTCCGGCTCCGTCGACAGGGCTGGAAATACTGCGGCGAAATGGCGGGCCGTGCGTACGGCAAAACCGTGTGGTCCTGGCCGTCGTTGCTACGGTCAAGTCTTCGCGAAGGTGCGAGCGAGCCCAACCGGGCAGACTGCATCATCCAATTCGCGGGACGAGGGAGGCCAGAAGGAACTCGGCTCCCGGGAGAGCACGGCATAAGCCGTCCGACCATCGCGCAGGGAAGGCCGAGTGATTGGCACCACCTGTATGCTGCTGTGCGGTTCTTTTGCGCTACCTTTCGCGCAGCGGACCGCGGGTGCGAGGTCAGCACCCGGCCTTCCCTGCGCCCTCTTGGCTTCAAGAGGGTGGCGAGACGAAGCAAAGCTCGGGCGAAATACGCTGCGAGAACGGGAAGGCGTGTCTGCGATTTGAAAAACACGCTGGAGGATCGCGATGCGGCCCCTTGCTCTGTCATTGCGAGGAGCGAAGCGACGAAGCAATCCAGAGTCTTTCCGCAGAGGGATTCTGGATTGCTTCGCTGCGCTCGCAATGACGATGTGGGAGCAGTCGCGCGCTCCACACTCGGTGTCATCACCCGCCTTGTGCGCAATTGCGCACTGGGGCGGGCGATCCAGTAGTCCAAGGCAGCAGTGTTGAATCCAAAGGCCGCAGCGTACTGGATTCCTCGCCTTCGCGGGGAATGACAGCGGTGATTGGAACGGCGATCCTGCCTCTTGCTCCGCGAAACTTTACGCAAGTTTCGGCCGCAGCATCCGCGCGGAAGTTGCTTCCGCGGTCAGGCCGTGGAGCCCTTTGCCTTATCCCTGCTTCATCCCTGGCTCGCCACACGCGCGCGGTCGAGATGCTCCTCGATCTTCGGGCGGTCGCGGGTGCGCTCGAAACTGGTGCACAGCAGTTCCGTCTCATCGAGGGAAACGGGCGCGCGATACAGCCGGCACATGAACTCGGCGGCCGCGCGTCCCTTTCCCGCGGCCGGGCCGTTGCCGGGGCCGCGTTCGGCCAGAAACATGCAGTCGCGGCAGATGCTGGCGTCGAGCCGCTGATGGGCCGCGTCGAGGTGATTGAGGATCTCCCGCAGCGAGTCGCGCAGCTTGACGCATTCGTCGGTGCCGAGCGAGGTGACCGCGTTCACCACGTGGTTGATCGGATCGTGCTGGTTCAGGCACTTTTCGCCCTGTGCAGTGACGTGCAGCACGACCGAGCGCTTGTCCTCATGCGACGGCTTTCGCACCAGGAAGGACTTGCTCTCCAGCGTCTTCACGATCTGCGATGCGGTCGCCCTTGTGGCGCCGATGAAGCCGGCGAGCGCGGACGGCGTGCGCGAAAACCTGTTGGCGCGGCCGAGAAAGCGCAGCGCCATCCATTCGCGATCACGCAATCCATGCTGATTGCCTTCGAAATACCAGGCTCTGGCCGCCTGAACCAGCAGCTCGACCGCCTCGCGTGCCAACGGCATGAATTCCTACCTTGCTCCGGGAGTCTCGTCTGCGGCGCCCCGGAGCCGCATTCCGCCGTTGTGCATGAGTCCTTCGCGAGAGCCCGTATTGCTCGCAACATCGTTCGCAACGTTCGACACGTGCATCGTGCCCTGCACTCGCGCGAAAGTACGAACTGCCCGGCGCCCGATCCGGACCAGTGGGCGCTGCGAGGCACGGTGCGAGAAACTGTGTTGCTGATGGTATGCCAATCGTGGCGTGGTCGAACGAAAGTCCGAGTTGCCGTCGCTGGCGGACGATGGATCGGAGGTGTTCAACCGAAGCCCCTAAAGTTCAAGTCACACGCAGACGTTTCTTATATTCCATCGAAACGATGAATGAGCTTCTCAACAAAAGCAAGTAGAGACAGCCTCGCTGACCTGATGTCGTCGCAGGCGAATGTAACGTTCAAGACAATCTCGCTTTTCGGGACACATGATGGTGATCGTAATACGCTGTCTTGCAAGCAACATGCACGTAACTATGCGACGGTTTGATTGCACGGCATGTTGTTGTCCGTCGTGGATGCAAGTTGATCGAAGCTTGTGCATGACCAAGGCGATCCGCATCGAGTCATCCACAACTTGTGCGATGTGTTCCGAGAATCGCCGGGGGAACTCGCAGGGAGTACACGCGGCGGTTGTTGCGATCGCATGGGAAGAATCATCGGACCAGCCGCTTGGGCGCAGCCGTCCGCCTCTCATCCGATTGGGTGACGCGCTCACGACGGAAAACTGCAGCACGCGATGCGTGCGCATGCACGGCAAGCGTGGCGGCATGCGCGATCGGCTGTCGAAATAATGAGCAGGCGACGTCGTGGGCGCGCCGTGCGCCCTCTCACGCTGCTGGAGCGTTGTTGCGTGAAGCCTATACCGGTTCGGGCACCGAAAATGCGCCGAACCAGGAAGTCAGAGCCCGGCTCCGGTTGTATCGGAACCGAATTGGCTCTACTCGCCCTTGAGCATGTCCCGCAGCTCGCGGAATGGTTCGGCGCTCGGCGGCGCCGAGGCATCTTGCCGCATCGCGTTGTAGATTCTCGGAACCATGTCGATCGCCTGGTCGAGGCCCGGATCGCGTCCCGACTGGTATCCGCCCATCAGGCGAAGGTCCCGCGTGTCCTCGTATTTGGCCATCATGGTGCGCAGCTTGCTCACCAGTTCGCGCTCCTCGGGGTCCCAGACGTTGTGGGCGAGGCGGGAGACCGAGGCCAGAACGTCCACGGCCGGATAGCGCGCCTGGTCGGCGATGTGCCTGGACAGCACGATGTGGCCGTCGAGGGTGCTGCGGATGGTGTCGGCGATCGGCTCGTTGTGATCGTCGCCGTCGACCAGCACGGAGAAAATCCCGGTGATCGTGCCGGATCCCTCCTCGCCGGGGCCGGCGCGCTCAAGGAGGCGCGGCAGGTCGGTGAAGACCGTCGGCGCGTAGCCGCGTGCGACCGCGGGCTCGCCGGCGGCGAGGGCGACCTCGCGGGCGGCGTGGGCGAAACGGGTGATCGAATCGACCACGAGCAGGACCGATTCGCCCCGGTCGCGGAAATATTCGGCAACCGCCATGGCGGTCTTCGGCGCCAGCCGCCGCATCATCGGGCTTTCGTCGCCCGTCGATACGATGGTGACAGCACGATGACGGTCGGGGCCCAGCACGTCCTCGATGAATTCGCGCACTTCGCGGCCGCGCTCACCGACCAGGGCCAGCACGACGGTGTCAAAGCCCTGGCTGCGGGCGAGCATTGCGAGGAGCGTCGACTTCCCCACGCCGGAGCCGGCAAAAATGCCGACGCGCTGGCCGGCGCAGATCGGGGCGAACAGGTCGATGACGCGCACGCCGGTGCGCAGCGGCTTGTGAACGCGCGCGCGCTTCATCGCCGCCGGCGCCTCGGCCTCCGCCGAGACCGCTCGCGATCCCGGGGTGAGAGGACCCTGTCCGTCCAGTGGGGCCCCAAGTGCGTTGATGACGCGGCCTTTCCAGCTCGGATCGGGCGCGAACGACAGTGGCGGCATCCGGTAGGCAACGGATCCGAGGCCACCCGAGAACACCCGGTCGAACGGCTTGGCGATGATGCCCTCGCTGTCGATCCGCACCACCTCGCCGATCTGCGGCTTGCCGCCGGTGTTGACGCCGATCAGTTCACCGAGCCTGACGAAGCGCGACAGGCCGGAGACACGGAAATGCGTCGGCGCGATCTCGGAGATCGCGCCGCTGACGCTGGCCAGGGGAGTGCTCTGCTGAAGCTCCAGCAGCGCCCACTCGAGTTGCCGAAGAGCATTCAAGGAAACCGTCCACCCTCAATGCGCGCGAGGCGCAAATCTTACTTTGACTCAAGGCTACTTGCCGGGCTCGCCCAGCGTCCGGATTGCATTCTGGAGCGAGCTCTCGGTGCCCTCGATCATCGAATTGGTGCCGTCGAAGGCACGCGAAGCCGCGATCAGCTTCGTCAATTCCATCATCGGATTGGCGCCGGAGCCCTCGACATAGCCCTGCTTGAAGCCGTCGCGGGAGAAATCGGCGATGGCGGTCGCGGGGCGGTCCGGCGTCACGCCGGAATTGCCGTAGCGATCGAGATTGGCATCAGCGGGAATGTTGAACAGACCGATGGTGCCGATCTCGTTGTTGTCCTGGGTGATCGCGCCGCTGCGCGAGATCGCAATCGGCCCGCCGTTCGGGTCGAGCGTGATCTGCGCGCCGCCGGCATCGACGACCGGGAAGCCGGACACCGTCTGGAGATCGCCGTTGGCGGCGATCTGGAGCCGGCCATCGCGGGTATAGACCGTACCGTTCGGGCCGGCGAAGGCAATCCAGCCCTGTCCGACCACGGCGACGTCGAGCGGGTTGCCGCTCTCGGTGATGCTGCCCTGCTCGCGCGAGATGATGTTATCGCCGGGCGAGGAGAAGGCGACCGGGTTCGCGCCCGCCTTGGACAGCACCGTCTCGAACTTCACGACGTCGGTGCGGAATGCCGCCGTGTTGACGTTGGCGACGTTGTTGGCGATTGTCTGGAGGCGCTTCTCGAGCGCGACCTGCGCCGACAAGCCGACATAGAGAGCCGATTGCATGATTTACCTGTTGAACCGGATGTTCTGAAGCGTCGTGAGCATGGTGGTATCCAGGCTGGCCGACGTCGATGCGCCGGCGATCAGCACCAGCGCAGGGTTGGTCGAGGTGTCGCTCTGGACCTGGGTCGCATCCCACATCGCCGCGAAGCGCTGCACGAATTTGGTGACCTTGGTCGGGTCCTGGAAGTCGGTGAGGTCGATCTTGTCCGTGATCATCTTGGCCTGGGCATCGATGTCGGACGAGCTGATCATCGACGACCAGCCCATTGCGGTCTGGACCACCTGGGTCAGCGCCTTGTCGGCGAGGATCTGATAGGCGTTCGTGATCGTGGAGGCCTTGCGGGTGAAATAGAGCGCGAGCCGCAGGCCCTCGTTCTGGTCGCCGGCGTTCTGCTCCATCGTCTGCGTGACGTATTGGGTCGCCGTGCCGGTCGTGGCTGCGGAGGTCGAGGTCGCCTGGTCGCCGTTGGCGGCGAAATTGAAGGCGGTGGCGAATTCCCGGTAACGGGTGTCGGAGAGCTTGTTGGCGAAGGCGTCCTTGTCCGAGACCCCCTCGGTCAGCACCTTGCGCATGAACGCCTTGGCGTAGGTCATGTCGCTGAGGCCATAGGCCTTCATTGCATAGGAATAGAGGCGATAGTCCTTCAGGAAGTCGTCGATCGTCTTCACGTTGCCGATATGGCTGAGGAAGTAATCGGTATCGCGGCTGACATCCGGCTGCGTCGCGACCTGCGTCATCGACTTGCCCAGGTCCGTGGTCAATCTGGTGTAGTCCGCGATCGTGGATAGCATGACTCGTGCCCTCTCGCCGCCGTCGCGACGCCGTCCCAAGCTGCCGCCAATTGCTTGCGTGAGGCTGGCGACCGGGAAGCCAGCTTCGCGCAAGGCTCGCCAACTAGAGATTCCCGGTGGGATCGGCGATGGAGTGGCGCGTTGCTCAGTTTCGTGGGGATTTTCATCACGGTGGCGGCGCTGCTTGGCGGGTTTGCCGCCATGGGCGGGCATCTGGCCGTGCTCATGCAGCCGTGGGAATTCGTGATCATCTTGGGCACCGCGGTCGGCACCTTCATCGTGGCCAATCCGTGGAAGACGGTCGTCGACACCGGGGTCGCCTGCATGCAGGCCATCACCGGCGCGGTGCCGGGACAGCGCTATTATCTCGACCTGCTCGGGGCGCTGCATGCCCTGATGCGCGAGCTCAGGGGCAAGGGCCGCAACGAGGTGGAAGCGCATATCGACGATCCCTCGTCCTCCGAGATATTCAAGGCGTTCCCGAGCGTGCTCGGTGACGCGTCGCTGCTCCAGTTCATCTGCGACTATGTCCGCCTCATCATCATGGGCAACGCGCGCACGCACGAGATCGAAGCGCTGATGGACGAGGAAATCCACACCATAGTGAAGGGCAAGCTGGCACCTTACCATGCGCTGGTGATGGTGTCCGAGGCGTTGCCGGCGCTCGGCATCGTCGCCGCCGTGCTCGGCGTCATCAAGGCGATGGGTGCGCTCGATCAGTCGCCGAAGCTGCTGGGCGGCTTCATCGGCGCGGCCCTGGTCGGCACCTTCGCCGGCATCTTCCTGTCCTACGGCGTCATTTCGCCCTTCGCGATCAAGATCAAGACGACGCGCGAGAAGAAGTGCCGACCCTACATCATCGTCAAGCAGACACTGCTGGCCTTCATGAACGGTGCCATGCCGCAGATCGCGGTGGAACATGGTCGCAAGATGATCTCGAGCAACGAGCGTCCCTCGATCGACGTCGTCGAGAACGAGACGATCGCCGGTCCCAAGGCCGTCGTGACCGACGCTGAACCGAAGGCCGCCCGCGCATGACGATGATGGAAGACGTCGAGGTCGATCAGCGCAAGCAACTGCCGAACTACCTGCTCGATGCGGCGGGTATCTCCATCGAACGCATGCCGATGCTCAATGTGATCTTCGATCGCATGGCGGCATTGTGCACCGACAGCCTCCAGCCGATGGCCGGAACGCCCTGTTACTTCTCGGTCAACGGCATCACCAACGACCGCGTCGGCGACATCATCAAGGACTACGAAAGCAATGCCGTCGCCGCCGTGCTCTATGCCGAGCAGTGGGACTCCCGCGTCATCATCATGCTCGATCGCGACTTCGTGTTCACGATGGTCGAGGCGATGTTCGGCTCGGACGGTGCCGAGCCGCCGCTCGACGTAGAGCGCACCTTCTCGAACATCGAGCTCAAGCTGGTCCAGGCGCTGTTCGAACGCTTCGCTAAGGCGCTGCAAACCGCTTTCGCCGGGACGTCCAGCGTCACCTTCCGTGTCGAGCGGGTCGAGACCGCGATGGCCTCGCTGGCGATCGGGCGTGGCGGCAACATGTCGATCTGCGCGAACATCATGCTGCAGGCGCTGTTCCGCGGCGGCCAGATGTTCCTCATCGTTCCGCACTCCGCGCTCAATCCGCTGCGCCAGAAGCTCGCACATGTCGTCGTCAGTGAAGGCGGTGCGAACGATCCGCGCTGGCGCGAGCAGATGGAGAGCGAGGTCCATCGCACCGAGGTGACGTTGAGCGCAGTGCTCGACGAGAAGATGGTGACCCTCGACGACGTCGTGAAATTCCATGTCGGGCAGGTGATCGAGCTCGAAGCTACGCCGCGTACGCTGGCCCGTCTCGAAAGCAACAATCAGGTGCTGTTCTGGTGTCAGATCGGCCAGCTGGATGGCTATTACGCCATGCAGGTGGCGGATCCCGTCGATCAGAAACGGGAGTTCGTCGATGATATCCTATCTCGTTGATGCCGTGCTGCTGATCGCGCTGGCCTTCACCAGCATGCGGGTGACCAAGATGCACCGCGAGTTGGCGCGCTTGCGCAGCTATCAGGGCGAGTTCTCGACCATCGTCCACGAGACGGCCGGCGCCTTCGACACGGTCATCACCGCGGCGCACGATTCCACTGCAAATCTGGGGCGGCTCGCCAATGTGCTCGGCACCAAGATCGATCAGGCTCACGAGGCGATCGCGGCGCTCGATGCCAGAAGCGGGCTCGTATCCACTGCGACCGCGGGCGGCGCCGACGTGAACAAGCATTAAAGCCGAACCGGCAGAACAATGACGATCGGAACGCCGCGGCGTTCCGGGAGCGGAAATACCAAGAGGCGATACCAAATGGCGCAACCCTTCGAATATGATTCTGCATCAGCATCCGCATCGGGAGAAGCCGAGGCATCTCCGCTGGAGCGGCTGGCGGAGATTGCCGCGCGCACGGCGGAGGAGACCGGAAAGTTCGCCAATGTTGACGCGATCCTGCGCATTCCCGTCACCATGCAGGTGGTGCTGGGTTCGGCGACCATCCCGGTGGCGAACCTGATGAAGCTCGGCCGCGGCGCGGTGGTTCCGCTCGACCACCGGGTCGGCGAGCCCGTCGACGTCGTCGTCAACGGCCGCATCGTCGCCCGCGGCGAGGTGGTCGTCGTCGAAGAGGACAATTCCCGCTTCGGCGTCTCGCTTACGGAGATTGTCGGGCCGCTGGGGCAGGGTGATACCTGACCATGGCGGCACAGGTCGGCATCGCTCCCATCAAGCAGCGAGGCGTTGCCGCGCTGGGTGGAACGGAAAAGGTCGCGGCACTCCTGCTGGCCATGGGTCGGCAGGCGGCTGCGAGCGTGCTCTCGCAGTTCGAGCCGCAGGATATCCGCATCGTCACCAAGGCCGCGGCGGAGCTGCGGCCGATCACTGCGCAGGAGCTCGAGTCGATCGTCGAGGAGTTCGCCCAGCAGTTCTCGATGGGCGCCAACATCCTCGGCACCATCGGTGGCCTGGAAGCCATACTCGGCGACGTGCTCCCGGCCGACCAGGTCTCGGCGATCATGTCGGACCTGCTCGGCAATTCGAGCCGGTCGGTGTGGGACCGCGTCTCGTCGGTGTCGGAAAACTCGCTGGCGACTTATCTCTCCAAGGAGCATCCGCAGACCGCGGCCCTGATCCTGTCCAAGGTCAAGCCGTCCTGCGCCGCCAAGGTGATGAGCCAGTTGCCGTCGAGCCTGCGCAACGAGTTGATGCGGCGCGTGCTCAGCCTCAAGCCGATCGTCGAGGACGCGATGAAAGTCCTCGAAAAGACGCTGCACGAGGACCTGACGCTGAACTTCGCCCGTAACCTCGGCGCCGATACTTACGCGCGCGTCGCCGACATCATCAACAAGATGGAGCGCGGCCATATCGAGGACATGCTGAAGAGCCTGTCGGAGAAGCGGCCGAAGTCGGCCGAAGTGCTGAAGGAGCTGCTGTTCACCTTCGACGACGTGATCAACCTGGCGCCCAAGGCGCGCACCATGATCTTCGATCAGGTGCCGACCGATCGCATCGTCGTCGCGCTGAAGGGCACCGACAAGCATTTCCGCGAGTTGATCCTGTCTGCCGTCGCCTCGCGTGTCCGCCGCGTCGTCGAGCACGAACTCGCGATCGGCGAGCCGTCGAACCAGCGCGATGTGCTGGAGGCGCGCCGCGTCATCACCGACCTCGCACTCGACCTCGCCGAGAAGGGTGAAATCGAGCTCAACCCCGACCAGGAGGATGAGCTGGTCTTCCGCTGACCGCTGAACGGGCATGGCAGAATCATCCGATCAGGAGAGCAAGACAGAAGAGCCGACCGAGAAGAAAGTCCGCGATGCGCTCGAACAGGGCCAAATCCCGGTCTCTCGGGAGGCCTCCATTTTCGCGACGCTGGCCGCGCTGATGGTGATCCTTTCGTTCCTGGTCGGCCCGGGCGTGCTGCAATTGACGCCGACGCTGACGGGCTTGCTCGACGATCCCGGCGGCTTTCCCCTCAGCAACGGCGCGGATGTGCAAAACCTGCTCAATGTGGTGGGCCTCCAGGCGTTACGATTCCTGGTGCCGCCGGTCGTCATCATTACGGTGTTCGGCCTCGCTTCCTCGCTGCTACAAAACGCGCCGCGCCTGGTGCTGGAGCGCATCATGCCGGATCTTTCGCGAATCTCCCCGATCGGCGGCTGGAGCCGGCTGTTCGGATCGCAGGGCCTCGTCGAGTTCGGCAAGTCGGTGTTCAAGCTCACCGCGGTGACTTCCGTCGTCGTCGTCGTGCTGCGCTCATCGGAAGCGAAGGCGTTCGAGGCGATGTACACCGATCCGGTTGCGCTGCCGGAGATGATCCTCAACATCGCGATGCGGATCGTCTCGGCGATTTGCATCGCCACCATCGTCCTGGTCGCGATCGATCTCGCCTGGGCGCGCTTCCACTGGCGGCGCGAATTGCGCATGACCAAGCAGGAGATCAAGGACGAGCACAAGCAGGCCGAGGGCGATCCGCTGATCAAGGCACGCCTGCGCTCGCTGGCGCGCGATCGCTCGCGGCAGCGGATGATCACCTCGGCTGCGCGCGCGACGCTGGTGATCGCGAATCCAACGCACTTCGCGATCGCGCTGCGTTACAATCGCGAGGAAAACCCTGCGCCGCTCGTGGTGGCCAAGGGCATGGACGTGATCGCACTGAAGATCCGCGAAGTCGCCGAGAAGAATCGCATCCCGGTGATCGAGAACAAGGCGCTGGCGCGCGCACTCTACGAGGCCGTTCAGGTCGATCAGGTGATTCCTGCGGAGTTCTTCCGGCCCGTGGCCGAGATCATCTACTTCCTCCAGTCGAAGCAGGCGCCGCGTCCCGAGAAGGTCCAGTAGATTTCCGAGGATGGTGCGTCGCCCAACAGCTTGACGAAAGCTTAACGCCCTAGGGTTCTTCCAACGGATCATAATGGGGCTGTCGTGGGACCGCTTTATCTCTTCGAACTCGCATCGTCGCAGGCGCGCTACCTCGAGCTCCGCCAGTCGACCATTGCCACCAACGTCGCCAACGCCAATACGCCGGGCTTCAAGGCGCGCGATGTCGAACCCTTCAACAAGGTGCTCGACGCGATGCCGGTCAGGCTTGCAACGACATCGCCGTCGCACATGCAGCTGTCCGCGACCGAGACCGATACGCGCGCGACCGCCAAAAAGGACAGCTGGGACGTGGTCCACTCCGGCAACTCCGTCAGCCTCGAGCAGGAAATGATCAAGGGTAGCGACGTCAATCGCGACTACTCGATGAATTCGGCAATCGTGCGGTCGTTCCACCGCATGGTCCTGTCGAGCGCAAAGGCCTGAGGTGAATTGACATGCTGGACTCACTGAGTGCTTCCCTGACGGTTGCGAGCTCCGGGCTCGAAGCGCAGTCGACGCGCATGCGCATCGTCTCCGAAAACCTCGCCAACGCGACCGCGACCGGGCGGACTGCCGGCGCCGATCCGTATCAGCGCAAGACCATCACGTTCGATGCCGCGTTGGACCGCGCCTCGGGCTCGCAGCTCGCGAAGGTCAAGGAGATCGGGGTCGACACCACGCCCTACCGCGTCGAATACGAACCGGGACATCCCGCCGCCGACAAGGCCGGCTACGTCAAGATGCCGAACGTCAACATGATGATCGAGATGGCGGACATGCGGGAAGTCAACCGGTCCTATGAAGCCAATCTCCAAGTGGTGAAACAGGTGAGGTCGATGCTGGGCATGACCATCGACCTTCTGAGGAGCTGACAATGCTTGAGGCGATTTCATCCACCGCGATTAACGCAGGGCAGGCGGCAAGCCGTGCCACGGAAACGCAGGCGATCGCGCCCGCTGCGCCGACCGCAATCCAGTCGACCGACGACATCGGCTTCGATTCGGTGATGAAGCAGGTGACGACCGACGCGATCGGCACGCTGAAAGCGGGCGAGGCGGCGTCGATCTCGGCGATGCAGGGCAAGGAATCGACGCGCAAGGTCGTCGAGGCGCTGATGTCGGCCGAGCAGGCCTTGCAGACGGCGGTCGCGGTTCGCGACAAGGTCGTGCAGGCCTACCAGGAAGTCGTTCGGATGTCGATTTGATCTGAAGGAGTGACGTAAGTGAAATCGCTCGCCATTGCGGCCACGGGCATGAATGCCCAGCAGACCAATATCGAAGTCATCGCGAACAACATCGCCAACATCAACTCGACGTCGTACAAGCGTGCGCGTGCGGAATTCACCGATCTGTTCTACCAGATGGACCGCATGCAGGGCGTCGCGAACGTCAACGGTTCGTCGCCGATCCCGGAAGGTTCCAATCTCGGCCTCGGCGTCAAGTCGACGGCCATCCGCAAGCTGCATATCCAGGGTGCGCTCACACAGACCGGCAACCCTTACGACCTCGCGATCAACGGCCGCGGCTGGTTTCAGGTGCTCGGCCCGAACAACGAAGTGCAATACACCCGGGCCGGCGCATTCAGCCCCAACCCAAACGGTCAGCTAGTCACCACCGACGGTTACTTGCTCGACCCGGCAATCACGATTCCGCAGGGAACGGTTCAGGTCACCGTCAACCAGACCGGACAAGTGTTCGCCAAGCTGGACACGGAAGTGAACCCCCGGCAGATCGGCCAGCTCAACCTCGCCAACTTTGCCAACGAAGCCGGCCTCGAGCCGCTCGGCAGCAATCTCTATCGCGAGACCACGGCGTCCGGCACGCCGGTCGTCGGACTGCCGGGCGATTCCGGCTACGGCAAGATCAACCAGCAATATCTCGAAGCCTCGAACGTCGATCCGGTCAAGGAAATCACCGAGTTGATCTCGGCGCAACGCGCCTATGAAATGAATGCCAAGGTCATCCAAGCCTCGGATGAAATGGCCTCGACCGTATCGAAGGGCCTTCGCTAGTTCCGGTGTGTCCATGTTGAACAGGGTGGGCCTGATCGTGCGCGGGTTGGCCGCCGTGCTGCTGGTGCTCGTCTCGGCGCGCGTCGCTGCAGCCGAGGAGAGGCGGCTTCCCGTGCCGGCCGTCTCGATCCGCGCCGGCGAGCTGATCCGGGACGACATGATCACCGAGCGAGTCTTTGCGCCGAACGTGCTCGGGGTCGCCATGTTCATTGAGGGGCGTCAGGTGCTCGTCGGCCGCATGGCGCGGCGGGCACTGCTGCCGGGCCAGCCGATCCCTACCAATTCGGTGGAGGATCCCTTCACCATCGCCCGGGGCGCCATGGTCAAGGTCGTGGTCGAGGACTCCGGCTTGTCGATCGTGACCTACGGTGCCGCGATGCAATCCGGCGCGCCGGGCGCGCTCATTACCGTACGAAACACCGACACGGGCGTGATCATCAGGGCGATCGTCCAGCCGGACGGCACCGTCAAGGTCGTGGACGGGTCATGACCAGATTCCTGATCGCGCTCGTCCTCATTCTTTCCGCCGCCAGCGCCCAGGCCGCCGTCCGCATCAAGGATATCGCGGACATCAAGGGTCTGCGCGAAAACCAGATCGTCGGTTATGGCCTCGTCATCGGCCTGAACGGCACCGGCGACACGCTTCGCAACGCTCCATTCACGGAGCAATCCCTGCAATCGATGCTCGAGAACATGGGCATCAATGTCAGGAACGAGACCACCAGCACCAGCAACCCGACACGTCCGACAACGCTGCGCACGCGCAACGTCGCAGCCGTGATGGTGACCGCGGACCTGACGCCCTCGATCGGGGCGGGTGAGCGTATGGACGTCACGGTGTCGTCGCTGGGCGATGCGACCTCGCTGCTCGGCGGCACACTGGTGATGACGTCGCTGCGCGCGGCGGATGGCGCGGTCTATGCGGTGGCGCAGGGCGCGGTCACGGTTGCCGGTTACAGCGTGGGCGGCCAGGCGCAGAGCGTCAGCCAGGGCACGCCCACCGCAGGCCGCATTCCGAACGGCGCGCTGGTCGAGCGCGAGGTGCAGGGAAGCCTCCACGAGATGGAGTACCTGGTGCTGGAGCTCAAGAACCCTGATTTCGTCACGGCAACCCGCATCCTCGATGCCATCAATCGCTATGCCGGCGGCCGCTACCGGGCCCAGATCGCCTTCGAGCGCGACTACCGCACCATCGTGCTGTCGAAACCGCGGAACGTCGGACCCGTCCGTTTTCTCGCGGAAGTCGGCGAGCTGACGGTCGAGCCGGACACGCCGGCGCGGGTGGTCATCAACGAGCGCACCGGCACGGTCGTGATCGGGCGTGACGTGCGGATATCGACCGTTGCGGTGACGCACGGCAATCTGACGGTCCGCGTCACCGAGCTTCCCGTGGTGTCGCAGCCGGCGCCGTTCTCGCGAGGGCAGACCGTGGTCGTTCCCCAGACCGTGGTCGAGGCCAACGAGGCCGGATCGCAGGTGGCAATCCTGAGCGGCGTCGATCTCCAGCGCCTGGTGCGCGGATTGAACCAGATCGGCCTCAAACCGTCAGGCATCATCGCGATCCTCCAGGCGATCAAGTCGGCCGGCGCCCTCCAGGCCGACGTCATCGTGCAATGATGCACAAGCGTCGTGCAAGCTTGGTCGCTCAATGCTCAGGTCTCGACCGAGAATCGCACACGGCCCGATGCTGAAATTGGAACACAAAACCAAGCTGCTCCTCCTGATCGCGATCTCCGCGGTCGTGAGTGCTTCGCCCGTGCTTGCTCTGGACGAGGCCAAGCCGTCGAAGCCGCTCAACCTGCTGTCCTTCGCGCGGGCGCGCGCGCCCGAATCGCAGAAGCCGCCGCTGCCTGCTTCGGCGATTCCAGGCGACAATGCCTCGATGCGGGCGACGGCGTGGGCGGCCGAAGATTCCGGGCCAGTCACCACCGGCGCGGTGCCGGCGCCCGAAGCGCCTGCACCGGCACGAGCACCGGCAGCGCCCGCAGCCGCACCGGTTCGGCCTGCCAAACCCGGCAGCGTCACGGCGCCGCCGAAGCCTGCGCCGCCGCAGGCCGCCGCGTCGGGGGACAGCGAGGTCGCCCTGTTCTGCAGCAACGTGGCTGATCCCGCCGTCGATGCGAGGCTCGCCTGGCAGCTCAAGGAGCTGGAGAAGGCCGAGAGCCTGCTCCGTGAGCGGATCGCCGAGGTCGAGGCCAAGCGTGCCGAATACGAGAAGTGGATGGCGCTGCGCGACGACTTCCTGAAAAAGGCCGAGGCGCAGGTCGTCGAGATCTATTCGCGCATGAAGCCGGACGCCGCGGCGACCCAGATCGCCGGCATGGCGGACGAGACCGCCGCCGCCGTGCTCGCCAAGCTCAGCCCGAGGAGCTCGAGCGCGATCTTCAACGAGATGGATACGGCGCGCGCCGCACACCTTGCCGATTTGCTCGGCGGAATGCGTCGCGTGGACGACGGAAAGACCAAATAGATGAAAAAGCCGATCCTCGTCCTGTCGCTGCTGCTGTCGTCGGTGCTCCTGACCGGGTGCTTGAATGATCCGGCCGAGGTCCTGACCGGCCCGCGCCTGTCGCCCGTCGGCAGCGGCCTGCGGACGCAGGCCGAGCCGATCCCGGTGACGCCCCGTGTGCGTACGCCGGTCAGCTATCGCTCGACCTGGGACGACGGCACTGATCTCTACCGCGATCCCCGCGCCCGGCGCGCCGGCGACGTCGTGACTGTCATCATCTCGATGCAGGACAAGGCCAAGCTCGACAACAAGACCGATCGCTCGCGTGATTCGCAGATCAAGTTCGGGCTCGACTGGCTGATGGACGTCGCAGGATGGAGCGACAAGGGCTCGACCAGCGCCAACCTCAGCACCAACACCCAGATCAAAGGCAACGGCCAGATCGATCGCACAGAGGACATCAAGCTCTCGATCGCCGCCATCGTCACCGACGTGTTGCCGAACGGCAATATGATGATCAGTGGCTCGCAGGAGTTCCGTGTCAACACCGAGATGCGCGTGCTCAACGTCGGCGGCATCGTGCGCCCGCGTGACATCTCGCGCACCAACACGATCTCCTACGAAAAGATCGCGGAGGCGCGGGTGTCCTATGGCGGTCGCGGAAATCTGTCTGACGTGCAGCAGCCTGGATGGGGACATCGGATCTATGACGCCGTGGCACCATTCTGAGATTTGCGGCGGTCTGGCCGCGCGGCGAGGGCGGGGATCGTGATGCGCCTGATTGCGGCCATCCTGGTGCTGACCCTTGTCGCGATCGGTGCGGGCGCGCTTGCCGGGCTGCATCTGTTTGCGGCCGCCGAGCGCGTCGCCGACGCGAAGAAGAGCGCCACGCCGCCGCCGATTGCGTCGAGCTACGCTGGCAGCGCGCGGCTTCGAAAACTGTCGCCGATCGTGACCAATCTCGCCGCGCCCGCCAACAACTGGGCTCGCGTCGAGGCCTCGATGGTGACCGAGAGCATGAGTGACGAGGATGCCGGTATCCTGGCCGCCCATGTCAGCGAGGACATCGTGACCTATCTGCGCTCCGCCTCGGTGACGCAGTTCGAGGGATCGCGCGGGCTCCAGCATCTGCGCGACGACCTGACCGAGCGCGCCAATATCCGCTCGTCGGGCAAGATCCGCGAATTGATCATTGAGACGTTGGTGATCCAGTGAAACTGAGAGTCCTGCTGCTCGCGTTGGTTCTGGTCGTGCTGCCCGAGGTGGCGCTGGCCCAGATTCCGGACCTCAACTCGCTGCTACCGCCGGGCAACGGCTCGACCAGCGGCCGCATCATTCAGCTGATGGCGCTGATCACGGTGCTGTCGGTGGCGCCGGGTCTGCTCATCATGGTGACGAGCTTCACGCGATTTGCAGTGGCGCTGTCGTTCCTGCGCTCCGGTCTCGGCCTTCAGACCACGCCGGCCAATCTGGTGCTGGTCAGCCTCGCGCTGTTCATGACGTTCTACGTGATGGCGCCGACCTTCGACCGCGCCTGGGAGACCGGCGTCCAGCCTCTCATGAAGAACGAGATCTCGGAGGAAGAGGCCTATCTGAAGATCACCGATCCGTTCCGCGAGTTCATGCTGGCCCATGTCCGCGACAAGGATCTGCAGACCTTCGAGGCGCTCGCCGCCGAGAGCTTCCGCAAGAAATTCGACGACAAGCGCATCGATCTGCGCGTCATCATCCCGGCCTTCATGATCTCCGAGCTCAGGCGCTCGTTCGAGATCGGATTCCTGATCATGCTGCCGTTCCTGGTCATCGACATGATCGTGGCGACGCTGACCATGTCGATGGGCATGATGATGCTGCCGCCGACGATCATCGCGCTGCCGTTCAAGATGCTGTTCTTCGTGCTGATCGACGGCTGGAACCTGCTCGCCTCCGGACTGGTGCGGTCGTTCTCATAGCGGCCGAGATTGCCGGGCGGCTGGTTATGGTTAGCGAGAAGTAGGGGTTTATGGTTAGCGGACAGTGCCGTTAACCATCTGATATTGCAGCGAAATTCCAGCCGATCTTAATCTCGGCGCAAGATTCGACGTGCTAGCAATGCGGCACGGCGGGTTGGACCCCACCCACATCAGTCCAAAGGCATGATGCCGCCCCTCCGTACCGGTGAAAGCCCGGTATGTCCCCTCGTGAAAATGTAACGCGTACATAAAGGGACATTCGCAATGTCAAGCCTGCTTACGAACTCGACCGCCATGACCGCACTCCAGACCCTGCGGTCGGTGAGCTCCCAGCTCTCCACCACGCAGGGCCGGATCTCCACCGGCCAGCGTGTGGCCACCGCTTCGGACAACGCCGCCTACTGGTCGATCGCAACCTCGATGCGCGCCGACAACGCCGCGCTCTCCGCCGTCTCCGACTCGCTCGGTCTGTCGGCCGCGACCGTCGACACCGAATATACCGCTCTGACCTCGGTTGTTGGCGACAGCACCGGCGGCCTGGTCAAGCTCCAGTCGCTGCTGGTCGAAGCCAAGACCGCCGGTATCGACCGTACCAAGATCCAGGCTGACATCACCCAGATCCAGCAGCAGATGAAGGGCACCGCCAGTGCGGCGACCTTCAACGGCGTGAACTGGCTGAGCGCGACCACCGCCACGCCGGCGACGGTCAACCTGGTGTCGTCGTTCTCCCGCGTCGGCGGCACGCCCACCACCGGCACCATTGCCCTGACGACCTCCAACTATTCGCTCTATACGTCGACCTCGACCGGCATTCTGGACACCGTCAGCGGCGGTGCCTCGGTCAACACGCTCACCATCGCCACGCTGACCGACTCGGTGGCTGACCAGACCACGCTCGATGGTTACATCTCGAAGGTCACGGCAGCGATCAACTCGGTGGCTTCGGCGGCCGCCAATCTCGGCGCCGTCAAGAACCGCATCCAGACCAACACGGACTTCGTCCAGAGCCTGATGGACTCGGTTGATCGTGGTATCGGCCAGCTCGTCGACGCCGATATGAACCGGGAGTCCACCCGCCTGGCGGCCCTCCAGGTCCAGCAGCAGCTTGGCGTGCAGGCGCTCTCGATCGCCAACAACAGCAGCCAGAGCATCCTGTCGCTGTTCCGCTAAGCCTGAAGACAATCCAGGGAGGGCCGCGCTTCTCGCGAAGCGCGGCCCTTTCGTTTGGCGGGACGCTACGCGCACGCCGCAATTTCGGCTGCCCTGTTGCAGTCAAGACACAGAGCCACAAGCCCCGCACAAGCTTCGCGGGTTAAGGTCGGCGCTACGACAGGTTGGGCCTTAACCGGTTTTCCGCAGCCCAAAGGCATGACGCCGCCCTGTCGTACCGGTGCAAGTCCGGTATGTCCCCACTCAATCAATCTCAAAGGGACATCAAAATGGGTTCTAGCCTTCTCACCAACTCCTCCGCAATGACGGCGCTGCAGACGCTCCGGAACGTCAGCAGCCAGCTCGCCACCACGCAGAGCCGGATCTCCACCGGCATGCGCGTCTCGACCGCTTCGGACAACGCCGCCTACTGGTCGATCGCAACCTCGATGCGCGCCGACAACGCCGCGCTCTCCGCCGTCTCCGACTCGCTCGGTCTGTCGGCTGCGACGGTCGACACCGAATATACCGCTCTGACCGCGGTTGTCGGCGATACAACCGGCGGCCTGACCAAGCTCCAGGCGCTGCTGGTCGAAGCCAAGACCGCCGGCATCGACCGTACCAAGATCCAGGCTGACATCACCCAGATCCAGCAGCAGATGAAGGGCACCGCCGGTGCGGCGACCTTCAACGGCGTGAACTGGCTGAGCGCGACCACCGCCACGCCGGCGACCTTCAACCTGGTGTCGTCGTTCTCCCGCGTCGGCGGCACGCCCACCATCGGCACCATTACCCTGACGATCTCCAACTATTCGCTCTATACGTCGAGCACGACCGGCATTCTGGACACCGTCACCGCCGGTGCTTCGGTCAACAACCTCACCATCGCCACGCTGACCGACTCGGTGGCTGACCAGACCACGCTCGATGGCTACATCTCGAAGGTCACGGCAGCGATCAA
The DNA here is from genome assembly GCF_004123905.1 of Bradyrhizobium betae. Taxonomy (GTDB): domain Bacteria; phylum Pseudomonadota; class Alphaproteobacteria; order Rhizobiales; family Xanthobacteraceae; genus Bradyrhizobium; species Bradyrhizobium betae_A. The sequence continues at coordinate 489,513 of NZ_MZXW01000053.1, forward strand.
CTCGGTGGCCTCGGCCGCCGCCAACCTCGGCGCCGTCAAGAACCGCATCTCGACCAACACGGACTTCGTCAAGACTTTGATGGACTCGGTTGATCGCGGTGTCGGCCAGCTCGTCGATGCCGACATGAACGCGGAATCGACCCGCCTTCAGGCGCTCCAGACCCAGCAGCAGCTCGGCGTTCAGGCGCTCTCGATCGCTAACCAGAACAGCCAGAGCATCCTCTCGCTGTTCCGCTAAGCCTAACAACCATCTGAGGGGGCCGCGCTTCTTGCGAAGCGCGGCCCCTTTTCATTTTGGCGTCACGTCCCGTGCGAAGCCACAAGCCTCGCACCAACTTCGCCTGCTATCGCAGCCGGTACGACAGGTTGAGCCGCTTTTCCGCGGCCCAAAGGCATGACGCCGCCCTGTCGTACCGGTGCAAGTCCGGTATGTCCCCAACCTCAATCCAGTTTTCAAAGGGGCGTCAAAGATGAGTTCTAGCCTTCTCACCAACTCCTCCGCAATGACGGCGCTGCAGACGCTCCGGAACGTCAGCAGCCAGCTTTCCACCACGCAGAGCCGGATCTCCACCGGCCAGCGCGTGGCCACCGCTTCGGATAACGCCGCCTACTGGTCGATCGCAACCTCGATGCGCGCCGACAACGCCGCGCTCTCCGCCGTCTCCGACTCGCTCGGTCTGTCGGCTGCGACCGTCGACACCGAATACACCGCTCTGACTGCGGTCGTCGGCGACAAGACCGGCGGCCTGACCAAGCTCCAGGCGCTGCTGGTCGAAGCCAAGACCGCCGGTATCGACCGTACCAAGATCCAGGCTGACATCACCCAGATCCAGCAGCAGATGAAGGGCACCGCCAGTGCGGCGACCTTCAACGGCGTGAACTGGCTGAGCGCGACCACCGCCACGCCGGCGACCTTCAACCTGGTGTCGTCGTTCTCTCGCGTCGGCGGAACGCCCACCATCGGCACCATATCCCTGACGATCTCCAACTATTCGCTCTATACGTCGGCCACGACCGGCATTCTGGACACCGTCAGCGCCGGTGCCTCGATCAACACGCTCACCATCGCCACGCTGACCGACTCGGTGGCTGACCAGACCACGCTCGATGGCTACATCGTGAAGGTCACGGCAGCGATCAACTCGGTGGCCTCGGCCGCCGCCGACCTCGGCGCGGTCAAGAACCGCATCCAGACCAACACGGACTTCGTCAAGACCCTGATGGACTCCGTGGATCGCGGTGTCGGCCAGCTGGTCGATGCCGACATGAACGCGGAATCGACCCGCCTTCAGGCGCTGCAGACCCAGCAGCAGCTCGGCGTTCAGGCGCTCTCGATCGCCAACCAGAACAGCCAGAGCATCCTGTCGCTGTTCAAGTAAGCTTAGACTTTGGAAACGACCGTGTTCCCAAGGGAGCACGGTCCCCGCCGTGAACGGCGGTTTTGACGGCACATGACGTGCCCGCAATCGACCTCCTGACGTCAGACTTCGTGCAACACGCCGTAGCCGATCGCGCCGCCTTGCGGCCGCGCGTCCGCTTGTTGCTCCTGACCCGCATGCGTCGGAGGAAAATTTGCAAATTTACAACGTCTCGCCTGCGAACTGACACATTCGTGCCCTCGCGCAACCTTCAGACAAGGTTGGCAGCGGAGTGTCCTCTACGTTCGCATTGGTACGAGGTCATATGCTGTTCAGTCGTGCGCAAATACAGCAACTGCTCAATAATCTGCTGGAGCTTGGTCCGCGACGCCTGATGGCTTTGGGATTGATCGGCTTTGCCGTTCTGGTCACCGTTGTCGGTGGCGCCTATTATCTGAGTCGGCCGGAATTCGAGACGCTCTACACAGGCCTGACCCGCGAGGACGTGACGCGCATGGGCGCCGCCCTGCGCGAGCAAAATATTACCTTCGACGTCAATACAGCCGGCGACGCGCTCTCAGTGCGCCCGAGCCAGACCATGCAGGCGCGGATGCTGCTTGCCGAGAAGGGGCTGCCGACCAGCGCCAATTCCGGTTACGAGCTATTCGACAAGATCGGCTCGCTCGGCCTGACCTCGTTCATGCAGGAAGTGACGAAGCTGCGCGCGCTCGAGGGCGAGATCGCGCGAACGGTGCAGTTGATGAAAGGCGTGAAGGCGGCACGGGTGCATATCGTGCTGCCGGTGCGCGGCTCGTTCCGCGCGACGCAGCAGCCGCCTTCGGCTTCGGTGGTGCTGCGCACCGATGGCGCAATCGAGGCGCGCACGGCGCAGTCGATCCGCCATCTCGTCGCTGCAGCCATCCCGGGCATGAGCAAAGAGAAGGTGACCGTGCTGGACGCCGACGGCTCGATGCTGCTGGCCGAAGAGGACGAGGCGAGCGCCGCGCCGACCAAGATGGCAAGCCTGCAGAAGACGGTCGGCGGCATGGTGCAGGAGAACATCCGCAAGGCGCTGACGCCGTATCTGGGCCTGGACAATTTCGAGGTGAGCGTCGCCCCGCAGCTCTCCACCGACAAGCGGCAGACCAACGAGACCGTCTACGATCCCGAGACCCGCGCGGAGCGTTCCGTGCGGAACGTGCGCGAAAACGAGAAGTCGCAGAACGCGGACCGGTCGACGCCGACCACGGTTCAGCAGAATCTTCCCGATCAGCAGGTCAACGCCGGCGGCACCAAGAATTCCAGCGAAGACAAGACCCGCCGCGAAGACGTCACCAATTTCGAGGTGTCGTCGAAGACCACGACGACGGTGAGCGACGGCTACTCGGTCAAGAAGCTCTTCATCGCCGTTCTGGTCAACCGCGCGCGGCTCGTTGCCGATCTCGGCGACAAGAGCAACCAGGCCATCGTCGACAGCAAGCTCGCCGAGATCAGCCAGCTCGCGGCGACGGCCGGCGGGTTGGACAAGACGCGCGGCGACCAGATCCAGGTGACGGCCGTCGACTTCATCGAAGGCTCGCGCGAGCTCGCGCCGGTGCCGCCGATCAGCTTCGTCGAGATGATCAACAAGCAGCTCGGCAGCGTCATCAACGCGGTGACGATCCTGGCCGTTGCTTCAATGTTGGTCTGGTTCGGTCTTCGGCCCGCGGTCAACGGCATTCTGACCCATCGCGCGGCTCAGGAGCAGACCGAGGCGGCCGAGGCCGCCGAGCTCGAAGCTGCTGCGGCGCTTGCCCTGACCGAGAGTCAGGATCTCGAGCTCAACCTCGTCGAGGACCTCGAGGGCAAGATGCAGCGGACGCCGCAGAAGCGGCTCGAGCAGATCGTCCGGCTCGATCAGACGCAAGCGGCAGCGATCCTTAAAGACTGGATGCGACGCGAGGAGGCAGCATGAACGCGGCTATCGGAAAACTCCTGACGCAGTTCGACGCGAACGGCCGGACTAAGTCGCCGCCGCTAGCTCCACCGCCCAAGATCCAGGACGTGCTGACCAGGCCGAAGGAGGCCCGGCGCGAGCCGCAGGCCCAGCCGCAGCGTCAGCCTCAATCGCAGCCGCAGCTTCAGTCACCGGCGCCCGAGCCGGAAGCTCCGCCGGTCAATCTCCTCGACGACGCCTATCGTCGCGGTCATGCCGCCGCCGTCGCGGAGGCCGATGCCAGGGTTGCCGAGGAGCGCGTCCGCAGCGCGATCCGGCTCGGCGAGGAGCGGGCCAAATGGTCCGACCAGCAGGCGGTCGCGATCGTGAGCGGCTTCGAGTCGGCTTGCCGCGAGATCGAGACCAACATCGCGAGCTCGGTCGCGCGCATCCTGCTGCCTTTCCTCGCCGACGCGGTTCGCGACAAGGCGATCGGATCGCTGGTCGAACAGATTGCGGCGCTGACCGGCAATTCGCCGGTGCCGGTGTTCAAGGTCACCGGCCCGAGCGAGCTGCTTGATCTCGTGAGGACGCAGCTCGAGGCTTCCAGGCGCACGGGGATCCAGTACGAGGCCGCCGAAACTGTCGAAGTCCGCGTCGTCGCCGACCAGACCGTGATCGAAACCCAGATCACGACCTGGAGCGAACGCCTGAAGGAAGCGCGCCGGTAGACGCCATGGAAGAGGTCAAGCACGAGCTCGTCATCGTCCGCCGTCGCAGCGCCTTCGCCGAGGAGCCGCATCACAGTGGCGTCTGGAAGATCGCCTATGCGGACTTCATGACCGCGATGATGGCGTTCTTCCTGGTGATGTGGTTGCTCAACGCGCTCAACCAGGACCAGAAACGGGTGGTCGCGAGCTATTTCAACCCGATCAAGCTCGCGGAGAACGCGCCCGCTCCCAAGGGTCTCAAGGATCTCTCCAAGAAGGAGCACACGATCTTCGAGGGGCAAGACGGCAGGCGACAGCCGGCCGGGCAAAACGAAGAGCGTCGTGGCGACTCGCCGACAGCGGAGAAGCCGGCCTCCTATGAAGAGAAAATTCTGTTTCGCGATCCCTATGCGACGCTCTCCGAGATTGCCAACAGCGCGAACCAGGCCGCGGGCCAGCGCCGCGCCGGCGCGCTGACCTCCGCCGAGGAGGATGGCCTCAAGGGCGGTGACGCCTACCGAGATCCCTTCGATCCCGGCTATTGGAGGCTGACACCACAGGCGTCCAAGGATTCGGATCGCTTCGTCGACAGCGAGCCAAAGCCGAATGCGTCCGCGCGCGACAATGCGTCCGGAACAGGGCAGGGCGAGCCGCAACCGCGCCGTGCCACGCAGGATGATGCCGGCGGAAGCATCGCTCCGAATGCGGACGCGTCGTCCGCAAGCCTGACGCCCCTGCTGCCGCCGGGTCCCGCGCCGTCGCAGGCCCAACGCGATGGCAGTGCCCAGGCGAATACGCAACCAGGCGCCCAGGCTGGCGCTCAAGCCAACGCGGCCGCACAGTCGCGCCCCGGTGATCAAGCGAAGAATTCCGAACCGCGCGACGCCGCGCAAACACAACAGCAGGCCGTCACGCAGCTTCAGTCCGCGATCGCGGATGCGCTGTCGGACATCAAGGCGGGCGCGGGACCGGTGGCCGAGGTGCGCCAGGTCGAGGAGGGCCTCCTGGTCAGCCTGACCGACGATGCGAGCTTCGGCATGTTCGCGGTCGGCTCAGCCGAGCCGCGGCCAGAACTCATCCGCGTGATCGACAAGATCGGCCCGCTGCTGGCAAAGCGCCCCGGCATGATCATCGTCCGCGGTCACACCGACAATCGGCCGTACAAGTCGGAGACTTACGACAATTGGCGGCTGTCGACGGCCCGTGCGCAGATGGCCTATTACATGCTGGTCCGCTCCGGCGTCGATGCGCAGCGGATCGAGCACGTCGAGGGTTACGCCGATCGTCGGCCGAAACTTCAGAACGACCCGGCGGCCGCGCAGAACCGCCGGATCGAGATCTTGATCCGGGAGAAGCGCTCTTGATCAGGCCGCTCCTCTGCGCCGTGTTGCTGATGGCGTTGCCGCTGACGGCCGCACGCGTATTGGCCGATCCGGCTCCAGCGTCGGCTGCGGCGCCAGCGCCGGCGTCGACATCGAGCGAACCCTATGAGCTCGTGCGCGGATTGCAGGCGGTGCAGGACGGCATCGCCAGCGGCGACACCGCGGCGCATGGCAGCCATATCGCGCTGATCCGGCAGATCGGCGAAAAGTTTCTCGCCGCCGATGCGAACGTGTGGAGCAACCCGCAGAACGGCCAGGCCGTCGTCATCTACCTGCTCAGCGGCGGCGCGCCGCAAGTGGTGCGCAAGCTGCCGCGCGACAAGATCAACGTCGACGGACGGCTGTTCGATGGCGCGCTCGCCTATGTCGAGGGCCGACAGGACGAGGCGCGCGAGCTGCTCAAGGACGTCAAGCCGCGGACGATTCCGTCGGGCCTGGGCGGGCAGGTCGCGCTGGTCCAGGGCGCGTTGTTCGCGCGTGCCGAGGCATCGTTTGCGATCGAGCGTCTCGACGACGCGCGCCTGCTGCTGCCCGGCACGCTCGTCGAGGAGGCGGCACTGCGGCGCGAGATCCTGCTGGTCGGGCAGGCCGAGGAGTTCGACAAGTTCGAGTTCCTGACGCTGGCCTATATCCGTCACTACCGCAACTCGATCTATGCCGGCGATTTCTGGCAGCGCTTCTCCACGGGCCTGACGCAATCGAGCCTCGCGTTCGACGAGAACCGGTTCGCGCGGATCGTCACGTTGCTGGAGCAGATCGACCGCGCGAGCCGCCTCAAGCTCTATCTCGTCATCGCGCGCAGTGCAATGGTGCGTGGACGGATGGCCGTGACCCGGCTCGCTGGCGAGCGAGCGCTCACGCTCAGCGCCGATGCCTCGGTCGAGCGCGAGCGGGCGCATTTCTTCCGTGGTGCCTCGCGGGTGCTCACCGACGAATATGACGGCGGTCTCGCCGAGCTGAAGGCGCTCGACCGGTCGAAGCTGCCCGAGCACGACGTTCCGCTCCTCAATGCAACGGTTCAGCTTGCGCTCGATGTCCGCAAGCCGTTCGCGGGCGGACCCGCCGCCGCGGCCGAAAAACCTCCGGTGACGCCGGCGCGTGTCGATCTCGCATCATCGACCGCAACCCTCGCACGCGCGCAGAAGCAGCTCGGCGAACTCGAACTCCTCACCAGGGATCGTCGTCCATGACCAAGCTCAGCGGAACCTCCGGGCAGCTCTTCTCCGGTCTAGCCGAGAGCCTCAACATGCGCGGGACGTCGCGATTGGCCAAGGGCGCCGCGAGCAAATCGCAGGCGGATTCGTCGTTCAATGATCTGCTCCACACCGTCTCGAACATGGCGAAGCGGGCGCTGAACGATGATGGCAGCGATACGACCGTGAAAGCCGGAACGCTGCGGGCGCGCCTGGTGCATCCGGCCGGGAAGGACAAGACGGACGAGGCGGTGGAGGATCGCACCGACGCGACCGATGAGCCCAAATCTGCGAACGAGTCCGACAAATCGGCTGACGCGCCGTCGGACAAGCAAGCACCGACCGATCAGGTGATGAAGGCGGACGTCCAGAGCCGATCGAGCATTCCAACGATCGTCGGGCAGGATCTGGCGGCGGTGCCGGCCATGAAACCGCAAATCCAGCCGCAGACGCAATCCGCTGCGGACAGGAAGGACTCGTCCACGCGCGACGAACGATCGTCCGCAACGAAGCGCGATGTTCAGGGCGTCGGCATGGCGAAGGCGGCCACGGCCGATCCCGCGCCAACCGCTGCTGCTCCAGCCAATACGCGTGCGCAGGGCCCGGCTTCGCAAGCGGCGGCATCGCCGCTGCAAGGCGATGAAGCTGCGCCAAAAGCAATGCCCGCGTCATCCGGTTTCGAGGCTGTCACGGCCAATGTGGAACGTGCAGTCAAGGCCTCGGCCCGGGATGCATTGCCCGAGACGACCAAGGTCACCGTGGTACAGCAGGAGACCCATCTGCCGCCGGCCCAATTCAACGCCCCGCAACAGGTCGCCAATGCGGTCGTCGCCGAGTTGAAGGAGACGCCGGCGTCGACCGCGTCTGCCGCCGCCGATCTCGCGACGTCGCAGGGCAACGCGCCGGATCAGCCGCTCAAGATTCTGACCATCAATCTCGAGCCGCCGCAGCTCGGCAACGTCACCGTTCGCCTTCGTCTCGTCGGTACCGAAGTGTCGGTACAGCTTGCCGCCGAACGCAAGGATACGAGCCAGATGCTGGACCAGCAGCGCGACTCGATCCGCGATCTGATGCAGTCGGCGGGCTACGTCGCCGACGTTGCGCCGGTCCAGCACGGTTCGCTGGACGGATTCCAGAGCGGCTCCGGCCAGTCGCAATCGCAGCTCTCGGGCCAGCAACAGCCACCGTCCCAGTCGCAAGGCACGTTCGACGGCGCCGGCAATTCGTCGGGGCAATCGGACAACGGCGCGAAGCAGGCTCGCCAGGAGCGCCAGTCCAACCAGGAGACGCGTCATGACCAGGACGTGGGCCCGCAGACTCGTCGCGGCCCTGTTTATCTGTAATGCGGGCGCTGCGGCAGCGGCGACCGACAATTCGCGCCCCTGCGAGCGCGAGATGGCACGTGCGTCCCAGCAGCACGGCATTCCGCTCGGCATTCTCTACGCCGTCGGGCTCACCGAGACCGGGCGGCGCGGCGCGCTCTATCCTTACGCGCTCGGTGCCGACGGCCAGACCGTGTTCGCCAAGGACATGAAGGATGCGATCGCGAATTTCGAGGCGATGCGAGCCAAGGGCATCAAGCTGATCGATCTCGGCTGCATGCAGATCAACCATTACTATCACGGCGACAAGTTCAACTCGGTGCAGGCGATGTTCGACCCCGCGAAGAACGTCGAATATGCCGCGCGCTTCCTCAAGGAGTTGAAGCAGCGCGAGGGCAGCTGGACCATGGCAGTCGCCCGCTACAATGCCGGCCCCAACAACCAGCCGGCGCAAAAGCGCTACGTCTGCCACATCGTCGCTCACCTCGTCTCCAGCGGCTTCGGCGCGTGGACCGACAAGGCGCGCTCGTTCTGTCAGCCGAAGACGACATGACCAGGACGACCCGAAAGTTGTGCATGGTTCCCAATCATCAGCCCCGCGCAAGCAAGAACCCGCATTGTAGATGCAACCTGACAAAGGAGCTTAATTCATGAGCCTGTATGGTGTTATGCGCACCGGCGTTTCCGGAATGAACTCGCAGTCCAACAAGCTGTCGACGGTTTCGGACAACATCGCGAACGTCAACACGACCGGCTACAAGCGGGCTTCGACGGAATTCTCGTCGCTGATCCTGAAGAGTGGCTCCGGCAATTACGACTCCGGCGCCGTCGAGACGACCGTCCGCTATGCCATCAGCGACGGCGGAGGTACGCAGTTCACCACGTCGACCACGGATCTCCGTGTCCAGGGCAACGGCTTCTTCGTGGTCTCGAACGCCAAGAACACGCAGCAATATCTGACGCGCGCCGGCTCGTTCGTGCCGGACAGCCAGGGCAATCTGGTCAACGCGGCCGGCTACTACCTCCTGGGTCAGCCTGGTAACGTGTCCAATTTCTCGCAGAACAGCCTGTCCGGCATGCAGATCGTCAACGTCGCCCAGGTTTCGCAGGTGCCCGTGCCGTCGACGGCGGGGACGCTCACGACCGGCAATCTGGACCCGAAGGCGGCTGTCATTGCTGGTCCGCCCGGCCCGGCGTCATATTCATCGAAGAGCTCCATCGTGGCCTACAACAATATCGGCCAGGCTGTTACGCTCGACGTCTATATGTCCCACACGGCGACGGCCGCCGGCTCGGATACCTGGCAGCTTCAGGTCTATAACTCCGCGACGGGTGCGTCGCTCGCCCCCGCCACCACTTTCACCTTCGATACGACGGCAGCCGGCAAAGGCACGCTGGCCGCGGCGAGCCCCACCAGTCTCGCCTTCACCGTCCCCGGCGGTGCGGCGATGACCATGAATCTGTCGAACATGACGCAGGTCGGAACCGACTTCAGCTTCAAGGCCACCGTCAATGGCAGCGTTCCCTCGGCTATCGACAAGGTCGATGTCGACGATGGGGGCCACGTGACGGCCATCCTCAAGAACGGACAGCAGCTGACGCTCTACACGATCATGCTTGCCGACGTCGCGAGCCCTGACAATCTCACGCCCGAGCCTGGTAACGTCTATTCGACCAACATGAATTCCGGCAATGCACAGGCCGGGAATGCCGGCACCGGCGGGCTCGGCACGATTCAGTCCGGCGCCCTGGAAGAGTCCAACGTCGATCTCGCGGATGAGCTCACCGGGATGATCGAGGCGCAGCGCGGCTTCACCGCAAACTCGAAATCGTTCCAGACCGGCGCCGACTTGCTCGACGTCGTCGTCAACTTGAAGCGCTGAATCCTTCAGCGCTCGTCCCGGGCAAGAGTAGATCATGTCCCTTACCACTGCTCTCGACTCCGCTCGCGCCTCGCTCATGGCGTCGGGCATCCAGTCGTCGACGATCTCGCGCAACATCGCCGGGGCCGGCGCCACCGGCTATTCACGCAAGATCGCCGTGCTGGACAACCTCCCAGGCGCCGGCGTCTACGTCGCGGCGATCCAGCGCGCCGCCAGTTCGGGTCTCTACGACAACGTCCTGGTCGCGACCTCGTCGTCGGCCAAGCAGAACGCGATTTATGACGGTCTCCAGAAAATCGCATCCGCCACGGTGGACGATACGGAGCTCGACCAGTCGCCGACGGCGCAGCTCAACGCGCTGAAGAAGGCGCTGCAGCAATACGCCAACGCCCCTGATAACACCACGCTGGCACAGGCGGCGGTCACGTCCGCCAAGGACATGGCGACCGCCCTCAACCAGGCGACCCAGGCCGTGCAGTCGGTCCGTGAGGGCGCGGATGCCGACATGAAGGTGTCGGTTCAGAACATCAATCAGCTGCTCTCCCAGTTCCAGTCCGTGAACACCGCGATCGTGAAGGGCACGATCGCCGGCGACGACATCACCGACTTCCTCGACCAGCGCGACAGCATCGTCTCGAAGCTGTCGCAGGAGCTCGGCGTCTCGATGTCGCTCCGTCCCAACGGGGACGCGGCGCTCTACACCGACAGCGGCGCCGTCCTGTTCGACAAGACGGCGCGCACGGTGAGTTTCGCGGCGACCGACATCTATACGGCCGGCACCACCGGCAATGCGGTCTACGTCGACGGCGTGCCGGTGACCGGAGCCAATTCGGTGATGCCGCTGAAGTCGGGCAAGCTCGCGGGCCTTGCTCAGCTACGTGACAAGGACACCGTGACCTATCAGAGCCAGCTCGACGAAGTCGCGCGCGGCCTGATCAATACGTTCAGGGAAAGCGATCAGACCGCCGCGGCGCTGCCCGACGTTCCCGGTCTCTTCACCTATCCCGGCGCGCCGGCGATGCCGGCGAGCGCCACCGTCTCGGTCGGCCTTGCCGGCCTGATCAGTGTCGCGGCGTCAGTCGACCCGGCCCAGGGCGGCAACCCCAATCTGCTGCGCGACGGTGCGATCAGCGGCAACGTCGCATACCGGTACAACACCGCGGGCAACGGCGGCTACTCGGCCCGGCTGCAGCAACTCATCGGAGGCATGGATGCGGCGCAGCCGTTCGATGCAACAACGCAGGGCAAGCCGAGCGGCAGCCTGATCGACTTCGCGTCGTCGTCGGCGAGCTGGATCGAAAACCAGCGCAAGACCGCGGATTCCAACGTCACCTACCAGAAAACGCTGCTCGACCGCAGCACGGCGGCGCTGTCCAACGTCAGCGGCGTCAACATGGACGACGAGATGTCGCTGATGCTCCAGGTCGAGCGCACCTATTCGGCATCGTCGAAGATCATCTCGACCGTCGACCAAATGCTGCAGAGCCTGCTGGCTGCCGTGGGGAATTAAGCCATGATGAGCGCGAACTACATCTCGACCTTGATGCTGTCCTCATCGTTGAGGTCCTCGATCACCAACAATCAGGCTGCGCTGAGCAAGGCCTCGACCGAGGCCACCACCGGCCGCTTCTACGATGTCGGTCTCGAGCTTGGTGCCACGACGGGAAGCGACCTCACCCTGCGGGCAGACTGGAGCTTCGCCGATCAGCTCGTCGATACCAACGGGCTCGTCGCGGGACGCCTGGACATCACGCAGAGCCGGATCACCCAGCTCGGCACGACCGCAACGGACTTCCTCAAGGACCTGATCGCAGCCCGCAGTACCGACGGCGGCGGCCGGATCATCCTGCCGCCTGCGTCCTCCAACCTCCAGGATCTGATCGGCGCGCTGAACGTCTCCTATAACGGCTCGTATCTGTTCTCGGGCATCAACACGCAGAACACGCCGGTCACGGCCTATGCCACGGGCACAGCCAGCAAGAACCAGGTCGATGCCGATTTCCTTGCGACTTTCGGCTTCTCGCAATCCTCGCCTAACGTGAAGAACATCACCCCGGCGCAGATGCAGACCTTCCTCAACACCACCTTCGATGCCGAGTTCGCGAGCCCGGCCTGGAACACCAATTGGTCGTCGGCCACCGACCAGGTCATGCAGAGCCGTATCTCGACGACCGAGATCGCCGATACGTCCGTCAGCGCCAACCAGACCGGCTTCCGCAAGCTTGCCGAGGCCTACACCATGATGGCCGATCTCGGGAATGCGAACCTGGACCAGTCGACGTTTCAGGTCGTCGTGGACAAGGCCATCGGCCTGGTCGGAACCGCCATCACTGACCTCGCTACGCTCGGCGGCAATATCGGCACGGTCCAGCAGCGGATGACCACCGCAACCGACAAGCTGAAGGCGCAGCAGGACATTCTGAACAATCAGATCGTCGGTATCGAGAAGGTCGATCCGGCGGAAGCGTCGGTGCGCGTCAATGTGCTCCAGACCCAGATCCAGACGGCGCTCGCGCTGACGTCGCAGCTCCAGAAGATCAGCCTCATCAACTATCTCTGAGCCCGGGCCGCCGTCGCTTTCTCATTGAAATTCCTGCGCAGAGTTTGTCCGGATGACTTTTGAATCCTACGAAACGGTCGTTGAAGACAGCGGCTACGAGGCGCGGGGGCGCGAGCGCCAGGCGCTCAGCCTCGGCATCGATCGGCTGGAACGGCTCCAGAACGAACGCTTCAACATGGAGGATCAGGTCCAGAGCCTGCTTTACGTCCGGCGGCTATGGACCATCTTCATCGAGGATCTCGCACATCCGGAAAACGGGCTTCCCGAGAAGCTGCGAGCCGACATCATCTCGATCGGCCTGTGGGTGGTCAAGGAAGCCGATCGCCTTCGCGAGGAACGGTCGAGCGACGTGATGCAGCTCATCGAAATCAACCGCCTGATCCGAGACGCTCTCTGATGAAAATCTCGTTGCGCGCGGGCGAACGGATCTACATCAACGGCGCGGTGCTGCGCGTGGACCGCAAGGTCTCGCTCGAACTCGTCAACGACGTGATGTTCCTGCTCGAAGGGCAGGTCATGCAGGCGTCCGACGCCACCACGGCGCTGCGGCAGCTCTATTTCATCGTCCAGCTCATGCTGATCAACCCGACCGACATCCGGGATGCTTCGGCGCTCTACGCGCAGCACCACTCGGCCCTGGTCGCAGTGTGCGAAAGCCGCGAGATGCTGGAGGGGCTTGCGGCGGCCGACGAGCTGGTCGAGACGACCCGTTACTTCGAGGCGCTCAAGCGGATCCGGGCACTGTTCCCGGTGGAGCAGGCCATCCTGGCCGGCGCCGCGACCGATTCCCCATCCGAGGCGGCCTGACAGCGGAGAGGCACATGAACGTTTCCAGCGCGACCGACAGCACCAGCAAATCGTCCAGCTCGAACACGCCCACGTCGAGCACCGGCGTCGACTACAACACGTTTCTTCGGCTCCTCATCGCCGAGATGAAGAACCAGGATCCGACCAACCCGATGGACACGTCGCAATACATGAGCCAGTTTGCGCAGCTGTCGTCGGTCGAGCAGGCGATGCAGACCAACACCAAGCTGGATTCACTGCTGTCCTCGCAGTCGTTGTCGCAGGCCTCCGGACTGATCGGAAAGACCGTCAGCTTCACCGACTCCACCGGCGCGACCTTCACCGGCAAGGTGGCGTCGGTCTCCATCAACTCCGACGGCTCCGTCGCGACCCTCCAGGACGGCACGAAGGTCGCCGTCGGACCCGGCCTCACGATCAGCCAGTCATGAACGAGCGGGACGCCCTCGACATCGTCCAGGCGGCGATCTGGACCATCATCGTGGCCTGCGGACCCGCCGTCGGTGCGGCAATGCTGGTCGGCACGCTCATCGCGCTGATGCAGGCGCTGACCCAGATCCAGGAAATGACGCTGACCTTCGTTCCGAAGATCATCGTCATTCTCCTGGTCGTGGCCGTCTCCGGCTCCTTCATCGGTGCCCATCTCTCCACCTTCACCGAGATGGTCTACTCGCATATCGAGCGCGGCTTCTGAGCCGCTGCGCTGTCGGCCACCACCCTCGCGTAAGCTTTACACGGCAGATTGCGGGGCGGACCCCCCTGCCGGTGACCCATGGCCGATACGTTTGCTGCTAGCCTGCCCAGCCCCCGCCGTTTCGGGGCGGATGCCTTCTTCGCAGGCGGTATCGTGGCCATGCTCACGATCCTGTTCCTGCCGATCCCGCCGATCCTGATCGACCTCGGCCTGGCCTTTTCGATCGCACTGTCGGCGCTGATCCTGATGGTCGCGCTGTGGATTCAGCGGCCGCTCGACTTCTCCGCCTTCCCGACCGTGCTGCTGATCGCGACGATCCTGCGGCTGGCGCTCAACGTCGCGACCACCCGTCTGATTCTGTCGCGGGGCGGGGAGGGCGAGCAGGCTGCGGGCCACGTCGTTGCCGGCTTCTCGAAGTTCGTCATGGGCGGCGACTTCGTCATCGGTCTGATCATTTTCGCCATCCTGGTTACGGTGAATTTCGTCGTGATCACCAAGGGTGCAACGCGTATCGCCGAAGTCGGCGCTCGCTTCACCCTGGACGCCATCCCCGGCAAGCAGATGGCGATCGACGCCGATCTCTCGGCGGGCCTGATCGACGACAAGGAAGCGCAGCGCCGGCGGCGCGAGCTCGAAGAGGAAAGCTCCTTCTTCGGCGCCATGGACGGTGCCTCGAAATTCGTCCGCGGCGATGCCATCGCCGGCCTGATCATCACCGCAATCAACATCTTCGGCGGCATCATCATCGGCGTCACCCATCACGGTCTGACGCTGTCGCGCGCCGCCGACGTCTACACAAAGCTCTCCGTCGGCGACGGTCTGGTCACGCAGATGCCGGCCTTGATCGTGTCCTTGTCGGCGGGCCTGCTGGTCTCCAAGGGCGGCACCCGGGGTTCGGCGGAGCAGGCCGTGCTGCGGCAGCTCGGCGGCTACCCGCGCGCGGTGACGGCGGCGTCGCTGATGATGTTCGTGCTCGCCCTGATGCCGGGGCTGCCGATGCCGCCGTTCCTGCTGCTCGGCGGCGTCATGGCTTTCGTCGGCTACTCGCTGCCGCGGCGGCAGGCGGCGCGGGAAAAGAAAGAGCATGCGCGCAAGGCCGACGAGCGTGCCCAGGCCGAGGCCAAGGACTCCGTCAAGGAATCGCTCAAGACCGCGGAGATCGAGCTGTCGCTCGGCGGTCACCTGTCGGTGCATATGCTGGGCTCGCGCACCGAGCTTGGCCACCGCGTGGCCAAGATACGCAAGAAGTTCGCCAAGCAGTACGGCTTCGTCATTCCCGAGATCAAGCTCACCGACAATCTGTCGATCGATCCGAAGGGATACCAGATCCGGATTCACGACACGCGTGTCGCCCATGGCGAACTGCGGCTCGGCGAGGTGTTGGTGCTGGTCGACAAGGACGGCAAGCCCGACGTGCCCGGCGAAGAGGTGATTGAGCCGGCCTTCGGCATGAAGGCGCTGTGGGTCACGGAAGCCTTCACCGACGAGGTCAAGCGGCAAGGCTGCAAGCCGGTCGACAATTTGTCGGTGCTGCTCACGCATCTGAGCGAAGTGATCCGGGCCAACCTCGCCCAGCTCCTGTCCTACAAGGACATGCGCGGGCTGCTCGACCGGCTCGATCCCGAATACAAGCGCCTGGTCGAGGATCTCTGCCCGTCGCAGATTTCCTATTCGGGCCTGCTGGCGATCTTGAAGATCCTGCTGGCCGAGCGCGTGTCGATCCGCAACCTCCATCTGATCCTCGAGGCGATCGCCGAGATCGCGCCTCATGTGCGGCGCTCCGAGCAGGTCGCAGAGCACGTGCGCACGCGTCTTGCCCAGCAGATCTGCGGCGACCTCTCCGACAACGGCGTGCTCAACGTGGTCCGTCTCGGCAATCGCTGGGATCTCGCGTTCCATCAGAGCCTGAAGCGTGATGCCAAGGGCGACGTCGCCGAGTTCGACGCCGACCCGCGTCTGATCGAGCAGTTCGCGACGGAAGCCAGCGCGGCGATCCGCAAGTTCACGGAGAACGGCACCAGTGTGGTGCTGGCGGTGACCCCGGAAGCCCGTCCATATGTCCGGATGATCCTGGAGCGGGTGTTCCCGACATTGCCGATCCTGTCGCATGTCGAGGTCGCGCGCAGTACCGAGATCAGGGCGCTCGGAGCCATCTCGTGATCAGCAGCCTCACCGACAGCGTGCTGGTGACGTTCATCGTGTTCTGCCGCATCGGCGCCTGCCTGATGTTCGTGCCCGGCTATTCCAGCGCCATGGTCCCGGCCCAGATCCGTCTATTCGTCGCGCTCGTCACCACGTTTGCGCTGACGCCGATCCTGATCGCGGTCCTGAAACCTCTGACGGAGAATGCGGCGCCGCTGGCGCTGGCACTCCTGATCGGCTCCGAAATCCTGATCGGCAGCGTCATTGGCCTCGGCGGGCGCGTGTTCTTCCTGGCACTCCAGACCATGGCAACCGTGATGGCGAGTGCGATCGGGCTCAGCAACATTCCGGGCACGCCGATCGCCGACACGGATCCGGCGCCGGCCCTGGTGCCGCTGATCATGGCGTCGGTCACCACGCTGTTCTTCGTGACCGACCAGCACTGGCTGGTGCTGCGCGGGCTGATGAACTCCTACGACGTCTGGCAGCCCGGCAGCAGGCTCGGCGGCAGCATGGCGCTCGACCAGCTCCTCGGCCGCCTCACGGAGGCGTTCGTGCTGACGGTGCGGATCGCGAGCCCCTTCATCGTCTATTCCGTCATCGTCAACCTGGCGGTCGGCCTGATCAACAAGCTGACGCCGGCGATTCCCGTCTATTTCATCTCGGTGCCCTTCGTGCTGTTCGGAGGCTTCCTGCTGCTCTATCTCACCAGCGACGAGCTCCTGACGCAATTCATGCTCGGCGTCTCGTCCTGGCTTGTGGAATGACAGCCATGAGGTCGCGCGCGGACAAGCTCGGTCGGATGGTCTCTGTCGTGAAGCTCCAGCTCCGGCTGGCCGAATGGCAACTCGTACATTTGCGGCAGCAGGAGCAAAGCTTGCAGGACGAACAGGAATGGCTGGTTGGAACCCTGAACGAGGGCAAGCCGCCGGCGGGTTCGTCGAGCGAATCGATCGCGCGGCGTCTCAACAGGACGAGCGTCGGCGCGCGCGCGGTGAAGGAGCAGGCTTCGCGGCAAGTCGACCAGGTTCGTTCAGAAACCCGCCGCGTGAAACAGCTCGAGGAAGTCGCCAAGGCAGCACTCGCAGACAAGCTTCGCTATGCAGAAAAGCGTTCGCTCGAGGAGATGACGGGAACAAGCCTTACCGTGCGCGAATGGACGCCACGGCCAGCCAGCCGGAACAAGACATGATCGTGACAGCGACCCCCGACGTCGTTCTCGACGTCCTCGATGCCGCCGACCCCGTGACGCAGCGCGCCGCGACCGCGAAACTCGATGCGCTGAAATCATCGGATGCCGATTTCGCCGCCACTATGGATGCCGAAGCGAGTAAGGCCAAAGCGGCGGCCGCCGATCAATCCGCGGCGAAGCTTGCCGAGACGCACTCGACGGCGGTGAACGGGCCGCCGGTGCGGGTGATCAAGAAACCCGGCCCGGACGAGGTCTATCGCAAGTTCGAAGCCTTCATCCTCCAGACCTTCGTCGAGACGATGCTGCCGAAGGAGTCGGAGCAGGTGTTCGGCAAGGGGACTGCCGGCGGCGTGTGGAAGTCGATGCTGGCGGAGCAGCTCGGTGCTCAGCTGGCAAAGGGTAACGGCATTGGCATTGCCAAGCAGCTCGCTGCCGCACGTCCGGCGGGGCCGGACACGACCGGCAAGGCCGGATGACGATCCGCGAATGGGTGACAGAAGTTGAGGGGTGAATTTTCTATGCAGGCACAAGAAGGCGCGGCTGCCCTGGTGATGGAGCAGCCGGTGGTGGACACCGAGGCGATGACGATGGAAGCGGCATCAGGCGATGCGCTGTTGCCCGTGCTGCTGCCGAATGTCGACGGCGAGGCGGTGATCAACCGCACGGAGGCGGAGAAGTCGGACGAGATGCGCGGCCTGCTGGCGGCGATCCGCCGGCTCGAGAGCATCGTCGAGGAGGAGACGGCCGCGCTCGCGACGGGCAAGAAGATCGATTTCGACGATTTCAGCGCTCGGAAGAGCCGGAGCATGCTCGAATTCGTCCGCCTGATGCGGGTGCGGATGCATCTTGGCGCCGAGGTCGAGGTCACCGAGGAGATCCAGCGCTTGCGCGAGAAGCTCGAGCGCAATCGTTCCCTCCTCGAGATGCATTACGACGCGGTGCGCGAGGTCGCGTCCATCATCGTCAAGGCGATCAAGGACGCCGAGTCGGACGGCACCTATACCGGTCGCACAGCGCAGGACGGAAAATGATCAGACTCGTTCTGGCCGGGCTCTGGGTCTGCATCCTCACGGCAGGCACGAGCTACGCCGTGGCCTACTGGAAGGAGAACGGCAGCCTGCTGCCGGCCAAGGACGCGTATCTCGAAGGGCTGCAATACCAGAAGACGCGGGCGCTGAGCATACCCATGGTTGAGAATGGCGGCGTGCAGGGCTACATCGTCGCGCGCTTCGTCTACACCGTGGAGGCGCGGACGATGCACCAGCTCAACGTGCCGCCGGAGCCGTTCGTCGTCGACGAGGCCTTCCGCAGGATCTATGCCGACGATCGCCTCGATTTCAGGAAGCTCGCCCGTTACGACCTCTCCATCCTCACCACGGCCATCAAGCAGCGCGTCAACGAGCGGATGCAGGCCGACGTCGTCCAGGACGTCCTGGTCGAGGACTTCAACTACGTCTCGAAGGAAGAATTCCAGACGAAGCCATAGGCGTCACCGCGCAAGCCTGACGCGACTTTCCGGCAGGATCACGCCCGAATGAAGCTCTGAGGCGCGATCGCCGTTCGGTCGCGCCTTGCCGCGGTTGCGCGTCGCGCAGCTGCCTTCCCCGACGTCAATTCCTGAAAGTGCAACGGCCTCTGCGAAAGTGCTTCGCAGAGGCCGTTGTTCGGTTTCGTAGCTGTGCCCTGCCGCGTCAGTTTCCGGCCGGGTACGCCGCCGGGGCAGTATGCGCCCTGTCGAGGAGGATGCCGACCTCGTCGAGTTCCTGCATCGGCACGTCGATGGTCTCGCCGGCCGGGATATTCAGCCGGTATCCGACGTAACGCCGCGCCACGACCGCATCGAAGCCGAGGCGGTCGCGGAGTTTCTTGCGCAGCTTGCTGACGTGGCTCTCGATCACGCTCTCGTCGAAGGCGGACTCGAAGATGCCGTAGATCGCGTTGAAGATCTGCGTCTTGGTGACCCACTTGCCGTGGTTGCTGACCATATATTCGAGAATGCGCAGTTCGCGGCGGGGCAGAGTGAGGGCGTGGCCCGCGATCTCGGGGTCACGTCCGTTGAAGAAGACCTGGATTCTGGTCTCGCAGGGCCTCGGCAGCTCGCCCACCCGGCGGCGCGCGATCGCGGCCGTTCGGGCGAGTATCTCGCGGAGATGAATCGGTACATGCACGACGTCGTCGACGCCCGATTCGAACAGCTCCAGCGTGTTCTTGAGCATCTTCTGGCCGCTCATGGCGATGATGGGTGCCGCGGAGCGCTTGCGCATTGCCCGTGGCAGGCTTCCGCGGGCATCGCAATCCCCGAGGAGGAAGGCGTCGACCGCTGCCAGGTCCGATTCACTTGCAGATTGCAGCCAGTCCCAGAATTCTCCGGAGGAGAAGCCGATCGACGATACGCCTTCGCGAACGAGCCCTCCAACATAGCTGTTCGTGACGCTCTCGCGATCATCAACGATAATATACATCAGTCTTTCGCCCCTGTTTCGCATTTGTCGCGGCCGGTAGTTGTTGTGATGCCCGGCTCGGCAACCATGCTGTTTGACGATATTTCCCATCCCGCGAACCGTTGTTATGGTTTCGATATTCGCGGGCAGCCCTACGCATTCAGTGCCTGCGTTTTTCGCGGGCCTGTTACTTCGACTCGATACTAAACGCTTACTGGCGTGAGGCCCGGCGGGTGTCTTACGGATCACCTCGCGGAGCGGATTGAGACAGCGACCTAGAACAGTTGCGCCAAGTTGCTTATCGCGTCCGAACGCACCTGAACCTTGCCGATCTCCTCGCCAACTGGCGAGAGAATCACTTGAGTAGGACCGTAACAATTGCCGTTTTCCGATCAAGCGCGCGCAACAAAGCGATTGCTATGCGTGTTTGATGCTGTTGGTTTGTTTCGGGTTGTTTCTTGATATATTCAATCGTATCAGTTGATTTAGATTTCGAACTAGTTTTGCGCCGTGACGGTCCTATCGTTCCGCATCCCCGTATAATCATAGCTATTTTAGGTGGTGCTGCGAGGCATGCGCAGGATGAGTTTTTCAACCCCGGATTGACTGTCTCCACTGTGTTTCCACATGCGACAATTCGACTCATGTATGGCGAGGGGACTCCAGCTTGGCGAAATCTTGGCGAGGGTGTGTCTTTCGAGTCTCACTCTCGCCACGTGCGTGACGCGTTTGACTCATTTGACGTTGCATCGTTCGCGATGAAAAGTTTTCGATGCGCACGTTTCAGGCAAGCTTCGACACTTAAATTCGTCGTTCGAGAGATCGAAGCGAACGGAGCATTTTCACATGTTGTCCGATGGACAAGCTCGTCCCGGCGAGACCGCCGATGTTTCCGCGGCGGCGAAGCCAGCTCCGGAAGCACGCAATGCAAACACGACGCAAGCGGCGAAACCCGCGACAAGTGCAAAACGTATGTCGGCTGCGTCGAACGACGAAACTCTGGCGAAAGAAGCGCTCGAGGGGTTGAAGCGCATTCGCGCCAAGGCGCGCCTCGACAAGATGGCGATACCCAAGCCTGCGCCGGTTGTGATCAAGCCCGCCGTGATCGTGGCCAAGCCGCCGCCGCCCCGCCCGACCTGGGTCGCGCCGCTCGCGACATTGGCGGTCGCCGCTGTTCTGGTGGTCTGCGCCTGCACCGGCGTGATCGCCTATCTCACCACGCAGCCCGCCCAGAGCAACGCCGCGGCCAATACGGAGATCAGGAATCTGCGCGAGACGGTCGCGCAGCTGCGCAAGCAGGTGGCGGGTGTGTCGGACAATCTCGACGGCCTGCGCACCGCGGTCGATCAATCGAGCAAGGCGACCAATGATCGCTTTGGCAGGTTCGGGGAGAACCTCGACCGCATCGAGCGGGTCAGTTCGTCCTCGACCGCGAAGCTCGACAAGCTCGCGCTCGCGCAGACCCAGGCTCCGGCGCCGACAGCGGTACAATCGCAGCCGTCACAGGCTGCCCCGATGATGGCTTCGCTCGCATCGCCCGAGATCACGGGATCGGTGCCTCCGTCAGCGCCGCGAAAAGTGGTCAAGGGCTGGTCGGTCCGCCAAGCTTATGAGGGGATCGCGATCCTGCAGAGCCCGAACGGTGTCATCGAGGCGGTGCTGGGACAGCAGGTGCCCGGCCTAGGCCGCATCGAGGAGATCAGGAACGAGAACGGGCGGCTGGTGGTGGAGACCAGCGGCGGTGTCATCTATTCGTCACGCAAGACGACGCCCTGATCGACTTCTATTGGCGGTGATGCTCGAAGCTGGTGCATAGCAGCTCGACTTCCGGCTCCGCGATCGGCGCGCGGAACAGGCGGCAGCTGAACTCGACCGTCGACTTGCCGTCCGCGGTGGTGCGATCCTCCCGGAGGAAGATGCAGCGCTTGCAGACGTCGGTATGGTGCCGCTGCTCGGCGGCGTCGGACTGATCGAGCACGTGGCGGAGCGCGTCTCGGAAGCGGATCTTGGCCTCGTCGTCGAGCACGGCAATGGCCTCGACGAGAACGTTGACGGGGTCGCGCGCCAGGAACTTCTTGCCCTGCTGCGTGACGCTGAGCATCACCGATCGCTTGTCCTTGGCCGAACGCTTTCGCTCGATATAACCGATCCGCTCCAGCTCGCCGATGATGAATGAGGCGGTGCCGCGGGTGGTGCCGACGTAACTCGCGAGCGCCGAGGGCGTGCGGGAAAACCGGTTGGCGCGCGAGAGAAAACGCAGCGACATCCACTCGCGGTCGCGCAGGCCGTGCTTGGTGCCTTCGAACCACAGGATTCGAGCGACTTGTTCCAACAGTTCAATCGATTCACGAGCCAAATTCATTTCAGGTCCAAGTCGGATAAAGCTTTATTCAATTGAGCCTTGGGGTGCGCAATCTGGTGGACGAACAATGAAGCTCTCGGGCGCCCCTTCGTCCGAGACGGACGGCGGAGCGCGCGGCGGAGGGAAGATGTCTCTCCTTTGCGGAGATGGAACTTCTGGCCGTGCAACTAGAGCGTCACAAAGAAAGTTCGAGTAAACTGCACGGCTCAACTCTTCCGAAAATTTCAGTCAAATGACTGCGGTTCGCGTGCTGGATTCCGATAGCGCGCAGCATCCGTGCAACATGATGTGTCGTTGCGGCCACTGTGAGGCCCATTTGTTGCGGGGATGCGTTTCGAATTGCGCGAAGGGGCTGCATCTCTGCAACTTCTGACCGCGTGGCGTGCGGCGGGAGAACCGCAATTTTCAGTTAATGGATGTTGCGTCGCAGCGCGGCTACGCGGTTAAATCCGGCACACGATCAAATCCGGGTGGCTGGCGCCGGCTGATCCGTTCGTGCCGACGAAGGGATGAGACCGGCGGCAGCACGCTCGCAGGCTGGTGATTTGCGTTTCCCCGGCAATTATTGGCGAATGCGTCGCCCCAGGGGGCACCATGACGGGCAGCAGGAAGGGATAGATAGATGAGCTTCGAAACCACCATGACATCCGACGTCGTCGGGCTGACCAAGGTCGCTCCGGTCTCGCGCCGCGGATTCATGAGCGCCACGGCGGCTGTCGCCGCCGGCTACACGCTCGCGGCCGGTCCAGTCCGTGCCGAGGCCATCACGACCGACACCAGCGGCCTCCAGGCCGGCGAGGCCAAGATCAAGATCGGCTCCGAGGAAATGCCCGCCTATTTCGCCCGCCCTGCCGGTAACACCAAGGCGCCGGTGATCATCGTGGCGATGGAGATTTTCGGCCTGCACGAATACATCAAGGACGTGACGCGGCGTCTCGCCAAGCTCGGCGCCTTCGCCATCGCGCCCGACTATTACTTCCGCAAGGGCGCTGACCTCACCAAGATCACCGAGATCAAGGACCTGCTGCCGATCGTCAATTCCAAGCCGGACGCCGAGCTGCTGTCCGACCTCGACGCGGTGGTGGCATGGGCGGGATCGCAGGGCGGCGACACCGCCAAGCTCGGCATCATCGGCTTCTGTCGCGGCGGGCGCACCGTCTGGGAATACGCCGCCCATAGCGGCACGCTCAAGGCCGGTGTTGCGTTCTACGGCACAGTGGTCGATCCCGCCAATCCGCTGTGGCCGAAGAGCCCGATGCAGCTTGCCCCCGAGATGAAGGCGCCGGTGCTCGGCCTCTATGGTGGTGCCGATACCGGCATTCCCGTGGCCCAGGTCGAGCAGATGAAGGCGGCGCTCGGGCAGAACGAGAAGACGGCTGAATTCAAGATTTATCCGGACGCGCCGCACGGCTTCCATGCCGACTACCGCGGCAGCTACCGCAAGGATGCGGCGGAAGATGCGTGGAAGCAGGCCGAGGCCTGGTTCAAGAAATATGGCGTGTTGAGCTGATAGCGGATTTTTGGAGGGCGGCCCAATCGGCCGCCCTCTTTGTATCAAGACGCGGCCTTACTTCGTCATCGCGCCGTAGACGATGTCCTGGACCTGCTCGCGATAGTATTTGCGCAGTTCGCCCGGCGCGGCCGTTCCCACCACCACGACAAGACGCTCCTTGGGATCGCAGAAGAACTGCGTTCCGAACGCGCCGTTCCAGGTGAACTCACCGGGATTGCCGGGGACCGAAGACAGGCCCTCGCTGGTGCGGACCGCGACTGAGAGGCCAAAGCCGAAGCCGGCGCGATGCGGCTCGATATTCGCCACGTTGTTCTTGATCTCGGGACCGAGGTGATTGGTCGTCATGTGGTGCACGGTCTTAGGCGAAAGGATGCGCTGGCCGTCGAGCTCGCCGCCGTTGAGCAGCATCTGTCCGAAGCGGACGTAGTCGCCCATCGTCGCGAACGAACAGGCGCCGCCGCAATCGAATTGGGTTGGAGTATCCAGCAGCTTGATGACTTGCGGCTTGCCGGTCAATGGATCGTTCGCAAACGGCCGGGCGAGGCGAGGGCGCTGCGCGCCGGTCGGGTGGAACGTCGCGTCCTTCATGCCGAGCGGCTGCCACACATTGGCGGCGAGATAGTCGCCGAGCTTCTGCTCGCTCACCTTCTCGACCACGGCGCCGAGCACGTCGATCGAGAAGCCGTACTCGAACTCGGTCGAGGGCTGATGCGCCAGCGGCAGTTTCGTCATGCGATCGATGAAGGCCTGGGTGTCGCCTTCGATCGCCGGCGCGACGCCATCAGGATATTGCCGTGCCACCGGGCTCGAACTGTCCGGCCGGCCGCCATACATCAATCCCGACGTATGCCGGTAGAGATCGTGGATGAAGATCGGCGAGGCCTGCGCTTCGAGTTTCAAGGAACCGTCGGCCTGGGTTACGCCGACCTGCATGTCGGCAAAGCCGGGATAGTAATCGGACAGCTTGGCCTGGAGCGGCAGCTTGCCTTGCTCCATCAGGGTCAGGCCCGCGACCGCTGCCATCGGCTTGGTCATCGAGGCCAGCGCGAAGATCGCGTCGACCGGCATCGGCGTGCCCTTGTCCGGATCGAGCATGCCGTAGGCCTTGTAGTGCACGAGCTTGCCGTCCCGTGCCACGGCCACGACTGCACCGGGCACGCGCTTGGCGGCGATCTCGCGGGCGAAAAAATTGTCAAGCCGTGCAAGGCCCTGCTTCGAGAAGCCGGCGTCGTCAGGATTTGCTTCAGGCAGCGGCGCGGCGCGTGCGGCACCAAACGTGATGACGGCAGCGGCCGCCGCGATCATGGCGATCGTCTTGTTCATTATATCCTCCCAAGGCGAGCTCGTTATACGAGTGGCTTGCTCGTTGCCTAGATCACGATCGCGCCCGATCGAAGTCAAGCGCGGGCAGGGCATGTCTGGGGCGCCGGAGATGCCGGACCTCTATCGCCCTTCGCCAGCGCGCCACAGTGCATCAAGGGCATGGCGGTAGGTCGGCCACGCCAGCGTGACGCCGAGCTCGCGCTTCAATTTCGCGTTGGAGACGCGGGCGCTGCTGGCATAGAAGCTGCGCGCCATCGCCGACATCTCGGCGGTCGCGAAGGCCTCTTCGGGCGGTGGGGCAATGCCCATGAGCTCGGCGGCATAGGCGATTACGTCCTGCGGCGGCGCGGGCTCGTCGTCGCAGACGTTAAAGATGCCGCCTCCCTGATGACGAAGCGCGGCCATGATCGCGCTTGCGATGTCGTCGACGTGGATGCGGTTGAAGACTTGTCCGGGCTTGATGATGCGCCGGGCTGTGCCCGCCCGTAGTGTCACCAGCGCGTTGCGGCCGGGACCGTAGATGCCTGCGAGCCGCAGGATCGCGGCATCGCCGCTTCCCGTGTCTGTCCAGGCCTGTTCCGCCGCCAGCCGCATGCGGGTGCGATCGAAAACGGCCAGCGGCGGCGTGCCCTCATCCACCCACGCGCCGCCGTGATCGCCATACACGCCGATCGTGGACAGGTAGACGATCCTGCGATGGCCCGCCGCCAGCACGTCCGCGAAAGCCGCGAGCGCGGGGTCGCCGCTATTGCCGGGCGGAATCGACACCAGAAGGGCATCGGCCTCGCTGATACGTTTGACCGTCTCGTCAGCCGGACGGCCGCCGGCAAAGGCATGCATCTCGATATCCGCGAGATCGTCCCGTTGCGCGGGATCTCGCACCGTGCCGGCGATGTGCGAGAAGCTGCCGCCGAATTGGCGGACGAAATGCCGGGCACTGTAGCCGAGGCCAAGGATGAAGAGCCGCATGCGTCTCCCGTGCAGGTCGGAGTTCCCGTTCGCGCCAGTGCGCACCCCGCTCATAAGAGATTTTTGGGTCCGGCAAAAGATATTGCGATTTTACTCGCCTGCCAGTGCGGGCGATGCTCGTGTATCGGGAGGAGGTGCCGATCATGCAGGCAGAAGCGATCGCGCCATCCGGCGCCGCCGGACTGATCCGGCGCGCGGCAGCGCTGATCTTCGATGTCGACGGCACCCTGGCCGAGACGGAGGAGCTGCATCGGCTGGCCTTCAACCACGCCTTCGTCCGCCACGGCCTGGGCTGGCATTGGGACCGTGCCGTCTACAAGGACCTGCTGCGGGTGACGGGCGGCAAGGAGCGCATGCGTGCCTACCACGCAAGGCTGGGGGTCGCTCCGCCGTTGCCGGATACGGACATCGCGGAGCTTCACCGCATCAAGACTGCGCATTATGCTGGCCTGATCGAAACCGGCTGTTGCCCCTTAAGGCCCGGCGTGACGGATCTGCTCACCGCGGCTAGGAAGCGCGGCCAGCGGCTCGCGATCGCGACCACGACCTCGCACGGCAATATCGATGCGCTGCTGTCCCAGGCGCTCGGCAAGCACTGGGCGGCGGATTTCGATGCGATCGTTGCCGGCGATGACGTCAGCCACAAGAAGCCGGCGCCGGATGTCTATCTCGAGGTTCTTGCCCGACTGGGGCTGCAGGGCTTCGAGTGCGTTGCAATCGAGGATTCCGGCAATGGACTGATCGCGGCCTCGCGTGCCGGCATTCCCGTGCTCATCACCCGAAGCATGTTTTTTCGGGACGATGACTTCTCCGAGGCGCGAGTGGTGCTGGATGATTTGTCGGAACTCGGAGGCCCAAAACAAAAAACGTGAAAAACAACCCCATGCACAGTAGATCACGCTGGCGTGAGTGCCCCGGTCAGTGCACCCGGTGGCTCGCTCTATCGTCCTCGGCCTGCTCGACAATTTGCGCAATCGGGCTCGACTGGTGATGCACCAGGCGCCAGTCGTCGCCGACGCGTCGAAAATGGTTGGCGGCGGCCAAAGCGGTGCCGTCGACGATCTCGATGCAGAGCACGCGGGCGCTGTCGCCGTCGACGATGGCCTGCGGTTCGGCGCAGGTGATCTGCGGTCTTTCAGGATTTTGCAGGATGTCGCGCCAGCTGCCGATCACGGTGGCGCGCCCGATGATCGCCGGCCAGCCCGGATGGATGCAGGAAATGGCGTCGTCATCCGCCCACATCCGCTCCATTCCGTCGAAGTCGCCGGTCGAGAAGGCGTCGTAGAAGGCCGCATTGGCGGCGATGATCTTGCTGTCCTTTGCCATGCCTCTCGGGTGCGGCAATGGCCCGCAAAAATCAAGCGCGACTTCAGTTCGATTTTGCGTTCGATTTCGCGTTCGAGTTTGACCGCAGTGCAGCATTGCCTGCTTTGTGATCACGCCGAAACTGACGTTTCCACCGCCCGCCGCGCGCCATCCTTATAAAGACGGCCGAGCGCCGAGGTCACGGCCTCGCGCAGGCGAGGTTCGGCGCCGAATGGGCCGAACACCTTTTCCACGCCGAGCAATGCGGGCGCGAGCTTTTCAGCCACGGGACCCGCCTCACGCGCCAGCGCGGCGAATTCGACGGCGAGCGGATCGCGCACGTCGATGGCGCGGCCCTGCTCGTCGATCGCGGTGACGTAGCGCATCCAGCCGGCGACCGCGAGCGCATGCGTTGCGATCGGCAGGCCTTTTGCGAGGCGGTCCTGCATCGCGCCGAGCAGGCGCTGCGGCAGCTTTTGCGAGCCGTCCATAGCGATCTGCCAGGTGCGGTGATGCAGTGCCGGATTGGCGAAGCGCTTGAGCAGCGAGGCGCGATAGGCGGCGAGATCCGTGCCAAGTGGCATCGTCAGCGTCACCGCGGCCTCTTCCATCACCTGCGCGGCAAGACGCGCGAAATTCGGATCCTGCATGGTGTCGGCGATGGTCTCGTAACCCGCGAGATAGCCGAGATAGGCCAGCGCGGAATGGCTGGCGTTGAGCAGCCGCAGCTTCATCAGCTCGAACGGCTTGACGTCGGTGACGAGCTCGACGCCGGCTACGGCAAGATCGGGCCGGCCTGCGGCAAAGCGATCCTCGACCACCCATTGCGTGAACGGCTCGGTCATGACCGGCCAGGCGTCGCGTAGGCCGAGCGCCGAGGCGACCGCATCGCGGTCGGCATCATTCGTTTCCGGCACGATGCGATCGACCATGGTCGAGGGGAATGCGGCATTATCCGCGATCCACTTGCCGAGATCCTTCGAGCGCAGCGCCGCGAACTGCGTCACGATCCGCTGCACGGTGTGGCCGTTGGCGGCGAGGTTGTCGCAGCAGAGCACGGTGAAGGGCGCAAGACCCTGCGCGCGCCGCCGCGCCAGCGCGGCCACGATGAAGCCGGGTGCCGAGCGCGGCGCATCGAAATTGTTGAGGTCGTGCACGACATCAGGATGCCGTTCGTCGAGATCGCCGGTCTGCGGCGTGTGGCAATAGCCCTTCTCGGTGACCGTCAGCGAGACGATGCGAATGGCGGGATCGGCCATCCGCTCGACCAAAGCTGCCGGCTTCTCGCGCGCGACGACGCTGTCGAGCAGCGCGCCGATGACACGATGCTCGGTGCCTTCGGCGGCGCGCACGGCGACCGTATAGAGATGATCCTGTGGAGCGAGGGCGTCACGCGTATCCGGGCTGCGCAGGCTCGCGCCGATGATGCCCCAGGCGTTGCTGCCTGCGGCAAGGCAATCGTCGATGACGACGGCCTGATGGGCGCGATGAAACGCGCCGAGGCCGAGATGCACGATGCCGGGCGTGACGCGCGAACGGTCATAGGCCGGGCGGCGGATGCGAGGTGCCAACCGGTCGAGATTGGCGCTGCCAAGGCGCATGGTCGTCTCTCCCTGTATTTGGCCGCTGCTTGACATGGCGCCCGTATCAGGTCAATGCTCCGGTCAATTGGTAAGGCCAATTATCCAAAATTGGCGGGCCGCGGGCATGAAGCAACCGTGCGGCCCTTTTCGGGAGGACCAGCGTGCCGCTGGAAGCTGTGGAGGCGAGACGGCTTTATCGCCAGGTCGCCGATCAATTGCGAAGCCTGATCGACAGCGGCGAGTACGCGGTCGGCAGCCGCTTGCCGACCGAGCGCGAGCTCGCCGAGCAGCTGAAGGTCTCCAGGCCGACGGTGCGCGAAGCCCTGATCGCGCTCGAGGTCGAGGGCCGCGTCCGCATCCGCGTCGGTTCCGGCATCTACGTGACCGAGCCTGCGGATGCCGCACCGGCGCTGCCGGCCGCCGGCATCGAAGGCCCGTTCGAGTTGCTGCGCGCCCGCGAATTCCTGGAAGGTGCCATCGCCGAACAGGCCGCGCGCGTGGCGACAAAGGACGATATCGCCCGCATCGACGCGTCGCTCGTTGCGATGGAGAATGTCGAGCATCCCGGCGAAGCCTCGATGGTGCACGACCGTGCCTTCCACGTCGCGATCGCCGGCAGTCTCGGCAATGCCGTTCTGGTGCGCGTGGTCGGCGAGCTGTTCGACCAGCGTCTTAATCCCTATTTCGCGCAGCTTGCGCATTATTTCGAGAGCCCGGGCACCTGGCGCACCGCGCTCGACGAGCACCGCGCGGTGCGTGATGCGATTGCGGCGCACGATCCCGAAGCCGCCCGCGATGCCATGCGCAAACATCTGGAGCGCTCGCAGGAACGCTTTGCGCAGAATTTTGGCGCCGAGGGCGTGGCGGGGGCACCTGCCGAGCGAGGCCGGTCTGCGCGAGCGCCGGCGAAGCCGGCAAAGCCAAAGAGGGCACCGAAGACGCAGGCCAAGGCGGCCGGAAAGAGCGGCGGCGCACGGCGGCGATGAGATTGGGCGGCCCGTCTCCGCTTCGGGGTGGGTGAACAAGAAGCAGACTTTAGTCAGTGGAGGATAAATCAGTGTTGAAGAAGATGACAATGGTGCTGGCGACTTCGGTCGCGGCAATGTTTGCGGCGACCAATCCCGGCATGGCGCAGACCAAGCTCAAATGGGCCCATGTCTACGAGACCTCGGAGCCGTTCCACACCGCGTCGGTGTGGGCCGCGCAGGAGATCGGCAAACGCACCAACGGGCGCTATGCGGTCGACGTCTATCCGGCCTCCCAACTCGGCAAGGAAGCCGACATCAACCAGGGCCTCTCGCTCGGCTCGGTCGACATCATCATCTCCGGCTCGAGCTTTGCGGCCAAGAGTTTTCCGCCGATCGGCGTGACCTATTATCCCTACACTTTCCGCGACTCGGACCATCTGCTGGCCTACACCAAGAGCGACATCTTCAAGGAGCTCGCCAAGGGCTATGAAGACAAGAGCGGCCACCACATCGTCGCCGTGACCTATTACGGCGTGCGCCAGACCTCGTCGAACAAACCGATCAAGACCTGCGCCGACCTCAAGGGCCTGAAGATGCGCGTGCC
The DNA here is from genome assembly GCF_004123905.1 of Bradyrhizobium betae. Classification (GTDB taxonomy): domain Bacteria; phylum Pseudomonadota; class Alphaproteobacteria; order Rhizobiales; family Xanthobacteraceae; genus Bradyrhizobium; species Bradyrhizobium betae_A. The sequence continues at coordinate 519,736 of NZ_MZXW01000053.1, forward strand.
TGACGTGCCCGCCTATCTCGCGATGCCGCGCGCCTGCGGCGCCAACACCGCGCCGATCGCCTTCGCCGAAGTCTATCTCGCGCTCCAGAACGGCACCGTCGAGGCGCAGGAGAATCCGCTGACCACGATCGAGGCCAAGAAGTTCTACGAGGTGCAGAAGCACATCGTGCTGACCGGCCACATCGTCGACCACCTCAACACGGTGGTGGCGGGTGCGCTCTGGAAGAAGCTCAGCGACGAGGACAAGAAGATCTTCACCGACGTCGCGCAGGAGGCCGCCGCGAAAGCGACCGCCGAGATCAAGCAGAACGAGGCCAAGCTGGTCGCCTTCTTCAAGGAGAAGGGCCTGACCGTGACCGAAGTCGACAAGAACGAGTTCCGCGACACCGTGCTGAAGAACGTCACGTTCGAGACCTTTGGCTATCGCAAGGCTGACTGGGAACGCATTCAGGACGTGAAGTAACGCAACAGGATTCCGGGGTCGACGCTCGCGCGTCGCCCCGGAATGACGTTCAAGTTCTTTGGGGAGTAACCACATGTCGACCGCCGAAGTGCACCGGCAGATCACCGGGGACGAGATCGCCCACACCTTCGAGGAGGAGGCGACGCCGAAGGTCGATCTTGGCGTCTATGCTTTCGAGGACTGGGTGGCGCTGGCGATCTTCTGGGTGATGGCGCTCGCCGTCTTCCTCCAATTCTTCACCCGCTATGTCCTCAACGACAGCTACGCCTGGACCGAGGAGATCGCGACCTATTGCCTGATCGGCGTGGTCTTTATCGGCGCCTCGATGTGCGTGCGGCTGTCGCGGCATATCCAGGTCGACCTGATCTATCGTTATCTGCCGCACATGGTGGCGCGCGGGCTGTCCACGGTGATCGACCTGATCCGGATCGCCTTCTTCGGCTACGCCATCAAGCTGGTCTGGGTCTACATCCAGATCATCGGCGACGAGTCGATGACCACGATCAATTTGCCAAAGGACTACGTCTATTACGCCGTGCTGGCTGGCTTCGTGCTGATGTTCGTGCGCTCCGTGCAGGTGGCCATCCAACATTTGCGACAGGGTTATTCGATCCTCGAACGTCCCGGCGCCTACGACGGTTTTGAAGGGTAACGAGATGCTGCTGTTGCTTGGAGGCTTTCTCATCCTGATGCTGCTCGGCGTTCCCGTGGCGATTGCCATGGCCGCGTCGTCGCTGCTCTACATCCTGGTCAGCGGCGTGACGCCCGACGTCACGCTGGCGCAGCGCATGATCGCCGGTGTCGAGAGCTTTCCGCTGCTCGCCGTGCCGTTTTTCATCCTGGCCGGCAACCTCATGAACATCGCCGGCGTTACCGGGCGCATCTACAAATTCGCGGTTGCGCTGGTCGGCTGGATGCGCGGCGGCCTCGGCCACGTCAACATCATCGGCTCGGTGATCTTCTCCGGCATGTCCGGCACAGCCATTGCGGACGCCGCAGGTCTCGGCACCATCGAGATCAAGGCGATGAAGGATCACGGCTACTCCACCGAGTTTTCGGTCGGCGTGACCGCGGCCTCGGCAACGCTCGGGCCTATCATCCCGCCGTCACTGCCCTTCGTAATCTACGGCATGATGGCCAACGTCTCGATCGGCGCGCTGTTTTTGGGCGGCGTCATTCCCGGCATCGTCATGACGCTGCTGATGATGGCCACCGTCACCTATTTCGCGCACAAGAACAAATGGGGCAGCGATACGCCGTTCTCCTGGCCGCAGCTCGGCTCGGCCGGCCTCGAGATCGCGATCGTGCTGGCGTTCCCGATGGCGATCTGGCTGATGGTGATGGCCGGCATGTCGGTCAACATGGCGGTGGTGATCGGCCTCGGCACGTTGCTGATCATCGACTGGTACTTCGACTTCTCCGCGGTGATGGCGCTGATGGCGCCGGTGATCCTGATTGGCGGCATGACGCTCGGCTGGTTCACGCCGACGGAGGCCGCGGTCGCCGCCGTGATCTGGTCGCTGTTCCTCGGCCTCGTGCGCTACCGAACCATGACCTTGAAGACGGTGGCGAAGGCGACCTTCGACACCATCGAGACCACGGCTTCGGTGCTGTTCATCGTCACCGCAGCCTCGATCTTCGCCTGGCTGCTGACGGTGTCGCAGGCCGCCCAGCTGCTCTCGGACTGGATGCTCAGCATCACCCACAATAAATGGGTGTTCCTGGCGCTCGCCAACGTCCTGATCCTGTTCGTCGGCTGCTTCATCGACACCACGGCGGCGATCACCATTCTGGTGCCGATCCTGCTGCCGATCGTGCTCAAGCTCGGCATCGATCCGATCCACTTTGGCCTGATCATGACGCTGAACCTGATGATTGGCCTGTTGCATCCACCGCTCGGCATGGTGCTGTTCGTGCTCGCCCGTGTGGCAAAGCTCTCGGTCGAGCGCACGACGGTCGCGATCCTGCCCTGGCTGGTGCCGCTGATGATCGCGCTGATCGCGATCACCTATATTCCCGAACTCACCCTCTGGCTGCCGAAATACATGGGACTTTCCAAATGACCTCAACTGCTCTCGCCGCAACCCTGTTCGGCCCCGAAGACCTCCGCATGGTCGAGCATCCGCTCGACAAGCTCGCAAACGGTATGGTGCGCATCCGCTTCGGTGCCGGCGGCATCTGCGGCTCGGACATGCACTACTTCCGCCATGCCCGGACCGGCGATTTCGTCGTGAAGTCGCCGCTGGTGCTCGGCCACGAGATCTCGGGCGAAGTCGTGGAGATCGCAGGCTCGGCAGCGAATTTGAAGGTCGGCGACCGCGTCGCGGTCAATCCGTCGCGCTGGTGCGGCCATTGCGTCGCCTGCCGCGAGGGCCGGCCGAACCTCTGCGAGAACATCTACTTTATGGGCTCGGCGTCGAAGACGCCGCACATGCAGGGTGGGTTCGCCAATTATTTCGACGCGATCCCGGCGCAGTGCGTGAAGATCCCGGATCACGTGTCCTATCAGGCCGCAGCGCTGGCCGAGCCGCTCGCGGTGTGCCTGCACGCGGTCGCGCGCGCCGGCAATATCGAGGGCAAGCGCGGCATCATCTTCGGCGCCGGCCCGATCGGGCTTCTGACCATGCTCGCCGCGCACCGCGCCGGCATGGCCGATATCACGGTGGCCGACATCGCGCCGGCACCGCTCGCCTTTGCGACCCGGCTCGGTGCCTCGCATGTCGAGAACGTTTCGGGTGGTGAGGAAGCTCTGAAGGCACAGGCTGCGTCGCGTCCCTATGATGTCGCGTTCGAGGTTTCAGGCACCGCGGCGGGCCTCGCCAGCGCGATTGGGATCGTGCGACGTGGCGGTGTCGTGGTGCAGATCGGCAATCTGCCGGGCGGTCAGATTCCGACGCCGTCGAATGCCGTCATGGCGAAGGAGATCGACCTGCGCGGCTCGTTCCGCTTCGGCTTCGAGTTCATGACTGCGGTGGAGCTGATCGGTAACGGCAGCGTCGACGTGCTGTCGCTCGTCACCGCCGAACGGCCGCTGTCGACGGCGCCGGACGCGCTGCGGCTCGCGCTTGACCGCTCGCAGAGCGTCAAGGTCGTGCTGACCGCGAATTGATCGGAGAGAACCATGATGCTCGAGGGATGGCGCTGGTACGGACCCGATGATCCGGTTTCGCTCGACGATGTCAGGCAGGCCGGGGCGAGCGATATCGTCTCGGCCCTGCATCAGGTGCCGATCGGGGAGGCCTGGACGCGCAAGGCAGTCGAGGAGCGCAAGAACTTCATCGAAAATGGCCAGCCGGGCCGCTCGCAACTGACCTGGTCGGTGGTGGAATCGATTCCGATCCCCGACGACGTCAAGCGGCTCGGCGGCAAGGCGACCAAATCGATCGAGGCGTGGATCGCGAGCCTGGAGGCGGTAGCTAGCGCCGGCATCAAGATCATCTGCTACAATTTCATGCCCGTGGTGGACTGGTGCCGCACCGATCTGGAATGGGAGCTGCCGAACGGCGCCCGCGCCATGCGCTTCGACCAAGATCGCTTTGCGGCGTTCGAGCTGCACGTCCTGAAGCGGCCGGCCGCCGTGCAGGAGTATTCGCCCGCGCAGCAGGCGCGTGCGAAGGTCTTGTTCGAGAAGATGAGCCAGGCCGATATCGACTATCTCGTCATGGTGATCGCCAGCGCGCTGCCCGGCTCGACCACCGAGCCGATGACTATCCCGCAATTCCGCGACCGGTTGGAGACCTATCGCGACATCACGCCGAAGATTTTGCGCCAGCATCTCGCCGAGTTCCTGCGCCGCGTCGCACCCGTCGCGGAGCAGCTCGGCGTGTCGCTGACCTTGCACCCGGACGATCCGCCGCGTCCGCTGTTCGGCCTGCCGCGCATTGCTTCGTCCGCCGATGACTATCAGGCGCTGTTCGACGCCGTGCCATCGAAGGCGAACGGCATCTGCCTGTGCACGGGCTCGCTCGGCGTGCGCGCGGAGAATAACCTTCCAGCGATGGCCGAACGCTTCGGCCCGCGCATCGCGTTCGCCCATCTGCGCGCGACCAAGCGCGAGGCCGACGGCCTGACATTCTACGAGTCCGATCATCTCGACGGCGATGTCGACATGGTCGCGGTGCTGAAGGCGCTCTTGAAAGAGAATGCGCGGCGCGCGCCCGACGAGCAAATCGTGTTCCGCCCCGACCACGGCCACCGCATGCTCGACGATCTCGCGGCGACCAAGCGCACCAATCCCGGCTACACCGCGATCGGCCGCCTCCGCGGCCTCGCCGAGCTCCGCGGCGCCATCAGGGCGATCGAGCATCGATAGGGCAGCAGGGCCTCCCTAAAGGCCCGCGAGAGCCCGGGTCATTGCTCGCGGAGATTGTCTTCGGTTCCGGTGTGTGCCAGAGTGGCTGCATTGCATTTCCATCGACGCATTGCAGCCATAGGCCATTTATAGGAGCTGAACATGAGCTTCCTGGTCGAGCGTCCGCCCGAGCAATATGATCGGGCCGCCTTCTCCGGTTTCAACACATCCAGTACCTTCAACCTCGGCACCGCGCGCGCGATGATGTGGATGTCGCAGCTTGCCTACGAGACCCACGTACCCGCGACCATCGATGCCGTTTCGAAGCTGTTGCAGCTCTCCGACGTCAGGGTGTTGAGCAAGCCCGCGAAATCGTCGCTACCGATGACCGACACAAGGGGTGTCATCGTCAAGAAGGACAAGGCGACCATTGTGGCCTTCGCGGGCACTGATCCCCTTCACCTTCTGAACTGGGTCAGCGACTTCACGCTCGGCCGGCCGCAGGCGGCCGTGCATGAAGGTTTCCTCGATGCGGCGACGGCCGTCTGGGATGACGTGAAGGCGGCGCTGACGGCGGCACGCGACAGTGGCTCGCCGATCTTCATCACCGGACACAGTTTGGGCGCGGCCATCGCGGTGGTCACAGCAGATCTCGCGCGCCAGCAACTTCAACTTGGCAACGCGCAAATCTATCTGTTCGGCTGTCCGCGCGTCGGCCGGGCCGACTTCGTCGCGCCCTACAACATCACGTTCGGGGCGACGACCTATCGTCTGGTCCACGGCGCCGACATCGTCCCCACGGTGCCTCCGCCGCTGCTCGGATTTCACCATGTTGGCGGCTATCTCGGTTGTGCTTCCGGTGCGACATTCGGTGCGACACCGCCGGCTCCCGGTTCAGATGAGCCGATGGCGGAGGCCGGATTGGGAGAGCAGCTCCGCGGTCTCTTCGTGGGCTTCTCGCAGAATGCGCGGAACGATGCGCTTGGCCAGCTCACCGTGGCGCTGCCGCCGGGGATCGGCGATCATCTGCCCGATCGGTACTGCGCTACGCTGACACCCGCTTAGTAACACGCAGCCATCGCGCCGAGTTTAGGATACAGCTTGTCGATCGCCGCGATCTCGCTTCGCATCTGCGCGATGATCCAGTCGCGGATCTCGGCGGCGATGGGGCGCATCGGCCGGTTGCGCGGCGGCAGGAATTCGCAGATGCGGCTTGTGGTGGTGAGCCGGTCGGAGGCCGGCACCAGCGCGCCGGTCAGGAGCCAGTGCGAGGCGACCGTGAGCCAGCCGAGCGCGATGCCCTGGCCGAGCAGGGCCGCCTGCATCACGACGGCATAGTCTGTGAAGCTCAGCGCTTTGGCGGCGCCGCGACGTCCGGTGAGCAACGAGGCGTAGTCCGCGGCCCAGTCGCCCGGCGTCTCGGCGAGGCGGATGATGGTGTTGCCTTCAGCGGGGTCGGTCTCGCCGAGATAGGTAGGGCTGCACATCGGCAGCATGACTTCCTTCATCACCAGTGTGCCGCCGGACGACGGCTCGTCGCGGTCGCGGAAGCGCATGCCGAGATCGACATTCTCCACAGGCCCGCGCAACGCGCCGGAGATCAGCTGGAAGCGCAGATCGACCTGCGGAAACTGCTTCTGGAGCTTGTCGATGCGCGGCATCAGCCAGTGCGTGGTGAAGGCAGAGGAGACTGACAGCGTCACCGTCTCGGTGCCCTTGCGCCGCCGCTCGATCTCGACGAGACCGGTCTCGATGCTGCGAAAGCCTTCGAGCACGCGGCGATAAAGCAATTCGCCTTCCTCGGTGAGCACCGCGCGGCCCGCTGTGCGATCGAACAGGCGGACGCCGAGATGCTCTTCGAACTGTCCGAGCATCCGGCTCACTGCCGGCTGCGTGACGTTCAACTCGGCGGCCGCCGCGGTGAAACTGCCATTGCGCGCTGCTGCGTCGAAGACGAACAGGGCGTTACTGGAGGGCAGCATCCGGCGCAGCTCGGGCATAACGCCATGTTATGAGCGCGGTGAGAATTTGGCAATTGCCGAGTTTTGCCAAGTCTGGTGTCATCGGCATGACAGCCTAAAGATAGGGCTTACGAGCGAAGAGATGGTGCGACGCACGCTTCAATCGTGAAGGGTCAAAATCCCTGTCTATAAAGCAGGCTTATGGCGCGCAGTGAGGCACGCCAGCCAAGGGACATGGCGAGGTCGATCGTTGGACAAACGAGCGGAAAGCGTCGAGATCAGGTCGGCCAGCAAGGCCTACGGCGCCGTTCGCGCCCTCGACGACGTCTCCCTCAATGTCGGCGCCGGCGAATTCGTCTCGCTGCTCGGCCCGTCCGGCTCCGGCAAGACCACGCTGCTCGGCATTTTGGGCGGTTTCATCCTGCCGACCTCAGGCACAATTCTCTTCGGCGGCCGCGACGTCACCTGGATGCCGCCGCACAAGCGCGACATCGGCGTCGTGTTCCAGAACTACGCGCTGTTCCCGCATATGAGCGTCGGCGAGAACGTCGCCTTTCCCTTGCGCGCGCGCCATTTGCCGAAGGCGAGCTGGCCGGACAAGGTGCGCGCCGCGCTCGCGATGGTCGGCCTTGCCGGCTACGAAGAACGCGGCATCGCACAACTCTCCGGCGGCCAGCGCCAGCGCGTCGCGCTGGCGCGTGCCATGATCTTCGAGCCGCGCCTGATCCTGATGGACGAGCCGCTCTCCGCGCTCGACAAGCAGCTGCGCGAATCCATGCAGATCGAGCTGCGCGCGCTGCATCGGCGCATCGGCGCCACCATCATCTATGTCACCCACGACCAGCGCGAGGCGCTGACCATGAGCGACCGCGTCGCCGTGATGAGGGACGGCCGCCTGATCCAGATCGACGCGCCCGAGCGGCTGCACGATCATCCCGCCGATTCCTTCGTCGCGAGTTTTATTGGCGAGGCGACGATGCTCCCCGTTCGCCGCGTCGATGCGTCCAGCGTCGCGCTTGGCAATGCGCTGCTGCGCAGCGCTCGCGCCATTCCGGATGGCGATGCGCTGATGCTCGCCGTGCACAGCGAAAAACTTTTGATCGACGACGGCGCACAGGATGCCGCCTGCAACCGGCTGACCGGGACGGTCACCGACATCGTCTATCAGGGCGAGAGCCTGCGCATCTTCCTGGCGCTTGCGGATGGCATCGCACTCAGCCTGCGCCAGCCGGCCTATCACCAGGCCTACCAGCGTATCCCGCCGCTCGGCGGCAGCCTTACCGTCACCCTTCACCCCGAGGACACCATCGTCGTGCCCAGGGGCAGCGACTAGCCTTCAGCCTTGTCCAAACCGAGAGAAGAAAAAATGTCGTCAGCAGCCTCGTTCAGCAATTTCAAGGTTCTCACCTTCGACGTCGTCGGCACCTTGATCGATTTCGAGACCGGCGTGCTCTCAGCGGTGCGCAGGATCTCGGGCAAGTCGCCGGCCGAGCTCAGCGACGACAAAATCTTCGAATCCTACAAGCGCGGCCGCGACAAGCACTATGAGCGCTCGAGCGAGGTGATGTTCCACGTCTATCGCTATCTCGCCAAGGAGCTTGGGCTGCCGGCTGACGACGCGTCCTGCGACGTGTTCCAGCTCGCGGTGCTGCGCTGGGGGCCGTTCTCTGACTCGGTCGAAGCGCTCAAGCGGCTGCGCACCAAGTTCCGCCTGGTGGCGATGACCAATGCGGATCGCGTTGCGCTCTCTTGCTACGCGCACGCGCTCGGCGATCCCTTCGACGACACCGTCTGCGCCGACGATACCGGCGTGGCCAAACCGAACCCGGAGTTCTTCGCCTACAACAAGGGCCGCCAGTCCGCCTTCGGCTACAAGCAGTCGGACATCCTGCACGTCGCGCAAAGCCAGTACCACGACGTCGGGATCGCGCGGAAGCTAGGCTATAAAGTGTGCTGGATCGAGCGCCGCCAGGGTATCGCCGGTTTTGGCGGCACGCCAGCCGTGGAGACGCTGACAAAACCGGACTTCCATTTCCCGACGCTGAAAGCGCTCGCCGACGCGGCGATCGGGCCTGCGGCGTAAATCCGTGAGCGCGGGCATGACACGGGACTGGAGCGCGCTGCCATCGGCCAATTCGCTGTGGGAAGCCACGGCGCAGCCGGCGTGCGACTTTCCCGTGCTGTCGGGCGAGCAACAGGCAGATGTGGTGATCATCGGCGCGGGCTACACCGGCCTGTCCGCCGCGCACCACATTGCCAAGAGTGGCCTGTCGCCAATCGTGCTCGAAGCCAACCGCCCCGGCTGGGGCGCGAGCGGGCGCAATGGCGGCGTGATCACCGCGAAGTTTCGCCTGTCGTTCCGCGAGATCGACGCCGCGCATGGCCGCGCCATGGCGCGGCGCATGTACGAGATCGCGCATGAATCGACCGACATGGTCGAGGAGCTGGTGTCGGAATTCGGCATCGCCAGTGCTGCGTTGACGCGCACCGGCCAGGTCAAGGCCGCGCATAACGAGACGACACTGAAGGCCGCGATCGACGAAGCCAACTGGATGACGCGCGAAATGGGCGATGCGGAGGTCCGTATCCTCGACAAGCGCGGGGTGCGGGATGAGACCGGCTCCGACATTTTTGTCGGTGGCGTGCTCAATCCCGGCTCCGGTGGCATCCATCCTCTGAACTATCTGCGCGGCCTTGCCGACGGCGTCGCGCGCCGCGGCGTCTCCATCTTCCAGGAGTCACCGGTCGTAAAACTCCGGCGCGAGAAGGACGGCATCGTCGCCGAGACGCCGCAAGGTGCGGTGCGTGCGAAGCAAGCGATCATCGCCACCAACAGCTATTCCGATCTGACCGATGCGACCGCGCAGATGCAGCGCACGCTGATCCCGTTCCGCAGCGCCATCATCGCCACCGAACAGCTGCCGCGCAATCTCGCGGGAAAGCTGATGCCGACCGGGCGCACCTACACCGAGACCAAGCGCATGATGCGCTGGTTCCGCATGGTCGACAACCGAGTGATCTTCGGCGGCCGCGGCGCCTTCGGCAAGCAGGACTCGCAAGCCGCCTTCGATGCGCTGCGCAAGGCCATGGTCGGCATCTTCCCTGATCTCGTCGACGTCCCGCTCGCCTACAGATGGTCGGGCCTTGTCGGCATGACGCTGGACTCGGTGCCGCACATCGGCCGGCTCGACGACCGCACGCTGGTCTCGATGGGTTACAACGGTGCCGGCGTGGCGATGTCGAGCCTGATGGGCCGGTATCTTGCCGCCTTCGCGCGCGGTGAGAGCCCCGATGTCGGCCTGCTCGATGTCAGGCGCATGAAGGCGATCCCGTTCTATCCGCTGCGCGAGCCCGCGGTGCGCATGGTCGCCGGCTGGTACCAGTTTCTCGATGCGATCGGTCAGTGATTTATTTGGAGGAGGCGAGGATGACGATGAGACAGCACTTTGGATTGGGCTGCGCATTGCTGGGAGCAATCGGTTTTGGCACCGCTGCCTGCGCCGCCGAGCAGATCACCTTCGTCTCGCAAGGCGGCGCCTATCAGGCGGCGCAGACGGTGGCGATCCTCGATCCTGCCGCCAAGAAGCTCGGCATCACCATCAACCAGGATTCCATCCCCGACGCCTGGCCAGCGATCAAGACCCAGGTCGGCAGCGGCAAGCCGATTTGGGACGTCGTCGACACGCCCACTGGTAACTGCCTGCGAGGCGGCGAACAGGGACTGATCGAGAAGCTCGACTTCTCGAAGATTCCGAACGGCGCGGCGATGCCGGAGGCTTATCGTAGTCCTTATTCAGTCTCCTACGAGTTCTATTCCAGCGTGCTGGCCTACAGCCAGAAGACATTTCCGAAGGACGCGCCGAACAGCTGGGTGGATTTCTGGGACGTGAAGAAATTTCCCGGCCGCCGCGCGCTGCGCAACCACCCGTTCGCAACCCTTGAGGCCGCGTTGATGGCCGACGGCGTCGCGCCCGACAAGCTCTATCCGCTCGACGTCGACCGCGCCTTCAGGAAGCTCGAAGAGATCAAGCCGCACATCACGGTGTGGTGGACCTCGGGCGCGCAGTCGGCGCAGCTGCTCAACGACGGCGAGGTCGACATGGAGATGGCCTGGAACGGCCGCGTCAGCGCGGTTGCCAAGGAAGGCGCGAAGGTGTCGTTTACCTATAATCAGGGCATTCTTCAGAGCACCTCGCTCTGCATCCTCAAGGGCGCGCCGAACCTCGGCACCGCGATAAAATTCCTCAACGAAGCCGTCGATCCTGTGCACCAGGCCAATCTGCCGCTTCAAATCGACTACGGCCCGGGCAACCCCAAGGCGTTCGAAACCAACGTGATCAAGCCCGAGCGCGCCGCGCAACTGCCGAGCGAGCCGGCCAACGCGGCCAAGCAGGCGCTGATGTCCTACGCCTGGTGGTCTTCGCCCGCGGGCGAGGCCGCCGAGAAGCGCTGGGCGTCGTTCATGCAGAAGTAAGCGAGGCTGCCTTGGCGACATCCGTGCCCGATCCATCGCAAAAGCATCAGCGCCGCGAGCATGGCCTGATGCTGGCATTGGTGTCGCCGGCGCTGCTCGTGATTCTCCTGCTGATCGTGCTGCCGGTCGGCTGGCTGGCCTGGCAGTCGATCTATCATGACGGCTTTACGCTGGAGAATTATCGCCGGGTCTTCACCGAAGACATTTATTGGCGGAGCTTTGCGCTGACCTTCGAGATCAGCCTGGCGGTCACATTGATCGCGCTGCTGCTCGGCTATCCCGTGGCCTATCTCGCCAATTCGTTGCCGAAGGGGTGGAGCATCCTCATCCTGTCGCTGGTCGTGCTGCCGTTCTGGACCAGCGTGCTGGTGCGCGCCTATGCTTGGCTGGCGCTGCTGCAGCGCACCGGCGTGATCAACCAATTTTTGCGTTATCTCGACGTGATCAGCGAGCCGCTCGCGCTGGCTCACAACACCTTCGGCACGGTGGTCGCGACCGTGCATATCCTGCTGCCGTTCATGGTGCTGCCGCTTTACGCCACCATGCAAAAAATCCCCGGCGATCTCATGCAGGCCGGCGCCAGCCTGGGCGCGAGCCCGTCGCTCACGTTCTGCCGCGTGTTCCTGCCGCTGTCGCTGCCGGGCGTGCTCGCGGGCTGCACCATGGTGTTCGTGCTCTGCCTCGGCTTCTACATCACGCCGGAGCTCCTCGGCGGCGGCCGCACCGTGATGGTGTCGATGCTGGTGAGCCGCAATGTCGAGCTCTACAACCAGTTCGGGGCGGCGAGTGCGGTGGCGGTGGTGCTGCTCCTGAGCGTGCTCGCGATCTTCTTCGTCGTCAGCCGCTTCATCTCGCTCGATCGTGTGCTGGGGCAGAAATGACGCGCATCTCACTCGCACGGATTGCCCTCTATGTGATCAGCACGCTGGTGCTGGTCTATTTGATCCTGCCGGTGCTCATCATCGCGCCGATCTCCTTCTCCAGCGCGCGTTTTTTGACGTTCCCGCCGCCGTCGTTCTCCACGCGCTGGTATCAGCAGTATTTTTCCAACTCCGCCTGGATGCAGGCGACGCGCGTGACGTTGACGGTCGCGTTCCTCACCGTCGTGATCGCAACGCCGCTCGGTGTCGCCGCCGCCTATGCCATCAGCCAGTCGAAGCTGCGCATCATGCGCGTCATCCATATGGCACTGCTGTTGCCGCTGGTGGTGCCGATCATCATCACCGCGGTCGGCATCTTCTTCGTCTACGCCAAGGTCGGCCTGGTCGCGACGATGCCCGGCCTGGTGCTGGCGAACGTGATGCTGGGCCTGCCCTATGTCGTCATCTCTGTTCTTGCGGGCCTGCAGAGCTTCGACCCCGCGCAGGAGATGGTGGCGCGCAGCCTCGGCATGAACCGGCTGCGCAGTTTCTTCGCGGTGACGCTGCCGCAGATCAAGTCGAGCGTGGTCGCGGGCGGCATCTTCGCCTTCATTTCGGCGATGGACGAGACCATCGTTGCACTGTTCATCTCAGGCGGCCAGTACCAGCCGCTGACCAAGCGGATGTTCACCGCGCTCCGCGACGAGATCGACCCGACGATCGCCGCGATCTCGACGCTGATGACGGCGGCGTCGTTCATGCTGGTGCTGTTGGCGAGCACGCGGCAGAAGAAAGGCGGGTGAGGGTGGTGTTGCTTCGCTCTCGGGTGCATGTGCCCCGGACGCAGCGCAGCGCTCCTTCAGCGATGCGCTGCAGAGCCGGGGCCCATCCCTCCGAGCGTTCCCGTGCCGCTATCTGGGTCCCGGCTCTGCGCAGCAACGAAGAGCGTTGCAGCGCGTCCGGGACACGACAGAGTGTGACGCGGCCAAGATCTCCGCTCTCTCGCCCGTCACACTTTTCCCAGCCACGCCAAGATCATCTCAACGATCTGCGTCCTGCTCTTCGCCAACACTTTCGCCTCGCTGAGATCCCGATCAAACAGCGCGCCGAACGTGTGGCGGTTGGCGACGCGGAAGAAGCAGTAGGAGGAGATGGCGAGGTGCAAATCGATGGCGTCGACGTCGTCGCGGAAGACGCCTTCCGCCCGGCCACGCTTCAAAATGCCGTCCAGCGTTGCGATCACGCTGGCGTTGAGCTGGCGCAGTTGCAGATTCTGCTTCAGGTGCTTGCCGTGGTGGATGTTCTCGATTGAGACGAGGCGGATGAAGTTCGGATTGCGCTCGTCATGGTCGAAGGTCGCCTCGATCAGCCGGCGCAGGCCCTCGCGTGCGTCGCAGCTGGCGATGTCGAGTTGATCCTCCAGCGCGCGGATGCTGCGATAGGCCTCCTCAAGCACCGCGAGATAGAGCTGCTCCTTGCCGCCGAAATAATAATAGATCATGCGCTTCGACGTGCGCGTCCGCGCCGCGATCGCATCGACGCGCGCGCCGGAATAGCCTTCCGAGGCGAATTCGGCCATCGCCACTTCGAGGATGTCGCGCTTGGTGCGCTCGGGGTCGTTGGTGCGCTTCGATGGGGGCGGCATGCGCTCGAGCATTGCTGTTTCTCCCGCCAGTTTCCACGGATGGCCTTGAAGGTGAAGGCAAATTTCGCACGTTCAGGCGCTGATCCAATGCGTATTGCATAAACGTACTAGTTCGTACATTATGGATCCAAACCAAGGTTGCGGCAACAAAAACCAGAAAACGCTCGCAAGGCGCGATCGCCGATGCGAGCCGCAACAGACCCAGGGGGGGGAGAATTCGATGACGTTGACGTCAACTGCACCACTGCACGCGTCGTCCAGTGCGGAAGCCACGCAAAACAAGCTGCCCAAGCGCGCCGCGCTGGTCAGCTTCGTCGGCAGCATGCTCGAATACTACGACTTCTTCATCTACGGCACCGCGGCAGCGCTGATCTTTCCAAAAGTGTTCTTCGCCAACGTCGATCCCACGACCGGAACGCTGCTTGCGCTGCTGAGCTTCGGCATCGGCTACATCGCGCGGCCCGTCGGCGCCGTCATCCTCGGTCATTTCGGCGACCGCATCGGGCGCAAGACGGTGCTGCTGTTCACACTGGTGCTGATGGGCTGCTCGACGCTCGCGATCGGCCTGTTGCCGGATGCCAAGGCGATCGGCAATGCCGCGCCTGTCATCCTGACGCTCTTGCGGCTGTTGCAGGGTCTGTCGGCAGCCGGCGAGCAGAGCGGCGCCAACTCGCTGACGCTGGAGCATTCCGCCAATTCCAACCGTGCCTTCTTCACGAGCTGGACCTTGAGCGGCACCCAGGCCGGCGCGATCCTGGCGACATTGGTGTTCATCCCGGTGTCGAGCCTGCCGGAGGACCAGCTGCTGAGCTGGGGCTGGCGCATTCCGTTCCTGCTCTCGGCGCTGGTCCTGCTGGTTGCCTACCTGGTGCGGCGGACCATGCCGGAAACGCCTGTGTTCGAAGACATCAAGGGCAAGGATCAGGTGGCGCGCTTCCCCGTCGTTGCGCTGTTGCGCGACTACTGGCGGGACGTGCTGCGCGTTATCGCCTGTGCCCTGATTGCGACGGTGAGCACGCTGACCGCGGTGTTTGCGCTCGGCTATGCCACCAGCAAATTCGGCGTCGCGCGCCCGACCATGCTGTGGGCCGGCGTGCTCGGTAACGTCACCGCGCTGATCGCGCAGCCGCTCTGGGCCTTGCTCGCCGACAAGATCGGCCGCAAGCCGGTGTTCATCGGCGGCGTGCTCGGCTGTGCCGTGCTGCTGTTCCCCTATTTCATGCTGGTAACGTCGGGCAGCACCACCGCGATCTTCGCCGCCGCGATGGTCCTGTACATCGTCTACTCCGCGCCAAATGCGATCTGGCCGTCATTCTATGCCGAGATGTTCGAAGCGCGCGTGCGCTATTCCGGCACTGCGATCGGCACCCAGCTCGGCTTCCTCGCCGCCGGTTTCACGCCGCTGATCAGCGCGAGCCTCGTCGGAGAGGGACCGAACGGCTGGGTTCCGGTTGCGATCTTCGTCGGCGGTTGCTGTGTCGCCTCGGCCTTGGCCGCATCGACCGCGCGAGAAACCCACAAGGTCGACATTACCGATCTCGGCAAGCGGCGTGCGTGAACGAAAGACAGGATAGAGATCGTATGCTGACCAACGCCGTTCCGACCGCGCACGGCCCAATCATTGGGGCCGAGCAAGGGTACGTCCGCGCCTTCAAGGGCGTGCCATTTGCGATCGCGCGGCGCTTTGCCAAAGCGACGCCGCCGCTTGCGTGGGCCGAACCGCGCCGCTGCACGGATTACGGCGCTTACGCGCCGCAGCCCGGGCATCTCGATCAGGCGGAGGAGTCCTGCCTCAGCCTGAATATCTGGACTCCGACCGGCGTCGATCATCCATTGCCGGTGCTGTTCTTCATCCATGGCGGCGCCTTCGTCACCGGCGGCGGCGCCGATTATGACGGCTCGTTCCTTGCCGCACACGGCCCGGCGGTGATCGTCACCATCAACTATCGGCTCGGCCCGCTCGGATTCCTGCAGCTGCATCGCCACGGGTTGGGCGAGGCCAACAATCTCGCGCTCCAGGATGCGCTCGCCGCGCTCGACTGGGTGCACGCCAACATCGCCAATTTCGGTGGCGATCCGGACCAGGTGACACTATCGGGCCAGTCGGCCGGCGCGTCGATGGTGATCGCGCTCGCAACCCTGCCGCAAGCGAAGGGCAAGTTCGACCGCGCGCTGGCGCTGAGCGCGCCGGGTCGCAACATCATGAGTGCCGATCATGCCGACCATGTCGCGCGCCGCGTGCTCGACGAGCTCGAGTTGGCACGCGAGCCGGGTGCGATCGCGGCGGTGCCGCTGCCAAAACTCTTCGCGGCGGTGGAGAGGGTCGGCCGCAGGCTCGCGGACGAGACCGAGTCAGGCTCCGTGTTCGGCCCGGTGCTCGACGGTACCGTGATCCCGCGCCAGCCGCGCGATGTCTTTGCCGACGGGACCTTGCGCGACATTCCGCTTTGGCTCGGCTCCTGCCGCGACGAGATGGTGATGTTTTTGAAGAGCACGCCACCGGCCGCGATGATCCGCACCACCGAGCGGCAGGTGCGCGCTGCATTCGGTGATGCCGGCTGGGAGCGCCTGCTGGCGTCCTACCGCGCCACGGCGCGCACCGACGAAGACGCCTACGAGGCGCTGCTGTCGGATGCGTTCTGGCACCGCCCGATGGCCGATCTCGCGCGGCTTCACGCTGCGGCCGGCGGCGCGGTGTGGCTGAGCCGGTTCGACCATCGCCCCGCGCTGGAACCGTTCCTGTCGCAAGGGCCGACCCACGGTGCCGACAATGCCTGCCTCTGGGCGCATCTGCCAAAATTCATCGATCGCCCGATCCTGAAACGCAAGGGCGGGCCGATGACGCCTGCCGACATTGATGTCGCCGCGCGGTTTCAAGACAATGTGCTGCGGTTCGTGACGACAGGTGCTCCCGGTGTTGCGGAAGCCTGGCCGCGGTTCGAGCTGGCTAAGGAGCCGCTCGCAATCTTCGGCCAACCGTTCCATATTGTGCCTCTCAATGAAGGCGCGCGCGCTCGCATGTGGGCGGAGCTGACCGAACAGTCCCGTTCCAAAATCGTCGCCTGACAAGAAAAGCAAAGGGGAGATCGGATGAGCGTTTCAGACAATGGGCGCGTGCTCTCGCGCGCGGTTCTTGCGATAGCCTCAGTTCTCTCCTTGTTGGCAGCCTCACCCGCGACGGCGCAGATCGTCGCGACGCCCGTTCCCGGCGATCCCGTCAGCATCGACAGCGGCGCCGTCTCCGGCAAGGTTCTGACCTCGGGTGTGAAAGCCTATTTCGGCATTCCCTTTGCCGCGCCGCCGCTCGGTGATCTCCGCTGGCGTGCGCCCGAGAAGGCCGAGGCGTGGCAGGGCACTTATCACGCCGACCGGCTCGCACCGGAGTGCATCCAGGTGCTGCGCCGGCACAATCTCAATCACTATTTTGGTGAAGAGGCGACCAGCGAGAACTGCCTCTATCTGAACATCTGGGCCAGCTCCGGTGCGAAAGCGGGTGCGAAGCTGCCGGTCGTGGTCTGGATCTATGGCGGCGGTTTTACGCTCGGCTCCAGTGGGATGGCAATGTATGACGGCGAGAACGTTGCGAAGAAGGGCACGATCTTCGTCAGCTTCAACTACCGCGTCGGCATTTTGGGCAATCTCGCCCATCCCGAGCTGACCGCGGAATCACCGAACCACGCCTCCGGCAATTACGGCCTGATGGATCAGGTCGCGGCGCTGCAATGGGTCAAGCGCAACATCGCAGCGTTCGGCGGCGATCCCGACAATGTCACCATCACGGGGCAGTCGGCCGGCGCGATGTCGGTGTCCGCGCTGGAGGCGAGCCCGTTGGCGAAGGGCCTGTTCCATCGCGGCTTCGCGATGAGTCTCAGCATGTTCGACAATCGCTTCAAATTCCCGACGCTGCCGGCGGCCGAGAAGATCGGCCTCGAGGTGCAGACGGCGCTCGGCGCAGCGTCGCTGGCCGAGATGCGGCTGATCCAGGCCGACAGGATTCTGGCGATCCAGAAGGATTGCCAGCTCGGCTGCGCGGGAACGATCACGGTGACCCCCGATATCGACGGCTATGTCCTGCCCGACACCGTCCCGAACATCTTTGCCGCCGGCAAGCAGAACGATGTCGCGACCGTCGCAGGTTTTACGCGCGACGAAAGCTCGAATGATCTGCGCACCGCCGGCACGTTAGAGGCCTATGTCGCCGCCGCGAAAAAACTCTATGGCGACCAGGCCGATCGCTTCCTTGCGCTCTATCCCGCAAAGACTGACGACGAGGCGAAGGCGATGGGGCTAACAGCCGCGCGCGAGGGGCTGGTCGAGATCGGCACGCGCAACTGGGCGCTCGCGCAAGGCAAGACCGGCAAGGCGCCGTTCTACATGTACATGTTCTCGCGTGTGCATCCCTTCGCGTCCGGCGTGGAATTCTTCGACAGCCCGCAGAAGATCGGTGCTTATCACACCTCGGACGTGCCCTATTGGTTCGGCACCCAGGACACATTCAACAAGTTCCGCACCACGCGGGTCTGGACCGAGTTCGACCGCGCGCTGTCCGAGCGCATGATGGACACGCTCGTCGCCTTTGCACGTACGGGAGATCCGGGCACACCGGCGACGCCGTGGCCGCAATGGGCGTCGGATACTCAAAAGTTCGTCGAGTTCGGCGACGAGAGCGGCGTGCGCGAAGAGAACCGCACCCGCCTCGACTTCCACACGCCCGCGAACGTCACGCCCTCAACGCCGCGGGTGTCGCGGGACTGATCCAGAGGGCGTCAATTCGGACAGGGCTGTCCGGCCGCGCCCCACAGCGCCATGTCCTTGACGTGCTCCTCAAAACTGCCCGGCGGCGTCGAGCGGCCTGCGCCGGGCGCCCAGCCGCGGGGAATGAATCCGTTCAGCGAAGCATCGTGTCGCAGATGCTCGAGAAGGCCGGCGGCGTCGCGACCGCCGTTGCGCTTGGGGTCCTTCAACTGCGCGCAGATCTCGGCGCCGCTCTTGCCGAACCAGATGAAGGCGACCGGCGCAAGCTGCCAGTCGATGCCGGCGCGCGGCGGCGACGGGGCCGGCTCATTCGCCTGGGTGGAAGTCATGTGACAGGTCGAGCAGCGGATCGCTTCAGCCCCGATCCGGCTCTCTCCGCCATGAATGTTCATGCCGTGCGCGCGTGGCCCTGTTTCGCTGGCCAGCGTCCAGATCGGGATCGCCTTGGCGTCGACGTGGCAGTTGGCACAGCGCGGATGGGTCACCACGGCTTCGATGCGCTTCCAGGCTTCCAGCCCTTCGGCGCGGCCGACGCTGCCCGGCGGCAGCACACTCTTGGCCGCTTCGTCCTTGGCGACGACGATGCCCGTGAGGGCTGCGACGGACGAGGCCGCGAAGACGACCGCGATCAGAGATCTCTTCATGGCGCACCTCAGACGAAATCGATGAACTTGTTGAACGGCATTTCGCGGATGCGCTTTCCGGTCGCAGCGAAGATCGCATTCGCGAGTGCAGGCGCGGCGGGCGGAACCGGCGGCTCTCCGACACCTCTCACCTTGGGATCATTCTCCAGGCCGCGAACCTCGATGACGGGGCATTGGTAGATCCGCATCGCCTCGTGGTGATTGTAGTTGGTCTGCTGCACCGCGCCCTTGGCGTAGGTGAGCTCGCAATTGATCGCATGGCCGAGCCCCCAGATCACGCCGCCCTGGACCTGGTTCTCGAAATTGACGGGATCGATCACCTTGCCGACATCGACCGCGATCCAGACCTTGTCGATCTTGATGCCCCTGTCCGTCATCGAAACTTCGACGACTTCGGCCGTCGGCGTCCCGAACGATTCGACGAACGCGACGCCGCGGCCCCGGCCGTTGCCGAGCGGTCCCTTCCAGTCCGACATCTCCGCGACCGTCTCAAGCACCTTGCGATAGTGCGGCACGGTGCACATCGCGATGCGCGCCTTCATGGGATCGAGACCCGCGGCATGGATCAGCTCGTCGATGAAGCTTTCGGTGAAGAAGCCCGATGTCGAGGCGCCGACCGACCGCCATGTGGTGCACGGCGACAGTCCTTGCGCCTCGTAGCTCGTGCCCCGGAAATTGGGGATGTCGTAATAGACGTTCCACAGACCTGTGGCCAATTGCCCGTCGGGATCCTTTGTTGGTGTGCCCGAACGCTCGAGCAGCCCCTTGAACGGAGCCGTCGAGGCCAGTTGCAGGTCGGCTGCGACGATCTTGCCCTTGTCGACGCTGCCGCGGTGCCGGGCGATCGCGATCTGCCGCGGAATGTCCTGGAGGAAATCCTCCTCGCGCGAGAACACCAGCTTGATCGGTGTTCCCTTCATCTGATTGGCGATCTCGGCGAGAACGCGGACGTTCTCGTACTCGAGACGGTGGCCAAAACTTCCACCGGTCCATTGATTGTGGAAGGTGATCTGTTCCGGCTTGAGGCCGATCGCCTTCGCCGCGACATCTTGCACGAAGCGGGGGCTCTGATGGCCGACCCAGATCTCCATCCCGGAGTCGGTGACGAGGCCGATCCCGTTCAGCGGCTCGAGCGGCTGATGCCCCACATAGGGCGCGCGATATTCGGCCTCGACGAGCTTGCCCGTCTTCAGCGCGGCTTCGATATCGCCGGTCTTCCGCCACTCCTTGCCGAGGAATTCAGGCTTGAACGAGGATTCCAGCACTTTCCAGTGATCGGCCTGCTCGGCGGGATAGGCTGAGGGCGCCCACTCGCAAATGACGGCGTCGACCGCCTTCATGGCGTACCAGCTGTTCGTGGCGATCACCGCGACGCCAGTCTTGAGTTCGAGGACCGTCTTGACCCCCGGCATCGTGCGCGCCTTGCTGGCGTCGTATGACTTCAGCGGCTGGCCCTTGCCGGGGTTCAGCTTGACGGCGGCATACAGCATGCCGTCCATCTTCATATCGATGCCGAACTTCAGCTCCCCCATGACCTTGTCGCGGATGTCGAGGCGCGTCATCGGCCTGCCCAGCAAGCGCCACTGCGAGGGATCGCGCGGCTTGGCATCGAGCACCGGCGGAATTTTTGCGGCGTCGGCAGAGAGATCGACATAGGCGATCCTGGTGCCGTTGGGCAGGATCACATGGCCTGATTGGGTGCGCAGGTCAGCCACAGCGATGCCCGACCGCTTGGCTGCGGCGGCCTTCAGTGTTTCGCGTGCGACCGCGCCGGCAACACGCAGCTTTTCATAGGTGTCCGGCATCGAGCTCGACCCGCCGGTCATCTGAAGGCCAGCCTGTCTGAGCCATTCGAGCGTCTTGGCGCGCGCTTCCTCGGCGGCGGGACTTTGGTCCGCAGCCACGAACGGCGCGAGTTCGTCTGCAAAACCGGTGTTGAAGTAGGCGGGACTGGGCGCGGCGAAGCGAACGTCGAACTGGCCGGGATCGAGGTCCATCTCCTCGGCGATCATGATCGGCTGCACTGAGCCGACGCCCTGGCCGATATCGGCGTGCTGCGCGATCAGCGTGATTTTTTCCGGGCTGATCTCGACCCAGGGGTTAAAGGTCACGGAGTTCGGCCCGAGACCGGCGGAGAGGGGATTGTCACCGGCGGTGGTGGTGGCCGCTTCAGCCGTGCCAAAGGCGCCGAAAGCGATGCCGCCGGCGATGGCTGCGGTGCCGAGGACGAAAGCGCGGCGGGAGAGATTCTGCATGTGCCCCATCTCACTTCTCCGCCATCTTCTTTGCGGCGGCCGCATGGATCGCGGCGCGAATGCGCGGATAGGTGCCGCAACGGCAGAGATTGCCGGACATCACCTGGTTGATCTCGTCGTCCGTCGGATTGGAAATCAGATCGAGCAGCGAGATGGCCTGCATGATCTGGCCGGTCTGGCAATAGCCGCATTGCGGCACCTGATGTTCGATCCAGGCCTGAATGACCGGGTTCTGCTCCCTTTTCTCCAGGCCTTCGAGCGTGACGACCGACTTGCCCGCGACCTCGCCGATATGCGCCTGACAGGACCGGACGGCCTTGCCTTCGATCCGGACGGTGCAGGCGCCGCATTGCGCGACGCCGCAGCCGTATTTCGGACTCGTGATACCGAGCTCGTCGCGGAGCACCCAGAGCAGGGGCATCTCCGGAACGACGTCGACCTGGCGCTTGATCCCGTTGACCATGAGTTCGATCATGTCGATGTTGTCCCTTGGCGGTTGTCGACCTCCCGATCACCAGAACTCAGGCGTTGCTCACGCCAGCCCTGACGCGAGTGCCGATGGTTGAGATATCGAGGCTCGTTGAACAACAGCCTCATCTGCGCTGACCCGTATTTCCGAATCCTGCGGGTTCATGTGCAATCCATGCGGAATTCCGGGTCTGAACGATTAGCCCTGGTATCGAGCTGGCCGCAGCACAGCTCGCGGTATTGCCCCGGCGTGAGGCTGGTCGTCTTGCGAAACACGCGCGTGAAATTGGCTTGGGAGCCGAAACCGAATTCCAGAGCGATTTCGACGAGGGACAAAGAGTTGCGTGCGAGTTCTTGCCGCGCAGCCTGGACGCGGCGATCCGTCACATGGCGGTGCGGTGACAGGCCGGTCGCCTCGCGAAAGAGCCGTGAAAAATGGTAAGGGCTGAGGCAAGCCTGGGCTGCCAGGTCCTCGAGTCTGATGTCGGCACCAAGAGAGGCCTCGATGTAGTCCAGCACGCGCTGGAGCCGTCGCGGATCGAGCGACGGTGACTTTTCCGGCGCGCGCCAGCGGTCGATCATATAGTGCCCCAGAAGATGCGCCGCGAGCGCGACCTGAATTCCTTCCACGAACAGCGCATCGGTCGGCTGGCGGGGACGGTAGAGCAGGTCCCGGAGCGGCGAGCAGATGTGGAAGAGGACCTGGTCCGCCAGACCGTGGGCATAGGCGATCTCGACCTTTGCCGGATCGATATCGAAGTCCGCCAGCGCGCTATGATCCAGCAACGCCGGTGGCAGATAGAGATGAAGGCATTCCATCCGGTCCGAAAGTTCGAGATGGCTCTCCTGCGTTCCCACCGGTACGAGGTAGCTCATGCCGGGCCGGGCGAGGCTCTTCTGGACTTCGCCATTGCCGGCCCGGCAGACCATCCCGCCGCCTGACAGCAGCATGACGAGCTCGGTGCAAATGGGGACGGGCGTTTCCTGCCGGCCCGCCTCGAACTTCCGATGTTCGATGCTCAGTGCCGGCCAGTCGCTGGCCTCGGCGAGCTTCTCGCTGTTTCGATATTTTTGGTCTCCATGCGTCACGAGCGCCATCATGACCTCCGCTTGAGCTGCGGCGAATCCCGGCCCCGTATCGCGAGCGAGCATTCCATCCGGTGGACAGTGCAGTTCGATCGCTGCCACGCCGACGCGAAATTTCTCACAAGTCCCGGCACCGGAGTCCAGAGGCGGCGCGGTTAAAAGAGGTAAAAGGCAAGCAAAGCAAAGGCTTGGGCATGCGCTCGATCGGCTCCGAAATCCGGTCTCGCGCCGGATCAGCAAGATGCGTCCGCCATCGCGCAGGAATCGGAAATACCGCAGCACGCGCGTGACCTAGTGATGGCTCACCGAACGGCAATGCCGCCGTATCGAAAATGGAGTCTGGTATGAAGCTGCTTATCTCTGCGCTTGCCGCAATGTCGATCGCAACGGCCTCCCCCGCGGTCGCGGCCGAGAGGGCCGTTTCCATCGTCCTTGTCCATGGCGCCTTCGTCGATGGCTCGGGCTGGAAGGACACCTACGACATCCTCTCGAAGGCGGGCTATGAGGTGCTGGTCGTCCAGCAGCCGACGATCTCGCTGCGAGACGACGTCGCGGAGACCGAACGCGTGATCGCCAAGGCGCGGCATCCGGTCATTCTCGTCGGGCATTCCTATGGTGGAATGGTCATCACCGAAGCGGGCGACAATCCGAAGGTTCGCAGCCTGGTCTATCTCGCGGCATATGCGCCCGATGTCGGGGAATCGGTCAGCACGCTGTCGGAAGCACCCGTGCCGCCCGGCGAGCACAAGGGTCCGCTGGTCACTGAGGGCAATTATCTCTTCGTCGAGCGCGATAAATTTCCGACCTCCTTCGCCGCCGGTGTCGACCCGGCCACGACCCGCTTCATGGCTGCGGCGCAATTGCCGTTTGGATTGCAGGCGGTGCAGACCAAGGTCGACCGCGTGGCCTGGAAGACGAAGCCGACCTATTACATGGTGACGATGGAGGATCACATTATCCCTCCGAGCTTACTGCGCACCATGGCCAAGCGATCGGGCGCGAAGGTGACGGAGATCAAAAGCAGCCACGCGGTGATGCTGTCGCATCCGCGTGAGGTCGCGGCCTTCATCAGAAGCGCGGATACGTCCGCGACCGAGTGAGACCGGCGGCGCCGCGCACGGACGGACTTGCCTGTCGCAGACAAGGACTCGCAACATGGCCCTCAAGGATATTCTGCCGGGAAGACTTGGCTTCGGCGCCGCGCCGCTCGGCAACATGTTCCGCGACATCCCGGAGCATGAAGCGCTCGCGACGGTGAATGCGGCCTGGGAGGACGGCATCCGCTATTTCGACACCGCGCCGTTCTACGGCGCGGGCCTCGCCGAGCTCCGCATGGGCGCTGCGCTGGCCGGCCGGCCGCGCAGCGACTATGTAGTCAGCACCAAGGTCGGACGCCTGATCCTGGACGAGATCGAGGATGTCGACGCCCGCGATCTCGGCGAGAAGGGCGGCGTCTTCCAATACGGGCGCCCGAACAGGATCGTGAACGACTATTCGGCCGACGCGACGTTGCGCTCGATCGAGGACAGCCTGAAGCGGCTGGGCACCGACCATGTCGATATCGCCTTCGTGCACGACGTCGCGCAGGACTTCTACGGCGACGAGTGGCTGGCGGTTTTCGAAAACGCGCGCAAGGGCGCGTTCAGGGCGCTTGACCGGTTGCGCGACGAGGGCGTGGTCAAGGCGTGGGGACTCGGCGTCAACCGGGTCGAGCCGATCGAACTGCTGCTTGCGCTGGAGGGGCCACGCCCGGACGGTTTTCTGCTCGCGGGCCGCTACACGCTTCTCGACCATGCCCGCGCACTTCAGCGGGTGATGCCGATGGTTGCGGAGCATGAACTCGCCATCGTTGCCGGCGGTCCCTACAGTTCGGGCGCACTCGTAGGCGGTCCGAATTTCGAGTATGCGCCGGCCCCTCCCGAGATCCTCGATAAGGTGGCGCGGATCAAGGCGATCGCCGACCGCTACGGCATCGGCATGAAGGGTGCGGGCCTGCAGTTCGCGCTCGCGAATCCAGTGGTTGCGGCCGTCATTCCGGGCGCGAGCCGTCCAAGCCGCATCGCCGAGGATCGCGCGGCTCTCGCCGAGTCCATACCCGGCGATTTCTGGCGCGAGCTCCGTGGGGCAGGTCTCGTCAACGCCGCAGCCCCTCTTCCCGGGGATCATTGAGGCAAATTCAACCGAAAACCAAGGAGACGGGAATGACAGATGCAGCTTCTCACGCCACCGAGATGGGCCGCCGCACGGTGCTGCGGACGGCCGGCGCCGTGATGGTCACGGGCCTGGTGGGCGGCACGCCGACCGATACGCTGGCGGCCGCGCAGGGCACGGACGCCATGTCATCAGCCGAGCGCAACGACGCGCCGCTTGGTACGCGGCTCCAGGGAGTCCAGCACTTCGGGCTGACGGTCCAGAACATGGAGCGGGCCTATCAATTCTATACGGAGGTGCTGGGCGGTACCGAAGTTTTCCGTCACGGCGACTTCAAGGGCGACGGGGTGCAGAACACGCTGTTGGCCGACCAGGAGATCGAGGCGAACGCACGCGAGGTCAATCCGCGGACGATCGGCGTTCCCGATCTTCGGAGTGGAGCGCAGAGGCTCGATGTCCGCTTCATCCAATTCGACAATATGGTGCTCGAGCTGCTGCAATATCGCGAGGCCGATCAGCCCATGGGTAGCGCAAGGAGCTTTGCTGAACCGGTCGAGCGTATGAGCCCCGCCTTTCCGCGCATGATGCACATCTGTTTCTATGTTCGCGATGACGTCGACTTCAACAAGTTCATCGCCGACCTTGAAGCCGAGTCCTCACGCCGCGGCATGACACAGGTGAGGGCTAATCGTACGGTCCGGGTCACGACCGAGGCGGAACGCAAGGCCGCTCCCCGCAGCGCCAACACGAACCGGGTGACCGAGGCGCCCTCGGATGGTTGGGAGCTGATCTATTGCAAAGGTCCCGAGGGCGAGCAGCTCGAGTTCGTCAAAGCGCTCGGCCCGGTCAAGAAGCGTTTCAGCGACGCCCTCGCCAAGCGGCAGCAGACAATTACACGCTGACCCGTGCATTGCGAAAGACAACCATCATGCAAATTGCTATCCGCAAATCGCTCGCCGCGATGCTGCTCCTCGTGTTGCCGTCGCTGACCGCGCCGGCGGCGCCGGCCCAGGAAGGGCCGCATGTCCGCTATCAGGAAATTCGCGAAGGCGCCTATTCGGTCGTGGCTCAGGTGCGGGCCAAGCCCGGCAAGGAAGATGCACTGCGTGCCGCCACCTTGCCGTTGATCGAGCTGGTTCGCGGCGACCCCAAGAATCTGGTCTATTTTTGTCAGGAGGACCGCGCCAAGCCCGGTCATTTCATCTTCTACGAGGTTTTCGCCAGCCAGGCCGATTTCGATGCACATAACGCGATGCCCTATGTTCAGGCATGGTTCGCCAAGCTTCCGGAGCTTGCCGACGGCGGCGTCGAGGTCATGCGGATGGCGATCCTTGGCAAGCCCAAAAATTGATCGAAGTTCCGCGACGCGCCTGCGGCAAAATGCTTGCCGCGATCGTGCGAATTCAGAAGGCATCTATTCAATAGTTTTGCAGCGCATGATAATTCCGGACGATCTCTTGGATCGATTGGCAATGATCAATGCGGGCTGCCACGGAGACACTGCGACGAGGCGCGCACCGACAGGAACTCTCATTCTCCTTCGGCCGATTTCAGCTAGTTCCCCGCCGCCGGTTGCTGCTTCTTGACGGGCGCCCGGTCAAGCTGGGGGGACGCGCGTTCGAGCTGTTGCACCTTTTGGTGCAGCGCTGCGGCGAGCTCGTCAGCAAGGATGAGTTGATGGAGGCCGCCTGGCCGGGCACATTCCTTCACGACAGCAATCTCAAGGTCAATATGTGGAGCTTGCGTCGTTCGCTGGGCGACACACAGATCGAGCCCGTCTACATCACGACTGTCCCACGACGGGGCTACAAGTTCATCGCCCGCGTGCAGGCTAGCCTCGCCGAGGTCGATGACGATCTTGCACCTGCCGACCCGGTTGCCGTGTCCAAGCCGCCATTGTTGCGCGGCATCGTTGGTCGCGAATCGGACATGGCAGACATCGCCGATTTGCTGGTCCAGAAGCGGCAGGTCACCCTTGCTGGCCCGGGCGGCGTCGGCAAGACGACGCTCGCTGTCGCGACGGCGCAGTCCTTTGCCCCCAAATGCCGCGATGGCACGTGCTTTGTCGACCTCACCACAATCTCCGATCCGACTTTTTTCGGCGCGGCGCTGGTGACTGCGCTTGGGATCAGGGGCAATCCGGACAATAGCCTGACGGCCGTCCTGGACTATCTGAGGCCGCGTCAGATGCTGCTCATTCTGGACAATTGTGAGCATGTGCTGGCTGCTGCCGTCATCTTCGCCGGCAGGTTCCTGGAGGACGCGTCGCAGTCCATATTGCTCGCGACAAGCCGCGAGCCGCTTGGCACGGCGGCCGAGCACGTCGTGCGGCTTGGCTCGCTCGCTTCGCCCAGAGCGGGCGAGGCCGCGACAGCCGAGCAGGCCTTCAGATTCCCAGCGGTGCAATTGTTCGCTCGCCGCGCGGCCGAATGGGCGGACTACCAGTTTCGCGATGCCGATTGCGAGACCATTGCCTCGATATGCCGTTCACTTGACGGCCTCCCGTTGGCTATCGAGCTGGCCGCGGCCCAAATCGGCGCATTCAGTCCCCGCGAATTGTTGGCGACAATCGACCGGAATTTGGGATTTCGCGCACCTGGCATCGAAGGCATGTTGCCCCGTCATGAAACGTTGATGGCGACGATCGACTGGAGTTTCAGGCTGCTGCCGCACAAGGAAGCCAAGCTGTTCGCCTTGCTGTCGGTGTTCAGCGATGCGTTCGAGGCCGAAGACGCCGCGTTCGTCGCGGAAGCCGCCGGACTGAATCCGGTCGACGTCGTGACCGGCCTCGGTAGTCTCGTCGCCAAGTCGCTTTTGAGTGCAGAGGCGCGAGGGGCGAGTCTTCGCTATCGGCTCCTCGACAGCACGCGGCGGTATGCAACCGAGCGGCGCCAGGTCGATCCTGCCTGCCGTCAGGCGCTGCGCCGTCACGCGCACCGCGTCGTCGCGCTGTTCGAACGATCTGAAGAAGAGTGGAACTGGCGCGAGCCGACCGATTGGACCCAGCGTTACCTTGGGTACATCGCCGATCTGAGGGCTGCTCTTTCATGGGCGTTTGGCGAGGAGGGGGACCCGGTCCTTGGGGTGAGGCTCACGGTTGCGGCCATCACGTTGTGGTCCGAAACCGCAATCCTGTCTGAAGCTCAAGCGCGGCTGGAGTTCGCGCTCGCCCTGGCCAAGACCATCGAATGTGACGATTTGCTGAAGGCAAAGCTCGCCTGCGCGCTGGGATGGAGCCTGTTCTACGCACGTAAAATGTCGAATGAAAACGAAATTGCGTGGCTCGACGCCATTGGCTTTGCGAGACAAGCCGGGGATCTCGAGTATCAGCAGCGCGCGTTGGTGGGTTTTGCCTTCTACTTGTTGCAGATTGGCCAAGTCCCGCGCGCCATAACCTATCTTGAGGAGGCCACCGCGCTGGCCGACCGCGAGCGCGACTTGACGGCAACGTCGGAAGCCGATCGCGCGCTGGCCTGGGCCCGGGCTTTTGCCGGCGAATTGGGCAAAAGTCGCCCTGTTCTCGATCGCCTCGCAGCAACCTATTCGCTGACCGCGGGACGCTCGCGCAAGGATGCGAACGAAGTTTATCGATTCATCACGGTCCGCTTCAACCTGCCCTTCGTTGCGTGGATGCAAGGGCAAGCCGATTATGCGGCCAGGCTGGCCCGCGACGCCGTCGACGCCGCGGATCGCAGTGGTCAGTGGGTGTCGCAGTCGAACGCGCTTGGGCTTGCCGCACTTCCTGTCTCGCTCGAAACCGGGAATTTGGACGCGCTCGAGAGCTTCACCGAGCGCCTGCGTCGCAATCTGGAACGGGAGCGGATATCGCGTTGGGTTCCGGTTGAACGCTATTTCTCGGCGTGCCTTCGCGACTTGCGTGGCGATAAGCAGGCGGTGGAGGATATTCGAGCGGCGATCGATGAACTGATCGAGTGCCGCTTTTTGATGCGCATCGGCAGCTATCTCGCGGTCCTTGCCCGCGCTCTTCTGCGACAGGGACGGATCAAGGAGGCGCGCGAGGCCATCACGGGGGCCATCGATCATCAGGAACGCCAGGGAGAGCGCTGGTGCCGCTCTGAACTTCAGCGCGTCGATGCCATGGTCCTCTTCCATGCAGGTGAGCCGCTACGTGCCGAAAGGCGCCTACAGCAGGCGCTTGCCGAAGCGCGCGCAATAGGAGCAACAACGTTCGAGTTGCGTGTCGCCACCGATCTCGCCAGGCAATGGATCGCTGCCGGCCGCAGGGACAAGGCCATCCGTTTGCTCGCCCCGATCCACCAGAAGTTCACTGAAGGTTTTGAAACGCAGGACCTTGTTGCCGCCTCGCGCCTGCTGCACTCAGCGCGAGGCACGGGGTAGATCAGGCCCCAATATGGCTTCAGCGCCGCGAAGTCCCAGACCTACGTCGTCGAATGACCGTCAGAACTGGATCTCCGGCGGAATGTCGTCCGGGCCGAGACCGACGGCCTCAAAACCCTTGAGGATCCATTCGCGGGTCTGGCCGAGCGCGCGGTTGTAGTCCGCCCAGGCGCTGAGGAAATCCTTGTAGCGGCGATCGCCTTCGGCACGGATGCCGAGATTGGTCGGCAGCGTGAGCAGCGGCCGGGGCACCGCCAACTCGCCGAGCGTCGGGTTCTTCTTCAAGGTCGCGACTGAAAGCACGGCGAGCGATATGTTGCAGTCCGCGCGTCCGGTGGATACGGCAAGGATCGCCTCGTTTCGCTCCTTGAAGCCGAGGATCGTCGCCTTCGGGCAATAACGCCGCGCGATGGTCTCATGCGTGGAGCCGATGTCGACGGCGATCTTGACCTCGGGCTTGTTGATCTCCGCCCAGGTCTGAGGCTTGGCAAAACCCTTCTTGGTGATGACGGTGAAGGAGTGCACCAGAATGGGTGAGGAGAAGTCGATGACCAGCGAGCGCTCGGGCGTCGGATTTACCGCAAAGGCAAGATCGATTTTCTCGGCCTGAAGGTCGAGGATCTGGTTGCCCCAGGTCGATTCCAGCGTCTCAACCTTGGCGCCGAGCTTGCCGGCAATGTCGTTCGCCATGTCGATGCAGGCGCCCGACCATTGATTTGTCGTGAGGTCCTTGTGGAAATAAGGGTCCTGGCCGGCGATGACGGCGATCCGCAGCAGGCCGCTTTTCTTGATGCGGTCGATCGTGGAGGTCGGCGCGGTGTCGGCCTTGGCCGAACCCGCGGCGGCCATCGCCGCGCCGGCGAGGGCGACGGTGGTGAGTGCGTCCCTGCGATTCATGGGCAGTTGCTCCCGAAGAGATTCAGCCCGGCTTCTGGACTATTCTTGTATTCAGGATAAAATGCAAGATAGTATTTCATCTCCCGAACATGAAAGAGAAGTCCGTGCGCGCGCTTTTCGTCGATGCCAACGACACACTTGCAGCCGTGACTGAAAAGCTGCTGCAGGGCGACAAGCTGCCGGTGGGCATCAACCGCAACCCGGCCATCACGTCCGACGACTTGCCACGCCTCATGGACGGCGTCGAGATCATGATTGTCGATCACACCGCAGTGCCGACGGCGGTTGCCGCGCAGTGTGGCGCCCTGAAGCATATCGTCTTTCTCGGTACCGGCGCGCGCAGCTACATGAATCCGGATCAGTTGGCCGAACGCGGCATCGCCGTTCACACCATCAAGGGCTATGGCGACACGGCGGTGGCCGAATGCGCGATCGCTCTGATGTGGGCCTCCGCCAAGAGTTTTGGAGAGATGGACCGCGGCATGCGCGAGGGCAACTGGCTGCGTCGCGATGCGCTCCAGCTCACTGGCAAGACGCTGGGGCTGATCGGCTTTGGTGGCATTGCCGCGGAAGCCGCGCGCATGGCGGCGGGCTGCGGCATGAAGGTGATCGCCTGGAACCGGACGCCGAAGACGCATCCGGGCGTCGAGTTCGTGTCACTGCAGAAGCTGCTGGCCGAGAGCCACGTCATCTCGCTGCATCTGCTGCTCAACGACGAGACCAAGGGCTTTCTGTCGCGCGAGCGTATCGCGCAGATGCGCCCCGGCAACATTTTGATCAACACGGCGCGCGGCGCCGTCGTCGACGAGGACGCGATGCTCGATGCGCTGCGCTCCGGTCACATCGCCCACGCCGGCCTTGACGTCTTCACCG
This sequence comes from Bradyrhizobium betae, assembly GCF_004123905.1. Classification (GTDB taxonomy): domain Bacteria; phylum Pseudomonadota; class Alphaproteobacteria; order Rhizobiales; family Xanthobacteraceae; genus Bradyrhizobium; species Bradyrhizobium betae_A. The sequence continues at coordinate 550,918 of NZ_MZXW01000053.1, forward strand.
TCGAGCCGCTGCCGGCAGGCCATCCGCTCACGAAACTGCCGAACGTGACGCTGTCGGCGCATTCGGCGTTCCGCACCCCGGAGGCGAGCGACAATCTCGTCGGCGCGGCGCTCGATCATTGCCGCCGTATCATCGCAAATGGACGGTAGTGCAAACAGCAGGGGCGGGCATGATGCCTGCGCAGGGTCCGAGAAGCCTTTCGATCTTGCGCGCTCGGTCCGCCTGTCCTACGCCACCTCGGAACAAAATCTGCGCGAAGCCGTGATGCGCATCGCCAAAGCCTGCAGGGAGCTGTCATGAGCATTCGCAACACTCGCACCGGGGGCCAGATCCTGATCGATCAGCTTGTCGCCCAAGGTGTCGACCGCGTCACCTGCGTGCCGGGCGAGAGCTATCTGGCGGCACTCGACGCGCTGCACGACAGCCCGATCGACGTCGTGATCTGCCGCGCCGAAGGCGGCGCCGCGATGATGGCGGAAGCCTATGGCAAGCTCACGGGACGCCCGGGCGTCTGCTTCGTCACCCGCGGCCCCGGCGCCACCAATGCCAGCCACGGTGTCCACATCGCAATGCAGGATTCGACGCCGATGATCCTGTTCGTCGGCCAGGTCGACACCGGCATGCTTGAGCGCGAGGCGTTCCAGGAGCTCGACTACAAGGCGGTATTTGGCACCATGGCGAAATGGGCCGTCGAGATCGATCGTCCCGACCGCATTCCGGAGCTGATCGCGCGCGCTTTCCGCGTCGCGATGCAGGGCCGCCCGGGTCCTGTGGTGATCTCGCTGCCGGAGAACATGCTGACCGAGACCGCGGCTGTTGCCGATGCGATGCGCATCGAGCCGGCGGTGAGCTGGCCCGCGCCTGCGGATATCGAGCGCGTCGGCGCGATGCTCGCGAGCGCCAAGGCGCCGCTCGTTATCCTCGGTGGCTCGCGCTGGACCGATGAAGCCACCAAGAGCATCGCGCGCTTCGCCGAACGATTCGACCTGCCGGTCGCGACCTCGTTCCGTCGCGCGTCGCTGATCGACGCCGATCATTCGCACTATGCTGGCGATCTCGGCATCGGGCCGAGCCCGGGCCTGAAGGCGCGCATCGATAATGCCGACGTCATTCTCCTGATCGGGGGCCGCATGTCGGAGATGCCATCCTCGTCCTACACGCTGTTCGATATTCCGACGCCGAAGCAGAAGCTGATCCACGTGCATCCCGGCTCGGAAGAGCTCGGCCGCGTCTATCAGCCCGAGCTCGCGATCCAGGCGACCCCCGCCGCTTTCGCCGCTGCCGTCGACACGCTGAAGCCCGCGGGCACCGTTGCGTGGAAGGGCGAGGCCGCCAAGGCGCACGCCGATTATCTCGCCTGGACCGACAAGGCGCGCGAGCTGCCGGGCCATTTCCAGTATGGCCAGGTCATGACCTGGTTGCGCGACCGCCTGCCGAAGGACGCGATCGTCTGCAACGGCGCCGGCAACTATGCCGGCTGGATCCATCGTCATCACCGCTTCCACAGCTTTGCCACCCAGCTCGCGCCGACCTCGGGCTCGATGGGCTACGGCGTGCCGGCGGCGGTGCTCGCCAAGCGGCAGTTTCCGGATCGCGTCGTCGTTGCCTTTGCCGGCGACGGCTGCTTCCTGATGAACGGCCAGGAATTCGCGACCGCCGTGCAGTATGACGCGCCGCTGGTCGTCATCGTCGTCGACAATTCGCAGTACGGCACGATCCGCATGCATCAGGAGCGCGACTATCCCGGCCGCGTGGTCGGTACTCAGCTGAAGAACCCCGACTTCGCGATGTACGCCAAGGCGTTCGGCGGTCATGGCGAGCGCGTCGAGCGCACCGAAGAGTTTGCGCCGGCGTTCGAGCGCGCGCTCGCTTCGGGCAAGCCGTCGATCCTCCACTGCATCATTGATCCGCGCGCGATCTCGGTCGGCAAGGATTTTGCGCCCGCAGTAAAGGCATAGCCGATGCCGGAGGGCCGCCACGTCGCCATCATCGGAGCCGGCGCGGTCGGCGTGATCAGCGCCATCGAGGCGCTGCGCGAGGGACATCGCGTCACGCTGATCGATGCGGGCGAGCCCGGTGGCGAACAGGCGGCGAGCTATGGCAATGCCGGCTGGCTCTCCTCGCATTCGGTGATCCCGCCGGCCGAGCCGGGCATCTGGAAGAAGGTGCCTGGCTATCTGATGGACCCGCTCGGGCCGCTCGCGATCCGCTGGTCTTATCTGCCGAAGGCGTTGCCCTGGCTGATCAAATACCTGCTCTCGGGCTGGACCGAGGCGCGGGTCGAGAAGACGGCGTTTGCGCTACGCGACCTCCTGAAGGACGCGCCGCTGCTGCACAGGAAGCTCGCGGAAGAAGCCGGCGTACCCGAACTGGTCGAGCGCAACGGCGTGATGCACGTCTTCCCGTCGCGCGGCAATTTTGACAACGATCTCGGCTGGCGCCTGCGCAAGAAGGTCGGCGTCCAATGGATGGAGTTGAACGCCGACGAAATGCGTCAGCGCGAACCGGAGCTGCATCCGCGCTACACCTTTGGTGTGGTGGTGGAGGAGGCCGGCCGCTGCCGTGATCCCGGCGCTTACGTTGCGGCGCTTGCCAATCACGCAGTTGCCAGCGGCGCGAAGCTCGTGCGCGCGAAGGCTACAGGCCTCAAGCTCGACGGTAACAAGCTCGTGGCCGTCGTCACCGAGACCGGCGAGATTCCTTGCGACGCTGCAGTCGTTGCCGCCGGTGCGCATTCGAAGCGGCTGACCGCATCGGTCGGCGATCCCCTGCCGCTCGAGACCGAGCGCGGCTATCACGTCATGATCGAGAACCCGGAATCGGGTCCGCGCAGTTCGATGATGGCGTCGGACGCCAAGATGGTTGTGAACTGGACCAACAAGGGCCTGCGTGCCGCCGGCACCGTCGAGATGGCCGGCCTCGAGGCCGCGCCGAACTGGAAGCGCGCCGAGATTTTGCGCAACAATCTCCTCAGCATGTTTCCAAAACTGCCGAAGGACATTCCGGCCTCGCGGGTCAAGACATGGTTCGGCCATCGGCCGAGCATGCCTGATGGCCTTCCCTGCATCGGCCATGCGCGCGCCTCGCGCGACATCGTCTACGCCTTCGGCCACGGCCATGTCGGCCTGGTCGGCTCGGCCCGCACCGGCCGTCTCGTCGCGCAGCTCCTGAGCGGCAAGCAGCCCGAAATTCCGCTCGCGCCGTTTTCGCCCAATCGCTTCCTCTGAGATCGCACCATGACTTATCCTGCCAACTCGCCTTCTCGAATTGCCCGCGGCGGCAAGGCCATCTATGGCGCGCCCCTCGGGATTTTGATGCTGGAAGCGCGCTTCCCCCGCATTCCCGGCGACATGGGCAACGGCACGACCTGGCCATTCCCGGTGCTCTATCGCGTGGTCAGCGGCGCTTCGCCGGAGAAGGTGGTGCTGAAGGGCGCCGCCGGCCTGCTGCCTGACTTCATCGACGCGGCCAAGGATCTGGTGCGGCTCGGCGCCGAAGCCATCACCACCAATTGCGGCTTCCTCTCGCTGTTCCAGAAGGAGATCGCGGCGGCCGTCGGCGTTCCCGTCGCGACCTCGTCGCTGATGCAGGTGCCGTGGGTGCAGGCGACCTTGCCGCCCGGCAAGCGCGTTGGCCTCGTCACGGTGTCGGGCTCGACCTTGACGCCGGCCCATCTCGAAGGCGCCGGCGTGCCGCTCGATACGCCGCTGGTCGGCACCGAGCACGGCAAGGAATTTTTCCGCGTCCTGATCAAGGCCGAAAAGGACGATATGGACGTGGCGCAAGCCGAGCGGGATGTGGTCGAGGCGGGCAAGCAGCTTGTCGCCAAAAACCCTGACGTCGGCGCCATCGTGCTCGAATGCACCAACATGCCTCCTTATGCGGCAGCGTTGCAGGCCGAAGTGGGATTGCCGGTTTACGACATCTATTCCATGATCACCTGGTTTCATGCTGGACTGCGCCCGCGCGCTTTCGCCTGAAGTCCGGCTGTCGCAAAGCTCTGAACAACAGCCGCTAAAGCGTCGTTTGCATTGCCATGGGCTACACAGCCCCGATATATTGGGCTGTGTTCGGGCATGAATGCAGTTGATGATGAGCAACGTGGAACTGGCCTCCGATAGTATCGTCGATCGCGTCTATGAACAGCTCAAGGCGATGGCCGTGAGCTATGAGTTCAAGCCGGGCGAGCGGCTCAACGAGGGTGAGCTGGCAAAACGCCTCGGCGTCAGCCGCACGCCGCTGCGCGAGGCGCTGAACCGTCTCAACACCGAGGGCTTCCTGCGCTTCACGCCGGGCAAGGGCTTCTTCTGTCGCGAGCTCGACGCGCAAGAGATCTTCGATCTCTACGAGCTGCGCAAGTCGATCGAGGTCGCCTCGGTCCGCCTCGCCATCAAGCGCGCCAAGGACGAGGGCATCGACGCGCTGTTGAAATTCCTCGAAGCCACCGGCCCCGATCCCGGCGGGCGTTCATCGGTCGAGCTGGTGGAGCTCGATGAGACGTTCCACGAGCGGCTGATGGCGATGTCGAACAATGCCGAGATGCTGCGCGTGCTGCGCAATGTCAACGCCCGCATCCGCTTCGTGCGCTGGATCGACATGGACAGCATCAACCGTTCCAATACCCAGGCCGAGCATCGTGCCGTCATCGAGGGATTGAAGGCGCGCGACGAGGAGACCTGCGTCTCCGTACTGGAAAAGCACATCGACCGTCGCCTCGATCGCATCACTTCGGCGATCAAGGAAGGCTACGCGCAGATCTATATGCCGGCCGCGGCGAGGTCCGCGGCGAATTGAGGTTCTCTTACCTCGCCCGCTTGCGGGGAGCGGTCGGATCGCATCGAAGATGCGATCCGGGTGAGGGGGACTCTCCACGGGTCCAACTGCCGGCGTCCTCGGGGAGACTCCCCCTCACCCCGACCCTCTCCCCGCAAGCGGGGCGAGGGAGTAGAGGCACCGCCGCTGCCGCCAACAGCTGCTATACAATCCCTCGATATCTGCTCACGCCAGACGGTCAGAGCTTTCGCGCGGGATCAACGCTAGCGTGTCTTCGAAATTCACGGAGACACACGGTGCACAGCCCTCAACCCAATTCCGAAACGCGTGCAAGCGACGACTGGCCGTCCGAGCTCCATCGCATCCTGAAAGCCGCTGACGTCAGGCAGATGTCCTATGTGCCGGACGCCGGCCATAGCCAGCTCATCCGCATGTTCTCGGCCGACCGCGACGTCACCACCAATGTGCTGACGACGGAAGAGGAGGGCATTGCTATTGCCGCGGGCGCCTGGCTCGGCGGGCAGCGCAGCGTGCTGCTGATGCAGTCGAGCGGGGTCGGCAATTGCATCAACATGCTGTCGCTGTCGGCGATCGGCCGCTTCCCGCTCTTGATGCTGGTGACGATGCGTGGCGAGTGGGCCGAGTTCAATCCGTGGCAGGTGCCGATGAGCCGGGCGACGCAACCGTCGCTGGAAGCGATCGGCCTGAAGGTGATGCGGGCGGAGACGGCGGAGGATCTGGTCGAGACCGTCGAATCCGCGGCGTCGCTCGCCTACGAGTCCGACCAGCAGATTGCGGTTCTGATCGGGCAGCGCCTGATCGGCAAGAAGAAGTGGTGATGCCCATGCAAGCTCAACTCGACCGTCGCGCTGTTGTCGCCGCCCTCCTGAAGGATCGCAAGGACACGCTGGTTGTCTCCGGCCTCGGCTCGCCCACCTACGATCTGCATTCGGTCGGCGACCACGACGGCAATTTCTATCTCTGGGGCGCCATGGGCGGCGCCGCGCTGATCGGCCTTGGCCTCGCACAGGCACAGCCAGGCAAGCGCGTCCTCGGCTTGACCGGCGACGGCGAGCAGTTGATGGGGCTCGGCGGCATCGCCACCATCGGCGTCGCGCGCCCGCGCAATCTCGACATCGTCGTGATCGACAACCAGCATTTTGGTGAGACCGGCATGCAGGCGAGCCACACCGGGCGCGGCGTCGATCTCACGGCGATCGCCGCGGCCTGCGGCTTTGCCGCGACCGGAACCGTGTGGACGCTTGAGGAGGTGCAACGCCTCGCGGCACAAATCGCCGAGCCGGCGGAAGGCCCGCGGCTCTTTGTCATCAAGGTTCTAGCGGAAAATCCGCCGCGCTCGCTGCCCTCGCGCGATGCCGTCTTTATCAAGAACCGGTTCCGTGCTCATCTCGGTTTTGCGGCGGCTTGAACCGGGGTCCTCTCCCGGATAGCTCGCGGCCTGAGCAGCTATCCTGGAGTGAGACTATGAAATTATCCGGCAAGGTCGCCGCCATCACCGGCGCAGCACGCGGCATCGGCAAGGCCTGCGCAAAGAGATTTTTGGACGACGGCGTCAAGGTCGTCATCTCGGATGTCGATGCCGAGGGCCTTGCTGCGACGGCAGCCGAGCTGGGGCGGCCGGATGCCTTACGCACCGTCGTCGGCAATGTCGCCAGGCGTGCCGACGTGGATCAACTCGTCACAACTGCCGTGAAGGAGTTTGGCCGGCTCGACATCATGGTCAACAATGCCGGCGTTGCCCGCAACCGCGACATCCTGGAGATTTCCGAAGAGGAATTCGACGAGATCATCGGCATCAATCTGAAGGGCGCGTTCTTCGGCGTGCAGGCCGCGGCGAAGCAGATGATTGCGCAAGGCGGTGGTGGGGTCATCATCAACATGTCCTCGGTGAACGCATTGCTGGCGATTCCGGCGCTTGCGACCTACGCGATGTCCAAGGGGGGCATGAAGCAGCTGACGTCGGTGGCTGCGGTTGCGCTCGCCCCGCACAACATCCGCGTCGTCGCGGTCGGGCCGGGCACGATCCTGACCGACATGGTGGCGTCGTCGATCTACACATCCGAGGATGCCCGCAAGACCGTGATGTCGCGCACGCCAGCCGGCCGTGGCGGTGAGCCGAGTGAGGTGGCCTCCGTTGTTGCATTCCTCGCCAGTGACGATGCGTCCTACATCACCGGACAGACGATCTATCCGGATGGTGGCCGGTTGATCCTGAATTACACGGTGCCTGTGAAGGAGAAGTAGAGAGCGGTCGTCGCGCATAACCACCGCTGTCATGCCCCGCGAAGACGGGGCATCCAGTACTCCGCGGCCTTTCCGTATCACTCTGGCTGCGCGGCGTACTGGATCGCCCGGTCAAGTGTTCAGACCGGGGACATAGCTGACGGTTGTTCGGACACATCACTGACAGTTTGACCGCGGGTCAAGTCGATTGAGCCGACCTGCCAGCTGGCAAAGAAGACACCGTAACGGCCGTCGCGGTCGAGCGGCCTGACGGCCAGCTGCTC
>NZ_MZXW01000043.1 GCF_004123905.1 Bradyrhizobium betae
GAACTCGTAGAACAACGCAGCCTGTTCGACTTGCCGATGTCCCATCATGATCTTCAGTCCTGCCAATTAGACTGACTGAATCACTGATCCCTCTGCGTCGCAACAGTCGCCTTTTTCAACACAATCGGCCGATTGCAGAAGTCTCGCTTTGGTCCAATCCTGCGTTCTGCAACACGAAATGTGGAAATCGCCTGAAAGCCCGGTGTCGTGTTAGCAAGGCATAAACGATTGAGACGTGATAAAGTCGCAACTTAAGCTGGTGATCAAATGCGGCATCTCACGCTTTTACTGTTCATGATTCTCGCTTCCGCCATGCAGGCGGAAGCCGCACCAACATCCATTCGCTGCGACGGCAAATATTATCAGCGGCAGCAAGCTTACTTCGTAACCTATGACCTCAAGACAAATCACTTCGTATTTGAGAACCCCGGTGGAAACAGACTACCTGGCGAAATCATCGGGGTAAGCGACGCACAAATGGACCTCAGCCTGAGGGCAGATGGCGGCCGTATTCTTCTTTCCTTCGATCGCACGCGCAACGTGATGACGTGGCCGGGAATGCCCGGCAATGAACTGGGAAGAACTTTATTGCAACACGCCTGCACGGTGGTTACTGGCAGAACGATGCTGTCAGCATTCTCGCAGCCTGAGCAATTTGACCCGAAACGTCTCGACCCGGTTGATGCCTTTTCGCTCACCTGTCCAGGCCAATATGGTCCATATTTCGTCACTCTGGATCGCTCTACAAAAACAGTCGTTCTAGAGACCCAATCCGCGGCCGAGACCATGTCGGGCAACGTCACTGGAGCCAACGATGGCTCTATTAGATTTGCGGTCGCTGGTCGCTCAGGCAGCCAATTTGATCTCGTCTGGGATGAGCGCAAGCGATTGCTGACCTGGATTGGCGTTGCGGATGATCCGGCCAGGCCGACAACAAGCCACGAATGCGCTGTCACCGGGCCCCGGTCAATCATGGAGTCTTATGCACAATTGGCGCGCTGACCCCGAATGTGACTGCGGTCGTTCGATTAAGACTGCTATGGGTCAGAAGCAGTCGATGCTGGCCCAGCGGGGCGACTTCCGCTTGTCCCCGAGATTTGACGTTTAGTATCCCCTTAGTGAGCGGTCCCGAGGCCGGTCTCATCCAGCCGTGTCGCGAACCAGCGCGACAGCGATTCATCGACGACGCCACTGACATAGACTTCCGAGACCGTCACATGCCGCCGGTCCAGCACCAGCAGCACACCGATCCAGTAGGGAAACCAGACGTGCACGTCGGTGAGCGCCCTCAGCTTGTGCTGGTCGTGCTCGAGCGGCGTGTGATTGCTGGCCTTGCGGATCTCCACAGTGAGCAGATTGTTCGGGATCTCGCGCTGATGCACGACGACGTCGGGGTAGATCGACTTGCCGAGATGGTCGTCGGTCGAGATGATGGTGCCGTGCGGCAGATGCAGCGTGCGCTCGCCGAGCCGGTCGTAATTGCAATCGACCGACCAGCCGGCGAATTGCTTCTCCAGATGCACGGCGAAGCGGTGCGTCACCGCCCGCTCGCCGACGTCTTTCTCGAACAAAAATCCTTCGTGGGCGTAGAAGTCCCGGAGCGCCGCGATCACCTTGTTCAGCTCGGTCTGCATCGTGCCTCCCGACCCTCGGCGCTCCGTTGTATGCGCGCCCTTACATCTGGACTTCGATCAGCCGCGGTCCAGGCTCGGCGACGGCTTCGGCCAGCGCCTTGTTGAACTCGTCGGCATTGGTGACGGCACGGCCGGGCACGCCCATGCCCTTGGCCAGCGCCACGAAATCGAGCGTCGGCCGGTCGAGCCGGAGCATATCGTTGGCACGCTGGCCGGGCTCGCCGGCGCCGACATTGTCGAATTCGCCGCGCAGGATCTGGTAGATGCGGTTGGCGAACACGATGGTGACGATGTTGAGGTTTTCGCGGGCCTGCGTCCACAACGACTGGATCGTGTACATCGCGCTGCCGTCGCCGACCATGCAGATCACCTTGCGGTCCGGGCAGGCGATCGCGGCGCCGATCGAGAGCGGCGTCGAGAAGCCGATCGAGCCGCCCATGTTCTGGAGCCAGTCGTGCGGGGCCGCGGCCGCCGTCGGCGGGAAGAAGGCGCGGCCGGTTGTGAGCGACTCGTCGACCATGATCGCGTTCTCGGGAATCGCGTAGGCGATCGCCTGCGCGATGGACGCGTGGGTCAGCGCGCCGGTCGGCTTGATGAGCTCCTGCAACGCCTGCGGCTTGACGTCCTTGGCGCTGGCCTTCACCGCGCTGGCGAGCGCTTCGAGGGCCGCGACCGAATTCTCGCCCCAGGAGGTCATGCGATGGACGTCGCAGCCCTCGGGCTTGAGCATGCTCGGCTTGTTCGGATAGGCGAAGAACGCCACGGGATCGTCGGACTCGACCAACACGATGTGACGGAATTTTGCCAGCATCGGCAGCGCGTTCTCGATGACGTAATGAATGCGATCGATCGAGAAGCGGCCGCGGCCGCGCGCCATCTTCGGGCGGAAGGTCGGGCCCATCACGGTGCAGCCGGTCCTGGCGGCGATGCGCTCGGCCAGCGCGAGGCCCTGCTCGCTCAGCGCGCTGCCGGTCATCAGCAGCAGCGTGCCCTCGCCATCGCCGTGCAGGATTTTTGCGGCCTGCTCGACCGCCTGCGGCGAGTAACTGGCGCGCTGCTGCTCGGCCGGCACCTCGGCGATGCCGTCGGCCTCGTTCCAGGCGGTGTCGGCGGGCAGGATCAGGGTCGCGATCTGCGGCGGCGCGCTTTTCGCGGCGGCAATCGCCGCGGCACCGTCAGCGGCGATCGACTTGGAATCCGGCGAGGTGCGGACCCAGGACGACATCGGCCGGGCCAGACCCTCGATGTCGGAGGTCAACGGCGCGTTGTAGCCGATGTGGTAGATCGCGTGCTGGCCGACGATGTTGACGATGCCGGAATTGGCTTTCTTGGCGTTGTGCAGATTGGCAAGGCCGTTGGCCAGCCCGGGGCCGAGATGCAGCAGGGTCGAGGCAGGCGTGCCCTTCATGCGGAAATAGCCGTCGGCGGCGCCCGTCACCACGCCTTCGAACAGGCCGAGCACGCAGCGCATGCCCGGCACCCGGTCGAGCGCTGCGACAAAATGCATCTCGGAGGTGCCTGGGTTGGTGAAGCAGACATCCACCCCACCCTTGACCATCGTCCGCACCAGGCTTTCCGCACCGTTCATTCTATCTGCTCCCGCAACCCGCCATGTTCAGATATCCGTCCGATCAATCATTGTTCGCGGCCCTCGTCAAAGCAATAGGCGGCATCGCGGCCCTGCCCCGCAGGACGAAGCGCCGGTTTGGCTAACGCTTTCAGGCAAATTGGCGGGGTTGCCGATTTGGTAACGGAAACCGTTAAGCATGGCGCTTCTCACGGGGCCGTGGCTTGCGAAAAGCCCGCAAATATGGCCTCTGGCATGGGTTGAATCGAATATTTGCTGGGGGAAACAATGACCCGATTTTTTGCCGCGCCGATTGCCGCCATTGCGTTGCTGACGACCATGGCCGGCGGCGCATTCGCCGAAGGGGCTGACGCGCGCGACATCATGGGCGGCGGCCCGAACTTCTTCAGCGGCGGCTCCAGTCCGATCCCCCGCACCACCGTCATGTACAACGGCAACTATGCCCCCGGCACGATCGTGGTCAACACCAGCGAGCGCCGGCTCTATCTGGTCCTCCAGAACGGCCAGGCGCTGCGCTACGGCATCGGCGTCGGCCGCGACGGCTTCCGCTGGGGCGGGGTGCACAGGATCACCGCCAAAAAGGAATGGCCGGATTGGACGCCGCCATCGCAGATGATCGCCCGCCGGCCGGACCTGCCGCGCCACATGAAGGGCGGCATCGAGAATCCGCTCGGCGCGCGCGCGATGTATCTGGGCTCGACGCTCTACCGCATCCACGGCTCCAACGAGCCGGAGACGATCGGCCAGGCGGTCTCCTCGGGCTGCTTCCGCATGACCAATGACGACGTCAGCGACCTCTACGGCCGCGTCGGGGTCGGCACCACCGTGGTGGTGCTGAACAACTAGCCGGCAGCGAATTGCGGGAACCCGCAGGGCGCGTGAATATGCGGACTTGTGTGCGCGACGCGAATACGGCAGCGTCGCCTGGCAATGAGCGCATTGGCCCCGCCTTCGTCCGGCTTTCGCATCGCCCTGCTGGCGCTCGCTACCGTCGCGTTTGTCCCTGACACCGCTACCATGGCCGACGCGGGCGAGCTGCCCGCGATCGCCTCGCGCCAGCGCATCGAGAAGAAGAGCTTTACCGACGGCGAGATCGTCGAAGGCTTTCTGAAGACGGCGTTCGGCGCCGAATACCACCTCGCCGGCCGGGTCGACCGCATCCGCAAGTTCGACGGGCCGGTGCGCGTGTTCGCCGACAGCGACCGAACCGACCGCAAGACGCAGCTCGCAAAGGTCGTCATCGACATCGGCAAGCGCGTGCAGCATCTCGACATCGCCATGATCGACTCGAGCGAAGCGGCGAATCTGCGGGTGAAGCTGGTGCGCGACCGCGATCTGTTCCGCACCATTTCGAGCTTCTACGGCGTGGACAAGGCGCGCGAGATCCGCACCTCGCTCGATCCGCAATGCCTGTCAGGCTTCCGCAAGAACGACAATTTCGAGATCGAGCATTCCGACGTCATCCTCACCGTCGACAATGGCGACTTCACCTTCCTCGACTGCGCCTATGAGGAGCTGCTGCAATCGCTCGGGCCCATCAACGACACCACGAGCGTGCCGTGGACCATGTTCAACGACAACGTCTCGATGGGCTTTTTCGACGTCTACGACCAGTACATCCTCAATCTGCTCTACGACCCCCGCATCAAGGCGGGGATGACCGTGGCTGAGGTCAAGGCGGTGCTGCCCGAAGTGCTTGCGGATGTACGCGTCTGGGTGAGGCGCGTGAATGATTTGAAGGAGTGAGAGCCCGTCATTGCGAGCGCAGCGAAGCAATCCAGAGTCTTTCCGCAGAGGGATTCTGGATTGCTTCGCTGCGCTCGCAATGACGGAGGAAAGAGCGGTGCATTACTGCACGAGATCGGCAACCGTGGTCGCGGCCTTCAGCCCCGTGCCGGTGAGAACCGCCACCGTGGTCTCGTTCGCCTTGATCGATCCCGCACTGGCGAATTTCTCCAGTGCCGCCGCTGCGCTGGCGCTGGTCGGCTCGGCGAACAGGCCCTGGCGCGCGAGGCGACGCAAGGCGGCGACGATCTCGTCCTCGGTGAGCGCAACGGTGCCGCCGCCGCTCTCGCGCAAGGCGGCGATGATCTCGCGCAGGCGCAGCGGGTTCTTGATCGCGGTGCCCTCGGCGATGGTCTTGTTGACCTCGCGGGCGACAGGCGTATCGACGCCGGCCTGAAAGCTCGCATCGATCGGCGAGCAGTTGAGCGGTTGTGCTGCGAACAGGCGCGGCAGCTTCGCGATCTGGCCCGCCTTCAGCAACTCGCGGAAGCCGAAGGCGCAACCCAAAAGACTACTGCCGGCACCGACGGGGACGATGACGTTGTCGGGCGCGCGAAAGCCGAGATCTTCCCAGATCTCATAGGCGAGCGATTTGGTGCCTTCGAGGAAGAACGGCTGCCAGTTGTGGCTGGCGTAAAAGGTCTGGCTCGACTGGCGGATGGCTTCCGCCTCCGACTCCTCGCGCGGCCCCTCGACGAGTTGAACCGTCGCGCCATAGGCGCGCACCTGCGCGATCTTGGCCGGCGAGGTCGAGGCCGGCGCGAGAATCTTCACGCGCATGAGGCCTGCAGCACCCAGCCCCGCCATCGACGAGCCGCCATTGCCGGAGGAATCTTCCAGGATCGCGTCGACGCCGATCTGGCGCAGGAACGACAGCATCACCGCCGAGCCGCGGTCCTTGAAGCTCCCGGTCGGGTTGAACCATTCCAGCTTGAAGTGTGGCCGCAAATCGCCCCAAGCCTGCTGGACCAGCGGCGTGCAGCCTTCGCCGAGCGTGATGGGATTTTTGATCGCGACCGGCAGCGCCGCCCGGTAGCGCCACAGTGAGCGCGTGCGGGGCTCGATGTCCTCGCGCGACATCCCCGCCCCCGGCGTCACCAGCAGCGGCGTGCGCTCGTCCGAGCACCAGCGCGGCGGGTCCAGCGGATAGAGCTTTCCGTTGCGGGGATCGATATAGCTGGCGGTGGGCATGGCGTTCTCCGGGGCGGGGCCGATCCGGTCGATATGTCTGAATATGCAGATTTTATCCAGTCAGCTGTTTGGAGGCGGGAGGCGCGCCCTTTAAAAATTACAACGATTACATAGATATAGGGCGAGTTCTGGCGTCGTTCGGGACGAGCACGGGACCGGCCGCTGGCCGCCCCGCACGATTAACTTGTCTGTCGCGACTGCCCGCTACAATATGTTGGATTGAGCTTGCGCCGCCGGTGGTCCGCACCGGCAACGCAAGTGAGCCAGGCCCGTCCGAGCGGCGGGCCGTTGGCTTTTTGGGAGCCTGGACATGAGCCGCGCGAACCGTACCGATCACATCCGCCTGACCTCCCATCCGGAGCCGGGCCGGAAGGCCGCCTTCCCGATCCATTGGGGCGCCGCCGATGCACGCGCACGCGGGCCAATCATCGGCACGGTGTCGCGCGCCGGGGATCGCAACGTGATCGGCAGCCATGGCGGCTCCTACGCGATGTACCGCGCGCTCGCGGTGTCCGCTGGCGCGCTCGATCCGATTCGTAGGCCCGATCTCACCAACACCTTTCCGGCGGCGACCATCGGCCCGTTCGAGCAATGGCGCGATCCCGCAAAGATCGTCGCGCTCGACCCGTGGGGGCATCTGGTCGCGGAGAATTTCGGCAAGGACATCGCCGAGGGCATCGACATCCGCCCGAGCATCGCGGTGACGCGGGCGCGGCTCGACCTGCCCGAGATCCGCGAGGCGCTCGCCGCAAAACGGCTGCGCGACGACGGCGAGGTCGTGCATGCCAATGGCAGCGTCTCGGTGGTGAAGATCGCGATTGATCCGGTCTGGTATCTGCCGGGCCTTGCCGAGCGGTTCGGGACCAACGAGACCGAGCTGCGCCGCACGCTGTTCGAGCAAACCGCCGGCATGTTCCCCGAGCTGGTGACACGGCCGGACTTGAAGGTGTTTCTGCCGCCGATCGGCGGCACCACCGTTTACATGTTCGGCGATGTGACAAAACTGCCTGATCATCGCACCAAGATCACCTGCCGCGTGCATGACGAGTGCAACGGCTCCGACGTGTTCGGCTCCGACATCTGCACCTGCAGGCCCTATCTCATTCACGGCATCGAGGAATCCGCGCGCGGCGCGCAGGAAGGCGGGCTCGGGCTCGTCATCTACAACCGCAAGGAAGGCCGCGCGCTCGGCGAGGTCACGAAATTTTTGGTCTACAATGCGCGCAAGCGCCAGGAGGACGGTGACGCGGCCGCCGCCTATTTCGAGCGCACCGAATGCGTCGCTGGCGTCCAGGACGCACGCTTCCAGCAATTGATGCCGGATACCATCCACTGGCTCGGCCTGAAGCGCATCGACCGCTTTTTGTCGATGAGCGACATGAAATACGACGCGCTGACCTCGCAGGGCATCGACATCGTCGAGCGCGTGCCGATCCCGCTGGAGCTGATCCCGGCCGACGCCCATGTCGAGATCGCCGCGAAGAAGGCCGCCGGCTATTACACGACCGACATCGCGCCCGAGAAGGACGTGAACGGCGTGGTCGGCCGTTCGCTGGAAAAATACTGATCGCGCGATGGCGGACGCATTGGAACAACAGGCCCGCTCCCTGCTCAGCGCAGGAGCGGTTCGCGCGCGTGCTGGCGAGATGCTCGATATCGGCCTTGCCGGCGGGCTGAGCCACTTCACGATCGATCTCGGTCGCATGGATGCTGTTGCGGAGGCCGTGCTTACGGTCACGCGAAAAGCCTATCCGACGCTGGACGTGCCCTTCCACGCGCGGTGGCGGCATTTTGTGCTTGGCGGCGTCGATCGCTGGGCGCGGCTGGCGAATGCTGCATCATGGCCGGATCGCGCCGCGCGGGCGCGGGCAGAGTTCGACCTCGCCATTGTCAGCGTGCTGCTCGACGCCGGTGCGGGTGCTGCCTGGCGTTATCGTGACGCGGTGACGGGACAGGGGATCGGACGATCGGAGGGGCTTGCGATCGCGAGCCTCGACATGTTCGCAAGCGGACTCTTTTCCCGCGATGCAAGCGCGCCGTTCAGGGCCGATGCGGACGTGCTCGCGCAACTGCCCCTCGCCGCTCTCACCGCTGCGTTTCAGGTCAGCGATGCCAATCCGTTGCTCGGCCTTGAGGGGCGTACCGATCTGCTGCGGCGCCTCGGCAAGCTGGTCGCCGAACGCGCGGACGTGTTCGGCCTGCACGACACGCCGCGCCCGGGCGGCTTGTTCGATCACATCGCGGCGCAGGCTGTGGGCGGCGCCATCGCGGCGCCCGCCATTCTGTCGGCGGTGCTGAATCAGCTCGGACCGATCTGGCCGTCGCGGCTTGAGCTTGCCGGCGTTCCGCTCGGCGATTGCTGGCGGCACCCCGCGCTGAGGACGGATGACGCAACTGCCGGTTTCGTGCCGCTGCACAAGCTGTCGCAATGGCTGAGCTATTCGCTGATCGAGCCGCTTCAGCGCGCGGGCTTCGAGATCACCGACATCGACGGGCTCACGGGGCTTGCCGAATACCGCAATGGCGGCCTGTTCGTCGATCACGAGGTGCTGCGCCTGCGCGACGCCGCCGACGCCGAGCGCGCGCATGCGGTGGATTCGCTGCTTGTCGTGGAGTGGCGCGCGCTCACTGTGGCGTTGCTCGACCGGCTTGCCGAACTGGTTCGCGCCAAGCTTGGCCGCACGCCTGACACATTGCCGCTCGCGAGCATTCTCGAAGGCGGCACCTGGGCCGCGGGCCGCGCCATCGCATTCTCGCGCCGTCCCGATGGCGCACCGCCGCTCAAGGTGATCAGCGACGGTACGGTTTTCTAGCGCATCGCGCATCGATCATTTCAGGAGCATCCGATCATGGAAGGCGTCACGATCGTCGATCATCCGCTGGTGCAGCACAAGCTGACGCTGGTGCGAGACAAATCCATCTCGACAAAGTCGTTCCGAGAGCTGATCAAGGAGATCGGCATGCTGTTGTGCTACGAGGTGACGCGCGATCTGCCGCTCGCTGACACCGTGATCGAGACTCCGCTGGCGACGATGCACTCGGCCAAGATCGCCGGCAAGAAGCTGGTGTTCGTGCCGATGCTGCGCGCCGGCACAACCTTCGTCGACGGCATGATGGATCTGGTGCCGACCGCGCGCGTCGCGCATATCGGGCTCTATCGCGAGCCGCACAGCTTTGCCGCGGTCGAGTATTTCTTCAAATCGCCATCCGACCTCGGCGAGCGCCTGGCGATCGTGGTGACGCCTGTCGTCGCCACCGCCAACACCGCTGTCGCCGCAATCGATCGCCTGAAGGAGCGCGGCGCGAAAGACATCCGCCTCGCCTGCCTGATTGCCGCGCCTGAAGGACTGGAGCGGCTGCGCGGATTGCATCCTGATGTCCCGATCTGGACCGCGGCGGTCGACGAAGGCCTCGACGAGAACGGCTTTATCCTGCCGGGCCTCGGCGACGCCGGCGACCGCGCCTACGGGACGCGATAGCTCAAATCTTCCCGCTGCCGCAAATCCCCTTCAGCGCCTGCCACTCCGTGTCAGTCAGCAGCGGCGGGCCGCTGGCGGGACGATCCTCCTTGGTCATGCGGGCGAGGCGATCCTCGGTCAGCGGATGGCTGGCGAGGATCGACGTGAGGCCGCCGCCTTCCTTGCCGGTGATGCGGAACATCAATTCGGCCGCGGGCTTCGGCGAGCGGCCGAGCTTGTGCATGATCTCGATCGCGAACGTGTCGGCAGCGGTCTCGGCCTCGCGCGAATAGGAGGCTTCGACCACGCTGCGCGAGGCGAAGATCACGGCGGACGAGCCGGTGACGTCGCCGAACAGCAGGCCGATCAGGAACGAGGTGCCGCCATTGTAAATCAGGCCGCGCATGTTGTCGTGATGCTTGAGATGACCAAGCTCGTGGGCGAGGATGCCGGCGAGCTCGTCGGGGCTTTCCGCCTTGTCGATCAGGGCGTTCAGCACGAACACCTTGCCGCCCGGCAGCGCAAACGCATTCGGCACCGGGCTTGGCAGCACGCCCGCCGTCATCGCGTCGTCGTCAAGCCCGGCGGCGTCGCGCAGGCGATTGACGAGCTTTGTGAACGCGGCTTTCCCGGCGGGGCCTTCGCATATGCTGCGGCCGAAGATGGTCTTCACCTGGACCTCCGACGCATCGCCGATGCGCCGCTCGATCGGTTTCGGCACCAGCGGCGCGAGACGATCGGCAGCGAGCGGCACGCCGAACAGCACGACGCAAACGATGGAGGCGGCCGCGGCCACTGACCAGCCGACGATTTTTGCAACACCGCGGCGCGAGGTCTGGTGCTCGTCCAGACGCATGCAGCGAATGGTTAGGTCAGCGGCGAGCGCGGCGTCGCGGATTTCGAGCCGCGCCAGCGATGGCGCCGATGTCGAGGCCAGGCGCAAGATCCCCGCCGGACTGTCGGCACGGCGGATATCGGCATAGACCCAGCTGACGGGCGCCCCGCCCTCCTCGGCGATCTCGAGCGCATCACCGAGCGTCAGCGTCACCTGCCGCCTGCGGCTCGACACGCCGTCGAAGAAGATCGTCGGCTTGTCAGGCTGCGCCGGGGCCTCGGTGGACAACTCACTCACAGATCAGAATCCCGCTACGTCAAGACCATCGGCAAAACCTTCGCCGAGCGCGTTGGCAAGCTCACCGCTGCCGCGCACGTCCGCCGCGACCCCGATGTTGTGCACCTCGACGGTTTCCAGCACCTTGGCCCAGAGATCACGCTGAAGATAGACGCGCATGATGATGTTGACCGCAAGCGCCAGAGCGAAATAGCCGATCACCATCATCACCAGCATCGGGATGCTTTTGCCGGCATTTCCGGGGCCAAGCGCCTGCGCGACCGGAAGATCGCTGAGCTTCACGGCGAGCGCGATGGCTCCGGCGAGATAGGCGCTATAGACGACGCTCAGCAGCAGCCACCAACCGACCACCTTCCAATACAGGCCGTAGAACGCGTTGTGCGGCAACTGCGAGGACAGGCTCACGCCGCCGATGCGGATGCCGTCGAGCCACCAGCGCCACTCGCGCGCCTTGAACTCGGCATAGAAAAATGGCGCGAGCGGGAAGATCACGATCGCGATCGGGCTGAGCAGCCACAGCCACCAGCCGCGCTTGAAGAAGGTCCAGCCGTCGGCTTCGAAGTCGCCCTGCAAATCGCCGTAATGGGTGTGCCGCATCTTGTAACGTTCGAGCGAAGCCTCGCGCCACGGCAGCGCCAGGCCGAGGGTGAGGAACACCAGCAGGCCCCACGCCATCGCGCGGAACGAATAGGCCCAACCCGAACCGTCCATCCAGAAGCGCACGCCGCGCCAGACTGTCCGCGTCAGCCGATAGCGCCGTGCGCGAAAGATCGCGAACTGGCCGAAGGCGTAGAAGCTGATGAACAGCGGCGTCGAGGCAAAGCCCTGCCAGCGTTCGAACTCGATACCGACCAGGAAGTAAGCCAGATAGATCGGCACCAGGATCGCGAGCGCGACCAGGAAGCCGATCAGGAGCTCCTTGGCCCGGCCGGTATATTCGGCAGCATCGCCGTCGATCGCGGTGCTCGACCACAGATGACGGCGGATGTCGGTGACCAGCCAGAACCGGTAGAAGCCGAAGGTGACCAGCTCCAGCATGGCACCCTT
The DNA here is from genome assembly GCF_004123905.1 of Bradyrhizobium betae. Taxonomy (GTDB): domain Bacteria; phylum Pseudomonadota; class Alphaproteobacteria; order Rhizobiales; family Xanthobacteraceae; genus Bradyrhizobium; species Bradyrhizobium betae_A. Next base: position 11,836 of record NZ_MZXW01000043.1, read on the forward strand.
GGTGACCATTTTGCGGAACTCGGTGCGATTGCCGGTGAAATCGACCCGCGTCGGCGGCAGCGGCGGGGGTAAGGGTTCTGAGCCGATCGGGGCCCATTGCATGTCGTTCACGGCAACCTCGGGATGCTGACCTGATCCAATCAAACTATAGATCAGAGGTTAGTCGATCCCCAAGATGGCCGGGTTCGATTTACCTCGATTCCAGTCGATTTGTTGCACGATTCCGTAGGCAAAGGCGTGCGGGAGGTCACGTTGACCGATCCGCGTGACGGCCGCCCGCCCTCTCGCAAAGGTTGGATGCAGCAAAACTCTCCCTTGCTCCGGCGCAGACAACGGGCTGTAATTGCAAATCAAATACCGCAGCGCAGAATTCACAAAAAACGCGCGCGGGAAGGTCAGGGAGAACGGTCATGCATGGGACCATCGAGAGCGCGGCCAAGCTCGACGCGTTGCGCGAGCGCGCGTCGTCATTGCCGCTGGAGCAGTTCGATCCGGGCGATCCTGAGCTGTTCAGGACCGATACGTTCTGGCCCTATTTCGATCGGCTGCGCCGCGAAGACCCCGTGCACTATTGCAAGGACTCGATGTTCGGGCCGTACTGGTCAGTGACGCGCTACAACGACATCATGGAGATCGAGACCAATCATTCGGTGTTCTCCTCGGCCTCCTCGCTTGGCGGCATCACCATCCGCGACATCGATCCGGATCTGCGCCGCGAGAGTTTCATCTCGATGGACCCGCCGCGCCATGCGGCGCAGCGCAAGACCGTGGCGCCGATGTTCACGCCGACGCATCTGGACAATCTCGCCCTCAACATCCGCAAGCGCTCCGCCGAGTGCCTGGACAACCTTCCCCGCGGCGAAGTGTTCGACTGGGTCGACCAGGTCTCGATCGAGCTGACCACACAGATGCTGGCGGTGCTGTTCGATTTCCCCTGGGAGGATCGTCGCAAGCTGACGCGCTGGTCTGACATCGCCACCACCATTCCCGGCCCCGACGGCGTCGTCGCCACCGAAGACGAGCGCCAGGCCGAGCTTGCGGAATGCGCCGGCTATTTCGCGCGCCTCTGGAAGGAGCGCATCGCGCAACCGCCGAAGAGCGACCTGCTCTCGATGATGGCGCATGGCCCCGCCACGCGCGACATGGATGCCAGGAACTTCCTCGGCAATCTCATCCTTTTGATCGTTGGCGGCAACGACACCACCCGCAACACGATGTCGGGTGCGATCCATGCGCTGAGCCAGCATCCGGAGCAATATCGCAAGCTGCGCGAGAACCCCGCGCTGATCGACAGCTTCGTGCCCGAAGTGATCCGCTGGCAGACGCCGCTGGCGCATATGCGCCGCACCGCACTCGCTGATTTCGAGTTCCGCGGCAAGCGGATCAAGAAAGGTGACAAAGTCGTGATGTGGTACGTCTCGGGCAACCGCGACGAAGAAGTGATCGAAAAGCCCTACGATTTCATCATCGACCGCGCCCGCCCGCGCACGCATATCTCCTTCGGCTTCGGCATCCACCGCTGCGTCGGTCTGCGGCTTGCTGAACTCCAGCTCAAGATTATTTGGGAGGAGATCCTCAAACGATTCGACCATATTGACGTGGTCGGCGAACCCAAGCGGGTCTATTCGAGTTTCGTAAAAGGTCTCGAGACGCTGCCGGTGAAGATTACGGCGTGAGATCGCAGTAAGATGAGTTCTTACGACATCCACGAGGAAGCTGCGCCCCCTCTCCCGCTTGCGGGGAAGGGCTGGGGTGGGGGCATCTCCGCGAGCGAGAGCCCCCAAGAGGAAAGAGCCCTCACCCGCGCCTTCGGCGCGACCTCTCCCGCAAGCGGGAGAGGTTAGAAGCAAACACTGGAGCTACCGCCATGAACGTTCAAGCGCCGGTTAAAGTGGACAAGGCCGAACGCATGCGCAGGGCCCGCGAGGAGGCCTATGCGACGCCGCTTTCGCAATTCCACCCCGGCGCGCCCAGGCTGTTCCAGGACGACACGCTGTGGCCGTGGTTCGAGCGGCTGCGCAAGGAAGAGCCGGTGCATTACTGCACCAACGCGCCGATCGAGCCGTATTGGTCGGTGGTGAAATACAACGACATCATGCATGTCGACACCAATCACGGCCTCTTCTCCTCGGACTCGACGCTCGGCGGCATCGGGATCCGCGACGTGCCGGAGGGCTATGACTGGCCGAGCTTCATCGCGATGGACCAGCCCAGGCATTCGTCGCAGCGAAAGACGGTGTCGCCGATGTTCACGCCGACGCATCTGGACGAACTGGCAAAGCTGATCCGGCAGCGCTCGCAGACCGTGCTGGACAATCTGCCGCGTAACGAGACCTTCAATTTCGTCGAACGCGTCTCGATCGAGCTGACGACGCAAATGCTGGCGACCCTGTTCGACTTCCCCTGGGAAGAGCGCCGCAAGCTGACGCGCTGGTCGGATGTCGCGACCGCGCTGCCCAAGAGCGGCATCGTCGCCTCGGCCGAAGAGCGCCGCCGCGAGATGGACGAATGCTACGCCTACATGTCGAAGCTGTGGAACGAGCGCGTCAACGCGGCACCGCGCAACGATCTGCTGTCGCTGATGGCGCACAACGATGCCACGCGTTTCATGGACCCCGACAATTTGATGGGCAATATCATCCTGCTCATCGTCGGCGGCAACGACACCACGCGCAACACCATGACCGGTTCGGTGCTGGCGCTGAACGAGAACCCGGACCAATTCGATAAGCTGCGCGCCAATCCGGAGCTGATCGATTCCATGGTGCCCGAGGTGATCCGCTGGCAGACGCCGCTGGCGCATATGCGGCGCACGGCGCTTGCCGACACCGAGATCGGCGGCAAGCAAATCAAGAAGGGCGACCGCGTCGTGATGTGGTACGTCTCGGGCAACCGCGACGAGGAGATGTTCGAGAAGCCGAACGACTTCATCATCGACCGCCCGCGCCCACGCACACATCTTTCCTTCGGCTTCGGCATCCACCGCTGCGTCGGCATGCGGCTGGCCGAGCTGCAGTTGAAGATCGTCTGGGAGGAGATGCTGAAGCGGTTCGACCGGATCGAAGTGGTCGGCGAGCCGAAGCGGATCTATTCGAGTTTTATCAAAGGATATGAGTCGCTGCCGGTGCGGATTCCGGGGTGACGGCTCCATCCGCCGTCATTGCGAGGAGCGGACTCACCTTGGCCCATCACACGGCGAAACCATCAGTCCGTCATCCTGAGGTGCGAGGCCTGCGGTGCAAAGCACCGCAGGGGGAGCCTCGAAGGATGAGCGGCCGGGATGTAGCGACAGCCGGGCCGCCGCCCTTCGAGGGCCGCTGAAGAAGCGGCCGCCTCAGGGTGACGGTGATAGACAGGCACGCGCGGCGTCATTACCAGCTATAAAATTCCGGCATGACAGCTCGCGCCAGATGCGAAGGCAAGATGGCGCCTGACTGTTCTACGACGGCATCTAACTCAACTTGATGTCCCACACGCCTTCCTTGCGGCAGGCGGCGACTTCCTCGCGCAAGAGCGCGGTGACGGCCAGCGACGCCGTCGAGGCCGGGCGGTCGATCGGAGAGGCGAAAATGAGCTCGCGCGTCATCGGCTTGGACACCATTGCCGTTTCCAGCCGGCCGTCCGCGACCTCGCCGTGGACCGAGGAGGGCGGCAACAGCGCAAAGCCGAGGCCTTCCTCGACCAGGCTCGTCAGCACGCGAAACGAATCCGCCTCGAGCTGGACGTTGAGCTTGATCTTGCGCTGGGCGGCGGCGTGCTCGATCAGCGCGCGGAGGCCGTGCGAGTGACTGGGCAGCACCAGCCGCTGCCGCAGCAGCCAGCCGATGTCGACGTTCTTCTTGCGCGCGAGGCCGCAGCCGCGCGGGCCGACCGCGACGATGTTGTCGCGGCCGAGGCTCTGCACATTGAGATGGAGATCGGCCGAGCGGCCGTAGAGGATGGCAAGGTCCATTTCGCCGCGATGCAGCCATTCGACGATATGTCCGCTGTAGCTCTCGACGATGCGCAGCGAGATGCCCGGATATTTTTCGACGCAGCGCCGCGCAAACCGCGCCGACAGCACGCAGCTCACGGTCGGAACCAAGCCGAGCACGACCTGGCCCGACGGCGGCCCCTTGGCCGACTGGATGTCGTCGCGGATCTGGTCGAGTTGCCGAACGATGCCGGAGGTGCGCGCCAGCAAGAGGTGCCCGGCCTCGGTCAGCACCATGCCGCGGCCGTTGCGCGTGAACAGTTCGGCGCGCAGCTCGTGTTCCAGCAGCTTGATTTGCCGGCTCAGCGCCGGCTGCGCCACACGCAACGTGTCGGACGCCTTGCTCAGACTGCCGAGCTCCGCCACGCAACTGAAGGTCCTGAGCTGCCGGAAATCCATGCTTGCCAATCCTGGAAGGCTACTTCATACGCTATAGCAAATGAGCATAGGGGGCTGGCGATGTTTTCACAACGCCAGAGGAACGGCCGGCGTTATCTTAACAGCCGCGAGAGACGGGAAACGCCATGAGTGAAGACCACCACACCGAAGATCATGCCGACATCCGCGAAGCCGTCGCAAAGCTGTGCGCGCAGTTTCCCGGCGAATACTGGCGCAAGCTCGATCGCGAGATGGCCTATCCAAAAGCCTTCGTCGACGCCCTGACTGAGGCCGGCTATCTCTCGGTGCTGATCCCCGAGGAGTATGGCGGCGCGGGCCTGAAGCTTTCTGCGGCAGCCGCGATCCTCGAAGAGATCCAGCGCGCCGGCTGCAACGGCGGCGGCTGCCATGCCCAGATGTACACCATGGGCACCGTGCTGCGGCACGGCAACGACGAGCAGAAGGCAAAATATCTGCCGAAGGTCGCGAGCGGCGAATTGCGGCTGCAGGCCTTCGGCGTCACCGAGCCGACCAGCGGCACCGACACGACCTCACTGAAGACGTTTGCGCGCAAGGACGGCAATGCCGGTTACATCGTCAACGGCCAGAAGATCTGGACCAGCCGCGCCGAGCATTCCGATTTGATGCTGCTGCTGGCACGCACCACGCCGAAGGACGAGGTCAAGAAGCGCACGGATGGGCTCTCCGTGTTCATCGTCGACATGCGCGAGGCCAAGAACAAGGGCCTGGAGATCCGCCCGATCCGCACCATGATGAACCATGCCACCACCGAGGTGTTCTTCACCGACATGAAGGTACCGGCGGAAAATCTGATCGGCGAGGAAGGCAAGGGCTTTCGCTACATCCTCTCCGGCATGAACGCCGAGCGTATCCTGATCGCCGCCGAATGCGTCGGCGACGCCAAGTGGTTCATCGCCAAGGCCACTGCTTACGCCAAGGAGCGTGCGGTGTTCGGCCGGCCGATCGGCCAGAATCAAGGCATTCAGTTCCCGATCGCCAAGGCCTATGCCGCGATGCGCGCGGCCGAACTGATGGTGAAGGAAGCCACGCGCAAATACGAGGCCGGGCTCGACTGCGGCGCGGAAGCCAACATGGCAAAAATGCTGGCGGCGGATGCGTCGTGGGAGGCGGCGAATGCCTGCGTCCAGACCCATGGCGGCTTCGGCTTTGCCGAGGAATACGACGTCGAGCGCAAATTCCGCGAGACGCGGCTCTACCAGGTGGCGCCGATCTCGACCAACCTCGTGCTGTCCTTCATCGCCGAGCATGTGCTCGGCATGCCCCGCTCGTACTGAGGCAGCATCATGGGAGCTCTTGACGGGATCAGGGTGATTGCGGTGGAGCAGGCGGTGGCGGCGCCGTTCTGCTCGTCGCGGCTGGCGGATGCCGGCGCCGAGGTGATCAAGATCGAGCGACCCGAGGGCGATTTCGCCCGCGGCTATGACGCGGCGGCCAAGGGGCAGAGCAGCTATTTCGTCTGGCTCAATCGCGGCAAGCAATCGGCGGTGGTCGATCTCGCCACGAAAGAAGGCTGCGCCGAGCTGGAGAAGCTGATCGCGAGCGCGGACGTGCTGATCCAGAACCTCAAGCCGGGCTCGATGGACAAGCTCGGCTTTTCGCGCGAGCGGCTGCTGAAGGACTATCCAAAACTGATCTCGTGCACGATCACCGGCTATGGCGACGACGGTCCCTACGCCCACCGCAAGGCCTATGATCTGCTGATCCAGGCCGAGAGCGGGTTGGCTTCGATCACCGGCAATCCTGACGGCGCCTCGCGCGTCGGCATGTCGATCGTCGACGTCGCAACCGGCGCGACCGCGCATGCCGCCATTCTCGAAGCGCTGATCGGGCGCGGCCGCACCGGCAAGGGTGCCGACATCCGCATCTCCATGTTCGACGTGATGGCGGACTGGTGCACGGTGCCGCTGCTCAACTCCGAGGCCGGCAATCCGCCCAAGCGCATGGGCCTGCGGCATCCCTCGATCGCGCCCTATGGCGTGTTCACCTCAAAGGACGGCAAGGATATTCTGATCTCGATCCAGAGCGAGCGCGAGTGGAAGACGCTGTGCGTCAAGGTGCTCGATCAGCCGGATCTGCCGGCCGATCCGCGCGTCGCCAACATGGTCGAGCGCGTGCGCAATCGCGATTTCACCGACACGACGGTTGCGGATGCCTTCGGCAGGATGACGCGCGACGAGCTGTTGAAACGGTTGTCGGACGCCGACATCGCCTTTGCCGAGGTCAACACCATGGCTGACCTCACCAACCATCCGCATCTGCGTCGTATTGAAGTGGATACGCCGAACGGTCGGGTCAGTTATCCCGCACCGGCGCCGATCATCGTCGGCGAGACCCGCAGCTATGGTGCCGTGCCGGCGATCGGCGAACGACCCAAGAAATAACAGAGCGAGGCGTCATGACCGAGAAGCTCGACATCGATCATCTCAGGCAGTGGATCGGCCGCAGCACCGAGGCCACCGACATCGTCACCGCGCAGCTCGTGATGGGTCTTCGCGCGACGCTGTTCCAGGAGGTCGGCGAACCCAAAAAGGGCGATGCCGCGCCGCTGACGGTGCATTGGTGCCTGGCGCAGCCGGTGTTTCCGATGTCGATGCTCGGTCCCGACGGCCACCCGACCCGCGGCGGCTTCCTGCCGCCGGTGCCGCTGCCGCGCCGGATGTGGGCCGGCGGCGAGATCGAGTTTTTGCAGCCGTTACAGGTTGGCGATGAATCGACGCGGACTTCGCGGATCGCCGATGTGCAGGTGAAATCAGGTTCGACCGGCACGCTCTGCTTCGTCTCTGTCGAGCACAGCATCTCCTCGCCGCGCGGCACCGCCATCCGCGAGCGGCAGGACATCGTCTATCGCGAGATGACTGGCAGCGCGCCCGCTGGCGGCAAGGCCTCGCCTCCGCCGCCGACCGCGCAGCACCGCGAGACGCATGTGTCGGACCCCGTGCTGCTGTTTCGTTATTCCGCGCTGACGTTCAACGGCCACCGCATCCACTACGACCGCGATTACGTGACCAAGGTCGAGGGCTATCCGGGCCTGATCTTCCATGGCCCGCTGCAGGCGGCGCTGATCATCGAGATGGCGGCGAAGCTGCATCGCGGCAGGGCGCCGAAGAAGTTCACCTATCGCGGCTTGCAGCCGTTGTTCGAGGGCACGGAGTTTTCCGTCAACGCCAATGAGACCGAGGCCGGCATGGAGCTGTGGACCGCGAACGCGGAAGGGCAGCCGACGATGAAGGGCACGGCGGTGTGGTGAGCCTCTCTCCTCGTCATTGCGAGGAGCTCTTGCGACGAAGCAATCCAGACTGGCACCGCGGCGGCATTCTGGATTGCTTCGCTGCGCTCGCAATGACGGGATGGGGCTGATAGCGTCGATCAACACAGGGGACGGAAACCATGTCCAAGAACGGCAAGACCGGCAGCAAGTCCGTCACCGTCAAGCAGGCGACCCTCGACCTGCTGCGCTGGTTCGGCATCAAAAAAGTCTTCGGCAATCCCGGCTCGACCGAGCTGCCGTTCCTGAGCGACTGGCCCGACGACATCGACTACGTGCTGGCGCTGCAGGAAGCCTCGGCCGTCGGCATGGCCGATGGTTACGCGCAGGCCACGCGCAATGCCGGCTTCGTCAATTTGCATTCGGCGGCCGGCGTCGGCAATGCGCTCGGCAATATCTACACCGCGCATCGCAACCAGACGCCGCTCGTGATCACCGCAGGCCAGCAGGCCCGCTCGATCCTGCCGTTGCAGGCGTTTCTCTACGCCGAGCGTGCCTCTGAATTTCCGCGGCCCTATGTGAAATACAGCGTCGAGCCGGCGCGGCCCGAAGACGTGCCGGCCGCGATCGCGCGCGCCTATTACACCGCGATGCAGCCGCCCTGCGGGCCAACCTTCGTGTCGATCCCGATCGACGACTGGGCGCACGCGACCGCGCCGATCGAGGCGCGCAAGGTCAGCCGCGAAATCGGTCCCGAGCCCGACGCCATGAAGGCACTCGTCGCAGCGCTCGGTTCGGCAAAACACCCTGCCCTCGTCGTCGGCCCCGGTGTCGATCGTGCCGGCGCGGTCGACCTGATGGTGCGCGTCGCCGAGAAGGCTAAGGCGAGCGTCTGGGTGAGCCCGTTCTCGGCGCGCTGCTCGTTCCCCGAGCGGCACCCGCAATTCGCAGGCTTCCTGCACGCCTCGCCGGCGCAACTCTCCGACGCGCTGCGCGAGCATGACGTTGTCGTCGTCATCGGCGCGCCGGTGTTCACCTTCCACGTCGAAGGCCATGCCGCGATCTTCGACGGCGGCGCGACGATCTTCCAGATCACGGACGATCCGGATGCGGCAGCGGTGACGCCCGTCGGCACCAGTATCATCGCGACGATGAAGCCGGCACTGAGCCTGCTGCTCGACCTCCTGCCGGAGAGCAAGCGCGCGACGCCGAAAGGCCGCACGCTGCCGCCGGCGCCGCAAGCCGCCGATCCGCTGCCGGTCGACTTCCTGCTGCATGCGCTGTCGCAGGCCATGCCGGATGGCGCCTCGCTGGTCGAGGAAGTACCCTCGCACCGGCCTGCGATGCAGAAGTTTTTGCCGATGCGCGGCCAGGACAGTTTTTACACGATGTCGAGCGGCGGCCTCGGCTACTCCCTGCCCGCCGCGGTCGGGATGGCGCTCGGCAAGCCGAACAGCCGCACCGTCTGCCTGATCGGCGACGGCTCGGCGATGTATTCGATCCAGGCGCTGTGGACCGCGGCGCAACGCAAGCTGCCGCTCACCATCGTCGTCATCAACAATTCTGGCTATGGCGCGATGCGCTCGTTCAGCAAGGTAATGCAGGTGCGCAATGTGCCCGGGCTGGAGCTGCCTGGGATCGATTTCGTCCGGCTCGCCGAAGGCATGGGGTGCGATGCGGTGCGCGTGACGAAGGCGGCGGAGCTAGGGGAGGCGCTCAAGCGCGGGATGGCGTTTGAGGGCACGAGCCTCATCGAGGTCGTCGTGGATTCGGCGGTGCCGGTGCTGTACGGGCAGAAGCATTAGGGCTACGACGCCAAAAATCCCCCATCCGCCGCGAGCACATGCCCGACGATGTAGGATGACGCGTCGGACGACAGCCACACCACGGCTTCCGCGACCTCTTCCGGGCTCCCCATCCGCCGCAGCGGCAGGCCGGCGCTGACGGTTGCGATATCGCCGACGCCGGCGCGCAGCATCATGTCGGTGACGACGCGGCCAGGCGCGATGGCATTGATGCGGATGCCGCGCGGGGCGTTCTCCATCGCCGCCGAGCGCGTCAGCGAGATCGCGGCCGCCTTCGAGGCCGAATAGAGCGAGAAGCCGGGATTGGGATTGCGCACGCCGCTGACGGAGGCGTTGACCACGATGCTGCCACTGCCTTTCGCCAGCATCGCCGGCAATTGGTGGCGCAAGCACAGGAACAACGCGCGGACATTGGTGTCGAACACGCTGTCGTAGATATCCATGCCCTGCTCTTCCAGCGGCGCGCGGCGCTCCTGGAACCCGGCATTGTTGAAGGCGACGTCGAGCCGTCCGCAGCGCTCGACCGCGGTGCCGACGAGACGCGCCACGTCATCCTCGCGCGTAATGTCGGTCTTGAGCGCGATCGCCTCCGCACCGAGCGCGCGGCACGCCGAGGCCGTCCCTTCGATCTCGGCTTCGCGCCGGCCCGCAACGATGACCGCCTCAGCACCCTCTGACGCCATCCGCAGCGCGGTGGCGCGGCCGATGCCGCTGCCGCCGCCCGTGACGAGGCAGACCTTGCCTCTCATCCGCTGACCTGCAGGCAAAGTTCCGCTCATGACCCACTCCGAGACGCTTGCGCGCGGCGCTGCGCGCATATAGTTGTATGATACAACTATATGCCGGGAGTCAAGGCATGGCTGAGCTTGCACTGATCGACGACATCCGCGCCGCCTCGCGCCTGATGGTGCGGGAACTCGGCTTCATGGATGCGACGGTGGCGGCCTCGGATTATCCGCCCTCGGCCGTGCACACCATTCTGGAGATCGGCATCCGCGGTCCGCTGACTTCGGGCGAGCTCGGCGAATTCCTGCGGTTGGAAAAATCCAGCGTCAGCCGGATGGTGCGCAAGCTGATCGATTGCGGTGAGCTGCGGGAGACGCCGGACGAGCTTGATGCCCGCAGCAAGCTGCTGTCACTGACGGCAAAGGGGCGGCGCACGCTGGAGGCGCTGCATGCATTTGGTCGGCAGCAGGTGAGCGGCGCGCTGGCGGCGTTGACGGACGCCGAGCAGCGCAAAGTGCGCGAGGGGATGATGCTCTATGCGCGGGCGTTGCGGCAGAGCCGGGGGGAGGAAGAGGCGGCGGCGTAGCCGCACTCTCGGTGTCATCGCTCGGCTTGACCGGGCGATCCAGTACTCCGTGACGACTGTGATTGAACCGTTGGGCCGCGGCGTACTGGATGCCCCGCTTTCGCGGAGCATGACAGCGTCAACCGTGGAAGCACCGTCGGCTACTTCCCGAACTCCTCCCGCATTTTCGCCTGGATCTTGGCCATGCCGCCGATCCAGCGGTCGTAGTTCTCGGTCTTCTTGCGCATGTAGCCGAGCACCTGGGGGTGCGGCAGGATCAGGAACGTCTCTTGCTCGAGGCCGGCGAGCACGTCTTTCGCGACCTGCTCGGGCGTGAGGTCGCCGTCGCCGGATTGCGGGCCCTTCGGAATCGAGCGCAGCATGTTGGTGTCGACGCCCTGCGGGCAGAGGATCGAGACCTTGATGTTATCAGCCTTGTGTGAGATCGCGAGATTCTCCGCAAAGCCGACCGCGGCGTGCTTGGTGGTGGAATAAGCGGGGCTGCCGACCTGCGACAGCAGGCCTGCGGCCGAGATGGTGTTGAGGAAATAGCCGCCGCCGCGCGCCTTCATGCGGGGGATGAGATGCCGCGCCGCATAGACATGGGCCATGACGTGGATCGCCCAGCTGCGCTGCCAGGGCTCGTCCGAATTACCGCCGGCATTCACCGACATCGGATCGAAGCCGCCGCCGATGCCGGCGTTGGAGCAAAACAGTTCGATCGGACCGAACTGCCGCTCCGTCTCCTCGATGACGTGGGAAACTTCCTTTTCCTGCGCGACGTCGCATCTGAATGCCGCGCCATCCACCGTGGCGGCAACGGCCCGCGCGTTGGCGGCATCCATGTCCGCGACCACGACCTTGGCGGCACCCGCCTTGTGAAACGCTTCGCACAGCGCCTTGCCGATGCCGTTAGCGCCGCCCGTGACGACCACGACCTTGCCGGTCACCTGCATGCGACGTCTCCTCTTGTCTTGGCTTCTTATTCCGCTTCGCGGGTCGTGCTCAGCTCAACACGAGGTCGAGCACCGCGGTATAATGGCATGCCGCGCCGGCCAAGACAAAGCCGTGCCAGATCGCATTCTGGAAGCGCAGCCGCCGCCAGGCATGGAAGATCACGCCAAGGCTGTAGAGGAGCCCGCCGGCAAGGATGAAGTCAAGCACCAAGGCGGGCAGCGCCTTGACCACGGCGTCGTAGAGCATCACGCCGCTCCAGCCCATGGCGAGATAGATGCCGACCGCAACGCGGTCGAACCGGCCGGGATAGCGAAGCTTCAAGACGATGCCGACGATCGCCACGCACCAGACACAGACCAGCAGCGCCAGCGCGAACACGCTGTCCTTCACTTCCAGAATGAATGGCGTGTAGGTCGCGGCGATCAGCAGGTAGATCGCGGAATGGTCGAACCGCCGCAGCGCCCATTTGATCGGCGAGACCGGCCAGAGATTATAGGTCGCCGACAGCACCAGCATCGAGAGCAGGCCGGCGACATAGATCGAGACACCGACGATGTCGATCGTGTTGGCATAGACCACCGCAAGCACCACCAGGACGGTCGCGGCAATGATACCTGAGAGCACGCCGATGGCGTGGATGATTCCGTCGGCAATGATCTCGGCGCGATCGTAGTTCCAGCCGACGGCATCGGCGGCGGCGTGAACGGAGGTGGACGCAAGCTGTTTCAGTTGGAAGACGGTCATGGCAATCCGCAAAGGCTGAGACAATGGCCTCTTCTATGGGTCATTCGGGACCGGCGCGTCGTTCAATCGGCTGATTTACCGACAAAGGCGGTGGAAGTATGAAGCTTGATTTTCTTCGCGCAATTGCCACTTTTGTGAACAGTCGCACATTCCGCCCGCCCGAGATCCCCTAACGTTCATATGGCATTCAGTTTCCAGGATATGGTCGAAGAGGCGCGCCTGTCGGCCCGGGCGCTGATCGACTATGGCGAGCACTTCTTCAACCCGACGGTGCGGCTTGGCGTCACCGGCCTGTCGCGCGCCGGTAAGACCGTATTCATCACCGCGCTGATCCATGGCCTGACACGCGGCGGCCGTTTTCCGGTGTTCGAGGCCTATGCCTCGGGCCGGATCGCGCGGGCAAATCTTGCGCCGCAGCCCGACGATGCCGTGCCGCGCTTTGCCTATGAGAACCATCTGCGCGCGCTGATCGAGGAGCGGCGCTGGCCGAACTCGACGGTCGACATCAGCGAGCTGCGCCTCGTCATCGACTACCAGCGCCCGAACGGCGCCGACCGCACCCTGACGCTCGACATCGTCGATTATCCCGGCGAGTGGCTGCTCGACCTGCCGCTGCTGCAAAAGAGTTTTGAGCAATGGTCGGCTGAAAGCTTGGCGCTGTCGCGCGAGGCGCCGCGCGCGCATCTTGCCGCGGACTGGCACGCGCATCTTGCAACGCTGAAGCCCGAGGCGCGTGAGGACGAGCAGGCCACGCTCACAGCCGCAAAGCTGTTCAGGGGTTATCTGCAAGCCTGCCGCGACGAGCGCTTTGCAATGAGCCTGCTGCCGCCCGGCCGCTTTCTGATGCCCGGCAATCTCGCCGACACGCCGGCGCTAACCTTTGCGCCGCTCGACGTACCGGTCGGTGGGCAGGCGCCGGAGGGATCGCTGTGGGCGATGATGGTGCGCCGCTATGAGGCCTACAAGGACGTGGTGGTGCGGCCGTTCTTTCGCGATCACTTTGCGCGGCTCGATCGCCAGATCGTGCTGGCCGATGCGCTCGCCGCGTTCAACGCCGGACCCGAGGCGCTGCACGATCTCGAAGCCGCGCTTGCCGGCATTCTCGATTGCTTCAGGATCGGCCGTAGCACGATCCTCTCCAGCCTGTTCCGACCGCGCATCGACCGCATTCTGTTCGCGGCGACCAAGGCGGATCATCTGCACCGTTCCAGCCACGACCGGCTCGAGGCCGTGCTGCGCCGTACGGTCTCGCGTGCCGTGGCCCGCGCGGAAGATACCGGCGCGCAGATCGACGTCGTTGCGCTCGCCGCCGTCCGCGCCACGCGCGAGGCGCAGGTCGCGCATGGCCGCGACAAATTGCCCTCCATCCTGGGAACGCCGGCGGCCGGCGAAAGCGCCGGCGGCGAATTCTTCGACGGCAACACCGAAGTGGCGACCTTTCCGGGCGATTTGCCACTCGATCCCGAGCCGCTGTTCAACGGCACGAATGCGTTCCGCGGATTGTCTACAGAGGCCGCGGAGAAGAGCGATTTCCGCTTCCTGCGCTTCCGTCCGCCAAAACTCGAACGCGAGGGAAATGACGAGCCGACGCTGCCACACATCCGCCTCGACCGTGCCTTGCAGTTCCTGATCGGAGACAGACTGTCATGAACGACCGATCGAAGCCACGGCGGCCGGCGACGTTCCGACTCGATGATCCCGGCGTCGTCGTCACCGAGGCCGACGAGACGGCCCGGCTCGGCCGCACCACCATCCAGATCACGCCGGAGCACGATCCTCAGGCTCTGCCGGTGCCGATCGATCCCGCGCTGCCGGCACGACGTGGCTTTCCCTGGGGGACGCTGTTCTGGGGCGGCCTCGCCGGGCTGACGCTGCTCGGCACCGGACTCGGCGTCGTGCATCTGATCGAGGATCTGTTCGCGCGCAGCGAAAGCCTCGGCTTCGTCGGCGTTGCCTTCGCCTTCGTCACCACGCTCGCACTCGCAGTGGTGATCGGGCGCGAGGCGTTTGGGCTGGCGCGCCTTGCGACCATCGAAAAACTGCATCAGCGCGCAGCCGCCGTCCTTGCAAGCGACGATCGCAAGGAGAGCCGGATCATCGTGCAGGACCTCCTGAAGATCGCACACCAAAATCCGCAGCTCGCGCGCGCCCGCGGCACGCTGGAGAGCCACACCGGCGAGATTATCGACGGCGCCGACATGATTCGCCTGGCCGAGCGCGAATTGATGTCGCCGCTGGATGCGGAGGCGCGGCGGCTGGTGTCGTCGGCCGCGCAAAAAGTCTCTATCGTGACCGCGGTGTCGCCGCGCGCGCTGATCGACGTGCTGTTCGTGTTCGTGGCGTCGCTCCGCCTGATCCGCCAGCTTGCCTATCTCTACGGCGGCCGCCCCGGCGCGCTCGGCATGATCCGCCTGCTCCGCCACGTCATCGCCCATCTCGCCATCACCGGCGGCATGGCCGCAAGCGACAGCCTGGTACAGCAGATGCTCGGCCACGGGATCGCGGCAAAGCTGTCGCAACGGCTGGGCGAAGGCATGCTGAACGGATTGCTGACGGCGCGGCTTGGCTTGGCTGCGATCGACGTGACACGGCCGCTGCCGTTCGCGGCGCTGCCGCCGCCAAAATTGTCGGACCTCGCGACGGATTTGTTGCGGAAGAAGGACGACGAGGAGTAGTTCTTCGCGCCACGCGCACGCTGCACCCTCGTCCCTTGTGGGAGAGGGTGGCTCGCCGCGCTAGGCGAGCGAATGCATTTCGAATTCCCCCGCCAGCACGCGCCACTGGAACAGCGGCGAGTCCTTTGGCGGCGAGAGTTCTGGCGTCCAGCCGGTAAGCTTTTCAATCACATAGGTATCCGTCAGAACGCCGCGCCAGCGGCGTTCGACCTGGCCGAGCTGCTCGCGCTTGGCGGGGATGTTCTCCCATAGGGATGAACGATTGTCCGGCTCGCGGCCGACATAGATGCCCGCATGCCCCTTGATCTTGTCGATGCCGGGATCGGCAAACTCCTGGAAGCGGCCGCGTTCGTTGATCTCGATGACGGGCACGCGCCCCCTGAACAGCCAGCGCATCATGGCGTAGGTGCGATAGTCCGTGGTGGCGATCCAGGTCGCGCCGGTCTCATCCAGCGCCGCCAGCGCGCGTAGCGCGACCTGCTCGTAACCGGCCTCGGCGCCTACAGGGTCGATCTTGCCGAGGAGATTCCAGGGCGCGGCGACGTAGTAGAGAAACACGATGACGACGAAAGCGATGCCCGAGACGACCGCCGTGTTGAGCCAGAACAGGCTCGACCGGATCAACGGCGCCGGCCAGTTTTCACGCGACAGCATCACGAGGTTGACGGCGGCGGCGGCGAAGCCGACTGGCCACATGAACATCGGCCAAGTGTCGCCGACCCTGAGCGTCAGCGACTTGAAGAGGAAATAGAGAAACGGCACCAGCACCGCGGTGGACAACAGGATCGCGACCGGCTCGCGCGTGCGATAGCCGCGCCATGCCGTCATCATCAAACCCAACAGCACCACCGGCAGCATCACGAAGCCAACGAGACCGAACTGAAGCCCGATGTAGTCGCCGACGGTCCGCCATGAGATGCCGTAATTGGCGGTGGCGCGCACGCCCTGGAAACGGAACGAGGCCCAGTCGTGCTGCGCGTTCCAGATCAGCACCGGCGAGAACACAGCGATCGCGACCAGCACAGCGAGGTAAGGGTAAGGGCTGCGCAACCAGCGCCCGCGCCAGTCCGGCACCAGCAGGAAGGCGGCCACCGCGGGCGCGAACATGATCGCGGTGAATTTCGACAGCATCGACAGTCCGGCGAACAGACCCGCCGCGAGCCACCAGCGTCCGTCGCCGCTCTGCGCGAGCCGCACCAGCGACCACATCATTGCCACCGCGAACGGGATCATGGCGACGTCGGGCGCGACCTTGGCCATCAGCAGGCCGTAATAGAGCGCAGCCTCCGGCATCAGCACCGCGAACATCACGGCACGCACGTCATGAGTGAGGCGGCGGACGATGTCGGCGAGCAGCAGCTGCGTCACCAGCATCGCAACGATGCCGCCGAAGCGGACGCCGAGCACGGTGTCGCCGAAGATCGCGGTGCCGAAGCGGATGAGCCAGGCGATCATGGGCGGATGATCGAGGAAGCTGAGCGCTCCCTCCTTCGACCAGGTCCAGTAATAGGCCTCGTCGGTGCGCAGCTCGATCGCCGAGGCATAGACGATGCGCAGCAGCGTCATCGCGGCAATGACCAGCACGGCGATGACGAGGGACCGGCGCGCGGCGCCGGCGGGGGGCATGGTGATGTCGGGGGCTGTCGTCACGGCCGCGCTTTTCGCCAACCTGGGAGGGGGAGTCAATGTCGGGGGAATCGTAACCCCGGGGGCAGAAGCCGTAGGGTGGGCAAAGCGGAGCGTGCCCACCATTCAGAAGTGGTGGGCACGGCGCGGAAGGGCGCGCCTTTGCCCACCCTACGATTTCGCAACCTGCCGCGCATGTGATCTCACAACCTGTCCGCCGGCGGAATTAAACGCTACGCTGGCTGTTCTCCTTCTTGAACTGATACAAGCGAATCATGGCCGCCACCGCATCCTCACGATTCTCCGAACTTTCCCGCGCCACCAGCGTGCGGCAGGTGCGGCTGGGCTGCGGAATCATCCTGTTCGCTTACGTGGTCAGCCATTTCCTCAACCATGCGCTCGGCAACATCTCGGTCGATGCCATGGAGATCGGGGTCTACTACCACACGCTGTTCTGGCAGTTCCTCCCTGTCGCGATCGTGTTTTACGCGGCCGCGCTGACCCACATGGGGCTGGGCGTCTACGCGCTGTATCAGCGCCGGCAGTTCCGGTGGCGGACGGTCGAGCCGCTCCAGCTCGTGCTGGGCTTGAGCATCCCCGCTCTCGTCATGGCGCATGTGATCGGCGTGCGGCTCGGCCAGACGCTGTACGGACACCAAAAGCTCTATCCGCAGGAACTCTATCTGTTCTTCGTCGCGTCGAACCGCATCTGGACCATGACGATCCTGCTGATCATCGCGTGGATCCACGGCTGCATCGGCATCTATTTCTGGCTTCGCCTGAAACCGTTCTTCAAGCGCGCGGCGCCCTATCTGCTCGCGGCCGCCGTCCTGATCCCGACCCTGGCGCTGCTCGGCGTCTACCAGGGTGGCCGCAGCATCCAGATCGAGGCCGACGACGGAGAGTGGCGCACGCATAATCTCACCCGCCGCCAGCTCGGCACGACGGCTGAAGCCGAGACGCTCGACCGCATCACCGGCGGCCTCACCATCAGCTATGTCGGCGTGCTCGCGCTGGTGCTGGCGGCGCGCGGCGTGCGTGCCTGGCGCGAACGGCGCGGCGGCATGATCGCGCTGTCCTACGGCAACGGCAAGACGGTGCGGGTCCCCAAGGGCCTGTCCGTGCTGGAAGCGAGCCTGCGCCACAACGTACCGCATGCCAGCGTCTGCGGCGGCCGCGCGCGTTGCTCGACCTGCCGGATCCGCGTCATCGGCGACCATGGCGCCCTGCCCGAGCCGTCGCAGCGCGAGGCTTTCGTGCTGACGCGCGTCGGCACCACTGACCCCTCGATCCGGCTTGCCTGCCAGCTGCGACCGGACTCCGATCTGTCGTTCTTCCAGCTGTTCACGCCGCAGACGCTGTCGGCGGACGGGCAGGCCTCGACATCAGCCAGGATTGGCCAGGAGCGCTATCTCGTCAGCCTGTTCGTGGACATGCGCGGCTCGACGCAGCTTGCCGAGAAACGGCTGCCGTTCGACACCGTCTTCATCGTCAACCGTTTCCTCGGTGCGGTCTCGCAGGCCGTCATCGAGAATGGCGGCCAGCCGAACCAGTTCGTCGGCGACGGCATGCTGGCGCTGTTCGGTCTCACGGCCGATCCGCAAACCGCCTGCCGGCAGGCATTGAAGGCTGCCGCCAGCATCGCCGCGAATATCGACGAGCTCAACGAGCTCCTGAGCCACGATCTGCGCCAGCCGATCCGCTTCGGCATCGGCATTCACGGCGGCGAGGTGATCATCGGCGATATCGGCTATCGCGATCACATCGTGTTTACGGCGCTGGGCGACGCCGTCAACGTCGCCGCCCGGCTCCAGGACATGACCAAGATGCTGGCCTGCGAGGCCATCGTCTCCGAGGAAGTCCGCCGCACCGCCGGCCTTGCCGACGATGCGCTGCCGCAGCAGGAGGTCGCGATCCGCGGCCGCGACGAGCCGATGGCCGTGCGCGTGGTCGCGGATGCAAGGGGGCTGGCGGCGCTGGTCGGTCGAAGCGAGCGTGTCGCGGCGTGAGTCAACACGCGAAAGATGCGCTCCCTCTCCCGCTTGCGGGCGAGGTGCAGCGAGTCTGCGGCTCCCTTGATCCGCCCCACGGGAGTCATCATCGCGTAACACCGGCTTGCTGCAATGCAATGGCATGGGCTTGCTGCGAAAGCACGAATTGACTTCGCAGCGTTCGTTGCGACAGATGAGCGCGGGACCGCGGTGATGACCGCTGGTCCAACGAAAAGCTCCGGGAGGAGAACCAATGTTCGATCGACGCGACCTGCTCAAAGGAGCGGGCCTTGCCGCCATTGCGGCCTCACTGAATTCCACCAAGGCGCTGGCACTCGACACCGTGACGCTGCCCTTCGCCAATGGCGAACGACCGCTGGTGAAATATCCGCAGAAGCGGCCGATGATCGGGCTGACCAGCCGGCCGCCGCAGCTCGAGACGCCGTTTGCGATCTTCAACGGCGGCCCGATCACGCCGAACAACGCGTTCTTCGTGCGCTATCACCTCGCTGACCTCCCCTACGATCTCGACCCCGACAAGTTCACGCTTGAGGTCAAGGGCAAGGTCGACAAGCCGCTGAAGCTGTCGCTCAAGGACATCAGGAAGATGAAGGCGACGGAGATCGTCGCCGTCAATCAATGCTCCGGCAACAGCCGCGGCCTCGTCGAGCCGCGCGTTGCCGGCGGCCAGCTCGCCAATGGCGCGATGGGCTGTGCGCGCTGGCGCGGTGTGCCGCTCAAGGCCGTGCTGGAGATGGCAGGCGTGCAGGCCGGCGCCAGGCAGGTCACGTTTGGCGGCATGGACGGCCCGGTCAGCGACAAGACGCCCGACTTCGTCAAGGCGCTCGATCTCGATCATGCCACCGACGGCGAGGTGATGCTGGCCTATGGCATGAACGGCGAGGATCTGCCGTTCCTCAACGGCTTTCCGCTGCGCCTGGTCGTACCCGGCTATTACGGCACCTACTGGCTCAAGCACCTCAACGAGATCACCGTCATCGACAATGTCTTTGACGGCTTCTGGATGAAGTCGGCCTATCGCATTCCCGACACGCCGAACAACGCGATCGAACCCGGCACCGCGCCGAAGGCGACGATCCCGATCAACCGCTTCACCATCCGCTCCTTCATCACCAGCGTTCCTGATGGCGCCAAGCTGAAGGCGGGGCGCACGACGCTGCGCGGCATCGCCTTCGACGGCGGCAAGGGCATCAAGGAAGTCCAGGTCTCGACCGATGGCGGCAAAACCTGGACCAGCGCCAATCTCGGCAAGGATCTCGGCAAATACGCGTTCCGCGAATGGAAGCTGCCGGTGAAGCTCGCGGCAGGCACCGTCGAGCTCAAGGTCCGCGCCACCGGCAATGGCGGCGAGACGCAGCCGGATACGCCGCGCTGGAATCCGGCGGGTTATTTGCGCAACGTCGTCGAAACCGTCCGCGTCAGCGTGGCCTGAGGGAGAATGATCATGCAGCGCACCGTTCTCCTCGCCAGCACGCTCGCCTTCGCCGCCTGGTTAAGTTCGGCACTTGCGGCACCGGTCAATTACAAGACCCCCGACGAGGTCGCCGCCTTCAAGCCCGGGCCCAATCTCGAGGTGGTGCAGGGCAATTGCAGCGCCTGCCATTCGTCCGACTACATCAACACGCAGCCGCCGATGAAGGACAAGAAGGCCTTCTGGCAGGCCGAGGTGACCAAGATGATCAAGGTCTATGGCGCGCCGATCGACGATGCCGATATCGGCAAGATCGTCGATTATCTGGCCACGACGTATTGACGGATGGCGCGCGGCGTGCGGATCAATTGACCGCGAAACGGGCAAAATCGGCAAAAACGCCGCGAAGTTGAGCGGAATTCGGCGAAATGCCGATGTGGTTTGATCTATGAAGGCTGCCACATTCCGCGTATCTTATTAGGACCGAACCGGCCGGTTGGCGGGGACTGGCGGTTCGAGATCTCGGAGGAAGACCCGCGGAGAAGACGTGATGGCTAAAGGTACGGTCAAGTGGTTCAACCCGACGAAGGGATATGGATTTATCCAGCCTGCGTCGGGCGGCAAGGATGTGTTCGTGCATATCTCGGCAGTGCAGAAAGCCGGTCTGTCGTCGCTGAACGAAGGACAGACGGTGGAATACGAAGAGATCGCAAACCGGGGCAAGACCTCCGCAGAGAACCTCAAAGTATAAGCCCGCCAGCTTTTGCTGCCTCCCGGATCGATCCGGGAGCCGGGCCAAGAAAATTTTAGAAGACGGCCAGTGCATTCGACGACGGGCGTTGCGACTGCACACGGAGAGCTGTTTTCCCGCGAAGACCGCTTGTTCAACGCCGCAGCAATGACAATCGCGACAGCATTTCCCTAGCCCACCGGCAACGGTGCGTCGCGCTTGATCTCTTCCATCACCGCATAGGTCCGCGTCTCGCGCACGCCCGGCATCGACAGCAGGGTCTCGCCGAGGAAGCGTCGATACGCCGTCATGTCCGCAAGCCGCGCCTTCACAAGATAATCGAAGCCGCCTGCAACCATGTGACACTCCAGTACTTCAGGCGCGAGTTTCACCGCGCGCGCGAAGCGCTCGAAATTGTCCGGCGTGGTCTTGTCGAGCAGCACCTCGACGAACACCAGCAGACCGAGGCCAAGCCGGTGCGGATTGAGCCGCGCGCCGTAGCCTTCGACAAAGCCCTCCCGCTGCAACCGCTTCAGCCGCTCGCCGATCGAGGTCGGGGACAGGCCGATGCGCTCGGCGAGCTCGACATTGGCGATTCGCCCATCTTCCTGCAAAATTGCGAGGATTTTCCGGTCGATTCGATCGAGTTCCATAGTTTATCTGGTTAGAGCGATACTTACCTTCATTTCCTAAGGCAAGTTGGCTAATTTGTCTATCGAACTACGGTCACGCGGGCTTTATCGTGGATTTCAGCCACAGGACACGCCATGTCGAACATCCCGCCGCCCTTCACGGCACCTTACGCGCCCGATGATGCCGAGATTGCCGCGCGCCTGTTGCCGGCCTCGCATCTCGCCCCGCCGCAGGAGGCGCGGATCGACAAGACCGCGACGCGGCTGATCGAGGCGATCCGCAAGCGCGACGACCGCTTCGGCGGGGTCGAGGACATGCTGCGGGAGTTCGCACTCTCGACCAAGGAAGGACTGGCACTGATGGTGCTGGCCGAGGCGCTGCTGCGCGTGCCTGATGCCCGCACCGCCGACCAGTTCATCGAGGACAAGCTCGGCGAGGGCGACTTCATCCGCCACGAGACCAAGTCCACCGCCTTCCTGGTCAACGCCTCGGCCTGGGCGCTCGGACTGTCGGCGCGGGTGATTCAGCCGGGCGAGACGCCTGATGGCACCATCGGCCGCCTCGTGAAGCGGCTTGGGGCACCCGCAGTGCGCACCGCCACGCGGCAGGCGATGCGGCTGATGGGCAATCATTTCGTACTGGGCGAGACCATCGAGCAGGCACTGGAGCGGGGCAAGCCGCGCTCCGGTGAAAGGCCGCGCTACTCCTTCGACATGCTCGGCGAAGGCGCGCGCACGGCCGCGGATGCAAAACGCTATTTCGATGCCTATGCCAGCGCGATCGAAACCATCGGCAAGGCGGCAGGCAACCATCCCCTGCCCGACCGGCCCGGCATCTCCGTAAAGCTCTCGGCACTGCATCCGCGCTTCGAGGCGATCAGCCACGCGCGCGTGGTGGCCGAGCTGGTGCCGCAATTGCTGGACCTCGCACAGCGCGCCAAGGCCCATGACCTCAACTTCACCGTCGATGCCGAGGAGGCCGACCGGCTGGAGCTGTCGCTCGACGTGATCGCGGCAACGCTCGCCGATCCATCGCTTGCCGGCTGGGACGGATTTGGCCTGGCGATCCAGGCCTATCAGAAGCGCGCGAGCGCGGTGATCGACCATGTCGATGCGCTCGCGCGCGCGCATGACCGCAAGCTGATGGTGCGGCTGGTCAAGGGCGCCTATTGGGACACCGAGATCAAGCGCGCGCAGGAGCGCGGGCTCGACGGCTATCCCGTGTTCACGCGCAAAGCGATGACGGATCTGAACTACGTCGCCTGCGCCTCGAAGCTCTTGAGTCTGCGGCCGCGCATCTTCCCGCAATTCGCCACTCACAACGCACTGACGGTCGCGACCGTGCTGGAGCTGGCCGGGAATAGCGGCGGTTTCGAATTCCAGCGCCTGCACGGCATGGGCGAGGCGCTCTACGAGCAGCTCGCCAAGGATCATCCTGAGATCGCCTACCGCACCTATGCGCCGGTCGGCAGCCATCGCGATTTGCTCGCTTATCTGGTGCGGCGTCTGCTGGAGAACGGCGCCAATTCATCGTTCGTGGCGCAGGCCGCCGATTATCGGGTACCTGTTACGGCGCTGTTGCAGCGTCCGGCGGATGCCATCGTCCGGCCGCAAGCGGCGGCGCATCCCAAGATCCCGCTGCCGGGCGATCTGTTCGCGCCGGAGCGTCGCAATTCACGCGGCGTTGAATTCGGCGCACGCGCCGCGCTCGAACAGTTGCTGACGGACGTCAAGGCCGCGACGCCCAGCCTCAAACTCATCGCCGACGCAACGCCGGATCAGGCCAATGCGGCAGTGGCTGCTGCACGCGCGGGCTTTGCCGCCTGGAGCCGGACGCCGGCAGCTATCCGCGCCGCGGCGCTGGAGCAGGCCGCGCATCTGCTGGAGAGCCGTGGTGCGCATTTCATCGCGCTGCTGCAATCCGAGGGCGGCAAGACGCTCGACGACGCGCTCTCGGAGCTGCGCGAGGCCGCCGATTTCTGCCGCTATTATGCCGCACAAGGCCGAAGACTGTTCGGCAGCGAGACGGCGATGCCGGGTCCGACCGGCGAGAGCAATGCGCTCGCCATGCGCGGCCGCGGCGTATTCGTGGCGATCTCGCCGTGGAATTTTCCACTGGCGATCTTCCTCGGCCAGGTCACGGCGGCGCTGATGGCCGGCAATAGTGTCGTGGCAAAACCCGCCGAGCAGACGCCGCGCATCGCGCGCGAAGCGGTGGCCCTGCTGCACGAGGCCGGCATCCCCACAAGCGCGCTGCATCTCGTCACCGGCGACGGCCGCATCGGCGCTGTCCTGACCGCGCACGAGCACATTGCCGGCGTCGTCTTTACCGGCTCGACCGAGGTTGCGCGCCTGATCAACCGGACGCTTGCCGCCAAGGACGGGCCGATCGTGCCGCTGATCGCGGAGACCGGCGGCATCAACGCCATGATCGCGGATGCGACCGCGCTGCCCGAGCAGGTCGCCGATGATGTCGTGATGTCGGCTTTCCGCTCCGCCGGCCAGCGTTGCTCGGCGCTGCGGCTGCTGTTCGTGCAGGAGGACGTTGCGGACCGCATGATCGAGATGATCGCGGGCGCGGCCCGCGAGTTGAAGATTGGCGATCCCTCCGATGTCGCAACCCATGTCGGGCCTGTGATCGACGTTGAGGCCAAGCAACGGCTCGATGCGCATATCGCGCGGATGAAGAGCGAGGCGCGGCTGCACTTTGCGGGCACCGCGCCGGAGGGCTGCTTCGTCGCGCCGCATATCTTCGAGCTCAGGGATACCGCAGAGCTCACCGAAGAGGTGTTTGGCCCGATCCTGCATGTGGTGCGCTATCGTGCCGAGACTCTCGAACGCGTGCTGCAAGCGATCGAGCGCACCGGCTACGGGCTCACGCTCGGAATCCACTCCCGCATCGACGACACCGTCGAGGCCATCATCGACCGCGTCCAGGTCGGCAACATCTATGTCAACCGCAACATGATCGGCGCCGTGGTCGGCGTGCAGCCGTTCGGCGGTCACGGCCTGTCCGGAACCGGCCCTAAGGCCGGCGGCCCGCATTACCTCGCGCGGTTTGCGACCGAGCAGACCGTGACGATCAACACGGCCGCAGCCGGCGGTAACGCCGCGCTGCTCGCGGGCGAGGAATAGCTCACAGACAGGTGTCGTCCTTGTCGCCGCGCCCGGAGCTGCCGCAGGGCGTGCGCTTCGAGAGCTGCTGGATCTTCAGCTTGGATTGGGTCTGGGCCGCGATATCGAACACGTTCGCCGGCGTCATCTGGATCGCGCTGCGATAATCGTCCGCGGCCTTGTCCACATCGCCCTTGGCCTCGTAGACGCCCGCGCGCGCGAAATAGCGCTCGATCATCGGCTTCTGCGCGATCGCCTTGCCGAGATCGTCCAGCGCCTTGTCGTATTGCTTCATCGAGGTGTAGGCGATCCCGCGCAGGCTGAGCGCATCCGGATCGTTCGGCCGCGCCTCCAGCACCAGATTGAGGTCGGTCATGGCGCCGGCCGCGTCCTTCTTGCCGAGATAGGCGCGCGCACGCAGCGTGCGCACGAACCCGTCGGAGGCGGGCGTCTTGCCGACGAGCTGATCGAGCGCCACGATCGCGCGATCATATTGTCCTGACAGCAGCATCGCCAAGCCCTGACCGAGCTCGGCGACCTGGTTGTTGGGATTGCGATCGAGCGCGTTCTTGACGTCGACCAGGCCTTCCGCGCTATTCCCCTTCAGCAGCAATACGAGCCCGCGCGAGGCGCGCGCCGCGTCGTTGACGGGATTGAGCACCAGCGACCGGTCGAAATCGACGACGGCCTTGTCGTTCTGGTTCAGGCCCATATAGGCCTGACCGCGCTCGGAATACGCCATGAAATCCTTGTCGTTGAGCGAGATCGCGCGGTCGAGATCGGCGATCGCGTCCTGGAATTTGCCGGTCAGGCGGTTCGCCATGCCGCGGCAGACATAGGCCCCCGCATTGTTCGGATTGGCGCGGATGGCCTGATTGGCGTCGATCAAGCCCTGGTCAAACTGCCTCATGCCGGTGGAGGCGACGGAGCGCGAGGCCAGCAATTGCGAGTCGTTCGGCTTCATCCTGAGCAGCGCATCGAGGTCGTTGCGCGCCTCCGCGAACCGGGCCGTCGACAGCAGTGCGGCGACGCGCAGCTTGAGTGCGGTCTCGTTACGCGGATTGCCCGACAGGATGGTGTTCAGCTTCGGGATCGCTTCGGCGTACTTCTTCTGTGCCACCAATTGCTGCGCCTCGCTCAGGCCCGGAGGCGGCGCCGGGAATGTCCCTTGCGGTATCGTCGCCATCGGCACCGCGGCCGGCGGGATCGCAGGTGCCGGAGCTACCGGCGGCGGCGCTGCGACGGCCTGCTTGGGCGCGACAGGCGCAGGCGTCGGTGTGCCCTGCACTTTCGCAAGCTCGGCCTGCATCGCAACCGCAGCGTGCCGCTGCTGCTGGGCCATCTGGTCGTTCGGAGCGATCGACAGCACCTTGTCGAAATCCGCGATCGCACGCGCATAGTCGCCCTTGGAGCTGAAGCTCTGCCCGCGCGCGAAATAGGCGCCGCGATCGGGTTGCGGCGACTGCGCGATCGCGCGCGAAAAGTCCTCGATGGCGTGGTCGAGGTCGCCCTTGCGGCGATAGACCTGGCCGCGCCAGAAAAAGGCGCCGGGCAGGCTCGCATTCAGCGAGATCGCGGTGTTGACGTCGCTCATGGCCGGATCGAGCTGCGAGGTCTCGATGGAGGCTCGCGCGCGCCCGACATAGGCCATGGCATAATCCTGCTTCAGCCCGATCGCCTTGGTGAAATCCGCGGTCGCATCCGTCCATTGCTTCCGGTCGAGCTTCAGCCCGCCCCGCGCCGCATAGGCGTTCGGACTGTTGGGATCGAGCTCGATCGCCTGGTTCATGTCAGCCAGCCCGCCGTCGAAATTTCCCTTGCGCTGCCGCGCATAGCCGCGCGCCACCAGGGCCGGCACGGATGTTGGGTCGAGCTGCACGGCCGCATCCGCATCGGCCAGACCAGCGTCGAGATTGGACCGGCTCATGAACAGGCGCGATCTGCTCACATGAGCGCGCAGCCGTTCATCGGCGGGACGCGACTGGTCGTTGATGATGGCGGTGCAGGCGGGCTCTATCTTCGCAGGCAGCGGGCCATTGCAATCTTCGAGGTCGCCCGCCCGGGCCGAACCTGGCACGCCGCATGACATCATGAACGCGGCTGCTGCCATCAGGCGGACGAACGGCATCGACATGACCGGCAGATCCTTGAGGCGAAAATGCGCCGGCCCGGGACGATCTGGCAGGCGGAGAAGCTGTACAACCGGGGCGAGCGGATTGCCATAACCGTCTGGCATGCCGCCCCCGGGAAAGCGCCGGGTGGAAGCCGTTGCATCCCGGCAAAACATCGGTCAAATGGTTGTGCCGTCAGGGATTATGAAGTTCCAGTCAACGGAAACAACAAGAGCGAGGGAGCAACGCCGCGATGGAAAAAGGCATTTTTGCAGGGCTCAAGGTTCTGGACTGCGCGAGCTTCATCGCCGCCCCTGCCGCCGCGACCGTGCTGTCGGATTTCGGCGCCGATGTCATCAAGATCGAGCCGCCCGGCGCCGGCGATCCCTACCGCAATCTGCCCAACATTCCGGGCTATCCGACCAGCGAGCACAATTTCGCCTGGCTGCTGGAGGCCCGCAACAAGAAGAGCATCGCGCTCGACCTCGCAAAACCCGAGGCGCAGGCCGTGCTCTACAAGCTGGTGGAAGAGGCCGACGTCTTCATCACCAACATGCCGCCACCGGTGCGCAACAAGCTCGGCATCACCTATGACCATCTCGCCCATCTCAACGACCGCCTGATCTACGCCTCCTTCACCGGCTACGGCGAAAAGGGCGAGGAAGCCAACAAGCCCGGCTTCGACAGCAATGCCTATTGGGCGCGCTCGGGCCTGATGGACCTCGTCCGCGCCGACACCGACACCACGCCGGCCCGCTCGGTCGCCGGCATGGGCGATCATCCCTGTGCCATGGCGTTCTACGGCGCCATCGTCACCGCGCTGTATCAGCGCGAGAAGACCGGCAAGGGCTCGCATGTCGCCTCCAATCTGATGGCGAACGGCGTGTGGGCGGCGAGCGTGCTGGCACAGGCCAAACTCTGCGGCGCCAAGTTCGCCGAGCGACGGCCGCGCGAACGCGCGCTGAATGCGGTCGCCAACCACTACCAGTGCAAGGACGGCCGCTGGCTGATCCTGTCGCTGCTGAGCGAGGAGAAGCAGTTTCCGACACTGGCCAAGTGCCTTGGACGCGAGGACCTCATCACCGACCCGCGCTTCGCCACCAAGCCCGACCGGCACGCCCGCTCAATCGAGCTGATCAAGATCTTTGACGAGACGTTTGCCACGAGGGACCTTGCCGAATGGCGCAAGATTCTCGACGGCAACGGCCTCGTGTTCGGTATCGTCGGCATTTTGGACGACATCCCGAACGACAAGCAGATGCTCGACAACGAGGTACTGGTGCCGTTCGAGAACGACACCATGCTCACCATCTCCAGCCCGATCTGGATCGACGGCGCCAAGAAGGTCCAGCCGCGCAAGCCGCCGGGCGTGGGCGAGCACAGTGACGAGATTTTGCGTGGCGCGGGATACGACGAGGCCGCGATCAAGCAGTTGAAGTCGTCGGGGGCGGTTGGTTAGGAGCGCACCGCTCTAACCCCGTCATTGCGAGCGCAGCGAAGCAATCCAGAATCCCACCGCGGATGCATTGCTGGATTGCTTCGCTACGCTCGCAATGACGACGCGGAGCGATCTCGCTATAAGCTCACAGCAACATCGCGTCTCGTGAGGTCCCATGCCCAGCTACCGCCTGCACTACTTCCCCGAATCCGGCAACAGCTACAAGCTGGCGCTGATGCTCACGCTTTGCGGCGAGAGATTCGAGCCGGTCTGGACCGACTTTGGCGGCGGCCTCACGCGCACGGCGGAATGGCGCAAGGCCGTCAACGAGATGGGCGAGATTCCGGTGCTCGAGGTCGACGGCGTGAAGATGACGCAGACCGCGCCGCTCCTGCTCAAGCTTGCCGATCAGTACAAGCGTTTTGGCGCCGAGACGGAGGAGGAAAAATTCGAACTGCTGCGCTGGCTGTTCTGGGACAACCACAAGCTCACCGGCTACATGGCTACCTACCGCTTCATGCGGGCCTTCACTGAAAAGAATGATCCGCAGGTGCTGAAGCATTTCCGCCGGCGGCTCGAGGATTTTCTCGGCATTCTCGATCGCCATCTCCAGCACGATGCTTTTGCGATCGGCACGAGGCCGACCGTCGCCGATATCTCGATGATGGCCTATCTGCACTATCCGAGCGACGAGCACGGCTTTGATTTCGCGCAGAGCCACCCCGCCATCCACGCCTGGCTCGGCCGCATGGCCGCACTGCCCGGTTGGAAGCCGGCGTACGAGCTGCTGCCGGGAAAAAGGATGACGAATTACGCGAAGTGAGGGCGCCTGCTACCGCAGCGCCAGCCATCCCAGCGTGAACAAGATCCCGCCGACGATGACGACCACCGCGACCGCCCAGGTGCTGACGCGGATGCTGCCGGTGATCTGCTTGTCTTCCTCATTGCGCGCGATCTCGCGATTGCGCTCATTGTCGGCTTCGCTCGTGTCCGTCATGGGTCATCCAAATCGCTATCAGTCTTATCTTGCACATGATCTCTTCGGAAAACTTTCCGGATCACACGCTAACGCGTCTTGATGAAGCACATGCCGATGCGGCTCGAGGCCGCGGCAGCCTGACAGGTCAGACCTTTAGCACAGCTCCATGACGTAAAACTCCTGTCCGGCGTTCCCGATCCCGCATTTTGCAGGGAACAATGTGCGCCCCAGCCATCCTGATATTCGGTGCCGGCGAGTTCCTCGCTGCCGCGGGTCTGCGGCCGGCTGGCAAATCCGCGTGAGAAATCAGGGCGTTTGCCGGCGGCGAACGCCGTCAGGATGTCGCGGCGGCGGACCTGGTCGCCGAGGAAATGCGGCGAGGCCGGCACGATGGTGGAATTCGACGGCTTGTCGGCCAGCCAGTCGACGCCCGGGAAATGGAAGCCGCCAATGCCGCGGGTCTGGTGGCAGCCGGCACAGGTGACGTCGTTGAGACGGCGCTGGAAGCCCGCGACCGAGCGGATGTTCTGCATATCACCGCGCGCCGCGGCCTGCTTCAGCGCGCCGACTACGTCACTGTCGGTGAAGACGGGATCGCCCTTCCCCTCCCCTTGCATCATGCCGAACTCCGGCTGCAAGGAGGAAGCATCGAGGCCGGCGGGCGTGGGCACCACCGCGGCCTTGGCGAGAAACTTCTCGGGGATCAGCACCGTGCCGCGATCGAACTCGCGAAGATTTTCCGGCGCAAGCAGCCACGCCTTGAAGTCGCGCCGGAGATCATTGTCCGCAAAGATCCTGTTACTGTCGATCTGGTTCTCCAGCGTCGATTCCTCGAACTGCTTGGTGGCGCCATTATACTTGAACACCTTGAGCAGATAATCGGAACGAAAATCGTGCAGTGCCGATTTCGGCGCGATGGAGATCTGGATGTTGGTCTCGATGCGGTCGAGCATCGCATCGTGAGGGGAGAGGCCGCCGCCGATCAGCCCCTGCCAGTCGCCATTGTCGAGCCAGCGCCGCGCGATATCGGCGCAGGTGACCGGCTTGGCGCTCGCATCCGCCTGGCGCGCATCTCTGGCTTTCATCACCAGATTGAAGGTCATTGGCAGGCGCGTCGCGCTCGTGCTGCCATCGGGCCTGGTCTCGAAACGCGCGAGACGGTAGATCAGCCGGATCTCGCCGCAGGACTCTTCGGACACATAGGCCCGGTCCATGCGATTGACGATGCCGGCGAGCACAAAGCGCGTGTTGGGGGAATTTAGATTGGCCCGATCGAACAGCTGCACGTCAAAGCCTTCGCCGACGCCGATGGTCTCGGTCGGCCAGGCCGCCTTCTGCTGTAAGATGTAGCGATCGAACTCCGCCTCGATCGCCGGTGGAATTGGCGCAAGCTGCGGCAGCTGTGAGAACAGCATATCGGTCGTCAGGGGAAAATTCGCGTTGCGCTCCGGCCATAGCAACCGCGAGATCGTCAGCGTGTCGTTCCGGTCGAGCTTGCCGAGAACATCGGGATCGGTGATGGCGGCGCCGCGCGCCAGCTGTGCGTTCTCCGCGGCCAAAGGCGACACGACGACGCCAAACAATACGACGACAGCTAGGAGAATTCGCAATACGCGGCTCATGCCTGAGGTAACACCGCGCGGCGACACCTATTCAAGCAAAAAGGCGCTTCACATGGTGGTGAAGCGCCTCTTTGGAAGTCGGATATCGAACGCTCAGCGCGAGACGATCAGGCCCTTGCTGGTGACGACCACCCAGCGGCCGTCCTGGCGGCGGATGGCATCGACACGGCCGAGGCCCGGGATGGGATCGCCGGGATAGACCTCGTAGAGGCCGTCGCGACCCTCGATCAGCGCGCCGCCATTGGCCGCATTGCGCAGCCGCCAGCCATCGATCGTCGGCAGACGGCCAATTTCGGTCTTCGGCGCGGCGGGCGCGGGAGCCGGCACGGCCGCAGCGGTCGCAACCTGGGTCGGTGCGATCGAGCCGGTGGTCTCCTTGGCGGGCGCGGGCGCTGCCGCGGCCTGCACGGCAGCGGCGGGCGGCGTGGTGCGGAGCTTGTCCACGGTCTCGGACAGCTTTGCGATTTTGGCCATCGGCTCGGCCTGCGCCTTCTCGAGCTTGTCGAGACGGTCGTTGGCGCGGTTGGACTGGCTGAGCCCGGTCTTGGAGGTGTGCTCGACATTCGCCTTGAGCGCGACCAGATCGGCATCGATCCGGGCGACGGAGGCATCCAGTGCGCTGGTGTCAGCGACCTGCGCCGGCGCGGCAGCCGGGCTAGCGAAATGCATCATGCCCGCGGTCGCAAGCGCGCCGCTGATGGCGCCGACGCTGGCCGCAATCGCCACCACCGCGGCCATCGCCGACAGGCGGCGCTTGCTGCCGGTCTCGCGCGGCTCGTCCGCCTTCACATGCGGGGCAAACTCCTCGCGGTCCCAGGCGCGCTCTGACGGCGCCATGACGATGAGCTTGCCGAGCTTCGGCTCAGGCTTGGTCTCAGCCTTTGTCTCGGCCTTGGTTTCAAACTTCGGCACCGCGATCGAGGACGGCTCGACCTTGGGGGCCTCTGCTTTCACCGGATCAGGCTTGGGCAGCGTCTCGTGGTCGGGGGCAATCGAGGGGGCCTCGATGCCGGTGGCCTCGACGGCCTGCGGCGCGGTCGCTGCGGCGTCAACGACGCCAGTATCCTGCGTAGGCTGCTCAGCCATTGGTTCGCTCACGGCTCAAATACTCCAGTCTCGGTTGACTTTTTGGTAACTTTCATTGCTTGCGAAATCCTTACCCTTGGTCCCGCTTACCGAAATTTTAGGAAGTCATCCGGGGCCGAATTGGGTCGGGAAAGTGGAACCGGCGTGGCGGGCGTGAAACAATTCGTAACCGGGTGAAGATGAACGGCGGAGCAACGGCCGGACAAACCGGCTGTTTGCCCGTCACCGTTCCCCGGCTAACATGACCCATCCCGTCAGCCAGAAGGCGTTTGGGGGTGCCATGACGATCGAGAAGTGCATCAACGAATTTGGTGTCGATGACGTCATCTTCGAGGAGGGTTCGACCGGCCGCGAGCTGTTCGTCGTGCTCGACGGCGAGGTCGAGATCGCCAAGATGAACGGCGCCAGCAAGACCAGCATCATCAAGCTCGGCAAGGGCGAGTTCTTCGGCGAGATGGCCGTGATCGACGGCTCGGCACGCTCGGCAACCGCGATCGCCGCGGCGCCGGACACCAAGGTGATGCGGATCAACCATGCCCGCTTCGTCTATCTCGTCAGCCAGCAGCCGGCGTTCGCGCTGATGGTGATGGACGCGCTCTCGAAACGCCTGCGCGCCTCCAACGCCGTCACCTACCGGGCGGCGCAATCATGAGCGACCGCAAGCCGACTTCGTTTCCGGTCCTGATGAAGAACGACACCTGCTCGCTGATCCAGGCGGCCGATGACGTCTACCAGCTCCGCTTCGCCAACCGCGCCGCCAACGCCTATCTCGTGCGCGGCTCGGCGCGCACGATCCTGATCGATGTCGGGCTGTCCTCGAACTATCCGGCGATGGTGGAGTGCCTGAACTTCGCGGACTGTCCGCCGGAAAAGATCGACATGGTGGTGCTGAGCCACGAGCATCTCGACCATATCGGCGCCGCCTGGCACTTCAACGAGCGCCGCACCTTCGTCGCCGCCCATCGCCTCGCCGCCAACAAGATCATGCTGCGCGACGATTTCTCGATGCTGCGAAAGATGTTCAACGAGCCGAACGTGCCCATCAATATCGACATCTGGTTGGAGGAAGGCAATCTGATCGATCTCGGCAATTTCCGTCTCAACGTGATGTACACGCCGGGCCACACCTCGGCCTGCATCACGCTGTTCGAGCAGGACAAGGGCCTGCTGTTCGCCGCTGACACCTTGATGCCCGGCGGCGTGATGGGCGGCGTGTTCGGCTCGGGCAGCATCTCCGACTACATCCAGTCGCTCGAGCGCCTGAAGGGGCTGGAGGCGAAGATCCTGCTGTCTGGCCACGGGCGGCTGTCGGACACGCCGCAGGAGGACGTCCGCACCGCCATTGCGCGGTCGCATGGCCTGCTGGAGGACACCGCGCAATTGTTCGACGCGCTGGATGCGCGTTCGAACTTCGAGCCGATCATGCAGTCGGTAAGGGATTTGAACAAGCTGGATGATTGAGGGCGCAGGGCACGCCTCTATCAAACCCGTCATCCTGAGGCGCGAGTGGCGCGATGCAAAGCATCGCGCCGGGAGCCTCGAAGGATGAGCGGCCGCGTTGCTGCAGCCGGGCCGTCGCCCTTCGAGGGCCGCTGAAGAAGCGGCCACCTCAGGGTGACGGCGAGACAGCTGGGCTCGTTGCCTCAACATCGTCATTGCGAGCGCAGCGAAGCAATGACGGAGTCGGTGGCACTAGCGAGGCTACATCACCACCGGCGCATCCGGCAGCTCATTCGGATGCTCCCCACCCGGCGGGAAGTGCTTGGCCAGCTCGCGCGACACTGCCGTGATCCCGGAGATTGCGCCGTGCTCGAATCGGCCCGACCTGAATTCGGCCTCCATCGCGCGGCAGATCGTCTCCCAGCCTTCCGCCCCCACCTTCGCATTGATGCCGCGGTCGGCGATGATCTCGACGTCGCGGTCGGCGAGCAGCAGATAGATCAGGACGCCGTTGTTGTGCGCGGTGTCCCAGATGCGCAGATGCGAAAACACGTCGAGCGCGCGCTCGCGGGCATGCTGATCGCTGAACAGCGGACGGCCATCGAGCGCGCCTTCGACGACGAAGCGGACCTGGCCCGAATGCGTGGCCTCGCCTTGCCGGATCGCCTGCTCGATGCGGTCAAGCACGCTTTGCGGAAACACGCGCTTCGCGCGCCAATGATGTTGCAGGAGATGCCGGGTGATGCGTTTGAGGCTCATGACTACCAGCTCCCCGAGGCGCCGCCGCCACCAAAGCTACCGCCACCGCCGCTAAAACTGCCGCTGTCGCTGGACGACGAGCCGCTGCTCCAGCCGCCGGACGAGGAGCCGCTCGACCATGAGCCGCCGCCTGATCGTCCCGTCGAGGCCGGAAACAGGTCGGCGATGAAGGCGAGGACAAAGCCGATCGCTCCTGCGAGCAAGGCGATCCCCGCCGATCCGATCAACAGCAAGGCCAGGATGGCGATCAGGCCGCCGGTCGCGGCCGAGCCCAGCAACCGCCCCAGCAGCGTGCGCAGGAAGCCGCCGATGATCAGCGAGCCGAACAGCGTGACCGGGAGCAGCGGGCCGATGTCGTCGAGACTGCCAAAATTCACGCTGCGCGAGGGCACCGGCAGCGGCTCGCCGTCGATGATGCGGATGATCCGGTCGACGCCGGCGGATATGCCGCCGGCGAAATCGCCGTCCCTGAATTTCGGCGTGATGACCTCGTCGATGATCCGGCGCGAGGTTACGTCGGTGAGCGCGCCTTCGAGGCCGTAGCCGACCTCGACGCGCAGATGCCGGTCGTTCTTGGCAACGACCAGGATCGCGCCGTCGTCAACCTTCTTGCGCCCGATCTTCCAGGCCTCCGCGACGCGGATCGAGAACTGCTCGATCGTCTCCGGCTGCGTGGTCGGCACGATCAGCACGGCGATCTGGCTGCCCTTGCGCGCCTCGAAGTCGCGCAGCTTTTGCGTGAGCGCGGCGATGTCGCCGCTGGAGAGCGTGCCGGTCTGGTCGACCACGCGGCCGGTGAGTTGCGGGATGGCGACGTCGGCTGAGGCGGGAACGACGAAGGCTAGGACGAGCGCTGCAATGATGGCTGCACACCACACACTCAGTGTCATCGCCCGGCTTGACCGGGCGATCCAGTATTCCAGAGACGCCAACGAGATGCGGAGAAGCCGCGGCGTGCTGGATTCCCCGCCTTCGCGGGGAATGACAGTGGTGCGTGCAATAGAGCGCATTCGCAAAACGACGCGCGCTTACTTCGACGGCGCCGGGTTGAAATCGACCTTCGGCGCGGTCGAGATTTCCTTCTCGTTCTCGACCGTGAAATTCGGCTTCTCCTTGTAGCCAAACATCATCGCGGTGAGGTTGCTCGGGAACGAGCGGATGGTGACGTTGTACGCCTGCACCGCCTCGATGTAACGCTTGCGCGCCACCGTGATGCGGTTCTCGGTGCCTTCGAGCTGCGACATCAAATCCTTGAACAACGCATCCGACTTGAGCTGCGGGTAGTTTTCGGTGACGACGAGCAACCGTGACAGCGCGCTGGAGAGCTCGCCCTGGGCGGCCTGAAATTTCTGGAAGGCAGCCGGATCGTTCAGCACCTCCGGCGTCGCCTGGATGCTGCCGACCTTGGCGCGGGCATTGGTGACCCCGAGCAGCACGTCCTTTTCCTGCTGCGCAAAGCCCTTCACCGAGTTGACGAGATTGGGCACGAGATCGGCGCGGCGCTGATACTGGTTGACGACCTCGGACCAATTGGCCTTGATCTGCTCGTCCTCGCCCTGGATCGCGTTATAGCCGCAATTGGTCAGGCTCAGCGAGGCCAGCGCCGCCAGCACGGTCAGGATCTTGCGCATCAAATTTCTCCCGGTGGAATCGTGCGGAAACTATCAGATTGCGCGCGAAAAGCAGCCGATTTACGCAAGCCTCTTGCCTATCCCTGGCCGACATAGTCAACTTGGCCAAATAACAAGATCAAACTGGAAACGCCAGGGGGAGCGCGATGTCCTCGTTCGAGACCATCCTCGTGGAGCGGCCCGAGCCGGCGATTGTCCGGATCGTGATGAACCGGCCCGATGCGCGCAACGCGCAAAACCTGCAAATGACCTACGACCTCAACACCGCCTTCGATGCGGCGGTGCAGGACGACACGGTCAAGGTCATCATCCTCGCCGGCAACGGGCCGCACTTTTCTTCGGGCCATGACCTGCGCCCCGGTGGCAAGAATGCGGCCGGCGTTGATTTTCCGCCGATTGGAAATTGGGGCGGTTTTGCCGAACCCAACGCGCATGGCCGTTTCGCGCGCGAACAGGAAATATATCTCCAGATCACGCGGCGCTGGCGCAACCTCGCCAAGCCCATGATCGCCGAGGTGCACGGCAAGTGCATCGCGGGCGGGCTGATGCTGGCCTGGGCCTGCGACCTCATCGTCGCCAGCGACGATGCGCAATTTTGCGATCCCGTGGTGACGATGGGCGTCTGCGGCGTCGAATGGTTCGTGCATCCCTGGGAGCTCGGGCCGCGCAAGGCCAAGGAGTTTCTGTTCACCGCCGATAGCTGGAGCGCGCAAGAGGCGCATCAGCTTGGCATGGTCAATCGCGTCGTACCGCGCACTGAACTCTCGGCGTCCGTGATGGAGCTGGCACGCCGGATCGCATCAAAGCCGTCGTTTGCGTTAAAACTGACCAAGGAGGCGGTGAACCGCTCGGTCGACGTGATGGGCCAGCCGGCCGCGATCGACCAGGCCTTTGCGCTGCATCAATTGTGTCACGCCCATAACCTTCAGGAGTTCGGCATGGTGGTCGATCCCTCCGGGCTGCATCCCTCCGTGCGCAAGCCGCCGGCGGCCGCGGAGCAATAGCATGGATCTCAATCTCAGTGACGAGCAACGACTGCTCCGCGAAAGCGCGGAACGTTTCGTGGCCGAAAGCTATGATGCCGACCATCGCCGCAAGATGGCGAAGGATCCGCTCGGCTTCAGCCCTGATGTGTGGAAGCAGTTCGCCGAGCTCGGCTGGCTGGCGCTGCCGATCCCGGAAGAGTTTGACGGGCTCGGCGGCGGCGCGGTCGAGACCGGGATCTTGATGGAAGCCTTTGGCCGCGGGCTGGTGTCCGAGCCGTATGTCGCGACCGTGGTGCTCGGAACTGGGCTGATCGAGAAGAGCGGCACTACGGCGCAGAAGCAGGCGCGGCTGCCGAAGGTTGCGAACGGATCGCTAAAACTCGCGTTCGCGCATTCCGAGCGTGCGGCGCGGTTCGATCTCGCCAAGGTCGCGACCGTCGCTCATAAGACGGCGGAGGGATGGCGCCTCGCCGGCAGCAAGATCGCAGTGCTCGACGGCCACGCTGCCGACGAGATCATCGTCTCCGCGCATATTCATGATCATCAGGGGCCATCGGGACGGATCGGCCTGTTTTTGATGCCGGTGAAGACGCCGAGCGTTGCGATCAGTGACTATGAGCGCCTCGGCGGCGGACGGGCCTGCAACATCGAGCTGTCAGGCGTAGAGCTGCCGGAGGACGCTATCCTTGGTGACGGCAGCGACGCGCTGCCCACGATCGAATGGGCCGTCGATCGCGCCATGGCTGCGCTCGGTGCAGAAGCCGTCGGCATCATGCAGACGCTGCTCGACACCACGCTGGAATACACCAAGATCCGCAAGCAATTCGGTCGGCCGCTCTCCGCCAACCAGGTGATCCGCCATCGCCTCGCCGACATGGCGATGCAGGTCGACGAGTCACGCTCGATGGCGCTGCGCGCCGCACTGAAGGTGGATAGCATGCGGGTCGAGCGCGCACGCGCTGCTTCGGGCGCGAAAGCAAAGATCGGCAAATGCGCGCGCTTCGTCGGCGAGCAATCGATCCAGCTGCACGGCGGCATGGGTGTCACCGAGGAGCTCGAGGTCGGCGCCTATTTCAAGCGGCTGGTCGCCTTCGACACGTTGTTCGGCGGCAGCGCGCATCACTATGCCCGCCACGCCCGGCTTGGCCGCACCGCCGTTTCAGCCTGAAGGGAGCGCATCATGGACCTGTCGTTCAATGCCGAGGAGCGTGCCTTCCAGGACGAGGTGCGCGGCTTCATCGCCAAGAACCTCACCGAGGAAATGAAGCGCGCCACCGCGCTGACGCCGTCGGTGTTCTCCGACCCCGATATCGGCATGGCCTGGCAGCGCGTACTGCACCGGCAGGGCTGGGGCGCGCCGGGCTGGCCGGTCGAGCACGGCGGCCCGGACTGGACGCCGGCGCAGCGCTGGATTTTCGAGACCGAAAGCGCGCGGGCCGGCGTGCCCAATGTCAACGTGATGGGCGTGAAGATGGTCGGCCCCGTCATCATCGGCTTCGGCAGCCTTGAGCAGAAGAATTTTTACCTGCCGCGCATTCTCTCCGGCGAAGACTATTGGTGCCAGGGTTATTCCGAGCCGGGCTCCGGCTCCGACCTGTCCTCGCTGAAGACGCGCGCGGTGCGTGACGGTGACGATTACATCATCAACGGCACCAAAATCTGGACCACGCATGCCCATCACGCCAACCGCATGTTCGCGCTGGTGCGCACCAGTGACGGGCCGCGGCAGCAGGACGGCATCAGTTTTGTGCTGATCGACATGACAACGCCGGGCATCACCACGCGCCCGATCCTCACCATCGGCGGCGACCACGAGGTCAACCAGGTGTTCTTCGACGATGTCCGCGTGCCCGTGGCCAACCGTGTCGGCGACGAAGGCAAGGGCTGGACCTACGGCAAATATCTGCTCGAATTCGAGCGTGGCTCGGGGATCGCGTCAGCCAAGCTGCGCGAGGGATTGAAGGCGATCGCCGAGCTCGCCGAGTCCGACTTGACCGGCCGCGCCATCGACAGCCCTGACATCGCGACGCGCATCTCCGAGGTCGAGGTTGACATCGACGCGCTGGAGATGACCGAGCTGCGCGTGCTCTCCGCGCTGCAGACCGGACAAAATCCCGGCGCGGTGTCGTCGATCCTGAAGCTGCGCAACAGCGAGATCCGGCAGGCCGTGACGCGGCTCGGCGTCGACGTGATCGGCCACGATGCGCTTGCCGTCGAACCGATGCGGCCGCTCTACAAGCTCAACCACGAGCCGGCGCTGCCTGAGGACGTGCTGACGGTGGTGCCGGAATATCTCAACGGGCGTGCCTACACGATCTTCGGCGGCACTTCGGAGATCCAGCGCGACATCATTGCGAAGATGATGCTGGGGATTTAGCGGCGGCTCTCTCAGCCGTCATTGCGAGGAGCCCTTGCGACGAAGCAATCCAGGCTGCCTCCGCGGAGAGATTCTGGATTGCTTCGCTACGCTCGCAATGACGGCGCGACTGAATGCCTTAGCCCACCTTCGCATCCCTGATCGCCTGCCATATCTTCTGCGGCGTCAGCGGCGTATTCAGCTGGGTGATGCCGAGCTCGGCGAGTGCGTCCATCACGCCGTTGGTGACGCAGGGCGGGCCGCCGATGGCGCCGGATTCGCCGCAGCCCTTGGCGCCCAGCGGATTGGTGCGGCAGGGCGCGGAATCATCCAGCGTCACCACGATCGGCGGCACGTCGTCGGCACGCGGGATGCAATAGTCCTGGTAGCTCGCGGTGAGAAGCTGGCCGTCAGCATCGTAGGAGACGCCTTCATACAGCGCCTGGCCAATGCCCTGCGCGACACCGCCATGGATCTGGCCCGTGACCAGCATCGGGTTCACGGCGACGCCGACGTCGTCGACGGTGGTGTAGCGCACGACCTTGGAGACGCCGGTCTCGGGATCAATCTCGACCTCGCAGATATGCGTGCCGTTCGGCCAGCTCGGGCCGTCGACCTCGCCTTCGGAATCGACGCTGAGCTTGGAGCCGCCTTCCTTCTCGGCGATGTCGAACAGGCTGATGCGGCGATCGGTGCCGACCACGGTGAGCATGCCGCCCTGATATTCGATGTCCTCGACCGAGGTCTCCAGCACGTTCGCGGCT
Source organism: Bradyrhizobium betae (assembly GCF_004123905.1). Classification (GTDB taxonomy): domain Bacteria; phylum Pseudomonadota; class Alphaproteobacteria; order Rhizobiales; family Xanthobacteraceae; genus Bradyrhizobium; species Bradyrhizobium betae_A. The sequence continues at coordinate 51,603 of NZ_MZXW01000043.1, forward strand.
TTCTCACGAGCTTTCTGGATCAAATCGTTAGAGGAGACCGCGACCGCCGTCCCGCCGACGAACAGCGAGCGCGAACCGACGCTGCCAAAGCCCATAGCGAGATCCGTGTCGCCCTGGACGACGTCGATCTTGTCCATGGCAATACCGAGCGTATCGGAGATCATCTGCGTATAGGTGGTCTGCAGCCCCTGGCCCATCGCCATGGTGCCGGAATGCAGAACGACGCGGCCCTGCGAGGTCGCGTGCAGGCTGACCTTCTCGGTGTGGGCGCGGCCGCCGGTCCATTCGATGTAGGAGGTGAGCCCGCGTCCGTAGAGCAGGCCCTTCTTCTTCGCCGCCTTCTTGCGCGCGGCAAAGCCGTCCCAGTCGGCAAGCTTCACGGCGCGATCGAGCATGTGGGCGAACGCGCCGGAATCGTAAACTTGCCCCGCGGCGTTGGTGTAGGGCAGCTGCGCGGGCTTGATGTAGTTGGCTTTGCGGATTGCGCGCGGATCCATGCCGATTTTTCGCGCGGCAGCGTCGAACAGGCGCTCGACGATGAAGACGGCCTCAGGACGGCCTGCGCCGCGATAGGCGCCGACCGGCGCGGTGTGGGTCATCACCGACTTGACCTCGAAATGCACCAGCGGCAAATCGTAGACGCCGGTCTGCACGAATGGCCCGAGCACCAGCGGGATGATGTTGGCAGCACCCGAGGAGTACGCACCCGTGCAGCCGATCGACTTGACGCGATAGGCCAGCACCTTGCCTTTCTCGTCCAGCGCGAAGGACGCCGTCGAGGTCAGATCGCGGCCATGGGTCCCGCCGACGAACTCGTCGGTGCGATCGCCGCGCCAGCGGATCTTCTTGTTCAGCTTGGTTGCCGCGTAAGCGACGATACCATCTTCCGGATAGAGGTTGGTCTTCTGGCCAAAGCCGCCGCCGATGTCGCCGACCAGCACGCGCACGCTGTCCTTGGGGCGCTTGAGAACGGCTTCCGCCAGCACGTCGCGGGTGGAGGCCGGGGTCTGCGACTGCACATGCAGGAGGAGACGGCCGGTCGCCTTATCGATCTCGGCAATGGTCGAGCGCGGCTCCATCGCGGAGGGCACCAGACGCTGGCTGACGATGTCGAGCTCGACCGTATGCGCGGCCTTGGCAAAGGCCTCGTCGACCTTGGCGGCATCACCGTAAGCCATCGCGCCGACGATGTTGTCGGGCGCCTCAGGCCACACCACGGGCGCGCCGGGCTTGACGGCTTCGACAGGATCGACCACCGCGGGCTGCACGTCGTATTCGACCACGATCGCTTCGGCTGCGCTCTGGGCCTCTGCACGCGAGGACGCCACCACCGCCGCCACCGCCTCGCCGGTGTAGCGCACGATCTCATGGGCAAGCAGGCGGCGCGGCGGCACTGTCATCGGCTTGCCGTCGGGGCGCTTGAAAATGCTCAGCGTCGGAATGGTCCCGATATCGTCCTTGACGAGGTCCGCGCCGGTGTAGATCGCAGTGACGCCCGGCATCGCGGCTGCCGCGCTGGTGTCGATCGAGACGATCTTCGCGTGGGCGTGCGGCGAGCGCAGCACGTGCAACCACAGCGCGCCGTCTTGCGGTTTGTCGTCGATGAATTGCCCCTTCCCGGTCAGCAGCCGCTGGTCTTCCAAACGCTTGACGGGCTGGCCCGCTCCGAAACGCAAATTGCCGGGAAGAATGTTCATTCCGTGGGGTCCTCTAAGCCTCAAAGTGCGGGCAGCCTTTTAGCGGATCGAGGCATGCGAGGCCAGCCGCGGATTTGGGCGGTATATCCACGATTTCGGCATGCCGTCCCGCAAATCCGTGATTCCGCAGGGTGGGCAAAGGCGCGCTTGCGCCGTGCCCACCATCGCTCAACGGACGCGCTCAGGATGGTGGGCACGCTACGCTTTGCCCACCCTACGGCACTTGCTTCTGCGCGATAAGACGTGGATGGCCGGGTCAAGCCGGCCATGACGACTACGGAGCGAGCTCCCTTAGCGCCGCCTCCACGACCTTGCGCCCATCGGCCGTCAGTGGGGCCTGCGGCGGGACGGGATCGCCGACGTCGTAGCCCTGGATGGCCAGCCCCGCCTTGATGCAAGCGGCGAGATTGAAGCGGGCGAAGGCTTCGTTGATGCGCCACAGCCTGCGCTGGAGCACCACGGCCTCGTCCCAGCGGCCGGCCTTGCAGAGATCGTAGAGCGCGACGCTCTGGCGCGGAATGATGCAGGCGGGCCCCGCCATCCAGCCTTGGCCGCCAATCAGCATCACCGCGGCCGGGATATGGGCGGAGGCCGAGAACACGCGCAAGGCATCGCCGCAGCGGTTCATGATCGAGAGCAGCCGGCCGGTGTTGGTCGAGGCATCCTTGATGTAGCCGATGCGCGGATGTTCGGCGAGGCGCGCGATCACGTCAAGGGTGAGATCGGAGCGCTGGAATTGCGGGTTGGTGTAGATGACGACGGGAATGTCCACCGCGTCCGCGATGCTGCGGAAAAAGGATTCGATCTGGGCATCGGCGAGCGGAAAGTACGCCTCCAGGATCGCCAGGATGCCGTTGGCACCACACTTCTGATAGGCCCTCGCCTGCGCCACCGCATCCGCCGTCGAGGTCGAGGCGACGCCGGCTACGACCGGCACGCGGCCCTTCGCGGCCTCGATGGTGGTCTGCACGATCGCCATGCGTTGCGCGGCGCTGAGATAGGCAAACTCGCCGGTCGAGCCAAGCGGGGTTAGACCATGCACGCCGGCGCCGATCAGATCGTCGCAGAGCTTGGCAAGCACGTTCGTGCGCACCGCGCCGTCGGCATCGACGGGCGAGACGAGATAAGGGAAGACGCCGTGGAAGTCGGTCATGTCAGGTGTCCCCCGAGACTGGCTAGCCCGACAGGTCTTAGCAATGCCTGCGCCGGCGATCAAACCTTGAGCAGCCGCACCCGCGTTCCCCAGGGATCGATCGCCTCGACGCCGTCCGCGAGCGCCGTGACCTTCGCGCCGCCCTTGCGCAGGCGCTCCTCCTGGGCGGCGAGAATGTCCTGCTTCTCCGTCACCAGCGAGAACCAGGCGAGACCCGTGGCCTGGTCGTCGCGCTGGCCGGCGCCCTCGCTCTGCCAGATATTCATGCCGAGGTGATGGTGATAGCGGCCCGACGACAGGAACGCGGCGCCATTGCGCTTGCGGGTCGGGTCGAGGCCGACCGTGCCGTGATAGAAGCGCTCGGCTTCCGAGAGATCACCGACGCGCAGATGCATGTGACCGATGCGTAGTCCGTCCGGCGCCCTGGCATAATCGGCGACGCGCGTATTGGTCAGCGACAGCAGATCGGGGATGTTGAGCTCGTCGCTCGCCATCTTCACGCTGCCCTCGCTCCACTGCCATTGCGAGGGGGCGCGGTCGGCATAGACCTCGATGCCGTTGCCTTCGGGGTCATCGAGATAGACGGACTCGCTGACGAGGTGGTCGGCAAAGCCTGACAGCTTCACGCGATGTGAGGCGGCATGGACCAGCCAGCGCGCGAGATCCTTGCGGGTCGGCATCAGGAAGGCGGTATGATAGAGGCCGGCGGCATTGCGCGGCTCGATCGCGGCATCGGGGCGCGCCTCGAGCACCAGCAGCGTGATGCCGGCCGTGCCGAGCTTTGCGGCGGTGGCCGAACGCTCCATCACGGTGAGCCCGATCACGTCGCGGTAGTAGTCCGCCACCGTGTCGAGGTTCTTGACCCGGAGCGTCACCATGCCGACATGCATCGGTGTCCGGCTGGCATAGGTGGGCCCGCCGCCTTGCGGAATACCCTCGGCGCGCGCGGCGGCAGCCGCCGCCATCGCAAGCGACGTCGCGCCGGCGAGTTGCAGCAGGGTGCGGCGGGTGAGGTCGATGGTCATCGGTCGGGTCTCGCTGAAATCCTTGAGGCCATGGGGCGCAATTTCGGGATTGCTACACGTTCCCGTGAGCGGCTCCCAATCACATGTTCGTCGGCCGTGGTCCTACGGGGGCCGGCCGTCCCTTTGGCTTGTCCTGGCCACCCGGCCAGTTTCGCAATCGCCTGCAACATCCCAGATTGAGGACAGCTTACAGGAGCCTGCCATGCCCGATTTGACCGCCCTGTCCTCATTGTCGTCCGCGCTCGTGGACGTCGTGGCGCGCGCCGCGCCGTCCGTCGTCTCCGTGCACTCGCATCGCGCCCGCTCAACCGGCTTCGTCTGGAAGGACGGCCTGATCGTCACCGCCGACGAAGCGCTGGCCGACGAGGGCCAGGTCGAGGTCGGCCTTCCCGACGGCAGCCGTGTGGCCGCCACGATCGTCGGCCGTGACCACACCACCGACATCGCGCTGCTGCGTACCGAGGCCGCCGTCGCGCCGGTCAAGCTCGCCGAAACGGTCCCGCCGCTCGGCACGTTGTCGGTCGTCGTTGCCACCAACCGCGAGACGCCGAGCGCCGCGCTCGGGATGGTGTCAGCATCCGGCAAGGGCTGGCGTTCCCTGCGCGGCGGCGACATCGATGCGCGGATCGAGCTCGACATTCGCCTGCGTCCCAGCCAGGAGGGCGGCCTCGCGCTCGATGCATCGGGCGACGCCTTCGGCATGGCGGTGCTCGGACCGCGGCGGGTGCTCGTCATTCCGACGGCGACCATCGAGCGCGTCGCGCCGCAGCTCGAGGCGCGCGGCCGCATCGCGCGCGGATATCTCGGCCTCGGACTCCAGCCGGTGCGGCTCGACGACGGCGTCGGCGCGATGGTGATGAATGTCGACAAGACAGGACCTTCGGCGGCGGCCGGCATCCGCCAGGGCGACGTGATCGTCGCAGTCAACGACCAGAAGCTCTCTGGCGTGCGCGCGCTGTCGCGGACGCTGGGGCCTGCGAGCGTCGGTGCAATCGTCGATGTCGCGGTGCGCCGCGGCGGCGAGCCGGTCAGCTTCAAGGTCACGGTCGGCGAGAGGCCGGAGGCGTGAGCGAACCCAAGACGGCCGAGATCGTCCTGTCGCTTGAGATCGACGATCCCGCGCTGGCCGATCGCCTGGCGGCGCTGCTCGGCAATGTCGCCGGGCTTCGCCTTGCCGCACCTGGCGAGACCGCCGCGGCAACGGTCGTTGCCCGCGATCCGCGCAGCATGCCTGAGGACATCGCGCTGACGCAGCGCGAGCTCGACGTGCTGGCGCTGATGGCCGAAGGCGGCTCCAACAAGATGATCGCGCGCCAGCTCGGCATCTCCGTGCACACGGTGAAATTCCATGTCGGCTCGCTGCTCGACAAGCTGGATGCCACCGGCCGCACCGATGCAGTGGCGCATGCGGCGCGCCGCGGCGTGATCGAGCTATGATGGGTTCTATAGTGCTGAAGTCTTGGGGAAGCTGAGCCGAACCGTGAGGCCCGGCGCATTGTCATGCAGCGCGACCTCCGCACCATGGAGGCCTGCCACTGCCGCGACCAGGCTCAAGCCCAGGCCGTTGCCCGGCGTGTAGCGGCTCTGCTCGAGCCGGTAGAAGCGCTTGAAGACGTGATCGCGCTCCTCGGCTGGAATGCCCGGACCGTCGTCGGCGATCGAGATCACCGCGCCGCCATCGACGCTGCGGCAGGTCACCGTCACCTGCCCGCCCTTGCAGCCATGCTTGATCGCGTTGTCGACGAGATTGGCGACGGCGTCGAACAGCAGGTCGCGATCGCCCGTGATCGCAACCTCACGGTCGCCGCCGAGGCTGAGGCGCGTGTCGACCTGCTCGGCGGCGGCGTCGTAGAGCTCGACAACTTCGCCGGCGATCTCGGCAAGATCAAGCGCGCGAAACGCGCTGCGGCGGGCGCGCGTCTCGATCTCCGAAATCCGCGTGATCGAGGCGAACATGCCGAGCACGGCGTCGAGATCGGCGATGGTGTCGCCGATCAGCGCCGCATCGGCCTCGCTGTTGCGTGGGGTGTGATAGGCCTTCTCCAGCCGGCCGCGCATCCGCGTCAGCGGCGTGCGCAGATCATGGGCGACGTTGTCGCTGACCTGCTTGACCTCGCCCATCAACGTCTCGATGCGGTCGAGCATCTGATTGAGGTTTTCGGCGACGCGGTCCCACTCGTCATGGCTGCCGCGCAAGGGGATACGCCGGTCGAGGCCGGACAGCATGATGGCGCGGCTGGTGGTGTTGATCTCCTCGATCCGTCCGACCGTGCGCCGCGTCACCAGCACCGCGGCGAGCCCTGCCAGCACCGCAAGCAGCACGCCGGCAGCGATCATCGCAAGCTCGATCATGCCGGTGAAGCCGCTGTGATCGCCGGCGTCGCCGACCCGGCTCTCCACGTAGGCGATCGTGCCAAAATAGACGTAGGCCATGATCGCCGCGACGATCAGCCCGAATACGGCGATCGCGAACAACGCCAGGCGGAAGGTCGAGGACCGAAGCGTCTTAGCCAGGAGCACGGAGACAATATCCGATGCCGCGAATGGTATGGATCAGCGGATAGGCCTGGGCATCGTCGACCTTGCGGCGGACGCGGCCGACATAGACGTCGATGATGTTGGTGGAGGGATCGAAATGCAGGTCCCAGACATGCTGGAGCAGCATCGCGCGGGAGACGACGCGCCCCTCGTTGCGGACGAGATATTCGAGCAGCTGGAATTCGCGCGGCAGCAGTGGAATCTTCCGGCCGCGGCGGGAGGCAGCCCGTGCGATCAGGTCGACGGCGAGGTCGCCGATCCGCAACACGGTCTCCTTGGCGACGGTTTCGCTGCGCCGGCCCAAGGCTTCAAGACGCGCAAGAAGCTCGACGAAGGAAAACGGCTTGACGAGATAGTCGTCGCCGCCGGCGCGCAGACCACGCACGCGGTCGTCGACTTCGCCGAGCGCGGAAATGATCAGGAACGGCGCGGCGACGCCATCGTCGCGCAATTGCCGCATCACGGCAATGCCGTCGATGTCGGGCAGCATGCGGTCGATGGTGATCACGGCATAGTCGCGCGCGGCGCCGTGACTGATCGCCTCGCGGCCGTTGGCTGCGAGATCGACGTCATAGCCAGAGGTCGTCAGCTCCTCAACGAGCTGACCTGCGGTTTCCGGATCGTCCTCGACGACCAGGATGCGGCGGTGACCTCCGGTCATGCAAAACTCCGCGCGACGATCGCCATCAGACTATCCCGTTCCGGGGCAAGGCGGAACAGCCCAATGGCGATCGCGACAATGGTGCGGTACGGCGATGCGACTACCAATAGTCTCCGCACACATTGACCCATTGCCACCCATAGGGCGTCCAGCTCCTGCGCCAGCAGCCGTCGTTGTAGCCGGCGTAGATAAAGGGCGCGCCGAAGACGGCGAAACGGCGGAAGTGATTGTGACGGAAGAAGCCGTGGTGACCGTGCCAGCCGGCGCCGGCGAAGCGCGGCCCGATTGCCGCATGCGCGAAACGTGCGCCGCCGAAGCCCGGGCCGCCAGCAAAGCGCGCGCCACCCATGCCGCCGAAACCGCCCGCTCGCATGCCGCCGCCGAAGCCACCCGCATGCATTCCGCCGCCCCCGAAATGCCCGCCACCGCCAAAGCCGCCATGGCCGCCACCGCCAAAGCCACCACCGCCATGCCCTCCGCCACCGCCGCCGCCACGGGCGAGCACCGGTGAAGCGAGTGCCATCGCGGCGGCGACCGTTACCGCGGTGAGGCCTTTGAGAAGCCTGTTGTTCATCGAAGCATCCTCCTTGCAGTGCGGCGGTCTCCGCGCCGCACGAGGAAGATCAGATGAGAGGAACGGACTTGTTCCTTCAACTTACAAATGCGCCAGATTCTGACGCGGATGTCAGGGAGGCGGCGCTCCGCTCTCTCCTCGTCATTGCGAGGAGCCGTTGCGACGAAGCAATCCAGACTGTCTCGGCGGAGGCGGTCTGGATTGCTTCGCTACGCTCGCAATGACGTGGAGAGACCTCTCGCCGCAAGGAGCGGGAGAGGTTAAGGGCTCACGCCCGCTTGCCGTTGTTCTTTTCGGCGGCGCGACGCAAGGCTTCGGCAAGGGCACCGCCGCCACCGGACGACTCCTGCTTGCGCGGTGCGGAAGAAGTCATGCGCGACGGATTGCGCGAGCTGTTGTCGCGCTGCATCCCGGGCGCGTCCTTCTTGTCACCGACCTCGTCATCGAGGCGCAGGGTCAGTGAGATGCGCTTGCGGGCGACCTCGAAGTCCAGCACCTTGACCTTGACGATGTCGCCGGGCTTCACCACCTCGCGCGGATCCTTGATGTAGGTCTTGGACATCGCGGAGATGTGAACGAGGCCGTCCTGGTGCACGCCGATGTCGACGAAGGCGCCGAAGGCGGCGACGTTGGTCACTGTGCCCTCCAGGATCATGCCCTTCTTGAGATGCTTGATCTCCTCGACGCCGTCCATGAACACCGCGGCCTTGAACGCCGGGCGCGGGTCGCGGCCGGGCTTTTCCAGTTCCTTCAAGATATCCGTGACGGTCGGCAGTCCGAAGGTCTCGTCGACAAAATCCTTCGGCTTCAGCGTGCGGACGATCTCGCTGCTGCCGATCAGCGCCTTGATGTCGCTCTTGGTGGCCGCAAGGATCCGACGCACCACCGGATAGGCTTCCGGATGCACACCGGAGGCATCGAGCGGGTCCTCGCCGCCGAGGATGCGCAGAAAGCCGGCGCACTGCTCGAACGCCTTTGGGCCCAGCCGCGGCACCTCCTTCAGCGCCTTGCGCGACTTGAACGGGCCGTTGGCGTCGCGGTGGGCGACGATGCTCTGGGCAAGGCCGGAGCCGACGCCCGACACACGCGCAAGCAGCGGCGCCGAAGCCGTGTTGACGTCGACGCCGACGGCATTCACGCAGTCTTCGACCACGGCATCGAGCGATTTGGCGAGCTTGGCCTGGCCGAGATCGTGCTGATACTGACCGACGCCGATCGCCTTGGGCTCGATCTTGACGAGCTCGGCGAGCGGATCCTGGAGCCGGCGGGCGATCGAGACGGCGCCGCGCAGGGTGACGTCGAGCCCCGGCAACTCCTCCGAAGCGAAGGCCGAGGCCGAATAGACCGACGCGCCGGCTTCCGACACCACGATCTTGGTCATCTTCAGCTCAGCCAGTCCCTTGACGAGATCGCCGGCGAGCTTGTCGGTCTCGCGCGAAGCGGTGCCGTTGCCGATTGCGATCAGCTCGACGCGATGCTTGAGCGCGAGCTTGCCGAGGATCGCCAGCGCCTCGTTCCACTGCCGCTGTGGCTCGTGCGGGTAGATCACGGCGGTATCGACCACCTTGCCGGTCGCGTCGGTGACGGCAACCTTGACGCCGGTGCGGAAGCCGGGATCGAGCCCCATTGTGACGCGGGTGCCGGCGGGCGCGGCCAACAGAAGGTCGCGCAGATTCGAGGCAAACACGCGGACGGCCTCGGTCTCGGCTGCATTCCACAGCCGCATGCGCAAATCGATATTGAGATGCACCTGGATCTTGGTGCGCCAGGCCCAGCGCACGGTGTCGATCAGCCAGCGGTCGCCGGCGCGCTTGAGGTCGGCGATGCCGAACCGCTTCATGATCTTCAATTCATAGGCGCTCGGCACGCCCGGCGGCGGCGCTTCGGCCTCGGCCTGCATTTGCAGATCGAGGATCTCTTCCTTCTCGCCGCGGAACATCGCGAGGATGCGGTGCGAGGGCAGTTTCGTCAGCGGCTCGGAGAATTCAAAATAGTCGGCGAACTTTTCGCCTTCGGTCTTCTTGCCCTCGCGGACCTTGGAGGCCATGCGCGCATTGGTCCACATCTCCTCGCGAAGTGCGCCGATCAGGTCGGCGTCTTCGTCAAAGCGTTCGACCAGAATGGCGCGGGCGCCGTCGAGTGCGGCGGCCGCATCCGCGACACCCTTCTCGGCGTTGATGAAGCTCTCGGCGACGACCTTCGGATCGTTGCCGGGCTCGGCCATCAGCTGATTGGCGAGCGGCTCGAGGCCGGCTTCCTTGGCGATCTCGGCCTTGGTGCGGCGCTTCGGCTTGAACGGGAGATAGATGTCTTCCAGGCGCGCCTTGCTGTCGGCGGCGAGAATGGAGGCTTCCAGCGCTGCATCGAGCTTGCCCTGCTCGCGGACCGATTCGAGGATGGCCTTGCGGCGGTCTTCGAGCTCGCGCAAATAGCCCAGGCGCTCCTCCAGGGTGCGCAATTGCGCGTCGTCGAGCGCACCGGTCGCTTCCTTGCGGTAGCGGGCGATGAAGGGAACCGTGGCGCCGCCGTCGAGCAGCGTCACCGTCGCCTCGACCTGCTCCGCCCGTACCCCAAGCTCCTGCGCAATTTTCTGGTTGATATTTGCCACGCGAGAATTCCCTCCAAGTACGCACCGCGGGGGCGAACCACCGGCTGCGGGACGCCGCTTATGGACCAACCGAGGTTGATTCATCAAGGTGCGGCGCGCAACCGTCGACAGAGGATTTTTTGTTGAACCGATGCGTTCTCGCCACATTCGTCGGTTTTTAGCCGCGCTCTCGTGTCCCGGACGCGATGCAGCGCGCAAGCGATGCGGCGCAGAGCCGGGACCCAGAGGGCGGCGCGGGCACATGCCGAGACATGGCCCCGGCTCTGCAGCGCACCGTCGAAGAGACGCTGCGCCGCGTCCGGGGCACGAGAGTGGAGTTTGGCAAACACGCTCTCCTCCGCGTCATTGCGAGCGCAGCGAAGCAATCCAGAGTGTTCCGCGGAGGGATTCTGGATTGCTTCGCTGCGCTCGCAATGACGGAGGATGAGGTGAGCGATAGTGCATCTCCAAATTCCACTGTCATTCCCTGCGAAGGCAGGGAATCCAGTACGCCGCGGCTT
>NZ_MZXW01000032.1 GCF_004123905.1 Bradyrhizobium betae
GCCGGCGCGCCGTCACGTCCGATTTAAGCGTATGGTCAAGCATAGACACAAGCCGATCCCTTCAAAGAGATCGTGAAACTCGCCTATCCCATGTGCCGCGAGAAGGCGGGAGCGGAACGACGCTTACGATACAGCTACAAATCGGCGGAGCCTGCAATGCGCTGCATCCGGTCCAAGCCCGCATGGCACGCTGGCTGCTCCATCTTCGCGACCGCGTCGACCACGACGTCCTCCCGGTCACCCAGGAGGCGCTTTCGCAAATATTGGGGGTGCGAAGAACGACGGTGACGCTCCTGATGCGCAATCTGCGCGCTTCCGGGGCGATCCGATCTGAACGGCGAGGCGAAATCGAGATCGACCCATCGCGGCTCGCAGCGGTGGCCTGCGAATGTCGCGACACCATGCGTCTCGAAGTCGAGGGGATCTTTTCGGGGAATGCAGCCCTTTCTCGGCTTTTGGTTCTGCCGAAGCGGTGAATGCAACGGGCGATGTAGCCGTTTCGGTGCGTCCCTGTGAAGTTGGCGAGGACCGGGCTGAAATCGTAAGGCCGATCCTGCCAAATGGGTCGCACCGAAGGAACTCGCCGATGAGATGCCGCTAGTGCCGTCACCGGCGCGCTCCTGGCGGTTATCCGCGCAGTTGCTCATGCAGCTGTAGCGGAATTCGGTAGGCTCTTCAGCTTGGCTCCAAGCAAGAGTGTGATCAAACACATGCCGCGCTTTGCGCCAGTTATTTCCTAATCCGGAACACACTGAAGAAGTCCGGACGTGGCAGATTTACAACCCGCAAAACCTTTCCAGACACTAAACTAGGTGAGAGACGATCGAAACATATTTCCTATTTAGTTCGGTATGATCAGCGGGGGGCGAAAAGTGTTTGATGTCTATCGCAATGGGAAACGCGACTTGCTCGTTCTAAGCACAGGCTCTGTGATACCCGTGACTTACTCTGCAAATAAGTGGAGCACGAGCAGAAAACGAGTTCGCAAAGTTAGCGACGAAATCAAGTCAGCTGTTCAGAGACAAGGGTATTACGTTCGTAGTCTGCGGGGCACCAAGGAGCGAATGATCAAGGTCGAGTAAGTTGTGGGTCGGTGTTCTCCATTTGCAATCGCCATTGGTTGACCACGCGGAAGAGCACGAGGTAACCTACAGCCGATGCCCTGCGTCTTCCGTACTATCCCGCGCCCCTGATCGCAGCACAGATGCCGGGGACCGAGAAGACCCTGAAGTTTCATACGCTTCATTTGTCCGTAGGGCGCTGCGGCGTGCCATGTGCCGCCGTCTGCGAGGTTCGGTTTGCGGCCGCTTCAAACACGGCGATACGCCGATCGAGTTGCCATAGCTCGATGTCATTGACATCAACTAGCTGCTGAGCGCGTTCTCTTGCGTCCTGCTCGTCGGCACACTGCAAGTTGGCCACGCTTATAACGTGCCGGTACTGATCCAAAAGGTAAGCTCGGTAGTGCGCCATCCCCACTCTCCCGGGCCGAGAGATCCAGTGATGTAAGGGAAACCACGGAAATTTGGGTTCGGGAATTCACGCTTGATGTCTATCGCTTTCAAAAGTTGCTTTACGCTGCGTCCGAGACGACGCTGAACCCACCGATTGCGCGCTCGCGTCAAATAGAATACACCGAAAGAATTCGCACCAAACAGGGTGCATCGTGAGTGCTGCAAGTACCGGCGACGCGCGAGCGATGAACATCTTGCGCGAACTGCACGAGGCCGAGACAGAGTTAGTCGGCAAGACCGTCGTTTTGACTAACGGCAAGGCTGGCACAATTGATCGCGTCTTCCTCGATGATGAGCACGGGCTTCGCATCTCGGTCGCGGGACATGAAGGTCGCTGGCGGATTTCGACGGTAAAGCACATTGAGGGCTGATCGGCCGTGCCGCCCAACGGCTGTGCCGCCGAACGCGTAAAGTTCGGCTGGCTACTTTGATGGATGCGAAAGTCTGGCCCATCCTCAACGCCTTACGCGTCTCCCGCGTCTACCTTGGTGACCCGTCTGCAGGAGTTTTCTACCCGGCTAGATCAAGTGAGCTGGTCGAGGTACCCGAGGTTGCATTCCCGGAAGTGGGACGAGAGCTCAAGCTCGGCTAGGTACTCCCAGCATTCCGCGTCCGCGAGGAGTTTCCATTTGTTCATGCTGTTGTACGCGGCCTGTTGACGGCACAGCGAACCCATCGCGCGCAAGCGTCGCACCTTCTCCACTGCGAACCTCCTTCGGGCTTGTTTTTCGCAAGCCATTGTTTGTCTCGGATTGAAAGTCTCGCAGATCAAAATGACGGGTGATAGTCCGGTGTTTGACTGGTTTAAATGACAGCGCAATCGTCTGACTTTTCAATCGCGCTGTGTCTTCAGAAATCGCTTTGATCGCATCCAATGCTTCGATCAACGGTGCCACGAGCTGGTCGAGGCGGCAACCGTGGCCTGCGAGGAGGCAACGTGATCACGACAAACAAAATGTTGATCAGTAGCCATAGCCCAAGAACTAGGAGGATAGTCCGCACGCGAACCTCCCGGAAACTTAACTAAATATAGTTCGCGTACTAAGATAATCGGGCCGGTTACCTCCGCCGTGTCTCCTGATCCTTGGATGTTTTCCGATTACCTCACCAGCCAGCGCGTGCGCGGGCCGGCCTGACCAATTGTCGGACTTCCTGCTCGTCCCATTGTTTTGGCTTCGGTGTTTTCTTGGTGCGGCGCTCAACCCGGCCAAGTTAACCAGCGACCCCGGTAGTCCACACTTGGGAACTTTACGAGTGGTGCCTGCCACCACGAGGCTCAGCGGTGCGGCGGTTTTGGCCACCGCGAGATTGGCGCGCGCGGCCGTCCCGATTATCGCGCGAACTCTATGGGGGATCGGACCTGCGTCGTTGGCGTACGGAGGTCCGCTATTAAGGGTAGATCGGACCAGCGTATGCGAGCGACGGACCGCCACTTTTGACCCGAAACGGAAGCCATGCCTTTACAGCACTCTGTCGGGCTGTGCGCCGCCATGGTATCTAGCGGCGAGGATAATCAAACAGAGCGCCCCAGATGTCGAAGCCTTTGGTGTCAGATCCGGTCGCTCGCGCCGCCTCTTATAGTAGAGGCAGGGCGCCGAGAGACGGCTGGGCCGGCCGTTGTTCCCGAACTCGCCGTTTCGGACATTCAAGCGAGCTTGTCATTCTGGTGTGATCTGCTCGGCTTTGAAGTCTCTTATGACCGTCCAGAAGCACGATTTGCATATCTTGTTAGAGGACCTTTGCAGGCAATGCTCTGCGAACGGAACGGACGTCGGGAGCCGAGTGAGATGCAACACCCATTTGGACGAGGCATCAATCTTCAGATGACGGTTGGCGACATCGATCCTATCCTGAAAGCGCTACACGCCGCTGATTGGCCGCTCTATGAGCAGCCGGGTAGCGCTTGGTATCGAGTTGGTGACCAGGAGCTCGGACAGCGTGAATTCCTTGTTCAAGACCCAGATGGTTATCTAATTCGCTTTGCTGAAGATCTTGGGACGCGCCCGCCCTCTCGGTCCTGAATGTGTCTCAGTCCGCTGCGGTCGCATTCTCCCACGTCCGGTTGTGGCCCTTAGCTGAATAAGGCTGAGCCGATTTGAGTGTCTGCTGTTGGTTGGTAGTAGACCGGACGCGGCCTCACTTGCCCCGACCGCCGCTTTTCAGCCAAAGCCGTCCTCGCCACGCCTTGAAGGGCGCTTGGAAGTATCCGCAGGGGCCGGATGCGACGAGGGAAATGCTGCGCTTCTTCCTCGAGCATTCGCTCGCGATCAAGTCATGAATGCTTGCGTATTCGCCGCAAAGCACAACGAGCGGAGAGCGAATTGTTCTCAGGCCGACGGCCCGTTGAGCATAGGTCTGGAAGATCGCCAGCTAGACGTTTGTTGGTTAGAGTTGCTACCTGAAATCATCGTCCACATCGCAGAACGTGCGATTGATCTCAGTTCATGCGGGACTCCAACAATGCGCGGGTTTGGAACGCTACATCACGAAGCCTGTTGTCCGTTCAGAAATGACCGTGTGGTCGCACCCCATATTCTTGGAGCGTCAGATGAGCAAACGCAAACCGGCACCAGCGTCAAAGCGCGCTCGCAAACCGAAAATGGCCGCGCGGGCCCAACGGAACAAGCAGGCCACCGTTAGAAGCCCGAAAGAGAATCTACTTCGCTCTGTTGCAGCAGCCTCGATTGAACCACCTCTTAGGTTTCAGGATGATCCTAAACACGAGGTTCCTATGGTTGAGCCTCGGGTGGATGCCTTGCCAGATGACCTCAGCCAGAGAATGATTGTTAGCGATCCAATGAAGGGCTTTGGTTTAGCCACGGCAAACACGCAGGCGTACCAAGCAAAGCTTCTTGAGATGGCCCAGGCCAACGTGCAATTTGCTTTTGATTTCGGCCTGAGACTTGCGACGATCAGGTCACCAACTGAATTTTTCGCCGTCATTACCGAGTTTACAAGGAGACGGGTCGATATGTTCGGGCAGCATTCGAAAGAATTGGCGGCATATCCGTTCTGGCGCATCGAGCCGTCCCGGGGGCTCACGGCTCTGAGAGGACGATAACTGCAAGCCGTACCCGCTGCGGCAAATAGATGGACGCAATGCGGGTCATGCACGAGCCGACCACGGTTGCTTTCGGCTGGAGACCGCGGCTCACAACAAGGGAGAGGAATCAGCATCGGCATTGGCCCTTAGCGGGCTCAGGGCCGCCGATTGGGAGTCCGCCAGCGCGGAATATTAGGTTGACCCGATGTCCATAACTGAAACCGTCCTGCTGATCATTTTGGTCGGACTCGTCGTTCTGATACTCGGCAACATCGCCTTTCAGGTGGCAGCCGAGCGAAAGAATCCGCCGGTCGGCGTCTTCACCGTGTGCGACGGTGTGCGCCTTCACTATATCGAACGGGGCGATGCTGCCGCGCCTTGCGTGGTCCTGTTTCACGGGAACGGCACCATGATTCAGGATCTCGTCCTAAGCGGTTTGGTCGACCGCCTGGCCCAGAACTATCGCGTCGTTTGCTTCGACCGGCCAGGGTTTGGCTACAGCGACCGTCCGCGCACGCGCATCTGGACAGCCACAACGCAAGCTGCCTTGTTCGCGAAGGCTCTTGATCAGCTTGGGGTGCGCAATCCCGTGGTGCTGGGCCACTCCTGGGGAACGCTGGTGGCGATCGCGCTGGCGCTGCGAAGCGGTTATGCCGTGAGTGGGCTCGTGCTTGTGTCCGGCTACTATTTTCCAACCTATCGGGTGGACTTTTGGCTCATGTCAGCTCCGGCAATGCCGCTGCTCGGTGATCTGATGCGGTACACTATCTCGCCGTTCATATCGTGGGCCATTATGCCGAAGCTGATGCGCACTTTGTTCGCGCCGCGTGCCATTCCGCCGGAATTCAAGAACGAATTTCCGATCTCGTTGGCTCTCCGGCCCAAGCAGTTGAGGGCGGCCGCCGAGGAGAGCGCGTTCCTTATTCCAGCTGCTGCGCAGTTGCAGCTTCAATATCGGGGCATCCGGTGTCCGGTTAGGATCGTGCATGGAAAGGCTGACCGGCTCATCGAGGCCGACCAGTCGCGTCGCCTGCACGAGGCGTTGCCCCGCTCCCTGCTACATCTCGTCGAGGATGCCGGTCACATGGTTACCTATGCAGATACGCCGGGAATAGCAGATGCCGTGGCAGCGCTGGCGCTCCCCGCACCGGTAAGGACCGCATAGGCTTTCTTGTTGCAATGCGTGCGTCCGGAAGCGGCCCGTTCGAGACATGCCTGTTCGATCGGACGATTCCCGCTTGTGAGGTCAGACCAGACGTCACCGCCTCAGCGGCAAACCGACGCGATTGACCCTTATCGGAACTCTCGCTTTTCGATGGGCGATCATTCAATACGATCTTGGAGCAAAGCCGGAAGATCACCCATTCGATGGAAAAGGTCTTCGCAGATTGCTGCCAACTCCTGTTCAACCCCCGGATCGCCCCCGGTAAAACCTAAGACCCGCATACCTGCGGCCTTTGCTGCGTGAATCCCGGACACCGAGTCTTCAACGACGATGCAACGTGAAGGGTGAACGCCCATCGTTTGCGCCGCATGCAGGAATAGGCCGAGGTCCGGTTTCCACGAACAGCCGCGCGGTGAAGGAGTATCTGGAGACCCTCGACGATACAGCGTGGGGCGCCGCCAGCGACGTTGTGCCGAAGTTCGTCTCCCCATCCGATCCCGCGGCGCAGTGGACCGGAGCTCACAAGGGACCGGCATTCTTCGCGTACTCCGACAATTATCTCATCGACGTGAAGTTCGGCGTCATCGTTGATGTCGAGGCCTCCCGCTCCATTCGCCAGGCCGAGGTCGGAGCAGCGAGGACCATGATTGAGCGAACGGAGGAACGCTTTGGTCTCAAGCCGGAGCGGCTTATCGGGGATACCGCTTACGGGGCCGCTCCAATGCTGAACTGGCTGGTCGAAGAGAAGGGCATCGCGCCACATATCCCCGTGTTCGACAAGTCGCAGCGGGATGATGGCACCTTCTCGCGCAGCGACTTTCGATATGACCCGACCAGCGACGTCTACCACTGCCCGGGCGGAAAGCGGCTTGGGACGAGCGGTACCGTGCACGAGGGCAAGACCCTTCTGTATCGCGCAAGCAAGCTCGACTGCAATGCATGCCTGCTCAAACCGCAGTGCTGCCCAAAGGAGCCATCACGCAAGATCCCGCGCGATATCCATGAGCATGCCCGAGACGTTGCCCGGTCGTTGGCTGGCACCAAGGGCTTCGAACGGTCGCGGCATGAGCGCAAGAAGATCGAGATGAGGTTCGCACACTTGAAGCGCATCCTGAAGCTTGGTCGGCTCCGACTGCGTGGTCCACGAGGCGCTCAGGACGAGTTTGTTCTGGCCGCCATTGCTCAGAACCTACGGCGGCTCGCATCGCTGGTCGCGCGACCGCCACCCGCTCAGGCTCTGTGTACTGCGTAGCGTAAAAGTTGCGTAGAGAGCATCGGGGTTGCGGGCCCCGCTACCCCAAGTGAAATGGCCGAACCACATCACCGGTCACTGCCGACTTCTGCAACAAAAGCGGCCCTTAGCGGAATTGCTCGCATGTAGCTGCAATGGCCGCTCTTGAGAGCAAAGCAGACATTTCTCATTTGCCGCGCCCGGCGCGCAAAAATGCTCCGAAATATGGAGCGCCCCAAGAGTAACTGCACCAAACGTGGAGCGCCCCAAGTGCTCGGTCTACGCAAATCGCGCCGCTTCTTCCGGAACAATTTCCTTGCGTGGGTGCAGCCGCGCCCGGCGAACTTTTCTTTCGAATGCCCCGGCTATACCTGAGACGGTTGCTGTCTCGGATCGCGCAGGCCGATATGCAGTTCGAGGAACGAATAACGTCAGAAGGAAAGACGTACATTTACGTTAGTCGCGCCCGGTCTGAATTGGGGGCGATCGAGACTATCGAGATTGCCCGTCCCGATCGGAAACGGACGTTTGCCGCGGCGGCCGGCGTAAGTGCATCGGTTCATCCGAACGCGGCGAGTGGCTATATTATTGAGTTGTTTGAGCAGGCGCCGTTAGCGTCAGGCGGCAATGACGATGTGTTGGGCTTGTGGCGATCCTTCGATGCTTTTCAACGCCTCATACTCTCGGTTGGACGAGGTACCCATGCAGCCCTTCTTCCAAGCAGCGGGGGAATTCAAGGAATTGAGTTGCTACTCACCAACGGGCGTTCTCCGCCGATGATCGAGGATCGTCGGGAGGTTCGGGGAGAGGCAGTTGAAGTAAGCGATCCGGGTGGAATTGATCAGAGCGTTGATCGACATGAGGAAGTACTCAATCGGATTGCGCAACACTCACTTGTGCGGATGATCAGGCCGCCTATTATTTTTCAACCCGCTGAAGCTGCCTCTGCCCCGCCGGCTAAGCAACCTTTTAGTGTCCCATTGCGTGTAGAGGCGGGAATTTATCCGAAAGTCGGCGTAATAGATACCGGCATCGCGCCCTGTTTCGATCAGTGGATCGTACATCGTCATGATTTTTTGGATGCGACTGAGATAGATGCCGGCCACGGAACCTGTGTCGGCGGCGTGTTGGTCGCCGCGCGAAGTGCAAATGGACCGGAAATCGGACGCGAGGCGGACGGCTGTGATTTAGTAGATATTCCACTCCTGTCTACCAAGCCCTTTCTTGACGTTTACGGGACACGTGGATTTGAAGCGTTTCTCGAAGAGCTTGAAGCCGCCCTAACGGAAGCGCGGGATCAGCACGGCGTCCGCATCTTCAACATGTCGCTCAATTTGAATTCCCCTGTTGAGCAGGATTACTATAGCGTCTACGCGGCGCGCTTAGATGAAATCCAAGATCGCCTTGGTATCACGATAGTGAATTCTGCAGGCAATCTAGATAGTTTCGAGTGGCGACAGCCTTGGCAGAAAAAGCCGGGTCAAGTCTTGGCAGCGTTGGCTGCGCGATCCATTTCGGATGCGATATCCATCCCCTGCGAAAGCGTTCGAGCGCTCGCCGTAGGCGCGCTCAATCCTCCCGGCTGCAAACACCTCGCAGGGGCACCCGCCACCTACACTCGACGGGGTCCCGGAATGAGGGTTGGCGTGAAGCCTGACCTTTCGCATTACGGTGGGGCCGGTGATCAGGCGGTCGCAGAACATACCGGGTTCTCTTCATGTTCGGCCGACGGGTCTAGCCAACAAGTGCGTGGAACGAGTTTTGCCGCACCTCTTGTTGCCAAGACGCTGGCTTCGCTTGACGTCATAACGGGTGAACGTCTGGCTCCTCGCACACTTCGCGCATTCCTAATCCACAATGCGACAACGCCTGACGCGCTTGGAGCGCGATCATTGCGGGACATTGCCCGTCAGTTTATCGGATTTGGGCAACCCTCTGCGGCAGGCATGATGCTGGAGACCGACGACCACGGCATCACCTTGGTCTTTGAGAGCCGCCTAACCATTGGTGAGCGACGTCCTGCCATTTTGCAGTTCCCATTCTCCTGGCCCACTTCACTTGTAGATGCGGCAATGCGGTCCTGCCGCGGACGCGTGAAGATGACTTTGGTTTATGAGCCTCCAGTCGATCCGGCATTCGGGACCGAATTCGTTCGCGTGAATTTGGATGCACTATTGCAGCAAAGGCAACCAGTCGATCGGAAAGACGGCAAACCAAGTTGGCGAAATCAAATCAAACAGGTCTTCCTACCCAAAACTAATGGAATAACACCTCCGGAACGTGCGTTAATCGATCATGGTTTAAAGTGGTGGCCGACGAAGCGTTACGAGGACGATTTCGGCGATGGTGTGGGCCATAGCACCGAGTGGCGTTTAGAGGTCGAAAGCAACGTTCGAGCCGAAGCGCAGTTTCCGGCTGAGGGCGTGCCGTTTTCGATTATTCTCTCGATTGAGGATAGCGACCAGCAGGCACCCGTGTTTCAGGAGCTTAGGCGCCATCTGGTCAATACGCGGGTCGATCTTCAGGACATCCGGACGCCGGTGCGAATTCGCGCGGGACTGTCGCGTGCATGAATATCGATAGGATAGTCCCATCGCGGCCCCCGCGTCCGGATGTCCGGCCCGGTTGCCGTGCTGGCGGGCTATCGATCCCAACCCCTTTCGTTAGTCGCCGGCTGTCTCTGCCTTGGAAACTAGCCAATCAAACCGGCCTCCCGCGGTAGGGGAGCCCCTTTAAACCTAAACCTTGGCCCCCTGGTCCCGGCCCCCTTCTTTTCCTTTCGGGCCGGGAGCCGGTCCGCGATCCGGATGCTCGGCTTTAAGCCACGGATATCAAAAACTCCGCGAAAATGGGTCGGGGGGAACGTAGGTAGCGCTCTCCCGCTACCACCTTTCCCCATGTCCGGCCCGAAGACATGGGTAACGGAACGTACCTAAGACATGGGTGACAGCCTCGTGCCGAACGGGTTGTCGAGAGGTTGCAGGGTTTTCTGCTCCAGGTTGAAGTATCCCAGATCATAGTGCATGAAGCTGACGAGCCAAATGCTCTCGTCGACCTCCTTGATGCCGAGCTTCTGGCCCGCCAGCACGGTTGAGATGTTGATCCGCTTGCGGTGCAGGCAAAGGCGGCCGCACGCGGTTACAAGGACCTCGCGATCGTGGAACGGATAGGTCAGCTCCGGCAGGCCGGCATAGGAACGCGCTGAGGCGACGTAGAGCTCGGCAGGACATTTCATGTCGAGGGCCTCGTGCGGGCGTTCGGAGTTGAACTCGCGGACGAAGGCATCGAAGCGTTCCTGCTGCTGCAAGCTATTGCCGTCCGGCGGCCGGGTGGTTTCCTTTTTGAGGGTGAGGTGCATGCGCTCATGACGTCCGTTCTGTTGCGGGTGACCCGGCTTGATGCGTTCGATTGCAATACCAGTCGGAGCCACCACACCGAGAGCTTGGAGAGGTTGAACAAGGCGTTGGGACTGGCGAAGGGCACGCCATTGTCGGAGCGAATGGCGAGCGGCAGGCCGCGCTCGAGGAACAAACGCTCGAAGGCAGTAATTACAGGGTCTTCACGCGTTGAATCGAGCGCTTCGCACAACAACAGGAAGCGCGAGGCATGATCGGTGACGGTGAGCGGATAGCAGTAGCGGCCATTGCTGAGCTTGAACTCGCCCTTGAAGTCGGTGCACCATAAATCATTGGGGCCGGTACCCGTGGACAGCGGCGTGCCGCGCGCGCGGTGGCGCGGCCCGCCGCCACGCTTGACCAGGCCATGGCGATCGAGCACCGCAGGGATGGTGCTTTTGGCGGGAATCCTAACATCGCCATCGAGCCGCCGGACCAGCAGTTCCCGGATCTTGCGCGCGCCCCAGCGCGGTTTCTCGGCTTTGAGGCGGACAATCAGGCCCTCGATTTGCTCCGGGAGCTGATTGGCATAGCGTACCGGCCGCCTGGACCGATCGCTCAGGGCGGCCGGCCCGTGCTTGGGGTCGTACTCGAGATCCATAGATACAAATATAGCTGCAGATCGTAAACGATCACGCACCAGTGGGACCGTAGCAATCCGGTGTGGGCACCATACGCCGGGGCTGTCTAGCCGTCCGGCGATGCCCCGCCCGATCCGCCCCATTCCTTGTCCGCGCATCCGGTCAAGAAGTGCGATGCGTCGCCGTTGCGGCCGGTCAGCGCGCATTGACCGACTGTCGTGGGCTCTTCGCCGCGAAACGAGATTTCGCTCCCGTCATCCAGTTGGAACGATCCAAACCAATAGATCGTCGCCATGCCTATCTCCCGTTTTCAAGATGGACGGTGGCCGCATCGATCTTGGTGAGCCAGTTCGGGGCATTCTGAGCGATCGCGATCGCCCGCGCGGCTTCGAAATGACCCCGGGCAAGATCGGTCCGACCCGTCGCCCTGCAGATCTGACCGAGATCGAATTCGATCCTGGCGCGGGTCACCCCGCGTTCGCTAAACCAGGCGTCGGCCATCGCCTCACGCAGCAACGCGTTCGCCTTCGCGGCGGCCGTCGGCTTGGTGCGCATGAGGAAGAGCAAGTTCTTCAGCAGAACCCGCAGCGAGGGTTTCCCGGTCCCGGTTAGCACAGCTATATAGAATTCCGCCAGATAGATGCGTCCCCAGTTTGCGTAGCTTCGGTAGCCGTATTCGTTTTCCGCTCGCTCGATCACGGATTCCAGTGAGCGCACACCCTTGGCAAGCTCGCCGCGCATCAACATGGAAAGCGCAAGCGCAACTTCTCCCGTCATCGCGCTGAGTCGCCAGCCGTTTAGTTCGGCCTGCCGTCGGTGGCGGAGAACAGTTTCCACTCCCTCGCTCACACGGCCCAGCAGCAGCTGGCTGTTACCCACCACCGTCTCGCCGAACTGCCGGTCTAACGGCGTTAGCGCAATGCGCAGGCATTCCTCCCCGTAAGCCAACGCCGCCTCATAATCCTGCGCGATGATGGCGAGCCAGCCCAGCAGCCATAGGGCCGTGCCGAGAGCGCGGGGATCCTCCCGCTCGCGGCCGAACGCCATCAACCGATCGGCCCACTGACGGCCTTCGAGAAGAAGACCAAAATTGACATTGTTCCAAACGATGATCATGAGCGTGCGGCCAATGATGTACGCGTCACCGTGGAGTTTCGCCTTCTCATAGGCCTGTTCGGCCATACGGTTGAAGTCGGCGACCGGCTCCGGGTCAGTCATCAGAGATAGCATCATAATGCTGGCCCGGACGTGCGTCTGCACGCGCTGATCGCCAAGCCGCTGCGCAATTTCAAACGCGCGCTCACCGACGCGCCGCCCTTCCTGGAAGCGACATTGCGTCCCCAAGGCCATCGCATAGAGGTCGAGCAGGACCACGACGGGCTCGATGTCGCCGAGCGTATCGAGGCGTCCCAATTCCGGCTCGACCAGCGCGATCGTCTCTAGCGAGCGGGATTGCAGATACAAGACCTTCACGAGGTCCATCATGGCCGTGGCCACGCGTACATCGAGCCGGGTCTTGTCCTCTGCGCGGGCGAGCGCGATGGCGCGCTTCAGGAAGTGCTCGGCTTCGTCCAGCGAATACACCCCAAAACTCTTGCGGCCGGACAGCGCCAGATATTCAGCGCTCTTCTCGGTCTGATCGGTCCGCGAGAAGTGATGGGCGAGCGTCTCGGCGATCTCGATCAGTCGATCTGCGTTGCGCCGCTCGATCTCTCGCGCGATCTTTAGATGCAAGGCCGCGCGCTGGGCGCTCAAAAGCCCCGAATAGAGCGCGTCGCAAATCAAGGCATGCTTGAAGACGAAGTTGCCCGTCGCGCCGTCGGGATGAATGAGGTCGAGCGCCTCCACGGCGGAAAGCCGCTCGCCGATATCCCGGATTTCAGTTGCCCTGGCCAGAGTATCGGCGCCGAACCGCCGGCCCATCACCGAGGCGGCTTGTAGCACTTCCTTGTCGGCCGGCGTGAGGCGGTCAACACGGGCCATCAGCAGCGACTGCACACTCGCGGGCAATGGCGTCACGGTGCCGCGATGTGCATTGTGCACGCCGCTGGCCTGCTCCGATTGCAGTTCTATCAAGAAGTTCGCGATCTCTTCGGCAAACAGCGGATTGCCTTCTGCCTTGTCGACGATCAGGCGCACCAGCGCAGCATCCTCAGCGGCGGAGCCAAGCCGCACTGTAGCGATCCGGGCAGTGTCGTCCTGCGACAACGGCTCGAGGCGATGCACCGTCGTGTCGACGTGGCCAAGCCAGGAGGGCTGGTAGCCTTCGCGATAGGTGTTGACGATCAAGAGCGGCGGCGCATCCGCGGCATTGATCAGGCGACCAAGCAGTTCCTGCGAGGCTTGGTCGATCCAGTGCAGGTCTTCCAGCAGGACAACGACAGGGGATAGCTTGCAACGCTCGCGCAGCAGATCGAGCAGCAGACTGCGGGTGCGCAATCCGATCAGCACGCCGTCAAGTCCGTCGAGGCTGCCGGGTAGCGGCGCGAGGCCAAGCAGGTTCATCAGCAGGGCAACGTTCTCTCGCGTCGCAAGGCCGACCGACGCTAGTCCCATGTCGAGCTTGCGCGCTGTGCCCGTTGCACTCTCGTCGCGTTCCACGCGAAAGACCCGCCGCACGACCTCGATGAAGGGCCGAAATGATGCTTGTTGGCTGTCCGGCCAGCAATTGCCGCTGAGCACCAGCACACCATCCGCGATGAGCTTGCTACGGTATTCGTGCAACAGCCGCGACTTGCCGATTCCTGGCTCTCCCGCAATATCGACTACGCACAGACGTGTCGCCGCTTCGCTTCGCCAATGCGCGAGTGTGTCGAGTTCCCGGCCGCGGCCGACAAAGGGTGTTAGGGTGGCGCCGCGCAGTGATTCGAATCGGGTTTTGGCCGAGCTCGCCCCCAAGATGCGCCAGGCACTCGCCCGACCGCCGCCGACATCGATCGTCCCGATGCTCCGGTATTCGAAGAGGCTGCCGACCAGCCGTTGGGTCGTCTCGTCGATAGCGACGCCGTCCTCCACTGACGCCTGCAGCCGGAGCGCAAAGCCGGCGACGTCCCCGACTATTCCGTGTGATCTCTCGTCGACAATGGCAGCGCCGGTGGCGATGCCTATCCGGCAACGCAAAGAACCGCTTGCGGGCATCTCGAGTGCCTCGACTGCGGCAGACAGCGCAAGCCCCGCATGAACAGCGTGCTCGGGATCGTCTTCGTGTGCGACAGGATGGCCGAAATACGCGACGACTGTGTTGCCGACGGTTTCGGCGACAGTGCCGTGGAATGCCTGGATCACCTCGGTGACGCGGCCTTGATAGGCTCTGACTGCCTCGCGCATCTCTTCGAGTTCGAGCCGGCCGCTAATCAAATCGGATGACAGGATCGTAACCTGGCGGCGCTCAGGGATGGCGCGCCGCGGGCAGACATCCCTGATCTGCGACGGCTTGGCATGGTCTCGAAAGGCCGGCGCCGGCTGCACGACGCGGCGACTTTGCGCCGCTTTTGTTGGTGCGGGACCAACGAACCGATAACCACGACGAGGCAGCGTTTCGATCCAACCTTCGCCACCAGGCTCCTGACTAAGCGTTTTGCGCAGCGCCCCAATCTGTACCGGCAGGTTGCTTTCCTCGACCGCGAGTCCCGGCCACGCTGCCTGCATCAGTGCGTCCTTGGAGACGGGGCTGCCGGGTTGTTCGATTAGGAGGCGCAGCAAGGCGACGGCTCGCCTACCGATAGTCGTCGGCTCATCGCCGAGAAACAGTATTTCGCTCTCGTCGTCCAGTCGGAACGGTCCAAACGAATAGATCGTCGCCATGCTTAGGGCCGTTTAAGGAACATTTTCGAATTCTTTCAAAACGATTTTGCGACTTCTGGCTGCAGCAAGACCATGTTGGGCGAAAGTCATGACGTCGGGGCCCACATTGCCGGGAGGAGCATCTGCATAGAACAACCGAGACCACGGCATCGATTGTCGGGCTTTGCCCTCGATTTTTACGCCGGACTGCATGGGCCGCAAGTGTGGAACTCACATTTGAGCCGGGCGCCGGCAAAGGTTCTTGGGTCTTACCGTTAAATCGAGGCGATCCGGCCGCTTGCGAGGTCACCGTTGTGTCAGGGCTTCTGGGCGAACTTAGGAAGGAGCATCGCAACGAAAACATCTTAGCGGATTGGCCATCGCGGCGCACCTGTCGCGCCCCAGGTGAGCCCAACCCACACACTTCTATGGGACGCATCTTGGTCGTGGCCCCACGTTAACGCACGTAATAGTTGTGGAGGATTTGTGACGGAGCGCCACCGATCAGATCCCGACTGAACAAACCTCGATTTTGGAGGATTCGATATGAGACGCCCGTTGAGTTCGGAACTTTCTCTCGAAGATCGGAAGCTCGCCATTCGATGGTCCGTTGCGATCTCGTGCCTCTATTCGACCATCGCGCTTCTTATCGTCGGAGGAGTGCTCGCGGCAGGCAGTTCGTCGACAGCCAACAAAGTGAGCATTGCCGCTAAATCCTTCGTCGACTGCACATCGCCGCCGCCGTGCGGGGTTCCTGGACCTGATAAGGTCGGGAGCCGAGAATGATCTGGGTCGATGTGATCGGCTATACCGCGTCGTTCACGGTATTGGCAACGTTTTGCATGACAACGATGTATCATCTCCGGCTGCTGGCAATTGGGAGCAACATCCTTTTCATCTGCTTTGGGGCATTGGCGCATATACATCCGGTGCTGCTCCTTCACATCATCCTTCTCCCGATTAACGTTGCTCGTTTGATTGGGCAGACGGAGCGGGCTTCCGATTCCGCGCGTTTACGAGTTGCTCGTTCACCCCTCCTAAAACGCTTAAAGCGTTGGCGTGCGCGGCCTAGTATGTACGCGACATCTGCCTCGCCACCGCGGCATGCGCCGCGACCGCCATCCCCCGATTGCACGCGGACAATCGATGAGTCGATCATCCGGACAGCGGCATCATGAGCAGCGGCAAGTACGCCTATGATGCAACCCCGCAGCGCGCGCTCGCACTCGGGCGGCTGTTCGATCGGCACGGAGCGGAGCGAAGAATCCTGACCCAGGTACTCGACAATGTGAGGGTCGGCGTGTTCCTGCTCGGCCCGAACGCGCGCCTCGACTTCGCCAATGCGCCCGGACGCGCCATGCTGGAGGAGGGTGCGCTGCTTGTCGAACGGATGGGGCTTTTGACCGCGACAACGCCGAAGTTGCAACGCGCGCTGCGTGGCGCACTTGCTGTGGCCGAGGATGGCAATGAGGCGGGTCCGCTTTCGCTTCTCGCCTCGCCGCCGCTCCGCTACTCCGTTCGTGCGCTGCCCCTGATGGCAGGCGAGGGGCAAGCGACGAACGCGCTCCGTTCCGCAAAGGTCGCCGTGTACGTCCGCAAGATATCGCCGGCAGATCCGCTGGCGCTGGAAGCGCTGGCCAGGCTGTACGAGTGCACTCCCGGCGAAGTCCGCGTCATCGATGCCGTGATGAAAGTCGATGGCATGAAGGCGCTCGCGCAGTTCCTCGGCCTGACGCAGGCGACGGTCAAGACGCACCTTCACAACGTGTTTCGAAAAACCCACACCAGCGGTCAAAGAGAGCTCGTGAAGCTGATTGCCGGATTCGCGGAGCCGCAACAGGAATGACTTTTCGTTTGCCGACGGCCGACTGCTTGGACGCAATCTCGCAGGCGCTGCGCCCCGAGGCGCGGCATCTCGTCGAGATCGCTCCTCCAGTGAACGGGCGACACGCGAGTCCAATTGGTTCATCAGGGTCCCGCTCAATCGACTTAGGAGATCTCCGAATGCGGCTGCAACTGGATATCAAAGCAATACCTTCCGGCTCGCGAGCAGATTGGTCCAGCGGCGGAGGAATCGTCCGGGAACATCGAGCACGCGTTGCTGCTTCCCTGCGGAATGCACTGGCATTTCTGGCGTTGCCTTGGCTTTGGCGGCAACGAGCTGCTTTTAGGGCGGAGTTGCTTGCCGATCTCAGGGAGAGGCCCGATTTTCTGGAGGATATCGGCATCGGCGTGCACGAGGCGCAGGTCGAAGCCGTGCGGTTCTTCTGGGAACCTACGTGGCTGACGTCCAGTAGGGCGCGCGGCGATTGCTCCCGTTGAGATGGAGACTGACTGCGGCTACCGCTGGGACGGCGGCGCGGACGGCCGGTCCAACGCTTGGTACGTCGATGTCGCTGAGTATACCGTCGAGACGAGCTCGCGTTCCGGAAGGCGGAGATCAACCTGCGGACATCGAACCGCGCCTGCGCACGCTGACCGCATTCACCTGTTTTCAGCCGTGCCTGAAAATTCTACTCGGCCGCTCTGGTTAGCGAGCGAGACGCTTCTCGATGCGCTTGCGGCTATTGCCGACCTTCTTCACGGCCTTCTTCACCGCCGAGGCCGAGCGGCCGGTCTTCTTGGCTTCGTATCGCACTTCGTAGTCCTGACCTTTAGCCACGCGGGCGCGGTCCTGTTTGCGTCCAAGTGCTGTCTTCTTCGCTGGCATCTGCTCCTCCTTGTGGCAAAAGACCCCCCGCTGGGTTGGGGCCGACCGCGGGCAGTCTACCTACTTTACTCACGATTATTTATAACCTCGGGAGCGGTGAGGTGTTCCGGCAAACGCCCCTCGATGTCAGCGCTAAGCCTGCGATGTCGCCTGTTGGCCCATCGCTAAGCCGACCCAGAACTGGGTACTCGGTGCGCTGCCAACGCGGAAGCAGCAAGAATGCGCAAGCTTGAGTTTGAGGGCTTTCGCGACTACCCCGACTGTTTCCAAGTCAGCAAGATGGAAGTCGACAAGGATGCATGGAGCGAAGGGTTCGTCACTGTGAAGCCGTAAAGCAAACATCGCGCCGATGTCGGCTTGTGGCCCTTCGCTACCGCTGACCGGCGGCGACATGTCGGTTCAGAGGGGTAGACCGGAAGTTTGCAGCCGAGCGCGAGACCGACGCTTTTGACCCGAAGCGGTCATTGGACGGAGCATGCGCTGACCTCTATGGAGAGCGCACCTACGATCGATAAAATCCACTCTCTAAGAGAGACGTGCCTTTGCGACCAAAAAACAATCCTACACATCGTCGCGGGCGTTTTGATGGCGCGGCAAAATGACGCCCGAGTACCGAACGAACGTAGGTTACGGTCGCCGCGCAGTGAGATCGCCCGCGGCTATGTCGAAGATGTCGGCAAACTGTGAGGTAGTTTATATCCCTGCATTCTTGGCCCACGCTAATGTGGCAGAGGCTTCTTACTTTGAAGGAGGCATCCAATGCTCGCCGCAATCAAATGGAACTCCCGATATAGCGCTCGCGAATGGGTGATGATGGCTGGGGTGCTCGTCGTCCAACTCCGCGCACTGAATGCAAACCGACAGAAGGGTGAAAGCAAGCCGAAGCGGCCACTCTGGAAACACTTCGACGACACTCATCATTGGGACGCAACCGCGGAGGAATGGGTACCCGACAAGATCAGTGATAGTGCAACGTATTATGCGTCCCGGAGGCCGAGTTCCGAGACTCCCTCTCACTAGCGGGCCTATCGAGCGGTGCGGTCGCGCACAAGTAGCTGGATCGGGATGTGCGTGCCTCCGGCCGCTTGATAGCGGTCCAGCAATTGCTTGGGCCGTTTGCCGACCGCTTTGGTAAACAATCTGGATAACAAGGTCGGCCATCGCGCGTCGAGCAAGACACTTTCATCTCCACATGCGTCAACTTGCCTGTCTTTCCCGACCGCATTCGCCGCCCGCCCCGTCGTCGATGATCAAGGTTGGCGCGCGCCAAGCCGTGCAAAATGGCATATACTCACAAGCCGGTAGTATTACAGCCTAACGAAAGAATGCCCCTCGGAACAAATGCAACGCGACGTCCTACGTCAGGAGGACGTCGCGATGCAATTGTGCATCACAACCAGAGGGGAAGTTGCTATGAAGCGACGTTCATTGCTCTTGGCATTGTGTTCTTCCGCCTTCATCTCTGCACCGGCACTGGCCGATGAGGTCAAGCAGGAGGCCGAAAAATTAGCCGTCGCCTACACCGACTGCGTCGCCAAGAAAGACGCGGCCTGTGTTGCTGCGCTCTATACAAAGGACGGGGTCCAGATCAACCCGGGCGGTGTGTTTTCCGATCTCAAGACCGTATACGAAAACAACTTCAAGAACGGCACCGATCATATAGAGATCAGAGTCGGCAACATGTCGGTCATCAACAACGATCTGGTCGTTGCCAACGGCGAGACCGACATCTTCGGTAAGGACCCTAAGAGCGGCGACGCCACCAAGGTCACAGTGTTCTGGGGCGCCATCGACATACGTGAAGGCGGCGCCTTAAAAATCCGCCAGTTGACCGTCGGCATGAAGCCGCCTCCAGCTAAGGAAGCCAGCGCCGAGAAGAAGTAGGACGTCATCATGTCGTAGGTCACCACGCGCCCATCCTCTTTGAGGGTGGGCGTTTGATCTTGCTGCACGTCGGTCCGAAAGCGAAATACGTTGCTCGAAATGCACACCGCTCGCGCGATGTCTGCAAGTGGCCCATGCACGAAGTGGCAGCACGTCTCATTGAGGTCCGTTCTAGCGGACTGAATATGCTCGCGTTGTGTTTTTCACCTTTGAACCCGCACCGCACATCGCGCGGCTGGCAGGCGTACTCGAGATTCTGTGGCAGAGGTCATGGCCGGCCGGCCCCAATGTGTTAGTTTGGGGCGAGTGATAGGTTGTCTCTAGGCTTTGCGGAGGCATCAGACATGAAGCGGCGCGAGTTCATAACGGCACTCGGCGGCGCTGCGGTGTGGCCGCTGGCGGCTCAAGCGCAGCAATCTAAAAAGATTTACCGCATTGGATATCTGACGGCTAATCTGAGCAGCTATCCTTGGGTAAACGGCTTCGTTCGCGAATTAAGTGATCGCGGCTATTCAGAGGGCAACAATCTCACCATCGAATGGCGGGAGGCAAAAGGACATTCGGAACTTCTGCCCGGGATGGCTGCCGATCTCGTCCGGCAGAATGTCGACGTGATCGTGGCTGTGGGAAATTACCCCGGACTTTTGGTGCAGAAGATTACTGCGACAATTCCCATTGTCGTGCTCTCGAGCCGCGGCGGCGTTGAAACCAAATTATACTCGTCTCTTTCACATCCTGGCGGGAACCTTACGGGTATCGACAATCTCTCGCCTGCTCGCGATGTCAAACGTGTCGAGTTCTTGAAAGAAATTGTTCCAAAACTTTCGCGGTTGGCAGTTCTTTACAATCCGCTTCCCTCCTACGCCAGCAATCATCTCAACAGTATTTCTTCGGGATTTGAAAAATTGGAAATTGAAGCGCAGCCGTTTGAAGTTCGTTCACCGCCGGAATTTGAGGTCGCGTTTGCTTCAATCCTGCGCAAAAGGCAGGATACGATGATTGATGCGATGACTACCGTCACCGATCCGATGTTCGTCTTTGATCGCAAGAGGATTGTCGACTTCGGAATACAAAACAAAATTCCGAACGCCCATGAATATCGAGAATGGGTGCAGAGCGGCGGACTGCTTGCCTTTGGTCCGACAATTGATGGCATATGGCGTCGGGGCGCATATTTCGTCGAGAAGATCCTCAACGGGGCAAAGCCAAGTGATTTGCCCGTCGAAGGGCCGAGCGAATTCCATCTTGCGATCAACCTCAAAGCTGCCAAAGATATGGGCCTATCTGTTCCTCAGCATTTGGTCGCGAGGGCTGACGAGTTGATTAAAGCGGACGTGCGCTAAGCGCTCAGCGATGTCCGCTAATGACCACCCATTGCAGACCTCCGGGTTGAGGACCGGGAGCATTCCGATGTTCTCGAAGGTCGGGGCGCTCGGCATCGATCTCCCTGCGACGCTGCTCGGCCACGCCAACGGTGATTGAATAACGATCTTCTGCGCTGCACGAGTCTGCAGTTGGCCCGAACGCGAAGTCTGGCAGCGTCCCGGGTGGTCGGCTCATAGGGGTAGACTAGACGCAGCCGGCCGGCACTCCGAAGGGCGGTTATGACCCATAGCGGACCTCCGTTCAAACGGCCTCGCCTAATGGCCGCGAGATTGTTTCGGCCAGTACTGCCTCTTCCGACCCATCCAGATCGGATCTTCTTTTATTGACTTACCTCAAAGGCGTCCTCTTGGTTCACACCCACCGTCAGGGCAAAGCATCGTCCCAAGACAGACCGAACCAGGATAAAGAGGCGGCGAAGGCCACACTGTCAACTCACGGCGGTTCGAAGCCCGCTAGTCCTAGCGAACCTCCGGCAAGGTCGTTGGCCCTCGGTGCAAGCCGGGCTTGCCAAGTTCCTTCATTGTGTAAGGATGCAGGGAACCAAGCCCGGTGTTCGGGAGGAGGAGGAGTACGTGAGCGACCTGCATCCGGCCGGACCCCATCACCTACCCGGCTTCATCACTGCTCCGAGCGACACAGATCCCCTTATGGTGGGCGTCGGCATTTTTCTGATCTTCGCCGTTCTCATGGTCGGTATCTTCTATTTGCACCTGCACTCGCTGCCGGAGCGGATGGCCCACAAGTCGCAGAAGTTCCAATTTGAGATCGTGGCTGTGCTGTGCCTGCTGGCGCTGTTTACGCACAACCACCTTTTTTGGGTGATCGGGCTTTTTCTTGCCATGGTTGACCTGCCGGATTTCAGCTCGCCGCTGCGCAGGATTGCGGGATCGGTCGAAAAGATGGCGGGCGTTTCGCCTGAGGAAGACCCGACTGAGCCGCCAAGTGAGACCGCTGCTCACGCTGGTACCGGCGTGCCTGACGCGACAAAGCCGGGCGCCGCCAACAGTACACTGAAGACCACCGCTGCCGTGGACGAGATCAAGAGCAAGATCCAGCGCGATCTTAAGCGAGGGGGACCCGGCCATGCTTGAACTTCTCCTTTGCGCCACCCTCACGATCCTTCCGGACTACCTCTACCGCCGCTATCGGCAGGGCAAGCGGATCGGCCACGAGATCACGCTCTATTCCGTCTGGTACGAGCTGCGATTTGGCATCGTCGCTTGCCTGATGCTCACGGTCTCGCTGATCACGATGATCTTCTACTTTCATCCGTCGACTACGTCGGCGACGTTGTACTACCGGACCGTCCCTATCATGACCGAGGTCAACGGCCGAGTTGCTGAAGTTCACGTCGATGTCAGCGCGGACGTCAAGCAAGGTGAGGTGATCTTCAGGCTCGATAGCGCCAAACAGGAAGCCTCGCTCCTAACCGCCAAGCGTAAGGTCGCTGAAGTCGATGCCGCCATGCTGGCGGCGCAGGCAGATGTCATGAAGGCGGAAGGCCAGCTTCAGGAGGCAAAGGGTTCGCTGCAGCAGGCGCAGGACGAACTCGATACCAAAAGCGAGTTGCAGAAGCGCAACCCCGGAATCGTCCCGCAGCGCGATATTGAAAAGCTCGGTGTGGCCGTGGCGGGTCGCCAGGGCGCTCTCGACGCCGCGACCGCTTCCAAGCAATCCGCGACGACGCGGCTGAGTGCTCTGCTGCCGGCGGAGAAGGCAAGCGCTGAGGCAGCTTTGGCCGAGGCGCAGGTGGATCTGGATAAGACATTTATTCGCGCCGGCGTTGACGGACGGGTCGAGCAATTCGGGCTGCGGCCGGGTGATATCGTCACTCCGAATATGCGGACGGCCGGCGTCCTGATTCCGGAGGGCGCCGGACGGCGGGCTCTCATGGCAGGGTTTGGACAGATCGAGGCTCAGGTCATGAAGGTCGGAATGGTGGCCGAGGCCACATGTATTTCCAAGCCGTGGGTCGTTATTCCGATGGTGGTTACCAACGTGCAGGACTACATCGCGGCGGGCCAGTTCAGGGGCGGCGAACAACTGATTGAGGCGCAGAACAATGTGCGTCCGGGCACCATTCTCGTTTTCATGGAGCCGCTCTATAAGGGCGGCCTGGAAGGCGTGACGCCCGGCAGCAGTTGTATTGCCAATGCCTACACCAGTAATCACGAACTGATCTCGTCAGGAAAACTCGGTTCGTTCAAGAGCTTCGCGTTGCATGTCGTCGATGCGACCGGATTTGTCCACGCATTGCTGTTGCGGATTCAGGCCTTGGTGCTGCCGATCAAGACGCTGGTGTTGAGCGGACATTGAGTGTGTGTTTAACGCTGCTGCCAACAACGTAGCTGAGATCTGCAAAATCAGTCTGATTTGAGTGCTGGTAGTGCGGCGCAATTAAAATTGCGTCGTTTATCACGCGTTTGCGCGGTGGATGTCTGGCAATGGGCCAAACGTCAGTTTGCACGGTGCAACGTCATGTCCGGAGCTGGGGGGTAAAGCCGACCTACAAGTTGCAGGCCAGACTTCTCAGTTTGACCCTAAGGGGACATTACGCCGACATGCCTTGCGATTATTCCGGCATACCTGCTTTCCGCAGAGCATCTTCCCATCGGGTCAGCACCTCGGGCTGTCTGTGCGGCAAGCGGTACTTGACGTTCTTGATCCGAAAATTCGGGTCGCTTGAGCGTACTAACTCGGTCGCCGTCTTGGCCGCTTCCGCATTGCCGGCAAGCGCATTCGAGGCAGCCGCAACGAGGGCAGCGATGAAGTTATTCGATTGCTCCAGCATGGCCTTGGTCGCAAGGGACGCCGCGACTTCAAACCGGCCGGCCGCAAAATGGGCCGCGGCGATTGCCGCCAGCATCCCTGGGCGCTGCGGATCGAGAGGACTGAGGCGAACGGCCCGCTCGAGGTGCTCGATGGCCAAATCCGGCTGACCCATGAAGCATCTGATCCAACCGCTGAGATGGAACGCCATGGCCAGGTTGGGATTCAATTCTTGGGCCCGGTCCATCAACGACACGGCGCGCTCGAAATCGTCGAACATGTAGCCGATTGCGATACCGCTGCTTGCGAGTGCAACGGCGTCCTCCTTGCCGCATTCGATGGCCCGCTTGGCGAGCCGTTCGGCATCCGAGGTCTCGGCGGACTGGTCGTCCGTCCAACCGTTCAACTTGCGCCGGGCATAGCACCATGCGGCCATTCCGTAGGCGGACGAGTAGCCGTCGTCTAATTCGATCGCCTTGTGGAACAGGCGAACCGCTTCCTTGATGTCATCCCTGCCGGCTTTGTGAAAACTGGCCATCGCCCGCAGGTAATAGTCGTATCCGTCGAGGCTGTCGGTCGGCTTTCGCATCGCCCGATCGATTTCGGCGTGCTCGAGCTTGGGAGCAATTGCGCCGACGACCTTCAGCGTGATGTCGTCCTGCAGATCGAAGATGTCTTCCATCGCCCCGTCGAAGCGGTCGGCCCAGAGATGCGCTCCGGTCGCGGCGTCGATCAATTGCGCCGTCACCCGAACCCGGCCGGGGATCTTGCGCACGCTTCCCTCGAGCACGTATCGGACGCCGAGTTCCCGGCCCACCCGCTTGATATCAACGGCTTGGCCCTTGTAGGCGAAGCTGGAGTTGCGCGCGATGACGAACAGACCGTGGTACCGCGACAACGCCGTGATGATGTCTTCCACCATGCCGTCGGCAAAATAATCCTGCTCGGGGTCGCTGCTCATGTTCTGAAACGGCAGCACGGCAATCGATGGCTTGTCCGGAAGAGCAAGCGGCTGGGCTATCCCCGCAGACCGCTCCGCCGAAAGATACTCGGCCGCCTTTGCGTCCACGCTCAATCGCCAGGCGCGCATCGGCTCGGTGATATTCTTTAGATTTTGCGGCCCCATATCCTCGAAGGGGCTGTCGAGCTTCCCGCGAATTTGGCGTTGCGCGTCATCGGAAATGCAGATGCCACCGGGCTGAGCGATTCCTTCCAGCCGGGCCGCAATGTTCACTCCGTCGCCGAAGATGTCGTTGTCGTCGAAGATGATGTCGCCGACGTGAATGCCGATACGAAACTCGATCCTGGCCTGCTGGGGCACATCGACGTTTCCGAGCGCGACCCCTCGCTGCACCTCCACCGCGCAGCGAGCGGCTTCCACGGCGCTGGCGAACTCGACCAGCATACCGTCGCCGGTCGTCTTGACGATCCGGCCCCGATGTGCCGCGATTGTGGGATCCACCAGCGTCTTCCGGAAGGCCTTCAGCTGCGTAAGCGTTCCTTCCTCGTCCCGGCCCATCAGCAGGCTATAACCGGCCACATCTGCCGCCAAAACCGCCGCTAATCGCCTCTCCAATCGGTCCTGAGCCAAGAAAGACCTCACTCTTAACGGCCTTGAGACTGTGGAAACCTAGCCAACAGGTAAGGCCAGGAAGGCCCTCTAAGCAACAGCCAAACCGCCATAATTACTAGCTTCATTCCCTAGCTATTTTCTGAGCTCCGGAGGGCGAATAACGACTTCGGTCGGGCTTCCGCTATTGGCCGATTTTGTTGCAAAAGTCGAAAATCGAACAACTGTAAAAATCTCGCAAAAGCTAATCTCTAGGCCTCTCCGCTGCTGCATCGGTTGTCAGTGCCATTATGGAGATCGGGGATCGATTTTGGATCAGGCGATATGGTCCCTCACGTCGTCGCGCGCAAAACGCATCAGTGGTTCTAAGAATTTTTGTTCGACACACCAAAAAGACTTTTGCAACAATATCGGCCCGTGGCTGACCTCAGCCCAGAGCACGGCGATGTCGGCGATGAGCGCCAAACCGGACCCGGCATTTGCCGGGCAAACCGACGCGAATGACCCCCAGCGGACATACGAGCCGCATCGAAAGTCCGCTCCGGTTCGCGTGCGGCTCAAACCTCCGGGCGTAGGGCCACTTCGATGCGCTGGATCAGCCACTCCCGTAGGGCAGGAAATATCTCCCCGAGGAGAATGCGGGCGCGGGCAATTGGCAAGTAAGGCTCCATCGCCGCCGTCAGCGTCACTTGCGACATGCCGGCCAGCCGCCCGTACTCAGACTGCGCGGCCGCATTGATCGCGCGCGGTCGCTGCGGATTGTCGACGCGTTCAGGGGCGATCTCAGACAACGAGACGTGGCAGCACGCAAGGTCGTAAGCAGCGGGCGCGCGGACCGCAAGGGTCCAGTCGATGAGACGTGGGCCATCCGCCGTCATGATCACGTTCTCGGTGTGGAGGTCGCAATGGCACAGCTCGTCCCCCGGCCGAAGGCGATCGATCAGGGCGAGGATGCCAGTGGCGATGTGCTTCGGAACAACGTTACCGGAGCGACTTAAGGCGGCGTCCATCCGGTCGCGCAGGGAGATGACCTCCGGCGGCGGCGGCGTCTTGTGAACGGCCAGTAAGAGGGACGCGAGGATTGCGCCCGCTTGCCCGAACGTCACGGCACCGCTGCGCGTGAGCTGCAGCAGGGTCGGCCCGTCGAGGCGCGGCAGCACGATGCCGAAGCGTCCCCCGAGTGCGACCTCGTCGAGCACCTCTTGCGCCGGGCCGCCGGCTGCGAAGACCGCGCGGGTCATGCGCGCTTCCCACCGGCTCAGTCGCTCCGGGACGCCGGCCTTGAACAGCTTCACGACCTGACCGGGCGCCCAGGCATGAATGTCCGCAGAGGTGCCTTCGCCGATCTTCTCCCCGAGTGATCCCCGCATCCGCCCGTTCTCCCTCCGCGATGAGCAAACACTGTCGGCGGGCAAAAGAGAACCCGTCCACGTCGTGGTCGCGAGCGCCATGATCGCTTTCCACCCTGCAGGACCTTCGCCATTTGACGCAAGTCCGACTTTGGCCGATCGCTTCGGTTGAGGCGGTGCCGTGTTATGTCCGTCCCTTGGGGCAAACCGGAAGCCGCCTGCATGGGGTGGGAACGACGTGATTGACCCGAAGCTGTTATCAGCACTCCGTGGCAGGGAGTCTCCAGATCCGCAAAGGACCCATGGTCTCGAACCCCGCCAATTTGGGGGCTGCCAGATCAGGTCCGTGCTCGTAGCCGACCAGAGGCAGGTCGGGAAAAATCTCACCCGCCATCGCGATCAGGCTTCGCCAGACCTGATCCATTTGAGAGCCGAACAGATTTGAAAGGCCGACGACATCAGCCCCCCGATTTAGGATCGCGCTGCCCGACGGTGGGAAGCTCGTTGACGCTGCTCGACGCCGGCAGCTACGTGGCGGCCGTGGCACCGTTCGGTGCTAAGGTCAGCGCTCTTATTTGGGTTTCTCTGCCTGAATCTTCAGAACGAAGAGCGTGTTCTGGAATTCGTCGGCCACTTCCATGCGCCAATCGCGCGCCGGCGTCAGCTTGCCATCAAGGCCCTGCAGCATTTGGCCGGCGGTGACTGTTGCCTCCTTCCAGGCTGCGTGCTTGTCGGGGAGGTCCTCCCCCTCACGGTCGATCTCGGTGCGCTCGTGCGTGATGTGAAAGAAGTACCTCGGCATCCCCTGAAAATGCGCGGAAACAAAACCTAGTTCCCCACACTGAGGGCAAATAAATCCCGACCTGTGTGCACATTCATACAGTCGGTTCCTGCAACGGAACGCTATGGGTGCGGTCCACCTCGCACGGGACCCCTATGGCGGATCTGATTACGCGTCCTTTTAACGGTCTTCTTCGGTACCTCAAGCAGGCGGACTACGAACTCCTCGCCCCCTCATTGGTGGTGGTAGAGAGCATGGCAGGCGAGACGCTCTATCATCCCGGCGACCTTATCGACCTCGTCTACTTTCCTTGCGGACCTACGCTGGTTTCACTCGCCGTTGCGGTCGAAGAGGATCGAGAGGTTGCAACGGGTCTGGTGGGCTGCGAAGGAGCGGTCGGCGGAGTGATCAGCGGCGGGCTACTGCCCGCCTATACTCGCTTTGTTGTCAGGGTCGGCGGTCCGCTGGCCAGATTGCCCATCCGCAGGCTCAACGAAGCGAAGCATCAATCAGCTGAGCTACGCCGCCTTTTCGAGCGATATGCCGATTTCTTTGTCGCGCATCAGAGCCAGTCAGTGGGATGTAACGCGGCCCACTCGAACGAGCAGCGCGCGGCGAAGTGGATTTTGCAAATCATCGAGCATACAGGCGTCGAACACGTGGCGCTCACGCACGAGGAGCTGGCTGGCCTGCTCGGAATCGGCCGAAGCTATCTCACTCGCATCATCCAAATTTTGAAGAGCGAGGGCATTCTGGACACCGCGCGAGGAGAGATCCGGATCCGCGACCGAGCAGCTCTTCAGAACCGGTCGTGCCGCTGCAATCATTGGCTCGATAAGCACTATGCCGAGGTTCTGTCCTAGGGGAGCTATTCTCGGTGGCCGTTGAATTTTCCATGAGCAAGCGCCACGCGGGCGGGACCTATATGCGGCGGCTGAGTGGCGGAGATCCCACAATCGCCTTGCGCGCCACGACCTAGATTATCTTTCCGCAAACTATCGCCATACCGTGCCCAAACTAGCAATGTTCAATCTTGAGGCGGCTGGCACTTCTATCCAAATGGTTGTGCCGGAATACTGACGGCCCCAGCGGGAAGCCCCTCGGCTGGGGCCTTTTCTTGTAATGGTGCCAAGACTTGTGCCCCAGCGAAATCGGCCCCCGTGCCTTGGAGGTCCGCACCTGAATCCGAGGCACGGGGACCGAGCGTCAACGCTGCCGCCGACCGCGGGCCTATCGTGCACGCGCATCCATGGGGCGCAATAAGCTATGCTGGCCTAACCGCTGGCTGGCCAGCGTGAACCGGAGGTTCGAGCGCTCGGTCCGTCGTCGATCCATCTTGATCGAACTGCGTCAGCCCTGCTTCGATCAGCTCGATGTCCTGCTGCAGAGCCAGAACCGATTCCCTTGGGTCGACACCCGTCCTGGTTTGGACATCAGCTAGCAGCCGGCGCCGGTGCATGCGCATGTCCTCCAACGCAGTCCTATTCCCCAACCGAACGTAGGCAAAAACAATATGCTCAACAGAAGATGGCATGGAAATTTCCTTCGAATAAGAGCTCCAAGTCCCGGGAGGAACTAGCAAAATCCCGGTGCGGACTAGGTTGCCCGATGTCTGCCAAAGATAAAAGACAGCCATCCTGCCCATTTCACCGGCGCGACAATCCGAAACGTCGACGCGCGGCTTTCGATTGAAACCGGCCACTTCACGGCAGAAGGAAGCAGCAGGAACGAAGATCTCCCGACCAAATTATGAGTCTCGCTAGCTCGCCAACCGAGCTGGCGGAGCGGCCCCGGCCTAACCCCAAAAGCCCCCC
Organism: Bradyrhizobium betae; assembly: GCF_004123905.1. Taxonomy (GTDB): domain Bacteria; phylum Pseudomonadota; class Alphaproteobacteria; order Rhizobiales; family Xanthobacteraceae; genus Bradyrhizobium; species Bradyrhizobium betae_A. The sequence continues at coordinate 28,976 of NZ_MZXW01000032.1, forward strand.
TGAAGCCGGGGCCGGCTCTCCGCTCCGACCCGCTTTGCGGAGCTTCAAATGGACCAAACTGCTCGCGTGCGCCAGGATCTCTATAATAGCGAGATCAACTGTACGATCGCTAGTTTCTGGGACGCGGGATTCAGGGTCCTGTTGGGCGACGACCTGCACGGATTCGTAGCGGAGACCCGGGTGCGAACCTTCGTTGACGCCGTCCAATGGCTTGCGAATGCGGCTGTCACGCACTATCCCGAGTCCGCTGCAATGACCATCAGTTGCACCACCTGCGACGACACTGGCTGGGTCTGCGAGAACCATCTCGACCGCCCTTGGGACGGCCCGCGCGCCTGCAGCTGCGGCGGCGCCGGCGCACCCTGTCCCGCTTGCAACGTGCCAGCCGAGGGTGAGGCGGCGCCGATGCCAGAAGGCTTCCGCGTCGAGATCGACAAGGATGGCTGGCGACACTAAGGATAAACAATCGATGTCTGCTTTCTGAAGCAAAGCGGAAATGCGCCTGAAAAGCAAAGGACCGCTGTCCTCAGATAACGGCCCCTCATGTTTCCGGGTTTCAATAATTCCGAAATGAAATTACCAAACAGAGATTGCGCGAGTGCTCAACATCTACTGAAATCTGCTTAATTCGAGTTCACCAGTTGTTAGCTGATTTGAAACGGGCCCGATTCCGCTACAAAGCCGCCTTCTTCGCAATCCCTCATGTCCGGAAGTGGCCCTTAGCGGCTCCGCCACATCCTCGGGCAACTGCCGCTTCCAATGGCAAAGCAGACCTCCATCGTCCGGAGTTTTGCGAGCAATACACGCGCGGACGGGACCGGTTGTCTTCGACCCTTGGTCAGTGAACCTCGCCCCAGTCCCGTCACGCGCCCCTAAGATCATCTCTGTCTCACTGAGCCGTTCTTCTTCAGGAACGCCGCAACGAAATCGCAACGAATTAGGTGAAACGAGCGTGAACAAAACGGGACGGGAGCGCTCGCCGTAGCAAGAAAATCAATAACTTAGAAGATGTTCACTGCGTTCGGGACGCAGAGAGCGCCCTCGGTGAGATCGCTACCTGAACGGAATGTCGGTATCGGTGGTTGCGCCTCCCCGATTTGAACATATCGATCGATGGCATGGTAGTCGCAGTTGACCCGGTAAGGTCCGAGTAGCGCGTATCCGGATATCAGGTAATGCAATCACTAGGATCGTGCGACGAATGCCGGCTTTCAGTCGGATAGGGGCGAGCAAAACGGACAGTCTGCTCTGCCCGTCGCCGGGTACTGCTTGCTGCAGAACCAGAACCAGAACCGGATCGTTCGGGTCGGGGGTTCGATTCCCTCCCCCGGTACCGAGGCTACGATTTTTTACGTCAATCTACGATCTTCCGCGATTTTGTACTCCCGATGCGGTTGGAGCCGCCGGTGCGAATTGCGTTGGCTGCAAAAGGTGGTCGCTCTCCGTTGCTTCTGAGAGCTAACTTCTCTGACTAATAAGCTGCTTTGGATTTCACGCTAGGCATGCGGGAATGACGGCCTTTGGCGCACAGTAGACGTCGCGCGGCCGTTCTCATTGTTCAGCCGGCAGGCTTCATAGGTCCGTCAATTCAATCTCGGAAATCTGCGTCAAGCTGGTCCGAACGCGAGAGCTTAGCCTTGCGTGCGGCCTCCGCATCCCAATCCGGCGGACTGCAGTACCTCGCAGTTCCGGACAAATTGCTCGACATTCGTTGTGGTCAAGCGGTTCAGCTCTTCGCGCCAGAGCCCCTCAGAGCGTCCCATGCGGCCCGACTTGCTTGATCGAAGGACTTGCGGGATTCTTCCAACGCGGCGCTTAGCACCGACCAGGACTCGTTCCCTCTCTCCTTGAATTCTTGAAGACGTGCTTCTGCTTCAGACGCGTCGGATTTCAGTTGCTTGAGCGCGGCATCGATATCGGTCGTCCGGGCCTCGGCCACTTAGCTCAGCTTCTCTTGACTTGACCTGCGTCAAGCTTCCTGAAGCGAGACGCCTCGAGCAGTTGCATGCGGAAGCGGAGTTGACGTTCTACGGGGAGCGGCGACTGCTTGCGCGGCGCTTGCTCCCGGCTGCGGGGCAGACAACCCATGTTGGCCGCAGCGTAGAATTCGCGCGGCTCCTCCACCCTGGCACGGGGCGGCAACACGTCCTCGTTGAACGCGTGCTCGCACCAGCGCAGAGCGTCCGTCAGGTTCTCAGTTTCGGCAAGATCAAGCGGTGTGCCATTTCTCGTACCTTCGAGCAGAGCGTTATCGCGCTCGCCGAAGCGGATGACGGGCTGGCCACCGGATTCCTCAATGTGATCATTGTCAGAAGGCATCTTTCACTCCGTGGTGCGTGCGCGGGGGCGATTGTTTGGCGGCCTCCGATGCCCGACGGGCGGCCCTACGCGGCCGTCCAGCCGCCATCGATCGCGAGATTGGCACCGGTGATCTGCGCGGCGTCGTCACTGCACAGGAACAGCGCGAGCGAGGCCACTTGCTCGGCCGTGACGAACTCCTTCGTGGGCTGCGCTGCGAGTAGGATGTCACTGATGACCTCATCCCTCCTCAAGTTGCGCGCTTTCATCGTGTTGGGGATTTGCTTCTCGACGAGTGGTGTCCAGACGTAGCCGGGGCTGATGCAGTTGCAGGTGATCTTCGACCGCGCGAGCTCCAGCGCCACCGTCTTGGTGAGACCCGCGATCCCGTGCTTGGCAGCGACATAGCCCGACTTGAAGGGGGAGGCGACCAGCGAGTGGGCCGAGGCCGTGGTGATGATGCGGCCCCAGCCGCGCTTCTTCATGCCCGGCACCACTGCACGGATGGCATGGAATGCGGCGGACAGGTTGATCGCGATGATCGCATCCCACTTCTCGGGTTGAAACTCCTCAATGGGAGAGACGTGCTGGATGCCGGCATTGTTGACGAGGACGTCGACACTGTCGAAGGTTGCTGCGCCGAGTGCGATCAGCTCGGCGATTTCGATCGGTTTGGCCATGTCCGCGGGCGAATAGATCGTCTTGACCCCAAATTCGCTCTCGATCGCGGAGCGCTCCTTCTCGACATCAGCAGGTGCACCCATGCCGTTGAGCACGATGTTGGCGCCGGCTTCTGCGAAAGCACGTGCGCACGCGAGGCCGATGCCGCTGGTCGAGCCGGTTATGACAGCTGTCTTACCCTTCAGAATACTCATCTTATTCACTTAGCTCTGTGTGTTGCGTCAATAGCTGAAGCTTCGCGGCTGGCGAGCGCCTCGGCTGCGTGGGGTTGCGTCAGGTGGCCAGACTTCGTTCTGAGGGCCGGAACACACGTCGGATTGGTTCTTGCAGATAATCGTGGGCCACTCTGCCAAGACCCAGCGTGAGATCTGCACGGATGTGGATCGCCGAGACGATCTCCAGGACGGGGAGATCGGCCACCGGCGCCAAGGCATGCGGCATCAGGGAGAGAGCCGCGGGCCCGGTCCAGGCGCCCTTCAGCGCAATCTGCTCGAGGTGGTATTCGACGAGCTCGCAGATGCGCGGGCTGCCGTCGACATGCGGGATGATCTTGAGCAGGAAGTTAGGCTCGCTGAGCGCTGCCTTGACCTGGCCAAGATCGGCTTCGTGGTGCTTGTAGCCCATCGTACCCGTCGCAACCCGCAAGGGACCGTAGTCCAGCGTTCCGATCAGGGTGTCGATCTCGGTTCGCAATGTCGGCTGGGCCAGCTTTTTCGGAAAACCCCAGAGCTCGCGTCCGCCTGCAATCGGCCCTTCGTCGTTGAGGAACATGCAATGGCTGTAGCCGCCTCTGCGCCCGCGGAAGGAGACCGGGATGACCTGGCCGCTTTCCGTGTAGTCGCCAAAGCCATTCGAATCCGGCATGCGGATGAATTCATATTTGACGAGCGCTTCGCGTGCATCGAGCTCCAGCGGCTCGGGCACCACGGCGCGCAGCTTTGCCGGATCGGTGCGATAGGTGATGATCAAATATTCGCGGTCCACAAACCGATACGGTCCTGGCGGATAGGCCGGACTGGTCAGCGGCATTGCAAAGGCCCGCTTTCGTACTTCATTCTCACGCATTTGGTTCTCCCTGCGGCCGATGACGGCCGGACCTATTCGCGACCATCGTTCTCGAGGTCGAATGTGAAGACGCCGTCCGCGCTGGCGGGGCGCGTGAGCACCTCGGGATGTCGCAGCGTGCGGAGTGCATCGTGGTAACCGGCGCGCCAGTGGTCCTGCATCGAAAGCCGGGAGAACTCGTAGTCCTTGGAGTGCCCTTCGTGAGTGCGTGCGCGATAGATCAGGTGGACGATGTTGTAGACGTTGTGAGAGACAGCGGTGCTGAGGAGCTTCACGTCGTCATGTTCCTGCAGATCTTCCGGAAGCCGGCCCAACAGGGCGGTGAGCGCACGGCGGAGGCGCTGCACGCGCTTGAATTGGTCGGTGCTTGCGCGCGTGCGGCTCGAATATTGTATTTCCTTTTGACGCGTGACGACCTCGGGCAGATTGCCCGGAAGCTGACCCTTCGCGTTCCAGAGGTCGACCTGAAACGCCAGCATGTCCTGCGGCGCACCCCAATCGATCACCCATTGCAGCGGCGTATTGGATACCAGGCCGCCGTCCCAGTAGTGCTCGCCCTCGATCTCCACCGCGGGAAAGCCCGGCGGCAGCGCGCCGCTCGCCATGATGTGCTCCGGCAGGATTGTATGGGTGCTGTTGTCGAAATAGACGAAATTGCCCGTTCTTACGTTGACCGCACCTGCACTGAAGCGCGTCGTTCCCGCGTTGAGGCGATCGAAGTCGACCAGACGCTCGAGCGTGCTCTTCAGCGCACTTGTGTCGTAAAAGCTGGTCGCCTCGGTCGTTCCGCCGGAATGCAACCAGGGCATGAGGGGGCGCGCCGAGAAAAATCCGTTTGCGCCGCATGCCGCGGCAAGGCCGGCGCTCATCTGGTTGAGGACATTGCGCGCATTGTCGTTGCGCCTGTCGAGAAGTGGATTTCCAGACCAATCCCAGGGCGCAGTGGAAGTCACTTGCGTCCAGAAATCGCGGAGCCGGTCAACACGGGACTCCGGCGGGTTGCCCGCAATGATCGCGGCGTTGATTGCGCCGATCGAAATGCCGGCAACCCAATCAGGATGGATGCCGGCTTCGGCGAGCGCCTCATAGACGCCCGCCTGGTAGGCCCCCAGAGCGCCGCCGCCTTGCAAGAGCAGGGCGATGCAGTCGAAGGGGAGCCGCCGTTGGGTGGCCGGCAGGTGGGCTCGGGGCTGGAAGTTCATGACTTGGCTCGCTCTCGGGTGTGTGATGATCGAGGCTGACGTTGTGCGAAGGGGGTGGATACGTGCAGCCAGAAAAGAAACTATACGGTTTAGTGTATATATGCGACGCGCCGGTCACGCAACTCACGAGATCGTGCTTCAGCGCCGGATCAGCACGCTCGCGCTCAGTGCTGAGTTGACCGCTGTCCGACCTTGGGCGGTTCGAGCATCACTTCCTTCAAGCGGTCGCCAGTGGCGACGACGACCACGAAGTTGAGCTTGCCGTCCTGCTTGATCAGCCCACCGGCGAGCGCGCGTCCTGCTGCGGCTTGCTCGGCGACCCGAACCGCATCCGACAGCTCCTGCTTGACCCACTTCAAGGCGATGATGTTGGCGAGATCTACTCGATCGAGCTCCTTGAGCGACGATGCGATTTCCGCATGCGATATGCTTCCGGTGTGCGCATCAATGACATTTTCAAAGACCCGCTCATTCTTGACCGTACGCACGCGATAGACCGGCTGACCCGATATCTCGAAGCTGATGTCTGCGGTCCTCGAGCCGTCATGCAGACGCTCTGCAATCGCCATTGCCTGGCCGAGTGGGACCCGCGTGGTGCGGAATTGGTCGAGCACACGGTGCATCGCTGCTTCGTCGACGTCTGCCTGCGCGGCTGGGCTGCGGCTTTCGATGTCAGCAGGCGTCCGGGTGACATCAGCCATGGCTCCGGTGGCGGCGAGTGTGGCGGACCAAACGATAAGGGCAAGCAACTGGTTCTTCGGCATTGAGTGGATCCTGTGGCGTCTTGTCTAAAGTTGTCTGGTGGTGCCGCTCGTCCGAGGCGGCAGCTGGGACGGGGCGCTCCGCTCAATCGAGCGGATCTCCCCGCAATGTTTCGACATGCGGGTGACGGGCAGATCGCAGCCCCCTTGCGGTCCGTCTCTGAGCGTGCAGGCGCCGTCGGGCCGTGATCTCTGGCGGCCTGCGGCCTGGGTCTGCTCGATCAGGAACGGCGGACTGCAACTGCGCCAGGCTTTCGCGCAGGCGTGCGTCCGTGGATGAAGCTGAGCCGGTCTCACTGACATCGGCAGCAGAATCGGCGACCTCAGGAGGTGGCATCGGCGATGTAGCCGCACCGCTCTCGTTTTCCGCGGGCGCCGGATTGACCAGCGACACATTGGTATCGATGACAACCGCGTCCGGCCCTCTCATCTCAGAATGGATGCGGATCGGCGGCAGCGCGGAATGCGAATCCGTGAGCCGGCTCGTCACAGGTGCGGGCAGCACCCAATCGGCCGCCAGAAGCAGCAAGAGCAAGGCTCCTCCAACCGACAGAAAATAGGCCCCCAGGGGAAGCTCGGGTTCGACAATGCTGCTCGCGTGTCGCGACAACGCAGATTTCCTGCTCACGACACTCGGCTCCGCGACATGGAATGTTCTCGTCTCATTGTCAGATGCCCCAGGGCCGCGGATGCCGGCGCGCGCGTTCGACATCGAGATACCCGCGCTCGTCGAGCCATTCGATCGGGCAATAGGCCATCGCCGTCGGGTCGATCGCGTGGCCGTCTCGCTTGAGGGCTGTTCGCGTGCCGGTTAGTCCGGTCCACAGTGAAGCACCGGTGGTCGGTTCCACCTGCATGACGTCGAACACTTCGATGAAGTTGAGCATGTCGGAATTCCGGGATCCTCAGACGGCGGGCGGGGAAGGGGGCTCGGCCCCTCAAGCGCGACGCCTCTGCGGACCAGCTCCGATTCGATCATGTCGAACACGCATTCGACTGGCGCGACCCAGACGTTGACCCAATAGATGATGCAATCGCGAGCGAGCAGCAGTGCCGGGGTCATGCGCGGCCCCGTCGGTTGGCCGCATGCCGCATCGGTGCCGGCGCGCGATTGGCGAGCGCATGCACCCAAGCGAGCACCGAAATCGCGAAACCCAGCAGCAGGCTCACGCCCACGAGCGATAAGGCCACGGCCAGATTGAGCGACGCGACGGCAATTCCCGGCCAGGGATTTTCGCGGGTGAGCGCAAAGAACAGGCTTGACATCTTTGTCCTCCGAAATAAACTACACCGTATATTTCATATACAGTGCGAAGCATGTCAAGAGCAGAGACTCACAAGCGCGTGTTCGTACTGGTCGGACGACGGGGGACTTCCGAATGAGGTCAGGAACCCCTTTCGAATGCAGATGCCTCAACTTCAGAAAGGATCCGTCATGTTCAAGAATCGGCTGATACTCGCAATCTTGGTGTTCGTTTCGTTGGGCGGCGGGGTTGCCCTCGCCCAGGAGGACCGCGGCACGGCAGAGCAGAGGGCGGCATGCGCGCCCGATGCATTTCGTCTGTGCGCGGGCTACATCCCTGACCCCACCAATGTGGAAGCCTGTCTCAGGCAAAGAAAGTCGGACCTGAGCGATGCTTGCAGAGCCGTGTTCGAGAACGCCGCGGCCGCTGCTTCGGTGAGAACCATCGGATCGCACCGCTATCGCGGCGCAAAAGATGGGGAATGACCGCATGAACACGATCTATGCCCCCGCCTTCGCTGCGTTCGGGGGCTCGGCCTTCGGAGCCATTTCCACAATCGTGACGGGATGGGTGACCCGTCGTCGCAGGGTCCGTGAGCGTCATCATGCCCACACGGTCTCCAAGCGTGAAAAGCTGTATCGATGCTTCATCGAGGAGGCGTCCCGGCTTTACGCGGACGCGCTGACCAGCGACAAATCCGAGATCCCGGCGTTGGTGAATTTGTATGCGCTTATCGGGCGTATGCGGATTCTGTCCGACGATGAGGTGGTCCACGCCGCGGAGCGGGCAGGCCGACTGATCATCGAAACCTACCTTGCACCGAACACGTCGTTCGTCGACCTGCCGGATTTCCTGGAGGAGATGGATCCGTTGCGTGAATTCGGCGAGGCCTGCCGGCGTGAAATGCACACGATTCATTCGCGTTGAGGCCGAACATGCCGCAGGCGCAGACTCCCCGTCAGGTTGGATCGGCGTGCACGCGTGAACGAATTGTGCAGGCTGCAATCCGCTTGTACCGCGAGATCGGGTACCGGAAGACCACGGTTGCCGACGTCGCTCGCGACGCATCAATGTCGCCTGCAAATCTCTATCGGTTTTATCCCTCCCGCCGCGCGCTCGAAGAGGCCGTCGTGACCGAGCTGCTCGAGGAGGTGTCGGCGGCGGCGGCAAGTGCGGCTCGAACCGGGCGCTCGGGCCTTGAGCGGCTGAATGCGGTCTTCAGGGCGATCTCCCGGATCCATGAAGACAGGCTGGCAAACAATGTCCGATTGCACGAACTGGTGGTCGCCGCAGGACAAGCAAGCTGGCCGGCCAGCCTGTCCCATGCGGATCGGCTTCGTGGCGTCGTGCAGTCGGTCATCGCGGCCGGGCCGGCCGGTGGCGAATTTCGAGCCGGGAGTTCAATGGCGCTGGCCTGCTGCCTGCTCGATGCGATGGACGCATACCTCAATCCGTCCCGCATCAAGGCGGCCGCCCTTCGGCCTACCTTCAACGAGATGATGAGGTTTTGCGCGGGAGCGCTCAGCAACGCAGCGTCCATTAGCGCTGCGTCGTTTCAAGTGACCAGCATCGGGGCCGATTTGCGTTACAAGTCCGCCTGTCGAACCTAGCGCTCGACGGATTGCCGGCTCACGGCGTCCAGTCTGCCTCGCAGGCCGCAAGGAAAAAGCCAACCCGTTCGCGCACGAAAGAGGGCAGCTCCCGTCTCAGCTCCTTGGGTGTTTCTCCCACCAACGAGCGAAACAGCATCGGCAGCAGGATCAGATCCAGGAAGATCTGAGCGGTGGCAAGGCTTCGCTTGCCGGTGAAGGGACCTTTTGGCGCGCGTGCGAGCTTCTGCGTCGTTTCATTCAGGAGTTGGGAAACGGCGTTCACAGAGCGATCGCGCGCGGCATCGTGGACGTTGCGGCTCAACTCGGGGAAACGCTGCGCTTCGGCGATCGTGGCGCGGACCATGCCCATCGATTCTTCGATGACCTTCTCGACGACGGCGGTGCCGAGGCTCGAGAGCTTGTCCTGAAGGCTGCGGCCCTCGGGCTCGAAGCCATCGAAATCCGTCAGCCCGCTGATGGTGCGAGCCACGACCGCCGCGAACAGTGCCTCCTTCCCGGGGAAATGAGCATAGATGGTTGGCTTGCTCGCCGGCGCCAGCTCGGCGATGTCGTCGATACTGGCACTACGGTAGCCCTTCTCGAGAAAGAGCTGCTGGGCTGCATCAAGGATACGGACCTGCACGTCACCGGCGAGGTCTTTGGGCGGTCTGCCCCGTTTCGGGGCGTTTTTCTTCGTCATCCGTCGGTCTCCCAATCACGAGCCTGTGCCCGCGCAGATCGCACTTGACATGCCCGGTGAGAAAAGGCAATAAAAAGAAAATATACGGTATAGTTTAATTTATCCGTCGCCTGGACCCTCTTAGGGCCTGCGACGGCCTTCCGGATGGTCGAGGCCCGCAAAAGTGCACGTTGGCCCCGATCATCAGGTCCACTTCAGGAGATCACAGTGACTATGTTGAGCCCGGACCCGCACCACCCAGAAGCCGGCGTCCTGCTGCGTGAACTGCATCATAGGGTCGATAAAGGGATCGCCTCGGCGATCGATCTGGTCTCGGTTGCGATCCTCCGGGCCGATGGGGCGGAAGCCAAGGCTGCCTTGAGCGGTGTGGTCGAGCTATTGCACGGACATGCCGAGCTGCATCGGGCGCTCACAATGCCCCAGGGCGAAGCCCTCAACGATGCCGCAACCTACATTCGCAGACTGGGCTGCGCCATGCGCCAGTCCCTGCTGGATCGGATGGGGATCCGGCTGACACTCACCACCGACTCTCTCCCGCTTCAAACAGAGCGTTGCTGGCGCCTTGGCCTGATCGTCCACGGCCTCATCGTCAACGCAGCGAAGCATGCGTGTTTCGATGGGCGAGCCGGCGAGATCAAAGTCAAGCTGGCGCGCATCGGCGCGGTGGCGAACTGCGTCGTGCTGGACAACGGCTCGCGGTCGGCGCGGGCGACCCCGGATCGGGAGCTCCAGATCAGCAGTGACCTTGCCAAGGGGCTCGGGGGACGGATCGAGCACGGCTTCGCCGCCGAGTTCACATCCGTCGTTCTCTCGTTTCACTTGAGCGAGCGGGAGCAACGGGCGAGCTGGTCGATGGCGACGCGCCGCATCAGGTCGCCGCGCCCGCTGAGGGCGAGGTCGTCCGTGACGCCTGGCTCGGGCTCCGGCCTCCCGGAACAGGTCGGGCGACCGGCCGCGATCGTAACGGATCCAGACTTGTTGCGAGCGCATCCGAACGAACAGGCCCCGCCTGGCAAACGCCCGGACGTTTTGGGCGAGCTGCTGTCACCCTCTCACCGCATGGACGCGTTATGAAACCGCGCTATTCGAACCCCGCCAAAATCGATCGAACCGAGCGCTTGCTGAGACCTCTCGCCGGCTTGGCGCTTGCGCTTGTCGCAGCCGCGCTCGGCGGCTGCAACGATCGCACCGGTGCTCCAGCCGCACACGCCGCGTTCGTGCGCACGGAGGTCGTTCAGCCGAAGGACCGGCAAGCTTCGATCACCCTGACTGGCGAGGTGCAACCCCGCTTCCGCGCCGATCTCTCGTTCCGTGTCAGCGGACGCGTGATCGCGCGCTATATCGATGTCGGGACCCACGTCAAGGCGGGCGAAGTGCTGGCCCTTCTCGACCCCGCCGAGCAGGAGGCCGATGTCGATGCTGCGACCGCTGCCGTCCTCGCCGCAGAATCCCAGCGGCGCGTGGCGAAGGCGACTTTCGAGCGGCAGAAGTCGCTGATCGCAAGCGGCTTCACCACGCGCACGGCCTACGACCAGGCGCAGGAAGGATTGCGGACCGCGGAAGGCGCGCTCGAAGCGGCAGGAGCGCTGCTCGGAACGGCAAAGGACGTTCTTGGCTACACCGCGCTGCGCGCGGAAGCGGACGGCGTCGTCACCGCACGCAATCTTGAAACCGGTCAAGTCGTACAGGCTGCGCAGCCGGTATTTTCGCTGGCGCAGGATGGGGAGCGGGACGCCGTCTTTGACATCTATGAATCCATTTTCCTCGGCAATGCCGACGACCGCAGCGTTTCGTTGGCGCTGGTCTCCGATGCGGGCGTGACCGCAAGCGGTCACGTGCGGGAGGTTTCGCCGGCCGTCGACCCCAAGAGTTCAACCATCCGGGTCAAAGTAGCGATCAAGGACCCGCCTGCCGCAATGACGCTTGGAAGCCCGGTCGCAGGATCCGTGAAAGTAAAGGCCCAGCGGCAAATCGCATTGCCCTGGCGTGCATTGATGGCGGCGGGCACCAAGCCCGCGGTCTGGACCGTCGATCCGGCAACGCGGACAGCTTCGCTGAAGCCCGTGACTGTCGGTGGCTACGAGGCCGGAGAAGTGTTGATCAAGGCAGGTCTCGAGCCGGGCGAGCGCGTCGTCGTCGACGGCGGCAAACTTTTGAGCGTGGGCCAGCCCGTGACTTATGAAGGAGACCGCTCATGACCAACCGCGCAATGATTGTGGCTGCCCCGCTTGCATGCGCACTCGCACTTGCCGGATGTCAGCAGGAAACAAAGGCGCCGGAGCCCGCGCGGCCCGTCCAATCGGTGCTTCTCGAAACGGACCACGCCGACGATACAGTTGCGGTGGGCGTTGTCGAGCCGCGCTACAAAACCAATCTCGGATTCCGTGTGCTGGGACGCCTGACCACGCGCCCGGTCTATGTCGGCGATCTCGTGAATGAAGGACAGACGGTCGGCATCATTGACCAGACGGCCCTTGAGCTCGCGGTTCGCTCGGCCAAAGGGGAGCTTGCCAAAGCCGAGGCCCAGTTCGCGACCGTCAGAGCCACGGAGGAGCGGCAGCGAACGCTCATCACCACCGAGGCGACCACAAAGCAGACGCTGGACAACGCCGAGCAGGCGCGGGCCGGCGCCGAAGCAAATGTGGCGCACGCACAGGCAAACCTGACCAAGGCGATCGAGCAGTTCGGCTATTCGCAGATCAAGGCTGACTTCGCCGGTGTGGTCACCGCAGTCGGGGCGGAAGTCGGCCAGGTGGTATCTCCCGGCCAAAGCGTGGTGACGATCGCCAGACCCGATATTCGCGAAGCCGTCGTCGATATCGGACAGGACTTTCCGCTGGCGCTGGAGGTCGGCCTGCCATTTACGGTTAGCCTACAGCTCGTGCCCGCCGTTCAGGTGCAAGGCAGCATTCGCGAGATCGCGCCGCAAGCCGATCCGATGACGCGCTTGCGGCGCGTCCGCATCGCGCTCAGCAATCCGCCTGAAGGCTTCCGCCTCGGCGCGACCGTCACCGCGAAACTTGACAAGGCTCGAGCTCCGAATTTGCGCCTGCCCGCCTCGGCGGTGCTCGCGAAGGACGGCGCGAACTTCGTCTGGATCATCGATCAGCCCGCCAACACGGTGTCGCTGCAAAAGGTCGATGTCGTCGCCGACCCAACCGGCGCGCACGTTACCGGCGGACTTGCTGCCGGCGCGCGCGTCGTAACCGCCGGGATCCACAGCCTCAAGCAAGGACAGCAAGTCCGCATCGAACAGGATAATAGGCCATGAAGTCGTTCAACCTTTCCGACTGGGCGCTCAGTCATCGTTCGCTCGTCTGGTATTTCATGATCGCCTTCATGGCGGCAGGACTTTTTGCCTACCTTCAGCTGGGACGGCAGGAAGACCCCGACTTCACCATCAAAACGATGGTGATTCAGGCGCAGTGGCCGGGCGCCTCGCCTGAAGAGATGACACGTCAGGTCACCGACCGGATCGAGAAGAAGCTCGAGGAGCTGGAATCGCTCGATTACACGAAGAGCGTGACGGTTGCTGGTCAGACCACTGTCTTCGTTTATCTGCGCGACAGCACCAAGGCTGCCGACGTCAAGCCGACCTGGATCCGGGTCCGCAACATGATCGCGGATATCAAGGGCGACTTCCCGCAAGGCGTAGTCGGGCCCGGCTTCAACGATCGCTTCGGCGACGTGTTCGGCAACATCTATGCGTTCACCAGCGACGGCTTGAGCCAACGTCAGCTGCGTGATGAGGTCGAGGACATTCGTGCAAAGGTCCTGACCGTGCCCGATGTCGGCAAGGTCGACATCCTGGGCGCACAGGACGAGGTCATTTATCTCGAATTCTCCACCCGCAAGATCGCGGCGCTCGGTCTCGACGTCCACTCCATCATGACTTCGCTGCAGGGGCAGAATGCGGTCGCCCCGTCCGGCGTATTTCAGGAGGGGCCCGAGCGGATCAGCGTACGGGTGAATGGACAATTTACGTCAGAAGCAAGCCTGAAGGCAGTCAATCTGCGCATCAACGATCGCTTCTTCCCTCTGACCGACGTCGCGACCATCACGCGCGGCTATGCTGATCCGGCCAAGACCTTGTTCAGGTACAACGGGGAGCCGGCGATTGCGCTCGCCATCGGCATGAAGTCGGGTGCCAACCTGCTGCACTTCGGCGAGGCGCTGAAGGAGGAGATGTCGAGAATTATGGCCGACTTGCCGATCGGCGTCGGCGTTCACCTCGTCGCCGATCAGCCCATCGTTGTCGAGCACGCCGTGTCTGGCTTCACCGAGGCGCTGTTTGAGGCCGTGATCATCGTTCTCGGCATCAGCTTTCTCAGCCTTGGCATGCGCGCCGGACTTGTCGTCGCAATCGCGATTCCCCTGGTTCTCGCCATCACGTTCGTCGTGATGGCATATGCCGGCATTTCGCTGCAGCGAATTTCGCTTGGCGCCCTGATCATCGCGCTGGGGCTCCTGGTCGATGACGCCATGATCGCCGTGGAAATGATGGTGGCGCGGCTCGAGGTCGGCGATCCCCTGGAAAAGGCGGCAACCCACGTCTACACCTCGACCGCCTTTCCCATGCTGACGGGCACGCTGGTGACCGTCGCCGGCTTCATTCCCATCGGGCTCAATAGCAGCAGTGCGGGCGAATTCACCTTCACGCTGTTCGTTGTCATCGCCGTCTCGCTGATCGTCTCCTGGATCGTGGCGGTGTTGTTCACGCCGTTGCTCGGCGTCGCCATCCTGCCCGCCAAAATCAAGGGCCATCATGACCAGAAGGGGCGCGTCGCGCAGTTGTTCGCGCGTCTGCTTCTGTTCTGCATGCATCACCGCTGGATGACCATATCGGTGACAGCTGCGGCCTTCCTGCTCGCCTTGTTCGGCCTGCAGTTCGTGCAGCAGCAGTTCTTTCCGTCCTCGGATCGCGCTGAGCTCGTGATCGACTGGAATTTGCCGCAGAACGCTTCCATTGCCGATACCAATGCGCAGATGGCGCGGTTCGAGCAAGAACAGCTTCTGGGCAATGGTTCGGTCGATCACTGGTCGACCTATGTCGGCACTGGCTCGCCGCGCTTCGTCCTGTCCTTCGACGTGCAAACCGCCAACACCTGGTTCGGTCAGCAGGTGATCGTGACCAAGGGCGGAATCAAGGCGCGCGATGAGGTCAAGGCACAGTTCGAGGACTACCTGAAGAAGACGTTCCCCGGGACCGATACCTACGTCAAGCTGCTCGAGGTCGGCCCCCCGGTGGGGCGCCCTGTGCAGTACCGCTTGAGTGGGCCTGACACCGCGAAGGTGCGAGATCTGTCGCAGAAGCTCGCCGGCATCGTGCGGACCAACCCCGATCTCGGCAATGTCGTGTTCGACTGGATGGAGCCGGCCCGTGTCGTCAAGGTCGACGTTCTCCAGGACAAGGCGCGCCAGCTCGGCGTCACCTCGGAAGACATCGCTACCACCTTGAACTCCGTGCTCGAGGGCACGCCGATCACCCAGGTGCGCGACAGCATCTATCTCGTCAATGTCACCGGACGTGCAACCGCGCCGGAACGTGCTTCCATCAACACGCTGCGCGACCTGCAATTGACCGGACTCGGCGGTCAATCGGTGCCGCTCGGTGCCGTCGCTAATTTGCGTTACGAGCTCGAGCAGCCGACGATCTGGCGGCGCGCGCGGATCCCCACCATCACGTTGAAGGCAGGCATCGTCGGCAACGTGCAGCCCAAGACGATCGTGGACCAGCTCGCGCCGAAAGTCGCGGAGTTCTCCAAGGATCTCCCGGCCGGCTATTCGGTGAAGCTCGGCGGCTCCGTCGAGGAGAGCGCCAAGAGCCAGGCGCCGATCGTTGCCGTCGTTCCGCTCATGCTCTTTGTCATGGCCACCGTCCTGATGATCCAGTTGCAGAGTTTCCATCGCTTGTTTCTGGTGTTCGCGGTCGCGCCGCTCGCGGTGATCGGCGTCGTCATGGCCCTGCTGCCGAGCGGTGCCGCCCTTGGCTTCGTCGCCATCCTCGGGGTGCTCGCCCTGATCGGCATCCTGATTCGAAATTCCGTGATCCTCATCGTCCAGATCGAGGATCTCCGGAAGGAGGGGCGGCCGGCCTGGGACGCGGTGGTGGAAGCGACCGAGCATCGCATGCGGCCGATCCTGCTGACGGCAGCCGCCGCAAGCCTCGCGCTGATTCCGATCGCGCGCGAGATATTCTGGGGGCCGATGGCCTACGCGATGATGGGCGGCATCATCGTCGGCACCCTGCTGACGCTGCTGTTCCTGCCCGCACTGTATGTGGCCTGGTTCCGCATTCACCCTGATCGCGACGACGACTCATCCACGCACGAGCCCGCCGCGCCTGCGCACGACACGCCAGCCACGGAGGCGATCTCCGTATCCAAGCCCGCGCCAGTTCTCGAAACACAGATCTAAACAGGAGAAAAGACTATGTCCCACAAGATACTTCCAATTCTGCCGCTTACCGCAGCACTCGCAATCATGACCCTGTCTTCCAATGCAGCGTTCGCGCAGTTCCCCCCGCCGCCCCCGATGGCCGGGCCTCCCCCGATGGCGGCCGCCGGTCCGCCTCCGCTGGCAGCGGGAGGTCCTCCGGCCTTCGCGGCTCGTCCTCCGATGGAACCTGGCGGTGCGCCGCGTGCCGGCCTCGGCGGCCCGGCGCCTCGTCTCGGTGCTGGAGCTGCACCGCGCGGTGCTCTCGCAGGGGCCGGGCGGGGCGGACCGGCGGTGGCGAGCGCGGTTCGCGGCACATCGGTCACCTACAACCGCTTCGGGGACTACGGCCGCTACGGCCATCGCGCCGCCTATGCCGCAGGCGCCTATGCTGCCGGAGCCACTGCCGGCTACGCCTATGGCGGCTCGGGCTATGACTATTCCTCGGGCAGTGACTGCTACTACGTCTACAGGCGATACCGGCGCGTTATGGTGTGCAATTAGCGCATCGCGATGTGCTTAGAACCGGCTTCATCCTGCAACATTGGCCTCTGCCTTCCGGAGTTTCGCCGCGCGGGCAAGGTTGCGATCGTGCGACGAATGCCTACTATCGGTCGGATAAGCCCAGTGCTGCGACCAGTAAGTCATTGATTGTTCTCTATCCGTCGCTGACTCTTAATCAGCGGGTCCCAGGTTCGAGCCCTGGTGCGCCCACCATCGCGAAAGCATTCTTCTTCAACAGGTTTTGGGAAGAGTTGCCGAGAACAAAATGGGTCGCGTGCGACGTTTTCTCAATCCAGGGCCTCGCGGGCAGATTGCTGTGCGACTTCTCCTTTGTTTCCGTACCTTCACCCATTCGATACAGCGCGTAGATCCGGTGGCACAGGCCAATCACGAACTCGTCGTAGAATAGGATATCAGGGCGAGCAAAACGGACAATTTGCTCTGCTCGCCGCCGTCGGACATCGCTCGCCGCAGAATGAGATCGGAGAATCCCAGCATATTCGCGACAGGATCGAAAGCCGCGATCTCGTTTTGAATGCAATCGGCGCGGTGGTTAACGGCCGCTGTTCGGGCAGGACCGCGGGGGACGATGTCACCGTCTTCGACAGCTCCGGGATTGCTCTCCAAGATCTCTACATCGGCCAATTTCTGCTTTCGATGAGCAAGGTGGCTCCGAATCTTGAACAAAGCTGGTGCACGAAGTTGGAACCGGCAATCCGGCGATCAATCACGCAGCGTCCACGGGGCGGGCCGGCACCGTGAAGTGAAAAATCGCCCCCCGGGGCAGGTTAGGGGTCACCCACAAGCGCCCCGCATGAGCTTCGATAATCGAACGGCAGATGGATAGTCCCACCCCGAGCCCGCCCGGCTTCGTCGTGTAGAAGGGGGTAAAGACGTATTCGGGATTTTCCACCGTCAACCCCGGTCCCGAGTCCTGCACTTCGACAAGAACACGGTCAGGCGCGGCCTGACCGGTCGTGATGAGCACCCTTCTGGCGTCGTCCGCGACCGTGCCCATCGCCTGGACAGCATTGACAATCAGATTAAGGACCACTTGCTGCAATTGGACACGATCGCCCTCGACAAGCGGCAAGCTGTCTGCAAGTTCCGTCTGCACCGAAACGCCGTTCTTCATCGCTTCGCCGCGGGCAAGCTCAATCACGTCCCGGATGGCGTCGTTGATGTCTAACTTATCCTTACGGGGCGGTGCTTTTTTGATGAGATCGCGGATTCGCTGAATGATGTCGCCGGCCAGAGCAGTATCGTTCACGACCCAGCCCAGTGATTGCCTGACCCTCTCGAGATCGGGCGGGTCTCTGTCAAGGAACCGCGCGGCCGCACCAGCATTCATGGATGCCGCGGCAATCGGCTGGCTCACTTCGTGGGCGATCGAGGCCGTGAGTTCGCCCATGGTGGCGAGGCGGTTGGCATGCGCCAACTCCCTCTGCATCTCGCGCAGGGCCTCCGTGGCCCGCTTCTGTTCGGTGATGTGGCGACCGACGCCGCGATAACCGATGAACTGCCCGGACTTGTCGAAAACCGGCATCCCGGAGACGGAGACGTAGCGCTTGCGACCGTCGGGCGTAGGGCGCGCGATCTCGAAATCACGGAACGGTAGGTGGGCATCGAGCGTCTCCCGATGCTTGCGCCAAGACTCGTCGTCGGGCTCCAAGTAGGGCACTTCCCAGCGCGTCTTACCAAGTTCGGAGCCCGACGCGGGCGCGTCAACAATGGTCTCGGCGAACTCCTGGCGGGTGAAGCGATGGTTCGCATCTGATTCCCAGTACACGTCGAAAGAGAACTGTACGAGAGTACGAAACCGCTCCTCGCTCTTTCGCAGAGCCTCCTCGGACCGTTTGCGCTCCGTCAGGTCGACGACAAACGAGACGCCTTGGTCCCGTTGATCGTCGAACGCGGCCATTCCGATCAACACCGGCACGCGGCTTCCGTCCTTACGGAAATACTCTTTCTCGAACGGCTGAACGCTACCCATCTTCTTGAGTTCCGGGATCCATAATCGCTCGTGGCGGTCGAGCCATTCGGGCGGTGTCAGGTCAGTCCAGCGCAGGCGGCCCGAGATGAGATCTTCGCGGTCGTACCCCACGATGCGCAGAAACTCATCATTGGCCTCCAGAATTGGACCTTCAAGCTCCCAGATGATGATCCCAATGACGTTGGCGTCGACAAGGCAGCGGATCTTCGCTTCGCGTTCTCCGAGATCGCGATACAGAGTCGCATTTTCCAATGCGATTGCAGCCTGCGAGGCGAGCAACTTCAGAACCGCAACTCGCGCCGTTGCAAAAACGTGGGGCGTCAGTGTATTCTCGAGGTAGAGCACGCCGATGAGTTTCGCATGGTTGATCAGGGGCAAGCAAAGGATGGAACGAGCCTTGCGCTGATGAACGTAGGGGTCCGTGGCAAAAGGAGGCTGGACCGTGGCATCCTCGAGAACAGCACACTCTCTGGTCCGCAGTACGTAATGGAGAACGGATTCCGGAAGCAGAGCCTCGGTCACGGCTGCATCGCACAGTTCGACAGAGACTCTCTCGCCGGTTATCGTGGCTTCCGCCTCAATGCGCGGTTCGTTTTCGTGCGACAGGATCAACAGACCCCGTTCAGCTCCTGCTTGTTCAATGGCCGTGTGCATCAGCGTTTCGATGAGCTTTTCCAAAACCATCTCGCCTGATACCGCTTCAGACACCTTGATGATGGTGGCGAGGTCGAGATGCTCGACCGGCGCCCCGATGGTGCTCATCGCGCCAGGCTCTGATCTCACCTCCTTGAGGTGCGGATGGATATCCTCAAGCTGCCGTACTTTGCCGTCAGCCCCCCAACGAACATAGCAATCGCGCGCTCTTTGCAGATAGACGCGAGCAAACTCTTCGAAGCCACGCGTGCCGTAAAAGCGCGCGGCCAATTCGTAAGCGAGCGCCTCGTGGTGGACGAAGCCGTTGTCGCGGGCGGAGCGGATAGCTTGTTCAAAGAGACGCTCCGCGTCGAGTTCTCTGCCTTGGAGACGGGCGATTTCGGCGCCAGCGAGAACAGCGCGATCCGCGAAAGTCTCCGGGCAATTCTGCGACCACAGTTCGAGCTGTCTCTGGTGGGCCGTCAGCGCATCGAAGTGCCCTTGCCGTTCTTCGGGGGCCGCCAAATCCCAGCATTTAGCGTGGGATAGTGCTGCATAGAACTCGTATTCCGCCGTTTCGAACAGCTGAGGTGGTGACCATGGCAGCCTCCGCGCCTTGGTTGCGGCGGCAACGGCCGACACATAGTCGCCGGCAAAGAAGCATGCTTGTAGCTTGCGGATCCAGTACCAGCTCTCAGGCAATGCGAGTGCCGGATCGGCAGCCAAACGCCGCTCGAACCGAAGCTCGTCGGACTGACTGTCGTGAAGAGCGCCGAACCGCCGGGTCAGCCCACGCAGCATCCGGATCAACCCAAGCTGCGGCGTTATGATGTCGCCGATCAGGGCAAATTTCGCCTTCTCGATCAATCGCAATCCGTGCTCGGCTTCGCGTTGTGCTTCTGCAAGCGGATCGCCTGTTGCGAGGAAATTCGTATTCAGGCTGGCGCAACTGAAGGCCGCGAACGTGATATCGCCACTGTTGCTCGCGGCCTCGAATGCGCGTCGAAACGCGTCTCGCGCGCGGTGGAGGGGCTTTGTCCATGAAAGGACAAGGTTGCCATAGTTCAGGTAGGTCCTCGCTTGAACGAGCGAAAATCCGCGCCGCTCGACCAGCTCAGTGCCGATACGGCTCAATCGAAGCCCCGTCTCATAATCGCCGAAGCGCGCGCCGGCAATGGCGCCGAACATGACGTAGGGAACGCATGAAGCATCGTTGTTCCCCCACTCGAGGCTGAAATCCACCGCTTTGATGACCACTAGCGAGCGAAGGTTCGCATCGGTGAAGAATGCTGGCGGCATGAGGGCCGTCAAAAGATCCAAGATGGCCAATGCAAGCGGGCCGGTCATCAGCGGCAGATCCAACAATTCCTCGATCGCTCGGTCCTCGAGGCGAGATCGGACGCGCTCGTATTCCTGTCGGACGTGATCACCGCTTGGGTGGGCCTGCCATCGAATCCCGAGTTGTTCCAGACAGCTTAGACCGGCGCCAACCGCGTGGTCCGGCTTGCTGAGCGCCGTATACAAATCCACCAGCCGGCGTGCGACGACAGCAAGGTCGATTGCACTCGCGGTTCGTTTCGTCAGCTCCTGTAAGCGCTGTTCCGCCTCGACGACAGCGCCGGTCACGAACTCGCATTCGGCGCGCCGCAATTCGAGCGAAAAAGCAAGCGGCTGGAAGCGCTCCCAACAGTCGTGCGGTAACAATGCCGCACCGGATGCGGCGTAATTGAGCGATGACGCGTAGGCCGCCGACGCGCTCGCGCGCAGGCTGGCTGTCAGATTGAGCTCCGCGAGCTGCACGCGTTCGTCTCGCGAGGTGATCAAGGCCGCGCCGCGGTTGAGCTGATTGACGATCGCGAAGATCGCCTTCTCCCGTTTCTCCCCGAATACCTGCGCCAGCAACCGCCGCCCGATTCGCAGATGGAGCGCCGCACGTTGATGATCAGGGATGAGCGAATAGCTGGCCTCCAGCACGCGGTCGTGGACAAATCTGTAGGCGCCGGTCTGTTGCTCGATCAATTCCTGGCGAACCGCTTCCCAGAGCGCCGCATGAACCTGCTGCTCGGAGCGCTCGAGGACGATCGAGAGTGTCGTGGTTTCGACGAAATTGCCAAGACTGGCCAGCTGCTGCAGTGTGTTCTGTGTGTCAGCCGGCAGCTGGGCCAGCTTTGCGATCATCAAATCCACGACGTTATCGGTGTGACCCTTAGCGTGAATGCGATCGAGATCCCAGCACCAGCACCCCGCGTCATGATCAAAGCGGACCAGGCCTTCTGCGGCGAGTACCTGGAGAAACTGATTCACGAAGAATGGATTGCCGGCCGTTTTATCGTGGATCAGATGCGCGAGCGGCGCGGCACGCTGCAAATCGCAGCCTAGAGCATCAGAAATCAGGTGCGAAATGTGTTCGCCGGCAAGCGGCGCCAGAATGATCTGCTGTACGTTTGCACCAGCGTTCTTGATGGCCTCGAGCCTATGCCGTAACGGATGGGCGGCCGTGACCTCGTTGTCCCTAAAGGAGCCGATCAGCATTAGGTATTGCAGATCAGCCCTGGTCAACAGATCCTCAACCAGGTCCAACGTGGCGGCGTCGGCCCACTGGAGATCGTCGAGGAAAAGTGCCAACGGATGCTCGGAACGCGCGAATACCCCTATGAAGCGCCGGAGTACGTGATGGAAGCGGTTCTGTGCCTGCGGTGGCGGAAGATCAGGAACGGGCGGCTGCTCTCCGAGGATCAGCCGCAATTCAGGAATCAGGTCGACTGCAAGTCGCCCATTTGCGCCCAGTGCATCCTGAAAGGCTTGGCGCCAGTTCGCGAGTTCGACGTCGTTCTTGCTCAGAAGGGACGTCACGAGCCTCTGAAAAGCCTCGACCAGCATCGAATACGGAATATCGCGTTTGTACTGGTCGAACTTGCCCGATGCGAACAGTCCGTGCGACGGCACAAGCCGATGATGGAGCTCATTGACCACTGAGGACTTGCCGACGCCGGAATAGCCGGAAACCAGCACCACTTCCGGCGTGCCGCTCTTCATCATGCGGTCGAACGCGCCCAGCAAGATTTCGATCTCGCGGTCTCTTCCGTAGAGCTTTTCGGGGATCAGCAGTCGGTCGGGCCTGTCATATTGCCCGAGTGCAAAGTCTTCGACCCGACATCCGGCTTCCCATTCACGCAGGCAGCGGCGTAGATCATGCTCGAGGCCGGCCGCGCTCTGATAACGTTCCTCGGCGGACTTGGCGAGCAGCTTGAGTACTACGGCTGAGATTGCCGTCGGTACAGTGCTCACGCGCTCGCTGGGCGGTGCCGGCTTTCTCGCAATATGGCAATGTACCCACTCCATCGAATGTGCCGCGGTGAATGGCCACGAGCCAGTCAGCATTTGATAGAGCGTCACACCAAGCGAGTAGAGGTCACTACGGAAATCGATCGAGCGGTTCATCCACCCGGTCTGTTCGGGCGCCATGTAGGGGAGCGTACCCACGATGAACTCGGGCGGCCCGGGCGCGGATCGTTCCCGGACCAGGCGCGAGGCGATACCGAAGCCGGTGAATCGGATTCGTCCGTCGCCGCAGTTTACCAGAATATGCGCCGGTTTCACGTCCTTGTGAACGAGACCGCGCTGATGCACCTTGTTCAAGGCTCTCGCGATGTCGATTGCCAGTCGCAAAAAACGCTCGATGTCCATGGGCGCACCAAGCAACTGCTCGAGTGGCTGGCCGCCAGGATACTCAAGCAGCAGAACAGGGTGACCGCCGTGGTACTCCAGCCGGAGCGGCCGCATTGCCCACGCGCCATCCAGCTGGTCCTTCAACTCGAATTCGTGAGCGAGTCGATCGAGGATGCCGGACGAAGCGTGCTTCGCCTTGGGAAGAACCGCCAATACAGCTCTGCAGCTGGCATCGGAATCCGGACACAAAGCCCGGCAAAAGATGCAGGCATCGTCCTCCCACAGCACTTGGAATCTGTTGTCCATGCGCGTCGAACCGAAAACGATGGGTTCAACCGGAAGCCTCCAAGTGACCCAATGCTGGGCGAGGAGGTACTGTCCCAAGCTCTGATTCTGCCACAAACGCGCGGGTGTGCCCAGCGTAAGCTGCGGCGCGGGCCAAAGCACGGCGAAGAAGCGCGCGGATCGTCTTCAGCGGTTTTCTCACAATCATTGGTTTATGCCCCCTCGGCACTATCGGAAACAGTGCCGGATCGCGCGGTGGCGCGTCAGCCGCTGACAGCACATCGCTTGTTCTGACGCATCTTCAATGCAACATCGCGCCGACAGTGCTGGCTCGATACATTATGTAGCGATTAGAGCTGGTCGCTCGTCGGACGCACCCCGTCGGCGCAGCGCTCGGCGGATCGCCCACCTTGACTAGGCAGGGTCTTCAATCTCCTCCACGAATGGAATCCCGACCAGGAGAGCGCCGGCTCGCTGCATGTCGTGATGAACGGCCTAAATGAGAATCACATTCGTCCGGCGCTGGTTCGGCTGGGTCGGCTGCCGTCATCTGCCTCAGCACTCGGTTAAGACAGACTTTGTTTGCGAATGTACCGGCCGGCCGAGCAAACGACCCGGTCCGACCGCGAATGATGCCGAAGGCCGATCGACTACACAGCATCTGGGTTGGGCGGGACTGGTCGCGAGGAGATGAGGCGTGAACGAAGACGCCGGCCGAAAGCGCGTCCGTAGTCTTACGGGAAAAAGCGCTTACCCTGAAAGGGGAGGATGCGGTTTTCTCCGCCAATCATAGTTACCCCCAAAGAGCGCGAGCGCCCGACGTGAGTTTGCAGCAGATTGCAGATCAAGGCTCGAGCAGGATCCGCATCAATCGGCCGGGGACAGCTTGGCTTCAAGCGTCACTAGAGAATGCAGGAAAAAGTTAGTGAGCGCGGAGGACACGGGCAGGACTGAAGCAGGTGGGGTCTCTTTCACACAAGGCCAAGGATTGTGAGTGGCAGCACCTTTGCGCTGATCGCGCGCTGATGGTCGGCGTTGGCTTGTGAGTTGCACTTCCCGGGCGATCGCATCCGCTCTGCGTCGGCAAAGTTGAGGAGTGAGCTGTGAGTCGCGTTCTTTCGAACCCGAAGTCTTTATTGCCCCCCGGCCGGTATGAATTTGAATCTCACTTCAGAATTTCGAACTCAGCTCGACCATCGGATATTCCGATCGACGTGACGCGCGCGACGGGTCCGCCGGTTATGGCGGATCCGGTGATCAATTCTGGATAGCCAGCAAGGCATCCGCTTCAAGGTCGACCGAATCCGAAACGTTGCTCAACTGGGTTCGGCTTGCTTCCAAGTAGCATTCATACTTTGCGATTTCCGAGGTCGAAGACATGGCTACTCAGACAACCGGCGGCGGCAGCACCACTTCATTCGGCAATACGCCACAAGCGAAAGACGACGTATTCACCGCGGGTCTGGTGACCTCGAACGGAACAGCATCCGTCGCGCTAACGGAGGACAACCTCCAGGTCGTCTATTTCAACGTTATGGCGAACGATCTCGGCGGTAATTCCAAGACGCTGTTCTCGATCGACAATGGCGTCAGTGCGGGTGGCACCAGTCCAACGGACCTCTTGAGTCAGGATACCTCGCGCACCGAAGCCGTCGGCACGGGCGGCGATTTTAGCCTCAACGGTGCCAAAATCTGGATCACTTCTGACGGAAAGGTCGGCTATGACGCAACCACGTTGAGCTTGGCGTTCAAGGCGCAACTCAATGCCCTGCAGGCAGGCGGGACCCTGACAGATACGTTCACCTATGCCATCCAGATGGGAAATGGGACCCTCAGCTGGGCGACGGCGACCATAACGTTCGCAGGAGCCAACGACGCCGCGACATTTACCGGCGCTGATACCGGATCAGTAACGGAAGCCGGGGGTGTAAACAACGCAACGCCTGGCACGCCGACGGCATCGGGAACCTTGGTGGTCGCCGACGTTGACAGCTCGACGGCGATCGCGCCGCAGAGCAACGCGGCGACGTCTTACGGTCATTTCACCATTAGTTCGGCCGGAGTCTGGAGCTACACGCTCGACAATAACAATGCCACCGTCCAGGCGCTCAACACGTCGAGTACGCCGCTGCATGATCTGATCACGGTGACGACCGCCGACGGTACAACGCACCAGATCAATATCACCATCAACGGCGCCAACGACGCCGCGACTTTTACCGGCGCCGATACCGGATCAGTAACGGAAGCCGGGGGTGTGAACAACGCAACGCCTGGCACGCCGACGGCATCGGGAACTTTAGTGGTCGCCGACGTTGACAGCTCGACGGCGATTGCGGCGCAGAGCAACGCGGCGACGTCTTACGGTCATTTTACCATCAGCTCGGCCGGAGTCTGGAGCTACACGCTCGACAATAACAATGCCACCGTCCAGGCGCTCAATACATCGAGCTCGCCGCTGCATGATCTGATCACGGTGACGACGGCCGACGGTACGACGCACCAGATCAATATCACCATCAACGGCGCCAACGACGCCGCGACATTCACTGGCGCGGATACCGGCACGGTGGTTGAGGCCGGCGGGCTGAACAACGCAACACCTGGCACGCCGACGGCATCGGGAACTTTAGTGGTCGCCGACGTTGACAGCTCGACGGCGATCGCGGCGCAGAGCAACGCGGCGACGTCTTACGGTCATTTTACCATCAGCTCTGCCGGTGTCTGGAGCTACACGCTCGACAACGACAACGCCACCGTCCAGGCGCTCAACACGTCGAGCACGTCGCTGCATGATCTGATCACGGTGACGACCGCCGACGGTACGACGCACCAGATGAATATCACCATCAACGGCGCCAACGACGCCGCGACATTCACTGGCGCGGATACCGGCACGGTGGTTGAGGCCGGCGGGCTGAACAACGCAACACCTGGCACGCCGACGGCATCGGGAACTTTAGTGGTCGCCGACGTTGACAGCTCGACGGCGATCGCGGCGCAGAGCAACGCGGCGACGTCTTACGGTCATTTTACCATCAGCTCTGCCGGTGTCTGGAGCTACACGCTCGACAACGACAACGCCACCGTCCAGGCGCTCAACACGTCGAGCACGTCGCTGCATGATCTGATCACGGTGACGACCGCCGACGGTACGACGCACCAGATCAACATCACCATCAACGGCGCCAACGATGCGCCCTCGGTGCCCACAGACATTAATGCGGCGACCAACACGGTGTCGGAAGGCGCCGCCAACGGCGCGACGGTCGGGATCACGGTGTCCTCGACCGACGTCGACGGGCCGGGCGTGACGTATTCACTGACTGGCGACACCTCGGGCGGTGGCTTCACTATCAATTCCACCACCGGCGTAATCACCGTCGCCGATGCGAGCAAGATCGATTACGAGAGCGCGCCAGGCCACGCCTACACGGTGACGGCCCAGGCCTCCGACGGCACGCTTGTGAGCTCGCAGAGCTTCAGCATCGCGGTCGCCGACGTGGCGCCCTCGACCCCGGTCGACGGCAATGCCGCCGCCAATACGGTCTCGGAGGGCGCCGCCAATGGCGACCTGGTCGGCATCACCGCGACCGCCACCGACGTCCATGGCGGCACCGTCACCTTCGCGCTCAGCGACGACGCCGGCGGCCGCTTCGCGATCGATGCCGCGACCGGCGTCGTGACCGTCGCCGATGCTGCGCTGCTCGACTTCGAGACCGCGACCAGCCACAGCATCACCGTCACCGCGGCCGACGCCAGCGGCGCCTTCACCAGCCAGAGCTTCAGCATCGCCGTCACCGACGTCGCGCCGAGCCAGCCGGTGGACGGCAATGCCGCGACCAACACGGTGTCGGAAGGCGCCGCCAACGGCGCCCTGGTCGGCATCACCGCATCTGCCACCGACGTCCATGGCGGCACCGTCACCTTTGCGCTGAGCGACGATGCCGGCGGCCGCTTCGCCATCGATGCCGCGACCGGCGTCGTGACCGTGGCCGATTCCAGCAAGCTCGACTTCGAGACCGCCACCAGCCACGACATCACCGTCACGGCGGCCGATCCCAGCGGCGCCTTCACCAGCCAGAGCTTCAGCATCGCGGTCACCGACGTGGCGCCCTCGACCCCGGTCGACGGCAATGCCGCCGCCAATACGGTCTCGGAGGGCGCCGCCAATGGCGCCCCGGTCGGCATCACCGCGACCGCCAGCGACATTCATGGTGGCACCGTCACCTTTGCGCTGAGCGACGACGCCGGCGGGCGCTTCGCCATCGATGCCGCGACCGGCGTCGTGACCGTGGCCGATTCCAGCAAGCTCGACTTCGAGACCGCCACCAGCCACGACATCACCGTCACCGCCGCCGATCCCAGCGGTGCCTTCACCAGCCAGAGCTTCAGCATCGCGGTCACCGACGTGGCGCCCTCGACCCCGGTGGATGGCAACGCCGCCGCCAACACGGTGTCGGAAGCCGCCGCCAATGGCGACCTGGTCGGGATCACCGCGACCGCCAGCGACGTTCACGGCGGCGCCGTCACCTTCGCGCTCAGCGACGACGCCGGCGGCCGCTTCGCCATCGATGCCGCGACCGGCGTCGTCACCGTCGCCGATGCCGCGCTGCTCGACTTCGAGACCGCCACCAGCCACGACATCACCGTCACGGCCTCCGACGGCACGCTGACGAGCTCGCAGAGCTTCACCATTGCCGTCACTGACGTGGCGCCCTCGACCCCGGTCGATGGCAACGCCGCCGCCAACACGGTCTCGGAAGCCGCCGCCAATGGCGATCTGGTCGGGATCACCGCGACCGCCAGCGACATTCATGGTGGCACCGTCACCTTTGCGCTGAGCGACGACGCCGGCGGCCGCTTCGCCATCGATGCCGCGACCGGCGTCGTGAGCGTCGCCGATGCCTCGCTGCTCGACTTCGAGACCGCGACCAGCCACAGCATCACCGTCACGGCCTCCGACGGCACGCTGACGAGCTCGCAGAGCTTCAGCATTGCCGTCACCGACGTCGCGCCCTCGACGCCTGTCGACGGCAATGCCGCCGCCAACACGGTCTCGGAGGGCGCCGCCAACGGCGACCTGGTCGGCATCACCGCATCTGCGACCGACGTCCATGGCGGCACCGTCACCTTTGCGCTGAGCGACGACGCCGGCGGCCGCTTCGCCATCGATGCCGCGACCGGCGTCGTCACCGTCGCCAATGCCGCGCTGCTCGACTTCGAGACCGCCACCAGCCACAGCATCACCGTCACTGCGGCCGATCCCAGCGGCGCCTTCACCAGCCAGACCTTCAGCATCGCGGTCACCGACGTGGCGCCGAGCCAGCCGGTCGACGCCAATGCCGCCGCCAACACGGTCTCGGAAGCCGCCGCCAATGGCGCCCCGGTCGGCATCACCGCGACCGCCAGCGACATTCATGGTGGCACCGTCACCTTTGCGCTCAGCGACGACGCCGGCGGCCGCTTCGCCATCGATGCCGCGACCGGCGTCGTCACCGTCGCCGATGCCGCGCTGCTCGACTTCGAGACCGCCACCAGCCACGACATCACCGTCACGGCCTCCG
>NZ_MZXW01000048.1 GCF_004123905.1 Bradyrhizobium betae
CGCCGACCTTCTCGGAAAGGTCCGCGATCTCGTTGATGAAGGTGATCTTGGTCGCGAGGAACGCGTTGGCGGCGTATTTGATCATCTCGGCGGTGCGGCGCGCCGTGAACATCAGCGGCGCCTGGTTGAGCGACAGCGGGCGGTAGATGTCGCCCATCACCTTGCGGCCGCGCTCGTCGGAGGTGCCGACGACGACGCGATCGGGAAACTTGAAGTCGCGGATCGCCGCGCCCTCGCGCAGGAATTCGGGATTGGAGGCGACGACGACGTCGGCCTTGGGATTGGTCTCGCGGATGATGCGCTCGACCTCATCGCCGGTGCCGACCGGGACGGTCGATTTGGTCACGACCACGGTGAAGCCGGAGAGCGACTGCGCGATCTCTTTCGCGGCGGCATAGACGTAGGACAGATCGGCGTGACCGTCACCGCGGCGCGACGGCGTGCCGACCGCGATGAAGACCGCATCGGCATCCGCAACCGGCTTCGACAAATCGGTGGTGAACTCCAGCCGCTTGGCTTTCACGTTGGCCGCAACCAGCTCGTCGAGGCCGGGCTCGTAGATCGGAATCTCGCCGCGATGAAGTGCCGCGATCTTCTTCTCGTCCTTGTCGACGCAAACGACGTCGTGACCGAAATCCGCAAAGCAGGCTCCGGACACCAGTCCCACATAGCCCGTTCCTATCATCGCGATTCGCATGAAAAACCCTGTTTTGGCTTGGTTAACGAAACCCCAATTCGGGGCGGTTTAGCACTTTCCCGACGGAAGGAAACCGTCAGCACGCAAAAACCGGCACACGAATTGTACCGGCAAAGAAATCGTAAACCGCTGGGCCCCACACTGCATCACGCCCGCACAGCGCCGGGCGGACCACGCCTCGAAACGGGACACCATGGCACCATCAGGCACATCAGCGGCGAACGGGCTTTCCAAGGCCCCTCCTGCCGCGCGTGTCGACTGGGTCGACTACGCCAAGGGCATCTGCATCGTCATGGTCGTGATGATGCATTCGGTCCTGGGGGTCGAGCTCGCCGCCGGCGAGACCGGTTTCATGCATACCCTGGTGGCGTTCGCAAAGCCGTTCCGGATGCCGGATTTCTTCCTGATTTCGGGCCTGTTCCTGCCACTGGTGATCGACCGCGACTGGCGAACCTATCTCGACCGCAAGGTGGTGCATTTCGCCTATTTCTATGTCGTCTGGGTGACAATCCAGTTCGGCTTCAAGGCGCCCGCCTTCGCGGCGGAAACCGGCTGGCGCGACGTCAGCCTCTTGTATCTCGAATCCTTCATCGAGCCGTTCGGTACGCTCTGGTTCATCTATCTGCTGCCCGTGTTCTTCGTCGTCACAAAACTGA
Source organism: Bradyrhizobium betae (assembly GCF_004123905.1). Taxonomy (GTDB): domain Bacteria; phylum Pseudomonadota; class Alphaproteobacteria; order Rhizobiales; family Xanthobacteraceae; genus Bradyrhizobium; species Bradyrhizobium betae_A. The sequence continues at coordinate 1,354 of NZ_MZXW01000048.1, forward strand.
CACGCAAAATGCCGCCGCTGGCGATCTGGCTCATTGCCGTCGCGCTCGAGACCGCGCGCATCACGACCGGCTGGACCGCGATCGACGAGTTCTGCGCGCGCTTCGTCTATTTCTATTCGGGCTATCTGTTCGCGCCTTACGTGTTCGCACTGTCGGATCGCGCCCGCAGCCATCCCGCGCTGGCGCTTGTGGCGCTTGCGACCTGGGCGCTGGTCAATGCCGGCCTCGTCGTGCTCGGCGCGAGCGAATGGAAGATTGTCTCGCTCGTGCTCGGCTTTGCGGGCGCCTGTGCCATTATCACGATGGCCACGCTGCTCGCGCGCGCGCAGTGGCTGAACTTCCTCCGCTTCTGCGGCGAACATTCGATCGTGATCTATCTCGCCTTCTTCCTGCCGATGGCGGCGACGCGAACGCTGCTGCTGCACACCGGCATCATTGCCGACATCGGCGCGGTGTCGTTGATCGTGACCGTCGTTGGCGTGATCGGCGCGTTCGCGATCTGGCGGGCTGCACTGCGCCTTGGTGGCAATTTCCTTTTCGAGCGGCCGGAGGCATTCTGGATCGCGCCGAAGCAGGCGGCGGCGCGGTTGCAGGCGGCGGAGTAGCGGGGGATAGCTGCGTCCGCCGCCCAAAAATCGACCTCCCCAGGCTGTCAAATGCCGCAAAAATTCATACATTGCGGCCATGCCCAAAACCTCCCCGAAGACCACCGCCCAAGCTGACACCAAGCCCGCTGCTGACAAAGCTGCTGCCAAACCGGTCGCCGCCAAGGCGGCTGGCAAGGGCGACCACGTCTTTTTGGTCGACGGTTCCGGTTACATCTTCCGCGCCTATCACGCGCTGCCGCCGCTGAACCGCAAATCAGACGGCCTTCAGGTCAACGCCGTGCTCGGCTTCTGCAACATGCTATGGAAGCTGTTGCGCGACATGCCCGAGGACAACCGGCCGACACATCTGGCGATCATCTTCGACAAGTCGGAAATCACCTTTCGCAACAAGATCTACCCCGAATACAAGGCGCACCGGCCGCCGGCGCCTGACGATCTCATTCCGCAATTCGCCCTGATCCGCGAAGCCGTGCGCGCCTTCGACCTACCCTGCCTGGAACAAGTGGGGTTCGAGGCCGACGATCTCATCGCGACCTATGCGCGGCAGGCGAGCGAGCGCGGCGCCACGACAACCATCGTGTCCTCCGACAAGGACCTGATGCAGCTCGTGAACGACAAGATCATGATGTACGACACCATGAAGGATCGCCGCATCGGCGTCCCCGAGGTGATCGAGAAATTCGGCGTGCCGCCGGAAAAGGTCGTGGAAGTGCAGGCACTGGCCGGCGATTCCACCGACAACGTGCCCGGCGTGCCCGGCATCGGCATCAAGACCGCGGCGCAGCTGATCGTCGAATATGGCGACCTCGAGCAGCTTTTGTTCCGTGCCACCGAGATCAAGCAGCCGAAGCGGCGCGAGGCCCTGATCGAGAATGCCGAGAAGGCGCGGATCTCGCGCCAGCTGGTGCTGCTCGACGACAAGGTCGAGCTGGAGGTGCCGCTAGACGATCTCGCCGTCCACGAGCCCGATGCGCGAAAGCTGATCGCCTTCCTGAAGGCGATGGAATTCTCCACGCTCACCCGCCGCGTCGCCGATTATTCGCAGATCGATCCGGCCAATGTCGACGCGGATCCCGGCTATGCAAGCGGCGCCAGTGTCTTCTCGCCGCTGCCGCCTTCGGACGTCGTGCCGGCACCAGGAGCCGCGACGCCGGCGCAGGGAAGGCTGGGCGAGCGCAACGCGTCGGCGAGCAAGGAGGACAAGGCCGCGAGCCCGAAGGGCGCGCCGATTTCTCTCGCAGCAGCGCGCGAAGAGGCTTTGCGCAAGCTTCCAGTCGATCGCAGCAAGTACCAGGCCATCAAGACGCTCAAGGAGCTCGACGCCTTCATCGCGCGTATCCATGATGCGGGCTATGTCGCGATCGAGATCAGGGCGAATTCCATCGACCCGATGCAGGGCGATCTGTGCGGTATCGCATTGGCCCTGGCGCCGAACGAGGCCTGCTACGTGCCGCTAGCGCACAAGCAGTCCGGCGGCGGTGCCGGGTTGTTCGACGCCGGCCTTGCGCCGGATCAGGTCAAACACGCTGAGGCGATCGAAGCGTTGCGGCCCGTTCTGGAATCGGCCGGCATCCTCAAGATCGGCTTCGACGTCAAATTTACCGCCGTCATGCTGGCGCAGCACGGCATCACGCTGTGCAACATCGACGATGCCCAACTGATCTCCTACGTGCTCGACGCCGGCCGCGGCTCGCATGCGCTGGAGCAGCTGTCCGAGCGCTGGTTCGGCCACGCCATGCTGAAGGAGAACGAGCTGCTCGGCAGCGGCAAGGGCAAGATCACCTTTGACCAGGTGCCGATCGACAAGGCCGCACCGCTGTCGGCCGAAGGCGCCGACATCGCGCTGCGCGTCTGGCACGTGCTGAAGCCGCGCCTCGTCGCCGAGCACATGACGACTGTCTATGAAACGCTGGAGCGGCCGCTGGTGCCGGTGCTCGCGCGCATGGAGCGTCGCGGCATCTCGATCGACCGCCAGGTGCTGTCACGTCTTTCCGGCGACTTTGCCCAGACCGCGGCCCGCGTCGAGGCCAAGATCCAGGAGATCGCGGGCGAGCCGGTCAATGTCGGCAGCCCCAAGCAGATTGGCGACATCCTGTTCGGCAAGATGGGACTATCAGGCGGCACCAAGACGAAAACGGGCGCGTGGTCGACCACCGCGCAGGTGCTCGACGATCTCGCCGAGCAGGGCCACGACCTTCCGAAGAAGATTCTGGAGTGGCGCCAGGTCTCGAAGCTGAAATCGACCTACACCGATGCGCTGCCGACCTATGTCAACCCGCAGACCCATCGCGTGCACACGACCTACGCGCTGGCTGCGACCACGACCGGCCGGCTGTCGTCGAACGAGCCGAATCTGCAGAACATCCCGGTGCGCACCGAAGACGGCCGCAAGATCAGGCGCGCCTTCATTGCAACGCCGGGGCACAAGCTCGTCTCGGCCGACTATTCGCAGATCGAGCTGCGGCTGCTCGCCGAGATCGCCGACATTCCCGTGCTGAAGCAGGCGTTTAAGGACGGGCTCGACATTCACGCGATGACCGCGTCCGAAATGTTCGGCGTGCCGATCGAGGGCATGCCGAGCGAGATCCGCCGCCGCGCCAAAGCGATCAATTTCGGCATCATCTACGGCATCTCCGCGTTCGGCCTCGCCAACCAGCTCGGCATCGCGCGCGAGGAGGCCTCCGCCTACATCAAGAAGTATTTCGAGCGTTTCCCCGGCATCCGCGCCTATATGGACGAGACGCGGGACTTCTGCCGGAGCCACGGCTACGTCACCACGCTGTTCGGCCGCAAGATGCACTATCCCGACATCAAGGCCTCGAACGCCTCGGTGCGCGCCTTCAACGAGCGCGCCGCGATCAACGCGCGGCTTCAGGGCACCGCCGCCGACATCATCCGCCGCGCCATGACGCGGGTGGAGGATGCGCTCGCCGAGAAGAAACTCTCGGCGCAGATGCTATTGCAGGTGCATGACGAACTGATCTTCGAGGTGCCGGACGCCGAGGTCGCGGCGACGCTGCCCGTCGTGCAGCACGTGATGCAGGACGCACCGTTCCCGGCCGTGCTGCTGTCGGTGCCGCTGCATGTCGACGCGCGCGCGGCGAATAATTGGGACGAGGCGCACTGAGGCTGCTTTCCCCGGATGCTGCGCAGCGCGCCGCCCTTCGCGGCGTGGTGCGCTGCTGATCCGGGGCCCACATCGCGCCAGCTGGGTCCCGGCTCTGCGTCGCACCGTTTCACGCTGCGCCGCGTCCGGGACACGGGAGTTGAATTGTCCTCCGAGCAATTGCGTCATGGCACCACCGCGCCTCGCATATTAGAACCACCGCATCTCCCGCGCCGGTTCGCTCATGCCCCACACCTCCGCTCTTCTCGGCTTTGCCCTCGTCTGCCTCGGTCTCGTGCTCACGCCGGGGCCGAACATGATCTATCTGATCTCGCGCTCGATCACGCAGGGGCCGGCCGCGGGCATCGTCTCGCTCGGCGGTGTGGCTCTGGGGTTCGTGTTCTACATGCTGTGCGCGGCGTTCGGCATCACGGCGCTGCTGCTCGCTGTTCCCTTCGCCTATGACGCGCTGCGCTTCGCCGGCGCCGGCTACATGCTCTGGCTCGCCTGGCAGGCGGTGAAGCCGGGCGGGCGCTCGCCGTTTCAGGTGAAGCAACTCGCCATCGACAGCCCGCGAAAACTGTTCACGATGGGCTTCGTCACCAATCTGCTCAATCCGAAGATCGCGATGCTCTATCTCGCGCTGTTGCCGCAATTCATCGAGCCCAGCGCGGGCAGCGTGCTGGCACAGTCGCTCGTGCTCGGCGCGATCCAGATCGCGATCAGCGTCAGCGTCAATGCGATCATAGCGCTCGCGGCGGGATCGATCGCACTGTTCCTCGCGAGCCGGCCGAGTTGGATGCTGGTGCAACGCTGGCTGATGGGCACGGTGCTGGCCGGGCTCGCGGTGCGGATGGCGGTGGAAGCGAAGAAGGTGTAGCGGACGCCGCGAAGCACGCTCCGTGTCCCGGACGCGCTGCTGCGCAGAGCCGGGACCCAGAAAGCTAAGACCGAGATCGGAGAGGCATGGGCCCCGGCTCTGCAGCACACCGCTTGCGCGCTGCGCTGCGTCCGGGGCACGAGGCGTGAGAGTTCGTCGGCAGGCTAATCCAGCTTCGCCTCCATGCCCCGCTTCACGGCCGGGCGGGCCATGAGGGCGTCGTACCAGCGCTTGACGTTGGGGAAATCGGCCAGATCAACCTTGTGGCGAGGGTGGCGCCAGGCCCAGCCCAGGATGGCAAAATCGGCAACCGAGAGGTCGCCGGCGACGAAGTCGTGGTCCGCCAGCCGGCGATCGAGCACGCCGTAGAGACGGCGGGTCTCGGCCATGTAACGTTTCAGGCCGTAGGCGCGGTCCTGCTCGTTCTCGAGTGCGATGAAATGATGCACCTGGCCGGGCATCGGGCCGAACCCGCCCATCTGCCACATCAGCCATTCATAGACGGGGACACGAGCGCCAAGCGATTTCGGCAGGAATTTGCCGGTCTTTTCGCCGAGATAGAGCAGGATCGCGCCGGATTCGAAGATGCCGACCGGCTTGCCGTCGGGACCCTCGGGGTCGAGGATCGCCGGGATCTTGTTGTTGGGGCTGAGCTTGAGGAACCCCGGTGCCATCTGCTCGCCCTTGGTGATGTTCACCGGGACCACCTTGTAGGGCAGCCCCATTTCCTCCAGCGCGACCGAGATCTTGCGGCCGTTCGGCGTGTTCCAGGTGTGCAGCTCGATGGTCATTTACGCGTGTCCTTGCCCAGTTTCTTTGCCCGAAATATCCGGCATCCACCTACCCCAGAAGGTTGCACCCCTACAACCGGCGGACCGGGATGGCCGATCCCTGTTGACGGGAGACACCCCCTCTGGAATGTCGGGCCCGTCGCGGATAAATTCCGCCACTTCCAAAAACGCTCCCGAGGGACCGCCGTGTCGAAATCAGCCTCCCGCGCCCGCCTGTTCGAAATCATCCGCCGGCGCTCTTTCGGCCGCGGCGATGTCACGCTCGCGTCGGGCCGCAAGAGCGATTTCTATTTCAACCTCAAGCCGACCATGCTCGACCCCGAGGGCGCGACGCTGCTCGCCGAACTCACCTATGAGACGCTGAAGGACGACAATCTCGATTTCATCGGCGGGCTCGAAATGGGCGCGGTGCCGCTGGCCGGCGCGCTGGCGCAGATCTCCTGGATCAAGGGCCATCCGATCGCGGCGTTCTTCGTGCGCAAGAAGCCGAAGGAGCACGGCGCGAAACTCGCGATCGAAGGACTGCCCAAGGGCGAGACGCTCGAGGGCAAGCGCGTCGTGATCGTCGAGGACGTCACCACCACGGGCGGCTCGGCGATGAAGGCGGTGGAATCCGTGCGCGAGACCGGCGCCGAAGTCGTGCTGGTGCTGACCATGGTCGACCGCGAGGAAGGCGCCACCGACACCTTCGGTGCGGCCGGCCTGCCGTTCCGCTCGCTGTACAAGGCGTCGGAATTCTTGAAGGCGTAACGCGGCGCAGCTTTCTCCGCCGTCATGCCCGGGCCGGACCCGGGCATCCACGTTTTAGCCGCACGAAGATCGTGGATGGCCGGGACAAGCCCGGCCATGACGAGCATCGTGATTCAGCTGCCGCCCGCGTTCAACCCTCCTTTACCATCCCGCTCTATGGTGAATCATTCGCTGAGACCTCGTTGGTCCCGGCCCGGTTCAGTAGCGTCGGGTGGAGTAAGCGTTGCGTACAGTCATCTCTCATGCGCGCCGGCGGCGTCGCGCGATGCTTGTGGCCGCCACCCTGGCAGCACCGCTGCTGGCAGCTCCAGCCCCGGTTTCGGCCGAAGGCCTGTTCGACTTCTTCTTCGGTGGAGCGCAGCAGCAGCGGCCGCAGCGTGAGGTGCCGCAGCAGGCGAGCTCCTACGCCGACCCCTTCACCGGCCAGCAGAATGCCGCAACCCCGCAATATGTGCCGCCGACGCGTTCGGCCGCGGCCGGCGGCTCCGGCCCGGCATTCTGCGTGCGCAGCTGCGACGGCAAATATTTTCCGCTGATGCGCGGCCTCGCCTCGCCGGCGCAGATGTGTCAGGCGTTCTGTCCTGCCAGCGCGACAAAGGTCTATTTCGGCTCCTCGATTGACGGCGCCTATGCGCAGACCGGCGAGCGCTATGCCGACAGCGAGAACGCGTTCGCCTATCGCAAGGCGCTGCGTTCGGACTGCACCTGCAACGGCCGCGAGCCGGTCGGGCTTGCCCCGGTCGATCTCGGGCTCGACTCCTCGCTGAAGGCCGGTGACGTGATCGCGACCAGCGACGGCCTCGTTGCCTATACCGGGGTCCGCCTTGGCAACGACCAGACCGCAGAGTTCACGCCGGTCGCCTCCTATCCTGGCCTCACCGCGCAGGTCCGTGCGCGCCTTGGCGAGATGAAGGTGGCGCCGGTGCGGGCGGAGACGGTTGCGGCAGATGCGCCGGCATCGACCGAGATCGTGCGGCAGGCGCTGCCGGATGTGACAGTGCCGAAGACGCAGGCGCAGAAGCCGGCGAAGCGGGCGGGGTTGGATTAGTTCGGTCTTGTGTCCCGGACGCGGTGCAGCGCGTAGCGGTGCGCCGCAGAGCCGGGACCCAGAATGCGGCAATATGGGCCCCGGTTCAGCAGCGTATCACTGACGTGCTGCGCTGCGCCCGGGGCACGAGATCACCTCCCGATAATCACCCCGATCACATTCGGCGCGGCCAGATATTTCTCCTCAATCGCCGCGCGGGCGGCGGCGCGGTTTTCCTGAGTCAGCAATCCGCGCTTTTCGGCCAGGATCATCCAGCAAAAACCCCACCAGTCGGTCAGCATGCCGGCTTCGCCGATGAGGTCGTAGCCCTGCTCGGCCGCGAAGATGCGCGCATGCGCTTCGTCCAGCGTGTCCAGGAATAGATGGTCCTCGACCGAGAACAGATCGTCGCTGATGTCGTCGATGGTGTAGCCCCAGATCGACTGGCACACCGCGTTGAACTCGCGGTCGAACTGGTCGTCATCAACCCTCTGGCGCCGCGCCGCCTGGTGCAGCCGCGACAGCGAGCGCGCGAAATCGGCGATCCGGGTGAGGGCAAATTGATCGAAGGCAATGGTGGACATGTAGTCCTCGCAAAATCTGACAGACGCTAGATATTGTGTCGGCAACGCGCCGAATCACAATGATATATCAAAGACTTGCTAAAGTGTTCTTAATTTGTTCCGAGGCAAGTCGAATGCCTAACAACAACGCGAGGCCGCAATGGCGTGGACCCGCCGGTCGCCGAGCAGATGGGCAACAAAGCCGTTCTTCGGAAAGATCTTTGCAAACGCCGCGTCGCGGATGCTGAGGCCGCCGGCATAGGCGCCGAAGGCCGGCATCACGGCGCGCTGGCCATCGGAGGCGAAACAGCGGCGCTCCATCGAGCGGCCGCGCGCGGAGACACGGGCCTTGGGATGGAGATGGCCGGCGATCTCGCCGTGCGCGCCGGTCGGCTCATGACGGAACGTGATCGGGCCGATCGCGACTTCGTCGGCGATGGTGCCGCCGAGATCGCGCGGCAGCATGGGATCGTGATTGCCTGATATCCAGATCCAGTCGCGGCCGGTCTGGAGCGCCGCGACGGCGTCGCGGTCGTCGGCGGACAGGCGCTCATGCGCGGTCCTATCATGAAAACTGTCGCCGAGCGCGATGACGATTTTCGGGTTATGGCGGGAGATGACAGCAGCGAGACGGCTCAGCGTTGCCAGCGTGTCGTAAGGCGGCAGCAGCACGCCGCGCTTGGCGAAGCTGGAGCCTTTTTCCAGATGCAGGTCGGAGACGACGAGCAGGCGCTGCTCTTCCCAGAACAACGCGCCGGAGAGATCGGCGTGAAACGAAGCGCCTGCGACATCCAGCGCGAGCGTTGAAGTAATCGACAGCGCAGCATGCTCCGTCATGGCCGGGCTTGTCCCGGCCATCCACGTTCTTGCCGCGGCAAGAAAGACGTGGATGCCCGGGTCAAGCCCGGGGATGACGACGTGGAGAGAGTTGCGCCTCGAAAAATCATTGCTGCAGCAGCTTACGACATCGCCTCTTTGACCAGCTCGTCGGCGGCTTCCGCCAACAGCTCGTCGCCAGCTTCGCCATAAACTGACTCGCGGCCGATTTCCAGCATCACGGGGACGGCGAGCGGGGAGACGTGGTCAAGTTCCCGGTGCGTGATGTGGCCCTGGATGCGGGTGAGCATGTCGCTGAGACGGCGCAGATCGAGCAGGCCGGTGGCGGCATCGGCACGGGCGGCGCGCAACAGGACGTGGTCGGCCTGATGTTTGCGCAAGACGTCGTAGACGAGATCGGTCGAGAACAGCACCTGCCGGCGGCTCTTCTCTTCACCGGTGTGACGGCGCGCGATCAGGCCGGAGATGATCGCGCAATTGCGGAATGTGCGCTTCATCAGCGCCGACTCGGCGAGCCAGGCCTCTAAGTCGTCGCCGAGCATGTCGGGGTCGAAGAGCGCGTCGAGGTCGATCCGGCCGTCCCGGATCATGAAGGAGAGGTCGCCGAGCGCCCAGATCGCCACCGCATATTCGTTGGCGACGAAGCCGAGCGGCCGGGCGCGGGCGCGCTCCAGCCGTCGTGTCAGCAGCATGCCCAGCGTCTGGTGCGCGAGGCGCCCCTCGAAGGGGTAGAAGACGATGTAATGCTTGTTGGCGCGCGGAAAGCTCTCCACCAGCAACTCGCGCACTGCCGGCACGCGCGAGACGTCCTTTTGCTGCGACAGCCAGTCGCGCACCTGCTCCGGCAAGCCGCCCCACGCGCGGCCGTCATCGAGCAGACGGCGCACGCGTTCGGCGAGATAGGTGGACAGCGGAAATTTGCCGCCCATATAGGACGGCACTTTCGGGTCCTTGTCATGCGCGCGCGAGACGTAGACCTGATCCTCGACCAGGGTCTCGTAGCGCACCACCTCGCCTGAGAACACGAAGGTGTCGCCGGGGCTCAAGCCCTCGATGAAGGCTTCCTCGATCTCGCCCAGCAACCGGCCACCGCGCGCGATCACGCCGGTCGAACCAGATCCGCCGCCGCGCGAGCGCACCAGCCGCACCTTCAGCATGTCGTCCTCGACGATGGTGCCGACATTCATCCGGTAGCTCTGCCGCACCTTTGGATTGGCGACGCGCCAGCGCCCTTCCTTGTCCTGCTTGATGCGGGCGAAGCGCTCATAGGTCTTCAGCGCGTAGCCGCCGGAGGCGACGAAATCGACGACGTCGTCGAAATCCTGCCGCGTCAGATCAGCATAGGGCGCGGCGGTGCGCACTTCGTCGTAAAGCTCGTCGGAGAGAAACGGCTCGCCACAGGCGCAGCCGAGCACGTGCTGCGCCAGCACGTCGAGCGCGCCGATGCGCAAGGGCGGCGTGTCCTGCGCATTCTCCGCGATCGCATCGATCGCAACACGGCACTCCAGCACCTCGAAGCGGTTGGCCGGCACCAGCACCGCGCGCGAGGCTTCGTCGAGGCGGTGATTGGCGCGACCGATCCGCTGCATCAGGCGTGACGAGCCCTTGGGCGCGCCGATATTGACGACGAGATCGACGTCACCCCAGTCGACGCCGAGGTCGAGCGAGGAGGTGCAGACCACGCCGCGCAGCTTGCCGGCCGACATGGCGTCCTCGACCTTGCGGCGCTGGGCGACGTCGAGCGAGCCGTGATGCAGCGCGATCGCAAGGTTGTCGTCGTTCATGCTCCAGAGATTCTGGAACAGCATCTCGGCTTGGCTGCGGGTATTGACGAAGACCAGCGTGGTCTTGTTCGCCTTGATCAGCTCGTAGATCTCGGGAAGCGCATGGCGCGCGCTGTGACCGGCCCAAGGCAGCCGCTCACGGGTATCCAGCATCTCGACCAGCGGCGGCGCGGCGCCGCCGGCGATGACGATGTCGGCCGATTCCACCTTATCTCTCGGTTGCGGCACCAAGAAGCGCGCCAGCGATTCCGGCTCGGCCACCGTCGCCGACAGGCCGATCGCGCGCATCTCGGGTGCCAGCCGCCAGAGGCGCGCCAGCCCCAGCGACAAGAGATCGCCGCGCTTGGACGTCACCAGCGCGTGCAGCTCATCGAGCACGATGCGTTTCAGGGAGGAGAACAGGAACGGCGCGTCATCGGAGGAGAGCAGCAGCGCGAGCTGCTCCGGCGTCGTCAGCAGAATGTCCGGCGGATAGCGCCGCTGCCGCTGCCGCCGCGACACCGGGGTGTCGCCGGTGCGGGTCTCGACCTTGATTGGCAGCGCCATCTCGGCGATGGGACGCTCGAGGTTGCGCGCGATATCGACGGCAAGCGCTTTCAGCGGCGAGATGTAGAGCGTGTGGAGGCCGCCAGTACGCTGAACGGCGCGGCCGGTGGAGACCACGGATTTCGCAGGAGCCGCCGGTGCAGAGCTCAGCTCCACCAGCGTCGGCAGAAATCCCGCCAGCGTCTTGCCGGCGCCGGTGGGTGCGATCAGCAGTGCCGACCGATCCTCGCGGGCCTTCTCCAGCAGCGCGAGCTGATGCTCACGCGGCGACCAGCCGCGGGCCGCGAACCACTTTTGGAAGCGGTCGGGCAGCAGCGTAGCCGGCTCGGCCGGGATTTTGAGGATGCGGGGCGGCACGGCATCACAGGTAAGCCGTGGCGGTGCGTTCGTCGAGGGGCAGACATCACGACGAGCTTCCGTAGGGTGGGCAAAGCGAAGCGTGCCCACCATTCGGTTGTGATAAGAGACAGATGGTGGGCACGGCGCTTTGTGCCTTTACCCACCCTACGGCGCCTCGATCGCCGAGAGACCCCTACTCCGACATCGGCTTGTCGGAGATGTCCCAGTCCTTGCCGCTGAAGATCGAGATGAAGAGCGTCTTCATCGGCGTATAATCCTCGGGCGTGTAGTCGTAGGTGACGCCGTCGAGGAAATAGGGCGAGTGGAAGCCCGCGAGCTTGGAGGCCTGCTTCAGCACGTTGGCGCGGGTAAGGTCGTCGCCGCAGCGGCGCAAGATCTCGCCCATGGTGACCGCTTGGCCGTAGCCGGCGAACGCGATGGTGTTGTCCTGGTCGATGGCCGGCGTGTACTTCTTGCGCAGCTCCTCGAACGCCATCACATCCGGGTCCTTCTCCCATTTGGGCAGGCCGACCTCCTTGTTGTAGCGGATCGCGACGATGCCGGTGGCGTTCTCCAGGCCCGCGGCGTTGAGGATCGAGCGGCCGGTCGAGCCCGCCGAAAGAAGTTGCAGCGGCTTCCAGCCGAGCTCAGCCACTTTCCGGATCGACTGCGACGTCGCCTTGCCGGTGGTGATGTTGTAAAAAACATCCGCACCCGACTTCGAGAGATTGATGAGCTGGGAATCGACCGTCGGATCGGTGAGATCGTAGGTCTGCTCCATGATCACCTGCGCGGTGCCGCCGGCATCCGCCAGCACCTTCTTGAACGGACCGAGGAAGTCGCGGCCAAAATCGTCGTTCTGGTAAAGGATGCCGATTTTGGCGTTGGGCTTCACGTTGACGACGTGCCGCGCCAGGATGCGTGCTTCGGTCGGATACAGCGGCAGGCCCGCCATCGTCCACTTGAACTCTTTTGGGTTGTTCCACTTCGACGCGCCGGTGTTGAGCAGCAGCTGCGGCACGCCCTTGGAGTTCAGGTATTTATGCACGGAGGTCTGCGGCGCGGTGCCAAGCGAGCCGTAGAGCGCCAGCACCTCCTCCTGCTCCACGAGACGCCGCGTCGCCTCGACGCATTTCGGCGCGCTGTAGGCGTCGTCCATGGTGAGGAACTTGATCTTGCGCCCGTTGATGCCGCCCTTCTCGTTCAGCATCTGGAAATAGGCTTCACCGATGCGGCCGAGCACGCCATAGAGCGAGCCTGGGCCGGAATGCGGCACGGTCTGTCCGATCTTGATCTCGGTGTCGCTGGCGCCCGCATCGTATTTCTTTTCCGCGGCCCAGACATAAGGCGCAGGCAAGGTTGATGCAGCGACGGTGGCGAGCGCGCCGGCGCTGAAATCGCGCCGCGATGGATTCTTGGTCATTGTTGTTTTCTCCCTAATGCGCGCATTGTGCTGGCATCGCAGCACGGCTCGCAAGTCAGAAGTCGCCGCTTTGCGACGCAATGACGCTTAAATCGCAGGGCGATTAGCGCCTAGACTCAAGTTTTCTCGGCGACGACGACGAGGCCGCGCACCGGCTCGTTGTTCTCGATGCGCGGAGAGGCCGGCTCCAGTGTCAGCAGCTTGAGGCCTGCCTTCGCAATCGCACCACGGACATATTCCGCCGAATGGGCATAGCGCAGGCCTTCGCCGAGAACGATGCCGTCGCCGTCATGCGTCTCCAGCGTGAAGGCGAGCACACCGCCGGATGCGAGCACGCGCCTGGCCTGGCCAAGCACCGGCGCGAGATCGGAGAGATAGACGAACGCGTCTGCCGCGACGACGAGGTTCGCGCTCGCATCACCCTTGCTGCGCAGGCCCTCGATCATGTCGGCCACCTCGAGCTCGGCATAGAGGTTTGTCGCACGCGCCTCCTTGATCATGCCGGGCGACAGATCGATGCCGATGAAATGATCGACTTGTCTCGCGAAGGCCGCGGCCGCAAGCCCGGTGCCGCAGCCGAGATCGACGGCACGCTTGAACAGAGCGGGCTTCTTCGTGGCGACGCGTGCGGCCACCACGGCCTTGAAGATCAGCGACGGCGCGCGATAGTCGAGATCGTTGACCAGCGTATGCTCGAAGCGCGGCGCATATTGATCGAACAGAGCCTGCACATAGGCTTTTGGCATTTCCGACAAATGCGCATCGCCGAACCGCATCAGATGCAGCCCAGCGCCGTGCTGGTCGTCGGGATCGGATCGCCGCGCTTCCCGGAACGCCGCGATCGCCTTGTCGCGCTCACCGAGCTGTGCGCGGATTTCGCCGAGCGTGAACCAGGCCGAGGTGAAGTTGGGCGCGAGCTCGAGCGCCTGCTCGATGAGGTCGGCAGCGGCGGGGAGGTCACCCTTGAGCTGGAGGTCGCGCGCGAACTCGAAGCGGCGGTCGGCCATGAGATCGCCGGAAGTCAGGAACAGGCGCAGGGGCATTGGGAACCAGGGGAGGAGAGCGGGTGATGACTCGAAGATGCGGTGGCGCAACCTATATAACAGGCATGCGTCCGCAAGACATCCTGTTGCCAGCTGCTGCCGGCCTGTGCTGCAAGCCCGGCGGCTTCCATATCGACCCTGTCCGTCCGGTGGAGCGGGCCGTGATCACCCACGGCCATTCCGACCACGCCCGCGCCGGCCATGGCGCAGTGCTGGCGACGCAGGAAACGCTGGACATGATGCGGCTGCGCTATGGCGAGAATTTTGCCGGATCGACGCAAGCGATCAGCTATGGCGAGGAGATCCGGCTCGGCGATGTCACCGTCAAGTTTCATCCGGCCGGCCACGTGCTCGGCTCGGCGCAGATCGCTGTGACGTGCAAAGACACCTGCATCGTCGCCTCCGGCGACTACAAGGATGCATTCGACCCGACCTGTACCTCGTTCGAGCTGGTGCCCTGCGACGTCTTCATCACGGAGGCCACGTTCGGGCTGCCGGTGTTCCGGCACGGCGATGCCTCCGACGAGGTGAAGAAGTTGCTGGCGTCCGTCGCGCTGTTTCCGGAGCGCGCGCATCTCGTCGGCGCCTATTCGCTCGGCAAGGCGCAGCGCGTGATCAAGCTGCTACGCAACGCCGGCTACGACGCGCCGATCTACCTGCATGGCGCGATGGAGAAGATCACCGAATACTACCAGAGCCGCGGCATCGACCTCGGCGAGCTCAGGCCGGTGCTGGGCATGAAGAAGGCGGCGCTCGCCGGCACCATCACGCTGGCGCCCCCGTCGGCCACGTCCGACGTCTGGACGCGGCGCTTTCCCGACCCCGTCACTGCGTTTGCGTCAGGCTGGATGCGCGTGCGCGCCCGCGCACGGCAGCGCGGCATCGAACTGCCTCTGGTGGTCTCCGACCATGCCGATTGGGACGGCCTCACCGCAACTATTGCCGCAACCGGCGCCGGCGAAATCTGGGTCACCCACGGCCAGGAAGATGCGCTGGTGCATTGGTGCAAGTCCCAGGGTCTGCGGGCGCAGCCGCTCGACCTGGTCGGCTATGGCGACGAGGAGGAGAGCGAGACGCCGCTTCAGGACGAGGCGGAAGCATGAACCGCTTCGCCGAACTGCTGGACCGCCTCGCCTACGAGCCCGGCCGCAACAACAAGCTGCGGCTGATCACCGGCTATTTTCGCGAGGTCGGCGATCCCGACCGCGGCTACGCGCTGGCTGCGCTCACCGGCGCGCTCAGCTTCAAGCACGCCAAGCCGGCGCTGATCCGCGATTTGATCGCTTCGCGCACGGATGAGGTGCTGTTCGGGCTCAGTTACGATTACGTCGGCGATCTCTCGGAGACGGTGGCGCTGATGTGGCCGAAGACCGCGTTGGCCGCCCACAACAACCCACCTCCCCCCACCCTCACCGAAGTCGTCGCCACGCTGCGCACGCTCGGCAAGACCGAGCTGCCAAAGCAGCTCGAACGCTGGCTCGATGAGTTGGATGAGACCGGCCGCTGGGCGCTGCTGAAACTCGTCACCGGCGCGTTGCGCATCGGCATCTCCGCGCGCCTTGCGAAGACCGCAGCCGCAGCGCTCGGCGACAAGGACCCGCATGAGGTCGAGCTGATCTGGCCCGGCCTCTCGCCGCCTTATCTCGACCTGTTCGCATGGCTGGAAGGCCGCGGCGAGAAGCCGGTCAATCGCGATCCCGCGCCGTTCCGGCCCGTGATGCTGGCACACGCGATCGAGGACACCGATTTCGCCACGCTCGATCCCGCCGACTACATCGCCGAATGGAAATGGGACGGCATCCGCGTGCAGGCGGTGGCAGGCCGCGATGACAGGGGGCAGATCACGGCGCGGCTTTATTCGCGCACCGGCGAGGACATCACGGGGAGCTTTCCCGATCTCGTGCCATCGCTGCGGCTGGCAGGCGCGATCGATGGCGAGCTGTTGATCCTGCGCGAAGGCCGCGTGCAGAGTTTTAACGTCCTGCAACAGCGCCTCAACCGCAAAATCGTCTCGCCAAAGCTGATCAAGGAATTTCCGATCCATTTGCGCGCCTACGATCTGCTCGGCGACGACGAGAACGATCTGCGCGAGCTGCCGTTCGCGGAACGGCGCGAACGGCTGGAGACATTCATCGGCAAGCTTGACGATCCCCGCATCGACCTGTCGCCCACAGTCCCCTTCGCGAGCTGGGACGCGCTGACCGCTGCACGCGCCGATCCCGCGAGTGCGGGTGCGGGCGACGACGCGGACGCCGTCGAGGGCGTGATGCTGAAGCGGCGCGATGCGCCTTATCTGCCGGGCCGCCCGAAGGGCCAGTGGTGGAAGTGGAAGCGCGATCCGCACATCATCGACGCCGTGCTCATGTACGCGCAGCGCGGCCACGGCAAGCGCTCGTCCTATTACTCCGACTACACCTTTGGCGTCTGGACCGAGGGCGATGGCGGCGACGAACTGGTGCCGGTCGGAAAGGCCTATTTCGGCTTCACCGACGAGGAGCTGCTGCAGATCGACCGCTTCGTCCGCCGCAACACCACGGAAAAGTTCGGCCCCGTCCGCCATGTCGTGCACGAGGGCGACAAGGGGCTGGTGCTGGAGGTCGCGTTCGAAGGGTTGCAGCGCTCGCCGCGGCACAAATCTGGCGTCGCCATGCGCTTTCCCCGCATCAGCCGGCTGCGCTGGGACAAGCCGCCGCGCGAGGCCGACCGACTGGAAACGCTGGAAAAGATGCTGAAGGCGGAGGCGGAGGTTGAGGCGTGAGCCGATAGCCGCCACGAAGCTAGCCCGCTGCACGCCCCGCCCGAATTAAAATCCCGTAAGCCGATTGACGCCCTGTTCCGGGTTCCCCATGTGCCTCGCCGTGCCCTATAATGGGGTCGAATCCCCCTGAGGAGTTTGAGATGGTCCAAGACGTCAGAGATTTGCCGGCCGGCCGCAGCGATGGGCTGAACCGCTTTCTCGGCGGCTCGCCGCTGGCGGTCGCGTTTCGCCTGGTCCTGCTCTCGATTCTGGTCGGCGTCGTGCTGGCCGCGATCGGCTTCGATCCCTGGAACATCCTCATCAGCATTCGCCTGCTGTTCCAGCGTCTCTGGGATCTCGGCTTCGATGCCGTGAACTGGCTGTGGCGTTACTTCCTGCTCGGCGCCGTCATCGTGATCCCGATCTGGCTGCTGATGCGCGTGTTCGGCGCGCCGCGCGGCAGGTAGGATTTGGGAGCCCGCAGCCGATGCGACTGCGTTTCGTCGGCTGCGGCGATGCCTTCGGCTCCGGCGGCAGGCTCAACACCTGCTTCCATGTGTCAGGGCGCGAGGCGAATTTCCTGATCGATTGCGGCGCGTCGGCTTTGCCGGCGCTGAAGCAGCTCGAGATCGACCTTAACGACATTGACCTCATCCTGATCACGCATTTCCACGGCGACCATTTTGCCGGCCTGCCGTTTGTCCTGCTTGACGCGCAGTTCTCGCGGCGGACGCGGCCACTGACCATCGCCGGCCCGCAAGGCATTGAGGCGCGGCTGACGCAAGTGATGGAAGCCTTATTCGAGCACGCTTCGAAGACCAAGCCGCGCTTCGAGCTCAACGTCGTCGAGCTCGCGCCCGGGCAAAGCCAAAGCTTCCGCACGGTGAATGTGACGCCCTACCCCGTCGTGCACGGCGAATCCGGTGGGCCATTCCTGGCCTACCGTGTCGAGACCGAGGGCCGCACGCTGGCCTACAGCGCCGACACCGAATGGACGGAGACGCTCATTCCGCTGGCGCATGGCGCAGACCTTTTCATCGCTGAAGCCTATATGTACGAGAAGGTGGTCAAGAATCATCTCAGCCTGAAGACCTTGGAACAGCATTTGCCCGCGATCGGCGCCAAACGACTTGTCCTCACCCATATGAGCGACGACATGCTGTCGCGCCTGGAGGACGTGCCTCACCTCGCCGCCGAAGACGGCATGGTGCTCGTGTTCTGATGCACGCGCCCGTTCATCCCAAGGTCGGCTCACGCCAGGTGTTCGCCATTGCGGGTCCCGCGATGGTCGCGAACCTCACGACGCCGCTGATCGGTGTGGTCTCGACCACCGCGATCGGCCGGCTCGACGATGCCGCTCTGCTCGGCGGCGTCGCTATGGCCTCCGTGATCTTCGACTGCCTGTTCTGGCTGTTCGGCTTCCTGCGCATGAGCACGCTCGCCTTCACCGCGCAGGCGATGGGCGCGGGCGAGGCGCGCGAGCAGACCGTGATCCTGGTGCGCGGCTTCATCGTCGCGGGCCTGATCGGTGCGGCACTGATCGCGCTGCAATTGCCGCTCGCCGCCGGGCTGTTCGATTTGATGGGCGGCAGCGAAGGCGTGACGCGCGCGGCAAAGACCTATTTCATGATCCGGATCTGGTCGTCGCCGTTCGCCTTCGCCAACTACGTCATCCTCGGCTGGCTGGTGGGACAGGCCCGCGCCAATCCGGCGCTGCTGCTGCAGGTCGTCATCAACCTCATCAACATGGTGGCGACGATTTTGCTGGTGCTGGTCTACGACACCGGCATCGCGGGCGCGGCGATCGCGGCGCTGCTGTCGGAGACGATCGGCTTCATGCTCGGCTGGATCGTGTGCCGGCGCTATGCGGATGGTGGCTTCAAGGTGCCCCGCGCCACGCTGTTCGACCGGGCCAAACTGATGCGGCTGCTGGCGGTGAACTCCGACATCATGATCCGAACCGCGGCGCTGATCGTCGTGTTTTTGTTCTTCACCGCCAAGGGCGCGCGCGCCGGCGACGTCACGCTGGCGGCGAACTCCGTGCTCAACAATTTCCTCCTGGTCAGCGCTTTCTTCCTCGACGGCCTTGCCAACGCAGCCCAGCAGCTCTGCGGCCGCAGCTTTGGCGCCCGCGATGCAAAAGGTTTTGCGGATTCGACCCGGCTGGTGCTGCTGTGGGGACTCGGCTTCGCCATCGTCGTCGCCGCGCTATTTGCGCTGTTCGGGCCGGCCTTGATTGATTTCATGACGGCGAGCGAAGCCGTCCGCCACAGCGCGCGCGAATTCCTGCCGTTCGTCGTGCTCGCGCCAATACCCGGCGTGTTCGCCTTCGGCTTCGACGGCATCTATATCGGCGCAACATGGGCGCGCGAGATGCGCAACCTGATGCTGGCCTCGCTCGCGATCTTCCTTGCCGCCTGGTGGGCGCTGCAACCGTTCGGCAATGCCGGACTGTGGGGCGCGCTGCTCGCTTCCTACGTCTCGCGCGGCGGGTTGCAGGCCGCGCGATATCCGGCGCAGTTCAGGGCGACGTTTCCGAAAGTCTGACGATCGTGTCCCCGACGCGCTGCAGCGTGAAACGCTGCTGCGCAGAGCCGAGACCCAGAGCGCGGCCGCATGGGCCCCGGCTCTGCAGCGCACCGCTGAAGAAGCGCTGCGCTGCGTCCGGGGCAGGAAACTGCTCTACAATCCCGGCCAGTCTTCCGCGGTCAGCGTTGCGGCATCGGCGCCGACGATCTCGGACAGAGAATCCCGCCCCGTCCGCAGCAGCGTCGAGGTGAGATCGCGCTTGATCTCGTCGACGAGGCCGAGGCCCTTGTAGACCAGCGACGAATAGAGCTGGATCAGGCTCGCACCGGCGCGGATTTTTGTCAGCGCAGCGCCGCCGGAATCGACACCGCCAACACCGATCAGCGGGAATGCGCCCTCAACGCGCACATAGGTCTCCGCGACCATGCGCGTCGACAGGCGGAACAGCGGCCGGCCGGACAGGCCACCCTGCTCCTTGGCGCGCATCTGCTCGCGCAGCGTGCTCGGCCGCGCAATCGTCGTGTTCGACACGATCATGCCGTCGACCTTGCGCGAGCGCGCGACCTGCACGACATCGTCGAGCTGGGCGAGACTCAAATCCGGCGCGATCTTGAGCAGCACCGGCGTGTCGCCGGCCTTCTGCCTGACACGCTCGCGCGCATCGATCACGCGCGCGAGGAGCTCGTCAAGCAGCGCGCCTTCCTGCAAATTACGCAGGCCGGGCGTGTTCGGCGAGGAGACATTGACGGTGAAATAGCTCGCAACCGGCGCAAAGGTCTCGATCAGCTTGACGTAATCATTGACACGATCGGCTGAATCCTTGTTGGCACCGACATTGACGCCGACGATGCCGCCGTGCTGCGCGCGCGCCGCAAGCCGGCGTAGCGCGACTTCCGCGCCGTCATTGTTGAAGCCCATGCGGTTGATCACGGCCTCGTCGCGCTCGAGCCGGAACAGCCGCGGCCGCGGATTGCCGCTTTGCGGCTTCGGCGTCACCGAGCCGATCTCGACAAAGCCAAAGCCGAGTCGCAGCAGCGCATCCGGGACTTCGGCGCTCTTGTCGAAGCCAGCGGCCATGCCGATCGGGTTGGGGAAGTTGAGCCCGAAGGCGCGCACCGCGAGCTTCGCATCGTCAGGGCGCGGCTTGACCGGCGGCAGGAAGCGCAGGCCCTGGATCGCGAGGCGATGCGCGTCTTCTGCATCAAGCCAGCGCAGCAGGGGCAGCGAAAGAGCATCGAAGGCGCGGATCACGGGGCAAGCTCCGGAACGTCGTGGCCGCCGTCGGAGCGCATGTTGAGGTTGATCACCGAGATCACCGCGCCGAGATCGAGCTCGCCGTAGAGGTGCGGAAACAGCTCCTCGTTGCGCGAGCGCTCCCAGCGCAATTCACTCCCGAGCGCATCGCCGTCGACCTCGACCAGGAACAGCGCGCGCTGCCCGAAATAATGTTTCCGCAGGGTCTCGGGAACCTGGGGGGCAGTCGAGAAATGGATGAAACCGTCGCGCGAATCGTCCGCGCTGCCGCGGTAGACACCCTGGCGTTCCGCCTCGCGCCAGGCCGAGGCCGGACAGATTTTGTAGATCTTGACCACCGCTTGCGCAGCCCTGTTTGCTCGTTGAGTCTCTTGGGTTTTTTCGTCTGGTAGGGCTCTTTGAAACCCGGCGCGACCGTAAAGGCGGGTCCTCCCGAACTCAAGAGTTAGCCGCCACCCCTTGCGCGAAAAACAGAAAACCGGTTGATTTGAGGACAGTTTTCCTGAGTTGCGACGGGCTGGACCTTCCATGGTCAGACAGGCCAAAGCGCAGAGGATACTGACTCACGACCAGATCTGGATCGCACTGGATCGGCTGGCGGAGCGTGCCGGGCTGTCCCCGTCGGGCCTTGCCAAGCGCGCCGGGCTCGATCCCACCACCTTCAACAGGTCCAAGCGCGTCACCGCCGACGGCCGCGAGCGCTGGCCGTCCACCGAATCGATCGCAAAAGCGCTGGGGGCGGCCGGCTGCTCGATGGACATTTTTGCGACGCTGATCGACGACGAGGCGGGCGAAGGCCGCACCGTACCGTTGCTCGGCTTCGCGCAGGCCGGCGCGAGTGGTGCTTTCGACGAATCCGGTCTGCCGTCCGGCAAGGGCTGGACTGAATTCGCGCTACCCGCCACCGAGGACAGCCACATTTTTGCGCTGGAGATATCAGGCGATGCGCTTGCGCCAGTCTATCGCGACGGCGACATCATTTTGGTCTCGCCCGGTGCGCCGGTCCGCAAGGGCGATCGCGTGGTGGTGAAGACCAAAGCGGGGGAAGTGACGGTCGCGACACTGAAGCGCCGCACGGCCAAGGCGCTGGAATTGCGACCGCTCGATGCCGCTCAGGCGGAGCGGACGATGGCGGCAGGTGAGGTCGCATGGATCGCGCGGATCGTGTGGACGAGCCAGTGAGCTTGCTCCATTTCCCGCGAAAAGCGGGGAATCCAGTACGCCGGCCTCTCGACTCGATCACAGCCGCCTCTGGAATACTGGATCACCCGCCCCAGTGCGCAATTGCGCACAAGGGGGGGTGATGACAGCGAGAATGCGGCTACGCGCTCCGTGCCAGCGCGCCGTCGATCATGTTGACCGCGTTCTGCACGCCGTAGACCGCGACGAAAGAGCCGAAGCGCGGACCCTTCTCCTGTCCGAGCAGCACCTGGTAGAGCATGTTGAACCAGTCCAGCGTGACGCCCGGACGGCCGTCCTTGCCCTTCTTGACCTGGTCGAGGAACGGCTCGCGGCGGCCGATCTCGTAGACGACATTCTGGATGTCCTCGGCGGAAGCGTCCTGCGGCAGCTGCGAGAGAGCTTCGCGCAAATCCTGCAACGCGGCGCGCTCGATTTCGGTCGGCTGGCGAAACGTCTTCATCGGCGCGACGAAGTCGCGATAATAGTTGATGGCGTAGCCGACCATCGCATCGAGCTTCGGATGCGTCTGCGGGCTCACACCGGGACGATAGCGGCCGATAAAACCCCACAGCGTCTCGGCATTCTCCGCATTCGACGACGACACCAGCGTCAGCAGCAGCTGGAACGTGACGGGCATCTCGACCTTCGGCGGATGGCCATGGTGGATGTGCCAGACCGGATTGCCGAGCTGCTGCTTGCCATCCTGCTTGGGAAAGCCATCAATGAATTGCTGATAGTCGTCGACCTGGCGCGGGATGACGTCGAAGAACAGCCGCTTCGCCGCCTTCGGCTCGCGATACATGAACAGCGACAGCGATTCCGGCGAGGCGTAACGCAGCCATTCGTCGATGGTCAGGCCGTTGCCCTTCGACTTCGAGATCTTCTGGCCCTTCTCATCGAGGAAGAGCTCGTAATTGAAGCCTTCCGGCGGCGTGGCGCCGAGCGCCTTGGCGATCGCGCCTGACAGCTTCACGGAATCAATCAGGTCCTTGCCGGCCATCTCGTAGTCGACGCCGAGCGCGACCCAGCGCATCGCCCAGTCAGCCTTCCACTGGCATTTTACATTTCCGCCGGTGACGGGTGTCTCGACCTCTTCGCCGCTGTCGGGATCGACATAGGTCACCGTGCCGGCCGCGATGTCGCGGCGGATCATCGGCACCTGAAGCACGATTCCGGTGGTCTTGCTGATGGGGAGGAACGGCGAATAGGTCGCGCGGCGATCTGGCCCGAGCGTCGGCAGGATGATGTCCATCACTTTGTCGTAGGCCGCGAGCATCTTCAGCAGCGTCGCGTCGAAGCGGCCGGACTTGTAATAGTCGGTCGAGCTCGCGAACTCGTAGTCGAAGCCGAAATGATCGAGGAAGGCGCGCAGCCGCGCGTTATTCGCGGCGCCGAACGAGGGGTATTCGTTCGAGAAGGGATCGGGCACGGCCGTCAGCGGACGTCCGAGATATTGCGCCATCAGATCCTTGTTCGGCACATTGTCCGGCACCTTGCGGAAGCCGTCCATGTCGTCGGAGAAGGCGAGCAGGCGCGTCTTGATCTTGTCCTCAGTCAACACGCGGAAGGCGTGGCGCACCATCGAGGTGCGCGCGACCTCGCCGAACGTACCGATATGCGGCAGGCCCGATGGCCCGTAGCCGGTCTCGAACAGCACCTCATCCTTCGGGCTTTTCTTCAGCCGCGCGACAATGGCCTTCGCCTGCTCAAACGGCCAGGCGTTGGATTGTTCGGCGAGCGCACGCAGGTCGCTCGGATTCGCGGCAAGATCGATAACGGACATCAGGGCCTCCGGGCCGCGGAAAATAGCGATTTCCGGGCAGAATGCAATTTGTGGGGCGGCGTGGCCGCATCCACCGTCATTGCGAGCGAAGCGAAGCAATCCAGACTTTCTCCGCCGAAACAGTCTGGATTGCTTCGTCGCAAGGGCTCCTCGCAATGAGGCGGAGGGAGCAGCGAAGAGACTAAAACGGGCTCACCGAGAAATACCGCAGCCACAGATCGGTGAAGCGGCCTTTTTCCCAGACGCGGAACATGGCCCAGTTCAGGGCCTGGCGCAGCACGTCGTTGCCCTTGCGTACGGCGATGCCGATGCCCTCGCCGAAGAAGCGGCTTTCGACGAAGGGACCGCCGGAGAAGGCACAGCAATCGCCGGAATCCGTGCCGTTGATCCAGAACGCCAGTGAGATGGCGTCGCCGAAGATGAAATCGACCTCGCCCTTGCGTAACGCGCTCCGGAGCGCGTCGTCATTGGGATAGCCGTGCAGCTCGGCGTCGGTGAACATCGCCTTGAGATACGCCTCGTGCACGGAGCCACCGATCACGCCGACCTTCTTGCCCTCGAGATATTCAGGGCGGATCTCCGGCATCACCGCATCCTTGCGCGAGACGAAACGCGCGGGCACCCGGTAATAGGGATCGGTGAAGTCGACGCGGGCGCGCAGCTGCGGGCTCACCGCCATCGAGGCGATGATGGCGTCGCCCCGGTTGGAGGCGAGCGCGTCGACCAGCGTCTCGAAGCGGCGCATCTGCACCGTGCAGGTGACCTTGATCTCCTCGCACAGCGCGCGGGCAAGATCGACATTGAAGCCCGCCGGGTTGCCGTCGGCGCCGGTGTAGTTGAACGGCGGATAGTCGGTTTCGGTCAGGAAGCGGATCACGGTCAGGCGCGACAGGTCCGGCCGCTCCGGCCGCCGGCGCGGATCCCAGAAGCCGGGGACGGCCTGGGGGGCGGCTTGGGGTGCGACCTGCGGCGTGGCCTGAGGCGTCGCGGGAGGCTGCTTGGCAGGGGCCTGGGCCGTGGCGGCGGTCAGGCCGGCCAGCAGGCAGACGCCTGCGACCAGCCCGGTCAGAAGCCCACGGGCAGATTTGGACGATTTCGCCTGTTGCGATGGAGCCATCGGCCGGAAATGAACGAATTTCATTGGGATCGGAGGGCGTTATAGACCATCCGGCCGGGAACGCGAGCGGGGAATGCGGCCAAGATGGAGGTGCGCTCCCTCCCCCGCTAGCGGGGGAGGGTCGGGGAGAGGGTGTCTCCACGGAGGGACAATCCCCCAGAGGAGAGAGCCCTCACCCGGCGCTCCGCGCCGACCTCTCCCGCAAGCGGGAGAGGTTACACCGAGAACGCCGCGCGATGATTCCGCCAAATACCTACAGATACCGCTTCAGATCCGCCGCGGCCTCCTCCGGGGTCCGCTTCAGGTTGAACGGCGAGACGAAGCGGCCGTCGCGGTCCATCAAATAGATCAGCGCGGTGTGGTCCATGGTGTAGTCGCCGTCCTTGGTCGGGACCTTCTTGGCGTAGACCCGATAGGAGGTGATCACCTTGGCGGTCTCGGCGGGGTCGCCGCTGAGGCCTTCCAGATGCGGATCGAAGCTGGAGAGATAGTCCTTCATCGTGGCGGGCGTGTCGCGCTCGGGATCGACCGAGATGAAGACGGCGTTGACCTTGTCAGCGTCTTTACCCATCGCGCGCAGCACCTCCGAGATTTCGAACAGCGAGGTCGGGCAGACATCGGGGCAATGGGTGTAGCCGAAGAAGATCAGGGTTGGCTTGCCCTTGAGATTCTTGTCGGTGAATGCCTTGCCGGTCTGATCGGTGAGCTGGAACGGGCCGCCGATCGCGGCCGGCTGCGCCACCTTGCTGACCCCGCCCATGGCCCAGAACACGATCAGCAGCCCGAGAACGAGGCTTGCGGCGAAGGCGGTCGCGATCACCAGCGGACGGGCGGCGGAACTCATGAGCGAAAAACTTCCTGTCGGGGGTCAAAAGCAGGCAGCGAAGCCGGTCCTGACCATTTCGAAGAACACCTGGGAGCCGTAGTGGAACCACAGCGCGAGCGCGCCGACCACGACCAACCCGCCGATGCCGGCGCCTGCCAACAGCAGCACGGACGGCAGCCGGCCGGCAGTGGGCGAATTGTCCGATACAGGATGGGCCGGGTGCAGTGGTTGAGCCATGACAACGATCGGGCCGAAGGCCGGGGTTCCCAAGCTCTCAGATAAGCTTCGGCCCGCCTGCGGGCAAGGCGCCGCTGGCTGGCAAACGATCCCGCCCGTCAGGCAGGGAATGTCAGTGCAGGAGCTGGCCCCGGGCGGATTCGAGCTGGTCCGCTTGCGGGAGAGGCGCGCGCGACGGCTTGCTGGTCGAGGCCTGCGCGTCGAGGTAGCAGGGCTTGTACATGGCTTGGAGCTGCCTGCCCTTCAGGAACAGCATGTGCGGGGTGAGGCCGCCGCGCTGGCTGATCCAGCGTTTCACCTGCGAGGGATACATCGCATAGAGCATCTGGGTCGCTTCGGAATTGGTCACGGCGCGGCCGTTGGTGCCGAAATCCCAGGCGGCGTGGAAACCGAGCGTCGCGTGCGAGGTCACACAGATGCGGTCGCGCGGGATAGCGCCGAGGACGATGGTGCAGGCCGAGGCGCAGAGGCCGTCAATGATGACGGTGTCACCGGACTGGCGCAGGTCCTGGTATTTGTCGACGTAAGTTCCGATCCGTCCACCACGGTCATCCGCGATGCGAACAACCGCGTGAGAAGCCCCCATGCAACCGACCAGGAGGACCGCCGCCAGCAACCCCGTCAGAAACTTCATTGTCCCCCGCCCCAGTCGAATTCGAATCTGCGTGTCAGGTGGTGATGCACGGCTAGCGTCTGTCGTAACCAAGGTTTTGTCTAGGCAGGCCGGCTCGCTCAAAACAAATTCAAATCCAGTGTTGCGCCCGCGCTGCACTCAGGCCCGTTTCAATCCCAAACTGGAACAAGTTAACGAGCCGTTACGCGCCAGACCCTTGATCTCAGTTGCAACCGCTGGCTTCAATCCCGGGTAACTACAGGGGGGAACCGATGGAGGGGGAAACACATGGCTGAAGAGACAGACGTCATCGTCGTCGGTGCAGGACTATCGGGCCTTGTTGCCGCAACCGAGATCGCCGACGCAGGCAAGCGGGTGATCGTCGTCGACCAGGAAGGCGAGCAGTCGCTCGGCGGCCAGGCGTTCTGGTCGTTCGGCGGATTGTTTCTGGTCGATTCGCCGGAGCAGCGCCGGCTCGGCATCAAGGATTCCTTCGACCTCGCGATGCAGGACTGGCTCGGCACCGCCGGCTTCGACCGCGACGACGATTTTTGGCCGCGGCAATGGGCTGAAGCCTATGTGGCGTTCGCGGCCGGCGAGAAGCGCGGCTGGCTGCGCGCGATGGGCCATCGCATCTTTCCCGTGGTCGGCTGGGCCGAACGCGGCGGCTATGACGCGATGGGCCACGGCAATTCGGTGCCGCGCTTTCACGTCACCTGGGGCACCGGCCCGGGCATCGTCGAACCGTTCGAGCGCCGCGCGCGTGAGGCCATGAAGAGCGGCCGGCTGACCTTCAAGTTCCGCCATCGTGTCGATGCGCTCTCCATCACCAACGGCACCGTGGACGGCATCAGCGGCGCGGTGCTCGCGCCTGACACGATCGAGCGCGGCAAGAGCTCGTCGCGCAACGTCGTCGGCGAATTCTCGCTGAAGGCGCAGGCCGTGATCGTGGCGTCCGGCGGCATCGGCGGCAACCATGATCTGGTGCGCGCGAACTGGCCGAAGCGGCTCGGCGAGCCGCCAAAGTTCATGATCTCGGGCGTGCCCGAGCATGTCGACGGCCGTATGATCGGCATCACCGAGAAATCAGGCGCGCGGCTGATCAACCGCGACCGCATGTGGCATTATGTCGAAGGCATCCAGAACTGGTCACCGATCTGGCCGCGCCATGGCATCCGTATTCTGCCGGGCCCCTCTTCGATGTGGTTCGACGCCACGGGCACGCGATTGCCGGCGCCGCTCTTCCCCGGCTCTGATACGCTGGGCCAGCTCCAATACATCATGTCCACCGGCTATGATTATTCCTGGTTCATCCTGACGCAGAGCATCATCAAGAAGGAGTTTGCGCTGTCGGGCTCGGAGCAGAACCCTGACCTCACCGGCAAGAGCTGGCGCATGACGATCAAGCGCGCCACCAACAAGGGCGCGCCGGCGCCGGTGGAGGCGTTCAAAAGCCATGGTGTCGACTTCATCGTGCGCGACAAGATCGAGGATCTCGTCGCGGCCATGAACCAGCTCACCGGCAGCGATCTCCTCAAGCTCGAGCACATCAGGATGCAGATCGAGGCGCGCGACCGCGAGATCGCCAACCCTTACGTCAAGGATGCGCAGGTGATGAACATCCACAACGCGCGGCGCTACATCGGCGACAGACTGATCCGGACCGCGTCGCCGCACCGGATTCTCGATCCCGCGCAGGGGCCGTTGATCGCGGTCAAGCTCAACATCCTGACACGCAAGACGCTCGGCGGCTTCGAGACCGATCTCGACTCCCGCGTGTTCGGCAGCGAGGGCAGCGTCATTCCCGGCCTCTATGCAGTCGGCGAGGCCGCCGGCTTCGGCGGCGGCGGCGTGCACGGCTATCGCTCGCTGGAAGGCACGTTCCTCGGCGGCTGCCTGTTCTCGGGCCGCAATGCCGGCCGCGCCGCGGCGAAAGCGGTGGGCTAGATCATGCGGCGGTGGATGCACATCGCGGCGCTTGTTGGGGCCTTGGCCGCCACCTCGGCTGCATCCGCCGATACGATCGACATCGACGGCGTGAAGCGGTCCTACACCGCACAATTGCCGGTGAAGAAGCCGGCGCCGCTCGTGGTCGTGCTGCACGGGAAGACCCAGCGCGGTGCCGACATGGTCGCGCGGACGGCGTGGCCGCAGGTCGCAAAGCGCGAAGGTTTTGCCGTGGTCTTTCCTGATGGGTTGAACCATGCCTGGGCCGATGCGAGGACCAAGGCGGGACCCGCGCTCCGTGGCCCACCTCCCGGCACCGACGACATCGCCTTCATCGCAAAGCTCGTCGAGAAGCTGGTGGCGAACGGCACCGCCGACCCTCGCCGCGTCTATATCACCGGCATCTCCAATGGAGGCGCCATGGCGATGACGCTCGTCTGCGCCCGGGCCGATCTGTTTGCCGCCGGTGCGAGCGTGATCATGAATCTCACCGACGAGGCCGCCGTCACGTGCCATCCGTCGCGGCCGCTGCCGATGCTGCTGATGAACGGCACGGCCGACCCATTGGTCCCGTACGAGGGCGGCCGCGGATCGAGCTATTATGCCGCAGACGGGTTCTGGTCGACCGAGGAGACGCTGGCGTTCTGGCGCAAGCTCAACGGTTGCGAGACCGAGGACGCAAGCGTGACTGACATGACTGAGCGGGCGCCCGCCGACCAGTCCACGGTCACACGGATCTCCTCACGCTGTCCCAAAGGACACGACGTCGTACTCTATCGCATCAATCATGGCGGCCACCGCATGCCAGGATTTGCTCCGGATGCGCGCTTCCCGAAGATCGCAACCAGCCTGCTGGGGCCGCAGAACAACGATATCGACGGCGCGGAGGCGATCTGGACATTTTTCGGCCAGTTTCCGTAAGAAGTGCATGCATCACCGATTACGCATGCGTGCCTGGGGTGGCAGAGCGCGGGTCGCTGGGCTAGACAGGGCCGCCATTCCAGCAGGAGATCCCCAATGAGCATTCAGCGTTTTGAAACCGGCCCGCGCATGAGCCAGGCCGTCGTGCACGGCAACACCGTCTATCTCGCCGGTGTCGTCGCCAACAACGCCGCCGGCGAAAGCGTGACCAAGCAGACCCAGGACATCCTGAAGACCATCGACGGCCACCTTGCCAAGGCCGGCACTGACAAGTCGAAGCTGCTCTCGGCCACGATCTACATCACCGACATGAAGACTTTTGGCGAGATGAACGCGGTATGGGACGCCTGGGTGTCGCCCGGCAACACCCCCGCGCGTGCTACCGTCGAAGCCAAGCTCGCGGCGGCGCAATACACCGTCGAGATCATGGTGACGGCTGCGAAGTAAGCTTCGCGCTGAAATTGTTGCGAACGTCTGAAGCGCGATGAGACCATCATCGCGCTTCATTTTCTTCGCGTGCCGATGACCTCCGAGGTAATCGATCAGCGCACGCGAACCTTCGATAGTGACGGTCAGCCGAACCCGGCGCCATCGAAGGAGAGCCCCATGACCGACCCCATCACCATCGCCCGCCGCTACATCGATCTCTGGAACGAGCGCATGACAAGCCGCAGGCGCGAGCTCCTCAGCGAGAACTGGACGGCGGATGCGAGCTATGTCGACCCCCTGATGAAGGGCGACGGCCAGGACGGCATCGACGCGCTGATATCAGGCGTGCAGCAGCGTTTTCCCGACTTCAAGTTCAAGCTGATCGGCGAGCCCAACGGCTACGGCGACCATGTCCGTTTCAGCTGGGGCCTCGGCCCCGACGGCGTCGACAGCCCGATCAAGGGCACGGATTTTGCCGTGCTGAGGGACGGGCGGATCCGAAGTATCACGGGATTTCTGGATCAGGTGCCTGCGGGCGCGTGAGGCGGCTGGGTGCCACCACATCATTGGTGTCGTCCCCGCGAACGCGGGGACCCATACCGCGTGATCTCTCGCGTGCGAACGGCAGGAGTACCGAACTCCTGACGTTCGCCAAACTACGCCCTGTGGCTATGGGTCCCTGCGTTCGCAGGGACGACAGCTTTGGCTTGGTGCGCAGCTGGGCTATGCAATGGGCAACCGATACGCAACCTTGGCGTTCGCCCCGAACGCCTTCTCCCGCACACTCGGCCCGAGCTTCGCCAGACAGGCCTCCAGCGCGCCCTTGATCTCGCCATAGCTCCCAGCCAGCAAACACACCGGCCAGTCCGAGCCGAAGATCAGGCGATCCTCGCCAAAACATTCTGCCGCATGCGCGACGAACGGAACCAGCCGCTCCGCGTCCCAGTCGTTCCACTTCGCTTCCGTCGCAAGCCCCGAGATCTTGCACCAGACATTGCCGCAAGCAGCTAACGCCTTGATGCGGTCGGTCCATTCGGCGCTGCCACTGTCGGCGATCGGAGGCTTTGCAGCATGGTCAAGCACGAAGCGCGCCTGCGGAAACGCCTTTGCGGTTGCGATCGCCGCGGGCAGCTCGCGGGTGCGGACGAGGAAATCGTAGGTGAGATCGCGAGCGAACACTGCGCCGAGGCCGCGCTGGACGTCCTCGCGCAACAGCCAATCGGGATCTGGCTCGTCATGGACCTGGTGGCGGATGCCGACGAGCTTTTCGCCTCCGGGTGAAGCGCGCAACCGGTCGAGAGTGGCGCCGAGCGTGCCGTCCGTCAAATCGGCCCAGCCGACCACACCGATCACCGAGGGCGTCGCATGCGCGATCCGTATAAACTCCTCGGTCTCCTCCAGCGCCGAGCGGCACTGCACCACGATGCTCGCATCGATGCCGTTGGCTTTCAGCAATGGCGCGAGATCGGCGGGACCAAAGGCGCGGCGGATCGGCGCGAGCTCGGGCGCGTCCATCCAGGGATAGTCGGCGCGCGCGGGATCCCAGAAGTGCTGATGGCCGTCGATGATCATGGCTCACGCTCCGCCCGGCAGCGGCGCGCGTGCGTCCACGAGGTTTCGCGCGCGCAGCTCCTGCCAGAAGGTAGGTGGCGCCGGCGCCTGCGACATCGCGATGTTGTCTGCGACTTCCGCAGCGTTGCGTGCGCCGAGCACCGCGACCGTCACCGCCGGATGCGCCATGCAGAACTGGAGTGCGGCCGCCTTCAACGCGGTGCCGTGCTTGCGGCAGAGTTCGTCGAACGCGAGCGCACGCGCGATCAGCGCCGCACCGGCGTCCTGATAATTGAATTTGGCACCTGCGCGCGGGTTCGCCAAAATGCCGCTGTTGTAGATGCCGCCGAGCAGGATGCCGATGTTTTTGGCCGCGCAGACCGGAAACAGCGCATCCAGCGCGCCCTGGTCGAGCAGCGTGTAGCGGCCGGCGAGCAGGAAGCAGTCGACCGGCGCGGCTTCAGCGAAACGAACCAGCATTTCCGACTGGTTCATGCCGGCGCCGATCGCCTTGACGGTGCCATCGCTGCGCAGGCGCTGGAGCGCGCGGAAGGCACCGGCCACGGCCTCGTCGTAGTGATCGTCGGGATCGTGCACCAGCAGGACATCGACGCGGTCGAGCCCGAGGCGGACAAGGCTCTCCTCGACCGAGCGCATCACGCCGTCATAAGTGAAATCGAACACCGGCCGCTCGCGCGGCGCGCCCTTGTAATGCTCGTCCTCGGCGGCAGCGCCATCAGGCGCGCGCAGCAGGCGACCGACCTTGGTCGAGATGGCGTAGGACTCGCGCGGCTGCTGCCGCAGGAATGCGCCGAGCCGCCGTTCCGCGAGGCCAAAGCCATAGAGCGGCGCGGTATCGTAGAATCGGATGCCGGCCGACCAGCCGGCTGCGAGCGCCGCTTCCGCATCGGCATCGCTGACCGGAGCGAACAATCCGCCGAGCGGCGCGGTGCCGAGGCCGATCGAGGTGACGTCGAGTGAGCCTAGTCGCGAACGCTGCATTCCAATTCCTTCCAGAAGCAAGTATCTCTCCCGCCTGCGGCGACCGCAAGCGGGAGAGAGCATAGGAGTGTGGGGCTGGCGACACTCCTATTTTGACTCCGTTACTTCAACATCTGCGCGACGTTGTCCTTGGTGACGAGATCGAGGCCGGTATAGACGATCTCCGGCACCTTCTCGCCCTTCTTGATGGCGAGCAGCGTGTCCATCGCCTTCTCACCCATCTCGAAGGGACGCTGGCCGACCAGCGCACTGGCGTAGCCGTCGCGCAAAAGTTCAAGCTGCATCTTCAGCGTATCGGCGACGACGAGCGTGAACTTGCCGCTGTCGAGGTCCTTCTTGCTCCTGGCCGCAAAGGCCTTGAAGCCTTCGGGGGCAAACATCGGCCACCCGCCGATGGGAACGATCGCGGCAAGGTCGGGCGTTGCGGTGCGCATGTCCGTCATCTGCTGGACCGCGAGCGCGGGATCGTCGTTGCAGAATGTCGGCGAGCCCGCGACCTCAGTCCATTTCGAACCCTTCAGCGCCTCGCGGACGCCGTCGACGCGTTCGGCGAGGTTCTTGGCGCCGGGACCGCCCGAGACCATCGCGTATTTGCCGCCGTCGGGCCGCATCTTCGCGAGTTGCTTGCCAAGTGCGACGCCGAACTCCTTGTTGTTGGTGCCGATATAAGCGATGCGCTTGGACCCCGGCGCATCAGCGTCAAACGTGATGACGGGAATGCCGGCCGCGGTCGCCGCCTCGATCGACTTGGTCATGGCCGCGACGTCGGCGACCGAGATGGCGAGACCATCGACCTTCTGCGTGACGAAGTCCTGGATGATCTGAGCCTGCGTCGCCGGCTCGTGCTCGACCGGGCCCTTGTAGATGCACTCGATATTGCCGAGCTCCTTGGCGCGCTTCAGGCAGCCGTCGCGCGCGAAGTCGAAGAACGGATTGTTCATCGCCTTGGGCACGATCACGAAGCGGTAGTTCGCCGCAAGCGCCGGCGTCGCCATCAGTGCGACGGCAATGCCTGCAAGAAGAAGTTTCCTCATTGTCTCCTCCACCCTCATTTGGCGCCTATCCTCTCGATAACGTCCGGGAAGCGGACAGGCGGCATTTTCGTTGCCTTCCCGGAACGTTCGTCACGTCAAATCATCCGCGAGCGGATGCGGTCGACCAGCACGGCCAGGATGATGATCACGCCCACCAGCGTCTGCTGCCAGTAGGAGCTCACCTGCGCCAGCACGAGACCGTTGCGGATCACTTCGAGCAGCACGCAGCCGACAATCGCCCCCAGCGGGCCGCCGATGCCGCCGGCAAGGTTGGCACCGCCGATCACGGCCGCCGCGATCACGTTGAGCTCGTAGGACGTCGCCATGTTGGCCGGCGCCGATCCAAGCCAGCCGGAGATGATGATGCCCTGGAGGCCGGCCGCGAGCGCGCAGATCACGTAGACCTCGATCTTCACCCGCACCACAGGGATGCCGGTGAGCTCGGCCGCCTTCTCGTTGCCGCCGAGCGCAAAGACATGGCGGCCGAACGCGCTGTGGTGCAGCACCACGGCCATCGCCAGCGCGAGGATCACCAGATAGATGAAGGGCGCGGGTACGCCGAGCACATCGCCCGAGGTGAGCGCATAGAAATAATCGGCGTCCGGTCCGCCCGGAAAGCTGCCGCGTCCGTTGGAGACGACATAACCGAGACCGCGCACGATCGAGAGCATGCCGAGCGTGGTGACGAAGGGCGACAGGCCGAGCACCGCGATACAGAAGCCGTTGACGAGGCCCCCGATCAGCGCGACGCCGAGGCCGGCGAGGATCGAGACCAGCAGGATCAGGCCGGGCACATTGGCCAGCACCGTCTTGCCGTCGGCCGCCATATGCACGAACAGCGAGGCGCCGAGCCCGCCGGGCGTCGACAGCTCGGTCATCACCATCGAGGTGATCATGGCCGAGAAGCACATCATCGAGCCCACCGACAGATCGATGCCGCCCGTGATGATCACGAAGGTGACGCCGAGGGTGGCGATCGCGATGAAGGAAAAGTTCTTCGCCACGTTCTGCATATTGCCTTCGGTGAAGAAATACGGGCTGGCGAAGTGCATGATCACAAGCAGCACCGCCAGCGCGAGCAGCACATAGCCGGTCTGGGAGGCGAAGATGCCACGCTGCCACCATCTGATCTTGCCGATATTGGTGAAGCTGATCGGGGATTCCATGGGCATGGCCATCACGCCGCCTCCTTCGCGCCGGTGATGAGGGCGGTGACTTCCTCAGGCGAGGTCTCGTGGATCGGCTTGTCGGCGCGCTTCTCGCCGCGGCGCATGACAATGACGCGGTCGCACACCGCAAACACGTCGGGCATGCGGTGCGAGATCAGCATCACGGCGACGCCCTGCTCCTTCAGCCGGTGAATCAGGCCCAGCACCTGCTCGACCTGACGCACCGAGATCGCCGCGGTCGGCTCGTCCATCATCACGAGCCTTGCGTTGGACAGGCGCGTCCGCGCGATCGCGACCGCCTGGCGCTGGCCGCCCGACATCTGCTTGACGAGGTCATCGGGCCGCGTCTCCGAACGCAGCTCGCCAAACAGCTCCAGCGCGCGCGCCGCCATCGCCTTGTGGTCAAGAAGCGCGAGCGGTCCGAATTTGCGCTTCAGCTCGCGGCCGAGAAACACGTTGGCCGCCGCCGTCAGATTGTCGGCGAGCGCGAGGTCCTGATAGACGACCTCGATCCCAACCGCTCGGGCATCAATGGGCCGGTTGAAATGGACCGCGCTGCCGGCAAAGCGGATCTCGCCATGGCTCGGGCGGAAATTGCCGGCGATGATCTTGACCAGCGTCGACTTGCCGGCGCCGTTGTCGCCCATCAGGCCGACCACTTCGCCCGGCAACACATGCATGTCGACGTCATGCAGCGCGCGGATCGCGCCGAACTCCTTGCCGATGCCGGAGAGCTCCAGGACCGGTCTTGCTTCAGCACTTGCCATCAGCAGCCTCGCTCAGACATGACGGTTGACCAGGGATTCCAGATATTCCTGCCGCCCCGAGCGCGGCTGCGGGTCGAAGCCGGGGCTCATCGCGCGATCGGCGAGATCGGCAAGCGACCGTTGGCCGCCGAGAATGGCGCGGCCCTCGGGACCGGCCCATCCCTCGTAGCGCGTGGCGAGTGGCGTCGTGAGGGCGCCGGCATCGATCATGTCGGCGGCAGCCAGGAACGCCCGCGCGCAGGCGTCCATCGAGCCGACATGGGCATGGATGAGATCGTCGGGATCGATCGACTGCCGGCGGACCTTGGCGTCGAAATTCAGCCCGCCCGTGGTGAAGCCGCCGCGGTTCAGGATCTCGTGGAACACAAGAGCGAGCTCCGGCACGTTCATCGCGAACTGGTCGGTGTCCCAGCCGAGCAGATCGTCGCCGCGATTGACGTCGAGCGAGCCGAACACGCCGAGCGCTTCGGCGAGCGCGACCTCGTGATGGAAGGAGTGGCCGGCGAGGATGGCGTGGTTCTGCTCGATGTTGAGCTTGACGTCCTTGAGGAGATCGTAGCGTTCGAGGAAGCCGTAGCAGGTCGCAACGTCGAAATCGTATTGATGCTTGGTCGGCTCCTTCGGCTTCGGCTCGATCAGGATCGGGCCCTTGAAGCCGATCTTGTGCTTATGCTCGACGACGAGCGAGACGAAGCGGCCGAGCTGGTCGAGCTCGCGCTTGAGATCGGTGTTGAGCAGCGTCTCGTAGCCCTCGCGGCCGCCCCACATCACATAGTTCTGGCCGCCGAGCCGGTGCGTCACTTCCAGCGCGGCGCGGACCTGGCCAGCGGCATAGGTGAAGATCTCGGGGTCCGGATTGGTCGCAGCGCCCGCCATGTAGCGGCGATGCGTGAACAGGTTCGCGGTGCCCCAGAGCAGACGGACCTTGGCGGAAGCCATCTTCGCTTCGAACAGATCCGCGATCGCGTTGAGATTGGCGACGGACTCGGCGAGCGAAGCCCCTTCCGGCGCGGCATCCACGTCGTGGAAGGTGAAGAAGGGCACGTCGAGCAGGCGGAACAGTTCGAAGGCGACATCGGCTTTGGCGCGCGCCATCGCCATCGCGTCGGTGCCGTGATGCCAGGGCCGTAAAAAGGTCTCGCCGCCGAAGGGATCGCCGCCCGGCCAGCAGAGCGAATGCCAGTAGCAGACCGCAAAGCGTAAGTGATCCTCGAGCCTGCGGCCATGCACGAGCCGGTCCTTGTCGTACCAGCGGAAGGCGGGCGTGCCTGCCGCATCCTTGCCGGCAAAGGCAACGGGCGCGCTTGTCTCGAAGAATTTGGCGGACGCGTTCACTTAAGGCTCTCCTTCAACGCGGGATAAAGCTCGCGCCAGCGGCGATAGGCATCGTCATAGGCGGGCGCGACGGATGCGCGGGGCACAAAACTCGCGAGCCGGCGCGGGCGGGTGCAGACTTCGGCCGGATCTTCGCCGGTGGCGGCAAGGCGCCCGAGCCGGGCGGCGCCAAGCGCGGCGCCCACCTCGCCTTCCTCGACGCGGTGGACGGGAATGCCGAGCACATCGGCGCAGATCTGCGCCCACAGCGGCGAGCGCGAGCCGCCGCCGACGAGATCGACTTCAGTGATCGGCCCGCTCGCCGCGCTCAGCGCCGCCAGATTGTCGCGCGCAGCGAAGGCAACACCTTCGAGCACGGCCTGCACGATCTGGCCGCGCCCGGTCGCACCGCGCAAGCCGACGAAAGCGCCGCTCGCGGCGGCGTCATTGTGCGGCGTGCGTTCGCCGTCGAGATAGGGCAGGAATTTGACCGGGCTTGGCCCATCGACGCGCTCGCCCAGCGGCGCCAGCAGCGCAGCCGCGGGCGTCTCCATCACGCCGGCGAGCCAGGCGAGCGAGGCCGCCGCCGACAGCATCACGCCCATCTGGTGCCAGAGGCCGGGCAGCGCGTGGCAGAACGCATGCACGGCCGAAGCCGGCGCCGGGGCGAACCGGTCGGTGACGCGGAACAGCACCCCAGAGGTGCCGAGCGACAGGAAGGCATCGCCCGGCGCGATCGCCCCTAACCCGATCGCGCTCGCCGCGTTGTCGCCGGCCCCTCCGGCGACAACGACATTCTTCGCCATGCCCCAGCGTTGCGCGTAGTCGGGCGCGAGCAACGCGCTGACCTCGCGGCCTTCGACGAGGCGCGGCATGTGGTGGAGATCGAGTCCCGTAGCGTGCAGCAGCAGGGCCGACCAGCGGCGCAGACCGACATCGAGCCACAGCGTGCCGGCCGCGTCCGACATGTCCTCGATCATCTCGCCGGTGAGGCGATAGCGCACATAGGCCTTGGGCAGCAGC
The DNA here is from genome assembly GCF_004123905.1 of Bradyrhizobium betae. GTDB lineage: Bacteria > Pseudomonadota > Alphaproteobacteria > Rhizobiales > Xanthobacteraceae > Bradyrhizobium > Bradyrhizobium betae_A. The sequence goes on from NZ_MZXW01000048.1 coordinate 38,486, forward strand.
ACCTTTGCGACGCGCGCGAAGATTTTCGGTTCATGCCGGGCGACCCAAAGCAGCTTGGGCGCGGTGAAGCCGGGCATCGCCAGATTGCCGGCGATGGCGTGCAATGACGGACAGCGTCGCTCCAGCTCGATGCATTCGGCCTGCGAGCGGCCGTCGTTCCAGAGGATCGCGGGGCGCAGCGGGCGGTTGTTCTCGCCCAGCAGCGTCGCGCCGTGCATCTGGCCCGACAGCCCGATGCCGCGCACCTGCGCGACCTCGCGCGGATGTTGGCGCGCGAGATCATCGACAGCGCCGATCGCCGCATCGACCCAGGCGTCGGGATCCTGCTCGGACCACAGCGGCGCGGGATGCGACAGCGTCAGCTCGCGTGAAGCCGTCGCGACAACCGCGCCGGCATCGCTCACGAGCACCGCTTTCACACCTGACGTGCCGATGTCCAGTCCGAGATACAAATCGTCCTCCCTTTTGCCTGTTGCGATGGGCGAGCTTGAAGTCGTCTTTTCCGCAACGTGCTGTTCAAAGTCCGCTGCCCTAGGGCAGATTGTCCCGCATCACGATGTCGATCCTGATCTTCTCCTGTTCGCGCAGGATCGGCTCGCCGCGCGCGAGCGCGAGCAGCACGCGCACGGCGGCGCGCGCCTCATGTCCCGGATTCTGCGAGATCGCGGCATCCATCACGCCCTGGAGCAGCAGCCGGCGCGTCAGCGCGGTGACGTCATGCCCGACGAACACAACCTTGCCGCGACCGGCATCGCTCAACGCTTTGGCAACACCTTGTGTGCCGGCGCCGACGTTATAAAGACCGACAATGTCAGCATGCCTGCCCAACAGGCGCGCCAGCAGCTGCCCGGAACGGTCGTCCTCGTCGCGCCCTTCCAGCACCGGCATCACGCTCAGCTCCGGAAATTCCGACGCCATCACCTGGTTGAAGCCAAAAATGCGCTCGGCATGATCGCGCAGACCCTGCGAGCCCGCGACGATGGCGACCTTGCCGGACCGCCCGCCGGCCAGCCGCCCCACCAGCGCACCAGCGGTGCGCCCCGCCGCGATGTTGTCGATGCCGACATAATGGTGGCGGCGCGAGGACGGCACGTCCGAGACCAGTGTGACGACCTTGGTGCCGGCCTCGACGAGATCGTTTATGGCGGCGCGGACACCCGGATGATCGAGCGCGACCACGGCGACGCCGTCGTATTCGGCCGACAGCGCCTCCAGCGAGGCCGCGAGCACGGACGGATCGAACACGTCAGTCGCAATCATCTCGACATTGAGGCGGCGCGCCGAGAGCCACGCCGACATCTCGCCGAGATAGGCCTCGATCTGCTGCATGAACGGATTCGGCCCGGACGGCATCACGAAGGCAAAGCGGCGGGCCCGGCCGCGGGCAAGCTCTGCGGCGGCCACATGCGGCTGGAAGGCATTGCGTGCGATCGTCTCCTGGACGCGCCGGACTGTATCCGGCCGCACGCCCGGGCGGTTGTGCAGGACGCGGTCCACGGTCGCGAGGCTCACACCCGCCTGGCGCGCGATGTCCTTCAGCGTCAACGCCGCGACGGTCGGAGCGTCGGAAAGGGTCTCTTGAGCCATAGCTGAAGGCTAGCAGAGGTGTTTTGAGGTGCGCAACTCATTTTGAGGGGCAGAGCTCTGTTTTCGAGCCCCGGTTGCGCCGGGCCGCGACTCAGCCGCCGCTCAGATCAAGCGTCAGGAACAGGCTATTGGGATCCTCGCCATAGCCCTCGAACGGGCCGCAAAGCACAAAACCATGGGCCTGGTAGAGCGCATGCGCGGGCTTGAAATAGTCCCAGGAGCCGGTCTCGAGGCTGAGCCGCGTCAGGCCGCGCGCGCGGGCCTCGGTGATGATGTGGCGGAGCATCTCGCCACCAAAGCCACGCCGCCGCGTGGCTTGCCGCGTGTGCATCGACTTCACCTCGCCATGGGTGGCCGAAAGCATCTTCAGCGCGCCGGTTGCGACCAGCGTCTCGCCGTCCCAGCCGGTCCAGAACGCGACATCGCTCGCACGAAGGCCGGCGAGATCGAGCGCATGCGCGCTGCCCGGCGCCGTCTGCGCCCGCGCGGCCGTGACGTGATGATCGAGCAGCGCGATGACGCGCGGATCGAAGGTGTCGCCGGTCCGGATCTGCATCGTCAGGGTCGCACCCCACTTGCAAGCCGCTTCTGCATGAGGACCATATCGAGCCAGCGGCCGAACTTGCAGCCGACCTCAGGCATTCGGCCGACCTCGGTAAAGCCGAACGAAGCGTGCAGCGCGATCGATTCGGAATTCGAGGCCTCGATCGCGGCGACCATCGTGTGCTTGCTGAGCGCTGTGGCACGCTCGATCAACGCAATCATCAGGCCGCGACCGATACCCGCGCGATGATGCCGCTTGTCGACATAGACAGAATTCTCGACCGTGTGCCGATAGCCGGGCCAGGGACGGAAATCGCCGAACGATGCGAAGCCGACCACATCCCTGCCCTTCATGGCGACCAGAACGGGATAGCCGGCTTCTCGCCGTGCACGGATCCACTCGCGGCGTGAGTTCAGATCAACCGGGCCATCGGTCCAGACCGCCGTCGTATTGATCGCGGCATGGTTGTAGATGGCCAAAATATCTTCGGCATCTTCCAGCATGGCGTCCCGCACGATCAGCGACATCACATTTTCCCGTATGAGGTGCCGCGCCGCGTGATGATGACGTAGCGTGCGTCCTGTTTGGTTTCGTTCTCGAAGGTCACCGCGCGCATCACGTCGAAATCGAGACAATCGCCGTCACGCAGGCGCACCGTCTTGGCATCGATATGTACGCAGACCGCGCCCTCCAGCATCAGCAGTTGCTGGGTGAAGGCGTTGCGGCCCCAGGGGCTGTAGGAGACGCGCGCGCCGGCCGGCAGATCGACAACGATGATCTCGATGCCGCTCGCTGCATCCGGCGGCGAGGCGTGACGCCGGCGGTAGCCGCTGTCGGGATCGCGCCAATGCGGCTGGTCGGCCAGCCGCGTCAACCGCTCCGGCGGCTTCTCCGACAGCGCGACGACGTCGCTGAGCGTGACATCGAGCGCCGCGCAGAGCTTGTTGAGCAGCGCCGCCGTCGCACTGCTCTGCGCCCGCTCCACCCGCCCGATCATGGCCCGGCTGACACCGGAGCGGCCTGCCAGTTCGTTCAACGTCATGCCCGCCTGCGTCCTCAACGTCTTCAAGCGACGACCGATCGCGCGATCGAGTTTTTGCTGGTCCATGGTCTTCATCCGAACATCGCCCCGGACCCGGACCGCACCCGCCAAGGCATGAGGAGCTTAAGCCCGGCGAGCCACGCGTGCCGGGAGCGAGCAGCTAATATATTAGAATCTTCGGACTGCGTACGAGCGCGTCAGCACGGTCAGATCAAATAGTGATGCAGTCGGGAAGGCTTGGAGCGGGCGAAGGGAATCGAACCCTCGTATGCAGCTTGGGAAGCTGCCGTTCTACCATTGAACTACGCCCGCGGATGCGCGCTCTTCACACCCGATCTGATTAGCCGAGACGGCGCCGCCCGCCAAGCGGTTTGGCGCGCCCGGCCGGACGGTTCTTAACGTTTGGGTAAGATTCCAGGTGCGCCGGATTGTGGCGGTGTTATGATCGTGTGTCGGGGGAGTAGCGTGCACTGAGTGGGGCGTGTGCATGGTGGGGCGTGGCTACGCGATATTTGACACGGCGATAGGGCGCTGCGGCATCATCTGGAGCAGCACCGGCGTGGTGGCCGTGCAATTGCCGGAGGCGCGGGAGATCGACACCCGCCGCCGGATCTTTCAGGTCCATCCGGAGGCGCGCGAGCAGCAGCCTCCGCTCAATGCCGAGCTTGCGATCGAGGGCATCGTAGGCCTTCTGCAGGGCAACGATCCCGATTTCTCCGACGTCAGCCTGGATGCCGGCGGCGTGCTGGCCTTCAGCCGGCGGGTCTACGAATACGCCTGCACCATCCCGCGCGGGGAGACGCGCACCTATCACGAGATCGCCAAGGCGCTGGGCGCCTCCGGCGCGGCGCATTCGGTGGCGCAGGCGATATCAAAGAATCCCTACATGCTGATCGTGCCGTGCCACCGGGTGCTGGAGGCCGGCAATTACGCCGATCGGCTCTCGCCCTATGGCGGGGTGATCTCCAAGCGGCGATTGCTGTCGCTGGAGGGCGCCCATCCGGTCGCCAGCAAGACGCTGTTCGAGGTGCTGCTGCCCGTTGCTCCGCCGCGCCCCTCCACCTAGATAGGCGGGATGGACGCAACCACGCTGTTGACGACACGCGCGATGACGGTCTCCGAGTTTCGCTGCGATGCGGGACCGGACGACAAGCCGTTCGCCGAATGCCGCACCGGCCATTCCATCGCCTATGTCCGCTCCGGCAGTTTCGGCTGCCATTGCCGCGCCGGCTTCTTCGAGCTGGTGGCCGGCGCGATGCTGGTCGGCGCCCCCGGCGACGAATACACCTGCACGCATGAGCATGTCAGTGGCGACGTCTGCCTGTCGTTCTTTCTCAGCGGGGACCTCGTCGATGCCCTCGGCGGGCGGCGCGAGGTCTGGCAGGTCGGCGCAACGCCGCCGCTGCCTGAACTGATGGTGCTGGGCGAGCTCGCCCAGACGGCAGCAGATGGCAATAGCGACCTCGGTCTCGACGAGGTCGGCCAGATTCTTGCGGGCCGCTTCGTCGATGTGGTTTCGGGCAAGGCGCGCAAACCGGCCACGCCAACCGCACGCGACCGCCGCCGCGCGGTGGAGGCCGCATTGTGGATCGACGACAACTCGCATGCCGAGGTCGATCTCGAACAGGCGGCGCGGCAGGCGGGACTGAGCCCGTTCCATTTCCTGCGGCTGTTCTCGGCCGTGCTCGGCGTCACCCCGCATCAATATCTGGTGCGCTCGCGGCTGCGGCACGCCGCGCGCCTCCTCGCGGATGACCATCTCGCGGTCACCGACATCGCCTATGACGTCGGCTTCGGCGACCTCTCCAATTTCGTCCGCACTTTTCATCGCGCCGCCGGCGTCTCGCCGACAAAGTTCCGGCAGGCTTCGCGAGGGGAGCGCAAGATTCTCCAAGAGCGGCCTGCCCTCAACTGACTAGGGTCGTCTCCGGCGCGCGCCATTCGCGGCGCGCTTTGGACATGGAGACGATCATGTATGACCACATCGGACTGCGCGTTGCCGACCTTGACGCCGCCACGCGCTTCTACACCGCGGTGCTGGCGCCGCTGGGCTATGTGCTCTGCTCCAGCGGCGACGGCTATGCCGGCTTCGGGCCGAAGGGCGAACCGGCGCTGTGGCTGCATCTGAACAAGGGGCGGAAGGCCGACGGCGCGCATATCGCGTTTCGGGCCAAAGATCATGACGCGGTCAAGGGGTTTCACAGCGAGGGCCTGACAAGCGGCGGCCGCGACAATGGCGGCGCGGGGCCGCGCAAGGATTACAGCCCGACCTACTACGCGGCGTTCCTGATCGATCCCGATGGAAACAATGTCGAGGCGGTTTGCGTGTGAGCCTTAACCGCTAGCTCCGTCATTGCGAGGAGCTCTTGCGACGAAGCAATCCAGGCTGCATCTGCGGAGACATTTCTGGATTGCTTCGCTGCGCTCGCAATGACGGAGTTCTTGGCGAACACCTAACATCATCAAGGACACCCCTCATGGCCTCCATCCACAACGACATTCCTCTCCCCGTCCGCGCCCGCGACGTCTGGGACGCGGTGCGCGATTTCGGCGCGCTGCATCTGCGGCTGGTGCCGGGCTTCGTCACCGCTTGCACGCTCGACGGCGATACGCGCATCGTCACTTTTGCAAATGGCTCCGTCGCGCGCGAGGTGCTGGTCGATTGCGACGACGCGCGGCAGCGGCTCGTCTATGCCATCAACAGTGAGCGGCTGAAGCATTACAGCGCGTCGGTACAGGTCATCGCCGAGGGCGAGGCGAGGTGCCGCCTGGTCTGGATCATCGACATGCTGCCGAACGAGCTTGCTGCTTACGTGCAGGAGCAGACCAAGGAAGCGGTGGCCGCCATGCACAAAGCGTTTCCGCCCGCCGCGGCATAGCGCGGGCTCACGCGGCTCTGTGATTTTTCTCACAGAGCCCTCCCCCCACCAGCCGTAACCATGCCCGCGTGCGTCCGGTTGGCTCCGCTCTCCCGGCGGCGCCACGCACGCGAGGAGCATACCATGAGAGGTGCGGACAAGGTGATCTGCCAGGCAGCCGCCGTGCTGCTGCTGTTTTCGGTCGCGAGCACGCCGGCAAAGGCGCAATTCCTCGGCGGCGGCGGCGCCGGCGGCGAGGACATGATGACCCAGATGGCGCCGATGCTGGAGATGATGAAGGCGAAGATGGGCAAGCGCCGCTTCGCCATGCTGATGCAGACTATGGGTCCGATGATGAGCCGCATGATGGAGAACGGCGGCGGCGGGCTTGGTGGCATGATGGGCGGCGGAGGTTTGGGTGGCCTCGGCGGCGGCAATTTTGGTGGCGGCTTCGGTGCGCCGAACTACGGCGGTTATACGCCGATGGGCGGAGGCGGCTATGTGTCGGCCGGTGTCGGTGGCGGCGACATCATGGGCATGCTCGGCGGCGCCGGCGGCGGCGACATGATGGCGATGATCCCGCAATTGATGCGGCTCGCCAATGTCGGCGGCGGTGGCGGCCATCGCCGCCACAAGCATCGTTAAGTCGGGTCGGCATATCGCCGCTGCGCGGCAACTCCGGCAGCGAGGCAGCCACCCTCCGCGGGGCGACGAAGGATGGTTGCGCCGGATCGGCGGACGGGGCGCCGCCGGTATCAGACCCGGTCGTTGAGCAGGACGCCGGACAGCGAAGGGTCGCTTGATGGTGTCGCGCTGTAGGTCGAATCCGTGAGCGAGTTCTTCAGCGACTGAAGGAATTGTTGCAGCAGCTCCGTCGCCGACGTGCTGCTTGACGAACTATCGGTGCCGTCGACCGAAGACCCGCCAGACGGCGGCGGTCCACCTGCTCCGCCGGGCCCACCCGGACCATGGGAGAACGCCGCCTTGAACACGCCTTGCAGCTCGGTGGCCTGCTGGTCGGTCAGCTTGCCGTTCGACACTTCCTGCTGGATGAGATCGTCAATCTTGGACTTGAACGCGTGGGGTGATAATTTGCTGCCGCTGGATTGATCGCTCGCGCTGCCTGATTGCAGGGCGGAATCGATATCGCTGAGCGCGGACGACAGCGCCGACTGATCGGACGAGCTGATCGCGCCGGAGCTGACCTCTGTCTGCAATTCGTCTTGCAGTTTTTGCAAAGGTGATTCGTGATGATGATGGGGGGAGAGCGACGAAATCGAGGTCATGTGGCCTTCCGTGCTTCTGATGGGCTCGCGGCGAAATTGTTCCCAGGAGCTGGCGCGGAGCCTTCGGCAGAGGGCAGGCCCGGTTGCTCGATATTGCCAAGCCACGCATGGAAATATTCAGAAACAAAAATCCGGCGAGCAAGTGCTAGTCGGCCGCGGCCGACAGAGCCGGCCTGATCGCGGGCTTGCTCTCGCGCGGTCCCCAGCGCGTCAGCACCACGCTGGAGCTGGAGAGCAGGCCGAGCACGACCATCGAGCTCGCGGCGAGCCAGAAGAAGCTCTGCGCGGTCGCTTCATGCGTTGACAGCCACCAGCCGACCGCCGCGATGTAGATCAGCCGTGCGGTCTGCGCCAGCACCGGGCCGATCACCTTGGCCGCGCCTTGCGAGGAGAAATACATCGCCGAGGCGAGGCCGATGAAGGCGTAGAACGGCGCCACGGTCGACAGATATTGGTGGCTGGTGGCGCGCACGGTTGCGCTGTCGGTGAAGATGTTGACCCAAATGTCGGGGAAGGTCGCAACGAGGCACGCCGGCGCGCCGACGGCTACGAAGGCGCTGACGCCTGCGGTCCAGGCGATGCGTCGGGCGCGCGCAATGTAGCCGGCGCCGATCGCCATGCCGACCATCGGCACCGAGGCGATGCCGAACGAGAACGCGATCGAGGTCAGCAGGAATTCGAGCCGCGCGCCGATGCCGTAGCCGGCGAGAATCGCGGTGCCGAACTTCGCCAGCATGTGGGTGAAGATCGAGATCGTCAGCACCGATTGCAGCGGCGAGAAGCAGGCGATGGCGCCGACCTTGAGGATGTCGAAAAACATCGCCCATTGGATGCGCAATCCGCGCAGCTTCGGCACGACACGGGCGCGGCCGGAAAACAAATACCAGCCCATCACGCAGATGTTCATGAAATAGGCGGTCAGCGCGCCAGCCGCGACACCGCGCATGCCGAGTTGCGGCACGGGGCCGAGCCCGAGGCCGAGCGTGCCGCCGAGCACGATCTGCCAGACCGCGGAGTTGAGGATCAGCAGTGACGGCAGCTTCATGTTGCCGGTGCCGCGCAGCACGCCCGCCATGGTGTTGAGCAGCCAGGGCAGCACGGCGCCGCCAAAAAACACCTGCGTGTAGGCGATCGCATGGGTCAGCACGTCGCCGCGGCCGCCGAGCATCTCGAGCACTTTTGGTCCGAAGATCAGCATGCCCAGCATGAAGACGAGGCCGAAGGTGATGCCGATCAAGAGCGCATGCATGGCAAGCGTACCGGCACGCTCGCGATCTCCGGCACCGAGCGCGCGGGCGATGGCGGAGGCCACCGCGCCGCCCATGGCGCCGCCCGACATCGTCATGGTCAGGATCACAGTTGGAAACACCAGCGCCATCGCCGCCAGCGCTTCGACGCCGAGCCGCCCGATATAGGAGGTCTCCGCGATCACCACGCAGGTGCCGGCCGAGAGCGCGATGACGTTCGGCCAGGCAAGCCCCAGCAGCGTGCGCAGGATCGGGCCGTCCGTCAGCGCGCTTTTCACCGGGCGCGGGGGCGGCGGCAGCGGGCGCTCTTGCTCATCGACCGGGATTTCGGCGATGTCGGACATGTCCTCTCCCGGGCACAAGCGCCATTTGCGGCGCGGCAATCACTTGGTGTGCCAATGCATTTGTGCGCGCAAGGCGCGCGGCGAGAGGCTTGTTAGCACGGCAATTGCCGATTCCTCCTGCGCCTTGTGCAGGCGTGCCCTGCGACAGCGCATTTCAACAGGTGGAATTACCCGATGCTCCAGACCAGCGGCGGGCGGCCACCGGCCGTCGGACGCAGGTGCACGGCGATGTGCCGGCCACATCCCGCAGCGAGCCCCTCGAACAATCCCTCCAGCACCTTGGCGCAGGCGCGGTGATAATCGGTGACATCATCCATCAACTTCCAGCTCTGCTGGCGGAGTTCGAAGGCGCCTTCGGACTGCGTGATCTCGACAGCATCATCCTGCGCGGCGAACAGCGCGTTGAGGAACGATGCAAATTCGCTGGCGCCACCGCGGCTCATCGCGAGTGCAGCTGAGACCTCGTCGAAGTATTGCATGCCGATCAGCTTGCCGGTCAGATGCAGGAGATAGCCGGCATCCTCCGGGCCGAACAGCTGCACCATCACGGGCGCTGCGGTGCGGACATATTCCATCGCGTAGTTGCGATAGGCCTTTTCGAGTCTCGGCTTCGGCCAGCTTGCGACCGGCAGAGCCGGCGCGGTCTTGGCGTCGAACGTAGGGGCTTCCAGATGCCGCGCAAAGACGAGGCGCTGATCGAGCTCGAGCGGATGGTCGTATTGGTGATAATAGCCTTCAAGCCCATCCTGGCCGTCGACGCTCTGCTTGGTGCAGACGAAGCCGAGCCTGATATCGCCGAGCGCGACGCCGTTGTTGGCGTGCCAGCCGCGCAGCATCGCGCGCGAGACCTCGCCCGGCACGCCGCAGATCGCGGTGCCCTTCCAGATCCAGCGCGGCGGCGGATAGCGGATCCAGGCTTTGGTGTCGCTCTCATACATGTACTCGACATGCACGCCGCCGATCCAGTTGGAGAGGTAGTGATATTGCGCAGCCGCCACCGCCGGCGGCAGATGGCTGAGGCCGAGCTTTTCAAGCCCGGGCAGGAAGCGTTCCTGCTGCTGGCGGCGGAACACGCGGAAGACGAACTCGGCGGCATCCGCCGTGCCGCGCCGCGTGACGACGGTGAGAATGAGGCCGGTGAAGTAAGCGTGATAGAGATCGGCGATCGCGCGCCAGCGCTTCCATTGGGCTTCCTGCGCGGAGTCTGGTGCTGCGGACATGTTCGCTCCCGGCTTGTTGTTTTGCGGGAGTGTGTCATCGCGGGTGGGGCGAAGCAACCAACCACACACTCGCTGTCATCGCCCGGCGAAGACCAGGCGATCCAGTATTCCAGAGACAGCAGCGATTGAATCGAGAGGCCGCGGCGTACTGGATTCCCCGCCTTCGCGGGGAATGACAGCGGAGGGTGGGGCTACGGAATTACACCCGGAAATGCTTGCTGAGCTTCAGGCCCTGCGCCTGGTAGTTCGAGCCGATGCGCTGGCCGTACATCGCGTCGGGACGCGACAGCATCTTCTCGTAGACGAGGCGACCGACGATCTGGCCGTGCTCGAGGATGAACGGCACCTCGCGCGAGCGCACCTCGAGCACTGCGCGCGATCCCAGCCCGCCGGCGCCGGCATAGCCGAAGCCGGGATCGAAGAATCCGGCATAGTGCACGCGGAATTCGCCGACCAGCGGATCGAACGGCACCATTTCCGCGGCGTAATCGGGCGGCACCTGCACCGCCTCTTTCGAGGCGAGGATATAGAACTCGCCGGGATCGAGGATCAGGCTGCCGTCGGGACGGGCCGAGATCGGCTCCCAGAATTCTTCCACCGCATAGCCGGAGCGGCGGTCGACATCGACCACACCGGTGTGGCGCTTGGCGCGGTAGCCGACGAAGCCGTTCGCCCTCTCGCCCGAGAGATCGACGGAAACAGCGACGCCGCCCGAGAGGTCAGCATCGTCGACGTCGACGAGGCGCTCGGACGCATGTAGCGCATCGAGCTCGTCGGCGTTGAGGATAGCGTCACCGGTGCGGAAGCGCACCTGCGACAGGCGCGAGCCCTCGCGCACCAGCACCGGAAACGTCTTCGGGCTGATCTCGGCATAGAGCGGGCCGTGATAGCCGGCGCCGATCACGTCGAAGCGGCGGGTGCCGTCGGCGATCACGCGGGTGAAGACGTCGAGCCGGCCGGTCGAGCTTTTGGGGTTCGCGGCCGCGACGATCTCCGGCGGCAACGCCAGGCTCTCCAGCAGCGGCACGATGTAGACGCAGTTGGTCTCCAGCACCGCGCCATCGGCGAGGCTGAATTCGTGCAGCTTCAACTCGTCGATGCGCTCGGCGACGGTGGCACCGGGTCCCGGCAGGAAGCTGGCACGAACGCGATAGGCGATGTCGCCGAGGCGCAAGTCGAGGCTTGCCGGCTGGATCTGGCTTTCGACGAAGTCATAGGCAGGCAGGATGAGGCCTGCCTCCGCCATCGCCGCGATCATGCGGTCGGGCAGGATACCATTGGCGTCGGCGGCGACCGTGAACGTCAACCGGGGGTCCTCATCTGGGGTCGAGTGCATCCCGACATGCGGGAAATACTAGCGTTTTACGGCTATCCGATGGACGTCTTGACGGAAAGGGCATTGCGGAATATGAGCATGACTTATCCCGTGGTGATTTGAGCCGGCCGGCTTGCAGCCACGTTAAACAAGTCGCTAAACAGGCCGGGGACCTCTGTGATCCCGGCCCGTGGTTTTATCCAGGCCGGTTTTTTTGTGACCATTTTCGGTGGTCACGCAGGAGGTCCTATGTCGAAGTCCCCGGCGCCCACCGCGCAATATCGTCCCGAAACCCGCCTGGTCCATTCCGGCACCCTGCGCTCGCAATATGGCGAGACGTCGGAGGCGCTGTTCCTGACCCAGGGCTACGTCTACAACAGCGCCGAGGAGTGCGAGGCGCGGTTCAAGGGCGAAGACCCCGGCTTCATCTATTCACGCTACTCCAACCCGACCATCGCGATGTTCGAGCGCCGCATGATCGAGCTCGAAGGCGCGGAAGCCGCGCGTTCGGCCGCGACCGGCATGGCCGCGGTGACGACCGCGATCCTGGCGCCGCTGAAAGCCGGCGATCATGTGGTGGCCTCTCGCGCCCTGTTCGGATCGTGCCTCTACGTCATTCAGGACCTGCTGCCGCGCTACGGCATCGAGACCACGCTGGTCGACGGCGCCGACCTCGACCAGTGGCAGCGCGCGCTCAAGCCCAACACCAAGACGTTCTTCCTGGAGAGCCCGACCAACCCGACGCTCGATGTGCTCGACATTCCCGGGATCGCCGAGATCGCGCACAGCGGCGGCGCGCGGCTGGTTGTCGACAACGTGTTCGCAACCCCGATCTGGCAGAGCCCGCTCGCGCTCGGCGCCGACGTCGTGGTCTATTCCGCGACCAAGCACATCGACGGCCAGGGCCGGTGCCTCGGCGGCATCATCCTGTCATCGGAAGCCTTCATCGCCGAGCACATCCACAATTTCATGCGCCAGACCGGCCCGTCGATCTCGCCGTTCAACGCCTGGGTTTTGCTCAAGGGCCTGGAGACGCTGGGCGTGCGCGTGCGCGCGCAGACCGACACGGCCGCACGCATTGCCGATGTGCTGGCGAGCCATCCCAAGATTTCGCGGCTGGTGTTTCCAGGCCGTGCCGACCATCCGCAGGCAGCGCTGGTCAAGAAGCAGATGCGCGGCGGCTCGACGCTGGTCGGCTTCGAGGTCAAGGGCGGCAAGGCGGCGGCGTTCCGCGTGCTCAATGAGCTGAAGCTTGCGAAGATCTCCAACAATCTCGGCGACGCCAAGAGCCTCGTGACGCATCCGGCGACCACGACGCATCAGCGCCTGAAGCCGGAAGATCGCGCCGCGCTCGGCATCAGCGAGGGATTCATCCGCTTCTCCGCGGGGCTCGAGCATGCGGACGATCTGATCGAGGATCTGACGGCGGCGCTGGAGAAGGCGTGATCTTCTTACCCTCCCCTGGAGGGGTCCGGGACGAGCGTAGCTCGCCCGTGGGTCGCTTCGCATGCAGCGTAGCGAAATGCGAAGCGGGGTGGGGTGACAGTGCATCCACGTCGAACGCTGCCCGAGTGGAGAGATCACCCCACCCCGCTCGCGCTTCGCGCGATCGACCCTCCCCCTCCAGGGAGGGTGAGCAAGCTACATCGGCCGATATGTCCTCACATCCGCGGGCACGTTCACACCGATCTTGATCTGGCCGACGGAGCGGATGATGTCGTCGCCGAGCAGCTGGGCGAAGCAGGCGTAACCCCAATCGTTCATGTGCAGGCCGTCGGCGATCACGAAACTCTCGACCGGGATCGACTGGTTCTCGTGCCAATCGCGCATCACCTCGAAGCGCGGGAAGATGCCGACGTGACGCAGCTCGGCGACCTTGCCGAGCAGCTTTATCATCTTGCCGGCGCTCTCCTTGCGCTGGTTGACGGCCGGCGAATATTGCGGATCGACCAGCACGATGTCGGCTTCGTCGGCCGCCTGGATGCGCGAGATGCCGTCCTCAACCATCTTGGCGGTGTCGCCGGGATCGAGGTTGCGCAGCACGGCGTTGGTGCCGACCTGCCAGATCACCAGATCCGGATGCACGTCGATCACCTCCTTCTGGAGGCGCTTCATCATCTCGGGCGCGTCCTCGCCGCCGATACCGGCGTTGATGACGGTGATGTTGGCGGTCGGATATTGCCGGCGCAGCTGTGCGGCGAGTCGATTGGGATAGTTGAAATCGGGCGAGCTTGCGCCATAGCCCGCCGTCGACGACGAGCCGAACGCGACGATCACGACCGGCTTGCCGGCAACGAGCTTGCCGGCGACATGCGGCAGCGAGCCCATCGTCTTGGAGCCGCCCTTCGGTGCGAGACATGGCACGCGGCTGAAGATGTCGCCGGCGGATTTGGCGACCTGCTTCACCTTGTCGATGGCGCGCGCGGTGATGCCGCGCTGTTCGGCCGGCGACGTTGCGGCGACGGTGGTCTGGGACGGCGATGCGGGCGCGGGATTAGCGGATTGCGTGGGCGCGGGCGTCGCCTGCGCGGCCTGCGCCTGCGCGCGCGACTGCGATACCGGCGACAGGGACAGCAGCGCCGCCAGCGCGGGCGCAGCCAGCCATGCCGTCAGGCAAAAAGGGCGGAAAGAACTCATTAACGCTAGACCTCAATTTTGCTGCTGGGCCGGGCCCAGATGGGCGGCATCAATCACGAACTGTGCCAACGCCCGGCCAAGGCAATCATGGACCTGTTTCGCCAGCTCAGGCCCGCGGGACGGGCTGAACAGGTCGAACTGACCCTGATCATTCCACTGCCGCATGATCGCGAAACGGTCGAACAGCGGGACGTCATGCTCCTGCGCCACCACCTTCATATTGTCGAGGTAAGGCGGCACCGAGATCATGGTTTCGGTACGCGGGCTGTACTGCAAATTCATCAACACGACGTCAGCCCCTGCATTTTGCAGCGCGGAAACCCCTTCGGTCACTGCGCCGCGAAAATCGTCGGGATCGATGGCACGGATAGCATCCACGGTCCCGGTCTGCCAGATGACCAAAGTAGGCCTTTTTGCTTCCATCAGCTTAACGAAGGTGGCGGCCGCCTCCTCTGCGGTCTTCTTGCTCTGTATTTCTACGGAGACGTGCACGGTTTCCTGCGGCGGCAGCTTGTCCCTCAGGATGGCCTGCATGCGCGCCGGATAGGAGGCGTCCTCGGAGGCCGGAATCGTGGTCGAACGGCTGCCGATGACCAGGATTTCGAGCGGTTTGCCCGATTTGATGGCTTCAGCGACCTTGGGAAGCTGGCTTTCGCTGCTGAGCAGATAGGACGGCAATTCGCAGGCTGGAGGCGTAGCCGGAGCGGCAGGCGCAGCATCGCCCGCACGCGCCTGGGGCGCGGCGAGGCACCCGCATAGCAGGACCAGGCTCAGGAGAACCTTCGCCTTCATCAGCCCCCTCCCGCCATATCGGCATTGCCGACGGCGTTCTTGGTTTTCGCACCGCTCTTGTCAGCCACCCGCTTGTACCACGAAATCACCCATGCAACGCCCCACATGATCAGGATTCCGGAGAGACTAATCACCGCATGCATGGCTGCGCCGCCGGAGATTTCGGCCAGGATGAAATGGCCGGCGAAGGCGAGGAAGACGCCGAGGCAGAAGATCTCGAGCGAATGCGAGCCGCACAGGATCAGCGGCCGCAGCCAGGGCGATGTCAGGCCCGGCCAGTCGCGCGGCAGGAAGCGCACGGTGAGCGCGGCCAGCGCCAGGAAATGCGTGAGGCGCAGCACGTCGAGGTCGGTCTTGTCGATCGGATACATCCACTGCTCGAGCCGCTTCGGCATCAGATGGGACAGTTGCGGCACATACCAGGTCAGCGTGACGTAGAACGCCGCCACGATATAGGCGATCGCGATCCACATCGTCACCGGTGAGGCCAGAATACGAGACATGCGCCGCGCACCTCCGAGCGCACACCAAGCACCGAAGACGAAAAGCAATTGCCAGGCCAGCGGATTGAACGCCCAGAAGCCGTTCGGATAGGCGGAGAAATAGAGGTCGTATTCCCAGGTCACCGCATAGAGCACCGCGGACAGAGCCAGCGTGAGGTCGGGCTTCCACTTCATCGACCACAGGATCACGGGCAGCGCCAGCATCAGCACGATGTAGAGCGGCAGCACGTCCATGTTGACGGGACGGAAACGCAGCAGCAGCGCCTGCACGATGGTGACGTCGGGCTGCTTGAGGAAATCCATGATGCCCATCTCTTCGGTGTAGAGCGGGTTCTCGAAGCTGGTCGCCACATAGGAGATCTCGGCGAGGAAGATCGTGAACAGGAAGACGTGCGCGACATAGATCTGCCAGACCCGCCGCAGGATGCGCGCGGTGGCGATGACGACGCCGCTCTCCAGCATCGCGCGGCCATAGACGAAGGCGGCGGTGTAGCCGGAGATGAAGATGAAGATCTCGGTGGCGTCGCTGAAGCCGTAATTGCGGATCGTGAACCAGGTCAGCAGACTCGGCGGCAGATGGTCGATGAAGATCAGCCACAGCGCCAGCCCACGGAACAGGTCGAGCCGGAGCTCGCGCTCGCCGATCGCCGGCAGCGAGATCGCCGGTGCGGCGACGCGCGGCTTGGCCTCCGCAGGCTTGACGTCCACAGGCTTGGCACCCGCAGTTCCCGCGATTGGCGTTCCCGTCACTTGGTCGGCAATGGTCATCGGGGCCCAAAAACCCTTCCGCAAATCGCGCCGTTGGCAAGGAGTGTACCGATCCAGTCGCCGCCTCGCAAAGCGGCAGGATCACATCGGAGTGTACTTCTCCGCCAATTCTGGCGGGAGGATGTCGCGAAAGCGGACTGCAGCGTTTGGTTCCCGGCCGGGTTTTCGTTATGATGGCAGCCATGTACCGCGCCGTGACCCGCCAGATCGAAGTGACCGTCGAGCCGAACTTTATTCCGGAGCAGTCGTCGGCCGACCGCTCCCGGTTTTTCTGGTCCTACACCATCGTCATCACCAATTCCGGCGAAGAGACCGTGCAGCTGAAGACGCGGCACTGGATCATCACCGACGCCACCGGCCGCCAGCAGGAGGTGAAGGGCGAGGGCGTGGTCGGCGAGCAGCCGACGCTCGGCCCCGGCGAACGCTTCGAATACACCTCCGGCGTGCCGCTCTCGACCGCCTCCGGCTTCATGACCGGCCGCTACCAGATGGTCAGCGAAACCGGCGAACGCTTCGAGATCGACGTGCCGACGTTCTCGCTGGACAGCCCGGATAACAAGCGGGTGTTGAATTAGCCGAGGTGGGGCTCTCGTGTCCCGGACGCGCTGCGACGCCTCCTTGGCGTTGCTGCGCAGAGCCGGGACCCAGAAGGCAACACGGCAAAATGCCGCGACATGGGCTCCGGCTCTGCAGCGCACAGTCGAAGAGACGCTGCGCCGCGTCCGGGGCACGAGAGTGGAGTTTGGCAAACACGCTCTCCTCCGCGTCATTGCGAGCGCAGCGAAGCAATCCAGAGGGTTCCGCGGAGGGATTCTGGATTGCTTCGCTGCGCTCGCAATGACGGAGGATGAGGTGAGCGATAGTGCATCTCCAAATTCCACTGTCATTCCCTGCGAAGGCAGGGAATCCAGTACGCCGCGGCTT
>NZ_MZXW01000031.1 GCF_004123905.1 Bradyrhizobium betae
TTAGGCCGTGTACTCATTAAGAGGTTGGCCGCCTGATGTCCGTTCAACCCCCAACAGCAGCGGAAAAGCGGACCTCTCCCGAGGTCGCAGAAGGGCCATAAGCTGCCATTGAAGATGAAGGCACAACCTTTTTGCTCCTGACCTGCTATCTTCCCGTAATCGCGTCGCGATCGTTCGAGTCGTTTTCAGTGAAACGGCTTTCTCGATCCTGCTGGCCTCGGCCAGGGGGCATATGTCGCAATGGACCCTGCTTTGGGCAACCAATCTGATCCTGCGGATCAGGACAGCCGGACGTCGTTTCCTGACAAAGACGACTTCGGAGCCTTCGCGCCAGCACAACAGTGCCACCGCTCGTACAGTAGGTTCGAATCCAGACGCAGGCGCTCACGCAAACGTCCTCTGCTCGCAATGTCCGCGAAGCAAGTATCGGCGCTCGAGAAGTGCCCGAGGGCGTGTTCGGGCGCGCGGAGGACCGCCTGTATGGTTCGGACCCGGCAGGAGCAAGCTAGTGCAGGCTTTCCGACTAAGACCCAGCCAGGAGCGAACTACGGTGGACAATGCCGACGCCTTCGCGAGGTGGAGCGTTAGCTTAAACACCTGGGCGTACGACCTTCCCTGGGCCCCTCACCTGCTCTCGCCGGTCGCAGTGACGGACACCGGCGAAGCTAAAGCTTACGGTAAGTAACGTGCGCCGTCGCAAACGGGATGCCAACACGGCCAGCACGGCCGCGGACTATGCAAGCTCGTTCATCGATTCCATAAAACCAATCGTCGAAATTCAGCTTGAACGATTTACCACCCCCTTGCGGTGTATCGCGCGTGTATTTCCAGTGGAAAGCGCAACCGGCTTGCTCCCCAATGGCATCACCTTCGAGACGATTTTCCAAGCCGGTGTACTTGCCCTCCTCACCCTTTCTGATCGTCCAATGCAAAGTGTCGCTATGCCCATCGTCAAATGTATATGTCTCGATGAACAGCACTGTATCGGTGTCCGCATCTAGTTCGCCGTGACCAACAATCGTTGCGCGTCTCAGTAGTCCGCCAACTAGACTTTCAAGTACTGCCCAACCTTCTAGCCGCCCGACGAAAAAACGTTCAGGAAGAAACAGCGGCGTTGTTCCTCTAAAAGCATCGATCGCCATTGGTAAGCCCTTCGAAATGCATCCAATCAACTAAATAAGATCGAATCACTGACGCGATTGGCCCAACTCGGTCGAAAGAGAGCTGCGTGAACTTCTCCTCTCTGAAGAAAAACGTGGAATTCGCCAGGTGACAGGCCCAGGGAAGCTGTTGGCGATGTTCAAAGCACGCGCCTCGTCCGTCTCCAGAGCGATTTTCTGAGCAAGCATCACGTCGCCATGTGGCAAGCCACCGAGCGGGACGAAGCATCGCCCCGTCCCGAGACGCCCATATTCGTCGATCTCGTGGACGTTAGCCGACATTCCCCGACGAATGCGGTAGCGCTTGCCGGTATCGCATCCTACGACGTCGAAGTATCCTTTCGTGTCGAATTGAACTCTTTGCTGGGGCGAAAGCCATGAACGCAGAAGCCGCAGCGAGCGAGCGAAGCTCGTCTTCTCGTCCTTGGCCGCTTGATAAAGCTTACCAACGGCCAAGCTTCGCAGACTCCAGCGACCTGCGCGACGGGACACATTCTTCACTTGCGCTCACCCACCCACAAGCCGCGGGAAAAACAATGTCTCTTCCGCCGCTGGATCAAATGTCGTGATCCTGGTCACCTCGCCCGTGCCCGTCCGCACCGCCGCAGTATAACCCTTGCTGGTGAATTCTAGGAATAACCTCTCCGCTTCTGCCAAGCCATCTGCCTTGGAGTTGTCGAAAAAGTGCCGGCTGTCGCCGCTGTGATCCATAACGATTTGCGTGGCCATGCTGAGGCTCCCGATTGCATTTCGAATGGAATGTCGAAGTCGAGAGCTCGTTCCTAATAAGGGGCGCCTTTAAGGAAAACGAGGCTCCTCCCGCTCAAGTAGGCGCGTTTACCTGCTAAGAACAGGGAATACCCGCTAGGTAGCGGCACTTCTGCGATGCGGCAATTCCTGACGTCGCTTGCTCGAGGAGATCGATCTGGCGTTGCCGGCATTGCTGCTGGGTGCCGACGCTTCAGCGTCCCCTGATATAGCGTTCGCGCGCCGCGCGCCGACGTTCGCGGCGTTCGCGCCGGCGCTTGGCACGGTCAGCGGGCGGGCGAGGGCAAACGATTCCTGGAGCGAGCGCGGGCAAGAAAGAAGCCGCCAGCTGGGCGCGGCGGCTTAGATAGTCCCGGACTGTCGATTGCTCCCCCAGCCCCAAGCGTACCGCCGTTACCTTGTTTGCGGCCATGCCCGTCCGACCTACCGAACGAGCCTCGATTCGGCTATCGGGGAGCCAAGTTGTGCACCGCGCTCTTACAAAGCCGGTAAGGCGCGAAACGAAGAGGACGGCAGCCGAACCCGCGCGCCGTCGCCGGCCGCGACCTGTCCCCCGGCCCGAACCACGCCCAGCACCCCGGATTTGAATGGAGGGCCCGTTTCCGCCGACGAGAGCTGCCGTTTCAAGCCGGCTTGGAAGCGGTCGATGAGGACACAGGGCGTCCGGAGACCGGTCAGCTCGACAATGGCCGTTGGGCCCGAGCTCTATGAGGGTGCCGAGCGGCATCCGTTCCAGGTCCAGGCCGGTCGTTGTGATATTCTCGCCCAGATCACCCGCTGCGACCTTGAAGCCAGCTTCCGAGAGGGATGTAAAGAGCTCGGCCTGGATCAGGTGGACCTGCCGGAGATTGGGTAGGCGGGGCTGGCGGCGGGCGAGGTAGCGGTGCCGAACGAATGCGCCGGCGTGGGCGTCGCCTTCGACGCCGTGGCCTTCCACCAGGACTATGCGGTCAAGGGTCGCTTTGCTGAAGTGGTGCCTGCGATCGGCGGCGACCGCCACCACCCTTCCCTCGAGCGAGAGATCGTTCGGCGGCATCAGGCCGCTTTGGCGAGCGAGGGGCGCTTCTGGCGAAGGGAGCGCGGTCTCCGGACCAGTCCTTACGTTCAAGATGTCAGTCGGAGCACGGTTTGGCCTCTCATCGGCGCCGAGGTTGGCTCCTCCGAGGACATAGCGAACTTCTGGACTGTCGTTGGAAGTTTGAACAATTGTGGGATCTCGGACGCCGATTGGGTCTATTTCCGCTTATTCACAATGAAGATGGCTCGCTAAAGGCCGCGACGACAGTGAATGCTAGAGTTCCATTGGCTGGGGAAACCAATTTTCAGATATTCGCCATAATGCTTGGCGATCACCGCTCCTATTCCTGTCGAGGGTGTCGTGACCCGCTACTCACTCGAAAAATTACGTCGGCGCTATGTCATCGAGGGCAGACCTCTAGAGGCCGGCCTTGAGGAAATGTTGCGCGCCGACGGCCGCGCCGGAGCGCGTTCAATCCTTGCCTCGATTGAAAAGCGGCGCTTTGAAAATCGGTCCGAAGGGCAGCGGCTTCGCAAGATGCTCCGCTTCGAAACACTTCTCTGGCAAGAGGGGCGGGAAGTTATCGCGGGTGTCGATGAGGCCGGAATGAGCCCGCTTGCGGGGCCGGTCGCAGCTGCCGCAGTAATATTCAAGCCCGGCACGCGCATATTGGGAATCGATGATTCAAAAAAGCTGGACGCAAATTTGCGCGAATCGCTAGCGAAAGAGATCAAGGAAAAGGCGGCCTCATGGTCGGTCGCGTTTGTCGAGGTTGAGGAGATCGACGCCATCAACATCTACTGGGCGGGAATCCTTGCCATGCGGCGGGCCGTTGAAGGGCTGGCGGTAACTCCGCAGCATCTTCTGATCGACGCGAAACGTTTGAAAGAAATTGCGATCCCGCAGCAGGCGATAATCAAGGGCGACACCAAATCCGCGAGCATCGCTGCCGCCTCTATTTTGGCGAAGGTCTCGCGCGATGCGTTGATGCGAACGCTTGACATGCGTCACCCCGGCTACGGCTTCGCCGACCATAAGGGTTATCCTGTGCGCGCCCATTATGCCGCTTTGTCCAGGCTAGGCGCATGCGCGGCCCATAGGCGTTCGTTTGGCCCTGTGCGTGAAGTCCTCGGCTTGCCGCCGTTGCCACCCTGGCCTTTGCCATCGGAACGCACCGATACTCCGGCAGGGCCAGGGGCTTCGGCGCTGCGCGCTGGGAACACTTGACCGTTTCATTCTCTCGAAAAATCTCTATTTCGTGGGCGCATCGGTTGTGGTCTCGCTAGGACGAGCCGTCATTGTGAAATCATAGCCCTCGCGCAACACGATTGAAGCGGCCGCAATTGCGGCCTCGATCGCAGCTTCCTTCGTGGCGTATTCATTCTCCGGCTTGCCGTCCTGGCGTAGGCGCCACGCGCCGTCCTTTCCGAATATCTCGTATTTCGCGATACCCATAAGTTGTCCTCCTAGTTTGAACAGGTTTGCCGCAGTGATGCAGGAGTTGACCGGTCGATTTCGTCAGCTTTGAGCGTGCTGCCAGTGTGAGGTGATGTCGGCGCCGGTCTTATTGAGATGCACGTGCTGATCGACGTGATCGACCCATGACAGCGGAATAAAGTGATGATGCTGACCGTCCGGCGAACTCTGCTTCGTCAGCTTGATCTTGTCGGTTCCATCCAGGTGATCGACTTTTCCGACCATCTTCCTATCGGACGAAATGACGTCCATGTGTTCCTTGATCTTCGAAACGTCTGTCATGGGGTTCTCCCATTCAGCAATCGTATATTCGATCGGTCAGAGATTTTCTCAGGCCGCCCGGGCGAGCGAGCGCCGCTTCTGGCGGAGGTAGCGCGTGATCTCCGGAAGCGTCATCGCGTTCAGGACCTTGTCGGCGGGGACACCGCCCTTCCGGGCCATCTCGACACCCCAGTGCATGTGATCGAGCTCGGGGATCGAGTGCGCATCCGGATTGATGCTCAGCATGCAGCCGAAGTCGAGGGCCGCCTGGTGCCAGCGCCAGTCCAGGTCGAGGCGCCACGGGTGGGCGTTGATCTCGACGACGACATCATGCTTGGCGCAGGCCCGCAGCACTTTCTCAACGTCGATTTCGTAGCCTGGCCGCCGTTGGAGCTGCCGCCCGGTCATGTGGCCGATGATGGTTGTGTGAGAATCGGAGATGGCCCGAAGCAGGCGCTGCGTCTGCGCCTTGCGGTCCAGCTTGAAACGGCCATGGATGCTCGCGACCACGAAATCGAAGCGCTCCAGCACGTCGTCGTCATAGTCGAGCGACCCGTCCGCCAGGATGTCGGACTCGATGCCTTTCAGGATCCGGAAATCCTTGCCGAAGCGCTTGTTCAACCGGTCTGCTTCTCGGTGCTGCTGCGCGATCTCGTCGACTGAGAGACCGCCGGCATAGTGCGCGGACTTGGAATGATCGGCGACGCCGAAATATTCGAAGCCGCGCTGGCGTGTCGCCTTGGCCATAGTCTCCAGCGTCTCCGTGCCGTCGGAGGCATCGGTGTGGCAGTGAAGGATTCCGCGCAGGTCCTCGTCAGTGACGAGCTTCGGCAACTTGCCCTTCAGAGCCAGCTCGAGCTCATTGCGCCCCTCCCGGAGTTCGGGATCGATGAAAGGTAAACCGAGGGCGCGATAGATCTCGACCTCGTCGCCCGCGATCAGGGTGCGGCCGTTGTGCAAGCCGTCGGCTTCCAACCTCATCTCTTTCTGGGCGGCCAACGCCCGGAGCTGCTCGATGTGAGCGGCGGAGCCGGTCGCGAACAGAAGGATCGCGCCGAAATGCTTGCGGTCCGACAGCCGCATCTGCAGTCCGTCCGCCGTCGACGGCTTCGGTGCCTTGGCGGCCTCCGGTGCTTCCGCAACGATGGTGAGATCGCCGACGAGTTCACAGCCCCGACGGAAATCGCCGGCGATCGTGACGCGCTTGAGCTCGGGCTGGGACTTTCTGATCGAATCCTTGGCATGTGCCAGCAGGACGGCGGCACGGTGCAGGTGGAGCCGACCTTCTCCGCTTTTCGCGATGGCCAGGTTCTGCAGGATCTTGGTCTGCAGCGCGGCGCCCAGTCCCTTGGCCTTCTTGATGCGATCGTCCTTGGCGGCGGCCTCTAGCTCGGCGAGAGAGCCAACGCCGAGATCCTTGTAGAGACGCAGCACCTTCTCAGGGCGGAGACCGGGCACGGAAAGCATCTCGAGCACGCCCTCGGGAATCTCCTTCCGCAGCTTTTCGAGGCTCGGATGAGTGCCCGTCTTGTGGAGCTTGGTGATGATGTCGGCGATCGCCTCGCCGACGCCGGGAATTTCCGTGAGTTGGTCCTCCGCAACGAGCACGTCGAGAGGGACGGCGAGAGCCGTCAGGCTGTCCGCCGCCTTGGAATAGGCCTTTGCACGGTAGGGGTTGCCGCCACGCAACGCCGTCCGCTGCGCGTATTCTCGCAGGAGCTTTGCTACGGTCCGGGTATCGAGGGAGGACACTCAACTAGCCTCCCCGCGCGTCCCGCGACCTCGGCGGACCAAAGCGATTTCCAGCGCCCGAGCCTTCGCCGGGGGGACGGTCGAGAGACTTCTCGAGCTTCTGGGCTGCCCGGAAGTCCTCAAGGTGCTGCGTATTCGGGCCGTAAGCGGCCTCTTTCTTGAGGAGATTATAGATCCGCCCGGCCAGCAGCTGCAGATGCTTCATTCTGCCGTGCGGCATGGATCGAGCCTTACACAGAGCGCGGACAGCGTAAGCCCGGAAGTAGTCGAAAGCGTCTGACATGATGTCGATAACGCCTGGTCTCGCCCATAGTTCGGTTTGCTGGTCTCCGCCCTGCTGGGTTGGGCGCCCCTTAAGAACTGATGCTGCACCTGTCCCACGGCCGACTTGGCCCTTGCGATCTCCGCCAGCAGCCTCGGCTCGACCCAACGCCTAGGAACGAAACGCAGCAGCGTGGCTTGGTCGCTAAAGGAGTCGCGCCATGAAACGCTCAGGCATTGCACTTGTCTTGGCTCTCGTCATCCCTTGCGCAGCATTTGCCCAAGGAGGGGGCGGAGCCGGCGGCGGTGGTGGTGGTGGTGGTGGTGGCGGTGCCGGCGGATCTGCAGGTGGAAGCGCTGGCGGTGCCTCGTCCTCTGCAGGTGCAGGAGGTTCGGCTGCAGCATCTCCGTCCGCTGCGGGAGCCGCAGGCGCTGCGAACTCGGGCGGTACGGCAGGCCCGTCGGCTACTGCCCCGAGTGCAAATACCAATCCAACCACGGGCACCACCAATGCGATAACCGGTATCGCCAATGGCACTCCCAACCCTCAATCCGGGCGCAATCGGGGAGCGGTCGATGGAAACAGCACGAGTGTCGCGAGCCCCGGCACCAATGCTGCCGGAACCGCAACTTCATCGGGAACGCCTGCCTCTAATACCCAGGGCGCCGCCGCCGGCGGCATCGGTCGGCCGACGACCACTGATCAACATGATAGTGACGCCAAGATCGATCAGGAGAATAGCAAAGTCGACCAGACGGTAAAAAAGATCTGCAAAAATTGCTGAAGCCTAACAATAGTTCATGACGCATGAGCTTCTGTCAGGTCCCTAGATGAAGGCCACCTGCCGGGGTCATTGCGGAGGAAGCCGCGAGGGGATTTACTCTTTTTGTTTTTCTTCTGCGCTTTTTCCATCGGAGCTTTTAGAGCGTTCTTCGAAACGATCAGCGCCCTTAGCTAGGTCGTGCCCCATCTTGCTCTCGTTTTTCGCTTCTTCCTTGGAAGTTGCTTGGCGCAAGCCTTCAGCGGCCCGTTCGCCCGCTTTTGATGATTTTCGCTCGTCATCCATTTGTGGCTCCCTTCCGATAAAGACGCTTCTCCAGGAAGCTTCCTGATCTATACCCGCTCGGACGCACCAATGTTCCAATCAGATCCCCTGGACATTGCGTTGAGGCTCTCAGTCGAGCCGCGGTCCATATCCGCCACAGCACCCGCCGTTACTTAGGCTGTCTGGCCCACCCTGCATGGCACTGTTCAGATAACGATCAGAAAGCAGACCTCCTGGCGCCTGGGCTAAGCAGGCTCGGGGCCGGTCCAAGAGCGCTCGCAACGTCCCCGTGGGCCATATTACCCGGCACCGCAATAGCTTGGACCGTAGTCGTAATAGCCGTAGCCCAGGCATATTGCCGAGGAGGATGCCCGCCCGATCACCGCGCCGGCGATCAGGCCGCCGGCGATGCCGGGTCCCCAGCCGCCTCGCCAAGGCGCAGACCAGCCAGCCCTCCAACCAGACCAATCCGCCTTATCCTCAACGGCCCGGTCGGTCGCTCGCGATCACGCGCGAGCCAGCGGGAACTTCAAGCCCTCGAAGCGGCGCTCCATAGCATAGTCTGCGGAAGCTAAAATTGGCTCCTAATTCGCAATGCTCCCTCAGTGGACTGGTGCTACGCTGTGCCAGCAGGGGGAGACTAACAATTGGCGATCTACCGAATACTTCAAAACTCGCCTCTTGGGCCTGAGGAGATCACGCGGCTTTCGACAGCTTACGAACAGGCCCTGCGTGCAATTGGCGTACAGGATCGCAACGATCCCCTTACCGAACTGATTGCCAAGAAGATCATCGAGATCGGTCAGACCGGCCTCAAGGACCCCGCTGCGATCTGCGGTCGGGCCGTCGAGGAACTAGGCCTGCCGAAAGGTTGACGGGGGAGGCGGATGCACCCAAGCGATGGATCCGACGACGGTCCAGACTACAGCGGTCGCGCTAAGGCACGGCCACGAGTAAGCAGCTAGCACGGCGGCCCTCCCTTTTCCTCGCCGAGTTCCTTGATCATGCGGACGAGCTCCTCCGGATGGAAGGGCTTCTGCACGATCCGGCTGCCCGGGACGGGGCGTGGCGTAGCGGGCGAAAAGCCTGTCGCGTAGATGACCGGCAGTTTCGGATTGCTTTCGCGGCAGCGCTCGGCGATCTGCCAGCCGTCAATGTTTCCGGGCAGCCTGACGTCGGTGACCAGCACATCCGCGACGTGGCGCTTGCACCAGTCCAGCGCCTCTTCCCCGTTGCTCGCGTGGATGACGTGGTAGCCCGCGTCGCGCAACGCTTCGACAACGAATTCACGGATAAGGGGGTCGTCCTCGACGAGAAGTACGCTCACTGGCGGCTCACTTGGGATAGCGTTCGCAACGCATGTCGAACAGCCCAATTGCGTCGTCGTTCCTGACGTGAGCGGGACTGAGGGTTCATGCGTCTCGGCGCAACGCGAGGAACAGGGGGTTTGGCAATGCCGTTCGTGGCGCCGGCGGTATGAAGCTGCGATCTGCAGTCATCGAGGGCGCCCCATGTCGCGCGAGCGGCCGCTACGGCCATCCAGTCCCGCAGCAGTCCTCTGTCTTCTCTCGAAAAGGACGCGCGCCGCTTGAGATCGTCCAAGGTTTCGCCGGGATGGCATCGCGCGTAATCCTCGCGGATCAGGGACTCGAGATAGGTCGGGTCCCTCTCGCTATCGGGATCGAGATGCTGGGGCGGGCCGGTCCTCATGGTTTTCCTCTAGCGCGCGGTGGAGGCGCCTTGATGCAGCACACAACGGGGAGAGCAATCGTTGGTTCGGGCCGGATCCTGCCTTGGGCACGTTGACGGCGTCGGGGCCCGGCTACAGAAGCCGAGACGGGAACCTCCGCAAATTCGAGCCGTTCGCAGCCATGGGGCTCAGCTCGAAGGAGTCATGGCGATGATCGAAAGCGATACGCTTTTGGAGAAATGTCCGCGCTGCGGCGCCTGGCCCATGGCGGCGAATTTGCACCGGACGTCCTCTGCGCAGCCGAACATCCGCTTCAGATGTCCGAGGTGCCACGGTGACGAGGCTGGCCGGCTGCGTCGTCCGTTCGCGCAGCGGGATCTGGACGCGGCCTGATGAAGATCCGGACCCATTCCGAAAGTCACATCGTCGAACTCGTGACGGCTCGCAATGGCAGGTGTTTCCGGGCGATCTGGATCTCACCCTCGCTTGGAAGCCCGAAACCGATCTGACGGTCGCTACCGTGGATGACGACGTAGCCTCGCACGCGCTGGTCGGCGGCGGCGTCAAGGTCCGCGTCCTGCCAGCCGGCGAAAGCTGGCCGGTGCGCGAGGTCAAGGACGCGCTGAAGCAAGGTTGATCGCCCGACCGCCCGATACGCCGACCGCGAGGCGAACGTTCCGTGCCTCTTGGGCTGGTCAATCGAGCCTGAAGAGCGCTGGGGTGGGCGGCCGAATCCCGGCCGGCGAACCGACCTTCTTCAAGCCTCGCCGGTGCCGGAGAAGAGCGTCGCCGGCGGAGTGGTGCGCGCCGCCGGCAACGGACGAGCGCTTCCGGACGGTCGGCTCTTGGCATCGTACTTCTTCGCCAGGTCCAGCAGACGCCTGCGAGTGAATGGGTCGCCCTTTTCCGCCAGCTCGCGCGCTCGCTGCGCGAAGCCCCTGTAGAACTCTTCCATGACGATACCCGCAACATCACGAAAGCCGGATTTCAGTAGCTGGCGGAGCTCGCGTCAAGAGACTTGTGCATGTGCCTGCCCGGGAAGCGGCGCTACGCTGTCCGAGGCGGGGGAGTTAAATGTCACTGCTGTATCCGATCCGGAAGCCGTGCCCTCATTGCGGGCGGCCGATGAAGCTTGTCCAGGACGCCAGAGTCGCCGAACGCTACGTCTGTCCCGATTGCAAAGACGATCCGCTGCACGATCCTGCCGCCCGGAAGTGGGTCGAGAGCCCGCTGAAGCCGCCCACTCGGCTCTAGGTCCACGGACGGAAATAAGGCGCCTTGGTCGAAAGGGCCGCCGACCTCAAAGAACCGTGGATCTGCGGATCGATCGCGGCGATGAGGCGCCCGATGCCGCGGGCCAGATGTCTCGCAGCCTACGCCACGCTGTTCAGCCATTGAAGGGGCGCCGAGAGAGATTTTGCGCCGCAGCGTCTGAATCGATTGCCGTTCCACCCAAATTGATGTGAGATCAATGAAGTCCTCGGTCGGGACGGATTTCAGAACAACGCATTTTTCGTGGAGGATTTCGATGCTGCGAGCGGGCGTCTCATCTCTTTTCCTGTTGACCTCGTTGCTGTCGGCGATACCCAAGCCGGCGTCTCAGAAGTAGAGGGGCGCAGCATGCTCGACGCGGCCACCACGGCGCTGCTGCGCGCCGTCCTCGACGAGGTCTGCGGAAGCGTTCCCAGCCACGAGACCGGCGCCAAGGCGCACGTCGCCTCCAAGATCCTGGAGGCCGCCGCCCAGGGCGAGACCCCGCCCGAAAGCCTGAAATTCGTCGGTCGCAGGGCTCTCTCCGAAGCGCCGACGATGTGGCGGTAACGGCGGATCGCGGGAGCGTCCGGTGAATTTCCAGGTGACAGTGTTGAAGATCCTGGTGAGCTATCCAGACGGGTTCGCTCCGATGGCGGACCTCAAGCGCGACATGGCGATCCTTGCGACCAGCGGACGGGACTGGGCCGAACGCACGAAGCGGCTCGCCGCGCGCGTTCCGGATCTGGATATCTTTTCGCATGGCCTGATCGATCGCCTGAACGGCGGCTGGCGCATCACCGACAAGGGACGCTCCGTGCTCAAGTTCATGGAAGCCCGGCCGGACACTCAGGCGGCGGCGTCCGAAGAGGTGCCTGCGCCCGGATTAGCCGCACCACCGCTGCGCCTGCCAGCCGAGGTCGGACGGCGCCGCCATGCACGCCTTCAGCGCCGCCGCGCGGCTCGCGAGCGGACCAGGGCCAATGCCTCATAAAGGCCGTTCTGGGACTCGCCCGGGTCGGGGCGCTGCCGGTTGCTTCAGAGGAGACCAGGGCCGACTCCGTAGGTCATGGCCGCCAGAAGGGACTGCAGCAGGCCCGCGCCGCAGAAGATCAGGACGATCTTCAGATCCTCGATATCGACATCCGCGCCGGTCGTGCGCCAGAGCACCTTCGTCAACGCGGCCATCATCTGCCTCCTCCTCCGAAAGGACGTGATGGACAGCATAGTCCGGTCCGGAGGCTTGGCGTGTGAACTGCCTCTCAAATCGATGCGCGTAGGATTGATGCTCATGATGCAGCGACGGTGGCTCGTCGAGTGCCATCATGTCTCGCCCGAACCGAGAAGGGACGTCACCGGCGGGACGAGGCGCCGCCGCCTGTGCCCGGTCGCCCAGGAGAGATGGAATCAAGGAACCGCCCAAACCCGTAATTTCCCGGACTCAACATCCGGGAGTCATTTTGCTTGGCTCGGCTCGCCGGGGCTATTTTCAGCACGGTCCAATTTCATCCGGCAAACGCCGCTGTCTTTGCGCAGCGGCGTTTTCGTTGCATGGCGTTCTCGAGGCTTGGCGACGCCCGACTTCAGGACCTTGATTCGTCGCCCTCACGCGGTACCGGAAGCGGATCGCGGCCGATCCTGGACCGCAGTTCGACCAGATCGATGAAGACGTCGGCCTGTCGGCGTAGCTCATCGGCGACCATCGGCGGCCGGCTGGCGATCGTCGAGACCACCGTGACCCGGACTCCGCGGCGTTGCACGGCCTCGACGAGGCAGCGAAAACCGCCGTCGCCGGACAAAAGGATCATCTCGTCGACCCGTTCGGCCAGCTCCATCGCGTCGACGGCGATTTCGACGGCCATGTTGCCTTTGACCTTGCGCCGACCGAGGTCGTTGACGAATTCCTTGGTGCCCTTTGTGATCACCGTGTAGCCGTTGTAGTCCAGCCAATCGACCAGCGGACGGATCGACGAATATTCCTGGTCCTCCATGACGGCCGTGTAATAGAGGGCGCGGACCAGCACACCGCGGTCGCCGAATTCCTTCAACAGGCGCTTGTAGTCGATGTCGAACCCAAGCACCTTCGTGGCGGCGTACAGATTGGGACCATCGATGAGCACCGTGATCTTGGCTGCGGACATCCTGGTTGCTCGATTGGCCTGACCGAGACGGCATCGCCTCGGCTCCCCGCCCGTCAGTTCCAAGCGTCGCCAGACGTGAGCTGGCCTCTCGCTCGCGTCGGTGCGGGGGGACGGACAAAAGCTATCCGGCGCCGCGCTTTTCTTCAAAAGCATTTTCATTAATTCTGAACCAACTCCTACGAAACCGAGACGACCGTACAGCACGACTGAGTGACAGGCTGGCTATGTCCTATCGACTTCCGATTTTCGATTTCCGCCTGCAGACCCGTCGAAGGGGCTGCAGGTGGTATCTGTTCACTGGCGAGGGCCGTGTTGTCATGCAAGGCTCGGAAGCAACCCGCGCTGCCGCCAGCTACCAGGCAACCCGTGCGCTATTTCTAATGCTACTGGGTTCGGCGCGAGGGCCGACTACGTTGCCTAGCCGTGGGTTGAGCCGCTCGCCGGACCTGTCCAAGAAAGGCGAGGGCACGGGCCGCACAAGTCGGTCGCAGATCTGACAGGGGGCTCTCTCGTCGGCGGAAACGTGGTCCGGGAACACCGGCGTGATGTCAGGTGGTTCAAAGCTCGCGGTCGCGAACTCGCCTTAGGCCGGCCGCAGGCCGACGACCGGCCGGTGGCAGGTCAGGCTGCTGCGCTCCCACGAGCCGGCGGCACGATGTTCTTCGCGAAATTTTCCGACGACATTTATCAAGGTGCCATCCTTCCGCTTGCGCGCGAAGGCTGTTCCGCAGAATCCAGGGCGGCCTTGGCGGACATTCCTTCAATCAGCGCCGATCGATCACCGCGTCGTAGCCGTGCAAAGGAACCCGCATGGTCCGCGACCGCCGAGCGCGCAGGAATCAGCCGTCGGCCGGCTTCTCGGGCAGGTCGAGCACGTCGCGGATCTTCGCGGCCAAGTCGTTGAAACTGAAGGGCTTGACGATCAGCTGCACGCCCTTATCGAGACGGCCATTATGAATGATCGCATTGCGGGCGTAGCCCGTCCTGAACAGCACCTTCAGCGACGGGCGCAACGCTTTGGCTTGGGAGGCAATCTGCGCGCCCGTCAAGCCTCCCGGTAGCACAACATCCGTGAACAGGAGGTCCACTCGCGGCTGTCGGTCAAGAATGCGCAGAGCCGCCGGCCCATCGTGAGCCTCCAGCACGCGATAGCCGAGTTCGCACAAGCTGTCGACGGAATACGCTCTCACGTCATCGTCGTCTTCGACAACCAGAATTATTTCTCCCTGCGCGGCTTCGGGGTTGAGTGGTTCGTCGGAAGCTGCGTTGTCCGCTGCATCGCCGGCCAAGCGCGGGAGGTACAGCTTGACGGTCGTGCCCTCGCCCGTCTCCGAATAGATTTTGATATGGCCGCCGGATTGCTTGACGAACCCATAGACCTGGCTGAGCCCGAGACCCGTACCCTTGCCGACCGGCTTGGTGGTGAAGAACGGCTCGAAGGCCTGAGCGATCGTCGCGGCGTCCATACCGACGCCGGTGTCGGTGACCGAGATCACTACATATTGGCCAGCCACGACTTCAGTGTGAGCGGCAACATAGGCTTCGTCGATGTGTGCGTTGCCTGTCTCCAGCCAGTTCGAGATCTGATTCGATGCGGACGGCATTGTCGTCGAAACTTCCATGCCGGCCGGCTTTTTCCCGAGGCGGCCAGTTCGCTCGTCTTCTCCACTTCGCGTTGTCGCCGTCCTTACGACCTCGTTCGACTAATAGCCCCGGAAGTAGGCGCCTATTGCACCACTCGCTCCAGATAATTTCCGCCTCTAAACGAGCAGCAGTTGCTTGGTCGCAAGGTGGTGTTCGAACAAACCTAAGACGCGGCAATGGTCCAGTTCGGCGGCCTCACCTTGCGTCGTAGGTTCAAATCCCGGACGTGCAACCATCTCAAATTGCTATTTGAGGCGGTAGCCTAGTAACGTTCAAGCAAGTCCTCTGCGTCCCGAACGCAGTGAGCATCTTCTAAGCTATTGATATTTCTTGCTGCGACGGGCACATCCGCCCCGTTTTGTTCATGCTTGTTTCAGCCAATTCGTTGCGATTTCATTGCGGCGTTCTGGAGCGAGTACGGGGAAGACCGCCGCGACCTCCCTCTACCTTAACGGGTCGGTACGGCTAGTCTCGCTACCTGGTCCTGAAAGCCATCGAACGATGCGTTGACAGCGCGCTCGGCATAGTTGGCAATGACTACTTACGAGTCATTTTTCACTTTGAGGAGGACACCATGAAGAAGCTTATCGTGTGCGGCGCTCTCGCCGCCTTCGCCCTCGGCACGCAGGCCGCCAGCGCCGCCGAGTTCTACATCGTGCGCGACGCCACCACCAAGAAGTGCACCGTCGTCGACACCAAGCCGACCACCACCACCACGACGGTCGTGGGCGACGGCGTCTACAAGACCAAGGTCGAGGCGGAGTCCGCGGTCAAGACCACGAAGGTCTGCACCGAGCAGTAATAGTCGCGACGGCGGCAAGAGCCGTCTGAAGCGTTCTGACAACAATTGGAGGAGAAAATGCCCGTACTGATTTTGTGGGCCGTTCCAGCCGTCCTGGTTGTTGGCGGCGTCGGCTATTTCCTGGTTCACATGCACTGAGCGGAAACCCCGTACGGATGAACGGCCCGCCCATCTGGGCGGGCCGTTTTTCGTTGCAGCAAGTCCGTACACAAAAAGGGGCCCCGTAGTCGGGGCCCCAATTCACCGAGAGCACTCGTAGCGCTAGTTGTAGTCCGAGTATTTGAACTGCGGAAGCGCCTTCAATTGCTCCTTGTTGCCGCTCATGACGGCGTGGTCGGGGACCCAATCGTTCGTGGTGCGGTTCGTCGTGGTTGTCGACGCGGTCCCGGTCGTGGTGGTGTCGCGCGACGTGGTCGAAGTGCCGCTCGAGCTGGTCCGGACCGGCTCTTCAACGAACTTCAGCTTGTCCATGGAGACGGCGATGTCGTGCTCCCCCATGCCGAGGAAGCCGCCGATTCCGATGACCACCGCGTGGATCTTGCCGCTCTTGTCGACGAGCAGTTCGTTGATGTCGCCGAGCTTCTCGTTGGCTTCGTTGTAGACGTTCAGCCCCATGAGCTTCGAGGCGCGCCAGTTGCCCTTCAGCGCCATCTTTGCATCGGCCGGGTGGGCCGTGGCCGCCGGGGCGGCGCGATCGGCTGGCTGAGTGGATTGGGCGAAAGCGGCGCCGCCGATCACGGTAGTGCCGAGCAGAGCAACGGCAAGAATGCTTTTCATCGATTATCTCCTCCAACGTGAGCCGCGCCCGTCAAGGTGCAGGCGCCAACGCTTGGAATTGCCACTTGTTCCCGATTTTGGAACACGGGGCGGCCAGAAGGAGTCGATCCCACTAGATCCCGTTCCTTATCGACGTTCGGTGGTCACGACCCGGACGGAAACGCCCTTACCTTTGGAACGCAGGCAGGCATCAGAGAAATGTGGCCAAACCTGCTTCGAACACTCTGCCACTTCCGTCGAGGAGTCGCGGACCTGCTGGATCATCGGCTGCGAAGGAGATGCGTCGTCCGCGAGGGCTGGCGTCGCGAGAATGATAAAAGTTGCTGTCGCGGAAAGGATGATTTTCATGGCGCCTCCTGATCGGCGTCAACGGTTGGCGCCGTCAGCCGTTCCGGCAGCGATCGAACGAGGCGTGCCGTTCTCGAATCCTTCGCGCCCCACTGCTTTGCCCTTACGGTTGGCGCCCTCTGCGAGCGACCAGCTCGCGATATCGGCTTTCGTACTCGTTCGCCATCCGGCGTGCGGCGAAGCGCTCCTCGAACCGGGCGCGGACCACTCGTCTGTCCAGCCGGCCCAGTTCTTTCACCGCCCTGATCGCCTGCTCCTCACCGTCGACGATGAAGCCGGTGACGCCGTCCTCCACGACTTCCGGCACCGAGCCTGAGCGATAGGCGATCACGGGCGTCCCGCACGCCATCGCCTCGATCATCACCAGACCGAACGGCTCAGGCCAATCGATCGGAAACAGCAGGCCCGCTGCGTTGGCGAGGAAAGGCTGCTTCTTCGCGTCGTCGACCTCGCCGACAAGCTGGACCTTCTGGCCATCGATGTTCGGCTCGAGCTTGTTCTTGAAGTAGGCCGTCTCCGCGCGAGGGATCTTGGCGGCCATGCGCAGCGGCATCCGCGCCGCACGTGCGATGCGTATGGCGTCCTCCGGTCCCTTGTCCGCCGTCAGCCGCCCCAGAAAGGCCAGGTACGAACCTGGTTCGTAGGAGGGCCTAAACATATCCTTAGGCAGTCCGTGCTGGATCGTCGCGATCCAGTTCGCCTCCGGAAGCGGCCGACGCTGGTCGGCGGAAATCGAGACGAATGGAGCGTCCGCAAAGGCACCGATTACCTGGGGCAGACCGGGAAGATCGAGCCGGCCGTGCATCGTCGTCAGGAAAGGCACGTCGGTCCGGCTCAGCATCGGAAGAGGCAACCAGTCGACGTGAGAGTGGATCACATCGAAGTCGCGCGCGCGCTCTGCGATGGCTTCGATCAGAAGCGCGCAGGCGGCGTTCGGATCCGCACCCTTCCGCCCCAGGCGCAACGCGCGCGGCCACACCGCGTGGAGCTTTCCCTTCGTCTTCGAGTCGCCGCTTGCGAACAGGGTGACGTCGTGCCCGGATTCGACCAGTTCGTCCACCAGCCAGGCGATCACACGCTCGGTGCCGCCGTAGAGCTTGGGAGGCACGCTCTCGGCCAACGGAGCAAGCTGGGCAATCCGCATCGCGCTAGGCCCCGAACACGAACTGCAGGACCGTCACGATCGTCGCAGAAATGAGGGACGAAATCGCGAGCAGCGTCCAATTGGGCCTCGTACTTCCGCGGGCCACGCGCGCTGCGAGCGTTTTCACGGCCGTCAACATTCGTCTCGAGGAAGCCGCTGCAGGTAGGCGATCCCGAAGCCAGCGAGTTCTTCGGTATCGCTCTCTCGCGCTTCCGACCTGCTTTGGAGGTGGCGCTCCAGCAGGCAGCGCCGGGTGTCGTGCTCATCGACCTCGGGGTGCCGCGCCCGGTACACCGTCCAGGCGGTCTCCGTGGCGTTCTTCAAGACGACTTCGTCGACCATACTTACTCTCTCCGGAGACCGACCCAGTCGCTGCCAACTCAAGGCACTCTGGAAAGTTTCCGGTTTTTCCCGGGAGTAGACGAAGGGAGGAGAGTCAGGATGCTTTGGCACGCGCCCGCGCACGTGCCGCACGCCGGCGTTGGCTTCGGCCAACCTTTGTGAAGGCGACAAGTTTGGGCGCTCGCTCTTCGGACGACAGCTGCTCGACCGGACCATCCCGTCCGGTTTGTGGCCCGGAAGACCTGGCCTCCATGAAATCGAGTACCGTCCTGCCCTTCTCCGTAATCCGCCATCCGCCGTTCAGGCGTTCGACCAAGGCTTGCGAGAAGATGTCTAGATCCGGAACGCGCGCGGCCAAGCGCATGGTCCGCTCGGCCCAATCCCGTCTGCTCGTCGTCAGGATCGCCATGTCGCGCTTGAGGTCCGACATGACGGCGAATCCATCGGGATAACTCACCAGGATCTTGAGCACTGTGACCTGGAAATTCACCCCG
Organism: Bradyrhizobium betae; assembly: GCF_004123905.1. Classification (GTDB taxonomy): domain Bacteria; phylum Pseudomonadota; class Alphaproteobacteria; order Rhizobiales; family Xanthobacteraceae; genus Bradyrhizobium; species Bradyrhizobium betae_A. The sequence continues at coordinate 18,376 of NZ_MZXW01000031.1, forward strand.
ACGCTCCGCTATCGCCCCATGCTCGGGGCTTGATGGAGCGCCTCGCGACCGATCTGCTTCAGGTTCTCCGGCGTGATGTTGCCCGTCGCGGCGGCTTCCAGAATCCTTGAAGCGACATGGGTGCGAGCACCGGTTTCGAAACGCGAAACCTCTTCGCAGACCTCGTCGAGTACGGCGCGCAAAAGCGCCGTCGTGGCCGGATCGAACATGGGAACCCCAAACGCTAGAAGCGATAGCCTACCGCAAAGACGTATTCCGGTGGAATCAACATTGTTAATGCCCGCAGAGATCAGGCAGATGTTCGGGGTGCGCTCCTGAAAGCTTTTGCGCCGCAGCGTGGGCCGACCCCAGCGCGGCCTCGTGTTGTGGTCCGAACTCGAAGCTGTCGAATCACGCTGCCCCGGCGCCGAGCTCCATTGCCCTTCGCCGCCGGGCCAGCAGCAACCATTGCCTATTTTTCCCGTTATCGGCAGGGCATGCGCAATGTGAAAGGAGCTCCCGATGAAGAAGATTGCAATGTCGGCGCTGCTGGTCGGCGCCCTTGGTCTGGCCTCGGTGGCCACGACCTCTCCTGCCGAAGCCCACTGGCGAGGAGGTTGGGGCGGTTGGGGACCCGGCATCGCCGGCGGCTTGGTCGCGGGCGCCGTGATCGGCGGGCTTGCTTCCTCCGCGTATGGCTGGGGCCCCGGCTATGGCTACTACGGCGGCCCTGGCTACTATCGAGCCGGCTATTACGGCGGCCCCTACGGCTACGGCTACGACGAGCCGTATCGCTGGGGCGGCGGCTACACCACGACCTACTACACGGCGCCCGTATCCTACGGCTATCGCTATCGCCGCGTCGTGCGCCCCGCCTACGCCTATTACCGCGGATCCTACCCGGTCGTTCGGCACCGCTGGCGCCACCACTACTGGTGAGATCGGTCCATCCGAACGCAACCAAGGTCGCGCACCCGAAGGCGCGGCCTTTTCATTGGGGCCGGCGTTCCGCTCACCAGTCGCCGAAGACCTGGACGTGCCGTTCGAAGGCCAGCCGACGTTTGGGAGTTCTTCTCGACGTCCTCGTCAGTCGCTTGACATGCTGGGTCTGCGTTTATTTCTCGATCTCGGAAGGAGGCGCCGCAGGGAGGGCGGCCATTGCCTCCCGCAGCGGCTGCTGCGGTTCGTCGGGCATCTGCTCGGCCTGCACGGTGGAGGAGATTTGAGAAATGGCGGTGCTTAATGTGGCGATTTCTCTTCCGCATGTGGCGCTGGCTAAAGCCAAAAATGCAGTAGGGGCCGCTGTTTTGAGACAACGCCCCCCTCATGCTTCCGGGTTTCAAATAATTCCGAAATGAAATGGCTCTGCCAGCCCGGTATGCCATTATTTCCCGGTTAACAAATCCCTGCCTTCACAAATGTGAATCGGCCGGATCTTTTTTCGTGGCACCGACCGACGAGATTGGCCACTTGCAGATTCCGCGGAGCGGTGAGGCTGCCTCAGTTTAATCGGCCGCGCAACTTTTTGATAAACTCGCGCCGCGCTTCATCCGTCCGGGATGGCTTGGCTTCCTTCGCGTCGCTCTCTTCCTCGCGCTTTGTGCTTCTCTGTAGGAACCCCCTGCCCGTGATTGATTTGTGTCTGCGGTGACTGCCTCTCTTCAGAGGGCAAGAGCCTGTCCGGAGGCCCCAGCATCATCAAGCCCCCCGGCCCGATGCTGGGGCCGCCACGGGCCGAGGAGCTAGGACGTGCACCTCAACGCCAATATGGTCTTCGGAGTTCTGCTGGCGGCCGCTCTTCTGTATCTCGTTTTGATCCATTAGGGCCGGCGTCCTATAAACTCCACGCACCGGCGAGTTGGCGCTCAGGCATTCCGCCGCCTCGCCGGCGGCCATGCCGTCGTCGGAGAAACGAACGGCAGAGCGACATAGTAGGTCACTTCAGACATCTGCCTCATCGTTGCGTTCGCGCGCCCCTGGGAGCCGTCCCCGGGCGTAGCCTCTCGACACCTTCGTCCGGGCGTCTCCGCCGCAGGCCGCGATGGCCTGGTCGGCGGCAAGATCGAGGTCGCCCTCGAGGGGCGCAGCAGTGTCGGACGCAGCCGGTATGCCGCATGTTCTCTTTGCGGACCGGGGATCCATCCAGCGGGGACTTCAGCGACGCCAAGCTGATCCGGAAGTTCTGCGACGTGCCGGACGATCTCAGCGCACTCTGACCAGCGGCAAAACTCGATTCACTCGTCACTCCGACCGGCGGCATCTCCTGGTCCGAGCAAGCTCAGTGCGGTCTCGATCTGCGCAAGCTGCCTTTCGATTTCCTCGCGCTCGTTCGACCCTGGATCGCTCTCCAGTTGCGCCAGGAGCCGTTCCTTCCGCGCAAGCAACTTCGCGACGGTCGACATCGCACCCTCCCCGTATTCTGCAGCGGCATCCTTCAAAGACGTTGGTGCGCCGCCGACGATCCGCCAGTCCTGTCACCGGCAACGGATAGCCTACGCCACAAACCCTGAATGGAAGATGGATGGACAACCGGCCTCGGCGCCATGACCGGATTCTTCGGAGGCTACTTGGCCGGCGGGCGCAGCGGGCTGTCCGCCCATTTTTGGGCGGCGGGGTCGTGCAACGGATCCTCCTCGCAGGCGGGGCAGACGTATCGCTCGCGGCTCCGGCCCGTCGACTCGGAGACAAGCTTCATTGCGCTCCCGCAGTTCGGACACCGCTTCCGGATCAGGTGCAACACGGACATCTGGATTTCCCCGCCCGACCAACTTAATGCCGCAACGAGCGCTCGCTCAAGGGAAATCGGGGAGCGCGTCGCAGCGAACGATGCCGCTTGACGCTGCCGCCGCCGATGTCATCAACTTCATCCGTCGGTAGCGTTGGCTGGAATTCTACTGGGCGATGGCCCATCGCGTGCGCGAGCTGGCCGGAAGGGCCGACCCCTTCATCAGGCGGCGATTGCTGGTGCTGGCGGAACGATACGAAGCCAAGGGCGGCAAGACCTCTCCGCTGTCCCGGTCCGCCGAGCGTCCGTTGCCGCCGCTGCGCATCGTCCCGCCGGCCATGGCCATACCCGTGTCTGGCGAGGCCTGAGGGACCTCCTCGTCCTTGGCGGCTGGAGCGCGCCTCTCACTTGGCCCGACGGCGGCCTTGACGCCGTCCGTCATCGTCGACACGGGCAGCCCCCTTCGTGAACCAAACAATCGCTCTTGCCGTTGTGCCGCATCCGGGCGCCTTCGACTGCATGCGCCGAGAGACAATCATGGGGACCGATTCACGGCAGCATCTCGATTCAGGCAGCGCTTGGGACCGGACCTACCTCGAGTCCCTGATCCGCGAGGATTTCGAGCGATGCCATCCCGGCGAGACGCTGGAGGATCTCAAGCGGCGCGCGTCTTTTTCGAAGGAGGACAAAGGCCTGCTGCGGGACTGGATGGCGGTAGCGGAGGCTCGCGCTGCGGCCGCATGCAAGGCCAAGGCATCGCCGGCGCGCTCGACGATCCGCTGATCCGCCGCCCACCATTGCGGGCTTGATCGAAGGATCGGAGTCTCACAACGATCCCGGTTCGACCCGGCTAGGCTCGGGTATCCAGTAGTTGCGAGACGACGGCAGCCAATTGCGCCGGCGCAAAGGGCTTCTCGATCAGGAGGCTGCCGTCGACGCCTTGCGATTTCCAGTCTGGCGCGCTGGCGCTCGTCATGTAGACCACGGGAAAGCCAGGCGTGATTTTCCTGATCTGCCGCGCCAGCTCCCATCCGCTGATGCCAGCACCCAGGTTGACGTCCGTTACCAGCGCCCGACACTGCTTCCGGCCGTCCCAAAAGGTGGACATCGCCGCCTCTCCCGAATGGACCGAGCAGGCCTCGAAGCCGCCGTCCGACAAGGCGTCCTCGATGAAGGTGCAGATTAGAGCTTCATCCTCCACCACGAGAACACGAACGACATTGCCCATTTTCAAGTCTCCTCGGCGACCGATGCGGTCGTCTCGCGTGCGGCGGGCGCGTCGGCCCGCGGGTGCCGTGCGGCCTCAAGCCACCGGCACACCGTAGTAGGCGTTCACGGAGCGTGTGGTCGCCGGGTCGCTCCAGTTCCAACTGCTCTCGTCGGCGTATTTGGGAGCGCCGCGGAGCTGGTCCTGGGTGATGCCGGTGACATAACCGCCGAGGTTGGTGTCGTATTTCAGCGCCTGCCAGGGCAGCGGATAATGATCATCGCCGATGCCGAGCAGGCCGCCGAAGCTGAGCACCGCGTACGACACCTTGCCGCCGACCTTGTTGATCATGACGCGCTCGATGTAGCCGACCTTTTCTCCGTCGGCCCCGTACACGTTCGTGCCCTCGACCTTGTCGCTCCCGATAAGGCTGAAGGTCTCGCGATCTTCCATGGCCATGTTGACCTCCCGGATGTTGTCTTCCGGAGACAACCGGACGACGATGGCTCCGTTCCTGACTGACGCCTCGGTGACGTTGCTTCTCGCCATCGTCATCGATGGGCGCCGTCCCGCACGACGCGGCCCGCGCTGCCCCGTAGGGCGGCAGCAGGTCCAAGGTTCCTGCGAACACCGGAATGGCGGCGGGGGACTGGGCCCTGCTCGACCGACGACGTCCGCTTTGCTGTTCGTCCCTTATGACGACGGCATCGCACCCGAACGCGGCCGTAGCCGTGATGAAGGCTGAAGCCTTCTCGCGCAAGCCGGGGCACGTCGGCGCGCTTGCCTTCAGCCGCAGCGGGGCCACCGGCGACTTCGAACACGCGCTGATCAGGAAATTCGGCGAGGTGCCGGACGACCTGAGCGCGCTATGAAGCCGTCGGGTTCAGCTCTTCAAGTCGAACTGGCTGCGCAGCCTGTCAGCGATCGCTTCGATCATCGTGGAGCGCTCCGGGTCTTGTAGGCCGTCCGTTATGATCGCGACCTTCCAGGTGTCCTCGCAGGGCATGACCGAGATGGCTAAATCCGTCGGCAACTCACTGATGTCTTCCATCTCCAGCCTGATCGCGGCCTCGAGCTCTTCGCGCGTTTTTGACGGCTTCTTCAAGCTGATTCTTTCACCGCTCGGAACGGGACCACCGCCTTTGGCTATCCGCGCGAGCGCGTGTTTTTGAACAGCGGGCCTTTGAGCCTTTGGCTATCCGCTACAGGCGCCGTACTCAAACGGCGGGCGATGGGTCCAACGAGTCAAAGATGTCGTCGCGTTATCGTTCCGTTCGCTCGGCGCCTTCGACTGAAAACAGGTCAGTCGGGCTGCCTCGACCGCTGAGCAAGTCTACGCCGGAACGATGTCAGGCGCGCGTGACCCAATCGGTGAGCAGCCTGCGCCGCGGTGTTCCTACTACGCCGAAAGGCGGAGGCGGGCGCGCCAGCGGCAACCTACTGCTCTGGTCGGCCGCAGCGGGCCGTCGGCCCACTTGCGGGCGATCGGGTCGTCGTCGCAACTGGTGCACCGCAGCCCCTCCGGAGTTTCGCCGGAAACAGCCTTCATCGGCCTGCCGCACGCCGGGCACGCCTTCCGGATAGGACACTGCCATCCGATTTCCCCTGCGCTGGCCAGCCTACGTCCGCCGACATCGCGATCTCAATAGCGACTCGGAAAAATGCATGCGCGCGCCTGGTGCTTCTTGACTCCGATAGCCGGGGCTACTCAACTCTGAGCAGTGATGTTGTGGGGTGCGTCATGGAGCACGAGTTCTACCTGGGTCTCGCGCAGCGGGTCCGGATCATTGCCGAGAAGGCCGATCCGTTCACCCGCCGTCGGTTGCTGGATCTCGCCAAACGGTACGATGCCAAAGGAGGCTCGCGCCCCGCGCACTTGGTCGAGCGCCCGCTTCCGCTGCCGCGCACGACACCGCCGGCGCCGATCTTCTCCGGACCTGGCGAGGCCTGACGGCGCAACCAGCCTTGGTTCGCGATGTTCGCACCTAATCGGCGGGAGCCTTGAAATCGTACGAGATGCGTCCGGCCGGGAGATAGAACAGCGCGATCACCGCACCGCCCCTGACCTCCGGATAGTGCCTGCTGCCCGGATCGGGCGCCGTCCAGCCGGGTCCCTGCCAGCCCTGCAATCCCTTCAACTCCGCGCCCGCGTTCAAGGGTACCACAAGGTTGATCTCCCCATAGGGATGACCATGATACTGCCCGCGCAGCACGTCGTGGTCGTCCTCGTCCTTGAACCGGCGTGGAGCAGCGCTGTTCATGTAAACCGCCGTGAGGCTGAACTGGAACGTTTCGGCACTCGGCTCGAGGATGCGGCTGCGCCGGTAGTTCGGGCCGTCCACCTCCTGGTTCGCCGCCCAGCCCTCCTCGACCCCGATCTTGATCAGGCGGCACAGATCCTGATAGAGGGCGCTCCTTTCGCCGTACGTCTCGTTGAGCCAACGCTCCATATCGGCTCCGGGCGTCATATCCTTCACTTCGCGGAGAAAAGAAATGCTGCGCTGGATCAGTTCTTCTCGACTCGTCATGGCGATCTACTCCTGAATGTCTCTTACGCGTCCAATCCCAAGAACGTCGCGAACTCATCTACATTCGCCCGGGGCATCAATCGCTGCGCCTGACCTGCAGGCTTCCCGACCGAGATGCCGCATACCACCATCTGCTCCTCCGGAATCGAGAGCAGGGGGCGCAATATCCGGTGATATTTCGAAAACGTCTCCTGCGGACACGACTGAAGTCCGCGCCCCGCTGCCGCCAGCATCACGTTCTGCACGAACATGCCAAGGTCGAGCCAGCTTCCGGCTTCCAGCCGACGATCGATCGTCACTATCAGTCCCACGGGCGCTCCGAAGAACGTGTAATTCTTCACGGTCTGCCTGCTTCTTGCCTCGGCATCGGCCTGGTGGATCCCGAGCGACCCGTAGAACAGCCGCCCAAACTCCTGCCGCCGCTTGAGGTACCGATCAGGTAATTCGCTGGCGTAATATTTGTACTCCGAGACGTGCTCGTCGCGGCACGTTTCGTGCGCGTCCAGCAGCGCCGCCGAGACGCGGGCCTTGGCGGCGCCACCCAGCACGTAGACATGCCAGGGCTGAATGTTCGCACCGCTTGGCGCGAAGCGCGCGACGTGGAGGATCTGCTCGATCGTCCGTCGCGGGACCGGAGCATCGCAAAAGTCACGGCACGCGAACCGGCGGGTCATGATCTCGTCGACCGGGCTCTGCGCAGCGACGCACTCCTCGCTCGGTCCGATCACGGCTTCTTCAGGTCCGCACATCCTGGCTCGACTGGCGCTCATCTCGATTTGCTCCGCTCGAAGCAACGAAGGTCAGTTCGGCCAGGCCGAACCGAGGATGATCGAACAGAAGTTCTGGCGGACATAGGTCATGTCCTTCAGCGCAAGGACGTCGGCCTTGACGTTCCCGAACGTGGTCAACGGCTTCTTGACGATGCCTTTGGCGAAATGATCTATGATGTTCTCCTTGAAGTTCGTTTCGCGCGGATGATGGACGCAGACATGGTCACGCTGTTCATGCGTGAAGTCGTGATAGGCGATCCCGAGCACATCCATTTCGACGCCCGCGGTCACCAGCGCGATGGTGGGTCGCATATGCTCGGGAATACCTGGCGTGGTGTGGAGCGCGATGGCGGTCCAGACGTCCTCGATCTCACGCTCGGGCAGGCCGTAGCTTTTCATGAAATCACGAGCGGCATTGGCACCGTCGACCTCGAAGCGCAGGTCGGGACTGGAATACTTCTCCGTGAGGCCCATGTCGTGGAACATCGCGCCGAGGTAAAGAAGCTCCGGTTCGTACTTCAGGCCGTGGCGCTCGGCGGTGAGCGCGCCCCAAAGAAAGACGCGGCGACTGTGGTTGTAGAGTAGGTCGTCTTCGGTATCGCGCACGAGCTGCGTGGCGGCGCGGGCGATGGCACTGTCGGGCAGGCGGATGCCGGCGATGATCTCGGACATGGAGCGCTCTCCTTTTTTGCGTAGCGGGCTGGTTGCTTGTACCTATTTGCCAACGGGGCACCGCTCCGCACAAGGAAGGGCATCCCGCGGATCAGGACAGCCGCACGTCTTTTCCTGACATGAGGCTTTTGTGGGGAAAGCAGGATCGCGAGCGTTGCCTTGGCGGGGAGCGCGCGGTCTATTCCGGTGTCGCCCGCCGGAAGCTCGCGCGATATTGGATGGGGCTGACGCCAAGACGGGCGGTGAACACGATCCTCATCCGATCCGCCGAGCCGAACCCGCAGTCGAATGCAACTGCCTTCAGCGGCCGGTCGCTTCCCTCCAGCATCATGCGCGCCGCATCGATGCGGGCGCGCTCGATGAATTCGTGCGGCGTGATCCCGGTCGCCTGCACGAAATGCCGGGCCAGATTTCGGGCGCTCATCCCGACAACAGCGGCAAGGGACTCAAGCGAGTGGCGATCCCCGACGTTCGCCATCACATGGTCCTGGATACGGGCGATAGGCGATTCCGGATCGGCAGGCGCCGTGAGATAGGGGCTAAACTGAGACTGTCCGCCTTGGCGCTGGGCGACTACGACCAGCCGCTTGGCCACTTTGAGCGCCGTTTCCGCGCCGTGGCGCTGCCCGACTAGGGCCAAACCGAGATCTATTCCCGCAGTCACACCCGCCGCGGTGATCAGCCGCCCATCGCGGACATAGATCAAATCCGGTTCGACTTTTGCTCTCGGGAACCTGGCCGCCAGCGCCTGCGCATCCTGCCAATGGGTCGTGACACGCCGATCGTCCAGCAGACCGGCATAGCCAAGGACAAAAGCCCCGGTGCAGATCGATCCATAGAGGCTCGACCGCCACGGCAGCTCCTTGACCCACTGAAGCAAGTGCGGGTCGGGCTCCGTTTCAGGTGGGGTGGGCGTGCCGGCCACCAGAACAATGTCGAACCCACCCGTCGCCTCCTCAAGCGTTAGATCGGCAATAAGCCGTATGCCGTTCGAGGCGCGCAGCGGATTGTGGTGAGCAGCAACGAGTACGGGTTCATACCGGTCGGCACTGTCGAGAAATGTGTTCGCCTCGCTGAACACGTCCATCGGCCCGGCCACGTCCAAGGCCTGGACCCCCTCGTAGACGACGATCGCGACAGCTTGTACCGGCACCTTTGCTGCCTCTCCAGTCAGGCGCCTTATTATGCATGTCGTTCACACAGTGCAAAGGCCGGGCGGTGAATGGCAGGCGAACCGGTCGCGCCGCTATTTCGGTGTTGCGTCCTTATCGGGGATCGTCAATGCACCGTCCTTGGAATCGACCACGAAGACCGCGAGCAAGCTGGCTGGCTCGGTGTCGCTCGCGTTCTCGCTGATCCTGTGATGAGCACCTGGCGTTTCGTAAAAGCCCTCGCCTGCGTGATAGACCTGCGTAGGGTCATTGCCGACCTGGCTGCGGATGGCCCCGGACAGGACATAGGCATAGATAAATGCCGACGCTGCGTGGCGATGAGGCAGCGATTTGCTCCCGGGAGGATAACTCACCAGGACAGCGTCCATTCTCTTTCCTTCAACGTTCGGCAGTGCGTGCTCGAAGACGAGCTTAACTTGCTCCCGCTCCTGTGCGATCGCGGGCGAAGCTCCCAGAGCCATGACTGTTGCTACCAGCGAGAACAAGGCCATTCGCACGAACCCTACTCGTTGTTTGGCTACGATTCTTGAACGGTTTGACAGCGCAGTTATCAGATTGGTGAAAGCACTGATCGACATCTCGCACCTCCTCTTCTAATGAGCCCAGGGAGAGCAGGCGATCAAGTCGCAGGCGTTGGGGCTCTTGAACTCGGGCATGAAGCGTTCGCAGACCGCGGCGTTGACGGTGCCGTACGTACTCGCCGGCTTATGCGCAAAGCCGGCGAAATACTCCCGAACGAAGCCTTCCTTGAAATTCGTGCGGGGATATTTGGCGACGATCTCCTCGCGAAGCTCCGCGGGAAACTGGTCGAAGCCTACCCCGACGACATCGAGCAGAACACCTGAATTGAGGAGCGCGACCTCGGGACCCATGTACTTCGGAATGCCGGGGGTCGTGTGCAGCGCGATCGCCTCCCAGACCCTCTGCACCTGGTCTTCGGCAATGTTGTGGGCGCTCAGAAACTGTCGGGCGGCGTTCGCGCCATCGACCTCGAAGCGTTCGTCCGGGCTGGAGAAATTCTTGACGAGACCGAGATCGTGGAACGCGGCGGCCACGTAGAGAAGCTCAGAGTCGAAGCGCAGCTTTTTCTGACGACCCTGCTCCGCCGCAAACAGGTACACGCGGATCGAGTGATTGAAGAGCAGATCGGTGGAATGCTCGCGCAGGACGTCTGTCGCCTCTTTCGCCAGCAAGGAATCGGGAGTGACGAGGGCCGGGGCGGGAGTTCGGGGTGTCATTTTTTGTCCTTTCAACAAAAATCGATGGGCTTGGCTTGCGCATCCGGACGCGTGAGCGCAAGAGGAGGCGCGAGATCGGTCAGCCCGCTCCGACCGCGAGCACGATCTTTCCTTTTGGCCGGGGCCGCGCGCCCTCCAGCATCAAGTGAGCCTCACGCGCATCCGCGAGGGGCAAGACCACGCCGACGTTTGTTCGCAGTTCTCCAGCATCGACAAGGCGAGCGATTTCCGTCAGATACCGGCTCGTGACGTCGACCAAAAAGAAGGTGGCTTCCACACCGTGGTGTTTTGCGAGATCCTGATCCGGGCGGGACACTGCCGAGATCAGCTTGCCGCCTCGACGAAGGACCTGGAACGAGCGGCTTTGCGTTTCGCCGCCGACGAGATCGATGACGGCGTCCGCATCCCGCACTTCCTTCTCGACGCGCTGGCTCCGGTAGTCGATCACCGTGTTGGCGCCAAGGTTGCGCACGAAGGAAGCATCGGCCGTCGATACCGTTGCGACGATCTGCACACCCGCATGACGGGCCAATTGGACCGCGTAGGATCCCACGTTGCCAGCCGCCCCGTGAATGACCACCGTTTGGCCCGCTCTGAGTTGCGCGTGGTCGAACAGCGCCTGCCATGCGGTGACGGCAATGACGGGAACGGAGGCGGCTTCGGCGTGACTTAGCGAGTTCGGCTTGCCTGAGACCATCTCCGCGGAAGCCAACGCGTACTCGGCGTAGCTCCCGACGAACCGCGGATTCGTAACACCGTAGACCTGCTCTCCCGCACGTCCTTGCGAGACTCCGGGCCCAACGGCGACGATTTCACCTGAAAGGTCCGAGCCCAGAGTGAGCGGGAGCGGCTGCGGCAATGCGCTCTTTCCGGCTCTGATCCAGCCGTCCCATGGTCCTACTCCGGCAGCTGCAACTTTGACCAGGACCTCGCCGGGCCCGGGCTCCGGACGGGAGAGGGCCTCGAACTGCATGACCTGCGGCGGCCCAAACTCATGTACGCGCCACGCCATCATCGTCGATCCGGTCCGCGCTTCCGTAACTTGAGTAACCGTGCTGCTCGAGGCCATCTCACTCTCCTTGCGCTCAGCTCGTCGCGAGTAGCGCCGACCACTCTCGGGAGCCTTGCTGCGGTTTTCCCGGTCGTCTCCTCGGCCCGGGCGGGATTGCCCGTATGTCGCCATGGAGCCCTGCGTTGGACAACGGACAAGATCCTACGGATCAGGACAGCCGAACGTCCTTTTCTGACAAACGGCCGCCGGAGAGTTCGCCGCAAGAGGTTTCAGACACGCTGGGCTCCGAGATCGCTGGAGAGGCGGCCCGATGTGGAGGACCGATCAGGGCACGCCAGGCGAGCAAGACCGGGTGGCAAGACAACTCGGACCTTCGCAGGAGCGCCGCGCCTCCAGGAACTCACCCCGCAACAGTTTGGAATTGCACGACACTCCCGAAAAGGCCGTGAATTGCCTGTCTTTCGGATACCTCCCGGCCGGCGCCCCCGGTATCGTGGGCTTCCGGTCAATCGGTAGGGACACCACGAGAAGAGATGTTTCAAAACCCATCGGATCTGGCGGCGATGGCCGAGGCCTTGAGCCGGTCGGCGGATTACCGGGTGCTGCGGCGTCTCGTGCCGCGGCCGACGTCCATGGCGGCCCCGGGACAGGAGACCCGGACGGGCATCCTGCTGGACACCGAGACAACCGGCCTCGATCACGCCAGCGACGAGATCATCGAGCTCGGCCTGGTCAAATTCGACTACACGCCCGACGGCCGCATCGCCGGCGTCCGCGACACGTTTTCGGCCTTCAACGAGCCGTCCGCGCCGATCCCGCCCGAGGTGACGGCACTGACTGGCATCACCAACGAGATGGTCGCTGGCCATAGAATCGACGAGGCCGCCGTGAACGCCTTCGTCGAAAGTGCCGTCATCCATCGCCCACAACAGCGGCTTCGACAGAAAATTCGTCGAGCGCTACTGGCCCGTGTTCGAGCACAAGGCTTGGGGCTGCAGCATGAGGGAGATCGACTGGCGCAACCGAGACGACTAGGGGCGTAGCGCCCCTTCCAAGGGCATGCGGAACGTGAACCTTGTCTCCGCTTCGGACGAAGCGACGTCGATCGAACCACCGTGAGCCTTGGCAATCTCGGCTGCGATGTAGAGGCCTAGCCCGAGTCCTTGGGCCGGTCCGTGTGCCTTTCCTCGGTAGAACGGCTGAAACAGGCGTTTGCGGGCCTCCTCCGGAATGGCCGCGCCCGCGTTGGCCACCGAGAGTTCAAACATTTCTGCCTTGGCGCTCGCTTCGACACGCACGGGTAGGTCCGGTGCCCCGTGACTGATCGCATTACCGAGCAGGTTGGAGAACAACTGCGCGACGCGCGCTGGATCGCAGAACACGGGGGTTTCGAGCTCAAAATGGGTTTCGATGCCCCGCTCGGGGTGCGCGGCGCTCAGTTCTGCGACAACCTGGTCGAGAACGGGTTCGATGGCGGTGATGGCCTTCGACACGGAGATGCCTCCCCCAAGCCGACCTCGAGCCAAATCCATAACGCTTTCGATCATCTTGGCCATGCGACCCACGCTGCTCTGCATCATGGCCTCTAGCCGCAGCGCGTCCTCCGGCGTCTTGGTCTTGAGCATCAGCCGTGCGCCAGCCGCGATCGATGCGAGCGGATTGCGCAAGTCATGACCGAGGACGGCGATGAACTGCTCGCGCAGTTCGGCGTTTTCGCGCTCCTGTCGCAGGCGCTCCTCTAGTGCGGTCTTGAGCTCGTCGCTTTCCTTGCGGGCGTCGATCAGCCCGCGCTCATAGCGGCGCCGGTCCGTGGCCCGCATGATCGTCAGGCGCGTGAACAGGAGCGCGTCCGCGTCGGTCCGCCGCTCACGCGCGTTGGCGATCGCCGGCAGCCGCGTTCCGGTTTTGGTCAGGAGATCGATCGCGAACTCGTCGAAGAAGCCCTGCATGCGCAGCAGCGGCGCGACATGGGTCTCCAGGAATATGCGCCCCGCCATGTTGAGCAGGTCGCTGAGCCGCATGCCGGGAAGGTCATCGGGCGGGTAGCCTATCCAGTCCGCAAGGGTCCGATTGGCCCGGTCGATACGGCCGTCAGGACGAACGGACAGGTAGCCGCAGGGTGCGTTTTCGTAGAGGTCTTCGAAATCGCTGTCGGCAGGATGATTGTTGTTCACTCAGACGAAATCTCGAATTGCGGCGACGACTTCGTCAGGCGCGCTCAGGTTGGGACAATGGCCGGTCGCCTTCAGCACGACCATTTTGCTGTTTGGGATGTTGCGTTGGACGTACGCACCCACCTGTTGTCCGGCGATGATGTCTTCGCTGCACTGGAGAATCAGCGTGCGCGCTTTGACCTTGGCCAGGTCGGCACGGTTGTCGGACAGGAACGTGACGCGGGCGAACTCCTTAGCGATGGCGGGGTCTGTACGGCAGAAGCTGTTGGTCAGTTCCTCGCCAAGTTCGGGCCGCTCCGGGTTGCCCATGATGGCAGGCGCCATCTGCGCCGACCACCCCATGTGGTTCTCCTCCAGAAACGAAAGAAGCTCTTCGATCTGCTGGGCGCTGAAGCCACCGACGTAGTCGCCATCGTCGATGTAGCGCGCCGAAGGCCCCACCAGCACCAGGCGCTCGAAGAGTGTCGGATCCTTGATCGCGGCAAGCACTCCGATCATCGCGCTGACGGAATGCCCCACGAATACGGCGTCCTTCAGGCGCAGCGAGCGTCCGATCTCGACGACGTCGTCGGCATAGCCGGACAGCGTCGAATACTTCCCACGGTCGTAAGCGGTGAGGTCCGAACGGCCGGCCCCGACGTGGTCGAACAGCACCGTAGCGAAATCCGCCTCAAACGCCGGCGCCACGAAGCGCCACATGTTCTGGTCGCACCCAAAGCCGTGGGCGAACATCATGGCCCGCTCACCGCGCCCCCGGACCTGCACGTTGTTGCGGAATTCAACGGACACCTAGACCACCCTTTGCGTGTGAAGCACGCCTTGTTGTTTCGCAAGGCACCTTAGGCGCAAAATAGGCCGCGGCGCATGGTTTTTCTACGACTGGAACGACCCCGAACGGGTGAGGAGACCTGATATCGCCTCCACCAATTCCGCGGGCGCAAAAGGCTTAGCCAAGAGGAGGCTTTGCGGCACGCCATTGGCGGCCCAGCGATGCGCGCTGTCGCCTGACACGTAAAGGATCACGCAACTTGGATCGTTCGCCCGCGCGATACGGGCGAGTTCCCACCCGTCCATCCTGGCGCGGCCTAGATTGATGTCGGTGACGAGCGCTCGCGGCAGGGGATCTCCGTTGAGCAGATCGGTGGCCTCTTCGCCGGAAGCGGCGCTTACGACACCGTAACCCGCCTCGACCAGCGTCTCTTCTAGCATCTCACGAAGGAGATCTTCATCTTCGACCAGAAGGATTGTCGATCGTTCTGAAGCGTCTTGGGAGTTGCTTAGGTGCATCTCGCATCTTTCATCAAAATGGCACCAGCAAGTCCAAGTGCAAACCGTGTCACCTGTCCTAACGTAGCAAAGGGCGAAGCGTTCACTTTAGGGCCGGCCAGACCAAGCGCGGAAAGGGCCCACGGCACAGGTAGACGAGCCCGAGCCTCCGCATTCTCAGACCCGGCTAACCGGCAGGATCAGCCCGCGGTCCGAAGGATCCGTGTCGGCAGCCGGAGTCGTCCCGGCCTAACGCTCCGTCGACCGGCCACGCCCGGGGACGGCTTCCAAGGGAGCGCGAACGCCGCAAGGACGAGCCAGATGTCTGACGTGACCTACTATGTCGCTCTCCGTTCGTTTTCTCCGACGACGGCGTGGCCGCCGGGGAGGCAACGGAGTGCTTCAGCGCCAACGCCGCCGTCATGCGGGCCGAGGCGATGTCCCGCAAGGCCGGGCACGCCGGCGCAGTCGTTCCGCGGATCCGGTGGCGACCTACTTGCCCTTGAGGGACAGGCTGATCCGGGTGACGACGTCGTCCCAGGCGTGCTCTTCTTCGGCGGGATAGTTGATCAGCACGCAATGGACTAGCTGCGCCGAGAAGTTGCAGCGGTCGTACCAGACCTTGTCGCCCTTGTAGCTGGAAACCGCGAAGAAGCGCGGTGTCACGCGCTTGTACTGGACATCCTGGCGCGTGTAGTTTCGCAGCCCGAGGTCCAGACTCTTCCGGGCCGTCGACTGCTTGACGACGTCCCCGTGCCGTTCGAGCTGATTGCGGATGGCCGTGCGAATGGGGATGGCTAATAGATGGCATATGGAGGGGTGATGCAGGACTTTAAGAGGCAAAGGAGCTGGCGCCGATCGCGCTCGGTAAGCTCAGCTTGGGTGCGGACTGCGTGCCTGATGCGCGGCACCCGGTTTCGGCACCGGAGCGCGAAGCTGAGGAGCCTCCGGATCGATGCCGAAACTACCGGGGTCGCCACTAAGGAGAGGCTATGATTGATCGAGCAGACCGTCGCGGCTCCGTCTTACCGCGACCCCCTCGAACTCGACCTACATCCCCGAAAGCACCGTGAATCGCTCGATTCTGAAGTACCTAGCGGCGCAAATTTATGCGACACGGGACTGGCCGGATCGCAACACCTCGAAGTCCCGATGCTGCAAACTCCGATGGATCTGACTGCAATGGCCGAGGCTTTGAGCCGGTCGGCCGACTACCGGGTGCTGCGGCGCCTCGTGCCGCGGGCCGCCTGCCAGCCGACGATCGGGCAGGATTGCAGGACCGGGATCCTGCTGGATACCGAGACGACGGGTCTCGACTACGCCAAAGACGAGATCATCGAGCTCGGGATGGTCAAGTTCGACTACACGCCGGACGGGCGGATCGTCGGCGTCAGAGACACGTTCTCCGCTCTAGATAGCGCGGCGGCTTCTGCCGGCCACCAGTCCGTAGACGAACAGCACGATGATGGCGCCGACGACGGCTCCGATCAGCCCTGCGCCTTCCCCAGGTCGGTACCAGCCAAGAGCCTGGCCAAGGTAGGTCGCCACGAATGCCCCCACGATTCCGAGGATCGTGGTCAGGATGAAACCGGACGGCTCGTTGTCACCGGGCATGATAAACCTCGCAATCACGCCTGCGACAAAGCCGATGATGACCGTCCAAATTATGCCCATGTCTTTTCCTCCCGCGGTGCGTTGGTTTACCCCACCGCCGAAGCGGGAAGACGGCCATCGGGCGTATATCTGTCCACGGCAGCCGGCAGCTCGCGGGACAATCGGTCGAGAATCTCCCGCTGCGACAGCCCGGTCTGCTGCTCCAGTTTCTGCAGGACGTCCGGACCAATGGCCTGCTGGAGTTCGGGCGGGGTGACCTCCCGGTTCGGTCCCTGATTGATCCAGGACTGCGCGGCATCGCCGTGACCGTTTTGCTTGAAGTGCTCGAGCAACTCGCCGATTCCGCCATTGAGCAGCGAGCCCACGCCACCGCCGCCCATCAAGCCCCCAAGATTGCCGAGCATACCGCTGAGAGAATCCTTGCCACCGCTCCCCTGTTGACCGGCGGTAGCGTTGCGGAACATGTCCGCCAACTTGTCGCGATTTTGGTAGCCCGCAATCGCGAGCATGCCCAAAAGGGCAGTCATCGATGGCATTCCGCGGCTCATAGTTCGACTCCTGATTTCCAACGGGAATAGTAGTGCGCAAGAAGTCGGCCTCATGGGCCGCCGACCCTCACAATTGCTTGGCCTTTTCCTTGGCGGCCCGAGTGGCATCCGTTCCCACCTGCTTTACCCGATCGACTGCCTCAGCTCCCATGTCGCTCGCCTCGGCCACGAGCGTATCGGCAGCTTCGCGCAGCGCATTAGACACGGCGGATCCGCGCCTGCCCAGATCATCCTTCACTTCGTCGCTGACCCCGCCGATGTAGTCGTCTTCTAGCTGAGACGTTCGAAAGGAGCTCGCAAGTGCTGCGCCGATCGCCAAGCCAACGGCGCCAATGACCAGGGGCTGTCTCTCCATGAGATCGCCGAGTGAAGACTGAGCTTTCGCCAAAGTGTCTTCTGTTGGTAGAGGATTGCCCATCTTAGCGAACTGTTCGCGAGCGTAGGCTACGCCTTCGTCGAAACGGTCGCGGACGCTGTCCGCCGCATCAGACATCGAGCCGGCTGCAGTTTCGGCAGCAGCGTGTATCGTCCCGCGTGCGCCGCTTCCTTCATGATCCATCTCCGGGGCGGTCGGAGGCGCTGCGGTCCGCTGCAAGCCCGACGCTGTAGCCCGCAGATTGTTCGCACCGCTGTCGACGACGTCTGATGCGACGTTGGCGGCGGATCGCGCAGCACCCTTCAACTTCTCGTCACCGACCAGCAGCCAGAGGGCTCCGCCCCCGATTAGCGCGGCGGAAAGCGGGTTCTCTCGGGCTGCAGCAAGGAGGTTATCAAAAAAGCCGGTTTGCGGGCCGCTCATCGCACCATTCCCTTCACAGTGTCTTTGTCCTTTTCAAGCTGCCTTATGGTCTCCTGCGGTGTCAGGCTGCGCGCGTCCAGCCGCTTGATGCCCACGGCAAACAGAGCGCCCGATATCGCAGCGGCGACAATCGCGGAAGTCAGGTAGGCCAATGTTGGCGACCACCCGGCGCTGATCAACGCGGATGACAAGGCGAACAACGCCATGACTATGGCGGGGATGACAAGGACTGCGCCCCCGGCCAAAAGTCCAAATGCTTTGCCGAGCCTTTGCGCCTTTTCGCCAAGTTCGGCCTTCGCAAGGTCGACCTCATTCTGGAAAAGCTTCGCCACCTGAGCCATTGCATCGCCGACAAGGCCCGAAATGTTGCGAAGATCGCTTTTCCCCGTTTCGATATCGTGTTCGATGCTCATGATGCGCTACCGTCCCCCGAAGGTGGCTTCTGCTGCTGTCCGGTAGTTGATCCCGTAGACGTCTGGCTACCGAAGTCCTTGCTCGCATAGGCGGCTCGGCCCCCGGATGAGCCAGCTTCCGCCGCTGTCGCCGAGCCCGTCCGCTGCGCGGTCGAAGAGCCTCCTGACGCCTTCAGAAAGCGTACGGCGGCGAACCCAGCCAAGACAGACAGGCCGAGAAATGCCGCGGGTTGTCGCTTCGCAAAATCGGTCGCACCGTCGACGAGGTCGCGAAAGCTGCCGTCGCGAACCTTTGCGGCCGCGTCTTCCACATAGTCGGCGGCTGAATTTATGCCGCGTGCGGCAAATGGCACGTCAGTTTCGAATGCGCCGGCGGCCTGGCGGAAGTTGCCGGCCAGGCGCTCGATGAAATCGGCGCCGGTCTGCTGCTGTTCTCGTGCCCGTTCTTGGATCTGGTCGACGGTGCCGCTGGCGACGTTCTTGGCTGCATCGGTGGCTTCGCTGAACTTGTCACGTGCCATGTCCGCCGATGCCTGCAGGGCCTCTCCGGCGCGCTGCTTCATCTCGGCCCCTGCATCGCCGATCTGATCCTTCAGACCGATGGAGGAGTTACCTTGGTTGAAGTTGGTTGGCTTGATCACGTCTGAATCGCTCATGTTATGTCTCTCAGGTGCTCGAATTTCGGGAGGGGCTGAACGCCGCGTCGACAACTTCTGTGGCCGCTTCCTTGAGGTTGTCGGCCAGATTCCGGGTCATACGGCTCGCGTGCCGCCCGAGATCGGCTTCACTCACGCTTCTTGTCGCGGCATCGGCGGCGGACAACGTCGCATCCTTGGCCGCCTCGAAACCGGATTGAGCCGCTTCGCCTGCAGCCCGCTTCAGGCTGTCGCTGGCCGAGCCCGCCGTCCGGTCTTCGAACTTCGTTTCCGGAAGGGCCGCCGCGATTATTGCGCCGATGGCGATGCCGAGTCCTCCGATCAACGCGGCATTGTCACCGATGATCTGACGCGCTTGTTCTGGAGCGGCGTTCGCCGAATCCTTGATGGCGTCCATCCCTCTGGTGATGTTGTCACCGATCGCCCCTGCGGCCTCCGTTGCTCGAGCCTTCAGGTCGTCGGCCGATGTCTTGGCCGCATCCATCGCATCGTTGACCGCACCAGCGGCCTGCCCTTGGGACTCGGAGAGTTTCGCCTGGGCCCCACTTCTCGCTTCCTGCACTCTCTCGGCAGTTTGATCGATAAACCGACTGGCTCCATCCATCACGGGTGACACCGCGCCAGCAGCCTGATCGCGCACGCTCTTGGAGGTAAGAGCGAGGCCTGCAGCGATCATGAGAAGCGGTAGGGGCACCCCTCGCGCCAATCGCAGCAGCGGTACAGCCACTGCGGTACCCGCGGCGACCGCGCGCATCGGGTTATCCATCACCTGCTGTTTGAGCCCTTTGACCCAGCCTTGTGCTTTGTCGCTCACATAGTCCGACACTTCCGATTTGACGTGCCGAGGCGTGACCATGTGCCGCAGATCCCGCGTCGTGTCGGATATCCCCTGCTTCAGACGGTCGACCGTGGCCGCCAACTCCACCCGGTTACGCTCGGACTCGCGTCGTAGCTCCTCCACCGATCGTGTCATGTTCATCCTCTTGGGCTTATTTTTTGTTTCTGCTTCGAGGACGAACTCGCCTTTGGTTGGATCGTTCCTAGTTGCTCGTCCAGCGCTCTCGCATCAAGAACGCTCGAAAACACAACGGAGGACAATAACGCGGGGGTTTCCAAATCTTGCTGAGCGAGGATGCCGCTGCCGTGAACTCGCCGCTGCGTTGAAGCAAACCGGAATTACTCGATTGCACACTCCCATCTGGCCGCTGCGTTGGCGCTGTCTCGCGACCTGGACTAGGCGCGCGTGTTCAAGGCGAGCCTCGGCGGGGCGACCAACATGCTTCGGAGGGTGCGATGGACTGCGGCTCCCTGGTGGCGGCGGCCGATCGCGCGCTCTACGCCGCCAAGGACAGCGGTCGCGATCAGCTCGTCATGTCGGGACAGGTGGCCGCCTGGGCCGGCGCCACGAGCGCCTGAGCCAGCCTCCGTCATTGCGGGCGACCGACGAGGAACTCATTCTCCGCGGTGCAATTGAATTTCGCGGAGGAACTCGATGGCCAAGATCCCGAAGTCGGATACCCCGCCTGTATATAACGGCGGATGGAGTCTGGCGGCAGCGCTGGGCCTTCTCACCGTAGCGTTCATATGGGATCGCCTTGCCCTGGCCGACAACAACGTGGACCCGCCGCGCGACAAAGACGAAGCATTTCCTGAGAAGGGGGAGGACGATCGGGACACCTCCGCCGCCGCAGTCGCGGCGGAAGGCAAGGAGCGCGGCCGGCTCGCTTCCGCGCCCTCCGAGATTCCGGCGCGCGGGTGGAGGGACATCCTGCTGCGGGTCTACGGCAACATCTCCGAGCACCGCGTCCTCGCCCTCGCCGCCGGCATGACCTATTACAGCCTACTCGCCATCTTTCCGGCGCTGGCGGCACTCGTCGCGGTCTACGGCCTCTTCTCGGATCCTTCAATTTGACGTCTGCTGCAGGCGGCACAGGCAATTGCGCCGCAGCCGTCGCAAGTTCGCCGTAGCTCAGATGCTTCGAGCCTGATGCATCGAACACGACGCCATCCTCGGCTCGGCAAGCCGCTGGGTCGATATTCCAGCGCTTTGCGGCTGCCGCGATCAGCAGATTACGACCCACTGCCCCTGCCTGACGTAGTGGTGTCCAGAAGGCACGGATAGAGGCGGAACCACCTGTGTTTTGAATACCTATGATCGAGCTGACGTAAAGCGCATGATTTGGCGGCGCATGCTGAACCTGAATCTGGTCAAGCTTCACTTCCAGTTCTTCAGCGAGAAGTATCGAGAGCGACGTGTAAACGCCCTGTCCCATCTCGACCATCGGAATAACCAGGGTCACGGCGCCGGTCGGGAAGATGTGTCGCGTGCTCGCTTTTTAGCCCGTCGAGCTGACAGGAGGCGCGGGGCTACTTCTTCAGCAGTATCCCCATCGCTCTTGCCATTCGCCTCACCGATCCGGCGTGACGGCCCAGTTCGGCTGCTATCTTTGATACGCCAGCTCCTGCCCGGGCCAGCTTGAACAACTGCTGGACCTCGCGCTCGGCCCATTGCTTTGGCTTCGGTGCTTTCATGGTGCGGCGCTCAAAACCTGCCGACTAGCTTAACCAATGCGCCTGGTTGCCAGCACTTGGGAAATTTACGGGTGGTGCCTGCCCACCACGAGGCTCAGCGGTACGGTGGCCGTGGCGCTCGCGAGATGGGCGTGCGCGGCGTCCCGATTATTGCGCGAACTCTATTGGGGATCGGATCGGCGCACGGATAGTTGGCGTCGTGAGTGTAGGTAGGTCCGTTATCAAGGGTGGATCAGACCTGCCGTATGCGAGCGCCGGAGCGCCGCTTTTGACCCGGAGCAGAAGTCGCAGACCAAGACGGTCCGAACCCTGACCGGACACCAGCCTACGAATCCGGGGATCAGAGTTCGAATCTCTTGGGCGCGCCACTGCATCGTTCGACGGGTCACATCAGCTGGTAGATGCAGCATACGTATCCTGCGATGACGGTGACAGGTTTGGGCATTGCGGACACCTCACCAGTAAGCGTCCGAGCCGTAGGCTAATAGGGCCTTCTAGGCCAACTCGGCGAGTAGCGCGGCGGCTTCTTTCAGGTCGCGCGTATCGAAGTCTTCAGTGAAGCAGCCATAGATCGGCGCGAGCAGGTCGCGGGCGTCGGTGTGCTCGCCTTGATCGCGCCAAAGGCGGGCCATGCTGGTGGCGGCGCGCAATTCCCAAAGCTTCGCGTCCTGTTGCTGCGCCGTTCGTAGCGCGCGGCACAGCCAGCGTTCGGCATCGTGTCGATCCGATGTCGTGATCAGCACCCCCGCCATGAGCCGGTACAGCTCCGCCTCGTACCACCGCTCGTCGGTTCGCTCGACCACCTCCAGGGCTTCATGTAACAGGCTGATCGCTTCGGCGGTTCGGTTCGCTCGCCGGTGCGCTTCCGCCAGAAGACCAAGATAGTAAGGCACCTTGATCTCGGCACCCGTCGCCCGCTTCGTCGCCAGATCCCACCGCATCCTGCTGATGGCCTCCTCGATCGATCCTCCCATCGCGAGCGTGGCCCATCCTCGGAAACAGGTCCCTGTTCCCACGAGGTGCGGAAAACCATGCTGGGTGGCGAGTGCCACCAGCTGCTCGGATCGTTCCTCAAGGATCGCTCCGTCGCCGCGAATTTGGTGAAAGACACAGTTGACGTGCAGAGCGAATGCCAAGGAATAAGGATGCGACAGCTCGCGCGCCCAAGCCAGCGCGCGTCGGCTTTGCGCCAGCGCCTGTTCCGCTTGTCCCAGCAGCAGAAGTGTCCATCCGACAAAGCTCTCGCAGGCAACGCGCTGATCGTGGGGCGTCAGCTTCGGAAGTCGGTGCTCAGTCTGATCATAGAAGCTGAGCGCGTGCTGCAGATGGTGGAGCGCACGGCTGAATTCGCCGCGAAACAGAAGGCTGAGGCCCAAGCACTTGTGCGTTATCAGCTGGGTGTCGCGGTCATTTCGGCCTTCGGAAAGCGCGGCAAACTCTTCCGCGAGCTGATGAGCGGCGCGGATCTCGGCGTGATTGTGCAAGACCGAGTGGGCGCCGTTCAGGGCCATCGCGGCCTGGGCTCCCGCCGGGGCCTCACGGCACAGCTCGCGGGCACGGGCATACGCTTCAGCGGCCTGAGGCGATGCCCATCCCTCGGCTGCCGTCAGAGCCCCGGCGAGGGCGAGCCGAAGCGAAAGTTCGTCGGACCCTCGCTCCGGACTTTTCGGCAGGCTGACGAGCAGCTTGAGCGCCTTGCCAAAGTGCGCAGCCGCCTCGGCCATCGTCGAACGTTGGACGGCCGACCGCCCGGCTTGGTCCCAATACGCGATCGCCTTTTCAACCATGCCAGCGCTGGCACAATGCTGCGCCATCAGCTCAGGCTGGGCCGCTGCAATCTCTGGAAACTGGCGTTCCAGCGTGCTGGCAATCCGGCCATGCAGTTGCTGCCGTCGGGTGCGCAGCAAGGTGCTGTAGGCGGCGTCCTGCACCAGCGCGTGCTTGAAGGTGTAGGTGGCATCAGGCGGCGTCCCGCGCCGGAACACCAGCTCGGCGCGCATGAGCTGCTCCAAAGCGCTCTCCAGCCGCGCTGGCGACATTTCGGCGACGGCGCTGATCAGCTCGTGAGAAAACTGCCGCCCGAGCGCCGCTGCGATCTGCGCCACTTCGCGAGTGGGCGCCAATCGGTCGAGCCGGGCCAGAAGCGAGGCCTGGAGCGTTGTCGGGATCGCCAAAGGAACCAGCGGGCCGGCCAGGGAATAATGGTCTCCGGCATCGGTCATCGATCCGCTCTCGACGACTGACTTGGTCAGCTCCTCGATGAACAACGGCACGCCATCGGTGCGATCGATGATCTGATCTGCAATCTCCGTGGGCAATGTCTTGCCCCTGGTTACGTGCGCGATCATCTCGGCGCGGTGCCGAGGGGGCAAGCGGTTGAGACTGAGCAACGTTACGTGCGGACGGCCGACCCAGGTCGGCGTGAACTCGGGTCGAAAGGTGAGAATCATCAGAACCCGCATCGTCGCGGCTCGATCTATGAGCAGATCGAGCGACTCCAGCGTGGTGGGGTCGCTCCAGTGAATGTCCTCCCATAGCATCAGCAGCGGCTGCTGCGCCGCGAGTCCTTCGACCTGCGCAAGTTGCACATGAAGTGTTTTCTCTTTGCGCTTCTGCGGCGTGAGATTGAGCGGCGGGTAGCGGTCGCCGGTCGGTATCGACAGCAAGTCCGCCAAGAGCGGGATAGCTTCGCTCAGCTCCTCGTTGGCCAGAGCCAGCACCGCAATAAGCTTATCCAAGCGGGTCTCGGCCGTATCCTCGCGCCGAAATCCAGCCGCCTGCTCGAGCTGGGTGATGCTTGGATAAAGGGCACTGTGCTGATGATGTGGCGAGCAGAAATAACGCAACCGCGTGTGTGCCTCGCCCAACTGCTCCAGCAGGGTTTGGGCGATGCGCGACTTGCCGATGCCCGGCTCGCCCACGATCAGGACGACGGCACCGTCGCCGGCCTTGGCCCGCTCCCAGCGCCGCGTCAACAATGCGATCTCTTCCTCGCGACCGATCAACGGCGTGCTGGCGGCGCGTAGGGCCTCGAACCGACTGCCGACCAGGCTCGCGCCCACGACCCGCCAGACACGCACCGGATAGTCAATTCCCGCAATTGGCAATGTGCCCATATCGCAATAATCAAACAGACCGCCAAGCAGGCGGCGCGTGTCGTCTGCGATGACAACCGAGTTCGGTTCGGCAAGCCCCTGTAGCCGTGCCGCAAGATTAGGGGTTTCGCCAATGACCGCTTGTTCCTGGGCGGCGCCCTCACCGAGGAGATCACCGACGACCACAAGGCCGGTGGCGATGCCGACACGCACCTGCAGTGAGCTCGCCTGGCCCGCATCGAGCTTCGCCACGGCCTCGATCAAGGCGAGGCCCGCGCGCACCGCTTGTTCGGCGTCCTCCTCATGTGCCTGCGGGTAACCGAAATAGGCCAGCACGCCGTCACCGAGATATTTGGCAACAAAGCCCGGACCCGGTGATCACTTCGGCGCAACGGCGGTGATAGGTGCCAATGATGTCGCGCAGCTACTCTGGATCGAGCCGCGCCGACAACGCGGTGGAACCGACGAGGTCGACGAACATGACCGTGAGCTGGCGGCGTTCCGCTTCGGGAGCCTTGCCGCCGGGACGGTCGGGCTCGACCGAACGTTCGGTCGTCTCGCAAAAATTTTCGGCTCGCAAGGCGGCGATCGCATCGAGGAGGATACGGCGATGGCCGACCGCCGTCACGCCGAGGTCTTTGAGGTCCTCCGCGGTCAGCTTGGGCAGGATTGCCTCATCGATCGCGTTTTCCCGGAATGCCTGCTCGTCGCGTTCCAGGCCGAGGCCGCGCAGCCAGGCAGAGATATCCATGCCATTCACCGCACATTTGGCCGCACTCATCGACTGGCTATAGCCGTCGTCACGTCGGCCGGTCCGTCAGCCGTGCGTCGTCGGTCGAGCCGCTCGCGGATCAGACCGTCGCACCAGAATGAGAAAGCCAGTTTACCCCACCCCATGGGACGAGACACGTTTTTTTGGCTCGTGAAGCGTTGGAACCCGCGGATCAACCCGGGAGCGAGCCCGTGAGGACTCCCGAAGAACGACGCTCACCGTCACTATCCCACCGACGCATCTCGCGCTCGCCGACGGGGTGATCAAGTGAGAGGGCTACTTCCGTTGTTGGCCGATTCTGTTGCAAAAGTCGGTTGAGACAGACCGCGAAGCATGATTCCGTTATGTGACGCGATTCTCGGTGAGGTCGATCCATGATGGGCCGTCTGAAGAGTGACCAAGGTCAACTGTTCTACGAGTTTCATCTTGGCGACGCGGTCCCCGAAGATCATCTTGTGCGGAAGATCGACACCGCTCTCGATCTGTCCTGGCTTCGCAGCGAACTTGCACCTCATTATTCGTTGATGGGTCGTCCATCGATCGATCCGGAGCTGATGATCCGGATGCTGATCGTTGGGTATGTCTTTGCGATCCGTTCGGAACGGCTGATCTGCCGCGAGGTGCAGGTGAACCTCGCCTATCGCTGGTTCTGCAAGCTCGGTATCGAGGACGCTATCCCAGATCATTCGGCGTTCTCGCGCGCCCGGAACGAGCGCTTCCGTGAGGGCGATGTTTTTCGCCGGGTGTTTGAGCGTGTCGTCGAGGCGTGCATTGCGGCCGGTCTGGTTGGTGGAGAAGGCTTTGCAGTCAATGCGAGCCTGATTGCTGCCGACGCCAACAAGCAGCGCTCGATCGCGGGTCAGGATTGGTGGAAGGATCGTGATCCGGCGAGGTCAAGCCGCGCTGTGAAGGAGTATCTGGCCACCCTCGACGATACGGCGTGGGGCGCCGCCAGCGACGTCGTTCCGAAGTTCGTTTCGCCGTCCGATCCCGCGGCCCAGTGGACCGGAGCTCACAAAGGACCGGCATTCTTTGCTTACTCCGACAACTATCTCATCGACGTGAAGTTCGGCGTTATCGTCGACGTCGAGGCGTCCCGCGCCATTCGCCAGGCCGAGGTCGGTGCGGCGAGAACCATGATCGAGCGAACGGAGGAGCGCTTCGGCCTCAAGCCGGAGCGGCTTGTCGGGGATACCGCATACGGGGCGGCTCCGATGCTGAACTGGCTGGTCGAGGAGAAGGGTATCGCGCCACATATCCCCGTGTTCGACAAGTCGAAGCGGGATGATGGCACCTTCTCGCGCAGCGACTTTCGATATGATCCGACCAGCGATGTCTACCACTGCCCGGGCGGAAAGCGGCTCGGAACGAGTGGCACCGTGCACGAGGGCAAGACGCTTCTGTATCGCGCCAGCAAGCTCGACTGCGATGTATGCCCGCTCAAACCGAAGTGCTGTCCAAAAGAACCATCGCGCAAGATTCCGCGCGACATACCTGAGCACGCCCGCGACGTCGCCCGGTCGTTCGCTGGCACCGAGGGCTTCGAGACGTCGCGTCGCGAGCGCAAGAAGATCGAGATGCGGTTTGCACACCTGAAGCTCGGCCGGCTTCGACTGCGTGGTCCACAAGGCGCCCAAGATGAGTTCGTTCTGGCTGCCATCGCCCAGAACTTGCGGCGGCTCGCATCGCTGGTTGCGCGAGCGCCTCCCGCTCAGGTTCTCTGTATTACGTAGCGTAAGAGTTGCGTAGAGAGTGTCGGGGTCGGGGACCAAACCCCGTCGCCCAGTTGAAATGGCCGAACGGCATCATCGGTTACAGCCGATTTTTGCAACAAAATCGGCCACAAGCGGAAGTCGCTTGCGGGCTGACCGGAAGAGTTCGTCCCTGGCGCCTGCCGTTCCCCAGATGCCGCTGCTGTCGCGCGCCGGTTCATTCAATCTGGTCGAGAATCTCTCGCACCCTTAGCGCTAGTTTCGCTTGAGAGATCGGCTTCTCCAGCAGATTGACGCCTTCGTCAAGCCTTCCCTGGTGGACCACGGCATTGCGCGAATACCCGGTCATGTACAGGATCTTCAGACCCGGCCGAATTTGGTGCGCGCGCCTGCCAAGTTCGCGTCCATTGATTCCCGGCATGACCACGTCGGTGAGGAGAAGGTCGACCTTCGAATCATCCTGCAGGAGGATAGTCAGAGCGGCTTGAGCGCTGCGGGCCGAGAGGACGCGGTAGTTGAGTTCGCGCAGAACGTCGGAAATGTAGCTGCGAAGGTCGTCATCATCCTCGACGACGAGAATGGTCTCGAATAGCTCACCCTCGGCGAGTTCCTCAGATGCCACTTCCTCATGTCGGGCACTCCCGGAAAAGCGCGGGAAATACATCTTGATCGTCGTGCCTTGCCCCACCTCGCTGTAGATTTTTGCGTGGCCTCCGGATTGTTTGACGAAGCCATAGACCTGGCTCAGGCCAAGGCCGGTGCCGTGGCCCGGCTCCTTCGTGGTAAAGAAGGGCTCGAAGGCGTGACTGAGAACGTCCCGCCACATTCCGCCTCCGGTGTCCGTCACGCAAATGGCGACGTAATGACCGGGCGCCAGTTCGGGATTGAGACGGCAATAATCCTCGTCGGCGGCGATGTTGGCAGCTTCCAAAGTCAGCTTTCCGCCGTCAGGCATGGCGTCGCGAGCGTTGATCGCCAGGTTGACGATGGCTGACTCCAGATGATTCGCGTCGGCTTCGATTTCCCACAGACCCGCACTTCCGACCGCTTGGACCTCGATGCGCTCTCCGAGTGTGCGCTGAAGGAATTCCTGCAGACTGTTGATGTAGTTGTTCACATTGATCGGCTTGGGATCGAGCGCCTGTCGGCGCGAGAACGCCAGCAAGCGGCTGGTCAACGCCGCGGCTCTCTGCGCGCCTCGTTTGGCGTTTGCGACCGCGCGGTTCAGATTGGCTCCAGGCACCATGGCGTGCCGTTCAGCCGTTTCGAGATTGCCAAGAACGATCATCAGCAGATTGTTGAAGTCGTGCGCGATCCCGCCGCTGAGTTGCCCCACCGCTTCCAGCTTTTGGGATGCGGCGAGTTGCTCCTGAACGTGCTTGAGCTCGTGCTCGGCGCGCTTCCGGTCCGTAACGTCGCGCGTGACTTTGGCAAACCCGACGATGCCTCCAGTCTCGTCCATGATGCGATCGATGATGACCGACGCCCAAAAGCGGGAGCCATCTTTTCGCAGGCGCCACCCTTCCGCTTCGAAGCGTCCCTGCACTGCCGCCTCGGAAAGCGCACGTGTTGGCACACCAAGCTCGATGTCCTCGGGAGTATAAAAAGCGCTGAAATGCCGACCGATGATCTCCGGCGGCGTGTAGCCCTTGATCCGCTCCGCTCCCGGATTCCAGGTTGTCACGTTGCCTAGCGGGTCGAGCTGAAAGATCGCGTAATCGACCACGGCTTCGATCAGTTGGCGGTAGCGCCGCTCACTATTGAGAAGCTCTTCGTGGGCTTGCTGCCGCTCAGTGATGTCTCGCGTGACCTTGGCAAACCCGATCAGTTCACCGCCTTCATTGCGGATGGCATCGACGATCACCGATGCCCAGAAACGACCGCCATCTTTGCGAACTCTCCAGCCCTCGGCACTGAAGCGCCCTGCTTGCGTTGCGACGCGCAGGGCGCGTTCTGGCAGTCCTTTTGCGCGATCCTCGGGCGTATAGAATGATGCGAACGACTTGCCGATGATTTCGTCCGGCGAGTAACCCTTCAACCGCTGAGCGCCGGAATTCCAGCTCCGCACCGTACCGTCGACGTCGATCATGTAGATGGCGTAGTCAATGATTGCGTCGATAAGCAATTGAAGGCGCGCGGCATCTCCGATCCCGTCCAGTTTTGACTTTGGGCTTTGCAAACGGCGGGCTCCAACGGAGGAGGGAACACTAGACAACCGTGTTGACAACGCATAGTTCCGCACCGCTCCCCACTTGGGCGCGCAGGCCCGGCCGCTGTCGAGGGGATATGAATTCCGTTCGTGGGCTACGAGCGGGTTTTCCTGTCGCTGAATGAGATGCCGCAACGAAGGACGGCGTCCATCTGTAGCTTCCACATCCCTAGGCGCCGACCGACGCCCGGATGAGCTCAGGCTGTGGGAGGCACATGTACAAAGTGATCAGGACCTAGGGCTTTCCAAAAAATGCATCGTTGTGGACGCGCCAGGCCTGGTCAGAGAGCCACTTGTAGTCTTGATCAGGCATAACAGGCACCGTTTTCATGACTTCTTTTGCAATTGGAAGAAAGAAGCTCGATCGATCCTGCGTCACCTTGAGAGATCGGATCGGTACAACAATGCTGTCCTTGCCGGTCGTGAAAAAACCTCCCGACGCGACAATCGCGTAGTCCGTCCCATCTTTGGTGCCGAACACGATGTTTCGCACCTCGCCAACGATCTTGTCATCGGAGCTGCGAACTTCCGCCCCAATCATCTCGTCGGTCCTCAAGCCGGGCGTAAGTTGATCTATCTTCATTAACGGCCTGGCGCCTTTCTTGTCCCTGCTCCCAGACGATGCCCCGCGCCTGGCTTTGGGTTCGCTATCAGCCATTTG
Source organism: Bradyrhizobium betae (assembly GCF_004123905.1). GTDB lineage: Bacteria > Pseudomonadota > Alphaproteobacteria > Rhizobiales > Xanthobacteraceae > Bradyrhizobium > Bradyrhizobium betae_A. The sequence goes on from NZ_MZXW01000031.1 coordinate 48,130, forward strand.
CTTGTCGGCCGACTCTTCATCATTGTCTCCAAGGGATCCCATAGGGGGGCCCGCGATAAGTTCGCGAATGTTGGCGAGGAGACGCTCGCAGTCTTCGTGGCGTCCATAGGATCGAAGCGTGAAAGCGGCATCTCTCAAACTTCGGAGGTCGCGCACGGACTGACTGTTGGCCGGGCCTCGAAGCCGGGGATTTTGCTGAATCGCCTCTTCAAGCCCCGCGTCGGCAATCTGGCAATCTGCCAGCGCCTGGGTGACACCGCCGGAAACTATTAGCGCGGCCATGAAAATGGTTTGTCGGGTCTTCATTGCAACCTACCTTTCGGCGATTCGAATTGTTCATCACACCGTGCTCGTCAGCTCATGGATAGCGTCGATTATTTGCACGGGCATGCAGGGTTTGGGGATAAACCGCGCGTCCGCCGAAAGATCACCGGCTCGTACTTTGAAATGCCCTGAAGTTGCGACGATCCTGATTGGCGGCCAGCGCTCCCTGACGGCCGCCGCGAGTTTCAGGCCGTTCATTGAACCCGGCATATCGATGTCGGTGAATATAAGGCGAATATTGGAGTGGCTTTCGAGTAACAGAATGGCCTCGTCCGCGTTGGCTGCCTCCAGAATATCGAAGCCGGCGGCGCGGAGCATGTCGACCACATCCATGCGAATGAATGCCTCGTCTTCGACAACTAGGACTTGGATGGTTGAAATGACGAAGGGCATACGAACAGAACTCTCAAGAATCGACGCCTACACCCGCAGTGGGTGTTTAGCTCGCATCAGGCGATCGTGCAGGGTGATCGAGAGGAAATCTGATCGTGAACAGCGCCCCCCTTGGTATGTTTTTTGAGATGGTAATTTCGCCCATCAACTGTCTGACCAGGCCGCTGATAACCCGGAATCCGAGGCTCTTCCGAGGTTGGTTGATGTCAAATCCGTCGGGTAGCCCTGCGCCCTCATCGGAGATTTCAACGCGCAGATGCCCGTCGATTTCGCGGGCGTCTACCATGACGACACCCGGCCCATCGACGTAGGCATATTTAATCGCGTTTGTGACGAGCTCGTTGACCAGCAAGCCCAAAGGAATGGCCTTGTCGGCGGATATGATAATGGGATCCGATCGCGATTGAAGCCTGTGTTCCGGCGCCGAACTCTGAAGGTTTTGGCAAAGGTGACTGACGAAGTCCGAGAGATCGACATATCCAATCTTGCTGCCTCGCCAGAGATGATCATGAACTTCCGCTATTGACGCGACGCGCATAGCGGCATTTTCGAGTGCGCGCTTCACGTCCAGCGACTCTGAGCCGCGTGCTTGAACACGTAGCAGGCCCACGACTGATGTGAGGCTGTTTTTAACCCGATGGCTCATCTCTCGCGTCAGCAAGGCCTCGTGATCGAGGGCTTCCTGAAGCTTGGCGTCGGCGTGTTGGCGTTCAATGGCAATTCCGAGAAGACCTGCAAAGCCTGCGAGAAAATCCGCATCCGCATCGTCGAATTGGCCGGGATAGTGACTATCAGCTTCGAGAACACCGAACGGCGTGTCGCCCTCGCCGCCACGCCTGATAAGCACGTTGATCGCGCGCTTGATGCCATGTTCCGCCAGAAGTTTCGGCGTTCGGAACCGAGTCTCTTCCTCCAAGTGATTGGAGATCACCGACTGCCCTGTCTGATAGGCGAAGCCGGCGGGCGATTCGATATCGGCGCCAAGCGTTGCATGATCGACCGTCCCCGCCGGCCAACCGATGCCGGCACGTACTATCAAACGCTGTTCATCGGGAAGATATTCGAGAACCTTGGCGTATGAGCATCCCAGACCGCGGGCACTGAGTTCGACCGCGTGCTGAAGAATTTGCCGGAAGTCGCGGGTTTGTAGTGTAGCCGTGCCGAAATCCCTGAGGAGAGCCTGTTGGCGGCGACGATATGGAAGCTCATCCTGGCGATCCGGGAAAGCATCGACGGCCGTGGACGAAACCAGCCTCGGTTCAGAGGTCATTTAGCTTGCCAGTTCTGGGTAGCGTCTTCGCAGAGACGATGGCCATACACGGTGCTTAGAGAAGCACCCTACCAACTGCCGGAGGAGGACATTCAACAACGGTCTTGGCCGCTCATGGTTCCTATGCAACGTCTGCCCTCTCGTCAGTCCGCCCATAAACAAACGGGGCACGGGCGCCTCGTTCCTACGGCTCGCCAATCCACGCAGCGGCATGTCCGGAGCGACATCGCTACGTGCTCCGATCGATCGCGTTCAGTCGTCGGTGCCGCCGATAAGCCGTAGTCCTATGAAATACATAGTGAGGTGGGGCCGAGCTCGATTGGAACAAGAATGAACGCCGAGCAGCTGGCTGAGAAATTTCGACAGAAAATATCCGCAGCGGTCGTCGAAAAAGAGAGGCAGACGATTATCGCCGCAGAAAACAAGGATAAGCGAACCGCCGACATCGAGCACTGCAAGCAGGCGATGGAGCGCGAAGTCATACCTTTTCTGGAGGAGCTGAAGCACCATTTGGGCGAAGAGCAGTTCTCCTTTGCTCCCCAGATTGAGCGCAACGAGCACCGTCCAGTGGGGGTTTCTTTTACCGTGGGCAATGGTGCTCCGACCAGCATCTCAACTGCATTCGGCAACATCGTTGTAACTCGCATCGGTGACAGCGGGACCAAGAAGGGTATCCCTTTTGTTTTTGCCCCGGATGTCGAGCCCTACATTTCCAACTCCGGTGATCTGACGCGAGCCAAAATAGCCAAGCTGGTGGAGATGGTGATTGAGGAGTGATGGAGAGCCAACACGGCCTGACTTTAAGGTGAGTCCCACGGACAGATTAACGTAGTTACTGGGACACCTGAGCACCATGCTGCATTCTTATAGGTGTGCTTCCGATATGTGATCCGCTACGGTCTCAAGTGACGGTCCGCCGGACGCCCCAATGGCAAGATCCCATCGGCAACGGCCGCCGCAACATCCAAGGCTCAAGACATGCCCGATTCCAACACTCATTACGATCAAGAACGGCGCATCCGAGAGCGGGCCTACCAGCTTTGGGCACTCGAGGGCCGCCAAGAGGGGCGAGCGGAAGAATACTGGCACCGGGCTATAGAGCAATTGGACGCCGACACACATGCTGCCTATCCGCCGGTTGCTTCCAGGGGACACAGGATTTGATCTCCTAGAAACAACTTCGCGGCCATTTCAAGGGCAAAGACTGTCCTCTGAACCGCCTCGCCATTTGGCGGGACGTCTCGCGTTCGGTACCGTTCGACGAACCTTCTGTCGACGCGAGTTTTCTTGAGCGGACCCGCGGCCAACCATCCGCCAGGATAGAAGCCGAGTCGGAGCCGTAGCTACTTCATCGACGTGAGCAGCATTGTAAGCGTTTGCAATCGTCGCAGGGAGCGTTCGGCGGACTTGCCTTCGCAAATGATCAAGGCAACTTCCTCGATCTCTTCACCCATGCGGCGCCGGATATTTTCGATTAGCCGCGAACGCTGTTCAGGAGGGTCAATGAGGATAAGCATAAGTAGATACTCTGCTGGGCTACTGACGTCCCCTCCCTCAGGAGGGTTACACTACGCTGGCGGCGCTCCGGTGTTCAGAAGTTGAGATACGGCGGTCACGATTTGCGCAGGTGCAAATGGCTTGTTTAACAAAATGCTGTTGGGGACGCCGTGCGCGGACCATTGATCGGCCGCAGCGCCCGTCATGTAGATGACTGGGATGTCCGGATTTAGCTCCCTCGCGCGGTGGCCGACTTGCCAGCCATCGAGTGTACCGAACAAATTTATATCGGTGATGAGCGCGCGATACTTGATTTGGTCACCCTGCAGAAGAATAACTGCATCCTCTCCACTGACGGCGACCTCGGCTTCAAAACCGCCATCGGACAATGCGTCGGCCACCATGTCGCGGATAAGCTGATCGTCTTCGACCACGAGGATTATGATTGCCGCGCCTTGCATGGTTGTCCCCTGCGCACCCTGCTGCGCCCGAGGAAGGAACTCACGATGGAGGGTTATGTTCCTTTGTGAACACTATTGCACAAGCCGGTCCAGTGCCTAGAGGCAGCTCGACGCTCTGGAGCCCGCGGTGGGTCAAAATGCGAAGAACTCAACCGGAGCAAATCTGGTCGGCCTTGCCGTACTGAGCGGACCTCAACGAAGCGCTCGGCGACTTCGCTGATGGGCCATCAAGCGACATGGCAGGTTTAGTCGGGTTATGAAAGAGGCCGCCAACTGATGCGGCCCCTATCGGAACAACGCCTTCCGCAAGAACTCGGCATCTGGAGGTTGCCAATGCCCGCTATTTTTTTGATGTTGAGGATGACCACAGGCTTTTTGATTCATCGGGCTTTGTTTGCGACGACGATATTGCCGCAATCATCAGGGCGACGACGCTGCCATCGGCGTTGCACTTGATAAGCCTGAAGATGATCCTAGCGTCGCATCGCCATAGTCAGCGATGACGGACGTGAGATTGGCACTGTGCCTGTGTATTCAAGGCCCTCATACGAAAACCCGGCTCAATAACGTGCAGCCGCTACCTCGGCGGTTGCAGTTGGCCGTGGAGCCAGCCGGTTGTTCGTGGGGATTTCATCGGATCAACCAGATCGGCCACAAGCTGGTGGACGTCCTTGCACGCGGGGCACTCAAACGTCCGGATATCGAAGCCAAAGTGGCCGGGCGTAATCCGAGCCAGCACCGCTTCTGTTCGACACGTTGGACATAGCGTTCGGGGATGGTGGAACATCTTGCACGCCTTGATCAGGCGGGAGCCTTACAGAACTCTCAGTCACCGGTAGTTGCCGTGTTGGACGGTGATGGAACCACTGTGAAACCGCTGCTGCGTTCGGCGCTGGTCAGTCTTGCTCACATGCCAAAGAATTGACGTGTCGTTAGTGAATTAG
>NZ_MZXW01000045.1 GCF_004123905.1 Bradyrhizobium betae
GAGCAGCTGGCCGTCAGGCCGCTCGACCGCGACGGCCGTTACGGTGTCTTCTTTGCCAGCTGGCAGGTCGGCTCAATCGACTTGACCCGCGGTCAAACTGTCAGTGATGTGTCCGAACAACCGTCAGCTATGTCCCCGGTCTGAACATCAAGCCGGGCGATGACATCGAGTGTACGGCTCGCCCAACGCCATAGCCGCCTAGTGCGCGTCGCCGCCGCCGGCCAGCGAGGCCGGCTTTTTCAGCAGCATGACCAAGAGGCTGAGGCCGAGATAGAACACCGTCAACACGAAGAAGGCATCGCCAAAGCTCATCACCACGGCCTGGCGGTGCACGATCTGGCTGAGCTGCTTCATCGCCATCAGCGTGGAATCGCCGAGCCCCTGGAACTTCTGCATCAGCATGGTCAGGGTTTCGGTCGCGGTGGCGTTGCCCCAGGTCACGCGTTCCTGCAGGCGCGTGATGTGGAGGTCGGTGCGGTCGTTGAGCACGGTGTTGATGACGGCAAGGCCGACCGCACCGCCGAGATTGCGCATCAGGTTGAACAGGCCGCTCGCGTTCTTTACCCGGTCGGGCGCCAGCGTGCCGAGCGCGATGTTGTTGGTCGGCACCATCGCGAACATCATGCCGATGCCGCGCAGGATCTGCGGCACGAGCAGTTCGTAGAAGTCGTAGTCGCGGGTGATCCAGGTCATCTGGTAGGAGCCGATCGCGAACACGATGAGGCCGAACGCGATCATGTAGCGCATGTCGAGCTTGACCATGAGCCGGCCGACCAGCGGCGCGACCAGGAACATGGTGATGCCCGAGACGAACATGGTCTCGCCGATCATCAGCGCGCTGTAGCCGCGCACTTCCGCGAGATAGCGCGGATAGATGTAGGTGAGGCCGTAGAGGCCGATGCCGATGCAGAACTGGAGGACGCAGCCGATCGCGAAATTGCGGTTGGAGAAGGTGCGCAAATTGACGATCGGCTCGGCCGCCGTGAACACGCGCCAGAAGAAGGCGATCGCCGAGATCGCGCCGATCCAGGCGCAGATCGCGACCGACGTGTCCTGCATCCATTCATATTGCGGACCTTCCTCCAGCACATATTCCAGCGTGCCGAGGAAGCCGGCCATGAACAGCAGGCCCCACCAGTCGAAGCGATCGAGCAATTCGAAATGCGGCTCGTCGAAATCAACCAGCGCGATCACCCCGAGCGTGATGGCGATGCCGGGCACGACGTTGATGAAGAACAGCCAGTTCCACGACATCAAATCAGTGATGTAGCCGCCGACGGTCGGGCCGATCGTTGGAGCCAAGGTCGCAACAAGCCCGATGATGGGACCGACGATGTGGAATTTCGAGCGCGGGAACACCGTATAGGCCGAAGCGAACACCGTCGGGATCATGCCGGCGCCGAGGAAGCCCTGGAGCGCTCGCCAGAGGATCATCTCCTCGATGGTGGTGGCGAAGCCGCAGAGCAGGCTCGAGACCGTGAAGCCGGCGGCCGAGATCGCGAACAGCAGCCGCGTACCGAGGGCGCGCGACAAAAACCCCGATAGCGGGATCGCAATGACTTCGGCGATCAGATAGGCGGTCTGCACCCAGGAGACTTCGCTGGAGCTCGCCGACAATCCGGCCTGGATTTCGCTCAGCGAGGCCGAGACGATCTGGATGTCCAGGATCGACATGAACATCCCGAACACCATGATGATGAAGGCGAACAGCCGCTTCGGCGCGATGCGCTCCGAAGCGGGGTTCGCCATCATGGCGGGGGAAGCAGTCGTGGCGTTGGCCATGGTCTGACCTCGTAGCGCTCAGAACGCGCGCTTACTGCGGATGGACCATGGTGGGATCGTCGAGATCGATCTCGCTGTCGGCGTCGGGCGCGCCCTTGTTGGTGTCGACAGTCGCATAGACCGACATGCCGGCACGGAGCAGGTTCTGCTTCGCCACCGACTTCGGCACGCGGATGCGCACCGGCACGCGCTGCACGATCTTGGTGAAGTTGCCGGTGGCGTTGTCGGGCGGCAGCAGCGTGAACACCGAGCCGGAGCCCGCGGCGATGCTGTCGACGATCCCTGAGAACTTGCGCATGCCATAGGCATCGACCTTGATCGTCACGGGCTGGCCCGGACGGATGCGCTTGAGCTGCGTTTCCTTGAAGTTGGCGTCGATATAGACGTCGTCGAGCGGCACGACGTTGCCGAGGCGCTGGCCGACCGCGATGAAGTCGCCGGCGTTGACCAGGCGGTTCGAGAACGTGCCATCGACCGGCGCGCGCACCGCCGTGAAGGCGAGGTCGCGCTCGGCCTTGGCGAGCGTGGTCTTCAGCTCGGCGAGCTGCGCCTGTGCTTCGGCCTGCTGCGCCCTGGTGACGTCGACATTGCTGACGGCGACGTCGTAGGCGGCCTGCGCAGCCTTGACCGCAGCGGCGCCCTGGTCGCGTCCGGCTTCCGAGCTCTCGAAGGTGGCGCGCGAGGCGAAGCCCTTGCTGCTCAGCGCCTGCTGGCGCTCATAGTCGAGATCGGCGCGCTTGAGGCCGGCTTCGGCGGAGACGAGCTGCGCCTTGGCCTGCGCGACCTGGCTGTCAAGCGCAGCGATCTGGCGGCCGATGCGATTGATGGTGGCCTGCTGGGTCGCGATCCGGGTCGCGGCGGCATCGACCGCGATCTTGTAGTCGCCGTCGTCGATGCGGAAGATGACGTCGCCGGCGCGCACCGTGGAGTTATCGCCGGCAAGGACCGAGGAGATGTGGCCGGCCACGCGCGCACCCAGCATGGTGTTGTTGGCGCGGACATAGGCATCGTCGGTCGAGACATAGAAGCGGCCGACCAGTGTGTAATAGCCGGCATAGCTGGCGGCCGCGAGCGCCAGCACCAGGCCGATCCCCATCATGACGAATTTGCGCTTGCCGGATTTTGGCGCGGCAGCGGCGGGTGCGGTCGGGGCCGGCTTGTCCGTCACGGGCTTCTCCGGAGCCTCGCCGGTGCGGCGCTTGGTTTCCTCGGCCACATGAGAGCGCAACTGCTCGGCGAGGGCTACCGGCGTCTCAGCCGTAGCGTCAGCGTTCGCCGAATTCGTCTCCACCGCTTCCTGGCGAAGGACGCGCGCAGCCTGATCTCTCGATACGGCCATAAAGGCCTCCCCAAAAAAAGCGCGATCAAGGGCGGCCGCGCTGCGGCCAGCTCCTCTCGCTGATCCCAAATATCATTGACCGAACGGTTCGGTCAATATACATAATATTCCCGAGCATGGACCCTACTGGCCCGAATCCTTTATTTGCGTTTCATCGTCCGGCACCCGTCCAGAAACCTTCCGAGACCCTGAACCAATGGTTGTAGCTGCCAGCGAACGTCTGCACGTCATCCAGGAGGAGGACAGCTCCAAGCGCCGCCAGATTCTGGACGGTGCCCGTAAGGTGTTCATGGATCTGGGTTTTGACGGCGCCAGCATGGGCGAGATCGCGCGCGCGGCGCAGGTCTCCAAGGGCACGCTCTATGTGTACTTCGCCGACAAATGCGCGCTGTTCGAAGCCATCCTCGAGCAGGAAGCGCTCCAGCACGGCCAGGTCGTGTTCAATTTCGACCCCGCCCGCGATGCCGAGACCACGCTGAAGGAGTTCGGCCAGGCCTATATCCATCTGCTCTGCCGGCCCGGCGGCGGATCGGCGATCCGCACCGTGATGGCGATCGCCGAGCGCATGCCCGATGTCGGCCGCCGCTATTATCTGCGCGTGCTGGACAAGACCATCAACCGGCTGTCCGAATATCTCAAAGCCCATGTCGCCTCCGGCGATCTCGCGATCGACGATTGCGACCTCGCGGCATCGCAGTTCATGGAACTGAGCAAGGCCTCACTGTTCCTGCCTTTCGTGTTCCAGGCCGCGCCGCCGCCGTCGGAAGAGCGCATGACCGAGGTGGTCGACAGCGCGACGCGGATGTTCCTGGCGGCGTACCGGGCGAGGTAATTGCGAGCGGACCGCGCGTTGCGCGCGCCGGTCCTGCGCCATTATATTGCGGGCCATGTCTCGTGATCTTCGCCCGCCCGTCGATATCCTCCATTATGAGATCGTCCAGGAACAGGCCTCGGCGCTTGGCCGGATGGGCCGCACACTCGAACAGGCGCTCACGCGTTTGCGCGAGTTCGACGCTGCACACGCGCTCGCTGAAGTGCCGGGCTCGATGCCACTGGCCCGGCGCAAGCTGGTGATGGAAGCCGGCCAGGCGCTCTGGATGTTCGTGGTGCAACGTGAGGCGTCAGGCCTCCGCGACAGCCGCTACATCATGCGCACCTACAACGTTCCGGCCGAGGTGCAGCTGTGCATGGGGCTGGTCCCAGCACCGTCGAAGCCGACCTCGAAATGACGTCGTAGAGCTACCGCCCGATCTCCTCCGTCTTGCGCCACCCATGCAGGACATCGCGTCCATCCCGCATGAACGCAAAGCAATTGCCGCCGCCGGCCGGCTGATCGTGGGCGCGGTCGATTGGATGGCCGGCGGTGTGGCAGAACAGCAGCGTGCCGACGGCACCGTGGCCGACGAAGAGAACATCGCCGGGACGATTGCGTGCCAGCACCGCCTCGGTCTCGCGCACGATGCGCGACTGCGCGTCGATGGCCCGCTCCCAGCCGCGGACGCTCAGATAAGGCTGCGCAAAAAACTGGTCGGCGACTGCTTCGAATTCGGCCGGCTTCAGGAAGCCGGTCGCCGAGCGGTCATTCTCGTGCATGGCCTCGCAGATCTCGATCATGATGCCGAGCCTGATGGCGATGATCTCGGCGGTCTCGATCGCCTTGCGCTCGCCGCTGGAGATGATCTGCGTGGTGTTCGCGAGCCAGCCCGCATGCGCAAGCCCCTCGGCGCGCGTTCGGCCTATCGGGCTGAGGCCCCATTGCGGCACGGGCACATCAGGGTCGATTTGCACCTGCGGATGGGTGAGATAGCGGACGATGTCGGTGGGCATAATGAATCTCAGTCTCTCCTCGTCATTGCGAGGAGCTCGCGACAAAATTGCGTAGCAATTTTGCGCTGATGCGACGAAGCAATGACGATGGAGGTCGATCTTCGCAAGGCAAGCCTAGTCGTCCGCGAACTCGTCTTCCTCGTTGATCTTCTCGCGCTTGTTGCTCCTGCGCCCACCGAGCGAACCGGTCACGGACGGATCGCGCGTGCTGGCATAAGGACTGCGCCCGCCCGCTCGCGCGGCGACTTCCTCGCCGGAGACTGCGGCGGGCTGGCAGATCAGGCGGCGGCTGGCGCGGCGCATCAGATCCACGTGGATGTGATCGTAGTGATAGACGTTGGAGCCCGGCGCCAGCACCGTGGTGAAATGCGCGCACGCCCCCGACTGCACGTCGCGCAAAAATCCCTGCTCTTCCGGCATGCCGCGCCAGCCGTCCTTCACGGTGATGCGGCGGCCATCGGCGAGCACGAAGGCAGCGATATCGAGCGCGTTGCCGAAGGCATGCTCGGAGATGTGGGCGTGCGAATTGCCGTTCATGCCGCGGCAGGAATAGGCAGAGATCTGCTTGATCTCGGCGACGCGGGCGCCGAACCAGCGCATCGCCGACGGCTGCACGGTGTCGGACAGCCAGCGGTCGAGCTCGGAGACGATCGGACAGGCCAGCGTCGCGGTCGGCTTCACGACAACCGGACCGACGGCGGCGACAGGATTGCCTTGCACAGGGCCAAGGCGCGGCTGTTGCGCCGGCGGCTGCGCGTAAGGCGCCGCCGACCGCGCCGGATAGCTCGGCGCATTCATGTAGCGCGCCGCACCCGCAGCATCGGTGCCCTCGGGCGGCAGGTCGATCTCGTCCTCCTGCGGCGCCACGCCGGGTGCATTCAGCGGCATCGGACCGGATGACGCGCCGTAGCCGGAGGGCTGGCGCACTGCACTCTCGGGATAGTTCGAGCGCTGCGGATAGTTCTGCCCCTGCGGATAATTCGACTGCGGCTGCACCGGCCAGCGCGGCTGGTTGCCGACGCTCCCCGGCGGGCGCAATTCCTCATCGGCAAAGCCGTAGCTGCTGGAGGCGTCACCGATGGCGGCGACCTTCAGCGGATACTCGGCGCCGCACATGCCCGGGCCGGAGATCGGCTCGATGCGGACGATGTCCGCGCTCTCCTTGACCGCGCCCGATTTCAGGCATGCGGCTTCGGCCTCGGCCCGCCATGGTTCACGTTCGGCCTGGAAAAAGCCGCGTCCGCAACCCGCTAGCGAAACAAGGACGATGGAGCCGACGAGATACAAACGAACTCCGCGCGTCATGCACGCACGTTCGGTGAATTTACTTAAAGACTCTTCAACACGTTGATTTCAGTGTTCTTTAACCATACCGGGCGCGGCCCGCCGATTGCTGCCGAAGATGAGTGACAGCAAGGATGACTTTTTCGTATCGAGAGTTTCTGTTAACCATGATCCTGCGCGCTAGGCAGCGCGCATGGAGGGAGCCACCTCATGACGTTCGCCGGGAGACTGAGCATAGTCACCGCGTACCTCGCCATGGCCTTTGTCGGCGCCATCGTGCTCGGCATGATCTAGAGACTTTGGTACCCGCTACGACCTAGCGCCCCACTGCCGCGACGTGGTGATCACCTTGTCCGGCTGCCCCTCCACCCGCGTCCAGTCGTTGCCGGAGCACCAGAAGCGCCCGATCGCGCAGGCCTCGACATAGAGCTTGCCGGGACTCTTCAGCGTCATCGTCCCATAATAGGTGTTGCCGCTCGAGCGGCTGTAGATGCTGCCGGCCCACGCGTCGTGCGCTTTCGGCTTCATGTTGACGAGCACGCTCTCGCCCTTGCCCGAATTCTCGGTCAGGACGTAGCCGCATAGCGCTGGGCCGCAACGTTCGATGCGGACCATGCTCTTGGCGCCGTCGCTCTCCCATTGCCCGAGCGGCAGATAGTCAGGCTCGTCGTCGCTACGTTTCGGAATTGTTGTGGCCGGCTGAAGCGTGGGGTCCGGATTGCCGACCGGCGGCTCCATCCGCGGCCGGTCGAGCGTAATCGTCTTCGGCAAATCAAGGCGCGACAGCTCAACCCGCGGCGGATTGGGGCTCAGCGCCTCAATCCTTGGCGCCTCAAGTTTTGGCGCCGGCGGCGGCACGACAGGTTGTGACGTCGCGGCGGCAAGGACAGTGGCCGGCGGTGCCGGTGGCGGAGCGACGACCGTCGCTTGCGCTGGCCGGACCGGCGCAACCGGATAGACCGGCTGCGGCGCCTGGACGACCGGGGCGGGCGCAGGCGGCGGGGCCGGTCTCGCGTCGACATCTTCCTTCGACCGCAGGCTGCGCTCGGAAACCGAAACACAGGAGGCGGACCGGCAGTTGCGCGGCGCCTCGACGTGGAACCGGTGGCCGCCGATCGAGAAGGAATAGGAGCCGGCCTCGGCTGCGGGCGCCATCGCCGTCAGTGCGATCACGATGCCAAGTGAAGTCACAAGCCGCGTCATCGGCGCCTCCCTCTGTGTCCCGACAACATTACGCGGGAGGAACCCGGCTGAATGTGCGCTGGCTCACCCAAAACTCACTTACGAGCGCCCGCGAGTCGTTGTGACGTCCATCACAGAACGCCGGAGAGGCACGGCGTAGGGTCGAACCACGCTTCATCCACCAGCGACTTCGTCCATATCGGGACCACACATTTTTCGGAGGTTGTCATGAACAAGCTCACCATCGCCGCCGCGCTCTTCCTCGCTTCGACTGCCGCAACCCATGCCGGCAATTCGATCTCGTTCCAGGTCGAAGGCCAGCACATCCGCATCGAGACGCCGCGCAATTGCGCCTCGCTCAATTGCGTGACCATCGTGGCGCCGGGCCTGTCTGACAAGCCGATCAAGCTGAACAACATCAACCTCAAAGGCCTTGGCTCCAAGGACGATGATTCCGACACCGCGCCGGCTCCGGCCACCACCGCGCAGCCTGCGCCGGCGCCGGTGCAGCAGCAGCCCGTGCAGCAGGCGCCGGTGCAGGCGACCGCGCCGGCCGCCCCCGCCGCGCCGGCAGCGACCATTGCCGCCGCCCCGTCTATCGATACGACGACGCAGCCCGCGCCGGTCGCGGCTCCTGCTCCGGTCGCAGCAGCGCCTGCTTATGTGCCCGCCCCGGCTCCGGTTGCCGTCGCGCCCGTGCAAGCCGCCAACACGCCGATCGGCGTCTGGGCGACCGAAGAGAACAAGGGCAATGTCCGCGTCGAGCAGTGCGGCACCAATCTGTGCGGCTACGCCGAGAAGTCCAACGAGCGCATCCTGATCAACATGAAGCCCGACGGCGCGAAGTGGAGCGGCCGCATCCACGATCCCGACTCCGGCCGCAACTACGACTCGACGATCGCGATGAAGGGCCCGAATGCGATGCGCGTGCAGGGTTGCGCCTTCGGCGGCATGTTCTGCGGCGGCCAGACCTGGAAGCGCGTGAGCTGACACCGGACGCATCGCGGCTGACGAGCCTTCTTGTTCTAATGATGGCGCCACGTCCCTGACACCGGGACGTGGCGTTTGAACGTTCACCGGTGCCGTGCGACCATGTTCATCCACCATTCAGCCTGACGCGGCTGATATCGGCAGACCTCGCCTCACGTTCTCACCGGGACCTCATTCGTGGCTTTGATAGTGGCTTGGCGCCGCTTCGTGTTTGCTGTTCCGCTGCTGGCGTTGCCGCTGGCCGGCGCGAACGCTGCATCTGTCTCCGAGACAATCGAGCTTGCGCAGGTGCAGCCGCAAGTACAGCCAACGCCTGCACCCTCCCCGGCGCCCGCCGCCACGCCAACACCCGCGGCAGACGCACAACCTGCCGCCGTCGAGCCGATCGGCAACGTCGCGACCGTCACGGGGATCGCCACCGTGATCCGCGACAAGAACTCCTATCCGCTGAAAGTGCGCGACGACATCTATCTCAACGACGTCGTGCAGACCTCGTCGAGCTCCTCGCTCGGCATCACCTTCAACGATGCGACCACGTTCAATCTCTCCGCCAGCGCCAGGATCACCATCGACAATTACGTCTATGAGGACGGCGGCAAGCAGAATTCGGCAATCTTCGACATCGGCAAGGGCACCGTCGCCTTCGTTGCGGCGGCCGTGGCGAAGACCGGCGACATGAAGATCGCGACGCCGACCGCGACACTCGGCATCCGCGGCACCACCGGCGTCGTCGACGTGCCCGAGAACGCGACCGCGAACACCACGAATAACGTCAACGTAAAACTCTATCCCGACGCTGACGGCCGGGTCGGCCATATCGAGGTCAACGACCGTAGCAGCGGCACGCGGCTCGGCGCACTGACGCAAGGCGCGAGCGGCTTTGCGATCCGCCCGGGCGCGGGCGGCACAGGCGGCATGCGCTTTGCGGCCGTGCCGATCACGATTCCCGCGCAGCAGATCGCGCGCGACCGTGGCTTCGTCAGCCAGGTGCATCTGGCGCAAACCACGGGCCGCCAGATCGTCACCGAGCAGCGCGATTTCCGCCGCGCCAATCCGGCCGCGATCAGCCGCATTCCACGGCCGGCCCAGCCGCCTCAGCAGCAGCAATTGCGGCCGACGACGGCGCCGGCTCAGCAACCGCAGCGGCCGAACGGCCAGCCCGGTCCGAACAACCGTCCGGGTCAGCAGCAGCCGGGGACACCGGGTCGCCAGGGAGCGCAACCGCCGCAGCGGCAAGGACAAGGCGGCGCCGCGCAGCCGGGCACGCCGCGCGCAGGCCAGGGGCAGCAGCAACAGAGGCAACAACAAGGTGCGGGACAGCCTGCAGGTACACCGCGCACCGGACGAGGCACGCAATCCGGCGGCGCGACACAGCCGCAACGAAACGGACAGACTCCGGCTCAGCCCGGAGCGGTCACGCCGTCGCAGCCGGGCACGACACCGCAGCCACAAACGCCGCGCACCGGATTGCAGCCGGGCCAGCCCGGTGCGCAGCCGGCCGTCCAGCCGCAACAAGGCGTTGCACCGCGCCGGCCCGGCTTGCAGCAGCGCCTGCCCGGTGCCCAACGCCCCGCCGCACCACGCAGGCCCGCGCCCGCTCCGAAGGAGAAGAAGCAGCGATAGTTGGAGGACGCGCTCGTTGTTCTCTGTCATTGCGAGCGCAGCGAAGCAATCCAGAGTCCCTCCGCGGAAAGATTCTGGATTGCTTCGCTGCGCTCGC
Source organism: Bradyrhizobium betae (assembly GCF_004123905.1). Lineage (GTDB taxonomy): Bacteria > Pseudomonadota > Alphaproteobacteria > Rhizobiales > Xanthobacteraceae > Bradyrhizobium > Bradyrhizobium betae_A. Next base: position 10,125 of record NZ_MZXW01000045.1, read on the forward strand.
AATGACGACGTGGAGAGAGAGGAACGGAAAAGCTCACGCCTCGCCGCGCAGCCAGGCCTTCACCTTCTGCAACAACCCATGCCGCAACTCGTCGACGGATGCCGCTTCGGCCGGCGTCAGCGTGTGCAAGGCTGCATCGATGTCGTCGGCCGCCAATGGCAACGTCGGTTCGGGAACGGGCATCGCCTCCGGAGCCGCCACAGGCACCAGCCCCGCCGCCGCAAGCGCGATCGGGCCGATTTGCGTCAGGAACGTGCGCTCATATTCGCGCGACAGGCGCGCGAGCGCCTCGTCCAGCGTCACCCAGTCCACCGCCTTGATGTCGTTCATCAGCTTGCGGACCGGACCGCCATTGGCTTCCATCCGCCAGAAATGCACGACCTTGGAGCGACCGCCGGACTGATAGACGAGCGTGCCCAGAAACTCGTGGATGGCGACCTCGTGGCCGGTCTCTTCCAGCACCTCGCGGTGCGCGGCTTGCTTCGGCGTCTCGCCGTCGTCGAGCTTGCCCTTGGGCAGAACCCATTCGTTGCGCTTGCGCTGGCGCACGACCGCAATCAGCGGCGGCGAACCACGCCGCAGCACAATACCACCCGCCGCCATGACCGGCGCCCGCGCCATCATCAAATCCGTCGTCTTAGAATCGTCCCCGCTGACGATATAGGCGGCGGGGACGGCGGATTGAAGGCTAGTTTCGCTTCAACAGCGCTTGACCTGCGCGAATACGTGTACCCTCGGCAATGCCGTCGCAGAACGCGAAATCGCCGGGCGCCAGGATGATGATGGTCGAGCCGTGCTCGAACCAGCCGAGCTCCTCGCCCTTGGTCACGTTGACGTCGCAGGGGAAATTCACCGGGCCCTTCGTCTGCGCGTTCAGCACCATGTCGAGGAAGTGCAGGCGGATGCTCGCGACCAGGATCGCCGCGACCGGCACGAGCGTCACCGCTTCGCCAGTCGACAAATGCGTGCGGATCACCGCGCGCTCGTTCTTGCAGAACAGGCGCTCGACCCGCTTCAGCGCGATCGGATTGACGTTCCAGACGTCGCCATGGATCAGCGTGACCCGCTCGATATGCGCGTCAAAGGGTGCATGGAAGCGGTGATACATGCTCGACGTCAGCCGCAGCGTGACAAAGCTTCCGTTGCGGTGCTGATCGACCAGCGCGGAATCGCCGAGCAGGTCGAGCAGCGAATAGGGCGCGCCCTTGACCTGGAACAGCTCGGTGTCGGCAATCCTTCCATGGGCGCCGACGATGCCGTCCGAGGGACTGGCAACGATCGCCGGATCCGGGTCGAACGGCCGCAGGCCCGGCTTGAGCTCCCGGGTGAAGCAGTCGTGCAGGCTCTTGAAGTGGGTCTTGCGCGCCTCCGACAAATCGAGGTCGGAGAACAGCTTCCACAGCGCGATCGAGCCGTCCCGAACGAGCGGGTTCTCGATCTTGGAGAACCAGCCCATGAAGCGGGTCAGGGCCGCGCGGGGGATGCGGTTGGTCAACAGGAAGTTGAGGTCTTCCTGCTGGGTGAAAGAGGCGATGAGGGCTTTGACTGTCATGAATCTGTCAGCTCGCAGTATTAGCGCTTGTTGTCATGGAAACGACACTCCCGATTCTCTCATTTTCCGTGGCCGCCGCAGCGTCCGCTGCCGCCGCCTTCCCGAAGCTCAAGGCGCGGCTCGCATTGTCCCGCGCCAAGCACCGCTCGCTCGCCGGGCACTCCAAGATGTCGCGCCGGGTGGCAAAGCTGCTCCCGTTCTACGAGTTCGAGGGCGACAAGTACTTCGGCTGCGACGGCGCGCCTGATCATGTGGTGACGCAGCGCAAGGAGGCCTTCTTCCGCCTCGCCAGCCTCTACGCCGGGCGCTACCCCAAGGGCCGCGCGATGACGAAGGAAGCGGCGGAAAAAATCTCCGACCTGCACTTCACCGAAACCTACCGCGTGCCGTTCCAGTTCTCGCGTCTCGTCCGCGAGCATCTGGGCACCTCGACCTTCATGGAATCGTCCAGCGGGGTCACCGTCACGGATGTCGACGGCAACACGTCCTACGATCTCACGGGGTCCTACGGCGTCAACATCTTCGGCAACGATTTCTACAAGGAGTGCATCGAGGGCTCCGAGAAGCGGGCGCATGCGCTCGGTCCGGTGCTCGGCCCCTACCATCCCGTCATCCTCGATAACGTGCAACGGCTCTGCCAGATCTCCGGCCTCGACGAAGTCTCCTTCCACATGTCCGGCACCGAAGCCGTCATGCAAGCGGTGCGGCTGGCGCGCTACCACACCAAGCGCACGCATCTGGTCCGTTTCGCCGGCGCCTATCACGGCTGGTGGGGCGACGTGCAGCCCGGCGTCGGCAATCCGATCGCCGCGCACGAGACCTACACCCTGGCCGAAATGTCGGAGAAGACGCTGCACGTGCTGCGCACGCGCAAGGACATCGCCTGCGTGCTGGTCAATCCGCTGCAAGGCCTGCATCCGAACGGCAACGCGCCCGGCGATTCTTCGCTGGTCGATTCCTCCCGCGGCGGCAACTTTGATCGCGCGGCGTACACGGAATGGCTCAAGAAGCTGCGTGCCGTCTGCACCGAGCGCGGCATCGTGCTGATCTTCGACGAAGTCTTCGTCGGCTTCCGTCTCGCCGCCGGCGGCGCCCAGGAATATTTTGGCGTCAAGGCCGACATGGTGACCTACGGCAAGAGCCTCGCCGGCGGCCTGCCGGTCGGCGTGGTCTGCGGCAAGCGCGAGCTGATGCGCCGCTTCAACGACGATCGCCCCGCCGACATCTGTTTCGCCCGCGGCACCTTCAACTCGCATCCCTACGTCATGACGGCGATGGACGAGTTCCTGAGCCGCTTGGCCTCCCCGAACTTCCGCGCCATCTATGACGGGCTGGACGCCACCTGGAACGGCCGCGCCGAAAAGCTCAACCAGATGATGACCGACGCCGACCTGCCGGTCCGCTTCGCCAACTTCTCGTCGATCTGGACGGTGAAATACACCACCCCGTCCCGCTACAACTGGATGCTGCAATACTATCTGCGCGCCGAAGGCCTGTCGCTGAGCTGGGTCGGCACCGGACGGCTGATCTTCAGCCTGAACTACACCGACGCCGACTTCACCGAAGTCGCCGAGCGCTTCGTTCGAGCGGCGGAGAAGATGAAGGCCGACGGCTTCTGGTGGCACGACGGCGTGCTCACCAACAAGAACATCAAGCGGCAGATTTTGAAAGAGATGCTGGCCAAGCGTTTTGGCCGCTGAGGTCGCAGCCTTTTCCCCGAACACCGCCCGCGCTTCCCCCTCGCCCCGCTCGCGGGGAGAGGGTCGGGGTGAGGGGGACTCTCCGCGCGCGCGGTGAGAGTTGGCGGACACCCTGCTAGCAGCCCCCCCGCGGAGAGCCCCCCTCACCCGCATTTGCGCTTCGCGCAAATGCGACCTCTCCCCGCACGCGGGGAGAGGTGAAGGAAGCACCGCGTAAGCAGCCCCCAAGACGTGGATGCCCGGCACGAGGCCGGGCATGACGTAACCATCAGACATCGGAATGTTGGATCTGGGCGAGAGCCGGATCAGGCGTGCTGCTCTTCGAGCGTGGACTCGGAGATGAGGCCCAGCGTGTGCTCGGGGTTGAGGTGCAGGCCGGGATCCATCAGCTCGCCGCGCATCAGCGCCAGCGGCGCACTGCGGTAAAGCATCAGGTCATGGAACGGATCGGTCAGGATCTTGGTCATCCAGACAAGACCGGTCTCGACGTCGCGGATGAAGAACAGGTGCACGGTGCGGAACAGCAGGCCGCCGCCGCCGATCACGAGCCAGATTTTTGCAACCTGCCGCATGAAGTCGGTCGCGCTCGCCCAGGGCGTGAACAGGCCGAACAGCGTCGGATCGACGAACAGCACCAGCGGCGACAACGCCCAGATCGCCATCAGCACCACCTTGCGCTGAAGGTTGTAGCCGACCTTGATGTCTTCCTTGTACTCGTGCGTCGCCTGGTTGATGTGGTCGTAATCGTGCGGCTCGAAGAAGAAGTGACCGGCCTGGCGCGAGGTCATCGAGACCAGCCAGCCGACCAGCGCCGAGAGCATCGGATCGACGAACAGCCAGACATAGGCGAAGAGGAAGCTCAGCGCGCTGACGAAGTGCAGGCTCTGATTGATGCGGCTGTGGTGATAGTAGCGATGGTCGTCCCAGCGCTGGATTCGCAGCTGCTCGAGATAATTCTTGATCATGCTCTCCCCCAAAATGCTTTCGGGTTCAGGATTTACAGGGATTCGATGTAGGTCGTATGACATCATCATTTTGTCATGTGACGATGTGCAGCGGCGCGATGACGCACGGGAACGCGTGAGCGGCGGATCGAACCGCCGCTCTGACACAGCCTTGCTCAGGCCGCCTTGGCGACGTCGACCTTGCGGAAGCGCACCAGCGAGAAATGGCCGAGCGGCGGAATCAGACGGCGCTCGGCGAGCTCGATTCCCTTCGCACCGGACAGCCACTTGGCATAACGCGACCAGGCGAACTCGGCAGTGCGGAAGCCGAGCGGGCGCACCACCGGCTGGAGCTTCTGCTCGATGAAGCGGCGCACGCCGGTGTCGGCGCTCACGCGGGTGAGGATGATCAGCTCGCCGCCCGGGCGCAGCACGCGGGCGAATTCGTCCAGCGCCACTTCCGGATTCGGCACGGCGGTGACGACATATTGCGCCATCACGACGTCGAACGAATTGTCGGGGAATTCGAGCTTCTCGGCATCCATCACCGCGAGGCCCTCGACGTTCTTCAGATTGCCCTCGGTGACACGCTGGCGCGCCTTGTCGAGCATCGCTTCCGAGATGTCGGTGCCGAAGATGCGCAGGTGCGGGGCGTAGAGCGGCAGCGAAATGCCGGTGCCGACGCCGACCTCGAGCACGCGGCCGCCGATCTTGTTGGTGGCTGCGATCGCCGCTGCGCGGCCCTTGGCGAACACGCCGCCGAACACGAGGTCATAGACGGGCGCCCAGCGATCATAGGCCTGCTCGACCGTGCCACGGGTGAGGTCGAGTTGCTGGGTTCCGTCAAGGTTCATGATCTTAGCCATCGATGAGGTTCTCGCTGTGGGTCAAGACGTAAGGGTCAACCGCGCACCGGCCGCCGCGCCATGACGGGCGAGGCGCGCAAGGCACGGCTGGGCTGAAGTGAGGTGAGGTTACCGACGAACTGGCGCGCGCTGTTCTCCCAGGAGCGCTCCAGCGCGAAGTTGCGGCAGGTCTCGCGCGACATGGTGAGGGCGCGCAGGCACGCGGTACGCAGATCGTGGTCGATCGCACCGATCGGGTGATCGGCGATGACGTCCTTGGGGCCCGTGACCGGGAACGCCGCAACCGGCGTGCCGCAGGCGAGCGCCTCGAGCTGCACCACGCCAAAGGTGTCGGTCAGGCTCGGGAAGACGAACACGTCAGCCGCGGCGAGATGCGCGGTCAGATCCGCGCCCTTCTTCTCGCCGAGGAAAACGGCATCGGGATACTTCTTCTCGAGCGCCGCCTTCTGCGGGCCGTCGCCGACGACGACCTTGGTGCCGGGCAGGTCGAGCGAGAGGAATGCTTCAAGATTTTTCTCCACCGCCACGCGGCCCATGGTCATGAAGATCGGGCCCGGCAGGTCGAGCTTGGCAGGATGATCGGGATGAAACAGCTCGGTGTTGACGCCTCGCCCCCAGAAGCCGAGGCGCTTGAAGCCGCGTCCGGCGAGCTCCTGCCGCAGCGAGGGCGTCGCCACCATGGTCATGGCGGCGGCATCGTGGAAGTGGCGCAGCACGGCATAGCCGACGGCATCAGGGATGCCGGTCCGCACCGACACGTATTCCGGAAAGCGCGTCGTATAGGACGTCGTGAAGGCGAGCCCATTGCGGCGGCAATAGGCGCGCGCAGCCCAGCCGATCGGGCCTTCGGTCGCGATGTGCAGCGCTTCCGGCGTCGCCTTCTCGATCCGCCGCGTGATCTCCTTGCGGCTCGGCAGCGCGATGCGCAGGCCCGGATAGGTCGGCAGCGGCCAGGACGGAAAGCCCTCCGGCGTGAGGAAGTCGATCTCGACGTCGAGCGCCTTGGCGGCAGCGGCCAGCGAGGTCAGCGTCCGGACCACACCGTTGACCTGCGGATGCCAGGCGTCAGTCGCTATTAATACCCGCATGGGGAAATCCCGAGAGTTTGATGATTCTCGGCTTAGGACCATCAACCACGGATATTTCAGGCGTGTGACGTCACAGAAGTGTCGGCCCGCTGTTTTGTTCGTTAACAAGCCCAGGCGGCCACGAAACTGTCATGAAACAATCCTTTCCGCGACGAAACCGTTTTCGGTTTTCCGCGCAAACGTCCCGAAACTTTTTGTCGTTAGTGAATTAGGCAACGGAGCACCGAAACGGTGCCGGGGTGACCTAAGAAACACCAAAGCAAACAGGGGCGACCAATGTTCGATCTGGACACGTTCAAGACGTACTCGCGCGCCGTTGCTTTCGGCGCAGTCGCGATCTCGGCCATCGCGTTCGCAGGTCCGGCCAAGGCCGCGCCGGTGCAGCTCTTCCCCTTCTTCCAGCCGCTGCCGCCGATGGCCGCACCGCAGCCTTACCAGCCTTATCAGGCTGCGCCATCCGAGGATCAGGACGCAGTCGAGATGCCGGCCCGCTTCCGCCGCCAGACCGTCTCCTACGCGACGCGTGAGGCCCCGGGCACGATCATCATCGATACCCCCAACACCTATCTCTATTACGTGCTCGGCAGCGGCCAGGCCGTCCGCTACGGCATCGGCGTCGGTCGCGACGGCTTCACCTGGTCCGGCACCCAGTCGGTGACCAAGAAGGCCGAGTGGCCGGATTGGACCCCGCCGCCTGAGATGATCGCCCGTCAGCCCTATCTGCCGCGCCACATGGCCGGCGGCCCCGGCAACCCGCTCGGCGCCCGCGCCATGTATCTCGGCGGCACCATATACCGCATCCACGGCACCAACGCCCCCGACACGATCGGCAAGCACGTCTCCTCCGGCTGCATCCGCCTGACCAATGACGACGTCAGCGACCTCTATTCCCGCGTCAACGTCGGCACCAAGGTGATCGTGCTGCCGATGACCGAGCGCCGCGCCGACCTCGGCGACGCGACGCGCTAACGCGACAGGACATTGTGACGCAAACGGCCCCGGAACCCACCGGGGCCGTTTTCGTTTGCCCTCGACATCCCGGCGCGCCCGCGTGTTGCGGCGCGATCTCCGATGGAGGCGCAGATGCAAACACGCCCGCCAACGTCCGTACGGCTGCGCGCGATCGCGGGCGCCGGCGCGTTGACGCTGCTTCTGTCCGCCCCCTCCTCTCTCGCGCAGCAGCCGGCGAACGACGAAGCGGCCCAGCAGGCCTTCAACAATTCCTGCCGCACCTGCCACTCGGTGAAGGAGGGCGACAATCGTCTCGGCCCCAACCTCAACAAGATTCTGGGACGCAAGGCCGGCGCGCTGCCGAACTACAACTACTCGCCGTCGATGAAAGAAGCCGGCTTCGTCTGGGACCAGGACAAGCTCACCCGCTTCCTGATCAAGCCGGACGAGGTCGTGTCCGGCAACAAGATGCAGCCCTATGGCGGCGTCTCGGCCGACGAAGCGGCCAAGGTGGTTGCTTATCTGCTGGCGGTGGGTGGACAGTAAGATTGCGGCGTCACGAGGTGCTCGCCGGCTCATGCCGTCGCTCCACGTGGAACGATTTCGCGGTGATCAGCCAGGTCCGATTGATGCAGTGATACGCCAGATAATCGACGTACTGGAGCGCATCGATCCGAACGCGAACCTTCACCATGGCCTGCGCCGACGACGCCAGATCAACGAGCAATATCTCCTGAAGGCGCGGGGCATTCTTCGATTTGGGCGACGCGGTCGAGGCCAGCATCGTCCTGTAGTCGCGAACGGGCAGGATCCGCAGTTCAGCGTCGCGAAATCCGTGGAGCTGCGCAGTCGGCGCAAAGACGCGGTCGAACTGCGAAACGTCATTGTCGTACATCAGCGTGAAGTAGCGATCGACAGCCTCCAGCAGAGGCGCGATGGTCGGGCGTTCGGTCACGGCTCACTCCATCAACAAGGTCGGAGCAAGCCATCCCACGGAAAACCGCGGCATGTCCTTGCGAACTGGGCTAGTCTTGGCGGCTCGGGCGCAATATTGCGCCCTTCTCGATCCCACAGGATGCCGTTCATGCCAAAATGCGAGCTGGATGCGATCGACCGGCGCATCGTCACCGAACTCCAGACCAATGCACGATTGAGCAACATCGAACTGGCGGACAAGGTCGGATTGTCGCCGTCACCCTGCCTGCGGCGGTTGCGGCGGCTGGAGCGGGACGGCTATATCGACGGCTACCGCGCCACCTTGCGGCGTGGCCGCCTCGGGCTCGGCTTCTCCGCCTTCCTCGGCGTCAAGATCAACGGCCATGCCAACGACCAGGCGCTGAGCTTCGAAAGGACCGTCGTTGCCATGCCCGAGGTCGTCGCCTGTCACCTCGTCTCCGGGGAGGCCGACTACCTCCTCGAAATCGTCGTGCCCGAGCTTGAGGACTATCAGCGCTTCCTCGTCGACAAGCTGCTGAACCTGCCGATCGTGCGGGAGGTGCGCAGCAGCATCGCGATCCAGACGCTGAAGGCTGGCGCGCCCCTTCCGCTGGCACATCTCGCATAGCCATGATCAGACTGCTCACACCCGCCGACGCAGCTCTCTACCGCGCGATCAGGCTGGAGGCTCTCGCGGCGCATCCCGAAGCCTTTGGCAGCACGCTCGAACGCGAGCAGGAAAAACCCCTCGCCTGGTTCGAGGAGCGCCTCACGATGTCGGATGTGTTCGGCGCGTTCATCGCAGACGAACTCGTCGGCACCGCCGGATTCTATCGCGAGGACGGTGCGAAGACCGCGCACAAGGGAGTGCTTTGGGGGATGTTTGTGCGGCCCGAGGCGCGGAAATCCGGCACGGGAAGACTGCTCGTCAACGCGGTCGCAGCGCACGCCGCGGAGCGCGTCGAGCAGCTCCAGCTCGTCGTCGTCAGCGAGAACGTGCCCGCCCTACGCCTCTACGCGGCGGCCGGCTTCATCGAATACGGCCGCGGAGTGAAGGCGCTGAAGTTTGCCGGCCGATACTACGATGAGACCCTGATGGTCATGTTCTTCAACGAGAGCGACGCGATGCAGCCGCGGTGATGCGGCGGCCGTCTTAACGGCCGACCGCCCTTCGCCGCTCCGAGATCAGCCTCAGCCACGCTGCCGAATGAAACGCGCTCATCAGCAGATACATCGGCACCATCCCGCCGAGCACAGACCCATGTCCGGCGGCGCACAGCATGTCCGCCGAGCCACCGCCGATCATGGCCGTCAACACGGCCATGATCGCGAAGGTCGGCGTGGCCGCTAACGCCAGCCATCTGGCGAGGTGGCGCGCGGCCACCACGCCATCGCGGCTCGCACCGGCAGTTGCGCTGGCGGGACTAGTCACGGCCTTCCGCCGCCTCTTCGCGAAACGCCTTCTCGCCGGCGTCCGAGATCTCGACCCACTTCTTGTCGGGCGCGGCACCTTCCGCGTAGCTGTCGTGCCAGTTCCACCATTTGTAGGTCGGCGTCTGCGGATAGCCTTTTGGCGAGTCCTCCCAGACCTCCTGGCGGCCGAGCGGCGTGATGTCGAGGTAGTTCCAGGTGCCGCCCATCTGCTCGTCGCCGCGGCTCTTGATGAAGTAGGTGCGGAAGACGCGGTCACCGTCGCGGTAGAACACGTTGGTTCCGTGCCATTCGTCGACGCCGAAATCGGCATCGAAACTGTCTGTGACGGTGACCCATGGCATGGTCCAGCCCATCCGCTGCTTCAGCCTGGCGATGTCGGCCTGCGGCGCACGTGAGGCGAACACCAGCGTGGTGTCGCGGGCGTTCAGATGCGAGACATGGGCGACCTGGTCGGCCACCATGGAGCAGCCGCGGCAGGCGTGATCGGGCCAGCCGAACACGCCTGGCTCGAAGAAGGCGCGGTAGACGATCAGCTGCCGCCGGCCCTGGAACAGATCAACCAGACTGACCTTGCCGCCGGGCCCCTCGAACGCATAGGTTTTGGTGACTTCCATCCACGGCATGCGCCGGCGCTCGGCGGCGAGGGCGTCGCGGGCACGGGTATGCGCCTTTTCCTTGACGAGCAGTTGCTGACGGGCTGCCTCCCAGTCCTGCGGCGACACCACCGGCGGTGTCTGCATGGCGGCGTTAGTTCCTGCTTTTTCTGCTGAAGTCATCATGGTTCTCCAAACCTCTTGCTCACCGCACAGTGTCGGCCGTCAACGATTTCTGGCACCAAGCGGTTGCGCGGTGGGAGTAACAAGTGTGGCGGGATTGACATGGAATCGCTGATCACCGCCGCGGCGCGGGCGCTCGAGGCCGGCGATCCGCTCGGTGCGCTGAATCGTGTGGCGTTGCGCAACGATGCCCCGTCGCTGGCGCTACGCGGCATCGCGATGGCCCAGCTTGGCGATCTCGCCAAGGCCAAGACGCTGCTGCGGAGCGCCGCGCGCGCCTTCGGCCCGCGCGAGGCGGTTGCGCGCGCAAGATGCGTGGTGGCGGAAGCCGAGATCGCGCTGGTCTCGCGCGACCTGAACTGGCCGGTGAAAACGCTCGCGGCCGCGCGCGCCGCACTCGAAAGGCACGGCGATCTCGCCAATGCGGCGCATGCAGGCCATATCGAAGCGCGCCGCCTGCTCCTCGTCGGCCGCCCCGACGACGCCGAGCGCACGCTGGCCGAGCTCGGCGCCTCCCCGCTGCCGCCTGCCTCCCAAGTCGTCCGCGAGCTCGTGGTCGCCGGCATCGCCATCCGGCGGCTGAAAACCAAAGACGCGCGCGCGGCGCTCGACCTCGCGGCAACAGCAGCGCGGCAGGCGAAAATCCCGGCGCTCCTGGCCGAGGTCGACAGCGCAAGGCTCATCCTCGACACGCCGGCGGCGCGCCTGATCGCGCGCGGCAGCGAGCACCCGTTGTTGCTCGGGGAGATCGAAAGACTGGCGACCTCGACAGCGCTGGTCTTGGACACCTTCCATCATGTCGTGCGCAGGCAAGGCGTTGTCGTCTCGCTCGGAACCCGGCCGGTGCTGTTCGCGCTCGCCCGTCTGCTGGCGCAGGCATGGCCCGCAGATGTCTCGCGCGAGGCGTTGATCTCAGGTGCGTTTCAAGCAAGGCACGTCGATGAATCCCACCGCGCACGGTTGCGCGTCGAGATCGGGCGGCTGCGCACAAAACTCAAACCGCTGGCCGATGTCAGCGCGACCAAGCAGGGTTTTGTGCTGTCGCCGCGCAAGACGCGCGACGTCCTCGTGCTGGCGCGGCCGGTCGAGGAGAAGCACGCCTCGGTCCTCGCCTTCCTCTCCGACGGCGAGCCGTGGTCGAGCTCCGCGCTCGCGCTGGCGCTGGGAACCAGCCCGCGCACGGTGCAGCGGGCGCTCGAGGAGCTGGCGCGATCGAACAAGGTGCAGTCGTTCGGACATGGCCGCGCGCGGCGCTGGATGACCCCGCCCGTCCCGGGTTTCCCGACAGGCTTGTTACTCCCCGGACCGCTCCTGAAGACGTAGGATGCATCACCTTACAAGGATGAAGACATGAAGCGTTCAGCCGCCGAGATCGTCAGGGAGTACGGGCCTTTTCCCGGCGTCGAGAACGTGCACGGCGTCACCTATGACGGCAGCCATGTCTGGTTCGCATCCGGCGACAAATTGAATGCGGTCGATCCCGCCAGCGGCAAGATCGCGCGCTCGATCGACGTCGCCGCGCATGCGGGCACGGCGTTCGACGGCCGGCACCTGTTCCAGATCGCCGAGGACCGCATCCAGAAGATCGACGCCGCCACCGGCAAGGTGCTCGGCACGATCCCGGCGCCAGGCGGTGGCGGCGATTCCGGATTGGCCTGGGCGGAAGGCTCGCTTTGGGTCGGCCAATATCGCGAGCGCAAGATCCACCAGATCGATCCGGAGACCGGCGCGGTGCTCCGCACCATCGAGAGCAAACGCTTCGTGACCGGGGTGACGTGGGTCGACGGCGAGCTCTGGCACGGCACCTGGGAAGGCGAGGATAGCGACATCAGGCGGATCGACCCCGAGACCGGCAAGGTGCTGGAGCAGCTCGACCTGCCCGCGGGGACCATGGTCTCGGGCCTGGAGTCCGACGGCGGCGACCGCTTCTATTGCGGTGGCGGAGATCGCGGCAATGTGAGGGCAGTCCGCCGGCCCCGGCGCGGCTAGCCCCGCGCTAACCAATACAATGGCACGTTCGCAGCCGGTAACACATTCGCCCCAATTCCACCCCACCGGTGCGCTCTAGCGCCCTCCTCGCCCGCCCTGTAAAATCCCCATCGGGGCGGCCTGGGGGATTGATGCGTCTGACATTGAATTTCAAAACTGTCCTGATCGCCGTCGTGGTGCTCGCAGTGTCGTTTCTCGTCAGCCTGAAGGCGATGGACTTGCTGTCGCCGCGCGCGACCAATTCAGCTCCGCCGGTCGCGCAATTGCCGCCGCTACCGCCGGCCGCGAAGAGCTCGATCGTGGTCGCCCCGGTCGCGATTGCGATCTCGGCAATCCGCGAGCAGGCCGAGAAGGCCGCCCCGCGCAATTTCGCCGGCAAGGCCGACAACCCGATCTCGCAGATCCTGGAGAACGCCGACATCGGCTGGTCCGCCGCGCGCGGACCGATGGCGGCCGCCGGCGACAAGGACGTGCTGACGATCTCGACACCGCTCAGCGGCAAGCTGAACGTGACGGGCTCGCTGTCGTCGAAGGCCACCGGCGCGCTCGGCGAGGCGCTCGGCAGCGTGCTCGGCGGCGATGCGGCGAAACGGATCGGCGCGGTCAACATCAAAAATCTGAACGCCAGCGCCGAGATCAAGGGCAACGTCATCGTCACCTCGCGCCCGAAGCTCGCCGCGAACTGGCATCTCGAGCCCAATCTCGGCGCCCAGGTCAATCTCGGCGACACCAACCTCAACGTCTCCGGCGCCAAGGTCAACGTGCCGGCGCAGGTCAAGCCGCTGATCGACAAGAATGTCGGCGAGCAGATCAACATCGTCTCCGAGCGCATCCGCAACGATCCCTCGCTGCGGGAGAACGCCAAGCTGCAATGGGCCAAGGCCTGCCGCTCGATCGCACTGCAAGGCTCGGGCTCTTCGGCCGCGCTGCCGCCGCTGTGGCTCGAGATGAAGCCGATCCGTGCGATTGCGGCGCAGCCGCGCGTCGACGCACAGAACGTGACGCTGCTGCTCGGCCTCGAGCTCGAGACGCGCGTCACCTCGACGCCGACCAAGCCGGACTGCCCGTTCCCCGAAAAAATCTCGATCGTGCCGCCGACCGGCACCGGCGTGAATATCGGCGTGCCCATCGACGTGCCCTTCACCGAGATCAACAAGCTGATCGCGGCGCAAATGGTTGGCCACACCTATCCCGAGGACGGCTCCGGCCCGGTCGACGTCACCGTGAAGAGCGTCAACGTGATCCCCTCCGGCGACCGGCTCTTGATCTCGCTCTTGGTGCGCGCCAAGGAGAAGAAGAGCTGGCTCGGTCTCGGCGCGGAAGCGACCGTGCACATTTGGGGCCGGCCGATGCTCGACCAGGCGCAGCAGACGCTGCGGCTCGGCGACATCCAGCTCGCGGTCGAGTCCGAGGCGGCCTTCGGCCTGCTGGGCGCGGCGGCGCGCGCGGTGGTGCCGCAGATGCAACAGGCGCTGGTGCAGAAGGCGACGCTCGACCTGAAGCCGATCGCCGCCAACGCCCGCGAGAAGATTGCCGCCGTGATTGCCGACTTCCAGAAGAACGAGGACGGCCTCAAGGTCGATGCGAAGATCGACAGCCTGACGCTCGCCGACATCGCCTTCGACTCCAAGACGCTGCGCATCGTCGCCGAGGCTGGCGGCTCGCTGAATGTGGCCGTGACCAAGCTGTCGGGGATGTAGCCCGCCCCCACGCGCCGGACGTGCGTGCTTGCCCCCTCGCCGGAGGATGCTAAGCTGTTCCTCGCGACCTCGAACGAGGTGCTGACAGCACTGGTGCTGACAACGCGAGGACGACATCGGCATGGTCACGTCTGCGCCGGCACTGGTGCGCTTTTCCGGCATTCAGAAGACCTATGATGGCGAGCACCTCGTGGTGAAGAACCTCGATCTCGACATCAGGAAGGGCGAGTTCATCACCCTGCTCGGCCCGTCAGGCTCGGGCAAGACGACCACGCTGATGATGCTCGCCGGCTTCGAGGTTCCGACCCAGGGCGAAATCTACCTCGCGGAACGGCCGATCAAGAACCTGCCGCCGCACAAGCGCGACATCGGCATGGTGTTCCAGAACTATGCCTTGTTTCCGCACCTGACGATTGCAGAGAACATCGCCTTCCCGCTCTCCGTTCGCAACACGAACAAGGCCGAAGCGCAGGAGCGCGTCAAGGCGGCGTTGCGCATGATCAAGATGGAAAGCCTGGCGCAGCGGCGGCCCGGGCAGCTGTCCGGCGGCCAGCAGCAGCGCGTGGCACTGGCCCGCGCGCTGGTCTTCAATCCGCAACTGGTGCTGATGGACGAGCCGCTGGGCGCGTTGGACAAGCGCCTGCGGGAGCAGATGCAACTGGAGATCAAGCAGCTGCACGAGACGATGGGCATCACGATCGTCTACGTCACCCACGATCAGAGCGAAGCGCTCACCATGTCGGACCGCATCGCCGTGTTCAACGACGGCATCGTGCAGCAGATCGACAGGCCCGACGCACTGTACGAGCATCCGGTGAACAGCTTCGTCGCCCACTTCATCGGCGAGAACAACGTGCTGGCCGGCACCGTCGAGACTGTGGACAAGGAGTATTGCGGCGTCGCGCTGGCCGGTGGCGGCACCGTGACCGCGCGGGCGGTCAATGTCTCAGGCGCGGGCGCATCGACCTCCCTCTCGGTGCGGCCGGAGCGGATCGTCATTGTCCCGGACGGCACCTCCGGCGAAGGACCGAACCGGCTGCCGGCCAGGGTGCAGAACACCATCTATCTCGGCGACCACGCGCTGGCCGTGCTCGATGTCTGTGGGAATGCCGAGTTCATGGTCAAGCTTCAGCCGGGCGCGCATCGCGGTCTCACACCCGGCGAAGAATTGTTCGTCACCTTCCGCCCCGAGGACTGCCTGGCCCTCGATCCCGCCTGATCCGGCGATCAACATCAACGCAACGCAGATGAAGAAGGAACAACGACCATGCTGAAGCGCAAGACTGGCAAGATTGCTCTGGGTTTCGCCGCAGTGCTCAGCGCCAGCGCGGCGCTGGCCACGGTCGCGCAGGCGCGTGACCTTACCATCGTGTCGTGGGGCGGCGCTTATCAGGATGCCCAGAAGAAGGTCTATTTCGAGCCCTTCAAGAAGGCAGCCGGTATACCGATGAACGACGAATCCTGGGACGGCGGCGTCGGCGTATTGCGCGCCAAGGTGCAGGGTGGCGCCGCCACCTGGGACGTCGTCCAGGTCGAGAGCGACGAGCTCGCGGTCGGCTGCGAGGAAGGCCTGTTCGAGAAGCTGGATTATTCCAAGATCGGTGGCGAGGCCGCCTATATCCCGCCGTCGGTCAACGCTTGCGGCGTCGGCGCCATCCTCTATGACTTTGTGCTCGGCTACGACAAGGACAAGCTGAAGGAGGCCCCGGGCGGCTGGGCCGACTTCTTCGACATGAAGAAGATTCCCGGCAAGCGCGCCCTCCGTCAGGGCCCGAAGACCACGCTGGAGATTGCGCTGATGGCCGACGGCGTCGCACCGAAGGACGTCTACAAGGTGCTGGCGACCGACGAGGGCATCGAGCGCGCGTTCAAGAAGCTGGATACCATCAAGGGCGACATCGTCTGGTGGAAGGCCGGCGCCCAGCCGCCGCAATTGCTCGCCTCCGGCGAGGTCGCGATGACCTCGGTCTACAATGGCCGCATCGACACCGCGAACAAGAACGAGAAGAAGAATTTCGGCATGGTGTGGGACGGCGCGCTCTTCACCCTCGACAGCTGGGTCATCCTGAAAGGCAGCCCGAACAAGGACGCCGCCTACAAGTTCCTCGACTTCGCGGGCAAGGCGGAGAACCAGTCGAAACTGTCAGAGAACATTGCCTATGGCACCTCGAACAAGGACGCAGCCGGTCTGATTCAGCCCGCCGTTCTGAAGAACCTGCCGACCGCGCCTGACAACATCAAGAATGCGGTCGAGATCAACGTCGGCTTCTGGCTCGAGAACATCGACCGCCTGACCGAGCGCTTCAACAAATGGGCCGCGAAATAGCGCGCCCAGCAAGGCTCGACCCATGACGGATGCGCTCTTGACCGGCGCCGATGCGTCGACCGAGGTGCCGCTCAAGCGCCGATTGAGACGTGCGGAGCGAACACGCCAGGTCAAGGCATTGGCGCTGGTAGCGCCGCTTCTGCTGTTTCTGCTCTTCACCTTCGCAGGCCCGATCGCCGGCATGCTGTGGCGCGCCGTCGATGACCGGGAGGTACGCCAGGTCCTGCCTCAGACCATAGCGGCTCTCGCCAGTTGGGACGGCAAGGACCTGCCGGACGAACAGGTCTATGCTGCGCTGGCAGGCGACATCCTGGCAGCGCGCACCGCCGGCACCATCGCCATCGCGGCCAAGCGGCTCAATTACGCGCTGAATGGTTTTCGCACGATCCTCACCAGCACCGCACGCAATCTGAAGGCGGCGCCGGAGCCCGGCACGGCCAGGGAGACGCTGGGCAAGATCAACCCCGCCTGGCGCGAACGCGCCACCTGGACGACGATCAAGGACGCCAGCGGTCCTGTGACCGGCTTCAACCTTTTGTCGGCGCTCGATCTGACGCGGAACGCGGACGGCGCGATCGTCGCAGCCGCGCCGGATCAGGCGATCTACCGCGACATCTTCGCCCGCACCTTCCTCATCAGCCTCGCGGTCACCGCGTTCTGCCTGATCCTCGGCTTCCCGGTCGCCTATTTGCTGGCGACGCTGCCGCCGGGCCGGTCGAACCTGCTGATGATCTTCGTCCTGCTGCCGTTCTGGACGTCGCTTCTGGTCCGCACCTGCGCCTGGATCGTGCTGTTGCAGAGCAAAGGCGTCGTCAACGACAGCCTGCACTGGCTTGGCATCATCGACGCGCCGCTGCGCCTGATCTACAACCGCTTCGGTGTCTGCGTGGCGATGACCCACGTGCTCCTGCCGTTCATGATCCTGCCGCTGTACAGCAGCATGAAGGCGATCTCGCCTGCTTACATGCGGGCCGCCGCCTCGCTCGGCGCGCCACCGCTCACCGCCTTCCTGCGCATCTACCTGCCGCAGACCCTGCCCGGCATCGGTGCCGGATGCCTGCTCGTCTTCATCCTCGCGCTCGGCTACTACATCACGCCGGCCCTCGTCGGCGGCGCCGCCGACCAGATGATCAGCTACTTCATCGCGCTCTACACGACCGAGACAGCCAATTGGGGCCTTGCTTCGGCGTTGGGTGCGGTGCTGCTGCTGGCAACAATTCTGCTCGCTCTCGTCTACGGCAAGCTGGTGCAGGGACAGCAGGTCACGGGAGGGATGAAGAATTGAGCGACAATTCCTCCCTCCGCACGCCGAGCCAGCGCATCGCGTGGAGCGCGACCATCGTCATCTCCACGCTGGTGTTCATCTTCCTGATCACACCCATCCTTGCGATCATGCCGCTGTCCTTCAGCTCGGGCTCGTACCTCACCTATCCGCTGCCGGGCCTGTCCTTGCGCTGGTACGACGATTTCATCAATTCGCCGCGCTGGATGAATTCGCTGAAGAACAGCATGATCATCGGCGTCGCCTCGACGCTGCTGTCGATGGTTCTCGGCACGCTGGCAGCTCTTGGGCTGGCGCAGTGGAAGAGCCGCCTCAAGCCACTGGTGCTGGCTTTCGTGCTGTCCCCGGTCGTCGTGCCCGGCGTCATCACCGCAGTCGGTCTGTATTTCTTCTTCGCACCGATCGGACTGACCGGCAGCTATCTCGGCTTGATCCTGGCCCACACCGCGCTCGCGACGCCCTTCGTCGTGATCACGGTCGGTGCGACGCTGCAAAGCTTCGACACCAACCTCGCACGCGCCGCCGCCTCACTCGGCGCCTCACCGCTTTATGCGTTCCGCCGCGTGATCCTGCCGCTGATCCTGCCCGGCCTCGCGTCAGGCGCACTGTTCGCCTTCGCGACCAGTTTTGACGAGGTGGTGATCGTGCTGTTCATGGCAGGGCCGGAACAGCGCACCCTGCCGCGCGAAATGTTCAGCGGCATCCGCGAGAACATCAGCCCGACCATCACGGCAGCGGCGGTGGTCCTGACGACGGTCTCGGTCATCCTCCTCGCCACCCTGGAAGCCTTGCGCCGACGCAACGAACGGCTCAAGGGCAGCAGCACCTGAGCGGCAGCGTTCTTCTTCTCCCCTTGTGGGATGGCGCGAAGCGCCGGATGAGGAGTATCTATCCGCCCATTCAATGACAGTGGGACTCGCGGAGAGGGACCCCTCACCCATCTCGCCGCTATCGCGGCGAGCCACCCTCTTCCACAAGGGGAGAGGGCAAGAACACCGCCTCCCCCTACTTATTTCTCAACCCTCCCCCACGCGTCCCGGGCTTTGCTGCCGCGATCGATTGTCGCTAGAACGGTCCTCGCAACAACGCCCAAACAACAATGCTGAGGGAGAAAACATATGCAAAAACTCATCGCCGCAGTCGCGGCCGGGCTCGCGCTTGCCGCGACGTCCGGCGCCGCGCAGGCGCAGATTTCCGACGATGTCGTCAAGATCGGCGTGCTCACGGACATGTCGAGCCTCTATGCGGACGCGACCGGCAAGGGCTCGCTCGCCGCGGTCGAGATGGCGGTCGCCGATTACGGCGCCAAGGTCGCCGGTAAGCCCGTGCAGGTCGTCGCAGCCGATCACCAGAACAAGCCCGACGTCGGCGTCAATATCGCCCGCAACTGGTACGACAACGACAAGGTCGATGCGATCTTCGACGTACCGACCTCCTCGGTGGCGCTGCCGATCTCGGCGCTGACCCGCGAGAAAAACAAGATCCACATCAATTCCGGCGGCGGCTCCTCCGACATCACCGGCGTTGCCTGCTCGCCCAACACGGTGCACTGGACCTACGACACCTATGCGCTGTCGAACGTCGCAGGCCGAGCGATGGTGAAGCGCGGCGAGGACAGCTGGTTCTTCGTCACCGCCGACTACGCCTTCGGCATGGCGCTGCAGCGCGACGCCGCCAATGTCGTCAAGGAGAGCGGCGGCAAGGTGCTCGGCGAGGTCCGCCATCCGCTCAACTCGTCGGACTTCTCCTCCTTCCTGCTCCAGGCCCAGGCCTCCAAGGCCAAGGTGGTCGCACTGGCCAATGCAGGCGGCGACACCACCAACGCCTTGAAGCAGGCCGCCGAGTTCGGTCTGACGCAAGGCGGCCAGAAGATGATCGCGCTGTTGCAGGAGATCACCGACACGCACTCGCTCGGCATCAAGGCGACGCAGGGCCTGATCGTCACCGACGCCTTCTACTGGGACATGAACGAGGAGACGCGCGCCTTCTCGAAGCGCTTCAACGAGAAGGTCGGCCACATGCCGACCATGATCCAGGCCGGGCTCTATTCGGCGACCATGCATTATCTGAAGGCGATCGAAGCGATCAAAACCGACGAGGCGCCGAAGGTGATGGAGCAGATGCGCGCCACGCCGATCAACGACTTCTTCGCCAAAGGTGGCAAGATCCGCATCGACGGCCGCATGGTCCACGACATGTATCTGTTCGAGGTGAAGAATCCGGAGGAATCCAAGGGCGAGTGGGACCTCTACAAGCTGATCGCCACCGTGCCCGGCGACGAAGCCTTCCGCCCGCTCGACAAGGGCGGCTGCCCGCTGGTGAAGTAGGCTCCGTCATTGCGAGTGCAGCGAAGCAATCCAGAAATGCGTCCGCGGCAACAGTCTGGATTGCTACGTCGCAAGTGCTCCTCGCAACGGCGGAGAAAAAACACACACGACAGCGCGCCCGGTGAAAACCGGGCGCGCTTCGTTTAGGCACTCACGCGATCCGTATTACTCCATTACTCCGAGTACTTGAACTCGGGCAGGTTCTTCAGCTCGTCCTTGCTCGCATTGAACACGGCATGGTCGGGATACCACTTTGAGCCCGACGAGGTGGTCGTGGTCGTCGTGGTCTTCTCGGTGCCGGTCGCAGCGCCCGTGGTCGTGCTAGCCGCGGGCCTGGTGCCCGGGGCCGCGCCGGGGCTGGTATAGGCCACGGCCTCATTGACGAATTTCAGCTTCTCGTACGGCACCGCGACGAGATGCTCGCCCATGCCCAGGAAGCCGCCGACGCCGATAACGGCGATCTTGACGTTGCCGGACTTGTCCATCAGCAGATCGTTGATCGAGCCGATGTTCTCGTTGGCATCGTTGTAGACCTTTACACCCGCCATCTTCGAAACACGCCACTCACCCGACGCAGTCGTAGTTGTCGTCGTGGCAGTGGCCGCCGCCTTGTCGGTCGTGGTCGTCGATTGCGCGAACGCAACGGTCGCAAGAAGTGCCGTGCCGGCGAGGCCGGCGGCGATCGATTTCATCAACATTGTTGTCCTCTCCTTCAGCAGAAAACTTATGCGGAGAGAACAGCGCTGATCACGCTCGGTTCCTGAGATGCGGCAATTTCGTCGCGCAACAATGGCGCTGCATTGCAACGAGAGTTCCCGCGCGCGCGGGAACGTTCCAGATGCACAATTCCCCGCCGACGCCGTGCGCCCTGGGTGAAGCACGAGCGCGGCGGGGAACGCGCCGACCTGCGTCGCCAGGTCAGCTCTGAAAGTCAGCTCTTGAAGTCAGCTCTGGTAGTCGATCAAAAGTGCGGAGAAATCCGAGCTGCTCGATGCGCTCGTCGAGCTGCCATTGGCTCCATAGGACGAGCTCGACGATTGCGCCTGCTGCAGCGCCTGGAGGAACTGCTCGAGCAGCTTGGCCGTGCTGCTCTCGGTCGAGTTGCTGCTTGTCGAATCCGTGGTCGATGTCGACGGCGAGTCCGAAGCGGAGCTGCCATCCGACGGCGGCGGACCGGGCGGGGGGCCGCCGGGCCCCTTGGCGAAGGCGGACTGAAATATGCCCTTCAGCTCGGTGGCCTGGTCCGACGTCAGCGTCCCGTTCGAGACCTCGCCGGAGATGAGGTCGTCGATCTTCGACTTCAGGCCGTCCCTGGACGGCTTGGTGCCGCTCGACTGATCGCTGGAGCGGCTCTGCTGGAGCGCCGTATCGATGTCTTGCAGGGCGGTCGTGAGGGCGGATTGGTCCGACGACGAAATCGTGCCGCCGGACACTTCCGATTGCAATTCCTGCTGCAGCTTTTGCAGCGGGGACTGGTAATGACCGGCGGAGGCCGCCGAAATCGAGGTCATGCTGACACCGTGATTTTTTGCGGGGTTTCGTACGCGACTGCGCCACGATATGGTTAACGGCCTTAACGAGACCTTGCCGCTCCACTGCCTGCTCGTTGCGGCGTGTTACGCAGAGACGTCCAGAAACAATCTGAAACAAAAATCTTCGCCTTTTGGCCCGAATCTTGGACAAACAAAGCGCATGGCCATTCCCAATCCCAACATCCTGGTCGTCGAAGACGACCGCGAAACCCGGACGTTGATTGCGAAATACCTGCGCAACAACGCCTGCAACGTCACCGCCGTGAGCGATGGCCGCGAGATGTCGCGCGCCATGGCCGATCATCGTGTCGACCTCATCATCCTCGACGTCATGCTGCCCGGCGAGGACGGCTTGAGCCTCTGCCGCAAGGTGCGTGCGGAGGCGCAGACGCCGATCATCATGCTGACCGCGCGCGGCGAGGACGTCGACCGCATCGTCGGCCTCGAGATGGGCGCGGACGACTATTTGCCAAAACCCTTCAACCCCCGCGAGCTGCTCGCGCGTATCAACGCGGTGCTGCGCCGCCAGGCTGCCGCACAGGCGGCAAGCTCGATCGAAGGCGCCTCGACGCTCGCCTTCGAAGGCTGGCGCATTGATCTGCGCCTGCGCGAGCTGCGCAATCCGGAAGGCGCGCGCGTCGCGGTGACCAGCGCCGAGTTCGATCTGCTCAGGACGTTCTGCGAACGGCCCGGCCGCGTGCTGTCGCGCGACAGCCTGCTCGACCTCACGCAGGGCCGCAACACCGGCTCGTTCGAGCGCTCCATCGACGTGCTGGTCAGCCGCATCCGCCGCAAGATCGAACCCAACCCCGCCGATCCCACCATCATCAAGACGGTGCGCTCCGGCGGTTATCTGTTCACGCCGAGAACTGAGCCGGCAAGGACTGAAGCTGCAAGCACGGAAGCGGTCACTGCGCCTCTGAGCAGCTGACGGAACGCCGACGATGAGACCGTTCGGGTTCTTCCATCTCAAGGGTATCGGCGGGCAGATCGCCGCGCTGGTGCTGGCTTCCACCGTCACGCTCCATCTCGTCGTCACCACCGCCTTCCTGATCAGCCGGCCGGACCGCCCGGACACGCCGCCGGACGGCGCCCATCAATTGACCGATGCCGCGCTGCTGCTCGGCTCGGCCGATGCTGGCGAGCGGCCGCGCCTCATCGCCGATCTCGCCCGAGCCTTCCCCAAGCTCGGCCTCGAGACGATCGCGCCCGGCACGGCGACGACCGTCGACGAGAGCGAAGGCATGCACGTGCACGGCATGCGCCGCCACCTCGGCCAGGCCTACAAGGTGATGCAGCTCGGTCCCGAAGGCGGCGCGCGGCGCATCGGCGTGCAATTGCCCGACGGCGCCGTCATCGCCGGTCGTGTCGACGGTGGTCCGCGCCCCTGGTTCTGGGGCGCGCCGTGGCTGATCACGCTGATGACGGCGTTCATCTCGATCTCCGTGCTCGGCCTGTGGGCGGCGCGCGCGCTGGCGGCGCCGCTGTCGTCCTTCGCCAAGGCCGCCGAGAATTTCAGCCTGGACGGCACCGCCGAGCCGCTGCCCGAGCGCGGCCCGGAGGAGATCCGCTCGGTGGCGCGCGCGCTCAACCGCATGCACGAGCGGATCGCGCGGCTGATGTCGGATCGCACCCGGATGCTGGCTGCGATCAGCCACGATCTGCGCACGCCGATCACCCGGCTGCGCCTGCGCGCCGAGTTCATCGAGGACGAAGGCAACCGCAAGCGCATCCTGATCGATCTCGACCAGATGCGCTCGATGCTGGAAAGCGTGTTGTCGCTGCTGCGCAACGACCGCAAGATCGAGGCGCTGACGCTGGTCGACATCGCCAGCACGCTCCAGCTTATCGCCGACCAGTTCGGCGACATGGGCCATGTCGTGCACTACGAGGGCCCGCTATCTGCAACCGCTGTCGCGCGTCCCGATGATCTGCATCGCGGTATCACCAACCTGGTCGAGAACGCGGTACGCTTCGGCGCCGAGGTCACGGTCCGCCTCGACATATCAGGCACAAAACTCGTCATCGACGTCGAGGACGACGGCCCCGGCATTTCGGACGCGCGCAAGCAGGAGATGCTGGAGCCGTTCGTGCGCGGCGACGACGCCCGCACCATGGACGATTCCACCGGCTTCGGCCTCGGCCTGTCGATCGCGCGCGCGATCGCACTCGCCCATGGCGGCGAGCTGTCGCTGCACGACCGCGCGCCGCACGGTTTGATCGTGCGGATGCAATTGCCGGTGTGGCAGCAGCCGCGGCTGGCGGCTTAAGCCAGCAACTCAGGCTGCGAGCGGCGGATGCTCGATCGCGTGCTCATCGAAGATCGCCACGGCCTCGAAGCGGTAGCCGCAGGCTTGGCACTGCCAGAGATAGGAAACGCGGCCTTCGCCTGGCTCGATCCAGTCCGGGAACGGGATCGGTGTCCCGCATTGTGCACACGGGTTCTGCATGGGGATGTCGCCGATGTTTGCTCGGGTCATGGACGTCCTCCCGAATGCTGTTGAAGAGCGATTTTTGGGCGAATGCACGAATGGACAGACCTGCTGTCGCGTAACCTGCTCCGCCAGCTCGAAACTTAGCTTAGGTTTGAGTCGTAAAAACGACGGCGCGGCGAAAATCCGGCGAGGCGGCGTTTCGCCACATCATCGCCGTGTTCCCACGTCCTAACGCGCATGGGTGCAGGCCCGTTCTGCCGAGGAACATTACAATGAAAATTTTACGCATTGCCGCGCTGCTCGCGGCCGCACTGGCGTTGCCGCAGGCTGCATTCGCGGGCCAAGCCGAATATTCCGAGATGGTCGCGGCGCATGCGCGCGCCAACGGCGTGCCGGAAGCGCTGGTGCACCGCGTGATCATGCGCGAGAGCCGCTATCAGCCTGGCCTCGTCGGTCATGGCGGCACCATCGGCCTGATGCAGATCAAGCTCGCGACCGCCCGCGGGCTCGGTTACACCGGCGATGCCGCCGGGCTCCGTGACCCCAACACCAACCTCACCTACGCCGTGAAGTACCTCGCCGGCGCCTATCACGCCGCCAATGGCGACCACGCCCGAGCCGTGCGTTATTTCGCGGGCGGCTATTACTATGTTGCAAAGCGGCAGCGGCAGGAGATGGTGCAGCAGGCCAGCACTGAGACCTGGCTGGAGCCGAACGGCAACCCGCAGCCGATGTTCGGCAACGTCCCGCACCGCAAGCTGGCCCAGCGTGTCCGCAATGCGCGGGCGCAGGTTCCCGGGAACATGCGTTGACACCAGCCGTCACTGGCCTACATTAGAGCCGTTCCGAGGGGTGCTCCGAGGAGGAGCTGAGATACCGCTAAATGGGCAAATCCGCCCAGGACCGCGGTGACCCTTTGAACCTGATCCGGGTCATGCCGGCGAAGGGACAGGGATGTTGCAGACGACAAAACGTCCGGATTCACCGGTATCCATCATCGGCGCAGGCATTGCGGGAGCCTGGCAAGCGCTGTTGTTCGCGCAGGCCGGCCATCCCGTGACGCTACACGAGCGCGGTGACGCCGCCATGACCGACGCCACCAGCCACTGGGCCGGCGGCATGCTGGCGCCTTATTGCGAGGCGGAGGTCGCCGAGCCCGTCATCTCCAGGCTCGGCCGGCGCTCCCTCGCCATCTGGCGGCGCGAATTGCCCGACACCCCCTTCAACGGCTCCCTCGTCGTCGCCCATCCGCGCGAGCGCAACGACTTTGAGCGCTTTGCGCGGATGACCGAGGGCCATCGCCGGCTGGATGCAGCCGGCCTCGCCGCGCTCGAGCCGTCGCTGGAAGGCCGTTTTCGCGATGCGCTGTTCTTCCCGACCGAGGGCCATGTCGAGCCGCGCCGCGTGCTGCCGAAACTGCACGAGCGCATCGTCGCCGCCGGCGGCACCATCAAGTTCGACAGCGACGTCACGGCCGAGGATCTGGACGGCCTAGTGATCGACTGCCGCGGCCTCGGCGCGCGCGACGAGCAGCCTGAGCTGCGCGGCGTCAAGGGCGAGATGATTTTGATCGAGACCGCCGAGGTGCAGCTGTCGCGCCCGGTGCGGCTGATCCATCCGCGCTGGCCGCTCTACGTGATCCCGCGCGAGCAAAACCTGTTCATGCTGGGCGCGACCTCGATCGAGGCCGAGGACACCGGCGTCAGCGTCCGCTCCGCGCTGGAGCTGTTGGGCGCGGCCTATGCGGTGCACCCCGCCTTCGGCGAGGCCCGCATCGTCGAATTCGGCTCGGGCCTGCGGCCCGCCTACCCCGACAATCTGCCGCGCATCGGCATTCGCGGCGACGAGATCAGCGTGAACGGGCTCTACCGCCACGGCTTCCTGATCGCGCCGGCGCTCGCCGAGCTGACGCTGCAATACGTCCAGCGCGGCCAGATCGACAACGAGGTGATGCAATGCGCGTGATCGTCAACGGCGAGCAGCGCGAGATCAATGCGGCAAGCGTCGACGCGCTGCTCGCCGAGCTCGACTACGAGGGCACCCATTTCGCCATCGCGCTGAACTACGACGTCGTGCCGAAGAGCCGCTGGGCCGAGACCAGCCTGAAGGCCGGCGACGAGATCGAGATCATCACGCCGCGGCAGGGAGGATGATGTGATGATGTTGTCGCTCCACACTCCACTGTCATCGCTCGGCTTGACCGGGCGATCCAGTACGCCGCGGCCCCTCCGTATCACGGCACGGCCTCTGGAATACTGGATCCCCGCCCCCCGTGCGCAATTGCGCACCAGGCGGGGGATGACACCGTCATTCAAGGAGACACCTTCATCATGGTGACCTTCTACGGCAAAACCTTCGCCTCCCGCCTCCTAATCGGCAGCGCGCTCTATCCTTCGCCTGCGATCATGCAATCGGCGATCCGCGCCTCCGGCTCGAACATCGTCACGGTGTCGCTGCGCCGCGAATCCGCCGGCGGCAAGTCGGGCGATGCGTTCTGGAAGCTGATCCGCGAGCTCGACGTCACCGTGCTGCCGAACACCGCCGGCTGCCGCAGCGTGCGCGAGGCCGTGACCACCGCAAAGCTCGCGCGCGAATTGTTCGGGACCAGCTGGATCAAGCTCGAAGTGATCGCCGACAACGACACGCTGCAGCCCGACATCGTCGGCCTGGTTGAAGCCGCCACCATCCTGATCAAGGACGGCTTTGAGGTGTTCCCCTACTGCACGGAAGACCTCTCGGTCGCCAACCGCCTGGTCGATGCCGGCTGCAAGGTGGTGATGCCATGGGCAGCGCCCATCGGCAGCGCGAAGGGCATCACCAATCGCGATGCGCTCAAGCTGCTGCGCGAGCGCCTGCCCGACATCACGCTGGTGGTCGACGCCGGCATCGGCGCGCCCTCGCACGCAGCCGAAGCGCTCGAGCTCGGCTATGACGCCGTGCTGCTCAACACGGCCATCGCCAAAGCCGCCGATCCCGTCGCGATGGCCAACGCCTTCCGCCTCGGCTGTGAGGCCGGCCGCACCGCTTACGAAGCCGGGCTGATGAATGCCCGCGACTTCGCTTCCCCTTCCACCCCTGTCGTTGGGACCCCGTTCTGGCATGCCGTATCCTGATCGTTTTTACCCTGTGGTCGACAGCCTCGCCTGGGTCGAGCGCCTGACCAGGCTCGGCGTCGGCACCATCCAGCTGCGCGCAAAGGACCTCGACGACTCGCAAGCGCTCCAGATCGTCACCGATGCGCTGGCGATCACGAACGGCACGCAAGCCAAGCTGGTCGTGAACGATTATTGGCGCGCGGCCGTCGTTGCCGGCGCAAAATATCTGCATCTCGGCCAGGAGGACCTTGCCGACGCAGACCTCAACGCGATCCGCGAGGCAGGCCTGTCGCTCGGCATCTCCACCCATGACGACGCGGAGCTCGCGACCGCGCTCGCCGCAAAACCCGATTACGTCGCGCTCGGCCCAATCTTCTTCACCACGCTGAAGTCGATGCGCTTCGAACCGCAGGGCATTCCAAAAATCACGGAATGGAAGAAGCGCATCGGCAACATCCCGCTGGTCGCGATCGGCGGCATCAAGTTCGAGCACGCCGCGGAGATTTTTGCCGCGGGCGCGGATTCGATTGCGGTGGTGTCCGACGTCACCCAGAGCGCCGACCCGGATGCGCGGGTGCGGCAATGGCTCGGCCTCTCCACGGAGGCCGCGTGATGCACATAACACCCTGTTCAATCCGTCACCCTGAGGTGGCCGCTCCTTCAGCGGCCCTCGAAGGGCGACGGCCCGGCTCCATCCTTCGAGGCTCGCCCTGCGGTGCACTTGCACTGCATGGCTCGCACCTCAGGATGACGAACAGCACGCGACGACGCGATAATCATATTCAACGGAGGATCCCATGAACATCCGCTCCAACCCCGACAAGACCGTCCCCGCCGTCACCACCGGCCCGCTTCCCTCCTCGCGAAAAATCTTCGCGACCCCGGACGCCGCGCCTGATATCCGCGTGCCCTTGCGCGAGATCATCCTCTCAGAAGGTGCCGGCGAGCCGAACCTGCCGGTCTACGACACCTCCGGTCCCTACACCGATCCGTCCGTGACCATCGACGTCAACGCCGGCCTCGCGCGTGACCGCAAAAAGTGGGTGCTGGAGCGCGGCGGCGTCGAGGAATATGACGGGCGCCAGATCAAGCCCGAAGACAATGGCAGCGTCTCCACCGACAAGGCCGCGCGCGCCTTCTCGGCCTATCACAAGCCGCTGCGCGGCCTCGACGGCCACAAGATCACCCAGCTCGAGTTCGCCCGCGCCGGCATCATCACCAAGGAGATGATCTACGTCGCCGCCCGCGAAAATCTCGGCCGCAAGCAGCAGCTCGAGCGCGCGGAGCAGGCGCTGGCCGACGGCGAGAGCTTTGGCGCCGAAGTCCCCGCCTTCATCACCCCGGAATTCGTGCGCTCGGAGATCGCGCGCGGCCGCGCCATCATCCCCTGCAACATCAACCACTCCGAGCTCGAGCCGATGATCATCGGCCGCAACTTCCTCACAAAAATCAACGCCAATATCGGCAACTCCGCGGTGACATCGTCGGTCGAGGAAGAGGTCGAGAAGATGGTGTGGGCGATCCGCTGGGGCGCCGACACCGTGATGGACCTCTCGACGGGCCGCAACATCCACACCACCCGCGAATGGATTCTTCGAAACTCGCCGGTGCCGATCGGCACCGTTCCGATCTATCAGGCGCTGGAGAAGTGCAACGGCGATCCCGTGCAGCTGACCTGGGAGCTCTACAAGGACACGCTGATCGAGCAGTGCGAGCAGGGCGTCGACTACTTCACGATCCACGCCGGCGTCCGCCTGCAATACATCCACCTCACCGCCAGCCGCGTCACCGGCATCGTCAGCCGCGGCGGCTCGATCATGGCGAAGTGGTGCCTGGCGCATCACAAGGAAAGCTTCCTCTACACCCATTTCGACGAGATCTGCGACCTCATGCGCAAGTATGACGTCTCGTTCTCGCTCGGCGACGGCCTGCGTCCCGGCTCGATCGCCGACGCGAACGACCGCGCACAGTTCGCGGAGTTGGAGACGCTCGGCGAGCTCACGAAGATTGCGTGGGACAAGGGCTGCCAGGTCATGATCGAAGGCCCCGGCCACGTGCCGATGCACAAGATCAAGATCAACATGGACAAGCAGCTCAAGGAGTGCGGCGAAGCGCCGTTCTACACCCTCGGGCCCCTGACCACCGACATCGCGCCGGGCTATGACCACATCACCTCAGGCATCGGTGCGGCCATGATCGGCTGGTTCGGCTGCGCCATGCTCTGCTACGTCACGCCGAAGGAGCATCTCGGACTGCCTGACCGCAACGACGTCAAGGTCGGCGTCATCACCTACAAGATCGCGGCCCATGCCTCCGATCTCGCCAAGGGCCACCCGGCCGCGCAACTGCGCGACGACGCGCTCTCCCGCGCCCGTTTCGACTTCCGCTGGAGCGACCAGTTCAACCTCGGCCTCGACCCCGACACCGCAAAAAACTTCCACGACGAAACCCTGCCGAAGGAAGCCCACAAGGTCGCCCATTTCTGCTCGATGTGCGGCCCAAAATTCTGCTCGATGAAGATCACGAAGGACGTGCGGGACTACGCGGCGACGCTGAACGATCCGAACAGCATCGGCATGTCGATCAGCGGGACCGCCGAGGACGGCATGGCCAGGATGAGCGCGAAGTTCAAGGAGATGGGCGAGAGCTTGTATCTGGATGCGGCGAAGGTGAAGGAGAGTAATCGGGTGTTGTGAGGGCACCAGGTTATTGCTGCGCGACACCGGAACGGATGCCGCGCAGCTTCATAATGGAAGTACGCCCTGTGGGAGTTTACCCGCAGATAGAAACAACCTTTGCTTGCAATATGCTTTCTGCGTCAATAAGCTTTCGCTATATTAATTGGAACCTTTGATGCCATGTTCATTCCCGACAAGCTGCACTGGGCTGCCGATCGTTTGAGAGCGGGGCGGCGCGTTAACCGCATTACAGTTCGAGATTTCTTGGGAATTTTTGGAGCTGAGCGCCGTGGCTCAATAAAGGTTCAGGCCATTCGGGAAGCTCTCGATGCCTTGAACCTTACCACTGATCCTGATTTTGAATTGACTTGGATCGACGAACCTATTTGGCTTCGACTTAAAGATGGCGCCCAAGTTGCAGCGGCTCCAAACATCACCATCGAAGGTATTGCCAGCGATGCGGAGCTTGAGGGATCGGCAACATCGCCAGCTCAAGCCGCCGTGCCGGCCGAGCCTCCGCTTACATCGACCGCACCTGAAACCCCCACTCGTTCGGAAATTGTAGATGGCCTTTCTGGGGACGATCCGACTTTTCGCATCGGAAGCCTCCCTGCCGCGAACAAAGCTTTGATTGCAATAAGCAACGATGCCCCGCTCAACAAAGCCATCACGCTGATGCTCCAGTACGACTTTTCGCAGCTTCCCGTGATGCAAGGAGAGCGCGACGTAAAGGGTGTAATAACTTGGAAGTCGATTGGCCTGAAGCTCGCAATGGGACAAAAATGCGTGTCGGTCGGCGATTGTCGTGAAGAAATACGAATTATCGACTCGAACCGAACGTTGTTCGAAGCCATTCCAACAATTGTCGAGTTTGGTTATACGCTTGTACGAAATCAGCAAGATCGTCGCATCACGGGTATTATAACAGCGAGTGACCTTAGCCTCCAATTTCAGTCGCTTTCTGAGCCATTTCTCCTGCTGAGAGAAATAGAACTACACATCCGGCGAATCTTGGGAAAAAAGGTCACTGAGTCCGATTTCCAAATTCTCGAAGGCGCTGCACCTTCGAATCGCAAGGTTAGCCAGATAGAAGAACTCACTCTTGGGCAATACATCAGACTGTTTCAGCATCCGGACATTTGGACGAAGCTAGCGCTAAGCATTGACGCCACTGAGTTTGTTCAGCTACTTGATCAAGTCCGAGAAATACGGAATGAGGTCATGCATTTCGATAGGGATCCAATGACAAAGGATCAGCTGGACACGTTGAAGCGCGCAACACGGTTCATGCAGCACCTTTACGAATTCATTCCAAGTCACTAGTTGCGCGTGGCACGCCTCTTTGCTTCTCCCGGAGCCAGAATCTCGTCCCTCTCGGAAGCTCTTCTCGAAAGACTCCCCGACCAGCTCCGCCTCAACCTCCGCCTCGTCTTCGTCGGCACCGCCGCCTCGACGCGCTCGGCTGAACTCGGGCACTACTACGCCCATCCCGGCAACCGCTTCTGGCGCGCGATCCATGAGGCCGGGATTACGCCGCGGCGGTATCAGCCGGGCGAGTTCGCATCGTTGATCGAGCTCGGGATCGGCTTCACCGATCTGTCCAAGTCGGGCGCCGGGATGGATCATCAGATCGCGGCTGAGACGATCGACGTATCAGGCTTCAGGACCAAGATCGAAAAGTATCGGCCGAGGACGATTGCGTTCACGAGCAAGAGGGCGGCGAGCTTGTTTTATGGCAGGCCGTCGAGCAGGATCGCGCTGGGGCGACAGCCGCGCGACGAAAGCTTGCCGGAGATCTTCGTGCTGCCCTCGCCGTCGGGTGCGGCGTCGGGGCATTGGACGATCGAGCCGTGGCGGGAGCTTGCGGCATGGATCTATCGCGCGCGCTGAACGGTTTAATCCCGGGGCGCCTCCGCCCTCGTGTCCCGGGCAAGCGCAGCGCAGACCCGGGATCCAGAGGCTCCGGGCACGGATCCGTCATGGGCCCGGCTCTGCAGCGCATCACGCCGCAAGTGGCGGCGCGCTGCGCTGCGTCCGGGGCACACCACCACTCTCATTTCGCACTAGCCTGTCGGAAACTGCGTCCGTCGTTCGTCCTCTGTAAACAGACCACCCCGGAGCCCCCCGATGCCCACCATCACCGCCTTCGAAAGCTCACCCGACCGCGGCAGGGGACAGGCGCGCGACATGCGGGTTCGCTGGGCGCTCGAGGAGGTTGGGCAGCCCTACGACGTTCGCCTCGTGTCGTTCGCGGCGATGAAAGAACCGGCGCATCTTGCGCTGCATCCGTTCGGGCAGATTCCGACCTTCGAGGACGGCGACCTCGCCCTGTTCGAGACTGGTGCGATCGTGCTTCATATCGGCGAGCGCCACGCCGGGCTGCTGCCGCTTGAGGCGAACGCGCGGGCCCGCGCGATCGCGTGGATGTTTGCCGCGCTGAACACGCTGGAGCCGCCGATCGTCGAGCTCGGGATGGCGATGCTGTTCGAGCGCGACAAGAGCTGGTACGCGGAGCGCCTGCCCATGCTCCAGGAGCGCGTCCGTACTCGCCTCGGCGAATTGTCCCGTCGCCTCGGCCGTGCCGACTGGCTCGATGGCGCCTTCAGCGCCGGCGATCTCATGATGGTCACGGTGCTACGAAGGTTGAACACATCCGGCCTGCTGGACGAGTACGCCGACCTCGCCGCCTATGTCGCGCGCGGCGAGGCGCGGCCGGCGTTCCGGCGGGCGTTTGATGCGCAGCTGGCGGTGTTCAGGGCTGCGTCGGGTTCGTAGGGTGGAGTAGCCGCGCGGCGGCGCGAAGCGCTGTCCGCGCTGCGTAACCCACCGCTTCTGTTTCCGCAGCTACCGATATGGTGGGTTACGCCTTGCGCCGTCACGCGTGGAGGGAGCGCGCTTGTGGGCGGCTAACCCACCCTACGCCACTGTTGCAAGCGTCTCACCCCGGCGATACGACTCGAGATGGAAGAGCCTGATATCAACCGGGCCGCATCATCCAGGGAAGGCACCGCCATGAGCGAGGATCTGACCGGTGTCTGGGACGGCAGCTACATTCAACCGGGCACCGGAATGGTCACGTTCACGGCGACGCTGGTCGAATCCAGCGGCGCGCTCAGCGGTGATGTCACCGAGCCCTGCTCGAACCCGCGCTGCCCGCTCCGCACCCACAACGCCTCGATTGCGGGCCAACGCTCCGGCAGTGCGGTCTCTTTCGTCAAACGTTACGAGCCGCCCGGCTACGGCTTCGACACGGTGCATTACGAAGGCACTGTCAATGCCGAGGTCACCGAGATCGACGGGCGCTGGCGGCTGCCGGGCTTTTCCGGCGCGTTCCTGATGATCCGCGCCGGCAAGGCTGCGCAAGCCGTCAAGACAGACAAGCGGGCCAAGGTGCCATCGCGCTGAAGGGAGCGACAGATGCTGACCCTCTACTCCTACCCAGACCTGTTCGGCGTCGCCGACAACAACGGCTACGGCCTCAAGGTCTACGCCTTCCTGAAACTCGCCGGCGTGCCGTTCGTGCACGAGCATGTGTTCGATGCCTCCACGGCACCGCGCGGGCAGCTGCCCTATGTCGTCGACGACGGCGAGACCATCGGCGACAGCGAGACCATCATCGCGCACGCCATCGCGAAATACGGCCTGGGCATCGATGCGGCGCTGTCAGCCGAGCAGCGCCGGACCAACCACTTCGTCACGCGCATGCTCGACGACCTCTATTGGGTCATGTCCTATTCGCGGTGGAAGGACGAGCGCTATTATCCGGCGTTTCGCGACGGCTTCATCGCGCAGCATCCGCAGATCAATGCCGACGGATTCGAGAAGGCGAAAGCGTATAACGCGCAGCGCTATCACTACCAGGGCATCGGCCGCTACACGCCCGATCAGGCTTACGCGCGAGGGTTGGCCGACTTGCAGGCCCTGGCGGAGATCGTGCCCATCGCTGGCTTCGTGCACGGCGCGAAGCCGACCAGCTGTGATGCCGGCATCTACGGCTTTGTCGCCAACATCCACTATTTTCCGATCCCGACACCGCTGAAGGCGTTCGTCGATGCGCACGCAAACCTCGTCAAGCATTGCGAGGCGATTCATGCGATGGTCGGAAGATCGTAATTCGTAGGGTGGGTTAGCCGAAGGCGTAACCCACCTCTTCTGTTTCCACGGCGGCGGAATGGTGGGTTACGCCGGGCGACCGCGCTTCGCGCAGCCGCACGGCTAACCCACCCTACGGCACCGCCTTCTACCGCATCGTGATCGCGAGCCCGCTGAGATCGGCGTTCGCCATCAGGCCGACCTGCGTGCCCGACAGTTCCAGCACCGCGCCCTTCTGGTTGGTCAGCACGATGGCGCGGGCGCCGCGGCCGACCGCGATGCCGGCGCCGGCGGCCCCGTAGACACCGGCGACATCGGAGGGCCGGTTGATGTTGGAGACGCGGCCGCGCAGCACGGTCCTGGAGCCGCCGAAGACGAGGCCGTAATCGAGCCCGCCGGTGGAGAGCGAATAGGCGCGGCCGCGGAAGTTCAGCACGCCCGAGCCGCCGGACCCGCCGATGATCCAGCCCGCCTTGTAGATCGTCAGCACCACGGTGCCGCCGTCGGCCATCGCCGAGGTCGAGAGGCCGGCAAGCGCGGCAAGGCCGACCAGCGCGGCGCGAAGGGTGGTGGCGATCTTCATGGAGTATCTCCGGGGGCTATTTTTCAAAGGAGGAAACGAATCAGACGCGACAAATCTATCCGATCGATCGCGGCGGCAACATGATGGGTGGACGTGAGGCGCGAGGTGCAGCAACCCACTCAGCTGTCATCGCCCGGCCAGTGCGCAATTGCGCACTAGGACCGGGCGATCCAGTATTCCAGAGACGCTTGTGATTGGATCGAGAGACCGCGGCGTACTGGATGCCCCGGTCAAGCCGGGGCATGACGGCGGAGTTTGAGGCTCCACACCGACCACCGCCAGCATGCCATTCTGCCCCTGTTTTGCCCGACGGCGCAAGCAAAAATTTCGCGCTTCCCGAATTCGAGAAAACCATCAATGATTTCCGCTATGTCCCTACTGTGCATGGGGTTGTTTTCGAATTTTTGTTTCTGCCTCCTCTCCCGAATGCCGATTGCATCTCCCCTGCATGTCGCTACCCTCACGCGTCTCAGCCCTTCCGAGGTGATCCCATGCCGATCCAGCATTTCGCGCCCCCGCCCCACGTGAAGGCGCCGCCGCTGTCCTTTGCGACGCGCGTCGGCGACCTCCTGTTCGTCTCCGGCATTCCCGGCTTCGACGCCAATGGCGCGCTACCCGACGGTTTCGAGACGCAGTTCGCCAATGTCGTCGTCAACATCAATCGGGTGCTGGACGAGGCCGGTGCAACCGTCCGCGACCTCGTCAAGGTCAACGTGCTCCTGACCCGCGCCTCGGACGTTGCCGCCATGAACGCGCTCTATGCCGGCGCCTTCGGCCCGCCGCCCTATCCTGCCCGCACGACTTGCGTGGTGCAGGCGCTGCCGGATCCGAAAATGCTGATCGAGATCGAGGCGGTGGCGTCGCTTTCGAAGTGAGCTGCGCCGGGGGCGTGTGACTTGCCGGGCACTCGGCCGAACCAAGTTGCCTGCTCCGTCTGACATATCCGTGAACGGCCGCTCCCCCGCTTGCAAAGGGCCTGCTTTTACCGCACGAATTTTCGAGCCACACTTCCCCCACAAGGAGATACTTCATGCGTCGCGTTCTCGCCCTTTGTGCCGTTGCCGGCATCGCCACCTCCGTGTTCGCCGCGCCGGCCTCGGCGGCGGTCGGCTATTACGTGATCCGCTGGGACAACACCGGCATCTGCCAGGTCTGGAACGAAGACCTGAAGTACAAACCGTTCCAGTGGGGCGTCTCGACCTACAAGGTCGTCAGCAAGCCGCTCCCGACCTTCACGGCCGCCTCCGACCTCCAGATCAAGCTGCGCGCCGAGCGCAAATGCACTCTCTAGGCTTCACGCGACAGATCGGATTTCGAGGGCGGGCTGCGCGAGCGGTCCGCCCTTCTTCTTTTGCAGGCACCGCCTCGGTTTCAGCCGCAGACCCGCGGGCACGCCTTGAACCTGACCGGTATGCGGAACTACTCACATTTTGACCGGGACGTGGCTGGTCAAAATTCGGTCGGCGGACGACAAGGATCGGGCAAGGATGCGATGCGTGCAACGACGACAGCAACAGTTCTCGCCGCATCACTCCTGCTCGCCGCAACTGCGCAGGCGCAGGCCCCGCAATCCTTCCGCGTGATCTCGCCGATCTTCGGCCAGCTCGTCTCCTTCGCGATGCCGTCGAATTTTTCAGTAGTGTTCGAGAACACCAAGGGCGGCCACTACATCCGCGAAGCCGTGATCAAGGGCGAGACGCCCGAGCGCTGGACCCAGATGATCACCGTCACGGGCGAGAAGGGCATGACGCTCACGCCTAGCGCCTCGCCCGAGAAATTCGCAGGCACCATCGCCGGCGGTTTCAAATCGGCCTGCCCCGACAGCTTTGCGGCGAGACCGCTCGGTGCGCTGAAGTTCGGCCGCTTCGAGGGGTTTGGCGCCGTGATCGGCTGCGGCCGCGTCGACAGCGGCCCGACCCGGCACAGCGAGACCGCGCTGCTGATCGCGCTGAAGGGCACGGCCGACTATTACACCATCCAATGGGCCGAGCGCGGTCCCGAAAGCGACGAGCCACCGGTCAACGACGAGCGCTGGCAAAAGCGACTGCTCGACCTGAGCCCGATCGAGCTCTGCCCGATCGTAGCAGGCGAAGCCGCGCCCTATCCGAGCTGCGTCAACAAGAGCTGAGGCTCTCACGCGTCCTTGTGCGCGCCGGGATGAATCAAAATATCGCGCGCGGCGGCGAGGTCGATGAAGGCTTCTGCGCTGCCGCCCTGGTCAGGATGCATGCCCTTGGCGGCGCGGCGATAGGCCCGGTTGATGTCCTCGCAGGTGAGCTGCACCGCGAGCGGCAGGCCGAGCATCTTGCGGGCGCGATCCTCGCTGGAGAGCTTCTTCGGCGCGGCGTTGCGACGGCCGAAGCGCGGCGCGGTCAGATCGTGAACGACATCGAGGACCACACCGATCCGGCGCCGGGCCGCCAGCGTGACGCCGTGATCGTCATTGTCCGCGGCCTGGCGCAGCACCGGAAGCGCCTGCTCGGCCGCCTGGCGCAGCATGGTGTCGGTGCTCATCCGCGCGATCTCGGCCACGAGCCGGCCTGCGTCGGTCCAATTAGCAGCCTCCGCCGACCGCAGGCGCTCGAGCGCCAATTTCCAGGATTCAAGCCGTTCCATCATGCGCGCAACGTTTAGCAATGAAGATCAGTATGCCAAGGCCGCCGTTTCCGACCCCTTAATTTCGGGTTAGCCTTTCATGAAACTTAGAAACGAAAACGGGAGGAAATTGCCATGGCGTTGCTCGCAAACCACATCGCCGTCGTCACGGGCGCCGGTTCCGGCATCGGCCGGGCGATCGCGGCAGGCTATGCGCGCGAGGGCGCGCAAGTGGTGCTGCTCGACGTCAATGCCGACACCGTCGCGGAAGCCGCGAAGGAGATCCGCAACGCCGGCGGCAAGGCCGAGAGTTTTGCGCTCGATGTGACCAAACGCGATGATTGCTTTGCATTGGCAAAGCAGGTCGCCGACAAGGTCGGACAGGTCTCGATCCTCGTCAACAATGCCGGCATCACCCGCCGCAACGCCTTCACCGCCGAGACCGAGACGGTGGCGAAGGACTGGAACGACATCATCTCGCTCAACCTCAACGGCGTCTTCAACATGACGCAGGCGTTCCTCTCGCCGTTGCGCGCAGCCAAGGGCCGCATCGTCAATATCGGCTCGATCCAGTCCTTCGTGCATCTGCGCACACCGAGCTCGGCGGCGTATACGACCTCGAAACACGGCGTGCTCGGCTTCACCAAGGCGCTTGCGGTCGAGCTCGGCAGGGAAGGCGTGCGCGTCAACGCGATCGGGCCGGGCTTCATCGAAACCAACATCAACGCCAATGTGCGCGCGACCAATCCGGCGCTGGTGCAGGCCTTTGTCGATCACACGCCGCTGGCGCGCACCGGCAAGCCCGAGGATATCGTGGGACCCGCGATCTTCCTGGCGTCGGATATGTCGGCTTACGTCACAGGAACGATCGTGATGGTGGATGGCGGGTACCGGACGGTGTGAAGCGTGACGCACAATACGTCCGCTTCGCTATGCATCTTGTGCCAATCGCGGCCACTCCGCGGCATTCCCAAGGTCATCTCGTGCGATCGCCCGCGATTAACCTTTCATTAACCAAACCCGCCCACCGTAGATCTACGGCCTGGGGGTCGTTGTTCTCGATCCGCTTCCAGCGAAGGAAGCGGGCGTTGATCGGGGTGTGTTGATGACCACTGTTCATGTCGCGGCGCCGCAGGACGCAGAATTCCTTGCTCCGAACCAGATCGTTCCGCTGCTGATCGGCGCAACCATCGACGAAGTCGAGCGCGAGCTCGTGCTCCAGACGCTGGCGCGCTGCGACGGCAACCGCACCCGCGCATCGCGCGTGCTAGGCCTGTCGGTGCGCACGCTGCGCAACAAGATCAGGATCTACGCCGCCTCGGGCATCGAGGTGCCCGCCTATCACGACTAGCGCGTGACCGCGCGACCGATCAGTCCGCCGGCGAGAACCGCAAGCGCGATGATCGCCACGGCAGCCGCGATCAGCTCGATGGCGCGCAGCACGAAGGCCGTCATGACGGCCCATGACGATTGCGGCTCCTCGGCAAAGGCGACCGGCACGACATCGGGCACGAGCAGATGGGCAAGCCCGATGGCAACCGCAAGGATGACTGCCGACAGGCAGAAGATGGTCCACGCAGCTCGCATCACGCACTCCTCGAGAAGGTTGTGGCCGTGCGCAATTCAATGACACGGCGTCCCGTGCCGCTGATTGATGTTGATCAAGCCTGTCGCGATGCGCGGGCGGAATTGCTGCTGTCGTCAAACGCCGCTAAGTAGCTTGCTTCCGCACAGGGAGTAGTGGCGTGGCAGACGAACAGGGACGGCAGGGGCCGCGTGGGCGGCAGGGCGAGCCAGGACGGCCGGGTCCGCAGGGACATCCGGGCAAGCGCGGGCCGGACGGCGCGCGCGGCAAGCCGGGGCCTCAAGGCAAGCCCGGCGCGGCCGGAAAGGCCGGTCCGCAGGGCAAGGCCGGGCTGCCAGGCAAGCCTGGTGAAGCCGGTGCGCGGGGCGCAGCCGGACCGCAGGGCCCCGTGGGACCGCAGGGCCCGCGCGGCGAGGCCGGCCCGCCCGGCCAGCTGCCCTCGATCGAGCAGGTGCTGCCGTGGCTGGATCAGCTCTTCGACGCCTGGGATGAACGCCGCCGTCAGCGCGAGCGTGAAGCCGCCGAGCGAGACGCACGGGAAGCCGCCGAGCGCGCGGCGCTCGAGGCCGCCGTGCAGGAGCCCGACGAAACGGACCTCGAGGACGACGACGGCGAAGACGACGAGCACAAGAAAAAGAAGAAAAAGAAGAAGCACGGCCACAAGGATTAGCGGCTACTTCGCCTGGTCCTCGCGTCGCGGCAGCATGCCCATGCGCTCGAATTGCCAGCGCATGGCGCGATACCAGAGATAGCCGACCGCAGCGCCGCACAGCGCCAGGATGACGATGTTCGCGCTCGAGAACGAGCCGCCCCACCACATCATCCACGCGGTCCATAGCAGCGTGAAGACGATGGCACCTGCTCTCAGCGGAAGAAGGGGGCGGCTCATGGTCGTGCTCCGGGCTGTCAAAACCCCGGCAGACATCATTGCAAGTTGCGGCGGCCCCTACCGTGAGCCAGATCACGGAAGTGCCCGCCGGAGCCGCTAGCCAAAGCGCAACCGCGAACGTTCCTTCGCCTTCTCCGCCTCGACCTCACGGTCGCGCGCCGGCGCGTGGGTGTGCAGCGAGGTCAGGAGTTTTCGCGCAGCTTCCGAGACCTCGGCCACAGCGAGGTCGAACGCCGCCTCATTGGCCTGCGACGGCTTGTTGAAGCCGGAGAGCTTGCGCACGAATTGGATCGCGCTGGCGTGGATCTCGTCCTCCGTGGCCGGCGGCTCGAAGTTGAACAGCGTTTTGATGTTGCGGCACATGCGGTCTCTCCGGTTTTCTTGAAGACGATCGGCGGCGGCGAAATCCTACATCCTTCCGCCCGCTTCTGGTAAGGTCCGCCACAACGCGGCCGCCAATGATGAGCCGCATGGAGAGAGAAACATGAAGGCTTCTTGCGCGGCACTAGCGGCCCTTCTGCTGTCCGTCTCGACGCTGGCCGTGGCGGCCGATTATCCAGCGCCCAAGCAAGGCGACTGGGTCGCCAAAGACTTCAAGTTCCACACCGGCGAGACCATGCCGGAACTGCGGCTGCACTACACCACCGTCGGCGAACCGGGCGGCCAGCCCGTGCTCGTGCTGCACGGCTCGGGCGGATCAGCGGCGAGCATGTTGACGCCTGCTTTTGCCGGCGAGCTGTTCGGTGCAGGACAGCCGCTCGACGCATCCAAATATTACATCATCATTCCCGATGGCATCGGCCACGGCAAGTCGTCAAAGCCGTCCGACGGCATGAAGACCGCCTTTCCGAAATACGATTACGACGACATGGTCGAGGCGCAGTATCGCCTCGTGACGGAAGGGCTCGACGTCAAGCATCTGCGGCTTGTCATCGGCAATTCGATGGGCGGCATGCACACCTGGCTGTGGGGCGAGAAATATCCGAAGGCGATGGACGCGCTGATCCCGATGGCCTCGCAGCCGACCGAGATGGCGTCGCGCAACTGGATGCTGCGGCGGATCATGCTCGACACCATCCGCAACGATCCCGACTACAACGGCGGCAATTACGCCAGCCAGCCGCGCATGATGAAATACGCCATCACCGCCTACGGCATCGCGAGCATCGGCGGAACGCTGGCCTATCAACAGCAGGCGCCGACGGCGGCGAAAGCCGACAAGATCGTCGACGAGCGGCTCGCGACACCGATCACGGCGGATGCCAACGACTTCGTCTACCAGTGGGAGGCCTCGCACGACTACAATGCCGGCGAGAAGCTGGAGGCAATCGAAGCCTCGCTGCTGCTGATCAATTCCGCCGACGACGAGCGCAACCCGCCGGAGACCGGCGTCACGGACGCTGCGATGAAGCGGGTCAAGAACGGCAGACTGCATCTCATCCCGGCAAGCACCGAGACGCGCGGCCACGGCACGACGGGCAACGCGAAATTCTACGTCGAGCAGGTCCGACAATTGCTGCAAACCGCGCCGCAGCGAACGATGTAACAACAGCAGACCGCTCATATCGCAGCGCATCATATGCGACGCCTCTCGCACCGCATATTATTTGAGCATGCAATGCGCTGACAGCTCGGGCTTAATCATCGCAATGAGAATCGACACGCGATGAGGAGGACCGCATGCACAGGCTCGCGCTGTGCGTTTGGCTCGCTGCGACGACGGCGCTGACGAGCGCCGCGTTCGCGTTCGACAACGGGCAATACGACCACGTCCCGCCCGACATCCGCGCCTGGTTCAAGAGCGTGATGGCACCAAACGGCGTGCCCTGCTGCGACATCTCCGACGGTCACCGCACCGACTACGACGTGCGCGGCGGCACCTATTGGGTGCCGATCGAGGGACAATGGATGGAGGTGCCGGAGCGCGCGATCATCCGCGATCGCGGCAATCCGGTCGGACAGGCCGTGGTCTGGTACGTCCATCACCGCGGCGCCATCATCATCAGCTGCTTCGTCCCGGCCGATGCGGTGTGATGCGTCTGGATGGATTCCATTGGCCGGAGGCGGCACGATCGGGTAGCTTGACGCCAAGCTGATGCGGAGGCACGCCATTGACCGATCTTTGCGCTGAAGACCTCGCCACCATCTATGCCAAGCCGAGCCCGCGCGTGATCGCGAAGGCGCGTCCCGCGATCGACGCACATGCGAAGAAATTCATCGAGATGTCGCCGTTCTGCGTACTCGCGACGTCGGGCACTGACGGCAGTGTCGATGCCTCCCCGCGCGGCGGTGGCATCGGCTTCGCCCACGTCGCCGCTCCCAACCAATTGCTGATGCCCGACCGTTCCGGCAACAACCGGATCGACAGTTTTCGCAACGTCGTCGAGGGCTCTGGCTTCGTGCACCTGTTGTTCTTCGTGCCGGGGATCGACGAGACGCTACGCGTCGGCGGACGCGGCACGCTGTCGATCGATCCGGATCTGCTGGCGTCGATGGTGGAGTACGGCAAGCCGCCCCGCGCAGTGCTGAACGTCGCGGTCAGCGAAGTCTATTTCCACTGCGGCAAGGCGCTGATGCGCTCAAAACTGTGGTCGCCGGAAAAGGTGCAGCGCTCGGTGATGCCGAGCATCGGCGAGGTCATCCACGACCAGACGGGCCTTGGTGAGCCGGAGAGCCAGGAGATGGTGGAAGAGCGCTACAAGACGCAGCTGTAGCGGGCGCGTTCGCCGCTCAATAGAAGCGTGGATGGCCGGGTCAAGTGTTTAGACCGGACAGATCACTGACAGGTGTTCGGAGACATAGCTGACACATCAAACTGGGCTGGATTGGTCGATTCGGGAGGCCGTCCATGCCCTGGAACGAGGTGTCGGTAATGGATCAGCGACG
>NZ_MZXW01000028.1 GCF_004123905.1 Bradyrhizobium betae
GAGCAGCTGGCCGTCAGGCCGCTCGACCGCGACGGCCGTTACGGTGTCTTCTTTGCCAGCTGGCAGGTCGGCTCAATCGACTTGACCCGCGGTCAAACTGTCAGTGATGTGTCCGAACAACCGTCAGCTATGTCCCCGGTCTGAACATCAAGCCGGGCGATGACACTGATCGTATGGCACGAGCACGCCGTCACGCCGCCGACTTCCCCTCGAACGCCCGCCGCAGCACAGCCTCATCCAGCTTCACCATCTTCATCATGGCCTGCATCGCACGCGCTGCCGCGGCCTTGTCGGGGCTCGTGAGGAAATCGAACATCACTTTCGGCACCACCTGCCAGGACACGCCCCAGCGATCGCTGATCCAGCCGCACTGCTGCTCCTTGCCGCCATGCGCCAGGAACGCACCCCAGACGCTGTCGACCTGAGACTGATCGTCGCAATGGATCATCAGCGAGAGTGCGTGAGTGTATTCCATCTTCATGCCGCCGTTGAGCGCGACCAGCGGCTGGCCGGCCACCGTGAACTCGACGACGAGCACCGAGCCTGTCTTGCCGGAGGGGCCGTCCGAAACGTTCTGCTGAATGTGTGTGATCTCCGAATTCGGCACGAGCGAGGTATAGAACTTCGCAGCCTCCTCGGCATCGCCGTTGAACCACATGCAGGGCACGAGCTTGGACATGGAGAACGCTCCTCTTCAGGTTTTGAATGCTCTCGGATTTCGATCAGGCGTTCGCCATCTCGGACTGCGCGGCGAACGCCGCGAGGTCCATCCAGTTCACACCCCACATATGGCCATCCGGATCCTCGAAGCTGCGACCGTACATGAAGCTGTATTCGTCAATCGGGCTGGGATCGGCCACTCCGCCCGCCGCCTCGGCCCTGCCGACGATATCGTCGACCTCGTTGCGACTGTCAGCGGACAGGCAGAACAGCGCCTGGTTTGAGGTCTTTGCATCCGCAATCGGCTTCGGCGTGAACTGACGGAATTTGTCGTGCGTCGTCAGCATGACGTAGATGGTCTCGGAAAAGACCATGCAGCTGGCCGTATCGTCGCAGAATTGCGGGTTCCTGGTTGCACCGACCGCTTCGTAAAAGGCGGTCGCGCGCTTGAGGTCGGTCACGGGCAGATTGAGGAAGATCATCCTGGGCATCGGAAGCTCCTTGGGCGGGATTCTGCCCAAGGACGGACGGGCCGACAGCCACCCGACATCGCTTCCGGATATTTTTTCAAGCCGCGCCTGCTGGTTCTGTCGCACAGAACCGGCAGGCTTTTTGGCAGGCCCTTACTTCTTCTCGCTGGGATCCCGGTGAATGGGATCGACCCACAGCACGGTCTCGGGCTTCTCGACCGGCTCGATGTCGAGGTTGATCGCGACTGCCTCGCCGTCGCTGCGCACCAGCACACATTCCAGCACCTCGTCCGGGCTGGCATTGATCTCCTGATGCGGCACGTAGGGCGGCACGAAAATGAAATCGCCGGGGCCGGCCTCCGCGGTGAATTGCAGGCTCTCGCCCCAGCGCATCCGCGCCTTGCCCTTTACGACATAGATCACGCTTTCGAGATGGCCGTGGTGATGCGCACCGGTCTTGGCGTCGGGCTTGATGCTGACCGTGCCTGCCCACAATTTCTGCGCGCCGACGCGGGCGAAATTGATCGCGGCTGCGCGGTCCATGCCGGCGGTCGACGGCACGTTGGTGTCGAGCTGGTTGCCGGGGATGACGCGCACGCCGTCATGTTTCCAGCGATCGTCATGATGATCGTGGTCATGGTGGGAATGCGTATGGTCATGGCCGGTCATGATTCTTGCTTTCTGTTGGTTCCGTGCGGGCGAAACTAACCAAAGCGGCGACATCAAGCCATACCAAAATCGGAACTCTCGTAGCCGCCAAGTGTTGTCCTCGCGAGCAAACCGAAAGGAGAGTTTCATGGGTAGCACGAGCGACAAGATCAAGGGCACCGCCAACGAAGCCATCGGCAAGGCCAAGCAGGGTATCGGCGAAGCCACCGGTTCCGATCGTCTGCAGGGCGAAGGCGCTGTCCAGGAAGTGAAGGGCAAGGGCCAGAAGGCGATGGGCGATGCCAAGGACGCCGCGAAGGACGCGATCGATCGCGCTGCAGCGGCGGCACGTCGCGCGGCGGAATAACGCACACAAGACTGAAAATGAAAAGACCGGCCGAAAGGCCGGTCTTTTTGTTTGCGGGCGCGCAGTGCACTCACTTCACCGCGAGCAATTCCACGTCGAACATCAGCGTCGCGTTCGGCGGGATCACGCCGCCGG
This sequence comes from Bradyrhizobium betae, assembly GCF_004123905.1. Classification (GTDB taxonomy): domain Bacteria; phylum Pseudomonadota; class Alphaproteobacteria; order Rhizobiales; family Xanthobacteraceae; genus Bradyrhizobium; species Bradyrhizobium betae_A. The sequence goes on from NZ_MZXW01000028.1 coordinate 2,281, forward strand.
CACCGCGCGCGCCGTAGCCGAGCTGCGGCGGAATGATCAGCGTGCGCTTGCCGCCGACCTTCATCGTGGCAACGCCCTCATCCCAGCCGCCGATGACGCGGCCCTTGCCGATCGGGAATTCGAACGGCTCGTTGCGATCGACGGACGAGTCGAATTTCTTGCCCTTCTGGCCGTTCTCATAGAGCCAGCCGGTGTAGTGCATCACGCAGATCTGGCCGGGCTTTGGCGAGGCGCCGGTGCCGACGACACTGTCGATGGTCTGCAAGCCTGAAGCTGTAGTCATGGTCTTTCCTGCGGTCTGGGCCGAGGCCGTGGTGGAAACGAAGCCGGACACGCCGCCGATCACGGTGATCGCGAGTGCCGACATGATGGCGAGGAGCACGCGCTGGACACGCTGCATTAGGCACCTTCCGTTTGAGGCGGGAGGTGTCTAGCGCAATGCGATGGTCGTTTCCAGCCCTCGAACCTCGATCAATAACCCAGCGCGCAGCCGTCCTTGCGCGGGTCGGAACCGCCGGTGAGCGTGCCCTTGTCCCAATCGATCCAGATCGCCTGGGCGCCGCCGAGCGGGCCGACCACGGTGGTGGTCTTGTGGCCGAGCTTCTTGAGACCTTCGACGATCTCGGCCGGCACGCTGTCCTCGAGCTGGTACTGGCCCTCGTAGTGGAGACCGCGCGGCATGTCGATCGCCTCCTGCACGTCGCAGCCGTAGTCGAGGAGGTTGGTCAGCAAATGAGTCTGACCGGTCGGCTGGTACTGACCGCCCATCACCGCGAACGGCATCACGGACCGGCCGCCCTTGGTGAGCAGGCCCGGCATGATCGTGTGCAGCGGGCGCTTGCCGCCTTCGATGCAGTTGGGATGGCCCGGCTGGATGCGGAAGCCGCCGGCGCGGTTCTGGAACAGCACGCCGGTGTTGTTGGAGACGATCGCCGAGCCGAAGGAATGCGCGACCGAGTTGATGAACGAGCAGACGTTGCGATCCTTGTCCACCACCGTGATGTAGATGGTCGAGGGGTTCATCGGCGGCGCGACGTTGGGCAGGTCGAGCAAACCGTCCATCCGGATCTTGCTGATGTGCTCGTCGGCAAAGCCCTTTTCGAGCATCTCGGCGACGTTGATCTTCATGTGCTCGGGAGAAGCGACGTGCATCTCGCGGTTCATGTAGGCGATGCGCGCAGCTTCTGCCTCGAGATGGAAGCGCTCGATGCTGACGGGCGCGTATTTGGTCAGGTCGAAGCGCGACAGGATGTTCAGCATCAGCAGCGCGGTGACGCCCGGACCGTTCGGCGGGCACTGCCAGACGTCATAGCCCTTGTACATGGTGCCGATGGGCGTCGTCGTCTCGGTGGTGTGCGCGGCGAAATCGTCGAGCGTGTGCAGGCCGCCGATACCGCGCAGGGTTTCGACCATGTCCTCCGCGATCGCGCCCTTGTAGAAGGCGTCGCGGCCGTCCCTGGCGATCGCGCGCAGCGTCTTGCCGAGCTCGGCCTGGCGGATGACGTCGCCGGCCACCGGCGGCTTGCCGCCCGGTAGCAGGTAACGCGGGGTGTTGGTGCCAGCCTTCAGCTTCTCGAACTGGTTCTTCCAGTCGAAGGCGATGCGGGGCGCAACGACGTAGCCTTCCTCGGCCGCCTTGATCGCGGGCTGCAGCAGCCGGTCGAAGCCGAACTTGCCGTGGTCGCGCAGCACGGTCGCAAACGCGTCGATCACGCCGGGGATCGAGACCGCGTGTGCCGAGGTCAGCGGCACGGACGTCATCTTGCGCTCGAGATACCAGTCGGCATTCGCGGCCTTGGGCGCGCGGCCGGAGCCGTTATAGGCGATGATCTTGCCCTCACCGCGCGGCTGGATCAGCGCAAAACAGTCGCCGCCGATGCCGGTCGATTGCGGCTCGATCACGCCGAGCACGGCCGACCCCGCCACCGCCGCGTCCACCGCCGTGCCGCCCTCGCGCAGCACCTCGATCGCGGCCAGAGAGGCCTGCGGATGCGAGGTCGCCACCATCGCGTTGGTGGCGTGGACCGTGGATCTGCCGGGGAAGTGGAAGTTTCTCATCGAATTCTTGCTCTCTTGGGGCGGTGGGCGCAGCTGGCGCGCCATCTCGGAAAACCCGGCCTACATGACACATTCCCGCCTATCCGGGCAATGCTGGCATACCAGGGAAATGGCTGCCATCCGCTGGGCGTATAGACGTTATCAACCTCCGGCGATGCGGGTTTTCTGGGCGCTGCCCGCCTGCTAAACGAGCCGCCAGGATTCTAGAGAACATGATCATCAAGGTCGCCGCCTTCTACCAATTCGCCGCCCTGCCCGATTACCGCGAGCTGCGCGAGCCGCTGCGGGCGTTCTGCGCTGACCTCGAGCTGAAGGGCAGCGTGCTGCTGGCCGGCGAAGGGATCAACGGCACGATCGCGGGCGCCCCCGGGGCGATCGATGCGTTCGCCCATGAGCTCGGGCACGGCGTCATGTTCGGCGGCCGGCTGGACAATCTCGAATTGAAGTTCTCGACTGCCGAAGCCATGCCGTTCGGGCGGCTCAAGGTGCGGCTGAAGAAGGAGATCGTTACGCTCGGCGACGCGGCCGCCGATCCGACCCGGCAGGTCGGCACTTATGTCGATGCGAGCGAATGGAACGCGTTGATCGCGGCACCCGACACCCTCGTGCTCGACACCCGCAATGCCTTCGAGGTCGCGATGGGGACGTTCGAAGGCGCGGTCGATCCTGACATCAAGAGCTTCGGCCAGTTTAGGGAATTTGCCGCGGAACAGCTCGATCCGGCGAAGCACCGCAAGATCGCGATGTTCTGCACCGGCGGCATCCGCTGCGAGAAGGCCAGCGCGCATCTGCTGGCGCGCGGCTTTGCCGAGGTCTATCACCTCAAGGGCGGCATTTTGAGATATCTGGAAGAGGTGCCGGAGGCGCAGAGCCGCTGGCGCGGGGAATGTTTTGTGTTCGACGAGCGCGTCGCGCTCGGTCACGGTTTGCGCGAAAAAGACAAGGGACACGGCCGTGACGAATGAGACCAACAGTCTGGCCGAGCGCATCGACGCGCTGGAGACGCGCGTCGCCTATCAGGACGACACCATCGAGACGCTGAACCAGACCATCACCGCGCAGTGGAAACAGATCGACGCGCTGACGCGGAAGATCACAGAACTCGGCGAGCGGCTTCAGGAAGCGGAGGCGAATACGCCGGGCGCAGCCAACGAGCGCCCGCCGCATTATTGAGCTCTATTACTCGCCGACCGCCTTGGGCAGCAGGCGCGCCACCTCGACCGACATCATCAGGCGGTCGCGCCCGGCTTCCTTCGCAGCATAGAGCGCCTGATCGGCAGCCTCGACGAGTGTGCCTATGCCGGCGGTGCGCTCCAGCGCCGGCCGGCAGGTTGCGCCGCCGAGCGACGCGGTGACGTAGCCTGACGCATGATTGGTGCCGTGGACGAGGCCCGCCTCGCGGATGGCCCTGCGGATCCGCTCGCCGATCCGCCTGCAGCCGGCGGCGTCGGTGTTCGGCAGCAGCATGGCGAATTCCTCGCCGCCGTAGCGTGCCGCGAGGTCGCCGGGACGCTTCATCTCGGCCGCGATGACCTGCGCCACCACGCGCAGGCAGGCATCGCCCGCGGGGTGGCCGTATTCGTCGTTGTAGGACTTGAAGTGATCGACGTCGATCATCAGCAGAGCGAGGCTGGAGCGGTCGCGATAGGCGCGCGCCCATTCCTCGTTGAGCCGCTCGTCGAAGCGGCGGCGGTTGGCGAGCCCGGTGAGGCTGTCCTCGATCGCGAGCGTCTCGAGCCGGGTCTCCAGCTTCTTCTGCTCGGTGATGTCGCGCGAGATCGCAACCACGCCATCGACCTTGCCGTTGTCCTTGCGCGTCACCCGCATGGTCGATTCGAGCCAGACCTCGGTGTTCGTCCGGTGCGTGTTACGGTAAGTGACGCGCGCCTCCTCCGTGTCGCCGCGCTTCATGGCATCGACGATGGCCTGGACCTGCGGCCGGTCGTCCGCATGAATGCCCGCGAGCGCGGGCGTGCCGATCAGCTGGTTGGCGCGCCAGCCGACGACGCGGCTGGAAGACGGCGAGACATAGCGCAGCCGCTCGTCGAGCCCGATGCGGGTGACCATGTCGCTGGAGCCTTCCGCGAGCAGGCGGAAATGCGCCTCCTTCTCGACCAGCGCCGCAGCCATGCGCTGCCCGCGTTGCAACTGCCGCACCAGCACCGCGCCGATCACCGCGATCAGCATCACCAGAGCAAGCACGTAGAGCATGCGGGAAATCGCGGCTGCGCGCCAGGGCGCGAGCAGTTCGTCCTTGTCGACGGTGGCGAGCAAAACCAGCGGGTAGCGGCCAGAGCGCTTGAAGAAACTGACGCGTTCGGCGCCGTCCAGCGGGGACTTGAAATGATAGGCGCCGTTCGGCCGTTGCAGGCTGGCGTCGCGGAACAACGGCGTGTCGCCAACGCTGCGCCCGACGAACTTCTCGTTGCTCGGGTTGCGCGCGATGATCAGGCCGTCACCATGCATCAGCGCCACCGAGCTGTTGCGGCCGATCTCGAACTGCTCGTAGAAGTGCGAAAGATATTTCGAGCTGATGGCCGCAAGCACGACGCCGCCAAAGCTGCCGTCCGGCTTGTTGAAGCGGCGCGACAGCGTGACGACCCATTCGCCGTCGAGCAGGCTCTTCACGGGGTGGCCGACATGGGCCTCTCGTTTCGGGGACAACTGATGATAGCGAAAGAACGCATCGTCGCTGAACGTCGAGCCGATTGTACCGGGTGAGGTCAGCGAGTTGCCCTGGTCGTCGATGGCTGCGAGGCTGTGCACGCGGTCCATCGCCGTCTTTCGCGCATCCAGGAGGCTTCTGAGCTTGGCGATGGTGGCAGGATCGGTGCCGTCAATCTCCAGCCGGCTGACCACACCGACCACCCCGTAGTCGAGCAGGTCGAGGCTGTCCTCCGCATGCTGGGTCAGCGATCGCGCGACATTCGCCATTTCGGTCTCGGCGCCCCTGAGCACCTGGTCGCGCGCAGCCCATTCACGCCAGCCGCTGACGCCGAGGATGGTCGCGCAAGTGAGCACGACGAACGCCGCCGCGCGCAGGGGCAGGCGGCTCCATCCGGCTCTCTGTGAGGCGACGTTCATGCGGCAGAATCTCCGATCGCCGGAAGTTCCACCGCTTCTGTTATTGAACTCTGAAACGCTCGCCGACATTCGCAGGAATATGCGGGTTTTCCCGTACTCCTACGGACCGGGGCTTCCGCAGATCACTAACAAGGTCTTAGCAAGCCTATCGGAAACCGGCGACCCACCCTGCTAGCTGAAGATCGCCTTAACCTTGTCCCAGAGCGAGGGATTGTCGGCGTCGGCATCGGCCTTCGAGGGCGTGGGCTGCGCGGCGCTCACGGGATCGGACGCCGGGAAGCTATCTTCCAGGCCAGTATCGAGCTTGGCATGACGATCGGCAGCGAGCGCCTCGCGCAGGTCGTCGGCGTGCTTGTCATGCGGCGCGGGGTTGAATGTCTGAGCCATGGAATTCCTCCTCCGTTGGCTGATCAACGCGGCGCATTTGCACTGGTTCCCCTGTTCCGCTTCGGCCTCTCACGGTGTATCAGGAACCTCAATTCTGCGTCAGGATCCTTCGTGCCCCAGTCTGCGACAAAGCCCTTCATCGACGTGCTCTCCGGCCAGCGGCAAGCCGTCCCGCCCATGTGGATGATGCGGCAGGCCGGCCGCTATCTGCCTGAGTATCGCGAGGTGCGGGCCAAGGCCGGCGGCTTCCTCGATCTCTGCTTCAATCCGGAGCTTGCCGCCGAAGTCACGCTGCAGCCGATCCGCCGGTTCGGCTTTGATGCCGCGATCATCTTCTCCGACATCCTGGTGATCCCCTATGCGCTCGGCCGCTCCGTGCGCTTCGAGGTTGGCGAGGGTCCGCGGCTCGAGCCGCTGGATGATCCCGCCAAGGTCGCAACGCTCGCAGCGCACGCCGATTTCGGCAAGCTCAATCCGGTGTTCGAGGCGCTCAAGCTCGTGCGCGGTGCGCTCGATCCAAAAATCGCGCTGATCGGCTTCTGCGGCGCGCCGTGGACGGTTGCGACCTACATGGTCGCGGGCCACGGTACGCCCGACCAAGCGCCGGCGCGCATGATGGCCTACCGGCATCCGGAAGCGTTTGCGAAGATCATCGACGTGCTGGTCGAGAGCTCGATCGACTATCTGCTGAAGCAACTCGCTGCCGGCGCCAACGCCTTGCAGATTTTCGACACCTGGGCGGGGGTGCTGCCGCCGGCCGAATTCGCGCGCTGGTCGGTCGAGCCGACGCGGCGCATCGTCGAAGGCGTACGCAAAAAAGTGCCGGATGCGAAGATCATCGGTTTTCCGCGAGGGGCAGGCGCGCAACTGCCGGGTTACGTCGAAGCGACCGGCGTCAACGCGGTCAGCATCGACTGGACCGCGGAGCCGGCCTTCATCCGCGAGCGCGTGCAGAGCAGGGTCGCCGTGCAGGGCAATCTCGATCCGCTTGTGCTCATCACCGGCGGCGCCGCGCTCGACCGCGCGGTCGACAACACGCTGGCGAATTTTGCGCAAGGGCGGTTCATCTTCAATCTCGGCCACGGCATCCAGCCGGAGACGCCGATCGCCCATGTCGAGCAGATGCTGAAGCGCGTGCGGGGGTGATTTTTTCGTCCCCAACGGGACGGGAAAACAAAAACCGCGAAAACAACCCCATGCACAGTAGGGAAGTCGTTGGATCACTTTATATATTCTTATAATCCGAAATTTTTCTTGACCCGTCGGGCAAAACAGGGGCATAGTGTCACCATCCCGCCGTTGCTGCTTCGAGCAAAGCCAGATCTCAATCCCTCCGCGGATAGACTCCGGGTTGCTTCGCTGCGCCCGCAATGACGCCGGAGATGTCAGCGCGGCCGGCTGCGCTCGATGATCTCGGCGGCGCCCTTGCTCAGCAGATCGAGACCTACCGCACGACCGAGCTCACGCGGGCGATTGGCGAGGCCTGTGTGCGAGACCTCGATGATGGTATTGCCGGAGAGGTCGAGCACGGAGGCCGTGAGCGACATCTGATCGCCTGCGATGGTCGAGAAGCCGGCGATCGGCGAATTGCAGTGGCCGTTGAGCACCCACAGCACCTCGCGCTCGGCATCAGCGCAGGCGTGCGCGGCGTGATCATCGATCGATGACAGTATCTGTCGGGTCTGCCAGTCCTGCGCCGCGCATTCGACGGCGACGATGCCCTGCCCTGCCGCAGGCAGCATCTCCGCCGCAGTGAATTCGTAGGCGATGCGATGAGAGAGACCGACGCGATCGAGGCCCGAGCGCGCCATGATCAGCGCATCCGCGGGGCCCACCGCGCCGCCATCCGGCAGGCGCTGCATCTCGCCATTGTCGAGCTTGCGGACGCGGGTGTCGGCCGCGCCGCGGAAATGAATTACGTCCACATCCGGAAACAGCCGGTGCACATACGCCGCGCGGCGCACCGCGTTGGTGCCAATTTTAAAACCTTTGCCGCGCGACTGGCGCAGCGCTTCCAGCGTGACGCCCTCACGCAGCACCAGCGCATCGCCCGGCGGATCGCGCGACAGCGTGGCGCCGATGACGAGGCCGGGCGTGTCCTCGTTACCAGGCATGTCCTTCAGCGAATGCATCGCCGCCTGCAATTCGCCCGAGAGCACGGCGACGCGGATCTGTGCCACGAAGGCGCCGCCCTTGCCGCCATGCGGCAGCAGCTTGCTGGTCTGGTCGAGATCGCCGGTGGTGTCGAACTTGACGATCTCGACGTCGAGATCGGGCATGGCGGCGGTCAGACGGCGCGCAATCTCTTCCGTCTGTGCCAGCGCCATCGCGCTCTTGCGGGTGCCGATCTTGAATCGCGTAGCCAAGCCGTTCTTCCTTTCGAGCCGCGTATTTAACGCGCATCCTCCAATATCATGTCCGAGGCCTTTTCGGCGATCATGATGATCGGCGCGTTGGTGTTTCCCGACACGAGGTCCGGCATGATCGAGCCATCGACGATTCGGAGGCCATCGAGCCCCCTCACCTTCAGCCGCTGGTCCACCACCGCGAGCGCGTCATTGCCCATACGACAGGTCGAGGTCGGATGGTAGATGGTGCTGCCGCGCTCGCGGCAATAATCCAACAGCTCGGCGTCCGTGGATACCTTCGTCCCGGGATCGTACTCGCTGACCACGAACGGCTTCAGCGCCGGCGCATTCAAGATCCTGCGCAGGATTTTCAGACCTTCGACGTTGGTGGTGCGATCGGTCTCGGTCGACATGTAGTTGATGCGGATCTCCGGCGGCACGGTCGGGTCCGCGCTCCGGATGCGCAAGGAACCACGGCTCTCGGGACGGAGCTGGCAGACCGACGCGGTGAAGCCGGAGAAATCATGCAGCCTCTCGCCCATCTTGTCGGTCGAGAACGGCAGGAAATGCACCTGGATGTCGGGCGAAGCCAGCCGCGGATTGGTCTTGAAGAACGCGCCCGCCGTGCCGGCCGCGATCGTCAGCCAGCCCTTTCGGAACAGCGCATAGCGCGCACCGGCCAGCGTGCGGCGGAGCGGATTGTTGACGGTGTCGTTGAGCGTGATCTTCTGCGAGCAGCGCATCACGATGCGGACCTGCATGTGATCCTGGAGATCGTGGCCGACGCCTTGCGCATCGAGCACGACATCGATGCCGTGCTTGCGGAGGAGATCCGCAGGGCCGACACCGGAGAGCTGGAGCAGTTGCGGCGAGTTGTAGGCGCCGCTGGACAGCACGACCTCCTTGCGTGCCCGCGCACGGCGCACGGTTGCGCCCTGCCCGTATTCGACACCGACCGCGCGGCGGCCCTCGAACAGCACGCGCTGGCCGAGCGCCGAGGTTTCGACCTTGAGATTGCCGCGCGTCTGGGCCGGTCCGAGATAGGCCACAGCCGTCGAGGCACGGCGGCCATTGCGCGTCGTGGTCTGGAACAGGCCGACACCTTCCTGCGTGGCGCCGTTGAAGTCGGGGTTATAAGGCAGACCGGTTTCGACGGCAGCGTCCATGAAAGCCTTCGACAGCGGATCGGTCACAACCATGTTAGAGACCGGCAGCGGCCCGCCGGTGCCGTGATATTGATCGGCGCCGCGCGTCTGGTTCTCGGCCTTCTTGAAGTAGGGCAGCACATCGTCATAGCCCCAGCCGGCATTGCCGCGCTGGCGCCAGCGATCGTAATCCTCGTGCTGGCCGCGGACATAGAGCAGACCGTTGATCGAGCTCGATCCGCCGAGCGTTTTTCCACGCGGCTGGAACACCTGGCGCCCCTTCAACTCGGGCTCCGGCTCGGTCTGGTACATCCAGTTGACGGTCTTCTCCTTGAACAGCTTTCCGTAGCCGAGCGGCACGTGGATCCAGATGTTGGAGTCCTTCGGACCGGCCTCGAGCAACAGCACGCTGTGCTTGCCGTTCGCCGACAGGCGGTTGGCGAGCACGCAGCCGGCGGAGCCGGCGCCGACGATGATGTAGTCGAACTCGGGATCGGACGGTGCAAGGGAGGAATTTGCGTTCATGCGCTATTCTTTTTGTTGGTGTGGGCGTTTCCATTTCGTCACTAGCACAATCATGCAGCGACACGCAGCGCCTCGACCAGCGACTTGAACGCACGGGCATATTCCGCGCCTGCCCTTGCGATATCCGCGCGCCCGGCGCAGGCGACCGCGGCCTCCGTGACTGCGCCGAGCAGCAGCCGCGCCAGCGGCTCGACCGGCTGCCGCGCGATCAGGCCGGCCTCCATGGCTACCGCAAGCGCACGCGGCATCTTGCCGCCAAAGTGTTTTGCGTCGATCTCGCGCCAGCGCTCCCAGCCGAGCACGGCCGGGCCGTCGCGCAAAATGATCTGGCCGGTCGGCCCTTTGGCGGTCGCGGCAAAATAATGCTGGGTGCCGGCGACCATCGCGGCGAGCACGTCCTTCTCAGTGCGGGCGGTCCGGTCGATCTCGGCGACAAGGTCGCGCGAGACGGAATCGAACACCGCTTCGAACACCGCCTCCTTGGTCTTGAAGTGGTGATAGACCGCGCCCTTGGCGACGCTGGCGCCTTCCGCGATCTCGTCCATGGTGGTGGCGGCAAAGCCTTGCGTCCCGAACAGGCGGCGCGCCGCCGCCAGGATTGCTTCCGAAGTCGCCGCCCGCCGCTCCGCCTGCTTTGCCATGGGGTCTCGTCTATTGTGTGATCGGGGAGGGAACGCACTTCCGTCGGGACGGCTAGCGAGTCTGATCCATCAGGCTCTAATCGAATTCGCCTCACGTGGCCAGTTGACTTTTCGACCTTCGGTCGGTATTTACCGACTAACAGTCGGTTTTAATCGTGAGGTGCGCCATGCCGAGCCGTGACATCATCGAAGCGTTTGCGAAGCGGTTGGAGGATGGGGATTTCGTTGGCGCGATCGAGACGTTCTATACGCCTGACGCGGCGACCTATGAGAACAACGCGGCACCGACCGTCGGGCGGGAGAAACTGGCAGCGAAGGAGCGCGGCGTGCTCGCCGCCTTCAAGGAGGTCAAGGCCGTCCGCGTCGGGCCGAGCCTGATCGAGGGCGACAACGTCGCCTCGCGCTGGATCTTCAGCTTCACCGACGCCGAAGGCGTCACGCGCACGCTGGAGGAGATCGCCTGGCAGACCTGGCGGGGCGATCAGCTGACCGAGGAGCGGTTTTATTACGACCCGAAGCAGCTGGGGCGGTGATACGCAAAGCCGGTACACTGCTGTCATGCCCCGGCTTGCCGCCTTCGCTAAAGCTTCGGCGGGCCGCGCATCTCGGCGGGCCTTGGCGGAGCCGGGACCGGGCGATCCAGTACGCCGAGACGATTGCGATTCAATCGATAGGCCGCGGCGTAGTGGATGCCCCGCCCAAGCCGGGGCATGACGGCGGAGCGCGGGTGGCGATCATGTTTCCGCGCGTTACAGCCGTAACGCGAGGCGCCGCATTTGTATCGATTTGTTATCGATACTGTCGATGGAACACGCAGAAGTGGTCACGGTGAGCGTGGCGGCCAGGGATAATTCATAGTTCGTCAAAGGTTTGCGGCGAATTCTCCCGATCGGGCCTGACAAACGGCCCATGCTGCTAGGCTCTGGAATGCGGACTCAACTGACCAGCTATTTCGCGCGATTGCTGGCCGGCGATCTCTCGGCATTCGGCGGTCCTGCAACCGACGACGCCATGGCCGGCCATATCCGCGCCGAACAGATGTCGATGGTGCTCGGCTATTCGGTCGGCATCATGCTCGCCAATGCCTGCAACGCCATCGTGCTGGCGATTGCGCTGTGGCATTCGGCGGACTGGAAGCTCGCCTTGATCTGGGCGGTCGTCGTCGCCGCTGCCGCGATCGCGTTCGGGCTCCAATCCCACGCCGCGCGCCGGATCACAAAACCACAATTCGTCTCGCGCCGCGCCATGCATCGGCTGGTGCGCAATGCGTTCGTCCTCGGTGCCGCCTGGGGCATCGTGCCAGTCGCCTTCTTCGCCGACGCCTCCTCCGGCGGCCAACTCGTCATCACCTGCCTCTGCTCGGGCATGCTGGCCGGCGGCGCGCTGGCCTTCGCCACCATTCCGGTCGCAGCCATCGCCTTCACGGCCCCGATCTTCGTCGGCATCGCCATCTGCCTCAGCCGGAACGGCGATCCCGCCTTTGTGCTGGTGGCGATCCTGGTGGTCGTCTACGGCACCGTGCTGCTGCGCGCCGTGTTCGTCAATTCATTCTCGTTTGCGCGGCGCGTGATACGGCAGGTCGAGGCCGAGCGCACGGTGCGGCAGGATCCGCTGACACTGCTGCCGAACCGCTTCGCCTTCAACGAGACGCTCGATGCCGCGCTAAAACGCCTTGCGCTGTCGGGCGAAGAGTTCGCGGTGCTCCTGCTCGACCTCGATCGCTTCAAGGAGGTCAACGACAAGTTCGGCCATCCTGCCGGCGACGAATTTTTGGTCCAGGTCGCAAGCCGACTGCAACGCTGCACGCGCGCGGCCGAGCATGTCTCGCGCATCGGCGGCGACGAGTTCGCGCTGGTGATGGCCAATCTCGCAAGGCCCGAAGATGCGCTCGAGATCGCCGAGCGCTTCGTCAGCGCCTTCACGGAGCCGTTCCCGATCGAGGGCCGGCAGATCGTCGGCGCAACCAGCGTCGGCATCGTGCTGGCGCCGCGCGACGGCAGCACGCAACTCGACATCATGAAGAATGCGGATGCCGCGCTCTACCGCGCCAAGAAGGCCGGACCCGGCACGGTCTGCTTCTTCGAGGTCAGCGACGACAGGGTTTCGCGTGACCGCAAGGCGCTGCAGGCGGACCTCGAGGGCGCCATTGCGCGGGAGGAGCTGTTCCTCGTGTTCCAGCCGTTCCTTGATCTCGGCGCAAACCGCATCACCGGCTTCGAGGCCCTGCTGCGCTGGCAGCATCCCCAGCGCGGATTGGTGCCGCCGAGCGAGTTCATCGGGATCGCCGAAGAGACCGGGCTGATCCACGAGATCGGCGAATGGGTGGTCCGGCGGGCCTGCGCGACGCTGTCGGACTGGCCCGACGACATCAGGGTCGCCGTGAATTTCTCCGCGGCGCAGTTTCACAACACCGGCATTCTCCAAACCATCGTGCAGGCGCTGGCCGATGCGAAGGTCTCTCCCAGCCGGCTCGAGATCGAGATCACGGAATCGATGCTGCTGTCGAAATACGGTTCGGCCGGCCCGATCCTGAACGCGCTGCTCGAACTCGGCGTCACCGTGGCGCTCGACGATTTCGGCACCGGCTTCTCGTCGCTCACTTATTTGCGCAAGCTGCCCTTCAGCCGCATCAAGATCGACCAGTCCTTCATTCGCGACATGCTGGTGCAGCCGGACTGCGCCGCGATCGTGAAGTCGGTGATCTCGCTGGCGCGCGACCTCAACATCGACGTGGTCGCCGAAGGCGTCGAAACCGCCGACCAGCTCGAATATCTGCGCCAGATCAGTTGCGACGAGGTGCAGGGCTATCTGATCAGCCGGCCGGTGGCAGCCGATGCGGTGCTGAAGTTGCTGGATACGAAGAAGCTCCGGGCGACGTTTGCGGCGTAGTCACCGAAGCATCCACAAGCCTCATGCCCGGGCTTGTCCCGGCCATCCACGCCTAACCACACGGCACGAAGAACGTGGATGCCCGGGACAAGCCCGGGCATGACGACCCAGCCTCAAATCGCATCCGCGCGAAGCAGCGTATCCACCGTAATCGTGCCCCTCGCCCGCGAGACGCAGGCGCAGATCTTCTGGTTGCTTTGCTTCTGGTGGTCGCTGAAGAAGACGTCGCGATGGTCGATCTCGCCGTCGACGGCGACGACATCGATGGCGCAGAGGCCGCATTCGCCGCGCTTGCAATCGTACATCACGTCGTGGCCGCTGGCGTTGAGCACGTCGAGCATCGAGCGTTCGCGCGGGATTTCGAGCTCGACATCGGAGCCCTTCAGGCGCACGCGAAACGTCTCGGTCGGCAGCGTGCCGCTGGAGCCGAAGGTTTCGTAGCGGAGATCGGGCAACGGATGCCCCGCGCCGATCCAGGCATGACGCGCGGCATCCAGCATGCGCATCGGGCCGCAGAACAGCGCCAGCGCGTCTTGCGGAAGTGAGGCGAACAGCGCGTCGAGATCGAGCCGCTTGCCCTCATCACTGGCATGAACGACCAGGCGATCACCGAGCATTTTCGCGAGATCGTCGAGATAGGCGGCTTCGCTGCGCGAGCGCACCGCATAGTGCAGCGTGACGTCAACGCCGCGCCGCGCCAGCGCCTGCGCGGCGCCGAGGATCGGGGTGATGCCGATGCCTCCTGCGATCAGGCAATAGCTTTCGCGAGCCCAATCGACTGCGAGTAGCGACGACGGCTGCGTGATGTCGAGCCGTGCACCCGGCTGCAAAGACCACATGTAGCGTGAGCCGCCACGGGAATCCTCGGCGCGGCGCACCGCAATTCTGAGACCACGCGGCGAGGCCTCACCGACCAGCGAATAGGACCGCGTCTCCGGCAGGCCGTCGATGGTGACGCTGACATTGATGTGGCTGCCGACCGGATAGGCTGCGGCATCGAACTGATCCGGCACGATCAGGAATTCGCGGATGCCGGGGGCGAGATCGCGGGTCGAGACGAGCGTTGCCGGAATCCAGGTTTCGATAAAGCGCATGGTGACGGCCTTAGTCGGTTGCGGTCTTGATCAGCGCGAGCGCCGGCAAGAGGTCGAGATGGGTCCGGTTGCGCAGCGCGAGCCGCAAATTGCGCACGGCGAGCCGCGCGTGCTCGCGCATCACCGCCTCCGCGCGCGCGCCTTCGCGATTCTCGATGGCGTCGATGACGACGCGGTGGTGCTCCTGCCCGATGATCAGGATCTGTTGCGCCTCCGGCAATGCCGACTGCGCCATCACGAAAGCGCTCGGGGACGCGAACGGCAGCGCCGAGGCGCGGTCGATCTGCCGGATCAGCGGCGGGCTGCGCGACAATTCGGTGAGCAGCGCGTGAAAGCGCGCGTTCAACGCGACATAGGACGAGAACGCTTCGATCGAGATCGGCACCTGGCGCAGCAGCTCGTCGATGGCGGCGAGGCATTCCTTCAGCGGCTCCAGCTCGCGCGCGGAGACGCCGCGCTCGGCGGCGAAGCGCGCGGCCAGCCCTTCCAGCGTGCCGCGCAGCTCGATGGAATCGGAGATGTCGCGCTCCGAAAACGCCTTCACCATGAAGCCGCCGGACGGGATGGCTTCCAGCAGGCCCTCCTCCTCCAGCCGCACCAGCGCCATGCGCACCGGGGTGCGCGAGGCGCCCGTCATCTCCACCGCCTGGAGCTCGGAGATGCGCTCGCCGGGGCGCAACGCGCCCGACAGGATCTGGTCGCGCAGCGCCAGCTGCGCTTTCACGGTCTGGGAGACGGAGCGATCGACCTCACGCTCGGGCGCTGCTTTCACTTGCCCTACTCCGCAGCCTGGAGATGCTGCGGCGGCGGATTTTCCTTGGCCACCATCTTGTCGATCAGCTTGCGCGTCCACATTGCGCCGGCGTCGATGTTGAGGTTGTAGAAGATGCGATCGGGGTTCTCGTCCATCGCGCGCTGCTGCGCTTCGAGGATCAGCTCGTCCTCGTGGAAGATGCCGGAGACACCTTCGCGGATCTCCGTGGTGATGCGCTGCTCGCCGATCTGGTAGTTGCGGACGAAGGCCCAGAAATAGTGACAGGTCTTTTCCGTCTCGGGCGTGATGGTGTTGAGGACAAAACCGTTGACACCCTGCGAGCGGTCGCCTTCGGGCGCGCCGGTGCCTGTCGGCGCCACGCCGACGTCGATGGCGATGGTGCACGGCGCTTCGAAGCGGATGATCTGCCAGCGATCGACCAGGCCGGACTTGCCGAGTTGTTTCGCCCAGAACGGCGGCGCCTCGATGCCGCGCATCCAGCGCGTTACTGTGACCGTCTTCTCACCATGGGTGACGTCGAACGGCGCTTCCGCAACCGCCTCGTTGCCGATGGAGGAGCCGTGCACAAAAGTCTCGTGGGTGAGATCCATGAGATTGTCGAGCACGAGACGGTAGTCGCAATTGACGTGAATGGTCTTGCCATCGCCGGCCCAGGCCGGGTCGTGATTCCAGTGCATGTCGGGCACGAGCGCAGGGTCCGCGAGCGCGGGATCGCCCATCCAGAGCCAGATGTAGCGGTGACGCTCGACCACGGGATAGGCGCGCACGCAGGCCGACGGGTTGATGGTCTCCTGCGAGGGCATGAAGGTGCAGCGCCCTTGCGCGTTGTATTTCAGGCCGTGATAGCCGCAGACGACGGTGTCGCCTTCGAGCCGGCCCTTGGACAGCGGCACCAGCCGGTGCCAGCAGGCATCCTCCAGCGCGGCCACCGAGCCGTCGGCCTTGCGGTACATCACAACGTGCTTGCCGCAGATCGTCCGCGGCAGCAGCGCCGGCTTGACGTCAGCGTCCCAAGCGGCGGCGTACCAGGCGTTCATGGGGAAGGTTTTTGTCACCGGCGATCTCCCAAGGCTTATGTATGCGCTATGTATACAATACCGGAGAAATAGAATCGTTCAAGGCCTAAAAATGGCGTATCTAATTACCTATTTGGGAGATACTGTATACATTCCCAACCGCAGGTCATTCCCCGCGAAAGGCGGGGAATCCAGTACTCCGCGGCCCATCGGCTGAAGCACAGCCGTCTCGGAGTACTGGATCGCCCGCCTTCCGGGCGATGACAGCGGAGGATGCGGCGGGCACTTCCCGAAGGGCGATGGCCTCAGCGCGGTTGCCCCGCCTTAGCACCCTACGCCCCGAACACCTTCTTCAGCCCGGCCTGGGCCTCTTCCTGAATCCGCTTCAGGTGGTCGGTGCTGCGGAAACTTTCAGCGTAGATCTTGTAGACGTCCTCCGTCCCCGACGGCCGTGCGGCGAACCAGCCGAAATCGGTCTCGACCTTGATGCCGCCGAACGATTGGCCGTTGCCGGGCGCCTTGCTCAGCGTGGCGCGGACGGGGTCGCCGGCGAGATCCTTCAGGCCGAGCTGCTCGGGCGTGACGGATTTCAGAATGTTCTTCTGCGGCGTGGTGGCGGCGACGTCGATGCGGGCGTAATGGGGCACGCCGAGCTCGGCGGTGAGATCGTTGAACAATTGGCTCGGGTCGCGGCCGGTCTTCGCCATGATCTCGGCGGCGAGCAGGCCGAGGATGACGCCGTCCTTGTCGGTGGTCCACGCAGTGCCGTCGCGGCGCAGGAACGAGGCGCCTGCACTCTCCTCGCCGCCGAAACCGAAGCCGCCCGTGAGGAGACCGTCGACGAACCATTTGAAGCCGACCGGCGTCTCGACCAGCTTGCGGCCGAGCTTCTTGGCGACCCGGTCGATGATCGAGCTCGACACCACGGTCTTGCCGATCGCGGCACTCCCGCCCCAGTTCGGGCGGTGCGCGAACAGATAGGAGATCGCGGTGGCCAGATAATGGTTCGGATTCATCAGGCCGCCGGTGCGCGTGACGATGCCGTGGCGATCGGCGTCGGTGTCGTTGGCAAAGGCGACGTCGAAGCGGTCGCGCATCGCGATCAGGCTCGCCATCGCGTAGGGCGAGGAGCAGTCCATGCGGATCTTGCCGTCCCAGTCGACCGTCATGAAGCGGAAGGTCGGGTCGATCGCCTCGTTCACCACCGTGGCCTTCAGGCCGTAGCGCTCGATGATCGGATGCCAGTAATGCACCGCGGCGCCGCCGAGCGGATCGATACCGATATTGACGCCGGCGGATTTGACGAGGTCGAGATCGACGACGTTGCCGAGATCGGCAACGTAAGGCGTGATGAAGTCGTAGGCGTGGACATTCGCGGATTTCTTCGCCTTGGCATAGTCAATGCGCTTCACGCCCTTGAGACCGTCGGCGAGATAGGCGTTGGCGCGCTTCTCGACGACGCCAGTGACGTCGGTGTCGGCCGGGCCGCCATGTGGCGGATTGTATTTGTAGCCGCCGTCCTCGGGCGGATTGTGCGAGGGCGTGACGACGACGCCGTCTGCAAGACCAGAGGTGCGGCCCTTGTTGTAGGTCAGGATCGCGTGCGAGATGACCGGCGTCGGGGTGTAGCCGCCGTCCTTGTCGATCATGACGTCGACGCCGTTGGCCGCAAACACCTCGACGGCGCTGACCAGCGCCGGCTCGGCCAGCGCATGGGTGTCGATGCCGATGAAGAGCGGGCCGGTCAGGCCCTTTTCTTGTCGGTAATCACAAATTGCCTGCGTGGTCGCGAGGATGTGGCCCTCGTTAAAAGTGTTCTTGAACGAGGTGCCGCGGTGGCCGGAGGTACCGAACGCCACCCGCTGCGCGGGGTCGGATACGTCCGGCTTGCCGGCAAAATAGGCCGTCACCAGCCGCGGAACGTTGGTGAGCGTATCAGGCGAGACCAGCTTGCCCGCCGCGGGATGAACATCAGCCACTGAAATATCCTCGTCCTGTCGTAGAGATTGCGAAGCAGCATAGCATCGGGCAGGCCCCCGCCAAGGGCACAACACGCGCGACGGGCTGGCCGTTCCTGAGATCGTGCTATGGTCTTTCAGATCGGGGCTTTTTCGAGTCGGGGCATGACGTTGTTTCACAGGCTCTTGGTTCTTCTGATGGCCTGGCTTGCGGCGGCTGGCATCGTGCCCAATGCGATGGCCGCGGAGTTTTACACCGAGGACCTTCGCATCCCGATGACGGAGGCCGGGCCGCAGGGGCTCGAGGCGTTCCTGGTGCGCCCGGCGGGGACGAAGCGCTATCCGCTGGCGCTGCTCAGCCACGGCTCGCCGCGCAGCTTTGACGACCGCGCGACGATGTCGGCGCATAAATATTACGGCATCGCGCTCGAATATGCCCGGCGCGGCTTTGCCGCGCTGGTCGTGATGCGGCGCGGCTACGGCACCTCGCCCGGCGGCCGCGTCGACAGTATCGGCGGCTGCGCGAATGCCGCTTATTTGCCGGCAGCCGCGGTTGCGGTGGCGGATTTGCGCGCCGCGATCGACGCGATGGCGCGGCGGACAGACGTCACGACCTCAGGCATGATCGCGGCCGGCCATTCCGCCGGTGGGCTCGCCACCGTCGCGCTGACCGCGCAGGCGCCTGCGGGTCTCGTTGCCGCGATCAGCTTTGCCGGCGGCCGCGGCTCGCGCGATGACGACGACGTCTGCAACAGGGATGGCCTGGTGCAGGCCTTCGCCAGCTTCGGCAAGACCTCGCGCGTGCCGATGCTGTGGGTCTACGCGACCAACGATCTGTTCTTCGGCCCCGACCTCGCCCGCCGGCTCTATGACGGGTTTCGCGGCAATGGCGGCAACGCGACATTCATCGCGGCGCCGCCTTATGGCGACGACGGCCATTACCTCTATTCCGTGGTCGGGCGGCCGCAATGGACGCCGTATGTGGATGCGTTCCTGCGCGAGCACGGGCTCGGCCACGACGTCCTGAGCCCGCCCGATCCGCTGCCGCCACCGGGCCAGCTCAACGAGGCCGCGCGCGCCGAGTTCTCGCGCTATCTCGCCAGCACGATGCCGCACAAGGCGTTTGCGGTGTCGCCGAACGGCGGTTACGGCTGGCGTTCGGGCCGCGTCACGGCCGACGACGCCCAGCGCGATTCGCTTGCCGCCTGCATGAAGTGGTCGCCGACCTGCACGCTCTATGCGGTCGACGATCGGCTCGCCGGGACGACGCGGCAGACATCCACCGACCAGAGCTCGCGCGCGCGATAGGCACGGTCAATGTCGACCGAGGCTCTTCCGACGCTTGCGGCCCAATTCCTTCAATCGCAATGCGACCGCGCGTTCACTTCGTCCCAGTAGAATCGAAATACGCTTCGGGGGTTCGTTTTTCTCATCCAGCGCAAGGAGGCGCTCATCGTCCTCCTCGCTCCATAGACGCGATTTGTTTCCTTGCATCGACATCCTCCACCCAGGCGATGTGATGCTCCGGGTGATGGACGATCCTCGGCTATGTTCGCTAGCGCCCGGATCCGATCGGCTGTTCCGGCGATCCGGGTCCTGAGCCGGACGAACCGACGGGAAGCCCATTCGCGGTGTGACCTGCTCCCGAATTTTGCTGGGCCTGGCCGGTCGTCGTTCCGGCGGGGGCAGGTGCAGTCTGATTGTTCGTCGTACTCGTTGCACTGCGACCAGAGGCACCGCCGCTGGGATTAAAATAGTTCTGCGTCTGATTGGGAGTTGCAGAGGAAGGCGTTCCGCTCGTACCGGTGGCTGCGTGACCGGTCCCATTCATTCCAGCCGAACCCGCCGCAGTTCCTGCCGAGCCGGCGCTCCCTGAACCAGCGCCAGCGGCAGCTCCGCCGCCCGCCGCACCGGCTCCGCCAGCCCCTCCCGCGCCTCCTGCGCCTTGAGCGTAAACGCCGGTAGCTGTCGCCAACGAGGCGAGTAGTACGATTGCAAATTTGGACGGGTTCATGCCGGTTCTCCCTGGTGTTCTCAGAGATAACCAAGCAGCTGGTTGGGCGTTCCGAGATTCGCGCCAGCCACACGTTCCGGGCTGCAAAGAAATGAAGCAATCAGCCCGCCTCAGTTTATTAACATTACAGGTGTACTGCCTGCCTTATGCCAAGGGACCGGGCACATTTACATCTCTTCGCGACGTGGTGCCGCGTCGGGGCCGTCCTGCTTTCACTGGCCGCGACGAGTGGCCGCGCCAGCGACGACATATCGCAGGATGTCAGCACGACTTCGGCAATTGGCGGCAAGGCCGGAGAGTTCGGTGCCGGGGAAACGCCGACGTCACGTGCGGCCGTTCGGGCAATCATCGAGAAGGAAACGAAAGGCACGAACCTTCCTGCGGACATCGCTGAAGCCGTTGTCTTCGTCGAAAGCGGCTACAACCCCGCTGTGATCGGCAGCGTCGGCGAAGTCGGCCTCATGCAAGTGCGGCCTGAGACCGCAAGAATGCTGGGCTTCAGGGGAAGCGACGCGGAACTTGCTGTATCAGAGACCAACATCCACTATGGCGTGCTTTACCTTAGCCGTGCGTGGACTTTGGCGGGGAGCGATCTCTGCCGCGCGTTGATGAAGTATCGGGCAGGTCATGGCGAGGAAACCATGACTCCGCGCTCCCAGGTCTACTGCAATCGTGCCCGAAACCGCCTGCTCGCCATGGGATTGTCGCCGATACCCGCTCAGGCTGCGGCTACGTCAACACCAGAAGCTGCGCCAGCGCCCGTAGCTCCAAGCGCCCCGGCAAAATCGGCGCGTCTGGCCAAAACACCGGCTCAACCCAAAGCCGTCTATGCGCGCTATCGCCAAGGAACGGCGGCTGCCAGCCGCGCTTACTGGGCCGCTCATGAAGCCAAAATCGGCCTGATCAAAGCTCGTATCGAAGCAAGATGGAAGCGGGTCGCATCGCGCTGACGACGATGCGGCCAATACGCTTCTAGAGCCGCTCGCTGAGCGCGAGCTTGTAGCCGACGCCGGTGACGGTCGCGATCACAGGCGTGCCGCTGCCGACCAGCTTGCGGCGCAGTCGCGCCACCAGCGCATCGACGGTGCGGATATCGACCTCGGCCTGGCGGTTGCTGACGACCTCGATCAGATAGTCGCGGCTGAGCGGCCTGCCGTCGGCGCCGACCAGCGCCGCCAGCAGGTCGAACTCGGCGCGGGTGAGCGCCACCGGCTTGCCGTCGCCGCCGAGCAGCTCGCGCCGGGTCAGGTCGATGATCCAGTCGCCAAAGGCGATCGAATTGTGGTTGCGCGCCGCCTTGCGGTCGAGCGAGCGCCGCCGCAGCACGCTGCGTGCGCGCGCGAGCAGGTCGCGCAGATTGATCGGCTTGGTGACGTAATGGTCGCCGGCGATCTCGAGGCCGAGGATGCGATCGACGTCGGTATCGCGGCGGGTCACGAAGATGATGCCGGCGTTGCTGGTCGCCTGGATTTCCTTGGCGAGCTCAAAACCGTCGCCGTCCGGCAACTGCAGGTCGAGGAAGACGAGATCGGTCCGCGCCCGCAGCGCCTGGCGGCATTCCGCGCAGGAGCCGGCGCCGACCACGTCAAAATTGTTCTCGCTGAAATAGCCGACCAGCATGGTCCGCGTCACCGGATCGTCTTCGACGACGAGCAGCCGCTCACGGCCCGCGGGACGCACTTCCTGACGTGCGGAATCAGTCACGATGTTGGATGTCCTGTGTGCCTGCGGCCCGGCCTGAAAATTCAAGTCGTCGCGCAAGGCGCCGTCCTGTGAACGTACATTCACGACTGGTTCGAGCCCCCGAAATTGCCTGCTGGAATACTAGGCGTGTTGTGTTGCCCAAACAATATTGGTCACGGTATTGAAGTATTAAGTATGAACTGCCCCACAATTCTCATCCAGCGCATCGCTGGCGCCGGAGCAGGATCCGCTCGTCCGGACCTCGGTTCAACCGCTGGTTAACGTAAAGAAGGTGTTTAGCTTCGGAAAAGCCGGCCGCGCCGCTATGGTCCTCGCTTGCAGATGGGAAACCGCGGAGCAGGGTGATGCAGGGGCAGGCCCGGCCAGTTGCCGGTCGAACCGAGGACGGCGCAGCGCGTCTCAGCCGTTCGCACAGCCTCGACGTCCTGCGCGGTCTCGCCATCGTCGGCGTGATGGCGATCCACGTCTCACAGTCGTTCCCCTCGAACATCCACGCCGTCGATTACGCCTTCATGTGCGGCTGGACCGGCGTCAACGTGTTCTACTTCGTCAGCGCCATGACGATGTGCCTGATGTGGACGCGGCGCACCGAGGCGAACCCGACGCGCAAATTCTACATCCGGAGATTCCTGCGTATCGCGCCGCTGTTCTGGCTAGCGATTCCGCTCTACCTTTTCGTCAACGGCACGAGCCCGAGCTACAACGCGCCCAACGGCATCGGGCCGCTTCAGGTGATCCTGACCGCGACCTTCCTGCACGGCTTCTGGCCTGACAGCGTCAACAGCGTCGTGCCGGGCGACTGGTCGATCGCGGCGGAGATGACTTTCTACCTCATGTTTCCCTTCGTGATCACGGCCTTCGGATCGCGCCGCCATCTCTATCTTGCGCTCGCGATCGTGCTGCATCTCGTCAATGTCTGCCTGTTCAAGCCATGGGCCTTCGCGCTGTTCTCGGCCTATTACGGAGCGGGCAACGAGGCCTTCGTCTGGAACGCGCTGCACATCAGCTTCCTGAACCAGCTGCCGGTCTTCCTCGTGGGATGCGCACTGTTCTTCTCGCTGCGCGATGGTTTTGCGAAATCGGACGCGGCGATCTTCGCCATCTTCATCGCACTGTCGTTCGTCGCCGATCGCGCGACCGGCTCGCACGAGTTCAACTATCTGATGATCAACCTCGTGCTCGGCGCTTGTGTTGCAGGCTGCATCCGCTTTGCGCTCCGCCTGCAGCCGCTGGAAGCCCTCGGCCGCAATTCCTATTCGATGTATTTGTCGCACTTCGCGGTGATCCTTGGCCTGCGCCAGATCTGGCCGCTCGCGGACGGATTGGTCTCGCTGCTGATCGCCTATGTCGTCACCGCCGCGCTCAGCTATCTCGTCGCGCGTGCGACCTGGCACCTGGTCGAGGGTCACGCGCAGGATTTTGCGCATCGCCTGACGTCGGGGACAACGACGGCCACGCGCGAGGAGCCCGTCACTGCCGCAGCCGTTGCGCTGAACGGCCGCAGCGCCGGCGCGTAAACCGCCTTTAGGACGTTCCCACCTCGATCCGGTACGACAGCGCTTCTTCCGCGCCCGGTGCGATATGCATCAGGCCCGGCTTGTCGCTGAACTCACCGTCGAAATCCCTGGGGCTTGCATAGCCGCGCCAGGGCTCGATGCAGAGGAACGGCGCGCCCGTCGGTTTCGACCAGACGCCGAGCTCGCGAAAGCCGCGCCACGACATTTTGAGCCACGGCCCGCCATTCGGTCCGGCCGCATAGCGGACCGCATGGCTGTTGACGGGATCGAGGATCACGGCGTCGCTGGTGAACAGGGATTCCGACAAAGGAAGCACCGTGCCTCGGACCGGGCTCGGATCCGTTGCCGCGAGCAGCAACCCGCCCTCGACACGGCGAACCGGAGACGGCTCCTCGTTCGTGAACGTCAGCGCGTAGCTCTCCTTCGGCACGCCAGCCTGAAGCGGCCAGTTGAAGGCGGGGTGGCCACCGAGCGACACCGGCAATGTCTCGCCGCCGGTGTTGACGACCGTGAGTGTGAGATCGAGACCGGATTCATCGAGCGCATAGGCAGCCGTCAGTCGGAACGGGAACGGATAGAGCGCGCGCGTCGCCTCACTGTCTTCGAGTACCAGCGTGCAACGACCCTCACCGCGCTCCACCCAGCCAAAGCGGCTGTCGCGGGCAAAGCCGTGCTGGGTGATCCGGTAGGTTTTGCCCCGGTGCCGCATTTCGTCATTGACGAGGCGCCCGACGATCGGAAACAGCAGCGGCGCATGGCGCGCCCAGGCCGGCCCGGCCTGCCAGACGAACTCGGTGGCGCCTCCGTCCTTCAGCGAGCACAGCTCGGCGCCTTGCGCCTTGATGGTCGCGGTGAGCCCGCCGCTGCGGATCGTGTGCGTGTCGTCGGTCATGACCATCTCCATCGCGGCAGCCGCGACCGGATCATATCGCATCAGAAACGATTTCGCCCGCCTCTTAATGGGGCGGGCGAAGATCAATGCCGTAGAAGCTGTCAGGCCTGAGAGGAGCGCCCGATGCTCTCATAGACGAAGCCGGCGGCGGCCATCTCTTCGGGGCGGTAGATGTTGCGGAGGTCGACCACGACGGGCTGCGTCATGATGCTCTTCAGCCGGTCGAGATCGAGCGCGCGGAACTGCGTCCATTCGGTGACGACGACCAGCGCATCGGCGCCTTCCGCGCAGGAATAGGCATCCTCGCAATAAATGATGTTGGGCAACTCACTCTTGGCCTGCTCCATGCCGACGGGATCGAACGCTTTCACCTTCGCGCCCATGTCGATCAGGCCGGTGACGAGAGGGATCGACGGCGCGTCGCGCATGTCGTCGGTATCAGGCTTGAAGGTGAGGCCGAGCACCGCGATGGTCTTGCCGCGCAAGGAGCCGCCGAGCGCCTGGCTGACCTTGCGCGCCATCGCACGCTTGCGGTTCTCGTTGACGGCCAGCACGGATTCGACGATGCGCAAGCTCACATCATAGTCCTGCGCGATCTTGATCAGCGCCTTGGTGTCCTTCGGGAAGCAGGAGCCGCCGAAGCCCGGACCGGCGTGCAGGAATTTGGTGCCGATACGGTTGTCCAGGCCAATGCCGCGCGCGACCTCCTGCACGTTGGCGCCGACCTTCTCGGAAAGGTCCGCGATCTCGTTGATGAAGGTGATCTTGGTCGCGAGGAACGCGTTGGCGGCGTATTTGATCATCTCGGCGGTGCGGCGCGCCGTGAACATCAGCGGCGCCTGGTTCAGCGACAATGGACGATAGATGTCACCCATCACCTTGCGGCCGCGCTCGTCGGAGATGCCGACCACGACGCGGTCGGGGAACTTGAAGTCGCGGATCGCCGCGCCTTCGCGAAGGAACTCGGGGTTGGAGGCGACGACGACGTCGGCCTTGGGATTGGTCTCGCGGATGATGCGCTCGACCTCGTCGCCGGTACCGACCGGCACTGTCGACTTCGTCACCACGACGGTGAAGCCGGACAGCGACTGCGCGATCTCTTTCGCGGCGGCATAGACGTAGGACAGATCGGCATGACCATCGCCACGGCGCGACGGCGTGCCGACCGCGATGAACACAGCGTCGGCGTCTGCAACCGGCTTCGACAAATCGGTGGTGAAGTCGAGCCGTTTCGCCTTGACGTTGGTCGCGACCAGCTCGTCGAGGCCCGGCTCGTAGATCGGGATTTCGCCGCGATGAAGTGCCGCGATCTTCCTCTCGTCCTTGTCGACGCAGGTGACGTCGTGACCGAAATCCGCAAAACAGGCTCCGGACACCAGTCCCACATAGCCCGTTCCGATCATCGCGATTCGCATGAAAAACTCTTTCCGTTGAAGACGGATGTTCCACTGAACACCCTAGACCATTTCTCTATCCGACCGCTCGCCCAACATTAGGGCAAGTTGCTGCGCGAACTGAATAAACCTTAGTCGCTCGACGTGACAAGAGCCGCGGACATCGCGCGAAATACGCGACATGCAATTGTTGCATTCTACGTATGCGCGAGATACGCCGCGTAGGCACGTTTTAAGCCGTCGTGAAGCGAGGTCGTGGCGCGCCAGCCGAGCCTTCCGAGGCGGCTGACGTCGAGCAGCTTGCGCGGCGTGCCGTCGGGGCGCGACGTGTCGAAAGAGATCTCGCCGCTGTAACCGACGATTTCGGCGACGACGCGCGCGAACTCGGCGATGGTGATATCCTCACCGGTGCCGACGTTGATCAGTTCCGCACCGGAATAGGTCTTCATCAGGTGCACGCAGGCATCCGCCATGTCGTCGACATAGAGGAACTCGCGCCGCGGCGTGCCGGTGCCCCACACCACGACGCTCTTCGCGCCTGACACCTTCGCCTCGTGGAAGCGACGGATCAGGGCGGCGACGACGTGGCTCAGCTCGGGATGATAATTGTCGCCGGGGCCGTAGAGATTGGTCGGCATCACGCTGATGAAGTCGCTGCCATACTGGCTGCGATAGGCCTCCGCCATCTTGATGCCGGCGATTTTTGCAATTGCATAGGGCTCGTTGGTCGGCTCCAGCGGACCTGTCAGCACGGAGTCCTCGCGCAGCGGCTGCGGCGCCAGCTTCGGATAGATGCAGGACGAGCCCAAAAACATCAGCTTCTCGGCGCCGTTCTGATGCGCGGCCTGGATCACGTTCGCCGCGATCGCGATGTTGTCATAGATGAACTCGGCACGCAGCGTGTCGTTGGCGACGATGCCGCCGACCTTGGCGGCGGCCAGGAAGATCACTTGCGGCCGCGCCTTCGCGAACCAGTCGAACACCGCGGCCTGGTTACAGAGATCGACCTCGCGCCGGTCGACCGTGACGAGCTTGACGTCCTCCCGTTCGAGCCGCCGTGCAATCGCAGCTCCGACCATGCCGCGATGGCCGGCGACGTAGACGCTTTTGCCCTTCAGCTCAAACGGTGCGTTTGCCATTGGCCGCATCCCGCTTGGCCTCGGCCAGATCGCTCGCCATCATCTCCGCGACCAGCTCTGCAAAACTCCGCTTCGGCTTCCAGCCCAGCACGTCGCGCGCCTTGCTGGCATCGCCAATGAGGAGATCGACCTCGGTCGGGCGGAAATAGGTCGGATCGATCTTCACGACCGTCTTGCCGCTCGTCTCGTCGA
>NZ_MZXW01000023.1 GCF_004123905.1 Bradyrhizobium betae
CAAGAACACCAGGTCAGTGACCAATGCCATTGGCATTCGGTCGATCGGGCCGAACGTGACAGTGCGCGTCGACGGCTCCTCCATAATCGGAAACGGTACCGGTCTGAGCTTCTCCGGAGGCGGCATACTGGCCACCTACGGGAACAATGCCGTCAGCGCCAACGGCAGCAATGGCGCATTTTCCGGATCAATCCCGCTGCAGTAGCGAGCGGGGGGAGTTCTTTCGTGGGTCGCCTTTCAGGCGGCCTTTCATTGCGTAATTTGCAGCCAGGGTTTTCGAGCGAAGTGGACCACCGGTTCGCGTCGAGAAAACGCGTCAAAACAAGAATCTAGAGCTCCGTTCCGATTCCATCGGAACGGAAATGGCTCTAGACCGGCGTGTAGATCACGAGCTTGAGCGCGGGATCGTCGTTGGCCTGAAAGCTCGTGTGCTCGAAATGCAGCACGCCCTTGGTCGGGTGCGACATGGTCTTGCGGCCGGACAAGGTGCCGTGCACCTCATGGGCGCCCCACCATTTGACGAATTCGGGACTGCCTTCGCGCAACCGCGTCAGCAATTCAGCAAAGGCGGGGTCGCCGGCCCAGACGTCGTGGGTGGCGCGGAACATCGCCACCATGCGCTTGGCCACGTCCGCCCAGCCCGCGCCGTAGGACTTCCGGGTCCGCTTGTTGGTCATCATCAGCAGCAGCGTGTTGCGATCCTCCTCCGGCAGCCGCCCGAACGCAAAGATCTCCTCGGCGGCTTCGTTCCAGGCCAGCACGTCCCAGCGCCGCCCGGTGATGTAGGCCGGATGCGGCAGGCTCTCGACCAGCCGCTGGATCGGCGGCGGCACGACCTCGCGCGTGAACGCGCTTCTGGCGCCGTCGCGCGCCAGCGCCTTCAGATGCGCGTGCTCGGTCTTGCTGAGGCGCAACGCGCGCGCCAGCGCGTCCACGGTGGTGACCGAGGGGCTGACGGTGCGCCCCTGCTCGAGGCGGATGTACCAGTCGACCCCGATGCCGGCGAGCTGGGCGACCTCCTCGCGGCGCAGCCCCGTGGTACGTCGCCGGCTGCCCGCCGGCAGCCCGACCGTCTTGGGCGTCAGCTTTTCGCGGCGGGAGCGCAGGAAGTCGCCGAATTCGACGCGGCGTGGGTCGGCCATGATGTCGCTCCCGCGATGGAGGGCCTTTGGAATACTAGGATAATACCAGGCCTTCTTGACCCCGCCAAGGCGACGCATATCGGTATCACCAGACCCTGAGGTGAACACCATGAAAGCCGCCGTACTGAAATCCTTTGGATCCCCGCTTGCGATCGAGAAGGCGCCGGACCCGGTGCTCGGCACCGGCGAGGTCATCGTCGACGTCGTCGCCACGCGCGTCCTCTCCTACATGAACGAGGTCTTCAGCGGGGAGCGCAATTATGCGCTCGACCTGCCGATCATCCCGGGCCCCGGAGGCATCGGCCGGGTGCGCGCGATCGGCCCGGACGCGACCAGGCTCGCGGTCGGCGACTGGGTGTTCTGCGACCCGACGGTGCGGTCGCGCGACGACGCCGTTGCGCCCGACATCGCCCTGCAGGGACTGACCGCCGCAGGTCCCGGCGGCATGCGCCTGCAAAAGCATTTTCACGGCGGCTCGTTTGCCGAGCAGATGCGGGTACCGACCGAGAACGTCAAACGCCTCGGCCCGATCACGTCGGAGCAAGCCACGCAATGGTGCGCGCTCGGCACGCTGCTGGTGCCCTATGGCGGCTTCCTCGCCGCCAACCTTCAGCCCGGCGAGACCGTGCTGGTGAGCGGCGCCACCGGCAATTTCGGCAGCGCGGCGGTGTCCGTCGCACTCGCGATGGGCGCGGCCTGCGTGGTCGCGCCCGGCCGCAACGAGACGATCTTGGCCGACCTCGTCCGCCGCTTTGGTAATCGCGTGAAACCCGTAAAACTCACGGGCAATGAGAAGGACGACTGCGAAGCCATGAAGCGCGCCGCGCCCGTTCCCATCGATTGCGTCTTTGATATCATGCCGCCCTCTGTGAGCCCGAATGTGGTGCGCGCGGCGGTGATGACCGTGCGCGCCTACGGGCGTGTCGTGCTGATGGGCGGCGTCGGCATGGCGGGCGGCGCGGGGCTCGAGCTGCCCTACCCCTGGATCATGCGCAACTGCATCAGCATCCACGGCGTCTGGATG
The DNA here is from genome assembly GCF_004123905.1 of Bradyrhizobium betae. Classification (GTDB taxonomy): domain Bacteria; phylum Pseudomonadota; class Alphaproteobacteria; order Rhizobiales; family Xanthobacteraceae; genus Bradyrhizobium; species Bradyrhizobium betae_A. The sequence continues at coordinate 2,167 of NZ_MZXW01000023.1, forward strand.
TATCCGCCGGACGCAGCGAGCCGCCTGATCGCGCTGGTGCGATCCGGGCTGTTGCGGCTCGACGAATACCAGACGACGGCCTTCGATCTCGACCACGTCAACGAGGCCATGGAGCATGCCGCGGCCAATGGCGGACCGTTCAAACTGACGGTGATCAGGCCGTAGAAATGGCCTGCCGCTGCGGCGATGCGCCGTCGCAGCGGTTTTGCATGACATCTCAGTGAGCTGAAGGGCGTCACCCCGCGCGTAGCCGCCGGTGTCCGGCTACTGTGCATGGGGTTGTTTTCGCAGTTTTGTTTATTCGAGCTCGACGACTTTACTCGAGCTCAATGACTTGGCCGTTCGACAGCGAGACGCGCCGGTCCATGCGGCCGGCGAGCTCCATGTTGTGGGTCGCGATCAGCATCGAGACTTGCGTGGCCTTGACCAGCTGCATCAGGGCCTGGAACACATGGTCCGCCGTGTGCGGATCGAGATTGCCGGTCGGCTCGTCCGCGAACAGCACGCGCGGCGCGTTGGCCACCGCACGCGCGATGGCGACGCGCTGCTGCTCGCCACCGGACAGTTCCGCCGGGCGATGCGTGATGCGGTCGCCGAGGCCGAGATAGCCAAGGATCTCCTTGGCGCGCTTGACGGTCTCGGACTTCTTCAGGCCGCGGATCATCTGCGGCATCATCACGTTCTCCAGCGCCGAGAACTCCGGCAGCAGCCGATGCGACTGGTAGACGAAGCCGATATCGCTGCGGCGAAGCTGGGTGCGCTCGATGTCGGGCAGCTGCGAGGTCGGCGCGCCGTTGACATAGACCTCGCCGGAATCCGGCGCTTCGAGCAGGCCCGCAATGTGCAGCAGCGTCGACTTGCCGGAGCCTGATGGCGCGACCAGTGCAACGGATTGCCCCGCCCACAACGCGAGCTTGGCGCCGTCGAGGATCGTCAGCGGTACCTCACCCTGCAAGTACTGCCGCTTTATCTCGTGGAGATAAATGACCGGTACATCTTCAGCCCCATGCTGTTGCTCCATCAGCCCCTCATTCATACCGGAGCGCTTCGACGGGATCGAGGCGCGCGGCGCGCCACGACGGGTAGAGCGTCGCCAGGAACGACAGCGTCAGCGCCATGATGACCACGGCCGAGGTCTCGCCGACGTCGATCTCGGCGGGCAGTTTCGACAGGAAGTAAAGCTCCGGCGAGAATATCTCGGTGCTGGTCAGCCAGGACAGGAATTGCCGGATCGATTCGATGTTGAGACAGATCACCAGCCCGACGAGGAAGCCGACCAGCGTGCCGACCACGCCGATCGAGGCGCCCGTGATCAGGAAGATGCGCATGATCGAGCCTTGCGAAGCGCCCATGGTGCGCAGGATCGCGATGTCGCTGCCCTTGTCCTTCACCAGCATGATCAGGCCGGAGACGATGTTGAGCGCCGCGACCAGCACGATCATGGTCAGGATCAGGAACATCACGTTGCGCTCGACCTGGAGCGCGTTGAAGAAGGTCGAGTTGCGCTGCCGCCAGTCGACCAGGAACACCGGGCGGCCCGCGGCTTCCGTCACCGCCTGGCGGAAGGCGACGATCTTGTCGGGGTTGGTGGTGAACACCTCGATCGAGGTGACGTCGTTGCTGCGGTTGAAATAGGCCTGCGCTTCCGCGAGCGGCATGAACACGAAGCCGAGATCGTATTCGGACATGCCGATCTCGAACACCGCGACGATCTTGTACGGTTTGATGCGCGGCGTGGTGCCCATCGGGGTAACCGCGCCCTTCGGCGCCACCAGCGTGATGCTGTCGCCGGCGTGCAGCGACAACTGGTCGGCGAGGCGCCGGCCAATCGCGACGCCCTGCCCGTCGTCAAAACCCTCGAGCGAGCCCTGCTTGATGTTCTTGGCGATGGAGGTGAGGTTGTTCAGGTCGTCCGAGCGGATGCCGCGCACCAGCACGCCCGAGGCGTTCCACGGCGAGGAGGCCAGCGCCTGGCCGTCGACCACAGGAGCCGCAAGGCGGATGCCCTGAACCTGGCTGAGGCGGTCGGCGACGTCCTTCCAGTCGGTCAGCGGCGATTCCAGCGGCTGCACCAGGATGTGGCCGTTGAGGCCCAAAATCTTGTCGAGCAGCTCCTTGCGGAAGCCGTTCATGACGGCCATGACGATGATCAGCGTCGCCACGCCCAGCATGATGCCGAGGAAGGAGAACCCGGCGATGACCGAGATGAATCCCTCCTTGCGGCGTGCCCGCAAATAGCGCGCCGACAACATCCACTCGAAGGGCGCGAAAGGCGCGGTTGGCTTGGTCTCTGTCATGGTTTCATCCATCGCTCGATAATCCCATGATTCGGGGTCAAATGTGGCCGGATTACCGGCCCACTATCGCGCGATGAACACTATTCAACCGACCAGCCGGGCGACCGCGTCCGCAGGCGACATGGTCTCGCGGGAGCCGTCGCTGCGCTTCTTGATCTCGACCTTGCCGTCCGCGAGGCCCTTGGGCCCGATCATGATCTGCCAGGGAATGCCGATCAGGTCTGCGGCGGCGAATTTGGCGCCGGCGCGCTGGTCGGTGTCGTCATAGAGCACGTCGACGCCCTTGGCTTGGAGCTCGGCATAGAGCTTCTCGCAGGCCGCATCGACCGCGGCATCGCCCTGCTTGAGATTGAGGATCGACACGCGGAACGGGGCCACCGCCTCCGGCCATTTGATACCGGCATCATCGTGGCAGGCCTCGATGATGGCACCGAGCAGGCGTGAGACGCCAACGCCGTAGGAGCCACCGTGGATCGGCACGTCGACACCGTCGGGGCCCGCCACCAGCGCCTTCATCGCGTCGGAATATTTCGTGCCGAAATAGAAGATCTGGCCGACCTCGATGCCGCGGGTGTTCACCCGCTTCTCTTCCGGCACTTCCTGCTCGAACCGCGCGGCGTCGTGGACGTCCTCGGTGGCGGCATAGACCGAAGTCCATTGCTTGATGATCGGCGTCAGGTCGCTCTCATAGTCCACATCCTCGCCCGGCACCGGCAGGTCCAGCACGTCGCGATTGATGAACACGCCGGATTCGCCGGTTTCGGCGAGCACGATGAACTCATGGCTGAGATCGCCGCCGATCGGGCCGGTCTCGGCGCGCATCGGGATCGCCTTCAGCCCCATCCGCGCAAAGGTGCGCAGGTAAGCGACGAACATCTTGTTGTAGGCGACGCGTGCCGCGGCCTCGTTGAGGTCGAAGGAATAGGCGTCCTTCATCAGAAACTCGCGGCCGCGCATCACGCCGAAGCGCGGACGCTGTTCGTCGCGGAATTTCCATTGAATATGATAGAGATTGAGCGGCAGGCTCTTGTAGGACTTCACGTAAGCGCGGAAAATCTCGGTGATCATTTCCTCGTTGGTCGGCCCGTACAAGAGCTCGCGCTTGTGGCGGTCGGCGATGCGCAGCATCTCCGGGCCATAGGCGTCATAGCGGCCGCTCTCGCGCCAGAGGTCGGCGAGCTGGAGCGTCGGCATCAACAGTTCCAGCGCGCCGGAGCGGTCCTGCTCCTCGCGCACGATCTGTTCGATCTTCTTCAGCACGCGGAAGCCGAGCGGCAGCCAGGCATAGATGCCGGCCGCCTCCTGCCGGATCATGCCGGCGCGCAGCATCAGCCGATGCGAGACGATCTCCGCCTCTTTCGGATTTTCCTTCAGGATGGGCAGAAAGAACCGCGACAACCGCATGGCAATACTCGAGGAATCAGTGATGGCCTGCAGTGAAAGCGGATTGAGAGCGAAAACACAAGACCGGGAATGAGGAAAAGCCGCTAACGCAACGAAATTCCTGTCATTTTTCCGTTGCCTTCAGGTTCGACTTGAACGCCGTACGCCTTAAGGCGGCGCCACCTCAAGATCGTCCTCGAGCGTGATCTTCTCGAAATCAGTCACCAGCGCATCGATCCGCAGATGCCAGCGGCCGGCGAAGGGCAGCTCGACCTTGCGCACATGCCAGTAGCCGTCCGGCCCGCGTGAGGCGGCCCGCTCGATCGGCTCGATGCCGCGCTCGGGCAGGCTCAGGGCGAGCGTCACCTCCTTGGCCGAAAGCGGCGCCGCATCGCCGGTCATCAGCTGGAGCACGAAGTCATCGACGCCAGCCTTGCCCGGCGAGACCAGCACCTGGAACATTGCCTTGTCGGTGTGGATGTGGACCGCCAGCGGCGTTTCGGGAACGATCGTCCGCGGCGGCGGCGTGAAGCGCCAGCCAGCGACCGCGGCAAGGATGGCGAGTGCAATCGGACCTTCCAGCAGGATCGAGCGCTTCAGCGCGGGCGTCGCATTCTGGCCCCCAGCCAAGGCCGGTGTCAGCCGGAACCGGTTGAGCGCGGCAAGCGCCAGCAACCCTGTGACAAACACAAGCTTGATCGAGAGGATAAATCCGTAGCGGGTCTCGACCAGCGCTGCCGGCTTGTCGAGCTGGACAATCGCCAGTGCGAGACCGGTCAGGGCCAGCCCGGCGACCGCCAGCGCAGCGATGCGGGAAAAACGGTTCACGACGGGGAGCGTCGCGCTTGTCGGCTTCGACACCAGCGCGACGAGCGGCGCGAGGGCGCCGATCCAGATGGTGACGCCGAGGCCGTGGAGAAAGATCGCCGGCCGGGTCAACGCCTCCGGCGGCGCCGTTGCAGCGTGCCCGGTCATCGCAAGCGACAGACCGACGCCGACGAACGCGATGATCGCAAGAGCGCGCGCATACCATGCGCTGCGCAGCGCCATCAACGCGAGCAGCATCGCGGCGATGGCAACCAGCAGCGCGGGCCCGGCGCTGGTTGCGAACGCAATCTTCCAGGGGCCCATGGTCGCGAGCGCCGCTGGCGGCAGCCCGAGGAGATCGAGACCGAGCGCGCCAAGGGACGCCATGGCACAGGGAACACCGATGGTGAGGGCTACGCGCGGAACGGTCATCCCGATCATCGACAAGGCGATCCAGCGCGCAAAGAACACGCCGCCGACGCCAACGAACAGGCCGAGGTAGAGACCGATCCGGGCCAGCCAGATCAGCGCGTTCAACCGGCCATCCGCGGTGACCGGAGGCCTTGTTGCCGTCGGCGTGCCGATCGAGAAGATCACCGAGCCCGAGACCGGGTGACCGTCCTCAGAGATTACACGATAGCTGACCACGGCCGTTCCCTGCGGCAGGTCCGACGGCATCACGACCGAAATGGTCTCGCCCGCTGCGTTGACCCGAGCGTCGTCCCGCGCAAGGCCCGCACCGTCAATCAGCAGAATCGCGCCCGGTGTCACCACCTCGTTGAAGCGCAGCTCCACCGCCTTCGGCGCGCTTGCGAGCATGCTACCGCTCGCCGGCTCGACCGCGATAAGCGCCGCATGCGCCGAGGCGCCGGTCGCGAAGCCGGCAATGAGGAGCAGCGTCGCGAGCGCGGCGAGCAGGCGCATCAGGGCTTCGGCAACAGCTTCACGCCCGGCGCCGGCGACTTACCCTCATGCGAATGCCCTGCCCCTTCGGTGGGAATTTCGATCCAGCGGCTGACGCCGGTCTCGCATTCCTGGACGACGGGAAAGTACAGGGTCGTGTTCGGCTTGAGCGCATCGGTCAGCACTGTGTGCATGACGAACTCGTCATAGTTCTTGTCCGGCAGCTTGCCGCCGGACCACGCCACCTCCTTGACGCCGGAGGAGAGCTTGTTGCCGTGATAATCGTATTCAGTGGCATAGTTGCCCTCGACCACATCGACGCTCCAGCCCGCCTTCGGCATCGGCTTCACCGCGATCACGCCTTCCGGAATCTGCACGCGGATCTTCACCGTGGGCGAACCGGCGCAGCCGTGCGGCACGGCGAACACGGCCTTGTAGAACGCGCCGACCGTCGCCTGCTTACCCTCGAGAAAGACGTGCGCCGCCGCGGGTGACGCGGCGAGTGCCGCAACCGCGATCAGGCAAAATCGCATCGACATGGTTGACCTCCTGAAAGCCCAGATCGGCTGCGTCACATCTTCATTCCCGAATGATCCGGCATTTTCTTCATCATCATCCCCCCACCACCGGGCGCCTGCGCGCCGACGCCCTGGACATCAAGAGAGACAGCGACCTTGCCGGCCTTTTCGAACTCCAGCGTGACGGGCACCTTCTCGCCCTCCTTGAAGGCGCCCTTCAGTTCCTGGAGCATCAAATGATAGCCGCCGGGCGCGAGCTTCACGGTCTTGCCGGGATCGATCACGAGCCCCTTGTCGAGCGGGCGCATCTTCATCACACCGTTGTCCATCGCCATCTCGTGGACCTCGGCCTTCCCCGCAATATCGGCGGAAACGCTGACCAGCTTGTCCGCCGTCGTTCCCTTGTTCTCGATGGTCAGATAGCCGCCCGCGACCTTGGCGCCACCAGGCGTCGCCCGGCTCCACGCCTGCGAGATGACGAGATCGCCGGCCTTGACGTCGTCAGCGCGTACCGGCGCCGCACAGAGCGCGAGAGCGAACGCCGCGAACATTGTATCTTTCAACATTTTCTTCATATCGGTCTTCCCGGTTGCAGATTGAATTTCAGTGTGTGGCGAGCTGTTGGCCCGACCATTTTTCGAGATCGGCCATCTCGGCCGAGCCTTCGATCGTCGTGATGGTCCCGTCCCGCGAGATGAGGATGGTCCGGGGGATGTCGCCCTGCCAGGCGGGATCGATCTCGAACCGCAAACGCTCGACAAAGCCGTCGCTGAAGATGAAGTTCTCGGTCGACGACAACCCCGCTTTATCAAGCATCGATTGCGTCGCGGCCGGCAGGTTCGGCACGAGATCCGCGCTGATCGTGACGACGTCGATCCCAGGGTGATCCTTCGCAAACTGCCCGAGCAGCGGCAGCTCGACCTTGCATGGCCCGCAGGTCACGCCCCAGAAATGCACCAGCGTCGGACGCCCCGCGTGGCCCTTGAGCACGCTTTGCCAGGTACCGCGCTCAAACGGTTTCAGGGCCGGCGCAGCACCGAGCATCGTCATCGATGCGATCAGGATACCGAGGCCCACAATGCCGGCAAATCGACGTCTCATGGCTGGTCCTCGATTGCTGTCAGCCGATAGCCATCCGCTTTCGTCATCCACGACAGGTAGGTCTGTCGGCCACTAGAGATCAGCAAGGGATGATCGGATGTATCGGTCGTACTCGATATCGTCTTCGGCGGAGACCACGTCTCGCCATCGTCACGCGAAATCGTCATCTGGACCGAGGTCTTCTCGCCATCAAACTCTTTCCACGCCATCACCGTTCCCGTCGCGCCCGCGAGCACGTAAGGGCGCGTCGGGTTGCGGCCCGGCTGCCCCAGCGCCATAGGCGCAGAGAAGGTGCGGCCTTCGTCGCGCGAGTGGGCGTAGAACAGTCCCTTCCGCGCCTTCCCGTTCGTGTACCAGACGACGTGATAGGTTCCGTTCGGCGCAATGGTGAGGCTCGGTCCGTGATGCGGGCAGGCGTTGATCTGCCAGTCGTCATTGCTGACACGATGGATTTCGCCCGGATTCGAGACGTCGGTGAAGGTCATGACCGCTTGATCGCGCACGCCACCGTCAAAAATGTTCCTGAAGATCACGGCCGGCCGCCCGGGCGCAGCGAATGTCAGCCCCAGCCGGCAGCATTCGCAAGTGTTGTCGCGCGCGAGAGCGGCCTCTGTGTAGGTGGCACCGCCATCTCGCGACGAGGCAAAGAACAGCCCCGCGCCCTCGTATTTCTGTCCCGCCTCTTTCGCGGGAACACGATTGCGCTTGTCCAGCCACGCGGCGAAGACCGTTCCATCCTGATCGAGCGCCAGTGCCTCGAACCGCTGGCTCTCGTTGTTTGCGGTGATGGGCTTCAGCTCGGCAAAGCTCTTCCCGCCGTCGGCCGAGCGCGTGTAGAGCACCTGACCGTTGAAGGCCTCATCCCGGAAGATCGAGAATGCGAGCGCGATGCCGCCCTTGCGATCGACCACGATCTTCGGTCGCGCGTCCGGTCCCCAATCGAGATTCAGCCGCTTGGTCGTGACCTGGACGGGAGCCGAGAAACTGCGCCCCGCGTCCTGCGAACTCGCCACCGAGACCTGCCCGCCCGCCATCCAGACCAGCCACAACGTTCCGTCCGGACCGAAGGCAGGCGTCACCTTGGTTGCGCAGCGCAGCGCCGGCTCCTCACACGCAGCTTCGGAGCCATGCTGACCGTGCATCTGCGCCAGCGCCGCACCTGGCAAGAGCGCGAGAGCAACTATCCCGAGCAAGCCAATTCGGACCATGGCCCTATTCCCTTCGCGAGCCCGGATCATTTGAATGCCACCTTCATACCCGCAACGAAAGTCCGCGGCGAGCCTGCGTAGATTGATCCAGGCGCCGTGCTTGCGAGGACGCTCGCAGAATCCTGAACGCCGGCCGCGGAGACCGTGTTGGTGATATTGTTTGCAGAGGCAATATAGGTTCGGTCGAACACGTTCCTGACTTCGAGAAACAGATTCAGGGATCTGAATGTGTCGGACACGAGATCGGTCTTGTAGTGAACGTTCACATTAATCAGCTCATACCCCGGCGCCTTCAATACATTTGCATTATCCATGTAGAAAGAATCCTTCCACTGGAGTTCAACAAAGCCTCCGAGGCCCGTCAGCGGTCCGGCGAACTCATCGTACCCGACCCTGGCTGTGAGTTCGTTGGGTGAGATACCGGGGATCTTGTTGCCTGCCCGGTTGAAGCTGAACACGGTTCCCTTGGCGAGGGCCTCAACATACTCAGTGTAGACTTCGTCGAGATAGGTGTAGGCCGCCATGAACCGCCAGCCCGGATAGAACTTCCATTCGGCAGCAAGCTCGATACCGCGATGCTCTGATCGCGGCGCGTTGAAGGAAAAGGTTACACCGGGGGTTTGGGTAGACTGAGTAACAATTTCGTTGCGGAAGAACTCATAGAAGCCAGTCGCGCTGAGCTTCAGCGCGCTGTTCGGCGTCCAATCAAAACCGATATCGTAGCCGAGGTTTTTCTGAGTCTGGAGCTGGGTATTGTTGCCTGACAAACCTGTCTGGACCACAAAGAGATTCGAAACCTGCGGGGTGCCATATCCAGTGGCGACTCTCCCCCGGAACAGCCATTCATTGTTGAGCCTGTAGATCAAAGCCAGCTCCGGTGCCGTATTCTGAAACTGCCGGTCCGCTACGGTCGGCGTTGTCGTGGTGATGCCGGCGGCGCCGGAATACGAATAGGCCGTGTTTATTCCCTTCAGGACAGTTGTTTCCCAGCCTACGCCCGCGACTGCTGTCAGCGAGGTCGTCAGCTTGAGCTCCTGCCGTACGCGCACGCCATAGTTGGTCGTTTCGCTGTAGAGATTGCTCGATAGCCTGCCGAGCGTGGCATTGCCCCCCGGCATCACGTTCCGCGTATCGCTCGAAGCCGTCAGAGTGTTGTAGAAGGCGCCGAAGAACGCGATCGACTCCAGGCCAAAAATCTCGCCGCGTTTGGTGAGATCGCTCATGTAATTGTACGACGGGAAGTCGCCGATCGCGCTGGTCGTGCCGGTCGGCTGACTGATGTTCCTGTCGTCGAAGACGAACTGATTGCGCCAGGTCGTGGTGTTGTCGAAATCGTGCTCCCAGCGGCCTCCGACGATGGTTCGACGGTCGGTGCGGCCGAGCCCGGCCTGCACGGCCGTTTCCTTGTCGGTGCCTGCTACGGTATTGAACCCGTTGTTGTTCAGCGTGACGTTGCCGCATCCGGCAGCTGCCGTGACGCCGGTCGCACAGCCTTGCTGGAAAGGATTTTGATAGTACTGGCTCAAATTAGAGCGAAGCGGCAACCGCGCGCTGAGGTCGTTGTTGATGATCTTGACCGTGAAGCGATCGTCCGGCGTTGCCTTGAGCGTGCCGAGGAAGTTGACGGTCTGCGTATTAAACCAGCTGTTGCCGATATAGCCGTCGCCCCGCGTGTCGCTTACGAACAGCGAGCCCTCGAAATTGCCGACCTTCTTGCCGGCCGCAAGATAGTTGTTGAGATAGCCGTAGCTGCCGCCGTCGACGCCATATTCGACGCCGTCGATTGTACCGCCCGGCCGCGTCCGGAAATTGAGCGCGCCGCCGGTCGCGTAATTGCCGTAGAGCGCCGACGAGGGGCCGCGGACGACGTCGATCGCACCATAGGCGTGGGGATCGATCAGGTCGCTGCGCGACAGGCCGTCCGGCTGCGTCACCGGAAAGCCGTCGTCGAAGATCACGAGATTGCGGATGCCGAACCCGTTCCGGGCGTTGGATCCGCGAATCGAGATGCCGAAATCGCGCGGGCCGTTCCCTTGCTTGATCGAAATGCCCGGGCTGTCCCGCAGGACGTCGCTGACCGAAAACGAGGGGCGGTTGTCGAACTGGCTGCGATCGATGGTCGTCGCGGTCTGGCCGGCCGGCGCCTGATTGAGACCATCTCGCGCAGCGCTGGCGGTCACCGTCCTGTTCTGGGTCGGTGCGCTGGTGCTCGCGTTCGGCACAACGGGCTTCGCCGCTCGGCCCGCCGAAGCGGATCGCTGGCGCGGAGACCGGGTTACAGGTTTGGCACGTGCGGCCTGCGGCGCCTCAACGGTCACCGCGGGAAGCACGGTATTGCTGCTTTGGGCAAAGGCTCCGCTCGACGATGCAAGCAGCGCGGCCTGGACGGCAACGATGCTCACGCCACGGCGGGCATGACAATTCAACATGGGGCATTCCTGACGCCGGCTTTCTTTCCGGCCATTCGACAGCATCAATCGCCAGCGGACGAACCGCGGCGACACTGAGGGTCGTCAGGAAAATCGAGGTGGCGCGCGCGCCTGGGCGTGGGAGCCCTTAGGGGCGGAAACCGTGGAGGCATCCGCCTGATGCCAGATCACGCGTTCGGCGTGTCGGAAGGGAATGGCCAGTGCAAGCTGCGGCGGCGAATCGAGCGAAGCAGCCGCCTGCGCCAGACAGCAGAGCGCACAGGCAGCGGCATGCGCGGTCGGTGTGCCGGTCTGATCGTTCAGACCACCCCGCTCACCCGCGCTGTGGCAGATGACGGCAGCGGACAGCGGATCGGCCACAGACTGGCTGGCCGCCAGACAGGCGGCGATCGGCGCCAGCACCTGCATCGCCAAAGCGAGCAGGACCAGGGGTAGGAATTTTTGTAGCCGTGCGCGCATCCACCGAACCACTCGTTCGTGCGCTAACTAAACACCTCGCCCGGTCCTGAGTCGAGGTCGGTTCCGCCGCCTTCTTGGCCCGGCGCAAATTTCTCGAAAACTGTGGTCCGGGCCGCCCGCGGGAGGGGACGTCCGGCATTTGAGGCAGTCCGGCAACCCTGGCCGTCCACAGATTTCTTATATTTGTCATATGCTTACCTGGTAAACAGCCCGATCATTTCGTTCGCTGCTCTTATTTTGAACAATCGTTGCCGAAAATGATGACAAGTGAGAAAAGTTGATCTAGCATCCTCTTGCTCAGGCAGAACCGCGAGGTCGAAGTCTGGTGGTCCAAGTCTCGGGAGGAGCCCCTGGCGCGCAAAACGCAGCGTCGCCCCGTCAATCAAGAGCAAATCTTAGAAATCGGGGATAATAGGGTCGACACAATTTTCGAGCGGGGCTAGGGCCCCGCTCTTTTTTTGTCTGCGTGGCCTCGATGGTGATGAGCGATCCATCTAATCCAATCGAAGAGAGCTTCGAACTTGCGGCCGCGCGCTGCGCGGATCTCACGCCGCTCGTCTATCAACGTTTGTTCGACCAGCATCCGGAAACGCGGGCGATGTTCCGCACGCAAGGCAGCGAGCTCGTGAAGGGCTCGATGCTTGCGCTGACGATCGAGGCGATCCTAGATTTCGCGGGTGAGCGCAGTGGTCATTTCCGGCTGATCGCCTGCGAAGTGTCGTCGCACGATGCCTATGGCACGCCGCGCGAGTTGTTCATCGCCTTCTTCGCCGTGATCAGGGATTCGCTGCGCAACCTGCTCGGTGATGAATGGTCGCCGGACATCGCGCAGGCCTGGGATACATTGCTCATCGAGATCGACACCTTCGCTGGCATCGCAGCGTAACGCTTCGCGCTGCACCAACGCGGCTCGCGGCGAAGCCGCAACGCGATTGCGGATTGGGTGGCGCGAACTCTTCGATTGTGAGACACTTTCGGACGTCGGTCGCGCAAGCAATGACGCGCCGAGATAAAATCTATGGGAGCAAGCGATGTCCGGGACGAAAGATTTCTCGACGACGAGGCGCGATCTTCTTCAGGCGGCAGCGGCCGCCGGCGCCGGAGCTGCCATCCTCGGCAGCATGGGCATAAACCCCGCATTGGCGGCCGAAGTCGGACGAAGCGAGAAGCCGCTGAAGGCGGCGTTCTCTAACGCGGGCCTTCAGGCCACCTGGTGCGCGCAAGGCAAGCAGGCCGCGGAGTTCTGGGGCAAGCTGTTCAATGTCGAGGTCACCTGGTTCGACGGCCAGCTCGATGCTGTCAAGCAGCGCGCGGCGATCGACAACATGGCTTCGCAGAAATGGGATTTCGTCGCGATCCAGGCGTTCGGCATCGGCACCCTCACCCAGCCCGTGCAGAAGATGATCGACGCCGGCACGCCCGTGATCGACATGGACACGCTGATTGCGCCGCTTGACCAGATCAATGTCCACTCCTTCCTCGCCCCCGACAACGAGTTCATGGGCGCCTCGGTGACGCAGGCGCTGTGCAACGCGATGGGCGGCAAGGGCAAGATCATCATGACGCAAGGCGCCCTCGGCCATACCGGCGCGCAAGGCCGGGCGAAGGGCTTCAACAACGTCGTCAAGCAATTCCCCGGCATCGAGGTGCTCGACACCCAGCCGGCCGACTGGGACGTGTCGAAGACTGCGCGGCTCTGGGAAACTTACCTCACCAAATACCCGCAGATCGACGCGGCGTTCTTCCACAATGACGACATGGCGCTCGCCGCCGCCAACATCATTAAGGCGCGCAATCGCACCAACATCCTGATTGGCGGCGTCGACGCCATGCCGCCGGCGATTCAGGCGGTCAGCGAAGGCCGGATGTTCGCAACCGTCCGCAATCCGTCCTGCCGCATCCATGGCGGCGCGATCATCGCGGGCGTCTCCGCCGTGGTCGGCGGCGAGAAGAGCGGACAGGGCATCCCCAAGAACGTCGTCACCGACGGCCCGGTCGTGACCAAGGCCAACGCCGCGGGAATGCAGTGGATGCAGGATCACTTCCTGATCTGAGTCCATGACTGAGGTTCGTCCACCCATCCTGGAACTGCAGGGCATCACGAAGAGCTTCGGCGGCGTCGAAGCGCTTCGTGGTGTCGACTTCGCGCTTTCCCCCGGCGAGATCCACGGTCTCGTCGGCGAGAACGGCGCGGGAAAAAGCACGCTGATGAAGATCATCGCCGGCGTGCACACCGAATTCTCCGGCCGCTTCCTGGTCGACGGCCAGGAGACGCATTTCCGCTCGGCGCGCGATGCGCATGCGGCTGGGATCGCCATGGTGCATCAGGAGCTCTCTGTCGCGCCCGACCTCACGGTCGCCGAGAATGTGTTCCTGGGCAACCAGCCGACCAACGCCCTCGGACTCGTGCAATGGCGGCGCATGGCGCGCGAGGCAGGCGAGCAGCTTGCCCGCTTCGGCATCGACGTCGATCCGATGAGCCGGCTCGGCGACTTGCCCATCGGGCTCCAGCAACTGATCGAGATCGCGCGCGTGCTGTTCTCCGGCGCCCGCATCGTCATCCTGGACGAGCCGACTTCCGCCCTCTCCCCGCCTGAAGTCGAACGGCTCTTCGCAACACTCCGGCGCCTCCGCGAGGAAGGCACGGCCATCGTCTTCATCTCGCATTTCATCGAGGACATCCTTCGCGTGTCCGACACGGTGACCGTATTCCGCAACGGGCGGAAGGTCGCCGAGACTGCATCCACCGCAACCAGCAAGGGCGCGCTGATCGAGGCCATGATCGGCCGTGGCGGCGAAGCGCTCGAGCACAGCTACACCGATGACCTCATGCTGCCACGGCCGAGCGACAGCTCCGTGGTCCTGAGGGTCGACCAATTGTCGCTGGCCCGTAGCCTGAAGGACATCTCCTTCGAGGCGCGCGCCGGCGAAGTGCTCGGCATCTACGGTTTCATGGGCTGCGGCCAGCAGGAGCTGTCGCGCATCCTGTTCGGCAAGCTGAAGCCTGATAGCGGCACCCTCGCCGTCGATGGCACGCCAAAGACCTTCGCCAGCACGGCGGCGGCGCGGCGGGCGGGCGTGGCGCTGGTGCCGGAGAGCCGGCGCGCCATGCTGTTCCACCAGGAACCGGTCTACAAGAACATCTCGATCAGCATTTTGGATCGCATCTCGGCGCTGCTGCTCAAGCCGGCGCAGGAGCGCGACATCGCCAGGCGGCAGGTCGAGCAGTTGCAGATCAGGCCGCCGGTGGTCGGCCTCGACCTCGGCATGCTCTCCGGCGGCAACCAGCAGAAGGTCGCGCTGGCGAAATGGCTGACCTATCCGCCAAAGCTGCTGGTGCTGTGCGAGCCGACGCGCGGCATGGATGTCGGCGCCAAGAACGACGTCATCAACATCGTCCGCGATCTCCGCACAAAAGGGCTTGCCATCATCGTGCTGTCGACCGAGCCGGAAACGGTGCTGTCGCTGGCCGACCGCATCCTCGTGCTCAAGCGCGGCGCATTGGTGCGGGAATTCAGGAACGAGCCGGTCAGCAAGGACCGCCTGCTGGAAGCGGCGTGACGGAGAAGCACATGAGCAGTGAAACGGCTTTCGCGACGGGGCAGCGGGCGCGAGGCCTCGGCCCCTTCCTGCGCTCGCAGATGCGTAACATCGCACCGTTCCTGACGCTGATCTTCCTGTCCGCGTTCTTCGCCCTCGCCAGCCCCTCCTTTGCGACGCTCGACAATCTCGGCAACATCCTCACCCAGGTGTCGGTCACAGGCATCATCGCCGTCGGACTGACGTTCGTGATCCTGTGCGCCGAGATCGACCTCTCGATCGCCGGCATTGCCAACGTCACCGGCATCGCGGTCGCGTTCTTCACGGCCCAGGAGTCCTACGTCAACATCGCCAATCTGCCGCTGCCCGGCGCGGTCGCGATCCTGCTCGCCATCGCGCTCTGCGCCGCTCTCGGTCTCGTCAACGCGCTGGGGCTGACTGTGATCGGCATCCCCTCCTTCATCATGACCTTGGCGATGATGCAGATCGCCGCCGGCATCTCCGCGATGCTGGTGCGCGGCCAGATCGCCTACAAGGTGCCTGACGTGATCACCACGCTCGGCTCCGGCTCGGTCGGCGGCATCCCCTGGATCGTCATCGTCGCCGCCATCATGCTGCTCGGCGGCCATCTGGTGCTGACCTACACGCGCTTCGGCCGCTACGTCTACATGGTCGGGGGCAACCGCGAGGCCGCCGAATATGCCGGCCTCAACGTCAAGCTCATCTTAGGCGCCGTGATGGTGATCTCGGCGGTGTGCTCGGGCATCGGCGGCATGCTGGGTGTCGCTCATTTCGGCAGCGCGCAGCAGAACGAGTTCGACACCTATCTGCTCGACTCCATCGCCGCCGTCGTGGTCGGCGGCACCAGCCTGTTCGGCGGCCGCGGCGGCATCGGCAACACCATCGTCGGGCTCTTCGTGCTCGGCGTCCTCAACAACGGCCTCGACCACGTCAACATCGACAGTTTTTTGAAGATCCTGATCCGCGGCCTGATCCTGCTGGCGGCACTGATCATCAACGTCTATGCGCAGCGGCTGCGGGAAAAAGCGGCGGAGTAGAAGGCCGTCAAAACAAAAATGCGGAAACAACCCCATGCACAGTAGCCGGGATCAGCGAAATCAACGGCTTGAGGGCGACATTACCAAATTGCGGATTTTTCGAAGACAACTTGACCCGTCGGGCAAAACAGGAGTAGGATGTCATCATGGCGGTGGGCGCATCGGCGGGATCAGGACCACGCCCCAGCCTCCGTCATTGCGAGCGCAGCGAAGCAATCCAGACGCCGCGGAAAGATTCTGGATTGCTTCGCTGCGCTCGCAATGACGATGCGGCGGCAGGAGAGCAATCCCTCAAGTTTCCGCTGTTACATCCAGCGAGAAGCGGAAATTGCAATGGCTTGCGCCGCCCGCCAACGTTTGCGTCCGCTCCAGGCGGATGCCGCGCGCTGCGTAGGCGACGAAATCGAGCCCGCAGATGTTCGGCAGGATGTCCTTGTCGCCATGGCGCGCCGCGAGTTTGCAGAAGCCACAGGCCTTGTAGTCGATGCCGAATTCAAAGTTGTCCTCTGGACCCGGCTCGACGAAATCGTAGACGAAATCTTCCGGAAACTCGGTCTGATGGCTTTCAGTAACGCTTCTTGCCGCCTGCTCGCGCAGCAGGGCCTGGTTCTCCGGCGACATGAATTGGCGGCCTGCGGCGAGACGCTCCGCTTCAGGCGCGGTCAGCAATTGCGCCTTGTAGGTCTCCCGCTCGATCTCGCCGATCACGGGCACCGGCACGCCGTGCCGCCGCAGCACCCGGCTGAGGGCCATGAACCCCGTCAGGCGCATGAAGAAATCGCTCATGCGGCTTGCCGCGCCGCCGACATTGGGCATCTGGGTGAGGACGATCTCGAATTCGTCCATCACCTCCCGCCTGATCCCATCGATCCCGGCGAGATGCGCGCGCTCGCGCAACATCGCATCGGCAAGGTCAAGCCGCTGGCGCATGGCGGCTTCCATGGCGCCCCGATGCGTCTGGTAGAACGGATGGATGTTTTCGGCCATTGGACACCTGCTGTGATTGACTCATTCGCGACACCGGTTTCGCTCCGCGGCGATCGCCTCGCTGGGGGCACGGAGTTTCTCCGAATTGCGGGCCGACCGTATCCGGCGGCGTCGCCCCGGCGCAAAGCATCATTCCTGCGGTTCAGCGCAAGAAAATCTATTGCAAGGCTGCGGCCCATCGGTGTCAAACTGCGGCGCGATGACCTACGCCCTTCCCCCGCTCAACGCGCTCCGCGCTTTTGAGGCCGCCGCCCGGCATCTCAGCTTCAAGCTCGCCGCGCACGAGCTGCACGTGACGCCAGCCGCCGTGGGGCAACAGGTGAAAGCGCTGGAGGCGCGCCTCGGCGTGCAGCTGTTCGAGCGGCTGCACAAGCAGCTCATTCTGACAGCGGCCGGTCAGGCCTATCTGCCCGGTGTCTCCGAGGGCTTTCGCCACATTGCGGAGGCGACCTCGCAATTGAAACCGGCAGGCGCGGTGCTGCTGCAACTGGGCGCCCATGGCAGCTTCGATTTGCGCCGCCTCGATCTGGCGTCGTTTCGCAGCGCGCATGCGGAGATCGGCTTGCGGGTGCTCCAGCCCGCGGGCCTGCACGAATTGGTCGAGGGCAAGGTCGACCTCTTGATCGCCCGCGGTCTCGGCCACCATCCGGGCTATCGCTGCGACCGCGTCGATGAGGGATCGGCCCCCGGCGATTGGCTGATAGCGCCTGAAGGCACCGCGGATTGCCCCGAGATCGTCAGTTTTCGCGAATGGCTGCGCGGTCTGCCGGTTGAGAAAGCGCTCGCAAACCGCCGCCCTCGTCTGGTCGGCGGCGTCGGAGGTTGAGGCGGCAGCTTGTTGCTGACCTCAAGGCCCACGAACAAGCCCACGTCGTGCGCGCTTGCGATCGAAATGACGTGCCGGACATACAGATAAACCGCGAGAAAGACGATAGGCAGGCCAGCTATCCAACGGCCAACAGCAAATACTGCAATGAAGCAAGAAAACGAGAATGCCACGAGGATCCCTAGCCAAGGCGTGCAGTCATGAACTTCAGCTTGCCAACGCAGAGCGGAAGTCTACGACCTTCAACGTGTTCGGCGGCTTGTGACCCGAAGCCGAAGTCGCTGTTGAAAGCAATGCGCCCGCAATCCATCGGTCCGCCGACACCTCACACCTCACGCTCATGTGTGCGGCGAGGCCCACATTTCCATTGAAGTACGATCGTAATTTAATATTATGATCGTAATGGCATTCAGCTGAGCCGCCGTTGGGCGGCGGCGGGGAGCCGCCAAACAGCTCCTTTACGAGGATTTCATGGACGACATGACCACAGCTTCACCCCGCATTTCGCGAGAAACCACAGATGTCGAATCGCTTGGGCTCGCAACCGCTGCAGCAGCGGTTCGCAACGGCGACATCACCTCGGAGGCCTACACCGCAGCGCTTTTGCAGCGCGCCCGGGCGCTCGCCGAGCTGAACGCCTTCATCACCATCGACGAGGCCGCGGTGCTAGCGGCCGCAAGGGACGCGGACAAATCGCGTGCCGCCGGATTGGCGGCTCCGCTACTTGGCGTGCCGCTCGGGGTGAAAGACAGTTATTTGACGAAAGGGCTGCCTACCAGCCTGGGCGTCGAAGGCCTCGCTCATTTCGTGCCGCGCGAGGATGCCGACGCTGTCCGGGCCATTAAGGGTGCGGGCGCTTTGGTCTTCGGCAAGAACAACCTCGTCGAGATGTCGTACGGCTTGACCGGTCACAACGCACGTTACGGCCAGGTAAAGAATCCGCACGCACCAGATCGCGTGTCGGGCGGCTCCTCGAGCGGCTCGGCCGCATCCGTGGCCGCCGGCCTCGTTCCCGCGTCCTTGGGCGGTGACACCGTTGGGTCGATCCGAGTGCCAGCATCGTTCTGTGGCGTCGTGGGCTTCAAGCCAACCACTGGACGTTGGCCACGCGACGGCGTTGCGCCGATCTCCCATACGCTCGACACGACGGGTGTATTCGCACGAATCGTTGAGGACTGCATTCTGGTGGATCAGGTCATGACTGGTGAACTGGCTGCGGCGTTCACCGACGGCGGCAACAGCCTGAAGGGAGCGAGGCTGGCCTTCGCGCCGCGACAATTCTTGGATCTGGTGGACTCGGAAATCGAGACCCGCTTCCGCGAGGTGGTTCGGCGGCTGCAGGACGCTGGCGCTGAGATCGTTGAAATAGACCTTGGCGACGATTTCAATTCCCTCGTCCAAACCGCGACATGGGGCATCTTCGCTCATGAGACGATGGGCGCAATTTCGAAATTTCTTCGCCGCCACGACATTCCGACCACGTTCGAGGCGATCTATGAGGGTCTCAAGCCCCAACTTCGGCAGGCGTGGGGGCACATCGTACTGCCGGGTGGTGCAGGT
The DNA here is from genome assembly GCF_004123905.1 of Bradyrhizobium betae. Classification (GTDB taxonomy): domain Bacteria; phylum Pseudomonadota; class Alphaproteobacteria; order Rhizobiales; family Xanthobacteraceae; genus Bradyrhizobium; species Bradyrhizobium betae_A. The sequence goes on from NZ_MZXW01000023.1 coordinate 21,243, forward strand.
GCGACCTCGGCAGAGGCCTATCAAACGGCACTCGACGTGAGCCGGCCGGAAATCCAGCGTCGGTTCGACACGGCGTTCGTCGCTCAGGGGGCGCTGGTCATTCTGCAACCGACAACCCCCTGCACGGCGCCTTTGATCGAGGAGCAGGCGACCGTTCATATCGCGGGGCAGGAAGTCAGCTACCTTGCTTTGGCGAACCACACCGTGTCGGCAAGCAGCGTGGGGCTGCCCGGTATCAGCCTTCCTGTTGGCTTGTCTCGCGCGGGGCTGCCGATTGGGCTCGAGCTGGATGCCCCCTTAGGGAGCGACCGAAGGCTTCTAAACCTTGCCCGCAGCATCGAGGGCATCTTGGGCACCAAGTCGAGTGCGATCTAACGTCGTGGCCGCTTCGCGTGGCGACCTGCAAACAACGACAACCGATTAGGGGATGAACAGATGGCTAATGCACTGCACTCAACGCGTGTCATTCCGGTCGAGCACGTCACCATCCGCTCAACAAGGTCTTTCGAGGACGTTCGAGCCAAGCTCGCGACCTTGGCCCCCTGCATCGATGACGGGATATTCACTCTCTTGCGATACGGTGAAAGTACGCGCGCACTTCGAGAGTTGGAGGCCGGTCCGCCGCTCACCATTTTCGGTCAGCGTGACCATGGAGCGCTCCTGGCTGTTGCCGGGCTGACGCGCCGATCCATCCAATACGATATTGGAAATCCGCTCACCGCATCCAAGATAACCCGGCACCAATTGTCCGCGGGGCTGTATGCGCCCATTCGCGTCCTGCTGCGCGAGGATGACGATGGCGGTGTCGCATTTGAATATGATCGACCAGCATCCGTTTTCGGTCAGTTTGGCAGCGATGATGTCGATGCAGTGGCCCAGAAGCTTGATCGCGATCTCCAATCCCTGTTGGAAGCAGCTGCGGCGTAAGGGCTGCAGGACATTAATGGAGTGAAGAGAAGATGCGTTTCGAGAAAGGTCATAAGGCAGCGACGCGACGGCACATCATCGATGTTGCGTCGAAGTGCATGCGCCGAGACGGCATCTCCGCCACTGGGATCGCCGGAATCATGGGCGAGGCCGGCCTCACCAAAGGCGCATTCTCTCCGCACTTCGAGTCCAAAGACGCGCTCGTTCGCGAGGCGCTGGCGAGCGCGCTCAGCGACCAACAACATCGCCTTGATGAGGATCAGCGGAGGGGCCTGGCCCTCGAGGGGGCGATCCGGAGATACCTCAACCGCGCTCACCTTGGAGACCCGGCGGAAGGATGCCCTTCGGCGGCGTTGCTCCCGGAAATCGCCCGACAGCCCCTGTCCACCAGGAAAGACTACGAGAAAGGGCTGCGAAGCTACGTTGCGACATTGGCCGCGCTGCTTCCTGACGCAGATGCAGAAGCGAGCCGCCGCCGCGCGACCGCCATCTTCGGCCTCATGGTGGGCACCCTCCAGTTCGCACGGGCTATGCCCAATGCTACGCAGGCAGAGCAGATCTTGGAAGGCGGCGTTGAGGCCGCCTTGCACTTGGCACGAGTTGCATCTTCCTAGATTAGGAAGCCGGGAGGCTCAGCATGGAGATCGTCGTCCGCCAAAAATCCGAGGTCGGCTTCTGGCCGATTGTGTTGAAAAAGGCGACTGTTGCGACGCAGAGGGATCAGTGATTCAGTCAGTCTAATTGGCAGGACTGAAGATCATGATGGGACATCGGCAAGTCGAACAGGCTGCGTTGTTCTACGAGTTC
>NZ_MZXW01000003.1 GCF_004123905.1 Bradyrhizobium betae
CCATGCGCCATCGATATGGCCGTGATCGAGCTGGTGCGGCAGGAACGAGCAGCGTCGGCGTAGCGCGCGACTGCCCCTTTGGCGGAAGTGGTCGGCTTTGTGAGGAGGCGCCCTAAACCTTCGTATCGTTCCGTCACCCATCTAGATGCCGGACGAATATCTGCGTTCAATTGAGCTGCTGATCGTGATCGTCTTAGGCTGCGTGCGTCGGAAAAGCGAACAGGCTCATCAAGTGCGACGATGAAAATAGGGTGATCGACGAACAGCTGAGATAAAACCGAGAGGAGAGTACAATGCCCAACTGCTCCGAAAGTCTTAGATCTGCCAGTGCCGCGCGATGCGCAGTTTGTGATGGCAAGTTTGGTCTCATTCGGCACTACTCGTGGCGAACGCCTCTTTGTTCCCAGAAGTGCGTCGATCGCTTCAGATCTCGCAGGGAAAGTGACCGCAATTGGGTGGGTTGGCTCCAGATCACCTTCAACCAGCTGCCAGAGAACCGCGCGAGGACTTTGTGATGGTCCAGATCTCGCAGCGAGGCAAGGCATATTTAGAGACAGCACGGACTTTGCTCCGCGCAGCCCAAACCATGACCGACTCAGCGATTGCGGGTCAGCTTAAGGCCCTTGCCGAGGACTACGAGCGGCGAGCTGAGCGAGCTTCGCAAGTTGATGCAGCCAAAGCACTATCCCCATCGTCTGCTGGCGCTGAACGCGAATGGCGTGCATGACCTGGTGGGCAGCTTCAAACATGTTTCCCGAATTCTGTACCATTGAATGGCTGAACCTGCGCCCCGGCTCCAAGGAGCTAGAGGCATTCAACGTCGAGCGCGTGCGCGGCTATCTCGAGTGCAATCTCGGCTGCAAGAAGAAGGAAGTGATCCACGCGCTCCGCCTGCATCCGCGCACCGTGGCCGAGGCCATCAAGATCATCCGGGCAAATGCCCATCGCAGCGATGGGGCTCTCCAGTCGTGATCCAGATCATCGCCGTGCTCTGCAATCTTTCCTCTCCGGCAAATTGCCACGAGCAGACCGTCACCACCTCGGATTTTGCAGACGTCTCGATGCAGTCCTGCCTCATGGGCGCGCCGCAGCTTGCTGACTGGATGAAGCTGCATCCGTCAGAACGCCTGGCGGGCTGGCGCTGCGTGATCGGCACACAGGATGGCAGGGGAGCTTAGGGTGGAAAGCCACTTCCCCGGATGCGTTGAACCGCCTAACGCAAAGGCAGCGATACTGACGGGACCGCTCGACAATCGGCGAGTCCTGCCGATCGAGTAAGTTTTTGTTTGCGGGCATGGGTCCGGAAGCAGGGCCGAGATGCCAGAAGCCTAACGGACGGGAACGAACCGGAAGAGTTGCCGCTGGATGGCGCCACTGTTTGCTGCAAATTTCGAACGGACAATCCGCAGCTGCGAGCTTTCGCCGCTGCATGGCCGCTCTTGCCTGCTGGTGTGCCAAGGCGCTAACCTTGCCGCTCCTGGCATCTTCGATGTGCGGCGATGATCGAACGGTGGACGGGGAGCGCGGTGGTTGCGATCGGTTTGCTCGTTACGTCCGCCCTGGCGTCGCGCAAGACGACCTCGGCGGCGCGCCAGCCAGCATGTCCCTCCAAGTGACGACCGATCCTTCCTCTGTCGAATGCCGCAAGCTCGAGACGGCCAATCCCGCCTCGCTTGTGTTTCTGCCGCTGCGGCTGACCTTCAACGATGACTTTGACGAGCATCCGTTGTCGCAAGGACGCTGGCTGCCGCATTACGCGGGCGGCGCAACATGGCCGGAAGCCCGTTTGCTGGCCGTGCGACGGCGTCGCTTGGGCTCGATCCGTTCAGGGTGAAGAATGGCGTATTGTCGATCGTCGCAACCCGCACGCCATCGGAGCTGAAGGCCGAGCTATTCAACAACGAATACATCTCGGGCCTCCTGACGACCCAAGGCACCTCCTCGCAGAAGCACGGCTATTTCGAAATCCGCGCCAAGCTTCCGCTCGGTCATGCGGTGTGGCCGACCTTCTGGATGCTGGCGGACGACGGCGGCTGGCCGCCCGAGGTCGACGTGCTGGAAGCTGGAGGCGAGCGGCCGGGGGATCTGGTGATGACGACGCATTGGCGGATTCCAGCGAGCGGCAAGATCCAGTCCTGCGGCTTCGACTTCGGCGTGTCGGACGCGTCGGACGGATTCCACAATTGCGGAGTGCCGTCGGAGCCGGATCGCCTGGTCTATTTCATCGACCGCAGACCGGTCTCCGATATCAAGGTTCCGATCGGATTCGACGATCCCATGTACATGATCGTCAATCTCGCGATCCTATCGAAATGCTTTCTCGGCGTTGGGCCGGTCGATGCCGAAACGCGAGACCGTCGCGTTCGAGACCGACCGGATTTCCGCCTATCAGATCGATACGGACCACGCGCAGAGGTGATGATGTCAGCTACCGTCTCGCGCCGCTCCTTTGCGAGGCTCGCCAGCCTTGCTGCGTTCGGCCTGACCACGCGCGCCGACGCCGCCGAGGTCGAGACGCCTCCGCTCGCCCAGCGCCATGCGCCCGCTCGCTTCCCGATGGATTTTCTGTGGGGTACGGCGACCTCGTCCTACCAGATCGAGGGCGCCGTTGACGAGGACGGCCGCGGCAAGTCGATCTGGGACATTTTCAGCGACACGCCGGGCAAGATCGGAGACGGCGATCGCGCCAATGAGTACTATCGTCGCGACAAGGGGGAGTCCGGTTGATCAAGGCGCTCGGCGTCAAGGCCTACCACTTCTCGATCGCATGGACGCGCGTGCTTCCGGATGGGACCGGCCGGCCCAATCTCAGCGGACTGGATTTCTACAACCGTCTTGTCGAGGTGTTGGTTGCGAACGGGATCGAGCCCTACGCCACGCTCTACCATTGGGACCTGCCACAGGCGCTCCAGGACCGCGTCGGCGACTGGCAGTCGAGTGACACGTCAAAGGCCTTCGCGAACTATGCCGCCTGTGTCGCGGAACGCCTGGCCGATCGCGTGAGTAACGTCTTCATCGTGAACGAGGTCGGGCGCTTCGTGAATCTTGGCTATGGCTGGGGCATCGATGTGCCCGGCCTCAAGCTGCCGACTGCGCAGCTCAATCAGGCCCGCCACCATGTACCGTTCGCGCATGGGCTCGCGCTGCAGGCAATCCGCGCCTCGGGGCGCGCCGGCACACGGGTGGGCCCGGCCGAGAACATCGCGGCCTACGTGCCAGCGATCGCGACGCCGGAGAAACATCCGTGCTGCGGAGATTGCGACGCGTGAGCTCAACGCGGGATATCTCGGCGTGGTGCTGGAAGGCAAATATCGGATGCGGTTTCTGGCTTATGCCGGCGCCGACGCGCCGACGTTTACGCCAGAGGAGCTGAAGATCATCGGCGCTCCGAGGGATTTTGTCGGACTCTCGCCGCGGCGGTGCGTGATCGCCAGCTTCGAGCAAAGAATGTGAGACAATTAGGCGACACGGAATTCCTGCAAATCAGCCATGGAATAAATTCTTGTTTAATCGTCAAGTTCATCCGAGCAGCTATTCTTTTCTATGTCTCAGGTGTCGCATACGTTGCAAATACCACAGCGCTGATGGTGGGCAGCCTGCAGTCGGGCCCTTCCATGCAACTGCTCGTCGATCCAACAATGAACCTTGATCCGATCCGCAAAAGGAGTCTCGCCACGTTGCGTATCAATTTCGAGCCGTGACGATAGAGACATGCCAGGAGAAGCCGGGCCGATGCATCGCAGCAAGAATACCCACCTTCGGCTGGCGGATCGTCCCGCCGATTACGAGAGACTTGACCTCTCCCCCCTTGACGTAGCGGAGTTTGAGGACGGGCAACGCATCGGTACGCAAAAGGGCCGCTATGAATGGTGGTACTTCGATGCTCATCTCGATGATGGTGCGACCGTTGTCGTGGTCTTCTATACAAAGCCGAATGTCAGCCCGAACGGTCCACTCGCGCCAAGGATCACCATCAACCTCACTTTGCCTGACGGCCGCAGCTTTGTGAAGCTTCTCGATACCAGGCCGGAGCTGTTTCGGGCATCGAAGTCCGGCTGCGATGTCAAGATCGGGACGAACCACTTCGTCGGAGATCTCAAGCGCTTCCATATCACGGCAACCATCGAGGAGATATCGGTCGACATCGAATTGACAGCAGACGTGCCCGCCTGGCGTCCCAAATCCGGTCATCTCTATTTTGGTACCGATCGGCGAGAAAAGCTGTTTGCCTGGCTTCCCTCGGTGCCTCACGGACTGGCAAACGTCCGTTACACGATCGGCCCCGAAGAACACCGCGCCTCCGGCAGCGGATATCACGATCACAATTGGGGCGACGTCCCCATGCAGACGCTCATGCACAACTGGTACTGGGCACGTGGCAGCGTCGGTCCCTACACTGTTATCGCATCCTACATCACGGCTACCGCCGCGTACGGTTATGAAACGCAGATCGTTTACATGCTGGCCCGCGACGGCAAAATCATCGCTGACGACGATGCGAACGTATCTTTCGAGGCGGATCGGGTCGCGATCGACGGCAAGACCGGAAAGCCGGTAGCGGATATCACGCGCTACACCTACCATGACGCCGACACGCGCTATGTCTTCTCATTCGAGCGCGAGAAGACCATTCTACAAGCCGTCCTCACCGACCGCGCGCCGCTCTTCAAGCGGATCATTGCCCGACTGATCGGCTTTGACGGCGCCTATCACCGCTTCACTGGCCAGGTCACGATCGAGAGGTTCGAGCGAGGAGTGCCCATGGAGCGCTTCGAAGATCGCGCTATCTGGGAATTGATGTATTTCGGGAAGGCGCGACCTCAGCGCGTATCGAGCTAAAAACGGACGAGAACGTCGCATTTGAGAGACGCCATCGACCTCCTGACGGCATCTGGATGGGACTCTCGGTCATGCTCCCGTGGTTAGCAAAATGCTCCGCAATGGGAAGCTGACTGGCGGTTGAGTGTCGACTGCGCGCGTATTCAAAGAAAAGCGCCCGCGAAACTTGATGCCGATTAGCTGCCCGAATGGCCACGCTGATAGCGTTTCGTTCGGAAGATTAGAGCGGGCGATCGCCTCCACATGCCGCGTTTTTGAGCTCGCCTTGCCGGTTCAACGCTAATTTAAGGTCCTAAAGACCAATTTAATCGTCCTTCCGCGCACCCGTCTTATTTTCTGGTTAGCGCTCGCGTGCTCGATGATCCGATTCGAGTGGGAGGGCACCGGTGTTGTAGGACGGGGCGTCAGTTCAGTTGCGCCTGCGGTTTCAGTTCCGGCGCGAGTGCGCGAGAGCCGAGTTGGGACCGTGGAGCGAGAGGTCGCGGCCCCGCCCTTTGGGCGCTGCCTGTAGGAACGGACCACGGCCCAGGCCAATGCGACGAGCCCGGGCCCCCCATTTGAAGGAGGTTATGATGCAAGTCGGAGACGTGCTGCGCAAGAAAGCCTCTCGCGTTGTTACGGTTAGAATGAACGAAACCGTCGCCATTGCCGCGCAATTGATGCGCGCTAACAAGATAGGCGCGCTGGTGGTTAAGGATGTTGTCCGAACCGAATGCGATACGGCGGTCGGTATGTTCACAGAACGCGACGTGGTCCGCGCAGTCGCAGATCACGGCTCGGCCGGTCTCGATTTGAAGATTTCGAAGCTGATTTCGCCGCAACTGATCTGTTGCAGTTTGAGCGATACGACCGAGCACATTCGTCATCTCATGAACGAGAGCCACATGCGCCATCTGCCTGTTATCGACAATTATAGCCTGATCGGCGTCATCAGCATTAGCGACATCACTCGACAGCGAGCACCGACCAGATGCGATGCATCGTTCGATCGCAACAGTCCAGCTGGCCGATCCGAAACGTAGGTATGCTCTGTCCCAACCGAATGTAACAAACGGATCAACCTCCGTGCAATGGTCCCATCCATCGCGCTATCATACGCTCGGGCCCATAAATTGGATAGCCGGCGTACTGAAACGGCCATACGTAAAAACGAGGAACGAATCATGGGCCGGATGTTCGACAATGTCGGACGTTTGATTGTCCGGTTGCAGAAGCCGGCCGATAACTGTGAACCTTTCACTCCGAACGATTCTAAGGCGTTACGTGACACCTTGCGACCCGGTGACGTTTTACTGGTCGCGGGCAAAGGTCGCATTTCGGGCAGCATCAAATATATCACTCAATCGACCTGGTCGCATTCGGCCTTGTACGTCGGACCGATGGCCGGCGCCACAACAGACAGCGAGCCCCACGCCCTGATCGAAGCCAATATCAACGAAGGTGTGGTGTCGGCACCCCTGTCGAAATATCTGCATTGCCAAACTCGAATCTGTCGACCGGTGGGCCTGAGCGATGCGGACTGCGAAACGGTTTGCCGTTACGCCTGCGAGCGGATTGGTCTCAGCTACGATTTTAAGAACGTAGTTGACCTGATGTGCTATCTATTCCCATGGCCGCTCGCGCATCGTCGGCGGCACCGAACGATTGCGCTCGGCTCCCGGGATGCCAGTCGCATCATCTGTTCGTCGCTGATTGCCCAAGCGTTCGATGCCGTGCGGTACCCGATTCTGCCCAAGATAACGCGTGTCGATAGCCAGACGGCGCGGTGCGAAGTCGCCGAGATCCGTCATCCGTCGCTTTATGCGTCGCGCGACTTCGATATTTCGCCCTACTTCATGGTTGTGAAGCCGAACCTCGCGCGCGGCTTCAACTATAAAGACATGCATTGGGCCGACGTTCCCCAAGACCACACAACACAGGCGAAGCACGCTCCAAAGGTCGATGGTGCGATCGGGGAGGGAGCTTACGTCTGAATTCCCGGATGAGGCACCGGCTTGCGCATCGCTCAAGCCGCTCCTTGATCAACAGTTTGTTGTGGATCGACACCGCGGGAGATGGTGCTTGCGAGAAGGAGCGCTAAGCGCGAGCCTCCCCGACACCGCCGCACTGAAAAATCAATCGGCTGGCGCGAAGCGATAAATTCTCGACTCCGGACTAAACCCGAATTCAATTGTGCGCCGAGAGCACGCGCCTATGTCACAAATGACTAGATTTCACTCTGGCAACAGGACCGACAAACAATGTTCTTGAGGCGTGACATGCTGGCCGCGACGGCCGTGGGTGGGGTGGTAACGGCAGCGACAATGACGACGGCGAATACCGCTCCGGTGAAGAGCGATATCAGGTTCGGCAATCCGAACGATCCGCCGCAGGGTGCGATCAACGCCAAGAACCCAAGGAGCATCAGCGATCCCGGGCCCGCAGAACCCGGCGATCAAGGACCAATTTCCCGGGGGCATTCTCCCCACCGGCGACCGACGTCGGCAGCATGCCGCTGAGCTGGGCGTCGTTCAACAACGCGCCGCGGCGCATCCAGAATGGCGGCTGGGCCTGTCAGGTAACGCAGGATTCCTTCGCGGTGGCGGACACCATCTCCGGCGTCAACATACGGCTGACTTCCGGCGGCATCCGGGAGATGCACTGGCATCAGTTTGCCGAGTGGGCCTACATGACCTACGGCGCCTGCCGGATCACCACTCTCGACGAATTGGGCCGACCTTGCATCGCCGACGTGAAGGGGGCGACCTCTGGTATTTCCCTGCCGGCCTGCCGCATTCGCTCCAGGGGCTCGGCCCGGATGGCTGCGAGTTTCTGATTTGTTTCGATGAAGGCAAGGCCTCCGAGTTTACCACTCTTCTGATGTCGGAATGGTTCACACACACGCCACCGGATATCCTTGGTCAAAATTTCGGCGTTCCCGTCGAGACGTTCAAGGATATTCCGTTGCGCGACCTCTACATCTTCCAAGGCGAGTTACCCGGCGATCTCGCCCCGGATCGCGCAGCAGTGAGTGGAAAGGGCGCGCCGCCGCATCCCTTCACCTTCTCGCTCGGATCGGGAGCTCCGGCACGCGAGACCAAGGGGGGCACGGTGCACATTGCCGACAGCCGCAACTTCACCGTTTCCACCACGGTCGCCGCCGCACTGGTCACGGTACGTCCCGGCGGCTTGCGGGAGATGCACTGGCACCCCAACGCCGACGAATGGCAGTACTGGATCAAGGGCAAAGGCCAAATGACGGTCTTCAACACCGGCCCGAACGCTGTCACCATGGACTTCAATTCGGGCGACATCGGCTACGTCAAGAAGAACCTTGGACATTATGTCAAGAACACCGGTGATACCGACTTGCAGTTCCTGGAGGTGTTCAGAGCTCCCTATTTCGCGGATGTCTCCCTGTCCGACTGGATTGCTCGGACGCCACCGGCGATGGTTGCCCAGCACCTCAACGTGAGCGAGGCTACGATCGCAAAATTCCGCAAGAACAAGCCGGAAGTCATGCCCGTCTGATCGGATTATGGATCCCTGTGGCTTCGCAGAAAGCCACAGGGCCTCTATCCTCGCGCGCTCGGCGAAACGCATCTGGCGGCCGTCCCCTTATGGAGCCGGTGAATAAGTGGCGCAATCATCCGTCAAATACATAATCGAATTTAAGTAAGATGGACCGACCGGCCTCGTCATGACGTTCCTCTAGGGGCCTGTCCCTATAATGGACTTGGTTAAGCGAAGCGGATTCTGAAGCGTTGTTTTGGGGAGACAGGTTCTCCTCAGCGTGCGGCGGCGAGTTTTGAGAGGTTGTGGGCGATGCAGATCATGGCCTATTCGGCCTTGACCTTGTCGATGTTGCGCAGGAGGAACTGGCGCAAGCCTCTTGCCTGCTTGATCTGACCGAAGACGGGCTCGACGATCTGTTTTCGCAACCGATATCGGCTTCAAAAGCCTTTGAGCTTTGTGCTCATTCTGGCGACGAGCGTGCCGGATTTTGAGCGTTATTTTTTGCCGTGGCCGCCTTGCTGCCGTGCTTTTGCCGTCGGTGGCGTAGTCCTCGATCCGGCGTCGACTGAGCGTGCGAAGATTGGCTTACGAGCAATAGCCTGCATCGGCCGACGCTTCATCCGCGTTCTCCCGAGATTGGCTTTGATGGCATCGAGCAATGGCGCAAGCTGAGCCTGATGGCTTCCGGCGCTGGATGCGCTCTAGCGCCGGTCGAGGATTGGCGCGGGCCGGCCCAGAGCCAAGCGATAACTGCCTGGCCTTCGCCTTTTACCGGCCCTTCTCCCGACGTGATGTCTACGTCTCGACGCGCTTCCTGATCAACGGCGAGAAGGATCAGGCCGCCGGACTGGTCGTTCGGTTCAGATCGCCCGAAGAACACTAGCCTTACGCGCTGCCGCAATCGAGAACAGCGTCACCTTGTACCGCATCGCCGACGGACGGCGAGATGATCGGAAGCATGGATATCAATGTGTCGGGCGAGGCGCGGCACACACTTGGCGTCTCGGCGAACGGGGACCGCTTCACGGTATTTTGCGACGGCAAGGAGCTTTTTGTCGCGACGGACAGAAGGTTTCCGGGCCCACCTGGGAAGATCGGCCTCTGGACCCATGCCGACAGCACGCCTCTGTTCAAAACCTTCGAAGTCTGAAGCATCCGCTAGTCTGAAAATCCAGACCAATAAAGGCAAATTACTGTGCGCTACCATTGGCACCTCTTCATTGCCGGCCTTGGACGTTGAACGGGATCTCCGCCCGGCTCATCGTAAGCCACTACGAAACAACTACGGCGGGCCCCCAATCGCTTGAACGCCATTTCCGAGGAGATCGAGCGCCTCGATCTCGGCAGCACTCCCGGCCCGTCTCTTGCCCGGCTGAAGCGCGACGAGATTGTGGCGCTCAACTCGACGCTTCTGCACGAATTGTATTCCGCAAGCCTCGGCGGCGACGGACGCATCCTGCCGGAAGGCCTCGCGAGCGCCATCGCAAAGGATTTCGGATCGGTGGTTCGCTGGCGCCAGGAGTTTGTCGGCATCGCGTCCGCGCTGGCCGGTGGCTCGGGCTGGGTGTTGCTGACCTATGTTCCGCGCGACGGAGGGCTCATCAATCAGACCGCGTCGGAACACAGTCAAAGCATCGCGGCGGGGTGCCGATCCTCGCCCTCGATATGTATGAGCACGCTTTCCACCTGGAACTCGGCGCCAACGCCGGCGCCTACATCGCCGCCTTCATGCGCAACATCGATTAATCCGCCGTGAAACTGCGATGCGAGGACGCCAGGTCGCGCCTCCGCGGCCGGCGATCAAGGGGCTGGTGAAGCTCTTCGAGTGACTTGGACGAGAGCACAGGGACCCGCCCCAATGCTTCACCCGCAACGCCGCTAGGCGATCATCGCAACCGTGATTCCTTCATCGGAGCTCGTAGTTTTGCCAAGCTGGTGACCCTGCGTTCGGGGGGTACCCCGACCATTATCAACACCTGAACCACGCCGAAATCACCTTCCAGGATAATAACTTTGTCCGACGCGGACCATCGAGGCTGACAAGCGTCATTGCGGCGGATCAGTTTTCTAAAGAAATTAGGGACGGCGACACGGATATCTGCGCTCCCGACAAAAGATATGATCCTTACCGCGCTATCTTGGCACATTGGGTGCCGTCGAGGGCATCCACCACTCGGATATGGGTGGGTTTACAACTCGATCCTTCGGCCTATTTCGACCAATGCACTCGAAGGTATCTTGAACCGGTCAATGGCATGGGCGGAATTGCGCGACATGAACGAGAACAATGCGATGCGACATTGTGCTAGGAGATTTCGATGTTTGTGGCTGCTGAAATCCCCTCGCTCGATGTAGTAGCTTGCTTTATCCAGGACTGGCACTCCCTCCTTTTTCGCAAGCGCGAGGACGGCCGGAAGGTTGGGGATTTCGACGAAACCAAAGTGAACAGTAACGTGCCAAAAGCCATCGTCGAGCTGCTCTATGCGGACGCGGTCTTTTGATCGAATGCGAGGAACGTGCTCGAAGCTAACCGTCAGACAAATAACGGTCTCTTGCAGCGATCCGACGCGCTTCACGTAGTTGACGATGATGGGAGGTATAGCTTCCCCAACTCGTGTAAGAAAAACCGCTGTCCCACGAACTCTTGCGACATTATCTTTGCGAAGGCGCGCGAAGAACCTGGCCGGCTGTTGAGATAATGCCACGTTGCGACGACGCGTTGCCTCAACGCCGTAATGCCAAGTCGTCATGATGACGAACACGAGGAGGCCGAACGTCAGGGGGATCCAGCCGCCATCCAATATCTTCAGGAGGTTCGCCGAGAAGAAGGCGAGATCGATTGCCAACAGGATGCTTGTGATGGTGGCTGCTTGCCAGAGGGTCCACTGCCACCGATTGCGCATTACATGATAGAGCAACGCTGTCGTCAAGATCATGGTGGTGGATACGGCGGTCCCATAAGCTCCGGCAAGGCGTTCAGAGCTTCCGAATCCCGCGGTCAGTCCGACCGTAAACGCCATCATGGTCCAGTTGACGAATGGTATGTAGATCTGTCCGCGTTCCTCCGCTGAAGTCTGACGGATCCGTACACCCGGAAAATAGCCGAGTTGCATCGCCTGCCTTGTCATCGAGAACGCACCCGTAATGATGGCCTGGCTGGCGATGATGGTAGCGAGCGTTGCGAGCGCGACCAGCGGGTAAACCGACCAGGTGGGCGCCAGCTTGAAGAATGGGTTTGCTTCGAGGTCGGGAACGTCGAGAAAATTTCCGATCTGCCCGGCGTAGTTGAGGACGAGAGCCGGCAGCACCACGCCATACCATGCAGTGCGGATCGAATTTGGCCCGATATGGCCCATGTCGGCGTAAAGCGCTTCACCGCCGGTCAGCGCGAGGAATACGCCGCCCAACAGCGTGAACCCGAGAAACCCGTGCTCCGTCACTAGTCGAACACCATAAACAGGGTTTATCGCAGCCAAAACATGCGGATGATGCACGATACCAACGAGTCCAAGAATGGCGATTGTGCTAAACCACATCAACATGATCGGCCCGAAGGTTTTTCCAATGATTCCGGTCCCACGCTTCTGAATCGCAAACAAGCCGACCAAAATGACAAGGGCAAATAGCATCGCGTACGGCTTGAATATGTCTGTTGCGACGTTCAGGCCTTCGACCGCGCTCAGGACCGAGATTGCCGGTGTAAGAATTCCATCGCCATAGATGAGGGCTGCACCAAACAGACCCATGATAATGAGCCACCGATCGCGACCGGCCCAGTGGGCACCGGTCAACGTCATCAGCGCGAGGATCCCGCCTTCACCGTGATTGTCGGCGCGCATGACCAGAAAGCAGTACTTGATCGAAATCGTGATGATCAGCGCCCAAAAGACGAGGGACAGCGAGCCAAGAGCCGCGTCCCGCGTGAATTGATCACCCATGATATGCATGATAGTCTGCAGGCTGTAGAGAGGGCTGGTCCCCAGGTCTCCGTAGACAATGCCGAGTGCCAGAAGCCCGGCCGATACGGTTGCGGGCCGTGCAAAAATCATTTCAGCGCCCCCGGCAGGATGCGCCGGAGCCTTCAGTACGGAAGCAGCAGATGTCGACATAATATATCCAGAAGCATTGCGCCTGCCGAAGCCGTGAGCGGTGAGGTCACGTGGCCTATCTCAAGCAATGTAGGTGTACACTCTCTTCCGACTCATGAACTTGGAGCTTCGGCTGGCTAAATTCGAGTTAAGGAGATCGCATCCTAGAGGCAACGCTAACTCTTACTCGGCTGGCGCGCTGTGTTCCGTCATCTCGTTTTGACTAAGCATCAGTACGATTCCCATGGCTATCGGCGACCGGTAAACGCGGCTCGTTGGCAGCACAATGCAGCTCCCGAGGCAACGCCAACCGCAACGCCTTACTGATCGCCATAGGACATTTAGGAAATCGATCGCACCATTCGGGCAGCGTTGCCTGGTCGGTAGCAGCGCAGTCAAATTGTCGACTCGCAGCGGGCGACATGGGCACTCGGTGTTGCGCTTCGCGATAGGCCGTGAGGGCGCGTCGACCTCCTTCCAGGCTCGCAAGACCGCTTTCTGAAACGTGGCCACCTCCCATTGTCGTGATTCGTGCGCCAAGGTGGCCGCTAAACCGCTCCCTCGAAGATCGGAATGAAATGGCGGCCCGAGAGCGAATGCGGCCGACCTCGGGGACAATACATTAGTCAGGCGCAGGCGTTCCAAGCTGATGGTACCGTTCAATGTCTGTCCGGATAGCTCGCTACGGCGACGCTGGTCTGAGCCGTGGCTTTATGTAGGCGCGCCTCAGCCTCGCGTACGCCCGGTTGGTGATGCTGCCCGCAATGGAGGGCTACCTCGCAGGTGCCCTTCCGCAGCAAGAACGGCGCAACAGATGCAAATGGGCGTTTCACCGAGTTGTGAAGCGTGACTCCAGCAGGTCAAGTTCTCTGACTAGCTTCCGAGACGTCTCGTCGGAGAGTTGTCGAGCGCGAGCAATTCGGTAGATTTCGGTCCGTTCCGCACGAAGCCCGATCAGGCGCAGTCTGTGCTCGATCTCACTGATTTTTCGCCCCAGTGAACTGTCTTTGTCGCTCGTAGAGCGCCCATCGATCCGTTGACGGTAGAGCTCCATAATATTTAGGCCGGCATCGGTGTATAGATCAGCATCGCTGCGGCCTTCCCCCATTTCATGCTGCGCCTGTTCGATCGCCCGAATCGCTGCTTCCGCAGCGGCGATGCGTGCCCGGTCCTCGTCTTCCTGATGCGATGGCTCAGGTGGCAATTCGAGGTCCTGGAGGAGAAACGGCAGGCCGAAACTCGCCACAACCAGTGAGATAATGATCACGCCGGCAGCGAGAAAGATAGCAAGGTCGCGCGCCGGAAACGCTGACCCGTCGTTCATCGTCAGCGGCAGCGTGAGCACTCCGGCGAGGGTGATGGTCCCCCGAATGCCGGCGAGCGAGGTAGCCGCGACGAGACGCCAGCTTGGTACATATGGGTTCCGACCCCTCAACGCTGCCCGAAACAACGTGAAGCGTAATGACGTCCAGACCCATGCAAAGCGCAGCACCGCAAGCGCCAGGTTGATGGCAACCACATACACAACGAGCCAGATCGGCTCATGGTGTCCGGCTTCACCCACCACCCGCGCGGCGCCGGTGGCGAGCTGCGGAAGCTGTTCTCCAAGTAGAACGAAGATGATGCCACTGCCGGTGAACCGAATCAGGACTGTTCCGTTAGCTGCTTCGCCTCATTGGTCGTGAGGATCAAGCCGACCGAAGCGGTGCGCACGATATGACCGAGCTGGGCCGAACTGAAAAAGGTCGGAAGAGGTACGACGATCTTGCCTGCCAGCGCGCAGCCAAGCTGAGCAACCACCCAATCGATGCCGTTTGGCGCGAGAATCCCGATCGGTCCCGGTTGCGGTCCAAGATCGGCAGCAAGGCCAATCACTTTGGCGAGAAGCTCGCCGCGATGAATGATCCCGTTGCTATCGCTCACGGCAACTTTATCGCCCGCCTCGTCAGCGTGGCGGTACATTGCGTCAAAGAGGTTTCGCATGAAGCGATCCTGAACCTTGCGCGTCATTGCCATCAAGCCCGAGGCGAGGACTCGCGATTGCGAACACCTTCGGCTGCGAGGCGTAGTAGGTGCCCCATCGTTGGTGGCCCGGGATTCGCCGACAATCTGCGTCGGCCAAGTGGGTCAGAGGATGACCCAATCGCTCCACCAGCCTGTGCAAACGTTGGGTTAACGTAAAGAACGACCATGCGAAGCCGTTTAGCTCGCCGAACATTCCCAGTGACTTGATGAATTGCATTGTTGCGCGAGGGGCCCGGCTTGCGAAGGTCGTGACCTCGAAGATCTCGCTGCGGGTAATGGTCCTCTTGGACGCCGCGCCGAGGGCCTGTTCGACCGGTGAATCCAGATAAAGCTCGGAGAAGAAGCCATCCTCCTGAAGCCTTACAGCGGCGGCGCATATGATATCGGCGCGCTCGTTCATAAGCGCAAAAAGGCGGGAGGGAAACGTCTGCAACTCTGCGCCGTACTCAACGGAATAGACATTGCGGACGAATGTTTCGACGACGCTCCGCAAGGCGTCACCTTCTCTGATGACGATGGTCTCGCACATCGGTGTGCCTCGTGCTTTCATCAGGAGGCGTGTGTCCCCAAACAATGGTTAAATTAAGCATGGCGTTGTTCAACAAACGCTCACGAGATCGCGAACGCGTGATGCCGAATGACAGATGCGTTCATGATCGAGTATTCCGTATGCGAGTGTGCGAGGAGATAGGGAGTTAGAAAGTGCGATCTTCGATTGGGCCACCCCACACGGCAAAGACTTCTTAATCAGTATTAGCTTCTCGTGCCCCCTGAAAATTGGCACGCCTGCGCGCTCGCTCCAGAACGCTTGGGCGCAGAGTGCAGCAAACTAGAATTTCGCAAGAGCGGAGTGAATCGACGGCGAGGTCGCGCGTATTCACTCGCCGCCGCGCCTCTCAGGTGAACCTGCACCCGGTGCTCGCCTCCTTATGTGCAAGGCTAACTTGGCATTCTCAAGCTCATCGTAAAAGCACCCCCGGGGGAGGATAACGTTCGCCCGAGCTCGACGGTAGGCCGGGACGAGCGGCGCCGCCGCGCTAGTCGATCAACAACGGCCCCATATGATCGCCGCGAAATCGGAAGCTAAGCCGGGTGCTCACAATTGCGTGCCCGCAGGCGTCCTTAATTTCACAATAGATCGTGTGCTGCGCATAGAGCCGGCTCCGCAAATTTGAACAGGTCGATAAGTGGAGTTTCTGCCTGACAGCGGGCACGCTGATGCCTGCGAATCAGGAGCGACGATGAGCAGACGAGCACGCCGGAACCACACACCGGCCTTCAAGGCGAAGGTGGCGCTTGCCGCCGTCAAGGGCGACCGGACGATCGCTCAACTGGCCGAGCAGTTCGACGTCCACCCCAATCAGATCACGGCGTGGAAGGCGCAGCTGGAAGGCGGCGCGTGCGGAGTTTTTGGACCTGGCAGCGCTGCGCCCGCCGCGCCTGCGATCGACGTGAAGTCGCTGCACGCCAAGATCGGAGAGCTGACGCTGGAGAACGATTTTTTAGAAGGAGCGCTCACCAAGGCGGGATTGCTGAGCGCAAAGCGATGATCGACCGTGAGCACCATCTGTCGATCACCAGGCAGGCGGAGGTACTGCAGATCAGCCGGGGCAGCATTTATTACCTGCCGCGTCCGGTGCCGGACGCCGATCTCGCGATCATGCGGCGTCTCGACCGGCTGCATCTGGAGTTTCCCTTCGCCGGCTCGCGAATGTTGAGAGGCCTGCTGGCTGCCGAGGGGTGCAAGATCGGCCGCCGGCATGTCAAAACGCTGATGCGGCGGATGGGGATAGAGGCGCTCTATCGCCGTCCGCGCACGAGGAAGCCGGAACCCGGCCACAAGATCCATCCGTATCTGCTGCGCGGCATGGAGATCACACGGCCGAACCAGGTCTGGGCGATGGACATCACCTACATCCCGATGGCGAGGGGCTTCGTCTATCTCGCCGTGGTGCTGGACTGGGCAACACGTCGTGTTCTGTCGTGGCGACTGTCGATCACCATGGAAGCAGCCTTCTGCGTCGAGACGCTGGAGGATGCCTTGGCCCGTCACGGCAAGCCGGAGATTTTCAACACCGACCAGGGCTCGCAGTTCACCGGACAGGCTTTTACCGGCGTGCTCGTCGACAACGGCATCGCGATCAGCATGGACGGCAAGGGCGCATGGCGGGACAACGTGTTTGTCGAACGGCTCTGGCGCAGCGTCAAATACGAAGAGGTGTATCTGCGGGCCTATGACAGCGTCAGCGAGGCTCGCAGTTCGATCGGCCGATATCTCGACTTCTATAACACCAGGCGTCCCCATTCGAGCCTTGACGGCACTACGCCGGATCAAGCCTACTTCACCCCACTGCCACTCCGCATGGCAGCCTAACCCCGGCAGAGGCTCCACCTATCGACGCGGAAACTCTGTTCAGACAACCGGGACCAGCTCTGTTCATCTTGCGTAGATCATGGTTGCTCTTTCAATCGCCCTTGCACTTGGCGGTTCGTTTATTGCCACCAATGCATTCGCATCCGGTAGCGCCCTAGGAGATGGTCGTATGGCCAGCGGCGCGAAAGCTTATCACACCGGCCGCCTTACCCCTGCTCCCGCTCGAGGGTACGTGCGGCACCCGTGGCGGCGAAGCGCCTCCGACTGGGACCCGTGGTATACCTGGGGCGCCTATTACGGGCCCCATGGTGCCGCGACTTGAACTTGTCCATGCACGAGCGCGGACTCACGCGAACCGGGCGATGGCCGGGCTCAGCCACTTGAGCGCGTCC
>NZ_MZXW01000056.1 GCF_004123905.1 Bradyrhizobium betae
GATACCGACGACATGCGCGACGCGCCGTCGATCCCTCTCGTCACCGGCCTGATCGACATGGGCGCGAAGGTGAAAGCGTTCGATCCCGTCGGCATGGAGCAGGCCAAGAGTGAGTTGCCCAACATCACCTATTGCGAGGACGCCTATTCCTGCGCGGAAGGTGCCGATGCGGTCGTCGTTGTTACCGAGTGGACGCAGTTCCGCGGCCTCGATCTCGATCGGTTGAAGGCGACCATGGCGCAGCCCGTCGTCGTCGATCTCCGCAACATCTTCAGCCCCCAGGACATGGCTGCCGCCGGCTTCACCTATGAGAGCGTCGGTCGCCCGCCGGCGCAGGGCTGACGATCCACCATCACGCATAATTCCGTCATGGCCGGGCTTGTCCCGGCCATTCACGTCTGTTTTCTAGTCACAAGACGTGAATGCCCGGCACTTTTGTGCGAAGACGCGCTTTGCGCTTTTGGCCGGGCATGACGAACGGATAGAGCCTTTGCCCCGCAGCTTCGACACGCCCCTCCCGATCGACGCCGTGCTCGACGATTTGTCGCGCACGCTGGAGGCGCATAACGCCGCCGTGCTGGTGGCGCCGCCGGGTGCCGGCAAGACCACGCGGGTGCCGCTGGCGCTGCTCGATGCGCCCTGGGCCAAAGGCAAGAAGATCATCGTGCTGGAGCCGCGGCGCATCGCGGCACGTGCCAGCGCCGATCGGATGGCCAAGTCGCTTGGCGAGCGGGCCGGCGAAACCGTCGGCTACCGCGTTCGTTTCGGCTCCAAAATCTCGCGCGCGACACGCATCGAAGTGGTGACTGAAGGCATCTTCACCCGGCAGATCCTCGATGATCCCGAACTGTCAGGCATTGCCGCGATCCTGTTCGACGAATTCCACGAGCGCTCGCTCGATGCCGATATGGGCCTGGCGCTGGCGCGCGACGCGCAACTCGGCCTGCGCGAGGATCTCCGCATCCTCGTGATGTCGGCGACCCTCGACGGCGCCCGCGTCGGAAAACTGCTGGGTGACGCGCCTGTCGTCGCAAGCGAGGGCCGCGCCTTTCCGGTCGAGACGCGCTATCTCGGCCGCAAGGCGGATGCGCCCATCGAGCGGCAGATGGCGGATGCGATTGCATCCGCGCTACGCGCCGATAGCGGCTCGGTGCTGGCATTCCTGCCGGGTGCCGCCGAAATCCGCCGCACCCAGAATTTTCTCAGCGAACGCGTGCAGGATGCGAGCATCGAGATCGTGCCGCTGTTCGGCGCGCTCGATGCCGCCGTGCAGGATCGCGCCATCTCGCCCGCGCCCAAAGGCATGCGCAAGGTGGTGCTGGCGACCTCGATCGCCGAGACCTCGCTCACCATCGAAGGGGTGCGTATCGTCGTCGATTCCGGTCTCGCCCGCGTGCCGCGCTATGAGCCGGATATCGGCCTGACGCGGCTCAAGACCGTGCGCGCCGCGCGCGCGCAGGTGGACCAGCGCCGTGGCCGCGCCGGCCGCACTGAGCCCGGCGTGTGCTACCGGCTCTGGGATGAGCCGCAGACGGCCTCGCTTGCGCCTTACACCCAGCCGGAAATCCTCAGCGCCGATCTGTCCTCGCTGGTGCTCGATCTTGCGCAATGGGGCGTCGCCGATCCCGCCGCGCTGTCGTTCCTCGATCCGCCGCCACAGCCGGCCTGGAAGGAAGCCAAAAGTCTGCTGTCCGAGCTCAATGCGCTCGATGGCGACGGCCGCATCACCGCGGAGGGCAAGAGCCTGCGCGCGCTGGCACTGCCGCCGCGGCTGGCGCGCATGATCGTGGATTCGCATCGCGCCGGCGAGGGTGAAGCCGCCGCCGAGATCGCGGCCATCCTCACCGAACGCGGGCTCGGCGGCGACAGCGCCGACCTCGAACACCGCCGCGACCAGTTCCGCCGCGATCGTTCGCCGCGCGCCGCGAGCGCCCGCGATCTGGCGCGGCGCTGGGCCTCGCAGGTGGCGGCCTCGGAGAAGGCGGGGCAGCAGGACGATCTCTCCGCCGGCCTGATGCTCGCCTACGCCTTCCCCGACCGCGTCGCGCGCAATCGCGGCAATGGCAGCTTTGTGCTCGCCAACGGTCGCGGCGCGGCCGTTGAGCAGACCTCCGCGCTCGCCCGCGCGCCCTATATCGCGATCGGCGAAATGACGGGCACGGCCGCGAGCGGACGTATTCTCCTCGCGGCGCAAATCACGCAGGACGAGATCGAGCGGCACTTCGCCGAGCATATCGAGGCGGTCGACGAGATCTCGTTCGATCGTGGCTCAATGACGCTGCGCGCAAGGCGCAAGCGCGCGCTGCATGCGATCACGCTATCGGAGGCGACATTGGCCGTGTCGCCTTCGGAAGAAACCGCGCGCATCTTCGCCGATGGGCTGATCGCCGCGGGCCTCGACCGGCTGCCTTGGTCAAAGGCCGCCAAGCAATGGCGCGACCGCGTGATGTTCCTGCGCAAGGCCGAAGGCGACAGCTGGCCTGACCTTACCGACGAAGGATTGATCGCGCGGCGCGACGATTGGCTGGTGCCCGCGCTGTACGACAAGATCGCGCTGAGGGACATTTCCCCCGGCGATCTCTCCGACGCGCTGATGGTGCTGTTGCCCTGGGAGATGCGGGCACGGCTCGATCGCGAGGCGCCGACGCATTTCGAGGCGCCGACTGGAAGCGTGCTCGCGATCGACTACGAGGCCGAGCAGGGGCCGACCATCGCCGTGCGGCTCCAGGAATTGTTCGGCCTCAACACCCATCCGTCGATTGCGGCCGGCAAGGTGCCGCTGGTGCTGGAATTGCTGTCGCCGGCGCAGCGCCCGGTGCAGGTGACCCGCGATCTGCCCGGTTTTTGGCGCGGCAGTTACGCGGCCGTGCGCTCCGACCTGCGCGGACGCTACCCGCGCCATCCCTGGCCGGAGGATCCGGCAAGCGCGCTGCCGACCCGGCGGGTCAAGCCGCGCGGGACCTGAAGCCGCATTAACCGTTCGCTCATCCTTTTCGTCAAAATGACACCGGCCCGGCCGCAGCGTCGCTCGCGGATCGGCGTGTCGCGTGATGAAATCGAGCTTTCCGGCTCGGAAGTGGTGTGATGCGTAACATTGTGATCATCGCGGCCGTCATGATCGGCCTCGGCACCTTCATGGCGCAGATGGCGGACAAGATGAGCTCCGCCTCCGCCACATCAGTCCCGCGCACGACGGTGGCGGTCGCGACCACCGCCCCGGCCGGCGGCCGCAGCATCAACATCCCCCGCGACGGCCGCGGCCATTTCCAGACCGAGGGACGGGTCGACGGCCAGCGCATCGGCTTCATGATCGACACCGGCGCCTCCGTGGTGGCGCTGAACGAGACCTCGGCCGCCCGCTTTGGCCTCCGTCCCTCGCGCGGCGACTACAATGCCACCGTCTCCACCGCCAACGGCACCATCAAGGCCGCGCGCACCCGCATCGCCATGCTGGATGTCGGCGGCCTCGTGGTGCGCGACGTCGATGCCATGGTGCTGCCGGACGAGGCGCTGTCCGAGAACCTGCTCGGCCTCTCCTTCCTGTCCCGCCTCAAGCGTTTTGAGTACGCCAACGGCCTGATGGTGCTGGAGCAGTAAGGGTCTCCCAAAGGCTCCTGCGACCGTATATTTCAAAAATCGTCTCTGTTTCGACCGCTCTCGCGGTCAGATTGCCCCGTTACCAAACTGCCGCAATTATCATCCATAAGGCGCCAATCCCGCCTTCCGCTGCGGCCCGGCATTCGCTAAGGCTGCATCAATTCCCGCCCTTTTCACGAGACCGTCTCAATGTTTCCCAAGCCGAAATCCGTCTTGTTGCCCAACACTTACGCCTTCGAATCCGAGCCGATGGTGAAGGCCACGGGTTTTCGCGAGTACGACGCGCGCTGGTTGTTCCAGAAGGAAATCAACCTGATGGGGATCCAGGCGCTCGGCATGGGGCTGGGCGCGCTGATCGCCGAGCTCGGCGTCAAGCAGGAGATCGTCACCGGCCACGATTTCCGTGGCTATTCGGCCTCGATCAAGTACGCGCTGATCTCCGGCCTGATGGCGGCGGGCTGCAAGGTGCACGACATCGGGCTCGCGGTGACGCCGATGGCCTATTTCGCGCAGTTCGATCTCGACGTGCCCTGCTGCGCCATGGTCACGGCCTCGCACAACGACAATGGCTGGACCGGCGTCAAGATGGGCGCCAACCGTCCGCTGACCTTCGGCCCCGACGAGATGACGCGGCTGAAGGAGATCGTGCTCAACGCCGATTTCAAGAACAAGGCCGGCGGCTCCTACCAGTTCCACGAGAATTATCCCGCGCGCTACATCGCCGATCTCACTGGCCGTCCGAAGCTGACGCGCAAGCTCAAGGTCGTCGCGGCCTGCGGCAACGGCACTGCTGGCGCGTTCGCGCCGCAGGTGCTGGAGGCGATCGGCTGCGAGGTGATCCCGCTCGACACCGAGCTCGATCATACCTTCCCGAAATACAATCCGAATCCGGAAGACATGGAGATGCTGCACGCGATCCGCGACGCGGTGCTGCATCACAAGGCCGATGTCGGCCTCGGCTTCGACGGTGACGGCGATCGCTGCGGCGTCGTCGACAATACCGGCGAGGAGATCTTTGCCGACAAGGTCGGCGTCATGCTGGCGCGCGATATGTCGGCGATCCACAACGACGCGCAGTTCATCGTCGACGTGAAGTCAACCGGCCTGTTCGTCACTGATCCCGTGTTGCAGAAGCAAGGCGCCAAGGTCGCCTATTGGAAGACCGGCCATTCCTACATGAAGCGCCGTACCCACGAGACGGGTGCGCTCGCGGGCTTCGAGAAGTCCGGCCATTTCTTCTTCAACAAGCCGTACGGCCGCGGCTATGACGACGGTCTGGTGTCGGCGCTCGCGATCTGCGACATGCTCGACCGCGCGCCGGGCAAGTCGATGGCAGATCTCAAGAACGCGCTGCCAAAGACCTGGTCGTCGCCGACCATGTCGCCGCATTGCGCCGACGAGACCAAGTATGGGGTCATCGATCAGGTCGTAAAGCACTTCGAGGGACTGCAGGCGAAGGGCGCGAAGATCGGCGGACAGGCGATCCGCGATCTCGTCACCGTCAACGGCGTGCGCGTCACGGTCGAGGACGGCAGCTGGGGCCTGGTGCGCGCCTCCTCCAACAAGCCGGAGCTCGTCGTCGTGGTCGAGAGCCCGGTTTCCGAGCAGCGCATGCACGACATGTTCGAGATGGTGAACAGCGTGCTCCGCACCCATCCCGAAGTCGGCGCGTACAATCAGACGATCTGAGGTGATTTGAGGAGGGCATGATCCACGCCTTCCTCTCCACTGTCATGCCCCGGCTTGACCGGGGCATCCAGTACGCCGCGGCTTCTGGATTCAATCGCCGGCGTCACGGAATACCGGATCGTCCGCCTTCGCGGACGATGACAGCTTTCGTGTGGTGAAAGCTACGCCGCCACCACCGCCGGGATCGGCAGTGCGGTGACCGACTTGATCTTCTCCATCGCGAAGCGCGAGGTGACGTTCTTCAGCGGCACAGCGCTGATCAGCTTCTTGTAGAAGATGTCGTAGGCCTGCATGTCCGCGACCACGACGCGCAGCATGTAGTCGACGTCGCCGGCCATGCGGTAGAACTCCATCACCTCCGGCATGGCGCTGACGGCTTCGGCGAACCTCTTCAGCCAGGCGTCCGAGTGATCGGCGCTCTCGACCGAGACGAACACGGAAATGCCGAGGCCGATCTTGTTCTGGTCGACCAGGGCGACCCGCTTGATGATCACGCCGTCGGCCTCCAGGCGCTGGATTCGCTTCCAGCAGGGGGTCGAGGACAGGCCGACGCGGTCGCCGATCTCGGCGACGGACAGGGAGGCATCGTCCTGGAGTACCATCAGGATCTTGCGATCGATGGCGTCGAGGCGGCGGCTGGTCTCGGGGATCTGGACAGCGAGGTCAGTCATTTGAAGAACTTTGTTCCATTTAAGGGGCTTATTTCCCTGATATAGAGAAAATCTTTCCACAGCAAGCCTATAATCTCGGCTTGTCGATGGAATCGCTCTAGACCTGCCCTCGTAAAAACTCAGTAACTTCAACGCGTTGCGGGGCGGCGAGACCGCCGCCATGGCGGGTGCATTTCAGCGCTGCGGTGGCCGCGGCGAATCGCAGCGCCTCCCGCGCTCCCGCGCCTTCGGCGAGGCGAAGCGTGACGGCGCCATGGAAGACATCGCCGGCGCCGAGCGTATCGACCGCCTGAATCGGGAAGGCCGGTGTCTCCTCCAGCCCGCCTGCCTCGTCTAGCCAGATCGTGCCGCGCGGGCCGCGGGTGGCGGCGAGGAAGGCCGGTGTTAGCTTGGCCAGGTGCTTCAAGGCCTCGCCGTCATCGGCGACGCCGGCCGTCTCCTGCACCTGTTCGCTGGCGAACAGCAGATGCGAGGCGGCCGTGAGCAAGCCATCCTGCAACGACATCACGCGATCGACGCCGACGATGACGGGAATGCCGCGCAGGCGCGCCTCAGTGCAGAGCTCCACGCAGAACGATGCGCAGCGGCTCTCGACGAGAACCGCCTGACAATCGGCAAGCAACTCGCCGGCGTCGGACAGCTTCACGGTCCACAGAGCAGGATCGCGATAGATGGTCAGCGTCCGTTCGCCTGTTACGTCGATCAGGATCGCCGAGACCGGCGTGGTCAAGCCGGGCATACGCACGATATGCGTGGTCTCGATGCCCTCAGCGGTCATGCGATCGAGAATAAAACCGCTCGACGGTTCCCGCGCGTCGCCCATCGGCCCTGCGAACGCGACGCGGCCGCCGAGCCGTGCAATGGCAATCGCAGCATTGAGCGCGTTGCCGCCGCAGATCTCGGCAAGGTGCGTGGCATTGGCCTTGCTGCCGCGCGCGGGCACGGCTTCGACACGAAAGGTCAGGTCGCGCACGGGAATGCCGATGCAGAGGATGCGCGGCGCGATCCCTGATGCAGCCATCGGCGGTCTCAGCTCTTGTCGTGCACCCAGCGGCCGAGCAGATGATGGGCGATCGCGAACGGATGCGGGCCGGCGAGCCCGTCCGGATGCGTCCGCGTCAGCATCAGCGCTGCCTCCTCGCGGGTGAACCAGCGCGCGTCCTCGAGCTCGGAATGGTCGACGACGATGTCCTCGCTCACGGCCCGCGCGCTGCAGCCGATCATCAGCGACGACGGATAGGGCCACGGCTGGGTCATGTAATACTGCACGTCGGTGCAACGGATGCCGGACTCCTCGAGGATCTCGCGGCGCACCGCGTCCTCGATGGTCTCGGCGGCCTCGACGAAGCCGGCGAGGCAGGAATACATGCCCGGCGGAAACTGCTTCTGACGGCCGAGCAGGCACTTCTCGCCGGAGGCGACGTGCATGATCACGACTGGATCGGTGCGTGGAAAATGCTCGGCCTTGCAACTGGGGCATTCGCGCTTCCAGCCGCCTTCCTTCATCCCGCTGCGCGCGCCGCAATTGGCGCAATAGCCGTGGCGCTGATGCCAGCCCACCATCGACTTCGCCATCGCGATCGCCGAGAGCTCTTCCGGCGGGATCGCACCCTGCATCGCCATGCCGCGCAGCTCGGTGACGGTGTAGTCCTCGCGGCCTATCAGCTTTTCGGCGGCCGCTTGCGGCAGGCCCATGCCGAATATTGCCGCGCCATCGCGCAGCCCTAAAAAAATCGTGCCGGGATTGGCGCCGCACCTCGTCGCTTCGTCGATCGAGAGCAGCGCGCGCGTCTTCTCGCCATCGCGTTTCACCAGCAGCGAGTCGCGATAGACGACATAGGCGCGCGAGGACGGCTTCTGCTCCATCGCGAACAGCTTTTCATCGTCGCGGCGCAGATGCGCGGCGCGGTCGAGGACGTTGGTGACGAAGGCCGGCTGTCCCAGCGGAAACGAGGCGAATGCTGACATGTCTTGCTCTTTCAACCCAGCCAGATTTTTCGGCGAAGTGCGCTGATGAAATTCTGAACTTCAGTGGCGTCATGCGCGAGAGGCTGCATCACGCCCCACACCGGCCGCGGCCAGGCAGCGTCACCGGTGCGGCGCGCGATGATGTGGACGTGAAGCTGCGGCACGAGGTTGCCGAGCGCCGCGATATTGAGCTTGTCGCATTTGGTGATCTCCTTCAGCGCGCGCGAGACGCGGGAGATCTCGGTCATGAGCTGCGCCTGCTGGACTTCGTCGAGATCGATGATCTCGACGGCGTCGGCGCGCCGCGGCACCAGCAGCAGCCAGGGATAATGCGCGTCCTTGATGACCAGCACCTTCGACAGCGGCAGATCGCCGATGTCGATGGTGTCCTCTTTCAGGCGGGAGTGCAGCGACCAGGCGGGATCAGACATATGCGTTTCCGGATGGCCCGATGGGGCGGGCGTGTTTGGCGGGACCATACGATAGGGATTCCGGTAGGGGAAGGTTGGGGACCGCGGGGGCGGCATGCTCCGCTGTCGTCCCGGGCTCGCGCTTCGCACGCCCCGGGACGACGACCGAATTTGTGGCAGTGCTGGTGGCTGCCTTACGCCTCTACGATCACGCGCGCATTGGCGCGGACTGAGGCTTCGCTGACGCGGATCCCGAGCCCCGGACCATCCGGCACCACCACATGCCCGGCGCGGTTGGCGACGCGCTCTTCCAGCACGTCCTCGGTCAGCACGTGGTGCGGCATGTAAAATTCGCAGCCGAGCGAGATGCCCGGCGTCGCCGCGATCAGCTGCGTGCCGGCGGCAAGCCCGATGCCGCCTTCCCACAGCGTGCCGCCATAGCCGGGCAGGCCGGCGATGTCGGCGATCGCCATGATCGCCTGCGCCTCGAACAGGCCGCCGGCCTTCATCAATTTGATCGAGACGGCGTCAGCCGCCTCGCGGCGCACCACCTCCATCATGTCGCGGCGGTCAAAACAGCTTTCGTCAGCGAGAACAGGCGTTTCCAGCGCCGCCGTGAGCTGCGCCATCACGTCGAGAAACTTGCGTGGCACCGGCTGCTCGATGAAGGTCGGCGCGAACTGTTCGACATCGCGCAACATCTTGATGGCGCCGAACGGCGCCAATGCCTGGTTGTAGTCGACGCGCAGATCGACCTTTTCGCCGAATTCCTTGCGGATCGCTTCGAGATGGTCGAGGTCCTCGCGATGCGGTTTTACGCCGGTCTTGACCTTGTAGATGACATTGCCTTCCGGAACCATTTTCCGCATGCGTTCGAGATCGGCGGAAAAATCCGGATCGGCGATCGAGAACGACAGCGGAATGGTGTCGCGCACGCGGCCGCCGAGCAGGTCAGCGACCGACAATCCTGACGCTTTGCCGACGCTGTCGAGCAGCGCCATCTCGATTCCGACCTTGGCCTCGGCATGTCCGACCAGCACGCGGTCGAGCTCCGCCATCAGCGCGCGGATGCGACGCACGGGTTTGCCGAGCACAATCGGCCGCAGATAGATATCAAGCGCGGAGAACGCCGCTTCCGGCGTTCCCGTAAAGACCTCCCACGGCGCGGCTTCGCCCCAGCCGATCACGCCGTCGCTCGAGGTCAGCTCGATCAGCACGCGCTTCACCGTGCCCTTGACGTTGCCGACGCCCTGCAGGCGCGCCATCTTGATCGGGCTCTCGATCAGGAACAGCCTGATGCGTTCGACGGTCGCTTCGGTCATGTCAGGCCTCCATCGACGTGCCAGACCTGGCCGGTGACGTAAGATGCTTTTCGGGATGCCAGGAAGGCGATGATCTCGGCAACTTCCTCCGGCCGCCCGCGGCGGCGCATCGGGATCAGCGCTTCGGTCGCAGCGATCTGCTCGGGCGACAGCCGGCTCTCGCTCGGCTTGTCCTTGATGATGAGCCCCGGCGAAACCGCATTGACGGTGATGCCGTCTTTCGCGAGCTCGACCGCGGTGAGCCGCACCAGCGCTTCCAGCGCGGAGCGGCTCGCGGCCGTCGCGGCGAACGGTGCGAATTCGGGGCGGATCGCGTGTGCTACGAATGAAGATACCGCGACGATCCGCCCGTCTTGCCCCGCACGCAGTAAGGGAAGCGCGGCATCGACAAGCCGCGTGAACGCGAGCGCCGATTCATCCATCGCCTGCCGGAACTGATCCGCCGGCGTGCCGATGGCGCTGCCGCGGCGGGCATGGCCACCCACGAGAACCAATCCGTCGAGTCGGCCGAAGGCACTTTGCGCGGCGGCGATGGCTTCGGTGGCCGCTCGCTCATCGGCGAGATCGCCGAGGCACTTTGCGACGTCTGCACCTTTCGCTTCGGCTTCCGCGGCGGTGGCGTTGAGGCCTTCCGCGTTCGAGCGGGTGTGGAGCAGCAGCGCGGTGCCGGGCGCTGCGAGCAGTTTTGCGGTGGCGCGACCGATGCCGCTGGCGGCACCGGTGACGAGATAAACGCGGTCGATATCAGGCATCAGGATACTGCATTGGCCGGCGGCAGCGCGCCGGTGCGGTGGAAATGGCTGAGGAAGGCACGCGTCGCGGCTTCCTGTGGGTTGTCGATCACCTGCCGCGCCGGGCCTTCCTCGACGACGATTCCGTCGCGCATGAAGATGAGGCGGTCGGCGACCTCGCGCGCGAAGGCGATCTCGTGCGTCACGATCACCATGGTCATGCCCTCGGATGCCAGCTGCTGGATCACGTTCAGCACCTCGCCGACCAACTCGGGATCGAGCGCGGACGTTGCCTCGTCGAACAGCATCACATCAGGCTCCATCGCCAGCGCACGCGCAATCGCGACGCGCTGCTTCTGTCCGCCGGACAGCGTTGCCGGATATTGGTCGGCCTTCTCGGCAAGGCCGACCTTGGCGAGCTGTGCGCGGGCGAGCTTCTCGGCGTCCGCCTTGGCCATGCGCCGCACCGTGACCGGACCTTCCATCACGTTCTGGAGCGTCGTCATGTGCGGGAACAGATTGAAATGCTGGAACACCATACCGGTGGTGGCGCGGAATCTTGCCAGTGTCTTCACACCTGGCAACTTCGAACCGTCGCCGAACGCAAAGCTTGTGTCGCCGACACGGACGCTGCCGCCGTCGGGCACGACCAGCAGATTGATGCAGCGGAGCAGTGTCGACTTGCCCGAGCCGGATGGGCCGATCAGCGCGACGACGCCGCCCTTGGCGACGTCGAGGCTGATGCTCTTCAAAACCTCGTTGCTGCCAAAGCTCTTGCGCAAGGCCCGAATCTCGATTTTTGACGTCTCGCTCATTCGCTGACCGCCAGTCGTTTCTCGCCGCGGCGGACGATGATGGTGAGCGGAATCAGGATCGCCGCATAGGCGACCGCAACCGCGGTGTAGGTTTCCAGCGGCCGGTAGCTGTCATGGGCGGCGACTTGGCTCTGATAGACCAGATCGGGCACTGCCAGCACCGAGACCAGCGAGGTGTTCTTGAACTGGATGATCGACTGGTTCATCAGCGCCGGGATCATGCGCTTGATCGCCTGCGGCAGCACGATGCGGCGCATGCTCTGGCCCGGCGTCATGCCGAGCGCTGCACCGGCTTCGGACTGGCCCTTGTCGATCGAGATGATGCCGCCGCGGATGATCTCCGAATAAAACGAGCCGCCATAGAGCGACAGCGCCAGAGCTGACGCCGTGATCGGCGTCATCTCGACGCCGGCGAGGATCGGCAGGGCATAGTAGAACCAGATCAGCTGCACCAGGATCGGCGTGCAGCGGAACGCCTCGATGAAGGTGAGGGCGGTCAGGCGCACCGCCTTGAAGCGCGACAGGCTGCCGAAGGCGCCGAACAGGCCGAACACCAGCCCAAGCACCACAATGACCACGGTGAAGCCGACGGTGACGCCAAGCCCGTTGAGAAAGAGCCAGCGATAGCTCCAGAGGATGCCGAAGTCCCACTGATACATGCGTGCGTTACTCGTACCCGATGCCGTACAGAAACTCGTCGTCATGCCCGGGCTTGTCCCGGGCATCCACGTTCTTGGTGCCGCGGGGAGGACGTGGATGGCCGGGACAAGCCCGGCCATGACGGTGTGGATACTTCAGGCGCTCATCACTTAGAGCGAAACGCCCGGCGGAATGTCCGCCTCGGTCACGCCCACCAGCTCCATGTTGGTGATGATCGCGTTGCGGATGAAACCGAGGCCCTTGTTGAAGTCGATCCAGGTGTTGACGAAGTCGCGGAAGGTCTTGTCGTTCTCGCGGCGGAAGCCGGCATTCGACGTCGTCGCGAAGATCGGCGTCGGCAGCACGAACTGGCCGAGCGAGGGATTCTTCTTCAGCACGGTCAGCGACAGCATGGTGATCAGGCACTGCGCGTCGACGCGGCCGGTCTGCAGCGCGGCAGTGGCATCATCTGCGGTCTTCAGTCGCGAGATCTGCGCCTTCGGCGTCAGGCGGCTGACGACCTGGTCATGCGAGGAGCCCTGGTCGACCGCGATCTTGATGTCGGGCGAGTTCAGCTCGGCCCAGCTCTTCGGCTTGAAATCCTTCTTGCAGAGGATGCCGAAGGCGTTGTTGAAGACCGGCACCGAGAAGTCGACCACCAGCGCGCGCTTCGGGGTCGGGTTCAGGCCGAAGAAGATGTCGATCTTGTTGGACTGGAGATCGAGCACCGAATTGCCCCAGGTGGTCTCGGTGATCTCGAGCTCGGCTTCCATGTCGTCGGCCAGCCCCTTGGCGATGTCGATGTAAAAGCCTTTCCACTGGCCGCTGGCGAGGTCCTTCATGTAGTAGGGCGCGCCGCCGCCGACTGCGCCGATCCGCATCTTCTTGGTGCGGCGGATGCGGGCGAAGGTCGATTCGTTCGGATCGGCAGCCTGAGCCACAGCCGGCGAGGCCAGCGCGCTCGCGGTCACCGCGCCAATGGCGCCAAGTCCGACAATCGATGCAACATCACGACGTGTAACCATTGGGATCAATCGCTTTTCTGGTTGAAGTGGAGTTCCGGCAGCGTTCTTACCAAGGCGGCCATGTGAGCGAAAGCACAGCCTATTGGCTGGGCAGATCAGGAATTGCCCGGATGCTGGGCAAGATCAAGTTCTTCAAGGTGATAGCCGCTTGCTTTCCCGCCCTTTTGGCCCCAAATAGGGACCGGGAGATTGGCGGTGGACGAGCCACTCGCCAACCGGGTCAGGTCCGGAAGGAAGCAGCCCTAACGAGGTCCGGATCGGGTCGCTCGTCAGTCTCCTACTTGTTTTTCCGAGCGAATTGCGCCGGCGGGCCTGCCGCCTGCGCGCTCCTTTCCGCAAACGCCGGCCGAGAGAGATTTCATTGCGGATCGACCGATGACCGACGCTGGCGCCCCTCCAAACCCTGATAGCGCCGGCCAGGCCGGCAACGCGCCTTACCGGGTGCTGGCGCGCAAATACCGCCCTTCCTCTTTTGACGATCTGATCGGCCAGGAGGCCGTGGTCCGCACCGTCTCGAACGCGTTCGAGACCGGGCGCATTCCGCAGGCCTGGATCCTCACCGGCGTCCGCGGTGTCGGCAAGACCACCACTGCGCGTATTTTAGCCCGTGCGCTCAACTACGAGATGCCGGATGGCTCGGTGAAGGGCCCGACCATCCACATGCCGACCCTCGGCGTGCATTGCCAGGCGATCATGGAAAGCCGGCACATGGACGTGCTGGAGATGGACGCGGCCTCGCATACTGGCGTCGACGATGTCCGCCAGATCAACGACAGCGTGCGCTATGCGCCGGCCAGCGCCCGCTACAAGGTCTACATCATCGACGAAGTCCACATGCTGTCGACGGCGGCGTTCAACGCGTTCCTGAAGACGCTGGAGGAACCGCCGGAGCACGCCAAATTCGTGTTCGCCACGACGGAGATCCGCAAGGTTCCAGTCACGGTGCTGTCGCGCTGCCAGCGCTTTGACCTGCGCCGCGTCGAGGCCGACGTGCTGATGAAGCATCTCGCCAATATCGCCGCGAAAGAAAGCGTCGAGATCGAGCCCGAAGCGCTCGGCATCATCGCGCGCGCCGCCGAAGGTTCCGTGCGCGACTCGCTGTCGCTGCTCGACCAGGCCATCGCGCATGCGGCGGGCAATGTGAAAGCCGACGCGGTCAGGCAGATGCTGGGCCTCGCCGATCGTACCCGCGTCATCGATCTTTTCGATTCATTGGTACGCGGTGATATCGCTGCTGCCTTCACTGAGTTCCGCGACCAGTACGATGTCGGCGCCGATCCGATCGTCGTGCTCTCGGACCTCGCCGAATTCGTCAATTTCGTCACCCGCGTGAAGTTCGTGCCGGCGACCGCCGAGAACGTCGCCTATGGCGAGACCGAGCGGGTCCGGGCGAAGGATTTCGCCTCGAAGATTTCCAATCGCGTGCTGGCGCGGATGTGGCAGATGCTGCTCAAGGGCATCACCGAGGTGCAGGCCGCGACGCGGCCCGCGGCGGCTGCCGAGATGGTGCTGGTGCGCATCGCCTATGTCGCCGATTTGCCGACGCCGGACGAAGCGCTCAGG
This sequence comes from Bradyrhizobium betae, assembly GCF_004123905.1. Taxonomy (GTDB): domain Bacteria; phylum Pseudomonadota; class Alphaproteobacteria; order Rhizobiales; family Xanthobacteraceae; genus Bradyrhizobium; species Bradyrhizobium betae_A. The sequence goes on from NZ_MZXW01000056.1 coordinate 14,431, forward strand.
ATGCTGGAGCAGAACGGCGGCGGCTCGCCGGTTGTGGGTGGCGGCGGTGCTGCGCGCAGCAACGCGCCCGCAGCCCCGATGGCCTCCGCGGCGCCGGTTGCTTCTGCTGCGCCTGTTCGCATGCCGAATTCGTCGCCGTCTGCGTTCGGCGGTGGTGCGCGGCCGCAGATGGCGGCACCCGCGCCGGATCCGCAAGCTGCGGCCGCCCCCCAGCTCCGCATCACGAGCTTCACCCAGCTCGTTGCGCTGGCCAGCCAGAAGCGCGATGTCATGACCAAGGGCGCGCTCGAAGGCGACATGCGCCTCGTTCGTTTCGAGGAGGGCCGGCTGGAAGTCGCGCTTGAGCCGAACGCCTCCAAGACCATGATCTCCGAGCTCGCGCGCAAGTTCGAGCAGTGGACCGGCCGCCGCTGGACCGTGATCGTATCAAATGAACAGGGACAACCGACGCTGCGTTCGGTGAACCAGGCGGCGAAGCAGGAACATGCACGCTCCGCCGAGGCCGATCCGCGCGTGCAGGAGGTGCTGTCGCGTTTCCCCGGTACCAAGGTCGTCGAGGTCCGCAGGCTTGCCCCCGAGACGCCGGAATCCAATATTAACGCTGACTATGGCACTGACGATCCGCCCGACGGTTCCGACGGCGACGACGATCTCTGAGCATGATCCGGAAAAGTGCGAAGCGGTTTTCCGATAAGATCATGGGCAAACAAGATGCTAAGGCGCGATGATGATTCAGGGCGCCTTAGGCCCATCTCTCCAAGGACGAACACCCATGGCTGACTTTCTCGGCATGATGAAGCAGGCGGCGCAGCTGCAATCCAAGATGCAGGAGATGCAGGAGCAGCTCGCCAACGTGGAAGTCGAGGGCATCTCCGGCGGAGGGCTCGTCGCGGTGCGCATGACCGCGAAGATGGACGTCAAGGGCGTCAAGATCGATCCCTCGCTGATGAAGCCGGAAGAGCGCGAGGTGCTGGAAGACCTGCTTGTCACCGCCTTTGGCGACGCCCGCCGCAAGGCGGAGACGGCGATGCAGGAGAAGATGCAGTCGCTCACCGGCGGGCTCGGCCTGCCGCCGGGGCTGTTCGGCCAGTAAGATGGGCGCGGTTGCAGGTCCCGAAATCGAGCGGCTGGTCCAGCTTCTCGCGCGGCTGCCGGGCCTTGGCCCGCGCTCCGCGCGACGCGCGGCGCTGCATCTGATCAAGAAGCGTGAAGCGCTGATGACGCCGCTGACGTCGGCTTTGCAGGTCGCGCTCGACAAGGTTCAGGTTTGCAAGACCTGCGGCAACATCGACACGCAAAATCCCTGCACGGTTTGCACCGATCCGAAGCGTGACCCCGCCATCATTGTCGTCGTCGCCGACGTCGCCGATCTCTGGGCGCTGGAGCGCGCCAATGCGACCCAGGGGCGCTATCACGTGCTGGGCGCGACGTTGTCGCCGCTCGACGGCGTCGGCCCGCAGGATCTCACCATCGACGCGCTGGTCGCGCGTGCCCACGCCGCGGAGGTGCACGAGATCATTCTTGCGCTGAATGCGACAGTCGACGGCCAGACCACGGCGCATTACATCACCGACCTGCTTCAGGACGCCAACGTAAAAGTAACTCGGCTGGCCCATGGTGTGCCGGTCGGTGGCGAGCTTGATTATCTCGATGAAGGCACGCTATCGGCCGCGATGCGGCAGCGAACCCTGTTCTAGCCATCCAGACTTACGGAACGGACGACATGACGAAACTTTTCGCCACACGACTGGCTTTGGCCGCGACGATGCTGCTGCTGGTGAGCCCGGCCATCGCCGCGCAGCAGGACGACGGGGCACCGCCGACGCCCAAGCCTGGCAAGCCGATCAGTGCCGGCGAGGTGCTCTCGGGCGAGCTGAACACAATGAAGGTGCGTGACGTCAAGAACGCCGGGAAGCGGATCGCGACCTACCAGATCACCTCCGAGCCGCGCCGGCTGCCGCCGCCGAACGGGCTGTGCAATCTCGAGACCGGGCCTGAGACCTTCCAGCTCGTCACCTCCAGCGACGCGCAGGCCACGCAGCTGAAATCGTTCGTCGGCAAGGCGATCTCGGTCAAGGTCGACGAAGTCGCCTGCGCCAGCGATCCCGGCCAGATGAGCGAAGCCGTGATCACGAAGTGGAGCCTGATCAAGAAGCAGTAGGAGGGCACGAGACGGAGTCGCGGTGCTTCAGCCACAATTTCGGTGTCATCGCCCGCGAAGTGTTTAGACCGGACAGATCACTGACAGGTGTTCGGAGACATAGCTGACACATCAAACTGGGCTGGATTGGTCGATTCGGGAGGCCGTCCATGCCCTGGAACGAGGTGTCGGTAATGGATCAGCGACG
>NZ_MZXW01000039.1 GCF_004123905.1 Bradyrhizobium betae
CAGGCGGAAGATGTTATCCAGGATCTTGGCGTTGTTCGGCTCCTGCTCGAACTTCACCAACTGATTGTCGACGGTGTCCAGGCTCTCGCTGGTCTCCGTCAAGAACTCCCGCAACAGATCATCCATGAAAACAGGCCTTCATACAGGGAGGGCGCGCACGATTTGTGATGCGCCATTTCGGAATGGGGCCAGCTTCACCGCAAAGCGTTTAATAATGGTTGAGTATGTGGAAAAGAACGGAACCAACAAAGAGATAAGGCGCTCCGGACAAGCCGAAGCGCCTCGTAAAGAATGGATTAACGATTGGGCGCGACGCGCTTCGTTTACGAAGCGGTAACGATGATGGCTTCGCCTTCGTGCTTGAGCGTCACGGTGAGCCCGCAGGCCTGCGCCAGCAGCCGCGTATAATAAGGCTGGATCGCGTGCGCATCCGCGGCAGGTCCGCGTTCGCCGCTCAGGAGCTCGGCGATGTTCTGCGGCAGGCGCGCATTATGTCCGGTCGCGGTGATGCGGAAGCTCATGGTCTCGCCCTCGCCGATCGGATCGACCGTCAGCATGCCGCCGCGGGGGATCGTATGCTGGGAAACGACCAGCATGTTGAGCAGCAACTTGACGCGATTCTTCGGCAGCAGCAGCCGCGGCAGATTCCACGTGATCGAGCACTTGCCGTCCTCGATGTGGCCGCGCGCCATGGTCTGGGCATCGCCGACATCAATCTGCGCGCCGGAAGAGCCGGCCGCGCCAAAGGCGAGACGGCAGAACTGGAGGCGGGCGGAGGCCGTCTTGGCGCTCTTGCGAATCAGGTCGAGCGCGAATTCGCGATCGTCGGGCTTGGGGTCGTCGTCGAGCACTTCGAGCCCGTTGACGATGGCGCCGACGGGACTGATGAGATCGTGGCAAACCCGCGAGCACAGGAGCGCGGCGAGTTCGAGCATATCGGGAGCAGTGGCGGTCGCGGGCGACGAGGCGTCAGACATATAAAGGGGTCCTGGAGGGTTCCTGGAATTGCACGGCACTGGACGCCGCGAATCACGCATGCTTGACGGATGCTGCGGGTTCTAACATTCGCCAGCCTGTGGCAGCTAGCTTGCGATAGGTTCGAAGCGGCCATAAAGGGCTGCGGGCGAATCAACAGAGGGGCGAGATTTGCCGATGAATGAGGCATGCAGGTGAGGATCATCGACGCCGAGGCCGCATCCCGATGGATGGAGCCGCTCACCGCGCTGGTGGTGAAGGCCGGCGAGGCGATCCTTAGCGTCAACCGCGCGGCGATGCGGGTCGACGGCAAGCAGGACGGCTCGCCGGTGACCGAGGCCGACCTTGCCGCGGACCGCATCATCGCGGACGGCCTGGCGCAGCTCGCGGGCGACATCCCGACGCTCTCGGAGGAGCGGACCCAGCTCGCCTCGCCGCCGTTTCATGGCAGTTTCTTCCTGATCGATCCGCTCGACGGCACCAAGGAATTCGTCGCCGGCCGTGACGAATTCACCGTCAACCTCGCCCTTGTGACGGAGGGCGTGCCCCTGCTCGGCATTGTCAGCGCACCCGCGCTCGGGCTGCTCTGGCGCGGCATCGTCGGCCGCGGCGCCGAGCGCGTGAGGTTTGACGGCGCGACCATCGGTGCCGCCGAGCCGATCCGCACCCGCAAGCTGCCAACGCCGGGCGAGCCCTGGATCGCCGCGGTGAGCCGCTCGCACGGCGATCCCACGAGCGAAGCGTTCATCGATGGCAGGCCCAATGCCGTGAGGAAGACGTGCGGCTCGGCCGTGAAATTCGGCCGGATCGCGGAGGGCAGCGCCGACATCTATCCGCGCTTCGGACCCACCTGTGAGTGGGACGTCGGGGCGGGCTGCGCGGTGGTGACCGCGGCCGGCGGCAAGGTCACCGATGGCAAGGGCGGCGACCTCGTCTTCGGCCAGCGGCAGGACACCGGCTTCATCATCCCGGCGTTCGTCGCCTGGGGCGACCCGCAGGCGGTAGTGAGCTACTGACTGAGCTGCTCCTGAAGCGCCGGCCAGCGCTTGCCGACCTCGTAGAGGAAGCGCTCGGGGTCGGCGGCGAAGGCGTCGCGATTGGCTTCCCGGCTGAACAAATAAAGCCTCTGCGCCGAAATCACGTAGAAGCGGGGATTGGCGGCGATGGCCACGCCGCGGGCGACGTCGACCGGATCGTAGCCGCCGTACTGCGGCCCATAGATCTCGGGATGCGCCAGGAACGAGGACCGGTTGCCCTCGTTGCGGAAGCGCCAGACCGCGCCCCAGAGGTTGGCTTCGAACTCGGCCGTCCCCTGCACGGCTGCGCGGTCGACGAAATAGGCCACGGGGTCGAAACCCTCGATGGCGACGCCGCTGAAACGATTGACGACGATCCGCTCGGTGGTGGCCGCCTGTGCCGGCAACCAGGAGCAGGCCATCCCAATGCCCGCCAGCAGGCAGAGGCGGCGGCTGATCAAGGCGATTCCGGGGCGCAAAGGGCTATCTTCCTGCCGTTGTGCCGTCATAGTTGCTGCGGATAACATCCGAGTCGAGGGGACATCCGGCGCAACCTAGAGCCGTGCCTGTTGGCGTCAGGTTAAGGAAGCGACCGGATTCGATACCAGGGGTTTTTTATGACTTTCGCATCACGCCTTGCTGCGCTCGCGCTCGCCGCGATGGTCGGCTGGATCGTGCCGGCGTCCGCCCAGCAGGCGCCGCCGCCCAATCTGCCGCCGCCGCAGCGGACCCCGACGCCCTCGACCTATGGGCCGGACGAGCTCGTGACCGCCGGCCACCGCTTCTTCGGCAACGTCTCGCGCGGGCTCGCCTCGATCATCGAGAAGGCGGTCAGCCAATGGGGCCTGCCGAACGGCTACATCCTGGGTGAGGAAGGCTCCGGCGCGTTCGTCGCCGGCCTGCGCTACGGCGAAGGCACGCTCTACACCAAGAACGCCGGCGACCTCAGAGTCTACTGGCAGGGCCCCTCGCTCGGCTTCGACTGGGGCGGCGACGGCGCGCGCACCATGACGCTGGTCTATAACCTGCCCGCCACCAACGCGATCTACCAGCGCTTCGCCGGCCTCGACGGCTCGGCCTATATCATCGGCGGCTTCGGCATGACGGCGCTCACCGCCAACAACATCGTGCTGGTGCCGATCCGCTCGGGCCTCGGCCTGCGTCTGGGTGCCAATATCGGCTACCTCAAATACACGCCGCGGGCGACCTGGAACCCATTCTAGGGCTCCTCCCCAACCAAGTTCCGGATTCACGTTAACAACAGGGCGGGGCTGGCTTTTTGCCGGCCCGCCATGCATTGTCGTTGGTAAATTTTTCCTTAGCTCTCGGAGTTGTGGCCCATGGTCGAACCGATCATGTACCTGGCGATCGGTTTCCTGCTCTCGATGCTGTGCGGGCTTGCCATCGTGCCGCTGGTGCATAGCCGCGCGGTCCGCCTGACCACGCGCCGGCTCGAGGCCGCCACGCCGCTGTCGATGGCCGAGATCCAGGCCGACAAGGACCAGCTCCGCGCCGAATTCGCCATGTCGGCACGGCGGCTGGAGATGAGCGTCGACCAGCTCAAGAACAAGACCACGAGCCAGCTCGCCGAGCTCGGCAAGAAGAGCGACGCCATCAACCGCATGAAGATCGAACTCGGCGAGAAGAACGCCACGATCTTCGCGCTCGAGGCGCGCGAGAAGGCGGTGAAGGAGCAGCTCCGCGCCACCGAAGAGGAATTCAACACCAAGACCGCATCCTTGCGCGAGGCCGAAATCGCGCTGAGCAACAAGCAGGGCGAACTCGCAAAAATCAATTCAGAACTGTCCGACCGCTCGATGATGGCGGAGAGCCGTCAGGTCGAGCTGGTCGCGGTGCGCGCGCAGATCGACGAGCTGAAGAATCGCGTCGGCGATGCCGAGAAGGAGTTCGCGGCCACGCAGGCGCGGCTGGCGCAGGAGCGAACCGAATCCGAGACCGTCTCGCGCGAGCTCGGCGATGCCCGCGGCCGCGTCGAGAGTCTGAGCCAGCGCGTCACCGACCTCGACCGCCAGCTGATCGTGCAGGTCAAAGAGGCCGAGATGCTCTCGGGCCGCGTCACCGACCTCGAGGGGCGCCTTGCGACCCAAGGCAAGCTGCTCGCCGAGCGCGACTACGAGAACAACCAGCTCCGCCAGGCCAATGAGAGCGCCGAGCGCACCGTCAAGGAGCTGCGCGTCGAGATCGCCGCCTTGAGCGGCGGCAAGTCCTCGGCCGCATTCGAAGCGCTCCGCGCCGAAAAGACCGCGCTGGAAGAACAGCTCGGCACCGCACGCGACGAGCGCGCAAAGCTCCAGCGCGACATCAACGCGATCCAGCAGCAGGCGGAAAGCTCCTGGGCGACCGAGCGCATGGAGAACGCGCTTCTGCGCGAGCGCATCAACGACATCGCCGCCGAAGTGGCAAAGCTCGCGATGCAGCTCGAAGGCCCGAACTCGCCGATCGAGGCGCTGCTCGCAGCCGAAGCCGGCCAGCCGCCGAGGCCGGTGCCACGCCCGGCCAATGACGCCGCCACCAATGGCGCCACGGCCCTGCCCGAGGGCGGTGGAACGCTCGCCGAGCGCATCCGGGCGCTGCAGGCCCACGCCTCCCGCGCCCGCCAGCAGGGCGCGTAAACGGCCCCAAACGCGGCCCGCCGCCGGATTGCGCGGTGGAAGCAAGGTTTTCGTCCCCGCAAGGCACCTCGAAACTTGACACCATCGGCCCGCACTTCTAAATCGCGGGCTCCAATGTGCCGGCCGGCCGAACAGGTCCGTCCGTCTGCATGATGGTCCCGGGTGCATAGCTCAGCGGGAGAGCGTTCCCTTCACACGGGAGAGGTCCAAGGTTCGATCCCTTGTGCGCCCACCATCCATTTTCGCGAACCCCTGCCGGTTGCCCGATCATCGACGACCCATTCGGGGCCGACCGAGCAAAAATTCGAAAACAACCCCATGCACAGTAGCCAACGTCAGTTGGATCAAGGGGTTACGTATTTTCCGAATCTCCACTTGCTCCGTCGGGCAAAACAGGAGCATGATGGCATCGTCCCCGGCGATCGGAGGCCGCATCGGCTAGCGCCGAGGACGGGACAGCTTATCTTACCCGCGTCTTACCAAGGATGCGCTCATGGCTGCCGACAAGCTGACGACGACGGTGTCGACCAAGGGGCAGGTCGTCCTGCCGAAGGCGATCCGCGAGGAGCACCGCTGGCTGGCAGGCACGCGACTCACGATCGAAAACACGCCGGACGGGGTACTTCTCAAGCTGTCCTCGCCGTTCCCGGCGACCAAGCCGGCGGACGTCTTCGCCTCGCTACCCTATCGGGGCAAGCCCAAGAGCGTGGCGGATATGGAAGCGAGCATCGCCGCAGAAGCGCGACGACGTCATGCTCGCGGTTGATACCGACGTGGTCGTTCGCTACCTGACGGGCGATCATCCTCAGCAATCGGCGAAGGCCCGAGCCGTCATCAATGGAGATGACATCTTCGTCAGCACAACAGTGATGCTGGAAACCGAATGGGTCTTGCGCAGCGCATATGGTTTTGACGCCAAGCGCGTATGCAAGGCGCTCCGGGATTTCGGCGGTCTTTCCACGGTCGTGTTTGAGGATTCCGGGCTGGTTGCGTTTGTTCCGGATCGAATGGACGACGGCATGGATTTCGCCGATGCGCTCCATCTGGGAGGGGCAGAATCCTGCGAAGCCTTCCTGACGTTTGATCAACGCTTCGTCAGATCAGCGAAGTCGATGGGCCTGGCAAAGGTCCGGTCGCCGTGACGATCACCCTGGCCGATCGACGAAGCCTCGATCGCCTGCGCGCCTGTGCGCCCGACGCTACGAACGAAATCGCTCCGGCCTCCAGGCCGCGTACAGCCCGACCAGCGTCCCGATGGCGACCAGCGCTGCTGCCAGCAGCACCTGCAATTGCCCGTCATCGGTGGCGCCGACGGACGACACCAATCGGGTCACGATGACGAACAGGATGCCGACGGCGGCCGCGGCGCCCACACTGAGATAGGCGATCTCGCGCGTCAGGTTTCGGCCGAGAAGTCCGAGCGCCGTGAAATACATCGCGGACGCGTTGGGATGAACGAACAAGGCCACCCGTGCATAGGGGCCGTAGGCGTCGAACAGCGACTCGCATCGGCTCAGTGCCGCCTTCGAGGCGACCCGCTGCAGGAACGGTCTGAAAAAACGAGCCTGTCCGTAACTCAGGACCGCGCCCACGATGATGGCCAGCCATGCCCCGATGAACACGGGAGCATCCGCAGGCCTCGGATTGAGCGCCACGGACATCAGGATGAGGGCGGTGCCGGGAAAATAGCCAAAATACGGAAACACCGACTCCAGCAGCACGCAGACGAACATGAAGACCGGAAACCACGGTGAGGCGGTCGCACCCTTGACGATGGCGTTCAGGTCGAACAGGTCAGTCTTGTACAGGACGAGGTACATGCACATGGCTAGTCCAGCCAGCGCATAGAACGGCAACGCCCCCGACAGAAACCGTCTCATGCGGCCAACGGGCTTTGTTTCGCGGACACGGCGGAGACCATCAATATCAGAAGACAATCGAAACGCACCGCTGGCCGAATTCCGGCGCGGCTGCCGGGGCTCTGTTTCGCTCGTGCTTCAGGTACCATGGACTCCATTCCGGCCAGCTACGGCGCGATGAAAATCGCGCATGATCATAGTCCGACGAACCGCCGACCAGATGTCCAAGGTTTGATCTCAAGCATGCTCCTGTGACGGTCCCGCAATCCATCATACTCGTCCTCCGAATGGAACCAGCAATTCAACGAAAAGCCCGGCACAAGACCGGGCTGATCGCTAATATATTCCGAACACGTTAATCGGGCAGCGAAGCAGGTTTCGGGCGCGCTGTCTGTATTCTTTTTCCCAGAATGGAAATGCAGCGTTCCGCCGCCTGAAGGAGGTAGGTCGTTACAGTTGGGGAGGTGACCATGCCGCGACGGCGCAAGGTAGGAAGCTGCGCAAGGGCCTCTTTCATTGACCGCTCTTTCATTGCCGCCGAGCTCGCCTCTCCCAACAAGCGGATTTCCGCGTCATGAGGACATTGCCTGCAGCAGGGCTGCGATCTTGATCGTCGCGAAGTTGGAATAGGTGTCGGAGACGGCGTAGGGCAAAATGATCTGATCGTGGTGCCGCATCGCCCCGCAGGTATAGACCACGTTGGGAACGTAGCCCTCGCGCTCGGACGGCTCCGGATGCAGCAAAGGTTCGCGCGCACGCCCCAGCACCCTGGATGGATCCTTCTTGTCGAGCAGGGCGGCTCCGATTGAATATTTTCGAACGGGGCCGACACCGTGCGTGAGCAAGAGCCAGCCTTCATCGAGTTCGATCGGTGAACCGCAGTTTCCAATCTGCACGAACTCCCACGGAAATTGCGGCTTCAGGATTGCCTGACCGCCGTCCCATTGATGCAGATCGTCTGAATAGACCAAATAGAGGTTCTCGTTGTCCTGGCGCGCGATCATCGCGTATTTACCGCCAATCTTGCGCGGGAACAGCGCCATGCCCTTGTTGCACGCGGCGGTCCCTTGCAGCGGCGTCATTCGAAACGACAGGAAGTCGCGCGTTTCGATCAGTTCCGACCGTATCGCCTGGCCCGTATAGGCGGTGAACGTGGCGTAGTAAGTCTTGCGACCGTCATCATCGACATACTGGACGAAGCGAGCGTCTTCGATGCCTTGGGATTGTGATGCCGTGACCGGAAATATCACCCGCTCGCTGATGTCCTGTTCTTCCCTAAACGTAATTTCAACCGTTTCGCCCGATGGCCCGAATACGCTGCCCCCGACCTCCGGACTGGAGGCGAGTCGCGCGGTCGGATCGACCGTCAGGCTGCCGTCGGCTGCGATCGTACCGGTGCGAAATGTCAGCGAAGAAACGTGCCCTTCGCCAACGGCCCGGAGGCTGAGAACGAAGCGCAAACCGCCTTGCGGCGCGCCTGACTGGTCAGGATGCGGCACAATGCTGGGATTGAACAGAGCAGACGCCTCGAACGAATATTCGTTCAGGAAATAGGCCCCGATCAACTGGCGCTGGATGCTCGAAAAAGCGCCGTGAGCCACCAGCGCCCGCTCCATCTCATCGGCGCGGGACTCGAACGTCTCCAGCAGGTTGCGATGCCGCCCCTGAAAGTTCGCCAAGACGTCCGCCAACAGGCCGGCAGTGACTTCCGGGTCAAGGGCCAAAACACGTTCGACGATATGGTTGGCGCGGGTCTTGTCGGTCGGGTTGAGATCGCGCGGCTCAGTTGCCGGCTTGAACGGGCGAACGATCACGCGCGTAGGATCGGGACGCAGATGGAGCGCTTGCCGATGCAGGAAACTGGCTTGCGTCACGAGAAGTCCTCGGTTCAATGGGGAGGTCGACTGAACTCAGACGCCGACGACGCGAAGCGCCGCCGAGGGCGTCACGCTGACATTGACGCGCGCAAGCTGACGAATATCCGCAAGACCGAGGAGATAGGACACAACGGATTCACCGCCGCGGTTTTCGTTGGCGCGGTCGGGATGCAATCCATCCCGGCAACTGCCGGTCTCGGGATCAACAAGCGCGATCGACAAATCGTTGCGACCAAGAAACCAGGCGAAAACGTTGGTTGCGATCGCTTTCCATTCGGCCTGACCTTCCGCGCGCCAAGCGGTCAGGCAGGCCGCAATCGTTGCCGCTGCCTCCACCGGCTGCTGGTCGAACAGGCGAGGCGCCTGGCGCAACTCGCCGAAACCGGCAGTGCCGATGGGGCGGAAATGTCCGGTCGAAGCCGTTTGTTGCGTCATCAGCCAACGCAAGGATCGCAATCCTGCAGCGAGGTAATCGGGTGCTTCCGTGGCCATCCCCGTCAGGATCAGGGCTTGCGACAGGCGCGCATTGTCATACGCCAGGCCTTCCTCGAACCAGATCCAGTCCGGCGTCTCCACCGACGCGAGAGCCGCCATCAACCTGTCGGCCAGAGCATGCCGGATTTCGCGGGCGCGCGCATCATCGCGCACGGCCGCGCAATAGCCGTCCAGACCCAGCAGGGTGAAGGCCAACGCGCGGGGCGAACCAAAAGTCTCGACGACAGGCAGTGCCTCGGCAAACAAGCCGGCGGCCCATCGGCGCCGCGACGGGCTTGCGTCCCTGCGTGCGCACTCGCCCAGTGCCCATAACGTTCGCCCATGGCTGTCCTCGGAGCCGCGGTCTTCGAGCCAGCTTCGATTGAAGCCCATGAAATTACGAAACCGTCCGGTGTCGGGATTCCACGCATGCTGAACGAACGCGGCAAAACGGGCCGTCAACACTTCGGACAGGCGCGTTTCGCCCGGATTGTTGAGGGCGCACGCCAGCAGCAAGGCACGGGCATTGTCATCCACGCAATAGCCGTGATCCCTGTTCGGCACCGAACGTACGGCGTGCTGGAACAGGCCGGTGTCGTCGCACATCGAAAGAAAGTGATCCAATTGCATGTCAGATGCCGCCGGGCTGTGGGCGACCGCGACCGGCCCGGTACGTGCTACCACCTTGAGCCAGTCTCCATGACGCGCATTTTCGAACGCGACCATGTAATGCTCGGCCGTGCGCTCCCATGTCATCGATCGGCTGATGGCGTAGGCGCGCTCGCGCATCGCCTGTCGGCGAGGGCCATCGGTGAGCAATTGCGCGATTTCCTTGCCGACTGCGACCGCGTTGCCGAAGGGGACGATCACGCCACGGCCGTCACCCAGCAACTCGAGCGCGTGCCAATACGGAGTCGAGACGACCGGCTTGCCCAATCCAAAGCTGTAGGCCAGCGTCCCCGACGTCATCTGCGCTTCATTGAGATAGGGCGTAACGTAGACGTCGCTCATGGAAATGAATTCCAGCAACGTCGCCTGATCGACGAATTGGTCGAGGAACACGACGTGGTCATCGACGCCAAGCTCGCGCACGCGCTTCATCAGACTCTCGCGATAGGCTTCGCCCTGGTCGCGCACGAGATTGGGATGCGTCGCACCGAGCACGACATAGACCGCGTCGGCACGACGTTCCAGTATCAGAGGCATCGCGTCGATCATGACCTCAATGCCCTTGCTGGGGGACAGCAGCCCGAAGGTCAGAATGACAGAACGCCCGCTGAATCCGAGCTTGGCCTTGGCTGCATCAGGCTCGACAAACGGAAAATCGGGGATGCCGTGGGGAATAACCTCGATTTTATCATCCGGCACGCGATAGACGCTCCGCAACATCTCGCGTCCCTTGTTGGCCATCACGATGATCTTCGAAGACGCCTCGACGAGGCGCTCCATGACCGCACGCTGCGCGGCGGTTGGCTTGGCCAGCACCGTGTGCAGCGTCGTGACGACAGGCATGCTGAGGGCCGAAAGCAGCTCCAGGATGTGAGCGCCGGCCTCGCCGCCGAAGATCCCGAATTCATGCTGCAAGCAAACGACGTCGAATCGGCCCGCGTTCAGGAAGGCCGCGGCACGGACATAGTCTTCGATGGCGTCGTCCTTGATCTGCAAGACGACGGAAGCAGGATAATCGTAGGCCTGTCCGTGGTCGTTCATCGTAACGATGCTGACCTCCAGATCCGACCGTGAATACGAAATCGCCCTTTCCAGATCGGTCGTAAAAGTCGCAATGCCGCAACGGCGAGGCAGCGAATTGCCGATGACGGCGATGCGGCGAAACGGCGTCAAGTTCGCGCCTCGGCGATAACTGCGAATTGCGGAACTGAATACGCGGCTGGACGGGCAAGCTCGCCGGGTTGGTCGTCGAGATTCTGCAACAGGACATCGATCGGGCGGCTGGCGGGATATGCAATCAGCGCGCTCAATCCATTGTCACCAACCTCGATGCTGGCGCGGCCGCCACCAATGAAGATGGCTTCCCCGATCGATGCCGCGGCCAAACCGGTCGCAGCGTGGCCGTCGAGAATGAGCATCCAGGTCTCCGGTTCGGCAAACAGCGCCCAGCTCGAGCCTTCGGGAATTGCAATGCGCTCAAGCACGAAATGCTTGCTCGCGACGAGAACCGTCCGGTTGGCGGTGACGGCCGCCGAATTGCCAGGCGTTAAATTGCCAAGCGTTGAATTGCCAAGCGTTCGAAGCGGCCACGGATGGGCAGCGGCGACGCCATCGTCCACGTGCAACTCACGGTGCCGATCATAGTCGAACAGGCGGAATGTCGCGTCGCTGCGTTGCTGAATTTCTGCGAGCACGATGCCGGCGCCGATGGCGTGGATGGTGCCGGCCGGGATGTATACGACATCGCCAGCGGCAACCGATCGCCATTGGATGAGTTCGGCGATCGAACCGTTCTGGATCGATGCACGCAATTGCTGTGCCGTTACCCGATGTTTTAATCCGGCGCCGATCTGCGCGTCGGGCTCGGCCGAGAGGATGTACCATGCCTCGCTCTTGCCGTTGGGCATCCCCATCGCGCGCGCGAACGTGTCGTCTGGATGAACCTGGATGGACAACGGCTGACTGGTGAACAACAGCTTGAGCAGCAAGGCGGGGGTGGGCACGTTCTCGCCGGCCCGCTCGAACCACAGCTCGCCGACGGCGTCGCGAGACCCGTCAATTTCGCTCCAGGGTTTGAGATCACCGACGCCCCAGGGCTTATGGACGACCCGCACGGCGGCATGTTCGGTAGGCATAGGTGATCCTGACCCGTGACGCACACGTCGGGGCGACGTGGCGTTGATCGATTTCGTCAGTAGGATTTGGCGCGGCTAGGGCGTCGTGAATCCAGACAGGTGCTCAAGGCGGTCGGACGCTGAATCCTAGGTGGCTACTCCACCGCCGATTACAACCTCCCGCGGGGCGCTTTACTTGCCGCTTCGTAGCCAGCGGCGTCGTTCCCTTTGACGATGGATGTTGGGTTGTGGGATTTCGGTCCCCAGGAAGGACGAGGCCCGGTCCATGCCGGGAGAGAATCCCATTCGGCCCATCGCATACGGCGCTCCTCGTCTCCCACCCTGACAAAGACGAAAGCAGCGTCATCACTTCCTGTTTTCGATCCAGCGAACATGGCCGGCATTCCATACGCATTCCTGATCGTTGCTGTGTTGGCCATTGCGACCTCCTGGCGGGTTTTGTTGCGAGGTCCAGACCTGAGAAGGGCTGGCTAAAAATTAACCGCGGCAGCGATGAGCAGGACGAGCACGATCAAAAGCAGGGCCGGCGGCATGCCCCAATGACGCGAATCGAATTTGGTTGGATTTGACACCTGACCGCCTGTTTGGTTGGGCGGGAGCGCAACGCTCTCAGTCACCGATAACTGCCAAGGGCGTGCGGTGATGCCGTTGGTATAACGACTTCTGGCAAAATAGCGAGATATTTGCAGACTTATTTCCAGATCTGCCGGGATGGGCCCTGCCGCAGTCTCGGCCATTAAGAGGCGCCAACGGTGATTAACGGCGCCCTGCTCGCTTTGCCTCCGTCACCGGAAATCTCATACTCTTCGCTTCCGGGGTCCAAGACCACCTTTGACCGCGTCCTACGCGATCGACACAATCTCGACCTCCTGCGCGCCCGTCCCCACGACATCACCCACAGCCTTCCCCATCAGCGATTTCGCGACCGGCGCCACGAACGAGATCGAGCCGGCCTTCGGGTCCGCTTCGTCCTCGCCGACGATGCGATAGGTCTGCACGCGGCCGTCGGGGCGGCTGAAGGTGACCGTGCTGCCGAAGGCGACGACATCGGTCGAGGCCGGGTCGGGAATCACCTGCGCGGTGCGCAACCGTTCGGTCAGATAGCGGGCGTCACGCAAGGGCACCGCCGACTGCCGGCGCTTCTCGTTGACGTCCTCGATTGTCTGCGCGGCCTCATAGGCCTCGCGCGCCTCCTGAAGCTGCGCCTGCAACGCCTGCAGGCCGGCTTCGGTCACGAGGTTCGGATGCGGCGAGACCGGGCGGTCCGGCAGCAGCGTCTCGGACGCGGTCTCGGCGCTTTCTTCCTTGGTAAAGGCGACACTCAATTCAAAAATCCTGTCGAACTGTTCGGGTGGCGACGCAGCGCGCCGCTGATCGCACCGGACTATATCTCAAGTTCGACGAAACGGCGCAGCTTGAAGACGAGATCCGGCATCGCCTGGCGGAACCGCGTTGCGTTGTGGAAACTGGTCGAGAACGGCGCGAAGGTGATCATCGCGTTCCAGTGCCTGTAGCCATAGACGGTGACCGAGGCACCGGTCGCCGGAAAGTCTTCCAGCTTGCGCAGCTCGCCGAGCACGAGATCGGCAATGGCTTCCGCCGGCAGCAGCCGCTTGCCATCCGCCGTCGTGGCTATCTTCGCAACCGGCACGGCGGCCGGCGCCGTGCTGGGCGCATCCTCGGGCTTGACCGGTGTCGCTTCGGGGATCGGTGCAACCGCCTCAAATCCGTTCGACGGCGCTGCTGGCGGAATCTCCGCGAGCGGCGGCAGCGTAAGGCTGTCCGCACGCTTGCCACCTCCCAGGATGCTGCTGATCATGGCCACAAGGCCAGCATCCCTTACGTCGTCGCTCATCACTCCCCCCGGGCTTCGCCTACTCTAGCACCGCTCGCGCAGACCGCCACAAGGGATGTATTGCCGATTCGCAAGCGCGGCGGCGCGACGCCTCGTCGCGCCGGGCCGCCGCGCCATCCGTCACTGCTTCTCGAACGGAATATATTGCTGGTACTGCTTCGGCACGGAGCTGCGATAGCGCGCGGGAACGGTGCCGCTGTCGACCGAGTGGTCGATCTCCTGCTGCCGCGTCATCTTTTTCTTCGCCGGCTTCTTCGACGCGCTCTTCTTGGAGTCGGAAGACTGGCCGGAATTGTCGGTGGTGGACGCGTTCGGCGTCGTTGTTGCCGCGGGCGCTGCGGCGGTCGTTGTCGGCGCTGTCGTGGTCGCCGCAGGCGCCGCGGTTCCGCCGGCGGCTGGCGCTGTCTGCGCCAGCGCGAGCGGTGTTTGCATGAGAAGCGCCAGCGCTGCTGTCGCAGCCAGCAAGTATGACCTTTGCATCAAAACCTCCAAAATGACCTGATCCGAATGAGACGAAGCGTCAGCTTCCGGGATCGGCGCGTGCAAGCCTAAACACGACAAGTCTGCGCACGATAGGCGCGAACCCGGTCGCCAACTGTGGCCGAGATCACATAGCTCACCGCGGCCTGGTTCATCATAGGCGCACGTCGAACGCCGTGCCCAGTACGGACACCAAGACGAGCACGACAAAGTGTCGGCCAAACCCGGGAACACGCAGATTGAGCTGGTGTTCCCATCACAAGCGTCCTTGCAACCGTTCTTCCAAATGGTCCTGCAAACGCCCCCGATCAGGAGACTGAAATGCGTCGCACCATCCTCACGCTTGCATCATTCGCGGCCTTGATCGCCGCGACCCTCCCGGCCGCCCAGGCCCACGCCGCAAACGACAGATATTGCCTGCAAGGGCGCATCTGGGGCTATCCCGGCAACTGCCAATTCGCGAGCTATCAGCAGTGTCAGGCCAGCGCCTCCGGCACGTCGGCCTATTGCGGTGTCAATCCGCGCTACGCGTTCTCGCAGCAGCGCGATTACTGACTCTCGTTGTGGCGTCGCGCGCATGGGGCGCGCGACGCCACA
Source organism: Bradyrhizobium betae (assembly GCF_004123905.1). Lineage (GTDB taxonomy): Bacteria > Pseudomonadota > Alphaproteobacteria > Rhizobiales > Xanthobacteraceae > Bradyrhizobium > Bradyrhizobium betae_A. The sequence continues at coordinate 14,571 of NZ_MZXW01000039.1, forward strand.
CTTTTTGCGTGAAGACGATGCGCTTCGCCGACAGTCCGGCGAATTGATTACGCACAAAGCCGCCCGCGCCTGTCGATGACGAGAATGTTATCCGTCATCCCTTCGGGAAAAATTTGCAAAGCGCAGCCGCAGCTTGCCCGCAACACCCTCCTCCGGAACAGCAGCGATATCGCGCAAAGTGTGAAGCAGGCGACTTGTGGCGCCAGATCCCCTGATCTAGCCTCGCCTGCATATTCTATTGAAAACAACTTTAGCTTTATTCGGTTTCCAGCGCGATATTTCATGGAGGTGATTTCAATGAGCAGTCGTCATGCCGTTACGCCGCGTGGATTGAACGTCACGCATTCGTCGCTGTCCCAGGGCCGCTTCGGCCGCATGTTCCGCAAGCTTGCGCCGGCAAAATTCGGCGCGAAAGATTCCGACAACGTCGCTAACCTTTCGGCGCTGGCCGACAAGATGGTCGCCGATTTCGATGGGCCGAAGGACGGCCCGGACGCGGAAGAGAGCGGCATTCCCGCGCTCTACACCTATTTCGGCCAGTTCATCGATCACGACATCACCTTTGATCCCGTCAGCTCGCTGACCAAGCAGCAGGATCCCGACGGGCTCGTCGACTTCCGCACGCCGTCATTCGATCTGGACAATGTCTACGGCCGCGGTCCGAACGACCAGCCCTACATGTATGACCACAACAAATTCCGCCTCGGCGATAAGGTGACCGGCGCCGGCGTACCCGATGCCCACGACCTGCCGCGCTTCAAGGGCCGCGCGCTGATCGGCGACCCCCGCAACGACGAGAACAGCATCGTCTCGCAGTTCCAGGCCTTGATGCTGCGCTTTCACAACCGCATGGTCGACGACAATGACAGCCTGTCGTTCGAGGAGGTGCAGCAGCGCGTCCGCTTCCACTACCAATACGTCGTGCTGAACGACTTCCTGCCGCGCATCGTCAATGCCGACGTGCTGAACGCGCTGAAGACCGCAGGTCAATACGACCGCAGCAAGCTCGCCTATTATCACTGGAAGACCTATCCGTTCATGCCGGTCGAGTTCTCGGTCGCGGCCTACCGGCTCGGACACTCCATGATCCGTCCCGGCTACCGGCTGAACGACGCGGACAACATGCTGTTGCAGATCTTCCCGGATCCGCACAATCCCGACAAGAACGCGCTGACCGGCTTCCGCGCCATGGGCCCGGGACGCGCGATGGATTGGGGCCGCTTCATCGATCTCGACACGCGCGCTTACGGCGTCGAGGACGATCCTGCCAACGCCGACAACAAGCGGCGGCTTCAGTTCGCCTATCGCATCGACTCGTCGCTGGTCGACCCGCTGCGCAAGCTGCCGCCGGAGGTCGCATCCAATCCGGCCTCGCTGGCGCTGCGCAATCTCGAGCGCAGCTGGCGGCTCGGCCTGCCCTCAGGCCAGGCCGTCGCCAGGGCGATGAATGTGACGCCGCTGACGGATGACGAGATCATCATCGGCAAGGCCGTCGACGAGCCGGGCGCCGGCGATCCGCAGGTCAAGATCGCGACCATCGCCAACGGCGTGTTCGCCGGCAATTGCCCGCTCTGGACCTACATCCTGGCGGAGACGCGGTGGTCACAGATCAAGGTCCAAGTCCCGGCCACCGGCGCGCCGGCCGGTGGAATCAATACGCCCCAGCTCGGGCCCGTCGGCGGCCGCATCGTGGCCGAGGTCTTCCTCGGCATGATGTTCGGCGACAATTCCTCCGTGCTGTCGCAGGACCCACAATGGACGCCGGTGACCGGCTCCGGCTTCGCACTGAAGGACCTCGTGGCCTACGCGCTCGGCCAGGGCGATCCGCTGCACTGAGCTGGTGATGATCGATGATGCAAGGGCCGCCCGCATCACGCGGGCGGCTGTGGTTCACCTCTCCCCGACGGGAGGGGTAAACCGCGTCCTGAGCGCGCGTCGAGTTAACCAGGGATCAGCCATCCCTCGGGCGTGCACTCACAAACTCGTCGCGTCCGGTTTGCTCTCAGAAGGCGACATTGAGACCGACATGCCACCAGTTCGGCTTTGGGCCGATTCCGTTGAAAAAGGGAAACAGTAATCGGATGTATTGGCGTCAGCGCGATGCGGCCCAATGGCTTTGGCGGTTTCTACCCCAAGGTGGGCATTGGGATCAGCTTGGCCATCTTGCGAAGGTTCTG
>NZ_MZXW01000050.1 GCF_004123905.1 Bradyrhizobium betae
ACGTGGCGCCCTCGACCCCGGTCGATGGCAACGCCGCCGCCAACACGGTCTCGGAAGCCGCCGCCAATGGCGATCTGGTCGGGATCACCGCGACCGCCAGCGACATTCATGGTGGCACCGTCACCTTCGCGCTGAGCGATGATGCCGGCGGCCGTTTTGCGATCGATGCCGCGACCGGCGTCGTCACCGTCGCCGATGCCGCACTGCTCGACTTCGAGACCGCCACCAGCCACGCCATCACCGTCACGGCCTCCGACGGCACGCTGACGAGCTCGCAGAGCTTCACCATCGCCGTCACCGACGTGGCACCCTCGACCCCGGTCGACGGCAATGCCGCCGCCAACACGGTCTCGGAAGCCGCCGCCAATGGCGACCTGGTCGGCATCACCGCATCTGCCACCGACGTCCATGGCGGCACCGTCACCTTTGCGCTGAGCGACGACGCCGGCGGCCGCTTTGCGATCGATGCCGCGACCGGCGTCGTAAGTGTGGCCAATGCCGCGCTGCTCGACTTCGAGACCGCCACCAGCCACGACATCACCGTCACCGCCTCCGACGGCACGCTGACGAGCTCGCAGAGCTTCAGCATTGCCGTCACCGACGTGGCACCCTCGACCCCGGTCGACGGCAATGCCGCCGCCAACACGGTCTCGGAAGCCGCCGCCAACGGCGACCTGGTCGGGATCACCGCGTCTGCCAGCGACATTCATGGCGGCACCGTCACCTTTGCGCTGAGCGACGATGCCGGCGGCCGCTTTGCCATCGATGCCGCGACCGGCGTCGTCACCGTCGCCAATGCCGCGCTGCTCGACTTCGAGACCGCGACCAGCCACAACATCACCGTCACCGCCGCCGATCCCAGCGGCGCCTTCACCAGCCAGAGTTTCAGCATCGCCGTCACCGACGTGGCGCCGACCCAGCCGGTGGACGGCAACGCCGCCGCCAACACCGTGTCGGAAGGCGCCGCCAATGGCGACCTGGTCGGCATCACCGCGACCGCCAGCGACGTTCACGGCGGCACCGTCACCTTCGCGCTGAGCGATGATGCCGGCGGCCGCTTCGCCATCGATGCCGCGACCGGCGTCGTGACCGTGGCCGATTCCAGCAAGCTCGACTTCGAGACCGCCACCAGCCACGACATCACCGTCACGGCCTCCGACGGCACGCTGACGAGCTCGCAGAGCTTCAGCATCGCCGTCACCGACGTCGCGCCGAGCCAGCCGGTGGACGGCAATGCCGCCGCCAACACGGTCTCGGAAGCCGCCGCCAATGGCGACCTGGTCGGGATCACCGCGTCTGCCAGCGACATTCATGGCGGCACCGTCACCTTTGCGCTGAGCGACGATGCCGGCGGCCGCTTTGCCATCGATGCCGCGACCGGCGTCGTCACCGTCGCCAATGCCGCGCTGCTCGACTTCGAGACCGCCACCAGCCACGACATCACCGTCACGGCCTCCGACGGCACGCTTGTGAGCTCGCAGAGCTTCACCATCGCCGTCACCGACGTGGCGCCGAGCCAGCCGGTCGACGGCAATGCCGCGACCAACACCGTGTCGGAAGCCGCCGCCAATGGCGACCTGGTCGGCATCACCGCCTCCGCCAGCGACGTCCACGGCGGCACCGTCACCTTCGCGCTGAGCGACGATGCCGGCGGCCGCTTTGCCATCGATGCCGCAACCGGCGTCGTCACCGTCGCCGATTCCTCGCTGCTCGACTTCGAGACCGCGACCAGCCACGACATCACCGTCACGGCCTCCGACGGCACGCTGACGAGCTCGCAGAGCTTCAGCATCGCCGTCACCGACGTCGCACCCTCGACCCCAATCGATGGCAACGCCGCCGCCAACACCGTGTCGGAAGCCGCCGCCAATGGCACCACCGTCGGCATCACCGCGTCTGCCAGCGACATTCATGGTGGCACCGTCACCTTTGCGCTGAGTGATGACGCCGGCGGCCGCTTCGCCATCGATGCCGCGACCGGCGTCGTGACCGTGGCCGATGCTGCGCTGCTCGACTTCGAGACCTCGTCCAGCCACGACATCACCGTCACGGCCTCCGACGGCACGCTGACGAGCTCGCAGAGCTTCACCATTGCCGTCACTGACGTGGCACCGAGCCAGCCGGTCGACAGCAATGCCGCCGCCAACACGGTCTCGGAGGGCGCCGCCAACGGCGACCTGGTCGGCATCACCGCATCTGCGACCGACGTCCATGGCGGCACCGTCACCTTTGCGCTGAGCGACGACGCCGGCGGCCGCTTCGCCATCGATGCCGCGACCGGTGTCGTGACCGTCGCCGATGCCTCGCTGCTCGACTTCGAGACGGCGACCAGCCACAGCATCACCGTCACGGCCTCCGACGGCACGCTTGTGAGCTCGCAGAGCTTCAGCATCGCGGTCACCGACGTGGCACCCTCGACCCCTGTCGATGGCAATGCCGCCGCCAACACGGTGGCGGAAGGCGCCGCCAACGGCAGCACCGTCGGCGTCACCGCGTCTGCGAGCGACGTCAACGGGCCGGCGGTGACCTATTCGCTGACCGGCGACAGCTCGGGCGGCGGCTTCACCATCAACGCGGCGACCGGCGTCGTGACCATCGCTGACTCCACCAAGATCGATTACGAGAGTGCGCCAGGCCACGCCTACACCGTGACGGCCCAGGCCTCCGATGGCACGCTCGTGAGCTCGCAGAGCTTCAGCATTGCCGTCACCGACGTGGCGCCCTCGACGCCGGTCGACAGCAATGCGGCGACCAATACGGTGGCGGAAGGCGCCGCCAACGGCACCGCCGTCGGCGTCACCGCATCCGCGACCGACGTCAACGGGCCGGCGGTGACCTATTCGCTGACCGGCGACAGCTCGGGCGGCGGCTTCACCATCAACGCGGCAACCGGCGTCGTGACCATCGCCGATTCCACCAAGATCGATTACGAGAGCGCGCCAGGCCACGCCTACACCGTCACGGCCCAGGCCTCCGACGGCACGCTCGCGAGCTCGCAGAGCTTCAGCATCGCCGTCACCGACGTGGCGCCCTCGACGCCGGTCGACAGCAATGCGGGGACCAACACGGTTGCCGAAGGCGCTGCCAACGGCACCGCGGTCGGCGTCACCGCATCCGCGAGCGACGTCAACGGGCCGGCGGTGACCTATTCGCTGACCGGCGACAGCTCGGGCGGCGGCTTCACCATCAACGCGGCGACCGGCGTCGTGACCGTCGCTGACTCCACCAAGATCGATTACGAGAGTGCGCCAGGCCACGCCTACACCGTGACGGCCCAGGCCTCCGATGGCACGCTCGTGAGCTCGCAGAGCTTCAGCATTGCCGTCACCGACGTGGCGCCCTCGACGCCGGTCGACAGCAATGCGGCGACCAATACGGTGGCGGAAGGCGCCGCCAACGGCACCGCCGTCGGCGTCACCGCATCCGCGACCGACGTCAACGGGCCGGCGGTGACCTATTCGCTGACCGGCGACAGCTCGGGCGGCGGCTTCACCATCAACGCCGCAACCGGCGTCGTGACTGTGGCCGATTCCAGCAAGATCGATTACGAGAGCTCGCCAGGCCACGCCTACACCGTCACGGCCCAGGCCTCCGACGGCACGCTCGTGAGCTCGCAGAGCTTCAGCATCGCCGTCACCGACGTGGCGCCCTCGACGCCCGTCGACAGCAATGCCGCGGCCAACACGATTGCCGAAGGCGCCGCCAACGGCACCGCCGTCGGCGTCACCGCGACCTCCAGCGACGTCAACGGACCGGCGGTGACTTATTCGCTGACCGGCGACAGCTCGGGCGGTGGCTTCACCATCAACGCGGCGACCGGCGTCGTGACCGTCGCCGACTCCACCAAGATCGATTACGAGAGCTCGCCAGGCCACGCCTATACCGTGACGGCCCAGGCCTCCGACGGCACGCTTGCGAGCTCGCAGACCTTTACCATTGCGGTCAGCGACGTCGCACCTTCGACCCCGGTCGACAGCAATGGGGCAACCAACACGGTGGCCGAAGGCGCTGCCAATGGCAGCACCGTCGGCGTCACCGCGTCTGCAAGCGACGTCAACGGGCCGGCGGTCACCTATTCCCTGACCGGCGACACCTCGGGCGGTGGCTTCACCATCAATGCGGCGACCGGCGTCGTCACCGTCGCCGATGCCAGCAAGATCGATTACGAGAGCTCGCCAGGGCACGCCTACACCGTCACGGCCCAGGCCTCCGACGGCACGCTCGTGAGCTCGCAGAGCTTCAGCATCGCCGTCACCGACGTGGCGCCCTCGACGCCCGTCGACAGCAATGCCGCGGCCAACACGATTGCCGAAGGCGCCGCCAACGGCACCGCCGTCGGCGTCACCGCGACCTCCAGCGACGTCAACGGACCGGCGGTGACTTATTCGCTGACCGGCGACAGCTCGGGCGGCGGCTTCACCATCAACGCGGCGACCGGCGTCGTGACCATCGCCGATTCCACCAAGATCGATTACGAGAGCGCGCCAGGCCACGCCTACACCGTCACGGCCCAGGCCTCCGACGGCACGCTCGCGAGCTCGCAGAGCTTTACCATTGCGGTCAGCGACGTCAACGAGGCGCCGGTGGCCAATGCCGACACCGGAGCGGTGAATGAGGATGCGACCCTGACGGTGACTGCTGCCAATGGCGTCATTCAAGGTACGACGGGTGGATCGGTGGCCGATACCGATGTCGATAATGCCACCAACACGCTGCTTGTCTCCGGCGTGGTCGCGGGTACGGGCGCAGTGACGCAGGGCGTGGGAGTCGGTAGCTCGCTCGTCGGCACTTATGGCCATCTGACGCTGAATGCAAATGGGTCGTACAGCTACGTCGCTGACACCGCCAACAGTTTGGCCGCCGGTATTCAGGCGGTGGACACGTTCACCTATACCGACAAAGACCCTGGCGGCCTGGTGTCCAACACCACGACGCTGAAAATCACGGTGACCGGCATCAACGACGCGCCCGTCGTAACGACGCAGAGCCCGGCAAACTTGAACGTCGCCAGCGGTGTCTTGGTGAGTTCATTCCGTAGCTCCACCGATGTCGACGCAGGCGCCCTCCACGGTATTGCGATCACGGCCTTGTCGTCGAACGGCGGGGGCGCCTGGCAATATTCGACCAACGGCGGCTCGTCCTGGACAAACATCGGGACGGTAAGCGCGACCTCCGCGCTGCTGTTGGATGATAGCAATCTCGTACGAATCATCGGTAGCGGCAATTCCGGTACTTTGACTTACAAGGCCTGGGATGAAACCACGGGCACGGTCGGGACGAAGGTCAATCCAGGTGCAGGAGGAGGTACCACTGCATTTAGTACGGCCACAAACACACTTTCTGCAACTCATCCTGCCGGTATTGCCGGAGAACAGATCAATCTCGGCTTGACCGATCCTTCCGCCGATCATCTTGGCGCGGTGACGTTGACGATTGCTGGAATTTCGGCCGGCTGGGCATTAAGCGAGGGGACCGATAACGGCGATGGGACCTGGACGGTGGTGACCAGCGACGTCGCATCGCTCTTTGTCACATCGCCAAGCACGTACACGGGTGCACTGGTGCTCAATGTGGCGGAGACGTGGACCAATGCCGACGGCAGCACCGGGCACGCAATGGTCGCTGACAATCTCGAGGCCTATGTGCCTGGCAATCCGGTCTTCGCGCTGTCTGGTGATGACTATCTGACCGGCTCCAGCGGGCATGACCAGTTCGTGTTCTCGCAGCCGATCGGGCACGACGTGATCTACAACTTTGACGCCACCTCGGATCAGATCGATCTGATTGGTTATGCCGGTTTCACCGGCTTTGGCGACATTCTGGCGCATATGGCCGATGACGCTGCCGGCAATGCGGTGATTGCGCTCGGAGATGGTCAATCGATCACGCTGCACGGCGTCGATGCGAACTCGCTCACCGCAAACGACTTCGTGTTCGAACAAACGCCGGTCACCGAAAATGCCGGCAACATGGTGATCAGCGACGGCGCCACCATGCCGCTGAGCGGCGTGCTCCATAATACCGGTTCGATCGCGCTGAACTCGACTGGCGACGAGACCGACCTCCATCTGATCGAGCATGGCATCACCCTTGAGGGCGGCGGCCACGTCGATCTGTCGGATAGCGGCCAGAACGTGATCACGGGTACGGCATCCGACGTCACGCTCACCAACGTGGACAATACCATTTCTGGTGCCGGTCAGTTGGGAGCAGGGCTGTTGACCGTGGTGAACCAGGGCACAATCGATGCAACCGGAACCAATTCGCTGGTCATCGATACCGGCACAAACGCGGTCATCAACTCCGGAACGCTCGAGGCAACGGGAACCGGTGGACTGGAGGTCCACAGCGACGTCATCAACACCGGCGTGTTGTGGGCCAATGGCGGCAACATCACAATCGACGGCAATGTCAGCGGTAACGGGACGGCTCAGATCAGCGGTTCGGCCACGCTCGAATTCGGAGCTGCCTCGTCTGCGAATGTAGCGGTTGATGCCCAAGCGACCGGGACAATCGTGCTCCACGACTCCTTCGACTTTAGCGGGGCCGTGTCGGGATTTAACGGGGATGACCACCTGGATCTCCTCGATGTGGCATTCGGGACCGGCGCGACCGCAAGCTATGTCGCAAATCAGGATGGTGCTGGAGGAACCCTGTCGGTGACGGACGGAATCCATACCGCCAATATTATTCTGCTCGGCCAGTACGACCCGGCAGGCTTCCAGACAGAGGCAGACAAGAACACGGGAACGCTTATCAGCTACCACGACCATCTGGCCTGATGCGCAGCTAGGAAATGGGTCAGGGCGAATGTTGCGGCCCGGACCTTGGCTTACGATGTCCGGCGTTCGGCATCGCTTTTGAAGAGGGGCGGATTTTCCGTCGATCCGTGTGAGTGCTCCGTTTCAAAGACCCAACGAACTCCGGCGCTTGATGCAGAGCTGTCAGGGCTATTTCGTCATTGCCGCGATCTTCAGCTTGGCGATCAATCTGCTTTATCTGGCCGCGCCGCTCTATATGCTGCAGGTCTATGACCGGGTCATCTCGAGCGCCAGCGAGATCACGCTGCTCATGCTCACGATCGCGCTCTTGCTGGCCTTTATGGCGCTGGCAGGGCTGGATGCCGTTCGGGCGCGCGTCTTGACCCGCGCCAGCATTCGTCTCGACCAGACGATCGCCGCGCGCGTGATGACTGCGATCATTCATCAACCCGCGAGCACCGGCGGGGTTCGCACTCAGTTTCTGCGCGACTTCGACACGTTCCGTCAGTTCGTCACCGGTACGGGGATCCATGCGGTCTTCGATCTGCCCTGGGCGGCGATCTACATTGTCGTGATCTTTGTGCTCCACCCGTCGTTGGGGGCATTTGCATTCGGCTGCTCCATTCTGCTGATTCTGGTGGCCCTTCTTAACGAGTGGCTGGTCAAGCCGCCGTTGACCGAGGCCGGCGAGGTGGCAAGCCGAAACTACACCTTCACCGAGATGAGCCTGCGCAACACCGAAGTGGTGCGCGCGATGGGGATGACCGCCGGTCTGCTTCAGCGCTGGAGCCGTGACCGCGACCGGATGCTCGAGCGACAAGTCATCGCAAGCGACCGCGCTGCCACGATGCAGAGCTTGATCCGCTTTTTGCGTCTTTCGATGCAGTCCCTGATCCTCGGACTTGGCGCCTATCTTGTGATCGAGCGGCTGACGACCGTGGGTGCGATGTTTGCCGCCAGCATCCTGCTTGGTCGCGCGTTGCAGCCTGTGGAGCAGATCGTTGGATCATGGCGCAGCTTGGTTGCCGCCCGCGGCGCGTTCCTGCGCGTGCGCGGGCTGTTGCAGGTCAATCCGCCGCATGAGCCCGAACTGACGCTGCCGCGACCAGAAGGTCGCGTTTCGGTCGAGGCGCTCTCCTTTGTTCCTCGAGGCGCTGCAAAGCCGGTTCTGCGCGGCGTCACGTTCCGGATCGAGCCGGGTGAGGTGCTCGGCATCATCGGGCCCTCCGGCGCTGGGAAGTCGACGCTGGCGCGCCACATCGTGGGTCTCCAGGCGCCCTCTGGGGGCGCCGTTCGCCTGGACGGATCCGACGTTTCGACCTGGATCGAGTCGTCTCTCGGCCATCATCTTGGCTATCTGCCCCAGGACATCGAGCTGTTTGCCGAAAGCGTCGCGGCCAATATCTGCCGATTCAATCGCGGCGAGGACCAGGAGATCATTGCGGCGGCGCGCATGGCCGGAGTGCACGAGATGATTGTGCGGCTTCCCAGCGGCTATGACACCCAGGTGGGGGAGGGAGGCGCGGTCTTGTCGGGAGGCTATCGCCAGCGCATTGGGCTCGCTCGCGCGGTCTACGGCAATCCGAGCCTGGTCGTGCTGGATGAGCCCAGCTCCAATCTCGATGCGGAGGGCGATGCTGCGCTTGCCGACTGCATCATGCAGCTGAAGAAGCGCGGAACGACTGTGGTCATCATCTCCCATCGACCTGTCACCATCGGCGTGGTCGACAAGATCTTGGTATTGCGCGAAGGCGCGGCGGAGATGTTCGGACCGCGCAGCGAGATTCTGGCTCGGCTAACGCGATCCGTGCCAGTTCATGCGGTTCAAGAAGCGGCCAGCTAGGAAGTTTCAGATGACGATGCTGGTTGATACAAATCGATCGAGACGTGGAGTTTCGAGTCCGAGCCGGGCGAGTGGCGCAGCGAGGGAGAGCTTGCCGAATGATTCCATCCGTCGCGTTGCAGTGGCGGGATGGCTGATCATCGCGATATTTTTCGGCGGGATCGGTACCTGGGCCGTGACCGCGCCGCTTAACGGTGCGGTGGTCGCCAACGCGGTTGTCAAGGTCGACGGCAACCGCAAAAGCGTCCAGCACCTCGATGGCGGCATCATCAAGGAACTGCACGTCAGGGAGGGCGACCGGGTGCTCGCCGGCGACCTATTGATTGTGCTCGACGAGACCCAGGCGCGGGCCGAGTATGAGGTGTTGACCCAGCAATATGGCGTATTTCGTGCGACCGAGGTGCGGCTATTGACCGAGCTCGATCACGGATCCGCACTTGTGATGCCCAACGATCTGAGGGCACGATCCGACGATCCATACTTGAAGAGTGTCTGGAACGGCCAGGTCAGCCAGTTCGAAAGCCGTCGCGCGGCCCTTGAAGGTCAGCGCAACGTGATCAGGGAAAAGATCAATCAGCTCGGCTCACAAATCGTTGGTGCGAACGCGCAAGTCAAATCCTTTACGGATCAGATCAACTCCGTCCGCAGTGAGGCCAAGGACATTGCGCCGCTCGTTGAACGCGGCCTGATCGCGCGTCCACGAATTATGCAACTGGAGCGCGCCTCCTACGGTCTGGAAGGCCAGATTGCCGATACAAGCGCCAATATCGCCAAGGCTCGTCAAGCCATTGCCGAGCAGGAGCAGCAAATAGCCCAGCTCGACAACGATCGCATGACTGACGTCACGAAGGATTTGCGCGATACCCAAGCCAGATTGTTGGAGGTGATCCCAAAGGCGTTGAGCGCCAAGGCGGTATTGGGCCGCATGGAAATTCGCGCGCCGTATAGCGGGCGGGTGGTGGGACTCAACGTGTTCTCGGTGGGGGGCGTCATCCAGCGCGGCGACAAGATCTTGGACATCGTGCCGGACGAGGATTCGCTCACTATCGAGGCGCAAGTTGCCGTGGAAGATATCAGCGACGTGCATCCAAACACGCGTGCTGAGGTCCATCTTACTGCCTATAAGCAGCGTATCGTGCCGATTATTCATGGCGATGTTATTCAGGTCTCAGCTGATCGCTTGACCGATCCCAAGACGAACAGCCCCTACTACACGGCCTTCGTTCGCATCGATCACGACGAACTGGCGGCCATGCCCAACATCCGGCTCTATCCCGGGATGCCTGCGACCGTGATGGTTCCAACCGTTCAGCGAACAGCTTTTGAATACATTGTCGGGCCGCTCGTGATGTCGTTCAATCAGGCCTTTCGGCAGAAATAATCCCTTATCGCTCTGACTTGGTGCCAGATGCTGTCGCAGCAATGGCACGCTCGACCTCTGAAGCTAATACGCTCAGATGATCGGCAAGCCTCGCGAATAACTCTCGCTTTTGCAGGTTGGTGGCCAGATCGCTGATCGATTTGCAATCGGCCGCATCGTTGCGGAGGTTCTCCAACTGCTCCTGCATATCTCTCATATTTGTGTGCCCAGAGGCACCCTCTGTTTCATTCAGTTGAATTGATGGAGGTGTACTTGAGCTCTCGCCGATCCATTTCCGAACGGAGCAATTCGGCATAGCTGCGCAGATTGTCACCAACAAAGCGGGAGCGACCGCCATTCGCGCGATCAGCCGACACTTGTCGCCGCACACTTTCCCAAAGAGACAATAAGGTCTGATCTTTCGAGCTTGAAAAGTCCATCCGCAGGCCCTCAGCACTTGGTGCCCGGATAGTACCGCCTACCTCATGAGGCGGATTGTTCGGTTGCGAACATTGCCGTGGAGAAACCAAGCGCCCGTTGCACATTGGCCACATCGTCTATGGTTGCCGCGATAACGGCCTCTCACGCCGAGAGCACGACGATTTGCGTCCTAATTGGTGCGATCGAATAGAGTTGCGCATCCTAAAAACGCTGCCGTCGGGTTCGTATGGCGTCGGCCGATACGTCTTGTGGTCGGGGAGCGACGTGCTTGGCCCGCGGCAAATTGTCGAGGTATGGGATCGGATCGGCGCCGCATACGGGGCATCGTGGGTGCGTAGAAAGGTCCCGCTATTACCCGCCATCCGGACCTGCGTTGTGCGAGCGTCGGGCCGCCGCTTTTAACCCGAGTGGAAGTCCGGAAACCCGGCCTGGGTCCGAACCAGGATAGAAAGTAGTCGCCTCATTTTTTCGTTGAATTCGGCTTCCGCCTCGGGGGCGGCCGACATGGAAGGAACATCAATCCCCCTCGTGGTGCCACCTTCGAGACGGCCTGGCACCAGATCCGACTCGGCGGGCCGGAGATGCCGGGGTGCGGCTATCGCCGAGAAGCGAGAGTTGGACTTGGCGTCCGCGCTTGATCGGCGTAACCGCTCTGCAGCGCCGCTCGCTTTTCTGCGACGGCATGATTGAACAGTTCAAGCACCAGACCGAAAGCGGTCAGGTCCTCTTGTTCGATCGCTCCATTATCGTAGCACTTGAGGGTCTCGCCGATGATCGCGTCGACTTCGCGTTGCGATGTGAGCAGGTCCTCTTCGGACCCGGCATCTCGAACCTCCGCGACCACGGCGAGAATGCGGTTGCGGTGGCTGGTGTTGTCGTCCCGTTCGTCGCGGTTCAGATAGCGACGCAGCCAGGCGGCGGCCGAACCGATTCCGGAAAGAAGAAGCAAGGCGAACCAGAAGTAGTCGCTGTACTTGTCCAGAAAGGTTCGTTCGGTCCCGTTGATGACCGCCGCGGCGCCCCGATGAACGGAAGGCTCCGCCTCCTTCTCCGTCTCCGGCTTTGTGATGTGCGCACCGCCGGCGACACGTTGCGTGATCGTGTCCCGTACGGCGAAAAGCTGCCGATAGAAGGCCGCCGCCTTGGCTTCGGAAAGGACTTTTCTGGCCAAGATGAGATGGTTGACGCTGATGGTGTCGACCTTGTCCTCCGGCCAGGCCGGCTTCGTGTTGAACACGCTGCCCGGAATTTCCTCGGCTTCGTAGCGGGCGTGCTTCAGTGCAATGGATTCGGATGCGTCGACCGGAAGAAACTTCGGCGCTCCACGTGATCGCGAAGTTGCGGCGATGGCGGCGGCCGTGATCTTGCTGTCGAGCGGACCGACGGCGAGATACGCATCGAGAGTGACGTCTTGCGCAAGCTTTTCGATTTCTTCGGTCCCGAATTGGACGGTCGCCACCTTGTCCGGTTCCACACCGGAGCCGACGAGAATGGTCCGTAGGACTGCGAGGTTGGCGCCCGTCCTTCCGATGATGCCGATCTTGTGGCCCTCCAGATCGGCAATCTCTCCGATCTTGCCGGTGGCCTTTTTCTTGGAGTCCTTGCCCGGTCGCCCGGAGGGCGACCACAGGACGACGTAGTTCTTGCGGAGGACGACCAGGGTCTGCGCGTCGGCCGGCATGTCTAGGTCGCCGCGACCGACCGCCAGATCGGTTTTGCCGGCGCCCAGCAGGGCCAGGGATTCGGCCGCTCCCCCGGTCGTAATCGGGGAGAGCCTGACCGTTCTGCTTTCCTCGTCGAAGGCCTCAGCCATTGCTTGGACCACCTGATGGTCTTCGCTGCCCGCGGGGCCGACGGCGATACGGAGGGTCTCGGGCTGCAAGACGTAGAAAAGGGCGGCCGTAGCGGCGCCAAAGACAACAAATCCCAAGGCCAACAGGGTCAACAACCTTGGTTGGCGTCGATCGTGAGCACTTCTGACTGGATCGGTCGGTGACATCAGCGGACCCTACGCGAACCAGCGCCTGCTTGGGAGCTACAAGTGCGCCGCCGGGAACTTGGGGCGAACCAATGGTTGATCGGAATGTTCCGTCGCTCCCCGGAACGAGCTCACGAAATTACCGGCAGCCAGTTCGCGGGCGGTCGATGCTCTGGAAATCTCGACGTGAGGTTGCGTTGGGAGGCGGGAGCCGGTTCGGCCGAACAAAAGTTCTTATGGTGACGGACGATCTCCGGTGGTCTGCCGGGAACCCGCGCCGTCTTTATTCGCGGCAACTCTGGCGAAGTTCTCGATCCTTAAAGACTCGAGCGTTCGTCGCCACGATGATTGAAGCTGGATTTCGCACAGCACCTAGGAACGCGGGGCGGGAACGTCTGTTGAGCGAACATGAAACGGTTTTACTTCGATCTAGCCGGCGCGTTCACGGCCTGCGACAAGGTCGGTCATCAATGCGCATCCAGTCGCGAGGCAAAAGAGCACGCCAGGTTCATTGCTCATCGCATCGGCACTGACAAATCGCCTTTCGCACAGCCCGGCAACTGCATTCGCGTCCGGGACGAAAGCGGGGCCGAGATTTTCAAAGCCCCGATACATGCCGGCTTTAGCCGTCTGTCGGGCAGACCGCCGACCGCGCGAAGCCGCGTCAGCGGGCGTTCCTGACAAGAAACTCGACGGGTTGAACGTGCCGCCCTACCATTTCGATCTGGTGGATTCCAAAACAGTGACCGACGAGGGTGGCGCCGAGCTGGCGGACGACATTCAGGCGCTGGATGTTGCTGAACAGATTGCAAGACGCCTGTCGAAGGAGCGTCCTGAGCTCCGAGGTCGTCACTTCGCCATCCTTGTGACGAACCAAGACGGCGAGGAAATTGGCCGGATGCCTCTAGACCTCCTGCACTGAGATTTGACCCGACAAGGCTCTCCGAAAGGCTTGATGTGTGATGTCGTTGAAAATCGGGGTGATCTCCGACACGCACGGACTGCTACGGCCAGGGGTGGAGAGCTGCTTCGCCGGCGTGTCCCATATCATTCATGCCGGCGACATTGGCGCTCCCGAGGTCGTGGAGGCGCTTCGTCGAATTGCGCCGGTCACAGCGATCAGGGGAAACGTCGACCGAGGCGCGTGGGCAAAATCCTATCCTGACACTGAAACCTTGCGCCTTGGCGGCTACTGCTTCTACGTCCTGCATGACCTCAACGCTCTGAGCGTCGTCCCGGCCGATCTCGGCATCGACATCGTGGTATCGGGCCATTCCCATCGCGTACAGATCGTCACGCGGGACGGCGTGCTGTATCTCAATCCAGGAAGCGCCGGGCGCCGGCGCTTCAAGCTGCCGATCACACTTGCAACGCTCGAATTGAACGAGCACCGCCCCCTCGATCCCGTCATCCACGACCTCGACCGCGTCTGACAAGCCCTGGCCGCGCCGAAGATCGGACATCGACCGGGTTTACGACGGCAGCAAGCGAGCATGACATCATGCTCCTGTTTTGCCCGACGGGGCAAGTTCAAATTCGTAAAATCCGCAAACTCTTGCGGCGGCCGGCCAAGTCATTGAATTGGCTTGTCCCGGCTACTGTGCATGGGGTTGTTT
Source organism: Bradyrhizobium betae (assembly GCF_004123905.1). Taxonomy (GTDB): domain Bacteria; phylum Pseudomonadota; class Alphaproteobacteria; order Rhizobiales; family Xanthobacteraceae; genus Bradyrhizobium; species Bradyrhizobium betae_A. Next base: position 14,000 of record NZ_MZXW01000050.1, read on the forward strand.
TGCAGTTTTGTTGGATATTGGAGCCAAAATGAGCCGAGGCGCTTATCCTCGCGAGGAATCGAGGGAGCGCTCATGCTTGATTGTCTCGTCGTCGGTGGGGGACCCGCTGGTCTTACGGCGGCCATCTATCTGGCACGCTACCGGCGATCGGTCGCCGTTTACGATGCCGGCCACAGCCGCGCCGCATTGATCCCGACAAGCCACAATTATCCGGGTTTCCCGACGGGAATCTCCGGCGCCGAACTGCTTGAGCGCTCCGCCCGGCAGGCCGCGTTCTATGGGGTGTCCGTCACGCGAGACTGGATCGCCGAGGTCGAGAAAACGCCGGCAGGCTTCGTTGCGAAGAGTGGCCAGGGCGAGGTCAGCGCCCGTACTATTGTGCTTGCGACGGGGATCGTGGACATCGCGCCGCAGATGGAGGGGCTCGACGAAGCTGTCAGGACGGGGCTCGTGCGCTACTGCCCGGTCTGTGATGCCTTCGAGGCCTCCGATCAACGTATCGCGGTGTTGGGGGCGGGCGAGGCCGCGATCAGCAAGGCGAAATTTCTGCGCGCCTACTCCAGTCAGGTGACCTTGCTCTGGCAACACGTTTCAGAGCCGCCGGGCCGGGAAGAGCTCGACCGCGACGGCATTCTCGTCTCGACGGGGACGAGCGAGCTCAGCATGAGTGGCCAGAAGATCTGGGCGGCCACAAAGGAGGGTGAGGCCTGCTTTGATGTTCTCTATCCAGCCCTCGGCTGCGATGTCAGATCCAGCCTTGCAGTGGCGCTCGGTGCCGCGACGGGGTCTGCCGGCTGTCTTGAAGTCGATGAGCATCAATGCACCAGTGTCTCGGGCCTCTTTGCTGCCGGCGACGTGGTTTCGGATCTTCACCAGATCGCGGTCGGCACCGGCCATGCCGCGATCGCTGCCACACGTATTCACAAGATATTGCCTGCGCATCTTCGCTAGGCCACTTGGGCGGGCCGCCGCCCGGGCGCCAGGTCAGCGCGCGGCGGCAATTAACCTTTGTGAATGAGCAAGGCTTTTGGCTTCTCTAAGCTTCGGGCGAGTGCGCTGATGGATCAACTCGGGCGGCTTACCGGCAGGGGCCACGGTCCGGTGGCCTGCTCCGGGGTAGAGAGGACATGATGCTGATCGCCGAACAATTCAATGAACGTACGATCGCCCGCATGGACGCGGCGCTGGAGCGCGCCTGCATGACATTTCCGGAAACGTTCGCTCATCACGGTGCGCGAACGTTTGTGGCCAAGCGAATCGTCGAGTGCGCGAAATCCCGTACCCAGACTCTAGATGGACTCACTGAGGCCGGCAATCATGCCGTCGCCGAGTTGTTGACGCGTCAGCGCGGCGCGACACTTGCCGACAAACGGGGGTTGTCCGCCTGAAGCCCTCCCAGCTCGCGTGCTTGCTCCACAAGTGGAGTCCGCCCTCGCGCACCGGTTCGCATTCTCCACATTTTCTCGCAAGGAAGACGCATATGAAGCTGGAGGCGGGAGAACCAAGAAGCGATCGGCGGCGCCGCACCAGCCCGACCGCTTGGGCGATCGGTGCGATTTTCATTTCATCATTGCCGTGGCTGCGACGATTATCTTTTATAGCGGTCGCGATATCCGCGACCTGACGACCTCGTCAAGTCCGAACTCGTCGCCCAGCGTCACGACCGGCGCCAAGTAGACTGCCCGCGTAGCTCTGACTTCCAGCAGATCGCCTCGCTTGCATAGCGGTTCTCAGGCGGCATCCATGGCCCAGATCGGACCAGGAACGTCAGTCCAATTGCCTGCGGGCCATCCTGACGGTCATTTCAAACAGAGGCCTGTCTTCGTTTCTCACGGTCACGGTGACTTGTGACCCCTTCGACGTGAACACGTCCCTGGCGATCGACGTTACGGCGATGATCGCTTCCTTCGTAGCGACTTCGAGACTGGCATATTCTGTCCCCTCGCTGTCCGACACGGCGAGGAAATCATCTGCGATGTCGAAATAATACCGCATGGCTCAGAGCGAGGGATCCAGGTGGAGATAGAGGGCGTCGAAGTCGGCCGCCTTTCGGAGTTTGGTTTCGTCGAGTATGGAAATACGCCCCCTGTCGAATTCCAGAAGACCCTGGTTGCGCAACTCCTGGACCACGCGGTTCATGTGGACCACACTGGTTCCGACGGCGTCAGCGAAAAGTGCTTGAGTTGCCGGAAAGCTGAAGCTGAGTCCGTCGGTCCTCCCGATGGCCTTCAACCTGGTGTACAATTCCAGCACGAGGTGTGCTACGCGGCTCGTTGCATCGCGCTGACCGACATTGCAGATCCATTCGCGGAAGATGGCCGCGTCCGTAAGGGTGTCTCGCCAAAGAGCCTGCGCAATGTTGGGACGATGCTTTATCAACTCCTGCAATGGAGTGTGGGGTATGAAGCCCAACACACAATTGCCGAGCACGCTGACGTCGTGATCCATGACGTGAAGGAAAAGGCTCTGCAGATCGGGAATGTCACCCGGCTGGTGGAATGCCATGATCTGGCGCTGCCCGACGCCGACGATCTTCGATCGTAGCACAAACCCCTCGATAACCAGGCAGCAGGCGGAAGGGCGATCCCCAATAGACGCAATTGCTTCACCATTGGCCATCTGCTTGGTCACTATCGGGAGACTCTTGATCGCGCGCTCATCTTCCTCATCGATCTCGGTGCTGACCTTCAGCCGTTTCAAAAAAGGTGCTGTGATTTCCGCTTTGGTCATCTCTCTTTCTCCTGCTCGCAAGCGCCATCTGAAAATAAAGGTTCCTCGGCGCTTGAGGGCAGGGGATCGGTGGTAGGGAAAGTGCCGTGCCAAGGTGGCGACGGAAAGCCCGGTGGTGGACCGATGACATGCAGGTGACGAAGCCTCGTTCAATTGACATTATCCGCCAGCATATTGCGGAAGGCCGCGAAAACAGCGGCAAGCCCCTGCACGTGCTCCATCAGGGCGATTTCGCCCTGCTGTTCGTGGCGAATGGCGTGCGCCATCACGCGCAGGCGAATATCTCCCGGGCTATGCCACATCTGATCGGCCATCTTCACCGCCCCCTGTGATGCTTGCTCATCAGTTCGACAAAGGCCGAGTCGAAATGGTCGACTGGCGCGGCCTTGATCTGACGCATCTCGGCCATGGTGAGAAAGCCGGGCATGGCCGCTCGTTCCTCGGCGCTGCAGTCCGGCATCTCGGTGTCGAACCAACTCAGCCACCAGGTTTCAAAAATCCGGTTCTCACCCGCTTGGCTCGCGACCATCAGCATCGCAAGCTTCCGCAGATGCGGATCCTGCGCGCGCTCCGCAGCGATCCGCGCCAGATCGATGCCTTGAGCGTGGTGTGCGCTCATGTGACGGATATAAGCTTGGTCTTCATCCTTGTCGCGGCCGATCCAGGGCAGCTCGTAGCCGTGAGCGCCGAACAACGCGAATATCCCGAGTACTGCGATGGCCGTTATCGCACCCATGACCCAGGCGCTGGTGAAGCGCACATCTCGCGCCGGGGCATGGCCCCATTTCCAACGCAGCCGCGCAAACAGTGGGTAGATGATGGCAGACGAGCCGTGGACGAGGGGGCCGATCCAATAAGGTTGTTGCAGCGTGAACAGCGGTTGCCAGAACGGAAAGAGAGGCACCAGCACGAACCATTCCGTCGCCGAGGAGAAGACGGCCCAAGGTAACGCGAACGACAGGATTGTCAGCGGCCGCAAGTCGGCGGTCCATCGGCCGAGCACGCCGAAAAACACCAGCGCCCAGGAAAAATCTGCCCATTGATGAAATGCGATCCCGGTGAGGATCGCGCTCCATGAAGGCTCCGAACTGAGCGCCCAGTCTCGCGCGGGAATCGCCGCGACGGTCATCCAGTCGACGGCCGCATCGCGGCCGATCCGCGCCGCAAACAGCTGGCTTACAACGGTGGAAAAAGTACTGCTGATCAGACCGAGCGTGGCCGCCGCAATGCACCGTGAGCGCCTATGCGACTTGTCGAACGGCCGACCGCTGGAATCAAAGTTCCGCGCGCCGGAAGCTTGAGGGGCGATGGCCTTCACTTCAAGCGCTTGCGCTGCTTCAGCCGGTCGGGTTCGTTCGGCGCATCGAGATCGTCGCGGCCTGCCTCAGCCTTGCCTTGCTCATGGAGATCCTGATCTCAGATGATTTCCCCGACGGCTTGCTTGGCCTTGCCGGCGGTCCGCTGGGTCAGGTCTTCGCCTCGCTCATCGTCAACCTCGACGTCGTGCGCTGATCCCGCCCCCTGAAGGCGGCGAGGGGGGCGGATCGCGGCTTTCTTCCGATTGACCTCCGGCCAGGGTTGGGGGATGCCAGAGATCCTGGTGAGACTCTTGGGAAGCCCGATAGTTCCTGCATCGAGATATCGTAGCCGAGATCCCGGAACGGACTTTTGTAAATCGGCGTCAGCCACACCGCATCGACGCCGAGCCACTTCAGATAGTCAACGCGCGACAGCAGGCCTGCCAAGTCGCCTTTGCCGTCGCCATTGGAGTCCTGAAACGAGATCAACGCGATTTCGCAGATTGTCGCGCAGTGCCACCACGGCCGTTCTACCGTGGCTTCAGCGGCCTCGCTTTGCTCGACGTTGTCGTGCCTCATGCGGTCAGGAAGGATTTAGCGACGGCGACTTGGGACGTGCCGCGATCTGCCTTGCAACGCCTCGCGCGCCCTCGAGTCCCTTGGGATAGCCGCTTCGGTTCGGAAAAAGTTTTCGCCTTGCCTCGCGCGCCGGTCGGCGCGGTTTGGTGTCCTGGGCGGCCCGGTAGTCGAGCATGGCAATGCCGCCGACCATCAGCAGTGCGAGCGCGATGTTGCCCTTCTTGGGATTGTCCGCGGTCAGGCCGGACAGCAACGCAGCCGCATCCAGCCCATCTCCGCCGACACGAGCCCAGAGCCCGGCATTCTTGTCCACTGACAGCGACATGATTCCGGCCATGATTTCCCTGATGCCGAAAGCTCTGATCAGGGTCTCGTTGCCTTCCATGCCCAGCGTTTCCGTGACGCGACGCGGCGCCAAAAGCTCGACTAGGCCAAGCCCAATGCTGAACCAGCCGAGCGCGCGCGCGAGTTGATCCGCTGGTTGCTTCGGGCTCGGTCCTCCCTCGACGATCTTGGGATCACCCTTGGTGCGCACGATGTTGGAAAAATGAAACATGTCTGACAGCTCCTTCAGGGTTTCAATACGACCTTGATGCAGGAGTCCCGCTTGTCGCGGAACATTTGGTACATCTCCGGTCCCTGCTGCAGCGGCACTGTATGGGTAATGACGAACGACGGATCGATATCGCCCTGCTCGATACGGCGGAGCAGATCATCGGTCCAGCGGTTGACGTGGGTCTGACCGGTTCGCATCGTCAGGCCCTTGTTCATGAACGCGCCCATCGGGAGCATGTCGGAGAGTCCACTATAGACACCGGCGACCGAGATGATGCCGCCGGGACGGCAGACATAGATCATCTCGCGAAGCACGTGAGGGCGGTCGTTCTCGATCATCACCATCTGCTTGGCACGGTCGAGCAACGTATCCGGCTGTGAGGCCATGACATGTGCCTCCATACCGACGCAATCGATGCACTTCTCCGGGCCCTTGCCGTCGCTCAGCTCGCTGAGCCGCTCGACCACGCTTTCGGTTTCGAAGTTGACCGTTGTGGCTCCGCCAGCTTCTGCCATGCTGAGGCGCTCGGGCAGGCAGTCGATCGCGATCACCTGATTGGCGCCCAGCAGAATGGCGCTGCGGATCGCCATCTGCCCCACCGGGCCGCAGCCCCAGATCGCGACGGTGTCGGTCGGCTCGATGTCGCATTGCACAGCGGCCTGCCAGCCCGTCGGGAAGATGTCGCTGAGGAACAGCAGTTGCTCGTCGGGGATGCCGGCTGGAACCTTGATGTGCGTGGCGTCGGCATAGGGAACGCGCAGATACTCGGCCTGTCCGCCGGGATAGCCGCCGGTCAGATGCGTGTAACCGAACAGGCCGGCCGTCGTGTGTCCGAACACCTTGTCGGCGAGGTGACGCTTCCGATTCGTGGTTTCGCAGACCGAGAAATTGCCGCGCTTGCACTGCTCGCATTCGCCGCAAATGATGGTGAAGGGGACGACGACGCGGTCGCCCTTCTTGATCTTGCCGTCGACCCCGGAGCCGACCTCGACCACCTCGCCCATGGTCTCGTGGCCCATGATATCGCCGGGCAGCATCCCCGGAATGAAATTATGAAAGAGGTGGAGGTCGGAGCCGCAGATGGCGCAGCTGGTGACCTTGATGATGGCGTCGCGGGGATCCTGTATCTCCGGATCGGTGACCGCGTCGCACCGTATATCCTCCTTACCGTGCCAAACCAGCGCCTTCATCTCTGTCCTCCGAGATCCGTTACGAGCCATCTAAGTCGAATGAAGAACGATGGTTGCTATCGCAGTCCGCAAAATCGCCGCGTCGCAACCGGCGTGCGCGTGAATAGGAACGACGGCGTGGGAGGGCAATTGGACGTCATCAACCCAATCGAGGATACCCTCATGCCAGAAAAGCAACTCGCCCTGGTGACCGGAGCATCTACCGGGATAGGTCTGGAACTTGCGAAATGTGCCGCCGAGGCCGGCTTCGATCTCGTCATTGCCGCGGACGAAGCAGCTATCGAAAGCGCCGCGGCGGAGCTCCGTCCCCTCGGTGGCAGCGTCCAGGCGGTGCAGGCGGATCTGGCGACGACAGAGGGGGTCGACAAGCTGTGTGCCGCGGTTGGAAGCCGGCCGATCGACGCGCTGCTGGCGAATGCTGGTGTGGGCCTCGGCAACGCCTTTCTCGACCAGGACTTCCAGCGCATCAGGCGCGTGGTGGATAGCCAACATTACGGGAACGCTCTATCTGATCCACCGCGTCGGTAACGAAATGCTCAGGCGCAATTCCGGACGCATCTTGATCACGGGGTCAATCGCCGGCTTCATGCCCGGCAGTTTTCAGGCCGTCTACAACGGCAGCAAGGCGTTCCTGGATTCGTTCTCATTCGCGTTGCGCGAGGAGCTTCGAGACAGCGGAGTGACCGTCACCTGCCTGATGCCGGGAGCGACCGAAACCGAATTCTTCCGCCGCGCCGACATGATGGACACCAAGGTCGGTACCGAGAAAAAGGACAATGCGCACGATGTCGCGAAGGCCGGCTTCGAGGCCATGATGAGCGGGGAATCTGACGTGGTCACCGGAATGAAGAACAAGCTTCAGACCACGCTCGCGAACGTCACGCCCAACGAGGTGCTGGCCAAGCAGCATCGCAAGATGGCTGAGCCTGGCACGGCGAAATCGTAGCGCCTTGCCCAAAATCGGCCGGCAACGTGCGTGTCGCCAGAAAAACCAAATCCGCCAGCCAGACTGCGAGGAAAGCTTGACCGAGAAGTTGGGAGTCGCCGGGCAACCCCGGCGGCATGGGGCGCACATCGCTGGGCACGGCGTTGTTTTCAATCTCTGGGCGCCGTCGGCGAAATCCGTCGAGTTGCTCGAAGTTGGCCAGGCGCCGCGGCGCATGCCCCGCGACCGGCAGGGCTGGTATCAGTCTCTTAGCGCGACGGCCCACGTGGGTACGCGCTACCAGTATCGGATCAATGGGGCGCTCGTGGTTCCCGTTCCGGCGTCCTCCTTCCAGCCCGATGATGTCGGCCAACCGAGCGAGGTCATCAACACGCCCGCGCTTCGGGATGCCGATCCTTATCGCGGGCGGCCGTGGACCGAAGCGGTCATCTACGAGCTGCATGTCGGTACATTCTCGGACGAGGGGACTTACGCGGGCGTAGAGAAGAGGCTCGATCACCTTCGCGATCTCGGGATCAGCGCAATCGAGCTGATGCCCATCAATGATGTCCCCGGCCGACACAATTGGGGTTATGACGGTGTCCTGCTCAATGCTCCAAACGCGCGCTACGGCCGTCCCGAAGATCTCAAGAGGCTGCTGCGAGCGGCTCATCAGCGTGACATGATGGTGTATCTCGACGTGGTCTACAATCATTTCGGACCACAGCTCAATTATCTGCACAGTTACGCCAAGAATTTCTTTACTGATCGACACACGACGGGCTGGGGGCCTGCCGTCAACCTTGAAGGCGAGCATGGCGCGTTCGTGCGCCAGTTCCCGATCGACAACGCCCTGATGTGGCTGCGTGACTACGGCTTCGATGGATTGCGCTTCGATGCCGTGCATGCCTTGAAGGACGATTCCGAACGGCATTTCCTCGTCGAGCTGGCGGAAACCGTTCGCGAGCAGGTCAATGGCCGGCACGTGTACTTGATGCTCGAGAACGAGGCCAATCAAGCGAGCCTGCTCGAGCGCCGGGACGGCCGTGCGAGGCTCTATGATGCACAGTGGGGCGATGACTTCCACAACGCCTTGCACGTGCTGCTGACCGACGAAAACGAAGGATACTACCGTGCCTTCGCCGACCGGACGCTCCAGCATCTGGCACGGTCGCTTACGGAAGGATTTGCCTATCAAGGCGAAGTATTTCCGCTGCACGACAAGCCGCGGGGCGAACGAAGCGTTCACCTATGAGCGCATACGGCCCCAGATCCGAAACTTCCCCCGTCATCCACGTGTCGTTGAAAGGCAGCGCCTCGGTCGTTTCCTGGCAAGCTTTGCCCTCGATCGCACGCCGCCAATTGGCCTAGGTGTAACTCGCAGTTTGCGGAACGGACGGAGGTTTCATGCCGGCTCGCTGTCAGGCCTTCCGATTAGACGATTTAAGGGCCTGCGGGCCCGCGGCCGTCAAGACCGAGGCGAGCGCCGCAAGCGGCGGCCTGTCGGGCCTTCCCGCTCATTGGCGCGGGCCTAGTCCGGTTACGGCGGCGCGCAACCGGGATATTCACTCGATCGACTATTCTTTAACGACCGAGCGATGCCTTCGACCCTGGGACTTCAGACGGAGGGGGAAGTGCCGCGCTATCGAGAACACCTGATCGTCAAGCCGTTTAGCTTTGCAGACCTAGCCGCGAAAGTTCGGGACGTCTTAGACAAGACGGATAGCTAACAGTCTTTCACGCGTGAACCGATATCGTCGGTCTTTGATTCGGGCGCTTTAAGGCTCGCGTGAGCCGCTATGTGTAGCCGGCCGCGGACTTGGCCGGTTTCGATAGTGCTTCGCTTTCGGTCTGTTAGTGCCTAATATGCTTGTGAGGTAGCAAGCATGCAACGAGAAGTAATTCTCCAAGAAATCGAACGTGCGGGAACCACCGAGGAGCTCGCACGCATTCTGCGCGATTGGCGAGACGAGCTCGGTCTGTCCCACCTCGTCTATCATGCATTATCTGTCCCCGCGTTCGAAAGGTCCAACGCGCTACTTTTGCTGACCTATGATGACGCCTGGGTTCAACATTATGTCCAGCACGACTACTTTCAGATCGATCCAGTGGTGCGAGCCGGCCGCAGGGGGTTTTTACCGATCGACTGGATGGCGGTCGACCATCATACAAAAGAAGCTCGGCATTTCTTCGCGGAAGCCGCCAGCTTTGGCGTTGGTCGGCACGGCATAACGCTTCCTATTCGCGGGCCAGCTGGTGAGCGCGCCTTATTCACGATCAATGCGGACGTGAATGATGAGTACTGGCACCGCTGGCGCCTCAATTATGTTCACGAGGTGCAGCTCTTGGCGCACTACTTCCATGATCGAGCAATGCGCGTTGCCGGATTGCGGGACATGCGCACATTGCGGCCTCTTGCCGCACGCGAACGGCAGTGCCTCGAAGGGATCGTTCGTGGACAGGCACCCGGACAAATCGCCTCGGATCTCGACGTGTCACTTAGCGCAGTCCATTCTTACCTGCGGAGCGTCCGCATGAAGCTTGAATGCGCCACGTTTGAGCAGGCGATCGCAAAAGCTATCCGTCTTGAGATTATCTCGTAGGGTACGACGATCAGATTTTCTTTCATCTGTCAATTTGCGAAAGCGACAGATTGTCGAACCTGGCGTTTCGGCCTCCCATCGTTGTCTTGAGACGGGCGGCGATCGTCGGGGTCGGCGATGTTGGTGATTTCAGACCTTTCAAAAACATACACCAGCGAGACGGCCGCGCTATCGGTGTTGCAGAAGGTCTCATTGGCGATCGAGCATGGGGAACTCTGCGCCATCACAGGCGCGTCGGGATCGGGCAAAACGACCCTTATGAATCTGATGGGCTTGCTTGACCGTCCAGACGCTGGCCGCATTACCATCAATGGCCTGCCGGTTTACGACCTGCAGGATGATCATATCGCTTCTCTTCGAAACAGGCTTATCGGCTTCGTTTTTCAATCGTTTCATCTGCTGCCTAACTTGTCCGCTCTGGACAATGTCGCACTCCCCCTGATCTACCGGGGAATATCGCTTTCAGCTCGCCGAGCGGCCGCGACAGTTTCTCTCAAGCGCGTTGGACTGGAAGCGCACTTCAATCGCCTCCCGGATCAGCTATCGGGGGGACAAAAACAGCGTGTGGCAATCGCTCGAGCGCTTGTCGGCTCTCCCGCCCTGATCCTCGCAGACGAGCCCACCGGCAACCTCGATAGCGGAACGTCCGACGAGATCATGAATCTCTTTCTGGATCTCAATCGCACCGATCGCACCACGCTGGTTCTGGTAACGCACGATCCTTCGATTGCCGCCCGTTGTCCGCGACGCATTATTGTCCGCGACGGAAGGATCGTCGACGATAATCGCGGCGAGCTCCGCGATGCAGCCTTTCGATCATGATGTCCTTCAGCCCAAAGCATCACATCGTGCGCGAGCTGGCTCTTGAGTCCGTTCGGAATGTCCGTTCGCTGAAAGGCAGATCACTCCTTGCGCTGATCGGTATCAGTATTGGAACTGCAGCCGTCATAGCCATGCTGCACATTGGCCACAGCGCGCGGATTGAAGCCAAACGCCAGTTTGAATCCCTGGGCATCGATCGCGTCATTATCACGCCGTTGATCGGGTCTGGCGCAACAACTCCTATTCCTTTCGCGTTTGCAAAAGAACTGGTCAACCAGCAAACTGGTTTGGCAACAGTTGCCCCGATCATCGTATCCGGTACGACCATCCGGGCAGGCAGGGCGACGCTCGGGGCCACCGTCATCGCTGCCGACGAGGAGTTTTACTCATTGGCGATGGCCGTCATGGCTGCTGGTCGCCCGACAACAGCCCTCGATGGCCTGTCTCCCTACGCGGTCCTGGGCGCGCATGTCGCGCGGGGCCTCCGCGCTGAAGTGGGAAAAGTCCTCGCGCCCGGCGATCAGCTCACCGTTCAGACCCAACGCGTCACGATTATAGGCATCCTCGCTGAAACCGACCCGAATCCGGTTCTCAACGTAGACCTCAACCAATCGATCATCATTCCGTTTGCGGCCGCAAGGCGGCTCTTGCCTGATCCGAAGATTTCGAGCATCGCAGCGCGACTTGCCGTGGGGGCGGACGAACGGAACATGATCGACGCCGTTACCCAAGCCTTCAAGAGCTACGACCGCCAAGGCGGAGGCGTTCGTGTCCAGACCGCGCGGCAACTCATCGCGGGAGTAGACCGCCAGATGGCCGTCTATGGCCTTCTGTTGCTGGCAATCGGCGCAATCGCGCTCGTTGTCGGGGGCGTGGGCGTGATGAACGTGATGCTGATGAACGTGATGGAACGGCGACGCGAAATAGGCATCCGAATGGCTATCGGAGCGCGGCGCCGGCAAGTAGCAGGCATGTTCGTCGTCGAAACGCTGGTTCTCTCGGCAATCGGCTCCAGCCTCGGAACCGTGCTCGGCACCGCAGCGGCGTGGGGCTTTGCGGCGTGCGCCGGTTGGGCATTTACCCCATCCCCGACGGCGCTCCCCCTCGGTATCGGGATGGCCGTTGCCGTCGCTCTATTCTTCGGCCTCCATCCGGCGCTTCGTGCGGCACGAATGGACCCGATCCTCGCCTTGCGGGCATCCTGACATGACTGTCGCTCGGTCAGTGAGGCTGGCCCGCTTGCGCCGAAGCTGTCTGACCGCTCTGCTTATCGCCTCGTTCCACCAGACAGGCGTGAAAGGTGCCGAACGTTCCAATTCGACCAAGCGCTCTTCACCGGCTTCTTTGCAGCCTTCCCGCATAACATCGGGAATGACGAAAGGAGTGCCTCTTAGCCTCGCCGATTCAATCTTCATCGCTTTGCGAAATAATCGCTCCATCAAGAGCGCCTACGTCGAACGGATTGCCCAGAAGTTTGAACTCCGCGTCGCTGAGGATCGTTTCACACCTAAAGTCGCGGTTTCTGGCACGGCCATTCGCCAGAATGTCGGAGGTATAGAGGTGACAAGTGCAAACGTTGCACCAAATGCCTCAATCCTCTTGCCGACGGGGGCGACCCTTGGCTTTGCCTGGAACAACAGCATCGTGAGCGGGAGCGGCGTTCAGACCCAGACGTCCACTGCGGACATCAACATGGTGCAGCCGCTGCTGCGGGGAGGAGGCGTCGACGTCACGCTTGCCCCGTTGCGCGGTGCCCGCCTTGAAGACAAGCTCAACCGGCTAAATTTGAAGAAAACGGTCTCCGAGACGATCGCGCAGGTCATTCTGGCCTATCGCGCGTTGCTGCAAGCCCAAGAGGAACTGAAACTTAGCGAAGCCGCCTTGTCCCGCTCCAAGGATCTAGTCGAGGTGAACCGCGCCATGATCCAGGCCGGACGGATGGCGTCCGTTGAGATTGTACAAAGCGAGGCCGACGTCGAAAACCAGAACATACGGGTTCTTCAGGCCACAAAGGGTCTCGATGACGCGCGCCTTGCCTTGCTCGTGCTGCTGTCGCTCGATCTAGCAACGCCCGCAGCCGCGACGGAGAGTACGGAGCCGTCGCGCATCGCTCCGGATCTTCCGTCTATGATGCAAATTGCCCTTAGCGAACGCCCCGACTATCTGGGGCAACTTCTCATCATCGAGCAAAACAAGCTCGGCATGACGGTCGCCGAGAACGAGAAGCTGTGGGATTTGTCCCTATTTGCGTCGGGCAGCTTCGGTCGAAGAAACATTTCAGGACCCGCTGCCATTCCAGGCGTTCAAAAAATAGCCGATACCACGATTGGCGTGACCTTCAATGCGCCGCTTAACGATCTCAGGCGGGAACAACCCGCCGTGCAAGCGACGGCAACTTTGCAAACCTCGGAACTGCAGCTCGCATCAATCAGGCAAGGCGTCGAATTGCAGATACGGAGCTCAATTAATAGCATCAATATCCAGTGGAAACAGCTTGAGGCGGCGCGTCGCGGCGTCGGCCTTGCGACCCGGGCGGTGGACATCGAGCGAGAGAAGCTGAAAGTCGGACGATCTTCCAACGTACAGGTAAGGTTGCTCGAGAGCGACCTGCGGAACGCCGAGGAGCAGCGCCTTGCTGCCGTTGTCGGCTATCTCAACGCGCTGACGACAATAGATCTCCAGCTTGGCACAACGTTGAAGACATGGCGCATAAACCTCGCGGATTAGATCACCGTCAAGGCGGGTCGTACTCGGCTATGACCACGAGCGGGATCACCGATACGGTCCTCGCCGAGACAGGTCCGATGGGCTCCGAGCCAATCCTTTCCCGGAAGATCCGGCTGTGGTGCATTGTTCTCATCGCGATCGGGGCGATTGCGCTCACTGGAATTGCTTGGGACCGGTTCGGGCCAGGCGATCGTCCGCCACAGGATAGCGTCAAGCCCATTCATGCATCGAAGCGATTATCAATCGTGCCCGTCGCCTTGACAACCCAGCTCGACATTCTCGGCAATGTTAGCGCTGGTCGCGGTGTCGTCATCATTGCTCCGTTCGACGGCGTCATCGGTGAGAAAAAGGTGTCGCTTGGGGAAAGCGTGGCCGCGGGCGACGTCCTGCTTAAGATGGACGATGGCGAGATTCAAGCGCGCCTGCGCGAGGCGCAGTCCGCGCTCCTCAAGGCCGCCATGGCCGAGAACGACATTAGTCATTGGGATAATGGTCCCGAAGTTACGCGGGCAAGACGAGCATTGGAGGCCGCCCAAGTCACGCTGACGAACCTTGACCGGAAAGTCATCGAAACAAAAGGCCTTCTCGATCGGGGCATCGTGTCCAGCGACGAATATGCCTCGCTCGTTCAACAGCGAGACAGCCAAAAGCTTCTCGTAGCCGGGGCGCAACAGGATCTTACGGTGGCGGCAGCGCGAGGCGGAGCGGAAGGACGGCGACTTGCTGAGCTGGACCTAGAGGTCGCAAAAGCGAAGTTCGCCGATGTCAAAAAGCAGGCAGACGGCGCCACATTGCGTACCCCTGCCGCCGGTGTCTTGATGCGACCGGCACCGAGTGGCCTGCCCGGTGCAGCGCCAACGGTGGTCGAGCTTGGCTCTCGCGTACAGCGAGGACAAGCTCTCTTTACGGTCGCAGACATGGAAAGCCTAGTCGTGGACGGAAAGGTGGACGAAGTCGACGTCAATCACGTCCGGGTCGGACAACCCGTCAATATAGCCAGCGATGCGTTTCCCGGCGCTCCGCTAAGTGGGCGCGTCATCAGCGTGAGTGCGGAAGCGGATCGGGACGCATCTTCCAAGGCGGCCGTGTTCAATGTTCGCGCGGCGATCACTGGCGGCGACGACGCTCGGCGTCGCTCCATTCGTATCGGGATGTCGGCCCGCCTCACGATCACCGTTCAAAGCAAGGCAGACGCAATCGTTATACCCCTCGGAGCGGTTCAGCGGAGGTCAACCGGCGATTGGGTGACCGTGGAAGACATGCAAACAGGAGAAACCGGGGATCGCGAGATCGTTCTTGGCTCGACAACAACGACCGGGGTCGAAGTCCTATCGGGGCTACGAACAGGAGACCGGCTCGTGATCCATCGATAGCTTGGCTCTGCCGGGCGCAGGAGGTCAAAGTTCGCCGACGGCGCGGGCCATGTGGGGGACGACGATCGGTCCCCCTAGCGCGTTCATCTGAGCCTTCTTCATCGACTGCAATGCGATGCGGGAAACGTCCCAGACGCCTACACGAAGATCGCCAGCCTCAGAATGGTTCCGTGCAATTCCACGAGGGCACCATCCGATCCGCCGGTAAACGCGGACCATGGGCGCTTCGTAGACGCCGACGATCCTTTCTATTCCGAAGTCCATCGCGAACTGGCAGAGGGTGATTAGCAGCTCGGCTGAAATCGCAGCCCCGGCGTGAGAGCTATCGCCCGCTCGCGGATGCGTGCAGAAGCGCGTGCATTCCCAGGTCCCCGGACCTTCAAGACCTGACAACTCGCCGAAATAAGCCGCGAATTCGTTTCGAAGCATGGTCTCTCCCGTGGTCGGAAGAAGCCGTAAGGAGCCGACCACTCTCTCTGCTGCGTCCGTGGCAATAAGGTAGCGAACGGTCGGTAGGCCGTCGTACCGATCACACTCCATCCCCTGCTCGACTTTCACGTTCCATCCGAGCCTTTCCGAAAACGTCCGGGCGCGTCCTCGAAACATCTGTCGAAAAAGGGTTTCCTGCTGGAGGCGGTCTGAGTAGGTAAGACTACGGATCATCATTGCCCTCGCAGGCGCAATCTCACGCGCCGTGATCGAGGGTCGCAATCTGACGAATGAGAAGCTTGACAGCCGAAGCGACTTCAGCGGGGCCGATAAAATGAAGCAAGCGGAACAACAGCGCGTCCAAAGACGCAGGCCGCCCGCATCCCTTGATGTTAAGCTTGGATGATATCGAGACTAATCGCTTTGGCGATCCCTTGCGTTAAAGTCGCACACTCGAGCTTGGATCGCGCCCCCTGCAAGTAAAGACGGACTGCCGTCGGCGACAGATGAAGGTCGGCAGCGATCTGCTTGGGAGCAAAACCCCGCGCCGCGAGCTGTAGGGTTTCACGCTCGCGGGCCGAGAGTTGTCGAGGTAACCCCGGGCCTCGCAACTGCGAAAGACGAACGGCTTGATCATGAACGACATGCGCCACGAGTTGGAAATCCCGCATGATGTTCAGCCGCTCGCGTTGCCAATCACGCGAAGCCACGTTGGAGGTGATTGATAGTAGTGCTCTTTCACCGCCTGGTCCCCGCACCGGCAGGGTCATTCCATTCTGTCCAACCTCGAACCTTGCAGCCTCCCGAAAGAACGCTTGGGCCTGTAGCGAGTCATGATCAACATCACTCCAATCGAGCGGAAGAAATCCGCGACGTCCCTGCTGCACAACAGGATCAATCAGGAAGTAGTCACGTGTGGTATAGCGCCGCACCCACTCAGGATCATAAGTTAGAAGCAGTATAGGATTGCTCTCGCTCGATTGCGGCAGATGGACCGCGTGATAGACAAGATGTGCAAGGCCGTATTCATCGCGTATTTCCCTGATAGATTCCGCGAGCTCGGCCAGAGTGTTTGAGCGCACTATTTTTTCGTACGTTTCCTCGAACGGAGGGAACATCACCATGCAGTCCTCGATTGCAACTCATGATATAACAATCGTAGGTTAGAACGCAAATCAAGGCTATTCCGTTACGCGCATAAGTGCTCTTTTCGAAACTCATACGGTTCCACCGCTTAGATTCGATCCAACTGATTTACACCGTCGTTCATACGCGACGGCAACTCGCGCCATTTCAGAGCCCGACCACATTGCGTGCGCCGGCGTCTGAATAAGCGTTTGCGCTCTTAGCGCGACCTGCACGAAGCGCGTGTCGTGTCAATCTTATAAAACCCAAACTTGTTGCAAGCGGTACATCAGCTCTCAATCAGTACCGTGATTGAGGCCAACATGACCGTCGCAGATTCTCTTCGCTTCCCGCCGAGTTCGGCCTCCCGATCTATAGCGGCACGCGTCGCAGTCCTGCGCTGCAGCGTGACCATTCATCAGTCTCGCGATCTCGCGAGACGAACGAGGCAGGTCGCATGACGCGGCTCTTGCAAAGCCCAGGGAGGTTCTCATGAAAGCTAAGTTTGGTCTGGTTTGGAAAGCGGTTGCGGGCGTCATCTTTGCCGGAGTTCTCGCTGTTGCGAGTACGACAGCAGCTTCGGCTCAGGCTACGGCGCGCTACACCAACGTCCTCAATCAATTCGGCGCCACGATCACTCTCGACACTTCGAGCTGCACCGGCGGGTCGATCTCGCCGCCGTTCTCGATCAGCTCATCGGGTTCGTCCGGGCAGTTCAACGGGACGACCACGAGTTCCTCCACGCTCTGCAACGTCAGGTACCAGAGTGGCATTTACGGCTGTCAGTTCCAGATCTCCGCCAGTAGCTCGGGCGGCCTCTTCTCCTCGGCCAACGCCTACAAGGGCAGCGGCGGGCGTCCGATCTGCGAGGTGGTCAGCGACGGCTCCATCTCGGGCGGCTGGCAGGCGACTTTCAGGATGCGCTAAGACCATCGATAGCGAGAAAAGCGGCGGTCGCATCGGCGGCCGCCGCTGCTTCATGTCGATTGGTCAGCCAAGGACGCCCGCGTCGTTTTAACGCTTTCTTCATCGTTATCGCGATTTCTATTGTATCTTCGCAGGTTGTCGATCGGCGTTCATACAACTACACTCTCCGGAATAGTGCTGCTTGGAAAGGTCTCGCCATGACGTCGATCGCTGCGACGAACAATTCGCCCGCCAATGTTCTAACTTCGCTGCTTGATCCGGCGTCATCGGGCACGGTGACCAGTTCGGCGGTCGTTGATACGCAAGCGCAAACGACGTCCAGCGATCCAGTGGACGTAGTAGACCTTTCTGACCGCGCCAAGCAAATTCTGGCGCGGGCGAATATCGAACAAGTGGCCGCTGACAAATTGAGTGGGTTTCTTCAATCGCTGAAGGACCCCGATGGGAAGAGTGCTACTTCTCACGACAGCACGAAAGGACAGGGCTCCCTGTTCGACAAATTGAGGGGGCAGGCGTCGGGCGCTACGAAGCCCACGACTTGGACCGCAGGATCGAAGGCGGGAGATGCGTCGATTTCCGATGCCGACTTCATCGCGAAATATCGGGATAGCCTTGAGGGCGCATTGCAGGATTTTCCCGCCGACAAGCGGGCAGCCTTGGAAGCGGCAATCAGCAACGGCACCTTGACGATTCAGAAGGGGTCGGACGTCGAAGGCTACAACACCAGGACAACAATTACCTATAATGTCGGTCCGGGCGGCGGCCAGGGTATGTCGACTTCGGGCTACAGGCCTCCGACGGGCGCCACGAAGGAGGCAATTGCCTCGGGGAATGCGGTCGGCTTTTGGACCGAAGATCGCGGTGATGTCTACATAAGTTGGTAGAAATAAAACTGATCCGCCAGGGATGTTACTCGTCCTCTATGGTCAGCTTCCGCGCAAAGGGTCCAGTTGCGCCGGCTTTAGAGCAGTCGACGAACCATCGGAAATCGGAGCGGCCGCATGGCGCGTCTTAAGCGACTCTCCAACGGCAGTTGGACGACGTCTTCGATCGAAGAGCACTTGAGCTACGTGAGAAATTTCGGCGATGCCATCGAGGAAATAAACCATTGCGGCGTCGACCTGCCGCAGTTCGCTCCCGAAGGTCTAGCATCACTGGAACGCGCGCACGCCTATGTCGGGCTGCCCTGGTTGTCACGGAGAGCAGCTCGGACGCCGTAATTCTTAAGCACGCGCTGAGATTGCTTAAGCCGCACGTTGCCGACTTTTTTTTACCTTCGTTGACATGGAAGAGGGATACCCATTCACGGGCACCGGCAATCTTTTCAAGTTCGTTCAGGGGCTGATTAGCATCAGCGTGCAGAACAACGTCATTGTGCTCTTCAATAATGACACCGGAGGGCAATTTAACTTTGACCGGTGTCGGCAGCTCAACGTTCCTGCGAACATGCAAATATTGAAGCTGCCCGATCTAGAAGAGTTTCGAAGCTTTCCAACCATTGGACCTGGGAGATCTCAGCTTCTCGACATCAATGGGAAGGCCGCCGCCCTTGAATACTATCTTCAACTCGATGAGGGCGCGTGCGCCAGGTGGACGAGCTACAATTCTGCGCTCAAAGCTTATCAGGGAGCTTTGATGAACAGGGATGCCTACAAGAACGCGTTTCTGGCACAGCAAGGGCGTGTTGACGAATACGACTATAGAAAAATCGAGATCGTCCTGGAGATGCCGATCCTGTCTTGCGTCACAATGAAGGAATCCGCAGCTGAAGCCGAGCTTAAGCGACAACCCTAGCTGAATATTGGCTAAGTCTGAAAGATGCGGGGAGACCTAGGCCGCCTCGTCTCTCCGATCGATTTCTTGAAACACGCCGGGCTGGTTACGGCGGTTTGAACAAATCCAAGCCCTGCCGCTCCTTTGGCTGGAAATCTCTGAAAACGCGAAGCCTTCCGCGCGCCCCACAAGCCCACGTTTGCCAGGCGACCTCGATGACTTGCCGAATGAGTTCTGGCACGCTCATATTCTACACGGCATTGCTATCGTCTTATGCGACGTGCCGAAGCGAGATGCATCTGAGCTGACTATTAGTCTCGTTTATATTGCCCCGGTTTTGCGCGGTGGGCCTGCCTTTTGGCGCGAAGTCGAGGTTAATCTCTTAACGTTTGCAAACCAGCCCGACATGGACGAGGCCAGGAAAAAGAAGGTCGTCGAGGCGCTTCGCAAGCTCTCCAAAAAATACCAACCATTCATCGAGGCGTTGACGGAAAAATAGCGCGGAAGCCGCTATGCGTGTACGAAGGGCCCGCAGCAGGGGCTGGAACGGCAATTTCGAGTTCACTGCGGGAATTGCCTACAGAGCCTACGCAACGACGACCGTCGCACCGGTTGTCACGTGGCCGGGGATCACGACGTCGCAATAGATCCCGAAATCACGACCGTGACGCTGGACCACTCTGCGCAGGATTTCGACGTCGACCGGCAAGCGATCCTGCTCGATCGTGATGAAGCCACAGCGTCCGCAAGGCCTCGTGCCCCGCAACACGACGTCTCCGATCCTGATCTCCCGGCCGATCCAGTCTTTTTCAGGCATCGCGTCGTCCTCATCTTGCCAGTCGACAAGAATGTTCGGACGAAAGCGGCGCGTGTCGATGACGCTGTCGGGCAATTCTCGGCTAAGGCTGCGCAGTGCAGCCGTGGTCAAGAGGTGGATCGGAGCGTGCTCGTAGCGAGGGCGGAAACCGCCGGACCCGACGGGGTCGAACGGCGTCAGCATCGGCTTGAAGCCGAAGATCGTCGACAGGGCTTCCCGCATAGAGGCGTCCTCCGGTCCAGCCCAACTCCTGCCATCGACCGAGACGGCGACGCCGCCATCAGCGATCCTGGCATGTGCGCGCGGCACGCCGATAAAGTGCTTTTCCCGCCCAGGGGAGGCGATGCGGCCGGTTGCTTCATCGAGCACTCCCCAGATCCGGTCGCCGGCAATGCCGCCTGCCTCGACGCGAGCCACGGTGAGCTGTTCGCCTGCCATGGAGCTCACCGGATAGCGCCAGAGTTCTGCGACCTGACCCATCATAGGCCCTCTAGCCTCTGGGGAACGCTCATCAGCCTCTTCTCTTGGATTGGTCCACATCGCTTCAACTCAGCGCATGGCCGGCCAACCCGTAGACCCACGGTTCGTCATCTTCCCGGTTCAAGAATCGCTTTCCCTTGGACATGGTCGCGACGGTGTCGTTCATCCCGAGGCGGCTCTGCTGGAGAAAGTCAGCAAACAGACCCGTCTGCTCCCGCGTATCCACACGGGCGAACTGTCCGGTGAGAGCCTTGAGATGCACGGCCGTGAGATGGATCGCGTCGCGATCATTGCTGGCCACGATGGGACCAATCACGCGACCACGCCCGAACTCGCGATTCATGGAGTAGCCGACGATTTCGCCGCGGCGCCTTAGGGTGCAGATTGAAGCATTCTCAGCAAGCAGAGCAAGCAGCCTGTGCCGGTTTATTCCAATCGCGCGCTCATCGAGTGCTGCAATCTCCTCGAGATCTTCTGCCGACGATGGCCTCAATTCACCGTCCAGAACTGGCAGTGCGGGATTGGTCGCTACGACCTCTCCTTGCCACTGAAACGCGGTCGCTTCCTTCGTGAAGCCTAGTGAAAGATAAAGATGATACGCTGCATCGGTCGAGTTCAGGGCCAAATTCCGATCGCCACAGCGCTCAAAGACCTGTTCCATAAGCCATCGCCCCGTGCCTTGTGCCTGGGTGCGGGGCGATGTGATCACCAAGCCGATGGTCGCGAATTCGCGGCCCTGTGGGAACCACATCGCGCTGCCGAAGACGCGTCCTATGCCATCAACGGCCACGATGCCATGACCTGCGCGGCGCAGAAAATCCCAATCCTTAGGTCGATGCGGCCAGCCAACCCCAGTGGAGAGCGCGTGGAGCAGCTTCACATCAACTTGGTTGATGTCCCTCGCGGCCAGTTCGAAGGACTTCACGCGTACCGTTCGTCCCATTCAGGTCATCCGTTCCGTTGCGGGACGCCAAAGCCTACGGCATATCGTTCCGTCGACCTTCTGCTGCGTGACCGCACAAGCCCTGTTTTGCAGCAGCGTAGCGCGGAAAGCCAGCAGGTTTCGCCTGTTTCGTGGTCGGTATTCGGAATGTTCCGCCTATAGCGCAACTGAATTCAGCAGGGAAAGCTCCGGCTTGCGGTTAGCCTTGGGGATATCCGGGATAGCACAGGCTGGTGAATGCAGTGAACGCTGAAGAATGTCTTGCAAGCCTCGCCGCATTTCCAACCCCCAGGGGAATGCCAAACTGCGCCGTGATCGGTCGGGTGCGCAACTCTTGTCAGGCTGGCGGAGGGGCTCAGTGCCCGGCCTCTCGGGCGAGGACTTGAAAGGCATACGTTGATGGCGTTCCTTTTCAATTCCGATGCCGCCCGAGGTGCAATTTTTCGCCAGGCCTTTGCGCGCGAGCTTCCCGATCTGGAATTCTACCATTCTAGCGAATGTATCGACCCGGAAAAGGTAAGGTACCTGCTGACCTGGAACGTACCGAACGATGTCTCGCGCTTTCTTAATCTGGAAGTGCTCTTTTCCATTGGGGCGGGGGTCGATCAGTTCAAGCCGGACAGCATACCCGACCACGTGAAGCTCGTGCGCATGGTCGAGGATGGCATCATCTGCATGATGCAGGAATACGTCGCCCTTGGCGTGCTGACGCTCCATCGCGAGATGCTCGCATATCGCGAGCAGCAGAGAGGGGGCGTCTGGCAGGCTCTCGCCACGTCGCAGGCAACCGATCGGCGTGTGGGTTTCCTGGGCCTTGGGATGCTGGCTCAAGCTGCAATCGATCGCCTGAAGCCGTTTCGATTTCCTCTTGCGGCGTGGAGCCGCAGCAAAAAAATCATCGAGGGCGTCACCTGCTTTCATGGCGACGATCAGCTTGGCGATTTCCTGAGAGGAACTGATATTCTCGTCTGTCTTCTGCCCCTGACGGAGCGAACAAGCGGCATCCTGAATTCAAGGCTTTTCTCGTTGTTGCCGATGGGAGCGAGGCTGCTGCATGTTGGCCGCGGTCCGCAGCTCGACCAGGGCGCACTCATCGAGGCACTCGACAGCGGCCGCCTTGCCGCAGCCATGCTCGACGTCACCGATCCCGAGCCGCTGCCGGAAAGCCATCCACTCTGGTCCCATCCGAGGGTGATCATAACGCCGCATATCGCGTCCGCGACGCAACCGCATACGGCAGCACAATCCGTCATTGAAAACATCCGGCGCCACCGCGCCGGGCGAAATCCCATCGGTCTCGTCGATCAAACACTCGGCTACTAACAGGAAAGATGCCATGTCACTTCTGGTCACCATCGACCCCAATCCGGACTTTGCACCAAAGAACGCCCTGCCTGCTCCGGAACGGCTCATTTCGGGCAATCCATCCTTCAAGACCTGGGCGCAGGATGCTTCGAAAGGCGAGAAGGTGCTAACCGGCGTCTGGGAAGCAACGCCCGGCGAGACCCATTCCATCAAGGGCACCACCTACGAGTTTTGTCACATCATCTGCGGTCTTGTTGAAATTGAGGAAAAGGGCGGTGAGACGAAGATCTACCGCGCTGGCGACAGCTTTGTGATGAAGCCGGGCTTTGTCGGTGTCTGGCGCACGATCGAGACCGTGCGAAAGATCTACGTCTGCGCTTATGACTGAGCACGATGCTCAGGGCGGCGCCAATATGCGATCCGTCAGAACAATCGACTTCGCGGCCGCGTCTGACCCGATTCAACGCCGTCAGGCAATTCATTATCGATAAATAATGTGGCGTACGGTCCTGTATTGCTCGAATGAGACGGCTTTGTCTCGCCAATCGAAAATCCAGGAGCGCGCGCGTCGAATCCTCGTCGAGCAGGTTCGCCCGTTGGCAAGGGACATAAAGCGATTGCGCAAACAGGGTTGGCGGGTTTGAGCCCGACGGCAAAGGAAAACGTAGATGGTTGCATTGAAAGACATGGATCTGTTTCGCCAGCAAGCGCTGATCGGCGGCAATTGGCGGGATGCGAGCGCGAAAGCCAACATTAATGTCGTCGATCCTGCCAACCAGGACGTCCTTGGCACTATCCCCGACATGGGGCGTGAGGAGACTAGGGCAGCAATCAACGCTGCGGCCGATGCGTTCAAACAGTGGAAGACAACGGCTCATGCAGAGCGTGCGGCGCTATTGGAGCGTTGGTATGAGCTCATGCGGCGCCATGAGCAGGATTTGGCTCTCTTGCTGACGCTGGAGCAGGGCAAGCCGCTTGCTGAATCGCTCGGAGAAATCCGCTATGGGGCCTCCTTCGTAAAATGGTTTGCGGAAGAGGCGCGCAGGATCAATGGATCGACCATCCCTTCCCCAACTGTCGATCGCCGCATTCTGGTGCTGAAAGAACCGGTAGGCGTCTGCGGAATTATCACTCCCTGGAATTTCCCTAACGCGATGATCACGCGCAAGGTGGCACCTGCACTTGCCGCGGGCTGCACCGTGGTCATCAAGCCATCCGAATTTACGCCGTTTTCGGCCCTTGCAATCGGCGTTCTGGCGGAGCGGGCAGGGATTCCGGCGGGCGTCATCAATATTGTGACGGGTATGCCGACGGAAATCGGCGAGGAGCTGATGGCCAATGAAACCGTTCGCAAGATCTCGTTTACCGGATCGACTCGCGTAGGCGGTTTGCTGATGAAAGGCGCCGCCGATAACATCAAGAGGCTCAGTCTCGAGCTCGGCGGGAATGCACCATTCATCGTCTTTGACGATGCCGATGTCGACCTGGCGGTTGAGGGGGCGATTGCGTCGAAATTCCGCAATGGCGGACAGACCTGCGTCTGCAGCAATCGCATTCTCGTACAATCAGGCATTTACGACGCCTTTGCAGAGAAACTCGCCGGCCGGGTCGTGAAAATGAAGGTCGGCGCGGGCACGGAAGACGGGGTCGCGATCGGGCCGATGATCAATGGAGCTGCGATTGAGAAGATCAAGCGGCACGTCGCGGATGCCTTGGAAAAAGGCGCGAGGATCATCTCTCAGAGCGAAGAGGTGCCGGAGGGTCGGCAATACGCCCGCCCTGTCGTCCTTGGCGACGCGACGACCGAAATGCTGCTGGCTTCCGAAGAAACCTTTGGCCCCGTTGCTCCGCTTTTCCGCTTCGAGACCGAGGAAGAAGCGATTGCGATTGCGAACGGAACGCCGTTCGGTCTTGCCGCCTACTTCTACACCGAGAGCCTCAAGCGGTCGTGGCGGGTGGCCGAGGCGCTCGAGTTCGGCATGGTGGGATTGAATACCGGCATCATCTCGACAGAGGTTGCGCCCTTCGGCGGGGTGAAGCAGTCAGGATTGGGGCGTGAGGGATCCCAGCTCGGGATAGAGGAATATCTCGAGATCAAAACCCTTCATGTTGGAGGGTTGGATTAGAGGAGGCTGCTGAAACGCCCTTTGCGGCTTTCGCCTGAGCTCAACGGTGCCGGCCCACGCGATCGGTTGCGGGCCGCCTTCCGCGATTGTCGTCAAACGTGGATGGCGCCCGGTTCAGTACCCGGCAATAGCGGGCGCTCGGCTTGGCGCCGAGCTTACCCTTGCTGAATGTCAATCGCTCCGAGCTTATGTTCCAGCCAACCGAAGATGCAATCGTCCGCAATCGCGAAGTTATCGATTTGCCGTCCAAGACGTCGGACCATCGGTGGTATGGCCAATTCCAAATCAATGCGCGCATTTGTGCAGTCGGTGTGCAACTGAATTGCCTCCAATACGCTAACGATGCCGCGCCCGCCCGCGACGACCAGAATCGGGCATTCCAATCGCCGAAGGAACTGCAGGCGGCGCCGCGACGAGGCATCTTGTTCCGTCGCGCTCGCGCTCCTGGTCAGCCACCCGATAGACGCCAAAGTTTTTGTGCACTTCCATTGACCCGCATCGCAATCCGCAGCCGCAACTCGCAGATCGGACGCGGCAAAGTCACCAACCCGCCTCGGATCAACTTCAGGCCGTTCTGCCAAATAATCCAGGCAAGAAGCCAACAATGCTTCCGACTGGCCCCACGAAGCGCAGGCGATGTCGTCGTGCGATACAACGAGAATCGAGACCTCCCGACCGCTCACCACGGGCAACAGTCGCGCGAGCAGGGTCGCTGCTGTTTCCGCTTCCATGCTGATGCAAATAACTGCGGGAGTGCTTTGATCCGAACGATGCTGGCGGAAATATCCTCCCACCTGGAATCATCTTCATCTATCAGTCGCCTGGCGACTTCAAAGGCAGTTAGTGCGCAAAGCCGGGATTTCGCCGCTTCCTCCAGTGCACCCGACCTGATGTTCAGGTCACCGACTAAACTTTCGGCATTGCCGATGTTCGCCGATGTCGCGATCGACTCCTCGCAGCATGCGGGGTTGGGGGATGTCCCCGACGGACAACCCATCCAGGAATGCCGCGGCATTCCGCCGTATGAACGCAAGGTCCCGTTTCGACCGGCGCCGAGCTGCGTACTCCATCCGACTCGTCCCCGGGGCCTTCATCGAGCACGGAGCCTTGGCGCGCGAGCCGAGAGTATTGCGCACCAGGCCCGTTCGAGATGCAGGCTTGCGGTCTCACGCGCTCCTCTGCATGTCCATCTGCAGGCCAACCGCGCCGGCAAGGCCCGAAATGTCCTTGATCTCGGTGTACTGATAGAACGGGTTGGCGGGCTCATGACCGCGATTCACCCATACCTTGCTCTTGATGCCCAGGTCATAGGCGGTCATCAGGTCATAGCGGAATGAGGATGAGACGTGGGTGATGTCTTCCGGACCGCAGCCCAGCTTGTCAAACATGTACTCAAAGCCCTTCATGTGCGGCTTGTAGGCGCCGGTTTCCTCGGCCGTGATGACCGTGTGGAAGGGGGCGCCGAGCTTCTCCACGTTCGACATGATGAGGTTCTTCATGGAGTTCGACAGGATGACCAGCGGAATCTCCCTGGCAACTTTGGTCAGACCCGCCGGGACGTCGGGATGCGGGCCCCATGTGTGGATCTCTTCATTGATGCGCTGGGCGTCCTCCGGCCGAAAGACGACACCGTTGCGCTTGCACGCGCGCTCTACCGCATTATGCACGACCTCGAAGTAGGGCTTCCACGCGCCAAGAACCTCGTCCAGGCGATAGGCCGCGAAATCCTTGATGAAACTTGCCATCGTCGCGGCTGAAAGCTGCGAGCCGTAGACTCTCGTTGCCGCACCCGCCATGTCGAAATTCGTCAGCGTGCCGTAGCAATCGAAAGTGATGTATTTCGGTCGGAACTTCGTCATAGCGCGGAATCCTCCAATCCTCTCGGCACTGCGTGCCAGGACGACAAGCATCATAACGCGCATCGCATAAGATAAAGCACCGCATTCGCTGGAGCCAAAAGCAGATTGTGTTGTATCGGATCGAAGCTTTGGCAGAGAGTTGCGCACAAGCAACCTTCCGAGTTGAGCCGCACCGCCACGCGCCGGGCCCGTTCCCGTATAAGATGCGGCGTCGATCACCAACGAAAGTCAAAACCCCTTTGGTTCAGGCGCAGTTTGGGAGGAACTGCTGCCCTCGATCACCTACCTTGCTTTCGGGTTGATTTGGAGGACGACATGTTCAGCAACTCGCTGATCGAGCTGGACCGCGCACATCTGGTTCATCCGGTCTCATCCTATCGCAGTCACGAGGCATCGGGTGTGCGGGTGCTGAAATCTGCGAAGGGCGCAACCCTGACCGACGCCTCGGGACATCAATTGCTCGATGGGTTTGCCGGTCTGTGGTGTGTCAATGTCGGCTACGGACAGGACAGCATCGTTGAGGCGGCCACGAGGCAGCTGCGCGAATTGCCTTATGCGACGGGCTATTTCGGGTTGGGCTCCGAGCCGGCTATCCGTCTCGCCGCCAGGCTCGCTGAACTGGCGCCTGGTGATCTGAACCATGTCTATTTCACGCTGGGCGGCTCCGATGCCGTCGACAGCACGATCCGGTTCATTCGGTACTATTATCATGCCAAGGGTACGCCACGGAAAGACCAGTTCATTTCCGTCGAGTATGGCTACCATGGGTCGTCGACGGCAGGGTCCGGTCTGACAGCGATACCAGCCTTCCATGCAGGTTTCGGGGTGCCTTACGACTGGCAGCACAAGATCCCGTCGCACTATGCCTATCGCAATCCTGTCGGGTCCCATCCCCAGGGCATCATTGCTGCGTCGGTCGCGGCCCTGCGAGCCAAGATTGCCGAACTGGGCGCAGATCGCGTCGCCGCCTTCTATGTCGAGCCGATACAGGGGTCGGGAGGCGTCCTCGTGCCGCCGCCGTCCTGGCTGAAGGCCATGCACGCTGTTTGCAGGGAGCACGACATTCTATTCGTCGCCGATGAGGTCATCACCGGCTTTGGCCGTACCGGCCCGCTCTTCGCCTGTGAAGAGGACGACGTCGTGCCGGATTTCATGACCACGGCAAAAGGACTGACGTCGGGCTATGTGCCGATGGGGGCCGTTCTCATGTCGGACCGTGTCTACAACACGATTGCGGATGGCGCCGGCAGGGCGGCGGTCGGGCACGGTTACACCTATTCCGCACATCCGGTCAGTGCAGCGGTTGGGCTCGCGTGCCTTGACCTTTACGAAAATGGCCTGCTGGAAAACGGGCGGAAGGCCGGCCATCGGTTGATGGAGGGGCTTCGCTCGCTTGCCGATCATCCGCTTGTCGGCGATGTCCGTGGTCGCGGCATGTTGGCCGCAATCGAGCTTGTCACGGACAAGGAGCGCAAGGCGCCACTGCCGGCGGAGGCCGACGCGGCGCGCCGTATTTTCGACCGCGCTTGGGACAACGGCCTCGTCATCCGCGCCTTTGCCCAGGGCGTGCTGGGTTATGCGCCGCCGCTCTGCTGTACGGACGCGGAGATCGACGGCATCATCGCGCGGACTCGGAGGACGCTCGACCAGACGCTTGAAGATCCGGACGTCCGCGCGGCGATGAAAGGTTGATTTGTTGCACCGGGATGATGCGATTATCGGCCAAACGCCATCGCCAGGGTCAGAGACCGTTTCTCAGCTATTGAATATGCTTTCGAGAGGCGGGTGGGATTTCACAATGGGGGACTTCAGCACGACAAAGCTGAAGTATTTATCGATGCCGATATCCATTTCGACTAGACGTTCCATCAGCGCTTGATATTCGCTGATTCCCGCTGTGATAAACTTCACGAGGTAGTCATATCCGCCTGAAACCAGGTGGCATTCGACGACCCCATCGATCTTTTCGATAGTCGTGAGAAAACGAGCGAAATCGATCTGTCGATGATTCTTCAGGGTGATTTCGGCGAAGACGGTCAGAGTTTGTCCGAGCTTGGAAACGTCGATCAGGGCAGAATAGCCGGTGATGAAGCCCTCTGTCTGAAGCCTCTTGACGCGCATCAGACATGGGCTCGGGGAAAGGTTGACCAGCTCTGCGAGCTCGACGTTGGATACCCGCCCGTTTTTCTGCAGTTCGCATAAAATCCTGATGTCGATCTTATCGAGCTTCATAGCCATGCCATGAGATAGGGGGGACAGCGGCGTCAAGGCTTTGAGGCTTCAGCGTCATACATGCTGTCATAGCATCAACCAGCATCTTTTCCCACCGGCGGTGGACTTGCTTTTCAGAACTCGGCGACCTTGCCCCAGGCCTCCATTTTCAGGCGCTCCGGCCTGTAGGGGCGGGGGTCGACGATCGGCGCAGTACCGGTAATGATGTCGGCAATCATATGACCCGCGCCGGGGCCAATCCCGAAGCCGTGGCCGCTGAACCCCGCCGCCAGGATGAAGCCTGGGATCGCCTCTACTTCACCGATTGCGGGAATGCCATCCGGCGTGCTGTCGATATAACCCGCCCAGACGTTCGAGATGGCGTGGCGCCGGAGCTCCGGCAGCAATTCGCAGGCTCGTCGATGCGTCAGTCGTATCTGTCCCATGTCGGGCCGGGGATCAAGTATCCGGTTCAGCTCCATCGGAGTCACTTGATCGAGCGGCCACCTCGCCAGGGATTCATGGCCTTGCCGCACGCCCTCGAAGGCGCCGGGGGCGAGACTTCGCCACCGGCGGGCGAACATGGGCAGGAATTCGCGGGCGAACCTGAACTGCTGCGGCGTGGGATCGACTCGCGCGCGGCCACTGATTGCCAGGGTGTAGCCGCCGTTGCTACGTCGCGTCAGCGACACGCGCGCAGTATGCAGGGCATCAGGCAGGCCGGCGGCCCGGGGAGCGACGGCGAGAATGGATTGGCGCACGGACGCTTGCGGGAAACGAATTCCAAGCTGGTTGCAGAACGAAGAAGCCCACGCGCCTCCCGCCATAACCGCCGTCTTTGTCCGGATCGTGCCAGTTTCGGTTACCACTCCGCTGACTCGGCCGCCACTGAGTTCTAGGCCGCGAGCCGCGCAATGCTGGTGCACCGAGCCACCGGACGCAATGATCGCACGCGCGGCAACGGGCACGGCTTTCGATGGATCGGCCGTCCCGTCGGTTGGAGAGAAGACGCCGCCTTTCCATTTGCGGCCCGTCGCCTTGCCTCTCTCGTTCGCTTCTTCTGCACTCAACATATGAGTTGTGACGCCGACTGTCCTGGCGAAATCTCGCCACTTCGCCCAGCCCGCCAGCTCCTTCTCGTCGTTCGACAGATACAAAAGACCGCAGCGGCGAAAACCCGTATCTTCACCAGTCTCTCCGGCAACTCTCTCCCAGAGATCGAGGCTTTTGGTTGCAATCGGCAGCTCGCGCGCATCGCGGTTCTGTTGGCGGCACCACCCCCAGTTGCGACTGGACTGCTCGGCGGCAACACGGCCCTTTTCGAGCAAGGCGACCTTGAGGCCGCGACGGGCGAGATAGTAGCTTGTGAACACACCCACCACTCCGCCGCCGATGACGACAACGTCTGCCTCTCGGGGCAGGGACGGACTGGATTCGATATGCATGAGCGGCGCGCTCATTGGGCGGGACTCCGGTGAATGCCGTATCGTAACCGAGGCATTGCGGCATGCGCGCCGCGGACATCAGTTATTGGGCGGAATATCCTGCGGTTTGCTGCCTTCGGCACAGGCTATTATTGCGAGAAGTGTTCGCTTGCAGCGCATCTCGTAGGTGTGGAGACCGACGCACACTCTCCGCAATCGGATCGGCGGCCCCTCGTCGAGCAGGGCATGCACAGACCCAATACGCGCGTCCGCAGGCCTGGCGGCGCAGACCGAAATGCCAAATCGGACTTCGTTTTCAGAACTTCATGCTGCCCGAATGCCGCCTTTCGGCGACTCCAGGGCGATTGAAGTCGTCAAAATCGGGAGAACCATACAAGATCTATCGATTGGTCGAAGTCCATAGAGGCGAACTGCATGAGCCTTGTCCAGGAACAGACCTTCCGCGACGCGATCAAGCCATGACGGGGGCGCTACATACTGAACTCGATGGAGCGGCCGACCTAGTCGATGTTTCGTTCTGAGCAACAGCTACTGCCTATTGGGCAACGAGGCCTGAATCATGTCGCAGCCGCCAAAGAGGGAATGTCAATATGAGCGGCGAACTTCCGACCTGTCCAGGGATCGTCGGGACACAAGGAGCCGAAGACTCGGCCCGCAGCAGGATGACCCGAGGCGGTTGAAAGGGGAGAATGTTCAAATGGCCTCTGCCCCCCTGGCTGCAGCCTCCGAAGACGTCGCGCTCTCGGTGCGCGACCTGACCGTGAGCTTACCCGCAGGGATGGAGCGGGTGCACGCCGTCGAGAGCGTCTCCTTTGATCTAAAGCGCAGTCAGATCCTGTGCATCATCGGGGAATCCGGATCGGGCAAGTCGGTCACGGCCAATGCGATCATGGGGCTCCTGCCCAAGTCGATCCGCGTGTCCTCAGGGGCAATCTGTCTGGAAGGGATGGATCTCGTAGGACTCTCGTCCGACAGGCTGCGCGACCTCCGCGGCCGGGTCGTGTCGATGATCTTTCAAGACCCTCTCTCGGCACTCAACCCCTTGATGACCGTAGGCGCGCAGATCGAGGAGGTGATGGCATCGCATGACGTTGGGACTCCACACTCCCGTCGGAGTCGCGCCATAGACCTGTTGATTGAAGTGGGTCTGCCCGATCCGCAGCTCATGTACCACCAGTATCCATTCCGGCTTTCGGGCGGGCAGCGGCAGCGTGTGATGATCGCCATGGCTCTGGCTCTCGAGCCCGCGATCCTGATTGCTGACGAGCCGACCACAGCACTCGACGTGACGACCCAGGCGCAGATCCTCCAATTGATCCGGGACATTCAGCGCCGCAAGGGCATGAGCGTCATGTTCATCACCCATGACTTCGGCGTTGTGGCGGAGATCGCCGATTCCGTTGTGGTGATGGAGAAGGGTCGTTGCGTAGAGCAGGGTAGTGCCGAACAGGTGCTGAAGTCGCCCAGCCACCTCTATACGCGCCGCCTGATCGCGGCCGTGCCGCGCCTGACCGGCAAGGATCGCATCGCCTTGGAAGCCGCGGCCACTGCGTCCGTGCTGAAGGTCGAGTGTCTGGTCAAGACCTATCGCAGCGGCAGCGCGCTTTTCGGCACGCAGCGCATCGTGCCTGCCGTCAATGGGGTCTCGTTCGATCTCACGCCGGGGCGCACGCTGGGCGTTGTCGGGGAAAGCGGTTCGGGAAAGTCGTCGCTCGGCCGGCTGCTGATCAAGCTCCTGGAAAGCGACAGCGGCTCGATTTTGTTCGAAGGTCGCGACGTTGCCGGGCTTTCCGAAGCCGAGTTTCGGTCGCTGCGGCCAAAAATCCAGATGATCTTCCAGGACCCTTTTGCGTCACTCAATCCGCGATCGACGGTCGGGCACATTCTCACGGCCGGTCCGGTGGCGCATGGGATGCCCTACAGCGAGGCTTGTGAGCGGGCGCGGGAGCTTCTGTCTCATGTCGGCCTGGATTCAGGAGCCTTTGACCGCTATCCGCACGAGTTCTCCGGCGGCCAGCGCCAGCGCATCGGCATCGCGCGGGCGCTGATGTTCAAACCAAAATTGCTGATTGCCGACGAAGCGGTCTCGGCTCTCGACGTGTCGATCCAGGCGCAGATCCTGGAGCTGCTGGACCGGATTCAGCGGGAGACGGGCGTCTCCATGATCTTCATCACGCATGATCTGCGCGTCGCAAGCCAGATCTGCGATGAAATCGCCGTCATGCATCGAGGACAGATCGTGGAACGCGGGCCGCCGTCGCAGATCTTCCTCGATCCGAAATCCACCTACACGCGTGAACTCGTGGCAGCGATCCCGGGGGAGCAGCCGCGCAGTCTGCCCCAACATGTAGCAAATCCATAAAGTCCACGGCGGCTACCGCCACAAGCGAGGAGAGACGTGATGACCAGGCGTTCTGTGACTACATCGAGCTACTCGCGGCGTGATGCTCTGCGAATGGTGGCATTTGGCGGAGGTGCGGGGCTCATCGCGCCGAATCTTCTTGGCCAACCTGCATTCGCGCGCACCTCTGCGACCAAGCCGACCGGCCGCGTGATCGTCGGGCTCGGACAAGAGCCGACCGTCTTCAATCCGCTGATGGCCCACATCGAAGTCGACGATGGCGTGCATTTCTCGGTCTTCGACGCGCTCTTCCGCGTCGATCCTCAAGGCGTCATTCAGCCCAATCTTGCGGTGGACGTGCCGAACCAGAAGAACGGCGGCATTTCGGAGGACGGGCTCAAATGGCGCATTCGCTTGCGTGACGATGCCCGCTGGCACGACGGCAAGCCTTTCAGCGCCGAGGACGTGAAGTTCACTCTGGAACTGATCACGAACCCCAACTTCCGGAGTTGGCGCACGGCCGGCCATGCTCTCGTGCGCGACATCACGGTGATCTCGCCCACGGAGATCTCGTGGCGGATGGAAGAGGCCTTTGCGCCGTATCTGTCCTTCCTGACCGAAACCTTCATCGTGCCCAAGCACATTCTGGAGAAGGAGGCCAATCCAAACAGCGCCGCCTTCAATCAGGCGCCGGTCGGCACCGGTCCGTTCAAGTGGGGCCAGCGGGTCGCCGGCGATCATCTCGAACTCGTGGCCAATGCCGACTATTTTGGCGAAGGCCCTCATATCGAGAGACTGGTTTTCAAGTACATTCCCGATCTCACCGTCCTGTACACCCAGTTCAAGAGCGGCGACGTGGATCTTGTGGGGCAGCCTTACATCACTGCCGATCATTACGGGGAGGCCAAGTCTCTGCCGAACCGCGTGGTGACCCTCGTCCCAAAAACGTCGTTCGAGTCCTTCTACCTGAACCTGGAGCGCCCGCAGTTCAAGGAGCTTGCAGTTCGCGAGGCTCTCTACGCGGCGATCGATAAAGAGTCGATCATCCAGGGGCTCTATTACGGAGTTCCGTCTCCGACGGAGACCTTCATGCCGAGGCAGTCCTTCTACTTCAATGCCAATCTGCCGATGCACGAATTCAACCTGAAGCGGGCGGGCCAGATTCTGGACAAGGCTGGTTGGGCGCCGGGAGCGGACGGCATTCGTACCAAGAACGGCGTTCGTCTGTCCTTCGCCAATTCGACCACCTCAGGCGATCCCCTACGTGAGCAGGTACAGCAGTTCCTGCAGCAGACATTTGCTCAGTTGGGCATTGAGATGAAGATATCGAATCTGCCGGCTGCCGTGATGTGGGGCGAGTTCTGGATGCAGTCGCAGTTCGATTCCGTGATCGTCGGCAGCTCGTATCTGATCGGCGCAGACCCGGATGTCACCAATCGCCTACACTCGCGGTCGATCGGAGCGAAGGGCGGCCGCGGATCGAACAATGCGCAGTATGCCAATCCGGAGGTTGACGCCCTGCTCGACAAGGGAGCGCGCACTTTCGATTCCGAAAGCCGGCGTGCGATCTACCAACGGGTACAAGAGCTCGTCCGTCGGGACCTGCCCTTCCTTCCGTTGTACCAGACCAATGCGGTCCAAGGCACCAGGAAAGGGATTTCGGGCGTCGTACCGAACGGCAACACGCGCACAGAATCCTGGAACGCGCTGGCCTGGTATTGGGCGAGTTGATGTATCGCCGCCCGAGGTCTGCAGAGGCGAAGGGCGGCGACCGACTGGCACTGTCAAGCTAACTTGGAGACTCGAATGCCCAGGTTCCTGCTCAACCGTCTTTCGCAGAGCATCGTGCTGCTGGTGATCGTATCGATCATCGGCTTCACGGTGCTCAACCTCATGCCGGGCGGGCCTCTCGCGCAATTCGGGCTCGATCCTGGCATGACCCAGAAGGACATCGCGCGGCTCTCGGAGCAGCTGGGGCTGAACCGGCCGCTCTGGATTCAGTATTTCGACTGGGCCTGGCGACTGGTTCAGGGCGACTGGGGGCACTCCTATCGTGATGGCTCCTCGGTGCTGACGGTGATCAGCCGACATCTCTTGGCGACGCTGCTGCTGATGGGCACGTCCACCGCATTGGCGATCGCGATCGGGTCCTGGATCGGAATCCGCGGTGCCACCCACCGCTATTCCCTCTTCGACTACTGCGCGACGGTCGGCGCCATGGTCGCACTGTCGGTCCCGACTTTCTGGTTCGGGCTCATCGGCATCTATATCTTCACGCTGAAGCTCGGATGGGTGCCCGCAGGCAACATGTACGCAATCGGCGACGGCTCGGTGCTGGACTATTTGCATCACCTGATTTTGCCAAGTGTGGTGTTGTCGCTGGTTCATGTCGCGATCTGGAGCCGCTACATGCGCACGGCGACACTCGATGCGCTCACCCAGGATTTCGTCAAGACGGCTCGCGCCAAGGGCGTCAGCGAGCGCCGCATCCTGCTGAAGCACGTCGTCGGCAATGCGCTGTTGCCGATGATCACGCTGGCAGGGGTGCAGCTGCCCAGCCTTCTGACCGGCGCATTGGTCACCGAGACGGTCTTTACCTGGCCGGGAATGGGACGGTTGTTCCTCGATAGCCTTGGTTACAGCGACTATCCGGTCGTGATGGGGCTGTTGATATTCTCGGCCGTCCTGGTCGTGTTGGGTAACCTGATCGCAGACATCGTGGTCGCTGTCGTCGATCCGCGCATTCGCTTGAGCTGAGACGCAGGTTCGTGCCACTAACAGGAGCCGCATTATGACCGCCATCACCACCGCGAACCTGACCCCGACCCGCTGGTGGCGAAGCCGTGCGGTGAACCGCTTCACGCGCCATCATCTGGCGCTCGCGGGCATAGCGATGATCACCTTGCTTGTGCTGGCCTGCGTCGTCGCTCCCTACGCGTTGCCTTACGACTCGCTCAACATCGATTTGCGCGCGCGCTTTGCTCCGCCTCTGAGTGGTCATCACTACCTCGGAACCGACCCGCTGGGGCGTGACCTGGCTGCGCGGCTATTGATGGCCGGCCGCGTTTCGCTGCTGGTCGGATTCTCGGCGATGTTGTTGTCGACGCTAATCGGAACGCTCGTCGGGGTGACGGCGGGTTATCGCGGCGGCTGGATCGGGGCGGCGCTGATGCGCATGGTGGACGGCTTCCTGTCCTATCCGTCGATCTTCCTCGTGTTGGCGCTGGCCGCAACGCTGCGGCCCAGCCCGGTGATGATCACCGTCATCATCGCCGTCACGAGCTGGATGGAGACTGCCCGAATTGTCGAGGCGGAGGTCCGCTCGCTGCGCGAGCGCGAGTTTGTCCAGGCTGCGCGTATGGTGGGGCTCCGCGGGAGGAATATCATGTTCAGCGAGATCCTGCCCAATGCCATGGGTCCGATCATCGTCGCCGCGAGCCTGGCCGTCGCCCGCGCGATTCTTCTGGAAGCCTATATCAGCTTTCTCGGCTACGGGATCCAGCCGCCGCTGCCCAGCTGGGGCAACATGCTCAATGGCGCTCAGCAGTATCTGGCGAGCGCGCCATGGCTCGCCATCATTCCCGGTGCCGCAATCACGATTGCGGTGACGAGCTTCAACTTCATCGGCGACGGGCTGCGAGATGCCTTGGACGTTCGAGACGACCACATTTGATCGTTTGAGCTCGATGCGGTCCGAGGCGCAAAGCCAAGGCGCGCCCGTACACATCACCTTCCCGCGGATACACAGACGGTCAAGAACCATGATGTGCAGGAGCGACCGGCTGAATAGTTGGGACGCGCCAGCCCGTGACAGCAGATTGGCCGTTCTGTCGCATCATCAATGAAATTCTGTGCTGAACT
Source organism: Bradyrhizobium betae (assembly GCF_004123905.1). Taxonomy (GTDB): domain Bacteria; phylum Pseudomonadota; class Alphaproteobacteria; order Rhizobiales; family Xanthobacteraceae; genus Bradyrhizobium; species Bradyrhizobium betae_A. The sequence continues at coordinate 50,445 of NZ_MZXW01000050.1, forward strand.
TTGCTCCAGTCCGATTGCGTAATGCTGTCGAGGCCAAGATACGCTGCAGACTGCGTGAGGATCATCAGGTGGCACTCGCCCGGTCGGGCAGTGGCAATTGGCCGGGCAATCAGAGCAAGAGACGTCGACCCATGATGACAACCGCAGCTTACCAGGCCGGAGACCACGACAATGAAGCCGTAGCCCTGGTTCCTTTTGCGAAAGCACATCTGGAAGGCGCCCTGAAGCTCTCGCAGGAGATGTCTTGGCCTTATCGGCTTGAGGATTGGGATTTTGCGCGGCAGTTAGGCCATGGCTTTGTTCTGCAGCGCGCCGGTGTGGTGATCGGGACCGCGGGCTGGTGGCTATACGGCGACACCCACGCTTCCGCTGGCATGATCATCGTCTCGAAAGCTGTTCAGGGACGCGGTTACGGGGCCCGACTGATGGACGCGCTGCTCGCGGCGGCACGACCACGGATCATCACGCTGAATTCGACCGCCGAAGGCATGGCACTTTACCAGCGCCGCGGCTTCGTCCCCATCGGGGTCATCCACCAGCATCATGGAATTCCCAAGGAACCCCATAAGGAACGCCATGAGGCGCCGCGGCCATGCCTCGTCAGGGCGATGGCTCCATCGGATTTCGAGGCGATCGTGGGTCTCGATCACGAGGCCACCGGCTGGACGAGGCACGAGATGTTGAGTCGGCTGATGGAGGTCGGCGGCGGCTATGTCCTGCTGCGTAACGACAGACCCTGCGGCTACGCTATTTCCCGTCTCTTCGGCCGGGGGCATGTCATCGGTCCAGTGGTCGCCGAGAGCCCGACCGATGCGCGCGCATTGATCGAGGTCGCGCTCGCGCCCCTCGGGAGTGTTTTCGTCCGGATCGATACCCCTATCACCTCGCAACTCGGGGAGTGGCTCGAAGGCATCGGGCTGCAGCAAGTCAGCGGCGCCACCACCATGGTCCTTGGGACGCAGATGCCATCGACCGGGCCGGCGCGCTTGTTCGCGCTCGCCAACCAGTCCTTCGGCTAGGAGACGTCGGATGATGCGCTTGAAGCTGTACGGAACGGATATCCCGAACGCCGGGTCCGGCGAGACGGCCGCAACGGTCGGCACGTTGGCGACACCGGCCCTCCTGCTCGACAAGGACCGGCTGGATCGTAATCTCGCCCGTTTGTCCTCTCGCATGGCAGCGCGAGGCGTCGTGCTGCGCCCCCACATGAAAACCGCGAAATCCATCGAGGTCGCCCGGCGCGCCTATCCGTCCGGGTCGGGGCCGATCACCGTTTCAACCTTGGCGGAGGCGGAGTACTTCGCGCAGTACGGCTTACGGGACATGACTTATGCCGTGGGCCTGGCACAGCACACCGCCGAAAGGGCGATGCGTCTCCGGAAGGTTGGCATCGACCTCAAGATGCTGCTCGATTCGCCCGAACAGGCGACGATCCTGGGCGAGGCCGGCCGCGCCGCTGGTGTGACACCGTCGGCCTTCATCGAGATCGACTGCGACGGCCACCGCGGCGGTCTCACCGCCACCGATCCCCGGCTCTTTGCCGTTGCAGACGCCCTGGCCGAAGCCGGCGTCAAGCTCGCCGGCATTCTCACCCATGCCGGGGAATCCTACAGCCTCTGCACGTCCGAGGCTCTCGTAGAGGCTGCGGAGAACGAAAGGGCCGTGGCCGTCGCTGCGGCGGAGAAATTGCGCGAGGCGGGGTACGAATGCCCCATCGTCAGTGTCGGCTCGACGCCCACCGCCCATTTCGCCGAAAACCTGACCGGCGTGACGGAGATGCGGGCCGGCGTCTACATGTTCTTCGATCTGGTGATGCACGGTGTCGGTGTCTGCACCACAGACGACATTGCGGTCTCAGTTCTCGCCACCGTCATCGGCACGAAGCCGGAGAAGGGCTGGATCTTGATCGATGCGGGCTGGATGGCTCTATCGCGCGATCGCGGCACCGCGGCGCAGCGGGCCGACCAGGGTTACGGTCTCGCCTGCGACCTTTCCGGCAAACTCTACCCGGATCTGATCGTCTCGCAGGCGAGCCAGGAGCACGGCATCCTCGCCATTAGGTCGGGCTCGGCTGAAGCTCTGCCGGATCTCCCGATAGGCACGAAGGTCAGGATCCTGCCCAATCACGCGTGCGCGACGGCGTCACAGCACGAGCTGTACAATGTCGTTGCCGCGGGCAGCGACGCAATCGAAGCCCAGTGGCCGCGGATGCGCGGCTGGTAGGGTTCTCAAACGGTGATGGGCGCCGCGAGGTGCGGATGCCCGGCATTCAGATCGACGAGATTTCGGAGCCGGTATGAAGCTTACATCCTATTGGCTGGATACATCGGAGCCATTCACGCGCGCCGCCGCAGGACCGGTGCAAGGCGTCTGCGACGTTGCGGTGATCGGCGGCGGCCTGACCGGTTCATCGGCCGCTCTGGCGCTCGCCAAGAAGGGCGCGCGCGTCGTACTCCTCGAAGCCGAGACGATCGGGCACGCAGCGTCCGGCCGAAACGGCGGCATGTGCAACAATGGGTTCGCTCAGGACTACGGCACGCTCTCGGCCAAGCTCGGTAAGGACGTCGCTGATCGACTCTATCGGGCCTTCGATGCCGGGGTTGCCACGGTCGAGCGGCTGGTGACGGAAGAGAAGATCGACTGCAGCTTCGCGCGCGTCGGCAAGATCAAGCTTGCGGCAAGGCCTGAGCACTATGACAAGCTGGCGCGCAGTCAGGAATTGCTGGCCGCCAATGTCGATCCCGACACGGCGATGGTGACCCGTGCTGATCTCGCCGGCGAGGTGGGGTCGCAGCGCTATTACGGCGGGCTGATCTACCGCAAGAGCGCCGGCATGCATGTCGGGCGCTTCGTCCGCGGTCTTGCGGACGCGGCGGCGCGGCGCGGCGTCGAGATCCACGAGCGTACGCCGATGATGGGCCTGCGACCCGCCGCCGGCGGAGGCCACGAGATCGAGACGCCCAAGGGCCGGCTTCGGGCCTCGCAAGTTCTGCTCGCGAGCGGCACCTCGCATACGGGACCGCTGGGTTGGATTCGACGCCGGATCGTGCCGGTGGGCGCCTTCCTGATCGTCACCGAGCCCTTGCAGATCGCGACGCTCGATCGACTTCTGCCCCGCCGCCGAATGGCGGTGGATACGAAGAACCTGGTCAACTACTTCCGAACGACGCCCGACAATCGGCTGCTGTTCGGCGGACGCGCGCGCTTCGCCATCTCCAACCCGGCGTCGGACGAAAAAAGCGGCGCGATCCTGCAGACCGCGCTGCACGATGTTTTCCCCGAGCTTCGCAGCGTGCGCATCGACTATTGCTGGGGCGGGATGGTCGACATGACGCGCGATCGGCTGCCACGCGCCGGCGAACGCAACGGCATCTATTATTCCATGGGCTACAGCGGCCACGGCACCCAGATGTCGACCCTGATGGGGACGATCATGGCGGAAGTCATGGACGGGCGCGCCGAGCTCAATCCCTGGAAAGACTTCGCCTGGCCCGCCATTCCGGGCCATCTCGGTCCCCCCTGGTTCCTTCCGCTGATCGGCGCCTATTACCGGATGAAAGACCGCTTCCAATGATCTCGTCGGTTCGACACCTGATGGAAGCCGGCTTCCTCTGCAAATTCTACATCGACGGAGAATGGCGGAAGCCGATCGGATCGGCCACCGCGGCCGCCGTCAACCCGGCGACCGAGCAGCCGATCGCCGAGGTCGCGCTCGGCAATGACGAGGATGTGGAGCGCGCGGTCGCCGCCGCCAGACGAGCCTTCGCCGGCTGGTCTCGTAAGCCGGCGGCCGAGCGGGCGGCGCTGCTCGACCGGGTCCATGATCTGATCCTCGATCGGCTGGAACTGTTCGCGCAGGCACTCACGAGCGAGATGGGGGCCGCGATCACCTATGCGCGCCGCGCCCAGGTGCCGCTGGCCGCCGAACATATCCGTGTCGCGCGTGACAATCTCGCGACCTATTCTTTCATCAACCCGCGCGGCAACACCGCCATCATGCGCGAGGCCATCGGCGTCTGCGGCCTCATCACCCCCTGGAACTGGCCTCTCTACCAGATCACAGCCAAGGTCGGTCCGGCCCTCGCGGCGGGTTGCACGGTGGTGTTGAAGCCGAGCGAATTGTCACCTCTGAGCGCCTTGCTGTTCGCGGAGGTGATGGACGATGCCGGTTGCCCGCCCGGCGTCTTCAACCTCGTCAATGGGATAGGTCCAATCGTGGGCGCCGCTCTCGCGTCGCATCCGCACGTCGACATGATCTCGATCACCGGCTCGACCCGGGCAGGGATTCTCGTCGCGCAAGCGGCGGCGCCCACCGTCAAGCGCGTTGCCCAGGAACTCGGCGGCAAGTCGCCGAACATCATTTTACCTGATGCCGATCTGAGCCGGGCCGTTCCACTCGGCGTTGGTGCCGCTTTCCGCAATCTCGGTCAATCCTGCAGCGCACCCACGCGCATGCTTGTGTCCCGCTCGCAGATGGCGGACGTCGAGGTTCTCGCCGCGGCGGCTGCTTCCGAAATGGTGGTCGGCGATCCGCGCGCGGAAAGCACGACCCATGGTCCGATCGCCAACCGGCCGCAGTTCGAGCGTATCCAGGCCATGATTGGTGTCGGTCTGGAGGAGGGCGCCAAGCTTGTCATTGGCGGGCCGGGGCGACCCGACAACCTTCAGGTCGGCCTCTATGCGCGGCCGACGATCTTCTCGAACGTCCGTCGCGACATGAGGATTGCGCACGAGGAAATCTTCGGCCCGGTGCTGTCGATCATTCCCTACGATACGATCGATGAGGCGGTCGAGATCGCCAACGACACCGTCTACGGCCTCGGTGCCCACGTGCAAGGTACGGATATTGAGATGGTGCGGGCGGTCGCCGGGCGGATCCAGTCGGGTCAAGTGCATCTCAACCATCCCGACTGGGACCCGAACGCACCTTTTGGCGGATACAAGCGGTCCGGCAACGGCCGGGAATATGGGCTCGAGGGTATGGAGGAATATCTGGAAACAAAGGCTGTTCTCGGATTTTACCGGTAGCTCGATATAGGCTCCGAACGCCACGCCATCGCGCTTCAGATGAAATTCTTGCACTGTCCTTGCAGCCATAGAGCAAGATCGTGGGCTTTCCCGGACAGTTCGGGTTCTCCTGTCCAGATCAGGCCATAGTGGCTTTCGTCGGGATCGAAACCGGCGGGTGCGATGAGCCGCCCTCGATCGATGTCGTCGGTTGCAAGGACCCGCGGGCTGAGGGCAACGCCCAACCCCGCCGATGCGGCTTCAACGATCAGGAAGTGGTGGTCGTAGAACCGAATCTCCGTGGGGCGCCGCACCGACGGGTGGATGGAAAGCCATCGCGACCAGGCGTCAGGCCGGGTCTTTGAACCCAAGGCGATGTACTCCCCCGAGGCAAACGCTGGCGCGAGCCGAGGGCTCATGACCGGTCCTACCTTCTCGGGAAAAAGGCGCCGGACGTGCCACGCCTCCGGGAGCGCAAAGTCGAGCCGCCGTATGGCAAGATCGATCCGGTCGCGGCGAAACTCGACGGGCCCGCCACCGACTGACAGATGTAGAGCGATATCGGGGTGGGCGGCCTGGAAGCTTGCAAGCCTCGGAATAAGCCAGCGCATCGCGACTGAAGGCTCGCATGAGAGAACGAGGGAATTCTGGTGAGCGTTGGCAGCACGCAAGCTCTCAACGGTCGTCGCCAGCTCAGTGAAGAACCGGCCGAGTGTGAGGTTGAGCACCTCTCCAGCAGCCGTGAGTCGCAAGCCGCGTCCGCTTTTTTCGAAGAGTTTGAAGCCGAGGTCCCCGGAAAGTTTGGTGATACGGCGGCTCACAGCCCCATGGGTCAGGGCAAGGCTGTCGGCGGCAAAGCGGACGGACCCCAGGCGCGCCGTGGTCTCGAACGCACGCAAGTCGTCCAACGAAGGTATTTCTGACCGCTTCATTGGTGATAAAATATCACCAATGAAGCACAAAAACTATCGCTTCTTATACTGGTTTGGTTTGAGATAATTGATCCATGCGAACCAATAGCCAATACACGATCGGTATTCTCGCCGACGACTTGACCAGCGCCACCGATGGGGCTGGTCCGCAAGAGCTTGAGCCAGGCTTTCCGCTTGGCCGCGCATCCCTCGAAGGTGGGCGGGAGCTACTTATCGCCACGAAGGCAGGCGGCTTCGGCGACGACAACACGCTGCGTCGTGCGATCGCGCAGCTCCGCTTTGGCGCCTCCGTATCAGAACAGGTTTTGTGATGACCCAAACCGCTCCCCTCGCCATCACAATGGGCGATGCCTCCGGCATCGGCCCGGAGATCGTGGCGAAGACATTGGCCAAGGGCCATGAACGCACGGTCGTCTTCGGCAGCTACGTCGTGATGGAGAACATCGTCCATCGTCTGGGTCTCGACCTGACGGTCAGGCGTATCGCCGGACCTGAAGAGGCACGTTCTGAGCCGCGCTCCATTGAGATAGTCGAGGCGACGCAAATCATCGCGCCGCCCCCGCTAGGGGTCGTCAGTGCCATTTCCGGCCAAGCTTCTTTCGACGCGATCGTCGCCGCCATCGCGGCAGCCAAGGCCGGCAAGGTCAGCGGCATCGTCACCGCGCCGATCAACAAGGAAGCGATGGGAAGCGCGGGCATTCGCTATCCCGGGCACACCGAAATCCTCGCCGATTATGGTGGCGCGAAGCGCGTTGCGATGATGCTGGCCAACGACGATATCCGCACGGTTCTCGTCACCATCCACACGTCGCTGCGCAAGGCCATCGACCAGGCGGATTTCGACGCGCAGATGTCGGCGATCCGGCTCGCAAATGAGGGCGGCAAGGCCCTCGGGATCGCGGCGCCGCGCGTTGCGGTCGCAGGGCTCAACCCCCATGCCGGCGAAGGCGGTCTCTTCGGCGACGAGGAAATCCGGATCATCCGGCCCGCGATCGAAGCCGCGCGCGCCGAGGGCATCGACGCCAGTGGTCCCTGGCCCGGCGACACTGTCTACATGCAGGCCCGCAAGGGCCGCTTCGATGTGGTCGTGGCCCAATATCACGACCAGGGCCTGATCCCGGTAAAATATCTCGGCCTCGAAAAAGGTGTGAACATCACGCTCGGCCTGCCGTTCGTCCGCACAAGTCCTGACCATGGCACGGCGTTCGACATTGCTGGTCAGGGCATTGCCGATCCTACCAGTCTAGAGACCGCGCTCGCTTATGCGCGGAGGCTCGTTGCTGCGCAAACCACAACCAAAGAACTTGAAAGGGTAGTCTAATGGGCCTCCGCTTCATCTTCATGCTGACGCGCAACGACCGCACGGTCGTGGACGCATCAGAACAGCTCAAAACCGCCTTGAATCTCGGCGTTCGCCATATCGGCTTCAAGGACATCGGCCTGCCTATCGACCGACTCAAGGTCCTCAACCAGGTCATCAAGGCAGACGGCGCGACCTCCTATCTCGAGGTCGTTTCACTCGATCCGGAAAGTGAAATCGTTTCAGCGAAGGCGGCGGCCGAAATCGGCGTTGACATCTTGCTCGGCGGCACACGTGTCGACGATGTCCTGCCGATCGTCGCCGACACCGGGATCCAATACTTCCCGTTCCCGGGTCGCATCACGGGTCACCCGAGCGTGCTCGAAGGGAGTATCGAGGAGATCGTCAACAGCGCCAAGGCGTTGACCGCGCGAGAGGGCGTGCATGGTCTCGACCTGCTCGCCTATAGGTCCAAGGAAGACGTTCCGGCCCTCATCAAAGCGGTGTGCGCGGCGGTGTCCAAGCCCGTCTACGTGGCCGGCTCGATTGATACGCCCGAGCAGATCGCCATCCTGAAGGAAGCGGGCGCCGCCGGATTCACGATCGGCACTGCCGCCTTGGACGGCAAGTATCCGGCCGACGACAAGGACGTCGCTCGCCAACTCGGGGCCATCATTCGTGACGTGGCCGTGCTCAATCGGCACCTCTCGCCGTTCCACAAGAAGAACCTGACCAGCTCGTTCGGGCGCTTCAACGACACCTGGTCTCCAAAGATCGCCGGTCAGATCAATGATATGCAAATCAAGCTTGCCAAGTTCTCGGGCGAGTTCATCTGGCGCTTTCATAAGCGCGAGGACGAACTTTTCTTCGTGCACAAGGGCCGGCTCCTGATGAAGTTCCGCGATCGGGACGAGATCATCGAGGCGGGCGAGTTCATCGTGGTCCCGCATGGCGTCGAGCATTGCCCTGTCGCGTTGGACGATACCTGCGAGGTCGTGCTGCTCGAACCTGGTACGGCAGCCGCCAATACCGGTACCGCTCACATACCCTGACATCGATGGCGCAGTTCAGCCGGGAATAAATGCCGGCCCGACCTGCGATGAGAGCCGGACCGCCAGGAGCGAAACGACTGCCTCACGCTGGACCTGCGGACTGACCATCAGGAGACAGGGTGAGCACCCTCCGTGTCGGTTCGACTCAGGAGGGGCGAAAGAGACAGCACTGCGAAACTTCGTGCTGGTTTCGCCGTCAACCGGTGGCCCTTCTGCTGAATGACCACGCATTGCGGCACATTCTATCAAACGCCTGCGGCTATGCTCGGCCGACAAGGCAAACGCGCGCTGATCAGGGTCGCAGGCTAGGTCGCCTATCTGCGATCAGAACAAAAACTCGGAAAAATCTTACAGTGCCCGTTCAAGTTGATCTCGTTCAAACCAGCCCGGATTTTCCGACGCATGTCGATGCTGTGGTCATAGGCGCCGGCATCATAGGCACTTGCACAGCCTACGAGCTCGCGAAAAAGGGGCGGTCTGTCGCTCTCATCGAGAAGGGGGTGGTCGCAGGCGAACAGTCGAGCCGCAATTGGGGTTGGGTCCGTCAGCAGAACCGCGATCTTCACGAACTGACACTGGCGATGCTGAGCCTGCAACGTTGGGACGAACTCGGCCGGGAAATCGGACGTGATCTCGGGTTCAGGCAGACCGGAAATCTCTATTGTACCGATGATCCGGGGGTCTTTGCCAAATGGGAAAGTTGGCTGAGGTCGGCCGCGGAGAGAGGCTATCACAGCGAATTGCTGACGTCAGTTCAGGCGGGGGAGCGCTCACCCGGGACAATGACCAAGTGGATCGGCGGGGTCTGGTCGCCGACGGGTAGCCGCGCCGAACCGAGCATGGCAGTACCGGCAATCGCTGAAGGCGCGAAGGCGCTCGGAGTTTCACTTCAGCAGAATTGCGCTGTACGCGGCCTCGAGATTACCGACGGATCGGTTCAGGGCGTCTGGACCGAGCGAGGTTTGATCCGGGCGCCGATTGTGGTGGCCGCAGGCGGGGCCTGGACCTCGCGTTTGTGCCGTCGGCATGGCATCGACCTGCCTATCGCAAACATTGGCGCGACGGCGCTGCGCACCAAGCCGATCGCCGATGTGCTGACTGCCGGAAATTTTGCCGCTCCCGGCTTCTCGATGCGCCGACGGGTCGATGGGGGATATACTGTCGCGGTCCCCGGCCACGGCACACTGAATATTGCACCGCAGGGTCTGCGCTATGCGACGCGGTTCTATCAAATGTACCGCGCGAAGTTAGCCAAGAAGCTCAAATACCGTCTCAACAGCTCATTCTGGAATGGGCCCGAGGCGGCTGGCGGATGGCATAACGACGAAGTCTCGCCATTTGAACGGATTCGGATCCTGGACCCGGCTCCCGATCCGCAGATGGTGGATCTGGCCATCAGCAATCTCACCAAGGAGTTTCCTGCCCTGCGGGGCATAGAGGTGGCCGCGTCGTGGGGCGCGCTCATCGATACCGCTCCCGATCTCGTGCCGATCATATCGACGGTCGATGCGTTGTCGGGTCTGGTCATCGCCTCGGGCTTCAGTGGACATGGCTTCGGAATCGGCCCTGGTAGCGGCCTTATCGCGAGCCAGTTGGCGACCGGGGATACGCCGTGTGTCGATCCGAGCCCCTATCGACTTGCTCGCTTCAGCGACGGGTCAGCGATCCGCCGTCCTGAGATGATGTAAAATGTAGATTTGCGCGCCGTGAACTGTTGCCCACCGGCCAGGGCGGTTATCGACAACGTCGCCTGCACCACGAAAGAAAGGCTGTCACCATGTCTCTTCTCGTTAAGCTCGACCTCGCCCCCACTGGCGAGCCCAAGCACTCCAAGACCTTGCCAGGCCGCCTGGTCTCCGGCGATCCATCCTACAAGACCTGGGCACAGGACGCTTCCCGCGGCGACTCAGTCAAGACCGGAGTCTGGGAGGCCACGCCCGGCGAGAACCGCTCGATCAAGGGCGAGACCTTCGAGTACTGCTACATCCTTTCCGGCGTGGTGGAGCTGACCGAGGAAGGCCGGGAGCCTCGGATTTTCCGCGCCGGCGACAGCTTCGTGATGAAACCGGGCTATGTCGGCGTCTGGAAGACGATCGAGACGGTGCGGAAGATCTACGTCGTCGTGGGCTGACCCGGCCGCCGAAAATCTGCTGTCCCGGTTGGACAAAATGGACTTTCCCGCCTGGTGCGCGAAGTTGGCGCACTGTGAAGTGGAAAATCGCGCCACGAGGCAGGTTGGCGGTCACCCACAGGCGCCCGGTATGAGCTTCGATGATCGAACTGCAGATCGACAGTCCCACCCCCAGGCCGCCCGGCTTCGTCGTGTAGAAGGGGCCGAAGACGCGCTCGATACTTTCTGTGGCCAATCCCGGTCCCGAGTCCTTCACCTCGACGAGAACACGGTCAGGCGCGGTGCAGGAAAGACAGGCAGAATTCAGATTTCGCCATTCCGGCGGCTTGTCATCTTGAACTTGCCGTTAGTTGCTCGCTATCGTAGTTGTCGCCAATGGTGCTCTTCATTCTTCGCCGACTATGGTTGGCCGCCTTGGTGTGCCTGACGGTGCTGGTCGTCAGCTTCGCCTTGACACACCTTTCGGGCGATCTGGCCGCGTCCATCGCAGGCCCGAACGCGACCGCGGCCGATATCGCGATCATTACGAAGAATTATGGCCTCGACCGGCCGTTAGTGGTGCAGTTTCTCGAGTGGGCCGGCCATGCCGCCGAGGGCGATCTCGGCCGATCCTTTCTCTACCATGCCCCGGTCTCTGGACTGATCCGCGACCGATTGCCGGTCACTCTGACACTTGGCCTGACCGGACTTTCGATCGCCCTGTTGATCGGCCTGCCGCTAGGCATTCTGGCGGCGGTGCGGGAGGGCTCGGCCATCGACCGTGGCATCATGATGGTGGCGTTGCTGGGACAGGCGATGCCGGGCTTTTGGCTCGGCTTGGTCATGATCGTTCTGCTTGGCCTGGAACTGCAATGGTTGCCAATTTCGGGCGTGGAAACGTGGCAAGGCTATATCATGCCGGGGATCGTGCTCGCCTTTTCGGCTATCCCGGCATTGATGCGCCTGACGCGGTCGGGAATGATCGACGCGCTGGCAGCGGATTACATTCGCACCGCGCGCGCCAAGGGACTGAGTCGAACGAAGATCATCCTCAAGCACGCCTTGCGCAATGCGGCAATGCCGGTGGTCTCCATCGCGGCCGTGCAGCTTGGTTTCATGTTGGGAGGGTCAGTGGTGATCGAGTCCGTATTCGCGCTGCCGGGCGTCGGCTATCTGGCCTGGGAATCGATCATCAAAAATGATTTCCCGGTCGTGCAGGCTGTCGTGCTATTCTTGGCCGTCATCTACATCGTCCTGACCTTGCTGGCGGACATGATGAATGCGCTGCTGGATCCGAGGCTGCGAGCGTGAGTTCGGTCGGGATTGCACAAGCCCTTCCGGGTCGCCGGCGCTTTCCAGCTTTTCGCCGCCTCGCCACGCTGCTCGGAGTGGTGATCGTAGGGACCGCGTTGCTGGTCGCGATTTTCGCGCCCTATCTGACGCCGCATGATCCATTCGCTCAGGACCTCAACCTGCGCCTGATCCCGCCGGTCTGGATGGAGGGCGGCCAACCGACGCATCTATTGGGCACGGATCAGATCGGGCGGGACTATCTTTCGCGCCTGATCTACGGCACGCGCATTTCCATGCTGATTGGCGTGCTGGCCGTTATCACATCCGGGCTCATCGGCATCACGCTCGGGATCGTCGGCGGGTTCTATGGCGGGCGGACCGATGACTTCGTCATGTTCCTTATCACCTGCCGTTTGTCGATCCCGCTGATCCTGGTGGCGTTGACGGTGGTGGCGCTGGTTGGCAGTTCGCTTGCGGTGGTGATCCTCACGCTGGGGCTGTTGCTGTGGGACCGGTTCGCCGTCGTGGCTCGTACCACCGCGATGCAAGTGCGCAACCTCGATTATATCGCCGCAGCCCAAGCTGCCGGTGCCTCGCGCGTGCACATTCTCGTGCGCGAGGTGCTGCCCAATATTGCCAATCATTTGGTGGTGGTGGCAACGCTGGAAATGGCGCTGGCGATCTTGCTTGAAGCTGCGTTGTCGTTTCTCGGCCTAGGCGTGCCGCCGCCTTTGCCGAGCTGGGGCCTAATGATCGCCGAGGCCAAGGAATACATGTTCTTCAGCCCGTGGGTGATCATGACCCCGGGCGTCGTGCTGTTCGTCCTGGTGCTCGGCGTCAACCTTCTGGGTGATGGACTGCGCGACATGCTAGGAGCGGATCTGGAGCGATGACAGCCTCGTTGCAAGATCCGGTTCTCAGCGTCGCCAATCTGCGGGTGTCCATCGGCGGGCGCACGGAAGCGGTGCGGGGCATGTCGCTCGCAGTAGCTCGCGGCGAAACGCATTGCATGGTTGGCGAGTCGGGCTGTGGCAAATCCATCTCCGCGCTGTCGGTGATGAACCTGCTGCCGCGTGGCATCATCCGAACTGCCGATCATATCCGCTTTCAGGGGCAGGATCTGCTTGCTATGTCGGAGCGGCAGATGTCGCGGCTGCGCGGCGACAAGATATCGATGATCTTCCAGGAACCGATGACGAGTCTGAACCCGGCCTACACGATCGGGTCGCAAATGTCCGAGGTGCTCGAACGCCATCGTCGCGCCATACGGCGGCAGGCCATGGACAGGGCGGCCGAATTGCTGGCGCGCGTGGGAATCACGGCGCCGGGGATGCGTCTGGGCCAGTATCCCCATCAGCTCTCCGGCGGCCTGCGCCAGCGGGTGATGATCGCGATGGCGCTGATGTGTGATCCAGAGTTGCTGATCGCCGACGAACCCACCACCGCCCTCGATGTGACGGTGCAGGCGCAGATCCTGCGGTTGTTGCAGAAGCTGCAGCAAGAGTTGGGACTGGCATTGCTGTTGATCACGCATGACCTCGGGGTGGTAGCGCGCATGGCGCAGCGTGTCTCGGTGATGTATGCGGGCGAAGTGGTCGAAACCGGCGCGGTCGGTGACGTGTTTGCTGCTCCGACGCATCCCTACACCCGCGGGCTGCTGGACTGCATTCCCGTGCCCGGCAAGACGCAGACGGGCGAGCCTCTGGGTAACATTCCGGGCATGGTGCCCCGCATACCGCCTGGCTTTGCCGGTTGCGGGTTTCGCGATCGCTGTATGTCAGCCGCGCCGGAATGTGCGCAGGCCGTGCCGCTGCGCGATGCTGGCGGCGATCATTCCTATCTTTGCCGGCTACCGCCGGATTGGACGCGGGCCAGCGCGGCATGACTTACGCCATCGAAGTCAGGAACGTGCACCGGGAGTTCAAGCAGTCCGGCGGTATCGTGCGCCTCCGTCGACCGGTGCGCGCGGTGGACGGGGTGACGTTCTCGCTCCCGGCGGGCGACGTGCTGGGCGTCGTGGGCGAGTCCGGCTGCGGCAAGTCAACGCTCGCCCGGCTCATCATGGGCCTACTGCCACTGACCTCGGGCGAGATTTTGGTGGACGGACGCAGCCTGACCGGTATGGATCGACGCGAACGCGCCCGGCTGATCCAGCCGGTGTTCCAGGACCCGTTCTCCTCGCTCAACCCGCGCCATCGCATTCGCGATATCGTCGGCCTGCCGTTGGCCTCCCAGGGCGATATGCCGAAGGCGCGGCAGGTCGACCGGGTCATGGAGATGCTGGCGCGCGTTGGAATTTCCAGCGAGATGGCCGAGCGCATGCCGGGACAACTCTCCGGCGGCCAGCGTCAGCGTGTGGCCATCGCGCGTGCCCTCGTGCTGCACCCGCGCATCGTGGTGTGTGACGAGCCCACCAGCGCGCTGGATGTGTCGGTGCAGGCGCAGATTCTCAATCTGCTGACGGAATTGAGGCGGGAGCTTGGGCTGACCTATCTCTTCATCAGCCACAATTTGGCAGTGGTGGAACACATCGCCACGGAAGTCGCGGTGATGTATCTCGGCCGGATCGTCGAGCAGGCACCGGCGCAGGAGCTGTTCCGCACGCCTGCGCATCCCTACACAAGGGCGCTTCTCTCCTCCGTGCTGACACCGGATCCGGCTCTCGGCATTCCTGATGTTGGACTGGGCGATGCCTATCCGGATCCCACGAATGTCCCGCCAGGCTGTCGTTTCCACCCGCGGTGCCCGAGCGCATTCGCAGAATGCGCGGTAACAATGCCCGACAACATCCGCAAGGATGGTCGTCTGGTCGAATGTCTGCTGGCAACTACGTCATAGGCCAGCCGCCACCTGATCCGTATCAGGTCGCGGCCGTCCGTGGGAGGCTGTGCCAGGATCTACTTCCAGCTGGACAAATAGAAGCGCGGAATATCGTCCGGGAAGCCCTGGAAATTCAGCTGCTTTGAAAATGCGACATAGCGGACATCGCTGAACAGCGGGATGAAATTGACGCGCTCCGTCGCCAGGCGGATAGCCTCGGAAAAGGCCTTGCGACGCACCTCCGGATCGTTGCTGGCCCCGGCCTGATTCAACAGTTTGTGCACATCGGGGTCACGGGCGTAGTCGTCCAATCCGCCGCCGAGCCAATAGGGCATGAACGCCGAGGCATCGTTGACGGAATTGCTGCCCCAACTGCCCGAATACAGTGGCGCCTTGCCTGCTTCCGCGAGCTGGATGGCCGCGCCGATCTGCAATTGCTGGATGCGCATGTTGATGCCGACGGCCTTGAGATAGTTCTGTATCGCAGCGGACAGCTGCGCGGGAGCATAGGTCACGAGTTCCGTATCGAATCCGTTGGGATAACCGGCCTCAGCCAGAAGCTGCTTGGCCCGGGCCGGATCGTATGGATACTTTACCGCCGCCGATACATCGCAGCCGAACTGGCTGGGGAAGCACGGCGCGTCGATCACGCGCGAATCGCCCTGGATCAGTTGCTTGGCCATCGTGGCGCGGTCGATTGCCGAGATAACGGCCTGCCGAACCTTCAGCTTGGTCAGCGGATTGTCGGCGCCTGTACGGCCGGCGGCGTCGATAGTCATGAAATGGACGCGCATGGTGCCGAACCGCACGGCCTCCAAATTTGGCACCCGGGAGATATTCGCGAACTGGTCGGCATTATAACCCCAGATCCAATCGGCGCGTCCGCCAAGCAGCTCCGTCATTTCGGTTGTGGCGTCGGGTACTTCGTGGATCTTGATGTATCGGATGGCGGGCCGGCCCTTGGGGCTGCCGGCGTAGTAGCCGTCATACCGCTCCATATCGATCTGGGTGGTGCCGTCGACCTTGGTGATCTTGTAGGGGCCAGTACCGATCGGGGCCTTGGAATAGGCATCGGCGCCGATCTTCTCGCGATAGGCCTTCGGCCAGATCGGCGTGACCATCGACAGATATTCCATCACGGCCGGAGACAGGCCGGTCAGCTTGAGCCGCACGTGAAAGTCGTCGATCTTCTCGGCGCCGGCGAAGGAGGTGTAGTAGGCGGGGATCGCCACCCGCTTGTCCTGAATGATGGTGTTGATCGTGTACACCACGTCATCAGCGGTGAAGGGGTCGCCGTTCTGGAACGTTACGCCCTCGCGCAGGGTGAAATCGATCGTGGTGTCATCGACCTGCTTCCACGAGGTGGCCAGAGCCGGTTTGATCTCCATGGTTTGGGGATCGCGATACGCCAGGCAGTCGAAGGCCTGGAACGCAACGACCATGCCGGTGCGCTGCGAATTGTAGTATGGGTTGACGTCAGGAATCGCATCGCGCCAGGTGATGCGCAGCGTGTCAGCCGATTTTTGCGCCAGCGCCGGGGCCGCCAATACCATTGTTGTGCAGGCGGCGAGCAGCGCGCCGCGGAGCCAAGTATCCGATCGCATCTTTTTGTCCTTTTGATTCCGAAACGCAGAACGACGCCGGAAGATTCAGTGCCGAGAACCGGCATCCGGAACAGAGGCAACCCGCATGCCAGCGAACTGGCAGGGGCTACCGCCGCGTCCGGCGTTCAAACTAAGCCGTAACGCCTCCGATCTATCCATGATCGACGGCCGCGAGCAACTTTTTCAGGAAACCGTCGATGGCTTCTCCGTCGATCCAGCGAACAACGGCCACGAGGTCGTGCTCGGGATCGACATAGACCATGTTAGTGCCGTTGCCGACATGGGCGAATGCGGTGGCCGGAGCACTCGGCCAGCGTTTCCCGTCGGTGTTGAGAAACCAATTCATGTAGCCGTAGATCGGCTCGGGCTTGGTCGGCGTCAGGGCTTGATCGATCCATTGAGTCGAGAGTAATTGACGATCTTTCCATTTGCCGTGACGCAGCGTGAGGTAACCAAAGCGGGCCATGTCATAGGCATTGATGTACATGCCGCCGCCCCAGTGCCCACCGCCGGTCACCGACTGCACCGGGTAGCCATCCAGCACCACCCAGGAATTCTCGTAGCCGAACCAGCGCCAGGTACTGGAGGCACCGATCGGGTCCATGATATTATCCTTCAGGACCTGCGGCAGCGGGCGTCGCCATACATTGAGGGCCGCGAGCGCCAGAACATTGGTGCGAACGTCATTATATTTGTAAACAGTGCCTGGCGTGTTGCGTGGCGAAGCCCCCCATTCCGCTGGATTGTCGCTGGGCCGGTCCGCTCAGTCCGGCTTGCCCCACAGGATGCCTTCCCAGTCGCTGGTCTGTCGGAGCAGATTGTCCCAGGTGATGGCGCGATTGTGCGGCGATTCAAACGGGAGAAGTAGATCGGGCGTGTTGAGTCGATCCGATTTGTTGGTGGTCAAGGGTGGGGCGTAGAGCTGTATCGGCGCGACGTAATCCCTTACGGCGTCATCGACGCTCTTGATCATGCCACGCTCGACGGCAATGCCGATCACACTTGAAAGAAAGCTCTTGGTCACGCTGTGAGTCATATCGACCCTGAGCGGCTCTCCCCATTCGGCGACGATGTAACCCTTGTGAATAATGATTCCTGTCGGGTCACCACGCTCCCTGATGGGCCCGATTGCATAGCCGAACGGTTCGCGGCCGAAGTTTTGATAGTGATTCATCACCAAGTCGCGGGGCGCCTTCGTCTCCCCGGCAACTGCAAAATCGATGGCTTCCTTCAGAATGTCAGGGTTAATGCCCGACTCCAAGGGCTTCCTGTGTTGCCACGTTGCATCAGGGTAATAGGGCGCATCCGGATTTGCATCACGATCGGGTTGATCGACTGGCCCGCCCCGGCCCGAACGAGAAGAAGCCATAGCTTTCCTTTCAATCAGATTTCTTTAGACACTGGATGTTGCCGTCTCCGACGTGGCCGCCTCGATATTCGAACGTCGCCGCACGCCGGCGTCTACGACGATCTGCATAATTCCGCTACGACTTTCTCGCCTTCACCGGGGTAACATGTTGAGCGGGAATATCGGCCAGTGAATGCGGCGGTGTTACGCGAGATGCCAAGGATACACCCAATCTCCCAAGCGCTCTTCCCCCGCGAAGCCCATTGCAGGCATTCGAGCTCGCGAGGAGACAAGCATACTCCGCCGACATTTCGATCTGGCGTGTCGCGGTGAAGTGACCTTCTTTGACGAGGCATTTGACAGCTTCGGTTTCGCGTTGAACTACGGTACCCTGGCGCCGGCATCCCGAGTCGGATCGTCAATCGAATACAACGCGGCCGCCATGCGCCGAGCTATGATTGTCTACGAGGTGGTACGCCAGACGGTCGCGCATCAGTCGGCTGCAAAGGCGGTGGAGGGCTGCCTTGCCTCCCTGACCAACCGTGGCTTCGAGGGTTGGACACATGACATCGGCAGCCATTTCGTGCAAACCGGACGTTTAGCTTCCGCCTTCAATAAGCGTTCGACTACGATGCCAAGTCGCGTGGCCTTCGTTTCTTTGGCCGACCGGAACGATGTAGACCCCGCACTTCCTGCTGTTGAAAGAGTTCCCCGCAGACGTCACGCAACCATTGGTTTGCCGGGTCGTGATGGAAGCGGGCGTGCCAATATTGCTTCACCGTAAAGCCGCCGATCGCCAGCGGGCAATCGAGCACGCGCAGTCCGTAGTAGTGAGCCAACGTTTCGCCAATGTGTCTTGGAAGGGTGGCGATCAGGTCAGTCGTCCCGACGATTGCGGGTAACCCCAAAAAGCCCGGGAGCTCAAGCGCGACGTCAAGGACCATCCGCTGCTCCCGTAGCGCGTCCCCGAGCAACTGATGTCCGGTGCCGGAGCGAATGAGGACGTGGGCTTCACGCCTGAAATCCTTTGCGGTGATGCGGTCGCGGATCCTCGCATGGTTTGCGTTCGCCAAGCAGACCCAATCCTGCGGAAAGAGCACCTGTTGGAAGTGCCCGGCGTCGAGGTCCGAGATGTAGCCGAGGGCTAGATCGGCCTCGCCAGACTGCAGCATTCGTGGGGTGTCGGCGCCAATCTGCGCCGCCTCAATGCGGATGCCCGGAGCAACGCGACGAACATAGCTGAGGATGGCCGGAAGGAGCGTGATGTGGCTCGCATCCGTCATGCAGATGACGAAGCGGCGCTTTGCAGTCGCCGGATCAAACTCAGGGCGAAGCTCCGTCAGACGACGCAGCATCTCCAACGCCTGTCTGGCCGTGCCGATGAGAGCCTCGGCGCGCGGCGTCGGCAGCATTCCCTCCGCTGACCTGATGAAGAGCGGATCGTCCAGTTCCTTTCGCAGGCGGGCCAGCCAGATCGAAATGGTCGGCTGACTTTGACCGAGCTTCTCGGCTGCCTTGGTGACGCTGCCCGTGGTGAACAGCGCATCGAAGAGCCGGAGCAGGCGCGGCTCCAGCAGGTTGGTCTCGGCGTGATGCTGATGTTTCATTAAAAATCGCAATAATGGATATAGCGATCATAGCATATCTTAATGTGGACCGGCCTGCTACCACGCGACCAATGCCGACAAAGGCACTGGGAGAAGCGTTCGGATGAGGATCTGCTTTATCGGAGCCGGCGCCTTGGGCTCGACCATCGGCGGCACGCTAGCGCGTGGCGGAGCCGAAGTCTGGCTGATCGATCCGTTCCAGGACCATGTTGACGCAATCAATGCCCGCGGCCTTCGCGTGCTCGAAGGTGGCGGCGAGACCGTCGTGAAGGTCACTGCCTGCACCTCCGCGGCCCGGGTCGGCATCAAGGCGGACCTCGTCATCGTCCTGGTCAAATCCTACCACACGCGGGATGCGATCCAGGCGGCAGCGCCGATCATCGGGCCGCAGACGGTTGTGATGTCGCTTCAAAACGGTCTTGGTCACGAGGACATCCTTTCGGAGGAAGTTGGTCGCGACCGGGTCATGGCAGGCAAGACCTACGTTGGCGGCGTGCTGCTTGGACCTGGTCATGTTCGGTCCGGGGTCATCGGCAAGGAAACCATCATCGGCGAACTTGATGGACGCTTGACGGAGCGCGCGCAGCGAATTTCCGAGACTTTCAATCGTGCCGGCATTCTCACGCTGCTCAGCGACAACATCTTGGGCACGATGTGGGACAAGTTGTTCATCAACGTCGCCGGAGGAGGAATCACCGCCGTTACCGGACTGACTTATGGCGGCCTCTATTCACTACCGATCCTGGAAGATTGCGCGCTGGCCGCCATTTCAGAGAGCATTGCTGTCGCGCAGGCCGCCGGCGTGAAGATCTCCATCGCAGATCCGCGCCGTGCCTGGACGATGGCGTCTGCTGGACTCCCGCCCGAGTTCAAGACGTCGATGTTGCAGAGCTTGCAGTCCGGCAATCTGACCGAGGTCGATTACATTCACGGCGCCGTCGTGCATTGGGGCGCCAAGCTCAACGTGCCGACCCCCGTCAACTCTACCCTCGTCGCTTTGGTCAAAGGGCTCGAATACGCCCGCAGCGATTATCCAGGAAAGGCCTGAGACGATGTCGTTGCCACGCGCCTATGTCGAACACGTCGCGATCCGCGTGCCGGACGTTGATCATCACGTCGACTTCTTTCGTCAGGTGCTTGGTCTTGCCATTCGCGACGAGCAACCCGCCGATGGTGCGCGCCCACGTCAGGTATGGGTGCTCGGAAGCGTGCAACTCATTGAAGATCCGAATTTTGTCGGACCGGAGGGGCGTCTCGCCCATCTTGGCATCATGGTCGACGATTATGACGGTGTGCTCGCCCGTGCCACTGCCTGGGGCGCCAAGGCGTTGCCGGCCGGGCCGAACTGGCTCGAACTGCCGGGCGGGCTGAATGTCGAAATCTTGCAAGCGAGCGCAGGTGCCGTGGAAGCGGTCCTGGCGATCAATCCCCGTGCCTAGAGGAAGACGCGACATGACCGATGAGCGCTACTGGGACGATGCCAAGGTCGGTGACGAATGCGTCACCCCCGCAGTGACGGTCACCGAAGCGATGGTGAATGCCTATGCCGAACTGACGGGTGATTTCACGCCGGTTCACCTCGACGAGGAATACGCCAAGACCACACCCTTCGGCACGCGCGTCGCGCACGGGCTGTTTGGTCTGTCGCTGGCCGACGGTTTGAAGACCCGTGCCGACTACCGCTTTCTCCCGGGTATGTCGCTGGGCTGGACGTGGGATTTCAAGCTGCCGATCAAGCTCGGCGACACTGTGCATGTGAAGTTTCGCGTCGGCTCCATGCGCACTACCAAGCGCAATGGGTGGGGCATCGTGGTGCTGCCCTCAGAGCTGATCAATCAGCACGGCGAAGTGGTGCAGCTAGGTGAGCATCGACTGATGATTCCGATGCGCCCGAAGGCCAACGCCGCAGGAGAGCAGGCATGACCGCGCAAGATCTGCCGCTTAAAGGCATTCGGGTCATTGACTACAGCCATTTCCTGGCAGGCCCGTTCATGGGACGTTGCCTCGCCGCGATGGGCGCGGAAGTCATCAAGGTAGAGCGTCCGAAGCAAGGCGATGCGGGCCGGGCCCACGGCTATTTCAAGGACGGACAATCCGGCTACTTCCTGCAGCAGAACATGGGAAAGCAGGGATTGTGCATCGACCTGCGCGACACGCGTGGTCTCGACCTGATCATGAAGCTGGTCGACACAGCCGACGTCTTCATCGAGAACTACCGCCCCGGCGCACTCGAGCGCCTCGGGCTCGGTTACCAGGCCGTGTCGGCGCGCAATCCCAGACTGATCTACTGCTCGGTCTCCGCCTATGGCCACACCGGCCCCTATGCCGACCGTCCGGGCTTCGGCCTGATCGCGGAGGCGATGTCTGGCGCCCTGGCGCAACTTGGCTCCCCCGGTGAAGCGCCGCCGCTGCTGCGGATGCCACTGGCCGACATGTATACCGGCATTCATGGTGTGGCTGCCATCAATGCCGCGCTGGTCGGCCGCGCGTCGTCCGGGCGTGGCCAGCATATCGATCTGGCGCTGTACGACTGCATGGTCTCGATGCACGACTATGCGGTCCAGCGCTACTTCCTCTCCGGGGGTAACGACCTTCCGAAACAGACCGGCAGCGGCCAGCCGGACTCGACCGTCTACGGAGTGTTTCCGGCCAAGGACGGTAATCTTGTCATCGCTGCGCAAGTCGATGATGCGTGGCGACGGTTGGCGACACTGATTGGGGGAAGCAGATTGTCATCCGACGAACGCTTCACCACGCCTGCCGCGCGGAACGCCCATTATGCCGAAGCGATGGATATTGTGCGCAACTGGACGCTGTCGCAGCCGTCTCGGGATGCTTGTCTCGCCGCACTGGAGGAGGCGGGTGTTCCGTCCGCTCCCGTGCAGACCATCGAGGAGGTCGTGAACGATCCGCAGATCCAAGCGCGTGGCATGCTGGTCGAGCAGGAGCATCCTGTGCTCGGCAAGGTGACGTTGCCGAACCTGCCGTTCCGGTTCTCCGATTGCGACACCACGGTGCGCGCTCCGGCCCCTCTGCTCGGCCAGGACAATCGCCGCATTGCCGTCTCGCTGGGACTGTCGGCCGAAACCATCGATGCGATGGTGCGCGACGGCGTGCTGTACAACGAAGCCGCAGTGCAGGAGTGAGCCATGAGCGATCGTTATGCAGTGATTGGCAATCCGATCGGCTTCAGCAAATCACCCCTTATCCATAGCACTTTCGCCAGAATGACCGGACAAGACCTTGTCTATGAGGCGATCGAGGGACCCCTCAATGGTTTCAACGAGCGGGTTGATCAATTCCGGACAGAGGGGGCCAAGGGGCTGAACATCACCGCCCCGTTCAAGCTCGATGCTTTCGCCTACGCAACCGAGCTTTCAGACAGCGCCAGACGCGCAGGCGCCGCAAACTGCCTGAAGTTCGACGGTGATCGGATCGTTGCCGAGAATTTCGATGGTGTCGGCCTCGTGCGCGATATCACGGTCAATCTCGGCGTCAAAGTGGCCGGCCGGCGCGTCCTGATGCTCGGCGCTGGAGGAGCAGCGCGTGGCGCGCTGCTGCCGTTCCTGCGCGAGGAGCCGTCCGAACTGGTGCTCGTCAACCGAACGCTGTCGAAAGCGATGGCATTGGCCGAAGAGTTTGCCGGTTGTGGTCCCCTGATTGTCAGCGGCTATGCTGAACTGGCCGACCTTGCCGAGGGTTATGACGTCGTGGTCAACGCGACGTCGGCCAGCCTGCGCGGTGAAATGCCGCCGCTTCCAGGCAATGTCTTCCGCGGTGCGGAACTGGCGTACGAACTTGCCTACGGCAAAGGATTGACTCCGTTTCTGCAAGCGGCCCGCGCCGAAGGCGTAGCCAAGCTGGCCGACGGCGTCGGGATGCTGGTCGAGCAGGCGGCGGAAGCTTTTTCCTGGTGGCGTGGTGTTCGACCGGGCACGGCTCAGGTCATCGCCGAACTCACCGTCCCATTGAGCTGACCGGCGATGCCAAGCATGTATCCGAAGCCCAGCTTTCTCGTCGGCTTGATCGGCAACGGCATTGCTGCGTCCCGCACCCCGCCCATGCACGAAGCGGCCGCTGACGCCGCTGGCATCCGCTATCTCTACAAGAAGATCGATCTGGCGGAGTTGAAGCTCGGCGTGGAGACATTGCCGGAACTGCTCACGGCAGCAAGGTGGATGGGCTTTGACGGTTTGAACGTGACCCATCCGTGCAAGCAAGCGATCCTTCCCCTGTTGGACGAGCTTTCGCCTGACGCGGAGGCGCTTGGCGCCGTGAACACCGTCGTCGTCAGGAATGGTCGGATGACCGGCCACAACACCGACTGGTTCGGCTTCGCCGAGAACTTTCGCCGCAACATGCGAGGTGCACCACTCAATCGCGTCGTCCAATTCGGCGCGGGCGGCGCAGGCTCGGCTGTCGCTTTCGCACTCATGAAGCTTGGCGTGCAGGAACTGACGATCATAGACGTCGACCAGGCCAAGGCGCAGAGTGTGGTCGACGGTTTGTCTCCCCGATTTGTAGAGGCGCGTTTGAGGGCCGGCCACGATGTTGCAGCCGCCGTCGCCGCCGCGGACGGAATCGTGAACGCGACGCCGATCGGCATGGACAAATATCCAGGCACGCCGCTGCCGACGGCCCTGCTGCGTCCTGATCTGTGGGTCGCTGAGATCGTCTACTTCCCGCTTGAAACCGCCCTGCTGCGCGCGGCGCGTGCCCTCGGCTGCCGCACCGTCGATGGTGGTGGCATGGCGATCTTCCAGGGCACCGAAGCATTTCGCCTGTTCACGGGCATCTCACCTGATCCAGACGCCTTCCTCGCCACTTTTGCATCCCTGGGAGGGTGACACCGGGCCGATGGGCGAGCGGCACGTACAACGCCCGAGAGGAAACGCAAGATGGGCTACAAGCTCGATTTCTCGGTGGTTTGGCATGCGATGCCCGCGCTGCTGTGGGGGTGCGTGGGTACATTGAGTCTGGCGCTTGCCGGCATGACGCTCGCGATGGTGATCGGTGTCGCCGGCGTCGCGGCACGCGATTCGAAGGCGGGCTGGTTGCGGGCCATCGTGATTGGCTTCGTTGAGATCGTGCGCAACACGCCTTTCCTGGTGCAGATTTTCTTTCTGTTCTTCGCCCTGCCGCTCATCGGCTTGAAGCTCAATCCGACCGCCACTGCCATTATCGCACTTGGGCTCAATGGCGGCGCCTACGCCATCGAGATCATCCGCGGCGGCGTCCAGTCTGTTCATAAAGGACAGGTGGAGGCCGGCTACGCGCTCGGACTGCACAAAGGGCAGGTTTTCCGGTTCATTGTGCTCAAGCCCGCGCTTCGCGCGATCTATCCCTCTCTCACGGGTCAGTTCATCATGCTGACGCTGACCTCGTCGATCTGTTCGGCTGTATCGGCCTACGAACTGACATCGGTTGCGCAGCGCATCGAAAGCGACACCTTCCGCAGCTTCGAGGTCTATTTCTCCGTCACCTTCCTCTACCTCGCGATCTCCTGGCTGTTGATGCTGGGCTTTGCGGTCATCTCTCACCGCTTTTTCTCTTATCCGACACGCTGAGGGGGAGATCATGGTCCCGCATTTTGGCCTTCCGGAGTTCGGCTTCCTGCTGCGTGGCCTGCAATGGACGGTGCTGCTTACGCTGGTCGCATTCGCAGGTGGCTGCACGGCGGGGCTCGCTATCGCATTGCTGCGCACCTGTGGCCACAAGAGAGTGGAATGGATCACGCGCATATACATCGGGATATTCCAGGGCACTCCGCTGCTGCTACAGCTTTTCGTCGTGTACTACGGATTGGCGCTAACCGGGTTGAAGCTGGACGCGTTCGTCGCGGTGGCGATCGGTTTCACCGTGAATGCATCCGCCTTTCTCGGCGAGATCTGGCGCGGAGCGATACAGGCTGTGCCGCGCGGTCAGACCGAGGCGGCGATGGCGCTTGGATTGCACTATTCGTCCCGCATGCGCGACATCGTGATGCCGCAGGCAATCCGCATCTCGCTGCCGGCGACCATCGGCTATCTCGTGCAGCTCATCAAGGGCACCTCGCTCGCCGCCATCGTGGGCTTCATCGAACTCGCCCGCGCCGGTCAAATCGTATCGAACCAGACCTTCCAGCCGTTGCTCGTCTTCGGCGTGGTCGGCGCAATGTACTTCGTCCTCTGCTGGCCACTCTCATGGTGGGGCAGTCGGATGGAGGCCAGGCTTGCCCTGGCCAATCAAAGGTAGGAACGGCGCACCTGCTCAAAACATACAGCCATCATCAGGAGGAGATATCCATGTTGTTTTCACTCAATCGTCGCCAGCTCGGCATTGCCGTGCTGACGCTGGGTGCCATCGCTGTTGCAGGCGAATCGCAGGCGGGGACTCTGGAAGACGTGAAGAAGAAGGGCGTCGTCGTCATCGGCATTCAGGGCGATAATCCGCCTTGGGGCTATGTCGATAGTTCAGGAAAGCAGGACGGCATCGATGCCGACATGGGGCGCGCCTTCGCTGAATATCTCGGCGTCAAGGCCGAGTTCGTCCCGCTGGCGGTGGCCAATCGTATTCCGGCGCTGACCACAGGCCGCGTCGACATTCTGTTCGCAACCATGGCCATGCTGCCTGAGCGCGCAAAGGCGGTGCAGTACTCCAAGCCGTATGTTGCCAACGAGATTACGCTTGTCGCTGCCCAGGCAACGCCGATCAACAGCAATGCCGACATGGGCAAGTACGTTATTGGCGTTCCGAGGTCCTCCACGCAGGATACTCAGGTTACCAATAACGCCCCGTCCGGGACCGAGATCCGCAGATTCGACGATGACGCGGCCACGATCCAGGCGCTGCTCTCCGGTCAGGTGCAGGCCGTCGGCGCAAACAGCTTCTACTCGCAGCGTCTGAACGCTGCAAAGCCGGAACTTGGGTTCGAGCCCAAGCTTCACTTCACAGCTCTGTACAACGGCGCATGCACGCGCCTGGGAGAGAAGGAGTGGAACGAGACGGCCAACAAGTTCATCGACGAGATCAAGTCTAACGGCAAATTGGCCGGCTTCTACGCCAAGTGGATGAAGGCGCCCATGCCGACCTTTCCCGACTCGGTTCCCGGCGTTCCGTTCACAGTTCAATAATCACGGCGAGCGGCCGACGCGCTGCGCGTCGGCCGTCGTCCGATAGTGGAGGCCGAATCCATGCAGGATCATATCCTGATCGAAATGATGGGTGTGCAGAAGTGGTACGGCGGGTACCAAGCTCTCCGCAACGTCGATCTCACCGTGCGCAAGGGCGAAAAGATCGTGCTCTGCGGTCCGTCCGGCTCAGGCAAGTCGACGTTGATCCGCTGTATCAACCGCCTGGAGGCGATCCAGCAGGGCAGTATCGTGGTGAACGGTCATCGGCTGGACGACAGCATCAAGGCAATCGACGTCGTACGCCAGGACGTCGGCATGGTCTTTCAGAGCTTCAACCTTTTTCCGCATATGACGGTCTTGCAGAACTGTACGCTCGCACCCATTCGCGCGCGCCGCATCAGCAAGACCGAAGCGGAAGCGACCGCGCGAAAATACCTCGAGCGTGTCCGCATCGGTGACCAGGCCGAGAAGTATCCGGCTCAGCTTTCCGGCGGCCAGCAACAGCGTGTCGCGATTGCGCGTGCGCTCTGCATGCAGCCCAAGGTGATGCTGTTTGATGAACCGACGTCAGCGCTCGATCCCGAAATGGTCAAGGAGGTGCTTGATACGATGATAGGCCTCGCCAACGACGGCATGACCATGATTTGCGTCACCCACGAGATGGGTTTTGCTCGCCAGGTTGCCGATCGTGTGATCTTCATGGCGGAAGGCCAGATCATCGAAGAAGGCGCGCCCGACGCTTTCTTCCGTAATCCACAGCACGCCCGCACCAGGCAGTTCCTTGGCGAGATCCTCGCCCATCACTGAACGGAGTTCTTTCATGAATCCTCTTGTCTACGTCCTCAACGGACCAAATCTCAATTTGCTTGGCAAGCGCCAGCCCCACATCTATGGTTACGAGACGCTAGCGGACGTGGAGCGGGATTGCCGCGCGCTGGCCGGGGAGCTCGCACTGGAGATGCGCTTTCACCAGTCGAACAGGGAATACGAGCTGATCGACTGGATCCATGAGGCGCGCGAGACGGCTGCCGGTATCGTGATGAATCCCGCGGCCTTCACCCACACGTCGGTCGCCATTCTGGATGCTTTGAACACGTTCGAGGGGACGGTGATCGAGGTGCATATTTCCAACGTGCACAAGCGCGAGGAATTCCGCCACCACTCGTTTGTCTCCAAACGCGCTGATGGAGTGATCGCAGGCTTCGGCACTCAGGGTTATCTGCTCGGCTTGCGTCGTGTGGCCAAGCTGCTTGATGAGAAGAAGGGATAGTAGCGCATGAGTGCACCCGTCCGCCTGTCGGTGATGGGAGCGGGCCTCATCGGCAAGCGACACATCGAACATATTCTCGCGCGGCCGGAGACGATACTGTCGTCGATCGTCGATCCGATGCCAGCGGCGCGAGAGTTGGCAGTGTCGCTGAAAGTGGACTGGTTTCCGTCGTTTCAGGGCATGCTCTCCGTAAATCGGCCGGAGGGGGTGGTCGTCGCCACCCCCAATCAGATGCATGTGGCCAACGGCATGGATTGTATCGCTGCGGGCATTCCAGCGCTCATCGAGAAGCCGTTAGCGGATGACGTCGTCGCCGCGCAGGCCCTGGTCGAAGCCTCCGAGCGGGCGGGCGTGCCGCTGCTCACCGGCCATCATCGCCGCCACAACCCGATGATCCAGCGCGCCAAGGCGGAGATCGACAGCGGCCGGCTCGGCCAGATCGTGTCGGTGCATGGCATGTTCTGGCTGATCAAACCGGACGACTATTTCGATGTAGCCTGGCGTCGCGAAAAAGGGGCGGGGCCTATTTTCCTGAATCTCATCCACGATGTCGACCTGCTGCGGTACCTGTGTGGGGATATCGTGGCGGTACAGGCCGCCCAATCCAATCGACTGCGTGGAAATACCGTTGAAGAGACAGCGGTGATCATTCTGCACTTCGTCTCCGGTGCGCTGGGAACGGTCAATGTCTCCGACACCATCCAGTCGCCTTGGAGTTGGGAATTCACGGCTGGTGAGAACCCGGCGTACAGTCATACGCAGGAGACTTGTTACCAGATCGGCGGCACAAGGGCATCGCTGTCTGTTCCGCAACTCGATCTTTGGCATCATCCAAGCAAGGCCAGCTGGTGGGCGCCGATAGAGCGCGAGCGGCTGAGGTATGAGAAGGAAGACCCGCTTGGCCTGCAGATTGCCAATTTCTGTGCGGTTATCCGAGGTGCAGCCGCGCCTGTAGTGAGCGCGCGCGAAGGTCTCAAAACCCTCGAAGTGATAGACGCAATCAAGCGCGCAGCGGAAACCGGAGATCTCGTGTCGTTTTGAAGCCGGCGGGTCCCAGGTTCGAGCCCTGGTGCGCCCACCAAATCAAAAGACCTTTTCAATAAATTACGGGATTGGTCGCCGAGAATAAAATGGGTCTCGTGCGACGCTTTTTGGTGGTCGGACGCCGCACACCGCGAGATTGCTGCAGCACGTCCTCATTGAAGGCGTCCTCGCGCAGGCGCAAGGCCGTGGTCGGGTGTTCATCTTCGGCGATGTCGAGCAGCGTGCCGTTTCTCGCAACATTGCGCGTCGAGCGATCCCTCTCATGGAAGACCTCGCTGCGGTCGGAGTAATTGAGCGGATTGCTGCTTGCGCTGGGAAACATAGTTTGAGGTCCGTGTTGCGAGCGGTACCGGCATCGCGTGCCGTCACGCGTTGCTTGGGCTGATTTGAAATGCCTTACACTGTGGTCTAGGCGCCGGCGTCCGCGAATGCACGGGCGCACGCGAGCCCTATGCCGCTGGTTGAGCCGGTTACAACGGCGGTTTTACCTTTCAGAATTCCCCTCTCGGTTACCTTATCCGTAGCTTGCAAAGACAATCGAAGACTTGCGGGCCGGAGCGTCCTTCCGGCCTCCTGCGGCGCTCTACTTAGAAGGCGCGCCCACCTTATGAATCAAGACCTTAGCGGTCTTGACGTGCGGGGAAACCAGCGCCGTTTCCGGCTTTGCTCTCGCTTCGAGCTTCAGCACCGCCGCTTCAGTGAGCCGCATGTCACGACGGAGGTCGTGCGAGTCGAGAATGGCTTCGACGTCCTTCAACAGGTGGCCGGTCACGGCGGCGATCTCCGCTACGCTGGCGCCGGCGATTGCCGAGCGAACCACCGCCGTGCCCTTAACGTCGTGAAACGGCCGGCTTGGCGAATTCACCACCTTCGTGGCGATTCCCTTCGTCGAGGACAGGCGTTGGTATCCTATACGGATACACCCGGTTTATTGCGGAATCGGATCCAAAACGGTATCCTCTGCAGCGAGAGAGGCGGTCGTGGCAGTTGGGGTCGCGCGGCCGGCGCGTCCCTTCGACGTGATGCGTCTCGACAAGCCGAGTCGGCACGACTATCAATCTGCGATTGGCGATGCCGCGAGGATCGAACGTGACCAGGCCAACTGCGCGTAAGCACCTTTCCGCCACTGCTTCTGCGCGCAAAACCGCAGCGCCAAGGCGTTCCCGCTCCGAGGGCAGTGTCACTGAGGCGACCTATAGAAGGCTTCTTGACTTAATCGAACTGCGGCAACTCGCGCCGGGTGAGGTGATCGAGGAACGCCGCCTGGCGCTACGGCTCAAGGTGTCACGCACGCCCCTGCGCGCGGGAATCAGCCGCCTGCTCGGTGAGGGCAGGCTGGAGCAGCTTTCGAACGGCTCGGTCATCGTGCGCAACATCGGGATCGCCGAGCTGCTCGAGCTGATCCATTTGCGGCTGATTCTCGAGAGCGAAGCCGCCTCACTTGCGGCGACCCGCATCGGCCTGGATATCCTTCAGCCAATCAAGGCCAACTTGGAGAAGATCCTGGCGACCGCCGAGATCACCAAGGCCAAGCATTGGACGCTGGACGATGAAATCCACGACCAGATCGCCGGCAATTGCGGCAACCGGTCGTTGGCCGCGCTGATCGGCGAGACCCGCCGCAAGATCAGGATGTGCAACGTGGAACGACGTCCCGAACGGCTCTTGCCAGCATGTCGCGAGCATCTCGCCATCGTGGATGCCATCATCCAGCGCGACGCGGCTGTGGCGCGCCACGCCATGATTCAGCATCTCACCAACGTCCGCCAAGGCATGCTGGAAACCTTCGGAATCTTCCTGCCCGACAGCCACGGCTGATCGCCACTGCGGCACCGGTATCCGCGGACGGCCGCTCAGGTGTAAAGCAATCTGCTCAATTTTTTGTCGGCGATCGCCGCGCATGTGTTCATGGGGCCGCAATGGCTGCGCTTGACACGATAAATCCCCTGGGCTCCAATGGTATACCATTGGAATAACAAAGTTGGTC
This sequence comes from Bradyrhizobium betae, assembly GCF_004123905.1. Lineage (GTDB taxonomy): Bacteria > Pseudomonadota > Alphaproteobacteria > Rhizobiales > Xanthobacteraceae > Bradyrhizobium > Bradyrhizobium betae_A. The sequence continues at coordinate 80,931 of NZ_MZXW01000050.1, forward strand.
GCCTTGATGTGTGTCCTTGCCAGGGATCTCAATTTTCGATGATGGGCTCGCCTTCCTATACGATCTCGGTCGAGCCGCTGTCCGCGGCCGCGTTTGCTCCCTTCGGCGACGTGGCGTCGCGCCCGACCGGCGAGCGGCGGCGGTATCTGCCGACAATGCTAAACCGTGCCGACGAAGCGCAATCGTTCTCGTTCTGGATCAGCAGCGCGGCCGCGCTCCGGCGCCTGCCGCTGCGGGCGACCACGCTGGAGCGGCATCCGTATTCGGCTCAGACATTTGTCCCGCTCGGCTCTGCGCGCTACCTTGCCGTGGTCTGTGGCGCGGACCCCGGCGGCGAACCCGACCTGACGACGCTGAGAGGATTTGTTGCCGGTCCCGAACACATCGTCACCTATGCGCGCAACGTCTGGCATCATCCGATGACGGTGCTCGACGCGCCCATGGAATTCGCGGTGGCGATGGGAGTTACAGGTCGGCAGGATGACGACGTCTTCTTCGATCTCGATGCCGAAGTGATTGTCGTGATGCCGGCGGCGGCATTCTGAGGAGCGACCGTCATGACGGTGCAGAGTTCCCATGATCGTGATTTCGTCGGCTATGGACGCAATCCTCCGGATCCGAAATGGCCGGATGGTGCGCGGATCGCGCTGAACATCTGCATCAACTATGAAGAGGGCTCCGAGGCCTCGTTGGCCGATGGCGACGGTTTCACCGAGACGGCGCTGACCGAGGGCGGCGGTGGCTTCGAGGGCAGGGATCTCGCCGCGGAGTCGATGTTCGAATACGGCAGCCGGATCGGCTTCTGGCGGCTGATCCGGCTGCTGTCCGAACGGAATATGACGGCGACGGTCATGGGGTGTGCGCTTGCGCTGGAGCGCAATCCGGATGCGGTCGCGGCCATCCGCGAGCACGGATACGATGTGTGCGCGCATGGCTGGCGCTGGGAGCGGCATCAGCATCTCGGCGAGGATGAGGAGCGCGAGCGGATCCGCAAGACCGTGGCAAGCCTGACGCGGACGATCGGCGAGCGGCCGCTCGGCTGGTATTGCCGATATGGCGCCGGCGTGAACACCCGCCGGCTCGTGGTCGAGGAGGGAGGCTTCCTCTACGATTCCGACGCCTATAATGACGAGTTGCCGTACTGGACGAGCGTCTCGGCCAAGCCGCATCTGATCGTGCCCTATGGCCTCGTCAACAACGATGCCAAGTTCATGCGCGGCGCGATGGCGACCGCGGACGATTTCTTCGCCTATCTGAGAGACGCGTTCGACATGCTCCATGCGGAAGGCGCCACCGCGCCGAAGATGATGTCGGTCGGCCTGCATACTCGGATCGCCGGCCATCCGGGCCGGGCCGCAGGCCTTGCACGCTTTCTCGATCATGTCGCCACCCGCGAGGCCGTGTGGGTCTGCCGGCGCGCGGACATCGCCCGGCACTGGATCGCCACCCATCCTGCACAACCTGGACAGTCGTGACCCATGGAAGGACCAGACCGATGACACTCCGATCAAAGCTTGTTGCAATCGCGCTGGTTCTCGGCGGGGTTCAGATTGCGATCCGGGCGAATGCCCAAGAGGCGGACCATCCTTCCGAGAAGCCGCTGGTGGTGGCGTCCGACTTCGGCGTCGCGCCCTGGATGGTGCGGGGTACCAGCGGACCCGAGGGCTTCGGCGCTGATCTGATCAATGAGATCGGCAAGGACCTCGGCCGACCGAAGGTCGAGATCGTGGATATCAATTTCTCCGGGCTGTTTGCCGCGCTATTTGCCAAACGGGTCGAGTTCCTGGTCAATCCGCTGAATCTGACGGCGGAGCGCTCCGAGCGGATGCTCTATACCGAGCCGCTGTTCACGACCGGAAACGGCTTTCTCGTTCGCGTGGCCGACGAGATGAAGGGCTTCGAGGATCTCAAAGGCAAGAGCGTCGCGGTGAACAGGGGCACCATTTCCGACACCTGGGCAACCGCGAATGCCGAGAAGTACGGGTTTGAAGTGCAGCGGTACGACACGTTTCCGGACAGTGTGCAGGCTATCCTGACGCGGCGCGCCTTCACGGCGCTGAACGAAATTCCGACAACCGTTTACGCTGCCAGCCAGAACAAGGCGATCAAGGTCGGCTACAAGGATTTCAGCGGCCGTAACTTTGCATATGCGTTTCGTCTGGAAGACGTCGAGTATCGCAACAAGGTCGAGAACGTCATCGAATGCATGAAGCTCGACGGACGTCTCCGCAAGCTGCACGAGAAGTGGTACGGCGCGGCTCCGGACGCAGGCTCGGCGATCGAGACGGTGTTCTTCGGCTACGGCCCTCCTGGCTTCAAGGGGTTCGAACCCACCGCCCACGTTCCGGCCTGCAAGAAGTAGATACGACAGCCGGACCGTTTCGCGGTCCGGCCACCGGATGATGGCAGCCGATGGACCGCATTCTGGAATACTATTTCAATCCCAAAGTCATCGCGCAGGCATTTCCGGATGTGCTGGCGGGTTTCCGCGTGACGGTCGCGGTGGCGCTGCTGATTATCGTGTTTGGTATCGCGATCGGTTTGTTGCTGGCCCTGTTGCGTTGCGCCAACTTGCGGTTCTTGAATGCGCTGATCATCGTCTATGTGGATGTGTTGCGGACGCTGCCGCAGCTCGTCATTATTGTCTTCATCTATTTCGGCCTGCCGTACGTGGGCCTCACGCTGTCGCCGTTCGTCACCACCGTGCTGTCGCTAGCCATGGTGCTGTCCGCGTTCAGCAGCGAGATCTTCTGGTCTGCCATCATGGCAGTGCCGCGTGGGCAATGGGATGCCGCAAGCGCGCTGGGGTTCGGGCCGGTACGCACGCTCCTGCAGATCATCCTGCCGCAAGCTGTTCGGCTGTCGGTTCCGCTGCTGACCAATCGGGCGATATCGATCAGCAAGGGCACCGCGCTCGGCACCGCGGTGTCGCTGCCGGAGACACTGGGCCAGGCCCAGAGCGTGACCGCGATCGTCGCCAATCCTTCGCCGCTGACGCTCGCTGCCGCATTCTACGTCCTCTTCTTCCTTCCGCTCGTGGTCGCGAGCCGATGGATCGAGCGGCGATCCGGCCGGGGACGGTGAGGAGAACGCCATGCAGGCGCTGTTGGACAATTTCGCCGATATTGACGCCTTGATGCGGGTCTACCCGCTGCTGCTACAGGGGCTGCTCTACACCGCACTGCTGGCGGCGGTGGCGCTGCCGCTTGGCTTGCTGCTTGGCCTTGTCGTCGCGGTGGCCTACAGCTTCCACCATCGCTGGGTGAACATCGCACTGCTGGTCTATATCGACCTGTTCCGGGCGTTCCCCGTGGTAGTGCTGCTGATCCTGGTGTTTTACGGTCTGCCGTTCCTGGGCCTGACGCTGGGCGGATTTGCCGCCGCGGTGTTCGCGATCGTGCTCAACAATTCCGGGTACTATGGCGAAATCTTTCGTGCCGGCATCGAATCGGTGCCGCGCGGCCAGTACGATGCGGCGCGCGCCCTCGGTTTCAAGCCGTTGCATGTGGTGGTCTACATCGTGCTGCCGCAGGCGGTGCGCAATGTGCTGGCGCCGCTGGCGAGCAACTCGCTCGAACTGATCAAGACCACATCAATCGGCGCGCTCGTCGCGCTGCCCGAACTGCTGCGTTCGGCGCGGGTCGCCCAGGAGCAGACTTACAACCCCACGCCGCTGATGGCGGCCGCGGTGATTTTCTTCGTGCTGCTGTACCCTATCGCCCGCTGGGTGGCGCGCCTGGAACGGCAGGCTTTGGTGTCAAGGTAGGCCATGGCGATCCTGATCACAGGCGGTGCCGGGTTCATCGGTCTTGCGTTGGCTGAGCATTTGCTGGCCGCGGGCCGGTCCGTGGTGCTGTTTGACCTGGCCGCGCCCCCTGCGGACGTCATGGCGCGGCCAGAGCTCGCAGGCGCTCGGTGGATCACCGGCGATGTCAGACGCCGCGCCGATGTCGATGCGGCGCTTGCGACCATACCGATCGAGCTCGTGATCCACGCGGCGGCGGTGACGCCGAACGAGATGCGGGAACGTACCGATGCGCGCGGAATCATTGATGTCAATATCGGCGGGACCGTCAACCTGATGGAGCGGGTCGTCGCTTGTGGCGGCATCCGCCGCGTCGTCGTGTTGAGCTCGGTTGCTGTGTACGGCTTCTCCTCACCCGCGCAGTCGGGCTTTTTCGAGGAAGAGACCAGCCATCCGGCGCCTGCGGCGCTTTATGGCATCAGCAAGCTTGCGGCGGAGCAGGTGGCGCAGAGGATTGCGCATCTTCACGGTTGCGATACGCGGATCGTCCGGCTCGGCCCGGTCTATGGGCGCTGGGAGCTGCCAACCTCGGTGCGCGATGCGCTCAGCCCGCACCATCAGGTCCTTCAGGCACTGCGAAACGGTCAGGAGGCGATCCTGCCGCGCCTGATGCGCGCCGACTGGATCTACTCCCGCGATGCAGCGGCCGGCATAGCCGCGGTCGCCATGGCGTCAGCTCTTGGTCATGCGATCTACCATGTCGGCGGCGGCAGGCTGTCCGACCTGCCGGACTGGTGCCGCACGCTGGCAAGCCGGTTTCCGGATTTCCGCTGGCGGTGCGCCGAGCCAGGTGAGCCAGCCGGTATTGTCTACAATCTGCCGGTCGATCGCGCGCCACTGAGCATCGCGCGTCTGGTGCGTGATACCGGATTCGATCTGGCCTACCCGGTGGGCGCGGCGGTTGCGGATTATTTGTCCTGGGCGAGGCTCGATCGCCCGGCATCGGGAGGCGTATCATGACGGGGCGGCTGCTGGGCAAATCGATTGTGATCACGGGCGCCTCATCCGGGATCGGACGCGCCATCGCATGCCGCTTCGCGGCCGAAGGTGCGCGTCTGGTGCTCGCCGACATCACCACCGACGTTCGTGAGGGAGGTGTGCCGACCATAGAGCGGTTGCGCGCGGACGGCTGCGAGGCGGAGTTCATCTGCACCGATGTCTCATCGGAGGCTGATGCGAGGCGGGCGATTGCGCTAGCGGTGGAAAGGTTCGGCCGGCTCGATGGTCTCGTCAACAACGCGGCCATCGGCATCGGCAAACCGCTGCTCGAGGCGAGCCTTGCGGAGTGGAACAGGGTCTTTGCGGTAAACCTCACTGGCGTCTTCCTCATGAGCAGGGCCGCGGTTGCGGCGATGCTGGAGCAGGAGGTTCGCGATGGCGTTCGCGGCCGTATCGTCAATATTTCATCCCAGCATGGCATGATCGCCTGTCCGGAGGACATTGCCTACGGCACCTCGAAGGCGGGCGTCGTCTACATTACCCGACAGATCGCGGCGGACTATGCGAAGGATCATATCATCTGCAATGCGGTAGCGCCCGGCAAGATCGTGACCGGAAAGCCGGGGCGTGCCGCCGAGCCGCGTTGGATGGATTATTCCCGTAGCCGCACGCCAATGCCGCGCCTGGGCGTGCCAGACGATGTGGCCAATACGGCGCTGTTCCTGGCGTCCGACGACGCCACCTTCATCACCGGCGAGAACATTCTCGTCGACGGCGGCTGGATGGCCGCATGACAATCGCGGAGACATCGATGATCCAGGACCCCGCAACCGTAGCGCCCGTGATCGACTTGCAAGGCGTCAGCAAATGGTACGGCACGACTCAGGTGCTGAAGGGAATCGACTTCCGCGTGGCGCGTGGCGCGTGGCGAGCGCGTGGTCGTGTGTGGGCCGTCGGGCTCCGGCAAATCGACCATGATCCGCTGCATCAATCGGCTAAAGGACCACCGGGAGGGAAAGATCATCGTCAACGGGGTGGAACTCGACCACACCACCAGGAACGTCGACATGGTGCGCCGCGACGTCGGGATGGTGTTCCAGCAGTTCAACCTGTTCCCGCACCTGACCGTACTTCAGAACCTGATGATCGCGCCGGTCAAGATCCGTAAGGTCCCCAAGCCTGAAGCCGAGGCGACGGCGCGTCGGTACCGTCCAGCATCGCCTGCATCGCGGGCTCCCCGGATTGGATGGCGCTGCGATTTGCTTCTTGACCTCCTCCGCCTGTTGGGAAAGCGCGCGGCCGGCTTCTCTTCCAGACAACGTCAGCCGCGGCCGCTTGGAAGAAATTGGGCGCCAGCATCCGCGACTTTCCTGCTAGATTGCACCCGAAGACGCTCTGCCAGCCACTGCCCGTGTAGTGCTCGCTTCCGTGTGTTGCTTCAGATCCGAATGCCTATGTTACCCGTCCACTCATCGACTCGTTGGCCGTGCGAAGCCGCTTCCGCCGCGAGAGCGTAGACACCGCCCCCTGCGGCTATCACGGCCGCCCAGCCCAACGTCACGCCAGTTCCATTGATGCTGCGGCAATTTCCAAAGTATAACCGCTGTCGTCAAAATGACCCGAACACCGTACCCAGGACAAGGACAGCGGCGAGCGCAATGATGCAGGTTACGATCACGGTCATCACCATATCGAAATAGCTCTCGCGGTGGGTCAGCCCGCTGATCTGAAGCAGTAACAAGACTGTACCGTTATGTGGAAGAGCATCGAGCGTGCCAGCGCCAATCGTGGTCACGCGATGCATCAGCGCCGGATCGATTCCGTGCTCAGCGGCGAGCCGCAAGAAGGTGTCGCCAAGTATATTGAGCACGATCGCCATCCCCCCGGAAGCGGTACCGGTAAGCGCAGCGAGCGCGTTCACGGAGATCGTGAGAGAGATAAGGGGGCCTCCGCCAATCGCGAGTAGCGCGTCACGTACGTCCGCGAACGCGGGCAGCGCCGCAACGACAGCACCAAAGCCGACGAGACTGCCGATCATCAGGATTGGCATGACGGAGGAAGCAGCGCCAGCATCCAGGCTTTCTCGCAACGCCGGGAAACGCCGATAGTTGAAGATGACGACAGTAAGGGTCGCAGCTCCGAGCGCAATGAGAACCGACCAGACGCCGGCCACTGCTCCGATCGTGGTGTCGCCCCACACCTCTTTGGCCAAGAACGAAAAATCCAGCCGTGGGAGGACGACCAGAGACATTAGGAAATTCGTACAGATGACTACAACCAGCGGCAATGCGGCAATCGCAAAGAGGGGTAGGCTGGCACTGTGCTTGCCATGCTGAAATTCAGCTGGATCAAAATCGCCGGCCGCGGTCGCCTGCATACGAACGGTCTCGTTGATACTGGAAGATACCTCCGAATTGCGATCATAGCCCTCGCCGGCCCTGCGAGCGGCCGCTTCTGCGCGGCGGAGCCACCACATGCCGATAATAAAAATGATGATCGAAGCGATGATGCCCAGACCGGGCGCCGCGAAGGTTGTTGTGCCGAAGTAAGGCATCGGAATGGCATTGTTGACAGACGGCGTTCCTGGCATTGCCGACATCGTGAACGTGAACGCCCCGAGACCGATGGTAGCCGGCATCAAGCGGCGCGGAATGTTCGCAGCCTGGAACATCTCTTTCGCCATGGGGACTAACACGAAGAAGGCGACAAAGACGCTGACACCGCCGTAGGTGACCGCGGCCGAAGCCAGCACCACTGAGAGTATCGTGCGGCGTGTTCCCAATCGTTCAGTCAGAAAACGCGCGATCGAGGTGATCGAACCGCTGTCGTCCATCAGCTTGCCGAACAACCCGCCAAGCAGGAACATCGGAAACCACTGCGTAACGAATCGACCAGCAGCCGGCATAAAGGTCTGCGTCCAATGAGCAAGAAGCGGCTCACCCGAAATCGCGGCGGCAAGGAGCGCAGCCACCGGTGCCACTATGAGTACGCTCCAGCCTCGATAGGCAAGCCACATCAGCAGCGCGAGCCCGAGCAGTATCCCGACGAGTCCCATGATTCAGGCCCCCTCTTATCAACTTGATATCCAGGACGCTATGACGTCCCAGTTCGTCTTGGAGTATTACGAAATTAAGGTCAGACATATGAGCTTCCAAAAGTAGGGATCTAGGTTGTGCGCGCTGTCGCGGCATCGTCTGTTGCGGTCGACGCCGGCTCGAAACACTGGCGTGGAAGAAGGAAGATCCACGTGATGAGCACAAAAGGCGCGGTAAGCGCAGGGATGGCGAGCGGCGTCAAGGCAACGTTCAACGCCGCTTGTGCGATGACCGTAACCAGCGTGCCCAGCATGGCGTAGATCGCGACCCGCCAGCTCGGTCGGTAGAATACGGCACCCAGCGCGATCGCCGTCAGAACCGGGCTGAAACCGAGAAGACCGCCGGTGACCAGCTCGCTTTCGGCACCGAAAAGATGAGCCGCCAGGACTGCCAGTATCGCACCGGCGAGCGCGAATGCGGCGGCAGCCCATGAGTTCACGGCCAGGCCAGCGAGCAGCAGAAGGCCGGCCACGCCGCTCGCCTTCAGGAAGACCTGTGAGATGCTTTGAAGCACACCCTGGACAAGGTCGATGAGCTCGAGCGGGTTAACCTCATAGCGTTGAAAGGCGGTGACAACGTCGCCAGCCGGTAGTGCAGCCCCTGTGAGGCCGGAAAATCCATACGTGGCCAGCAGAAGGAGCCACGTCGTCAGCACGAACGGAAACGTCAGGCTGGACACACCCCAGGGCTTAAGGGCGTTGACGGTCCCGAGCATCGCGATAACCGAAACTGACGCCCCCAACACCACATAGACCCACATGAGCGCGTTCGGAGATAGAAATGTCGTCAACGCAAGTCCGACAAGGACGCCGTTGTATCCATAGAGCCCGGCATGGAGCGACGCTTGATCAGCGTTAAGCCATTGGGCCGTCACGTTTGCCACGACGACAGCGAGGACGCCGGCTATTGCCACTCGAGGAACGCCGGCTGCGTATGAACCCCAGGCGATCGCGGCCAGAAAGAGAAGCCCGGTTAATGGGTTGTCCTGAAACATGACTTGCCCGATGCTGCGCAAATTGATGTCCAGGAACCGCACGATACCTGACGACGCAGAGAGGCTTTCCCACTTTGCCAAGATCTTGATCAATGCTGCCTCCTCGAACGTGTCGACGTCGGCTGTTGGAGATCACCTGTTGGGCGCAGCCGATCCGCTAGCGCCAAAGATAGGGCGGAGGTAGCGCGGCGCCGATGATCTCCTGACGTGCCACGCTCCAGAACTCACGCGCCTTGGCTTTCACTTGCGCGGTTTCGCGGCCCAACACCTTGAAGATCAGGCCGGCGTCGTTGGGCAAATGGCACGCGCCGAACGCAACACCCTCCGCAAGGTCAATGTCGGCTTCTACACGCTCGTAGATCCGGTCTGCCTTGTCCTTGGGCGCGCACAGGATCACATTGGCGAACACATCAAAGGAGTCCATCACGCCAGTCTGCCGCATCACATATCGCTGCGGCTCGATTACCAGCTTCTCTGCGAACAAGGAAAGACCATCGGGCCGCGCAGCTGCTGTTGATATCGACAGCACGGTTGCTCCGAAGCACTCGTCGGGATGATGGTGCTTTCGGCCCGGCTGAATAAGTTCCGAGAGGAGCAATGTGGCCGACGGAGCGACGGAGATTTGTGTGTCGCTGATAAATCGTGCGTGCCGGTGCGGGATCACGGGTTCGGGAAGGAACTCCAGGTATGCGTCATCGGCAAGCGTTATGGTTTGACTTTGCGCCGCATAATTGGCGTCCATCGCGTGGATCTTGGTTGCCGATTGGGAGGTAAGGTGAGCTTGCGCGCCCGGACAAAGGGTGACGTCCAGAGCGAGCCGGTCTCCCTGCAGCAAGCAGCCCGTGGTGGTGATCAGGAAGACATAGGCCAAACCCGGCATTTGTTCGTCGCAATGCAACGCGCGCTGCACCATGTAGGGAGCGCGGCGTTCCAGGTTTGCCAGGATCGTCTTGCCAGAGCGGTGCTCGAAACCCAGACGGAGGAAACCCGTCTTGCCCACTGTGCCGCTGCTCATCTGCGGCGGTTCATCCTGGAACGAGGCGAATTCCGGCATCGATGCGCCGAGCGCCTCAGCGCGTGTCCAGGGAGGGAAGGGCGCTGGTATCATGCTGAACGCCGTGCGCGCGGATTGATATCGAACAGAAACTCCCGCTCGATCAGCGCGACCAATTCCGGAACACCTTCTCCCGTCTTGCAGTTCGTGAACAGGAACGGTTTGCTGCCGCGCATCATCCGCGAATCGTGCTTCATCACGTCAAGGCTGGCCCCGACATGGGGGGCAAGATCTGTTTTGTTGATCACTAGTATGTCGGAATACGTGATCCCGGGTCCGTTCTTGCGAGGGATCTTATCGCCCGCGGCGACGTCGATTACATAAATGAAGTAGTCCACCAATGCTGGCGAAAAGGTGAGCGTCAGGTTGTCGCCTCCGCTTTCGATCAGCACGACGTCGCTATCCGGAAAGCGCCGTTCCATATCCTCGACCGCAGCGAGGTTCATGCTTGGGTCTTCGCGCACCGCAGTATGAGGGCAGGCGCCCGTCTCCACTCCGAGAATGCGTTCCTGGAGCAGGATGCCCTTGAGGGTACGCTGAACGTGCTTGGCGTCTTCGGTCGTCACCACGTCGTTGGTGATGATAAGCACCTTGATGCCGAGGTCGAGCAACCGCGGTGTTATGGCTTCCACGATCGCGGTCTTGCCTGACCCGACCGGGCCGCCGATGCCGATGCGCGTGATATTCTTCGACATCCGAGGCTCCCTTCGACGTCAGTTCATGAACAGGCGCACATGCGCTCTGGTATGGACAGCGGCCAGAATGTCCGTCAATGGCGCAAAACCTGCCATGTCCGACAGCCGCGCCGCCGCGGCGGCCTCGTACATCCCTGCCGCTTGCCCGGTAAGCTCGTACAGAATCGTCTGGGTCTCGATGTGGCTGACTTTCATCAACCGCAAGGCCGCGCCAAGGATTGTTGTCGCAACGCCGTATTGGTGCACGACAAACGCCCGGCTGGCCGGCAGATCCTGTGCGGAAAAATTGATCGCCAGAGCTATCGGGTAGCAACCGGGGGTAACAGACGTTTCGATGCGTTCACGCCAGGTGCGAAGCAGCGGCGCGCCCACCATCTCCACACCCATCTCCGTGAATTTCTTGCCCATGCGAACCGACATTGTTCGCGCTTCATCTGAAAGCTTGCGCGCGTACACCTGCGCATCGATCCTGACGAGGATATCGACGTCACCGGCAGCCGCCGCGCGATGCGCGGCGATCAGGGCGATACAGTCACCACGCGCCGCCTGGTCCAACGCGGTGCGTGCGAACGCTCGAAGCGTTGCCGCATTGGTGACGACGCCTTTCTGGATGGCGGATTCCAGGCCGGAAGAAAACGCGAACGCCCCAATGGGGAACATCGAGTCACCAAACTGCAGCATCCGCGAGAGCGATGCGATGCTGCTCGACGCATCGGCGCCGTCATTCTCGATGGTCATGTGCAGAACCGGCCGTTGCCGGCGATGTTAATTCCTGAGCGGCGGCTCCCGGATGGGCGTGGACGTGTGTCGGTGGATGTCCGTACACGCGTCCCGTCTCGGCCTCGACACCGGCATAGCTCTCATGGGTGTGTGAATGGACCGGCCCCTCCGCGCCACCGAAAAGCCGACGTGATTCATGCGGCGCGAGGTAGGGAACGACCACCCGGCCGGGTACGAATTGGTAGCGGATTCCTTCAAAACGGTGCGTATTCATGACGGACGCCATCACCTTGCGATCGACGGTCAGCGGGACGTAGACGGAGTTGTCCTTGACCAATGCCGGCCAATGCTGATTACCCATCGCGTGGCCCAGTTCAACGCATGTGCGCATGGCCATTTCGGGCGCGAGGTTCATCAGCTCGTCCAGATGCACGATCATCACGTCACGCAACTCGATTCGCGCGACAAGTGCCGAGAGCGCCTGGGCATCCCAGAGCAGCACGTCGCCATCGTGGATATGGGTGGCGCGGTCGATTGAGACTGCGATCTCCACCCCCTTTGCAGTCGTCTTGCGGAAGCGGCTTTTCTGCGCTTCCCACTGGTCGATCTCCAGCAAGTCAGTGTCCGCGGCAGACAAGCGGTCGGCCCATTCGGGATCGCCGATGTTGCCCAGAACGGTCTGGATGAGGATCATGGCGGGCGCCTTAACTGAAGAAATACTTCTGGTTCAGCGAGACAGTCGTCAAAGGCTGTACGGTCGCGTGCTTGCCGTCGACGGTGACGGCGAAAGTCTCCGGACTGACTTCAATTTTCGGGGTTCCGGTATTTCGGATCATGTCGCGCTTGCCGATCTTGCGGACGTTTCGCACCGGCATCACCTGCCGGCGAAGCTCCAGACGCTCCTTGATCCCGGCAGCATGAGCGACGCCGGAGACGAACGTGATGCAGTTGGCCGCCAATGCATGGCCGTAAGCCCCGAACATCGGCCGATAGTAGGTCGGCTGCGGCGTCGGCAGCGACGCGTTCGGATCGCCCATCACTGCCCAGCTGATGAAGCCGTTCTTGATGATGATCTTGGGCTTGGCGCCGAAGAACGCTGGCTCCCACAGGACGAGGTCGGCGATCTTGCCGACCTCGACCGAACCCAGCACGTCGGCAATACCGTGCGTGATCGCCGGATTGATGGTGATCTTCGCCACGTAGCGCAGCACCCGGAAATTGTCGTTGCCGGGCGCGTCCTCCGGCAGCTTGCCGCGCCCGTTCTTCATCGCATCGGCGGTCTGGATGCAACGCAGCCAGCATTCCCCGATGCGTCCCATCGCCTGCGAATCGCTTGAGAACATCGAGATTACGCCGAGGTCCTGGAGGACGTTTTCGGCGGCGATGGTTTCAGCTCGGATTCGGCTCTCGGTGAACGCAACATCCGACGGGATGTCGGGGCTGAGGTGGTGACACACCATGATCATGTCATAGAGCTCCGCCTGTGAGTTGATGCCGTAGGGGAGCGTAGGGTTGGTCGAAGACGGTAAGACGTTGGGAAGGCCCGCGATCTTGATGATGTCGGGCGCGTGGCCGCCGCCGGATCCTTCGGTATGGAACGAATGGACCGTGCGCCCCTCAAACGCCTCGATCGAATCGTCGACGAAGCCGGATTCGTTCAGCGTGTCGGTATGGATGCACACTTGAGTGTCCGTCTCGTCTGCGACGGTGAGCGCAGACCGAAGCACCGCCGGGGTGGTGCCCCAGTCCTCGTGACATTTCACGCCGATCGCGCCCGCCTCGATCTGTTCCACCAGAGCTGCTTTGCCGTGTCCGTGCCCCTTGCCGAGAATGCCGACGTTGAGCGGCCAGTTTTCGAACGCGCGCAACATCATGCGGATGTTTCCGGGACCCGATGTGACGGTCGTCGCGTAGGAGCCGTCCGAAGGACCGGTGCCGCCACCGATCAATGTCGTCGTGCCGTTTGAGAGCGCCGCCTGCGCCTGCTGCGGAGAGATGAAATGGATGTGCGTGTCGATCCCGGCGGCCGTCAGGATCAGATGTGAGCCCGAGATGGCATCGGTGGCCAGGCCAATCTCCAGGCCAGGTGTAACGCGATCCATCGTCTGCGGATTGCCGGCCTTGCCGATCGCGCTGATACAGCCGTCCCTGATCCCCACATCTGCTTTCACCACGCCCAGTACCGCGTCGATCACGGTCACGTTGGTGATCACGAGGTCAGGAGCACCGCCCGCCCGCGTCACCTGATTGTCCATGCCCATGCCCTCACGCATGCTCTTGCCACCGCCGAAGACGAGCTCGTCGCCGTAGCCGCCGCGTAAATCGCGCTCTATTTCCACGAACAAGCCCGTGTCGCCCAGGCGGATGCGGTCACCTGTCGTCGGACCGAACAGGCCGACATATTCTTGCCGAGACATGGTAGGCATAGTGGCCCTCGTTCAAGCTCTGCTGTTCGACGCGATCTCACGCCTTATGTCGATCGGAAGCCTCGCTTCGCCGCCTGCGCCACCGCCTTGGATTTGACTGTGGCGGCGTCTTGGCCTGCGGTTGGACCATCGACGAGATTGTTGAAACCATAGACGGCGCGCTTGCCGCCGTAGGGAACGAGTTGAACCTCGCGTTCGTCACCGGGCTCGAACCGCGTTGCGGTCGATGACGGAATGTTCAGGCGCAGCCCAAAGGCGGCCGAGCGATCGAATTCCAGCGCACGATTGACTTCGAAAAAATGGAAGTGCGATCCGACCTGTATCGGGCGATCGCCCGCGTTGCGTACCTTAAGCGTCGTCACCGGACGATCGGCATCGAATGCGATCGCCGCTGAACTGCACACGTAGCCGCCGACCGGCACGTCCCTTGTCGCCGGGTCGACATTTGCGGCAACGGCAGGGCCCACTTTTGGTCCAGCCATGTTAACCTCCTGTCAGGCACTCACTGGATGGGCGTGTGCACCGTCACCAGGCGGCTGCCGTCGGTGAACACCGCCTCGATCTGCACCATTGGAACGAGATCGGCGACGCCGTCCTTCACATCAGCCTTGGTCAGGGCGGTACGCGCCTCCTTGGTTACGTCTTCGATTGTTTTCCCAGCGCGTGCGCCATCGAGGGCGACCGCTGAGATAACGGCGACGGCTTCGGGATAATTGAGCTTGAGGCCCTTGGCTCTTCGCTTTAACGCGACATCTGCCATCATGTAGACGAGCAGCTTGTCGAACTCTCTTGGAGTGAGCTGCATGCAATCCTCCGGGCCCGCCTGGCTTGCCTTAGTGCAAGGACAGCCACCACGAGTAGGTGCCTCACACCCGTCAGTGTCAATCAGGGTTCTCCCCCGGTCTTCTATCGGAATCGCCCTGATGGACTAGCCATCACAAGCGGACGTATCGTTTTGCAGTATCCGAAAGTTTCCTGGCTCCGATGCCCATCTTGAAACGTGCGCAATGACCGGAGCCGCCCTGAATGTCTTGTCCTTCCTGTATCTCGGCTTCCTGCTCGGGATGCGGCATGCGGCCGACGCCGACCATGTGGTCGCCATTGCGACAATCGTCAGCCGCGAGCGCAGCGTGGCGGGCTCGGTGCTGATCGGCGCCGCCTGGGGCGTCGGGCACACCGTCACGGTCATGGCAGTCGGCGCGGCAATCATCGTGTTCGGGGTCGTCATTCCGCCGCGGCTCGGCGTGTCGATGGAATTTGCCGTCGGCGTCATGCTCGTCCTGCTCGGCGTTCTCACCTTGGCAGGGATAGGCCGCGCGGGCGGGGTGGCCCGTGTGCATGCGGGCGTTCCCAGCGTACATGAACTCGACGTCCACGACCACCTCCATGCGCACGGCGACTATTTGCACCGGCATCCGCACGGTCACAGTTCCGGGGTGCACGGTCACGCCGACGAGCACACGCCGCTGGCGCGGCTCGACCGCAGCGGGCTCGGTTGGATCGCGCTTTATGACTGGCTGCGCCCCTTCGTAATCGGCCTCGTGCACGGCCTGGCAGGGTCGACCGCCGTCGCCCTAATGATCCTTTCGATCATCCGCGAACCGGTGGCCGCGCTCGGGTATCTCCTGCTGTTCGGGCTCGGGACTATCGTCGGAATGATGCTCATCACGCTAATCCTGTCGGCGCCGTTTACGTTCACGGCGGTCAATCTGCCGAAATTCAATTGGCTGCTCCGCGTGGCATCGGGCTTGGTCAGCTTCTCCTTCGGGGTGGTCCTGATCTACGGCATCGGTTTTGCCGAGGGCCGCATGTTCACCGACATGCCGATCTGGAATCCCCATTAACCTAGCCGTCGGCTTGGGGTCAGCGGCAAGCCATGAGTGCGTAGGTCTGATTCGTTGCCGACACCGCTCAGAAACCGAAGGACAGTGTCGCAATAATACATGGAGGATTCGCCATTCAGATGATGAGCATGCGCGGTGGGCGGACATTGTTGCCGGTCGGGGTCATTGTGGCGCTCGCCCTAATGATCGGGGCTCGAGGACAAGTAGCTCGCTTTCGGTTGGGGGTGGACTCAGGCGGTGCATTGGCTAGCTGTTCTCGATGCTGCTGCGCCTGATGGGGCGACGCTAGGGTGCCATTTCGGAAGTGCGGCTCCAATGAAAATGTCGAGAGCCTAGAGGAACATTTTGCCGCGCGCCGTCTCTGGGCTCCCGGTCTGGGGATCCTGAGGTGAAAACGCCTTCCCCGCGATTCATAGTAGAGCTTGGTAGGAGCGTCGCTTGATGCCGTCACGCGCCGAAGGCCTCCGCGATCGCGCAGCTTGCTTCGCGGCGGGGCCCGTCATTCCTCGGCCGAGCTAACCACCAATTGACCCCGAAACCCCGTGAACAAACGACGATAAAGGTGGTCAATCGCGAGCCATTGTTTTTGTCGATCTTTTCGCTTGCTATTTGCGTTCGGGACGCAGGGCTCGCGGGTCAGCAGGACGCGCCTTGCGATTTACAATTCAATCATAACCTATTGACCTATATAGCTCCGGTGAGGCGGTCTTTTACAGCTAAGTGCCTGTAGTTGTGTGTAAAAGATCGGACTCTCAATCAGCGGGTCCCAGGTTCGAGCCCTGGTGCGCCCACCAAGCTTTTCAATAGCTTAGGGGTTTTCGCGGTTGTCGCTCCGGCAGACGTCGTATCGCTGATTCGACAAGCCGGCTGCCATTGTTCTCTCGTCGCTTTCCGGCACCGGAAATGGGCGATTTCCGAACGCGCTTTGCATAGGTCGGGTAAGAAGGTCGCGCTGATACCGGCGGAGAGAACCGATTCCCCAACTCATATTCGGCCTGATCTATCTGCTGATCCTGACCCGCTTCCTATGGCCGATCGATTTGCCGCTCTGGGTCAAGATCGTGGTCGCCGTGCTTGCATTGGCGGCCTTGCAGTTTCATCGGTGGAGCGAGCTCTCGTCGGGCTCCGTGTTTTCTCCCGAGTTTCCACGTCCGGTGGTCGCCCTCTTCAACTGGGCGTTCGGCGCAATCGTTTTGCTGGCGTTGCTGCTGCTGGCGCTCGATGTCGGGCTTTTGCTCGCAATCCCATTCAATGGCGGCCTCGTGAGTGTGCCCGACGACGTCCGCTATGGCTTGGCTGCGTTGGCCGCGCTCTCGGCCGCGATCGGCGTCCAGCAGGCGATGCGGATTCCGCCGCTCAAGGATGTCGAAATCGCGATCCGGGGGCTTCCACGCCAGTTCGACGGCTACACCATTCTGCAACTCACCGATCTTCACATCAGCCGCCTGTTTCCCGCGGCATGGGCGCGCGCGGTCGTTGAGCGGTCGAACGCGCTGGGTGTGGACCTGATCGCGATTACCGGAGACCTGATCGATGGAACGCACGATGCGCGACGCGCCGACATCGAGCCGTTGCGGGACTTGAGGGCAACGGATGGAGTTCATGTGATCTCCGGCAATCACGAGTACATTTTCGGCTACAGCACGTGGATGGCGCACTTTGCCGCGTTGGGGCTGCTGTCGCTGGAGAACAGGCACATCGTTCTCGATCGCAATGGCGGCAAGCTGGTCATCGCCGGCATCACCGACCGGGCAACGCGCCGGAGAGGTCATCACGTCCGCGATCTTGCTGCAGTCCTTGATGGTGCACCCAAAGACGCCCCGGTCATCCTGCTTGACCACCAGCCGAGCGATGCGCGGCACGCCGCCAAACTCGGCGTAGCCGTGCAATTGTCCGGACATACGCACGGCGGATTGATCATGGGTCTAGACCGCCTGGCCGCACCCGCGAACGCAGGCTACGTCTCGGGCCGGTACGACGTGGACGGGATGACGCTCTACGTGAATAACGGTACTGCGCTATGGCCAGGCTTCGCGCTGCGGCTCGGTCGCCCATCCGAGTTGACGCGGATCACGTTGCGTCAGGCCCCCCGGGAAGCGACCGGGCTTGAAGGGCACGAAATGGAAGTGAGCCGAATTGATTGAACAGGGATACGACACGATCATCATCGGCGGAGGTTCCGCCGGAGCGACGCTGGCCGCGCGCCTCAGCGAAGATCCAGCGCATCGTGTGCTGCTGCTCGAGGCCGGGCAAGATCTCCGCACCGCGACCACGCCGGAACACATCCGCATTCCGAACCCGATGCGCGCCATCGGTGATGACGACTTCCGCTGGCCGAAGCTGCTGGCGCGACGCACCGAGCGGCAGCCGCCGCTGCTGCTCTGGCGTGGCCGCGCCCTGGGTGGCAGCTCGACCATCAATGGCCAGATCGCGATCCGCGCCGTGCCCGACGACCTCGACCGCTGGGCGGCCGCGGGCTGCACTGGCTGGTCATGGGACGAGATGCTGCCTTATTTCTGCAAGCTCGAGACCGACAAGAATTTCCCCGACGCACCCTATCATGGTGATCGCGGTCCGATCCCGGTGTATCGCGCTCCGATCCCGGATTGGGGCAATGTCGACCGGGCGCTGCGCGCCTCGGCGCTCGGCCTCGGCTATGGCTGGTGTGAGGACCACAACGCGCCCACAGGCACCGGCGTCTCGCCCTATGCCATCAACAGCGAGTCTGGCTTACGGATCTCCACCAATGACGGCTATCTGGAGCCGGCGCGCGGTCGCGCCAACCTCGACATCGTCGGTCACGCCTTGGTCGACACCATCACCTTCGAAGGCAACCGGCTGCACGCCAGCGGCGTCCGGGTCCGCGTGAACGGCCAATTCTTTGCGCCCCGCGCGACGCGCGAGGTGATCCTCTGCGCCGGCGCCATCCATTCGCCGGCCATCCTGCAGCGTTCCGGCATTGGGCCTGTCGCCCTGCTGGAGAAGCTTGGCATCCCCATCCGCGCGGACTTGCCGGTGGGCGAGAATTTGCTGGACCATCCGATCGTCAACGCGCTGCTGCATTTGCGTGAAGACAGCCAGGTCAGCACCCTGATGCACCGGCATACCAATTGCTGCCTGCGCTATTCGTCAGGTCTCGCAGGCGCCGGCGACAACGACATGATCATGATCGCCGGAAATCTCGCCCGCTCGTCGAAATCGATGGTTGAGGTCACGCTCGGACGCATCGCCGTGTCTGTCTATCAAGCTTTCAGCCAAGGCCACGTCCGCATCGTGACTGTTGACCCCGAGGTCGATCCTGAAGTCGAGGAACGCATGCTGTCTGACCCCAGCGATCTCCTGCGCATGCGCGACGGCGTCCGCCGACTGCGTGATATCTGTCTGCAGCCTGCGGTGACCGATATCGCCGACCGCGTCGATTATGGCGCCAGCGGACGCTCCATGGACGAGCCGTTCAGCGACGCGGAGCTGGATGACTGGTTATTGGCCGAGTGTAGCGACGCGCAGCACGCCAGCGGCACCTGTCGCATGGGCGCGCCGGACGATGTGCGCTCGGTCGTCGATCCCGAATGCCGGGTGATCGGATGCACGGGATTGCGAGTCATCGATGCCTCGATCATGCCGGAGGTTCCGCGCGCCAACACGCATTTGACCACGGTCGCGATCGCGGAGCGCATGGCGGGCCGGCTGAAGGGCGCGAGATAAAAGGCATGGGCTCGATCTGAAAGCTCACCGCTCGCGCAGGCTCTCCTGGCTGTAGCGGACCAGCGGCGAGAGCACATAGGAGATGATGTGGCGGGAGCCGGTCTTGATCTCCACCGTCACCGCCATGCCGGGTGTGAGGTTGACCGTTCGTCCGTCGATGTCCATCTGGGCGCGGTCGAGCGAGACGCGGGCGGAGTAGACCAGCTCCTGGCCCTTGGGCTCGCTGGACGCGGTGTCGGTGCCGGCGGGGGCGTCGCCCGGCTTTTCCGGCGGCTTCTGGCGGACGATGGCGTCCTGGGAGACGCTGAGCACCTTGCCCTGGCGCAGGCCGTAGCGGGTGAAGCTGAAGGTGTCGACCTTGATCGCGGCTTCCTCGCCGGGAGTGACGAAGCCGATGTCCTTGTTCGAGATCATCGCTTCGATCTCGAGGCCGCCTGAGGTCGGCACCACCACCATCAGCGTCTGCGCCGGCGTCACGACCCCGCCGACCGAGTGCACGGCGAGCTGCTGGACTATGCCATCCTCCTGCGCGGCGAGACGCAGCAGGCTGGTGCGCTGCTCGGCCTTGACGATGTCCTGGCGCAGGCCGGCCGCCTTCTGCTCGGCTTTCGCAAGCTCATCGAACAGGCCGCGCTGATATTCGGCCTCGGTGCGCCGCAACGTCTCCTCGATGCCTCCGACTGCAGCATCGGCCTCGGCATAATGGCTCTTCTGGACCAGCAATTCCTGCTGTTGTGCGACCAGATCCTGCGTCTCGGTCAGGTATTGTAATTTCGAGCCGAACTCGCGATCGACGAGATATTTTCGCACGTCGACGCGCTGCTGCATGATCGGGATCAGCGCGCTGATCTTGCCGACCGTGGCCTCGGTGGTCGAACGCTCCGCTTTCTTCTGCGTACCCTGCCATTCGAGCGAGGTGACCTTGGCGGCCTGTTCGGCGGTCTGCGAGGCCAGGAAGCGCTTTGCGGTGCGGATCTGCTCGGCGGTCGCGCGCGCGGGTGGGGTGAACTTGGCGGGATCGCCGCCGGCGAGCGCTGCGTGCAGGCGCGCGATGTCGAGCTCGCTCGCAAGCAGATCGCTCTGGAGATGGCCGAGCTCGGCCTGGCTCATGGTGGGATCGAGCTCGATCAGGAGGTCGCCCGCCTTGACGCGCTGGCCGTCCTGCACGTGGATCGCGCGGACGACTGCGGTCTCGAACGGCTGGATCACCTTGGTGCGGCCATCGGGCACGATCTTGCCGGTCGCGGTGGCGATGATGTCGACGGTGCCGATGCTGGCCCACGCCAGCGCGATCAGGAATACCGCCGAGATTGACGCGGAGATGGCGCGACCGATCGGCGAGGGCGGGGTCTCCACGATCTCGAGCGCCGCGGGGAGGAACTCAAGCTCGTCGCGCGTACGCGTCGGGCTGCGCAGCGCGGCGATCATTGCCTTAGCCGACTTCATGGATGCCTGCCTGTACCCGGTGCAGCGTGGCGTAGCGGCCGCCGCTGCGGATCAACTGGTCGTGCGAGCCGTCCTCGACGATGCGGCCGCGCTCGACGGTGATGATGCGGTCGGCGGTGCGCACGGTCGAGAGACGATGGGCGATGATCAGCACGGTGCGGCCCGCGGTGATCTCGCGCATGTTCTGCTGGATGATGCGCTCGCTCTCATAGTCGAGCGCGGACGTGGCTTCGTCGAAGATGAGGACGCGCGGATTGGTGGTCAGCGCGCGTGCGATCGCGATGCGCTGGCGCTGGCCGCCGGAGAGCGTGCTGCCGCGCTCGCCGATCACCGTGTCGTAGCCGTCCTGGAGCTCGAGAATGAACTCGTGCGCACCGGCGAGCTTTGCCGCGGCGACGACGCGCTCCATCGGCAGGGCGGGATCGGCGAGAGCGATGTTGTCGCGCACCGAGCGGTTGAACAGCATGTTCTCCTGGAGCACCACGCCGACCTGCCGGCGCAACCAGGTCGGATCGATCGCGGCAAGATCGTTGCCGTCGACCAGCACGCGGCCGGCCTCGGGCAGATAAAGACGCTGGATCAGCTTGCCGAGCGTGCTCTTGCCGGAGCCGGAGGTGCCGACGATGCCGACGATCTGGCCGGCCGGAATCTTCAGATTGATATCGCTCAGGATCTGCGGACCGTCGACGCGGTAGCGGAAGCCGACATGCTCGAAGGTGATGTCGCCGCGAATGGCAGGCAGCGCCGCGCGGCCGGTGCGATGGGTCGGCTCGGGCACCGTGTTGAGGATGTCGCCGAGGCGCTCGACCGAGAGCCGGGCCTGGTGGAAATCCTGCCACAGCTGGGCGAGCCGCAGCACCGGCGCGGTGACGCGGCCCGACAGCATGTTGAAGGCAACCAGCTCGCCGACGGTGAGGTTGCCGTCGATCACGAGCTTGGCGCCGAAATAGAGCAGCAGCGCCATGTTGATCTTGCTGACGAACTGCACCGCCTGGCTCGCGACATTGCCGAGATTGACGACGCGGAAGCTGGAGGCAACGTAGCCGGCGAGCTGCTCTTCCCAGCGTTTCTGCATCTGCGGTTCGACCGCCATCGCCTTGAGGGCTTCGACGCCGGTGACGCTCTCGACCAGGAAGGACTGGTTCTCCGCGCCGCGCTTGAATTTTTCGTCGAGACGGTAGCGGAACAGCGGCGTGGCACCGGCCGAGATCACGATGTAGAGCGGGAACGAGGCCAGCACGATCGCGGTCAGCAGCGGCGAGTAGAACGCCATCAGGCCGAGGAAAACGAAGGTGAAGAAGAGGTCGATCACCAGCGTTAGCGCCGAGCCAGTGATGAAATTGCGCAGGTTCTCGAGCTCGCGCACCCGCGCCACGGTGTCGCCGACCCGCCGCGCCTGGAAATAGGACAGCGGCAGCGCCAGCAGATGGTGGAACAGCCGCGCGCCGAGCTCGACGTCGATGCGGTTCGTGGTGTGCGAGAACAGATAGGTGCGAAGCGCGCCGAGCACGACCTCGAAGATCGAGATCGCGATGATGCCGGCGACCAGCACATCCAGCGTGCCGAGGCTGCGGTGTACCAGCACCTTGTCGATCACCACCTGGAAGAACAGCGGCGAAACCAGCGCGAAGATCTGCAGGAAGAACGAGGCGAGCAGCACCTCGCCGAGCAGGCCGCGATAGCGGTTGATCGCGCCCATGAACCAGGTGATGTCGAAGCGCCGCGACAAATCGGCAAGGCCCGCGCGCTTGGTCATCAGCACGATGCGGCCGTCCCAGATCACCTCGAACTGGGCCTTGGTCAGCATCTGCGGGCGCGGCGAGCCCGGATATTGCACGATCGCCTTGCCGTCACCGGCTTTGCCCAGGATCAAGAAGCCGCCGTCACGCAGGGGGACGATGGCCGGCAGCGGCGTTTTGTCGAGCCGGTCCCAGCTCGTCCTGACGAGGCGCGCCTTGATGTCGAACTGCCTGGTACAGCGCAGCATCTCGGTGGTGCGGATCTCGGCGCCGCCGAACTGATGGCGGATCTGCTCGGGGTCGGCGGGCACGCCGAGGAACTGGAGCATCATGACGAGCGCGGTCAGGCCGGGATCGGCCGGCGGCTTCGGAACGGCCTGGACCGGCGGCTCCTTCGGCAGCTCTTGGGCGGCCGGATCCCGTGAAATGGTCTCGTTCAGGCTCATCGGCAGCACATTTCAGCAAGGTCTCGGTCCGGCGATCTCACGGACAGCTGTCCCGCCGGCCGGCGGGGCGGGGCGATAGCTAGCGCGGCTATGTTACGGTTTGATAACTATGTCAGACTGCTCACATAATTCGTGAATTTGGTGAACGGCGCGGGCGGAATATGAAAGCGGCGGGAGCTGGTGAGCTCCCGCCGCGGTCGCAAGGCGCATCGGGCTGCCCCCGATGCGCCAGGCTCGTGTTGGCTGGCTCAGCCGTGGCTGGCGAGCTGCGGCTGCTGCTGCGTCGTGTCCTGGGACATGAGGCTCTCGATGCCGGCATCCGGAACGATGCTCGCCGACTGCTGCACCAGCAGCGACAGCGAGATCGCCGTGCCGCCATGACCGTCGTCGGCGACGTTGAACTCGGTGCCGGACTGCACGCCCGCGAACTGATAGGCAACCGTGCCCGAGTTCGTGGCCAGCGTCAGGGTCGAACCGTTGAAGGTGAACGAGGAGACCGACATGTTGAGCAGGTCGATCGTGTCGCCGACTTCGAAGTTCGACACCGTGCCGGTCAGGCCGGAGGCCTGGTCGAGCAGGAGGGTCGCCGCGCTGCCGGCAAAGTCGACGCCGTCAGCGGTGCCGCCGGCGGTGACATACTCGAAGCCGTTGATGAGGTGGGAGTCGTTCGTGACGCCACCGGCGCCGACGAAGAGCTGACCGCCGGCATTGACGGTGGTGTTGTTGGCGGTGCCGCCGACAAACTCGACGCCGCCGTTCAACGTGGTGCCGGTCGCGAGACCACCGGTGGCCACGTCCTGGGTACCGCCGGCATTCACGATCGCGTTGTAGGCCGTGCCATCCTGGCCGATACGCTGGCTGCCGCCGCTATCGACAGTGGTCCCCGTGGCGACGCCGCCGCCGATGACCTGTTCGATACCGCCGTTGCCGATCGTGGTGCTGCTGGCGTTGCCGGCGACGTGGAGGAAGCCGCCGTCAACCGCCGTATTCGTGGCGGTCGCGCCGGTGGCGACATATTGCAGGCCGCCGGCGTTGATGACCGTGTCGATGGTCGTTCCGCCC
This sequence comes from Bradyrhizobium betae, assembly GCF_004123905.1. Taxonomy (GTDB): domain Bacteria; phylum Pseudomonadota; class Alphaproteobacteria; order Rhizobiales; family Xanthobacteraceae; genus Bradyrhizobium; species Bradyrhizobium betae_A. Next base: position 104,901 of record NZ_MZXW01000050.1, read on the forward strand.
GAGCCGACATAGGCCGAGCCGCCGTTCTGGATCACGGTGTGATAGGCGACGCCGCCGTCCAGCACCTGCTGATTGCCGCTGAGCGTCGTACCGCTGACGGTGGCCTGGTAGACGTCCTGGTAGCCGCCCGCCTTGACGGTCGTGTTGATCGCGCTGCCGCCGTAATAGACGTTCTGTGCGCCACCGCTCTCGACTGTCACGTTGGCCGACACGCCACCGCTGAGCGCGTTGCCGTCGCCGACGGTGCTGCCGCTCGAGAAGCCGCCGACATACTGGAAGCCGCCGGCGATCACGGTGCCGGTGGCCTTGCCGCCGGCATCGACATACTGGAAGCCGCCGGTCTTGATCAGCGTGCCGTTCGCGATGCCGCTCGTGCCGACATACTGCCGGCCGCCGTTCTCGATCGTGGTGTCGGTGGCGGTGCCGTGCATCACCTGCTGATCACCGCTCAGGTCGGTGCCGATGACGGTCGCATACAGCACGCCCTGGTACCCGCCGGCCGCAACCGTCGTACCGGTCGCGGTGCCGCCGAAGTAGACGCGCTGGGTGCCGCCCGCCTGTACGGTCGTACCGACCGCCGAACCGTAGTCCAGCTGAACGCCGCCGTTGACGATGTTGGCGTGCTGCACGGTCGCGCCGGATTCAACGGTCAGCTGACCGCCGTTGCCGACGGTGATCTGGCTGGAGACGTTGCTGCCCGCGAGGACATCGAGCGTACCGCTGCCGCTGACGATGAAGCCCATCGCGGTCGCCGTCGATGCGTCGACCGAGATCGTGCCGGTCGAGACCACGGTCGGAGCCGCGAACGGGGCCGAGGTGCCGGTGTTGCCGGCCGCATCGGTCGCCTTGGCGCTGACATTGTTGGCGCCAGCGGACAACGTGACGCCGGAGAGGCTCCAGATGCCGTTGCTGCCGGCCGTCGCGGTGCCCACCAGGGTGGCGCCGTCATAGATCGACACCAGCTGGCCAGCTTCGGTCGTGCCGCTCACCGTCACGGTCGGGAGGTTGCCGCCGTCGACGACCACGCCGGTCACTGCAACAGCGGGCGCAACCGTGTCGACGATCACGTTGATCGCGGTGGCAGCATCGCTCACGGCGCCGGTCGTGTCGGTGACCTTGGCCGTGATGGCGTGGGCCGCATTGCCGAGCACGCCGGTCTGGATGTCGACATAGCCGCGCGCGATGTCCGCGAGCGAGAGCGTCACGGCGGTGCCGATCGCGGTCTGGCCGTCGAACAGCTGCACGACGTCGCCGGCGAAGTTGCTGCCGGTGGCGATGCGGACCGTCAGGTTGGTGTCGTTGGTGCTGGCACCATTGGCAAGCGCGCCGGTGTTCGGCGAGACGTCGTCGGTGACCGAGACGATGGTCGGCGCGGTCGGGGTATTCGACAGGTTGAAGATCTGCGCGGTGATGCCGTAGGCGGAGTTGTCGCCGAGGGTGTGGCTGAAGTCGGTCCAACTGATCACGAAGCCGCCGTTGGCGAGCGCCGCAACGTTCGGATAGAGCTGGTTGCTGCTGGTCTGCGTGTTGACGATGTACTCGCCGCCGATCTTGCTGCCGGCCGCATCATAGACCTGCGCCTTGATGCCGGGGCCGCTGCCGTCGCCGGTGCCTTCGTCCGACCAGGTCACGACGAAGCCGCCGCCCTTCAGTGCGGTGATGCTCGAAAAGCCCTGGTTGCCGTCCGTCTGGGTGTTGACCTGGAATTCCGCGCCGACCTTGACGCCGCCCGCGGTGAAGACCTGCGCACGGATCTCGCCGGCGGTGTCCTCGAAGCTGATGACGAAATTGCCGCCGGCAAGACCGGTCACGCCGGCTACCATGCGGTTGTTGTAGAAGGCGGTGTCGACGGTGAATTCGGAGCCGACCTTGGTCGCGCCGGTCGCGCCCGGGTGGAACACCTGGCCGCGGACTTGCCAGTCGCCGGTGCGGAAGTCGTTCCAGGTGACGACGAAGTCGCCGTTGCTCAGCGTTGCGATCGAGGCACGCTCTTGATCGAAGCTCGGATTGGTCGAGTTGACGAGGAATTCGGAGCCGACCTTGGCACCGCTCGCGTCATAGACCTGCGCCTTGACGTCGGCGGCCGACGAGCCCTGGTTGCTCCAGGCGACGACGAAGCCACCATTCGGCAGGCCGGTGATGGCGGGGGTGTTCTGGTTGTTGGCGGTGACGGAGTTGATCACGAACTCGCCGCCGACCGGAGCGCCGTTGGCGCCGTAGATCTGCGCCTTGATGTCGCCGCTGGTGGAGTTCTGGTCCTGCCAGGAGATGACGAAGCCGCCGTTGGACAGGCCGGTCACGACCGGGGTTGCCTGCGAGCCGGTGACCTGGGTGTTGACGAGGAATTCGCCGCCGACCTTGCTGCCATCGGCCGCATAGAGCTGGGCGTGGACGGCGGAGCCGCTGGCATCGCCGAGCGTGCTGCTGCCGCTGGTGGAGCCGGCGAGGCCGTCCTGCCAGGTGACGACGAAGCCGCCATTGGAAAGACCGGTGGCGGAGGGATACCACTGGCCACCGGCCGTCTGGCTATTGACCTGGAATTCGGTTCCTATTTTTACGACGGTGGTCATAACATAACCTCAAGTGATGCTGATGGGAGTGCTGAAGGACCGGATTTACGCGCTGCCAGCTTGTTTTGTGGAGGCATTCGCGAAACCCGCATGGGCTCTAAACGATCTATTTATGATGTTTTATGATACATTTTTGCGCAACATGCGGCATTTTGTCCGGATTAATGTTACATTTATGATGTGAAGCGCTTCCGTCTGCGCAACCGATGAGGGCGCCGACGATGCTATGCAATCGCGCGCCGGGTATGCCTTCGGTGGTGTAAGCATGCGCGAGTGAAGGATCCTAGCCGCTGACAAGGCGCCACGCGCGTTGCCGCGCGATCCGCGGCGTTCGTAACTTGGATTATATTATTGCAAGTGCGCGTAACCGCGCATCCAGTGCGTCGACACAGTGCCAATACGGGTCTGAGATGACGCGCGTACGATGACGGCGCCGTTCTATTCGTGCGCCGTCCTGGAGGTTCGATACTGAGCGATAACGCCCCGCCCGATCAGCGGGCGGGGAGCTCGGCGGGCGGCTTTGTCTGTTCGGCGCTGAAGGACACCCAGATGTTGGGATCGGTCGTGCTCTGTCGCGCGATATAGCGGTAACTTGTTTCGTACCAGAACAGGATTTCCGGGGTCTGGTTGTCGAGTATCATCTCGCCACGATCGGAACGGACGGTCAGGACCGCATGGCGGCCTTTGCCGACGCCGCGTTCCTCGACGGTCGTGATCAGCAGCGCGCCCGCCGGCCAGCCGGCCTTGGCCAGCATCCGGCGCTTGAGCAGGACGATGTCTTCGCAATCGCCGCGATCGATCGGATAGGCCCAGCGTTCGCTCGCGCCGTAGAGCTCGGCATCACTCGTCCACGTGACGCGATCGTTGGCGAATTTGTTGATCTCGTACAATTGCTGGAGCAAAGCGGGTGTGAGCGGCACGTCGCGGGCCTGATCCGGAGCCGGCCGGCACTCGTCTGCGTTCTCCGCGCAGAATTTCATCCAGCCGGTCGGCGCTCTCGTCGCGTTGCCGAGCGCTGCGAACAGCGCGGGACGGACGAGAAAGGCGTGGGCAGGAGAGGACAACCAGACGGCGGACAGGCCAATTGCGGCGATGGCCCACGCCCGCGCTCTCGCGGTTGCCGTCCAGCCCTCCCAGCCGAATTTCGCCATGCCCGCCCCCACCACGATCCTGGCGGGGAAGGTGGCAGAAACAGCTCGCGATCCTGCTAAGCAATTGCCTCAAATTGAATCGATCCGTCCGATGACAGGCGGCGTGGGCGACCGGAAATGGTTTACGTCTCGTAACTTGACCGGCGTCGTGCAGGGGAGAGTATCACCCGCCATCGTGGCCTTCCGACAGTGATGTTACAGCCATCATGCTAGTCGCCGGCAATCACGGCTAGTCCTCGGGCCAGCGCAACGCGTGCCATTGGCCGGCCGCGATCTGGCCGCGGCTCATTTTCGAGGCCAATGCATTGCGGAGTTTGGCAAAATTTTCGCGATTCTTCTTCGGTGCATGGGCCGCCGCGAGATTCAGCCATTTATAGGCGGCGACGTCGTCCTGCGGCACGCCTTGGCCCTTGTCGTAGGCGAGGCCAAGCAAATATTGCGAGGTGGGATCGCCTTGCTCGGCAGCCAGCCTGTACCAGTAGCCCGCGGCGTCATAGGCTTGCGGCAGGCCTTGCCCCGTCGCGTACATGAAGCCGACCATTCCTTGTGCGCGGGCATTGCCGCGCTCGGCCTGCGGCAATAGCAGGCGCGCGGCCCTGTTGTAGTCGCCGCGGTTGAAGGCTGCAGTCCCGCCGCCCGGCGCATCCGCGCGCACAACGCCTGTCGAGGCCAATGCAAGCACGATAGCGGCGACGAAGACCTTGCCGGACCTGATCATGTGAACCGCTCCTGCTCTTCGGGAAATTTGTGCCGGCTCAGCGATAGGTCGTCGGCGCCGTCTGCTTCGGACCGATCGCGTTGATCGTGCCGCGCAGCTTGGTACGCAGCTCCTCGGCGACGAAATGCGCATCGGCTCCGTCGCGGATGATCTGCGGACGGATGAAGATGATCAGCTCGGTGCGCTTGACCTGCTTGTCGGTCTGACCGAACACGGTCTCGCCGAGGCCGGGAATCTGGTCGAGCCCCGGAATGCCGGCGCGGGTCTTGGTCTGGGTGTCGCTGATCAGGCCCGCCAGCAGCACGGTCTGGCCGCTGGCGACCGCGACCGAACTGCGCACCTTGCGGGTCGACACTGTCGGCGTCAGCGAATTGGTCGACGTCGACGAGTTCGACGAGCCCGAGTTGCCGACGGGATTGCTGATCTCTTGCTCGACGTCGAGCCGGACATTGCCGTTGGCATTGATCCTCGGCACCACGCGCAGGATGATGCCCGTGCTGCGATAATCCGTGGTATTGGCGATGGTGTTGTTGCCGGTCAGCACCGTCGCGCTGCCGGTCTGGATCGGGATCTCGTCGCCGACCTGAAGCGTCGCGATCTGGTTGTCGATCACGACGACGGACGGGTTCGACAGCACCTTGACGTCGGTGATCGCATGCAATGCGTTGAGCACGGCGCGCGGCGTCTGCGCGGAGCCTACCAGGAAGTTGAAGCCGGGAACGGCGCGCTGAAGCACGACATCAGCTGCTGCAGCGGCAACAGATGTTGCACCATTGAAGCCAGCCGAGCCGGTATTGGGCTTGAGGCCGACATCGCGGCTCATGATGTAGGACTGGATGCCGTATTGCAGATCGTCGGTCAGCGTCACCTCGGCGATCGTGGCGTCGATGGCGACCTGCAGTTGCGGCTGGTCGATCTCCTTCACGGTCTCCTCGATGAGGCGGTATTGCTCCTGACTGGCATAGATCAACAGCGTGTTGTTGACACTGTCGGCGGTGATGCGCACCCCGTCCAGCACGCCCCCGGGACCACCACCCGCGCCCGATCGTCCACCGCCCTGGCCATTTGCTGCATTATCGAAAAGACCGCTGCCTTGCGTATTGGAGGCCGAGCCATACCCGGACTGACTTCCGGCGGTGGCATCATTTGTCGTTCCGCTTGCCGCGCGTCCGCCCGATCCAAAGCCGCCCGATGATTGATTTGTCTGGCCAGCCGAGAGGCGATTGAGCGCGCTGCCGCCGCTGCTTGAGCTCGATGCCAGGCCAGAACCGGGCGCGACCTGTCCGCCCGCGCCGTCGAGCGGTGAGGACGACGTCGATCCTGACGCGCTGCCCCCGCCGAAGACGTCATTGAGCACGCGCGCGATCTGTCGGGCGTCACCGAACTTCACGCGGTACACATGCACGGCGGAACGGCCCGTATTGGTGGTGTCGAGGCGACGGATCCAGGTGCCGACGCGTTGCAGGATTTCCGGCTTCCGCGTCACCGCGAGCACGGCGTTCATTCTGGCGATCGCCTGGAACTTGACGAGGCTCTGCGACATGCCGCCTTCGCCGGAGTCCAGGATCTTCTCGAGCTCCACGATGATCGGACCGGGATTGCTGTTCTGCACCGGAAAGATGCCGGCGGATTGTCCCTTCATCCAGTCCGCGTCAAAGCTGAGCACGAGGTCGACCGCATTTCGACGTTCGCTGCCGCTGCCCTGAATCAGGATCACGTTGCGATTTGTGTCGGCGCGGATCATGCCCGGCTTGACCGCGAAACTGTCGACGAGCTTCAGGATCGTCTGTGCCGACGCGTATTGCAGCGGCACCACCGAAATTCCGTAGCCCGGTGTCATGCGGTCGGCAGCGTCCGCAGCTCCAGTTCCGACGGCGTCGGCCTGCGGCATCAGCCGATAGCCGGTATCGTCGCGCACCAATGCGACACCGCCGATCCGAAGCGCGTTCTCCAGTGCGAAGGCGACATCGGATTTCGGGATGGGCCGTCCCGATGACAGGCTGATGTTGCCCTGGACGCGGGGGTCGATCACGTAGCCGACGCCGAGGATGTCGCCGAGCACGATCTTGGCGACGGAGGCGATCGGCGAATTGTCGAAATTGAGCTCGAAACGATCGCCGCTCACCGTAGCCTGCTGGGCCGAGGTGGCCGGCGCGGCATCATCGGCGGGTGCTGCAGCGTAGATCGCCGTCTTGGCGCGAGGACCGGTGCTGAGCTCGCGTTGCGGCAACTGGTTAGGATAGCGCGGCAGCAGATCGACCGAGCGGACCTTCTCGAAGACGTCTGGATCCTTGGTGTCGGCATCGGCAATGCCGCTCACGGTGTTGCAGGATCCAAGCAGCACGCAGATCATTGCGCACGGGACAAACAAGCCGATCCGGAATGCTGTTCGGCTCAATTTCTGCCTCACTCACGCGCCACCTGCCGTTCCGCTTGATGAGCGGACCGGCTTCAGGGGTAACGTTTGCATAATCTTCGCGTGTGACAGCAGTATGTTGCGAATCTTATATCTGGCGCAGGTGCTGTGAGTGTTCGTTATTCGCCGGACTTTCGTTGCGCGTGCAGTGGCGAAATTTGCTGTAATTCAAGTGAGGTACGCTCTGTTTTGGCTTATCATATTCTGGTTGGAGTAATGATGTTACGAATCGTATTGTCACATTTCCAATGGAAAAGGTGAGGTAAACGGCGCGCTCGCTGCGATGTGGCTTCAAGAGTGATCCCGGTACAATTTCATGACCCTTCCGAGTGCGCACGAGTTTGCTGCTCAGTTCTGTCAGAAAGCCGGGCTGAAGGCGGACTCCCACAAATCAGGCGCGCCCAACGGCGCTGGTGGTGAAGGCAGCCTTCGCAAGCTCTGGGAGATCAGCGAATTGTCGGCGAGCGAGTTTGCCGATGAAGTCGCTCGCTACTTCGAGCTGCCACGGACGAATTTTCAGGAGATGATGGCAGCGGAATCCCGAGTGCAGCAGTTCTCGCGGCGCTTCCTGCGCGAGATGGCGGTCTTCCCCTGTCATGTGGCCGAGATTGGTCCGGTCCTCGTTCTCGCCGACCCAACCGACAGCGCATCGATTCACGCGGCCGCAATCGTGTTGGGGGCGGCGCCCGCGATCAGGGTTGCCTCATTCGAGGACATCGCGACCGCGCTCGATCAGCGCCTCGGCGAGGAGGAGAGCGCGACCACCCAGGCCGCCGCCAGTGCGACCGTGCGTGACGACGACATCGACAATCTGCGCGACCTCGCCAGCGGTGCGCCCGTCGTCCGCGCCGTCAACGACATGTTCGAGACCGCCGTCGAGCTGCGCGCCAGCGATATCCACATCGAGCCGGGCCGCAATGCGCTGGTGATCCGGATGCGCGTCGATGGTCTGTTGCGCACTGTCGGGACGCCGAACGGCGTTCCTCCGGCCGCGGTCATCTCACGAATCAAGATTCTGGCGGGCCTGAACATCGCCGAGCGCCGGCTGCCGCAGGACGGTGGTGCGCGGGTGCGGGCCGCGCGGTCCGAGATCGACGTGCGCGTCGCGATCATGCCGACACAGCATGGCGAGTCCGCCGTCATCCGCCTGCTTCCCCGAGATCGCGCCCTTCTGTCGATTGACAAGCTCGGCTTCCTGGCCGGCGACCAGAGCAAATTGCGGCGCATGCTGGCACTGCCGCACGGCATGATCATCGTCACCGGCCCGACCGGCAGCGGCAAGACCACCACGCTTGCGACCGTGCTGTCGCTGCTCAACGAGCCGACCCGAAAAATCCTGACCATCGAGGATCCCGTCGAATATGAGATCTCCGGCATCTCCCAGTCCCAGGCTAAGCCCTCGATCGGTCTGACCTTCGCCACCGCGCTGCGCTCCTTCGTGCGCCAGGACCCCGATGTCATCATGGTCGGCGAAGTCCGCGACTCCGAGACCGCGCATGTCGCGATCCACGCCGCGCTCACCGGCCATCTCGTGCTGACCACGCTGCACACCGAGACGGCGGCGGCCGCCGTGCCGCGCCTGCTTGATCTCGGCGTCGAGGCGTTCCTGCTGCGATCGACCCTGCGCGCGGTGATCGCGCAGCGCCTGGTGCGCCAGCTCTGTGACCGATGCAAGAGCAGCCGGCCGCTGACCCATGCCGACGTCGAGGCCGATCCGCGCTACACGGCGGTCGGTCTTTCCGTCGGCAACGTCATCTTCGAACCCGTCGGCTGCGAGCGCTGCGGCAATGTCGGTTATCGCGGCCGTATCGGTGTATTCGAGGTGCTGGAGATGAACGAGGAAGTTCGCGCGCTGGTCGAGCAGCAGTCCGACTGGGAATCCATCGACAAGGTCGCCATCCGCAACGGTATGACGACCATGATCGAGGACGGCCTCGCCAAATGCTTGTCGGGCATGACCTCGGCGGCGGAGATCCTGCGCGTGACCACCGTGCGGTGACGAGATGCCGAACTTTCGCTATCGCGCGCTGACGCAGAAGGGAGAGGTGGTCTCCGGCTCGATCACCGCAGGCGATCTCGCTGAAGTGGCCCAGCGCATCGAATATCTCGGGCTGGTCGCGATCGATGCCGGTCCCGAGGAGGAAGCCAAGGGCTGGTCATTCTCGCTGGCCTCCCTCACGTTGTCGAAGCCGGGGCCGGCTGACGTCACGATCTTCACACGCGACCTTGCTCTGTTGCTGAAGGCCGGTGCCCGGCTGAACGATGCGCTGGAACTGCTCGCTGGCGATATGGATGTCAGCCGGCTTCGTCCGGTTGTCAACAAACTCAAGACGGCGATTCTATCAGGCGAGAGCTTTGCCGAGGCGCTCTCCCGCGAGCCGACGTTGTTTCCGCCGATGTACATCGCGCTGGTCAGGGTCGGCGAGATGTCGGGCGGGCTGGACCATATCCTGGAGACGATCGGGATCGAGCGCACGCGCGCCGAAGCCTTGCGTCGCAAGGTCACCGGCGCTCTGCAATATCCAGCCTTCGTGCTGCTCGCGGCCGGCGGCGTATTGATCTTCTTCGTGACATTCGTGCTGCCGCAATTTTCGGCGGTGCTGCGCGACTTCAACGCGAAGACCGATCCTGTCATCGAGGTGTTTCTCACGCTGTCGGACATCTTGCGCGGCCACGGCTTCGAGGTCGGCGCCGTCGTCGCGATTGCCGTCATCGGCGGCTGGCTGGCCTGGCGCAGGCCGGCGGTTCGCGCCAGCATCGTGACGCAGGTCGCGCGGCTGCCTGTGATCTCGGCCGTGATCGAATTCCATCGCGCTGCGCTGTTCTCGCGCAACCTCGGCATCCTGCTCGGCAGCGGCGTGACGTTGACGGCGACACTGCGCATCCTGGTCGACATTATGACCGCGACCGGCAACGTCTCGGCCTGGACGGCGATGGCTGACCGCGTCCGCCATGGCGGCCGGCTCGCGGAGGCGCTGGCTGCGTCCGCCGTGCTGCCGCCGGTCGCGGTGCGGATGCTGCGGCTTGGCGAGGAGACCGGACAGTTGCCGACGCTGTCGGGCCGGGTCGCGGAGTTCTACGAGGAGAAGCTGCAGCGGCAGCTTGATCGCGTCGTTGCCATCATCGGGCCGGCCGCGATCATCCTGATCAGTGTCGTGGTTGGCGGTCTGATCGTGTCGGTCATGACGGCGCTGCTGTCGGTGACGCAAGTCGTCGGTTGAGAAGGGAAGGGTTCGTATGGTCGGCTGTTCGGAGAAGGTCCCGCGTTCTCGACCAAAACATCGGCGACGGCGTCAGGGTGAGGACGGCTTTACGCTTGTCGAGATGCTGGTCGTCATCACCATCATCGGCATGATCATGGCGCTGGTCGGTCCGCGGGTGCTCAATTATCTCAGTGAGTCCCGCGTCAAGGCCGCAAAAATCCAGATCCAGAGTTTCAGCAGCGCGCTCGACCTGTTCTACCTCGATGCCGGGCGCTTCCCGACCGGCTCGGAAGGGCTGGCTGCGCTCGCGCGTCCGGTCAGCGGCGTGGTGTCCTGGAATGGGCCTTATCTGAAGGGCGGCTCGGTTCCCAACGATCCATGGGGCAATCCCTATGTCTACAAGCAACCTGCAGAACGCGCGCCTTACGAGATTCGCTCGCTCGGTTCGGATGGCCAGGAGGGCGGAACCGGGACCTCGACCGATCTCTCGTCAGGACAGAATTGACGCAGGCGAAGCTGGCTTCACACTGCTCGAGATGATGTGCGTGCTGGCAATCGTGGCCATGCTTGCGGCAATCCTGCTTCCGCGTCTGCCGACCTCGACGTCGCGACCACGGCTCGAGGCCTATGCAGTTGAAGTCGCAGCCTTGCTCAAGGCCGACCACAACGCCGCGCTCTCGCGCTATGGTGCGGTCAGCGCCGTGGTGGACGCGCGCGCGCGGACCGTCAGGTCGGGTTCAAGCGCATGGATCGTCGAGATCCCGCAGGATGTCGTGTTCGATGCATTGTTGCCGCAGCGCTGCAATGGCCGGCCGGCGCTCTCGACCATCAGCTTTTTTGCGAGCGGGATGTCCTGCGGCGGCACGATCCGGCTGACGCGGTTCGGTAGCGCGATCGAGGTGCGTGTGAACTGGTTGACGGGAGGCGTGGAGATTGTCGCGCAGGATGTCACCTAAGCGTAGAGGTGAGCGCGGCTTCACGATGATCGAAGCCGTCGTGGCGCTTGCGCTCGTCATGATCGGGCTCGCGGCGATCGGGACGCTGGCCGCCACCAATTCGCGCGGCGCATGGAAGCTCGAGCAGCGCGCGGCGTTGGCTGATACCGCCCGGCTGGTCGCCTCGACGATCCCGCGTGCAGGCGTCCCGATACCGGAGGATCTCGCGGGAAACGTTGCCAGTCATCGCTGGCAGATGCGGGTGACGCCGTTCCTCGGCGAAGTTCCCGAGGTTCCGCAATCGCGCTTCATTCCGCAGCGTGTCGAGCTGCGGGTGCGGGCGCCGAGTGGCGCCATCCTGTCGCTTGAGACGGTACGCCTGCAGTTGAGGAGCGGCGGCGGATGATCCGGCCCGATGTCCGAACGCGGCGCTCTCAACGTGGCTTCACATTGCTCGAGGCATTGATTGCGCTGGCCTTGATGGGACTGATTATGGGCGCGCTGGTCTCGGTGACCGCGCAATGGCTGCCGAGCTGGAATCGAGGGATCATCCGGGCGCAGCGAAACGAGCAGGTGGCCATCGCGCTCGATCGCCTGGTGGCCGACCTCTCGGCGGCCGACTATGTGGGGTCAGGCCGATCGATCGGCCCGCTGTTTCGCGGGGAGGCGCAAGGCGTCATATTCATTCGCTCCGTGGTCGGCCCGAACGGGCGTCCGGGCCTCGAGATCGTTCGGATCGCGGAGATGACCGACAGCCGGGGCGCGCTGCTGGTCCGCACACGCGCGCCCTTCGCGGTGCTTCCGAACGGCGACCCTTTGGTGGATTCTGTTCCCTTCGGCGATCCGGTCGTGCTTCTGCGCGCGCCGTTTCGGGTCGGCTTCAGCTATGCCGGTGCCGACGGCAAATGGGAGAGCAAATGGCCGACCGGCGAGCTGCCTGCGTCGGTTCGTTTCGAGGTCAGGGACATCGAGCGTGGGACGGTGATGTCCACGGCGGCAAGAATCCATGTGGATATGAGTGCGCCGCGACCCGATCCGTCCAACCAGCCTGAAACCGCTCGGGCGCAGCCAGTGAGTGGATTGATGCGATGAGCGGCGCGACGTGGACCGGCAAAGGCGCGTTCGGATCGCACGACGGGTTCATCGTCGTCGTCGTGTTGTGGATGCTCGCGGCGCTCGCAGGCCTCGCCACAGTTGCTTCTCTCTACATGGCACAGTCTGCTGCTACTCTCTCGTCGCTCGATGCCGCGACGCAGTGGGAGATGCTGAGCTCGGCGGGTGTCGAGCTTGCAGCTTACGAACTGTCGGCCCCCGTGACGGCTCGTCGTCCGACGCATGGCGGATTTAGCTTCCGCCTGGCGAATTCGCTGGTACGGGTCGAGTACATGTCGGAAGCCGCCCGGATCAATCTCAACATGGCGCCGCGAGCGATGATCGTGAGCCTGTTCGCCTCGCTCGGTGCGCCGACCGAGGCGGCCGATCAATACGCCGATCGCGTCATCGCCTGGAGGAGTGCGCCACGGTCAGGCGCGCAGGATGACGAGCAGGAGCTCTATCGCGTCGCCGAATCGAACACGCTGCCTCGGCGAGGAGCGTTCAACAGCGCCGACGAACTCTGGTTGGTGCTCGGCTTGCCCGTCGCGCTGGTCGAGCGGGCGATGCCCTTCGTCACTGTGTATAGCGGTATTGCGGAAGTCAACGTTCTGGATGCGCCGCCAGAAGTCATCGCTGCGTTGCCGGGCATGACCCAGGCAAAACTCGATGCGTTCCTCGGTCAGCGTGATGATCTTCCGCGAGACGATCCCGCGTTCGTCATCGGAGCCCTCGGCGGGAAACAGCCAGGTGCGACGACGGCGGGGAGCGAGGCCTATCGTGTCCGGATGCGGATCGCGCTTCCCGACGGCCGACAGCGGACACCGGAGGCGGTCATCCTGATTTCGGGCCCTGGAGAGACGGAGGCGTTCCGCGTGCTTGCCTGGCAGGACGAGATCGATCCATATCGGGGAGGACGGCCGGCGCCGTCGGCGAGCCGATGAGCCTTGCTACTCAGATCACAACGGCGCTCTCGCTGTGGATCGAAACCGTTGTGCGGACGGCGAGCGCGTGGCTCGCGCGTGCGCAAGATGCGCGGCGGATTGCGGTCAGTGAGGACGAAGCGGATATCTTCACGTTCCGCTTTGCATCAAAGGCGAGGAGCAAGGACGGCGACTTGCCGTCCTGCCGGATCAAGCTCGTGGAAGGCGGCTTGGATGGACCGCTGCCGCCGGAATGGGCGGCGGCCATACGAGGCGCGAGCGTCGAGCTGACGCTGCAATCGTCGCGGTTCGTTTTCCGTCCGCTCGAGCTGCCGGCCAAAGCGGCCGAATTTCTCGACGGGATCATTCGGTCGCAGATCGACCGGCTGACACCCTGGAATGCAGCCGATGTCGTGTTTCGCTGGACACCGCCACAAGGCGCCGCCGATGATCACATCGCCCTGACCGTGGTTGCGACGGCCCGCACCGCCGCGACGTCGCTCGCGCGGATTTTCCTGGATCTTGGGGCCGCCGGCGTCGAGATTTCACCCGCCTCCAGTTCCGAGCGGGTCGTCGTGTACGACCAGCGCGTCGGGGGAATTGCCAAATCCGGTCGCCTGCGGATCGCGCTGGTCGCGGTGCTTGCGACCACTGGCGTGTTGGCCATCCTGTCGGCAGGTCTCGGTGGGTTCATCACGGATTCCTACGATTCGGAGCTGCAACAAACCCAGCGCCGCATCGCAGAGCGGCGTGCGATCGCAAGGGGTAACCAGAATGGATCGGGCGGTTCGCCGTTCGACTTGCTGGCGCGCCGAAAGCAGACGGTGCCGTCGGCCGTCCTCGTGATGGAGGAGCTGTCGGCCATATTGCCCGACCACACTTACACGACCGAGATGCGCATCGAGGGCGACAAGCTTCAGATCACGGGACTGACGCAGGATGCACCGTCGTTGATCCAGATTCTCGAACAGTCGCGGCAGTTCGTAGCCGCGGGATTCTTCGCACCGACGACACGCGCCGCCACCGAGCAGCGAGAGCGCTTCCATATCGAGATGAAGATCAAGCTGCAATCCGGTTCGGGCACATGATCAATTTGCAGAAGTTTGAGGCCATGCTCACCCGGTACCCGCGCGGCGCGGTTGCCGCTTATATCGCGCTGGTGGGATTGTTTGCTGTCACGACGGTCCAGACCGTGTTCGAGGTGCTGCGGAGCCGCGCTGCCGCGGTTTCGGCATCCGACATCCTGCAAACTCTGGAGTCCCGAAATCCGGTGCGTCCGTCGGTGGCCAGGTCGGATACTGGCGTGCCCATGGGATCGCCCTTCCTGGAAGGTCCGACTGTCTCGGTCGCAGGAGCGACACTGCTGCAACGGGTGCTCAGCGCCACCAAACGCGTCAACGGCAATACGTTGTCGTCGCAGGTCGATCTACAGGGTCCGCAATCGAAATCCGGCTTCGTCTCGGCGACGTTCAATCTCGAGGTCACGGCCACGTCGCTCCAGATGCTTCTCTACGACATCGAGGCCGGCATGCCCTTTCTGTTCGTCGATCAGCTCGTGATCCAGGCGCCGACCGGCACGGCGGATAACGGCAAGCTGCGGGTGGTTCTCGGCGTTTCCGCGCAGCGGCAGGCCGCAAAGTGAGCGGCGAGATCGGGAGCGTCAGCTGCGAAGATAGCCGCCGCTGATCGGCCTCGGCGCCACGCCTGCGGCCGGCGCGGGAGTGGATTGCGGTGTCGATCTGGGCCTGAACAACAGCAGCAGTAACGCCATCGCGAACGTGTCGCCGAGGCTGAGGAGCTGCGGCTGGAAGAACGCGCCGAACGACAGGCCTGCCAGTCCGCCGAACCGGGCGCAATCAAACCGGCGCTGCTGTGCAGTCTTGCTTGCGGCGATGCTCGCTTCGATCCCGGCTGCGGCAAGGCTGCATGCGAGAAAGAAGATGATCAACCCGCCGCCGGTGACGCCGAATTCGAGCAGGAGTTTCAGATAGCCATTATGGCCCGCCTCGTCCCCCAGTGCCCGTTTGAAACCGATGCCGACCGGGTTGTCGGCAATCGCGGCCATCGCAAGGTTCCAGCGTTCGTCTCGGCCGGAGAAGCCCGACGAAAGACCCCGGCCGGAATCGTCGAGCGCCAGGATTTCGACGATCTGCGGCCAGAGCAGGATGCCGGCAAGGATGGCGATGATCAGTGCCGCGAGTTTCCTCGGGCTCAGGGGATCGAACGTCATCTTATGCAGGACGAGAGCTGTCATGCACCCGATCAGGGCAAATCGAGAACTTACCAATGCGATCATGGCCAGGCACAGGATCCGTACGACAAGGCCAAGGGCGCCCGGCCGAAACTGCGAGAAGATGAATGCCGCAAGCAAAGGCGCAGCAAACAGATTTGGCTGGATGGCGCCGACCGTGCGGTCTTTCGGCCATCCCAGGATTGCGATTGCCAAAATGCCGAACGAGCACAGGATCACGGACGCGACACCCATGCATCTTTCGAAATCGGCAGGGTCGAGCGTCCAGAGAACGGATAGCGTCAATAGCGTGACCAGGAGCAGGGCAGTGTAGAAGATTCCGGTCAGCGTGGCCAACTCGCCGTCGTGGAGCTGAAGACCGAAGGAGAGAAAGACAACAGCAAGGATGGCGAGCTGCGGGGTGTTCATGCGGCCGATGGTCGGGAGGAACCGGGAGTGAAAGGCCAGGCACATCGTCGAGAGGAACGCGGCCAATCCGATCACTTGATAGACGATCTGGGTGGCGCTGGTCGTATAGGCAGCCGCGGCCTCGGCGAAATTGACGTTCTCGCCGAGCAGTGGATAGCTCAAAAGCGCGCACCATGCCCAGAATGCGACCGATGCCGCCATTCCGGAGCTGTGGGCGAAAGATCTGTTCATGCGGATGTCTCCGGCTCTGCCGCCTTCTGAGCGGTCGCGCCCGCCGATGCTGCCGCCGCGGCAACGCGGATATGGCCGGGTGCCAGTCCGGCCCGATGACGATCCATCATCTCGGCATAGGCTGCTTCGATATGATTGGTGAAGCGGGCCGTATCGAACAGCGGCGTCGTCAGCCGATGGCGCGCGAGCGTCTGCCTCAGGCCGGCGAGCCTGGCTGGATCGTGAGCCAGTGCGACAGCCAGCCGCTCGTAGTCCGCCATCGTGGTCACGATCAGCTCCGGTAATTGAATGGCCTGCAGCAGGCTCGCTCCGACGCGGCTCGCAAAGGTGTCGCCGAGGCACGTCATCACGGGGAGGCCGCTCCACAGCGCGTCGCTCGCGGTGGTGTGCGCACCATAGGGAAGCGTGTCGAGGAAAAGGTCGGCGCAACGATGCCGCGCCAGATGCTCGGCGTTGGGAAGGCGGCGGGCGAAAACCAGACGTTCCGCCGCTACGCCCGCGGTTGCAGCTTCTCGTCGAAGATTGTTCGCAGCCGCCGGATTGTCCTCGAACAGCCACAGCACGCTGTGCTCCACCGCCAGCAGGATACGCATCCAGCATGAGAACATGATCGGCGTGATCTTGTAATTGTCATTGAAGCAGCAGAAGACAAACGCCGCCTCAGGGAGCCCGTGCTCCGACCGAACCAGAGCCGTGTCAGCGATCGGCCTGTTGCGATCGTTCGGCTGGTAGCTGTCGGGAAGCCAGGCGACCTTCTCCGCGTAGCAGTCGACTTCATGCTCCGGAATGACGATTCGATCGGCGATGATATAGTCGACGAAGCCGGCGCCGAGGGTACCGGGAAAGCCGAGATAGTTGACCTGGATCGGCGCAGCACGTTTGGCGAGGATGCCGGTTCTGGCGTCCTGGGTGTATCCCTTCAGGTCGACCAGGATGTCGACCTCGAGATCCCCGATCATGTCCGCAATCTGGTTTTCGCCGAGTGGTTTTGCTTCGACGAAACGCTCGAAGGCCGCCTCGATCCGCCGCCGCATATCGGAATGATCGTTCGGGCCGACCGAGATGGCGGTGACCTCGAACCGCGACCTGTCGTGGTGCTCGAACAGGCCGGCCGTCAACTGCGCGGTCGCATGCTGATGGAAGTCCGCGGAGAGATAGGCGATGTGGATGCGGTCGCGATCACGGCGCTCGCTGTGGCGGACGGGCGCGCCGGCCGATCGGAAGTTGCTCTCGATCCAGGCCTGCGCGCATTGCATCTGCTCGGCTGGCGTGGACGGAATGGCGATGAACATGAACGGCGCGATCGTCTTGCCGCTCCGGACCGACGATCTCGCCGCTTCGCACGCCGTCTCGAAGCCCATCCAATCGCAGAGATGTTGACGGATGCGCAGGCACGCGGCCGCCACGCCCGGTTGATCCGGACTGAGCGCAAGCGTCTTTTCCCAGGCCGTGAGCGCGTCGTCGTAGCGCTTCAGGAGATAGGCGACCTGGCCGCGCGCGAGCCATGCCTGCGGGAGTCTCGGGTTCCGGGCCAGTGCCCTGTCGAGCGCCGCCAGGGCGCTCTCATGTTGACCGAGTGCCAGCAAGGCCTTGCCGTGCCCGATCCACGCATCGGCGAAGCCCGAATCTTCAGCGAGGGCTCGGGTGAAGGCGGCGTCCGCGTCGAGATGATGTCCGGAACGAAGCAGGACGTTGCCGCGCCCCGACCAGGCCGCAGCCAGCTTTGGCTGGATCGCGAGCGCACGATCGTAGGCAGAAGCGGCCTCATCCGGACGATCGCAATCGAGCAGGGCATTGCCGCGGCCGACCCAGGCTTCCGCAAAGCCGGGGCGAAGCCTCAAGGCGCCGTCTGCGGCTGCCAGCGCCTCGTCGTGCCGACCCGACTGGGTCAGCGTGAGGCAGCGGCCAAGCCATGCTTCGGCCAGGTCCGGCCGCACTTTCAGCGCGTCGTCATAGGCCGCAAGCGCATCCTGGAAACGGCGCTCGTTGAAATGGATGGTGCCCTTATCGAGATGCGCCTCGGCGAGCTGCGGATTGAGCCGCAAGGCGTGGTCGTAGAAGCCGAGGGCTGCATCATGTTGGGCCGACTTGGCATGGGCTGACCCCAGCATGACGTAGGCGGGGACATGCGCGGGATGATGCGCGACGAGCAACTTCAGTCGCGCGATGGCGTCGGGATAGCGACCCTGCGCGAGCAACACGGCTGCGCTGGCGTGCAGCAGGATCACGCTGGTCGGTGCGGACTGAAGGCCCCGCTGGCACAGTCCGATCAACTCTTCATGCTCGCCGGCGCGGTGAAGGATGGCGGCATAATTCTCGATGAACTGGACATTCACCGTGCTCGACTGAAGCGATCGCCTCATGAGCGATCTGGCACTGTCGATGTTCCCGGCTGCGGCCTCGGCAACACCAAGGAAATGCAGCGCCTGGAGATGTCCGGGATTGGCCTTGATGACACGGCGGTAGAGTTTTGCGGCGCCCGCGATGTCCCCTTTGTTGTGCAAGGACAGCGCTCGATCCAGAATTTGTCCGTCGTCACGCATCGCCGTCCGTCCAACCACGCCTTTCTAGGGGCGCATTTGAACAGAACTGTGACAAATCACAGTGTAATATCAATGAATGTGACTCTGATATAACGAGACAATCACGCCTGTCATCCGTTGATGATCTTCCTGCGATAGCTCAGTCGGCTGGCGGCGTCAGATCAGAATTGGTGCAGGTGCAGGAAGTCAGATCAACCGGAGGGTCGGAGGCCGGGCAGATTGCGGCTGTGCCGCCGCGCCCTGCTGCGGATACCGCGCCAGGCCGTCGCGTCAGTCCTCATTTGCCGCATATCATGAATCTGGGACTGCTGATTGCCGCCATGGCGGTCGGTCAGGGCGCGATCTTCGCCGTTCAGACCTGGCTGCTGGCGAACGGGCGGTTCGAGTTGCTCTCCTGGTTCGGCACCCACTATTCCTTTGCAATCTTCGGCATCATTCTGACCGACGGCGGTACGAGCACGATCCTCGCCCGTGACGTCGCGCGCTTGTCGGGCAGTCAGGATTCGTCCGACGAGTTCTGGCAGTCGTTTTGCGAGATCGTCGTGTTCAGGCTGTCGGTCGTGATGCTGTTGGGCTGTGCAGCTGCCGTCTATGTCGCGACGTTGACCGCCGACGGATTTTCCCGATCCTACCTGCTGTGCATCCTGCCCGGGTTGTTGGTCTGGACCGGCAACGCGACCGGCTTGCTCGATGGGCTGAAATTGTCGGGCATCGGCGGAATGACCGGCTCGCTCGCCTACGTCGCGTCCGCGGTTGCTCTCGCTCTCGCGCCGAACGCGTCGCCGGAGATGGCCGGCATGATCCTGGGAGGCGCCTTTTCCGGCGGTTATGTCCTGGCCGTGCTGGCGCAGTGGACGATCCTGAGCCGCCTCGGTTGGACGCCCCGGATCAGGAAAACGACGGCGGCAGGCCTTGTTCTGGCGTTCAAGAACGGTGCGGCTATGATGTTCCAGCTGGTGCCGGGGCAGATCGGTTGGCGTGTTCAGCTCACTTTGAGCGCGGTCTATCTCGGCCCCGAGGCAACTGCCGTGCTGACTTACGTCAAGCAGATCGTCAACGCGGTGACGATGATCGTCATGACGGTGGTCCGCGTCGATTTTCCCGGCCTGGTTCAGAAGGTCTCCCGAACCGCGGAGCATAGCTTCCGAACCATCGCCGAAGCCCAGAAGACGACGCTGTTCTGCGCCATCGCCTTCACGGTCGGCGCTATCACTGTCTCCTTGCTGTCTTACATCGTGCCGCAGAGCCGCTTCGCCGCTGCGGCCCACGCGCTTCTGATGTTCTCTCCCACGATATTGACCACCGCGATCTCGGCCATGATGGCTCAGGGAATGATCGCGCTCGGCGCCTACGCCGCGGTGGCGCGAATAACAGCCATAGGCGCCGCGGCCGGGATTGCCGCGAGTTATCTCCTCATCGTGCCTCTTGGTCTTTATGCCATTCTGGCCGGAGAATTGGTGTCCCACATCCTGGGATTTGCGCTGATGCATATCGATATATCGCGCTTCGGTCGGCTCAGGGGATCGCGGCTCGAACGCGCTGCCACGTGATGCATCGGGAGGTTCGTGGTCCGTTCCGCACAGACATCGGCCATGTCACCCGAACGACATGCCAGCGCGTTACCAATGATTACGATATGATAGGGGCGTAACATTTTTAACCGCGTCAAACACTTCCACCTCGGCAAATATTTGCGTGCGGCGTCCACGCCCGATTTCTGGCCGGCGCTTGCGAAGGGCGTCATGCCGGGCATCGAGCATAGCGAGGCGCTCGCATGCATTGATGTCCGCAGCGTGATCGACGTCGGAGCCAACAAGGGACAGTTTTCCCTCATGGTCAGGTCGCGATTCCCCGACGCTGAAATTCACGCCTTCGAGCCGCTCGAAACCGAATTCGAGATCTTCAAGTCGGTCGTCGCCGGGCCGGTCAAGCATTACGCGGTGGCGCTCGGCGCGGAGCCGGCAACGGCCAGCTTCTACGTCGCGTCGCGGCCCGACTCGTCCTCGCTCTTCAAGCCGAGCAAGGATCATGAACGTGTCGCCGGAGTTACGGTGGCATCGTCACAGACTGTCCCGGTGGTGCGTTTGAACGACGCCGTTGACGTCAGAACCCTGGCCGGCCCCGTTCTGATGAAGCTCGACGTTCAGGGCGGCGAGCTGGACGTTCTGAAAGGAGCGGCCGACGTGCTGCCTTTCGTCGACGCGATCTACACCGAAGCCTCCTTTGTAAGCCTGTACGAGCATCAACCTCTGGCCGGCGAGATCATCGGCTTCCTGGCAGAGCACGGGTTTGCGCTGCGTGGCGTATTCAATCCCTCGGTCGAGCCGGAGGTCGGCCCCATCCAGGCCGATTTTCTGTTTGTCAGAGCGAACGCCAAGGCCGTGCCGGCGCCGGTAGCGCCGACACAGTAACATCCCGATGAGAATTCTCAGGATCGTCTCAACTCTCAATCCGGAGGCCGGTGGTCCCGTCAGCGTATTCAGCGCGGCAGTGATATCCGTTGCTGCCGCGGGAGCGGAGATTGAATGCCTGACGCTGCTGACGCCGGGCAAGGACATCAGCAAATTTCCCGAATACGAGCGCATGGTCGAGCGCGGCGTCAAGGTGCATGCGTTCCGGAACGTGTCCGAGGCCGTCCTGTTCCTCGGCCGCTCGATCATGTCATTCGACATCGTGCATGTTGACGGCTGCTGGGATCCGCTGTGCGTTCTCGCGATCTCGATCGCCAAGGTGACGGGTCGCGCGACGGTCGTCACACCGCACGAGACGCTTACCTATGAGGAGCTGCAGCGGACGAGATCGACATTCCGCCTCGCGATCAAGCGATTGCTGAGATTGTACTATCGTGCGGTGATCGACAGCATCGTGTATTCGTCCACGCTCGAGCAGCGGGATTCACTTTGGCATCCCAACGCCGTCGTCGTTCAGCATCCCGTGTTCGACGACACCGAGGGTGCAAGACCTGTCGCGATCCGCGACGCATTTGCGTCGGCCAGCCGGAGACAGCTGGGCTATCTCGGCCGGTTTCATTTCAAGAAGAAGCTCGAGACCATCGTGTCCGCGGCCGTTCGGACCGCAGATGTCGAACTGTTGGTCGCGGGAAGCGGACCCAGGGAATACGAGGAGTCCGTCCGCGCGCTGTCGAGATCCGAGGACCGCGTGAAGTGGCTTGGCTTCGTGCAAAAGAGCCGCAGGGAGGAGTTTTTTCGAAGCATTGATGTTCTCGTCCTTGCTTCCGAATACGAGTGCTTTGGCATGGCCGCGGCGGAAGCGTTGATCCGCGGAATACCGGTGATCGTGAGCGAACGCGTCGGCATCGCGGACGACGTGCGCGAGATGCGGGCGGGCTTCGTGGTCGAGGGCGATGTGGAATCGCTGGCCGGCGCATTTGCCGGATGCTCGAAGCTGGCATTGGCTCAATATTGCGAGATGCAAGAGAACGCGTTGACGCTCGCGAAACGCTATTCCTTCTCGGCGCATGCCAACGCGCAACTCGGCGTTTACGCCGCGTTGCGGGTTACGCCTTCAAGTCGCGAGGTTAGCGCGGAGCAATCCTAGCAGTCACGAGATCGTCGAGGAGATCGCGTAAAGACAAGCACGCGGAACCTTCGATCAAATCGCGCCAGAGCTACGAATGGAGCCTCATGTGCTGCAACTGCATCTCCCTCCGACGTCTCCGTTCTGCGACACTGCCGATTTCCTGGTGTTCGACAACTTTCCCGGCACGCCTTCGATTTTGAACGGAAAGCCACCTGTCATCGGCTCCGGCACGTGGAGCGTCGCCGGAAATCCGGATCGTTCCCTGTCGGGGAATGGGTATCTCTATTTCGGACCTGGAGGCGGTCTTGATACCGCCTACGCGCAGATGGCGCTCAGCGAGATTCCGGGCGAGATCGGCTGCACGTTCCAATACGACTCGGTGGCGCCGACGCCGACGTTGTCATGCTATCCCGCCCTCGGCGGCTTCTCGCAAAACAACTTTCATTTCCAGGTTGGGCCAACTCAATTCGGCTTTACGTTCTGGAAGAACGGCGTTGCCTCGAACATTCCGGCCTGGAATATCAGCAACCTTTACCTTCTTTCACCGAACGAAATCTATACCTACAGGGTGTTCATCGATCCACCCCGCGCGCAAGGCTTCCTGTTCGATTCCGCCGGCACGTTAGTTGGTTACAGCAGCATCGACGAGCCCAACATGGCTGCCGTGATCGGGCCGTTCATGTTCGTCCAATTGTTCGATAACAGTCTCAAATATGGCTCTGTCTGGGCCCGCAAGAAGGCCGTCAATCCCGACTTGACCAACGCATCGTTGATGCGCCCGGGCGCTCTTCACGTCGGTGGCGGATTGCCCTCGGGCGTGTTGTCGGCGCGTTATGATGGATTCACCGAAGATCAAGCGCCTGCGATAGCGGCAACGACCCACGACGCCGAACTTGGCATCAAGGCCGAAACGCCCGGATATGGCGCACGCCTCATCCTATCGGCTTCGCTGACGCCGCTTGCGATGACGGGTGCGACGGTTTTGAAAGGTGGCTCCGGCTACCAGCTCAATGATCTGTTGGCGGTGGTCGGCGGCACCGTGCATTCAGGCGGCGCGCCGGCGCAACTCAGAGTCGCCAGGGTCGGCGCCGCCGGAGATGTGACGGCGGTATCGGTCACGGTACCGGGTCTATATGACTCGCCACCACCTGTCGCCGATGACAACGTGACGCCGATCACGGGTGCAGGAGCTCACGCGAGTGTCGTGCCGACGTTCATTGGTAAGACGCCATTTTCGTCCAGCATCGAGCTTTCAGCTTTGCTGGAGGTCATCTTCAAGGATACGGATGGACATCCGTGGCTGACGAAGCCTCAATTTAACGGGAATCCGGAGAGCAGTTATCCCACTGTCCCGGGTGGCGTTCGCATCGGCGGCGCAACCGGGCCATTCTGGGTCTCGGGAACTGGGGCGCCGGAGGGCCACGTGGTCGCGCCGGTCGGATCGCTCTTCTCCCGGACGGACGGCGGTGCCGGATCGACGCTCTACGTCAAGGAGAGCGGGGCGGGCGCCGCCGGTTGGACGCCGAAGTGACCACCACGCGGCAGCGGTCGTCCAGTTACATCCGGCGGATCTTCAGCCGCCACTTCACGGAATGGAGCACTTTGCGGGGAATCTCGCCGGCGACCGCGATGCTCTTTCGAAGTCCCGGAGATTGATACATGTCCGGGACAACCAGGTCAGTCACGAACAGCTTGTACTTGTTCTCGTGCAGAAGCTTGCCGTAAAGCTCGGCGGCCTCGGCGTTCCTGACGTACAGGAGGAGGTTGTTCTTGTACCAACCCAGCACATCGTCGTGTTCGGCCACCTGGGGGCGAACGACGTCGATTGGCGTGAAGCCATTGGCCATGAATTTCTTCGCCCAATAGCTTTGCCATTGCTCGTTGATGTGAGACGAGCCGCCTTGTTCGGGGATGGCCGCTCCGAACAGCACCCGCGGCGCGGCAGCGCAGAGATCGGCGACAAATCCGTCTGCTCGCGCCTCGGACAGATGCTCTCCGACCTCACATGACATCGCCAGATCGAAGGTCTCGGACAGCAGAATGGGTTGCTCGAGCTCCATGGGCCTGAACTCCATGCCTGGGCACACCAGCATCTCGGGTTTGACCCAGTCGCCATCGATGCCCAGTGCCCTGACATCTCCGAGCTCCTTCGCCGCGCGCAGCCAGGCGCCCGTTCCGCAGCCGAAATCGACCACGGATTTGAGCTCGAGGACGTCGAATACGACGGAAAGAACCCTGACGGCCGACGCGTAGGAGGTGTCCTGCAGGTCCTGGTAGAAACCGGCGTTATATGTCGCTGCTTCCGTCATGGATACCTCTTTACTGCCGCGTCGGCCGGGCAGGAAGACGCCGGACAATTCCGCTCTCCGCGAGCGGTTCTATATCCGGAAGATGTGACAGTAGACCGCGGCACGATCCCATATCATCCGCAACGTTACTCTTTGCTCAAGCTGACGCCGGCCGTGCGACGCGCGCGACCTGCGGTGATCCGATTGACGAACTCGGGCCTGCGGCGGCTCCCGGTCGTCACCTGTTCGATCGAACGAACCGGCATCGCAGGCTGGGCAGGGCGAGAGCCTCCAACGGTCGATGTTCGCGAAAACGCGAGGAATTCGCGCTCGAGCGAGCTCACGATTGACGCGCGATCCCATCGCTGTTGCGCACGGGCGCGCGCGACGGCGCCAAGGCGCGCCCGCAAGGCTTCGTCGCCGGCTAGCGCAACGATGGCGGATGCGAGCGCCTGCGCGTCGCCGGGAGCGACGACGAGACCGGCGCCCTCCGTTTCCGAAGCGATGCCCGTTCCGGGGGCTGCCATCGCAACGACCGGCCGTCCGGACGCCAACATGCCTGCGAGCTTGGAGGGCAGCATCAGGTCTGACACCTGAACCTTTTGCGGCAACAGATGAATATCCGCGGTGTTGAGCAGCTCCGAGACGCGGTCGCTGGGCTGGAGGTCGAGGAAGTGGACGTTGCTCAGGCCCTCCGCCATGCGGGTCAGCGCCGGCTTCACCGGACCGTTTCCGCAGAGAACGAATTGCAATGACGGATGGCTGCCGGCGGTTGCGGTGGCGGCTTCGATGATCAGCTCCAGCCCCTGCTTGTTCGACATCGCTCCCGAATACAG
This sequence comes from Bradyrhizobium betae, assembly GCF_004123905.1. GTDB lineage: Bacteria > Pseudomonadota > Alphaproteobacteria > Rhizobiales > Xanthobacteraceae > Bradyrhizobium > Bradyrhizobium betae_A. The sequence continues at coordinate 130,006 of NZ_MZXW01000050.1, forward strand.
AGCCACGATATCGGTCGGTTTCAGGCGCAGATCCGCGCGAAGCCTCGTCTGGCTCGAGCCAGGCACGATGACGTTCGTATCGATCCAGTTACGGAATTTGCCCAGCCTTTCCGGCGCGATTCCCTTGCGCTGCAGACAGTCCATCATTTGCGGCGAGATCGTCGAAACGCGATCGAACATGCCCAGGATCAGCCGCTCCGCGCCGAGCATGAGCTTGCGTGCCGTGCCGGTCTTTCCGAGCATACCGAGCTCGAGCGCGGCATCCAGTTCAAGATCCTGGACATGGAGCCAGGACACAGCCCCGGTCATCCTCGCGACGATAGCCGCGAGCGGAGCGGACAGCAACGACGGTGCGACCGCGAACACGACGTCAGGGCGCCAGCTCAGAGCGGTCGAGACGACCGGAATTGCAGCCGATAGCAGGAATGATGCGTGGTGGAGCAGTCGCTTTATTCCCGACGGCCGGCCCGGCACGTAGATGGGGGCACGAATGACGGTCACGCCGTTGAGGCCCTGACGGCGATACCATCCGGAACGATATCCCGGGGGTATCTTCCAATCAGGATAGTAAGGGGGCGCGGTCACCACGCGCACGTCATGACCTGCCGCAGCCAAGCTCTCGCATAACTCGGTATTATATTTTGCGACACCGATAAGATCGGGAGCGTAATTTATCCCAATCATCAAGATCCGCATGATCGTCCCCACTTGGCCAAGCGAAGCCGTTCAGCGTCCGTGTGGCGGACCCGACTGAAACGTCATGCGGCATTTCCCATTGCCTGGTAGGATCGACTGCGACAGCCCCGCCGCAGGCAGACTACAAGGTCGACGCTGCAGCACAGGTCTGAGCTGGTCGCGCCGCAGCGTGATATCATTTGATGTGTGACAATATCATAATAATGATGCGAAATTCACAGAACCATCCGTGGCCGGACGTCGGGCGGCGAATCTGACCGCGCGCATATCGTGAAACTGTAATGATGCTCTGTTAGTCGTCGCATCAACTATAATACAGTGATGGCGGGGCTGAAATTTCAAGGGGTTGGACGAAGGTGTGTCGGGCCGCCGATCCAGTCGGGGGCTTGAGCTGGTGATGCGATACGCCCGGCTTGCTGAGGCATACGCGATCCTGCCCGATTGCCCACGCAGTGGATCCTGACGCGGAAGGCGAGGCCGCATTGCGGTGCTCGGCAATCGCGAGCAGGCCTGTTCGAGTTCGCCGGCAAGGGAATTGCCGGATGGGTGAGGCTGCGTCGACGCCGAAGATCTGACCTGACTTCCCTGCTTTCGATGAGTTCAGGAATGAGGCGTCGCTATGGCTTATACCTCCCCATCGTCATCCGCGGCGCTGCCGACGGTTGAGCGACAGCTATCGGCATTCGATGCGGGTCAATGGTGGAAGCCGGTCGCCGGCTTCGTCCTGCTGTTCGCGGCGGTGTGGCTGTCGCTCTATGCGGCTTACGCCTTGCTGCCGTTCATGCGTCCCGGCTCCGTCGTGATCGCGGATGCGAAGTTCGACACCCTGGTGCGGGGGCACATGTTCGAATCCGAGCACCGCTATCGGGTCATGGTGTTCGGTCACAGCAAGGCACTCACGTCCGTGCGGCCGCGCGAGCTTGATGCCGCGATCGGCGCCGAGTTCCGCTCCTACAATCTCGGCCTGCCCGGCGAAGAGCAGTTTCTTCCCATGTTGGAAGCTGCGCTGGAGGCCGGCAACGTTCCAACGCATGTCTTCCTGACGCTGCCCTGGGACAAGAAGCTCGACAAGCAAGGATTCATGGATTTCCTGCGCAACGATCTCGAGATCGCCAAGGTCGTGATGCCGTTCCGCACATTTCCGCGCGACGCTGCCATGTTCCTGTTCATGAACAGGAACAGGCTCACGGAGGCGGTTCACGACGTCGGCGAGCAGCGCGACAACATGCTCGAAGAGCGTGGCTACTACTTCATCAAGTCGCAGAGCCACTACGCCAATGATCGCCTGCCGGACGACTACGCGCTTCCGTCCGATCGTCCGAACCGCATCGACCAGCGCAAGTTCCCGGAAAGATCCTATGCGCGTTCGCGCCTCGAGCAGCTTGCGACGAAATACGGCTTCGAGGTCGTCTTCATTCCGGTGCCGCATCGGATCGGCGAGTTTGCGCCCGCGCCGGCCGCGGACGGTGCCCGGCTGGCGACCCTGTCGGATCACCCGCGCGTCCGCATCATGGGACCCGACTATTTCAACTATCCGCCTGCGTTCTTTGCCGATCCCGTCCACATGAATCTGCAGGGTGCGCTGGCCTACACGGCCGATCTCGCGAAGCTCCTGAAGAGCACCGGAGTGGTTGACTGATGCTGTTCAATTCCTTCGAGTTCTTCGCGTTCTTCGCCACCTTCCTGGTGGTGTATTTCTCGCTACCGACGCGCTTCCAGCCGTTCATCATGATCATCGGCAGCTACATCTTCTACATGGGCTGGCGGCCGTCCTTCGCACTGTTGCTTGCGCTCACGACGATCGTCGACTACACGACCGCGCTGGCAATGGCACATGCGCGCACCGAGGCGGGGCGCAAAGCCGCGATGATCACGGCGCTGACGATCAATCTCGGCGTGCTCGGGACAGTCAAGTACCTCGACTTCCTGATCTCCAACGTGATCGGCCTGTCCGGCATGTTGGGCCACCATCTGCCGGACTATGCACTTGGCATCATCCTGCCGGTCGGCATTTCCTTCTACACTTTCCAGTCGATCGGCTACACGCTTGATGTCTACAATCGTCGCATCGAGGCCGAGCGCAACTTCATCGCTTACGCCCAGTATGTCGCATTCTTTCCACAGCTCGTGGCGGGACCGATCGAACGCGCGCCGCACATGCTGCCGCAATTCCATCGCGCGCAGAGCTTGAGATTCGAGAACATTCCGCCCGGTCTCTGGCTGATCGGCTATGGCCTGTTCAAGAAGATGTGCATCGCGGACGCTTTGGCGCCGATCGTCAACGGGATCTTCGCCGAGCCGCAGGCCTATTCCGGCACATATAATCTGATTGCTGCGCTGGCCTTCATCCTTCAGGTCTATGGCGATTTTTCGGGATATTCCGATATCGCGCGCGGAGTAGCCCGGATCATGGGCTTCGATCTGATGATCAACTTCCGTCAGCCGTTCTTCTCGACCAGCATCAGCGAGCTGTGGCGGCGCTGGAACATGTCGCTGATCTCGTGGTTCCGCGACTATCTGTATTTTCCGCTTGGCGGCAGCAAGAACGGCGAGGTCAAGGCGGCGCGCAACATCATGATCGTCTGGCTGGCGAGTGGCCTGTGGCACGGTGCGGCATGGACCTATATCGTTTGGGGCTTCTATTACGGCGTCTGGCTGCTCGTCGAGCGCTATGTGTCGAGACACATCCAGCCGGAGAAGTGGCTGGGACCCCAATTGTCGACCGTGCTCGGCTGCTTCTGGGCAATTTCGATCTTCACCATCGGCGAGATCATCTTCCGGGCACCGACCTTTGGGCACGCTGTTGCGATGTTCCGGAGTTTTGGCAGCTTTGGGCCCTTGTCGTACGGCACGTTCAAGGTGTTGGGCCTGCCGAGCTTCGAGCTCGCGACGCTGTGCGTGTCGCTGTGCGTCCTCTTCATCGTCGACTGGCATATCGCCTATCGGCCGGACCGGCTCGTCGCGCTCGCGGAGATGCCCAGGCTGCCGACCGCCGTCGGCGTTGGGCTCTGCTACTACGTTCTGCTTTTCGGTGTGATGGGCCGGATAGAGTTCATCTACTTCCAGTTTTAGGACCGACTTCAATGTTGAATAGAGTATCGAACGGCCGCGTTGCGCTCGTGACCGGCATCACCGGGCAGGACGGCGCCTATCTGGCTGAATATCTCCTCGGCCTCGGCTACACCGTTCACGGCATCAAGCGGCGCTCATCGTCCTTCAACACGGCGCGGATCGATCATCTGTACCAGGACCCTCACTCGGGCCAGGTGCCCTTCCTGATGCACTACGGCGACATGACCGACTCGGCCGGGCTCATTCGTCTGGTTCAGCAGATCAGGCCGACCGAAATCTACAATCTCGCGGCGCAAAGCCATGTCGCCGTGAGTTTCGAGACGCCCGAATATACCGCCAATTCCGATGCCATTGGCGTCCTGCGGCTGCTCGAGGCGATCCGCATCCTCGGCATGGAGCGGGAGACGCGCTTTTATCAGGCGTCGACCTCCGAGCTCTATGGGCTGGTTCAGGAAGTGCCGCAGCGGGAGAGCACGCCGTTCTATCCCCGCTCACCCTACGGCGTGGCCAAGCTCTACGGCTATTGGATCACGGTCAACTACCGCGAGGCCTATGGCATGTTCGCCTCGAACGGGATTCTGTTCAACCACGAAAGCCCGATCCGCGGCGAGACCTTCGTGTCCCGAAAGATAACGCGCGCGGTCTCACGGATCGAAGCCGGTCTCGAGCAATGTCTCTATCTCGGAAATCTCGACGCCAAACGCGACTGGGGTCATGCGCGCGACTACGTTGTCGGAATGCACATGATCTTGCAGGCCGACACGCCCGACGATTTCGTCCTGGCGACCGGCGAAACTCATTCAGTCCGCACATTCGTCGAGGCGGCCTTCGCCGAAGTCGATCGCAAGATCGAGTGGAGGGGAGATGGGGTGGAAGAGACTGGCGTCGATCGGCGATCGGGCCGGACGCTCGTGCGGGTCGATCCCGCCTATTTCCGACCGACCGAGGTTGACTTGCTGATCGGCGATGCCAGCAAGGCGCGCGCGCAGCTCGGATGGAAGCCGAAGGCGAGCTTTGCCCAGCTCGTGAAGGAGATGGTTGCAAGCGACCTGGCCATGGCCAAGATGGAGGCCGCCGTTGCCAGCTATGCCCTTTGAACTGGGCGGGAAGAGCGTCTTTGTCGCCGGGCATCGTGGGATGGTCGGCGGCGCGCTGCAGCGGCGGCTTGCCCGGGAGAATATCCGCCTGCTGACCGCTGGACGTGCCGAGCTGGATCTGCGTGACCAGGCCGCCGTCAACCGATGGTTCGCAGCCCATCGCCCGCAAGTGGTGTTCATGGCCGCGGCGAAGGTCGGCGGCATCGCCGCCAACCATGCGCTGCGCGGCGAGTTCATCTATGACAATCTCGTCATCGCGACCAACGTCATGCATGCCGCCTATGTCAACCGGGCGGAGAAGCTGATGTTCCTGGGATCGTCCTGCATCTATCCGCGACTGGCGGCACAGCCGATCACCGAGGAAGCGCTGCTCACCGCACCGCTGGAGCCGACCAACGAGCCCTATGCGATCGCAAAGATTGCGGGGATCAAGTTGGCGGAGGGATATCGCCGGCAATACGGCGTCGACTTCATCAGCGTGATGCCGACCAATCTGTATGGTCCCGGCGATAATTATCATCCGGAGCACAGCCATGTCGTCGCCGCCCTGATACGGCGATTCCACGAGGCCAGGCTGGCAAGGGCGCAGAGCGTCGTCGTGTGGGGGACGGGGACCCCGAGGCGCGAGTTTCTGTATGTCGACGACCTCGCCGACGCCTGCGTCTTCCTGATCAAGGGCTATTCGAGCGACAAGCCGATCAATATCGGGACCGGCGAAGACATCACCATTGCCGAGTTTGCCGCCGAGGTCGCGATCACGGTCGGATATGGTGGTGCGATCGAACTCGATCCGACCCGTCCCGATGGCACGCCGCGCAAGCTGCTCGACGTCAGCCGCCTGTCGCAGCTCGGCTGGCGCGCCAGGACGTCGCTGCGCGAGGGCCTGCGGCTTGCCTACGAAGCGTTTCTACGGGAGCAGGAAGATCTCATGCTCCCAGCGGCCGCGGGCTGAGGCGCAGCAGCAAATGTGGGTCCCCGGAGCGAAACTCTTTTCCAGGCTGCGCCCGGCATCCGGCGAGCTGCTCAATCTGGACTTCCTGCGCTTCGTCGCCTCCGCAGGCATCGTAGCGTATCATTCGCTCGAATTTTTCGTACCCAAGGCCTATCGCGAGGCGCTGAACGAGCAGACGAGGGGCCTGTCGCTGTTCGTCGACCTGTTCTTCGTCATCTCCGGCTTTGTGATTGCTTACGTGTATTGCGGCAAGATCGGCAGTCTCGCCGATTTCGGCATTTTCATGCAGCGACGGGTTGGGCGGCTGGTGCCGCTTCATCTCCTGACGCTGGCCGTGTCGATTGTGATTATCGGCACGGCAGCAGCGCTGGGGCTGACGGTCAATCGCAGCCCCTCATTCGATCCGCGCTGCATTGCGCAGACAGCCGTCTTTCTCCATGCGATCGTCAGCTGCGGTAACGGCATATCGTTCAACGGTGTGTCATGGTCGATCGGCGCCGAAATGGTCATGTACCTGCTGTTCCCGTTGCTTGCATGGGTCGGCTACCGGACGAAAACCGGCCTTCTTGTCGCGACTCTGGCTGTGCTTCTCATTGTCGCGGCGGTCCATCGGATCGAAGGCGGGGCGTGGGAGCTGCTCCCGACCGTTCCAAGAGCGTTGCCATCGTTCCTGATCGGGATATCGTTGTTCTGCTGGCGAGATGCCTTGCGCCGCATCCCGAGGCCTGGGCTCATCCTGGCCGCATCACTGCCGATTGCATTGGTTGCGATGACGACAGGAATGCCCGATATCGTGAGTCTCGCGCTTGTCTATGTTGTCGCGGGATCAGCGATTGCGGCCGATGTTCAGGGCTCGGTCGGAGCGGCGGTCAGGCGGATCGGACCGCTCGGGCAGCTCACATACTCGCTCTATATGTGGCATTCGATCCTGATCACGGTCCTGATGAACGGGATCGGCGACAAGCTGCTGCATGCGGGCTCCGGCCTGATGCTCGTGATCGGCTTGGTGTGCTATGCGAGCATCCTTGTGGTCTCCTGCATCTCGTATCTTTTCATCGAGACGCCCGCGCGCCGGTGGATCGATGGTCTCGCACTGTTTCCGTCAACGACACGGACGGAGCTGTCACCTCGCTGATGTCAGGGGCGCGGAGTGGTTTATCGTGCGATACGCCGTCCCTCGACGTTGCGGCGGCCAAGCCATGCGGTGACGCCGCGATCGACGACGAGTCCGACGCGAGACGGGCCGGTCGTATTCGCCTCGATGATGACATCACGAACGCCGGATGAAGCACCGGCAAAACCTTCGACCTGGATATGGGCATCCTGGTCGAGGCGATTTCCACGAACGATGACCGCCTGCACGAGTGGCGGCCTGCCGGCCGCGGCTGGAACCTGGTTGGCCCGGACGAAGATCAAGGCCTCGTTCGAAATGACGTTTCTGTCCGGGCCCGCCCGATAGACGTTTCCTTCAAGGATATGATTGTCGAGAATCTGGACGCGCCAGCACGGTTGAAAATGGCCGTAGAATTGGCCGATCGCGGCGAAGCCGCTGGTCCGGTTCGAACGATTGTCGGCGATGACATGCCCCAGCGCCGTTCCAAAACTTTGGGCCGCGACGCCGGTGTCTTCGAAGAAATTGTCGATGATCAAATAGTTCTCGTGGGCCTGAACGATCGTGACTTCCGACGTCTGGTCGAGCGCGACCTGTAACTGCCGATCGAGCGTTATCGACAGTCCTGGCGCCGAGCCTGCCGTCGCGACGATGCGGCCATATTGACCAGCGCCGCGGCCGTTCACCACCATCACCATGGCGCCGATCCAGTCCTGGAACGGTGGAGGGGTGTAAGGATCGGCAAGAACCAGATTGTCGGGGGCATTGTTCACGACGTGGCCGAAATAATAGCCGCTCGGGCCGTCGCTGGTCAGCCCCTCGCGATCCAGGCCGTAAATTCCCTTGAACGTATTGCCTCCTGCGAAAATGTTTTCCGAGGCTGTCACCATTCTCGACAAGGTGGTGATTCCACCGCCCGTCGCCTGGAGATCCGCGCCAGTTACGACATTGTTCTCGAACACGACCCGGCGAGACCCGAGAATATAGTAACTGCCGTCCCGTCCACTGTTCAGGATGTTACCGGAAACAACTGCGTCACTCGCCTTGAACAGCCGGACGGAATTGCCGGAGCCGAGGACATCGCAATCCGACACCTCGATCCTGCTTCCGGTCAGGCGGATGGTATCCGGAGCGCCTTCCTGAAAGAGCTGGTGGAATTCCCTCATGCGCTTGACGGCGGTCTCGACGTCCAGCAGCACGCGAAAGGCGGAAGCGCGGATGCGGACGCGTCGGACGGCGATGTCGCCCGCACCGGGTGCTTGCGTGTCGCGAAACACGAAGCCGCCCGAGATGACGTGCAGATGGTTGGAGGCATAGATCGTGACGTCTTCGATCGCGAAGTGCGACGTGCCCTGCAGAAGGGCGGCCGGAGGATTGGCAAGATCCGGCCAGAGCAGATTGACGAGGTCGGTTCGCTCACCGCGGATGCTGACATGCGGCGGAATCACCAGCATGTCCGAGATCAAATACCGGCCTTGCGGGAAGTAAACGGTCCCGCCGCCGCCCTGGCGCGCCGCGTCGATCGCGGCCCTGATCGCGCGCGTGCTGTCGAACTTGCCATCGCCGATCGCGCCATAGGCACGGACGTCGAATGACTGCGTCGGCTCGGGATCGGGCATCCGGACGGTGATGCTGCCGGCATCGACCCATTCGCCGCTCCCGCCGCTGCCGTTGAACAGGCGCAGCTTGTAACGGCCGGGCGACAATCGGTCGGGAAGTCGAAATGCGCCCCGCCACAGATTGCCCTTGGTCAGAACGGCACTGGCCGGCGCGCCGCCGCTGTCAGACTGGAGCTCGAGCCGTGCGTTGCTCGACTGCCTGATAATGTTGCGGCCGAACAGCTGGATTGTGCCTCCGGGGGACGCGGCATCACCGAGGTCGGCTTGCGTCCAGTAGATCGTCGGAAGATTGACCCGGCCGGTCAGCGATCCCCCGGCATGATTGAGGGTGAACCGGTAGATGCCGGGTACGAAATCCTTCGGGATGACGAACTTCAGGGAGAGGGGGGTCGCCTGGAGGATTTCGACGGATGTCTCCCGTTCCGCCTTGGATCCCTGCTCATCGATGCGGGCGATGGTTGCGGACGTGACTTCATTGAGGTCCGCGCCGGTGACGAGGACGGTCTCGTCGGGGTCGACAGGGTCGTTGAACCAGAATATTGCCGGCTGTGCACTCGCGCTCGCGAACCAGAAGAGTTGAAACAGGGCAACGAGTGTCGCGCGCTTCCAGGTCATGTCTGCCGCCGTTGTTGGATTGCGAGGGATCGCGGCGATCAGGACTCGATCGCGAGCCCGGTCAGACGACGCAGTTCGGCGCGCGTCTGCGCGGGATCTTCGATATGCGCGATCGCCGCCTCCAGCTCCGCCACTTTCGCGCCCACCAGAAACCGGTACCAGAGCCCCTGTAGCGCGTGATAGACGAGGCCTTCTTTGCCGTCGAGGAATCCGAGCTGCAAGGTCATGCGCCAAAGGAAGTAGGCTGGCGTGCTGATCTGATACGGAATTCGGTTGTAGACCTTTTCCTTGATCCAGCGCTTGATCGCGGCCTGCTTTGAGCCTTCTTCCGTCGACAGATCAACGTCGCGCTGGAACAGGCCGCGACGCTGGTTGATGATGTCGATCGCCTCGCGCGTTGCATATTTGTTGTGCTTGTCCGTGAAGAAGGTCAGGTCCTTGAGATTGTGATCGGAGAAGCCGCCGTCGAGCGTCATGGTCCGGCCGCCCCACAGGATCATATGCTCGTCCATCCAGCGGTTCTCGATGCGGCCGTGGCCACGCCGCCATATCCGCAACAGCAACAGCGGATAACGTCCGCCGTGGCGAATCCAGCGGCCGAGGAAGATGTGCTTGCGCTTGAGGTTGATCCCGACGATATCGTCGGCAAGACGCGGCAGTTCGTCGCGCAGCCGGACGGAAAGATCAGGCTCGATGATCTCGTCGGCATCGAGACGCATGACCCATGATGCCGAGATCGGCGCATTGTCGAGCGCCCACTGGAACTGCCTGGCGTAATTGATGAACTTGTTCTGGAGCACGGCGGCGCCCTGCGTGCGCGCCAGCTCGACGGTCCGGTCGGTCGAGAAGCTGTCGACGACAAAGACCTCGGTTGCCAATCCGGCAACCGAGGCGAGGGCGCGCGCGATGTGACACTCTTCGTTATGGGTCAGGATGATGACGGCAAGGCTCATGTCTCGATAAGGCTCATGTCTCGATGCCTGCCATCATCATGATGCGCGACGACGCGGTTGACGTGGGCAAATCATCCGGCCGCTCAATTCTGCTTCGGCGCCGCGTTGTCCGAAGCCTGCTGCGCGTCGAAGCGATCGATCTTCGCCTCTGCGCGCAGCTTGTCGACGAATTCGAACTGGGCGTTGGCCGCGACCATTGCCGCGACCCGTCCGCGAATTTGCTCGAGTGCGATCGGCGTGCGCGTGCGCTGATCTTCGACCTTGACGATGTGCCAGCCGACTGCGGTCTTGAGGGGCTCCGACACCTCGCCCTTCTTCATCGTGAAGGCGATCTTGGCGTATTCCTCGCCCATTTCGGCCCGGCCGCGCCATCCAAATTCGCCGCCCTTGGCCTTGGTGATCGGATCTTCGGACACATCGGCGGCGACGGCTGCGAAGTCTTCACCTGCCTTGATTCTCTTGAAGGCCGCGTTGGCTTTTTCCTCGGCGCCCTTGACCGCAGCATCGTCCTTCGGGTCCTTGAACAGGAAGAAGATGTGACGCAGCTGCAGCTCCGGCTCGTTGTTTGCCGGCTTCACCACGACTTCCTCGTAGGCCTTGCGGATCGATTCATCCGTCACCGCTTGCTGGCCGATGCCGGCCAGGAGATTGTTCATCAGGCCTTGATTGCGCGCAAAGGTCACTCGGCGCTGAATGTCCGCCTCATCGACGATTTTCCGGTCGGTCGCTACCTTGGAGAGCAGAAGCGTGTCGATATACATCTTAAGGATGATGTCGTGTCGTTCGACCGGGTCCTGGCTGTTCAGATTGCGGCCGACCATGTCGTCCGTGACCTTGATGTCGCTCTCGTGAATCTGCGTTCCGTTGACGATAGCGACGACGCGGTCGGTCGTCGCAGACTGTGCGAGGGTCTGTCCTGTCGTGCCGAGCACAGCCGCGAGCAGGATGGCAGCCGTACGGGCACGTGCCGTGGCGAGCGGATTCGACGCGCGAGAAGCGGACATAACCTTCATCACGTAAGGTCCTTTATCTTGCTGAGTTGGCTTGATCAGTGGCGCGGCCGCGGAATGAAACGCGCTGGTCGAGGACGTTCATTGCGGACGCGGCAACACCTTTGTTAAGACGCTCGCTTCTTAACGAGGTGATCGTAACGACCGTATGATATCAAAAAGACAAGTCGGTGACGGACCGGGGCTCTGCGATGCGCCATCGCCTTTGGATCCTTGATCCGAGCGTGGTGCGGCGCGTGAAGCTGCTTTGGTCCGGGCGAATCGTCCGCGTCGCCGTCGTCTTGAGCGTCCACGTGCCGGCATCAATATGAGATGCGGCGGGCGATCTCACGTTGCTCATGTGGATAACAATAAATCCGCGGAACGCGCGAACAATCGAATGGCGTTGATTTCGCGCAGGATATTGCGTCGTCGGCGCACTCCGGTGTGTTATTGTTATGAGAACGGATAACACAATTCACAAAAGGACAACGAAAGCCTCACATATCGCGACTAGCTTGCGCGCGACTTCGATGCACAGCCGTGGGCACGCGCGAAGTTCGTAGAATAATCAGGAGGTCTTTCGACATGAACTTGAAGAATATCTTGATGGGCTCGGTTGCGTTTGCCTGCGCTGGCATCGCTTCCGGTGGCGCGCAAGCGCAGCTGGCGTTCGGCGCCGGCGCGACGTTCCCTCAGATCGCCTATCGGCAGCTGATGGACTGCATGTACAACCAGGCCCAGGGCAGCTCCGGCAAGCCTGGTCCGTATGCCAAGGCTGCGAACTGCTCCGCCTTCAATGGCAGCGGCTTCGGCGGCGTGATCCTCTACGCCGGCACGGGTTCGGGCAACGGCAAGACGGTGCTCCGCACCAACAACAAGGCCAGCGTCACCACGCCCGGCTCCACGGTTCCCTACACCGACAGCACCTTCGGCATCAACGCCATCACCGACTGGGATGGCGTGCAGTTCGCCGGCAGCGACGACGTGATCAACGCTGCTGACGTGACCGCCTGGAACAACGCCGGCAATCCGGCGACCTTCGGCAACATCGTCCAGATCCCGACGCTCGTCGGCCCGGTTGCGATCGGGTTCAACGGCAAGGACGGCGCTGGCGCCCCCCTCAACATCCTCCCCGCCACTCCGACCGGTGGCAGCAGCGGCCTCAACCTCTCGCGTCAGGCTCTCTGCGGCATCGTGTCGGGCCACATCACGAAGTGGAGCAACCCGATCCTCACCGCTCTCAACGGCGGCGCGCTCGGCAGCGGCAACATCACCTTCGTACATCGCACCGACGGCAGCGGCACCTCCTTCCTGTTCTCCAACGCCATGGTCGATCAGTGCCGTTATCAGTTCGGCCCGATGAACGAGACGAATTCGACCGTCGTCTCCTACGCGTTCCCCTGGACTGACCATGCTGGCGTGTGCACCCAGCCGCTGCTGCCGGTTGGTGCGAACCAGCTGAACTGGCCGGATCAGTTCCCGACCGACCAGTGCTCCGGCACGGTTGCCAATCCGGGCGGCGGCACCTTCGCTAACGCCTCGGGCAGCGGTAACCTCGTCGCGCTCGTGGGCTCCACCAATGGTGCGATGGGTTACGCCTCGTCGGACTACTGGCTGCCCGTCCGCGTCGGCGGCATGAAGACGGCGAACCTGCAGAACGAGTGGGACCTCACCGTCGGCACCGGCCAGTTCCACGCTCCGAGCTATACCAATGCCAAGACTGCGATGAGCTCGGCTGTGCCGCGGTTTGCCACCGCTGCGGACCGCGCCAACCCGCTGGCCTGGAGCCTCCAGGGCGTCGTGTCGAACCCGGTCCTGCCGGACTCCTACCCGATCTCCGGCTTCACCTGGCTCCTGATGTATCAGTGCTACCAGAATAAGCCCGTCAACGGCTACAACTGGATCATGACCTGGCTCAACTACGTCTACGGCAGCCCGAACGCCTTCCAGATCCTGCACGACAACGGCTTCGCCGAACTCCCGGCCGCCTGGAACCAGGAAGCCTACACGCTGCTCACCGACTCGACCTACGGCCCGAAGTTCACGGGCTCGGGCGGCTGCACCGGCAAGGTCGGCGCCTACTGATCTAACGTTCGGGCTTCGGCCTGAGCTTGAGGATTTGACAAGATCTGTGCACCCGGCATTGCCGGGTGCATTTTTTGTTTGCGGGGGCCGCTTTCGCATATGGCGAATGCCGCATCGTCATGTCGCAGTCACATTATCAATAACAATGGGCGTTACTAGCGCTAGCCTGAGCCTTCGCAAGCACAGCCTTGGCAAAGACAGCGTTGGGGTTCGGCATGCGGTCGTCACCTGACGGCTTGGGTGGCTGACGCGGAGAGGGCAGCTGGTTCGATGTCGATGCGTGCGCTGACGCTGATCGTGCTGCTGGTGATCGCCACGACCGATGCGCTCGCGGTGAACGTGCCATCGGCGGTGGAGCCGCGCAGCGCGGAGCCGCAAGAGGATTTGTTTGCCACCAGGCCAGATACGGCCACTCCCGCGCCAACCCCGGTGCCGCTAACGCCGCCGCCTGCGGCCGCAGCCGAACCGACGCCGCCGGCGGCCAACCCGCTGTGGGGCAAGCCGCTCAACCGGCTGACGGCGACGCGCGAGCGGCCGCTGTTTGCGCCGACCAGGCGGCCGCCGGCAGTTGCCGCCGCGCCGCAGCCCGTCGCCGCACCGCCTCCGCCGCCGAAGCCGGCCGAGCCCGAGAAGCCGCAGCTCTTGTTGCTCGGCACGGTCGCTGGCCGCGAAAAGATGGGCCTTTTTCTCGATTTCGCCACCAAGAGCGTGGTGCGGCTGAAGGCCGGCGAAAATCACAAGGGCTGGGTTCTGCGGGACGTCACTCCGCGCGACGTGGAGCTCGCGCGCGGTCTGGACACCGCTGTCCTGTCGATGCCGTCTCCTGACATGAAAGCCGGCGGCGCGGCGCCGCTTGCGATGCCGGTTGTTGCAACCATGCCGGCAGCCCAGGGCAATCCTGCACCGCTCCAAACGAGCCTGGCCGGCCAGGCCCCGGCCGCCGCGGGCGCCATCGGACCGACCCCGTCCGGCGCGACAATCGTGGTGCGCCCGCCTGTGTCCCAGCCATCGCCCGCGGGCACCAACCCGTTCCTGCAGGCCGGTCCATTCCCGACGAGGATGCAGTAGGCCCGGACCCAACGCCGGCGCGGCCGACGGCTGCGAGACCCGGTCGGACGTCACTCAAGCTCGGGGCTGTATATCGTTCCATAACATAAGAAAATAACTCCGCGGTAGGGGAGCCGGTTCCTTCGGATCCAAAGCCCGCGAAATTCATCATCCGGCACCATATCGTCGTGTTTGATACACATCTGACATATGAATGTTAGTAAACAATCTGTAAATGCCCCGCGAGTTTCTGGCCGCCTCTGTCTGGCGGCTTTGATCGTCCGGCCTGGACGATCCTGACAGTGGGAAGTGCAGCGTGGCTCATCGCGAAACCCTTGTTCGCCCGATCCTGATGCGCCGCGCGCTCAACAAGACCTTGCTCGGGAGCGTGAGCCTGCTCGCGCTGATGGCCGTCAGCGATCTCGGCGAGGCGCGCAGCCTCACGCCTGGCGCCAGCACGGTTGCGCCGACTGCGGCCGCGATCCAGGCCGGCCTCGCCGCCGCGCAGCAATCTGCCGGCGCTGCGGCGCAGGCGCAAGAGTCGCTCGCCCGCGCCGCGGCGGCGCTGAACGCCGCGCGCAATCTGCAACTGGATGCCGCCGCGGCGGCGAGGGCGGCGCAGTCGTCGGTCCCCAACGGGGTGACCGCGGGCGGATTGATGCAACTCAATCCCGCCGGCTCCATGTCGAGCACGGTGTCCTGCGGTGTCTCCTGCACCAGCACGACCACGACGTGGCAGACCGACTCAAGCTGGACCGGCGCCAACGGACCGGTCGAGACCGTTCAGTCCAATAGCCCGAAAGTCACCGTCGATATCCAGCAGACCCAGTCGAAGGCGATCCTCAACTGGAAGACGTTCAACGTCGGCGCCGACACGACGGTCAACTTCAGACAGGGTGCATCCGACTGGATCGCGCTGAACCGGGTCGATCCCGCCTCGGGCTCGCCGACCCGGATTCTCGGTCAGGTCAACGCGCCGGGCGCGGTCTACCTGATCAATCGCAACGGCATCATTTTCGGCGCCGGGTCGCAGGTCAACGTGCACACGCTGATCGCTTCCAGCCTCGACATCGGAAAGCTCGGCACCAACCAGGCCGAGCGCGACGACTTTTTCATCAAAACCGGTATCGCCAACCTCAATTCGTTCTCGATCTACGATGCAGTCGGCGGCAAGACGACCA
This sequence comes from Bradyrhizobium betae, assembly GCF_004123905.1. Classification (GTDB taxonomy): domain Bacteria; phylum Pseudomonadota; class Alphaproteobacteria; order Rhizobiales; family Xanthobacteraceae; genus Bradyrhizobium; species Bradyrhizobium betae_A. The sequence continues at coordinate 145,426 of NZ_MZXW01000050.1, forward strand.
ATATCGTCGCGGGTGACGTCACGGTCGAGCGGGGCGCCTCGATTAAGACCTATATCGCGTCCGACGAGGTCGAGCTGGGTTCGCCGGGCGGGGTGTACTTGTTCGGCGCCAATGTCAGCAATTCCGGCTCCATCTCGGCCCCGAGTCGCGAGGTCGCCATGGTGGCGGCGCGCACAATCGATATCATTACCTATGGCTTTTCGACTCTGCCGGCGAACGTCCTGGGCACGGACTCCTCAGGCGCCGCCGTCAAGTTTCGCGGAGCCGAGTTCCGGATTTCCCAATTCGATTCCAAGTACGAGCTGAAAGATCCAGCAAACCTTGGTTACGGGACAAGCAACCACTATCTCGCCGGCACCGGCGCCGTGCGCCATGACGGTCTGATCGACGCGTCCCAAGGCATCGTCGTCATGACCGGCGACAGGATCTCGGTTGACAATCCGACTGACGCGACTGGCGGCGCCTTGAAGGACGCGGCCGGCAATCTCGTGCAGGGCGTGATCTCGGTCGATACCAGCATCGGCCGCAACGGCATGGTGCTGCTGCGCGGTGCAACCACTGTCACCATGAACGGCGTGATCTCGAGTCTCCCCGTCGACGACGGAAGCCAACCGCTGATAAGCGGACCGAGCAGCAGCAGCACAGTAGCGAAATTCACGCCGGCTTATATCGAGCTGAGCGCCCAGAGCACGGTCACAGTCGGCGCGAGCGGCCTCATCTCGGCGCCGTCGGCGCAGGTGGCGCTTCGCGCAATCAACCTTGGCGCCGCTTCTTCGGGCGTCTATCAGAATCAGCTGGTGCACCTGTTCAACCAGGGCGCAGATGCGGCCAACACAGGGGCAAGGGATATTGGCACCAATACCCCCGACGCGCCGCAAACGGTGCTTCTTGCACCCGGCGCGGTCGTCGATGTTGCCGGTCTTGCCAACGTCTCGCTGCCCGCGAGCTACAATTACATCGCTTTCAAGCCGACCGGGGAATACGCGGACATGCCGCTACAGCGCTCGCCTTACGAGGCGGCGCTGTATGGCAGCACGTTCTATATCGATATCCGTGCGTCCGGCACGCGTGCCGATGGCACCAAATGGGTCGGCACGCCGCTGGCGGATGCCAGCGGCTCTGTCAACAATGTCGGCCGCAGCATCTATCAGCTGATGACGGTCGGTGGCAGCGTGACGCTGAAGACGGATCTGTTAGCCGCCAAAGCCGGTGTGCAGACGGCCGGTTCGGTCATCAACGTGGCCGGCGGCAGCGTCAAGTTCGAAAGCGGCATGGTGAACACCACCCGCCTGATCGGCGCCGACGGCCGCATCTACAGCATGGCGAATGCCGATCCGAACATGACCTATCTCGGAATCGCGGGCCAGTTCACGCGCAATCATTCACGCTGGGGGGTGACCGAAACGTGGTCGACTGGAACGCAGATCTATTCGCCCGGCTATAGCGAGGGGCACGATGCCGGCAGCGTCATCGTCAGCACCGTCAACCCTCTCCTCACCGGCACGATGTATTTCGGTTCGGTGGCCGGCGAGCGCCAGATCAACGGCGGCCAGCTCCCGTTCCAGGGCACGCTGGACCTGACGACGCCGTCGAACGTCCAGATCGGCGGCGCGGCATCGGCCAATTACACCTCGCAAAGCGCGGTCACGACCAATTTGTCGGCCGACGCGCTGTCCGGCTACGGGCTCGGCAAGCTCGCGATCACCGCGAACGACGTCGTGGTGTCGAGCGGCAGTACGCTCAATCTTGCGGCGGGCGGCAATTTCTCGGTCCTCGCCAATGGCGCGATCGACATTGCCGGAACGGTGTCCGCAGCGGGGGGCGCGATTGATCTCAAGACGGATCGGACAAAATTCGTCGGCGCTCCACTTTTCAACTCGCCGAAGGACCAATCTGGCGCGGTGATTGCCGCCAACGTGTTCGTCGAAGGAACCCTCGACGTCAGCGGTCGCTTCGTAAACGACACCGGCCGCACAGTCTCCGACATGTCGGGCCCCGCCTTCATCGACGGTGGTACGATCTCGATCACCACGTTGAAGAGCAGTCTCAACGAAGCTGATACAACCGGCAGCATCCTGCTTGCCAAGAACAGCACCCTCGACGTGTCGAGTGGCGGCTACATCTCGCCGCAAGGAAAAGCCAAGATGGCATCCGCCGGTTTGATGGCGGGCAAGGCAGGCAGCGTCTCCCTTGCCATCTATCAAGGCCGCTCGTGGGGGGCGCCCGGTGAAATCCCGACCCGGCCGATACCTGCCTCCAGCAAGGTGGCCGTGCTGCAGCTTGACGGCAAGCTGCTCGGCTACGGCTTCGAGAGAAATGGCAGCCTGAGGCTGGCCGGCGTCGATACCATCCGGATCGGCGGCGCGCTGCAACCTGGCGAGACATCGTCGATCCGCATCGGCGGTGTGCCGAACGAGCTTCCGGCATCGCTGCTCACCGGCGGCGGCTTCGGCAGCTATACGATCGAATCCGTTACGGATGACTGGTCCGGTGCGACTGCCCGGATCATTGTTTCCTCCGGGACCAGCCTGTCGCTGCAACAGCAAAACCTGTCGAGCCTCGCCTACTACGGAAACACCGCGACCGGCACCAGGCTTGGCCAGCAGGGCGCACCGCTGGCGCTGCTTCCGGACGACCAGCGCAAGCCGGTCGACCTGACGCTGAAATCCGACAACATCACGATCGATACCGGCGCGACCATCGTCACCGATGCGAAGGCGAAGATCGCCCTCGCAGCGGTCGCCGATGACCATACCCTCCTTGCGACCGATCCGCTGCGAACCGTTCCTGCGCAAAAGGTCGAGTTGCTCGGCAGCATCGTCGATCACGGCGGCACCGTCTTCGTCAATGCGCTGAAGACGCATCTCGGCGCGAAGGCGGTCGTCGATCTCTCCGGCACCTTCGTTGCCAATTCGACGTTCGGCCAGCCCAACGGTGCGAGGACCAGCGGCAGCTATATCGCCGGCGGCACCTTCTCGATCGAAGCGGGGCAGACGATCCAGACCACCGGCGGAAACTATGCTTACAATGCGCCGAACAGTCTGAACTATCTCGTGTCCGATGCCGCCAAGGTCGACATCTCCGGCGCCGCGGGCTTCATCCAGGTGGCGGGCGCACGCGGTGCCACTTCGTCGCTGTGGTCCTGGAGCGATGCCGGCACGGTGAATGTGGATGTGTCGCGCTTTGCCTGGGGCGGCAGTTTTGCGGCGGCCGGCGGTCGGTATGTCGCAGCCGACGGCACCACGCAGGCCGATGCGCGCGCCAATGGCGGCATAATCAGGCTCGGCGGCGGTGCGATCTCCCTGCGGCAGGACACGACGGACGTCAACGCCGCCGTGGCAGCCTTCAAGCAGGGCGTCGGCGCTGCGCCATCGTCGCTGCTCGTTGCGGCCGACCAGCTCTCGCAATTCGATAACGTCTACCTCTATGCGGCGTCCGGGACAGGCGGTGCGGCGCGCTTCTTCAACGACGTGCCCGGCACGATCTACGGCAGCGAGTACAGAGCGCCGTCCTACAATGCGCTGAGCATCACCGGCGCGCTCGACTGGACCGTCACCAACCGCCTGGAGATCGCCGCCGGCGCGATCCTGGCCCCGCCGAATTCGGTCGATGCCAGGATCTCGGCGGCCTATGTGCTGCTGACGGGCGGCGGTCTTCCGACCGCAACCGGCGCCAGCACGCTGACTGTGAGCGGTCAGACGATCGACGTCCAGGGTGCCACCTTCTCTAGCTTCAGCAAGGTGAGCCTGCTCAGCGGCGGCGACATCCGCCTCAGCACCCCCAGGGTCGTGAACGGCATCATCCCGGCCAACGCGACTCAACCCGTTGATCCCGCGACATTCACCGGCAATATGTCGTCGTCCGGCGATCTGCTGCTGTCCGCGCAGCGGATCTATCCGGTCTCCGCCGTCAACTTCACCATCCAGACGCCGGGCAAGGTGACCTTCGCGGCGCCCTCCGGAAGCGATACGCGCGTTCCGCTGTCCGCCGGCGGCAGCCTCAACGTCTATGCGACGACGATCGAGCAGGGCGGCAATCTGTTCGCGCCGCTCGGCAAGATCGCGCTCGGCAACACCGACACCACGGTCTCGCCGATCGTGACCCAGTCGGTGAAGCTTCTGCCCGGCAGCCTGACCTCGGTGACGCTCGCCGATACGACCGTGCCGTATGGCGCCACGCTGGACGGTAGCGGCTGGTACTACAATTCCAACACCAATCCGCTCGCGCAGCCGCCGTCGAAGGGCATCGTGCTCGCCGGCAACAATGTGGAGCGGCAGGATGGCTCGACCATCGATCTGCGTGGCGGCGGCGACCTTCAGGCGATGGAATGGATCCAGGGCAAGGGTGGTTCGCGCGACACGCTGACCACGACGCCGTTGGGCCAGACGGTCTACGCCTTGCTGCCGTTGGGCGATTCAGTGGCGGCCTTCGACATTCACATGACGGCTGCGAGCAGTGCCGACCTCGGCAAGACCGTCACCGCAGGCGACGCCTATCCGCTTGCCGGCACGCAGGTCACGATCGACGGCGGCAACGGCATTCCGGCCGGGACCTATACGCTCTATCCCGCCCATTATGCGACCCTGCCGGGCGCGATGCGCGTGGTCTATTACGGCGACAATACCGGCGTGAACCGGCCGACGACGACGCTGCCCGATGGCACCGTGCTGGTCGCGGGTCACTACACGCAGTCGACCGCGCCCGGAAAACAATCGTCGGGCCAGAGCATGTTCGCGGTGCAGACCAACTCGGTCTGGCAACAATATAGCGAGTACAGCTTCAATCGCGCCAACAGCTATTTCACCAGCCTTGCGGCGAAGAACAATGTGACCGTGCCGCGGCTGCCAATGGACGCCGGCCGGCTCGCCGTCGTCGCCCAGCAGTCGATCCTGCTCGGCGGCATTGCCCTGACCCAGCCGGGTCAGGACGACAAGGGCAATGTCGGACGTGGTGGCGAGCTCGACATCAGCGCGCCCAAGCTCGCCGTTCTCGGCCATGCCGGATATCTCAACCATGAGACGCCGGCCGGCTATGTCGGCCTCGATGTCTCCGAGCTCAACGGCTTCGAGAGCATCCTGATCGGCGGCCTCCGCAGCGACACGACCAAGGGCACGCTGATCACGGCGACCGCCAGCTCCGTCCTGGTCGACACACACGGCGACACGCTCAGCGCGCCTGAAATCCTGCTCGTCGCGGGGGTCCCCACGTCCTCGCAGTTGCAGACGATCCCCCAGACCCTGACGGTGAACGGCCAGACGGTCGTCGTGGAAAACCAGATCTACGCGCCGGGACCGGACAGCGGCACGGTCAGGATCGCGAGCGGCAGCGTCATCAAGGCCACCGGCATCGTCCACGCCGGCGCGGGCCGCAACTACTATTTCGCCGATCCCGCGAACGGTACGCCCACCACCGCCCAGCAGATCGCAGCAGCGCTGGGCGGCACGCTCGATCCGAGCGGCACCGCCATCACCGGGGTGGACATCTCGAAGTTCAACTATTTCGTCAAGAATGCCGACGGCAGCTTCGTGCTCAATCCGGACGGCAGCGTCTATCGCAACACCGGCACCGTCGGCAATCTGCTGCGCGACTATGCCAACCAGGCCAAGGGCCTTGGTGCGCTCTTCGTCGCCACCAACGATTCGAGCCTGAAGGTCTCCGGCCCGAGCGGAGTGGCGCCGCCCTCGCTCACGGTCCAGTTCGCCTCCAGCACCGATCCGAAAGCACCGGGTGCCGTGAACGGTTCGCTCCTGCTGCCTGCCGACGCCGGACGCCTGGTGATCGAGTCCGGCGCCAGCGTCACCGCCAAGTCCGCGACCATGCAGGCGACCGCGTCGAGGAACGCGATCGTGGGCAACAGCAGCGACCTTCATCTGCAGCAGCTCAACGTGACGGCGCGGACCATCGCGCTCGGTTCACCCACGCTCGTCGGCGACAAGAGCGTTGCGCTGTACAACCAGCAATTTGCCGACGTGAAGGAGCTGTCGCTGAAGGCGCTGTCCGGCAGCATCACGATCTATGGCGACTACAATCCGGGCGCGGTGTCCAAGCTGACCCTCGACGCCGCCACCATCGTGCGCGCCGACAACGGCGGCAGCGCCAGGGTTTCGGTGACCGGGAGCGACAGCTCGATCACGCTGGTCAATACCGGCGCGGCGGGCGGCGCGACCAATGCGCCTGCAACTGCCGGGTACCAGCTCGGCTTCGATGCGTCCGCGATCGTCCTTGGCGGCGGCGCACAGACGCTGCTGGGCTACGGCGAAGTCTTCATGACCGCAGCCAATCGCGTGTTGGTCGCCGGTTCCGGCAGCCTGGCGCTCGGCGGCAGCAACGACGCCGTCGATCTCAACCTCGCCACGCAGAACGTCCTCGTCGCGGGCGCGACCTCGAAGGGCAGCGGCTCGTTCGCCGTCACGACGCGCGGTCATATCGTTCTGTCGGACATCCTTCAGCGCGATCCGACGCTGGCGCGGCCGGCCGACAGTGCCGAGACCGGCGGCAATCTTTCGCTCACCGCCGCACAGGTCGTGATCGGCAGCATTATCCAGGCGCAGGCCGGCACCATCACGCTCGAGGCCACAGTGGGCGATGTGTCGTTGGCGCCCCGCGGCTATCTTGCGGCGGGCGGATACAAGAAGACCCTGGTCGACGTCGACACCTACCTGTCGGGCGGCAAGGTCGTGCTCAAATCCGACAAGGGCAACGTCTACAGCGACGCACTCAGCGTCATCGACGTCGCGCAGCCGGAGGGCGGGCTCGGTTATGGCGGCACCATCGAGGTGACCGCGCTCGGCGATCCCGTATCCACGTTCAGCGGCAATGCGACGCTAAATGGCGTCCTGCGCGGCGCCGGCGGTCCGGGCCTCGGCGGCCGGTTCAAGCTCGACATCAAGGGGAAAGCCGAACTGACTGCGTTGGCCGACCGGCTGCTTGACGGCGGCGTGACCGGGGCGATCGACATTCACACGCGGACCGGAAACCTCGAGCTGCTGCAAGACCACACGCTTAGGGCACACGACGTCACGCTGACGGCCGACGATCCGTCCTGGAGCAGCGATCCCAGCGGGCAATTCGGCCAGATCAAGATTCGCGGCCTGATCGACGCCACCGGCTATGCCGGCTACTCGCTCGACGGCAATGGCCAGGCCGGCGGCGAGGTTTCGCTCTATGGCGCCAACGCCGTCCTGCTCGCGAGCAGCGGCGTGATCGACGCGTCGACGACGCACACCGACGAACGCGGTGGCGACGTCACCGTTGGGATCGGCTGGGACGCCAGGTCGAAGATCTTCCTGCAGCAGGGCACGCAGATCAACGTGTCGGGCGGCACCAAGGGCGGCCTGAGCGGCGGCACGGTGACGTTCCGCGCGCCGCTGGACGGCAACAACGACGTCAAGATCGTCGCGATCGGCAACACCGCGAATCCCAGCGGCACGCACGGCGCCAACTATTACGCCGACGGCGACAAGACCTACGACGAGCTTCCCGTGCTCGATGCGACGAACAACGTCAACGACCGCTCCAGGACCAGCATCGTCGGGGCGCGCGCCGTCGCGGTGAACGGCTTCGTCGCGTTCGACACCCAGGCGGGCACGCACGGCATCGATGGATCGAGCCTGGGCTGGTTCGGAACGATCGACACCGCCGGCTGGTACAAGGGGGTGGATCAGAACGGAAATCTCATCCCGGCGACCGAGGGGTCGTGGACCAATGTCACCGGATGGAAGATTTCGGACATTACCGGCGCCACGGGTGGATTCGCCAACACCGCACCCCCGGTTTCCGTGACCAATAGCTCCGGCGCCGTTGTTGCGACTATCAATTTTACGATGGGGATAGGCCTTTTCAGCCCGGTGCAAATCCCAGAGTTCAATCAGCTTACGCCCGGTCAGACGAAAATCCCGGTCACCTTCCCAGAGCCGCAGACTCCGGGAGGCGTCAGGGCTCAGGGCCTCGCCTCAGTTGATGCAAATGGGGTCGTTTCAATCGAGATCACCCAAGCCGGCAGCGGCTACACGACAAGAGCGGCAACGGTAAAAATTGCCGGCGTCATGAAAAATGGTGCTGAAGTTGATGTGCCGCACAACATCTTGTTCAATGTTCTTCACCAATCCAGCCTCAAGATCGTTTCGGCCCAGCTGTCGCTTCCGTCCGGCAGCACTGGCTTTGACGGCGCCTCGCTTGTCTCGGTTCCTGCCGGCACCGCGACCGTGAACTTCGAGAAAGTGTCGAACCTGTCGGGAACCACGAAGCTGATCAACGGGACGCCCCAGTTCGTGCCTGGCACGCCGGACTACATTCCGGCGACCTCGAGCGGTGTGTTCGCATTCGACCCGGCCAACCAGGGCAAGCCAGGCATTGCAAGCTTCACCGGCGGGGCCGGCACGGGGCATGCGTTCTTCGGGGACACGGTGTCCCAGATCACCCAGGGCAACTGGACCTATAACGGCCAGAGCTACCGTTTCAGCAATCTCTTCACGCGGCTGACACCACTGGTGAACAGCCTCGGTGCGGACGTCGTGCATGTGCAGCCGGGCGTCGAGCTCGTGAACTCCAAGGGCGACATCACAGTCAGCAGCAACTGGAATCTTGCAGCAGGAACGGCGGGCGGGCTCGTCGGCGATCATTACGACGGGGCCTCGAGCTACATTGGGTTCAACTATCGTCTGACGACCCCTTGGAGCGTCGATGCGGGCGCGCTGACCTTGCGCGCAGCCGGAAACATCAACGTCAACGCCTCGATCTCGGACGGCTTCTTCCAGTTCGGCGACTATCAGGATACGTCTTATCTCCTCAAGCTCGGCGCCACCGCCCGCACGATCGATAAGAATGGTGGCGCCTACACTTATTATCTCAGCGATTATACCGGCGGCCCGATCGCACCCTACAAGGATACGGCCAACAGCATCAGCCCGACCACGGTGGATCTCGCCAACGCGGATCTGTTCCCGCATGCCTTGCGCGTCTGCGTTGCCGACTGCAATACGTCAACTCCTGTCATCAGGCTGGTGACCTCACCATCGTCCTGGTCTTATCGCCTGACCGCCGGCGCCGACCTCGCAAGCGCCAGCCCCTCGGCTGTCCTGCTGACGAAAGCGGCGGACGTGGTCGTCGACAAGCACGTGAATTACGACAAGCAATCGGTGATCGGCGATTCCTCGTCGACTGCGACATCCGTGTCCTACAACCTCCCGACCATGGTGCGAACCGGTACGGGCAACATCAACATCTCGGCGGCGCAGGACGTCATCTTGAAGGATACGACCGCGCCCGGCGTGATCTACGCAGCCGGCGTCAACACGGCCAGGCTGACTGACCCGAACTACCACCTGGCCAACGGCAGCGTCGTGCCCGACGCCGACAAGGTGGACGGCTTCTTCGAGCCTCGGGTTCTGGCCTATGGCAACAGCGGCGCGAACCAGGGCCTCTACTATGGTCCGCCGACCGCGGCAGCATTTCCGGAAATGGGTGGCGATCTCGTCATCAACGCGCAACACGACATCAAGGGTTATAGCGCCAGTGGCAACAAGGTGCTGCAGTACTATCAGCCCTGGTTGCTGTCCCTTGCCGACGTGACGCCCGACGCCAACATCACGGCCTTGGGCGCAGGTATCTTCGCGCCCGCGGGAACGCAGATCGCATCGCAAACGGCGTGGTGGATCCAGTACGGCAGCTTCCAGCAGGGCTTCCTCAGCGCCGGTGGCAATGCGAGCGTGATCGCCGGCGGCGACCTTGTCGATGTCTCGGTGTCCTTGCCGACCACCGGCCGGGTCAGCGGCGGTCTGGCGGCGGGCAGCACGCCGGTGACGCATCTCTACGGCAGCGGCAACATGGTCGTGCGTGCTGGCGGCAACATCAGCGGCGGCTCGTTCTATGAGGGCTCCGGTTCAGCCGTCATCACGGCAGGCCGCGATATCGGTCAGAACGGGACGGTCTCGAGGTTCCAGTCGAGTAAGCTCCTGCTCCCGGACGTTCCGGTGCTCGCGGTCGATACCGGAAAGATCGCGATGACGGCGAATGGCGCCATCACGATGGCCGGGGTGGTCAACCCGGCCGCGCTGCATGCCCAGCAACCGAGCAGGGCAAATCCCCTCGACACGACTGGCTCCTTGCCTACGACGCCGCTCTACATGGACACTTACGGTCCGGACAGCAAGGTCTCGCTGGTGGCGCAGGCAGGCGACCTGACCATCACGTTCGCACCTCCTACGATCAATGATACGTCAACGACCCTAATTGACGTCAACTCAAAAGCGATTCCTGCGGCCGCGTCGGCGTATCCTGCAAGCTTCGACGCGCGCGCCCTCGATGGCGATCTGATCACGACCGGCATTCGCAAGGTCACGATGGACGATAGGAGCGATCCGCTAAAGATCGTGGCAGGTTCAATCGTTCCAATGCCAGGCATCGCATTGAGCCCATCCGAGCATGGCACGTTCAATCTGCTGGCGCAGGGCAGCATCGACCTCACTTTTGGCTACCCGACGGAGGCGAAGGTACCGCCTTCGGGTACGCCTCGCCCGTTCATCTCCGCCGGGCCATCGTTGATCGATGCTGCTTTCGATCCATTCCGCCCGAACAGCGGTAATGACGATCCCTCCAGCCGCGCGATCCTGGCGCATGAGAATGATGTGGCTGCGGGACTCGATACCACCGCCCGGATTTACGCCGCAACCGGTGACATCACGGCAACGGGCGGTTACGGCAAGATAGCCTCCGGTTCTATTTCCACCGAGATTGTCTACCAGCGAATTGAAATCAATCGCCCGGCCAAGGTCTATGCCGGACATGACCTCAAGGACTTCAACATCATCGTGCAAAATATTCACACCGGCGATGTGAGCACGATCGAAGCGGGCGGAGACATCTCCTACAATGGCCTCAGCAATGGCGGGGGACTGCAGGTCGCCGGACCCGGCTTCCTGGTGGTGCAGGCCGGTGGCGACATCGGTCCGTTCCTTCCCGCGGCCCATAACAATTCCGACGAAGCCAAGGTGCAGGATGGCATCATATCGGTCGGAAATTCCAGTCCGACCGCCGTCGGCAATTTCTATCTCTATAGCTCCACCGGAAGCGGCACGATCGGCATCTACAATCAGGCCCTGCTCGGCCCCAAGAATAACCCCCGGCGCAACGCGCTGCTGAATCAGGCGGCCGGTACCAATCGCGGCGCCGATATCGTCACGATGTTCGGTACCAAGTTCGGTGTCGACTACCAGGCCGTCGTCGATGCCTATGTCGATCCCGCGAACGCGGCGAATGTCACTCATAATTATATCAGCGAGCTGCAAGCCTTCCTTGCCCGGGCCGGCAAGCCCGTGAGCACGGACGACCCCGCAGCTGTCTTCGCGACGTTCAAGGCGCTGCCGGTCGACCTGCAGCATGTCTTCGTCGACCAGGTCTTCTTCGCCGAGCTGAAATCCGTCGGCGTCGCCCAGCTGAGCGGCGAGACGAAATCGCAGCGCGGATACCAGATGGTGGACACCATGTTCCCGGCGAGCTTCGGCTACACCCAGAATGCGCTCGACGGCGGACCCGGCGGCGCGAGCCAGCTCGTCAAGACCGGCGATCTCAACCTGCTGCACGGCACGATCCAGACCAAGCTCGGCGGCGACGTCTCGATCTTCGGCCCGGGCGGCAACATCATCGTGGGCTCGCTGGCCACCGAGCCGAACACCAACCTGAAATTGCCTGACCTCGGCATTCTCACGCTGGGCGGCGGGGCCATCAACACCTTCACCGACCAAAGCGTGCGCGTGAATGCGAGCCGCGTGCTCACCAGCCAGGGCGGCGAAATCCTGATGTGGAGCTCGAATGGCGACCTCGACGCAGGTCGCGGCTCCAAGACCATCTCGTCGGCGCCCTCGCTGCAGGTGCTGTTCGACCAGAACGACTACCAGTCGATCGACCTCAGCGGCTTCGTGACTGGATCGGGCATCCAGACCTTGCGGGCATCGCGCGTGGCCACCGCGGCGAATATCTATCTCGTTGCACCCCGCGGCGTGATCGATGCGGGAACGGCGGGCATCGGTGGGTCTGGTGTCGTGGTTGTCATCGCGCCCGTGATCGCCAATGCCGGCAACATCCAGGCGCAGGGCGGCACCGTCGGAATTCCCACGATTTCCGTGCCCAGCATCGGCGCGCTGACGGCGGGGTCGAACGCCGCGGGTGCGGCAGCCAAATCGGCCGATGCGCCCACCGCATCCGGCAACTCCAAACCGGCCTCGATCTTCATCGTCGAAGTGATCGGCTATGGCGGCGGCGATGGTCAGGGAGACTCGTCGGACGACAAGCAATCGTCCGGCGATGGCAAGCAATGACGCCTGCTGCAAGTCCCGCGCGGCGCGAGCGACAAAATGTCAGCTTGTCATGACGGAATGAGGCCTCGCTACGGGGACGCACTCAGCCATGCGTTGGTACATTGTCGGCAGATCGCCGGCTAGAGGCGCGGTTTCCGGCTCGATGGGACCCTGCAAATGCCGGCGGCGCAGGCAATTGGCGTATCGCGGCCGAGAAGCATCGCCGATTCCGCTTGTCTTGGCCGGATCTCGCGCACGCCAGCACGCTCCGGCCACTTAATATTCACCTTCAATCCGCAATTCTGACTTTTTGTTTAGGATCGGTCACAGCAACGATAAGAAACAAACCTACAAGAATATCATTGGCGGGGGCCAATGTAGTGCGACGCAGGAGCTCGCCTGTTTTTTTGAAATGCGCTTTTGGGGATTGGAAATGCGTGCGATGAATTCAACCGAGCTCGAATGTCTTGAGTCCGCGTTGCCAAAGGCGAACGTGAATGTGTACGATTTGGGCCTGAAGCAGGACGAAAACAGCCGGCTTCGTCGTATCGGGCATCTTGAACACGAGAATGCGCTTCTGATGCGCATGGTGACAGAGACGCAAATCGAGATCGTGCGCCTGCGCGAGCTTCTGTCCTCGAATTGACGACCCGCCATCCTTCCGGCGTCCTGCGCGAGCGTTCCACAGGTTTGCGCAACCTGCACAGCTTGAGCTGTGACGGCCGACGAGCAGGCGCGGCTGAACTGAGCCCATTGACCCGACGAGGCGCGTGCGGGCGGCATCATGTGCCGCCTGTGCCGCCGGTCGCCGTCGTGCGAGCCGGCTCGCTGTTCACCGCATCGCAAGTAGCGTTTTCGCTGTCGCCGCATGAGCGACGTCTATTCAGCAGGAATTGCATGTCAACTCGCGCCGTCGCGCGAGAAGCGTGCCGGCGCGCTTGCGCGTCGCCCGTCGGGACATGTTTGAACTCGGTGCGAATGAGCGGTCATGCGGTTGAGAAGTTTTCTGAAGATCGCATGTTGTCTGATCAGTTCTGCACTCCTCGGCGGCTGCGGCTTCATTCCGATGTCGGGACCGGCGAGCCTCGACATCAGGAACGAAAACACGACGGCGTTGCCGTTCGCGGTTGTCAAGCTCAATCCCGAAGTGGTCGAGATGCTCGAGAAATTCGAGCCCAACGGTTTGCCGGGATTTCTCACGGACACGCGTCCGCCCTCGAGCATCAAGTTCGGCATCGGTGACATCATCAGCGTCACCATCTTCGAGGCCTCCGCTGGCGGACTTTACGTGCCGCTGGAGGCGGGCGTGCGTCCCGGCAATTTCGTCAACCTGCCGGATCAGGCCGTCGACAATGACGGCAACATCACGGTGCCCTATGCGGGGCGGATCCGCGCCGCGGGCCGCACCAACGTGCAGGTCCAGGACGACATCCTCGCGCAGATCAAGAAGCGCGCGATCGATCCGCAGGTCGTGGTCACGTCCAGCCAGCAGCGCTCGTCGCTCGTCAGCGTGTTCGGCGAAGTCCGCACGCCGGTACGCTTCCCGATGCCGTCGGCGGGTGCGCAGGATCGCATCACCGATGCGATTACGCGGGCAGGGGGCATCAGTGGCGCCGGCTGGGAGACCTGGGTCGTGCTCGAGCGTGCCGGCAAGCGCGCGACGGTGCCGTTCGGCAACCTCGTCTATTTTCCCAACAGCAACGTCTTCGTGCAGCCCGGCGATCGCATCTATCTCTACCGCGAGCCGATGAAATTCATCGCGTTCGGCGCCACTGGCCAGCAGGGCGAATTCAACTTCGACGCCTGGCGTATCAATCTGACACAAGCCGTGGCGAAGGCGCGAGGCCTGCTCGATATCCAGGCCGATCCCGCCTCCGTCTTCCTCTACCGCCGCGAGCCGCGCGATGTGGCGCAGCGGCTCGGCGTCGACTGCTCGAAATTCGACGGCGATTCCGTGCCGATCGTGTTCAACGTCAACCTCCAGGATCCGGCCGGCTATTTCATCGCCACCAAGATGTCGATGCGCCCGTTCGACGTGCTCTACGCCTCCAACGCGCCTCAGGTCGATGTCACGAAAGTCCTGAACTTCATCAACACCACGCTCGTCACCGCCCAGAGCGGCACGACCCTCGTCAACAATATCCGCTTCCCAGGAACGACGACCTCGACGACCACCATCACCACCAGCGGGCCGTGAGCGTGCGAGGTGCTGCGATGATGGAGACGGGAGTATCGTGGTGGCTTGACGGCTCGCTCGCAAATGTTACTCATCGTGGGGAAGCGAGTCCGGCCGTATCGAATTATGTTAACGTTCGCTTCGGATCTGTTGCCGGAGCGCGCCGTCGAGCAGGGGAACAGGCCATGAGCCGCGCTTTGCCTTGGTTCGGATATGTTGGCGGAGCCCTTGGGCTGCTTACGACCGTAGCATCTGCCGCAGCCCAATCTCCCGGCCCCGGACCGATCCTGACGCCGCCCGCGGAGCGCCAGGGGACGATCATCGGCGGCGGCCAGCAGACCAACAGCTTCGAACGCTGCGTCGATGTGCAGATCGGAAACGAGGGCGCGTTTGGCTGTCTCAATCAGAAACTCAGGCGCGAGGTCGACAAGGTCAACCCCTCGATCAACCTGCCGCCGATCGATGCCCGATCGCCCGACGTCCGCGTTGGCAACGTGAACGAGGCCGCCGTTCGGCAGCAATATGGCTCCAACTACGGTCGCTCAGCCATTCCCTATCGCCCGCCCGTTCCCGCCTACGTCCTGCCGCGTCGCTGATGCCGGTCTCCTCAAATCCGTCGAGCCAGGTCCGCTCCGCCGCGCGGCAACTGGTTATTTCGGCAGCGTTGTGCCTGTTGGTCCTGCCGGGCAGTGGCGTGGCCGCGCAACCCGATGACGAGGGTGGCAAGATCGAAACCAGCGCCATCGTCTCTTCGCCCGATGACGCCGATCCGGAGGGACCACAGCCCCTGCAACTGGAACGGTTCGCGCCAAGGCCACTGACGGCCGGCGATCTTCCGCCCACAAATCTCTTTTCCGGCAGCTATGCTCCGCACACGGGCGCCATCTTCGGCCGCGACTGGCGCGCCGGCCGCGCCGAATATCGGGTGCTTGTGGAGCGAGAAGCATTTGCGTTCGGCCTCCCGCCGGCCCTGGTCGATGCAGTGATGGCCGTGGAGAGCCGGTACAATTCGGCAGCGGTTGGTTTCGATGGCGAAGTCGGACTGATGCAGGTGATGCTGCCGACCGCCCGGATGCTGGGCTTCACAGGCACACCGGCGGAACTGGCGGCGCCGGCCGTCAACGTTCACTACGGTGCTCAATATCTTGCAGGGGCCTGGCGCCGCGCCGGCGGCGATCTCTGCACCGCCACGATGAAATATCGCGCCGGACACGGCGAAACGCGGTTCTCGTTCCTGTCGGTCGATTATTGCATGCGTGTTCGCGCGCATCTGTCGGCGAATGGTGTGCCTGTCACAGGCACGGTTCCGCAACCGGTGTTTGGGCGGCCCTCAGGCAGCCCGCGCGGGCAAAGCCGGGCTCTCTCTGGCGGTGCCACGATCAATTTCGCTGCGCTCAATACGCGCCTGCGATCGCTGAGCGAGCGGAAGGTTCTGCCCTGACCACGTTAAGGCAGCTCGCACTGCCGCTTCCGTCTCTGTCCGTCATGCGCGCGGCTTGCTCTTGGACTTGCGCCGCTGGCGGGGCGCCGGGGCGGCGCGGCTCCCCGCAAGCGCGGCGCCGATCGAGCGCCAGCATCTTACCGCATCACGAAACGCTTCTTCGTGGGCGGAGCTCCGGGCGCGCCAGTCCATCAATTGCTCCGCGTCATCGAGCGTCGCCTCACCGGACTTGAGGAGTATCACCCACGACAATGCGTCACGGATTAAGGGATCTAAGTGATCGATCTGATGGCTTCGCTTCGTCACGGTCCAGCGCTTTCCCGCACACGTCGGTCACGAGCGACGAGCCCCGATCGACATATCTGTGTACGTAAGACGATGCGGGACGCTGAAAACCGAATTTGTCGCGCGCCGGGCGCTTGAGACGCTCGGCACAATGTTCGATCGCCTGCTTGAGATCCGTCTCGACGGTGCGAACCGTGACACCCAGAAGAGCCGCGATCTCGCGGTTCGGCACGCCGTCGATACGCGAGAGCATCAGCACGCGCCGGCGGCGCTCGGGGAGCTCGGCGATCGCGTGCCGAAGCAGATTGACCTCGGATCGATCCTCGATCACGCGCGCGGCATCCGGCCGGTCGTCGGGAATGTCGAGAAGGGCATCGACCTCGTCGGAGGTGAGGCGGCGCTTCTCGGCGCGACGGCGGTCGGCGGCGATGTTGAGCGCGATGCGGAACAGATAGGCCTTCGGGCTGCGCACCGGGCCGAGCTCGCGCATGCCTTCCAGGCGAAGATAGGTTTCGTTGAGGGCTTCTGAAGCGAGGTCCGGCGAGCCCAGGCGGCGCGTCAACCTTCGATCGAAGTCGACATACTCTGCCAGCAGAAGAGTCCGCAAGCTGCTGATGCTGTCGATGGTCATGCTATGCCCCACTTCACTCAGTCCCCATTTGACGGCGGGACGGTAGTTAGGCCGCACAACGATAATGTGACGAATTGTTAGTGAATAACAGGCGGTGAATGTTAGTCGCGTTATGTTGCGCGGAATCACCACGTCGATGGCGGGCGCATCAGGAAAAGTTTTTCGCTGCGGGTTTGCGCGCGACGTCTACCGGATAAGGCCCGCCAGACCGCGCGTTCGGTCGGTTCGGGCTGCCCGAACAACACTGCGAACCGTATGCGAGCGGGTCGCAATGCGAGAATGATATCGAGGCCGAGGTGAATTCGCGTGGTCTGTATCATAACGGTGCGCGTCGCCGTGCGCCGCTTCTGTTGCGCGCGTTGCGCGGCGGCAGGGCTCACGCCGCCTGCGCGTCGCGCCTCGCTTTTTGCGGCCTGATCATCTGCGCGATCTGTACGAAACCGGCTGCTGCGAAATCCGAGGCCGATACCGCCAAACCGAACGCAAAGTCCGTTGCCGCCGCGCCGGCAAGCGCGAAGCCGGCCAAGGGTGCGTCGGATAAGGGTGAAGCCGCGAAGGGTGCGGCGGACGCTGCCAAGCCGGCGGCCCCGGAGGCGCACTTCGATATCGACGAATTTCGCGTCGAGGGGGCGGACAGTTTGCCGCAGATCGAGATCGAGGCCGCGGTGTACCCCTTTCTCGGGCCCAACAGGACCGCGCAGGATGTCGAGAAGGCACGCGCCGCCGTCGAGAAGGCCTATCATGACAAGGGCCTTCAGACCGTCGGTGTCTCGGTCCCGCAGCAGGATGCGCAACGCGGCTTCGTCGTGCTCAAGGTCGGCGAAAATCGCGTCGGACGCCTGCGCGTCAGGGGCTCGCGCTATTTCGATCTCGCGACCATCAAGAGCAACGCGCCTTCGCTGAGGGAAGGAAGCCTGCCGAACTTCCAGGCGGTGACGAAGGATATCGTGTCGCTCAACCGTTGGCCGGACCGTCGCGTGACGCCGGCACTGCGGGCCGGCGTCACGCCCGGGACCGTCGATGTCGATCTCAACGTCGAGGATACGCTTCCGCTTCACGGCAGTGCCGAGCTCAACAACCGGCAGAGTCCCAGCACCACGGCGCTACGATCCAGCGTGTCTCTCCGCTACGACAATCTATGGCAGCTCGGCCACTCGATGACGTGGAGCTTCCAGTGGGCGCCGATGAATCCGAAGGACGCGATGGTGATCTCCGGCTCGTATCTGGCCCGGACGGACATCGACTGGCTCAGCGTGCTCGTCTACGGCCTGAAGTCGGACAGCTCGGTTGCGACCGTTGGCGGCGCGAATGTCGTCGGTCCCGGTCAGGTGATCGGCGGTCGCGCGGTGTTGACCTTGCCCGGCAAGGGCGAGCTCTTCCATACGTTGTCGCTCGGCATCGACTACAAGGACTTCAAGCAGTCGCTGAAGCTTGGTAGCGATGCCTTCGATTCTCCGGTGACCTACGCGCCGCTCGTCGCGAGCTATGGCGCGAGCTGGCAGGCCGAGGGAAGGCTGACGCAGCTCAACGCCGTCGTCACGACCGGCTTGCGGGGCATCGGCAGCAGTCCGGAAGAGTTCGACGCAAAGCGCTACAAGGCCACGGCCAGCTTCGTTCACCTCAATGCCGACATATCGCACACCCAGGATCTGGCAGAAGGCTTCCAGCTTTACGCCAAGCTGCAGGGACAGGCCGCCGATCAACCGCTGGTGTCCAGCGAACAGTTGAGCCTCGGCGGACAGGATTCGGTGCGGGGCTATCTGGAATCCGAGGTGCTCGGCGACTATGGCGTGGCAGGGACGCTCGAGTTCCGCAGCCCGAACCTTGCGCCCTACATGGTGCAGAACCTGCCGAACCCGACCGGCGATCCCATCAAGTACAACGCGTTCGACGACTGGCGGTTCTTTGCATTCGCCGATGGCGGACACGCGCGCATCCACGATCCCCTGGTCGACCAGCAATCGCATTTCGATCTTGCGAGCTACGGCGTCGGGATGCGGATGAAGACACTTCGCTACTTCAACAGCATCGTATTCGTCGGCGTACCCCTGACCAACCAGCAGGTCACGGTCGCCAATCATCCGCGGTTCGGCTTTCGGCTCTGGGGAGAATTCTAGATGTCGCTCCTTCGTTTTGGATCACATCCCCGATTTCGCTTGAGCGCGCCGGTGATGCTCGCTCTGTTGTTCCTCGCGGTGCTGTGGCCGAGCCCGGCGTCGGCGTGGTGGAACGAGCAGTGGACGCTGCGCAAGAAGATCACCATCGACACCGGGCCGTCGGGTGCCGGCATCAGCGATGCCATCGGTGCAACACCGGTGCTGGTCCGCCTCCATGTCGGCAATTTCCGCTTCGGCGCGGCCAAGGAGGATGGCGGCGACCTTCGCTTCGTCTCCGCCGACGACAAGACGCCGCTGAAGCACCATGTCGAGAAATACGACTCGCTGCTCGGCGAGGCGCTGGTCTGGGTCGGCGTTCCCGACCTGAAGCCGGGCGCCAAGAACGACATCTGGCTCTACTACGGAAACCAGAAGGCGCCGACCGCGGTCGATGCCAAGGGCACCTACGATCCCGATACGCTGCTGGTCTATCATTTCAACGATCGCTCGACCCCGGCGCAGGACGTCACGGCCTGGGCGAACATTGCGCAGAACGCGGTGCCGGGCGCGGACGGCGCCATCATCGGCCAGGGTGCGCGCCTCGACGGCCAAACCGCGCTTACGCTTCCCGGCTCGCCTTCGCTGGTGGTCGCCGAGAACGGCGAGCTCACCTGGTCGCTCTGGGTCAAGATGACTGCGCTGCAGCCCGGCGCCGTGCTGTTTTCGCGCACCGAAGGCGCGAACGGGCTCACGGTCGGATTGGATAACGGCGTGGCCTTCGTGGAAGTCACGAACGGCGGCAACACGCAGCGCGGCGCCGGTGGCGCGGCGATTGCGGCCGGCACATGGCATCAGATCGCCTTTGCGGCGAAGGGCGCCCAGATCATTCTCTACGTCGACGGCAATCAGGCTGCGACGCTCGCCGCTGGCTTGCCCACCATGACCGGCGTCGCGCAGCTCGGCCGTGCCGCATCTGCGGCGGCTCCGGCAGCGGATGCCGCCGCGCCTGCCGCCGATGCGGCTCAGGCAGCGCCGGCGAGCGCTGCTGTCGGCTTCGCCGGTGACATCGACGAATTCCACATCGCCAAGGTCGCGCGCCCCGCCGGCTTCATCAAGCTCGGTGCGATCGGGCAGGGCCCCGACCAGGCCAAGCTGATCGCGTTCAGCGTCGATGAAGAGAATGCGGGCTGGTTCAGCGGCGGCTATTTCGGCGTGATCCTGCGCTCGGTGACGCTCGACGGCTGGGTCGTCATCGGCCTGCTCGGGATCATGGCGGTCATCAGCTGGTACGTCATGGTCGATCGGATCTCGTATCTGAATCGAGTCTCTGCCGGCAATGAGATCTTCCTCAAGCATTTCCGCGAGACCTCGACCGACATCGGCGGCCTGCTTCAGCTCGACAATCAGGAAAACGATCCGAGCTTCGGCGGCGAGCTCGGCAAGAAGCAGCGCAAGTCGGTGCATGCCGCGCCGCTCTATCGGCTGTTCGCAGCCGGCGCGCAGGAAATCCGGCGGCGCTTCGCAGGCGGCGGTTACCGCCGGCTGTCGCCGCAGGCGATCCAGTCGATCCGCGCCGTGCTCGACAGCGGCTTCGTGCGGGAGAGCCAGCGCCTCAACCGGTTGATGGTGATGCTCACCATCGCGATCTCCGGCGGTCCGTTCCTCGGCCTGCTCGGCACCGTCGTCGGCGTCATGATCACCTTCGCGGCGATCGCGGCCAGCGGCGACGTCAACGTCAATGCGATCGCACCGGGCATCGCGGCCGCGCTGGTCGCGACCGTCGCAGGTCTCGGCGTCGCGATCCCCTCGCTGTTTGCCTACAATTATCTGACGATCCGCATCAAGGACGTCTCGAGCGAGATGCAGGTCTTCGTCGACGAGTTCATCACGCGGATCGCGGAATCCTACGAGCTTCCGGAAGAGCCGGTGAAGCAGGCGGCGGAGTAGACCGATGCAAGTCCAGTCCGAAAGCAAGCCGTACGACGACATCAACATCACCCCGATGCTCGATCTCGCCTACGTGCTGCTGGTGATCTTCATCATCATGACCACGGCGACCGTGCAGGGCATGAAGGTGAACCTGCCGAAGGCAAGCGCGGCGCCGAGCCTCGCGCAGCAAACCACCAAGGCGATCACGGTCGCCAATGACGGCA
The DNA here is from genome assembly GCF_004123905.1 of Bradyrhizobium betae. Taxonomy (GTDB): domain Bacteria; phylum Pseudomonadota; class Alphaproteobacteria; order Rhizobiales; family Xanthobacteraceae; genus Bradyrhizobium; species Bradyrhizobium betae_A. The sequence goes on from NZ_MZXW01000050.1 coordinate 166,501, forward strand.
AGCTGTTCCTCGACACCATTCCGGTGACGCTGCCCGAGCTCGAGCAGCGGCTGGTGCAGCAGCGCGCGCTGACGCCGGAGTTTCCGATCGTCGTGCGCGGCGACAGCCAGACGCCGTACCAGAACGTCGTCGACGTGCTCGATCTGCTCGGCCGCCTCAACTTCACCCAGGTCGGCATGGCGACCAAGCCTTCGGCGCGATGAGACGGGACCATGGCGTGGGACGACAGCAGCAACGACGAGGACGGCACGCCGGCATGGCGGCGCTGGCTGCTGCTCGGCGGCTCCGCGCTGGTCGTGATCGCGTTGACGGTCGGAATCGTGGTCATGGTGATGAGCGGCGACAAGAATCCGCCGCGCAAGGTCAACGAGCTTCAGGTGACGATGGTGCTTCCACCGCCGCCGCCTCCGCCCCCACCGCCGCCTCCGCCCGAGCAGCAACCGGAACAGCAGCCCGAGCAGAAGGTGATGGAGCAGACGCCGGTCAAGGATGTCGTCGAGGAGAAGCCGGTCGATATCCCCAAGGACGCGCCGCCGGACTCTGGTCCGGATCCGACGCCGGGTCCGCCGGATCTCGGTCTCGGCAACGGGCCGGGCAGTGGTGGTCTGGCGCAGGGCAAGGGCCGCGGTGGTGGCGGAGGCGGCGGCAACAGCCGCTTCGGCTGGTACGCGAGCATCGTGCAGTCGCAGATGGAAGCGGCGCTCCAGGCCAACGAGAAGACCCGTTACGCCTCGATGCAGGCGGTGATCCGGGTTTGGCTCGACAATTCGGGCAAGGTCAGCCGCGTCCAGCTGTCGCCGTCGACCGGCGACGGCGCGCTCGACGCGACCATTCGCGATCAGGTGATCGGCGGCATGCGCATGCGCGAGCCGCCGCCAAAGGACATGCCGATGCCGATCATCACCCGCATCACGGCGCGAAGCCGGGCGGGGTGAGATCGAGTGAACGTGAGTGAGTTGAGAGAAGAGGTGACGTCATGTGGCGTGAAATGAAGACGCGAGAGCTGACCGCGACGGCTTTGATGCTGATCGCGTGCGCGGTCCCCGCCGCAGCGCAGGACGATGGCATGCCGCAGGGCAAGCGTCCGACCGTGTCGCGCGACGCGCCGCCCTCGTCGAATGCAACGGTCAATCTGATCAATCTTCTCGTCAAGCAGGGGACGCTCAGCGAGGAGCAGGCGGCCACGCTGGTCAAGCAGGCCGACGACGAGGCCTATGTCGCGCGCCAGGCCACGCGAGACGCGACGGCCAAGGCGGAAGGCGCCGAGAAGAAGGCTACCAGTGCGGCGGACGCGGCGTCGCCCCCCGGCACCAAGCGCGTCACCTACGTGCCCGAGATCGTCAAGAAGCAGCTGCGCGAGGAGATCCGGGCCGAGGTGATGGACCGCGCCCACAAGGAGAACTGGGCCTCGCCCGGCATGTATCCGGAATGGGCGCAGCGGATCAGGTTCTATGGCGATATTCGCACGCGATATGAGGGAGACTTCTATCCTCCCGGAAACGGCCCGTTGCAGAACTTCAATGCGATCAACACGGGCAGTCCGTTCCTCGAAGACAATGCCAACGCGATCAATCCGTATTTTCCGCCGACCTACAACACGACCCAGGACCGCAATCGCTTCCGCTTCCGGGCCCGGCTTGGCGCCGACGTCGATCTGTTCGAAGGATTTACCGCGGGCCTGAGGATTGCGACCGGCGAGAACAGCTCGCCGGTGTCCACAAATCAGAGCTTCGGCACCAACGGCGGAAACTTCTCGAAATATGCGCTCTGGCTCGACCGCGCCTTCGTCAAGTATCAGCCGGTTCAGGACGTCGTCGGCTCGGTGGGGCGGTTCGATAACCCGTTCTGGTCGCCCACCGACCTTGCCTGGTACAAGGATCTCGGCTTCGACGGTGTCGCCATTCAGGCGAGACATGAAGTTGCCGAGGGCATTACACCGTTCTTCGTCGGCGGTGCGTTTCCCGTCTTCAATACGGATCTTAACGCGGGCCTCAACACCGTCGACCAGTCGGGGCCGGTCAAGTCGGCGAGCCGCGACAAGTGGCTGTTCGGCGCGCAGGGCGGCTTCGCCGCGCGGTTCGATCCCGAGACGACCCTGACGATGGCGGCTGCGTATTACCAGTTCACCAACGTGCAAGGCAGGCTCTCCAGTCCGTGCCTGGTCGCCACCGCGAGCGATTCCTGCAACACGGACCTGCTGCGGCCGCCGTTCGCGCAGAAGGGCAACACCTATATGCGGCTGCGCAATGTTCCGACCGTCACCTCGCCCGTCACCACCTTGAACTATCAGTATTACGGCCTGGCGAGCGAATTCCAGCCGGTGGTCGCGAGCGCCCAGCTCGATCTCGCGCAGTTCCACCCGATCCACATCATCCTGGATGGCGAGTACATCTGGAACGCGGCGTTCGACCGGGCCGCGGTGTCCGCCAACGCAGTCAACAATCTGGCTCCGACCGCGACGGGTACGCCTGGTGCGTATGAAGGCGGCAACAAGGGCTGGCTGGCGCGGCTTACCGTCGGCAACAAGGAGGTCAAGCACCTCTGGGATTGGAATGCGCATGTCGGTTACAAATACCTCGAGTCCGACGCGATGGTGGATGCATTCGTCGATTCCGACTTCGGGCTCGGCGGCACCAACCTCAAGGGCTATTTCATCGGCGGCAATGTCGGGCTCGGCGAGAACGTCTGGGCGTCCGTGCGCTGGATGAGTGCCAACAACATCGCCGGCCTGCCTTACGCGGTCGATATCGTCCAGCTCGATCTCAATGCGAGGTTCTGATGATGCGGCTGTTGCGAGTTTCATCCGTTGCCATGCTGGCCCTGATCATCGCCCCGGCCGCGTACGCGGACCAGGAATCCGACCGCTTGCGCGAGGCGCTTCGCAGCGCCACGGCGCAGGCGCGCGCAGCCGAGGACCAGCGTGCCGCGCTGCAAGCCAAGCTCACGGCGACCGAGCAGGAGCGCGAGCGCCTGCGCAAGCAGAACGAAGGCTACCGCGCCCAGGTCAAGGAAGCGGAGCAGGCCTATCGCCAGGCGGTCAAGGATTTCAACGAACGTATCGCCGAGCGTGACGACTCGCTCGAGAAATGGAAGGCGGCCTACGGGGAAGCGGCCAGCGTCGCCCGGACCAAGGATGCCGAGCGCACCAAATTCGAGAGTGAAGCTGCGACCTTCAAGGCGAGCAGCAAGGCCTGCGAGGCCAAGAACGTCCGCCTCGTCAAGATCGCCGACGACGTCGTTGCGCAATATGAGGCGATGAGCCCGTTCGAGAAGATCCTCGACCACGATCCGGTCATTGGATTCAAGCGGGTCGAGCACCAGAACGCCGCCCAGGACTTCCGCGACAAGATCATCGAACAGAAGGCCAAGCCATGAACAGGGCCATGAAGAGACAAGCTCTTGGGATCGCGATGCTCGCCACCGCGCTGCATGTGGGCGCGAGCGCGACGGCAATGGCCCAATCTCGCAACCCGGCAACGCCCGCACGGCCCGCGGCGCCGGCCGCTCCCGCCGCCGCGGCGCCGGCCCAGGCGGCTCCGGTCGCTGACGAAGGTGCGGCCGTCAAGGGCACGGAGATCGTGGCCCGCGTCGGCGGCAGCGATGTTACGGCCGAAGAGGTCCGCGCGACGATTGCGCTGCTTGACGCGCGCCAGCAGGCGGCCATGGCACGCGATCCGGCCCTGCTCAGCCAGACCGTGCGGGCAATCCTTGCCAACCGCCTCGTGCTCAAGGAGGCTCTCGCCAAGAAATGGGACCAGCAGCCGACGGTCGTCGCGCAGTTGGCCCGCACACGCGAGAGCCTGATCGTCGACAGCTATCTCCAGTCGGTGACGTCGCCGCCCGACAACTATCCTGCTGAGGCCGACATCAAGAACGTGTACGAGGCCAATGCGAGTGCGTTTCTGGTCCCCCGGCGGTTCCGCATGGCCCAGATTGTCGTCACGCTTACGAAGGACGCCGACAAAGCCGCGGAAGAGGCGGCACGCAAGAAGCTCGATGACATCGTCAAGAAGATCAAGCAGCCCGGCGCAGATTTCGCAGCACTTGCCCGCAGCTCTTCCGATGATGCGGCGAGCGCGGAGCGCGACGGCGAGATCGGCTGGGTGGCCGAGCCGGACCTGCGCACCGAAATTCGCAGCCAGGTGACGGGGCTGCCAAAATCGGGCATCGCAGATCCGATCCGGCTCGAGGACGGCTGGCACATTCTGAAGCTCGTCGACACCGAAGCGTCGCACACGCGGCCGCTCGTGGAAGTGAGAGATGCGCTGGTACAGCGCATCAGGACCGAGCGCGTCGAGGCCAATCGCCGCGCCTACGTGGCGGAATTGCTCAAGCAGACGCCGCCTGTCGTGAATGAGATCGCACTGTCCAGGCTGCTCGAACCGAAGGGCGAAGCGGCGCCGCGCTAGCGCAAGAGGCTGCGTCACCTCATGTCAGTTCGATGACAGAGGCGGGTGGTTTCGTCGTACACGGGTACTATCGTTACTAGTGGGTAAAAGTATCATAATTATGGTGCAATCGATGTGATATCGGGACCGGCAGAGAGCGACCCGCGAGGTGAGCCGTGACGGATCTGATCAACGCGAGTGAACCGAACTCGGTATTTGAGGGGCGGCCGAGAGCCCGTCTCGCCATCCCGTTCAGCCTCATCGAGCCGCTGTTCGCGGCCGTCGATTGCCTGGTCATCGTCGCGGCGGGGACTTTGGGCGGCGCAATCTATCAGCACGCGCTTGGCGGCAACGCCGGTGACGCCGGCCTTTACGCCGGGCTGGGCCTGGTGGCGAGCCTCGCCTACACGATTGCCGCCCATTTTTTCGGGCTCTATCGGCTGGATCAGCTCCTGGAAGAGGAGCGTGATGCAGGACGGGTCCTGGCCGGCTGGTGCCTTGCGGGCTTTTTCCTGACGGTGGTGCTTTTTCTGTTCAAGTCCGGTGAGGATGCCTCGCGCGGCTCGGTGCTGTGCCTGTTCGCTCTCAGCGGCGCCGGCCTCGTGCTATCGCGCTGGCTGGGGCGAAATTACCTTCGCCTGGCATTGGTTGCGGAAACGATCCGCGGCCGCCGCGCCGTGGTGATCGGCACCCAGGGCGAGCTGGCGCAGTTCGCCAGAGGCGATCTGCTCACCCGGTTCGGCCTGGACGAGGTCGAACGCATCAGCCTGCCGCGCATCGACGCCGCTAGCCTCGCCTCGCCGATCTCGGCGCTGAACCGCGAGGAGCTGACAAGGCGCATACGCGAAGTCCGGGCGGAGGAAATCGTTCTGGCTCTGCCGTGGGCGCGTCCGCAGGAGATCGAGCTGCTGCTCGGCCAAATGCGTGTGATCCCGCTTCCGGTTCGCCTGCTGCCCGATCGGGCGGTCTCGACGGTGCTGCGCCGGCAGAGCGCGATGCCGCAGCGTCTCTATATGGTCGAGGTGCAGCGCACGCCGCTATCGGCGCTCGATCGGCTGGCCAAGCGGATGCTCGACGTGACGGTCGCGGCTGTCGCGCTGGGGCTCTTGACGCCGCTTCTGCTGGTGGTGGCGTTCGTCATCAAGCTCGAGTCGAAGGGACCGGTGATCTTCCGGCAGCGCCGGCACGGTTTTAACGGCAAGTCCTTCGTGATCTACAAATTGCGCACCATGAAGGTGCAGGAAGATGGCGGCGCCGTGGTGCAGGCGACGAAGCGGGATCCACGTGTTACGCGTGTCGGGCGCCTGCTGCGTCAGACCAGCATTGATGAGTTGCCGCAATTGCTCAACGTGTTGCAAGGGCATATGTCGATGGTCGGGCCACGCCCGCACGCCCTGATCCACGACTACGAATATGGCGGCATGATCGCGAACTACGCTTTTCGCCATCACGTGAAACCGGGGATTACCGGTTGGGCCCAGGTTCACGGCTATCGCGGAGGAACGCCGCAACTCGAGCTCATGGAGCGAAGAGTTGCGCTCGACCTGTGGTATATCGATAATTGGAGCCTGATGCTCGATATCTCCATCATATTCAAGACGTCATTCGAGCTGATCCGGTCCCGCAACGCCTACTGACGCGACCGCCGCCGGGGCTTCTGCGTCTCGGGATGGTTAACATTAGAGCGGTTTTGAAGTCACCCATGTGGTTCGTTTGGCGGATCGCGTGGGGTTAAATTGTTATTTTATATCGTCCCGTAACATGAGTTCGCTGCCGAGCGTAGCTCGTCCGATGGGGCATCCGCGGCGTGGATTTCCGGCCGGCCTATTGAAAAGGTTCACGATTCAAGCTTACTAAGTCTGAGGTGGCAAGATTCGGGCCGGAGACGACACATATGGTTGGCAAGAGGCATGCCTCGGAGGAGATTTCGGCCAAGCTAGCTCAGGCCGACGAACTTGCGGCCAGAGGCAAGACCCAGCGCGAGATTTCCAAGGCGCTCGGTGTCAGCGTCATGACCTACCACCGCTGGAAGAACATGCTCAAGCCCTCGCGGTCGTCGGCTGATAGTGTACGCGAGGAGATCCAGGGACGCTCGAGCGCTCCCGGCGACGCCAGCTCCGCGGACAAGATCAAGCAGCTTGAGCTCGAAAACGCCCAGTTGAGGCGTCTCGTGACGGACATGCTCCTGGAGAAGCTGAAATACGAAGAGGAGCTGCGTTCGCGCCGGGAGATGCGGCTGCGGCATCCCGACGGCGGCTAGAGCATGATCCGGACCCGGAGGGCTGCGCTAGCGCAAAGTGCGAAGCAGTTTTCCGAACAGATCATGCTCAAACAATAGCCAAGCGTTACGACCTCCCAAAACCGCCAGTCATGTAATATCCGTTCTGATAAACGCCTGGCTGCTCAAACCTTTCCAGAACTTTCAGGTCTGCCTTGTTCAGGACCACGCCGAGCAGGCGATCGTGAAGCTCGGGGTCCGCCAGCAGGTGATGACGCACCGCCTTGATTTTGGTGCTGCCCCATCCCACGGCGAATACGAAGGAATCGATCGCCGTGACGACGGCCCGGACATCGACGACCGGCGCGATCGGCGGCAGGTCGATGATGACGTAGTCGTAGCTTTGGCGGAGCCTCTCGAGGAGATCCCGAAATCCCTGCGACGCCAGGACTTCGTCGGAATGCACCGGGGCCTCCGTCAACAGCAGGGGAAGCAGCGCCAATCCGGTCGTGGGCTCCCGGCCGATGGCTTGCGCCAGCTCGACCTTCCCGCCGAGGACGTCCAGCCATCCAGCTGACGGCCGCGGGGTCAGCGAGCGGGCCAGGGTAGGGTTGCGAAGATCGGCGTCGATCAAGACCACGCGCCGGCCCGCATCGGCCATCAGCACCGCAAGGTTCGAGGCGATGGTCGACTTGCCTTCATTGGGCAGGGTGGACGTAATGCCAATGACCTTGTTGTTCCGAATGGACGACTGCAGCCAGGCACTCACCTTGATGGCGCGAAACGCCTCGGTAAAGACCGAGATGGGATCGTCGACTGCGCGTCGCTTCAACGGATCGGTGAAATTGTAGTGACGATCCGTGGTCACGCTCTCCGTCGGTCGTGAAGGCGTGGCACCCGCTCGATCGGCCTCGGCAGCCTCGGAGCTTGCGGCGATCGAGGGCGGTCGCGCCAGCGCAGGGCGGACATGGTTGGTGACGAGCGGGATCACCGAAAGACAGCGGGCGCCCAATTCCTGCTCGGTCTGCCGCACCGTGCGGAACACGCCGTCGATCGCCTCGCGCAGCGCCGCGATCCCGACGCTGGCGATCAGCCCCATGGTCAGTGCAATGGCCAGGACGAATGATGTGACAGGCTTGCTCTTTTGCGAGGGCGCCACGGCCGGGCTGATCACGCGCGCGTCCGTGATCGGAAACGACTGCTGCTGGATCGCCTCCATGTAACGCTGCAGGAAACTGTTGAAGAGCGTGTGATACACCCTGGCGGAGCTCTCCAGCTCAGCGAGGCCAAGCCGGTCGCGGTTGGTGGTTTGTCCCACCGAGACCAGATTGGCGAGTGCCCGCTCCAGGCTCTCCTCGCGCGTCCTGGCGATCTCATAATCGCTCTTGTAGCTCCCGGCGATGCGTCCGAGTTCCGCGCGGATATTACGGCGTGTCTCCTCCATCTGGTCGCGCAAATTGGCCGCCGCGGCGTGATCCGAGCCGTATTTTCCCGAGATATTGGCTTCGCGCGCGGACAGGTCGAGATATTGGTTGCGCAGCCGCGTAATGACGTCGTTCTTCAGGGTATCGGCAACGGCGCCCTCGCTGACGTCCATCCCCCGAACTTGCTCGATGCGGTCCAGGCGCGCTTTGGCTTCGCTGGTTGCACCACGCGCGGTCGCGAGCTGGCTGTTCAGCTCGAAGAGTTGCTGTTCGCCGATGAGCCGGCTCGAGGCGCTCACGCCAGCGGCCACGCTCGCGCCGCCGAGGTCGACAATGTTGTTCTTTTCCTTGAATTCCAGGACGGCACGATCCGCCGAAGTCGCCTTGGACTTGAGCTCGTTGATCCGGTCCTGCAGCCATACGCCCGCGCGGGCGATCGTCTGGTATTTGGCGCCGAGCTGGTCGTCGATATAGGCTTCGGCGATCGCGTTGGCGATCTTCGCGGCCGTCGTGGGGCTGCGCGACGTAAACGAGATGTTCAGCGCATAGGTCTTCTCGCCGCGTGTGATGGTGCGACGGGCGAGAAACGCGTCGATCGCTCTTTGCTCGCGGTCGCCCTGCGAATCCGAGGAGAGGTGCGAGAACGGATTCCATCCACTCCGTTCGGTGAATTCCGGATCGTCGGCGAGATTGAGGTCCTTGACGACGGCAAGCGCGAGCTTTCGCGACGCGAGGATCTCGACCTGCGATCCGACCTGAAGCGTATCGAGCGGGATGTCCCCCTGCGGCTGCTGCTGGTTCTGCAACACCCGCAATGTGCTGCTGTCGATCAGCAGTGTGGCGATGGCGGTGTATTGCGGAGCGGTGACAAGAAGGTAAAGCACGCCGACGGCAAGCGCCGCTGCGGGCAGGGCAAGAAAGACCCGATACTGCCGCCGCACCAGTCCGGTCAGCTGATCGATCAAGGCCGCCATTGAATTCGACGCTTGGTCTCGCTCGCCGTTATAGTCGATACGCGTTCTGTGCGGCAGCATGTCCATCGTCGATAACATCCTCGGCGGGCAACCCGGCGGGCATGCGAACATCCCTGTGATTGCTTCGTTGGCGGTGCCAGGGTGAGTTCGTCGGCACCGACGAGCCTCGGCACAGCTTCTTCTGCGGGGCTCTCGACCGGCCTGGATCTCGACCAATGCGGCGGCCAGGGTCAGGCACCGCCCCTCCGCGGCGACACGTTATCTCTCTAGCGGAGGAATAATACACAATTGCAACAGTTTGATATGATACGACAGTTAAGGGTCGTGACCGAAACGCGAGATGTGATGCATTACGATAACGATGCGATCTCGCGCGAATAGGGGTCGTTGGCCGCCGCGCTCCCCGGGCCGACATCGTCACCCGCATTCCTGGTCTCGGGACCTTTCGCCCCATCGCATGGGCTGTCCGCCGTTTGCCGCGCTCTGCTGAGCAAGGATTGCGATGCGCGTGGCTCGCAGGGCCTCCGTTGCCGGAATTTGCAAGGCCTCGCCACGGACGAGATGATCGAAGGCGAAGCCGGCAGGCGAGGCGCCCGCGGGCAGGCCGACTTCGCGCCGGGGTCTCGTCGCGGTCTCGACCAGCAGTCGATTTTCCGCGAAGAGAACGTCAGCACGCCCCTTCGTCCCGGAGATCCGCATGGCATAGTCGCCATGCCGTGGCGATGCTTCGGGCTGGATCCAGTCGACTTCGATCGCGCATTGCGGGCCGCCATCGCAGGCGAGGATGGCGCGCCCCAGCGCGGGAAAGTCCGTCGTGCCGGCAGCCGGGATCGGCGAGACCCAGCCGCTGACGGTGCCGCTGGTGTATCCCGTGAGCCAAAGCGCGAGATCGATGTCGTGAACTGTCAGGTCGGCGAGAATGCCACCATAAGTCGATGGCTCGAACATCCATGCTGGACGACGGCTTGGGATGAGCTTGTGCGGCCCGGTTGCGGTGATGGATACGATGTCTCCAAGCTCGCCACTGTCGATGATCGAGCGGAGCGCGAGCGTAACAGGATAAAAGCGCTTCTCCAGCAGGAGCGTCAGCAGATCGCGCCCGGCGAGCGCCTCCTCGATGAGGGCGAGCTGATCCATGGTCACGACCATGGGCTTGTCGGCGATCGCGAAGATGCCGCGGCGTAACAGTTCGGCGACGATCGGGGCGCGAAGACCGAATTCGGTGAAGACCGCAGCCGCTTGAATCCGATGCGCATCCAGAAGCGCGCGCGGGTCGGCGTAGCCGGGCGCCATCGTGCGGCGCTCAAGCTCGGCGCGTCGTGCGGCGTCACGATCGGCAACCGCCACGACCCTGACGTCGGTTCGGTTCGCAATCTCGGACAGCACATATTCGACATGCGGGTGGGCTGCGCCAATGATGGCGATGTCGATTGTCTGCGAGCCATTAGCCGGCATGAATGACCTCCGGCGCAACCTCGCTGGGGCTGATGGCGCGACCTTCCGCGGCCGAGCGATAGATGGCGTCGACCAGTCTGGCGGCTTCGAACCCATCCCTGAACGAGCTCGCGGTCGGCCGTCGCTCCCGGATGGCCCCAACAAAATCGCGCCATTGCGCGACATGTCCGTCGATCCCGATGGCCTTGGGATCGCTGGCGGCACTTCCTATGCTGGCTGCGCTTGGCGGCTCCGCAACGCCGGGAAAGTCCCAGCGCACGATGCTGTCGTTGGCGAGCTCGCAACTGCCGCGATCCGTGAACAATCGAAGCATGGCTGGCCGCCCCGGCGGCAGCGCCGTGCTCGTCACGATCACGCCGAGCGTGCCGGATGCGAAGGAGAGCAGCGCTGCTGTCGTGTCCTCGACGGCGTGCGCGTGTCCGAGCGTCGCCATCTTGCCTTGAACACTGTCAACGGTTCCGAACAGCCAAAGCATCAGATCGAGATTGTGAACGCCCTGATTGAACAGCGAGCCGCCGCCGTGCTCCGTTTCGCTGCGCCACGGCTTCTCCGCATAGTACGCGTCGGAGCGATACCAATGAAGCGCCGCCTCGATCAGGCGCGGCTGTCCGAGGCGGCCTGTGTCGAGGAGGTTCTTGATCGCCTGATGCTGCGGCTCGAGACGACGCTGCGAAACCACACCGCATGTCAGCTGCGAGCGCTCGGCGGCGCGGACCAGGGACGCCGCCTCGGCGGGATCGACGCAGAGCGGTTTCTCGACCAGCACGTGCCGTCCGGACTCGATCGCGGCAAGCGTGACGTCATGGTGGGCGCCGCTCGGGGTGCAGACCACGACCGCGTCGATCGCGGCATTGGCCAGCATCGCATCAGTGGTTGGGAAAGCCGGAATGGGTTCGCCGTTGGTGCAGGCTGCGATCTGCTCGGGCGTGCCGCCGGCGATCGCGGACAAGACGGTCTCGTCGAGTGCGTGGATCGCCCGCGCGTGCGTTTCTCCGATCGCCCCTGGGCCGATCAACCCGATGCGAAGCCGGTTCATGTCTTGGTCCTCAGGGGGTGCACGGGTAAGGCCGGCCCGCGACATAGACCGTATCGGGCGCAAGCGATCCATCCTCGCCGAGACGGAAGCACAGCAGATCGGCCGGGGCTCCCACCGTCAGCGCGGGAAGGTTGAACGGCAAGCGCGGATTGATTGTTGCGAGCCTCAGCGCCTCCGCCAGGGTCAATCCGGCCATGCGTCTGGCCGTGGCTATTCCGAAGGTGAGGCTGACGGCTGCTCCCGCCAGAAAGGAGGTGCCGACGACTTCCAGCCGGCCGTTTGCTTTCAGCTCGACCTTGCCGCCGATCGGCGCGTCATAAATTCCGGGCGTGCAACCCGCGAGGGCGGCGGCGTCCGACACCAGTATCGATCGATCGAGGCCCTTTGCACGCAGCATGGCCTTGAAAGTCTCGGGCGGAAGGTGATGGCCATCGGCGATGAAGCTCGCCCACAGCCTGTCCTCTGCCAGTTGAGTCCAGATCGGGTTGGGATGTCGCGGCAGCGTGGCTGCGATGCCGTTGCCAAGGTGCGTCGACAGCGTTGCTCCGGCCGCGACGGCTGCGGAGATCTGATCCGGTGTCGCACCGGTATGGCCGAGGGCAACACGAACGCCGCGCGCATGAAGGCCGCGCACATAGGCGTCCGTTTCCGGCCAATGCGGCGACAATGTCACGAGACCAACGAGGTTTCCGCTGGCCTCCTGCCACGCGTCGAACTCGTCGAGGCTCGGCGGCCTGACATGCTCGGCCGGATGCGCACCGCGCGCGCCGTCCTCCGGCGCGATGTGCGGTCCTTCGACATGCACGAAGGGCATCGCGTGCCTGACGAGAGGATCGCTATCGCGCGCTTGCGCAACGGCCCGCAATGCATCGACGATCGCATCATGCGAGGCCGTGATCAGCGTCGGGGCAAAACGCGACACGCCGCTCCTGTGGACGGCCGCAACGAGATCGCAGACCGTTTGGGGATCAGGGCGGGCATTGAGATCGTGGCCGCCAAAGCCGTTCAGTTGCAGATCGAACAGTCCGAGCGACAGCCACAGTCCGTCATCATCACCGCCGGGAAAGATGTCTGTGATCCAGCCGTCCTGAATGACGATCGTGCGATTCTGTCTGGTCTCGGGGTCTCGGCCTGAGACGCGCGTTGCCGGATCCGTCATGCGCGTGCCGGTGTTTGCGATGCGAGCCGCGGCGGCGTGGAATCCTGGTCGAGATACAGCGCGCATCGCGGATGCGTGCGGAGCGCACTCGCCGGGCAGGCCGCTCCGATCGGGCCGTACAGGGATTGCTCGACGGCGGCGCGTTTGGATGCGCCGGGCACGACGCAGAACAGCTGGCCGGCGTCCAGCAGCCTGGGAATCGTCAGTGTGATCGCGTGCGTCGGGACGTCCGCAAGCGTCGGGAAACACTCGTCGTCGACCTGCTGTTGCCGGCATATATCGTCGAGCTCGACCACCTTGACCTGCTTGGTATCGTGCAGATCGGCAACCGGCGGGTCATTGAAGGCGAGGTGACCGTTGACGCCGATGCCGAGGCAGACGATGTCGATCGGGGCTTCGGCAAGAAGGCTCGCATAGCGCGCCGCTTCCTGCTCCGGATCCGGCTCTTGCCCAATGAAGTGAACGGCGCCGAAAGCGACGCGCGAGAACAAGTGATGCGTCAGCCAGGCGCCGAAACGCTGCGGCGCATCCGCGGCAAGTCCGAGATATTCATCCATATGGAAGGCTGTGACGCGCCGCCAGTCGATATCACGCTCGCGCGCGAGGGCGTCCAGCATCTCCCCTTGGCTCGGTGCCGCCGCGAAGATCATGCGCACCGTGCCCTGTCGCGCCAGGCGGTCGCGGAGCGCGGCAGCGACGTCTGCGGCAGCCGCCCGGCCCATCGCATCCCGCGTTTTGAATGTCGCGATTCCAGGGCGTATCGAAGCCGTCATGCTCATCCGTGATCTTGCCGGGCCTGCCGTCACCCCGTCGCAGAGAATGTGATGCAACCGGTTGCATGTCAAGCTTGCGCCCCGGGCTCGACCAAGGCATGTAGTTGAATGCGATCCAGAGAAGGCGGCCTGCGGTGAAGCGCGATTCCGACAGCGGCGGGAAGGGACGTCCATCGATCGTGCCGACGATCAGCCAGGTGGCGAAGGCCTCCGGGGTTTCGCGCGCGACAGTGTCGCGCGCCTTCTCGCGGCCCGAGATGCTGACCGAGGCGACCGTCCGGCGCGTCAAGGAGGTTGCGGGCAAGCTCGGCTATGTGCCGAACCAGGTTGCCCGCGCATTGTCGACCGGGCGCCACGGCAATGTCGCGCTCATTGTCTCCGATGTCGCGAACCCGTTCTTTCCGCCGCTGATCAGGGCCGCTCAGCTGCGTGCCGACCAGGCGGGCTTGTGCGTATTCCTCGGTAATTCGGACGAGGATCCTGCGCGTGAGGAATTGCTGGTCGGCCGCTTCATTGGTCAGGTGGAAGGACTCGTCCTCGCTTCGTCCCGCCTCGACGAAGAACATATAAGGCGCCATGCGACGCGGCGGCCTCTGGTCCTCATCAATCGCGATATCGAAGGTATTACACGGGTCTTGATCGATACGGCGCCCGGGGTCGCGGCTGCGATCGCGCATCTTGCCGAACTCGGGCACCGGCACATTGCCTATGTCAGCGGCCCCACGACATCGTGGTCCAACCAGCAACGGCGCAACGCTGTCCGGCGTGAGGCGGAGAAGCGCGGGCTCAAGGTGATCGCGGTCCCTGCGCGCCCGCCATCCTACGACACCGGCCGGTTGGCGGCCACCCAGATCGTCGCCAGCGGCGTCACCGCGGCGATCGCGTTCGACGACCTTGTCGCTCAAGGACTTATGGCCGGGCTCGCTGCGCTCGATGTCGAGGTGCCGAAATCGTTCAGTGTCGTCGGCTGCGACGATGTCCTCGGCGAAACCACCTACCCGCCGCTCACCACCGTGTCGGCGCGCTGCGCCGATGCGGGCGATGTCGCAGTCGGCCTTCTGCTCAGCCAGATGAATGGCGGCGTGTCGGGGGAGATTCGCCACAAGCTGAACTCCCATCTCGTCATTCGCGCCAGCACCGGCCCGGCGCCATTGAAGCGACGAGGCCGCTGACGATTTAGTCAATGGCCTTCGAAAGCGGCATCGGATCGCAATTGACACGCAACCGGTTGCATGCGAGCTTTTTCGCAGAATTTGTCTTAATTCCGGATGCGAGAGTGATCCTCATGGTGAAACCCGTCGGCAGGTTCGGCTATGTCACGCGTCGCGAGGACAGCACTCGCCCGGCGAATTTGGTTCGTCGGTCATGGCGGTCGGCAACGCTGCTGCTGGCGCTGGCTGTTGCGCTACCGGCGTTTGCTTCGCCTGCGTCGGCGGAGAAGCTGACCATCTGGAGCGGGTGGCCTGATCTGGTCCCGTTTTACAAGCGCGTCGGCGACCAGTTGAAAAGCAAATATCCGGATCTCGACATCAGCGTCGAGGCCATTGCCCTGCGCGAGCATGAGAAGCGGCTGGCATTGTCGCTTCCGTCAGGTGCGGCCGGCGACGTCATCGAGATGGAGGTCGAGGCGGCGCGGTATCTCGAGGCCGGCCTCATTCCAGAGCCGCCGGCGTCGATCGTCGATTTCGTCAAGGCCAATTACGACATGACGCGTGTGAAGACCGCCATGTACGACGGCAAGATCTTCGGTGTGCCGCTGTTCCAGGGGCAGGGCGCGTTGTTCTACAACACCGAGATGTTTGCCAAGGCCGGCCTCGACGGCGCTCCTAAGACCATGGCTGACTACACTGCGTACGCGCAGAAGCTCGCGCAGCGCGATGCGTCCGGCGTGCCGACGGTGAGCGGATGGAGCTTGCGCCTCAGCGGCGGCGGCTCGGGCATCGCGGAGAAGTACTGGACCATCCTCTATAACCACGGTGGCACGCTGCTCGAGGAGAAGGGCGGAAAATGGCGCGCGGCCTATGCGAGCGCGGCCGGCCGCACCGCGCTCAAGCAGTATCTCGACAACGTCGTGGTCTATCGGACGGTGACGCCCGAGATGAAGGCGGATGCCGAAGCCTTCGAGCTCGGCCAGACCGCGATGTTCATTCGGGAATCCTGGGTGATTGGCGATATCGCCAAGAAGGCGCCCAACCTGAAATACGCCACGGCGCCGTTGCCCAAGGGCACGCTGATGGTTCCGGTCGATCTCTACGTGCCGAACAAGGGACCCAAGAGCCAGATCGCCTGGGATTTCGTTCAAAAGGCAAACGAGCCGGAAAATCTGCTCTGGTTGCTTGAGAACACGGCCTGGGTCCCCAACCGCAAGGGCCTCGACTACTCCGCAGTCCTCAAGAAAATCCCGCAGCTCGACGCATTCGTCAACGTTCCCTCAGGCTACGTCTTCTTCACGGTGCCGGCGATCAGCCCTGCCAGCGAAATCCTCACCCGGCTTGCGGCGCGGCTGGAGAAGGCGTTCACCGACAAGTCGCTCGCAGGCAACGACGCCGCGATCGATGCTTTCCTGAAGTCCGCGGCCGAGGAGAGCGACAAGATCCTCGCCCGGGAAGATTTGCTGGCCAAACCCTAGAGCTTCCGACAGGGACCCACTCAATCCAGGCGCCGGCCGCAGACCGGCGCTTGCCGGAGGATCCATGCGCACCACGCCGAAATGGCTGTTTCCAGTTCTGGCGCTGCTTCCGGTCCTCGCCCTCTATGGCTGCATCCGCGTCTATCCGATCATCGAGACGCTGCGGCTCAGCCTGTTCCAATGGAATATCATCTCGCGGCGCAAGCCGTTCGTCGGCTTCGCCAACTTCGTCGAGCTGGCGAGCGACCCGCTGTTTCTCGAAGCGATATTCAACACCACCATCATCGCCTTCAGCGTCGTGGCGATCACCATTCCCGTCGCCCTCGCGCTCGCCGCCCTGATCAATAACCGGCAGGGGCTGCGGCGCAGTGGCGTCTACGAGGCCTCGGTTTTCCTGCCGCACGTCGTCTCGCTGGTTCCGGCGGCGATGGCCTGGAAATGGATTTTCGACGCCCGGCTCGGGCCGCTCAACGCCTTGATCGGATTTTTCGGAATCCCGGCCCAGTCGTGGCTGTTCGACCCCGTCTTGTCCCTCGTATGCCTGATCGTGCTCTGCTCCTGGCAGGCGATCGGCTATGCCGTCCTCATCTTCCTCGTCGGACTGAAGAACGTTCCGGATGCGCTCTATGAGGCCGCACGCCTCGACGGCGCCTCGTCGCTTCAGGCCTTCCGCTACATCGCCGTGCCGCTGTTGAAGCCGGTCATGCTGTACGTGTCGGTGATCACGCTGATCTCGTCCTACAACATCTATGCGCAGGCCTTCGTGCTGGCATCGGACGTGCAAGGTGCGCCGGGACACCTTGTTCGCGTCCTCGTCCTCGACATGCTCGAAAACAGCTTTCGCAATTACCGCGTCGGCTATGCGGCCGCTGAAGCCGTCGTGCTGCTTGTCATTGTCCTCATTCTGACCGGTGCGCAGTTCAGGCTGTTCCGTGATCGGAGCCGCGCGTGAGCGAGCACGAGCATCCGTCCGTTGTTGGCCAGAACCGTATCGTCGGCCTCGTGATCGACGCCGTTCTATGCGTCGTCAGCCTGATGATGCTGCTGCCGCTGGTGTTCCTGATCAGCAACGCGTTCAAGACGCCGCCGGAGCTGCTGGTCTGGCCGCCGACCGTGATCCCGCACCAGCCGACGCTGGACAACATCGTCAGCGTCCTGCGCGAAACGCCGCTGTTCCGCTGGATCGGCAACTCGCTCATCTTCGCGACGCTCTCGACCGCGAGCATCGTCTCCACGTCCGCGATCGCAGGCTATGTGCTCGGCAAGTTCGATCTGCCGGGGATCCCGGTCATCTTCGGCGTCATCATCGCGACGGCGGTCGTTCCCTTCGAAGTCTACATGATCCCGCTCTACCTCAACGTCCAATCGGCCGGACTGTTGAACACCTGGCCCGGGCTTCTGGTCGGCTATCTCGTCATGAGCTTCGGCATCTTCCTGATCAGGCAGTACGTGATGACGTCGATCCCCGACGAGCTGCTGGAAGCTGCGCGGGTGGATGGCGCGGGGGAAGGCTGGATCTTCCTGCGGATCGTGTTGCCGCTGATGCGCGGCCCATTGGGCGCTCTCGCCGTGCTCGCGTTCTTTCAGGCCTGGACCGCATTCGCGTGGCCCCTCGTCGTCATGACCAACAAGGACACCTATACGCTCGAGGTTGGGCTCGCGTTGTTTCAGACCGGTTTCACCGTGGATATCGGTCGTCTCAGCGCGGCCGCGGCCCTGGCGCTGGTTCCGAGTGCGCTGTTCTTCTCGCTGATGCGCCGAAATTTCGTGCGCGGCGTCGCCGCAAGCGGTCTGAAGGAGTGATGTCCGCCGCGCGATAGGATTCAATCGAACGCCTCAAAACGCACGCGTCCCCCGGGACGGCGCTGAGCGAGCTGCGGCAGATCCGCCGAGATCCTGAAGGGGCGTTGCGAGACCAGCCTCGACGATTTCGAGATCAACAGACATCGCACAGCTCAGGCCTTAAACTCTTCTTTCCCGGCGATGATCGCGCCCGTCTCCGCCGCGCGCTCGAGCGCGGCAAATTCGGCAACAGCGATGGGGTGAAACCGCAGCAGATCGCCGGCGCGGAACAGGAAAGGCTCGTGCGTGCGACGCGGATCGTAGGAGCGCACCGGCGTGCGCCCCAGCATGTGCCAGCCGCTTGGCGCAGCGAGCGGTGGCGCAACTGCCGCCTGCTGGCCTCCGACCGAGACGCTGCATGGCGGCGTCACGAGCCTGGGCTCCGGGCGCCGGTCGACATGAAGTGCGGGATCGAGCCCGCCGAGATAGGCAAATCCCGGTATGAAGCCGATCATGTAGACACGGTATTCGGCTGCACTGTGCCGCGCCACGATCTCGTCCGTCGTCGTGTCGAGCCGTTGTGCAAGCCAGTCGAGGTCCATCCCGTTGTCGCCGCCATAGGCGACCGGAACGGTCCAGCGGCGGCGGACCTGCCCTTCCGGGGGGAGCGGCGGCCACAGCGCCATGATCTCGGATTCGATGTCGCGCCGTGACAGCAGGGTCGGATCGAAGCAGACCAGCAGCGTGCGATAGGTCGGTACGATCTCCACGATGCCGGGCAGCGCGCGCCCGGTCAGCGCATGGTCGAGATCGACGACGCGCGCGTTGACGTCGGCATTGATGCCGTCTCCGATTTCGACCGTCAGCGCAGCGTCGCCGGATTGGCGGAAGCGCGGCATCGCGTAGAGTGTATCGTTCATCATGCTCATTCATGCCGTCGCGAAGCTGTCAGACCCATGCATGCTCTTCGAAAAGCATCACTGTCCCATGCAAGCCGCGCGCCGAATTTGTCGTGACGCGCACCGCGCATCATGCGTATATCGAACCAGCGCGACATGCGAGGGCGATGATGACTCTGATCGATATGAACTGCGACATGGGCGAAGGCTTCGGCGTCTATGCGCTCGGCGACGATGCCGAGATGCTGCGCACCGTCACCTCGGCCAACATCGCCTGCGGCTTTCACGCCGGCGATCCGCTCGTCATGCATCGCACCTTGAGCGAGGCGAAGGCCAACGGCGTGCAAGCCGGCGCACATCCCGGGTTCCTCGATCTCTGGGGTTTTGGCCGCAGGCCGATTCAGGGCGAGCGGCCGGCCGACATCGAGAAGATCGTGCTCTATCAGGTCGGCGCGCTGATGGCGCTGGCATCCGACGCCGGCCATCCTGTCCGCCACGTCAAGACTCACGGCGCGCTCGGCAACATCGCCGCGGAGGATCGCGATCTCGCCGAAGCCGTGGCGCGCGCGATCCGCACCATCGACCGCAATTTGATCTTCGTGGTGATGCCTGGCCAGGAGACCGAGCGGGCCGGCGAGAAATTCGGCCTGCCGCTGGTGCGCGAGGTCTATGCCGATCGCGCCTATGCCGACAACGGCAATCTGGTGTCGCGCCGCCTTGCGGGAGCCGTCATTCATGATGCCGAGCTCGCGTCCGAGCGGGTCATTCGCATGATCGCGGATCGTGCGATCACGTGCCTGTCGGGAACGCGGCTGCCGACCCGCATCGACAGCGTCTGCGTCCACGGCGATACGCCGGGCGCGGTTGCGATGGCGCAACGCCTGAAGGCGCGCCTTGCGGCGGCAGGCGTCACGCTGGCGCCGATGGCTGAGGTCATCGGTGCCTGATCGCCTGCGGGCCTCTCCTTCACGAGAGAACGCCGTCTCGCGATCAAGCTAGGCGTGCCTCGCTCACCCGGGGTACGAGACCGCTGATTTGCCCGACGGGCAAAACACCTTGTAAGGCAGGCGGCGTGTCAACCCTGATTGTCGGCTTCAGGCCTGAGGCGGTCGTGCCGCGATGGCGGTCATCTCGAGTTTGACGCCCGGCCCGAGATCAGCGACGCCGATTGCGGCGCGCGCCGGCAGATGAGCCTCGGCGAAATGCGCCTTCCAGGCTGCATTGAACTCTGCCTTCTCCTTGAGGCTGGTCATATAGATCGTCACTTGCAGGACGTTGGCCAAATCGGATCCGAGGGTCTTCAACAACTGGGCCAACTGCTTGAGGACGTCGTTGGCCTGGCCCGACATATCGAGGCTCGCGTCCTCGGGAACAATTCCACCGATGTAAAGCACGCCATTATGCTCGACCACTTCGTGGAGCAGACCTTCGTAGGGCAAGACGCGCTGGATCATGATGAGACCGATGTTGCTGCAGGGGATGCGCGGCATATCGCACATTTCGATGTCAGTGTCGTCGGAAGAGATTGCACGCGAAGCCATGCCGAAAGCGGGACTGGGCATGCCCCGCATGCGGTCTCGTAAAATATTGAAAATAAAAGAATAAATGGCTTTTGGTGTCGCCGCCGGTCGATTCGGCGAGAGTTCGCCAAGGTGTCCTTGCACGAGGCCCCGGCATTTCCGCCGGCCTTGAGCCCGACGACATCGCGGAGCGGATCGGTATACTGGCACCCGAATTGACACCGGAGCGGCCAGCCTGCGCAGGACCGCAACAAGGATCAGATGATGGACGATACGATTGGTTTCCCCGATCCCGGCCTCGACCTCTCGGACGGCTTCAAGCCGCACACCTCGCATTGGGGCGTGTTTTCCGCGCGCCAGGGCAAAGCGGGGCTCGAGGTCAGGGCCTATGCCGGCGATCCCGATCCGAACGGCATCATCGACAATTTCCCAGGCGCGCTCCGCCACCAGGCGCGCATCGCGCAGCCGGCGATCCGCCGTGGCTGGCTCGAGCGCGGGCCCGGCCCGGACGATCGCCGCGGCCGCGACGAGTTCGTCTCCGTGAGCTGGGAGAAGGCGCTCGATCTTCTCGGCGACGAGCTCGGCCGCATCCGCGACACGCGCGGCCCTGGCGCCGTGTTCGGCGGCTCCTATGGCTGGTCGAGCGCGGGCCGCCTTCACCACGCTCAGAGCCAGGTGCATCGCTTCCTCAACATCGCCCTGGGCGGTTATGTGCGCTCGGTGAATTCCTATTCCTCGGGCGCGTCCTCCGTGCTGCTGCCGCAGATCCTTGCGGGCTACGAGGATATCACCAAGCGCAACGTCACCTGGGAGCAGATCGCTGATAATACCGACATCGTGCTGGCGTTCGGCGGCATGGCGCTGAAGAACTCCATGGTGGCCGGCGGCTCGATCAGCAAGCATGTCGAGCGTGACGCCATGGCAGCGGCGCACCGGCGCGGCTGCGAGTTCATTCTTGTCAGCCCGCTGCGTGAAGACCTGCCTGTCGAAGCCGGCGCCGAATGGATGACCTGTGTTCCGAGCACCGACACCGCGCTGATGCTCGGCATCGTTCACACGCTGGTCAGCGAGAATTTGCACGACCAGGCCTTCCTCGATCGCTACACCGAGGGTTGGCCGGTCTTCCTGCGCTATCTCACCGGCGAGAGCGACGGGCAGGCGAAGCACGCCGAATGGGCATCCGGGATCTCAGGTGTCGATGCGGACACCATCCGCAAGCTCGCGCGTCGCCTCGCCGGAAAGCGCGCGCTGATCACCGTCTCCCATTCGCTCCAGCGCGCCGAACATGGCGAGCAGCCAGTGTGGATGGGCATGGTGCTGGCGGCCGCACTCGGCCAGATCGGCCTTCCCGGCGGCGGCTACGGCTATTCGCTCGGGGCGATCGGCTATTACGGCCGCCGCGTCAACGACGTGCCGGGGCCGACGCTGGGGCAGGGCCGCAACGGTATCAGGGATTTCATTCCGGTCGCGCGCATCGCCGACATGCTGCTCAACCCCGGCAGCACCTATCGCTACAATGGCGAGACGCGCACCTATCCGGACATCCGCTTGGTCTACTGGGCCGGCGGCAATCCCTTCCATCACCACCAGGACATCAACCGCCTGCGCAAGGCGTTTGCGAAAGTCGACACGTTCGTCGTGCATGATCTCGGCTGGACCGCCACCGCGCGGCACGCCGACATCGTGCTGCCCGCGACGATGACGCTCGAGCGCGAGGACATCGGCTATTCCAGCAACGATCCGCTGATGGTCGCGATGCACCGGATCGCCGAGCCGTTTGGCCTTGCGCGCGACGACTACGAGATCTTTGCCGATCTCGCCGAGCGTCTCGGCGCCCGCGAGCCTTTTACGGAAGGCCGCACGTCACGGGAGTGGCTGGAACATCTGTACGAGCCGACCCGCGCATCGCTCGAAGCGCGCGGCCTGGAGGCGCCGAGCTTCGACGAGTTCTGGAAGCGCGGCAGCCTGGTCGTTCCGCAGCAGCCCGACGATGGCGGCCGGCTGCGCAGTTTTCGCGAGGATCCGGTCGCCCATCCGCTGCCGACGCCGAGCGGACGCATCGAGATCTTTTCGCAGAAGATCGCGGGCCACGGCGATGCGGATTGTCCGGGACATCCGGTCTGGCTGGAGAAGACCGACATGCCGAAGCCGGGTGCGCCGTGCTTCCTTGTCGCCAATCAGCCGGTGACGCGCCTGCACAGCCAGCTCGATTTCGGCGGACATTCGCTTGCCGCAAAGCATCGCGGCCGCGAGGTCGCGCGCATGAACCCGGTTGACGCCGACGCGCGCGGCATCAAGGACGGCGACATCATCCGCCTGTTCAACGACCGCGGCGCCTGCCTTGCCGCAGTCCACGTCACCGACGGCATCGCGGCCGGTGTCGTTCAGCTTCCGACCGGCGCCTGGTACGACCCGATGGACCCCGAGGACGAAGCGCCGCTCTGCGTTCACGGCAATCCGAACGTGCTCACTCGCGACATCGGCACCTCGTCCTTCGCGCAGGGCTGCACCGGGCAACTGACGGCGGTCGAGGTCGAGAAGTTCACCGGCAATCTGCCGCCGATCCGGGCGTTTGATCCGGTGTAGCGGAAGGGCCGTTAATATCAGCTCGATATCAACGTCAACGAGCGCGCCGGCGCGGCGCGCTCGTTGACGGACTCCGACGCAAATTTTCCGGCCGTCATCGCCGGCGGCAAGACCGGATTGGTGCTGTGCCAGGTCGGCGGCCAGTGCTCGGCCCGATGGCCCCAGGCATTGAGCTGTCCGAGCGCATCGAACAGACCGAGATATTGGTGATAGGCGACGTTCGGCAGGTCCTCGCCGATCGGACATCCCAGCGTCACCACGCGCAGGCCGTCGAGCCGCTCTGCCGGGACCGATCGGATCGCGTTGCTGATCTGAAGCGAGCCTTTGCTGTGACCGACCAGCAGGCGGAACGGCTGTTCGCGATTCATCAGCAGCGAATGGAGCACGTCCGATGAACCGGATCCGCATCGGAACACCGGTGCGCCCCGCACGGTCGGCTCACTCGGCGCCGATGCGGCAAGCTCGCGCCCGATGCGCGCGACCCCAGGCGCGGCCGCCGCGAGCCCCGTCTGGATCATCGACTTGCTGCCGAGGTAATCGTGCAGGCCGAACGCGAACCAGCCGCCCAGCGATTGGAGAAGGACGTCGGCAACACCGTAACCCGGTACGAGCGCCAGCACGGGCTTCTGAAGAGCGACGGAGACGTCCCAGGCCAAGGCCGCGCTCCCCAGCGCCGAACTGCCGACGCCGGTGATCGTGACGATGTCGACGTCTCGCGTTTCCTGGTAGGGCGAATTGAGGAAGGCGTCGACGCTCTTGTATTCGTGGACGTAAGGCGGCGTCGCGGCATCAATGAGGAGCATCGATCCTTCGGGATCGCTGAGCGCGTCGAAGTCGACGATGCGGGACGGCCGCTTTTCATCCTGTGCCGCCATCTGCGCGTCCTTTCCGGCCAATCCGGCGCGCAGGGTCGGAACGTCGTAGAAGATGAAGTCCAGTGCGGTGTTGAACAGCCGGCACGAACGTACCGCCGGCTCGATGAGCCATTTTGGAATCTCGAAGAGGGATAGTCCGGTGGACGAATGATCTGGTGTCGCCATGACGGGCTCCAATTGCTTTTGAACAATCGATCTTCCGCCTGATCTTGTCCGCTTATGTGCGGTCAGGCCGACGCCCGGCGATATAAGTGTAGTATGGAGAAGCGGCAATTTACAATTGTCGCTTCGATGGAGCGCTGATCACATTTGTCGCATCGCAAGTCCCGCAGCGCAGGAGGACGGGGCTGACAACGTCGTCATCGCAATCGTCGCTGACGTCGCAAAAAGGGGCCGCCCTGTGTGGGTGCAGGGACGGCCCCCGAGTGGCTCGTAGGCCCGGGAGGACAAGGGCGCGAGCCGGCGCAAGTGGCAGGGCACTTGCGCCAAAGGCAGATCAGGCGGCCGCGCCGACCATCCAGTCATTTTCCGCCGCCGGCCGGCTTCGCGGCAACGCTTCGACTTCAACGCGCTCGCCCTTGCTGGCGAGGCGCCAGCGCGCCGGCGATTGACCGCTCATGCGCTTGAACACGGTCGAAAAATGCGCCTGGGTGCTGAAGCCGACGGCAAGCGCGATCTCGGCCAGCGGCCTCCCGCTCGTCGTGAGCAGCGTCTTGGCATGCTCGATCCGGTGATTGAGCAGATATTCGCGTGGCCGATAGCCGGTCGCGGCGCGGAACTGCGCCGCGAAGTGCATGCGCGACAGGCCCGCGACGTTGGCGAGCTCGGACAGGCTGAGACAGCGGTCGAAATGATCGGCGATATGCTGCTCGACACGCCGCAGCCGCCATTTCGGCAGGGCATTGACCTTGGCGCGCGGCGGCTCCAGCCGGGCGAGATGCACGGCGAGGGTTTGGCCGATGCAGCGCGTAAAGCGGTGGTCCGCCGCGTCGCCATGTGCGATCAGCGCCCGGGCGAGCTGCGCCGCGAGCGGGTCGCGCAGTAGCACGAGGTCGTTCAGTCCATCGGTCGTGGAAAATTGCGCCGGAAAATGATCCGCGGAGATGTGGAAATGCAGGAAGGCGCAGGGGGCCTGGAACTGGACGCTGAGCTGCCGCGACGGCGCGCTGACATACATCGAGCCCGCGGGCATCGTGCCGTCGAAGACGATCTGGCGATCGCGGGTCAGCTTCGCACGCGTCTGCTTCAGGGCGATGCCGACGAAATAGCAATTCTCGGGTGTTGTCGCCTCGTGCGACGAGGCGCCTCGCGGATCGTCCCATCGCGAGACAATGATATCCTCGGCGGCAGCCTCCGGGTTGTAGTCGACCCCGCGCCATTGGTTCTCGCGGCTGATCGCTTGGGCTGCGTGAGGCAGCTTCTGATCGTGCGCACCGGCTGGAAAATCAATCCAAGGATGCGCTGCCTGCAAATCGCTCAACATCGTTCGTCCTCTCTCTTCCCAGTGACCGCTTGTGGCGGCCGGCGAACGCACAAGTCCTGCGTCCGGTATGCTGGAAGAGTAAGCGCGTGTGCGCCAGGACGCTCGTTAGCGGTGATTAGGAGTTGTTAGTTGTTGTGTGAGCGCGAATGGTGTGACAGCTCGCCGCAGCTGACTCGATTTTACGAGAGCTTTCAACTCGTTGCCTCAATCGGGCTACTCTAATACGGCGTCGAAGATCTCGACATCCATCAGCACGGGCTTGGCGATCACGGCTCCGTCGGGCTGCAACGTCTGCACACGCCGCAGCGTCGGCACCACGATGCCGCCGAAACTGTCATGAGCCCAGGAGTAGTGCGTGACCTTCATTCCGAAGAGATCGTGATCCGTCCGCCGTTGCAGCGCGTTCTCGTCGAAATAGAAGATCTGCTCGGGCGCGAGCGTGATCAAGTGCGCCGGGAATTGCGCCCGCAACCGCCGCCAGGTCTCGGTGCCTTCGTGCCACGGCGCCAGCTCCTCCACCACGACGTCGGGATGCGCAAGCAAAAATGGGATCGTCAGATAATTCCAGATCGCGACGCCGCAGAAGAAAATCAGATGCAACTCGTCCGCAAGCGCGGGCGAGCTCGCTTCCGGAAACGCGAGGCGCGGATTGCGCCAGGTCCGCAGCACCGCGCCATCCAAGCTTTCGATCGTGATCGCGTCCGGTTGAAAGGAGCCCGAATGTTCTCCCCCGGTGATGCCGGTGAAGCGGACGGATTGCGTCCGGGTCGAGCCTTCCGCGGTCACATCCTTGAATTCTCTGGCGTGCCCGGCGCTGGAGAACAGCGTTCCGCCGACGGACAGATGGAGCGTGAACCGGTTCAAGCTGTTCCAGCGGGCCAAACCGCCGCTGGCATCGATTACGTCGTCAAGAAGAGCCATGTCCCGCCATATCCGCCGTGAAGTGCCACCACCATGGCGGGGCGGATGCGGCTTGGCGTGTTAGAAGTTGTTAGGAGTTGCGAGCGGCCGGGATGGCGGTATCCCGTTGAAGATGCTGTCAATTCAGCGCGACCAGGAGATCCCTGGCGGCCACGAGATCGCGGCTCTGGAGCCCCTCCTGGTACCGCGCGACGAGCGGGGCGAGCAGGTCTCGTGCTTCGCCGGCCTTTCCGGTTTGGCGCCAGAGCTGGCCGAGGCTGATCGCCCCCCGCAGCTCCCAGCCGAGCGCGCATTGCCGCCGCGACAGATCCAGCGATTTCCGCAGGCAATGCTCGGCCTCCGCGGCATCACCTGATTGCACCAGGATGTCGCCTTTGACCCGGAGCATCTCCGGCATGTCGAAGGATTCGCCGTGATCGGGGATCTCGGCGATGGCCTCGTTGATCGTCCGCAGGGCCTCATCAAGCTGGTTCTGCGCCCCGAGCCCCTCGGCGAGCGCCGTCGCGAACACCGTCGTCATGATCCGGTGCCGCGTGGCATACAACGTGGCCTGGCTGCGGCGAAGATGCTCGATCCCCCCATCGACGTCGCCGCGACGCAGCAGCAGCTTGCCCTTCTGGCCGATGCCGACCGCATGATAGGGGCCGAGGAAGTGCCGCGCGGAATGATCGATCAACCGCTCGATCAGGGTTTCGGCATTGGCCCAGTCGCCAACCCAGAGGAACACGTAGATGGTCCAGATCAGGGCGATGCCGAGGGTGAGCGGCTGTTCGAGCAGCTCGGCCTCGTGCACCGTGTATCTGGCCGCCTCGACCGCACGATCGGGCCGGCCGGTGAGCCAGAGCCCGCGCGCGAGCGCCACCAGCGCGACGATCCGGTCGTCATAGCCGAGATGCCCGATGTTCAGCCGCTGCGAGCCGGGATTTTCCACCATCGCGCTTTGGCAGAACTGCACGGCCTTGTCCTGGTTGCCGATCAGATGATGCGCGACGCCCAGCATCCATTCCACGTTCAGTGCGGCGGCCGGATCGTTCAGCTTGCGCGCAACGCTCTCGCCCTGCGCGCCGGTGCTGAGCGCGCCGTGAAAATCTCCGACCCTGGTCAGGTAGATGTGCAATCCGCGCAGCAGCCACAGCTGCCAGTGCAAATCCTCGAGTTCCTGCGCAAGCTGGAGACTGCGCGTGAACGCCGAGCGAACCGCCTCGGTATTACCTTGCGTGAACATCACGGAGACGCCGAGCGCGGCCTGAAGAGTCATCTCCTGGCGGCTGTCCAATGTGTTCGCACCGGAAGCGGTCAGCGCCTGCTGCGTCCAGCGAAAACACTCCGTCAGCAAGGTCAGCTCGAGGAAGAACTGGGCGGCTGACGCCGCCAGATCCACGCCGATCGTCCGGTCGCCGCCGTCCGAAAAGCTCCAGGTCAGCGCGGCCCGGACATTGGGCAAATGGTCGGCATAGGGAAGGAAGCCGCCTGCGCTCTGCAGGCCAGAGGATTTGAGCGCGATGTCGCGGAGGACATCGCGGAAATACTCGGCGTGCGCACGCGCGACGCGGGTCGCTTCCCCGTTCTCGACCAGCTTGCCGCCGACAAAGGCGCGGGTGGTGTCGAGCAGGCGATAACGCAGCCGCCGCTCCGCGGGCGAGGTCGCGATCAGGGATTTCGAGAGCAGGTTCGAGATCGCCTCGACCGCCTCGGGCTCGCCGATGCCCTGGCAGGCTGCGACGGCGAGCGCGGCCTCCAGCGTGAACGGCCCGACGAACACCGACAATCCGCGCAGCGTCGCGCTTTCGGCGGCCGGCAGCAAATCGTAGCTCCAGGCGAGCGCGGCGCTTAAGGTCTGGTGCCGCGGGATCGCGGTGCGCCGTCCCCGCCACAGCAGCGAGAAGCGGCTGTCGAGCAGCGAGGCGGTCCCGGCAATGCCATAAGCATTGACGCGTCCGGCCGCGAGCTCGATCGCGAGCGCGATGCCGTCCAGCCGCCGGCAGATCTCGGCGACGAGCGGCGCATCCTCCTCGCTCAGTTCGAATTCGCTCAGGCTCTCGGCAATGCGTTCCACGAAAAGCTGGCTTGCGGGATAGGCAAGGATGTCGGCGATGCCGAGCCCGTCGCGCTCCGGCGGGCAATCCAGCGGAAACAGCCGATGGACGCGTTCACCTTCGGTGCGAAAGGATTCGCGGCTGGTGGCGAGGATATGCAGCTCGGTTGCCTCGTGGACGATGCGCTCGGCCAAGGGTGCGAGTTCGTCGATGATGTGCTCGCAACTGTCGAACACCAGCAGCGTCCGCCGGTTGCGCAGGAACGTCAGCAGGCCCGGCATCGGGTCATCGGAATTGACGGTCAGGCCGAGCGCGGCCGCAATCGTTCCGGGAACGAGCCGGGCATCCGTCAGCGAGCCAAAATCGACGAAGCACACCTGGCCGCCGAAGGCTTCGACCTCGCGATGCGCGACCGCGAGAGCGACCGAGGTCTTGCCGATCCCGCCCGGGCCGACGATGGTGACGAAGCGATGCAGGCCGAGCCCGGCGGAAATCTTCTCGACGGCATCATCCCGCCCGATCATCCTCGCAAGCGGCGAGGGGAGCGCGTGGGGCGAAGCGACAGGCAGGCTGGCCCGGTTCTCCGAAGGTGCGGAGCGGAGCAGCGGGACGACAAAACAATAGCCGCGCCCGGGAACGTTGACGACGTAGCGCGAGCTTTCGCCGGCATCCCCTAAGGCCTTGCGCAGTGTCGTGATGTGAAAGCGCAGGCTGCCTTCGTCGACGTTCACGTCGGACCAGACCCGCTTGATCAACTCCCGCTTGTCCACGACCTCGCCGGCGCGCTCGGCGAGAAAAATCAGGATGTCGAGCGCGCGGCCGCCGAGATGAAGTGGGGCTCCGTCCTTCTCCAGCAGCCGCGATTTTGCAAACAGCCGGAATGGTCCGAAGGAAATCGCCGAATCCTGGTCGTTAGTGTCCGGCACGGGCCAATGGTTCCAGCGAAAGGGCTAAGTCTGTACTTTGGTCTACCAGAACGAGGTCGTCAGTAAACTGGTCGAAAGTGGCGAAATCGCGTGGTGATTGCTGCACGCATTGAGAATAGTCGTCGCAAATTTCGCTTAAACGCGAACAGTTTACGACGCGACTGCGACAATCCGGCAGTGGGCTTGACCGTCGCGGCGACAGTCTCTGACGCCTGGTTGTGAGGTGCCGATCATAACAGAATCTTGCAACGTCTAACGAGCAAAACGCGCGCAACGCATCCAGTATCGCTTTCACGTTAGGTCCTATTCCCACGGGGAGGCTATCATGTCCGGTATCGGCTCCATGCCGAGCGGCGGCGCCGTTCGATCTCAATTCGTCGGCAGTCCTGACGATCAGTCGCGTGATTGGGAGCTGGTGCTGCGGGAGTCCCACCACCGCATGAAGAACACGCTGACGCTGCTCGGTGCGTCAGTTCGCCGCGATTTTTCGCGGGCGGGCACCAGGGATATGACAGGCGCAGTGGATCGGTTCGAGCGGCGCATCGTGGCCTTCGGCAGGCTCTATCAGCTCCTGTCCGACAGCGGCGAACCGTCGATGGTCTCCGTCGAGGCCTTCTTCGAAAATCTCTGCGGCGCGATCGCCGAAGCGGTGCTGGAGCCGGCGGGAATCCGTTGCGAGGCCGCGATCGAGAGCGGTACGCTGCCGGCATCGCAATGCCATCGGCTCGCGCTGATGCTGACGGAGCTGGTTACGAACGCGGCAAAGCACGCCTTTCCGAACAAGAGCGGTGCGATGATCCGCATCGAGGTCGCGCGCCGTGACGGCGCCTGGGTCTGCACGGTCGCCGACAACGGCATCGGCGCGACCGCGCCGCTCCAGGGCATCGGCAGCCGCATCCTCGAAGGGCTCGCACGCAGCATCGACGCTCGGCTGCATGGCGAGGCGGGACAGGGCGGTACGCGCGTGACCATCGTGATGCCGGCCGCCGCTTGAAATCGTCTCAACTCAAATCCGGGAGTTCGACATGACCACACTCGAAATCGACCGCGCCGCCGCGGCCAAGTCCTTGAACAAGTCTTCGACATCGCGCAGCGTAGATATGAAGCTCGAGATCGTCGTGATACCCGTGTCCGATGTCGACCGCGCCAAGGCGTTCTATGCGCGACTCGGCTGGCGACTGGATGCCGACTTCGCCTCCGGCGAGGAGTGGCGCGTGATCCAGTTTACGCCGCCGGGCTCGGCCTGCTCGGTGATCTTCGGCAAGAACGTCACAGCGGCGGCGCCCGGTTCGGTGCGCGGGTTGTACTTGATTGTCTCCGATCTGGAGGCCGCACGACAGGATCTGCTCGGTCGCGGCATCGAGGTCAGCGAGCCGTTCCACGGCGCTGGCGATGTTCACGCCGGACCCGACGAGCCATATCTGTTCGGCAGCGTTCGCGTCAGCGGTGCTGATCCCAAGCGCGGCAGCTACAGCTCATTCGCCTCGTTCACCGATCCCGACGGCAATGGCTGGCTGTTCCAGGAAATTACCACACGACTGCCCGGGCGCATCGAGGCCGACGGTACGAATTTCGCTTCGACAGCAGATCTCGCCGCAACGTTGCGCCGCGCGGCGGCGGCGCATGGCGAGCACGAGAAGCGGACCGGCGGTCACGACGAGAATTGGGCCGACTGGTACGCCGACTACATCGTGCGCGAGCAGGCCGGCCAGCCGCTGCCGTCCTGAAGCTGCGACATTCTCCGATTACGGCGCGCGATGACTGACCTCATCGCACGCGCCTTGCCGGAACCGCTGCGGCGTTCGGCAGGTTGGAACGGCGAGGGCGGTCGTGCCAATGTCGCTTTCCTTCGGTACGGAGCGCCGGTGCTGAAATCAAACAAGGAGAACCACGATGATCCGCAAGGCAACTGCAGTTTGGAAGGGCACGGGCCGCGATGGCACTGGCCATATCTCCAGCGAATCCGGCGTGCTCGCTGACACGCCCTATTCGTTCAAGACCCGCTTCGAGAACGAGAAGGGCACCAATCCCGAGGAATTGATCGCAGCCGCCCATGCCGGCTGTTTTACCATGGCGCTGGCCTTCGGCCTTCAGATGGCGGGTTTCACGCCGGATGAGCTTTCGACGGAGGCTGCCGTCACGCTGGAGCCCGAAGGCAAGGGTTTCAAGATCAGCAAGTCGGCGCTCACCCTGCGCGCCAAGGTGCCGAATCTCGACGATGCAGGATTCGCCAAGATCGCCGGCGAGGCCGAAAAAAACTGCCCGGTGTCGAAAGTGCTCAATGCCGCCATCACGCTCGACGCCAAGCTGGGATAGAGGCTGGCGTTCGATCGCTGTCCATCCGGTTCTCGGAACCGGGTGGACATAGGCGAACTGCCCGGCTTTCGGCGGGGCCGCCGAGGGCTTATGATATATGAGACGCAGAACGGACAGACAGTTGGGAGCGGACAGATGACGACAGAGCGCGCAGTTTTGGCCGGGGGCTGCTTCTGGGGCATGCAGGATCTCATCCGCAAGCAGCCGGGAGTCATCTCGACCCGCGTCGGCTACACCGGCGGCCACGTCAAGAACGCCACTTACCGCAACCATGAAGGCCACGCCGAAGCGATCGAGATCATCTTCAATCCGGCGAAGACCAGTTTTCGAACCATGCTGGAGTTCTTCTTCCAGATCCACGACCCGACCACGCTCAACCGTCAAGGCAACGATCTCGGCACGAGCTACCGCTCGGCGATCTTCTATGCCAGCGAAGAGCAGAAGCGGGTCGCCGAGGACACCATCGCCGATGTCAATGCGTCCGGCCTTTGGCCCGGCAAGGCGGTGACCGAGGTCGCGCCCGCCGGCGAGTTCTGGGAGGCCGAGCCCGAGCATCAGGATTATCTCGAGCGTTATCCCGACGGCTACACCTGCCACTTCATCCGGCCCGACTGGAAGCTGCCGCGGCGCGCGGCCGCCGTGGGAGGCTGAGCGCGTACGGTCAGGTCCGCAATTGCGCGATCAGATCGCGGGCAGCGCGCATGTCGGCGATGTCGGCGCCCTCCGTGAACGGTCCGGAGACCTTCTCCAGCATAGCCAGAGCGTCCGCGCTCCGGCCCGCACCGATGATGGAGCGCGCGAGGCTGGTCGCGCAGCGCAG
This sequence comes from Bradyrhizobium betae, assembly GCF_004123905.1. Taxonomy (GTDB): domain Bacteria; phylum Pseudomonadota; class Alphaproteobacteria; order Rhizobiales; family Xanthobacteraceae; genus Bradyrhizobium; species Bradyrhizobium betae_A. Next base: position 198,721 of record NZ_MZXW01000050.1, read on the forward strand.
CTCCCAGAAGCGGGCGCCTTGCTGAGCGGCCATCTCCATGGCCTCGCGAAAGCGCGCTTCGGCGTCGCCCGCATGCCGCGCGCTCCGGAGCATCAACTCGCCCTTGATGCGGATCAGCTCCGGCAGATACCAGAGCTCCTGCCGGTCGTTGCAGCGGGCGAGGACGTCCCCGATCATCTCGAGGCCGCGGTCGACCTGGTCGGCCTCCCCGAAACATGCGGCGAGTTCGCCGAGCAGGGGCAGGAAGCGCGGCAGGAAGCGGGCATCGCCGGCGCGGTTGAGCTCTTCGCGCAGCAGCGGCAGGCCGGCCGCCGCACTGCCGCGCTTCGCCGCGACCGCCGCATTGAAGGCACGGGCCCACAGGCCCCACAGCCGGATCGCGTGGCGCTCGGTGTGTTCGAGCAGCTCGGTGCCGTGACGTTCCGCGGCGTCGAAATCGCCCGCCCAGAACGCGATCGGGCAGGCCGCCTGTCCCAGCACGCTGCAGAAGGTCAATGCGTGGTCGTTGGCGCGGCCTTCGTCGATGTTTCTGGCCGCGAGCGCCTGGGCCTGGTCGGCGAGACCTTGCAGCCAAAGGATGCGGGCGCGGAAATATTGCGTGGATATTCGCAAGTCGAGCGGGAAGATTTTTGGCTTCTCCGTCAGGACATGCAGCGAGGCATTGACGCGGTCGATGCGAACGCGCGCACCGTTCTGGTCGCCGAGATAGTGCAGCGCGACGGCCATCAGCCGGTCGCTCAGCATGGGGTCGGTCTTGTCGGGCGAGTTCGCCGCGGCGTTCGCAAACCGATCGGCCAGCGCGCGCGCCTTGCCGAACTGGCCGTTGTTGAACTGGTCGATGCACAAGCCCCAGAGCGCGCGCAGGCGGAAGTCCTTGTCGTCGAGCCTGTCGGCGAGCTCGAGCGTGGTCTCGAGGATCGGGCGCGCTTCGCGCGCGCGGCCCTCGCCATACATCAGCGACCAGCCGAGCGCCGACAGCAGCTGCATGCGGAGACGGTCGTTGCCGGTATCGCCGAGTGCGGCGAGGGCTGTTTTGGCACGCTCGCGGCATTCGGCGAACAGCGACAGGCGGATCCACAACGTCACCGCGACCGCTGTCAGCGCGATCCCGAGCGCAGCGTCGCCGTCGGGACCGAAGGCCCAGTTCAATGCCGTGCGCACATTGTCGAGCTCCGCGCCATAGATGCTGAGCCATTCCGGCTGCGGCGTCGATGTGTCGGTCTCCGCACGCGCGAAGAAGTCGCGAAAATGCTCGGCGTGGCGCCGCGCGACCTGCCTGGTTTCACCGAGCTCGTTGAGCTTGCCATGCGCGTAGGAGCGCGTGGTGTCGAGTAGCCGGTAGCGCAGCGTCCGCGACCCCGACGGCGAGATCAGGGATTTGGTGACCAGACTGTCGATCGCCTCGAGGGTTTCCGAGACGCTCAGGCCCTCGCCCGCAGCAACCGTGGCGGCGGCGTCTGGCGCGAAGGGGCCGGCGAAGACGGACAGTCGCCGCAAGGTGGCGCTCTCGGCCGGGGGCAGGAGATCGTAGCTCCAGTCGAGCGCGGCGGCGAGCGTCTGGTGCCGCGGCACGGCGGTGCGCCGTCCGCGCCATTGCAGCGAGAAGCGGCTGTCGAGCAGGGATGCCGTGCCCGCGATGCCATACGCATTGACGCGGCCCGCCGCGAGCTCGATCGCGAGCGCGATGCCATCGAGCCGGCGGCAGATGCTCGCGACCAGCGGAGCTTCTTCGGCGCTGAGCTGGAACGGACCCGAGCTCTGCGCGATGCGCTCCACGAAGAGTTGAGCCGCGGGGTAGCCGAGGACCTCTTCGACGCTCAGATCCTCGCGCTCCGGCGGACAATCCAGCGGGAAGAGCCGGAAGATGCGCTCGCCTTCGCTCCGGAACGATTCGCGGCTGGTTGCGAGAACGCGCAGCTGCGGCGCGTCGCGAACGAAGCGCTCGACGAGCGGGGCCAACGCATCCAGCACATGCTCGCAACTGTCGAAGATCAGCAAAGCGGGGCCGGTCTTCAGGAATGTCAGCAGGGCCGGCGTCGGATCCTCCGCGCTGATGGTCAGCCCGAGCGCGGAGGCGATGCTCGTTGCGATATGGCTGGAATCCCGCAATGGACCGAAGTCGACAAAGAACACGCGCCCGCCGAAATCGGCCGAGCGGCGATGCCCGACGGTGACGGCGACCGCGGTCTTGCCGATGCCGCCCGGGCCGACCACGGTCATGAAACGATAGAGCGACAGTCCGTTCGAGATCTTCTCGATGACCTCCTCGCGTCCGACCATCTTCGCGAGCTGAATGGGCAGGGAGCGAAGGGGCGCGATCTCGCCGGAGATCGGTGCAGGCTGCGCGGCCGGCGGGGCCACGTGGGCGAGCGAGGCGACGAAGCAATAGCCGCGGCCGGGGACGTTGACGACATAACGGGCCGACTTGCCGGTATCGCCGAGTGCCTTGCGCAGCGCTGCGACGTGGAAGCGCAGGCTGCCCTCGTCGACATTGACGTCGGCCCAGATGCGCTTGACCAGCTCTCGCTTGTCGACGACTTCGCCGGGGCGCTCGGCCAGGAAGATGAGAATGTCGAGCGCACGGCCCCCGACATGAAGCGGCGCGCCGTCCTTCTGCAGGAGACGCGATTTTGGAAACAGCCGAAATGGCCCAAATGAAATGGCCGAGTTTTCGTTATTAAGTATTGGCACGCGCCATTGCCCCCGCGACGGGAGTCAAAAGGTATTACTTTTCTGCTCTAGCAGAACGATGCGTACAGTAAACTGGCCGAAAGGGAGTGGGGCAGGTCTGGCAGCCCTGCGTGGATGGCGTGGGTCGGTTGATTGTTTGAAATAACGCCTTAAACGTAATGACTTACGTTGTACGCCGGACCGATAATGGCCGGGCTCTTACCCGGATGGAGCATTGACGGCGATCGAGAATTGCTGCGATGGGACGGTCGGGAGCCGGTCCCGCCTCGACAGTGACACCCGCTTCCGGAATTGAGATATGCCCTCCTACTCGCGGCGACAGGCCGTCCATGCGTTGTCAGGCGCGGTGGCGCTGACCGCCCTTCCACGCCGCGGACAAGCCGCAGACTATCCGTCCCGTCCGATTCGCCTGGTGCTTCCGTACGGCGCCGGCGGAGCAGGCGACCAGATCGGGCGTCCCTGGGTGGACAAGATGTCGTCGCTGCTTGGACCGACCTTCGTCGAATATATCGGCGGTGCGGGCGGCGCGATCGGAGCTGCCACGGTCGCGCGAGAGGAGCCTGACGGCTACTCGCTGCTGCTCGGCAATGGCAGCACGCAGGTCATCATTCCCCTGACCTCGAAAAACCCCGGCTATTCTGTCGATGATTTTCGCGCCATCTATCGCTTGATCAGCACTGCGCTGGTTTTCGCGGTCCATCCGTCGGTGCCCGCCACTGATCTGCGTGAGCTGATCGCCTACGCGAAGGCCAACCCGGGAAAACTGTCCTACGGGACGCCCGGCATCGGCACCGGCAATCATCTGGTTGGCGAATCCTTCAAGCAGCAGGCCGGCACGCTGGACTTGGTCCACGTGCCGTATCGGGGCATTTCGCAGGCGACCAACGACCTCGCGAGCGGCCAGATATCGCTCGTCATCGGCGTGATGTCCGACCAGTTGAAGCAACTGGGCGAGACCGGGAAAATCAGGCTGCTGGCGGTCACCAGCGAGAGGCGGCTGAGCGGTGCGCCGGAGATTCCGACCGCCATGGAATCCGGCATGCCGGATCTCCGTTACGAGGGATGGTTCGGCATCTTCGCACCCCGACGCACCGACGATGCGATCATCGACCGGATCGCGCAGGTGACGCGCCTCGCCATGGCCGATCCGGCGCTGCAGGCAAGCTATCGTGCCCAGGGCATCGAGCCGGACAGCGATTCGAGTCCCGACAAGTTCCAGCGCATCATCGACGCGACGACGGCAAGCCTGGCGCCCGTGATCAAATCGATTGGGCTGAGCAATCTGTGAGGCTGATCAGGCGCCCTTGCGGGTGACGATGCGTGCCGACAGCGTAACGAGACCCATCAGCGCGGCGAGCAGCCAGAATGCCATCGGCAAGCCGCCAAGACGCGCGACGAAGCCGACACCGGCGGGACCGATCAGGATGCCGGCATAGCCCGCGGTGGTGATCGCCGCGACGGCGAGCCCGGTAGGCATCACGGTTTGCCTGGCTGCGCGGCGGAACAGCACCGGCACGAGGTTCGACGCACCGAGGCCGATGAGCAGGAAGCCGGTGATGGCGACCGCCGCAACCGGAGCTGTCAGCAGGACCATAAAACCCGCGATCGCAATGATGCTTCCCCAGACCAGGGTCGTGCGATCCCCGACGCGTGCAACGACGGCGTCGCCGCCGAGCCGCCCGATCGTCATCGCGATCGAGAACACGATATAGCCGATCCCGCCTTGCGCCTCGGAGACGAGGCCCGCGCCGATGACGAGCAACGCGCCCCAGTCGAGCATCGCGCCTTCGACAAGGAAAGTGATCGCGCCGAGCAGTGCGAGCAGCAGCACCGAGCCGTGCGGAAGCACGAACAGCGGTCCGTCCTGCACCTGCACCGACCGAAGCAGGCGCGGTGCGGTCAGCAGCATCGCGATCAGCATGAGTACGGAGCAGATCAGCGTGCAGGCGAGCGCGCCGAGCTGCAGCGAGAGCAGCGCGGTCATCAGGGCCGATCCGGCGAAGCCGCCTATGCTGAACAGCGCGTGGAAGCCCGACATCAGCGGGCGGCCCGCATCGCGCTCCACCTCCACCGCATGGATGTTCATGGCGACGTCGATGGAGCCGAGTGCGGCACCGAAGGCGAACAGCGCGGCAGCCAGCGTTACCGAGGTGTTCGCGACCGCCAGAAGCGGCAAGACCACCGCCAGGCCGAGCCCGCCCCCGATGATGATCGGCCTGCTGCCGTAGCGCGCACTCATGATTCCGGTCAGCAGCATCGCGACGACCGAGCCGATGCCGAGGCTGAGCAGCAGCAGTCCGAGGACGCCGTCGTCGACGCCGAGCCGCGCCTTCGCGAACGGCACCAGCGGCGCCCAGCACGCGATGCCGAAGCCCGCAACGAGAAAGGAGAGCCGCGTCGCAAGGCGCGTCGCCGGCCGGTCGGCAGAAAGCATGAGAACTCCGGGAGAAGCAGTGGCGGGGCCAATCGACAAGCCCCACGATTGCCGCGTCTTTATGTCCGAGACGCGCCCGAATTGTCGAGGGCAGCATTCGATAGCTGCAAGCGGACGCGCAGGCCCGTGGGCTCGTTGTCGAGCAGCTGAAGGGTCCCGTCATGCGCGGTCACGATTGCCTGCGCGATCGAGAGGCCGAGGCCAAATCCGGCCGTCTCGTCCATGGTGCGGGCTTCCTCGCCGCGCACGAAGGGCTCCAGCATCGCCGCCTTCCTTTCGTCGGGAATGCCAGGTCCATCATCGGAAACGTCGATGACGAGTTGCTGCCCTGATGTCAGCAGCGCGACGTCGATCCTGGCTCCGAAGCGCGTTGCGTTCTGGACGAGGTTGGTGACGGCGCGGATGATTTCGTCCGGCCGCAGGACGAAGGTGATTCTCGCGGGGCCGGAATAGGTCACGGCAAATCCGGAATCCGAAAACTGCTCGCACACCATTTGCAGCAGCGCCGCCACGTCCACCAGCGTCGGCTTGACCGGGCTTTCGTTGCGCAGCAGGGAGAGCACAGATTCAAGCATCGACTGCATCTGGTCGAGATCGCGCACGGTCTGCGTGCGTTGGGTCGGGTCCTCGATATATTCCGACCGCAGCCGCAACCGCGTGATCGGCGTACGCAGGTCGTGGCTGATGGCCGCGAGCATGCGCGTCCTGTCGTTCATCAGCGCGGTGATGCGCTCGCGCATCCGGTTGAGCGCTCTCGCTGCGGATTTGATTTCCTCCGGGCCATTCTCGGGCAGTGGCGGCGACGACCGGTTCAGGCTGAAATTCTCCGCCGCGCGCGCGAAGGCCGACAGCGGCGAGGACAGCGCGCGGCCGGCCCAGACGCCGAGCAGCGTGACGCTCGCCACCAGGAACAGCAGCGTGGAGGTCCACAGCCCGCTGACGAAAGCCGGAATTTTGGGCGATCCGATCGTGGCTTCGAGCACGTCGTCCTTCGAAAGGTGGAACCACACTCGATCGTCTTCCGACGTGCCGCCGCGGATGAGGTCGACCTCACCGTCGAGCGGCGACAGCACGTTCAGCGTCCGCTCCGGCAATGGTACGGTGGAAGCGGAAACGCCTTCCAGCAACCGGAGCTTCAGGGCAGGGAAGGTTCGACTGACGCTTTCCAGGACGGTCGCCCGCTCGGCCTGTGGCGTATTGGCGATGATCCGAACGATCAGCGAAAACTGCTCCAGCGGCCTGTCCACCAGCAGCTTCGGCCGGTTGAGCAGAAAATATCCGGCGATCAGCACATGGATCAGGATCAGCGAAACCAGGACCAGGGCTGCGATCTGACCGCTGATCCGCCTGAAGCTGAACAGCGCCACGATGTCTGCGGCGCGCCTCATGCCTCCACCACCACCGGCGTGAAGATGTAGCCGCCGGTGCGGATGGTCTTGATCACGGACGTGTCTTCGCTGCGGTCGAGCTTGCGGCGCAGCCGGCTGACCAGCACGTCGATGCTGCGGCCAAAGCTTCCGCCGGGACGGCCGCGCGTCATGTTCAGCAGGCTGTCGCGGGTGAGAACGCGGCCGGCGCGCTCGCAGAAGGCCTGCAGCAGATCGAACTCGGCGCTGGTCAGCGGCACCTGCGCGCCTTCGGGGTCGCGCAATTCCCGCAGGCGGAGATCGATGATCCAGCCCTGGAATGTCAGGCGCGTCGCGGTGGAGGCGGCGGTGAGGCCGCTCGATTGCCGGCGCAGCACCGCGTTGATCCGGGCGAGCAGTTCGCGCGGGTTGAACGGTTTCGGCAGATAATCGTCGGCGCCCATTTCGAGGCCGAGGATCCGGTCGAGGTCCTCGCCCTTTGCGGTGAGGATGATGATCGGCGTCGTGGTCTCCATCCGCAGCCGGCGGCAGAGGCTCAGCCCGTCCTCGCCCGGTAGCATCAGGTCGAGCACGATCAGATCGGTCCGGTTCTGCGACAGATGGCGATCCATCTCCTTGCCGTTCGTGACGGCGCTGACCGAGAACGAATGCTCGCCGAGGTAACGCGCGATCAGGTCGCGGGTTGGCCGGTCGTCCTCGACGATCAGGATGCTTGGCGTTCCGTTGGTCATGATTGATATCGCATCGGGGGCGCCGATCGTTGATCGATTTGCGGACGATTGTCGCGTCCGAACAACTACGGTCATGGTGCAATCCTACGGTCAGTCACGGCTCAAGGCCACTACAGGGTCGAGGAAGGCGGCGCGGCGGGCCGGGAAAAAGCCGAAGGCGACCCCGATCCCGGTCGAGGTCAGGAACGCCGCGCCGATCGAGAACATCGAATAGGTGACCTGGAATCCCGGCGCTGCGACGTTGATGGCGAGGCCGAGCAGGATCGCGATCAGGATGCCGGCGATGCCGCCGATGGACGAGATCAGCGTCGCCTCCACCAGGAATTGCTGGAGGATGTCGCTGCGCCTGGCGCCGACCGCCATGCGCACGCCGATCTCGCTGATCCGTTCCGACACGGACACCAGCATGATGTTCATCACGCCGATGCCGCCAACCACCAGCGAGATCACCGCGATCGCCGCCACCAGGAACGCCAGGGTCTGCGTCGTGCTGGTGATGGTGCGGCGGATATCGTCGGTGTTGAGGATGACGAAATCCCTGGTGTTGTGCCGCTGCGTCAGCAGTGTCGTCACCGCGTCCTGCGCCAGATTGGTCGAGACCTCGTCGCTGATCCGTAGCAGGATGCTGCGCAACGCGCGGTCGCGCGTGAACTGAGCCTGCACGGTGGTGTAGGGCAGGTAGACCGACAGGTTCTGGTTCGAGCCGAACCCGCCCTGCTGCTGGGCGATCACGCCGACGATGCGGCAGGGCACCTTGCCGAGCCAGATGACCCGGCCGATGCCTGAGGTCTGGTCGTCGGCGAAGAAGGTCTTGCGGGTGTTGTCGTCGATGACGACGTGGCGCTCGATGTTGCGCACGGCGTCGTCGTCGAACAGACGTCCTTTCGCGAGTTTTGCACCTTTGACCTGGAAATAGCTCTCGCCGACGCCGTTGACGAGGACATTGGACTCGTTGCCGCGATAGCGTACCGTCGTGCTGGTCGAGACCGTCGGCGTGACGCCGGCAATAAAGCCCTGCCGGCCGAGCGCGCGGGCATCGTCGAGCACCAGCGTCTTGATCTTGCCGGCGCGGGCATCGCCAAAGTCCTTGCCTGGAAACACCTCGATGGTGTTGGTGCCGAGGCTCGATATGTCGGACAGCACCTTGCGCTGCGAGGCGTTGCCGAGCGCGACCACCGATGACACCGCGGCGATGCCGATGATGATGCCGAGCATGGTCAGGAAGGCGCGCAGCCGGTGCGCGGCCATCGCCACCAGCGCCATCCGCGAGGCCTCGCGCAAACGCCCCAATGCGCCGGACCAGCCGGCACCGCTGTCCCATGCGGCCCGGGGGACTGGCGCGGTCGGCTCCGATGCGCCCGCCGCCTCCGTGCGGCGGTCGGCGACGATCCTGCCGTCGCGCAACTCGATGATGCGTTCGGCGCGTGTGGCAACATCGGCATCGTGGGTGACGATGATGATCGTCCGCCCCTCGCGATGCAGCTCCTTCAGGATTCTCAACACCTCCTCGCCGCTGCGTCGGTCGAGCGCCCCGGTCGGTTCGTCCGCCAGGATGACCTCAGCGCCGTTGATCAGCGCGCGTGCGATCGAGACGCGCTGCTGCTGGCCGCCGGAGAGCTGGTTCGGGCGATGGCCCTGCCGGTCGTTCACACCGAGCCTTGTGAGAAGCTGCTCTGCGCGGGCGCGACGTTCGCGCGCTTTCAAGCCGGCATAGACGGCGGGGATCTCGACATTCGAGGCGGCGGTGAGGTCGCCGAGCAGATTGTAGCGCTGGAAGATGAAGCCGAAATGCTCGCGGCGCAGCGCCGCCAACGCATCCGCATCCAGCTCGGAGACGTTCTTGCCGGCGACGCGATAGGCGCCCGACGTCGGACGGTCGAGACAGCCGAGGATGTTGAGCAGCGTCGACTTGCCCGACCCGGACTGACCGATGATCGCGACCATCTCGCCCGGCAGGATGCTCAGCGACAGATCGTCGAGGGCGACCACCTGGGTGTCGCCGGCCGTGAACTCCCGCCGGACATTTTCGAGCGCGATGATCGGATCGGTCATGTCAGGGACCTCCGCCTCCCGGCGGGCCGCCCGGCATGCCGCGCGAAGCGGTCTGCTCGTTGGCCTCTCCGGTGACGACCCGTTCGCCCTCGTCGAGACCCGATCTGATCTCGACGGTGGTGCGATCGTTGAGGCCGGTCTTGACCTCGCGCTCGCTGACGTCACCCGACGCGGCAAGGGTGCGCACCGTGCTGCGGCCGTCGGATTTCCGCATCACCGCCAGCGCCGGTATCACCTTCACGCGCTTGGCCTCGCCGGTGATGATGTGCACCTCCGCGGTCATGTAGGTCCGCAGCGACAGCCCCTTATTGGGGACGTTGAAGACGCCGATGTAATAGATCGCCGTGCTGGTCGAGCTCGACGAGCTCGTGCTGGAGCTCGAACTCGACGTCGTGGTCGAGGAGAAGCTGGCGTCATTCTTGATCGATTCGGGCGCGGGTTCGATCTGCTCCAGCTTGGCCTCGTAGCGTTGGTCCTGGTCGCCGAGAATGGTGAAGTAGAGCGATTGCCCCGGCCTGACCTTGACGATGTCCGCCTCGGAGATCTCCGCCCGCACCGTCATCGTCTCGAGCTGGCCGAGCACGACGATGGTCGGCGCGGACTGCACCGCGTTGACCGTCTGTCCCTCCTGCACCACGGTCGCCAGCACCGTGCCGTCGATCGGGGCGGTGATGCGGGTGTATTCGAGATTGACCCTGGCCGTCTCGACGCTGGCTTCGGCCCCCACGATCAGGGCCTCCAGGGCGACGATCTGCGCACGGGTCTGGCGCACCGTCGAATCCGCGCTGTCGAAATCGCTGCGCGAGGTCGCGCGCTGGGCCAGGGTCGCCTGCTGACGCGCCAGGTTGGCCTCGGCCAGCACCAGCGCGGCTTCCTTCTCGTCCTTCTGCGCACGGTAGTTCTTCAGCGAGGCTTCCGAGCTGCGCAAATCGTTCTGCTTGGTGACAGGGTCGATCTGCGCGATGACGTCGCCGGCCTTGACCGTGTCGCCGACGCGGACGTTGAGTGCGGTGATCCGGCCCGACACCTGTGCGCCGACCGCGGTCAGCCGCGCCGGTTTGAGCGTGCCGCTCGCCAGAACTTCCTCGCGGAGATCGCTGACCGTGACCGGCGCGGTGATGTAGGATTGCGCCTTGCTCGACGTTCCCGGCAACCGTGTAGCCGCGACGACGCCGGTCGCAACGACCGTCACGATCGCGGCGGCGATCTTCACGCGCTTGACGGTGATGAACCCGGTCACTTCAACGCCTCCCGCATGTGCGGTCCCGTATTGCCGTCCACGATGATTGGCGTTGCCACGTCGACCGGATCGGACCAGCCGCCGCCGAGCGCCTTGGCCAGCGAAATGTAATCCTTGGCCGCCGACACCTTGCTCTGGATCAGCGAATCCTCGGCCGAATAGAGCGAGCGTTCGGCGTCGAGCACGTCGATGAAGCTGGCGCTGCCGGTCTCAAACAGCGATCGCGACAGTTTTGCGGCCTCGCGATAGTTCTTCGCGGCTTCCGTCAGCTTGGTGGCGCGCACGCGCTCCTGCGACAGCGACACCAGCGCGTTCTCGACGTCCTCGAGCGCGGTGAGCAGGGTCGAATGAAACGTCGCGAACGCCTGGTCGCGTTGCGCCTCTGCGATCCTGACCGTGGCCTGCCGCTTGCCCGCATCGAACACCGGCACCGTGACCGAGGGTCCGACAGACCAGCTCACGCTGGAATATTTGGCGAGATCGCCGGCGCGCAGCGCGGAGGTGCCGACCGAGCCGGTCAACGACACCGCCGGATAGCGGTCGGCCTCGGCCGCGCCGATCTTGGCGGTCGCCTGCGCCAGCTTGCGCTCGGCGCTGGCGACGTCGGGCCGGCTCTGAAGCAGATCGGCCGGCAGTCCCGTCGGCAACGGCATGCGCGGCGCCGGCACGGGCGCAGTCCGTGCCATCAGCGCGGCGACGCCGTCGGGAGGCCGCCCGAGCAGGATGCCGAGCCGGTGGATGTCGGCCGCGAGCGCGGCCTGATAGGTCGGAACGTTCGCTTCCGTGCTCGCGGCTTGCGCGGTGGCCTTGGCGAGATCGACGGCGTTGCCGCTGCCGGCCTCGTATTTGCTGCGGGTGAGCTTTTCGGTATCGCGCTGCGAGACCGATGTCCGCTGCGCCAGCGCGATCCGCGCCTGGTAGCCGCGCGCCTCGACGTAATAGGCGGCGACGTCGCCGATCAGCGTGACCAGGCTGTCGCGCAGATCTTCGTCGGCCGATTGCGCGCCACGCACCGCGGCCTCGATGTTTCGCTGCGTGCCGCCGAACAGGTCGAGCTCCCAGCTCGAATCGAAGCTCCCCTGATGCAGAGTGTAGGGCGCGCTGTCGACAACCGCCGAGGCGGAGCCCGAACTGGTCTTGTTGTCGGTCACCGAGGCGGAGCCGCTGACGGATGGAAACAGGCCCGCGCTGGTCTGCTGGACCGTCGCGCGCGCTTCGCGTACGACCGCCTTGGCCTTCGCGACGTCAGGATTGGCCTCGACGGCTTGCTCGATCAACCGGTTGAGCATGGGATCGCGCAGACGCAGCCACCAGCGGTCCAGCGTGCCGGTCTGGCGCCGGGAGGTCGATCTGGCACTCCAGTGCGAAGGCATGTCGAGCCTGGGCGGGCCGGAATAGTCCGGGCCGACGGCGCATCCGGTCAATGTGCCGCCCAGCATCAGCGCGACGCAGGCCGATCTGGCGCGCGACAGGGTGGCACGCAACAAGGTGGGCGTCGAATGATGGTTCTCCTTTGCGGGTAACACGGGGACCAGGACGAACAAGTGTGACGGCATCAAATCGGCGGAAATCCATTGGCCTTGCCCTCGGAAGGAGGGTGCCCATTTCCCTCGGCAGTACGAGGCAGGAACCACTAGCCGGGTGATCGTGGCCTTTCGGCAGCCCGAATGTTGCTGAATGTAAACAGATGTTACGGCGCTTCTCGGCGCCGGCGGCAGGGTGCCCGTCGGGCAAAACACCTGCGCGGGCTGTCAACCCACTCGCGCGAAAATATTCCGCTTTACCGAAATTCGGATTTGTCGTATGTGTCGCCCATCCCGGCTCATCCTTGAGGGGCGATCATGTTGTCGTCACGATACGCGAGCCGGGCTTGCGGTGGACGCAGCAGCGTCGGCACGACATGGTGCGGGCAGGGCGGGTAGTCCCTGTGAGCCCGAAACCGCGTGCGGATGAGCGGCGCTGCCAGGCTTCGTCTCGTCGGTAAGTTTCCGGCTCCGTCGACAGGGCTGGAAATACTGCGGCGAAATGGCGGGCCGTGCGTACGGCAAAACCGTGTGGTCCTGGCCGTCGTTGCTACGGTCAAGTCTTCGCGAAGGTGCGAGCGAGCCCAACCGGGCAGACTGCATCATCCAATTCGCGGGACGAGGGAGGCCAGAAGGAACTCGGCTCCCGGGAGAGCACGGCATAAGCCGTCCGACCATCGCGCAGGGAAGGCCGAGTGATTGGCACCACCTGTATGCTGCTGTGCGGTTCTTTTGCGCTACCTTTCGCGCAGCGGACCGCGGGTGCGAGGTCAGCACCCGGCCTTCCCTGCGCCCTCTTGGCTAAGAGGGTGAAGAGATGAAGCAAAGCTCGGGCGAATTGCGCCGCGAGAACGCGAAGGCGTGTCTGCGACTATACACTCGCTGTCATCGCCCGCGAAGGCGGGCGATCCAGTATTCCAGAGACGGCGCGGCTAGAATCGAGAAGCTTCGGCGTACTGGATTCCCCGCCTTCGCGGGGAATGACGGCGGTGATTGGAATGACGATGCCGCCCCACGCTTCGTCATTGCGAGGAGCCCTTGCGACGAAGCAATCCAGAATCTTTCCGCGGCGGCAGTCTGGATTGCTTCGCTCCGCTCGCAATGACGGATCTCGCGTTACCACCGATAGCTCAACGTGCCGATCACCTGGCGCCGTTCGCCGGCATAGCAATAGCCGGCCTGACAGGTCGCATACTGCTTGTCGAACAGGTTGGTGCCGTTCACGCGCATGTAGGCGCCGCGAAAACTGCGGTCGAGCTTGCCGAGATCGTAGTCGATCACGGCGTCGAACAACGTCTTCGCGGCATTCTCGAACGTATTCTGGTCGTCGCCGAAATTGGCACCGATATAGCGCACGCCGAGGCCCAGCCCCAACCCTTCCACGGGCGTGCCGGACTGGAACGTGTATTTGCCGAAAGCTGCGAACGAGTCCCTCGGGATGCCGGAATATTCATTGCCGGTCGTATCGGTATTGCCGCGCGTGATCACGACGTTGAGGTGGGTATAGGCCGCGGTGAGATCGAATCCCGGTTTGAGCGCCAGCTTGGCCTCGAGCTCGAGGCCCTTGGAGTCGACCTGTCCGGTCGCCGCTTGGAACGTGATGTTGTCGGTATTGGTGCGCAGGACATTGTCCTGCTTGATGTCGAAGACCGCGGCCGTGAGCAGCAGCGGAACATGAGGCATCTGATATTTGATGCCGGCCTCGGTTTGCTCGCCGGTGGTCGGCTTGAAGGTCGCCCCCGTCACGTCCACGCCGGTTTGCGGGCTAAACGACGTGGCGTAGCTGACATAGGGCGCCACGCCGTTGTCGAAGAGATAGCTCAGGCCCGCGCGACCGGTGAAGGCCGAAGGTTTTTGAGTGACCGGCGTTCCGTCCAGCGTCGTCGTCGTGCTCTGCGAGACCCAGCTCTGACGGCCATTGAGCGTCAGAATGAATCCGCCGAGCCTGGCCTGCTCCTGTGCGTAGAGTCCCACCTCGTCGGTCGACTGCTTGGTGAAGATCGAAAACGCCGGAGAGGCGATCGCCTGCGCGCCATAGTTCTTGGTCAGGAGATTGAGATCGGGTGCCGGTCCATATCCGATCTTGTCGTCGTAGTAGGAGTGACTGTAGTCGACACCGAACAGCACGGTGTTCCTGACCGAGCCGAGTGTGAAATTGGCTTCGGCCTGGTTGTCGAGGGTGGCGGTCTTGAGATTGTCCACGATGCGCCAGGCGGACCGCGACGCGGTCTGGGTCGCGGTGTCGATCGAATCGATCTGGGTGTATTTCGCGTCGACGCCGACCTGATAGAATCGGAAATTCTGCCGCACGGTCCAGGTGTCGTTGAAATTGTGCTCGAACGCATAACCGATACGGAACTGCTTCTGGTCCATGGCGCTGAACGCCGGATCATTCGAGTAGATGTTGGTCAGCTTGCCATCCGCGGTGCGCGCGTTGCCGATGCTCGCAGCGGTGCGGCTGGTCTGATATTCCGAGAGGATCGTGAACGTCGTATCGAGGTTCGGCTTCCAGGTCAGGGCAGGCGCGATATAGGCCCGGTCGTCATCATTGCCGGGAAACCAGGTTTTTGCATCGCGCAGCAAGCCCGTCAGCCGGTAATACAATTGATCGCTGCCGGGAACTGGTCCGCCGACGTCAAAACTGCCCTGGTAGCGATTGTAGTTGCCGGCCTGCAATTGCACCTCGCCAAACGGCGTCTGCGTTGGCCGCTTCGTCGTGACATCGACGATGCCGCCCGGAGAGCCGAGGCCGTAGAGACCGGAGGCGGGCCCCCGGAGAATCGATACGCTCTCGAGTCCATAAGGTTCGATCTTGGGGATGGCGAAGTTGCCGCCGCCCTGACGCAGGCCGTCGCGATAGATGCCTGTATAGGTCACGTCAAAGCCGCGAATGGAAAAGGCGTCGAAGCGTGGGTCGTAACCGAACGCCGTGGTCGTGACGCCGGGGGTGTAGTTGACGGCGTCCTTGAGCGTCTGGACGTTGCGGTCTTCGAGCTCCTTCTTGGTCACGACCGAGATGGACTGCGGCGTCTCGATCAACGGCGTGTTGGTCTTGGTGCCGGCGGAGCTGCTGGTCGCGACATAACCAATTGTCGCGCCAGTCGCGCCAGTCGCGCCTCGCGCCGCCAGCGCAGCGCGATTCTGATCCGCCGTTACGTTGGCGCGCCGGTTGGCCGAGGCCGCGCGCGAAGATCGTGTGCGTTGGCTGGGTGCGGCGGCGGTGCTGCGCGTCTTCGGTGGATTCGGCGCTTCGACGGTGACCGGTGGCAGGCTGCTGCTCTGAGCTTGCGCGCGGGACGACAAGACGTCAACGGATACGAATACGACAGAACCAAACATCGTGGCGTTGATCGCAACAGCGGTTCCAAGCCAACGATATTTCCTCTCCGACAATGCAACGCCCACCGATGATGATTCCCAATCTTGCCGAACTCACTCACGCGAACGCGCGCAGCTGCGTGCCGACGCGCGTTGAGCGATGCGGACTTCTATGGGTGAAGCAGTCGGAATTCCACACGCGCAAAATAGAATTGCTTGAACGTGCGGTGAGCGATCCTGGAATGATTCAAGATGCGTTTGGAAAACTCGCGCTTGCGTGCGGCAGATGCGCGCGCGGATGTCATGGCGCGTCGCGGACGATCGCAGCCTTTTCATCAGTCAAGCGTTGCCCGACGCCGCAGGACGTTGCTGGCCGTCGTGCTTGTCGAGGCGACCGGCAGCGTCGCTGCAAGCCGGTCACCACGAGATCGGTATTCGCTGTGCAAATCCGCCAAGGTCCGAGTCGGGGCTGAGTGGCTGGCGATCGAGCGGCCGGTTGTTATTCCCGCGCGCGAAGGAGGTGCCGGGCGGAAAGGCGTAGTCGGTGAACTTGCGCTCACCGGGGAGCACCTCGGTCCCTCCATCCAGCCACGATCGCTTGCTGACATAAAGGCGGGTGTGCGGTCCGGACCGGTAGGAGCGGTTGGCGCCGCGGGGACCGTACTCGTAGACGGTATTTTGCGCCGTCCGCGATGGGTCGCGCTTGCCGACGGTCGCGGCATGAGCGGTGAGCGTCGAGGCGAGGAGGGCGACCAGAACCGTTCCGGACATGACAATCGCGTTCATCGAAAAACACCCATGCGAGTTCCTGATGTCGTGGCGTCTCGCACCGGCTTAAGCGCCTGTAAAGAATCCGGGTGTTTCGCGATGTTGCTGGGCACCAGCACGGACAGTCGCATGCGCGGCGGTTTCGATGCCGCCCAGTCGCCGCCGGGAGCCCGCGCGGACGTCACGGCCGGAATGACCACATGGCTGATCCGCCAATCAAATTCAACGACCGGAAACAGTACAGCAATCTCAAAGCCACACCGCGGCCACAGCCGTTTCGTTTCAGAGCAGTCAGGTGCTCTTGAGGTGTGGAATGTCGGTTTTACGGGCCTGGCTGATCGCGGCGGTGATGAGTGGCGTATCGATTGCGAGTTCAATTTCCGTCGTGCTGTTGCCGCAACCGGCCGTCGCGCAAGCCGTGGAGTCGATCGTGGTTGAAGGTAACCGCCGCGTCGAGGCCGAGACGGTCCGCTCCTATTTCAGGCCCGGCCCCGGCGGGCGCCTCGACCAACCGGCAATCGACGACGGCATCAAGGCGCTGATCGCGACCGGTCTGTTCCAGGACGTGAGGATCAACCGGGCCGACGGCCGCCTCGTGGTGTCGGTGGTCGAAAACGGCGTGATCGGCCGCATCGCTTTCGAGGGCAACAAGAAGATCAAGGACGAGCAGCTCACGGCGGAAATCCAGTCCAAGGCACGCGGGACCTTCTCGCGGACACTGGTGCAGTCCGATACGCTGCGCATTGCCGAGATCTACCGGCGCTCGGGCCGTTACGACGTGCGCGTCACGCCCGAGATCATCGAGCAGCCGAACAACCGCGTCGACCTGATCTTCACGGTCCAGGAGGGCGCCAAGACCGCGGTCAAGTCGGTCGAGTTCGTCGGCAACAGCGCCTATTCGGCCGCGCGCCTGCGCGACGTCATCAAGACGCATGAGAGCAATTTTCTCAGCTTCCTCGCCAATAACGACATCTACGATCCCGATCGCGTCGAAGCCGATCGCGACCTGATCCGCCGCTTCTATCTCAAGAACGGGTTCGCGGACGTCCAGGTCGTCGCCGCCCTCACTGAATACGATCCGGACAAGAAGGGCTTCCTCGTCACCTTCAAGATCGAGGAAGGCCAGCAATATCGTGTCGGCTCCGTCGATTTCCGCTCCAGCATTGCCAATTTCGACGCAAGCTCGATGCGCTCCTATTCGCGTGTTGGGGTCGGTTCGCTCTACAACGTGGAAGCGGTCGAGAAGTCGACCGAGGAGATGCAGATCGAAGCTTCGCGCCGCGGCTACGCCTTCGCACTGGTGCGCCCAGGCGGCGATCGCAATTTCGATGCGCACACGGTGTCCGTGGTATTCAACGTCGACGAGGGGCCGCGCACCTATATCGAGCGCATCAGTTTGCGCGGCAACACCCGGACGCGTGACTACGTGATCCGGCGCGAGTTCGACATCTCGGAAGGAGATGCCTACAATCGTGCGCTGGTCGACCGTGCCGAGCGGCGCCTGAAGAACCTCGACTACTTCAAGAGCGTCAAGATCGTCACGGAGCCGGGCTCCTCCAGCGACCGCGTCATCCTGATCGTCGACATGGAAGAGAAGTCGACCGGCGACTTCTCGATCTCGGGCGGCTATTCCACATCCGATGGTGCACTGGCCGAAGTCTCGGTCTCCGAGCGCAATTTGCTGGGCAAGGGGCTCTATGCCAAGGCGTCGGTGAGCTACGGCCAGTACTCGCGCGGCATATCGCTGTCGTTCGTCGAGCCCTATCTGCTCGACTATCGGATGGCTCTCGGGTTCGACACTTATTGGAAACAGCAGAAATCGAACAGCTATACGAGCTACGGCGTGACGACGCTGGGCTTCTCGCCGCGCATCGGCCTCGCATTGCGCGAGGACACCTCGCTCCAGCTGCGCTATTCGCTCTATCAGCAGAGCATCACGCTCGCCAGCGCCTACAACAACTGCAACAACAACGCGTCGAACTCCTCGCTGGCCTTCAACCCGACCCCGGCCTACGTCAAGAACGTTCTGGGTGGCGTCGATCCGACCAATGCCACCGACTCGGGCGTCTATGGCTATGGCTGCTATGGCGACGGCGAATCGAGCCTGCCGGTCCGGAAAGAACTGGCGAACGGCGCGACCTGGACCTCGGCGATCGGCTACACGCTCAACTACAACACGCTGGACAACAACAAGAACCCCACGGACGGTCTGCTGGTCGACTTCAAGCAGGATTTTGCCGGCGTTGGCGGCAACGTGACCTATCTAAAGACTGCGCTGGACACCAAGTACTACACACCGCTGGTGTCCGAGATCGTCAACGTGATCCACGTCCAGGGCGGCATCCTCAACAAGATCGGCAACAACGAACTGCGCATGCTCGATCACTTCCAGATGGGCCCCAATCTCGTGCGCGGCTTCGCCTCCAACGGCATCGGTCCGCGCGACATCAGCTATTACAATTACGGCTCCAGCGGCGATGCGCTCGGCGGCACGAAATATTGGGGCGCTTCGATGGAGCTTCAGATGCCGTTCTGGTTCCTGCCGAAGGAAGTCGGCCTGAAGGGGGCGGTCTATGCCGATGCCGGCTCGCTCTGGGGCTATCAGGGGCCGACGTCGTGGACCGCCACGGGCGAGGTCAACACCAAGGCCTGCCCGACCTGCGGATTGCAATATGACGACAGCAGCGTGGTGCGTTCGTCGGTGGGCGTCGGCCTGATCTGGGCCTCGCCGTTCGGGCCGCTGCGCTTCGACTACGCCGTGCCGCTGACAAAGGGCAAATACGACATCGTACAGGAATTCAGGTTTGGAGGTGGCACCTCGTTCTAGGACGCTGCGCGGCCACGGGAGGTGGCGGCATCTGTCGTGCATTTGTGAAAATCTGTGATGAGCTTGCTGCGTGCCGGCGTGGACAGCCATTGGCGAATGTCGGATAATGGCGCCTGCGAATTGCAGGGCCTGTGGCCTGCACTTGAGCTCTCACAGAAGGACTAATCGCGATGACACAGGCAGGTGCCTACGGGCAGAGGCTTGGCCAGTTCCTGCGTTTGAAGGATGCGCCGCCCGCTTTGGTCGCGCGCTCGCTACGCAGCGCCGAGCTCGCGGTCACCGAGACCCGGAATGATCAACCTGTGCCCGGCCTGTCGGGTTCGCTGGCTGCAGAGGACGCGTTTCTCGTCAGCCTGAAGTTGCACGATTATCCGGATTGCGAGGTCTGGGAGCGCGGCAAATCCATCATGAAGACGGACATTCGGGCCGGCACGACCTATCTCTACGACCTCAAGCGTGATCCGCGCTACGTGATCGACAAGCCGTTCCACTCGCTGTTCTTCTACATTCCGCGTTCGGCGCTCGACGGGATCGCCGAACAGAGCAGTGCGCCGCGAATCGGCGAGCTCGACTGTCAGGTCGGCGTCGGCCATGACGATGGAATCATCCGGCACCTCGGCGCGTCGCTCCAGGAAGGGCTGCGCAGGCCTGACGAGGCCAACCAGCTCTTCATCGACCACATGATGCTCGGGTTGACCGCCCACGTCGCGCAGGCCTATGGCGGGCTTCAGCGTACGTCCGCGCCCGCGCGCGGCGGTCTCGCGCCCTGGCAGGCGAAGCGCGCCTGCGAGAGGCTGGAATCGGACCTCGGCGGCAAGCTCTCATTGCAGAAGGTCGCAGCCGAGCTCGATCTCTCGGTCAGTCATTTCTCGCGGGCGTTCCGGATCTCCATCGGCCTGCCGCCGCACCAATGGCTGCTGCATCAGCGCGTGAAGGCTGCCAAGCAGTTGATGAGCGTCCGCGACCTGCCGCTGACGGAGATCGCGATGTCGGCCGGCTTCGCCAACCAGAGCCACTTCACGCGTGTGTTCTCCTCGATCGTCGGCGCCAGCCCGGCCGTGTGGCGCCGCGAGGCGCTCGGCGGGTCGAGCGGCGAGGCGTAACAGACTTCAGCGGCGCTTCGCGAGTGAGATGGTGTAGGCCGCGCGCCGCGCTGCAAAAATCTCGTCCGGCGGGTGACCGATGCCATCGGCGAGATTGGCGGGATTGAAGATTGAGGCGTCACAGGCCTGATCGGGCTCGAAGCCGGTGATCACGATGGTGCCGAGGCGCACCTCGTCGCGGCTGTCTTCCTCCGGCCAGCGCATGGTGACGTCCATGGTGGGATCGCCCGGGCGGTCGAGCAGCGCCATGACGTTGAAGCGGACATGGCCCGCGGCGATCCGCGTGCCCAAATCGTCGTGCAGGAAGTCGGCGGGCTTCGCTCTCGCGTCGTCCTCGCTCAGCGTGATCTCGCCGCCGGCCGGGACGACCTTGAACTTGATGAAGCGCGTCTCGTTCAATTCGTTCGTCGCCGGAAAGGCGTGCACGCCCCAATAAGTCGTGCCGGCAAGACTTCCGGGCAGCGCACGCGCCGCGATGTAGTTCGCCTGATTGAGCGTCTCAGGATTGGCCGCCGAGAACGCCTTGACCTTCGTCATGTCAGGCTTGCCATCCAGCCCGGGGATGCGCGCCTCAAGGAAAGCCAGCATCTGGTCGAGCGTTCGCGCAAAATGCACCGGCGCGCTCTCCACGAGAATGTCGGAGCGATGCTCGTCGTCGCCCAGCTTGAAGCCGAAGCCGCGCAGCACCAGATTGTTGGTGTCGGCAACATTGGGGTTGCCGCCGCCGACCGAGAAGCGTGCCAGCACGCGCGATGGCCTGGTGAAGCTCTGCGACCGCGTGATATCCCCCGCACGGTCCGACGGGGTGTAGGTGCCGCGAACGCACCAGCCCTTGGCAAAGCTCGCGCGGACCTTTGGCGGATTGCCGGCGACGGCCTTCAGTGCATCAACGATGGAGGCGGGCGTTGCGTCACCGCTCGGGCGGTCGGACATGGCTGAACTGATCTCTCGCGTGTGCGAGCCAAATTCTAGCCGCGCGGCGGACCCGCGGTCTTGCCCAAAGCGAGCGGCTATTGCCCAATCCTGCTGAAGACATGCGCTCACCCATCAGGGAATGTCGGGGTGTGTGTCCGTCAGCGGTATCCAGCCGCCCTCGCCACGCTCGAATAGCGGGCAGCCGTAGACCGCGCGAACCGGAAGCGGCGCCGTCGCAGCCTGCCAGCGATTGGTCTGCTTCATTGCGACGACCATGCCGGCAATGTCGACGCCGACCTTTCGCAACAGGCGCACCGCGGCGATCGCGGTCGCGCCGGTCGAGATCGCATCATCGACCAGCACGACCCGGCGGCCCTCGATCAAGGGCATCAGGTTCGGATCCAGCCGCAGGCTCTTGCCGATCTCAGGGCTGGTGATTGAAGTCACGGGCTCGGACAGCGCGTCGTCGTACCAGAACTTGCGCGAGTAGCCGAGCGGGACATAGCGCGGCTGCCCGAGCCGCTCGGCGACCAGCGATGCGAAGGCAAGACCAAGGGTCGGCAGGCCAACAATGATCTCGGCATCGAATGCGCGCGCCTGCGTCGCCATATGGTCCGCGAGCGCGGCCACCACGAGGTTTGAGGCCTGGTTGGCAATCAGAGACGCCACGGCGCGGCCGCCGTCGGGCAATTGGCGCAGCGGCAGGACGAGGATACGGCCGCAAGGCAGGGTGACGGGATAGCCGAAGCGATAGGGCGGCGTTGCCGAGAAGCGCACGGGGACGCCCGGCGTCAGCTCCTGCCAATAGCCGGTGGTCGCCTCGGTATAAGTCTCGCTCGCGCTCATGACGCTGGCATCAGCCGCCAAGGATTCGCCGGGAGGCGTCGACGAAGACCTGCGCGCCGGTGACGATATCGGCGTCGGCGGTGTTCTCGGTCCAGTGATGGCTGATGCCGCCGATCGACGGCACGAACAGCATGCCCGCGGGCATGATGGTCGCAAGCAACTGCGCGTCGTGGCCGGCGCCGCTGGGCATACGGATGGATCGTCCGCCGGCGACGACCTTGCCAGCGGCTTCGATCGCGTCCTGAAAGCCGGCGTTCATCATCGCGGGCGCGCCGGTGCGAATCTTCTCCACGGTAACGGTGCAGGGACCCTTCGCATTGACCTCGTCCGCCATCGTGCGCAGCAACTCCTCCAGCCGCGCGATGACGGCCGGGTTGTCGTCGCGGATCTGGAACAGCATTTCGGCGCCACCCGGAATGATGCTGGGCGCGCCCGGATCGAGCGTGATCCGGCCGGTGGTCCAGACCGTGCGCGGCCCGCACGCGGCGGGGAAACGTTCGTCGATCGCCACGCAGAATTTCGCTAGCGCGAGGCCGGCGTCCTTCCGCGCAGCCATGCGGGTGGTACCGGCGTGATTCTGTTCGCCGACGAAATTGATCTGATATTGCCAGATGCCGACGATCGAGGTCACGACGCCGATCGCGAGCTTGCCGCTTTCGAGCGTGTCGCCTTGCTCGATATGCGCCTCGAGATATCCGACGTGCCGTCCCGGCTCGGCGGCGATGCGGGCGCGCCCGGAGAGCCCCATGTCAGCGAGCGCATCGCGCATGGTGCGGCCGCTGGTGCGGTCGCGGGCGGCGTCGATATCGGCCTCGGTTACCTGTCCGACATAAGAGCGGGAGCCGAGGAAATGTCCAAAATGTCCTTCCTCGTCGCACCAGGCGGCGACTTCGACGGCGCCCTTGAGCGACGTATCGGCATTGAGCACGCGTGCGGCTTCGAGCGCATAGACGACGCCGAGCGGGCCGTCGAGCCAGCCTGCATAGTTCTGGCTCTCCAGATGCGAGCCTGCCAAGAGCTTCGGCCCGGACTTCGTGCTCGTCCCGAACACATTGCCGATGCCGTCGATCGCGGCCGCAAGGCCCGCCTCGGGCAGCTTCTGCACCAGCCAGTCCAGCGACTGCCTGTGCGGCTCGGAGAAGGTCGGCTTGTGCACGCCGGTCTTGTAGGCGCCGATGGCGCGGAGCGCGTTGAGGTCGGCAAGAACCCGCTCGCCGTTGGCGTGGGACTTAGAGTCAGGCATGTTCAGCAACCTTCAGCGCCTCGGTGCGGATCTCCTCGACCAGCCGTTCCTTGAGCTGGACGAATTCGGGCGTCGTCTTGATCTTGTAGGAGCGCGGATGCGGTAGGTCTATGGCAATCTCGGCCTTGATGCGGCCGGGGCGTGCGCTCATGACGATGACGCGGCTGCCGAGGAAGATCGCCTCCTCGATGTCGTGGGTCACGAACAGCACGGTCTTCTGGTCGCGCTCCCAGATGCCCAGCAGCATCTCCTGCATCAGGGCGCGGGTCTGGTTGTCGAGCGCGCCGAACGGCTCGTCGAGCAGCAGGATCTTTGGGTCGTTGGCGAGCGCGCGAGCGATCGCGGTACGCTGCTGCATGCCGCCGGAGAGCTGCTTTGGCCAGTGGTTCTCGAAGCCGGACAGGCCGACCTGGCGGATGAAGGCATCGGCAATCTTGTGGCGCTCCGCCTCGGTCACGCCGCGCTCGCGCAGACCGAAGGCGATGTTCTCGCGCACGGTCAGCCAGGGGAATAGCGTGTAGGACTGGAACACCATGCCGCGATCGGCGCCCGGACCGGTGACGTCACGTCCGTCGAGCGTGACGCGTCCGCCGGTCGGGCGATCGAGGCCGGCGACGATGCGCAGCAGCGTGGACTTGCCGCAGCCTGAGGGCCCAAGGATCGTGACGAAGTCGTTGTTGCCGATGGTGAGATCGGTCGGCTCCAGTGCTCTCGTCGGCGCATTGCCGTGGCGCGCGGGGAAGGTGCGCGAGACCTGCTCGATCTTCAGCGTGGTCATGCCAGCCTCCACGGAAACAGCCAGGCGTTGAACGCCTTGAACATGAAGTCCGAGAGGAGGCCAATCAATCCGATTACGATGATGCCGAAGATGATCTGACCGGTATTGAGCAGCGCCTGGCTGTCGGTGATCATGTGGCCGATGCCGGAGGACGAGCCGATCAACTCGGCGACGATGACATAGGTCCAGGCCCAGCCCAGCACCAACCGCAGGATCTCGGCGATCTCGGGCGCAGAGGAGGGCAGCAGCACGCGGCGGATGACGCCGCGGTCGCTGGCGCCCAGCGTGTAAGCCGCCTCGACCAGATCACGTCGCGTCGTGCCGACGGTCACGGCGATCATCAGGATGATCTGAAACACCGAGCCGATGAAGATGACGAGCAGCTTTTGCAGTTCGCCAATGCCAGCCCACAGGATCAGCAGCGGGATGAAAGCGGAAGCGGGCAGATAGCGCGCAAAGGAGACGAACGGTTCGAGGAACGCCTCGACCGGTTTGTAGGCGCCCATCAGCACGCCGAGCGGCACTGCGATGAGTGCGGCCAGCGCAAATCCGCCGACGACGCGCCAGATCGTCATGCCGATGTCGTATGCAAACCCCTGCTTCGCCAGCAGGTCATAACCTTCCAGCACCATGGTCAGCGGGTTGGCGAGGAACACTTTCGACACATGGCCGCCGAAGGTTGCCCACGACCAGAGGGCAACGAACACCACGAAGAACGCAAGGCCATAGGCCACGCGCTGTCTCGATGTCACGGGATCCAGGGGACGCATCAAACTGTCTATCCAAATGGTCGATCAGGCGCCGGTCCCGCCTTGCGGCAGGACCGGCAGCTCGTCGAGGCTTACTTGATGAAGCTGGCGTCGTAGAGGTCCTCGACCTTCGGCGCAGCCTTGATGATGCCGATCTCGAGCAGGAGCTCGGCGGCATCCTTGTTGAAGGTCAGGAAATCACCGGCGAAGAACTTCTGGTTCGCGGCCTTGTCCTGCCAGCGCAGATATTTTGCCGAGTTGCCGAACGCCTCGCCGGTCTGCTTCACGTCCGCGCCCATGATCTCATAGGCCTTGGCCTGGTCCTTGGCGATCATCTCGAGCGCTTCGAAATAACTATTGGCGAGCGCCTGCGCCGCCTTCGGGTTCTCGGCGAGGAACTTTGGCGTGCAGCCAAACGTGTCCATCACGATCGGATAGTCCAGCGTGGTCGCGATGATCTTGCCCTTGTCGGGCGCGGCGCGCACAGTCGACAGATACGGCTCATAGGTCATCGCGGCGTCGTTCTGGCCGGAGACGAAGGCTTGCGCGGCGGCCGCCGGCTCGAGGTTCACGACGGTCACGTCCTTCGTGGTGAGGCCGTTCTTCTTGAGCATCCAGGCCAGCGCGAAATAGGGTGAGGTGCCGGGCGCGGAAGCCGCAACCGTCTTGCCCTTCAGATCCTTGATCGCGGCGACGTCGTTGCGTACGGCCATGCCGTCGGCGCCAAAGCTCTTGTCGAGCTGGAAGATCTGCTTGGTGGCGACGCCGTTGGCGTTCCAGGAGATCCAGGTCTCGACCGTGGTGGCCGCGCACTGGATGTCGCCGGAGGCGATTGCGAGGTGGCGGTCCTTCTGCGGGATCTTCTTGATGGTGACGTCGAGACCGTTCGTCTTGAAGATGCCTGCCTCCTTCGCCAGCGTCAGCGGCGCGAAGCCGGTCCATCCGGAGATGCCGATTCCGATCTTGACGTCGTCGGCGAGCGCGGGAGTGGAAATCGCGAGAGCAATGATTGTCGCAAAAACTTTCGATTTACGCATGATTGTCGTCCTCTTGCCGATCGATGGATTGACGTCTTGTTGATCCCTGTTGGTCCAGCCGGACCGTTGCCCGAAGCGTTGCACGAATTGTGCCGACATTGCTCTCTCAGCCTCCCTTGAATCGGGCCACAAGGCGGTGAGAGTCACCGGGATAAAGCAGGCGCACCGCGGTGATCGTGCGCGCGCCGCGCCACGTGTAGCGGTCGATGACGAGGCAAGGTGCGCCGACGGCGATGTCGAGCGCTTCCGCCGCGCGATCGTCCGCAACGGTGGCGCTGATCGTATGCTCGGCCTCTGTCCATGGGACATGGTGAAGCAGCCACGAGCCGGGCGGCTCGCGCGAAAAATCGGCTGTCGCCGCATCGGGCACGGAGGACAGATCGATCAACCTGTCCTCAACCGCGAAGGGCACGTTGTCGGCACTGTGGCGGCAGGTGATCGCGACCACCTTGCCGGCTTTCTTCACCCCGAGACGATCGCGGTCGGCAGCGGTCGCCGTGCGTAGCTTGCGATGGATCAGCTCGTAGCCGTAAGCGCGGCCGAGCGCGGTGATCTCGGCGCGCATGTCGGCGATCTTGAGCACGGCCGAGTGATGCTGCGGCCGGCGCACGAAGGAGCCGGCGCGGCGCCGCCGCTCGATCAAATCGGCCTGCGCCAGTTCCGAGAGCGCCTTGTTCACGGTCATGCGCGAGCAGCGGTAGCGCGCGACCAGTTCGTGCTCGAACGGAATGCGGTGGCCGGGCGGCCATTCGCCGGTCAGGATGCGCTTCTCGATATCGGCCCGGATGCGCTTGTAGAGCGTCGGCTGGTCGGCCGCCTCGGTGGCGAGGCTCATGCAACGAGCCTCCGTACCGCCGCATTGAAGCGTTCGCGCGCGGACTGGCGCAGCCGATGCCGCCCGCCTTCGACCACCTTGTCGCCGCCGGCCCAGACACAGTCGATCGCGCCGCTGCCTGCCGCAAAGATCCAGCCGTCGACGAGTGCGTCGTGCCTGCGTCCTGCCAGAGAAGGATGCGCGGCGTCGAGCGTGACGATATCGGCACGTGCGCCGGACATGAGACCGACGGTCGCTTGCGCCAGTGCCTGCGCGCCGCCGGCAAGCGCATTGTCGAACAGCGTGCGGCCGGTCGACGTACCGGCGCTGCCTGAGAGGACGTTGCGCTGACGATGCTTGAGACGCTGCCCGTATTCGAGCAGACGTAGCTCGTCAGCGACGCCGACCAGCACGTTGGAATCTGTGCCAATACCGAACCGGCCGCCGGCATCGAGGAATTCACGGGCCGGAAACATGCCGTCGCCGAGACTGGCTTCAGTGATGGGGCAGAGACCTGCCACCGCGCCCGTCCTTGCGAAAGCGGTGACCTCCTCGCTCGTGGTGTGGGTGGCGTGGATGAGGCACCAGCGTTGATCGAGCGGCGCGTGCTCCAGCAGCCATTGCACCGGCCGTTGGTGCGACCAGGCCAGGCAATCCTCGACCTCCTTCACTTGCTCGGCGGCGTGAATGTGCACCGGACCGCCATCCGCCAGCGGAATGATGGCCGCGAGCTCGTCCGGCGTGACGGCGCGCAAGCTGTGCGGCGAGATGCCAATATTCGCGCCCGGCAGCTTGCCGATGGCCTTGCGCGACGCAGCCATCAATGCCGCGAATTGATCGACCGAGCAGATGAAACGGCGCTGGCCGTCATGCGGCGCGGCGCCTCCAAAGGAGCCGTGCGCATAAAAACTCGGCAATAGCGTAAGGCCAATGCCCGACGCTTCGGCAGCCTGCGCAATGTGCGCGGCCATCTCGGCGATGTCAGCGTAGGGTGAACCGTCGCGATCATGATGAAGGTAGTGGAACTCGCCGACGCGGGTAAAACCCTGCTCCAGCATCTCGACATAAAGCAACGTCGCGACGGCGGCGACGTCGTCGGGTGTCATGGCCAGCGCGAAGCGATACATCGTCTCGCGCCAGGTCCAGAAGGTGTCGGTGCTGTCGCCGCGCATCTCGGCCAGCCCCGCCATGCCGCGCTGGAAGGCGTGGCTGTGCAGGCTCGCAAGCCCCGGAAGCGCGATCGTGTGACGCTCGTCGCCCGCAGCCGGCGCCACACCCGGCGTCACCTCCGCGATCGCGCCGGCGGCGAGCACCACCTGCACGTCATTGGCCCAGCCCGAGGGCAGGAGCGCGGAAGCGAAATGCAGTCGTGTCATGTTTCCATGCCGGCTGGACAGAACCACGCCACGATTATATGTCTAGACATATAAGTCAAGCATCCCACGGCGAATGGATACCCGCATGGCAGAGCGCTTCGACCGGATCTGGCATAATGCCCACCTCGCCACGATGCGGGCTGATCGCCCCGATCTCGGCGAGATCGAGCGCGGCCTGATCGCTGCGCGTGGCGGCCACATCGTCTATGCGGGTGCGGAGGCGGATTTTCCTGTTGATGCGGACGCGATCAAACGGATCGATTGCGAGGGGCGCTGGATCACGCCGGGCCTCGTCGACTGTCACACGCATCTCGTCTATGGCGGCAACCGGGCGCATGAATTTGAGCTGCGCCTGAAGGGCGCGAGCTACGAGGAGATCGCGCGCGCCGGCGGCGGAATCGTCTCGACGGTGGCAGCGACGCGCAAGGCCAGCGAGGCCGAGCTCGTCGCAGGCGCGCTGCCGCGGCTCGATGCGTTGATCGGCGAGGGCGCCACCACGGTCGAGATCAAATCCGGCTATGGCCTCGATACCGAGACCGAGATGCGGCAGCTCTCGGCTGCGCGCAGCCTCGGCCGCCAGCGGCCAATTGCGATCCGCACGTCCTTCCTCGGCGCGCATGCGTTGCCGGTGGAAGCGGACGGCGACAAGGATCGCTACATCGATCTCGTGTGCAAGGAGATGCTGCCCGCCGTTGCAAAGGCCGGTCTTGCCGATGCTGTCGATGCTTTCATGGAGGGCATTGCGTTCTCGGCTGAGCAGACGACGCGGGTGTTCGAGACGGCGAAGGGGCTCGGGCTGCCCGTCAAGCTGCACGCCGACCAGCTGTCGAATCTCGGCGGCGCCGCGCTCGCCGCGAAACTCTCCGCGCTCTCGGCGGATCATTTGGAACATACCGACGAGGCCGGCGCCGCCGCGATGGCCAAGGCCGGAACGGTGGCCGTGCTATTGCCCGGCGCCTTCTACTTCATCCGCGAGACGCAGAAGCCGCCGGTCGAGGCGTTCCGCAAGCACGGCGTTCCCATGGCGCTGGCGACCGACTGCAATCCCGGCAGCTCGCCGCTGACGTCGCTTCTGCTCACGATGAACATGGGCGCGACGCTGTTCCGGATGAATGTGGCCGAATGCCTTGCAGGGATCACCCGCGAAGGCGCACGGGCGCTTGGTGTGTTGGATGAGACCGGCACGCTGGAGGCGGGAAAATGGTGCGATCTCGCGATCTGGGACATCGAGCGTCCCGCCGAGCTCGTCTACCGCATCGGCTTCAATCCGCTGTATCGGCGGGTGTGGAGGGGGCAGTGACGGAGCAGGGCACAGCGATCGTCGTCAAGCCGGGAGCGGTCAGCCTCGATGATCTCGCGCGCGTGCTGGAAGGCGCGTCCGTCGTGCTCGATCCCTCGTTCTGGCCGCGCGTCGAGGCGGCCGCGGAGATCGTCGCGAAGGCCGCTCAGGCCGCGGCGCCTGTTTACGGCATCAACACCGGCTTCGGAAAGCTCGCGTCAAAGCGTATTCCACCCGACCAGACCGCACTGCTCCAGCGCAACCTCATCGTCTCGCATTGCTGCGGCGTCGGCCCGGCGACGCCCGAGCCGATCGTGCGGCTGATGATGGTGCTGAAGATCGTCTCGCTCGGCCGCGGCGCCTCCGGCGTGCGCCGCGCGGTGATCGAGCAGTTGCAGGCCATGCTGGCGAGAGGCGTCTATTCGCTGGTGCCGCAGCAGGGCTCGGTCGGCGCTTCCGGTGATCTCGCGCCGCTCGCGCATATGACTGCGGTGATGATCGGCGAAGGACAGGCGATTGTCGACGGCAAGACCGTGTCCGGCAGCGAGGCGCTCGCCGCCGCCGGTCTCGCGCCGCTGACGCTCGGCCCCAAGGAAGGGCTTGCGCTGATCAACGGCACGCAGTTCTCCACCGCCTATGCCATCGCCGGCGTGCTGCGTGCATTCCGCCTGGCGCGCGCCGCGCTCGTGACAGGTGCGCTCTCGGTCGATGCGGCGATGGCGTCGACGGCGCCGTTCCGTCCCGAAATTCAGGCGCTGCGCGGTCATCCCGGGCAGATCGCTGCGGCCGCGACCCTGACCGCGCTGCTCGAAGGCAGCGACATCCGCCTGTCGCATCTCGAAGGCGACGAGCGCGTGCAGGATCCCTATTGCCTGCGCTGCCAGCCGCAGGTCGCAGGCGCGGCGCTCGACCTGATCACGCAGGCCGCGCGCACGCTGATCGTGGAAGCCAATGCGGTCACCGACAATCCGCTGGTGCTGGTCGAGACCGGCGAGATCGTGTCCGGCGGCAATTTTCACGCCGAACCGGTCGCCTTTGCCGCCGATGCCATCGCGCTAGCATTGTCGGAGATCGGTGCGATCAGCGAGCGGCGCATCGCGACCCTGGTCGATCCCGCACTCAATTTCGGCCTGCCGCCGTTCCTCACGCCCGATCCCGGCATCAATTCCGGCTTCATGATCGCCGAGGTGACAGCGGCCGCGCTCTATGCTGAGAACAAGCAGCGTGCGGCTGCCTGCTCGATCGACTCGACGCCGACCAGCGCCAATCAGGAAGACCATGTCTCGATGGCCGCGCATGCCGCGCGACGACTGTCCGACATGGCCGACAATCTCGCCGCGATCCTCGGCATTGAGCTATTGGTTGCAGCGCAGGGTATCACGTTGCGTGCCCCGCATGCGACCAGCGCGGCGCTCGTTGCGGTTATCGCTCTACTTCGCGAACAAGTACTAGCGCTCGGCGCCGACCGCTACATGGCCGGCGATCTCGCCAAGGCCGCCGCGCTGGTCGATGCCGATGCACTGCCAGCCGCGGCCATCGCTACCCTTCCATCCGATCCGTTTCCAAGACTTGACTAAGGGGTGTTCCGCATGAACCGCCGACTGGATAACGACCGTACCATTCGCGCCCCCCGCGGCAGCGAGATCAGCGCCAAGAGCTGGCTGACGGAAGCGCCCTTGCGCATGCTGATGAACAATCTCGATCCTGATGTCGCGGAGCGCCCGAGCGAACTCGTCGTCTATGGCGGCATCGGCCGCGCCGCGCGCGATTGGGAGAGCTTTGACCGGATCACCAACGCCCTGCGCAAGCTCGAGAACGACCAGACGCTGCTGGTCCAGTCCGGCAAACCAGTCGGCGTCTTCCGAACCCATGCCGACGCGCCGCGCGTGCTGATCGCAAACTCCAACATCGTTCCGCATTGGGCCACGCTCGATCATTTCAACGAGCTCGATCGCCTGGGCCTGATGATGTACGGCCAGATGACTGCGGGCTCCTGGATCTATATCGGCAGCCAAGGCATCGTGCAGGGCACTTACGAGACCTTCGTCGAGGTCGGACGTCGCCATTATGGCGGCAGCCTCGCCGGTAAATGGATTCTCACCGCCGGTCTCGGTGGCATGGGCGGGGCGCAGCCGCTGGCCGCAACGATGGCCGGCGCGTCGATGCTCGCGGTCGAATGCCAGCCGAGCCGCATCGAGATGCGGCTGCGCACCGGCTATCTCGA
Source organism: Bradyrhizobium betae (assembly GCF_004123905.1). Classification (GTDB taxonomy): domain Bacteria; phylum Pseudomonadota; class Alphaproteobacteria; order Rhizobiales; family Xanthobacteraceae; genus Bradyrhizobium; species Bradyrhizobium betae_A. The sequence goes on from NZ_MZXW01000050.1 coordinate 230,036, forward strand.
CCGCCAGGCCGCGACGCTCGACGAAGCGCTGGCGACCATGACGGAGGCCGCGAAGACCAAGAAGGCGGTCTCGGTCGGCCTGCTCGGCAATGCCGCCGAGATCTTTCCGGAGCTGGTGCGCCGCGGCGTCAAGCCCGACATCGTCACCGATCAGACCAGCGCGCATGACCCGATCAACGGCTATCTGCCGAAGGGCTGGACGCTCGCCGATTGGGAAGCCAAGCGCGCCTCCGATCCGAAGGCGGTCGAGCGCGCCTCGAAGACGTCCATGGTCGAGCATGTCCAGGCGATGCTCGATTTCCATGCGCAGGGCATTCCGACGCTCGATTACGGCAACAACATCCGCCAGATGGCGCAGGACATGGGCCTGAAGAACGCCTTCGATTTCCCCGGCTTCGTGCCAGCCTATATCCGCCCGCTGTTCTGCCGCGGCGTTGGCCCGTTCCGCTGGGCCGCGCTCTCGGGCGATCCTGAAGATATCTTCAAGACCGACGCCAAGGTGAAAGAGCTGATGCCCGACGACAAGCATCTGCACAATTGGCTCGACATGGCGAAGGAGCGCATCAAGTTCCAGGGCCTGCCGGCGCGGATCTGCTGGGTTGGCCTCGGCGATCGCCATCGGCTCGGTCTTGCCTTCAACGAGATGGTCGCGCGCGGCGAGCTGAAAGCGCCGATCGTGATCGGTCGCGATCACCTCGACAGCGGTTCGGTGGCAAGCCCCAACCGCGAGACCGAGGCGATGAAGGATGGATCGGACGCCGTGTCCGACTGGCCCCTGCTCAACGCGCTGCTCAACTGCGCCAGCGGCGCGACGTGGGTCTCGTTGCATCATGGCGGCGGTGTTGGCATCGGCTATTCGCAGCACGCTGGCATGGTGATCGTGGCCGATGGCACGCCGGAGGCCGCAAAGCGCATCGAGCGCGTGCTCTGGAACGATCCCGCCAGCGGCGTCATGCGCCACGCCGATGCAGGCTACGAGACCGCGATCGACTGCGCCCGTGACAAGGGGCTCGATCTGCCGAGCCTGGCGAAGTAGTTAGTTGCTCACCAGCTTGGGCATCGTCATCTTCGCGCCGTCCATGAAAGTCTGGACGGCGTCGCGGACGATGGCGTCGAGATCAGGCGGGATCGGCGTCTCGTAGATGAATTTGCGGATGGCGAGATAAAAGATGCGGCCGTGCAGGCCCCAGAACAACTCGGTCTCGCGTTCGCTCAATGGGCGGGCCTTCGCGTCGGGCAGCTTCAGATCACGGCGCAACTCGGCCGCTGCCGGCTCGATGATCTCGCGCCTGACGATGTCGAGATAGCGGCCCGTGATGCCGAACGACTTCATGCCGGAGAAGACGAATATCCGCACCCAATTATACTCGAACACGCGCTCGACATAGTCGAGATAGAAGCGCGTCAGCCGCGCCTCCAGCGGCAGTGAGCGGTCGCGGATCATCGGGCCCCAATCGGGTGACCAGCGGCTGAGATAGACTTCCTGATACACCCGCTCGATCAGCGCTTCCTTGCTTGGGAAGTGGCGATAGATCGCCGAATGCGTGATGCCCATACGTTTTGCCAGTTCGCGGGTCTGGCCCTCGAAGCCACGCTCGGCGAAGAAGCGGATCGCCTCGCCCACGATCGCGCGCTCGCGATCGGCCGCGCGCATGTTGCGGCGCTTTGGCGCGGACTTAATGCCTGTCTCGATCCGCCCTCGAACCGATCGCTTCGCCGTCTTCTGCGTCTTTTTCGCCATTTTGCCGTGAATCGCGATCCCTTTTGCCTTCTTAGCCCAAAGGAGCATTTGTGACCAAATGGTCATTTCCTGTTGACCGTCCGCAGATGGCGTGTCAGGGTTTTGAGACCAGATGGTTACAAATCTGGCATCCCGGCTGATGAGCCGATGGATATCGAGGAAACGGCGGTGAAGGCGAGGGCTTTCAGCTATTTTCGTGCTGCGACGATCGACCAGGCGCTGGATGCCCATGCGCGCGCTGGCGATGACGCACGCTTCATCGCCGGGGGCCAGAGCCTGGTGCCGGCATTGTCGCTGCGGCTGCAGGCGCCGCGGCTCTTGATCGACATCACCCATATTGACGAGATGCGCGGCATCAGGCGCGAAGGTGGTTATTTGCGCATCGGTGCGCTGACGCGGCATTGCGAGATGCTGAGCGAGCCGCTGATCGCCGAGTTTGCGCCGCTGCTGCATGCGGCCGCGCCCTTCGTTGCCCATCGCGCGATCCGCAATCGCGGCACGTTCGGCGGCAGCGTCGCGCTCGCCGACCCGGCTTCCGAATTTCCGGCGATGACGCTGGCCCTTGATGCCGAGATCGAGATCGCGGGTGCCACGGGCACCCGGCGGGTGAAAGCCGACGACTTCTTCCTCGATTTGTTCGAGACCGCCTTGCAGCCGGGTGAGTTGATCACCGCGATCTACATCCCGCTGTTCAAGGCCGACCAGCGCTTTGCCTTCGACGAATTGGCGCGGCGGCGCGGAGATTATGCCCTGGTCGGCTGCGGCATGCTCGCCACCTTCGCCGGCGAGCGCATTGACGACATCCGCATTTCCTTCTTCTCGGTCAGCAACACGCCGACGCGGGTGAGGGGAGCTGAGGCAACCCTGATCGGCTCGAGCCTGGATGCGGAACGTATCGCCGCCGCGCAAGCTGCGCTTGAAGGCGATCTCGCGCCGCCCGACAGCGACGAGGTGTCGCCGGCGATGCGGCTGCATCTCGCCCGCGTGCTGCTCGGCCGCGTGCTCGGACGTCTGGGTGAGGGCGCATGAGCGGCTTTGATGAAACCCTGCTGGACGACGCAGACGAGACCGTGCGGGTTCGCTTCATCGTCAACGGCCGCAAGGTTGCCTGCGAGGTCGCGCCGCGTGAGACGCTGGTCGATTGCCTGCGCAATACGCTTGAGCTGACCGGCACGCATGCCGGCTGCGAGATGGGGGCCTGCGGCGCCTGCCTCGTGCAGCTCGACGGCCGCGCGGTGCATTCCTGCCTGATGTTTGCGGTGCAGGCGGATGGAGCGGCCATCAACACCATCGAGGGCCTCACCGAGAGCGGCGTGATCGCCGATCTCCAGGCCGAATTTCATCGTCGCAATGCGCTGCAATGCGGCTTCTGCACGCCGGGCATGCTGGTCAACGCGCACGAGTTGCTCTTGCAGGTGGCGCAGCCGAGCCGCGAGGAGATCCGCGACGCGCTGTCGGGCAATTACTGCCGTTGCACCGGATATGAGGCGATCGTCGATGCGATCGACGCGGTGGCCAAAGCGCGCAGCGAAGGCGGAGGCGCGACATGAGCGCGCCGCTGACCTCGCTCGACCGCCCGAACTCCTATATCGGCCGCTCCGTGCCACGCCCGAACGCAAAACGGCTGCTGGCCGGGCGTGGGCGATATATCAGCGACCTCAGGCTGCCGCGCATGCTCTATGCTGCGTTCCTGCGCAGTCCACATGCGCATGCCAAAATCGTCTCGATCAATACCGATGAGGCGCGCGCGCTCGAAGGCGTGCACCTCGTCGCGATCGGCGCTGACCTCGCAAAGATCTGCGCGCCATGGACCGGCACGCTCGACCATTTCAAAGGCATGACGTCTGCGCCGCAATTGCCGCTGCCGCTGGATCGCGTGGTCTGGGCCGGGCAGGCGGTGGTCGCCGTCGTCGCCGAGAGTAGGGCGATTGCGGAAGACGCGCTGGAGCTGATCGAGGTCGACTACGAGGACCTTCTCGCCGTTGTCGACATCGACAGTGCGCGCGACGCTGGCGGACCGGTGATCAACCCCGGCAGTGCTAACAACACCTGCTTTCGCGCCCAGCTCGACAACGGCACCGTTGACGACGCCTTTGCGCATGCGGCGCACGTGGTGGAAGAAGAATTCTCCTTCGGCCGCCACACCGCGGTGACACTGGAGCCGCGCGCCATCGTCGCGGACTATGATCCCGCCGCCGGCGCGCTCACGGTGCATCATGCCACACAGACGCCGTACCAATTCCAGGACCTTTATTCCCGCCACTATGGCATCCCCGAGGCCCGCGTTCGCGTGATCGCGACGGACATCGGCGGCTCCTTCGGGATGAAGCTGCATGTCTATCACGAGGATATGGCGGTGGTCGGTCTCTCGATCCTGCTCGGCCGTCCCGTCAAATACGTCGCCGACCGCATCGAGTCTTTTGTCTCCGACATCCACGCCCGCGACCACCGGGTCCGCGCCCGCATGGCGCTGGACGCCAAGGGCGAGATTTTGGCGATGGATGTGCTGGACCTGACCGCGATCGGCGCGTTCTCGACCTATCCGCGCACCAGCGTGGTCGAAGGCAATCAGGTGATCCGCCTGATGGGCGCGCCTTATCGCTTCAAGAACTATCGCGCCTCGCTGGAGGTGATTTTTCAGAACAAGGTGCAGACCAGCCAGTATCGCGCCGTCGGTCATCCCATCGCCTGCGCCGTCACCGAACGGCTGGTCGACATGGCCGCAGCCAAGGTCGGGCTCGATCCCTTCGCCATCCGCGCGCAGAACTTCATCGCGGACGATGCCTACCCGCAGACCTCGCCGACCGGCTACCGCTTCGAGGCGCTGTCGCATCAGGCCTCCCTGAAGCGCCTGCATGAGTTGATGAACTATGACGGCTTGCGCGCCGAGCAGGCGGACTTGCGCAAGCGCGGCGTCTATCGCGGCATCGGCATTGCGGCGTTCGTCGAGATCACCAATCCGAGCCCGGCCTTCTATGGTGTCGGCGGCGCGCGCATCTCCTCGCAGGACGGCGCGATCCTCAGCCTGACGCCGTCGGGCGAAGTCCGCTGCCTGATCTCGGTCACCGAGCAGGGGCAGGGCACCGAGGCGATCATCAACCAGATCGTGGCCGATCAGCTCGGCCTCGGGCAGGAGCACGTCAAGGTCATCACTGGAGATACCGAGGTGACACCGCATGGCGGCGCGACCTGGGCCTGCCGCGGCGCCGGCATCGGCGGCGAGACTGCGCTCCAGGCGACCCGTCTGCTCAAGCGCAACATTCTGGAGATCGCTGCTCTCATCCTTCAGGAGCAGCCATCGGCGCTCGATATTATTGATGGCGAGCTCGTCGACGCTGGCACGCGGAACCAGCGGATGCCGATCTCCGAGATCGCACGCATCGCCTATTTCCGTTCCGACACGCTGCCGCCGGGCACCCAGGCGCAGCTCACCGTCAGCCATCACTTTGCGCCGCAGGGCTATCCTTTTGCCTTCACCAACGGCATCCAGGGCTGCTCGCTGGAGGTCGATGTCGAGACCGGCTTCATCAAGATGTTGAAGCACTTCATCGTCGAGGATTGCGGCAGGGTCATCAATCCGATGCTGGTGGACGAGCAGCTCCGTGGCGGCATCGTGCAGGGGCTTGGCGCGGCGCTGTTCGAGGAATGCCGCTACAGCGAGACCGGCCAGCTGGTGAACGGCTCGCTCGCCGACTATCTCGTGCCGATGCCGACGGAGATGCCCGACATCGTCATCGCCCATGTCGAGACGCCGACCGCCGACACCGTGCTCGGCGCCAAGGGGGTTGGCGAGGCCGGCACGGCGGCCGCCTCGGCCTGTGTGCTCAATGCCGTCAATGATGCAATTGCGCCGTTCGATGCGACGATCAATTCGATCCCGATCACGCCCGTAAAAGTCCTGAAAGCCCTGAAGCGTTTCTAGAAAAAAACAGTTGGAGGAAATCATGCCCAAATCCGGTTCGACCCCGAAAATAACTCGCCGCACCGCGCTCGCTGGCCTGGCCGCAAGCGCGGCCCTGCTCGCCATGCCCCGGCTCGGCCGCGCCGCGGAAGAGACGATCCGTATCGGTTTCCCGACGCCGCTCACCGGTCCCTTCGCGGCCGAGGCGCGCGACCAGGTCAAATGCGCCGAGCTCGCTGTAAAATTGGTCAACGACAAGGGCGGCATCGGCGGCCGCAAGGTCGAGCTGCTGGTGCGCGACGACAAGCTCAATGCCGGCGAGGCCGCGACCCGCACGCTCGAGTTGATCGAGAAGGACAAGGTTCACGCCGTCGTCGGCGCGCTCTCCAGCGCTGTGCAGCTCGCGGTCAATGAGGTGACCCGCGCCCGCGGCGTGATCTACGTCTCGATCAGCCAGTCCGACACCATCAACGAAGCCAAGGATTTCAGCAAATACACTTTTCATGAGGCGCTGAACCCGCATATGACGACCGCTGCCGTGGCGCGGCAGACCCTGAAGAAGGGCATGAAGGTCGCGCACCTTGTGGCGGACTATGCCTATGGCCATGAAATGCTGCGCGGCTTCAAGCGCGCGCAGACGGCGATCGGCGCGGACAATGTCGGCGAGATCCTGCATCCGTTCGGCGCGGCCGATTATTCCACCTTCATGCCGCGCCTGATGTCGATGCGGCCTGACGTGCTTTGCATCTCCAATTTCGGCCGCGACCAGGCCAACGCGATCAAGCAGGCCGTGGATTTCGGCGTCAAGCAGCAGATGAAGATCGTGGTGCCCGTCATCCTGCACAACCAGCGGCTCGCGGTCGGTCCTGACGTGTTCGAGGGCGTGGTCGGCGGCGCCAATTACTATTGGGGCCTGGAGACGCAGAGCAAGTCGGCGGCCGCCTTCAACGCGGCGTTCAAGGCCGCCAATGGTGGCGCGATTCCGACCGATTACGGTGCCTATGGCTATTCCGGCGTCGGCTCCTTGCTTGCAGCCATGCAGACCGCCGGTGGCACCGACACCGACAAGGTCGTCGATGCCCTTGAGAAGCTGCAATACGATTTGACCAAGGGCCCGCAGCACTATCGCAAATGCGATCATCAATCGGTGCAGTCGGTGCTGGTGCTGGAGTCCAAGAAGAAGTCCGCCATGGCCAACGACAACGACCTGTTTGCGATCCTGGCCAACGATTCGGGCTCCGACGACATGCTGCGCAGCTGCAGCGAGCTCGGCCACGCGACGTAAGCCTCAACCGATGGACCTCTCGCTGATCATCATGCAGCTTCTCTCCGGGATCGCCCTTGGGGCGGTCCTGGTGATCACTGCGCTTGGACTGACGATCGTGTTCGGCATGCTCGGGGTGGTGAATTTCGCCCACGGCGCGCTGTTCATGATCGGAGCCTATGCGGGGCTGTATCTGGCATCGCTCACCGGCAGTTTCTGGTGGGGACTGCTGCTCGCTCCCATTTTGATCGGCGCCTTCGGCATGCTGATCGAGTTCGTCCTGATCCGCAGGCTCTATGGACGCTCGATCGACGATCCGCTGCTGCTCACCTTCGGCCTCAGCTATATCCTGGTCGAGGCTGTGCGCATCGTGTTCGGTAGCGACGGCATTCCGTTTCCGACCCCGCCGCAGCTGATCGGCGTGCTCGATCTCGGCGTCGGCTTCTTCCCGCGCTATCGGCTGTTCGTCATCGCACTGGTGGCGGCGGTGCTGGTGGTGCTCTGGCTGGCGCTGGAGAAGACCCGAATCGGCTTGATTGTGCGCGCTGGCGCCCGCGACCCCACCATCATGCAGGTGCTTGGCGTCGATATCGGCCGGGTCTGGCTCGCGATCTTCGGCCTCGGCGTCGGACTTGCCGCGCTCGGCGGCGTGCTCGCGGGTCCCATGCGTAGCGTCAATCCGGAAATGGGTTCGCTGGTGCTGGCTGAAGCCTTCGTGGTGACCGTGATCGGCGGCCTCGGCTCGATCGTCGGCGCAGTCGTTGCCGGCCTCATGATCGGCATCTCCATCAGCCTGGTGGCGCTGTTCGCCCCTGAGATGGCGACCATCGTCATGTTCGCACTGATGGCGGTGGTGCTGCTGATCCGCCCTGAGGGCTTGTTTGGCGTGAGAGGGAGGACCGTGTGACGTCACCATCGAGCGGCGAGGCGGTCGCCGAACCTGCGTCCAACGGACTTGGCTGGCTTCTCGAGCAACGTGTGCTGCTGTCCATTGCCGTGTTGGCCGTGCTGCCCTGGTTGCTGCCGTCGCAGGCGCTAGCGGTCAACGTGCTGATCTACGGCGTCGTGGTGATGGGCTACAATCTGCTGTTCGGTTACACCGGGCTGTTGTCGTTCGGCCAAGCCGCGTTCTTCGGCGCGGGCGCCTATTTCACCGGCATCGCGATCGGCCGCTACGGCGTGCCGTGGTTTGCCGCGGTGCCGATCGCCGTCCTGTTCAGCACCTGCCTCGCGGCCCTGATCGGCATCGTCTCGACGCGTACCCGCGGCATCTATTTCTCCATGGTGACGCTCGCGCTGGCCCAGCTGGTCTATTACGTGGCGCTCCAGGCCTCGTCTTTCACCGGCGGCGAGAATGGCCTGCGCGGGTTCACCGTTGACCGCATCAATCCGTTCGGTCTTCAGGTCAATTTCCTCGATCCCGTCAACAAATACTACGTGCTGATGGCCTTCGCGGCGCTGGCGATGTGGTTCCAGTCGCGCATCCTCAATTCGCCGTTCGGCGCGGTCATCGAAGCGGTCCGCGAGAACGAGCAGCGGGCCCGTGCCTGCGGCTATGACGTCGAGCGCAGCAAGCTCATCGTGTTCATGCTGTCGGGTGCGATCTCCTCGCTCGGCGGCTGCATGCTGGCGCTGCACCTGTCGATCGTGCCGCTGGACATCCTGCACTATCAGACCTCCGGCATGATCGTGATGATGGTGCTGCTCGGCGGCGCCCGCAGCTTCTTCGGACCGTTCGTCGGCGCAGCGGCCTTCCTGATCCTGGAGGACGTCATCTCGGTCTGGACTCCACACTGGCAGCTCTTCGTCGGCGCGATCTTCGTGCTGTTCGTGCTGTTCCTGCCCAAGGGCATCTGGGGCACGCTGCTCGACACGCTTCGAGTCGGAAAGGCGCGGTCATGAGCAGCGAGTTGCTGCGCGCCGAGGGAATCGGCAAGCACTTTGGCGGCTTCGTCGCGCTCGAAGGTATCACGATGTCCTTTGCGGCGGGACAGCTCACCTCGATCATCGGGCCGAACGGCGCCGGCAAGAGCACTTTCTTCAACATCCTCTCCGGCGCGCTGACCCCGACGTCGGGCAAGCTGCACTTCAGGGGACGCGAGCTGAACGGCCTGCCGCAGCACCGCTTCGTGCATCAGGGCATCTCGCGCTCCTACCAGATCACGAACATTTTTCCGGACCTCTCCGTCCATGAGAACGTGCGCGTCGCGGCGCAGGCGCTGACCGTGAGCTACGATATCTGGCGCAACCGTGCCCGGCTGACTGAGCTGAATGCGCGCGCCGATACGGCGCTAGAAGCAGTCGGGTTGCTCGCCAAGCGCGGCGAGCTGGCAAAGTTCCTGTCGCACGGTCAGCAGCGCGCGCTGGAGATCGCGATTGCGCTAGCCTCGGAGCCGCAGTTGCTGCTGCTGGACGAACCGACTGCTGGCATGGGACCGGAAGAGACCAAGGACATGGTCGCGCTGCTCGAACGGCTCGCCGAGAAGCGCACCGTGCTGCTGGTGGAGCACAAGATGAAGATGGTGCTGGGCCTGTCCAAACGCGTCGTGGTGCTGCATCACGGCCGGCTACTTGCGGACGGCGCGCCCGATGAGATCAGGAGCAACCCCGAAGTCCGCCGGGTTTACCTCGGACAGAGTGAAGGCTATGGCTGAGACTGCGCTGCTCGCAATCAATGACCTCCACGCCTGGTATGGCGCAAGCCACATCCTCCACGGCATCTCGCTGCACGTGAGCCCGGGCGAGGTGGTGGCGCTCGTCGGCCGCAATGGTGCCGGCAAGACCACGACCTTGCGGGCGATGATGGGGTTGATGCCGAAGGCGACGGGCCGCGTGCGCTTTGCGGGCCAGGAGTTGTTGCCGCTGCGTGCGCATCAGCGGTTCCATCTTGGTCTTGCTTACGTGCCCGAGGAGCGCCGCATCGTCCCCGGGCTTTCCGTGCGTGAGAATCTGCGGCTCGGGCTCGTCGCGGCCGGTAGCGTGATCGAGGAGCGCGCCGCGATCGACGAGATCGCCGAGACCTTTCCGCGCCTGAAGGAGCGGCTCGATCAGGAAGGCGTGACGCTTTCGGGCGGCGAGCAGCAGATGTTGGCGATCGCGCGCGCGCTGATCGCCAAGCCAAAGATGATCCTGCTCGACGAGCCTTCGGAAGGCATCATGCCGGTTCTGGTCGAGGAGATGGGCGTGCTGTTCCGCCGCCTGCGCGACGAAGGCAAGACGCTGCTGCTGGTCGAGCAGAACGTCGAATGGGCTCTGCGGCTCGCCGACCGCGCCGTGATCATCGACCAGGGCGAGGTGGTGCATCAAAGCAGCGCCGCGGCACTGCTGGCGGACAAGGACATTCAGGAACGTTACTGCGCGGTCTGACCGCCTATATACCGGCGGCCTCGCGCGAGCATCTCACCCAAGAGTCTTGCCGAGTTCGTTGAGCTTTGCGATCGCAGCCTTGCCGACGTCGGCGATGTTCTTCTCCGCGCGCGCGGCGAGCTCGCGATCGGCCTCAAAACTCTTTCTGACGGCATTGACGCTCTCGCGGACCTGGGGGCCGATAGCGGGGTCGCTGATTGCCTTCTTCACCGCGCCGTCGTCGAACGCCTTGACGGTCTGGTCCTGATCAGCAGCGCGAGCGCTGTTCCCGCTCGCGGTTTCTTCGAGCGCGAGGCCAAGCGCCTTGTCCAGGAGTTCCTGCAAGGCCGCGAGCGGACCTTCGGTGGCCGAGCTGGTTGTGCTGATCTTGAAACCCGGCGTATCCGGCACGAACAGCACGGTGCCACGCGCGAGCTTGTTCAGATCGGCATGCGGATTTACCTCCTGCAAGGCCTTCAATGCGGCTTCGCTGCGGACATGACTCAGGTTGGCATGCAGCAGCTTCTCGCTGACGGCCTTGAGCTTTGTCTCTTCTCCGACGACGAAGGTGCGCATGGAAATACCTCCCGAAATTAGCCGATCACGTTAAGTGGCGCCCACGGCGTATTAGCGATGCCGCCGGGGATGCTGATGCCGCCGTTGGTGATGTTGCCAATCACAACGACCGACCGCGCGCCGGTGAGCCTGATCGAACCCTCGCCGCTGCGCACCCTGTTGGTGCTGATGATCGCCACGGCACTCTCCAGCAACACCCCGCCAGCCTTGCTGCCGGCTTCCACGCGATTGTCGTTGAACAGGCATTCCTGGCCCACCACCAGGAGCACGGCGGGCGCAGGTCCGCGTCCGGTCAGCGTGTTGCCGATAATGCCGGCGCGCGCGCCTTCGGTGTCGTTGGCGGCGAGGCTGGCCCTGACAAACGCATAGTCTACGCCGAGCGCGAGGATACGCCCGTCGCCGAGCCGGATTGCGACCTTCTCGCCTGCTTGTCCGAATGGCACGCGCGGATTGACCTCGGCCGTGGTCAGCGCGAACCAGTTGCCGGTCGAATCGTCGGGGGCTGGCGTGAGGTCGCGCTGCACGCTGTTATGGTTGACTTCGATCTGGGTCTGCGGCGCGCGCAGCATGATGCCGGCGCTGGTGCCGACAAAGCCCTTGGCGGGGGCGACCTCGACGATCTCATTGCCGCTGACACGGGGACGGTTGACGCCAAAGGTGAGAACGCCGGCGCGCAACGTCGATTTCACGGCCGTAACGCCAATCGCGCGAACCTGATTGCCGGCGATCGTGGCGCTATCGGCGCGGATCACCTCGATGCCGACCACAGTGCCGTTATCGCTCTCGGTGGCGGGCCCGATGTTGCGGATATGGTTGTTCTCGATCGAGACGGCAGCCGCGTCCGTCGCACCGCCGAGCATGATGCCGGCGCCGCAGGTGTCGATTGCGTTGAGCTTGATGATCAGGTCCTGAGATGGGGCAACCACCTTGATGCCGGCGGCGCCAAAGCCGTGGATCTGGTTGGCGAGGATCTGCGCGGTCGCCGTGCTGCGGCGGTCTAGCCCGGGGATCAGCCTGATCCCGACATGATCGCCTTGCGACCAGTTGCGCAGTTGGTTGCGTTCGATCCAGAGCCCGGCTGCGGCGCAGGCGATGCCGTTGGCGGTGAGATTGCAACTGTTGCCGTCGATTGCGAGCGACGCGCCAGGAAGCGCGAAGCCCTGTGCCGCAATGGCGGTGTCGGTGCAGCCGATGATCTCGTTGTGCGCAATTCGCGTGGCGAGCAGATGCAGCACCTCGTCGGCGAAGGCGATGGCGCCGCGCTGGCATAGCAGCACATTCTCCTCGATCGTCATCGCGGCGGTCAGCAGGAAGCCAGCGCCGCCCTCCACGCCCTTCAACGCGCCCCCTGCAATCGCAACCGGCGCGAAGATCGCGTTCTCGGCCAGCTTCGCGCCGCCAATCACGCCGTGTAGCACCACCGCCGGAAGCTGGGCATTCTCGGTGCCGAGTGCCGCGATGGCGAGCCGCGTCAGGCCAAGGCCGATGCAGGTCGAGACGTCGATCGTGGGATCGCGCGCGAGCGAGATGATCGCGAGGTCTTCAATCGCGATCGCAAAGGAGTCCTGGATGGCGAAGGCGCCGGTCGGCGCTACCAGCAGCGTCGCCGGGCCCTTGCCGACGATACGGATCGATTTCGCCTGGTTGATCGTTACAGCCGCTTTCAGCACGTAGTGGCCGGGGCCGAGGCAGATGGTGCCACCGGTCTCGCGCACCTTGTTGACGGCGTCCTGGATGGTGAAGCTTCCGCTCTCGTGCTGCTCGACCGTGACGCAGGCCGTACAGGCGCAGTCATGGCCGCCGCCTTCCGGCGGCCAGGGGTGGCGGCAATCGGTGACGCTCTTGGCACCGACATCCCAGATGCCGAGGCGCGCATAATGGTGGTGGATGCCGCGCGGCGGGGCGCGGTCGAGCAGCTCGACGCTGGCGTCCGCCGTGCGAGCGGCGAAGGCCCACCAGTCGCCGGCGCGAAACCCCGCAGGTCCGGTCGAATCGAAGCTGACGGTGACGCCGTCCTCGAGCAGCACTGTCGTGCCCGCAGCCGGCACCTTGATGACACCGGTCGATCCAGCCGCGTCGAGATCGCCGATCTGCACCGGCGTGCCGCTGGCATCGGTCCGGAACACCTTTCCCTTCTGATCCCAGCGGCGCACCCGCAGATTGGTTGTTTTCGGCCAGTCGTTGCTGGGGAATCCCGGCGGCAGCATCAGGGCCGGCAGCGCCGGCGCGAAGGTGATGCGGCGGGTCGCCTCTGTGACGGTGATGCGGCGCATCTCGCCCGCTTTTTGCGAGAACTCCCTGGCGTCGTCGATGATCTCGACCCAATCGCCGATGTTGAAACGCAGCACGTCGTCGCGCCCGAGGCTGTCGAGCTCGAGCTCGGTCGCCGAGATCATGCTGGCGACGCGCGAGCCGACGCTGGCATTTTCGCGCGACCATTTGAAGGTCGCGGTGCCGCCGGGCTGGCCGGGATCCTGGATTTCGACCCGGTAGAGCTGGTTCTCGAGGCCGCGGAAGCCGCCGGTCGGTGGCAACTCGCAAGGATCGTCCGTTGGCGCTGCGTCGAATGTGCCCGTCGTCAGCACGCCGGTCGATGGTGCGATCACCGTAGTCCAGCCGGGCATGTCGTCGTCTGGCGTTACGCAGCTGGTGTTGTCGCCGGCGTCAGTATCGAGCACGCGCACCTGCCACACCGTCTGGAGCCGCGAGCTGGTTTCGACGCCGACGGCGATCTCGACCAGTTCAGGCCGCTCCAGATAAGTCAGCTCGCGCTCCCAGACGTCGAGATAGACGAGATGGCGGCCGGCGGTCGGCAGCGGCGGCCGCACCGCCGCCGGCAGATAGGGCTGCGTCTCGTAGGTGAGCTTGTCGGTGAAAACAGTCTCGGCCATGAGTTCGTCGAACAGGCGCTTATCGGGATCGGAGAGGCCATGGTTCTCCGCGAGCAGGCCGTCGACATAGAGCCTGCCCTTGCCGATCTCAAGCGAGTTGCCGGCGACGCCGAGCTTGAAGCCATCAGGCGTGGTCGAGGAGACCGTGGCGCGGCCGAGAATGTCGCTGGCGAGCGCGCGCAGCCGACGGTCGAGGATCGCCATCAGCTCGTTGGCGTCGCCGTCCAGCAGCACCGCACCCTGTTTCAGCTCCAGACCGGCGAAGTCGAGCAACGGGTCGAGACGAACGCGTGAAAGGTCGGCACCCATGATAGCCTCCGATGCTCTCGGTCAACTCGCGAAAAACAGGCCCGCGTGCAGGCCGAAACGTAGATATTCCTCCAGCCGCAGCCTGAGATTGGCCTCGCGCTGCGGCTGGAATAATGCGTTGAGCACGCCGATCTCGCTGTCATTGTCGCCGCCGGCGCGGATCGACAGACTGGTGGTGCGGCGGAGCTGCACATAGCCAGGGTCGCCATAGCGAAGCGAGGTGAACAGCGGCAGCGCTGAAGGGGCCGCATCGTTCGGCACGCAATGGAATTTACGCGGCGTGATCGAACCCGGCGGCACGTAGCAGAAGCGGACGCAGCCCTCCTGGCGACGCTGGACCAGAAGCGGCGCGATCCATTTTTCCGCGGGCTTCGGACCGAGCTTTGCGAAGAGGATGGAGTTGGAGGCGAGCTTCAATAGCTTCGTGTGAATCTTGCCGATGACGGTGCATTGGGCGACGGTCAGTTCGGCGCCTGTGCCGCCTGCGTCATCGGCGGCAAAGGCGACATTCTCTGGCGCGCTGGCATCGATGATGCAATCGGTCAACGTTATCTCGGCGTCGGTGACAGCGTGGATCGGGCCGGTGATGCAGCGCTCTAGCGTCACCTTGGCGAAGGGATGCTCGATGATCAGGCTCGGCGTGCCGGGTGAGACCGGGCTGCCGTCGCCATTCAGGGTGAGTCCAGGCACCAGCGTGCAGTCACGCAGCACCAGCTCCCGCGGCTCGACATCGGCGAACGCTGCCAGCCGCAACGCGCCACCGGAGATCGCGAGCCCGTCGAGCGTGAGGCGTCCGCGGGCGCCGATGTCGAGCGTGATCTCGCCGCTTGCGGCCAGCAGAGGGCGGGTCTGGTCGTGCGCGGCGACCACGACATGGTGCGGCGTGGCATTGCCGAGGACGTCGTCAACCTCGAAGGTCGGTGTCTCCGCATAGGTCAGGCTGTCGCCAACGATGAGACGGCCACCAGTCCTGATCAGGTCGAGTTTGGATTGCCAGGCGCCGCTGGCGTTGACGGTTTGCTCGTTGCCGATATCGCTGTTGGCCGGGATACGCGGATATTCGCCGCCGCCGATCTGGCGCGCGGTGCCGTAGTGGAAGGTCGCGAGCAGCGGCCCGTCGGCGGCGGCACCCAGCAGCACGCGGCCGCGCTCGGGGTCGAAGCCGATCGTGCCCGCCGCCACCTGGGCCTCATGCGCCCAGCCGATCACATTGCCGCCGCCATCGAGGATGTCGCGGAGATCGCAGACGCGGACCTTCGCCGTCGGCACCGGCACGGGCGGAGTGCCTGGCGTGAAGAACACGAGGCTCTCTCCGTCGCCATAATCGTCGTCGCGCTGCGTGTCCGGCTGCGCGGTCGCCTGCGTCGCGCGCACGGCCATGGCCATCAGCCGTACCGACAGCGGCTCCGGCACGTTGATGGGCTCGGCCAGATGAGAAATATCGGTCTCGGACTGCGCGAAGCGGAACAGCCGCATATCCGCGCCGAGCGGATTGAGACGGAATTTCCGACCGCTTGCGTCGCCTGCGACAGGCGTCAGCGGCAGCGCCGTGAGCGACAGCGACAACAGTCGCCACAGGAAGATGCCGATATTGGGGATGTTGTAGCGCCCGGCGCCCGTCTCCGGCCGCCGCATCTCGGCGGTGTGCGCGATGCTGTTGAAGGCGCCGTCGCGCCGGAACAGCGCCGCGGTGTCGCGCAGATTGCAAGTCGCCGGCGCGTGCAGCCGGATGTGCTTCATGTATTGCGTCGTGGCCAGTTGCTCGAAATATTCGACCGCATGGGCCGGCCAGCCGGTCACGTCATGCGCGAGCTCCTCCAGCATCAGCGCGGTGCCCTTGCGGCGGCGGAAGGCGATGGTGTCGGCAACTTCCGCACGCGGCGAGGTCAGTTCGCCGCCGAGTCCGCGCAGCGGCCGGTAGCCGATGAGATCGCCGATGTAAGGCGTGACCCATTCGGCGCAGGTTTCGATGAACTGGTCGTCGTAGAGCTGGTCGACGGACTCTTCCAGCGCGGCGAATTCGCGAGCAAAAGCCGCCAGCAGGGCCTGAAGCGGACCAGTCGTGGCGGGATCGCCTGCCAGCGCCGCGTCGCGCAGCCGGTGCAGCGCCGGCAGCAGGCCATAGAGCCGCTCAGCGGTGAGGCTGTTCATGCCATCTCCTCCAACTGGGCGAACGGCGCCGGGTCCAAGGTCAGAAGCTCGCTCGGCCTTGCGATGCCCTGCTCGACATGCATCCGCGACGCCAGCAACCGGACTTGGCGCGAGGGAATGGTCTGGGCATAGGGTGTCGTGCCGCCATAGAGCTTGACGAGGTCGATGGCGACGATTCCAGGCACAGATTGCGCCGCCGCGATCACGTCGGATTGCTGCACAGCCTGGCCGAGCTCACGCGTGTCGAAGGCAAAGTGCGTACGCAGCGCGGCTTCGACCGCGGCCAGTACAGCCTTGGCGTCGAAATCGGGATCGCGCTTGACCTTCAGTCCAATCCGGAACGTGCTGGACTGGTAGGGCAGCAGTGCCACCGCGACATGCGGATCGCCCCCAGCCTTGAGCGCGGCGAGCAAATTGATCCACACCGGGCTTGCGGAATTGACGGGCGCGCCGGGCGGCCCCGCGATCGTGATGGCGACGGTCTTTCCCCGCGGCAGTTGCAGCACCTGCGCCTGCGCCTTGGCAACGCCGGTGAAGGCGCTGGCAAAATCCTCGTAGTCGAGAACGGACACCACGCGGCCGAGCGTGCGCGCGCCGAGCGGAATGCTGCGCCGCGCGGCATCAGCCGGCTCCGGGTCATTGCCGCCCTCGGCGGCGAGCGGGTTGCTGACGCCCTTGAGTCCGAGCGGGCGCGACAGCAACTGGCTCAGGGTCTCGGCGCGGACATTGCCGGCGATGCCGATGCCCTTGCGATAGGTGGCGCGGACATTGTTGAGCCCGCTCGGCAGCCGTGCGCCGCTGGCTCCGTCGCCGAACTTCACGAGATTGCGGCCCTGCTCGTCGACATCGAGCGCGAAAGCGTGATCGGTCGCGGCCGCACCGTACAGGGTCGTGCGCTCGTGCCATGCGATCTCGCCGATCCGCAGCGTCAATTCGCTCGCGGCGCCGCTCTCATTTGCGGCAGCGCGATAGGTCAGCGGCACCTGCTTCAGCTCGAATTGCTGGAACGGCTGGGCCGCATCGCCGGAGCCGAGGATCTGCGTCACCGTCTCGCCATGCGAGGCCGTCACGACATTGGCGTGGACGACCACGCTGCCACGCTCGAGACCGTTGGCAAGCGGTGGGTCGATTTGAAGCGTGCAGCGACCGGAATCGACTGTTTGGACGGACACCAGCGTCGCCTGCACGACCACCGCTTGGCCATCGGCGGCGCGATTGCCGCGCACGAGCAGCCGCCGCCCGGGGACGAAGCCATCGGCACCGACGGCAGCGGGGATGCTGTCGCCCGTTACGGCGTCGTCGACGGGGTACGGAGCCAGTTTGAGATCCTCAGACTGCGCGAAGACGGTACAGCGCCGAACCTGGTCCTGATAGCGATCGTAATTGGACCCACGCAATTGCAACCGCGTGACCTTGCCGGCGAGTGCGAACTCCGCACGCGACGTCTCGTCCGCATCGGCGACCTTAAAGACGTCTAGATGCGAGCCCAGATCGAGGACGACGTCCGAGTTACCGATGGCCTTGACGACGATCTGTATGGAACCCCTTGCGGCCATCGAAAGCACGACGTAGCCGCCGGTGCGGACCTCTGAATAGACTGTATCGAGATCGATGAAGCCGCCGTCGTTGGTCGCGCCCGCAGGCGAGATGGCATAGTCAGGCCAGTCCTTCGCGTTGCTTCCGTTTGGATAGTTGCTGCGAAAATCAGCAGACATCGACATCCACATCGGCGCGTTGTGGCCGAACGGCGCGGCGCGCTTGCGCAGCGCATACACCTTGGAATCCTGCGTCGCTTCGACGTTGGTCAGGCCGACACGCCAGGTGACCTTGGTGCGATCGAAATCCGATTGCAGCTCGACGCTGTCGATGAAGCGGAAGTCCCAATTGGTGTCATTGGTGCCGGGATCGAAGGCGTCGCCGACGATCAGCAGCGCATCGCCCGGCTTCAGATTGTTGCGCTGGCCGGCGAGGTAGGTGACCGTATCTTCCTTGCCCGGCCGCCTTGTCTCCGCCATCCATGGCCGGATCGCATTCCAGGCCGGCCGTGCGACGTCCAGCCGCTCGACGGTTTCAAAAGTCTGCGGCTTCTCGCCCGGCCCTGGCAGGCTCTGCACCTTGGTGCCGATGTCGATCGAGACCTGCGCGGGCACCCCGGTGACGAAGCTGCCCGGCTCGGGCGACAGTTTTGGCGGCGGCGCAGGCGGCGTTTCCAGCGTGAAGGCGAGCCAGGTCTCGGCGGCAACGCCGGGCCGCAGACGGTAGCCGATCAGCCGGCCCATCTCCTGGAGCGAAACCCGCTCCAGCGCAGTGCGAAGATAGGATTCGTTGGCGATGCGCTCCTGGTAGAAGGTCAGTACGTCGGCGGCGCAGGCGAAGGCGTCGATCAGGCCGATGGTGAAATCGTCGTCGTTACGGCTTTGCAACTTGCCGAGTGGGCCGAACGCGGCAGATGACAGCGCAGCATGCAGGCTATCGCGGAACTGGGCGTAGTCGCCGACCCGGTAGGCGATGGCGGAAAGGCCGTAGCGGTTCGAGATGCCTTGCGGCGTCTCGGCTTCGACGCCGGCGCAGCAGCCGCAGCTTTCGCTGCCGGCAGGCAAAGCGGGCGGCTTGATGACCGGGATGGGTAGCGTCATTTGCCGCCTCCCGCTTCGATGATGAGCCGGCCGCGCTCGCGGAAGCTCGGGTTGTTGGCGAGCTGCGCGATCTCGAGGCTGCCGATCGGGATTACCTCGTCTTTCAGTGATGTCGCGAGTGGAGAGATGAATCGCTGGAATTTCTCGGCCTGCACCGCCTCGACGCCCTCGACCGCCTGTGCAGCTGCGATGATGCGGCTGAGATAGACGGGATCGCCGAAGGAGAAATTGTCGGGGTGGAATAGGCCGAGCGTGCCGTCAGGCAGCACCGTGCTCGACAGCACCGTCCGTACCACTTGGGCGACCTCGGCGCGGAAATAGTCCGGCTTGACGCAGACATGCAGCGTGACGTCGAGCGGCACGTAGCGCGGCGGACGCACGTCGAGATCGTAGCCGGCCATCCTGAACCGCTCGAGATGGTTGCGCACTTGTGCCGCGAAGGGGGCGTCGACGGCGCCGCCGCCGAAGCGGTCGGGCGTCACGAACACGGTGTACCAGCTGCCGGTCCAACGGAACGTCGCGGCGGCGCGCTGCACATCGGCGCGCCGCTCAGTCGCGGCGGCGTAGTCGGCTGCCGTCACCGCTCGCTCCTGGGTGCGGAAGGCCTGCGGCGCGTCGCGCCGTGCCGCCTCGATGGCCTCGGGGTCGATGCCGCCGGAGGCAGGAAGCGGGTTGCGCACGGCGGTGAACACGCCATTCGTCGCGCTGACGATATGCGCGATGGCCTCAGCGCCGACATTGCCTGCCGTGCCGTTGCCGATCCGGTAGGTCGCGGTGAACGCGGTATCCTCCGCGGGCCGCTTGCCGAGCAGGCCGTCGCCGAACCGCAGCAAAGCGCGGCTGTGGTTGTCGATCTCGACGACGACGTGGGGCATATTGCCGGCGCTGTCGATCAGATCGCGCCTCGGCAGCCAATGTTCCGTAGTGCCGGCGACTTGTCCGGTGAGATCGACAATGGCGGGAGTGGCATCACGCGGCGACAAAAGAGCGAACGCACTCGCCGCCCACCACGGTGTGTCCTTGCTGACGGGAACGGCGAGCAGCGCGCCGAGATCGAAGGATTGCGTCAACGGGCTGTTCGCCAATGCCGGGCGGAAGCGGGCCGGCACGGTCACATCCGGGATCGACGTGCAGCAATTGCCTGGCGCTGACGAGGCCTGCTTCAAGGTCGCGCGTGGCATCGTACCGAGATGCTCGGGCGCCAGCGTGCGGCCGTGATCGACGAGCACGATATTTCCGCGGGCAACGCTGATCGCGAGCTCGGGGCGATCTTCGACCGTCAGGCGCAGCGGGAAGGGCAGCGCGTCAGCCTCGCTCCAGGCGATCTCGGTGACGTCGATGGGGCCGTCGACCGGCGGCTCGTCGAACAGCCCGCCGGACGGATCGGTCGAGAGCACGATTTCGGTCAGCCGCGCCGCCCAGCGATGCCCGGGATCGGCATCATCAGGAGACAGCGTCGTCGGGCTGATGACCTCTTCGAAGATCAGGATGTCGCCGACCGCGAGTGTGTCGATGTGCCCGCGCAACGTCGCGCGCGTGGTGCCGCGCGGCAGGCAGCAGCCTTTGTTGCCCCAGGCGTAGAAGGTGAGGCTGTTCTGCTGCTGGTCGAGCACGGCGGGCCCCACGGTCTCGAAGATCTCGGCGCCGCCATCGATCGCATCGGTCAACTCATGCGAGCCCGGCGTCAGCACCAAGTCAAGCCCGGGGACGCGGGTGAGCAATTGCGTGCCCTTGTCCAGAGCTATGTCCTGCCCGTTCACGTCGAAATGCACGAAGGCGCGCGCGTTGCAGCCCTCGTGCAGGTGGTAGTCGACCAGCCGGGCATGGCGCCGTACCGAGATGCGCTGCCGCGCGGTCGCGAGATAGGCTTCGTTGGCGATCGCATCCTGGCGGTAGGCGAGGTTGTCGGCGGCATAGGCGAGTAGTTCGACAAGGGTCACGCCGAGATCGGCTGCGGAGCGTTCCTGCCAGCCGGGAACGAGCAGGCTCAGCCGGTCGAGCATCAGCCGGCGAAAGCCCTGATAGTCGCGCGCGAGATAGTCGATAACGGGCCGCGGGCGCGGCACCGGTGGGCAGGGCGTGGTATCCGCGCAGTCATAGTCCGAGGGGCATTCGATCTTGAAGGTGAAGTCGATCGCCGACAATTTTGGATCGAAGCCGGCCGGCGGCAGGACCGAGCCGGAATTGGCAAAAATGCCGAAACTGTAGATCGAGTAATCGCCGCTGCCGTCGGTGCGGACCACCAGCGTGCGGGGGAGATCGTCGATGGTGTCGACCAGTCCGGGTTCGGCTTCGGGTGGCAGCGCGTCGGCTGGCGCGCACCAGATCACACCGACGGTTGCGATCCGCTCGCCGCCGGTGATGCGCAGATTGTCCGGCGAAAGTGCAAAGCCGGAATGCAGCAGCCGCACCAGCAGGGTCTGTTGCCGCGGCGCGCCGGGCGGGGACGCGAGGTCGAGCACCTCGATGAACTCGATGGCGTTGGCGCTGCCCTTGGCCTTGAGCACTTCGAGCCGGCGTGGGTCGCAGCAATGTTGCTTCATGCCGCGCCTCCCGGAACTGCAAAGTCCGCGACGTGGCTGGTGCGGTCGGCCAGCACGACGTAGCGGATCTCGACGCGCAACACCGCATCGTCATTGATCACTTCGACCGAATTCACGGCGATCAGGTGCGCGAGATGCTGGTGCAGCGCGGCTTGTGCCAGCATCTGCGTGGTCGCGGCGAGCGTCACCGAATTGGGCTCGAATACCAGCGCCAGCAGCCCCGCTCCGAAATCCGGTCGCATCACCCGTTCGCCCTGTGCGGTGAACAGCACCTGCTCGATCAGGTCGCGGATGTGATCGGGGCGATCGGTCGTGGCCGTGCGGCCTTGATCGTCGAAATGATAGGGGAAATCGAGCTCGTTGCTCATCTCATCCTCCCCTTAAGTGGCCAGCACGCGCGTCTGCGCGACGACGGGCAGCATCGGCGTGCCCGTCGGCGTGCAGACCGATTGGCCCATCATGGTCGCGGCCGGCGCGCCGCCGATCATCACCCGCGCCGCGCCCACCACCATCTGCGCGGTGACGCAAGGCGGCGCCGAACCGGTCAGCGAACAGCCTGCAATCGCATAGGGGCTGGTGAGATTGACGGCGGGCTGGCCGGACAGCATCACGCGCGGGAACGGCGAGACCGGCATCGCCTGTCCGGCATGGCTGCACAGCACGGTGGCGCCAAGATGCAGGACGGGAGCAGGCATGTGTTCCTCCTAGATCACGGTGAGCGCGCCGAGATTCACGTCAACGGTCGGTCCGGTCATGGTGATGACCGCACCCTTGCCATTGGAAATGGTAATGCCGACGTCGCTGACAGAGATCATCGCGCCGGTGGTGGTCTGCATCAGGATGCCGCCGGTCGGTCCCGGCACGTCGCTGATGGTGAGACCGTTCTTCAAAGGGGTCTGCAGCGTTATGCCCGGCACGCCGGGCGGTATCGCATGGGCGAGCACCGGCACTTCGGCAGCGCTGCCCCAGTAGCATCCGACCCAGACCGGATAGTCAGGATCGCCGCGCTCGAACTCGATCCAGACGCCGGCGCCGATGACGGGCACCGAGAAGAAGCCGGCATTGATGCCCGCGGTCGGCACGCAGGGCATCGCCCAGCTCGTCGGGATCACGGCGCCGACGTCCGGCACCATCACCTGGATCCGGCCGATCTGGAGCGGATCGATGTTGTTGATCACCACCGCGCGATATTTTCCGAAGAGGGGCGTATCGCTCATGTCGGCACCTGCGGCACGGTCGAGATCAGCGCGTTGCGTGCAAGCGAGAACGACTGTTTGTAGGAGCCGCGCTCGATCTCGTGGGTGACGTTCTTGACATAATAGAGCCCGTCATACGGCAGGCCCGCGCCGCGCACGCCGACCAGCTGTCGCGACTTCAGCAAACGGCCATATCTGGCGACGTCGAGCTTGCCGTTGCCGAACACGCTGTCGCTGTGCTGGCTCGCATAGGCAAGCCCCGCCATCAGCGCCTGCGGTGCGGACAGATGCGCGGTGTTGGCGAGCTTCTCGATCTTCGGCGGTAGCGGCGGCACGGCGCCGAGCGGCGGGCTCATCGGCGTGATGTCGGGGATCGGTACCGGGATCGGAGCCTTGCTGTTGGCCTCCTGGAAGAACACGATCGGCATGATCTTGCGTTCTTTGTCGAAGTTGAACGAGATCTCCTCGACATTGGTGAGCGCATCCATGTTGGTGGTGAGCGCCGGCTGCGGCGCGCCGAAGCGGATCTCCGGTCCCCAATAGGCCTTTGAGGCGCCGGGCGCCGGGCCCGCCTCGAGATAGAAGACATAGCCGGCCTCGCCCGCGAGCTTCTTGACGTAGGCGTAGTCGCTGCCCTTCTGCTGCGGGATCTGCTGCACCGGGATCGGGGGGATGTCGAGCACGCTCGGGATCACCATCGGGATCACGCCGAGGGCGGCGTATTTGGCAAGGATCGCGAGCACCCGCACCGAGGGCGGCATCGCCGGGAAGGGCAGGCCGGGCAGCTCGATGATGTCCATTAGCGCCGACATGTCCTTGCCCTTGATCACCAGCTTGCCGACGCCGCCGGAGCCGGGCTGGGTCTCGACATTGGTGACCATGCCGTCGATGATGGATTCGGCCGTGCCGTTGATGGTGACGATCAGCACGACGCGGAGCAGCGGCGGCAGCGCACCGCCGCCGGCGAGCAGGAAGATGGTACGCAATGGCGAACGCACCGGCAGGTCGAAGGTCAGCTCAAAGCCGCTCTGCGCATCGCCCGATCCGATCTCGATCTTGGCGTGGGTCAGCGTCTCCAGCACCTCGCGCGGCGCCGGCACCGGCGACGGGCCGATCTGGAGCGAGAGCTGGACGCCGCCTTGCATCATCGGGAATGGTCTCCCTACAGCCCGTTCGGACGCGGGATCTGCACCCGCTCGCCGGGGGTGTCGGTGAGCTCGAACGGATCGGTCACGACATTGGCGTCGGCGATCCGCCAATACAGTTCGGGATCGCCGAGCGTCACGGATGCCAGCGTGTCCGGCCGTTCGCCGGCATTGACGATGTGCTCGCCGGCGATGCCGATATCGCGGCCTTGCGGAATGAAGCGGCGCAGCACATAGGCGACGCCGGGATCGTCGGCACTGCGCTTCAATCGTCCGATCGCCGTGCCGTGATAGCGGCTGTTCGACGCGAATGTATTGTCCGGAAACGCACCGGCATCGATCAGCATCTGGACGGGATCCGAGGACATGTTGTGCTCCGTCAGGGCAGGCTGGAAAGGCCAAGCGAGGCCAGCGAAGCACCGCCGGTGAGGCCGGCGAGCGTCTCGCGGTTGCGCAAATAATTGAGGAAGATGGTGCCGCCGCGATGGGTGAAGCCGAGATCGTCGGTGCTCATCACATGCAGCCCGAGTGAGACTTTTGCACGGATCGGATTGAGCGCGGGGTCGAAGGCCTCCTCGACGATGGAGAATTCGGCGACGCGCACCGGTGCGACCCGGTTCTTGCTCCAGACGAACAAGGTGAGCGGCGCCTCCGGCGGCAGGATCTCGAGTGTGCCGCCGTCGGCCTGGTTCGCAATGCCAAGCAGGTCGTCGACGCTGGGATTGACGAGGGCTTCGAGCACCGCGAGTTGAGGCGCGATGCCGAACGCGACTGCATTGGCATGCGCGTCGGGATCGGCGAGCTGGTCGGTGGCGTCGATCTCGGCATCGAGCTTGATAGTCTCGATTGCCGGGCCCTTCAGCCGAAACGGCTGCGCCCGCCCGCCGGCCGAGCCGTCGCCGCCGGTGCCTTGCACTTGGTAACTGCGGCTCAGCGTATCCGGATTGTATTGAAGCGCGATCTGCCTGCGCACCGTGCCGCCGCCCGGTGCCAGCACCACGAGGCCGCCCTTGATGAGTTTTGGGGAGGAGGTGAGGCCGGTCATGGCATGTCATCCCGCGACGGCGGCAACAGCTTCACTTCCAGATCGAGCCGCAGGTTCCGCTGATAGTCGTAGAGGCTCGCCGGCGCGAACCCGGCGATCCGCAGCAGCTTGGCGGTTGCGGGATTGACGTAGAGGACGAGGCCACGCCGTGCGTAGACGTATTCGCTACCCTTGATCTCGAACGTGCCGAGGAATGAATCGAGCTTCGCCTCCGGCTCACCCAAGGTATTGAGCAGGGACGTGAGCGGTTCGGGGAGGCTGACGTCGGTTGCCTCGACGAGGACGACGGCTTCGTCCTCGCCCCATACCCGAATGCCGCGAGCAAAGCCCTTGGCGGCGGCGCTGAACCAGTCTGTCCGACGTCCTGCGCTGCCGAGAAAGCCTTGGCCATGCCACGAGCGATCGAGATCGAACACGGCTCCGACATCGTCGAGCGAGGTCGGACTTGCAAGCCCGGCGAAGGCGCGCAGCGTGCGGTTCGCGAAGGCTTGCAGCGGCGGCAAGGCGGGAGGCGAGGTGACGGCGGCGAGCATCGTTCACCCTCCGATCTTCTTGACGTCGCCCTGGAAATAGGCGGCGTAAAGATTGCGGATTCCGACGACGTTGACGAGCTTCACGGCCTCGGCATAGGAGAGGTAGCGCCGACGCGAAGCCGGTTTCACGGTAATCGGGTCGAGCTTGGCATTCTCCGGGCCTTCGACCGCCACCCGCAGTTTGGGGGCGTTCACCCGCGGCCCGACATTCTCCCACACGATCTCGTCGAGCAGCGAATCGACGCCCTCGATGAGGGTGTTGTATTGAGGTGAATCGCCGAACGTCTTGGCAAAGTCGTTGTATTCCTTGGCGCGCAGCGTGTGGATGTATTCGTGAATGAGTGTCTGAAACATGTCCCACAGAAAATCGCGATCTTCGTATGGAGAGCTCTTCTTGAAGATCTGAATGCTGACTTCGCCAACGCGGGCCGAGGCGTCCCAGCCGCGTTCGATTTCGTTGAGCTGTTTCACCTGGTCGTCCGTGGTAGTGAATTCGGTCGCGAGCTTGGCCATGATCGTCGCTTCGTCGTTGATCGGGTTTTTGTCCTTGTCAAAGGCCGGCGAAGCGCTGAGCTTTCGGTTGATCGCTCGTATGCCCGGGTCGGACTGGAAGAAATAGATCAACATGCGACGCGCCTTGGCGCGCCTCTGGTCGTCGTTCATCGACTTAAGTTGCGCGTCGACGACAGCGAACTTGTCATGGATGCTGCCGGGCGTGGTGTCGGTATCGGCCTTCAGCTCCGGATGCTTCGACGCGTCATAGTAATCGCCGAACACCTTGTCGGTTTCCGCCTTGCTGGCCAGGCCAATCCGCTCAAACTCCTTGAGTTCGTGCGTCTTGGCCTTGTTGTTATGCTCGGCGGTGCCACGGCCCGGCACGTAAGTGTCCCAATAGGCCTTGACCATGGTCGGCAACAGGTCGCGTAGCTCGGCTTCGTATTTTTGCTTGCCTGCATCGGTGTTATCGAATGTGACCTCGGTGCCGTCGGAAGCGAGCCGGACGTCCGGCTTGAGTGCTTTGGTGATCTCGGCTTTCTGCGCGTCGTTCGGAGCGACTGTCCTGGATAATTCCTTGCCGCTGGTGGTCAGAGCAATGTCGCGCGACGCCCGCTGGAGCATGATGTCGTAGGCCTTGAGCCTCCCGCTGGTTGTGCTGGCCTTGATTCCGAGGAGCAGCTTCTTGTCTTCATCCGTTTCGGCGGCGATTTTCTCAGCCAGATCGTCAATTTGGCGGGCAAGCGCCGAGCGCTCGCGGCCGAGATCCTGCATCGCCTTGTCGCGCGCTTTGGGTTCAAGTGCGAAGATCTCGGCGGCGACGCTGTCGACCTGGTCAGAGCTAGTCGCGGCGTCGAGCCTCTGTTTGAGACCGGCCGCGTCGTAGGCGAAGACCGGCGCGCCCTTGCCGGGATCGCCCTTCGGCTCGACGTTCCCCTTCAGCAGGCCGTCGCGTCCGTCACGGAAGCGGGTGGCGAAGAACTGGGTCAGTCTCTTGTACTCGGCCCCGTCGAGATCCGATTCGAGATCCTTGACGCTGAGTTTACCTGCACCGAACATGACCCGGAGGGCAGCGATGTCGCTCAATTCGAGCAGGTCGAGGATGGCGTTCTCGTCGTCATCGAGTGTCGGACCGTCCTGCATCTCCTGGATTAGCAGGGCCTTCTGAAGTGGCTCGAGCTTGAAGGCGGCCTGGCCGGCCTTCCAACGGCGGACGACGGCGCGTGCCTTGTTGTCGCTGTCGAAGCTGCCCTCGTGCTCGTTGGCCGTGGTGATCTTTTCGAGATAGGCGAGCAATTCCTTATCGTCGAAATTCCCCTCGGCACCGAAGAAGACGGCGATCGATTCATACCATGCGAGCCGCTGCACCGCGGCTGGCGGTGCGGTCGTGCCGCGCTGCTGGACGACATGGGCAAGCTCGTGCGCCAGGATGTGCCGGCCGCGCGAGGTTTGCGGATCGTATGCGCCGCTGCCGAACACGATGTGGGAACCGGCGGTATAGGCGGTCGCGCGAATTGCGCGGGCCGAAGCCGCAGCCTGCTGGTCGGTGTGGATGCGCACGCGGCTGAAGTCGGAGCGGAATTGCCGCTCCATCGTCTGCCGCGTCGGAGCGCCGAGCGACACGCCGGCCGAGCCAACCACGTCGGAGACTTCGGCCGGTGCGGTATCTCCTCCGGCGTGCGTAGCACGCGGAAGTGGTGACAGCGACGGGGCGTGGCCAAAGGTTGCCGCTGGTCGCATGACGGTCTCGGCCGCGTGCTCGGCTTCGGTCTCGAAGCGGTCACGGGCGGGACGAAGCTCGAGCGAAGGCACACGCGCTGGCGCGGATTGTTTGAGCACCGTCGGGGCGGCCCGTGCGGTCATGACTGCCCTCGCGGATTTCCAGCACCGGGCGTTGTGGTCAACCGTGTCGCAATGCGATCGGCAACCGCATGCGGCGCGTCGCCGTGGGCGGCGCGTGAGTCATTGGCGGACCCGGCGAGCCGCTGATGCAATGCCTGGCCGATAGCGTCCGCGAGCCCTGCTGTCTCAGCATGTCGTGACGCATCGACGACGAGGCGCCCGATCCGGATCTCGATGCCGGCATGTTTCATGGCGCAGCTCCAGGCATTGGCCGTTCGAGCTTGGAGAATTCGGCGCGCACGGCCGCGTTGATCGCGTCCTGTTCGATCCGCCCGCCGTCGGCGGCGGCCAGGAAGGCGGCGTTGAGTGCGATGGCGCGGATGTTGCCGCCGGTCAGCTGCAGTCTGGCGAGGCCGGCGAAATCCACCTCGCCGAGCGGCGCATCGGCGGGGAATTGCATCCGCCACAGTTTTTCGCGCGCGGCGACGTCGGGGAAGGGGAACTGGATGACGTAGCGGATGCGGCGCAGGAAGGCGCGGTCGAGCGCGCTCTTCATGTTGGTGGTGAGGACGGCGAGCCCGCGATAGGTCTCGATCCGCTGCAACAGATAGGCAATCTCGATATTGGCGAAGCGGTCGTGGCTGTCGCGCACCTCGCTGCGCTTGCCGAACAGCGCATCGGCCTCGTCGAACAGCAGGATCGCGCCGCTGGTCTGGGCGGCTTCGAACAGCCGGCTCAGATTCTTCTCGGTCTCGCCGATATATTTGCTGACGACGCTGGCGAGATCGACGCGGTAGAGATCGAGCCTCGCGGCGTTCGCGATCGCCTCGGCGGCGTAGGTCTTGCCGGTGCCGGATTCCCCGGCGAACAGCGCGGCGGCGCCTAGCCCGCGGCCGTTATGCGCGGCAAAGCCCCAGTCGCCATGGACGCGCGGCCGGTGCTGCAATTCACCCGCGATGGCGCGGAGCTGCGCGATTACGACCGGCGGCGCGACCAGATCCTCGAAGGCGACGCGACTGTCGATCCGCTGCGCCAGCGCGTCCAGTCCGCCGCGCGCCCCGGTGCGGCACAGCCGCCATATCGCAGGTCCCAGCTGGGCAGGCTCACCGCGTGTTTCGGCCAGGGCCTCGGTCACGACGAGGCGCAGTTCGGCGGCGGGTACGTTGAATTGCCGCAAGGCCGGACGTAGGGCGGCTGCGAGCACTGTCGCCTGTTCGTGCGGCAGTCCATGCAGGGCTGCGACTTGCCGCGCGGCGACGGACGCATCTGCAACCTGCAAACGCAGCATGCGCCGCTGTCGCAGCCGCGACAGACGTACAGGATCCGGCGCGTTGAGCACGATCGCAGGCCCCATCAGATGAGAAAGCAGTGTCACCGCACGCGCTTCGGCGTCTGTTGTTTCGATCGTGCGGTCGAGCTCGAGTGCGATGATGGCATCAGACAGCGCGGCTTCGCGGTCGAGCAGGCAAGCCGTCTCGGCGATCTCGCGCGGATCGTGCGGCAGGTCTCGGGCATGCAGCCACAGTCCGCTTGCCCCGAACCCGGCGAGCGCGGCACGCGCGAGGTCGCATTGCGGCTCGATCTCGCCGCGGGCATGATCCAGCGCGACCAGTGCTGCCGCGCCTGAGCCGAGGGCGTGTGCGACGGTGGTCGCGAGCGGCGCATCGAGATCACCCGGTCCGATTGGCTCGCAGCGGACGAGCCCGATCAGCCGGACATCCATCGCGGCGACGCCGGTGAGGTAGTGCAGCACGCGCTCGTCGATCTGGATCGGCCGGCGCTGTGGCGCCTCGCGACCGTCGCAGACGATCAGGCGCCAGCGCCGCAATGGCCGCAGCGGCGACAGCGCATCCCAGTGCGGTTCAGTCAGCGTCTGCATGGCGAAATTGAACGTCGGCTGTGTGCTCGTGCCAGCTTCGGGCGCCTGGGCCATCGCCTCGCCGACAAGGCGGCGCAGCGCACTGTCGAGCTCGACACCGGCCGCGAGCAGCACGATGTCGCGCTCGAACGGCGACAGGCCGAACAGTTTTGTTAGCGCATCGAGCGCCGGCTCGAAATCATTATCGCATTGCTGCGGAGCCGACTCGGGGTTGGCGGAGGGGCTTTCCGAGAGGCGCAGGCGCAGCGCGGCGACCTGCGCTGCCAACCATTGCTGGTTGCGGCTGGCCCAGTCGATCTCGGGCTGGGCTTGCGGTCTGTCGTGCATGTTCATGGCGGCACGACCAGAGTTTGCGAGGCATCGAAGGCCGGTGCGTCGCCGCCGAGATCGAGCAGCAAGCTGTCGACGCCGTCGACGCGCAGCCGCGCCGGATAGGCGCCGGCAGGAAGGGTCGGGGCGAAGTCGAATACCAGCGGGTCGGTCGCAGCAGTGCGCGGCTTGGCGGCGGCTTCCACCGTGCCGAGCACGAGGCTGGCGTGCTGCCGCGGCTGCACTTGCGGGCGCGAGAACAGGGTGGCGGTGATGCGTAGCGGCGCAGTCTTGCGCAGCACGGTCGCCGCAGGCAGCGAAAGCGGAGCATCGGCGGCAATGACCAGGGCGGGGGCGATGATCAGCGCCACCGCATTGGTCTCGCGCTCGTTAGCTTCGCCCGCCGGCAGGAAGCGCAGTGTCAGGCTCCATTGCCCGGGTGCGAGCGCGGCCTGCGCGGCGGCATCGTTCGGCAGCGTTACGGTGAGCTCGGTGCCGTCGTCATTGGGGAGGCCCGGCACCAGCTCAAAAGGAACCGGAAACAGCGGGTGTGCGAGCCGCACATGAAAATTGCTGCCGCTCAGGCGGATGCCGGTGAGAACCACGGGCTCGCCGAGCCGCGCACCGGCTTGCTTCAACTGTGGCGTCGCCGCGAACAGCGTCGGCAATGGCGGCAGCAGATCCGGATTGACGACGACGCCGCGGTCGCGCTTGGTGACGGGATCGACGATCCCGCGCGACAGCACCGGCAACGGCGAGACCGCAGGCTTGGTGGCTTCGATCAGCACCACCGATACCACATAGGCGGCCGTGGGCCGGTAGTGCGACTGGATCGCCGCCCACAATCTTGACATCTCCTCGGGCCCCATCACGGCCGGTGTGATCTTGATCAGCTCGGCCTGGTCGGCGAGGTCGGCGGCGGCGAGGGCCTGGAATGCCGGCGGCAGCATCGCGATATCGAGTGGATTGGGATTGAGCGCGCGCTGCACGGCAGCGCGGTCGAGCACCGGGCGCTCGTGCAACAGATGCATGCCATAGCCGAGCAGGATCTCGGCCTGACAATCGACCCGGGCATAGGCCGTGAGCAGATAGTGCAGGTCGAGCGCGAGCGGTGCATTGGTCAGCCGTTCGCCACTGCTCGAGGAGCGCGATGGCAGGGCCTGGTTGCGCCAACCCGGATTCGGCGTCACCTGATGCAGGAACAGATTGAGCCGCGGCTGCTCCTCAGAGCTGGTGAGGTCGATCGTATCAGGGGCAACGGCGCTGACATTGACCGTGCCGCCGACTGCGGGCCCGGCCTCGATCAGCCCGTTGTCGAGCAGGTTGCGCAGCACCGCGCTGACCGCACCGATCGCAAGCGGTGAACTCATGCGCGGCCTCCCGGTCCCGGACGGCGGAGATAGTCGGACAGCGAGACCGACGGCTTTGGCGCGGGCTTGACGGTGCGGGCGCTCCGCGGCGGCTCCGGCGAGCGGATGTCGATGCGGTCGATCGTCACCTTGATCACGGGCGGCGTTTCGCGCCGACGTTGCGCCTGGCCCGCGAGCACGGCCTGGCCGAGCGGCGGCGCGAGCGGTGTTGCGGCCTCGTTTCTCGACGGCGGTGCATCTTGCACGGCCACATTGAGCGGATTCGTCATGCGCTGCGAATCGCGCGAAGCGACAGGCGGAGCGGCATCGCCAAGCGATATCGACTGCGCGTCGTTCGATTGACGGGGCAGGGCAGCGGCAATCTTCGTCACAAGGCGTAAGGAAGCCGTCTCTTGATCAGGCTCAGCCGGTTTGTGCTGCGGCGCTTGTGCCTCCGTGACAGGATCATCAGCATTGGTCGAGTCCGGCATCGCGGCTTGCGGTGGCGCCAGCGCCTGCCCTTCGTCCGGCCATGTTTCGAGCATCGGCGCATTGCCGATCTGGACCGGACCAGCAAAACGCGGCGGCAGCGCAACGCGTGCGGCGCCTGCGATCGGTTCGCCGCGCCCGAGGCGCGCGAGATTTTGCAGGAGGCCCGTCATGAGGCGCCCGCGAGTTGCAGATAGGCGGCGCGGCGGGCATGCGGCAGCGCCAGCACCTCGGCTTCGCTCCAGCCATATTCGCGCGCGAGCGCATCAACTTCGAGCAGGCTGCGTTCGGCCGCCGCCTGCACTTCGGCCCAGAGCGCCGGCGCGATGTCGATCACGGCCTGCCAGGCGTGACCGCAATCGGGGCAGTCGAGCGCGAAGGCGAGGACCGCGCCGGGATCGCAACGTTCGAGTTCGGCCTCGATCTTGTCGAGTACGCCCTGATCAAACGCAGTCGGCGACGCCACGCCGAGGCAGCGCGCGAGCAATAGCTGGGCCGCAGCCGCACAGTCGGAGGCTGCGGCCAATTCGGCGAGATCGGACAGCGCCGGCGGACGCAGCGTCAGCTCGCTGCCGCCGATTGCGATACGGGGCGGCCTGGCATCAGCCGGTGGTGCAAGTCCGTCCGCGAGCGTTGCGCTATCGGTCATGAACTCGCAGTCGGTGCGGCAGATAGGGCAAGCGGCGCGCAGCCGCCAAGGCGCGCCGAACAGTTTCGTTCGCAACGCCAGGAGCGCGGCATTGCCAGCGCCGATCGAGTCCGTCGCCGCCGCGCCGGCCGCCATGAGCAGGGCATCGTCGCGCTGGCGCCGCGGGCGACCGGCGGCCCGGTCCCACAGCGCCAGAATATCCTGCTCGCGTCGTGCGGTGGCGGAGTGCATGCGCTGCCTCAGGCCGGATCGCTGAAGGTAGGCTCGGACGGCTCGGCGACGGCCTGGTCGCGCTCCCAGCCCTCGTTCTCCAGCTTGATGTGCTGGATGGCGACCGCATTGGCGTTGGCGTCGAGATCGGGCAGCGACTGGTATTCCGAGACCCAGCAGCGGAAGATCTTGTAGGCGAGCGCAAGCTGCCCGGCTTCGTTGTAGACCTCGAGGATGATGTCCTTGCGGAAATCCTTCAGTGAGACCTCGGCGCCGAGGCCTGCACCGAAATGCCAGACCTTGTTGGCCCATTTCTCGAACTCGGTGTCGTGGGTGACGCCGCGATCGAGCGTGATCGCCTCGAACTTGCTGCGGCCGGGCGATTTGCGTCCCGTCGAGGGGTCGCCGCCCTCGCGGTGCTCGACCACTTCGGTGGTGCGCTTCAGCGCCGATACCTTGCTGATGCCGGCGACGTAGCGTCCATCCCATTTCACGCGGAACTTGAAGTTCTTGTAGGGATCGAAGCGCTGCGGATTGACCGAGAACTGTGCCATTTGCTTGCCTCAGGTTTCTTTGCCTCAGGTTGGGATGTCGCCGGCGATCTGCTGGATCTTGATGACGACGAACTCGGCGGGCTTCAGCGGCGCGAAGCCGACGATGATGTTGACGATGCCGAGATTGATGTCGGCCTGCGTCGTGCTCTCGCGGTCGCATTTGACGAAATAGGCCTCGCGCGGCGAGCGGCCCTGGAACGCACCCTGCCGGAACAGGCCCTGCATGAAGGCGCCGATGTTGAGCCTGATCTGCGCCCAGAGCGGCTCGTCATTGGGCTCGAACACCACCCATTGCGTGCCGCGGTAGAGGCTCTCTTCCAGGAACAGCGCCATGCGCCGCACCGGAACGTATTTCCATTCCGAGCCGCGGTCGTTCTGGCCGTGCAGCGTGCGCGCGCCCCAGACCACGTTGCCGTAAACCGGCAGCGTGCGCAGGCAATTGACGCCAATCGGATTGAGCCGCGCGTTCTCGGCATCGCTCAGGGTCAGCGCGAAGGCGACGCCGCCATTGACGCCGGCGTCGGTGCCGGCCGGCGCTTTCCAGACCCCGCGCGTGGCGTCGGTCCGGGCGATGACGCCGGCGACGAAGCCGCAAGGTGGAAAGTCGCGCACGACGCCGGATTGCAGCGGGTCGGGTTGCATCACCCACGGGTAGTACAGCGCGGAGAAATTGCCGTCCGGGCCGGTCAGGCCGGCCTCGCCCGCGCTGCCGCTCATGTTGGCGACTGTCTCGTCCTGGAGGCTGTCGACGATCAGGAAGGCGCGCCGGGCGTGGCAACGCTTTTGCAACTGGGCCAGCGCCGACTGGTTTGCCAGGATGTTGGTGAGACCGGGGACGCAGACCAGGTTGAACAGGTCGATGCGATCGGCGATCCCGCCGGTTGCGAACAACGGATCGATCGCACTCACGAACGAGGCGTCATTGGCGAGGAGGACCGTGCCGTCGAGGCCACCCGTAAACGGCTTCGTGGCTGGGCCCGGTACGTTGGTCGATGCCGTGGTCAGCTTGTCCATGAAGGCGGAGCGGCCGTTGACGACACTCGGCGCCCAGCGTGGATCGGCCTTGTTCATCGACAGATCCTGGAACGTCTCCACGATGTTGGTGCTGGGCGACGGGCCGATCACGTCGAGCCGGAAGCGGGTGTTGTCGTCGGCGCGCAGCGTCAGCGTGACGCTGTAGGAATTGGCCCACAGGCCCGGCGAGCTCGCCTGGATGCCGAGATCGTTGATCGCGCAGGCCGCGGTCTTCGCGTCGTTGGCGGGCGTTCCCGAGTTGAACAGCGCAATCCGCACGATGTAGGCGTCGCTGCCGCCATTGTCGAAGAACTGGCGCACCGCGTAGCCGAGATAGGCGCGGCGATCGAGCCCGCCATA
This sequence comes from Bradyrhizobium betae, assembly GCF_004123905.1. GTDB lineage: Bacteria > Pseudomonadota > Alphaproteobacteria > Rhizobiales > Xanthobacteraceae > Bradyrhizobium > Bradyrhizobium betae_A. Next base: position 264,462 of record NZ_MZXW01000050.1, read on the forward strand.
GGTGCGCTCATAATCGGCGAAGCTCGAGATGCGCACGGCGCGGTCGGTGGGGCCGCGCGGCGCCCAGCCGATGAACAGCGCGATCGACGTCGCCACGCCCGAGATCGAGCGCACGCCGCTGGAGATTTCCTCGATATAGACGCCGGGTTGCAGAAGGGCTGAGGGCATGTCGGCTCCTGTGATTTGGCGGTCTGTCTCGCTCGGTCAGATCGCAACGATGGTCTTGCCTCGCCTGCGCGCGCGCCCTTGGCGCGGCCTGTGCCTGGCTCCGGGCGGATCGCGGATCGCCTCCGACAGCGATTGCGTCGTGATCTCGGTAATGGCAGTGCGATGCGGGCGTAGTTCGTAGAGCGCACCGCTCTCGCCGCTTGCAATGATGGTCACGACCTTCATCCGCGGCCGGCTGCGCAGAAGGCTTGCCAGGCTGTCGCGCTCGTCCGGGGCCTTCTGTGCCACCACGATGACGTCGGCGCGGGTGCGGCGGGCTTCCGTTGCCAAATTGCCGCCGTCGCTCATGCCGACCACGGACAGCGCCGGATCTTTCGCGACAACATGCTCCAGAATATCGGTCATCAGCCTCGGGAATCCTGCAATGAGAATGCGTCTCTGTCGCAATGGCCACCTTTGCGACGAGCCTTGCACAGGACGCGGCGGCGCGATTGAGCCAAAGGGTTCAGCGAGGATGCAGGCGATGGTCCGGACCAGGTGCACGGCGCGGCAACGACGATGTCGCGAACGGCCGAGCGGCGTGTCGCAGCGATCCGCAGTGGTGCGGCCCGTGCCGGATCGAAGGATCTAGGCCGAAGGGTCTAGCGGGGCTGGACCCGCGATGATGCGGGCGCCGACGTACCAGCCGCGTGGAGATGCTTGCTGATCTCGCCGCGGCGGCGGATCTGCAATTTGCTGAGCACGTTGTGCATGTGGTTCTTGACGGTCGAATTGCGGATCCGCAAGGCCCGCGCGATCTCCTTGTTCGACAGGCCTTCGCCGACGAAGCGGATGATCTCGTGCTCCCGCGGCGTCAGCGTGTCGACGCCGCCGGCCGTTTCTCGCGCGACGGTTTGGGCGGAGAGCAGTGCGAGCCGGCCGAACAGGGCGGCAGCGACCCTTGGCGAGCAAACCAGCTCGTCGCGCATCGCATTGTGGATGGCGGCGACGACATCACTGATCGAGCCGTCGCGCAGCACGAAGCCGGATACCCCCGCCTCTGCACAGGCGAAGATGTCCCGTTCGACCTCGGCAACCGCGATGGCGACGACCTTCAGCGCCGGCGACAGGGCGCGGCACGCCGCCGATTGCTGCAAGCCTCGCGACGTCGCGATGTCGACCAGCAGCACCGCGGCACCACTGTCAACGATCTGCTTTGGCGGGGTCGTGAGATCGCCGTGGCCGGTGATGTGTAAGCATGCCTGCCGTGACAGGCACGAATTCAGGCCTTCGCAGAGCAGGCGCACGTCGCTGAGGATGAAGAGGCGGATCGGCACGATGTCGTTGCCATCCGGCACCTCGGGCGGTCGTGCTTCATGTGCAATAACGAGGTGAGAACGCAGCGGGGCCGGGTGCCCTGCCGGGAATGACGCATTGGACGACATGCCTGCCTCCGATTGCCAACTTACAACCGTGTTTGCCGCCGCGCCCAGTTGAAAGTCACTCAAGATCAAAAAGTTGTATCTTTAGTAGCTTTCCCCTTGAAATTGAGTATCGCGCTTTTTGGGACCGCTGACAAGCATCCACATCACTGGCGGCGTTCTCGGGGCATTTCGACGCATGTGAAGTGGTCGAGTTGACAGACAGAGGAGTGCGACTGTCCGGCGATAGAGCCCAAGGCGGCCCGCCTCAGGCGACCACCTTGGCGGCAGGCGTCGCAGCGCCGTCGAGGCGCTGGAGTTCTTTTGCGAGATAGCCCCCAATTGCGTCGCCCGGCATGGGCTTTGCGAAATAATAGCCCTGGATGTAGTCGCAACCGAGACGGCGCAGGCTATCGAGCTGGCCGCGGGTCTCGACGCCCTCGACGACGCAGGCGATCTCCATGTCGTCGCAAAGGCCGGTGAGCGACTTGATGATCTTGTGGCTCACCGGATTCTCGTTGATGTCGGCGACGAAGCTGCGGTCGATCTTGAGTTTGTCGAGCGGCAGCCGGTGCACGTGGCTCAGCGAGGAATAACCGGTGCCGAAATCGTCCAGCGAGATGCCGCAGCCCGTGGCCTTCAACGCCGCGATCGACTGCTGTGCGCGCACGAAGTCGAACGTGACGGCGGTCTCGGTGATCTCGAAGTCGATCCGGTGCGGCGGCAACCCGCTCTTCTCGACGATGGTGATCAGTGGCAGGATGCCCTCCGCCGAGCAGACGTCGTGGGCGGAGAGGTTGAACGACAGGCGGATGTGGTCGGGCCAGGTCTTCGCCACCACGAGCGCGCGAACCAGCAGCGCCTGCGTCAGCGGCCGGATCAGCCCGATGCGCTCGGCGGCGGGGATGAAGTCGGCCGGCGACACCAGGCCGAGGCGAGAGCTGTGCCAGCGCGCGAGGGCCTCGAAGCCGGCGGTATGCTCGCTCATGGCATCGACGATCGGCTGGAACACCAGGTCTATCTCGGTGCTGAAATCGGCGGTGCGCAGCAGGTTCTCGATGACGCCGCGGCTGCGGATCTCGGCCTCGAGCTCGCTCGAGAAGATCACGGTGCGGCCGCGCAGGTGACGCTTGGCGTGGTAGAGCGAATAGTCGGCGCATTCATAGAGTGCTTCCGCCGTCGTTGCCGATTGCGGGAATAATGCGAAGCCGATCGAGCAGGACAGCCCGGTGTGAGCCGTGTCGACCTGGTAGGGAAGCTTGACCTGGTCGCCGATGCGCTCGCCGAGCCGAAGCAGATCCGTGTCGTCGGGATCGCCGCACACGACGAGGCCGAACTCGTCGCCGCCGAGCCGGGCGAACTCGACCCGCTGTGGGCCGAAGCCCTCGCAGACCTCGCGGATGCGCCGGCCCGCCTCGATCAGGACACGGTCGCCGACCGAGTGACCGTAATTGTCGTTGATCGGCTTGAAGCCGTCGAGGTCGATGATCCCGACAGCGACGCGAACGCTCCTGGGCTCGGCATCAGTGAAGGCACTCGACAGCTCGGCGAAGAAGCGGCGGCGGTTCGGCAGCTCGGTGAGGGAGTCGAGATTGGCGAGGCGGAAGTTCTCGTCCGAGAGCGCTTGCGTTGCCGCCTGCTGCGCCAGCAGCGATTTGCGGCTGGCGACGAGGTCGGCGAAGTCGCGATAGTAGATGAACAGCACCGTCACCATCGCGCCGGAGACCAGCAAATTGTTGACCGCGATCGCCTTCAGCGTCGGCTCGCCGGTAGCCCAGAAGAACAGCACATAGGGCACGTCGACGACCAGCGTCACGATCAGTGCCGCCGAGCGCAGATGCATCAGCGAGAAGATGCAGCCGATCACGGTCACGGCCATGTAGAAGGCCACCTGGCTCTTGGCGAAGGGATCACCATAAGGGTAAAGCGCGAAGGACCAGGCGGTGAAGCCTGCGCCGATCGGCAATGTCATCCAGTTGGTGGCGCGCAGATTACGCAGGATGTCGGCATCGCTGCGCACGAGATGACGCTGGCGCAGCCACCAGAAGGTCCGAAGCGCTGCAGCCACGGTCAGAACGCTCGGCACGATCATCGTCAGCCAGTCCGGCGCCACGTTCACATAGGTATAGGCGACAGCGATCGTGTTGCTCATCAGGATGAAGTAGAGCAGCGGGATCTGCTTGGAGAAGGCGTCGAATTGCGCGCGCGTGAGATCCGGATCTGTCGGCACGCGGAACAGCCGCATCGCGGCGGCAACATGAGACTTCAAATTGGCGACAGGCATTGCAATACGCGCCCCGGATCCCTTTAAAACGGACGCGATCTTGCACAGCGGGAGTAAAGGGTGCGTTAGACGCGTCCCGCACGGAACGGCCAGCACAGGTTGCACGCTACCGCGGCATTTTACGGCCGCGTGCATTGGTGAGGTCACGTTAAGGATATCCGGCCGTGGTGGCGTGCATCCCAGGCAGGAATTGCCCGTCATCACCGCAGCTACGCTCTGCTAACCATGGGCGTTGGCGCAGCCGCTTGCGGCACCACCTCTCCTGGCCGGGGAAAGTGGTGCGCAGCATCCGATAGCCGCTATTTCTTCTCCAGTGCGGCAGTCTGCTTGGCTAGCTGCTTGTCGAAATCCTCCGACAGGCTTGTGATATAGGTTGCGAGTTCGTCCGGCTTGACGAACGGGTTCGGTGCACCGTCCTTCATCTGCGCGCGCTTGGCCTGCATGCCATAGACCTCCGGATGCGGCCCGAGCAGCACGTCGATCTTCATCGGCTTCACCTTGACGTAGGTCGCGCGGTAGTCGTCGACGATGCCGGGGTGGGTCGGTTGGCCCACCAGCCGGTTCAGCGCCACCGTGCCGCTACAGAAGAACAGCACTTCGCGATCCTGGCCGCCGTCCTTGACGGTCATCTTCCAGCTCGTGCACCCCGGCGAGTGACCGGGCGTTGCATGCGCCGTCAGCGTGGTGTCGCCGAGCGTGACCTTGTCGCCTTCCTTGACCGTGCGATCGACCTTCACCGCGGGGAAGGTGAGGTCCTCGTTCTTTTCGTCGCCCGGATAGTAGCCGCCTTCGAGCAGCGGCTTGTCGCGCTCACCGGCGACCAGCTGCGCACCGGTTTCCTTCTTGATCTCGGCAAAGCCGCCGGTGTGGTCGAGATGCGCATGCGTGTTGAGGATGATCTTGATGTCGGCGACCTTGAGGCCGAGCTTGGCGATGTTGTCCTTGATCATGCCAGTCGATTGCGGCATCGCGGTATCCATCAGGATCATGCCCTGCGAGGTCTTGATGACATAGACGGCAATGCCGTCGGTGCCGACATAATAGATGTTGCCGATGAGCTGGAACGGCTCGAACGGCGCCGTCCATTTCTGCATGACCGTCGCCAGAAAATCCTTGATGGTCTGCGCCTGCGCAGCCGTTCCGAACAGAATCAAGGCGCACAGCGCGGCCGTGACGTTTCTCATTGTTTGCCTCCCCGATTGTTCTTGTCGTTTAGACCGGGCGCGACTTTCGCGCGGCGCAGCCGGCGTGCAAGCTACGTCGTGCAAGGGCTGGCAGCAACGGTCGGATGCGCTCAAAATTTCGCGGCATGCGCGGAATAACGGCCCCTGTCCTGTTTGAGCATGGCGGCTATTGCAGCAAAGCAGCCGGCGGGCGTTTGACCGCGCGCGAGCAGCCCGCCATACTTTGCGTCAAGGCGGGCCGGAAAGACTCGCCAGCACCGGGAGCTGAAATGACCAATTCATTGTCCGTCCTTGCGGGGACGCTGATTTCCGTCGTCTCGTTCACGTCGATCGCTTTGTCGCAGCCCGCCTGCGTGACCCAGAACATGGCCGTTCCGCCCAGCGCCAACACGACCGTCAAGACGGCGCCGTTCTTCATCGACACGACGGGCCTCGACTTCAAGACGGCGCCGCCGACACGCGATCCTTCCAATCCCAATTACCCGCGCGCGACCGAGCTGCCTGATGGAACGCTGCCGCCGCCGGGAGCGGAAGGCAATTTTATCATTGGTCCCACCCACAATCCCGCGCCTGAGACCATCGCGAAAGAAGGCGTGCCGCACGGCACGACGAAATCCTTCACGCTGTCGTCGAAGGAGAGCACGATCTACAATCCCGGCCTGATCCGCGACGACGTCGCCGGCTGCACCAACTCCTCGATCATGACGACCGTGACTGCGCCCGACGACAAGTCGCACATGGTCGTCACCACCAGCCATCCCGGCATCTGGTCGCGCACGATCGACGTCTACGTGCCGGCGCAATATGTCCGCGGCACCGAGGCGCCGTTCATCGTGGTCGGCGATGGCGGCTCCAACGCCTACAAGGACCTGCCAAACACGCTCGACAATCTCATCGCACAGCGCCGCGTGCCGCCGATGATCGCGATCCAGATCGGAAATGGCGGGCAGGACGCGCAGGGCAGTCAACGCGGCCGCGAATATGATGCGGTGTCAGGTGACTATGCGCAGTTCGTCGAGCGCGAGGTGCTGCCGCTGGTCGAGAGGAACGCCGACGTCAGGCTGACCAGAAATCCGGACGGGCGCGCGACCATGGGGCTGAGCTCAAGCGGCGTGGCGGCCTTCACCATGGCGTGGTTCTATCCCGATCTCTATCACCGCGTGCTGGCGTTCTCACCGACCATGGTCAACCAGCAATGGCCGCACGATCCATCGCTGCGCGGTGGCGCATGGGAATATCACAGTGCCTGGACGGGGCCGGCCACGCCCAATCTCATTTCGAAGGCAGGCGTGCTGACGCCGGCCGAGCCTCCGGGCGCGCCGCTGATCGTCGCCGCGCCGACCAAGCCGATCCGCTTCTGGTTCTTCGGCGGCGATCAGGACCTGTTTTATCCAAACCCCACCATTCCGGACGGCATGCACGACTGGACCCTGTCGAACGCGCTGATGGCGAAGGTGCTCGCGGAGAAGGGTTACCACTACCAGTTCCTGTTCGTGCGCAACGCCAAGCACGTTGACCGTCCCACGATCGCGCAGACGCTGCCGTCGGCGCTGGAGTGGGTCTGGAAGGGGTATCCGATTCCGTGAGCGCGCAAGTGAGGGAGGACAGTTAGCGCCCGATCGTCACGCCGGCGGTCGAGCGCATGGCGTCCCGCAGGCTCCTCGCGTTCATGTCGTCGAGAACCTCCCGTGTCAGCACGGTGGTCTGTCCGGGCGTGTTGAGGATCGTCTCGCCGCGTGAGGATGAGAGCCGGTCAGCTCTGTAGGGTGCGGCTGGATCGGTGGCGGGTGCTGTCGCGGGCGTATGGCGCGGCTGCTTGCTGGACGCCGCAAAGGCGCCCTGCGGGACGCAGAGGGCGATGATCACGATCAATCGCAAGGATATTGCGGACATGCGATCTCCCATATCCAGGGCATCAGCCTGGCATATGGTGAGCATCGCCGCCGACGAAAAGGGTCAGGCGAGCGCGGCCTGGCGTTCCCGCACCGGCTCGCGGGTGGCCTTCACGGGCTCGGCAAGCCGCGTGAAGCTGCGCTGGCCCGCAGACACGGGCGCCTCGACGATGACGCCTTCGCAGACGATCTGCCCGCCGAGCATCTTGAATTCCAGCTTGTCGTAACGCGGCATCGTCTCGCCGGGCTCGGGCGGTAGCAGCCCAATGCGCCCCTGGATATTCAGCGCCGCATCGCCGGTGCCGTGAAGCCGCGGATTCCACATCCTGATCCCGGTCTCCGTCCAGCGCTGCCGGATCAGCGTGGCGCGATCGGCGGGTTCCACGACCTTTGCGCGAGCCTTCGGCGCGCTGGGGACCGTCGGAGCGGGAGCCTCAAGGACCGGCTCCGGCGCGATATCCGCGACGACGCTCGGTGTGTTGGCGGAACAATCCTCCACGGCGACCGCTGCGACCGGGACGGGGTCGTTGGCGGGGACCGGCGGCTCAACCTCGATCGCGACGCCGGGCGATGGAGCGCTGTCGATGCTGGTCTCGGAGGCGTTCTCGGCTGAGACTTCGCGATCGGCAAGCCCGACGCAGGAAGCGTCCACGACCGCCGGTTCAATATCCAGGACGATGATGGAGGAGGGATCGTCGTCGACGACGAGAACGGGGGCATCAACCGGAGCGATTTCGATATCGACCGATGCGGCCGGCGTCTCCTCCGCGACGACGGGCTCGTCGCTCGCCAAGAGTTCCGTAGGCGGATCGTCGCTGATGAACTCCGCAGTATCGACGGGCTCGCTCTCGACCTCGACCGGCGCGACTGCAACCGCTTCCGCGACGATCGGCTCGATCTCTGCCGGCGTCTCCCGGCATGAAGCGACGCTGACGTTGATATCGGTTGACGCGGTCGACGGGCTCTCCGGGACGACAGAGATCGTGGTGCCGTGCTCGGCGAGGGGAGCTGCGATCGCGGTGTCAGCGACGATTGCAGATGAATTGTCTGCGGCGCGCACGGCGTCGTCGATGCCGCCGCTGTGCGGCAGGGGCCGAAGCCGGGTGAACGCCCATTTCACCGCGGGAATGCGGCGCAGCAACGATATCAGTCTCGAAAGCACTGGGAGTTGTCCAAGAGGTACTCAGGCCGTAGGCAATCGCTGATTCGCCAGCAATATCAAAAACTGCCCCGGCCGTCACACCGATGTCAATCTAGGTGGGACCAATTGCAGAACATCCGCACACCATCGTGCGCGCGCCCAACGTCGGGCTTCCAAGCGTCGTCCTCCCTAGCGTAATTTGAAACGTCTGGGGAGTGAGGACAATACATGAGGAAGATCACCGCCATTGCAGCGGTTCTGCTCTGGTCGACATGCGCATTCGCGCAAGATCGCACCATCACCGTGGCCTCGACGACATCGACGGAACAGTCTGGCCTGTTCGGCTATTTGCTGCCGCTGTTCACGAAGGCCGAAGGGATCAATGTGAACGTCGTTGCCGTCGGCACCGGCCAGGCACTCGACATTGGACGGCGTGGCGATGCCGACGTGGTGTTCGTGCATGACAGGCAAGCCGAAGACAAGTTCATGTCTGAGGGACAGGGCGTGAAGCGCTTCGACGTCATGTACAACGACTTTGTCATCGTCGGCCCCGGAAGCGATCCCGCCAAGATCGCCGGCGGCAAGGACGTCGCGGCGGCGCTGCGCAAGATCGCGGCGGCAAAGGCGCCGTTCATCTCGCGCGGCGACAAGTCTGGCACGCATGCGGCGGAGCTGAGATTGTGGAAGGAGGTGGGCGTCGACATCGGTGCCGGCAAGGACGCCTGGTACCGCGAGATCGGCCAGGGCATGGGCCCGGCGCTGAACATGGCGTCGTCGTCGAATGCCTATCTTCTGTCGGATCGCGGTACCTGGCTGTCGTTCAAGAACCGCGGCGAGCTTGCCATTTTGACCGAAGGCGACAAGCGGCTGTTCAACCAATACGGCGTGATGCTGGTGAATCCGGCCACGCATCCGAATGTGAAGGCGAAGGACGGGCAGGTCTTCATCGACTGGCTGGTCTCGCCGAAGGGGCAGGATGCGATCGCCGGCTACAAGGTCGGCGGCGAGCAGCTATTTTTCCCCAACGCGTCCCACTAGCAGGAAGGCGAGGGTCGACACCGTGACGCTGAGCGCGAGCAGGATCAGTCCTAGTCCGAGCGCAAGCGGGAGGTCGCCCTTGCTGGTTTCAAGTGCGACCGCCGTCGTCATCGTGCGCGTAAAACCGCGGATGTTGCCGCCGACGATGATGATGGCGCCGACCTCGGCGATGGCGCGCCCGAACGCCGCGAGAAAAGCCGTCAGCAGCGACGTTCGTCCCAGCGCGAACAGCAGCGCCATGCTGCGCAGCATCGAAAGCCCATCAATCCGCGCGAGGTCGCCATACTCGACCCACAGCAGGCTCGCCGGCCGGTGCACCAGCGCGACCACGATCGGGGTTGCGAGCAGTGTCTGCGCGATCACCATGGCCGTCGGCGTGAACAACAGGCCGGCAGCGCCGAGCGGACCGGCCCGCGACAGCAGAAGATAAAGCGCAAGTCCGACCACGACCGGCGGAAGGCCGAGCAGCGCATTGGTCAGTACGATGATGACCTGCCGCCCTCGGAAACGGGCGATCGCGAGCAGCACCCCGATTGGGGCGCCGATCAGCAGCGCGAGGATGCCCGCGGTCAAGCTGACACGCACCGACAATGCCACGATGCCGAGCAGCTCGGCGTCGGCTGCGCCGATCAGCGTGAAGGCGGCACCGATGGATCGTGCAAAATCGTTCATCCGGCCTGACGCTGCTGCGCCGGCAAGAGATCAAGGACCAGATCAACGTCCATTCGAAAGTCCCCGGGCTCAGCAGCGGCTCGGCTGCTTCTCATGGACCCTCGCGTAGTCTCGCCGCTGCGAGCCGGCAACAGGCCTCTTGCCGACTAAATCATGATTCACAGCGGAATTTCCAGAAGGGATCGAGGTGCCCCCGACCGCGGGGGACACCGGCGAACCGATCGCCGTCCAGATCGGGAGCGCTTCGTCGGATCTCCTTTGTCGAGCCTTAGCGCTTGACGCTCGCCGACGCCGAGACGGTGGGCGCCACCTCGATGCTCTGCTGCCAGTAGCGCTCGATCTGCTCGACCAGGGCGGCCGGCAGCGGCACGTAGTTGAGTGTTTCGGCCTGGGACTTTCCGCTCTCCAGCGACCAGCGCACGAAGTCGATGGCGGCCGCCGACCGGTCCTGAGATTTCGGCGCCTTCGGCATCAGCACGAAGGTCGTCGCCGTGATCGGGTAGGCGTCTTCGCCGGGTGCATTGGTGAGCACGAGATGGAAATCCTTCTCCGCCTTCCAGTCCGCGCTCGCGGCCGCCGCCTGGAACGAGGCTGCATCGGGGACGACGAAATTGCCGGCGCTGTTCTGCACCACGCCAAACGAGATTCTATCCAGCCGTTGCAGCGCGTAGGTGTATTCGAGATAGCCGATCGCGCCGGGAACGAGACTGACGAGCGAGGCGACGCCGTCATTGCCCTTGCCGCCGAGGCCAAGCGGCCACTCGACTGAGGTGCCTTCGCCGACGCTCGTCTTCCATTGCGGGCTGACCTTCGCGAGGTAGTTCGACCAGTTGAATGTCGTGCCTGATCCGTCGATGCGGTGAACCACGGTGATCGGCGTGTTCGGTAGCTTGATGTCGGGGTTGATCGCGCGAATGGCCGGATCATTCCAGGATTTCAGCTTGCCGAGATAGATGTCGGCGAGCACGGGCCCGGTGAAGCGGATCTGACCGGGCTTGACGCCGTCGATATTGACCACCGGCACGACGCCTCCGATCACGATCGGGAATTGCATCATGCCGAGCCTGTCGAGCTCCTTGGGATCGAGCGGCATGTCGCTCGCGCCGAAGTCGACCGCTTCCTTCTTGATCAGGCCGACGCCGATGCTCGAGCCGACGGCTTGGTAGCTGACGACGTTGCCGGTCTTCGTCTTGTACGCGTCGATCCATTTCGCCATCACGGGCGAAACGAAGGTTGACCCCGCTCCTTTGGTCTCGGCGGCCAGGCTTGGCGTGGCGACGAGCAGAGCGGTGAGGACGATGGGAAGCCTGATGTGTTTGTTCATGAGCACGACGCTAACAGGTGAGGCACGAAGCCGATGTGGTCTATGTCACAATAGCGTCGCGAAGCATTCGCACCGGCCATTGCGCATCAATTACACCACGCCGTTGGCAAGGACCGCATCGTCCGATTGGTGGAGATCGAGCGGCGTGCCGAAGTGCCCCCTGGCGCCCAGTCGTCTGTCCGCTGTGGGGCAGGAGGAGGCTCAAATTTGGGGCAAACTGTCTGCCAGAGCGTCAAATCATGCCGTTTCGCGGCCGATAGGATTCCCGCCTTGGATGCTTTAAGGAAGGGGCAGGATCAGGTCGCACGGCCCTTTGGGCGGTGCTAGACCTGATGCAGAAACAATGGGGCCGGGCCGGCAGGGCACGCCCGCAAGGATGAAGGACAGGACGCAATGATCCAGACCGTTGGCATCATCGGGGCAGGGACCATGGGGAACGGCATCGCGCAGATCTGCGCGGCGGCCGGGCTTTCGGTCGTGATGGTCGACATCTCCGATGCGGCGGTGAACCGCGGAATTTCGACCGTCGGCGGCAGCCTCGAGCGCCTGGTCAAGAAGGAGAAGATGTCGGCGGCGGATCGTGACGCCACGCTCAAGCGCATCACCGGCACCACCGACCGCGCCAAGCTCGTCGATTGCGACCTCGTCATCGAGGCCGCGACCGAGAACGAGGAACTGAAGGTCAAGATCCTGAAGGATCTCTGTGCCACGCTGTCGCCGCGCACGCTGCTCGCGACCAACACCTCCTCGATCTCGATCACCAAGCTTGCCGCCGCAACCGATCGCCCCGACCGTTTCATCGGCATGCACTTCTTCAACCCGGTGCCGGTCATGGCGCTGCTTGAGCTCATCCGCGGCTTGCAGACTTCGGACGACACCCATGCCAAGGCGCTCGATTTCGCCCAGCGCGTCGGCAAGGTGGCGATCACCGCCAAGAACAGCCCGGGCTTTGCCGTCAACCGCATCCTGTGCCCGATGATCAACGAGGCGATCTTCGCGCTCCAGGAAGGGATCGCCACCGCGGAAGAGATCGACGCTGGCATGAAGCTCGGCTGCAACCACCCGATCGGGCCGCTGGCGCTGGCCGATCTCGTCGGGCTCGACACCATGCTGTCGGTGATGGAGGTCTTCTACAAGGGCTTCAACGACCCCAAATACCGTCCGGCCCCCTTGCTCAGGGAAATGGTCGATGCCGGCCATCTCGGCCGCAAGACCGGGCAGGGTTTTTACACTTACGGCGCCTGATCATGGCGTTGGCGGCGGATGCCGCAGCTTCCGCCGCCAAATCCCCGCGATTTGCGCTGCGACAAAGACGCCGCGCGCAATTGACCCGACAATTGTCGAACGGGCGGCCCCGCGGGAACAACGAAATCGGATAACAAACGACATGTCGGATCGACTGAAGGCCGAGCGGGAAGCTCTGGCCGCGCGGCGGAACCTGCTGACCCAGGATGCCATCGAGCGCACCGGGATCACCGAGGAGATGATCGGGGAACTCGTCACCCGCTTCTACGGACGCGTGCGCGAGGATGCGCTGCTCGGTCCGGTGTTCGCGATCGTGCAGAATTGGGACGAGCATCTCGCCAAGCTCACGGATTTCTGGTCGTCGGTCGTGCTGATGAGCGGCCGCTATCACGGCTCGCCGATGCGGGCGCACATCCCGCTCAGTCTCGTTGGCGATCATTTCGACCGCTGGCTCGACCTGTTCGAGCAGACCGCGCACGAAGTCTGCCCGCCGCCGGCGGCGGCGCTCTTCATCGAGAAGGCACGTCGCATCGCCGACAGTTTTGAGATGGCGTCGGCGACTGTCGCAGGCCGGATCGCTTCACCGCGCCACGTGCTCAGGTCGTGACATACAAAATGCCTGCTTGCAAAATGCCTGCTTGAGAACGGCAAGCTCCTCGCACGATGGCGCATCGCACCAATTCCAGCATCATCGGTCTGATCTGCAAAATCATCATGCCGCTCGCGTGGTGCGACGTAGAATTCACGAAAAACGCGTTTAATGCGTTCATTCGCATTCAATCAAAGCGAGCAAAGACATATTGATGCATTGCGGCGCCAATTCTCCGCCTTGTTTTCGGCAGAGTTCCAGCGCCTGCTAGCGAGCATGTCGCGCTCATCATTCAATATCAATTCATCATCCTTCGAGAGCACTGCGGAACCTGACGTTGACGCAGCCACGGAGCAGACGCGGCGCACGCTGCTGCTCGGTGCGCTCGCCACCACCGCCTGTCTCGGTTGTTCCACGCAGTCGCGCGCAGGCGAGGATCCGCCCGGTTCCGACGAGCGGCCGCAGAAGGGCGATCTGCTCGTCTTCTCCGAAGGCGAGCAGGAGGGAAAGCTCATCACGTCTGCTGATGTCCCGAGCGGCGGACCGCCGGTGCACGCGTGGCCGAAAGATCCCAAGACATCGGTCGTGCGCAGCGCCTCGCGCCTCAACGAGATCCTGATCATCCGCCTCGACCCCGCCGAGCTCGACGAGCAAACCAAAGCTCGCGCCGTCGACGGCATCCTCGCTTATTCGGCGATCTGCTCGCATGCCGGCTGTCCCGTCACCGCCTGGGTCAAGAGCGATGTCGGCGACAAGGAGGTGTTCAAGTGCATGTGCCACAACTCCGAATACGATCCTCGCGCGGGCGCGCAGGTCGTGTTCGGGCCGGCGCCGCGGCGGCTCGCCGCGCTGCCGCTTGCGCTCGCTGACACCTCGCTCAGCGTCGCCGGCAACTTCATCGGAAAGGTAGGTGGCGTGCAGCCAGGATGATGGACGGTGCGGGGTGTGCCCGCGCCACGAGAGGCCGCATCCGCCGTTGGGCGGACGACGGGACGAACGACAAGAATTCGCCACAAGAATTCAAACGGATGAAAAAAGGGGAACGTCCATGAAAATGTCGATGACCAGGAAGCAATGGTACCTGTCCGGCTTCGTCGCCTTCACCTGCCTTGCCGCGACCGCCGCGATCGCCGGCCCGATCGAGAACTACGCGCCTGTCACCCAGCAGCGCCTGGAGAATCCGGAACCCGGCAACTGGATGCTCTACCGGCGCACCTATGACGGTCAGGGCTATAGCCCGCTCGACCAGATCACCGCCGACAACGTCAAGAATCTCACGCCGGTCTGGACCTTCGCCACCGGCGTCGTCGAGGGCCACGAGGCCCCGCCGATCGTCAACAACGGCGTGATGTTCGTGGCGACCCCGATGGGGCAGGTGATTGCGATCAACGCGAAAACCGGCGACGAATACTGGCGCTACAAGCGGCAGCTTCCCGACGATCTGTTCCAGTTGCATCCGACCAGCCGCGGCGTCGGACTCTGGGAGGACAAGCTCTATCTCGCCACCACCGACGACCATGTCGTCGCGCTCGACGCCAAGACCGGCAAGGTGGTGTGGGACACCAAGGTGCAGGATTACAAGAAGGGTCAGTACATGACCCTGATGCCGCTGATCGTCGACGGCAAGGTCATTGTCGGCGGCTCCGGCGGTGAGTTCGGCGTGCGCGGCTATGTCGCTGCCTACGATGCCAAGGACGGCAAGGAGCTGTGGCGGACCTACACCATTCCCGGCGAAGGCGAGCCCGGCCATGACACCTGGCAGGGCGACGACTGGAAGAACGGCGGCGGCTCGGCTTGGATGACCGGCAATTACGACAAGGACACCAAGACCGTCTATTGGGGTGTCGGCAACGCCGCGCCGTGGCCCGGCGAAATGCATCCCGGCGACAATCTCTACACGTCGTCCGTGCTCGCGCTCGATCCCAACAACGGCAAGATCAAAACCTATCACCAGTACCACCAGAACGATTCCTGGGACTGGGATGAGGTCGAGGCGCCGATGCTGATCGACCTGCAGCGCGACGGTCGCAACATCAAGAGCCTGGTCCATCCGGGGCGCGACGCGATCTTCTGGGTGCTCGAGCGCACCCCGACCAAGATCAACTATGTCGCCGGCTGGCCGTTCGTTGCCACCGACGTCTGGAAGGGCATCGATGCCGAGAGCGGCAAGCCGATCGTCGATCCCGATCACAAGCCGGTTGTCGGCAAGCGCGTCGAGTTCTGCCCGTCGCTGTGGGGCGGCAAGGACTGGCCGTCGGCGGCCTACAGCCAGAAGACCGGCCTCGTCTACGTGCCCGCCAACGAGAATTTCTGCGGCGGCTTCACCGGCGAGAAGGTTCCGCTGAAGCCCGGCGAGCTCTGGCTCGGCACCAAGCCGGAGGACATCGGCCTCAAGGCCAAGCCCGGCGCCGATCATTTCGGCGAGCTCCAGGCCTGGGATCCCGCCACCGGCAAGAAGGTGTGGCAGCATAACTTCCCGAAATCGCAGCTGTTCGGCTCGGTGACGGCGACCGCGGGCGACCTCATCTTCGCCGGTGGCACCAACGACCGCAACTTCCGTGCCTTCAATGCCAAGACGGGCGAGCTGTTGTGGGAGCAGAAGACGAACTCCGGCATCATGGGCATGCCGGTGTCCTATGAGATCGACGGCACGCAATACATCGCGATCCAGTCGGGATGGGGCGTGGATGCGCAACGCATCCAGGATGCACTTGTGACCAACAATATCGGCATCGAAGCCAACGTGCCGCAGGGCGGCGTCGTCTGGGTGTTCGCGCTGAAGAAGTAAGCTCCGCGGGCGGATCGAAAGAAGCGGAGCGTCAGGGGGCAAATGCGGCGGACGGCAACGTCCGCCGCATTTTGCGTTGCGCTGAGGCTGCAGCCGCGAACCCCACTACTTCCCCTGCCTGTCCACCTTGTCCTTCTCCTTCTGGTTCATCTCCTGAACCTTGGGATCGGTGTTGGTCTGCCCGGTGGTCTGGGTGGTCGAGGCGGGCGGGGCATTGGCGTTGGGCAGCGAGTTCTGGTCCGGCGTGGTAGGGCGCGTGGCCGTGGTTGGCGGCGTTGTGTTGCTCTGGGCGTAGAGGCCCACAGCAGTCAAAGAGAAGGCGCCCGACAGCAACGAGACTGCGAGCGCCTTTGAGATATTGGTCATCGATCTGCTCCTGTCAGATCGATGGAAACGGCGCGAGGCCGCTAGTGTTCCAGACCTATGCCTCCAATTGCTTGCCGAGCGGAAGGTTGCGGATACGCTTTCCGGTCGCGGCGAAGATGGCATTCATCAGCGCCGGCGCGAACGGCGGAACACCGGGCTCGCCGACGCCGCTCGGCGGCGTGTCGGGACCGGGGGGCACGATGTAGACGTTGGTCACGACAGGGGATTCATCCATCCTGATGACCTGGAAGTCGTCAAAGTTCTTCTGCTCCACCTTGCCGTCCTTGAAGCTGATCTCGCCGTATTTGGCGAGGCTCAGGCCCATGATCGCTGCGCCCTCGATCTGCGAGGCGATGCGCTCGGGGTTGACATAGGTGCCGCAGTCGATGGCGGTGTCGACCCGCGGCACCGTCAGCTTGCCCTTGTCGTCGACGGCCACCTCGACGATGGTCGCGATATAGCTGACGAAGCTACGGTGCACGGCAATGCCGAGACCGTGGCCCTTGGGTACCTGGCGGCCCCATTCACCCTTCTCGGCGACCAGCTCGACCACCTTGCGCAGGCGCGCGGTGTCGATCGGGTAGCTGTCATAGGGCTCGCCGTAGTTCCACATGTCCTTCACGGCGGGCTTGACGATGCGCGGGGTTCCGATCAGCGCGAGCAGCGTCTCCTTCTGGTCGCGGCCGGTCGCAGCTGCGATCTCGCCGACCATCGACTGCACCGCGAAGGCGCGCGGGATGTTCGAGACCGAACGGAACCAGCCGATGCGGGTGAATGCCGCAGCTTCCGGGTTCTCGCAGGAGATGTTGGCGATCTCGAACGGCATGTCGACGAGACCCATGCCGAGCTCGAACGGCGCCGCGTGCTTTGCGCCTGCGGCGAAGGTCGAGGCGATGGTCGGCGCCACGCTGCGATGGCGCCAGGCGATCACCTTGCCGCTCTTGTCGAGGCCCGCTTCGATCCGTTCCACGGACACCGTGTGCAGGAAATCGTGGTGGAGATCGTCCTCACGGGTCCATTGTACCTTCACGGGCGCGCCAAGCTCCTTCGAGAGGAGGGCGGCCTCGAGCGCAAAATCGCATTTCGACTTGCGGCCGAAACCGCCGCCGAGCAGCGTCACGTTGACAGTGACATTGCCCTCGGGAATGCCGAGCGTCTTGGCGACGTCCTCGCGGGTGCCGCCGGGGCTCTGCACCGGCGCCCAGATCTCGGCCTTGTCGCCCTTGACGTCGGCAACCGCGACCGGCGGCTCCATGCTGACATGAGCAAGGTGCGGCAGGTAATATTCGCCGACGATGACCTTGTCGGCGCTCTTGAGCGCAGCGTCCGCGTCGCCTTCCTGGCGCACGACGAGGCCCGGCTTGCGTGAAGCCTCCTCGAGCTCCTTGCGGTAGGCGACCGAGTCGTATTTGCCGTTGGCGCCGTCGTCCCAGGTCAGCTTCAGCGCGTCGCGGCCCTTGATCGCCGCGCCGGTGTTGCGCGCAATCACGGCAACGCCGCCGAGCGGCTGGAATTTCGACGGCCACGGCCAGCCCTGCACCTGCATCACTTTCTCGACGCCGGGAATCTTCAGGGCCGCCTCCGGTTCGAACTTGACCAGCTTGCCGCCGGTGACCGGCGGGCGCGCGATCACGGCGTATTTCATGCCGGGGAGACGCACGTCGGCGCCATAGCGCGCTTTGCCGGTGGTGATGTCATGAAGATCGACGATACCGATCTGGCCCTTGCCGAGATAGCGGAAATCCCGGGGGTCCTTCAGCTTGAGGCCTTCGATAGCAGGCACGGATTCCTTGGCGGCATCGGCCGCGAGCTCGCCGAAGCCGAGCTTGCGGCTGGTCGCGCTGTGGACGACCTCGTGATTGACGGCTTTCACTTCAGTCGCCGGCACGCCCCAGCGCTTGGCTGCGGCCTGCTCCAGCATGGTGCGGGCGGAGGCGCCGATCTGGCGCATCGGGATCAGATAGTGCCGCGTGCTGCGCGAGCCGTCGGTGTCCTGGTTGCCGAACTTGGCCTCGTCGCCGTGGGCCTGCTGCACCTTCACTTTGGACCAGTCGGCTTCCATCTCCTCGGCAACGATCAGCGGCAGGCTGGTGCGCACGCCGGTGCCCATCTCGGCGCGGTGGGCAAGGATGGTGACGGTGCCGTCGGGCGCGACCGCGACGAACACACGCGGATCGACCACGACGCCATGCGGCATCTTGCCGGCGCCGGTCTCATAGGCGAAGGCCTGGCGCGACATCACGGGTGCGGCGAGCACGAAACCGCCGGTGACGCCGAGTCCCTTCAGGATGCTGCGGCGCGAAACCTTCTCGACCTTGATGTGCTTCTCGAAGCCGCGAAGCTTCGTCGGATTCTCGATGAAATTCATGTCACACTCCCGTCGATGCGAGATGGACTGCGTTCTCGATGCGCTGATAGCAGCCGCAGCGACAGATGTTGCCGGCCATGGCCTCGCGGATCTGGTCGTGCGAAGGCTTCGGGTTATCCATCAGCAGCGCTGCGGCCTGCATGATCTGGCCGGCCTGGCAGAAGCCGCATTGGGGCACATTGACCTGGCGCCAGGCCTTCTGAACCGGATGATCGCCGTTCGGATGCAGCCCCTCGATCGTGGTGACCTCGCGGCCGGCGACGTCGTTGATCGATGTGATGCAGGAGCGCACCGCCTCCTTGTCGACGATGACGGTGCAGGCGCCGCACAGGGCCTGACCGCAGCCGTATTTGGTGCCGGTCAGCCCGGCCTCGTCACGCAGGAACCAGAGTAGCGGGAGATCCGGGTCGCCGTCCCAGCTCTGTTCCTGGCCGTTGATCTTCACCTTGATCATGATCGTCCCTCGCTCTTCATAAGCATGTCGATTTTTAGATTTGCCGACGTCTTGTCACCGCATCCTGGTCCGTCGTCCCGCGCGGGCAGATCCCGGCAGGAGGCAGGAATGCGAACCGTGATGTCCGGATGTGCTCGATACCTCCCGTCTTATTCTTGATTAATTGAATTCGCGCGGCATCGTGACGCCACGAGGCTAGCAAAGATCCCAGCGGTTCGGCGTTCACAGCCGAGTGTTCTCGGCGGGAAAACATTGCAACCGAGGTTTGTCAAAAGCAGGGCGCGGCATCGCGCCGCGCGCGCCTCGAAATGGGGGCCACGCAAAAAAGCTTCGTCCGGCAGAATGACTGCACGGACGAAGCAGGATGCCTCAGTCGAGGGAGGGAGAAACGCAGAAGCGCGGACTTCGAACGGGAAGTGAGCGGCACTGCGCCGTCATTCAGAGACCAGGACTGAGGAGCCAATGGCTCTCGCACGCAGAGTGCAGAGGCCGCGGCCTCGCCGCGATCGTCCGGGGCCGGACCCATCCGGCTCGCTGGCGATGGTCGGGCCAGCGAGCGGACGGGGCACGGCGGCGTCTGGCGGCCTTGTCAGGCGGCTTTGGCTTTCGCCACGTGGGTCGCAATCGCGTCCATCAGCGCCGGCGACAGGCAGTCATAGGGCTCGAGCCCGATTTCCTTCAGCCGCGAACGGATGCCGGCCATCTGCTCCGGCTTGACGCCGGATTCGATCACCGAGGAGACGAAGGCGGCAAATTGCGGCGCCTGCGAACCCTGCTCCTGGAACAGCTCCGGATGGATGAAGTCGAGGCCATAGAACGGATGGTTCTTGTTCTCGATCCGGCCGTACATGTGCGTGCCGCAGGCCTTGCAGGCGTGGCGCTGGATCACCGCGGAGGCATCGACGATCTCGAGCTTGTCGCCGTTCTCGAGCACGCTGACGTTCTGCCGCGGCACGACGGCGACGACGGAGAACGTAGCGCCCTGCGGCTTCCAGCACTTGGTGCAGCCGCAGGCGTGGTTGTGGGCGACGTCGCCCTTCACCGCGACCTTGACCTGATGGTCCTTGCATTTGCAGGCGAGCGTGCCGCCGGCAAAATGGCCTGTGCCTTGCTTGAGGCCGTTGTCGATCGAGGGATGGAGTGCAACAGTCATGGGTCGATCCTCCTTGGGGGTGACGCTTTCGAGCTAGTACACGACGACGGAACGGATGGATTTGCCCTCATGCATGAGGTCAAATCCCTTGTTGATCTCTTCGAGCTTGAGCACGTGAGTGATCATCGGATCGATCTGGATCTTTCCATTCATGTACCAGTCGACGATCTTCGGCACGTCGGTGCGGCCGCGTGCGCCGCCGAAGGCCGTGCCGCGCCAGTTACGGCCGGTGACGAGCTGGAACGGGCGGGTGGCGATCTCCTTGCCGGATTCGGCAACGCCGATGATGATCGAGGTGCCCCAGCCGCGATGGCAGGCTTCCAGCGCCTGACGCATCACGGTGGTGTTGCCGGTGCAGTCGAAGGTGTAGTCGGCGCCGCCGTCGGTCAGGTTGACCAGATGCGGGACGATGTCGCCGGTGATCTTCTTGGGATTGACGAACTCGGTCATGCCGAACCGGCGGCCCCAATCCTCCTTGGAGTCGTTGATGTCGACGCCGATGATCTTGTCGGCGCCGGCCATCTTGGCGCCCTGGATCACGTTGAGGCCGATGCCGCCGAGGCCGAACACCACCACGTTGGAGCCCGGCGTGACCTTTGCGGTGTTGACGACGGCGCCGACGCCGGTGGTGACGCCGCAGCCGATGTAGCAGCTTTTGTCGAACGGCGCGTCCTCGCGGATCTTGGCGACGGCGATCTCCGGCAGCACGGTGAAGTTCGAGAAGGTCGAGCAGCCCATGTAGTGGTAGACCGGCTTGCCCTTGTAGGAGAAGCGGCTGGTGCCGTCGGGCATCACGCCCTTGCCTTGCGTCGCGCGGATCGCGGTGCAGAGATTGGTCTTCTGGCTCAGGCAGCTTTTGCACTGCCGGCATTCCGGCGTGTAGAGCGGGATGACATGGTCGCCCGGCTTCACCGAGCTTACGCCGGGGCCGATCTCGCGGATGATGCCGGCCCCCTCATGGCCCAGGACCGACGGGAAGATTCCCTCGCTGTCGAAGCCGTCGAGCGTGTAGGCGTCGGTATGGCAGATGCCCGTCGCCTTGATCTCGACCAGGACTTCGCCGGCCTTCGGTCCTTCCAGATCGAGTTCGACGATCTCGAGTGGCTTCTTGGCTTCGAAAGCGACGGCGGCACGTGTCTTCATCGGTAACTCCTCAAATTCTCATAGGACGCCCAGAACCAAGTCTCGGCAGTCCTCGTAACGTTCATTTATGGCCCATGCAGGCGTCTTCCGCCTTGGTGTAGACCTCGTTCTTCTCGTCCTTCTTGCCGGGACGCTGCCGGCCCCACGCTTCGTCGGAGCGGGCGCGCAGATAGACGTAGAGGTCGTCCATGTAGCAGGCGACGTTCGGGTTGTCGCCGAAGGCCGGCATCACGTTCTCCTGTGCGGTCGAGATGTTCTTGCGACCTGAGGCGACCACGCCGAGGAAGTCGCCATAGCTCATGGTCTTGACCGAGTCCTTCAGCGCCGGTGCGTAGGTCGATCCCATGCCGTCCGGGCCATGGCAGACGTGGCAGTCGGAGTGATAGCGGCGATAACCGGAGTAGGTGAACCAGTCCACGGTGCCGTCGGCCGAAATCTTGTAGGTCGGGTTGCCTTCCTTATCGAGCCACTTTCCGTCGTCTTCCTTCTTCACGGCGGTCGGGTCGCCGGGACCTTCCGCAACAGCAATTCCCCCCGAGGCAACGAAGATGATCGCAGCAATGACAGAGCATATTTTACGCAAGAGTTTGTCCTCGAAAGCGTTCGGTGGAGACGAGCCGGCGCGTGGAGTTGATCCACGCGCCGGAGCGACACTGAGGTGAGGCTAGTTCGCCGGCAGCGAGAACACGGTCAGCGTACCGCCGAGTGCCGTGTAGTTGCTGAGCGCTGCGTAGCCACCGACTGCGCCGAGACCGGCGGTCGGATCGGTCAGGCCTGCGGCGAGACCGATGCCGGCCCAGCCACCGACGCCCGAGAGCACTGCGACATACTGCTTGCCGCCGTTCTCATAGGTCGTGACGTTGCCGATGATGCCGGAGGGAGTCTTGAACTTGTAGAGCTCCTTGCCGGTCTTGGCGTCGACTGCCTTCAGGTAGCCTTCGAGCGTGCCGTAGAACACCACGTTTCCGGCGGTCGCGAGCGCACCCGACCAGACCGAGAACTGCTCCTTGTTCGACCAGACGATCTTGCCGGTCTTGCCGTCCCAGGCGATGAAATTGCCCATGTGGCTTTCACCCGCCGGCGGATACATCGAGAGCGTCGCACCCACATAGGGCTGGCCCGCGGTGTAGCTCACCTTGAACGGCTCGTAGTCCATGCAGACGTGGTTGGTCGGAACGTAGAACAGCTGCGTGTCCGGCGAGTAGGCTGCCGGCTGCTCGTCCTTGGTGCCGAGCGCGGCCGGGCAGATGCCCTTCACGTTGTGGTCCTCACCCGCCTTGTCGGTCGAAGCGGCGTCGAGCACCTTCGGACGGCCATAGGTGGCTGAGTTCTTGTCCATGTCGACGCCGGAGGTCCAGTTCACCTTCGGGTCGTACTTTTCGGCGACCAGCAGTTCGCCGGTGCCGCGATCGAGCGTATAGCCGAGGCCGTTACGATCGAAATGCGTCAGCAGCTTGCGCGGCTGGCCGTTGATCGACTGGTCCGAGAGGATCATCTCGTTGACGCCGTCATAGTCCCACTCGTCGTGGGGCGTCATCTGATAGACCCATTTGGCAACGCCGGTGTCCGGGTTACGGGCCCAGATCGTCATCGACCATTTGTTGTCGCCGGGACGCTGCTTCGGATTCCAGGTCGAGGGATTGCCCGACCCGTAATACACGAGGTTCAGCTCGGGATCGTAGGAGATCCAGCCCCAGGTGGCACCGCCGCCGATCTTCCACTGATCGCCTTGCCAGGTCTTGAGGCTGGAGTCCTTGCCGACCGGCTTGCCGAGTGCGGTGGTCTTGTCGTCGACCAGGATCTGGTCATCCGGCCCTTCCGAGAACCCGCGCCAGGCCACCTTGCCGGTCTTGATGTCGTAGGCGGTCATATGGGCTTGAACGCCGAACTCGCCGCCGGAGATGCCGACCAGCACCTTGTCCTTGACGACCATCGGCGCCGAGGTGCCGGTCTCGCCCTTGCTGGGATCGCCATTCTTGGCGGTCCATGCAACCTGACCGCTCTTGGCGTCGAGCGCGACCAGAGTCGTGTCGGCCTGATGCAGGAAGATCTTGCCGTCGCCGTAAGACAGGCCGCGGTTGACCGTATCGCAGCACATTACCGGGATGACGTTCGGATCCTGCTTCGGCTCGTACTTCCAGACGATCTTGTTCTCGTTCGAAAGGTCAAGGGCGTAGACCTTGTTCGGGAACGGCGTGTGGACGTACATGATGTTGCCGATGATCAGAGGGCCGCCTTCGTGGCCGCGCAGCACGCCGGTCGAGAAGGTCCAGGCCACCTGGAGCTTGCCCACGTTTTGTGCGTTGATCTGATTGAGCTTGGAGTAGCGGGTATTGGCGTAGTCGCCGGTCGGCATCACCCAGTCTTTCGGGTTCTGCGCCATCTTGTTCAGCTCCTCATTGGCTGAAGCGCCTCCGACGGCAAGAGCCGCCGCGGAGCCAAGAAAGGTCGCCAGTAGTACCTTGCGCATAGTCATTCCTCCGTTGTCTCGTTTTATTGTTTCCGAAGCATTGCTCAATCACCGGGCTTCTCGTCCGGCGTCTGCTCGTGCAGGGCGGTCACGGTTGGGACCAGAAACGATGCTGTGGTGGTTCCTCCTCCGGATCAGAGCCACGGGTCCACGTGCAGAAGCGGCCCGTTCTTGTTGTTCCTGACTCAATCCCTAACGACTTCGCCATCGGGAAACTTGCCCAAGAGAGAAGCTGCTTTGCTTGACAGCGCACGGACGCGAAGATTTTGATTTTGCAGTAGCGAATTCAGCGGCTTCGCACTGCTTCGCGACCGCGTTCGATACTCAGGTTCCCCTTGACGGCGCTGCAACTAAGGCGGAGGATTAACCTTCAAGGGTGGCAGTGAAACGATGGCGCTCGTTTCAAAAGACCGCTCAAATTCGAGGTAAACGTCATGCAATCACGGCTGAGGGCTCCGGCAGCGCTGGTCGCGATTCGCATCGAATCTCCGGATCAAACCAGTGGCTGGATTAATGTCCGACACAATACATACGCTCTCGACGACCGGTATGACGCCGAAGCGGCAGATCCAGAGCTGGATCGACGGGCTGACGAGCCTGTGTGGGCATTTTGACGTCGATCCGCTGGAGGCGTCCTCGCTCGAGGGCCGCATCGATTACACCAGCGTCTCGCGCCTGAAGCTCTGTCAGATCGAGGTCAGCCAGCATCGCATCGCGCACACGCTGGCGCGCGCCAAGGCCAATGAGCACCCGTACATCAAAATTCACTTCCAGACCTATGGCGTGTCCTATTTCGAGCAGGAAGGCCGCCACATCGAGATCAATCCCGGCGACATCATCGCCTATGATGTCTCCTGCCCGCATTCGATCATCAGCCCCGCCTTCACGCGCCACGACGTGGTGATCGTGCCGAAGGCACTGCTGCGCGACCGCGGATTCCCGTCGCAGCGGATGCCGGCCTGCAAGCTGTCGGCGAAGACGGGGACGGGCCGGATCGCCCATGATTTCGTCCATGCGACCTTCGACGAGGCGGCCAAGTTGTCGGCGAACAGCGCCGTCGGCGTTGCCGATTCGCTGATCGACCTGCTGCTGCTGCCGCTGCGCGAAGCCGACACGATGTTCGACCGCGTCGGCCCCGAAGCGATGTATGTGCGTGCGCAGTTCTTCATCCGCGAGCATCTGCGCGATCCGGATCTGTGCATCGACCAGATCTCGGCTGAGCTCGGCTGCTCCAAGCGCTACCTTCACATGCTCTTCAGCGAGCGCGGCACCACGGTCAGCGATTACATCTGGCAGGCCCGCTTGCAGAACTGCCGCCAGGAGCTCGAGGCCCACGCCGGCAAGACCATCACCGACGTCGCGTTCTCCTGGGGCTTCTCCAGCTCATCGCATTTCAGCCGGGTATTCCGCAAATATTTCGGCGTGGTGCCGTCCTCGATCCACAAGGCGCAGCAGGGTGCTGCGGCTGCGGGCGAGCATTAGACGGGCGGCCGCCTCGAGGTTCAAGCCGGCTCGAGGCCGAGAGATTTTGCGCTTTCGATCCAGATCGGCAGCTCGCGCTGATACAGGGCATTGGTCTCCTTGAAGCCGATCGCGGGTTCGAGCACGAAGGTCGCGAGAACCTCCTTCACCTTCGGATCGCCGTTGGCGGCGACGCAGAGTTCGGCGAGGCGGTCGACCACCGGCTGCGGCGTAGCCTTCGGCACAGCCCAGCCGGTAAAACCGCTCACGGTGAAGAATTTTGACGTCGCGCCCTGCTCGGGCAGGGTCTTGACGGTGGGGATCGCATCGACCTTCTTGGAATGCACCGCGAACACGTTGCCACGGTCGCTTTGCAGAACCGATTGCGCTGCCGTGTAGCTGCCCATCGCGGCATCGAGCGTGCCCTCCAACATGCCCGTCCACATCGGCGCTTCGCCACGATAGTGGATCGGCTCGATGTTGAGGCCGTATTGCTTGTTGAGCTCGTGGATCGTCATGTGTGGCGACGAGCCCGCGCTGTAGGTGCCGAAATTCACCTTGCCGCTCTTGCGCGCGAAGGCAACGAAATCGTCCAGCGTCTTGACGCCGGTTTTCGGGTTCGCCACCAGCAGCAGGCCGGCGCCCGGGATGACGCTGACGAGCGTCAGGTCCTTGTCCATGTCGTAGCCGGGAGTCTTCATCACCACCCGGTTCATGATGTAGGTGGTCGAGATCGAGCACAGCATGGTGTGGCCGTCGGGCTCGGCGCGGGCGACCTCCGCCGTGCCGATCGCGCCGGAGGCGCCGGGCTTGTTCTCGACGACGACGGTCTTGCCGACCTGCTTGGAGATGAATTCGCCATAGGCGCGCGCGAGCAGGTCGGTCTGTCCGCCGGCGGGATAGCTGCAGATCATGCGGATCTGCCGCGACGGCCACGCAGCTTGCGCCGAGGCGCTGCGCGCGACGAACGGCATTGCGAGTGCGCTGGTACCGGCGGCGATGAAGTGGCGGCGATCGAGTTTGGCGGACATGATTCCCTCCTGATTTTTGCCGAACCTACTGCATCAGGGCGTCTCTGCCATGACCGGCAGGCGAGACAGATTGGCGCATTCGAACGATGACGCAGTGCTCAATTGCACGTTATCCGGGCGATCGGGGTCTCCGCAGGACCCGCAGCCAGACGATCTCGGTCAGGGCCACCGCAATCAGGCCGAAGGTACCACCGATCAGCACGTTGACGATGCGCTCTTCCGCGATCCCGCTGGCGCCGCCGGCAAAGGACGCGGCCAGCGCGATGAAAAAGCAGCGCAGGCCGAAGCCGAGGACATAGCGGGAAAACGAGATCAGCGTGAGGGTGGCCGCGAGGACCGCGAGCGCATAGCCGACCCGGCTCTGCGGCAGCACCATTCCGGCCAGGAAGCCCAGCGGCACGCCGACGAAGGCGCCGATCGCGCGCTGCTTCAGCTTGTCGGTAGAGGCCGTGAGATCGCCGACCACGACGCTTGCGGCCGACCACATCACCCATTGCCCTTGCGCGAGGTCGAGGATTTCGACCAACGCTGCGGCTGCGAAGACCGCCATGGCGGTTGCCAACGCGGGCAGGAACCACGCGGCGGCGGGCCGTCCGAACGTGGTTGCGACGTCGCCTTGCCGTCGCTGGTCGTAAATCCTGATAGCGCAGACCAGAGCCAGCGCGATCGGCGAGGAGGCGATAATCACGCCGGCATGACGCAGCGCTTCGGAGGCGCTGACGCCCTCTCGCACCTCGCAGGCGAGATAGACGGCGGGGATGAACACCCAATTGCCGGGCGTGCGGAAATGTTCGCCATAGCGTGTCGCGGCGACCGCGAGGAAGCCGGCAAGCGCCGTCAGCACCACGAAGAGCGGCTTGACGGGCGCGGCGAGAAAGAGCGCGGCAAAGGTGACGAGGATGGCAAGGTAGTGCCAGGCGATGGCCTTCGGCGGCAGGTGCAGCCGCAGCGCCGGAATCAGCAGCGAGACCGCGACGAGTCCGAGATTGAGCAGCGCCGTCTCACGTGCGATGAAATAGGCGGCGACTATAGGGCCTACGACGATCAGCGCGCGCAGCAGTTCGGCGATCTTGATCTCCCGGGAGAGGACGTCGCGCAGGCTGGTGGTGGTCGGCGAATTCAAGGATGCACCAAAGGGGCGAATGAAACGCCTAGCATAGCACGGAATGCGAACTCGGCGTGTGGAGTGACGGCGTTGCCACGTCCTCGGTGTCATCGCCCGGCTTGACCGGGCGATCCAGTACGCCGTGACGGGTGTGGTTCAATCGATGAGCTGCGGCGTATTGGATGCCCCGCCTGCGCGGAGCATGACAGCGGTGATGTGGCGGCACGTGCGGCTGCGTCACCGCTGAATGATCTTCATCCAGACATCACCGAGGATCGCAGGCTCGCGCGGCGGCAGATAGGTGAGGCCGGCCTGCTTGCCGAACTCCGCGATCTTGCCCTCCGCGGCAAGCGCCGTCAGCGCCTTGTTGACAGCGTCGATCAGCGCGCCATCGCTAGCAAGCCCGACATAGCCGCGATTGGCGCCGATCGGATAATAATAGCCGGACGCGGTGATCGCGGTGTCGGGATGGGCGGCCCGATGGGCGTCGAAGCGGGCGAGGTCGATCAGCGTTGCGTCATAGTCGCCGCGATTGAGCGCGCCGAGGAGATCGTCGCGGCCGGGGACCAGGTGCGTGATGCTGTCGATCAGGCGGCCCTTCTCGAAGGTCATCAGGACGGCATCGCCCAGCGATCCGCTCTCGATCGCGAGGCGCAAGCCTGCGAGGTCGCCGATATCGTTGATCTTGCGGCCCTGCGCCTTCGGCCCCACCACGACCGTCATCGGCGAATAGACGTAGGGCTGGCTCGGCGAGAGCACACCCAGCGCGACGCGGCGGCGGCGGTCCTCGCGCGTGGCGCCAGCGAAATCCGGCAGGCGCGCCGTCTTCATGCCGGGCTTGACGAGAGAGTCCGTCGTCAGCGCATAGCCGCCGACCAGCGAGCAGCGTCCGTCTGAGAGCAGCGCATTGGCTTCGAGCTGCGGGCTGGAATCCTCGTCCAGCTTGCTCTCGAACCACTGGATCTTCAGCGGCCGTCCCATCCGCTCCGTGACCGCTTGCGCCAGCTGCACGTCGAAGCCGGAGTCGGGAGTGCCCTTGTGATGCATCGAGAGCGGTGGCCGGTCCTCGTCGAGGCAGATTTTTAGCGGATCGTCGGCCGCGTGCGCAGCCGTGAGTGCCGCGAGGACCGCAGCAACGTTCCACGGGGCGAGCCGACGCCTCATGGCTTCCTCCGGCTTGAGATGAAGGCCCAGAGGTTGCCGATCTCGTCGTCGCTGAGGATATCTCCCCAAGGCGGCATCTTGTTGTTCTTGCCGTTCTTCACCGTGGTGACGAAGCGCGTCCTGTCGTCTGGGAAGGTGCGGAGGTCCGGCGTGATGGTGCCGGGGTTCATCATGTTGGGGCCGTGGCAGTGCGAGCATTTCTCGGCATAGGTCGACTTGCCATGGTCGATCTGTGCCTGCGCGGGATTGCCGGTTGCGTCGTCCGCGGCACGAACGGTCGCCGCAAGCGCGACCGTCAGCACCGCGACGGTGGCGAGGATCGCCACCGTCTTGTGAGACATGTCTTTCAGCATCGTGCCGCGGTTACTGCTTGACCGCAAACACCCACAGCGAACCGCCGGGCGGCACTTTCGCAAGTCGCTCGTCACCCGAGAACAGCGAATAGACGCCGCCATAGCCGCTGGTGACCGCGACGTACTGCACGCCATCCTGCTGCCATGTCACCGGTTGCCCCTCGATGCCGGAGCCGGTCTGGAACTGCCAGAGCTTCTTGCCGGTGTCGGCATCGAAGGCCTCGAACTCGCCGGTCAGCGCACCCGAGAACACGACGCCACCTGCGGTCGACAGCACGCCGGAGAAGCGCGGGATGTCGCTTGGTGCTTCCCACTTCGCCTTGCCGGTCATGGGATCGATCGCTTTCAGATGACCGCGGGGGCCGTCACCCCACTCCCAGAGATCGGTGAGGTCCATGCCGAGATACCATTCACCCTGTTTGAAGGTGACGGGCTCGGTCTTGTATCTGCCGCCGAAGGCGAGCGTGTTGGCGTAGGCGAGCCCGGTCTGGGGGTTGAACGACATCGGCTCCCAGTTCTTGCCGCCGAGGATCGACGGATAGACGGTGACCTTCTTGCCGTCGCGCGCGTCCTTCGACACGTCGGTCTCGATCGGCCGCCCCGTCTTCATATCGATGCCGGTCGCCCAATTCACCTTCACGTAAGGATTGGCTGCGAGCAGCTTTCCGTTGGTGCGGTCGAGCACGTAGAAGAAGCCGTTGCGGTTGGCATCCATCAGCACCTTGGTCGGCTTCCCCTCGACATTCATGTCGGCGAGGACCATCTCGGCCACCGAGTCGTAGTCGAACGGATTGTTCGGCGAGAACTGGTAATGCCACTTGATCTTGCCGGTCTTGGGATCCATCGCCAGCACGGAGCAGGTGTAGAGGTTGTCGCCGGGACGTACCGCCGAGTTGAACGGTCCGGGATTTCCGATGCCCCAATACACCGTGTTCAGCTCGGGATCGTAGGAGCCGGTGATCCAGGTCGAGCCGCCGCCGAGCTTCCAGGTGTCGCCCTTCCAGGTGTCGCCACCGGGCTCGTCCGGCGAGGGGATCGAATGGGTGCGCCACAGATGCTTGCCCGTTGCCGGGTCCCAGCCGTCGATGAAGCCGCGGGTGCCGAACTCGGCGCCGGAGATTCCGGTGATGACGACGCCGTCGGCGACCAGTGGCGCCACGGTCATCGAATAGCCTTCCTTGATGTCGGCCACCTTCTGTCGCCACAGCTCCTTGCCGTCCTTGGCGTCGAGCGCGATCACATTGGCGTCGAGCGTGGTGCGGATCACCTTGCCGTCGTAGAGCGCGGCGCCGCGGTTGATGATGCCGCAGCAGACGATGCGCGGCGTCTCGGCGGGATATTCGACCTTGCTCTTCCAGATCTGCTTCCCGGTCTTGGCGTCGACCGCCATGGTGGCGTTGTGGGAGGTCACGTAGATCACGCCCTGATACACCAGCGGCTGCGATTCCTCGCTGCGATCGTCGTTGAAGGAGTAGTTCCAGACCGGGACGAGGTTCTTGACGGTGTCCTTGTTGATCTGGTTCAGCGTCGAGAAGCGCTGCAGATTGTAGCCCATCCCGTAGTTGAGAACGTTTGATGTATCGGTCGCGCCCTTGACCAGTTGCTCGGTGGTTTGGGCGTTTGCATACGTCGATGCAAGCATGACGAGGCTCGCGGCCATCGCAAGGCGTTTCATCCGTTCCTCCCAATATGCGCGTCTTTTGACGCTGCGGCTGCAACACTCCGCCCGAATGCAAAACGCGTCAATACGAAAGTCGTAGCTGCGTCGCCGATATGTTGGATGCCAAGACGCCGGTCACCTGACGGAAACCTGACAATCGACTTTCACTTGTGCGCAGACGCTGGAAAAATTCCGCGGCATGAAGCGGTGCCGGCTTGGGCGGCCCTGCTCGGACGGTCGGGTTCCGCGAGTTGTGCGGTGCCCAGGTTGCAATTCCGGGCTTGAACCGGGGCTCGCTTGTAGACTTATGTCGTTTCGATCCCGCGCGAATCGGGGGTCTTGGCCAGGAGGGTTTGATGATTTCACGTCGCTCAGTTGCGCTTGCGCTCACGATTGCAGTGCTGTCCGGTCCAGCGTGGGCTGCCTCCGGCAACGCCGTAAAGATGTTCGATACCGACAATGACGGCACGCTCGATCTCGCCGAGGTGAAGAAGGCCGCCGCCGCGTTATTCGCCAAGCTCGATCCCGATCACGACGGCACGCTGGACGCGCGCGAATTGCGCGGACGGTTAACGGCGAAAGAACTTGCCGCCGCCGATCCCGATCACGACGGGACTCTCACGCTCGACGAATATCTCGCGGTGGTGGAGCAGCGCTTCAACGCGGCGAATCCCGACAAGGATGGAACGCTGGATGCGAAAGAGTTGAATTCGCGCGCCGGCCGCGCGCTGTTGCGCTTGTTGCGGTGAAATCAGCAGCACTTGACTGGGAGCGAAGGCGCTTTGCCCGAGAGGGAAATTTGCGAGCGCGATGCGACAGTTCGCTGTGTCCGTGGTCCGATTCCATGCTTGCGCTGTACCTGACGCAGCCCTAGTTTTTGGCCCGCGCGATGTCGCGCTCAATACCTTGGGAGACCCCCGAATGGCTTGGAAAGCTCCGAAGATCGTGGAAGTGCCGGTCGGCATGGAAATCAACATGTACGCCTGCGCTTCGCGCAAGTAAGACTGACGGACCTGCCGCGGCTTCGGTGGCGAATGCCATCGAAGCCGTGGTAGTGTCAGGAATGCGCGCGAGAGCCCGAGCATTCTGGATCATAGTTGCCTGCACAGGCACGCTTGCGCCGGCATGCGTCAGTGCCGAAGAGGGCTTTGATACCGAACATATCTTCGGCTTCATGATCGGCACCGACGTCGGCAATCCCGGCGAGCGCGAATTCCAGACCGAGACGACGGGGCGCTTCGGCAAGGGCGGCGGCACCTATCGCGCCCTCCAGCAGGAAGTCGAGATCGAAATCGTTCCGCTGCCGAACTTCCGCATCGAACTCGGCGGCACCGCCAGCCTTCACGACATCACCGGCGTTCCAGACATCGGCGATCGCCGTCAGTTCAATTTCCAGGGCGCTTCGCTCGACCTGCGTTATCGCCTGCTCGATCGCGAGCGCGCGCCGTTCGGCATGACCGTTGCCGCCGAACTCCATGGTGACCGCATCGACGAGACCAGCGGCGCGAAGGGACGGATGTACGGTACTGATTTCACGCTCGCCTTCGACCGGGAGCTCGTTCCGAACTTTGTCATTGGCGCGCTCAATCTGATCTATCAGCCGGAATGGGCGCGCTTCGAGGTAGCGGGGCTGTCCGAGAAGAGCTCGACCATTGGCGCAGCGTTTGCGGGCCTCGTGCGTGTGCGCCCCGATGTGCTGCTTGGCGGTGAGATGCGCTACTTCCGGCAGTACGAGGGCATCGGTCTCGGCGAATTTTCGGGCCAGGCGCTGTTCGTTGGCCCCACCGCCTATTTTCAGCTTTCCGAGAAATCGCGGCTCACCCTGAGCTGGAGCATGCAGGCCTGGGGCCGCCCGGCCGGATCGGCCGCCAATCTCGACCTCGTCAATTTCGAGCGGCATCAGGCGAGGCTGGTGTTCGGCGTTAATTTTTAGTGGCGGAGGTTCCGCCGGTATTCCTCCAGCGAGATTGAAACTTCACGTGATTTGAACCGTAACCTTTTGTGCTATTCTCCATCGCCCCATGCGAGAGGATCCCGACATGAACCCGATTGACCTGGTGGTGACTGTATGTGCGGTGCTCTCGCCTGCGAACTGCGAGGAGCAGCATATCGTATTCAACTATGCGGGGTCGCCGCGGCAATGCGTGATGGCGGCGCCGCCCTATATCGCGCAATGGATCGGTGATCATCCGAAGTGGCAGGCGGTGCGCTGGCGCTGCGAATATCCGCACCCGAACGACAAGGCGTAAAGCGTCAGCGCTATTTCGTGCAGTCCTTCAGATCCTTGTCGGCGATCGAGAACACGGCGTCCGCCTTGATCTCGATATCACGGACCACGCACTGACGCGCATTGGGATAGCTGATCTTGGCGTCGTAGCGGCCGGGCTCGACGCCGGTGATGCGGAGCCGCTCATCGTGGTCGACCTCCTTGTCCTTGTCGTTCAGGCACTGGTTCGGGCCCCAGTCGGTCTTGCCGGCCGGCGAGAGCTGGAAGCCGGAAATCGTCTCCGTCGTCAGATTCCACAGCCGGATGCCTTTGCCCTTGGCCTGCGCGAGCGCTGCGCCCGGCATCGCAACCAACAGGATGCCGATCGCAATCAGCGTACGCCGCATGGTGAACCTCCCTCGACACTCTCGTTGGGTCCAGTTGACCACGAGTTCTCATTTCGATTCAAGCTGCTGCACTGCCGCGAGCTCGGCCCTGATCCTGCCGAGGTCGGCCTCGCTGCGCTCCGCGCGCGGAACGGCAATCGGCACCTCCTGCACGATGCGCGCCGGGCGTGGCGACAGGATAAACAGTCGGTCACCGAGGCGGATCGCATCATCGAGGCTGTGGGTGACGAGCAGCGTCATCACCGGGCGCCTTGCCACCAGCGTTGCGATCTCGTCACGCAGGCGGCCGGCGAGCGCGTCGTCGAGCGAGGCGAGGGGCTCGTCGAGCACGAGAAGATCGGGCTCGACTGCGAAGGCGCGGGCCAGCGCAACGCGCCGGGCGAGGCCCAGCGACAATTCGCCGGGAAAATGGCTGCGATGCGCGTCCAGCTCCAAAATCCGGAACAGCTCTGACAGTTTTGCGTCGGAGACGTCGGGCGCAGCCAACCGCACATTCTGCTCGACCGAGCGCCATGGCAGCAGCCGGGGCTCCTGGAACACCATGCCGATGCGCGCTTCCGGCGGGCGCGCGATGCGTCCCTGAAATTCGTGATCGAGCCCGAGAATGATACGCAGCATCGTGCTCTTGCCGCAGCCGGACGGGCCGATCAGCACGCCGACCTCGCCGGACTGAAGCGCGAATTTCAGCGGCGCCAGCACATCGTGCGTTCCGCCCGCGGCGCTCCTGTAGGTTTTGCCTGATATCTCGACCTCAAGCCGCACGGGGGCGCCACCGGGTTGCGCGGGCTTCGAACGGCTGCACCAGCACGGTTTCGATCACGAGCACGATGGCGGCGAAGGTCAGCGAGTAGGCCAGCAGCCGCGGCGTGTCGAACAGCTGGAAGGCGACGCCGATCTCGAAGCCGACGCCGTTGGGACGTCCGAGCAATTCGGCGACCAGCACGATCTTCCACACCAGCGACAATCCGGAGCGGGCGGAGGCCGCGATATACGGCGCCAACTGCGGCAGCACGACATGGCGGAAGGCGCGCCAGCGCGGCATCGCGAACACGGTTGCCATCTCGTCAAGCGAGCGGTCGAGCGCGCGGGTGCCCTCGCGCAAGGTGACGATGGCGGTCGGCAGCTTGTTGATGGCGATCGCCGTGATGGCGGCCGCCTCGGTGAGGCCGGCCCAGATATAGGCGAGCACAATGACGACCAGCGCCGGCAGGTTCAGCAGCAGGATCAGCCAGGGATCGCCAAGCCGGTCGGCGAGTTTTACGCGCCCCATCAGATAGCCGATGGCGCTGCCGAGCGACATTGCCAGCACGAAGGAGAGCGCGACGCGGGCGAGCGTGGCGCCGAGATGCAGGAATAGTGCGCCGCTCGATGCTTCTGCGACGATGACGTTGAGCACGGCAGGCGGAGAGGGCAGCTTTGCGCCGCCGACGAACAGCGCGGCAATCCACCAGATCGCAAGAAACAGGGCAAACGAGAGCAGCCGCAGCACCTCAGTCTCCGGGGACTGCGTGATAGAACGTGCCGGGATCGAGCTCCGCCGCCGGCCCGACCAGGTCGCGGCCGCCGGTCTCGGCCAGCACGCGGTAGAGCACGCGCGCGTCCGCCTCCTCGTCGACGATACTCCGGCGCGGAATGCCGTCGCGGTAGCGGTCGCGATAGGTTTTGAGCATGGCTGGATCGGTCGCGCCGGTGAGCGGGACGATCTTGTCCCAGGCCGCATCCGACGTGACCAGCAACTGCTTGGCCTTGCGGGTCATCGCGATGAAGCGCGCCACGGCGTCTTTATGGCTTGCTGCCCAGCTCTCGTCGAAGACATAGCCGACCGCGGAGACCGCGCCCTTGGCGCCCAGCTTCGGCAGGATGTCCTCGATGCCGGCGAGGCGGCGAAAACCCTTGGCCTCGAGCTGGGCGCAGAAATTCCAGAAATTGAGGCTCGCATCCATCTCGCCGTCGAGCGCCTTGGCCGCGATCAGGGGCGGGGCGCCATAGACGATGCTTGCATCCGACTTCAGGTCGATGCCGTCCTGTTTCATCCGCGCCTGCAGCAGCAGCCAGCTCTTGTCGATGGGACCGCCGCCGATGGCGAGCTTGTGGCCTTTGAGATCCGCGAGCGTCTTGATCGGCGAGGCCGCCGGCACCATCACCGCGCCGAGCGCGCTAGAATAGGGATAGAAGGTCAGTTTGGCGCCGAGCGCGCGCTCGCGCGACACCCACAGCCAGTCCGACAGCATGATGTCGGCATTGCCGGCGCGCAACGCGATCTTGCCGGCCTCGGGGCTCGCAAGCTCGGTGACCTCCAGCAACAAATCGGCCTCCTTGTCGAGACCGGCGCTCCGGATCGTCGCCAGCTCCCAGGAGAATGTTCCAGTCTTCTGCACCGCAAGGCGGATGGTATCCGCGGCATGGCCGGGAGTGGCCAGTGTCAGCGCCAGGATCGTCGCGAGCGCCAATGTTCGTCCCAAGATTCTCATCGCCTTGTGAGCCGTTTCCTCAGATAGGGTGCTTTTCAGGACAATACGCATAGCATAGCTTTCGTCGCAACCAGCGGGAGGACGCTCATGAATATGGCGGGACAGCTACGACCGATTGTCGCCGTATTGGCGGTGCTGGTGGGGGCCGTGTACGCCGCGCGCGCCGAGGAGGCTAATGATTATCCGACCGCCGCACGTGCCGAATACGTCTATGGCTGCATGAAGGCCAATGGCGAAAGCCGGCAGTCGATCGAGCAATGTTCTTGCTCGATTGACGTGGTGGCCTCGATCGTCACCTACGAGCGCTACGTGACTGCCGAGACGGCGCTCAGCATGTCCCAGGTGCGCGGCAATCTCGGGGTCCAGTTCCGGACGTCGGAGCAGGCGAACTCGGCGGTGAATGATCTAAGGCGCGCGCAGGCGGAAGCTGAGGTGAGGTGTTTCTGATTTAGCACCGTCATTCCGGGGAGGTCCGCAGGACCTACGTCCCCGGCTTCTCCACATCCCACTCATTGCGGAACACATGTCCATCCGTGTCCTTCGCCTCCGCGCGGAAACGTTTCGCGCCGTTGGACACGTAGGTGAACCGCAGATTGGGATCTTCCGAGATCGAGATGCCGCCTTCCATCGACAGCACGGGGCTGTCGTCCTGCGTCAGCTTGAGCTGGTTAACGAAGAAGGCGGGAATATAGAGTTGCGTGACCTGGTCCATCTGGAGGCCGGAATTGTTGGGATGGCCGATCATGATCTGTGCCTCGCGGATGCGGCTCGCGGGAGCTTGCTCGCGCGCGAATTGGCGGTAGCGCATCTGGCCGAGGCGGTTGTTGGCTTCCTCGGCATTCTTTCCTGCCGGTGCGGAGCAGCCGCCTGAGGCCTTCACATAGACCTTCGAGACGTAGAGCTGGCCGTCACTGAGCTCGGCGACCGCGTGGACGTCGGTATAGTTGTTGACGCGCACCCGTGTGGAGATCTCGGTGACATTGGCATCCGCACCGAGCTCGAACTTTGCCGCCATTGGCGCGGGATTGCGATCGATGACCAGCGTGATCGAGCGAATGCGGCGGCTATCTGCGGGCGAGAGCTTGCTGCGCAGGGTCACGGGCACGATGGCCGCGTCCTCGGCGCGATAGGGCATCTCGATGGCGATGACGTTGCTGCCGTCGTTGATCGGGCGGTTGTTGAAGATGTCCTGCACCAGGCCCGGCCAGGGATCGTAGGCCTCTTCGGCGCTCGCCGGCACAGCGAAGGCGAGGCCGAGCAATGCGGCGATCAGGGGCAGGCGGCGTGTGCATCCCGTCATGGTCAAGGTCCCCGGAGTCAGCGAAGCTGATCTCCCGCGCGGGCGAAGCAGTCTTCCCTATCCAGAGTAGCGCGTCCGCTACTCCCATTCAATTTCCGAAAATGCTGCGGTTGCGTTGCGGGCGTTGTAGTCGTCGAACAGCTCCCAGTGCCGGCGTTCCGAGACTCCCGCCTTGTCTGCGGCGGCTCGGATCGGCTCGCCCTTCTTATTCAACGCCCGGACGTCCGCCAGCAGCGCCGTGAGATAACGCCGTTCGTCGGCCAGCGCGGCCGGCCACTCGCTCACAGGCCCGTGACCGGGGACGACGCGGACCGCCGGAATCTTATCGAGTTCCCCGATTGTGCCGAGCCAGCCGCGGATGCTGCCGTCCATCACTGGAATATGGCGAAGAAAGACGAGGTCGCCTGCGAACAGTGTCTTCGTCGTCTCGTCGTACACAGTCAGATCATTGTCGCTGTGCCCGGCTGGCCAAGCTCGCAAGGTGAGGTGGCGCGATCCGAGATCGAGCATCATGGTGTCCGGAACGAGCACAGTCGGCGGCACGATCTTCACGGGCGAGATCAATTCATCGCCCATGATGCGTCTAAAATTGTCCAGATAATACGGCCCGCGCGTCGCCAGCGCCTGCGCAAGCTTGCTGTGTCCGACAAAGCTGGTCCCCTCCGCAACAAAGGCCGCATTGCCGAAGACATGATCGGGATGGCCATGGGTGTTGATGACGTAGCGGATCGGCTTGCTGGTGTGCGCCCGCACGGCCTTCAGCAGCGCCTCGCCTTCGCGAAGACTGCCGCCGGTGTCGATCACGGCGACCGCGTCCTCGCCGACGATGAAGCCGACATTGGCGATGCCGCCCTCGTTCTCGCGGGTCATCAGCGCGATGGTCCCCGAGTGCACGAAGATTCCGGGTGCGACTTCGCTCACAGGCAATTCGGCCTGCCCCGCGCGTGCTAGCGTTGATAGCCCCAGCAGGGACAAGGCTGCGATCACAAGAGCGATGCGAGACACTTTTCCGCCTCAGTTCAAAGGATTAGCCACATTGCACTGCAGCAAACAAAGCCAGCATAAAGTTGGTGAAACATAGTGCGTCCCTGCGTTGCATGGATAGCATTCGGATGAAACGAGGAGGAAGCGCGATGACGGAGGCCGGACGACATCGTCGCTGGTTGTTTCTGCTGTGGGGGCTGGTTGCGTCCTGCGCGCTTGGCGAGGTCGCCATGGCGCAGACGAGCGAGACCGGAGACCTCTCGTTCGAGCTGGTCGACCCCAAGGTGCTGCGCGTCTGCGCCGATCCGCGCAATCTGCCGTTCTCCAACGAGAAGGGCGAGGGGCTGGAGAACAAGCTCGCCGAGTTGTTCGCGGACAAGCTCCAGAAGAAGCTCGACTACGTGTTCTTTCCGCAGGCGACCGGTTTCGTGCGGATGACGCTGGGTGCGCATCGTTGCGATGTCATCATGGGCTTTCCGCAGGGCGATGACCTCGTGCAGGGCACCAATCCCTATTACCGCACGTCCTACGCGCTGGTCTCGAAAGCGGGCGGCGGGCTCGAGGACGTCGACACGCTCGAGGACGCGAAGCTCAAGGGCAAGCATGTCGGCATCGTCGCCGGCACGCCACCGGCCACCAATATGGCGCTCGCGGGCCTGATGGGCGACGCAAAGCCCTATCCGCTGATGATCGACACGCGCTACGACAATTCGGCGCAGGCGATGATCGATGATCTCACCAACGGCAAGATCGACGCCGGCGTGCTGTGGGGGCCGATGGCCGGGTATTACGCGAAGAAAGCCGGCTCGCTGCACGTCACGCCGCTGGTGAAGGAGACCACCGGACCAAAACTGGTCTATCGCATCGGCATGGGCGTGCGTCCCGCCGACCAGAACTGGAAGCGGCAGCTCAACAAACTCATTCAGGAGAACCAGGGCGAGATCAACAAGATCCTGCTCGACTTCGGCGTGCCTCTGCTCGACGAGAGCGATCGGCCGCTCGGCGCGGAGACGGCCAAGAAGGCGCCATGAGGCGGCATCTTGCCGCTGCGCTGGTTGCCGCCGCGTTGGCGGCACCGGCCTTGGCACAGCAGCAGGAGCCGTTCGAGCCTGAGGGCTATCGCACCGACAATTACCGCGCGCCGGTGCCGGCGACGCTGGTGCGCGCGCGTGTGCTCACGACTGGGGAGGCCGAGGAGATCTGGCGCGCGAAGAGCGGCGCGTTCATCGACGTGCTGCCGCGTCCGCCGAAGCCGAAGAACCTGCCCGACGGCACAGTGTGGCGCGACATGCCGCGGAAGAACATTCCGGGCAGTCTCTGGCTGCCGGACACGGGCTACGGCGCTCTGCCGCCGGTTATGGACGATTATTTCCAGCGCGGCCTCGCGCGCGCGTCACGCGGCGACAAGGCCGCGCTGCTCGTGATCTATTGCCTCGCCGATTGCTGGATGTCGTGGAACGCCGCCAAGCGCGCATTGGCCTACGGCTATTCCAACGTCGCCTGGTATCCTGACGGCACCGACGGCTGGGAGCGCGCGAAGCTTCCCACCGACGAGGCCCAGCCGGAGCCGCGGCCGGAGCAGTAGGCGCGCCATTGGCTCTGCGATCACGGTGTGAGCGAGGGACGCAACTCTATCCCCGTCATTGCGAGCGGAGCGAAGCAATCCAGAGTCCCTCGGCGGAAAGATTCTGGATTGCTTCGCTCCGCTCGCAACGAGGATGCGGGTGCAGCTTCGCCCTACTGCTTCTGCAACTTCGTCAGCGTGCCCGTGCCATCCGCGCTGGTTGCCGAGTACGTCACCCGATCACCCGCATGCACTGCATCGAGCATCGCGGCGTCCTTGGCCTTGTACTGCTGGAGTGCGCCGGCGCCGCCTGCGCTGCCGCCGACCGTGCCCTTTTGTGTCTCCTGGATCGAGATCGTGCTGTTGAGCCGATCGATCCGCGTGACCATTCCGGTCATGTCGTCAGCAAAAGCGCTGGTTGCGAGGATGCTGAGGGCCGCGGCGCCTGCGTAGATGAATCTAGCTGTTCCCATCGAGGCCTCCCGGTGTCTGTCTAGGGTTCACATCGACAAGCCATCCTAGATCGATTTGGTTCCGGCAGATAGCGCGGCAAAGGTTAACGATCGCGTTGATATCGCGGGAACTTTCCGGACAGTCGTCAGCAAGGCTGACGCTATTCCAATTCCTGCTGGATCATGCGTCCCAGCGCGAACAGGCGCTGGTCGATCGCGGTCGGAACCTCGCAGACGAACCGCACCACCTTGTTGCGGTCCTCGAAAATGCGGGTCTTCCAGATCAGCTCGTTGCTGAGCGCCTCGACCTTGGTGTCGTCACGTGACGCCGCGCCCTGGAGCGCCTGAAGCGCGATCGTTTCCTCGCGAATCTTGTCGGCGGCCTCGCGCTGCTTGCGGCTGACGCGTTCGAGCCCGTTCATCACCTGGGAGCGCTGGGCGTTGAGCGTGTCGAACAGGCCGGCGAACAGCAGTTTTGCGTTCGCGGTCTTGTCGGAAGCAGAGCCGGCCAGAAACTCCTTCACCGACTTCTCGGCCTCGTCCATCGGCGTCTTGCGCGCCGACAACTTTGAGACCAGCGCGGTGACCTTGGCGTCGTCCCTCCATTTGGTCTCGGCGTCGCCGAGTTCCGGGCCGGCCCAGACGGCGGCGAGCGAGATCTCCGGCACCTTGGCCTGCGCGCAGGGCCAGTTGGGATAGCGCGGATCGGCAGCGCGCGCGGCCGGGCTCGCGACTGCGAGTGCCACAACAGCGATGGCCACGATCCGAACCGTCATCCTTCGCCTCCCGCGGGGCCCCGCCGCGCCAGCCCGCGCGAGGGATCATAGGCATAGATCGCGCCGATCATGAAGACGATTGTGCAGCCGGCCACCACCGCCAGCGAGATCCAGTTGATCTGTCCGTAGAGCGCAAAACGTATCAGCTCGACCGCATGGGTGAACGGATTGGCCTCGCAGAGATAATAGAGATAGGGGCTGCCCTCCTGCACCCGCCAGAGCGGGTAGAGCGCGGAGGAGGCAAAGAACATCGGAAAGATCACGAAGTTCATCACGCCGGCAAAGCTTTCAAGCTGCTTGATGCCGGAGGAGATCAGCATGCCGAGCGAGCCCAGCATCAGTCCCGACAGGATCAGCGCCGGCAGCACGGTGAGATAGCCTATCGGAGGCGGGGTGATGTCCCAGAACCAGGCGATCAGCAGGAACGCATAGACCTGGAGCAGCGACACTGCCGTGCCTGCGAGCAGCTTGCAGAACAGCAGGAAGCCGCGCGGCAGCGGGCTCACCAGCAGCGTACGCATATTGCCCATTTCGCGGTCGTAGACCATCGAGAGCGAGGACTGCATGCCGTTGAAGAGCTGGATCATCGCCATCAGCCCGGGCGCGATGAAGACCTCATAGAGGATATAGGTCTCGTAAGGCGGGATGATGGAGATGCCGAGCACCTGGCGGAAGCCGGCGGCGAAGATGAACAGCCACACCAGCGGCCGCACCAGCGCGGAGACGAAGCGCTCGCGCTGATGCAGGAAGCGCAGCCCCTCGCGCCAGACGATGCCGGTGAGGCAGGTCATGTACTCGCCGGCCGAGAAGCCGCGCGGCGCATCTCGCGTGGTGATGCTGCTCATGCGCCACCTCCCGGCATGGTTTGCGCGCCGGTGAGGCGCATGAAGGCGGTGTTGACGTCCTGCGCGCCGGCCTCGGTGATGACGCGGCTCACCGGTCCCTGCGCCAGCACCTTGCCCTGGTGCAGCACGACGAGATCGTCGCCGGCGACGATCTCGTCGAACAGATGCGTGGCCCAGAGCACGCCGATGCCTTGCTCGGTCACGAGCTGGCGGACATGGCTGATGATGTCGGCGCGCGCCTTGACGTCGAGGCCGACGGTCGGCTCGTCCAGCAGCAACAGGCGCGGCCGGTGCAATAGCGCCCGCGCGATCTCCAGCCGCCGCATCTGGCCGCCGGAGAGATCGCGCACCTTGCTGCCGGCGCGCTCGGAGAGCCCGATGCGGTCGAGCAGCTCGGCGGCTCGTGCGCGGGCCTCGCGGCGGCTGATGCCGTGAAGCGCTGCGTGATAGAGCAGGTTCTGCGTCAGCGACAGATCGAGATCGAGCGTGCGCGGCTGGAACACGACCCCGAGCAGCCGCAGCGCCTCGCCGGGGCTCTTGCTGATGTCGTGGCCGAAGATGGAGACGCGGCCGGTCTGGATGCCGAACAGCCGCGTGATCAGCGAGAACAGCGTGCTCTTGCCCGCACCATTGAGGCCGAGCAGCGCTGTGAAGCTTGCAGGCTGCACGTTGAAGGAGACGTCCATCAGCGCCCGGCGCGGACCATAGGAATGGCTGACGCCGTCGGTCGCGAGTGCCGGCACCGCGGCCGCTTCTGGCCTCGGCGTCTCCTGCGGCTCGGCGATGGGGGCGGGGCTGGTCATGGCGCGATCGTGATACCCCAGGGCAGTTCGCCCACCTGAATGGTCTTGATCACCTTTTGCGCGGCGACGTCGATCACCGAGACGTCGTTGGAGACGCCGTTGGTGGTGAGCAGATATTTTTCGTCCGGCGTGAATGCCATGTGCCAGACGCGCTGCCCGACCAGCAGATATTTCGTCACCTTGCGTGTGGCGACATCGACGACGGCGATACGGTTGGCGGGGCCGAGTGCCACGAAGGCAGTCTTGTCGTCCTTGGTCATGCCAATGCCGACTGGCTGGATCGCCTCTTTCCGCAGGCCCGGAATCTCGAAATTGACCTTGCCGATCACCTCGTGCTTTCCGGGATCGATGATTGAGACGGTGCCGCCGATCTCCGAGGACACCCAGACTTCGGACGCATCGTGCTTGAACTCGGCAAAGCGCGGCCTCGCATCGACCAGCACGTTGGCGACGATCTGGCGCGAATTGGTGTCGATGAAATGCGCCATGTTGGTCGTTTCCGACGTGTTGATCAGCGTCTTGCCGTCGGGGCTGATGGTCATGCCCTCGGGCTCGACGCCGACCTGGATGTCGCCGAGGCGGGCGCGCTTCTCGAGGTCGATCACGGTCACCGTGTTGTCGTTCTCGTTGGCGACATAGAGAGTCTTGCCGGCGGCATCCTGCGCGAACAATTCCGGGTCCGGGCCGGAGGGCAGGCTGTCCACCACGGCCTGTGTCTTCGCGTCGATCATTTGGATGGTGTCGTCGTCGCCGACCGCGACCATCACGAACTTGCCGTCGCGCGTGAAATCGATGCCACGCGGGCGCTGGCCGACCTTGATGGTCTTGGTCACGGTCCAGCTGTCGGTGTCGATCACGGAGACCGTGTTGCTCTTCTCGTTCGAGACATAGGCGATGAACGCATGCGCGGGCGCCGCCGCGGTCGCTAGTGCCATCAGCAAGGCTGCACTTAGCATGTGCGATATCTGTCCGCGGGCGATCTTCACCTCCCCCGCTTGCGGGGGAGGTCGTATCGCATCGAAAGATGCGATACGGGAGAGGGCTCTCTCCGCTTGGGGGCTCTCGCGAGTGGAGACACCCTCTCCCCAACCCTCCCCCGCAGGCGGGGGAGGGAGCGCAGCATCGTTGTGGCGGCAGCTCGAACTCATCTCACAAGGCTCACTTCAGCTTGCATTTGCTCTCCGGCCGATCATAGCCGAGCGTGTCGAGCTCGGAGACCTGGTGCAGAAATCCCTCCTGCGGCGACACCGACACCACCATGCGGCCGTCGACCAGCAGGATCGGCTGGCGCAATTGCAGATTCCAGTCGCGCAAGGTCAGCTTCGTGCCCTTGAAGGCGGCGACCGAGAAGTCGGGACCCTTGATGAAATCGGTGACTTTCTTGACGTCGCCGGAATTGGTTCGTGAGGTTGCTTCACCGATCATGCGAACCGCAGTCCAGGCCTGCATGTCGAGCGGCGTCATCCGCCGCGAGTTCAGCTTGACGAAGCGGTTCTGCATCTGGATCGCGCCCCACTGGTCCTGCGAGGCGTCCCAGCTGCGCGGCACCAGGCCGGCCGAGCCCGCGACCGGACGCGGGTCCCAGGTGCGATAGGGCAGATAGGCGCCGAACACTTCGCTCTCGTCGGCGGCGACCAGCACGTCATACGCGGGCGCGCCTTGCGTGAACACCGGCATCTGGCGCTGGATCAGCGTCACGCCGCTGTCGGTGCGACGTGCGCCGCCTTTGTCCTCAAAAGTCTTGTCCTGCACGATCTTGGCACCGAACCGCGTGGCGGTGCGCCTCAGCGCATCGGCAAACAGCTTGTCCTCGTCATGCGAGCCGACCACGAGCAACCAGCGCGACCACTTCTTCCACACCAGGTACTGGCCGAGCGCATCGGCCAGCATCGCGCGCGTCGGCGCGGTGTGGATGACATTGGCGCGGCAATCGGCCTCGCGCAGCCGCTCGTCGATCGCGCCGGCGTTGAACAGCAGTGTTCCGCGTTCGCGCAAGGCGTCCGAGACTTTCAGCAGCGCATCGGCCGGCAGGTCGGCGATGATGAAGCCGTTCTTCTCGGCAAGCTCGGTTGCGGCCTGAACCACGTCCTCGCCTTCCCGAATGCGGCGCTCCTCCAGCGTAAAACGCTGGTTGAGGAATTTTCCGGTGGTGTTGTTGTCCTCGATGGCGAGACGGGCGCCGGCGACGCCGTCATTCTCAGCGGGCTGCTCGACCAGCGACAGCGTCGACCTGGTGCCGGCGAGGCCGAGATAGCCGACGCCGATCATGACAGGGTCGGCCGCGAGCACTTGCGTCGCGAGCAGACTCCAGCCGATCAGGCCGACCAACCATCGGATCATGTTTCCTCCGCAGGCTCCCCGGCTTGACCACCGAT
Organism: Bradyrhizobium betae; assembly: GCF_004123905.1. Lineage (GTDB taxonomy): Bacteria > Pseudomonadota > Alphaproteobacteria > Rhizobiales > Xanthobacteraceae > Bradyrhizobium > Bradyrhizobium betae_A. The sequence continues at coordinate 309,098 of NZ_MZXW01000050.1, forward strand.
GGAGAATTGTTTCTGCTGAAGCATGACCGATTTGTCAGGGCATGCAACCCCGCATTTCGTCCGCACGAGGATTGGAATCACGATCATGCGAGCGTTGATTTGTTTCGCAGCTTTGCTGTTGGCGGGTTCGGTCGCGCTCGCCGACCCGCCGAAGCTCGCGGTGTTCGATTTCGAGCTGATCGACACCAGCCTGCCCGGTGAGTTCTACGGCTCGAAGCCGGAGGAGGCGCGGCTCCTGCGCATCAGCGAGCAATTGCGGAAAGAACTGGCTGAGTCAGGCCGGTTCCAGCTGCTCGATATCGCACCGGTCAGGGACGCCGCCCGTCACGCCAACTTGCAGGCCTGCGGCGGCTGTGACCTCAAGCTTGCCGGGGAGCTCGGCGCCGAGCTCGAGATCACCGGCATGGTGCAGAAGGTCTCGAACCTGATCATCAATCTCAACATCTATCTGCGCGACGTGAAGACCGGCACTATGATCGCCGCCGCCAGCGCCGACATGCGCGGTAACACCGATGAATCCTGGACGCGCACGATGAGCTATCTGATCCGCAACCGGTTGTTGGCGCCGAATTACGGCAAGCGGGAGTAGGGGCTCACACCTTCAACCGCTCCGCATGCCAGTGCAGATGATCGCCCATGAAGGTCGAGATGAAATAATAGCTGTGGTCATAGCCCGGCTGCCGCCGCAGCGTCAGCGGGATGTTCGCCTTGGTGCAGGCGGCCTCCAGCAACTCCGGCTTGAGCTGCTCCTTCAAAAAGTTATCGGCCTCGCCGACATCGACCAGGAAGCCCGAATACTTCGCGCCGTCCTCGATCAGCGCCACCGTGTCGTGGTTGCGCCACGCATCCTTGTTCGGTCCGAGATAGCCAGTCAACGCCTTGATGCCCCAGGGCACTTGCGAGGGCGCCACGATCGGTGCGAAGGCGCTGGCCGCGCGATAGCGGTGCGGGTTGCGCAGCGCGACCGTCAGCGCGCCGTGGCCGCCCATGGAATGGCCCATCACCGATTGCCGCTTGGCATCGACGGGAAAATGTCCCGCCACGAGTTTCGGCAGCTCGTCGGTGACGTAGCTCCACATGCGATAATTGCGCGCAAACGGTGCTTCCGTCGCATCGACATAGAAGCCGGCGCCGAGGCCGAAATCATAGGCATTGTTGGCGTCCCCCGGCACGTCGGGCCCGCGCGGTGAGGTGTCGGGCGCGACGAAGATCAGGCCGAGCTCGGCGCAGGCTTTGCGGAATTCGCCCTTCTCGGTGACGTTGGCATGGGTGCAGGTGAGGCCGGAGAGATACCAGACCACGGGGAGCTTTGCGCCATCCGCATGCGGGGGAACATAGACCGAGAACACCATGTCGGTGCCGGTCGCCTGGCTGGCATGGCGGTATACGCCCTGCACGCCGCCATAGGATGTATTGGTCGAGACAGTCTGAATCGTCATGCCCTAAGCTCCAGTGGCACCTAACCACATCAACATTGCAACGCTTGTGTGACCGAATTTGCGGCGGCGCGTGTCGTCAGGCGACGCCGCTGTCGATCGCCAGCCGCACCAGCTCCACCGAGGTCTTTACGCCGAGCTTCTGTCGCATGATCGAGGAGGTGTTGGCCACCGTCTTGTAGGACGATTGCACCAGCCAGGCGATCTCCGACAGGCTCTTGCCGGCGCTGAGCAGCCGCAAAATCTCCATCTCGCGCGCATTCAGCTTGGAGAGCGGGCTTTGCGCCAGCGCAGGTCCCGCAAAGGCGATGCTGCGGGCGATCGCGCTCGGCAAGTACGTGCCGCCACTTCCGACGGTACGGATCGCCTCGACGAGATCGTCGGGGTCGCCGGTCTTGGAGACGTAGCCCTTGGCGCCGCACTCGATCGCGCGCGCGGCAAACGCGGGATCGTCGTTCATGCTGAACATGATGATACGGGCTTCCGGCGCGCGCTCGAGGATACGGCGCGCCAGCTCGAAGCCGGAGACGGTCGGCAGGTTGATGTCGATGACGCAGAGGTCGGGGCGTTCGACGATGAAAACGCATTCGCCGTCTTCGGCGTCGGCGGCCTCCAGAATCTCGATCTCGCCTTCATCGGCCAGCACGGCACGGCAGCCGGAGGCGACAATGGGATGATCGTCGACGATCAGAATGCGCATAGGCGTTCCCCGCGACAGCGCCAGCCTGTTTCGCGCCCGGCCGGGATTGCTGTACGCTTTCGATTAGATATCGGGCGCTTCGCCTCTGTCAACGTTCGCGGGGTACGGGCAATACCAATGTGGCAAAATCTATCCTTGCGTGGGCGCATCAATCTTCTGCTGGCGCTGCTGCTGGCGCTGGGGCTCGCCGTCAATATCGGCCGCCAGGTCGCGGAAGCAGGTCCGCGCGTGCAGGCCGAGGACCAGAGCGTGATCCGGCTCGCGCGCGAATTCATCGAGATGATCGTTGCCGATCTCAACGAGGCGCCCGATCCCGATGCCCGGCTGAACCAGATCGCGCGCGACCTCAGCCGCCTGCGCCATGTCAGCATCGCACTTCGGGACGAAGACGGTAGTCCGCTGACGCCGCCCCGGCTCGATGCCGATGACGAGGCGCGCGGGCCGCCGGCCTGGTTCGTCAGCCTGGTTCACCCTGAGCAGACCGCGGTCAGCGTACCGGTCTCGATCCATGGCAAGCCGGGCTCGCTCGTCATCACCTCGCATCCCGATGACGAGATCGCCGAGATCTGGGATGCCATCGTGACTCAGCTCGAGGTCGGCTCGGTGATTGCGCTGGCGCTGTTCCTGGTGATGATGAATGTGGTCGGCCGGGCGCTCGCGCCGCTGCAGTCTTTGGCGCAGACCATGACTGAGATCGAAGGCGGGCACTATGAGGCGCGCGTCGCGCCAGGCGGTGCGCCAGAGCTGGCCGCGATCTGCGCCAAGCTCAATCATCTTGCGGCGACGCTCGGCGAAGCGGTGGAAGAAAAGCGGCTCCTGGCGGAGCGCGCGGTGTCGCTTCAGGATGTCGAACGCAAGGAGATCGCGCGCGAGCTGCATGACGAGTTCGGGCCGTATCTGTTCTCGCTGCGCGCGCACGCGAGCGCTTTGGCAAAGCAGGCGGATGGGCGCGCCCCGAGTGCGGACTCCGTGCGGAAACACGGTGCCGCCTTGCTGGAGCAGATCAACGCGCTCCAGCAATTCACCCGCCGTGTGCTGGAGCGGCTCCGGCCCGTGGGCCTTGCCGAGCTCGGCCTCGGCCAAGCGCTCGAATCGCTGTCGCGGCTGTGGCGGGAATCGTATCCTGGCGTCAGAATCGAAACCACAATCTCACCGAGCCTAGGGGCGACTGGAGAGACCGCCGACCTCACCATCTACCGCGTCGTGCAGGAGGCGCTCACCAACGTGTTCCGCCATGCCGGCGCGACCGCGGTCAACGTCGTCATCGAGCCCGCAGACCAGTTGTTGACGCGCGATGGCCGTGGCTGCGCCCGGGTGCGGGTCAGCGACAACGGCCGCGGAATGGAGCCGGGCCAGAAGCTGGGCTTCGGTCTCGTCGGCATGCGCGAGCGGATTTTGGCGCTGGGCGGTACCCTCAATGTCGTCTCGGGCGACGGCGGTCTGACCGTCGAGGCGCTGGTGCCGACGGCGGCCGCCTGATCGCTTCGCAGGCAATCGGGAAAAATTCCCGATTTGGTCGGGAAAACGGGTGCGGATATCGCCCGACCTTTTGTGGCTGGCGTGCTTGCTGCCGCCGATTACACTCCTCTCGACCAACCGACGAAATCAGAACGGCCGGTGGTCACGGGTGGGAAGGCTGGAATGAGCAAGGCTTTTTGGTTCAAGGCTTTTTGGTTCAGGCGTCGTTTGTTGATGGCCTCGGTTTCGACCGGACTGGTGTCCGGGTTGGTCTTCGCGATTCCCGCGGTGGCCGCGCAGGACGAGGAGACTAACGTCCAGAACCTGCCGCCGGTCGAGGTGGCCGCGCCGCCGCCGACTGCGCGGCGTCCCGCGCCAACGCGGCCGGTAGCGCGCGTGGTGGGAGCGCCGTCGTCTCGCCCCAAGACGCGTATCTACGTCTACCCGACCTCGCCGGGCACCGGCAGAGGTCTCGACGTCGACAAGGTTCCGTCGGCAGTCAACGCCGTCGATGCCAACCAGATCAAGCGCACCGGTTCGCTCAACGTCACCGACGCGCTGCGCGACAACATCCCCGGGGTCAGCATCAGCGAAGTCACCGGCAATCCGTTCCAGCCGAATGTCGAATTCCGTGGCTTCCTCGCCTCGCCGGTGGTGGGCACGCCGCAGGGCCTCGCCGTGTACCAGAACGGCATCCGCATCAACGAGGCCTTCTCGGACGCCGTCAATTGGGACCTGATCCCGACCGCCGCGATCCGGTCGGTGACGCTGGTGACCAACAATCCCGCCTTCGGCCTCAATGCGCTGGGCGGCGCGATCAATCTGCAAATGAAGGACGGCTTCACCTATCAGGGCGCCGAGCTCGATCTGATGGGCGGCTCGTTCGGCCGCATCCAGGGCTCGGCGCAATGGGGCAAGACCGTCGACAAGAACTACGGTGTCTACGCCGCGCTCGAAGGCCTGCACGACAACGGCTTCCGCAATTTCTCGCAATCGGACGTGCGGCGCTTCTACGGCGACGTCGGCTACAAGGCCGGCGACAGCGAATTCCACGTCAACATGGGCGTCGCCAAGAACGATTTCGGCGCCAGCGCCACCGTTCCCGCCGAGCTGCTCGATAAATATTGGGGCGCGACCTACACCACGCCGCAGACCACGTCCAACCGCGTCGGCTATCTCAACCTGACCGCCAAGGCCGACGCGACGCCGACCTGGACGCTCGAGGGCAACGCTCATGTGCGTCGCTATGAGCAGAAGATCGTCGACGGCAATCCGACCGACGCGCAGGAGTGCGGTGCGGATCCGGGGCTGCTGTGCTTCGGCGACGACACCACGCCTGCGAATGGCACGAACGGTCTCCAGCTTGCCAATCCCTTTGCGCCGGGAACGATCCCCGGTGAGATCGACCGGGGCTCGATCCGCTCGACCACCTTCGGCGTATCGGGGCAGGCCACCAACACCGATCAACTGTTCGGGCACGACAACCGCTTCGTGATGGGCGCGACCTATGACGCGAGCGTCACGCGCTACAATGCCACCGCCGAAATCGGCTCGATGGGAGAAAACTATGTCGTCAGCGGCAGCGGACTTTTCCTCGGGCCAACCGGCGTACCGGACACCGTTGCCGGTCCTGTCTCGCTGCGGACCGTCAATCAGTATAACGGCCTGTACGCGATGGACACGTTCAACGTCACAGATGCCTTTGCCATCACGGGCGGCGGCCGCTTCAACGCGGCGCGCGTCACGCTGGAAGATCAGCTCGGCACCGATCTCAACGGTGATCACACCTTCTATCGCTTCAATCCGGTGCTCGGCGGCACCTACAAGATTGCGCCGGAGCTGACGGCCTATGCCGGCTATTCCGAGGCCAACCGCGTGCCGACGCCGCTCGAGCTCGGCTGCGCCGATCCGGTCCGTCCCTGTCTCATCGCGGCGTTTCTGGTGTCGGATCCGCCGCTGAAGCAGGTGGTGTCCAAAACCATCGAGGCCGGCTTCCGCGGCACCAGGGAGCTGAACATCGGTACGCTCGGATGGAAGGTCGGCGGCTTCCGCGCGACGAACTATGACGACATCGTCGCCGTTCCCGCGGTCGGACGCACCGGCTTCGGCTATTTCACCAATGTCGGCAGGACGCGGCGTCAGGGGTTCGAGGCCGAGGTCAACATCAAGTCATCCACGCTCCAGTTTCAGGCGAGCTATGCATTCGTCGATGCACGCTACCTCGATGCTTTCGAACTCGGCTCTGAAAGTCCGTTCAGGGATCCTGTCACCGAGACCATCCAGGTCCTGCCCGGCAATCAGATTCCCGCCATCCCGCGCCACCGCGTCAAGGTCGGTATCGACTATGCCGTGACCGACGTCTGGAAGGTCGGCGGCAACGCGCTGTTCGTCTCGAGCCAGTATTTCGTCGGCGACGAGTCCAACCAGTACTCGAAGCTGCCGTCCTATACGGTCTTCAACCTCCATACGTCCTATCAGGTGACCAAGAATTTCCAGCTCTACGGCAAGGTCGACAACATCTTCGACAGGCGTTACGCGACCTACGGACAGTTCTTCGACCGGGGGGCCTTGCCCAACTTCACCAATGGGGGCGCCGATTTTACCGACCCGCGCTCGCTGAGCCCGGCTAGGCCGAGGGCGTTTTATGCAGGGATGCGGGTGACGTTCTGATCGCCAGCACGCCGTCGAGGTCGGAATAGATGACGTCGGCCGTGCGCTGATAGTGCTGCTGAAGCAGACGCACGGCCTGCTCGCTGTCCTTGGCAAGAACCGCCTGAAGGATATCGCTGTGCTCGGCGCCAACCTTGCGCGCCGGATAGGCCTTCGCGATCGACATCATCCGATAGCGATACAGCCGGTCGGCAAGTTGCTCGCAGAAGCCGAGCAGGGGCCGTGAACCGCACAGATCAATCAGCGTCGCGTGGAACGCGCGATGCACCTTCTCCCAATCCGGATTGTCCTCGAATGTGTCGGGCTTGAGCGAGCGCGGCGTACGATCGAGCCGGTGATGCGCAACCAGCAGGGCCTCTTCCCAGGCCTGGGTCGCATTCTGCATGGACTCACGCAGCGCCAGACCCTCGACCCAGCATCTCGTCTTGGTCAACTCCTGGAGCTCCTCCTTGCTGACCTCCTTCACATAGAAGCCGCGCTGCTCCATGCCGACGACAAACTCTTCGGCGGTCAGACGGTTGAGTGCCTCGCGCAGCGGGGTCTGTCCGACATTGTACTGCTCCATCAGGAAGCGCGATTGCAGCTTCCGTCCGGGCTCGAGCCGCGTGGTCAGGATGTCGGCCTTGAGGCGCGCGTAGATCGTGGTCGTCAGCGTCGCCGCTTGGTCCACTTTCTGGCTTGGCAGGTCAGGGCTCATGTCAGGGCTCACGGGCATCCCATCAGAATCTCTGATTTGTGTACATTAGCATGGCTTTGGCCAATTATTTATAAATTTATACTTTACGAGCGACTTTGTACATATTACTGATCGGGCGTTCGCGTTCCCTGACAAGGAAGTCCCATGTCCGACTTTCCGGTGACGGCGCTACGCAGCGTCGAGTTCACGACGCCGCACCTCGCCGGTTCGATCGCGTTCTACACTGAGGTATGGGGGCTCGACGTCGTGGCGGAGGCAGGCGGCACGGTTTACCTCGCCGCAACCGGCAGCGACTTCCACGTTCTCGAGCTCACACCGGGCGAGGTGACGTCGCTCCGCAAGGTCAGTTTTCGCGCCCGCTCGCAGGACGACCTGCACCGCCTGTTCGCGCGTGCGCGGCAATCCGGCTGCGAGGTGATCAGTTCGCCCGTGCCATCGCCTGCGCCGTCGGGCGGCGAAAGTTTCATGGTGCGCGAACCGCAGGGCTGCGCCATCGAGTTCGTCCACGGCGATCGCAACAAGCCGCCGCGCGTGATCGCGGATCACCCCGAGCGGCTGGCGCACGTCAACATCAACAGCGTCGATATCGAGAAGCTCTCGGCCTTCTACCAGGAGACCCTGGGATTTCGGCTGTCGGATCGCTCGAAGCTGATGGCGTTCCTGCGCTGCAACGATGATCACCATGCGGTCGTGCTGGCGGAGGCCCCTCGCAACGGCCTCAATCACGTTGCCTTCTTGATGCCCGATCTGGAGTCCGTCATGCGCGGCTCGGGTCGCATGGTGGATCACGGCTATCCGATCGGCTGGGGCGTCGGCCGTCACGGCCCGGGCGACAATGTGTTCGCCTATTTCGTCGATCCGGCCGGTGCCGTCATCGAATACACCGCCGAAGTCTTGCAGATCGACGACAGCTACGTCGCGAAGGGGCCGGGCGATTGGGTCTGGCCGCCGGGACGAACGGATCAGTGGGGCATCGCGCCGCCCAAGTCCGAGGCCTGCAAGACAGCGCAGCTGGCGGTGCCCTTTGCGACGGCGCGCGCATGACGGATGTCGCCGGCGCCATCGACTATGATGTGCTCGTCGTCGGCTTCGGGCCGACCGGCGCCGTTGCCGCAGGCCAGCTCGGCCGCCTCGGTCATCGCACGCTGGTCATCGACCGGCTCACTGTTGTGTACGACAAGCCGCGCGCGATTGCGCTCGATCACGAAATCTTTCGCCATTTCGACAATATGGGCCTCACTGACGCGGTCTCGCCCTACATCGAGCCTTTCACCGCATCGGAGCATTTTGGCGTCGACGGCCAACTGATCCGGCGCATCGACATGGTCGCAAAGCCCTATCCGCTCGGCTACACCCCGAGCATGGTGTTCAGCCAGCCCGAGGTCGAGGCTGAGCTGCGCCGTCACGCGACCCATTTTTCCAATGTGCGGGCCGAGCTGGGCGTCGAGCTGCTCGATCTCGTTCAAACATCCGATCGCGTCGAGGCACGTCTGAAGGACAGCGACGGATGGCACCGTTCCGTAACAGTGCGCTATGTGATCGGCTGCGATGGCGCTTCGAGCACCGTGCGGCAGATCGCAGGCCTCGGCCTCGAGGATCTCATCTTTGACGAGCCGTGGCTGGTGGTCGACATGCGCGTGAACGAGAGCACGCTGGCCCGCCTGCCGCAGTGCTCCGCGCAATTCTGCAATCCGGCACGCCCCGTGAGCTTCCTGATCGGCCCGAACAACCACCGCCGCTGGGAGATCATGCTGCTGCCGGGCGAAGACGCGCGGGAGATGGAGCGGCCCGACAATGTCTGGAAGCTGCTCTCGCCGTGGATAACGCCGGGTGACGGAGAGTTGTGGCGGGCAGCCTCCTATCGCTTCCACGCCCTCGTTGCAGCGGACTGGCGCAACGGCAGGATCCTGATCGCCGGTGACGCCGCGCATCAGCAGCCTCCCTTCATCGGCCAGGGCATGTGCCAGGGCCTGCGCGATGCCACGAACCTCGTCTGGAAACTGGATCGGGTGCTCAGGGGCGTCTCCTCCGACAGCCTGCTCGGCAGCTACACAATTGAACGCAAGCAGCACGTCATTGAGCTGACCGGCAAGATCAAGGCGATCGGCCAATCGATCTGCGAGCGCGATCCGGCTGCGGCCCGGCGGCGCGATGCGCAAGTGCTAGCCGACGGCGGCGGCAAGCCGCTGCTGCTGACACGGCAGGAAATCATTCCGCCCTTGCGCGCAGGATGTCTGGCGGATCATGAGACGCCGGCGCGCGGCAGCCTGTTTCCCCAGCCGCGCATTGCCACCGGCAGTGCGGTTCGCTTGCTCGACGAGGTGACCGGGTCCGGCTGGCGAGGGTTCATCGACGGTCGAAGCAAGGACGCGGCCGCCATGCTCTCGCTCTGCGCCGAATGCCCGGACATGTTTGCGGCGGCCATCGCACCTGCCGGCGCTGCTGCGCCGAACACGCTCGAAGAGACCGAGGGGGTGCTGGCGAACTGGTTCGACCGTCACGGTGTCGTCGCCGCGATCGTCCGGCCCGATCATTACGTCTTCGGCACCGCGCGCAATGTCACCGAGTTCGGCGGTCTCCTGCGCGAGATCGATGTGCGTCGTCGTGACGTTCCCGCCGGGCTCAACAAGATTTCCGATCATAGAATGGAGAGAACACCGTGAAACTGACCACCGTAGCGATCGACGGCCGCACGAGCTGGGGCATCGTCGAAGGCGAGAATTTTTTGGATGTCGGCACTGTGCTGGCATCGCGCTACGCCGATCTCAAGGCGGCGATCGGCTCCGGCCTGTCAGGCGTTGCAGAGGCAAGATCCAAGGCCGCTGCTATCCCGACCTCGAAAGTCGCTTGGCTGCCGGTCATCCCGAACCCCGACAAGATCCTGTGCGTGGGCCTGAACTACGAGACCCATCGCAAGGAGACCGGCCGCTCCGAGGTCGATCATCCCACCATCTTCTCGCGCTATTCCAACAGCCAGACCGGACATCTGCGTCCGATCCTGCGGCCGCGCGTCTCGACCCATCTCGATTTCGAAGGCGAGCTTGCGGTCATCATCGGCAAGGCGGGACGCTACATCTCGCGCGCGGACGCCACGGATTTTGTCGCAGGCTATTCCTGCTACAATGACGGCAGCATCCGCGACTTCCAGCGTCACACGCATCAGTTCACGCCGGGAAAGAATTTTCCGGACACCGGCGCATTCGGGCCCTGGATGATGACGCCTGACGAGCTTGGTCCGCTGGACGAGCTCAAGCTGGAGACCCGCCTCAACGGGCAGGTCATGCAGGAAGCGCGGATCAAGCAGATGATCTTCGATATCCCGCGCCAGATCGAATACTGCTCGACGTTTACCCGGCTCGAGCCCGGCGACGTCATCGTCAGCGGAACGCCGGGGGGCGTCGGTGCGCGGCGCGAGCCGCCACTCTGGATGAAGCCCGGCGATATCGTTGAGATCGAGGTCGAACGCCTCGGCGTGCTCAGGAATGTCGTCGCGGACGAAACCTGATCGAGCGGCCGCAGCCGGCGACGGCTGCGGCCGACTAGTAAAAATCCGCAAAAGCGGGATCTCCAGGGAGGAACACCATGTCAGGACTATCCCGTCGTCTGCTGCTCGCCGGCGCAGCGCTTTGCCTCTCTCTTCCGGCCTTCGCGCAGTCGTGGCCGCAGAGGCCCGTGACCGTCGTCGTGCCGCAGCCGGCGGGCAACAGCCCGGACGTGATGTGCCGCCTCATCACCGAAAAGCTCTCCCGCACCCTCGGGCAGCAGTTCGTCGTCGAGAATCGGCCGGGTGCCGCAAATCTCGTCGGCACGCAGTCGGTCGCCCGCGCAGCGCCAGACGGCTACACGTTCCTGTTTGCCACGTCGGCCGCGCTCGTCACCAATCCCTACACGTTCAAGAAGCTGCCCTACGATCCCATCAAGGATTTCGTGCCGGTCGCGATGGCGGCCAAAAGCAACCACGTCCTTCTCGTCAATCCCGAAGTGAAGGCCAATACGCTGCCGGAATTGATCAAGCTCGAAAAATCGGCGCCGGGTTCGTTGAGCCTCGCCGTCGACGGTGCGCGCAACCTCTCGGGTCTGATCGCGCAAGCCATCAACAAGAGCGCCGGGACCGGCTTGGTCCTCATCCCCTACAACACGACCACGAATGCGGTTCAGGACGCGATCTCGGGACGTATCCAGGTGACGATCCAATCGGCGTCGATCGCCGAGGCCTTCATCAAGGCAGGTACGCTTCGACCGGTTGCCGTTGCCGGAGCCAAACGGATCGACTCCCTGCCGGACGTTCCCGCGATTGCGGAGACGCTGCAAAGCGTCGATCTCCAGGGCTGGTTCATGTTCATGGCGCCGGTCGGCACGCCGACCGACATCGTTGAAAAGCTCAGCGCCGAGATTGCACGCGCGCTGGAATCGTCCGACGTGCGCGAGCGCGCGCCCACCCTCGGCTTCGATGTCCGTGTTGGCGATGCCGTGACGACGGCAGGCGCGAAGCGCTTTCTCGACGACCAGCTGGCCTCGTCCGGCAAGATCATTCAGGGGCTCGGCATCGAACCTGAATAGCCGGACTTCTAAAATTGCGGGTCTTGCAAAAAATATCCCGCCTCCGGCATGATGGCCCCGGAGGCTCGCTTCGCAGTGTCATTGAAAAATCCGGACGCAGTCGCTTCGATCGTCGCGTCACTTCGACACGTTTACGGTGACGAAGTCGCGCGCCTCATGCTCGTCGAGGGCATGAGCCTCGCCAATTTGATCGATGCAATGTTTTCCGCGGCGCCGACACACCGCGAGGCCGTTCGCTCGATCACCGAGGGATTGGACGATTTTATCATCTCGCCGGACCTGGGTCTCATGTGGCACCTGCGATACATCTACGCAGATCAGCCCGGATCCCTGCATGTCGTGGACATGGAGATCGCTACGCCTGACGGCACGCTGTCGAGCAAGGACGTCTGGCTGCGCCTGTCGTCGTAGAGAAGAGGCCTGGCCCTGTGGGTTCGGACTAAAGGGCTCCTCTCGCCAAGGGCTGAGGCAAATTGGCCCATGGCCGGATTTCCCGCTGAAATAGGCGCAGCTGGGCGACAGGCCGGGCTTGTATCATTGGTTGTGAATAGGTCATACTACACCCGCTGCAAATGGGAATGATTGGCGAGGTCCATACGACGCGGGCTGGGCCATGAACCGGCGGGAGCAGGCCGGGACTGATTTTTGCGTCGATATGTTTTGTCTGTGATTTTGAAGGGCATGACCTTGACGGCATGCCGGCAAGGGGCCCCGGCGCAATTTCAGCAGCGCCGGCGCATGAGCAGAACGAGTTGTTGAGCGATGCGAGAAATGTTGCGAGCCATCGCGGATGGCCTCGCGTCGATGAATTGCGTGGAAATCCTTTTTTGAGCGAGGCGATCGAAGATGGACGCTGCTGCGACGGGCCTGCCGATGCAGGACAATCTCTACTCGCGCGAAATCCGTTTTGGCGTCGTGATGTATGGCGGCGTTTCGCTGGCGATCTACATCAACGGCGTCACGAACGAGCTGTACGAGATGGCGTGCGCGACGCCAAAGCAGAGCGATGATCTGAGCCTTCCGGGCACGCGCTGGGTTTACCGCAAGGCCTCGTGGCTGTTGCGCGACGAGAACCTGCGCGCGCGCTATCTGGCCTATCTCGCCGATCAGAAGTTGCCGCCCGAGAAGCGTACGGTGGAGGACCCGTTCGCCGACATGTCCGCTCTCCCGCCCGGGCAACGCACGCGTTTCGTGGTGGATTCGCTGTCGGGCACCTCCGCAGGCGGCATCAACGGCATCTTCCTCGCCAAGGCTCTCGTCAGCGGGCAGAAGTTCGCTCCCCTGAAGACGTTGTGGGTCGAGGAGGGCGATATCGGTCGCCTGCTCAACGACAAAGCCTCGTACGAGGGTCTGGAGTTCGCCAGGACCGGCTCTCCGCCGCAGTCGTTGCTGAACAGCGATCGGATGTACGTCAAGCTGCTCGATGCTTTCGAGACGATGAAGAAGGAGGACAAGGGAAGGATCGCGCCGACAGCTGGGGGTGAATCCCAACTGGTGGACGAGCTCGATCTGTACGTCACGACGACGGACATTCGCGGAGCTGTCGTGCCGTTGCGGCTCTTCGACAAGGTCGTCTATGAGCAGCGGTACAAGCAGGTCTATCACTTCCAATATTCCGTCGGGGGCGATAATCATTTTGCCGAAAGCTACGTCCCTTTTCTCGCGTTCGCCGCGCGTTGTACGTCGTCCTTTCCCTTCGCATTCGAGCCGATGTCGGTGTCCGACGCGGAGCGCCTGTGCAACGCGCGTCAGACCGTCGCAAACGTGAGTTTCGAACCCTGGAAGTCGTTCTTCACGGGTCTGTCGGTCGCGGACACGACGGGTAACGGCTGGCGCGACCGCGCATTCGGCGATGGCGGGTACCTCGACAACAAGCCGTTCAGCTACGTCGTGGAAGCCTTGTCATGGCGACTGGGCAGCGTCCCGATGGAACGCAAGCTGATTTATATCGAGCCGGCTCCCGCCCATCCCGAGACCGAGCAGGGATCCAGTACCAGGAAGCCTGATGCGCTCGAAAATGCGCTCGCGGCCATGCTCACGATCCCGCAGGACGAGACGATCCGCGAGGACATCGAGGCGGTTCTGGTGCGCAACAGGCGTATCGAGCGGGTCGAGCGGATCGTGCGCCAGGTCGAAGTCGATATTGAAGCGCGCGACAAGGATCCCTTCGAGCGGATCGAGTTCGACGAAAACGGCGAGGTGTTTCCCTGGCGTTCCCGCGACATGCGAAACATGGTCGATTATTACGGGGTGGCGTTCCTGCCGTATCGCCATCTTCGCCTGATGACAGTCACCGACGACATTGCCGACCGGCTGGCCGTCTGGTGGGGCGTCGACCGTCGGTCCGATCAGTTCTACGCCTTGCGCGCCCTGGCTCGCGCCTGGCGTGAGGAGAATTTTTACGAATACAAGAAGAAGGGCGATCCCCGGTCTGAATCGGTCAACGCGTTTCTGGATGACTACGACATCAAGTACCGTCTCAGGCGCACCGGCTTCATTCTGCGCAAGGTGCACCAGCTTCGAAGCCTCTTCCACAAGGCCGAGCGGCCCGGCGAAGAAAATACCTGGTCGGACGTCGAGACGCATCTCATGCGACGTTGGGAGAAGTTCAGGTCCGGCCGGCACATGGATTCAGCGGTGCGTTTTGCTGCGCTGGACCGCCTTGCCGACCAGCTTGGGGAAGCCATTGCGGAGCTCCGTCGCGCGACGTGGCAGTTGAAGCCGCCGAATAACCCCGACAGATCGGAATGTCATGACGCGCTGATCCAGACGCTTCGCTTGATTCTCGGTCAGGAGCCGGATCCGGATCTGAAGGCGCTGACCACGAAGTCCGGCAAGCGAGTGGATCTTCCGAGTGACCTGCCGCCGCCAAGCCCGCTGCGGACGCTGCAGGAGAATGTCTTTGCCAATGCGCAGACGCTGTTCAAGTACACCAAGGGTACCGAGGCGACGACGCTGCAGAAGGCGCTCGAGGCTGATATTCTCGCGCTGAAGAAGGGATACAAGCCGCTGGTCGACAAGGCTGCGGACGGCCAGCTGCCGCTTCCGCAGGCCCTGCTTGGAAATCCGCAACTTCGTCCCTGCAAGGAGACCGACGAAGGTGGACCCAAGGTGCAAATCGAGATCGCGGATGTCACCTTGCCCGGCGATGTCGGCGCGCTCAACACATGGGAAGGAACGTTGGTGCGCCAGTTCCTCGCCGAATATTTCACGCGATTTGACGAGTACGATCAGGCGAGCTTCCCGCTCTACTATGATACGGGCACCGGCGAGCCGTCGACCGTCGAGGTCGTGCGCATCAGCCCGGACGACGCCACCAGCCTGATCGACGAGCGCAACAGTGGGCGGCGCAAGCTTGCGGGGACCGCGCTGATGAACTTCGGTGCCTTCCTCGACGAGCAGTGGCGGCGCAACGACATCATGTGGGGCCGACTGGACGGCTGCGAGCGGATATTGGCGACGTTGTTCCCGGCTGCCGGGGACACGTTGATACGGGAAGCCCTTCTCGCCGAGGCGCAAGGTATCATCGTACGCGAGGAGATGAAGCCGGAGAACTACGACGAGCTGGTCGATGGTTTCACGAAGGCGTTGGCGGACGAGAAATATAAGGCGCTTGAAGACGACTTCAATGTGCTGTGGAACAAGCTGGCGCTTACTGCCGGCGGGCAGCGCCGCACGCAGATTGGTGAGGCGCTAAAGGACGTCCTGAGCGACAAGGGTATGCTCGACTACGTGCGCGATCATTATCAGGTCGAGGGCAAGACCGATACCAAGGGCATGCTGCGGACCGGCTCGCGCGCCCTGACGATTACCGGGCGGATCCTCGATCAGGTGGAGCAGGCGCGTCGGGGACAGCGAGGTTTGATGGTGTGGATCACGCATGTCTGCCGTGCGGCCCAGAGCCTGCTCTCGCTCTCGATACCGGGCAGCTTTGGCCAGGCCGTGTTTCGCAACTGGCTCATGCTGCTGTATGTGATGGAAGGCCTGATATTCGGCGTTGGCATGCTGTTCGGGTGGACCAGCACGCGCAACATCGGCGTGATGGCTCTCTGCATGACGGGGGGCCTTCACCTCGCAAGTGCGATGATCGGCGACTACATCGATCGGCGGCTAAAGCCGGCCCGGTGGCAGGGATGGACCCGGTCTATCAAGTGGACCGTCCGAGGACTGGCGCTGGCCGCCGTGCTGCTCATCTTCTTCGGCGCGATGACGGTGGCCAACAGCGGGCTGCGCGGAATCAGTTGCCCTGCCGGACACAACGTCCTCGGTCCGGTCTTCGACATCTTCTGCAGGCCGAAGAGCGGGTCATGATGTTCGTGCCTGCGCCCGCCGCACAATTAACGATTTCTTAGCGCCAATCATGCGGATGATCTCGCGAGGGAAGATCAGGGGAGACTGCTCCCATGCTGAAGGACGGCACATATGCGGCGTGGTACAAGACGCCGCTCGATCAAGGTGCCGGGATCGTCCATGTCGCAGACGGCCAGATCTGGGGTCGCGACAGCTTGATGACGTATCACGGCTCGTGCACGGTCGATGGAGATCGCTTCACAGCTATTGTGTCGACGAGGCGTCATACCGATGGGCGTGCAACGGTGTTCGGCGTCGATGACGAGCTCACGCTGGCCATTGAGGGAAGCTGCCCCGGCAAGATCGCGACCTACACGGCGACGGCGGAACAAGTGCCGGGAATGATCCTCCATGGGACACTCATTCTGACTGAACAGCCCCCGCCGGTAGGTGAACCAACCGGGCAGGTCCCAGCGTTCAATCCCGACAAGCTTCCAAAGTTGCCGAAGCGTTCGCGGTGATCGCAGGAGCAAGCGTGACCCACGGCAGGCATTCCGGAATGTCTAAGTTCGCCAGGCAACGAGAATAGTCCGTAACTGATCAGGCAACTCCGAGGCAATTCACCCGCGCCGGGACTCCTGCCGTCATCAAGCAGATCACTGTGAATACGAAAGCTGATCTTCCGTAACGATTCGCTCGATTTTCTCCGACTTGCACTTGATGCGATATCGGAGACGTCCATCGGCCTCGATGGGCATATGCTGGACGATGGTGTAAATCATCGGTTGATCAGTTGCGGCACGTCCTTGTGGGCCTTGGGGCTGGTGGCGAACGTCTTCATTTAGCTTGTAGGCATACGACATATATCTACCTCGAAATTCACAGTTGCTCTCACGTGGGGCAGTCGTTGTGGCCTGCCCGAACAGGCGCTTGGTCGAACGGAAGAGGTTACCACAATCTCAAGCGGTTAAACGCGCCAAGAAGGGCTTGGCGCGAGGCAATGTGGCCCGACTGTTCGGGACGGTTGAGGGCCACTCCGAGGTGGTTCAGTCCAGGTTCCGAAGTACCGCGGTTTAATGGAACCCAATTGATTGGGTGGCGTTTCAGTAGACTGCGTCCCAACCCAACTGGGGCTGGGATAGGATTCGTATGGAAACGTCAAACCTCTTTGAGGCCGCTCAGAGCAGCGACGGCCGCTACCGGCTTCTTGTCGAAGCGATCACTGATTACGCGATCTACATGTTAGATCGCGAGGGTCGCGTGACGAGTTGGAACCCGGGCGCCAGGCGCTTCAAGGGCTATGAGGCGGATGAGATTATCGGTCGGCATTTCTCGACCTTTTACACCGACGCCGAGCGGTCGCAGAACGTTCCTGCTCAGGCGCTGGAGGAGGCCGAGCGTACCGGCCGCTTCGAGCGCGAAGGCTGGCGCGTCCGCAAAGACGGAACGCAGTTCTGGGCCCATGTTGTCATCGACGCGATCCGCTCGCCTGAGGGGGAGCTTGTCGGCTTCGCCAAAATCACTCGTGACTTGACCGAGCGAAGGGCCGCCGAGGCAAAACTTCGCGAAAGCGAAGAACAGTTCCGACTGCTGGTTCAAAGCGTTACCGATTACGCCATCTACATGCTGGATGTGAAAGGCCACGTGGCAAGCTGGAACACCGGTGCGCAGCGCATCAAAGGCTATACTCCCGAAGAGATCATTGGCAGACATTTCTCCAACTTCTACACGGAAGCCGACCGCGCCGCCGGGCTTCCGCGTACCGGCCTGGAGACAGCGACCCGAATAGGGCGATGGGAGAACGAAGGTCAACGGGTCCGAAAGGACGGCACTGCGTTCTGGGCGCACGTCGTGATCGATGCCATTCGGGATGACGACGGCAAGCTCGTCGGCTTCGCCAAGGTGACGCGGGATATCACCGAACGCCGCGAGGCGGAAGCTGCGCTCCAAGTGGCGCAGGCGACCATGATCCGATCGCAGAAGCTGGAGGCGATCGGGCAACTCACCGGCGGCGTCGCTCATGACTTCAACAACTTGTTGCAGGTCATCAGCGGAAACCTGCAACTGCTGAGCAAGGATATCGCCGGCAATGCCCGTGCCGAGATGCGGGTCCAAAGCGCTCTCGGAGGTGTTGCCCGCGGTTCGAAACTTGCCTCCCAGTTGCTTGCCTTCGCGAGGCGACAGCCGCTGGAGCCAAAAGTGGTGAACGTCGGCCGTCTTATCAAAGGCATGGATGAGATGCTTCGTCACGCCCTGGGTGGGGAAATCGAGGTTGAAACGGTAGTCGCGGGTGGGCTGTGGAATAGCCTCATCGACCCGGATCAACTGGAAAATGCGGTCTTGAACCTCGCGATCAACGCCCGCGACGCGATGAACGGCGAAGGTCGACTGACGATTGAAGCAAGCAACGCCTTCCTCGATGACGAATATGTCCGGCAGCATGAGGAATTGTCCGCGGGACAATACGTGATGATCGCGGTGACCGATACGGGCACCGGCATTCCGCCGGACATCCTGGAACGGGTCTATGAGCCATTCTTCACAACTAAGGCGGAGGACAAGGGCACCGGCCTGGGCCTCGCCATGGTTTACGGCTTCCTCAAGCAGTCCGGCGGACACGTCAAAATCTACACTGAGGTAGGTGCCGGAACCACGGTGAAGCTTTACTTCCCGCGCGAGGTGGCGAGCGAAGATACTCTGGTCGGGTCTCCGTCCGGCGAGATCAAAGGCGGGGAGGAAACCGTCCTCGTGGTTGAGGATGACGATGAGGTTCGCGGGGTCGCGGTCTCGATGCTCACCGAGCTCGGCTATCGCGTGGTCAAGGCGCGAGATGCGGCGAGCGCACTCGTCGTCGTCGATAGCGGCATCCCGATAGACTTGATCTTCACCGACGTCATGATGCCTGGCGTGCTGCGCAGCCCGGACTTGGCGCGAAAAGCCAAGGAACGATTGCCCGACGTCGCGGTCCTGTTCACATCCGGCTATACTCAGAACGCCATCGTGCACGGCGGGCGGCTTGATCCCGGGGTGGAGCTTCTAGCCAAACCCTATACACGCGAGGCGCTTGCCCGAAAAATCAGACATGTGTTCGCCAATCAAGCTCAAAGGCGCGGCGCGCAGGGATCGCAACACTTGGCCAGCGAAAAGACTTTCAAGAACGCGACCGTGTTGCTCGTCGAAGACGACGACCTCATCCGCCTTACGACGACGGAGATGCTGAGCGATATCGGATGCACGGTAAAAGAGGCCAGCACGGCTCAAGAGGCTCTGAAGATCCTGGACGAGCAACCGGTGGACATCTTACTTACGGATGTCGGCCTCCCTGGAGTTTCCGGTCTGCAGCTCGCAAGGGACATCCACGGGCGCCGGCCCGGTCTACGCCTAATTCTAGCGACAGGCGACAGCGGGGTGCAATCTGAAGCCGCGCGATTGGGCGCGATATTGCTCGTGAAGCCTTACACCCCGCAGTCTCTTCGCCAGGGTTTAGAACATGCGATGAAGAAGCGTCGCTGAACAGATGGGTCTCGTCTGATGAAGTGCTCGGAGAGTGCAGTGTGAGAAGCGCCAAAGCTTGACCCCATCGGCTTTTAACAACGACCCTCGATTTGCCATGGTCCGAAGCGCCATACCGACGGACGTGCAACGGTCTTCGATGTCGACGATGAGCTCACGCTAGACATCGAAGGAACCTGCCACGGCAAAGTCGCGACCTATACGGCGACGGCAGCCGAGGTGCCGGGGATGATCCTGCAGGGCACTCTCATCCTCACGGAACAGCAGCTGCTCGCACCTGAACGAGCCGAGCAGCAGTTGTTCCGCATGACGAGGAAGAGGTACCTCCTTGGAGGCGCGGCGAAGTGCTCTCTTCACACTCGCATCAAAAACCGGAAACTGAGTGCGCTCAAAGCCATGCAATTTGCAGTGAAGGAAGCCGATGCTGCACGCACCCATTGAAACCGGGCACTACAAGATGGATCTCGAGCCGTCGCCGATCGAGCCAACCTGGATTATTGAAGGCAATCCGGAAGCTCGCTCCCGCGTGCTGTCGACGAGCGCATGCAAAACGGCCAAGACCATGATTTGGTCGTGCACCGCCGGCAAATTCAACTGGCATTACGATCTCGACGAGACCATCGTGATCCTCGAAGGATCGATCGTGCTTGAGAGCGAGGGCATGCCGCCGAAGCGCTATGGCGTAGGGGACGTGATATTCTTCCGCAAAGGCGTGAGCGCCAAATGGCACGTCGAGGGCTATGTGAGGAAAATTGCCTTCCTCCGGCTGACCAATCCGTTCCCGTTTGGCATCGCGATCCGAGCTGTCAACAGGCTCAGGTCGTTAATCGCGCGGAACGGCCCGGCAACGTCGGCGGCTGGCATCGTCGTT
This sequence comes from Bradyrhizobium betae, assembly GCF_004123905.1. Classification (GTDB taxonomy): domain Bacteria; phylum Pseudomonadota; class Alphaproteobacteria; order Rhizobiales; family Xanthobacteraceae; genus Bradyrhizobium; species Bradyrhizobium betae_A. The sequence continues at coordinate 329,293 of NZ_MZXW01000050.1, forward strand.
GCGGAGTGAGTTCGCGCTTCGGGCCAGCGATCGCCTTCTCCCACAAGGGGAAAAGGGAAGGCAACATGCCGCATCCCGGCAATTCTGCATAATCAACACGCGCGCCTCCGCTTCTCAAACGGCTTCCGACCCGGCATGGTGCGGCCGCAACAATCGTCTCGGGAGCACTATCAATGTCGGACAAGGTCTCGCGTCGCCAGTTCGCGAAAATCGCGGGGGTGTCCGCAGCCGGTCTGGCAAGTCCTCTCGAGCTCGCCGAGGCCAAGCCCGCAGCCGCGCCGCGCGGCGACAGCGGCTTCCCCGCCGGCTTTGTCTGGGGCACGGCGACCTCGTCCTATCAGGTCGAGGGCGCGGTCAACGAGGATGGGCGAGGGGCCTCGATCTGGGACAAGTTCGTCCGCATCCCCGGCAAGATCGAGGACGGCACCACCGGCGACCGGGCCAATGAGCACTATCACCGCTACAAGGAGGATATCGCGCTCATTCGGGATCTCGGCTGCAAGGCCTATCGCTTCTCGATCGCCTGGCCGCGGGTGTTTCCGGACGGCGACGGCAAGCCCAATCCGAAAGGGCTCGACTTCTACAACCGGCTCGTCGACGAGCTCTTGAAGAACGGCATCGAGCCGTGGGCGACGCTTTATCACTGGGACTTGCCGCAATCGCTGCAGGACCGGTTTGGCGGCTGGCGCTCGACCGAGACCTGCAAGATTTTCGGCGACTATGCGGGCTATGTCGCCGAGCGCCTGACCGATCGCGTCAAGAACGTGTTCACGCTGAACGAGAGCGGCCGCTTCGTGCAGTTCGGCTACGGCCTCGCCATCGACGCGCCGGGCCTGACGCTGCCGCAAGCCGACGTCAACCAGGTCAGGCACAACACCGCGCTCGCGCACGGGCTTGCGGTGCAGGCCGTGCGCGCCCATGGCCGCCGCGGCACGCGGGTGGGACCGGCCGAGAATATCGACGTCTGCGTTCCCGCAATCGATACGCCCGAGCATGTCCGCGCGGCCGAGATCGCGCTGCGCGAGATGAATGCCGGCTATCTCAACGTCATCATGACGGGCCAGTACACCGACGCGTTCCTGAAATACGCAGGGCGTGATGCGCCGAAATATACCGACGCGGAGCTGAAGATCATCTCCTCGCCGGTCGATTTCCTCGGCCTCAACATCTACGCGCCGCAGAATTACGTGGTGCCGTCCGACCAGGGCGCCGGCTTCATGCCGCTGCCGATCCCGAAATCGTTCCCGCATATGAGTTCGGACTGGCTCCGCATCGCGCCGGAGACGATCTACTGGGTGCCGAAGCTGGCCGCAAAGATCTGGAAGACGGACGCGATCTATATCACCGAGAACGGCACCTCCGGCGACGATGTAGTGTCGCCCGACGGCAAGATCTACGACACCGACCGCATCATGTATCTGCGCAACTATCTCGCCCAGCTCCAGCGCGCCACCGCCGAAGGCGTGCCGGTGCGCGGCTACTTCCTCTGGAGCCTGATGGACAACTTTGAATGGGTGTTCGGGCTGAACAAGCGGTTTGGGCTCTATCACGTCAATTTCGACACACAGGTCCGCACGGCGAAGCTCAGCGCGAGCTTTTATCGCAACGTGATCGCGAAAAACGCCGCGGGGGCGTGATGCCGGATTTTACGCGCGGCGGAAAATCCGGGTGAGGGGCGTAACCGCCGCACATTGACTCCCTCCTCCCCCTGATTCAAAACCGTCCTCAACACTCAGAACAAGAGGACAACGCCAATGACCGATGCACTGATCATCGATGCCTGCCGCACTCCGCGAGGCGTCGGCAAGGCGGGCAAGGGAGCACTCTCGGGCATTCATCCGCAGCAGCTCGGCGCAACCGTGCTGCGTGCGCTCGCCGATCGCACCGGCATCAACACTGCCGATGTCGACGACATCGTCTGGGGTTGCAGCGCGCAGGTCGCAACGCAAGGCGGCGATCTCGGGCGCATGTCGGCACTCGATGCCGGCTATGACGTGCGTGCCAGCGCCGTGACGCTCGACCGCTTCTGCGGAAGCGGCATCACCAGCGTCAACATGGCTGCAAACTCGATCATGGCGGGGTCGGAAGACCTCGTCATCGCCGGCGGCTGCGAGATGATGTCGATGGAGGGACGTCGCGGCGGCGGTCCGATGATGATGGATTCGGGCAATCTGCGCCTGCGCGCGCGGCATCCGCAGTCGCATCAGGGCGTCTGCGCCGATGCGATTGCGACGATGGAAGGCATCACGCGGCGGGACGTCGATGCGCTCGGGCTGGAAAGCCAGAAGCGCGCAGCGCATGCGATCGCGAACGGTCACTTCAAGAAGAGCCTCGTGCCCGTTCATCGCGAAGACGGCAGCCTTGCGCTCGACCACGAAGAATATCCGCGGCCGCAAACCACGATGGAGGGTCTAGCTGCGCTGAAGCCGGCATTCCCGGCGATCGCCGACTATGCGCTCGACGACAAAGGCACGACCTATCGCAGCCTGATCCTGCAAAAACATCCCGACCTCAACATCGACTTCGTGCACCACGCCGGCAATTCGTCCGGCGTCGTCGACGGCGCCGCCGCCATCCTGCTGGCTTCACCGTCCTACGCCAAGGCGCACGGGCTGAAGCCGCGCGCCCGCGTGGTCGCGATGGCCAACATGGGGGACTCGCCGACCCTAATGCTGAATGCGCCGGTGCCGGCGACGCGTAAGGTGCTGGCGAGGGCGGGGCTCACGATCGACGACATCGACCTGTTCGAGATCAACGAGGCTTTTGCGGTGGTTGCGGAAAAATACATCCGCGATCTCAAGCTCGACCGCGCCAAGGTCAACGTCAATGGCGGCTCGATCGCACTCGGTCATCCCATCGGCGCGACCGGCTCGATCCTGATCGGCACGGTGCTCGACGAGCTCGAACGGCGCGACCTCAAGCGCGGTCTCGTCACCATGTGCGCGGCCGGCGGCATGGCTCCGGCGGTCATCATCGAGCGTATCTAGCGCGATCGAAGCTCGTCGCGCCTCCGTAAGAACAGGGTGAGAGAGCGGCTGAGACGCCTCAACACGACAATCTAGCCTTATTTTCTAGGGCGAAACGCGCTCCTCCTTGCACAAATAGGCCGGTCGTCGCTTGTCGAAAGCCGCGAATCAGCTTTAGCAAGGCAGCGTGCGGGCCTTTGAAACAAGGCAAAAACCGCTGCCCGAGGCGCCTCCCGTTCAGGAAGTAGCTAAAAAGCAGGGGTTTTTGCCGCAGGGGGCCAAAAAAGCCCGCAAAAACCGTGACAAAACTGTGCAGAAGGCTATAGGCCTTCGCCGGTTGGTCTAATATGCAACCGGCAACGAATCAGAGGAGACACGATGCCAACCCAAATGTCGAAATCGCAGTTGATCGAAAAGATTGCGACCGCCACCGAGCTTTCCAAGCGTGACGTCAAGAGCGTCATGGAGACGCTGACCGACGTCGGCCACAAGGAGCTCAAGAAGAGCGGCCTGTTCCTGGTGCCGGGCTTCGCCAAGTTCGTCGTCATCAAGAAGCCCGCGACCAAGGCGCGCAAGGGCACCAACCCGTTCACGGGTGAAGAGATGATGTTCAAGGCCAAGCCGGCCCGGAAGATCGTCCGCGCCCGCCCGGTCAAGGCCGCCAAGGACGCCGTGGCCTGATAACGCAAAGGCCCCCTCGGAAGAGGGGGCCTTTTGTATCGAGCGACGTAGGGGCTGATACGGAGGGGATCAGCCCTTGCGGCGTTTGAGCCGGACCGGGACCGGCTGAAGCCGCGGCTCGGGTCCTGCGAGTGCATCACGCACCCGGTCGATGGCGCGATCGAGCAGCTGGCGCAGCCGCTGCGTTGTCCGCGATCGCTTTGCTTCTTCCAGCAGTTTCTTCATCGCATCACTCCGCTGCTTCGATCTTTGCATCGATCTTGGCTTCCGCCGGCTCGAGCGCTGCGGCGATGGCCTCGTCGACGCGCTCCAGCCAGATGAACTCGAGGTTGTCCCGCGCGCTCTTCGGGATGTCGTCATAGTCCCGCTTGTTGCGCGCCGGCAGCATTACCCGTTTCAATCCGGCAGCGGCCGCAGCCACCACCTTCTCCTTGATACCGCCGACCGGCAGCACCAGGCCGCGCAGCGAGATCTCGCCGGTCATCGCGGTGTCGCTGCGTACCGTGCGATTGGTGAGCAATGACGTCAGCGCCGTGAACATCGCCACACCCGCGCTCGGTCCGTCCTTCGGGGTTGCACCCGCCGGCACGTGAACGTGGATGTCGCTCTTTTCGAACAGCGACTGATCGATGCCGAGCTGCGTGGCCTTGCTCTTCACCAGCGTCAGCGCCGCCTGCACGCTTTCGCGCATGACCTCGCCGAGCTGGCCGGTCAGGATCATGCCGCCCCGGCCCGATACGCGCGAGGCCTCGATGAACAGGATATCGCCGCCGACCGGCGTCCAGGCAAGGCCGGTGGCCACACCAGGAATGCTGGTGCGCTGCGCGATCTCGCCCTCGAAATGCGGCTGGCCGAGTACGGTGCCGATGTCCTTTGGCGTCACCACGACCTTCTCAGCCGTGCCCTCGGCGACCTGCACCGCGGCGTGCCGGAACAGCTTGCCGATTTCGCGCTCGAGGTTACGCACGCCGGCCTCGCGGGTGTAGCCCTTGACCACCAGCTTCAGCGCCTCCGGCTCGATCTCGGCCTGCTCGGCGGTCAAGCCGTTGGCCTCGAGCTGCCGCCGCACCAGATAGCGCTTCGCGATCTCCAGCTTTTCCTCTTCGGTGTAACCGGCGAGGCTGATCAGCTCCATGCGGTCCAACAGCGGACCCGGAATCTGGTCCAGCATGTTGGCTGTCGCGATGAACACCACGCGCGACAGGTCGAACGGCACGGCCAGGTAATTGTCCCGGAACGTCCCGTTCTGCTCGGGGTCGAGCACCTCCAGCATGGCAGCCGAGGGATCGCCCTGCACGCCGCGGCCCATCTTGTCGATCTCGTCCAGCATCATGACGCAGTTTCGCGTGCCGGCCTTCTTGATGCCCTGGATGATGTTGCCCGGCAGCGCGCCGATATAGGTGCGCCGATGGCCGCGGATCTCGGCCTCGTCATGCACGCCGCCCAGGCTGACGCGCACGAAGGGGCGATCCATCGCGCGTGCGATGGACTGGCCGAGCGAGGTCTTGCCGACGCCGGGCGGGCCGACGAAGCACAGGATCGGCGCCTTGCCCTGCGGCGCGAGCTTGCGCACCGCCAGATATTCGATGATCCGGCTCTTGATCTTCTCCAGGCCGAAATGATCGGCGTCGAGGATGCGGCGCGCCTCCTTGATGTCGATCGGCTTCTCCGCGGGCAGCGCCCACGGCAGCTCGATCAGCCAGTCCAGATAAGTGCGGACCATGCCGGCTTCGCCGGCAGCCTCCGGCATGCGCTCGTAGCGGCGCAGCTCCTTCTTCGCATGTGCGTCCGCCTCCGGTGGCATGTTGGCCTTGGCGATCGCAGCCGTCAGCTCGGCGACCTCGGCCGCCTTGCCGTCGCCTTCGCCCAGCTGGCGCTGGATGGTCGCCATCTGCTCGCGCAGGATCGCCTCGCGCTGCCGCTCGTCGAAGCTGGCGCGGGTCTTCTGGCCGATTTCGTTCGAGATGCGCAGCACCTCCAGCCGTTCGGCCAGATGCTTCGACACCTTCTCGACACGCAAGGCGAGGTCGATGGTCTCCAGCACCTCCTGCTTGTCCTGCGGCTTGATGTCCATGAATGAGGTCGCCAGATCGGCCAGCGCGCCGGGCGCACTGGTGCTCTGGAACAGCGCGACCAGCTCGGGCGGCGCTTGCGGCAGCAGCTCGACCGCCTCGATGGCCAGGCGCTGCAGGTTCAGCGCACGCGCCTCGATCTCGGGCGAGTTCGTGGTCGGCTCGGGGATCTGCTGGAAGCGTGCAGCCAGGAACGGCGTCCCCGGCAGGAAGTCGAGGATGCGCGCGCGCTGCACGCCCTGGCAGACGATGTGATGGGTGCCGTCGGGCGCGGTGATGTAGCGCACGATGTTGGCGATGGTCGCGACCCGGTAGAGATCGTCCGGGCCGGGCTCCTCGGTCTCGGGGCTGCGCTGCAGGACGATGCCGATCGGCCGCTGCTCGCGCAGCGCCTGCTGTGCGGCGGCGACCGATTTCGGCCGCGCGATCGCGATCGGCCCGATGGCGCCGGGAAACAGCACCATGTCGCGCACGGGGATGATGATCAGTGCGTCTTCGGGGATCTTCACGTCGGACTCGTTTTGCGTGGTATTCATCTGTTCGGTGGCCATGATCGACCTCAGGATTTGGCGAGGCGCAAAGCGACGCAGCCGTCCATCACGAAGCGGCTGATGGCGTAGCGGCCAAGGGGCAATGCAATGCGGCGCTCAAAACGCCCCTGCGGCAGCTCGAGCCGGTGGATGCGGGCGTTGCGAAGCTCCGGTGGCAGCGTGCGCTGGCCGGAAATGACGAGCACGCCGTCATGGATGACAGTCTCGACATTGTCAGGATTGACGCCGGGAAGCGCGACCAGGATCAGGAGCTCATGCTCGGTCTCGAGCACGTCGATCGGCGGCTCCCAGCAGGCTTCCTGACGGCCGAACTGCTGACGCAGCCGTTCGGCGCGGGTCAGCTGGTCCAGGGCTTCGGACAGCATCCAGTCGAGGGGATTTTTAGGTTGCATGGCAAAACTCGGGGAAGGCGCTGCGGTTGGAAAACGGGATATGGGGATGGTTCCCCAAAATTCCAGCATCGCGCGTTTGAGCATGCCTGCCTCTCAAACCGGAAGAGGCCCTTGCAGTCAGACGCTTCGACGCCGCGGAAATGTTCCGCGGCGCGAAGGCAACAATTGGGCGCGGCGCGCTGATCAGGCGGCGGCGCGATATTCCTCTTCCGCTTCGAGGTTGATGACGGAGGTCGCGAGCTCGCTCAGCGCGTGATCGGTCGCCTCTTCCTCGTCCAGCGTGTCCTGAAGCAGACGCGCCGCCTCGGGCATGCCGAGCTCCTCGGCCCAGGTGCGCAGCGTGCCATAGCGGGAGATCTCGTAATGCTCGACGGCTTGCGCCGCGGCGAGCAGGCCGGCATCGAGGGCAGGGGCGTTCTTGAAATCCTTCATGATCTCGGCGCCCTCGTCGGTGATGCCGTTGATCGCCTCGCACGGCTTGCCGCGCGCGGGCTTGTCCAGCATCTTGAAGATCTGCTCCAGACGTTTCACCTGGCCCTGGGTCTCGCGCAGGTGCTTGTTGAAGGCCGCCGCAAGGTCCTTCGAATGCGCGGCCTTGGCCATCTTGGGCAGCGTCTTGATGATCTTGTTCTCGGCGAAATAGATGTCCTTCAGCGTTTCCAGAAACAGATCGCTGAGCATCTTCGGCGCCTGACGCGTGCGGCGCGATGCCGTCTTTTTCGCGTTCGCACGTTTCTTTGCTCGTTTAGCCATAAATCCTCTCCTCATGAGGCGACACGGGAAGGCATGCCCTTCCTCAATCCTCGGGCGATAAAGACTCTTCGAAACAATTGTTCCTCGCGAAGGCTTCTGGCGGGCGATGCTGGCTACGGACCGAAGCTTGCCGCGATCATCGCAATCGTCCTCGCGGTATGTTGGCTTGCATGCTCTGCTTTATCTCAGCGAGCCTGATCGGGCGTACCGGCAACGCCGTGCTCTCGCGCGTCCTCGGCATGCTGCTCGCGGCCTATTCGGTGCAGGTCGTGATCAACGGGATCGTGGCCGTCCGGGCGAGCTTTTCGTAAAGCTGCGAAATCTGTTAATCTATTGATTTTTCAGTGAAATTTTCGGTGTAGCGGTACATCCGGCAAGACCGCGCCCGATCCGGGCCGCTTTCTCTTGCACTGCCATATTGCTTTGACGTACTTCCGGTCTAACAAACGTCCATCGCCGGAAAATCCAGATGTCGATGACAGCGGACGAGCTCGCCAAGAGACAGGCCATCATCGACGCATGCCGCCGTATGAACGCGCTCGGCATCAACCAGGGCACCTCGGGCAATATCAGCGTCCGGCACGGCGACGGGGTCCTGGTCACGCCGACCAGCGTGCCCTATGAGGCCATGACGCCCGACCAGATCGTGTTGATGGCGATGGATGGCTCGCATGCGCCCCATCAGAAGCCGTCCAGCGAGTGGCGCTTCCATCTGGACATCCTGAAGGCGCGCGATGACGTCGACGCCGTCGTCCACGCCCATCCGACCTATTGCACCATCCTGGCGATCATGGGCATGGATATCCCGCCCGTGCACTACATGATCGCGGCAGCCGGCGGCGACAGCATCCGCTGCGCGCCCTATGCTACCTTCGGCACGGCGGAGCTGTCCGAGCACGCGCTCCGGGCGCTGTCAGGCCGGCTCGCCTGCCTGCTCGACCATCACGGCATGATCGCGGTCGGCAAGACGCTGGACAAGGCGATGTGGCTCGCCGTCGAGGTCGAGACGCTGGCGCGGCAGTATCACGGCTGCCTCCAGATCGGGACACCGCCGCTGCTGTCCAGCGACGAGATCGAACGGGTCCGCCAGCGCATGGCCGGCTACGGCATGTCGGACGGGTAGGGCGGGCAAACGGTGTTCATGCGGATCAGACATATCGTCGATCGCAAGGGGACGAACCGCACCATGGTTCGGCTGCGCGCGCTGCTGCGCAGCAACGAGTTCTACCTCATCCCGCTCGCGCTGGTGATCGGCACGCTTGCCGGTGCCATCGTGACGCTGATGGCCGAGATCGCGCAGATCGCGCATGTGGTGATCTACGGTATTCCGATCGACGTTCGTCTCTCCGCCAATACGCGCGTCAGTCCCTGGGCGGCGCTGCTCGCGCCCGCGCTCGGCGGTCTCGCGCTCGGTATCATGGAATGGTGGCGGCGGCGCCTGAAGATTTCCAATGCGGTGGACCCGATCGAGGCCAATGCGCTGCGCGGCGGCAATCTGTCGATGCGCGACAGCGTGGTGGTGTCGAGCCAGACGCTGATCTCCAACGGCTGCGGCGCCTCGGTGGGACTCGAGGCCGGCTATACCCAGATCGGCTCCGGCATCGCCTCGCTACTCGGCAAGTTCTTCAATCTGCGTCGCAACGATTTGCGCCTGATCGTCGGCTGCGGCGCCGCTGCCGCGATCGCAGCCGCGTTCGGCGCGCCCATCACCGGCGCCTTCTACGCCTGCGAGCTGATCGTCGGCGTCTATTCGGTCGGCAGCGCCGCGCCGATCCTGGCGGCCTCGCTGGCGGGCGCGCTGACCGCGCAATGGCTCGGCGGCGCGCCATATTCCATCGAAATACCGAAGGTCAGCGCCGTCGGCATCGAGCAATATCTGACGCTGATCGGGCTTGCGCTCGTCACCAGCGGCGTCGGCATCGCGGTGATGCGCTCCTCCTCGATGTTCGAGCGCCTGTTCAAATGGCTGCCGGTCTGGCTGCGCCCGGTGATCGGCGGCCTCATCGTCGGTAGCTTTGCCATCGTCACGCCGCAGGTGCTCGCGGCTGGCCACGGCGCCATGGTGCTCGACCTCTTTCACGACATGACGATCGGCCTGATCGCGATCATCATCGCCCTCAAGGTGACGGCCTGCCTGATCTCGCTCGCCTCGGGCTTCCGCGGCGGACTGTTCTTTGCCTCGCTGTTCGTCGGTAGCCTGATCGGGAAGTTCTTTGCCGCGGTGCTGTTGCTGATCAGCCCGGAATTCGTGATCGATCCACTGGTGGCGATGCTGACGGGCATGGCGACGCTCGGCGTCGCCATCGTCGGCGGCCCCCTGACCATGTCGTTCCTCGTGCTCGAGATGACGCGCAATGTCGACGTCACCGCCGTGGTGCTGGCCGGCTGCATCGTCACCTCGATCTGCGTCCGCTTCATGTTCGGCCACTCCTTCTCGACCTGGCGCCTGCATCTGCGCGGCGAGACCATCCGCAGCGCCAACGATGTCGGCTGGCTGCGCAACTTGACCGTCGAGCGGCTGATGCGCTCCGATGTCGGCAAGGTGCCGTCGACCACGACGATAGCCGCTGTGCGCCGCGAATTCGCGCTGGGGTCGCGGCCGGGTGTGGTCATCGTCAACAATGCGGACGAATATGTCGGCCTCGTCCTGCTGCCCGACCTGTTCTCCGGCGATCTCGACACCATCGCCGACGACATCCAGGTGATCGAGCTTGCTCGACTGACCGAGATCGTGCTGATCCCGGAAATGAACGTGAAGTCGGCGATGGCGGTGTTCGACGAGGCCGAAGCCGAGATGCTGGCGGTGGTCGATTCCACCGACAGCCGCAAGGTGGTCGGCTTCCTCACCGAAACCTTTGCCCGCCGGCGCTATGTCGAGGAGATCGACAAGGCGACGCGCGGCGTGCTCGGGGCGTTGACGTAGGCTTCGGCTGTCAGCCTGGTTGAGATGGCGAGGCAACGACGCAAGCCACGATCCGGCGGACCAGCGGCAGCATCATCAGCAGCGTTGGAAAGGCGACGAGCCATGACAGCGCCCAGGCGCCCGGCCAGGTCGCCAGGAACGCCGGCGTCGCGCCGAGGCTTTTGAGCGTTGAAATGACCGACACCACGGCTGTCATGAGGATGGACAACACGAACGGCATCACGATCGGCGCATAGCGCGCCGGCAGTTTGCGAACCGCAATCATCTGATTTCTCTTGGGGAATAGGACGCGTCAGTCACAGTGAACCCTGCAAAACGGCATCGATCCCGACGGCGTCGGTTGATGCGTTGGTTCACGTAAAACGCTTACGGCGACCGCAAAAACGGCGCGGCTGTTCATTATCCGCTCAGGTTGGGTGGCGCAAGCTGGATCAGGTCGTTCGGTTTACAATCGTTCAAAGCGTGGCAGATTGCCGCGATCACGAAACCATTTCAGTGGTTTGCGCGTTTTGCGTCGTTTGCTTATGTCTCTTTGGGCGAGAACAGAGGAAGGTCGAAATGAGTGCTAGAGCCATGATTTCCGCGCCGGGCCGCAACATGATGGTGGCGGCGTTCGCAAGCTTCGCCTTGATCGCGGCCTCGGCATCACCCTCGGCTGCGGCGTCCTCAGGGCCGGCCAAGCCGATCTCTGAAAGGGCTGCGACGACAGGTCAGCATTCCTCCAACGCCACTGACTTCAGTGCCGCTCGGCGCCATCGCTATTATCGGCGCGGGCCGAACGCCGCAGGCCTTGCCTTCATGGGCGCGGCGGCGGGCATCATCGGCGGGGTGATCGCCGAGCAGCGGCGCCGTGACTACTATGAGGACAATTATTATTACGGCCCGCGTCCCTATTACGGCGGCCAGGGCTATTACGGCGGCGGACCGTACTACGGCCGCGGCTATTACCAGCCATATTAAGTCACGCGGCCGATTTCGGCGTAGATTCATGGACGACATCGGTTAGATCTGCGGGGAAGCTTCCCGGATTTCGGAAAGGGGCGGTGCTTTGCATCGCCCCTTTTGGTTCTCCGGATGATCGGCCCGCCAGTCGTTCTGTTTCGCCCGCCTGTCAACCCATAGCGCTAAAAATATTCCGCTTTACCGAAATTCGGTTTTGTCGTATGTGTCGCCCATCCCGGCTCATCCTTGAGGGGCGATCTTGTGGTCGTCATTTTCGCGAGCCGGGCTTGCGGTGGACGCGGCAGCGTCGGGCACGAGAGGCGTGGGCGGGGCGGATTGCTCTCCGTGAGCCCAAACTTCGTGCCGACGAGCGGCGCTGTTAGGCTTCGTCTCGCCTGTAAGTTTCCGGCTCCGTCGACAGGGCTGGGAAAACTGCGGCGAAATGGCGGGCCGTGCGTACGGCAAAACCGTGTGGTCCTGGCCGTCGTTGCTACGGTCAAGCCTTTGCGGAGGCGGCATTCGCGTCAACCGGCGCAGTGCCGGTGAATTTCGCGAAGGCGAGGGAGGCCAGAACGAACTCGGCTCCCGGGAGAGCACGGCATAAGCCGTCCAACCACTGCGCAGGGAAGGCCGAGTGATTGGCTACACCTGTATGCCGCTGTGCGGTTCTCTTGCGCTACCTTTCGCGCAGCGGACCGCGGGTGCCAGCCGGCACCCGGCCTTCCCTGCGCCCTCTTGGCTTGAGAGGGTGAAGAGATCAAGCAAAGCTCGGGCGAAATGCGCCGCGAGGCTGCGAAGGCATGTCTGCGAGTTGGTTGACGTAGGATGGGTAGAGCCCTTGCGAAACCCATCATGCTTCCGCGGTGATGAGAGATGATGGGTTTCGCTTCCGCTCTACCCATCCTACAAGTGCGCGTCGGGGAGTTGCGATGCCGCCTCGTACTCCGCCATTGCGAGAAGCTCTTGCGACGAAGCAATCCAGAATCTCTCCGCGGTGGCAGTCTGGATTGCTGCGCTTCGCTCGCAATGACGATGTCGAAAGAACTGGGCTTTATCGCCCTACGTGTCCAGCATTACCGTCCTGCAGGCGCCGACATCGCACCATTTTCGTAGCGCTGCCAGTCTGGTGTGCTCTGCTGCGACGGCCAGAAGGCGTTGGAGTCGCGGACGGACTGAGTGACGGGCGCGGGTTTTGCCTTGCGGGCGTGGTGGCGGTCGTTCGCTGCGGCGGTCTGAATGGTCGCGGCGGCGATCAAGGTCGCGCCGAGAATGGCAAAGGTCTTTCGCATGATTGTTTCTCCCGTGACGGCAGCTCCGGCTATGTGTGTTCGCCGTCACGCAGGACATGGCGACGCGCCCGCCGAATATCAGCCGCGCTGGCTTCACGATCACCATGCGCGGCCATCACGTTGGAGCGAGCAAATTTTTTGGTCCCGGCTAAATATTCGGCAGCCGCACCGGTGGCCCCGATGGACTTGCCCGCCGCAATCCGGTTCAATGGGGCGAATAGGCTCTCAAGGCGACAACGATGTCGAAATATCTGCTGGTTCTTCTCCTGATCGCCTCGCCGGCGGCTGCGCAGGTCAAGCCGACTGCGAAGAGTTCGGCGGCGCATCCCGACCCCTGCGCCCCGATCGGACGGACCGCGGACGGCAAGCTGGTCTATTCCATGAAGTGCGAGAACCTGCCGGCGCCGCCCGCGCCGCCGCCGCAGGCGGAACTCAAGGAGGCGCCGGCTCCGGCCGCCGCCGAGGCGGAGCCGGAGACGCGGCGGAGCGGCATTTTCGGCTGGTCCTACGACCGCAGGTGAGGGCCCAGCGCCCCTTGCGCGAACCTGTCTGGAATGCTCTTTGCTTGAAAATTCCAAGCTTGAAAATACCAAGTGGGGCCTTTCGCCCTCGATCCAGAGAGATGAGATGAGCAAACTCGTTATCCGCGCCGGCGATTTCACCTTCGATGCCCGCTTCGAGGAGCAGGCGGCGCCCAAGACCGTCGCGGCGTTCCGTAAGGCGCTGCCGTTCGAAAGCCACATCATCCATGTGCGCTGGAGCGGCGAAGCGGTGTGGATGCCGCTCGGCGACCTCGATTTCGGCGTCGGTTACGAGAACCACACCAGCTATCCCGCCCCCGGCCAGATCATTCTCTATCCCGGCGGCATCAGCGAGACCGAGATCCTGATGGCCTATGGCGGCGTGAGCTTCGCCAGCAAGATGGGCCAGCTCGCCGGCAATCACTTCATCACCGTGACCTCGGGCCTGGAGAATCTCGCGACCCTCGGCAAGAGCGTGCTGTGGAAGGGCGCTCTCCCGATCCGCTTCGAGGAAGTCTGAGTTGCCGGACGCCCGCTACCCGCGCGATCTCCGCGGTTACGGCCGTAACCCGCCGCATCCGCACTGGCCTGGCAACGCGCAGGTCGCGGTGCAGTTCGTCGTCAATTTCGAGGAGGGCGGCGAGAACAACATCTTGCACGGCGACCGCGCCTCGGAAGCGTTCCTGTCCGACGTGCTCGGCGCACAGCCCTGGCCGGGCCAGCGCCATGCCAATATCGAATCGATGTTCGAATATGGCTCGCGCGCCGGCTTCTGGCGGCTATGGCGGATGTTCAGCGAACGCAAATGGCCGACGACGGTATTTGGCGTCGCGACCGCGCTGAAGCGCAATCCCGAGATCGTCGCGGCGATGAAGGAAGCAGGCTGGGACATCGCAAGCCACAGCCTGAAATGGATCGAGCACAAGGACATGACCGAGGCGCAGGAGCGCGCCGAGATCGCCGAGTCGATCCTCGTGCATACCGAGGCCACCGGATCGCGGCCGCTCGGCTGGTACACCGGGCGCTCCTCGATCAACACCAACCGTCTGTTGATGGAGGAGGGCGGCTTCCTCTATCTCTGCGACTCCTATGCGGACGATCTGCCCTATTGGGTCAAGGGCACGAAGGGCAAGCAGCTCATCATCCCCTACACGCTCGATGCCAACGACATGCGCTTCATCAACCCGCAGGGTTTTGCCGAAGGCGAGCAGTTCTTCACCTATCTGAAGGACGCCTTCGACGTGCTCTATGCCGAGGGGGAGACCGCACCGAAGATGATGTCGGTGGGGCTGCACTGCCGTCTCGCCGGCCGGCCCGGTCGCGCCGCGGGGCTGATCCGTTTCCTCGATTACATCGGCAAGCACGAGCGCGTCTGGGTGCCGACGCGGCTCCAGATCGCGCAGCACTGGCACGACAAGCACGCGCATCTGGCGGCAGACGCGTTCGAGATCGGATAAGGAAGCAATGTCGCAGATCGCCTTGTCTGATCTCAATGTCGCGAGCTTCGACGATTTCGTCGCAGTACTTGAAAACGTCGTCGAATATTCGCCTTGGATTGCCCAAGAAGCCGCGGCGCGCCGTCCGTTTGCCGGCATCAATCCACTGCTCGACGCGATCAAGGCGGCGATCGCGAGCGCTGAGCCCGAGGTGCAACTGGCGCTGATACGTGCGCACCCCGACCTTGCCAACAAGACCCAGCGCGCAGCGGGACTCACGCCTGACTCGAGTGCCGAGCAGAATAGCGCCGGCCTGGACCGTCTGTCGGACGCCGAATACGCGGCCTTCGAGCGGGCGAACAATGCATATCGCGAAAAATTTGGTTTCCCCTATATCGTCTGCGCGCGCCGGCATACCAAGGATTCCATCCTGCGGGACTTCGAAGCGCGGCTGCAGAACATCGCCAAGACCGAGACACGCCGCGCGCTTGAGGAAATCTCTCGTATCGCTGCTCTGCGTCTCGATCAGCTCGTCATCGCCGATGACAAGCTCAAGGTGCACGGCCGGCTTTCGACCCATGTACTGGACAATCACGCCGGCAAGCCCGCGCCGGGTATTCCGGTCGAGCTGGTCGAGCTCGCCGCGCTCGGGGAAAGCCGCGTCATCGCGCGCACTGTCACCAATGCGGATGGCCGTACCGACCAGCCGTTGATCGGCGGCCGTCCGCTGCCGATCGGCCGCTACGAGCTCCGCTTCAGCGTTGCCAAATACTACGCCGAACGAAACGTGCCGCTGTCCGACCCGCCGTTCCTCGACGAGATCCCGCTGCGCTTTGCGATCAGCGAGCCGGAAAATCACTATCACGTGCCGCTGCTGGTCACGCCCTGGAGTTACTCGACCTATCGCGGCAGCTAAACGTGCTGCGCGGATGACGCGACTGCGGCGGCATCCGCTTCAGCCGCGGCGCCGCCGCTCAGGCCGTTGAAGAACGCATTGAGGAGTACCGAGACGATTGCGCAGAGCAGGATTCCGGACTCCAGCAGCGGCTGGAGATCGTGCGGCAGATTCCGGAAGAAGCCGGGTGCTGCGAGCGGGATCAGGCCGAAGCCGATCGAGATCGCGACGATGAAGAGATTGTAGCGGTTGTTGCGGAAATCGACCGAGGTGAGGATGCGCGCGCCTGTCGCTGCGACCATGCCGAACATCACGAGGCCGGCGCCGCCGAGCACCACCAGCGGCACCGCCTCGACCAGCGCGGCGAGTTTTGGCAGCAGCCCGAGCACGAGCATGATGCAGCCGCCCGTGACCGTCACCCAGCGCGAGCGCACGCCGGTGACGGAGACGAGGCCGACATTCTGCGAGAACGAGGTGTAGGGAAAGGTGTTGAAGATGCCGCCGAGCAGCGTACCGACGCCGTCGGCACGCAGGCCCCGGCTCAGGGCTTCGCGGTCGATCGACTTGCCGGTGATGTCGCCGAGCGCGAGGAACATGCCGAGCGACTCGATCATCACCACGATCATGACGACGCACATGGTGATAACAGGCACCAGATGGAATTGCGGCATGCCGAAGCGGAACGGGATCACGATCGCGCCCCAGGACGCCGCCGCGACCTTGTCGAAATGCATCACGCCGAGAACGGTCGCGAGCACGGCGCCGGCGATGATGCCGAGCAGCACGGAGACGTTGGCGAGGAAGCCGGTGCCCCATTTGATCAGGCCGAGAATGAAGAGCAGCACGAACAGCGAGATGCCGAGCCCCTGCAATTGCCCGTAGGCCGGATTGGGAAAGCTGCCGGCGACGCCGTCGACCACCTTCGTCAGCGTCGGCAGGCCGCCGCCGGCCCAGTTGATGCCGACCCGCATCAGCGAGATGCCGATGACGAGAATGATGGTGCCGGTGACCACGGGCGGAAACAGCGGCAGCAGCCGGCTGACGAACGGCGCGACAATGATACCGAACAGGCCAGCCGCGATCACGGAGCCGTAGATGCCGAGCAGGCCGATATCAGGCGCGACCGCCATCGACAGCATCGGGCCGACCGAGGCAAACGTCACGCCCATCATCACGGGCAGGCGGATGCCGACACCGGGAAAGCCGAGACATTGCACCAGCGTCGCAAGTCCGCAGGCGAACAAATCGGCGCTGATCAGGAAGGCGACGTCCTCCGGTGGAAGCTTCAGCGCACGCCCGATGATCAGCGGCACTGCCACCGCGCCGGCATACATCACCAGCACATGCTGGAGCCCGAGCGCCAGGAGGCGCGGGACCGGCAAAACTTCGTCGACGGGATGCACTTCGCCGGTCATGGATCAATCCCCCGAAATATGCCTATCCAAATTTCTCGTGCAGCGCCGGAAACAGCCGGTCCGGCTTGAAAGGTGGTGCGGTGAACCGGATGCCGGTGGCATCCGCGATCGCGTTGCCGAGCGCAGCCGCGACCGGATTGTACGGACTCTCACTCATCGACTTCGCGCCCAGCGGCCCGATGGTGTCCGTCGTCTCGGCGAAGAAGACCTCCGTGCGCGGAACGTCGGCGAAGGAAGGCAAATGGTAGTCGCGGAATTTCGGGTTGGTGACGCGACCGGTCGCGTCGATCACCATCTCCTCGTAGAGCGCGGCACCAAGCGCCTGGGCGACGCCGCCTTCGACCTGGCCGCGGCACTGCATCGGATTGGCGACGACGCCCGCGTCCGCCGCCTGCACGCTCCTGAGAATCTTGAGCTCGCCGGTGCCCTTGTTCACCGCGACGCGAAAACCCTGGACGTTGAAGCCAACCGAGCGCGGTGTGCCGCCGGAATTGCCGTTGGCCACGAGCGGCTGGCCGCGTTCGCGGGCAAGTTTCGCCAGCTCAGCAAAGGGCATCCGTCGCACGCCGCTGACGACCGTCTCGCCTTCGAGCCTGCAAGTTCCGACGTCGCACAGCCAGGCATCTGCAGCCGCCACCTTCAGATCCGTCGCGAGCTGCATCGCCGCTTCATGCGTCGCCTTGCCGGCGACGAAGGTGCCCGCGCTGCCATAGGCGCCGGTGTCGTGGCCGCCATGGGCGGTGTCGGACTGGCGCAAATGGATGCGATCGACGGTGGTCGCCAGCGTCGTCGCCGCGATCTGCCGGTGCACGGTGCTGGTGCCATTGCCGAACTCGGCGGTGCCGACGGTGAGATCGAAGCCGCCCTCGTCATTGAGCGCGATCATGGCGTCCGCGATGTGGCCGGCCGGCGGCACGGTGTCGATCATGGTCAGCGCAACGCCATCGCCGATCAGCCATTCCGGCGACAGATCCGGCTGCGGGCCGTCCGCCTGCATCGCGCGCTCGACGAGGTCGAGACACTGGTCGAGCCCGTAGGAGCCATAGACCACGTCGTGAAATTCGGATGGCGGCGGCGACAGCATGGGGTCGCCTGTTTTGACGACGTTGCGCCGGCGCATCTCGTAGGGGCTGATGCCGAGCTGCTTGGCCAGTTCGTCGATCGCGGCCTCGATCGCAATCTGCGTCTGGGGCAAGCCATAGCCACGAAACGCGCCCGCCGGCACCGTGTTGGTGTAGACGGCAAATCCGTCGACCCGCTTGTTCGGGCAATTGTAGACGGCGATGGACTCGGACAACGAGTGGAACATCACCGGGCCGGCGTGATTGCCGTAAGCGCCGGTGTTGGAGAGCACCTCGAGCTGGAGCGCGGTGAGCTTGCCGTCGGCATCGGCGCCGGCCTTGATGTGGACCCGCATCGGGTGCCGCGTCGATGTCGCGATGAACTGCTCTTCGCGGGTGAGCTCCAGCTTCACCGGACGTCCGGTCTTCAGCGCAGCGAGCGCGAGAATGTCCTCGACGAACATCTCCTGCTTGCCGCCAAAGCCGCCGCCGACGCGCTCGCAGAACACGCGGACCTTGTCCATCGGAAGCTTGAAGATGTCCGACAGCGCCCGCCGGGTTAGGAACGGCACCTGTGTCGACGTGCGGACATTGAGGATGCCCGCCTCATCAAGCCAGGCGAGGCCGCCATGGGTCTCCAGCGCCGCGTGCTGCACGCGATGACTGTGGAAGGTGGCTTCGTACTTGACGGCGGATGTCGCCAGTACAGCCGCAACATCGCCGTACTCGCCATGCGTCTCCGCGACGAGGTTGCGCTTGGCGTCGGCAACACGGTTCTCGGTGGTCCGGTCAGGATGAACGACCGGTGCGCCCGGTGCCATCGCTTGCTCAGGATCGATCAGCGCAGGCAGAATCTCGTAGTCGACCTTGATTCGGCGGCACGCCTCCTCGGCGGCCGCCTCGCTCTCGGCGACGACGGCGGCAACCTTCTGGCCGATGAAACGGACGACGTCGTCGAGGATGCGGGTATCCTCGGGATCCATCCAGTCCTTCTCGTGCCGCGCGGTCGACATCAGCACCGACGGCGCATCCTCATGCGTCAGCACGGCGTGCACGCCGGGAACGTTCAGCGCGTCCGATTTGTCGATCGCGATGATCTTCGCGTGGGCGTGCGGCGAACGCAGCAGCTTGATATGCAGCAGGCCGTCGATAGCAGTGTCGAACGTGTAGCGAGCCTTGCCGCGCACGACGTCGGGGCCTGCGGGGGCCGGCAGGCTGCGGCCGAATGCGGCGCCGGCCTCGACGCTCTCCTCGACATTGTTTTTTCCGAGCAGCGCGTCCTCGATCGCGCGATAGCCGGTGCAGCGGCAGATGTTGCCCTTCAGCGCGGAGCCGAGATCGGTGCGCTGCGCCTGGTTCAGCGAGGCGCAGGTCAGGATCATGCCGGCGGTGCAGAAGCCGCATTGAAAGCCTTGCGCATCGAGGAAAGCCTGCTGCATCGGATGCGCGCCGTGATCGCTGCCGAGCCCTTCGATCGTGGTGACGGCGCGCCCTTCGGCGCGGAAGGCTGGGATCAGGCAGCTATGCACCGGCTCGCCGTCGAGCAGCACAGTGCAGGCACCGCAATCGCCGGCATCGCAGCCCTTCTTGACGCCGAAATGGCCGAGCTCGCGCAGGAACGTGCGCAGGCATTGCCCCGCGCGCGGCTCTTGCGAAAACGGCGTGCCGTTGATCTCGAAGCTCATGAGGACGTCGCTCCGAGAAGTTCGTTGCGGATCTCCTCGGCGAGTCGCAGCGTCATGTGCTTGCGCCAGAGCGGCTTGCCGTGGATGTCGGTATGGTACAGCTGGTCCGTGATCTGTTGCGCGATCGCGTCGCGAAGCGCATTCGCGTCCGGGGCCTTGGGAAAGGACAGTCGGATCGGCCGCACAGTCGATGCAGTCACTGTCAGTGCCAGCGTGCCATCGGCGTCGAGACTGCCGATCAGGAGCGCCGCGGAGCGGCCGACTGGTGCGAGCGAGATCTGGCGAAAGGCCGAACGGCGCTTCAGCACGGCAATCGGGATGTCGATCTGTCGGATCAGGTCGCCTTGCGTCAGACGGTTGCTCTGGTTGCCGGTGACGAAGTCGATGACGGGAACTGTCTGTTCGCCTCCGCCGGCCTTCCAGATCGTGCAGACTCCATCGAGCGCGGATGTGAGCGAGATCATCGGTCCCGCCGGCAGTGACATGCAGAGATTGCCGCCGACGGTCGCGGTCTTCCAGATCTTGAACGAGGCGAGGAAGGCCCGGCAGCACTGGCCGATCAGCGGTGCTGCGAGCCAGTCGGACGGGCAGGCGAAGCCATCGAGCTGTGCGACGGTACAGGTGGCTGCGATGCTGAGATGGGTCTCGGTGACCGTCAGCGCCGGCCATTTCAGATCGGTGAGATCGATCAGCCGAGTGAGGTGCGCCTGCGGCTCCGAGAACAGCCAGGTGCCGCCTGCGAGCCAAGCATCACCGGCCGTCCAAGCGGGCAGGTCGCAGCGCGTTTGCGGATGGGCCACCGTCGTGATGGTATTCAAATCCATGGCTGCGCCGTGCTTGCATCGAGTGAATCGAACAGAGAGAAAGTGTTGCAAGACCAGCGCCAAGTGGCAACAACAACTCGCGGTGATAATGCTCTCGGGCTGGCCTCCGCCTTGCAGGCCCGCCTTCGGCGGATATGAGGAGAACTGGGATCATGAGCGACGCAAAGCCGATCTGGATCAGGGATCCCCTGGCCATCCTCGCCGACGGCGCCGAGCGCGGGATCGTGGTGAAGGACGGCCAGATCGTTGAGCTGGTGCCGGCCGGCGGCACGCCTGCGACGGCCGATGTCGCGGTGTTCGATGCGGGCGAGCATGTCGTGCTGCCGGGCCTGATCAACACCCATCATCACTTCTACCAGACCTTGACCCGCGCGCTGCCGGCGGCGATGGACCGCGAGCTGTTTCCCTGGCTCCAGGCGCTCTACCCGGTATGGGCGAAGCTGACGCCGGAGCGGCTGCAGCTCGGCGTCACCGTGGCGATGTCCGAGCTGCTCCTCTCGGGCTGCACCACGACGACGGATCATCACTACGTCTTCCCGGCGGGGCTCGAGGAGTCCGTCGATATCGAAGTCGACGTCGCAAAGCGGCTTGGCATGCGCGTGCTGCTGACACGCGGCTCGATGAACCTGTCGCAACGTGACGGCGGCCTGCCGCCTGACAGCGTCGTGCAGGACGAGGACACGATCCTCGCCGACAGCGCGCGCGTGGTGGCCAAGCATCACCAGCGTGGTGCGGATGCGATGGTGCAGATTGCGCTCGCACCATGCTCGCCGTTCTCGGTGACGACGTCGTTGATGCGCGCCACCGCCGATCTCGCCGACAGGCTCGACGTGCGCCTGCACACCCATCTCGCCGAGACCGAGGACGAGAACAAATTCTGCCAGCAGATGTATGGCTGCCGTCCGCTCGACTATCTCGAGCAATGCGGCTGGCTCAATGCGCGGACCTGGCTCGCCCACGGCATCTTCTTCAATGCCGACGAGATGAAGCGGCTGGGCAAGGCCAAGACGACCATCAGCCATTGCGCGTGCAGCAACCAGCTTCTGGCGTCGGGTTGCTGCCCAGTCTGCGAGATGGAGGAGGCCGGTGTCGGGATCGGCATCGGCGTGGACGGCTCGGCCTCGAACGACGGATC
This sequence comes from Bradyrhizobium betae, assembly GCF_004123905.1. Classification (GTDB taxonomy): domain Bacteria; phylum Pseudomonadota; class Alphaproteobacteria; order Rhizobiales; family Xanthobacteraceae; genus Bradyrhizobium; species Bradyrhizobium betae_A. The sequence goes on from NZ_MZXW01000050.1 coordinate 350,834, forward strand.
GAACCTGATGCAGGAGGTCCGGGCGGCATTCCTGCTGCAACGGGCGCGCTACGGGGTGACCAAGGTCAGCCACAAGGATGCGCTGCGCTGGGCCACCAAGGGCTCGGCGGCCTGTGTCGGCCGGCCGGAACTCGGCGAGATCGCCGTCGGCAAAGCGGCTGACCTCGCGCTGTTCAAGCTCGACGAGCTGCGCTTCTCCGGCCATGGCGATCCCTTGGCCGCATTGGTGCTGTGCGGGGCGCATCGGGCCGATCGGGTGATGGTCGCGGGAAAATGGGCCGTGATCGACGGTGCGATCCCGGGACTGGATGTTGCTGAGCTCATCCACCGCCACAGTTCCGCGGCGCGGGCTATGCAGGCGGGATAGTCCAGCCAGAGTAGAAAGAGGGGGCGACCACAAGTGCCGGGTGCTTCTGGCCACCCCCTCCGAACCTCCTCCGGGAGGAGCAGGTGATTTAGTCAATGCAAGAAGCGTGCTACTTGCCGGGCAGCTTGTCGTCGATGCCCTTGACGTAGAAATTCATGCCGAGGATCTGGCCGGCGTCGAGATTGGCGCCGCCCTTGCACTCGATCTCCTTGCCGTCCTGCCCAATGACCGGGCACTTGAACGGATGCAGCTTGCCCGAGGTGATCGCGGCCTGAGCATCCTCGGCGATCTTCTTCACGTCGTCAGGCATGTTGGTGTAGGGCGCCATCGCGAACATGTGGCTGTCGAGGCCGCCCCAAGTGTCCTCGGACTTCCAGGTACCGGCAAGCTCCGCCTTGACGCGCTCGATGTAGTAGGGGCCCCAGGTGTCGAGGATCGAGGTCAGCTGGGTCTTGGGACCGAACTTGATCATCTCGGAATCCTGGCCGAAGGCGAGCTTGCCGCGTTCGCTGGCAATCTGCATCGCGGCGGGCGAATCCGTGTGCTGCATGATGACGTCGGCGCCCTGGTCGATCAGCGCCTTGGCGGCGTCGGCCTCCTTGCCAGGGTCGAACCAGGTGTTGGCCCAGATGATCTTGACCTTGATGTTCGGGTTGATGGTCTGCGCCGCCAGGATCGTCGCGTTGATGCCGGAGACGACCTCCGGAATCGGGAACGAGCCGATATAGCCGAGTACGCCGGACTTCGACATCTTGGCCGCGATCAGGCCCTGGATGTAGCGGCCCTGATACCATTTGGCCGAATAGGTCGACATGTTCTTGTCGCGCTTGTAGCCGGTCGAGTGCTCAAAATGCACGTTCGGATATTTCTTGGCGACCTTCAGCGTCGGATCCATGTAGCCGAACGACGTGGTGAAGATCAGCTTGTTGCCGGCGCGAACGAGCTGCTCGATGGCGCGCTCGGCGTCGGGACCTTCGGGCACGTTCTCGAGATAGGTGGTCTCGATCTTGTCGCCCAGCTCCTTGACGAGAGCCTGGCGGCCGACGTCGTGCTGGTAGGTCCAGCCGAGGTCTCCGATCGGACCGAGGTAAATGAAACCGACTTTCAGCTTGTCGGCGGCGGAGGCTGCACTGACGCTTCCGGCAAGCAGAAGGCCGGCAGCGAGCGCAAGAACTGATTTCCTCATCATCAATCTCCAAACATCAGGGGAAAGCCACGATCCGCAAAATGCGCGCCCCATCGCGCACCTCGCGGAAATGAAACTCAGCGGTCAGGCACGAACACGGTGCCGAGCGCGGCCGGCGCGGTCGAACCGCCGGTGCGTGCACGGGAGAGCAGGACCAGCACGATGACGGTCGCGAGATAAGGCAGCGCCGACATGAATTGCGAGGGAATGCCGACGCCCCAGCCTTGTGCATGCAGTTGCAGGATCGTCACCGCGCCGAACAGATAAGCGCCGATCACGAGCCGGCCCGGCCGCCAGGACGAGAACACGACGAGCGCCAGCGCGATCCAGCCGCGGCCTGCGGTCATGCCGGGAATGAAGAACGGCGTGTAGGCGAGTGGCAAATAAGCGCCGGCAAGCCCGGCGCAGGCGCCGCCGAACATCACCGCGAAGGTGCGGATGCGCAGCACTGGGTAGCCGAGCGCATGCGCGGAGACGTGGTTGTCGCCGCAGGCGCGCAGGATCAGCCCCGCCCGCGTGCGGTACAGGAACAACCAGACGCCGACGATCAGCGCCAGCGAGAAATAGACGAAGGCATCTTCGCCGAACAGCACGCGACCGATCAGCGGGATGTCCGTGAGGCCGGGAATGTAGAGATGCATTGCCGGCGTAATGCGTTCGCCGACGAAGCCGGCGCCGATCAGGCCGGAGAGACCGACGCCGAGGATGGTCAGCGCGAGACCCGTCGCGACCTGGTTGACCGCGAGTCCGAGCGCCATCAGCGCGAAGACCAGCGACATCAGCGTGCCCGCGACGATGCCGAACAGCGCGCCGATGAAGATCGAGCCGGTCAGCCATGCCCCGCCAAAGCCGCAGGCCGCGCCGACGATCATCATGCCCTCGACGCCGAGATTGAGCACGCCGGAGCGCTCGGTCACGAGCTCGCCGGTCGCTGCGAGCAGCAGCGGCGTCGATGCCGCGAGGACCGCGAGGACGATGGCTTCAATGAGTTCCACTGGCCACCTGTCGGTTCGGGAACACTAGCTTGAAGCGGTAGAGAATGAGGGAGTCGCAGGCGAGCACGTAGAACAACAGAATGCCCTGAAATACCTTGGTGACATCCAACGGGATCTTCATCGCGATCTGCGCCTGCTCGCCGCCGATAAAGGTCAATGCGAGAAAAAGGCCTGCAATTAATATTCCTAGCGGGTTCAGACGGCCGAGGAAGGCGACGATGATCGCGGTAAAACCGTAGCCCGGCGAGATGCCGGGCTGCAGATGGCCGACCGGACCCGCGACCTCGATGATACCGGCAAGACCCGCAAGCGCGCCCGATACCGCGAAGGTCAGGATGATCAACTGGTTGGCGTTGAAGCCGCCGAACCGCGCGGCGCGGGGCGCCGCGCCGACCACGCGGATCTCAAAACCCTTGATGGTTCGTCCGAGCAGGATTGCGGCTCCTGCGACGACGAGCAGCGCGATGATTGAGCCGAGATGCAGCCGGCCGCCTTCGATCAATAGCGGCACCGTCGCGACCGGATCGAATTCGGCAGTGGTCGGAAAATTGAAACCGTGCGGATCACGCCAAGGGCCGCGCACGAGATAGTCGAGGAAGAGATCGGCGACATAGACCAACATCAGGCTGGTCAGGATTTCGCTGGCGCCGAACTTGACCTTGCAGATCGCCGGGATCAGCGCATAGAGCGCGCCCGCGGCTGCCGCGAGCACGAACATCGCAGGCAGCACCCACACACCGGCGTCGGTGCCTTGCGTCTTCACCGCGATCCAGCTTCCGGCGACCGCGCCGATCAGGAACTGCCCCTCCGCGCCGATGTTCCAGGCGTTGGCGAGATAGCAGAGCGACAGACCGATTGCGATCATCACCAGCGGCGTCGCCTTCACCGCGATCTCCTGCAGCGAATAGCCGTCGGTCAAGGGTGCGATGAAATAGGCATGCAGCGCGAGCAGGGGATTTTTGCCGAGGATCGCGAACAGGATGGTCATGGTGACGATCGTCAGCCCGATCGCGATCAGCGGCGAGACCAGCGCGATAGTGTTGGAGCGTTCGGCGCGCTTCTCAAGCACCAACTGCATGCGCGGCCTCCTTCGTGTCGAGGCTGCTGCCGCCCATGAGAAGGCCGAGCTTTTCGCGGCTCGCATCAGCGGTGGCGAGCGGCGCTGAAAGGTGGCCGTGGAACATCACCGCAATGCGGTCGGCGATTTCGGCGAGCTCGTCGAGATCCTGGCTGGTGACGAGCACGGCGGCGCCCGCGGTTGCGAGATCGAGCAGCGCCTGGCGGATGACGGCGGCGGCGCCGGCATCGACGCCCCAGGTCGGCTGGCTGACCACCAGCACCGCAGGGTTGCGCAGGATCTCGCGTCCGACGATGAATTTTTGCAGATTGCCGCCCGAAAGGGATGCTGCTTCCGGATCGCGCTTGGCCTTGCGCACGTCAAACGTTTCGGTCGCGCGATCGACCGTTTTCAGCGTGGCCGCGGTGTCGATGAAGCCGTGATGGACCATGCCGCTGGCGGCGTGCCCGGTGAGCAACGCGTTCTCCGACAGCTTCATGCGCGGCGCGGTGCCGTGGCCGAGCCGCTCCTCGGGCACGAAAGCGGCGCCGAGCTTGCGCCGCTGCGTGATCGAGAGGTGGCCGGCGGCAATGCCCTCGATCACCACCGTGCCGGGGTCCTTCGAGAGGCGCTCACCGGAGAGCGCGGCGAACAGCTCGTCCTGGCCGTTGCCGGCAACGCCGGCAATGCCGAGGATTTCACCGCCCTTGAGTTCGAACGAGATGTGCTCGAGCCGCACGCCATGCGCCTCGCCCGGCGCGAGCGAGAGATCGTTGACGACGAGGCGCGGCACCGTGGTCTTCCGGCCGGCCGCTGCCTTCACCTCCTTGATCTCGCCGCCAACCATCATGCGCGCAAGCGAGGCCGCGGTCTCGAGCCTGGGATTGCAAGTGTCCACCTTCTTGCCGCCGCGCAGGATCGTGGCGGTGTCGCACAGGCGCTTCACCTCCTCGAGCTTGTGGCTGATGTAGAGGATGGCGCGGCCTTCGGCTTTGAGGCGTTCCAGCACGATGAAGAGCTGGTCGGCTTCCTGCGGCGTCAGGACCGCGGTGGGCTCGTCCAGGATCAGGAATTTCGGGTCCTGCATCAGCGCGCGCACGATCTCGATGCGCTGGCGCTCGCCGACCGAGAGTTGCCAGACCTCGCGTTTGGGATCGAGCGGCAGTCCATAGGTCTTCGACACCTGCTCCAGCCGCGCCGACATGTCCTTGAAGGATTCCTTGCCGTCGAGGCCGAGCGCGACGTTCTCGGCGACGGTGAGATTGTCGAACAGCGAGAAATGCTGGAACACCATACCGATGCCGCGGCTGCGTGCTTCGGACGGGCCCGACAGCACGATCGGCTGGCCCTGCCAGCGAATTTCGCCGGCGCTGGGCTGGATCAGCCCGTAGATTGCCTTCACCAGCGTCGACTTGCCGGCGCCGTTCTCGCCGAGCAGGGCGTGGATTTCGTTCGGCCAGATATCGATGTCGATGGAATCGTTGGCGAGGAAATCGCCATAGCGCTTGGTGAGCCCGAGCGTCTGAAGCAACGGGGACTCGCCGGAATGCAGGCCGTTAGGCGTCGGATCTAACATTCGCTGATGCGCTTGCATGGGGTGAAGTGCCTCAATACTGGGCTAGTTTGAACCGCCGCGTAAGGTGTGAAAAAGCGTCATCCCTTGCTCAACGCTTCGGCAGGTGGCCGGTGTCGCGAGTCGCGGCCCGCGCCGGCCGATGATTGTCCCCAGCCGGTATTCGAAAGCGGCTTTGCGTCTTCTCCCCCGAGCGAAGCCTGTTGTAAATTTGTGACGGTTTAAACCAAATCGGAACCCGCTGTGCAGGCTTGACGTGAAGTTGAGCAAGATCGCGCCAGCGCGCGTATGCAATTCCGTCCCGACGCGACGGACGTCGCGGACGATGATGTTCGCACTCCCAGACCGACGTGAAAGACAAGCAAAATCAAACGGGAATGTCCGGCAAGGATAGACATCGTGTTGCCGTGCGCAGGCGATCGCGAAACAGAAAACCCCTCAAGATTCCGCAGTGAGGCGCTATCGCCTGCCAAAACATGCGGCATGCCTTGAAAAAAGTTGAGGCTTCTCACCCCGGGATATCGGCGCAAGTGTCGCACCCAAGGGACGTTCATTTTTACGTGTCCAAACTTGGGGGTATTCAGGATGTCGTTTCGTTTCAAGGCAGTTGCAGCCGCCGCGCTGTCACTTGCCACGCTCGCCACCTCTGGCCTGGCTCAGGCAGCGGATCTGACGGTCAAGGCCCCCAAGAAGGCGGCGGACCTCCCGTTCTTCCTGGTGATCGACAACCGCGTGTCATTCTCCTGGATGCCCAAGGGCACCGACCCCGGTATGTGGAGCGTTCGTCCCGACGGCAGCATCAACGGCACCACCGCCAAGCAGGTCTACTCCTTCACCCATTTCGACCTCTGGCAGTACGGCACCAACTTCTTCACCATCTCGATGTTCAAGTCGGGCAAGAACGACCCTGCCAATCCCTGCACCGCGCCGGGCGTGACCATCACCGGCGGTGCCGCCGACTGCGCCGGCGCGACCGAGATCTACGGCCTGTTCCGCTCGACGTTCGGCTGGAACGAGATCTTCAACACCAAGGCCTTCACGATGGGGCCGCTGCACAACATCTCGTTCGAAGTCGGCATGGACGCCAACACCGAGAACAACTTCCTGGCGCCCGCCAAGCGCGACGTCGTCGCCGGTCTCCAGTTCGCCTTCGACCTTCCCTACAAGGGCTACATCAACGTCGCGCCGTTGATGTATTACGAGTTCCTCAACCACAACGCCTTCACCCAGTGCGGCCTGTTCGGTGCCGGCGTTGCGGGCGTGACCTGTAATTCGGACGGCAATGTCAGCTACAAGCCGACCTGGGCCGTTGAAATCAACTACTACATGGACCTCGGCTTCCTGCCGCCGAACATGCAGTTCTGGTCGATCAGCGGCCGCGCCGGCTGGTATGGCCCGAAGGGCGACTCGAACGGCCTGCCCGCGCTCTCCGGCATCGGCCGCTTCTCCACGACGTCCAAGACCGAGCTGAACAGCGAACCGATCCGCCTGACTTTCGACGCCTCGAAGGCGGTCTGGGGTGACAAGTACTCGCACTTCGTCGACCTCTGGGTTGCCTATCGCTACTGGCAGAACAAGTTCGGCCTCGACCACAACGCGATGCCCGGCGTCTGCACCGTCGCGGCGACCGGCCAGAGCACCAAGAGCTGCACCGAGTCCACGGTTTACGGTGGCGTGACGGTGAAGTTCTGATCGGCTGAAAATCTTAAAGATCGGATGGCGCCGCGCAGGGAATGCGCGGCGCCATTTTCTTGTGTTCACCTCGCCCCGCTAGCGGGGAGAGGTCGGATCGCATCGTCAGATGCGATCCGGGTGAGGAGGACTCACCGGGAGTCCAACTCTCACGGTGTTTGCGGAAGCAGCCCCTCACCCCAACCCTCTCCCCGCAAGAGCGGGGCGAGGGGGCGCATCGAGCTCGCGGCGACTACTTCGTCCAAACACCGTCGTGCAGCGCTTCGGCTTCGTCTTCCAGCAGCGGGCCGACGACCTCCGTCGGCCGCTGGCCGCTCGCGAAGACCTCGCGGCAGGGCAGATCGAGCGTCGGGTTCTCGGGATGGTTGCCGGTGACGCCGCGCAAGCGGTGCTCGCTGAGGCCGTAGACGACGCGGCCGATGCCGGCCCAGTAAATCGCGCCGGCGCACATCGCGCATGGTTCTGCGGAGGAATAGAGCGTGGCCTTCGCCAGTACCTCGCGGGCAAGCGTGCGGCAGGCCTGAGTGGCCGCGAGGCGCTCGGCATGCGCGGTGCCGTCGTGATCCGGCATGTAGCCGTTCTCGGTCTCGATCAGCACTTGGCCGTCGGCATCGACGACGATGCAGCCGAAGGGGTGGTTGCCATGGGTGAGGGAACGGCCGGCGACCGCGAAGGACAAGCGCAAAAAGTGCTCGTCGCGTTCGGCTGTACCGCTCATTGCCACTCCCAGGTCAGTGCCCCGCCATGTGCCGGCCGACCACGGTGAGGTCGGCTTCGCTGGTCCGTGCTTCATACACGAATTCGCCGTGGAACATCACCACCAGCCGGTCGGAGAGTTCGAGCAATTCGTCGAGGTCCTCGCTGACGAGCAGCACCGCGGCGCCGCGGTTGCGCGCGGCCATGATCTCGGCGTGGATCTGCGCCACCGCGGCGAAGTCGAGGCCGAAGCAGGGATTGGCTGCGATCAGCACCTCCACGTCGCCCGCAAGCTCGCGGGCGAGCACGGCGCGCTGGACGTTGCCGCCTGACAGCGCCGAGATCGGCGTATCGGGCGTGCGGGTCTTGATCTTGTACTGGCCGATCTTCTTCTTCGCGTCGTCGCGGAAGGCGCCGCGATTGAGCCACCAGCCGCCGCTGGCGAACGGCGCGCGGTCGAACTCGCGGAAGGCGATGTTGTCGGCAACGCTCATGCCGCCGACACAGGCGTTCTTCAGCGGCTCCTCGGGGAGGAGCGACATCCTGTGGCAGCGCATCTCCTCGCGGCTGGCGCGATAGGGATCGCCTGCGACCCGGACCTCGCCGCTCTCGGCCTCGCGCTGGCCCGCCAGCACCTCGACGAGCTGGCGCTGACCGTTGCCGGAGACGCCGGCGATGCCGACGATCTCGCCGGCACGGACCGTGAGCGACACATCGTGCACGGCGACGGCGCCGGTATCGTCGAGCGCACGGACTTTCGCCAGCTCCAGCCGTGCTTGGCCGGCTTCGCCGGTGCGCGGCGGCTGAACCGTCAGCTCCTCGGCGCCGATCATGGTGCGCGCCATCGCATCCGGCGTGAGCTCCGCGACCTTGCCGGCTCCGGCGAGCTTCCCGCGGCGCAGGATGGTGACCTCATCGGCGAAGGCCATCACCTCGCGGAATTTGTGCGTGATCATCAAGATGGTCAGCTCGCCCTTCACGACCATGTCGCGGAGCATGCCGAGCACTTCGTCGGCCTCTGCCGGCGTCAGCACCGAGGTCGGCTCGTCCAGGATCAGGAAGCGGCGCTTCAGGTAGAGCTGCTTGAGGATCTCGCATTTCTGGCGTTCGCCAGCGGAGATGTCGGAGACCCTTGCGCCGAGCGGGACCTTGAACGGCATGCGCGCCAGGAAGGCCTCGAGCTCCTTCATCTCCTTCGGCCAGTTCACCACGGCCGGCACATCGTCGCGCGCCAGCACCAGGTTCTCCGCGACCGTCATCGCCGGCACCAGTGTAAAATGCTGGTAGACCATGCCGAGGCCGAGCGCGTGGGCGTCCTTCGGGTTGGCGATGGCCTGCTCGCGGTCCCCGACGATGATGTCGCCTTCGGTCGCGTGGTAATAGCCCATGATGCATTTGACGAGGGTGGACTTTCCGGCGCCGTTCTCGCCGAGCAGGGCGTGGAACGAGCCCGGGCGCACCTTCAGCTCGACATTGTCGAGCGCCAGGAAGTCGCCGAACCGCATGGTCATGGCGATGGCGTCGACGCCGAAGGCGCCTGAAGGGGGAACCGGCTCGCCGATGATCACGAAATCGCTCCGATGAAGGCATCGGAGGTCGAGACGGCTCCGAACACGCCGCCCTGCATCTTGATCATCTTGAGCGCATGCTCGTGGTTGCTCTTGTCGGTCGCGCCGCAGCAATCGTGCAGCAGCACGCATTCGAAGCCGCGGTCGTTGGCCTCGCGCATGGTGGTGTGGACGCAGACGTCGGTTGTGATGCCCGTCAGCACGATGTTCTCGATGCCGCGCACCCGCAGGATCAGCTCCAGATCGGTGGCGCAGAACGAGCCTTTGCCGGGTTTGTCGATGATGGGCTCACCCGGCAGCGGTGCAAGCTCCTCGATGATGTCCCAGCCGGGCTCGCCGCGCACTAGGATACGGCCGCACGGGCCGGCATCGCCGATGCCGGCGCCGATCTGGCGCGAGCGCCAGCGCTTGTTGGCGGGCAGATCGGAGAGATCGGGGCGATGGCCTTCGCGGGTATGGATGATGTGGAAGCCTTGGGCGCGCATTGCCGTGAGCAGCTTCTTGATCGGCTCGATCGGGGCCCGCGTCAGCGAGAGGTCGTAGCCCATCTTGTCGACATAGCCGCCGACGCCGCAGAAATCGGTCTGCATGTCGATGATAACAAGCGCGGTGTTCTCGGGGCGGAGATCGCCGTTATAGGGCCAGGCATAGGGCTCGGACTTGATATAGCGCTCGGGCATGGACGACCTCGTTGCGTGCCAGCGTGTTACCGTGTGATCGACAATTCGGCGGGCGCGCCGGTCAGCGTCCGCTTCGGCGAGCAGGTGATGATCATAATCGCCAGCGTCAGGATGTAAGGCGCGGCGTTGAAGAGGTGATAGCCGGAGGTGACACCGACCGATTGCAGCGCGGGGCCCAGCGCCGCGGCGCCCCCGAAGGCGAGCGAGGCCCACAGGCAGAGCAGGGGATCCCAGCGCGCGAAGATCACGAGCGCGACGGCGGTGATGCCCTGGCCGGACGACAGGCCCTCGTTCCAGCTGCCGGGATAGAACAGCGACAGGAACGAGCCCCCGATTCCGGCGAGGAAGCCGCCGACCATGGTCGCGCGCAGGCGGATCAGCAGTACGGAGTGGCCCATGGCGCGGGCGGCATCCGAACTCTCGCCGGCGGTGCGGATCAAAAGGCCCCAGCGCGTGGTGCGGAAGGCCCAATAGAGGATCGGCGCGAGCGCGACGCCGATCAGGAACAGGACATTGACCCGCAGCGCGGCGCGGACCTGCGGGATGTCGCTCCACCAGCCGAAATCGATTGCGGGCAGCCGCGGCGCGGTCGGCTCGATCAGCGGCTTGCCGAGATAGAAGGCGAGTCCCGTGCCGAACAGCATCAAGGCGATGCCGACCGCGACATCGTTGACGCGGGGCAGCGAGCAGATGCCGGCGTGCAGCGCGCCCAGCAGCGCACCGGTGATGCCGGCGGCGAGCACGCCGAGCCAGGGAGAGCCGGAAAGGTAAGAGATGCCGTAGGCGCTCATGGCGCCCATCACCAGCGTGCCTTCGAGGCCGAGATTAATCCGGCCCGAGCGCTCGGTGATGCATTCCCCGAGGCTCACGAACAAGAACGGTGTGGAGACGCGAATGGCGCCGCCGAACACGGCGAGGGGAACGGTCCAGAGTCCGATCGATCCGTCTGCCATCTCAGGATTTTCCCTTCAGAAACCCGATGCGGCCGTAGAGTGCATCGCTGGCCAGCACGAAGACGAAGATGATGCCTTGCAACACCAGCACGGACGCATCGGGCAGGCCGAGGCGGCGTTGCAGCAGGCCGCCGCTGGCGCTGATGCCGCCGAGCAGGATCGCGACGGGAATGATGGCGAGCGGATTTTGCCGTGCGAGGAAGGCGACGAGGATGCCGGTGAAGCCGTAGCCCGCGGCGAGATTAGCATTTGTGCGCCCCTGGACGGCTGCGACCTCGACCATGCCGGCGAGACCTGCGGCACCGCCGGCGAGGAAGCAGATGGTGAGAATGAGTTTGCTGACGCCGAGGCCGACAATCTTTGCGGCGCGGATGTTGCCGCCGGCAACGCGCGCGGCGAAGCCGAACACGGTGTGGTAGATCAGGATATAGGCGGCGATCGCGGCGATCAGACCGAAGACGAGACCCCAATGCACGTCGGTGCCGGGAATGGAGCCGATCATGTTGGCCGCACCGATCTCGCGCGTGGACGGCTTGTTGAGGCTCGCAGGATCGCGCATCGCGCCTTCGACGAGATGATTGAGGATTGCGAGGCCAATGTAGACGAGCAGCAGGCTCGAGATGGTTTCGTTGACGCCGCGATATTGCCGCAGCGCGCCCGACAGCATGATCCACAAGCCGCCGCCGACCACACCGGCGATGACCATGGCGATCTGCACGATGAGCGGCGGCATACCCTGAAGCATCAGTGCGGCGCTCGTCGCCGACAGCGCGCCGATCAACAGCGCGCCTTCGCCGCCGATGATGACCATGCCGAGTTGCGCGGGCAGCGCTGTGCAGAGCGCGGTGAGGATCAATGGCGCCGCGCGCGTCAGCGTGTTCTGCCAGGAGAACCAGGTGCCGAACGCGCCGTAGTACATGTAGAAATAGAGGTCGAGCGGGTTCTTGCCGAACATCGCGACGAAGATGCCGAACACCACGAGCGCGCCGGCGAGCGCCGCGCCCGGGATCAGGACATATTCGATCGTGCCGCCGTGGCGTTGCAGAAAGCCGGGATCAGCGGCCGGGGCAATTGTCCCGGCCGCTTCAGTGGAATCCGCGGCTTCCGTGGTCACGAAGTCGCTCCGATCACGCCTTCGACGAGATAGTCCATCTTCTCGAGTTCAGGATCCTTCTGGCCGCGATCGGTGCCGGCCGGGATGACCGTCTTGCCCTTGTTGTCGACCAGCCCGCCCTTGAAGATGGCGTAGCCTTCCGCCGACAGGAACTTTGCCTTGATGTCGTCGGCATGCTTGCGCGCTTCGGCGGAGACGGCCTCGCCATAGGGCGAGGTCTTGACGATCTCTTCCTTGAGGCCGCCGCGATAGAAGTTCGGGATGCTCTCGCCGGCGGCGATCATCTTGACGAACTTCGGATAGAGCGCTTCCCAGTTCCACTCGGCGCCGGTGAGATACGCCTTCGGCGCCAGCGGCGACTGGTTGACGTGATAGCCGCAGACAAAGGCGCCGCGGCGCGCCGCGTTCTCGACCATGGTCTTCGGACCGTCGACATGGCAGGTGAGCACGTCGACGCCCTGGTCGATCAGGCTGTTGGTGGCTTCGGCTTCCTTGACCGGCATCGACCAGTCGCCGGTGAAGATCACCTGCGTGGTAGCCTTCGGGTTGGCGAGCTTGGCGCCGAGCGCGAAGGCGTTGATGTTGCGCAGTACCTGCGGGATCGGCTTTGCCGCGACGAAGCCGACCTTGCCGCTCTTGGAGGTGTAGCCGGCGACGATGCCCGAGATGTACTGCGCTTCGTCGATATAGCCGAAATAGCTGCCGGCGTTCTTCGGATCCTTGTCGCTCCAGAGGCCGCCGCAGTGCTCGAAGCGGAGCTTCGGGAATTTGTTGGCCATCTTGATCATATGCGGGTTGTAGTAACCGAACGAGGTCGGGAAGAGCAGGGAGGCGCCGTCGAGATTGATCATGGATTCGATCGTCTTCTCGACCGCATCGGTCTCCGGCACCTTCTCTTCCTCGACGACCTTGAGGCCGGGGATCTTCTTCAGTGCCGCGGCGCCCTGCGCATGCGCCTGGTTGTAGCCGTAGTCGTCGCGCGAGCCGACATAGATGAAGCCGATGGTGGTGTCGGCCGCGAAGGCCGGGCGGACGCCCGCTGCAGCGCCCAGCGTGAGAGCCGCGCCGCCTTGCAACAAATGCCGTCGTGAAATCCTGCCAAAATCCATTGGTTGCTCCCTTGGCGGATGCACCGCCTTGATCTCGCGGCTGCGCCGGTCTGGCGGAGCCAGGATAAGATGTCGCAAGCATCGTGCCAGAGGCCATGAAGCATGCATATGGATTTAAGTATTTGAAGTGTATGGAGTATTTTTCACGAATGATTCCTGGCGAGGAAATTGGCAGATTAATTCATGGGCAGTATTTTATGATTGTATGCAGACGAGTTAAGCAGTCTTAACCGGCTCTGGCATGTGTACGACGGGCGCCGGACGGTCTGCCGCCAAGGCGCATTCATGCTAACCACGCGCTGGTTGGGACGGCGCCGGCGGCATGATTTTGCTGGCACCGAACTTGTATCGATTGTCGCCAGGGCTGCAGCCGCTGTGGTTCCTAGAAGATGGAAAGCTCGCCGAGATGGGTGCTGGTAACGCCGTTCACGATGCATCACTCGGCAAGGAGATCGTTCGGCGCATCAACGAGCTCGGTGCGATCTCGGAAGACCCCGAAAAGCTCACCCGCATCTATCTCAGCAAGGAGCTGCGGACCGCTGCGGAGCTCATCCTGGGCTGGATGCGCGAGGCCGGCATGAGCGCGCATCTCGACGCGGTCGGCAATGTCTGCGGTCGCTACGAAGGCGAACGGCCGGGTGCAGCCTGCCTGATGCTGGGCTCGCACTACGACACCGTGCGCGACGCCGGCAAATGGGACGGGCCGCTCGGCGTGATCACGGCGATCTCCTGCGTCGCCGATCTCAATCGCCGGGGCAAGCGCCTTCCCTTTGCCGTCGAAGTCATCGGCTTTGCCGACGAGGAGGGGGTGCGTTTCGCGTCCACACTGCTCGGCAGCCGAGCGGTGGCCGGCACCTTCGACGAGAGCGTCCTGAACACGCGCGATCGTGACGGCGTGTCGATGCGCGATGCGCTCGTGACGTTTGGCCTCGACCCCGATCACATCGGTGCGGCCGCGCGGGCCCGCCGCGAGCTGCTCGCCTATCTCGAATTGCACATCGAGCAAGGACCGGTGCTGGAAGCCGCGAGCCTGCCCGTCGGCGTCGTCACTGCGATTGCCGGCGCAACGCGGCTTGCCGCGCGGCTGACCGGCATGGCCGGTCACGCCGGCACCGTGCCGATGGCGCTACGTCGCGATGCGCTGACAGGCGCCGCCGAATGCATCGGCGCGATCGAGCAGTTTTGCCGCACCGACGAAAGCGGGCTGGTCGGTACCGTCGGCTATATCCAGGCGCGGCCCGGCGCGACCAATGTCATTCCCGGCGAGGTGTCGTTCACCATCGACATGCGCGCGCCGACCGACATGCACCGCAAGCGTGCGGTGGCTGATATCGTCCGCCAGATCGAAGCGATTGCAAAGCGCCGGCAGCTGTCCCTTCAGCTCGACGTCACCCATGAGAACCGCACCGCGCCATGCGCGCCCTGGCTAAAGGAGCAGATCGCGCAGGCGATCGCCGCCGAAGGCTTTGCCGCCTTCGAGCTGCCGAGCGGGGCAGGACACGACGGCATGGCCATGATCGACATCGCCGATGTCGGCATGATCTTCGTTCGCTGCCGCGGCGGCATCAGTCATCATCCGGACGAGCATGTCGAGCTTGCGGACGCCGATGCCGGCGCACGGGTGCTGCTGCGGGTGGTCGAGAATTTCAGGCCGCGGGAGGACCGCTGACCGGCTGGAGCCCGCAAGTCACCGGGTAGAGACACGAATCAGACACGTGTAAAACGGTGACCGCCACCACGTGACATCAACCGATTGACGCATATGAACAGCGACATCTCTTTTTCATCGCATCGCGAGAACCGCTTTTACCAGGGCGCGGCTGCGACGTTTGTCGCCAACGCCCTTCAGGCGGTCAATTTTCTCGGTGACCGGTTCACGAGGAAGTCGCCTCATTCGCTGTCGGCGATCGAGGACCTTTACCGGCACTCGATGGACAGCGCCTTTTCGGTGACCGAGGCCTTCCTCGTCACGGGGGCGCCGCACGCCTCCGCCTACTATCCGCGCGATTTCGCCTGGTTCTATCCTGACGTGCTCGATCCCGAGACCATCATGGATGGGCAGGATGCGGTGCGCCGGGTGCATCTGCTCGAGAAAAGCGTCCGTCTCTTGCTGGAGGCGGTTCGCGCCGACGTCGTCACGACAACCATCGTCCCGGCGGGGCGCCGCCGGTATCTCGGCGTGAACTATTTCTCGCGGCCCTCGGATACGCTGCTCGGTATTCTCGCCGGTCTCCAGCAGATGCTCTCCGCCGAGGAGAGGGTGTCATCCCATCTGGCGATGTCGCAATGTGCGCATGCCGGCCGCCTGTTGCTGGCCGAATATGGTGTAGACCTGAAGCGCGCGATCCTCCGGCTCGCGAGCGAGCTGGAGCCGTTCGAAGACGGCGGTAACAGGTACTTGCTTTGCGACGCCCGCGCGCCGCGTTCCGCGGCGACCGATACTCGTGCCGAGCGCAGGCGTTTCGTCACCAACGCCTGCGTGTACACAACGTTCGTATGGGGTGTGCAGCTCGGAATCGTCGACGAGAACGAGCTGAAGCGGCTGCTCGGGCGCGACCTTGCACAATACAAGCAGGACCTGCTCCGTCTGTTTGGCAAGGACGGCTATATCGCGCATTCGCTGGATGGCCCGGCGGGCTCGCCGGTGTCATCGGTCGCGCTGGATTTCGTCAGCGTGCATCGCGGTTTCTGGGACATGAACGATGCCAGCGAGCGCGCGCTGTTTGCGGCCACGACGGATCTGGTCATTGCCGAGCCGCGCTTCCGCATCCCCAGCACGTTCCACTTCCTCGTGTCCGCGGATAATCCGCGGAACAAGATGATCCACAAGATCGCGGCGCCCGCCTATCAGGGGCGTTCCTCCTGGCCGACATTCAACGTCGAGTTCGCGGATCGCATGCTGGACTACGATGAAGCCTCGGGGAGCGATACCTACCGGGCTTGCGCGCAGGGGATATTGAAGGACATCCGGACCGCGACCGAGGTCCACGGCGGATACCAGGAGCTGATCTCGGAACACGGTCTGAAATATCGCACCTGGGCTTATAAGGGCGCGGTGGCGCATTCCTGGTTTCCGCGTTTCCTGTCGGTCTGGAGGAGGGCGTACGGAACGCCGCTCCTCCAGTGGAATGACTGATCGGCGCGCTATCCCGCCGTCACGTCCACCAGTTCGCCGCCTTCGAGAACCTTGGCCGCCTTGGCGCGATCGAGGTCGCCTTCCCAGGCAGCCACGACCACGGTGGCGACGCAGTTGCCGGTGAGGTTGCCGACCGCGCGGGCCATGCCGATGAACCAATCGACCGACAGCACCAGCACGAGGCCGATCGCGGGAATGCTCGGCACCGCGTTCAGCGTCGCCGCCAGGATCACGATCGCCGAGCCAGGCACGCCGTGCGCGCCTTTCGACGTGATCAGGGAGACGCCGAGCACCAGAAGCAGATCGCCAAAGGACAGCGGCGTGTTGGTCGCCTGCGCGATGAAGACGACGGCAAGCGTGAGGTAGATCGAGAAGGCGTCGAGGTTGAAGGAATATCCGGTCGGAATCACGAGGCCGACCACGGAATCCTTCACGCCCATCCGCTCGAGCTTCTTCATGATCTGCGGCAGCACCGCGTCGGACGAGGCGGTCGCGAGCACGATAGTGAGCTCCTCGCGCAGGTAGGCGAGGAATTTGAGGATGTTGATGCCGGCGAGCGCCATGACGCTGCCGAGCACGCCCAGCACAAAGATGCCGACCGAGACGTAGAACAGCATCACCAGTGACACGAGCTGCTTCAGCGAACCGACGCCGTATTTGCCGACGGTGTAGGCGACCGCGCCAAGCACGCCAAGTGGAGCAATCCGAACAATAAGCCCCATGACACGGAACAGCACAGTGGAGGCGGCGTCGATGATGGAGGTGACGAGCTGGCCCTTCTCTCCGCCGACGAGTGCAAGACCGACGCCGAACAGCACGGCAAAGAACAGCACCTGGAGCACGTCGTTGCGCGACAGTGCGTCGAAGGAGGTGGTCGGGATCACGTTCATCAGGAACGCGCCGATGCCGCCGCCTGACAGCTTGTGTGCGTTGTCGGCATAGGTGTTGAGCGCCTTGGCGTCCAACGTCGCGGGATCGATGTTCATGCCGTGGCCTGGGCCGAACAGGTAGGCGAGCAGCAGGCCGACGACGAGGGCGACGGTGGTCATCACCTCGAAATAGAGCAGCGCCTTGACGCCGACCCGGCCGACCTTCTTGAGGTCACCGGCGCCGGCAATGCCGTGGACGACGACACAGAACACGATCGGGGCCACGATCATCGAGATCAGCTTCAGGAAGGCGTCGCTGAGGATCTTGAGGCTGACGGCGAAGTCCGGGACGGCCATGCCGAGGATGATGCCGAGCACGAGCGCGGCCAGGACCTGGACGAACAGCGAGGTGTAAAGCGGCTTGGGCTCGGCGGCCGGGGCCGCGGCAATGGTCGACATGGTGAACTCCCCCGATTTGACGCGTCTTGGACGTCAAAAAGGAGCAACTCCTGTGCCAGATTGTCGCGTTTTCCTCTGGAAACGGCCTATTCCGCCGCCTTCGCCGTCCGGCCGAACATCCGCGTCGGCGCCGGGAAGCCGCAGGAGCTGCCGTCGGTTACCTTGACCTGGTCTTCCCACGGCAGGCGATAGGTTCCCGCAACCATGTCCTGCATGAACGTGTAGGGGCAGTCCATCGCGCCGCCCTTCACCGCGACATAGCCGCGGTGCCAGAGCTGGTAGATGTTGTTCTCGACGCCCCAATTGATGCGGGCTTCGCGCACGAGGTCCGGCCGGACCTCGGCCGTGATGATCTCGTCGGCGCGGCCAGTGGTGCCGTGCGCCAGCACGGTGCCGTCGAAATTGACGATCATGCCTTCGCCCATGGAATCGAACGAGCCGTCCGAGCCGCACATGCAGACATTCGCGGTGACCATCAGGTTCTGGAACGAATTGGCCTGGTTGGTGAAGCGCCAGGCGTCGCGGATCGGCGCGGTGTAGCCGGCGGTGCGGATCATGATCTCCGCGCCCTTGTAGGCGCATTCCCGCGCCATCTCCGGGAACATGCCGTCATGGCAGATGATCAGCGCGATCTTCGCACTGTTCGGCCCCTCGATCACGGGAATGCCGACATCGCCCGGCTCCCACGGTTCGACCGGAATCCAGGGATGGAGTTTGCGGTAGTAGAGCTTGATCTCGCCGTGGTCGTCGATGATCAGGCCGGAATTGTAGGGATTGCCGTGCGGGTTGAACTCCATGATGGAGAAGCAGCCCCAGATCCTGTTGTCGACACAGGCCTTCTTGAAGGCCGCGACCTCGGGCCCGTCGAGCCGGCACATGATCTCGGGATTGGTATCCATCGAGAGGCCGTGCAGCGAGTATTCGGGGAACACCACCAGATCCATGGTGGAGAGATTGCGGCGGGCCTTGCCGACCATCCAGACGATACGCTCGGTCTGCCGGGCCAGATCGGCCCGCGTCACGACATTCGGCAGTTGCAGCTGCACGAGCCCGATGACAACGCCGTTGGGAGATTTGTTCAGCCCGCCAAGCCCGTTCATGATCAGCTCCCTTGTTCGGCTTCCTTGCCGTCCGCGCGGCGCCATTGCGCGCAGTTTCCGGAAGAGCAAATCCGATTTTGACGGCGCGCAAAAGTCCATTTTTCAGGCGGCAGGCGAAAGTCGCGCGCGTGAGGATCGTAGCGCTCCCCGGAGGAGGCCGACGCACATTGTTGCGGCGCGCCGTGCCTCAAGTCTCGGCTTGACCCTCCAATCCGCCTAATGTCAGACTTATGACATGAGTACAGCAAAGCGACATATCGCCAGCCTTCGTGACGAATATGCCGAGATGACACGGCAGCGCATCGTTGCGGCCTTTGTCGAGACGCTGGAGGACGAGGCGGCCGACGACATCTCCATGGCCGCTGTCGCCAAGCGTGCGAGGGTGGCCGAGCGAACCATCTATCGGCACTTCAGGACCCGTGCGGAGCTGTCTGCCGCGGCCGGTGAATGGATCGAGGACAACGTCTTCAGCTATATTCCCTTCACCTCGCCCGACGAGCTGCCCGAGATTTTCCGCAAGCTGTGCAAGCGATTTGATCGTCATCCGCATCTGGCGCGCGCCATTGCAGTGACGCGGGCAGGCAGACGGATGCGCGCGGACTTCCGGCGGCACCTGATCGGGCAGCATCACAAGGCGATGGCGCCACTGGTGCGGCATCTTCCCGCGAAGGACGTACGCCAGGCGGAGGCGCTCGCGTCCTATCTCAACAACGTGCTGGCCTGGAATGCGATGCGCGAGGACTTTGGCATGTCCGGCGCCGAGATCGCCGACGCGATCGAGTGGGCGCTCACCACCCTTTTGAAGGATGTCCGTCAGCGCGATGCCGCCGCGGCGCGCAACGGCAAGGCTGGCAAACCGCCGCGGAAGCGAACCACGGCTGCGAGAGCACCGGCGTAGAGTGAGGCAGGCCATGAATGCGATCCCCGACGACCTCTTGATCAACGCGCCCGACGAAGTTCGCATCCGTCAGGATCTGGTGCTGACGGCGCTCGGGCGCCGTCCGGCCGATCGCTCCTTGCGTGTCGGCAGGTTGCTCGATGTGCACAGCCGCACCTGGAGCGAGGATCAGGAGATCGTCTTAAGGGGGCGGCGCATCGCCTGGATCGGGCCGGCCGGCAGCTATCCCGGCGAGGTGCGCGAGCGCGTGCATCGGCCGGATCTTGCCGCCGTGCCGGGCTTCGGCGAGGTGCACAAGCATATCGAAAGCTCGCATCTGACGCCGGAATGGGAGGCCGCGCTGGTGCTGCCGCATGGCAATACCTGGACCTGCGAGGCGAGCCACGAATTCTCCAACGTCAACGGTGCACGCAATCTCGAATTCTGGTTCGAGGCACGCCGCCGTGGTTCGCCGCTCAAGATCTTTCCGCAACCCGGTTCGGCGGTGCCACCGACGGCCTACGAATGGGGCGGCGGCTGGTATGGCCACGATGAGCAGGCCCGCTTCATGGGCGAAAGCCTGATGGTCACCGGGCTCGACGAAGTCATGGACTGGCCGGCGGTGTGGAATCCCGACAATCCTTCCTACAAGCGGCTCTGGGGCATGATCGAGGCGACGTTCGCGGCGCGCGGCGTCGTCGAAGGCCATGCCTCCGGCTTGCGAGATCTGCCCTCCATCAACGCCTTTGCAGCAGCCGGGCTTGCGTCCGACCATGAAGTGCAGACGCCGGAGGAAACCTGGGACAAGCTCACGCGTGGCCTGTTCGTCGAGCTGCGCGTCTATGCCATGGACGAGATCGTCAAATGGCTGCTCGCGAGGGGTTTGCAGGACTGGTCGCAGATCGCGTTCACTACGGATGACCGCAGTGCCAGCCACACGCTCGAGCTCGGCGCCAGCGATCACAATGCACGGGTCGCGATCGAGGCCGGCCTTGCGCCGGAAATCGCGATCCAGTGTCTCACCATCAATCCGGCGCGGCACATGCGCCTCACGCCGTTCGTCGGCAGCCTGGCTCCGGGGCGCTTCGGCGACGTCGTGCTGCTGTCCGATGTTGCCAAGCTCACGATCGCCGAAGTGTGGGCCGATGGCGGACAGGTGTCCGAGGGCAAGCGTTACCTCGGCCAGGTGCCCGAGATCCAGTGGCCGGATTGGGCAACGAAGACGGTCAACATCAGGCGCGCGATCAAACCTCAAGATTTCGAGCTGCGGGCCGAGCCCGGTCGCGCCACGATGAAAGCGGCGGTGATCCGTCCCTTCCATTGGCATCCCGAATTCTACACGCTCGAGCTGCCGGTGCGTGACGGTGCCGTGCAGCGCGACGAGAGTGAAGCCATCACCAAATTTGCCATCGTCGACCGCTTCTCTGGCGACGGGCGCGTCGCAAAGATGTTTTGGCGCGGCTGTGGACCGCGCACGCCGGAGACGGCAGTTGCCTGCTCGGTGGCGCACGACAAGCACAATATCTGGGTGGTCGGTTCGTCCGATACGGCGATGGCAAAGGCGGTGAACGCGCTGATCGCGCTTCAGGGCGGGTGGGCGCTGGTGCGCGAGGGCGAACTAGCCGCCACCGTGCGCTTCGAGGTCGGCGGGCTAATGAGCTGTCGCTCGGCGCACGCGCTCGATGCAGAGATGCAGGCGCTTTATGCAGAAGGACGCAAGGTCGACTGGATGTATGAGCCGACGTTCCGGCCGCGCTGGTATCCGGGATTCCCGGAGCGGCTGATGTTTGCAACGCTGACCTGTGCGCCCTGGAGCTGGGTGCTGGTGGCGCCGTGCGAGCAGGCGCCGCTCGGTTTCATCAACGTGCAGACGGGCGAAGCGCACCCGGTGGTCTGGTAGGGGAGGACTGGGATGGACGAGATGACGAAGCCGCAAGAGGCTTCCGCAGAGGCGGCGCCGCCCGCTGCCTCGGGACTGCTTGATCGCACCTTTGGCCTCACCGAGCGTGGCACGAGCGTTGGCCGCGAGGTGATGGCCGGAGCGACCACGTTCGCGGCGATGGCCTATATTATCGCCGTGAACCCGGCCATCATGTCCAACGCCGGAATGGACCGTGCCGATCTCGTCAGTGCCACGGCACTCGCCGCGATCGTCGGCTCGGTGATGATGGGGCTGTGGGCCAATCTGCCGCTCGCCGTTGCGCCGGCGATGGGATCGAACGTCATCTTCACCTATGTCATCGTCAAGCAGATGGGCATGCCCTGGCAGGGCGCGCTCGCGATGGTCGCCTTCACCGGCGTGCTGTTCCTGATCCTCAGCCTGTCGAAGCTGCGCGAGAAAGTCGCGAAGGATGTGCCGGAAGCGCTGAAGATCGGCATCCAGGCCGCAGTTGGGACCCTCATCGTCTTCATCGCGTTACGAGGCGCCGGATTCGTGGTCCAGAACCCGTCGACCTATATCGCCATGGGATCCCTGCGTAGCCCGCCGGTGCTGCTGACGCTGTTCGGCCTCCTGCTCACGCCGGTGCTGGTCGCGCGCCGGGTGCCGGCGGCGCTGATCCTGTCGATCGCGTTGCTCACCGTGATCGGCTTCTTCGTTCCCGGCGTCAACGGCAAGATGGTGACGTCGGTGCCATCAGCGATCATGGCGTGGCCGCGCTGGCCGACCAGCACCTTCATGGCGCTCGACATCGGCTATCTCTTCAGCCATTTCGTCGTGGCGTTGCCGCTGCTGTTCTATTTCCTGTGTGCTGAATTCTTTTCGACGCTGGGCACGCTGATCGGCGTGACGGGCGCCGCCAATTTGCGCAAGCCCGACGGCTCGATCCCGAATGCCACCGCTGCATTTGCGACTGATGCGACGGCATCCATCGTCGGCCCGCTGCTCGGCACGTCGGTGGTGACGGCCTATATCGAGTCGATCACAGGTGTGCAGGCTGGAGGCCGGACCGGCCTGACCTCGCTGACGGTTGCTGGATTCTTCTGCCTCGCTTTGTTCTTCTGGCCGATCTTCGTCATCATCCCGCCGCAAGCGACCGTGCCCGCGCTGGTGCTCGTCGGCGTGCTGATGATGCAGGGCCTCGCCCGCATCGACATGACCGATCTCGGCAATGCGGTTCCGATCGTGCTGACATTATTGGTCACCGTGCTGACCAATAACCTCATCAACGGAATGGCCCTGGGAACACTGAGCTATATTGCCCTGGAGATGGCGGTCGGCCGGCGGACGCAGATTCCCGCGATGGTGTGGGGCTTAGGCGTCGTGTTCATCGCTTACGCGATCGTGATCGCGCAGATCTTTTGACGCGTGCGTCAGGCTGCGAGGTCCAGCAATCGGCACGATCCGCGCACCAGCGCCTTGCGCCCGGCCGGTGTCATCGCTGGCGCGCCGTCATCGACCACGACAAGGCCGAGCGCGACCAGGCTTTCGACGACATAAGCCTTCGAGGGGCGACCGTTCGACACCGGCTTGCGAAGCGCCTTCAGCGCTTCCCACTGGTCGGGTGAAAGATCGAAGTCGAAATCGTTGCTCATGTTGCCTCAAGCGATAGTACCGTTCGTGCGCCCCTGTTAGCGGCGCTGCATGAAGACCATGCGACGACAATGAGTCCGGAATTCGGTGAGGTGTTTAGAACGTCTCTTCACCAATTGCCGCACGTCGTTGCGCCACAAGCGTTAAGATCGTTTGCGCACGAATATCGTCCCGATCTCCGATCACTAATTGATGATTTGCGCTTGATCGTGTGCAGCTACCGCAGTGCACGGGAAGCATCGCTGTCCCATCCTGCGTCGCGATATGCACAGAAATCGTGAGACGAGGGGGTCGGGACTCTGTTACGCTGATTCGCAGGGGAATGGCTTCACGCGGCAGGAGTGGAGTGCATGGAGCTTGCGTGAAGCTGGCGCCTGACGACGTATCGAGACCTATTGATAAGTCGCCACGATGTCGGACACGGCGCGCTCGAGCTGCTGCGCGGTGGCACATTGGCGCACGACGCTGCAAAAAGTCGCATAGCGCGGCATCTCGGAATCGCCAAAGCCCCAGGCAAGCCGTCCCTCGGGATTGAGCCAGACCAGCCGCTTCGATCGCTCGGAGATGCGGCGCAGGATGTCGGCACGCGGATCGAGATTGTTGCTGCGGGCATCGCCGAGCACGATCACCGTGGTCTGCGGTGTCAGCGTGCTCATGAAGTCCTTCTCGAAATCGACCAGAGACGAGCCGTAGTCGGACGAGCCAAAGCCGACCTTGGACATGATCTCGGCCATTGCCTCTTCGGGCGACTTCTTCTCCAGGATCTCGCTGACCTCGATCGTATGTGAAGAGAATGCGAAGGAGCGGACGTCGTCGACCACCTCGTGCAGCGAGTGGATCAGGAGCAGGAAGAAGTCCGAGACCTGCGCGACGGAGCCGGAGACGTCGCAGAGCGCGACGATTTTCGGGCGGTCGCGGTGCTTGCGCTTCCAGGCGGTCAGGAAGGGGATGCCGCCCCAGGCGGCGTTACGGCGCAGCGTGCGGCGGACGTCGAGATGGCCGCGGCGCTGGCGCTTGCGTGGCTTCGAATAGCGCTCGCGCAGACGCTGTGCGATCCGGCGGATCAGGGCGCGCATCTCGGCAACCTGACGCCGCTCGATGCGGGCAAGCGGCGCGTTGCGCAGGATCTCGTTGCGGAGGTTTTCGGCCTCCTCGCGGGCATAGAGCGCAAGCCCTTGCGAGACCGTGTCGCGCACCGCCTCGCGCAACGCGTCGAGTGCGGCGCGGAGGCGCTCGGCGAGTGCGGGATTGGTTGCGGTCAGCTCGTCGAGCTCGTCGCGCAGGCGCTGCAGGCCCATCGCATCGAGGATACGGCTGGAGAAGATGCCGCGCTGGGTGGAATAGCGGATGTCGGAGAGCGAGGCTGCACCGGAGGCGCTGGCGATGGCGGCTGAGATCGCGTTACGATCCTGCGACAGCAGCATCTGCGCCAGCGGGCCCAATCCTTCGGGTGGTTGACCTTCGCCCGCTTCGCTCGCCGAGCCGGATTGGTCAGAGTGATCCGCGTCCTGCGAAGCGTCGCTATTGATTTCAGGTTGATCCTGCCGCGGTTCTGGCTGGCCGAAGAACAGATCAAAGCAGTCGCCGAGCGCGAGCTTCTCGTCCTGGGACTTGGCGAGCGTCAGCAGAAGCGCATCGCGCAGAACGGTTCGGTCAGAAAATCCGACCTGCGACACCGCGCGCATCGCATCGATGCTTTCGGCGGGCGAAACATGGACGCCGGCCCCGCGCGCCGCCCGAAAGAAACGATGGAGGTTCTCGCGCATCGGGGTCAACCGAAGACGTTGGACCGCGCCGCCTTGGCAATGAAGGTCGTGACCTGCGGCGTTGCGGCCTCGATGTCGGCTTCATACTTCAGGAGCACATTGAGCGTGTCCTTGACGATCTCGGTATCGAGCTCGGAAGCCTGGAGCAGTACCAGCACGCGCGCCCAGTCGATAGTCTCACTCACCGAGGGCAGCTTCTTCAGATCCAGCGAGCGGATTTCGTGGATGAAGCCAACCATCTGCCGGCGCAGCGTCTGCGATATGTTGGGCACGCGGCTCTCGACGATCCGCTCCTCGAGCCGCTGCTCGGGGAAGCCGATATGCAGATGCAGGCAGCGCCGCTTCAGCGCGTCGCCGAGGTCGCGCTCGCTGTTGGATGTCAGAATCACCGTCGGTGGTGTGATCGCCGAGACGGTGCCGAGCTCGGGGATCGTGACCTGGAAGTCGGAGAGGATTTCCAGCAGGAGCGATTCGAATTCGGCATCCGACTTGTCGATCTCGTCGATCAGCAGCACGCAGCCGCCCGGCTGCTCGAGCGCCTGCAGCAGGGGGCGCGGCTCGACGAACTCCTTGGAGAAGAAAACGTCGCCGAAATCATGCAGCTGGTCGAGCGCGGCATGCAGCGTCTGCGCGCCGCCGAGGACTTCGCCGAGCTTGTCCTTCAGGATCTGCGTGTAGAGAAGCTGCTTGGCGTATTTCCACTCGTAGAGCGCCTTGGCCTCGTCGAGGCCTTCATAGCATTGCAGGCGGATCATCTTCTTGCCGCGCCAAGCGGCAATCGCCTTGGCAAGCTCGGTTTTGCCGACGCCCGCGGGGCCCTCGACAAGGATCGGCTTCTCGATCTGTTGCGACAAATAGACGGCCGTCGCGATCTGCCGGCTCGCGATATAGCCCTGCGCGGCGAGGCCGCTCTCCACTGCCTCGATCGCTGTCGAGGGCTTCTGTTCAGCCACGAATTGGCGCTCCCAAAGGTCTTGCTTGAGGCCTGTTCTGCCTGCGTTCCCGGCAAAGAACAAGCCTCGTTTGGGAGACATCTGACCCGCGCGACCGGCGTTTTTTCCGCTTAACGCAAATAGTTGAGCGGTTCGACTATCATGCGGTCAGTGCCGCAGCAGTTCGGGTTTCCGGATCGTCTGCCGGACCTCGGCGCCGCAATCGGCGCACTCATAGACGAAGTCGATCTTGGCAAGGCTCCAATGCGGCTCGACCTCGCGCACATACATTGGCAGGAACCCCATGCATGTCGGGCAAATCACAGGCGCGATTTCGATATCCTGATGATGCTGTACATAAGCTGGCATCTCGGTTCTCCTTCGCAGGCGACCACCAAACCCCGCGCGAAGGCTACTGCCGGTCACCTCAAGGTTGTCATCAACTCTTTCGAACAGAGGTGGAA
Source organism: Bradyrhizobium betae (assembly GCF_004123905.1). Lineage (GTDB taxonomy): Bacteria > Pseudomonadota > Alphaproteobacteria > Rhizobiales > Xanthobacteraceae > Bradyrhizobium > Bradyrhizobium betae_A. Next base: position 376,959 of record NZ_MZXW01000050.1, read on the forward strand.
CGGCGGGCGTTTGTCGTTCGCTGTGACATTCTTGTTACGTCTTCTATACTGTAACGGGCGGACCAAATGCCTATTTCACCAGGCGATCCGGTTCTCGGACTTTCGCTGCAACGATAAGGGAGCAACGCCCATGACGCATGCTATTCGCTTTCACAAGACCGGGGGGCCGGAAGTTCTGGTGTGGGAGGAGGTTGGTGTCGGCAAGCCCGGACCGGGCGAAGCGCGCATCCGCCATACCGCTGTCGGTCTCAACTTCGTCGACATCTACAATCGCTCCGGTGTGTATCCCGCGCAATTGCCGAGCGGTCTTGGCAGCGAAGCGGCCGGCGTCGTTGAGGAGGTCGGGTCCGGTGTCACGGATCTGAAGCCTGGTGATCGTGTCGCCTATGGCGCTTCGCCGCTCGGCGCTTATTCCGAGGCGCGGTTGATCCCGGCCGATCGGCTGTTGAAGCTGCCTGATGGTGTCGATGACAAGACGGCGGCGGCGATGATGTTGAAGGGCCTCACGACGCAATATCTGATCCGGCAGACCTATCGGGTGAAGGCTGGCGACACCATCCTGCTCCATGCCGCGGCCGGTGGTGTTGGTCTGATCCTGAGCCAGTGGGCAAAACATCTCGGCGCGACCGTGATCGGCACCGTCAGCAGCGACGAGAAGGCGAAACTCGCCAAGGCGCATGGCTGCGACCATGTCATCATCTACAGCCGCGAGGATTTTGTGAAGCGCGTGGACGAGATCACGGGCGGCAAGAAAGTGCCGGTGGTTTACGACTCCGTCGGCAAGGACACGTTCCTGAAGTCGCTGGACTGCCTCGCGCCGCTCGGCGTCGCTGCGCTGTTTGGTGCGTCCTCCGGCGCTGTCGAGCCGCTCAATCTCGGCCTGCTCGCGCAGAAGGGCTCGCTCTACGTCACCCGGCCGACGCTGTTCACCTACGCCGCCAAGCGCGAGAGCCTGGTCGCAATGGCGAACGAGCTGTTCGATGTCGTGAAGTCCGGCGCGGTCAAGATCGAGGTGCACCAGACCTATCCGCTGAAGGACGCCGCCAAGGCTCATGCCGATCTCGCCGCGCGCAAGACCACGGGATCGACCGTTCTCACGGTATAATCTCCGGACGGGCGGTGACGCAGGCTGCTTCAGTCTGCGTCACGTCCGCTCGTGCTTGCGCAAGTCGCGGGCGTGATCAATGCGGATCGCCTGGAGGTCGACATCTTCAGGCGGAATTTGGGGCAGGGCGGCCTCGGTCAGTATGGCCTCGGTCACGTCTTCGACCGAGCCCTCCGCGATCTCGTGGATGAACGAGATGTTCTGATATTCACCCGAAGCGACGCGGGAGATGACCTCGCGCCTTGTGATCTCGGGGTCGACGATCGCCTCGCGGCCGTGCCGCCCGTAGTCGATCATCACGACGAAATACTGCATGAAGCGATCCTGCCGCGCCCTATGGTCGGGGCACGGCAGAGTATTTCCGAAAAACGGAATTAAGTCAAGCAGTAATTTCCGAAAATCAGAATCTCGTCCTATTTGCCCTTCTTGCGGGGGCGCGCAGACTTGGCGCGTAGCCGTTCGAGCTGCCCCTTGGGCATGGAGAGGCAGATCTCGCCGACCCATTCGAGTTTCACGCCGACGATTAGCTTGGCATTGAAGCTGGATAGATTGACGACGGAGGGCGATTTGCCCCGCTCGATGGTCTTCAAATAGCGCTCGCCGGTCTTGAGCCGGACCACGGCTTCCTCGCCATAGAAGCTCGACAGCGGATGGCGCTGGTCCTTGTAGACCACGATCACGTCGCCGCTTTCGTATTTGGGCAGCATCGAATCGCCGACGATCTCGAAGGCGACGGTCTCTTCCATGATCGGGAAGGGCAGCGTGATATCGCCGAGGCCTTCCGGCGGAACCTGTTCATAATCCGGCTCGATCACCGCGCCGGCGCTGACGCGGCCCATGATCGGCGCGAGATTGAGCTCGAGATACTCCATGATCGGAATGATCTCCGATGCCTTCACCAGCCGCTCGCCGCCGAGGATCTCCGAGACCGCGCCGGGCCGCACACCCATGGCAGCCGCGAGGCCGCCCTTGCTCTTGCCCGTTTTCTCCAGGCCCCGCTCGATCATTGCCGCGTCCAACATGGTGATTCCCTCGATTGTCCATCGTCTCGCCTCTTGTAATCCGAAATTCGGAATTGATGCAATTATGAATATCAGAATTATTGCTTGACTTGAGCTTCGGAATACCGGAATGTGTGCCTCGCCCCCCGATCGTGCGACCGGAGGAGGCGCATCACAGGACAGCAGCATGGAACCGGGCCATTGGCCGTCGGAGCACTCCGACGCGCTTCGCGACTATTTTCTCAAGGGTGTGTCTTACGCGGAGATCGGGCGGGAGATTAACGCAAGGTTTGGAACGGCTTACACGCGCAACGCCGTGGTCGGCCGGGCCAAGCGACTTGGGCTCATTCCGCCGGCACGGATGGCGAGCCCGTCGATCGTGCCGTCTTTGCCGGGTGACGTATGCCCGCCGTCACCGTGCCGATTGGCGTTACCGTACCTGAACGTACCGCCGCAGTCCGCGATGAAACCTGTCGCGGGGGTGAAACTGCGCTGCGTCGGCGTCCGGCCGCGCCTGATCCCGCTGGATCAACTCGATCGCGAGGACTGCCGCTATCCCTATGGCGGCGACAAGGATGGGGAGGAGATCACCTTCTGCGGCCATCCGTGCCAGCCGGGCTCCAGCTATTGCACACCGCATGCCGGCCTGACGCGCCGGTCTGGGGCTGCGTCTGCCCGTGTCGCAGGTCCCGTCGTGCTGAGGCTCGTGTCCGCCGCCTGAAAGTGCGGCCACCCGTTCAGTCGATAAATTTGCAAGGAGTATCCGCATGGGACGTGTCCGGCGCAACAAATCCTACAAATTGACGAATATCTACGACCGCCGTTCGCGCGAGGCACCGTTCAATGCCGAACTGGCGGAGGTCGTGGTCGACAATCCGCTGGCGCTCGATCCCGGCGAGAAGATCGTGGCGGTCCGGTCGGTCCGCGGCGATCCGCTCGGCCGGCTGCACGCGCATCACCAGATCGACGAGGCGCAATATCGCGGCGGGCGCGCCTTCCAGAACGATTGGGAGCGGGCGGAGCGAGGGCCTCAGGCGGTCGATACGACACGCGAATATGTCGATGGCACTGGCACGCGCGAGCCCGTTACCGAGAGCCAGCGACAGGCGGTGCTGCGGCTGAACCGCATCGAGCGGGAGCTCGGCACTGACGGTTCGGCGCTGGTGTACGACGTGCTGGTGCTGGGCCTGACGATGGATCAGATCGGGGAGCGTCGAGCCGCCCGTACGCAGCGCTGGAACGACTATTTCGCGCGGCGCTTTCGCGAATGCCTGGACCGGCTGGCGCTCATCTACGGCTTTGCGACGGAAACGGGGACGAGGCGTGCAAACCAGCGCGGATGATTGCGGCACGCCTGCGGTCTTGCCGCGGGCGTGCCGGCTCGCTGCTTAGGGATGCGGCACGATCTGGTACGGCGTCGTGTAGGGCTCGACGCGAAGCGAGGCGTTGGCCAACAGCCCGATTCTGGCGGTCGGCGCCTGCTGTAATTCGCCGTTGGGGCCCCGGTGCACGTTGTATTGCCAGACGGTGAGATCGCCCTTCTGCGCCAGCGCGTGTGCAATCGCGCTCGCATCATTGCCGCCGAGTGCCTGAAGCTCTTCCGCCGACAATCCGACGACGATTTCATCCTTGATGGTGACGATCTTGAACAGGTTCATCTTGGTCTCCTGCGCCCATGCGCCTTGTATCGAGAGGGTGAGAAGCGCAACCGCGGCGCCCTTGATGAGATCGCAGCGAGAAAGCATGCCGTCGTCCTTTGGTGCTGACGCGCGCCCGAATCGGTTTGAGTCCATCAGCCATGGCGCCCGTGATCTGCGTGGCCGGTTCGCAACCGCTTGGTCGTCCGATCCTAGACGACGGTTCATGCGCCGAAATATATCGGAAGCGATGAACCTCGATGCGAAGCGATGAGTCCAAGCCGAGAGCTCGAGGGGATATGCAGATGAAATTCGCCGCGACTGTGGTTTGCCTTCTCGTGTCGGTCGGCGCCGCAGGCACCGCTGCGGCCGCCGACCCCTTCTACATCGGCACCTGGACAGTCACTGCCGCCGTGGTCGCGCCTTGGGCTGATCCGCAACGCAAGCCTGACGGCACCGAGCGGGCGCGGCTGATGGGCAAGGCAGTGGTCTTGAAGGGTAGGGAGATCTCGGGACCACGGCCCTTTGCCTGCGCCAAGCCGCAGTACAAGGTGACGGATTACGGCCCCGACATGATCTTCCAGGGCGCTTTCGACGAGATGCAACGTGCCGACAAGAAGGCCGATCCGAAGGCGCTTGCCATCTCGCTCGGCTTTGCCAGCGGTCCGATCAAGACCCTGGAGACCGGCTGCGAGATCGACGTTCATTTCACCGACGATACAACCGCCGAGATCGGACTCAACAATTACGTGTATACGCTGAAAAAGCGCTAGGCGGTGCGCCGATGTCCATTCTTGTTGGAAACAGGGCGAAACGCTGCGCCGGTTGACAGCGATAACGGCCGTGTGCGTGATGCGTGCTGCTTCTTGACGCAGGCGGGTGACGGCGGTTCATATTCCTGTTATCCGGATTTGCCGTGCTGCGATGCAGACGAAGCATCGCTCAGCCGGTGGTTGGGCTTGCCGGAGGGGTTGTTCCTTGGCATAATTACAACCTGCTTGGTCCGTTTGGATATGTAGTCCAGCGTGCTACCCCGCCGGGGCCCCTCCGGCCGAGAGTTTGTCCCGGGCATGGCGTCCGGTTCTGGCGTTAGGCTCTCGAGTGGGAGCCCATGGCTGATCAGGAAAGCCGATGCTTGTCATAGGTGCGAGATGAAGAACCTCAATTTCGCGGCTGAACTGCACCTTAAGCTTGGCGCACCTGCGAGCGGCACTGTCGAGAGCCTGCGCCTGCTCCGCGCATTTTTGAAGCTCGCGCCTCGACAGCGTTTTGAGGTTATCAAGCTTGTCGAAGACCTCGCCACCGAAGAAGCCCTTCCCGAACACCCCCTGTCCTGAGCCGGGCCGCGCGCCCTAGGCCTTATCCTCCGTTTTCCTGCCCAAGCCGGCCCGCCGGGGACGTTTGCCCCGGGGCTAGCCGCTGGAAGGCGGTCCGGCAAGTGTGGTATTCAGCTAAGAAAAAGGGAGGAGTGCGACCATGATCGAACCGAAGCTCGAAGTTCCGGCCGAACTGCGCGACCTGGCCGAGAAGACGATCGACCAAGCCGAAAAGGCATTTGGCATGTTTTTCGACGCGGCCACCAAATCGATGACGTCGGTCCCCGGAGCAGGCACCGAGGTGTCGAAGCAGGCGCTCGCTTTCACTGAGCAGAACATGAAGTCGGCGTTCGAGCACGCACGCAAGCTCGTTCACGCGACCGACCTTCAGGAGGCGATGCGAATCCAGTCCGACTTCCTGCGCAGTCAGTTCACCAGCGCCGGGGACCACATGCGTCAGATGACCGGCAGCTTCATGCAACCCGGCAAGGGGAAGTCCTGATTTCCGGCGTGTATACAGCGTGCCCACAAATTGATCTTGCGCGGCGCGGTGATCCGCACTTCGATGTTGATGCAGGTCCATGATGGGCCACCGAATGGTCCTCATTCGCCGTCCATCATCCTTTCTGCTGATCCCTGTCGGTCCTCCGGCAGGGATTTGCAGTTTGTGGGTGTCGCGATTGGCCGGCGCCCTACGGACGCAGCGATCCGATATACGCGGCGATGTCGCCGGCTTCGGTCCGGCTCAGGGGAAAGTCCGGCATCTTCGGATGCGGGTCGAGCAGGAACAAAGCGAGCCTCTCCGGACTAAAGTCCGGCCGGCGCGCAACCGATGCAAACGAGGGGACGTCGGCGCTCGCCTGGGCCTGCCCGCTCGCCACGACGTGGCAGCTTGCACACCATCGCTTGGCGAGGTCGGCACCATGCCCGGCATCGGCGGCGAGAGCGGACGACGTGCCGCAGCTCGAGGCCACGGGAAGCAGCAGGCAATTCGTCTCAAATGCCGATGCATCGGGCAATCTTGATGCGTTCGCTTGCGGCCACCATGTTCATCCGCAGCACGATCCCGGAAACTGGGAGAGATCGATCCGGGCGATGATCGACCGCAGCAGCCTTCGAACGGAACGATAGACATGCCGCGCGAATGCCGGCGTCTTTGCCGCGCGCAGGCCAAGACGTTTCATATCAAAGCTTTCTGTGTAGTGCGACACGTGCCTCTCCGGGATGGTGAGACCTTCCTAGCCTGGTCGGCCGGGAACTGCCTTGATCTGTCGCAAAGCTTTTTCCGGCTAATAGTCGCCTGGGTTCATGATCATCGGGCTTTTTGTGTCGACCGGCGCTAGCGCGCTGCTGGCGCTGTCACGCAGGAATCGGTCGAGCGTCTCCTGGATCTTCTCCTTGACCGCATCAGGGCCACGGTCGCTCATCTCGGTATGCTGCGCACCGGTGTGGACGATGTCGATGCCGCGCGCCTTGGCTTCTTCCGGCGTCGGCAGCACGCCCGGGTCCGTGACGAAATGCGGATCCTTCGAGCGGAACGACAGGATCTTCATGTTGTCGCTGAGGACGAACGGCACCCGCAGATTGTCGAGTGTGATCACTTTCGACACCAGCTCCGGGTGCTGACGGGCGACGTACATTGATACGTCGCCGCCGTTGGAATGTCCGACGAGCGTGATGTGGTCGTAGTCGACGTTCTCCTGCCGCCTCTTCAGTTCGCCCAGCGCGAAAAGGATGTTGGCCTCGCAGCGGATATAGACTTCGCGTCGGCCGACATATTGCTGGCCGACATGGGTCATCAGCGGCGGATCGCTCGGCAGGTCCTGCTGGATGCTGGCAACGAGATAGCCGCGCGCCGCGAGCACGTTGGCGAGGAAGGAATATTCGGTGGCCTTGACGGTGTTGCCGTTGCTGATGATGGCAAGCGGCAGCTTCCAGAGGCGGAGATTGGCCTTGGTCTCGTAATCGCGCCGCACCGCGATCTCGACCGTGATCGGCCGCTGGCGCGAGGCGTCGAACAGGGTCAAAATCTCATGGCGGATCGCGAACCGGCTAACGACGAAATATTCGCCGACGCCGAGAACGCAAAGAAACGCCAGAATTGCAAACACCCTCTTCATGGTTCCGTCCCAATCACTTTCGATTGAAAATGGTCATTGGCAGCCCCGGATCGAGCGATCGTGAGCAGGTTACGGGATTAAATTTAGGCAAGTCTGTGAGCAAGGCCGCAAAAGGGCCGCATGAGGGAATGCGTCGCGCGAGGGGCTCGCAGCTAGAGGCAACCGCCTCTGCCGCGCTCGGGGCAGAGCCGGAACGCGCTCGACAGCGTGAACAGGAAGCGCGGGCTGCGGCGCTCGTTGTCCGGCGCCCGGTAGCTCAAGGGGACGGCTACGCCGAGATCGGCCTGAATATCGTCCCACAGGAAGAACCGCACGCCCGCGCCTGCCGATGTCAGCGCCAGGCCGTCACTCAGCCGGTAACCGTCGTTCCAGACTGCGCCGGCGTCGCCGAAGGCGTAGAGCTGATAGCCGGTCCAGTAACGGAAATTGAGCTTCTGGTCGAAACGCACTTCAAGCGAGCCAGCCAGACCGTTGTCGCCGCTGATCTCGGCTGCGCCATAGCCCCGGCCGAAGGCCGCGCCGCCGAGATAGAATTGCTGCGAGGTGAACAGCGGCCGCGATGCCGTCTGGCTTGCCGCGGAGAGCTTGAGCGACCAGGCGTCGTTGAGCGTCTGGTAGCGGGTGAACCAGAGGTTCAGCACCGAGAAGTTCGACGCGGCGCCATCGCGCGACAACAGATCGTCGTCGAAATGCGAAGCGCCGAAGACGTCGAGCCCCTGGCGATAGGTCAGCGTCGCGAAATTGGTGCCGCCGAAGCGATCCTGGAGCCGGTAGTCGGCAGTCAGGCTCGCAGTCCTGATGTGGTCGTTGTACCAGGGGCCGTAAAGATCGTGCTCGGACACATTGCTGAAGGTGCCTGCCACGGTGAGCGTCAGCCCCGACGATTGCGACATGAAGGGCACGGTGCTCGCCCGCACCTCGAAAGCTTCGGTCGTGGTGATGTCGCTGTCGAGGCGGCGCGCATCACCCGGGCGCACCGCACTGTACAGGACGGACGCACCGAGGCGGACGCCGTCGACGCCGACGGGCGCGTCATAGGACAGCCGTGCAAAGCCAAGCTCGCGCGGGTCGTTGGCAATGGTCGACAGGTTGACCGCCAGCGTGTCGCCAGGCGTGAGGTAGGAGTTGAATGCGCCCGTAGCATAGGTCTGCCAGGGACCGACCGAGGAGGATCCGAGATTGTCCAGCCCGAACGACGTGAAGACGTACCAGGTCTTCAGATAGACGGTGAGGCGGAAGCGGCCGGTCGCGCCGCCGATCTCCTCCAGCGCGGTATCGGTGATTCGGACGCCCGGTCGGCCATTGATGAGGAACAGCTGGCGTTCGAGCGTTGCCAGGCGCGAGGGCTGCTCGGCCAGAACCGGGCCCAGCATCGGCCTCACACCGAATTGCTCGGCGCCTTCGCCTTTCAGCTCGGCCTGCACGATGGCGCCTTCGATCACCTGGATCCGGACCCGGCCATCAGCAATGTCCTGCGGCGGCACGATCGCCCGGCTCAGATGGAAGCCGGCGCCACGGTAGAGATCGCTGATTGAGCCGGCGATCGCGGCGAGGTCGGCCTGCGAGACCTTCTTGCCGAGATAGGGTTGATAGACCGCGGCGATGCGATCGCGGGAAATGGCGTGCGCGCCGCTGACATCGATGCCGCGCAGCACGAATTGCGGCTTCGTATCACCGCCGGTGTTGGGCTGGCCGACTTTCGGTAGCCTGACCGGAGGACGGCTCAGGGATTCCCGTTCGGTTTGGTTTTCAAAGTATTTCTCGGGCTGCCGTGGATCAAAGCCCGGCTGGTTCGCCTGCTGTGCGAAAGCCTGCGGAATGCTCGTAAAAATTGGTGCCAAGAGCACCAATGCGGCAAGGAGATGCCGCTTCTCAAGGCACGCAGCGAACCGGTCTCCGTAGTTTGACGGAGATCTTCCTGTGAGGCCGCAAGAGCTCGTTAGCTGCATGATTTTTCTTAGTTTTTTATGGTCAATGATTGGTTAATGCCGCTGCTCCGCTCGCCGCGTCCCGCTAATTCTCTCTTGAGTGATTTCCGATACTCCCCGGTCCGGCTGTAACGCGGACTGAGGATCGTCATGCTCGGCAGAATTGGAATGCGGTGCGGCTTCGCGGCGGCGCTGATCCTGGGAATGGCTTCCGCTGCATTTGCTGCGGAGGATGGCGTCTGGTCAGTCAGTAAAGCCACCGGCGAGGTCTGGCTTGCCGCCAACGGCGTGCAGCCTGTGTCGCTGACCCCGGAAGGGACGCTGAAGGCCGGTGATACCATTCGCACCGGACGCAACGGACGCGTGCTGCTGGTCCGCGGTGAGGAATCGATCCTGATCTCCCCCAACTCGGTGGTCGGCTTGCCGGCCGAGAAGAAGGAGGGGCTCTCGACCACCATCATCCAGCAGGCGGGGTCGATCCTGCTCGAGGTCGAGAAGCGCAACGTCAAGCATTTCGAGGTCGAGACGCCCTATCTCGCTGCCGTGGTCAAGGGAACGCAGTTCAGCGTGACCGTCGGCGCAGGCAGCACCAAAGTCGGCGTGCTCCGGGGCCAGGTCGAAGTCTCCGACTTCAAGACGGGACAGATTGCCCAGGTCATGCCGGGACAAGCGGCCACGGCCTTTGAGCACGGCAAGCCCGGCCTCAGCCTGAGCGGCGCCGGGACCCTCAATCCGATCGAGCAAGGCAAGCCGCGTGCCTCGACGATCGAGCGAACTCCCGTGCCGAAATCGGGCCTGTCCGCGCCACGCAACGCGGCCAACGGTCATGCGATCCATGCGCTCGGTCCGATCGACAAGGGGACCAAGGCAGCTGGTACGCCGATGCAGTCGCATCAGGCGGCTGGAGGTCAGGCACCCAAGGGCGGCGTCGTGCGCATATCGAGCTCGCTCGGAGAGGTGAAGCTGAACTTCCACAAGGTCACGAATGGTCTCGCCCACGGCGCGGTTGCGCCGGGCCATGTACGTAACGCCGCGAACCCAAGCACCGGCACAGCTACGGTGTGGAGCGAAAGCTCGACAAGCACGACCACCACGGCCTCGAATAGCTCCGCCGTAACAGCGGTCGTCGCGAGCAGCAGTGCATCCACCGCCAGCGCCACATCGGCGTCGTCGAGTGCGACGACAACCACTATTGCGACCACCGCGGGTTCAACCAGCAATGTGTCCAGCGGAAGCTCGGGGAGCGGAAGCAGCGGGACTGGCGCGACCGGCAACGGGAGCAGCGGCACCGGCGACAATGGCAACAGCGGTAACGGCAACAACGGCAATAACGGCAATAACGGCAATAATGGCAATAATGGCCATCACTACGGTTGGTACAAGCATCACTAGAATCGCGCCGTCGCGATAGGGGGAGCACCTGGCGGCAAACGCCGTCGGTGCAGGGGAGCAAGGTGAAACGTTATCGGCCGCATATTCTTGTCGTGATCGCGCTGGCGGTCGTGCTGTCCACGGGGTGGCATGGCGCGCTTCGCAATGCGCTCACCGATCTGCGGTTCGCCTGGCAATCGCGAGCGGCGAGCGGCAATGTCGTCGTAGTCGCCATCGACGCGCCCTCGATCGACCAGATCGGGGTGTGGCCGTGGCCACGCCGGCTCCACGCCGAGCTGTTGCACAGGCTCGAGGCCGCGGGCGCGCAGGATGTTGCCTTCGACGTGGATTTCAGCACGCCGTCGGATCCGGCTTCCGACGAGGCCTTCCTCACAGCGCTTCGTGAGGTCGGCGGTTCGACCATTCTGCCGTCCTTCAAGCAGCCGGCGCCGAATGGTGGCGCGGCTCACGTCAATCGTCCTTTGAAGCCGTTCAGCAACCAGTCGTGGCCGGCTGTCGTCAATGTCGCGATCGAATCCGATGGGCTCGTGCGCCGTTATCCGGTCGGCGAGAAGCTCGGCGACTCCCAGATGCCGTCGATGGCCGTCGTGCTGGCCGGGCAGGACGCCAATCGGCGTCCGCCCTTCCTGATCGATTTCGGCATTCGTGCGGGCTCCATTCCAAGTGTCTCCTATTTCGACGTGCTGCGTGGCGATGCCGCGACGCTGGACAAGTTGAGAGACAAGAAGGTCATCGTCGGCGCCACGGCGCTCGAGCTCGGCGACCGATTCAGCGTTCCGAACGGCAAGATCGTCTCGGGGCCCGTTCTCCAGGCGCTGGCGGCAGAATCGATCCTCCAGAACCGGATGCTGCACTGGACGTCCGATGTCGGCATGATCGTTGGCCTGGGCCTGATCTGCCTGCTGATGATGTACTCATGGCGCCGTCTTGCACCGGGCGTGCGGGTAGCAGTCCTGGTCGCAGCGGGGGGCGGAGTCGAAGTGGCCGCAGCGCTTGTTCAGGCAAGATGGCCCCTCATCATCGACACGTCGCTGTTTCATATCGCGATCATCGCCTATCTGACGGCGATCGCGCTCGACGAGATCGACTTCCGCAGCCTTCTTGGGCGCATCGCCGAGAGCCGTTTTCATCGCATCGCGATGTCACTTGGCGATGGCCTGGTCTGCACCGACGAGGATCACCGGATCACGGTGTGGAATCCCGGTGCCAGCGCGATCTTCGGCTATATGCCGACTGAGATGATCGGACGTCCGTTCGAAACCCTCTGTGCCGTGTCAGCTGACGGCCGCGCAAAAACATTTGCCATGCGCGATGCTGCGCGTCAGGCGCTGCTGGTGCCCGGCGGGGCTGTTGTCGTCGAGTTCGAGGGGCGTCGCAAGAACGGCGAGACGTTCCCTGTCGAAGCGAGCTTCTCGGGCTGGCAGGGAACGGAGGGCTTCCAGTACGGAGCGATCCTGCGCGACATCTCGGTTCGCAAGCGCGAGGCCGAACGCGTCAGATATCTCGCCGAACACGACGCGCTGACTGGGCTTGCAAACCGCAACATGTTGCATGCCGGCCTTACAAGTCTGATCGCCGAGGCGGAGCGGCGGTCTTCCGACGTCGCATTGCTCGTGCTCGGGCTCGACGGCTTCCAGCGGATCAACGACATGCTCGGGCATTCGGCGGGCGACCTCGTGTTGCGCGCCGTCGCCGAGCGTCTCCGCAGCGAGGTCAACGGCAAGGCGGTCGTCGCCCGGCTCAGCGGCGATGAATTCGCTATTGCGTTTGATTGCGCGGAAGCCGGCGAGCCGATAGCGGAGTTCGCCGAACGGATCGCACGCGCGTTTGAAGCGCCGCTCGCAACCGGCACGCGACAGCACCGCGTCAGGATCAGCATTGGCGTCGCCGTCTATCCCGATGGCGGACACAACGCCGACGACCTTCTGAGCAACAGCCATCTCGCATTGAGCCGCGCGAAGGCGACGCGGCGCGGTAGCCACGTGATCTTCGAGAGTGCGATCAGACAGGAACTGGAGAATCGGCTGACGCTCGAAAGCGAACTGGCGCTTGCCGCAGACCGCGGTGAGTTCGAACTGTTCTACCAACCCCAGGTCCGCCTGGTCGACGGCAGCCTGGTCGGGGCCGAAGCGCTGATCCGTTGGCGGCATCCCATGCGCGGCTACGTCTCGCCCGGAGAGTTCATGCCGGTGGTCAATACGTCAGCCCTGTCTGAGCGGATCGCAAACTGGGTGATGGAGACTGCCTGCCGGCAGGCGCGCGCCTGGGAATTGTCCGGTAACGGCGTGCGCGTTGCGATCAACCTGTCGCCCTCGCAGCTCCACTCCGGTGATCTCGCGCATTCGGTTGCGGCCCTGCTCGAGGCGACGGGGCTCACGCCGTCGCTGCTCGAGCTCGAGGTCACCGAAGACATCCTGCTCCACGACGAAAGCCGCGTGCTCGACATGTTCAAGCGGATCCAGCAACTCGGCGTGCGCGTCCTGTTCGACGATTTCGGCACCGGTTATGCGAGCCTGAGCTATCTGAAGAAATTTCCGCTCGACGGGCTCAAGATCGACCGGTCGTTCGTGCTCGATCTGCTCGCCGATTCCGACGACGCGGCGATCGTCGGTTCGACCATAGGTCTCAGCAAGCAGCTCGGGCTCACGGTCGTGGCCGAGGGTATCGAGAACCGGGCCACGGCCGATTTCCTCGTCAGCATGGGATGCGAGGAAGGGCAGGGATATTTCTTCGGCCGTCCGATGCCGGCGGAAGCGTTCGACCGGCAGTTCCTCGCGGCCGAACACGCCGCCGTCAGCGCTGCATAAACGATCGCGTATCACTCAGATCGCTAGCGGCGGCGCGCCACGGCGACGCCGAACAGGAAGGCCACGAAGAGGCTGGCCAAGGGGGCTTCGCGCGTGATCGCGGCGACCGTTGAGAGAGGTCGGCCTGGCTTTCTCGCGTCCTCGATTGCCAGAGTGAGGCGGTCGACAGCTGCGTGCAGACCTCCGGCGATCTCGCCGATCGTGCGGCTTACATCAGTCGCCGCATCGATAGCGCGCTCGGTCATGCCGGGCTGAGGTGTGGACTGCGGTATCTCCGTGCTCAAGCGCGCGACCTCCGGCGTGACGATGTGATGGAGGCCGGCACCTTTGGCTATCCGCGCGAGCGCTCGTTCTGAACAGCGGGTCTGGTGACCTTTGGCTATCCGCGACAGGCGCCGTTTTGAACGGCGGGTGCCGGCCTTGGATGAGCAATTCCGTGCGCGGGATTTTGTTCCGGATCCTGATGGGGCACCCCCCGTGAAACGACGGATGCGAATCTCTGTTAGGCTGGCTCAACCTTGCTGATCTCGGGAGAAGGCCGTGACCGATCGGACCATAACGGATCGACCCCGGCGCATCGCCTTGCTCGGTGCTCCCATCGACATGGGAGCCTCGCAGCGCGGTACCCTGATGGGCCCGGCGGCGCTGCGCACCGCCGGCCTTGCGACACTGCTCGAAAGCCTGGATTTTGAAGTCGTCGATTACGGCGATCTCTCCGTGGCCGAAGTCAGGGACCTCGCAGACAAGCCGCCCGAAAAGGCCAATCACTACCGTGAAATCCAGCGCTGGACGCGCGTGCTCAGCCGCCGCGGCTATGAGATCGCGCAAACCGGTGCGCTCCCGATCTTCCTCGGGGGCGATCACACGTTGTCGATGGGCTCCGTGAATGCGATGGCGCGACATTGGCAGGAGTGCGGACGCGAGCTGTTCGTGCTCTGGCTGGACGCCCATGCCGACTACAATACGCCGGAGACGACGATCACGGCGAACATGCACGGCATGTCGGCAGCGTTCCTGTGTGGCGAACCGGGCCTCGACGGCCTGCTCGGCGATGATCCGCGTGCCTCGATCGATCCTGACCGGCTCGATCTGTTCGGTGCACGCTCGATCGACAAGCTCGAAAAGGAACTGATGCGCGCGCGCCGGATCAGGATTGTGGACATGCGCCAGATTGACGAGTTCGGAGTCGCCGTGTTGATCCGCCGCGTCATCGAGCGCGTCAAGGCCAGCAACGGCGTGCTGCATGTCAGCTTCGATGTCGACTTTCTCGATCCATGTGTGGCGCCGGGCGTCGGCACCACAGTGCCGGGCGGGGCGACCTATCGCGAGGCGCACCTGATCATGGAGCTGCTGCACGATTCCGGCGTGGTGGGATCGGTCGACATCGTCGAGCTCAATCCGTTCCTGGACGAGCGCGGCCGGACTGCGCGCACAGCGGTCGAGCTGATCGGCAGCCTGTTTGGGCAGCAGATCACCGACCGTCCGACGCCAAGCAACGCGATCGCTCCGGGCGAGTGAATCGGCCGGCGTTTGTGCGCTGCAGGGAAAGGAACTGCTCCTGCAGCCGGTGGATTTAGATGGGCCCTGGTCGAAATTGCCTGCTTTTGAAACAGCTATGAATTGCAAATGCCGTCGTCGGACCGTTTGATGCGGGTTCAGTGCCAATCGAGGGCCCGCAATGAGCAGCACGATACGTTCCGATGATGATCCCGTGACGGCCACACGCCGCCGCTTCCTGACTGCCGGTACGGCGGCGCTCGGAGGCGCAGTTGTCGGTGCGGGTGCTGCTGCTGCCGAGACGGACAACCTTCCGCCCAATGTGCCCGAATGGATGAAGGCGCCGGGCGAGCCGACGGGAGGCCAGCTCTATGGCACGCCATCGCCGTTCGAGAAAGGCGTCGTCAGGAACATCTCGACGACTCTCAAGCAATACATCTCTGCGTCCAGCCGGTCGCCCTTGCAGGATCTCGACGGTATCATCACGCCGAACGGGCTGTTCTACGAGCGGCATCATGGCGGCGTTCCGGCCATCGATCCGGCGCAGCACCGGCTGATGCTGCACGGTTTGGTCGAGCGTCCGCTGATCTTCACGATCGAAGATCTCAGGCGTTTCCCGTCGGAGTCGCGCATCCACTTCCTCGAATGCTCCGGCAATCCCGGCTACAGCAAGCCTTACGGCAAGACGGCATCGGACCTCGTGGGTTTGGTGAGCTGTGCGGAATGGACCGGCGTCAGCCTGAAGCTGGTGCTTCAGGAGGCGGGGTTAAAGCCGGGCGCCAAATGGGTGGTCGCCGAAGGCGCCGACGCGGCTGCGCTGACGCGAAGCATCCCGATCGAGAAGTGCCTCGAGGACGCCATCCTAGTCTACAGCCAGAACGGTGAACGGCTGCGTCCGCAGCAGGGCTATCCATTGCGGCTTTTCCTGCCCGGCTTCGAAGGCAATATGAGCGTGAAATGGCTGCGACGCTTGCACGTGACTGCGGAGCCCGTCTATTCGCGCGAGGAGACCTCGAAATACACCGATCTTCTGCCCGACGGTACGGCGCGGGAGTTTTCCTTCTACATGGAGGCCAAGTCGATCATCACGCGTCCCTCTGGTGGTCAACGCCTAAGCGCGCCCGGCTTCCATGAGATCACCGGGATCGCCTGGAGCGGCCATGGCAAGATTGCGCGTGTCGAAGTATCCGTCGATGACGGCAGGAGCTGGCAGGACGCGCGATTGCAGGAGCCGGTGCTGACGCGTGCCTTCACGCGTTTCCGCCTGCCCTGGCAATGGGACGGCAAGCCCGCCATGATCCAGAGCCGTGCCATCGACGAGACCGGCTATGTGCAGCCGACGCTGGCCGAGCTGCTCGCAGTGCGCGGCGAGAATTATTTTTACCACAATAACGCGATCTGGCCCTGGCGCATTGATGATAACGGCGAGGTGACGAATGCGCTGGCGTGAGATTTGTGGCGTTGCCATCGCAATCGCCGTGTGTGGCTTCGCGAGCGGAACACAGGCGCAAACCACGTACGGCATCGGGCGGCCGGCGACGACGGCCGAGATTGCGGGCTGGAATATCGACATCGGACGCGACGGCAGCAATCTGCCGAAGGGAAGTGGTTCGGTCAGTCACGGACGCGAAGTGTTCGCTGAGCAATGTGCCTCGTGTCACGGCGATAAGGGCGAGGGCGGCCTTGGTGACCGGCTCGTTGGCGGGCAGGGCACGATCGGAACGCCAAAACCAATCCGGACTGTTGGCAGCTATTGGCCCTATGCACCGACATTGTTCGATTACATCCGTCGCGCCATGCCGCAGAACGCGCCGCAATCGCTGAGCGATGAGGACGTCTACGCAGTGTCCGCCTATGTCCTGAACCTGAACGGGCTGGTGGGAGCGGATGCGACACTCGATGCCAAATCGCTCGCGGCCATCAAAATGCCCAATCGCGACAAGTTCGTCGGCGATGCGCGTCCGGACGTAAAAAAGTGAACGCATGGAGATGATCAAGTTCCAACCACTGGCTCGGAACTTGCTTAAGCGCAGGCTGGAACTCGCGGGACGCATTTGAATTAACCCGCGAGAGGAAAAGATATGGATCATTCGATGGCAACTGATCGCTTCGCAAACTCCATGTCCTCGGCGCTTCGCCATCCCGGCGTGATCGCGTTGATTGTGGCCGGCTTGACGATTGCAGCAATGCTGATCGTTGACCACGGACCGTGGAACCGGGCCAAGACGCAACCGGCTCATGTTGCGATGTACGCGACCACAGGCGAAGCCGCGCACGCGGCCGGTGCCAAGGTGCTTCCGACCGAACCCAAATCACCGATCGAGCCGGAACGGCCGGGGCCGAAGACGTCCCCGACCGTCAACCCCGTGACGCCGTAAGGACCTCAGATTTTGCGGCCGTAGTTGAGCAGGCCGCCGCTCGTCTTCGACGGATGCGCGCGCAGCGCTTCCTCGTTGGGCTCGGTGCCCCAGCCGGGCCGGTCCGGGATGACCAGATGGCCATTCTGAATTTCCGGCTCGTGCGTGAAGAGCTCGCGATCCCAGGCGAGGCGATCGATATCGATCTCCATGATGCGCAGGTTCGGTACCGCCGCGCAGAAATGCGCGTTCATCATCGAGCAGAGATGGCCGTAGAAATTGTGCGGGGCGACGTTGACTTCGAACGCTTCTGCGGCGGCTGCGATCTTCATGGATTGCCACACGCCGTTCCAGGGCGTGTCGATGATCGCGACGTCCATGGCCTGCTGATGGAAATAGGGCAGGAATTCCCGCAGGCCCAATAGCGTCTCGCAAGATGAAATCGGGTGCGGACTTTGCCGGCGGATGTAGCCGAGCGCTTCCGGATTAAAACTGTCGATCTCGATCCAGAACATGTCGAGATCCGCGATGGTGCGCAGGATCTTCAGGTAGCCCTCGGTCTTGGCGTTGAAGTTGCAGTCGAGCAGGATGTCGACGTCGGAGCCCGCGCCGTCCCGGATTGCTTCCAGATGCATGCGCAGGTCGCGCAGGATTTTCCTGTCGACATTGATCTCGGGGGAGAAGGGGGAGCCGAAGCCCGGCCGCCAGCCGGTCGGCCTGCCGTCGTCATAGGAGAAGATGTTGGTCTTGAGCGCGGTGAACTGCTTCTCGCGCACCTCGCGGCCCATCGCCTTGACGCCGTCGAGGTTTTCGATCGGCGGCTTGTACCAGGAGGGGTGATTGATCCGCCAGGTCGCGCAATGCGACCAGTAGACCCTGACGCGGTCGCGGATCTTGCCGCCGAGCAGCTCATAGCAGGGGACGCCGAGACACTTCGCCTTGGCATCGAGCAGTGCATTCTCGATCGCGCCGAGCGCCTGGGCGACGACACCGCCGGCCGCTGGGCGGGTGGCCGCGAACAGCTCGGCATAGATGCGCTCATGCTGGAAGACGTTCTGCCCGATCACGCGGGCGGACAGGCGCTGGATCGCGGCGCCGACGCCGGGCGAACCAAAGCCCTCGTCAAACTCGCTCCAGCCGACGACGCCGTCTTCGGTGGTCAGCTTGACGAAATGGTAGTTTCGCCAGCCGGCGTCGCAGGCGAGGATTTCGATGCTTGTTGCTTTTGATGATTTGGTCATGTCGCTCCCTGTCGCCCGGCCGGACTTTGTTTTTCTTGTAGCCCGGCCCTTGCCACAACTGTTAGGCTAACCACGGACCGGCGTGAAGCCCGCAGCATTGCGGCCCGACCAGTTTCTGCGGTTCATCAGCGTCCCCGCCGTGTTCGCGGCCTTCGTCATCGCCTCGCGGATCTCGGCAGCACTGTCGTAAGGTTAAAGTCAGCCGATCGCGGACGAGCCGAGCAGAGCGAGCACGGCCAGCGCCATCAGCGCGGTGCCGAGCCAGCCCAGTGCGATCAGCCATGACCGGGCCCTGAAGCGGCCCATGATCGCACGGCTCGAGACGATCAGCATCATCATCGCCATGATCGGAACGGCGACGATGCCGTTGAGCACGGCGCTCCACACCAGCATGTGAATCGCGCTGATGCCGGTGAAGCCGAGGCCGAAGCCGATCGCGGTGGCGGCCGCGATGATCGTATAGAAGCCGACCGCCTCGTCGGGCTTTGCCTCGAGCGTAGCGTGCCAGCCGAAAATCTCCGCAACGCCGTAAGCGGCAGAGCCCGCCAGCACCGGGATCGCCAGCAGGCCCGTACCGATGATGCCGAGCGCGAACAGGGCGAAGGTGAAGTCGCCGGCGAGCGGCCGCAGCGCTTCGGCGGCCTCCGTTGCCGAATTGATGTTGGTGACGCCATTGGCGTGCAGCACCGACGCCGTGGTCAGGATGATGAAGAAGGCGATGCCGTTGGAGAGCAGCATCCCGGCGATGGTGTCGGCGCGGATGCGCGCGAGTTCCGGATCGCCGCCGCGCTTGAGCTCACGAAGCGGCTTGTCGTGCTTGCCCTGGTTCATCTCCTCGACCTCCTGCGAGGCCTGCCAGAAGAACAGATAGGGGCTGATGGTGGTGCCGAGCACGGCGACGACCATCATGAGATAGTCGGCGCTGACATTGGCCTTCGGCCACACCGCGGCAAGCAGCGCCGTGCTCCACGGAATCTCCACAGTGAAGGCGGTTGCGACATAGGCGAACAGCGCCAGCGTCAAAAATTTCAGCACCGGCGAATAGCGGCGGTAGGGCAGGAACACCTGGAGCAGCGTGGAGCCGGCTGCGAAGATCAGCGCGTGCTCATGGTCGAGACCGCCGATGACGAGCGAGAGCGCCTCGGCCATCGCGGCGATGTCGGCCGCGATGTTGAACGTGTTCGCGGCGACCAGCATGGCGACGAGCGCCAGCACCGCCCAGCGCGGCGCGACCTGCATCACGTTCGCGGCCAGCCCCTTGCCGGTGACCCGGCCGATGCGTGCGCTGACGAGCTGAATGGCGATCATGAACGGCGTGGTCAAGAACACCGTCCACAACAGGCCGAAGCCGAATTGCGCGCCGGCCTGCGAATAGGTGGCGATGCCCGACGGATCGTCATCGGCCGCCCCGGTGACGAGGCCCGGCCCCAGCCTTTGCAGCAGTGTCGGTGCGGGCTTCGTCGGGGCGAGGGCGTTGTCGCTCATGAACGGTCTCGAGGGGCCAAAGTCTGTAAGGAAATGTTGCGAGGGAACGAAAGTTCCTGAAGCAGGCGCGATGCCCCTGCCGCAAATTTCCGATTTAGCGAAATGTCCTTGACCCGTCGGGCAAAACAGTTGTATAAGGGCATCATCGCAAAGAACAGTCGATGCCCGCGCCGTCACCGGTCGCGGGCTTTTCGTTTGTTTCCGCCCGAGACGGACAGCTCGCCGGCGGCGTTGCGCGACGCTCTTGCTAAGAACACGTTGAGATTGTAGGGAGCGCCATGAGCCTTCCCATGAGCCTTCCCATGAGCCTTGCCCCGCCTGCCACGAAGGTCGAGCCGCTGAACGCAGAGCAAGCTGCAAGCTTGGATCGTGACGGTTACCTGCTGTTGCGGGGCGCAGTCCCTGCGGCGTGGCGCGATGCGTTGCGTGCTGCCTTCGACGCGGGTGTCGGGGCCGGCGACCAATGGGCCGCTCCGCGCGGCGCCGGCTGGCGCCACGCCCTGGTCGATCTCGATCCGACGGTGCAGCGGACCTGCCGCCTGCCGCCGCTGCTGGCGGCGGGCGCGCAGATGCTGGCCGGTCCGTTCTTTCTCGCCCAGGTCGAAGGCCGCGAACCGCTGAAGGGCGGCGGTCACCAGCCGTTGCATCGCGATGGCGCCGGCATGAAAGCCGTGGCCGCATTGGTCTTCCTCGATGCTTACGGACCGGACAACGGCGCCACGCGCGTGATCCCGCGTCATCTCGACCGGGGGGCTCCCGATCAAGGCGTGCCGGAGGAGACCCTGTCCCTGATTACGGCGGGCGAGGCGGGAGACATTCTGGTGTTCGACGCCGATCTCCCGCACGGGGCGACCTGCAACCGCTCCGGTGCGCGGCGACGTTCGCTGCTGCTGAACTTCATGGCGGAGGGCAGTCGCGCGACCATGGAGGCCTGCCGCGCCCTTCGCAACGTGCGCATGGACACCAGCGAGGTGTTTGTCCCCGGGCAGACCGTTTAGGAACGGCCCGTCCATGGCGGCGTTTTGCCTTCGGTGAGGAGGAGACGCAATGGACAGCCTGACGAAGCGCGAGCAGCCGGACCGCAGCAAGATCAACATGCACGAGGCCTTCGAGGTCAAGTACTGGACCCACGCGCTCGGCGTGTCGAAGGAGGAGCTGCAAAAGGCCGTCGACAAGGTCGGCAATTCGGCCGCCGCCGTTCGCAAGGAGCTGGCGGGGTAGCGCGTTCAACGCAATTTGAGGGAGGATAGCGTGGGCCTGGAAGCCATCTTCTTCATCGGCGCCTTCATCCTGCTCGTGGCGCTGATCTATGGCGTGCTGCGCAACCACTACCGCAGCCGCACCGAGCGGCATGTCGCCGACAGCATCGTGCGCGAGCGCTACAAAAATAACGAGACCTGAGCGACACGGCCGGACGCCGGCCGCTACTTGATGCTGACGAACATGCCCCAGGCGGCGGCGAGTGCCGCGCCGGTGAAGACGACCACCGGATTATCGCAGAAGGCGCTGCCATAGCGGCAGACGTCCGAGCCGAACTGGCCGAGCTCGTGATGGCTCGCGGAGTAGAACAGTCCCGACAGCACCAGCAATGCAGCGGCGACGTAGTACATCGAAGGTCTCTCCCAAGCTTCTCGATCAGCGCCCGCGCGGGCGGCATGTCCCAGCCTGGCGCGAATAGATTTCATTCCGCCGAATCCGATGTGCTGCATTTGAATAAAGTTTGTGCCGTCGGGTAAACGGCAAGCCCGGCGGAACGAAACCAATCGCGTGGCTCGGAAGCGGAACCCCTCAAATGCACTGAAGTTAACCGACAGAGGTCCTGACCATGAGCCAAACTGTTCTCGTTGTTGATGATGATGCCGGCGTGCTCGACGTGATCGCGACCATGCTGGAAGATTTGGGCTGTGCCGTGATCACCGCCGGCAACGGCACGGATGCTCTGGACACGCTTCATCACAACGAACAAATTTCGATACTCATCACCGACATCAACATGCCGGGGATGGATGGCCATGAACTTGCGGAGCGCGCGACGCGTCTTCGCCCGGGGCTAAAGGTTTTGCAGCTATCCGGCCGCGAGCGACGGCGGGACGGATTTCCCATGATTCGGAAGCCGTTCACTGAGGATGAACTGGCGCGCGTCATGCAACAGACGACCGGCGCTTGCTAGCGCAGCAGCGCCGCCATGCAACGTTCAAGCTCTTCGATCGGAAAAGGCTTTTGAAGGTGAGGGCAATTCCTGAATTCCTGGGGTAGCCCCTCCGCCCCATAACCGCTCGCAAAGGCCAACGGGACGCCTCGCTGATGCAGGGCTTTGGCAATCGGTTCAGAACTGTGAGCGCCGAGTTGAACGTCCAGGATGGCGGCATCAAAAACGGCTTCGCTCGCCAGCTTCAGCCCACTTGCCAGATCGGCGGCCTCGCCCGCGATGGTATGACCTAACTCGGTCAACATATCGGCGACCATCATGCGAATGAGCGCGTCGTCCTCGATAAGCAATACTGAAGCCATATGCGCTGCCGCCCCTCACCGTCGCGTTTGACGCGATCTGAATTGCATAACGTTCCTGTTGAGGAACCCGATATGACATCATCCGTTTATAGGTCAAGCCTCGCAATTTTTGAAATGCAGCGTGTTGATGGGAGGAATGCATGGCTGAGCGCCGCCGCGTGAAGCATTCGAAAAGCCTTAGGGAGCGTCTTCTGGAGGACGCGGCAAAATATCGAGAAGCAGCCGAGCTGTTGCCGCCCGGCGCCGAGCGTGAGCGCCTCCTGAAGCGCGTGCAGCAAGCGGAAGCGGCAGCGCAGTTCGATGGCTGGCTGACGTCCAGTCGTGCCGCCCCGGCTTCGCCAGGCGCGATCGGGCAAAGGATGATTGGGATACGTGAAACTACTGACTGAGCGAGCGGCGCAGCTTGAAGCCTTGGCGGCGGACGAGCCCGACTCCGATTTCAGGGATCAACTGGTGAAGCAAGCGCAGTCATATCGCGAGCTGGCTGCAAAGCGGGCCCAGGACTATGGATTGCCGATGCCCGGTCCGGCGTCGAAGCAAACGCGCCCTTGCGGCGCGCCCGCAACTCCCGCCCGAGTTTGCCGCACTCTGCAATACGGCGACAGGTGGCCCTTCGACCCTGAGGGGCCACGAAACAGTCCTGAAACAATCCTGAAACCCGATTGTCCTGAACGCCGCGCCCGCTCGTCCCGACCAACGGAGCGAAAAGGAGATCATCATGATCCAGGTCGGTTCGAAGGAAGAAGTCGCGTTTCTGCTGATGCTGTTCGGCACCCACACCCAGCCCGTCAAGCCGCCGAAGCCGAAATCGCGGCAGGCGTGAGGCGCTGATCCCATGCCCGGTTTGGCCGAGTGCCAGAGCCTCCTGCGGCTGCTGATCGCGAGGGGCGACCCGAAGGCGATCCCGCTCGCCAAGGGCGCCATCGATCAATATCTGAACACGGCGCCGGACTGCCTGCGCGGGCGCGGCCTGCGCGTGCTCCAGCGCGACACGCTGGAGCAGCACGGCGCCGCGGTCGGTGTGCAGCGCTCGTTTGCCGAAACGGTGGACGCCTATATCGAGGGCAAGCTCGCGGACGAATAAGGTGCCTGTCGCCCTCGTTCGCTTGAACAGCGTCGCTTCCCGAGTGGCATCCCTCTTGCTGAACTCCGTCTTAATCCCGGCCCGGCCGTTCGGGCTGATCCAGATTGAGGCGATCCCATGCAGTCACCGTCCCGTTTCGAAGCGACCGCGTCCCTGAAGCTCCACGCCCTGATCTCCGACCTGCAATGGCGGATCCAGATGCTCGAGGCCGATATTGCCGAGGAGGAGCGCCGAAGCGGGAGCGCCGATCCCGGCAGCCCCACCTATTCGATGCTGGCCCTGACGCTGCGGGCGCGCAGGGACAATCTGCGAAACTCGATCGCGATGCTGGAAGGGCGGGTCGAGCGAAAGTCGCCGTTGCCGCAGGCCGCCTAGCTGCCGGATCGACGCTCCCGCGGCGCCTGAACTATCGAGCGAAGGCAAGCGCGGGCGCACCGGATAACACCCGAACGCTTGAGGCGACCGGACAGTCAAGCCGAGATTTTCAGGGTGCAGAACTGGTTGAAGGCGCTCGGCCGGTAGTTGGCAAAGGCTTCGCCGCTCGCGAAGCCATCTTTGCGATACGGCGCCAGCGCCGGCTCGAATGCCGGGCCGCTTCCGGTCTCGAGACTGAGGCGGCTCAGCCCGCGCGTCTCGGCTTCACGCACGATGTGGTTCAGCAGCAGCGCGGCGACGCCCCGGCGTGCGGGAATTTCGCGCAACTCGCAAAACACTGAAAGAGCGAACATGGCGCAGATTTGTTGATACTGTTCCTGTTTTGTTCTATGTTCAACCTGTGAGCGAACCGTGATCGATCATGAGTCACGGCCTGTAATTTCTGAGGCGACCGATGAGTAAGTCTTTTCTCGCCCTGGTCTTGTTGGAATCTCCAGCAACCCCGGACATGGTCGCGCTTGCCGAGGCTATTCGCGCGCGACATCCCGAGCTGCCGGTGGAGGTGGAAGGAGGCCGAGAGGAAGGAGCTCGCCAGGGTTCGCCGCTCATTCGCTGCGGCAACGAACTTGTTGCGGTGATGTCGATGCCGGCGCCCGTTCCAGAGGATCCCGGCCTGTGGTCGCGCGCGTCCACGATATGGCCGCAAGCCAAGGCGGTCGCGGCGCGGCACCGGGGGCATCTGATCGTTTCGGTGCTCGGCAAGAACCAGCAACTATTGCCGACCGCTCGTCTGACGACGGCCGTCATCGGCGCGTTGATCGCGACCATGCCGCAATGTTGCGCCGTGGTCTGGAATGGCAAGGTCGCTCGACCCGCGGATCTTTGGCTGGACATGTCCAGCCGATCGTTTGCGCCATACCCCGGCTATCCGGTCTCACTGTGGATCGACATACTCCCGTTCCGGTCAGAGACGGGCATTGGCGCAGTGACGATGGGGCTTTCGGAATTCAGCGAACGCGAAATTCAGTTCGAGACCCACAAGCTGCCTCTTGCAACACTCATCAACAAGGTGGACGGTCTTGCCGTCTATCTGGTTGAGCACGGACCTGTTGTCAAAAACGGTGACACGTTTGGCGGCAGCGCGCATGAGCGCTTCACGGTTCGTTACAGGAACTCCGATCAATTCGGTGGCTTGCCCGTGTTTTTCTGTATCGACCATGCGGCGTGAGCGTGTGATGACGCGAAAGGAGTTGCGAGCGTTCCGCTCGGATCGATCGTTTGACACGTCGGGCAAAACACTGGCAGAATGGCATCATCGAGATCAGTTCGGAGAAAAGCCCGCGGGGAATGCCGCGGGCTTTATTGTTGGCAGCTAGTACACTGCGCGCACGATGTTCACGGGACACCGTCATGGGTGATGAAAGGTCAGTTTCGATTGCGAAACGGCCCAGAGCGCGAAAGCGTCGCTATTACGCAATGGGTCCCGACTACAGTGTGGGAAGCAGGCCGGGCTATTGGCTAGAGGACAAGAGTATCCTGCCTCCCTACGAGGTATTTCGTCTGCCAGCTTCTACCGGGCGTGCACCTTTCGTATTTGATAAATCGGTGGGCAGCTTGCCGTATGACCTAGAGCCCTACTACCGCTGGTGGCTGATTTCGGATCGGACAAAGGCAGTCTTGGAGCGTCTTGACCCCGAGGCCTTTGTGTTCGTGCCATGCGACGTGCGAGTACCGCATGGCAGCTACCGTGGGCCGCACTATTGGCTTTGCGATGTTGTTCGCGTTCTCGACGCGCTGGATGAATCACAATCGTGTTTGACCATCCGAATTGAGAACGATGCTCGCTCGCTCGATTTTGGAAAGAAGGTCTACATGGCCATGCCGGGCTCCAAGCTGGTCTTTACGGAGGCCGAAATCGGCAAAGCGCATATCTTTCGTATGGCTCATAGCGAGGCGGACGTCATATGCGATCAAGACCTGAAAGATGCCTGCAAGTCGGCAGGTCTCAAGAGAATTCGGTTTCGCGACGCCTCAAAGCTCTGAGAAAGTGTGCTGAGCCAAGCGGACAAGCGTAGGGAGCGATAATTCTATGGCTGTGTCCCGTAACGAGAGGCGAAAGCCAAAGGCGCCAAAGCTTTATCGTGTCGGAATGGATTACAGACTTCGCACGCGGCCGGGTTTGCAGCTGGAGAATATCGCTGCCTTGGGCGCTGGCCGCGTGCTGGATTCACCGCGGGGCAAACGAAGCTTCCCGACGCTCTCCGAAACGCCGCGGTTCCTGATCGACAAATCCCTTGGGCGGGCGCCCGTCGACTGCGAGCATTTTCACGACTTTTGGCTCGTATCCACTCGGATGAAAAGCGTTCTGGAAGCCGTGGATAGAGAGGGTGTGGCGTTCCTGAGGTGCGAAACGCGGTCGCTGAGTGGAAATGCGCCCGTCTATTGGCTTTGCGATATCGTTCGTCTGCTTGATGCCGTCGACGAGGAAAAGTCGAACCTCGAAATCCTGGAGGATGGCACAGACTACCGGCACTACAATGCGATGGCGCTATCCAGCTTTGCCTTTAGAGAGGAAGCTATCGGCTCGGCTCATATCTTCCGGCTACGCTTTCTGAGTTCAAGAATCATCTGTGATCAAGCAATGAAGGATGCCTGCAAAGCCGCTGGCTTGAGGGGCTTGGGCTTTCGCGATGCCTCCGGCAACTACTAGCCCGTTCGCGCGTATTATTTCGCATTGAAGTTCGCACAAGACTTGACCGCTTCGGTCATTGGTGGGCCGACGCGCAAGTGGCTCGCTCTCACAGCCCTTCGCTCGCCAGCGCCCGATTTCCTTCGGCCGCGCAGATCGCTGCCGTCGTGACACCGGCTCAAAGACGTCGGTGTTGAATACGTTTGCATGCCGAGGGGCGGCGTCTGCCCGCTGCGACCTCATCAATCCGCAGCGCGCAAATAAAACGGCCAGCTCTCTGGGTCGGCCACCACCAAACATTTCAGGTCAGCGCTGCCGGCTGTCATCACGAACAGCTCAGATGCCGGCGTGCGTCAGAAAGTAGCGATTGTATGTTTCCAATTCATCACGTCTTGCCACAGCTGTTTGCAGATCATCCTGTCATCGAGCTCCTGACCGATCGTTTCAATCACGATGCGATTGGAAATCGTATGGCATTGCCGCCCAGTCAGGGGCTGGCGACCGATCTCAGCTCGAGCCCGCATACTGGAGGGCATCTCGGAACGTACTATGAGGGATTCTGCGAGTATTTGAAAAACGTCAAGCGGTCTTCGAGATACGATGCGGCTCTCGCGGGCGATGCACATGCTCTGGACGAAATGGCTTCCGAAATGGACAGGCTTGTTGCTGCTGGCAAGCATGCGCTGGCCAATGGCCATTTGTTTGCCAATACTCCGGAGGGAAAGACGCCTGAAGAGGCAAATGAAGAAAACAAAAAATGGTTCGCGGACTGGATGAAATATTCCGCCGACTATCAAGCGCAGATCCAGCAGATGCAGGAGACGGTCGACCAATTCAACAACGCCGGTCAACTGCGCGCAGCCTTGCATGCACCGCTTCTGTTCCCGACCAGCGGTCTCAACGTAGCAGAGAGAATTGATATCTTGAAGCGCCTCCGAGATGGCTCTCCTATCTCGCTGCACTTCACTCCTGTCGGCCCTGTTCCTGATCTTCCGGGACTTGTTCCTCCGTTCGTCGACACTCGCTTGCCCGGTTTCATTCCGCCCTCGCTTGCAGGATTAAATCAGCCGGAAGGGTTCACGCCGAGCAATCCGTCTCTGACCTATGGATTACCTGGATTTCCGGTGCCCCATCCCGATTGGCAACGTCTCACGGAAGTGCCTCCCAGTACGGCCGCGGCCCGGGAGCCACAAGTCTTGCAATTCCACCCAGAGACAGGCCGGCCCCTCACATTCTCTGACGGATCGTATGTGCTTGGACCGCAAGCGCCTCCTGATGACGGTTCTGCGTTGTTGATGGTCGCCGGCGTGCTTGGTGCAGGAGCCATGATGGTACCTGGAACACAAGGCCTAGGTGCCGCCTTGCTCGCAGGCTTAGCTGCTGGCGCTCTCACCCGACCCGCTTTCTCGGCAACTCGCACCAGTGATACCAAGGTTGGAGATGGCAGCGTCTTCTCCAGCGGTGCGGGTCCCTACAAGGCGTTCGACGTCAAACTCCCTGGCCTACGCTCGGATAATGGTTGGGGCGGTTCTGCCGGACAATCAGGATCATCGCAAACTGAGAGCAGGATCGTTAGTCCAGAGCCAGAGCAGGCCGGTACATTTGCCGATCGTTTTGGAAAATGGACGGACACGCAAGCCGGCACCATGCCTGCCCAAGTCGCGCCAGGAGCATCGGCCATTTCTCCCGCTGGCGCAGTCG
Source organism: Bradyrhizobium betae (assembly GCF_004123905.1). Classification (GTDB taxonomy): domain Bacteria; phylum Pseudomonadota; class Alphaproteobacteria; order Rhizobiales; family Xanthobacteraceae; genus Bradyrhizobium; species Bradyrhizobium betae_A. The sequence continues at coordinate 405,205 of NZ_MZXW01000050.1, forward strand.
CGCCCGAGGAGGTTCGCCGCCTCACCCGCGTCAATGCGTCGAACGCGGGTAGCGTCTTCACATCGGGGAACGCGCCGGTGCCGCATCTGCCTTCCACGGAACTCAACGACCGGTTTGGCAACTGGACCGTGCCGACCGCTGACGGCCGGCCTCGGCAGACAAGCAAGCCGATCGGTGTATTCGCGGATGAGCCGAGCTACCTCATTCCGCCACCGATCTTCGGGGTGGACGGTCCAGGCAGTCCACGCAATGACGCTGAGGAGTGGTTCTCGCGCTGGATACGGCCACTGCTTCCTCCGGAGTGAAAACTGGTTACCGCGCCGTGCATGTACCTTTCGAGATCGGTCGTTTGACACGTCGTGCAAAACGCTGGCAGAATGGCATCATCGAAAAAAGTTCGGATCAAGCCCGCGGGATTCCGCGGGCTTTTTTGTTTCGAGGTGCACGAGACATTCGTGCGCTACGCTACAGCCGGTCCGAACCACCGCGTCAGCGCCGCTTCGAGTCCGTGTCGGCTCTCATCACCCACCCATGCCACATGGCCGTCAGGCCTCACGAGCACTGCGCCTGGCGCGGCGACAGGACCGATGGCCGGAAGCTCCCATGCGCCGTCACAGGCGGCGTCGACGATGCTGACGCGATCTGCCCAGGGCGCGATGTCGAAGTCGTTCGCCTCGCCGAAATTGAGCAGCACGCCCCGCGCGCTGTGCAGCAGCGTGAATAGTCGCAGCTTCTGTCCTTCGACCGTCACATCGAGATCAGGCATCCGGCGTCCGAGCAACGGATGCCCTTCGCCGAGATCGTAGCTGATATCGAGACCGCTCATCATCGCGCCGAAGCGTCTTCGCGCTTCGTCCATGCCGAGCAGCTCCGCGACGATGTCGCGCGCGGCCTTGAGGCCGTCATCGCCGCGGCGGAGCAGGGCGATCTGCGCCATGGTGCTGCGCAACACACGCGCTGCGACGGGATGGCGTTCGGCATGATAGGTGTCCAGCAGGGTGTCGGACGAGATGCCTTTGACGACCTGTGCCAGCTTCCAGCCGAGGTTGACGGCGTCCTGCAGGCCGGTGTTGAGGCCCTGGCCTCCGACGGAGTGATGGATGTGCGCGGCATCGCCGGCGAGCAGGACGCGCCCGTTGCGGTACGACGCAGCCTGCCGGGTGACATCGGTGAAGCGGGAGATCCAGGCGGGATTTTGCAGGCCGAAGTCGGTGCCGTACACGGCCATGAGCGCGTCGCTGAGATCGGTCAGCGTGGGCTGACCGGCACGGTCGAGCGTGGCTTCCGTCACGACGACCAGCACGCGTCCGCTCTCGGTCTTGCTGAGGCCATGAAAGCCGAGTGCGTCGTGACGCAGGCCCCATGCCGGCGTCTCACGCATCTCGACCTCGGCCATGAGGTTGCTGAGCGTCGGCTCGGAACCGACGAAGTCGATGCCGGCCGCCTTGCGCACCAGGCTGCGGCCGCCGTCACAGCCGACCAGATAGTTTGCGCGCAATGTCCGGCCGCCCGACAGCGCAACGTCGATGCCGGTCTCGTCACCGGTTTCGTCTTGGGCGAAGCCGGTCACCTCGGAACCCCGATAGATCGGCACCGCGAGCTCCTCGACCCAATCGGCCAGAATGCGCTCGATGTGGCTCTGCCGCAGTGCGACGCCATAAGCGTGCCGGGTGGGAAGACCGCTGATGTCGAGCCTCGTCCAGGCGAAGCCGGCGAGCTGGACGATCTGTCCTTCGCGCAAAAAGCGGTCGGCCACACCGCGCTGATCGAGGATCTCGATGCTGCGCGCGTGCAGTCCGCCGGCGCGCGTCTCGACCAGCTCCTGATTGGCGCGCCGCTCGACGACGGCGACGTCGACATTCGCCAGCGCGAGCTCGGCGGCCAGCATCAGGCCGGTCGGTCCGCCGCCGGCGATGACGATCGCGTGGTCGGTCGGCGCCGGGTTCCCCGCGTGGATACGTTTAGTGCGGCCGCGCGACCGGGACGTCGGAAGCAACACAGGCATGTCGTGACCCCTCGACTTGTTGGATGGGCGAGGGTTCTACGCGATCACCGGGGACTTGAAGCAAGCCCGTTGCGCACCACATATTGAAGTGGGAGGAAGGACGTCGCCATTTGCCTTCGGCGTCTGACACGTCGGGCAAAACACTGGCAGAATGGCATCATCGAAAAGAGTTTGGGTCAGCCCGCGCGGAACAATCCGCTTGCGGGCTTTTTCATTTCCGCGCCGGGCGGAATTGGCTTCCCTGGAGGGCCCCAAGTCATGTTTCGTAAAAAACGAAATAAAGGTTGACCCGTCGGGCAAAACACTGGCATAGTGGCATCATCGAAAAGTTCGTAACACCCGCGCGGGACGCATCCGCCGCGGGTTTTTTCGTTGCCAATTTTCGGAATCGGACGGCGGCCCACGCATCGCGGCCACGCACTCGCTTGATACGCGTTGAGGGAGCGCCAATCGGCGTGCCGCCGTCCGAACCATTGCTGGCCCGTGCACGCGCGAACGTGCCGGCCTTGCGGCGCCGGGCGCTGTTCGCCCGCGCCGCTGCGGCCTCCGGGCTTGTCGGAGATAGGGTTCGCGCCCGAAACGATCGCGCTTCGTCACGCGATCTGCCGCGCATTTTCCTTCTGTGTGGAGAGACGATGACCGCCTATCTGATATCGCTCGCGCTCGCGGGCCTGGTTGCGATCGTGCTGTGGGAGACGTTTGCTTGAGCGAGGAAATCGAATACGAGGTCGTGAGCGAGCCGGTCCGTGTGCCTGCGCGCCGGAAGACGTCCAGCGCGCGCACCCTGACCGAAATTCGCTCGCTCGCGCGCAGCCATACCAGGACCGCGCTCAGGGTGCTGGTCGGCATCATGCGCAGCGATGATGCGACGCCTGCTGCCCGCGTCTCGGCGGCCAACGCGATCCTGGATCGCGGCTGGGGTAAGGCCGCGCAACCGATCGAGAACGGCGAAGACGGCGTGCTGGAATTGATCCACCGGATCGAGCGTATCATCGTGTATCCCGGGAGTTCGGGCGATGGTGCTGCCGGGCGCGACGCCTGAACCCGCGGGCTGTGAAAAATTGGCTGAGCTCAGATCAGCCCTTCTTCTTGGAGTCGCTATACATGCGTTGTGCGCTGTCCGGACAATAGGCCATCGAACCGCCGGGGCGCTTAAATTTCCCGTCCTGGGTCTCGCGAAGAAAGATCGTCTTCTCGTCGATCTTCTTCAGGAGAATGATCTCCTTGTACGGATGTCCTTCCCTGTCAGCGGAATCGCAGACCACGTCGAGTCTGATGCTGCCGGGAGCGGTATCCGATAATTTGGTGATCTTGCAGCCCTCCTCGCCGCCCGAGATAAAATTGTCGTTCCAGTCGATCTGTGTGTCGCCGTACTCCCCGCATCTTGCATCGAAATTCGAGCCCGGCGTTGCATAGGTGCCGTCCTTTGGGCGCCATTTACCGGACGCACTCTTAGGGCCTTCCTGAGCGCGGGCAGGCGGACCAGCGGACGACAGCAAAAGCGAGGCAAGTGCCGACAACGAGACGAAGCGCTGCATCTGATTCAGTTTCACGAATCTATTCCTGCACAAGATCTGATGGTGAGCTGTTAGAGGGCAACCCCAGAATAGTGCATCCATCACAGGTTGAGCAAGTAGTGTGCAAATTGGCATTGCTTGGTTCGCCTCAATCCATTCAATGAATTGTGAATTTATATGTCCTGGGAAGATGCTCTGCGACGAATGTTGCCGCCAACCGACGGCTTTCAACCACACACCACCAGCCCATACGGTGCAATTCGGGACCGCGGCACATCGCCCCATCGTGGCGTGGATGGGAACTACCACGTCGGGTCGAACGGGCAGCAGAGGCTCAATCTGAGGCATCCCGCATTGCAGTCTCCAATCGATGGCATCGTGACGAATGCCGGCGAGGGATCTGCAGGTCGAATAGCGATCAGGGATGCAGATGGCGTGTCACACGAATTGCTGCACACGCATAGGCAGTATGTCAGCGTCGGCGATCGGGTTGTCGCGGGACAGATGGTCGGCACGATGGGCAACATGGGAGTGCGCGAGAAATACGTGGAGAGTGGTGATCATCATCTACACTATCAATTGATCGATGCCGCTGGGCGTCGTCTCGATCCTCAGAGTGGCGTTCTTGCTGGTGTCAATCAAGCTCCGCAGGGACAAACCGACACTCCTGACAACGAGGACTGGTCGGCGATGTGGCGCAGGCGCAGCGGCCTGCCCTAGGCGAGCGAGCGCATCCATTGTCTATCCTGAAAATTCCAACCGCCAAGATTTTCGAGCCGTTACTTAGGTCCGCGCGCTACAAGGGCGTCTACGGGGGGCGTGGCTCAGGCAAATCGCATTTCTTCGGGGAGCTCCTCGTCGAGACCTGCCAGGCCGAGCGCGGTACGCTCGCGGTCTGCATCCGGGAGGCGCAGCGGACGCTGGCGCAGTCCTCGAAGCGGCTGATCGAAAGCAAGATCGCAAACCTTGGTCTTGGCCACGGCTTCAAGCTCTTCAGCGACAAGATCGAGACGCCCGGCGACGGGCTCATCATCTTCCGCGGGCTTCAGGATCATACGGCCGACTCGATCAAGTCACTGGAGGGATTTCGCATCGCCTGGATTGACGAGGCGCAGTCGCTGAGCGCACGCAGCCTCGCGCTGCTGCGGCCGACGATCCGCGCAAAGGACTCCGAGCTCTGGGCGAGCTGGAATCCGCGCCGCAAGAGCGATGCAATCGACGACTTTTTGCGCGGGCGCCGGCCGGATGGGTCTGTGGTCGTGAAAGCGAACTGGCGCGACAATCCCTGGTTTCCGGACGTGCTCGAGGAGGAGCGGTTGCTCGACCAGAAACTCTATCCGGAGCGATACGACCACATCTGGGAGGGCGACTATGCGCGTGCCTTCGATGGCGCCTATTTCGCCACACTCCTGTCAGAGGCGCGCGCGCAGGGGCGGATCGGGAAAGTTGCTGCAGATCCGCTGTTGCCGCTCCGCGCCTTCATCGACATCGGCGGCGCGGGCGCCGCTGCGGACGCCTTCACGATCTGGGTCGTGCAGTGGGTCGGGAGCGAAATTCGCATTCTTGACTATTACGAGAGTGTCGGCCAGGTGCTGGCGTTTCACGTCAACTGGCTGCGCTCGCGCGGCTATGATAGCGCCATCCTCTATTTGCCGCATGACGGCATCGCCGCCAACAATATCACCGGCAAGCGCTATGAAGATCATTTGCGCGAGGCCGGCTTCACGGTCGAGCCGCCAGTGAAGAACCAGGGCCCGGGCGCCGCGATGATGCGGATCGAGGCACTGCGCCGGCTCGGGCCGCAACTCTGGTTCAACGCGGAGACGACCGAGCCTGGGCGCGAGGCGCTCGGCTTCTATCACGAGCGCAAGGACGAGACGCGCAACATCGGGCTCGGCCCCGAGCACGACTGGTCGAGCCATTCCGCGGATGCGCTGGGATTGATGGCGATCTGCTACGAGCAACCGGGCAGGGCGACTGCGTTCAACCGGCCGATCCGGTACGTCGAGCAGGGATGGGTGTGAGTCGACGAGGCGAGGGTAAAACCTGTAGTTGACGATGTTCTTGCTGTGTTCTATGAGATGTAATCTCCACCGCTGCGTGAGTTTTGCAATGTCGGCGTTTGGAATACTGGTCGACCTGATTGGATATTCGGTCGCGCGAGCTGCCTTGCCGGTCCTTTCATTCGGCTGGATCTGTGTCGAACCATTCAGTGCAACTCCGCAGCCATTGCGGTGGCCGTGGTATCGTCGCGATGCCAATGGATGTGTCGAACTCCGGCAGGGGGTTGCCGGCTGGATCGGATTTGGGATCTGTATTCTCGTGATGCTGGTTACGGCGCTGGCTATCGATACCGCTTTCAGGTGAGCCAAAAGCCGGATGAGATCCCCGATGACAGGAGACAAGGGGCGTGAAATTCAATCGAGGGGGCCTGATCTGCGTTGGCCTCTATACGTCTTATGTTCTGTTCATGCTCGCTGTGGCCTGTCTCGCACTTGACGGCAAGACGCGCGGATTCTTTCTGGCTCTCAGCGCTCTTCCCGGCTGGTTGGTCGTTGGAGCCATGCAGGAAGCGCCGATGGAGTGGCTGCTGGTCAATATTATCCCGTCGTCGGCGTCGGGGTGTATCTCGTGAGTTTTGCCGTAGCCTATCTGTTCGGATGCATCCTCGAAAAGATCATCCTCAGCACCGCGCCGACGCTGAAGCGTATTGATAATGGTGGTTCGACCCGGTCCACGGTGACGATCGATAAGTCGTGATTGCTTGATCGATGGAGGCTGGGTGCGCCGCCGGCGCGCCCTGTCGGCGAATGTGACGTCCTTATGATTCCCGTGCGTCGGAGCTCCGCGGGGAGCAGCGCCAAACCGCTGCGAACAAGTGCCGATAGGAAAGGTTGTTCATGCCGAAAATGCCAATCTCCGAAGTGAAGGCGATGCTCGCCGCCGAGAAGGCCAACGCGCTCGCTGCGATGTCGGCAGCGCGGCTCGCCGAAGAGCGCGCCGACGCGATGGACTATTATCTCGGCGACATGCGCAAGGACATGCCGGCGCAGGACGGCCGCTCGCGCGCCGTGTCGACCGATGTTGCCGACACCATCGAGGGCCTGATGCCGTCGTTGATGGACATCTTTGCCGGATCTGACGAGGTCGTGAGCTTCGAGCCGGTCGGGCCGGAGGACGTCGCGGCCGCGCAGCAGGAGACGGACTACGTCAACCACGTCTTCATGCAGCAGAACGGCGGCTTCATGGTCCTCTACTCCTTCATCAAGGACGCGTTGCTGTCGAAGGCCGGCATCGTCAAGGTCTGGTGGGAGGAGCGGGAGGAGGAGAGTCGCGAGACCTACTATGACCTCACCGACGACCAGTTCGCGTTGCTCGCCCAGGATGTCGCGGAATCAAACGGGATGATGAAGATCGTCGCTCACACGGCGAACGATATGAACGCGCGAGAAGCGAAGAGCGAAGCTGCGGGATGAGGCACGGAATTCTCGATGATGGCGGCGCCTCCAGTGCCAATGATCGTGCGACGGGAACACGATGAACCCGTGCTCTTGGCTTCGTTCGAGTGCGCTCAGAGCGATGAGCGACATTCCGAGTGAACAGTAGGAGACATGGCCTCTGCAAGATTGGCATTCGCTTGGATGCATCAAAACCTATGATTGATTCGGTGCCCTTACACCCCGTGACCAACAGATCCCCTCGTATCGGCAGGCATGCAATGAACCCGTCCAGCATCATGAAAACGTCAATCTTGGCTCTGATCGTTTCGATCATGGCGTTCTGCAACGCTCCTGTTGGCGCCTTCGAGATGCCGACGCCGGAGGTCATGAAGATCTGCGCGGCGGAATTGCGGTCCCAGAAGGGCGCAGCTCCGGTTGCTTGGTCTAAAAAGCCACTTCCGTCCTTGTACCGCCGTGCGTTCGGCCGTTGGCTGACGCGGACCGAGACCGTCGAACTCTGGGTAGTTCACCGCAATTCGAACGGGTCGTCGACGATTACGGCGCGTACCCTATCCCATCAGCCTGAGGAGAGAGGCTTTCTCGTCATGGTCATGGACGACAAACGCGTCGTCAAGATCGATGGGGTCGCAGCATTTGATTTCGCGTTCTCACCACGAGAGGCCAACGGCGTCGCCGGTGTCTTTTTTTGCGACAAGAACGGCCCTTCGTTCGAATGGTTATGGACGGGTGACGATTGGCGCGTGGACCGCGGTGACCTCCCGTCACCGGACAAGGAGAAAACCGAATGAGCGGATCGGCCGACAAGAATTTTCGAAACTACGCTGCCGCGCTTCGAGGTCGTGAATCGAGTGGGGACTATTCGATCGTCAACAACCATGGCTATGCGGGAGCGTATCAGTTCGGAAGGCCGGCGTTGATCGATGCCGGCTTCATGGATCGGAAGGGGCGATGGACACCCTACGCCGCCTCGTTGGGCGTCGATTCGCTGGAGGCTTTTCGGAACAATTCCGCGGTCCAGGACACCGCGTTCCAGAATCTCGTCGAGAAGAACTGGGACTATTTGCGCAGCCACATGCACTATGTCGGCCAGACCGTCGGCGGAATTCCCATTACGGTTTCGGGTCTTCTGGCGGGTGCTCATCTGGTCGGTGCAAGCAAGGTCAAGGAATTTCTCGATTCGGACGGTGCAAAAATTGCGATAGATGGAAACCGAACTCCCGTCACAGAGTACATGAAAAAATTCGCCGGATACGACTTTGCATTCGACGCAGATCCTGGAACATTACGAGGTATCGTCGGTGGGCCGGGCTCCAGGGCGGGCGATGGCGGATCTGGGAAGAGCTCCGACGGACGGGTCCTGCGACGCGTCTACCAAGCCCCGACGCGGGAAGGACCGAGCACTCCAAGTTCATCGTTTGAGGATCGCTGGGGCACTTTCGGTGGGGATAGCTGGGGCAGCGATCGGCCCACGCTGACCTATGGCCTGGGCCAGCGCTTCGATGGAGATCGCATCGCATGGCCTCGTGCGGTCGAAGCTCCGGGGGCCGGCACCGCGGCGCCTGCATCTCTGACTGATCTCCTGGCGCGATATGGATTGGTGGAGGCGAACGTGCCGCGTGAGGTTGCAGATGGGGGCTCGTTTCGGTCGGCAGGACCGAGAGTTGTACGCGACGATGCTCAGCCTGCGGCCCTGCCGGACGCGTACCGTATGGGATCAATCGGAGCGCCTACTGTGTCGGCGATCGGGTTTGTAGATCCCCGAGGCCAGGCTTCACTCGGCGCAGGTACCGGGGAGCGGCAGTCAGTCGCTCCAGTTTCTCCACAGAGCGGAGACGGACAACGGACAGGCGGTCTGCTCGGCCTGATCCAGGACTATATGCGCAACAACGCTTATTAGCTTGACTTGCTGCCCCACGTCGGCGGCCTGCATACCGAATCGAAAGTTCAATCCACATGCCCGTTCCCTTGCTAGCCCCGGCGCCATCAGCGCCGATGGGCTCTCTCGTCACGCATGACGTCACCATCGTCACCACGCGCAAGCTGGCGCAGGCGCGGGTGATGGGGGTGCCGCCGGAAGAGTTCGGTATCGAGCGCGGTGCGCGCAGCATCCGCGATTGCAATTATTGCTTTCATGAGGTCGTCACCAGGACCGAGGCGCAACTGATCGCGGAAGGCTTTGATGCCGGCCAGATCAGGGCGCTGCGGCCACATATAGGCACGACTGAGATCGAGACGCTGGCGCGCGACACGGTGGAAGAACATCTGTCCGCGACGGCCGGTGGCGGCAGCGCCAATTCGGCGGCCCGGCTCGTGCGCAGGTATGAACCGGACAAATTAATGGGTTACTGCGTCGCTCTCTATTTTGCGAAACTCCTGGTCTTCGACAAGGTTTTTGGCCTTGGCTCCACGGATCCTCTGGCGGGATTTGCAGCGATCACGGCCAATCTCGTGGTCTCATTCTACTTTGCCAAGCGCGGCTTCGAGAATGTTGCAAGGATCATCAAGCGGTGAATGTGCCAGACGAAATCAGGGCAATTGTCGCCGAAACACTGGCTGAACAGCATAGGCTCCAGCAGGAGAGCATCGATGCGATCGTATTGAAGGCGGTGGCGTCGGTGCTGGCTTCTTTTGGAATCGAAGATGATGACCGGAAGGAGCTGAGGGCAGATTTTCAGCACTTGCGCCGGTGGCGAAAGAGCGTGGAGCAGGCGCAGAGCTATACCTTCAAGGCCGTGATTACCGTGATCGCGACTGGCCTGATGGGAGCCGTTTGGCTGGGCGTAAAGGTCGTGCTGGGCAAGTGAGCCATCACTGCGGCGACACCGCTGCGTTTACACTCGTGTCAGTCCTTACCGACGGGCCTTCCCATGTACAGCATTTGTATCGTCGATGCCGAGGATGACGAGATTGCCGAGACCCTTGGCGATTTGCATCGGCTAACATTCTTCAACGGGGCGTCGTTGCCGCAATTCGAGATGGGAGCGTGGTGGCTCGCCTATCACAATGATGAGGCGGTCGCTTTCGCCGGCGTTGTGCCGTCGACCCATGCGCGAAACAGCGGATATTTCTGTCGAGTCGGTGTCTTGCAACGGCATTGGGGTCGCGGCCTTCAGCGCAGGCTCATGCGGGCGATCGAAGCGAGGGGACGGCGTGTTGGATGGGATAGCATCGTCTCCGATACAACGGACAATCCGGCATCTGCCAATAACTTTATCCACGCGCGCTATCGGCTCTTCGAGCCCGAGGTGCCCTGGGCCTGGTCGCATACGCTTTATTGGCGAAAATGGCTTCGCTGAGCGAACGAAGCGAGGTTTCCCGTGCCGCGGAACGTGACTTCGGCGGCGTGGAGTGGCCTGCGCGAGATAACCCAACGTGCCCGGAATATTCGACGGCCCGGCAGCTCGACGGCTGCCGGGCCCTTTTTGCGTATTGAAGCGATGCCGGTGAAGCACTTGCGAAGTTGGTGACGTCGGGCTTTAAGTTTGCCCTTGCAGGAAATTCGGCGACCATAAGCCGATGTAAGGGAGCGCTGTCGATGCCCACCAAGCCTCAGTTGCCGGAACGTTCACCGCGGGTCACGGGGGGCCCAACTGCGCTCGATGGTCTGCTGGTCATTGACTTCACGCGCGTCGTAGCTGGGCCGGCCTGCACGCAGACGCTTGCTGACTTCGGTGCACGCGTCATCAAGATCGAAAACCCGGACGGCGGTGACGATACGCGCGCCTACGAGCACGCCGAAATCGGCGGAGAGAGTGCCGCCTATCTCAGCCTGAACCGCAACAAGCGTGGTATTGCGCTCGACCTCACCGTGCCGGAAGCCCGCGAGATCGCTCTGGATCTGATCCGCAAGGCGGATGTGGTCGTGGAGAATTTTTCCAGCGGGGTGATGAAGAAGTTTGGCCTCGACTATGAGGCTGTTGCGCCGCTCAATCCGCGGCTGGTCTATTGCTCGATCTCGGCTTACGGACGAACCGGACCATTCGCCTCGCGCCCGGGTTTCGATCCCATCACGCAGGCGGAAAGTGGCTTCATGTCGCTCAACGGGTTTGCCGACGGCCCGGCTGTTCGTACAGGCCCGCCCATCGTGGACATGGCGACGGGGATGTCTGCCTGCAACGCGATCCTGCTGGCGCTATTGGCGCGGGATCGGCTGGGGCGCGGGCAGCACGTCGAGGTCTCGCTGTTCGACATTGCGATGGGGATGACCGGATTCTACGGCATGGCCTATCTGATCAATGGCGAGAACCCTGGCCGATTCGGCAATTCGCCGAGTGGTTCCCCCACCGTCGGCGTCTACGAGGCCTCTGATGGGCCGCTTTATATGGCCTGCGCCAATGACCGGCTCTATCGCCGACTGGTGGTTGAGGTGCTGAACAGGCCCGACCTGATCACCGATCCGCAGTTCGCATCGCGCAAAGCGCGCTCTGAGAACAAGGAGCTCTTGCGGGCAGCCATCGCTGAGGTCTTTGCAAGCGATACGCTCGAGAACTGGATGGCGAAGATGAAGCTGGCCAATATCCCGGTCGGCTATCTCCGGACGGTCGAGGAAGGGTTCAATGCGCCCGAGGCCCGCGAGCGCCATCGCCTCAGCCGGATTCCCCATCGTACAGCGGAATGGGTGCCCAACATCGAGCCGCCGATCAACATGAGCGTAACGGCGGCAGTCGATCCAGTGGCTGCTCCGCTGCTGGGCGAGCACACTGCGCACGTCTTGCGTGATACGCTCGGCTACGACGAACGTCGCATCTCGGAGCTCGCCCAGAAAGGCGTTTTTGGATCGGGAAAACCTTCGACGCCGGTTTGAGCCGGAGCGGTCGAGGGCAGGCTACCGGGCGACCGCACCTTCCAACGCTGCCACAGCTTGATTTGGCTAAGTTCCCGCCGCATAAATGTGTCGAAGCGAGGGACACGAATGGCGCCTGGTCAAGAGCCGAGCATGGGCCAGCCGACAAGGCAGGAAGCCATCGAACGCGCCTATGCGGCCATGATCGCGAAGGCCCGGGCGCTCATGCCACGGCTGCGGGAGCGGGCGGCGCGGACGGAGGAACTGCGGCACCTTCCTCCGGAGACCGAAAGGGATCTCCACGACGCTGGCCTCTTCCGAATGCTCCAACCGATGCGCGTCGGCGGTGCCGAGCTTGACTATGTCGCCCTTGTCGACTGCGCGGAACTGCTCGGCCAGGCGGACGCGTCAGTGGCGTGGAACCTTGCCAATCTGGCGAGCCATCACTGGATGCTCGGAATGTTCGAGCAGAAGGCGCAGGATCTGGCGTGGGGTCGTGACCCTGACACGCTGATCGCGTCCTCGTTCATTTTTCCCGCCGGGCGCGCCACGAGGGTCGAGGGTGGGTACCGGCTGCATGGAAGCTGGCCGTTCTCCTCGGGCGTTGCCTCCTGCGAGTGGAACATGCTTGCGAGCGTTGTCTACTCCGACGACGAAGCGGACGGCATCGAGTATCGAATCTTTCTGCTGCCGAAAGGCGACTACAAGGTGCTGGACACCTGGAATGTCACGGGACTGCGCGGGACGGGCTCCTGCGACGTCGAGGTCAGGGATGCGTTTGTACCCGACTACATGACGGTCGCCGTCGGAGATCTCGCCGGCGGCCCGACGCCTGGGAGCAGGGTCAATCCCAATCCGTCGTATACGTTGCCCGTGTTTTCGCTGTTTCCCTACGTCCTGTCGGGCGTTGCGCTCGGCAATGCGCAAGCGTGCCTCGACGACTATGCCGATGTCGCGCGCCATCGTATTTCGACCTACAATCGTGCAAAGCTCAGCGATTTTCAGAGCACGCAGATCAAGATCGCGGAGGCGTCGGCCAAGATCGACGCTGCGCGCCTGGTCATGCGTTCGGCCTGCCTCGATGCCATGAGCGATGCGCGGCGTGGTCACATTCCAAACATGGCCAGCAAGACCAGGTACCGGCGCGACGGAGCTTTCTCGGTCAATCTTTGCACAGATGCGGTCTCGATGCTGTTTGCGGCGAGCGGCGCCCGGGGCCTGTTCACGACGGGCGTGTTGCAGCGACAATTCCGCGATGCGCACGCGATCAACTCGCACCTCGCATTCAATTTCGATGCGGCCGGGACCAATTATGGACGCGTGGCTCTGGGCCTGCCGTCCGAAAATCTCACGCTGTGAGGCCGGCCGATGAATGATCTGCCGAAGCAGCCGGCCGTTCCCGATCCAGCCAATGAACTCGCAAGCGACAGCTCGCCGATTGACCCCCGCGATTTCCGCAACGCGCTCGGCACCTACGGAACGGGGGTAACGATCATCACCGCCACGGCTGCTGATGGAAAGCCTTATGGAATCACCTGCAATTCGTTTGCATCGGTTTCCTTGAATCCCCCTTTGGTCCTCTGGAGCCTTGGAGTCTATTCCTCGAGCCTCACCGTGTTTCAGAACGCGAGCCACTTCACCGTCCACGTGCTTGGCACATCGCAGCAAGCGCTTGCGAACAAGTTTGCAAAATCGTCCGACGACAAGTTCGCCGGAGTCGACTGGACGCCGGGCCTCGGTAACGCTCCGGTAATCGCCGAGAGCGTCGCCAACTTTCAATGCCGATCCGTCAATCGCTACTATGGCGGCGATCACGTGATCTTTCTCGGCGCGGTCGAGGCCTATGCCTACAACACCGGGAAGCCTCTGCTGTTTGCGCGGGGCATGTATGGCCGGTTCCTGGCTGACGACGAACGCAAGAAATCGCCGTAGAGTGTTTCGGAGCGTGTTCGGCAGCTCAATGCTCTGCCGCTGAAAGCTTGTAGATCTCCAGCGCGTCCGCATCCGCGCCGCGCGCGGCCTTGGCCAGCCTAAAGAGCTGCCCCGCAAGCGATGCCATCGGCACCGGCGTCGAGGTCGACTGCGCGACATCGGCAACCGTGTCGAGATCCTTGAGCATCGTAGCGATGTGACCGAGTGGCGGGGTGTGAATGCCCTGGACCATCCGCGGCACGAACAGCTGAAGCGGAATGGAATCCGCAAAGCCGCCAGCGAGCGCCTCGGGCAATCGGTTGGCATCAATTCCTGCGTTCACGGCAAGGCGCGTTGCCTCAGCGAGGACGGCCATCGCGCATCCGACGATCACTTGATTGCACAGCTTTGTCGTCTGGCCGGCGCCAGTGGGACCCATGTGGGTGAACCTGCGCGCCATGGCGAGGACGTAGGGGCGGACCCTCTCGATGTCGGCAGCATCTCCGCCGGCCATGATGGCAAGCGTACCTTCCTCGGCGCCCTTGGTGCCACCTGACACGGGTGCATCGATCCAGCCTGTGCCGTTCGCGTCTTTCAGGCGCATCGCCAAGCGACGCGCAGCGTCAGGATGAATCGACGAGAAGTCGACAACGAGCTTGCCGGCGCCGGCTGCAGTTGAAAGACCTTCGGCTCCGAAGATCACCTCTTCCACGGCCGCAGCATCCGTCACGCACATGAAGACGATGTCGGAGCTCGCCAAAATCTCGCGGGGGGTAGTCGCGCGCGTGGCGCCGGCTTCGACGAGCGGGGCGACCTTGCCTTCCGAACGGTTCCAGACATTGACCTGATAGCCTGCTTTGAGCAGACGCCGGGTCATCGGTGCCCCCATAAGTCCAAGTCCCAGATAGCTGAGCCGGTCGATGCCTTGCGGGTTTGTCCTGCTCGCGTCAGCCATAGGTTGTCTCCTCCTGTCGCAGCGCAATGGCGCGCGGCCGCCGCCTTACCATACATGGCGCATCCTGCGGCGAAACCAGCCTGCTTGCATGGCTTGCCTGATTGTTTGAACCATGAAACATTTGGGCCCGCCGGGTTGGGTGGCGCCGTCGGCGCCGAAGCAGCGGAGTGGGCGCGATGCGAACGGTTTCGAGGTGGATGCTGGCAACAGGGGCGGTGGCGGCCGTGATTGCTGGCGCAAGTCCCTCACGGGCGCAGCAGACGATCCGTGTCGGCTGGACGATCCCGGCTGAGGAATCCAAGTATTGGATGATGCGTCGGCCAGCTGAATTTCCCAATATCGGCAAAACCTACAATATCGAGTGGACGCAATTTCAGGGCACGGCGCCGATGACGCAGGCATTGGCAGCAGGCGCTCTGGATTGCGCGACGCAGGCACCACTGTCGCTCTCCAACGGGGTGGTTGGCGGCAATCTCAAGGCCTACATCGTGGCTCAGCACGTTTTCGAGAAGCCCGGCGGTTTCTCGGTCTACTGGGCTGTCATGGATGACTCGCCGATCAAAACGATTGCCGATCTCAAGGGTAAGACTGTCGGCATTTCCGTGATCGGCGGCGGTACGCAGGGCCCGTTCAACCTGCTCCTGAAGCAGAATAGCATCGATCCGGCCAAGGATATCAAGCTGGTTGAGGTCGGCTTTGCCGTCTCCGAAGATGCGTTGCGCCAGGGCCGCGTCGATGCGGTCAACATGAACCAGCCGTTTGCCGCGCGCGCCGAAGCCAAGGGCGGCACAAGGAAACTGTTCTCGCTGTCTCAAGCCATGCCGAACATCGTGCACATCCTCGAAGCCTGCCGTGCCGATTTCGTCGACAAGAATCCGGAGTTGGCCAAAGCTTATGTCCGCGACATCACATCAGGCATGAAGAAGGCGCTTGCAAACCGCGAAGAGACCCTGAAAGTCGTATCGGAGGTGCTGAAAGCGCCCATTCCGGTGCTCGAGACCTACTTGCTCAAAGATAACGATTTCGGTCGCGACCCCGGTGCGGCGCCGAACTTCCCCGCGATCCAGAAGATGCTGGACATCTACGCGGATACCGGGATGTTGCCGAAGCTGGACGTTGCGCAGTTCAAGCATCCGACGATCGTCGCGCCGCTGGAATAGGCGACAGAGTGAATTATCCGAACGATGAGATCGCGGCGTCCCGGATCATCCGGGACGTTGCATGAAGAAGATGCACGAATGAAGAAGTTGCGATCACGGGTCACGACGGACGGCCTCGACCGGGCCCCGCACCGCGCGTTCATGCGCGCAATGGGGCTCGATGACGCTGCGATCGCCAAGCCGATGGTGGGCGTCGTCAGCATGAAGGGCGAGCAAACGCCCTGCAACATGACCCACGACTTCCAGGTGGCCGCGGCCAAGACGGGAATCGAGGAAGCCGGCGGCACGCCGCGCGAATTTTCGACCGTGTCGGTCTCCGACGGCATCAGCATGAATCACGAGGGGATGAAGTTCTCCCTGTTTTCGCGCGAGCTGATCGCCGACTCGATCGAGGCCGTCGTCCATGGCCTCGCCTACGACGCGCTGATCGGATATGGCGGGTGTGACAAGACGCTTCCTGGCGTGATGATGGGCATGGTTCGCTGCAACGTGCCGTCCATTTTCATCTATGGCGGCAGTTCGCTGCCGGGGCGCGTGGATGGACGGACGCTGACGGTTCTCGATTCCTATGAAGCCGTCGGCAGCTTCATGACCGGGGAGATCGACGGCGCTACGCTGGAGCGGATCGAGCGTGCCTGCCTGCCGACTATCGGCGCGTGCGCTGGCCAGTTCACTGCGAACACGATGGGTATGGTATCGGAGGCGATGGGGCTGACCATTCCCAACGTCTCGATGGTGCCTGGTGTCTATGCCGAACGCGCGCAGATCTCGCGACGTGCCGGCCGGCTGATTATGGAGATGCTGGAACGGGGCGGGCCCCTGCCGCGCGACATCGTGACGCGGAAATGCCTGGAGAACGGTGCGGCGATCGTTGCCGCGACAGGCGGCTCGACCAACGCCGCGCTGCATCTGCCGGCGATTGCAAACGAGGCCGGCATCGCATTCACGATCGAAGATGTTGGCGAGGTCTTTGCCAGGACGCCGCTGATCGGAAACCTACGGCCTGGTGGCAAATACACGGCGAAGGATGTCTACAATATCGGCGGTGCTGCCGTCTTGATCCGCGAGCTGATCCAGAGCGGTCACATCGATGGCAGCTGCATCACTATCACGGGCCGCACGCTTGCCGAAGAAAATGGCGCGGCCAACGCTCCTGATGGAGAAATCGTTTATGCGGCCCGCGCGCCGATCATGTCCGACGGTGGCGTGGCGGTGCTGAAGGGAAATCTTTGTCCCGATGGTGCCGTGATCAAGGTCGCGGGGTTGAAGAGCCAATTCTTTGAAGGGGTCGCGCGCGTCTTCGAGGATGAGGAGGCCTGTGTCAAAGCGGTTCGTGACCGCAGCTATAAGGCCGGCGAGGTTCTCGTAATCCGCAACGAGGGGCCTGTTGGTGGTCCCGGCATGCGCGAGATGCTTGGCGTCACCGCACTGATCTACGGGCAGGGGATGGGCGAGAAGGTGGCCCTGATTACCGATGGACGGTTCTCCGGTGCGACCCGCGGTATGTGTATCGGTTATGTGTCTCCCGAAGCCTTTGTGGGCGGTCCGCTGGCGCTCGTTCGCGACGGCGACAGGATTCGGATCGATGCCGCAAACAGGGGGATGGATATGCTGGTCGACGAGCAGGAGCTCATTGCGCGCCGTCGCGAATGGAAGCAACGCCCGCCTCGCCACCGAGCGGGTGCGCTCGCAAAATATGCGAGACTGGTCGGTCAGGCGCCAGGCGGAGCCGTCACGCACGAAGGCCCGGCAGAATGGCCGTGGTTCGAATGACGCGGCGTACTCGTGCGAATATGGCCGCCCGTCTGGCAAGTTTCTTGCTAAGCTCGTGCCGCTGATGAGGACATTCAGCAGGTTGGCGCGCGAGTGAAGTGAGAGGCGGGATGAAGGTGTTGCCTTCGAGATCGAACGAATGGGTGAGATCGGTGACGCCACAAAAGCCGGCTTCTGCGATCATCGAGATCGACCGCGTCTCGCAGGTCTTTCAGACCTCGGCGCGCAAGGAGCATTTGGCGCTATCGGAGATCTCGCTGACGATCGAGGAAGGAGCTTTCGTCTCCATTCTTGGTCCGTCGGGCTGCGGCAAGTCAACGCTGCTTTACATCGTCGGAGGTTTCGTCAACCCGACCAGCGGTGCGGCGAAGATCAAGGGGCAGGCCATCACAGGGCCGGGTCCGGATCGCGGACCGGTGTTCCAGGAGTTTGCGCTGTTTCCCTGGAAGACCGTGCTGGGCAATGTGATGTACGGGCCGCGTCAACAGGGCGTGCGGGCCGCCGAGGCTGAAGCGCAGAGCCGGGCGTTGATCGAGATGGTCGGCCTCAAGGGCTACGAAAACTTCTATCCCAAGGAGCTGTCGGGCGGCATGAAGCAGCGCGTGGCGCTGGCCAGAACGCTCGCCTACCATCCCGAGGTCCTGCTCATGGATGAGCCGTTCGGTGCGCTCGACGCCCACACGCGGACGCGTTTGCAGAACGATCTCCTGAATATCTGGGAACGCGATCGCAAGACGGTCCTGTTCGTCACCCATTCGGTCGACGAAGCCGTCTTCCTGTCAGACAAGGTCGTGATGATGTCGAAATCACCCGGCCGCATCCGGCACGTGATCGATATTGATCTCCCGCGGCCGCGACGCCGCAATGAGTTGTTGCTCGATCCGCGCTATCAGAAATACGTCGTCGACATCGAGCGCATGTTCGACGAGAGCGACGAATTCGGGTCTCCTTCATGATGTCTCCGGCGGCCTTGACCAGACGGATTGCACCGGTGTTGGCCTGCGTGGGGCTGCTGGCCGTATGGCAAGTCGCCTCGCTCGCGCTGAAGAACGATAGCTTTCCGACAGCGATCGAGGCGATCCGTGCAATTCCGGACATCCTTGGCGACAAGGAGGCGCTGATCAATATCCTGGCCTCGCTGCGTCGCATGGCGATCGGGTTCGGCGTAGCGGTGATTTTCTCCATCCCGCTGGGCCTGTTGATGGGCCGTAGCCGCGCGGTCGCGGCATTCTTTAATCCGCTGCTGATGATCATCTATCCGGTGCCAAAGGCAGCACTGATGCCGATCATCATGCTGTGGCTGGGCGTTGGCGATATCACCAAGACGCTGGTGATCTTTCTCGGCGTCAGCCTGCCCGTGATCTATCACAGCTTTGAGGGGGCCAAGGCGGTCGAGGAAAAGATGTTGTGGTCAGGCGCGGCTATGGGGCTCTCACCGCTGCAACGTCTGGTCCGGATCGTATTGCCGGCGGCGCTGCCAGAGATATTGACCGGGTGTCGTACCGGTTTGGTGCTGGCGCTAATCACGATGATCACCAGCGAAATGATCGCCCGCCAGTCCGGTGCCGGAAACATCCTCTTCAATGCACTCGACATGGGCCAATACGACACCGTCTTTGCGATGATCATCATTGTGGGAGCCATGGGCATCTGCCTCGATGCGCTCTTCGAGCGGGTCCGGGCCAGGCTCGTGCGCTGGTCAGAACCTCAGTTCGATATTCCGCTGAGCTTCTCATGACATCGCGCCTTCTCTCCACAAACGTCATCCTCGGGCTAGCGCCGATTGTGCTGGTAATCGCCCTGTGGCAGGGCCTCGTGTCATTTGGCTTTGCGCCTGCGGTCTTGCTGCCGCCACCGGGATATGTCTTCAGCCGGTTGTTTCAGCAATTCGTGACGTGGACGTTCCAGCAAGAGATCGTGGCAACTCTGATCCGGTTGTTTGCAGGTTTTGCGATTGCGGTTGTGCTTGGCGTCACCATCGGCGTCGCCGCTGCCGCCAGCCCCGCAATCAATGCCGTGGTTCGGCCGATCGTACGCGTATTGGCGCCGTTGCCCAAGGTCGCGCTCTACCCGGCGCTGCTGTTGCTGCTCGGCTTCGGCCACGGATCGAAGATTACGTTGGTAGCGGCGGATGCGCTCTTTCCGATTCTGTTGTCCACCTACTACGGCGCCTCGACCGTCGAGCAGAAGCTGATCTGGTCGGCTATGGCGGCGGGAACGCCGCGCTATGAAATCCTATTCAAGGTGGTGCTGCCGGCGGCGATGCCATCGATCTTGACCGGCTGTCGGATCGGCCTTGTCATTTCCTGCATCGTCGTGTTTCTGGCCGAGATGATCACGTCGACGGACGGGCTGGGCCATGTGCTCGTCACGGCGGCCCGGACGTTCCAGGCCGTCGACATGTTCGTACCGCTGATCACGATCTCGCTGCTGGGGTTGATCTTGAACGGTCTGTTGGGTGCCGTGCGATCATACCTCGTACGGGGCTTTCCCGAGGCGTGATCTGACCGAATAAGAAACCAGAAGACCGGGAGTGAACCATGCTGGCTGATCGCATCGAGGCAAAATGGATCGACGCGTTTTGCGAAATCTTTGAGCGTTGCGCCGTCAAGGCTGGCGATACTGCGGCGATCCTCTCGGAAACCCAGTCGCGTGCGCTGAATGTGCATCTGGCGGAACTCGCGCTGCTGCGAATGGGCGCGCGGCCATTCCATGTGGTGATGCCGACGCCGCGCAACCGCAACATCGTTCCGGTTCGTTCGACAGGCGCGAGCGAGGCGATCCACCGGCTCGGCCCGGTGATCAGCGCGCTTCAGCAGGCCGGCTTTGTGGTGGATTGCACCATCGAGGGCCTGATGCATGCCGTGGAGACGCCCGAGATCCTCAAGGCCGGCGCGCGTATCCTGGTGATCTCCAACGAGCATCCCGAGGCGCTGGAGCGAATGGTGCCGGATCTCGCGCTCGAGAAGCGGGTTCGAGCGGCGGCGAAGATGCTGCGCGGGACCAAGCGGATGCGCGTGACCTCAAAGGCGGGCACGGCGCTCGATGTCGATATGGTGGGTGCGTCGACGGTCGGAGTCTGGGGCTGGACCGACAAGCCCGGCACGCTGGCGCATTGGCCGGGCGGCATCGTCGTAAGCTTTCCCAAGAGGGAGACGATCAACGGCACGCTGGTGATGGCCCCTGGCGACATCAATTTGACTTTCAAACGCTACCTGACGTCGCCGGTGAAGCTGACCTTGAAGGACGATTATGTCGTCGAGCTGGAAGGCGAGGGCACGGATGCCGCGATGATGCGCGCCTATCTCGCTGCCTGGGGCGATCGCGAGGCCTATGCGGTCTCGCATGTCGGTTTCGGCATGAACCCGGCTGCGCGCTATGAAGCGCTTTCGATGTACGACCAGCGCGACACCAACGGCACGGAAATTCGTGCCGTCTCGGGCAATTTCCTGTTCTCGACCGGCGCGAACGAATTTGCCGGCCGCTACACCGCAGGCCATTTCGACTTGCCCATGATGGGAACCACCATCGAGCTCGATGGCGTCCCGGTGGTGCGGGAAGGTGTGCTCCAGGACGTCTTCGGCTAGTTGCGGTCGAGCACGGGCGGGCGCGCCAGCTCGAAGTGCCGGAGCAGGTCGACCATGGCCTGAAGCCGCTTTGCCCGATACGCGTCGACATCGAGGCCGGAATAATCGAGAAAGCCTGCGCCCGTTCGCAGGCCGATCCGCCCTTCGTGCATGTTCCGTGCAATGACGTCCGGCGCGCGATAGCGGTCGCTGCCGAGCGCGCCTTCGAGATAACGGCTGGCATAGTACAAGATGTCGCCGCCGCCCCAGTCGATGAATTCAAGCAGACCGAGCACGGCGTAGCGGAAGCCGAAACCATAGCGGATCGCCTTGTCGATCTCCTCGGCGCTCGCGACTCCTTCCTCGACCATGCGCGCGGCTTCGTTCATGGCGAGCGCCTGGATGCGCGGGACGATGAAGCCTGGCGTCGCCGCGCAAACCACAGGAACTTTGCCGATGCCCTCCAGCAGCGCCTTGACCTCTTCGATGATGGCGGGATCGGTGGTTTTGCCGGGCGAAACCTCGACCAGCGGGATCAGATAAGCGGGGTTGAGCCAGTGCACGTTGAGGAAGCGCCGGGGATTCACGATCACACCCGAGAGATCGTCAACGAGGATGGTCGAGGTGGTCGATGCGATGATCGTGTCCGGGCCTATCTGCTTTGAAGCCGCCTCCAATACCTCGCGCTTGAGTTCGACGACTTCCGAGACCCCCTCGAAGACAATGCCGGCGTTGGCCAGTGCTGCGGCGCTTTGGCTTGCCGGCACCACCGAGACCCGCGCGATGAGCGGGTCGACATCGGCCTCGGTCAGCAATCCGAGCTTCGACAGGCTGGCGAATGTCTTTCCGACTTCGCCGAGCGCATCCGCCTCCAGCCTGGCGAAGTCCTCTGCAGAGCGAGGTTTGACGTCGATCATCGTGACCCTGTGCCCCGCATAGGCGAACGCGACGGCGATACCGCGCCCCATGCGGCCGGCTCCGAGACAGGCGATGTTGGCGCGACTGGTCATCGATCAGTATCCATTGCGAAGCAGCGTCTGCAATTCGGCCTTGCTGAGGTTGCCAAGACCAAGCGTATCGAGCGTTCGCCCGCCCTGCATAAAGTTCTCACCGCAGATCGAGCCACCGATCGCCAGGAAAGCCCTGGCTAGCGGTGTGGCCACGCCAGCCAGGCCGGCGACTGATACCAGCAACGATAGTCCAAGCCTCAAATCCTCACGCATGTAGCGGTGCTCAGTCAACACGATCCGTTCGCGCCAGTCGCCGGAATCCGTCAGCCGGTCATGCGAGCCGCGGCCATACATCCAGATCTCGCCTTCCTCGGCGTAGTGATGGACGAGCGGGAAGTGCGGCGCGCCGTAGCCGAGCGCTTCGCGCACGGTGATCCGCTCTGCGTCGAGCGCGTCGGTGACCCGGCGGATCGCGGCTTGCGTTCCTTCCCTGTGGATGTCCCATCGTTCGAAATGCTCGATCGGCCCCGCATTCATCACGATCAGTGGCGGGTGGATGATGGGGCCAGCATTCATCAGCGCGCCGGACAGCGCGTCTCCGCATGGTTCGATTGCGTCGGGGAAGGCGCGTCCGATCACTTCGAGCGCGTGCGGTGCCTGACCGAGTGGAAAGACACCGACCGGCAACCGCTTGGCGCGGATCGTAATCGCGATCTCGAACGGCCCGTGCTTGCGGGTCAGCCAGGGCAGCGTTCCGGTTTCGGCAAAGCTCGCCTTGGCGTGGTTGCCGGCATCCCTCGCTGCCTTCGCGAAGATCATCGAGCCGAATGTCGCTGGCGGCAGAAATACGACCTGGCCGTCCCGCAGGTGCGGAGCAAGCAACCGCGCGATGTCCGGCTGGGCGAAGGCGGGAGCCGGGCACACGATCAGCTCGGTGCCGGTAACGGCTTCTGCGATGTCGGTCGTCACCAACGCCAGCTTCACGTCGTGCCGGCCGTTGTGGTCCTTCACCAGAATGCGCGAGCCGGCCGCGCGATGTGCTGCCACCTGATCCGCGTCGCGGCGCCAGAGCCGGACGTCATGCCCCGACAGCGCAAAATCGCCCGCGGCCGCGAAAGAGCCGTTTCCCCCACCCAGAACCGCAATCTTCAAGACGCTTCTCCTTGCGCGCGCGACTGCGCATCAAGCTGTTTCAGCAGAAAATGTTGCACTTTGCCCAACGCGGTGCGCGGCAGATCGGTGACGAAGACGATATCGCGCGGAACCTTGAAGCGGGCGAGTTGTGCCTGAAGGTGCGCTCTCAGTTCGTCGGCTTCGAGCCGGCATCCGGACCGCCGGATCACATAAGCGATCGGCACTTCGTCCCAGCGCGGGTCGGGCCGGCCGATCACGGCGCATTCGCTGACATCGGGATGCTCGAGCAGGACGCGCTCGACCTCGGCCGGATAGACATTCTCGCCGCCGGAAATGATCATGTTCTTCTTGCGGTCGCGGACCCAAAAATAGCCGTCGGCGTCGCACAGCCCGATATCGCCGGTGCGATACCAGCCATCGTGCAGGGCATCGCGCGTCGCATCCGCATTGCCCCAATATTCGAAGAACACGTTGGGCCCTCGTACTGCGATCTCGCCCGGTGTGCCCGGCGGCACTTCGGCGCCGGCCTGATCGATCACCTTTGCTTCGCAACACAGGCCGGCAAGTCCGGTCGATCCCGCACGCGAAAGGTCGCCGCCGAGCCGGGTGTAGATCGCGATGGGGCAAGTTTCCGTTGAGCCGTAGACTTGAAGCACGGGGACGCCGCGAGTGACAAAACGGTCGATCAGGTGCGGTGGCACGATGGTCGAGCCGGTGGCGACGGCTTTGAGCGACGAAAGATCGGCCGCGGGCCAGGTGGGGTGCTCGCTTATGGCCTGGATGATCGCCGGTACCATCACTGTTAGCGTCGGCCGTTCCTGTTCGATGGACGCAAGCGCGGTGTCCGGAGTAAAGCGCGCGTGGATCGTGACAGTCGCACCGATCTGGAGCGCCGGGGTGGTCTGGATGTTGAGGCCACCGACATGGAAGAATGGCAGCACCGTCAGCACATGATCATCGGAGGTCATGTTGTGCATGTGCTGGCTCATGACGCCGTTCCAGAACAGCGCCTCCTGCCGGAGCACAGCTCCCTTTGGTCGTCCGGTCGTCCCTGATGTGTAGACGATGAGGAGCGGGCATGAGAGATCGGCCTGCGGATTGCGGGCGCTGCCTTCACAGCGCCCCAGCAGCGTTTCGAATGTCGTGCCGTGCTGCGGCTCGAAATCGAGACCGACGATGGCAATCCCCGGCGCAGCCTGGGCAAGCTCCGGGAGAACTCCTTCAATGGCCTGCTCGAGCACCAGCACCTTGGCGCCGGCATCGGTGAGAATGAAGAGCTGCTCGGCGACCGCCAGCCGCCAGTTCAAGGGCACGAGCAATGCCCCAAGCCGCGCGCACGCGTAGAGCAGTACTAAATAGTCCGGCCGGTTCAAGCTCAGGATCGCGACGCGGTCGCCTCGACCGACGCCGAGTTGCTGCTTCAAGGCCGTTGCGGTCTGCTCGATACGCGCGGCGAACGCCGCATAGCTCAGCCGCTCCCCATCGAAGGCGATGGCCGTCTTGTCTGGCGCGAACGCCGCGTTGCGATCGATCAGACTACAGAGGTCCACCGTCAGTCGTCCGTTTCGCCGGCCTCGTACAGCGCTTCGCGCCCGATGCGGTCGAGGCAGAGCTCGGCCGTCCAGGGCAGCATCAGTGAGCCGCAGCGGCTGTCGCGATAGATGCGTTCCAGCGGGAGCGAGCGGAGCATGGCCTGACCGCCGCAAGTGCGGATCGCGAGCGCGGCGAGTTCATTGGCGCCCTCCATGACCGAATATTGCGCGGCATAGGCGCGCAGTACCTGTTCCTTGCTCGGATTGGCGCGGGCTTCGGTGACCGCCTGGAACCAAATCGCCTTGATCTGCTCGAGCTTGATCTGCATTTGCGCGACCGCGATCTGCTTGGTTGGGTACATCCGCCGCTTGACCGGCGGCATGCCGGGCACCTCGCCGCGCAGATAACGCACGGTGAAATCATAGGCGGCTTGCGCGAGACCCATATAGGTCGGCGACAGCGTCAGGAACATGTGCGGCCACCGCATTGCGGCCTGGAAATAAACGCCGCGCGGCATCAGGGCGGAATCGTCGGGCACGAATACGTCCTTGAACAGAAGCGTTCGCGAGACGGTGCCGCGCATGCCGAGTGGGTCCCAGTCGCCGACGACGGAAACGCCTTCCGATTTCGCGGCGATGGCAAGGTAAAGCGTATTGCGGCGGGACGCCTTCTCGCCTTCCACGATTTCGGTGCAGAGCACTCCGTAATAGTCGGCGTGGCCGGAAAGCGATGCAAAGATCTTCTTGCCGTTGACGACCCAGCCACCCTCGACGGGCTTAGCTTCCGTACCGAAAGCAACGCCGCCCGCGGCCGCGGCGCCGCCTTCGGAGAAGGGTTGCGAGTAGATCGCTCCATCCTCGACGATACGTTTGTAGTGGACGGCGCGCCGCCGCTCGTGCTCGGCGCGAGTCTGCGTATCCATGTCGAGGTCGTCGGCGAGCGGGCCCGTCCATAGGGTGGAGCAGACATGCATGTTCCATGTGAGCGCAGTGGCGCCGCAATAGCGGCCGATCTCGGCGGCCGCCAATGCATAGGTCTGATAATTCGCGCCAAGTCCGCCATGCTGCTTGGGAACGGCGATGCCGAGGAGGCCGACCCGGTGCAGATCGCGATAATTCTCCGTTGGGAAAACCGCCTCGCGATCGTAGGTCGCTGCACGACCGGCGAACACGCTCTGTCCGATCTCGCGGGCGCGGGCGATGATGCCCGCTTGTTCGTCGCTCAGGCGGAATGCGACGGGATCGAAGATCGGGGCGTCCAGCGCGACCTTGCCCGTTGCGCCGATGGTCTTGCTGACTGGCAGGGTCATTGCGCGGTCACCCGTTTTGCAGCGACGGAATCCAGGAACCCGCCGAGAGCCTGATCGAAGGCGTCAGGTCGTTCAAGATTTGCCAGATGGCCGACACCGGCCAGCTCGACATATTCGGCCGAAGGAATGAAGGTCGCCGTTTTCGCCATCATGGGAGCGGGCGCGTTGTTGTCCCTGGACCCGGACAGCAGCAGCGTCGGCACGGAAATATCCTTTAGCGTGCTGCGCTGGTCAAACCCGATCAAGGCCAGCATCATGGCGCGATAGCTGCCCTCCGGCACGCTTGCCATGCACTCGCGCGCAAGTTCCATCCCTTTCGGATCGGGATCGTCGCCAACCAGCTCTTTCACCAGGGATGGCGCCAACGATTTCATCGTCTCCCCGCGGTCGAGTGGCCCGAGCCGCGCTGCGATGAACGATTTCTGCCAGTCCCCGTCGGACTTGCCGAAGGCCGGGCTGGTCTGCGCCAGGACGACCGCACGCGCCAGTTTCGGCGACTGAACCAGCCATTTCTGGACGATCATGCCGCCGATCGAATGGCCGACCAGAATGGGGCGCGCGGTACCGATCTGCTCGATGAATTGCTGGAGCGCGTCAGCCAGGGCAGCGATGCTGACGCTGGCGAGTGGCGCCGATCCGCCATAGCCCGGCATGTCCCACGCGATGGCGCGAAAGCGGTCGCCGAATGTCGCAAGCTGCCGCCGCCAGGCCCGCGCGGCGCCGCCGATACCGTGCAGGAAAATCAAAGGTATCGCACCCGGATCGCCAGCGGCTTCATAGGCGAAGCGTCCGTCGTTTGTTATCATCGGCGCAGGCTGCGACACGCGACATCCTTTTGCTTGGCCCTGCGATGCTAACAGGCCTGCCGTCGATGGGAAGCGATAATTTTATACTTAAAGCAATTTTCGGGCCGGTCGGTGAGACGCGGCTGCTTGTGGTGGTCAAGCGGACACTTCGTTGCAAAAGCTTGAAGTTTAAAATATATCGAAGCATAGGCCAGCAGCCAGTTCAGGGAGACAACGCATGTCCGGTTTGCCGCACTCACCGCACGCGCTGGTGACCGGAGGCGGCCGCGGCATCGGTCGTGCCATCGCGGCGTCACTCGTCGGCGCCGGCGCGACCGTGACAGTGCTTGGCCGGAATGCTGCAACGCTCGAAGAGGCCGTCAGCGCCGGCGCTGCGCATTTTTACACCGTCGCCGACGTCTCGGATGAGGCTGCGCTGAAAGCCGCCGTCGCCGAGGTGAGCGCGAGGAAGCCGATCGATATTCTGGTTGCGAATGCCGGCAGTGCCGAGTCTGCGCCCTTCGCGAAATCGGACAGCGCGCTTTTTGCACGCATGATGGACGTCAATTTCATGGGTGTGGTCCATGCCGTTCGTGCCGTGTTGCCGGGAATGAACGACCGCCCCTATGGCCGCATCGTCGCGGTTGCATCGACGGCCGGGCTCAAGGGCTATGCGTATGTCAGCGCATATGTCGCTGCCAAGCACGCCGTGGTTGGCCTTGTGCGTTCGCTTGCGCTCGAGATGGCGAGCAGCAACGTGACCGTGAATGCGGTCTGCCCCGGATTCACCGACACTGATCTGGTCGCCGTCAGCATCGAGAACATCATGAAGAAGACGGGACGAACCCGCGAGCAGGCGATTGCCGAGCTCGCCAAGCACAATCCGCAGGGGCGGCTGATCTCGCCTCAGGAGGTGGCCGACGCCGTGCTGTGGCTGTGCGGCGAGGGCGCTGGCGCGATCACCGGTCAGGCGATTGCCGTTGCCGGCGGTGAAATCTAGCGGCCTGGAACTAAGGAAAAGGACATCGCATGAGCAGACCAGCAAATCCCGTCACGGTGCCGCTTGTGGATTATTCGCCGCAACACTTCCTGCTGGCCGTGGTCGACGGTGTTGCGAGCGTGACGCTCAACCGTCCCGAGCGGAAGAATCCGTTGACCTTCGAGAGCTACCGGGAGCTCACCGATTTCTTCCGTGCCTGCGCGTTCGATGATGCCGTCAAGTCCATTGTGGTCACCGGCGCCGGAGGTAATTTCTCGTCCGGCGGCGACGTGTTCGAGATCATCGGCCCGCTCGTGAAGATGGACACCAAGGGGCTGACCGCCTTCACCCGGATGACCGGCGACCTCGTCAAGGCGATGCGGGCGTGCCCGCAGCCGATCGTCGCTGCGGTCGAGGGCATCTGCGCCGGTGCCGGCGCGATCATCGCCATGGCGTCGGACATGCGCCTTGCCGCGAGCGGAGCCAAGGTCGCATTCCTGTTCAACAAGGTGGGACTTGCCGGCTGCGACATGGGCGCCTGCGCGATCCTGCCGCGGATCATCGGGCAGTCCCGCGCCTCCGAGCTACTCTACACCGGCCGTTTTATGACCGCGGAGGAGGGCGAGCGGTGGGGCTTCTTCAGCCGCATTGTGACGCCGGAGCAGGTGCTACCCCAGGCGCAATTGCTGGCAAAGCAGATCGCGGAAGGGCCGAACTTCGCGAACACCATGACCAAGCGGATGCTGGCGATGGAATGGGCAATGTCGATCGAGGAAGCCATTGAAGCGGAGGCGGTTGCTCAAGCCCTCTGCATGACCACGGCGGATTTCGAGCGTGCCTTCGAGGCCTTCGCCAACAAGGTCAAGCCGGTCTTCCGGGGCGATTGAGCCCCGGCTTTGCGCGCAATTAAGGCTAAGCCCAAGACCCGGGCCGAGGGCCGGGCGGAGGCGACAAAGCCGCTTGCGGTGGAGCGACCGGCCATGCGACGTTAACCCATTGCCTGGTGTGTTTTGAGTGGAGTTGAGGGCGATGAAGGCGATTATCGTCGGTGGCGGTATCGGAGGTCTCACCACGGCATTGATGCTGCGTGCGCGGGGCATTGGATGCGAGATCTTCGAACAGTCAGATACCATCCGCGAGCTCGGCGTCGGCATCAACACGCTGCCGCACGCGATGCGCGAGCTCGCCGGTCTCGGCCTGCTCCAGAACCTCGATGACGTCGCGATCCGCACCGATCAACTCTACTACCTCAATCGTCACGGCCAGGAGGTCTGGCGCGAAGCCCGCGGCATCGATGCCGGTCACGACGTGCCGCAATTCTCGATCCACCGCGGCCGCCTCCAGGGCGTCATCCATCGTGCCGTCGAGGAGCGGCTCGGGGCGGACGCAATCCACACCGGTTGCCGCCTTGGTGCCTTCACGCAGGACGAAGGCGGGGTCACCGCCTACTTCTTCGATCGTGCGGGTGCGCACATCCATACCGTGCGCGGCGACATCCTGATTGGTGCCGACGGTATCCATTCGCGCGTGCGCGACACGCTTTTCCCGAACGAAGGACCACCGTGCTGGAACGGCTTGATGCTGTGGCGCGGTGCGCGCGACTGGCCGGTGTTCCTCACCGGCAAGTCGATGATCGTCGCAGGCGGTCTCAATGCCAAGGTCGTGATCTATCCGATCGCGGAAGGATCGAGCCCGGCGAGCCGTCTGACCAACTGGGCGGTGCTGGTCAAGGTCGGCGAGGGCAATGCGCCGCCGCCACGGAAAGAAGACTGGTCGCGGCCGGGCCGGCGCGAGGAGCTGATGCCGCATGTGGCGCGCTTCTCGGTGCCCTATATCGACGTGAAGAGCCTGATCTCGGCAACGCCCGAATTCTACGAATATCCGACCTGCGATCGCGATCCCTTGCCCTATTGGTCGTCCGGGCGCGTTACGCTGCTCGGCGATGCCGCGCATCCCATGTATCCGGTCGGCTCCAATGGCGCCTCGCAGGCGATCCTCGATGCGCGCTGCCTTGCCGACGCGCTGGTGCGCGCCGAGCATCCGCGCCAGGCGTTGCTTGAATACGAGAAGAAGCGCCTGCCGATGACCGCGGACATCGTCCGGTCCAACCGGCGCGGCGGCCCCGAGGGCGTCATCGACGCCGTCGAGCAGCTCGCTCCCGATGGCTTCGATAATGTCGACAACGTCCTGAGCTATTCCCAGCGCGAGGCAATCGTGCGCGGCTATGCCACCAAGGCCGGCTTTGCTGCGGTGCCTGGGCTCGCTGCGGTACGCGCCTAAGCGCCGCTAGCCGCCGGGAGGCGGCGGTAGGAAGTGGATGTTGAACTCGGCGGCCATCGCCACCACGTCCTCCGGCTTCTGCTCCTTCATGTTGTGAAGGCCCCAGAACAAGTCGAAAAGTTTTTTGGTCGGCGAGACCCAGAACAGCACCTTCGCTGTTTGCTCGGACTTGTTGAAGATGCCATGCGGCACGCCCATGCCGAGCCGGATCAAATCACCCGCGCTCGCCTGCGACTCCGAATTGCCGAGCATGAAGTCGAGCTTGCCCTCCAGCATGTAGAGATACTCATCCTGGTCGGGATGGATGTGGGGTGGCACGAACGTACCCGGCGGCAATGTCGCGTGCCAGGAGAAGCTGTGCTCGGTATTGCTCTTGGGCACATAGGTCTGACCGAGGATGTTCCAGGAAATGCCCTGGATCCCCTCGTTGGCCCGGGTGATGCCGGTGATTTCGCTCTTCATTGCAGTCCTCCCTTGACGCGACGCGCAGTCTTAGTTCGCCGCCTTGCAATCCTTGGCATAGCGGTCGCCGTAATTCTCGAAAACCTTCTGGACGACCTCGGTCTGGAACTTGCCGTCCGGGCGCTTGGCGACCTTGGTCAGGTAAAAGTCCTGGATCGGATAGCCGTTGGTGTTGAACTTGAAGGCGCCGCGCAACGAGGTGAAGTCGGCCTTCTTCAGCGCGGCCCCAACAGCATCCTTGTTCGAGAGGTCGCCCTTCACGCCTTTGATCGCGCTGTCGATCAGCATCGCGGCGTCATAGGCCTGGAAGGCGTAAGTGCCGGGCACGCCGTTATAGGCGGCCTCATAGGCGGCGACGAACTTCTTGTTCTGGGGATTGTCGAGGTTGGGTGCCCAGTTCGCGCCGCCGAACATCCCGACCGCCGCGTCCTGCTGCGCCGGCAGGGTCGATTCATCCACCGTGAAAGCCGAGAGCACCGGGATGCTGTCGGCGAGGCCGGCTTGCTTGTATTGCTTGACGAGATTGACGCCGAGGCCGCCCGGCATGAACGTGAAGAGAGCATCGGGCTTCTGCGAGGAAATCTTGGACAGCTCCGGCTGGAAGTCCAGCGTGTTGAGCGGCATGTAGGATTCCTCGACGATCTCGCCCTTGTAGTCGAGCTTGAAGCCCGCCACCGAATCCTTGCCGGCCTGATAGTTCGGCACCATCAGGTACATGCGCTTGTAGCCGCGATCCTGCGCGACCTTGCCGAGGATCTCGTGGACCTGGTCGTTCTGATATGACGTCACATAGAAGAACGGGTTGCAGTCCTTGCCGGCAAAAGTCGACGGGCCGGCATTGGGGCTGATCAGGAAGGTTTTGGATTCCGTGACGGGCCGATGGATCGCCTGGAGGATGTTGGAGAAGATCGGTCCGACCACGAAATCGACCTTGTCGCGCTCCAGAAGGCCCTTGACCTTGGTCACTGCCGCATCGGGCTTCAACTCGTCGTCGACAACGACGACTTCGACCTCGCGACCGCCCATCTTGCCGCCGAGATCCTTTACCCCGAGCGCAAAGCCGTCGCGAACTTGCTGGCCAAGCGCGGCGGCGGGGCCCGACAGGGTCACGATCACGCCTAGCTTGATCTTCTCCTGGGCGAGGGCAGGGCTCATCGCGGTGCCGAGCAGCAAGGCGGCCGCGGCCAAGGTCAATTGCGTCTTCATGATCTGTCCCCCGTGACATCAGGGCTTGCGTCGCAAGCCGAGTACTCTAATCCGAGCTTATGCCGATGATGGCCGCCGCGGCAAGCAAGGCGGGGCGCATCGCGTCATCGCCGGCAGTATGCATGCAAGCGTCGCGCCAATTGCTTGAAGCTTAAAGAAACTGGCGTGCGGTCGATTGTTGCAGCTTTAGGCTTGCGGCCGGCGCAGATTTATTTGAAGCTCAAAACGTTGGGGAATCCGTGCCGACGCCAATGCCGGCCGTGAGTGACTGCACCGAAATGCTCGATTCCGAGACCAAGGCCGTCGAAACGCCGGAAGACCATGCCGAAGAGCTTCGGCTGTGGTTGCGCCTGCTCACTTGTACGACCCTGGTCGAGGGCGAAGTGCGCGGCCGGCTGCGGCAGCGCTTCGACGTCACCCTGCCTCGTTTCGATCTGATGGCGCAGCTCGACAAGGCGCCTGACGGCATGACGTTGTCCGACGTCTCCAAGCGCATGATGGTGTCCAATGGCAACGTCACGGGCCTCGTCGAGCGACTGGTGGAATCCGGCCATCTCGACCGGCGCACCTCGGAGACGGACCGCCGGGTCCAGGTGATCCGCCTCACAAAACTCGGTCGCGCCGAGTTCCGCAGGATGGCTGCGGAGCACGAGACCTGGATCGCCGATCTCTTCGCGGATCTGACGCCGAAGGACGTGCGCGAGTTGATGCGCCTCCTCGCCAAGACCAAGGCGTCGGCGCAGAAATCAGCCGCGCGTCGCCGCTCCTAGCAGTCGGACTGGTCGCCAATCCCTCTTTGCCGCAGGAAAAAGCATGGGATGCCCAAAATCCGCTATTGCACCAAATTGTTTTAAGCCTAAAATGTTTCCCAGTTAGTGCTGCCGGGTGCTTTCCATGCGCAAAGGAGCTTGCGATGGCCAACGCCGCCAAGGTTCACGTGTCGGGCTCGTATGACGGCAATGCTGCAACGGCCCATGTCGATACATTTGCGCGGCAGCATCTGCCGCCGCGCGAGCTCTGGCCGGAGTTTCGTTTCACGCTGCCGGAGCTGCACTATCCGCAGCGATTGAACTGCGTCAGCTATTTCCTCGATCGCTGGGTCGAAGAGGGCCATGGCGATGCGCCCTGCGTCATCAGTCCTGCCGTCAGCTATAGCTACCGCGAGCTGCGAGCACTCGTGAACCGCATCGCCAACGTCCTTGTAGGCAAGCTGGGCCTCGTGACCGGCGGACGTGTGCTGCTGCGATCGGCCAACAGTCCCATGATGGTCGCAACCTATCTCGCAGTGATCAAGGCCGGCGGCATCTGCGTGGCGACGATGCCGCTGCTGCGCGCTAAGGAGCTGTCCTACCCGATCCAGAAGGCGGAGATCACGCTGGCGCTCTGCGACGGCAAACTCTCTGACGAAATGGAGAAGGCGAAAACCGCAGCGCCTGGTCTCAAGCACGTGGTCTATTGGGGCAATGGCGCTGCTGACTCGCTCGAGGCGCTGATCGCCGACGCGAGCCCCGAGTTCAAAGCCGTCGATACCGCCTCCGACGACATCTGCCTGATCGCCTTCACGTCTGGCACGACCGGCGATCCCAAGGGCACCATGCATTTCCATCGCGACATGCTGGCGGTGTGCGACGGCTACGCGCGCAACATCTTGCGCGCAGAGCAGAAGGATCGCTTCGTTGGCTCGGCGCCGCTCGCCTTCACCTTCGGCTTCGGCGGCGTGCTGTTTCCGATGCATATCGGCGCCTCCTTCGTGGTGCTGGAGAAGACGACGCCGGACGACATCCTCACGGCGATCGAGCAATACAAGATCACAGTCTGTTTCACGGCGCCGACCGCATACCGCGCCATGATCGGCAAGCTTCCGGGGCGCGACATTTCCTCACTACGGAAGTGCATCTCCGCTGGCGAGACGCTGCCGAAGCCGACGTTCGACGCCTGGCTCAAGGCGACGGGCATCAAGCTGATGGACGGCATAGGCTCGACCGAGTTGCTGCACATCTTCATCAGCGCGACCGAGGACGAGATTCGTCCGGGCGCGACGGGCAAGCCGGTGCCTGGCTATGAGGCGAAGATCGTCGATGATGCCGGCGACGATGTGCCGCCGGGCACGATGGGACGCCTTGCCGTGCGAGGACCGACCGGTTGCCGCTATCTCGCCGACGATCGGCAGCGCAAATACGTCCAGGATGGCTGGAACATCACCGGCGATACCTATCTGATGGATGCCGACGGCTATTTCTGGTACCAGTCGCGCTCCGACGACATGATCGTGTCGGCCGGCTACAATATCGCAGGCACCGACGTCGAGGCGGCGTTGCTGACACATCCGTCAGTGGTCGAGTGCGGTGTGGTCGGCGCACCCGATGAGGCGCGCGGAATGATCGTGAAGGCCTACGTCATTGCCGCGCCCGGCGTGACGCCCGAT
The DNA here is from genome assembly GCF_004123905.1 of Bradyrhizobium betae. Classification (GTDB taxonomy): domain Bacteria; phylum Pseudomonadota; class Alphaproteobacteria; order Rhizobiales; family Xanthobacteraceae; genus Bradyrhizobium; species Bradyrhizobium betae_A. The sequence continues at coordinate 439,399 of NZ_MZXW01000050.1, forward strand.
GCTCAGCTGGCCGCCGAGTTGCAGGACCATGTCAAACGCGAGATCGCGCCGTACAAATATCCGCGCGCGATCGAGTTCGTGACGCAACTCCCGAAAACCGAGACCGGCAAATTGAAGCGCTTTGCCCTGCGGCAGATGGCGCAAGCCGCCGCGACCTCATCGGGCGCCGCCGCAGAATGAGAAGGATAGAGAATTGTCCGTGACGACGCCGAAAGGCCCGCAGCTTGCGGTGCTGCCGACCGCAGCCGATGACGACACGCGCTCGACGGTGAAGGTGCTGCAGCCGTCTGGCTGGCCGATACCGAAAGGCTATGCCAACGGTATGGCCGCGGAGGGGCGCATCGTCGTCACCGGCGGTGTGATCGGTTGGGATGCCGCAGAGCGTCTCGCGGACGGTTTTGTCGCGCAGGTCCACCAGACCCTGAGCAACATCGCTGAAATCCTCGCCGAAGCCGGTGCACGTCCCGAGCACCTTGTGCGCCTGACCTGGTACGTTGTCGACATGGACGAGTATCTGGCGAACCTGAGAGAACTCGGCAAGGTCTACCGTGCCATCTTCGGTGCGCATTATCCGGCGATGGCGCTCGTTCAGGTCGTCCGTCTCGTCGAGAAGGCGGCGCGCGTCGAGATTGAAGCCACTGCCGTCATTCCCCGCTGAGCCATATTTGACCTGTGGCCCGTCTTAGCTCGCTTTGGCGAGGTCATCGTCCTCGGGCGAGTTCAGATAAACGCCCGACATGGTGTCGACCCAGCAGAGATGGTCGTGCACCTTCTTGACGCCTTCGACGTTCTCGGCCGCGACGACCGCGGCCCGCCGTGCGCGTTCTTCGGTGATAACGCCGCTGAGATGAACGATACCGTTGCGGACAATCACGTTCAGTCCGAATGGGCACCAATCGTTCTTCTCCATGGTGTCGATGATGCGGCTGCGAATGTGATCGTCGTCGGCCGTCGGATCCGGCACCTCGCGGGCGAGGCCCGCCACCGCCTGTAGCAAATTGGCGCGGGAGACGATCCCGACAACCTTGTCGCCGCGCACCACCGGCAGGCGCTTCACGTTGTTCCGTTCCATGAGATCGACGATCTCCGCGAGCGCGGTATCCTCGGTGATGGTGACCGGCGAAGCGGTCATCACCTCCGCGACCTTGCGGCCGTGCTCGTGGACGAAGTCGCTGGCGGACTCGCCCGGACCGAGGATGAACCGCAACCAGCGTCCCCGCTTGCGCCCGGTGCCGATTTCGCTGCGTCGGATGAAATCTCCTTCCGAAACGACGCCGACCAGCTTGCCGGTGTCGTCAACCACCGTGAGACCGCTAATGTGCCGCTTCAGCATGATGTTCGCCGCCTCGACGATGCTGGTGTCGGGGGCGACCGAGATGACCGACGGGGTCATGATCTGGTGGGCGCGCATGGAGAACTCCGCAAGTTCATTAAGATTCGCGATGCGCGAAGCTTAGAGCAGCGGCAGGGGCTGGATTTGACGCAAGTCAAGCAAATGCTTGCGTGCACCTAGTCCTCGGGCTCCGCAGTCGGCGCGAGGTCGGAGGAGCGGAATGGCTTGGCCTTGTCCAGTTTCCGGTAAGCTTTCGAGGCTTTTCGCAGCAGCTTGTTTTCCCGCTTGCGGTCGAGGAAGCGAATGCCGGCCTCGGGGACGGCTTCGTTCAATGACGCCGCCAGCGTCTGTCCGCGCGCATCGTCGTTCAACTGGCCGAGCGACTTTTGCGCTTTGCGCAATTGCTTGAGGATCGACTTCTGCTTGGTCAAGGATTCGTCGGCGAACAGGTCCTCCAGCGACTCGACCGAATAGGTCATCCGCTTGTTGAGAAGCCGCAGCTTGTGCCGCTTCTCGACGTCGAGCTTGCGGAGTTTTCGCGCCTTCTTGAGCAGTGTCGTTTCCCATTCGGCGAGCTGGGCCGTTGCATGGTCGGCGAGCGCGCAGCGGCGCAGCCTGATGGCCTCCTTGCTGCGCCTTGTCGACCAGGGGCCGCTCTCGATCCAGGCCGAGGTCTGCTCGACCAGGCGGCGATAGCGCGCCGATTGCAGCGCGCGCGCCAGCAGGCGGTGGCTCTCGGCGCGCTTCTCGTCCCAGTGCTGGAGCTCGGCGATCACGTCGAGCTCGCCGCCGCTCTCGGCGATGACCCGGTCGATCGCCACGTCGAGGTCGCGCACCATGCCGAGCTGGCTGTTCAGCCATTTCAGCTCGGTCCAGACCGCCGGCCGTAACCCGTCATCGACCACGGGCGAGAAGAAGCGGATGGCGGTGCGCAAATGTGTCAGTGCGATCCGGATCTGGTGCAGCGCCTCCGGGTCGCCACGGCATGTGCCGTCGTGCTGGGCGAGGACGGCATCGAGGTGGCGCCGGGCAATGATCCGGAACGCCGTATCGCAGGCCATGCCGGGGCTGAGGCGGCCCGGCAGGGCATTGCGCCGCGTCGGCGGCTTGGCGCGCGCGGTCGTCGTCGAACTCGTGGTGGGTCGCGACATCCTTGCCCGCGTCAATCAGATTGCCTTATTTGCCTTCGGAGATCGCGTCCCGGCAGCTCCGGAGCGTCTGCTCTTGTGTCCCGGATGCATCGATGCTCGCCCACCCGATGTGGCCGATATTATAGTGCTCCTGCTGCGCAGCAACCTCTTGTGTGGCGTCGGATGCGTCTCCTCGGCGGCTTCCGATTCGCGCTTGGCGCGTTGCGAGGTCCGCAATCAGGAATAGTCCACGCAGCGGCACATTGCATTCACTAGCCAGGGCGGCGAGTTCGTCGCGTTCGGACTCGCGTGCAGAGACGGCGTCGACGATTGCGGAATGGCCCTGCGCCAGCACCTGTCGGGCGCGTTGCAACAGCACCTCGTAGACACGTGTCGTGACCTCAGGCCGGTACGTGGACGGTGGCAACCGGTCGGTGTGTGCCACGCGAAACAGCTGCTTGCGAATGACGTCGCTGCGTAGCACGACAGCTCCTGGTTGCGGTCCGACGTCAGGCGCCAGCCCGCGGGCGAGGACGGACTTGCCGGTCCCCGATAGTCCGCCGACCGCAATCAGGCGCGGCGCGGGAGGATGGATCAGAGCCTGGGCGAGATCGAAATAATTGCGTGCCTCACGAACAATCCTGGTTCGGTCGGCGTCGGGCCGGGCCAGGCGTGCCAGCGTCACCTGGGCGCGGATCGCCGCGCGAATGGACATGAACAGCGGCAATGCGGAGAGCGCGTCGAGATTTTCGGGCGGCGTCGCGCCGAGATATTGGTTCAGGACGATATTGGCGGCGACGGGTTGATCGTGGTGCACCAAGTCCATCAGCATGAAAGCGAGGTCGTAGAGCACGTCGACGGTCGCGATTCCCGGATCGAATTCGACGGCATCGAACAGGATTGGCTGGTCGCCGATCGACACGATGTTCGCAAGATGCAGGTCGCCGTGGCAGCGGCGCACAAACCCTTGACGGCCGCGCTCTTCGAGCCGTGGCCGCAGGCGCAAGAACATTGCGTGCGAGGCTTCGGTGAGCTGCTCGATCTCTTCGGCGTCGATATGGTTGCCCTTCTGCAGACCGTTCCTGTTTCCGTCGATGAGGCCGGGGATGGAGGAAGCCCACGCCTTGCCGTCAACACGGGGCGCAGCCGCATGCGAGTCCGCGATGGCGTCGGCGGCAGCCGAGGCAAGGTTCGCATCCAGCGGGCCGGTTTTCGCCAGATGGTCCAGCGTCCGTTTTTCATCGAAGCGCGACATGTCGACCGCATATTCGATCGGCCGGCCGCGGCCATCCACCGCTATCGATCCGTCCGGTTCTTCGGTGATCGCGACGACGCGGTGATAGATCTGCGGCGCCAGCGGCCGGTTGATCCTGATCTCCTCCTCGCAGGCCGCCTTCCGCTTCGCTAATGTCGAATAATCGAGGAACGGAAACCGCACGGCCCGTTTGATCTTCAACGCGCGTGGCCCGTCGAGAAAGACCGAGGCCGCATGCGTATCGATCCGCTTCACGGTCGGATGGCCGACGGGATCGGTGAGCGCCGCAAAGATCCGGTCCTGGGTCGCGGAATCGTCTGTCATCCCTGCTGGTAGGTCCCAATGCGTCGGAAGGCGATGCGGCCGCCAACCACGTTAATCCTTAGAATGCAGTGGCCGCCAGTCCTTGACTTCGGTCAATGCCCGCCTCTCGCTGGCGGAGTTCTCCCCCCGGGGCTTGATGAGGATCAAACATCCCGGCGAAAGCCGGCCTATTCTGGTCGCAGAGGAGAATCCCGATGCCCATCAAGGACGTCTTTCTGCCGCTTGTCGGCCAGGCCCGCGGGCCGGCCCTTGCTGCAATCGAGAAATGCGTGGCGGTCGCCGCCGACCTCGGTGCCAGGATCACGGCGCTTGCACTCGAGGACGAGGTTTTCGCGCGTCCGAAAGTGATGCTTCCCGATGACGCGGATTCCGTTGCGGCCGACGCCGCGGTGGGGGATATGCAGCTTCTCCTGAATGCATTCACCGGCGCTGCCTCTCGCGCCGACCTCCGCAGTCAGAGCCGTTCGGCCAAGGTGCCGGCGGATCAGATCGCGTCGATCCTGGCCGAGCATGCGCGTTTCAGCGATCTCACGCTGGTCCCCGTGAGGCCGCATGACAGCCGCACCGAGCATATCGTCGAGACGATCCTGTTCGAATCCGGGCGACCGCTGCTGCTCTGTCCGGAACAGCATGTGGATGAGCTGCGCCCGGAATTCGAGAACATCATGATTGCCTGGGATCACTCCGCGCGTGCGGCACGGGCAATTGGCGACGCGATGCCGATCCTTCAGGCTGCTGCATCAGTCCGCGTGGTGACCGTGGCCGACGACAAGACCGACGCGATCGAGCAATCCGGAACGGCCCTCGTCAGCCATCTGAGGGAACACGGCGTCTACGCCTCGTTCGAAACGGCGAAGGGCAGCGGCAGCTCGATCGGCAAGGTGCTCGGAAGCTGGGCCAATTCCAATACCATCGATGCGATCGTGATGGGCGCCTACCATCATTCGCGTCTAAACGAGATCGTCTGGGGCGGTGTGACAAAGACCGTCATTGGCGAGCCACCCTGCTGGGTTATGATCTCGCACTAGGCTCGTCATAAATCATCGGCCTGATCTTCCCACCACCGGAACCACTACCGACCGGGCGCATTTGCTGTCATGTCCACCTATCGCCTGAAGAATCTGCTGTCGCCGCAGTCGGTCGCGCTGGTCGGGGCGAGTGCCCGTCCAGTCTCGGTGGGACGCGCCGTTCTGGAGAACATTCGGAGCGCCGGATTCAAGGGGCGGTTTGGCCTGGTCAATCCGCGGCATGCCGAGATCGGCGGCGTCGCTTCGGTGAAGAGCCTGGACAGGCTGGACTTCGTGCCCGAACTCGTGGTCGTCACCGCGCCGGCACGTGAGGTTCCCGACATCATCGACCAAGCCGGGCGACGCGGCTCGGCGGGAGCGCTGATTGTCTCAGCGGGGCTCGGTCATGGACCGGGATCCGTGCACGAAGCCGCAATCGCCGCGGCCCGCAAATACGGCATGCGGCTGATCGGGCCGAACTGCCTGGGCATCATGATGCCCGGCGTCAGCCTCAATGCCAGCTTTGCCGCGCACATGCCGGCCGCGGGAAATCTCGCCCTGATTTCGCAATCCGGCGCGATCGCCGCCGGCATGGTGGATTGGGCTGCGCAGCGTGGCGTCGGCTTCTCCGGCATTGTCTCGATCGGCGATCAGATCGATGTCGATATTGCCGACCTGCTCGATTATTTCGCGATGGATCACAAGACCCGCGCGATCCTGCTCTACATCGAGGCCATCAAGGACGCGCGCAAATTCCTGTCCGCGGCACGCGCTGCTGCGCGCGTCAAGCCGGTCGTCGTGGTAAAGTCCGGCCGCATGGCACAGGGCGCGAAGGCGGCCGCGACCCATACCGGCGCGCTTGCGGGCGCTGACGCCGTCTATGACGCGGCGTTCCGCCGCGCGGGTGTCCTGCGGGTCTCCGATCTGCGCGAGCTGTTCGACTGCGCCGAGACGCTCGGCCGCGTCGGATCGCCGACCGGAAAGCGCCTCGCCATCCTGACCAATGGCGGCGGTATCGGCGTTCTTGCCGTTGATCGATTGGTCGAGCTTGGCGGAATTCCGGCGTCCATCTCGGCAGATGCGCGCAAAAAGCTCGATGACGTGTTGCCGCCGACCTGGTCCGGCGCAAATCCGGTCGACATCGTCGGCGATGCCGATGCGTCGCGCTATGCGGCGGCGCTGGAGGTGCTGCTCGCCGACCCAGATAATGATGCAGTTCTCGTCCTCAACGTGCAGACCGCGATCGCCTCTGCTGCCGACATCGCAATAGCCGTGACGGAGCTCGTCGGAAAATATCGCGAGCAGCATCGCAGTTGGGCGAAGCCCGTGCTGGCGGCCTGGGTCGGAGCCGATCAGACGATCATCCAGACGCTCTCCGACGCGAGGATTCCGAACTACCCGACCGAAGACGATGCAGTGCGCGGATTCATGCACCTGGTCCGGCACCGCGAAGTGGTCGAGGAGCTGAGCCAGGTTCCTCCTGCAATGCCCGATACGTTCGTGCCCGACGCCCGGGCTGCCAGGCAGATCGTCGCCGCTGCCATCGCCGATGGCCGCAAATGGCTCGAACCGGTCGAGATCAAGCATCTGCTCGAAGCCTATGACATCGCGATGGTGTCGACCCATGCGGCAGCCGATGTCGAGCAGGCGGTCACCTATGCCAACGAAATGTTCGCGCAGAGCGCCACCGTCGTGCTGAAAATCATGTCGCGCGACATCACTCATAAGTCTGACGTCGGCGGTGTCGTTCTCAACCTGACGACGCCGGACGCCGTGCGGGCGGCTGCCACGGACATTCTCGCCCGGGCGAGGAAGCTGCGCCCCGAAGCCCGCATCGAGGGCGTCATCGTGCAGGCGATGGTCGTCAAGGCGAAGGCGCGCGAGCTGATTTTGGGCATTGCCGACGATCCCACCTTCGGCGCCGTGGTCGTGTTCGGCCGTGGCGGGACCGCGGTCGAGATCATCAACGACAAGGCGCTGGCGCTGCCGCCGCTCGATTTGCAACTTGCCCGTGACCTGATCGACCGCACGCGCGTGTCACGGCTGCTGAAGGCTTATCGCGACGTGCCCGCGGTGAAGCAGGACGCCGTCGCAATGGTGCTGGTCAAGCTCGCTCAGATGGCGGCCGACCTCCCGGAGATCCGCGAATTCGATATCAACCCGTTGCTCGCGGACGAAACCTGCGTGACGGCGGTCGATGCCCGTGTCGCAATCGGGCCGCCGCAGCGGAAATTCGCAGGCTCCGGTCCGGCCAATTTCGCCGTTCGCGCCTATCCGTCGCAATGGGAGCGGCACCTCAAGCTCAAGGACGACTGGCGCATCTTCGTGCGGCCCCTGCGCCCCGAGGACGAGCCGACCATCCACGAATTCCTGCGTCACGTCACGGCGCATGACCTCCGTCTGCGTTTCTTTGCGCCGATGAAGGAATTTACCCACGAGTTCATCGCGCGCTTGACCCAGCTCGACTATGCCCGCGCGATGGCCTTCATCGCATTCGACGAGGCCTCCGGCGAGATGGTCGGCGTGGTCCGGCTCCATTCCGACTCGGTCTACGAGAGCGGCGAATACGCGATCCTGCTGCGGTCTGACCTCAAGGGCAGGGGCCTTGGATGGGCCCTGATGCAGCTGATGATCGACTATGCGAGGTCGGAGGGGCTGAAGGCCATATCGGGCGACGTGCTCAAGGAGAACACCGTCATGCTCGAGATGTGCCGGCAGCTCGGCTTCGAGGTCAAGCCGGATCCGACCGAACCTGATATCTGCGACGTCCGGCTGAAGCTCTGAGTGCAGCGATTACGGGTGTGCCTCGAGCGAAACTGCCGCTTCCTTGGTCGTTCTCCTTAAGCTTCCAAGGCTCGCTGGCGCAGCCGCGCTTGATTCGCGTCAAGGAGCGGTGCGCGATCCCAGCCTTGAGACAGGTCAAGCCGGCCGCCACATGCTGGCTTAGAAATCCCGGCTGAATGGGGACCAATTGTCCCGATGAGGTGGAAGCGTGAATTCCCAACCGCTGTTGCTGGCAACGCCCTCCGGCGATGTGCTGAAATTGCGCCCGGAAGGGCCCTGGACCGCAGCGAATGTGACGATGCTCGAAACGCTGTCCCGTTCGGTCGGGGCGGACGTCGATCGATCCAGCGCCGTGACGCTGGACATGTCGGGCGTCAGCGCGCTGGACACGCTCGGCGCCTGGGTCCTGGAGAAATTGTCGCGCCGGGCGGCGTCGTCAGGCAGATCGGCGGAATTAGTCGGTGTCGCCGACCATTTCAGCGGCCTGATGGACGAGGTGCGTCAGGTCAACCGCCATACGCCGGCGCCCGCGGCGGCTCAAAATCCGGTTCTGCTCAGGCTCGGCGATCTCGGTAGATCCACGGTCGGCGCGCGCGAAGACATCACGATCTTCCTGCAGATGCTGGGCGCACTGTTCATGGCCGTGATCGGCGTGCTGCGCCGGCCGCGATCGTTGCGGCTGACGTCGCTGATCTACCAGCTCTATCGCATCGGATGGCAGGCCATTCCCATCGTCGCGCTGATCACCTTCCTGATCGGCGCGATCATCGCCCAGCAGGGATTCTTCCATTTCCGCAGGTTCGGCGCGGAGTCCTACACCGTCGACATGGTCGGAATCCTGGTGCTGCGAGAGCTCGGTGTGCTGATCGTCGCCATCATGGTGGCCGGGCGTTCGGGGAGTGCCTACACCGCAGAGCTTGGCTCGATGAAGATGCGTGAGGAGATCGACGCGCTCTCGACCATGGGGCTCGACCCCGTCCACGTCCTGATCGTGCCACGCGTCGCGGCGCTCGTCATCGCGCTGCCGATCCTGGCCTTCATCGGATCGATTGCTGCGCTCTATGGCGGCGGCCTGGTCGCGCAGTTCTATGGCGGCATGGCGCCGGCGATCTACATTGCGCGGTTGCATGAGGCCATTTCCGTCGCCCATTTCGAGGTGGGCCTTCTGAAGGCGCCGTTCATGGCGCTGGTGATCGGGATCGTCGCCTGCAGCGAGGGCTTGCGTGTGAAGGGCAGTGCCGAGTCGCTCGGCCGCCAGACCACGACGTCAGTGGTGAAGTCGATCTTCCTGGTGATTGTGCTCGACGGCCTGTTCGCGATCTTCTTTGCCTCGATCGGAATGTGACGATGGGTGAATCGCAGGAAGAGTTCGCAATCCGCGTCCGCGACCTCGTGGTCGGCTTCGGCCGCCAGACCGTGCTCGACCGTCTGTCGCTTGACGTCCGCCGGAGCGAGATCCTTGGGCTGGTCGGTGCGTCGGGTGGCGGCAAGTCGGTGCTGATGCGGACCATCATCGGCCTCATCCCGCGCCGGGGCGGGACCATAGAAGTCATGGGACAGCCGATCGGCGGCCGCAAGGAAGGCGCGGCCACGACATGGGGCATCCTGTTCCAGCAGGGTGCGCTGTTCTCCTCGCTGACGGTCCGGCAGAACGTCCAGTTTCCGCTGCGCGAAAATCTGGTGCTGTCGCAGGAATTGATGGACGAGATCGCGATTGCCAAGCTCGAGATGGTCGGGCTGCGGGCGCAGGACGCCGACAAATATCCGTCAGAGCTCTCGGGCGGCATGACCAAGCGCGTCGCGCTGGCACGCGCGCTCGCGCTGGACCCGCCGATCCTGTTCCTGGACGAGCCGACCTCCGGCCTTGATCCGATCGCCGCCGGCGATTTCGACGCGCTGATCGGCACCTTGCAAAAGACCCTCGGCCTGACCGTGTTCATGGTTACCCATGATCTTGCGAGCCTCACCACCGTCTGCGACCGCGTCGCCGCGCTCGCCGACGGCAAGATCGTGGCGATCGGACCGATGCGCGAATTGCTGCAATCCGAGCATCCCTGGGTGCGCGCCTATTTCCACGGCAAGCGCTCGCAGATGCTTCAACACGAGATGAGATGAGACATGGAAACCCGCGCTCCCTACGTGCTGATCGGCAGCTTCGTGCTGGCCGCGATTATCGCGGTGTTCGGCTTCGTCTATTGGCTGAACAACACCGGCGGCATCGGGCCGCGCACGAACTACCACGTGCAATTCCAGGGGCCGGTGCCGGGCCTGCTGGTCGGCGCCGGCGTGCTGTTCAACGGCATCCGCGTCGGCGAGGTGACGCAGCTTGGCCTTGCGCCCGACAATCCGCGCATCGTCAATGCGATGATCTCGGTTGCCGCGACGACGCCGGTGCGCACCGACACCAAGGTCGGGTTCGACTTCCAGGGGCTGACCGGCGTGCCTGTGGTGACGCTGGAGGGCGGCATGATCGTCGCCAGATCCGGCGAGCCCTTGACGCTGATCGCCGAGGCCGGCGCCGGCCAAAGCATGACGCAGGCCGCGCGCGATGCGCTGCGGCGGGTCGACACCGTGCTGGAGGACAATTCCGGGCCGCTGAAGGACACCATGGCGAATCTCAAGACGTTCTCCGACGGGCTGGCGCGCAATACCGGGAAGATCGACGGCATTCTGGCGGGCCTCGAGAAGATGACCGGCGGCGGGACGCCTGCGCAGAAGGTCACCTATGATCTGCGCACGCCGCAGAATCTCGGGCCGGCCGGCAAGACGCTTTCCGCGTCGCTGGCCATTCCCGAGCCGACCGCGGTCGCGATGCTCCAGACCCAGCGCATGCTGTTCTCGCCGGTTGGGGACAATTCGGGCTTTGCCGATTTCCTCTGGGCCGACAGTATTCCAAAGCTGGTGCAGGCGCGGCTGATCGACAGTTTCGAGAACTACGACATCGCCCATGCACCGTTGCGTACGAGCGACCTCGGGCAGGCGGACTACCAGCTGCTGATCGACATCAGGCGCTTCCGGATTGCGGCGGAGGGCGTGGCGCGGGTCGAAATCGGACTGTCGGCGCGGATCGTCGACAAGACCGGGAAGGTGGTCGCCTCGCGCCTCGTCGACACCAGCGAGAAGCTCGACAAGGTCGAGCCGGCCGCCGCGGTCGCGGCGTTCGATGCGGCCTTTGCCCGCCTCGCCAAGGACCTGATCGGTTGGACGGTGCAGGCGGTCTAGCAACAGAACAGGGCGGCCATGTCCGCCAAAATTGATCTGGGTCAATCGGCTCTGGCGCAGTGCAGTAAAATGCAGCCCGCGCGGTCGACCCGGCCTGATGCGGGGACAGCCGACGCTTGGAGCGGTGGATGAAGCCTTCCATGGTCACGATCGAGCCGTATGGGCATTTCTGTAGCGATTGTGCGGTCCGCGAGTTCGCGGTGTGTTCGTCGCTGGACCCGTCCGAACTCAGGCAATTCGAGCATCTCGGGCGCCGCGTCCATTTCGACGGGGGCAAGACCGTGTTCTCCGAAGAGGACATCACGACCTCGTTCTACAATCTCCTCAAGGGCGTCATGCGGCTCTACAAGCTGCTGCCCGACGGTCGGCGGCAGATCGTGGGCCTTGCCTTGCCTGGCGATTTCCTGGGGATGAATATTTCCGGCCGCCACAATTTTTCGGCCGATGCGATCGGTGGTGTCACCGTCTGCCAGTTTGCGAAAGCACCCTTTGGCCGTTTCATCGAGGACCGGCCGCATCTGCTGCGGCGGATCAACGAGCTGGCGATTCGCGAGTTGAGCCAGGCGCGCGACCATATGGTTCTGCTCGGCCGCCGCTCGGCCGATGAGAAGGTCGCGGCCTTTCTGCTCGGCTGGCGCGAGCGGCTGGTCTCGCTCAAGGAGCCGTCCGACAGGGTTCCGCTGCCGATGAGCCGCCGGGACATCGCCGATTATCTCGGCCTGACTATCGAGACCGTCAGCCGTACCTTCACCAAGCTGGAGCGCCACGGGGCGATTGAGATCATCCACGGCGGCATCAGCCTGCTCGACCCCGCACGCGTCGAGGCCCTTGCCGCGGCCTGACGCCCGATCTTGCCGCCACTGCCCAATTTTTTGAGAGATCGCGTCGCATTTTGCTGCATCCTCGGCGGGGCCTTCCCCGACGGGTTCGTGGCCGTCTGACAGCGCCTCGACGCAATGGGGCGTGCGATAGCTGCAACTCTGCATCGACCGGGAGGCATCGGCGCATCCTTCGGATGCCGGCTTCCAGCCTGACGGCGGCATTTTCGCCGCATTTGCTTAAAACAGCGCGCATGCTTTCCGGTTGAAAAGCCTGCTAGTACTGACTACGCAAGAGTTCCAGTGCCTCGCAGTCTTAGGAGTCCAGCGGCGTGCCTCAGGACAAGACCGGCGACCCCCGACAAGCGGCGGGCAACAAATTATCGGTCCTGCGCAAGCATCCGATCTTCGCGGATCTGGAGCCGGAGGCTCTCGACCAGCTGTGCCGCTATGCCAAGCACACCACGGTGAAGCGCGGTGCGACGATCGCCGCCAAGGGCGATCCCGGCAATAATCTGTTCGCGGTGATCACGGGAACAGTGAAGATATCCTCTTCGTCGCCTGACGGGAGGAATGCCATTCTCAATCTGATCGGTCCCGGAGAAATCTTTGGCGAGATCGCCGTCCTCGACGGCGCGCCACGCTCGGCCGACGCGACCGCCAACACCAATTGCGAGCTCTACATCATCGACCGCCGCGACTTCCTTCCGTTCGTGAAGAGTCAGCCGGCATTGGCGATGAAATTCATCGAACTGCTTTGTGCGCGCCTGCGCTGGACCAGCCAGCAGGTCGAGCAGGTGATCCTGCAAAATCTGCCGGGCCGGCTCGCAAGCGCGCTGCTCGGTCTCACTGAGGAGCGCAAGCTCGACTCCGGCAGCGGCACGCTCGCCATCACGCAGCAAGAGATCAGCGAGATGGTGGGGATGACGCGCGAAAGCATCAACAAGCAATTGCGCGCCTGGGCCGGACGCAGTTGGGTTCGTCTCGAGCACGGCGCCATCGTGGTGCTCGACACCGATGCGCTGCGCGAGCTCGCCGAGAGCGGCCTCGACGGCGAGTGAGGCCTTATCGCCGGTCGTCGATGATGGCGACCGCGCGGGTCCAGCCTGCGGAGGCGCGTTCGATCTTCACCGGGAAGCATGACACCGTGAACCCGGTCGAAGGCAGCTTGTCGAGATTGTGTAATTTCTCGAGATGGCAATAGCCGATGTGCCGTCCCGCCTTGTGGCCCTCCCAGATCAGGCCGGCATCTTTTGTTTCTGCATATTTCTTTGCGGTGTAGACGAACGGCGCGTCCCAGCTCCAGCCGTCGGTGCCGGTCAGCCGCACGCCGCGTTCGAGCAGGTACATGGTGGCCTCATAGCCCATGCCGCAGCCGGAATTGACGTAATCGGCCTGACCGAATTTGGCGCCCGCGCTGGTGTTGACGACGACAATCTCCAGCGGCGACAGCGTGTGCCCGATGCGCTTCAGCTCCGTCTCGACATCGTCGGCCGTCACCACGTAGCCATCCGGTAGGTTCCGGAAGTCGAGCTTAACGCCGGGCTGATAACACCATTCCAGCGGCACCTCGTCGATCGTCCATGAGCGCTCGCCGCGATTCATGGTCGGATGGAAGTGCCAGGGCGCATCGAGATGCGTACCGTTGTGGGTCGACAGCGAGACCTGCTCGACAGCCCAGCCCTGGCCGTCCGGCAAATCCTGCGCCTTGAGACCGTCGAAAAACCGCAACATGCGCGGCAGGCCCTGCTGGTGATCGATATAGTGGATCGTCGGGTGATTGCCCGGCGGATCGGCCGTCACGTCGTTTCTGAGCGGCACGGAAATATCGATCAGCTTCCGCGGCATGGGCATTCCCTCGGGATGATGCATTCTGTTTTGGCGCATCTTGAGGCGGCTCCAGATGCGGCGTCAAGTAACGCACCGGTGTGGATGCCTTCGGAAAAACGGCACTATCTGGCGGTTGCCTTCTCGGACCACCGCGTGATCGATCGATGCAACTCCAGCATTGATCGATGCCGGAATTGGCTTGGACTCAGAATGCCGCCCGCCCTAGGGACGACATTGGCGAAATCACGCTGATGCAGCGCGTATCGCTCAGGAACGGGGCGACCGATCTCGCCCGAACCTCCAAGCCGCAACCAATAGCGGTCGAGCACAAAACCAGAGGAACGACCATGGATACGACGAGCATCATTACCTCGCGTCCGGCATTGGCCGACGGCGGGGCGGGATTGCAAGGGACCGGCACTTGCCGGCCAAGCACGGCGCCGACCTGCGCGCTGTCATCAATCAGCCAAATCCACTCGACTCGGCCGCGCAATCCTACCAAGGTGGTGCGGTTGTGACGCTTGACTTCGCACCTGAAGTGGAGCGACCCAAGGCGACCGGCAGCACCTGCCCAACGACGACATAATCAACTCAGGAGGAAAGCCCAGATGAAGACACTGATCGGTATCATCGCTGCCGCTGCGCTGGCGGTCTCAGCACCTTTCGCGACCGCACGCGACTTCCGCTCCGCCGACATTCACCCCGCCGATTATCCGACCGTCGAGGCCGTCAAGTTCATGGGCAAGCAGCTCGCGACGGCGAGCGGCGGCAAGCTCGGCGTGAAGGTGTTTCCCAACGGCGCGCTGGGCTCCGAGAAGGACACCATCGAGCAGCTCAAGATCGGCGCACTCGACATGATGCGGATCAACGCATCGCCGCTGAACAATTTCGTGCCGGAAACCATCGCGTTGTGCCTGCCCTTCGTTTTCCGGGACACGCAGCACATGCGCAATGTGCTTGACGGGCCGATTGGCGATGAGATCCTCGCGGCCATGGCGCCCGCAGGCCTGGTCGGCCTTGCCTATTACGACAGCGGCGCCCGGTCCATTTACACCGTCAAGGCACCGGTCAAGTCGCTCGCCGACCTCAAGGGCCTGAAGATCCGCGTCCAGCAATCCGATTTGTGGGTCGGCATGATCCAGAGCCTTGGAGCCAACCCGACGCCGATGCCCTATGGCGAGGTCTACACCGCGCTCAAGACCGGCCTGGTGGACGCTGCCGAGAACAACTGGCCGTCCTACGAGTCCTCGCGCCATTTCGAGGCCGCCAAGTTCTACAATGTCACCGAGCACTCGCTGGCGCCCGAAGTTCTCGTGATGTCCAAGACGGTCTGGGATACGTTGAGCAAGGAGGACCAGGCGATGGTCCGCAAGGCGGCCAAGGAATCGGTGCCCGTCATGCGCAAGCTCTGGGACGAGCGCGAGCAGGCCTCCCGCAAGACCGTCGAAGCCGCCGGCGTCCAGGTCGTGACGATCGCCAACAAGCAGGAATTCGTCGACGCGATGAAGCCGGTGTACGACAAGTTCGCCGGTGACGAGAAGCTGAAGGGCCTCGTCAAGCGTATCCAGGACACGAAGTAAGGCCATAGCGTCGGGTCCGGCGTCGCCGCAAGGCGACACCGGATTCGCGCAAGGAGACGCTGGAATGACAGACCCACATGTCGCAAGCCACGAGCAGGAGGTCGCCGGACGCCCGTCCACCGGCTTGCTGTCGCGGATCAATGCCGTCGTCGCTCGGCTGGGCATGTATCTGTCCGTAACCGGCCTGCTCGTCATCGTCACCATCGTGTTCTACCAGGTGTTCGGACGTTACGTGCTCAATTCCAGCCCGACCTGGACCGAGAACCTCGCACTGGTTCTGATCCTCTATGTCACGCTGATCGGCGCCGCCGTGGGCGTGCGCGATGCCGGGCATATCGGCATGGACAGTCTGCTGGTGATGCTGCCGGACCATGTGCGCGAGAAGATCGAACTGGTGATCCACATTCTCGTGGCCGTGTTCGGCCTCGCGATGGCCTACAACGGCTGGATCCTCGGGGCGTCGGTCGGAACTGTAAAAATCCCCAATCTCGGCCTGCCTGAGGTGATCCGCTACGTGCCGCTGATCGCCTCCGGCGTCCTGATCGTCTCCTTCTCAATCGAGCACATCATTGCTCTCCTGCGCGGCGAAGAGGTCGTCCCCTCATGGAACTGATCATTCTCGGCGCCACGTTCTTCGGCTTCCTTGTTCTTGGCGTTCCCGTTGCCTTCGCGATCGGCCTCTCGGCGATTTGCACCATCCTCTATGAAGGCCTGCCGGTTGCCGTCATCTTCCAGCAGATGATGTCGGGGATGAACATCTTCTCCTTCCTGGCCATCCCGTTCTTCGTCTTCAGCGGTGAGCTGATGCTGCATGGCGGCGTTGCCGACAAGATCGTGCAGCTCGCCAAGAATCTCGTCGGACACATCCGCGGCGGGCTCGGCATGTCGAACGTGGTCGCCTGCACGCTGTTCGGCGGCGTCTCCGGTTCGCCCGTGGCCGACGTGTCGGCAATGGGCGCGGTGATGATCCCGATGATGAAAAAGGAGGGGTTCGACACCGACTACGCCGTCAACGTCACCACCCACGCCTCGCTGGTCGGTGCGCTGATGCCGACCAGCCACAACATGATCATCTATGCGCTCGCCGCCGGCGGCAAGGTCTCGATCGGTGCGCTGATCGCCGCTGGCCTCCTGCCGGCACTCGTGCTGATGGTGTGCATGCTGGTCGCCGCTTATGCGGTGGCAGTGAAGCGCGGCTATCCGGCCGGAAAATTCCCGGGCTGGCCCGCGGTGTTTCGCTCGTTCGCAGCCGCGTTGCCCGGCCTTCTGATCGTCGGCATCATCCTTGCCGGCATCCTTTCTGGCGTCTTCACCGCAACTGAATCCGCGGCCGTCGCGGTCACCTACACGATCCTGCTGACGTTCTTCATCTACCGCACCATGACCTTGCCGAATTTCCTGCGGGCTGCAGCGAAGGCGGTGAAGACGACGGGCGTGGTGCTGCTGCTGATCGGCGTCTCCACCATGTTCCAATATCTGATGGGGCTCTACGAAGTCGCCGACTTTGCCGGCGATCTGATGAGCAAGGTCTCCCAGCAACCGTGGGTCATCTTCCTGCTGATCAATATCATCCTGTTCGTGCTCGGCACGTTCATGGACATGGCTGCGACCATCCTGATCTGCACCCCGATCTTCCTGCCGATCGCGATGAAGGCCGGCATGGATCCGGTGCAGTTCGGCATGCTGATGCTGATCAACTGCGCGCTGGGGCTGAACACCCCGCCGGTCGGAACGACGCAGTTCGTGGGCTGCGCCATCGGCGGCATCTCGGTGGGCGCGGTGATGCGCACCATCCTGCCGTTCTACGCCGCCCTGATCGCAGCTCTGATGTTCGTGACTTACGTGCCCGCATTCTCGCTGTGGCTGCCCCGCCTTTTGATGGGTTACAAGGGATAGCAGCAACACAGGGAGACACCGTCCGTGACTGACTATCGCAAGCTCTTCGACCTCACCGGCAAGACGGCCGTCGTACTCGGCGCCGCCTCCGGCATCGGCAAATCGTCCGCCGAAGCGCTGGCGGGGCTCGGCGCCCGCGTCGTCTGCGCCGATCGCGCGCTTGACGCAGCGGAGGCGACGGCCGCGGGCATCCGCGACAAGGGCGGATGGGCCGAGGCTGCCGCGTGCGATGCCGCGAGCGCTGCGGACGTCAACGCGCTGGCCAAAACCGTGATGCAGAAATTTTCGCGGCTCGACATCGCCGTGACGACGCCCGGGCTCAACATCCGCAAAACCATCCTCGACTACACCGAGGAGGATCTCGACCGCGTCCTCAACCTCAACGTCAAGGGCACCGTCTGGTTCTTCCAGGCTTTTGGCCGCATCATGGTTGCGCAGAAGGGCGGCAGCATCATCGCCTGTTCCTCGGTCCGTGCGGTGACCATCGAGCCCGGCCTTGGCGTCTACGGCTCGACCAAGGCAGCCATTGGCCTGCTGGTGAAGGGCTTTGCCTCCGAGGTCGGCCACGCTGGCGTGCGCGTCAACGCAATTGCGCCGAGCATCGCCGAGACCGCGCTGACCGGCCCGTTCAAGCAGCGGCCCGACATCTATAATCTCTACGCCGGTCACACCGTGTTCAACCGCTGGAGCAGCGCCGACGAGGTCGCCACCGCCGTGGCCTATCTTGCCTCGGACGCCGCGAGCTACGTCAGCGGCAGCACGCTGTTCGTCGATGGCGGCTGGACCGCGGTCGACGGTCCGCCGACCGGTCTCACCCAACTGCACAAATAGGGCGCCCATCCGCACCTAGCCGGCAAAACCCACGCGCTGGCGCAACTCCCTGTGATCCGCGCCGGTCAGCAACGCGATCAGCGCGGCGGCCTCCTTCGGGTGCGCGGCCCGCGTGGTCACCCCGGCCGTGTACATCGTCACCAGCTCACATCCCGGGGGCAGAGATCCTGATAGTGCAATGCCATCGGTCGCGATGATCTCGGTCGCCTGGGTGCAACCGATGGGCCTTTGCGCTGTAGAGTTCGCAAGCTCCCGCATCGCAGTCGCGCCGTTCGGGAATATCTTGAGGCGCGATGCGATCTCATAGGCGATGCCGAGCTGGTCGAGCACTCCAGCGAAATGTTGTCCCGCGGTGGAGGCCTTTGTGTCGGGAACGTAGATGGCGTCGGCGGAACGCAGCACCTCGCGCAAGTCGGGTTCGGACTTCACCACCACCTTGGGATCACGGCTGCGGACCGCCAGTGCGGTCTCGACCTTGCCGATGTCCGCGATCGAGGTGGGGACGACGAGCTTGTCTCCGGCCAGCTTCGCAAGGAGCGCCTGCGTCAGGATGACGAGATCGGCCGGTGTGCTCGCGCGCAGCTTGTCGGCCATGATACCGACCGCACCGAATTCGCCGTCGATGCCGAAGCCGGTCTGCGCCTTGAAGGGCTCGGTGAGGCCGCGCACCAGGCCTTGCGCCGCGCCGCCGCTCAAAATGGTCACTGTCGTCACGATGCAAGCTCCATGGCTGCGATGATCCTGTCGCGCGTGATCGGCAGGTCGCGCACGCGAACGCCGAGGCAATCATAGACCGCATTCGCGATCGCGGCGGTCACGGGGCCGTGGGCGGCTTCGCCGGCGCCGACCGGCTCGATCTCCGGCCGCTGGATGATCTCGACATCCACCGCCGGCACGTCGCTGAAGGTCAGGATCGGATACTCCGTCCAGGACGTCGATGTGATGCGGGTCCGGTCGAAGCGGACGCGCTCCTTCAGCACCCAACTTGTGGCCTGAATCGCGCCACCCTCGATCTGGTTGATCACGCCATCGGGATTGATGGCCTCGCCGACGTCGACCGCAAGCGTCAGCCGCCTCACGCGGATGTCGTCTGCGCCTTCGATCTCCGCGATCGCGGCGCAATAGGCGCCCGTGTTCTTGTAGCGCGCGAATGCGACGCCGTGACCGACACCGGATCGCCTCTCGGGCTTCCACGCCGCGCGTCGCGCCGTGGCGCGGATGACGTCCTTGGCCCGATCGTCACGGAGATGCCGCAAGCGAAATTCGATCGGGTCCTCACCACGCAAGGCGGCGATTTCGTCGAGCACGGATTCGATCGCGAACACATTGCCTTGCGCACCCAGGGTCCGCAGCGCCGAGGTGCGCACTGGCATTGTCAGCAGCCGGTGGCTCGTGATCGTCCAGGCCGGAAGATCATAGAGCGGGACGGAGTTGCGGTCGCCGCCGCCGCCATTGGCCGCGGGCGGGTTCGTTGAGATCATGCGGGGGTAGGGATTTGCGATCTCGGATGCGGCGAGCAGGGCCGGCTGCGTTGCGCGTCCCGGCCGCGCCGCATGGCCGTTGCTCCAGATCGCATGGCGCCAGCCCACGATCTCGTTATCCGCGTCGAGATCGGCCTCGATCTCGATGGCCATGGCCGCGCCGAACGGCGCGTGGGACATCTCGTCGTGGCGCGACCACTGCACCCGGACCGGACGGCCACCGCCGGCTTTCGCCAGCAGCACGGCATCGAGCGCGACGTCGTCGGCCGCATTGTGACCGTAACAGCCCGCGCCCTCCATGTGCTCGACGACGATGTTTTCGGCGGGCAGCTTGAGCACGATCGCGAGATCGGCGCGCAGCAGATAGACGCCCTGGCTGTGCGTCCAGACATGGACGCGACCGCCATCCCATTGCGCTATGGCGCAGGAGGGCGCGATCGAGGCGTGTGCGATGTAGGGACGGGTGTATTGCCGGCGGACGGTGCGTGCAGCTTTCTTCGTCGATGCCGCCGTCCTGGTGTCGATGACGGTCGTCTCGACCGGCTGACTCTTCAGGAAGCCTGCCAGATCATCTTCATCAGGCAGCGGCTCGGCTGCCGACCACGTCGCGCCTTTGCGCAAGGCTTTCAGTGCGACTTCCGCCGCCGCCTCGCTGTCGGCGACCACGCCGGCAAATCCGCCGTCACGGACGATCGCAATGAAGCCGGGGACGGCGTGCGCAGCCGTCTCGTCGAGCGAGATCAATTTGGCGCCCGAGATCTCCGGCCGCAGCATGCGTCCGTGCAGGAGGCCCAGTCGCGCATGATCATGAATGAAGCGCGGCCGCGCGAACACCTTGTCGGGAATGTCGACACGCTGGGTCGAATGTCCGGCGACCGCGCGCTTGGCAATGCTCTTCGCCCGTGCGCCTGTGGTCGCGTCGTGGTCGAGCGAGACCTCGCCAGCCAGCTCCCAATAGCTGGTCCTGACATTGCCGGTGCCCAAGATCGTGCCATCATCGACTTCGAGCAGCGACGGGTCGACACCAAGACGCTCCGATGCAGCAGCGAGGATGCGCTGGCGCACCTCGGCGCAGGCGTGTCGCAGCGCGCGGCCGGATTGCTGGATCGACAGGCTCCCCGAGGTGACACCTTCGTTCGGGCTGGTCGCCGTCGAGGCGCGGATCATCTCGATCCTGGTGATATCGACGTCGAGCTCGTCAGCCGCGATCTGGGCCAGCGCCGTGACGATGCCCTGGCCGATCTCGACCTTGCCGGGCGAGATCGTCACGCGGCCTTCGCCGCTGAACCTCACCCAGGACGACAGTCTTGGATTGGCGACGAGGCTGACCGGCAGCTTTGGGGCAGGGGACGGCTCGCTCATGACGTCGCCATTTCCGAGGCGGCCCGTAGCACGGCGCGGACCATGCGGTTATGCGATCCGCAGCGGCACAGATTGCGATCCAGCGCCGCTCTGACCTCGGCCTCTGTCGGCGACGGATTGCGCTTCAGCAGTGCCGCCGCGCTGATCAATATCCCCGAGACGCAATAGCCGCATTGCATAGCCTGCTCGGAGATGAAGGCGCGTTGCAGGGGATGCGGTTGCTCCACTGTACCGAGGCCTTCTGTCGTGACGACGTCCTTGTCCGCAACCGACCACATCGGCATGTCACAGGACGCCATCGCGCGGCCATCGACCATGACATGACAGGCGCCGCAT
Source organism: Bradyrhizobium betae (assembly GCF_004123905.1). Classification (GTDB taxonomy): domain Bacteria; phylum Pseudomonadota; class Alphaproteobacteria; order Rhizobiales; family Xanthobacteraceae; genus Bradyrhizobium; species Bradyrhizobium betae_A. The sequence goes on from NZ_MZXW01000050.1 coordinate 460,588, forward strand.
TCACCGGCCCCGCAGCCGAAATGCGCGCCGGTGATGCCGAGCCGGCCGCGCAGCACATCGAGCAGCGACTGATCCGGATCGGCATCCACGGCCATCGCCGCGCCGTTGAGCTGGAATTCAATGACGGGCATTCTCGATCTACCGCCTCACGATTTGTCGAACTTCTTGACGACATCTGCCCATCTCTCGATGTCGCCGCGCAGGAATTTGTCGAATTGCTCCGGCGTCATGGACATGGGTACGGCACCCTGTTCGGTCCAGAGCTTTATGATGTCGGGCCGCTTCACCATTGCGTTCACGGCGGCATTGAGCTTGTCGATGACAGGCTTTGGCGTGCCGGCCGGCGCCATCAGGCCGAGCCAGATGGTCGCCTCATAGCCCGCGACGCCCGCCTCGCCAGCGGTGGGCACGTTCGGCAGCACGGCCGAGCGTTGTTTGCCCGTGGTGGCCAGAGCACGGACCTGGTTCTCGCCGACGTTCGGCGCCATTGCCGTGACCGCGTCGATCATCATCTGCACCTGTCCGCCGATCACGCCGCTACGCGCCTCGCCGCTGTTGCGATAGGGCACATGGACGACGTCGATGCCCGCCATCGCTTTGAACAGCTCGCCGGCCATGTGATAGGGCGTGCCCTGCCCGGAGGAGGCGTAGTTCAGCTTGCCCGGTTGCGCCTTGGTGAGTGCGATGAACTCTTGCAACGTTTTCGCCGGAACCTGCGGGTTCACCACGATGACGAGATCGGAAGAGTTCACCGGCGCGATCGGCGCGAGGTCGCGCATCAGCTCGTATTTGCGCTTGTCCGGCGTCAGCAGCGATTCGTTCGCCGTCTGGGTGTTGGACATCATCAGCAGCGTGTAGCCGTCGGCCGGCGATTTTGCCGCCTCGACCGTGCCGATGACGCCGCCCGCGCCGGTGCGGTTCTCGATCACGAAGGGCTGGCCAAAACTCTCCTGGAGCACGTTGCCGATCAGCCGGGCCGCGACGTCGGCCGGGCCGCCTGCGCCGAAGGGCACGACGATCCGGACCGCGTGGTTGGGATAATCCTGTGCGAATGAGGGGGCGGCGGCGCATACGCCGAGCAGGCCGGCCAGCGCCAGCATCAATCGTCGGGCCATTGCGCCCACCTCCCTGATATCGTTCTTGTTGGCCGGCACTCTAGCGGCAGGGGATGCGGACTGTCGACGCCTCACAAAGCCGATCGGGCGGGGAATATCGGGCTGTTTTCGGTGTGACCGCGCCGCATTTCGCGGTCGCGGCAGGAACCGGCGGCGCATGCGGTTTGAGCAAATCGCATAGGCATTGCGGATAAATGCCCTCGGCGGGCTGGTATTTTGGTGTTACGAACTGGGACATGAACCAGCACGCCAAGATCGAAATCCGCCATTCGACCTGTCCGCATGATTGCCCCTCGGCCTGCGCCCTCGATATCGAGGTGGTCGAGGGACGCAGCATCGGTCGCGTCCGTGGTTCGAAAAAGCAGACTTACACGGCGGGCGTGGTGTGCGCCAAGGTCGCTCGCTACGCCGAGCGCATCCATCACCCCGGACGGCTGTTGCATCCGCTGCGCCGAACGGGTCCGAAGGGCTCCGGGCAGTTCGCGCGGATCACCTGGGACGAGGCGCTGGACGAGATCGGGCATCGCTTCAATCAGGCCGAGCGCGCGTTCGGCGCGGAATCGATCTGGCCTTATTACTATGCCGGCACGATGGGGCTGGTGATGCGCGACGGCCTCAACCGTCTCACGCATGTGAAGAAATATTCGCGCTTCTATCAGACCATCTGCGCCAATGTCGGGCGGATCGGTTTTGCGATCGGCACCGGCAAGATCGCCGGCGTCGATCCGCGCGAGATGGCGCTCTCCGACCTCGTCGTGATCTGGGGCACCAATCCCGTCAACACGCAGGTCAATGTGATGACGCACGCCGCCCGTGCCCGCAAGGAGCGCGGCGCGAAGATTGCGGCGGTCGACATCTACGACAACGAAACGATGAAGCAGGCGGACATCAAGGTCCTGCTGCGACCCGGTACCGACGGCGCCTTTGCCTGCGGCGTGATGCACGTTCTGTTCCGCGACGGCTATGCCGACCGCGCCTATATGGACAAATACACCGACTGCCCCGCCGAGCTCGAGGCGCATCTGAAGACACGCACGCCGGAGTGGGCGTCTGCGATCTGCGGCGTTCCGGTGGCGGAGATCGAGGCCTTTGCCAAGGCGGTCGGCGAGACCAAACGGACCTTCTTTCGCCTCGGCTACGGCTTCACCCGTTCGCGCAACGGCGCGACGCAGATGCATGCCGCGAACTGCATTCCCGCGGTAACAGGTGCCTGGCAATATGAAGGCGGCGGCGCTTTCTTCAACAATTACGCGCTGTGGCATTTCAACGAATCCCTCATCGAAGCCCACGACGCGATCGATACGACCACGCGCGCACTCGACCAATCGCAGATCGGCCGCATCCTCACCGGCGATGCCGAAGCCCTGCTCGGCAAGGGGCCAGTCAAGGCAATGCTGATCCAGAATACCAATCCGATGACGGTGGCGCCGGAGCAGGCGCTGGTGCGTCAGGGATTTGCACGCGAGGATCTGTTCGTCGCAGTGCACGAGCAGTTCATGACCGAGACGGCACAGATGGCCGACATCGTGCTGCCGGCGACCATGTTCATGGAGCATGACGACCTCTATTACGGCGGCGGCCATCAGCACATCTCGGTCGGGCCGAAGCTGATCGACTCGCCCGGCGAATGCCGCTCCAACCATCAGCTGTTGCAGGCGCTGGCGCCGCGGCTTGGCGCGCAGCACAAGGGTTTTGAGATGACGCCGCGCGAGTTGATCGACGCGACGCTGAAGCTCAGCGACCACGGGGACATCGCCAGCCTCGAAGCCGATATCTGGCGCGATTTGCAGCCGGACTTCCGCACCTCGCATTATCTCGACGGCTTCGCTCATGCCGACAAAAAATTCCATTTTAAAGCCGATTGGGCGCATCCGCCGTTCGGCCGGACGATGGGCGATTTCGACAAGATGCCTGATCTGCCGGACCATTGGGCGGTGATCGAGCACACCGATCAGGCCCATCCGTTCCGGCTCGCGACCAGCCCCTCGCGAAGCTTTCTCAACACCACCTTCAACGAGACGCCGTCCTCGCAGGCGCGCGAGGGCAAAGCGAGCGTGATGATTCATCCGCTGGATGCGGCAGCACTCGACATCGCCGACGGCGATGCCGTGACGCTCGGCAACACCCGCGGCGAGACCTCGCTGGTCGCCGTATTGTTCGAGGGTGTGCGGCGCGGCGTGCTGATCGCGGAGTCCGTGCACCCCAACAAGAATCATATCGGCGGTCGCGGCATCAATACGCTGACGGGGGCCGATACGATCGCGCCGATCGGTGGCGCTGCATTCCACGACAACAAGGTGTGGATCAGGAAAGCGGCCTCGGCCTGAGGCGCACTCGCGCGTCGATCGTCTGCAAATTTGTGTCGAGGCGCTAAAGCGGCGCCGCGCCGCAGATTGCCCTTGCACCTCGCACCCGAGCTGCCGCAAATGGCTGCAAAACGGGAGCAAGGAAGCGATGTCATGACCGACACCACAGCTGTCATCACCGAGAAGCGCGGGCAGGCGTTCTGGATCACCATCAACCGGCCGGAGAAGCGCAACGCGCTGAATGGCGATGTCATCGCCGGCATCACACGCGGCTATCGCGACGCGCATGACGACAAGGACGTTCGCGTCATCGTGCTGACCGGCGCGGGCGACAAGGCGTTCTGCGCCGGCGCCGATTTGCAGAATTCCGGCGCGGCCTTCGCGATGGATCATTCCAGGCCGAATGTCGATTATGCCGATCTGCTGCGCCTGTCGCAGAACGCCACCAAGCCCGCGATCGCGCGGGTCGGCGGCGTCTGCATGGCCGGCGGCATGGGCTTGCTCTGCATGACCGACATGGCGGTGGCTGCCGATCACGTCATCTTCGGCCTGCCGGAGGTGAAGGTCGGCGTGTTCCCGATGCAGGTGCTGAGCCTGTTGCAGTCCATCGCACCGCCGCGCCTCGTCAACGAATGGGCGCTCACGGGCGAGCCCTTTGACGCGAGAGCGGCGCAAGGGGCGGGGCTGCTCAACTACGTCGTGCCCACGGCCGAGCTCGACGCAAAAGTCGATTGGCTGATCGACCGCATCGTCGACAAATCCCCGACCGCGATCCGCCGAGGCAAGTACGCCATGCGCGCCATCGCCTCGATGTCGTTCGACGAGAGCATCGCCTACACGGAAAGCCAGATCGCGCTGCTGGCGATGACCGAGGATGCCAGGGAGGGGCTGAAGGCGTTTGGGGAAAAGAGGAAGCCGGTCTGGACGGGACGGTGAGAGGGCGCTCGCGTGTCCCGGACGCGCTGCAGCGTGCAACGCTGCTGCGCAGAGCCGGGACCCAGAACGCGGCAGGGTAACACGCGGTAAGATGGGCCCCGGCTCTGCAGCGCACCGCTGAAGAAGCGCTGCGCTGCGTCCGGGGCACGAGACCCCCGGCTAGATCGACCAAGTTCACATGTCAAACAGCAGACGCAGATTCGCCTTCTCGCGGCGCAGTGCGCCCGAGCTTTGCTCTTCGCTTCACGCCCTCTCCGAGGAAAGGGCGCAGGGAAGGCCGGGTGCCGGCTGGCACCCGCAAGACTCCCGTGCAAGAATGATGCACACGCAAGGCACAGGAGCGATGACAGGGCAGCCAGACATCCGGCCTTCCCTGCGCAGTGGTTTGACGGCTTATGCGCGCTCTCCCCGGAGACGAGTTCCCTTTTGCCTCCGTCACCTCCGCGAAATTCACGGACGCCGCCCCGGTTGAAGCGGCGTCGCATTCGCAGAGGCTTGACCGTAGCAACGACGGCCAGGACCACGCGGTTTCGCCGTACGCATTCAGCGCCGTCCGTCGTGTGCGGGAGGTCGCGCGCTCACGGGGTTCATCCCGCCCTGCACACGTCCTTTCCGCATCGACGCTGATCGCGTCCACCGCAGCCCGATCCGCGGCTCGTGACGACGTACGACCGCCCCTTTCCCGGATCGGGATGGCGAGAGAATGCGTCAAAACAGAAATTCTGTAAAGGCGAATATTTTGTCGGGCGGTGGTTGACCGAGGGGATGGGTGTTTTGCCCGTCGGGCAGCGCAAGCGCTGGTGCGTAGGGGGGTTACGCCCTGCGGACTACGCTTCGCGCAGCCGCAGTGCTAACCCACCCGACGGCGCCTCACCCCGCGTTGGCCTTGAGGCCCGCCGCCTGAATGCCCGCGACCGCGCAGGCCTCGTCATTGTCGGAGGTGTCGCCGGACACGCCGACGGCGCCGAGCAGCGTGGTGCCGTCCATGATCAGCACGCCGCCGGGGACCGGCACCAGAGCGCCCTTCGCCATGGTGTTCACGGCATCGATGAAATAGGCCTGCTCCTGGGCGCGCTGGAACAGCGCGCGCGAGCCCATGCCCATGGCGAGCGCGCCATAGGCCTTGCCGTGGGCAATCTCGGCGCGCATCAGGCTGGTGCCGTCCTGCGCCGCCGCGAGCTTGAGCACGCCGCGCGCGTCCAGGATGGTGACGACCAGCGGCTTCAGCTTCAGCTCGCCCGCTTTTGCGAAGGCGGCGTCGAGGATTTTTCGAGCAGTGTCGAGCGTGAGATCAGCCATAGCTGGTTTCCTTTTCAGTGTGAGGAAGTGGAATTGGTTCCGGCGCGGTCGAGGCTCATTGCCAGCACGCGTGCGACGTGAAGTGCCTCGCGCTGGGCGCCGTCGTGGATCTGGTGCCGGCAGGAGGTGCCGTCGGCGACGACCAGTGTATTTTGATCCGCGCGGCGCACCGCCGGCAGCAGCGACAGCTCGGCCATCTGGATCGAGGCGTCATAGGTGTCGGCGCCATAGCCGAAAGCGCCGGCCATACCGCAGCAGCTCGACTCGATGGTCTCGACTTTCAAGCCGGGGACGAGCCGCAGCACCTGCTCGACCGGCTTGAAGGCGCCGAAGGATTTTTGGTGGCAATGGCCGTGGACCACGGCCTTCTCGGCGAGGGTGCCGAGCGGCAGTTGTAGCCGGCCCGCTTCCGCCTCGCGCACCAAAAATTCCTCGAAGGTCAGCGCATGCGCGCCGACGGCCTTGGCATCGCTGTCCTTGCGCAGCGACGCGAGCTCGTCGCGAAGCGTCAACAGGCAGCTTGGCTCCAGGCCGACGATCGGCACGCCGCGCGCGGCAAAGGGCGCGAAGGTGGCGACGAGACGATCGAGCTCGGACCTGGCTTCGTCGACGAGACCGGCGGACAGGAAGGTGCGGCCGCAGCAGAGCGGGCGGCTGCCGCTCGCAGGTTTTGGCATGTGCACGCGATAGCCGCCGGCAGCCAGCACGCGCAGTGCAGCGTCGAGATTCTCGCGCTCGTAGATGCGATTGAACGTGTCGGCGAACAGAACGACTTCGCGGCCGGTTTCAGGCCCCAGGCTATCGGCCGGCGACACGAACACGTCGCTGCGGAAAGCGGGGATGGCGCGGCGCGCGCTGATGCCGGCAAAGCGCTCGAACAGCTTTCGCAACAGCGGGCTGTGATTGCGCAAATTCGCCAGCGGCGCGAAGCGAGACGCGAGGCCGGCGTAGCGCGGGAGATAGCCGACCAGGCGATCGCGCAGCGTCAGGCCGTGCGAGGCTGCGCGGGCGGACAGCACCTCGATCTTCATCTTGGCCATGTCGACGCCGGTCGGGCATTCGTGGCGGCAGGCCTTGCAGGAGACGCAAAGTTTTAGCGTCTCCATCATCTCGTCGGACGACAACGCGCCCGCGCCGAGCTGGCCGGAGATCGCCAGCCGCAAGGTGTTCGCACGCCCACGCGTGACATCCTTCTCGTTGCGTGTCGCGCGGTAGGACGGGCACATCACGCCGCCCTCGAGCTTGCGGCAGGCGCCGTTGTTGTTGCACATCTCGACCGCGCCCTGAAAACCGCCGCCGGCGCCGGGATAAGCGGACCAGTCGAGCTTCGTCTTCAGTTCGCCAACGCGATAGTCCGGCTTGAAGCGGAACAGCGAGCGGTCGTCCATCTTCGGTGCATCGACGATCTTGCCGGGGTTGAGCGTGCCGTCGGGATCGAAGCGGCTCTTCACCTCCCTGAAGTCGGCGACGAGGCGCTCGCCGAACATCGTCTCGTGGAATTCGGAGCGCACCAGGCCGTCGCCATGCTCGCCGGAATGCGAACCCTTGTACTCGCGGACCAGCTCGAAGGCTTCTTCGGCGATGGCGCGCATCGCCTTGACGTCCTTCTCCAGCTTCAAATTCAGCACCGGGCGCACATGGAGGCAGCCTTCGGAGGCGTGCGCATACATCGTGCCGCTGGTGCCGTGCTTGGCAAAAACTTCGCCCAGCCGCTGCGTGTAGTCGGCGAGATGCGGCAGCGGCACGGCGCAGTCCTCGACGAAGGAGACCGGCTTGCCCTCCTGCTTCATCGACATCATGACGTTAAGGCCGGCGGCGCGGAAATCGGCGATGCCGCTCTGGAGCGCGGGCTCTGATATCTCGACCACGCCGCCCCATTTGCGCTTCTCGTTATTCCAGCCGAAGCCGAGATCGCCCATCAGCTCGCTGAGCTGCTTGAGACGCGCCAGATTATCCGCCTGGTCTTCTTCGGCGAACTCGACCACCAGCACGGCATCCGGATCGCCCTTGATCGCCGCGTTGATGATCGGCTTGAACATCGCGATGTCGCGGCCGAGCGCGACCATGGTGCGGTCGACCAGCTCGACCGCGATCGGCTTCAGCTTGACCAGATGCTGGGCCGCATCCATCGCCTCGTAGAAACTGCCGAAATGGCAGATTCCGAGCGCCTTGTTGCGGATCACAGGCCAAAGCTTCAATTCGACCTTGGTGGTGAAGGCGAGCGTGCCCTCCGAGCCGACCAGCAAATGCGCCATGTTGTTGCGCGCGTTGCGCGGCACCAGCGCATCGAGATTGTAGCCGCCGACGCGGCGCTGCACTTTTGGGAAGCGCGCGGCGATCTCGTCGGCCTCACGCGTGCCGAGATCGAGCATATCGCGGAACAGGGCGCGCATGGTGTCGCCTGCGTCGCTATCGGAGAGGTCGCGCGAGACCTCGCCAAAGCGGCTCAGCGTGCCGTCAGCGAGGGAAGCCTCGAGCGACAGTGTGTTGTCGCGCATGGTGCCGTAGCGAAGCGAGCGGCCGCCGCAGGAATTGTTGCCGGCCATGCCGCCGATGGTGGCGCGCGAGGCCGTGGAGACGTCGACCGGAAACCACAGGCCGTGCTTTCTAAGCTGGCGGTTGAGGTCGTCGAGCACGATGCCGGGTTCGACCACGCAGGTGCGGCCCTCGACGTCGAGCGACAGGATGCGGTTGAGGTGTTTTGAGAGATCGACCACGAGGCCGTCATTGACGGTCTGGCCACATTGCGAGGTGCCACCGCCGCGCGGGGTGACCTTCAGCCCCTCCTCCCGGGCGATCGCCAGAGCCCGCAGGGCCTCGTCCATGGTTTTGGGCACCACCACGCCCGCGGGCATGATCTGGTAGAACGAGGCGTCGGTGGCGTAGCGGCCGCGGCTAAAGCCGTCGAACAGGACGTCGCCGGTCATTTCCGCGCGCAGGCGCCGTTCGAGCGAGGAGGCGTTTGTCATCCCTGATCCTGGACTGCCTCAGCGAGGCAGCTCAGCCCTGCTGAGTTATTCATTATATTTCCCGATCGATTATATTATGAATTCAAAATGAGCAAGCCGACAGCCCTCAGGGCGACGCCGGCGCGTCCTCTTGGGGCTCGGTCAGGTGCTCGATCGCGGCCGCCCGCTTGTTGCGCAGGTGCTGGAACAGGATGTCGCTGAGTTCGCTGCCGGCGCGACGGCGCAGGGCGTCGAGAATGGCCTCGTGCTCGCGCATCGCCTCCGCCCAGCGCTGCCGCTTGCGGGCGAAATTGGCGGAGTAGCGGACGCGGCGGATTCGCCCGGCGAAATTGGCGTAGGTCGTCTTCAGCGTCTCGTTGCGCGCGGCGGCGACGATGCTCTCGTGGATGCGCTGGTTGGCCTGGAAATAGCCGTGCATGTCGCGGTGCAGGTAATGGCCGTACATCTCGTAATGCATCTGCTCGATCGCGATGATCTCTTCATCCGTAATGGCCTCGCAGGCGAGGCGTCCGGCGAGGCTCTCCAGCCCCGCCATCACGTCGAACAGTTCTTCCAGGTCGCGCTGGCTGAGCTGGCGCACCCGCGCGCCGCGGTTCGGCAGCAGCTCGATCAGCCCCTCGGCGGCGAGCACCTTCAATGCCTCGCGCAAGGGCGTGCGGGAGATGCCGAGCATCTCGCAGAGTTGCCGCTCGGGGACGCGCGCACCGTCGGGAATGTTGCCTTCCACGACGTAGTCGCGCAGCCGCAGCAGGACCTCACCGTGAAGCGAGGCCTCCTGGCGGTCGCCGCCATTTTGGGCGGGCGGGGCGATCGGAACCCCAGCGTCGGGAATCGTGGATTTCATTTGCAGCACAATAGTTTGCTCGTTTGGTCGCGTCGACGTCCGCAATCGAATACCAAATTTTGATTGAAAGGACAAAAAATGAATGCAAAATGACTTCCGAGCCGGCCAGAATCCGCCGGCAGGGAGGTTTTCATGCATCAGGGACGCCATTTCCTTCAGATTCCGGGCCCGAGCCCGGTCCCCGAGCGCGTCCTGCGCGCCATGGATATGCCTGTCATCGACCACCGGAGCGCGGAATTCGGCGAACTCGGCCGGGCTGTGCTCGAAGGCAGCCAGAAAATCTTCCAGACCGCTGGCCCGGTCGTGATCTTCCCCTCGTCGGGGACCGGCGCCTGGGAGGCCGCGATCGTCAACACGCTGTCACCGGGCGACAGAGTGCTGATGGTCGAGACCGGCCATTTCGCCACGTTGTGGCGGCAGATGGCCGGCCGGTTCGGCATCGAAGTCGATTTCGTGCCCGGCGACTGGCGCCGCGGCGCCGACCCCGCGGTGATCGAGGCGAAGCTCACCGAGGACAAGGCGCGTGCGATCAAGGCCGTGATGGTCGTGCACAACGAGACCTCGACCGGCGCGACCAGCCGCATCGCCGACATTCGCGCCGCGATCGACCGCACCGGCCATCCGGCGCTGCTGATGGTCGACACCATCTCCTCGCTCGGCTCGGTCGACTACCGCCACGACGAGTGGAAGGTCGACGTCAGCGTCAGCTGCTCGCAGAAGGGTTTTATGCTGCCGCCCGGCCTCGGCTTCAACGCGATCTCGGAGAAGGCCCGCGCCGCTGCGAAGACCAACAAGATGCCGCGCTCCTATTTCGACTGGGAGGAGATGCTCAAGCCGAACGCCAACGGCTTCTTCCCCTACACGCCGGCGACCAATCTGCTGTACGGCCTGCGCGAGGCGATCGCGATGTTGCTCGAAGAAGGGCTCGGCAACGTGTTCGCGCGCCATCAGCGGCTGGCTGCCGCAACCCGTGCGGCCGTCAATCATTGGGGGCTCGAAGTGCTCTGCCAGGAGCCGGCTGAGTTCTCGCCGGTGCTCACCGCTGTGCTGATGCCGCCGGAGCATGATGCGGACGCGTTCCGCAAGATCGTGCTCGAGAATTACAACATGTCGCTCGGCTCCGGCCTCTCCAAGGTCGCCGGAAAAGTCTTCCGCATCGGCCATCTCGGCGAATGCAATGCGCTGACATTGCTTGGTGCGCTCACCGGCGTGGAGATGGGCCTGTCGGTTGCGGGCGTGCCGCACCGCTCCGGCGGCGTCGATGTCGCGATGAAGCTCCTGGAGCAGCGCCCACAGGGCAATGCGTCGCCGCATCTGAAAGTGGTCGGGACTTAAGTCGCGCGGGACACGCGGGCGGCAATCATAAAAAACGGTCAGGGAGGGTGGAGATGGGTGTCAGGTTCAAGGCGACGCATGTCGTGCTGGCGATGCTCTGCGCGATGTATTTCATCACCTATGTCGACCGGGTGAACATCGGCACCGCCGCGAGCGAGATCCAGAAGGAGCTCGGCCTGTCGAATACCCAGCTCGGCCTCGTCTTCTCCGCCTTCGCTTATCCCTATCTCCTATTCCAGGTGATCGGCGGCTGGGTCGGCGATCGTTTCGGGCCGCGCAAGACGCTGTTCTGGTGCGGCATGATCTGGGCGGTGGCGACCATCTCGACTGGCTTCGTCAACGGTCTCTTCGCGCTGTTCATCGCGCGGTTCGCGCTCGGCTTCGGCGAGGGCGCGACATTCCCCACCGCAACGCGGGCGATGCAATATTGGACACCCGCGAACCGCCGTGGTTTTGCGCAGGGGCTCACGCACTCTTTCGCCCGGCTGGGCAATGCCGTGACGCCGCCGGTGGTGGCGCTGCTGATTCTGTGGCTGACCTGGCGCGGCGCGTTCGTCGTGCTCGGCTTCGTCAGCCTGATCTGGGGCGTGATCTGGGTCTGGTACTTCCGCAACGAGCCGAAGGAGCACGCCTCCATCACCGAGGCCGAGCTTGCCGCATTGCCGCCGCGTCCGACCGGCGAGCGGCCGCGCGTGCCGTGGGGCCCGCTATTGGGCCGGATGTGGCCGGTGACGCTGACCTATTTCTGCTACGGCTGGTGCCTGTGGCTGTACCTGAACTGGCTGCCACTGTTCTTCAAGAACAACTACAGCCTGGACATCAAGAACTCGGCGCTGTTCGCCTCTGGCGTCTTCTTTGCCGGCGTGGTTGGCGACAGCGTCGGCGGCGTGCTGTCGGACAAGATCCTCGATCGCACCGGCAATGTCCGCCTGGCGCGGCTCAGCGTTACCGTTGCGGGATTTGCGGGGGCGCTGCTCTCGCTGTTTCCGATCCTGTTCGTCCATGACATCACGATCGTGGCGCTGTGCCTGTCGGCGGGCTTCTTCTGTGCTGAGTTGGTGATCGGCCCGATGTGGTCGATCCCGATGGACATCGCCCCGAAATATTCCGGGACCGCCTCAGGCCTCATGAACACCGGCTCGGCCTTCGCCGCGATCGTCTCCCCGCTGGTTGCCGGCTTCGTGATCGACGCGACCGGCAATTGGTACCTGCCGTTCCTGATGTCGATGGGGCTGCTGCTGCTCGGCGGGGCCTCCGCCTTCCTGATGCATCCGGAGCGCCCGTTCACGGACGCCGAGGAGCGCCTGCCGTCCGGCAGGGTGGTGGCGGCGGAGTAGGGCGGCGGAGGACCGCCGGTTATGCATGGGAGTGGCCCTTTGGAGAGGGGACAAGCTGGTCAAATGGTGCTATTCGGCGGCCATCAAAATAAGGCAAGACCGGGAAGGACGCCGATGACCGTGCATACTGGAAGGCATTTTCTCCAGATTCCAGGACCGACCAACGTGCCCGACCGCGTGCTGCGGGCGATGGACATGCCGACGCTGGACCATCGCGGCCCGGAGTTCGCCGAGCTCGGCTTCGGCGTGCTTGCCGCGATGCAGCGGGTGTTCCGCACCAAGCAGCCCGTGATCATCTTCCCCTCGTCCGGCACCGGTGCCTGGGAAGCGGCGATGGTCAACGTGTTCGCCCCCGGCGACAAGGTCCTGATGTGCGAGACCGGCCAGTTCGCCGTGCTGTGGCGCGGCATCGCCGAAAAATTCAAGATCGACGTCGACTTCATCCCGAGCGACTGGCGCCATGGCGCCGACCTCGGCGAGATCGAGAAGCGCCTCGTCGCCGACAAGCAGCACGCGATCAAGGCTGTCTGCGTCGTCCACAACGAGACCTCGACCGGCTGCGTGACGCCGCCGCTGGAGGTGCGCAAGATACTAGATCGCACAAAACATCCGGCGTTGTTGATGGTCGATACCATCTCCGGCCTCGGCTCGATGGAATATGAGCACGATGCCTGGGGCATCGACGTCTCGGTCGCCGGCTCCCAGAAGGGCCTGATGCTGCCGCCGGGCCTCAGCTTCAACGCCGTCTCGGACAAGGCGCTCGCTGTCGCGAAGGCCAATCCCGGCATGCGCTCCTACTGGGATTGGCAGGAGGTCATCTCCTTCAACAAGCTCGGCACCTTCCCGTATACGCCCGCGACTAATCTGCTCTACGGCCTGCGCGAAGCGGTCAAGATGCTGGAGGAAGAGGGGCTCGAGAACGTCTGGTCCCGCCACAAGCGCCACAGCGCCGCGACGCGTGCCGCAGTCAAGGTCTGGGGCCTGGAGACGCAGTGTGCCGATCCTGCCGCGCATTCGCCGGCGCTGACCGGCGTGCGCGTGCCTGATGGCCACGACGCCGACGCCTTCCGCAAGGTGGTGCTGGAAAACTTCGACATGTCGCTCGGCACCGGCCTGAACAAGGTCAAGGGCAAGGTGTTCCGCATCGGCCATATCGGCCACTTCAACGATCTGATGCTGATGGGCACGCTCGCCGGCGTCGAGATGGGCCTGGATCTTGCAAAGATCCCGCATCGGAGCGGCGGCGTATTGGCGGCCATGGACGTCCTGAAGGGACGCGACGCGGTGCCGATGGCCAAGGCACAGGTTGCATAATGGTTCAGGCGGCCTGAACCACCTTAAGAGAAGAAGAGACGCGCGATGAACGCACCGACCACGACCAACGAAGACCTGCTCTACTCCGTCACGGACGGCATCGCGCGGATCACCTTCAACCGCCCGCAGGCGCGCAACGCCATGACCTTCGCCATGTATGACCGCATGGCGGAGATCTGCCAGGAGATCAACGCCGATCGCTCGATCAAGGCGCTGATCCTCACCGGTGCCGGCGACAAGGCGTTCGCCTCCGGCACCGACATTTCCCAGTTTCGCGCGTTCAAAACCGCGCAGGACGCGCTCGACTACGAGGCGCGGATCGACCGCGTGCTCGGCACGCTCGAACAGTGCCGCGTGCCCGTGATCGCGGCGATCGCGGGCGCCTGCACCGGCGGCGGCGCCGGCATTGCGGCCTGCTGCGATCTTCGCATCGGCACCGAGACGACGCGCATCGGCTTTCCGATCGCGCGCACGCTCGGCAACTGCCTGTCGATGTCCAACATCAGCCGCGTCGTGTCGCTGGTGGGTCCCGCCCGGACCAAGGATATGATCTTCAAGGCGCGCTTGGTCGAGGCGCCGGAAGCGCTGGCGCTCGGCCTGCTCAACGAAATCGTCCCCGATGTCGAGACGCTGCAGCGCCGCGCGGATGAGACCGCAAAGCTCGTCGCGAGCCACGCGCCGCTCACGCTGGAAGCGACCAAGGAAGCGGTGCGCCGCATCCGCCGCACGCTGTCGCGCGAGGAGGGCGAGGACCTGATCCTCAAGGCCTATATGAGCGAAGACTTTCGCGAGGGGATGGACGCTTTCCTCAACAAGCGTACGCCGGTCTGGAAGGGCAAGTAGCGGGCCCTCGGCCCACACGCCGGCTTTTCGCGCCGGATGCGCGGCGCGAAAAGCCAAGGCGATTGCTGACGATATTCGTCAGCTGTCCAGCGCAGCTCCTGTTGTCGCAAGGGTTTCAAGCGGTTCCGTCGCTCGGAACCGCGATTGCACGCGTGTGCGTCCGCGCGTTCACGTTGACGGCGCGACGAGCTCCGGCATAAGATCGTAGAGGTTGCATTCCACCGTCTCGTTTTTGAGGCGGCGGACCGGCCGGGTGATTCAAGTCCAGTCGAATTGAGTGACGTGAATTGCACGAAACGTTCTGTAGGGCCGTGCTCCAACCGGACGTCATTGAACTGAAATTGAACTGTAGAAATAGCGAACTAGTTTTCGACGACGCGAGACGCGCCAGAATTTCATTGCCGACATCCCAACGCCAGGCACGGCCTCGCGAATAAGCCCAAGCTCCTGAACCAAGACCCTTAAGCCAAGGCCTCATTCACGACCGTTGAGTCTCGTCTGATTTCTCAGACCGATTAGTCACGTCGCCGCGCCCCATGCGGCGGCGCCTTCATGGCAACGCAGGCAGGGATTTTTCATGACCAATCATACGCCGGTTTTCACCTCGTCTTCCGCGACGGGCAGCTTCACCGAATTCGCCAACCTCACCGATTCAACCACGCTGCACACGCTGTCGGGAACCATGAGTTTCAAGGACAGCGACAAGACCGACACCCATACGACGACCGCGACGCTGCATTCCGCGGTGGTCTCCGGCGGAACAATCGTCCCTGCGGCCTCGCTTGCGCATTTCCAGGCCGCGATGCAATCGCAAATCCTGAGCGATTCAAACGGCAACGGTCAGCTCAAATGGAGCTTTAGCGACCAGGACGAGGATTTCGATTTCCTCGCCAAGAACCAGACGCTGGTCCTGACTTACGACGTCAAGGTCTCCGACAACCACGGCGGCTATGCGATCCAGACGGTCAAGATCACCGTCACCGGCACCGACGACAAGCCCGTGATCAACATGACGACCGCCGCGACCGTCACCGAGCAGACCAACCAGACGCTGTCGCTCTCGCCTGACACGGTTCATGTCGCGCTCAATTTCACCGACGACGACCTCGCCAACACCGGCCATACCGCAACCGTGATCGGCGTCTCCGCCTCCGGCGCCACCGCGGGCCTGTTGCCGGGTTCGCTCGGCGATGCAGAGTTGATGTCGTTTTATCACGTCGACAACGTCGTCAAGGCGTCAGGCTCCTCGGCCGGCACCATCAACACCACCTTCTCCGCGCCCGATCTTGCCTTCGACTATCTTGCCGCGGGCCAGCATCTCGACATCACCTACACGGTGCAGCTCGACGACCATGCCGGCGGCGTCTCGACCCAGACCGTCATGGTCACCGTGGTCGGCACCAACGACAAGCCGGTGTACCTGTCGTGCCCGGAATCGGCTGCGCTCGTCGAAGATCAAAATGTCAGCCCGACCGGCAATCTCACCGCGCATGACAGCCTGCTCTTCGCCGACGTCGATCTCGCCGATGCGCATACCGTCTCGACGACGGTCACCGCGACGCGCTCGGGCGGCGGCGCGATACCCCTGACCAATGCGCAATTGCTGGCGGCGTTCGGCACCTCGCTCCAGGATTCGACCGGGCATGTGATCGGCGAAGTCGACTGGAATTTCGCGTTCCCCAATTCATCGGCGAATTTCCTCAACGGCGGCGAGACGCTCAAGCTCGTCTATCACGTTGCGGTCGACGACGGTCATGGCGGCTCCACCACCCAGGACGTCACCATCACCATCCTCGGCGTCAACCATCCGGTCGTGATCACGAGCGGGGCAGAATCCTCCACCGTGGTCGAGCAGGACGCCACCACGGGTTCGTCAGCGCCCGACACGACGCCGACGATACCCGCCGGCACGCTCGCTTTCACCGACCAGGACACCAACGACACCCATACGGTGACGGTTACGCTGGATTCGAGCTCCGGGCCGACGCCGCCGGCGGCGACGCAGGCCGATCTCGCCGCGGCGCTGACCACTGTGCTGCACGATTCCACGGGCACCGGTACCGGCAGCATCGACTGGAATTTCGCGATTCCGGATAAGGACCTCGATTATCTCGCGGCCAACGAAACACTGACGGTGAACTACAACGTCAAGGTCGCCGACGGCTCGACCAGCTCGACGCAGACCGTCTCCGTCGTCATCACCGGCGCCAACGATGCTGTTACGATGACCGGCGGACCGGGGTCGGCTTCGCTGTCCGAGCAGGCCGGCGTGACCGGATCGAATGCGATGGACACGACGAGCCCGGTGCCGACGGGGACGCTGAGCTTCAACGACGTCGACCTGTCGGACGTTCACTCCGTCAGCGTCGTGCTGAACTCCGCGGTGTGGTCGTTCGATCCGAGCTTCGTACCACCGGATACGCTGGCCGACCTCCAGAATGCGCTCACCACGGCCTTGCACGATTCGACCGGAACGGGCACGGGCAGTCTCGACTGGACATTCTCGATCCGGGACGGCGACCTCGACTTCCTCAGCCCCGGTGAGACGCTCACCGTGCAATATGACGTCATCGTCGCCGACGGCAGCACGACCTCGACCCAGACGGTGACGGTCACGATCAACGGCGCCTCGGACCCGCTGCTGGTGACACCGGTCACGGTGGAGACGTCCGACACCGCGGCGCCCGACACCGGCACCGTGCTTGCCAGCGGCGCGATCTCCGACGTGAGCCATCCGATCGACCTGTCTACGCCGCGGACCATCTCGGAGGTGAACGGCAGCGCCGCCAATGTCGGCGCGATGGTCGCTGGCGCCCATGGTTCGCTGCTGCTCAATTCGGACGGCAGCTACGCCTATTACGCCGACGCCTCGGTCGATCCGCTCCAGGCCGGCGACAATGTCAGCGACGTCTTCAGCTTCACCGTCGACGACGGTCAGGGCCATCAGGCCACGACGACGATGACCTTCAACATCGCAGGCACCAACGACTATCCCGTCATCACCGCGGCCAATGCGAGCGGATCGGTCACCGAGGACGCGGGGCCTACCTCGATCGTCAACGGCGATTTCGAGACCGGCAATCTCACGGGCTGGAGTGTCAGCGGGTCGCATATCCACGTTCTGCAATATGAGCTCGGCGGCAGCTTCGGCCATTATTCGGTGCAGCTTGCCCCGACTGACGTCGACGAGACGCTCTCCCAGGCCATAGCGACCACGCCCGGCCAGCACTATTTCCTCAGCTTCGACCTCATCGGCGATCCCGAACAGGCCAGCACGCCATTTTCGGTGATCTGGGACGGTATCACGCTGATGTCGACCGGCGTCTCGCCGGGCATTCATCACTATGCATTCGACGTGACCGGCGACCCGGTGCTGTCCACCTCCACATTGCAATTTAGCTACAACGACTTCACGGATGGCATGATCCTCGATTCCGTGAATGTCAGCCCGGCGACGGGGCCGGCGACCGAGTCCACGTCAGGCTCGTTCTCATTCTCCGACGCCGAGACGACCGATACGCACACGGCCAGCTTCGTGCCCGCGGATAGCAATTATGTCGGTACGTTCTCGCTCGATCCGGTCAGCGAGTCCGGCGGGGCGGGCTCGGTCGGTTGGCACTTCACGGTGAACAATGCCGACATCCAGTTCCTGGCGCAGGGGCAAACGCTGACCCAGGATTATTTCGTCACGGTCGACGACGGTCACGGTGGCACCGTCATTCAGGATGTCACCGTTACCATCGACGGCACCAACGACGCGCCGACTGCGGTCAGCGAGACTGTGGTGACGGATGCGGGAGCAGGCGGATCAGTTGCCATTGCGGCCTGGGCCTTGGCGCTGAACGACACCGATCCCGACACGACGGACAGCCACGCGCTCGGGGCCGTCACGTCGAGCTCCGGCGGCAGCGCCGGCGCAGCTTTCGGCTTTGCGTTCTTCACCGACGACGCAACGGCCGGCGGCTCGTTCGACTACACAGCCTCGGACGGGATGACGACGTCCTCCAACACCGCGACCGCTACCGTGATCAACAACGCCGCCAGCGCCTCGGTGCTGAACGGGACGAGCGGCGACGACATCATCGTCGCCACCAACGGGACTGAGGCCTTGAATGGCGGAGGCGGCAACGACGTCCTGATCGGGACCGCTTCCGGCCATGTCATGACCGGCGGCAGCGGCAACGATGTGTTCGCGTTTCTTCAGCCGCCGACCGCGCCCGGCCAGATCACGGACTTCAACAACACCACCGAGCACGACCGCATCGCCATCTCTGCGAACAGTTTTGGTGGCGGCCTGACGGCGGGCATGGACGTGACATCGACATTCGAGACCTCGGCCGACAACACCTTCTCCGGTGCGGCCGAATTCCATTTCGATAGCGGCAACCAGACGCTCTATTTCAGCGCGGATGGCACGCAAGGCTCGGCGGTCGCGGTTGTGGTCGTCCAGGCCGGTGCGGTGATCAACCCGCACGACATCCTGCTGGTGTAACCCGGCTGGCACCTGCTTGCGAGTGGCGCGGGCTCCGCAAGGGGCCCGCGCTTTTTTGCGGGGCGGCCGTGCTTGCAATCGGTCTCATTCCAAAGTCATAAGCGGTGCGGCGCCGGGCCGGCTTGAACTGACCGGCGATCGCCCGCACAATGCAGTCCGCTCGACATCGCGAATTGCCAATCCAAACAAGAACATAGGGAAGATGCGCGTGAGACATGGAATGAGGGCCGCAATGACGCTGGCAGCCGCGCTTTGCGGCACGCCGGCTTTTGCCGGCTGGGAGCCGACGAAGCCCGTTGAGATCGTGGTGGCGGCGGGCGCCGGCGGCGCCTCCGACCAGATGGCGCGGATGATGCAGGCCGCGATCCAGAAGAACAATCTGATGAAGCAGCCGATGGTGGTCTCGCTGAAGGGCGGGGCGTCGGGCGCGGAAGCGCTGATGTACATGAAGTCCAGCGAAGGCGACCCGAACAAGGTGCTGATTGCCTATTCGCTGATCTACATGCTGCCGCTGTCGGCGAAGATCCCGTTCAATTGGCGTGAGCTCACACCGGTCTCGGTGATCGCGCTCGACCAGTTCGTGCTCTGGGACAACAGCGAGGGTCCCAAGACGGTGAAGGAGTTCGTCGCCGCCGCGAAGGCTGCGAGCGCGCCGTTCAAGATGGGCGGCACCGGTTCCAAGCGCGAAGATCACGTGCTGACCGTGTTCCTGGAGCAGAAGACCGGCGCAAAGTTCTCCTATCTGCCCTACAAGTCCGGCGGCGAGGCCGCGACCCAGCTCGTCGGTAACCACACCGAATCCAACGTCAACAACCCGTCCGAAAATCTCGAGGTCTGGCGCGCCGGCCAGGTGCGTCCGCTCTGCGTGTTCGACAAGGAGCGCATCTCCTACACCAGCAAGGTGACGGACACGCAATCCTGGGCCGACATCCCGACCTGCAAGGAGGAGGGCGTCGACGTCCAGTACCTGATGCTGCGCGCGATGTTCCTGCCCGGCAAGGTCACGCCGGAGCAGCAGGCGTTCTATGTCGAGCTGTTCCACAAGGTGACACAGACCACGGAATACAAGGACTACATGGAGAAACAGGCATTGAAGCCGATCTTCCTCACCGGCAAGGATATGGTGCAATTCCTCGAGGAGGACGATGCCATCAACAAATCGCTGATGACGGAAGCCGGATTCGTCGCGAAGTGACCACATCCACCGCGTCATGCCCCGCGAAGGCGGGGCATCCAGTATTGCACAGAACTCGACGAAAGACGGCTTCTGCACGGCGTACTGGATCATCCGCTTTCGCGGATGATGACAGCGCAATTTGATCTTGCAGAGCTCATGTCCCAAACCGATCTTGAAATCGTCGTCGACGATCCGACCGCGCCTGAAGACGACTCGCCCTCCGTCGTCTCCTCCGGCACGGTGGAGATATTCGTCTGTCTGCTGCTGCTCGCACTGGCCATCACGCTCGGCTACGACAATTGGCGCACCGGCGCGTCCTGGGACGCAACCGGGCCCGAGCCCGGCTACTTCCCGTTCTATCTCTCCATCATCCTCGGCGGCGGCAGCCTCTACGGCCTGATCGCGGCACTGGTTGCACACCGCAAGGCGGCAGAGACCTTCGTCACGCGCGCGCAGGCGCGCCGCGTGATGGCGGTGTTCGTGCCGACGCTGCTGTTCTGCGGGGTGACGCAGTTCCTCGGTCTCTATATCGCGAGCTTCCTGCTGATCGCCGGCTTCATGCGCCTCGTCGGCAAGATCGCGCTGTGGAAGTCACTGCTCACCGCTTTTGTGTTCACGGCGATCATGTTCGTCACCTTCGACATCGCCTTCGACGTCATCATGCCGAAGGGGCCGTTCGAAGCGGCCTTCGGCCATTAGGCGGACCTGCGATGGAAGCTCTCGGTCTCTTGCTTCACGGCTTCGCCGTCCTGCTGACGTGGAAGACGCTCGTGCTGATGATGGTTGGGCTGGTGCTCGGCATTTTCGTTGGCGTGCTGCCCGGGCTCGGCGGCCCCAACGGCGTTGCGATCCTGCTGCCGCTGACCTTCACGATGGATCCGACCTCGGCGATCGTGATGCTGTCTTGTATCTATTGGGGCGCGCTGTTCGGCGGCGCGATCACCTCGATCCTGTTCAACATTCCCGGCGAAGCCTGGTCGGTCGCGACCACGTTCGACGGCTATCCGATGGCGCAGCAGGGCAGGGCGGCGGAGGCACTGACCGCGGCGTTCACCTCCTCCTTCATCGGCTCGCTGGTCGCGGTGCTCTTGATCACCTTCCTCGCGCCGATGATCTCGTCCTTTGCGCTGAAGTTCGGCCCGCCCGAGTTCTTCGCGGTGTATCTCTTGACCTTCTGCTCCTTCGTCGGCCTCGGCCGCGAAGCCAAGCACAAGACTGTCATCTCGATGTCGCTCGGCCTTCTGCTCGCCGGCATCGGCATGGACACGGTGTCGGGCAATCTGCGCATGACCTTCGGCTCGTCCGAGCTGTTGCGTGGCATCAATTTCCTCGTCGCCGTGATCGGCCTGTTCGGCATCAGCGAGATCCTGCTGACGATGGAGGAACGGCTGGCGCTGCGTGGGCACGCCGCGAGCATCTCGCTGCGAGTCGTGCTGAATGTGTGGAAGGACCTGCCGAAATATTGGGTGACGCTGCTGCGCTCCTCCTTCATCGGCTGCTGGCTCGGCATCACCCCGGGCGGCGCGATCGCAGCCTCCTTCATGGGCTACAATCTCGCCAAGCGCTTTTCGAAGGATCCCGAGAGTTTTGGCAAGGGCCGCATCGAGGGCGTGTTCGCGCCGGAAACGGCGGCCCACGCCTCCGGCACCGCGGCGCTGCTGCCGATGCTCGCGCTCGGCATTCCCGGCTCCGGCACCGCCGCGATCCTGCTTGGCGGCCTGATGGTGTGGGGACTCAATCCGGGCCCGCTGCTGTTCGTCGAGCACAAGGACTTCGTCTGGGGCCTGATCGCTTCGATGTATCTCGGCAATGTCGTCGGCCTCGTGCTGGTGCTGACGACGGTGCCGATCTTCGCCTCGATCCTGCGTGTGCCCTTCGCGGCGGTGGCGCCGATGATCGTGGTGTCCTGCGCGATCGGCGCCTACGCGATCCAGAACGCGATGTTCGACATCTGGCTGATGCTCGGCTTCGGTGTCGTCGGCTACGTCTTCAAGAAGATCGGCATTCCGCTTGCGCCCTTCACGCTGGCGCTCGTGCTCGGCAACCGTGCCGAGGATGCCTTCCGCCTGTCGATGATCGGCTCCGGCGGAACCCTGAAAGTGTTCTGGTCGAACGGCCTGGTCGGGTCGATCACAACCCTGGCGATCGTTCTGCTGTTCTGGCCGGTGATCGACGGCTTGCTCGCCCGCGTCGGATGGACGCAACGAACCAGAGCGACGTGAGGCGCTCACACCACCTTGGCGTTTCTGAGCCCTGCGATCTCGTCCGCGCCGAAGCCGAACTCCTTCAACACCTCGTCGGTCTGCTCGCCGAATTCCGGCGGCCGCGCCACCATCCTGCTTGGCGTGCGCGACAGCGTCACGGGCTGGCCGACCAGACGGATGTGGCGATCCTCCCCGTTCGGCACGTCCTGTGCGATGCCGAGATGTTTGACCTGCGCGTCATCGAACATCTGGTCGATCGCATAGATCGGCCCGCAGGGCACACCGGCGTCGTTGAACTCGCGGACCCAGGTCTCGGTCGACTTCGTCAGGGTGCGCTTCTCGATTTCGGCGTTGAGCGCGTCGCGGTTCTTGGAGCGGCTGGGTGCCGTCGCATAATCGGGATGGCTGTAGAGCTCGGGGGCACCGATCGTTTGCGCGCAACGCTCCCAGATCCGACCGCCCGTGGTGGCGATGTTGATGAAGCCGTCCGAGGTCTTGAACACGCCGGTCGGGATGCTGGTCGGATGGTTGTTGCCGGCCTGCTTGGCGACCTCCTTCTCCATTAGCCAGCGTGCGGCCTGGAAGTCGAGCATGAAGATCTGGGCCTGGAGCAGCGAGGTCTGCACCCACTGGCCCTTGCCCGAGACCTCACGCTCGAGCAGCGCGGTGAGGATGCCCATGGCGCAGAACAGGCCCGCGGTGAGGTCGGCGACGGGAATGCCGACCCGCATCGGCCCTTCGCCCGGCGCGCCGGTGATCGACATCAGCCCGCCCATGCCCTGTGCGATCTGATCGAAACCGGGCCGCTTGTGGTAGGGGCCGTCCTGGCCGAAGCCGGAAATGCTGCCGTAGACGATACCGGGGTTGATCGCGGCGAGGCTCTCATAGTCGATGCCCAGCTTTTTCTTGACATCGGGCCGGAAGTTCTCGACCACCACGTCGGCCTTAGCGGCGAGGCGCTTGAACACGGCAAGCCCGCGCGCGTCCTTCAGGTTCAGCGTCATCGCCCGCTTGTTACGGTGCAAATTCTGGAAGTCGGAGCCCCGGCGCGGTCCGCCCGGCTGCTCGCCGCCGGAATCCTCGGTGAGCGCGTCGATTTTGATCACCGTGGCGCCCCAGTCCGCGAGCTGCCGCACACAGGTCGGCCCGGACCGGACCCGGGTCAGATCGAGCACGGTGAAGCGCGACAGGGCTTCGGAGGCATGAGGGATGGGCATTGCGGACTCCGGCGGGGAGATTGGAAGGCAATCTCTTTCTCAGATGTCACATTAGCTCAAGAGCCGATTGCGTACACGTGAACTGCAAAAAAGCAGCCATGACCTGTAGTAGAGGCAACTTTCCGCTCACAACGCAGGATGATGGCGTGTTAATTTTTGCTAGGCTGAAATTTGTCGCGGCTCCGAAGTCGGACGCCCTGAGCGCCGACGGTATCGTAGGTGGTGGATTTGCGGCGAGGACCAAGGCTATACGATGAAAATCGCGGTGGCTGGCATCTCGTGACCTGAGCCTGCGCATGGTCTGTCTCGCCATGTGAGGCAGGCCAGCGATACGGCCCCGCGGGGGCATTGGGCCAGCCCTTGATTCGCTCCAGCGGCATCGCCTACACTTGTTTCGGCTCTCGCGCGCGTTCCATGCCTGCCGCTTGAATCCGGGCAGCAGATGGGGTCCTGTGGATGTCGCCGTCCTGTCGGCCTGGACGCACCGCACCATCCGAAAGGACGACAATTGAAATTGTCCATTGTCACCACTCTCTATCGCTCGGCAGCGACCGTCGATGAGTTCTATCGCCGTGTGATTGCGGCGGCCGAGCCGATCACGGGTGACATTGAGCTGGTGATGGTGAACGACGGCTCGCCCGACGACAGCCTTGCGCGCGCCATAGCGCTGCACCAGGCCGACCCCCGGGTTGTGGTGGTCGACCTGTCGCGCAATTTCGGCCACCATAAGGCGCTGATGACCGGCCTTGCGCAGGCGAGTGGCGATCTCGTGTTCCTGGTCGATAGTGACCTGGAGGAAGAGCCGGAGCTCTTGACGCGGTTCCACGAGCGGCTCTCACAGGGCGATTGCGACGTGGTGTACGGCGTTCAGGAGGTTCGGCGTGGCCATTGGTTCGAGCGCGTCACGGGCGAACTCTTCTTCGCGCTCGTCAACGCGCTCGGTGATCAGCCCCTGCCGCGCAACGTTCTGGTGGCGCGGCTCATGACCCGCGCCTATGTGCGCACGCTGGTCGCGCACGGGGAGCGCGAATTCCTGATCGGAAACCTGTTTCAGCTGGCGGGCTATCGCCAGGTCCCGCTTCAGATCCGGAAGCTGTCGACCTCGCCGACGACCTATTCGTTCCGCATGCGGCTGGAGATGGCGGTCAAGCATCTCACCACCACATCGACGCGATTGCTGTACTACGTGATGTATGGCGGCACCGCGATCTTCGTGACGTCGCTATTTACGATCGTCTATTATCTCTTCCGCTATTTCACCTCCGGCATCGGTGTCAGCGGCTACACATCGCTGATCATTTCGATCTGGTTTTTCGGAGGGGTGACAACTCTCGTTCTTGGCACGATAGGCATCTATGTCGCTGACATACTCGTCGAGGTCAAACAGCGTCCTTATACCGCGATACGAGAGATTTACCGGGCTGAAGTCGCCGAGAACGTCATCCACGTGATACCGCGAGACCAGAGGCATGAGACTGGTCGAGGTGTGCAATGAGCGATCATGTCGAGGGCGCGGAGTCTGCCCACGAGCATGATGTCATTCGCAGGCAAGTGACGTCTTACTACTCCTCGAAGCTTGCAGCTTGCGGACCGACATCGAGAGGTGTGGATTGGAACGGAATGGCCTCACACGAACTGCGCCATCGCCAATTCCTGCGTCTCTTGGACGGCGATCGAGAAGCCTCCGTACTGGATCTGGGCTGCGGTTACGGGGATTTTTGCCGATTCCTCCGCGCCGAGGGATATCACGGAGCCTTCACGGGCTACGACGTGGTGCCGGGCATGATCGCGGAGGCTCTGCGTCTTCATGGAGATCAAGGTTGTCGCTGGCGGGTTGGCGGTGAGCCGTCGGAGCCAGCCGACTTTGCTATTGCCAGTGGCATCTTCAACGTCAGGGGAAGTGTGGCTGTTGCGGCATGGACGCAATACGTTCATCAGACCATCGACATTCTTGCAGCCTCGAGCAACCGCGGCTTTGCATTCAATATTCTCAGCCTGTCCAGCGATCCTGAACGTCGCGCGACGCATCTCTATTACGCGGATGCCGCCGAGATGTTGTCGCATTGCTTGAAGCGCTTTGGCCGGTCCGTCGCGCTGCTGCAGGACTATGGTCTGTTCGAATTCACGGTCATCGTTCGACACCCTGTCGGGTAATGCTCAGTCCTGCTCGAGTATGGCTAGTCCGAAGCCGGCGTCACCGTACCGGCCGCCATTGTAGAGCATCAGCCGACCTATGTCTGAATCGAACACGAAAGGGTAGCAAATCATCGGGCCTTCCCAGCTTTCCGCATCGTTGTGGATTCCGGCAAGGGCGTCTCGGCGAGTCCAGGCCAGGCCATCAGGCGAGGTTGCGTAGCCGATCTGATAACCCCAATCGTTGCCGCGATAGGAGTACCAGGCCTTATAGCTGCCGTCGGCTTCGCGCAGGGGACAGAAGCGCGCGATCGCAACTTCGCCTGGATGCTCGAAAGTTAGTGCGTTCGTGCCCTCGATAGTCCAGTGGATTCCGTCGGCTGACTCCGCATAACGGATGTCGTAGGAGGGAAGCGCCCTGCCGTCTTGCAAGGTCCAACTGCGTCCGGACTGATACCACATGCGAAAGGTCTGACCTTCCACCATTACGGCGGGGTCGGCGACGAAGACGGGCTCCCGCATGCAACGATCCAGGATCGGACCAGAGCTGATGCGCTCAAAGGGGAGGTCCAGTCTGCCGGCCGGCCGCTCGGCAGCCCCGATCGCAGCATAGAAGCCTACGGTCACTCCAAGCGTCCAGCCTTGATAATAGAGCCGCTCAATTCCGTGGTGCTCTACGATCCAGCAGCCGATCGCGCCGCTGTCGTCGAAGCCGCCGAGAGGGCCCGGCGACAAGAGGGGATCGGTCGCCAAGCGCAGTATCCGAGTTGGATCGCGGACGTCGATGTCCAGCCACGACACGTTGGATCGTTTCTTTCGATCACGCGGCGTAAAATAAACCCTGTACCGATAGTCGCCCAGGCTTTTTGCGATAGGAAGCATGGCGTGACTGTGCGACCATTCCGAGTGGCCGCTCGCAACAAAAATGTGGCCGAGTTTTCTCCACCGCATGAGCCGCTTCCTTCAGATGCGACGCAGCCGGGTGCTCGGAACGGGAGAACGTTCGGTGCCGCGCGGTGCAACAACCGAGAAGTCGGGTTGATCCTCCAGGATCAACGCTCCGGCGCCCAGCACACATTTTTGTCCAATCGAGATATGGTCGCGCAAGGTCACGTTGACGCCGACGAAGCTTCCCCTGCCGATCTTCGCTCCCCCCGAGACCACCACGTGGGAAGCGAGGAAAACATCATCCTCGATTACCGAATGATGTCCTATATGGTTGCCGCTCCACAGGGTTACATTGGCTCCGATCTGCGCAAAGGGCTGGATCGTGTTGTCTTCCAGGATGAAGCAATTCTCCTTGATGCTCAGGCCGGGGAATATCGTCGCGCGGCTGCTGACGTAGGAAACCAGTTGATAACCTGCGTCACGTGCTGCTGCGACCTTGGCAGCTCGCAGTTCGTTCAAATTCGAGTAGCTGACGGCCACGAAGAGCCCATAATGCTCAGCGGGAAAATGCGTTGCGACAGCCTCGAAAGGCACGACAGGTCGCCCGCGAAACGTGGGGCTAGTAAGGTAGGGCTTATCGACGGTGAACCCCACGACTTCGAATTCGGAATCATGCGTGAAGTAAAAATCCGCAAGCTCGGCGAGCTCGCCGTTGCCGAATATGACGATCTGCTGCTTCACGCGTGTCGCTCCCGGACGAACGCTAGTCGGTTTCAGTCGCCTTGCGCAAGGTCTTCTCGAGCCACGCGACGATCGACAGTCCCTCGGCCGCCGCCTGCCTGACGATTGTCTCGCGCAGTTGCGGCGACACGCCTTCGAGCCGGCCGAAATAGCGGGTGCGGTGCGAGCCGCCGCGCCATCCGGGAAACTCGACGTCGAGGTCGAGCTGAGGCTCGCCGGCGCCGACCTCGAACGAGATCAGGTAGAATGAGCCATTGAGGACCCAGCGGCAGCTGACGTCGCGCGCATTGACCGGAATCCTGTCGAGCGGCGCCACATGCGCGAACAGGGGATTCGAATTCTTCAGGATCTTCGCGAATTCGGTTTCCGCGAGCCACGGGCCCACGCTCTCGTCGCCGGCGACGACGCGGCCCCCCGGTTTTACCACGCGCGCCATCTCCTTGAGCGCGCCGGCGATGTCGGGAAACAGGTTCAGGCCGCCGAAATGAAAGGCCGCATCGAAAAAGCCATCCGGGAACGGCAGCCGCATCGCGTCGCCTCGAAACAAGCGGACGCGGCTGAAATCGGCTCGGACGTCTTCCAGGCGCTGCTTGCCGATCGCGAGCATCTCGTAGGAGAGGTCGCCGGCATAGACAGTTGTGTCCCTGCGGAGCAGATGGACGGTGTCGCGGCAGGTCCCGCAGCCGATCTCCAGCACGCGCGCGCCGGGCAGGAGCTTGAGGCTCGCGACAATATCCTCGCGGACCGGTTCCTCCTCGGCGAGCAGCATCCGGAACATGACGCTGTTGCCGAGATCATATTCATGCGCCCGGGTGCGGTAGAAATCCTGGTTGCCGTGCAGCGGCTGCTCGCCGCCGGTCGCAGGGACGAAATCGGGGATGCCGTCGTGAATGGGATAGCGGGCGCCGTCGGCACCGACGAGCGCTGAGCCATCCGCGGCTGGGGTAAGGGGCTGGTAGTTTTCTGGGCTAACGAAGTCGAGCACGCGATATTCCGGTTTGGCGTCGATCCGAACTGAGCTTGTACAGATTGGGCCGGGACGTGTCACCCGCCAGCGAACCGGCCGACGATCGGCTCCTGGACGACAGTCGTCCGAATGCTTCCGCTCAGCGCGGCAGGCGTTTCAGGTCGGCGCGCGCCTTCTCGGCCAGCGGGTCGTCGCCATGGCGGGCGATGAAGAGCTCGTAGGCTTCCGCCGTGTTCTTGCGGCGGGCGGCCTCGTACTCCTCCGCAACCGCGGCGGACGGATCCCGGGCCGGTGGAACCGACGGAGAAGGTACTGATTTGCCGCTTTCGGCCGCTTTGGCCTTCCCGTCCATGATGGGCAGTCCTTCGGAGCTGTGATGGTCCGCCATGGCGAGAGCAAATATGGCGCCGAGAACACCGGCCGACAGTCGTGATATTCTCATGGTTTTCGTTGCAAATTCATCGCGCTGGACGGTTGCCGCCGCCTTTTCCGCGGTCCCGTATCAATACAGGATTTGATGTTTAACGGCTCGTTACGCAAGCCGCCGGGCATTGGCGCCAAAATTAAGCCAAACGTATCATTCTCAAGCTAGAATCGCCTGCCTGCACCCCGAATCGCGTCCGACGCGTTGCTCCGGAGAGTCCATTGGCCACGTCCGTCACCGTGAGTGCCACCAACAACGCCGATATCGATGGCCTGCTGTCGGGCTACAAATGGACCGGCGCGATCACCTACAGCTTTCCCGACTCGTCCAGCGACTACGCCAGTTCTTATGGCGGCGGCCACAGCGAGCCGATCACCTCGGGCTTTGCCTCGGCGCCGACCCAGATGCAGGCGGCGATCAACTACGCGATCGGACTGATTCTCGGCTACACCAACGCCAGCATCACGTATGCGGGCACAAACGGCGCCGATATCATGATCGCGCAGTCGCCCGCGGCCAATCCGACCTCCTACGCCTACTACCCCGGCAACTATGCGGCCGGCGGCGACGTGTGGTTCGGGACCCAGTACAATTACACACTGGCGCAGCTCGGCAATTACTATTTCACAACGGCGCTGCATGAGCTTGGCCACGCCCTCGGCCTCAAGCACAGCCAGGAGACTGGTGGCCCCGCCAATGTCGCGGTGCCGAGCGCGCATGACGACAGCGAATACACCGTCATGAGCTATCGCAGCTATGTCGGCGCCTCGACGACGGCTGGCTACACCAATGAGGCCTACGGATATCCGCAGACCTACATGGCCAACGATATTCTCGCGCTGCAGACGATGTACGGTGCGGACTACACGACCCAGAGCGGCAACACGGTCTACACCTGGAGCACGACGACCGGGCAGGAGTTCATCAACGGCGTCGCGCAGCTCGCGCCCGGCGGTGGCGCCGGCGGCTCGGCCAACCGTATCTACGAGACGGTCTGGGATGGTGGCGGCGTCGATACCTACGATTTGTCGAACTATACGACGAACCTGAACATCAATCTCAATCCCGGCGCTTCGTCGGTGTTCTCCACCGTGCAGCTGGCAAATCTCGGCGACGGCCATGACGCCTCGGGCAACATCTACAATGCCTATCTCTACAACGGCGACGCGCGGTCCTATATCGACAATGCCACCGGCGGCTCCGGCAACGACAGCCTCCTCGGCAACGCCATCGCCAACGTGCTGAACGGCGGCTCCGGCGACGATGCGATCACAGGTGGTGGAGGCAACGACACCATCATCGGCGGTTCCGGCACCGACACCGCAGTGTATTCGGGCAACGAAGCCAATTATGTCATCGTCTACAATTCGGCCACGCAGACGTTCACCCTGACTGACCAGCGATCCGGCACTCCAGACGGCAGCGATACGGTCACGGGTGTAGAGTATTTCCAGTTCGCTGACGGAACGGTCACGAGCGCCGCTCTCGCGGCTTTCGCCGCCGGCCACGCCGCAACCCGGGAGCCTGATTTCAACGGTGACGGCAAGACCGACCTGCTATTCCTCAATGACACCACGCACGGCGTCGCCGTCTGGGACATGAATGGCACCCAGGTGCTCGACAACACGCAGGTCGGCACCTCGTCCACCGGCTCCCACTATGCCGCGAAGGGCGACTTCAACGGCGATGGCAAATCCGACCTGTTGTTCCTGAACGACTCGACGCACGAGCTGTCAGCGATGCTGATGAACGGATCGCAGAGTACTGCGCCCGCTGTCATCGGTACCATCAATGCCGCAGGCGGATGGCAGTTCACCGACGTTGGCGATTTCAACGGCGATGGCAAGACCGACCTTCTGTTCGTCAACCCGACCACCAACGGGATCGCCGAGTGGCAGTTAAACGGCACGCAGGTCGTTACCAGTCCGCAAGTGGGTGTCGCGCCGTCCGGCTTTCATTTTGCCTCCACCGGTGACTTCAACGGCGACGGCAAGACCGACCTGCTGCTGATCAACGACGCGACGCACGACGTCCAGATGTGGCAGATGAACGGCACGCAAGTTTCGTCCGCGACCACGATCGGCACGATCAACGCGGCGGGCGGATGGCATTTCGCGGCGACCGGCGACTTCAACGGGGACGGCAAGACCGACCTGTTTTTCCTCAACGACACCACCCATGGTGCCGCGGTCTGGTTGATGAACGGAAGCCAGATCACCGCCAGCCCGCAGATCGGCGTCATCAACGCGGCCAGCGGCTGGCAGTTCACTGACATCGGAGATTTCAACGGCGACGGCAAATCCGATCTCTTGTTCGTCAACAGCGCTACCCGTGGCGTCGCCGTCTGGCAGCTCAACGGGACGCAAGTCACCGACAATCCTCAGGTCGGGATCGCGGCTTCAGGCAACGTCTATGCGGGCTTGCAGGACATTAACGGCGACCACAAGTCCGATATCCTGTTCGAGAACGCGACCACCAACGCGCTGACGGTGTGGGAAATGAACGGCACCCAGGTCGCGGTCAACCAGCAGATCGGCACGACAAACTCAGCTGGCGGCTGGCATCTCGTCACCTGACGCGTTTTCGAACGCCGCTGGCTCATTGCGCGTCTCGATCTCGCGCGACTTGATCACCGTTAGCGGATTTCCCACCCCGACCGACCATGGCGGGACGTCCTTGGTGACCACCGACCCGGCGCCGATCACTGCGCCTTCCCCGATTTCGACGCCGGGAAGGACAAGCGCGTTGGCGCCGATCCAGGCGCGATCGTGAATGCGGATCGTGCCGGCAGTGTCGGGAAGTTCGAGCGAACCATGATCATGACTGGCGCCGCACAAGGTCACGCCGGGAGACAGCGCAACGCCCTTGCCGATCACGATCTCCGCGCCTTTGACCAGAAAAGACGGATAGATCCTGCAACCCTGGTTGAGGATCGAGCCGTCGCCGATGGAAACGATCCAAGGGTATCTGACATAGACGCCGTAGTCGATGATCGCCCCGGCGCCCAGTCGCTTGAACGCGAGCTTAAAGATCAGTCTGCGCAGGAACGGCGGAAGCAGGTCGCAGACCGTCCAGAACAGGTGCTCCGCGTAGCGATAATATTGAAACCTGAGCATCAAGAGGCCAGACGTCTGCCGATCAAGACGGCCTGAAGGAGGAAGTCGATCCGGACGGCCCGGAAGGGCAGAACAGGTGACGAGCTTAGACCATCGAAATCTGTCCGGCAAACCCGTCGCGGCAACCCCGGTGACGCAGCATGCCGGGCCCAACGTCGCCGAGGTCCAACGTCCCGTGCCGGGCCGCTTCGTGCGGACCGGTGCGATGTCGCGATAAGTTGTCGCAGGATCCCACGAACCGTTCGGCGAGCCGGCGCGCTTCGTGGCTGCTTGCCGGTGCGGAACACGCAAAAATGGGAGGTGAAAGCCCATTGTCGCTCCGTGGCGCGTGCGCCATACGATGTCGACAGTGACGATTGAAGGTTTTCATCGCTTGTTTCCAGGCAGGTCGAAACGAAAAAGCCTCGCATGATTTGAACCTCCCTGTGGTTGCAAAGACCAATCCAAGCAGGTTCCGACGTGCAGTGGGCTAGCGTCAGATCATTGTGGATGAATCGATTGATCTCCACGACGGCATGTCGCAAAACTTTCTGCGATACGAAATAGAATTTGCGAAATAATAACAAGCCCGCGACAAGACGAGAATTGCGCTAATCGACAGGGGGGCCTGTCAGTTTCGAAAACGCTTCTATTGTCCCATGCCTTCCCGAGCCACGAGTATTGGCTCGCGGAAAAACTGCATTCCCCAGCAAACACTGCTTTAATGGAGATTTACCCATGCGTCGCATTGCCCTGGTGGCTTTGGCCCTCGGACTGTTCGTTCCACTCCTCGCGTCGGCACCCGCCAACGCGCAAGCGACCCGAACCTGGGTGTCAGGTGTCGGTGATGACGCCAACCCCTGTAGCCGCACTGCACCCTGCAAGACCTTCGCAGGCGCAATTTCCAAGACTGCCGCAGCCGGCGAGATCAACTGCCTGGATCCGGGCGGCTTCGGTGCGGTGACGGTGACCAAGTCGATGACGATCTCCTGCGAGGCGGGAACGGCCGGCGTGCTGGTGTCTGGCACCAACGCCATCATCTTCAATGCCGGCGTGAACGATTATCTTTTCCTGAAGGGGCTCGATTTCGAAGGGCTTGGAACTGGCATCAACGGCGTCAGCTTCCTGAACGGCGGATTCCTCCATGTCGAGGATTGCGTCTTCCGGCGCTTCACGGGCAGCGGCATTTCGATCACGGCTGGTGGCGCCACCGGCTTCGAAATCACCCGCACGACGGTATTCAGCAATGGTAACGGCTCGACCGGGGCCGGCATTCGCATCGCGCCGGCAGCCGGCGGGACCAGCAAGGGTATGATCGATCGCGTGGTTGCTGACCGCAACACCTTCGGTTTCGCTGCGGATGCAAGCGGAGGCAGCATATTGCTCAACGTGGACCACAGCTCGGCGACCAACAGCACGCTCGCCGGCGTCATCGGCACGGCCACTTCCGGCACGGCCAACGTGATGATCATGCGTTCGACGGCGTCCAACAATGCCACCGGCATTCAGAACGCCGGCGGGACCACCACGATCCGCGTCGGTGAATCTGCGATCCAGGGCAACACGACCGGCGTGTCGGGTGTGGTGTCGTCCTATACGACCAACCAGCTCAACGGCAACACCACGGACGGGACGATGTCCACGATCCCGCTGAAGTAAGCTGCTTCGTTACCGCTTCGGACCGACGCTCCGGACGATGAACTCGTCCGGAGCGTTTTTCTGTCCGTATCGCCGATCAGGCGTTCCGCTCGAGATAGCGCGCGGCCTCGCGCCCGGTGTTGAACAGCAGGTCGAGCGCGCTGACTTCGTGGACGAAGTCGCCGTGCAATTGCGTGTATTCGGGATAGCCGCGGTAGCTCATCCATTCCGTCGTCACGCCGGCGGCGCGGAACATCTCCTCGTCGAAATAATCGCGTGCGGAAGGGCCGCTGAGATAGCGGTCGGCGCCCGCCGCGCGGGCGATGGCGAGCAGCCGCTCGGTCTTGGCCCCTTGCGCCGGATAGGCGGTGTCGCGCGTCATCCGCGTCCCGATTCCGAGCAAGCCGGCGATGCCGTGCAGGAAGATGGCGTTGACGTCGGTCAGCCTCTTCTCGCGCTCGGCCTGTTCGTACCAGCTCTTCACCACCTCAGCGAAATCGTCGAAGAAGGCGGCGCGGCGATAGGCGAGCGCGATCGCGCGCCAATGCTTCTCGGCCCAGGGCCCCGCGATCTCGACCTCGTCGATCGGCTGCTCGAAGCGGCCCTTGACCACGACGGGGATGGTCAGCCAGGTCGGGCCGTTCGCCGTCTTGATCAGGTTGCGATTGTGCCAATGCCGCTTCACGTACTGGACGCGGTCGAAGATCACGTATTCGTCGCAGCTCCGGATCAGATCGAAGAAGCCCTTCCAGGGGATGTAGCAGGACTGGATGATGCAAATCCGCACAACGCGCGATCCTGTACCCGTGACGGCCGTGTCGGCGCATTCCGCGCGGTGGCCAAGCGACATTCGAAGAGATTCTGGCCCGTCTTATAGTCGCGCCGGCTCTGCTCCCAAAGCATCAAATCGCCGGGCAGCCGTGCACTGGATTCTCGTGGTGCGGCAGACTAGTCTGGCGCGCAGGCAGGGAAGGGACGGCATGACATCTCTCGGCAAATGCGATTCCGTGCGTCGGCGCCAGGCCGGCCTCATCCGACGGGCCGGGTGGGCCGTCGCTTTTGCCGTGCTCGTGCTGCTGCCGGCGATGCCGGCCCACGCCCAATCGGTCCGCCAGGGCGTCTCCGCGTTCCAGCGCCAGGACTATGTGGCGGCCTCCCGTATTTTCATTCGGCTCGCCGAGCGCGGCAACGCGGCGGCGCAGACCCATCTCGGCTTCCTGTTCGAGACCGGCCGCGGCGTGCCGCAGAACTACACGGAAGCCGCGATGTGGTACCGCCGCGCGGCGGAGCAGGGCGACACCCGGGCCCAATACTCCCTGGGCCTGCTCTACGACCGCGGCTTTGGCGTGCCGCAGGACATCGTCGAGGCCTCCAAATGGCTCAACCTGTCGACGGCCGCAGCGCCGCCGCCGGTGCGGGAGTCGCGGGCCCGGATCCGGGATGCCGTCACCACCAAGATGACGCGCGGGGAGATCGCCCAGGCCCGCCTGAGGGCCCTGGAATGGGCGCCGAGCCGGGAGCACTGATCCCCGACGGCCACCTCCCGACGCCCGGCTTTCCCAGGTCGTTCGGTTCCCCAAAACAAAAAGTGCGAAAACAACCCCATGCATAGTAGCCGACGGCCGTCGGCGGGGCGTGTTCGTGGTATTATGATACCATGACATCCGTCGACTCGACTGAGGGAAGGCCGCCGCGGCTGCTGCGCTCGTCGGGGCGGTTGCCGGCGCTTCGGGGATATTATACTTTGCGTACCCAAGCGCCTGGTGCTACCATGAGTAGCGCCGGGGGATTCGTGCCCGGCAGGCTATGGGGCCTCTGGGAGCTCATGCAAAAATATTCAGTCGGCGAACTGGTGGACTTGCAAAGCTTCGTTGTCTCGTTCGGTTCGATGATGAGGCACAACCCGCATGGTATTCACGTAGACACCCAGCAACTCGAAAACATGAGAGCTAAGTTCTCTCGCTACGCTGATCTGGTCAGCGCGCTTGAGTTGCCCATCTCAAAGAATGCAGCAAAACGACTTCTTGCGAGTCTCAATGAAGGCGATCCAGCGCCCGCTGGCGATGGCTTGATTTTCAACGGACAGAAGAAGTTAAACTTGATGGCGAATACCGATAGGCTAACGGACCTCCTAGGCGAGGAGATGGGCGCAAAGCTATTCGTGATGCTCTCACCCCGAATGGCAGATACCTTTGAACAAACCGACCCCCTTTTTGGCAACGAGGTGGAAGCGAAATTTCCAAGGGCGGCTGAAGACATTTCCGAAGCGGGCAAATGCCTCGCATTCGGCCGCGCTACTGCTGCTGTCTTTCATCTAATGAGAGCGCTTGAAAGTGCCACCCAAGCGATCGCCGACAAGATCGGCGCTACCGTTCGCGATTCAAATGGCAAGGGGCTCCCGTGGGGTGTCATCGCGGACAATATGAGGCCGAAAATCGATGCGATGACGAAGGGGAGCGACGAGCAGATAAAATGGTATCGCGTGCAGCACGATCTTGTCGTCGTAAATCGCGCGTGGCGAGTGCCGACAAATCATCCAAAGGAAACATACACTCCAGAACAAGCAGAAGAGGTTTTTGACGCGACGAGGGCCTTCATGAAGGAGCTCGCTCCCCTGGTTTAATGATCCTTCCTATCGCCTCTTCGAAGCTATCTCCGCTTTCATCAACGCCAAGCTTCCGAGCGGTTTGCTTGAACCGCTCAGATTGCTCTTTGTCACTCAGCTTTGGTTTCGGTTTTGCCTTTTTCCCCCCTGGGGGAGCGGCGGCTTTTGCCATATGGGGCCTCTTGGCTAATTAGTCGTTCGATAGGTGAGCCGCTTTCCAGCGACGCCCTTCAATGCACGCTCTGCGCGGTCGGTATCGTTCACACCAAGCGCAACGCGATCGCTGTAGCGGAAGTCAAATTCGTTCAAGTAGCGATGCAGGTGCTTTTCCTTGCAGTGCTGATAGGTGCCCTTCATACCGCGCTTGAACACGGAATAGTAGCCCTCGACGGTGTTGGTCGAAATCATCTTCTCGCCTTCGCGGCGGACATACTCGTCCCTGCCGTGAGCAACGGTGTCGTGGTTGAGGCCATCGACTTCCGCGATGAATTTGTAGGAGTTGGCTTCATCGGTCATCATCTGAGCGTCGCGGCTCATGTTGGCGCGGATGATTGGCTGAATGTCGGCAACGCGCACGCCATCAACGTGGAAGCTGCGGGCCGAGCCGCCGCGCTCAACGAGGGTCACGACAACGTTCTTATTCGCCCAAGCGGTGCGGCCCTTCTTGGGAGCGCCTTCAACGTGGCCGTAGAAGGTCTCATCGACTTCAACGGTGCCGCCGTTGCTGCCCATGGGCGAGGTGTCAGTCGAGCGCATGGCTTCGCGGATGCGATGGGACAGGAACCACGCAGTCTTGAGAGTGCAGCCAAGGGTACGGTGCAGTTGGTTGCTGCTGATACCCTTCTTGCTGGAGGCCATCAGGAAGATCGCCTGAAGCCAATGGCGCATGGGGATGTGGCTGGACTCGAAGATGGTCCCAACCTTCACGGTGAAGGGCTTGCGGCACTGGTAGCACTTGTAAGCGCCGATCCTGGTGGACTTGCCGCCCATCTTGGAAATGCGCTCCACGCCGCCGCAATGCGGGCAGACGGGACCATTTGGCCAAAGCCGCTTCTCCACGAAGTTATACGCAGCTTGTTCATCGTGAAAATGGCGGGCTTCCAGAATCGATTTCATGGCAAAATCCCCTTGTAAAATAGGATATCACGCGCTTTTGGGTACGTCAAGTTTTGATTATGGGGTCAATCCTCAATCAAGAACAAAGCATAAATCACGAAATCGTGAAGTTCTATCAGGCTGAATAGGGTTATATATGGTTCCATGAGTTCAGAAGCAGACACCATCCGCGAGCGCAAGAAGCGCAACCTCGACGAGATCGCCAGACTCCAAAAGGAGAACGACGAGTTCGATGTGGCTTTGCGCGTGCTGGAGCTGGTGCGCCCCAAGCTTCCCATTAAGCCTGCACCCATTGGACGCGTCGTCACCGTCAAATTGCCCCCAAGGCCCGAGGGCATTCCATCCACCTTTGAAATGGTGGAGACCATTCTGAGAGACGCAGAGCGGGCCGGTAAAGGCTCCCTATCGAGTCGTGAGTTGATGGACGAGATAAGGGCCAAGTACTGGCCGGGTGTGCAGAACAAGCAAATCCTCCCGTCCATCTTCGGCTTCGGCAAGGCGGGGAGAATTATCCGGGACGGGGAGCGGTGGAGACTCAAACAAAGATCATCTCCGCCCGAACCGACACTTGAATTGATGAAATAGAAACGGCGGCCGAAGCCGCCGTTTAAGAGACAGGACGTGGTGTAAGAAACACAGCACAGTTTCTAGGGTGAACCATCCAAAAGGACCCCGCTGTGAAAATGCTGGTCGAGCCCAGTCGTTCTACCTTCCTAGCCCCGGTGTATCGGGGATGTAGAGCCCTCCGCCGCGACCTCGCCAAAGGCGCGGAGGTAGGGTGCAGTAGCTGCCCTGTCAGTAGACAGGTGTAAGAGCCGTCACGACCGACCGCGAGTGGCATCAAGGCGGTCGTGACGGGGCTCTTTTAGCAAATCCAGCAGATTCCGTCAAGATTTACAGTTACTTAATAAGTTGAGTCACTTAGCTATCGGTTGGGTACGCGAAGTATAATATAATATTCCCGGCGCTTCTGAAGAACAGATTCAGATCGAAACTGTCGTCAGGCCCCCGAAGTGCCGTGCCTCGCGCCGGCCAATCGACAGCGATCAAACGGTGCTGCTGGCCGATGGCGCCGCACTGCTGATCGCCGCGAGAACGTTTGATAACATTTCTTATGATACATTTCTTTAATTTGAATGTTAATTTCGGTCGCTAGAGACCCGCCTACCGTCGAAACTTCGACCGGGTAGCAACAGGCATTCTTCCATGAGCAATGACGACATCGACCGCGCCGGAAACGATCGTTCCGGCAGCAATACTTCCACGCGCCAAATGATCGATCGCCGCGCGGTCCTTCAGGGCGCCGCCAGCCTGTCCGTGCTGGCGCTCGGCGCGGGCGCGGCAAAGGCGCAGACCAGCACTCCGTCATTGACCAGCTTCACGATCGCGGTGCTGCCCGACACGCAGTTCTATTCGCGTTACGCGACGACCGACGAGAGCCAGCAATTCCAGAAGGCCTACGGCTCGACGCCCTACGACGCGCAGACCCAGTGGATCGCCGACAACGCCGCGAAGTACGGCATCCGCTTCGCCATCCATCTCGGCGACGTGGTCGACCAGCAGAACAAGCCGAACCAGTGGATCATCGCCGACGCCGCGATGAAGAAGCTGGAAGATGCCAAGGTCCCGTATTCGATCCTGGCCGGCAACCACGACGTCGTCACCGACATCGACTACCATAACCCCTGGGATCAGAACTCGGGCACCGATGCCCAGCGCAGCCTCAACGCCGAGCCCTATTTGAAGTGGTTTCCGAGCAGCCGCGCGGCGCAGCAATCGACGTTCCGCGAGCGCGACAGCAGCGGCTTCCACGAATACCACATCTTCCAGGCCAACGGCGTCAAGTTCATGGTGCTCTCGCTGTCCTGGCGCATTTCGGACGGCGCCATCGCCTGGGCGCGCGATGTGATCGATCGCAATCCGACGCTGCCGGTGATTCTGTCCAATCACCAGCTGCTCAACATCGACAGCGACGGCCTGTCGCCGCTCGAGACCGATTACGGCCTGATGCTGTGGGAGAAGCTGATCCGCGACAAGGATCAGATCTTCATGACGCTGAACGGCCATTACCATGGCGCGACTTATCTCTCGAAGACCAACAATTTCGGCAATCCGGTCCATCAGATGGTGGTCGACTACCAGATGGACTATCAGGGCGGCAACGCCATGATGCGGCTCTACGAAGTCGACTTCACCAACAACAAGATCGACGTCATGTCGTTCTCGCCCTGGGTGGTGCAGAAGCCGAAGGCCACGCTCAACCAGTTCGATCATGCCGAACTGACGGCGCCGAACAACAGCTTCTCGATTCCGATCAACTTCAAGACCCGCTTCGCCCGCTTCACGCGCTTCAGTCCGAGCAAGGTG
Organism: Bradyrhizobium betae; assembly: GCF_004123905.1. Classification (GTDB taxonomy): domain Bacteria; phylum Pseudomonadota; class Alphaproteobacteria; order Rhizobiales; family Xanthobacteraceae; genus Bradyrhizobium; species Bradyrhizobium betae_A. The sequence goes on from NZ_MZXW01000050.1 coordinate 499,950, forward strand.
CTGACGGGACCCGCGATCATTCCGGCGGTGCGCGCCGACCTGCTCGCCGGTTATGTCGATCCGCCGACGCCGGAAGTCGTGCTGCCTGCCGATACCGAGGACTATCCGCACGTCGCCGATACCGTGGCGCACTGGCGCGCGCCCGCCGCGATCGTCGACGGCCAGATCGTCCCGGTCGGCGGTGTGCTGCCTGATGTTGCCGGCGGCAACGATCTGGCACGTGTGGCGCTCATCAAATCCGCCCAGCTTGGCGACGTCGTGTGGACCACCGACAAGCACCGTCTGTCGTCCGCCGCGGGCAGCGTCGCGTTTCTCAACACCGACAACACGGTCGGCCGCCTCAACGCCTTCCTGACGGCGTCAGCGGCGTCGCTCAATGGCCGCAGCTTCTGGAACGGCTACACGGTCGAGGCCTTCGTGAAGATCCCGGCCGGCTGGACCGCGAACCTGCACAAATGGGGCAATATCCTCGGTCGCGAGGGTAACCGCGGTAACGTTCCCGGCGGCTATCAGGGCGGCGATCCCGAAGCGTCGAGCGTGCTGTTCGCGATCTCGAACCTGCGCGAAGTGCAGTGGGAAGTGGTGCCGGCGTCCGTCTCGCATAATGCGCAGACCAACTGGTCGGGCGAGATCATCCGCGACAGCTGGTATCACATCGCGATCGTGAACGATCCGTCGACGCTGACCACCACCATGTACATCGACGGCGCGCCGGTGCTCCGCAACGTTGGCAATGCGGCGATCGGCATGCGCTCGCAGAACACGCCGCAGCCCTGGATCCTCGGCGCGGGCTGGTGGGATGGCGTGCTGTCCGACGGCTTCTTCGGTGCGGTCGGAGAGATCCGCATGGTCTACCGTCCGATCGGTCGCGACCAATGGCTGACTGCGCGCAGGACCTGATCTGACATGACCTGATCGCGTTGCGGCGACGCGATCGCCGAGAAAGCCAATGTGGGGCTCGTTTCGACGAGCTCCACATTTTTTTGTCGCGTCCGCGGCGCGACAGCGCAATCGGATCAATGATCGCATCATTCACATAATACATAACATATCATCAAAAATATGATATATCGCGATGCAATACGGACGCTCTCGTAACCTTTTGCCGTGGGCCAGCGGACGACATCCGCGGCCGGCACAGTTTGAATGAAAGCGATCCAGATCTATGGCTGCTCCCGTTGTAAAAGTCGGCTCCGAATTCTCCGTGAACACCAATGCGACCGGCAGCCAGGAGGCGCCTGTAGTCACCGGGCTCGCTGGTGGCGGCTTCGTGGTCACGTGGGATGACGCCAGCGGAACGCTGGGCGATGCCAGCGGCACCAGCATCAAGGCCCAAGTTTATGCGGCCGACGGCAGCAAGGTCGGTTCGGAATTCCGCGTCAACACCGAGACCGCCGACGACCAGCTCGCGCCCGTGATCACGGGTCTTTCCAATGGCGGCTTTGTCGTCACCTGGTTCGACAACAGCCAGACGCTCGGCGACAGCGAGGGCACCAGCATCAAGTCACAGGTGTTTTCGGCCAACGGCACGCCGGTCGGGTCGGAAACCCTCGTCAACGCCTCGACGTCCTATTCGCAGTTGGTGCCTGCAGTCACCGGGCTCGCCGGTGGCGGCTTCGCCGTCACATGGACCGACGACAGCGGCGAGGGTGGCGACGACGACGGCACCAGCATCAAGGCGCAGCTGTTTGCGGCCGACGGCAGCAAGATCGGCTCGGAATTCCTCGTCAATACCGAGACCGGCGGCAGCCAGGACAACGCGACCATCACCGGGCTCGCCAATGGCGGGTTCGTGGTGACCTGGGAAGATCTCAGCGGAACGCTCGGCGATGGCGATGCGACCAGCGTCAAGGCGCAGATCTTTGCCGCCGACGGCAGCAAGGTCGGCTCGGAATTCCTGGTCAACACCGCGACCGCCTCTGACCAGCTCAAGCCGACCATCTCGGCGCTGCCCAATGGCGGCTTCGTCGTGACCTGGTACGATTTCAGCAAGGTCGGCGGCGACAGCAGCGGCAGCGGGATCAAGGCGCAGATCTACGCGGCCGATGGCAGCAAAGTCGGCGGCGAATTCCTGGTCAACACCACGACGGTCAACTCCCAGTTCACGCCGACGGTGACCGCGCTCAGCAACGGTGATTTCGCCGTCGCCTGGCAGGACTGGAGCGGTACGGGCGGAGATGCCAGCGGCAGCAGCATCAAGCTGCAGGTGTTCACTGCGGACGGTCGTAAGGTCGGGGCTGAAATGCTGGTCAACACAAGCACGACCTCCAATCAGCTGCATCCCTCGATCGCCGCCTATGCCGACGGTCGCTTCGTCGTCACCTGGCAGGATGCCAACGGAAACGAGGTCAAGGCGCAGGTGTTCTCGGTCGATACCGTGAAGCCCACGCCGGTCCTGTCGGCCGTGACGCCCACGGGCTCGGGGATCGTAACGCTCGCCGGTTCGGTCGACATTGACGCTGCCGGTCAGACCCTCACGGTGCGCGACGGTACCTCGCAAAACAGTGGCTGGAGCACGAAGGTGACCGTGGACAGCAACGGCGGCTGGAGCGCCAATCTGGCGTCGGACCTGCTCAACACCGCCATCGATCTTGTCGTCACGGACGCGGCCGGCAACACCGGCGTGTCGAACTACGTGTTCGGCACCGCCAGCGGCCGAACCTTCGGTGCCGGCAGCCATCAACACATCTACGGTGCGGCGACCGGCTACGTCATCGGGAACGGTGCGGAGCAGCACATCTATGCAGGCGGCACAGCGATCAGCACGACGCTGAACGCCGGTAGCGTGCAGATGAACTGGGGCACGGAGCACGACACGGCCGTGACCCAGGGCGCTTCAGATTATGTCTATGGTGTCGCGACCGGTTCGACGATCGCCGGCCGGCAAATGATCGGAGCGGGCGGCACCGCCAGCGCGACGACGATCGCCGCTGGCGGCGAGCAGGACATCTACATTGGCGGCACTGCAACCGGCACCGCGATCCAGGGCGGGTTGCAGGCGGTCTATGGCGGCACCGCCGACCAGACGGTGATCGGCAGCGGCGGCGTGCAAACCGTCCAGGGCACGGCTTTGCACACCACCGTTAACGACGGCGGCGAGCAGCGCGTCCATGTGGGCGGAACGGCCATCGGCACGACGCTGAATGCCGGCGGCGTGCAGGTCGACTGGGGCAACGCCAGCGGCACCACCATCGACGGCGGTGTTCAGTACGTCTGGGGCACGGCGAGCGACACCACGATCGCGTCCGGTGAGCAGCATGTCGGTGCCGGCGGCAGTGCCAGCAGCACCACCATCGGTGCGCACGGTCTCGAATACGTCCACACCGGCGGCACGCTGACCGACGTCACCTTCGGCGGGGCATCCGCGAAGCTGGTGCTCGATCAGTCGTCGGCCTTCAGCGGGACGATCACCGGCTGGCAGGATAGCGCCGAGCTCGATCTCGGCGACATCGCCTTCGGTGAACACACGTCGCTTGCCTACGCGGCGAACGCGGGGAACACCGGCGGCACGCTGACGATCACCGACGGCTCTCATACGGCCGCGCTGCACTTGCTTGGCCAATACAGCGCTGCGGACTTCGCTCTCGCGGCGGACGGCCATGGCGGCTCGCTCATCACCAATCCGGTGGATCAGCCCCAGGCCCAGCTTTCGATGTCGCACGCGGCGTAAGCTGAGCAAATCACCGAAGGGGCTTGCCTCATTGGCACGCCCCTTCGGGCTTCTGCGCTGTTCATTAGCCCGGCCAGCCGCCCAGCCAGTTCACATACCAGGTCTCGCCCAGCCAACCGATCCAGATCGCCGGGGCCAGGAACAGTCCGAAGGGCAGGAAGGCGGTCCCGCGCAGCGGTCTTCTTCGCAGGGTGGCATTGGCGACATAGACGCCGATCGCGAGCAGCGCCGCCAGCTCGATTACCGCGGCGACGGTCGCAAGATCGAGCCACGCCCCGCAGACCGCGGCGAGCTTGACATCGCCGAGCCCGAGCCCGTCGCGGCCGCGCCAGCGCCGGTAGAGCACCATCAGCAGCAGCAGCGGGAGCGCCACGGCCGCAGCACGAGCCAGCGGCCAGAGCAGCGCCTCGATGCCGATATCGGGCACGAACGCGGCGGCGCGGAGCAGGGCGAGGGCGAAAGCGGCCCCCGTCAGCTCGTTGGGAATGAGGTAGTGGCGGGCATCATACGCCGCGATCGCGAGCATCAAGGCGGCGAGGAACGCGCCGTACAGGCCTTCGGCGCCCGGCGCGGTGACGAGGCTTGCAAAGACGCCCAGCAGCAGGGCGACGCTGAGTGCGAGCGCGGGGCCCGTTCCCTCGTACACATGCTGTTCGGGCACGCTGCTAGCGTGCCGCCTTGGGCACGGTGACGACGGGATTGCTGGTGCCGACCAGGCGGCTGTTCATCTTGCTGCGCATCTCCTCGGCGATGACATGCGCGTCCACGGGATCTCTGATCAGGGTCGGACGGATGAACAAAATCAGTTCGGTGCGTGCCCGGGTGTTGGTCTGGTGCGAGAAGGCGTCGCCCACGCCGGGAATGGAATCCAGCACCGGAATGCCCTGCCTTTGCTTGTTCTCGGTCTCGCTGATCAGGCCGGCAAGTAGCACGGTCTGGCCGGTGGTCACCGCGATGGAGCTCTTGACACGGCGCTGCGAGATGGTCGGGGTCAGTGTCCCCGAACTGGCAGCGGACACGCTGGAGATTTCCTGCTCGATGTCGAGCACGATATTGCCGTTGGCGTTGGCGCGCGGCAGCACGCGCAGGATGATTCCGGTGTTCTTGTAGTCGATGGTGTTGACCACGGTGTTGTTCGCGGTCAGCACTGTCGCAGTGCCCGTTGAGAACGGCACCTGGTCGCCGACCTGCAAGGTCGCGGCCTGGTTGTCCAGCACCACCAGCGACGGGTTCGACAGCACCTTGACGTTGGTCAGGTTATGCAGCGCGTCGAGAATGACGCGGGGCGAGCTTTCCGCGCCCACCAAGAGATTGAACCCTGGGAGCACGCGCCCCAGCAGGGCGCCGGCCGCCGCATTGACGGCATTGCTGGCGGGCTCGATCGCCGTGGTGCCGTTAGTGGCGACGCCCGGGATGGTGCTGGAAATCGAGCCCTTCTGGCTTGCGAGGAAATATTGCACGCCATAATTCAACTGATCGTTCAACGTCACTTCGGCGATCGTCGCCTCGATGGCGATCTGGCGCTGTGGGCGGTCGATCTGGCGGATGGTCTGTTCGACGATGCGCTGCGATTCCGCGTTGGCAAAAACAAGGATGGCGTTGTTGCTGACGTCAGCGGTGATCCGGACGTTCGGGAGATAGCCGTTGCCGCCGGAGGTCTTGGTACCTGAGGTGCTCGCGCCGCCGAGTTGCGAATCCTGAGTCGGGGCGGGCGCGGGACGGGCACTTTGCGACGCGCCAGGACCGCCGGTGATCGGCACGGCAGCGCCAGCGCCAGCGGTTGGCAGCGCGCTCAAGGAGGCTACCGAATTGTTGGCAGACGACGAAACCGAAACGCCGCCGCCGGGCGAAATCTGGCTGGATGCGCTGTCGAGGCTGAAACCGCCGCTCGAAGGGCCGATCAGCATTTCGTTCAGTAGCGCGACCACTTGTTTCGAGTTCCCATAGCGCAAGGGATAGGACTGCATGTTGGCGGCGTCGGTATCGGATTTATCCAACCGCGCGATCCAGGTCATGGCACGTTTGAGATATTCAGGCTTCCTGCTGACGACGAGGATCGAATTGAGCCGGCTGATCGCCTGGAATTTGAGAACGTTCTGGCTCAGGCCGCCTTCGCCGGAATCCATGATCTTTTCCAGCTCGGAGACCAGAGGCTCGGGGGTGGAGTTCCGCACCGGAATTATGCCGATCGATTGCCCGCGCATCCAGTCGGCATCGAAGGAGAGGATGGTGTCGACCGCGGTCGCCCGGTCGGTGCCGCTGCCGCTGACGATCAGCGTGTTGCGGGCACTGTCGGGACGCATGGTCGAGGCCTTCACGCCGAAGGCATCGAGCAGCTTGAAGATGTTCTGGGCCGAGACATAGCGCAGCGGCACCACAGTGATGCCCTGGCCGGCTTCGGCGTTCGCCGAGCGGTCGATGCCCCCGGGACCTGCTTCCGGTGCCGGCAGCAGGCGATAGCCGGTGCGGTCGCGCACCAGCGCCACGCCGGACATGCGCAGCGCATTCTCCAGCACATAGAGCGCGTCCGCTTTGGACACCGGACGCACCGAGGCAAGCGTCACGGTCCCCTGCACCCGGGGATCGATCGTGTAGCCGAGGTTGAGCACGTCACCCAGGATGACCTTTGCGACGGTCGCCACCGGCGCGTTCTCGAAATTGAGGTCATAGCCGCTGCCGCCGGCATCGTCGCGTTCGGCGAGCGCGGCGCCTTGTGGGGTCGTGCCGTCGCTGAGATAGATCGCAGGGCGTGAAGCGTTAGGCTGCTTGAGGCCCGTGGCGCCGGTGTCGGTCGTCTGGCGCGGCAAAAGATCAATCGAGCGGATCTTGTCGGCGAGGTCCTGGGCGCGTGGATCTTTGGGGTCGGCCTCGATCGACTGATCGGCGGTCACGATGCACGCGCTCAGTGCAAATCCGGACAAAAGTAGAACGAGCGTTCCAGTCAACGCTGAGCGCCGGCGCGAAAGCGGCTGTACCACTTCAAACAAAATACGCCTGCCAACGCTGAGAGTGACTGAAAAGGCGTCCGATCCCCTTGGCCCGGACGCGCAATAATTTGCGCCGCGATTATGTTTTTGCTAATAAATAAGTCAAGGGTAAAGGCCCTCCATGCCGGTCGAAGCTGTTGCATTCAGGTAACAAGGTCAACGCTGTGAATGCGATGCGAGACCGCTCCGCCGATAGCTTCCGACAGCACCTCCTGGAAAAGTATTCACTGCCGCCACGGGCGCATGCTCGCGTGGAAAATTCGGCCAATCCCGCGGTCTTGCGGCCTTTACGGGAGTTTTGGGAAACCACCGATCTCTCGGCGGCCGAATTCGCCGATGAAGTCTCCGATCATTTTGCACTGCCGCGGCTGAGTCTTCCGCAACTGCTCGCGGCCACGCCCCGTCTCGACGGCTTTTCGCGCCGCTTCCTGCGTGAATCCACCATCTTTCCTTTCAGCGCGACCAATGACGTCTTCCAGCTGGCTGTTGCCGATCCCTCCGACACGGCTGCCATTCGCGCCGCCGAAATCGTGTTCGGAACGCCGGTCGATGTCGTCGTGGCGTCATATGAGGACATTACGACAGTCCTCGATCAACGGGCCGAGGCCGACGACGCAAATGCCGATCGAAGCGGCGGACGCGTTGCGCAACAATCCGACGACGACATCGAGAGTCTGCGCGATCTCGCCAGCGGTGCGCCGGTGGTGCGCGCGCTCAATGATCTTCTGGAGCGCGCCGTGGACTTGCGCGCGAGCGACATTCACGTCGAGCCGTTCCGTGCCGGGCTCGTGGTGCGCATGCGCGTCGACGGCCTGTTGCGCGCGTTGCCGTCGCCGCACGGCATCCCGCCGCAGGCGCTGATCTCGCGCATCAAGATTCTCGCCAGCCTCAACATCGCGGAACGGCGCCTGCCGCAGGACGGCGCGGCGCGCGTGCGCGTCGGGCGCAGCGAGATCGACGTTCGCGTCGCGACCATGCCGACGCAGCATGGCGAAAGCGCCGTCATCCGCCTGTTGCCGCGTGACCGCGGCCTGCTGGAGATGAGCAAGCTTGGTCTGGCCGCGCGCGACGAGAGCGTGATGACGCGGCTGCTGGCGATGCCGCACGGCATGATCGTCGTCACCGGGCCAACCGGAAGCGGCAAGACCACGACGCTTGCGACCATGCTGTCGATCCTGAACGAGCCGACGCGAAAGATCCTCACCATCGAGGATCCCGTCGAATACGAGATCCCCGGCATCAACCAGTCCCAGGTCAAGCCGTCGATCGGGCTGACCTTCGCCTCGGCGATGCGCGCCTTCGTACGCCAGGACCCCGATGTGATCATGGTCGGCGAGGTCCGTGACGCCGAGACCGCCCATATTGCGATCCATGCCGCGCTGACCGGCCATCTCGTGCTGACGACGCTGCACACCGAGACGGCGGCGGCCGCCATGCCGCGCCTGATCGATCTCGGCATCGAAGGCTTCCTGCTGAAGTCCACGCTGCGTGCTGTGGTCGCACAGCGCCTGGTGCGCATGCTCTGCGACCGCTGCAAGGTACCGCATGCGCTGAGCGAGGCCGATCTCGCCAAGGACCCGCGCTTTGCCATCATCGGTTTCAAGTGCGGCGAGGTCGTGCACGAGGCCGGTGGCTGCGAACGCTGCGGCGGGACCGGCTATCGCGGCCGCAACGGCGTGTTCGAGATCCTCGAAATGTCCGACGAGGTGCGTGCGCTGGTCGGGCCGCAGACGGATTCCCACAGCATCGATGCCGCTGCGATGCGGGGCGGCATGACCACGATGCTGGAGGACGCGGTGGCCAAATGCCGGGCCGGGCTCACCACCGTGCCCGAAGTCTTCCGCGTCACGACGGTGCGCTGACGCCCATGCCGAACTATCGCTACCGCGCGCTCAATGCCAACGGCGAACTGGTCTCCGGCGCCATCGCTGCGCCGGCGCCGGGCGACGTCGCGCAGCGGATCGAACGGCTCGGCCTCGTCCTCGTCGACAACGTCACGCCGGAGGAGGGCGGCGCCTCCGGCCGCGTGACCAGCCTCTTCAACAGGCCGAAGCCGGAAGACGTCACCATCCTCACCCGCGACCTCGCGCTGCTGCTGCGTGCGGGGGCGCGCATCAATGACGGACTGGAGCTGCTCGCGGCCGATCCCGATCTCGGAAGGCTGCGCTCGGTCGTGGCCGACATCCGCTCGCGCGTCATCTCGGGCGACAGCTTTGCCGAGGCGCTGGCGCGGCACGAAGGGCTGTTTCCGCCGATGTATATCGCGCTGGTGCGGGTCGGCGAGGCGTCGGGATCCCTGGATCAGGTGCTCGAGGTGCTGGCCGGCGAACGCGCGCGCAGCGAGGCGTTGCGACGCCGGCTGTCGGATGCGATCCGCTATCCGCTGTTCGTGCTCGGCGCGGCCGGCTGCGTGCTGCTGTTCTTCCTCACTTTCGTGCTGCCGCAGTTCGCATCCGTGTTGCAGGATTTCGGCGCCAAGGTCGATCCGGTCGTCGGTGTCTTCCTCAACATCTCGACCTTCCTGCGCGGCAATTCCGATGCGGTGCTGGCTGGCCTTGCGGCCATCATCGCCGCGACGTGGCTTGTACTGCGGCAGGAGCGTATCCGTCGCGGCATCGCCAATGCGATCACGCGGCTGCCGGCGATCCGCAACATCATGAGCGCGTACCGCACCGCGCTGTTCTGCCGCAATCTCGGCCTGCTGCTCGGCAGCGGCGTCAATCTCACCACCACGCTGCGCATCCTGGTCGACATGATGGCGACGACCGGGCCGTCCGCGGTCTGGAGCGATGCCGCCGACCGCGTTCGCCATGGCTCGAAGCTCTCCGACGCGCTGGCCGAAACCGCGGCGCTGCCGGCGATGGCGGTACGGATGCTCCGGCTCGGCGACGAGACCGGTCAGTTGCCGATGCTGTCGGGGCGCGTCGCCGAATTCTACGAGACCAAATTGCAGCGCACGCTGGACCGCGCCGTCGGCATCGCGGGGCCGGCGGCGATCATCGCGATCTCGCTGGTCGTCGGCGGCCTGATCACCTCAGTGATGACGGCGCTGATGTCGGTGAGCCAGATTGTCGGTTAGGACATGGAACGAGAGAGGCTTGAAGTGACCAAACATCCAACGCGCGGCCGGCGCGCCGCACGCCGAGGGGAGGCGGGCTTCACGCTCGTCGAGATGCTGGTCGTCATCACCATCATCGGCATGATCATGGCGCTGGTCGGCCCGCGGGTGCTGAACTATCTCAGCGAGTCCAAGGCGAAGGCGGCGAAGATCCAGATCGAGAGCTTCTCCAGTGCGCTCGATCTCTATTATCTCGATCTCGGGCGCTATCCGACCTCGAACGAAGGCCTCGCTGCGCTGACCCGCAACACCAATCAAGCCGGCTGGAACGGGCCATATTTGCGCGGCGGCTTGGTGCCGAACGACCCCTGGGGCCACATCTATGTCTATCGCTCGCCGGGGGCGAGCGCGCCCTATGACATCATCTCGCTCGGATCGGACGGTCAGGAAGGCGGCAGTGGCACGGCAGCCGACATTGTCAGCGGCACGCGCTGAGCACATCCGCGATGCGCACGGCTTCGCGCTGATCGAGATCCTGTGCGTGCTCGCGATCATCGGCCTGCTCGCGTCGATCATCCTGCCGGCGATCCCGCGCACGACGACGCGCGCCAGGCTAGAGAGCTATGCGGTCGAGACCGCGGCGTTGCTGAAGGCCGACCGCAACGCGGCGCTGCGCCGGCAAGTGCGCGTGACCACACAGGTGGACGCGGAGGCGCGTTCGATCCGCTCCGGCGTCACCGGGCGGACCATCCGCCTGCCGGGCGACGTGGTGGTGCAGGCGATGCTGGCCTCGCGCTGTGCCGACCGCGCGGCGGGGCGGTCGATCGACTTCTTTCCGTCGGGCATGTCGTGCGGCGGGACGATCGCGCTGGCGCGGCCCGGCATGGGCTATGAGGTGCGCGTCAACTGGCTGACCGGAGGCGTCGAGATTGTCCCGCAGAAGCTGCTCTGACGCCGCCGGCTTCACCCTGGTCGAGGCGCTGGTCGCGCTCGCGATCATCGCGGTCGTGCTCGGGGCGATCGGGTCGGTGATCGCCACCACGACCAGGGGCACGCGCGCGATCGACCAGCGCCTGGCGCTGGCGGGCACGGCCGAGACGCTGCTTGCGAACCTGCCGGCGCGGGGGCTGCTCAAACCCGGGAGGCAGAGCGGCGAGATCGCCGGCAGCCGCTGGCGGGTCGACGTCACGCCGATGAATGTGGCGGGCGGCAATCCCGACACCGACCGCTTCGTGCCGATGGCGGTCAATCTGCGCCTCCAGCGCGCCGACGGAGCCGCGATCCAGCTCACCACGGTGAAGCTGGTGCCGAGGGCTTTGCAATGAAGGGCCTTGCCATGAAGCGCTTGCGCCATGCGCTCGCCGATGAGGCAGGCTTCACCCTGCTCGAAGTGTTGCTCGCGACGCTGCTGATGACCGTGATCCTGGGGGCACTTGCGACGGTGACGGCGCAATGGCTGCCGAATTGGAATCGCGGCATTGCCCAGGTGCAGCGGGCCGAGCGCCTCGCAACCGGCATCGACCGCATCGTTGCCGACCTCCAGGTTGCCGAGCAAATGACCGTCAACGGCGATGCCAAGGCGCCGCTGTTCGACGGCGCCGAATTGTCGGTGACGTTCCTGCGCACCGCGCTCGGCCCGAGCGCCCGTCCGGGCCTCGAATTCATCCGCTTCATCGAGAAGGCCGACGCGCAAGGGCTGGCGCTGGTGCGCGAACGAGCGCCGTTCCAGCCGATGCCGACGGACGGGCAGATCCGCTTCGTCGACCAGGTCGTGCTCATCCGCGCGCCGTTCCGCGTCAGCTTCGGTTATGCCGGGCCTGATGGTCAGTGGCTGCCGACCTGGCGCGGCCAGACGCAATTGCCGGACCGCATCCGCATCACGGTGCGCAACAGCGCCACCGGGCAGGTGCTGGCGGTCTCGGGTGCGGTGATCCCGCACATCACGGCACCGGCCGAATGCGCGCGGGCCAAGAACCCGACGACCTGCGTGGCGGCGCGCGGCCGGCCGCAACAGGCCGAGAAAAAAGAGGAGCAGCAGCTGTGAGCGGCGCGAACTCCCACCGCGCGAGCCTTCCTGACGGCCGCGGCTTCATAGTCGTCGTGGTGCTGTGGATGCTGGCGGCGCTGGCCGCGCTCGCGCTGATCTACCTGAGCTATGTCACCAACACCGCGGTCACGGTCGCCGTCGGCGCCGACCGGCTCCAGACCGATGCGCTGGTCAACGCCGGCCTCGAACTGGCGGCCTACCGGTTGACGACGCAACCCGAGGCCACGCGCCCGACCAGCGGCACCTTCAACGCGCGCGTCGGGGCCGGGAGGGTGAGCGTGACATTCCGCTCGGAGGCGGCGCGCGTCGATCTCAACTCGGCGCCGAAGGCGATGCTGGCGGGCCTGATGACGGCGCTCGGCGTTTCCGAGGCGGATGCGTCGGTCTATGCCGATCGGATACTCGCCTGGCGCTCCTCGACGGAGCCGGGTCTGGAGAATCCGGAGGATTCCTATTACCGCACGCTCGGCACCTCCTACCTGCCGCGCCATGCGCCGTTTCCGCACAGCGACGAGCTTTGGCTGGTGCGCGGCATTCCGTCCGCGGTCGTGGAACGCGTGCTGCCCTTCGTCACCGTCTTCAGCAACATGAAGACGGTCAACGTGCTGGACGCGGCGCCCCAGGTGGTGGCGGCGCTGCCCGGCATGACGCCGGAGACGCTGCAACAGGTGTTGCGCGCCCGCGCGGACCCCAATATCGACCCGCGAGCCCTGGTCGGGGCTGCCGGCAGCACCAATGCGACGACCGAGGGCTCGAAGGCCTACCGGATAACGATCGCCGCCGAGGCGCCGTCGCACCGGCTGAGCTCGGCCGAGATCGTCATCCTGCTTCTCGAAAGCGGCGATGAGCCCTATCGTGTATTGTCGTGGCACAACGCCTTCGACGGCTCCGCCGGAAAGCCTCTGTAAGATGAGCTCGCTCAATTCCCTTCGCGGCATGCTCGATGCCTGGACCGGCACCGTCGCCGGCACGATCGTTGCCGCGCTGGAGCGGATGGTGGCGCCGCGCGTGGTGCGCCTGGTCGAGACCGAGGCCGGCGCGTTCGCGCTCGAGGCGGCGAAATCGGACAATGGGCCGAAGCAGCTCTCGTTCGCGGACGGCAAGTTCGAGGGGGCCAATCTCGCGCAGATCGTCCGCGGCAGCCGGGTCGAGATCGCGCTGCGGCCGGCACGCTTCCTGTTCCGTCCGCTGGAGCTGCCGGCTCGCGCAGCGGACTTCATCGAGGGCATCGTGCGGGCGCAGATCGACCGGTTGACGCCGTGGAGCGCGGCTGAAGCCGTGTTCGGGTGCAGCCCGCCGGTGGCGCATGGCAGCGAGAGCATCACCACGGAGATCGCAGCAGCGCCGCGCAGGCTGGCGATGAGCTATGTCGAGGCGGTGTCGCCGTTCCATCCGTCTGCGATTGCGATCGTGACGGAGGCGGGCGGGGGCGGACGCATCAAGGTGTTCGAGCAGCGATCGCGCGGTGCGATCGATCCGGTACGGCTGAGCCGGACGCTGCAAACGGTGCTGGCGCTTGCCGCGGTCGCCGCGGTCGTCGGGTCGGTCGCGGCAAGCTACCTCGCCGACAGCCTCAGTGCGCAGGAGGGCGAGCTCGGACGGCAGATCACCCAGCGCCGCGCCGCGCTTCGCGGCGATGGCGGCGGCGAGCGCTCGCCGCTCGCGCTGCTCGAGCGCCGCAAATACGAGACGCCGGCAAGCGTGATCGTGCTGGAATCGCTGAGCCGGATCTTGCCTGACCACACCTATGTCACCGAGATGCATCTGGCCGGCAACAAGATCCAGATCGGCGGCATCACCCGCGATGCGCCCGGGCTGATCCCGCTGATCGAGCAATCCCAGCATTTCACCCGCGCGACCTTCTATGCGCCGACGACGCGTAGCTCCACCGATCCCGGCGAGCGCTTCCACATCGAGGCGCAGATCGAGCCGAGGAATGCGCCATGAATAGCACCATGAGCAGCACCAAGGTCGCCGGCGGTAACGCGGTGACGCGGGCGCTGGCGAGCTCGCGGCTGATTGCTGTTACGCTCTATCTCGCCATTGCCGGCGGGCTGTTGCTGATGGCGGGCCTGTCGATTGCCGACGTCATCGCCCGCCGCCAGGCGCTGGCGCAGACGTCAGACCTGCTCGACCAGCTGCGCGGCCGCAAGGGCGGCGCCAAGAATGCCGCGGCAGCCATGGCCGAGCATCCAGGCACGCCGTTCCTGGAAGGGCCGACCGTGACGGTTGCGGGCGCCAATCTGCTGCAGCGGGTGGCCGCCGCGGTCGGCAATGTCGGCGGCTCGGTGCAGTCCTCGCAGGTCGACGTAACAGGTGCGCAGACGAAGGACGGCTTCGTCGGCCTCGTCGTGAGCTGCGAGCTGGAGCAGCCCGCGCTGCAAAAACTGCTCTATGATCTCGAAGCCGGCATGCCGTTCCTGTTCGTCGACCAGCTCGACGTCCAGGTGCCGCAGACCACGGCGCTGAGCGATGCCCCTACCGGCCGCGTCAGGGTGATCCTGGGCGTCTCCGGCCAGTGGCAGGCGGGGAAGTGACGCGCTAGCTTTTGTTTAGACGCGTTTTCTTTACGCGAACCGGTATCCACTTCGCTCGAAAACGCTCTAGCTCAGCTCACCAGCTGTACTTGAACACGCCCTTGCCGGAATAGCTGGTAACGTTGCCGGAGAACTCGCCGTCGAAAGTGCCGGCGATCGAGAAGCCGCTCAGCCACTTCATCTCGGCGCTGGCGCTGAGAAGCGTGGAGTCGGCATCGACCCTGGCGCCGTTCACGACGAAGCTGGTGCCGGGCAGGGTCTGGAACAGCGCGGTGACAGCACGGCTCGGATTGTAGTCGTGCGCCCAGGCGGCACGGCCGCGCAAGGTCAGCACGCCGTTCTGCATCCCATAGGATTTGTCGGTGCGCAGGCCGAGCTCGGAGCGGGTGTCGGTGAGCGACTGCGAGGTGTAGTTCAACGCGAACAGGCCGCCGCCATTGAGGCTGACTTCGGAGTAGTTCGGCAGGTTGAAGTTCGTCACCTGCGCCGCCGCGTAGGGCGTGATGCCGATCAGCGGTGTCGCGAAGCGATAGCCGCCCTCGAAGCGGGCCGAGAAGGTGTCGGCCTTGAAGCGGCCCTGGAGCTGGTCGAAGCCGCCGGGCGCCACGGTGCGGTTGGTGGTGACGTCGTGCCAGCCATAGGCCAGCGCGGCCGAGATGTAGGCCGCTCCGAAATTGTGCCGGCCATAGATTCCGGCCTGAAACAGGTCGGCGGAGCCCGAGCCCATCGCATTGGCAAGTGAGTAATTCAGGCCGCCGCCGCCGAGCGCAAAGCCGACCAGCGTGTCCACCGAAAGCCTGTAGTCGGCGCCGGCGGCACCGCCCCAGACCCGCGCGGTCAGCTCCTGCGAGCCGACCGGCGCATTGCCGCCGACCTGCGCCGAGCCGCCATAGCCGGCCGACCAGACGCTCCAGCGATTGGCCGGCTGCATTGAGAGCAACTGCGGGGCCTTGGTCGCCATGGCATAGGCCTCGCGCTCGCGCGCATTGGCCAGGCGCATCGTCGCATAGGCAGACTCATCGTCGCTCCCGGCGAATTGTGCGACGCTGCCCGCCTTGGCGAAGCCGCCCGAGCGGCCGATCACAGTCGGGTCGAGCATCAAATTGAGGAATTGGCCGTCGGCGTTGATCGCGGACTGGATGATGCCGGTGCCGAGCTCGCCCGAGGCGGTGGTCAGCCCCGCCGGCGACAGCGCGGCGAAGGCTGCGGGAATGCCGCCGGTGGTGTTGAAAAAATTGGTCAGGGTGTTGGCGACGTTCTGCTGGTTGACGTTGAGGCCGCCGCCGGTTGGCGTGAAGTTGACGTTGACGTTGAGGAACACGTTCTTGGTGTCGTAGCTCAGCGTCGTGTTGAGCGTCGACATGTTGGAGACGACGTTCGGATTGAATGTGGTGTTGGTGAGGGTGCCGGCCGCGGTCAGGATCGTGTACTGCTTCTTGACCGTACCTGATGTGAAGTTGACGTTCACCGTCGCGCCACCGAGATTGGCTGCGCCCGTGACGCTGGCGAGGCTGGCACTGGTCGAGGAGACTTGCACCAGATAGGTCGAGGCGGCGGTGAAGGTCAGGGAGCCGTTGATCGTCAGTGTGCCGAACGGGCTTGCCGTGCTGCCCGGCGCCAGCGTGCCGCCATTGACTGCGACGCCGGCGACCGTACCGCTGCCGGCGAGGGTGCCGCCGGTGTTGACGGTCGTCGCGCTTGCGATCGAGCCGTCCACCACCAGCTTGCCGCCGTTGATGGTGGTGGCACCGGTATAGGTGTTGGCGCCGGTCAGCGTCTGCGTGCCGCCGGCGATGGTCAGACCGCCGCCCGCGCCGGCATCGTCGATGACGCCCGCGAAGGTGCCGTTGCCGGCGGTGATCGTCAGCGTGTTGGCGCCGAGATTGACGTTGCCCGAGCCCGCCAGCGACTTGATCGAGGTGCCGGCGTTCAAGCCCTGGGTGTCGAAGATGCCGTTGACGATGACGTTGCTCGAGGTGGCGATGCTGCCGTCGCTACCGGAATTGACGAGATCGAGCTCGCCGCCGCTCACGATGGTCGTGGTGCCGGTATAGGTGTTGGCGCCGGACAGAGCCTGCACCGCGCCGTTCGCGATCAGCAAATTGCCGCCAACGCCGCCTGCGATGCCGCCGTCCTGGATGACGCCGCCGAAGGTGCTGCCGGACGTTATCGTCAGCGTCTTCGATCCCAGGGCGACGATGCCGTTGCCTCCAGGCGAACCAAGCCCGCGCACCGACGTGCCAGACGTGGTCTGCGAGATATCGAGGGTGGCGTCCGCAGCGCTGAACGAGATGAAGGCCGAGCTTGCGATCGAGCCGCCGCCTTTCAGGGCCAGCGTGGCGCCGCCGTCGATCTGGGTCGCATTCGTGTAGGTGTTGACGCCCGTGAGCGTCTGAGTGCCGCCGCCGACTTCCAATCCGCCGGTGCCTTGAATGACGCCCGCGAACTCGGTCGAGCCGTTGGTGATGAACAGCCCCTTGGTGCCCAGATTCACGATGCCGCTCGAACTGCCGGCAAGCGTCGTGATGGCGGCAAACGAGGGGGTGATCGCGGAAATGTCGAGCGTCGCGTTGACGGTGACGAGGCTGGAGCCCGAGATGATGCCGAAGCCCGACAGCGCCAGCGTTCCGCCCGAAACCGTCGTCGCACCGGTGTAGGTGTTGCCGCCCGCGAGCGTCAGCGTGCCGGTGCCGACCTTGGTCAATCCGCCGCCGGCGCCGGAGATCGCGCCGTCGACCTGGGTCGATGCGTTGTTGCCGCCGGTGGCCAGCGTGTTGGCGCCGAGCACGTAGCTGCCGGCGCCTTCGATCGAGCCTGCCGTCATGCCCGTGCTGGTGAGACCGGACATGTCGAACGTGCCGCCGGCATTGGTGATGAAGCGCGCGTTGCCGCCGGTCGCCGTGCCGGTGAAGGTGGTGGTGGCGAAATTCTCGGTGGTGATGGTGGCGTTGCCGGCGGTGGCGGAGTTGCCGAAGACCAGCGAGCCGCTGTTCGAGATCGTCGACGTTCCTGCGGTGGCGGCGTTGTTGAAACTGATGAAGCCGGCGGCGTTGTTGGTGATATTGGCGCTGAAGGCCGAACTCGTCTCGTTGAAGTTCATGACCACGTTGTTGACGATCGTCGCGGTCCCGGCATTGCTGCTGCCGTTGAACTCGACGTCACCGTTGTTGGTGATGTGCGCCGAGCCCGCGGTCGAGGTGTCGTTGAAGCTCATCGCGCCGCCGCTGACGCTGTACGTCACGAAATTGCTGCCGCCGCTGGCGCTGCTCGAATTCGTGAACACCATGCTCGCGCCGACGTTGAAGGTCTGGACGTTGGTCGAATTGTTGGCGATGCCGGTGCCGTTCAGCACGAAGACGTCGTTGACGTTGACGGTGTAGGCCTGCGCATTGGGGGCGGCCAGGAACACCACGGCGCCGACGTTGACGAGACCGTTGCTGTCGACCGTAGTAGGGCCGGTGTTGGTGAAGGTCGCGGTGTCATCAGGTACGGTCGGAGTCGGGCCCCAGTTCGTTCCATCCGTCCACTCGGTGGATGTCGCGCCGGTCCAGGTGCTGTCGACGGCATGTGCGGCGACGACGCCCAGCGCGGTGGTCGCGAGCAGGGTTGCCAGCGCGCGACGGAATACGGACCGCATCCCGTATCCGATCCCTTCACGCCCGATTGTCGGTCCGGCCATCGTTGCTCTCAAAATCAGAAAAAGAAATCATCGCAAACATGCAACTTGAGGTGCGGCGCAGCCCCGCCTTGCCATGATCTCATGGCGTCGCAGCGCCTCGCAATGAACGGGGGTCCGTCTGCTCCGGTTTCCTGCCTGTTCGGCGTGCAATTTCGCCGATCGTGGCCGTTGGGCAACATTTTCATGCATCGCAACATAGGCAGGCTGGAGAGATGGCTTTCCGGCCAAATTGAGCAGATACGACGCGGGTTGATGGTCAGGCGTATCAGGCCTAGTTTGCTGTGGCAGTCTTGCCGCGTGCTGGCGCGGCCGCTGGTCGTAAGGGAATGTGATGTCCGCCTGGCTGAGAGCGACGGGATTGACTGCGCTGTGCGCGGTGCTGGGCATTGCCGCGACCTCGGCTGCCACATCCTCGCGCATGGACATCCTCTCCGATGATGCCGCCGGCCCCGCCGAAAGCGTTGATGTCGGCGCGGGGCGGCCGATCGCGCAGCCGGCGCAGGCTATGAGCAAGCCTGTTCCCCGCGGCAATCCGCTGTGGGCCGTGCCGCTCTCGGCGCTGCCCACGACCCAGGAGCGCCCGATCTTCTCGGCCTCGCGCCGGCCACCGCCGCGCGCAGTCGCCGCGTCTCCGGTGGACGAGGCGCCGCCGCCGCCACCCAGGCCGGTCGATGCGCCGCCGCCGCTGATGCTGGTGGGGGCCGTGGTGGGCGAGGGCGATGCGATCGCGATTCTCGTCAACCGCACCGACCAGAAGGTCGTGCGCCTTCGCCAGGGCGAATCGCTCGGCGGCTGGTCGCTGACGGCGGTTCAGCCGCGCGAGGTGACGCTCAAGCAGGGTGACCGCAGCGAGGTTTTGGCGCTACAGCGGCCGGACGCGGCCGCCACGGCGGGTCCGCCCGAAGGCGCCACCATGCCTGTCGATGCCGGCGGCAAGCTGACGATGCCGACCACGGCCGATACGTCATTCGCGCCGTTCGTGCCGCGCTCCACGCCGAAGAACGGCGAGGCGGACGGACTCTGAGCACAGCAGCGCCGATCGATGTGTCATCAGGATTTCAGTGTCCAGCCGGGAAATTGTGCGTTCTCGGTCGCTTTGGAGCGGTCGAGTTCAAGTGATTGATGCTTTGCGGAGGAAGGGCGGATCGGCTGCGGATCTTGCCCCGGGGGTGGCATTGCTGGCTCTGGTGCTGGCGAGTCTATGCCTGCTGCGCTGGCTGCTGCTGCTTTGCAGTGCGGGGCTCGACCTCACCGACGAGGGATTCTATCTGCACTGGCTCTCCGAACCTGCGAACTATCCCTCTTCAGTCAGTCAGTTCGGCTTCGTCTATCATCCCCTGTACAAGCTGCTCGGCGGCGACATCGCGCTCCTGAGGAGCGCCAATCTTCTCATTTCACTCGTCCTTGGGTGGGGGCTCTGCTTCGCGATCATGCAGCAGGTCTGCCATCCCTGGAGTTCGGCGTCCTGGCGCACATGCGTCGCCGTCATCGGGTGCGCGTTTGTCGTGGCCACGGCGTCGCTCTCGTTCTTTGCACTCTGGCAGCCGACGCCCAACTACAACTCGCTCGTGTTCCAGGCTCTGATGATCGTCGCGACGGGCCTTGTTCTCATGAGGCGCAGTTCACTGCTGGCCTGGCTGCTGATCGGGATCGGAGGAGGCGCTGCCTTTTTGGGAAAGCCGACCAGCGCTGTCGCCGCGGCGGTGGTCGTGCTCCTGTATGCCGCGATCGCAGGGCGGCTCGAGATCAGGGGGCTAGTGGTTGCGGCCTTCACGGCCATGATGGTTCTGGCCGGCGCGGCCTTGCTGATTGACGGCTCGGTCTTCGACTTCATCGAACGAAACCGTGCCGGCCTTGAACTGGGCAACCTGGTGCTGCCCTTGCAGGCCGGCGCGCTCAACAGCTTTCGCTGGGATTTTCTGCATTTCAGTGACGAATTGTCGGCCAGATTCGATTACGTCGCCCTCGCCTATCTGACGCTGACGACGGTGTGTTGTGCCGTCACCCGCCCTGCGCGCGTGTCGGCTGCGCTGATCATATCGTTGGGCTCGGCTCTGTCAGTTCTCGTCCTGGTTGGATCGGTGTCCAATGAGATATCGAATGAACCGGCTGAGCCCTATCTCTTCCTCGCGGGCGCTATCGGCATCGCTGCGTCGGCCGTGGTGCTTGGCTCCCGAACCTGGCCGTCCCGCGAGGCGCTCGCCATCGTCTGCGCGTTCAGCCTGCTTCCGTTTGCGTTCGTGGTCGGAACGAACACCAATGGCTGGATGGGGGCTGGACGGGCTGGCTTCTTCTGGCTTCTGATCGGTCTCGTGGTTGCGAGCAGTCTGTCGGTCGCGCGGCGCACGTGGCATCCCCTGCTTGCCGTCGGTTCCTTGTCGCTGCTCGGCACCACAATCATTCTCTACCTTGCAACGGAACATCCCTATCGGCAGCTGGAGCCGCTGCGATCGCAGCAGCACGCCGTCGAGGTCGGTACGATGCGATCGCAACTCCGGTTATCCGGGCAGGGCGCTGAGCTGATTTCCAGTCTTCATCGTCTGACTGCCGCGAGCGGTTTTGAAGCCGGTCAGCCGGTGCTTGATCTGACCGGCGTCAGTCCCGGGCTGCTCTATGCCGTGGGCGCACGCCCGCTCGGCGTTGCCTGGACGCTCGGCGGCTATCCTGGAACCCTGGATTTCGTGACTGCGGGGCTTCGCTGGGAGAGCTGCGCTGCGATTGGCGCATCATGGATCCTGTCGGCGCCGGAGCAGCCGGATTCGATCGCGCCTGATTTTCTTCGCAAGTTCGGCATGGACATCGGGACCGACTATCAGGAGGTCGGGAGCATCGATTCCGTCTTGTTCTTTGCGCCGGCTTCGAAAATCAAATACCGCCTGCTCAAGCCCGTCAGAAGTCCGGCAGAGGCCAGCCTGGCTTGCGAGCGCGATCGAGGCAAATAAAGTCCGGCCAAGAACAAGTCTGGCCAAGACAGATCCAGTCAAGACAGATCTGCCGATTTAACGCCGCAGATGGCGTCCGAGCACCTCGACGACGCGCTGCTGCTGGCTCTCGCCGAGACCAAGCCACATCGGCAGCCTGACCAGCCGCCGCGACAGTGAGGTCGTCGCCTGCAGTTCGCCATGGGCCCTGCCGACACGTATTCCCGCGGGTGCGGAGTGCAGCGGTACGTAGTGAAACACAGCGCCGATCTGCTGGCGCCTGAATTCGTCGAGAACGCTCTGACGGTCGAACTCGGGCGACAGTATGATGTAGTACATATGCGCATTGTGCACGCAGCCGTCAGGCACGACGGGGCGCTGGATCAAGCCCGCTTGTTCGAGCGGGGCGAGCAACTCGTGATATCTGTTCCAGACGGCGAGGCGTCCTTGCGTGATCTCGCGCGCCTGCTCGAGCTGGGCTTGCAGGAAGGCCGCGGCGAGTTCTCCCAGCAGGAACGACGAGCCGACACCCTGCCAGGTGTATTTGTCGACCTCGCCCCGGATGAATCGGCTGCGATCGGTGCCTTTCTCGCGCAAAATCTCCGCGCGCTGGACCAGGCTGCGCTCGTTTACGAGCAGGCTGCCACCTTCGCCGGAGGTGACGTTCTTGGTATCGTGAAAGCTGAACGTGCCGAGATCCCCGATCGAGCCCAGGGCGCGGCCCTTGTAGCGTGCCATCACGCCCTGCGCGGCGTCCTCGACGATACCAAGATCATGGCGCTTTGCGATCGCAACGATCGCGTCCATCTCGCAGGCAACGCCCGCGTAGTGGACGGGGACAATCGCACGCGTGCGCTCGGTGATCGCGGATTCGATGAGACGTTCGTCCAGGTTGAGGGTGTCGGTGCGAATGTCGACGAACACCGGGACGGCGCCGCGCAGCACGAACGCATTCGCCGTCGAGACGAATGTGTAGGAGGGCATGATGACTTCATCACCCGGCTCGATGTCCACAAGCAGGGCAGCAAGTTCCAGGGCTGCCGTGCAGGAGGGGGTCAGCAGGGCCTTGGCGCAACCGGTCTCGCGTTCGATCCATTGGTGGCAGCGCTTCGTGAACGCGCCGTCGCCCGAAAGCTGATGATTGCCGATCGCCTCGTCGATGTAGGCGTGCTCTTTCCCCGTCACGTGGGGCCGGTTGAAGGGGATAACGCCCGAGTCCACGACCAAACCTTCTCTGAGTGATTTTTGAATCAGTCGGCCATTGCCTGTTACCGCAGCGCGTCCGTTTTGGGCAGCGTCGTCTGCGGGTTGCACCGCTGGAACTGAATTAAGGTATTAAATTACCTATATGGTCTGCGCCTGTGCAGGGGCGGCCGGGACAGTTGCCTGTCCGGCTACATCGTATAGAAGCGGCTGCGCAGCCACTTGCGGTTGCCGTCGGAGACAGTGGATGAAAGTGGTTATCCTTGCGGGTGGTCTGGGCACGCGCATAGCCGAGGAGACGACGACCCGTCCAAAGCCCATGGTCGAAATCGGCGGAAAGCCGATCCTGTGGCACATCATGAAAATCTACAGCCGCTATGGCTTCAATGATTTCGTGATCTGCTGCGGCTACAAGGGCTATTTGATCAAGGAGTATTTCGCCAATTACTTCCTGCACATGTCCGACGTCACGTTCCACCTCGCCGAAAACCGGATGGAGGTGCACCGTGAGACCGCCGAGCCGTGGCGCGTAACCCTGGTCGATACCGGCGAAGAGACGCAGACCGGCGGACGCCTCAAGCGGGTGCTTCCTTACGTCGCCGATGAGCCCTTCTTTGCCCTGACCTACGGCGATGGCGTCGCCGATATCGACCTTGAGGCCGAGATCGCCTTCCACAAGAAACATGGCTGCAAGGCGACCGTTTCCGTGGTGCGGCCGGCGCGCAGGTTCGGCGCTGTGACCATCGAGAACGACCGGGTCGTCAATTTCGAGGAGAAGCCGCACGACGACGGCGGCTGGATCAACGGCGGATTCTTCCTGCTGTCGCCCTCGGTCGGCGATCTGATCGCCGGCGACGAGACCGTGTGGGAGCGGAAGCCGATGGAGCAGCTTGCCCGCACCGACCAGCTGCGCGCCTTTGTTCATCCGGGCTTCTGGCATCCGATGGATACGTTGCGCGATCGCAACTATCTCGAGGACGAGTGGGCCAACAATCGCGCCAAATGGAGGGTCTGGTGACGGATCCGGCGTTCTGGCGCGGCAAGAAGGTCTTCCTGACGGGCCATACGGGCTTCAAGGGCGCGTGGGCATCGCTGCTGCTGCGACGGTTCGGCGCCGAAGTCTATGGCTACGCATTGCCGCCGACCCATCCAGCATCGCTGTTCGTCGTGGCGCGGGTTGCCGACGACATCAAGCAGTGCCTTGCCGACATTCGCGATCTCGGCAAGCTGAGTGCGGCGCTGTCGGAAGCTCAGCCCGATGTGATCATTCACATGGCGGCGCAGGCGCTGGTGCGGCCGTCCTATGCCGAACCGGTCGAAACCTTCGCGACCAATGTGATGGGGACGGTGCACGTTCTGGAAGCCGCGCGACATCTGCCTTCCGTAAAGGCCGTGCTGATCGTCACCAGCGACAAATGCTATGAGAATAATGGCCAGCAGGCGGCCTTCCGCGAGGGCGATCGGCTGGGCGGCAACGACCCCTACAGCAACAGCAAGGCCTGCGCTGAGCTCGTGACCCATTCCTATCGGCGGAGCTTCTTCGCCGAGAGCGGCGCGGTGCGCATCGCGAGTGCGCGCGCAGGAAACGTGTTCGGTGGCGGCGACTGGGCGCGTGACCGCCTGGTGCCGGATGCGATGCAGGCGTTTCTGGACCGTCAGCCGCTGCGCATTCGCAATCCCAATTCGGTGCGCCCATGGCAGCACGCGCTCGATCCCGTCATGGGCTATCTCACGCTGGTCGAAAGGCTGGTCGCCGATGCGAGCCTTGCCGACGGCTGGAACTTCGGTCCGGACGCCGAGAGCGAGCAGCCGGTGCGGAATGTCGTGGAACATTTGCAGGCGATGTGGGGCGATGGTGCCGGCTGGGCCGGCGATGACGGTCCGCATCCGCATGAAGCCGCGTTTCTCAGGCTCGATTGCGAACGCGCCCGCTCGCAATTGAACTGGACGCCGCGTCTCGACTTGGTCCAGGGGCTCGGTCTGACCGTCGACTGGTACAAGGCGTTTCAGCGCGGCCAGGATTTGCGCCAGGTCTCGCTCGAACAGCTCGAGCTCGTCCTGGACGGCACCGTTACGAACGGCGCGTCGCAGACATCATCGGAACCATCTCGCGGCAAGGTTGCCGCAGCCAACACGAAGTGACTGACATGACATCGGCGCCAGCCCCCGCACGCGCGGGTCAACGAAGCCCCGAAGAGATCAGGGCATCGATCATGGAACTGGTGGAGGAATACTCCGCCATCGCGCATGCGCCGAAGCCGTTCGTCGCCGGCCAATCGTCCGTGCCCGTATCGGGACGCGTGTTCGATGCGAGTGATGTCAAGTCGCTGGTCGATTCCGCACTGGATTTCTGGCTGACCACGGGGCGCTTCAACGAGGAGTTCCAGACGAAGCTCGCCAAGCGCGTCGGTGCGCGTTACGCGATGACCGTCAATTCCGGTTCCTCGGCCAACCTGGTCGCCTTTTCGGCACTGACCTCACCCTTGCTCCGCGACCGCCAGGTTCCTCCCGGAAGCGAGGTGATCACGGCTGCGACCGGATTTCCGACCACCGTCAACCCTTCGATGACGCAGGGCATGGTGCCGGTGTTCGTCGATGTCGACATTCCCACCTACAACATCATCCCGGAGCGCGTGGAAGAGGCGATCACGCCGAACACGCGCGCAATCATGGTGGCGCATACGCTCGGCAACCCGTTCGACGTCGGCAAGATCGCCGATATCGCCAAGCGTCATAAGCTGTGGCTGATCGAGGATTGCTGCGACGCGCTCGGTGCGACTTACGACGGCCGTCACGTCGGCACATTCGGCGACATCGGCACGCTCAGCTTCTACCCGGCGCACCACATCACGATGGGCGAGGGCGGCGCGGTCTTCACCAGCCATCCGGCCTTGCGCCGGGCGATGGAGACCTTCCGCGACTGGGGACGCGACTGCTATTGCGATCCGGGCAAGGACAACACCTGCCAGCGCCGCTTCGACTGGCAGCTCGGCGAGCTGCCCCACGGCTATGATCACAAGTACATCTACAGCCATCTCGGCTTCAATCTGAAGATCACCGACATGCAGGCCGCGGTCGGCGTGTCCCAGCTCGAGCATCTCGAAGGCTTCATCGCTGACCGGCGGCGGAACTTCGATCTGCTGAAGAGTGGGCTGAAGTCGCTCGAGGAGTTCTTCATCCTGCCCGAGCCGACGCCGAACAGCGATCCGTCCTGGTTCGGTTTCGTGCTGACGCTTCGGGACGGCGCGCCGTTCGCGCGTGATGCCATCGTGCGCCATCTCAACGAGCGCGGGATCGGCACGCGGCTGCTGTTCGGCGGCAATCTGGTGCGGCAGCCCTACATGATCGGACGGAATTTCCGCGTGCACGGCTCGCTCGCCAACAGCGATACGATCATGAACCGGACCTTCTGGATCGGCGTCTATCCGGGGCTCGGCGACGAGCATATCGGCTACGTGCTCCAGGTGATCCACGATTTCTGCGCTGCCCAGACCCGTAGCGCCTCGTGATGGGAATGACGCGATGAACGGAGCCCAGTACATTGCGGAGTTTCTCGCGCGGGTCGGAAGCGAT
Organism: Bradyrhizobium betae; assembly: GCF_004123905.1. Classification (GTDB taxonomy): domain Bacteria; phylum Pseudomonadota; class Alphaproteobacteria; order Rhizobiales; family Xanthobacteraceae; genus Bradyrhizobium; species Bradyrhizobium betae_A. The sequence goes on from NZ_MZXW01000050.1 coordinate 525,625, forward strand.
CGGGTCTTTCTCCTGACGGGCGGCGCCTGCGCCTTCATGATCGATGCGGTCGCGCAGCACCCCAAGCTCAGCTACACCTGTTTCCAGCACGAGCAGGGCGCGGCCATGGCCGCGGACGCGCTATGGCGCGTCAATCACAAGGTCGGCGTGACGCTCGCGACCTCCGGCCCGGGGGCGACCAACCTCATCACCGGCATCGCCACCTCCCATTTCGATTCGATTCCGTCCCTGCACATCACCGGCCAGGTGAACCAGCGCGAGAGCAGCGCATTCCACGGGGCAAACGTGCGCCAGGCCGGATTCCAGGAAACCCGGATCGTGGACATGGTCCGGCCGGTCACCAAATACGCGGTGATGGTCAAGAGCGCAGCCGAGCTGCGCGAAGAGCTGGCCAAGGCCTATTCGATCGCGACCTCCGGCCGCATGGGGCCGGTGCTGATCGACGTTCCCATGGACATCCAGCAGACCGAGGTCGGAGACGACATCCTGCTCCCGTCAAAACTGCCTGCGACGACGGAAGCGCCTGAGCAGGTGCTGGCGGATCTGAAGCGGACGCTCGCCGAGGCGAAGCGCCCGGTCGTGCTCTGGGGCGCGGGCGTGGGGCTTGCCGGTGTCGAGCGGGACGTCGCGGACTGGCTTGAGCGCAGCCGCCTGCCGTTCGTCTCGAGCTGGGCCGGGCTCAGCTATTTCGATCACGATCACCCGGGCTTCGTCGGCCAGATCGGCGTCTACGGCAATCGTGGTTCGAACTTCGTGTTGCAGAACGCCGATGCCGTGATCGTGCTCGGCAGCCGGCTCGACAACCGCCAGCGCTCCGGCAACGCCAAGCAATTTGCGGCCGGCGCGACTGTCCACGTCGTCGACGTCGACAGCGAGGAACTCGCCAAATACCGCAACGACGGCTACCGCGTCAGCCATCTGGATTTCGCCGCGCTGCCGGAGGTGTTGCGCCAGCTCGATGTCGGCCCGCAGGGCCGGGAGTGGAGCGACTACGTCGCCGGGATGAAGCAGCGCTACTACCACAAGGAGGTCAGCACCTCCGCTGCGCGGTTGAACTCACTGTCGCCCTACGACGTGATCCGCCGGGTCAACGAGATCATCGCGGAGGATGCGATCGTCATCGGCGACACCGGCGCTGCGGTGTGCTGGCTCTACCAGGCGTTCAAGGTGAAGCGCCACACTTTGTTCAATCCGGGCGGCAACTCGCCGATGGGCTACGCGCTGCCGGCTGCGATCGGCGCCAAGATCGACCGGCCCGACCGGCAGGTGATTTCCTATAATGGCGATGGCGGGTTCCATCTCAACATCCAGGAACTGCATACCGTCCGGCACAACAATCTCGATATCGCGATCATCGTGATGAACAACGGGTCGTACGGGATCATCAAGCAGTTCCAGGACAGCTACATGCAGAGCCGCTACAGCGCCTCGCGCGACGGCTTGAGCTTTCCTGATTTCGGCGCGCTCGCGGCGGCCTACGGCCTGCGCTACGCACGCATCGAACGTCTCGAGCAGATCGAGCCGGGATTGTTCGAGGGTGGCCCGATCGTGATCGACGTGATGCTGAGCGAGCACACGCTGATCGAACCCAAGCTCGAGATGGGGCGCCCCATCAACGACCAGTTTCCCTATCTCGGCGAGAACGAATATGCGGAAGGCAACCGCTTCGTCGAATATCCGAGACCGGCGTCGCTGCGAACCGTCTAGCGCGGCGGCCCACTCCAAAACACCGGCGGGATCGCGATGCGGATATTCGTGACGGGCGCCACGGGCTTTCTGGGATCATACGTCGCAGAAGACCTGATCGGGCAGGGCCATGATGTCGCCGTGCTGTTGCGGCCGGGCACGAGGCCATGGCGTCTCGGCGCCATCCGGGATCGCCTCACTGTCATCGAGGGCACGCTGGACGATCCGTCCGCGCTTGGGAACGGACTTCGTTCCTTTGCGCCTGATGCCGTCGTGCACATGGCCTGGCGCGGGGTCGGCAACAGCGAGCGAAACAGCAAGGACCAGGTGCGCAACATCGCCGACACCGTGGCGATGGCCGACCTTGCGGCGGATGCGGGTGCAACGATCTTCGTCGGCGCGGGATCGCAGGCCGAATACGGTCCCTATAATCGCGCGATCGCCGAGAGCGACGAGCCGCGACCGACCACGTTTTACGGCATCGCCAAGCTCGCGAGCGGGCTGATGGCCGAGCGCCGCTGCGCCGAGCGCAAGCTGCGCTTTGCGTGGCTGCGCATATTTTCCGTCTACGGCCCGAAGGACAACGAGGCTTGGTTGATTCCGAGTCTGATCAGGACCCTGCGCGCCAATGGGCATATGGCGCTGACGGGCTGCGAACAGCGTTGGGGCTTCCTGCACGCCCGCGATGCGGCTGCCGGCGTTCGGCTGGTGCTCACAAGCCCTGCGGCGCAAGGCATCTACAATCTCGGCAGCCCCGATGCGCCGCAGCTTCGCGATACCGTGAGGCGGCTGCACGAGCTGATCGGCGCGGGCGAGCTCGGCCTTGGCGAAGTGCCGTATCGCCCGGACCAGGTCATGGTGCTTGCCGCGGACATGACGCGGCTGGAAGCCCTGGGCTGGCGTCCCATGGTCGACCTCGATCAGGGACTGCGTGAAACGCTCGCCTGGCACGCGGCCGCTGTACAGGGCGCGAGTTAAGTCCTACGGCTGCGGCCCGTCAAAATTGACGCGCTCGCGCTCGAACACGACGGGCTTCTCGCGGACCTGACCGTAGATCGCCAGAATGTACTCCCCGATCATGCCCATGAAGAAGAGCTGGACACCGCCGAAGAAGAACATCGCGACGATCAGGGTCAGGATCCCGGGCTCGGCCAGGCGCTGATAGAGGATCAGGCCGAGCAGCAGATTGGCGACGGCATAGCCGATGCTCAGGAGCGACAGAAGAAAGCCGGCATACAGGCCGAAGCGCAGCGGAGCCGAGGTGAAGGAGACCAGCCCGTTGAGGCCCTGGTCGATGAGCGCCGCTGCGCGATTTTTCGACAGCCCCTTCTTGCGCGCGCGCCAGGTGTAGGGCACGCCGACGGCGCGGCCGCCGCATTCGAAGGTCATCATCCGCATGAACGGATATCCGTCACGCACCTGCCGCATCCGGTCGACCACCTTGCGGTCGACGAGCTGATAGTCGCCGACGCCGGGCGGCACCTTGACCTCGGAGAAGCGGGTGAGGAGCTGATAGTAGGCGTTGCGGATGCCGCGCATCAGCCGCCCTTCCTCGCGCACGGCGCGGATGCCGTAGACGATCTCATTGCCCGCTTCCCACAGCTTGACGAAGTCGGGCAACAATTCCGGGGGGTCCTGGAGGTCGGCCGGCATGAACAGAAGCACGGCATCGCCGCTCGAGGCCATCACGCCGTTGAAGGTGTTGCGCAGGGGGCCGAAATTGCGCGCGTTGACGATGATCCGCACCGACTTGTCGGCGGCTGCGATCTCCCGCAGGATTTCCAAGGTGCGGTCCTCGGACGCGTTGTCGCAGAAGATGTGCTCGCGCTGGTAGCCCTGGAGTTTCTCGTCGAACACTTTCCGGACTGCTTCGTAGCAATCCCTGACGTTGAGTTCTTCGTTGAAGCAAGGGGTCACGACAGTGATTGTCTTCACGGCTGGCGTCTCACCAAATTGATATCAAGGGGCGCACTGTGCGCCGGAAGGTCGGCCCGCGCTGCACGACGGGTGTGTTTCATCGGTTCCGTGCGAGCACCACCGCAGAGCTGTTCTCAACGACCAGTGACCAGCCTGATCCTGCGGCGAGCAGGTCGTTCACATAGGCCTCGACCTCGGGGGTCGCATCATAGCGGGGGTCGCGGACGAATTGCTTGTCCTTAAACGAAGTATTCGGCCGCTTCCAGATATAGTTGCCGGTTGCGCCGCGGGTCAGGACGATCAGATCTGGCGCTTCGCTGCTAAGCTGCTTGCGCGTCTGCATGTTGGTGTAGACCGCGTTCGTCATGACCGGCGGGAGATAGGTGTAGGCATCGGCCAGGATCTTGGTCTCGGGGGGATAACGAAGCGCGATGAAATTACCGAGCTTGACGGCATCCTCTTCCGGCTTCCCGGAGGCCGCCGCCATGGCGCGCAGATCAAATCCGACCTGGGCAGAGACGCAGGCGAGCAAGAGAATTGCAAATGCGGCGCTGGTCCAGGCCGGCCGGACGAGGCTCTTGGTCAGGTTCTGCAATACGCTCAGCCAGGTTGCCGTGCTGAGCAGAAGGACGAACGGGACGATGTGATAGGTGATGCGGGCCTCGCGATCGTGAACGGAGATCGCCAGATGCGCGGAAGCGACGAGGATATAGAGCGCCAGCACGAAAGCGCAGCGGGTCTCCGCCGACAGGCAGGCGGCGCGCCAACCGATGCGGCGCAGACGGTCGAAGAGAAGCAGCCAGGCCAGGACCCAGCCGCTGAACAGGTAAATGAGTCCGAGTCCGAATTGCTGCTTGAGGGGGATGAGCCATAGCGTCGGATCGGCCGGCTCGACCAGGCCGTGACCCGTGCTGGTATATTTCATCTGCCAGCTAAGGGTTGCGACGAAGGTCGAAAAATCCCTGACCGCATACGGGTTGGTGATGGCGAAGACGGCCACGAAGACCGCGATCATCGCCAGGCCCTGTTGGAAGAGCTGCAGCAGCATCCGAAACGACAACGGGCGGCTTGCAAGAGTGGTCAGAGCGAGCGGAAGAAAGCTGAACGGCAGGACGGCAGCACCAACATATTTCGTGCTGAAGGCGAGACCGGCCCAGAACGCGGACAGCAGCGCGAACCCGAAGGTGGGCCGGACCAGCGAGGTGCCGAGGCCAAGGATGACGAACAGGGTTTGCAGCGTGTCCGGGTGCATCGTGCGGGAAAAGGTCACGAAGTCAGGCATCGACGCCAGGCCCAGGCCCACGCCCAGCGCGACGCCCCTCGGCAATCCGAGATGCTCGCTCAACCGCCACAGCGCGAGACTGGCGAGAACGCCTGCGATGATGGAAATCAAGCGAAGCACGAAGCCGACGAGCTGGGTGTTGACGGTCCACCCGAACCGCTCGAACAACGAAATACAGTAATAGCCGATGGTGTCGTAGAGATTGCCGTAGCTGAAGAACATGTCGGGGTCGAGCGTGCTCTGCTCGAGACTCACTTTCAACTTCGCCACATATCTTGCTTCGTCTAGTCCGAAGGCCTGCACCATGCCGATATTGTCGAGGCCATAGATCGAAGCGATAATGTTCGCCGCGACGACGATGGCAAGCAAGGCAAGGGCATAACCTGTGACGATCCGGTTGATCGTGCTGAGCATAGATTTCTTTCAGTATATCGGGAGCGAATATCGGATCATCGGACCGCGAGCTTGCGCGACTGACGCGCGGCATAATCCTCGGGCGTCATGAGCCAGCCGACATAACCCACGCCGCGGTGCAGCGGGCGTCCTCGCCAGGAGTAGTCGAGCTGGATGTTGCCGAGGGTGAAATGGCGCCAGACACGGGAGGAGTCGGTGGCATCGGGGGCGACGCCACAAGTTTCGGCCGGTTCACCGTCGTTGTGCCGGACCTGTTGACACCAGGTTCCGTCACCGGCCTTTCGAAATGTGATCGTGTAGGTGTCGCCGCATTTGAAGTCAGGCGACGTGCTTGGACAATCGGGGACGAACAGGATGGGCAGACCGCTCAGGGCCCGTTCACGCCATTCGTTGATGACGAATTTCCGATAGGGGCCGAGGAGGAGTGCTGTCACCACGACCGCGACCAGAATGCCTGCGATCGCCATGCGGACATGATTGGTGGTCCGCGTGGTTCCTGTTGGAAGCGGCTGGTCGAGAGTCCCCTGGCTTTGCAGCATTGCCCCGGCTTTCGAAGCGCTCTAAAAGGCCATCCGAGCGCGAAATTGCGATTTCGCCAAATTGGCGTTTTCCACCGAGGGAATCAACTACCGATTGGACGAATAGGACGGACCACGGCGTTCAGTCCATTCGACGGAATCGGCCCGGATATCTCACATCTTGTGCGTTGACGAGGAGGGGGTTTGACGAGCGCGCGACACGATGTGCGAGCCAGGTCGACGGAGCTTGGAGGCGGCGGCCGCTTTCGGCGGTTGATGCGAGGTTGGTCGGCAAATCTGGTTCAGACCATCCTTGGTCTCGTCCAACAGCTTCTGCTGGTCCCGATTTTCCTGCATGTCTGGACGGGGGAGATGCTGGCGGCATGGCTGGTCATCTATGCGGCTGGGAGCCTCGCAGTCGTCGCAGATGCAGGACTGCAATTGCGTGCCATCAACCGGTTTCTTGCCTTCAAGGCCTGTCGTGATTGCGACGGACGGACCGCAAACTACTATGCCGCAATGCTGCGGATCTATTTTGCGGTCGACGTCGGGCTCGGCGTGCTGGTGCTGGTTGGCGCTCTCCTGCTGCCGCCATCCCGAAGTCTCGGATTTCACGAGATGGCTTCATTCGACTTGGCGCTGCTCGTCATGACGGTCGGTGTGCTGCTCGTGCTGCCTGCCAATCTGGTCTCGGGACTCTATCGTGCACGCGGCCGATACAGCCGGAGTGTCTGGTTGCAGAACGGCGCGCTTCTGCTCGGACAGATCGCGCAGCTGGTCGCTCTCGCCACCAACGGCGGTCTGGTTGCGGTGGCACTGGCCTTCGTATCGCCCCAGATCCTGTTGATGATCTATCTGGTCGCGTATGACGCGCCGCGCTTGTTTCCGTTCCTGCGTGCGGGCCGCAGCGGCCGAAGTTGGCGTTGGGCGCTCGGCCAGTTTCGCCGTGCATTTCCCTTCGCCGTCGCGAACCTGTCGGAATTGGCGCTCGTGAATGCGCCGGTGCTGATGGTGTCCGCTTTCGTCGTGGATCGCGTCGCAGTGGCTCAGTGGGGCCTGACGCGCGTGATCGCGAGCTTTCTCCGTGGACTCTGCGCGCAGGTGACGTTGCCCATCGCGGCCGAGCTGGGCCACGACTACGCCATTGGCGACAGGGAGCGGCTACGTCAGCTCTATGCCCGTGGTTCGACATTGGTCACGGTGATCGCCAGCGTGATCGTCGCCGGTCTGCTGCCGTTCTGGCCTGACTTTTTTACCCTGTGGACGCACGGCAGCATCCCCTATGACGCGCCGCTGGCGCACATCTTGCTGCTTGGATCGGCCGCCGTGGCGCCCTCCCTGCTTGCGCTTGCCTTCGCCAATCACAGCAACCGGGGCGGTCTCCTGGTCCGGACCAAGGGACTGCAACTGGTCGTGTTCCTGGTGCTCTCGATTGTCCTGATCCGCTTGCTCGGACCGCTTGGCGCGGCAATTGCCGTCGTTGCGAGCGATCTTTGCGTTCAGTTCGGCTTGCTCGGCTTCGTCATCATGGGAGCGACGTTGCGGCACCCGATCCGCCACACTCTGTTCCTGGCGGCGGTCATGGCGGCCATCGTGCTTTCGGGCTGGGCCATTGGCGTCGGGGTTGCTTCGCTGGCGCCGGGGGCCGGGTTTGCGCACTTCATTGTCGAGTGCGCAATCTGGTCGGCGCTGGTCGCCCTTGTCGCAAGCCCGCTCATGAGCAAGCGGCTTCGCGACGGTCTGATAGCCCGCGTTCCGGCGTAGTGCGGCGATCCACCGCACCAGTGGCTCAGTGTCGCGCCAGCGACAGACGATGCTTCAGCCGCTCCATCATCCGAGCGAACTGCTCGCGCCCGACGGCGGTCGCTTCGACGAACTGCTGCAGCCTTCGCTGACCCGCGATACGAAGCCTGTCTCTGATACCATCGGCCCGGAGCGCGAGGATCGCATCGGCCAGCGATCGCGGATCGTCGTAGTCGAACAGGATGGCGGCATCGCCCGCCTGCACCTTGAACGCCTCGGGGTAGATCACTGGTGTCCCGACCGCCCAGGCTTCCAGCGGCGGCAAATTGGTCGGCCCGAAATAGGTCGGCATCACCAGCGCCGATGCACCGCGATAGAGTGCGCCGAGCTCGGACGAATCGACGAAGCCGATGATGGAGACCTGCTCGGTAAGACCATAATGCGTGATGGCTCGGTCGATATTCTCACGGCTGCCCCGATCGGATCCGCACAGCACGAGCCGTTCGACGATGCCCCGCTCGCGCAGCAGGGCGAGCGCTGCCAGCAGGGTGATGTGGTTCTTGTGCGGCCAGAACTGGGCCGGATAGAACAGATAGCCCGGCTCGAGGCGGTGCTTGCCGAGGACCGCCGCATCGGCCGCACCGTCAGCGGCGGATTGATCGATGTAGGTCGAGGGCGAGAAGGGGATGCAGACCGCACGTTCCCGTTCCATGCCGTAGCGCCGGCACAGGTCCTCGGTCAACTCCTCCGCGTTGACGATCACCAGAGCCGCCTTCACGCTCGCGAGGCCGAACAGGATCTCGCGGCGCTCGAACTCGCCGAATGCGCGAACCTCTGGGAATTCCGGCGCATCGCGATGGCAGCCGTCGAAGATCGTGATGATGAACGGCAACTGATAGAGCAGCAGGTGCCGTTTCGATGTCGAGGTGAAATGTACGACATCGATGCCGTCGCGGACGAGGGCCCGCTCGAATGGCGATTTCAGCCGCCAGGCGATCTGGGCGAGATCGAACGGCCGGCAATATTTGAGGAACAGGAATATGTAGTCCACCACGCTGAACTTCAGCAGCCGGGCCTCGATGCCGAACTGCTTCAGGATTTCCAGCGACTTTGCGTAAGGTGAGTAAACCAGTACTTCGTTGTTGGACTTCGCGGCCCAGTCGCGCAGCCAAAGGACGTCGTTCAGCGGCTGCTGGAATCCGCCGCCGACCTCGACGGCCTGTTCCAGCATCACCGCCAGGCGCAACGGTCTCACGACGCGGCGCTCTTTCTCGCGACCGAATAGGCGGCCCACGTCTTCGAGCCGGGTGCGTCACCGGACAGCCACGCATAGTCGCCGAGAGGTTCAAAGCCGCAGGCTTTGAGCGAGGCGTTGATCTCGAACGGAAACCAATATCGCATCCGATGCGTCTCATCGACGCGACGGATGGTTGCGCGATCCGTGTCCTCGCAGAACAACGTGTAGTTCACGAGAACGGTCGCGTTCACTTCGTCATGATCCGATTGAGCGATCCGGGTGAGACGCAGCGGCTTGCGTTCGATGATCTTGACGCGTGTCTCGACGCCCTGTGCGAGCACGGCGCCGCCGTACCAATAGTCGAAGAAGAACACGCCGCCCGGCTTCAACGCCGCGTGAGCGGTCCTGAACAGCTGCTCGAGTCTTTCGCGGTCGTTCTGGTAGCTCGCCACATGGAACAGCGACACCACGGCGTCGAAGCCGTGCTCCGGACCGGTCTCGCAGGCGTTACCCTGACGGAAGGGAATGCCAAGTCCCGCCTGCTCGGCGCGGGACCTGGCGCGTGCGATCATCTCGTGGCTGAGATCGATGCCGGCGACGCTCCAGCCGCGGCGGGCGAACTCGATCGCATGCAGCCCGGTGCCGCAGCCGAGGTCGAGCATCTTGCCCGGCGCAACGCCGTGCTCGCGCAGGCGCGTCTCGACGAAATCCACCTCCGAGGCGTAGCTCTTGTCTTCGTACAAGAGATCGTACCAGGGCGCGTATTCCGCGAACACCGTCACGCCAGAATCTCCTTGAGAGCCTGCGCCGAGCGCGCGATCTCCGCTTCGGTCAATGCAAGTCCGCTCGGCAGGTAGAAGCCGCGGCGGGCGATGCGCTCGCCGTGCGGGTGGGACTCGTCCAACATGTATCCCATCCGGCGCAGCACGGGCTGTTCGTGCATGCACCAGAAATACGGCCTGGTGCCGATGCCCTTCTTCGCCAGGCGCTGCATCGCCTCCTTGGCGTCGAACGGAACGTCGTCGTCGAGCACGATGCCGTAGACCCAGTAGATGTTGTCGGCGTAGTTGGTGCGGGGGACGGGGCGGCGGATGCCGGCGACGCTTTCGAGATGTTCGTCGTAGAGCCGGCCGATCCGGTGCTTGATCTCGACGGTGCGGGGCAGGCGCTCGATCTGCGCGACGCCGAGTGCGGCCTGCAGATTGGTCATGCGCGCGTTCCAGCCGAGCTCCTCGTGAATGAAACGCTGCTGCGGGAGGAAGCAGAGATTGCGCAGGCTCGCAAGACGTTCCGCCAGGGCGTCATCGTCCGTGAGGATCATGCCGCCTTCGCCGGTGGTGACGTGCTTGTTCGGGTAGAAGCTGAACGTCGAGACGTCGCCGAAGCTGCCGCACGGCGCGCCCCGGTACGTCTGGCCGTGCATCTCGGCCGCGTCCTCGATCACCTTCAGGTCGTGCTTGCGGGCAAGATCGAGGATGGGTGCGAGATCGACCGGCAGGCCGTAGATGTGCACGAGCATGATCGCGCGCGTTCGCGGCGTGAGCGCGGCCTCCACGCCTTCGATCGTCATGTTCCAGGTCGCAGGATCGCAGTCGACTCCAACAGGAACGAGGCCCGCGCGGACCACGGCCGCGGCGCAGCTGATGATGGTGAAAGTCGGGATGATGACCTCGCTGCCGGGCTCGAGGCCCAGCGCGTGCACGGCGATGTCGAGCGCCACCGAGCCGTTGGTCACGGCGACCCCGTGGCGCCGTCCGGCGGTCTCGGCCATGCCCTGTTCGAAGCGCTTGATGAAAGGGCCTTCAGACGAGATCCATCCGGTCCGGACGCATTCCGCCAGATAGGCGGCCTCGTTGCCGTCGAGCAGCGGCGTGTTGACCGGAATGAAATCCTGGCTCACGAGACCGGACCCTTGATCTGAATTTCCGATGCCGCCACTTCGTCGAAGCGGGTCTTGTCGTTTTCCCCGGCATAGGGACCCTGCTTGATCTCGAACATCTCGAGCGGCTCCAGCACGTGGAAGCCGTGGGCGCCGCTGCACAGCAGGATGATGTCGCCCGGGCCAAGCACGCGGCTCTCCAGATAGCGTTCCGCCTCGGTGTAGAAGTCGACCTGAAGCTTGCCCTTCTGGATCAGCAGGACTTCCTGGGTGAAGTGGACCTCGCGCGTCACCTTGTTGTGGCGATGCGGCGCGATGCTCTTGCCCTCGGGGTGGCTCATGAAGGCGAGCTGCTGCGACAGCTCCGGCGGCGAAAAGAAAGTGATGCCAGGCTGGCGGAAGGAAGCCCGTACGATGATCGCGTACAACTGACCATCGAATCGGCATTGTTCGATGCTGTCCACCCGAGTTAATCCCTAAAAAGTGAGAGGTTGCAGTATGTTAGCTGCAGTCCGGGATGACTTTGGCCATTTTCGGGGGTGCCGTCAAGGCCGCCGGCAAACTGCCAAACCTATCGCTTGACGCGCTCAACGTAGTCGAGGATCTCCCGGACGCGCAGGTTGAAGTTGTGTCGCGAAAGTGTCGTCTGCTGCCCCGTTGCGGCGATCGCAAGGCGGGCGCGGTCGTCGCCGAGATACCGCTCGATCGATGCGGCGCAGTCCTCCGGGGTTCGCCAGACCTCGACGTCCCGGGGCGCCTCGAAAAGCGTATTCAGATTCCGCTTGTAGTCTGTCAGCAGGAAGGTCCCGATGCCCGTCGCCTCGAACAGGCGCATGTTACCCGCCTCTTCGCCCGCAATGTCGATGTGCGAGTTCAGCGTGATACGGGACCGTCTCAGCACCTGATACATCTCGGTGCCCCAGACCTCGCCCTGGAAGCAGCGCCAGAGCGGGGACGATGCGGGAAGGGAACTCGGGATGTTTCCCCAGAGTTTCAGGTCGAAACGGTCAGCGATGAACTCCAGCAGTGCAATGCGCTCGCGATGATCCTCCGATACCGAGCCGACGAAGGAGACGTCGACGTCCTGCTCGGCTACGGGGCGCAGCCTGTCAAGGATGACCGGCTCGAACGCGAGGTGACTGACTTCCGCCGCCACGCCCGCGGCGCGAAAGGCCCGGACGACCCGCGGCAATTGGGACAGCATGAGGTCGTACACACCCCAGTTCTCTCCGCGTGACGGCTCGATGCCGACCTGTCCGAGGATCGTCGACACGCCCATCCCCCTGAAGCGCTCGATCAATTTGGTCGTGACGTAAAAGACGTCCTGATTGAGGATGAGATCCGGCCTGAATTCCTCGATTTGTGCGACGAGAATCTGCTGGAGCTGTTCGCTGAGACGCGGGCTGAGCCCGACGGTCCGTGCAAGCGGCCTGAGCATCGGTTTGAGCGGCGCGACGGAGCGTTGCAGCCATCCCGGCAAGCGGTCCTTCCTGCTGCCGGCAACCTCCTGCGACATGTCGAAGGCCATGCCGTGTTCGCGGGCCCAGGCCGATTGAAGCGATACGTTGTTGACGTGAATCTCCGCGGCTTCGTGTCCCTGTGCCCTGAAATTGCTGGAATAGAAGTCGGCGACGCCGAACAGGCTGGCATTTCGCGCCGCCATCTGGTCCGCGTAGGAGGCCGTGGCGAGATCGGGCTCGCGGCCATACAGCCATTTCAGAAAGCGAGGATAGTCTCCGTTCAGGATGAGCACGCGCATGCAGTCTATACTCCCATCACCCCTTGCCGCGCGACGGCGCAAGCCCACGCGCGGGGCGGGATGTACCACAACAGCAGGTTTGCCGTCTGCATTGCTTGGGTTCTTGCACTGATGCCTTAGGAGAGGCCGGGTTTGACGTCTCCAAGCAAATGGCGTGGCGTAATGTACCAAAGCAGAAACAGCAGGGCGGCGCCGTTCGTCACGAGAGCGATAGTGAGGGAGACGTTCAGGAATATTTGAGGAACCATGCCGGCCGACAGGAGGACAAATCTCGATGACAAGCCGGACGAAGCGGTATTGCCGATCGCCACGACCAAGCCGCAGATGACGGCGGCGAGCGGCGCGAGAACGACACCAACGGAAGCGATACCTTCCGTCGCGAACAACGATGCGTTGAAATACCCGATGCCATAGGTCTTCTGCATCACGACCGCCAATGGCTCGCGATAGGGACAGTCGATGAAGGATTTCAGGACATTCACCTGGCAGAAATAGGTCAGGTCATGGTGAGCAAAGAAATCGTTATAGAAGTCGAGCGCGCTCGATGTCAGGGCGATCATCCTGAAATTGACCAAGCTGAAATAAGCAATGAAGTGTTGATAGGAGATGACATCCAGGTCGAACAATCTGGCCAATAGTATGCCGACCAGGATCGGTGCCAAGAGCGACAGGGTCACGACCGTTCTCGCCGCGAAGACCCAGGATCCTGCGGCCAGGATGATCAGCCACGCCGGCGCAAAAAGGGAAAGCTTGCTCAGCGTGACGAGATAAAACATCGCCAGGAGCAGGACGCACAGGCCAGCCCGCCACTTGGCGCCCTCGACGACGAAGAATGCAAAAGCGAACGGCAATAGGACGTTCGAGGTGACCCCAAGGGCATAGGAGAGCCAAACCGGGAATTCGAGTTCGTTGCGGAAACTGTAGATATCGGATAGCGAGACCAACTTCAGGTTGTATAGCGCGCCAACTCCGAGGACTGCGGCGGCGAACACCAATATGCAGGTCAGCAACCTTCTAAAGCCGGTCTCGGAGAGGACCAGCCTCTGTCTGGCGGGGACCGAAAGCAGCATGGCCGGAACGAGAAACGCCAATCCCGACGCGAATGCCGAGGCATAGGCCACGACATGGTCGTACGCGAACGTCGACAGCGGGAGTAGCCAGAAGTACCCCATCAGCATGGTGAAGAAGTAGAAGCCGACGAGATAGCCGAAGCTGAAGCGGCACAGCGCGAACAGGATCGTGAGCAGCGCGAACGGCGCGACGTTCAGTGCGGCCTGCAAAAGTCTATCGCTATTTGCCACGGTCAAGCGCAGCAGCGGTGCGTAGTATTGCACGACATAGGCCATGGAGACGAAGCAGGCGGCCACGTGCAGATAGATGAGGAAGACAGGCCCAAGCCCCTCGTCGCGGCTTGTGTCGACCTCGATCGGGCTGCGGTGAAGAATGTCGCTCACTTGTGCACGGGGGTTGGTTGTCAGCGAGGTCGTGGCCGGCCGGAGCGTCAGCTCCTCCTAACCGCGAAACTGTGGAGAAAGGCGATCGCTCCGAACGCGATGAGGATCGAGGCGACCGCGGCGATGAACAGGAGCGGGAGCCGCCTTGCCCCAACCGGCTGTGGCATGACCTCAGGTGCGAGCGTGACGCGCGTGTTCTTGATCGTCCTCGCGGCGATCTGCGCCTCGAAGAGAGCAAAGGCAAGGGTATCGTGCCGGGCGCGCAACCCGGTGAGATCGCGCGTAGATTGGGCGCGGTCCTCGCTGAGGGTGGCCAGGAGTTCCAGATGGGCCGCGATTTCCCTCCGCAGGCCCTCAATGTTTGCGCTCGTCTTGTCGCCCCTATCAGGCTGCGTGGCAGCCCGCTGGAGTACCGTGCCGCGCTCCACCTCTCTGTCGCGAAGCGAGCTCTCCGCTGCTGGGACTAACCCCGCCAGCCGGTCGAGCATTTTTTCATGGCTCGCGATCTGTTGGTCCACTGCGTCGCTGGTCTGCTTCAGTAGCACCGATCGCGCGGCGGCGGCTTCGCGCATGAGGTCCATACGCTTGCCTTCCTCTTCCACGATCTGGTCGATGATCTTTTGCTGGAACGCCTTGGCGTCTTCGGCGGCGGCCGGATCGACTGTGCTCTGGATGCTCACCGTCTGGCCGATGCTGTCGGCCGACGAATTCTGGAGTGCCCCCAGTGTCGATTGTGGCGCGCCGCTCCTGCTCAACGTCATCAGCGCAGCCGGCACGTAGACCGCCTGGATGCGTTTTGCGAGCAGGTCCGGCGATTCGACGGGCTCCTCCTTTTTATCCGAGAAGAAAGCTCCGATCTCGATCGCCGACCGAACGAGTGAACGGGGTTGGACGAACGCGAAAATGGCTGCGGCCAACAGAATGAAGGTGATTCCGGCGACACCCACGAACGCCGTGCGAAACGACGCGAGTGGTCCCAGAACGGCGATTGCGGCTTTCTCGGTCATGCTGACGAACTTGGATCGAATCCCGGCGCTTTGGAGTGCTCCAATCGTTGTTAGGCGAAACCATGGGGCAAGTCCATTAGGTCGCTTATTCGCGCGGAGAAAACTCGCGGCCTGTCATGGCCTACTGAAATGATCATCCTCGCAAGCGGGGATAGTCGCCGTTCAGGATGAGCCGCGCATGAGGCCTGGTCCCTGGTCACGCCTTGCCGCGGACCTGAGTAAGCCACGGGCTTGGGGTGATGTACCACAGGAGGAAGGTCGCTGCTGCACCGTTCGTGACCAGCAGAATCGAGAGCGGAACATTGAGCAGGGTCTGCACCAGCACGCCGCCCGACAGGATCACGAATCTCGGTGGCAGCCTGTTCGACGTGCAATTGCCAAGCGACAGGACGAGGCCTGCCAGGAGGGCGCTCAGCGGTGTCCAGGCCGTGCCGACCGAGGCTATTCCCTCGGTGGCGAGCAGGGACGCATTGATACTCCCGACCGGGTAGCTCCTGGCCAGGATGGCCGGAATCTGCTCGGCATAGGGGCAGCCGGTATATGATCTGACCAGCGAGATCTGACAGAAATGCGTGACTTCGTGCCGTGAGAAGAAGTCGTTGTAGACGTCGAGCGAGATCGACGGAAAGGCGATCATCCGGAAATTGACGGACCCGAAATAGCCGACGAGGTGAGGCTGCGATATCATGCCGGCATAGTGCAGCAGTGCCACGAATACGCCCACGAGCAGCGGAATCAGCAGCGACAGGATCACGACGCGCCTCGCCTCCATGCCGCTCGTCAGAAGCCACAGGAACGCGAGCCAGAACGGAGCGAACATCGTCGTTTTGGTCAGGGTGATCGGATAGAAGCCCAGGATCAGGAGCAGGGTCGCGCAAGCCGGAATGTTTGCGCCCCGTTCGACAAAGCAGGCGAATGCAAAAGGCAGCAGTGCGCCAAGCGTAATTCCGATCGCGTATCTGAGCGGGGGTGGAAAATCGAGCTGGTCGCGGAACTGGTAGATATCGGCAAGCCCCACCAGCCTGAAATTGTAGTACATGCCGGCGGCGAGCGTGACGATCGCAATCGTCACGATTGCGGCCAGGAGCCCGTTCATGACCTTCGGCGTGAAGCTGATTGGAGGCCTCGCCGGCCAGTTGATCAGCATGGCCGGGATCAGGAAGCCGGCAAGCGAAGCCAGTGCGAATAGTCCGGTCGCCCTATGATCGTAGCTGAACTGCGAGAACGGGATGAGCCAGAGATATCCCAGAACGACCGTGTAGAGATAGAAGCTCGTGAGGTATCCGAAACTGAACGGCGCGTAGGCGAATACGATCGACAGCGCGATGGCCGGCAGCGCGATCAGCGCCGCCGAAACGATCAAGGGCCGCTCGAATGTGAAGATCTGGAGGTAGTCATAGAGATGGATGACGATCGTCAGCGATATGCAGCAGACCACTGCATATCCGATCACGAATGAGAGCAGGCCGCCGTTCAGTTTGCCGGAAGAACTGGGCATCTGCATCGTGTCGCCCTAGGGCCTGTCCGCGCGCTGATCTCCCAAGACGTTCCTTGGTGCAATGTACCAAAGCAGGAACAGGACCAGGATGCCGTGCGTCACGAGCGCGACCGTGAGCGGAACGTTGATCAAAATCTGGAGCAGCAGTCCGCTGGACAGAAGAACGAACCGTCCGGGGAGGCCCGCCGAAGCGCGATTGCCCAGGCTGATGATCAGACCGCAAACGGCGGCCGAAACCGGGGCAAGTGCCGTGCCGACCGAGGCGATGCCTTCGGTGGCAAACAGCGAGGCGTTGAAATAGCCGAGGTGATAGCTGTCGGCCATGAAAACCGAGAGCTGGTCTTTGTACGGGCAGGACATGATCAGCTTGAGCGGCGTGATCTGGCAGAAATGGGTCAGTTCATGGGTCGAGAAGAAGTCATTGTAGAAATCAAGCGCGCTCGAAGGCATCGCAATCATCCGAAAATTGACGGTTCCAAAATAGACGAAGACCCTGTCCGGGACCAAGCCATGCTGATAGAGCACGGCAATCAGAACGCCCGCCAGGATCGGCAGAAGCAGGGAGAGAATGACGGCCATCCGGCATTCGAAATAGATCGACAAAAGTGTAAGAAACAGCAGCCAGCTCGGCGCCAGCAGCGCGACCTTCGTGAGGGTCACGGGATAAAACAGGACGAGCAGCACCAGGCAGATCACAGCCGGCACATACCGCTTGAGCTGGACGAAACAGGCATAGGCGAAAGGAAGCAGCGCGCCCGAGACGATGCCGATCGCGTATTGAAGCCACCTCGGCAGATCGATCTCGTTGCGGAACTTGTACATGTCCGCGGGGCGGGCGAGCTGAAACTGGAACGTCGTGCCGATCACCAGGATGACGATCGACAAGGCGACGATGGCGGCCAGAAGGACGTCGAGCTGCCGTGCCGTCAACGTCAAGAGCCGGGGAGGGGTAGAGCCGACGAACAGGGCCGGGATGAGGAAGGCGATTCCCGAGGCGAACGCGGAGATCGCCGCGGTTCGGTGGTCGTAGGGAAAGGTCGAAAACCTGACCAGCCAGAGGTAGCCGAGAATGAGCGTGTAGAAATAGAAGCCGACGGCAAAGCCGAAACTGAAGCGCCGCAGTGCAAACACGACCGCGCAAAGGGCAAAGGGGATCACGCCAAGGGCGGCAGTGCCGATGAGCTGAAGGCTGTTCGGAGCCAGAGGCAGCAGGCGGCGGTAGTGCTCGATGACGAAGATCAGGGACACGCAGCTCGTCACGATGTGACCGAGGATTGCGAGCCCCAGCCTGTATCGATCGCGCGCAGGCGATTGGGCTGCGGCGACGTCGGGAACGGCATTCATTGGTGGGCGAGAGTGAGCAGGTTGCGTTCTGTGCCTAGTACCATGAAAAACAGATGCAGGAACAAAAACTTGCCCGTCAGAGGGGTGTCACAGGTGCCGTGTGGGCAATATTGTCTTGATCGGCAACGAATTTTTCGAATATACGCTTTGATGTCCGCGCCCTGGAACGCGCAATTAACCGATCCGGCAAGGGACTACCAAGAGGAAGGGCGGATGATCAGATTTGGCTTGCTGGGTTGCGGGCGCATCGCGAAACGCCATGCGGATCTGCTCGGTGGCAATCACATCGAGCGGGCCAGCCTCGTCGCCGTTTGTGACAACGTCAAACCGCGCGCCGATGCGTTCGCGGCAAAGTTTGGCGTCCCGGCCTACGATGATCTGGACGATATGCTCGCGCGCAAGGACATCGACGCGGTCGCCGTCCTGACGCCGAGCGGTATGCATCCGCAGCACGCGATCGCGTGCGCGCGCGCTGGCAAGCACGTCGTTGTCGAGAAGCCGATGGCGCTTCGGTTGCAGGACGCCGACGACATGATCCGCGCCTGCGACGAAGCCGGCGTGAAGCTGTTCGTCGTCAAGCAAAATCGCTTCAACGTTCCGGTCGTCAAGGCGCGCGAGGCGCTGGACGCCGGCAGGTTCGGCCGGCTCATCCTCGGCACCGTGCGGGTGCGCTGGTGCCGGGACCAGTCCTATTACGACCAGGACGCCTGGCGCGGCACGTGGGCCTATGACGGCGGCGTGCTGACGAATCAGGCCAGCCACCACATCGATATGCTGGAATGGTTCTTCGGGGACGTGGTGAGCGTGCATGCGCGGGCAACGACGGCCTTGGTGAAGGTCGAGACCGAAGACACCGCGGTTGCGACGCTGAAATTCCGCAACGGCGCGCTTGGTGTCATCGAGGCGACCACGGCGGTTCGACCGAAGGACCTCGAAGGTTCCCTTTCGATCCTCGGCGAGAAGGGCACGGTTGAGATCGCGGGCTTTGCGGTCAACCAGATCAGGCACTGGAATTTCGTCGACGAGTTGCCGAGCGACAAGGTCGTCATCGAGAAGTTCTCGGTCAATCCGCCCAACGTCTACGGCTTCGGCCATCAGGCCTATTATCAGCACGTCGTCGACTGCCTGTTGCATCAGCGCGCCGCGCTGGTCGACGGCCTGCAAGGCCGCAAGAGCCTCGAACTGATCTCCGCCCTCTACGAGTCGATCGAGACCGGGCAGGAAGTGGCGCTGCGCTTCGAGCCGCGGCGGAGCAAGCTCGGTGTGATCTCGTGAGCGGAAAGCCGCAAGTGCACCAGGTCGCCGTGCGCGACGTCAAATTCGGTGAGCGCGTCAAACTGGTCGAACCGTGCAATCTCTACGGCTGCGAGATCGCGGATGACTGCTTCGTCGGCCCCTTCACGGAGATACAGGCAGGCGTCGTCGTCGGTGCGCGGACCCGTGTGCAGTCGCATGCCTTCATCTGCGAGCTGGTCTCGATCGGGGACGATTGCTTCGTCGGGCACGGCGTGATGTTCATCAACGACACGTTCTCGACCGGCGGGCCGGCCCGCGGCCGCCGCGAATTGTGGCGTTCGACCAAGATCGGCAACCGGGTTTCGATCGGTTCCAACGCCACCATCATGCCGGTATCCATCGCAGATGACGTCGTGATCGGCGCGGGCTCGGTGGTCACGAAAGACATCACCGAGCCGGGCAGCTACGCCGGAAATCCCGCCCGCCGCCTCAAGGGCAAGACTTAAGGGCAAGACCCAGGGAATAGCATTCATGCCGGTACCTTACGCGGATCTCGGGCTCCAGTATCAGTCGATCAAGGACGAGATCGACGGTGCGATCGCTGCTGTCATTCGCGACAGCGCGTTCATCCGTGGTCCCTATGTCGACGCCTTCGAGCGGGAGTTCGCGGCGGCGGCGAGCGTCAAGCACTGCGTGTCCTGCGCCAATGGCACCGACGCGCTTTACCTCGCGATGGCGGCGCTCAAGGTCAAGCCGGGCGACGAGGTCATCACCACCGCGCATTCCTGGATATCGACGTCCGCGATGATCACGCATGCGGGTGCGAAAGTCGTGTTCTGCGATACCGACGGCGAGACCTTCACGATCGACCCCGCGGCGGTCGAAGCCGCGATCACGCCGCGCACCGTCGGCATCATCCCGGTGCATCTCTACGGCCAACCGGCCGACATGGATGCGATCATGGCGATCGCGCGCAAGCACGGCCTCTGGGTCATCGAGGACTGCGCCCAGGCGCACCTCGCCCAATATAAGGGCCAGCCGGTCGGGACCTTCGGGGCGGCCGCGACCTACTCGTTCTATCCGGGCAAGAATCTGGGCGCGTTCGGCGATGCCGGCGCGGTCGTGACGGAGGACGCGGCACTCGCAGAGCACATGACCATGCTGGCCCGGCACGGCGGCCTCGTGAAGCACAAGCACCTGATCGAAGGCATCAACAGCCGGCTCGATGGAATGCAGGCGGCGATCCTGTCGGCCAAGCTGAAGCACCTGCAGGCCTGGACCAAGGCGCGTCAGGATGCTGCGGCGATCTATGATGCCGGTCTCAATCAGCTCGATGGCGTGGAGGTGCCCCGCGTCGCGGCGGATCGCACCCACGTCTACCACCTCTATACGATCAAGCATAAGAAGCGTGACGCTCTCGCTGCGTATCTGGGCGAGAACGGGGTGCAGACGGCGATCAACTACCCGACAGCGCTGCCGCTGCTGCCCGCCTATGCGCGATTGGCGCATCGCCCCGAACAGTTTCCGAGGGCGTTTGAAGATCAGAGCAAGATCCTCTCGCTGCCGATGTTCGCGGAAATCACGCGCGAGCAGCAGGACGAGGTCATCCGGCTGATCAAGAACTTCTAGCTGTCGGCCTCGCTCAGGCGCCGCACGATGTCCCGGTAGCGCAGCGTCGAGGCTTGCTCGCTGTATTTCAGTGCGGCGACTGCCGCCAAGCGGCCTCGTTCAAGCGTCGCCGCGCGATCGGACGCAGCCTCGGTTATCGCTTGCGCGAGCCTGGCAGGATCCTCCGGGGGCACGATCCAGCCGATGTTTTCCTCGGCGACCGCAAGCCCGGCTTCCGCATTCGGCTCCGTTCCAACGATGACGGCGCGGCCGACGGCAAGGAAATTGTACAGGCGGCTCGGAATCGAAACGCCTGCGACGTTGCGCCGGTAGGGGATGGCCCAGGCGTCCGCCGCCGCCAGGAATTCGGCAAGCTGTTCCTCGGGCACCGGATCGAGCAAGGTGACGTTCTCCAGATTCTCCGCGGCCTGAAGCGTTTTCAGCTCGCTCCAGCCGACGCCCCAGCCCGACAGAACGAAGTGGATGTTCGTCTCATGCCGCAACAGCCGCGCGGCTTCGAACACGGTGCGAGGTGCATGCGTGAAGCCGAGATTGCCGCAGAGGCCGACGACGAACTTCGCCGAATAAGGCTTCCTGAAACTGCTGGCGTCGTCGGGGGGGCGGAATTCGATCGGAAGCAATGTCCAGTTGGGCACGAAATGGATGCGCTCTGCTCGGACGCGCGGATAGCGCAGCAGCAGCGGAGGCACGTCACGGCCGATCACGAAGATCGCGTTCAGGGACCTGAACAGCCAGCCATTGGCGAGACGCAAGAGGCGCGTGACGAGTGAAGTCTGCCGGGCCATGCCGGCGGCCACCAGGGCTTCCGGATAGAGGTCGTAGATCAGGAGCGCGGTCCTGGCGCGCCGCAGCCTTGCGGCAAGCGTGATCGAATAGGGCAGCGTGAAGGGGCTCGTGACCGACATCACGACGTCGCCCGGCCGTGCGCGTCTATAGACGGCCCAGAACAGGCGCATCGCCAGCGCAGAGCTTGCGATGAGGCGTCTTGCGAGCGCGTGCTTGGGCGGTTTCCAGTTCGCGATCTCGACGACCTCGGGCGTGCTGCTGCCGGCCGCTGTCGGTCTCGCGGAGCCCGGCGTCCCCGACAGAACGACCGTCTGCATGTCCAGGGCGACGGCGTTCGCGATCGCACCGAGATAGGTCGCCGTCGTGCTCGAATCCGGCGGATAGAACTCCGTCGCGAGGATGAAGTTGGGAGCTTTGTCCACGACGCTATCCGCGTGCCAGAAGCGGCAGGATGAAATCCCGCAGATTTCCACCGGCAAAGAGATGGCCAGGCATTCCGGCGGCGTGGGCCGCTTCGATGTCGGACGGCCTGTCGCCAACCACGAAGCTCTTGCTCGGGTCGACGGGAAACTTGCCCAGGAGGTCTGTGATCATGCCGGGCTGCGGTTTGCGGCGATCACTGCTGCGCCGGTAAGGGGCGACTGACCCGTCCGGATGAAACGGGCAATATTCGAAGGCATCGATCCGCGCATCATGGGCCGCCAGCTGCTCCGCCATCCAGTCGTGCAGACGATGGATGTCGGCCTCCTGATAGAATCCTCTCGCCACGCCCGACTGGTTGGTGATGACGAAGGCGAAATAGCCGGCATCATTGATTGTCTTCACGGCCTCGATCGCGCCGTCGATCCAGCGGAATTTGTCGATCTCGAACAGATAATCGCTGTCGACGTTCAGAACGCCGTCGCGGTCGAAGAAGACGGCAGGGCGCAGCACCTGGTTGATCGCTGTGCTCTCTCGGTTTCGGGGCATTTCGGCTCGAAATTGCGTTCTCTGTGGGGGCGGGCAAGCCGCTGATGCAGCCCGGTCGCCCTGGGCGCTCAGTATCACGATTGTGTTCCAGGTCCAATCTGTCCCTCCGCGCCCGGCTTGCCGGTTTCCGGGCTGTTCCCCGGGGTTGACCCCGGGGGGGCGATATGGCCAAGAAGAAGACCGGGAATGCGCTTCGCTCGGCGGGTGGTGTGCATCCATCCATTATCAATTGCTACGGGAACAAGATTGGCCATGACTCAACGTGTTGCTCTGATCACCGGCGTGACCGGGCAGGACGGCGCCTATCTGGCCGAATATCTGCTGTCGCTCGGCTATGTCGTGCACGGCATCAAGCGGCGCTCGTCCTCGTTCAATACCGCGCGGGTCGATCACCTCTACGAGGACCCGCATGTCGGCAACGTGCCGTTCCTGATGCATTATGGCGACATGACGGACTCGAGCAATCTGATCCGCCTGGTACAGCAGATCCGGCCGA
>NZ_MZXW01000010.1 GCF_004123905.1 Bradyrhizobium betae
CCTTCTCGATGGCAAGGTCCACGCTTGCCGGGCGGACATCATCCATCCGCTGGAAAGCAAGCAGATCGCCGGCAGGA
Source organism: Bradyrhizobium betae (assembly GCF_004123905.1). Classification (GTDB taxonomy): domain Bacteria; phylum Pseudomonadota; class Alphaproteobacteria; order Rhizobiales; family Xanthobacteraceae; genus Bradyrhizobium; species Bradyrhizobium betae_A. The sequence goes on from NZ_MZXW01000010.1 coordinate 78, forward strand.
TCAACCACCGCGATCGCCGAGGGCGCATTCCGCTGCTCTGCGTTCTCCCTTCCCGCCTGCAGCACCGTCTGCGCTCCGGCTTGATCGAGGGTCATCACGTTGATGGTCTGCGCCCCCGCTGCAAAGCAGAAGACCGTTGCCAACATTCCAACGCCAATTTCAAATTTCGTCATGCGCGTTTACTCAGTTCATGAAGTTTACCGCCGCGAGGGATGCTGTCGCGGGCAGCTTGCGTACATACCTAAGAAGTGCCCTTGGTGCGAACCAGGTAGTCCACGATAGCTTTGGCGTCGTCAGGGCTGACAGGAGCCTTGTAGGCTGTGATCATCTTGTTGACGACTTCTTGCCAGGCCTCCCTGGAGAGCGACGGTTGGTTCAACACGTGGTCAGCCGAGTGGCAGGCGAGACAGTTGTTGTTGATCGCATCGGATTCCGGACCGGCGGGGAACATCGTGTCGCTGGTGGGGACATCCAGCTTCAGCGACTTCAATGTGGTGATGCTTGCGGCTTCACCAGGATACGCCAAAAGAGCGAAACCGAGAACGGTGACTATCGGCAAAACAGCGCGTAACATTCTCAGGTCATCCTTTGGCCGCGACCACATGGGTCGTTTCAATGGTATTGAACATGTAGCCGGCCGGATTCCAGATCCGGAAACCGGGCTGCGCCACGTTCTTGGTATTGGTGCAACGAACCATCAGGGTGTGCGCGCCGCCCGCCGGCAAGGTGAATTGCGTCTGCCATTGCCGAAAGCCGTATGTGCCATGGTCAGCACCGAGCTGGGCCGGCTGCCAGCTCTTGCCGCCATCAATGGACAGATCGACGCGGGCAACACCGCAATCGCCGCCGAAGGCGATGCCCCGTGCCAAAGCTGGCGTCGCCGCCGGCACGCTGTCGCCGTTACCAATGTTGGTGATGAACGACCGGGGAGCGTTGCGGGTCACCGGCACCATCTTGAATCCGGTTTCGCCGGGTTTGACAGTATTGTACGGCGTGTCGGGCACGCGGTAGCCGGTCGCCGTCCAGTAATTAGTGTCCGGGTGATCCAGAACTTCGATGTCGTTCAGCATCTTGACCCAGTAAACACCGCACCAGCCGGGCACAACGAGCCGCAGCGGAAATCCGTTCAGCAGGGGAAGTTGCTCGCCGTTCATGGCGAAAGCGATCATCACCTCGCGGTCGCGAGCGTGATCGATGGTGAGCGACTTCAGGAACTTCGGTGCACCCTCCATCGCCGGGTCGTCCAGGCCGCCGAACCGGACCTGAACTGCGCCAGCTTTTACACCCGCCCGGTCAAGCACATCCTTGAGACGCACCCCCGTCCAGATCGCGTTGCTCATCGAGCCATCTGCCCATTGAGCGCCGGCGACGCGTGGGACGGCGTATATACGCGAATTGCCAGCGCATTGGTTGACTGCGGCGATGTCGACTCTCGGCAACCCGTGTAAAACATCCTTGAGCGACAGCGAGAGGATCTGATTGACCTGGCCGCGCACATTCAGACGAAAGCTATCCACATCGATGTCGGCTGGAAAGTTCGCCCAGTGCCAGCTTACATAATGCTGGTTATTTGGGGTGAACACACCCTGGTCGAAGACTTCGAAGGGCGTCTCAAGCCATGGCGGGCTCGAGCGCTGCAGGATCATTCGGCCCTTTTGCGGATAGGATGTGGTGACCATCCGCATACTCGGGCCGCCCGGCACATCTAGATCGACCGTCTCTTGCGCTGATGCTGGCGCAGACAGAAGCGCCAAGCTCGCGATTCCCATCCCGCCCAGCACACCCCGTCGCGTCAGCATCGACGGTTGCACGTCGTGATCCCGCATCAGTTGCTCCTATCCTGTGCCCCTGCGGTATCGCCGAACCTGGTCGGCGGCATCGGGCTTAACGGCAGCTTCGGTGACCGGAGCGTCCGCACTGCATGCAAGACCCATCTGCCGTACGATTTTGCGAGTACCAGCCCGCTGTCGCGGTTAACGGGTCGTCTGCCGTGAACGCAAGCCAAGCGCCTCATTTCCAGATGTAGGAAGGAACGAGCACCATGTTCATCACGCTTGAGTGTTCGGCGAGCCGCAGCGGTTGAACGGATGTTTAAAAAGGTATGCGAAACTCGAATGTTGAACTTGCAGTGTCGAGCACAGCTACGTGATTGCCGAAACGTGGCGTGTCGCGGCGAGGAAGTAGCGCCCTCTCGCAAAAAGGACCTCAGCGCCAGACCGCGCTGAGGTCCTCTCATGGCAATCGACAGTCGGTTGACGTTGAGACGGCGATGAACATCAATAACCGACGGCCGATCAACCACATACCCTGCTAGGTTGCAGACGCGAACCATGCGCGGTGTGCACCCGTCGCCGAAGGACATAGCAATTGCCGTCGTCGTAGTAGGAATCCTCGTAGTACGGATAGTCGTAAGCGTAGTTGTCCCAGTAGCCATACGGCCTGCCGCCGTAGTGGTGGTGCCCGTAGCCATGGCCATTAGATCCTCGCGCGACGGGACTGGGGCCAAAGCCACGGAAGCCGCCATTGTTGGATCCTCGAACCACGGGGCCGGCGCCAAAACCGTGAAACCCTCCAGCGAAAGCGCCACTGTGAAAGCCGCCGCCGCCAAAGCCACCCATGCCTCCGCCGTGGAAGCCACCGCCACCACCAAAGCCGTCCCCATGTCCGCCAGCACCTCCACCGCCGCCACCTCCACCGCCGCGCGCTTGCGCACCCGTCGCGAACAGAGACCCGGCAAGGAGGGTGGTCGCCAACAGCATCATCGATTTTCGTCCAGTCATGAATCTTTCCTTTCGATGGGCAGAGCCATCAGTGATCATCATCGAACTTCTCGCCCCGGCCAACATTTGGTCGCGCGGCTCCGAATAGCTAACGGAAAGTTTCGAAGGCAGTAATCGGGGCAGCCGATGGCAGTGGCATCGGCATAAAAAGGATCATGCTGATCACTCGCGTAGGATTGGCAAATACGGACCGACTTACAGGCGTCGCCACCGTGGATGCCTACGTGTTGCACGGCTTAGCGCGTTGGCAGTGCTTCAGTGTCCCGGTGTGGTGAAATGCTCTCGGCAACATTCAGACACTCTCGGATTAGAGTTCCAAGAATCCTAAATTCGCCGTCGCGCGAGGATGTCGTTCGCCAGGCCAGGACCAGGGTGCGATACGGCTCCTCTGGAGAGAGCGGCCGAGTCACAACATTGCGAGATGATGTGAGTTCCGAATCCACCGCGATTTGTGGCAATAGCGTGTCGCCAAGTTCAGCGGCCACCATCTGGATCAGCGATCGCAGGCTGGTGGCCTGGAAGACCTCATTACGACCCGGGTCCATCATCCGACATGCCTGCAGTGAATGGCTACGCAGGCAATGTCCGTCCTCGATCAGGAGCAGCTGCTCGCGGGCCAGGTCCTCGCGGCCTACCACTTTATGTTGGCCAAGAGGATGGTTGCGTGGCATCGCTACGACGATTGGACCCTTTGCGATTTCGATCGTCTTCACATCGCCGAGTTCATAAGGAACGGCCACCAGCAAAATGTCGAGTTCTCCTCCGGCGAGCGTCTTCAGCAGGACCGCAGTGGGAGCCTCCCGGACTTGCAGCTTGAGCTTCGGCCGCGCAGTGCCGAGATGCGATAGCAGTGAGGGCAGGACATACGGCCCGACGGTAGGGATTACCCCAAACCGGAGCGGCCCGGCCAATGGCTCCTGCGCGTTGCGGGCGAATCCGACCAGTTCTTCGGCGTCGACCAGCAGGCGCTTGGCGCGCGTGGCGATCTCTTTTCCCAAGGGCGTCAGCATCACGCGGCGATGATTGCGCTCAAACAGCGTTATGCCCAGCCGCGCCTCGAGCTCCTTGATCCCTCCGCTCAGCGTCGACTGCGTGACGGCACAACTTTCCGCAGCACGGCCGAAATGGCATTGCTCGGCCAAAGCACAGAGAAAGCGGAGTTGTTGAAGACTGGGCAGGATGGCCATCGGAATGTCCAATATAGCTGTGCGTTTTTATCCGTTGGACCAATGGCAAAGAATGACGGACCCTTCGCACACGAGATAAGAACCAGCGGCTGACCTTTCCACCACTGGTCGGATCAACATCGTCCTCGTTGTACTCGCAGCCCAGCTACTGCGCAGATCAGGCGTATCATCGAGCGTCACCATGACGCTGTAGCGTGCGTCCGCGGATGTCTCGGACGGAACGCCGCTTGGCTGCTGGCCACATCACTTGTCCGGCCGCTCCCGCCCAGTTGAGGGCGCCGCTTCAGGAGCTGTCCTGTGCATCGAAATGGAAGCTCGCCGCATTGCCGCGCCGAAACTCCGCGTACTCACGGTTGGTGCGCAGAGGCGCTTATGAGAAACCTTTTGCAATCTGCGAGAGGTGTCGCCCTGCCGAACAGATTGGCTCCGATTGGCGGCAACATTCCAGAACGCATGTCGACCCGACACGAGCTTGTGAGCCGAGACCACAACTACGCGTGACTACGGCTCGCGCTTGCGCTCCATGTCTGGATCGCGCCAGCTGAATTAATTCCGCTTTCGGAGATTGGCGCAAAACCGCATGAATTGCAGCAATCGCGCCAAACTCATTGCGAAGCGGACGCATACATTTCTATTCACGCCCGGTCTCGCAGCCGCAATCCTGCCAGACGACGTTGCGAAAACATGAGCAGCGCTGCCGGGATCATAATGTCTCGCAACACAGGAGCAATCCGTGGCCAAACGCCCTACACTCACCACCGACAGCGGCATGCCGGTCTCCGACAACCAGAACAGCGTCACGGCGGGCCCGCTCGGCCCGGTGCTGATGCAGGACTTCATTCTGTTAGAGAAGCTTGCGCATCAGAACCGCGAGCGCATTCCCGAGCGCAGCCAGCATGCCAAGGGCTCGGGCGCATTTGGCACGCTGACCATCACGCAGGACATCACGAAATACACCAAGGCCAAGGTGCTTCAAAAGGGCAAGAAGACCGAAGCTTTCATCCGCTTTTCTACGGTGGCGGGCGAGCGCGGCGCCGCCGATGCCGAGCGCGATGTCCGCGGCTTCGCGCTGCGCTTCTATACCGAGGAAGGCAACTGGGATATGGTTGGCAACAATACGCCGGTCTTCTTCGTGCGCGACGCGCTAAAGTTTCCTGACTTCATCCACACCCAGAAGAGGCACCCGAGAACCAACATGCGCTCGCCGACCGCGATGTGGGATTTCTGGTCGCTGTCGCCAGAGAGCCTGCATCAGGTCACCATCCTGATGTCGGAGCGAGGCCTGCCGCAGAGCTATCGCAACGTGGATGGTTTTGGCTCGCACACTTATTCTTTCATCAACGCTAAAGATGAGCGTCACTGGGTCAAGTTTCACTTCAAGACCATGCAGGGCATCAAGAACTGGACCAATGCAGAAGCTGCTGAGCGGGTCGCGCAGGATCGCGAGACCCATCAGCGCGATCTCTTCGAGTCGATCGAGAGAGGCGATTTCCCGAAATGGAAATTCTCCGTGCAGATCATGCCAGAAAGCGATGTCGGCAAGCACTGGTACAACCCGTTCGACCTCACCAAAGTGTGGCCGCACAAGGACTACCCGCTGATCGAGGTCGGCGTGCTCGAACTCAACCGCAATCCGGAGAACTATTTCGCTGAAGTCGAGCAGGCCGCGCTGTCGCCCGCCAATATCGTGCCTGGCATCAGCCACTCGCCTGACAAGATGCTGCAGGCTCGCATTTTCTCCTATGCAGACGCGCATCGTTACCGCGTTGGTGTGAACGCGGACCAGCTTCCCGTCAACAAGCCGCGCTGCCCCGTGCACACCTACAACGTCGATGGTGCCATGAGGCTCGCAGGAAACCCGAATCCCGATGCCTATTACGAGCCGAACTCGTTCAACGGCCCGCTACAGGACGAGCGCTTCCGCGAGCCGCCGCTTCCAATCTCGGGCGCAGCCGATCGCTACAATCACCGCGACGGCAATGACGACTATCGTCAGCCCGGCGACCTGTTCCGGCTGATGAGCACCGACCAGAAGCAGCAGCTGTTCCAGAACTACAAGGCAGCGATGCAAAGCGTGCCGGTCGAGATCGTTAAGCGGCAGATCGCCCACTGCTACAGGGCGGATCCCGAATACGGCGTCGGCATCGCGAAGGCGATCGGCATCGACTTCAAGCCGCAGATGGTTGTCGCGGAATAGCGCCGCCCGCCTCGCAGTCGGGCGACCTGTCCTACCGAGCCGCCCGCACTTCGAACCAGCGCATCATCCCTTGGCGCGAAGCTGATCGCGCCAAACAGTGAATATCATCTCTGGAGAGAACCAATGTCCGACCGGATTGCACCAAAACTCCTCGCCGAGTTCATCGGCACTTTCGCATTCGTGTTCATCGGCGCCGGCGCCGCGGCTGTGATCGGCGGCGGGGCCGGCCTTAACGGCATCACCGCGGTTGCCTTCGCCCACGGCCTAGCCATCATGGCTCTTGCCTTCGCCTATGGCCCGGTATCGGGCGGGCATTTCAACCCCGCCGTCACCGTGGGCGTGCTCGCCGCCGGCGCGATGAGGATCGGTGAGGCACTTTCCTATATCATCAGCCAGCTCATCGGCGGTGTCGCCGGCGCGCTCATGCTGCGGACCGTTCTGGGCGGCGCCGCAACTGGCCTCGGCATACCGGCACTCGCGCATAACCTCGCTTTAGGTGCCGCGACCGTTACGATCACACCGGAGGCGGGCTTCATGATCGAGGCATTGCTTGGCTTTTTCCTGGTCACGGTCGTCCTCAGCACCGCGGTTGCAGGCCGCGCCGGCAGCCTCGCGCCGGTGGCTATCGGCATGACCCTGACCTTCAACATTATCATGGGCGGTGCCCTGACGGGCGCTCCCTTCAACCCGGCGCGGGCTCTGGGTCCGATGGTCGCGACCGGAAATTTCAACGATGCCTGGCTGTACCTGACGGCCCCGATCGTTGGCGCCATCCTTGCTGCCCTTCTGCACACCGCCCTTGCGCGACTCGCGCACGAGCGAACGGCAAACGACCACCGAGCGGCCGCCGGCGCGCCCGCCCAATGAGGTCGGCAGCAGGCGCACTGCCACGGCATTCGGGAGCCGCTTCGATGGATACGTCGGAGCGGACGCCCTGCATCACTGATCTCAGTTCTGAATCGAGGTCGCCAGGCCCTCGGGGTGGAAACCAGCGGTTATCTGGGATCGCTTTAGCCGAGATTGCGACGGTAACGGCTCGGGGTTTGGCCAGTCAGCCTGTGAAATGCAGCGGTGAATGTGCTCGTATCGCTAAAGCCGACCTCAAGTGCGATGGACATGACGGACAGTTCGCGGTTCGTTAATAGCTGCTTGGCCCGTTCGATTCGGCGGTTCGCATGATATCTGCGCGGCGGCATTCCGAAGGCGTCCTTGAACGACCGGCAGAAATGGAACGGGCTCAGGCGCGCCAGTCCGGCGAGCGTCGCGAGCGGGATGTCGTCAGCGACGTGCTCCTCGATATAGGCGGTCACCCGCTTTTGCTGCCAGCACGCAAGGCCGCCGCGATGGGTGGGCCCCCGGGGCGCAGCGTCATTGTTGATGCGAACGACTTCATGCGTCAACGCGATGCCAAGCACTTCGCCGTATTGCCGGGGCATCGAGTCCGAGTTCTCAATCAGGGACTTCAGCTTGAGAGCGGTCTGCCAGAGATCGCTATCGAAAAAGAACAGTCGCGGCCTGAATTCGATCTCCTCGAAGCGCAGCGCCGGATCGACCAGTGGCCAGCACGGATCGATGTAGAAATAGGTGGTACGCGTCAATGCGCGCGGTTTCTGCCATCCGCGGAAATCATGCCCGGCAGGAACAAAGGTGAGCTTATGCGTGAAGTTGCGAAGCGTAGACCGAGGCAGACCTTCAACAAAGGTCTCGCCGTCGTCGCGCTCGGCGACTTCAGCGGCAATGAGCAGATGCCATGGAGCCCGGAATCCGTATTCAAACGGTACTTGCCGCATGATCTGGACCGTCTCCGCGTGTAAGCCCGACCACGTGGCAGAATGGCGTCTGACGATCTCAGGCGGCGAAATGTTCACAAGCGAGCGAGGTTCAGGATTCCGATCTAGGCACGGCGCAGGTTGGGCCGGACGCGGGAGAGGAAGTGCTGCGGATTGATTCAATGTCGATTCGGCGGAACTGGCCATTATTCGATCGACTCGCTTTGATACCGTCCAGCCCCAAATGTTATTAGTAGGGCGGTCGCGACGACGAACAAGGTGTGGAGTCGCCTCCGCTCACGTCGAGTTGAGACACGACCGTCACGATCAATTGAGTCTTGCGCGTTTCGCCCACAATTGTGGGACGAAGCCGGGAAAAGCCGCTACGCGCGAATTTACCACAAGAACAGCGCATCGAGACATTGGCGCGACGCAATGTATAATTGACGCAATAAAAAGGCGCGAATGCAAGACAGAATTAGCGTGACATTGGGTAATCGCAGCAAGACGGCAAAAGTCGACTTCAAGCTCGTCCATACCTCGTCCAGAATATCGACCTTCCAAAATCCGGCAGATAAGACGATCAATCAAGGGGTCATTCTCAAGGTCGTAACGACGAATATCTGCGACTTCGATCACGACGTGGTGCGGGGCCGATGACAGCGCCGGGGATCAGCCTAAGCTATCGCCGACCTCTGACAGGTCCTGCACCGCCGTAAACCGGCGCGTCGACCTTACTGCTGTTTTTCCCAGAACGACAACAGCCCTTGCGAAGTGGCGCCTCCTATCACGCAGGGTATACCGACGGCAACCTGGCCAAGGGCTGCAGCCGACACGCAGCCGAGGGCGATCGCGCCGACGCCGACCTGGCCCCACAAATCCAGATTGCGGCGCGCGTCCGATCCCTTGGCCTTGAGCTCTTCGACCGCAGCGAGCGCATCGCGACGGACCGCGCCGAGTTCGACCCTGTCTGCGGCCTGAATTACTTCGGTTAGCGGGCCCTTAACAGCCTCGGACTGCCGCGGAAGTTCGTCGCGGAGAAATTCGCGCAGGGAACTATCTCGCACCGCATAGCTTGCGAGCGTGTAACGAGCCATGCTGCCCACGGTCAACTTGTCAAGCGTATCGCGACTTTTCGACCACGGCAGCATCTGTACGATGCGCATGATCGGGACATGCGAGCCGGTGGCGAAATAATAGCCCCACAGCGTATCCAGCAGATCCTGGCTAGAGGCGAAGGTCAGCTTGGTGTCGAGCTTCTTTTCTTCCTTCTTGAAGGGATTCCGGGTGAAGGCGTTGCGCAATTTATCGAGCATGCCCGGCCTCGAGTCCTCCAGCGGGATCTCCGCGAGCGTCGGCAGCGTGCCGTCGAGATAGCTCTCGATCATGATACGCCGCTCCGGAATGTTTGGCTCGATCTGCCGCAGCAGGTTGCGCCAGTCAGGCAGACCAGAATAGGCGATAGCGCGCACGATCACCCACTCGTCTTGCGGCGGCACGGGGAAGAAGCTGTTGACGAGCTGCTCCGCCTTGGCAGGATTCGAGCCGATCGCGCCGGCGATGAAGCCGAGGTAGATGCCCGCGCTCTCGGGCTCCTTGAAAGTCTGGGAATGGAAGAGAACGCGTACGGCCGCCGGCACGTGCGCATAGTCCGGCTTGGCGCGGTAACCATAGATCCACTGCTGTACCACGCCAAGGGAGGCGCGCGGGTCGATCTCGGGGGCAACGGCGGCCCGAACGGAGCTGCCGAGAAGCAGCAAGGGAAGGATGAGTGCGGCATATCGCATATGAGACTCCATCGCGCGAAGGCTTCCTGGTCGCAATCGCGCGCGCCTTCGAGCATCGTCGCTAAGCGCCATTTAGAGCGGCTATGCGACCATTGTTGGGGAGGCCGGCTCGACAGCGCGTCGAAATTGTGGCGCCGTTAATGATCAGCCTGCAACAGACCTTGCCTCCGACATTCTTTTGCCCGCTGCGGGAAATTCGATCTCGTCGCAAGACACCAGGCAGGCGCGACGTGACAATGAGAGCTACCGAGAGAGATCAACGGCGGCGCCCCGCGCGTAACCTGCAAGCGCTACTTGCCGCCGCTCTATGGGCGCTTTCCGCTCCGAATGCCTCTGCGGCTGAACCTCCCCCAGCCAGGATCATCGTTCAAGGCAACCAGCGGATCGATGCCGAGACGGTACGCTCCTATTTCCGGGCCACGCCGGATGGCCGCTACGATTCCGCGGCGCTCGATGCAGCGCTGAAGGGGCTGATCGCGACGGAATTGTTCGACCGGGTCAAGATCGATCGTGCCGGCGATGCCGTGGTCGTGCACCTGGTCGAGGCCAGGGTCGTTGCCCGCGTCGTCTTCGAAGGCAACAAGAAAATCAAGGACGAGGATCTCGCGGCCGTCGTCCAGTCCAAGGCGCGCGAACCGCTTCAGCGTGCCACGCTGCAGGCGGATGTCGGTCGCATCATGGAGGCCTATCGCCACGTTGGCCATATCGATGTCAGGGTGGTGCCGGAAATCATCGACCGTGGCAAGGACAGCGTCGACCTCGTTTTCACGATCACCGAAGGCGCAAAGATGACGGTGCGGCAGATCAACTTCGTCGGCAATCACGTTTTCGGCAAGCGCCAGCTTGCTGCCGTTATAAGCACGTCCGTGACCAACGTGCTGAGCTTTCTCACCCACGCAGACGTCTATGATCCCGATCGGCTCGCCGCCGATCAGGATCAGCTTCGGCGCTATTACTTCAACCACGGCTATGCCGACATCAGCATCGCCAATGCTCGGGCCGAATATGACCCGAGTATCCAAGGCTTCGTCCTGACCTTTGCGATGGACGAGGGCCAAGCCTATCACTTCGGCAGTATCGACCTAAAGTCCCATATTCCGGAGGTCGATCCCGAACGACTGCGCGCTCGGATTGCCGCGCACGCTGGCGCGACGTTCGACGACAGTCTCGTCGACAGGAGCACGGAGGCCCTGGCGCTCGACTTGGCTAAGCTCGGCTTTCCGTTTGCGCATGTGGTGCCGCATACTAACCGCAATGCGGAGGTGCGACGGATCGACCTGTCATTCGTGATCGATCAGGGGCCGCGCAGCTATGTCGAGCGGATCGACATCCATGGCAATACGCGGACCAAGGACTATGTGATCCGCCGCGAGTTCGACATCGCCGAAGGGGACGCCTACAACCAGACGCTGGTCGATCGCGCCCAGCGACGGCTGAAGGACCTGAATTATTTCAAAGGCGTAAAGATCACGACTAGGCCGGGCTCCATGAGCGACCGCGTCGTACTCGACGTTGACGTTGCGGACCAGTCAAGCGGCGACTTCTCGATTTCCGGGGGGTATTCAACGACGGATGGATGGCTGGGCGAGATCAAACTCGGCGACCGCAATTTCCAGGGCACAGGCACGGCGGTGCAGACCAGCGTGAGCTATGGCCAATATTCGCGCGGCTTCGATGCTTCGGTGTCCGAACCGCATTTACTCGACAGCCGCGCCACGGGAGGCGCCGAGCTGTTCGCTAAGCAGAGCTTTGCCAATAGCTATCAGTCCTATGGCAGCGACAGCTATGGCGCGAATTTTGCGCTGACGACGCCGCTGAACGAACAGACCGGCGTGCAGTGGCGCTATTCGCTCTCGAACCAAGACGTCACGCTCTCGCCCCCCTCGTCAGGGGCGACGGTCTCGTTGCCGATCCAGCAGGCAGCCGCGGCCGGACCTGCCTGGGTCTCGGCCATCGGCAGCACCACGACGTACAGTACGCTCGATAACAGCAAGAGCCCGACCAACGGCATCAACTCGCAGCTCCGGGAAGACCTTGCCGGCCTTGGCGGTGACGTCCGGTTCCTGCGCACGACGGAAGACGCGCGCTACTATAAGTCGCTGGGCGGCGACCTCGTCGGCATGATTCGAGCCCAAGGCGGTTACGTCAGCGGCTGGGGCGGGCAGCAAGTGCCGCTGCTCAACAGTTTCTTCGGCGGCCCAAGCATGGTGCGCGGCTTTGCTCCTGACGGCTTTGGCCCGCGCGACCTGACATCCGGCAGTACAATGGACAATGTCGGAGGCAGCATGTACTGGGCCACCACGGCCGAGCTGCAGAGCGGGATCCCGGGCGTGCCGGATGAGTATGGCTTGAAGGCCTCGGCCTTTGTTGATGCCGGCAGCGTGTTTGGCTACGCCGGGCCCACGACGTTCGGGACGCAGACCGTCAATGTCGCCAAGAGTAATATCCTACGCTCGTCGATCGGCGTCGGTCTCACGTGGGGCTCGCCCTTTGGCGCCCTCACCGTCAACTATGCCCTGCCTGTGACCAAGGCTGCCTACGACGTGACGCAACCCTTCAATTTCACCGCTTCGCCGTTCTGATTGGTTTGGTCAGTCGAAAACGACATTTGTGGAACCAGAGGACCAACAATGAGTTCGGGGTGGCAGTCGCGCATAAGTTGTCGCCCGTTATCTTCGACGATGCCGGTCCAGATGA
>NZ_MZXW01000046.1 GCF_004123905.1 Bradyrhizobium betae
CGCTTGATCGCCTTCAATTTGTAAGCCGTCGGAAACTGACGCTTCTTTCCTCGTCCTGCCACAGGTCATCCTCGAAATGCCTGTCACTGTAATTATCGTGTCTCACTTCAGGGGTGCAGTCCAGCACTGTCACCGTAATCCCGGCCACATGAGCGCCCGCTAGAATTTCGGACTGAAGCCGCCTGTTCCGCCTGAGCCGGGGGCACCTCCCATGCCACCGCCGGGCGGCTCTTTCTGGCCGGGGGTACCGTCCTTCAATTCGGCGGCCGTGACGCGGCAGTCCATATTACGATCATATTGTCCGATAAAGCGGCTCGGTTTCTCGACGAACTCGGACCGGCTTATCCTGGAATCTTGGTTGTCGTCGAAATAACCGAAATCGGCATTGGCAAATGTGCGCTCGGCACGGCGAATGCTGGCAAACTCCGTCGCGCTCAGAAGGCCGTCTCGGTTGCGATCAGCGAAGACGAAGAGTTGATTCATGTACCTCTTCCATTCGTCGCAGGTGTAGGTGCCGTCATGATCGTAGTCCCAGGTCAACGGTGCTTCCACCGGAGCGTCCTGACCTTGTGGCCTCCCCATGCCCGCTGGACTCTGCGCGTGAACAAGAGATGCCAAGCAAACAGACTATGCCAACAACGATCTGCCGCGCTTTCATCATTGTCTATACCGTCGCGCTGTGAAGGGAGCACTGCGCAGACCAATGCTCCATGGCTGCAAAATGGCGCGGGAGCGCTTGGAAACGATCTGATGCAAAACTCAACCAGACGAAGTCCGCAGAGCCAGCCACTCCGTTTCAAAACATTCCCTGCGTATCCCTGTCCGCAGATTTGTTTCGTCCGCTTGCACGACCGCCTGAGCGGCGATCTCTACACGTTCAAACAGCCGTCACGCCGACCCCGCGAGAGCAAGCCGCGACGTCGAGCCGCACGGAAGGGACATTCATATGAGCCGCATCAAGAAGCACGCGCGCGCACGGCGTCACTGGATGACTGGCATCTTCGTGCTCGCGACCATCCAGTCGTCCCCGGCGACGGCCGGTGAGACGCGGCATCCTGTCGAGCAACGCGGCGCTGCATCCTCGATGAACTCTCAACATCTGTCGCTCGGCGTCAGCAAGTCGATCGTGATCGACCTCCCGCGGGACACCAGGGACGTTCTGGTCGCGGACCCCAAGATCGCGACCGCAGTCATCCGCTCCACCCAGCGCGCCTACATCATCGGCGTGGCCGTCGGCCAAACCAATATTGTGTTCTTCGACAACGCCGGCCAACAGATCGTCGCCTACGATATTGCGGTCAAGCGCGACCTCAACGGCGCCCGCGCCGCCCTGCGGCAAATGTTTCCGCACTCGAACATCCAGATCGAAGGCCTCGGTGACAGCGCCATCCTGACCGGCACGGCCGCAAGCCCGTTAGAGGCGCAGCAGGCCAACGATATCGCCGCGCGCCTGACCGGCTCGGCCGACAAGGTCGTCAACTCGATTGTGGTGCAGGCGCGCGATCAGGTTATGCTGAAAGTAACCGTTGCAGAAGTCTCGCGCTCGATCGTCAAGCAACTTGGGATCGATCTCAGCGTGAGCACGTCCGCCGTGAGCCTGACGAACGCGAACCCGTTCACCGCTTACGGGCAGAACCTAGTGTCGGGAAACAACGCCACGTTCACGGCGGGCGGAACGACGGCAACGCTCAGGGCCATGGAGAACGCCAACGTCATGCGGACCTTGGCCGAACCGACGCTGACGGCGATTTCGGGCGAGTCCGCCACGTTCGTGTCCGGCGGCGAGTTTCCGGTTCCAGCGGGCTATTCCTGCGACCCGACCACGCATGTCTGCACCACGCAGATCAGTTTCAAGAAATTCGGGCTGTCACTCAACTTCACCCCCTTGGTTCTCACGGAGGGGCGCATCAGCATGCATCTGATGACGGAGGTCTCAGAGCTCTCCAACGAGCACGCGATCACGCTGTCGCAGGCCGTGAGCGACACGACGACGAACTCCCTGACCGTTCCCTCCATCAAGACCCGGCGCGCCGACACCACCCTCGAGATTCCTTCGGGAGGCTCGATGGCTATCGCCGGGCTCATCCAGGATCAGACCAAGCGTGCCGTGAACGGGATGCCGGGCATGATGCAGATCCCCCTGCTCGGCGCCCTCTTCCGCAGCCAAGATTTTGTCAACAGCCAGACCGAGCTGATGGTTCTCGTCACGCCCTACATCGTTCGTGCGGTCAACCCGAAACAGCTATCCAGGCCAGACGACGGCTTCACAAGCGCAAGTGATCCCGAAGCCAATCTCATCGGCACGATCAATCGTCTCTACGGCACGAAAATGGATCGCGAGAAGCTCCGCCGCCCCTCAGACGACATCGGTTTCATTATCGATTGATCCCTTCAAGCGGATACGGCGAAGGAGGCGCGCCCACAGATTGGGATGCGTATATAGTCAGCCCGTATTACGGCGACAGTGCTGGACTGCCCCCCGCAAGTGAGAGCCGCTCTGTCCGCCAGTCCTTTATATATTTCTTGCCTCAGCAGGTCGCGCCTGGGCATCGAGAGTGCGGGCGTCAGTATCTGGATGTCGGACACGTCAGTCACCCCAGCTTCCCTTCATTGATCTTGTGCGCGACTTCGCCGACAGAGCTGCCAACGATGACGGCGGTCACGATGGGCCAAAAACCCGCCACGATGACGATAGCGCCCCAACGCGTGTCTTCGCCGGGCCGTCTATAGCCATCGCTGATGCCACCGAGAATCAACCAGATCAGGCAGCCAATTGCATATCGTTTGAACCATTTCACGTCGGAATACCTTCCAGATATGGGCATTAGTGACCGTGACATCGAGAATGGTTCATCGGCAGGACCGGGCTTGCTCGGAATTACGGTGACGGTGACAGTGCACCAAACTCCGCCAGCCCTCGCATACTCGTGGCTCCGTTACTGATAGGAGAAAAGGCAAATTGAGCGCACCGTCGCCGTAATTCCTATCCGCCAGTTGTCCCGATTTGGCGATTTGCGCAATTGCAGTGGCCTCACGCTGACAGGTTAATGCCACGCTGTTGATTCTACGGCTTCGTTTTCTTCTTGCCGAGATTCAGGTTCAGTCCACCCGCTTGCGAACTGATGATCCGTTCCCACTCCTGCGACATCCTCGAAACCAATTCTCGATATTGCTTACCGAGTTCTGCCAGCGCCTCTGGCGTCGGGGCAGACGCATGCTCATAGACAAACTGAATCCTTATCCCCTCCAGCTCGGCCCGAAAGCGGTCTTGCCAGCCTTGCGCTTTGACGCAATGAAGCGTCTGCGTCAAAACCGAGGCGATCGTCGTTGCGCCACCCAACACGCCAGCTGCGACCGCATGGTTCGTCGCTCCAAGATAGAGGGACACGATCCCGCAGCCGGCAGAGACGATGACGATGGCTTGGTAGAGGGAGGTATCCTTGGTGTAGGCCCACCGGTGCTTCTTAATGGCGGCCTCGATCTCAGCTAGAAACTCTGTCGCCAAGTCTGAACCGCCCATCGGCGCTTGCCCCAGAATCAATCAATGCTGAAATATACCTCAAGTTGAACTTGGGGTCAGAGGCCTGACCGAAAGGGCTCGCTCACGCACATTTGCCTCCGCCCCCTGCCGCTCCCCCCACTTTCCTGCTATCTCTCCCCCGCCGTCCCGGCCCAAACCAAAACCCCACCGTTCAAGGGAGCCCCACCCATGCGATACCTCCACACCATGCTGCGCGTGCGCAATCTCGATGTCGCGCTGAAGTTTTATCAGGATGCGCTGGGGCTGAAGGAGGTGCGGCGGATCGAGAACGACAAGGGGCGGTTCACGCTGGTGTTCCTGTGCTCGTCGGACGATCTCGAGGCGCTGAAGAAGCAACCGCAAACGCGCGGCGCGCCGCTGGTCGAGCTCACCTACAATTGGGACGAGGAGACCTATGGCGAGGACCGCTTCTTCGGCCATCTCGCCTATGAGGTCGACGACATCTACGCCACCTGCGCGCAGCTGATGAAGGCCGGCGTCACCATCAACCGTCCGCCGCGCGACGGCAACATGGCCTTCGTTCGCTCGCCGGATCTGCACTCGATCGAGCTGCTGCAGAAGGGCGAGCCGAAGGCACCGGCGGAGCCGTGGCTTTCGATGCCGAATACTGGCCATTGGTAGGCCCTGACAGCAGGAACCACCGCCGCGCGTCCGCGTTCACTCCAGGACAATGCGATTGGAGGAGAACGCGATGGGACGAGGACTGTTGTTGTGGATGCTGGGCGTGCCGATCCCAGTGATCATTCTGCTGTGGCTGTTCTTCGGCCACTGATCATCCGGCACAATTTGCAACGGAAAGCTCCGCATGATGCGGAGCTTTTTGCATGAGGGGGAGGTGCAATCGCGCATCGCTCGCGAACGCGAATTCCGCTATCACCCCGCAACGGCGGCCGACGCCGAGAAAAACGCCGCGGGAGGAGTTTCATGCCGGACCAAAAGCTCACGATCTGGGGCCGCGCCAATTCGGTCAACGTGCAGAAGGTGCTGTGGTGCCTGACCGAGCTTGGCCTTCCCTACGAGCGCATCGACGCCGGCATGGCGTTCGGCAAGACCCGCGAGGCCGACTATCTCGCAATGAACCCCAATGCGCGGATCCCGACGCTGGTCGAGGGCGACTTCGTGCTGTGGGAGTCGAACTCGATTCTGCGCTACCTCTGCCTCGCGCATGGGCGCGGCACGCCGATCTATCCGGAGGCGCCGAAGCTGCGCACGAGCGTCGACCGCTGGCTCGACTGGACGCTGTCGGCGGTGCAGCCGGTCGACCGCCCGGTGTTCTGGGGCATTGTGCGCACGCCGCCCGCCGAGCGCGACATGATCCAGGTGCAGCGCGATGCGGACGCGGCCGCCGAGGTCTGGGCGATCGCCGACCGCCTGCTCTCCACGCGGCCGTTCATGGACGGCGACGCGTTCACCATCGCCGACATCGCGATCGGATCCTATGCGCGGCGCTGGCTCGGCGTCGAGGGCATCACCCGGCCGGCACAGCCGCACCTGACGCGCTGGCTCGCCGAGCTCGGCAAGCGGCCCGGATTTGCACAATTCGTCGCACCGCCGATGTCGTGAGCCGGAGGCTTCGCGTAAGCCGCTTGAAGCGCGCGATGAATCCCCGCCTTGGCGCGGGCAAAAATCATCGCCGCCGCACTTGACGGCTACTGTGCATGGGGTTGTTTTCGCGCTTTTTGTTTCAGGGCGCGTGCCAGCCACGCTCGACCAGCAGCACGCAGATGATCAGCACCAGCGTCACGACCGCGGTGGCAAGCTTCGCGGTCCAGCTCAGGCCGCGGCCGACCCACCACAGCAGCGCGCAATACATCACGAAGGGGACGACGATGTCGGGCCGCATCAGGTCCGGCGGCATGGCGTCAGCGCCGGATGGTCGTATCGACGCTGATCGAGCCGCCGATCTTCACGCAGGTGCCGGTCGCCTCGACCATATGGAAGCCACGGCCATAGGACGCGCAGGAGCCCGCCTTGGCCGTCCCGGCCGTGCCCTTCAGGGGTAACGTCTTGCCCGCCTGCGGCGGCTCGGCGGCCGGCAGGCGCAGGCCCTCGGCGGCAGCCGCGGATGTGGTGAGCAACGAGATGAGGATGAGGAGCGGCGCACGCATGCCGCCGTTCTAGCCCGGACCGGCGCCACGCGCCATCCGCGCCAATCAGATGAACTTGATGCCAGCCGACTTGCCGCGGCGCCAGACCACCTGGCAGCTCCGCCCGGTACGGGCATCGCGCGCGAACGCCATCCGGATCGTGCCCGGCAGCTGGCTGGCGTCGTCGTCCATGGTGATCTTGGCGCCGGTCACCGAGATGTCCTGGACCAGGCAATGCCGCGCCGCGAATCCGCCGTCGAGCGTGATCCAGGCGTGCTGCGACAGCGATTTGCGGGCTGCGCGCTTCTTGGGCTGTGGCATTGGCTCAAATGTCTCCGGTTCCAGCGCTAACTCAGGCTCCCCTAAGGAACTGTTGAAATCGCCCCCGAATGATACCGGGGGGCGGCTATCCACCGGTGCCAAAAGACCGTTCCCGAACGGCTTGCCCGGCGCCCGAAAGGCCACTATACGTTCGCCCGCTGCAGGCCGCCGGGCACGACTCGGCCGGCCCGCGGGCTCGCCGCCAAATGCGGCCGGGCCCCGCGTTTGCTCCCTTCGTCTATCGGTTAGGACGCCACCCTTTCACGGTGGAGAGAGCGGTTCGATTCCGCTAGGGAGCGCCATCATCCGCCTGACGCCGGCCAGCCCGGCGAGCTGTACGAGCGCTGCGATGATCGCGCCGCTCAGGTCGAAAACACCTCGATCGCCAGCTCGAACGAGATGTCGACCGCATGGCCGTATTTGCGCGCATAGGCCGCCTTGTCGCCGCGCACGCCGGAGGCGCCGAGCACCTTCATCTCGGCGACGGACACCCGCCCTTCCCAGTCGGCCGAGATCTGGGCTCGCGTCTGCGTACCGAAATCACAGCCGATGCCGCCGGTCGGCCCGGACTGGTCACCGGGATATTCGAGGCCACGATAGCGGCGATCATAGACCGCAGCGCTCGTTACCTCCTCGGCGACGACGAGATCGAACGCGGCACGCGAAGTGCCACGCAGGTCGAGCATGTGGGGGTGTCCTTTTGTGAGCTGACCAAGCGGGGTTGGCGCCGCCGCCGCCGAGCTGAGCGGCCTTGGCTACGACTTTCGGGGTAGAGCTCTCAGAATCCCGTCCCGCGCGGGTTGCACCCTCCCCGGTTGCAGCGGTAACTGGTGCTACTGCCAATCGGGGGCGCTGGAATTGCTCTTCAACTCGTACGGTTTCCTCTTCGGCTTCCTGCCGATCGCGCTGGCGGGCTATTTCGCACTGGGCCGGATCAGCGGCGTTCTACCCATCTTGTGGCTCGCGGTGGCATCCCTGGCGTTCTACGCCGCCGGTGGCCTGCAATTCGTTCCGCTGCTGCTGCTCTCTATCGCCTTCAACTATCTCGCCGGCGGCATCCTGATCCGGCATTCCCGCGCCGGTCTCCGACGCGGAACCATTGTCGTCGGCATCGCCGGCAACCTGCTTTTACTCGGCTACTTCAAATACGCCGGTTTCATCAGCGCTAACCTTGGCGCCCTGTTCTCCTCCGGCTGGAAGCTGGACATCGCCCTGCCGATCGGCATTTCGTTCTATACGTTCACCCAGATTGCCTTCCTGGTAGATGCCTATCGAGGCAAGGTCGCGCGCTACGCGCTGCCGCACTATGCGCTGTTCGTCACCTATTTCCCCCACCTCATCGCAGGACCGATCCTTCACCACCGCGAGATGATTCCGCAATTCGAGCGGCGGGCGTCCAGCCGACCACAGCTGGCACTGATCACAGCGGGCCTCGCGATCTTCGCGATCGGCCTGTTCAAGAAGACCTGCATCGCCGACGGCATCCAGCCGCTGGTCAAGTTCGCCTTCGGTCCCGAGGTCCCCACATTTGATCAAGCTTGGATCGGCGCACTCGCCTACACCTTCCAGCTCTATTTCGATTTTTCCGGCTATTCCGACATGGCGATCGGCCTGTCGCTCATGTTCGGCATCTTCCTGCCGCTCAATTTCTGTTCGCCCTACAAGGCGACCAGCATCATCGATTTCTGGCGCCGATGGCATATGACGCTGTCGCGCTTCCTGCGTGACTATCTCTACATCCCCTTGGGTGGCAGTCGCTGCGGGCCGCTACGCCGCTACGTCAATCTGCTGATCACGATGCTGCTCGGCGGCCTTTGGCATGGTGCCGCGTGGACGTTCGTCGCGTGGGGTGCGCTGCACGGCCTCTATCTCTGCATCAATCACGCGTGGAACAGGCTGGCTCCGGCTGCACCGGCGGCGCTTCGGCCGCCGGCGCGTATTGCTGGCGGTGCATTGACGTTCCTGGCGGTCGTAGTCGCGTGGGTCTTTTTCCGGGCAGACAATCTCTCAGCCGCAGTATCGATCCTATCGCGCATGGCGGACCCATCACGCATCCAGTTCGGGCTGCGCGAGCAGTGGTCGCTGGTGCCGATCGCCGCCGCCGCGCTGATCGCGTGGTTCTGCCCGAATACGCAGGACATCGTCGGTTACGATGCGGAACGCCAGCAGCTGAGTGCAGCTGAGGCCGGAGGTGCAAAGCTCTTTATGGGCGCCGGTGCGCTGCTCGCGCTCGGCGTGCTCGGCATTAACAAGCACAGCGAATTCATCTATTTCCGGTTCTGACCATGCACATCCGACACCTGACCCTGCTGCTTGCCTCGGCGCTCGTAACCACGCTTGCCGTTGCCGCAGTCAACCTTGCCGTCGATCCGCTGCAACTGTTTCATGGATCTGCCCACCCATACTATACGACCGACAGCCGAATGCAGTCGGCAGGCCTTATTCGCAGCCAGGAGTTCGACACCGCATTCATAGGCACATCGATCGCGCTATACGTTCGGCCGAGCTCCATTGACCTCACCCTGGGCGGGAAATCGATCAAGCTGGCCGCCCCAGGCATGACCTCACCCGAGCAACGGTTCGTGCTGGAGACGGCCATCTCCACCAGACATCCAAAGCGCGTGATCTGGATGATGGACGATTTCGCGTTTCGAAGCGCCGAGGATGTCGACACCCTGGACTACCTTCCCGCCGATCTTTACCGGTTAAACCCAAAGGGCGTCGCCGGCTATCTCCTCGATTTGACGATGCTGCGAGACTCACTCGGTATCGCCGCACGTCGGTTCCAGGATCTCGACATGACCATGACGCAGCTGACGTGGATCGGTGTTCTCCGGTTCACCGAGGACAATCTCGACAACCTCAACACCGTACACAGCGCCTTCGTCTCAAATCGATATCGGCGCGATCTTGCATGGAAGTCGTTTCGGCACAACCGCGACAACCCTGCCAGACTACGCTTGCGTTACAACCAAGCAAAGGTCGAGCAGCAATTTCGACATGATGCCATAGACTTCATCAGGGCTCACCCAGATGTCGACTTCACCATCATCTTTCCGCCCTACTCCATCCTGAACTTTATCGCGCTTCGCGAGATCCTGCCGCGTGATTATGCTGTCTTCTTTCGGATCAACTCGTACATGCTCCGCCAACTGGCAGCCCTTCCGAATGTCGACCTTTCGATTTTCGAGCAGCTGAAGAGATCACTCACGATCTCGACCAATATGCGGACATTTGGCACCACTCGCCGGCGGTCGACGAACTCATTCTTCGGTGCGTGCGGGATGGAGTTCACCGGGTCGACCGGCAAATCCCGGACAAGCAGCTCAACACGTTACGGCAACAGGTCGAAGCCTATCGCGCTGACGGTGCGGGGGGAACACTGACGCGATAGGCTAGAACAGACCCGTACGGTCTTCCTGCCAGGTCGAGCCGGTATCCCAGATCCAGCCCTCTTTCATGTAGGCATTCGGCGGCGTGCCGGTCTTACGGGTCGTGTTGAGGTTCTCGATGTAGCCGCCGACATAGCCCGGCCAATTCGGCTAGGGAGCGCATCATCCGGGTCATCGGATGATGCGGCGAAATTCGCCGTCCCCACATGAACCTCCCTGCCCCCCACCGCCGACCAATGCCCATTGGAACTGGTGCAGGCCATGGAGCAGCGCAAATCAACCCCGGACGGCCCGTCGGCCGCGCCGCCGCCCTGGATCCAGCGTGCGATCCCTTACGCACCGGGCCGGCGCGCCAAAATGCTCGAGCACATGGCGCGCGCCAGGTCGCGTCCTCAGCCGCAGACCGTGACTGCGACGGCGTCGCGCGCGAGCAGCATGGACATTCTCGGCGACGCCGTCGGCTACGTGGTCCTGTTCGGTGCCATCGCCCTGCTCTTCCAGTCGCGCATCCCTCTCTACCTCGGCGCCTTTCTCTTCCTCGACGACGGCGAGCGCATCGAGCTTGCGCTTGCTGGGATCGGCATCCGGTTCGAGCCCGATACGGTCGGCCCCAACATCATCAAGGCCTTCGCATCGCTGTTCGGATGGTTCGCGCTGCTCGCGGCGTTGAGAGCGCCTGCCCCCGCCTGGCTCGCCGCGTGGATGCCTCCGGACACATCGTGGTCGTTCATCGCCGGCGTCGCGCTTGCGTTCGCCATCGTCGACGCGCTCGCAACGCTGGCGATGCGGCGCGCGTGGCCGTGGTTCGGATTTCGGACCAGACCGAGCAACCTGCTCTGGGCGGCGATCAAATTCGCCATGGCCGTTGGCGTACTGGCTCTGCTGGTGCTGCTCGGGTGACGCAATTGTGAGGTCGCGGGCCGCCTCAACGCGGCGCTATGCCGCCCACTCGGGCCTGCACATTTACCGGAAATTTACCCCTGCTCATGAGTGCCGGTATCATTTGCTTAGAATTTGATTGCTACCGTGGAATTACGGAAGCACTCCGAAACACGATTGGCCCCCATGTCCGTCTCCGAGTTCCTCAGGCAGCGCGCAGTGGAAGTCACCGTGAGCGGCAGCTACTCGCTGCCGCGCTGGTATGATTGCGAGGGCAAGCTCCGCACCTTCGCCTGCCGGACCAAGCGTGTCTCGCCGTTCCGCATGATCGTGGACGTGCCCGTCGTCGGCAAGATCGGCGAGCGCGTCACCTCCTATTTCCAGGACTTTGGCGAATTCCAGTGCACCATCAGCGCGACGCTGAAGGCCGGCTTCCTGATGGAACTCGACATGACGCGGGCGCGGCGCGCCTGGATGTCGGAAAAGCTGACCTGGCTGGAGAAGAAGCAGAAGGACGCCAGCGTCCTGGAGCATCGCAATGACGCGCGCTTCGTTCCGCAGGTCTCGCACACCTTCCTGACGCTGGCCGACGGCAGCACTCATGCCTGCTTCATCATCGACGTCTCCACGGCCGGGGTCGCGATATCCTGCGAATACGACCCGCCGGTTGGAACCGCGCTTGCGGTCGGTGCCTGCGTCGGGCGCGTCATCCGCAAATTCGACAACGGCTTCGCGGTCAAGTTCGCCGAGAAGCAGCAGCGCGACGATCTCGTCCGGTTGCTCGTCCGCCCTACGCCCTTGCTGCAATCGGCGTGATCCGGCCGGATCGATCTTAACTCTTTCTTAACTAAGGACTGGAGGTGGAGGCCCCTGCGCGATAGGGTGCGTCCCAGTACGTCCGCAATCATTGCGGGCCTTAAACGTATTGGAAGTCCTGGAATGTCTATCGCTGATGCCGGGCTCAGCCCGGCAGAGATCGCCCAGAGCACGAGGATTGCGGCCAAGCCGCAGCTTCCACCCGGCGTCGTCACCGAGGGACCGCTCGTGCAGGCCAAGCTGCGCGAGAGCTATCTCCTCCTCGGCATTCTCTATGTCGGCGCTGTCGCGGGCATCATCTGGGCTGTCACGCAAGGCCTCGGCAAGGTCGAGCTATTTACGTTCGTCTGGATGTTCGCGCTGACCACGTTCGGCATCGGCGCCGGCATGCACCGCCTGTTCGTCCATCGCAGCTTCCGCACCGGCCCGATCATGCGGGTGTTCTTCTGCGCCATCGCTCAGATGGCGGTGCAGGGCTCGATCGCGAAATGGGTCGCCAACCACCGCCGTCACCATCTCTATGCCGATGACGTTGGCGATCCCCACAGCCCGCAATTCGACGGCTTCGGCAATCGCTATGTCAGCGCGTTGAAGGGCTTCCTGCACGCCCAGGGCAGCTGGGTGTTCGACCAGGCCACCACCGAAAACCAATACTCCGCCCAGCACATTGCCGCCGACCCCATCACGACGGTCTACGAACGCCTGCGCGAGGGCTGGAACGGCGATGCGCCGCCCGCACGCACGGTCGAGACCACCACCACCCACCGCCGCCTCCACCCCCCCCCCCGCGGCGCCCGACTTCCCGCACTCTCTCGCCCGCATCCTGACCACCCCGACTGCCACCCCACCCCTCCGACCGGCCACGACGACCCCCACCCACCACACCA
>NZ_MZXW01000002.1 GCF_004123905.1 Bradyrhizobium betae
TGCCATATTGGTACGCGAGCACATGCAGGCTGACCCGTTCTCGGGTGCTGTTTATGTGTTCCGTGCCAAGCGCGCCGACCGGATCAAGCTGATCTTCTGGGATGGTACGGGTTTGTGCCTGTTCGCCTACGGCCTCGCGGATTGGTGGGAAGTTGGTCTCTATCTGCCATTCGCTATCCAGGACCGCCAGTTTCTGTCGGATTCAGTCAAACTGCGAACCTTGTTCGTTTCCCCGCATGCAGATCAGCGAGACTTCTTTTATGGTGTGAACTTCGAACTCAGCAACACCACACCGAAGTTCGCTCAAACGAGGTTCGGCCTGGAAATCAGGCCGATCGTTGGCGTACGTAACGCCGATTGGGAATTCATCGTCAATCCAATCGTCGATATCGGCTTTGGCAAATACGGCCAAGCAGATTTCGCGCCCGCGGTGCGGCTCGCTCGAAAGCTCGACAAGGATTATTGTTTGTCGGTCTGGAATACTACGCCGATTTTGGCGAGATCGGTCGTTTTGGCAAGGTATCTGATCAGCAACATACGTATTCGCGGTAACCGATTTCAAGCTCGGCGTGTTCGATATCAATCTAGGCGTTGGATATGGATTGACCCCATCTTCTGACCGCTTCGTCGTGAAAACCTTTTCGGATATTCGTTCCCGGCGCCGGGCGGAGGCCCTGACGCCAGCGAGCGGGCGCCGACCGGACCTATCAACCTGATGTCTCGATCTGCCGGCCGGCTCGCGTCTTACTAATTATTGAATTGGCTCCTACACTTCGAGAAAGAGGACTTATGGACGATCGGCTGCACTACGGCTCACCCGCGAAAGTTTTTCACTGGCTTGTCGTGGCGCTTCTGGCAATTCAGTTTCCGATCGGCTGGTTCATGCCCGACGTTCACTCAGGTCCACCCGGCAGAGCAATGACGCTCCATATTTCGTTCGGCTTGATCATCCTCGCGTTGATTTTGTTGCGGCTTGTCTGGCGTATCACCCATCCTGTGGCGCCGGAAAGTTCTCTACCGCCGTGGCAGCGTGTTTCCTCCGAAGCCGTCCATTGGCTTCTGTATGGATTGGTTCTGGCTACAACGTTCACAGGCTGGCTGTTCGCATCGTTCCGGGGCTGGTCGATCTCTTATTTCAATCTCGTTCCATTGCCGATGCTGGCGACAAAAAACACGGACGCAATCCATCGGATCGACGGCTGGCATCAAATTGCGGAGTGGGCACTGCTGATCGCCATCGGTATTCACGTGGCCGCAGCCTTGGTCCATATTTTCATTTACCGTGACCGCATCATGCAGCGAATGCTGCCAGGTCGTCGGTGACTTGCGAATGTCTCTTGATGGCCCATCACTTCCGTTTGAGCGGTGTCGCTGCATGTCAGCTCACAAGGGGAGACCGGAAGTTTGCAGCCGAGTGCTAGAACCGACACTTTTGACCCAGAACGGACATCGTCGTTTCGCTAAAATGAGGCGAAGAACCTGAACTTCGGGGTATTCCCTCCGCTGGGCGCGCAGTAGTCTGTCCAGTGAGGTCCGAGGGCGCGTCTTGACCAAAACGGGCGATACCTCACCAACCCGCTCCACCCTCAGTTGGCGGCCTCCAACGCTGGTAGTATCCATAGGTCTCTCCTGTTCGTTGTGATGTGGAATCAACAAAGCCCCGGCCGAAGCCGGGGCTTTTCAAACTGTGCCGACACCGCGCCGGGGCTGCCATCATTGATCCGCCTCTTGGCGCTCGGCCTCTCGATCTAGCTCCATTTGCCTCATGATGCGCTCTCGTTGTTGGCGCTCGTTTTGCCGTTGGAGATTCTCATCATCGAGTAGCCGCCCAGGCGTTGCCGGATCGGCGCTATACACGTGCACGCTGTAGGGGGTGATGATAGTGATCCCCCGTTGCGATTGCTGGGCATGTGCTGGCACGGTCATAGCAACCGCAACCGCAATTAAAGTGGTTTTCAGCAACACGGCGGGCCTCTTTACAAGTCGTGGAAGAAACGGCCCCAGCCCCCGGGGGGAGAGCTGAGGCCGGAAGTAGAGAAGTGCCGGGGAGGGAGGATGCCGACACCACCCAAATCTAGGTTCGCAACTCAGCCGATCCCATTAAATTCAGTTTTAGCCAGCAAGCCGCCACCGCGCTGGCCTTGCCTCACCCGACAATCTGCACGCCTTCGCTCGTGGTTCTTGAGGCTGTGCTGGATGCCCAGAGCTACGCCCTGCACGTCCTCTTACTGGAGTCTTGCACGCCATGCGCGGCCAACACAGCGGCGGCGATCTTTAACGTGCCCCGCTTGAACCACTTGTTCGGCTTCCGCCGCTTCACCGAGCATCTTGATGAAGGCTTCCATCTGCCTCATCTGCTCGCTCATTTCATCGTTCTTCTGCCGGTTCTCAAGGATGGCCCCGCCTACCTCGGCATGAAGCAGCTCAAGGGCGAACATGGCCGGTCTGGTGTACGGGTTCTGCATCGGTCTGTGTCGCGCCCTGCATTTTGCGGCCGGCATCGTTCCCCCACCTGTTTGATGGCGATCACGGCGGCAGAGATGCGATTCCGCAACCGATACGCGCAGAGGCGGCGCCCCCTCTCCGGAGAGCCGCGCACGACGCCGCGACCGGATGTGGACGACGAGCCCTCCCTTGCCAGTTGCGATCAGTCCATGGGCGGCGGCGATCCAACCCCAGCGATCCTATGGAATGTGGCATCGGCGACCATGACGTTGCTCGAGCAGGTTGGTTGGCAAGACTGGCAGCACACGGCGATGGCATGAAACCGGAAAACTGGCATCGCCGACATGCCGTAGTGTTGGCAAGCCAACTCCCGGAAGGGGGACGCCTTGATGGTCTTGCCGGCTGTGACGGGCTTCCTGGCCGGCCCCGAGCCGACGCGGAAGCCGGTGCCGGTAGTGGTGCTGATCGGGGGCAACGAGTGCGCCTAATCCAGCTATTGCTGATGCGCTATCGGTTGCGGTTTGAGCGACGGCGGCTCGAACGTCGGCGGCACTAGTTTCAGAGAATACGCCGCCGGGCTCGAAATACGTGGCCCGGCGGCGATGGGGTTAACCAGCCTCGAGAGGGAACTAACAAAATCCCGGGTACTCAATGCGTTTGCATGAACCGTGCCGAAGGTTATTTTGCCGCTGGCCCTCTTCGGGAACAATCGGCAAGCGGGCTCATTCAATGAATGCTCCGGCGCCGTCTCCCTGTTCCGGGCGGAGCCCCAAGTAGCAGACGGCCTCAGCCCCGTGCCCAACTGAGGCCGTTTCGCTATACCCTTGGGCGATTCACGCTGGGGCGCGTTCTCGGTCGCCAGGTTCTCGACCCTTGGGACAGATCAAGGAATCAGTTCCAAGGAACAAAGCGCGACTCCGAAATCTCGGAGGTTCGACACAGCGACCTGAAGGAACCTGCTCGGAACTTTCGCGTTGGATCGTCGTTTTTATCATCGTGGAGAGAAAGCCATGGGATCGCGCCGCCGGGTTGTGCAATTGTCCTCGCTAGAAGCCCGGCTTGCCGAAGAGGCGAAGCGCCTCCGCGAGGAAGCTAAGTCGCTTCCACATGGTAGCGCGCGGGAGGACATGATCCGCAAAGCCCGCCAAGCCGAAACCGGATCGCACATGCGCCAATGGTTGAGGTCGCCTGGACTACAGCCACCGGAGTAGCCGCCCTCGAATTTCCGATCCTGTCCTCTTTTGGAAGCGCCTATAACTTAGGCTATTTGGAACTTGTGTACACACTGGTACTTAGTGAGTCCTCGGCGAGGCAGCACTATGGACCGCGATTTTAAGAACGAAGTCTTTTCCAGCTTTCAGGCCAATCTAACGAAGCCTTGCAATCACTGTGGGCGACAGCCCGTCTTTGCGGCGAAGATGCTCAACACCCAAACCGGTGGGATCGTTCGCATGTTCAAGTGCCAGTGCGGTGAGCAGACATGGACCGAGGACAAACAGTAAGGCCGCCCCAACCTTTTGTCATTTCGACTTGTGATATCGGGCGAGCTCCGCTCTTGCGAGTGCCCGGGCCTTCTCAAGCGCTCAGCCGGAACGTCGCGGCACCGGCCGCATTGATCGCGATGAGCGAAGCTGATTTTGTAAGATACGCTCAGCAAGCCCAGGCCTGCCTAGACGAGGCTGGGAAGGCCACCCGCGAGGGCGACAAGGAAGCTTGGCTGAAGCTCGGAGAAGAGTGGATGGAGATGGCGCGCAAAGCCCGGAGGGAAAAGCCGTCCGAGCACTAGCGATGCCATTCATCATGCGCGCGGCTCTTGCTGTAGTTGTCAGCCAACTCCAGGAGCGCCGCGCGAGATGGTTCGTGCTGGATCGCGTCAGCCCACTCTCGACAGGTTTGCTCCATGTGCCGGAGATCGCGGTCGCTCTGTCTCGTGTGCATGGTGTGTGCACACTGGATTTCTGCAGATGGTGCAGCGCTTGATTTTCGAGACTTAAGTCTTTGATTTTGCTGGTGAGCGCGCTGGGGCTCGAACCCAGGACCCCGTGATTAAAAGAAAAGTGCTCTGGGAAAATGCCGGCATTATCAATGAAGGCGTGTACGAACGCCGATTGACATCAGCATGCCGGCGTGCGCGAGACGCTTGGTGGCGCCTACAACAAGCAAAATCCCCTGAAGACTTACGGCGACATCCGCACGCCGCTCCTCTCGACGCGCTAGCCTTTCTCGACGGGACCATGTCGCGCATTGAGATTGTTTCGTGTACGCGCCCCACCAGAGGTATTAGCTTGCGCGTTTGATGGATCTGGCTTGGGAAGCAAAAGGGGCGATGACTGATATGTAAGATGCAGGCCGCCAGTTCACGCTAGGTGCCCAAGCGGCGCGTCCCGGCGACGCTAGCCTTAATTGGCCCGCATTGCTGGTCGAACGAGCCCCATGCGTGCTGCGTATCGTTGGAAGAATTGCAGGGTTGATTGCTGCGGTTGCCGCGTTGGTTGCATCCAGCCTCGCGTTAGGAGGGTGCGCCACTTCCAGTACCAGCTCTTCACTGATGGACGCACGAGCGCAGGCACCCGCCCAGGCTCCAACCCTCCCTTATCCCGCCGTAGAAGATGTGCCCGTGAGGCGCGGCCCCGCTATGACTCCCGAGGAGCAGATGAAGCTTAAGCAAGCGCTTGTCGCAGCGCGCGATGGACAGGGCGCGAAAGCCCGCGGCCAACTATTCCTGACCTGAGCATTCCGCGACGAGTTAGTTGGCTGAGGATGCTTGCTCGATCACTTCACGGGTCCAGCAAGGTATTGAGGTATTGACGGCGCCCCATGCACTTCTAATCGGACGGCATCGGCATCACTTGGCTTGCTTCTGACGCTCGGTAACCAGCCGCTTTTCGGCGCTAGCCTGCAAATCATCGAGCTGCTTGCGGAAACCTGGCAGGTCTACAAGAGGATGCGGATCAGCAGGCTTGCGTTCGATCCATCAACACCAGATCGAGAAGCGCAGAAAGCGCTGCAAGTGCGGTTATGCTGACAAATGGCCGAGCTGCCAAAAGCTCCGCCTCAGGGCATGCCGTTCGGTCGAACATCCACGCTGGAACCTCCAGCCAACGATCTGCTTGCGATCCATCCAGCGTGCAGCGGAAGGCGACATCGCCAGCCTTGTCGACGGCCCCATGAACGCAAACTCGGCAACCAAACCAAGGATGATATCGATAAAGAACCTCGCGAAGAACGGTCCTGTGGGCGTTCTCAAACCTCGTTGTACAATCCAACCCGACGTCATTCCACGATCGGATACATCAGCCCCGTTGAGTTCGAACGCAAGGTGGGATTAGTTTAGCCCCGTGTCCATCAAACCGGCAGCAGCTCAAGCATCGGAAATTCGAGGGGGCTATTCCGGTGGCTGTAGCCAGGGCGATCTCAACCATTGGCTCATGTGCGATCCGGTTTCGGCTTGGCGGGCTTTGCGGATCATGTCCTCCCGCGCGCTGCCATGTGGAAGCGACTTAGCTTCCTCGCGCAGGCGCTTTGCCTCTTCAGCAAGCCGTGTCTCAAGTGATTGCACGACCTGGTGGCGCGATCCCATGGCTTTCTCTCCACGATGATAAAACCGACGACGAGGGATTGCATGCGCTGGAGGACCGAGCAGTATGCACTGCACCAGGCTTTCGGTTCCCAACTAGTTAATGGATATAAAGAATTCCCCGCCGGCTTTGATGGCGAGTGTTGCAAGCGAGCTACAGCAACGTGCAGGCGTACGACGTACTATTCTTTGGTAGGTGGGCGAACGCGCCGATTCATTGAACTCGTTATCTCTGGGGAGAGACTCGAATGAAGAAACTTATTGCGGCTGCGGCCGGAACACTGGCTCTCGGTTTAGCAGCTCCTGCCAGTGCGGCGGATCTCGCGGCCCGACCGTATACGAAGGCTCCGCCGATGGTTGCGGCGATGTACGACTGGAGCGGCTTCTACATCGGCATCAACGGCGGCGGCGGCTCAAGCCATACGTGCTTGGACTTCGTCACGCCGGTAACCGGTACCCTGGTCGGTGAGGGCTGCCACAACGCAACGGGCGGCACGATCGGCGGCCAGGTCGGCTATCGCATGCAGTCGGGCCAGTGGGTGTACGGCATCGAAGGTCAGGGCAACTGGGCTGACTTCCGGGGCGACAACATCAGCACCGCCTTCCCAGGCAGTGCGCTGGTGACCGGTGACCGCAACCGTACCACCATCGATGCTTTCGGGCTCATCACCGGCCAGGTCGGTTACGCCTGGAACAACGTGCTGCTTTACGTGAAGGGCGGCGCCGCCGTCGTCGGTGACAAGTACGACATCTACGCCGCAGCAGGCACGCCGCTCGCGGGCACACGGCTGGCTTCGGCGAGCGAAACGCGCTGGGGCGGAACTGTCGGGGTCGGTCTGGAGTACGGCTTCGCGCCAAACTGGTCGCTGGGCCTTGAGTACGACCACATCTTCCTTGGCGATCGCACGATCGGCTTCACAACGCCCGTGGGTGGGGTATTCGGCAGCGACCGGATTCGCCAAGACGTCGACATGGGCCTGGTCCGCCTGAACTACAAGTTTGGCGGCCCGTCGCTCGCCAGATACTAAGCAGCACTAGTCAGATCCATTAGGGCCGGCTCAAAGAGCCGGCCTTTTCTTTTGGGAGGCTGAAATGACGAAAGCGTACCGACGGATCGTCCCCTCGATGATGGCCAAGGAGCTAAACATTGCGCTCGCTTCGGCTGAACCCAAGACAATTTGCAAAGCTATCGGCAAAGCCCTTGGCGAATTCAACATCGCCGAGATCGCAAGCCAGACGGGGCTACAGCGACAGAGTATTTATCGGGCCTTCAAAAACAACACACAGCTTCCGAATTTCTCCACGGTTGTTGCAGTGCTCTCGGCAATGGGCTTGCAGCTAGAGGTAAAGCCCAAGCGCGAGCGCACCACGGCTGCTTAGAGCTGCGCCGGGCCGCCGGTTCGCGCTGGCGGGCCTTTGTGGTACCCATGCGAACGTCGCGGCGTCGGTCGCAGGAACAAGCCTCTTAGCCGTTCCTGCGACCTTCACTTTCGAAGCTCCGGCGTTGCTCTTAAACGTAGGAACACTTTTTCGCGATGAGCGTCGTTAGCTGCTTATGGGAGCTGACGTGCAATGATCAGCCTTGGTTCCAAATCCCCGCCACTTAGTCCAAGTCAATTTGGGAATTGCCCGCATTGCGACGGCCGCTTGCTGCGGGTCCAAAGCTATCTCGATCCACGCTCGGGTAAGACCGTCCGCATCTTCAAGTGCACCGACTGCAAGAAGCTCGTTTGGGACGAATAGGGAAACCCGACATTGGTTAGACCGTATGTACCTCACGATCTGGAGGTACGCACGATGGAAGTGGAAGAGCGGATCGCCGCCATCCGCGCTCGGATAGACGAAACCAGCGAAAGAATTGCGGAGGCCATTTGCGCTGGCGGCTCACCAGTCGCAGCACAGCGCCTTCTTATGGGCTTGGCAAGCGAACTCGCGAGTAAGCGTCGTTCCGCTCCCGCCTTCTCGCGGCACATGGGATAGGCGAGTTTCACGATCTCTTTGAAGGGATCGGCTTGTGTCTATGCTTGACCATACGCTTAAATCGGACGTGACGGCGCGCCGGC
>NZ_MZXW01000025.1 GCF_004123905.1 Bradyrhizobium betae
GAGCAGCTGGCCGTCAGGCCGCTCGACCGCGACGGCCGTTACGGTGTCTTCTTTGCCAGCTGGCAGGTCGGCTCAATCGACTTGACCCGCGGTCAAACTGTCAGTGATGTGTCCGAACAACCGTCAGCTATGTCCCCGGTCTGAACACTTGACCGGGCGATCCAGTACGCCGCGGCGTCTCGGTCAATTCCAACTGTCTCGGAATACTGGATGCCCCGCCTTCGCGGAGCATGACAGCCGTAGCTACACCCTGACCGGCCCCAGCGCCTCAAAATGCCCGCGCTTTTGCAGCCAGGCCAGCAGCACCAGGCTCGGAATCGCCACCAGCACGCAGATCACGAAGAACGTCGCCCAGCCGGTCGTATCGGCCACGAAGCCCGCACCTGACGAGAGATAGGTCCGGCCCACCGCCGCCAGCGCGGTGAGCAGCGCATATTGCGTCGCCGTGTGCAGCGGGTTCTGGCACAGCGCCGAGAGATAGGCGACGAAGATCACGGTGCCGATGGCGCTGGTGAAATTCTCGGCGCAGATGGCGAGCGCCAGCGCCCACTGATTGGTGCCGACTACTGCGAGCCAGGAGAAGGTCAGATTGGCCAGCGCCTGCACCACGCCGCCGATCCAGAGCGATGTTGCCAGCGGATAGCGCCGCGCGACAAAACCGCCGGCGAAGCCGCCGATCAGCGTCGCCGCGAGGCCAACGCCCTTCACGATCGCCGCATAATCGTTGCGGGTGAAGCCGAGGTCGATCACGAACGGCGCCGTCATCGTGCCCGAGAAGGCATCGGTGAACTTGAACAGCACGACGAAGGCGAGCGCGACGGCTGCATCCTTGCGCGACAGAAATTCCGAGAACGCGCCGATCGCAGCGTTGAGCACGCGCGTGAACGTCGTCTCGGTTTGCGTCGCAGCTTCAGCCCGCACGGACTGCTCGGGCTCGGTCGCAGCCAATGCCGTAATGGTCCCGATCAACACCATCGCGGCCATCACCACATAGCCCCACATCCAGGCCGATGCGCGCGGGATGCCGGTGCCCTCGAAGCCCGAGACGACGAACAGCGCGCCCGCGGTCGAGACCAGCATGCCGATGCGGTAGGCCGCAACATAAGCCGCCATGCCGGCGGCCTGCTCACTCTCCGGCAGGCTCTCGACGCGGAAGGCATCGACTACGATGTCCTGCGTCGAGGACGTCGTCGCCACCAGCAGCGCGCCCAGCGCGACGTAGAACGGCGAGCGCGCCGGATCGGTCATCGCCAGCAGCAGGATCGCGACGATCAGCAGCAATTGTGAGAACAACAGCCAGCCGCGCCGCCGCCCGAAGGCGCGGGTGAACAGCGGCACATGCAGCGCATCCACCAGCGGCGCCCAGAGGAATTTCAGCGTGTAGGGCGTGCCGACCAGCGCAAACAGCCCGATGGTCTTGAGATCAACGCCGGCCTCCCGCATCCACACCAGCAGCGTCGACCCCGACAGCGCCAGCGGCAGCCCCGAGGAGAAGCCGAGGAATAGCACGATCAGCACCCGCGGCTGCAGGTACACGGCAAGGCTGTCGCGCCAGGAGGCGGCGGGTGAATCGGTGCCGGCGGGGGAGGTCGCGTCGGGTGCGGTCATGGGGAGGTGTTAGCAGATTCTGGGGGGCACAAGGGAGGTGTGGTCACCACCGGCCACATAGGAGGTGTCGTCGCCCGGCTTGACCGGGCGACCCAGTATTCCAGAGGCCGGCGTCATGGGGGACCAGCAATCTCCGGATAAAGATCGTTCCAATCGGGATTGTCCTTCTCGATCAGCGCGATCTTCCAGTCGCGCTTCCACTTCTTCAGCCGCTTCTCCCGCTTGATCGCATTCTCGGGGTCGTCGAACTGCTCGAAGTAAACCAATCTAACGACGTCGTAGTCCTTCGTGAAACTCTCGATGAGCTTCAGCTTGTGTTCCGCCACACGGCGGATGAGATCGTTCGTTACGCCGACGTATACCGTTCCGCCGATCCGGCTGGCGAGAATGTAGACGTAGTAGCAGCGTCGCCCATCTGCCGCCTCTGGGATACTGGGTCGCCCGGTCAAGCCGGGCGACGACACCGAAATTGGGGCGGCAGCGTACCGGATCTGAGAAGAGAATCACTCCCCCGCCTGGAGCTTCCTCGGAAATAGTTCCGGCGCGCCCGTTGCGACCAAATGCGGACCTTCGGGCGCGTCGGCCTTGCTGAAATCGAGCTCCTCGATCCGGCCGGCGCGCTTCTCGATCTTGTCGGCGGAGATCAGGATCTGGCGGACGTCTTCGTTCGCGTCGGCAAAGTGCTTCTGCAGTTTCAGCACGCGGTCGCGCAGGCGGCCGAGGTCGTCGCCGAGCTTGATCACTTCGGTCTGGATCTGGTCGGCGGCGTCGCGCATGCGCGCGTCCTTCATGATCTGCTGCATCACCTGGATCGCGAGCATCAGCAGCGACGGCGACACCAGCACCACGCGGGCGCGGTAGGCCTTCTGGATCACGTCGTCAAAACCGTCATGGATCTCGGCATAGACCGATTCCGACGGCACGAACATCAACGCCATCTCCTGGGTCTCGCCGGTGACGAGATATTTTTCGGCGATGTCGCTGACATGCTTCATCACGTCGCCGCGCAGCCGCTGCGTGGCGATGCGCTTTTCCTCGTCGGTGCGGGCGTCGTGCAGCGCGGTCATCGCTTCCAGCGGAAATTTTGCATCGATGCAGAGCGGGCGCTGGTCGGGCAGGAACACCACGCAGTCCGGCCGCTTGCCGGTCGAGAGCGTGAACTGGAATTCGTAAGCACCCTTCGGCAGGCCGTCCTGGACGATCGCCTCCATCCGCGCTTGTCCAAAGGCGCCGCGCGACTGCTTGTTGGCGAGTACGTCGCGCAGGGTCGTCACCTGGGTGGTGAGGTCGGTGAGGTTCTTGTGGGCGTTGTCGATGATGCCGAGCCGCTCGTGCAGCGCGCGCAGGCTCTCCATGGTGTTGCGGGTGGAGTGCTCCATGGATTGGCCGACGCGATGGGTCACCGAATCCAGCCGCTCGTTGACCGCGCGCGCCATCTCGGCCTGGCGGCCGGCCAGCGCCTGGGTCATGGCGTCGGCCCGCCCGGCCGCCTCGCTCTGGGCGTGCAGCACCTGACTCAGGCGCTCCTCGAGCTCGTCGGCCCGGATCGCATGCGCCATCGCGAGTTCCGCGCCGCGCCGCCCCGAGCGCGCGATCACCACCGCAATCACCACCAGCAGGACGAGGACGAGCGCGCCGAAGCCGATCAGCGCATCGATGGTGCGCACTGGCCAGTCGCCAGCCGTAAAAATGATCTCGTTCATGGCGGTCCTTTTAGCCGATTCGGCCCGTTCCGCGAACGAATAGCGAACGCCGATGGTTAACCTCCCCCTAATTTTTATGGTTAACGAAACCTGAAGTTTTATGGTTAGCGGAGGGTTAACGGGGTTCCTGTCTGCATTGACCGCATCCGGCTTGCGGCTTAAATCGCCGCCATGGCCCTCAGAGAAATCATCATCCTGCCCGACAAGCAGCTGCGTCTGGTCTCCAAGCCGATCGAGAAGGTCACGCCGGAGATCCGCAAGCTTGCCGACGACATGTTCGAGACCATGTACGACGCGCCCGGCATCGGGCTCGCGGCGATCCAGGTCGCGCAGCCCTTGCGGCTGATCACCATGGACCTCGCCAAACCTGACCCGGATGGCGAAACCAAGCCGGAGCCGCGCGTCTTCATCAATCCTGAAATCATCGCGTCCTCCGAGGACCTGTCGGTCTACGAGGAAGGCTGCCTGTCGATCCCCGAATATTACGAGGAGGTCGAGCGGCCCGCGAAGGTGCGCGTGCGCTACACTGATCTCGACGGCAAGGTGCACGAGGAGGACGCCGAAGGCCTCTATGCCACCTGCATCCAGCACGAGATCGACCATCTCAACGGCGTGCTGTTCGTCGACTATCTGTCAAAGCTCAAACGCGACCGCGTCATCAAGAAGTTCGAGAAAGCCGCCAAGCGCGCGGAGTGAGGCGCACTCTTCTAGTCGTCATGGCCGGGCTTGACCCGGCCATCCACGCCTTGCTTCCTTTGCGGCCAAGAACGTGGATGCCCGGGACAAGCCCGGGCATGACGGAGAACCAGAACTCTCAACTGAGCGCTGCCACATGCCCCTCCGCCTGATCTTCATGGGCACGCCCGATTTCTCCGTGCCGACGCTGCTCGAGCTGGTCTCGCACGGCCACGAGATCGTGGCCGTCTATACCCGGGCGCCAAAACCCGGGGGGCGGCGAGGCCTGCAATTGCAGCCAACCCCGGTTGAAGAGGCTGCGCGAAGACTCGGTATTCCCGTGTTGACGCCGAAGACGCTGAAGACTGACGAAGCGCTCGAAGAGTTTCGCGCCTTTGACGCGGATGCAGCTGTCGTCGTTGCCTATGGCATGATCCTGCCGCAGGCGATCCTCGATGCGCCAAAGCTCGGCTGCTACAACCTGCACGCTTCGCTGTTGCCGCGCTGGCGCGGTGCTGCCCCCATCAACCGCGCGATCATGGCGGGCGACGCCGAGAGCGGCGTGATGGTGATGAAGATGGATGTCGGCCTAGATACCGGCGACGTCGCCATGGCCGAGCGCCTTGCCATTACAGACAAAATGACGGCGGTCGATCTGCACGACCGCCTGTCCCGTCTCGGCGCCGATTTGATGGTCCGCGCCATGGCTGCGCTCGCCCGCGGCGGGCTCCAGCTCAAAAAGCAGAGCGAGGACGGCGTCACCTATGCCGCCAAGATCGACAAGGCCGAAGCGCGGATCGACTGGAGTAAGCCAGCGCGCACGGTGCTGCGCCACATCCACGGCCTGTCGCCATTCCCCGGCGCCTGGGCCGAGATTGCAGGCGGCAGCGAGAACGCGCGCGTGAAAATCCTGCGTTGCGAGCTCGCCAAGGGCTCCGGCGCACCGGGCGAGGTGCTCGACGATCAGCTCACCATCGCCTGCGGCGAGGGCGCTATCCGCATCCTCGAGCTCCAGCGCGAGGGCAAGGCGCGGATGCAGGCCGTCGACTTCCTGCGTGGCGTGCAAGTGAAGCCGCCAATGCGGCTGGCCTGATGCCTCGCTACAAGCTCACCATCGAATATGACGGCGCGCCGTTCTTCGGCTGGCAGGTGCAGGACACGCTGCCGTCGGTGCAGGGCGCGCTCGAAGCGGCCGTGAAGGCGATGACCGGCGCGGATGTGCGGGTGCATGGCGCCGGCCGCACCGACGCCGGCGTGCACGCGCGCGGCCAGGTTGCGCATGTCGACATCGAGAAGCAGTTTCCACAGGGTCGCTTTCGCGACGGGCTCAACGCGCATCTGCGACCGCATCCGATCGCGGTGCTCGAGGCGGAGATCGTGCCTGATACTTTCGAAGCGCGGTTCTCGGCGGTGAAGCGCCATTACCGCTACCGCATCGTCAACACCCGTGCCAATCTCGCGCTCGACATCGGCCATGCCTGGCGCGTGCCGCGCAAGCTCGACACTGACGCGATGCATGCGGCCGCACAGCGCCTGCTCGGCAAGCACGATTTCACGACCTTTCGCGACACCGAGTGCCAGGCCAAGTCGCCGGAGAAGACGCTCGACCAGCTCGACGTGCTCCGCGACGGCCGAGAGATCACCATCGTCACCTCGGCGCGCTCGTTCCTGCACAGCCAGGTGCGCTCGATGGTGGGATCGCTGGTCTGGGTCGGCGACGGCCGCTGGACCGCGGACGATCTCTCCGCAGCGCTGGAAGCCCGCAACCGCGCGGCCTGCGGCATTGTCGCCCCGCCCGACGGGCTGTATCTGGTGAAGGTGGATTATTGAGGGGCGTGGCGCAGGGAGCGCGCGCTCGCAACACCCTCGGTGTCATGCCCCGGCTTGACCGGGGCATCCAGTACGCCGCGCCCCGTCGATTAAATCACAGCCGCCTCTGGGATACTGGATCGCCCGCTTTCTGTTCAGACCGGGGACATAGCTGACGGTTGTTCGGACACATCACTGACAGTTTGACCGCGGGTCAAGTCGATTGAGCCGACCTGCCAGCTGGCAAAGAAGACACCGTAACGGCCGTCGCGGTCGAGCGGCCTGACGGCCAGCTGCTC
>NZ_MZXW01000052.1 GCF_004123905.1 Bradyrhizobium betae
CTCGCCTACCTCACCGACGTCCTGACCAGGATCGTCAACGGACATCCAAACCGCGACATCGACCTGCTACTGCCCTGGGCCTACCGCGCTCAAGCCCTCAAAGCCGTGGCCTGACAGCGACGCTTACGCTGTATCAGCATCGCCCTGAAGTGAATCTGGACTGCGTGGCGGATCGCGGGGCTGCGGCTAAAAGCGGCGTGGAATCGCGATGCGGGGATTCTTGAGGCGACGCCCGCGGCACGAACGATGGCGGTAACGGCCGCAGAGGAGGGCCCCAGCACGGAAAGAGTGCCTACTGCTCCCTCGCGTCCGATCGCGGCGCTGGCGACGGTCTGCCCGTTCGCCATGTCGATCATCACCGAAATGGCGCCACTATGAGGGAAGAGGACGTGCTCGGTCTGGTCACCCGCCCGCGAGATGACCGCGTCCCGATCGAGCGCGACCATCTCCAGCTCCGGTGCCAGCAGATCGAGATCCGCCACCGGTAGTGCTGCGAGAAGTCGGTTACCAATTGCGCTGGGAAGCGTCACCGAAACCTGCAGCCAACCATCCGCCGCATCGCATGTCGAGCGTCATGAGGCGGCAAATTCAAACCTCGTTTGAATCCGCCCAAGCTTCGCGCTCCGAAATCCCATTCAGCTGCGGAAGCTCTCAATCTCAAGAACAAAACTCCAAACACACACGGCGCGAGGCGAATTCTCGTCTCGTTGGATCATTGTGGACTTAGATCACAGCGCTAAGCGGCACAATTGCAAAATGCGTATGGGTAACACCATAGGGAGTTCCAATTTTCGGGGCGCGGCAAACGTTGAGTGAAAGAGTGTTGCGCGAAGCGGACCGCGATCAGTTAGGTGATGATGCGCAGAAGCTAACTGGAAGCGGGCGTATAGGAACTCCGCCAGACGATCTGTGCTCACCAAAGAATCCGCGACAAGCTGAGTCTGCTCGACTGTGAGGCAAGCCTCTTTGAGACGAACTGGCAATCTTGCGCGTGCGACTATCCAGTTCGGACGAAAAGAAGCGTTATCACGAGCAGACCGCAGCGCGAAGGCTATGGCTGCGCCTTAATGAGTCCGCGTCCTAAAGAGGCTCGCGCCTTCCTGCTCGTTCGACGCTTATTTCACGTCGCCGTGTGAAGACCATGACGAGATGGGTATCTCCTTAGATTGCCGAGCGGGCGTTACTTGCGTCGCCGACGAATATCCGCGGTGTCGAGCGCTCTTTGAACGAGCCTCGCTTCTTCGGTCGCCCCCTGGGCTATCTGCTCCCAAACGCGATTGTTCAGGTCATTGGCGAGAACGCGGTACGGACGATTCAAATTTTGGATTCGGGACCGCGCGTCATCGTGAATCGCTCTCAGCTCTACAACTTCAGAGAATCGCCGAACCAACATTCCCAGAGCGGCCTTGCGAAAATGCTCATCTGGATCGTACGGGGCGGTCTCCCTTTGGCCTGCAGCGGCCAGGCGCGCATGTTCTTGAGCCGCCAGGATATCCAGCCTTTCAGCGTCGCGCAGCGATATCGCGGGAAGCGGAGGAGGCTGATTTGTCTGCGTCAGATCGTGCTTGGTTGCCATGTTCGTATAAGCTTCTTGGAAGTGTTTTTGCGACGGATCGTCCCAGGACGCGGGATTCCGTGAAACCGGGTCGTATTCGTCGATGTGTACGACCATCTGTGACACGGCCAATCCCCGCCAGCTATCCGTGCGGGATTTTGCATTGTCTACCGCCTTCTCAATTTCGGCAAAAAGGGCATTTTGTTCGTAGTCGGCGTGGCCAGGGTGAGCCGAGTCGACCAACGGCAGATGTGCCGACGTCGCGTGACTTTCGAAGACCGATGCCGGGTCGTAGTGAGCAGACGTGTCGGGATAGCCGTTGGGCTCGAAGCTAGGATCCGCAGCTGTTTCATGCCCGTGGTCTGGCGGGGCGTGCTGGTCGCCCACATGTGGGTCCTGGCCGCCGCCCTGATCCTGCCAATCGTGATGATCTCGAAGGTGGACGTCGTCGCTCTGCGACTGAGCCTCCACACGGCGCCGATGATCGTCCTGGATCTGTTGGTCCGCCAAAACGTGCGCTTCATAGGCGTGTTGCGCTTGTAGGACCAACTCGTCGTGGACCTGAGCCTGATGCAGTTCCTCTATGGCGTGGTAGTCGTTCGGGTTCGCTGGCGTGTCATGGTGGGAGTCGAAGACAGAAAGGGGATCCTGTTCATGATGGCTGGTCTGTTGCAGGCCCTCGTGGACATCTGTTGTGCCGTGCAAACCCGCCACATCCTCGTGACCTGGAGGATTAAAGACCGCTAACGGATCGTCGACTTGCGACGGCTCGCTGTGTATCGGCTGACCATCATCGTCATGGGCGTGTTCGAAAAGAGACGCCGGATTGTCCAGGTGCTCGGAAGCTGCGCCGGTCGCGTGCGGGTCTTCGTGATCCGCAGGTGCCAAGGCTTCAAGGTGAGCCGGACCATCGTAGTGAGCTACGGGTCCCCCGGGATGTTCTTCCACGTGTGAAATGTCCGCGACCGTCGAGATTTCCAGATGGGCATGAGAAGGATCGATCAGGGCAAACGGGTCGTGAATGCTGTATCCGTCGCCGTCGTCGCCATGATGGCCTGCCGTTTCTGGGGGCGGTTGGGATACATGCTCGTGATTTCCGGTTCCAGTGGCCGCCGCTGAAGCCTCATCGTGGTGCCCTTGTTCCACGATTTGACCCGGGTCGTCGTGATGGTTGGGATCGAAGACAACCGTAGGATCGTCCGGCAGCAATAGGTGAGACCCATCGCCATTGAGTTGATCGTGATCAACCATCGTGGACGCGTCGGTCGAGAAATTTTGGTCGAATATGGCCGCAGGGTCGTCCTGGGGGTGAAAGCTGTCTCTCAAATCATCGGTTTGTGGATCCGGCAGAAGCGGGTGATCGAAGAAGGCAGGATCGTGCGGGATTAGCTCTTCGTGGATCTGTTGTACGAGGCTGTCATGCACGAGCGCCGCTGCGTGGTCGACGTTTTCGACCTGGACGTGGTCAATCTGCTGCTCGTGGACGAGATGATCGTACGGAATGTGGTCGTCGTCGGGAGCCATGGCTGCATCCCCTTCACGAGGTCGTGTGTGTTGAAGCTTAGAAATAAACCCTAAGATTGTTACCACTAGAGCGGTTATTTTAGTGCAACAACTCCTTTTTGCAACCTGTCCGCCGCGTGTTACGGCGACCGTTGCATGATTGCTGGAGAAGGTCATGCCGCCTCCGACACAAGATCCTTCATTAGTTTTGAGAAATTTTGCAGTCCAGCGGCATCTATCTACTCAGACCGCGGCCGCAGCAGTTGACAGCGTTGCACGAGCCGATGCGTCAAGAAAACTGGCGCAGGAGGCACGCACTGACGCTCAAGCGGTCAACGGGATGGTTAGCGCTATCCATGCACAACGACGCGCGGGCCAGAAGGTGCTTCCCCGCCGTGAGTACCCTGCGGTACCGGCCGAGATCGAGGACACTTCGTTCTTTTCGGGTTGGCGACCGACAGGCGAGTCATCCTTCCCAGATGTGGTTTCTATGCTGAAAGCTAAGCGGGCCTCTGGTCAGCTGAACGAACAAACTTACGCTCAGGTCGTCAAAGTGATTACCGACGCGCTTCGCGGCGATGCCAAGTCGATGGCCGCCTTATCAAAGGGATTTTGGGCGGGGACGGCGGGGTTCCCGGTTTCGATGTCTTGGTACTACATTTGCTTCACCGAAGCATGTCTCCTTAGTGGAATTAAGGGGTTCTCCTCCGAGAACGAGTTGCCCGAATTCCTTCGATCCCTCGCTGTCGCGCAATGGCCGTCCGATGCGGTCGAGGCATTCGTGGCCGCGGGACGACAAGAGATCTTAAACAGAAGGCGCGGCCACCCTCTTGTGCGGGCCGGATGCTGGATGATGGAGCAGCGCAACTCGGGGGTGGCGCCCGTTATCTACAGGACCGTTCTTTATGAAGATCA
This sequence comes from Bradyrhizobium betae, assembly GCF_004123905.1. Taxonomy (GTDB): domain Bacteria; phylum Pseudomonadota; class Alphaproteobacteria; order Rhizobiales; family Xanthobacteraceae; genus Bradyrhizobium; species Bradyrhizobium betae_A. The sequence goes on from NZ_MZXW01000052.1 coordinate 3,974, forward strand.
GTGGGCGCTTGGATACGCAGGTATTGGAAAGGGTGCCGCAACTCAGGTTCTGGAACGGCAGCTCCGTCAGCTCGAGGGCAGTCTCAACTTCGGCAATATGGCTTTTGCGCAACAACTTCGGCAGTTGATGCAATTCGCATTCGAGGGCCAATGGGCCTACACGCCCGGCGCAGGGCGGAAATTTCAGTTGTCGATTCGGCTTTCAAATCTCGGGGAAGCTCAGTTCGAGTCTCAGAGCGACTTTGAATTTACTGTTCTAGGTTGGCGTCAGAATGAAAACGGCGGTTACACACTTCACGCGCAGGAAAAAGCGACCGGTGAGTGGTTCTTGCATCATCTACCCGAGCACAATAGCGCTCCTGATGAGTTTCTGAAGAAAGATGTTGAGGGCCGCCGACCCAAGATGGGCGCTGCGGGAAAGGCCGTTTTATTCATTATGTTAGCCGCCCTTGGTCTCGGTGGCTTTTTCTTGATACTGAAGCTTTGGCAGTTCTGGATTATAATGGAGCAGTTATCAAACGCCCTACGTGGAATTCAATAATCGTTGCTTGTTCGTCGCTGCGAAGCTGGCCTCATCACGCTGCAATTGCATCAGGCGTGAGACTGCCTAGGCGACGAACTTAATAGACGAACAGTCGGTCCTGCCGACGACAGGGCGATTCCTGGTCGATAAGAAAGAGCTATCGACGATCTTGCCGGTCGACGGGCCAGACCAGCATCACTTCGCGTTTGCCTTGATTAGGAAGGCAATCGCGTCGCGCGCATTTACAGTGGTCTCCGCATCATCGAAAACGAAGAACGCACCCCCACCAAGCTCTGCTTGACCCGCCGTCTTGACGCAAGGCTTCGCGTGTCGACACTGAAGCACCACCACGTTGGGGGTGCATCCCTCGCCACATTCGTTCGGGAAAAGGAAAGAACCTTGAGTGGTGCCGAGGCTCACTCTTTCAAGATCCGCATAGGAAGTTTCAACGCGATCCTGCGTCGCCTCCGTCTCAACAGTGTTCGTTCCCCGATGATAAATTCTTAAGGTTCGGTTGCCAGATGACTGAGAACGTCTTAGCACTACTTTGGCAGATTATTTGATTTTGTCGCGTTTTATAGGATTCCCGAATCGATTTTTCAATGATTCATGGGTGGTCGGCTCTTGGAGGGCTGACCATGCCGGGATGGGAAGACGAACTCGAACG
>NZ_MZXW01000018.1 GCF_004123905.1 Bradyrhizobium betae
GTACCTGGTAGCCCAATCAGGCGCATTCGGTCTTGAAGCACTGAAGGTCTTGAGGTTTGTTGCCCAGTCCTCGCCGGACAAGCACTAAGGCTTGGCGCGACGAACTCCGAGAGTTTCCGCTTTTCGTAACAGATCGGCCAGCGATTTCGCATCCATCTTCTTCATGATGTGCCCACGGTGAATCTTGATGGTAATTTCGGCAAGTCCGAGTTCGGCAGCTATTTGCTTGTTCATGAGGCCAGACGATACCAAGGCAAGAATCTCGCGCTCGCGAGGGGTTAAGGTCTGAAAGTGGGTTTGCAGATTCGCGACGATCCTGTCGGCCTCGCGTCGCTTGCGATCCCGTTCGATCGCCATCGTCACGGCGTCCAGCATGTCCTGATCGCGAAAGGGCTTGCTCAGAAAATCGACAGCCCCGCCCTTCATGGCCCTCACGCTCATTGGAATGTCGCCATGGCCGGTCATGAAGATAATGGGAGTATGAATGTTCGCCTTGGCCAGTTCACCTTGGAAGTCCAGACCGCTCATTCCTGGCAGCCTAATGTCCAGGACCAGGCAGCTGGCGACATCTGGAAGCGTGCTTTGCAGCATTTCGGTTGCCGAACCGAACACCTCAACCTCCAGTCCGATCGATGCAAAGAGATTGCTGAGCGCTTCACGCATCAATTCGTCGTCTTCGACAATTAGGACGAGCGGTTCTCTCGCGCTGATAGGCTCACGCGGTGTTTTGGGACGCTCAGTCACGACACGCCTCCTTCTGTTGTTGCGAGGGCAGGACGAATTGAAATGTAGCCCCCGGCCCCTGATTGGGCGATGCCGATAGACGGCCCTCATGGGCTTCCACGATCGAACGGCAGATCGAGAGCCCCATTCCCAAGCCGCTGGACTTCGTGGTGAAGAAGGCGTCGAACAGCCGGCTCGCATTCTCGGCGGAGATCCCGACGCCGCAATCGGTCACACTTAGGAGTACACGGTGTGCCTCGTCCTGGCCTGACCGGATCACCAGTTCGCGCCGCCGATCCGTGATCGGCAGCATCGCCTCGATACCGTTCATTACCAGGTTAATGATCACCTGCTGCAACTGAACCCGATCACCAAGGATCGCGGGGAGAGCGGGTGCCAACTCGGTACGCAATGAGACTAGCTGGCTGCTCAACTCACGCTGTACCAGCACGATAACGTCCTTAACAACGTCATTGACATCGAGGGGCACTTTTTCAAAGTCGGACTTTTTGGCGAGCGTGCGGACACGCCGGATCACCTCACCTGCCCGGTTGCCACCATTGATGACCCATTCCACCGATCGGCGCGCAGCAGGCAGGTCTGGAGTTTCGCGGTCGAGCCAGCGCAAACAGGCCCCAGCGTTAGCGATGATCGCAGCGAGCGGTTGGTTCACCTCGTGGGCGATCGAGGCGGTCAGTTCGCCCAAGGTGGTCACGCGCATGACATGCGCGAGCTCCACCTGCGCTTTATGCAGCTTTTCCTCGGCCTGTTTGGTTGCAGTAACATCCACAACAGCCCCGATGAACTCCAGCTGGTCCGCCTGGTTTCTGACGGCATGGGCGACGACATGGACATATTTGACCGCGCCATCCGGCATCAGCAACCGATGCTCGTAGTCGCGATCCTCTCCGTTGCGAGCTGCGCGTTCGATCGTCTCCTGGACGCGAGCCCGATCCTCGGGATGAGTGCGGTCAAGAATCATTTCAGAAGTGACAGAACCCGGCTCGTCGTACCCAAGGATCCGGAAGAATTCCTTGGAGCCGACGCGTTCGCCAGTGCAGGGATTCCAGACGAAGCTGCCGGTTTGGCTCACTCGCTGTGCTTCGACCAATTTGGCTTCGCTTCGCCGTAACTCCTCCTCCGCCCGCTTACGGTCCTCAATGTCGGTGGACGACCCATACCACTTGACAATGTTGCAGTGCTCATCACGTAGCGGCACGCCCCGGAATAGGAACCAGCGATATTGACCGTCGAAACGCCGTAGGCGGGCTATAAGCTCACCGGGCGTACCGGACGCCCGTATGGCGCTCCACTTCACCAACATGCCCTTCTTGTCGTCAGGATGAAAAGCGCGAGGCCAGCCGGTTTCGGCCTGATCCGGTGAGAGGCCCGTGTAGTCAAGCGCCGTTTGATTGAGAAAATCGGGGACCCCGTCCGGTCCCGCGCGCCAGACCAAGGTCGGGATCGTGTCGATCACGAGTCGAAGCCGATCCTCGGACTTCTTGATTTCGTCAAAAGCCTTTTGCAGCGCCTCCTGGGCGAGGTGCTGCTCCGTGACATCGATGTGCGTGCCAACCAGCTCGGTCACTTCACCGTCGTGACCGACAACGGCATGTCCCACGGAATGCACATATTTTGTCGAACCGTCCGGAAGAACGATGCGATAGTCGCCTTCGAAGCCCGATTTCTCTCGGAGAGCCTGCCGCACCATTTCGATAACGCGGTCCCTGTCTTCGCCGTGAACGCGATCCCACAAGGGCTGCTGTGGTACAGCCTCCTCAGCCGGATCGAATCCCAACATGCTGAGCGCTTCCGGGGACCGAAACACGAACTCTCGCCGACGCGCATCCCAGGCCCAACTGCCGGTGTGGCTCAAGCGCTGGGCTTCGGCCAAATAGGCCTCGCTGCGTCGCAGCTTTCGTTCCGTCTCCGTTGCTATCGTGACATCGGTGACCGCGCCCACAAACTCGATGCCCCCTGAAGCATTTCTTTCGGCGCGCGCCAAGGCGTGAACATGTTTAACCGATCCATCCGGCATCAGCAGTCGATATTCATGATCAAATTCCCTTCCCTCGCTGGTCGCGCGATCGATAGTGTCTTGCACGGCAGCGCGATCTTCCGGATGGGTGCGCTGGACAATAAGTTCCAGGGTCGGTTTCGTAGTCCGGTCGCATCCGAAGATTCGAAAAGTTTGTTCTGACCAGAAAATATCTCCGCTGGCGACGTTCCATCCAAAGCTCCCGGTACCGCTCAATCTCTGCGCTTCGGTCAAATATGTTTCGCTGTGCAGGAGCGCGGCCTCAATCCGCTTCTGATCACCCATGGCTACCTGCAGGTCATGTGCCGAATGCCGAAGTGCTTCTGTTGCCTTCCTCTGGGCCGAGATCAGGAATGCAACCATGAGAGATGTAATGGAGAACAGGATCAGACGCGGTATCTCCGCAATGCCTACAGCGAAAAGGTCATGCTTCCAGATAAATGAACTGGTCGGCGGCAGCAGATAATAATGAAAGGCCAGGAGAGCGAGCGTGACCGCCAATAATCCCGGGCCAAGCCCGCCAACCCACGCGGCGAAAATAACTGCGCAAAGCATCGAGGACGCGATAGCCTCGGCGTTCAGCAAGCGTGTGATCAGCTCCGCGGCAACGATCGCCACCGCGACCGACAGGGGGGCTGTCGCGTAGCGAGACATCGCAGAACGCGCCGACCACCGTTCACTGAGACTGGGTCTTGCCATGCAGCTCGCCCGTCCCGCCTACGATACCCAGGCGGATTTACGGATAAAGTGAGCGGACGCCCTGTCATCGCAGGGGGCGCCCGGTGCCCCGTCTTGCAAGACTAGAGCATTTTAAACAGGTTCGGCAATTCGATTGCCGCCGATCGGTTTCCAGCGCAACAGCGGAACGCGACGGCCTAAGGCCATCCCGCCAAACTTCAATTTAGCGCAGATATACCTCTGCTTAATGGAGCAACCGCTCAGCCGGATCTAGTTATGGACCAAGCAGCCGGGTCGCGCTTCTCCCTGGCGCGGTCTCGATTAGCTGCCAGTGCGGACGGCCTACGCCTTGCCCCTTCCCCGGCGCAGCAGGTGCAAGCCGTCCGCTCCTTTTTGCGATGCGGCCGAACAGAGCGGCCAGCCAAATGTCGGCATAATGCTGACCAATCCTCCTCATTCGCCCACAACCCGTGGACCGCAAAGCCCGCGATAATCATCGAGTTCCGCGATCGTTAGTGCGAAGCCACATCAGCCGCAACGTGCCAGCACCCTAAACCTCCGTATTATTCGCCCGATCCCTTTT
>NZ_MZXW01000051.1 GCF_004123905.1 Bradyrhizobium betae
CGGATAGTGACGCCCTCGGCTTCGATCTCGATGCCCCCGATATCCGGCTTGGCCTTGCGTCGCGCTGTCTTGCGCTCATGGCCAACAGCCACGGCCGGTACCAAGGCGTCTACCACCGCCGGTACAACGGTGGATCGTCAGCCATCGGCGTCGGCAAAGCATGGTGGCACCATCATTCACCAACGCTCCGGTGGTGGTAAGAACTTTGCCACCAGGGCAACGATAGATGTCCCCAGCATGGTCATAGGTGAAATCGTCGCGCGAGAAGATACCGTCTGTGCGGGCCGACTTGTCGAAGACTGTAACGTGCGGCTCGATGCCGTACTCATAGACCAGCCAAGCGAGCATCTCGGCCGAGCCATAGCCGCTGTCACCGAGTAGCCGGCTCGGATAGAGATCAAACCGCTCCAGCGAGCGCTCAATCATGCGCTTAGCGGCCAATACCTCGGCCTGCCGGATTGCCGTCGTTGCCTCAACATCGACGATGATCGCGTTCTCAATGTCGATCAGGTCAGTTGGTCGAATAGGCGAAAAAGGCTTGGCCGCCGTGCGCCCCTGTCCAGCGCGCCGCCGGGTCGGAGGGCGACACGAACTTCGGAGTGACCTCGGTCGCTGCTCCGAAAGCGGCATCATCGAGGACAGCCAGATACTCATCGACTGCTCGGCCGGCGGCCTCCGGCGGAAGTCCCTTGTCACCTTCAATCCCCTTCTGCCGGTTGGCATCGGCCTTGATAAGGCTCGCATCGACTGCAAATCCCTCACCGCCGACCAGTCGCTCCTCGATGCAACGGCGCAACACGCTCTCGAACACGCGACGGAAGAGGTCGCTCTGTCGGAAGCGGCCATGCCTGTTCTTGGAGAATGTCGAATGATCCGGCACCGCCCCTTCCAGACCGAGCCGGCAGAACCACCGGTAGGCCAAATTGAGGTGAACCTCATCGCACAGGCGCCGCTCTGACCGGATACCGAAGCAGTAGCCGATCAGGAGCATCCGGATCATCAGCTCGGGATCTATCGAAGGCCGGCCGATGTTGCTGTAGAAAGGCGCCAAGTCTTGCCTGATCTCTTGCAGATCGACAAACCTGTCGACCGATCTCAAGAGATGGTCGGAGGGAATATGCTTCTCGAGCGAAAACTCATAGAACAACGCAGCCTGTTCGACTTGCCGATGCCCCATCATGATCTTCAGTCCTGCCAATTAGACAGACTGAATCACTGCTATCCTTGAGTCGCAACTGCCGCCTTTTTCAACAGAATCGGCCACAAGCGGGAATGCCAAATGAGCAGCTCAAGCCTCGCCGCCCGAGGACGGGTGCGGTCCACTCCCCTCAGGAGATCGAGCGCCAACGCTCTTGGCTCATCCGCAGTTCAAACTCCAGCTGGTACTTTTGGGCTTTTCGGATCGCATCGCGGCGTTCTTGGCGAAGCCGGATCGAGGTATCGATCGCTCGTTGCGCTCGATCGAAGAGTTCTAGCGTTTCACTGCTGAAGGGCTGGGCCATGATGATCGCTCCCGTCTAGGCGGGAGCGCAAATCATCTCTCAGGCACCGACGCCTACGGACAAGCCTTTGGCCGGCGATAATGGGTAGTGCGCCACATCTGGAGGAACTGCAACCGAATACGCACTCCTCGGGAGCGAGCATTCGATGCATCAGGTGCGTTTGCCCAGCGACAGATTGCGAGACTCGTGTGCTGAGAGCGGCGAGCGGAGCTTCTTGCGGCTGAGGGCTAATCTTAGTCTCTCCCTCAAGAGACGGATTTCGTCATATTGCTTTTCGATCTCTGGATCGATACGCAGCCGTTCTAATTGCTGCTCGTGCAGTTTCGACAATGCTGCAATATACGAACTTTGGATGGGCGGGACACGCATGATGACCCTTAATAGAATGCGAGAAAAGCCTCTCAAAACACTTTGGCGAAGCACAACTTAGAAAGAAATTTAGGGCTATACCCTTTCTGACAATGCGGGCTCGCTGACAAAGTTCGGCCGTTGCGGCTTTATGACGCCTTCGGGCTGCTCCCCCGGCCTTCAGGCAGCTTCTGGCGGAGCTCCCTGATCAATTCGCGGAGGTCCGCGGCATACTCGTGGGAATAACCGTGTCACCCGATGCACTCTTGCGCGAATTGGATGTCGGCTCTGAGCTTTGGAGCGTATCTCTGGTCTGCGAGAATTCGCAGCAGTCGGCTTTGGTGCGAAATTCCTCGGCGCGCATCCGCCAGTACTTCGCTGAGTGCATTCGTTCGATACCCATGGCCAAGCCCTCGACTGGACCGTTGAGTTGCCGTACGCGGTAGAATTCGGCCAGTACAACCGCTGCATTAACTGGCGTAAAGATACATCTGCCGGATGCAGCGGGCGGCTTTTCCTCAAATGAAAAGCCCACCGACCTCGGAGCCGGCGAGCCTGTCTCAATGCCCTACCGCAGTACTCGTTACCGGTCCGCGATGGTCAATCGTACCGCGCCTACCCGTTCACGCCGGGTTACCGCCCAGCCGCTCCCCGTCGCGCGTTCGATGGGGGAAGTGTCTAGCTTTGCTCGATCTTGCGTGCGGCCAATTCCTGGCCCAGCTCCTTCAAGCGAACGAGTAGATTTTCAACGATCTCCATGCAGTCGGAATGCCTCAACGAGTGCACGCCACGCCCGCCAGTTCGCGCTCCAATATTGTCGCCACTATGCTTTGGATGCTCACAAATCGTTCCCCGGAAAGCATTGCGCCGTCAGATGCGGCTCAACAAAGAATTGGGTTCGCTCAAGGGAAAGGCCGCAGCGTGGTTCCAGCCCCCACTGCGGCCGTCCCGGGCAACTACAAATAGCTTGGTACTCAAATCTCGCCGGTGTTCCGACAGTAGAACACCCCGTTCCGAAAATGGACTCCGGATAACTACCGGTGGCGCCTTGTCACACTAGAGCGAGACATGGCACGGCTTGCTTTCCAGCCCAATGCTCTCGGCAGCCGATCCAATTGCGGATCAGAGCGCCGGGACCGCTAGGCCCGCCAGCGTCAACCGGGGGAACGAGGCCGCCCACTGGCGGCCCCTCGATCGGGCTCTCTAGCAGCCGCAGGACTGCCACGGTGCGCCGGGGCTGCCGCGGGTAACGGCTCAGAGAGTGGCACGCTGGTTCTTTGAATTTCTACGACAGCCCCAAATCATGCACTTAGTGCGTGAGCTTTGAAGGACTGCTATGAGCAAGGCTTCAACATGGGAAGGCCTGCTGTAGTTCGGACCCTAACGGTCACAATCGACGTGTTGCGCATCACGGGACATATTTCATTGCAATCGGCGCTTGGAAGTAAGGCAACCCACGTGGGAGCGTACCGCCAGAAATGACGGCCAAGCTGCTCCTGTCTGAACTCGTTCGCACCCGCGCTAGGGCAACGCACTAAGATCAGAACCAGCTGCGGTTATTTTGGAAGCACGCCTGCGGCGCGCCCATGGGGCATGACTGCATCGAGACGTCTGCAAAATCCGAGGTGGTGACGGTCTGCTCGTGGCAATTAGCCGGAGAGGAGAGATTGCAGAGCACGGCGATGATCTTGATCACGATTGGAGAGCCCCATTGCTGCGAGGGGCATTTGCCCGGATGATCTTGATGGCCTTGGCCACGGTGCGCGGATGCAGGCCGAGCGCGTGGATCAC
>NZ_MZXW01000009.1 GCF_004123905.1 Bradyrhizobium betae
TAATCGGAAACGGTACCGGTCTGAGCTTCTCCGGAGGCGGCATATTGGCCACCTACGGGAACAATGCCGTCAGCGCCAACGGCAGCAATGGCGCATTTTCCGGATCAATCCCGCTGCAGTAGCGAGCGGGGGGAGTTCTTTCCGGGTCGCCTTTTCAGGCGGCCTGCATGTCCGCGAAACCACGACAATGCCGGACGACAAGGCGGACACGACGAAATTCGACCTCGACATGACGGGCCTGGCAGCGGCGTGGACCCTGCTCAAATCATCATGCGCCTTGTCGACGCTCAGCCCGATCAGCCCCTGGCCCGCCACGCTGCCGAATGTCGGCATAACGCCCCCGGCCGCGCCGGCGCCGTAAGCGCGGGCCTGCCCCGGGCCAACCGCGGATTCCATCTCACCTCGCATTTTGCGACGTTTGGCCGAAAGCAGCCTCGCGACCCCAAAGCCTCCCTTGCAATTTAAAGACCGATTGGTCTATATATCGGCAATGAGCCGCCAGCCTCCAGCGCCGCCCCGTGGCCGCCCCCGAAGCTTCGACATGGACGCCGCTGTCGAGCGCGCGATGGGCGCGTTCTGGTCGCGCGGCTATCACGGCACGGCGCTCCCGGACCTTCTTCGTGCGACGAAGCTGTCGCGCGGCAGTCTCTACGCTGCCTTCGGGGACAAGCACTCGCTCTTCCTGCTTGCGCTTGATCGCTACATTGCCGATGCCGTGGCGCGAATGGATATCGAACTCGCTTCCTCCCGCGAGCCGCTCGACGGCCTGCGGGCCTTCCTGGCCGGCTATGTCGACCGCACCAGCGGTGCCAGTGGCCGGCGCGGTTGCCTGCTGGTGGCTACCGCCATGGAGCTGGCTGGCCAGGACGCCGAGGTCGGCCGTCGCGTCGCAGGTTTCTTCAAGGCCATGGAGGCCAGGGTGACGGACGCATTGTCCCGGGCGAAGACGGCGGGCCAATTGGCCGATGGTGTCGAACCTTCAAGTGCCGCCAAAATTCTCGTCTGCTTCGTCGAGGGGCTTCGCGTGGTCGGCAAGACGGCGCCGGCGCGGACCGCATCGCAAGCCACCGCTGACGCACTGCTCGACCGCTTCGTGAGGTAACGACCCCGCGGACGCGCCTCGCGCCATTGGCGCGCTGATATTTAGACCGACCGGTCTCGAAAGGAAGATGCCATGTCTGCCATCCAGATTTTCTGCGCGGTGGCCGTCCCCCTGCTCTGGGGTTATCAGTTCGTGGCCATCAAGGTGGGCGTCACCGAGTTTCCGCCGCTGTTCTTCCTCGCGCTGCGCTTCCTCGCCATCGCGCTGCTGCTGGTTCCGTTCGTCAAAAGGCCCACGCGTCAACAGCTCGGTCCTGTCGCAGCCATTTCGATTTTCCTGGGCGGGCTGAACTTCGGGCTGTTCTATGTCGGCCTCGGGCTCGGCTCGGGAAGCATCTCGGCCGTCGCCTATCAGCTCGCGACGCCCTTCACGGTCCTGTTGGCCTGGCCACTGCTCGCGGAGCGACCGTCTCTCGCCACGTCCGCCGGCGTGGTGCTTGCGTTCGTCGGCGTGGTCGTGTTGGCGGCGGAGCCCGGCCTGTCGGCAAAACCACTTCCGCTACTGCTCGTGGTCGGGGCGGCCTTCGCATTCGCGGTGTCCAACGTCTTGACCAAGCGCTACGGCCCTTTCGATCCCCTGATGCTGATGGGATGGTCGTCGCTGCTCACGGTGCCGCAGGTCATGCTGATGTCGCTGTTTCTGGAATATGGCCAGGCGGCGAGCCTCGTCACGGCGGACGGACGTGGCTGGCTGGCGCTCGCCTATACGATCTTCATCGGAGGGATTGTCGGGTTTGGCCTTTGGTTCTGGCTGATCGCCCGCTGCTCCATGGGCCGCGTCGCGCCCTTCGGCCTGCTGCTTCCGGTGTTCGCCCTGATGTCGAGCGTGCTGTTCCTCGGCGATCACATGACGCCGAAGCTGATCGCCGGCGGGCTGCTCGCGATCTCCGGTGTCGCCCTGACACAAGTGAGACCGGGTGTCAGAGTAGCTCAAACCCGCGTATAAATCACGAGCTTGAGCGCGGGATCGTCGTTGGCCTGAAAGCTCGTGTGCTCGAAATGCAGCACGCCGAGGGTCGGATGCGACATGGTCTTATTGGGCGTCGCCCCTGCGCGGCCGCGCTGACGGCTGCGCTGAAGACCCGCGAGCGGATCTTCCGCCTCACGGGCGCCATCCCCTGACGCGCAAGGGGCTAACCGACCAATATTAGCGATCGCCGGCGCAACTCGCGTGCCTTGCGGCGAAGCAGCGCCGGAATGCAATTCGGCAACAGCTGTCAGAAAATCCGTGGCGCGCGACCATCATTGTGTGGGCCTCAACCGAACGGTTGATGTGCGGCGCGCGATCTCCCTCCACCTTCGCGCAGCGTGCAACGAATGGGAAGATGCGCGTCAAATGGCTGATTGCCGCTCATTTTATGTCAACGGCGGGGAACGCGGCTCTGCGCCCCGTTACGTTGTCCAGGCCTCCGAACGTGAGCGATTGATTTCATGCTGTTCGTGGAAAGGCATTTCATGAAAAAGACTACACTGTTTGCCTGCCTTACGCTTGCGCTCGCGGCGTTGACTACAACGTCCGCCGCCGGAGGATCAGCCTACGTTTCGCGGACCGGGAGTGACAACGCCAATTGCGGGCCGACGCAGACGTGCGCCTCCATGGGCCATGCCATCTCGATCGCCGGCGTCAACGGCGAGGTCATCTGCATGGACAAGGCCAACTATGGCAGCGGCCTCACCATCCAACAATCGGTCACGATATCGTGCGCCGGCGGTCTTTGGGAGACTCCGGCAGGTGTGATTAATATCAACTTGCCCGCTGGGGCGATCGCATCCATCGAAGGTCTCGTGCTGGATGGTACAGGATTTCCCGGAACCGCCGTCCAGTTTTCCGGTCAAGGAAGCCTTCAGCTTCATCGCGTTCGCATTGGCAACAACCCCGGCTCAAGCTCTTCCGGGCTGCTTTTCGCGCCCAATGGGCCTGCGAAACTGCAAGTGAGTGACTCCGTTTTTTATGCCAATGGCACAGGTACCGGGGGTGGCCTTGTGATCAACCCGCAATCTGGCGGCACCGCTCAAGTCGCGCTGGAGCGCGTCACCGTCGTCGGCAACGCATTCGGCGTCGCCACAGACGGCAGCCGCAGCACGGGCGGCATTAACATGACGATTGCGGACAGCGTGGTAGCCGGCAACTTCCAGGACGGCATCGTCGCCACGACATCCGGCAACGGCGCTCCGATCGGCATCTATGTCAAGAACACCAGGTCAGTGACCAATGCCATTGGCATTCGGTCGATCGGGCCGAACGTGACAGTGCGCGTCGACGGCTCCTCCATAATCGGAAACGGTACCGGTCTGAGCTTCTCCGGAGGCGGCATA
>NZ_MZXW01000044.1 GCF_004123905.1 Bradyrhizobium betae
CATGGATGATCTGTTGCGGGAGTTCTTGACGGAGACCAGCGAGAGCCTGGACACCGTCGACAATCAGTTGGTGAAGTTCGAGCAGGAGCCGAACAACGCCAAGATCCTGGATAACATCTTCCGCCTGGTCCACACCATCAAGGGCACGTGCGGCTTCCTCGGACTGCCGCGGCTTGAAGCGCTGGCGCATGCCGGCGAGACGCTGATGAGCAAATTCCGCGACGGCATGCCGGTGACGGCGGGCGCGGTGACGGTGATTTTGGCCTCGATCGACCGCATCAAGGAGATTTTGGCGGGCCTGGAGGCGACCGAAGCCGAGCCCGAGGGGACTGACCGCGACCTCATCGACAAGCTGGAAGCGATGGTCGAGCAGGGCACCGCGGCGATGGCAGCGGGAATTGCCGCTGCTCCCGTCGCTGAAGCGCCGCCGCTCGTGCCGGAAGCCCCTGCTGCTGCGCCTGCACCCGCACCCGCAAAAGAAATGACCCAGGGCTCGCTGATCGACCAGACGCTGGAGCGCACGTTGCGCCCGGGCGAAGTCTCGCTCGACGAGCTCGAGCGTGCCTTCCGCGAGACCGCGATCGAAGTGCCGGTGCCGGTGGCCCAGGCCGAAGTCAAGGCAGCGCCCGCGCCCGCCGTTGAAGCCCCGCCGCCAGCCGCCAAGGAGGCTGCCAAGGAAGCTGCGAAGGAAGCAAAGCCCGCCAAGGAGAAAGTCGTCATCAAGAAGTCGATGGCCGACGAGGGCGCCGGCGAGGGCGCCAGCATCGCCAACCAGTCGATCCGCGTCAACGTGGATACGCTGGAGCATCTGATGACCATGGTCTCCGAGCTGGTGCTGACCCGCAACCAGCTGCTGGAGATCTCCCGCCGCAACGAGGACACCGAGTTCAAGGTGCCGCTGCAGCGCCTCTCCAACGTCACCGCCGAGCTGCAGGAAGGCGTCATGAAGACGCGGATGCAGCCGATCGGCAATGCCTGGCAGAAGCTGCCGCGCATCGTCCGCGATCTCTCGGGCGAACTCGGCAAGCAGATCGAGCTGGAGATGCACGGCGCCGACACCGAACTCGACCGCCAAGTGCTCGATTTGATCAAGGACCCGCTCACCCACATGGTGCGCAACTCCGCCGATCATGGCCTCGAGACCCCCGCCGAGCGCACCGCGAACGGCAAGGGCGAGCAGGGCACCATCCGGCTGTCCGCCTATCACGAAGGCGGCCACATCATCATCTGCATCGCCGACAACGGCCGTGGGCTGAACACCGACAAGATCAAGGCCAAGGCGATCTCCTCCGGTCTCGCCACCGAGGCCGAGCTCGAGAAGATGTCGGAAGCCCAGATCCACAAGTTCATCTTCGCGCCCGGCTTCTCGACCGCGGCCGCCATCACCTCGGTCTCCGGCCGCGGCGTCGGCATGGACGTGGTGCGCACCAATATCGACCAGATCGGCGGTACCATCGACATCAAGTCGGTGGCGGGCGAAGGCTCCTCCGTCACCATCAAGATCCCGCTGACCCTGGCGATCGTCTCGGCGCTGATCGTCGAAGCCGCCGGTGACCGCTTTGCGATCCCGCAGCTCTCGGTGGTCGAGCTGGTCCGTGCCCGCGCCAACTCAGAGCACCGCATCGAGCGCATCAAGGACACCGCGGTGCTTCGGTTGCGCAACAAGCTGCTGCCGCTGATCCATCTGAAGAAGCTCTTGAAGATCGACGACGGCGCGGCGAGCGATCCCGAGAACGGCTTCATCGTGGTGACCCAGGTCGGCAGCCAGACTTTTGGTATCGTCGTCGACGGCGTCTTCCACACCGAAGAAATCGTGGTCAAGCCGATGTCGACGAAACTCCGTCACATCGACATGTTCTCCGGCAACACCATTCTTGGCGATGGCGCGGTCATCATGATCATCGACCCCAACGGCATTGCCAAGGCGCTCGGCGCCGCCGGCTCCTCGGCCCATGACATGGCCAACGAGAACGACGCGCATCAGATCGGAAGCGGCGAGCAGACCACCTCGCTCCTCGTCTTCCGCGCCGGCTCCAGCCAGCCCAAGGCGGTCCCGCTCGGGCTCGTCACGCGCCTGGAAGAGCTCGCCGCCGACAAGATCGAGTTCAGTAACGGCCGCTACATGGTGCAGTACCGCGAGCAGCTGATGCCGCTCGTCGCCATGGAGAGCGTCACCATTGCCAGCCAGGGCGCCCAGCCGATCCTGGTGTTCTCCGATGACGGCCGCTCCATGGGCCTCGTCGTCGACGAGATCATCGACATCGTCGAGGAACGGCTCAACATCGAGGTCGGCGGCTCCTCCTCCGGCATTCTCGGTTCGGCCGTGATCAAGGGCCAGGCCACCGAAGTGATCGATGTCGGCCACTTCCTGCCGATGGCGTTCGCCGACTGGTTCACCCGCAAGGAGATGAAGCCGTCGATGCACTCGCAGTCGGTGCTGCTGGTCGACGACAGCGCGTTCTTCCGCAACATGCTGGCTCCCGTGCTCAAGGCGGCCGGCTACCGCGTCCGCACCGCGCCGACCGCGCAGGAGGGCCTCGCCGCGCTGCGCGCCCAGACCTTCGACGTGGTCCTGACCGACATCGAGATGCCCGACATGAACGGGTTCGAGTTCGCCGAGACCATCCGTTCCGACAGCAATCTCGGCGCGATGCCGATCATCGGCCTGTCGGCGCTGGTGTCGCCGGCGGCGATCGAGCGCGGCCGTCAGGCCGGCTTCCACGACTATGTCGCCAAGTTCGACCGTCCCGGTCTGATCGCGGCGCTGAAGGAACAGACCGCGGGCGCCGCCGGTGCCTCCGAGCTGAGCCGGGCAGCGGCCTAAAGAGGACGAGGAGATACGCTGATGACCAAGAAGACCCAATCCGGCGAAGGCGCCATGGTCGAATACGTCACCGCGATGATCGGCGGCCAGCTGTTCGGGTTGCCGATCTCCCGCGTCCAGGACGTGTTCATGCCGGAGCGCGTCACCCGCGTTCCCTTGTCCTCGCGCGAGATCGCGGGCGTCTTGAACCTGCGCGGCCGCATCGTCACCGTGGTCGACATGCGCGCCCGGCTCGGCCTGCCCAAGCCCGAGGACGGCAAGACCCCGATGGCGGTCGGCGTCGATTTGCGCGGTGAATCCTATGGCCTCTTGATCGACCAGATCGGCGAGGTGCTGCGGCTT
>NZ_MZXW01000030.1 GCF_004123905.1 Bradyrhizobium betae
GAACTCGTAGAACAACGCAGCCTGTTCGACTTGCCGATGTCCCATCATGATCTTCAGTCCTGCCAATTAGACTGACTGAATCACTGATCCCTCTGCGTCGCAACAGTCGCCTTTTTCAACACAATCGACCCTTCTCCGACATCAAGTGATGTCCGCTATGGCGCCGTTGCTGGCAGAGAAGCGGACATCAGGAGCGGCGGAGCGCAACGCTCCGATTTAACCAGGATCCGGCCTTAGACGGGCCTACTCCTCGTCCTCGTCGTCTTCTTCCTCGTCTTCGTCGTCCTCATCCTCTTCCACCTGGATGAGAGTTGCCAGCGGCAGCGTCTCGCGGAACAGATCGCCTTCCATGCCCATCCAGAGGCAGAGCACGTCGTCGCCCTTGACCTCCGCAACCGTCAGCGGCTGGCCGCCGGATTTCAGCATTACGATATCGCCGGCTTTCAATTCCATGGATTGTCCCTTCGGGTTGATCGATCCGGAGGAGGCTAGCAGGCGGTCATGACACGCCGATCACGCGAGCCTGGCGTGCGGCGAGGGGCGTTTTCATCGGCGGCATGTGTGCGCCGGTTTCAGCTGCGCCCGCTCAGCTGCGTTCGCTTTTGGCCGGCTGTATCGGCAGGCACTGGCTGCTGAACCGATTGACCGCGTCGCGCACCAGGGGGACGTGACAGACGAATCCGGTGGGCCGGTAGCGCACCCTGATACGGTCCAGCTGCGCCATGGTCAGCGTCATGAACGCATCGAGCCGGCGGGCCTGAAACTGCAGCCTTTGCTCGTTGTTGATCGGCGGCTTCATGGTGTCCGCCTTGCGATCATTCGGGGCATCGCCGCTCGATGCCAGCGCGTTTGGTTGGCCGCGCAGCGTCTCGAAGCAATGGTTCATCACCAGAACGTGGTGTTTGGCGCTCCACCAGTTGAGGGCCACGACCTTCTGCAGGGGATCGACCGCGCCGCCCGGTAGCCTGGCGCAGAGGGGGACATAGGCCTTCGGCCCGTCGGCGGTCGGGTCGTTGCAGAGCTCTTCGCTGGGACGCCCCGGGTCGCTTCCGTTGTAGGCCGCGCCTTTGAACTGCGGAAGATTAGCCTCGGACTCGCAGTCGAAATTATACTTCGTGAGCAACGTTGCCGTCAGGGGATCCTGGTCCAGCGTGTGCTCGGCCGCGGCATCGCGTTCCATGTCGCTGGGCCAATCGATGTAGATTTCCGCCTTGCGCGCAAAGATGGCGCCGTTGCGCCGCAAGGCCGATCGTGCCTTCCAATAGTCTGCGAGCGGTTCGAGCGTCTTCGTGTCCACGGGTATGAAGGCCGGACTTGCCTGCGCCTTCATCGAGCCGAGCCGCTCCGGCAGAATGCTTTCCTGCAGCATCTGCACTTCGGCGAATGCGTCTGAAATCTCGATGAAGGTGTCCGTGGCCTTCTGCATGTCGGCCTTGGCCTGCTCACCGACCTTCTGCTCGTAGGAATTCAGATACTGGAAATATCCGCCGAGAAAACCGGTCAGCAGGGTGACCGCCGTCAATCCCTTGGTGACCGACAGGCGGCTGTCCCAGGATTGAATTCTCTGCCAGACGCCTGCGTCGGCCGACGATTGTGCGCGTGCTGCGTCCTTTGGAAGGTCCTGCTCCATTGCTGCCTCCAACTCTCACTCCACGCCCCATGGAGCGAGGGTACCGCAATCCCGGACTGCGGCTTGTGAGGCAGTTCACTTCAAGTGGGGCAGGGGCGTTGCCGGAAATCGCGCGACAGAAGTTCGCCGGAATTACGGGGTGCAGTCCAGCACGTCACCGTAATCCCCATTCTGGCGAGCCCGCTCACGCGCTGAGCCTTGAACTAAATCGTCCGCGTAAAGGCTCCATCAGCCACTAGATTTGCCCCGGTGACATAGCTAGCTGCTGGGCTCGCGGTGAACGCAACGATGTTGGCGATCTCCTCAGGGCGCGCCATGCGGCCCATTGGTATCATCGCAACCGCAGCCTGAAACCGTTCGGGCTGTACATTTTTTACGCGTTCCCATGGACCACCTTCGACGAATGTCGACCCCGGACTGACCACGTTGGCCCGAATTCCTTTTGGCGCTAAATCGCGGGCGAGTGACTTGATGTAAAAGTGCAACGCCGCTTTCACTGCGCCGTAGGATACTTTTGAGTGGGGGTTTAGCTCCGACACCTCCACTCCGCCGATCGAGCCGATCGCGACGATACTGCCCGATTGCGATCGCTCAAGATAAGGCATAGCCGCCTCAACCGCGGTCACGGTGTGGAAAAGGTCTACATCAAAAGCCAATCGGAGGGCCTCGACACTGGGGCCGAAAGATAGGGCACTAGCATTCGGTATCAGGATGTCGATACCGCCTAGTGCCTTTCCTGCGCTTTCAACCCAGCCGCGGAGTGCAGTCGCGTCTTTGACGTCAACAGACCGGCCCCAAGCTTTCGCTCCTTTGGCTTCAAGTGCTTTGACGGTGTCGTTCACGGTGTCGCTGCTGCGGGCACCAATAGCGACTTCGGCACCCTCCAACGCAAGGCGCTCGGCGATGGCCAAACCGATGCCGCGCGTCGAACCGGTCACCAGTGCTTTCTTGCCAGCAAGCTGTAGGTCCATTGAAATGGTTCTCCGATACGACGTCTGATGCTGGATTCGGTTCACCATGAAAGATCTTGGCCGCGTTGTGAAGCTCGCAGACGATGATTGGGTCGTCGTGGAAGCGAGGGGAAACATGACTGCCCTCGATGGCCGTGCTTACAACAACGATTGCTGCTTGCACTACCGGATCTCGTCCGGAAAAATTGTTGAGATCAAAGAGGGTATGGACACTTCGCTCTGCGAAGACCGGCTTGGGGCGTTTCCAGACGAAGTGAAAGAGCAGTTGCGCAAGACCTGATCCGGTCAGCCCAGGTCTGCATGTTGCCCATCCCGATATACTGCGTTGCCGCACGAACTGGACCGCTATTGGGGGATTCCGTTGAAAAAGGGAAACAGTAATCGGATGTATTGGCGTCAGCGCGATGCGGCCCAATGGCTTTGGCGGTTTCTACCCCAAGGTGGGCATTGGGATCAGCTTGGCCATCTTGCGAAGGTTCTG
>NZ_MZXW01000015.1 GCF_004123905.1 Bradyrhizobium betae
GAACTCGTAGAACAACGCAGCCTGTTCGACTTGCCGATGTCCCATCATGATCTTCAGTCCTGCCAATTAGACTGACTGAATCACTGATCCCTCTGCGTCGCAACAGTCGCCTTTTTCAACACAATCGGCCCTTCGCGTCATTTGGCTGCGCTGCAGAATTTGGTCGCTATCGAGGCATAGCGGACTCTGGCAAGCCGTGCGCTGACAGATTTATGGGTTGTGACCGATCTTCCGACGCACGCCTCCTCAAGAGAAATCCTGCGTCAGGGTCGTGGCGAACCGCTCCAGCGCCCAGTCGACCTGGTCGCCGGTGATCACCAGCGGCGGGGCGATTCGGATCGTGTGCTCATGGGTGTCCTTGGCGAGGATGCCCTTGCCCTGGAGCGCCTCGCAGTAGCGGCGTGCGCGGCCGGCCTCGGGATGCAGCTCGACCGCCAGCATCAAGCCGCGCCCGCGCACCTCGCGGATGGTGTTGGCGCGGATGTCTTTCAAGCCTTGCAGAAAGCGCGCGCCCTGCCTGGCCGCGTTCTCGATCATGCCTTCCTCGACCAGCACGCGCATCGCCGCACGCGCCACCGCGCAGGCAAGCGGGTTGCCGCCGAAGGTCGAGCCGTGCTGCCCGGGTCGCAGTGTGCCGAGCACGTCGTTGTTCGAGAGCACGGCCGACACCGGATAGAAGCCGCCGGACAGGGCCTTGCCGAGCAGCGTCACGTCCGCCTCGATTCCCTCATGCTGTTCGGCGAGCAGCTTGCCGGTGCGGCCGAGCCCGGTCTGGATCTCGTCGAGCACCAGCATCACATTGTTGGCCGTGCAGAGCTCCCGCACCTCGTTGAAATAGCCGGCTGGAGGAATGATGACACCGGCTTCGCCCTGGATCGGCTCGACCAGGAAGGCGACGGTGTTCGGCGTGATCGCTTCTTGCAGCGCCGCGGCGTCGCCGAACGGGATGATCTTGAAGCCCGGGGCGAACGGCCCAAAGTGCTTGCGCGTCTCGGGGTCGGTTGAAAAGCCGACGACGCCCAGCGTGCGTCCATGGAAATTGTCGGCGCAGACGATGATCTCGGCCTGGCCGTCCGGCACGCCCTTCACCTCATAGCCCCATTTGCGCACCGACTTGATCGCGCTTTCGACCGCCTCGGCGCCACTGTTCATCGGCAGCACCTTGTGGGAGCCGGTCAACGCCGCGATCTCTTCGTAGAACGGGGCGAGCTGGTCGTTGTGGAAGGCGCGCGAGGTGAGCGTCAGCCTGCGTGCCTGTTCCATCATCGCCGCCAGGATCCTGGGGTGGCAGTGGCCCTGGTTGACCGCCGAATAGGCCGAGAGGCAATCGAGATAACGGTTGTCTTCGGTATCCCAGACCCAGACGCCTTCGCCACGCGACAGGACGACCCCGATCGGCGCGTAATTATGGGCGCCGAAGCGCGCTTCTGTGGCGAGGAAATCAATAACCGACGAGCTCATCTGTCGTCACTCCATGGCTGCGCGCCGGCGTCAACCGGCTGTACCGGCCCCGCTCAAATTGATTTGGGCATCAGTTTGCCCGTTTGGAAGCCTTCATGCGTCGATGGCGCGGTGCGGCCCGATTTGCCCGAAATGTCAAATGGTTCTGCGGAGCCACAGGGCATCGTTCGCCGATCCGCCGTCTACTGTGCATGGGGTTGTTTTCGACTTTTTTGTTTGAGGCCTCACCCGATCGCGCAAGGGACGTTCAAAAAACCGCGGAACCGCACGCGTCCGCCCCGCACCGGCGCGCCGCTCACGGCATAGTTCGGGAAGCGCGCCAGGAAACGCGAGATCGCAATCGCCCCTTCCAGCCGCGCCAGCGCCATGCCCGCGCATTGATGCGCGCCGGTGGCGAAGGCGAGATGCCGGTTCGGCGAGCGCGCGACGTCGAAGCTCTCCGGGTCGGGAAACTGCGCGGGGTCGCGGTTGGCAGCTCCAATGCACAGCGTCACCGACGTGCCGGCGTCGAGCATGACGCCGCCGAGCTCGACGCGCTCCGTGGTCATGCGGTTGCCGAGCTGGTTCGAGCTCTCGTAGCGCAGCATCTCCTCGACAGCGGTCTTGATCATGTCGGGGTTGTCGATGAGCCGTTGCTTCTGATCCGGGTTCCGGTGCAGCGCGACCAAGCCGTTGCCGATCAGGTTGGTGGTGGTCTCGTGGCCGGCGTTGAGCAGGAAGATGCAGTTGTGCAGCAGCTCCTTCTCGGTCAGCCGCTCGCCGTTCTCTTCACCCTGGATCAACCGCGTCAGTACGTCGCGCTCGGGATTGCCCGGCTTCTCGCGCCGGCGCGCGACCAGCGTTTCGAGATAGGCGAGGAAGTCCGTCACGGCCTTGTTGCCGCGCGCGGCGACTTCGGGCGACACGACAGGTTCGAGCGCTCCCAAAATCGCCAGCGACCAGTCGCGCAGCGGCGCGCGCTCGTCGTGGGGGACATCGAGCAGATTGCCGATGACCTCGATGGGAATGGAGGCGGCGAAATCCTCGATCAACTCGCATTGGCCCTTGGTGGCGATGGCGTCGAGCAGGCCGTCGACCAGCTTGACGATATCAGGCTCCATGCCGGCGATCGCGCGCGGCGACAGCGCGCCCATGATCAGGCGTCGCACGCGGGTGTGCGCCGGCGGATCGTTGAAGACGAGGCTCGTGGTGTGGTGCTCGTAGAGCGGGGTATCGCCGTATTTCGGCGCGAACTCGCGCTTCTTGTCCGAGCTGAACGATTTTGTGTTCTTGTAGGTGGTGACGAGGTCGTCATAGCGGGTCAGGAACACGGTGCCGTTTGGCAGGCGCTTGACGGGTTCGTTCTCCCGCAGTGCACGATAAGTGGGGTAGGGATCGGCGTAAAATTCCGCGGTCAGCTTCTCCAGATCGAAATGGGCCGCCAGCTCTTTCGCACTTGCGTTCATCCGCCATACTCGCCGGTTGAGACCGATATGCTGTTTTCGCTCTTTCGAGCCGCGCAGATCACCGTCTACAGTCACGCCCTGATTTGCAAGCCGACCGGACAGGAAAATGCACGCCCGCGCTGATGCTGCCGACACGGTCCCTGAGTCCAGTACTCTTTGGCCCGACGATATTTTCGCAACGTTGCAACGCTTCGACGTCCGGCAGGTGCCTTACGTGCCCGATGCCGGTCATTCAAAACTGATCCAGCGCGTGCTGGGTTCGTCCACGATGCGCGGCATCCCGCTGACGACGGAGGAGGAGGGCGTGGCGCTGCTCGCCGGCGCCTGGACCGGCGGACAGCGCGGCGTGCTTCTCATGCAGTCGAGCGGCGTCGGCAATTGCATCAACATGCTGTCGCTGATTCCGATCCTGCGCTTTCCGTTCCTCACCCTCGTGACCATGCGCGGCGAGTGGGGCGAGTTCAATCCTTGGCAAGTGCCGATGGGATCGACCACGCAGGGCGTGTTCGAGCTCTCGGGCGTCAAGGTGCTGCGCGCCTCGAATGCGGCGGAGGTGCCGGCCGTGCTGGAGGCGGCCGCGGCGCAGGCCTACAACGCGCTGACGCCCACCGCTGTCCTGCTGTCGCAGCGCCTGATCGGCGCCAAGGTTTTCACCAAATGAGCAAGGCCAATCTCCTCGACCGCCGGCAGGTGGTCTCGACGCTGCTTGCGAACCGCAAGGACGTCGTTGCGATCGGCGGCCTCGGGGCCTCCACCAACGACATTTGCGCGGCCGGCGACCACGCCCGCAATTTCTATCTCTGGGGCGGCATGGGCGGCGCCGCGATGATCGGGCTGGGCTTGGCGCTGGCGCAGCCGACGCTGCCGGTGCTGGTCATCACCGGCGACGGTGAGATGCTGATGGGCATGGGCAGCCTTGCCACCATCGGCCTGCAAAAACCGTCCAACCTCTCGATCGTGGTGCTCGATAACGAGGCCTATGGCGAGACCGGCGGCCAGACCAGCCATACCTCGGCCGCCGCCGACCTCGTCGGCGTCGCCCGGGCCTGCGGGATCCAGCACAGTGAGTCGATCTCGACCATGGCCGAGGTCGAGGCCTTCGCCAAAGCCGTCCACGACGTTTCGGCCGGCCCGCGATTTGCCAATGTGAAGATCGACAGCGCCAGCCTTGAGCGGATCCTGCCGAGCCGGGACGGGACCTACATCGTCAACCGGATCCGCGGCGACCTCGGCTTCCAGCCGATCTAGGCCCACACGGTTTGCCTGCGGGCGTCGTGCTGCTCGCGAGCCGTGCAGGCGGGCCAATTTCCACTGATTTTACAACGCTTTCAGGTTGCGATGCAGCATAATGCTTGACTTTTGCGTGGGTGAGTGCTTACTCACTAGCATGAGCTCATTGCGTATGACGAGCGACCTGAGGCGTCAATTGATCCTCGGTGCCGCGAAACGCTGCTTCGCCCGACACGGCTATACCGGCACCACGACGAAGAGCGTGGCGGCCGCCGCTGCCATTTCCGAGGCGCTGCTGTTCAAGCATTTCCCGTCCAAGGCGGCGCTCTACGCCGAGATCCTCAGTGACGAGTGCGAGGCGGACCCGGCCTTGATGGAGCTGCTCGAGCGGCAGCCGTCGACGGCTGCTCTGGTCGAGCTGATCCGCGCCATGGTCCAGCACTTCCTCCACATCGCTGACGGTCCCGACCAGGAAGAAGCGCAGCGCCTGCGACTGATGGCCACGAGTCATTTGGATGATGGCGAATTCGCCCGTCTGCTATATGCCAAGATCGAGAAGCTGATCGGAGCTATCTTCGTCGCCTCGCTCGAGCGTGCGGTTGCCAGCAGTGACGCGCGGCCATTCAGCGGCGATCCGCTCAACCTGTTCTGGTTTGCGCATCACACGCTGATGACGGCTGCGCTGACCAGGCTGCCGGCCGCGCCTTGCCTCGCGTATGGCAAGGCGAACGACCTCGAGCGGCAGCTGTGTGAGTTTCTCCTGAGGGGTATCGGACTTAACGACGCCGCAATTGCTTCGCATTTGAGCCACGATCAGGCCGTGGGTGCGGGCAAGACCGCGATTGCAGAGAGTGCATGACATGAACATCGTAGCCGAACACAAGATTTCGGGCCAACCGATCGACAACAAGGCTCCCAAGCGTCCGGTCCGGCCGGTGCTCTGGTTCATCATCGTCGGCACGCTGCTCGGCGTGCTGGTCGGTGGTCTCGTCTGGTTCAATTATTTCCGCGGCCAGATGATCAAGCAGTTCTTCGCCAACAACAAGCCGCCGCCGACCGCCGTCAGCGCAGCCGAAGCGAAGTCGGAGGTGGTGCCGAACCTGCTCACCGCGGTCGGCGGCCTTGCCGCCGTTCACCAGGTCGATGTCAGTGCCGACGTCAACGGCCGCGTCACCGAGATCAAGTTCGAGCCGGGCACCCATGTCGAGGCCGGCACGCCGCTGGTGCAGCTGTTCGACGCGCCGGATCAGGGCGACCTCGCCAACTACAAGGCGCAGTCGACCGTCGCGCAGCTGTCGCTCGATCGCGCCAAGCAACTGGCATCGCGCCAGTTCGGCCCGCAGGCAACGGTCGATTCCGCGCAGGCCGCCTACGACCAGGCGCTGGCCGGCATCGCCAAGACCGAGGCATTGATCTCGCAGAAGCTGGTCCGCGCGCCGTTCTCCGGCGATCTCGGCGTCCGCAAGGTCGAGGTCGGCCAGTATCTGACGGCCGGCACGGCCATCGTGTCGCTGACTGATCTGTCGGTGCTGTGGGCCAACTTCACCGTGACGGAAAAGGACTCGGGCAACCTCAAGGTCGGCCAGCCGGTCCGGCTCAAGGTCGACGCCTATCCGGGCCGCACCTTCGACGCCAAGATCACCACGATCGAGCCGCAGATCGCCACCGACACCCGCAACATCCGCGTGCAGGCGACGGTTGCCAATCCGGAGAAGATCCTGAAGCCCGGCATGTTCGTGACCACGACGGTGGTGCTGCCGGACAAGCCGGCGGTGGTCACCGTGCCGGAGACAGCGGTCGACTACACGCTGTACGGCGACTCCGTGTTCGTGATCACCGAGAAGAAGGAAGAGGACGGCAAGACCAGCCTCTCCGCGGTGCGCACATTCGTGCAGACCGGCAACCGGGTCGATGGTCGTGCTGAAATCGTCAAAGGTCTGAAGCCGGGCGACAAGGTCGTCGCCGTCGGCCAGCTCAAGCTGCAATCGGGCTCGGCGGTGTCGATTTCGACCGACCCGGCGCCGGCTATCCCGGCGCAGCCGCCGCGATACTGACGCCGCACACGTCGCAGCGTGATCCGGCACGGCCGGGTCACGCGCTTTGCAAGTCAACGAAACCGAGATCGCCGCGATGCGCTTTACCGACATTTTCATCAAACGCCCGGTCCTGTCGGTCGTCGTCAGCCTGCTGATCCTTCTGATCGGCCTGCGCGCGGCGACGACGCTGCCGATCCGACAATATCCAAAACTGTCGAACACGGTCATCAACATCACGACCGTCTATCCCGGCGCGTCCGCCGACCTGATCCAGGGCTTCATCACCACGCCGATCGAGCAGGCCGTCGCCTCGGCCGAAGGCGTCGATTACATGACCTCGTCCTCGGTGCTCGGCACCTCGACGATCCAGGTCTACATCAAGCTGAATTTCGATCCGAACCAGGCGCTCACCGAGGTGCTGGCCAAGACGAACTCGGTCAAATATCTGATTCCGAAGGAATCCAACGACCCGATCGTCACCAAGACCACGGGCCAGACTACGGCGGTGATGTATCTCGGCTTCTCGTCCGACGAGCTGTCGGGCTCGGCGATCTCCGACTATTTGACGCGCGTGGTGCAGCCGGTGCTGTCGACCGTCGATGGCGTCGCGTCCGCCGACATCCTCGGCGCCCAGAATTTTGCGATGCGGCTGTGGCTCGATCCCATGAAGATGGCCGGCCGCAACGTATCGCCAGCGGATGTGTCGGCTGCTATCGCCGCCAACAACTTCCAGTCCGCGGCGGGCCAGACCAAGGGCTATTTGATCGTCTCGAACATCTCGACGAATACGGGCCTGACCGACGTCAACCAGTTCAAGAAGATGATCGTCAAGGCCAAGGACGGCGGCTTCGTGCGGATGGAGGACATCGCGTCCGTCGAGCTTGCCGCGCAGACCACCGATGCGAGCGTAGCCTTCAACGGCGAGCACGCGATCTTCATCGGCGTGCAGGCGACTCCGCAAGGCAACCCGTTGACGCTGGTCAAGGGCGTGCGCGCGCTGTTCCCGGAGCTCGAGCGTAACCTGCCGCCGTCGATGAAGATGAAGGTCGCCTACGATTCGACCAAGTTCATTCAGTCCTCGATCGACGAGGTCGAGAAGACGCTGGGCGAAGCCATCATCATCGTCATCGTGGTGATCTTCCTGTTCCTGGCGTCGTTCCGCTCCGTTATCATTCCGGTTGTCACGATTCCTCTGTCGATGATCGGCGTCTGCACGCTGATGCTGATGCTGGGCTTCAGCTTCAACCTGCTGACGCTGCTTGCGATGGTGCTCGCGATCGGTCTCGTCGTCGACGACGCCATCGTGGTGGTGGAGAACATCCATCGGCATCTGGAGGAAGGGAAGACACCGGTACAGGCGTCATTGGAAGGTGCGCGGGAAATCGTCGGTCCGGTCATCTCGATGACCATCACGCTTGCCGCCGTGTATGCCCCGATCGGCTTCCTCGGTGGCCTGACCGGCTCGCTGTTCCGCGAATTCGCCTTCACGCTCGCGGGCTCCGTGATCGTGTCGGGCGTGATCGCGCTGACGCTGTCGCCGATGATGTGCTCGGTGTTGCTGAAGAACACGGAGGAGGGCCGGTTTGCAAAGCTCGTGAACGGGGTATTTGGCGCCCTGACGCGCTGGTACGGCCGCAGGCTCGACCGCTCGCTTGACTACAAGTCCATCACCGGCCTGTTCGCGGTGACGATCCTCGGGCTCGTGGGCTTCCTCTACATGCACACCTCGAAGGAGCTGGCGCCTGAGGAGGACCAGGGAATCGTGTTCGCGGTGACCAAGGCGCCGAAATACGCCAACATCGACTATGTCGATTTCTACGGCGAGAAGCTCGACAAGGAATTCCAGAAGTTCGCCGAAACCGATCTGCGTTTCGTGCTGAACGGCATCAACGGGCCGCAGGGCGGTATCGCGGGCATGCTGCTGAAGCCGTGGGACGAACGCAAGCGTTCCTCGATTGCGCTGAAGCCACTGGTCCAGGCCGAGCTTTCCAAGATCGAGGGCGTCCAGGCCTTTGCGTTCAATTTGCCGCCGCTGCCGGGTGGGCCGGGCGGTCTGCCGGTGCAGATGGTGATCAACTCGACCGCGGGCTTCCAGGCCGTCTACGAGCAGATGGAGAAGTTGAAGGCCGCCGCGCGCAAGAGCGGCATGTTCATCGTTTCCGACAGTGACCTCGCCTACAACCAGCCGACCGTGACGGTGAAGATCGACCGTACCAAGGCCCAGGACCTCGGCGTCAACATGCAGAATGTCGGCAGTGCGCTGGCGGTGCTGCTGGGCGGCAACTACATCAACCGCTTCAATCTGGAGGGCCGCTCCTATCAGGTGATCCCGCAAGTGCCGCGCGGCCAGCGGCTCTCGCCGGAATCGCTCGGCGGCTACTACGTGTCGACCAACACCGGCCAGCAGCTTCCGTTGTCGACGGTGGTGTCGATCGAGACCAGGACCGATCCGAATTCGCTGACGCATTACAATCAGCTCAATTCGGCGACCTTCTCGGCCGTGCCGATGCCCGGTGTCACCGTCGGTGCTGCGGTCGACTTCCTCGAAGGCGAGGCCAAGAATCTGCCGCAGGGCTTCAGCCATGACTACCTCGCCGACTCCCGACAGTATGTGCAGGAAGGCAACCAGCTCGCGATCACTTTCGGCTTCGCACTGATCATCATCTTCCTGGTGCTGGCGGCTCAGTTCGAGAGTCTTCGCGATCCGCTCGTCATCATGATCTCGGTGCCGATGGCGATCGTCGGCGCACTGATCCCGCTGTTCTTCGGCATGGCAACCATGAACATCTACACCCAGGTCGGTCTGCTAACCCTGGTCGGCCTGATCACCAAGCACGGCATCCTGATGGTGGAGTTCGCCAACGAGCTCCAGATCAACGAGCGGCTCGATCGCCGGTCCGCGATCGAGATGTCGGCCCGCATTCGTCTCCGGCCGATCCTGATGACCACGGCGGCGATGGTGACCGGCCTGATCCCGCTCCTGACCGCGACCGGCGCGGGCGCGGCCAGCCGCTTCTCGATCGGCCTCGTGGTCGTCGCCGGCATGTCGATCGGCACCCTGTTCACGCTGTTCGTGCTGCCGGCGGTCTATGTGGTGCTGGCAACCGACCACCGTGCGGCGGCCGATTCTGAGCGGAACAAGCAGGTCAACGATCTCGACCTCAACGCCAAGGCGCTGCGGCCGACCTGAGGCCGCAACAATCGGACAAGAGGGGCGGTAGCGGCCAGTCCGTTGCCGCCGCTTTTTATGTGCCCCGGCGCGGCGGCCGCCGTCAGGCCTAAAGCGCAATGAGATTGGGATGAATCGTCATCGCGCTTTAGGTTGTTGTTTGCGCATGATCTTTTCGGAAAACCGCTTCGCACTTTTCCGGATCATGCTTTAGGGCGAGCCCTTCCCGCGCTGGCGAGAGACAACGTCCGGCCTTCTTGCTAGGTATGGTGGGATGAGCCTCTCCCTCCACCCCGATACCCCGCAACCCAGGGCGCTGCCGAGCGCGGCCGCGGATGGCGTCGGGTCCGGCGAAGCGGCGGGGCCGCGGATCAGGACGCGGCTGTTCACCAAATATGTCGCGCTGTTCGTGGCCGTCGTCGCCATTGCGCTGCTTGCCAACGGCCTGTTCGAGGTCTTCTTCTATTATCGGGAGCACAAGGCCGCGCTGATCCGGGTTCAGCATGAGCAGGCCGAGGCGGCGGCAGCCAAGATCGGCCAGTTCGTCAAGGAGATCGAGAGCCAGCTCGGCTGGACCACGCAGCTGCCCTGGTCGGGGGGCTCGATCGAGCAGCGCCGGTTCGACGCGCTGCGTCTGTTGCGTCAGGTCCCCGCGATCACCGAACTCGCC
This sequence comes from Bradyrhizobium betae, assembly GCF_004123905.1. Classification (GTDB taxonomy): domain Bacteria; phylum Pseudomonadota; class Alphaproteobacteria; order Rhizobiales; family Xanthobacteraceae; genus Bradyrhizobium; species Bradyrhizobium betae_A. The sequence goes on from NZ_MZXW01000015.1 coordinate 10,012, forward strand.
CAGGTGGATTCGACCGGCAAGGAGCGCCTGCGGGTCTCGCGGCTGGCCATGGACGCGATCGACAGCGGGATCGATCTGTCGGCCGACCCAAAGTTCACCGAGGCGGTCGCGCACAAGGTCTATTACGGGCCGGTCTATTTCCGCAGGGACTCAGAGCCCTACATGACGCTGGCGCTGGCCGGCGCGCGCAAGGATGCCGGCGTCAGCATCGCGGAGGTCAATCTCAAGCTGATCTGGGACGTCGTGTCCCAGATCAAGGTCGGCGAGCACGGACACGCCTATGTGGTCGGCCCGGAGGGGCGCCTGATCGCGCATCCCGATATCAGCCTGGTCCTGCGCAACACCGACATGTCCGGCCTCGCGCAGGTGCGCGCCGCGCAGGCCGAAGGCGGCACCATCTCCGACGTGCTTCCCGAAGCGCGCAACATCCAGGGGCAGAAGGTGCTGACCGCATCGGCTCCGATCGCGCCGATGCATTGGACGATGTTCGTCGAGTTGCCGGTCGAGGAGGCCTATGCGGCGCTCTATGCTTCGCTGCAGCGGCTTGCGATCGTGTTGTTCGCGGCCTCGATCTTCGCGGTCCTTGCCGGGATTTTTCTGGCGCGCCGCATGGTCGGGCCGATCCAGGCGTTACGGAGTGGCGCCGAGCGCATCGGCAGCGGCGATTTCGCGCAGCGGATATCGATCAAGACCGGCGACGAGCTCGAAGGGCTCGCCGACCAGTTCAACGACATGGGCGCGCGCCTGCAGGAATCCTATGCCGACCTCGAGAACAAGGTCGAGCAGCGGACCGCAGAGCTGCGGCAATCCCTGAACGACCTTCGCGCCGCCCAGGATCGCCTGGTTCAGACCGAGAAGCTGGCATCGCTCGGCCAGCTCACCGCGGGCATCGCCCATGAGATCAAGAACCCGCTGAATTTCGTCAACAATTTCTCCTCGGTCTCGACCGAGCTGATCGACGAGCTCAACGAGGCCCTGCAAGCGGCCTCGCTTGACGGCAAGACGAAGGAGGAGGTCGACGAACTGACCGGCATGCTCAAGAGCAATCTCGAAAAGGTCGTGCAGCACGGCAAGCGCGCCGATTCCATCGTCAGGAACATGCTGCTGCATTCGCGCGAGGGCTCCGGCGAGCATCGCCCCAGCGACATCAATGCGGTCGTGGAGGAGAGCCTCAATCTCGCCTATCACGGCGCGCGTGCCGAACGACCTGCCTTCAACGTCACGCTCGAGCGCGACTTCGACCCCGCAGCCGGCATGGTCGACATCTATCCGCAGGAGATCGCGCGCGTCTTCCTCAACCTGATCTCGAACGGCTTCTATGCTTCTGCCAAACGCAAGGAAAGCGCTGCGGGTACCTTCGAGCCTACCCTGCGTGCAGCGACGAAAAATCTTGGTGGCAGCGTCGAGATCCGGATTCGCGACAACGGCACCGGCATTCCACCTGACGTGAAGGAGAAGATGTTCAATCCCTTCTTCACCACCAAGCCGGCCGGCGAGGGCACCGGGCTCGGCCTGTCCATGAGCCATGACATCGTCGTGAAGCAGCATGGCGGCACGATCGACGTGGATACCAAGCCCGGTGTATTCACGGAATTCATCATCATCCTGCCGCGCGTGATGGCGGCAGGCGGCACTCCCGGAGGCAAGAGTTGAACGTTTACATCCTGGTCGTCGACGACGAACCCGACGTCGAGGCACTGTTCCGGCAGCAGTTCCGGCGCGACCTGCGCGCCGGCCGCTTCCAGATGGAGTTTGCTGCGTCCGCGCCCGAAGCGCTGAAGCGCGCCGCCGAGGTGCGTGATCCCTCGCTGATCCTGATCCTGTCGGACATCAACATGCCCGGCATGAGCGGGCTCGACATGCTGCCCAAGGTGCGTGCCGAGCATCCGGATGTTCCCGTCATCATGATCACGGCCTATGGCGACGCGGAGACGCGCAGGAAGGCGATCGAGCGCGGCGCCGTCGGGCTCCTGACCAAGCCGATCGATTTTGCGCTGCTGCGGCAGCAGATCGACACGAGGCTCGAGCAAGCCGCATGACCGCGACCATCCTCTTCGTCGACGACGAGCCGGACCTCGAGGCGCTGGTCCTGCAGAAGTTCCGCAGGCAGATCCGCGACGGGGACGTCGACATCATGTTCGCGCGCGACGGCCTCGAGGCGCTGCAATCGCTCGAGCACAATCCGCATGTCGATATGGTGGTGTCCGATATCAACATGCCCAGGATGGATGGACTGTCGCTGCTGGCCAAGCTCCAGGAGGCGGAAGACAAGAAGTCGACCATCATTGTCTCGGCCTATGGCGATATGAGCAACATCCGCACGGCCATGAACCGCGGTGCGTTCGACTTCCTGACCAAGCCGATCGACTTCGTCGACCTGGAAGCCACGATTTCGAAGACCATGCGCCACATCGAGATGCTGCGCGAGGTGCGGCGCCGGCAGATGGAGGCGGAGCGCGCCCAGGCGGCGCTGTCGCGTCATTTCTCGCCCGAGCTCGCCAAGCGTCTGGCGGCAAGCGGAGACGGTGAGGGAATCGAGGTGCAGTGGCGCGATGTCGCGACCATCTTCACTGACATCACCGGCTTCACCTCGCTGGTCGAGACCGCGCCGCCGGAGACGCTGGGCGCGCTTCTCAGCGAATATGTCGGCGGAATGACCGAAATCGTGTTCGCACATGAAGGGACGGTCGCAAAGATCATCGGCGACGCGCTCCTGGTGTTGTTCAACGCGCCCGGCGACCAGCCCGATTATGCGACGCGTGCGGTCGCCTGCGCCCACGATCTCGATGCCTGGGCGCAGGATTTTTGCGCGCGCCAGAAGGCCAAGGGCGTGAGTTTCGGCGCCACGCGCATTGGTATTCACGTCGGGCCGGCACTGGTCGGAAATTTCGGCGGCAACCGCTTCTTCGACTACACCGCCTATGGGGACTCCATCAACATCGCAGCGCGGCTGGAAGCGGCCAACAAGCAGCTGGGAACGCGCATCTGCGTCAGTGCCGGCGTCGCCAAGGCGGCCGAGAATTTTCAAGGCCGTCCCGTGGGTGAGCTGATGCTGCGTGGCCGCAGCGAGCCGTTGCAGGCGTTCGAGCCGCTGACGCAGGCCAGATTCGATGCGCCGGAGACGGCGCTCTATTCCGAGGCTTTCGCCAAGATGGAGGCCGGTGACGCCGCCGCCATGCCGGCCTTTGCCGCGCTGGTCGGCATGCACGCCGACGATTCCCTGGCCGGCTTTCACCTGAAGCGCCTGCTCAACGGCGCCAAGGACATTCGCATGCAACTGGACTAGGAGTTCGAGATGGTCAGTGACTTCTCTGCCGGCAATTATCGTTTCATTCCGTCCGTGTTCCAGTATTCGGCGGGTGCTGCTGCGGACGACGGTTATGAGATCGAGCGTGTCCGCTTCGATCGGCCGGTGCTGCTGGCCGAGGGATTTGCACTGGCGGCAAAGTATATTCAGGAGGCAGGGCGGCCGCTGACGGCGTTCTGCGCCTGCGAGCTGCGCTCGCCGGCGGCCTTCAGCGAAGAGGGCTTTCGCGCGTTCAACCTGCATTATGTGAAGACGCTGTCCGAATGGGGCATTTTTGACGGCACCAACAATCCGGTGGCGCGCAGCAATGTCTGCCCCGAGATCGATCCACCGTCCGAGCCGTCGTTCTATGCGTTCTCCTTCACGCGCCCAACGACCTCGAAGAGCCCGAGCTTTGTTATCGCTGGTGGTGCCGAGGCACGCGAGGGCAGCGGCACCTATGTCGAGCGCACCGTGCGCTACCGAGACCTCAGTCCGGAAGGCCTGCGCGAGAAGGTGCGCTTCACCACGACCTCGCAGATGGAGAACCGCATGGCGGCGTTCGGCTTCGGCTGGAAAGACACGACCGGCGTGCAGGCCTATTCCGTGCACGACTTTCACCACGCGCTGGTCGACGAACTGGTCCGCCGCGGCGCGCTGCGCTCCGGCCTGACCTGGCATTTCGCCCGGCCGCCGGTGGTCGATCTCGAATACGAGATGGATTGCCGCCGCGTGATGCGGGAGATGGTGATTTAGCGCTGGCGCGGGTCGAGCGCGTCGCGCAGGCCGTCGCCGAGCAGGTTCAGCGACAGCACCACGAGGAAGATCGCGAGCCCCGGCCAGATCGCCATCCAGGGTGCCTGGGTCAGGAAGCGCTGCGCCGCGTTGAGCATGCTGCCCCAGGACGGCGCCGGCGGCTGCTGACCGAGGCCGAGGAAGGACAGCGCGGCTTCCGCGATGATGGCAGCCGCGATCGAGAGCGTGGCCTGCACCAGAAGCGCCGGCAGGATGTTCGGCAGGATATGCGCGAACGCGATCCGCCAGCCGGGATTGCCGAGCGCGCGCGCCGCCTCGACATAATCCTCGGCCTTGACGACCAGCACCTGGCCGCGGGTGAGGCGGATGAAGATCGGGGTGGCCGAGATGCCGATCGCGATCATGGCATTGCCGAGGCTCGGGCCGAGGAACGCCGCGAGCGCGATTGCGAGGATCAGGAACGGGCAGGCCAGCATCGCATCCGTGATCCGGCTGATCAGCGCGTCGACAAAGCCGCCACGATAGCCGGCGAGGAGACCAAGGGGCACGCCGATCCCGAGCGCGATCGCGACCGAGATCAGACCCGCCATCAGGGACGCCCGCGCGCCATAGACGACACGGCTCAGGATGTCGCGGCCGAGTTCGTCAGTGCCTAGCCAGTGCGCCGCGGTCGGCGGCTTGCGCACCAGACTCCAGCTCGTCGCGATGGGATCATAGGGCACGACGAGTGGGGCGAGCGCAGCAAGCAGAATGAACGCCGTGATCACGACGAGCCCGAACACGGCGGCCTTGCGCTTGAACAGCCGCCGCCGGGCGCGACGGGCCGGGCTGTCCAGCTCATAGGCCTGCGTGGCGGTACCGGCGGGTAGTGCTGCGTCGGTCATCGCCTAGCCTCTCAGCCGCGGATTGACGAGGATATAAGCCACGTCGGCCACGAGGTTCAGGGTGATGTAGACCGTGGCCGTCACCAGCACCACGCCTTGCACGACCGCATAGTCGCGGTTGAACACGGCGTCCACGATCAGCTTGCCGAAGCCGGGAATGGAGAAGATCTGTTCGGTCAGCACCGCGCCCGACAGCAGCGTGCCGAGCTCGAGCGCGCCGAGCGTGATGATCGGTGTCAGCGCGTTGCGCATCGCGTGCTTCAGGATGACCGAGCGTTCGGAGAGGCCCTTGGCGCGCGCGGTGCGGACATAATCGCTCTCAAGCACCTGGAGCATCGCGCTGCGGGTATGCCGCATCAGGATCGCGGAAATCGCGTTGCCGAGCACGAACGCCGGCATGATGGTGGCGGCGAGGCTGGCGCGCCAGTTCTCGGTGAGCGGCACATAGCCCGAGGCCGGCAGCCAGCCGAGCTCGATGGAGAACAGGAAGATCATGAGGATTCCGAGCCAGAAATTCGGCGTCGAGAGGCCCCACAGCGCGAACAAACTGGCGCCGTAGTCCCACGCTGTGCCCTTTTTCACCGCGGAGACGATCCCGGCGGGAACGCCGATCAGGAACGCAAACAGGAACGCCATCGAGCCGAGCTGGAGCGTCACCGGCAACTTTTGTGCGATCAGCTCGCGCACCGGCATCTTGTTGCGCAACGACTCGCCGAAATTGCCCGACAGCACGCCCTTGAGCCAGTAGACGTACTGCACCGGGATCGGTTGATCGAGCCGGTATTGCTGGCGGATCTGCTCGATCACGGCGGGATCGCGCTCCTCTCCGGCCATCACCAGCGCGGGATCACCGGGCAGCAATTGCTGGAGCGAGAAGATCAGCACCGACACGAAGAACAGGGTCGGCACGATCTGCGCGATGCGGCGGGCGAGGAAATTCAGCATGGCCGGGCTCGCGTCCCAGGCGCAGCCGCAATCATTTGAACTTCAGCCCGACCACGCGCACCAGGCCGTCCGGCATCTGCCTGTAGCCCTGGAGCTTGGTCGTGTGTGCGATCAGGAGCTTGCGGTGGTAGATGTAAATGATGGGCAGATCGTCGAGCAGGATCTTGGTCAACTTCTCATAGATCGCCTTGCGCTCGTCGACGTTGGAGGTCGCTCGTCCGTCTTCCAGGAGCTTGTCGGCGTCAGGGTTGGAATAGACGCCGTCATTCTGAGGGGCCTTGCTGCGCATGAAGATGTAGGAGTTGCCGTCAGGATCGATGCGGCCGCTCCAGTTGATCTGGAAGATCTGAAATTCGCCGGCTTGCGCCTGCTTGAAGGTGGTCGCGAATTCAACGACGCGAATCTTGATGTCGAAACCCGCTTCCGCGGCCATCGACTGTACGACCTGCGCAACGGCCTCATACTCCGTCCCCTTGGGGACCATGTAGTCGACTGTCACGGGGAGGCTGACGCCGGCTTCCTTCAATAGCGCCTTCGCCTTCGCGATATCGCGGCCGTGGACCGGGAACGCCTTCTGGTAATAGGGATGGGTCGGGCTGACCCATTGATTGCCGGGCGTGAATTCGCCGTTGAAGACGACCTGGTTGAGCGCCTCGCGATCGATCGACAGGTCGAGCGCCTGGCGCACCTTCGCGGACTGGCTCAGCGGCCCCTTGGTCTTGTCGTTGCCGATGTTGACGGTCAGGCCGAGATAGCCGAGCTCCGGTGCCGTCGACAGCACCAGCTTGGAATCGGCGCGCACGTCCTTGATGTCGGTCGCCAGCACGCGCTCGATCAGATCGAGCCCGCCGGACTTCAAATTGGCGAGACGGACGGTGGCGTCGATGATCGGCAGGAATACGACGCGGTCGATATGGACGTTGTCCTTGTTCCAGTAGTCGGCGAATTTCTCGAACACCATGCGGTCCTGCTGGACGCGCTCGACGAATTTGTAGGGGCCGGCGCAGACCGGGTGCAGGCCGAACTTGTCGCCGGCTTCCTTTGCCGCCTTGGGCGACATCATCATGCCCGAGCGGTCGGTGAGCTGGGCAATCAAGGGCGAGTAGGGCGTCTTGAGCACCAGCTTGATGGTCAGGGGATCGACCACCTCGACATGATCGACGCTGGCGAGCTCGGATTTGCGGAACGATCCGGGCAGCGTCATGTGACGCTCGATCGAGAATTTCGCGGCTTCCGCGTCCAGCGGCTCGCCGTCGTGGAATTTGACGCCAGGCCGGAGCTTGATCGTCATCTCCTTGCCGTCGGCCGAGGTCTCGTGGGACAGCGCAAGTTGCGGCACGACGTTGAGCTTCTCGTCGATATCGAACAGCTTGTCGCAGAAGGCGGAGAATACGATGCGGCCGACATAGGTGCGGCCGATGCTGGGATCGAGGATGTCGGGGTCCTCGGCGATGCCGATGCGAAGCGTGGTCTGGGCTTGGACTGCGCCCGCGAGCGACGTCAGCAGGGCCGACGCCAGGATTGTCAAACGCACAAAGCTCATCGCTCTCAACCTCTGTTTCGCGGGCTAGGCCGGGTCCGTCCCCAATGAACTAACCCCGCCGCCGCGGACTGCTTCCGGGCTGCCGCTGAAGGCGGCGACCAATTTTTCCAGGACCGGCGAAAAGCCGCCGTCGGACGGGACGATCGCCGCGGAGGACGGCAGTTCCGACGTTCGGTGGCAGGCCGTTGCATGTCCGATGCCATCCGGGACGAGCTGTGGCATTTCGCTGCGGCAGCGGTCGATGACATAGGGGCAACGGGTGTGGAAGCGGCACCCCGGCGGCGGATTGAGCGCGCTGGGGATCTCCCCTTGCAGCACAATCCGGCTGCGCTTTGCCTGCGGTTTAGGCACCGGGATCGCGGACAGCAGCGCCCGACTATAGGGATGGCCGGGTGCTGCGAACAGCGCGTCCGCCTCGGCCGTCTCGACGATCTGGCCGAGGTTCATCACCGCGACGTGGTCGGCGATGTGCTTGACCACGGCGAGGTCGTGCGAGACGAAAATATAAGCCAGCCCAAGCCGGTCCTGAAGCTCGCGCAGCAGATTGAGGATTTGCGAGCGGATCGAGACGTCCAGCGCCGAGACCGGCTCGTCGCAGATGATCAGTTTCGGCTCGACCGCGAGCGCGCGGGCAATCGCGATGCGCTGGCGCTGGCCGCCGGAGAATTCGTGCGGATAGCGTCGCGCGAGCCGCGGCTCTAGCCCAACCAGCCGCAAGATTTCCGCGACGCGCTCGTGCCGCTGCGCCGATGGCACGAGGTTGTGCAGCGCCAGCGGCTCGGTCAGGATCTGGCCGACCGTCATGCGCGGGTTGAGCGAGGCGTAGGGGTCCTGAAAGATGATCTGCGCCTCGCGGCGGAAGGCACGCAGCGTGTTGGCGTCGAGCGAGAGGAGATCGCGGCCCTCGAAGCGGATCGCACCCTCATCCGGCTCGATCAGCCGCAGCACCAGGCGGCTGACGGTGGATTTGCCGCAGCCGGATTCGCCGACCAGCGCCAGCGTCATTCCGGCTTCGAGCGAGAAGGACACGCCGTCGACCGCCTTGACATGCGCCAGCGCCCGGCCGAACAGCGAGCGCTCGGCGACGAAATGCTTGACCAGGCCTTCGACCTCGAGCAGCGCCATCACGACACCAACAGTTCGAGCGGCGCGCGGATGCAGCGCGAAAGGTGGCCAGGGCTGACTTCAACCAGCGGCGGCTGCGCCCTGGTGCAGGCCTCGAGCACGAACGGACAGCGCGCGGCGAAGCGGCAGCCGGCTGGCGGCTGCGCCATGTTCGGCACCATGCCTTCGATGGTCGCAAGCTGCTCGGCGCGATGGTCGAGTCGCGGGATCGAGCCGAGCAGGCCGACCGTGTAGGGGTGCTGCGGCGTGGCGAACAATTCGTCCACCGGCGCGCGCTCGACGATCTCGCCGGCATACATCACCGCGACCTCGTCGCAGACTTCGGCGACCACGCCGAGATCGTGCGTGATCAGGATGATCGCGGCGCCGCTTGCCGCCTTCAATTCGCGCATCAGCTCCAGGATCTGCGCCTGCAGGGTGACGTCGAGTGCGGTGGTCGGCTCGTCCGCGATCAGCAGGCGCGGATCGCAGGCCAGCGCCATCGCGATCATGACGCGCTGGCGCATGCCGCCGGAGAGCTTATGCGGGTATTCGTCGATGCGCCGCTCGGGCGAGGGAATGTGGACGCGCCGCAGCAGCTCGATCGCCCGCTGGCGCGCGCTCTTCCGCGAGCCGCCGCGATGACGCAAAATCGTTTCGATGATCTGGTCGCCGATTGTAAAGCTCGGGTTGAGCGAGGTCATCGGCTCCTGAAAAATCATCGCGAGCCGGTTGCCGCGCAGATCGCGCAGCGTCTGGTCAGGAGTCTTCAGCAGATCAAAGCCGTCGAAGCGGATCGCGCCTGATATTTCCGCGCTCTGCTTTGGTAGCAATCCCATGATTGCGAGCGACGTCACGCTCTTGCCGCAGCCGGATTCGCCGACGAGACCGAGCGTGGCGCCATTGGCGACGCTGAGATCGACGCCGTCGACCGCGTGGGTGACGCGGCCATCGTCACCGTGAAAGCGGATACGGAGATCCCTAATCTCGATGAGGGGGCTCGCGCTCATGATGACCTTGCACGCGCTGCGGCGATGCTGGCGTCGATGATGCTGCGATCGGTGTTGCCGGCCGGGTTCCGCCGCGTCGGCATGGAAGAGCGGAAATGCACCCAGAGCTCGTGGCTGACCTTTTCGAGTCGTTCGAGCTCGCCGAGCGGATCGGGATGATCGTCGGCGCGAATGTCCAGCACCGGCCATTCCTCCTCGCCATGGATCAGCAAGGCCGCGGATTGCTTGCCGCGCTTGTCGCCGCCGGCTGCCTCGCCCGCACGCATCGCCGCGAGCAGGCGGGCCGGGAAGGGCAGGCTGTCATTGGCGATATAGGTTTTTGCGGTCTCGTCGAGCACGTCGGCGCCCGCGAGCATATTGCCGGCAATGGAGAAGCCGCTACCGGCGATGTGCCCGCACCAGTCGACGCAGTCGCGCCCCGTATGCGCGGCGATCTCGCCGCTGGCATCCATGATGTGGATCTGCCGGCTCTCGCGGCCATCGTCGGTCGCGAGCAAGGCGGCGAGCACGTCATGTGCGTTCAGGCCGTCACGCAGCAGCTTGACGCCGTCGATGCCGTAATAGGGATTGACGAAGGCCTGCGTCGCGATCGCGCCGAGGCCGGCGGCGATATAGGGCACGCGCGCCCCGACGGCGAAGAAGCGGGTCGCGACCGCAATGCCGAACTGGCCGGTGGCAGAATCTCGCGCAATGATCGACCAGGTCATGTGCTGCCTTCAGCGCCCTGCGGCGTAGCCCTGCATGCCGCGCGGATTGGCGGCGGCGCGTCGGCGCACCCCGACGCGCGAGGCGGCGGTGAGGCGGCCTTCGGACCAGTCGGGGCCGACCTCGACGATATGCCCGCGCTCGCGAAGGTTCTCGATCGTCGCCTTCGGCACGCGGTTCTCGACCACGAGCACGCCGGGACGGGCGGTGCGCGGCCAGAACGAGATCGGGAAATGCTCGGAGTGCCAGGCCGGCGCGTCGATGGCCTCCTGGAGATTAAGGTTGCAATGGACGTGGCGCAGAAAAAATTGCGTGATCCACTGATCCTGCTGGTCGCCGCCGGGCGAGCCCCAGGCCAGATACGGCTCGCCGTCGCGTAGCGCCATGGTCGGCGACAGCGTCGTGCGCGGCCGCTTGCCCGGCGCGAGCGAGCTCGGTTGGTTCTCCTCCAGATCGAACATTTGGGCGCGGCTACCGAGGCAGAAACCCAGCTCGGGAATGACAGGCGAGGATTGCAGCCAACCGCCGGACGGTGTCGACGAGACCATGTTGCCGGCTTTGTCGATGATGTCGAAATGCACGGTGTCGCCGCGCACTTCGCCAAAGCGCCCAACCGTCGGTTCGCCGGCGCCGAGCGCGCCCACGGCCTCGCGCTGGCCTTCGGCGCGGCGCAGCTTGACCACGCCACCAAGGCCCTCGACCGCGCCGGGCCGGAGATCGAGCGAAGCTTTCTCGGTAACCAACTTGCGGCGTTCGTCGTTATAGGCGTCCGACAGCAGCGTTGCGATCGGGATCTCGCTGAACTTGGGATCGCCGTAGAATTTTTCGCGGTCGGCGAAGGCGAGCTTTGCGCATTCGATCTGGAGATGGATGAATTCCGGCCCGGTCGGGTCGAGCCCGTCGAGCGCAAATCCCTTCAAGAGCGCGAGCTGTTGGAGCGTCACGGGGCCCTGGCTCCAGACGCCGGCCTTGCAGACGGTGTAGCGGCCATAGTCGTAGGTGAGTGGGGCCTCGATGGTTGGCTGCCAGCGTGCCATGTCGTCGGCGGAGAGGACGCCGCGATGCGGCGAGCCGCTGACGTCCATCACCTCTTGGGTCCGGCAGAACTTGTCGATGGCTTCCGCGACAAAACCTTGCGACCAAGCTTTGCGCGCACGCTCGATCTCGGCGTCGCGGCCTCCACCACCGCTCTCGGCTTCGCTGAGAATCCGGGCGTAGGTCGCGGCCAGCGTCTTGTTGGTGAAGAGCGTGCCGGGCCTCGGCACTTCGCCGTTTGGCAGATAGACTGCGGCCGACGTCGGCCAATGCTTGCGGAACAATTGCTCGACAGTCTGGATCGTGGCGCAGGCGCGCTCGACCAGCGGATAGCCGTCGCGCGCATAAGAGATCGCGGGCTCCAGCACGTCGCGCACGCGCATCGTGCCGTAGTCGCGGAGCAGCATCATCCAGGATTCGAAGGTGCCGGGGACACAGGCCGCGAGCAGGCCGGTGCCGGGCACCATGTCGAGGCCTTCGCTCTTGTAGTGCGCGATGGTGGCGCGCGCCGGCGCCGGGCCCTGGCCGCAGATCACCTCGGTGCGGCCGCGCTTCACGTCATGGACGATAATAGGCACGTCGCCGCCGGGACCGTTCAGATGTGGCTCGACAACCTGGAGCGTGAAGGCGGTGGCGACGCCGGCATCGAAGGCGTTGCCGCCCTTTTCGAGGACGGCCATGCCGACGGCGGTCGCGATCCAGTGTGTGGTGGCGACGACCCCGAACGTGCCCTCGATCTCGGGGCGCGTCGTGAAAGGATCGGGATTGACGTTGCTGGCCATGGCTACCTCATTTGCGGCGCGCGCAATTGATCACAGCCGATGCTGGGATGCCAAATGCACAGGCCGCATGGCACGCACGCGTCACGCTGGGACCGGCGCGGTGTTCACTGCGTGACAGGCGACGCCGTCGATCAGTTCCGGGGCTTCCTTGCGGCACAGATCGAACGCCAGCGGGCATCGCGGATTGAAGGCGCAGCCGGGGGGCGGATTGATCGGGTTCGGGATCTCGCCCTTCACCGGAATGCGCTGGCGGCCGCTCATGGCGAGATCGGGCACGGCGCCCAATAGCATCTTGGTGTAGGGCATGCGCGGCCGGGCAAACAGTTCGCGGCCCTCGGCGATCTCGACGATGCGGCCAAGATACATCACGCCGACGCGGCTCGCCATGTGGCGGACCACGGCGAGGTTGTGACTGATGAACATGTAGGTCAGGCCGAACTTGTCCTGGAGGTCGCGCATCAGGTTCAGGATCTGCGCCTGAACGGAGACGTCGAGTGCCGAGGTCGGCTCGTCGCAGACGATGAATTCGGCTTCGGAGGCAAGCGCCCGGGCGATCGCAATGCGCTGGCGCTGGCCGCCGGAGAATTCGTGCGGGAATTTCAGCCGGTCGTCCGGATGCAGGCCGACGAGACTGAGAAGTTCGCCGACGCGGGTCTGGATGTCGCGCTCGCCCTGGATCAGGTCGAAGGCGCGGATCGGCTCGGAGATGATGGCATCGACGCGGAAGTGTGGGTTCAGGCTTGCATAGGGATCCTGGAAGATCATCTGGATGCGGCGGCGCAGCTTGCGCCGCGCCTGGGCCTGCCGCGGATCGGTCATCGAGACGCCGTCGATCAGGACGTCGCCGGAACTCGGCGGCAACAGGCCGACGACCATGCGCGCCACCGTGGTTTTGCCCGAGCCGGACTCGCCGACCAGCGCAAAAGTCTCGCCCTTCCTGATGTCGAAGGTGACGTGATCGACGGCCTTGAGATATTCGAGCTGCCCCCCTTCGAGCACGCGGTTGAGCCATGGCTTCGAGACGTCGAAGACGCGGCGCAGATTTGTGGCCTGAACGAAGGGCGTGCTCATGCCGCGCTCTCCGCCGGGACAGTGTCGTAGAGATGGCAGGCAACCGACTGTGTGCCGCGCGGCAGCGGCTCCGGCCTATCGATCCGGCAGCGATCGAAGGCGGATGCGCAGCGCGGATTGAACGAGCAGCCGCGCGGGATCGCCGACAGCCGCGGCATCGAGCCGGGGATCTGCACCAGACGCTTGTCGTCGCCGGCAAGCGTCGGGATCGCGCCCATCAGGCCCTTGGCGTAGGGGTGCAGTGGGTTCTTCACGACGTCCTGCACCGGGCCGATCTCGGCGACACGGCCGGCATACATGACGGCCACGCGGTCCGAGGTCTCGGCGATCACGCCCATGTCGTGGGTCACCAGCATCACGGCCGTGCCGTGGTCACGGCCCAGCCGCTTGATCAGCGAGATGATCTGCGCCTGCACGGAGACGTCGAGCGCGGTGGTCGGCTCGTCCGCGATGATCAGCTCCGGCTCGGCGCAGATCGCAAGCGCAATCACGACGCGCTGGCGCATGCCGCCGGAGAACTCGTGGGGATAGCCGTCGATGCGCTTCTCCGGCGCGGGAATGCCGACTTCGGCGAGCAGGTCGATGGCGCGGCGGCGGGCGGCCGTCTCGGACAGATTGAGGTGGGTCCGGATCGTCTCGACGAGCTGGTCGCCGACCTTGTACAGCGGATTGAGCGAGGTGAGCGGATCCTGGAAGATCATGCCGATGCGCTTGCCCCGGATACGGCGCATCTCCTCCGGCGGCAGATTGTCGATGCGCAAGCCGGCGAGACGAATCTCGCCGCCGGCAATGCGGCCGGGCGGATCGATCAGGCCGATCACCGCGAGGCCCGTGACGGACTTGCCGGCGCCGGATTCGCCGACCACCCCCAACACCTCGCCCTTGGCGATGTCGAAGGAGACGCCGTCGATGGCGCGCAACGTGCCGCGGCGGGCGGCGAACTCCACCTGGAGATTGCGTACGGAGAGAACGGGTTCGGTCATGAACGCTGCATACTCATCGAAGCTTTGGGTTGAGGGCGTCGCGCAGCCAGTCGCCGAGCAGGTTGATCGACAGGATGAGCGCCGCGAGTGCGATGCCGGGAAATGCGACGATCCACCATTCGCCTGCGAACAGATAGCCGTTGCCGATGCGGATCAGCGTGCCCAGCGACGGCATGGTCTCGGGCATGCCCGAGCCGAGGAATGATAGTGTCGCTTCGGTGATGATGGCGAGCGCGAGATTGATGGTGGCGATGACGAGGATCGGCCCCATCGTGTTCGGCAGCACGTGGCGCAGCATGATCACGGGGGCAGGCAGGCCGATCAGCTGCGCGGCGGCGACATAGTCCTTGTTCTTCTCGACCAGCACAGAGCCGCGCACTGTGCGGGCATACTGCACCCAGAAGCTCAGGCCGATGGCGAAGACCAGCACGGCCAGCATGCTCATCTCGTCGAGCTTGTTGCCGAACACCGATTTGGCGATGCCGTTGATCAGGAGTGCGATCAGGATGGCCGGAAACGAAAGCTGCACGTCGGCGATGCGCATGATCAGTCCGTCGACGGCGCCGCCGAAATAGCCGGCCGTCAGCCCGAGCAGGATGCCGATCGCGCCGGAGAGGACTACGCCGAGCACGCCGACGAGGAGCGAGATACGCAGGCCGTAGAGGATCGCGGACAGCACGTCGCGACCCTGCTCGTCGGTGCCGAGCAGGAACGGGCTCTGGCCGTCAGCGGTCCAGAGCGGCGAGATGCGGGAATTCATCAGCTGGAGCTGCGCCGGATCGAACGGATTCTGTACCGACAACACCGAGGCAAAGATCGCGATCAGGAAGAACAGCAGCGTTACGGCCGCTGCGATCATGGTGATCTTGGAGCGACGGAACGAATAGAACAAATCGCTATCGAGCGCGCGCCTGAACCAGCCGGGTGCGGCGGCAGCACGTGTCTCGGCAGTGTGCGGAACGACGGCTTCGCTCATCTCAATGCGCCCGGCTGACCGTCGAGCGCAGCCGCGGATCGACGATGGTGTAGAGGATATCAACCACGAGATTGATGGTGACGAAGATCAGGGAGACCATCATCAGATAGGCTGCCATGATCGGGATATCGACATTCTGAACGGCCTGCACGAACAGGAGCCCCATGCCCGGCCACTGGAACACGGTCTCGGTGATGATGGCAAAAGCAATGACCGAGCCAAATTGCAGGCCCGCGACGGTGATCACGGGAACCAGCGTGTTGCGCAGCGCGTGACCGAAATGGATCGCCCGCGTGGTCAGCCCGCGGGCGCGGGCAAAGCGGATGTAGTCGGTGCGCATGACTTCGAGCATTTCGGCGCGCACCAGCCGCATGATCAAGGTCATCTGGAACAGGCCGAGCGTGATCGAAGGCATGATCAGCGCCTTCAGCCCCGAAAGCGTCAGGAGGCCTGTCGTCCACCAGCCGATATGGACGACATCACCCCGTCCGAACGAGGGCAGCCAGCCGAGGGTCACCGAGAACAGGTAGATCATGAGAACGCCGATCAGGAAGGTCGGCAGCGAGATGCCGATCAGCGAGACGGCCTGGAAGACATGTGCGAGCCAGCTGTCGCGACGCAGCGCGGAATAGACGCCCATCAGGATGCCGCTGACCATGGCGAAGATCGTGGCAACGATGGCCAGCTCCAGCGTAGCCGGCATCCGCTCCATCAAGAGATTGGTGACGGGCAGGCGGAACTGATAGGACACGCCGAACTTGAACTGCGCGGCGTTGCCGATATAGCGACCGAATTGCACGATCACGGGATCGTCGAGACCGAGCGACTTGCGGATCGCGGCGCGCTCGGCGCCCGACGTATCCATCCCGACCATCTGATTGACGGGATCGCCGGCGAAGCGAAACATCGAGAACGAGATGATCCCGACGGCGATCATGACGCCAATGGCCTGGATGGCCCGGCGCAGTGTGAAAGCGAGCATCTGTTCCTTTCACATCTCTTCAGCGGCACGCATCATCGCGTTAGCCCGAAACAGCAAGTCCCGGAAGCCGGAGCTCCCGGGACTTCACAACTTGTCAACACCTACTCGTCCTGTTTGGTCGCCCAGTAGAGCATGACCATGTTGTCCGCACGCTGGGTCAGCTTCACCTTCTTCGACACGCCCCAGGCGAGCGCCTGCTGGTGCAGCGGCACATAGGCCCAGTCCTTCATCGAGACCTCGAAAGCCTGCTTGATCAGTTGATCGCGCTTGGCCGTATCGGATTCCACGAGAACCTTGTCGGCGAGCTCGTCGAACTGCCTGTTGCAATAACCGGCGAGATTGGCTTCGCCGCGGTTGGGATCCTTCGGGTCATCCCGGCAACCCATGATGTCGTGCAGCACGTTCTGGGAGTCGAGCGTATCGGGAGTCCAGCCCAGCATGTACAGCGAAGTTTTGTAACCGCCGGGCTTCAGCACCTTGGCGAAATACTGGGCCTTCGGTTGCGCCAGCAAATCCACCTTGATGTTGATGCGGGCAAGCATGCCGACGATGGCCTGGCAGATCGCGGCGTCGTTGACGTAGCGATCATTCGGGCAGTCCATCGTCACCTCGAAACCGTCGGCATAGCCGGCGTCCGCCAGAAGCTTCTTGGCAGCGTCGGGATCGAACTTCGGCCGGGTGAGGTCCTTCGCGGCAAAGATCTCCGGGGCGACCATCAAAGCGGATGGCGTGGACAGGCCGCGCATGACGCGATTCTTGATCAGGTCGACGTCGATCGCCCGGTAAACCGCTTCACGAACGCGAACGTCCTTGAACGGGTTCTTGCCCTTGATGTTGGAATAGAGGAGCTCGTCGCGCGCCTGATCCATGCCGACGAAGATGGTGCGGAGCTCAGGTCCCGTCAGCACGGTTGCGTTGGGGCTCGCCTTGACGCGCTCGATGTCCTGCACCGGAACCGGCTCGATCACGTCGACTTCGCCGGACAACAGGGCCGCGACACGCGTGGCCGGGTTTGCGATCGGCGTGAAGATGATCTCCTTCAGATTATGCTCCGGCTTGCGCCACCAGTTCGGGTTGGCCTTGTAGACGGTCTTCACGCCCGGCTGATGGCTCTCGATGGTGAAGGCTCCGGTGCCGTTTTCATGGAGCGAGGCATAGCTCGGGGTCGTCGCGGCTGCGGGCGTCGGTGCCACCGCATCGTTCGCCTCTGCCCATTTTTTGTCCATGATGTACCAGGTCGCCCACAGTGCCGTCAGGATCGGATTGGGCGAGGTCAGGACGAAATCAACGGTGTAATCGTCGATCTTGACGACCTTGGCATCGGCGGGAACGCGGCTCTGAAAATTCGAACCTTTGGCTCGCACGCGCTCGGCCGAGAACACCACGTCATCAGCGGTGAAGGGATCGCCGTTGTGGAACTTCACGTCCTTGCGCAGGTGAAAGCGCCAGCGGGTCGGCTCCGGGGTCTCCCAGCTTTCGGCGAGCGCCGGGATGATCTTCAGGTCCTTGCCGCGGGCCACCAGGCCCTCATAGACATGACCGAGATGCGCACTGGTGGTCGACTCGTTCAGCGTGTAGGGGTCGAGCGATTTCAGCTCACCCTGGTTGGCGTAGCGCAGCGTCTGGCTCGACGCCGGCGAGATCGCCAACGCAAGCGCACCGGCGAGCGTCGCCGCAAACAGACTTCGTCCGACTAACATTCTTGACCCTCTCCACTTGCCCGCACCGTCATTTTTGATTGTTCGGTGGGGCCGATCGATCCATGTTGCCCAGAGTTCTCGACCCGTGCAAGCGCCATTCCAGCAAGGAACGCGCCAAGTTGCACCGCTGTGCAGCAATGCTGACCGGCAATTTGGGGGCGAAAGGTCAGGCGGCGATATTCAACTTTCGACCTGCCCGGGGAATAAACCTGGAAAGGCCTCGCAGGCTGCCCGGCGAAGCGATTTGGTTGACCATACTTGCCGATCTTGAAAACCGGGGCCCAGCCGCCAGCCTCAGGTCGCTTGCGTTGCACACCATGTCGCGGCGATACTGCGGCAGGCCGCTCGAATCTCGTCCGGAGGGGACATGAAAGTTAATATCGAAATCGACTGCACCCCCCTCGAGGCCCGCCAGTTCTTCGGATTACCCGACGTGATGCCGATGCAGAACGCCGTGATGGACAAGCTGCAGCAGCAGATGATGTCCAACATCGAAAAGGTCTCGCCGGAATCGCTGATCCAGAGCTGGTTCACCTTCGATCCCAAGATCGCCGAGCGGTTTCAGGACATGTTCGTCACCATGGCCGGCCTCGGCAGCTCACGTAGCAGCGACAAGAAGAAATAATGCCGTCCGGGCCGGACGGGCCGCAGGATTCAGGCCGGCTTCGTCCGCCGGGCCTTGGTTTGCTGCTCGCCGAAGCCCGCGGACTTCTGGAGTTCAATGCAAGCCTGTTGCTGTCGCCGCTCCTGATGCGCGCGCCCAGGGGCGATGGCCATCCGGTGCTGGCGCTACCGGGCTTTCTCGCCAGCGATCTCTCGATGGCGCCGATGCGGCGCTATCTCGGCGAGCTCGGCTATGAGGCGCATGCCTGGCGGATGGGCCGCAATCTCGGTGGGCTCGGGCGGATGCGGGAAGCCTTGCGCGCCCGCCTCGCCGAGATCCACGCCGCGAGCGGGCGCAAGGTCAGCCTGGTCGGGTGGAGCCTTGGCGGCGTCTATGCCCGGGATCTCGCGCTCCAGGCACCCGAGATGGTCCGTTATGTCGTCACGCTTGGCAGTCCGTTTGCCAACGACGTGCGGGCGACCAACGCCACGCGGCTCTACGAGGCGCTGTCCGGCGAGCGGGTCGAGGATTTTGCCGAACTGCGCGAGGCGATCGCCGGCGATCTGCCGGTGCCGGCGACGTCGATCTATTCGCGCGCCGACGGCGTCGTGAACTGGCGGACCTGCCTGCTGCGTTCCTCCGACCGCGCCGAGAATATCGAGGTGCATCTGGCGAGCCATATCGGGCTCGGTGTGAACCCCGCGGCGCTGTGGGCCGTGGCGGACCGCCTGGCGCAACCGGAGGGGGAGTTCTGGCCATTTGACCGGGCGGGTCCGTTTGCCATTGCATATGCCCCGCCGGAGCGGGCAGTATCGGCCTGACGAGAAGCGCCTGAAGGCGCCCGTCAAGACTCTCGGGAGGGAACTATGGCTGACGGTAAGAAGCTGTCGTCGCTGGACGCATCATTTCTTTATCTGGAAACGCCTGAGATGCCGATGCATGTCGGCAGCATGGCGATCTTTCGCCTGCCCGACGACTACAAGGGCGACTTCTTCGAAGACTTCAAGGCGATGATCGTCTCGCGCCTGCACGTCGCGCCGATCCTCAAAGCGCGGCTGGAGAAGGCGCCGCTCGACATCGATCATCCCTCCTGGGTCGAGGACGATCAGTTCGACATCGACCGTCACATCTTCCGCGCCAGCCTGCCGCAGCCGCGCGACCGCGCCACGCTCGAACGCATCGTCGGCTGGATGCACGCAAAACTCCTGAACCGCGCGCGTCCGCTCTGGGAGTTTTACGTGTTCGAGGGCATGAAGGACAACGAGGTCGGGCTCTACTCCAAGATGCATCATGCGGCCATCGACGGCGGCGCTGGCGCGGCGCTGACCAACATGATCTACGACATCTCTCCGGTCCCGCGGCAGGTCGATCCGCCGGCGGCGGGCAGCAAACCCGGACAGGAGCCGCGCGACATCGCGGCCAATTTGCTCGATTCCTATCAGCAGCTCTTCACTCAGCCGCTCGACGCCTCGGCCGCGGCGAAGAATTTGCAACTGCCGCGCACCGGCAAGAGCGACATCGGCTCGATCCTGTTCGACAACGCGATGTACCAGATCGAGAGCGCGGTGCGCTTCGCCGGCAACATCCCGACCATGGTCAAGAGTGTCTCCGAGGTGCTTGGCAAGATCTCCGATCCGAAGTCGCGAGAAAGCCTCGCCAGCATGGTGTCGCCGCCGACCATGCTGAACAAATCGATCTCGTCCGAGCGCAGCTTTGCCGGTGTCTCGATCTCGTTGTCGCGATCCAAGGCGCTAGCCAAGCAGGCCGGCGGCAAGCTCAACGACGTCGTGCTCGCGCTCGCCTCTGGCGTGGTCCGGCGCTACCTCAAGCAGTATGCCACGCTGCCGGCAAAATCGCTGACTGCGGCTGTGCCGATCTCGCTGCGCGAGGAGGGCAACACCGAGGCCAACAATCAGGTGTTCGGCATGATCTGCTCGATCGCGACCGACATCGACGATCCCAAGGCGCGGCTGGAAGCCATTATTGCGCAATCGACCAAATCCAAGGAAATGTCGCATCCGCTGCGGGCGTTGATGCCGCAGGTTTCCAACATTTCGATGCTGGGTGCACCGATCATCGTGCAGATCATGGCGCTGCTTTACAGCCGCTCCGAC
The DNA here is from genome assembly GCF_004123905.1 of Bradyrhizobium betae. Classification (GTDB taxonomy): domain Bacteria; phylum Pseudomonadota; class Alphaproteobacteria; order Rhizobiales; family Xanthobacteraceae; genus Bradyrhizobium; species Bradyrhizobium betae_A. The sequence goes on from NZ_MZXW01000015.1 coordinate 30,492, forward strand.
TTGTCGAACGTGCTGCCGCCGGCGGCCAACATCACGGTGTCCAACGTGCCGGGGCCGCGGCAGACGCTCTACGCTGCGGGTGCCGAACTGCTGCACATCTTCCCGGTGTCGATCTCCACGCATGGGCAGGCGCTCAACATCACCGTGCAGAGCTATCGCGACCAGCTCGATTTCGGCTTCATCGTCGGCGCCAACATCATTCCGCATGTGCAGGTGATGTGCGACATGCTGCCGGAGGAGTTTGCCGCGCTGGAAGCGGCCTACACGCCGCCGGCGGCGAACATCAGAGGCGCCGCGGAATAGGGGAGTCGTGATGATTGAAATGCCGCCGCTCAAGTTCGTGCAGACGAACGGAATCCGCATGGGCTATTACGAGGCGGGCCCGGTCACGGACACCCCGCCGATCGTGCTGTGCCACGGCTGGCCCGAACTCGCCTTCTCCTGGCGCCACCAGATCAAGGCGCTGAGCGAGGCCGGCATCCGCGTGATCGCACCCGATCAGCGCGGCTATGGTGCGACCGATCGGCCCGAGCCGGTCGAGGCCTACGATATTGAGCACCTGACTGGCGATCTGGTCGGCCTGCTCGATCATCTCAAAATCGACAAGGCAATCTTCGTCGGCCACGACTGGGGTGGGTTCATCGTCTGGCAGATGCCGTTGCGGCACGTCGATCGGGTCGCTGGTGTGGTCGGCATCAACACCCCCCATACCAACCGTGCCTGGGCCGATCCGATCGAGCTGTTGCGCGCACGCTTCGGCGAGAAGATGTACATTGTACAGTTCCAGGATCCGGCGCGTGAACCCGACAGGATCTTTGGCAGTCGCGTCGAGCAGACCTTCGACGCATTCATGCGCAAGCCGGCGCCGCGCCCGCCCGATGCGGCGGCTGAGGAAGTGATTGCCGGCGTGGGCGCTTCGCCGCGGGTCAATCTGGCGTTTCCACAGATGATTGCGGCTTATGACGCGAAGCACGATCCGCGCACGCCGATCCTGTCACCGGAAGAGAAAAAAGTGTTCGTCGAGAATTTCACCAGAACGGGCTTCACCGGCGGCATCAATTGGTACCGCAACATGTCGCGCAACTGGATGCGCGCCGAAGGACTCGATCATACGGTGCGCGTGCCGTCGCTAATGATCATGGCCGAGAACGACGCGGTGTTGCCGCCGTCTTCCGCCGACGGCATGGACAAGCTGATTCCAGATCTCGAAAAATATCTGGTCCGCGACAGCGGTCATTGGACGCAGCAGGAGAAGCCGGAGGAGGTCAGCGCCAAGCTGATCGAATGGCGTAGAAGGCGGTTTGGCTAATTCGTCATTGTGAGTGACTTGTCCGCCGTAGCTCGAAGAGCGAAGGCGGTAGCGAAGCAATCCAGAAAGCTCGCGGTAGTGGAAATCTGGATTGCTTCCTCGCAAGAGCTCCTCGCAATGACGAGGCTACTAAGGGGGAAGCACTTTTAATGTCATCCAAGAACCGTCTGGATCCGATTCCGCAGCCGCCGACCAAGCCTGTCGTCGGCAACATGCTGTCGCTGGACTCGGCTGCGCCGGTGCAGCATTTGGCCCGGCTTGCGAAGGAGCTGGGCCCGATCTTCTGGCTCGACATGATGGGCTCGCCGATCGTCGTCGTCTCCGGCCACGATCTCGTCGATGAGCTCTCCGACGAAAAACGTTTCGACAAAACGGTGCGCGGCGCGCTGCGGCGCGTGCGTGCGGTCGGCGGCGACGGCCTGTTCACCGCGGACACCCGCGAGCCGAACTGGAGCAAGGCGCATAACATCCTGCTCCAGCCCTTCGGCAACCGCGCCATGCAGTCCTACCATCCGAGCATGGTCGATATCGCCGAGCAGCTCGTCAACAAATGGGAGCGGCTCAACGCCGACGACGAGATCGACGTCGTCCACGACATGACGGCGCTGACGCTGGATACGATCGGCCTGTGCGGCTTCGAATACCGCTTCAATTCGTTCTACCGCCGCGACTACCATCCCTTCGTCGAGTCGCTGGTGCGCTCGCTCGAAACCATCATGATGACGCGTGGCCTGCCGTTCGAGCAGCTCTGGATGCAGAAGCGGCGCAAGACCATGGGCGAAGACGTCGCCTTCATGAACAAGATGGTCGACGAGATCATCGCCGAGCGGCGCAAGAACGCAGAGGGGATCGACGACAAGAAGGACATGCTCGCCGCGATGATGACCGGCGTCGACCGCTCGACCGGCGAGCAGCTCGACGACGTCAACATCCGCTACCAGATCAACACGTTCCTGATCGCCGGCCACGAGACCACCAGCGGCCTGTTGTCGTGCGCGATCTATGCGCTGCTGAAACACCCCGACATCCTCAAGAAGGCCTATGACGAGGTCGATCGCGTCCTCGGTCCCAATGTCGATGTGCGTCCGACTTATCAGCAGGTCACGCAGCTCACCTACATCACGCAGATTTTGAAGGAGTCGCTGCGGCTGTGGCCGCCGGCGCCGGCCTACGGCATCTCGCCGCTCAACGACGAGACCATCGCCGGCGGAAAGTACAAGCTCAGGAAGGGCACGTTCACCACCATTCTGGTGACGGCGCTGCATCGCGATCCCAGCGTTTGGGGCCCCAACCCCGATGCCTTCGATCCCGAGAATTTCAGCCGTGAAGCCGAGGCAAAACGGCCGATCAATGCCTGGAAGCCGTTCGGCAACGGCCAGCGCGCCTGCATCGGCCGCGGCTTTGCCATGCATGAGGCCGCGCTTGCGCTTGGCATGATCCTCCAGCGCTTCAAGCTGATCGACCACCAGCGCTATCAGATGCACCTGAAGGAAACGCTGACGATGAAGCCGGAAGGCTTCAAGATCAAGGTGCGTCCGCGCGCCGATCGCGAGCGCGGTGCCTATGGTGGGCCCATCGCGGCTGCCGTTTCGGCGCCGAGGGCGCCACGTCAGCCGACCACGCGGCCCGGCCATAACACGCCGATGCTCGTGCTGTACGGCTCCAATCTCGGCACGGCCGAGGAGCTTGCGACGCGCATGGCCGACCTCGCCGAGATCAACGGCTTTGCCGTGCATCTCGGCCCGCTCGACGATTACGTCGGCAAGCTGCCCCAGGAGGGTGGCGTGCTGATCATCTGCGCCTCCTATAACGGCGCACCGCCGGACAATGCGACGCAGTTCGTCAAATGGCTCGGCGACGATCTGCCCAAGGATGCCTTTGCCAATGTGCGCTACGCCGTGTTCGGCTGCGGCAACAGCGACTGGGCTGCGACCTATCAATCGGTGCCGCGCTTCATCGACGAGAAATTGACTGCGCACGGTGCACGCGCGGTTTATCCGCGCGGCGAGGGCGATGCGCGCAGCGATCTCGACGGCCAGTTCCAGAAATGGTTCCCGGCGGCTGCCCAGATTGCGACCAAGGAATTCGGCATCGACTGGAATTTCACCCGCACCGCGGAAGATGATCCGCTCTACGCGATCGAGCCTGTTGCGGTGACCGCCGTCAACACCATCGTCGCGCAAGGCGGTGCGGTGGCGATGAAGGTGCTGGTCAATGACGAGCTTCAGAACAAGAGCGGGTCGAATCCGTCGGAGCGCTCGACACGCCATATCGAGGTGCAGCTGCCGTCCAACGTCACCTATCGCGTCGGCGATCATTTGAGCGTCGTCCCGCGCAACGATCCGACGCTGGTGGATTCGGTCGCCCGCCGTTTCGGCTTCGTGCCGGCCGACCAGATCAAGCTCCAGGTCGCCGAGGGCCGTCGCGCGCAATTGCCGGTGGGCGACGCCGTGTCGGTCGGCCGTCTGCTCAGCGAGTTCGTGGAGTTGCAGCAGGTGGCGACGCGCAAGCAGATCCAGATCATGGCCGAGCATACCCGCTGCCCGGTCACCAAGCCGAAGCTACTGGCCTTCGTCGGCGAGGAGCCTGAAACGCTCGAGCGTTACCGCAGCGAGATTCTCGCCAGACGCAAATCGGTGTTCGACCTGCTGCTCGAACATCCGGCCTGCGAATTGCCGTTCCACGTTTACCTCGAAATGCTGTCGCTGCTGGCGCCGCGTTATTACTCGATCTCGTCCTCGCCGTCGGTCGATCCGGCGCGTTGCAGCGTCACGGTCGGCGTGGTCGAAGGGCTGGCGGCCTCGGGCCGTGGCGTCTACAAGGGCATCTGCTCGAACTATCTCGCCAATCGCCGCGCAGGCGATGCGATCTACGCGACCGTTCGCGAGACCAAGGCCGGATTCCGACTCCCGGATGATCCGTCCGTGCCTGCTATCATGATCGGGCCGGGCACGGGGCTGGCGCCATTCCGCGGCTTCCTCCAGGAGCGCGCCGCGCGCAAGGCGAGGGGTGCCGCGCTCGGGCCGGCTATGCTGTTCTTCGGCTGCCGCCATCCCGACCAGGATTTTCTCTACGCGGATGAATTGAGGGCACTGGCGGCAAGCGGCATCACCGAGCTGTTCACGGCGTTCTCGCGCGCGGACGGTCCGAAGACCTATGTGCAGCACTTGCTCGCCGCACAGAAGGATAAGGTCTGGCCGTTGATCGAGCAGGGCGCGATCATCTATGTCTGCGGCGACGGCAGCAAGATGGAGCCTGACGTGAAGGCGGCACTGGTTGCGATCCATCGCGAGAAGAGCGGCAGCGATGCGGCTGTCGGTGCTCGCTGGATCGAGGAGATGGGCGCGAAGAACCGCTATGTGCTGGATGTCTGGGCTGGCGGGTGACCGGCGGCCCAATCGTGCTAAAGCTTCTGCATGATTCCCTGGGAAAAACTCGACACCGCCAAAATCCCCGGCTCCGACGAAGAGCTCCGCCTGATGCGGCGCGGCAAGGAGTTCTCCATCAAGCTCGGCACCAACGAGCTGATGAACAACCGCCTGTCGGGCTCCGAGGCCGCACTGGCGACGCTGGCGGCGAAGCAGATCGAGACAGTCGCAAAACCCGTCGTCCTCATCGGCGGCCTCGGTATGGGCTTTACCTTGCGTGCGGCGCTCACCGTGTTTGGGAGCAAGGCCAAGATCGTGGTCTCCGAGCTCGTGCCGGCGGTGGTTGCCTGGGCGCGCGGCCCGATGGCGGAGGTCTTTGGCGACAGTCTCGACGATGTCAGGGTGAAAATCCGGGAAACCGACGTGGGTGAAATCATTCGGGCGCAGCGCTCGGCCTTCGATGCCATCCTGCTCGACGTCGACAACGGACCGGAAGGGCTGACCCGGAAGGGCAATGATGCGCTCTACAGTGCGAGCGGATTGACGGCGGCGAAGACGGCGCTGCGGCCGGGCGGCGTGCTGGCCGTCTGGTCGTCAGGACCAAACCCTGCGTTCACCAAGCGCCTCGGGCGCGCCGGCTTCGATGTCAACGAAGTCGCTGTCCGTGCCACCGGCAGAGGCGGCGGCGCGCGCCACGTGATCTGGATGGCGAAGAAGCAGTAGGGTAGGCAAAGCGCAACGTGCCCGCCATTTTTGGTGTCGTTGCGGAGTGATGGTGGGCACGGCGCGCGAAGAGCGTTTGCCCACCCTGCGAGCTAGAACATCGTGTTGTTGTTCGCAGGGTTTTCCGGGATCGGCTGCACGACGTCCCAGTGCTCGACGATCTTGCCGTTCTCCAGTTTGAAGATGTCGACGATCGCGTTGCCCCTGGTGCCGGGCTCGCGAACCGCGTGAACGTGGAGGATGACGTAGTCGCCATCCACGAAGCTGCGCTTGATCTCGCTGTGCGAGTTCGGAAACTTCTCGCGCAGGAAGCTGATGAACTTGCGGAAGCCGTCGGGGCCATCCGGGGCATTTGGATTGTGCTGGACGTAGCGGTCGCCGACATAGGCGAGGGCGGCATCCGCGTCTTTCTGATTGAGACCCTTCTCGTAGAAGGCAAGTACGGCGGTGCGGTTGGCTTCTTCCTGAGCGCTGCCGGCCATCGCGGCACCGTTGCCGAAGGACACCATGAGTACGAAGGTCGCAATCATTGCGACGGACCGGACGACGAGATGCATATGAACTCCGAGAGGCCGTAGCCTCTGTCTTGCCATTGAGGGAGGCCTGTATAGCTCTCGCGCCGGCCTCCGTTAAGAGAGTAACCGGTAGCTCACATGGTCACCGCGAAGAGACCGGGTCGTCGATCTACGCCGCTTTTGCCGCCGCGCCATGCGCATGCTTGTCGATGGCGCGGATGATCTCCGGCCAGAAACGCATTGGCAGCGCGTGGCCCATGCCATCGATCATCAACAGCTTTGCGCCCGGAATGGACTCCGCCGTGTCTTTGCCGCCTTCGGGACGGACCAGCGGATCGACGGTGCCGTGGATCACCAGCGTCGGCGTCGTCACCGCATGCAGCCGTTCCTTGCGGCTGCCGGAGGCGAGCACGGCGCGGAGCTGCCGGCCGACACCGGCCGGATTGAGCCCGCGCGCGAATACGCGCTCGGCACGATCGAGATCGAGCGCTTCCTCTTCCGGAAACGACCCCGCGCGCAGCACCTTCCAGGTCTGGCCGAAGCGGACGATGAACTCCTCCTTGCTCTGCGGCGGCGGCGCCATCAGCATCGCGGCGGCCTCGCGGGTCGGTGGCGGCACGCGTGGATTGCCTGTCGTCGACATGATCGAGGTGAGCGAGCGCACGCGGTCGGGGAACGACAGCGTCGCCTCCTGTGCGATCATGCCGCCCATGGACGCCCCCACCAGATGCGCCGACTTGATGCCGAGCGCATCCATCAGGGCGACCGTATCCCTGGCCATGTCGATCAGCTTGTAGGTCGCGGCCACGGGAATCCTGAGGAAGCGCAGTTTCAACAGCTCGAGCGGCGTCAGCCGCTTGCCGCCCGTGAGATGGCTCGACTTTCCGATGTCGCGATTGTCGAAGCGGATCACGCGAAAGCCGTGCACGGCCAGCTGTTCGCAGAATGCATCGTCCCAATGGATCATCTGGGCGCCTAACCCCATGATCAGCAGCAACGGCTCGGCATTGTCGTTGCCAAAAATCTCGTAGCAGATGTCGATGCCGTTGGCGTGAACGGTTTGGGGTGGCTGATGAGCGGTCACGGATTCGTTCCCTCGCTGCTGGTTCATGCTGTATCGCACGGTTTCACGCCGCAAAGAAGCCGTGTGCGCCGCACCGTACACCTGCCGGTTGACCGCTCCCTCGCAACGGTGTGGTATGGCGAAAAAAGAAGGGCATCGCAGCTCTCGATATCAGGAGGACGCCGATGACCAAAGAGATCAACGACCCCGTCGCCATGTGGCAGAAGATGGTTGGGGACATGGAGAAGGGGTTCAACTCCTTCGCCAACCAGGCCATGTCGTCGCCCGAATTTTCGCAAGTCGTGAACCGTGCGGGCGGAGTTGCTGCAGGTGCTCAGAAGCAACTTGGCGAGCTCATGGAGAAATACCTCGTCACGATGAATCTGCCGAGCCGGGAGCAAGTCACGGCGCTCGCGGAACGGCTGCAGTCGATCGAATCCCAGATCGGCGAGATGAAGTCGATACTGAGCCAGATGGCGGCAAGTTCCGGCATCTCGCAAAGTTTCGACGAGGTATCGCGGCCGCCGCGGACGAAGCGTCCGCCCTCCGAAAGCGGAGAGCAAAAATGAACGCGCCGACGGGACTTGATTTCGCATCCATCCCGGAGCGCATCCAGTCCGAGGTGCAGCGCGCCATCCAGCGCAGCATCAAGGGCGTCGAGTATTTCTCGACCTCCGGTCCCACACTCGGCTCGACGCCGAAGGACGTGCTGCATTCGCGCGGCACGATGAGCCTCTATCACTACCGGCCGATGTCGGACGAGATCTACCGCGTGCCGGTGCTGATCGTGATGGCCACTACCAACCGCGGCTATATCCTCGACCTCGTGCCCGGGCAGAGTTTCATCGAGTTTCTCCTGAAACGCGGCTACGACGTCTACATGCTCGACTGGAGCGCGCCGCGGCCGGAGGAGAAGAGCCTGCGGATGGAGGACTACGTCCTCGACTTCATCCCGGATTGCGTCCGCCGCGTACAACAGGATTCCGGCGAGCAGGACGTTTCCATCATCGGCTATTGCTTCGGCGGGGTGCTGTCGCTGCTCTACGGCTCGATCCACAAGGACGGGCCGATGAAGAATCTGATCTGCTTCACCACGCCGATCGATTTCCGCGAGATGAAGCTGTTCTCCAATTTCTCCGACCGCCGCTATTTCGACGTCGACCACCTCGTCGACAGCGTCGGCAACGTGCCGCCGGAAATGATCCTGTCCTCGTTCGAGATGCTGCGCCCGGCCTCGCGCACGGTGAGCCAGATCCAGCTGTGGGAGAACATCTGGAATGACGAATTCGTGAAATCCTACCGGATGTTCGACCGCTGGGCGACCGACACGCTGCCGCTCGCCGGCGAATATTTCCGCGCAATCACAAAAGACCTGATGTGGGACAACAAGCTGTTTAACGACACCATGTCGGTCGGCGGCCGCGCGGCGAAACTCGAGGACATCAAGGTGCCATTCCTGCACGCCGTTGCCGAGCACGATCACATCGTGCCCTATGATGCGGCCAAGCACCTGATCGCCAAGATCGGGTCCGAGGACAAGGAAGAGGTGATGCTGAAAGGCGGTCATGTCTCGCTGGTCGCCGGCGCCAATGCGGTGAAGCGGCTGTGGCCGAAACTGGACTCCTGGCTAGGGAAGAGATCGATATGAGTGAGCAGCGTTCCTATCCGCGTCACGTCAAGACCGATGCCGGCGATATCGAGATCCGCGTGATGTCTCCCGCGGACGAGGCCGCGGTGCTCGCCTTCGGCAAGGGCCTGCCGCCTCACGATCTCCTTTTCCTGCCGCGTAACATCAGCGAGCCAAAAGTTCTGTCGGCCTGGGTCAAGGAGATCGAGCGCGGCGCGATCACGAGCCTTCTTGCCGTGAAGGACGCTAAAGTCGTCGGCTGCGGCACGCTGGTGCGCGATCCGCACTCGTGGTCGCCCCATGTCGGCGAGATCCGCATGGTGGTCTCGGTCGACGTACGCGGGAAGGGGGTGGGGCGGGCGCTGTCGCAGGAGACCTTTGCACTCGCGCTCGGCGCCGGTCTGGAAAAGCTCTCGGTCCAGATGACTGTAGACCAGCAGGCCGCGATCGCGCTGTTCGAGAGCCTCGGCTTCAAGGCCGAGGCGCTGTTGCGGGACCATGTGCGGGACGTCGATGGCAAAACCCACGACATTGTCGTGCTCGGCCACAACATTGCGCAGGCCCAGGCCCAGATGGAGGCCTACGGGCTGCCAGGCGCCGTCCAGCATTAGGCTTCGCCCGGGAACCCGACTGGCTACGGAAGCACCAGATTGCCTCCCATTAAGGCTGTTCACGGTTTCGTGATATCGCAGTGCAATACGATTGTTGCATCGCACAATTAACTATGCCATATAAGTCGTGCCCCGGGCCAATGCGGACGGGGTGAGCCCATAGCTCAAAACAATGAGGATGGAGAGAACCCCATGACCACCGAAACCAACACCGCTTTCGAAGGCTTCAAGGACGCTTTCAAGAACATCCAGAACCTGGAAGTTCCCGAGGCCGCCCGCGAGTTCGTCAAGAAGTCCGCCAATACCGCCAAGGACCGTGCTGCCGAGGTGTTCGCTGGCTCCGAGCGCGTGACCGCCGCCGTCGAGAACGCGGTGAACGAGTCCGTCACTGAAGCCGGCAAGATCAGCCGCAACATCCAGCAGGCGATCTATGAAGACGCCCAGGCGTTCTTCGCCGGTATCGACAAGCTCGCGTCCGCCAAGTCGGTCAGCGAAGCCGTCGAGATCCAGTCGAGCCTGCTCCGCGCCCGCGGCGAAGTGTTCGTCTCGCGTGCCAAGGCGACGGCTGACTATGTCGGCAAGCTCGCCGCCAACGGTGCGAAGTCCGCTCAGGACAATTTTGCCAAGGTCTACAACAAGACCGCCTGATCTGGCGCCTGAGACGACAAACTGAATTTGAGGCCCGCTTCGGTGGGCCTTTTGTTTTTGTAGCACCGCCGTCATTGCGAGCGAAGCGAAGCAATCCAGAATCTTTCTGCGGTGGCAGTCTGGATTGCTTCGCTACGCTCGCAATGACGAGTACTGTGATGCAGTGATGACTCCATCAAGCACGTCCTCCTTCGATACTCCGGGCGACGCCGAACGCGCGGCCGAGCTGCGCCGTGTGAAAACGCTGGCGACGCTGGTGCTCGTCTCGACGCTGGCGCTGTTCGTCGTCGCGAAATGGCTTCTCCCCGTGCATCCCGTGTGCGGCTTCATCGCGGCTTTCGCGGAGGCCGCGACCATCGGGGGGCTCGCCGACTGGTATGCCGTGGTTGCGCTGTTCAAGCGGCCGCTCGGCCTGCCGATCCCGCATACCGCGATTATCCAGAGCAACCAGGCCCGCATCGCCGACAAGCTTGGCGAATTCATCCAGGTGCATTTCCTCGAGGCCGGCCCGGTCGAGGCCAAGCTGACGGAGATCGATTTCGGCTCGTTCGTGGCCGACTGGTTGCGCGACCGCAAAAGGAGCGACGATCTCGCACGCTTCGCATTGCGACTGCTGCCGGAGGCTGTGTCCGCGACCGAGACCTCCGGCCTGATGACCTTCATCATCCGCCGCATGTCCTCGCAGCTCCAGGCGATCGACCTCGCGCCTCTCGCCGCCGGCACGTTGCGCGGCTTCGTGGCGGAGGGGCGGCACCAGATTTTGTTCGATGATCTCCTGCGCGTGATGCACGAGACGCTGAACCAGACGGAGACAATGGCGATGATCCGCGAGAAGGTGCGCGCGGAGTTGCCGACCCTGCTCAGGCTCTATCGCGCGGACAAGTTTCTGGTGAACAAGATCGTGTCGTCGGCGACGGCTTTCTTCAATGAGGTGCGCAGCGATCCCAAGCATCCGTTCCGCGGCGAGTTCGATCGCATGGTGCTGAGCTTCGTCGATCGGCTCGGCACCGATCAGGCCTATATCGACCGCATCGATGGATTGAAGCGCGATCTCTTGGCGCGGCCCGAGCTTGCCGATCTCGCCCGCACCGTCTGGGCCAACACGCGCTCCTTCATCGAGCGCAGCGCGAGCGGTGAGACGCAGGTGCTTCAGCATCATCTCGCCGGTATGTTCGTCGCTGCGGGCGAGGCGCTGGCCGGCGATGCCGAGCTGCGCGGCGAGATCAACCAGGGCCTGGTAGCGGTGCTGCGCAGCTTCGTCGCCGACCAGAAGAGCGGTGTCTCGACCTTCATCTCCGACCAGGTCAAGGCGTGGGACATGGCGCAGCTGATTTCGCTGATCGAAATCAATATCGGGCGTGACCTGCAATACATCCGCTTCAACGGTTCGCTGATCGGCGGCCTCGCTGGCCTTGCGCTCTACTCCGTAGAATCCCTGCTCCGATTGTTGTGACTTTTGCGTCACGCCCGTTAGCATTAGCGCGCGCGCCTATTGTCGCCCCGCGCCTCTCCGGGTTGAATGTCGGGAACCAGCCGCCTAGCTGATTCATGTTGCGCTGCGGAACGTTCAAGCAGCCGGCGTATTGGAATTCACGCCCATTTGCCGGCATCGCAGCCGGCGCCTTCTCCAGGGGATCCATTGATGACCGCTACTGCCCAGACGCTGCGTCCGCCGTCCCGTACCCTGATGTTTCTGGAAGGGCGCGCGATCCACGAGTTCGGCGCATTCCTCGGCGCGCTGCCGCTGCTGAGCCTCGCGCCGCGCGGCGATGGGCATCCGGTGCTGGTGCTGCCGGGCCTCGTGGCCTCGGACGCGTCCACGCGCGCGCTGCGCAGCTTTCTGACCAGCAAGGGCTACGCGGTGAGCGGATGGCGCCAGGGCCGCAATTACGGTCTGCGCGAGGGCGTGCAGCGCGCGATGGTCGATCTGGTCGAGGAGCTCAGCGATACGCACGGCCGCAAGATCAGCCTGGTCGGCTGGAGCCTCGGTGGCCTCTATGCGCGCCAGCTCGCCAAGATGATGCCCGAGCGCGTCCGCCAGGTGATCACGCTGGGTAGCCCCTTTGCCGGCGATCCCCATTCGACCAATGCGTGGCGTGTCTATGAGTGGGCAAGCGGACGGAAATCCAACGAGGTCGATCCGCAGTTCGGCGGCGAGCTTGCCGTCCCGCCGCCGGTGCCGACCACCGCCATCTTCAGTCGCACCGACGGCGTCTGCGCCTGGCAGGGCTGCATGGAGAAGTCGGGCGCGCAGACCGAGAGCATCGAAGTCGAAAGCAGCCATTGCGGCATGGGTCACCATCCCGCCGTGGTCTATGCGGTTGCGGACCGCCTCGCACAGAAGGAAGGCCAGTGGCGGCCGTTCGACCGCAGCGGCTGGCGGAGCCTGGCGTATCCCGATCCGCATCGGTAGTGTGCTTCCTCACCTCTTCCCACAAGAACGGGGAGAGGGAGAGCAACAGCGTCGCTTCCGTCCATTGTCGTCGCCGCACCAAACGCGCTATGCCTCGCGCATGGCGCATCCGCTCTCCCGTATCATCGACCAGCTCAAGCGCGAGCCGTCGCGCACCGGCTCCATCGTCGTCACCGTGTTCGGCGACGCCATCGTGCCGCGCGGCGGCTCGGTGTGGCTCGGTACGCTGCTGGAATTCTTCGAGAGCCTGGACATCGACAGCGGCGTGGTGCGCACGGCGATGTCGCGGCTCGCGGCCGATGGCTGGCTGACGCGCGAAAAGGTCGGCCGCAACAGCTTTTATCGTCTGGCCGACAAGGGCAGTCAGACGTTCGAGGCCGCGACGCGCCATATCTACGATCCGCCGCCATCCGACTGGACCGGGCGCTTCGAGCTGCTTCTGATCGGGAACGGCGAGGACCGCGACGTCTCGCGCGAGGCGTTGCGCAACGCCGGCTTCGGCAGTCCGCTGCCGGGCGTCTGGGTGGCGCCATCGGGTGTGCCGGTGCCGGACGAGGCTGCGGGCGCGATCCGTCTCGAAGTCTCGGCGGAGGATGACAGCGGCCGTCGTCTGCTCAGCGCGAGCTGGCCGCTGGACCGCACCGCGGACGCCTATTTGAAATTCATGAAGACGTTCGAACCGCTGCGCGCCGCGATCGCGCGCGGCACCGATTTGTCCGAGGCCGACGCCTTCACCGCGCGCATCCTGCTGATCCACCACTACCGCCGCGTCGTGCTGCGCGATCCGCTGCTGCCCCAGAGCCTGCTTCCCGCAGACTGGCCGGGCAGGGCTGCCCGCGACCTCTGTGGCGAGATTTATCGCGCGCTGCTTGTCCCGTCGGAACAATGGCTTGATGGCCATGGAACCAATGAAAAAGGCGCGCTGCCGCCGGCGCGAAAACTCTTGGAAAGGCGGTTCGGCGCCTGAGTTATATGTTACAGAAATATCTTGCCTGATGTAATTCTTGTTATATATTGCCTCCCAATAAAACGGGAGGATGCGCATGTATACCCAGGCGCTGAACACGGCCGAGGCCGACGATCGCAGTCTTGAGGACGCAGGCAGAGCCGCGCAGTTCCAGGCGCGCATCGATGCCGAAGAGCGCATCGAGCCGAACGACTGGATGCCGGCGGCCTATCGCAAGACGCTCACCCGCCAGATCTCCCAGCACGCCCATTCCGAGATCGTCGGCATGCTGCCCGAAGGCAACTGGATCACGCGCGCGCCGTCGCTGCGCCGCAAGGCGGCGCTGCTGGCCAAGGTGCAGGACGAGTGCGGCCACGGGCTCTATCTCTATGCCGCTGCCGAAACACTCGGCACCTCGCGCGAGGAGCTGGTTGACGCCATGCTCGCGGGCAAGGCCAAATACTCATCCATCTTCAATTACCCGACGCTGACCTGGGCTGACATCGGCACCATTGGCTGGCTGGTCGACGGCGCTGCGATCATGAACCAGATCCCGCTGTGCCGGTGCTCCTACGGCCCCTATGCGCGCGCGATGATCCGCGTCTGCAAGGAGGAGTCGTTCCACCAGCGCCAAGGCTACGAGATCATGCTGACGCTGTGCCGCGGCTCGGACGAGCAGAAGGCGATGGCGCAGGATGCGCTGGATCGCTGGTGGTGGCCGGTGCTGATGATGTTCGGCCCGCCTGATGCGACGAGCCAGCACAGCGACACCTCGACGAAATGGAAGATCAAGCGCTTCTCCAATGACGAGCTGCGCCAGAAATTCGTCGATGCCACGGTGCCGCAGGCGCAATATCTCGGGCTCACCATTCCCGATCCGGGCATGATTCAGGATGCGGAAGGCCACTGGCGCTACAGCGAGATCGACTGGACAGAGTTCAAGCAGGTGCTCGCCGGCAACGGCCCATGCAACCGCGACCGCATGGCCGCGCGCCGCAAGTCGCATGACGAGGGCGCCTGGGTGCGTGAGGCGGCAGCAGTCTATGCGGCCAAGCGTCAGGCCCGCCAGACCGCACAAGCCGCGGAATAGGGAGATCATGATGGCCACGCCGAACACGCCGCTGTGGGAAGTCTTCATTCGCAGCCGCAACGGGCTCGCGCACAAGCATGTCGGATCGCTGCACGCGAGCGACGCGACCATGGCTCTGCAGGCCGCCCGCGACATCTACACCCGACGCGGCGAGGGTCTGTCGATCTGGGTGGTGCCGTCGACCGCGATCACCGCGAGCGATCCCGCCGAGAAGGCGATGATGTTCGAGCCGGCGGAGTCGAAGATCTACCGGCATCCGACGTTTTATGAAGTGCCCGAAGAAGTGGGGCACATGTGATGCCGGCCGCCAACATTGAGGTCTCCGAGACGCCGCTGGTGCTCTATGCGCTGCGCCGGGCCGACGACGCGTTGATTCTCGGTCATCGGCTGTCGGAATGGTGCGGGCATGCGCCGATGATGGAAGAGGACATGGCGCTGTCCAACATCGCGCTCGACCTCATCGGCCAGGCTCGCGAGCTCTATACCTATGCCGCCAAGGCCGAAGGCAAAGACAATGACGAGGACAAGCTCGCGTACCTGCGGGATGTCAGACAGTACCGCAATCTGCTGCTGGTCGAGCAGCCGAACGGCGATTTCGCCCAGACGCTGGTGCGGCAGTTCTTCTATTCAGCCTTTGCCGATCTCTATTGGCGCGCAATGATGACCTCGCGCGACGCGACGCTTGCGGCCATTGCCGCGAAGTCGGAGAAGGAGAGTGCCTATCATCTGCGTCACGCCTCGGAATGGATCATCCGGCTCGGCGACGGCACCGACGAAAGCCATCGGCGAGCGCAGGCGGCAGTAGATCACCTCTGGGCGTTCACCGGCGAGATGTTTGCCGTCGACGACGGCGAACGCGCCCTGATCCATGCTGGCATCGCCATCGATCCCGGCACCTTGCGCGGGCGCTGGCTGACGACGCTCTCCGATGTCGTCGGTGAAGCGACGCTCACGCTGCCGCAGAACGACTGGATGCAGCAGGGCGGTCGCGCCGGCCGCCACAGTGAGCATCTCGGTCACCTCCTGTCCGAGCTGCAATCGATGCAGCGCACGTTTCCGGGGCAGACATGGTGACGGTGCTGGAGCGCGATAGCGACCTGCGCCAGCGTGCCTGGGACGCCGCGGCGAGCGTCGTGGACCCCGAAATCCCGGTGCTGACCATCGCCGATCTCGGCGTGCTCCGCGATGTCGTTCTTGACGGCGATCATGTCGAGGTCGCGATCACGCCGACCTATTCGGGCTGCCCGGCCATGAACATGATCGCGTTCGAAATCGAGGTCGCACTGGAGCGCGCCGGTTTCCGCGGTCCAAAGGTCCGCACCGTGCTGTCGCCGGCCTGGACCACCGACTGGATGAGCGAGGAGGGCCGCCGCAAGCTGCGTGCCTACGGCATCGCGCCGCCGCAAGCCTCAGGCTCCCGCCGCGCGCTGTTCGGCGGGCAAGCCGTCGCATGCCCGCAATGCGGCTCCGGCAAGACCGAGCTTTTGTCGGAATTCGGCTCAACCTCCTGCAAGGCACTGTGGCGCTGCAAGGCCTGCCGCGAACCCTTCGATTATTTCAAGTGTCATTGAGGATATGCAATGCCAACCCCATCGTCATTGCGAGCGAAGCGAAGCAATCCAGACTGCCTCCGCAGTGACAGTCTGGATTGCTTCGTCGCAAGAGCTCCTCGCAATGACGGCTGTGAGCCAAACTTAGAGTGTTCTTGATGTCAGCAGCCGCACCGCGCTTCCATCGCCTGGCCGTCAACGATCTCCGCCGCGAAGCGTCCGACGCCCTGTCGATGACCTTCACCATCCCCGCAGAACTCGCCGGCGACTACGCTTTCACGCCCGGCCAGTACCTCACGCTCCGTGCCATGCTCGACGGAGAAGAGGTGCGGCGCTCCTATTCGATCTGCTCCGGCCCTGATGACGGCGAGATCCGTATCGCCGTGAAGAAAGTCGACGGCGGCGCGTTTTCGAGCTGGGCGGCGGATGAACTGAAATGCGGTGACGAGCTCGACGTGATGACGCCGACCGGACGCTTCGGCGTGGTCGCACCAGCCGAGACCGGGCGTATCCATGTCGGCTTTGCCGCCGGCTCCGGCATCACGCCGATCCTGTCGATCGTCAAGGGCATCCTCGCGCGCGAGCCGGACAGCCGCTTCTTCCTGTTCTACGGCAACCGGTCGAGCGACAACATCATGTTCCTCGAACCGCTCGAGGAGCTGAAGGATCGCTTCATCGATCGCCTCTCGATCTTCCACGTCATCTCCGGCGAGGAGCAGGACATTCCGATCCTGCATGGCCGGCTCGACGGTGACAAGGTGAGGGTGCTGTTGCGCTCGCTGGTGCCGGCCGAGAGCGTCGACCACGTCTTCATCTGCGGTCCCACCGGCATGAGCGAGGACATCGAGGCGACTTGCCGCGATCTCGGCATCGCGGATGAGCGCATCCATGTCGAGCGCTTTGTCTCGGAATTCGGCGGCAAGCCGCGGCCGAAGAAGGTCGTTGCGCCCGACGCGCCGCCGAAGGCGATCGCCTCGTTGATCATCGACGGCAAGCGCCGCGATGTGCCGGTTGCCGAGGACGAGGCGATCCTCGATGCTGCGCTGCGCGCCGGCGTCGATCTGCCCTTCGCCTGCAAGGGCGGCATGTGCTCGACCTGTCGCGCAAAACTGGTCGAGGGCGAGGCGCCTATGGACATCAATTATTCGCTGGAGCCCTGGGAGCTGAAGGCCGGTTTTGTGCTGACGTGCCAGGCCAAGCCGTCCTCCGAGCGCGTCGTGGTCGATTACGACCATGTTTGACAGCTTTGGCCAACCAGCAGAACATCATGAGCAAGGATTTTGCCGGGAGAAGCGCGTGAACGTCAAAGCTGCTCTGTCGCCTGAAGATGTTGCCCGCGCCTGCGCCGATGCGATGTGGGCGGAGGATGATGCTTCAAAGGGTCTCGGCATGGAGATCGTCGAGGTCGGCCCCGGTTTTGCGACGTTGGCAATGACGGTGCGGCCTGACATGGTCAATGGCCAGCGCATCGCGCATGGCGGCTTCATCTTCACGCTCGCCGATTCCGCTTTCGCCTTTGCCTGCAATTCGCACAACGAGCGCGTGGTGGCGGCGCAGGGCCAGATCACCTTCATCAAGCCGGGCAAGCTCGGCGATCGTCTCGTTGCGAAAGCGCGGGAGGTCACCCGCAGCGGTCGCTCCGGTATCTACGACGTGCGGGTCACGGCGGGCGACACCGTCATTGCGGAATTCCGCGGGCATTCGCGTGTCATTCCGGGCACGTGGCTGTCGACGCAAGAGCAATAAAGAGAAGAACGAGTCAATGTGGGGAAACGAGAATGGCTTCGACGAAGCTGAAGGAAGGCGGTTACGCCTATAGGGCCGAGATGGACGCGCACGAGCGCGCGTCACGCGACGAGATCATGGCGTTGCAGACGCAGCGGCTGGCCTGGTCGCTGAAGCACGCCTACGAGAACGTCGCGCATTATCGCAAGGCCTTCGACAAGGCCGGCGTGCATCCGTCCGACTTTCGCGAACTCTCCGATCTCGCGAAATTTCCATTCACCGTGAAGACGGATTTGCGCGACAATTATCCCTTCAACATGTTTGCCGTGCCGCGTGAAAAGCTGGTGCGCGTGCATGCCTCGTCCGGTACGACGGGCAAGCCGATCGTCGTGGGCTATACGCAACGCGATATCGACACCTGGTCGGAGGTGATGGCGCGCTCGATCCGTGCCGCCGGTGGCCGCACCGGTATGATCATTCACAATGCCTATGGCTACGGTCTCTTCACGGGCGGACTTGGCGTGCATTACGGCGCCGAGAAACTCGGCTGCACGGTGGTGCCAATCTCCGGCGGCATGACCGAGCGGCAGGTGCAGCTCATCAACGACTTTCGCCCTGATATTATCACAGTAACGCCGAGCTACATGCTCGCGATTCTCGACGAGTTCAAAAAGCAAAAACTCGATCCGCGGCAATGCTCGCTCAAGGTCGGCATTTTCGGCGCCGAGCCCTGGACCAATGCGATGCGCGGCGAGATCGAGGACGCCTTCGACATGGATGCGACCGACATCTATGGTCTATCCGAAGTGATCGGGCCCGGCGTCGCGCAGGAATGCATCGAGACCAAGGACGGCCTGCACATCTGGGAGGACCATTTTTATCCTGAAGTGATCGATCCCCAGACCGGCGCGGTGCTGCCCGACGGCGAGAAGGGCGAACTGGTCTTCACCTCGCTCACCAAGGAAGCGTTCCCGGTGATCCGCTATCGCACCCGCGACCTGACAAGGCTGCTGCCGGGCACGGCGCGGCCGGGCATGCGGCGGATGGAGAAGGTGACGGGACGCTCGGACGACATGATCATCCTGCGCGGCGTCAATCTGTTCCCGACCCAGATCGAGGAGGTGCTGCTCGCGACCGACTGGTGCGGCGGCCACTTCATCCTGGAGCTGACCCGCGAAGGCCGCATGGACGAGCTGACCATCATCGCCGAGGCGCGCCCCGAAAGCTGGGACGGAAGGGGGCTCGTCGATCATGCGGACCGGATCTCGACCCATATCAAGAACACGATCGGGATCAGCTCCAACGTGCGGGTGGTGGCGCCGGCCACGCTCGAGCGCTCGCTCGGCAAGGCCAAGCGGCTCTACGACAAGCGGCCCAAGGACTGACTTGACGGATTGACTTGACGGATTGACTCGGCCGCCCTCAAAGGCGACAAGGCCCGCGAGAAATCGCGGGTCTTTTCCATGTCACCAGCCGATAGCAGAACCGTCGAAGCGCGCTGCGTGCGCCTCAATGCCAAGGCCGAGAACGCTGCCGCGATTGCGCCGGTGGTCGAGCATCATAGCCTCACGCGCGGTCCGAACGATCTTCTGATCGAGATGAAGGCCGCCGCCGTCAATCCCTCCGACGTCAAGGCCGCGACCGGGCTGATGCCCTATGCTGTGTTTCCGCGCACGCCCGGCCGCGACTACGCCGGCGTGGTGATCGACGGGCCGGCCGGCACGATCGGCCGCGACGTGTTCGGTTCCTCCGGCGATCTCGGTATCCGCCGCGACGGCACGCACGCGAGCCATCTCGTCGTGGAGGCCGATGCGGTCGTGGAGAAGCCGACGACGGTGTCTTGGGAGGAGGCCGCCGGCATCGGCGTGCCCTTCGTCACCGCGATGGAAGGTTTTCGGCGCGCCGGTGTGCCGAAGAGCGGCGAGACCGTCCTGGTGTTCGGCGTCAACGGCAAGGTCGGCCAGGCAGCGGTGCAGATTGCGACGTGGCAGGGCGCGCGCGTGATTGGCGTGGTGCGCAAGGCGGAAGCCTATGAGGGCCATAGCAATGCGCCCATCGAGGTGATCGACGCTTCCACGACCGATGTCGCCACGCGCGTGCGCGAATTGACCGGCGGCAAGGGTGTCGACATCGTTTTCAACACCGTGGGCGATCCCTACTTCCAGGCGGCGCATAAATCGCTCGGCTTGCGCGGCCGCCAGATCCTGATCGCCGCGATCGACCGCATCGTGCAGTTCAACATCCTCGAATTCTATCGCGGACAGCACACTTATGTCGGCATCGACACGCTCGGGCTGTCGTCGGCCGCAACAGGCGCGGTGCTGCGCGAGCTCGGCCCGGGCTTTGCGAGTGGACATCTGAAGCCGTTTCCGATCAAGGCAAACGCGATCTATCCGCTGGAACGGGCCAAGGAGGCTTATGTCGCCGTCGCCGGCTCGTCGCGCGACCGCGTGATCCTGAAGCCGTAACACACCGTCATTGCGAGCGCAGCGAAGCAATCCAGAAATGCATCCGCGGAGACAGGCTGTATTGCTTCGCTGCTCTCACAATGACGGAGAATGGCGAGAGGCTTGAGAACAACAAATGGAATCGTCCGCCCAACTCGTCATTCTCGCCGGCCTTGTCATCGGTCTCATCTACGGCTCTGTCGGCCTGCTCAGCGGCTTCTGCCTGATGAGCAGCATGCGCGGTTTTCTGGCGGAGGGAGACGGGCGGCTGGTGCGGTCCTACGCGCTGGCGATTGCCGTAGCGATTGCCGCCAGCCAGTTCCTCGCGGGCAACGGTGTCGTTGATCTCGGCAAGTCGATCTACCTGCAACAATCCTTTTCAGTGCCGGTGCTCTTCCTTGGCGGCCTGCTGTTCGGCTACGGTATGGTGCTGTCGAACGGCTGCGGCTCGCGCTCGCTGGTGCTGCTCGGCCGCGGCAATCTCCGCTCCTTCGTCGTCGTGATCGTGCTCGCCATCGCCGCGCAGATGACGCTCAAGGGCCTGATCGCGCCGGCGCGTATCGCACTGGTCCAGGCCTCGCAAACCACCGCCAGCGCCAATTCACTGCCGTCACTGCTGGCGACACTCGGTGCCACCGAGGCGATATCGCGCGTGCTGGCCGCGGCCGCAATCGTCGTTGCGCTGATCCTGTTTGCGTTCGCGCATCCGGCCTTCCGCCGTTCGCCGGGCCAGATCGCGGCAGGCGTGATCGTCGGTCTTCTCGTTGCGGGTGGCTGGTACGTCACCGGCTATCTCGGCGCCGACGACTTCAACCCCGTCCCGGTGACCTCGCTCACCTTCGTCGCGCCGATCGCCGATGCCCTGCAATACGCCATGCTCTCGACCGGCCTGACGCTCAACTTCGGTATCGCGACGGTGGCCGGCGTCCTCACAGGTAGCCTGGTCACCGCGCTCGCGACGGGCCGCTTCCATCTCGAAGGGTATTCCTCGCCGCGCCACATGCTGCGCTCAGGCGCCGGCGCGGCGCTGATGGGGATCGGCGGCGTGATGGCGTTCGGCTGCTCGATCGGGCAGGGGCTCACGGGGGTCTCGACGCTCGCGCTGGGCTCGTTCGTTGCGTTCGCCGGCATCCTGCTTGGCACGACGGCGGGCTTGCGCGGCAGCTTGCGGGTTCAGCCGCTCGCGGTGGCCTGACCGCGCAGCAGCCGATCGCCCAGCGTCGCAAGGCCGATGCCGGCGACGATCAGTCCGGCTGCGACAGCAAGGCTCTTGTCGATCGGCTCGCCCAGCAGGATCGCAGCGCTGGCGATGCCGACGAGCGGCGTGCCGGTGGTGCCGAGCGAGGTCGTTAGCGCCGAGATGCTTTTGTTGACCATCGACATCGCCCAATAGGCAAGCGCCGTTCCGATCAGGCCGGAATACAGGAACAGCAGCACGAGCTTCCACGACCATTCCGTGTGCGGCGGGCCCTCCGTGATAACAGCCGATCCCGTCAGCACGATGCTCGCCACGAGCACCTGCCAGATCAGCAGCTGAAGCGGAGATGCGATCCAGCGATGCGCGCTGATATAGATGATGTTCGCAGCCCAGGACATCGCGGCGAGGATGACCATGCCGGCGCCGAGCACGACGTTGCCATTGGTCCAGTCGATCGACGTCGGGTTCAGGATCACGGCGAGGCCGACCAGCCCGAGCAGGGCACCGGCGAGCTTTGGCGCGGTCAACGTGTCTTTCCCGAGCAGGGGCGCGGCGATCGCGACCCAGAGCGGCGTGGTGTAGCCGAGCACGATGGCCTTGCTCGCGGGCAGGAAGCGCACACCGGCCGCAACGAGGACCGAGAATATCGTCATGTGCAGCAGCGCGACGCTGAGGATCACCGGAATGTCGCGCCGCTCCGGGATCACCAGATTTTTGCTCGATCCGAGGATCACGAACAAAGCAGCCAGCGCGATCCAGCTCCGGATCGCTGACGTCCACAGCGGCGGGAGGAACTGCACGAGCTGCTTGGTCACCGACCAGTTCACGCCCCAGGCCAGCACGACGATCAGGAACAGGCCGACGGCCGTGCGGGAGGACAGGGAGTTCATCGCAAAATCCTTGAAGCAGTCCAGTTCGGCGGGATAGCATCCGTCCTGGTACTTAAAAAAGAACCAGATCGAGAAGGAATAGGGTGCCAGTTTCGGATGACATGATCGCCGCGCTGATCGAGCTGAAGCGAACCGGCGAGGAAGGGCTCGTGGCCCAATTGGCGAGCCAGCTCAGGGAGCTGATTGGAAGCGGCCGCATCGGCAGGGGCCGTGCGTTGCCGTCGAGCCGTCGGCTCGCGAGCGAGCTCGGTGTCTCCCGCAACACCGTCACCTACGCATTCGAGCAGCTTGCCGCCGAAGGATATCTGGCTGCGTCGCACGGGCGGCGCCCGGTCGTGACGGTCGACGGCGATGAGCGCATCGAAGCAGCAGGCGTCGCTACGCCGCATGTGCGCTCGGGCACGCCGCGGCTCTCCCCCTGGGCTTCGAGGCTCAAGCAGGCGGACTGGCCGATGTCCTATCAGGCGCCGATGAAGCCGTTGCGTCCGGGACATGGCGATGCAAGGGAGTTTCCGAACGAGATCTGGGCCCGCTGCCTGCGCCGCAGCGCTGTGCGCGCAGCCAAGCGCGAGCTCGGCCCCGTCAACCGGCCACGCCTGCGCGAGGCGCTCGCACAATATCTCGCGGCCAGCAGAGGCGTTCGCGCCACGGCGGACCAGATCCTGATCCTGCCGAGCGCGCAGGCCGCACTGACACTCATTGCAGCCGTGCTCATCACACCCGGTGAGGAGGTCTGGGTCGAGGATCCCGGCTATCCGGGCGCGGCGGCTGCGTTCCGCGCCTCCGGTGCGCGCGTGGGCGGCATCAGGCTGGACGAGGAGGGCATGCAGCGGATGCCGGGTGTCGCGGCCCCAAAACTGATCTTCATGACGCCATCGCACCAGCACCCGACCGGGCGGCTGATGTCGCTGACCCGCCGCATCGAATTTCTCAGGCTGGGCAAGCCGGGCAAGACCTGGATCGTGGAGGACGATTACGACGGCGAATTTCACTACGACAGCCGGCCGGTGCCGGCCTTGCAGGGGTTGGACGCCCATGGCCGCGTGTTCTATGTCGGCACCTTCGCGAAGGCGATGACCTCGGACATCCGGCTAGG
The DNA here is from genome assembly GCF_004123905.1 of Bradyrhizobium betae. Taxonomy (GTDB): domain Bacteria; phylum Pseudomonadota; class Alphaproteobacteria; order Rhizobiales; family Xanthobacteraceae; genus Bradyrhizobium; species Bradyrhizobium betae_A. The sequence goes on from NZ_MZXW01000015.1 coordinate 53,711, forward strand.
CTATCTCGTCGTGCCGCCGGCGCTGGTCGGCGCTTTGGAGATTGCGCAACGGCATATCGGGCTGATCGCCGCCGCCCACATCCAGGAAGCGTTGGCCGAGTTCATTGCCGACGGGCATTTTCTCGCGCATCTGCGCCGGATGCGCCGGCTCTATCACGCGCGCCGCGATCATCTCGTCGAGGGACTGGAGCGCCATCTCGGCGAGGTGCTCGCGGTGGAAGTGCCCTCGGGCGGCATCCAGCTCGTGGCTCGTCTCAAACGTGGTCGCGCCGATCAGGCGGCGGTCAAGCGGCTGGGCGAGGCGGGCGTTGTGACTCGCGCGCTGTCCGGCCTGGCGCTGGAACGGCCGCGCGATCACGGCCTGCTGCTCGGCTTTGCGGCGTGGCGCGAGAACGAGATCAGCGCGGCCCTGCGGACGATGGCATCCTGCTTCTAGCGACCGCGCGTTCAGTCCGCCGCCTTCGTCACGATCCGGATCTCGGAGGTCAGTGTCCGGTGCACCGGGCACTTGTCGGCGATCTCCATGAGCCTCTTGCGCTGCTCGGCGTCGAGTGCGCCGTCCATCGCGATGTCGCGCTCGATTTGGTCGAGCATGCCATCGCGCGTCTCGCATTCCGCGCAGTCCTTGGCGTAGATTTTTGAATGCTTCAGCGTGACGGTGACGCGGTCGAGCGGCAGCGATTTTCGGTCGGCATAAAGGCGCATGGTCATGGAGGTGCAGGCGCCGAGCCCTGCGAGCAGGAAGTCATAGGGGCCGGAACCGGCATCTTCGCCGCCGGCCGCGACCGGCTCGTCCGCCACCAGATGATGCGGCCCGACGGTGATGATCTGGTTGAACTTGCTCTTGCGGGTCTCCTGCACCACGACCCTGCGCGGCTCCTCTACGACATCCGAGACTTTCGCTGACTTTGCGGTGTCGATGTAGCGGCCCGCCCAGGCGACGATCATTTCGGCTGCGTAGAGTGCATCGGCCGGCTTGCTCAGCAGGTGGTCGGCGTGGTCGAGCGAGACGAAGCTCTTGGGGTGCTTCGCCGCCACGAAAATCTTCGTCGCATTGTCGATGCCGACGGTGTCGTCGACCGGCGACTGCATCACCAGCAGCGCCTTGTGCAGCGCGGTGATGTCGTTCATCAACTCGTGCTCGGCGATGTCATCGAGGAATTCGCGCTTGATCCGGAACGGGCGTCCCGCGAGCGAGACTTCGACCTCACCCTGAGCGCGGATGGTGTCGATATGCTCCTTGAAGAGACCCGTGACGTGAGCTGGATCGGACGGTGCCGCGATGGTCGCGACCGCCTTGGCCTCGGGGATTCGTCCCGCTGCCGCGAGGATCGCGGCGCCACCGAGGCTGTGGCCGATCAGCAGCGACGGCGCCTTGCGTGTCGTGCGCAGATGATCGGCCGCGCGCACGAGATCGGCGACGTTGGAGGAGAACGTCGAATTGGCGAAATCACCCTCGCTGGAACCTAGCCCAGTGAAATCGAAGCGCAGCACCGCGATGCCTTTGGCGGCGAGCGCGACCGAGATACGCTTGGCCGCCAGGGTGTCCTTGCCGCAAGTGAAGCAATGCGCGAACAGCGCGTAGGCCGCGGGCTCGCTGTCCGGCAGTTCCAGCGCCGCCGCGAGTTGATGGCCGCCTTCGCCTGTGAATTGAAAGCGTTCCGTCGGCATGGGCTCCCCCGTTTCGTGTTTGAATCTAATCGTCCGAATAGCGCTGCTCGGCCCAGGGATCGCCGCGGTTATGGTAGCCGCGGACTTCCCAGAACCCCGGCGCGTCTTCGGTCAGGAACTCGATGGCCTGAAGCCATTTGGCGCTCTTCCAGAAGTACAGATGCGGCACGACGAGCCGCACCGGGCCGCCGTGCTCTTCCGTCAGCGGCTGGCCCGACCAGCTATGGGCGAGCAGCGCGTCCTCGGCGGCAAAGTCTTCCAGCGCGAGGTTGGTGGTGTAGCCATCATACGAATGCAGCACCACGAAGCGCGCATCCTCGCGCGGCTGGCAGGCCGCGAGCAGCTCGCGCGTCGCGAGTCCTTCCCACTGATTGTCGTAGCGCGACCAGGTCGTCACGCAATGAATGTCGGAGGTGAACTGCGACTGCTTCTGCGCGGTGAACTCGGCAAAAGTCCAGAACACGGGATTTTCGATCGCACCGTAGACGTCGAGCCTCCAGCGCTCGTGCGAGACCGGCGGCATGACCCCGAGGTCGAGCACTGGCCAATCCTTGGTCAGGTGCTGGCCCGGCGGGAGGCGCTGGTCCTCTGCGCGTGCGATCTTGCCGGTGAGAAAGCGGCCCTCGCGCGCCCACTTTTCCTTGGAGCGTGTCAGTTTGCTGTCGGACGGCGTTTCGTCAACCATGAAGCTACTCGTGGCGATGCATCGCGGAGGCGTGCTTGGTGTCGCGCATGGTGGAATAGATGATCAGTGACAGGCAGATGACGCCGGCAAGATAATAGTAGAACCATTCCTCGTGCCCGATGCTCTTGAAATAGAGCGCGATCGCCGGCGCCGTGCCGCCGAAGATCGAGACCGTAATCGCGTAGGGCAGGCCGACGCCGAGCGCACGGACATTGGTCGGGAACAGCTCGGCTTTCACCACCGCGTTGATCGAGGTGTAGCCCGCGACGAACAGCCACGCGCAGCAGATCAGGATGAAGGCCATGAACGGCGACTTCGTCTCCTTCAGCGTCATCAGCAGCGGCACGGTCGCAAGCGTGCCGGCCACGCCGAAGAAGATCAGCAGCGGCTTGCGGCCGATCCTGTCGGAGATGGCGCCATAGATCGGCTGGAGGACGGTCGCGAAAATCAGCGTGCCGAAGATGACGAAGGTGGTCTGGTCCTCGGTCAGCCCGACCGAGAGTTTCACAAACGTCTGCATGTAGGTGGTGAAGGTGTAGAATGCCGCGGTGCCGCCGGCGGTGAGACCCACGACCAGGAGCAGCTCACGTGGATAGCGCAGCAAATTGGTGATCGAGCCGGTCGGCTTCACCACCTTCTTGGCTTCTTCGAAAGCCTCGGTCTCGTGCAGATTGCGCCGCATCACCGCGGCAAAGATCGCGAGAGCCGCGCCGATCGCAAACGGGATGCGCCAGCCCCAGGCCTTCAGCTCCTCGGGCGTCAGGAAGACCTTTTGCAGGAGCAGCAGCACGATGATGGCGGTGAGCTGGCCGCCGATCAGCGTGACGTATTGGAAGCTTGAATAGAAGCCGCGGTGCTTGGGATCGGCGACCTCGCTCAGATAAGTGGCGCTGGCGCCATATTCACCGCCGAGGCTCAGGCCTTCGATCATACGGGCCAGCGCCAGGATCACCGGCGCGGCAAAGCCGATCGTGGCATAGGTCGGCGTCAGCGCGATGATCAGCGAGCCGAAGCACATAAACACGACCGACAGCGTCAGCGAGATGCGCCGGCCGAAATGATCGGCGATATAGCCGAACAGCCAGCCGCCCAGCGGACGCATCAGGAAGGTCGCAGCGAACACCACGGCGACGTTCAATTGCTGCACCACGGGATCGCTGCCGGGGAAGAAGGCAGGAGCGAAATAGAGCGCAAACGCCGTATAGGCGTAGAAGTCATACCATTCGACGAGATTGCCGATCGAGCCGATGAAGATCGCCCTGATCCGGCGCTTGGCGTCGGCGATGTCGATGTGGTCGGAGGCCGGTTGGGTTGCTTGCTCAGTCACGTCCGGCCTCTCCGCATGATTGGAAAGGCCTACATCGCCTTTCCGAGCAGAAATGGCAACTGGCGGGGGCCTCTGACCGTGCCTTGTGACCATGTCACGGTGCCTGCCGGATCGAGGGCGAAGTTCGGAATCCGCTTCAGCCATTCCTCCAGCGCAACCTGCATCTCCATCCGCGCCAGGTTGGAACCGACGCAGCGGTGGATGCCGAGGCCGAAGGCGGCGTGGCGGTTCTCCCGGCGGTCGATCACGACTTTGTCAGCGTCTGGAAACATCCTGGGGTCGCGGTTGGCGGCCGGGAAGGACAGCAGCACCATGTTGCCCGCCTTGACCGGGCAGCCCGAGATCGTGGTTTCCTTGACCACCTCGCGCGCCATCGTCACCGGTGAATAGGCGCGCAGCAGCTCTTCCACGGCGGTCGGGATCAGCCCGGGTTCGGCGATCAGCCGCTCGCGGTCGGCCGGGGTCTTTGCGAGATGCCAGAGCGAGGAGCCGATCGCGCTCCAGGTGGTGTCGATGCCGGCGATCAAGAGCAGCCGCAGCGAGCCGAGCACGTGGGATTCCTCGAGCGGGTTGCCCTCCTTGTCCTTCGCATTCATGAGATAAGAGATGAGGTCGTCGGTCGGCTTTGTCCTGCGTTCCTCGATATGCGTCCTGAAATAGGCGCTCATCTCCTGCACGGCCTGGAGCAGCTTGCTCTCGTCCTTGATGCCGAGCTCGAGGATCATGTGGATCCAGTTGATGAAAAGATCGCTGTCGCCCTCGGGGATGCCGAGCATGTGCGCAATGGCCTGAACCGGGATGTATTTGCTGTAGCGCGCGGCGGCGTCGACCTTGCCGTCGGCGATGAACCCGTCGATCAGCTCGTTGCAGATCGCGCGCATCCGCGGTTCCAGCTTCTTCATTGCATCCGGCGTGAACGGCGGCAGCAGCAATTGCTTGGCCGGCTTGTGCACGGGCGGGTCTGAGGTGATCGGCGGCGCCGCGTTCCGCGCGACCTCGGGCCGGACGTCGCGCACAATGATGCGGCGCGAGGAGAAGTGTTCGCTGTCGTTGGCGATCTCGCGCACGGCCTCATAGGTCGTCGGCATGTAGCACCCGAGGAAGCGCTCGGTGTGGACCACCGGGCTTGCGGCGCGTAGCTCCTCCCAGATCGGGAAAGGATCCTCCGTCCATTGCGGATCGGTGTGGTCGAAATCGTGGACCCAGTCGGTGACCGGCGGATGGGCGGCGGGCTGGCTGACGTCGGACATTTCGAATCCCTTGAGGCTCGTGTTCGCTGAAAGCACCTGGGGCGGCAGAAGCCGCACTACTCCTCGATCACATCGATCGCGATTTCCGGGCAATTGGATTTGGCAAGCCAGGCCTTGTCTTCGAGACCGGGCGGTACAGTGCCGTCGCCGGCTTCGTGGGCGTTGCCGTATTCGTCCAGCTCGAACAGCTCCGGCGCCAGCGCCTTGCAGCGCGCGTGGCCCTGGCATTTGTCGGGATCGACGTGAACCCTCAGTCGCTCTGTCATCGCGGCTTCCTTGGTCGTGTGCGCGGGGCCCGAAGGGCGGCGCGTTCCTCATGTGGTTTTTATATAAGTTATATCCTATTACATTCGCGACAGGCTTCCCCTGTCAAGCGCAAACTTATAGGCTCGGGCCGAGATGCGTTCACAACTTGCCCGTAAGCCTGCGAACACCTACCACCATGGCGATCTCCGCGACGCCCTGATCAAGGCCGCCTTGCGCGAAGCCGAGCGGGGCGGGGCTGAGGCGATCAGCATCAAGGCGCTGGCAAAGCAGCTCGGCGTCTCGCAGCCGGCGCCGTATCGGCATTTCGTCGACCGTGATGCGCTGCTAACGGCGGTGACGGCGGAGGCGTTCCGGCAGCTGAGTGCACTTCTGCGCGAGGCGATGGCGAAGCCGTCGAAGCAATCAAAGCTGTCGCGGCTGGCACAGGCGACGCTTGAATTCGGCCTACGCCGCAACGGCATCTATCGCCTGATGTTCGCGTCCCGCACCGTGTCATGCGCGGCCAAAGGCAGCGAGCTGCATGAGGCCACGCGCGAAACTTTTGGGCTTGTGATCGAAGCGTTGGAAGCGCCCGCGGTCGGTTTCTTGCGCGAGCGGCAAGCGCTCAAGATCTGGGCGGCGCTGCACGGCGTGGTGATGCTGGCCGAGCAGGGCCTGTTCACCGGTGAGGCCGCACATGCCACGCGCGAGGAGCTGGTCGAGGATTTCGTCAACGAGACGAAGGCTGCGCTCGCGGTTGCGATCAAGGACGTGCGGCGACGAAAAAAAGTCGACGCTTAAGCTTTCGCTTTCAGCAGTCTCATCAGCTTGTTGACCGCGCTGTCCGGGGTTGTCACGACAGGGCGACCGGTGGCCTCGGCGACCAGCGGTGCGGTGGCCGCGATGCTGAATTGCGCGAGCGCGATGACGTCGCAATCGCGCAGGTCCTTTGACGCCTCGACAATCAGCCTGTCGTGCGTGGCGCGGTCACCGCGGTCGAGTGCGGCCAGCGCGCCGTCGGCAAGCTTTGGCACCACCTGGACGGAGGCCGGAAACTCCGGCGGCATCGAGGCCAGCGTCGGCGGGAAGGTCGAGAGCAGCCCGATCTTTTTGCCCATGGTCACCGCCCGCTCGATCATCGCCTCGTTCGGCTTGAGCACCGGCATCGGCGCATGCGCCCGCGCGACCGCCTCGATGCAGGGGCCGAAGGCCGAGCAGGTGAACAGGATCGAGTCCGCCCCCGTTGCTGCCGCATAATCGCCAAGCGCAAGGAAGCGCTCGGTCATGGTGTCGTTGAGCGCACCGTCGCGCGCCAGATCCGCCGACAGGCTATCGTCGAGCAGGTTCATCAGCCGCGCCTCCGGCCACGCCGTCGCGAATGCCGCCTCGATCGGAGCGATGGAGTGCTTGAGGGCGTGGATGAGGGCGATGCGAGGGGGCGTCGTCATTGAATGTGGCTACCTGGCAGGTCTCGTGCCCCGGACGCAGTGCAATGCGTAGCATTGCGCTGCAGAGCCGGGGCCCATTTTGGCCGCTGGGTCCCGGCTCTGCGGAGCAGCGTTGCGCGCCGCACCGCGTCCGGGACACGAGAGATGTTTACTTGAACGGCACGGCGTACATCAAGCCGCCCTTGCTCCAGAGGCCGTTGAGGCCGCGCTCGAGCTTAAGCGGGCTCGCCTTGCCGACATTGCGCTCGTAGATCTCGCCGTAATTGCCGGTGGCCTTGATCGCCGTGACCAGCCATTTGTTGTCGAGCCCAAGCCGCGAGCCGAGATCGCCGGATGCGCCGAGCAGCCGCTGGATCGCGGGCGTCTGCGACTTCGCCATCTCGTCGACATTGGCTTGCGTCACGCCGAGCTCCTCGGCCTCGATCAGGCCGTAATGCAACCAGGTGATGATGTCGCTCCAGACCTCGTCGCCGTTGCGGGTGAAGGGCCCGAGCGGCTCCTTGCTGATGGTCTGCGGCAGCACGACGTAGTCCGCCGGATTCGGCGCAGCCGTGGTCACGGCACCGGCGAGCGCGGAGGCGTCCTGGGTCATGGCATCGCAGCGGCCGCCGAAGAAGGTCTGGTACATGGTGTCGACGCGGTCGAACACCAGCGGCTTCCAGTCGATGCCGTTGGCGCGGCCGTAATCGCCGAGCGTGACCTCATGCGTGGTGCCCTGCGCGACGCAGACGGTCGCGCCCTTGAGGTCCTTGATCTCCTTCACGCCGAGATCCTTCTTCACGACAAAACCCTGGCCGTCGTAGAAGTTGATGGGCCCCTGGCGCAGGCCCAGCGTGACGCCGCGCAGATAGGTCTGCGTCGAGTTGCGGTAGAGCACGTCGATCTCGCCCGACTGAAGCGCGGTGAAGCGGTTCTGCGCGGTCAGCGAGACATAGCGCACCTTGCTGGCATCGCCGAGCACGCCGGCCGCGAGCGCGCGGCAATAGTCGACGTCGAGACCCTTGTAATTGCCTTGCGAGTCCGGCGCGGAGAAGCCGGCAAAGCCGGCGCTGACGCCGCACACCAGCGTGCCACGGCCCTTGACCGTGTCGAGCGTCGCTGCCGACGCAGCAACCGTCGATGCCGCGAGCACGCCCGCCGCGATAATTACTTTCCTCATCATCCTACTCTCCCCTCAGTGATTGACACTACGCAACACCTTGTCGACGGCCGTGCCGAGCTTGTCGACGATCAGGTCGATCTCTTCAGTCGAAGCGATATAGGGCGGCGCCAGCAGCACATGGTCGCCGCGGACGCCGTCCACGGTGCCGCCGCCGGGATAGCAACCAAGCCCGTTGGCAAAAGCTTCCGCCTTGATCTTCTGGTTCAGCTTGAGCGCGGGATCGAACGAGGTGCGCGTCGCCCGATCGGCGACGAGTTCGATCGCCCAGAACAACCCGCGTCCCCTGATGTCGCCGACATGGCGGTGATTGCCGAAGCGCTCGGTCAGCCGCTGCTCGAGCTGTCGTCCGCGCTCCTTGACGCGATCGAGCAGGCCGTCCTCCCGGATCACGTCCTGCACCGCGAGCGCGGCTGCGCAGGCGAGGGGGTGCGCGAGATAGGTGTGGCCGTGCTGGAAGGCGCCAGAGCCTGAGCGGATGGTGTCGATGATCTTGCCGCTTGCGAGCATCGCGCCGATCGGCTGGTAGCCGCCACCGAGCCCCTTTGCGATCGCCTGGATGTCGGGCGCGATTCCTTCCTGCTCCCAGGCGTGCGTCGTGCCGGTGCGGCCCATTCCGCTCATGACCTCGTCGAGAATGAGCAGCGCACCGTGGCGGTCGCAGATCTCGCGCATCGCCTTGAAGTAGCCATCCGGTGCCGTCACCGCGCCGGCGGTGGCGCCGACCACGGGCTCGGCGAGGAATGCTGCGACCGTGTTGGGACCGAGCCGCTGAAACTCGGCTTCGAGTTCGGCAGCGAGCCGCGCCACAAATTGCGCATCGGATTCTCCGTCGCGCTTCTCGTGATAGGCAAAGGCGGGCGTCACATGGCTGAACGCCTCGGAGAGCAGCGGCGCATATGGCGCGCGGCGCCATGCATTGCCGCCGGCGGCGAGCGCGCCAAGCGTGTTGCCGTGATAGCTCTGCCGCCGTGCGATGAAATGCTGACGCTGCGGCTCGCCGCGCTCGATGAAATATTGTCGCGCGAGCTTGATGCTGGCTTCGATCGCCTCCGATCCGCCGCTGACGAAATAGGCGTAGGCGAGACCGCCGGGCTCGTGCCCGACCAGCCTCTCGGCCAGCGCTTCCGCGGGCTCGGACGAGAAGAACGCCGTGTGCGCATACGCGAGCGTCGAAGCCTGCTTCGCCATCGCCGCGATCACGCGCGGATGCTGATGGCCAAGGCAGGAGACCGCGGCTCCACCGGAGGCGTCGATGATGCGCCGCCCGTCCTCGGCGAAGAGATAGACGCCCTCGCCGCCGATCGCCTTGGGTGGCGTTTCGCGGAGCGATCGATGCAGCACGCGGCTGGTGCGAGTGCTCATGGGTCAACCTTTCTCTGTGACGTAGGTGGAGGCTGCGGTGAGCCGCGCCTCGGTATTTTCCAGGCGCTTCTTCGCGGCCGGGCCGCCGAGCGAGAATGTCACCGCAGCAAGCGCCTGCGCGATCGCGATGGCACCGGTGAGGCTCGGGAAGAAGCCGGGGGAGGAGGCCGCCTCGAACAGCAGCACGTGGTCGGCGCCCTCGGCCATCGGTGCCGAGAGGCTGTCCGCGATCGCGATCAGCGTTGCGCCGGCGCGATGCGCGGCTTGCGCGACGCGGACGCTCGCGTGGGTGTAGGGCAGGAAGCCGATAACGATGACGGCTTCGCCGGCCCGGAACGCGCCGAGGTCGAGATCATCAGGGCCGGATGTGCCGACGAGTTGCACCTGTTCGGGGCGGAACAGCCGGAGCTCGTAGTTCAGCAGCTCCGCGACGCTACGACAGCTGCGATAGCCAGCAATCCAGATCCGCTTGGCGTCGTGCAACACGCGGGCAGCATCCACGATCGGGGAGGCCGGGATACGCGGAAGACCGGCAGCTTCGGCCTCGAGCTTGTCGGTGACGAGCGCGACATCCGCGTTCGGACCGTGGCGGCGGCTTTTGGCGCGGCCGGAGAAGGGCGAGGTCTGCGACGGCCGCCGCGCTTCCGTCAGCGCCGCGCGCAGTTCGTCCCAGCCGGAATAGCCGATCGCCTTGGCAAGCCGTGTGAAGGCGGCGGGATCGGCGCCGGCTTCTGCCGCGAGATCGCGCATCGAACGGGTGGTGGCGTCGTAATCATTGGCGGCGACGAAGCGGCCGACCTCCTGCAGACGCAGGGGCAGCGATGGCAATGCAATGCGCAGTTCGCTCAGCGGCGAGGATTTCGCGGGCTCGGCCATGAAACATTTGTTGCATGAAATGGAGTTCGGTGCAACAGTTGACGTGCGCCGCCGGAAATCGCTGCATTTCAACAAGGATTTTTGTGCTGTGACCGCCGATCACCCCAGACCGCCGCCGCGCCGCCGCTTCTTCGCGATCGGGCGCAACGAATTGAAAGGCCTGTTCTGGCAGGTCCTGGTCGTCGGGATCGTAGCCGGGGTCGTCGTCTTCCTCTGGTCCAATACTGTCACCAATCTCTCCGCCCGCCGCATCACGACCGGCTTTGCCTTCCTCGGCCGCGAGGCCGGCATGCCCATTGCCGACAGTCTGCTCGCCTACAATCCGAGAGATAGCTACCTCTGGGCCTTCATTGTCGGCATCGCCAACACCTTGCGCGTCGCCGTGATCGGCATCGTGCTCGCGACCATTTTGGGTACGCTGATCGGCATCTCGCGGCTTTCGGCGAACTGGTTGCTGTCGCGGCTTGCTGCCGTCTATGTCGAAACGCTGCGCGACATCCCGCTGCTGCTTCAGCTGCTGTTTTGGTACGTGCTGATGCAGGCGCTGCCGGCCGCGCGCGCGGCCTGGCGGCCGATGGAGGGAGTCTTCCTGTCCAACCGCGGCCTGATCCTGCCGGCGATTCCGCTCGGGCCGATGCAGCTTTGGGTGCTCGGCGCCGCCGTTCTGGGCTGTGCGGCGTTCTATGTCATCCGGCGACGGCTGATCGTCCAGCAGATGCGCGACGGCAAGCCGCGGCCGGCCTGGCCCTTTGCGCTCGGCCTCGTCGTCATGCTTCCGGCGGCGGTGTCGTTGCTGCTTGGCGTGTCCTGGACGATCGAATGGCCCGAGTTGCGCGGTTTCAACTTCGTCGGCGGGCTGACGCTTGCGCCGGAATATTTTGCGTTGCTGATCGCGCTCGTCACCTACACTTCGGCCTTCATCGCCGAGATCGTGCGCAGCGGCATCCAGTCGGTGCCGCGCGGGCAATGGGATGCCGCCAACGCGCTCGGCCTGCGCCGCAGCTTCATGCTGCGGCAGATCATCTTGCCGCAGGCGCTGCGGGTGATCGTGCCGCCGATGACGAGCCAGTATCTCAACCTGACCAAGAACTCCTCGCTCGCGGTCGCGATCGGCTACCAGGACGTGGTCTCGGTCGCCAACACCACGTTGAACCAGACCGGGCAGGCGATCGAGGCGATCGCGCTGATCATGGCGGTGTTTTTGACCATCAGCCTCGGCATCAGCTTCTTCATGAACTGGTACAATTCGCGCATCGCGCTGGTGGAGCGCTGAGCATGACAGCGATCACGGACATTCCCGACGCACCGCGCGCCGCCCGTCGTCCGCAGATAAGCAACCCGGTGCTGCGCTGGCTGCGCGCCAATCTGTTCTCGTCGATCCCCAACGGCATCCTCTCGGTCGTGCTGCTGGCAATCCTGGCCAAGGGCGTTTTCAGCTTCGTGCAATGGGGGATTGCCAACGCAGTCTGGTTGACGCCGGCGAACGATTCCAGCGCCTGCCGCGCGGTACGCGGCGTCGGCGCCTGCTGGGCGATCATTCCGGAAAAATACCGCTTCATTCTGTTCGGCACTTATCCGTTCGACGAGCAGTGGCGGCCGGCGCTGGCGGTCGTGCTGTTCATCGCGCTGTTCTATCTCTCGACCCGCCGTGCCTTCTGGCGGCGCGAACTGGTCTATCTCTGGATCGGCGCGCTGGCGCTGATCAGCGCGCTGATGTGGGGCGGGGTGTTCGGGCTCTCCTTCGTCTCGCAGGACCGCTGGGGCGGACTGCCGGTGACGCTGATCCTGGCGACATTCGGATTGGCATGCGGCTTCCCGCTCGGCATCCTCGTCGCACTCGGCCGACGTTCGACATTGCCGGCGATTCGCTCGCTCAGCGTGCTCTATGTCGAACTGATCCGCGGCGTGCCGCTGGTGAGCCTGCTGTTCATGGCGAGCGTGATGTTCCCGCTGTTCATGCCCAGTGGATTCAATATCGACAAGCTGCTGCGCGCACAGATCGCGATCATCCTGTTCGCGGGCGCTTATCTTGCCGAAGTCATCCGCGGCGGCCTTCAGGCCGTACCGCGCGGGCAGTATGAGGCGGCCGATGCGCTGGGGCTGTCGTACTGGCGCAAGCACCGGCTGATCGTCCTGCCGCAAGCGATCCGCCACGTCATCCCGCCGCTGGTCAACACCTTCATTGCCTTCTTCAAGGACACCAGCCTCGTGCTGATCATCGGCATCTTCGACCTGCTGACGACGGCCAAGACCGCGATCATCGATCCGGCCTGGCAGCAGTTTTCGGTCGAGGTCTACATCTTCGTCGCGGCGATCTATTTTGTCTTCTGCTTCGCGATGTCGCGGTATAGCCGAAGCCTCGAGGCTACGAGCGGAAGGTGAGTATCTCGTGTCCCGGACAAGGTGCGGCGCGTGAGCGCTGCACCGCAGAGCCGGGACCCAGGAGATGCACGGGAAGTCGTTGTAACATGGCCCCGGCTCTGCAGCGCACCGCCGAAGTGGCGCTGCGTTGCGTCCGGGGCACGCGAGAGGTTACATCTTCACCCTCGGGTCAATCGGTGTGCTCCCACGCACACCCAAAATATCCTCCAGCACCTTAGCCCCCGCCAGCACCTGCGCATCCGCGCGCGGCGCGCCGACGACCTGCACGCCGACGGGCAGGCCTGATGCCGTGTAGCCGCAGGGGAGAGAGAGCGAGGGACAGCAGGCCAGCGTGATGGCGTAGACGATGCCGAGCCACTCGACATAGTTCTCGAACTTCTTGCCCGCGCATTCCGCGACATAGCGGTGCTCGATCGGGAAGGGCGGCACGATCGTAGTGGGCGTCAGCAGCAGGTCATAGGTCTTGAAGAACTCGACGGCGCGCGCGGTCATGCCGACGCGCTGCGCTTCGGCGCGCGCGAGCTGCTCGACCGTGAGCTTGAGGCCTTCCTCGATGTTCCAGATCACCTCGGGCTTGAGCAGGTCGCGCTTGGTGCGCAGCAGATTGGCCTTGGTGATGGCAAAATCGAACGCACGCAGCACGTGGAAGCACTCATGCGCCTCGCGCCAGTCCGGATGCGCCTCCTCGACAATCGCGCCGGCTTCGGCGAAGCGTTCCGCCGCCTTGCGCGTGATCGCCTTGACCTCGGGATCGACAGGCGTGATGCCGAGATCGGGCGAATAGGCGATGCGCTTCGGCTTCCTGCCCGATTGTGCCGCCGAGAGGAACGAGGTCGTTGGCGCCGGCAGCGACAGCGGATCATCGGCATAGTCGCCGCTCATGGCATCCAGCAGCAACGCGAGATCCTCGACGTTGCGCGCCATCGGGCCGACCACGCCGAGATTGCGATCGATCGCCGACTTCGGAGTGTGCGCGACGCGGCCGATACTCGGCCGCATGCCGACGACGCCGCAGAACGCCGCGGGGCTGCGCAAGGAGCCGCCCATGTCGGAGCCCTGGGCGAGCCAGGCCATGCCGGTGGCCAGCGCCACCGCCGCGCCGCCGGAGGAGCCGGCCGCGGATTTCGTCGTATCCCAGGGATTGAGCGTCGCGCCGAACACCTCGTTGAAGGTGTTGGCGCCTGCGCCGAACTCCGGCGTGTTGGACTTGGCGTAGACCACCGCGCCGTTGGCCTCGAGATTCTCGACCATGAGGTCGGACGTCGCGGGGATGTTGTCTTTGAAGATCGGCGAGCCCTGCGTGTTCAGCACGCCGGCAACGTCGGTGAGGTCCTTGATCGGCACCGGCAGGCCCGCGAGCAGGCCGCGCGCGCCGGCCGGCTTCTGCATCAGCGCCTTCGCATTGGTCCGCGCGCGATCGAAGCACAGCGTCGGCAGCGCGTTGACCTTGCCGTCGACTTCCTTGACGCGCTTTTCCACCACATCCAGCAGCTCGAGCGGAGAGACGTCGCCGGAGCGCAGCTTGTCGACGACGACGCAGGCGGTTTCGCGGATCAGGTCTTGAGACAACTATTTTACTCCTGTTCTTATTCTGGACTCCGTCATTGCGAGGAGCGAAGCGACGAAGCAATCCAGACTTTTGCCGCAGAGGCATTCCTGGATTGCTTCGCTTCGCCCGCAATGACGGAAAAAACTAACCCCATCCGGCGGTGATGCCACCATCGACCGTATAGATCACACCCGACGTATACCCCGCGCGATCCGACGCGAGGAACGCCATGAGATCGCCGATCTCGCGCGCATGAGCGGGGCGGCCGAGCGGCAGGCTCTTCTGGAATTCCTTGTAACGGCTCTCGTCACCGAACTGATGTTTGGCCCGCGTCTTGAGCAGCGTGACGTGCCGGTCGGTGCCGACAGGGCCGGGATTGATGCCGACCACGCGGATGTTGTCGGCGAGGCTCTTGCCGCCGAGCGCGCGGGTGAAGGCCATCAGCGCGGCATTGCCTGCGCTGCCGCAGATATAGTTGGCGTCGAATTTCTCGCCCGCAGCACCGATGTCATTAACGATGACGCCGCCGCCCTTCGCCTTCATCTGCGCGTAGATCTGCCGCGTCAGGTTGATGTAGCCGAATACTTTCAATTCCCAGGCATGCCGCCAGGTCGCCTCGTCGATCTTGTCGATGGAGCCGCCGGGGATGTCGCCGGCATTGTTGACGAGGATATCGATGTCGGAGGCTTCTTTCGCGAGCCGTGCGAGGTCTTCGCTCTTGCGCAAATCCACGATGATCGTCGTGGCATCGATCTGGTGCGCCGAGCGCAAGCGGTCCGCCAGCGTCTTGAGCTGATCGCCGCTGCGGGCGGCGAGCAGGAGGTTTGCGCCTTCCTCGGCAAACGCTTCGGCGGCGGCTGCGCCAATGCCCTTGGAGGCGCCCGTGATCAGGACGCGCTTGCCACGCAGATGCAGATCCATAGGGGCTACTCGCTCGGTGGGATACAGAATGAAATCAGTAGGCGCTCGGCTGCGCCATGGTCAACATTGCAGTGCAGCGTTGCACTGACGCCGAGTTTGGTCCATTGCAGTGCGGTCAAAAAAGGCGGCGGCTGCCGGACCCAAAAAGGACGTTCTCGATGAGCAAGAAACAATACCGGATCGCAGTCATTCCTGGCGACGGCATCGGCAAGGAAGTCATGCCGGAAGGCCTGCGCGTTCTGGAGGCAGCTGCCAGGAAGCATGGCGTGTCCCTGCATTTTGATCATTTCGACTTCTCGTCCTGGGACTATTACGAGAAGCACGGTCAGATGATGCCGGACGACTGGAAAGAGAAGATCGGCAAGCACGATGCGATCTACTTTGGCGCGGTCGGCTGGCCGGCGAAAATTCCGGATCACGTCTCGCTGTGGGGCTCGCTGATCAAGTTCCGCCGTGAGTTCGACCAGTATGTGAATTTGCGCCCGGTGCGGCTGATGCCCGGCGTGCCGTCACCGCTGGCGGGCCGCAAGCCCGGCGACATCGATTTCTGGGTGGTGCGCGAGAACACCGAAGGCGAATATTCCTCTGTCGGCGGCCGCATGTTCCCGGATACCGACCGCGAGTTCGTGACGCAGCAGACGGTGATGACGCGGGTGGGCGTCGACCGCATCCTGAAGTTCGCCTTCGAGCTGGCGCAGTCGCGACCGAAGAAGCACTTGACCTCCGCGACCAAGTCGAACGGCATCTCCATCACCATGCCCTATTGGGACGAGCGCGTGGAGGCGATGGCGAAGAAGTTCCCGGGCGTGAAGTGGGACAAGTACCACATCGACATTTTGACGGCGAACTTCGTGCTGCACCCCGACTGGTTCGACGTCGTGGTCGGCTCCAACCTGTTTGGCGACATCCTCTCCGATCTCGGCCCCGCCTGCACCGGCACCATCGGTATCGCGCCGTCAGGCAACGTCAACCCCGAGGGCGATTTCCCGTCGGTGTTCGAGCCCGTGCACGGCTCGGCGCCTGATATCGCGGGGCAGGGCATCGCCAATCCGATCGGCGCGATCTGGTCGGGCGCGATGATGCTCGAGCATCTCGGCGAGAAGGTCGCCGGCAAATCCATCGTCGAGGCAATCGAGCGCACTCTGGCAGAGCGTACGCTGCGGACCAAGGACCTCGGTGGCAACGCCGATACCACGGCGTGCGGCAAGGCCGTCGCGGACATGGTGGACTGACGCAGGGCGTCAGCGAGAGCTAGCCCCGCTGCAACAACGAACTCCCATGTCGTCCCGGCGAAGGCCGGGACCCATACCCACAGGGAGTGTTGTTGCGCGAGATGGTGGTTGGCAATCTTTGCCAAACCACTTCCTGTGGTTATGGGTCCCGGATCTGCGCTTCGCTTGTCCGGGACGACACCGGTTGTGATTGCTTCGTCTCAGACTAGCCCGCGATCTTCTCGATCGCGGCCTGATCCAGCCCGAACTTCTTCCCGGCCTCAAGAATCTCCTGCCAGGTGGTCGGATCGACCGGGATGCCCTCGGCCAAACGCTTCTTCTTCGTCTCGCGCTCGGGCTCGCCGGCGATCTTGATCTTGTCGACGCCCGGGGCGGGCGGCGAGCCGGTGTGCCAGGCAACAAAACTCTCGACTTCGCGCGCGAGGTTCTCGCCGGTGCCGAGCTTGCCCGGATCGATGATGATCGAGAGCATGCCGTTGAGGACGTTGTACTTGCCGTCGGACGGGCCCTTGACCACCTGCCCGCCGGAGAGCGCGCCGCCGAGGATTTCGCAGACCAGCGCGAGCCCCGAGCCCTTGTGCTCGCCGAACGGCAAGATGGCGCCGTGTGGCGGGATCACGGTATAGCGCGGATTGGTGGTCGGTTTGCCCTCGTTGTCGATGATGGTGCCGGGCTCGAGTTCGACGCCCTTGTTGTGGGCGACGCGGGTCTTGCCCTGCGCGATCCTGCTGGTGGCGAAGTCGAGCACGATGGGGTCCTTGCCCCTGCGCGGGATGCCGACGCAGAACGGGTTGGTGCCGTGGCGCCCATCGCTGCCGCCCCACGGCGCCACGATCGGGCGCGAGATCACGTTGACGAAGTGGATCGAGACCAGGCCGTGGTCGATGCACTGCTCGGCCCAGTGGCCGATGCGGCCGATATGGTGCGAGTTCGAGAGGCCGACGAGGCACACGCCGTTTTGCTTGGCGCGCTCTGCCGCCAGCTCCATCGCTTCATGGCCGATCACCTGGCCGTAGCCGGTGAGGCCGTCGAGGGTCAGAAGCGGGCCGGTGTCGAGCACGATCTTGACGTGCTGGTTCAAGGCGAGGCCGCCCGTGGTGACGCTCGAGACATAGCGCGGGATCATACCGACGCCGTGCGAATCGTGTCCTTTGAGGTTGGCCTCGACGAGATTGGTGGAGACGAGTTCGGCCTCGCGGTCCGAGGAGCCGCCGGCCTTGACGATGGCGCGGATGGCATTGGTGAGCGGCTCAGCCTTGATGGTGCGATAGTCGGCCATTGGTGTTGCTCTTATCCTTTCACGATCCGGCGGCAGTGGACCCACGCCGCTTCAATCAGGTTCTCGCTCGCCTCCGGCGTCCGGAACGCCGAATGCGCAGATAGCGTCACGTTCGGAATCTTCGTCAGCGGATGGTCCGCCGGCAGGGGCTCGATGTTGAAGACGTCGAGGCCGGCATGGCGGATATGGCCCGACTTCAACGCATCGATCATCGCGGCCTCGTCCACGACCGCGGCACGGGCGGTATTGATGAGGATGACGCCGGGCTTCATCGCAAAGATCTTCTCGCGCGTGATCATGCCGCGCGTTTCATCGTTGAGCAGCAGATGCAGCGAGACGACGTCGCTCTTCGCCAGCACCGTGTCGAGATCGGTGAACTCGACGCCCGGAAAACTCTTCGGCGAGCGGTTCCAGGCGATCACCTTCATGCCGCCACCGGTGGCGATGCGCGCAACTTCGGCGGCAATGCCGCCGAAGCCGATCAGGCCGAGCGTCTTGCCGGTGAGCTGCATGCCGTCCTCGCGCAGCCAGCTTCCGGCGCGCATCTCGCGGTCCATCATTGCGATGACGCGGGCCGAGGCCCACATCAGCGCGATCGCGGATTCCGCCACGGCTGTGTCGCCATAGCCCTTGATCAGGTGCACGGAGATGCCGAGCTCGGCGAGCTCCTCCGGGTTCATGTAGCTGCGCGCGCCGGTGCCGAGGAACACGACGTGCTTCAGCCCTGCGCACTTCTTGGCGACCTCGGTCGGCAATGCGGTGTGATCGACGATCGCGATCTCGGCGCCATCGAGAATTTCTGGATATTGCTCGGGCTTGATATCGGGATCCCTGTGGATCCGCACCTTGGGATCACCAGGCTTCTCCAGCCGCTCCATGATCACGGCGAGAGCCTCATTGGCGTCAACGAAAACTCCACGCATGGCTCTCTCCGGTCAGGAGGCGACGCCGGCGATCGCCAGCACAGTGTGCATCAGCACGTTGGTGCCTGCAGCGCAGTCGGGCTGCGTGGCGTCCTCCAGCTCGTTGTGGCTGACGCCGTCCTTGCAGGGCACGAACACCATCGCCGCCGGCATCACGGTGTTGAGGTTGCAGGCGTCGTGGCCGGCGCCGGAGGTGATGCGACGTGAGGAATAGCCGAGCGTCTTTGCCGCATTCTCGACCGCTGCGATGAGCTTCGGATCGAAATGCGTCGGCGGCTTGCGCCAGACGAGGTCGATCTTGACCTCGACCTTGCGGCGCGCGGCGATTTCGGCAATGGCCGCACGAAGATCGCGATCAAGCGCATCCATGATGGCGCCGTCCGCGCTGCGGCAATCCATGGTGAAGGCGATTTCGCCGGGAATGACGTTGCGTGAGGGATTTGCGATCACGGCCTCGCCGATGGTGCCGACCGCGTTCGGCCCGTGCTTCTTCGCGATGGCCTCCATCGCCAGCACGATCTCCGACAGCGTCGCTAGTGCGTCACGCCGCAGCGGCATCGGCGTCGAGCCCGCGTGGCTTTCGAACCCGGAAATCTTGCCGTCGTACCAGAGCACGCCCTGGCCGGAATCGACCACGCCGATAGTCTTGCCTTCGGCTTCGAGAATCGGACCCTGCTCGATGTGCAGCTCGACGAAGCAGCCGAGCTTCTGGAAGCCGACCGGTTTTTCGCCGCGATAGCCGATGCTGTCGAGCGCCTGGCCGACGGTGGTGCCGTCGACGTCCTTGCGCGACAAAATGTCGTCAGTGGTGAAGTCGCCAACGTAAGCGGCGGAGGCCATCATCGCCGGAGCGAAGCGCGAGCCTTCCTCGTTGGTCCAGTTGACGATGCAGATCGGCGCCTCGGTCTCGATGCCGGCGTCGTTCAGCGTGCGGATCACTTCAAGCGCGCCGAGCGTTCCCAAAATGCCGTCATACTTGCCGCCGGTCGGCTGGGTGTCGAGATGCGAGCCGATGCCGACGGGCGGCTTCGACATGTCGCGGCCCTTGCGCAGGCCGAACTGCGAGCCGAGTGCGTCGGTGTGCACGTCGAGGCCTGCGTCCTCGCACGCCTTGCGGAACCAGTCGCGCACCTGCTTGTCTTCGCTGCTCAGCGTCAGCCGCCGCACGCCGCCCTTGGCTGTCGCGCCGAATTGCGCGGTCTCGTGGATGGAGCCCCAGAGGCGGGCGGAATCGATTTGCAGATTGGTGGCGGCTCGGCTCATGCGGTCGGTCTCTCGATTATCCGGCGCTTGTTTCAATGACGCGCCAACGCGGGCGCGTCAACCGCGAGGCTGCTCTGCGCAATCTGACATGCAAGCTCGGCGACGCGCTCCACCGCCACGACGTCGGGCGAGGCGAGCCAGCTCGCCGTGAATGTCAGCGGCGCGATTGCGAGATCGGTGTCGAGCAATTGCAGCCGCCCGTCGGAAAGCTCGTTCTCGACAATGGCGTCGGGGATCACGGCGATACCGAGCCCTTCGACCGCCATGTGGATCACGGTCGCAAGCGACGCGGACGCATGCAGCCGGATCGGCGGTAGCTCGGGCCGGTCGAACACCTCGCGCACGACCTCGTAGGGGCGCGTCTTGCGCGGGAAAGTGATGATCGGAAACCGCGCCAGCTCGGCGCGTGTCACTGGACCATTGCCGAGGCCGAGCGAGGGGCTCGCGAGAAAGCCGATCGGATAATCGGCAAGCACGCGGTTGTGCACGCCCGAGGTCGACAACGGTCCGACGACGAAGGCGAGCTCGATCTCCTGCGCGAGCAGGCGCGCAGTGAGGTTCGGCGTGATGTCGACCTCGATCTCCAGCGACAGGTTCGGATAGACTTCGTTCATGCTCTTCACCAGCCGCGGCAGCCAGGTGTGCACGATGGTCTCGGCGACGCCGAGCCTCATCACGCCGCGCATGGCGGAGCGGTCACCGACCTCGGCCATCATCTGCGCGCGCAGGCCGATCAACTTTTCCGCATAGACCATCATCTGCCGGCCGCTTGGCGTCGGCGAGGCCACGCGATGATCGCGGTTGAGGAGCTTCACGCCCATCTCGCGCTCGAGCCCCGCGATGCGCTGGGAGATCGCCGGTTGGGTCGTATTGAGCCGTGCTGCGGCGCCGCGGAAGCTGCCGAGCTTCACAACCCAGAGGAACGTCTCGATCGACCTGAAGTCCAGCATTGGAGGGATTTTCCCGATCGATAAATCAGATTTATCGATATTGATTAGAAAGGAAGATTAGACTTTATAGCACGCTTGGTGTTGGCTTGTCTTTGTCGAGTTTATAGGCAGGTCGTTCACATGACTGTTTTGGTGGCAGCGCAGCAAACTGAGACGCCCGACACTCTCCCGAGCCGCCAGGCGCGGCTCGCCTATCGTGGCGGCCAGGTGGGTTCCACCGCGGGTGTCGCCCCCGGCTTCGTCCAGGGCAATCTGGCGATCCTGCCGGCGGAATACGCCAGCGCCTTTCACCGCTTCTGCCAGCTCAACCCGAAGCCGTGCCCGATCATCGGCATGTCCGACGTCGGCAGCCCGCACATCCCCGCGCTCGGCGCCGATCTCGACATCCGCACCGACGTGCCGCGCTACCGCGTCTGGCGTGACGGCGAAGTCGTCGACGAGCCGACTGACGTGAAGAGCTATTGGCGCGACGATCTCGTGACCTTCGTGCTCGGCTGCTCCTTCTCCTTCGAAGAGGCGCTGCTCGACGAAGGTATGCCGATCCGCCACATCGAGCAGAATGTGCGCGTGCCGATGTACCGCACCAATATCGCCTGCGGCGAGGCCGGCCCGTTCGCCGGCCCCATGGTGGTGTCGATGCGTCCGTTCAAGCCGGCCGACGCGATCCGCGCAGTGCAGATCACCTCGCGTTATCCGGCCGTGCACGGCGCGCCAGTGCATCTCGGTCATCCGCATCTGATCGGCATCAAGGACATCGCCAAGCCCGACTACGGTGATCCCGTACCTGTCGCCGATGACGAGATTCCGGTGTTCTGGGCCTGCGGCGTCACGCCGCAATCGGTGATCAACGCCGCCAAGGTACCTTTCGCGATCACGCATTCGCCCGGCCTGATGCTGGTGACGGATCTGAAGAACAGGACCATGGCCGTGATTTAGTAGGCAGCTTCTGCTGCTTCTTAGGGCTTTACGCTGTTTGCCAATCGTTTCATTCGATACGCGCAAAATTCGGATAACAGGGGACTTTGCCTATGACGATCACTCGCCGCGACGTTCTGCTCGGAGCCGCCGCCACTGCCGCGCTGATGCCGCTAGCCGCCCGCGCGCAAACCAGCGAAGTGGTGATCGGCGCCACCTATCCGTTGTCGGGCTCGGGTGCCCAGGTGGGCGTCGACGCGCAACGCGCGTTCGAGACCGCGGTCGATATCATCAACAACGACCAGGACTTCGACCTTCCTCTGGCAAAGGGCCTGGGTTTGCCCGGCCTCGGCGGTGCCAAGATCCGTCTCGTCTACGCCGACACGCAAGGGGACCCGCAAAAGGGGCGCGCCGAGGCCGAGCGCCTGATCACCCAGGAAAAGGTCTGCGCCATCCTCGGCTCCTATCAAAGCGCGGTCGCCGTCACGATCAGCCAGATCTGCGAACGTTACCAGACCCCGTTCCTGTCGGCGGACAACTCCTCGCCGAGCCTGCATCGCCGCGGCCTGAAGTATTATTTCCGCGCCTCGCCGCATGACGAGATGTTTTCGGCCGGCATGTTCGACTTCCTCGATGCGATGAAGAAGAAGGGCGCCAAGGCCGACACGCTGGCGCTGTTCCACGAAGACACGATCTTCGGCACCGACTCCGCCAATGCCCAGACCAAGCTCGCGACCGAGCGCGGCTACAAGATCGTCGCCGACATCAAGTACCGCGCCAACTCGCCGTCTTTGTCGGCCGAAGTCCAGCAGCTCAAGGCCGCCAATGCCGACGTGCTGCTGCCCTCGAGCTACACCACCGACGGCATCCTGCTGGTCAAGACCATGGCCGAGCTCGGCTACAAGCCGAACGCGATCGTGGCGCAAGCCGCCGGCTTCTCCGAAAAGGCTCTCTATGACGCGGTCGGCGACAAGCTCGAAGGCGCGATCACCCGCGGCAGCTTCTCGCTCGATCTCGCCGCCAAGCGGCCGATGGTCGGCAAGATCAACGACCTATTCAAGGCGAAGTCGGGCAAGGACCTCAACGACAACACCTCGCGGCAGTTCATGGCCATGATCATCATCGCGGACGCCATCAACCGCGCCAAGTCGACCGACGGCGAGAAGATCCGCGACGCGCTGGCCGCAACCGAAATTCCGGGCGAGCAGACCATCATGCCCTGGAAGCGCGTCAAGTTCGACGACATGGGCCAGAACAACGACGCCGATCCGGTGCTGCTGCAATATGTCGGTGGCAAGTTCGTCACCATCTTCCCGTCGCAGGCGGCGGTTGCCGATGCGATCTGGCCGATGAAGTAAGCGACCAGGTTGCGGGCGGGGGACGAAGCAGCGTGACAGCCGAAACCATTATCCAAAGTCTTGCGAGCGGCCTCTTGATGGGGCTGCTCTACGGACTGATCGCCGTTGGCCTGGCTTTGATCTTCGGCCTGATGGACGTCGTCAACTTCGCCCATGGCGAGTTCCTGATGCTCGCGATGTACGTGACGTTCTTCCTGTTCACGTTCTTCGCGATCGATCCGCTGCTGTCGGCGCCACTGGCTGCCGCCGCCTTGTTTGTTCTGGGGGCGGTGGTCTATCTCGTGATCGTGCGGTTTGCGATGCGTGCCAAGGCCAATGTCGGCATGGTGCAGATCTTCGCGACCTTTGGCCTCGCGATCGTGATGCGCGGCCTGGCGCAGCTGTTCTTCACGGCTGACTATCGCAGCGTCCCCAACTCATGGCTGGGTGGCAAGACGGTATCGGTCGCCGGAATCTTCCTGCCGCAGCCGCAGCTGTTCGGCGCGCTGGTCGCGATCGCAGCGTTTGGCGGGCTTTACCTCTTCATCAATCGCACCGATTTCGGCCGCGCGTTGGAAGCGACCCGTGAGGATCCCGGTGCGGTGGCGCTCGTCGGTATCGACAAGAACCGCGTGTTCGCGCTCGGTTGGGGCTTGGGAGCCGCGCTGGTCGGCCTCGCCGGCGCGATCATGGCGAGCTTCTTCTATATCTATCCCGATGTCGGCGCGTCTTTTGCGCTCATTGCCTATGTCACGGTGGCACTCGGCGGTTTCGGCAGCGTATTCGGAGCCTTTGCCGGCGGCATCATCGTCGGTCTGGTCGAAGCCACAACTGCGCTCGTGCTGCCGCCATCATTGAAGTCGGTCGGCATCTATGCCGTCTATCTCCTCGTGGTCTTCGTCCGGCCACGCGGCCTGTTCGGATCGATGTGAGATGGACAAGAGCTTCACAGAGCGGCGTCGCCGCGAACTCCTCGTTGCAGCTTCCCTTACGGTCGCCGCGGCGCTCGTGCCGTTGTTCATCAAGAACCCGAACGTCCAGAACATCATGATCTTGACGCTGATGTTCGGGGCGCTGTCGCAGAGCTGGAACATCCTGTCGGGCTATTGCGGGCAGATATCGCTCGGGCATGCCCTCTATTTCGGTCTGGGCGCCTATACCACCACGCTCCTGTTCACCAAGTTCGGCGTGCCGCCCTGGTTCGGTATGCTCGCTGGCGGCGCCATCTCCGCCTTGATCGCGATGGCGCTCGGCTATCCCTGCTTCCGCCTTGGCGGCCACTACTTTGCGATCGCCACCATCGTGATCGCCGAGATCGGCCTGCTGCTGATCCAGAACTGGGAGTGGGCGGGTGCGGCTCTCGGCATCGAGATGCCCGTGCGCGGAGACAGCTGGCTGAAATTCCAGTTCGCGCGCAGCAAGCTGCCGTACTTCTATTTCGCGCTGGCGCTCGCCTGCATCGCCTGGTTCGTCACCTGGTGGCTGGAAGATTCCAAATGGGGCTATTGGTGGCGCGCGGTGAAGGACAATCCCGATGCAGCCCAGAGCCTCGGCGTGGTCGTGTTCGATTCCAAGATGGGAGCTGCGGCTGTCTCTGCCTTCCTGGTCGCGATCGGCGGTAGCTTCTATGCCATGTACGTTTCCTATATCGACCCCGGAAGCGTCATGGGCTTCCAGTTCTCGCTGCTGATGGCGTTGCCGGCGGTGCTGGGTGGCATCGGCACGCTGTGGGGGCCGCTGCTCGGTGCGATCATCCTGATTCCGCTCACCGAGCTGACGCGCTCCTATATCGGCGGCTCCGGCCGCGGCGTCGATCTCATCGTCTATGGCACGCTGATCGTGGTGATTGCGCTGGCGCGGCCGGAAGGTCTGATCGGGCTGTTTTCGCGCCGCAAGGAGGCTTCACGATGACAGCTCTCCTTGAAACCCGCGGCGTCTGGCAGCGGTTCGGCGGCCTCGTCGCCAACAGTGACGTCTCGATCTCGGTCGGCCGCGGCGAGATCGTCGGCCTGATCGGGCCGAACGGTGCCGGCAAGTCGACGCTGTTCAATCTCATCGCCGGCGTGCTGCCGCCGACCCAGGGTTCGATCTGGTTCGACGGCGAGGACGTCACCAATTTGCCGGCGGCCGAGCGCTGCCAGCGCGGCGTCGGTCGTACCTTCCAGGTGGTCAAGAGTTTTGAGACCATGACGGTCATCGACAACGTCATCGTCGGGGCGCTGGTGCGCAACACGGTGATGCGCGAAGCGCGCCGCAAGGCGCATGAGGTGCTGGAGTTCACCGGCCTTGCCGCGCGCGCCGACGTGCTTGCGAGCGACCTCGTGCCGGCCGAAAAGCGCCGCCTCGAAGTCGCACGGGCGCTCGCGACCGAACCAAAGCTGTTGCTGCTCGATGAAGTCCTCACCGGCCTGACGCCGACCGAGGCGCAGACTGGCGTCGCGCTGGTACGCAAGGTGCGCGATACCGGTATCACCGTGCTGATGGTCGAGCACGTCATGGAGATCGTGATGCCGCTGGTCGATCGCGCCATCGTGCTCGACCTCGGCAAGGTGCTGGTCGAGGGCAAGCCCAAAGAGGTCGTTCGCGATCCCAAGGTGATCAAGGCATATCTGGGAGATCGTCATGCTGTCGGTGCATGAAGTCACGACCGCCTATCAGGGCCTGGTCGCGATATCTGCGGTCTCGATCGAGGTCCAGAAGGGCGAGATCGTCTGCGTTGCCGGTGCCAACGGCGCGGGCAAGTCGACGCTGTTGAAATCCATCGCCGGCGCCGAGCGCCCGCGCTCGGGCACGGTGATGTTCGACGGCAAGCGCCTCGACGGCATGGCGCAGCATCACATCACCGCCACCGGCATCGCTTATGTGCCGGAGAACCGCCGCCTGTTCCCGCGCCTGTCGGTGCGCGACAATCTGCGCCTCGGCAGCTATCTTTACCGCGGCGAGGCGAACCGCGAAGAACCGCTCGATCTCGTCTTCAAGCTGTTCCCGCGCCTGTCCGAACGCCTCGATCAGCGCGCCGAGACGCTCTCCGGCGGCGAGCAGCAGATGCTCGCCATCGGCCGCGCGCTGATGACGCGCCCGCGGCTGTTGATGCTGGACGAGCCCTCGCAGGGCATCATGCCGAAACTCGTCGACGAGATTTTTCAGGCGGTGAAGCTCATCCGTGACTCCGGCATGACCGTCCTGATCGTCGAGCAGCGCATGGCCGAGTGCCTGGAGATCGCCGACCGCGCCTACATCCTGCAAACCGGCCGCGTGCTGATGCAGGGCCCGGCAGCCGAGATCACGGGCAATCCGGACGTCAGGAAGGCGTATCTGGGGCTGTAGTCAGGAGGTGTTGGGCACACGCGTCCCTCACCCTCGGTGTCATCGTCCGCGAAGGCGGACGATCCAGTATTCCAGAGGCCGTTGTGATTGAGCCGAGAAGCCGCGGCGCACTGGATTCCCCGCCTTCGCGGGGAATGACAGCGGTGGGGGCTCAATGCTCGTGCCCATGCTCAGGCAGTGTCACCCCGAACACCTTCACCAGATCCTTCACTTGCTCAGGCGACAGATAGCGCGGGTTCATCCCCCGCAGCAGCAAATACAGCTTCGCCGTCTCCTCCAGCTCCTCCGTCGCGAACACCGCCGCCTCCAGCGTGTCGCCGGCGACCACCGGGCCGTGATTGGCGAGCAGCACGGAGGAATATTTCCCCGCCAGCCCCTTGATCGCATCCGCCACCGCGGGATCGCCGGGGCGGTAATAGGGCACGAGCGCGGTGGCGCCGCACTTCATCAAATAATAGGCCGTCATCGGCGGCAGCGCGGCGCGCGGGTCGATCTCCGGCAGCATCGAGAGCGCGACCGAATGGGTGGAGTGCAGATGCACGATCGCGCGTGCGCTGCCGCGCGTGTCGTAGAGCGCGGTGTGCAGCGGAACTTCCTTGGTTGGGGCATCGCCAGAAACCAGTCGGCCCTGCTCATCCAGCCGCGACAGTTTTGCGGGATCGAGGAAGCCGAGCGAGGCGTTGGTCGGTGTCACCAGCCAGCCGCCACCATCCAGCCTGACGCTGATATTGCCGGATGAGCCCGGCGTCAGTCCGCGCTCGAACAGGGACCGTCCGAAGCGGCAGACATCCTCACGCAGCCTTGTCTCATTGCTCATGGCCGTCATGTCCGCTTGTCTCACGCTTTGGCAGCGCGGCCAAGCCGTGTTATTCGGTGCTCCGAGCCGCCGCAAAGGTGGGCCGTCCGGGAAACGTTCGCAAGAATAAGTTGAAGGGTCAGTTTGCATGTCTGCCTCCAATTCACAAAATCAGCGTATCGCCGTCATCGGGCTCGGCTCGATGGGATACGGCATGGCGACGTCGCTGAAGCGCGCCGGCCATGCCCTGATCGGTTGCGACGTTTCCGCGGATGCCGTGGCGCGCTTCGTGAAGGACGGCGGCGCGGGGGCGACGAGCCCGGCCGGGGCCGCCAAGGACGCGGACATCGTCGTCAGCGTCGTCGTCAATGCCGCGCAAACCGAGACGATCCTGTTCGGCAAGGACGGCGCGGCTGAGACCATGCCGAAGGACAGCGTCTTCATATCATCGGCGACCATGGACCCGGACGTCGCGCGTCGTCTCGCAAAGCAGTTGGAGGCGACCGGCCGGCATTATCTCGATGCGCCGATCTCCGGTGGCGCGCAGCGCGCCGCACAAGGCGAGTTGACGATCCTCGCCTCCGGCAGCCCAGCAGCCTTTGCGAAAGCGAGACCTGCCCTCGATGCCATGGCGGCAAAGCTCTACGAGCTCGGCGATGCCGCAGGGCAGGGCGCCGCCTTCAAGATGATCAACCAGTTGCTGGCCGGCGTGCACATCGCCGCCGCCAGCGAAGCGATGGCATTCGCCGCCAAGCAGGGCCTCGACATCCGCAAGGTCTACGAGGTGATCACGGCCTCCGCCGGCAATTCCTGGATGTTCGAGAACCGCATGCCGCATGTTCTCGACGGCGATTACACGCCACGTAGCGCGGTCGAGATCTTCGTCAAGGATCTCGGCATCATCCAGGACATGGCGCGCAGTGCCCGATTCCCGGTGCCGGTCTCGGCCGCCGCCCTCCAGATGTTCCTGATGACGTCGGCCGCCGGCATGGGCCGCGATGACGACGCGTCGGTCGCGCGCATGTACGCGCAGGTCACCGGCGTGAAGCTCCCGGGCGACAAGTAAGCAAGAGGATTTCCAATGCCCCGTTTCGCCGCCAACCTCTCGATGATGTTCACCGAGGTGCCGTTCCTCGACCGCTTCGATGCCGCAGCGCAGGCCGGCTTCACCGCAGTCGAATTCCTCTTTCCTTACGAGCATCCGGCCGAGGCCGTCGGAGAGCGGCTCAAGCGCAACGGCCTGACCCAGGCGCTGTTCAACCTGCCGCCGGGCGACTGGAATGCCGGCGAGAAGGGCTTTGCTGCGCTTCCCGCGCGCTTCCCCGATCTCAAGGCGAGCCTCGAGACCGCTCTGCCTTACGCCAAGGCCACCGGCGTCAAGCGGTTGCATCTGATGGCCGGCATCGCCAACCGCGGCGAGCGTGTTGCGATCGAGGCGTTCTACAAATCGGTGGCGTGGGCGGCGGAATTCTTCGCGCCGCATGGTATCGACATCGTGCTGGAGCCGATCAATGCGCGTAACGTGCCTGGCTATTTCCTCAACGATTTCGGCTTTGCGCGCGACCTGATCCAGGAGCTGAGCCTTCCGAACCTGAAGCTCCAGTTCGACATCTATCACTGCGGGATCATCCACGGCGATGTCACCATGCGGCTGCGCGAGATGATGCCGATCATCGGCCACATCCAGATCGCCAGCATTCCGTCGCGCAACGAGCCTGATGGCGAGGAGCTGAACTATCCGTTCCTGTTCGCTGAGCTCGACCGGCTCGGCTATCCCGGCTTCGTCGGCTGCGAATACAATCCGCGCGGCAAGACCACCGAGGGCCTCGCCTGGTTCAAGCCTTATGCGGGGGTGAAGCCGTGACGCTGGCATTGGGTTGCATCGCCGACGACTATACCGGCGCCTCCGATCTCGCCAACACGCTGACGCGCGCCGGCCTGCGCACCGTGCAAACCATCGGCATACCTGCCGATGATCTCGCGCTGCCCGAGGTCGATGCCGTCGTGGTGTCCCTGAAGAGCCGCTCGATCGAGGCAGGTCTTGCCGTATCGCGCTCGCGTGCTGCTGAGAAGTGGCTCCGCGGCCGCGGCGCGAGCCATGTGCTGTTCAAGATCTGCTCGACCTTCGATTCCACCGATGCGGGCAACATTGGCCCCGTCATGGACGCGCTGCGCGCCGATTGCGGCGAGGCGAACGTGCTGGTCACGCCGGCCTTCCCGGAGACCGGCCGCACCGTCTACCAGGGTAACCTGTTCGTCGGCGCGGTGCCGCTGAACGAGAGCCCGCTGAAGGATCATCCGCTCAATCCGATGCGTGATTCCAATCTGGTGCGCGTGCTGGCGCGTCAGAGCAAGACGCAAATCGGCCTCGTCGATCTCGCCACCGTCACCCGCGGCGTCGAGGCTGTGCGAGAGCGGCTGGCCGAACTCGCGGGCGAGGGGATCGGTGCTGCAATCATCGACGCCGTCTTCGACCGCGACCTCGAGACCATTGGCCGCGTGGCCGCCGAACATAGGCTGTCGGTCGGCGCTTCCGGCATCGGCCTTGGACTGGCGCGGGCGCTGGTGTCGACCGGCAAGGTCAAATCGGCCGTGGCGAGCAGCGAAGCCGGCGCTGCGGTCGGCGGACCGGCGGCCTGCCTTGCCGGCAGCTGCTCGCAGGCGACGCTCAAGCAGATCGCGAGCGCCGAAAAGATCATGCCGGTGCTTCATCTCGACCCCGACCGTATTCTTACGGGAGCGGACGAAGCGCAGCGTGCGCTGGACTGGGCAAGGCCGCGTTTGGCCGAAGGCCCGGTGCTGATTGCATCGAGCTCGACGCCGGATCAGGTCGCCGCGCTCCAGGCGCGTCACGGCCGCGACGCGGCCGGGCATGCCATCGAGCAGACAATGGCCGACATCGCGGAAGGCCTTGTGAAAGCAGGCGTTCGGCGATTGGTTGTCGCCGGCGGCGAGACGTCGGGCGCCGTCGTCGATCGGTTGAGGATTCCCGGATTTCTCGTAGGAGTGGAAATTGCAGCGGGCGTTCCGGTGCTGCGCGCAGTTGGTGTCGAAGGCGACATGTTGCTCGCGTTGAAGTCCGGCAATTTCGGCGGGCCAGAGTTTTTCAGCGATGCGCTTGGGCTCATGCGTTGAGCGCAGAGCGTTCTTAGCTGCCTGTTCATTTCTTTCAGGCTCCGTACTCGTGCGGAGTCGTAGTTAACAACTGCTCAGTCGCTTTGTTGTTGGATATCGGCGCCGCGCCTTTTGGTTGATCCACCATTTCCGGACGCGCCGCCGCGCCAACGCAAAGAGACCCGATTATGTTCGCCACCATCTCCATTCGCGCCAAGATCATCAGTGTCGTGGCGTTCTTGCTGGTCGCCATGACCGGCATGGGCCTGCTCGCAGTCATGAAGATGCGGTCGATGAACGCCAACACCACCGACATCACCACGAGCTGGCTGCCCAGCGTCCGGGTGCTCGGCGAACTCAGGGCCAGCGTCATCACCTATCGCAACGTCGTCCGCCAGCACATGCTGTCCGAGACCCTCGAGGACAAGCTCGCCAACGAAAAGACGGCCGGCACCGTGATCGAGGCGATCAACAAGTCCCGCAAGGCCTACGAGCCGATGGTCACCTCGCCCGAGGAGCGGAAACTTTACAACGAATGGGCCAAGCTCTGGGACGACTACAAGAAGGGCACTGAGGAGGTCTTCGCGCTGTCGCGCAAGGAGGCCGGCAAGGTCCCGCACGAGGCGCAGGAGCTGAACACCAAGACGGTCAACAAGATCGGCCTGGCGTCGGACGAGGTCCTGACCAAGGATATCGAGCTCAATACCCAGGGCGGTGATCAGGCCGCCAAGGATGCCGCCGACAGCTACTATTACGCCTTCATGCTGGTCTCGATCATTCTGGCCGCCTCCGTCGTCACCGGCCTTGGCGTCGGCTTCTATCTCGTCCACGACGTTTCCAGCGGCATCAACTCCATCACCCTGCCTATGCAGGCGCTGGGCAAGGGCGACCTGTCCGCCGAGGTGCCGCATCGCGGCGAGAAGACCGAGATCGGCGCCATGGCCGATGTGCTCCAGATCTTCAAGGAGGCCCTGATCGCCAAGAAGGCGGCCGACGAGGCGGCCGCGGCCGACGCCGAAGCCAAGATCGAACGCGGCCGCCGCGTCGACAACATCACCCGCGAATTCGAGACGATGATCGGCGAGATCGTCCAGACCGTGTCGTCGGCCTCGACCCAGCTCGAGGCCTCCGCCTCGACGTTGACCTCGACCGCCGATCGCTCCCAGCGGCTGGCGACCACGGTTGCCGGCGCTTCGGAGGAAGCCTCGACCAACGTGCAGTCGGTGGCCTCGGCGACCGAAGAGATGGCGTCGTCCGTCGGCGAGATCAGCCGTCAGGTGCAGGAATCGGCGCGGATGGCGGGCGATGCCGTCGGCCAGGCGCGTTCCACCACCGAGCGCGTCAGCGAACTCTCCAAGGCGGCGTCCCGCATCGGCGACGTGGTCGAACTGATCAACACCATCGCCGGCCAGACCAACCTGCTGGCGCTGAACGCCACCATCGAGGCGGCGCGCGCCGGTGAAGCCGGCCGCGGCTTCGCGGTGGTCGCTTCCGAGGTGAAGGCGCTCGCCGAGCAGACCGCGAAAGCGACCGGCGAAATCGGCCAGCAGATCTCCGGCATCCAGGCGGCGACCAACGACTCGGTCGGCGCCATCAAGGAGATCTCTTCGACCATCGAGCGTCTCTCGGAAATCTCTTCGGCCATCGCGGCTGCGGTGGAAGAGCAGGGCGCTGCGACCCAGGAGATCGCCCGCAACGTCCAGCAGGCCGCCCAGGGCACCCAGCAGGTCTCCTCCAACATCACCGACGTGCAGCGCGGTGCGACCGAGACCGGCACGGCCTCCTCGCAGGTGCTGTCGGCGGCGCAGATGCTGTCCAACGACTCCAACCGGCTCAAGACCGAGGTCAGCAAGTTCCTGACCAACGTCCGCGCGGCGTAATTCGCGGCAAACTCCGTCATCCTGAGCCGCGAACTCTGCGGTGCAGGTGCACCGCAGAGCGAGCCTCGAAGGATGAACGGCCCGGATGCAGAAGGGCTGTCGCCCTTCGAGGCCTCCGCTACGCTCCGGCGCCTCAGGGTGACGATCACCTTCATCCGCATTTCGTCCTCTCTGCATATCTGGAATGCGATTTCGCTGTGCGATAGCAGGGAAGTGACCGCGTGTGACGCGCTGGCGTTGGCCATTCCAGCGGTGTTCGGGTAAATCAGCCTTAGGAACCCGCGGGGGCGTGTTCCCTGTCCCCTGATTTGGAATTGCCTGGCGCATGATTGCTCTGGTCCGTATTGCCCTGAGCCGACCCTATACGTTTGTCGTGCTCGCGCTGCTGCTCCTCATCATCGGACCGCTGGCGGCGCTGCGGACGCCGACCGACATTTTCCCAGAGATCCGCATCCCCGTGATCGGCGTGGTCTGGCAGTATACCGGCCTGCCGCCGGACCAGATGTCCGGCCGCATCACCACGCCGTTCCAGCGCTCGCTGACGACCACGGTCAACGACATCGAGCACATCGTC
Organism: Bradyrhizobium betae; assembly: GCF_004123905.1. Lineage (GTDB taxonomy): Bacteria > Pseudomonadota > Alphaproteobacteria > Rhizobiales > Xanthobacteraceae > Bradyrhizobium > Bradyrhizobium betae_A. The sequence continues at coordinate 86,180 of NZ_MZXW01000015.1, forward strand.
GCCAACTCCTATAACGGCTTCGGCATCGTCAAGATCTTCTTCCAGCCGACCGTCGACATCCGCACGGCCAACGCCCAAGTCACCGCGATCTCGCAGACGCTGCTGAAGCAGCTGCCGCCCGGTGCGACGCCACCGTTGATCCTGAACTACTCGGCCTCGACCGTGCCGATCATCCAGGTGGCACTGTCGGGCGACGGCCTGACCGAACAAAACCTCGCCGACATCGGCATCAATAATTTGCGGACCCCGCTGGTCACCGTGCCCGGCGCGGCAATTCCGTATCCGTTCGGCGGCAAGCAGCGCCAGATCCAGATCGACCTCGACCCCACCGCGCTCCAGGCCCGCGGCCTGTCCGGCCAGGACGTCGCGAACGCGCTGGCGGCGCAGAATCTGATCACGCCGGTCGGCACCCAGAAGATCGGCACCTTCGAGTACAACATCCAGCTCAACAACTCGCCGCTCAGGATCGACGAGCTCGGCAATTTGCCGATCAGGACCGTCAACGGCGCGATGGTCTATGTGCGCGATGTCGCGACCGTGCGTGACGGCAATCCGCCGCAGACCAACATCGTCCATGTCGACGGCAACCGCTCGGTGCTGATGATGGTGCTGAAGGCGGGCGCGACCTCGACGCTCGATATCATCGCCGGCATCAAGCAGAAGGTGATCGACGTCAAGGACCAGCTCCCGGACGCGCTGAAGATCGGCTTCATCGGCGACCAGTCGGTGTTCGTCCGCGGTGCGATTCAAGGCGTTGCCGTCGAAGGCGTGATCGCGGCGCTGCTCACCAGCGTCATGATCCTGCTGTTCCTCGGCAGTTGGCGCTCGACCGTGATCATCGCGGTGTCGATCCCGCTGTCGGTGCTGGGCGCCATCATCATGCTGTCGGCGATCGGCGAGACGCTGAACATCATGATGCTCGGCGGTCTCGCGCTCGCGGTCGGCATCCTTGTCGACGATGCCACCGTCACAATCGAGAACATCAACTACCATCTGGAGCAGGGCAAGCCGGTCGAGCAGTCGATCCTCGACGGCGCCAACCAGATCGTGACACCGGCCTTCGTCTCGCTGCTGTGCATCTGCATCGTGTTCGTGCCGATGTTCTTCCTCACCGGCGTCGCGCGCTTCCTGTTCGTGCCGATGGCGGAAGCGGTGATGTTCGCGATGATCTGGTCGTTCATCCTGTCGCGCACGCTGGTGCCGACCATGGCCAACTATCTGCTGCAACCGCATGTCCATCACGAGGGCGAGCCGCCGAGGTCGCGCAATCCATTAGTTTGGTTCCAGCGCGGCTTCGAAAAGCGGTTCGAACGCATTCGCGGCGGCTACCACAACTTCCTCGGGCTCGCACTGGCGCACCGCGGGGTGTTTGTGATCGGCTTCGTCTGCTTGGTCGGCGCGTCCTTTGCACTGGTGCCGTTCCTCGGGCGCAACTTCTTTCCCGCGGTCGATGCCGGCAACATCCTGATGCATGTCCGCACCCAGGTTGGCACCCGCGTGGAAGAGACCGCCAACCAGCTCGCCGACGTGCAGAAGGCCGTCCGCAAGCTGATCCCGGGTGAGATCGAGACGCTGACCGACAACATCGGCATGCCGATCTCCGGCATCAACATGACCTACAACAACACCGGCGTGATCGGCCCGCAGGACGGCGACATCCAGATCAAGCTCAGGGAAGGCCACAAGCCGACCGAAGAGCATGTGCGCGCGCTGCGCGAGCAGCTGCCGCGGCTGTTCCCGGGCGTCAGCTTCTCCTTCCTGCCGGCCGACATCGTCAGCCAGATCCTGAACTTTGGTGCGCCCGCGCCGATCGACCTCCAGATCCGCGGCGCCAATATCAGCGCGAACTTCACTTACGCGAATAACCTGCTTGCCAAAGTCCGGCGCATTCCGGGCGTTGCCGATGCGCGCATCCAGCAATCGCCGAGCAATCCGACGTTCAATATCGATGTCGACCGCACCCGCGCGCAATATGTCGGCCTGACCGAACGTGACGTCACCAACAGCCTCGTGGTCAATCTCGCAGGCTCCTCGCAGGTCGCGCCGACCTACTATCTCAATCCGGATAACGGCGTGTCCTATTCGATCGTGATGCAAACGCCGCAATACCAGATAGATTCGCTCAGCGCATTGCAGACGCTGCCGATCACGGCCGCTGGCAATGCGCAGTCGCCGATCCTCGGCGGCATCGCCGACATCAAGCGCTCGGTGTCGAGCGCGGTGGTGTCGCAATACGACATCCAGTCGATGGTGCAGATCTTTGCCACGACATCGGGCCGTGACCTCGGCGCAGTCGCCAACGACATCAGCCAGGTGATCGCCGATACCGCCAAGGAGGTGCCGAAGGGCTCGTCCGTGGTGCTGCTCGGCCAGGTGCAGACCATGAATAGCGCCTTCACGGGCCTCCTGTTCGGCCTGCTCGGCGCCGTCGTGCTGATCTACCTCCTGATCGTCGTGAACTTCCAGTCGTGGTCCGATCCGTTCGTGATCATCACGGCACTCCCGGCCGCGCTCGCCGGCATCGTCTGGATGCTGTTCACGACGCAGACCACGCTGTCGGTGCCGGCGCTCACCGGCGCCATCATGTGCATGGGCGTCGCCACCGCCAACAGCGTGCTCGTGATCACCTTTGCCCGTGAGCGCTACGAGGAGCTTGGCGATCCCATTGCGGCCGCGCTGGAAGCCGGCTTCGTCCGGTTCCGCCCGGTGCTGATGACCGCGCTCGCCATGATCATCGGCATGGCGCCGATGGCGCTGGGGCTGGGCGAGGGCGGCGAGCAGAACGCGCCGCTCGGCCGCGCCGTGATCGGCGGCCTGATCTTTGCAACCTTCGCCACGCTGATGTTTGTTCCCGTGGTGTTCAGTATGGTACACAAGAAACAAGGCGCCAAAGTCGCCGCCTCCTTGGAGACTCCGCATGTCGCCCACTGAACCCCGCTCACCGGTGTCGCACCGGAAACTGGGCATTTTCGGCGTGGTGGCGCTGATCGCGGCAGGCCTCGTGGTCGGCACCGGCATCCGCGCCCGTGAGGACCAGGGCTCCAAGCTGAAGGAATGGACCGACGACCAGGCCGTTCCGAGCGTTGCGGTGACCCTGCCCAACGCCAAGGCCCTCAACTCCACCCTCGACCTGCCGGGCCGGCTCGAGGCCTATTACCGCGCGCCGATCTTTGCCCGCGTCTCGGGTTACCTGAAGAGCTGGAGCGTCGACATGGGCGCCCGCGTCAAGGCCGGTCAGGTGATCGCCGAGATCGAGGCGCCCGACCTCGACCAGCAGCTGTTGCAGGCCCGTGCTGATCTGGCCAGCCAGCAGGCCAGCGCCAGGCTTTCGGAAGCCACGCTGAACCGCCGCAAGACGCTGGTCGCATCCAACTTCGTCTCCGCCCAGGAGATCGACGAGCGCACCGCCGACCTCTCCAACAAGAACGCCGCCGTTCATTCGGGCCAGGCCAATGTCGAGCGGCTGGAGGCGCTGGCCGGCTACAAGAAGATCACCGCGCCGTTCGACGGCGTGGTCACCGCGCGCGACACCGACGTCGGTGCGCTGATCAATTCCGGCGGCGGCTCGGGCCCGGCGATGTTCGTGGTCTCCGACATCACCAAGCTGCGCGTCTACATCAACGTGCCCCAGAACTACGTGCCGGCGATCAAGATCGGCGCCAAGGCCACCATCGCGCTGCCGGAATATCCGAACCGGAATTTCCAGGCGACGGTGGAAGCCTCGTCTCAGGCCGTCGACGTTGCCTCGGGCACCACGCGCATGCAGCTCGGCCTCGACAATTCCTCAGGCGAGCTGATGCCCGGTGGCTATGCCAGCGTGAAGCTGAGCCTCCAGCGCGACTCCGCGCCGCTCAGCATCCCCGCCAGCGCGCTCATTTTCAACGGCAGCGGCCTGCGCGTCGCGACCGTCGGTGCGGACGACAAGGTGCTGTTCAAGCCGGTGACGATCGCCCGCGATCTCGGCCGCGAGATCGAGCTCGCCTCCGGCATCGCAGCCGATGATCGCGTCATCACCGCCCCGCCGGACGGTCTCTCCGACGGCGATGCGGTCCGCGTGACCGGCCCCGGTGCCAAGGGCAAGCCGGCGACCGCGTCGGAGAAGCAGGCGCCGAAGGGCTAGCGCGGTCTCGTGCCCCGGACGCAGCGCAGCACGTAGTGGTGCGCTGCCAAGCCGGGGCCCATCTCACCGCGGTTTCGTTTTATAGCTTTCTGGGTCCCGGCTCTGCGGAGCGGCATTGCATGCCGCACCGCGTCCGGGACACGAGAGCGAGCTACGCCACCCGCCACTCCGGCACGCCATCCGCGGCCATCGTGATCTCACCCAGCGACCCCACCGGCGTGCGATCCATATTCAGCAGATGCGCCAGCGTCGCACCATCGCTCGCCGGAATCCGCGCCAGCGTGCGCCGGTCATCTTCCGTGCGCAGCATCACCACGCCATGCCCGACATCGCCGCCGCGGCCGTAGAGCACGGTAAAGCTCTCCACCTTGCCCTTGCCTGAAGCCTCGTTAACGAACTCCGGCACCGCGCGCTTGTTGCGGTCGGCCTCGCCCTGCACGCTCGTCTCCTGAGCCAGCGCCCCGCGCGGCGGCGCCTTCGACACCACCAGCGCGTGATGCTTGGTGACAAAACCGCCCTGGCCATAGAGCAGGCCGAGCCTGGCGCCGTCGCGCAATCGCCGGACCATCGCGCAGGCCGCATGCGTCATGTAGGTGTTGAGCGGCGCGCCGAAGAAGGTGAGTCCGCCGGTCACGGTCGGCTGCACGTCGGACGAAAGGCCCAGCGTCCGCCGTGCCATCTTGGGCACGCAGGGGAAGCAGCTGTAGAGCTCGATCGCGTCGAACTTTTTGCCATCGCCGCCGGCGAGGTCCATCACCGCCTTCAGCACCGCGTTCTGCGAGTGGCTCTCGTAGAACTGGTCGCGCAAGAGATAATCGCGCGGCTCCTCCGCCGAGGCGCCGCCGAGCGGATAGACCAGTCTGTCCTCCGCAATACCTGCCGCGCGCGCCCTGGCGAGGCTCGTGAGCAGCAGTGCGCCGCCCATGTTGACGCTGGGGTTGGCGACCATGAGCTTGTTGTAGGGCCAGGCGATGAGGCGGTTGTCCGCCGTTGGCGTCGTGATCTCGTCAGGCGCATAGCGCCGCTTCAGCCAGGCATTGGGATTTTGCGCGGCGGCTTCCGAATAGCGCGACCACAGCGTGCCCGATTCCGCCATGGCCTCGCGTGGCGTCTGGCCCCAATGTGCGGACGAGGCCGCTTCATAGAAGGGATAGACGGTGACCGGACGGAAGACGCCGAGCGTCACCGCCAGCGGCTTCTGAAACGCTGCGCCGCGCTTCGGTTCCTCGACATCATGGGCGAACGGCGTCCACGGCAGTGTTGCGCCTGCACGCTCGGCCTTGGTCGCGGTCGACTGCGCCTCTGCGCCGCAGACTGCCGCCACGGTGCATTCCCCGCGCGCGATGCGCTTGGCCGCCTCGTGGATGTAGCGGATCGGGCTCTCGCCGCCGACCGGGCCGTAATAGCAATGCGCGGGCGTAACGCCGAGGCGTTGCGCCAACAGCTTCTCGGGCTCGCGATAGCGCCAGCTCAGGAAGTTGACGACGTCGAGCGACTGCACCTCGCCGAGCAGTTTTGCGCCGGCATCGGCCTCGGCGCGCTCTAGAGCTTGCTCCAGCAGGTCGAGCGGTTCGAGACCGGCGGTGATGTCCTTCGGGCGGTCGACGATCTCGCCGATGCCGACGATGACGGGAATGCGGTCTTCGGGGATATTGATCATTTTCTTCTTGCTTCACGTTTCAGATCTTTGGCACGCCGTCGCCCTTCGAGGGCCGCTGAAGAAGCGGCCACCTCAGGGTGACGGCTACGGGTGGGACGTCATCCTGAGGTGTGAGGCCGGCGGCGCACTTGCGCCGGTGGCCGAGCCTCGAAGGATGGGCCACGAGTACCATTCCGGCCACGGGCAACTACTCCGCCACCAGTGCATTCATGTGCTCGACAGTTTCGGCAAAATCTTCCTTGAACTCCTGCACCACCGCGCCGGCCGACTTCACGCTGTCGATCAGCCCGACGCCCTGGCCGACGAAATAGCTGACGAGATCGCGCGCCTTGGCGTTGCCGCTCGCCGCCGCACGGTCGATCGAATTGAAGGCGTCGCGGCTGATGATGCTTTGCAGTGGCATCGGCAGCGCCCCCGGGCTTTCCGGCGCGCGGTCCCAGGCATCGGTCCAGACCGAGCGGAGTTGGCGTGCGGGCTTGCCGGTGCGGCCCTTCGAGCGGATCGCGTCGCGCGAGGACGCTGCGATCATCTTCTCGCGAAAGATCTCCGAGGTCTCGGCTTCGACCGTGGCGAGCCACACCGAGCCGGTCCACGCGCCGGCCGCGCCCATCGCCATACAGGCCGCCATCTGGCGTCCCGTCATGATGCCGCCCGCCGCCAGCACCGGCACGTCGCGGATCGGCTTGATCGCCTTGATCACCTCCGGCACCAGCACCAGGGTCGAGACCTCGCCGCAATGGCCGCCGGCCTCGGTGCCCTGCACCACGAGGATATCAACACCGGCTGCGACCTGACGCAGCGCATGCTCCTTGGCGCCGACGAGCGCCGCAACGGGCACGCCGTGCGTCTTGCCCATCTCGATCATCGCCTTCGGCGGCACGCCGAGCGCATTCGCGATCAGGCGGATCGGGTGATTGAAGGAGACTTCGAGCAGCTCCAACGCGGTTTTCGCGTCGAACGGCTGCGGCTGGTTGTCGGCAACGCTGGTCGCGGTCAGCTCGATATCGTATTTCTTCAGGAGGTCGCGCGTGTAACTGCGATGCTCTTGCGGGATGCGCGCTTCCAGGCTCTTCCAGGTGACGTCCTTCTCGCCTGATGTCGAGATGTTTTCGGGGATCAGCACGTCGATGCCGTAGGGTTTTCCGTCGACGTGCTCGTCGATCCACTTCAGCTCGCGTTCGAGTGTATCAGGCGTATGTGCGGTCGCACCCAGCACGCCAAAGCCACCGGCGCGGCTGACGGCGGCAACGACATCGCGGCAATGGCTGAAGGCGAGCAGCGGGAACTCGATGCCCAGCATGTCGCAGATCGGCGATTTCATGGCTCTCTCCCGGCGGCCGTTGCGTTGCTCTTCTTGTTTTGCCTTGCGAGGGCCGTTTGACGCTAGCCCTTCGTTGCCGGTGATGCCACGCCGGATTTGGAGGAGCATCTTGCGCGCAGGCGTTGCGTCGTGGACGGACCATTCCGCTGCATAAAATATGTCGGGAGGGCATGGACGCTTGCCGCCAAGCGCGGCCAGATCATCAGCCCGCAGAGTGCTCGCCGGGTCAGCTGGTCGCATGACGCCGGCCCGAGGCCCGCGCCGGACGCAGGGCCGGCAGGGCTTGCCATCGGCTGTTTGCGGGCTAATTAATGCAGGCGCATCTTTCCGCCGGAGCCCCCTCATGACCGACGCCCCTTACGAGCCGCCCAAAGTCTGGACCTGGAACAAGGAGAACGGCGGCCAATTCGCCAACATCAACCGGCCGATTGCCGGCGCGACCCATGATAAGGAGCTGCCGGTCGGCAAGCATCCTTTCCAGCTCTATTCGCTGGCGACGCCGAACGGGGTGAAGGTCACGGTGATGTTCGAGGAGCTGCTGGCCGCCGGCCATAGCGGCGCGGAATACGACGCCTGGCTGATCAGGATTGACGGCAACCAGTTCGGCAGCGGCTTTGTCGGGGTCAACCCCAACTCGAAAATCCCGGCGCTAATCGATCGCAGTGGGCCGACGCCGATCCGGATCTTCGAGTCCGGTGCGATCCTGGTGCACCTTGCGGAGAAGTTCGGCGCTTTCCTTCCCACCAGCGGGGCGGCGCGGGCGGAAACCCTGTCCTGGCTGTTCTGGCAGATGGGCAGCGCGCCCTTCCTCGGCGGCGGTTTTGGCCATTTCTATGCCTATGCGCCGACCAAGATCGAATATGCCATCAACCGCTATGCCATGGAGGTGAAACGGCAGCTCGACGTGCTCGACCGCCGCCTCGCCCACAACGAATATCTCGGAGGCTCCGACTACACGATCGCCGACATGGCGACCTGGCCGTGGTACGGCGCGCTTGCCAAGGGATTGGTCTACGGCGCCGGCGAATTCCTGTCGGTGCAGGACTACAAGAACGTGCAGCGCTGGACCGACCAGATCGCGCAGCGTCCGGCCGTGAAGCGCGGCCGCATGGTCAACCGAGTCTCCGGCGATCCCGCCAGCCAGCTCCACGAGCGCCACGACGCCAGCGATTTCGAGACGAAGACGCAGGACAAGATCGCGCCGGCGGCGTAGGTGGTTGCTTCCTTACCTCTCCCCGCTTGCGGGGAGAGGTCGGATCGCTCTCGCGATCCGGGTGAGGAGGTACAGGTCTCACAGCGATCTCACGCGTGGAGAGAAGCCCCTCACCCCAACCCTCTCCCCGTAAGAACGGGGCGAGGGGGCGCCCCTTCTCCGCGGCAACCTCTACTTCCCCTTCGCCCCCTCCGCCGCGGGAAACACCACGCGGTCGTCGGTGCGGCAGTAGCGGTCGGCGAACATGCGACCGATCGGGTGATAGCGGTCCATGTGCACTCGCATCGCCTTGTGGTCCCACAACTCGTCGCGGATATGGAAGTGGATGCCTTCGCCCATGATCAGGCGGCGGTCGTCGTTGACGTCGATCATCTTCCAGAGCTTGCATTCCATCGCCCAGGGCGTGTCGGCGAGCCTGGGCACCGCGATCTTGCTTGAGGGCGCGAGCTTCAGGCCGAGATAATCGGGTTCGCCGATGTCAGGCGGAAAATCGCCGCTGCTCTCGTGCATGGCTTTCGCCAGCGGCTCGTCGGCGAGGTTGACCACGAATTCGCCGGTGCGCTGGATGTTGAGGAAGGTGTCCTTGTCCTGCCCGTTCGGCTTGCGGTTCGCCGCGAACATGCACAGCGGCGGATCCTCGCAGAAGGCGTTGAAGAAGCTGAACGGCGCCGCATTGACCACGCCCGATGGCCCGACCGTGGTCACCCAAGCGATCGGTCGCGGCAGAATGAAGGACGTCAGCACCTTGTAGCGCTCGCGTGGCGTCAGGTCGCTGGCGGCGTATTGCATGGTGGCTCCGTTGAAGGGAAGATTCTCGTAGGGTGGGCAAAGCGAAGCGTGCCCACCACTCCTTGCGCAGGCCGTGATGGTGGGCACGGCGCGCGAAGAGCGCGCCTTTGCCCACCCTACGGCATCTCGTGAATCACGCCATGCTCAGCTCGTGGCGTCCCACCACCATCCAGTGCACCTCGTCCGGACCATCCGCAAAGCGCAGATGGCGCACGTCCTGGTACATCTCGGCGAGCGGGGTCCAGTGCGAGATGCCGGTGGCGCCGTGCATCTGGATCGACTGGTCGATGATCTTGCAGGCGCGCTCCGGCACCATGGCCTTGACCATGGAGACCCAGACGCGGGCTTCCTTGTTGCCGAGCACGTCCATGGCCTTCGCCGCCTTCAGCACCATCAGCCGCATCGCCTCGATCTCGCAGCGCGCCTGCGCGATGATCTGCATGTTGCCGCCGAGATGGGCGATCTTCTTGCCGAAGGCTTCGCGGGTGAGGCCACGCTGCACCATCAAATCGAGCGCCTTCTCGGCCTTGCCGATGGTGCGCATGCAATGATGGATGCGGCCCGGCCCGAGACGCAGTTGCGAGATCTCGAAACCGCGGCCCTCGCCGAGCAGCATGTTCTCCTTCGGCACGCGGACATTGTTGAAGCGCATGTGCATGTGGCCCCGCGGTGCATGATCCTGGCCGAACACATACATGGGCCCGAGCACCTCGACGCCGGGCGTGTCTCGCGGCACCAGGATCTGCGACTGTTGCTTGCTCGGCGCTGCGTCCGGATTGGTCTTCACCATCACGATGAGGATCTTGCAGCGGGGATCGCCGACACCGGAAATGTAATATTTCTCGCCGTTGATGACCCATTCGTCGCCGACGAGCTTTGCGGTCGTCGAGATGTTCTTGGCGTCGGAAGAAGCGACGTTCGGCTCGGTCATGACATAGGCCGAGCGGATCTCGCCGTTCATCAGCGGCTTCAGCCACTTCTCCTTCTGCTCCTTGGTGCCGACGCGCTCCAGCACCTCCATGTTGCCGGTGTCGGGCGCCGAGCAGTTCATGCTCTCGGAGGCCAGCGGGCTCTTGCCGAGCTCGGAGGCGATATAGGCGTAGTCGAGGTTCTTCAGGCCCTGGCCGGTTTCGTCATCGGGCAGGAAGAAATTCCAGAGGCCTTCCTTCTTGGCTTTGTTCTTGGCGACCTCGAGCACCTCGAGCTGCTTCGGCGTAAAGCTCCAACGGTCTTCCTTCTTCTCGCCGGCCTTGGCGAATTCGATCGACATCGGCTCGACGGTCTCGCGGATGAATTTCCTGACGTGATCGTAGAGCGGCCGGACCTGGTCCGACATGCGCAGGTCGTTGAGCTCATCACCCGGATTGAGGGTGTAGTTGGTGGTGCGAGGTATGTAGGCGTGTTTTGTCATTGTTCCTCCCGTTCGGATCAGCGTGTTGCGGCGAGAATAAACGCGGCGAAGCCAAAGCGCGAGCGCGTATTTTCCATCCGACCCATACCACGTCGTGGAATATCGCGACGGCGTTTCAAACGCTGTTTAACCGCCCGGCAACGTGCCGGCTCCGGGGCTGACTGAGCCTGTTTTCAGGGTTATTTGGGCTGTTACGTCGCCCCGTAACCGGCTAACCTGCCGCTCGCGCGGAGGGAGAGAGCACATGAGTTCTTCCGTCGTACGCGAAGTGCAGTTTCCAAAGCAGCCGGCGTTGCAGTTGATCTACGACACGGCGCCGATCGGCCTTGCCTATCTCTCTCCGGACTGCCGCTATCTGCAGATCAACCAGCGCCTCACCGAGATCTGTGGCATCTCGGTCGAAGGGCACCTCGGGCGCACGGTGCGGGATTGCGTGCCTGGGCTCGCGTCCGCCGTCGAGGACATCGTTCGGTCCATCATGGAGAGCGGCGAGCCCGTCACCGGGATCGAAGTCTACGGCCAGCGCCCCGGCCACAACGACGAGCGCTGCTGGATCACCCACTGGCATCCGCAGCGCGGGCCGAACGGCAACATCGTCGGCGTCAACGTCGCGGCCGAAGAGATCACAGACCGCAAGCGACACGAACGGGAGCTTCGCAGCGCGCGCGACACGGCCGAGGCGGCGTTGCGGCGCCTGAAGGAAGCTCAGGACTCATTGGTGGAGGCAGAGAAATTAGCTGCGCTCGGGCGGCTGGTGGCGGGCGTTTCGCATGAGATCAACAGTCCTGTCGGCACCAGCCTGACTGTCGCCTCCGTGCTGGAGAGCAAGACGGCGAAGTTTGCGGCCGAAGTCGCGCGGGGCGGTCTGAAGCGGTCGAGCCTGAACGAGTTTCTCGCAGTCGTTAAGACCGCATCGACGCATTTGACTGGCAATCTCGCCCGAGCGGCGGAATTGATCCAGTCGTTCAAGCAGGTCGCAGTCGATCAAGGCCATCTCGAGCGCCGAACCTTCGATCCGAGTGAACTCACTCAGCGGCTAGCCGCGAGTCTTGAGCCGGAACTGCGGAAGAGCGGCCTGACGCTGAATGTCGAATGCCTGTCCGGCCTGACCATGAACAGTTATCCAGGACCATGTGGGCAGGTGCTGACCAACCTGCTCATGAACGCGATCGTGCACGCGTTTCCGGATGGCAAGAGCGGAAGGATCGACCTCGCGATCCGCGCGTGCGGTGAGGGGGATATCGAGATTGCCGTTTCCGACAATGGCTGCGGCATGAGCGCGGACTTGCGCCGACAGGCCTTCAATCCGTTCTTCACCACGCGCCGTCATGAAGGCAATGTCGGCCTCGGCCTGCATATCGTCCACAACATCGTCTCGGGTCGGCTGGGCGGACGTATCAAGCTCGAAAGCAAACCCGGCGTGGGGACACGGATCCAGATGATCGTGCCGCGAGTTGCGCCCGAAACGGGCGAGGCTTAGCGTGCGCCGCACGAGACGGAGTGCGGCTTCCCTCCGTCATTGCGAGCGTAGCGAAGCAATCCAGAGTCTTTCCGCAGCGGCAGTCTGGATTGCTTCGCTACGCCCGCAATGACGAGGTGGGGAGAGCCGCGCGCCACATTCTCAGTTGTCATCGCCCGACTTGACCGGGCGATCCAGTGTTCCAGAGACGGCAGTGATGAATCGAGGGGCCGCGGCGTACTGGATGCCCCGCCTTCGCGGGGCTTGACGTCAGTTCGCCATCCGGTGCATCGCGCAGATCTTGTTGCCGTCCAGGTCGCGCAAGTAGGCAAGGTAGAGCTTGACGCCCGGACCCTGGCGCACGCCGGGCGGATCCTCGATCGACGTTCCGCCGGCGGCGAGGCCGGCTGCATGCCACGCATCGACCTGCTCAGGCGAATTGCAGGCAAAGCCGATGGTGCCGCCGTTCGCACACGTTGCCGGCTCGCCGTTGATCGGCTTTGACACCGAGAACACGCCGGTCTTGGTGATGTAGAAGATGCGGTGGCCGTCGACCCTGGCCGGGCGCACCTCCAGCGTGTTCAGCAAATCGTCGTAGAAGGCCTTGGCCTTGTCGAGGTCGTTGGTACCAATCATGATGTGTGAGAACATTTGCCCATTCCCCTCAGAGTGTAGCCCGGATGGAGCGCAGCGCAATCCGGGTCTTGTTTGCTCTTGGCAGTCCCGGATCGCGCTGCGCTCCATCCGGGCTACGAACCTAAAATCAAAACGCCGTATAGCCGCCGTCGATCACGAACGTATCGGCGGTGTGATACGACGACGCCTTGCTCATCAGATACACCGCGATGCCGCCGAAATCGGATGCGTCGCCGAAGCGGCGCTGCGGAATGCGCGGCATCACATTGGCGACGAATTTTTCGTTGCTCATGATACCCGCGGTCATGTCGCTCTTGATCCAGCCGGGCAGGATCGCATTCGCGGTGACGCCGTGGCGCGCCAGCTCGACGCCGAGCGCGCGCACCAGTGCGTTGATGGCGGCTTTCGTCGCGGCATAGTGCTCGTTGCGCGCGGTGCCGAAGATCGAGGCGAGGCTCGAGGTCGCGACCAGCCGGCCGAAGGGATCACCGGCGCCGGCGCGGTCGACCATATGGCGGGCGGCGGCCTGGAACGCGTGAAACACGCCGTCGAGATTGGTCGCGAACATCGAGCTCCATTCCTCCTCGGTGCGCTCAATGAAGGAACGCCTTCCGCCGCCGCCGATGCCGGCATTGGCGAAGCAGCCGTCGACCCGGCCGAAGGTGTCGAGCGTGGCCTTCATCGCGGCGTTGACCGAGGCCGGATCGGTGACGTCGCAGACGCGGCTGTCGACCTTGCCTGATAGTCCCGCCATGCTCGCGGCAGCGGCCTTGTTCTTGTCAGCATTGCGGCCCCAGATCGAGACGCTGCAGCCCTGGCCGGCGAGCGCCTGCGCGATGCCGAGCCCGATACCGCCATTGCCGCCGGTGATCACGGCGACGCGGCCGGTGAGGTCGAAAAGGTTCATGGCGCGTTTCCTGTTTTTGGCAAGACTTCTTGGCAAGGTCTCTAGGTACGGCGCGCATCAGCCGCTGCGCGCAAGATTGCTTGCTATGCTCTGATCACCATGGACAAGGCCGCGCCAAAAATCAAATATGCGCCCCGGCAAAACGAATTCCGGTCTGCGAAACATCGCGGGCAGCAACCGACGAGGAAACCATGCAGTTCAAACACGTCACGCTCGATTTCGATGGCTCGGTAGCGGTCCTCAGGCTCGACCATCAGGAGGTGATGAACGCGGTCTCCATGGACATGCTGGGCGGTCTCGCCGAGGCGCTCGATACGATCGAGGAGAAAAAGGACGAGGTGCGCTGCGTCGTGCTGACCGGCGCGGGGCGGGCGTTCTGCACCGGTGCGAACCTCCAGGGCCGCAACAACCAGTCGAAGAAGACCAAGGCCGGCCTCACGCTGGAGACCGGCTTTCACCCGTTCCTGCGCCGCATTCGCAATCTGCACTGTCCCATTATCACCGCGGTCAACGGTCCGGCCGCTGGCGCCGGCATGAGCTTCGCGCTGCTCGGCGACATGATTTTATGCGCACGTTCCTCCTACTTCCTGCAGGCCTTCCGCCGCATCGGCCTGGTGCCGGATTGCGGCTCGACCTGGCTGTTGCCGCGCCTGATCGGTAAGGCGCGTTCGATCGAATTGTCGCTGATGGGCGAGCGGTTGCCGGCGGAGAAGGCGCTGGAATGGGGCCTCGTCAACCGCGTCTATGACGACGGCGTGCTGATGGAGGAGGCGATGAAGCTCGCGCGCGATCTCGCCAGCGGCCCGACGATCGCGCTGTCGCTGATCCGCAAGCTCTATTGGGACAGCCCGGAAAATTCCTTCGAGGACCAGCTTAATCTCGAATTCCAGTGCCAGCTCCGCGCCGGCGACACGCAGGATTTTCGTGAGGGCGTCGGTGCGTTCCTGGAGAAGCGGCCCGCGCAGTTCAAAGGCAAATGATCGAGGCGGAGCTTTTTCGCAGCGTCCAGCGCTGGTGTTCCGGTGCGACCGGCGTCACCGGCGCGGCAAAACTGTCCGGCGGAGCCAGTCAGGAGACGTGGCGCTTCGACATCACGCATCCCGACGGGCCGATCGGCGCGATCCTGCGCCGCTCGCCGAAGGGCTATGGCGCAGCGCCAACGCGCGCGGCGGGGCTCGCAGCTGAAGCGCAGCTGATGCAGCTCGCTTATGAGGCGGGCGTGCCGTCGCCGCGCGTGATGCATGTGCTGACGCCGGACGAAGATCTCGGCACCGGCTTCATCATGCAACGGGTCGAGGGCGAGACCATCGCCCGCAAGATCCTTCGCGATGAGGAGTTCGCGGCGGTGCGGCCGAAGCTGGCGCGGCAGATCGGCGACGTGCTGGCGGGCCTGCACGGGCTGCCGCTGGACAAATTGCCCGAGTTGCGCAGCCGCAATGCGACCCAGGAGATCTCTGAGTTCGAGCGCGACTATCGCAGCCTGAACTGGCCGAAGCCGGTGTTCGAGCTTGCGCTGCGCTGGCTGCGCGACCACGACCCCGGCCCCTCGGCCGAGACGACGCTGGTGCATGGCGATTTCCGCAATGGTAATCTCATCATCGGCGCCGAGGGCGTTCGCGCCGTGCTCGACTGGGAGCTCGCCCATCTCGGCGATCCCATGGAGGATCTCGGCTGGGTCTGCGTCAACTCGTGGCGCTTTGGCGAGATTGACAAGCCCGTGGGCGGCTTTGGATCGCGCGAGGAGTTGTTCGCGGGCTACGAGGCCGCCGGGCGCAGCGTTGATCCGTTGCGCGTCAAATTCTGGGAAGTCATGGGCACGCTGCGCTGGGGCATCATGTGCGGTGGCATGATGCAGCGGTTTCGCGAGGGACCGGATCATTCCATGGAGCGCGCCATGATCGGCCGCCGCGCTAGCGAGACCGAGATCGATCTGTTGCGGCTGCTGGCGCCGCGCGGGAGTTGACACATGCAGGACGAACCGACACCGGTCGAGCTGACCAAGTCAGTCGCCGATTTCCTCCGCAACGACATCGCGCCGCTGGTCTCCGGCCACCAGGCCTTCAAGCTGCGCGTCGCCGTCAACATCCTCGAGCTCGTCACGCGGCAGTTGACGCAGGAGGAGGGGAGCGATGCTGCGGAAGTGGAACGGCTGCGGGTACTGCTCGGCATGGACGGCTCGGTGACAGAGCTCAACGCCGCGCTCGCCGAGCGGATTGCGAAAGGCGAGGTCGATCTCGCAACGCCGGGCCTCGCGGAGCACCTGTGGGCAACCACGATGGACAAGCTCGCAGTCGATCAGCCGAACTATGCGTCCTACAAGCGCGAGCTGGGGCGCAATTCGTAGGATGGGTAGAGCGGAAGCGAAACCCATCATCTCACATCTTGCCCTGCCATTGATGGGTTTCGCTGCGCTCTACCCATCCTACGCGGCTGGGCGACGCTCCATCCCCGTCATTGCGAGGAGCCCTTGCGACGAAGCAATCCAGAATCTTTCCGCGGTGGCAGTCTGGATTGCTTCGCTACGCTCGCAATGACGACAGAGGGCCCGCCTACTTCCCCACCCATTTCGGCGGCCGCTTCTCCGAGAACGCCTTCGGCCCCTCGATGTAGTCCTGCGAGGCCACCATCGCCTTCACCGCCGGATACTCCCGCTGCTCCTCGATCGCCTGCTCGAGCGACACGGCCAAGCCCTTCTGGATGGTCTGCTTCGAGGCCCGGATCGACATCGGCGAGTTCTTGGTGATCATCTCGGCCCAGCGCAGCGCGCCTGAGAGTGCCTCGCCCTGCGGCACCACCTCGTTGACGAAGCCGAGTTCGTGGCCCTCCTTGGCGCTGACGTGACGCGCGGTGAGGATCATGCCCATCGCGCGCTTCAGCCCGATCTGGCGCGGCAGGCGGTGCAGGCCGCCGGCGAGTGCGGCAAGGCCAACGCGCGGCTCGGGCAGGGCGAAGGTCGCGTTCTCCGCGGCGATGATCAGGTCGCAGGCGAGCGCGATCTCGAAGCCACCGCCCATGGCGACGCCGTTGACAGCAGCGATGATCGGCTTGTCGCAGTCGAAGCGCGCAGTCAGGCCGGCGAAGCCGCCCTTGTCCCAGCCGCGCTTGCCGCCCGCCGCTTGCCACTTCAGATCATTGCCGGCGCAAAACGCCTTGTCACCGGCGCCTGTGACGATCGCGACCCACTGTTCGGCGTCAGCGGAGAAATCGTCGAACACTTTTTGGAGCTCGAAATGTGCGTCGGTGTGCAGTGCGTTGTAGACCTCGGGCCGCGACAGCGTGACGATCGTGATCGGCCCCTTGCGTTCCACCTTTGAGAATTTCAGCTCCATCGCGCGCTCCCGCATTTTCTCGTGAAGGAATATGGACGTCATACTACCGCGCGTCAGCGCCGGAGCACCATCGAATTGCGCGGGCGCGCCTTGCGCATCCGGCACGCCTCGCATTGCTTGACTTGCGCACGCTCTTCTCACCTTAATCGTGCGAAGCACAAATGCGCCTAGCGCCTTAACGCAAAACATAAAATCAATCCGGGAGAGAACCTGTGGATTTCTCATTGCCTGCCGATCTCGTCGCCTATCTCGGAGAGCTCGACCGTTTCATCGAGCGCGAGATCAAGCCGCTCGAAGAAGCCGACGACAACATCCGCTTCTTCGATCACCGCCGCGAATGGGCGCGCACCGATTTCGAGAATGGCGGCCTGCCGCGTCATGAATGGGAAGCGCTGCTGCGCAAGGCCAAGGATCTTGCCGACGCCGCCGGCCATCTGCGTTTTCCGGTGGCGAAGCAATATGGCGGCAAGGACGGCTCCAATCTCTGGATGGCCGTGATCCGCGAGCATTTTGCCGCCAAGGGTCTCGGCCTGCACAACGATCTCCAGAACGAGCACTCCATCGTCGGCAATTTTCCCGTCGCCACTATGCTCGACCGCTACGGTCGCGACGACCAGAAGGCGATGATCGACGGCTCGATCAGGGGCAAGTACCGCATCACGTTCGGCCTGACCGAGCCAAATCACGGCTCCGACGCCACCCACATGGAGACGCGCGCGGTGCCGGCGACCCGCGACAACGTCAAGGGCTGGATCATCAACGGCGAGAAGATGTGGACGACCGGCATGCATGTCGCTACGCATTGCGCGCTGTTTGCGCGCACGTCAGGCAATGACGGCGATGCCCGCGGTATCACCTGCTTCCTGGTGCCCGCCAAGAGCCACGGCGTGAAGATCGAAGAGTACATGTGGACCTTCAACATGCCGACCGATCATCCCCGCGTTAGCTTTACGGATGTGTTCGTGCCCGAGGATGCCCTGTTCGGCGAGGTCGGCCGCGGCCTGTCCTTGGCGCAGTGTTTCGTGCACCAGAACCGCATCCGCCAGGCCGCGAGCTCGCTCGGCGCCGCCGTCTACTGCATCAACGAGAGCGTGAAGTACGCGCGTGAGCGAAAACCGTTCGGCAAAGCGCTGGCCGAGAACCAAGCGATCCAGTTTCCGCTGGTCGAGCTCGCGACGCAGGCCGAGATGCTGCGCCTGTTGATCCGCAAGACCGCCTGGGAGATGGACCAGCTCAACGAAGAGCAGATCGAGCGCACGCTCTCCGACCGTGTCTCGATGTGCAACTATTTTGCAAACCGCCTCTGCTGCGAATCCGCCGACCGCGCCATGCAGGTCCATGGCGGCATGGGCTATTCACGCCACAAGCCGTTCGAGCACATCTACCGCCACCACCGCCGCTACCGGATCACCGAAGGCAGCGAGGAGATCCAGATGCGCAAGGTGGCGGGATTCTTGTTCGGGTATATGGGGCCGGGGAAGCATTAGCTGTCGTTGCGAGCGGAGCGATTCAGAGCCCTTCCACGGAGGCAGTCCGGATTGCTTCGTCGCAAGGGCTCCTCGCAATGACGCAGGAGAGAGGCGCGCTTCTGCCTCCACACCGTCATTGCGAGCGAAGCGAAGCAATCCAGAAATGTCGCCGCGGGAGGATTCTGGATTGCTTCGTCGCTCCTAATCCCTAATTCACCCGCCGGTCCTTCCCCGCCCAATACGGCTCCCTCAACTGCCGCCGCAAGATCTTGCCGCTCGGGTTCCTCGGCAGCGCCGGCAGAAACTCCACGCTCTTCGGCGTCTTGAAGCCGGCGATGCGCTCCCGGGTGAAGTTGATGATGTCGGTGGCGGTGGCCTGCTTGCCGGGCTTCATCACCACGACGGCCTTCACCGCCTCGCCCCATTTGTCGTCGGGGATGCCGATCACGGCGGCTTCCGCGACGTCAGGATGATCGCACAGCGCGCTCTCCACCTCGGCGGGATAGATGTTCTCGCCGCCGGAGATGATCATGTCCTTGATGCGGTCGTGGATGTAGAGATAGCCGTCCTCGTCCATGTAGCCGGCGTCACCCGTGCGCAGCCAGCCGTCGCCGCGCAGCGTCGAGGCGGTGGCCTCCGGCAAATTCCAGTAACCGGCCATGTTGGAGCCCGAGCGCGTCGCGATCTCGCCGACCTCGCGCGGCGGCAGCGGCTTGCCCTCCGCATCCAAAATCGAAATCTCGACGCCCGGCAGCGCCTTACCGGCCGAGCGCATCCGCTCGAGGCCCTCGACATGGTCCTCCGGCGGCAGCGCGACGATGGTGCCCGTCGTCTCGGTCATGCCGTACATCTGCACGAAGCCGCACTTGAACACCTCGATGCATTCCTTCAGGAGCGCTGCAGGTATCGGCGAGGCGCCATACAGCATGTATTTCAATCGTGAAAAGTCGACCGTCTTTGCACGCGGCTGCCGCACCACGAACTGCATCGCCGCCGGCACCATGAACAGTTTTGTGATCCCGGACTGCTCGAAGAAATCCAGCACCTTGGTCGGATCGAACTCGCGCGCGATCACGCCGCGGGCGCCGTGATAGAGTCCCATGACACCCCAGCCGGAGCCGCCGATATGGAAGATCGGCATCGCCACCAGCGACACGTCGTCGGTGGACCACCGGTTCCACTCCGGCTTGTCTTCGGCATTGCCGGTCTGCACCAGGTTGAGAAAGTTCGCATGCGACAGCATCGCGCCCTTCGGCTTGCCTGTGGTGCCCGACGTGTAGAGCTGGATCGCGATATCCCCCGTGTCGATCGTAACCCTGGGATCATCGCCGCTCTGCGCATCGCGCCATGCGGCAAAATCCTGCCATTCCGGCGCGCCGCCCTCGGTGGTGATGACAGTGCGCACGCTTGGCAACTGATCCCTGATCTGGCGAACCTGCGTGATGAACTCCGGCCCTGCGAACAGCGCCGGCGCCTTGCAATCGGCGACGATGAAGGCGACCTCGGGCCCAGCGAGCCGCCAGTTCACGGGCGCCATCACCACGCCAGCCTTCATCGCGCCCATCAGCAGTTCGAAATAGAAATCGCTGTTCTTGCCGAGATAGGCGATGCGGTCGCCCTTCTTCACGCCCATCGCGATGAGCGCGTTGGCGACCTTGTTGGTCCTAGCGTCGAATTCGGCAAAGCTGGTGACGCGACCCTCGAACTCAAAGGCAATGGCGTTGCCGCGGCTTTTCGCGCGCTCGCGCACCATGTCGGCAAGATTCGCCAATGGCTGTGTGGACATGTCTCTCCCGTAGCGCTTTGTTTTTATGCCGCGGAGTTTGGCGTCATCCGCGGGCAAAGACAATACGGGAGAGTGAGCTAACCCCGCTTCGCCCGATCCTTCTCGTTCTGCGCCATGATGCTCTCGCGCGCGGTCTTCCAGTCGTCGTCGCTCCAGTCGCGCAGCTGGTAGAAATTGCCGCCCATCGCGAGCGCCTGGGCGCCGTCCATGGCGATGGTCTCGCCGGTGATCCAGTCGCAGCCGCCTGAAATCAAAAACACCGCGACGTTCTGCAATTCCTCCATGGTGCCGACGCGGCCCATCGGGTTCATCGCCTTGGTGCGCGCGCCGGCCTCATCACCCGGCTTGATGCGCTTGCTCATGCCTTCGGTCGGGATCTCGCCCGGCGCGATGGTGTTGAGGCGGATGCCGTAGCGGCCCCATTCCGCAGCGAGCGACATCGTCATCGCGTGGATCGCCGACTTGCTCATCGCCGACGGCACCACGTAAGGCGAGCCGTTGCGCACCCAGGTCGTGGTGATCGACACGACGTTGCCGGGCTGCTTCAAAGCGATCCAGCGTTTGCCGACCGCCTGCGTCACGTAGAACGTGCCGTGCATGACGATGTTGGCGACCGCATCGAAGCCGCGTGGCGAGAGCTCCTCGCTGCGCGAGATGAAATTGCCGGCGGCGTTGTTGATGAGATCGGTCAGGGGCGCATCGCGGAAGATGGTCTCGATCATCTCCTCGACCGCGAGCGCATTGCGGATGTCGACGCCGTGGCTGGTGACGCGGCCGCCATATTGATCCATCAGCTCGGTCGCGGTCTCGTCGCAGACGATCTTGCGCCGGCCGCAGATGTGCACCTCGGCACCGAGCTGGAGGAAGCGCGCCGCCATCGACTTGCCGAGCCCGGTGCCGCCACCGGTGACGAGAATGCGGCGTCCAGCCAAAAGATTTTCCTTGAACATGGCTGTTTCTCCCGTACGGATTGTCAGTTAATTGGTCGATTGACTAAATCCGGCCGCCGGCTTTCTGTAAAGCGGCACCGAACAAGAACAGGCAAGAACTAGGGGAGAATTCATCCATGGAAGAGCGCGTCTCGATCTCGATCTCGGAAGGCGTCGCCGACGTGCGGCTGGTGCGCGCGGACAAGATGAATGCGCTCGATCAGGCGATGTTCGATGCCCTTGTCGCGGCAACCAAGCGGCTTTCGCAGGACAAAAGCGTGCGCGTTGTTGTCCTTTCCGGCGAGGGCCGCGCCTTCTGTGCCGGTCTCGACATGGGGCGTTTTGCCGCCATGAAGGAGAAGGGCGGCAACGGAATTCCGGGTGGCGAAAATCGCGACCTTACCGCGCGCACCCACGGCCAGGCGAACTTTGCGCAACAGGCGGTGTGGGGATGGCGGCAGCTTCCGGTGCCTGTCATCGCGGCCGTGCATGGCGTCGCCTTCGGCGGCGGCTTTCAGCTGGCCCTTGGTGCGGACATGCGCTTCCTCGCACCCGACGCGCGGATGTCGGTGATGGAGATCAAATGGGGCCTCGTCCCCGACATGGCGGGCACGCCGATTCTGGCCTCGCTGGTCCGCGACGATATCTTGCGCGATCTTACCTACACGGGTCGCATCTTCTCGGCACAGGAGGCGATGGCTTACGGCCTCGCCACCCGCATCTGCGATGATCCGCGCGCAGCTGCCCTCGAAGTCGCGCGCGAGATCGCCGGCAAGAGCCCCGATGCGATCCGCGCCGCCAAGCGCCTGCTGAACAATCTCTCGGTCGATCCGGGTCCCGCGCTACTGGCGGAGTCGGTCGAGCAGCAGAAGCTGATCGGCAGTGCGAACCAGACCGAGGCGGTGCGCGCCAATCTCGAGAAGCGCGCGGCGAAGTACGTGGATTAACGAGTTCTCCGTCATGGCCGGGCAAAAGCGCGAAGCGCGTCTTCGCGCTAGATGTCCCGGCCATCCACGTTCTTGGCAGCGACGAAGCAAGAACGTGGATCACCGGGACAAGCCCGGTGATGACGACCAATTGGCACCGTCGCTGAACAACGAAGAAAAACAAGAATGAGCGAAACGTCAAAGTTCCTCGGCATCGTCTCCGGCGAGCGCCGCCGTACCCATCCTGAAGTCGCCGCCCGCGCCGACCGCATCGCGAGCGGCCTCGCCAGGATCGGCGTCAAGCAGGGCGATTGCGTCTGCATGCTCATGCGCAACGACATTGCGTTCCTGGAGGCTGCCTACGCCGCAATGCGGCTGGGTGCTTATGGCGTGCCGATCAACTGGCACTTCAAGCCGGAGGAGATCAACTACATCCTCAATGACACCGGCACCTCCGTGCTGATAGGGCACGCCGACATGCTGCACGCCTTGCGCGATGCGATTCCCGCTGATGTCACCGTGCTCAGCGTGCCGACGCCGCCGGAAATCCTGTCCAACTACAAGATCGATCCCGATCACCTGACAACGCCGGGCTTCGCGATCGATTTCGAATCCTGGCTCGCGCAGCACCAGCCCTATGACGGTCCGGTCGTGCCGCAGCCCATGAACATGATCTACACCTCGGGTACGACGGGTCATCCCAAAGGCGTGCGCCGCGATGCGCCGACGCCGGATCAGCAGGCCGCCGGCGAGCGCATGCGCGCGATGATCTATGGGCTCAAGCCCGGCGCCCGCGCGATCCTGCCGGGCCCGCTCTATCACTCCGCGCCGAACTCGTTCGGCATTCGCGCCGGAAAACTCGGCGGCGCGCTGGTGCTGATGCCGCGCTTCGAGGCCGAGGAATTTCTGGAGCTGATCGAGCGGTACAAGATCGACACCATCTTCATGGTGCCGACCATGTTCATCCGCCTGATGAAGCTGCCGGAGGCGGTGCGCAAGCAGTACGACGTCTCCTCGCTCCGCCACATCATCCATGCCGCTGCGCCATGCCCGGCCGACGTCAAGCGCGGCATGATCGAATGGTGGGGGCCGGTGATCTACGAGTTCTACGGCTCGACCGAATCCAGTGCCGTCACGTTTGCGACCTCCGAGGACGCGCTGAA
This sequence comes from Bradyrhizobium betae, assembly GCF_004123905.1. Classification (GTDB taxonomy): domain Bacteria; phylum Pseudomonadota; class Alphaproteobacteria; order Rhizobiales; family Xanthobacteraceae; genus Bradyrhizobium; species Bradyrhizobium betae_A. Next base: position 109,298 of record NZ_MZXW01000015.1, read on the forward strand.
GAAGCCCGGCACCGTCGGCAAGATTTCGCCCGGCGCCGAGCTGCGCTTCATCGGCGACGACGGCCGTGTGCTTGATGTCGGTGAGATCGGCGAGATCTATTCCCGCATGGCCGGGATGGCCGACTTCACCTACCACAACAAGCCGGAGAAGCGCGCCGAGATCGACCGCGACGGTTTTATCACCTCGGGCGATGTCGGTTACATCGATGAAGACGGCTATGTCTTCATCTGCGACCGCAAGCGCGACATGGTGATCTCAGGTGGGGTCAACATCTATCCGGCGGAGATCGAGTCGGTGCTCCATGCCGTGCCCGGCGTGCATGATTGCGCGGTGTTTGGCATCCCCGATGCCGAATTCGGCGAGGCGCTGATGGCGATGGTGGAGCCGCAGCCGGGCGTCACGCTCGACGCCGCCGACGTCCGTGCGCGGCTGAAGACCTCGCTCGCGGACTACAAGGTGCCGAAGCACATCGAAATCCGCAGCGGGCTGCCGCGCGAAGACTCGGGGAAAATCTTCAAACGCCGCCTGCGTGATCCCTATTGGGAGCAGGCCGGTCGCAAAATCTGACAGTTCGTAGCCCGGATTGCGCTGTAGCGAAATCCGGGGCCGCTCTGGCTCGTGGCACGACCCCGGATTACGCTTCGCTCCTTCCGGGCTACGCAGGCGGCGCGCCTAGACCAGCTCTCCGCCAACGAACAGCAGGAACGATCGTCCCGGCACCTTGTAGATGCTGTCAAATTCAAACCGTGCCCCGGACCCGCCGTCCCCGACATTGGTGTCGAGCAGCAGCGACCAGCACGGCCCTGCCGAAGTGTGCGGCAGCTTGAAGTCGACCTCGCCCCCAAAACTGTTGAGGATGATCAGCACGCTGTCGTCCTCGCCATGGCGCGGGATCGCGGTTTTGCGCGCGCGGCCATCGAGGACGACGCCAAAACATTTCAGCCAGCCGCTTTCCCAGTCGCCGTTCGACATCTCGCTGCCATTGGCGTTGACCCAGACGACGTCGCGGATGTCGAGCTGCGTGTCGTGTGCGCCGGTGAGGAAGCGGCTGCGGCGCAGGATCGGATAGTCGCGCCGGAGCTGGATCACGCGCTTGGTGAACGCCAGCAGCTTTTGCGAATCCTCGCCCATATTCCAGTCGAACCAGGAGATGTCGCTGTCCTGGCAATAGGCGTTGTTGTTGCCCTGCTGGGTGCGGCCGAACTCGTCGCCGCCGAGCAGCATCGGCGTGCCCTGCGAGAGCAGCAGGGTCGCCAGCATGTTGCGCTTCTGCCGCTCGCGCAACGCGAGGACGTCCTTGTCCTCGGTCGGGCCCTCGGCGCCGCAATTCCAGGAGCGGTTGCTGGAGCTGCCGTCGCGGTTGCCTTCGCCATTGGCCTCGTTGTGCTTGTCGTTGTAGCTCGCCCAGTCGTTCAGCGTGAAACCGTCATGGGCGGTGATGAAGTTGACGCTGGCCCATGAGCGGCGGCCGCCCCAGCGGCCGAAGATATCGCCCGAGCCGAGCAGCCGTGTTGCAAGCGCGGACGGCGGTGCCTCGCCGCGCCAATAGTCGCGCACGGTGTCGCGATATTTGTCATTCCATTCCGCCCAGCCGGGCGGGAAGCCGCCGACCTGATAGCCGCCGGGGCCGCAATCCCAGGGTTCGGCGATCAGTTTGATGGTCGACAGCAGCGGATCCTGGTCCATCGCCTTCAAAAATCCGCTCTGCTCGTCGAAGCCGTAGACCTCGCGCGCGAGAATGGTGCCGAGATCGAAGCGGAAGCCGTCGATATGCATGTCGTCGGCCCAGTAACGCAAGGAATCCATCACCATCTGGATCACGCGCGGATGCGACAGGTTCACCGTGTTTCCGGTGCCGGTGTCGTTGATGTAATAACGCCGCCGGTCCGGCAGCAGGCGATAGTAGCTGGCATTGTCGATGCCCTTGAAGGACAGCGTCGGTCCGAGATGGTTGCCTTCGGCAGTGTGATTGTAGACGACATCGAGGATCACCTCGATGCCGGCGCCGTGCACCTTTGAGACCATTTCCTTGAACTCGCGCAGGCTGTTCGGCACGTCCGAGGCGTAACGCGGGTCCGGCGCGAAGAAGCCGATGGTGTTGTAGCCCCAATAGTTGACGAGGTTCTTCCGGAGAAGATTGTCGTCGTTGACGAATGAGTGGATCGGAAGCAACTCGACCGAGGTCACGCCGAGCGATGTCAGATAGTCGATCAGCTTCGGGGTGGCGAAGCCGGCATAGGTGCCGCGCAGGTTCTCGGGCACATCGGGATGCTTCTTCGTAAACCCCTTCACATGGGTTTCGTAGATGATGGTCTCGTCCCAGTGAACATCGTCGCGCGCGATCTCTTCGTGCCAGTCGAAGTCGGGGTCGACGACGACGCATCTGGGCACGAAAGGCGCGCTGTCGCGGTCGTCGAAGGTGAGGTCGTCGCCCGTCTCCATCTTGTAGCCGAACACGACCGGATTCCATGTCAGGGCCCCGGCATGGGCACGGGCATAGGGATCAAGCAGAAGCTTGTTGGGATTGAACCTGTGACCGGCGTCGGGATTGTAGGGACCGTAGACACGGTACCCGTAGAAGGTGCCGGGTCGGACGCCGGAGATGTAGCCGTGGAAGACCTCGTTGGTATATTCCGGCAGCTCGAAGCGATGGGTCTCGCGGTCGCCGTCGAACAGGCAGACTTCCACCTTGGTGGCATTGGCTGAAAAGACCGCGAAGTTCGTGCCCTTGCCGCTCCAATGGGCACCCAGCGGATAGGGCAAGCCTTCCTCGATGATGAAATCGGACATGTGAACCCCCCAGGCCCCGATGGCCGCGACGGCAACGCCGTTGCGTCCTGAATGTTTCAAGAGCCGTGCCATTGTGGTCGTCGCGTGCGTCAATTCAATGAAGTGAGAGCGGGTGACGCCATTTGAGGCAGTCACATCCTGCCGCCGCCGATGGCCGTCTTCGCATCGACGATTTTCGCACCTATATAAGCGGGGTCATTGCCCCCTGGATAAAACCCATGACCCCCGTTTCCATCCTGCTCAACCTGCTCTGGATTCTCATCGGCGGCGCCTGGATGGCGTTCGGCTGGCTGATCGCGGCGGTCATCATGGCCGTCACCATCATCGGCCTGCCCTGGGCGCGGGCGGCGTTCAACATCGCCGTCTACACGCTGCTGCCGTTCGGCTCGAAGGCGGTCAACCGCTACGACGTCACCGGCATGAGCGATATCGGCACCGGCCCGCTCGGGGTCATCGGCAACATCATCTGGTTCGTGCTCGCCGGCTGGTGGCTGGCGCTCGGCCACCTCGTGACCGCGCTAGTCCTCGCGGTCACCATCATCGGCATCCCCTTCGCCTGGGCCCATCTGAAGCTCGCCGGCATCGCGCTCTGGCCGATCGGCAAGGTGATCGTGCCGGCTTGAGGCGCGGATCCGTCAATGTCGGCCTTCTACGTGCTTAACGGCCTCGGAGGGAGAGAAGGATGCTAGGGAAAGCGAAGGTGGCCTCCCGTCTTCCCGCCAAGGATTTGGAGCGGGCGCGGGCGTTCTATTCCGAGAAGCTCGGGCTCGACCCGGTCGAACAGCGCGAGGGTGGACTGCGCTACGTCTGCGCAAGTGGCGAGTTTGCCATTTTCATCTCGGCCGGCGTGCAATCCGGCACGCACACGCAGATGGGCTGGGAAGTCGAGGACATCGAGGCAACGGTGCGGGAGCTTCGCGCGCGCGGAGTCAAGTTCGAGGAATACGACCTGCCCGGCCTGAAGACCGTGAACGGGATCGCCGAGATAGCCGGGAACTACGCAAGCAAGGGCATCGGTGAGAGAGGCGCATGGTTCCGCAACAGCGAAGGCAACCTTCTTGGAATCGGGCAGCCTATTCGAAGCTGATAGCTCGAAGGATGGGTTTCGTTTTCGCTCTACCCTTCTACGCCTTCGCACAATCCCTCGCGTTGCCCGACGGGCAAAACACGCCACATGAAGGTCAATCGACGGGCTTTAATAAATTCTGATTGACCGAATTCATCTCTTCGGGTAAACCGCAAAACATCCCGGCCCGCCAAAGGGGCGTTTCGCGATCGTCACGATACGTAGGCCGGGATGCGATGGACGCGGCAGCGCCGGCGCGCGACGGGATGGCAGGGCGGGCTACGTCCGTGAGCCATCACGATCCGCGGAACGACACGGCGCCGTCACAGCGTTTCCTTTCCGCTTCGGGGGCGAGCACGCGCGAGCTTTCGAATGTCCGGGGAGGGACGTCCGCGGACGGCAAAAGCGTGTGGTCCTGACGCCCGGGGTCTGTGCGTCAAGGCTTGCGGTGGTGTGGCGGCCGACCGGTACGCGCATCGCTCATCCGCAAGGCGACGGGGGCAATAGTGCAACGCTCCCCGGGGAGAGCGCGCCATAAGCCGTAAAACCATTGCGCAGGGAAGGCCGGGATGTCCCGGCGTCACCTGTGGTCACCCCGCGTGCGTTTTTCGCGTGCGGACCCAGGGTGCCAGCCGGCGCCCGGCCTTCCCTGCGCCCTTTTCTTCTCGATGAGGGCGAAACGAAGAGCAAAGCTCGGGCGCCCGCGCCGCGAGGCTGCGAGGTATGTTTGTTGACAGTGCTCGTTATTGTCTCGTGCCCCGGACGCAGCGCAGCGCGCCGCGTCTTCGCGGCGTGATGCGCTGCAGAGCCGGGGCCCATATTTCGGCAATGCGCTCTGTGGCTTCTGGGTCCCGGCTCTGCGCAGCAGCGCAAGCGCTGCAGCGCGTCCGGGACACGAACCCTGCCGACACTGTGCGCCGCTCCCAACTTCATCTTGCGCTGCGGCAAAAAACTTGCACACTTACTAGGCCGGGCAGCCAAGCGAGCTCGAACCAGGGAGCGAGCCATGTCCCTCCAGACATTACCATCCGAAGCCGCCGATCTTCGCCCGAACCGCCCGGAGGACGTCCAGGCGCTGGAAGCGGACGCGCGGCTGCGTGACGATATCCGCCTGCTCGGGCGCATCCTCGGCGACACCGTGCGTGATCAGGAGGGGGCGGACCTGTTCGACCTGGTCGAGCGCATCAGGCAGACCTCGATCCGGTTCCACCGCGACGAGGACCGGCTCGCCCGCCGCGAGCTCGAGCAGATCCTCGACAGCATGTCGACCTCGGAGACGGTGCGGATCGTCCGCGCCTTCAGCTATTTCTCCCACCTCGCCAACATCGCCGAGGACCAGAACAACATCCGCCAGATGCGCGCCCGCAGCGCCGCCAAAGGCGGTGGCTCGGGCGTGCTGGCCGAGACACTTGCCCACGCCAAGGCCGCGGGCATCGGCGCCGACGCCTTGCGCAGCTTCTTCAAGACCGCGCTGGTCAGCCCCGTCCTGACCGCGCACCCGACCGAAGTCCGCCGTAAGAGCACGATGGACCGCGAGATGGAGGTCGCTGCCTTGCTTGACCGGCGCGAGCGGGTCGCGCTGACCGAAGACGAAGCCGCCGCCAGCGACGAGCAGCTTCGCCGCGAGGTGCTGACGCTGTGGCAGACCAATCTCTTGCGCCGGACCAAGCTCACCGTGCTCGACGAGGTCGCCAACGGCCTGTCGTTCTACGACTACACCTTCCTGCGCGAGGTGCCGCGGCTGGTGAATGTGCTGGAAGACCGGCTGGAGGAGAGCGGCGGGCAGGCCGCGAGCGAGCTTGCCTCCTTCCTGCGCATGGGCAGCTGGATCGGCGGCGACCGCGACGGCAATCCCTTCGTCACCGCCGACGTCATGCGCGGTACGCTGCGGCTGCAGTCGAGCCGGGTGATGCAGTTCTATCTGAACGAGCTGCACGTGCTCGGCGCCGAGCTGTCGATCGCGGCCCATCTCGCCGACGTCTCGGAGGAGCTGCGCAACTTGGCGGAACGCTCGCCGGACACCTCACCGCACCGGAGCGGCGAGCCTTATCGCCTCGCGGTCTCCGGCATCTATGCGCGTCTGACCGCCACGGCCGAAAAGCTCGAGGTCGAGATCACCCGCCGGCCGGTTGGCAAGGCCGCGCCGTATGAGAACGTCAGGGAGCTGCAGGCCGATCTCGACGTGCTGCACCGCTCGCTGATCTCCAACAACGCCCGCGTCATCGCGCGTGGCCGCCTGCGGCTCTTGCGGCGCGCGGTGGATTGCTTCGGCTTCCATCTGGCGCGGCTCGACATCCGCCAGAATTCTGCCGTGCACGAGCGCACCATCGCCGAGCTGATGGATGCCGCCAATCCCGGCATGTCCTACCTCGCGCTCGGCGAGGATGCGCGCGTCTCATTGCTGACCAACGAGCTGCGCTCAACGCGCTCGCTGGTCTCGCCCTTCGTCAAGTACAGCGACGAGACCATGGGAGAGCTCAACGTCTTCCATGCCGCCGCGGAAGCGCATGCGAAGTTCGGCTCCGATGCCATTCCCCAATGCATCATCTCGATGTGCAAGGGCATGTCGGATATGCTCGAGGTCGCGGTGCTGCTCAAGGAGGTCGGCCTCGTCCATCCCTCGGGGCGCAGCGCGATCAATGTCGTGCCGCTGTTCGAGACCATCGAGGATTTGCAGGCCTCTTCCAGCATCATGGACCGCATGCTGTCGCTGCACGATTACCGCCGGCTCGTCGACAGCCGCGGCAGCGTGCAGGAAGTCATGCTCGGCTATTCCGATAGCAACAAGGATGGCGGCTTCGTCACCTCGGGCTGGGAGCTCTACAAGGCCGAGATCGGCCTCGTCGAGGTGTTCGAACGGCATCACGTGCGGCTGCGCCTGTTCCACGGCCGCGGCGGCTCGGTCGGCCGCGGCGGCGGCCCGAGCTATGATGCCATCGTCGCCCAGCCGGGCGGTGCCGTGAACGGCCAGATCCGCATCACCGAGCAGGGCGAGATCATCTCTTCGAAATATTCCAACGCGGAAGTCGGCCGCAACAATCTGGAGATCCTTGCGGCTGCGACGCTGGATGCGAGCCTGTTGCAGCCGCGCGAGAGCGCGCCGCGCCGCGAATATCTGACCGCGATGGACGAGCTGTCGAACCTTGCTTTCAAGGCCTATCGCGGCCTCGTCTACGAGACCGACGGTTTTGTCGACTATTTCTGGGGCTCCACCGTCATCAACGAGATCGCGACGCTCAACATCGGCAGCCGTCCGGCCTCGCGCAAGAAGACCCGTGCGATCGAGGACCTGCGCGCGATCCCGTGGGTGTTCTCATGGGCGCAATGCCGGCTGATGCTGCCGGGCTGGTACGGCTTTGGCAGCGCGGTCGAGCAGTGGATCGCGGAGCATCCCGACAAGGGCATGCCGTTCCTCAAGGAGCTCTACAAGGAATGGCCGTTCTTCCGCATGCTGCTGTCGAACATGGACATGGTGCTCGCCAAAAGCTCGATCGCGATCGCCTCGCGCTATGCGGAGCTCGTGCCCGATGAAGCCTTGCGCGAAAAGATCTTCGGCCGCATCCGCCGCGAATGGCATTCCTGCATCGAGACGCTCTTGGACATCATGGGCCAGGACCGGCTGCTGCAAGGCAATCCGCTGCTGGAGCGCTCGGTGCGCCACCGCTTCCCCTATCTGGATCCGCTCAACCACGTGCAGGTCGAGTTGCTGAAAGAGCATCGCGCGCAGAACCCGGACGAGCAGGTGCTGCGCGGGATTCAGCTGACGATCAATGGCATCTCGGCGGGGTTGAGAAATACGGGTTAGGGGCGAGTTGTGAGTGGCGAGTAGCGAATGGAGTCCACTCGCCATTCGCCACTCACTATTCGCGTCACCTCAACAGAAATGCGCCCCCTGCGTCTCCACATAGACCGAATACAGCGACTGGCTCGCGGTCATGAACAGGCGGTTGCGCTTGCGGCCGCCGAAGCAGAGATTGGCGCACGTCTCCGGCAGCAGGATCTGCCCGATCCGCGCGCCGTCGGCGCCCGAAAACACCTGCACGCCGTCATAGCCCGGACCGACCCAGCCGGCGCCGACCCAGATGTTGCCTTCGGCGTCGACACGCAATCCGTCGGGGAAGCCCGACTTGCCGTCGAGCTTCATGTCGATCAGCCGCTTCGGGTTCGACAGTTTCGGGCCGTCGATGTCGTAGGACCACACCACGTTCTCAGCCTGCGGATAATGCGTGATGCCGGTGTCGCAGACATAGAGTTTTTTGTAGTCGTGCGAGAAGGCGACACCGTTGGGCTTGAACGGCTCGTCGGCGACCTTGGCAACCTGACCGGTCTGCGTGTCGAGACGATAGACCGCTTCCTTCTGGTAAGGCTGCAGCGAGCCGGTGTTGGCGAGCTTGCCCTCGTAGATGCTGATCGCGCCATAGCCGGGATCGGTGAACCAGATCGCCTTGTCGTTGGGATGCACCACCATGTCGTTCGGCCCGTTGAGCGGCTTGCCATTGGCCTGCTCGGCCAGCGTCGTCACCGAGCCATCGTGCTCATAGCGGACGAGGCGGGTGCGCTCGGCGGTGATCTGGCGTCCCTCGGTGTCGAACGAATTGCCGTTGGCCTCGTTCGACGGCTTGTGGAACTGCTCCGAGATGTGGCCGTCGTCGTCGAGATAGCGCAGCTGCCGGTTGGCGGGGATGTCGCTCCAGACGAGATATTGTCCTTGCGCGTTCCACGCGGGCCCTTCCGCCCACAGGCAGCCGGTGTAGAGCCGCTTGATCGACGTATTGCCGACCTTGGCCTTGAAGCGCTTGGGATCGATGACGACGATGTCGGGGTCGGGATAGCGCTGCGGCTCGGCATTGGCGCCGAAGTCGCGGGCGTTGGCCTTCGAGGCGAGCAACGCGGATGCGGCGACGGTCGCGGCGCCCTTGAGAAGCGTGCGGCGGCCGAGGCCGCCGGTTGCAGGCATGTCGTCGGAGTTGGTCAGTATTCTTGTCATGGTTTCCTCCCAAAGTTTTGTTGGGAGGACACCATTCGCCTGCAATCGGGCATAAAGCGGGGCGATCTCCGGACAAGACAACCGGAGATCGCAGGGCAGGGATGCCGGAAATCCGGCTAGACGCTTAGACCGGATCCCACGGGAAGATGTCGGCGGAGCGGTCGAGCTTGTAGAACGAGCCCTTCAGCGCCGGCATGCCGTGCTCCGCGATCGATTGCGGCGTCCAGCCTTCGCTCCGGTGCACCGAGCGCAGCGGACGGTTCTGGCTGAACAGGAACAGCTCGTTCATGCGCGCGCCGAAGATTTGCCCCGAGACCTCCTTGGCGGCATCGGACAGCAGATAAGCGCAGATCGGCGCGATCTTCTCAGGTCCCATCTGCTTGATCTTCTCGACCCGCGCCTTCTCGGCCTCGGTCTCGGTCGGGATGGTGCCGATCATGCGGGTCCAGGCAAACGGCGAGACGCAGTTCGAGCGGACGTTGAAGCGGCCCATGTCGAGCGCGATGGATTTCGAGAGCCCGATAATGCCGAGCTTGGCGGCGGCGTAGTTGGCCTGGCCAAAATTGCCGATCAGGCCGGAGGTCGAGGTGAAATGCACGAAGGAGCCCGACTCCTGCTCGCGGAAGATTCGCGCCGCGGCATGCGAGACGTAGAACGAGCCCATCAGATGCACCTTGATGACGGCCTCGAACGCCTCCACGCTCATCTTGTGGAAGATCATGTCGCGCAGAATGCCGGCATTGTTGACGACGCCGTCGAGCCGGCCGAAATGGTCGGTCGCGGTCTTCACGATCTTGCTGGCGGGGACGGCTTCCGCGACCGACTCGAAGTTGGGGACCGCGATGCCGCCGCGCTTCTTGATCTCGTCGACCACCTCCTCGGCGGGCGAGGCGCTGGAGCCGGCGCCGTCGGCGGCGCTACCGGGGTCGTTGACGACGACCTTGGCGCCTTCGGCTGCACAGAGCAGCGCGATCTCCCGTCCGATGCCGCGGCCTGCGCCGGTGACGATGATGACCTTGTCTTGCAGTGATTTGCTCATGTGGATGACCTCTCGTTCGTAAACACGATCGTGCCACTTGCGGCGAACATGCCGCCGACGCCGTGGCACACCGAAATCTTCGCATTGGGCACCTGCGCCGGCGCGATGCCGCGCATCTGCCGCACGCTCTCCTGGAGCGCGTACATGCCGTACATGCCCGAATGCATGTAGCTCAAGCCGCCGCCATTGGTGTTGAGCGGCAGCTTTCCGCCGGGCCGGGTGTTGCCGTCCGCGATGAACTGGCCGGTTTCCTCGTGCGGCATGAAGCCGAGGTCGCCGAGACCGAACAGCGGCAGATGCGCGAAGGCATCGTAGATCATGAGATGATCGACGTCCTTGTGCGCGATGCCGGCTCCCCTGAACGCCAGTGGCCCCGCGGTCTTGAACGCGCGCGAGGAGTTGAACGTTTCCATCTGGCTGACCATCGGCGTTTCCACGCTCTCGCCGGTGCCCATGATGTAGACGGGTTTTCGCGGGAAATCCTTGGCGCGGTCGGCCGAGGTCAGGATCAGCGCGCCGCCGCCGTCGGTGACGAGACAGCACTGGAGCAGCCGGAACGGATAGGCGATCATGCGCGAGTTGAGGACGTCGGCGACCGTGATCGGGTCCTTCATCATCGCGCGCGGATTCTTGGCCGCCCATTCCCTCTGCACCACGGCGACCGAGGCCAGCTGCTCATGGGTGATGCCGTAGGTCTTCATGAAGCGCAGGACGGGGATCGGGAACATGCTCGGCGGCCCATAGACGCCGAACGGAGCCTCGAATTGGCCGTTGAGGCTGTCCGGCGCTGTCGAGCGCGGCGTCTTGCCGATCATCGACTTGCCGCTCTCGGCGTGCGTAATCAGCACGGTCTTGGAGAGACCCGCCTCGATCGCCGCCGCCGCATGGCGGACGTGCAGCATGAACGAACAGCCGCCGACCGAGGTGCCGTCCACCCAGGTCGGCTTGATGCCGAGATAGTGGCAGACCTGCTGCGGCGTTTCGACCGCGGTGGCAAAACCGTCGATGTCGGATAACTTCAGCCCGGCATCGGCAATGGCATTGAGCGCCGCATCCGCGTGAAGCTGGAGCTGCGACATGTTGGGGATGACACCGAGCTCGGTGGTCTCGGCCGCGCCGACGACGGCAACCTGGTTCTTGCGCATGGTCTACCCCTTCGCCGGACGGAACACGGGGAGGGTGATCTTGTCGTCGAGCGCTTGGAAGGCGACTTCAAGCTTCATGTCGAGTTCGAGCGCCTCCGGCGTCTGCGGGCAGTCGATGATGTTGCTCATCATCCGCGGGCCCTCGTCGAGTTCGACCACGGCGATCGCATAAGGCGGCGTGAAGCCGGGCGCGGCGGGCCGGTGGTTGATCACGTAGCTGTAGAGGAAGCCCTTGCCGCTCGCCTTGAAGATGCTGACCTTGCGCGAGGCGCAGGACGGGCAGAACGGACGCGGCGGGAAATAGACATGCGCGCAGGCGTCGCAGCGCTGTAGCAGCAATTCGCCCGCTTTCGTGCCGTCCCAGAAATGCTGGGTCTCCGGCGTCGGTTTCGGTCGCGCGCGTTGCGGTTCGGCCATGTCGGCTGGTCCTCCCAAGCTTCAGGCTTCGTGCCCGCCTGTTTCGATCTTGATGCGACAATCGACCATGGCGCGTCAACGGTCCAGCAATGTGCATGCATGCCATCATGCGCACAATGCTTGTGTCGAACTGAGCCTGCGCTATAGATTGCGCGCAAATATTCCGTGAGACAGACATGCCCGATTTTCCGACACTGGCGGAGCTCGCCGACGACCTCGAAAATGGCCGCACCACCTCCCGCAAGTTGGTCGAGGCGTGCATCGCCAAAATCGCCGATCCCGCCGGCGAGGGCCAGCGCACCTTCGTCCATGTCGACAAGGACGCCGCGCTCGCGACCGCGGATGCAATGGATGTCCTGCGCAAGGCCAAGGCGGCGCCGTCGCGCTATGCCGGTATCCCGGTCTCGATCAAGGACCTGTTCGACATCAAGGGCCAGGTGACACGCGCCGGCTCCCGCGCGCTCGACGATTCCCCGCCGGCCGAGCAGGATGCCGCAACGGTGGCGCGGCTGCGCAAGGCCGGCTTCGTCGTGATCGGCCGCACCAACATGACCGAGTTCGCCTATTCCGGCATCGGCATCAATCCACATTACGGCACGCCGAAGGGCGCCTGGAACCGGACCGTAGGCCACGTGCCCGGCGGCTCCTCCTCGGGCGCGGCGGTCTCCGTGCTCGACGGTATGGCGCATGGCGCTCTCGGCACCGACACCGGCGGCTCCTGCCGGATTCCGGCGGCCTATAACGGCATCGTCGGCTACAAGCCGACGCAGCGCCGCGTGCCGCTCGATGGCGCCGTGCCACTGTCGTTCTCGCTCGACAGCATCGGGCCGCTGGCGCGATCGGTCAGTTGCTGTGCCATACTCGATGCGGTGCTCGCGAACGAGCCGATCGTTCCGCTGAAGCCGCGCCCCGTGAAGGGCATGCGGCTTGCGGTGCCGACAACGATCGCGCTCGATGATCTCGATGCGGACGTCGCCGAGACCTTCGAGCGCGCGCTGAAGTCGCTGGCCGATCACGGCGCCATCATCGAGCGCATCGAGATGGCCGAATTCCACGACATCGGGCCGATGAACGCCAAGGGCGGTTTTGCGGCCTCCGAAAGCTACGCCTGGCACCGCTACCTCATCACGGCCAAGGGAGACGTCTATGATCCCCGCGTGTCCGTGCGCATCCTGCGCGGGGAGGCGCAGAGCGCGGCCGACTACATCGATCTCCTCAACGAGCGCCGCTCGCTGATCGCCCGCGTCAACGCGCGCATTGCGCCCTATGACGCGCTGGTGTTGCCGACCACCGCCAACACACCGCCGAAGATTTCAGATCTCGCCGATGACAAGGCGTTCACCAAAGAAAACCTGCGCGCGCTGCGCAATTGCACCCTGATCAACATGATCGACGGCTGCGCCATCTCGATCCCTGCGCATCGCGAGGGCGACATTCCCGTCGGCCTGATGCTTGCAGGGGCGGGCGGGTCCGACCGCCGTATCTTTGAACTTGCTGCCGGCATGGAGGCCGTAATTCGTGTTTGACCTGACTTTCACCGTCGATGCCCAGGACACCACCACGCCGCTGACGCTACCGGTCGACCAGATGGTCATCGCCGGCTGGACCGGCCGCGATCCCGTCGCGCGCGACAAGCACATCGCCGAGCTGCAGGAGATGGGCATCGCCCCGCCGGCCTCGACGCCGATCTACTACCGGGCCTCGGCGCGGCGGCTGACCCAGGAAGACAGCATCGAGTGCACCGGCGGCGATTCCTCCGGCGAAGTCGAGTTCGTGCTGATCGGCTGGCAGGGCCGCATCTTCGTCGGCTGCGGGTCTGATCACACCGACCGCAAGGTCGAGGCCTACAATGTCACGGTGTCGAAGCAGATGTGCGACAAGCCGATTGCGTCGACGCTGTGGGAGCTCGAGGACGTCATCGGCCATTGGGACAGGATGATCCTGCGCTCCTGGGCCACGATCAAGGGCGAGCGCGTGCTCTACCAGGAGGGCACGCTGGACGCCATGCTGCCCGTCGCCGACCTGATCGCCCGCGGCTTTGATGGCAAGAAGCTCCCCGACGGCTGCGCCATGTTCGGCGGCACGTTTGCCGCCAAGGGCGGCATCCGCCCGGCGGAACGCTTCGACTTCGAGCTGGAAGACCCCGTGCTGAAGCGCACGATCAAGCACGGCTACGATGTGGTGACGTTGCCAGTGCGGGGCTAAGGCGTCTCCGCCGTCATTGCGGGCCCAGCTCTCTCCGCGTTATTGCGAGCAAAGCGAAGCAATCCAGAATCCCTCCGCGGAACCAGTCTGGATTGCTTCGTCGCAAGGGCTCCTCGCAACGACGGGGTGAAAGTCATCGGAAATCGGGTGGCGGTGGGCGAGCCAGTCTTGCGAAGGTAGTGGCCATGACCGCATCAGCACGCAAATCGCCCCAGAAGCCCGCCGCCGACCTCGCCACCCACGTCGACACACTCGACTGGCCCCAAATCACCGCCGAGCTCAACACCCAAGGCTGCGCCGTCCTGAAGGGCCTGCTGACGCCGGACCAATGCCGCGCCGTCGCCGCGCTCTATCCCGACGACACGCACTTCCGCAGCCGCATCGTCATGGGCCGCCACGGTTTTGGCCGCGGCGAGTACAAATATTTTTCCTATCCACTGCCCGATCTGATCGCTCAACTACGCCCGGCGCTCTATGTGCATCTTCAAGGCGTCGCCAATCGCTGGAACGAGGCGATGGGGATCGACATCCGCTATCCCGCCGCGCACGCAGCCTTCCTGAAGCGCTGCCATGAGGCGGGGCAGAGCCGGCCCACGCCGCTGCTGCTGCAATACGAAGCCGGCGACTTCAATTGCCTGCATCAGGACCTCTATGGCGAGCACGTGTTCCCGCTCCAGGTCGCGATCCTCTTGTCGGAGCCGGGACGCGATTTCACCGGTGGCGAGTTCGTGCTGACCGAGCAGCGCCCGCGCATGCAGTCGCGTGCCGAGGTGGTTCCGCTGGCGCAAGGTGATGCGGTCGCTTTCGCTGTGCATCACCGCCCGGTGCAGGGGACACGCGGCACCTATCGCGTTAACCTGCGCCATGGCGTCAGCCGCATCAGGTTCGGCCAGCGCCATACATTGGGTGTGATTTTTCACGATGCCAAATGAGCGCGACGATTGACGTCTGACTTGTTCGATAGCGTTGCCGAGGCGCAGCCGTCGCGCGAAGAAATCGCCGACGGCGCCGTGCTGCTGCGCGGCTTCGTCAAGCCGATCGAGAGCGAGCTGATTGCCGCCGTGCGCGCGATCGTCGCGCAATCACCGTTCCGCCGCATGACCACGCCCGGCGGCCATCAGATGTCGGTGGCGATGACCAATTGCGGCGAGCGCGGCTGGATCACCGACCACACCGGCTATCGCTACGACCCGATCGATCCGCGAACCGGCGCGCCATGGCCGGCGATGCCGCCGGTGTTTTGCGATCTGGCCCGCAACGCGGCGGAGCAGGGCGGTTTCACGGGCTTCGCGCCCGATGCGTGCCTCGTCAATCGCTACGAGCCCGGCACGCGGCTGTCGCTGCATCAGGACAAGGACGAGTTGGATTATTCGGCGCCGATCGTCTCGGTCTCGCTCGGTCTGCCCGCGACCTTCCTGTTCGGCGGCCCGGCGCGCGGCGATAAGCCGCGCCGCTTCCGGCTCGTTCATGGCGACGTCGTGGCCTGGGGCGGTGCCAGCAGGCTCGCCTATCACGGCGTCGCGCCGCTCGCCGAGGGCGAGCATGCGCTGCTCGGCCGCAAGCGGATCAATCTGACCTTTCGCAGGACGCGCTGACGTCTACGGCTTCGGCGGGTGAATGAACGCCCAGGGGCTGACTTCGGAATCCCTGGTCACCTCGACCGAGATCAGATACGGCCCGCCATGCGCGAGCGCCTTCTCCATCGCCGCCTTGAACTGGTCCGGCGCGGTCACGCGCGCCGCTGCCACGCCAAACGACTCCGCCAGCTTGACGAAATCCGGATTGACCAGATCCGACGCCACCACGCGGCCGTCAAAGCGTTCGCGCTGGTCGCGGCGGACATTGCCATAGGCGTTGTTGTTGAACACCAGCGTCACCACGCCGATGTTGAACTGCACGGCGGTGGCAAGCTCCTGCACGCCGAACATGAAGCCGCCGTCGCCGGTGATCGCCACCACCGGCTTGTCGGGATTGGCGACCTTGGCGCCCAGCGCGGTCGGGAAGCCGGAGCCGAGCGTGCCCTGATAGCCCGAGGTGATGAAGGTGCGCGGCTGGTAGACCGGGAAGCCGTACCAGGAGGCGAAGCCGAACTGCGACAATTCATCGGTGACGATCGCATTCGCCGGCAGCACCTCGCGCAAAATGTTGAGATAGGCCATCTGCGGCTGGATGCGCTGGATTTCGGCTTGCGCAGCCGCTGCGGCCTCGCGGATGTCTCCGCGTCGGCCGCTGCTCTTCGCATAACCGGCCTTCTTCACGGCGGCGACGAGATCAGCCGTGCCGTCCTTGGCGTCGGCAACAATGGCGGCATCGGCGGCAAGCCGGCGCATCTCGGCCGGGTCGATGTCGATCCGAATCGATTTCAGCCCGCTCGGCTGATACGGCCAGCGGAAGCCCGAGGCCGGCAGCTCCGCGCGGGTACCGATGGCGATCATCAGGTCGGTCTTCGGCCAGAGCTTGTAGGCGGCCGCCATGGTCAGCCCAAGCTCATGCGCATTGGAGACGATGCCGCGGCCGCTGCGGAAGGCAACCACGGGCGCATCGATCATCTCGGCGAGCTCGAGGATCTCCTCGCGTGCCTCGATCGCGCCGCTGCCGACGAAGATCATCGGCGCCTTGCTGCCCTTGATCAACGCTGCCGCCTGCTTGATCAAATCAGGATCGGGCAGCGGCGCGGGCAGCGGCTCCAGCACCTGTGCGGCACGAGTGTCGGCGCGCTGGGTAAAGATGTCCCAGGGCATTTCGACCGAGGCAGGCCCGCGCCGGCCTGACGTCATCTCCTGGAAGGCGCGTGCCACGGTGGTCGGCGCATTGCCGGGATGTTCGATCCGGTCGGCCCATTTCACATAGGTGCGCAAGGTCGCGAGCTGGTCCGGCATCTCGTGCAGATGGCCGCGGCCCTTGCCGAGAAATTGCGTCGGCACCTGGCCGGTGACGCATAGCACCGGCTCGTTGCAGCCGTAGGCGGTGAGCAGCGCCGCGCTGGCGTTGAGCACGCCGGGGCCGGGCACCACGCTGAACACGCCGGGCCTGCCGCTGGAGCGCGCATAGCCGAACGCCATGTAGCCGCAGGCCTGCTCGTGCCGCGCGCCGATCACCTTGAGCTGGGCCTGGTGGAACGCGTCGAACAGGCCGTAGACCTGCGCGCCGGGCAGGCCGAACACGGTGTCGACGCCATGGGCGACAAGCCCGCTTACGATCGCTTCGCCGCCGGTGAGGGTGGTCATTGCATCATTCCACTTCAATTCTTGGTCAGGCTTCGTCGACGACGCCGTTGCGCAATTTGCCGATGCCCTCGGCTTCGACCTCGATGACATCGCCGGGCTTTAAGTAACGCGGCGGATCGAACCGCGCACCGGCGCCGGTCGGCGTGCCCGTCACGATGATGTCACCGGGGACCAGCGTCGCGAAGGTCGAGATATAGCTGATGAGATAGCGGAACGGAAACATCAGCCGGCTGGTGCGGTCGTCCTGCCTGAGTTCACCGTTGACATGCGTGGTGAGGCGGATGTCGGCGATCTGCGCTTCCCTCGCATAAGGCACCAGCCACGGCCCGAGGCTGCCGCTGGAATCAAAATTCTTGCCTTGCGTGACGTTGAACTTGGCGTGGCGCAGCCAGTCGCGCACCGAGCCTTCGTTGCAGAGCGTCAGTGCGGCGACGTGGTCGAGCGCCGCGCTCTCGGCGATGTGCCGGCCGGCCTTGCCGATCACCAGCACGATCTCGCCCTCATAGTCGAGCTGCGCGGACGCGCGCGGGCGCACCAGCGGCGTGTCGTGGCCGACGAACGATCGTGGCGAACGCATGAACATGCTCGGATATTTCGGCGCGTCCTGGCCATCCTTGTACTCGGCGTTACGATCAGGATAGTTGACGCCGATGCAGATGATCTTTTCCGGCGCGGGCACCGGCGGCAGCCAAATGATGTCACCGAGGGCATGATCCGGCTTGCGGCCGGCTGCTTCCTCGGCAAGGCTCGCAAGCTTGCCGGCCGCGATCACTTCGCGCAGCGTCGGATAGTCCTTGGCGTAGCGCGCGGAGAGATCGACGATGCCGCCCTCGAGGACGGCGCCGTAGCTGATATCACCCTTGATGGAATAGGCGGCGAGGCGAGGGAGCTTCATCGCTTAATCCGCCACCAGCACGTCGGCCACGAATTTTGGCTCACGCACGGCCTGGCCAGCGAAGGGCGAGCCCTGCTCGAACCAGGAGCGCGGCGCTGGTGCGCCCCACAGCGTCTGTCGGCGCGGATCGCGCAGCGACCAGCGCAGTGGCTCGTGGTCGTGATCGCCGGTAAAGTAGTCGCTGGTGTAGAGCTCGAGGCGGTGTCCGTCGGGATCCCTGACATAGAGGAAGAACGCATTCGAGATGCCATGGCGTCCGGGGCCGCGCTCGATGTTCTTCACGAAACCTTGGGAGGCCATGACGTCGCAGAGATGGATGATGTTCATCGCCGTCGGCGTCCAGTAGGCAAAGTGGTGCAGGCGAGGGCCCTTGCCGTTCGTGATCGCAAAATCGTGGACGTTGCCCTTGCGATGCATCCAGGCGGCGGCGATGCGGCCGTTCGGCCCGTCCTCCTCGGCATATTCGGTGAGACGGAAGCCGAGCCGCGCATAGAACTCGATCGTGTCCTGCACCTCGGCGGCGAAGACGTTGAAATGGTCGAGCCGCTGCGGGTGGCAGCCCCTGTAGAGGTCGTAGCGGCGCAACAGATGCGGCCGGCGGTCCATCGCCGCGTAGAGTTCGATCTGGAAGCCGAAGGGATCGGTGAACTGGAGCGTGCGGCCCTGAAAGGGCTGGTCGACAAAGGCGTAGCCAAGGCCGTTCTCGGAGAGAAACCTTGCGGCCTTGTCGAGATCCCCGTCGTTGCCGACCTTGAAACCGAGCCTGTTGCAGGCGGGCGCCGCCGCTTTGCGCAGCACCAGCGAGTGGTGCTGATGTTCTTCTGCGGCGCGCAAATACACGACATTGTCGTCGGCATCCTCGACATGCAGGCCGATCGTCGTCTCGTAGAATGCGCGGCTCAGCTTCAGGTCGGTCACGTCGAGCACGACGTGGCTGGAGCGGATGATGTTGAACGGCGGCTCGAAGATGTGTTGCGGTACGGGCATTGCGTTTCCCCTCGGAACGACGAGCGTCAGATTCCCAATTTCTGAATCTTGTGCGTGCCCCGCGCCAGCGAGACGTGCTTGGTTTCCATGTAGAAGTCGAACGAGTAATCGCCGCCGTCGCGGCCGATGCCCGAGGCCTTCATGCCGCCGAACGGCGTCGGCAGATGGCGGACGTTTTCCGAGTTGAGCCAGATCATGCCGGCCTCCAGCGCATCGGCGACGCGCAACGCGCGGCCGACGTCGTTGGTCCAGACATAGCCGGTCAGGCCATAGCGGATGTCGTTGGCGATCGCGATGGCGTCGGTTTCGTCCTTGAAGGGCAGCACGGTGAGGAAGGGGCCGAACACCTCCTCCTGCGCCACGCGCATCTTGCCGTTGGCGCCTGTGACCAGCGTCGGCTCGACATAATGTCCGCCGCCCGGGCCGTCATAGGCCTTGCCGCCGACCGCGATCACAGCGCCGTCCTGGCGCGCGACGTCGAAATAGGAGCAGACCTTTGCCAGATGCCGCTCGTGGATCAGCGGCCCGATCTCGGTTAAGGGATCGAGGGGATGGCCGACCTTCAGCGCCTTCACGCGCGCGGTCAGCTTCTCCACGAACTTGTCGGCGATGTTCTGCTGGATCAGCAGTCGGCTCGACGAGGTGCAGCGCTCGCCGTTGAGCGAGTAGATCATGAATACGACGGCATCGAGCGCGCGGTCGAGATCGGCGTCGTCGAACACGATAACCGGGTTCTTGCCGCCGAGCTCGAAATGCACGCGCTTCAGCGTGGGCGCGCCCTGAACCATGATCGCCGAGCCGGTTGCGCTCTCGCCGACAAAGCCGATCGCCTTGATCGCCGGATGCTCGGTCAGCGCCTTGCCGGCTTCTTCGCCAAGGCCATGCACGGTGTTGAGCACGCCGTCGGGCACGCCGGCTTCCTTCACGAGCCTGGACAAAATGCTGGCGGTGACCGGCGACCATTCGGCCGGCTTGTGCACGACGGTGCAGCCGGCGGCTAGCGCAGGGGCGATCTTCCAGGTCGACAGCATGAACGGCGTGTTCCACGGCGTGATCACGCCGACCGGGCCGATCGGCACGCGGGTGGAGACATTCCAATGCTCGTCGCTCGGCGTGTTCTGGCCATCGCGCGCCTCGCCGCATCTGTCGGCGAAGAAGCGAAAATTCTCGGCAGCGCGGATCGCAGCCTTGGCCATGAAGCGATAGGCCTGCCCGGTGTCGATGCATTCGAGCACCGCGATGTCTTCGGCATTGTCCTCGATGGCGTCGGCGACCCGATGCAGCAGCTTCTTCCGCATCGCCGGTGCCATGTCGCGCCACGACTTGAAGGCAAGGGCGGCAGACGTGGCTGCGGCGTCGATGTCCTCGGCATTGCCGCGCGCGACGCTCGCGAGCGTCGCGCCATCGACCGGCGACTTGGTCTCGAAGGTATCGCCGGATATCGAGGGGACGACCTTGCCATCGATCATGTGGCCGATGCCGTCCGCGCGCAGCGTCTTCAGCAGCGGCGCAGCGCGCTCGCGGTTGGCCTGGAATACATCGGTTCTCGGCGTGGGCTTATCCATTTGCAGCCTCCACTTTCAGGGCGTCGTGGATGTTGTTGCGCTTCCAGCTGGTGTCCTTGTCGTTGATCTGCATGTCGAACGACAAAGCGAACTTGCTGACGGCGAAGACGGGATCGAGATGTTTTGACAGTGCCTGGAACACGTGCTCGCCGGCTCTCCTGCGTGTTGCAAGGTCGCGGCCTTCGCCGATGCGCAGCACCATGTCGAGAAAGCCATAGTCCTGCCGCGCGTCGGCGATCGCATAATGCTCACACCTGACAGCGCGGACGCGGATGCCGCCGAGCGGGAAGATGCCGGTCTCCACCGCCGCCTTGCGCACGACTTCGCAGACCGCGCCGATATCGAGACGGCCATCGAGATTGGCCGAATATTCGATCGTGAAATGCGGCATCGCGGTTTCACTCCCTGTATTTTTATCTGTCAGGCGAAGTAGCAGCTCACGGAGCCGTAGGCGCCATAATCGGCCTGAATTGTGTCGCCCTTGCGGGTTTCGATCGGACGGATGAAGGATCCCGCGAGCACGACCTGCCCCGGCTCCAGCGCAAGGCCGAGCGGCGCGATCTTGTTGGCAAGCCAAGCGACGGCGGTCGCGGGATGATTGAGCACGCCGGCAGCGAGGCCGGTCTCTTCGAGCTGGCCGTTCCTGAAGCAGAGCGCGCCGATCCAGCGCAAATCCGCATCCAGCGGGCGGATCGGCCGTCCACCCAGCACGATGCCTGCATTCGCAGCATTGTCGGCGATGGTGTCAAAGATCTTTCGCGCCGCTTTCGTCTGGGGATCGACGCGCTCGATGCGCGTGTCCAAAATCTCCAGCGCGGGCACGACGAAGTCGGTGGCGTTGAGCACGTCGAACAGCGTGCAGTCGGGGCCCGCGAGCCGCTTGCTCATGACGAAGGCGAGCTCGGCCTCCACGCGCGTCGCAATGAAGCGCTCGGTCGGGACGAGGCCGCCATCGGCAAAGAACATGTCGTCGAGCAGCACGCCGGAATCCGGCTCGTCGATATTGAGCGAACTCTGCATCGCCTTCGAGGTCAGGCCGATCTTGTGGCCTTTTACGATACGCCCTTCGGCAATCTTGACGTCGACCCAGGCCTTCTGAATCGCGTAGGCATCGGCGATGGTGATGCCAGGGAAATCCTGCGAGAGCTGCCGGATCTGCACGCGGGTCTTCTCCGCCTGGTGCAGACGGCTCGCGCAAGCTTGGATATCGTCGCTGGAAAGCGCCATTTTGTGATCTTACAAATCGTGGTGCCGGAGATACTTAACATGTTAAGTGAATGCGTCAAACACAAATTGGGCTTGCTGCACTGCAAACGTTTTGCGGTCTGAAAGGGCGTCATGGCGAAGAGACCGGCTGATTCCGCGAACGGAAGTGCGACGATCGCAAGGCAGGTGCCGATGCGCGACTTCTCGCGCTCGCTGCCGATGTCGCTGCTCAGGGCGCGCGAGGCCGTGATGCGGCAGTTTCGTCCCAAGCTGCGCGAGCACGGCTTGACCGAGCAGCAATGGCGCATCCTCCGAGCGCTTGCGTCCATCGAGGCCGCCGAGGTCACGGAGCTCGCGCGCACGGCATTTCTCCTGGGGCCGAGCCTGTCGCGCATCCTGCGCGATCTCGAGGCGCGCAATTTGATCGAGCGCAAGACCGCGAAGGCCGACCAGCGCCGCAGTATGGTCTCGATCTCGAAGGAGGGCGTGAAGCTGATGGCCTCGGTCGCGCCGTCCTCGGAAGCGATCTATGCCGAGATCACGCAGCGCTTCGGCGCGCGAAAGCTCGCCGAGTTGCAGGAGATGCTCGGTCAGTTGGAGTTGTGTCTCGCTTCCACCGACGCGAGTGACGATGTTGCGGATGAAACGTAACGGCAAATTTGCATGATGACTTGCCAGTTACGCATGACTGTTCGTTGTTGCCTAACGCGTAAGCACCGCGAGCCGCGCGAAAACCCTGGGAAAAATAGCCGAGAATAGATCGCCGCCGTTGGTGTTAATCACCGTTGGGCGCGAGCTCTCCGCACTTAGTCGATGATGGCTCAATATCAATTTACTCACACGGAGAGAATTCGTAACTAGCATCAGGCTCTGTATTCAGCGATAGAGCCAAAACAAAGAAGGGCCGACAAGGATGCCCGGCCTCAGGGAGGAATGAATGAGACTGACGAGACGCGACTTCGCGGCCGGAATTGCTGCCGGCATTGCCGCGCCCTACCTCATCAAGAGCGCGCATGCGCAAGGCGCCACCATCAAGATCGGCATGTGCGCGCCCGTCACCGGCCCTGCCGCTGAATCCGGCGGTTACGCCATCAAGGGCGCCAAGCTCGCGCTCGAAGCTGTCAACAAGGCCGGCGGTATCCTTGGAAAGCAGGGCGAGCTGATCGTCGAAGACGATCAGACCACCAATCCCGGGATCGTTCTCGCCTTCTCCAAGCTCGCCTCGCAGCCTGACATCGTCGGCTTCCTCGGCTCGATCCGCTCGACCCAGGTGCACGCGATGGCACCCGACGTGATCAAGCTCGGCAAGCCCGTGATGATCGGCGGCACCGATCCGAATCTCACCCACATGGGCAATCAATGGCTATTCCGCTGCCGTCCCAATGACAGCTATTCCGGCCGCGTCATCGCCGAATACGGCGTCACCACGCTCGCCAAGAAGAAATGGGCCGTGCTGCACTCGACGGATGCGTTCGGCACCGCGGGCGGCAAGGCGTTGACCGCCGCGCTCGAAAAGCTCGGCGCGCCGCCGGTGCTCGATCAGGGCTACGCCAACCAGAGCCAGGATTTCACGCCAGTCGTGCTTGCCATCAAGCAGTCGGGCGCCGACATCCTCGGCTCCTACTTCACCTTCGAGAACGATCTCGGCATCTTCGCCCGCCAGCTCCGTCAGCTCGGCGTGAACATTCCCTGGGTCGGCTCGCCCTCGATCGTCAACATCACCGCGCTGAAGCTCGCAGGCCCCGCGCTCTACAATACGTATGGCGTTGCGGATTATGCCGAGGATTCCAGCGAGGGCTCGAAGGCGTTCGGCAAGATCTACCGCGACGCCGTCAAGGTAGCGCCCGACAATCAGAGCTCCTGGACCTTTGATGCGATCAACGTGATGGCGCAGGCCATCAACAAGGCCGGCACGACCGAGCCGGCCAAGATCCGCGAAGCCATCCTCGCGATCAAGAAGTTCCCGGGTGCCGAGGGCGAATACAATTTCGACCAGAACGGCGACGGTCTCCACGGCTACAACATCGTGAAGAACGAGAAGGGCAACATCACCTTCGACAAGCACATTGAGTTCAACGACTGACGTTGTCTCGGCCTCCCCGGTTCCGGTCGGGGAGGCTGAAACGTTTTTCGCTGGACGAATCCGACCTCCAACAGAACGCTTGTCATGGATCTCGCCCTACAATTGCTCTTTACCGGCATCGGTATCGGCGCCGTCTACGCGCTCGTCGCGCTCGGCTTCGTGCTGATCTTCCGTGCCACCAATGTGGTGAATTTTGCCCAGGGCGAATTCTCCATGGTCGCGGCCTATCTGATGGTCGTCGCGGTCGAGGCCGGTCTGCCCTATTGGGCGGCCTTCATCGTCGCGCTGCTCGGCATGGCGCTGCTCGGTGTCGTCTTCAATCTCGGCGTCTATTATCCGCTGCGCCACCGCACTTATTTGCCCGTGATCATCGCGACCATCGGCGCCTCGATCCTGCTGGCAAACTCCGTGCTCGCGATCTACGGCCCGCAGCCGCAGGTGCTTGAAGGCTGGTTCGAGACGCCTGGCATTCAGGTCGGTCCGGTCTATCTCGACAGCCAGTATCTCCTGATCATCTGCGTCACCATCTGCCTTGTGATCTTCAATTTCTGGTTCTTCGAGAAGACGCTGCTCGGCAAGAAGCTGCAGGCGACCTCGCAGGACAAGGAGATGGCCTCGCTGCTTGGCATCTCCGTGTCGACCATGATCATGATCACTTTCATCTATTCGGCGGTGCTCGGCGGCCTCGCCGGCATCCTCGTCGCCCCCGTGCTGTTCGTGTCGATCCAGATGGGCTCGACCATCGCGCTGAAGGCGTTCGCGGCCACCATCATCGGCGGCTTCGGCGATGTCGCCGGCGCCATCATCGGCGGTCTCGCCCTTGGCGTGATCGAGACCTTCGGGGCTGCCTATGTCTCGGTGCCCTACAAGGACGGCTTCGCTTTCCTGGTGCTGATCGCCTTCCTGATCTTCCGGCCGCAGGGCATCTTCGGCGAACGCGTGGCGGAAAAAGCATGAGCGCTCCCAGCGACAACATGCCGATTCCGGCGCCCGCCATCCGTTCGAAACCGCTCGTGGTCCGGCATCTGCCGTACTTCATCGGCGCGGCGATCCTGGTCTGGCTCGCCGCGACCATGCGCTTCGACGGATACGTCCATAACATCCTGCTCCAGGCCACCACGTTCTCGATCGCGGTGTTCGGGCTCTCTGTGGTGCTTGGCCTGTGCGGCCAGATCAATCTGGCGCAGGCCGCGTTCTTCGGGCTCGGCGCTTATGCCGTCGGCATGGGCACGACGGATCTGCAGCTCAGCTTCTGGCTATGCCTCGTCGGCGGCTGCGCGATCTCGCTGCTCGCTGGCGCCTTCCTCGGCATGTCCACCTTGCGGCTCGGCGGTCATTACCTCGCGATGGTGACGATCTCGTTCCAGCAGATCGTCACGCTGGTGATGATCAACGCGATCTGGCTGACGCGCGGCCCCGATGGCGTTCCCAACATCAAGCGTCCGGAGCTGTTCCAGACCTCGCAGAGCTACCTCGCCTTCTGCGTCGCGATGCTGGCGATCGTCGGCTATCTGGTCTGGCATCTCGCCGATACCAAACTCGGCCGCGCCATGCGTGCGGTGCGCGACAACGAGCTGGCGGCCGGCGTCAACGGCATCGACGTTTTCCGCACCAAGATCTATGCGTTCGCGCTGTGCGCGCTGCTCGGCGGTCTCGCGGGCGGATTGTTCGCCGGCGGCTTCGCCTATGTCAGCCCCGATCAATTCTCCTTTGCGGAATCGATCGTGTTCCTGACCATGTCGCTGCTCGGCGGCGTGGCTTCGCCGATCGGCTCGGCGATCGGAACGGGTCTCCTGATCCTGATCCCGGAATGGCTGCGGTTCCTGAAAAGCGTGCCGGGTCTTTACCTCGCGATCTACGGCCTGTTCGTGATCCTGATCATCCGCTTCATGCCTGATGGTATCTGGGGCTTTGTCGCCGACGCGTTCACGCGCTGGCGCGCCAAGATCAAGGCGACGCCGGCCGCGGCCGCGTTGCAGCTGAAACCGGCGACGATCGGCGGCGACACCGTGCTGGAAGTCACGGGGCTGTCGAAGCATTTCGGTGGCCTCAAGGCCGTCGACGGTGTCGACATCGCGGTCAAGCGCGGCGGCGTGCATGCGCTGATCGGGCCGAACGGCTCGGGCAAGACCACGACGCTCAACGTGCTCTCCGGCCTGTACGTCGCCACATCAGGCAGGATCGTGCTCGACGGTACCGACATCTCCCACATGCCGCCGCATCAGCGCACGGCTTCGGGTCTTGGCCGCACGTTCCAGAACATCCGCCTGTTCCGGTCGATGACGGCGCTGGAAAATGTCGAGATCGGCGCGGAGCGGCCCGGCAACACCATGGTTGGGAAGGGCGATGACGCCCTGACCGAACGTGCGATGGAGGCCTTGACATTCGTCGGCCTCGGCAGCCGCGCCAACGAGCTGATCTCCAGCTTCTCCTACGGCCATCAGCGGCTGATCGAGATTGCACGTGCGCTCGCCTCGAACCCGACGCTGCTGCTGCTCGACGAACCCGCGGCCGGCCTGAACTCAACTGAGAAGCTCGAGCTGCACGAGCTGCTCAAGCGCATCGCCGCGCAAGGGCTCACCATCCTGATCATCGATCACGACATGACGCTGGTCTCGGAAGCGGCCCAGCACATTACCGTGCTCAACTTCGGACGCCGCATCGCGGACGGCGAATCCATGGCCGTGCTGCGTCATCCCGACGTCGTCTCCGCCTATCTCGGGAGCGAATGATGCCGTTGCTCGAAATCCGCAACCTTGTCGTGCGCTACGGCGAGATCGAAGCGCTGCGCGGCGTCACCTGCGCCGTGGAGGAGGGGCAGGTGGTGACCTTGCTCGGCGCCAACGGCGCCGGCAAGTCGACGACGCTCCGCGCCATCTCCGGCCTCGCGAAACCAACGTCGGGCGACATCCTGTTCGACGGCAAGTCGATCGCAGGTCTCGGCCCGGAAGCCATCGTCCGCATGGGTATCAGCCACGTGCCGGAAGGGCGTCGTGTGTTTCCGGGTCTCACCGTGAAAGAGAACATCATGCTCGGCGCGTCCAACCGCCGGGCACCGACCTCGGAGATCTCGCGCGAGGCCGATGCGATGTTCGACCTGTTCCCCGATATCCGCAAGTTCACCAACGCGCTCGGCTGGACGCTGTCCGGAGGCCAGTTGCAGATGGTGGCGGTCGCGCGCGGGCTGATGGCCAAGCCGCGGCTGTTGCTGCTGGACGAGCCCTCGCTTGGGCTAGCGCCTGTGATCGTGCAGGCCGTGTTCAAGATCATTTCCGAGATCCGCCGCAACACGACAGTTCTGCTCGTCGAGCAGAACGCGCGCATGGGCCTGTCGGTGGCCGATTACGGCTATGTGCTGGAGACCGGCCGCATCGTGCTCGGCGGCAAGCCCGACGAGCTCTGGGGCAATGAAGCGATCCGCGCCGCCTATCTCGGCGGTCATGCCAAGGTGACCGCGTAGCCGGACGGTTCCGTCATCGGGGGGCGGATTCCAGGCCGAACGCCTCGACGGCATCCCCTTGCCGGATGACACCCGGGCGGCGATAGTGGACGCCGCCCGCGTGGCCCGGATCCTGTGGCCAAGCGCATAGGTCTTGCGTCATTGCGAGCGTAGCGCGGCGCCCCGGTTCGCGGTAACAGCAGAACTGTGCTGTCGCGGCGCTCGTCATGGTGACGAAGGCTCAAACAACGACGACCCAAACAACGAAGAAGGAAGGCAACGTGGCGAACAAGGTCAAGGAAATCTGGAAGTCGGGCAAGGCCGTGGTCAACGCGTGGCTGGCAATTCCCTCCGGCTTCTCGGCTGAGATGATCGCGCAATGCGGCTTCGACAGCGTCACCGTCGACATGCAGCATGGCGTCCAGGATTATCTCTCGATGGTGCAGTGCTTCCAGGCCATGGACAAGCACCCGGTGACCCCGATGGTCCGCGTGCCCTGGAACGAGCCCGGCATCATCGGCAAGGTGCTCGACGGCGGCGCCTATGGCGTGATCTGCCCGATGGTCAACACGCCGCAGGAAGCCAGGAACCTCGTCTCCTATTCGAAATATCCGCCGCAGGGCGTCCGCTCCAACGGCCCGATCCGCGCCGGCATGTACGGCACCGCGGGCTCGTACCAGAAGACGGCGAACGACGACATCGTGCTGCTGCCGATGATGGAAACCAAGACCGCGGTCGAGAACATGGAAGCGATCCTCGACGTCGAAGGTCTCAACGGCGTCTATATCGGCCCGTCCGACCTCGGCTTCTCCTACGGCCTCGAGCCCAAGCTCGACCGCACCGAGCCCGAGATCCTCGCGATCTACGACAAGATCATCAAGGAATGCGACAAGCGTGGGCTCTTCCCGGGCATCCATTGCAGCGGCGCCGAAGGTGCTGCGCGCGCCATCAACATGGGCTTCAAGCTGGTGACGCTCTCGAACGAGGTCGGCCTGATGACCACCTACGCCAAGATGCAGGTCAATGCGACCCGCAAGGATTCGGCCGGGAAGGCTTAATCTCTCTGAGTCCCGGACGCGGTGCGGCACGCAGTGACGCTCCGCAGAGCCGGGACCCAGTTGCCAGCCACACACATGGGCCCCGGCTCAGCAGCGCATCGTTTCACGCTGCGCTGCGTCCGGGGTACGAATACTTGAAGACCCAAGGAGACCTCCCATGACCATCAGCCCCGTCATCCGCCTGCATCCCGCTGATGGCGTGCTGATCGCGCGCGCGAGCCTGCCGCCGGGAACCGTCGTCGCCGACGGCGTCACCACGGTCGAGCGCATTCCCTCCGGCCACAAGGTCGCGATCAAGCCGATCGCATTGGGCGAGCCTGTCATCCGCTACGGCCAGATCATCGGCTTTGCGACCATTCCGATCGCGCCGGGCCAGCACGTGCACGTGCAGAATTGCGGCATGGGCGATTTCTCCAAGGACTATGCCTATTGCGCCGACGTCAAGCCGACGCCGAATTTCGACCTGCCGGCGACCTTCGAAGGCATCCGCCGCCCCGACGGCCGCGTCGCCACGCGCAACTATATCGGCATCCTCACCTCGGTGAATTGCAGCGCGCATGTCGCAAGCCTCGTCGCCGACGTTTTCAAGAAGAACCCCTTCACCGGCGACAATCCGCTGGCCGAATTCCCCAACGTCGACGGCGTGGTCGCGCTGACCCACAAGACCGGCTGCGGTATGACGCAGAACGAGCCGCTCGCACTGCTCCGCCGCACGCTCGGCGGCTATGCGCGCCACGTGAACTTCTCCCACGTCATCGTAC
This sequence comes from Bradyrhizobium betae, assembly GCF_004123905.1. Classification (GTDB taxonomy): domain Bacteria; phylum Pseudomonadota; class Alphaproteobacteria; order Rhizobiales; family Xanthobacteraceae; genus Bradyrhizobium; species Bradyrhizobium betae_A. Next base: position 138,169 of record NZ_MZXW01000015.1, read on the forward strand.
TCGGCCTCGGCTGCGAGGTGAACCAGATCGGCGGTCTCATGGAAGAGCAAAAGCTCGCCGGCCGCCTGCGCGCGATGGACATCCAGGAAGTCGGCGGCACCCGCAAGACAGTTGAGGCCGGCATCGCCTTCGTGCGCGAGGCGCTCGCTGACTCCAACAAGGTCAAGCGTGAGTCCGTGCCGGTGAGCGAATTGACCGTGGCCCTGCAATGCGGCGGCTCGGACGGCTATTCCGGTGTGTCGGCCAATCCGGCACTGGGCGCTGCCAGCGATCTCATCGTCCGCCACGGCGGCACCGTGATCCTGTCGGAGACACCCGAAACCTACGGCGCCGAGCATCTGCTGACGCGCCGCGCCGTCAGCCGCGAGGTCGGCGAGAAGCTGGTCGATCTGATGCGCTGGTGGGACGAATACACGACGCGCGAAGGCGCCGAGATGAACGCCAATCCGAGCCCCGGCAACAAGGCCGGCGGCCTCACCACCATTCTGGAAAAGTCGCTCGGTGCGATGGCCAAGGCCGGCACCACCAATCTCGTTGACGTCTTGCGCTACGCCGAGCCCGTGACCAAGCGCGGCTTCGTGTTCATGGACACGCCCGGCTACGATCCGGTCGCCGCGACCGGCCAGGTTGCCGGCGGTGCCAATCTGGTCTGCTTCACCACCGGACGCGGCAGCGTGTTCGGCTGCAAGCCGGCACCCTCGATCAAGCTCGCCACCAACACGCCCATGTACAAGCGCATGGAAGAGGACATGGACGTCAATTGCGGCACCATCCTCCAAGGCGAGGAGAGCGTCCAGGAGTGCGGCCAGCGCATTTTTGAGCTCATCCTGAAGACCGCCTCGGGCCAGCCGACCAAGAGCGAGAGCTTTGATTTCGGCGGCGCCGAGTTCGCGCCCTGGGTGCTCGGCGCGACGATGTAGTCGATCGTGTAGCCCGAATGGAGCGCAGCGCAATCCGGGGTTCTTTCACCCGGAGATCGATCGTCCCGGGCTACGGGAGCACTGCGGATACTTCCTAGGCACGGTCTGCCCGTTGTTAGTGCTTGATCGCACTGACGTCAGGTGTTCTGCTCAAAAAAGCTGCTGGAGTACCGCACCCCGTGTCGATCTACGTCGCATTGCACCACGTCACGCATTACAAATACGACCGTCCGATCGATCTTGGCCCGCAGACCATCCGCCTGCGGCCGGCGCCGCACACGCGCACGCCGATCCTGAGCTATTCGCTCAAGGTCACCCCGGCCAATCATTTCGTGAACTGGCAGCAGGACCCGCAGGGCAACTGGCTCGCACGCTATGTCTTCCCAGAGAAGACGACCGAGCTGAAATTCGAGGTCGATTTCACGGCGCAGATGACCGTGGTCAACCCGTTCGACTTCTTTGTCGAACCTTATGCGGATGCCTTTCCGTTTGAGTATTCGAAGGATTTGAAGACCGAGCTCGCGCCGTATCTCGAGACCATCAAGCCTGATCGCCTGTTCGCAAAATTTCTCGACACAATCCCCCATGAGGCCCCGAACACCGTCAACTTCCTGGTCGATCTCAACCGCGAGCTCCAGAAGCACGTCCGTTATATCATCCGCATGGAGCCCGGCGTGCAGACGCCGGAGGAGACGCTGTCCTCCGGCGCCGGATCGTGCCGCGACTCCGCCTGGCTCCTGATCCAGACCTTCCGCCATCTCGGACTCGCTGCCCGTTTCGTCTCCGGCTATCTGATCCAGATCCGTCCCGACATCGATCCGATCGAGGGACCGCCGGAGGTCGAGAACGATTTCACCGATCTGCACGCCTGGGCCGAGGTCTATCTGCCGGGCGCAGGCTGGATCGGCTTTGACGCGACCTCCGGCATGCTCGCGGGCGAGGGCCACGTCCCGGTGGCCGCCACGCCGCATTATCGCTCGGCTGCGCCGATCTCAGGCGGCGCCGGCTTTGCCGAGGTCGAGTTCGAGTTCGACATGAGCGTGAAGCGCATCCGCGAGGCGCCGCGCATCACAAAGCCGTTCTCCGACGAGTCCTGGACGCGGCTCAACGATCTCGGCGAGCAGGTCGATGGCGATCTCGCCGCGCAGGATGTCCGGCTCACGATGGGGGGCGAGCCGACCTTCGTCTCGGTCGACGATCTCGAAGCAGCCGAATGGAACACCGCGGCCGTCGGTCCGACCAAGCGCGCGCTTGGTGACGATCTGATCCGCCGCCTACACACGCGCTTCGCGCCGGGCGGGCTGCTGCATTACGGCGAGGGCAAATGGTATCCCGGCGAAAGCCTGCCGCGCTGGGCCTTTGGCCTGTACTGGCGCAAGGACGGCGTGCCGATCTGGAAGAATACCGATCTGATCGCCAAGATCGAAAATCCGCGGCGCGCCGAGGTCAAGGACGCCCGGGCGTTCGTGGAGGGCACCGCGGTGCGGCTCGGGCTCGATCCCGGCTACATCATCCCGGCCTATGAGGACACCGCCTACTGGCTCCACAAGGAGGCCGAGCTTCCCGTCAACGTCGATCCTACCGACTCCAAATTAGCTGATCCGGAAGCGCGCGCGCGCATGGCGCGGGTGTTCGACGAGGGGCTGAGCACGCCGCGGGGGTTCGTGCTGCCGGTGCAGCGCTGGAACGCACCGCCGCGTTGGCGCAGTGAGCGCTGGCAACTCCGGCGCAATCATCTGTTTTTGATGCCGGGCGATTCACCGCTGGGCTTGCGGTTGCCGATCGGCTCGCTCGGCCATATCCCGCCCAACCAATATCCCTACATCGTCGAACAGGACCCGATGGAGGCCCGCGGCAAGCTGCCGGTATTCAGCCTTCCGGCGCGTCCGGAATCGCCGCCGAAGGTCGAACCCGAGCATCTCAACACGTCCGTCCCCGTCCGCACCGCGATGTCGATCGAAGTCCGCCACGGCGTGCTCTGCGCCTTCATGCCGCCGGTCGAGCGCATCGAGGATTATCTCGAGCTGGTCGCGGCCCTCGAAGCGACTGCCGAAGAGATGCAGATTCAGGTCCACATCGAGGGCTACCCGCCGCCGTTCGATCCGCGCATCGAGGTGATCAAGGTGACGCCCGACCCTGGTGTCATCGAGGTCAACATCCAGCCGGCCAAGAGCTGGCGCGAGGCGGTCGACATCACCGTCGGGCTCTATGAGGACGCCGGCAAGACACGCCTCGGCGCCAACCGCTTCCTGGTCGACGGCCGCCACACCGGCACCGGCGGCGGCAATCATGTCGTGATCGGCGGCTCCAGCCCGCAGGACTCGCCGTTCCTGCGCCGGCCTGATCTCTTGAAGAGCCTCGTGCTGTACTGGCAGCGGCATCCGTCGCTGTCCTATTTCTTCTCGGGTCTTTTCATCGGCCCGACCAGCCAGGCGCCGCGCATCGACGAAGCGCGCCATGACAGCATCTACGAGCTCGAGATCGCGCTCTCGCACGTGCCGCCGCCGGGCTACCAGACGCCGCTGTGGCTGGTGGACCGGCTGTTCCGGCATCTGCTCGTCGACATCACCGGCAACACCCACCGCGCCGAGATCTGCATCGACAAGCTCTATTCGCCCGACGGGACCACGGGCCGGCTCGGTCTCGTCGAATTCCGCGCGCTCGAAATGCCGCCCGATCCGCGCATGTCGCTGGCGCAGCAGCTGCTGATCCGCGCATTGATCGCAAAATTCTGGCGCGAGCCGCAGGCCGGCAAGTTCGTGCGCTGGGGCACCGCGCTGCATGACCGCTTCATGCTGCCGCATTTCATCTGGGAAGATTTTCAGGACGTGCTCTCCGAGCTGAAGCAATCCGGCTATCCGTTCGATCCCGAATGGTATCTGGCCCAGCTCGAATTCCGCTTCCCCGCCTTTGGCCGCATCCATCATGGCGGCGTGACGCTGGAACTGCGGCAGGCGCTGGAGCCCTGGCATGTGCTCGGCGAGGAAGGCTCGGCCGGCGGCACCGTGCGCTATGTCGACAGCTCGGTCGAGCGGCTCCAGGTGAAGGCGGAGGGCTTCGTCGAGGGCCGCCACATCATCACCTGCAATGGCCGCCGCCTGCCGATGACCTCGACCGGCCGCTCGGGCGAAGCCGTGGCCGCCGTCCGCTTCAAGGCCTGGCAGCCGGCCTCCGGCCTGCACCCGACCATTCCGGTCCACGCGCCCCTGACCTTCGACCTGATCGACACCTGGAACGGCCGCTCGCTCGGCGGCTGCGTTTACCACGTCGCCCATCCCGGCGGCCGCAGCTACGAGACCAAGCCGGTCAACACCTATGAGGCCGAGGCCCGGCGGCTGGCGCGCTTCCAGGACCACGGTCATACGCCGGGTCCGATGCAGCCGCCGCCCGAGGAACGCACAAATGAGTTTCCGCTGACCCTCGACTTGCGGACCCCGCTCCTGCAATGAGTATGAGGGTGGGGCAGGGAGAGGCGCATGGGCGAGGGCGCAGCCGAACAGGACGACAAGGCGGGTAAGGCGCCAGGACCGCGTGAGGGCCAGCGTGAAGGCCAGCGCCGCCTCGCGCAATGGGTCCGCGACTATCGCCGCCTGCCCGGCATTCCCGACGAGTTCCTGGGACCTGACGGCGCCCCCCGCGCGGTCTGGAGCCGCTTCTTCGACGCCTTCGGCGCGCTGGCCCCCGACGAGGTCGAGCGGCGCTTCGGCATGGCCGACCGCCATCTGCGCGAGGCCGGCGTCACCTACCGCGCACCCGGCGACAGCGCCGACAGGCCGTGGTCGATCAGCCATTTGCCGCTCCTGATCGACGAGGCCGACTGGAAGCAGCTATCCGCCGGGATCACCCAGCGCGCCGAGCTTTTAGAGCTCGTGCTGCGCGACATCTATGGCGAGGGGAAGCTGGTCGCGGAAGGCGCGCTGCCCGCCGCCGCGATCGCCGGCAGCCCCGAATATCTCCGTCCGGTCTGTGGCGTCGAGCCTCCGGGCGGGCGCTACCTCTCGCTCTATGCCGCCGACGTCGGCCGCGGCCCCGACGGCCGCTGGTGGGTGCTCGGCGACCGCACGCAGGCGCCATCGGGCGCGGGCTACGCGCTGGAAAACCGCCTGGTGCTCTCGCGCGCCTTCTCCGATCTCTACAAGTCGATGAACGTGCCGCGCGTCGCGCCGTTCTTCGAAGCGTTCCGCGACTCACTGCGCGCGCGGGCCGATCGCGACGAACCGCGCATCGGCGTGCTCTCCCCCGGAAGTTTCAGCGAGACCTATTTCGAGCATGCGACACTGGCGCGCTATCTCGGTTTCCTGCTGGTCGAGGGCGACGATCTCGCCGTCAGCGACAACCGTATTCACATCCGCACGGTCGCGGGGTTGAAGCGGCTCGACGTGCTGCTCCGCCGCGTCGATTCCAACTCGCTCGATCCGCTCGAGCTTGATGCCTCCTCGCATCTCGGCGTGCCCGGCCTGATCGACGTGCTGCGCAAGGACGGCGTCGTCGTCGCCAACATGCCGGGCTCTGGCGTGCTGGAGGCCCGCGCGCTGCTCGGTTTCCTGCCGGCGCTCAGCCGCCGCCTGCTTGGCGAAGAGCTGAAAATGCCGCACATCGCGACCTGGTGGTGCGGCCAGCGCTCGGCGCGCGACGAGGTGCTGTCGCGGCTCGACGAGGTCGCGATCGAAGGCGCCTATCGGCGCGGCGTGCCCGGCTTGGACGGCAATGGCCCGGTGCTCGCGAGCGAGCTCGACGCCGACGGGCGCCAGCGCCTGATCGACTCCATCGCCGCGCGCGGCATGGACTATGTCGGCCAGGAGGTGGTGCGGCTCTCGACCATGCCGGTGTGGGAGCAGGGCCAGCTCACGCCGCGCCCCTTCGTGCTGCGCGTGTTCGCGGCCGCGACGCCGGACGGATGGGCCATCATGCCCGGCGGCTTCTGCCGGATCGCCGAGAAGACGGATGCGCGCGCGGTGTCGATGGGCGACGGCGCCCGCGCCGCCGACGTCTGGGTGGTCTCGGAGAAGAAGGTTGCGACCGCGACGTTGTTGCCGGCGACCGACAAGGTGCGCATCCGGCGCATTGCCGGCGTGCTGCCGAGCCGTGCCGCGGACAATCTGTTCTGGCTCGGCCGCTATCTCGAACGCGCCGAGGCGACGCTGCGGCTGGTGCGCGCGCTGGGCTCGCCAAGCGGCCCCAACAAGGGCACCGCGGCCTCGCTGCAATCGGCCGAACGCATCCAGCGTCTGCTGGTGGCCTGGGGCGCGATCTCGCAAGCCTCGCGCGCGGCCCCCGCGCGCGTTGTCGCCGAAGCCTTGCAGAGCGAGGAGCGCTTCGGCTCGGCATTGTCGCTGGTGCGCGCGGCGCAGCGCACGGCGACCTCGTTGCGCGAGCGGCTGTCGCCCGATGCCTGGCAGGTCATCACCGAGATGGCCGATCGGCTGGCTCTCGAGGTCGAGGGTGACGACAGCGTGGTCAGCGCGGCCGAGCTGACCTTGCAGGAGCTCGCGAGCTTCGCAGGTCTGGCGCAGGAGAACATGAACCGCGCCGCCGGCTGGCGTTTCCTCGACGTCGGCCGCCGCACCGAGCGCGCCATCAACACCGCGCGTTTCGCCCGCCAGTTCGCCTATGACGAGGCCGGCGACGAGGACCTCGACATCCTGCTGACGCTGGTCGATTCCCAGATCACCTACCGCTCGCGCTATCTGTTGGCGCCGATCCTGGCGCCGGTGCGCGACCTCGCGGTGCTCGATCCCTATAATCCGCGCTCGGTCGCGTTCCAGGTGACGACGCTGAACGAGCACATCGCAGCACTGCCGAGCCTAAAGGAGCATGGCCTGATCGAGAAGCCGCAGCGGCTTGCCGTGGCGGTGCAGGCGATGCTCGCCACCGCCGAGGCCGAGAGGCTGGAGGTCAAGACCCTGTTCGCACTGGAGCAGGATCTGCTCAGCCTCGCCGAAGCGATCAGTCTCCACTACTTCCCGCACGGCCCCAATGCCAGCCGTCCGGAAAAGCTGACGGGGCTGGCGTGATCTACGACATCCGGCACGTCACGACTTATGAATATGAGAGCCCGGTCAGCTTCGCCCGCTGCACGCTGCGGCTGGAGCCGAGAGGCGGCAATGGCCAGGAGCTGATCTCGCACCATGTCGAGATTCGTCCGCGTCCGGCCGAGCGCCATGTCCGGCGCGACTTCTTCGGTACGCTGACCGAGAGCGTGGTGATTGAGGCCGCGCATCGCACTTTGCGCATCGATTCACGTTCGCGTGTCTCGATCTCGCGCAAGCCGCCCGCGCGCGACGCTGCAAGCCCGTCCTGGGAAAGTATCCGCGATATCGCGTTCGAGGCGACGAGCCTCGGGCCGTCCTCGCCGGTCGGCTACGTCTTTGCGAGCCCGCTGGTCCCGGTGCTGCGTCCGGTCAGCGCTTATGCAGCCGCGAGCTTTGCCTCCGGCGCCGGCATCCTCGCCGGCGCCGTCGATCTGATGCATCGCATCCGCACCGAATTCCGCTACGATCCCAAGGCTACCGTGATCTCGACGCCTCTCAACGAGGTCTTCGACAAGCGCCACGGCGTCTGTCAGGATTTTGCCCACGTGATGATCGCGGGCCTGCGCGGGCTCGGTCTGCCTGCGGCCTATGTCAGCGGCTATCTGCGCACCATTCCGCCGGCGGGGCAGCCGCGTTTGCAAGGCGCCGATGCCACCCATGCCTGGGTGTCGCTGTGGTGCGGGACGGAGCTTGGCTGGATCGATTTCGATCCGACCAACGATCTCCTCGTCGCCAACGACCATATCGTGCTCGCGGTGGCGCGCGACTTTTCCGACGTCTCGCCGGTCGATGGCATCATCGTCGGTTCGCCGAAGCAGAAGCTTGGCGTCGCCGTGGACGTGCTGCTGGTGGAGTGAGCCTGTCTTGCCGGCCCGGCCCGGCGCCGTTTGCCGCCGGGTGTATCGAGCCGTCGCCGCAACAGGGATGTCGCAGAGCACAACAACAACATTTTTCATCCCGGGATTTGGTCACTCGGCCCAAGATGGGCTATGCTTGTGCTGGCGTCGAGGACAGAACATGAGACGTCGGGAAATTGGCGTGGGACACCACCGACTAGCGGGGCTGCATCCATGATCACGTTACCGAGACTGGCGGCCGAATCCCTGGAGAAGAGGTTGGGCTCGTTCATGCGTCGTCGGTTTGGCGAGCCTTCCGCAAACATCGTCGAGAGTGCGACCCGCACTGCGATGGAGTGCATCGGCAACAGCGATGCGCTCTATCACAATATCGAGCATACGATGCTCGTGACCTTGGCGGCCCATTGCATCCTTAGTGGCCGATATCTCCATACGCATTTGGAGGCAGAGGATTACGTCCACATCCTGATCGCCTGCCTTGCCCACGACATCGGGTATGTCCGGGGCTTGTTCGAGGAGGATGACATCGATGGCTTCGTGATCGATGCGGCCGGTACCAAGGTCTCACTGCCGCGCGGCGCATCGGACGCCAGCCTGATGATGTATCACGTCGATCGTTCCAAGCTTTATGTGACGCGGAGGCTGCAACATATTCCAGGACTCGATCCGGAACGCGTTGCCCGTGCCATCGAGGGCACCCGCTTCCCGGCCCGGGAAGGGCAGGAGTATGACGACGACGCCTCGATCCTGCGCGCCGCCGATTTCATCGGCCAGCTCGGCGATCCCAATTATCTGCGCAAGGCCAATGCGCTGTACTACGAGTTCGAGGAAGTCGGCATGAATCGGCAGCTCGGCTACGACTCGCCGGCCGACATCGTGAACCGCTATCCGCAATTCTATTGGAACAGCGTCGCACCGCACATCCAGACCGAGATCGGCTATCTCAACAAGACCGAGATCGGCCGGCAGTGGATTGCCAACCTCTACAGCAACGTCTTCCGCGCCGAGCGCGACATCTCGCTGTCCGGGCCGCAGAAATAGGCTTGGCCTTGTAGTCCGGATGGAGCGCAGCGCATTCCGGGGCCGCTTTGTCCGCGGATGGACCGTCCCGGATTACGCTTTCGCTCCATCCGGGCTACGACCTCGCAAAACTCCGTGAGCAAATCATGCAACAAAAAACCGTCACCACGGATGTTCTCGACATCGCCTATCTCGACTACGGCGCGCCGGATGGCTGGCCCTGCATCATGGGCCACGGCTTTCCCTACGACGTTAACGCCTATGCCGCGACTGCGCCGCTGCTCGCGCAGGCGGGCGCGCGGGTGCTGGTGCCCTGGCTGCGCGGTTACGGGCCGACGCGCTTCCGTTCCGCGTCGACCTTGCGCTCCGGCGAGCAGGCGGCACTGGGCGCCGATCTGCTTGCCTTCATGGACGCGCTGGGCATCGAGCGCGCGGTCGTCGGCGGTTACGACTGGGGTGGGCGTGCGGCCTGCGTGGTCTCGGCGTTGTATCCCGAGCGCGTGGTCGGGCTCGTCTCGGGCAATTCCTACAACATCCAGAACATCGCGCGCGCGATGGAGCCGGCCTCGCCGCCGGAGGAGGCCGCGCTCTGGTATCAATATCTCTTTCACAACGAGCGCGGCCGCCGCGCGCTGGAGCGCAACCGCCGCGGCTTTGCCCGCCAGCTCTGGTCGATGTGGTCGCCGACATGGGCGTTCGACGACGCGACGTTCGAGACAAGCGCTGTGTCGTTCGACAATCCCGATTTCGTCGATGTCGTGATCCACTCCTACCGCCACCGCTACGCGCTGGTCCAAGGCGATCCCGCCTATGCCGGAATCGAGGCGAAGCTGGCCGCGCAGCCCCAGGTCGGCGTCCCGACGATTGCGATCGACGGCGACAGCGACGGCGTCAATCCCGGTACCGCGCACCATGCGCGCAAGTTCGAGGGCTTTTTCGAGCGGCGCGTGTTCGCAGGCGCCGGTCATAACCTGCCGCAGGAACGGCCCGCCGAATGGGCGCAGGCCGTGCTCGACCTGCGCAAGGCGGCGCTACAATAGGCTTTCGCGCGCCGTCCCGCACGTATAGATTGCGTGCGGTGCAGAAGATGGCGAAAAATTGCAGACCTTGATTCGCATCGTTCGTTGTTCCGACGCGATATTCCCCGCGGTGGCGATATGGGCACGGCAACCAGGAGCGTGAGTTCGTCGTTCAGCGTCGTCGGCGTGTTGATCGCCTTCGGCGTCGGCAGTGCGTTGCTGCTGACAACTGGACGACGCAACTATCCCGAGCTCCACACCATCCTGGATACCGGCATAACCCTCATCTCGGGGCTGGTGGCGTTGCTGTTCTGGGATATGGGCGCCCGCGTCCAGCAGCCGCTGTACAAGCGGCTCGCGATCGCTTTCGGTACCGCCTTCGTCCTGGAGTTCCTCCACGTCCTCGTGATCGTGGAATGGTCGGGGGGACTGGCGTTCATCATGGAGTTGCGGGAATTCCTCCGGCCGGCGACGTGGCCGCCCGCGGCGCACATCCTCGCGATCGGCATCCTCGCCGCGATCTGGTCGTCGCGGCGGGATCGGGTCGGGATCCCGGCGTTTACGTTGTTCATGACGATGGTGGCCGTGCTGCTGGTCGTGATCTTCCAGCGCCTTCCGCCATATAGCCCGCCGGGCCTGCTTGGTATCACCCGTCCCGTGCTGATCCTGGCGCCGCCATTGTGGCTCGTCACCTGCATCCTGTGCTGGCGTTTGCGAAGGACGGACCGGATTTTCCGGCCGCTGGCCCTGATGGGCGCCGTCGTTCTGCTTGGCCATTTCGCGATGCTGTATTCGCAGGCACCGCACGATACCGAGGCGATGGTCGCTCACCTCGGCAAGATTTCCGGACGTCTCGTCCTGCTGCTCGCGATGATGCAGATGGCGTCCTCGGACATGCTGGAGCGGATGCGGGCGGAAGCCGAGCTCGCGCGCTTGAACGAGGGGCTGGAACAGCGGGTCGAGGAGCGGACCACGCAGCTCGCGTCCACCAACCTGGCCCTGGAATCCGAGATTCTCGTGCGCCGGCATGCGGAGCAGAAGACTCAGGCCCAGCTCGCCCGGCTCAGTCTCCTGCACCAGATCACGCGCGCGATCGGCGAACGGCAGGATCTCAAGAGCATTTTCCAGGTGGTGATCCGCAGTCTCGAGGACCAGTTGCCGGTGGATTTCGCCTGCCTGTGCTTTCACGATCCCGTCGACCACGTCATGACGGTGGAATGCGTCGGGCTCAAGAGCGGCGCGCTCGCGCTCGAACTCGCGATGCCCGAGCGCGCGCGGATCGACATCGACGAGAACGGCCTGTCGCGCTGCATGCTGGGCCAGCTCGTCTACGAGCCCGACATCGCGCGATCATCCTTCCCGTTTCCGATGCGGCTGGCCCGTGGCGGATTGCGCGCGATGGTGCTGGCTCCGCTCCAGGTGGAGAGCCGGGTCTTCGGCGCTCTTGTTGCAGTACGTAAGGACGAGGGCAGCTTCAGCAGCGGCGAATGCGAGTTTCTGCGGCAGCTCAGCGAACATGTGGCGCTCGCAGCCCATCAGGCGCAACTCCACGGCGCCCTTCAGCAGGCCTATGAGGATCTGCGGCAGACACAGCAGGCCGTAATGCAGCAGGAGCGGCTGCGCGCGCTCGGGCAGATGGCCAGCGGCATCGCCCACGACATCAACAATGCGCTCTCGCCGGTGTCGCTCTATACGCAATCCCTGCTGGAAGCGGAGCCGAACCTCAGCGCACGCACGCGCGACTATCTGGAGACGATCCAGCGCTCGGTCGAGGACGTGGCCCACACGGTCACGCGCATGCGCGAATTCTACCGGCAGCGCGAGCCGCAATTGACGCTGCGGCCGGTCCAGCTCAACGAGCTGGTGCGGCAGGTCGCCGATTTGACGCGGGCGCGCTGGAGCGACATGCCGCAGCTCCGCGGAACCGTGATCACGCTGCGCAACGAGCTCGCCGAGCCGTTGCCCGCGGTCTCCTGCGTCGAAAGCGAAATCAGGGAAGCATTGATCAATCTCATCTTCAACGCCGTCGACGCGCTGCCCAGCGGTGGCACGCTGACATTGCGCACGCGGCTGCTCAGCGGCGGGGGCAGCCAGGACCAGGTGCGGGTCGAGGTCGGTGATGACGGCGTCGGCATGAACGAGGAGACCCGGCGGCGTTGCCTCGAGCCGTTCTTTACCACGAAGGGTGAGCGCGGCACCGGCCTCGGCCTCGCGATGGTCTACGGTGTTGCGAGGCGGCACAATGCCGACGTCGAGGTCGACAGCGCGGTCGGCCGCGGCACAATCGTCTCGCTGAATTTTCCGGTGCCCGAAGCGCCGTCCGCGACGCCGTCCCAGGACAGGCCCGAGACCGCGAGGCCGGCGCGACTGCGGCTGCTGCTGGTCGACGACGACCCGCTGCTGCTCCGGTCGTTGTGCAATACGCTGGAGACCGAGGGACACGTCGTCGTGACCGCCAATGGCGGCGCCGCGGGCATCGCGGCGTTCCACGCCGCCTCGGAGCGCGGCGAGGCCTTCGCGGCCGTCGTCACCGACCTCGGCATGCCGAATGTCGACGGACGCAAGGTGGCGAGCGCGATCAAGAACGCCTCGCCCGCGACACCCGTGATCATGCTGACCGGCTGGGGCAAGCGCCTCACATCCGAGGATGACATTCCGGCGCACGTCGACTATCTCCTTAGCAAGCCGCCGAAGCTGCGTGAATTGCGCGAGGCGCTGGTGCGATGCTGCGGGCCTGATGGCGCGTCAGGCCCGATGGCGGCAGGATAGAGAACAATGCCGACGACGGTTTCGAAGGCCCGCATCCTCGTTGTCGATGACGAAGCGGCGCAGATGAAGGCGCTGTGCGATACGCTGCCGGGCGGCGACTACGAGGCGGTCGGCTTCACGGACGGCCATGCCGCGCTGGCGGAGCTGCGGCGGGCCAGATGCGACCTTCTGCTCGCCGACCTGATGATGCCTGGTATGGACGGCATCACGCTGCTGCGGGCCGCGCAGGAGATTGATCCTGATCTCGTCGGGATCATCATGACCGGCGACGGAACCATCACGACCGCGGTCGAGGCCATGAAGGCGGGCGCGCTCGACTACATTCTCAAGCCGTTCAAGCTGAGTGTCGTCATTCCCGTGCTGGAGCGCGCGCTGGCGGTGCGGCGCCTGCGCCTTGAGAACGCGGAGCTCGCGCAGCGGGTGCGCGAGCGCACCACCGAGCTCGAGGCGGCGAACCGGGAGCTCGAGGCGTTCTCCTATTCCGTCGCGCACGATCTGCGCGGCCCGCTCTCGGTCATTGTCGGCTATGCGGAGACGCTGATCGACGATCACGCCGCCCAATGGCCGGACGGGCCGGGGAAGCTGGTCGGCGCCATCATGGCAAGCGGCGAGCACATGCAGCGCCTGATCGACGGCCTGCTGCGCCTGTCACGGCTCGGCCGCCAGCCGTTGTCGAAGGGGGCGGTCGACACCGGAGCGCTGGTCCGCGAGGTCGTGGACGAATTGCGACGGCAGCATGACCGCCGCGAGGTGACCGTCCATGTCGGCGACATTCCCGCCTGCGTCGGCGATCAGGCCCTGCTGCGCCAGGTGCTCGTCAACCTGCTCGCCAACGCCTTCAAGTTTACCCGGGCCCGCGAGAAACCGCTGATCACGGTGATCGGCTGGACCGAGGCCGGCGAGCGAATCTACTGCGTGCGGGACAACGGAGCCGGCTTCGACATGCAGCAGGCGGACAAGCTGTTTTCGGCGTTTCAGCGGTTCCACGATTCCGATCAATACGAGGGCACGGGGATCGGCCTCTCGATCGCATCGCGCATCGTGCAGCGCCATGGCGGGCGCATCTGGGCCACGGCCGAGATCGGCAAGGGAGCGGCGTTCTATTTCAGCATTCCGGACTGAGATGGGCGCCAAGCGCCGAATTCGATCTTGATTTGCGTCAATGTTGCTGCCGGCGCGGGCTGCTCTGCTGGCTGTTGTCCAGGCTTGGCGCGTGCTATCCTAAAGATGCGCCTGGGGCTTCGCATGCAGGAGTAGCCGCCATGACAAGTGCTTCCGATACGTCCCATCCTTCAAGTCTCGGCTCGGGCATCGCGGCGCTGCATGCCAAATGGGGCTGGATCGTCGCGCTCGGGCTCGTCTATCTCATCGCCGGCTTCGTCGCGCTCGGCAGCATGGTGATGGCGACCGTAGCGAGCGTAATCGTGGTCGGCGCGATGATGATCGTCGCCGGGGTCACCGAGGTGATCGGCGCGTTCCAGATGAAGAGCTGGGGCAAGTTCGCGATCTGGGCCTTGCTCGGGGTGCTCTACATCGTCGCGGGCTTCCTGACCTTCGAGAACCCGCTGTTCGCGGCCGCGCTGCTCACTCTGTTCCTGGGCGCCTCTCTTCTCGCCTCCGGCGCGGTCAGGCTGTTCCTCGCCTTCAGCATGAAGCGCGAAAGCCCGTGGGTGTGGGTGGCGCTGTCGGCCGTTATCACACTGCTGCTGGGGCTCTTGATCCTGGCGCGCTGGCCGGTCAACAGCGTCTATATCCTCGGCCTGTTCCTCGGCATCGACCTGATCATGGCGGGCGCAGGCTGGGTGAGCCTGGGCTTCAGCTTGAAGCGACGCGGCTAGCTACCAGCAACTCGACGCAAGACCGTCTTGCGGAACTCCGCTGATCTGGCGCGCTGACAAGAAGCAGCACGCCGCGTCGTCGCCTTGCGCGGACGATCATCACCGGGGAGAAACCATGAAAGCCGCTTTGGCCCTGGCCGCAGCGCTGGCTGCCGCCTGTCTGTCCACGCCAGTCTCAGCACAGAAATCCTACGGTCCCGGCGTCACCGACACCGAGATCAAGATCGGCAACACCATGCCCTATAGCGGCCCCGCATCGCCGCTCGGCATCACCGGCAGGGTCATTTCGGCCTATTTCGACGAGGTCAACGAGAAGGGCGGGGTCAACGGCCGCAAGCTGAATCTTCTGTCGCTGGACGACGCCTTCTCGCCGCCGAAGACCATGGAAGCGACGCGGCGGCTGGTCGAAGGCGATGGCGTCGCCTTCATCTTCGCGACCATGGGCACAGCGCCGAGCTCGGCGATCGCAAAATATCTCAACAGCAACAAGGTGCCGCAGCTGTTTTTGATCAGCTCGGCCTCGAAGTGGAACGATCCCGCCAACATGCCGTGGTCGATGGCGCTGCCCTGGGCGCCGAACTACACCAGCGAGGCTGCGATCGACGTCGCCTATGCCCGCGCCAAGAACCCGAATGCGCGTTTTGCGGTGCTCTATCAGAACGACGACGCCGGCAAGGAATATTTTCGCGGTGTCAAGGAAGCACTTGGTGCAGATGCCGACAAGGCGATCGCGATGGCCTCGAGCTTCGAGGTGACTGATCCGACCGTCGATTCCCAGGTGCTGACGCTCGCCAACACCAAGGCCGACGTGTTCATGATTTACTCTGTGACGCCGCGCGCCTGCGCGCAGGCGATCCGGAAAGCGCACGAAGTCGGCTGGCAGGCGACGCGCTTCCTCGCCTCCGGCTGCGCCAACAAGGCGACCGTGATGGTGCCGGCCGGTCTCGATGCCGGCAAGGGCGTGCTGTCGCTCGGCTCGCTAAAACCGTTCGTCGAGCAGCCGAAGGACGATCCGGCGATGATGGCCTATATCGACTTCATGAAGAAGCGCCTGCCCAATGCCGACATCAACAACGTCGCCGGCCTCTATGGCTACACTGTTGCCGAGGCGCTGGTGGTCCTGCTCAAGCAGTGTAAGGACAATCTGACGCGCGAGAACATCATGGCGCAGGCGTCCAACTTGAAGAACGTGCCGCTGTCGCTCTTGATGCCCGGCATCACGCTCAACACCACGCCGCAGGATTTCCGCCCGATCAAGGACGGCTATATCCTCCAGTTCGACGGCAACGATTGGGTCGTGGCCAGCGAGTTGTTGCGGGGGACGTGAAACGGAGAAGCGAGTGCCGCAGAGATGGTGCACCCTATCCCCTTGTGGGAGAGGGTGGATCGTATCGAGGATGCGAGCCGGGTGAGGGGTTTCTCTCCGCGAGTCGAATTTCTATTTGAGCTCGCGGATACAACCCCTCATCCGGCGCTTCGCGCCACCTTCTCCACAAGGGGAGAAGGGAAGAGGAGACCACCATGGACTTTCAACACTCCGTCCGTTCGCTGGAATTGCAGGAGCGCGTCCGCCAGTTCATGCGGACGCATATCGAGCCGGTCGAGGAGCTCTATTACGAGCAGGTGAAGCCGGAGGCCGCGCGCTACAAGACGCCCCAGGTTTTGCGAGACCTGAAGCGGCTGGCGCGCGAGCAGGGGCTCTGGAACCTGTTCCTGTCAGGCGAGCATGGTCCGGGCCTCACCAATCTCGACTACGCGCCGGTGAAGGAGATCATGGGCCGCATCCTCTGGGCGCCCGAAGTGTTCAATTGCTCGGCGCCCGATGTCGGCAACATGGAGGTGCTGGCGAATTACGGCACGCCTGCGCAGCAGGAGCGGTGGCTGAAGCCGCTTTTGGAGGGGCGCATCCGCTCCGGCTTCTCGATGACGGAGCCGCAGGTCGCCTCCAGCGATGCCACCAACATTCAGTGCCAGATCAAGCGCGACGGCGGCGACTACGTCATCAACGGCCGAAAATGGTTCACGTCAGGCGCGATGAACGAGGATTGCGAGATCCTGATCGTGATGGGCAAGACCGCGCCTGACGATCCCGACCGCCACCGCCAGCAATCCATGATCCTGGTGCCGAAGGCGACGCCCGGCGTCCGCATCATCCGCGACATGCTGACTTACGGCTATGACGACGCGCCGGTCGGCCACCCCGAGATCTTCTACGAGAACGTCCGCGTGCCCGCGGAAAACATCCTGCTCGGCGAGGGCCGCGGCTTCGAGATTGCGCAAGGCCGGCTCGGCCCCGGCCGCATCCACCATTGCATGCGGCTGATCGGCTGCGCCCAGCGCGCGCTCGAATTGATGTGCCAGCGCTCGGTGTCTCGCACAGCCTTCGGCAAGCCGCTCGCCGAGCAGGGTTCGGTGCGCGAGGACATCGCGCACTCCTTCTGCGAGATCGCGCAGGCGCGGCTCTTGACGCTGCAAGCCGCCGACAAGATGGACCGGGAAGGCAACAAGGCCGCGCGCGACCTGATCGCGGCGGCGAAGATCGTGGTGCCCAGCATGGCCGCGCGCGTGATCGACCGCGCCATCCAGATCCACGGCGCCGCCGGCGTCTCGCAGGATACGTTCCTCGCGCGCGCCTACGTCTACGCCCGCTTCATCCGCATCGGCGACGGGCCGGACCAGGTGCATCTGGCTGCGGTCGGCAAGGAACTGATCAAGCGCGGCGGAGTGATGGCGGAGTAGGCTGTGGCTAGAGCCTCCTGTTGCCGATCAACACTAGGCAACATGTCCTGCAGTCGCGCGCTATTGCGGTTTTCGCGGACATTGCGCAATGCGCTTTTACCGCCGAGCACGTAAGACTCCGGGAGTCGAGACCCGCGAACTCCCGGAGTCATGTTGCTGACGCAATCCCTGTCTTAGACGGCGACAACGAAAACACTACTGGGACCGCTCTGGTTCCCACCGGTTCCGCAGCCAAGGGGTTGGCTCGAATCCGCAAACGATTGGCGCAAGTTCGAAACGCTTCCGCGTTCGCTTGACCATGTTTCGCGGCATCGGGAACCGGACGATCGAGAAAATCAAAGGAGATATGATGGTGTTCCGCTCGAGCGCCGCAATTTGCGGCGCCCTGATGGCGATTGCCGTTTCTGCTACCGTGGCACGAAGTGAAACAAGTGGGGTTCATTCAAGCGTCGCCGATGCCGCCTCCGGGGGGGCGATCGTTGGCGCAGCATCGACGTATAATCCGTTCAAGCCCGGCAAGGAGGAGGGCGGCCCGAGCACGGCCTCCGGCGAGCGTTATGATCCCGAGGTCTGGACGGCTGCCATCAAGACGAGCTTGCGTCAGAAATTTGGTGGAGTCCAATTCGGGGCGAGACCGAAATTTGCTCTGGTCGAGGCCGTCGGCAAGAAGGTCATCGTCAAGATCAATGACGTGGGGCCGCTCAAGCCCGGCCGCATCATCGACCTCAATGAGCGGACGATGCGCCATTTCGATCCGGGCATGGATCTTGGAGTCATTCCTGACGTCACAGTCACGCCGTTGTCCGGCGACGATTGGACTCCCGGGCCGGTCGGCTGAGGAGTTACGGCACTCCGGGAGTGCGGAAACGACGGCGGGGCAGGGGGACAGTCCGGCCCCGCGTTTCCACGCCCCCTGGGCCGCGAAACTGCATTGTTTCGGGCCGTTACGTCATCGGTTCAGATCATTGTAGTACAATAGTAACGACTACCGATTGAGAGTAGCGCCGAGCACGCCACGGCAGGTCCGCGCAGGTGAATGAAAATAGATCGCTTCCGCCGGAACAGAGGTCTTTTGCCGACGTCGCAACTGGCGGGCGCACCCCCGGCATGCCGGGACGTCATTCCGGCCTGAACCAGCGTTGGATTGTCGTGGCCGCGATCCTCCTGACGGCCTTGCTTGTTCAAATACCCGTCGTTCTCAATCCGGATTTGAGCTGCCTGCTTTCTGAAGGAGAGCAAATTCTGGATGGCCGAAAGCTCGGAGTCGACGTCTTCGAGCTGAACCCGCCGCTATCGGTTTACCTGTACATGCCCGCGGCGCTGCTCGCGCGAATGACCGGTATTGCGCCCGAGATCATCGTGATCATCCTGGTGATGATCGAGATCGTTGGCGCGCTCGTGATGATCGATCGCGCCGCTGCGGTGGCGAAGTTGGGAGCCGGAGAGAGAAGTACTTCAACGTGCTTGCTCGCTTTTTTGTTCGCAGTCCTTCCTTGCGCCGTATTCGGGCAGCGTGAGCACATAGCCGTCATTGCCCTGACCCCCTTTGTCGCCATCACTGCGATCCGCTGGCGCGGCCTTTCACCCGGACTGGTTGCGATCCTGGCAGGACTGAGTGCCGGGCTGGCCATCAGCATCAAGCCCTACCTTGCTCTCGTGGCAGGCCTTCCGATCATCCTTGGCGTCATCCGCCAACGTTCTCTCAGGCCCTTGTTCACCCCTGAAGCGTGTGCAGCCGCTGCGATCGTCATCGGCTACGGGGCGGTGGTCGTGATCGTCTTTCCCGCTTATCTGTTCACCTATGCCCCGATGGTCGCTGCCACCTATCTGGCAATGAGGAAGGATCTGGCTGGTCTGCTTCCTTTCCCGATCGTCGTGATCACGGCTTCCATTGCGTTTCTGCGCCAGGTCGCTCCGCAAGGCCTCAAAATGGAAGGCGACGCAATCCCGTGGCTGGCCGCAGCCATTGGCGGGGCCGTGAGTTTCGTCCTTCAAGGCAAGGGCTGGACATACACGGCCTACGCGTTTTGCATGTTTGCGATTGCCGCGCCGTTGCTGCATGTTCGCACCAAGACATTGCCGGTGTCGGTCAAGATCGGCGGCTTTGTTGGCGTTGTGCTGATCGGGCTCTGTTTGTCGCTGTCACGCCAGGAATTTCCGCCGCTGGAGCGGCATATCCAGGCACTTGCCAAGCACCCGCGGCTGCTCACGATCACCGATCACGTCGCGCTGGGACATCCGCTCGTTCGTCAGATCGATGGGATTTGGGTGGGCAGTTCGTGTGTGCAACTGCTGACGGCCGGCGCAATGCTGGTCCAGAACAGCTCGCAGCCAACTCGGGAAGAGCGAGCAAAACTGGACAGCATCATCGATTTCGAGCGGCGGCAGTTGTTGGCAGACCTGCGAAACGGCCGCCCGGATGTGATTCTCGTGGATACCTATTTGCAGAGCACGGTCCCGTTCGATTGGTTGGCTTGGGCCAATGCAGATCCCGAACTCCAAACAGAGTTGAGCCGCTATCGCGAAGTCGAGGATGTTGGCCGCGTTCGAATCCTTGTCGATCAGTCCGGCGCGCGCTAGCCGCGCTTTCGTCGCGGCTCGTGATGGCGTAGCGCGTCGACGATCACCTTGAATGCCGCCGAGTTCTGCCGCGAGGTCGGATAATAGATGTAATAGCCGTCGAATTTCGGCGACCAGTCGTCGAGCACGATGACGAGCTCCCCGGACCTGACTCGCGGCGCCACCATGTCTTCAGGGAGATAGGCGATGCCGAAGCCCTTGACGGCGGCGTCGATCATCGCGCCGGACTCGTTGAAGGTCAGCTGCCCCTCGACACGCACCCTGAGGTCGGGACCATTTTTTGCGAACTCCCAGACATAATGACCGCCGGCCGCCGCGCGCCGCTTGATGCAGACGTGCGTCAGCAGGTCTTGCGGATGCTTCGGCTTCGGATGCTGTTTCAGATAGGCCGGCGAGGCGACCGCGACGAGCCGCCAGTCCGGACCGATCCGCACCGCGATCATGTCCTTCTCCACGCTCTCGCCGAGGCGGATGCCGGCATCAAAACCGTCCTCGACGATGTTGCGGAAGGCCGTGTCGAGACTGAACTCGACCTTGATGTCGGGGTACTTCTTCAGCACCGGCGCCAGTTTTGGCCAGACCACCTTGTCCAGCGCATGGTCCGAGAGCGTGATCCGGATGGTGCCCGACGGCGTGTCGCGCAGCGACATCAGCGCGGCGATATCGCGCTCGATCTCCTCGATGCGGGGCGCAACCGATTGCAAAAGCCGCTCGCCCGCCTCGGTCAGGCCGACGCTTCGGGTGGTGCGGGTGAGGAGCCGCAAGCCCATCTGCGATTCCAGCCGCTTGATCGTATGGCTGAGCGTCGACTGCACGACGCCCAGCTTCGCTGCGGCCTTCGTAAAACTGCGCTCGCGGGCAACCGCCACGAAAGCCAGCAAATCGTTGAAATCCTGCGCTGCCATGGCCGTCACTATTCATGGTCCAGATCGATTAATGCAAGCAAATTATAGCGGATAATCGAATGCCGTCCGGGGCTCTATGTGTTGCCGTGAACAGCGCCAGCCTGGGCGCTTGCCAACATATGGATCCCCGATGGTCGTCACCGCCGACCAAGACACAACGCAGCCAAAGGCCGCGTGGAGCGCAGTTTTCGCGCTGTCGCTTTGCGCCTCGATGCTGGTGGCATCCGAATGGATGCCCGTGAGCCTGCTCACGCCCATCGCGGACAGTCTGGATTTGACCGAGGGGCAGGCCGGGCAGGCCATCTCGATATCCGGCCTGTTCGCCATCCTCACCAGTCTCTTCATCTCGGCCGCAACGCGCGGGATCGATCGCCGCACCGTCTTGCTGTGGCTCACCGGCGTCACGCTGGTCTCGGGCATCGTCGTGGCCTTCGCGCCCAATTACCCGCTGTTCATGGCTGGGCGCGCGCTCGTCGGCGTGGCCGTCGGCGGCTTCTGGTCGATGTCCGCCGCAACCATGATCCGTATCGTCAAGGCCAGGGACGTGCCGCGCGCACTCGCGGTCCTCAATGGCGGCAATGCGCTCGCAACGACGATTGCCGCGCCTCTCGGCAGCTTCCTCGGCCAGTACATTGGCTGGCGCGGCGCGTTCTTTTGCGTCGTGCCGGTTGCCGCGCTGACGCTGATTTGGCAATTCGTCACGCTGCCGGAGATGCCGAGCCGGGAGCGCGCAAGCGCGACCGCGGCATTCAAGGTCCTGCGCCGTCCCGGCGTGCCTTACGGCATGCTCGCGGCGGCGCTGTTCTTCCTAGGACAGTTCTCGCTCTTCACGTATTTGCGCCCCTTCTTCGAAACGGTGACGCGTGTCGACGTCACAACCATTTCGGCGTTGCTGCTCGTGATGGGCGTTGCCGGTCTTGTCGGCACGTCACTCATTGGGTTCGTCATCCGCCAACGCCTTTATGCGTCTCTCATCGTCATGCCCTCAGCCATGGCCGTGATTGCCGTTGCGCTGATGGCGTTCGGCTCCTCGCTTGCCGCGACGGTGGCACTGATGTTCCTGTGGGGATTCATCGGCACGGCGGCGCCCGTGGGCTGGTGGACGTGGGTCAGCAATGCACTGCCTGACGACGCGGAAGCGGGCGGCGGCCTGATGGTCGCAGTGGTTCAGCTCGCCATCACCATGGGCGCCGCAGGCGGCGGCGTGCTGTTCGACGACGGCGGTTATCGGGCCACCTTTCTGTTCAGCGCCGTCATCCTCGCGCTCTCGTCCTTGGTCATCTTGATCGGAGCCCTTCGTCGCAGGGCAAGAGCTGACGCGCCATGCGCCGCCTGCGTGCCGGCAAGCCAGGCCTTGTGATCGTCTCAAGGAGCACAACATGCAAATTCGGCAAGCAGGCTCGCAACCATCAGTCCAGGCTCCGGTTGAATATTTCACGGGCACGGTCCGTATCGACCCGTTGTTCCCTGCCGTCGACCGTCTCGCGTCGCCGGCAATCACGTCACCTTCGAGCCCGGGGCGCGCACGGCGTGGCACACGCATCCGTTCGGTCAGACGCTGATCGTGACCTCAGGCCTCGGCCGCGTGCAGCGTTGGGGCGGACCGGTCGAAAACATCCGCCCGGGCGACGTGGTGTCGTTTGAACCGGGCGAGAAGCACTGGCACGGCGCGTCGGCGACGTCTGCCATGAGCCATATCGCGATTCAGGAATCGCTCGACGGCAACCCGGTCACATGGATGGAACGGGTGACGGACGAGCAGTACGGCGCCCCGCCGCCAAAGGAGCATGACAATGAAAGCAACCGTCCTCCACGGACCCGGCGATATCCGCTACGAAAGCGTCAACGATCCGAAGATCATTCATCCAACTGATGCCATCATCAAGCTGTCGGCCACCTGCATCTGCGGCTCCGATCTCTGGCCCTATCGCGGGCTCTAGCCGAGCGAAGGCCCTGCGCATATGGGCCACGAATATTGCGGCGTGGTCGTCGAAATTGGCAGCGCGGTACGGACCGTCAGGCCCGGCCAGTTCGTCGTCGGCTCGTTCTGCCTGTCGGACAATACCTGCCCGCATTGCAAATTCGGTTTCCAGTCGTCGTGCGAGCAGCGTGAATTCATGTCGGGCGCGCAAGCTCCCTACGCGCGCGTTGCGCTCGCCGATGGCACGTTGGTGGCGACCCCGGAAATGCCGGGACGCGATCTCATCCCGCATCTGCTCGCGACGTCAGACGTGCTCGGCACCGGCTGGTACGCCGCGGACGCCGCGAATGTGAAGCAAGGCTCGGTGGTTGCGGTGGTCGGCGACGGCGCGGTCGGCCTCATGGGTGTGCTCGCAGCGAAAGAGATGGGCGCGGAGCGCATCATCGCCATGAGCCGCCACAAGACGCGGCAGGACCTCGCCAAAGCGTTCGGCGCGACCGATATCGTCGTCGAGCGGGGCGCAGAGGGCATCGCGCGCGTCAAGGAACTCACGCGAGGCGTCGGCGCCGATTCGGTGCTCGAATGCGTCGGCACGCAGGAAGCGATGTCACAGGCCCTCGAATGCGCACGCCCCGGCGGCAGCATCGGCTATGTCGGCGTTCCCCATGGGGTGACCTTCGAAGGCCAGGCCTTGTTCTTCGGTCAGCGGAGCATGCTGGGCGGTCCTGCTCCGGTGCGGCGGTTCCTGCCCGACCTGATGGACCGCGTGCTCAACGGGCGCATTCAGCCGGGCAAGGTGTTCGATCTTACGCTGCGGATCGAACAAGTGGCAGAAGGCTACAAGGCGATGGACCAGCGCCGCGCGATCAAGACGCTGCTGATGGTGTAGTGTCACATCGCCTCGTGCCGGCTCGGTCCGTTCGCCGCGCCTGGATCAGATCGCGGGTCGAAGCGGCCTGAATGCGGTGCGCAGTTCGGCGGAAAAAAGCTCCGGCTGCTCCCAGGCTGCAAAATGACCGCCTTTGTCGACCTCGTGGAAGTAGACCAGCCTGCGATAGGCGCGCCGGGCCCACGTCTCCGGGGCTTGATAGCTCTCGCCGGGAAAGACGGTAATGGCGACCGGAAGCGAGATCTCCGCGGTCTTCTCCGGGCCGGCAAGCGCGGGACTGCGTCCGCCGTATTCCCAGTAGAGTCGCGCCGACGAGGCCGCGCTGTTCGTCAGCCAGTAGAGCGTGACGTCGTCCAGCACTTCGTCGGGGGACTTTTCAGGGTCGGTGCCGTCATAGGTCCAGTGCGTGAAGCCGGGGTGACCGAGCATCCAGGCCGCCAGGCCCGCCGGAGAATCCGTCAAGCCGTAGCCGATCGTTTGCGGCCTCGTCCCCATCATCACCGCGTAGGACCGGTTGCCCATCTTGGCGGCCGCGGTGAAGGCGTCGAACGCCGCGCGCTCCTTCTTGGACAGGCCCGCAGGAGCCGGGCCGCCGGCGGCGAGGATCGCGGCGATGTCGGGCGGCACGATCGCCGGCAGGTTGATGTGGATGCCAAGCAAGCCTGCCGGCGCCAGCCGCGCCATCGCGCCTGAGACGGGCGAACCCCAGTCGCCGCCCTGGGCGACATAGTGGGTGTAACCCAGGCGCTTCATCAGTTCTGCCCAGATGCGCGCCGTGCGCTCGGGGCCCCAGCCGGTATCCTTCGGTTTGCCCGAGAAACCATAGCCGGGCATCGATGGGATCACGACGTCGAACGCGTCTTCGGACCGCCCGCCATGCGCCGTTGGATTTGTCAGCGGATCGATCACCTTGAGCTGCTCGAACACCGATCCCGGCCAGCCATGGGTGATGATGACAGGGAGCGCATTGGGATGCCTGGAGCGGACATGGATGAAATGAATGTCGATCCCGTCGATATCGGTGATGAATTGCGGAAGCGCATTCATCCTGGCTTCGATCTTCCGCCAGTCGTACTGCGTGCCCCAATAGTGCACGAGCGGCTGGAGCTTCGCCAATGGGATACCCTGGGACTGATCGGAAACAGTTTCGCGGTCAGGCCATCGCGTCGCCAGCACACGACGGCGAAGCTCGACGAGATCGGCTTCGGGGACATCGATGCGGAAGGGGCGAATTGCGCTCTCGCTGGCCGCCGACGCTCCGCGCACGGGAAACAGGCTCGCGGAAATCGCCGCTGCAACTCCAATCGCTGCGGTGCCCAGCAGCGCGCGCCGCCCGCTGTCGATGATGATTCCGGAGTTGGACGACGAGTTGGATGACATGGGCATGGGACTGCCTCCTGGCTTCAGGCGATCGGTCCCTGCGGGGCAGGACAGTCCTTCGTCTGGCTCTGCAACATGGCCCCGAAGCTCGCCAATAGCTCGTTAGGCGTTGTTAGTTGCTGTGAGACGTTCTGACCGCTGCCGGGCATGGCGAGGCAAGACAAGCTCAGCATTGCTGTCCATGTCTGCTCACGAGGGGGAAGCGGATGTCCGGGGCTAGCAGCGGCACTCGTCTGTTGACCCAAGCCGCGCTCGTCCGAAGCGACATGTTGTCGACTCATCCTCGTCATCATCCGTTCAAAATCCGTCGCTAGTCTTCCACTCGACGATTGGTTCGCCGGATGTACGCGGGCCACATCGCAAGCCCTGGCATCCGTGCTGGGGTTTTTCGTTTGGCATCGCGGGATGAGCCGAGATGCCAACCGAAGCCGAGGGGGAGATTCAACCCGGCGGGAGTTCGTCAAGCGGCCAGATCGGACGGCGGACCTTTCGGTAGGACAGCTTGGTGTGATCATTGGTGGCAAGGCCGCCGCTATCGGCCAGGATCACCTCCTTGGCCATCGGGCCGAAGGCAGCCCGGAAGTGGTGTGCGGACTTGACCGCGACGATTCGGAATTGAGCCGGTTCTGCTCCGAGGATTCGGAACATTTCCTGGTCATAGGTCTGCAGCGTGTTGGTCGAAATCGCGATCGAGATCCCGTTGACCTCGAGCAAGGCCGTGGGGCCGAGCGTCATCGGCTGACCGGCATTCATCGGCCCCTCGCATACGAAGGCGCCGTCCGACAGGCCGGTCACCCGCCCGGTCAGCGTGAGCGGAGGTCCGTAGCTGGCGGGATGGCGCTTGGCGCCGACAACGACATCCACGCTGGCTCCGAGACCTGCGGCATGGCAGCGCGCCGCGGCTTCGCCGTCGCCGAGGACGCCGAAGAGCACGCTTCGGATTTCGGCCTGTAGCAGCGCCTCCAGCAGGCGGACACCATCGCCGTAGGCGCCCGAACCCGGGTTGTCGCTGAAGTCGGCGATCACGAAGGGACGGGTATCCGCGACATCGGCTGCGGCTGCGACTGCAAGCTGCGTTGCGGTCGGCAAGTCGAGCGGCGTGACGGTGACTTCGGCGCGCCGGCGGACCATCTCGTCATGGAGCGCGGCCGCGGCCTGCCGCGCGGCCGCTTCGGCGGCGTTGTGGGAGGCATCGTAGGTCACCTGAACGCTGGGGCCAACCTCGGCAATGTCCGCGCGGCTGAAGCCCGCGCAGACATCGACGGACAGGAGGCCCGGCGTTTGCGCCTGCATGTCCGCGGCGCGCGCCAGCAAATCGCTCATCACGCCGCCCTGGGTTCGGCCGTGATTGCATCCGTCGAGCAGGGCTCCCTGCAAGCGGAAGACTTTCGGGCGGATCGTGCCGTCCATCGCCGATTGCAGCAGTTCGGCGGCGCGGAACGCCGTCTCATACTGGTCGATGTGCGGGTAGGTGCGGTAGGGCAGCATGATGCTGGCCAGCCGGCCCATGCGCTCAGTGACGTTGGCATGCAGATCGAGCGTCACCGCGATCGGGATCGTGTCGCCGAGACGCTTACGCAATCCGTCGAGCAGCGCCCCCTCGGCGTCGTCGTCGGTCTCGGTCACCATCGCGCCGTGCAATGCGAGGATGACGCCGTCGAGCGGCCCGGTTTCGCAGGCATCATAGACCAGGCGCTGCAACTCGGCCCAGCACGCGGCCGTCACCTTGCCCGATGGAGTGGCCGCGGCGGCGAGCGGCTGCACCAGCGTCCAGCCGTAATTTTTGGCTGCGGCCAGATGCGCGGCGATCTCCATCCTGGTATCGGCCAGCGCCGCGGCGATCTCGCCATCAAGCAGAAATAGCCGCTTGCGATAGTCTTCCAGCGTCGTCGGAATGATTGAGAAAGTGTTGGTCTCGTGGGCGACTTGCGCCGAGAGAACGCGCCGCGTCTGGCTCATGGGATTCCTTCTTGGTCTTGCTTCATACAATCTGGCGAAAGGTCATATGCAAGGGGCTTGCCGCTATCGGTCGTGGATCTGCAAGCTCGCGATCAAGAGCCCGACCAGTTCGTCGATCTTGCCCAGCGCTGTCTTGGGATCGAGGTCCTCGATATCGTCCACGTCCCAGTATTGGACACGATGGGCAACGCCGGCAAAGCGCTGCGCGATCATGGGGCGATGTTCCGCATCCTTCAGTGCGACCACAAGCTCGGCTTGCGCAAAGTCGTCGAGCGTGCAGAGTACCGGATTGCGCGTAGCGCCTCCCGGCGCGATGCCTCTCGCTTGCAGGGCCTCCAGCGTGTGGAGCGAGATCGGCCCCACGTTTTCAGGCGAGAGCTTTTCGGCGACGGCGCGCGAGAAGGCCTGCCAACCGAGCCTTTCGCGCCCGACGCGATGGTTGAAAATCTCCTCGGCATAGCGGCTGCGATAATAATTGCCGGTGCAGAGAAACAGCACGCGATTGTTCTTGGTCATCAGGCAGCGCTTCCGTGATTGGTCTCAGGCCGGGTCGCTTTGTGCGTTCATCGCATCGGCGAGCTTGCGCATCAAGCGTACCAGTTCCTCGATATCGTGATCGTCCCAGCTTGCGAACATTCCGCCGACGATGCGTTCGCGTGCCCGGTCGACTGCATCCGTCATAGCCTTGCCATTCGGGGTGATGGTGGCTTCGCTGACGCGGCGATCCGCTTTGCTGGCGTGGCGCTTGACGAGGCCGAGGCTCTCCAGTTTCGCGACCTGCCGGCTGACGGTCGTGTAGTCCCGCCCCATGCGATCGGCGAGGTCGACGACGCCGATCGGGCCGCGCCGCTCGATGCCGACGAGCAGCGGAAACAGCGCGCGATCGA
Organism: Bradyrhizobium betae; assembly: GCF_004123905.1. Classification (GTDB taxonomy): domain Bacteria; phylum Pseudomonadota; class Alphaproteobacteria; order Rhizobiales; family Xanthobacteraceae; genus Bradyrhizobium; species Bradyrhizobium betae_A. The sequence goes on from NZ_MZXW01000015.1 coordinate 165,884, forward strand.
GCGAGATGCCGGCCTCGCGGATCATCATCTCGTCACCCTGCCGGCGGTTGATGACGCTGATGATGTCGATCAACGCCTCGTGAAGCGATCGCACATGTTTTTTAATATGTGTATTTTGCACGCTTCTTGACATCCCGCCGCCCTCTGCCTTATGTGTGCATAATACACATATTGAGGATCCCATGACAAAGCAATCCACAGTGGACGTCCTGATCTGCGGCGCCGGCGCGGCCGGCCTCACGCTCGCCATCGATCTGGCGCGGCGCGGCGTCTCCTTCCGGCTGATCGAGAAGACGGACCGTCCGTTCCACGGCTCTCGCGGCAAGGGAATCCAGCCGCGCACCCAGGAGATCTTCGAAGATATCGGCATCATCGACCGCATCGTCGCGGCCGGCGGCCTCTACCCGCCGCAGCGCGTCTATCGCGACGACGGCGGCTTCACGGACTCCGAGGTCGGCGAACACATCGCTCCGACACCCGCCGAGCCCTACCACATGGCGCTGATGATCCCGCAATTCCTGACCGAGGGCGTGATGCGCGAGCGTTTGCTCGAACTCGGCCACCGCGTGGAATTCGGCCGCGAGCTGATCGGCCTGGAGCAGGGCCAGGACGGCGTGACGGCGCGTCTGTCCGGCGCGGCCGGCGAGGAGGTTGTGCGGGTGCGTTACCTCATCGGTGCCGATGGCGGCCGCAGCTTCGTGCGTCAAGCGCTCGACATCGGCTTTCCCGGCAAGACGCTCGGCGTGCGCGCCGTGGTGGCCGACATTGTCCTGACGGGGCTCGACCGCACGGCATGGCATCGTTTCAACGATGGCGCGATGGACCGCCAGCTCGCGCTGTGTCCGCTCGCCGGAACAGAGCTGTTTCAGTTGCAGGCACCAGTCCCGCGCGAAGGCGAGGTCGATCTGTCGGCTGAGGGGCTTTCGGCGATGATCACCGATCGCACCGGGCGCGAAGATATCCGCGTTCACGCCGTGCATTGGGCCTCGGCCTATCAGATGAACGCGCGCCTCGCCGATCGTTACCGGGATGGCCGCGTGTTTCTGGTTGGCGACGCGGCTCACATTCATCCGCCGACAGGCGGGCAAGGTCTCAATACCAGCGTGCAGGATGCCTACAATCTCGGCTGGAAGCTTGCAGCGGTGATCGGCGGCGCGCCCGCTGGTTTGCTCGACAGCTATGAGAGCGAACGCCGCCCCATCGCCGCCAGCATGCTCGGCCTGGCCACCGGATTGCTGGAGGCCGCCAAGCGCGGCGACATCAGGCGCGGCCGCGAAGTCCAGCAACTCGACATCGGCTATGCCGACTCACCGCTGGCGCTGGAGAAACCTGAGCGCGTTGCAGGCGTGCTCGCGGGAGACCGCGCTCCGGATGCGCCGCTACGCGGTGCCGCCGGACAGCCCACACGCGTGTTCGAGCTGTTCAAGGGCCCGCATTGGACACTGCTCGGCTACCAGGTGAAACGCGCGGCCGTGCCGGCGCGCACTGGATTGCACATCCACTGCATTGGTCCGGATTGTGAGCTGATCGACGAGAGCGGCCACTTCCGTGGCGCATACACGGTGTCGCCGGGAGATTGGGTGCTGGTGCGGCCGGACGGCTATATTGGTGCTGTTGTGGGAGAGCAGCAGACGGATGCGCTGGCGCGTTTCCTGGCGGAGCAGGGGGTAGGCTGATCGAGAGAACGGTTTGGCTCGTGATCGGATGCCGGGCCGCAAGCCGACTTGGGGCCTGCAAGTAAGTGAGCACGCTCGTCGGGCCGACCATCGCACACCGCAGGTGCCGAGAGGGTGGCCAAGACATGGTGGCGAAGACATGGTGGCGAAGACATGCAAGCCCGAACGAACGATCCAGCGCGACGCCCGGACGCACGACGCCTGGGCCTTCACCGCGTCGCGGGCGATCGCTGGACAAGAGCGCCTTTGCGGCGATGCAGGCGCTCTCGCATGGCGCTAGGACAAGGGTGCCCTTGCTACCAGCACACGTTGACGGGCGCGAGGCGCCAACCCCAGCCGGTCCAAACCCGGCGCCAGCGAGTGCAGCCGCCATAGCTGGCGTAGCTCCATCCGGGTCCGCCCCAGCCCGGAGCGCCCCATCCGGGTCCCCATGCTGCGGCGCTGGCCAATCCCAATCCTACGCCCAGGCCGATTGCGGGACCGCGCCAGCCCCAGCCGCCACCGCCCCATCCCGGGCCGCGCCAACCACCACCACGCCAGCCACCGCCGGACCAACCGCCGCCGTGCCAGCCTCCGCCGTGGAACCGTTGTGCAGACGCAACGGTCGGCGCCGTCACGAGAACGATAGTCAAACTGAGTCCGATGAGGGCCTTCTTGAACATGGAACAACTCCGCAGTTTGAGCGGAGGCGATGCTACCTGCGCGCCCGTTGCGGGGGCATTAGCAACAACCCTGATCTGCGTGATGGAATCCTAGGGTCCAACCGGTTGCTCGCATCGCAACCTTGCTGGCCTCGGCGAACTCTGGCTCCATGATTTCGGCTTCAAATTGATTTCGTAAAATCAGCAAACCGCTTGGCCGCGTCGCCAAATCATATCGCTATCCCCGGCTACTGTGCATGGGGTTGTTTTCGAATTTTTGTTCTGGCTGACCCACCGCCGGCTTCGCGGGCCGGCCGACGCGCCGTCACCCCGCCTTGGCGATGCGGCTGTCCGCGCGCAGGTTCTGGAAGAACTTTTCCACCTCACGCGACAGCGTGTCCGCGGTCTCCGTCAGGCTGCCCGCAGCCGTCAGCACCGAGGCTGCCGCCGTGTCGGTCTCGCCGATGGCGTCGCGCAGCGAGGTGATGTTGGCGACCAGCGTCTCGTTGCCTTGGGCTGCGCTTTGCGCGTTGGAGGAGATCTCGCGCGTGGCCTGGTCCTGCTGGCCGATGGCACCGGCGATGGCGGAGGTGACATCGTTGATCTCGCGAACCGCGCCGCCGATCTCGCGGACGGCGTCGACGGCGTTGCGCGTGGACGTCTGGATCTGGCTGACGTTCTCGCCGATCTCGGCGGTCGCCTTTGCGGTCTGTCCTGCCAGCGCCTTCACTTCGTGCGCGACGACAGCGAAGCCGCGGCCGGCATCGCCGGCGCGGGCGGCCTCGATGGTGGCGTTGAGCGCGAGCAGATTGGTCTGCTCCGCGATGGTCTGAATGAGAGTCAGCACGCCGTCGATGCGCTGCGTCGCGGCCGCAAGGCTCTCGATCTCGGCGATCGATTTCTCGGTGCGCTGGCCGGTCTGCTCGACGGCGCTGGCGCTCTGCCGTACCTGCCGGCCGATCTCCTCGACGGACGCCGACAGCTCTTCTGCTGCACCCGCCACGGCCGTGACGTTGTGCGATGCCTGCTCGGTGGCATTCGCCGCCGTGCCGGCGCGATTGCTCGCATCCGCGGTGACGCGCGTGATGGTCTGCGCGGTCTCGCGCATGACACTGGCGTTGTCGCTGAGGCCGCGCATGATCGCGCCGATCGCCTCGCGAAACGCTTCTACCGATTGCTCGATATGCCGGGCGCGCTGCTCGCGTGCAGCCGAGTCCTGCGAGACCTGCGAGGCGAGATTGCGGTTGCGGCCCATCGCGTCCTGAAAAATCTGGATGGCGCGGGCCAGCGCGCCGATCTCGTCGGCGCGGTCGGCGTGCGGCACCACGACGTTCTCGGCGCCATCGGCGACCTGCTTGATGGTCGCGGTGATCGCGGAGAGGGGCCGCGCGATCGAGCGGGCGATGATGACGATGCCGATCACGACCAGCGCCAGCGCCACGCCGCCGAGACAAGTCAGCACCAGCGACAGGATGCGGTTGGTCTCGGTCTGGTGCGCGATCAGCCTGGCGCGCTCGGCATAGACCTTGGACAGCGCCTCGAGGTCCTTGTTCAGCGCCGAGCGCACGGCGCGGTTGGCGTCGTTGTCGCCCCATTCGCGGCCCGCGGCCGCATTGATCTCGACGCCGCGGCGCACCAGCTCCTTGCGGAACTCGACGAACTGCTCGATGCGCTTCTTGAAGGTCGCGAACTGCTCGGCATCGTCGGCTTTGACGATGCCTTCCCAGTGCTTCACGACGGCGAGGATCTGGTCGTTGAACTTGAGCAGGCCCTCGCCGTATTTCTTCACGACGGCGGGCTCGGTCGACATGTAGACGCCGCGCGATTCCATCACCACCGCATAGACCAGCGAGTTGACGCGCTCGACATTCAGCGCGGCGGCATTGGCCGTCTCGATCGCGCTGATCAAATCGGCGCTGCGGCGGCTATTGTAGTCCGACAGCATCGCGATCGCCGCCGTCAGCAGGGCGAACAGCGCGAAGATCGCATAGAGCTTGGTCGCAAGCGTGAAACGGCCTGCCAGGCGAGTGGCATTCCCAGATCGATCGGTGGTCATGACTTCAGGGGCCCGAATGGCCAGGAGCGGCCGGTGCGCGGTCGTACACAATTGATGCAAAACTATGCAGAATGAAGATGGATGCAGCGTTAACGTGCTGGTTCGGCCCCTTCGCCATTAGTCGAAAGAAAGGTAAGATATTTCAGCGTCTTGATCCGAAGCTATAGTCTTGGGATCGCGCTGAAGTCGGTCACTGGCCGACGAACCCCGGAGAGGCCCTTGGTCTACCGCCACACCATCGACGCCACGACCTACACTTTCCCCGATTTGCGCGACCTCCTCGCCAAGGCGACCCCGCCGCGCTCCGGCGACCGGCTGGCCGGCATCGCTGCCGCCAGCGCCGAGCAGATGATCGCGGCCCGGATGGCGCTCGCCGACGTCCCGCTCGGGCAGTTCCTACAGGAAGCCGTCATCCCCTACGAGGCCGACGAGGTCACCCGCCTCGTCATCGACAGCCACGACGCCAAGGCGTTTGCGCCAGTGGCCTCGTTGACGGTCGGCGCCTTCCGCGACTGGCTGCTGTCGGACGCCGCCACGCCCGAAATCCTGCGCAGGCTGGCGCCCGGCATCACCCCGGAGATGGCCGCCGCGGTCTCAAAGCTGATGCGCAACCAGGACCTGATCCTGGCGGCGCGGAAATGCGAGGTCACCACCGCCTTCCGCAACACCATCGGCCTGAAGGGCCGGATGAGCACGCGGCTTCAGCCGAACCATCCGTTCGACGATGCCAGGGGCATCACGGCGTCGATCCTCGACGGCATCCTGTTGGGGGCGGGCGACGCCTGCATCGGTATCAACCCCGCGAGCGACGATCCCGCCGTGATCGGGCAATTGCTGCGGCTGCTGGACGAAATCATCGCGCGGCTGAAGATTCCGACGCAGGCTTGCGTGCTCACCCATGTCACGACCACGCTGTCGCTGATCGGGCAAGGCGTGCCGGTCGATCTCGTCTTCCAGTCGGTTGCCGGCACCGAGGCCGCCAACCGCAGCTTTGGCATCGACCTCGCGCTGCTGAAGGAAGGGCAGCAGGCCGGGCTGTCGCAGAAGCGCGGTACGGTGGGCGAGAACGTGATGTATTTCGAGACCGGGCAGGGTTCGGCGCTGTCGGCCAATGCCCATCACGGCGTCGACCAGCAGACCTGCGAGGCGCGCGCCTATGCGGTCGCCCGCGCCTATGCGCCATTGCTGGTCAACAGCGTGGTCGGCTTCATCGGCCCGGAATATCTCTACGACGGCAAGGAGATCATCCGGGCGGGGCTGGAGGATCACTTTTGCGGCAAGATGCTCGGCCTGCCGCTCGGGATCGACATCTGCTACACCAACCATGCGGAGGCGGACCAGGACGACATGGACAATCTCCTGACCCTGCTTGCGGCCGCCGGCGTCACCTTCATCATGGGCGTCCCCGGCGCCGACGACGTCATGCTGAACTACCAGTCGACGTCTTTTCACGACGCGCTCTATGTCCGTGACGTCTTCTCGCTGCGCCGCGCGCCGGAATTCGACGATTGGCTGGTGCGGTCAGGCATTGCGGGTGCCGATTTCCGTCTGGCCGGCGATCCAGGCCTGCTGCCCGATTTTGCCTCGCGGCTGATCGCCTGACGCGGCAAAACCGCCAATTCGCCTTGAGGAAACCATTGGTGACCCTCGCGAATTAAGATGGTGCCACAATATTGAGAAATTCCGGCGGCAGCATTACGCTATGTATCTGGCCGGCAATTTCCGCAGCTATCTTGAGTGTGGCGGGGGAGCTTCAATGCGAGCTGAAAGTAACGGGACGGCCCGGCGGATTCTCTGCGTATTTCCGCGCTACACGTCGTCGTTCGGAACGTTCGAGCATTCCTATCCGCTGACCGACGGCGTCCGCGCCTTCATGCCGCCGCAGGGGCTCTTGCTGCTCGCGGCCTATCTGCCTGAGGACTGGCAGGTGAAGTTCGTCGACGAGAACCTCCGGCGTGCCACGAAGGAGGAGTTCGAGTGGGCCGAAGCGGTCTTCGTCAGCGGGATGCACATCCAGCGCCAGCAGATGAACGACATCTGCCGCCGCGCCCATGAATTCGATTTGCCGGTCGCGCTCGGCGGTCCCTCGGTCAGCGCCTGCCCGGACTATTATCCGTCCTTCGACTATCTCCACGTCGGCGAGCTCGGCGACGCCACCAATCAGCTGTTCGAGATCCTATCCCGCGATGTCTCGCGTCCCGAGGCGCAGGTGGTGCTGACCACCAAGGACCGCGTGCCGATGACGGAGTTTCCGATCCCGGCCTACGAGCTCGCCGACGTCAAGAAATACATGCTCGGCAGCATCCAGTACTCCAGCGGCTGTCCCTATGAGTGCGAGTTCTGCGACATCCCCGGCCTCTATGGCCGCAATCCGCGCATCAAGTCGCCGGAACAGATCATCGCCGAGCTCGACCGCCTGCGCGAATGCGGCATGACCGACACCGTCTACTTCGTCGACGACAATTTCATCGGCAACCGCAAGGCGGCGATGGATCTGCTGCCGCACCTGATCGAATGGCAGAAGAAGACCGGCTATGTGGTGCGGCTTGCCTGCGAGGCGACGCTCAACATCGCCAAGCGTCCCGAGATCCTCAAGAAGATGCGTGAGGCCTATTTCATCACCATCTTCTGCGGCATCGAGACGCCTGATCCCGACGCATTGAAGGCAATGCACAAGGACCACAACATGATGGTCCCGATCCTCGAAGGCGTGCGCACCATCAACTCCTACGGCATGGAGGTCGTGTCCGGCATCATCATGGGGCTGGACACCGACAAGGCGAACACCGCGGACGCGCTGCTCGCGTTCGTCGAGGAATCGCGCATTCCGCTGCTCACCATCAACCTGCTCCAGGCGCTGCCGAAGACGCCGCTGTGGGACCGGCTGGAGCGGGAAGGGCGCCTGATCGAGGACGACGGGCGCGACTCCAACGTCAATTTCCTGCTTCCTTACGACGACGTCGTCGCGTCCTGGAAGCACGCCATGAGTGTCGCCTACGAGCCGGAAAAGGTGTTCGCGCGCTTCCAGTATCAATGCGACCACACCTATCCGCATCGCCTCAAGATGCCGGTGCCCGACGAGATGAAGACCTGGCGGAACATCAGGCGTGGTCTGATCATGATGCGCAACATCTTCTGGAAAGTCGGCGTGCTCGGCGATTACAAGCGCGTGTTCTGGAAATTCGCGATGGGGCGCATCAAGCAGGGTGACCTCGAAGGGCTGATCGGCTGCACCCTGATCGCACACCACCTCATCACCTTTGCGCGCGCGGCCTCCAGCGGCAAGCAGAACGCCTCGAACTATTCGATCCGACTGCGCGAGGCCTCCGTTCCCGCCGAATGATGCGACATGTCTGATCCGGCCGTCCCGCGTCGCCCGACCCTTGATCTCAGGTCGCTCACGCCCGCGCGCGTTGCGCTCGGACGCAGCGGCGCAAGCGTACCGACGAAGGCACTGCTCGACTTCACGCTGGACCATGCCCGCGCCCGCGACGCCGTGCACGCTGCCTTCGACGCGCCGCGACTGGTTGTAGAGCTGCGCGCGCTTGGTCTCGTCGTCACCGAGGCGCGGAGCCGTGCGGTCGACCGCAGGGACTATCTGCGGCGTCCCGATCTGGGACGACAGCTTGATGCCGAATCGGCGGAGCTTCTGGCGCGAGGTGCGAGCGGGCCATGCCAGATCGCGGTCGTGATTGGCGACGGCCTGTCCGCAGCGGCAATCCACGCCCATGCGGTGGGTTTGCTGAAGCACCTGTTGCCGTTGCTCAAAGAAGCGGGCGATGTCGCGGTCGGCCAAATCGTCGTGGCCTCAGGCGCGCGCGTCGCGCTTGGCGACGAGATCGGCGCCATTCTCGGTGCACGCATGGTCGTGACATTGATCGGCGAGCGGCCCGGCCTGTCCGCGCCCGACAGTCTCGGTGCCTATCTGACCTTCGCACCAAAACCCGGCTGCACCGACGCCGAGCGCAATTGCGTGTCGAACATCCACAAGGCTGGGTTGAGCTATCAGGAGGCCGCCTTCAAGATCGCCTGGCTGGTCCGCGAGGGGCTGGCGCGGGAAGTCACTGGGGTGGCGCTGAAAGACGAGAGCGGCGACCGCGCGCCGCGTCGAATTGGCACGGCTTTGCCCGAATGACGGGCATTCCGTCAAAATCGCCGCATCTTGATCGATTTGGCCACCCTCCGCTGGCTTGCGAAAAGGGTGATTGACCTGCTAAACCGCTGCCGGCGATTTTCCGCGCATTTTCAAAGGGCAAGCCTCCCATTTGTATGGCGTTTTCAAGCCGTTCGCGGGACGCAATAAGTTCACAGCTTGAGCCGATTTAGGAACTGGACAAGGCATGCTCGAAAAGCACCGCGAGAATGAGGTTCATGTCGACAAGGTCGAGCAGGGACCTGCGTCCTCGATCGCGTTCGGGCTCGAGCGCATCGGGCTGATCGCCGTCCGGGCGCCGATCGTCTCCTGCATCGTCCTGCTCGTGCTGATTGTCGGCGCGGTGTTCGGCATCCACCGGATCAAGATCGACGATTCGCTGTCTCAGCTGTTCCGGTCCAACACGCCGGAATTCCGCCAATACGAAGCGGTGACAAAGAAGTTCCCGGCCGAGGAATTCGACGTCCTCGTCGTGGTCGAGGGCAAGACCCTCTTGGCGCGGAATAACCTCGAGAAGCTGCGCGACTTCGTCACCGACATGCAGCTGGTCGAAGGCACGCGCGGGCTGGTCTCGCTGTTCTCCGCGCGCCAGGCGCCGGCGCCGGGCAAGCTGCCGGCGGCGCTATTCCCGCCCGAGCTGCCCGAGGGCGCGGCCTATGACAAGTTCATCGAGACCGTCAAGAACAACGAGATCATCCGCGGCAAGTTGCTGTCGGAGGACGGCACGCTGGCGCTGATCGTGCTGTCGCTCGATCCGGAGGTGGTTGCCTCCAGCAAGCTGACCAAGACCATCGCCGACATCCGCGGGCTGATGAAGGAAGATCTCAGCGATACCGGGCTCAACGTGCAGCTCTCCGGCGTGCCGGTGATGCAGCTCGAGATCCGTAACGCGGTCGAGCGCGACGGCCTCACCTACAACATCCTCGGCATCCTCGCCGGCTGCATCATCGCGATCATCTTCTTCCGGAAGATATCGTTCATGGTGGCGGCGGCGTTCCCGCCGATGATCGCGATCCTGCTGGCGCTCGGCGCGCTCGGCTGGGCCAATTTCAATCTCAACATGTTCCTGAACGTGATGACGCCGCTCATCATGGTGATCAGCTTCTCCGACTCGATGCAGCTTACGTTTGCCGCGCGCGACCGGCTGATTGCAGGCCAGGACAAGTTCACCGCATTCAAGAACGCCGTGCTGGTGGTGGGCCCGGCCTGCGTGCTGACGCATGGCACCGCCGGCATTTCCTTCATCGCGCTCCAGTTCTCCGACTCCGACTTGATCCGCAAATTCGGCGAGGCGGGTCTCGCCGCCACCATCATCGCGCTGGTCGCGGTGCTGTCGCTGGTGCCGGTGTTCGGCGTGCTGCTGGTGCGCAACGAGAAAGTCTTTGCGACCAAGTTCCAGAGCGCCGATGCCGGCGTCCAGGCGCTGCGCAATTTCTGCTACTGGATCGCGGTGCGCATGGTGGGCCGCCCCGGCCTGTTCAGCCTGATCGCGGTGGTGTTCGTCGCGGGCCTCGGCGTCATCTATGCCAATCTCGAGCCGCGCTACCGGCTCGCCGACCAGGTGCCGGACAAGCGCCAGGCGGTTGCCGCCAGCGACCGCCTCGACGCCAAGCTCACCGGCGCCAACCCGGTCAACGTGCTGATCCAGTTCCCCAAGGGTGAGACGCTCTACTCACCGGAGACGCTGCAGACCATCGCAGACGTGCACGCGACCGTCGAGAAAGCCGCCGGTGTCGGCAATGTCTGGTCGCTCGAGACCCTGCGCCGCTGGCTTGCGGAAAAGGCCGGCGGCGCCGACGTCGCGACGCTCAAGGAATATGTGAGCGTCATTCCCGAGCATCTGGTGCGGCGCTTCATCGATGCGGAGCAGGATGCCGTCGTGGTCGCAGGCCGCGTGCCGGACAAGGATTCCAGCCAGCTTCTGCCGATCGTCGAGAAACTCGATTCCGAACTCGACGCTGTCCGCAAGAAGCACCCCGGCTACGAGGTTGCGGTGACGGGTCTTGCCGCCATCGCCGCGCGCAATTCGGCCGGCATGATCGAGAAACTCAACCGCGGCCTGACCGTCGAGTTCGCGCTGGTCGCGATCTTCATCGGCCTGGCGTTCCGCTCCTGGGTCGTGATGTTCGCCTGCATCCTGCCGGGCATCTTCCCGGTGGTGATGTCGGGAACGGTGCTGTGGGCGATGGGCGAGGGGCTGCAATTCGCCAGCGTCGTCGCGCTCACCGTCTCGTTCGGCCTGGGCCTGAGCGCAACCATCCACTTCCTCAATCGCCTCAGGCTGGAGAGCAAGCCGGGCGTCGGTTCGGCGCTCGCGGTGGAGCGCGCGACCGTGCTGGTCGGCCCGGCGCTGATCCTGACCACGCTGGTGCTGGCCTGCGGCCTCGTCGTCACCGTGTTCTCCGACCTGCCGTCGCTGCGGCTGTTCGGCTGGCTCAGCGCGTTCTCGATGGTGATGGCGCTCGTCGCCGACCTCTTCATCCTGCGGCCGACGGCGATGTGGCTGATCAACCTGCACGCCAAGCTGCAAGGCCCTGATAAGCCGGCGATCTGAGCGGCTTCATCCACCGGACATGGAATCGGCGCAGTCTGAACGACTGCGCCGGAGTTCCGGTCGAGGATGCGCCATGCGGCACGACGGCTCCATCGTGGAGTTTCAGCAGAAGCGAGGCGGCGATTCAGCCGCCTTTTTCGTTCCGTTCCTGACGTCGGACACGATCCTGCTCGACGCCGGTTGTGGACCCGGGACCATCACGGTAGCGCTCGCGGGCATTGTTGGAAGCGCAGTCGGCGTCGATATCGAGCCGAGGGCGATCGCCGCCGCCAGCGCACGCGCGGCGGAGGCGGGCTTGACCAACCTCACCTTTGCCGAAGCCGACATGACGGCGCTGCCGTTCGAGGATGGATCGTTCGACGCCGTGTTCTTTCATGCGGTGCTCTACCATCAGAGCGAGGCGGTACTGACCCGGACGCTGGCGGAAGCCCGCCGGGTACTCAAGCCGGGTGGCTTCCTCGCAACGCGCGACGCCGATGTCGGCGGCAATGTGCTTCACCCCGAAATCGACGGCGTGCGCCTCGCGCTCGATCTCTGGCAGCGCTGGTACGAGCACGACGATCCCAAGGCGCTTTTCTTCGGTCGCCGGCAGAGCTCCATTCTTCGCGCCCACGGTTTCACACCGGTCTGGGCGGGCGCCAGCTATGTCAACCACAGTGCCGATGCCGCGAGCCGCAGCGAGGCCGTCGCCGACGCCAGGCGAAGCCTGCTTGGCCTCGGACCGCAACTCGTGGGCAAGGGGCTCGCCGCGGATGATGAGATTCAGGCCGCGCTTGCCGGATGGGAGGCCTGGGGAGCCGATCCAGACGCAGTCTATTTCAGATGCCGGTGCGAATGCGTCGCGCGCAAGGACTGATCCGGCGCGCTTCGGCTCACGCCTCGACGTGGACGATCCCGTATGGATTGAACTTGAAATCGTCGTCGGCGTATTGCGATTCTCGCGAAAGTGCGAGCTTGCGCCCGCGCAAGGTCGCGTCGACGCCGTGCTCCGCCATGTCGTCGGCGATCTCGTCGATCAACTTGGCTGCGTCCCGATCGCTGCCGTGCGACTTCGCGACATAGACCTCCGGCAGCCCGACGAGGTGGAAGCCGACGCTTTCGTTGTAGCTGTTGTCGCCGAGCGGGCGCTTGGCGAAGGCGAGGCGGCAGGTCCGGCTCATCGCTGCCGTCACGGCGAGGCCCTGGTTCGTCCTCGCCGCCGCCTTGCACTCGCCGGCCAATTGCATCCATCGTTTGAGACCATGAGCGACGCCCGCGCTTTCGCCCTTCACGGCGGTGGCGCCGGCCTCGATCATCTCCTCGACGATGCGCAAGGCGGCTGCCGAATAGGCGACTGATTTCTGCTGCTCCAGCGGCGGGCTCAGCACGTAGAGCACCGCTTTATGGTTGGTCACCGCGGTTTCGTCGGCGGCGGACCATGCGTTGGGGAAGACGCGATCCCAGCACACCCCGAACGATCGCTCCATGTGGGGATCGGGCTTTCCTTGCGAATAAGTGCGATCGATTTCGAAGTTGAAATCCGCGATCGTTTTGGCCACCGCCTTGGGCGGATGCAGCAGGCTGTCATCCGTGCCGAGGAAACAGAGCACGTGACGTGGCTTCACGGACGAAGGCTGCATGTCCGTCCTCCGCTGGATCGACGGTTGATCATTGGCCCACGCCCGACTGGCGGCGAAGAGCCCGATGGCTTTGAGCAGGTGCCTGCGCAGATGGTTCATATCAGCAAAAAGCCCCCGGCTCGCGAGAACCGAGGGCCGTATTGCCATTGATCTGGAAGTGCAATCAGCCCTTCGTCAACGTGATGTTGACGCCGCGGATTTCGCCCTTGGAGGAGATCTGCACCGTCTGCTTGGTGCCGTTGGTGCGCAGCGACAGATTGGCGGCGAAGCCGTTGGCCTCGACGAACACCTCGATCTGACCACCGCCGGCGGTGCCTTGCAGATTGCCGAAGATGTTGCGGTTGGTCTCGCTCCAGTTGCCGGAGATCCGCTCGCCCTGGCTCGTCACGTCGCTGGTGAGGTCGAACTTGTAGCTATCGGACGCGCAGTGCAGCGCCTGCTTGAGGTTGAGACCGGTGCCGGCGACCTTGTAGTCCGCCCTGCAGCGAATCCGTTCGGTGGAACCGTCGGACAGCGACACCGTGCCGGTGCCGGTCCACGCGCCGTCGAAGCCGGCAAACGGTCCGGACGACTGCGCGTGGCTTGCCGAAACTGAGAAGAGCAGCGCAGCCCCGATGCCGGCCGCCTTGATCGCCAGTGCAGATCGTCCAAAAAATTTCATCACAAATATCCCGTTTTGGAACGACGTCCGCTCATCGGGGACGTCTCGCCACATCGAAGGTTTAGTGTTCCGAGCCTGTGTCAGGTTCAACGCCTGATCGCCAGAGATGGCGGTTCACCAGGCACCTGTGCAATGCTTGGACCTCGCGATTTGCTGTGTTTCGGCATGTTTCTGGCCGAAACGGCAGGGTGGGGCGATGCAGCGCTGCAACAGACGTGCAGTAAAATGCGTGGTGCCTGAATTATGACGTAGTATCAAACCCTTACATCTGCCAAGGAAGGCTCGGGGAAGACCTGATTTGGTGGGCGCGGCGCCAATTTGGCCGCATTTGCCAGTGCTTGTGCCTTCTCCGAGGTCGCACTTTCCGCGGCGACTTGCCATCAGAACAATCCGCTCCGGCCGTCCGCCCTGTGCTGTCCGGGACCGGTGCGCTTCTGCCGTCAGAACGAAGGAATACAATGCGTAAGCTTCTCGTCGCTCTCACCCTGCTGTCGGCCTCCCTTTCCACCGCGGCTTTCGCCCAAGCAGGACGCGGCACGGACGCCGAGCAGAAGGCCTGCACGCGCGATGTGCAGAAGTTCTGCCGTCCGGTCATCGACCAGGGCGATTTCACCATCCTGGCCTGCCTCAAGGAGAACCGGGCCAAGATCTCGCAGGCCTGCGACCAGGTCCTGAAGAGCCACAATCAGTAAGCTCGGCCACTGGCCCACAAAGGCGGTCCTGGGGCCGCCTTTTCGGGCCGGATCCGGAAGGGCTGCCATCGAGAGACAGGATTGGTTTTGCGGCCGTATTCCCCTATATGGGGGCCGCGGCGGCATCGTCGGCATGAGCCCGCGTGAGCGAAAAAGCCCTCCCTGTCCAAACGATTGTAAGCCAGCATTCGATGACCTCTGCGAGCGAATTGCGATCCGGCAAAGGTGACCGCGACGAGAATTTTCCCGTCGCGTCCTGGATCATTCATCCGCGTCATCGTGCGCTGATCCTGGCGTATTACAATTTCGTCCGCACCGCCGACGACATCGCCGATCACGCGACCCTGCCGCCCGACGAGAAGCTACGCTTGCTCGACCTGTTCGAGGCGGAACTGCTCGGCAGGGGCGACACCCAGGCCGAAGCCGTCACCCTGCGCCGCGCGCTGGCCGAGCGCGGCATGGCGCCGCGCCACGCGCTCGATGTGCTCATTGCATTCCGCATGGATGTGACCAAGCTGCGTTACGAGAACTGGGACGAGGTCATCCATTATTGCCGCTACTCGGCGATGCCGGTCGGGCGCTTCATGCTCGATGTCCACGGCGAGAGCACCTCGACGTGGGCTGCCTCGGACGCGCTCTGTGCGGCGCTCCAGATCAACAACCACCTCCAGGATTGCGGCAAGGATTTCCGCGAGCTCAATCGCGTCTATCTGCCGCGCGATGCGCTGGCTGCGAGCGGTGCTTCCGTCGAGCAGCTCGGGCTTGCCGAGTCGCCGCCGGCAATGCTGGCCTGCCTTCAGGGGCTTGCCGTTCGTAACGCAGCGCTGCTTGACGAGGGCAGGTCGCTCAGCGCGGAGATCAAAGATTTTCGCCTCGGCGTCGACGTTGCGGTGATCCAGGCCTATGCCGATCGCATCGTGCGGCTGTTGCAGGTGCGCGATCCCCTGCGCGAGCGCGTGCATCTGAACAAGTTCGAGCTGCTCGCCTTCAGCCTCGCCGGGATGATCGGCGAAGCCGGCCGCCGCGCGATCGGACGCAAGGCCATTTCCAGACCGGGGACCGCACATGACGCTTGAGGCGGCCGCGCCCAGCGCCAATTATGGCTCGACCGCATCGAACAGCTCCTTCTACGCTGCGATGCGCATCCTG
Source organism: Bradyrhizobium betae (assembly GCF_004123905.1). Lineage (GTDB taxonomy): Bacteria > Pseudomonadota > Alphaproteobacteria > Rhizobiales > Xanthobacteraceae > Bradyrhizobium > Bradyrhizobium betae_A. Next base: position 181,085 of record NZ_MZXW01000015.1, read on the forward strand.
CCGCATGACCAGCGCGAAGCCATGTTCCAGATCTACAGCTTCTGCCGCCAGGTTGACGACATCGCCGATTCCGACGGTCCGCGCGACGAACGGCTCGCCGCGCTGCAGGCGTGGCGCAACGACATCGACGCGCTCTATCAGGGTAATCCGCCGCCGCGCCTTGCCGACTACGTCGGCTCCGTGAAAACCTTCGGCCTCAAGCGCGAGGATTTCCTCGCGATCGTCGACGGCATGGAGATGGACGTGCCGCAGGACATCCGCGCGCCCGACATGGCGACGCTGGATCTCTATTGCGACCGTGTCGCCAGCGCCGTGGGACGATTGTCGGTACGCGTGTTCGGCCTGCCGGAAGCGGACGGCATCGAGCTCGCCCATCATCTCGGCCGCGCGCTCCAGCTCACCAACATTTTGCGCGACATCGACGAGGACGCAGGCCTCGGGCGGCTCTACCTGCCGCGCGAAGCGCTGCTGCATGCCGGCATCACCTCCAACGATCCGAACCGCGTGATCGTCGAGCGTGCGCTGCCAAAGGTCTGCCTGCCGCTGGCGCAGCGCGCAAAGGTGTATTTCGAGAAGTCGGACGAGATCATGAACCGCAACAAGCGCCGCGCGGTGCGCGCGCCGCGGATGATGTCGAAATACTATCATGCCATTCTGGACCTCCTGATCGCGCGCGGCTTCAACGCGCCGCGCGAGCCGGTGCGTGTGTCGAAAGTCACACGCATCCTGATCCTGCTCCGTTACGCTTTCATCTGATGCAAAACACAGCTCACATCATCGGTGCCGGAATTTCTGGCCTCTCCGCCGCCGTGCGGCTCGCCAATGCCGGCTTCAAGGTCGCTGTGCATGAGGCGACGCACCAGGCCGGCGGCCGCTGCCGTTCCTATTTCGACGGCGCCACCAATCTCACCATCGACAACGGCAATCATTTGCTGTTGTCGGGCAACAGTCACGCGCGCGCCTATGCGCGCTCGATCGGCACCGAGGCCGGCCTCGTCGGCCCCGACAGTGCGCAGTTTCCCTTCGTCGATATCAAGACCGGACAGCGCTGGCAGATCGATCTCGGCGCTGGCAGGTGGCCCGCCTGGGTGCTCGACGAGAGCCGCCGCGTTCCCGACACCGGGCTCACCGATTATCTCAAGCTGGCGCCGCTGATCTGGGCGTCGGAAGAGACGCTGGTCGGCAAGTCCATTCCTTGCGAAGGCGTGCTCTATCAACGCCTGGTGCAGCCGCTGCTGCTCGCCGCGCTCAACGTCGATCCGCCCGAGGGTTCGGCCGGGCTTGCCGGTGCGATCGTGCGCGAGACGCTGCTCGCCGGCGGGCAGGCCTGCCGTCCGCTGATCGCGCGCGATGGCCTGAGCGATGTGCTGATCGAGCCGGCCGTCAAATTCCTGCAGGAACGCGGGCACACCGTTCAGCTCGGCCATGAGCTGCGTTCCTTCGTCACCACTGACGGCAAGGTCAGCGCGCTGAATTTCGGCGGCGAGGATGTGATCCAGCTCGCTGCAGGCGATATGATCGTGATGGCGGTGCCCCCGCGCGCGGCGACGAGCCTGCTGCCGGGCCTGACGGCGCCGACTGAATTCCGCGCTATCGTGAATGCGCATTTCCGTATTGCGCCGCCGCCGGGTTCGGCGCCGATTCTCGGCGTGATCGGCGGCGTCGTGGAATGGCTGTTCGCGTTTCCGAACCGGTTGTCCGTGACCATCAGCAATGGCGATCGTCTGGTCGACATGCCGCGCGAGGAACTCGCGCAGGCGATCTGGAACGATGTCTGCAAGGCGGGTGGGGTGTCCGGCGAACTGCCGCCGTGGCAGATCGTGCGCGAGCGCCGCGCCACATTTGCGGCCACGCCGGCACAGAATGCCCTGCGTCCAGGACCGGTCACTGCGCTGAAAAACCTGTTCCTCGCCGGCGACTGGACTGCTACGGGATTGCCTGCAACCATCGAGGGATCGGTTCGATCAGGTGATCGTGCTGCAGATCTGGTTTTGGCCGCCAAGAAATCTTGAAAAGCGGCCCTGACGGGCAAATGTCCAGCTCACTTCCAAGGCAACTCAATTTCAATCGACTATCGGAGCAATCGAGCGAGATGGATTCCGTGAACGCGACCAGCCGCGAAGCTTTGGAATCGAAAGTATTGGAATCGAGCATCGCGTCGGCGACCGAAGGCGTCATCGGCTTGCAGCAAGCCGACGGCCATTGGGTGTTCGAGCTCGAGGCCGACTGCACGATTCCAGCCGAATACGTTCTGCTGCGTCATTATCTCGCCGAGCCCGTCGACACCGCGCTCGAAGCCAAGATCGCGAACTATCTGCGCCGCGTTCAGGGCGCCCATGGCGGCTGGCCGCTGGTGCATGACGGCGCGTTCGACATGAGCGCCAGCGTGAAGGCCTACTTCGCGCTGAAGATGATCGGCGATTCCGTCGATGCCCCGCATATGGTGCGTGCGCGCGAGGCGATCCATTCCCGCGGCGGTGCGATCAACAGCAACGTCTTCACACGCTTCCTGCTCGCGACGTTCGGTGTGGTGACCTGGCGCGCGGTGCCGGTGCTGCCGATCGAGATCGTGCTGCTGCCGTTCTGGTCGCCGTTCCACCTCAACAAGATTTCCTACTGGGCGCGCACCACCATGGTGCCGCTGATGGTGATCGCCGCGCTGAAGCCGCTGGCGAGGAATCCGAAGGGCGTCGGCATCGACGAGTTGTTCCTGCAGGATCCGCGCTCGATCGGCATGACCGCGAAGGCGCCGCACCAGAGCATGGCCTGGTTCGTGCTGTTCCGCGCGCTCGATGCGATCTTGCGCGTGGTCGAGCCGATGTTTCCGAAGCGCCTGCGCAAGCGCGCGATCGATGCCGCGCTCGCCTTCACCGAGGAGCGGCTCAACGGCGAGGACGGCATGGGCGCGATCTATCCGCCCATGGCCAACATCGTCATGATGTACGACGCGCTCGGCAAGGACGAGAACTTCCCGCCGCGCGCGATCACGCGCCGGGGCATCGACAAGCTGCTCGTGATCAAGGACGACGAGGCCTATTGCCAGCCCTGCGTCTCGCCGGTGTGGGATACGACGCTGACGGCTCATGCGTTGCTGGAAGCCGGCGGCGACAAGGCGGTGCCTGCGGCCAAGCAGGGCCTCGACTGGCTGATCCCGAAGCAGGAGCTCGAGGTGAAGGGCGACTGGGCGGTGAAGCGGCCCGACGTACGTCCGGGCGGCTGGGCCTTCCAGTACAACAACGCGCATTATCCCGATCTCGACGACACCGCGGTGGTGGTGATGTCGATGGACCGCATGCGCCGGGAGCACGGTGCGACCGGCTATGATGCCGCGATCGACCGTGGCCGGGAGTGGATCGAGGGTATGCAGAGCGACGACGGCGGCTGGGCTGCCTTCGACGTCAACAATCTCGAATATTATCTGAACAACATCCCGTTCTCGGACCACGGCGCGCTGCTCGACCCGCCGACCGAGGACGTCACGGCGCGCTGCATCTCGATGCTGGCCCAGCTCGGTGAGACCGAGAAGAGCAGCAAGCACGTCGCCGATGGTGTTGCCTACCTCCGCAAGACCCAGCACCCGGAAGGGTCTTGGTACGGCCGCTGGGGCATGAACTTCATCTATGGAACCTGGTCGGTGCTCTGTGCCCTGAACATGGCCGGCGTCCGCCACGACGACCCCATGATCCGGAAGGCCGCCGGCTGGCTGGCCTCGATCCAGAACCAGGACGGCGGCTGGGGCGAGGATGCCGTCAGCTACCGGCTCGACTACAAGGGCTGGGAAGCAGCCCCCTCGACCGCCTCGCAAACGGCATGGGCCTTGCTTGCCCTGATGGCGGCAGGCGAGGTTGATCACCCGGCCGTCGCCCGCGGGGTGGAGTACCTGATTGCAACACAGAACAAAAAAGGACTGTGGGACGAGCAGCGGTACACCGCCACGGGCTTTCCGCGTGTATTCTATCTGCGGTATCATGGTTACCCGAAGTTCTTTCCGCTGTGGGCGTTGGCGCGGTATCGGAACTTGCGGAACACCAACAGCAGGGTGGTAGGGGTCGGGATGTGACTTTGGGGACGGGGGACTATCTTACCGCGGGCAATGCCATTGATCCGCGGCCGATCTTGATCGTGACTGGACTGGTTCAGGAGGCCCGCATCGCGGCCGGGCCCGGCATGGCCGTGATCTGCTCGTCCAGCAGCCCGACCCAGTTGCGGGCACTTCTGACCGTGGTGGATCCCGAGACGATTCGCGGCGTGATCTCGTTCGGCGTGGCCGGCGGGCTCGACCCGACGCTGCGCTCCGGCGACGTCGTGCTGGCGACCGAGGTGCTCTCCGGCGATACCCGCTGGGCCGCCGGCCTGTCGCTCGGTGACGACCTGATCGACCGCCTGACCTCGGGCCGCCGCCGCGTCGTGCGCGGCAGCCTCGCCGGCGCCGAGGAAGTGGTCACCAAGCGCGCCTGCAAGGCGGCGCTGCACTCCGAGACCGGCGCGTCCGCCGTCGACATGGAAAGCCACATCGCGGCCGCCTACGCCGCCGAGGCCGGGCTACCCTTCGCCGCCGTCCGCGTCATCAGCGATCCCGCCCATCGCGCCCTTCCGGCACTCGCCCGCGCCGCCATCAAGCCAAACGGCCAGATCGACCTCGCCGCCGTGCTGCGCGGCATCGTGCGCAACCCGGCGACGCTGCATGCGCTGGTCTCGACCGGCATCGACTTCAACCGCGCGCTGCGTTCCTTGCGCGGCTGCCGCGATTATCTGATCGGCACGGAGCTGGTCGAGAGGGAGGCCGTGGTCGCCGAGGCGGCCTGAGCGCTGCGTCGATCAAATAAGAAAGGCCCGGTCGCCATCGGCGATCGGGCTTTTTCGTTTGATGCCGTAACCCGGACGGAGCGAAATTGCCCGCCATAGCTCGGCGAGCGAAGGCGGAAGCGCAATCCGGCACCTTGCAACGTGAAGATTCGCGTGGTTTCCGCTCGACGTGACTGTTGTTAGTCCTCCGGGGTATTCATTGGATGTCGCTTGAATCACTCGTCCGCAAATTAGAGCCCCCACTACGTCCCTTGGAAGCAACAGGCGACTGGTCCTCCATTGAAGACGCCATGGGCGTCGCGTTCCCGGATGACTTCAAGAGATTCATAGGAATCTACGGAAGCGGTGTGATCGGAGAGTTCCTTACGATTCTAAATCCCTTCTCCACGAGACCCGAGCTAAATTTGCCGAAGCAGTCCAGGCGGCAGTTGGACGTGCTGCTTGCTTTGCAAGACACGTTCGGCGAACAAATCCCGTTCAAGCTGCACCCGATCAAAGGCGGCCTATTGCCGGTAGGCATCACGGACAATGGAGATGTAATCCATTGGCTCACAAGTGGCGGTGCAGCTGATTGGACAATTGTCGTGAACGAGGCGCGCAGTCCTGACTACGAACATTTTGCATGTTGCCTGACCCAGTTCATCGAGGGCGTGATCGAAAGATCGATCCGCTGTCGGGCATTTCCGCTTTCCATTTTTCAAGCTCTTCCCGCATTCCGCAGCTTGTGACCGGGCAGCAGCCTGCGCATCGCTTGAGCTGAACAAGAGAAAGGCCCGGTCACCACCATTGGCGACCGGGCCTTCTGTATTTTGGCGCCTTCCCGTGCTCACTCAGTCGCCTCCATGCGGGTTCGGTCCACGACCCACAGCGTCCGTCGCACCATGCCCTCGACAATTGCCGCCGACTCGCTTGGACGCAGATAGATCGCCGTGGACTTGAGCAGCCATGGCAACACCGCTTGCTCGAGCCGCTCCTCATAGGCGCGGCGCATCATGTCGAACGCCTGCAGGCCGGGTCCCGCCAGGATCACATGGTGTGGGCGCAGCACGGATATCGTTGCCGCGACCGCCTCGGCAAGCGCGCGACCTGCCTGCTGGAATACGTGCTCGAGCCGGGGATCGCCGCCCCGCGCGCGCTCGCGCAGGAGGGCCATCTGCGCCTCGGAAGGCTGCTGCGAGGCCGCCGGCGGCAAGTCGAGAAAGGTGCGAGCGTCGCGGTAGAGCGCGTAGTCGGCGAGATGGGCCTCGATGCAGCCGCGCTGGCCGCAGCGGCATTGCGGCCCGTTCGATCCCAATTTGATATGGCCAATTTCGCTGCCGGCGCCGGCGCCCCAGCGCGCTTCACCGTCGACAACGACGCCCATGCCGACGCCGTGGCCGACCATGATCGTGGCCGAGAGGCCCTGCGCCAGTGACGGCTCCGCGGCAGAGAGTGCGAGCGCAACCGCGACAGCGTCGTTCGCCATTACGACTTCGGCGCCGAAGGCCTGGCGCACCGGCTTCACCAGGTCGATATCGGTGACGGACAGTGCCGGACTCCACAGATGCCGGCCGGTGTCCGCGTTCACGATACCCTGCAGGGCAATGCCTATTCCCAACAGGCGATGGCGCGGCGTGGCCGTCGCTCCAAGCATCGCATCGATCTGCGCAATCACGAGATCGCACAGCGCGCCCGCATCGAGAGCCCGCGTCGCGATTTCGAGCCGCGATTGCGCCAGGCCGGAGCCGCTGAAATCCGCGATCAGCGTTTCAATCAGATTCATGCGCAGCGAGATCGCGATGATGCGGCCGAACTCCGGGTTCAGGGTCAGCAGCACGGCGGGCCGGCCACGGCGGCGGCCGTTCAGTCCGTCCGCATCGTCTTCGTCGGTGTCGTCGGGCCATGAGGTTGCCGCTGTCTCGGTCTCGCACAGCAACTCCTCCGCGATCAGCCGCGACGTCAGGCCGGAAACGGCGGGGAAGCTCAGTCCCGTACTCCGTGCGAGCTCCACACGCGGCAACGGCCCCTGGCGTCGCAAGACTTCCACGAGGCGGCCGCGGTTCGAGCCGCGGGCAGGGCTTGAAATGCGTCTCGGCGGCTCAATTTGGTCAACCATGTTGTCTCTTTAATTCATTTTGTGAAGTTAATAGCTGGAAGTTGGTGGTGTGATCGAAAAAGCACAGCCAGAAAGCGTCGTCTGAGACCCATATTTACTAATATCATACCGCATGTACTATCTCCGCTTGAAGAAGGAGCCAGTACATCCCGATTTCGATGTTTTTGCTCTGCGACATTTCTTCGCTACGTAAATAAAATAAGGCGCAAAAGCGTCGTGAAGCCCCTCAGCCGGGGTGACCAAAGGGAGGTGAACATGAACGGATCAATGACAAAATTGCTAGTGCCGTTGCTCGCGACCGCCGCGCTCGCGATGGCGACGGGGACAGCGCAGGCCCAGCAAAAGAAGACCATTGCGCTGGTCACCAATGTTGCGGCCGACTTCTGGACCATCGCCGGCCGCGGGCTCGAAAAGGCGCAGAAGGAACATCCGGAATACAATATCGAATTGATCGTCACCAACGAAGGCACCGCGGCGGGCCAGCGGCGCGAGTTGGACGATTTGCTGGTGCGCGGCGTCGCCGGCATCTCCATCTCGGTCGACGATGCGCCACACGCGACCGAGCAGCTCAACAAGGTTGCGGCCAAGACCGTGTTGATCACGACGGACAGCGACGCGCCGCAGAGCAAGCGTCTCGCCTATATCGGCACCGACAACGTCGCGGCCGGGCGGCAGGCAGGCGAGGAGATCAAGAAGGCGCTGCCGAACGGCGGCAAGATCGCGCTGTTCGTCGGCACGATGGACGCGGACAATGCCCGCGAGCGGGTGCAGGGGATCAAGGATGCGATCGCCGGCACCAAGGTCGAACTGGTCGACGTGTTCACCGACCAGGTGGACTTCGCCAAGGCCAAGGCGAATATCGAGAACGTGCTCGTCAAATATCCCGACATCGCGCTGTTATCAGGCCTTTGGAGTTACGAGACGCCGCTGATCTATGACGCGGTCAAGGCGGCGGGCAAGGCCGGCAAGGTGAAGATTGTCGGGTTCGACGAGGATCAGCGCACGCTGCGGGGAATATCCGACGGCACAATCGAATCCACTGTCGTGCAGCAGCCGTACGAATTCGGGTATCTCTCCGCCACCAACATCATCAAGACGCTGAACGGCGACAAGTCCTGGATCCCGGCTGACAGCAAGCTGATCGTGCCAACCCAGGTGATCAGCAAGGCCAACGTCGCGGAATTCACCGCAAATCTGAAGGGACTGCTGAAGAAGTGACTTTCAGCGCCTTTCGACGCCCGGCTGGCACAGTCGGGCGTCGTGCGGGAGGAGATGAATGGCGGAAATCCTGTTCGAACTCGCCGGGATCAGCAAGTCCTATCCCGGGGTCATGGCCCTCGACGACGTCAGCCTGCGTGTGTACCGCGGCGAGGTGCTGGGCCTGATCGGCGAGAACGGCGCCGGCAAATCGACGCTGATGCGCGTGCTGGGTGGCGTGATCGCGCCGAGCGAGGGCGTGATCCGCATCGGCGGCACCGACCACGCCCGTCTGACGGTGAACGAGGCGACGCAGGCCGGCATCGCCTTCGTGCATCAGGAACTGAACCTGTTCGAAAATCTCGACGTCGCCGCGAACGTCTTCATCGGACGCGAGAGGCTTGTCGGCGGACCGCTCAAGCTGGTGGACGACGCGCAGATGCGCGCCCGCGTGACGCCGCTGCTGGAGCGGCTGGGCGCCGATTTCACCCCGGACACGCTGGTCGACAATTTGTCGATCGCCGAGCGTCAGTTGGTGGAGATCGCCAAGGCGCTCTCGATCGACGCCCGCGTGATCATCATGGACGAGCCGACCTCCAGCCTCACGATTTCGGAGACTGAGCGGCTGCTGGACGTGATTGCCGATCTGAAGGCGCACGGCATCTCGGTGATCTACATCTCTCACCGGCTCGGCGAGATCATGACCTGCGCCGACCGCGTCGTGGTGCTCCGCGACGGGCGCACGGTGGGAGAGCTGGCGCGCGACGGGCTGAGCCATGCCGCAATGATCCGGCTGATGATCGGTCGCGACCTGAAAGCGCTGCATACGCCGCCGAAGCGGCCGCCGCAGCCGGGCGGCTGCGACATCGTCGGCCTCGTGACATCGGCCTTTCCCGACCGGCAGATCGATCTGTCCGTGCGGCATGGCGAGATACTCGGACTGGCAGGGCTGGTGGGCGCCGGCCGCACCTCCCTTGCCCGCGCGGCTTTCGGCATTGACCCGCTGCTGGGCGGCGAGATCAGGATCGACAACGCGCCGGTCGATGTCGCATCGCCGCGGGACGCGATCAGGCAGGGCATCTATCTGATGCCGGAGGATCGCAAGAAATCCGGGCTCGTGCTGGAGCTCCCGATCCGGGAGAACGTGACGCTGGCGAGCCTGCTGAACTATGCGCGGATGTGGCTGGTCAGCAGCGTGGACGAGCGCAAGGTCGCGAAAGAGCAGGTGAGGCGCCTCTCCATCAAGGTGGCGAGCATCGATACGGAGGCCGTGACGCTCTCCGGCGGCAATCAGCAAAAGGTCGTGCTGGGCAAGTGGCTTTCGATGCAGCCGCGCGTGATGTTCTTCGACGAGCCGACCCGGGGCGTCGATGTCGGTGCCAAGAGCGAGATCTATGCGCTGATGCGCGAGCTCGCAGACCATGGCGTCGCAATCGTGATGATTTCTTCGGACATGGAGGAGGTCATTGGCGTCTCCGACCGGGTCGCGGTGATGCATGAAGGGAGCGTCAGCGGCGTGCTGGAGCGACCGCAGTTCAGCGAATACAACGTGTTGCAGCTTGCGATCGGCCAGGCGCTGGAAACCGTGGAAGCGGCCGCGCCATGATCAAGAAAGAACTCGGCCTGGGCATGCTGCTGGTCGTGATCGCCGCCATCACGGGCGCGATCAATCCGGCCTTCCTGTCGCTGGTGAACTTGTTGAATATGGCCAATCTGATCGGCTTGTTCGGCGTGTTCGCGCTGGGCGAGGGGCTCGTGATCATCACCGGCGGCATCGACCTCTCGCTCGGCTCGATGTTCGCGCTGCTCGGCGTCGTCTTCATCGACCTTCTGACGACTTATCAGGTTCCCTGGCCGTTCGCGCTGCTGGCCGTGCTGCTGGGCGGCCTGGTGCTGGGAGGAATTCAGGGTTTCCTCGTCACCCGGCTGAAGATGCAGCCCTTCATCGTGACGCTGTGTGGGTTGCTGATCTATCGCGGCGCCGCCCGGTACTATACGAGCGACTCGACACGCGGCTTCGGCTATGGCGACGAGGCCGGGACGCTGAGCAGCATCGCCTCCGGCAACGTGGCGGGCATCCCGAACACCTTCATCCTTCTGATCATCCTTGCGCTCGTCCTCGGCGTGCTGCTGCATCGCTCGGTTTACGGGCGCTGGCTTTATGCCGTCGGGAAGAACGAGGAAGCGGCGCGCTTCTCCGGCATCAACACCAATCTCGTGATCGCAACCGCCTATATCATCAGCGGCGGGCTCGCCGGCGTTTCAACGGTCCTGTTCGTGTTCTACACGAACTCGGTCTCGCCGAGCTCGTTTGGCAACTTCTACGAACTCTACGCGATCGCGGCGGCCGTGCTGGGCGGGTGCAGCCTGCGCGGAGGCGAGGGCTCCATTCTCGGCATCGTGCTGGGGACCGCGCTGCTGCAAGTGCTGCAGAACCTCGTGAACATCCTCGGGATTCCCAATTCCCTGAACTTCGCGGTGATGGGGACGGTGATCCTGATCGGCGTGCTGGCGGATCAGCAATTGCAGGCACGTCGTCGGCGCAAGGTGGCGCTGGCCAGCGTCGCACGCACCACGCCGCGATCCGCATCTGCACAAGAAAAGAGCGCACCGCCGCGCGGCGCGGCCGTGGTGCCAACGCGAACAGGCGATCAGGCATGACAGACACGAGGCCGCGTCGTTGGCGGCCTTCTGGGGGACGGAACGCGTTTCAGGCCCGTGGGCTTCGGGCAAGGACGTGAGGCAAAATAGACCAAGCCCAAGACGCGGGAGGACGACGAAAATGTTGCGCAGGTTAGTGAGCACTGCACGTGTGTGCGGTGTCGGGATTGCTTTGTCATCGCTGTTGGGTGGTGGAGTGCATGCGGCCGATCTTGTAACGAAAGCTGCGCCTGTTCCTTATGCCGAAACCGATGACTTCTGGACCAGGCCGTACCTGTTCGGCGATCTCGGCAGGACAAGGCTGAAGGAGCGGGGCATCGATATCGGCCTGACGCTGGGTGACGAGGCCGTCGGCAACGTCACGGGTGGAAGCAAGAACACTGCGGCGAACGCTGGTCAGTTGTGGTTCGGCGCGAAGTTCGACATGGCGAAGCTTGCCGGCATCCCCGGCGGCACGATCGGCCTGACGCTGGTCGATCGCTTTGGCCGTAATCTGAATGACCAGGCGGGCATTCCCGCCTTGCAGCTGACCAACGAAGTGTTCGGCCGCGGTAACATCCTGCGCCTGACGCAGCTCTACTACTCGCAGAAGCTTTTCGATGACCGCCTCGAACTCAAGGGCGGCCGTCTGCCTGTCGGCTCCGATTTCTTCTTCGGCCTGTGCGAGTTCATCAACCTGACCTTCTGCGGCGGCCAGCCGGGCAACATCCAGGGCGGCTACATCTATAACTGGCCGGTGAGCCAGTGGGCCGGCGTCGTGCACTACAAGATCGCGCCGGAATTCACGATTTCGGTCGGCGTCTACGACGCCAACCCGAATTACCTGACGACGGACGATCCGACCGTCTACTTCCTGCCGGGCGTCCCCCGCTCAAATCCCGCAAGCGGCGTCCTGGTGCCCGTCGAGTTGGTCTGGGCGCCGAAGGGACCGTTGAACGGGACCTGGAGATTGGGCGGCTGGTATGACAACGCGTCGAGCATTGATGGCGGTCTGCCCGGTATCACCACCACCATCCCGGGCATCGGTGGCGTCCCCGATCAGAATCTCGGGGATCAACGTGGCCGCTTCGGCGTGTACGAGTCCATCATTCAGCGCTTGACCGTTGATGGTCCCGGTGCGGTGGGTTGGTATACTTTCCTCAATACGACCGTTGCCGATCACCGAACGTCATACCAGGACTACCAGATCGCCGGGGGCTTCCGGCATACCGGAACGTTCACCTGGCGTCCGCAGGACGAAGTCGGCTTCGCCGTGGGCACGACCCACGTGAACTCGGCCGCGCTGAGCCCCAACGCCGGCGGCAACGAAGTGCCGATCGAAGTCTGGTACGGCTGGCAGGCGACCGGGTGGCTGAACCTCAAGTTCGACGCCCAGTATGTGATCAATCCCGGCGGGCGTGGATATAACGCCGCAGGCGTGAAGACCGACAATGCCGTGGTTCTCGGCATGCGCACCGAGGTGCACTTCTGATGTGACGCTGACCCGCCTGATGCGAAAGCCGGGGGCATGCCCGTCGACGGGCATGCCAATAAGTCCCATCGGAGTGTACGCAACATGCGGCGGCCCCGCCATGAGCCGAGCCGCCCTGCAACCGGGACTTCGGTCATCCCGAGGTTATCGCTGCCCGGCGCAACCCACGCGCCGAACGCAAAGCTGAACAAAAGAAAAGGCCCGGTCGCGATGGCGATCGGGCCTTTTGGTTCGTGGCGACCGCACTGGACTGCACCCCTTAAGTGAGACACGAGAATTACGGTGACAGCGCTCGGCTGTCGCTGAAATCGTGCATTGGATTTCCTGAAAACAGAGGCTCTGCGCGTCGCCCACTGGGTGGTGCCGCTGTCGAATGAGCCACGATGGCATAATGCCACTGTTTTGCCCGACGCGTCAACGAGAATTCGTAAAATACGAAATTGGTGCCGACCTTGAATTGCGCTGAACCTGACGGCGTGCCTCGAATTGCGGTGCAGCACCGCGGAATCCCGGCCATTGCCCGTTTGTCGCCGATTTGCTCGGCGCGGCAATGGCTTGATCGAATGGACATCGTACCGTCCGGCAGCCGCGCTTCTACTGTGCATGGGGTTGTTTTTCACGTTCTTGCAGGACGGCCGCTCGGATCGGCCCAGCAAAGGAGGGCACGGACCGTTGCCCGGATGGAGCGCGGTGTCGCGAAGCGTGCGCGTCGCGATCTCCTCACAAGGCTGACATCGCCTCTTCGAGGATATCGAGGGCCCGGTCGAGTTCAGCGCGCGAGATCGTCAGCGGTGGGCATAGCGTGACCACGTTGCCGCCGCCGAGCTTGAAGCTCAGGCCTGCTTCCAGGCAGCGATACAAGAGGCGCTCCGCGCGCGCGTTGGCCTCGGCCTCGTCGCGACGGCCGATCTCGACGCCGAGATAGAGACCTGCGCCGCGCACCTCGGAGATCAGGGGGTACCGGTCTGCGATCGATCGCAGCCGTTCGAGGGCGTGCGCGCCGAGGACACGCGCTGTGGCAAGCAGCCCTTCCTCCGCGATCACATCGAGCGTGGCGAGGGCTGCAGCGCAGCCGACCGGGCTCTTCTCATGGGTGTAGTGGCCGAGCGCTCCCTCGGGCACCACGTCGAGATCGGCCCGCGCCACCATAGCTGCCATTGGCATGATGCCGCCGCCCAGTCCCTTGCCGAGCACGAGAATGTCGGGCGCAGTTTCGGCCTGCTCGCAGACGAACATGGTCCCGGTGCGGCCGAGGCAACTCGGCACCTCGTCGAAGATCAGGAGCGCCCCGTGCCGATCGCAGCTCGCGCGCACGCGGGGCCAGAAGCCGGGCGGCGGCAGTTCGACCGTGGTCCAACGCATCGGCTCGGCGATCACGGCCGCGACGTCGCCCTGCACCTCGAGGACATAATCGATGTAGTCGGCGAGGCGCTCATGCGCATGGCCGTCCTGTCCGAAGAAGCGCGCGGCCAGTCCCGGCGGCGGCACATGCTCCGTGCCCGGCAGCAGCGGGCCAGCGCCGCGCCGAAACAGGGCTTCGCCGCCGACCGAGACCGCGTCGAGATTGGCGCCGTGAAACGCGTCCCACATCGACACCGTCTTGTGTCGTCCGGTCGCATAGCGCGCGAGCTTCAGTGCCATGCCGATTGCAGCTGACCCGCTGGGTGCCAGCAGCACCTTCTCCAGCGGCGCGGGCGCCAATTCAACGAGGCGCCGGGCGAGGTCGATGGCGGACTTGTTGGTGTAGCGGCGCGGGCAGAAGGGCAGGGTATCGAGTTGCGACTTGATGGCCGCCACCACGCGAGGATGACCGTAGCCGACCTGATGCACGCTGTTGCCGTGGAAATCGAGGATGCGCCGCCCCTGGAGATCGACGATGTGGCTGCCTTCGGCGGCGGTGGCCACGTTCAGGCAAGGCGTCGACAGCGACTGTCGCAGGAACCAGCGCTCGTCCTCGTCAAGCCAACTTTGGGTCTCTGCGTCGATGTGGCGCTGCTGAAACGATCCCCGCTCCGCCGACAAATTGACGTCGCCCTCGGAGGCGCTTATGCGAGACTCGCTCATGTCAGACGCGCTCCTATCAGGCTCCTGGCCGCTCTCCGCGGGCCAGCCGGCCCTCGATCGCAGCGATCACGGGGATGATGTCGGCGACGCCGTCGATCACGTAATCGGCGCCGGCGGCTTCCAGCCGCTCGACTGCGGCTGCGCGCCGCTCGGCGAAGGTTTTCGGCGGCAACGCCGCAGTGTCGGCGAGCGACAACCCGAACACGTTGCCGGTGACGGCAACGCCGACGGTCCAGCAGCCGCCGTTGAGACCTTCCTTGATCCCGACCTCGGTGTCGTCGACCTTGACGCAGCTCCAGGCCGGCCAGACGGCGAGCTCTAGAAAGGCCTTGTAGAGCATGAACGGCGTGGGCCGGCCGTCGGGCGTGTCCCCGGTGCAGACGATGCTGTCAGGCGCATAGCCTTGCGCGGCCGCGACCGGAATGACCTCGGCCATGATCTCGCGCGTGTAGCCCGTGCTCGAGCCGATCTTCAGGCCGCGGCGCCGCAAGCCGGCGACAGCTTCCGCCACGCCCGGGATCACGTCGGCGTAGCGGGCGGCGACCTCGACATTCATCGGTACGAACACAGCGTAGAGCGCATCGATGTCGGCTTCGGTCGGCTCACGCCCATGCTTGTCCCGCCACGCGGCGGCGATCCGGGGTAAGCGCATCAGGGCGGCGATGTGCGGGCGCTTGGCCATGCCCATCGGCCCGCGCGCCTCGTCGACGGTGATCGTCACGCCGAAGCGCGCGAAGGCCTCGACGAACACGCCCATCGGCGCCAGCGAGCCGTGGTCCACCGTCGTACCGGCCCAGTCGAACACGACGGCCTGGACGTGCTCGAATTTATCGGTCATGTGGCTCCGCTCCCGGACGTCAATTCGTCAATCACTTCCTCGGCGATCGCAAACGAGGTGCTGGCGCCGGTGCCGCTGGTGATCATGACGAGGCGCACAGTTTCAGATGGGCGGTCGATCAGCATCAGCCGGTCGGACGCCGAGGCGTAGGTGCCGATCCAGCGCTCGCGAATGCCAGGCGTTGGCCAGGCCAGAACCTGCCGGAACTCGTCCATGATCAACTCGTCCACCGCTTCAGGACCGAACGGGTCCGGCGTCGCGTCGTAATGGTGGGAATCGCCGACGACGAGCGAACCATCCTCGCTCTGCACGGCGATCAGATGCACACCGTTGGCCAGATGCTGACCCTGCTCGGATTCGAGGCGCTGCTTCAGTGCGGCGGCCTCCGGCAGTTCGGCGTAGCCAAGATAGCGCACAAGGCCCAGGTCCGACATCACGGCCGCGTTGAAGCGCGGCGCCGCGACTGCCGATGCGACCCGCAGCATGTGCAGCTTGCAGCGGACGAGCCCATAAGCGCTGATGCGCTCCGGATAGAGGCTCAGGAAATCGTCGCCGGGGCAGACCACGCAGAGCCGGGCCCGGACCGGTCCCCGCGTGGTCTCGATGACCGGCGGTGTCACCGCCTTGGCCAGCGTCTGATACAGGAAGGTGACGCCGTGCACTTCGGCCAGCCAGCGCGCCAGCGCCGGCACAGCGATGCGCGACTCCACCCGCAAATCGTGCGGACTCGCCAGCACGGCTTGCAGATCGTCGGTCCGCAGCATCGGGAAACGGCGGCCCGCCTCAGCCGGGCTCAGAAGCTCGCAACCCTCTCCCATCTCGGTGGTGCGGAATGCCTCGAGCACGGCCGCGGCTTCCGGTCGCCGCACCGCGACGGCCAGTCCGGCATGTTCGATCCTGATGCCCGCGGCCGGGGCCACTTCGGCCCAGACTTGCCGCGACCGCATCGCCCGCTGCCAGCACTGGCCGCGCTGCTGCCCGGTGACGGTGACGAAGCCGAAATTGCGGATCGAGGCGCCGTTCGCCCTTGCATCGCGCTCGATAACCACGACCCGCAAGCCCCGGCGCACGCCCGCAAGCGCATGGGCGAGACCGCAGATGCCGCCCCCGACCACGGCCAGATCGAATTCGTCTCCGGACACGCTCACCGCTTCCTCCACATCTGCGCGCGCGCAAGATAGCCCTGTGTGAGTAGCATATAGATGGCTCGTGTTACGGCGGCGGTCGCGAACACGACCATGGCCATGGCCGCCGCCGGAGCCACGTCGCCTGCGTCATCCATATTTAGGATGGCGATGGCCGCAAGCGTCGTGTGCGGCGCGTAGATGAAGACCACCGCGGAGACTGTCGTCATCGCGTTCACGAACAGATACATGGCGATATCCAGCACGGCGGGCAGGCAGACTGGCAAGGTCACTCGCATGAAGGTACGCCAGAACGGCACCCTGAGCGATGCCGAAACGGTCTCGAACTCCCGGTCGATCTGCTTGAGCGCCGTCACCGCGGTCAGGTGCGAGACGGAGTAGAAATGCGAGATGCTGCAGATGACGAGGATGGCCATGGTGCCGTAGATGAAGTTCAGCGGATTGGCCGGGTTGTTGAAGAAGAAGATGTAGCCGAGGCCGAGCACCAGCCCGGGAACGGCCAATGGAAGCAGCGCGAGAAACTGCACGAAGCCGCGAATGGTGCGAAAGCGCGGGGTCTTCTCGACGAGATAGGCGCCGGCAAAAATCACCGCGGTCCCGAACAGCGCGGTGAGGCCGGCCATGACGAGCGAGTTGAAATAGCTGCGCCAGCCGCCGCCATCCATCATGTCGAAGTCGAAGTTCTTGAAGCTGGGTGTCAGATTGTAGGGCCAGAACGTCGCGATCGAGGCGAAGAAGGATACGCCGAGAATGACCAGGATCGCGAACGCGATCAGCGAACAGATCGCCAGCATCGCGCGATCGATCGTGGCGTCGGGCCTGGGCGCATACGGCACGGCGCGCGCGGAGAGCAGCGCCAACTGGCGTCGCTGCATGAGCTGATCGACGACGAAGGCCAGCGCCGCGGGCAACAGCAAAATCAAGCCGACCACCGCACCCATCCGGAAATTCTGCTGCCCGACCACCTGCTTGTAGATGTCGGTCGCGAGCACGTTGAACTTGCCCCCGATGACCTTCGGTACGCCGAAATCGGTGATCACCAGGGTAAAGACGACGAAGACTGCACTGATCAGCCCATAACGTGCCCCAGGAATGGTCACCGTCCAGAAGGTGCGGCGCGGACTTGCCCGCAGCGCTTCCGCCGCCTCATATAGACGCGCGTCCGAAATCGCCAGCGCCGTGGTGATGATGATGAGCGCGTGCGGGAATGTCCAGAACACCTCGCCCATGACGATGCCGATCGGACCGTAGATTGACGCGCCGAACAGCATCCATTTGACGAGGCCCTGGTTACCGAACAGATAGACGAGGCTTATCGCGGGCAGCAACGAGGGTGCGAGAATCGGGATCTGCGCGATGATGCGGAACAGTCCCCGCCCTGGCATGCAGGTGCGGGTGAGTCCGTAGGCGTAGACGAAGGCGAGCAGAACGCAGATGACCGTGCTCAGCAGCGAGACCCAGATCGAGTGCCAGATCGAATTGGCCAACGCCGGACTGGCGAAATAGGCCTGGAAATTGGCCAGGCCGACGAAGCTGCCATCAGCCGCCTGGAAGCTCTTGGACAGCAGCGCCCAGATTGGCAGCAACACGGTGAGGATCAACCAGAGGCCGAGCGCCACGACCGCGCCGCGCATGATCCAGTCGTCGCGCCCCAGCTTCTGCCGCAGGGGCGCCACTGCGGCGGGACGGTCCGGCAGAATCAGCGTCTCGGTCGCCATCGCTGGTTTTCCGTGTCAGGCAGTCGCAGAGCGCGGTTGGGCAAATACGCGCAACCGCTTCGGCGGCAGCGCGACCTCGATGGTCGCGCCCGAGGAAATGCCGAGGTCGCGCACGGCGTTGATCGAAAAGTCGGCCGAGAAGTTCAGTCCCGTGCCGCTCGCATGCAAGGTCGTTGCGAAATGATTGCCGATGAATTCCATGACGCCGACCTGGACTGACAGGCGATTGTCCGAATGCTCGCCGATGTCGCGCACCACCACGTCCTCCGGCCGAAGGCAGACCGTGACGGCCGCGCCCTCGCCGAGCGGCACCTCCTCGCTGAAGTCGAGCACGGCACCCCTGACGTTCGCGCGTTTGCTCGTGACGAGGCGCCCCTCCAGAAAGTTCATCTTGCCGACGAAGTCGGCGACGAAAGCCGTCGCGGGTTGGCCGTAGATCTTGTCGGGCGTGCCCACCTGCTCGATCCTGCCATTGCTCATCACCACGATCCGGTCGGACATTGTGAGCGCCTCCTCCTGATCGTGGGTCACCATGATCGTGGTCAGCTTGAGACGTTGCTGCAGATCGCGGACCTCGCCGCGCAGACGCGCCCGGACGCGCGCGTCGAGAGCGGATAGCGGTTCGTCCAGCAGCAGAAGGCCGGGCGATAGCGCCAGCGCGCGGGCCAGCGCGACTCGCTGCTGCTGCCCACCCGAGAGCTGGGCCGGATATTTGCCGGCTTGCTCGGGCAGACCGACAAGTTCGAGAAGCTCCTTGACCCGTTTGTCGATCTCGATGCGAGGCGTGCCGGCCGACACCAGGCCGTAGGCCACATTGTCCTTGATCGTCAGGTTCGGGAACAACGCATAGGACTGGAACACGATGCCGAAGTCGCGCCTGGCGACCGGCAACGTCGAAATGTCCCGCCCGCCCTGATGGATCGACCCGGTGGTCTGCACGTCCAGTCCGGAGATGGCGCGCAACAGCGTGGTCTTGCCGCAGCCGGATGGCCCGAGAAACGAGACGAACTCCCCGGGCATGATGTCGAGGTCGATATCGTCGAGCGCGGTGAACGCACCGAAATTTTTCGAGAGGTTGCGGATGCGGAGATAGGGTACCGTCGTCGGCGTGCTGTCCATTGTACTGTCCCGCATTGAACGGCGGCGCCCATGCATCGCCGGCTTCGTCGCTCCCTGGATCCTCGGATCCCTCAGTTCTTGTCCCTCAGTTCTTGGGCTCGGACTTGCCGTCGTAGCGCTTGCTCCATTCCGCCAGGATCTTGTCGCGGTTCTCCGCGGCCCAGGCGAAGTCGTTCTTGATCAGCATCTTGTCGATGTCACCCTGGATGAATTCCATGGAGCTTGCGATGCCTGGCAACGCGACGATGGCGAAGTTCTCGGCGTAGAGCTTGTTGGCCTCCGCCGTCACGGCCCAGTCGGAAAGCTTCTTCGCCGCCTCGGACTCTTTGGTGGTCTTCATGATTCCGATAGCCTCCATGTCCCAGCCGAGGCCCTCCTTCGGCAGGACAATGCTGATCGGCGCTCCACCCTTCTTGGTCTTGTTGGCGCGATATTCGAACGAGAGGCCGATCGTGTACTCGCCGGCGGCGGCCTGTCGGCACGGCTTGGAGCCGGAATGGGTGTAGGCCGCGATGTTCTTGTGAAGCTCATCCATGTACTTCCAGCCCCCGTCCCAGCCGAACATCTGCAGCCAGGCGGAGACCATCAGAAACCCGGTCCCCGAGGAGGCCGGGTTCGGCATGGCGATTTGTCCCTGATAGACCGGCTTGGTCAGATCGGCCCAGGAGGCGGGCTCCGGCAGGTTCTTCTTGCCCGCTTCGACGGTGTTGACGCAGAAGGCCGATGCCCAGACGTCCATGCCCACCCATTGCGGCGAGGCGGCGGGGTCGCGCATCTTGGCGTCGACCTTGTCGAGACCCGCGGGCGCGTAAGGCATCAGCATGCCTTCCTTTTGCAGCAGCATCAGCGAGGTGGCGGCAAGACCCATGACCACGTCGGCCTTGGGGTTTGCCTTCTCCGCAAGGAGTTTTGCGGTGATGATGCCGGTGGAGTCGCGGACCCAGAGGATGTTGATGCCCGGATTGGCCTTCTCGAACGCGGCCTTGTAGGGCTTGATCTGGTCGGCCTCTAGCGCCGTGTAGACGGTGAGGTCCGCCGCGCGAGCTGCAGTGCTCAGGCCGAACATGGCGGCGGCGATCGACAGAAGAGCGCGTCGCAGACCGCTTGTCGTGCACAGGTTCATGTCGGGCTCCATCGATGTTGGCCACGGGCTGGCGCCGTCCGGCAGGGAACCAATATTGTTAGATGACATTTCCGCGAGGTACATGTCGGATTTTGTGCACCACGCGCCTCGATCGCGGTGTCTCTGCACATCTTGAGTGCAATGTCGGCTCCAGTGCACAGCGGCCAGAGAACGAGAGAGCGGCTGCGGCTGCCGCACCCACTCTGCTATTTCCCCTGGGGTGCTCGAGCCGAATAACGAAAAGGCCCGGTCGCCATTGGCGACCGGGCCTTTTGTTGTAGTCGATGCCGCGTGTGCTTACGCGGCCGTCGAAGCCTTCCGCGCGGCCTTCTCCTGCGCCGCGGCGGCTTCGTCCTTGCGGATCTCCGAGAGGCGCTTCTGCACTTCGGCCGAGAAGATGTACTGCGCCGGGCGCTGCTTCGTCATGTCGATCTCGGGCGCCATCGGACCCGTGGTCCTGATGCCGCGCAGCGACACCCACATTGCCTTCAGCGGGTTGTTGATGGCGGCGGTTGCAGCCGTCGGCTCGTAGCCGCAATGGGCCATACAGTCGGCGCACTTCTCGTACTTGCCGGTGCCGTAGGTCTCCCAGTCGGTGGTGTCCATCAGCTCCTTGAAGGTTTTTGCGTAGCCTTCACCGAGCAGGTAGCAGGGCTTCTGCCAGCCGAAGATGTTGCGCGCGGGCATACCCCACGGCGTGCACTCGTATTCCTGGTTGCCGGCGAGGAAGTCGAGGAACAGGCCGGAATGCATGAAATTCCACTTCTTGCCCTTGCCCATCGCAAAGACGTCGCGGAACAGCTTCTTGGTCTTGGTGCGGTTCAGGAAGTGCTCCTGGTCCGGCGCGCGCTCATAGGCGTAGCCGGGCGACATCGAGACGCCGACACCGAGCTCGACGGTGAGGTCCAGGAACTTCGCGATCTCCTCGGCCGGGTGGCCGTCGAAGATGGTGGCGTTGACGTTGACGGTGAAGCCGCGCGCCTTGGCGGCCTTGATCGCGGAGACGGCGCGGTCGAACACGCCCTTCTGCGACACCGCCTTGTCGTGATGCTCCTTCAGGCCGTCGAGATGCACGGAGAAGAACAGATAGGGCGAGGGCGTGAACAGGTCGAGCTTCTTCTCGAGCAGCAGCGCGTTGGTGCAGAGCGAGACGAACTTCTTGCGTTCGACGAGGCCGCGCACGATCTCGCCGATCTCCTTGTGGATCAGCGGTTCGCCGCCGGGAATGGCGACCATCGGCGCGCCGCACTCGTCGGCCGCGTCCCAGCACTCCTGTGCGGTCATGCGGCGGTTGAGGATCGCATCCGGATAATCGATCTTGCCGCAGCCGACGCAGGCGAGGTTGCAGCGGAACAACGGCTCCAGCATCAGCACGAGCGGATAGCGTTTGCGGCCAAGCAGTTTCTGCTTGATCAAATAACCGCCGATACGCATTTCCTTGAAGAAGGGGATAGCCATTACAAAGTTTCTTTCTGGGCTTGGAATTCGGGTAGGTCAGCTCGCAGCCCATCGGGCCGAAAGCCTGAATTCGATGTTTTCCTCGCGGCCCGGCAGCACCTGGACCTTCGCCGGTCCGATCCGCCGCATCGCTTCGATCACGTCATCCACGAGCACCTCGGGCGCCGAGGCGCCGGCCGTGACGCCGACGGTTCTGGCATGTTCCAACCACTCCGGATTGAGCTTGCTGCCGTCGGCAATCATATAACTCGCAACGCCGGCCTCAGTGCCGATTTCGCGGAGCCGGTTCGAGTTCGAGCTATTGGCAGCGCCCACCACCAAGATCACGTCGACCAGCTTGCTCAAGTCCCTTACCGCAGATTGGCGGTTCTGTGTCGCATAGCAGATATCCCGGATATCCGGACCTTGAATATCTGTAAAGCGGGCCGGTAGGGCCGAAATGATATCCTTTGTCTCGTCCACCGACAGGGTGATCTGGGTGATGTAGGCCACTGGCTCATCCGCCGGCAGGGCCAGGGCGTTAACCTCTTCAACGCTTTGAATTAGCAGCACGGGGGCGGGAATCTGGCCCATCGTGCCCTCGACCTCGGGATGGCCGATCAAGATCAGAGTACGGCCCTTGGTGACGGTGGGCTTCCCCTGATCGTGAACCTTTGTGACCGCATGGCGCACGTCAACGGGCGGGCCGTACTTCTCCAGCGCCCGTTCCACGATCTCGATCGCCCGCACCCCGCCGGCGCAGAAGCCGCGCGGCTGCGCTAGATAAACTTCCATAGGACGCCCATCACGCAAGTTGCACCAATCCGCTTCCTAAGTCCCGGCGGCACCCCGATACTGACCAATGAGTTGCAATAACCGCACCATCGGCCTCGCGCACGCGGTAACCGCCCACCCCAACTGGGTCCGGCGCATGGAGGCACAGCAATTTGTGTCAAAAAATCGGCAGAAAGGAAAGGTCGGATCAGCCTTGGTTCCCTGTCGCCTCAGTCCTGAGGTAGTATAGTATTGGAATTGCCGTGAGCAAAATGGCGACATTTGTGCTCACCCCTTCGTCACTTTCCCGCCTCAACTCGCTGGCTATACCGACCGCCCCGCATGTTTTTGCCACGGTCTCCCGCCGTTTACCTCGAACCTTGTTCCGGCGGTTGCCACTCAAAACAGCAATAGGTTTCGCCCGGGAACTCCGATAAACAGCGGGCGTTTTCGGCGAGCTGTTAACCGCAGAAAGAAAAGAAGTGCTGCAAAGCGTAGTCGTTGCCATCGTCAGGGCCTGCACCCGGTTTGCCTCCCTCGTCGTCATTCTCGGGCTCCTGCTGTCGGTGGGGGCCGGCTATTACACGTCGCAGCACTTCGCCATCAACACCGACATCAATTCGCTGATTGCCCAGAATCTGGACTGGCGCCAGCGTGACCAACAGTTCGACCGGGCCTTCGACCGCGACGCGACGATTCTCGCGGTCGTCGAGGCCAAGACGCCGGAGATGGCGACGGCGGCATCGGACGCGCTCTATGCCAAGCTGAAGGACGACAAGACCAACTTCCAGTCGATGCAGCAGCTCGGCACCGGTGAGTTCTTCGAGAAGAACGGCCTGTTGTTCCTGCCGACCGAGGAAGTCGGCAAGACCACCAGCCAGTTCGAATCCGCAGCGCCCCTGATCGAGATCATGGCAGGCGATCCCTCGATCCGCGGCCTGACCGGCGCGCTGGAGACGGGGCTTGCCGGCGTCAAGCGCGGCCAGGTCAAGCTCGACAACACCGAGCGTCCCTTCAACATGATCGCGCAGACGGTCGAGACCGTGCTCAACAAGGGCAATGCGAGCTTCTCCTGGCGCGAACTCGTCAGCGACGAGCCGCTGACGGCTTCCGACAAGCGCGCCTTCATCGAGTTCAAGCCGAACCTCGACTACAACGCGCTGGAGCCCGGCAAGGGCGCCACCGACGCGATCCGCAAGGCGGCAGTGGATCTGGATTTTGCGACCAAATACCAGGCGCGGGTACGACTGACCGGTCCGGTCCCGATCGCCAACGAGGAATACGCCACCGTCCAGGAAGGCGCCGTCGTCAACGGCATCGGCACCGTCCTCGTCGTGCTGCTCATCTTGTGGATGGCGCTGCATTCGTCGAAGATCATCTTCGCGGTGTTCGTCAATCTCTTCGTCGGCCTTGCGCTGACGACCGCTGCCGGCCTGATGATGGTCGGTTCGTTCAATTTGCTGTCGATCGCGTTCGCCGTGCTGTTCGTGGGACTGGGCGTCGATTTCGGTATCCAGTACAGCGTCCGCTACCGCTCGGAGCGCTACAAGCACAACGATCTCTCCGGCGCGCTGGTGCTGGCCGCCAAGCGCTCGGCGGTGCCGCTGTCGCTGGCGGCAATGGCGACCGCCGCCGGCTTCCTCTGTTTCCTGCCGACCGATTACAAGGGTATCTCCGAGCTCGGCCAGATCGCCGGCGTCGGCATGCTGGTGGCGTTCCTCTCCAGCATCACCGTGCTGCCCGCGATGCTGAAGCTGCTGAACCCGCCGGGCGAGCAGGAGCCGGTCGGTTATGCCTTCCTGGCGCCGCTCGATCACTTCCTGGAGAAGCACCGCGTGCTGGTCGTCGGGGGCACGCTGCTGCTGGCGGTCGCCGGCCTGCCGCTGCTCTACTTCCTGAAGTTCGACTTCAACCCGATGAACCTGCGCAACCCGAAGGCGGAGTCGATCGCGACCTTCCTCGATCTGCGCAAGGACCCGAACACCGGCGCCAATGCCATCAACGTGATGACGACGTCGGAGGAGCAGGCGAGGGCGGTCGAGGCGAAGCTCGAGAAGGTGCCCGAGGTGCTGCGGGTGATGTCGCTCAACAGCTTCGTGCCTGAAGACCAGCAGCCGAAGCTGAAGCTGATCGCCCAGGGTGCCAAGGTGCTGAACCCCGCGCTCAACCCCGACCAGGTCGATGCGGCGCCGACGGACAAGGAGAACGTCGAGGCGCTGAAATCCTCGGTCGAGAATCTGCGCCGGACCGCCGGTGACGCCAAGGGCCCGGGCGCCATCGCCTCGCGCCGGCTGGCGGATGCGCTCGACAAGCTCGCCAATGGCGACGAGGCGACGCGCAACAAGGCGCAGGACGTGTTCGTCACGCCGATGAAGATCGTGTTCGACCAGCTCCGGAATGCGATGCAGGCAGGTCCCGTCACCCTGAACTCACTGCCCCCCGAGCTGGTCAGCGCCTGGAAGAGCAAGGACGGCATCATTCGCGTCGAGGCGCAGCCGAAGGGCGATCCCAACGACAACGACACGCTGCGCAAGTTTGCGGCGGCGGTGCTCGCTGCCGAGCCGACCGCGATCGGTGGGCCGGTCTCGATCCTGAAATCCGGTGATACCGTGGTGAATGCGTTCATCCACGCCGGCATCTATGCGCTGCTGGTGATCAGCCTGTTGCTGTGGCTCGCGCTGCGCCGGTTCGTCGACGTGCTGATGACGCTGGTGCCGCTTCTGGTTGCCGGCGCGGTGACGCTCGAGATCTGCGTGTTGATCGGCCTGCCGCTCAACTTCGCCAATATCGTCGCGTTCCCGCTGCTGCTCGGCGTCGGCGTCGCCTTCAAGATCTATTATGTCGTGGCCTGGCGCTCGGGCAGGACAAACCTGCTTCAGACCAGCCTGACACGCGCGATCTTTTTCAGCGCGCTGACGACGGCAACCGCGTTCGGCAGCCTGTGGCTGTCGAGCCATCCCGGCACGTCCAGCATGGGCAAGCTGCTCGCGCTTTCGCTGGTGACGACGCTTGCCGCCGTGCTGCTGTTCCAGCCCGCCCTAATGGGCAAACCCCGCAATCTCAGGGAGTAGGCAGATGTCGCCGACGGGGTCGGCTGCACCCTTCTGAGCGGGCTTGGGGGCGGCGGCCGTCTTCGGGGCCGGCGCTGCGGGCGCAGGTGGTGTGGCACCCGTCGTGCCTGCTGCGCCTTGTTGGGCTGCTTGCGTCCCTTGGGCTCCTGCGGCTTTCGGCGCCGCGCCGGCGGGCTTCGGCGCGCCCTTGGCCATGGCGTTAGCGGGACTCAAGGGGATTGGCGGGCCAACCCGGGTCCAGGTCTCGCCGCCGCAGAGGAAGCCCATCACGCAGCCCTTGATCTCGAGCTGGTCGGTACCGACAGGCGTGATGGTCGCGCTGTAGGTCTGGCCATCCTGGGCGTTATAGACCTGTCCTTCCCACTGATCGGCGCCGGGCTTCTTCTTCATGTCGATCAGGGTCGGCATGGCCAGCGTCGGCCTGTTCTTTTTCGAGACATCCGGGTTGTTCTCGTCGCGGCCGCCGGGCTTCTTTTCCCAGGAAACGGCGCCCCACATGCTGCCATTGCACTGGGCGACACGGATATTGGCGACGCCGTCGGCGACCCGCCAGTCGCCGGTGGGATCGGCGGCGAGCGCAGGGGGCAGGCTGGTGTAACCGCCAGCCAGTATTATTCCGGTGTAAAGGGCCAAACGCATGAGTGTTCCTTGGCAGTGCAACATGGTTTAAAGCTGTGCTTGCGAAGATGGTCCGAAAAAGGGCAAAAGGCCGCACAGACCGTTTTCAGGTACGGTCCGTTTTCAGTTGACGAAACGGTCCTCAATCGAAGTATGTAGCGGATGCACAGCCCAAATCCAGACATGTCTGAGCTATTCGCGGACCGTCAGGCCCAGCGCAGCGCCCTGCATAATCGGTATCTGAACGAGCAGTTCGTTCGGGTGCTGAAGACCATCGGCTACGATGTCGGCTTCCAGAAGGGGCAGGGGCAGTACCTCTACGACCGCGACGGCGCGCGCTATCTCGACCTGCTGTCCGGCTTTGGCGTGTTTGCGATCGGGCGCAATCATCCTGTTATGCGCGAGGCGCTCAAGAGCGTGCTCGATGCCGACCTGCCCAATCTCGTTCAGTTCGACGTCTCGGTGCTCGCCGGCGTGCTGGCCGAGCGGCTGCTGAAATACGTTCCCTATCTCGACAAGGTGTTCTTCGCCAATTCCGGCGCCGAATGCGTCGAGGCCGCGATCAAGTTCGCGCGTGGCGCCACCGGGCGTCCCGGCATCGTCTATTGCGCCCACGGCTATCACGGCCTGACCTATGGTGCGCTGTCGCTGACCGGTGATTCGAACTTCCGCACCGGCTTCGAGCCGCTGCTGCCGGGCTGCACCTCGGTTCCGTTCAACGATCTGGCCGCGCTCGAAAAGGCGCTGGCCTCGCGCGAAGTGGCCGCCTTCGTCGTCGAGCCGATCCAGGGCAAGGGCGTCAATATGCCCACCGACGAGTTCCTGCCGGGCGCGGCCGCGCTCTGCAAGAAATACGGCACGCTGTTCGTCGCCGACGAGATCCAGACCGGCATGGGCCGTACCGGCCGTTTCCTTGCGGTCGAGCATTGGAACGTCGAGCCCGACATGGTGCTGCTGTCGAAGTCGCTGTCGGGCGGCCACGTCCCGGTCGGTGCGGTGCTGACGCGCAAGGGCATCTTCGACAAGATCTTTAATCAGATGGACCGCGCCGTGGTGCACGGGTCGACCTTCTCCAAGAACGATCTGGCGATGGCTGCGGGCATTGCGACGCTCGACGTCATGGAGGCCGAGAAGCTGATCGAGTCCGCTGCCAAGCGCGGCGCCGAACTGCGACTCGCGCTGACGCGCATGGTGCCCGGCTACGAGCTGATGAAGGAAGTTCGCGGCAAGGGGCTGATGATCGGCGTCGAGTTCGGCCCGCCGAAGTCACTGCGGCTGCGCGCCTCCTGGAACGTGCTGGAGGCCGCCAACAAGGGCCTGTTCTGCCAGCTCATCACCGTGCCGCTGTTCAAGGATCACAAGATCCTGACGCAGGTCGCCGGTCACGGCAGCCACACCATCAAGCTGTTGCCGCCGCTCACCATCACCGAGGAAGATTGCAGCTGGATCGAGAAGGCGTTCGACGACGTCATCGCCGGCAGCCACAAGGTCCCCGGCGCGATCTGGTCGCTCGGCAAGACGCTGGTGGACAACGCGGTGCGGCGGTCGGCGTAGGGCCGATCGTTCAGGCCGCTTGCGGCTTGTTCACAGTCTCGATGCGATCGAACGCCTTGCCCAGATCGCGCTTGGCGATCTGCATGTCATAATCGTTCTGAAGATTGAGCCAAAGCTCGGCCGTCGTCACGTCCTCCTAGTGATAGTCCACGATCTCACGAGCCGCCGTTTCGGTACCGCCCCGGTGATTGTCCAAACACGCGGCTGAACGCCTTCGAAAACGCCGGCCCGGACTCGTAGCCGACGGCGCGTGCGATCTCGTCGATGGAGTGGCCGGTTTCACGCAGCGCTTTCGCCGCAAGGCTCATCCGCCAGCGCGTGACATAGGCGAGTGGCGGCTCTCCAACCAGTTGCGTGAACCGGCGCGCAAAGGTGGCGCGGGAGAGCAGGGCGCGATCCGCCAGAGCCGCGACCGTCCATGCGTCTTGCGGTTGCTCATGGATCAGGCGCAAGATGCGCGCGATGGAGGGGTCGCTCAATGCGCCGAACCAGTCGGCGGCGCCTGCGGGCTGGGTGTCCATCCACGCGCGCAACAGCAGAACCAATGCGCTGTCGAGCAGGCGCGATGCGATGAGGTCGGCTCCGCTGCGGCGGCCTTCCGCTTCGACGCGTAGCAGCTGCAATGCAAGTCGCAACGGCTCGTTAGCCTCGACCTGCTGCGCAGTGAGATGAATCAACGGCGGCATCAGCGACACCATCGGATGAGGCGCGGCCTCATCGAGCTGGTATTTTGCGCACAGCAGCGTCGTTGTATCGGGCGCTGAAACCGCCTGTTGGTACGGCGCGGCGGATAGCGCGGCGCGAATGGGAACGATGGACGCATCGGGCGGATCGCTCAGTGCGTGGCCGATGCCGCTCGCCACCAGGACCACGTCGCCGGGCGAAAGACGAACGGGTTCGTCACGGCCCGCCAACCTCAGCCAGCAATGGCCGGCGAGAACGACGTGCAGCGCGGAGTCCCGCTGCGGATCGACGCCGATCCCCCAGGGACAGCGCAACACCACCGTTCCGAGAAACGCGCTGCCGGTGCGATACGACCCCAGCACGTCCGCCATTGCATCCATCACGTTGGCTCCCGCGGCCCGACGGTTGCTGTTTGAGACGATCGGACATGACTTTGCAAGCCCCGCACATCGACGGCGAACGTCTTGTCAGTCCAGAAGCATGACGGCGATCCCATTGGAGACAACGTGATGAACGACATCATTTCGGCCAACAAGGCCATCGTGCGCGACTTCCTGGAAACAGCGATCAATCAGGGGAATTTCGATGGCGCCGCAATCCATTTCGGACCGCGCTACGTCCAGCACAATCCCATGATCGGAGACGGCGTCGAGGGCATCCGCAAACATCTGTCCGAGCTTCGCCGGCAATTTCCGGAGCTGAAGGCCGAGGTGAAGCGCATCGCCGCCGACGGCGATCTCGTCGTGGCGCATGTTCACGCCAGACGCTCGCCCGCCGACCCCGGCCTTGCCATCGTCGACATCTTCCGCCTCGAGGACGGCAAGCTGGTCGAGCATTGGGAGGTGCGGCAGTCCGTGCCCGACGCCGCGGTGCATGGCAACGGGATGTTCTGACTGGATCGGTCGTCGGAGAGTTCGGACAGCATCATCGTCGTCGTCGCGAGGGAAGGCGAGCAATCCAGAATCCTTCCGTGGTGACGCTCTGGATTGCTTCGCTAGACTAGCGCTGGCAAGGATGGGGATGCGACTATCCCTCCGCACTCACTTCATCCCTTCATCGCCACCTCGAACTTGTCGACGAATTCGGCGAGCTCGTCGGCGCCGAGATCGCTGACGGCCCAGAAGTTCAGGCCGCGCTCGCCCCAGCGGCGGCAGTTGAAGCCCTGCATGGTCTGGGTCTTCGGCGGCCGGTGCTCGGTGCTCGAGGTCTGCGACACGAACAAATTGATCACGTGCTGCCGGCGCTTGTAGACGACTGCGCCGATGGCGCGGGCGTCGATATAGTCGAGCCGGCCGCCGACCAGCGTAAAGCCCTGCGCGGTGAGATCGATCACGGGCGGGGCGACGTCGAGCTTGCCGTTGAACCACGGCTTTACCGTGTGCTGGTCGGTCGAGACCACGTCGATGAGGTGGCCGGCCTGGAGCGAGCGCAGATGCGCGGAGACGACCTCCGACAGGATGCGCTGCTGGTCGTCCTGGCGTAGCACCACGGCGACCACGCCGGAGGCCGCGAGCGCGGAGACGGCCGAGCCCATGGCAAAGCCGCGCAACACGGAGCGGCGGGTCGGCTGCTGGCGCTGTGCTTGCGGCAGCGACGCTTCGATCCGGTTCCGCAGGCTTGCGGGCGCGGTGTAGCGCAGATTGGTCTCAGTGAGCACGCGCTGCATCTCGCGCTGTGCGGCCAACTCCGCGGCGCAATCAGGGCAGCCGGCGATATGGGCTTCGACCTCGCGCGCGTGGCCGGCATCCAGCTCGTTGTCGAGCAGCGCATGAAGCAGGATCTTTGCTTCGTCGCAGGTCATCTTGCTTGCTCCTCTTCCGCCGTCCAGGCCGCGCGCAGCATGGCGCGGGCGCGGGCGAGGCGGGACATCACGGTGCCGACGGGCACGCCGACGGCCTCGGCGATTTCACGGTAGGACAGGTTGTTGATCTCCCGCAGCACGAATGTTTCCTTGAACGGTTCGGCGAGCGTGTCGATCAGCTTGCGGATCGCGCCGGCATCGCGGCTGCGCAGCACTTCGGCCTCCGGGCTCGCCTCGCTCTCCTGCCAGAGCGGCGTCTGCTCGGCGGCGCCGGGTGTATCCTCGATTGCGCTATGCTTGTGCGCGCGCCGTGCATATTCGGCGTTGCAGACATTGCGCAGGATCGCGAACAGCCAGGGCTTCATCGCCGGCCCGCGATAGCTGTCGAAATGCTTCAGCGCGCGCAGATAGCACTCCTGCACTGCGTCCTCGGCATCGGAGGCGTCGCGCAGCAGATAGCGCGCAAGCGTGTAGACGTCGTCGAGATGGGGTAGCGCCGCCTCGCGGAAGCGCTGCGCCTTCTGCAAATCGTCGTTGGCGGGCATCGCTCCTCGCTTTGCCTCTTGTTCCGCTCGTGGCTTCGTTTCATCCCTATGCGTCACTGAAGGCGCAGGAGCCCGGCCGGCGTGGGACCACCGGCCGGGCAAGACGTTGATGCCTTGGTTGGAGACGTTACTCAACCTTGATCATCCCCGTCATGTGCGGGTGCAACGAACAAAAATATTTGTAGTCGCCCGCATTGGTGAAGGTGAACGAGAACTTGTCGTCGGTGTCCAGGGTCTTGGACCTGAACTTGCCGGCCGACACCACGGTATGGGGGATGTCGTCCCGGTTGGTCCAGCTCACGGTGGTGCCGACCTTGATCTTGAGTTCGGCCGGCTGGAAAACGAAGTTGTCGATATGGACTTCCATGTCGTCGGCACGGGCAGTTGTTGCGGGCAACAGGATAGCCGCGGCCACAGCGACACCGAAGTCGCGGCGATTGAGTGTCTTCATTGTCAGTTTCCGTCTAGCCCTGGATCAACCCTGGATCGGCGTGTCGATGATCGCGAGCCGCTGCTCGTTCTGCTTGAAGTTGATGCTGGCGACGCCGAGCATGGAGCGGAGTTTTGCGTCTTCGACCTTCATCGGCCCGGGCGAAGGAGCCGCACCGGGCGCGGGCTGCGGGAACGCAGTCGAGCGCGCGGTGTGGAAGGTGACGTTGCCCTCGACCTTCTGCATCACCTGGTGGATGTGGCCGTTCAGCACGGTGACCGAGCCAAAGCCCTTGACGTATTCCAGCGCGCGGCCGCCGTCCTCGGTGCCCCAGCCCCATTCGGGATAGACGGTCCAGAGCGGGATGTGGGCGAACAGCACGACCGGCGTCGATTTCGACTTGCCGCGCAGATCGTCCTCGAGCCAGGCGAGCTGCTCGGCGCCGAGGTTGCCAAGGCCGCCGGCCTTGAGGTCGACGACGTTGACGAGGCCGATGAAGTGCACGCCGCCGGCATCGAAGGAGTACCAGCCCTGGCCCTTGGTGCCGCGGCCGTAACGTTCGCGATAGAACTTCACCTCCTCGTCGAGGAAGTCATGCTCGCCGGGCACGTAGTGCACGTCGAGCTTGCTCTGCGAGATGATGCGGTCTGCATTGTCGAACTCGGCGGCCTTCGACAGATGGGTGATGTCGCCGGTATGGATCATGAACGACGGCTTGACCGGCATCGCGTTGATCTTGTTGACGGCTTCCTCCAGCGTGCCGAGCGCGTTGGGGTTGGCCGGCTTGTCGAAGCCGACATGGCTGTCGCTGATCTGGAGGAAGGTCATGCCGGGTGCGGCCGGGGTCGCGGCTTGCGCGGAATCGATGATGCCGAGCGAGCGCGGCACGCCGCCCGTGATGGTCCAGAGCACCCCGGTGCCGGCCCAGGTCATGCATTCCAGCACCTTGCGGCGGCTGACGCCGTCGTCGCCGTGATCGTGTCCGCTCATCCCACGTCTCCATTTCGCCCGGAATTGGGCTTCGGGGAGGTGATCGGGGGAGGGAGGGGCTTATTCCCGGATGCGATGACGATTTCGTGAGGGGGAGGTCTCGTGTCCCGGACGCGCTGCAATGCGTAGCATTGCTGCGCAGAGCCGGGACCCGAGACTTATTTCGCAAACTCTCGCACGGCCTTCACCACGGCCGCCGGCACTTCCTGCGCCACGCAATGCCCGGCGCCCTCGAAGACCAGCGTGCTGACGCGCGGAATCAGCGACACCGCGCGTCGCGCCATCTCCCAGTAGACCGGCCCCGAATTCGCGGCAGTCGTAAGGCGGACCTCGCAATCGATCTCGGCGAGCGAGGCAAACGGATTGCCGCGGGCATCGCCAACATAGACCTGTGCCATCGCTTCGTAGATCGGACGCAGCATCGCCGACTCGATCTCAGGCGTGCAGCAGAGCCGGACCCGACCATCGTCGAGCGTCACGAAGCCGTGGCGCACATAGGCCCGCAGCGAGGTCTCGGTCCAATCCGCAAATGTCGGCGATGTGCGGTAGCGCTCGAAGACGGCGTCGGCACTATCGAACTCGGCCCGACGGCGCCGCGCGCCGTGGACGCGGGCCATGGAGTCGTCGTCCAATCCGCCGGAGTGCGTAGCGCGCGGGTCCATGACGGTCGGCTCCATCACGAACAGGCGTGTGAAGCGTCCGGGCAAGAGTTTTGCTGCGAGCAGAAGATCGGTCGCACCTGCGCTGTGGCCGATCCCGTAGACGTCGCGCAGATCGAGCGCATCGATCACCCGGCTGACATCCTCAGCAAAGTCGAGGAAATGATACGCGTCGGGCTTGTGGCTTGCGCCATGGCCGCGGCGGTCGAGCGCATAAACGGTGTAGGTTGATGCAAGTTCGCGCGCGACCTCCTCCCAGACTTCGGCAACGAAGCCGGTGCCGTGCACGAGCAGGGCAGGCGGCTTCCCGCTCTCGCCCCATCGCAGCATGGCGATCCCCGCATCGGCAGGGCCGATTGAAAAGCGGTGCGGATTGATCATGGCGGCGGGATGCTACCTCGCATCCTCCAGAATCATCGTCGCGCCTTTCTCGGCGATCATCGCTGTCGGCGTGTTGGTATTGCCTGAGGTGATGGTCGGCATGATCGAGGCATCGACGATGCGCAATCCGTTGAGGCCGTAGAAGCGCAGGCGTTCGTCGACCACCGCCATCGGGTCGCTCGCCGCGCCCATTTTGGCGGTGCCGACGGGATGGAAGATGGTGGTGCCGATGTCGCCGGCGGCCTTTGCGAGCGAGGCATCGTCGTCGCCGACGGAGGGGCCGGGCAGATATTCGCTCGGGCGGTATTTTGCCAGCGCCTTCTGCTGCATCAGGCGGCGGGTGGTGCGGATGGCGTCGGCGCCGACCTGGCGGTCGTCGTCGGTCGAGAGGTAATTCGGCGCGATGATGGGCTTCTCGTCCGGGCTCGCCGCGCGCAGCCGCACGGTGCCGCGCGAGGTCGGCTGGAGATTGCAGGCGCTGACGGTGATCGCGGGGAAGCGGTGCAGCGGATCGCCGAACTTGTCGAGCGACAGCGGCTGCACGTGAAACTGGATGTTGGCGCGCGCGCGCGTCGCGTCAGAACGCGTGAAGACGCCGAGCTGCGACGGCGCCATGGTGAGGGGACCGCGGCGGCGGAAGGCATAGTCGAGGCCCATCAGGCCGCGGCGGAACAGGTTGTAGTAGGTCTCGTTCAGCGTGCGCACGCCCTCGACCTTGTAGATCGCGCGCTGCTGGAGATGGTCCTGCAGATTGCGGCCGACGCCGGGCTTGTCCATGACGATGTCGATGCCGAGCGGCGACAGCCAGTCGGCCGGGCCAATGCCGGAGCGATGCAACACCTGCACCGAACCGATCGAGCCTGCCGAAAGGATCACCTCGCGTTTGGCGCGCGCCTCGATGATCTCGCCGTTCTGCATGAAGCGGACGCCGACGGCGCGGCCCTGCTCGATGATGAGGCGGTCGACCAGCACGTGCTTCTCGAGCCGCAAATTGGGACGATTCAGCACGGGCTTGAGGAAGCCGCGCGCTGACGACCAGCGCCGGCCGCGCTTCTGGTTGACGTGGAAATAGCTGGTGCCTTCGTTGTCGCCGGTGTTGAAATCCGGGATGCGCTTGATGCCCATCTCCTCGGCGGCGTCCCCGACCGCATCGAGCACATCCCACGACAGCCGCGGCGCCTCGATGCGCCAGCCGCCGCCTGTGCCGTGATGCTCGCTCGCGCCGAGGAAGTGATCCTCCAACCGCTTGAAAAGCGGCAGCACGTCGTCGTAGCCCCAGCCGGTCATGCCGAGCTGGCGCCAATGGTCGTAATCGGCGGCCTGTCCGCGCATCGAGATCATGGCGTTGATTGCGGAAGAGCCGCCGATCACCTTGCCGCGGGGATAGGCCAGCGAGCGGCCGTTCAGGCCCGGCTCGGCCTCGGTCTTGAACATCCAGTCCGAGCGCGGATTGCCGATCGCGAAGAGATAGCCGACCGGAATGTGGAACCAGATCCAGTTGTCGTCGCCGCCGGCTTCGAGGATGAGAACGCGGTTCCCCGGTACGGCCGAGAGCCGGTTGGCAAGAATGCAGCCGGCGGTGCCGGCACCGACGACAATGTAGTCAAACTCACCTTCGAGCCGCCTTGGCATTCTGCTTCCACCCGGATGGTCACTTGACGTTCCGTCCTAATAGGCAGACGCAGCGGACCGGGACAAGTCCCGGCCATGCCGGATGGACAGGCTAGGCCCCGATGTCAGGCAGTTGGGTGGACTGGCGCTTGCATGGTAGACAGTCCTGTATTTTCAACAAAGCTTGAGACCCTCAATGCCCATCGTGAACCGTGTCGCCGACCTTCAACCCGATATTCAGGCCTGGCGCCGGGACATCCATGAGCATCCGGAGCTGCTGTACGACGTCCACCGCACCGCAGCATTCGTGGCGGACCGGCTGCGCGAGTTTGGCTGCGATGAGGTCGTGACCGGCCTTGGTCAGACCGGCGTGGTCGGCGTGATCAAGGGCAACAAGCCGGCGGGCGAGGGCCTCAAGGCCATCGGCCTGCGCGCCGACATGGATGCGCTGCCGATCGACGAGCAGACCAACCTGCCTTACGCCTCCAAGACGCCGGGCAAGATGCACGCCTGCGGCCATGACGGCCATACCGCGATGCTGCTTGGCGCTGCGCGCTATCTCGCCGAGACCCGCAACTTCGCCGGCGATGCGGTCGTGATCTTCCAGCCGGCCGAGGAGGGCGGCGCCGGCGGCTTGGCCATGGTCAAGGACGGCATCATGGAGCGCTTCGGCATCGAGCAGGTCTACGGCATGCACAACGGTCCTGGCATTCCGGTCGGCTCGTTCGCGATCCGATCGGGTCCGATCATGGCGGCGACCGACGAGGTCGACATCATGATCGAGGGCCTCGGCGGCCATGCCGCGCGTCCGCACAAATGCATCGATTCCGTGCTGGTCGGCGCACAGGTGATCACGGCGTTGCAGTCGATCGTCGCGCGCAGCGTCGATCCCTTGGAATCCGCCGTGATCTCGATCTGCGAATTCCATGCCGGCAACGCCCGCAACGTCATTCCGCAAACCGCGACGCTGCGGGGCACCATCCGCACGCTGTCGCCGGAAGTGCGCAAGCTGGTCGAGAAGCGCGTGCACGAGGTGGTGGCGGGCGTCGCGCAGATCACCGGCGCCAAGATCGATCTGCGCTACAAGCGCAACTACCCCGTCGTGAACAACCACGCCGCCGAGACGGAAGTCGCGCGGCGTATCGCGAAGCAGGTTGCGGGCGATGCCAATGTGCACGAGATGCCGCCGCTGATGGGCGGCGAGGATTTCGCCTATATGCTGGAAGCGCGCCCCGGCGCCTTCATCTTCTGCGGCAATGGCGACAGCGCCGGCCTGCATCACCCCGCCTACAATTTTGACGACAAGGCGATCGTGTTCGGCACGTCCTACTGGGTCAAGCTGGTCGAGGAATCGCTCGCGGCGTCGTAGGGCCGAACGCGAAGCAAAAACGAAAAGGGCCCGTGCAACGCACGGGCCCTTTGTCTTTGAGGGATCTGATCGCTTCTCAGAAAAGCCGCGAGAAGATCACGTAGAGCGTGCCTGACAGCAGGATCGCGACCGGCAGCGTCAGCACCCAAGCCATCAGCATGTTCCTAAGGGTGGCGAACTGCAGGCCCGAACCGTTGGCGGCCATCGCACCTGCGACGCCCGACGACAGGACATGCGTGGTCGAGACCGGCAGGCCGAACATGTCGGCAGCACCGATGGTGGCAGCGGCGACGAGCTCGGCGGACGCCCCCTGGGCATAGGTGAGATGGGTCTTGCCGATCTTCTCGCCGACGGTCACGACGATGCGCTTCCAGCCGATCATGGTACCGAGGCCGAGCGCGATCGCCACCGCAACCTTCACCCAGGTCGGGATGAACTTGGTGGCGCTGTCGAGCCCGCCCTTGTAGGCATTCAGGGTCGCCACCTCGTCCTTGTTGAGGTCGTTTTCCTTGTCCTTCATCAGGAAGCGGATCGCTTCCGAGGTCAGGTACATGTCGTTACGGGTGTTGCCGACGACTTCCGCCGGCACCTTGTTGAGCGAGCCGTACTTGGCGACCTGATCGCCGACATCCTTCACCAGCACCGCCAGCGAGGGATAGGTGCCTTCGCTGATGTGGTGCGAGGTGATGTACTGCGTCACCGCAGGACGGGGATCGCCGATGATCGAGTGGCCGGCGCCCTTGGCGGCAACCACTTTGGAGGCGGCTTCCGAGACCTTCTGGAACTGTGCCACCTGGGAGTCCGGCAGCGCGCGGTTCAGCGCGTAGGCGGTCGGCACGGTGCCGATCAGGATCAGCATGATCAGGCCCATGCCCTTCTGGCCGTCGTTCGAGCCATGCGCGAAGCTGACGCCGGTGCAGGTCGCAATCAGCAGGCCGCGGATCCAGAGCGGCGGCGGCTTGTGGCCGTCCGGCGCGGCATACAACGCCGGGTTCCTGACGATCATCTTGAGCAGCAGCAGGAGAACCGCGGCACAGACGAAGCCGACCAGTGGCGACAGCAGCAGCGCATAGCCGATCTCGGTGGCCTTGCCCCAGTCCACGCCGGAAGTGCCGTCGCGGCCGCGCATCAATGCGTTGGCAACGCCGACGCCGATGATCGAGCCGATCAGGGTGTGCGAGCTCGACGCCGGCAGGCCGAAATACCAGGTGCCGAGATTCCACAGGATCGCAGCGATCAAGAGCGCGAACACCATGGCGAAGCCGGCGCTGCTGCCGACCTGGAGGATCAGTTCGACCGGCAACAGCGAGACGATGCCGAACGCCACCGCGCCGGTCGAGGTCAGCACGCCGAGGAAGTTGAACAGGCCGGACCACATCACCGCAGCTTCCGCCGGCAGCGAGTGAGTGTAGATCACGGTCGCGACCGCATTGGCCGTGTCGTGGAAGCCGTTGACGAACTCGAAGCCGAGGGCAATCAAGAGAGCCACGAACAGCAGCATGTAGGGCAGGTAGCTCGTGACCCTGGTGCCGGTCGCATCGACATCGGAATAGATGCTGTAGGCTACATAGAGCAGGCCCGCGGCCAAGATGCCGAAGAACAGGATCATGGTCAGCGGGTTGAAACCCTTGTCGAGATTGGGCCGGGAGGCCGGCTGGATCGGCGCGCCATCGGCTACCGCCCTGTCAAATGCTACATCGGTCATGTTTGGACGCCCCTTAACTTTTTGGAAGGGCTATTGTCCGTCACGGATTTGAAGGCTGGATGACAGCCTGCGTCTTAAAGTCGCTTTCCCACCTATATTTAGGCGGCGCGTGCGGCTTTCCTCTGCAAGCCGGCGGCGATCTTCAGATCTTCGACAAAGCGCTGATATTCCAGCACCTTGGCTTCCGGATCGGGCAGCCGCAGCAGATAGGAAGGGTGCACTGTCACCAGCGCCTTGCACCCATCGGGCAGGTCTATGAGCCGGCCGCGGGTCTTGCCGATTGGGTTGATCTTGCCGAACACGCTTTGCGCGGCGGTGGCGCCCATCGCCACGATCAGCTCGGGCCGGATTGCCGAAACTTCCCGCTCGTACCATTGCCGGCACGCCCTGATCTCCGGCGTCGCCGGCTTCTGGTGCAGGCGGATCTTTCCCCGTGGCACGAATTTGAAGTGTTTGACTGCGTTGGTGACATAGACCTTCTTGCGATCGACGCCAGCTTCCTCCAGCGCGCGGTCGAGCATCTGGCCGGCCGGACCGACGAAGGGACGGCCGGCGAGGTCTTCCTTGTCGCCGGGCTGCTCGCCGACCAGCATGATGGTGGCGTTCTTTGGCCCTTCGCCGAACACGGTCTGCGTCGCGTTCTTGTAGAGCGGGCAGGCGCGGCAATGCGCGGCTTCCTCGCGGAGCGCTTCGAGATCGTCAGTGACGGTCTTGCGTGTCATCGGAGCCTCCGGCCGCTTCTGAGGCTTGTGCGGATCGGTTGCGGCGTTGGCGATCATGGCGCCGGTCATGCGCTCGGCGTCCTCGATCAGGGGTTTAATGATCGAAGCCTCGGGCAGGTTCCTCCAGTATTTCTTCGGCATCTCGCTCTGCATCGCCTTCACCTTCAACCGCGCCGGATTGAAGATGCTGGCGTAGTAGCGCCGCCAGGTTTCCTCCAACCGGTCTTCGCCCGGCGCCTCGCTCTTGCTGACGCCGGGGGTGAACGAGAGGGCGTGGCCGTCCCAATGCGCGCAGAGGTCGGGTGTGAGGATCGACCAGGGCATGTCGGCAAAGCGCTTTGCGAAGAACGGCGCGGCGAGCTCGACGATGTGATGTTCCGGCTCGAACCAGGCAACGTAATGCGCTGCGCGTTCCCGGCCGATTTCGCGGAAACGCACGAAGGCATGCATCTTGTGCTCGTCGCGATGAACCGCTCTTGCCATCGCAATGACTTGCGCGACATCAGGGTCGGTCGCGACCTCGATGAGATCGTGATTGTCCTTCAGCCGGAACAGCAGGCGATAGAGGATCGCAA
This sequence comes from Bradyrhizobium betae, assembly GCF_004123905.1. Classification (GTDB taxonomy): domain Bacteria; phylum Pseudomonadota; class Alphaproteobacteria; order Rhizobiales; family Xanthobacteraceae; genus Bradyrhizobium; species Bradyrhizobium betae_A. Next base: position 220,248 of record NZ_MZXW01000015.1, read on the forward strand.
AGCGTTCGGGGTCGCGATGCAGGATCGCTGATTTCGCGAGATCGACAAATTTGCCTGATACGGTGAAGGTGCCGTCGTTCACCTCGAGGATCGGAGACGGCGCGGGCGGTGCGAACAACTCGGCTTCGCCGCCCTGCACGGTCCAGGTGACATCGGTGGGCTGCACATGATGCAGCACGAGGTGACGTGCAGCTTTGCGCCAGCCAGCGAAATCGGTTTCGGTGTCGAGGGTGATGTACTGCATCAGAAGCCAAACCCCAATTGCGTTGCCTTCGGCTTGAACCGCTCGATCAGCCGCGCCTCGTCGAGGCGATGCGGTGAGGGGCGGTGATCGCAGAGGACGATGAACGGCAGCGCCTTGTGCTTGGGCACGTGCAGCCGCGCGAGATCGGAGAGGCGGATCGTGGTGGTACGCCGCGTCGCGATGATGCGTTCGACCGCCTTGGTGCCGAAGCCCGGCACACGCAACAGCTCCTCGCGGCTGGCGCGGTTGACGTCGAGCGGGAAGCGGTCGCGGTGGCGCAGCGCCCAGGCGAGCTTTGGATCGATGTCGAGCGGCAGCATCGCGCTGTCGTCGACGATCTCCGCAACGTCAAAACCGTAGAACCGCATCAGCCAGTCGGCCTGGTAGAGCCGGTGCTCGCGCAGCAATGGCGGCGCGCGCAGGGGCAACGCGCGGCTGGCATCGGGGATCGGGCTGAACGCGGAGTAATAGACGCGCCTCAGCCGGTAGGAGCCGTAGAGATTGGCGCTGCTGTGGAGAATGGTGTGGTCGGAGGCGCTATCTGCGCCGACGATCATCTGCGTGCTTTGGCCGGCCGGTGCGAAACGCTGCGGTTTTGTCTTTGTCTTCGCGCTGCGGCTTTCTTCGGCCTCGTCCAGCTTCAGCCGCAGCCGGCCCATGGTGCGGCGGATCGCGCGGACGTCTTTCTCCGGCGCGAATTGCTGGAGGCTCGTTTCCTCCGGCATCTCGATGTTGATGGAGAGGCGGTCGGCATATTTGCCGGCTTCCGCGATCAGCGCGTCGTCGGCCTCGGGAATGGTCTTGAGATGGATGTAGCCGCGGAAGTGATGCTCCTCGCGCAGCTTTCGCGCGACGCTGACCACCTGCTCCATGGTGTAATCAGGATTGCGGATGATGCCGGAGGAGAGGAAGAGCCCCTCGATGTAATTGCGCCGGTAGAAGTCGAGCGTCAGCTTGACCAATTCGTCGATGGTGAAGCGGGCACGCGGCACGTTCGAAGAAGCGCGATTGACGCAATAGAGGCAATCGTAATTGCAGGCGTTGGTCAGCAGCACCTTGAGCAGCGAGATGCAGCGTCCATCAGGCGCGTAGGAATGGCAGATGCCCATGCCCGGCGACGTCGAGCCCATGCCCTTGCCGTCGCTGGAATCCCGCTTCTCGGTGCCGCTGGAGGCGCAGGATGCGTCGTATTTGGCGGCGTCCGCCAGAATTTCCAGCTTGCGTTGTACGTCCATCCCGGAATCCCTTTGATTCAACTTACGAATCCGGATGAGCACCAATTCGATTGACTCACCCGATCCCGTTAGCTTTATATTAGAACATATCATGAACAAATGAGCCAGCCGCTGGTTCTCTTTTTGAGAGCCTTCGGCAATCACCTCTGAAGGAGCGGCGTAGATGAGCGGCGCACGAACAAGCGCGCTTGCAACCTTGCGCGGCCAGATCGAGCGCATCGAGACGGCGGAGGTCGTGCATCAGCACGATCGCGTCGCGCTCGGCCATCGCGAGGCCGACACCGCGTTGAAAGGCGGGCTCGCGCGCGCGGCGATCCATGAAGTGTTTTGCGAGGGGCGGCAGGGTGCAGCAGCGACGGGTTTTGTCACCGGGCTCGCGGGCCGGGTGACGGCGCGCAAACCGCTGCTATGGGTACGGCAGGATTTTTCGGAACGCGAGACCGGCGCGCTGTCGATGAGCGGGCTCGCCGAGCTCGGCCTCGATCCGCGCCGCGTGGTGATGGTGCGCGCCGCCGATGTCGAGAGCGCGCTCCGCGCTGCGGCCGATGCGCTTGCCTGCGATGCACTGGGCGCCGTCGTGCTCGAGCTCTGGGGCGATATCAGGCAGTTCGATCTCGTCGCGAGCCGCAAGCTGACGCTGGCCGCGCAAGCGTCCGGCGTCACGGGTCTGATGTTGCGGATGGCCGCGCAACCTTTGCCCTCGACCGCGGAGACGCGATGGATGCTGCGCGCGGCGCATTCGCCGCCGGGCTCCGCGTGGAGCGCCTGGGGCGCGCCGCGCTTCGATGCCGAGCTGTTGCGCAATCGTCATGGCCCGTGCGGCCGGTGGATCATGGAATGGAAATGTGATGAGTGCCAGTTCAGTGAACCGTCGACGTATCCTCAGCCTGTGGCTGCCGCGTCTGCCCATCGACCGGATCCAGCGGTTCTTCGGCGCGCTGGGTAAAACCAATGATCCCAGCATCGTCGTCATCAAGGACGGCAATGCGCTGGTGATCCATGCGCTGGACGAGGCCGCCGAGCGTCTCGGTCTGCATATCGGCCAGCCACTGGCGAATGCCCGGGCGATGTGCCCGGACTTGAAAGTGTTTGACGCCGATGTCGTGGCCGATGTGAAGACGCTCAGCGACATCGCCGACTGGTGCGATCGCTTCACGCCGCTGGTGGCGCTCGATCCGCCGCACGGGCTGTTTCTGGATATCACCGGTTGCGCGCACTTGTTCGGCGGCGAAGCCGCGCTGTTGCAGACGCTGGTCCGTGCGCTCGCACGCCAGGGCTTTGCCGTCAGCGCGGCGATTGCGGGCACCTCGGTCTGCGCGCGTACGCTGACGCGGCAATCTTCCGGCACCATCGTGGCCGATGGCGGCGAGGCGGCGGCGATCGACCGGTTTCCGGTGTCCGCGCTCGGTGCGGGCGAGGCCATCACCACCGGCCTGCGCCGGGCCGGTCTGAAGACCATCGGCGATGTCGCCTCACGCGCGCCGAGCGAGATCACGGCGCGGTTCGGCGCGCGGTTTTCCACGCTGCTCGCGCATGCGCTGGGGCAGGGCGATGCGCCGATCAACCCGCGAAAACCGCTGCCGGATTACATCGTGGAAAAACGTTTCGCCGAGCCGATCGCGACCGACACCATGATCGCGATGACGTTGTCGCGGCTCGCTGACACGTTGATCGCCTCGATGGAGAAGCAGGGCAAGGGCGCGCGGCGCCTTGAGGCTTCGTTCTTCCGCACTGACGGCGTGGTACGCGCGATCATGGTCGAGACCGGGCGTCCGGTGACGCGAAGCGCGGTCATTGACCGCCTGTTCCGCGAGCGCCTCGATGCGCTCGCGGATCCCCTCGATCCCGGCTTCGGCTTCGACATGGTGCGGCTGTCGGCGAGCCGCACCGAGATCGTGGTGCAGGAGCAGCGCGATCTCGACGCCCATGTCCATAACAATGACGAGCTTGCTGCGCTGATCGACCGCATCGCGGCCCGCATCGGCGGAAAGCGCGTCGTCGTGCATCTGCCTGAGGATACCCATATTCCCGAATGCGCGGTGCTGGCCGCGCCCGCGCAGCATCATCTCGCTGCCGCCATGCAGGCTGAATGGCCCGCACGCGTCGAAAGCGAGCCGCCGCTGCGTCCCTTGCGGCTGTTCGACAAGCCCGAGCCGGTGACGGTGCCGTTCGCGACCGTGCCTGACGGCCCGCCGCATCAGTTCACCTGGCGGCGTGCAAAACATGCGGTGGTGCGGGTGGAGGGACCCGAGCGCATCGCGATGGAATGGTGGCGGCAGGACGGCAAGCAACTGACGCGGGATTATTTCCGCATCGAGGATGCCGAGGGCCTGCGCTTCTGGATTTTTCGCGACGGTCTTTACGAGGGGGAAGTGTTCGACGGCGACGGCAAACCCGCTTCCCCCGGCTGGTATGTGCACGGTCTCTTCGCATGAATACATCAGCTTATGCCGAGATCGGCATCACCACGAACTTTTCTTTTTTGCGCGGCGGCTCGGATCCGCGCGCCTATGTGCACCAGGCGAGCGCCCTCGGCATCCCCGTGATCGGCATTGCCGACCACAACACGCTTGCCGGCGTGGTGCGCGCCTGGAAGGAGCTCGACAATGACAAGGTGCTGCACAAGCCAAAGCTGCTGATCGGTACGCGCATCGTCTTCATCGATGGCACGCCCGACATTTTTGTCTATCCGTGCGACCGCGCCGCCTATGGCCGGCTGTGCCAGCTCCTCACCCGAGGCAAGCGCGGCGATGACATTACGCGGATCGAGAAGGGCGAATGCCGTCTCAGCTTCGCCGATCTTCTGGAGTTTTCCGAAGGCCAGCTGCTGGTCCTGACGCTGCCGCATCGCTTCGAGCCGGCGCAGGCGCTGGATATTCTTGCAAAGCTGAAAGCGAGCCGCGCGGAGGGCGTTTGGCTGGCGGCGAGCCTGATCTATCGCGGCGACGACCGCCGCCGTCTGGCAGGACTCGATGATCTCGCCGCAAAAGCAAAGGTGCCGCTGCTTGCGACCAACGAGGTGCTCTATCACGATCCCGGCCGCCGGCCGCTTCAGGATGTTCTGACCTGCATCCGGGAAAAGACCACGATCGAGGCGGTCGGACGGAAGCTGGAGGCCAATGCCGAGCGCTTTCTGAAGACGCCCCGCGAGATGTCGCGGCTGTTCCGCGATTTCCCTGAGGCGATCGCGGAGACCATGCGCTTTGCGGATCGCATCGTCTTCTCGTTGGATCAGCTCAAATACCAATATCCGGACGAGCCGGTGCCACCGGGCAAGACCGCGCAGGGGCATCTGGAGGATCTGACTTGGGCGGGCGTGCAGACATATTTCAATGGAAAGATCGACGACAAGCTGCGCGCGACCCTGAAGAAAGAGCTCGCGCTGATCGCCGAGCTGAAATACGCGCATTACTTCCTCACCGTGCACGACATCGTGCACTATGCGCGCAGCCAGAACATTTTGTGCCAGGGACGCGGCTCAGCGGCGAATTCGGCCGTGTGCTACGTGCTCGGCATCACTTCGGTCGATCCGACCAAGGTCGATCTGTTGTTCGAGCGCTTCATCTCCAAGGAGCGGCTGGAGCCGCCCGACATCGACGTCGATTTCGAGCACTCGCGGCGCGAGGAGGTGATGCAATATGTCTATCGCCGCTACGGCCGCCACCGCGCCGCGATCATCGCCACCATCATCCATTATCGCCCGCGCAGCGCCATCCGCGACGTCGGCAAGGCGCTGGGCCTGACCGAGGATGTCACCGCCGCGCTCGCCGATACCGTCTGGGGCAGCTGGGGCAAAGGCCTCAACGACATGCAGGTCCGGCAGGCCGGGCTCGATCCGCAAAATCCCATGATCAACCTCGCGGTCGAGCTTGCGACCGAATTGATCGAATTCCCGCGCCATCTCTCCCAGCATGTCGGCGGCTATGTGCTGACGCAGGACCGGCTCGACACCTATGTCCCCATCGGTAACGCCGCAATGGATGACCGCACCTTCATCGAATGGGACAAGGACGACGTCGACGCGCTCAACATGATGAAGGTCGACGTGCTCGCACTGGGCATGCTGACCTGCATCAGGAAGTGTTTTGATTTGATCGATCAGCACAAGGGCAAGCGCTGGGTTTTGGCGAGCGTCCCGCAGGACGATCCCAAGGTTTACGACATGCTGTGTGACGGAGAGTCGCTCGGCGTATTCCAGGTCGAGAGCCGCGCACAGATGAACATGCTGCCGCGCCTGAAGCCGCGGACCTTCTACGATCTCGTTATCGAAGTTGCGATCGTGCGGCCCGGGCCGATCCAGGGGGACATGGTGCATCCGTATCTGCGGCGGCGGAACGGTCAGGAGGAGGTGCGTTATCCCTCGCCATCGCCCGAGAACGGTCCTGCGGACGAGCTCTACAAGGTTCTGCACAAGACGAAAGGCGTGCCTCTGTTCCAGGAACAAGCGATGCGCATCGCGATCGAGGCGGCGAAATTCACCTCCGAAGAAGCGAATGGCCTGCGCCGCTCGATGGCAACGTTCCGCAATGTCGGCACCATCGGCCAATACGAGGAGAAGCTGATCGGCAACATGGTCGCGCGCGGCTACGACCCTAATTTTGCTCGTAGCTGCTTTGACCAGATCAAAGGTTTTGGCTCCTACGGTTTCCCGGAGAGCCATGCTGCGAGCTTTGCCCAGCTCGTCTACATTTCCTCATGGCTGAAGTATCATCATCCGGATGCCTTCTGCTGTGGCCTGCTGAACTCGCAGCCGATGGGTTTTTACGCGCCTGCGCAGATCGTCAGCGACGCCCGCAAGAACGGCGTCGAGGTGCGCGACATCGACGTGTCCTACAGCTTTGCGCAGAACACGCTGGAGAATACTGACAAAAAATATTGCGCCGTGCGTCTCGGTTTTCGCCAGATCGACGGTTTTCATTGGCTCGATCCGGATGAGGAAGAACTCAAGAGGCAGCAAGCGAAGCGACAAGACAAAGTCTACGTCACTCAGAAGGACTGGGCCGACCTCATCATCGATGCTCGCAACAGCGGTCCCTTCACTTCGCTCGAAGACTTCGCTCGTGACACGAAGCTACCCAAGCGCGCGCTGATTCTGCTGGCCGACGCCGACGCGTTCCGCTCGCTCGGGCTCGATCGCCGCGAGGCGCTGTGGCAGGTGCGGCGGCTGCCGGACGACGTGCCGCTGCCGCTGTTCGAGGCGGCGACTGCGCGCGAGCAGCCGGATGAGCACGCAAAACCATTGCCCGTGATGCCGCGCTCCGAGCAGGTGGTCGCGGACTACCAGACCATCCGGTTGTCACTCAAAGGCCATCCGATGGAATTCTTGCGCGAGATGTTTTCGCGCGAGCGTGTCGTGGCCTGCAGGGAGATCAGCCATGAGAACGAGCGGCGCCGCGTTCGCTGCGCCGGCGTGGTGCTGGTGCGGCAGCGGCCGGGCAGCGCCAGCGGCGTCGTGTTCATGACGCTGGAAGACGAAACCGGCATCGCCAACGTCGTGGTGTGGCCAAAAATCATGGAGCAGTACCGGAAAGAGGTGATGGGCGCGCGCCTCATCGAGGTCCAGGGCTATATCCAGAGCAGCCCGGAGAAGGTGACGCATCTCATCGCCCAGCGCATGATCGACCGTTCGCACGATCTGGTCGGCCTCGCCAACGACGCATTGAGCCGCAAGCATCCGGTCCCGGCAGGCGCCGCCGTGATCGAGCCGCTCAACGAAGACCCCCGCGCCCCCGCGGATAGGCCTGCGCAAAAACACCGCCACCCCCGCAACGTCCGCATCCTGCCGCCGTCGCGGGATTTTCATTGAGCTTTGTTGCTGACAACATCGCTCCGACCGTCACCCTGAGGTGGCCGCTTCTTCAGCGGCCCTCGAAGGATGCACGGCCCGGCTGCAGCAGCGGGGCCGTGCATCCTTCGAGGCTCTCCTTGCGATGCTTTGCATCGCAAGCTTCGCACCTCAGGATGACGGGTCGGCAGGGACGCGCAGCCCTCTAAAAATTCACCCGGTTCGAGATCGCGCCGTCCACCACGAGATTCGATCCCGTGGTAAACCCCGACACCGGGCTCGCCAAAAACACCGCTGCGCTCGCGATTTCCTGCGGCGTGGCCATGCGCCCCGTCGGATTGCGGCCCATCGCATCCTCGTAGCGCTTGGGCGCGTTCTGCTCGATCATGTTCCAGACGCCGCCCTTGAAGTAGACGGTGCCGGGCGAGACCACGTTGATGCGGATCTTCTTCTTGGCGTATTGCCGCGCCAGTCCCTTGGCCATGTGGATCAGCGCCGCCTTGATCGGGCCGTAGGAGCTGGCGAAATCGGCCTGCGCCGCCGCGATCGAGGAGATGATGACGAAGGCGGCATCGCCGCTCTTTTCGCCGCTGGCTTCCAGGAACGGCCGCGCGGCGTCGAACGCATGCACGGCGCCGAGCACGTCGAGCCGAAAGTTCTGCTCCCACGATGCGGGATCATGGCCTTGCGCCATGGCGCCGGCATTGGCGAACAGCAGGTCGATGCCGCCGAGCTCCGTTGCCACGCCCTCGACCCACGCCTTCAGCGCCGCGCCGTCGGTGACGTCGACCGAACCGCCGGTGGCGCGGATGCCGCTCGCCTTCAGCTCGGCAACGGTCGCCGCAACCTGCTCCGCGTTGCGCGCGCACACCGCGACATTGGTGCCTTCACCGGCCAGCGTTGCCGCAATCGCCCGCCCGATGCCGCGCGTGCCGCCGAGCACGATGGCGTTCTTGCCCTTGAGACCCAGATCCATTGTTTGGTTTTCCTTTTTCTTGGTGCAGGAGTGTAGCCGCTTCAGGAGAGACGCAGAAGCCTCCACACCGTCATTGCGAGCACAGCGAAGCAATCCCGAATCCCTCCGCGGAAAGACCCTGGATTGCTTCGCTGCGCTCGCAATGACGTGGAGAGAGCAACGCGCCCCTCACTCCGGCGCTGCGCCCACCGGCGGGCCGCCGGGCGGGCGGTGCAGGAAGGTCAGCGAGGCGTAGGCGCCGGCCCAGGAGCCGAGCGCCGCGAAAGCGACATAGAACGCATTTTCCGTGTAGCTGATCACGGCGTAGGAGGAGAGCAGGTACCAGACCGCGCTCCAGTTCGCCGCCGGCACGCGTTTTCGCGCGATTACGGCCGAGGTGAACATCACATAGACTGCGTCGGTGGCCGCCGTTGCGATGAACACGGCGCCTGCGGTGAGGGGGTCGATGGCGGCCATTGCCTTCCTTTATGTGCTAATGAGATCGTGCCAAAACTACAGCATGATCCGGAAAAGTGCGCAGCGGTTTTCCGAAAAGATCATGCTCACTCCGAAAAGAGAGAAGCGGCTATGCAAAGCCCCGCCGATATTCTCAAGGACATCTGGACCTCTGCCGGGGGCGATAAGGCCGCGCTCTCGCGCGTGCGGTTGACGGGTGCGGAGCCGCAGATCCCGTCCTCGTTTCGCGTCGCCGTCGCGGGACAGACGGCGATCGCCGCGGCCGGCCTCGCCGCCGCCGAGATATGGCGGCTGCGCAGCGGTGAGGCGCAGGATGTCACTGTCGACATGCGCCATGCCGTCGCCGAATGCCGCTCCGAGCGTTATTTGCGCGTCGACGACAAGCCGCCGCCTCCCGCCTGGGACGCCATCGCCGGCGTCTACAAAACCGGCGACGACCGCTTCGTCCGCTGCCACACCAATTTCCCGCATCACCGCGATGCCGTCTGCAAGGTGCTGGCTTGCGTGCCCGAGCGCGAGAAGGTGCAGGCCGCGCTGATGCAGTGGAACGGCGAGGATTTTGAAACCGCGGCTTATGCCGCGGGCGGCGTCGTTGCCCTGATGCGCTCCTACGACGAATGGTCGGCGCTGCCACAGGCACGTGCGCTCGCCGACTTGCCGCTGGTCTCGATCGAGAAGATCGGCGAGGCCCCGCCAAAGCCTTGGTCTAAAAAGCCGTGGCCTCAAGGCGATCGTCCGCTCTCAGGTCTGCGCGTGCTCGATCTCTCGCGCGTCATTGCCGGCCCCGTCGCCGGCCGCACACTCGCCGCGCACGGTGCGGATGTGCTGCTGGTCTCGGGGCCTGAACTGCCCGCCATTCCCTGGCTCACCATCGATACCGGCCGGGGCAAGCTCACGACGTTCATCGCGCTGAAGAGCGAGGCGGGCAGGGCGCAAATGCGCGAGCTCCTGCAAGACGCCGACATCTTCTCGCAAGGCTATCGCCCGCGTGCGCTTGCCGCCCTCGGCTTCCCGCCGGAGGACGCCGCGAAAATCAATCCCGGCATCGTCTACGTCACGTTGTCGGCCTACGGCCATGCCGGCCCCTGGGCCGAGCGGCGCGGCTTCGATTCCCTGGTGCAGACCACCACCGGCTTCAACCATGCCGAGGGGCAGGCTGCCGGCATCGACGGTCCCAAGGAATTGCCGGCGCAGATGCTTGACCACGCCACCGGCTATCTGATGGCCTTCGGCGCGATGATGGCCAAGATCCGCCAGGCCAGCGAAGGCGGCAGCTGGCACGTGCGCGTGTCGCTGGCCCAGACCGGGCGCTGGCTGTGGAAACTCGGCCGGCTCGACGGCGGGCTGAATACCCCGGATCTTACGGGGGAAGCCGTACATGCTGCGTTCATCGAGAGCATGCCATCTGGCTTCGGCACGTTGAAGGCGGTGCATCATTCGGCGCTGCTGTCGAAGACGCCGGCGCAATGGAGCCGTCCGGCGATGCCGCTTGGCAGTCATCCCGCGAAGTGGCCGGCTCGAAACTGACGTGAAGCTGACGTGTCGCAAAATTTTAACGCAAACCGAAAGGCGCCCGGCGTTTTTTAGGTTGTTTGAAATACCAATTCGGCACTATTAGCGCGACCGATGAGGCAGTCGTTTGCCGAGATCGTCGCTGACATGACCGGGCCCCATGGTAGTTGAAAATACCAAGAGATTGCAGGTGCTTACAAAACAACGGGTGATCACATCCGTAGTTTTACTGGCACTCGCCGGCGCCGGCGCCTATGGCTTCCTCTATGCGGGGACCAAGGACAAGAGCCACTCCGAGATCTCCAGCCAATCGCGCAGGAATGCGCAGAACTTCACGCCCACGCCGTCCGAATGGGCGACGCTGACGATCGAGCCGGTCAAGGCCAAGACCTTCCGGGCCGAATATGTCACCGAAGGCAAGGTCGCGGTCGACGAGGACCGTTCGACACCGGTGTTCTCGCCCTATGCGGGACGCGTCACCAAGCTGCTCGCCAAGCCGGGCGAGATGCTCAAGCAAAGCCAACCGCTGTTCACGATCGAGGCCGCCGACACCGTGCAGGCCCAGAACGATTTCATCGCGGCGATGACCTCGCAGAACAAGGCGAAGTCGGCGATCGACCTTGCCGACATCCAGTTCAAGCGCGCCAAGGATCTCTATGAAGGCCACGCCATTCCGCTGAAGGACTATCAGCAGGCGGAGGCGACCCAGGTCCAGGCGCAGAACGACATGCGCTCCTCGGGGACGGCGCTGGAGGCCGCGCGCAACAAGCTGCGCATCCTCGGCTTCACCGACGAGACCATCAAGGCATTCCAGGACAAGGGCGTCATCGATCGGGAGATCACGATCTATTCGCCGATCGCGGGCACGGTCGTGCAGCGCAAGATCGGCCCCGGCCAATACGTCAATTCCGGCGCCAGCGATCCGGTCTTCGTGGTCGGTGATCTCTCGACCGTCTGGCTCACCGCCTTCGTGCGCGAGAGCGACGCGGCCGCCGTGTGCATCGGACAGGACATCACCGTCAACGTGATGGCGCTGCCGGGCCGTCCGCTGACCGCGAAGATCAACTACGTTGCCGCCGCGATCGATCCCAGCACCCGCCGCCTGCTGGTGCGCGCCACCATCGACAACAAGGACGGCCTGCTCAAGCCGGAAATGTTCGCCAACGTCACGATCTATTCGGCCGGCGACCGCGCCGCGCCGGCGGTGCCAAAGCAGGCCTTGATCTATGAAGCCGACAAGGTCCGCCTCTGGGTCGCGCGCGAGGACAAGTCGGTCGAGCTGCGCGAGATCAAGATCGGCCTCATCAACGGCAACCTCGTCGAAGTCACGAGCAACCTGAAACCAGGCGAGCAGATCGTCGTCAAGGGCAGCCTGTTCATCGACCGCGCGGCGTCCGGCAGCTGATCGACGACCCAAGAAACTGAAAAGCCAGACTGAAGACCTGAATGGATCGCCTCGTCGCCCTTGCCGTCAACCGGCGCTTCCTGATGGTCGGCATGTTCGTCGCCGTGCTGATCGGCGGCCTGATTGCGTTCAACCAGCTCAACATCGAGGCCTATCCCGATCCGACCCCGCCGATGGTCGACATCGTGACGCAGTCGCCGGGCCTGTCGGCGGAAGAGATCGAGCGCTACATCACGATCCCGATCGAGACCCAGGTCGCGGGTCTGAAGAACCTCACGACCATCCGCACCATCTCGCTCTACGGCCTGTCCGACATCAAGCTCCAGTTCTCCTTCGCCTACACCTATGACGAGGCGCTGCAGCAGGTCCTGAACCGCCTGGCGCAGCTCGCGCCGCTGCCGGGCAACGTGCAGCCGCAGATCTCGCCGCTGAGCCCGATCGGCGAAATCTTCCGCTACCGTCTGGTCGGCCCACCGAACTACAGCGTCCTCGACCTCAAGACCATCCAGGACTGGGTCCTCCAGCGTCGTTTCCGCGCCGTGCCCGGCGTGATCGACGTCACCGGCTGGGGCGGCAAGAGCAGGACCTACGAGCTCCAGGTCGACAACAACAAGCTGGTCGCCAACGGCCTGACGCTGCCGCAAGTGCTTCAGGCCGTCAGCAATTCCAACGTCAATGTCGGCGGCAACACCGTCAATATCGGCCAGCAATCGGCCGTGGTGCGCGGAGTCGGCTTGATCCGCTCGATCGACGACCTCGCCAACACCATGATTGCCCAGACCAACGGCAATCCGGTGCTGGTCAAGGACGTCGCCACAGTCACCGTTGGGCAGAAGCCCCGTCTCGGTATCGCCGGCATCGACGATTCCGACGACATCGTGCAGGGCATCGTGCTGATGCGCCGCGGCGAGCAGAGCTCGCCGACCATCAAGCGTGTCCACCAGCTCGTTCAGACCATCAACAACTCCAGCATCCTGCCGCCGGGCGTGCGCATCGAGCGCATCTACGACCGCGGCGACCTGATTGAGCTCACCACCCACACCGTGCTGCACAACATGGTGGTCGGCATTTTTCTGATCGTGCTGTTGCAGTGGATATTCCTCGGCGATCTCCGCAGCGCGCTGATCGTCGGCGCTACTATACCGTTCGCGCTGTTCTTCGCCGTGATCATCCTGGTGCTGCGCGGGGAATCGGCCAACCTGCTGTCGGTCGGCGCGATCGATTTCGGTCTGATCGTCGATGCCACCGTCATCATGGTGGAGGCGATCTTCCGCCGCCTGACGCAGACGACGCCGGTGTCTGAATCCGAGCATATGTCGCCCGAGACGCTGTTCGGCATGAAGAGCCACGCCATTCTCAGCGCCGCGGCCGACGTGTCGCGCTCGATCTTCTTCGCCGCCGCCATCATCATCGCAGCCTTCCTGCCGCTGTTCACGCTGTCAGGCGTCGAGGGCAACATCTTCGGACCGATGGCGCGCACCTATGCCTATGCGCTGGCCGGCGGCCTCCTTGCCACCTTCACCGTCACCCCGGCGCTGTCAGCGATCATCCTGCCCGCGCATGTCCAGGAGACCGAGACCAAGGTGATGCAGATCCTGCATCGGATCTACATGCCCGTGCTGAACTGGGCGGTCGCCAATCGCGGCATCATGCTCGGGGCCGCGGTTGGCCTCGTGCTGATGACGGTCGCGCTGAGCCGGCTGCTCGGTCTCGAGTTCCTGCCGAAGCTGGAAGAGGGCAATCTCTGGATCCGCGCCACGCTGCCGCCGACCATCTCGCTCCAGGAAGGCAACAGCTACGTCAACGAGATGCGCAAGCTGATCCGGGCCCGGCCGGAGGTCGAGTCCGTGGTGTCGCAGCATGGCCGTCCCGACGACGGCACTGATGCCGCCGGCTTCTTCAACGCCGAGTTCTTCGCGCCGCTCAAGCCCGCGAGCCAGTGGCCCGGCACCCACGACAAGGAAGAACTGACCGCGCAGCTGCTCAAGCAGCTCGACGACCGCTTCCCCGGTGTCGAGTTCAACTTCTCGCAATATCTCCAGGACAACGTCTCCGAAGCCGTCTCAGGTGTGAAGGGCGAGAACTCGATCAAGTTGTTCGGCAGCGATCTCCAGGCGCTGACCGACACCGCCAACAAGATCAAGCAGGTGCTGTCGACGGTCCAGGGCGTCACCGACCTTGCGGTGTTCACCTCGCTGGGACAGCCGACCATCCAGATCGACATCGACCGCGCCAAGGCCGCGCGCTACGGCCTTGCGCCTGGCGACATCAACGCCACCATCAAGGTCGCGATCGGCGGCGACACCGCCGGCGATATCTACGAGCCCGGCTCCGATCGGCATTTCCCGATCATCGTTAGGCTCGCGCCGGAATTCCGCCGGAGCGCCGAGGTGATCCAGAATTTGCGGATCGGCGCGCCTGGTCCGAACGGCACCGTGACGCAGATTCCCCTGAGCGAGGTCGCCACCATCAGCCTCGTCTCGGGTGCGGCCTACATTTATCGCGAGCAGCAGGAACGCTATCTTCCGATCAAGTTCTCGGTGCGCGAGCGCGACCTCGGCAGCGCCATCCGCGAGGCGCAGCAGAAGATCGCCGACCAGGTGCAGCTGCCGCCCGGCTCGCACATGGACTGGGTCGGCGAGTTCGGCAATCTCCAGGACGCGATCCGCCGGCTGTCGATCGTGGTGCCGATCTCGCTGGCGCTGATCGGCGTTCTGCTCTGGTTCAATTTCGGCTCGATGACCGACACGCTGCTCGCCATGAGCGTGATTCCGATGGCGATCTTCGGCGGCGTGCTTGGACTGTTGATCACCGGCACCGCCTTCAGCGTCTCCGCGGCGATCGGCTTCATCGCGCTGTTCGGCATCGCCGTGATGGACGGCATCATCATCCTGTCGCAGTTCAACCAGCTCATCGAAGAAGGCATGGACCGCATGAGCGCGGTGATCCGCACCGGCGAGTTGCAGCTCCGGCCCGTGCTGATGACCTGCGTCGTCGCCGGCGTCGGCCTGCTGCCGGCGGCGCTGTCCGAGGGCATCGGCTCGCAAGTGCAGAAGCCGCTCGCGGTCGTCGTCGTCACCGGCATGATGCTGGCGCCGGTCGTGATCCTGGTGACGCTGCCGGTGCTGATCTCCTTCTTCTCCCGCCGCGCCCGCTAACCGCCGTCCGTCACAACATTCGCTGAGCGATCCGCACCAGTATGCTGGTGCCGAGCCCGAGCAGCATCAGGCTCGCGAACCGGCTGCTGAGCGACAGCATTCGGGGCGTCAGCCGTGATCGCGCGGTTGCGACGATGGTGCTGAGTATCATCCACCAGACCGCAGAGCCCACGAAGACTCCCGCGACGAGCGGTGCCGCCGCTGCCTGCGTCGAGAATGCGTGCAGGGCCGCCAGAAACAGGATGACTGTGAGCGGATTGGTGAAGCCAAGCGCGATGGCGCTGAGATAGGCGCGGGTGAGTCGCACCTTGTCGATCTCGCCCCTCTCCTCAAGCGAGATGGAACCGCGATGCGTCCGCATCGCAAACCACAGCAACGTCAGCGCCGAGATGATGCTGAAGCCTGCAGCATTCGCCTCGACCCATGGCTGTGCCAGCGAGCCGAGGCCCAGAACCGCAAAGGCGCTGTAGGCAAGATGCACGGTCGCAGCACCAAAGCCCGTTGCAAGGCCGGTCGCCATGCCCGATGCCAAGGTGCGCTGAATGCACAGCATGCCCATGGGCCCGATCGGGGCGGCGACAGTGAAACCAATTCCGATGCCGGACAAAAGCGCGGCAAGATAATGCGATAAAGGCATGCGACCGCACGAACAGATGAAATCTGTGTGCGTGCGTACCGGCGAAAACGAATTGTCGCTTCAACCATACGGGTGAGAAGCGAAAGGGAACTCAAACACGTTCATGTGAGTCCGGCGACGTTGTGCTCTCGCGACAACAGTTCCACGACGCGACGTGAAAAGATGTCGCGCGCCGTTGGACCTAATTGCACTTGTCGCGACTCAGAACCCGTAGAGTTGCGCGGGATTGTCGACCAGGATCTTCTTGCGCACATCCGCATCAGGCGCCCACACCGGAAGCTGGTTGAGCAACGCGCCGTCGTCGATCTGGTGGAGTGGTGCGATGTCGGTGGCCTTGCGTCCCGGCACCTGCGCGGAATCAGGATGCGGCCAGTCGGTGCCCCAGACGATTCGATCGGGGTTCGCCGCGATCAGCGCGCGCGCATAGGGCACCATGTCCTGGTAGTCAGGCGCGAGCTTCGACGAGCGATAGGCGCCGGAGATCTTCACATAGGCCTTGCCGGATTTGACGAGGGCGACAAGATCGGAAAATCCCGGCTGTTCCACGCCGAGCGAAGCCTCGAGGCCACCGAAATGATCGAACACGGCGGGTACGGGCGCGGCCAGCACCAACTCCTTGATCGCCGAGATCATCGGCAGCGTGGTGTAGAGCTGCACGTGCCAGCCGCGCGCCTTCATGCGCTCGACGGCCGCGGTGAAGCGGGCCCGGCCGACATTGGGATCGCTGATGCCGCCGGTCGCAAGGTTGATGCGGATGCCGCGAAAACCGTCCTGCTGCATCGTATCGAGCTGGGCCTCGGTGGTCTTGTCGTCGATCACGGCGACCCCGCGCGCATTCGCGCCGCGCGCCTTCATGCCGAACAGCGTCGACGAATTGTCGGTGCCGTAGACGCTGGGGGTGACGATCACCACGCGTTCGATATGCAGAGCCTTGTGCAGCGCGGCCATCTCTTCCGGCGAGGCCAGCTCGGGCGTGTAGACGCGCCCGGCGAAGAACGGAAACTTTTCGGGATCACCGTGGATATGGGTGTGGCAGTCGCAGGCGTGTGTCGGGACCTCGAAATTGACCGGCGTCGCGGGCTGCGCCGCGCGGGCGTGGGCTCTGTTGGTCATGGCTACTCCGGCGGCGAGGGAGGCAAGCAGGACATTGCGTCGATTGAGCACGGTTCTCTCCCTGATTTTTATTTGGTTATCGTAGAGAACGGTATCACATCAGCCCGGCAGCTGCTCCGCTTCGCTGCATACCTGCTCGACAAGGTCCGCAAGTGGACGTGAGCCGTCAACGCGCACGACCGGGCAGGGCAGGCCCGCGAGCCAGGCTTCATGCGTGGCGAGATTGCGGCCCTCGCGATCGCCGGCTTCGTAATGGGAGGCCCATTCCACGAAGGATTCAGTCTCTTCATGGCGCCAGCCGCCCGGCGCGACGGCGTCAGCGCCGAAATGAGCGGCCTCGCGGGCGCGCAATCGTTTCAGCCGGGTGTCGCGCGGCGTGGTCATGTAGACGACCAGATCGAACAACGGAACGAGTTCGTCGCCCCAGCCGGTGATGGATCCGCTCAGCACCCAATCGAGACGCGGCAGAAACATCTCGCGCATCAGGCGCAGGCGTTCTGTCGCGGGACGCGTCGTCTGGTACGGCGGCGCGGTCGGCAGCCAGAAATAGTCGTCGGTGTCGTGATGCGGCAGCGCAAGCCGGCCCGCGAGCGCGCGGCCGAGCGTCGTCACGCCGGAGCCCGAAGCTCCCATCAGATGGATGCGGCGGCTTTTCATCGGTACCAAGCCAACAGATTTGAAACTACTACTGCCCCGACGGCGTGCGCAGGCCGTGCCAGGCGTCGCGAACCTGCTGGTAGTGCACCTCGGGCAAATAGTCCGGCGTGTTCAGGCTCAAGGTCTTGACGTCGAGATGGCCGACGGCGCTGAGCAGCGTGTAGGAGGCGATCACGCGGTCGCGCAGCGCGCCGATCAGGCGGGCCTTGGCCTGGATCAGATCGGCCTGCGAATTCAGCACGTCCACCGTGGTGCGCTGCCCGCCGGCGGCCTCGCGCTGCACGCCCTGGAGCGCGACGGTTGCCGCCTTCACCTCGGACTCCGAGGCCGAGACGGCGATCTTGGCGCCTTCATTGGCAACCCACGCGCTGGTCGCCGCCGTGCGCGCCTGGTTGCGCACCTGATCGAGCACGAGCCGGCTCTGCGCCGTGATTTCCTTGGCCTGCCGGGTCTGCGCAGCGGCCTGGCCGCCGTCATAGATCGGCACGGTGACATTGGCGACGATCGAGGCCTGGTCCTCGGCGAAGGTGCCGAGCGTCGGGTCGTTGTTGCGGCTCTTACTGGCGCTGCCCTGGACGCTGGCGCTCGGCAGCAGCGCGCCCTCGGCGACGCGGATGTTGGTGGAGGCGACGTCGACGTCGAAGCCGGCGGCCATCACCGCCGGGTGCTCGCGGATCGCCATCGTCAGCGAGTCCTCGCGGCTCTTCGGCAGATAGCGGTCGACCACTTCTGCGGGCCGGAGCTGCGAGGGCGCATTGCCGATCACCTGTGCATAGATCGCCTGGCTCACCGCGAGTGCGACTTCAGCGGCGTTGAGATCGGAGAGCCCGCGGTTGAGTCGCGCCTCGGCCTGTGCGCTATCGGTCGGCGTGACGTCGCCCGCGTTGAGGCGGCGCTGGGTGACGGACAGCGTCTCGCGCAGGAACGCGACGTTGGAGCGTTGCGCCTCGACCAGCGACTGGTTTGCCAGCACGTTGGTGTAGGCAGTGACCGCGTCGAGCAGCACGCCCTGGCCGACATTGCGTAGCGCCTCGCGGCCCGACTGGACCTGGAGCTCGGCGGCGCGCACGTTGTTGGCGGTGCGGAAGCCGTTGAACAGGGTCTGCGTCACGGTGACGCCGATGATCCACGGCTTCAGATTGGCGGTCTGGATGGTGTTGTCGGGCAAAAGGTTGCGCACCGATTGCAGGCCGGCGCTGAGGCTCGCCACGATCTGCGGCCGGTAGCCGGCGAGCGCCTGCGGCACGTTCTCGTCGGTGGCGCGCTGGCGCGCGCGTTCGGCATTGAGCTGCGGGTTGGTCTGGTAGGCTTTTGCCAATGCCTCGGGCAGGGCTTCCGCCCGTGCAGCCGAGGGCAGGGCGCAACAGAGCGCCAGCGTGGCCCATGTCGCAAGCACAGGACCCACGCCCGGTCGACGTCGCGTCATCACGCGACCAGCTCTGGCGGTACGCCCAATCATGTAATCCTGCAAAACACCGGCTGTCCGCCCCCGCCGACGGTGGCCTCTTAACTGTTTAACCAGCCGGGGTCCCGCAGGCAAACTGCCGCGGGGAAAACCCCCATCTATTCCGTGCTTGTTGCAGGTGCGTCACAGGGTTTCTGCGGGAAGGTGGCAGAGCCTTACACCAGCCTGACCGTTCGCCGGTATCAGCGGTTCTTGTTCACCGGCTTGCGCTTCTCGATGAACGCCGCCATGCCCTCGGAGCGATCTTCCAGCGCGAAGGTTGAATGGAACAGGTTGCGCTCGACGCTCATGCCCTCACTGAGCGTGGTCTCGAAGGCCCGGTTGACCGCTTCCTTGGCCATGGCGGCGGCGGGCTGCGACATCGAAGCGATCTTCTCTGCCGCGGCCATGACTTCGTCCATGAGCTTGTCAGCGGGCACGATGCGGCTGACGAGCCCGCTTCGCTCGGCTTCCGCGGCGTCCATCATGCGGCCGGTGAGGCAGAGGTCCATTGCCTTCGACTTGCCGATCGCGCGGGTCAGGCGCTGGGTGCCGCCGATGCCGGGAATGGTGCCGAGCGTGATTTCGGGTTGGCCGAATTTTGCGGTATCGGCGGCGATGATGAAGTCGCACATCATGGCGAGCTCGCAGCCACCGCCGAGCGCGTAGCCCGAAACCGCCGCGATGGTCGGCTTGCGGCAGCGCGCGACGCGGTCGCCGCCGATCGCGGCAAAGTCCTCGGAGAACATGTCGATGAAGCCCTTCGGCTGCATCTCCTTGATGTCGGCGCCGGCCGCAAAGGCCTTCTCGCTGCCGGTCACGACGATGCAGCCGATGGCGTCATCGCCCTCGAGATCGTCGACGGCGGCGGCAATCTCGCGGAAGACGCCGAACGAGAGCGCGTTGAGCAGCTTCGGCCGGTTCAGCTTGATGATGCCGACTGCGCCTTTGCTTTCGACGATGATGTGTTCGAACGTGCTCATGCTCCACCCACGCGTTTGATTGGGCGCGCAATGTGCCCGCTGGCGCGGATGGCTTCAAGGGGGCCAAAGGCCGCCGGAACGCGCAGCGGGTGCGCGTCCCGGGCGAGGTCCCTCAGGCCAAGAGATCAAGCCATGAACATGCGCGCGGCGGAGGCCAGCGTCAGCAGTGTGCCGACGCCGATGAAGATCTTGCCGATCAGGGAGCTCTGGTCCCAGGCCGAACTGTGCTGGCTGCTCGCCATCACCGGTGCCGGCCGCGGCTGCGCGTCGGTTGCGGCGATCACCGCCTTCTGCGCCGGCGCAGGGTCGGGATCACCAAGCTGATCGGGGGCCGTTGCCTGGTTCTCGGCATTCGGCGTGGCGGTATTATCGGCCGCTGCCTGGACGTTGTCGTTGGCGCGGCCTGTCATCGCGGAGGCCGCAGCCGCGGGCGGCGTATCGGCGGCGGCGAGCTGCGCATGGGCGTTGGCGATTTCGGGCGACATCTGGCTCGCGGCCGGGATGTCGCTATCGGCCTTCGCCTCGTCCGTCCTCGCCTTGTCGGATTTGGGGGCGGCGTCGGTCTTGCCGGCCTTGTCGTCGGAGGACTTCTGCGCGGTCTTGCTGCTTATGTGGCGCGAAGTGTGGCGCCGGTGCTTGTCCGGCTTGACCGCGTCGGCCGGTTGGCCTGCGCTGTCCGGTTTGCCGCTCGCAGCCGAATTCGACGCCGCCTGTGCGGCGCCTCCGAATAGCAGGAAAAGCCCGGCAAGAAGAATCAGGGCGGTGCGCCCGCTCGCTTTCATCATGTTGACGATCTCCCCAATCCCCCATCCCGGGACCGAACAGAGACGCCGTGGCGTGACGACAGCGGGGCAGAAAATGGGAATCTTCGGGCCACATCGGGCAAAAACGGGGCGAGCCGTCCCGACCGCAGCCGAGGCCGGGTGCGGACGGGACCGATCGGTGTTATGAGCCGTCGCAGATTTCTGACGGCCGCGCAGACAATGGGCCAGCATCGATCACGACTTCGTGATTATGAGGGCGCCCGCGTAACAAACTGAAAGAGCGGCCGAATTGCATGGTGAGGGCGCGCGTGCGCGGACGTGAAGACGAGTGGACCGGCCTGATGCGGTCGGCCATGGCAGGCGATGATGCGGCGTATCATCGCCTGTTGAAGGCGGTCACGCCCGTGCTGCGCGCTGCTGCGAGGCGGGGTTTGGCGCGGGCCGGGCAGCCCCCTGATCAGGCCGAGGATATCGTGCAGGAGATTTTGTTGGCGGTGCATCTGAAGCGGCACACCTGGGACAGCGAAGCTCCCTTCGCGCCGTGGCTGTTTGCAATCGCCCGCAACAAGCTGATCGATACGTTGCGGCGGCGGGGCCGGCGGATCTTCGTCGACATCGACGATTTCTCCGAGACGCTGCCGGGCGAGGTGCCGGAGGAGACCGCTTCGGCGGCCGAGGTCGCGACGCAGCTGGGCACGCTGCCGCAGCGCCAGCGCGACGTGTTGCAGTCGATCGCGGTCGAGGCCGCCTCGATCAAGGACACGGCGGCGAAGTTTTCGATGAGCGAAGGTGCGGTGCGGGTCGCGCTGCATCGCGGACTTGCGGCACTGACTGCCAAACTGCGGGACCACTAGTCATGGATACCGATCAACTCATTCGCTCGCTTGCGGCCGACAATGCCAGCCGAGCCCCGCGCGTCGGCGCCGTGCTGACGATGGGACTCCTCGTCGGAGCGCCGCTGTCGATTTTGATCTTCGCCACCTTCCTCGGCGTGCGGCCTGACGTGATGAGCGCGATGCGCAACCCGTTCTTCGACATGAAGTTCGCAGTCACGCTGTCGCTGGCGATCCCCGCAATCATCATCAGCCTGCATTTGTCGCGGCCCGAAGCCTTGATGCGTGGTTGGGGCTGGCTGCTGCTGCTCCCGGTCGGGCTGCTCGCGGTGGCGATCGGTAGCGAGGCGATGATGGCGCCGGCCATGCCGATGACGATGCGACTCGTCGGCAAGAACTCGCGGTGGTGCCTCTCGGCAATCCCCGCAATGTCGCTGCCGTTGCTGGCGGGCGCGCTGTATGGCCTCCGCCACGGCGCGCCGTCGCGGCCTGCGCTGGCCGGTGCGCTCGCCGGCCTGGTGTCAGCCGGGCTCGCCGCGACGCTCTACGCCTCCCACTGCACCGACGACTCGCCGCTGTTTGTCGCGACCTGGTACACGATCGCAACCGCACTGGTGACGGCGATCGGTGCGGCGGTCGGATCGAGGGTGTTGCGGTACTAGGGACGTTCCGCACAGATTGAAGTCGCGTCACATCTGCGCGACTTGCGGCATTCGATCGGCCCCATGTCGCCATCATCATGGCGCCAGCATTCATGAGCACCGCTAATAAGGTCATGCCATTGTGAACGGCTAATCCCGTTCGTGTCTAGAAACTAACTTCGGTTGGACGACTTCTATCCAGCGCGTCGATGGACGCTGCTGTAGCGAGGGATATGCCCAACCATGCGAAAACCCAGCGCATTCGAAATGTCGCGGCGGAACCTCTTGATCGGAACCGCCACGACGGTCGCGGTCGGAGCCACTTCGCCAGCCGCCAAAGCCCAGAACTCTGCTGCCGCGCTTCCGGCCGCCGCGGAAGGAACGCCGGCGATGGCAACGTTGTCCTTCAGCGTCAACGGCGAGGTCCGCGCTCTGAAGCTCGACACCCGCACGACGCTCCTCGACGCCCTGCGCGAGCATCT
Source organism: Bradyrhizobium betae (assembly GCF_004123905.1). Taxonomy (GTDB): domain Bacteria; phylum Pseudomonadota; class Alphaproteobacteria; order Rhizobiales; family Xanthobacteraceae; genus Bradyrhizobium; species Bradyrhizobium betae_A. The sequence goes on from NZ_MZXW01000015.1 coordinate 242,573, forward strand.
CCATCTCACCGGTACCAAGAAGGGCTGCGACCACGGTCAATGCGGCGCCTGCACCGTGATCGTCGGTGGGCAGCGGATCAATTCGTGCCTCACACTCGCGGTCATGCATGAGGGCGAGAGCGTCACGACCATCGAGGGGCTTGGTACGCCGGAGCATATGCATCCGATGCAGGCCGCCTTCGTCAGGCATGATGGTTTTCAGTGCGGCTATTGTACGCCCGGTCAAATCTGCTCGGCTGTGGCGGTGCTGGATGAGATCAAGGCCGGGATTCCCAGTCACGTCACCGGCGATCTGAATGCGGCTCCGCATCTGACGAACACCGAGCTGCGCGAGCGCATGAGCGGCAATATCTGCCGTTGCGGCGCCTATTCCAACATTGCCGAGGCGATCACTGAGGTTGCCGGGAGGCCTGCATGAAATCCTTTACCTACGAGAAGGTGAACTCCGCCGAGGCGGCAGCATCCGCGGCCGCCAGCAACAGCAACGCAAAATTCATTGCGGGCGGCACCAATCTGCTCGATTTGATGAAGCTCGAAATCGAGACCCCGTCCCATTTGATCGACGTCAACGGCCTCGGCTTCGACAAGATCGAGCCGGCGCCCGACGGCGGACTTCGCATCGGCGCCCTGGTGCGCAATACGACGCTGGCGGCCGATGCGCGGATCCGGCGCGACTATGGCTTGCTGTCACGTGCGCTGCTTGCGGGTGCGTCCGGGCAATTGCGCAACAAGGCAACCACTGCCGGCAACCTGCTGCAACGGACGCGCTGCCCTTATTTCTATGATACCAACCAGCCCTGCAACAAACGCAGTCCCGGCAGCGGCTGCGCGGCCATCGGCGGCGTGACGCGCCAGCATGCCGTGATCGGCGCAAGCGACGCCTGTATCGCGACGCATCCAAGCGACATGGCGATCGCGATGCGTGCGCTCGACGCGACCGTGCAGACAGTTCGCCCGGACGGCTCGACCCGTGACATTCCGATCGCCGATCTCCACCGTCTGCCCGGCGATACCCCGCACATCGAGACGACGCTGACGTCAGGCGAGTTAATCACGTCTGTGACACTGCCGAAGCCCGTTGGCGGAACGCATATCTACCGGAAGGTCCGCGACCGCGCCTCCTACGCCTTCGCGTTGGTCTCCGTCGGAGCGATCGTCCAGCGTGACGGAACAGGCCGCGTCGCGGTCGGCGGCGTTGCGCACAAGCCGTGGCGGGTCGAAGCGGCCGAAGCCGAAATGCCGCGCGGCGCCAAGGCCGTTGCCGCGCGGTTGCTGGAAGGCGCAAGGCCAACGAAAGAAAATGCATTCAAGCTTTCGCTGGTGGAGCGAACCCTCGGCGCGGTCCTGACCGAAGCGAAAGGTTGAGCCATGAAGTTCGATACGCCTGCGACCACCAACCCGATCGATCAGCTCAAGGTCATCGGTCATGCGACCAGCCGGATCGACGGCCCGCTGAAGACAACGGGACGGGCGACCTATGCCTATGAGTGGCACGATCGCGCTACGAACCCCGCCTACGGCTACATTGTCGGCTCGGCCATCGCCAAGGGCCGGATTGCTTCGATGGATCTGTCGCGCGCCAAGGCTGCACCCGGTGTCATCGCGATCGTCACGTCGGAGAACGCCGGCAAGCTCGGCAAAGGCAATTACAACACGGCAAAGCTGCTCGGCGGCCCGGAGATCGACCATTATCACCAGGCGGTCGCGGTCGTCGTCGCCGAAACCTTCGAGCAGGCTCGTTCTGCCGCCCAGCTCGTCAAGGTCGATTACACCGCCACGAAGGGTTCGTTCGACCTCTGGGCCGGACGGGATGGGGCCGCCAAGCCTCCCGGACGGGGCGACAATCAGCCGGACACAACCGTCGGTGATTTCTCCGGCGCCTTCGCGTCTGCGCCGGTGCAGCTCGATGCGACCTACACCACGCCGGATCAGGCCCATGCGATGATGGAGCCGCACGCGTCGATGGCGGCATGGGAAGGGGACAAGCTCACGCTCTGGACCTCCAACCAGATGATCGCCTGGACCACCGGAGATGTTGCGAAGACCCTTGGCCTGCCCAAGGAAAACGTTCGCCTCATTTCGCCGTTCATTGGCGGCGGCTTCGGCGGCAAACTATTCCTTCGCGCCGATGCTGTCCTCGCGGCGCTCGGCGCCCGTGCTGCCAACCGTCCGGTCAAGGTCGCCATGCAGCGGCCCCTGATGTTCAACAATACGACGCATCGACCGGCGACGATCCAGCGCATTCGTATCGGCGCCAACAGAGACGGCAAGATCACGGCGATCGGACACGAGAGCTGGTCGGGCAATCTGCCGGAAGGCAGGCCGGAGACCGCGGTCAACCAGACCCGTCTGCTCTATGCCGGTGAGAACCGGATGACGGCGATGCGTCTGGCCATGCTGGATCTGCCTGAAGGCAACGCGATGCGTGCGCCCGGCGAGGCGCCCGGCATGATGGCGCTCGAGATTGCCATGGACGAGATGGCGGAGCGATTGGGAATCGACCCGGTCGAATTCCGCGCGCGCAACGATACCCAGGTCGATCCTGAACACCCGAACCGTCCGTTCTCGCAGCGGCAACTGGTCGAATGCATGCGGATCGGCGCGGAGCGTTTTGGCTGGAGCAAGCGACATGCCGAGCCGGGCAAGCAACGTGACGGCCGCTGGCTGGTGGGCATGGGCGTGGCCGCTGCGTTCCGCAACAATCTGCTGATGAAATCGGGGGCTCGCGTTCGCCTCGACGGACAGGGGCGCGTGACTGTCGAGACCGATATGACCGACATCGGAACCGGCAGCTATACGATCATCGCCCAGACCGCAGCGGAGATGATGGGCGTGCCGCTGGAGAAGGTCGTCGTGCGCCTTGGTGACTCCAGTTTCCCCGTGTCCGCAGGCTCCGGCGGCCAGTTCGGTGCGAACAATTCGACCTCGGGCGTCTATGCCGCCTGCGTCAAGCTGCGCGAGGCCGTGGCGCAGAAGCTCGGGTTCAACTCTGCCGACGCTGCTTTCGTAGATGGCCAGGTGTCATCAGGCAACCGAAGCGCTCCGTTGGGGCAGGCCGCGTCGGACGGTGAGCTGACGGCGGAGGATTCGATCGAGTACGGCGATCTCGCCAAGACTCATCAGCAATCCACGTTCGGCGCTCATTTCGTCGAACTTGGCGTCGACGTGGCGACGGCCGAGATCCGTATCCGCCGCATGCTTGCCGTCTGTGCCGCGGGCCGCATTCTCAATCCGAAGACGGCGCGCAGCCAGGTCATTGGCGCCATGACCATGGGCGTGGGGGCGGCGCTGATGGAAGAGCTGGCGGTGGACAAGCGCAGCGGCTTCTTCGTCAACCACGATCTCGCCGGCTACGAGGTTCCGGTTCATGCCGACATCCCGCACCAGGACACGATCTTCCTGGATGAGACGGACCCGATGTCGTCGCCGATGAAGGCAAAGGGAATCGCCGAGCTCGGGATATGCGGCGTCGCGGCGGCGCTGGCCAACGCCATCTACAACGCGACCGGCATACGGGTCAGGGACTATCCGATCACGCTCGACAAGCTGCTGGATCACATGCCTGACGCCTGAGGCGGTTCGCGGCGGTCTCAGGCTGCGGGAGTGGCGCCCCGCTGCATGCGGTGGAAGCGCAGCACCTGCTGTGCGGTCGATGAGCGCAGTGCCTCGTAGGTATCGCGCAGCGTCAGCACCTCGGTCTGCGGGCCGCCTGACAGCTTCTCGCGCATCGCGATGATCGCGCGCACGCTCGACCATTGCATGCCCGCGACCTTGGCGAGGATCATCACGCCCTCGGTCCGGCTTTCGATCATCATGTTTTCGGCGGTCTCGACCGCGACGCCTGCCAGCGCCGCCAGCCCCGCATTGGTCTCGTCGAACTTGTACTGTTCGGCGAAGGTCGCGACCTGGAATTCGTTGAGGCGGCCGTCCTCGTGCAGCGATCTCACCAGCGCGCGCGCCATCTCGGTCTGCCGGGTCATGGCGGCGGTGCGGACCCGCTGGGTGGCTTCATGGACCACGATCGAGACTTCGTCCGCAAGCTCGGGATGGGCGGCCTCCAGCTTCCTGCGCACGCTCAACGAGGCCTTCGCGACCAGCTTCAGATAGTGATGGCGCGGCAAATCGGGCCGCAGGCCGATGCAGGTAGCAAGATCATCGTCGCGTTCGGCGCGCGCGACGAGGTCGGTGAGGCTTCCCTCGGAGAGCTGCGCGCCCGGATTGCCGACGGTCGACTGCACCACGTCCTCGTCGCCGCGCGTGACCAGCACGTCGGTCAGCGCTTCCGACAGCACCCGCCGCAGCGAGATCGCCTTCAGATGCGCCTGGCCGCGCGTGCGCGCGATCTCGAGCAGCGTCGTCTCGTCCAGCCGGTCCGATTTCGACAGCACGGGCCCGGCGACCTCGATGACTTCGTCGAGCGCGAGCGTGCGGATGATCTTTGGCGGCGCGACCGCGAGCGGTGCGAGGCGGTCGGCCAGCAGCACCCGGGCCGAGGTCTCGATCTGCTCGACCAGGCACTGGAACACGTCGTCGAACACGCGGACATGCTCGTCCGAATATTCCACCACATTGCCCACGAAGAGATCGGTGACACGGCGCAGCGTCTCGACCCGGCGCGCAACGGTGCCGTGCGAGAGCGCGGCCTGCAATTCCTCCAGCAGGTTTTCGGATGGTTTGGCGGATTTCGATCTCATGGCCCTGTCCTGGAGCGTTCGGTCCGGCGGCGGATTCTCACGCGCCGGGAGGAAATGGATTGGTCAGCTCGTTGCAACTCGGTTGCGCCCTTGCGCCTTGGCGGAATAGAGCGCGCTGTCGGCGCGCGCGAGAAAAGTATCGGCAGTATCGGTGTGGCGGAGCGTCACGACGCCCGCGGAAATCGTCACCCGCATGCCCGGGGAAAATGCGCTCCAGTCGAGATCGGCGATGATGCCGCGCAGCCGTTCCATCATGCGCGAGGCGGCATCGCCCGCTGTATCCGGCAGCAGCAGCAGAAATTCCTCGCCGCCGTAGCGACCAAAACAGTCGGCGGGGCGGATGTTGGCGAAAATGGTGATGGCGAAGGTGCGCAGCACCTCGTCGCCGACGGGATGGCCATGGGCATCGTTGATGCGCTTGAACCAGTCGAGGTCGATCAGCGCGATCGCGCAAGGCGCGGAAGTCTGCCGCGACTTTTCCATCTCGGCGTCGAGAAGACGCATGATGCAGCGGCGATTGTAGGAGCCGGTCAGCTCGTCGAGCTCGGCCAGCTCCTCGATGCGCCGATAGGCGTCCTTCAGCTCGATGCTGCGTCGGTACAGGACCTTGCGCAGGGTGGCGCCGAACAGGCCGAGGAAGGCGCACTGGCCGATCACCAGCACGAAGCACAGCATCGAGGCGGTCCGCTGCAGCTTCGTGGCAACGGGCATGCCGATCGGCAGGTCGGAGCCGAGGAAGACGGCAGCAAGGCAAGTGGTCGCGATCGCCCAGGTGAACATCGCCTGCGCCGACGTCATGCGCAGCGTGCCGAAGGCGAAGATCAGGAACAGCACGCTGACGAAGGCGATGCCGATCGCCGGCACCGACACCAGGAACACGAATTGCAGCGCCATATGCGCCGAGATCTGGAAGACGGTGAGATAGTGATCGGTATGCCTGTCGCCGACGCCGGCCTCCGACATCACGACGAAGATGCCGATGATCGACAGGCCGCCGACCCAGAACAGCGACGGAACGTGCATCGCAACGGTGCCGTCATAGCCGTAGAGCAGCAGGACGAAGGCGCCGAGCGAGTAGCTCGCGACCTGGCCGACATACATCTGCCGGCGCTGCCGTGCCCGGCGCGCCCGGACCTCGGGCGCCGCCGCGTCGGGCATGAGAACGAGATCCGCGACCTCAACGGCATTCCTCTCCGGTAAGGACGTCGCGGCCGTGCTCATTGTCCCGCCAATCGTGGAGTTCAGCGCAAAAATCTACGCGGCAAGCCTTTAGGTTTGGTATCCTTTGAAACGGAATCCAAACGGTGCAGCGCAGTACAGGGTGATGGCGGCCGGCAGGTGAATTTGCCGGCAATTAGGCATCGCTGGCGATGCGGTCGAGCCAAAACATGGCTTGGTGAGACATATGTCGTGCAGGGCTGCTATGGTTCCATGCAGGTCGGGCCGTCCGCACTGGGGCGGCATTGCGCAGGAAAGTGCTTCATTACTATGTTACCGTTCTTGAGCGAAGCGGCCGACCGCCGCGGGTGGCAAAAGGAAAATTCGTGTATGTGGGGTAGATCACACAAGCCCCCGTATGGCTGCGGTAGGTTGAAGAATTTCGCTCCTCCCGTCGAACCGTCTGCCGCGCCGCCCCGACCTACTTTGCGAGACGGGCTTTGAGCGTGACACAGGCGGCTACGGACGAGGTCCTCATCGCCAGGATCGCTCAGGGTGACCGGCTCGCCATGCAGGTGCTGTACGGGCGGCACCATGTCAGGGTTTACAGGTTCGGGCTGAGGCTCGTGCGGGACGAGCAGGCGGCGGAAGACCTCATCAGCGAGGTGTTTCTCGACGTCTGGCGTCAAGCCGGCAAGTTCGAAGGCCGATCCGCTGTTTCCACCTGGCTGCTGGCAATCACCCGATTCAAGGCCCTCTCGGCGCTCCGGCGCAGGAAGGATTTTGAGTTGGACGACGACGCCGCGAACGCGATTGAGGATTCGTCCGACAATCCGGAAACGGTGGTGCAGAAGAAGGATACCAGTGAAGCGTTGCGGGAATGTCTGACGGGCCTCTCGCCGGACCATCGGGAAATCGTCGATCTCGTCTACTACCACGAGAAATCCGTGGAAGAAGTGGCCGAAATCGTTGGCATTCCGGAGAACACTGTGAAGACGCGCTTGTTTTATGCGCGCAAGAAATTGGCCGAACTGCTGAAGGCAGCCGGCATTGAGCGAGGCTGGCCATGATGGCTTTGAGCAAGAAGATGCTGGAGCAAGAGCCCAGTGAAATTGAACTGCTGCTGCCCTGGCACGCCGCCGGCACGCTGAGCGCGCGCGACGCCCACCGCGTCGAGGAAGCGCTGGCGAATGATCCGGCGCTCGCGAAGCAATATGCTGCGATCCGCGGCGAGTACGAAGAGACCATCCATCTGAACGAGAGCTTAGGGGCGCCGTCGGCGCGTGCCATGCAGAAGCTGTTCGCCGCGATCGACGCCGAGCCGGCGCGTCCGATCGGTTCACTGCCGCTCTCGGCGCGCATCGCGACCTTCTTCTCGGGCCTGTCGCCGCGCACGCTGGCCTGGTCGGCGAGCCTGGGTGCCATCGCGCTGCTGCTCCAGGCCGGCATCATCGGCGCCGTGCTGATGAAGACCCAGACCGCGACCTTCCAGACCGCCTCGCTCTCGACCGGTGCCCCGATCACGCGCGAACTGGGTGCATCCGCAGCACCGGCTCGCGCGCTGGTGCGCTTCACCCCCGAGGCGCGGGTTGCCGACATCACCGCATTGCTCGACAGCTATCAGGCGTCGATCATCGGCGATGCCAAGGGCGGCATGTTCCGCCTCCAGTTCGACAAGGCGATGAGCCAGGACGAGCTTGCTGCGCTGCTCGGCAGGATGCAGCGCGAGAAGTTCGTCAACCTCGCCGTCGCGGCGCCGTAAGGCGCCTCTGAACCGATGACGCGCAAGTCCGAGAGCAAGTTGCGAGCCGCGGCCTACACCTCGTCGGTCGGAGCTGCGCTGCTGCTCGCGGCCTGTCTCGGCGTCGAGGTTGCGCAGGCGCAGGCGATCATGCGCACGCCCACCATCAGCGTTCCCTCGCGCACACCGACCATCTCTCCGAGCGTCGCCGCACGTGTCAGCCCGAGCGTGACCGCACGCGCCGTCAGCGTCGACCGCGGGCCGCGCACGATCTCGACCGCTCGGATCTCAGTGCCCCGAATTGGGCCGGCGCCGGTGCTGCCCTACGCGCGCTACTCGCCGAACCTCTATCCGGCCTGTACGGCTGCCTACCGCGACGCCGGCGGCGAATGCCTCGCCCAGCCAAATGCGGGCGGCGAGGGTACCGGCAAGTCCGGCAAGAAGAGCGCTAGCAAGGGGCGTGGCAACAATACGCCTGTTACCGTCGACTTGCGCACCATCGCCAACGAATTCGTTGCCGAGATCGACGGCGCGCTGTCGATGACCGAGGCCGACGCGCTTGCGCGCCGCCACGGCCTCGCGCGCATCTCATCCGAAAATTTCCCGCTGATCGGGGCCACGTTCGGCCTGTTCCGCATCACCGACGGCCGCGCTTACGAGACGGTGCGGCGCGAATTCGCCGCGGACGGCAGCGTGCGCTCGGTCCAGCCGAATTTCCGTTACGTGCTCCAGGACCAGAAGCCGACGACGCCGACCGAAGGCGATCCGGCGCAATATGCACTGGCCAAGCTACGTCTGCCGCAGGCGCACACCCTGGCGCACGGTGCCAACGTGACGGTGGCCGTGATCGATTCCGGCATCGACGCCAAACATCCCGAGCTCGCCAATTCCATCTCCGACAATTTTGATGCGCTCGGCAGCACCGAGGGACCGCACGTCCACGGCACCGGCATCGCCGGCGCGATCGTGGCGCATGCCAAGCTGATGGGCAGCGCGCCCGAGGCGCGCATCATCGCGATCCGCGCCTTCGGCGGCACCACGGGGGGTGCCGAGAGCTCGTCCTACATCATCCTGCGCTCGCTCAACTACGCCGCCGAGCACGGCGCCCAGATCGTCAATATGAGCTTCGCCGGCCCGAAGGATGCCGTGATCGAGCGCGCCATCGCCGCCACCGCCGGGCGCGGGCTGGTGCTGATCGCAGCCGCCGGCAATGCGGGGGCGAAATCGCCGCCGCTTTATCCCGCCGCCAATCCCAACGTGATCGCGGTCAGCGCGACCGACCAGCAGGACAGACTGTTCTCGGCGTCCAACCGCGGCAATTACATCGCGCTGGCGGCGCCCGGCGTCGACATCTTCCTGCCGGCGCCTGACGGGAAGTACCAGATGACGTCGGGGACCTCGTTCTCGGCCGCCTATGTCTCCGGCGTCGCGGCGCTGCTGCTCGAGCGCAACTACGCGCTGAAGCCGGAAGCGCTGCGCATGACGCTGGCGAAGACCGCGCGCGACCTCGGCTCGCCCGGCCGTGATGATCTGTTCGGCGACGGCGAGGCGGATGCTTTCGCCGCAGTCATGGCCGTTCCCGCCGACAGCGCGACGCCGGTTGCGGCTGCGTCCGGTACAACAAAACGTGAAGATGCGCAGCCACGTCGCGACGAGCCCGGCATCCGCGCGATCGACCAGCCCTCGCTGTCGGGCGGGGGCGATAAATCCGCGGTTTCTCAGGCGGATAGGGCGGCGACGCGCTAGCGGCTGCGACAACATTGCGCGCCGCGCGACGGTCGAAAAATCGAACACCGCATTGAACATTCAGCCGGCTGCCACGACCAAATTATGTGGGAGCGGTCATCCCTCCCCATAAGTCATATTAGGCGCGAGCGCCCATCCACCCCAAGCGCCCATATGGCTCGACCCGTCCGGTTGTCCCCCCGGACGGGTCTTTTCTTTTTGGGCATCCGATTCCTTGAAGCGAAGTTTGGGATCAGCTTGCGGTTGAGCGATCGCGGCTGCGTCCATCGCCGGCCGCGTTCAGGTCCACCGCAAGTCCGTCATGCTTGCGCGAAGCTTGACTCGAAAATGCGTGAAAACTCCGCACGACTACGGTCTTTCATGACGAACGCCGCGTCGTTGCTGGACAAGTCAAAACTTTTCCACAAAATATTCATGTCGCGTCTAAATTGATTCGTGTGCGTTGCGTCCCCCGCGTCCGTATTTTTCTCCTGACGGGCTGGTTCATGACACATCGCCAAAGCGCCGGTCACCGCGACATCGCGGCACGCTGGTGCGCTCTCGCCGAACAGCGGCTGGAACATCTCTCCGAAATGTTCGAGACCGGGCGCTGGCGCCGCTATCACTCCGAAATCGCATTCCTCGAAAACATCCAGGAAGCCAAACGCGCCGTCCAGACCTGGCGCGCCATTGCCACGGGTGGGGACGTCGCCGCGGCCGCCGCGAGCGTCACCTCCGCCTTCGGCTGGTCGCCGGCGACCATGCCCCGCGTGTTTCCCCGCGAGCAGGCGCAGGCCGGGCCGGCCCAGACCGTGCAGCCGAAGGCCGTGCACGTCGCCGCCGAGACCGCCGTGCCGGTCAGGCTCGATCCCAAGCCGAATGTGCTGGCCGAAGTGACGGAAGCGCCGCTCGCCCCGGCCGCACCGCTTGCGGCGCGTGCTGCGATGGCCTCGTTCACCGCGCCCGCCGAGATGCCATCGCTGAGGGCACCTGCGGCGAGAGCACCGTTCATCCCACCTGCCGTGAGGTCGCCGATCGCCGCGTCTGCCGCAACGGCGTCACTCACCGCGCCCGCTGTGAGGCCGCCGGTTGCCACGCCTGCCGCCATGGCAACGCTTCTGCCGCAATTCGCCCCGCCGGCCGCCGAAATCGTCGCAGCCCCCGAACGCGTCGTCGAATTCACCTTCAACCTCGACGGCCTGGAAGCGAAGTATCCGCTGCTGCGCAACGCATTCTAGCGTCTGGGAGCTGGACGCGAGGGCGGGTGCCTACCGCCGCACCGCATTCCCGCCGATCACGACCTGCGCAAACCGCTGCGCGCCGTCCGCTGACAGATCCGACGTCACGGCGCGCGCGTGGTCGAGCCCGACAACGGCGCCGCGCGGGGTTTCCGAGATCATGTTGTTGTTGACGAGCGCGGTGCCGGCGCCAGGCACCACGGAGACGCCGATGCCGGCCAGGGCCTTGCGGATCACATTGCCGGTGATTGCGACGTCGCGCAGATATCTGCCCCAGCCGGCGACGATGCCATAGGACGGCGCGTTCTCGATGACGTTGCCGGTCACGGAGCTGTCAGCCTCGATGTAGATGCCGACGCCGGCATCGTCATCAGGCGCGGTGCTGATCGGCCGTTTCGGGATCAGATTGCGGATGATGTTGCCCTGGACCACCGCGATGCGGCCGCCCTCGTTGAAATTGCAGACGGAGACGCCGACGGCGGCGCCATCCACGGTATTGTTGGCGATCACGGCGGCCTCGAATGCGAACTCCGAATAGAGGGCGACCTCGCGCACGTCGCTGACGCTGTTGCCTGATATGTGGATGTTGGAAGCCGAATTGCCGCGCACGGCCGAGTAATCACAGTTCTTGATACGGTTGCCACGCACGATGACATTGCCGGCACGGAACGCGTTGATGGCGTTGCCGTACTGGCCGGAGCCTCCGGGCCCGGCCTTGATGTCCTCGATGCGGTTATCAGCGACCAGCGTGCCGTCGTCGCCGATCGCGGTGCGCAGGATCTCGATGCCGTTGTCATTGGTGCCGATGATGGTGTTACGGGACACGCTGAGGCCCCTGGCGTCGAACGAGACCACCGCCGTCACCGCGATGTTGGTAAAGATGTTGCCGGAGACATCGCCGGACACCTGCTCCAGCCAGATGCCGCTGCCGCCCGAGCCGGTGATCTCGCAATCGGTGATGCGGACGTCACGCCCGCCGAGCACATGGATCAGCCCGCGCCGCGTCGGCAGCGGCACGCCGCCGCCGTCGAAGGTGATGCCGGTGAGGCCGATGGAGTCGGAACCGTCGCTCTGGATCGCGGATGCCCCGCCGGTGAAGACGAGTTTCGTCGCGCCGCGCACGCCGATCAATTGTGCCCCGTTGGGCAGCCGCAGCAGTCCGGTACGGTAGATGCCCGGCGGCAGCGCCAGCGGCATCTGCGCCCGCGCGGCCTCGTCGATGGCGCGCTGGAGCGCGCGCGTCTGATCCTCGCTGCTGCCGGGCCGCACGCCGTATTGCGTGGCATCGCGGCCGAGCAGCGGTGTCAGCGGTGCCGCGCGCGCGGCGTTGACCGGCATGGCGAGCGCGCCGGCAATGCCGACGGTGGAAGCTCCGATGAGATGGCGGCGATTGAGGTCCATGACGCGTCCTCCGGCGGACGCGGGGGTCCGCAGCGGACTAGGTAGCGCAGGGCGGCGGGTGCGGTGAGGATTGTTCGCGGTAGGGTTAAATCTTTACCGCAGAGACGGTGCCGTAGGGTGGGCAAAGCGCAGCGTGCCTACGAATCTCGTCATGAACGCAGGCAGATGGTGGGCACGGCGCGAGCGCGCCTTTGCCGACCCTACGAGACCGGTGTGCTCCGCGTCTTCCTTGCCAATCCCACCATCTCCATCAACATCGCTTCCCCCGCATCCACCAGTTCCTCCAGCGTGATGCGCGGCGCGCCCTTGCGTCGCACCCCGCCGCTGCGCGCAAGCAGGGGGATATGAATAAACGCCGCAAGCTTTGGTCCGCCGGCCCGCACGTTTTCGATCGCGCGCCAGCTCAGGTAATTGCAGAGATAGGCTCCGGCATCGCGCGAGGCGCGCGCGTCGATGCCGGTGAGGCGCGCGGCACGCAGCAGTTTTGCCGTATGCGGGCCGAACATCATCGCGTCCGCATGGCCTTCGATGCCGCGCTTGCTGGAGCGGGTGTTGGCGGCATCGGGCCAGAGCATGGTGACCGCGTTGCGCGCGCGGGTCTCGATGCGCAAATAAGGCGTGCGGGCGGCGAGGCCGAACATCAACAGCGCGTCCGGTTGCTCTTTCGCGAGCACCTCGGGCAATTGCCGGTCGACCGCGGCATAGGTGACCGGAAAAATGTGGCTGGCGATCGCGACATCGTCGAGTGCCGGTCGGCGCAGTTGCGCCAGCCGCACCACCAACGGCTGCGTGGGATTATAGGGCGCGCCGGGAAACGGTCCGAAGCCGGTCAGAAGAATGCGGAGCTTTTCGCTCATTGCAGCAACTCCAGGATCTTCTCGGCGGCAAGCGCCGGTGTGAGATGGCCTTCGGCGACTTCAGTCTCGATCTTCTTGACCTTCATCCGCACCGATGCCTCGCTGCGCAGCCGCGCCAGCATCCGTTGCTCCAGCATCGACCACATCCACTTGACCTGCTGGTCGCGCCGCCGCATGGCAAAGTCGCCGGACGCGTTCATCGCCTTGCGGTGATCGAGCACCTTCTGCCACAGCTCGGCGATGCCGGTGCCGGCCAGCGCGGAGTAGGTGACAACAGGCGGATGCCAATGCTCGGACCGCGGCGTCAAAATATGCAGCGCGCCGCGATAGTCGGCGGCGGTGATGTTGGCGCGCTTGAGGTTGTCACCGTCGGCCTTGTTGATCGCGATCATATCGGCGAGCTCGACCAGGCCCTTCTTGATGCCTTGCAGCTCGTCGCCGCCGCCCGGCAGCATCAGGCCCAGGAAGAAATCGGTCATGTCGCAGACCGCCGTCTCGGACTGGCCGATACCGACGGTCTCGACCAGCACGACGCCGAAGCCAGCCGCTTCACAGAGCAGCATCGCCTCGCGCGTCTTGGCCGCGACGCCGCCGAGCGTGCCCGACGACGGCGACGGGCGGATGAAGGCATCGTCGGAGGCCGACAGCCGGGCCATCCGCGTCTTGTCACCAAGGATCGAGCCGCCGCTGCGCGCCGAGGACGGGTCGACCGCGAGCACCGCAACCTTGTGGCCCTGTTCGATGAGATAGCTGCCGAGCACATCGATGGTGGTGGATTTGCCGACGCCTGGCGACCCCGTGATGCCGACGCGAACCGCCTTGCCGGTGTCAGGGAGCAGCATCTGCACTAGCTCCCGCGCCAGCGCCTGGTGATCGCCGCGCCGGCTCTCCACCAGCGTGATGGCCCGCGCCAGCGCCGCGCGGCTGCCGGATCGCAAGTCACGGGCGAGGGATTTGATGTCGATGGATTTGCGATCAGTCATCATTGTCTTCGCGCGCCGTCGCTATCGGTCCGACGTGCGAACGAGTTCTTCTACGCTGGATTTCAAGGAAGGTAAGTGGTTTTGAAGGATGTCCCACACGAACTCGGCGTTGGTTGTATGGTAGGCGTGGCGCAGCAGATTTCCAAAGTCGATCAGTTTTTGCCAGTCGATGGCCGGCGTGGCTTGCTTCATTTCACTTGGGATCGATCGTGATGCCTCGCAGACGATTTCGAGAAGCCGCTCAGTGGCCAATCGCGTCATTCGATCCGAGGTAAATCGATCGAACGTGGCGCCGTGCAGGATATCCTCAATTTGAGTGATGGCTTCGAGGATGTCCCGCAGCCGGTCTTCTGCGGTCGGCGGCATTCAGAAAACCTCGACCAGATCGTCCGCGATCCGCTCGGCTACGCGCGGCTTCAAGAGGTCGCGGATCGAAATCTGCACACCGATCCCGATATGGTCCTCGATCATGTGCTGGACGGCGAAATAGTCGAACCGTTGCGCCCCGTCTCGGGGTCTTGTTTCGATCAGGATGTCAAGATCACTATCCGGACGTGCGTCGCCACGCGCGCGCGAACCGAACACATAAAGCCGGGTCACGCCCGCAGCCCTGAGGGCAGGGGTAATATCCCCTAGCTTCCCAACTATGGCCTGGAGCGGGATGTCGGTGACTTCGGTCATGCCAAAATACTAGCACAAGAACACCAGTTAACCCAATACTCTGGCTGTGGCCGATATCACCCGCCCGTTGCCACCGCCGCCTGCGCCGGTTTCACCTTGCGCCAGACCCACACCATCACTGGCCAGAGCAGCGCGCCGATCGCCATGGCGGCGAGGATCGCCGCACCCGGGCGCTCGAAGAACGGCAAAATACTGCCATCCGACTTGATCAGCGACGTGACAAAGGCCTGCTCGACCATGGTGCCCATGACGATGCCGAGCACCATGGCGGCCACGGGATAGCCGTTGGCCTCCATCACATAGCCGATCACGCCGAAGGCGGCGACGGTGACGACGCCGAACATGTTGTTGCCGATCGCGAATGAGCCGACGGCGCAGCACAGCATGATGATCGGCATGATCGCCGAGCGCGGCGCCAGCAGGATGTAGGCGGCGACGCGGATCATGGCGATGCCGAGCGGGATCATCAAAATGTTCGCGATGATGAACATCAGATAGATCGCGTACATGCTCGACGCTTTCTCGGTGAACAGCGTCGGACCCGGGTTGAGGCCCTTCATGTAGAGCACGCCGATCGCGATCGCGGCGATGGTGTCGCCGGGGATACCGAACAGCAGCGAGGGCACCCAGCCCGACGCGATGCTGGCATTGTTGCTGGCGCCGGCCTCGACCAGGCCCTCGACATGGCCGGTGCCGAACTTTTCCGGCTCCTTGGAGAAGCGCTTGGACATCGCGTAGGAGACCCAGGCGGCCATGTCGGCGCCGGCGCCGGGCAGCACGCCGATGATGATGCCGACGATGTTCCCGCGCGTCATCTGCCAGTGGTACTTCTTGGTCAGCATCCACTGGCCGGCCATGATGCTTCCGAATTTTCGCCGCGGCAGCGGCGGCGGTTCGGGCGTCAGCATCGCGCGCATCACCTGCGCCACCGCGAACACGCCGACCAGCGCCGGGATCGGCTCGATGCCGCCGAACAGGTCGGTGATCCCGAAGGTGAAGCGCGGCACGCCGCCGGGATTCTCGATGCCGATGCAGGAGACCAGCAGGCCGAGGAACATGCCCGCGATCGCCTTCACCGGCGAGGAGCGCGCCACCAGCGTGGCGCACATCAGGCCGAGCAACGCCAGCCAGAAATATTCGAAAGTCGAGAACGACAGTGCGACCTCCGCGAGCGGCGGCGCCAGGATCATCAGCGACAGCACGCCGGCGATGCCGCCGACTGCGGAGAACCAGACGCCGGCCCCGAGCGCGAGCTCGGCCTGGCCCTTGCGCGTCATGGCATAGGCCTCGTCGGCATAGGCGGCGGAAGCGGGCGTGCCGGGAATGCGCAACAGCGCGCCGGGGATGTCGCCGGAGAAGATCGCCATCGAGGAGGCCGCGACGATGGTCGCGATCGCTGCGATCGGCGACAGATAGAAGGTGACGGGCACCAGCAGCGCGGTCGCCATCGTCGCCGACAGGCCCGGCAGCGAGCCGATGACGAGCCCGTACACGGAGGCTGCGAACATCGCGATGACCACCTCCCAAGTGGAGATCAGCGCGAACGCCTCAAGCAGGGTTTTCAGCATGGGATCACCAGGGCGTCGGCAGCAGGCCAGCGGGAAGCGGCACGCGCAGCAGCTTGCCGAAGATGAGGTGGATGGCGAAGGGCGAGAGTGCTGCGAGCGGCAGCGCCAGCTTCCACTTTGCTCCCAACGCGGTCGAGGTGACGTAGACTATGATCGCCGCGGTGATGATGAAGCCGAGCCGGTCCGCCGCGACGACATAGAACAGCAGCAGCGCCGGCGGCAGCAGCGCACGCAGGCCGTACAGCTTTCCTTGGAGTTTTCCTTGCGGCGGCGGGGCAACCGCGGCCAGGCCATCCTCGAGCGGGATCAGCTCTTCCTCCTCCTCGAAGGTGTGGCCGATGCCGAACACGATCGCGAGCCCGCACAGCGCGAGCCCGATGCCGATCACCAGCGGAAATACATTGGGCCCGACCGGCTGCCCCGGCACCGGCGGCAGCAGCCAGCCGCCATAGGCAGAGGCTGCGCCGAGCACGACGAGAAACGATCCCGTGACGGAGTCGGGAAGACGCATGGCGAGAGGTCCTATGAGTATCCTTCTCCCTCTCCCCGCAAGCGGGGAGAGGTGAACTGAGCGCCGCGGTGCCTGGTCACGCCTTGCTCAGGCCTGCGGCCTTCATCGCTTCGCCCATCTGGGCGTCGCCCTTGTCCATGAAGCCGGCGAAGTGGCCGGCATCGCCCCACACGATGCCGAAGCCGCGATTGCTCATGAAGTCTTTGAACTCGGCGGAGTCGTAGACCTTCTTCAGCGCCGCGGTGAGCTTCGTTGCGAGCTCCGGCGGCAGGTTCTTCGGCGCACCGATGCCGCGCCAGGCGCCGGTGGCGTAGTCTATGCCCATCGATTCCTTCAGCGTCGGCACGTCGGGGAAGATCGGATTGCGCGCCGGCGCCATGATGGCGAGGCTCCTCGCTTTGCCCGCTTCGATGATGGCGCGCGCTTCCGGCACCGAGCACGTCGTGAGATCGAGGCCGCCGGCAGCGAGATCCTGCATCGCCGGCGCGGCACCGTTCGACGGCACCCAGGCGACCTGGTTGGCGGGCAGGCCCATCGCCTGCATCCAGCCGACCAGCGCCAGGTGCCAGATGCCGCCCTGGCCGGTGCCGGAGGCCTTGAACTTGCCGGGAGGCGCGGCCTTGATCGCCTCGGCGAGCTCCTTCACCGTCTTGTAGGGCGAGGAGGAGGAGACCTGGATGCCGGGCGGATCCTCGTTCATCAAAGCGAGAGGCGTGTAGCTCCGCGGCGTCAGCTCGGTGAGGCCCTGCCAGTGCATCATCGAGATCTCGACCGTGAGCATGCCGATGGTGTAGCCGTCGGGCTGCGCGGTCGCGATCGCACTATGGCCGACCACGCCGGAGCCGCCGGTGCGATTGACCACGTTGAAGGGCTGGCCGAGATCCTTTTCCAGCAGGGCTGCGACAATGCGCGCAGTCGCGTCGGTGCCGCCGCCCGCGCCCCAGGGCACGATCACGGTGACCGGGCGGGCCGGATAGGCCTGTGCGCGTGCTGGTGTGAGGCCGAATGCGGCGGATGCCGCGACGGCCGCAGTTGAGGCCGCAAAGCTGCGGCGCGAAATCTTGGACATGAATGCCTCCCAGCGGCGCCCGTGACACCGGGCGCTCTTCTCAATGGCGGCATTCTAGTCGGCTTTGCGAGCTCGCTGCAAGATAGCGCTACCAGCGCGCCGTGAGCAATGTGTCGCTGCTCAAGCGTTGATCACTGCGGCTCTTCCGCATCGCCCTTCGGCCGTCCGCCGCCGAAGATGCGTGCGCCTTCCGCCGTGAGGTAAGGCTTCAGCGTCTCCCACGGCACGAATGCGACATATTCACCCTCGGCGTAAGGACCGACCGCGTAAGGCGGGTAATGGAACGTGAGCCCCGAACTCTTGCCCGCTTCCGTCGACGGCGCCAGCCTCACCGCGCCGATCTTGACGAGGCTCGGCTCCACGCTCTTGAACCATTCGTCGGTCGCGGTCTCGCTGGTGTCACGCTTCTTCTTCTCGCTCCTGAGCGAGACGATGATGGCCTTCACCATCGCCTTCATGGTCGGGCCGCCATCGGCGGTCTCGGCGAAGAACGGCCGGATCGAGATGCGCTTGTTCTCGGCCTTGTCCCACAGGATCGTGTTCACGTCCGAGTTCGGATGGGCGCCGTGGGTATCCATGTAGTCGTTGCGCAATACGCTGATGTAGCGATCGGCAACAACGGAGCGGATCGTGTATTTGCGCTCGAAATCCCAGCCGCCGTCCTTGAAGAACTGCGGGTCCTCCTTGCGCGAGGCGGCCGCATCAGCGGCGTTTTTGGCGAGCCATTTTTTGCCCTCGGCGAGGCAATCCGCCGCCAGTGCCGCGTCGGCCTTGATCTTGTCGTCGAGGAAGATTCGGGCGTCGATGCTCTTGGTCTTGACGGTGGCGTCAGGCTTGGGGGCGGCGGCGAGAGCAGGGGAAGCCAGCGCGATCGCAGCGATGGCCGAAAGGAGGGCGATGGTACGTGGGAGCGACCCCGCGCGCGCACGATGATATGTCACTTCAATATCCGTGAATTTCTGTTTCTATCCGGCCGGCACCGATGCGTCCGAGCGCAGTGATCGCAAGATGAACCGGCCCAGAACGCGGTGCGCGAACACCGGCTTGTGAAGATCAGTCCCGCCAACATGCCTGCCGGTTTGATGTCTGGAGGCCGAGCAACAACGGAATTACTCCGCCGCCTCGCTATGCCCGAGCCGGGCATTCAGCTTGCGGATCAGCTCCTCCGCCGCGTCCGCGATCACGGTCCCCGGCGGGAAGATCGCTTCGGCCCCGGCCGCATAGAGCGCATCGTAATCCTGCGGCGGCACCACGCCTCCGACGATGATCATGATGTCCTCGCGGCCCTGCTTCTTCAGCGCAGCCTTCAATTCAGGCACCGCGGTGAGGTGGGCGGCAGCGAGCGAAGAGACGCCGAGGATGTGCACGTCGTTCTCGACCGCTTGTCGCGCGGCTTCGTCGGCGGTCGCAAACAGCGGCCCGATATCGACGTCGAAGCCGATGTCGGCAAACGCAGACGCAATCACCTTCTGGCCGCGGTCGTGGCCGTCCTGGCCGATTTTTGCGACCAGGATGCGCGGGCGGCGGCCTTCAGCTTCCTCGAAGGCATCGATCAGCGCCTGAACCTTCTCGACCTGGTTGCCCATGCTGGATGCTTCCCGCTTGTAGACGCCGGTGATGGATTTGATCTCGGCGCGGTGGCGGCCGAACACCTTTTCCATCGCGTCCGAAATTTCGCCGACGGTCGCTTTCGCCCGCGCCGCGTCGATCGCGAGCGCCAACAGATTGCCGTTGCCTTCGCCCGCCGAGCGCGTGATCGCGGCAAGCGCCGCGTCGACGTCCTTCTGGTTGCGCTCGGATTTCAGCCGCGTCAGCTTGTCGATTTGCAAGCGCCGGACATTGGTGTTGTCGACCTTGAGAATGTCGATCGGAGCTTCGTCCGTCGGCCTGTACTTGTTGACGCCGATCACGGCCTGCTTGCCGGCATCGATCCGGGCCTGGGTCTTGGCCGAGGCCTCCTCGATGCGCAGTTTTGGCACGCCGGCCTCGATGGCCTTGGCCATGCCGCCGAGCTCCTCGACCTCCTGGATATGGCCCCAGGCCTTCGCGGCGAGGTCGCGCGTGAGGCGCTCGACATAATACGAGCCGCCCCAGGGATCGATGATCCGGGTGGTGCCGCTCTCCTGCTGCAGGAAGAGCTGGGTGTTGCGGGCGATGCGCGCCGAGAAATCGGTCGGCAGCGCCAAGGCCTCGTCGAGCGCGTTGGTGTGCAGCGACTGAGTATGGCCTTGGGTGGCCGCCATCGCCTCCACCGTCGTGCGCATCACGTTGTTGAAGACGTCCTGGGCGGTCAGCGACCAGCCCGAGGTCTGGCTATGCGTGCGCAGCGACAGCGAGCGCGGGTCCTTCGGATTGAACGGCTTCAGCAGCTTCGCCCAGAGCAGGCGCGCGGCGCGCAGCTTGGCGACCTCCATGAAGAAGTTCGTGCCGATCGCCCAGAAGAACGACAGCCGCGGCGCGAAGCGGTCGACGTCGAGACCCGCGGCAAGGCCGGCGCGCAGATATTCGACGCCATCGGCGAGCGTATAGGCGAGCTCGAGGTCCTGCGTCGCCCCGGCCTCCTGCATGTGATAGCCGGAGATCGAGATCGAATTGTATTTGGGCATCTTTTGAGACGTGTAGGCGAAGATGTCCGAGATGATCCGCATCGAGGGCGCGGGCGGATAGATATAGGTGTTGCGCACCATGAACTCTTTCAGAATGTCGTTCTGAATGGTGCCCGACAGCTTCTCCGGCGCCACGCCCTGTTCGCCCGCAGCCGCGACGTAGAGCGCGAGGATCGGCAGCACCGCGCCGTTCATGGTCATGGACACGCTCATCTGGTCGAGCGGAATGCCCGCAAACAGCGTGCGCATGTCGTAGATGGAATCGATCGCAACGCCGGCCATGCCGACGTCGCCGCCGACGCGCGGATGGTCAGAGTCATAGCCGCGATGGGTGGCGAGGTCGAAGGCGACCGACAGGCCCTTCTGTCCGGCCGCGAGATTGCGGCGGTAGAACGCGTTGGAATCCTCGGCCGTGGAGAAGCCGGCATATTGCCTGACGGTCCAGGGCTGGTTGACATACATGGTCGGGTAGGGGCCGCGCAGATAGGGCGCGATGCCCGGATAGGTCTCGAGGAAATCGAGCCCGGCGAGATCGGCCTCGCCATAAGCGGGTTTCACCAGAATGCCCTCGGGCGTCAGCCACGGCTCGGCGCTGCCTGACGGCGCAGCGGTAGCGGCGCGCTCGAACGCAACATCGGCGAAATTGGGAATGCGGCTCATGGTTTCAACCATATCATAGACGCTCAATCATGATCCGGATGCTGATGGCTGACGATGGTCGCCATCTTCTCCGGGCCGTAATTCTGCTGCGTGGTCTGGCTTGGCAGATTGGAGATCCCGACCACCCAGCCTAGGCGGGACTCGGTTCCGTATTGCCTTGTCGGCACCAGCCGGTCGGGGCGGTCGAAGGCGCCGGTCATGATCTCGATCCGCTCGCCGTCGATGCGGCCAAAACTGAGAGGCGTGCCGCAGGCGGCGCAATAGCCGCGGTCGGCGATCGAGGAGGAGCGAAAGAACGCCGGCTCGCCCTTGGTCCAGGCAAAATCGGTCCGGTTGATGTCGGCAAAGGAGGCGAACGGCGCACCGCTGGCCTTCTGGCACATCCGGCAATGGCAGATCGAAATCTTGTTCGGCGCGGCGGTCAGCGCAAAGCGCACTGCGCCGCATTGGCAGCCGCCGGTGAGAACGGGTTTGCTGGCCTCGGTCATGCCTGCTCCATCCGAACATAAGCGTCTTGCAGCGTGGCAAGCGCATCGCCGCCGGCGAAGACGAAGCCCGTGACGCCCGCTGCCCGCAGGACCGCCTCGGCCTCGGCCGGACGTCCCGCCAGATAGATATGTCGTGCGCCTGCAGTTTGCAGGGCCTTTGCAGCGGCTTCGGCGTGTTCCGCATAGACCTTGTCGCTGGAACAAAGGCAGGTGAGCCCGGCGCCGGAGGCCTTGAAGGCGGCCGCCAGCTTGGCTGGATCGGCAAAACCCTCGCTGTCCACGGCCTCGATGCCGCCGGCCTCGAAGAAGCTTTTTGCAAAAGTCGCGCGCGCGGTGAAATCGGCGGGCGTGCCGAGATTGGCCAGAAACACTTTTGGCCGGGCGCCGCGCGCCTTGAACGCAGCATCGGATTTGTCGCGCAGTGCCTCGAACGGTTCCGCCAGCCGGATCGGCGGCAGCGCGTCGAACTTGTATTTCTGCTCGCCGTAAGGTGCGAGCGCGATCGGTGTCGCCTTCAGCACCGTCGTCTCGCGCTCATGCAGGTTCGGAAACTCGCTGGCGCCGGTCAGCACGTCGCGGCGCTTTGCGATGTTGGCCTCACGCGCCTTTCGCGCGGCTGCGACCTTGTTCTGGAACACACCCTGCTGAAGCGCGGCAAAAGCGCCGCCGGCTTTTTCGCTGTCCTGGAACAGTGTCCAGGCGGCGTCGCAGAGCTGCGCCGTCAGTGTCTCGATGCCGCCGGCACCGGCCGCGGGATCGCTGACCTTGGCGAGGTTGCTTTCTTCCAGCAGCAGAAGTTGCGTGTTGCGTGCCACGCGCCGCGCGAACGGATCGGGCAGCCCGAGCGCCAGCGTATGCGGCAGCACGGTGATCGCGTTGGCACCGGCGAGTCCGGCCGCGAATGTCGCGATGGTCGCGCGCAGCATGTTCACATAGGGGTCGCGCTGCGTCAGCATGCGCCAGGCGGTATCGGCGGCGATGAACAGCGGCTTTGGCGTCAGCCCGCACGCCGTCTCGATGCGTGCCCACAAGAACCGCAGCGCGCGGAATTTGGCCATGGTCAAAAACTGGTCGGCGTCGGCAGAGAGCCGCGCATAGACCATGCCTTGCGCCTGCTCCAGCGGAACGCCGGCGCCTTCAATCGCGCGCAGATAAGCAACGCCGCAGGCGAGCACGAAAGCAAGCTCCTGCACCTCGGAGCCGCCAGCATCATGGATCACGCGGCCGTCAGCGGACGCGAACGGCCCCTTGAAGCCAAGCGCGGCGAGACCCTTGATGCCGCCGGTGACGGCAGGAGCGATTTCGTCCCAGGTATAAGGGCTGTGTCCCCACACCGCGCAAGCTGCAAGCGGATCGAGGCCGAAGCGGATGTTGCAGGCGGCGGGATCGAGGCCGTTGCTCTTCACATATTCCGCGACATGGATCGCCGCCATCCGCGATTGCGGCCCGATCTCGAGCTCGATCCCGATGCCGGCGTCGAGATGAATGTCCTTCAGCACCGTTGCGACCGCATCGGCCGAAGGTTCCAGGCCGAAACCGTAAGCCCCATTGGCGCCGGCGAACACCAGTGCGAGCCCCGTCGCGCCATTCTCGAGGTCCTGCAACGCCTGCGCATTCGCGGCCACCGCGTCGGGATGGTCGATCCGCTGCACGATCTGCCAGGGCGCTGCCGCAGACCGCCCCACCACGGGCGCAACGCCTGTGGCGCGCGGATAGAGCGGCTCGATCTTGAGTCCGTCATAAGTCTTGCCGACCAGCTTCTCGAACGGCGCGCCCTTCAGCACGCCGTCGACCAGCTTGCGCCAGTCTTCGACGGTCGCCTTGGGAAAATCGGCCGCCAGCGGCAGGTCGTCAGTCACGGAGGTCATGCGGCCAGGGGCTCCCAAAAATCTTGTTGTTCGCAGCCGAAATTGCCACGGCGGGCCGTCTCTGCAAACGGTTGTTTTTGGTTAACCGGTATCCCGAAGCCGCTCAATGCCTTGCGTCGAGACGCTGGCAAGCCCGTCACGCACACGAATGCCTGCGATGACGCGGTCGGGCGCGATTTCCGCCAGCGGCACCAGCACGAAGGCCCGCTCGAACAGGCGCGGATGCGGCAGGGTCAGGTCGGGCTTCTGAAACGACACATCGTCATAGGCGATCATGTCGAGATCGAGCGTGCGCGGGCCCCATTGCCGGTCCTTGTTGCGCGTGCGGCCGAATTTCTGCTCGACCTTCTGCATCACGAACAGCAGCGCGTGCGGATCGAGGCCGGTCTCGATCTCGACGCAGGCATTGACGAAAGGATCCTGATCCTCGTCGCCCCAGGGCGGGGTGCTGTAGTCCGAGGAGCGTGCGATCATTGCGGCTTGCGCCATGCCGCAGATATGGGCGATCGCCTTACGGAATGTCGCGCGGACATCGCCGACATTGCCGCCGAGTGCGATCAGCACGCTTGCCATGTCAGGGATGCCGCGAGCGCGTCAGCATGATGCCGACGTCGTCGAAGATCGCGGCGATCGGCGCATGCGGCTTGTGCACGGTGATCTTCACGGCGCGAATGCGCGGGAAGTGCGACAGAATGGCATCGGCCACCGCGCCGGCCGCGCGCTCCAAAAGCTTGTAATTGGTGTTCTTGAACGCCGCCGTCGTGGTCGCCACGACTTCGGCGTAGGACACGGTGTCGGCGAGCCGGTCACTGCGCGAAGGCTCCGACAGGTCGGTATAGAGTTCGAGGTCGATGACGAACCGCTGGCCGACCTCGGTCTCGTGCTCCATCACGCCATGGCGGGCGTGGATCGACAGGCCGGTGACGAAGATCGTATCGGTCATGGCTTGCTCTCTGGCTTGCTCTCGATTGCGTGCGCGACCCGCAGAGCCTGCAAGGTCTCGGCGACGTCATGGGTCCGGATGATCTTTGCGCCCTTCTGTGCGGCGATCAGATGCGCGGCGATCGAGCCGGCGAGCCGCTCCGATGGCTCCGATGGCGACACCGAGGCGATGAAGCGTTTTCGCGAGGCGCCGACCAGGATCGGCAGCCCGAACATGTCGAGCTCGCCGAGCCGCGCCAGCGCGATCATGCTCTGCTCGGCGGTCTTGCCGAAGCCGATGCCGGGATCGAGCACGATTTTTTCGCGCGCGATGCCCGCTTTCGCGGCGATATCCAGCGAGCGCAGGAAAAACGCTTTCATGTCGACGACGATGTCGATGGTGGGATCGACGCTGTCGCGGTTGTGCATGACGATGATTGGGACGCCTCTCGCCGCGACCAGCGGCGCCATGGCCGCATCGCGTTGCAGACCCCAGACGTCGTTGGCGATCGCTGCGCCCTGGTCGAGTGCGAAGGCGACCACGTCCGCCTTCATGCTGTCGATCGACACCGGCACACCGAGCGCTACCAGGCCTGCCAGCACCGGCTTCAGCCGGGCGAGCTCGTCCGCAGCGGTGACGGTCTTCGCGCCGGTGTAGGGCCGGGTGGATTCCGCGCCGATATCGATGATGTCGACGCCAGCCTCGATCATCGCCTGCGCCCGCTTCAGCGCCTGCTCGGGCGCGATGAACTGGCCGCCGTCGGAGAAGGAGTCCGGGGTGACGTTGAGCACGCCCATCACTGCCGGGATCGGTCGTTCCAGCAGTTTCCGCAACGTATCAGCCCCGGCCGAGCCGGCCGACGGGACGGATGGGGAGGGCGAGGCATTCATGCGGCTCGCTTTAGCGGTCGGGGAGGGGGAGTTCAAGACCAACACTCGACTGTCATTGCCCGCGAAAGCGGGCAAATCCAGTACTCCGAGGCAGTGTGGTGATACGGAGGAGCCGTGGCGTACTGGATACCCCGCCTTCGCGGGGTATGACACCGAGAGCTATGGCTGCAGGTCGGATGACGCGAGAGCGGCCCTAATACGTGATCTTCGGCGGCAGCTTCTTCGCCCTGGCGATGATGTCGCCGACCGACTTCTCCGACGGCAGGATGCGGACGAGCTTCTTCTTCTCGTTGGCGTCCCGCATGCTCTGGGCGAGCCTTGCCGGATTCCGATAGGCGAGCTCGCGCACGGTGGTGACGCCGGCGGCGCGGACGAGGCCGACCTTGGCGCGGCCCATCCCGGGGATGCGCATGTAGTCGGAGACGTTGGCCCATTCGAGCAATTGCTGCTCGCTGATGCCGGTCTTAGCGGAGAGCGCCTTGCGGCCCTTCACGGTCGAGGCCGCCTCGAGCAGCGCGTCGGTCGTGCGGATGCCTTGCGCCTTCAACTTGTTGGCGGCAAAGGCCGACAGGCCCTCAATCTCGGAAATCGGATATGTCATGATACTCGATATGAAATGCGAAAGCCTCAGGCGAACTGGCTGAGGCCGGGAGTCCCTGCAATGATCTTGCCCATCTGATCCGCTCCGATTTTGTCTCGGCCGAAGCGGAAAAGTTCACGGGCGATCGTCTGAATGTCGGACATGGCAAGTCCAAGGCCCATCAGGCGCGTGCCTACCGCCATCAGGCCGCCACCCATCAGCCGCGATAGTCCGCCGCCGCTCCTGGACGCCTCGATGGCTGCTTCAGCACCGGGAATCTGATCGATCAGGGCCTGGACGCTGTCGGAAGGACCCTCGTTGCGAAGGAAGCCCAGGATAATGCCGACGGTCTTTTCAGCCACAGCACCGTCTATGCTGGCGTTTGTCGCCAGCCGCCCGATCAGCTCGTCCATAAAGCTCGCCCCTCAGCCGGTTGCACGCCGGAGTATTTCTTCGAAAAACGATCTTGAGCCGGTGTGATGTGAAATTCAAGCGATGAACGCGACCAACGTTCCGATTCATTCTCGAACGCGCGGAAAGTGTTGCAGCGATGCAAGAGCGGAGATGGAATCGGCAAAAAATTGCCGCGGTGCGAACGCCTCGTTCCGACTTTTGTCTGATGTCGTCGGCTTCTTTTCCGACAATGTCGCATGTTCAGGGCATGTTGAACGGTTTTAATCGACACGCGACATGCGTTAAACTACGGAACTGGTGCATTTAGGTTTCAATACGCGAAACACGGCAGAGAGATCAGAGAGCATCATGACGGCACAGGACAGCAAGCTCGACGACACCGACGACAAGATCTTCGTCGGCAAGGGAGACGAGCAGGCATGGCTGACGCTCGCGCTCGCCAATCGCCACGGCCTCGTCACCGGTGCAACTGGAACCGGCAAGACCGTGACGCTGCAAGTCATGGCGGAAGGATTTGCGCGCGCCGGTGTCCCGGTCTTCGCGGCCGACATCAAGGGCGACCTCTCCGGCATCTCCGAGGTCGGCGAGGCCAAGGATTTTATTGTCAAGCGCGCCACCGAGATGGGGCTGACGTTCCAGCCTGATCAATTCTCCACGGTGTTCTGGGACGTGTTCGGTGAGCAGGGCCATCCGGTGCGGGCGACCGTCACGGAAATGGGGCCGCTGCTGCTCGCGCGCATGCTCGATCTGAACGATGTGCAGGAAGGCGTGCTCAACGTCGCCTTCCGCGTCGCCGACGACGCCGGACTGACCCTCATCGATATGAAGGATCTGCGCGCGTTGCTCGATGCCATCGTGCCCGACGCAGGCAAGAAGGCGGCGGACGCCGAGGAAAGTCCGCTTGCCGACATCAAGAAGGCGGCGCAGGGGTTTGGCAACGTCACCAAGGCCACCGTCGGCACCATCCAGCGCCAGTTGCTGGTGCTGGAGAATCAGGGCGCCTCCAAATTCTTCGGCGAGCCGGCGCTGACGCTGAAGGATTTCATGAAGACCGACCGCGACGGCCGCGGCATGGTCAACATCCTTGTTGCCGACAAGCTGCTTCAGAGTCCACGGCTTTACGCGACATTCCTGCTGTGGATGCTGTCGGAGCTGTTCGAGGAGCTACCTGAAGCGGGCGATCTGCCCAAGCCAAAACTGGTGTTCTTCTTCGACGAGGCGCATCTGTTGTTCAACGATGCGCCGAAGGCACTGATGGACAAGATCGAGCAGGTGGTGCGTCTGATCCGCTCCAAGGGTGTCGGCATCTACTTCGTGACGCAGAACCCGGTCGACGTTCCCGACCGCGTGCTCGGACAATTGGGCAACCGGGTGCAGCACGCGCTGCGCGCCTTCACCCCACGCGATCAGAAGGCGGTCGCCGCCGCGGCCCAGACCTTCCGCCCCAACCCGAAGCTCGACACCGCCAAGGTGATCATGGAGCTCGGCAAGGGCGAGGCACTGGTATCGTTCCTCGAAGGCAACGGCACGCCGGCGATGGTCGAGCGTGTCATGATCCGGCCGCCATCCGCCCGGATCGGGCCGATCACGCCGGAAGAGCGCAAGGCGATCATGGATGCAAGCCCTGTGAAGGGCAAATACGACACCGCCGTCGATGCAGAGTCAGCCTATGAGATGATCCAGAAGCGCATCGCCGGCACGGCGGCGACGGCGGATACCAGCGCGGTCGGCGGAGGTGGAGGCATCCTCGGCCAGATCGGCTCGATCGTCGGCACCATCTTCGGCACCAACGTCAAGCGGGGTCGCCTGTCGGCGGGCCAGGTCATCGCGCGCGACGTGACGCGATCGGTGACCAACCAGGTGATCGGAGGAATGGCGGCCAATGTCGGCAAGTCGGTTGCCGGCCAGCTCGGCGGCTCGATCGGCCGCACCCTGGTCCGCGGCGCGCTTGGCGGCCTGCTGCGGAGGTAGGCAAGTCAAGCCCTGTTTGGGGCAATTCGTCTGCCGGGGGCGAGCGCGCGACGGTACAAATTTGGGTGAGGGGGACTCTCCAAGCGTCCGCCGGTCTGCTACGTGCTACCTGTTGCCGACTGGACATAATGTGACATCACCGAATCTATCAGACAAACCGGGCGCACTCCGGACCTTCTCGCTGCATGCGCCGCTCGACCTGCTCTTCCTGCTCTGTTGCCTGATCCTGACCGCTGATGTTCTCGGTCCGGAGATCTTCGGCCACGGCAAGACCAAGGATTATGGGCTCTGGTATTGGGCCGGACAGCAGGTCTTGCAGGGAGGGCCGCTCTATCCCGGCGATGTCAGGGAGTACTTCGAGTTCATCTATCCGCCATTGCCCGCGATCCTGCTGGCGATCCCGAGCTGGTTCGGCAAGATCGCGCTCTACACCGTCCTGTCGATCCTGAATGTCGTGGCGTGGTGGTACACGGGCATGTTCTCCAATGCCATGACGGGATCGGGCCAACGGGCCGGCCCATGGCTGGAAGCGTTGCCGGCCTTGGTCACCGTGACCTTCGTGTTCGACATGTTCGACCTTGGCCAGCCGAACCTCGTCCTGCTCGCGATGATGCTGTGGGGCTTCTGGTGCTTGCAGCATCAGCGGGGCTGGCTCGCAGGCTTCCTGTTCGCGCTCGCCACCGCCATCAAGGTGTTTCCGATCGCGGTGCTGCCTTATCTCATCTGGCGGCGGCAGTGGGCGGCCGTGGTCGCGACCGTCGCCTTCACCGGCATCCTTCTTTATGTCGTGCCGGCGCCGATCCGCGGCTTCGAGCGCAACGCGGCCGAACTGAAGACCTGGTACCAGGGCATGGTCGGCACGAGCTCGGAAAAGGGCTTTGGCCAGCGCGACGAGCAGAACTGGTCGTGGGTCAACCAGTCCGTCATTGCGGTCACGCACCGCCTGGTCCGGCCGATCAACTACAATCAGGAAGATCCCAACAAGCCACCGCGCACGATGAACATCATCGACGTCGACTACAAGACGGCGAACTTGATCGTGCTCGCGGTGTCGGCGCTGCTCGGGCTAGGATTCCTCGCGGTGATGCCGCCGCAAGCGCGGCGGACGGCGCGCTCGGATGCCGAGGAGCTCGGCATCCTGTTCTGCCTCATGACGGTCGCCTCGCCTTTGGCGCGGCAATACTACTTCATGTGGCTGTTCTTCCCGATGACGGTGCTGATGCATCGTGCCGCCTTCGACGTGCGGCCGAATGTGCGTCTGGGAACCTGGCTGGCGCTGGGCGCGGCCGGCATCCTCATGCTGCTGGCGCTGCCGTGGTTTCCGAATGTCATCCAGGCCTGGGGCAACAACCTCATTGCCACGGCCATTCTTGCAGGTAGCCTCGCATGGCACATCCGCCATCCGCCGGTTGCTTCTGGCTCCGAGCCCGAGACGGCGCTAAAAGCCAAAGCATCTTGAACGACAAGACATCTTGAACGCAGGGAATCCGACCATGGCCAATCCGCAGCTTCAATCCGTGCTCGACCACATCGACAAGGATTTTGACAACAGCCTGGAGCGTCTGTTCTCGCTGTTGCGGATCAAGTCGATCTCCGCCGATCCGGCCTTTGCCGGAGATTGCAAGGCGGCCGCCGAGCATCTCGCCAAGGATATCGCGAGCCTCGGTGTCGCAACCGAAGTGCGCGCCACCGCCGGCCATCCCGCCATCGTCGGCAAGACCAACGCAGGCGGCCGCCCGCACGTCATCTTCTACGGCCATTACGATGTGCAGCCGGTCGATCCGGAAAATCTCTGGAATCGTCCGCCGTTCGAGCCCGTGGTCACCGATCATGCCGACGGCCGCAAGATCATCGTCGCCCGCGGCGCCGAGGACGACAAGGGCCAGGTCATGACCTTCGTCGAGGCCTGCCGCGCCTGGAAGAAGGTGACGGGTTCGCTGCCGATCGACATCACCTTCCTGATCGAAGGCGAGGAAGAAGTCGGCTCGAAGAACTTTGTCCCGTTCATCGAGGCCAACAAGGACGAGTTCAAAGCGGATTACGTGCTCGTGTGCGACACCGGCATGTGGGACCGCAACACGCCGGCGATCACGACGTCGCTGCGCGGCCTGCTCTATGAAGAGCTGAAGATCACGGCTGCCAATCGCGATCTGCATTCCGGCGTGTTCGGCGGCAGCGCGATGAACCCGATCCGGGTTCTCACGAAGATTCTCGGCGGGCTGTTCGATGACGACAACCGCATCACCATCCCCGGCTTCTATGACGGCGTGCAGGATCTGCCGCCCGACATCCTGGAGCAGTGGAAGAAGCTCAATCTCACGCCGGAGATGTTCTTGAAGCCGATCGGGCTGTCGATCCCGGCCGGCGAGAAGGGCCGGCTGCTGATCGAGCAGGCGTCCTCGCGTCCGACCTGCGACGTCAACGGCATCTGGGGCGGCTATATCGGCGAAGGCTCCAAGACGGTGATCCCGTCGCACGCCTCGGCAAAGGTTTCGTTCCGTCTGGTCGAAGGGCAGGACCCGCAGAAGATCCGCAAGGCTTTTCGCGACTACGTGACCGCGCGGCTCCCGGGTGACTGCAAGGTCGAGTTCGGCGATCATTCCGCCGCACCCGCCGTCGCGCTCGACTGGAACATGAAGCCGCTTGCGGCCGCCAGCAAGGCGCTGTCGGAGGAATGGGGCAAGGAGACCGTGCTGATGGGCTCCGGCGCCTCGATCCCGATCGTCGCCGATTTCAAGCGCACGCTGGGCCTGGACTCGCTGCTGGTCGGCTTCGGTCTCGACGACGACAACATCCACTCGCCGAACGAGAAATACGACCTCCGCAGCTTCCAGAAGGGCATCCGCTCCTGGGCCCGGATTCTCGCGGCGCTGGCCGAGGTGAAGTAGAGGCGGCGGTGCCGTAAGGTGGGCAAAGGCGCAAAGCGCCGTGCCCACCATCTCTCCCCGATCGCGACGAAGACGTGGGCACGCTTCGCTTTGCCCACCCTACGAGACCTTCATCCGTCATTGCGAGCGAAGCGAAGCAATCCAGAAATCCCTCCGCGGAGACAGTCTGGATTGCTTCGTCGCATCAGCGCAAAATTGCTTCGCAATTTTGTCGCGAGCTCCTCGCAATGACGGGTGTGGCGGCGACCTGCCCCAAATAAAAACGCCGCCCGGAATTGGGCGGCGTTTCATTCCGAAACGTGCAGAGGTCGTTCGAAAACTATCCTACACGAAATCCCAAGAATTTCAAGACCGGTAGCCCGGCAACTCGCGGTCGAGCTTGCGCAGCAGGGGCGGCCACACCAGGTTGGTCGCGCGCAGCTCGGCGCGGTCGCGGTTGGCGAGCAGCTCGGTGTTCTTGTCGATCGCGATATCGTCGACCGGATAGACCGGGGTGCCCAGCGCGCGGGTGCGCACCTGCATCGAGCAGGCGCGCTCGAGGTGGTACATGCGCTCGAAAGCGGAGGCGACCGAGCGGCCGACCGTCAGCGTGCCGTGGTTACGCAGCAGCATGTGGTTGTGGTCGCCGAGGTCCTTCTGCAGCCGCGGTCGCTCGTCGTGGTCGAGCGCGATGCCTTCATAGTCGTGATAGGCAAGGTCGTGGGTGACGAGCTGCGCGGTCTGATTCAGCGGCAGCAGCCCCTCGGCCGAGCTCGACACCGCGGTGCCGTCGAGGGTGTGGAGATGCAGCACGCAGGTCGCGTCCTCGCGCACCTCGTGGATCGCCGAATGGATGGTGAAGCCGGCCGGGTTGATGCTGTACTCGCTCTCGGACAGCTGGTTGCCGTGCAAATCGACCTTGACCAGGCTCGAGGCCGTGATCTCGTCGAACATCAGCCCGTAGGGGTTGATGAGGAAGTGATGCTCGGGGCCGGGCACGCGGGCGGAGATGTGGGTGTCGACCAGATCGTCCCAGCCGTACAGCGAGACGAGGCGATAGCAGGCGGCGAGATTGACCCGTTGCTGCCACTCGGCCTCCGTCATATCAGACGGCACTTCCTTCAGGCGCGCTTCCGCTGGTGACATGGCTGGTCTCTCCGAAACATCGTTGTTGCGGGGAGGGAGCGTAGTCGCGGTGATGGCAGGCGGCAAGGCGCACAAAGCGCGGCAGTCAAGCGTAGCCCGCATGGAGCGCCAGCGGAATGCGGGGGGCGGTCGCTGTCCCGGATGTCGTTGGCGCTACATCCGGGCTAGGAGTCAGGAGAAAATTATTACGGCGCCGGGATCGAGAGCAGGCTGGAAATGCTGCTGCCGCGGATGTCGTAGACGCGGGCGAACACCACGTCGTCGCGCTTGATCTCGACCAGAACGGGCGCGGTCAGGCCCTTGCAGTAGAACTCGCCGAGCGTCATGGCGAAATCGGCGGCATTGGAATCCCAGCCGATGGTGAAGTCGGGCCCGAGCGCGACCTGGGCGGGGCGCTGCGGACCGCACACCGCGACCTTCCATTTGCGGTTGCGCGGCGGCGCTTCCTGGCGTTCCACGAGCTGCTCGCGCAGCTCATCCGAGGCCTGCTTCAGCGCCAGGCCCCAATAGTCCAGCATGAAGCGGTCGTCGGCAGAGCGCACGGTGCCGGCGATGTGGTTGAAATGCGTATATTGATAGGGATGCAGACGGATCATCTCCGCGAGCGGCAGCGCGAGGCCAAAGCAGAAGGTGGCGAGCACGACCGGCTGCCAGGCACGATGATTGGCGCGCAGGCGCTCCATGGTCCAGGCGAAGGCGACGCCGCCGAGCACCGCCATCGGCGGGATCACGAAGACGAAGTGGCGGATGCCGTTGTACAGCGCCGGGCGTTTCACCATCGCGATCGCGAGCGGCAGGGTCGCCGCCAGCGTCAGCATCAGGAGGATGGTCTTGCGGCGCCCCGGAACCTCGCGGCGGGGCAGCATGGCGAAGGTGCTGAACACCGCGCCGCCCAACAGAATCAGCATCACCTCGGACAGCTGCAGCGCGAACAGCGTCGGCAAATAGGACCAGGGCATGTCGGGCACGGACACGATCGCGCCGTCGAACATCTCCTTCCAGGGCTTCTCGAAGAAGTGCGAGAAGTAGGTCAGCGCCTCGAAGGGATTGCCGGGCTCCATGATCGACCACGGCCAGATCAGGCCCATCACGAGATAGCCGAGCGCAAGCCCGGGCAGCAGCACATAGACCACATGGACAAAGCGGCGGGCCGCCTCGCGCAGGCCTTCGGTGCGCAGCTCCTCCAGCAACAGCGGCATGAAGCCGATCACGGCGTAGACCAGCGAAAGGCCGCCGAGAACGCGCGTGCCGAGCGCGAGGCCGGCACCCAGGCCGACGATCAGGATGGTGCGCGGCGAGGGCTGCGGATATTCCTCCGCGAGCCGGACGAGACCCAGCATCAGGATGATCATCGCCACCGCGAAGGGTGCATCCTTCGGGTTCATGAACATGTGGCCGTAGAAGATCGGGCAGAGCGCGAGCAACAGCACCGCCGCAAGCCCTGCAAGCGGTCCGCCGATGCGGCGGCCGAGCCGCCAGGTCACGGCAAGTCCGATCAGGCCGACAATCGCACCGACCAAGCGACGCGTCTCGAACAGCTCGAGCGGAATGACCTTGTGGAGGAGGGCGGCGACCATGTCGAAGCCGCCGCCATACATATAGAGATTGGCAAAGGAGAGCGCCGCGGTGTCCCTGAAGCCGGAACCGTACATGCGCAGCAACAAATCGGCGTATTCAGCGTGGGTGTAATCGTCCCAGCCGAGCCCGTAGTCGCGGAAGGTCAAGCCTGCAATGACGGCGACCGCCGCCAGCACCAGCATGGCGAGATCGTCGCAAGTCCGTTCGACCGAGCGCCGCAGAGGCGTGTCGATCGCCGAAGTCGTGATGGATGTCATGGCTATTGGTGACCCGGAATCCCCTCTTGGCCCTGCCGGTGCGCGCGGGCCATTTCCCCGGAATCCCTATAGCGCAGTTCCATTACCAAGTAATTGGGCATTATGGCTAAATTCCTGATGCGACGCAGCAAATCCTTGCAACCCGGAGCAGACTAGCAGTAACGATCCGTAGCTGAAGGGAATGTGAATAAGTCCCTGATTTCCTTCCTCTAAGGAACGCTGCCAACAATTGGCCGTTGGCGAGGAACACAGTATGACGGTATCGTGGCGTAGAGGATGTCGCGCGTGGACGCGCGGCTTGGGGTGAGTTCGATGACCTTGGCATTGTTGATCGCGGGCATCGTCGCCGTCGTGGCGGGCCTCCTTGCGGTCGCTTTTGGCTTTTCCGTCAGGGAATTCAGCCTTGGCAGCACCCTCATAATCTCCGGCACGATCGGCGTCTGCTCCGGAATGTTACTGGCTGGTCTCTACGTCGTGGTCGCGGAGCTGAAGGGCATCGCCCGCCGGCTGGCCGGCGCACCGTCCGAGGTTCTGGTCAGGCCGGTGCTGCCGGGTCTCGCAGTGCCTGGAGCTCCCGCGCCGACGCCTGCTCCGGCGATGCGGACCGAGCCGATGGCCCCGCCAGCGCCCGCCGCGCCTCCGCCATGGCAAGGTGAAGCACCGGTGCGGGAGCGATCGCGGGTCGAGCCGCCGTCAGTTCCGGAGCCGGACATGCCGACGCCGCCTGACGCTTCGGAAGCGCCGCGCCGGCGCAATTTGCTGTTCGCCTCGACCTCGCGCAGGGAACGCGAACGCGCGGAGGCAAAGGCCACAGACGGTACGCCGCCATCGCAGCCGCATGCAGAGCCCGCCGCCCCGGACACGCCGCCCGCAAGCTTCGACGACGCCTGGCCAAAGCAGGATCGGATGCGCCCTCCTGAGCCGCCGGCCGCCGCGCGCCACCCGCCGCCGCGCTCGCGATCGACCTTTACCGAGGCCGCACCGCCGCCACCACCTGCGCCCGAGCCGGAGGTCGAGCATCCGCCGGTGACCGTGCTCAAATCCGGCATCGTCGACGGCATGGCCTATTCGCTCTATTCCGACGGCTCGATCGAAGCGCAGATGCCGGAAGGCATGATGCGCTTTGCCTCGATCGACGAGTTGCGCGCCCATCTCGACCAGCGTGGCTAAGCCGGGCATTCACAAGTAAAGTGCTGCCGCTGTCGTCAGTAATCAGCCCATATTCGTCTGTCGTCTTATTTCAGCCGAACGTATTGTTGACACGGAATACTTTGGTGGCGTCTCTGCCAGGAGGCGCATGAGGGAAAGGTCGGGCCATGTCGGATGCCGGGGCCAAGAATTTCATTGAGCTGACGGCGAGCATCGTGTCGGCCTATGTCGGCAACAACCCGACGCCGGCCGCCGAGATCCCGAACCTGATCAGCCAGGTGCACGGCGCGTTGGTGCGCGTCTCGTCAGGCCGCACCGAGGCCGTGCCGCTCGAGCCGGCAAAGCCGGCGGTGTCGCTGAAGAAGTCGATCGCGCCGGACTATCTGGTGTGCCTCGAAGACGGCAAGCGCTTCAAGTCGCTGAAGCGCCATCTGCGCACCCAGTACAATATGACGCCGGAGCAATATCGCGAGAAATGGGGCCTGCCCGCCGACTATCCCATGGTCGCGCCGAACTACGCAGTGGCGCGCTCGCAACTGGCAAAGCAGATGGGTCTGGGACAGCAGCAGCGGAAGCGGAAGTAAAATTCCTAGGACGCTTCCGCGAGCGCCTCTTTCGCATCGGTCTTGATGCGCTCGACCATCGATCGCAGGCCGTTGGAGCGTTGCGGGCTCAGATGATCGCGAAAGCCGAACTCGTTGAACACCGCGATCGCGTCGGTGGCGAGGATCTCCTGCGGCGTGCGGCCGGAATAAAGCGAGAGCACGATGGCGACCAGCCCGCGCACGATATGCGCGTCGCTGTCGCCGCGATATTTCAGGATCGGCGCGCCACCATCGCGGTCGACCAGCTTCTGGAGCCAGACCTGGCTGACGCAGCCATTCACCTTGTTGGCGGCGGAATGCTCGGCCTCGGGCATCGGTTCCAGGGTGCGGCCGAGCTCGATGACGTACCGGTAGCGGTCGTCCCACTCGTCCAGAAGCTCGAAATTGTCCCTGATGTCGTCAATCGTCGTCATATTGGCCCAAAGTTCCTCTTTGGGCCAATATAGGGACGGAAAGCCGTGAAATCGATAGGGTTTGGGGGGCTAATTCGCCGCCGCAGGGCCGCGCCATTCCAGCGCGAGGTCGTCCTGGCTCAGAGTGTCGCGCGGCGCCTCGCCCGATGCGGCATCGCCTTCACCGGCCAGCGCGATCGAGCCGGTGTGGTCGGGCGCCTTCTTGTCGCTCTTGTCGGGCTTATCGAGCTGCTCTTTCTTCTCGTTGATGATCTGGTAGATCTTGCGCGCGCCGTCCTGGGCGCGCTGGCCGATGATGGTCGCGGCCTGTCCGCCGACCTCGCAGGCCGCTGGCTGGCGCTTGCAGAACTGGGTCATGTCGGAGACGGCCGCGGTCGCGGCCTGCACCGCGTCGGCAGCACCGATCTGCGGCAGCTTCTCCGATTCGGGTGTCTTGTCCCGCGGCAGGAGCACCAGCACCAGCCCGAGCCAGAATGTGATGCGGAGCAGAAAGCGCATCTTATCGACCTGTACGTTAGATCCCGCCGCGGCGATCCCCGCAGAGCGTGTCGGACCTAGCAACTCTCGATAAATCGCAAGTGATTGCCTTCCGCTTAATTCGCGGAAAATTTACGCAAAAATTGTCGGAAGTCGCAGTCTCGTAAATTTTCCATTGATGCCCATGCCCGTAATTCCGCCGGGTTCACATATCCACCAATTCGAAACCATGAGAAGCAAGGTGAAACCCTGTGTTCACCATCCCCGCTGAAGACGTCGTCAAATCGTCTAAAAAGCTCCGCGATGACACGGTGTCCGGCTGCACGCGGCATCGCCTTAGCACTCGTTTAAGGTCGCTCTGACACGGTGGCTCAACGATAAGGAGGCGTTCCGGCGCGTCTTCTCGACGAGTGAGCCGAAGCGCGAGACCCGTGACAGTTTTGAGTATCATCCGCGATTGTCTCGATGCGCTGCTGCATCCCTCCGCGCGTTACGATGCGCTGACGCGTGCACGCCATCGTGCCTTCATGGCGCCGCGGCTGCTGGGCAGCCTGGCGGCTTTTGCCGCATTCCCGGTTTATCTCGCCATGCGTGGCGCGCCGAGTGCGGTCGAGGTCGCAGCCTTCGCCTGGCTGATCGCGCCCATCATGTTGTCCTGGTTCCTGTCGCGCACCGGACGCTACGAAGGCGCGCATGTGCTGTCGTCGCTGGCGCTCGCCGGATTGATCATGGCGGTTGCGGTCACGACCGGCGGCATCGAATCATTTGCTGCGGTCTGGCTGGTCGTGGTTCCCCTCGAAGCTGCGCTATCGGCCTCGCGTCGCGTCGCGGCCTTCGCGTCGCTGCTCGCGCTGTCCTGCGCCGGAATGCTGATCCTGGTCAGCCAGCTCGGCTGGCTGCCGGTGGAAGAGCCGGGAACCGCGCAGCGCGGCGTGCTGATGGCGTTCGGCGTCGCTTCAGCCACTCTTTATGCTGCGGGCCTTGCCTTCGGCGCGGAATCGCTCGCCCGCACCAGCGTTGCGCTGCTGTCGCGGGAGGAGGAGCGTTATCGCCTGCTCGCGCGCAACATGAGCGACGTCATCTCGCGGCATCAGCGCAACGGCGCGGTGCAGTTCATCTCGCCGGCCGCAGAAGTCATGCTCGGCATATCAGTGGCGCAGCTGCACGGCCACGGCCTGTTCGACCGCGTCCATGTCGCCGATCGTCCGGCCTATCTCACGGCGCTGTCCGATGCCGCGCGCGGCGACGTCCGCAGCGTCGAGTTCCGGTTGCGGCGGGAGCCTGTCGGCTCCGAGCGCAATCAGGTCGATTTCATCTGGGTTGAGATGCGTTGCCGTCCGCTCGACCAGGATCTCGGCCGTGATGCCACGCGCGAGGCCGAAGTCGTCGGCGTGATGCGCGACATCACCGATCGCAAGCTGTCCGAGCAGGCGCTCGATCAGGCCCGCAGCGCGGCGGAAGCGGCCGATGCCGCCAAGACGCGCTTCCTCGCCACCATGAGTCACGAGCTGCGCACGCCGCTCAATGCCATCATCGGTTTCTCCGAGATGATTGCGCAGGAGCAGACCTTGATGCTGGCAGCCAGCCAGCGCAAGGAATACGCCCA
The DNA here is from genome assembly GCF_004123905.1 of Bradyrhizobium betae. GTDB lineage: Bacteria > Pseudomonadota > Alphaproteobacteria > Rhizobiales > Xanthobacteraceae > Bradyrhizobium > Bradyrhizobium betae_A. Next base: position 280,696 of record NZ_MZXW01000015.1, read on the forward strand.
GCTCATCAACGATTCCGGTCAGCATCTGCTGTCGGTCGTCAACGGCATCCTCGACATGTCGAAGATGGAATCGGGCAATTTCGAGATTGCGTCGGAGCCATTCGCGCCGCGCGCCTCGCTGATGCATTGCTGCAATCTGCTGGCGCTGAAGGCGCGGGAGAACGGCATTGACCTCGTCACCGACGCGCCGCAGGATTTGCCGGTGATGACCGGCGATCCCAGGGCCTTCAAGCAGATTGTGCTCAATCTCGTCGCCAACGCCATCAAGTTCACCGAGCGCGGCGGTCAGGTCTCGGTCACCGCCGCGGTGACGGGCTCGCAGCTCACGCTGCGCATCAGCGACACCGGCGTCGGCATCGCGCCCGACGATCTCAAGCGCATCGGCGCGCCGTTCTTCCAATGCGGCAAGACCTATCAGCGCCGTCACGAAGGGACCGGTCTCGGCCTTTCCATCGTGAAGAGCCTTGTGGCGTTGCATCTCGGTGAAATGACGGTACAAAGCAGGCTCGGCGAGGGTACCGCCGTCACCGTCAAGCTGCCGCTTGTCTACACGCCGCCGCAAACGAAACCGGCTGAGCGCAAGATCGCGACGCTGACGCCGGTGCTGCGCCAGGAATCTCATAGCGAACCTCACGAAGACCTTCAGGATCAACCTGCTCCGGTGAAGAAAAGTGCCTAAGAAGTCTGCCAAAGGCGAAGCCGCTCCGCGCCGTCGTGGTGCCAAGGCCGCGGTTGTCGATGTCGAGACCGAGCGCAACCTTGTGATGCGCGTGCTGCTGCACAGCCCCAAGGATACGCTGGCCGGCCTCGTCGCCGTTGCCGCCATCACCGCGATCGTTGCCAACGCGCTGTTCCTCCAGACCGGCCGGCACCCGGCGCCGATGTTCGGCACCGTGATCAATCTTCCCGCGCCCTCGGCGGTAGCACTGTCCAATCCCATGCCGCGTCCGCGCCCCGTCGGTGCCGACACCTCGCCGCTCGAGCCGAAGGCGACCGAGTTTCGCGTCGAGCCGAAGCCTGCCGAGAAGGCGCCTGAGAAGCCCGCCGAGACGACAGCCTCGACGTCGCGCACCGGCGATCCCATGACCAATCTGGTGATCAAGGCCACGACACCGCAACCGTCCGCGGTCGCCGTCGCGCGTCCGCCGGCGCCGATCCCGGTGCAGCAGAGCCCGGCCGCGAAGCGTATCGCCGGCGTGCAGCGCGCGCTGTCCGAATACGGCTACGGCAATTTGAAGATCACGGGCGCGATGGGCGCAGAGACCCAGTCCGCGATTCAGAAATTCGAGCGCGAGCACAAGATGCAGGTCACCGGCCAGGTGTCCGACCGCCTGCTGCGCGAGCTCGGGGCCGCGATCGGTCATCCCGTCGAATAAGCGTCATCGCTGAGCGAAGACTGAATCTTGGAGGCTGGTGCTGATTGCAGCGCTGGCCTATCGTGCGCTGATGCGTTTGAAATCAAATATCTGGGTCTCAGCCTATCTGCGCCGGTGCCAGACCGAGGGCGTGTTCGGCGCCGTGCGCCGTCGCGGCGCCGAGGAGGCGGGCGCGGTGTTCGTCAAAGTGTCGCTGCTCGACGGCAATGCGATGCTCTACGTGCCGGCGCCGCAGACCTCCTATGATGACGGCCGGCCGGTCGATCGCTTCTTCGTGCCGCTTGCGCCGCAGCCGATGCCGGAGCCAGCCGTCGAGGAGCGTCTGACCAAGGAACTTCGCTTCGATCCGGATGCCTGGATCGTCGAGACCGAAGACCGCGCCGGGCGGCATTTTCTCGACCTGGCGAAGACCTAACCGCCGTCATTGCTATGACGGAGTGCGGAGTAGCGGCGTCCACCTCTCTCGTGTCCCGGACGCGCTGCAACGCTCTTGCGTTGCGGCGCAGAGCCGGGACCCAGCAGGCTGCGGCACTCGCTGCTGCGTAGGCCCCGGCTCTGCAGCGCATCGCTAAGAAGCGCTGCGCTGCGTCCGGGGCACGAGACCGCAGGCTGGCGCGCTGCCGGGGCAGCATCGTCATTGCGAGCATAGCGAAGCAATCCAGAATCCTTCCGCGGAGGCATTCTGAATTGCTTCGTCGCAAGAGCTCCTCGCAATGACGAGCTTGGGGAGGTGTCGCGCGCCCCACATCCACTGTCGCTGCCTGTGAAGATTGGCGTTACCGATCCGACGATCCACCGGTGCCGGTCCGCGCCCCAGACGCGGAGCCCGGCTGCACGCCCGGCCGCGTCTGGCTGGCACTCGCGCGTGCGCGCTGGCGGTCGCTGTCGTGCAGCGACGGCTGATATTTGGCGCGGGTCACAGCAAGCGTCGAGCCACGCCAGGCCGCCAGCATCACCAGCGCGGAGCGGTCGCTGAGGCGATCGTAGAGCCGCGACAGCCGATAGACCATGTCCACCGAGTTGCCGATCTCGGGCTTGAAGAACAGCAGGATGCGCTGGAAGTTCGGGCTCGGCATGTCGAGCGCGCGCGCTGCGATCGCGAGCGCTTCGCCGCCGGCATCGTCGACGATCTGGCCTGCCACGCGCGAGGGCAGGATCAGGCTGTCGCCGAGTTCGAAGGTGAAGTTTTCGGCGTCGTTGGCGATCGCCGCCATCTCCAGGATCTGGATCGCGCGCTTGGCGCGCACGGTCGGAATCCGCGGTGCGGCCTTCAGCGGCGTCTGCGCGAGATTGTGCAGGATCAGCGCGCGCTCGGTTGCGCCGGCGCGGAAGAACATGTCGTGGATCTCGGCGGCGTCCTTCGGCTGCATCTCCAGGTTCGCGGCCATGCGCTGCTCGGCTTCGGTCGGCGCGCGCGCCGGGGAGGGCGCTGCCGGGGGCGAGGGGATTTCGCGCGCGAGCGGGACCCTGCGGCCTTCCTGGGCCGCGACCAGCCCGAGCTTCTGCAGGACCGGGACGGGCGTCTGCGGATAGATCGCAAGCTTTGCCCTGACGGAGGCGCGCGTCGCATCGTCGACCTGGTCGATCAATCGTGTGGCGAGCTCGACGAATTGGCGCTGCTCGTCGTCGCTGTGGATGCGGGTCTGGACATAGAGGTCCGTCAGCACGCGCAGCAGCGTCGGGCGAACATCGACGCCTTCGCGACGGGACAGGTTCATCAACCCGTCGAATCCGGGAAACAGCGACTTGGTCATGGAGGCGTACGCAACTCGGAAAAGATACTCGGCCCGAGGCTAGCGCAGGTTCCTTTAAAGGCTCGTTAAGGAAAACGAGGCGTGAAGCCAGCCCTGCAATTTAAGGGCTTCTCGTGCCGCAACGGGACGGGCTGGCCGGGCCCGTGCGGTTACGGTCCAAAGCCCATGTTTACACCCCGTTAACCATAAACTGATCCTAATGCCCCTCATGTTGCAGGAGCGCATTTCATCGCGCGGCAATTGAGAGAGCTGACATGGGGACCATCATCGAATTTCCGGCCGGTCGCCGGGTAGGCTCATCGGGGGACGTGGCGCCGAGCGCGGACATGGGGACCATTCTGATCCTTCCCGTGATCCGCATCGAGCGCGAGGCGGACGAAACCAGCGGCGATCGCGGGCCGGAAGCAGGCACTGCGCCGGGACGTCGTCGTCGCCGTCGTTGACGTCAGGTTTTTGCAATGCCGGACACCATTCGCCATCTCCGGCCTTTCGGTACGGCCCTCCTGCTCGCAGCTGTGGGCGCGAGCCTTGCCGCCTGTAGCGGCGGCGATTTCGGCCGTACCCGCGAAAGCATGCGCAGCGACGACATGCATAGCTGGCTCGGCGCCGAGGTCACCGGCAGCCTCGGCCTCAAGCCATCGCAATTCCAGCTGACCGACGAGGAGCGCCAGCTGCGCGACCTCGCTTATCCCCTGATCGAGCCGCCGCTGTCGCGCCCCGCGTGGAAGAGCGTGTTCGGCGACTACAAGGCCTTGCCGTCGCCCTGGCAGCAGAAGGTCGTGTTCGACCGCACCATGTATGGCCGCACGCTGATCGACGAGCCGCACCGCTCGCATTCGTCGCGCTATGCGCAGCTGATCGAGGACGTGCGCAACGACATCACCCGTTTCGAGCCGTTTTTCGCCTCCGCGATCCGCGTCATCGACCTCGACAAGAAGCGCAATGCCAGCATGGCGCGCGTCTCCGCCCTCTCGCCGAAGGAGAAGGAGGATGCGGTCGCGCGCATGCAGGAGAACTCGCTGATCATCCAGTGGGTGCAGCAATGCCTGGAGCAGCGCGTCTCGTCCTATCGCTGGGGGCTGGAGCGCCTCGTGATCCAGGCGCCCGACGGCATGGCCGCCGACGCCGACCGCCTGATCGGCGAGCTCGCCGCCCAGACCACCAATCCGCCGGTCCAGGCGCAGCCGCCTTACGGCCGCGCGGTGGTCTCGAAGGGCTGATCAATCAAACTGTGTGTGCCCGGCGTGGCGGTTCCAGCGCCGCCGCTGCCGTGCGCGACCGCTGGATGAATCCGTTTTCCCGATAGCAGCAGAGACCGGAATGCGCTCATATGGCGCCAATGATAACCGGAGGAAAACATGCGTCTCATCGCCATCGTGTCGGCTCTGCTTCTGTCGCTTGGGTCTGCGGTCGCCCAGGACTATCCGACCCGGCCGATCACCATGCTGGTGCCGTTCGCCGCCGGCGGCCCCACCGACACCATCGCGCGGCTGACCGCAGCGGGCATGGGGAAATCGCTCGGCCAGCAGATCGTCGTCGAGAACGCGACCGGCGCAGGCGGCACCATCGGCACGACCCGCGCCGCGCGGGCCCAGCCGGACGGCTACACGCTGCTGATCCATCATGTCGGCATCTCGACCGCGGCCACGCTGTATCGCAATTTGAGCTATGACACGAAGACGGCGTTTGCGCCGATCGGTCTGGTGACCAATGCGCCGATGACCATCATCGCGCGCCCGGATTTTCCGGCCGACACGCTGAAGGACCTCGTCGCCTACGCCCAGCAGCAGGGCGACAAGCTGACCTACGCCAATGCCGGGCTCGGCGCAGCATCGCATCTCTGCGGCATGCTGTTCATGACGGCGATCCAGAAGCAGCTCACCACGGTGCCCTACAAGGGCAACGGTCCCATCATGAACGATCTTCTCGGCAAGCAGATCGATCTCACCTGCGACCAGGCGACCAATACCACCGGCCCGATCACCGCAAAGCAGGTCAAGGCCTATGCGATCACGACCAAGGAGCGGCTGAAGAGCCTGCCTGATCTGCCGACGGCCGACGAGGCCGGCTTGAAGGGTTTCGAGCTCGGCGTCTGGCACGGTGTCTATGCCCCGAAGGGCACACCGCCGGCGGTCGTTCAGAAATTGGTGACGGCGCTCCAGGCGGCCCTCAAGGATCCCACGCTGATCGCCCGGTTCAACGACATCAACACGGAACCGGTCGCGCAGGACAAGGCGACACCGGAAGCTCTGTCGGCGGTGCTGACGAGCGAGATCGATCGCTGGGCTCCGATCATCAAGGCGGCCGGCCAGTTTGCCGACTGAGCGGTCACGGCTTGCGAAGGGGACGTTGTCTCCTTCGATCCGGCTTGCGCCGCTGCTTCTGCAATTTCCCGACGAAATCCTTCAGCGCATCGGCCAGCGGCGCGGATGCGCGGTAGGCCAGCCCGACCTCGCGCTTCACCCTGACCTCGATCTCGCGCACGGCGACATCGGGATTGCCGCGCGCCACCCCCTCGGGGACGATGGCAATGCCGACGCCGGCGGCGACCAGTGCCATGGCCCAGTCTTCCGATTGCGCGATCGCCGCCGTGTGGCGACGCTGCGCCGTGCGGCCGAAGAATTCGCTCTGTTCGCAATGGCAGCGATCGATCAGCGGGGCGTCGGCGAGATCGGCGGCGCGCAGCTTGTCCTTCAGCGTCAGCGGATGAGACGGCGGCAGCGCCGCGACATAGCGCTCGCTCCACAGCGCGACGAAATGCTCGTCCGCGCGCAGCATGGTCTTGGAAATGATCCGCGCATCGGCGCGCTCGTCGTGGCCTACGAGGCGAAGCGCGATGTCGCTGCGCGCCGTCAGCGGCTTCAGTAGCGCGATCGTGCGGGGCACGTCGAGCGTGCGCATCAGGCCGAGCGTGACGGTGGTCCTGGTCGCCGGCTTCCTGAACAGGCTGCGGGCGGCATCGGCTTCGTCGATGATGCGGCGGGCTAGGGTGTGAAACTGCTCGGCCGAGGCGGTCGGTGCGACGCCCTTTTTGTGGCGGATGAACAGCGTGGTGCCGAGCTCGGCCTCGAGATGGGTGATCGCGGTCGAGATCGACGGCTGCGACACGAAGCAGGCGCGTGCCGCGGCGGTCAGGTTGCGTTCGCGGTAGACGGCAGCAAAATAGCGAAGCTCGCGGATGTCCATAGGATAGACCTAGAGATAGTATCAATATTCGAGATTTTACCTATGGATTGCGTGATGACAAGAACGCTCCTGTCGCAACAGGCAGGGACGCATGATGAAGATCCACCATCTCAACACCGGCACGATGTGCCCAATGGGTCGCCGCCTGGTGAACGGCACCGGCAGCCTGTTCCAGCGCGCCCGCCTGGTCTGCCATTGTCTGCTGGTGGAGACGAACGATGGGCTTGCTTTGGTCGATACCGGCATCGGCCTTGGCGATATCGCGACACCCGAGCGGCTCGGTCGCCGATGGGTGCGCCAGACCGCGCCAAAACTCGATCCGGCGGAGACGGCGGTCGAGCAGGTGCGGGCGCTCGGCTATTCACCCAGCGACGTGCGCCATTTGCTGTTGACCCATCTCGACCGCGATCACGCCGGCGGCGTGCCTGATTTCCCCCATGCCGCGATCCATGTCCATCGCGCCGAATACGACATGGCGGTGCTGCGCAAGCCCGCGCCGCCTGACGGGCGCTATGTCACGGGGCAGTGGAGCCATGGACCGCGCTGGGCGTTCTATGGCGAGGCCGGTGAAGACTGGTTCGGCTTCAAGGGCGTGCGCGCACTCGGCGACAAGGAAGCCGACATCCTGATGATCCCGCTCGCCGGCCACACGCGCGGCCATTGCGGCATCGCTGTGCGATCAGGCGAGAAATGGCTGCTGCATGCCGGCGACAGCTATTTCCATCACGCCCAGCTCCACGCATCGCCGCGCGTGCCGCTGATGCTCGGCTACTTCCAGCGCAAGGGCGACATGGACCGGGACATGCGGATCGCCAACCAGGCGCGGCTGCGCGCGCTGAAGCAAAACCACGGCGACCGCGTGAGGATCGTCAACAGCCACGATCCCGTGGATTACGAGAGTTGCCGGTGCGGCGCGCATTGAGCGCGCCGATCAGCGCTGGCCGTCATGCACGGAGATGTCGGATGCCTTGAGGCCGCCGATGCGGGCGTGAGGGCGGCCGCCGGTTGCCATCACGAGGCCGAAAGCGATCTCGTCGCGCCGTGGCGCATCCCACAGTGTCATCTCCGCGGTGCCGAAATGGCTGCGGACATAGGCGGCATGGATATGGCCGAGCGGCACCATCAAGCGCGTGCCGGGACCGCCGATGGTCTTCGCGGCCGGAACGATCGCCTTGGGTTGTCCCAGCACCTCGCGCATGCCGTGGCCGCCGGCTTCGTGCCAGACCGCGCCGTGCTCGAGCTCGCCGTCTTCGCCGACGATGATGCCCTTGCCATAGGCCTCGATGCGCGATGCGCCGCCGAGCTGCGCGATCAACGCGCTTGCGAGCTCGCGCCCGAGCACACGCAAGGACGCCTGAAATGGCATCAGGTCAGTTTCGAAGCGGCCGGCGAAGGGATTGCGGATCACCGCAATTGCCGTTCCGACCAGCAGCGGCTTGTCCAGGCGGGGGCCGCGCTCATGCAAGATCGTCTCGACGCTGAGTGCGGACTTGCGGATGTCATACATGCGCGGCTCTAGGCCTCGTCCACGACGGGATTGCTGAGCACGCCGATGTTCTCGATCTCGACCTCGACCACGTCGCCCGGCTTGAGGAACACCGGCGGCTTGCGGGTGAAGCCGACGCCGGCCGGCGTGCCGGTGGCGATGACGTCGCCGGGGACGAGGTCGAAAATGGTCGAGGCGTACTCGATCAGCCGCGGGATCGAGAAGATCAGCATCGAGGTGTCGGAGGATTGCACCACCGCGCCGTTGACGCGGGTCTCCAGCTTCAGCTTGGTGGGATCGCCGATTTCGTCCGGCGTAACCAGCCACGGTCCGAATGGGCCGGTGCCGACAAAATTCTTGCCGGAGGCAATCTGCTGCGCATGCCGCTGCCAGTCGCGCACGCTGACGTCGTTGTAGATCGAGTAACCCGCGACGTGAGTCCACGCGTCGGCTTGGCTGATGTGGCGGCCGCCCTTGCCGATGACGACGGCAAGCTCGCCCTCCCAGTCGAAATTGTCCGAGACCTTCGGCCGGATCACCGGCGCGTTGTGCGCGACCTGGGAGCGCCAGACCCGCAGGAAGATCGGCGGGAATTCGGTGATCTCGCGCTTCATGCCGAACGCCACCGCCTCGTTGTGGTGATCGAGATAATTGCGCACGGCGCAAACGATCTTTTCGGGGCGCGGGATCACCGGCAGGTATTTGATGTCGCTGAGTGCCATCGTGGGCTTGTGCTTGGCGACGATGGAATCGCGGCGGGCGTAGTCATCGCTGCCGAGGAAATCCGCCAGCGTCGGATACTGGGGCAGGGCGCGGCCGAAATCGACCACGCCGTTTTCGACAACGGCCCCCCAGCTTTCCCGATTTCCGTCCAAGAACGACAGCAGCTTCATGGTTTCGCCCCGAAGGTTAGTATTTTCGATATTGTCTATTATTTTCGAAAATGAAGGCGGGCGCAAGCCCGCCTTGCGCAAAAATGCCGGCGCGGCCTATTCGGTGTCGAGCAGGTGCCCGGCGTATGTCGCGACGTTGTCGGAGGTCGAACGGATATGCGTCTCGATCAGCTGCACGGCGAGATCCGCGTTGCGCGAGATCGCGGCCTGCATGATCGCCTGGTGCTCGCCGGCCTTGTCGCGCGGGCGGGGGCGGAAATTGGCCGATAGGTGCCGGTAGCGCTCGGCGCGGTCGAACAACTCGGCGCGGATGGCGAGCAGCGTCGCGGAGCCGCAGGCGGAGACCAGCGCCTGGTGGAACTGGCGATGGGCGACCTTCCATTCGGGATCGCGCAAGGGGTGCTCGGGATCGCGCTGCTCGATCCGCTTCAAGCGGTGCAGTGTCGAGATGACAGCGATTTCCCAGTCGTCATTGCCGCGCTCGATCGCGCGGCGGATCAGCTCCACCTCGATCAGCACCCTGGCGTCGGTGACTTCCGTGAGGTCCTGGCGGCTGACCGGCGCGACGCGAAATCCGCGCTGCTCCTGCGCATCGACCAGCCCTTCCGCGGTAAGCGCGGTCAGCGCCTCGCGCAACGTCGTAAAGCTCGCGCCGAACCGTTCGCGCAGGACGTCGAACCGCAACGGCTCGCCCGGCGGCAGCGCGCAGGCGATAATCTCCTCGCGCAGCCGATGGGTGATGTCGGCGGCAATGGTCTTGCCGAATTCCTTGCGGGGACGAATGGCGCTGTCGGGCATGGCTCTGCCAATGAATCGATGCCTTAAGATGCCGCGCCAACGACCGTCTTGCAATAATTTTCGTAAACGGTATGATTTTCGAAAATATGGTCCAGGGAGCAGTGAAATCATGAGGGCGGTGCTGGTGCGTCAGCCGGGAGGGCCGGATGCACTTGAAGTGGTCGAGCTTGCCGTGCCTGTGCCCGGACCCGGCCAGGTGCAGATCCGGGCCGAGGCGTTCGGGGTCGGGCAGCCCGACGTGCTGATCCGGCGCGGCGTCTACAAATGGATGCCGCCATTGCCGGCCAATCCCGGCAATGACGTCGCCGGCCGCATCTCCGCGCTCGGGCCCGGCGTCGAGGGCTTTGCCGTCGGTCAGAAGGTGCTGCTGAGCGCACGCGATCTGTCCCAGCGCGGCGGCTGTTACGCGGACTACGTGGTCGCGCCGGCGGACGCCATTCACGCGCTGCCCGATCATGTCGATCTGCAAGCGGCCGTGTGTCTCTCGAACTACCAGGTCGCCTACGCGCTGCTGCATGAGTGTCGCCATCCGCGCGCGCCCGCAAGCGTGCTGGTGATTGGCGCCGCCGGCGGTGTCGGCACCGCGCTGGTGCAACTGGCAAAGCTCGCGCAGATGAAAGTCATCGGCACGGTCTCGACCGACGAGAAGGCCGCGTTCGCGAAGGCGAACGGCGCCGATCACACCATCTTCTACCGCCGCGAGGACGTCGTGGCGCGGACGCGTGAGCTGACAGACGGCGAGGGCGTCGGCCTCGTGCTCGACCACGTCTGTGGTCCCGAGTTCACCGGCTATCTCGGCGCGCTCGGCAAATGGGGCACGCTGCTCTCGTACAACGCCTTCGCCGGCCTACCGGAGGAGAATCTGATGGCGGCGATGCGCGAACATCTCGACATCTGTCCGGCCGTGCGCTGCTTCTCCTTTCATATCTACGACCACGATCGCGACGGCCGTCGCGCCCTGATGCGCAGCGTGATCGAGGCGTTGAGCGGCAATGCGATCAAGCCGGCGATCTCGGCGGTCCTGAAGCTCGACGAGGTCAGGCAGGCCCATACGCTGCTCGAGCAGGGCTCCGCGCTCGGCAAGATCATCATGACGCCATGAGGGGGACCGCACCATGACGGCACCAGCACCCATTGCACGGTTCACGCGGCTCCGGCACGCGACCTTCGCTTCGCCCGATCCGGAGCGTTTGCTCGACTATTACCGCGGCGTGATCGGCCTTGGCCTCGTGGGCCGCGACGGAAGCCGCATCTGTCTCGCCAACGATTGCGAGCAGCTCTCGCTGGTGATCGAGCCCGGTGCAGCGGCGCTGACCAGCATCGCCTTCGAGATATCGCCTGACGTCCAGATCGAGGCGCTGGGCGCCGCGCTGAAGCAGGCCGATCTGCGGCCCGAGCTTCGCAGCGATCCCCTGCCTGGCGTGTCCCGGCTGCTGACTTTCAGTGATCCCGAAGGCACGCGCTTCGAGCTGATCCAGGGCTGGACACCGACGCCCGCGCAGGAGCGGATCGCTGGGCTCGCCGTGACCAAGCTCGGCCATGTCGCGCTTCGCACGCCCGATCCGCACGCGGCGTCGGAGTTTTATGCGAACGTGATGGGCCTGCGCGTCTCCGACTGGATCGAGGACCGCTTCGTCTTCATGCGCAGCGGCTTCGAGCATCACACGCTGAATTTTGCGCGCGCGCCCGATCGCGGCCTGCATCATTTTGCGTTCGAGCTGCGGGGCCCGGCCCACATGCACCTGGCGTGCGACCATCTCGCGCGGCACAAGCTCCCCGTGCTGTGGGGGCCGGTGCGCCATGGCCCCGGGCACAACACCGCAATCTATCATCGCAATCCCGACGGGCATCTGGTCGAGCTGTTTTGCGATCTCGACCGCATGACCGACGAAGAGCTCGGCTATTTCGAGCCGCGTCCCTGGCACCGCGATCGTCCGCAGCGGCCAAAGGTCTGGGTCGGCCTGCCGCGCGACGTCTGGGGCATGCCGCCATCACCTGATTGCACGGAGTTCGCACGTTAAGCGAACTGACGACGACTTGAAGAACGCCGCCTCGCTGCGGCCAACGACATAACAATCAAAGGGAGAAGCATCCATGCATCGGATGAAGCGGCTTGCTGCGGCCATTTTTCTGTTGGGCATTTGCCTCGCAACCAATGCTGTGTCGGCTGACACCTATCCGTCGCGCCCAATCCGGCTGCTGCACGGGTTTGCCGCCGGTGGGGCCGCCGACACGCTGTCGCGTATCATTGCCGACGGGCTCTCGAAGAAGCTCGGCCAGCCGATCATCGTCGAGGCCAAGCCCGGCGCCGGCGGCAACATTGCGGCGGATGCCGTTGCGAAAGCGGCGCCCGACGGCTACACGCTCGGTCTCGTCACCGGGGCGCACGCGATTTCGGCGGCGACCTACAAGAGCCTCGCCTACCAGCCCGCTGACAGCTTTGAGATGATCTCGACGCTGGTCTACTACGCGCTCGTCATCGCCGTGCGCAACGACCACCCCGCAAAATCGCTGGGCGAGCTCATCGCCACCGCCAAGGAGAAGCCCGGTGCGCTCAGCTTCGGGTCGGTCGGCTTCGGCAGCACGCATCACCTCGCAGGCGAGCTGCTGAACGCGACCGCCGGCGTCGAGATCGTGCACGTGCCGTATCGCGGCGATTCCCAATCCGTCACTGCGCTGCTCGGCGGTGAGATCCCTGTCATCGTCGGCACGCCGGTGCTGCTTGCGCCGCAGATCCAGAGCGGGGCCATCCGCGGCCTCGCGGTGACCTCGCCGACGCGGACCACGCTGCTGCCCGATGTCCCCACGGTTCAGGAAGCCGGCATCAAGGGCTATGACGTGCGCACCTGGGCCGGCCTGCTCGCGCCGAAGGGAACGCCGCCGGCCATCATCGCCACGCTCAATGCAGCGACGCTCGACGTGCTCAAGGACCCCGACATCAAGCAGCGTCTGGAGACCGCCGTCGGCGGTGAGGTCCGCGGCAGCTCGCCGGCGGAGATGAAGACGCTGATCGAGACGGAGATCGCCAAATGGATCGGCGTGGTGGAGCGGGCGAAGCTCCCGAAGATCTGATCCGCGGAAGGTCGCAGCGCGTGCCGATCAAGCCGTTGGTGTCATCGATAGAGGCGCCACCGGCCTGAGAGGGCGATGCGCTTGCTGGCGGTCATGGTGCAGAGCTCTCGTCGGCCGGGATGAAGCGGAGTGTGCCGGCCCGGCGCGTCGGCTTGCCGGTGTCGTTGGTGTGATTGATGCCATCCATGACCGGCACGTCAGCGAAATCGAACGGGCTGACCCCGTCGAGGCAAGCCACGTTGACGGCATAGAGAGTGGTGTCGGATCGCCGCTGATGATGCGTGTAGATTCCGCAAGCCGAACAGAAGAAGTGCTGCGCCGATCCGGTGTGGAAGCGGTAGCTCGTGAGCGCATCCTCGCCTTGCAGGAATTTGATCCCGCCCATTTCCGCCATGGCGACGACGGCGCCTCGCATGCGGCAGTAGGAGCAGGTGCAGCGGCGGATCGCATTGAAGCCGTCGCTGAGCGTCACCTCGAAGCGCACCGCGCCGCAATGGCACTGCCCGGTCCGAACGTTCACCTCGTCCACCATGTTGCTTGTGTCTCCTGCTCGGATCGCCTCTGCCGACGAGCTATCAAGATCCGCGCGGGCGGGCCAGTCTTTTGATGACGTTGTTTGGCCGTTTTGCCCGACGTGCCAAAGGACGCGCCGGCGCGTTCCCGCGAACGCGGTCGCCCGTCTACCCGTCGAAGCCAGCCTTTTCAGTCAGTGACAGGCGCAGCTTCACCGTCCGCGCGATCGCTGCCGGCGCCTCTTCCGGGATCGCAAAGCAGGAACTCGCGTTGATCTCGCACAGAACATAGGTGTCGGCACCGGCGGCATCGCGTGGCCCGTACAGGAAGTCCGCGTCCCAGATCACCGGCAGCGAGGTTTCAGCGATGCCGAGCGTCTCCATCATCTGCGGCGTCCATTCGTCCTCCATCGATCTTCGTAGCGCCTGGAGTTGCGGCGCATCGGGTCCGTGCATGATCCGTGGGCCCGGCTGTGCTTCAGGCGAGTCCGGCCCTTCCGGCGGCGGCGGGATCAGGGCTTTGATCCGCTGCTGCCCAAAGCCCGCGACCTTTGCGCCGCTCATGTAGCAGCGGATCATGCCGTCGGGCAGGCGGGGTTGAAACGCTTGGTCGATGATGCAGCCGCCCCAGCCGAAATAGGGCTCGCACCGCGCGATCAAGGCGTCGAGCGGCATCTCCTCGGGCATGCTTCCGCGCTGCGCGTGAAGCACGCGAACCATGGCGTCCGCGTTCGAGAGCGCCTCGACTTTCCAGACGCCCTGGCCTCCGTTGCCGCGATTTTGCTTCAGCACGCGCGGGCCATTCACCCGAAGCCGTGACGGAAACTCGGCACGGAAGCTTGCGGCGGTGTCATAGCGATGCGTATCCGCGCCCCAGCCGAGATGACGCGTTCGGTACAGCACCTCCTTGACGCCCATCTTCAGGATCACGTCCGGATGTGCGCTCACCCATGGTCCTTGTGCCGCGACGTCGCGCAGCAGCGGGTCGAGCGCCTCGCGCGTCTTGCCCTGATGGATCGGGTCGACCCAGACCAGCACGCCGTCGACCCCCAGCAATTGATCGCGGACGGCGTCGGCAAAAGTCTCGTCGTAGATCACCGGCCGGGCCTCGATGCCCGCGGCGGCGAGGGCTTCGAAGACGCGGACGAAGCGGCTGTTCTGCGCCGTCGTGTCACGACGCGCGGCGGCGTCTCCGCGTGACAGGATGGCGACGATATGTCGGCGGGAAGGGTGTCGTTCGGTGTCCATTGCGCAAGCTCCATGAATGGCGTGCTGCGCAGAGCTTGGACCGAGGTCTCACGGGGAGTCTGCTTGGTCCCCACACGACCAAGTCTAGGTGAGATCGTGCGCATGCTCAAGACGGCGGGCGACAAATTTAGGGCAATGCGAACCTATCGCGCTTCGACCACCTCGCCGTCCTCCTTCACGAATCGGCCGACGGGATTGCTCAGGAGATCGACGACGACTTCCGAAGGCCGGCACAATCGTGTGCCGTTTGGCGTCACCACGATCGGACGGTTGATCAGGATGGGATGCGCAAGCATCTGATCGATCAGCTCGTCGTCGGACCATTTGGGGTCATCGAGGCCGAGTTCGTGGAACGGCGTGCCTTTCTCGCGCAGAAGCGCGCGAACGGAAATGCCCATGGCCTTGATGAGCTCCACCAGCGTTTCGCGCGATGGCGGCGTCTTCAGATATTCGATGACGTCAGGTTCGACGCCGCTCTGCCGGATCATCGCAAGCGTGTTGCGCGAGGTACCGCAGCCGGGGTTGTGATAGATCGTGACGCTCATCGGGTCGTCTCCGTAATCGGGACAGGGCCGGCCGCGCGGGAGGAGCCGAGCAGCCAATTCATCAACAGCATGCCGGCGAAGGCTCCACAGAGCTCCGCAAGGATGAAACCGGGCAGGTCAGTGGGACGAATGCCCGAGAACGTGTTCGTCAAGGACCTGGCGATCGCGACGGCCGGATTGGCGAACGAGGTCGACGCTGTGAACCAGTAGGCCGCCGTGATGTACAAGCCGACCAACCAAGGGACGGCCGTCCGTTGAAACCGGATGCCGGCCAGGATTGTCGCGACCAGCCCGAATGCAGCGAGGGCTTCAGCGAACCATTGCGGGCCACCGGTCCGAACCTTCGTCGACAAATCGAGCAGGGGTAGCCCGAACATCAGATGCGCGGCCATCGTTCCCGCGATGCCGCCGGCGATCTGCACGATCACGTAGAGCGCTGCTTCGTTCACCGGCAGCTCGCGTTTACCTGTGAAGACGAGCGTGACCGCCGGATTGAAATGGGCGCCGGAGATCGGACCCAGCATCGTGATCAGGACGACCAGAATGGCCCCGGTCGGAAGCGTGTTGCAGAGAAGCGCAAGCGCGACATCCTTGGTCAGTGTTTCCGCCATGATGCCCGAGCCGACCACGGTGGCGACGAGAACGCCCGTGCCCAGCGCTTCGGCCACGAGACGTCGCGAAAGGTCGAAATTATCCATCAGCCGGCCTTCGGCGTTGAATGTGTTGCACCATCGGCGCGGCCGATCTCGCGCAGCTTGGTGCCGAGCGAGAGCTTGTCGATACTCCTCAGTGGCAGGTTCACGAAGGTATCGATCCGATTTTTGAGATAGCGGAACGCGGTGACGAATGCCGCCTGCCTTTCCGACCGCGCCGAATTGCCGGTGCACAGGAACAAGACGTTGAACGCGTGATGATCAGACACGGCTCCGCTCCTTTCGCTTTGGCGAGCAGCACGACTGCAAGGTCTCGACGACGGGTTCGCAAACTTCCGGCCGCCCACCGCAGCAATCGCGGAGCAGGAAAACGGCGACGTCGCGAAATTCGCCGAGGTTGGCACGGTAGATGATCGAGCGGCTGTACCGTTCGGACGACACGAGGCGCGCGCGGCTAAGGATCGACAGATGCGCCGACAATGTGTTCTGGGGGACTTCCAAAAGGCGAGCCAGCTCGCCGGCTGCAAGGCCGTCGGGCTCATGTTTGACCAGCGTTCGAAAAGCTTCCAGACGGGTCGATTGGGAGAGGGCGGCGAGCGCCAGCACGGCTTCTTCTGTTTCCCTATATCCGGACTTATGGAATTATTGGGATTGCGTCAATCTGAAGTCCCGACTATTTCGAATATTCTAGAAATACGGTTGACAGGCAGCACAAAGGAGCGCATCCTTGCTGTCATGAAGATCGCCGACGCAGCAGCACGTTTGGAGGCCTTGGGCAATCAAACCCGGCTGCAGATTTATCGGGCCTTGGTTCGGGCCGGGCACTCCGGCATGCCTGTGGGCCGTCTACAGGAAAAGCTGAAAATTCCGGCGTCGACGCTGTCGCATCATATCAAGGCCCTGGTTTCAGTCGGGCTCGTCAGTCAGGTCCGGGAGTCCACGACCCTGATCTGCCACGCGAACTTCGATGCGATGCAGGGGCTGGTCGATTTCCTGGCGGCGGAGTGCTGCGCGGACGAAGTCGGGTGCAAGGATGAGCAAACGGCGGCCTGATTTTTTGGTCGGAATTATTCGATTATTCTAGAAATATCGGAGAAGTCGAATGAACGGAAAGACGGTAGCCATCATCGGGGCAGGACCCGTGGGTCTCGCTGCGGCCGCGCACGTGCTTGAACGTGGCATGTCTCCGATCGTGCTCGAGGCCGGACCCGAAGCCGGGCATGCGGTGCGTCAGTGGCAGCACGTCCAACTCTTCTCGCCGTGGGAATACAATGTCGACAACGCCGCCGCGCGCCTGCTTGCGCCGACGGGATGGAATTCGCCGGACCCTCAGTCCTATCCCAC
This sequence comes from Bradyrhizobium betae, assembly GCF_004123905.1. GTDB lineage: Bacteria > Pseudomonadota > Alphaproteobacteria > Rhizobiales > Xanthobacteraceae > Bradyrhizobium > Bradyrhizobium betae_A. Next base: position 297,563 of record NZ_MZXW01000015.1, read on the forward strand.
CGGCGGCGAGTTGATCGACCAATATCTCGATCCGCTCGCGACGCGGACGCCGCTTCGCGAGGCGATCCGCGCCTCCAGCCGCGTGACGGCGATCAGCCGCGCCGGCTTCGAAAAGGCCAAGACGAAGGGCAGGGACCAGGCGCCTTTCGAAATCCGCTATCAGAACGGCAAAGGCCCTGAGGTGTTGCGCGCCGATGCCGTCATCGACGTTTCAGGCACATGGTTCTCTCCCAATCCCGCCGGCAGCAATGGCTTGCCCGCGATTGGTGAACGCGAGCGCGCCGATCGTATCGCCTATGGCATGCCCGACGTGCGGGGTGCCGATCGCACCAGATATGCCGGCAAGACCGTTGCCGTGCTCGGTGCCGGCCATTCCGCGGTCGGCACGTTGATCGACCTCGTGCAGCTCGCAGGCGAGGTGCCCGGCACGCAAGCGATCTGGCTGTTGCGGGGCGCCGATCCCGCAAAAGCTTTTGGCGGCGGCAGTAACGACAAGCTGGCGGCAAGGGGCGAACTGGGCTCCACCTTCGCCGCACTCGTGGCGGCCGGGAAAATCAGGGTCGAGACCGGATTTGGTGTCACGCATCTTTCGGACTCCGAAGGTCGCCTCAGGATTTCGGCAGGCTCCTGTTGTGGTGCACGGAGCGTCGTTGCGGACGAGCTGATCGTCTCGACCGGTTTCCGTCCCTCCCTTTCGTTCCTGTCCGAACTGCGGCTTCGGCTCGATCCGGCCATCGAGGCACCCGCCGCGCTTGCGCCGCTGATCGATCCAAACGAGCACAGCTGCGGGACGGTGCGCCCTCATGGCGCCCGCGAACTGGCCCATGACGAGCCGGGCTTTTATCTGGCCGGCATGAAATCCTACGGTCGTGCTCCGACCTTCTTGATGATGACCGGCTACGAGCAGGTCCGATCGATCGTCGCCGACATCGCGGGCGACAAGGAAGCGGCGGCACGTGTCGAACTCGTGCTGCCGGAGACGGGCGTATGCACGCGCGGTGGCGTCGAGTCAGGGGCTGCGGCGGGATGCTGCGGTGGTCCGGCGAAGGAAGAGCTGTCAGCCTGCTGTGCCGCCGACGAGACGGCCAAGAAGGCAGGTAGTGCGGGGTGCGGTTGCTCATGATGCACGTCACTGCGAGGCAGGCCGCCGGCTCGCTCCCAGTCGTCGTCGCACTCGGCACCGCTCAGACCATTGCGTGGGCGTCGAGCTACTATCTCCCGGCCATCCTGGCGGCGCCGATCGCGCACGATCTCGATCTTGCGCCGACTTACGTGTTCGGCGCGCTGTCGGGAGCGCTTGTGATCTCCGGGCTGCTCGGCCCACGCGTGGGGCATGCCATCGACAAGTTCGGTGGGCGCAGCCTGCTTGCCATCTCGAATGTCGTCTTTGTGGCGGGCTTGCTGCTGCTGTCCGTGGCCCATGGTGTGGCGGTGCTGATCGCAGCCTGGGTGCTGCTCGGGATCGGCATGGGCATGGGCCTCTACGAAGCGGCGTTCGCGACGCTGGCTCGCATCTACGGCGCCAATGCGCGACGAACCATCACCGGCATCACCCTGATCGCCGGTTTCGCCAGCACTCTCGGCTGGCCCCTCACGAATTGGCTCGCATCGGAGTACGACTGGCGTGTCGCCTGCCAGGTGTGGGCGGCGATCCATATCGGCCTTGCATTGCCGCTCAATCTTTCACTGCCGCGCGCGGCTCCATTGGACCAGATGTCCCGACCGGGGCCGGATGCAAGCCAGCAATCCGGACGACAGAGCGAGACCTTTGCGATGATCGTGCTGGCTTACATGCTTGCTGCGACAAGCTTTGTCAGTTCCGGCGTGTCGGCAATCTTGCCGACGATGCTGGTCGCATTCGGCGCAACGCCAGCCGAAGCCTTGTTCGCGGGAGCGTTGATTGGACCTGCGCAAGTTAGCGCCCGCCTGCTGGAGGCTGGATGGCTAGGCCGGTTTCATCCGCTCCTGTCGACCAGGCTGGCCATACTCATGAATCCGTTTGGCATCGTCGCGTTGATCGCAGGAGGACCCTTTCTGGCGTCGGTCTTCGCGGTGCTGTATGGCGCGGGCAACGGCATCATCACCATCGCCCGTGGTACACTTCCATTGGTGCTGTTTGGGCCGGCCGGATTCGGCAGGCGCGTCGGCATGATCTCGCTGCCTTCCAGACTGACGGGTGCCGCCGCGCCGCTCGCACTCGGGCTGATGGTCGAGCACATCGGCAGCGGTGCGTTGTGGATCAGCGCGCTGGTCTCGGTCTCGGCCTTCTTTGCGCTTCTGCTGCTTCGCACCGAGCCGACGATATCGAAGCCGCTTCAGGTGGGAGAACAAAATTCGTAAGCTCGGCGGTCGGTCTCTCATTGCGGTGATGTGCATCGGCCAGGTCGGCAATCTGCTGCCGCATGTGACGCTGTCCGCAAACCTGGCGCAGCACCTGATGCCGGCGTGGGGACTATCGGCGGCCGAAGGCGGCTTGATGGCAAGCGGCTACGCCTTCGGCTACATGCTCGCGGTGCCCGTGCTGACGACGTTGACCGACCGGATCGACGCGCGGCTCGTCCTGCTCTGGGGCTCGATCGTCAGCGGGCTCGCGACCGCAGCGTTCGGACTCTTCGCACAAGGGTTCTGGTCGGCGACCGCGATCTGGTCCATTGCAGGACTTGGATTTGCGGGCGCTTACATGCCCGGCCTTAAGGCGCTGACGGACCGACTTCCCGCCGGCGACACCTCGCGCGCCGTCACGCTCTACACATCGAGCTTCTCGGTCGGCGTCGGCCTCTCGTTCCTGATGGCGCAACTGATCGCCGACCGCTGGGGGTGGCGGATCGCTTTCCTCGTGACTGGTTCCGGTCCCGTCGCGATGGTCGTCGCATGTCTATTGATCGAGGGGCGGCGGCCCGCGCCGAAGGCCGGGCGTCTGCTGAACTTCGCGCCCGTCTTCGCCAACCGCGAGGCGCTTGGATACATCTTCGGCTACGGCGCTCATTGCTTCGAACTCTATGGTATCCGCACCTGGCTGGTCGGATTCTGGACGTTCGTCATCGCTCATCAAGGCGCGCCGTCGTGGCTGAGCCCCGTCGCGCTCAGCTTCTGCTTCGCGGTCATCTCGATGCCCGCCAGCATCCTCGGCAACGAGGCCGCACTGAAATTCGGGCGCCATCGGGCGATCACGATCGTGATGATCGCATCGGCTTGTGTCGCGCTGGTCATCGGACTCAACGCGACAGCCCCGGCATGGGTGCTCGCGCTGCTGCTGATGATCTATGGGCTGACGGTGCCGGCCGATTCCGGCGCGTTGACCGCGGGCATGTCGGCGGCGGCCGTCTCCGAACATCGTGGTGCGACTCTGGCCTTGCACTCCACTGTTGGCTTTGGCCTCTCGGCGGTCGGCGCCTGGGGGACCGGCGCCGCGCTCGACATTGCGGGCGGCCCGCAGAGCGCAAGCGGATGGTTGCTCGTGTTCATCGTTCTCGCAGGCGGTATCCTGCTGGGACCATTGGCGCTGCTCTGGGCGCGGATAGCGCAACCCGGAAAGCAGCTATCGTAAGCGCGCCTGCTCCGAAACGAAAAACCCGCGCCGGATTTCTCAGCGCGGGTGTGACGAACTTTCGATGATGCCATTCTGCCAGTGTTTTGCCCGACGTGTCAAAGCGCAAAATGGGGGCGCGCCGGCGCGGATGGGCTGGTCCGGGAGGCGCGTCGGGCGCGAACTCAAAACAACAAATGATTTCAATGCCCCGGCTACTGTGCATGGGGTTGTTTTCGCACTTTTTGTTTTGAGCTGCCGAAACAGCCGCGCGTCAGCGCCGTCCGCGCGGCGCCTCGGCCTTGGCCGGCGCATCGGTCTGCGGTCCGCAGCTCGCAGCGGCAAGCGTTGCCTGCGCCTGCGGCATCAGGCCGGGCTCGGCGGCGAGCGCCTTCATCACGATCAGGCCGGTGGTTGCAGGGGAATCGATGATCAGGCGGTCGGCCGCGGTGACCTCTTCGTCCTCGGGCAGCTCGTCGTGCTGGGCCTGCGTCATCAGGTCGAGCTCGATCACCTTCTTGCCCGCGGAGCGGTCGTTGATCGCGTAATAAGCGATCTCGTTGCGGGTGTAGAACGATACCGAGGTGTAGGCCTGGCTCACCGGCACCGTGAGCTTGATCGGTCCATTCGTAAGGTCGTAGCGGCAGATCGCCAGCGCAAAGGCCGGGTCCATGAACGGCATCGGCGAGGTGTTGGGATCGGCGAGGGGCAGTTGCGTCACGCCGTTGAGCTTGGTCATCGGCGTCAGCCGCGAATAGGCGTCCTGCGTCGCGATCCGCGGCAGCGCCAGCACGCTGACGAGATGGACCACGAGGCCCAGCACCACGCCGGCAACGATGGTGAACAGCAGCCGGATCATGAGCAGCCCACCGTCTTGATGGTGGGCATCGGCGCATCGCGCTGGGTGCGCGTGGCAACGCCGACAGGCGTGTCGTAGAGGCGCAGCATCAGCGCATAGCGCTCGATGCCGCCGGTCGGCAGCCAGTTGCCGGCGCGCGAGCGCGAGGCGATGCGGATCTCGAACGAGCCGTCGGACCCCCGCACGATCTCCTGGCTGGTGAAGCCGTAGCGGGCAAGCGAATTGGCGACGAGGTGGCCCTTGCGGTCGTACAGCGTCAGCGTCCAGAACCGCGCCGGCGGCGTCACGCCGGAGACGATCACGTCGCAGCGGCCGTCGAGCGCCTTCTTCTTGTCGTCGGCGGTCGCGGTGAAGGCGACGCCGTCACCGGTGCCGATCGGCAGCTCGCCGTTGCGCACGATGGTGGCGCGCGAATAGGGATCGACGTCGGCGGTGCCGGTGCGCGGCCGCGCGGTCCAGGCGCCGATGGTCAGCGCGCCGATCTCGGTGCCGCGCGTCGTCGTCATCCACGTCGCGCCGACGCCGACCACGCTCGCGAGCAGAAGGGCCGTCAATGTGATCAGGATCAGCCGCACGGGTTTCGATCAGCTCTTGCTCAGTTCTTGCGCGGGGCGGACGCGTTCGCATTCTCTTCCGCATAGTTCTGCGGGAAGGCGAGCGCGCTCGTCGACGATGCCGGCTTGGCTTGCTTGCCGTCGTCGGCAGCCGCCTTGGTCGCGGTCCGGGCCGCGTCATCGAGCAGCTTCTCGACGCGCACCAGAATGTCGGCGCCGCGCTTGGTCAACACCGGCGGCGGACCGGGTTTGGTCTCCAGCACTTTTGGCGCCGCATTGGCCTGCGCGTTGGCGAGCGGCTCGCGCGGAAGCTTCGTGCCCATACCGATGCCGGGGATTTCCCGGACCTCGACGCCCTGATGCGCCGCGACCATGATGTCGTGCCAGGTCTGCGCCGGCAGCGAGCCGCCGGTCATGCGGTTGGTCGGCGAGTAATCGTCATTGCCGTACCAGACCGCGCAGGTGAAATTGCCGGTGTAGCCGACGAACCAGGCGTCGCGATAAGCATTCGTGGTGCCGGTCTTGCCCGCGGTCGGAATGCCGTCGAGCGCGGCGCGCCGCGCGGTGCCTTCACTGACGACGTGGCTCATCATACCCGCCATGTCGGCGGCGATGTTCGCAGGAATGGCCTGCCGCGGCTTCGGACCGTCGCGGTCCCAGCGCCAGACCAGGTCGCCGGCGCCGGTGCGCACTTCCAGCACCGAATGCGGCGTCACCGACTTACCGCGGTTGGGGAAGGTCGCGTAGGCGACGGCGTGCTCGATCACGCTGACTTCGTCCGAGCCGATCGGCAGCGACGGTGTATCGGGCAGCGGTGCCTTGAGGCCGAAGCGGCGCGCGACCTCGACGATCTTGGCGCGGCCGATCTTGGCCGGGTTCGGCGCCTTCGGCTGTTCCTTCTGGCCGATCGCGATCGACAGTTTCACCGGCACGACGTTGATCGAGCGCGTGATCGCCTGCGTCAGCGTCACCGCGCCGGAATAGGAATGGCCATAATTCTGCGGGCACCAATTGCCGATGCAGACCGGGCCGTCGACGACGATCGAGTTCGGCGTGAAACCGTTCAGGAGCGCCGTGGTGTAGACGTAAGGCTTGAACGACGAGCCCGGCTGGCGATAGGCGTCGGTGGCGCGGTTGAACTGGCTCGCGCCATAATCGCGGCCGCCGACCATCGCGCGGATGCCGCCGTCGAGATCGGAGACGACGGTTGCGGCCTGCGTCGCATGATAGTCGCGGCCGAACTGGCGGAGCTGGTTCTCGATCGCGTCTTCGGCGGCCTTCTGCACATTGGCATCGATCGCAAGTCGCACCACGAAGACGCGCTCGGTGTAGGACTTCGGGAAGGTGTCGACCAGCTTGCGCATCTCGTCGAAGGCATAGTCGAGATAATAGTTCGGCGAGGCCTCGTCGCGGCGGTCGACGGCGAAGGCGGGGTTGCGGCGGGCGCCGAACACCTGGCCCTCGGTCATGAAGCCGGCATCGACGAGGTTGTCGAGCACGACGTTGGCGCGGGCACGCGCTGCTGGCAGGTTGATGTGGGGTGCATATTTCGTCGGCGCCTTGAACAGGCCGGCGAGCATCGCGGCTTCCGATAGCGTCACGTCGCGCGCGGACTTGTTGAAGTAGAAATGCGCGGCGCCGTCGACGCCGAAGGTGCCGCCGCCCATATAGGCGCGGTCGAGGTAGAGCTTGAGGATCTCGTTCTTGGTCAGGCGCCATTCCAGCCAGACCGCGAGGAAGGCCTCGTTGACCTTGCGCTCGATGGTGCGCTCGTTGCTCAGGAACAGGTTCTTGGCGAGCTGCTGCGTGATCGAGGAGCCGCCCTGGCGGACGCCGCCGGCTTGCGCGTTGGTGACGAGCGCGCGCGCGGTGCCGGCGATGTCGATGCCGAAATGCTCGTAGAAGCGGCGGTCTTCGGTGGCGAGCGTCGCCTTGATCAGGACGTCAGGAAAATCTTCCAGCGGGATCGAATCGTTGTGCTTGATGCCGCGGCTGCCGATCGGGTTGCCGTAGCGGTCGAGGAAGGACACCGCGAGGTCGGACTTCTTCAGCCAGTCCTCGTCCGCGGTCTCGCGGAAGGCGGGAATGGCGAGGGTGAGCATCAGCACCAGGCCGCCGAGGCCGAGCGTTGCGGCCTCCGACAGCGGCTCGATGAACACCCAGCGCTTCCACCGCCCGACATAGAAGCGGTCCATGAAGGTCGAATAGCGCTCGTAGAGCTCGCGGATGCCCTTGGCCGAGGAGAACAGCGAGGAGTCGATGCGCGCGTCGAGGTCCAGAAAGAAATTCCGGACACGGCTCTTCCAGTTGGATGGTGTGTTCTGGACCACCTAGAACCCTTGAGGCTCGCTTCGACAGCGTTCAAGCACCCGGCCGGGGCGGCATCGAGACGTCTTGCGGGAATGTTGCGGCAAACCCAAGGCGCCCGTTTCGCGTCCGAGGGGGACTCTGTGTTCCTTCTAGCCGAGCGGGGGCTATAAACCAATGGTCAGGCTCGCGATTTTGAACAACAGGACTAATTGAATTGAACCCCGGTTCATTACGGGCCACACGGAGGCGTTGCTTGCGGCCTCCCGGCCGCACGCCCTAGATGGCATCAACCGTAGCTCTTTCGAACCTTTGTTGAGGCGCATGACCGCAGCTCCCAAACGACCTTCAGGCCAGGAAGGATTCTTCTGGAAAACCAAGACGTTGGAAGAGATGTCGGAGGCCGAGTGGGAAAGCCTGTGCGACGGCTGCGGCCGCTGCTGCCTGAACAAGCTCGAGGAGGAGGATACCGGCGAGATCTATTTCACCCATGTCGGCTGCAAGCTGCTCGATGCCGGGACCTGCGGCTGCAAGGACTACCCGAATCGCTCCGACAAGGTTCCGGACTGCGTCCGCCTGACCCCGGCCAATGTCCGCACCCTGAACTGGCTGCCGCCGAGCTGCGGCTACAAGCTCGTCGCCGAGGGCCGCGACCTCTATTGGTGGCATCCGCTGGTCTCCGGCGATCCCAACACCGTGCACGAGGCCGGCGTCTCCGTGCGCGGCCGGGTCGAGGGCAGTGAGGTTGAGATCCCGGACGACGAGCTTGAGAACCACATCGTGCAATGGCCGGCGCAGCTGCCGAAACGGGCACGCCTGAAGCGACGCCCGAAGGACTGATCCGCCGCACGCTCCATCACGTGTTCGGGATGGCCCCGAGGCGGGATGCACCCATGCGCCGCGGTGCCTGCCTGAGAAGAACTTTCCTCTCTACATTGACTGCATAGAACGAATCTTTCGCGGCATTGCGCCGCCTCACGGCTTCCGATCGAGATGAACAAGTTCGACCGGCAGAGCAGTTCTGCCGACACTCAGGTGTTGCCCGACGATATCGCCGAAGAGCTGACCCGCCTTCCGAGCGAGGTCCTGAGCGTCGATGACGCTCCTTCGCTCGCGCCGCCGACGCCGCTCTCCCAGGATGAAGTCCGCACCATCGTCATCAGCCTGATGCTGACGATGTTCCTCGCAGCGCTCGACCAGACCATCGTGGCGACCGCACTGCCGACCATCGGGCGCCAGTTCCAGGACGTCTCGAACCTGTCGTGGGTCATCACGGCCTATCTGCTCGCTTCGACCGCGGTCGCGCCGGTGTTCGGCACGCTGAGCGACATCTACGGCCGCCGCGTCATGATCATCATCTCGCTCAGCCTGTTCGTCGCAGGCTCGGTGCTGTGCGCAATCGCGCCGAACATGCCGATGCTGATCCTCGCGCGCGGTCTCCAGGGGCTTGGCGGCGGCGGCATCATGCCGGTCGTGCAGACGGTGATCTCCGACGTCGTCTCACCGCGTGAGCGCGGCCAATATCAAGCCTATTTCTCCAGCGTCTGGATGGTCGGCGGCATTTTGGGCCCCGTCATCGGCGGCGTGTTCGCCGAGCATCTGCACTGGTCGATGATCTTCTGGATCAATCTGCCGCTCGCGGCCGCGGCGATCGCGATGCTGCTGCCGAAGATGAAGAAGATCCCGGTGTTCCACCGCAAGCGCAAGGTCGACTGGCTCGGCGGTGTGCTGCTGATGGCCTCCGCCGTCGTCTTCATGCTGGTGCTGACTTGGGGCGGCACGCGTTTCCCGTGGCTCTCGCCGACCGTGCTTGCGATGGTCGGCGGCGCCGTCGCGCTCGCCGTCAGCTTCGTGTGGCACGCGCGCCGCGCCGACGAGCCGTTCCTGCCGTTGAAGCTGTTGACGGGATCGGTCGCGCCGTTCGCGCTGACGGCCGGCGGTTGCGGGCTCGGTGCGATCACGGGCCTCACCGTGCAGCTGCCGCTCTACTACGAGTCGGTCTACCATCTCAGCGCCAGCGAGGCCGGCCTTGCGCTGATCCCGCTCGCGGCGGTCTCGACCTGCGGCGCGGCGATCGCCGGCCGCACCATGGCGCGCGCCAAGCATTACAAGCGCGTCGCCATCATCGGCACGTCGTGGGCGGCGATTTGCGCGCTCGGCCTGACGGTCACGACCTTGCCGCTGTGGGGTCTGTTGACGCTGATGGCGGCGTTCGCGCTCGGCCTCGGCACGACCTTCCCGGTCTGCGTGGTCTCGCTGCAGAATTCGGTGGCGCGGCCGCAAGTCGGCACCATCACCGGCGCGATGAACTTCTTCCGCTCGCTGATGTCCTCGTTCACGGTCGCGGCTTTCGCGGCGATCCTGCTGATCGCGCTCGGCGCCGACATTCCGCTCGCCGGCGAGCATCACGCCGCGGGCGGCATCCCCGCGATCCCCACCGAGGACATGCGGCACGCGTTCCGCTACGTCTTCGGCGCGGCCACCGCGCTGATGACCACCGCCGCGCTCTGCCTGATCATGATGGAGGAGCGGCCGCTGGCCGGCCCCACCGTCACGCAGCAGGTGGAGATGGCGGAGTAGGGCGCTTCAGCCGCCGCGATCGGCATAGGGATCGTCACCGGCACTGCCGCTACTTGTCTTCCGCGCTTTCGCTGCAAGATACTCTTTCAGCCGGGCAAGAGCTTCGGTTGACCAGTCCCGGACATCGGTCACGGCAACCCAGGCATCGACGTAATGCTCGGGCGCGTAGACATGGCCGAAGCCCATCGGCGTGCCATTCGCCATCCCCATGTCGAGGGCAAGCTGAAGCATGGTGACGATCGGATACCATCTGAGCTCCGGCGAAACATCCGGACCGCGGGGCGCCTCCATCCAGGCCGGACGCTGGTAGGCATCCCGGTAACTGAAGAACGTGATCGCGTCGCTTGCATGCTGCAGATAGACGATTCGCATCGGGCCCCAGGGCGCATCTGCCGGCACCGTCGGTCCGTTCTGGTTCATGAACCGCACGAAGCGGCCGTCTCGGAATTCCGGCAGCCACGCCGGCGTCCCCGGATTGCGGTTCGCGGTGACCCAGCGCCAGATGCGGCTCTCGAACGGCGGTCCGCTCCACACCGCGCCAGCGATGGGATCGCCGATCGTCTCGAACAACTCCGCGGATTTTTCCGAGTTCATGGCGCCGAGGCTGAGCCCGTGCAGATACAGTTTTGGCCGCCCGTCCTTCGGCAGTGTCGTCCAGTAGCCGTAGATTTCCGCAAACAGAGTGCGTGCCGCTTCGGCGCCGTATTCGGGCTGAAACAGCAGCGACAGCGGGCTGTTGAGGTAGGAGTATTGCATCGCGACGCTCGCGACGTCGCCATGGTGGAGATATTCGACGCTATCCATCGCCGACGGATCGATCCAGCCGGTGCCGGTCGGTGTGATGACGATCAGGACCTTGCGTTCAAAACCGTGCTGACGCTTGAGCTCGTCCAGCGCCAGCCTGGCGCGCGCTTGCGCGGTGCCGGCGCCGCCGAGGCCGACATAAACACGCACAGGCTCCTGTGCGGCCTGTCCCGTGATGGCGCTGATCTCGGCTGCGGTCGGACCCGAGGCAATGAATCGGCGTCCCGTACGTCCGAGCTCATTCCATTTCACCAGTGATGCCGGGCTTCCTGTTTTCCCCGGCGCCGTCGGCTGCGGCCGCTCGGGCTCGAAGACGGCATCGAGTTCGCGGAAGGACGAATCGAGCGCGTTGAACGCCATGCGGACCAGGACATTGCTGGCGATCGCCCAGAACAGCAGGCCTGCAACCAGAACGCCGACGACGTTTGCGATCCTCTGCGGAATGAAGCGCCGTTTGCGCGCGGCAAGGAAGCGGGCGAGCAACACAAACAGCCGCCCCAGCATCAACAGCACCACGAAGGTGGCCAGGGCGATGGCGCAGACCTTGAGCGGATGCGCGGTGTCGACCGGCTGCATCTTCATCACAGTGCGGATCGAGTTCTGCCATTCGGCGGCCTGCCGTAGACAGATGATCGCCACGAGCAGGCAGCCGGCTGCTGCCAGCGCATTGGCGCTCGACCGCGCGCGTGCCGAAGGCTCCGGCAGCTCGAGATAATGCCACAGCGAGCGCCAGAGGACGCCGGCGAGATAGCCGATCGCAAAGCAGGCGCCGGCGAGGGCGCCTTGAGTGAGGTAGCTGCGCGGGATCAGTGTCGGTGTGAGCGCCGCCGCGAAAAACAGCGCGCCCAGCATGAGGCCGACGCCGGAGAGCGAGAGCAATTGCCGTCGAACGAGCCGCGCCAGATTCATGAAAGCCCCCGAGCGACGCTATCCTCTGTTGTCTGAAAAACTGCTCTTGCGCGGCAGCAGGATCGTGAACTCCGTGAACGCGCCCGGCTCGGTCGCGACGTCGATGGTTCCGCCATGCTGCTTCACCACGATGTCGTGGCTCATCGACAGCCCGAGGCCGGTGCCTTCGCCGGCCGGCTTGGTGGTGAAGAACGGATTGAACATCTTCGCCTTCACGTCATCGGGAATGCCGGTGCCGTTGTCGCGGATGCGGATCTCGATGCTGTCGCCGCGGTCGCGGGTCGTGGCTGTCACCACCGGCTCGTAACTGCCAGCGCCATTGTCCGCCTTGCGTTTCGCCACCGCATGAAACCCGTTCGAGATCAGGTTCAGCAGCACCCGGGTGATCTCCTGCGGAAACACTTCGGCCGACCCGGCCAAAGGATCGAGCTCGCGCCTGAGCGTCACGTCGAATTGCGGCTTCTCGGCGCGCGCGCCGTGGTAGGCGAGGCTGAGGCTTTCCTCGACCAGCGCGTTGATATCGCTCTGGCGATGCTCGCCGCCGCCCTCGCGCGAATGCAGCAGCATGTTCTTGACGATGGAGTCGGCGCGCCTGCCATGCTGCACGACCTTTTGCAGATTGTCTTTCAGCAGTCCCGTCAGTTCGTCGACTTCGCTGCGGACATCGTTCGCGAGCGGAACGGGCGCCAGGGCCTCGTTCAGCTCGTCTGTCAGCTCGGCGGAGAGCGAGGCGAAATTGTTGACGAAATTGAGCGGGTTCTTGATCTCGTGCGCGATGCCGGCGGTGAGCTGGCCGAGCGAGGCCAGCTTCTCGGTCTGCACCAGCCGGTCCTGCGCCGCGCGCAGATCGTCGAGCGATTTCGCAAGCTCCCGCGTGCGCTCCTGCACCTCGTTGAACAGCCGCGTGTTCTCGATCGCGATCACGGCCTGGTCGGCAAAGGTCTTGAGCAGGCTGATCGCCTTCTCCGGGAAAGGACCGGCCTCGGGCCGTGTCACGCCGATGGTGCCGATCGCAACGCCATCGCGCAGCATCGGGATCACGAGAATGCTGCGATAGCCGCGCGCCCGTGCCAGTTCCCGCATGGCGTCCGTGAGGTCGGGCTCGTTCTGCATGTCGCTGCGGAAGGCGTATTCCCCGCTCGCCGCCACCCGGCTGTGAATGCCGGACGCTGCGAGCGGTGCTGGAAACGAGCTGAGCAGCTCATCGTTGCCGGCATCATTGTCGGTGGTGAACGCGGCCAGATACAGCATGCCGTCGATCAGGCGGGTGACGGTGGAGGAATGTCCGCCGACCAGCGTCTTGGCACTGTCGGAGATGGCCTGGAACACCGGCGTGACATCCGCGGGCGAAGCCGCGATCACCTTGAGGATGTCGGCGGTCGCAGTCTGCCGTTCGAGCGCCTCCCTGGTGGCGTTGAACAGGCTGACATTCTTGACCGCGATCACCGCCTGGTCGGCGAAAGTCTGCAACAGCCGCACGTGATGCTCGGCGAAGCTGCCTGTCGTCCGTCGCGTCGCGATGATGACGCCTTTGGCCTCGCCCTCGCTCATCAGCGGCGTGAACAGCATGCTGCGAAAGCCGCGGGCGCGCGCGATGTCGCGTGCGGCCGGCTCGAGCTCGGTGTCGGGCAGCTGCGCCGATTCGCCATGGGCGACGAGCTGATAGGCCGGGAATTGCGCGAACGGCACCGGGAACGAGGCCTGCAGCACGCGGTCGCCGAAAGGATCGCCGGGCGTGAAGGCCGCAAGGTGCGCGGCGCCGTCGATATAGCGCAGCACGGCGGTGGAGAAGCCGCCGATCAGGCGGTTGGCGTCGGCGGCGATGGCGTCGAACACGGGTTGCATGTCGGAGGGCGAGGTCGCCATCACCTTCAGGATGTCGGCGGTGGCAGTCTGGCGCTCCAGCGCCTCGCGCGTCTCGTTGAACAGCCGTGCGTTCTCGATCGCGACCACGGCCTGGTCGGCAAAGGTCTGGAGCAGTTGCACGAGGTCGGGTGCAAACGCCCCGGTCTCGGTTCGCGTGACGCTGATCATGCCGACCGCCATGCCGCGGTTCATCAGCGGCATGAACAGGACGCTGCGGAAGCCACGCAATCGCGCGAGATCGCGGTTCAGCTCCGGGACGTCGCCAGCCTCGCTGTCGGGAAACTGGATCGTCTCGCCGCCGCGAACCAGCGCAAAGGTCGGAAAATCCTCGATCCGTCGTGGGAACGACGCCTTCAGCCCTTCGTCTCCTTCCGGGCTGGTCGGTGTGAACGCCACGAGGTGCAGTTCGTCGCCGGTGAACTGAAGCACGGTTGCGGAGAAGCCGCCGAGCAAACGCTTCGAGCTGGATGCGATCGCCGCGAACACCGGCGTTGCATCGGACGGGGAGGCCGCGATGGTGCGCAGGATCTCGGCGCTCGCATTCTCGCGATCGCGCGCCATCGCGAGCGCGCTGCGCAACCGCGCGTTCTCGGCGGCGAGCCCGTCGGCGACATCGTTGGAAGGGTCGGTCATTCGCAATCCGGCTTGATGCCGCGACAGGCGCGGCACCTGGCCGGATTATCACACCTCCTGCGGCGGGAGCCAGCGCGCCTTGCTGAACCCCGCCCCCCTCACGTCCCCGGCCGCGATACCTCGGTTTCCTTGCTGGTGATGAACTCCAGCAGCACGGGAATGCCCTCCTGCGTCTTCTGGATGCCGCGCCTGATCGCGGGGATGATGTCCTCGGGCCTGGTCACGCGCTCGCCATAGCCGCCGAAGGCGCGCGCCATCGCGGCGTAGTCGCCGGAAATGTCGGTCGAGCGATATTTTTCGGTCGAGATCGGCATCACCTTCAACTCGATCGCCATCGAGAAATTGTTGAGCAGGATCGACATGATCGGAATGCGCTCGCGCACCGCGGTTTCGAAATCCATGCCCGTGAAGCCGATCGCCGCATCGCCCCAGACATTGATGCAGAGCTTGTCGGGTTTTGCGAGCTTTGCGCCCATCGCCAGCCCAAGGCCGTAGCCGAGCTGCGTCGTCTTGCCCCAGCCGAGATAGGAAAGCGGTTCCACCGCCTTCCAGAACGGCGAGAGCTGGTCGCGCGGGCTGCCGGCATCATGGGTGATGATGGTGTTCTTGATGTCGACCGTATGCTGCAAGTCCCACAGCACGCGATAGGGGCTGAGCGGCGCGTCATTGCTGGTGAGTTTTGGCATCCATTTCGCCAGCCACTCCTTGTGCGAGGCCGCGATCTCGGCTGCGACCGCCGAGGTATCGCGATCGGCGGTGACGGTCTTGCCGATCTCCTCCAGCAAGGCATCGAGCACGAGACCGGCATCGCCGACGAGGCCAATCTTCGTCTCGACATCCTTGTTGAGATGGTTCGGGTCGAGCGTCGAGTGGATGATGGTCTTTCCCTTCGGCATGGCGATGCCAAAACTGGTCTCGGTGAAGGAGCAACCGATACCGAAGATGACGTCGGCTTCAGCGAGGAATTTCGGCACGGCGCGCGGCACGGCGAGACCGCCCGAGCCGAGCGAGAGCGGATGCGTCTCCGGAAACGACGATTTGCCGCCGAGGCTGGTGGTGACGGGAATGGCGAGCCGCTCGGCCAGCCGTTTCAGCTGGGGCCAAGCCTGCGCGTAATGCACGCCCTGACCGGCATAGATCACCGGCCGCTTTGCGTTGACGAGCAAGCTCGCGGCTTCCTTCACATGAACAGGATCGGCGCCGTAGCGCGTGCGCAGAACCGGCGTGTAGTTCAGCGGCTCCGGCACCTCCTCGTTCCACATGTCGGCGGGGATCTCGACGATCACGGGCCCACCGCGGCCGTTCTTCAATTTGGTGAAGGCGCGGCGAAAAATGTTGGTGACCTCGGCGGCCAGGATGATCGGCTCGGACGATTTCGAAAACGCCTTCATCGCCTCGCTGGAATTGAAGTTCGGCTCGATATGCGCAAGCCGGCGCTGATAGCCCATCGGCAGCACCAGCACGGGCACGGACTCGCCAAAACACTGCGCGACGCCGCCCATCGCGTTCTCGGCGCCGGGCCCGTGCTGCATGCAGAATGCGCCGATGGTGCGCCCCGACGTCACCCGCGAGATCGCATCCGCCATGTGCACGCCGACGCGCTCCTGCCGCACCATCACAGGGCGGATCTCGGCCTTCGCCGCATGCTCGATCAGGTGGTTGACGGGATAACCGCAGAGGATCTCGATCCCCTCGCGCCGCATGATTTCCGCAATGGCGGTGCCGAGCTTCATGGCGTTTCTCTCCCTGGGATGCCGGTTGGTCCCGGCTGGTTGGGAGAGAGAGGATCAGGAATCTTGGGGAGGGTAAAGCGCGTGTGAGTGACAGTCAGCTATGCAGCAAGCCGCCGTAGCCCGGATTGCGCTCCGCTGCATCCGGGCTACGAACTTCCTATTTGCAGTTCTTGCAGATCGTCAGCTTGCGTTTCAACGTCTCATCTTCCTGATCGATCAATTGCTGAGCCGCGGTGCCTTTTGTGTCCGGATTGGACCTGGAGCCCTTTGCTGCATGTGAACTCACAGGCGGCTGACTTGCGGTGTCATTGTCATCGACAGCGCTGAAGCCATCATAGTCGGCGGCCGGATTCGGCGCCGGCGCAGTCACGCCCGGCACAGATGTCGAAGTCTCCCTGCCGGACGCCGACGGAATTCTCGAGTTTTTGGCGTTCGCATGCGGAGGAGAGGCATTAGGCGGGGCAAGCGAAACCGGCGGCGCGGTCTGCCCGCGCGCGCCGTCCAGCGACCAAACGCCGACAACCATGAGACTGAGGGCCAATAGCGTCGCGCTTCTCATCCGCATCCCCTCAGCAACCGTGGCTCAACGATTGATAGCACCGTAGCGTGGGTGGAGCCAACGGGTCGCCGCAAAGCGCCGCCCGATGACAGGCTCCGCATAATCCGGGGTGATCGCACCCGCGGGAGCCGACTGCCGGATTTCGCTCCGCTCGATCCGGCCTACGACGTCATTGCGAGCGCAGCGAAGCAATCCAGAATCCCTCCGCGGAAAGACTCTGGATTGCTTCGCTGCGCTCGCAATGACGAGTTTGTGGAGGCGGGGCCGGCAGACCCGAGCGCCTTAATCTGCGGTTTACTTCGTGGCGGCGCTGATCGAGTTGAACTTGTTGTTCAGCAGGGCACTGCCAGTGTTGTTCACGACCGTGACGATCGCGAGCGCAATGCCGGTGGCGATCAGGCAATATTCGATCGCGGTGGCTGCACTTTCGTCGGCGAGGAAGGACCTGAGCAAAGCCATCGTCAACTCCTTTTCATCCGTCCAACGTAAGCTGGTGCCGTTTTCGGAATGGTAAATTGATTCACTAACTTTTCGGGGCGCAGACGCGCCAAACTGCAGGTGGGGCGGTCCCGACCTCAGGCCTTATATGTTGCCATTCGTTGACTTAAGGTTTCGTCACCCAATTCGGCCGGATTTGACACTGTCCTTCCCAGGACTCGATCGTGCGTCCAGGCGCGGCCTTGGCCGTTTCAGCACCGCTGCGAGGCGTCCGACCAGATAGCTCATGACGCGCGGCCGAGACCGCGCCGCGCTGTGGGCGAGGTGCTTGTCCTCGGTCGTGTCGCTGACGAGGCCGATATAGTTCTTTCTGGCGTCGCGCTGCTGCACCGTGTGCAAACCTTAGGTTCGATCGACGGCGCGACCTTGGTGCACGCAGCGGGAATCGACAGTTAATTTTATCTTCCGTAGGATTACGTAGCGTCGCGCAGGCGGAAGGCAGACGCCGAAAACGAGGGTGCCGCTTAACGAATTGTTGAGGCTACTTGCGGCGCGCGTCCGCGTTGAGTGCCCGCAGCATCGCGATGCGGGCGAACATCGTCCAGCCACAGCCCGTCTCGGCCGCGTTGATCAGGGTTTCGATCGCGGTCTGCCAATGGCTCGCACGCTGCGCGTCCTCGGGCAGCTGCATGATGTGATCGGCCGCCTCTTGCAGCGTCCGCAGCTTGCGCCCGCCGGCTAAGGAAATGGGATCGTCGAATGCCGCCGACCAGGGCATGTCAGGCCGGCCGATCGGCGAGGGAAGTGATCACGGCGCGATCGAGAGGTGCGTGCGGCTAGCCGGCCTTCTTCGCCCGCGCCGCTGCGCGCACCGGCTTGTCGGCCTTCTTCGCAGTTTCCTTCGCAGTTTCCTTGGGAGCCGCTTTCGCCGCAGCATCCTTGCCGCCCTTGCCGGAGATCGGCAGCAGCATCTCGCGCTGGCCCTCGACGCGCTTCTTCGGCTTCTTGGCCTTGACCGTTTCCTTGGCGACCTTCGCCGCGGGCGCGTCCTTCTCGTTCGCGATGCTCTTCTTCAGCGCGTCCATCAGGTTGATGACGTTGCCGCCGGTCTTGGGTGTCGCCTTGGCCGCGATCGGCGCGCCCGAGCGCTTCTTGTTGATGAGGTCGATCAGCGCGGTCTCGTAATGATCCTCGAACAGCTCGGGCTCGAACGCGCCGGACTTCTTCTCGACGATGTGCTTGGCGAGGTCGAGCATGTCCCTGGTGAGCTTCACGTCCTGGATGTCGTCGAAATAGTCCTTCTCACTGCGGACCTCGTAGGGGTAGCGCAGCAGCGTGCCCATCAGGCCGCTCTCGAGCGGCTCCAGCGCGATGATATGCTCGCGGTTGGTCAGCACCACGCGGCCGATCGCGACCTTGTCCATGCTGCGGATGGTCTCGCGGATCACTGCAAAGGCGTCGTGGCCGACCTTGCCATCCGGCACGAGATAGTAGGGGCGGATCAGATAGCGGCTGTCGATGTCTGTCTTCGGTACGAACTCGTCGATCTCGATCGTGTGCGTCGAGTCGAGCGCGATGTCGTCGAGCTCGTCCTTGGTGACCTCGATGTAAGTGTCGGTGTCGACCTTGTAGCCCTTGACGATGTCCTCGGAGGTCACCTCGTCACCGGTCTCGGCGTCGACCTTGAGGTACTTGATCCGGTGGCCGGTCTTGCGATTGATCTGGTTGAACGAGACCTTCTCGGTATCCGAAGTGGCCGGATAAAGCGCGACCGGGCAGGTCACGAGCGACAGACGCAGAAAACCCTTCCAATTGGCGCGGGGGGCCATGGGCTACTCCAAACGCAACGGGGACCGACTTACGAGGATACCATTGGGGCACACCGAATCATACTCGGCGGGCAGCGGAATCTTGCAACTGCGTTAACCGGCCGCCAGCCGCGTGGTTGCTGCCTGATCCCCGGCAAAAGCCGGAACATCATATCCGATCACGCGTTGCCACAGGACATCACGCCGCGAGGATGTCGCGGCCATCCGACGCGACATCCAGAGATTGAGGTCACCATGGCAACCACGCGAGACCGACACCAGATCGTCGAAACTGCAACCGAGGCGCGCCAGGGCGAACTTGGTCCGTCGGTGGCCGCGTTGCTCGCCATCTCGACCGGGCTTGCGATCCTGATCCTCGCCGTCATCTGGTTCGTGTTCTTCCGAACCTGACGGCCTGTTTCGGAGCTTCCGACTCGCCGCATAACGCGGCACATTGCGCCCGCTAGGCCGCCGACTCGTCCGGTGGCCTGGCGGGCGCAGTCGCGCAGGTTGCGAACAAATCGTATATGACCAAAAAGTAACGCAGGCGGTTCCCCGCGTTCATATTCAGTTCACGCCGGAATTGCTCATCTGGTGCGGTGTTCATGCGGCCTATTTCTGGAGAGAAGCGTGCGCCTGCTCGTTGTTGAGGACGACCCTGATCTCAATCGCCAGCTCACCAAGGCGTTGACCGACGCCGGCTATGTCGTCGACCGCGCCTTCGACGGAGAGGAGGGGCACTATCTCGGCGATAACGAGCCCTACGACGCCGTCGTGCTCGACATCGGCCTGCCCAAGAAGGACGGCATCTCGGTGCTGGAGGCCTGGCGCCGCAACGGCCGTACCATGCCGGTCCTGATCCTTACCGCGCGCGACCGCTGGAGCGACAAGGTCCAGGGTTTTGATGCCGGCGCCGACGATTACGTCGCAAAGCCGTTCCATCTGGAGGAGGTGCTGGCGCGCATCCGCGCGCTGCTGCGCCGCTCGACCGGCCATGCCCAGAGCGAGCTCTCTTGCGGCCCTGTTACCCTCGACACCAGGACCGGCCGGGTCAGTGTCTCCGGCAACCCCGTCAAGATGACCTCGCACGAATATCGGCTTCTGGCCTACCTGATGCACCATTCCGGGCGCGTGGTGTCCCGCACCGAGCTGGTCGAGCACCTCTACGACCAGGACTTCGACCGCGACTCCAACACCATCGAGGTCTTCGTCGGCCGTATCCGCAAGAAGCTCGACGTCGATATCATCCAGACCGTCCGTGGTCTTGGCTATCTCCTGACCCCGCCGCCAGCAGGGGCTTGAAGTGATCTGGGCTTGACGAGCGGTCGGGCAGGGGCCTTGGTCGCGTCATGACCGCCGACGCCATGCCCCCTCGCGCTCCCGGGATCATTCCGATGCCCGCCAGCTCGCTTGCGAACCGACTGTTCCTGTCGGCGACGGCGTGGCTCGTGGTGATCCTGGCCATCACCGGCGTGGTGCTGTCGTCGGTCTACAAGAACGCCACCGAACGCGCCTTCGACCGCCGGCTGAACCTCTATCTGCGCACCCTGATCGCCGAGGTCGCGACTCCTGACGAGCCGCCGGACCGCCAGTTCCAGTCGCTCGGCGAGCCGCTGTTCGAGCTGCCGCTGTCCGGCTGGTACTGGCAGATCACGCGCACCGACGCCGAAAAGCCGGAGGTGCGCTCGTCGCGCTCGCTCTGGGACAAGAAGCTCCCGAAGCTGGAGGAGCAGGGCAGCGAGCTCACCGCCGCCGGCATTCGCCTCGCCTATGTCGACGGGCCCGAGGGCCAGAACCTGCGCATGGTCGAGCGTCCGGTCGATCTCGGCGCCGACGGCAAGTTTCTCGTCAGCGTCGCCGGCGACGACACCGAGATTTTCGACGAGACGCGCAGCTTCGACTATTACCTCGGCGGCACCTTCACCGCGCTCGGCATCGTGCTGCTGCTGACCACGGTGTTCCAGGTCCGGTTCGGCCTCGCGCCGCTCAAGCGCATCTCGGAATCGATCGCCGACATCCGCTCGGGGCGCGCGGAGCGGCTCGAGGGCGAATTCCCGGTCGAGATCGCGCCGCTGGCGCGCGAGACCAACGCGCTGATCGATGCCAATCGCGAGATCGTCGAGCGCGCCCGCACCCACGTCGGCAATCTCGCCCACGCGATCAAGACGCCGCTCTCGGTGATCGTGAATGAGGCCAGCGCGCATGCGGCCGATCCGTTCGCGGAGAAGGTGATGGAGCAGGCGGACGTGATGCGCGACCAGGTCGCCCATCACCTCGAGCGCGCGCGCATCGCGGCACGGGTCTCGGTCGTTGCGACCGTCACGGAGGTCGCGCCCGCCATCGAGGCGCTGCGGCGGACCATGGAGAAGATCCACCGCGACCGCGGCATCATGGTCGAGGCCAAGGCGGATCCGTCGGCGAAATTCCGCGGCGAACGGCAGGATCTGGAGGAGATGGTCGGCAACCTCGTCGACAATGCCTGCAAATGGGCGGCTTCCCGCGTCTTCATCGAGGTTTTGGTCGAGGCGCCGCAGCAGGCGGGTGCCGGTCCGCGCTTAAGGATCATCGTGGACGATGACGGTCGCGGCCTGTCGGAGGCCGAGCGCGCCCAGGTCTCCCGGCGCGGCCAGCGGCTCGACGAGTCCAAGCCCGGCTCGGGGCTGGGCCTGTCCATCGTGACCGACTTGGCCGCCCTCTATGGCGGCAGCCTCTCGCTCAGTGGCGCGCCGATCGGGGGCTTGCGGGCCGAACTGGTGCTTCCCGGAATATAATCCTCTGTTCCCAAGGGGTTATTTGCTCAGCGGGGCGCCGATCCGGAGCAAAAGGCGGGCATTTGAGCCAACGTCCTCAACGGCTTCTTAAGGCGCAGCCACCTATGATCGCGCTGGACGCATCCCATGTCCGCCATTTTACCGTGCATTACCCGGGCGCATGAGCCAGACATCGATCGAGCGGCTGAGGGAATATCTCGCGCAGCTCCCGCCGCAGGCGCAGGCGCTGCTGATGCGGGAGTTCGAGCGCGCGCTCGAACGCGGCCAGGACACGGCTGTGGCGACCCTCGTGCTCGAGCAGCTGCGCAAGATCGTGCGCAAGACGGAATCCGATGAGACCCCGCCGCCGCGCACGGACGACCTGTCGCGGCTGCTGTTCCAGGCGCTGGAACCGTTCCTGGTCGAGGCGGGCGCTCCGATCCGGGTCGGACAGATCCGCCGCTCCTCGCTACCGCCGATCTGGCAATGGCTTGGCCGTGACGGCGCCCCGGACAAGCTGAACGAATTCGAGGCGGCGCTGGCGCGCATGCCGGCCGACAGTACAGGGCAGGTCGAGGCCCTCGCGCAAAAGCTCCAGGCCGTGGCTGCGGATGCCATCTTCACGCTGACGGGCCCCGGCGGCGGCGACAAGTCGCGCGCGCTCGCCCGCGTCGGCCCGCCCAACGTGATCGAGGACCTCTATTCGGTCGGCGCGGTGCTCGCCGTCCGCGAGGCGATCGCCACCCTGAACGAGAAGCTGCCGCGCTTCCTGCGCAGCTTCGGCGATCCGCAGATCGCCTCGGTGACGACTGCGCTCAACATTCCCGTTCTCCAGACGCCGCAGATGCTGCCCTTCGCGCTGTCGATCGTCGTGCAGCGCATGACCGCGCCGTGGCAGATCATCCGCCTCGCCATCAAGATCGCCGCCTCCGACGACGAGATCCGCGTGGCGGCCACGCCCTATGGCGTCGCGGTCACGATCGCCCTGCACGATTTGTCCTCCGTCGCCGCGATCCTGCGCATGGACATCAAGCGCGGTAATTTCGACACCGTCGCGGACAATCTCAAGGCGCTGCATGACGGCGCGCGCGGCCTGCGCACGGAACTCGACCTGCGCAACGATTCCGCGTGGGGCAAGCAGTTGACGTCAATTCGGGCCGATATCTCGAACGCTCTCCAGTCGGAGATCGACAGCGTTCCCGGCCGCGTTCGCCGCATCCTGCGCCAGCGCGCCGAAAAGGACATTCCGCCGGGGGCGCGGATCGACAGCACCGAGGTGGAGGAAACCGCGGCGTTGATCGATTTCGTCGCGACCTGCCGCAATTACGCCAGCGAGCTTGCGATCAACGAGGTGACGCTGCGCACCTATTCCGACCTCCAGCAATATGTCGAACGCTCGACCGAGCAATTGGTGCAGGCGTTGCGCTCGGCCGATCACAAGGTCCGCACCTACAGGCAGCAGCAGGTGCAGGCCGCTATTCGCTTCTGCCAGGTGCTGTTCGGCGATGATTATGCCTCGCTGATGAGCCGCGCCGCGGAGAACGCGGCGACCGGCGAACGCAAATCGTCGCGCGCGAGCTGATTCAGGCGCATATTTTCGTGATCACAATTTGAGGTTGACGGTGGCCGTGGCGAGCCCTACGCTCGCCGTGCAAGTTTCTGGAATTTCTATCTGTGGGCGCATGAAACCTCATATCAGCTCCATCGAAATCGAGAATCGCGTCGTTGTTGCCAAATATCAAAGGCTGATGGTCGGCGCGAAGGTGGTGCTGGTCGAGAAGGCAAGCGGTCGGCAGCTGCCTGAGACCATCACCAGGGTTGCATCGCCCGTTCCCGTCGGGGCGTTGCGCATCAGATTGCCTGACGCAATCGAGCCGGGAACCTACTTCCTGAGGGCCTTCGACGGGCACGGCGAAGACGCCGCTCGAAGCGTGGACTTCGAGATCCACTAAGCCGTTGGATTTCCAACGTTTCGGGACTGTGTGCGCTCGCGCCGAATTGACAATTGTCAATTGCCGCATCGTCCGGCCGTGGTGTAAAGCCACCTATGGGCGCGGCTCGCGCGCCGCCGGAAGCTTGCCAGATGACGCTATGGTTCGTGTTCGCGCTGATGACGGTCGCGGCGATTTTCGCCGTGCTCTGGCCGCTCGGCCGCGGCGCGGGAGCGGAAAATCAGGGTAGCCAAAACCAGGGTAGCGAAGTCGCGGTCTACAAGGACCAGCTGGCCGAGATCGAGCGTGATCTCGCCGCAGGATTGATCGCCGCACCGGAAGCCGAGGCCGCGCGTGTCGAGATCAGCCGCAGGCTGCTCGCCGCCGCCGGCAGCGAGCCCGCAATGGCCCCGAAATCGAGCCTCAAATGGCGCCGCGTAGCGGCCGTGCTGGCGCTCGTCGGCCTGCCGCTGGTCGCGATCGGAATCTACATGCCGCTCGGTTCGCCCCTGCTGCGCGACTTTCCCCTGGCGCAGCGGGAGCGCGGGTCCGGCTCCGGCATGGCGCAATCGCTCGAAAACCTCGTCGTGCAGGTCGAGCAACATCTGGAAAAGAATCCGACCGATGGCCGCGGCTGGAACGTGCTTGCGCCGGTGCTGGAGCGGCTCGGCCGTTTTGACGATGCGGTTCGGGCCTATCGCAATTCGCTGACCTATAACGGCGAAAGCGCGGAGCGCCGGTCCGATCTCGGCGAAGCCATCGCAGCTGCCGCAAACGGCGTGGTGACCGCCGAAGCGAAGGGCGAGTTCGAACGCGCGCACGCGCTCGACGCGGGCGATCCCAAGGCGAACTACTTCCTCGGCCTTGCCGCCGAGCAGGACGGCCGCAAGGACGATGCCGCCAATATCTGGCGCGCGCTGCTGGCCAAGGCGCCGGCGGATGCGCCGTGGCGTCCGCTGGTGCAGACCTCGCTGGCGCGGGTTGGCGGTGATGGCGTGACCATGCCCGCGCTCTCGGACGAGACCATCGCAGCCTCCAAGGACATGAACGCGGGCGATCGCAACGCGATGGTCCGCGGCATGGTCGAGCGTCTCGCCACGCGCCTCAAGCAGAACGGCGACGACGTCGAAGGCTGGTTGCGCCTGGTGCGGGCCTATCTCGTGATGGGCGATCGCGACAAGGCGATGGGCGCGTCGACCGATGCCCGCCAGGCCGTTGCCAACGATGCCGCGCGACTGCGCCAGCTCAACGAAGGCCTCAAGACACTTGGGCTCGACGGATGATGAGTTCAGGGCGAGACGAGCAGGGAACGGATACGCCATGACGCGCAAGCAGCGACGTATGACCATCATCGGCGGCTCGCTCGCCGTGCTCGCGCTCGCGGCCGCGCTGGTGCTCAACGCGCTTCGCGACTCCATCGTGTTCTTCTCGACCCCGACGATGGTCGCCGAGAAGCACGTCGCGCCGGGAAAACGGTTTCGCCTTGGCGGACTGGTGCAGCCCGGCTCGCTCCAGCGCGGTGACAATCTCGCGGTGACGTTCGAGGTCGCCGACGGCGGCGCCAAGCTTCCGGTCGCCTTCAAGGGCATTTTGCCTGATCTGTTCCGTGAAGGGCAGGGCGTCGTCGCCGAAGGCGCGCTCGATGCCAACGGCGTGTTCAAGGCCGACACGGTGCTCGCCAAGCATGACGAGACCTACATGCCGAAGGACGTCGCCGATGCCCTGAAGAAGCAGGGACACTGGAAGGACGATTACGGCGCCAAAGCTTCTGATGGCGTCAAGCCTGCGGCCACGACTGCGCAGGGCAACTCGCAGGGAGCGGTGCGGTGATCGCGGAAGCCGGACATTATGCGCTGGTGCTGGCACTCGCGCTGGCGCTGATCCAGTCCATCGTGCCGCTGATCGGTGCGCGCCTGCACGATGCCGCGCTGATGAACGTGGCGCGCTCGACCGCGCTGGCGCAGCTGCTGTTCGTCGGCGCGTCCTTCATCGCGCTGGTGACGTTGCACGTGAACTCGGATTTCTCGGTCGCCAATGTCTACGAGAATTCCCACTCGATGAAACCGCTGATCTACAAGATCACCGGCGTGTGGGGAAACCATGAGGGATCGATGCTGCTGTGGGTGTCGATCCTGGCGCTGTTCGGTGGCCTGGTCGCGGCCTTCGGCAACAATCTGCCGCTGTCGCTGCGCGCGCATGTGCTGGCGGTGCAGGCCTGGATCGCCAGCGCCTTCTATCTCTTCATCCTGATGACCTCGAACCCGTTCCTGCGCATCGTCAATCCGCCGATCGAGGGACGCGATCTCAACCCGGTGCTGCAGGACATCGGCCTCGCCGTGCATCCGCCCATGCTCTATCTCGGCTATGTCGGCTTCTCGATCTCGTTCTCCTTCGCCATCGCGGCGCTGATGGAGGGACGGATCGATGCGGCCTGGGCGCGCTGGGTGCGGCCGTGGACATTGGTGGCCTGGATATTCCTCACCCTCGGCATCGCGATGGGCTCCTACTGGGCCTATTACGAGCTCGGTTGGGGCGGCTGGTGGTTCTGGGATCCGGTCGAGAACGCCTCGCTGATGCCGTGGCTCGCCGGCACCGCGCTGCTGCACTCGGCGCTGGTGATGGAGAAGCGCAATGCGCTCAAGGTCTGGACCATCCTTCTCTCGATCCTGACCTTCTCGCTGTCGCTGCTCGGCACTTTCCTGGTGCGCTCGGGCGTCATCACCTCGGTGCACGCCTTCGCCACCGATCCGACCCGCGGCGTGTTCATCCTGCTGATCCTCTGCCTGTTCATCGGCGGCGGCCTGTCGCTGTTCGCGGGCCGTGCGACCTCGTTGAAGCAGGGCGGCCTGTTCGCGCCGATCTCGCGCGAGGGCGCGCTGGTCTTGAACAATCTGCTGCTCAGCGTGGCCTGCGCGGTCGTGCTGTTCGGCACGCTCTATCCGCTGGCGATGGAAGCGCTCGACCTCAAGATTTCGGTCGGCGCACCCTTCTACAATCTCACCTTCGCCCCGCTGTTTGCCCTCTTGCTGCTCGCGGTGCCGTTCGGGCCGATGATGGCGTGGAAGCGCGGCGACCTGCTCGGCGTGACCCAGCGCCTGCTCGCGGCGGGTGTTGCGGGTCTCGTCGCCGTCGCCATCGTCTGGGGCTGGGCGAGTGGCGGCAGCACGCTGGCACCGCTCGCAATCGGGCTCGGCATCTTCGTGATCGCCGGCGCCGTCACTGACATCGTCGAGCGGACCGGCCTCGTACGGCTGCCGTTTGCCACAGTGCTGCACCGGGCGCGCGGCCTGCCGCGCTCGGCCTGGGGCACGGCGTTCGCGCATGCCGGCCTCGGCGTCGCACTGATCGGGATCGTCTGCGAGACCACCTGGAACAGCGAATACATCGCGACCATGAAGCAGAACGACGTTGCCCATGTCGCCGGCTACGATCTCAAGCTCGACGGCCTGTTTCAGCGCCAGGGCCCGAACTTCCGCGAGATGATCGCCGAGTTCAACGTCAGCCGCGACGGCGAGACGATCAGCGTCATGACGCCGTCCAAGCGCAGTTTCACCACGCGCGGCTCCTCGACCACCGAGGCCGCGCTGCTGACCCGCGGTGCAAGCCAGCTTTACGTCTCTCTTGGCGATGCCACCACCGAGGGCTCGATCGCCGTGCGCATCTATCACAAGCCGCTGGTGCTCATGATCTGGTGGGGGCCGGTGCTGATGGCCTTCGGCGGCATGCTGTCGCTGTCGGACCGGCGCCTGCGCGTCGGCGCGCCAAAGCCGGCGCGGGCCAAGCAGCGCCTCCAGCCGGCGGAGTGATTTTGATGCGGCGGATGATGGCTGCGATCGTCGCGCTCGTGCTGCTGGCCTTGCCTGCGGCATACGCCGTGCAACCCGACGAGATCATGTCTGATCCCGTGAAGGAGTCGCGCGCACGCGGTCTGTCGCGCGAGCTGCGCTGCATGGTTTGTCAGAACCAATCGATCGACGATTCCGATGCGCCGCTGGCGCGCGATTTGCGGCTGCTGGTGCGCGAGCGGATCGCGGCCGGCGACAGCAATTCGCAAGTGCTCGATTTCCTCGTCGCACGCTATGGCGAGTTCGTGCTGCTCAAGCCGCGCTTCGAGCGGCAGACCATGGCGTTGTGGCTGCTCGCGCCGCTGCTGCTGATTGGCGGCGGCCTGGCGCTGTGGCTGCAAATCCGCCGGCGCGCACGAAGTGGTGCAGATGTACCAGCTCCGCCGCTCACGCCTGAAGAAGAAGCGCGGCTCGCGGCTCTCATGTCGGACGAGGCGAGATCGTCCTGACCTACGTAATGATACGTAGGCTGGCTGCCGCAGCGTATTTCATGTTCTGTTGACCTTTGTCTGGAAGCTTGTCGCGAGTTTCGATTCCAGACGTTGAGTCCGCAGCGATGTTCACGAACAGCAATCTGACGATCCGCTTTCTGGTTGGCGCCGTCGTCGCTGCATTATTGTTCCTGCTGGGCATCGGCGGCGGCACCGGCTTCGTCGCGGTGCTCTATCTGAACAACGAGATCACCAGCCTGTCGTCGGACTTCGCCGCGCTGAGCGGCCCCGCGCGCGATCATGCGATGCTGATCTATCAGCAGGCGCAGACGGCGTTCTCCTGGTTCCTGATCGCGTGCGGCGTGATTGCGGTGGTCGCCGTCGCGATCTGTCTCACCACCTTCTTCGCCGTGCGCAACGGCATCCTCAGCCCCCTGGCGGCGATCGTCCACGCCATGCGCGAGGTCGCCGACCAGAAGTTCGAGACGCCGGTCCCCGGGCTCGGCGGCACTAACGAGATCGGCCTGCTCGCCGGTGCGCTGGAAGTGTTCAAGACCAATGGCCTCGAGCGGCGGCGCCTCACCGAGCAGCAGCTGCATGAAGCCCAGCATCAGGCCGAGCGGTCGAAGCTTCTCGACGAGCGGGTCAAGCGCTTCAACGATCTCGTTGCCAGCGTCGTCGACAGCGTGGCCTCCTCGGCTGTGCATCTGAAGAGCAACGCCGAGACGCTGTCGCGGACTGCGAACGACACCAGCACCAAGGCCAATGCAGTCGCGAGCGCCGCGAGCCAGGCCAGCACCAGCGTGCAGACGGTCGCGGGCTCGGCCGAGGCGATGACGAATTCGATCGGCATGATCAGCCGCCGCGTCACCGATGCGACCCAGCGCGCCGAGGGCGCAGCGTCCCAGGCCGAGAAGAGCCGCGACACCATCCACACCCTGTCGGATGCCGCCGACAAGATCGGCGAGGTCGTGCAGCTGGTGCAGGCGATCGCATCGCAAACCAATCTGCTCGCACTCAACGCCACCATCGAGGCGGCGCGGGCAGGCGAGGCCGGCAAGGGCTTTGCCGTGGTCGCCTCCGAGGTGAAGAGCCTCGCGCACCAGACCAGCAAGGCGACCGAGGAGATCACCTCGCACGTCGCCAGTATCCAGGCCATCACCGCGGAGACGCGCGGCGCCATCGACGGCATCTCGAAGACGCTGTCGGAGATCTCGTCGATCATGTCCGGCATCGAGGTCGACACCGCCCAGCAGCGCAACGCCACGCAGGACATCACCCGTAGCGCGCAGGACGCCGCACACGGAACGCTCGATGTGTCCAATCATATCGTGCAGATCACCTCGACCTCGGCCGAGACCGGGCGCATGGCGGCTGAAGCCCGGGATTCCGCCGTCGACCTGTCGCAACAGGCCGAGACCCTGAAGTGTGAAGTCGACGCGTTCATCGTTGGCGTCAGGGCCAGCTAAGCCCCTCGAAAACGCGTTCCGCGGCTGATTACGGGAACTCGATTAAGTTCCTGTCAGACCACGACTTTCGGGCTGCTTCAAACCGCCGCATCGGCTTCGCCCTTCATTACAAAAGTTTAACCCCGCCGCCAGCGCACGGTAAGGCGCGAGCCCCCATGTTCAGGTTCGCAACGTGCTGGCATCCGGCACCAAAACGAATTCAAGGCCCTGGAGATCTCTGCATGAGCGACCGTATCGACCTCTCGAACCTTCCGTCCTACCGGCAGCCGCGCCGGTCGATTTTCTCGGCCCGCAGGATCGCGCTCATGGCGTCTGTCCTCGCCGGTCTCGGGATTGCCGTCCACGGCTTCAGCCCGTCGACCTCGCCGGCCGATTTGTTCTCGAGCCCGGCGCACGCGCAGGTCAACAACGAGGTCCGCAAGGTCGAGCGTCCGATCGGCTTCGCCGACATCGTCGAGCGCGTGAAGCCATCGGTGATTTCGGTGAAGGTCAACATCAAGGAAAAGACCGCGAGCAACGATGACGGCGATGACGCGCAGTCGCCGTTCCAGCCGGGCTCGCCGATGGAGCGCTTCTTCCGCCGCTTCGGTGGTCCGGATGGCATGCCGGGCCTGAAGGGTGGTGGTCGTGGCCGCGTCGTCCAGGGCCAGGGCTCCGGCTTCTTCATCTCGGCTGACGGCTTTGCCGTGACCAACAACCACGTGGTCGACGGCGCCGACAAGGTCGAGGTCACGACCGACGACGGCAAGACCTACAGCGCCAAGGTGATCGGTACCGACCAGCGCACCGACCTCGCCCTGATCAAGGTCGAGGGCGGCTCGAATTTCCCGTTCGCCAAGCTCGCCGACGCCAAGCCGCGGATCGGCGACTGGGTGCTCGCGGTCGGCAATCCCTTCGGCCTCGGCGGCACCGTCACCGCGGGCATCGTCTCGGCCAGCGGCCGCGACATCGGCAACGGCCCCTATGACGATTTCATCCAGATCGACGCGCCCGTGAACAAGGGCAATTCCGGCGGTCCGGCCTTCGACACCAACGGTGAGGTGATGGGCGTCAACACCGCGATCTACTCGCCCTCCGGCGGCAGCGTCGGCATCGCGTTCTCGATCCCTGCGAGCACCGTGAAGAGCGTGGTCGCCCAGCTCAAGGACAAGGGCTCGGTCAGCCGCGGCTGGATCGGCGTGCAGATCCAACCTGTGACCTCCGACATCGCCGACAGCCTCGGCATGAAGAAGGCCGAAGGCGCGCTGGTGGCGGAGCCGCAGAAGGATGGTCCGGCGGCCAAGGCCGGTATCGAGTCCGGCGACGTCATCACGTCGGTCAACGGCGAATCCGTCAAGGACGCCCGCGAACTCGCCCGCACCATTGGCGGTATGGCACCCGGCGCGTCTGTCAAACTCAACGTGCTGCACAAGGGCCAGGACAAGGTCCTTACCCTCACCCTCGGCCAGCTGCCGAACACGGTCGAGGCCAAGGCCGACATCGATAACGACAGCGGCAAGGGTGCGAGCAAGGGCACCGACGTGCCGAAGCTCGGCATGACGGTTGCGCCCGCCAATTCCGTGGCCGGCGCCGGCAAGGACGGCGTCGTGGTCACCGAGGTCGATCCGAAGAGCGCAGCCGCCGAACGCGGCTTCAAGGAAGGCGACGTGATCCTCGAAGTCGGCGGCAAGAGCGTGGCCACCGCCGGCGACGTCCGCGACGCCATCACCGCGGCGCGGACCGACAACAAGAACAGCGTCCTGATGCGCGTGAAGAGCGGCGGCCAGTCGCGCTTCGTCGCCATTCCCCTCGCCAAGGGGTAAGCGCCAGGAGCTT
Organism: Bradyrhizobium betae; assembly: GCF_004123905.1. GTDB lineage: Bacteria > Pseudomonadota > Alphaproteobacteria > Rhizobiales > Xanthobacteraceae > Bradyrhizobium > Bradyrhizobium betae_A. The sequence goes on from NZ_MZXW01000015.1 coordinate 328,380, forward strand.
ACGAGATGAGGGGTGTCGCCGGCATTAGTCGCCCCCGCCGGCGACGCCCTTCAGGGGAGCAGCGTAAATTTCGCTTCCCCAGTCTACCTTCCGGTGGAATTACGCCCCCCTCCGTCGGAAGGCCTAGGGCGGTGAAGTCCCCCCAGCTTCACCGCCCGCCTTTCTGCCTACCCTGGTTCTCGCCCAGGTTCTCGCCCAAGTCCTGTTTGCTTGGCTTGCATGCGATCGCCGCTCGCGCCATGTTCAGAGAAGGTTGACCCCCTTGACCGCCGCCGAACGCACGATGCGCCTCCTCATCATTGAAGACGACCGCGAATCCGCCGACTACCTCGTGAAGGCGTTTCGCGAAGTCGGCCACATTGCCGACCACGCCGCCGATGGCGAGGAAGGCCTCGCCATGGCCGAGAACGGCGAGTACGACGTGCTGGTGGTCGACCGCATGCTGCCCAAGCGCGACGGCCTGTCGCTGATCGGCGCGCTGCGCGGCAAGGACGACACGACGCCGGTGCTGATTCTCTCCGCGCTTGGCCAGGTCGACGACCGCATCAAGGGCCTGCGCGCCGGCGGCGACGACTATCTGCCAAAACCCTATTCCTTCGCCGAGCTGCTGGCCCGGGTCGAGGTGCTGTCGCGCCGCCGCGGCGGACCTGCCGAGGACACGCTCTACCGCGTCGGCGACCTCGAGCTCGACCGGCTCTCCCATCGCGTTGCCCGCGGCAAGGACGAGCTGACGCTCCAGCCGCGCGAATTCCGACTGCTCGAATATCTGATGAAGCATGCCGGCCAGGTGGTGACGCGGACCATGCTGCTGGAGAACGTCTGGGACTATCATTTCGATCCGCAAACCAACGTGATCGACGTGCACATTTCGCGGCTGCGCTCCAAGATCGACAAGGGTTTTGAGCGGCCGCTGCTGCACACGATCCGCGGCGCCGGGTACATGATCCGTGACGGCATTCGGTAAACTCGTCCGCACCACGGCATTCCGGCTGACGCTGGTCTACCTGTTTTTGTTCGCGATCTTCGCGGCCTCGCTGCTCGGCTATTTCGCCTGGAATACGCGGCGGCTGATCACCGAGGAGATCACGCAGACGGTGAATGCCGAGACGTCGGAGATCAGCGAGCTCTACGGCCGCCGGGGCCTGCGTGGGCTCGTGCTCGCGATCGAGTCCCGGGCGCTGCGGCCGGGCGCCAACCTCTATCTCGTGACCACGCCGACGGGGCAGGCGGTTGCCGGCAATGTCGGCTCGCTGGCACCGGGCGTGATGGCGACGCGCGGCTGGTCGGAGACGGCGTACCGGCGGATCGAGGACGCGGACGAGCGCGATCACCGCGCATTGGTGCGCGTCACCGAGCTCGAGAATGGCTTCCGGCTGCTGATCGGCCGCGATCTCGACGAGCGGCGGCGCCTGTTCGGCATCGTGGCGAAAGCGGCGCAATGGTCGGTCCTGATCGTCGTGGTGCTTGGCCTTGGCGGCGGCATCTTTGTGGCGCGTCGTGTGCTGACGCGTATCGACGCCATGACCGGCACCGCGCAGCGCATCATGGCCGGCGATCTCAGCGGGCGTCTGCCGGTGGGGCGCAGCGGCGACGAGCTCGATCGTCTTGCGGAAAACCTCAACGCCATGCTGGAGCGGATCGAGGCGCTGATGGCGGGACTGAAGGAGGTCTCCGACAACATCGCCCACGACCTCAAGACGCCGCTGACGCGCTTGCGCAACCGTGCCGAGGAGGCGCTGGCGAAATCGGGCAGCGAGGCCGATTACCGTGCCGCGCTGGAGCGGACCATCGAGGAATCCGACGGCCTGATCCGCACCTTCAACGCGCTGCTGATGATCGCGCGCGCCGAGTCCGGACAGGCGCGCGGCAACATGGATGATTTCGACGCGGCCGATGTCGCGGGCGGCATCCACGAGCTCTACGAGCCGCTGGCCGAGGACGACGACATGACGCTCAAGGTGAAGGCCGACCCGACGCCGGTTCATGCCAACCGCGAATTGATCAGCCAGGCGCTCGCCAATCTGGTCGAGAACGCGATCAAATATGGCAAGCCAGCCGCGCCGACAGGTGGAACCGTGGTGAGCATGGACTCCAGGCAGATTACGATCGAGGCCAGGCGCGAAGGCGATCAGGTGCTGCTCAGCGTCACCGATCGCGGCCCCGGCATCCCCGAGGCCGACCGCAAGCATGCCGTTGAGCGATTCGTGCGGCTTGAGGCCAGCCGCACGCTGCCGGGCTCCGGCCTTGGCCTCAGCCTCGCCTCCGCAGTTGCGACGCTTCATGGCGGCGAATTGCGGCTGGGTGATGCCCATCCCGGCCTCGTCGCCACGTTGGTGCTTCCGGCGCGCGCAGGCGACAGGGTTGCTCCTCCAATGCCGGATGTGCCACAGAAGGTGGCATGAACCACTCCGCGCCGGGAAACGCGGACAAGCATGGTGAGGGCCTGGCCGCGCGGTTCGCGGAGGCTCCCCATATTGCCGCTTCCACCACCGACCAACGACGTTTTGACAATTGGCTGGCCGAGCTCGAGCCGGCACAATCGAGCCGTCTTGGCGCGTTGCTGGTTCATCCCTTCGCCCGGAATATCCTGGCCGGCATTGCCGAATTCTCGCCCTATCTGTTCGATCTGGTGCGCGCCGATGCGCCGCGCCTGATCCGGCTGCTCGACTGCGATCCGGATGTGCATCTCGCGGCGCTGATCGCCGAGGCGAGGGACGCGGTGTTAGCTGCAGGCGACGAGGCCGATGTGATGCGGCTGCTTCGCCGCATGAAGGCGGAGGCGGCGCTGCTGATCGCGCTGTGCGACATCGGCGGAGTCTGGCCGGTGATGCGGGTGACGGCGGCGCTGACTGACCTCGCGGTCGCCTCGGTGCAGGCGGCGCTGCAATACCTGCTGCGGCAGGAAGCCGCACGTGGAAAGATCCTGCCGCCCAATCCCGAGGCGCCCGAGGAGGGCTGCGGCCTGATCGTGCTCGCCATGGGCAAGATGGGGGCGGGCGAGCTGAACTATTCCAGCGACATCGACCTCATCGTGTTCTTCGACCCTGATAACACGACGCTGGCACCCGACATCGAGCCGCAGCCGTTCTTCGTCCGCGTGACGCAAGGCATGGCGCGCATCCTCCAGCAGCGCACCTATGACGGCTACGTCTTCCGTGTCGATCTGCGCCTGCGCCCGGATCCGTCCTCGACGCAGGTTGCGATCTCGCGCGATGCCGCGCTGCATTACTACGAGCGGGAAGGGCGCACCTGGGAGCGCGCCGCGATGATCAAGGCGCGCGCCTGTGCCGGCGATGCGAGGGCAGGCGAGGCGATGCTGGCCGAGATCGCACCGTTCGTCTGGCGCAAGCATCTCGACTTCGCAGCACTTGCCGACGTCCACGACATGAAACGGCAGATGCAGACCTATCGCGGCCAGAGCGAGGTTGCGGTCGAAGGTCACAACGTCAAGGTCGGCCGTGGCGGCATCCGCGAGATCGAGTTCTTCGCGCAGACCCAGCAATTGATCGCGGGCGGCCGCCATCCGCAATTGCGGGTGCGGCCGACGCTCGCCGCGCTCAATGTGCTCGCGAACAGCAACTGGATCACCTTCGCAGCGCGTGACGAGCTGACCAGGGCCTATGAATTCCTGCGCCGGGTCGAGCACCGCCTCCAGATGGTCGCGGACGAGCAGACCCATGCGCTGCCCGACGACAAGGAGGCGGTCGAGCGCTTTGCCCGCTTCTTCGGCTATCCGGATCGCGAGGCCTTTGCGCGCGACCTGCTGCGCCAGCTCGAAATCGTCCAGGGCCACTACGAAAAACTGTTCGAGGGCGACGATCCGACCGGCACGGCGGGGCTGCCCGCGCTCGACTACGGTGCGGGTCCCGACGATCCGCGCCTGCTCCAGCATCTGACGACGCTCGGCTTCAAGCAGCCCGCCGCCGTCGCACAGACCTTGCGTGACTGGATCACCGGCGATTACCGCGTGTTCCGCAATGAGGCGACGCGAAGCGCCTTCATCGAATTCGTGCCGGCGCTGATTGACGGCCTTGCGCATGCCGAGGGGCCGGACCGCGCCGTGGTGTCGTTCGATCATTTCCTCGGGGCGCTCCAGCGTGGCGGCCGGCTGATCACGCTGCTCGGCCAGAACCGCGACCTCGTCGCGCTGGTCGCGCTGGTGCTGGGCGCGGCGCCGCGGCTCGGCGAAATGCTGGCGCGGCAGCCGCAGCTGATGGATGGCCTGATCGACCCGCGCTTCTTCGGCGCGATGCCTGATCGGCAGGAATTGTCGGCGCGGCTTGCGGCCACCGTGCAGGACGCGGCCTCCTACGAGGAGTTTTTGGACCGCCTGCGCCTGTTCGGGCAGGAGAGCCTGTTTCTGATCGGCACGCGTATCCTCTCCGGCACCGTCTCGGCGCAACAGGCGAGCACGGCCTTTGCGGACGTTGCCGAAGGCGTGGTCCACACCGTGCATGGCCTCGTCGCCGACCGCTTTGCCGCCCAGCACGGCCGCATCAAGGGGCAGGAGACCGCCATCATCGCGATGGGCCGGCTCGGCAGCCGCGAGATGACGGCGTCGTCCGATCTCGATTTGATCCTGCTCTACGATTTCGACGGCGATACCCCGGACTCGGACGGAGCGAAATCGCTGCAGGGCGCGCATTATTTCGCCCGCCTCACCCAGCGCCTGATCAGCGCTTTCACGACACGCACCAATTACGGCGTGCTCTACGAGATCGACATGCGGCTGCGCCCGTCAGGACGCGCCGGCCCGGTTGCGTCGAGCCTTGCCTCCTTCGCCGATTATCAGGCCAACGAGGCGTGGACTTGGGAGCACATGGCGCTGACGCGCGCACGCGTGGTGTCGGCATCGGCTGACTTCGGCGAGCGGATTGGGGGCGTTATTCGTGACGTGCTGACCCGCCGCCGTGATCCCGCCATCATTGGCAACGACGTCGCCGACATGCGGCGCGCGATCGCGCAGGAGAAGGGCGAGACCGACCATTGGGATATCAAATATGCCGCCGGCGGCATGATCGACATCGACTTCATCGCGCAATATCTCCAGCTCGTGCATGCCCATGCCAAGCCCGACATTCTCGACGTCAGTACGCTTCAGGTGCTGGATAACGCGGCCAGGCTCGGCGTGCTCGCGCAGTCGGAGGCCGAGATCCTGCGTGCAGCTGCGCGGCTCTATCACGATTTGACGCAGATCCTGCGGCTCTGCGTCAGCGACGGCTTCAAGCCGGAAACCGCCGGCACCGATCTGTTGCGCGTCATGGCCCGCGCCGGCGATGCGCCGGACTTCTCGTCGCTGGAGGCGCGCGTGAAGGAGACGCAAAGCGAGGTGCGGCGCGTGTTCAGGACGCTGCTGGAAGGCTCTGCTTCAGCGAGGTGAGGGCTTCGCGCACGTTCGGCTCCAGACCCGCGCCGCCGGCATCAAGATGGGCGAAGATCGCGCGCTTCATCCGTGGATCCCAGAACTTCTTGATGTGGTCGGCGATCCCCGGCACGGCCTTGTCGTGACCCTGGCTGCGGAAGAACGTGCCGATCTGGTTGGCCATGTAGACGAGGCGGTCAGGCGACGACATCGATGATCTCCTGAGCACGAATGGCCGTGACGCGGCCCTGGTGCGTGAACACTTCAAACCCGTCGCTGCGGGCAATCGCAATCAGCGTGATGCCGGCGGCCTCCGCGGTGCGGACCGCAAGCGCGGTGGGGGCGGAGACCGCGACCAGCACGGGTGCGCCGATGGCGGCCGTCTTCTGCACCATCTCGACCGAGACGCGGCTCGTCAGCAGCACAATGCCGTTGCTCGCGTCCGTCCGGCTGCGTGCCAGCGCACCTGCGAGCTTGTCGAGCGCGTTATGGCGGCCGACGTCTTCGCGCAAGGCCACGATGCCATTCGACGGCGACCAGAAGGCCGCGGCATGGACCGCGCGGGTCTGCATGTTGATCGCTTGCAGCGGCGCGATCGCCTGCATCGCGGCCATGATCTGTTGCGGCGTGAAGCTGGTCCCTTGCGGCACGACGGCTGCGGGCCGCACGGCCTCGGCAATCGAGTCGATCCCGCAGATGCCGCAGCCGGTCGGGCCTGCGATGTGGCGGCGGCGCTCGCTGATGCGCCCTGCATCCTCTGACGCCAGCCACATCCGCAGCTCGATGCCATCGTCGAGGCGCACCACCTCGAGCGACTTGATCTCGTCGACCGATTTGATGATGCCTTCGTCCAGGCTGAAGCCGACGGCAAAATCCTCGAGGTTCTGCGGCGTCCCCATCATGACGGCATAGGTGCCGCCATTATAGGTCAGCGCCAGCGGCGTCTCCTCCGGGATCAGACGCGCGCCTTCCGACGCGACACCGTCACGCCAGCTCTCGCGGTCGATGGCCTGGACCGGCACGTGCATGCCGTTACTCCGCAGCCTCGGCCGGCGCGATGCGGCGGGAGTGCCGCGCCTGCTCGTCGTAGGATTTCTGCCAGTCGGACGGGCCGTTCGACGGCGAGATCTGCACCGCCGTGACCTTGTATTCGGGGCAGTTGGTGGCCCAGTCCGAATAGTCGGTCGTGATCACGTTGGCCTGTGTGTCCGGATGATGGAAGGTGGTGTAGACGACGCCCGGCGACACGCGGTCGGTGATCTCCGCGCGCAGCGTGGTCTCGCCGGCGCGGCTCGTCAGCCGCACCCAGTCGCCCTCGCGCACGCCGCGCTGCTCGGCATCGTGCGGATGAATCTCCAGCCGGTCCTCGGCATGCCAGACCACGTTCTCGGTGCGTCTTGTCTGCGCGCCGACATTGTACTGGCTGAGGATGCGGCCCGTGGTGAGCAGCAGCGGGAAGCGGGGACCGGTGCGCTCGTCGGTCGCGACATATTCGGTAACGATGAACTTGCCCTTGCCGCGGACGAAGCCGTCCATATGCATCACCGGCGTGCCCTCCGGCGCCTTCTCGTTGCAGGGCCACTGCACCGAGCCGAGCTCGTCGAGCTTGGCGTAGGAGACGCCGGTGAAGGTCGGCGTCAGCGCCGCGATCTCGTCCATGATCTCCGAGGGGTGGTTGTAGTTCATCTCGAAGCCCATGGCCTTGGCCAGCGCAATGGTGACCTCCCAGTCGGCCATGCCGTTCTTCGGCGTCATCACCTTGCGCACGCGCTGGATGCGGCGCTCGGCGTTGGTGAAGGTGCCGTCCTTCTCGAGGAAGCTCGAGCCGGGCAGGAACACGTGGGCGTAGTTGGCGGTCTCGTTCAGGAAGAGGTCGTGGACGATGACGCATTCCATCGCAGACAGCGCGGCGACCACGTGCTTGGTGTTGGGGTCGGACTGGAGGATGTCCTCGCCCTGCACGTAGATGCCCATGAACGTGCCTTCGATCGCGGCATCGAACATGTTGGGGATGCGCAGGCCCGGCTCCGGGTTGAGCTTGACGTTCCACAGCGCCTCGAACTGGTCGCGCACGGCCTCGCCGGAGATGTGGCGATAGCCAGGCAGCTCGTGCGGGAACGAGCCCATGTCGCAGGAGCCCTGCACGTTGTTCTGGCCGCGCAGCGGGTTCACGCCGACGCCGGGACGGCCGATATTGCCTGTGACCATCGCAAGGTTGGCAATCGCGATCACCGTGGTCGAGCCCTGGCTGTGCTCGGTGACGCCGAGGCCGTAATAGATCGCGCCATTGCCGCCAGTGGCGTAGATGCGGGCGGCTTCGCGCAGATCCTTCGGATCGATGCCGGTCAGGATGGCGGTTGCTTCCGGGCTGTGCTTGGGCTGGGCGACGAAGGCGGCCCATTCCTCGAACTCGCTCCAGTCGCAGCGCTCGCGGATAAAGGCCTCGTTGGCGAGTCCCTCGGTGACAATGACATGCGCCAGCGCCGTCACGACGGCGACGTTGGTGCCGGGCATCAAGGGCAGGTGCAACGCCTTCACGTGCGGCGATTCCACCATCTCAGTGCGGCGCGGATCGATCACGATCAGCTTTGCACCCTGGCGCAGCCGCTTCTTCAAGCGCGAGGCGAACACGGGGTGAGCCGAGGCCGGATTGGCGCCGATGATGACGGCGACGTCGGTGTCTTCCACGGAGTCGAAGTCTTGTGTGCCGGCGGACGTGCCAAAAGTCTGCGACAGGCCGTAGCCGGTCGGAGAGTGGCAGACGCGGGCGCAGGTGTCGACATTGTTGTTGCCGAAGCCGGCGCGGATCAGCTTCTGCACCAGATAGGTCTCTTCATTGGTGCAGCGGGACGAGGTGATGCCGCCGATGGCGTCGCGGCCATATTTCTTCTGGATGCCGCGCATCTTCTCCGCGGCGAAGCTGAACGCTTCGTCCCACGACACTTCGCGCCAGGGATCCTCGATCCGCTCGCGGATCATCGGATTGAGGATGCGTTCCTTATGGTTGGTGTAGCCCCAGGCGAAGCGGCCCTTGACGCAGGAATGGCCGCGATTGGCCTTGCCGTCCTTGTAGGGAACCATGCGCACGACTTCCTCGCCGCGCATTTCGGCCTTGAAGGCACAGCCGACGCCGCAATAGGCGCAGGTGGTGACGACGGAGTGTTCGGGCTGGCCGATCTCGATGACGGACTTCTCCGTCAGCGTCGCAGTCGGGCAGGCCTGCACGCAGGCGCCGCAGGAGACGCATTCGGAGCCCAGAAAGCTCTCGCTCATGCCCGGCGAGACGCGGCTGTCGAAGCCGCGGCCGGAGATCGTCAGCGCAAAAGTGCCTTGCACCTCCTCGCAGGCGCGGACGCAGCGCGAGCAGACGATGCACTTGGAGGGATCGTAGGTGAAGTACGGGTTGGACTCGTCCTTCGGCATCCAGGCGGCGTTGATCTTGCCGTTGGATTTGGCAAACACGTGGTTCTCGCCCTCATAGCCGTAGCGCACGTCGCGCAGGCCCACGGCGCCCGCCATGTCCTGCAATTCGCAATCGCCATTGGCGCCGCAGGTGAGGCAGTCGAGCGGATGGTCGGAGATGTAGAGCTCCATCACGCCCTTGCGCAGCTTCTTCAGCCGTTCGCTCTGGGTGTGCACGACGAGGCCGTTCATCGCTGGCGTGGTGCAGGAGGCCGGCGTGCCGGCGCGGCCCTCGATCTCGACGACGCAGAGCCGGCAGGAGCCGAAGGCGTCGACCATGTCGGTGGCGCAGAGTTTTGGGATCTGGTGGCCCGCATCCATCGCGGCCCGCATGATCGAGGTGCCCTCGGGCACCGTGACCTGGTTTCCGTCGATGGTCAGCGTCACCATCGTTTCCGATTTCGAGCGTGGCGTGCCGTAGTCGATTTCTTCGATCAGAGACATCGTCGTTCTCCTATTCCGCGGCCTGAAGCGTGGTCGGCGCCGGAACAAAATCCTCCCGGAAGTGCTTCAATGCGCTGAGCACGGGGTAGGGCGTGAAGCCGCCGAGTGCGCAGAGCGAGCCGAATTTCATGGTGTTGCAGAGGTCTTCGACCAGCGCGAGGTTTTCGCTGACGCGATCGCCGCGGATGATCTTCTCGATGGTCTCGACGCCGCGGGTCGAGCCGATCCGGCAGGGCGTGCACTTGCCGCAGGATTCGATGGCGCAGAACTCCATGGCGAAGCGGGCCTGCTTGCGCATGTCGACGCTGTCGTCGAACACGACGATGCCGCCATGACCGATCAGGCCGTCGCGCGCGGCGAAGGCCTCATAGTCGAACGGGGTGTCGAACAACGCGCGGGGGAAATAGGCGCCGAGCGGACCGCCGACCTGCACCGCGCGCACCGGGCGTCCGGTGAACGTGCCACCGCCGATGTCGTCGACGAGTTCGCCGAGCGTCACGCCGAACGCGGTCTCGAACAGGCCGCCATGGCGGATGTTGCCGGCGAGCTGGATCGGCATCGTGCCGCGCGAACGGCCCATGCCGAAATCCGCATAGGCCTTGGCGCCTTCGGCGAGGATGAAGGGGATCGCCGCGAACGACAGCACGTTGTTGATCACGGTCGGCTTGCCGAACAGGCCGTGATGCGCCGGCAGCGGCGGTTTTGCGCGCACGAGGCCGCGGCGGCCTTCGAGGCTTTCCAGCAGCGAGGTCTCTTCGCCGCAGACGTAAGCGCCGGCGCCGACGCGCACTTCCATATCGAAGCTGTACGTCGAGCCGCCGATCTTGTCGCCGAGATAGCCGCCGCGCCTCGCCGCCACGATGGCGGCATTCATCGCCTCGACCGCGTGCGGATATTCGCTGCGGATGTAGATGTAGCCTTTGGTGGCGCCGACCGTGATGCCTGATGTCGTCATGCCCTCGATGACGAGAAAGGGATCGCCTTCCATGATCATGCGGTCGGCGAAGGTGCCGCTGTCGCCTTCGTCGGCGTTGCAGACGATGAACTTGCGGTCGGCCTTCGCCTGCGCAACCGTCTTCCACTTGATGCCGGTTGGGAAGCCCGCGCCGCCGCGGCCACGCAGGCCGGATGCGGTGACCTCGGTGAGGATCGCATCCGAGCCGAGCGAGAGCGCACGCTCAAGGCCCTTGTAGCCGCCATGGGCGCGGTAGTCGTCGAGCGAGCGCGGATCGATCACGCCGCAGCGCGCGAAGGTGAGGCGGGTCTGGCGCTTCAGCCACGGAATCTCGTCGGTCGCGCCCAGCCGCAGCAGATGCGGCGTATTGCTGGCGAGCGCGTCGAGCAGCGAGGGCACATCGCTCTCGGTGACGGGGCCGAACGCGATCCGGCCCTGCGGCGTCGCGACCTCGACCAGCGGCTCCAGCCAGTACAGGCCGCGCGAGCCGGTCCTGATGATCTCGATGGCAACGCCGCGTTTGGCTGCAGCTTTTTCCAGGGCCAGTGCAACCTCGTCGGCACCAACAGCGACCGCACCCGCATCGCGTGAGACGAACAGACGCACGCTCATCGCTGTGCCTCCGCAACCAGCGCATCGAGGCGCTTCTCGTCGAGCCGGCCAACAAGGCGACCGTCGAGCATCGCGGACGGCGCGGTCGCGCACAGGCCGAGGCAGTAGATCGGCTCCAGCGTGACGCGATCATCGGCTGTCGTATGTCCAAGCGAAACGCCGAGCCTCGCTTCCGCGCGCGCAGCCAGCGCATCGCCGCCGGCGGCCTGACAGGCCTCCGCGCGGCACAGCTTCAGCACATGGCGGCCGGCCGGCTTGTGGCGGAAATCGTGATAGAACGTGAACACGCCATGCACTTCCGCGCGCGACAGGTTCAGCGCCTGCGCCACCATGGGAATCGCTGCCTCCGGCACGTAGCCGAACGCCTCCTGAAGCGCATGCAGGATGACCAGCGTCGCGCCTTCCCGGTTCGCATGTTCGGCGATGATCTCGGCGCCGCGCGTCTCATCCCAAGGCTCGTAAACCGCTGTCATTCTTCGTTCTCAATTTGAGCGTCCCTTCCTCGCAAACTATTTGGAATCGTTCGAAGATCAATAAAGCTGTCTCATGCTGCGATTGCGAATTCAGATCGATCGGCACAGCCAATTGGACGATACGAATTGGTAATCAAGCTCGTATCGGTTGCCGGTTTTTGCGTGTTGGTGCAGGGCCGGCGTGCTAGCTTGCATGCCACGACAGAATTCGAGGAGACGACCGGTTGATCGACAAGCTTGAACTGCTGCTGGCGCTGGCAAAGGAGCGGCATTTTGGACGCGCGGCAGAAGTTTGCGGCGTGACGCAACCGACCATGTCGACCGGGCTGAAGCAGCTCGAGGAGATCCTGGGCGTGATGCTGGTCCAGCGCGGATCGCGCTTCCAGGGTTTCACCCCTGAGGGCGAGCGGGCGCTGGATTGGGCGCGGCGGATCGTGGGCGACGCGCGGGCCATGCGCGACGAGATCAACGGGCTGAAGCATCAGCTCTCCGGCGAGATACGCATCGCGGCGATCCCGACCGTGCTCGGCATGGTCGCCCAGCTGACGACACCATTCCGCGCCAAGCATCCCGAGGTGCGCTTCCGCATCCAGTCCACCACGTCATCGGAAGTGCTGGGACTGCTCGAAAATCTCGAGGTCGATGCGGGGCTGACCTACATCGAGAACGAGCCGATCGGAAAGGTGCGTACCATTCCGCTCTACAACGAGAGCTATCGCCTGCTGACCGCCCCGGACGGGATGTTCGGCGATCGCGAGACGGTGACGTGGAAGGAGGTCGGCGAGGTGCCGCTGTGCCTGCTGACGCCCGACATGCAGAACCGCCGCATCATCGACCGCGCGCTGCGCTCGGTCGGCGCGGAGGCGACGCCGACCCTGACCTCGAACTCGCTGCTGGTGCTGTTCACGCACGTGAAGACGGGGCGCTGGGCGAGCGTGATGCCGGCCAAGCTCGCCGAGACGCTCGGTCTGTCCGACACGGTCCGCTCGATCCCGATCACCGATCCCGACGTCAATTACAGCATCGGCATGGTGATCCCGCAGCGTGATCCCATGACGCCGTTGATCGCGGCGCTGGTCAATGTCGCGCGCGAAGTCGCGCCGTCGCTGCAATTGTAAGCGTTACGCCGCAGCCGATATTCCGGCCGCCGCCTTGATCGCATCGCGCGGCAGGGTGACGCGGACGACGGTGCCGACGTCGATCTTCGAGCGCAGCTTCATCGAGCCGCCGTGCAGCTGCGCCAGCGAGCGGGCGATCGCGAGGCCGAGGCCCGAGCCGTGATAGGTCTTGGTGAGCTGGCTCTCGACCTGCTCGAACGGACGGCCGAGCCGCGACAGCGAATGCGGCGCGATGCCGATGCCGGTGTCGGCGATCATCAGCACGATCTTGTCGTCGAGCTGCCGGCTGCGCACCACGATGCGTCCGCCGTCGGGCGTGAACTTCACCGCGTTCGACAGCAAATTGACGATGATCTGCTTGGTGGCGCGGCGGTCGGCAACAACGGAGATCGACGTCTCGATGTCGGCGTCGAGCGTCAGTTTCTTGTCCTGGGCCCGGCCGGTGACGACCCGCAAGGATTCCGCCAGCGTCTGCGCGAGATCGAGCTCTTCCATGTCGAGCTTCATGCGGCCGGCCTCGATCTTGGACATGTCGAGGATGTCGTTGATGACTTCGAGCAGGTAATGGCCGCTGGTCAGGATGTCCTGGCAGTATTCCTGGTATTTCTCCGAGCCCAGCTCACCGAACATGCCGCTTCCCATGATCTCGGAGAAGCCGATGATGGCGTTGAGCGGGGTGCGCAGCTCGTGGCTCATATTGGCGAGGAATTTCGATTTGGTCTGGTTGGCTTCCTCGGCGCGGGTTTTCTCGCGTTGATATTTTTCGGCGAGATCGGCGAGCTCGTTGGTCTGGCGCTCGAGGGCTGCCTGTGAGCGCTTGAGGTCGATGACGGTGGCGCGCTGGCGCAAATCGTTGTCGACCAGCTTCTGCTCGTGCTCCTTGATGCGGGTGATGTCGGTGCCGACCGAGACGTAGCCGCCGTCCTTGGTGCGGCGCTCGCTGATGTGCAGCCAGCTGCCGTCGTCGAGCTGCGCCTCGAAGGTGCGCGCGCCGGGGCCTTGGGCCGCGGTCTCGTTGTGACGGGTGCGCACCTCCGGCATGCGGCCGACCTCAAGCACCGTCTCGTAGGAGGTGCCGGGGATGACGGCCGAGTCGGGCAGCTTGTGCAGGCGCTGGAAGTGCGAGTTGCAGAGCACGAGGCGGTCGCTGGCGTCCCACAGCACGAAGGCCTCGTTAATGGTCTCGATGGCGTCGCGCAGGCGGAGGTCGGCTTCCACCGTGCGCTCGGCGAGGCTCTTCTGCTCGGTGATGTCGACCGCAATCCCGATCAGGTGCACGCTGGAATCGGTCGCCCCGCTGGTCTTCTCGCAGCGGACGCGGAGCCAGATCCAGTGGCCGTCGACGTGCTGCATGCGGAAGGTCTGGTCGATGTGGGCGATCTTCTCGGAAATGAGCTGGTCGGCGATCTCGAACAGGTCGATGTCGTCGGACTTCACCAGCGCGTTGACCTCGCCGAAGGTGAGGAGTTCGTTGCGACCGTCGAGGCCCAGCATCGAGAACATTGATTGCGACCAGAAGATCCGGCCGCGCGACAGGTCCCAGTCCCACAATCCGCAGCGGCCGCGGTTGAGCGCGGTGTCGATCCGGCCGCGCACGGCGTCGTTGATGAGGTCTCCCTCGCGGGCGCGGGTCGACTGCCAGTGAAAGGCGAAGCCGAGGATCAGGACGACGAAGCCTGTTGTCGCCGACAGCGTCACCGAGAGCGCGGCGTCCGAGCCCCAGATCGGCTCGTTGCGCTCCTGGATCACGGTGACGTAGCCGGGCAGCGACTTGATCTGCCGCGAGGTCGCCATCGCGGGATTGCCGTTCGGCAGCGTCATGTCGGAGATGTCGCCGTCGCGCGGCGGCGCCGCGAGCAGTTGCGCCGTGGTGATGGCATCCAGCAGGCGGTCGTTACCGGAGGGATCGCTGTCGATGGGAATGCGGGCGAGGATGCGGCGGTCGACGCCGGCCGAGGTGACGACGACGTGGCGGCCGGTGGCCATGCCCCAGGACGGGATCAGGTCGGGCAGCAGCGTCGGCAGGTTCTCGATGTTCTTGAGCCGCTCCTGCCGCGTCGAGGTCAGGCGGTCGATACGCTCTGCGAGCAGGTCGGCGAGCGCCGAGATGTCGTGCCGGACGACCTGCCGCTTCTGGCGCGTCTGGTCGACGACCTGCACGAACGCACCGAGGCAGATCGTGATCAGGAACGCGATGATCAGCGTCGGCACGGCGCGGCGAAGCGCCGGCTCCGCGATCAGGAGCCGATGATAGGCAGGTTTCGCGATCGATTGCGCCAATCCCTTGATCGAATCGGATTGGACGCACGCGTTCGCGGCGTCTGCACGCGACATGCCTTCGGCCCCCTGGAAAACCTGTACGACGAATTTCGAAAGCAGCCCCACGTCGCTTTCGAATCACAGCGATTTGAATCCACTTTGCGCAGGCTGTCGAGAGTCAATGAATCGTTAATGCCGAATAATTCTTATCCAATGGAGAGTTCGCGCCTCTCGCATCCGCAAATCGATGTGAGCGATGAGTCCGAAACGGGAACGCGTGACTCCTCGTACATTCCAGATCACGCGCGCGGCGGCTCGGCGTGACTGATGACGCGCTTCACGCTCGGGAACGCGCGGCGCAGCCTGCGCTCGATCGCATCGACATGCTCGTGCACCTTGATCACGCTCATCGACGGCATGGCACGGCAGTGGAAGTTGACGATCTCGCCGGCGTCGGTGTTGCGGACGCGCACATTATGGATGTCGTGGATCTCGCTGCCGGCGGCATATTCGGTCAGTGCGGCGGCAATGGTCTGGACCCGTTCCGGCGCAGCATCGACGCCGAACGGCAGTTCCGGTTCCAGCGGCTCGATATGAACGTCGACCTCGACGTCCTCGCCGAAATCCTCCTGGATGTTCCGCTCCAGCGTGTTGGCGACGTCGTGGGCGGCCTCGAGCTGCATGCCCGCGTCGACCTCGAGGTCGATGCCGACGATCAGCTTGGCGCCGAGATCGTGCACCGTGACGTGGTGGATGGCGAGACCAGAATTGCGCGCGATCACCATGATGCGGTCGCGCACCGTCTCGTTGTCGCGCGCGACGGGAACGGCGGTGAAGGTGAGGTCGGCATCGCCGAATGCCTTGCTGACGGCGGCTTCCGCGTTGCGCTTGATGCTTTCGACGCGGTCGATCGGATAGGTCCGCGGTACCTTCGCGATAGTGTCGATGAACGTGGTCGCCCCGACCATGCGCACGCGCAGCCGCTCGACGTCGATCACGCCGGCCACGCTGCGGATCGCGGCCGTGGCTTTCTCCTGTGCGCCTTCCGGCGCGCGGTCGACCAGGGTCTGCACCGTCGAGCCCGCCATGCGCAGGCCGAGCAGGGCGATCATCACGGCGACGGCGGCAGCCGCCGCCGCGTCGCCCCACCAGAAGCCGAGGGCGGCCAGGATCAGGCCGATGATTACGGCAAACGAGCCCATCACGTCGGAGGCGAAATGCAGCGCATCGGCTGCCAGCGCCTGGCTCCGCGTTTCCCGCGCGGCCTTGTGCAGCGCGCGGGCACGCCAGAAATTGACGACGATGTCGATCACCAGCACCACGAACGGCACCGCCGAGATGGTCGGCGGCGAGGTTCCCTCGCGCAGGCGGCTGTAGGACTCGACCAGGATGCCGCCGGCGAGCACGTAAAGCAGGGCGGTGACGCCGAGCGCGGAGATGCTCTCCAGCTTGCCGTGGCCGTAATGGTGCTGGTCATCCGCCGGCTTGTCGGACACCCGCACCACCGCCCAGGTGATGATGGTCGCAATCAGGTCGACCGAGGAATGCAGGGCCTCCGAGATCAGCGCGAGCGAGCCGATCGCGATGCCGACCGCGAACTTGGCCGCCGCCATGCCGCCGCTGGCGAAGACCGAGATAGCCGCGACCGAGGTCTTGCTGTGTTGTGCGCTCATGGCGGGGATTTAGCAGCCCAGGGCTGAACATCAAGCGACGATCCACAGCTGTAGTCGCGAGTGAGTTGCAGGAGCGAAGGTGTTGCGAATGCTTCCGAATTGAAGGCTGGTCTATGCCGCTCTCTCCGTCATGCCCGGGCTTGTCCCGGGCATCCACGTTCTTCGTTCCGCGTGGCAAAGACGTGGATGGCCGGGACAAGCCCGGCCATGACGAGTGGAGAGATTGCGGCTCTCGTCCGGCTGCTGTTAAAGCGTCACAACAATCTTCCCCAGATGCTTGTTCGCTTCCATGTGCTCGAACGCCTTGTCGATGTCGTCGAACGCATAGACCTTGTCGATCGGCAGCTGCAGCTTGCGCGACTCCACCGCGCCCCAGATGTCCTTCTTGACCTCGTCAAAGATCTCGCGGACCTCCTCGACGGTGCGGGTGCGGAAGGTAACGCCGATATAGCTGATCCGGCGCGCGGCATGCAGGTCGAAGTTGAAGTCGGCATGGGTGCCGCCGAGCCGGCCGACATTGACGATGCGGCCCTTGACCTTGGTCGCAGCAAGGTTCTGGTTGGCGACTTGGCCCGAGACCTGGTCGACGATGAGGTCGACGCCTTCGCGGTTGGTCGCCTTCAGCACCTCGTCGACCCATTTGGGATCCGAGGAGTCCACCGCGAGGTCGGCGCCGTATTCCCCAAGCCGGCCGCGGCGATAGGCATCGGTCGACGAGCCGATCACCAGCCTGGCGCCCTTGAGTTTTGCAATTTGCATCGCCATCAGGCCGACGCCGGAGCTCGCGCCCTGGATCAGCACGGCTTGGCCAGCCTGCACGCCACCGACCATGACGACGGCGTTGTACATGGTCGCGAGCGCGACGGGGAGGGTGGCGGCCTCCTCAAAATTCATGTTCGAGGGCGCGCGGAACAGCCGGCCGTGATCGGCGAGTGTGTACTCGGCGAACGCCGCGCCGCCCGATCCCATGATGCGGTCGCCGACCTTCACGCCCTTGGCATCCGGTCCGAGCTCGGCGACTTCGCCGGCCCATTCCATGCCGAGCACGGTGCCGACGCCGCCGGCCGCGCCATGAGCGTGACCTTTGCGCATGCCGGTGTCGGCGCGATTGAGGCCGCAGGCGCGCACGCGAACCAGCACCTGCGTGCCTTTAGGTTTTGGTTGAGCGACGTCGGAAATCCGAGCGCCCTCAGGGCTGTAGACGTAAGCTTTCATGCGTTACCTCGAACTCAATTGAGTTTGTAGATGAAGAGCGATGCCGTTCTTCGCCTCTCCCCGCGTGCGGGGAGAGGCCGGAATTTGCGGAGCAAATTCCGGGTGAGGGGAGTCTCCGCCAACCGCTACCGTCCTCGCGGAGACTCCCCCTCACCCCGACCCTCTCCCCGCAAGCGGGGCGAGGGAGTAGACCTTCGGCGCCGCGAGCGCCTTGTTCAAATCACATCAGTGATCATTCGGCAGCCTGCGCCGCCGGGCTAGCGATCATGCCTTCGAGCCGGCTGCGAATGATGGCTTCGGCTTCGCGCACGATGCGGGAGATGAGCTCCCCGCAAGTTGGGATGTCCTGGATCAGACCCTGCACCTGGCCGGCCGACCAGATGCCTTCGTCGGAATTGCCTGTTGCGTAGACCATCTTGCCGCGGGCGCCCGCGACGAGCTCGCGGATGTCCTCGAACTTGGCGCCCTCCCTCTCCATGGCGACGACCTTGGTCGAGATCTCGTTCCTGGCGACACGCGAGGTGTTGCGCATGGTGCGGAAGATCAGCTCGGTCTCGCGCTCGTCATTGGCGACGATCTTCTCCTTGATCAGCTGGTGGATCGGGCTTTCCTTGGTGGCCATGAAGCGGGTGCCCATGTTGATGCCCTCGGCACCCAGCGCCAGCGCCGCCACGAGGCCGCGGGCATCGGCAAAGCCGCCGGAGGCGATCATCGGGATCTTGATCTTGTTGGCGGCGGCCGGGATCAGGATCAGGCCCGGGGTGTCGTCCTCGCCGGGGTGGCCGGCGCATTCGAACCCGTCGATCGAGATGGCGTCGACGCCCATCCGTTCGGCCGAAAGCCCGTGGCGGACGCTGGTGCATTTGTGCACGACCTTGACGCCGTGCTTTTTGAACTCGTCGACATGCTCCTGCGGCTTGTTGCCGGCGGTCTCGACCACCGTGATGCCGCTCTCGATGATGGCGGCGCGGTATTCGGCATAGGGCGGCGGCTTGATCGCAGGCAAGATGGTGAGATTGACGCCAAACGGCTTGTCGGTGAGGTCGCGGCAGCGCGCGATCTCCTTGGTCAAGTCCTCAGGTGTCGGCTGGGTCAGCGCCGTGATGAAGCCGAGCGCCCCGGCATTGGCGACGGCCGCGACCAGCTCGGCGCGCCCGACCCATTGCATGCCGCCCTGGACGATTGGGTGCTCGACGCCGACGAGCTTTGTGAACCGTGTCTGCAACATTGTTTCCCCCTGGGCGGCCCGCGGGCTCTGTTATCGGTTGATGGCGCGAGGATGCCGCCGGGGGTGAGAAATGTCTATTGCGGGGTCGTGCGGCGGAGGCGGGGCCTCATGCGGAGAATGGGCGTGATTCCGCGGGGCGGATAATTGGGGGCTCGTGTCCCGGACGCGCTGCAGCGTGCAACGCTGCTGCGCAGAGCCGGGACCCAGAAGGCCACGCAGCGTGCTGATGCATGGGCCCCGGCTCTGCAGCGCATCACTTCGTGCTGCGCGGCGTCCGGGGCACGAGACCTCGGCTTTCGAGCCAAATTGCTCGCAATGACGGGAAACTACTCCGCCGACAGCCGCACCATCTGGCGGCCGCCGTTCATTTCCTTGAGGCGGTTGACGAAGTTTTCCGGGCGCTGCCAGCGATAGGGCACCTGCAGGCCCATGAATTCGGCGATGTCGCCGATGAAGCCGGTGCAATTGGTGGTTTCGGCGTTCCAGACCGGAGAGCTCGCCTGCAATTTCTTGATGTAGGCGAACACGCGTTTGGCGTCGGCTTCGTTGAGGTACACGCGGTAGCTCGCGGTCAGATAGTCCGGATCGAGATCGCCATAGCTCGCGCCGGTCTCGGATGGCACCCAGGTGAGGTGACCGAGCACATAGGCCCAGGTGTCCCCGGACGGGGTAAGGCCTGCGACCTCGACGGCGCGCTCGCTGGTCTTGCCGTACCAGACGAAAGCGTGGCCCCAGCTCGCCGCCGTGCGGGCGCGGAAATCCACGTAGTACGGACCTTTCTCCGCACGCGCGATCGGGCGCCGCGATTGCGGTGCCGATCGTGATGCGGTGTCGGTCGTGGCAAGCGCGTTGGCATCGGCAGCGCGCTTGTTCGCTTCATGGGCCGAGGCCGAGGGTGTTGTGCATGCGATCATGGCCGCCAGGGCAAATCCCGCAAGGATGCAGGATCCCGATCGATCAGGTTTGTTCGTCACGCTTTGCCCCTCGACTGTCAGCCGCTTACGCAGATTTTGCGCGTATCAGTAGCGCGCTGCGACTGGGCCGGGCGCCTTGCCGATCGGGGCCTTTCCAATCGGGCTCTTGCCAATCGGCATCTTGCCGATCGGAGCCTGCTCCCCGTAGACCGGCACCGGCTGGCGGCGCGGCAGATCTGCAGCGTTCGCAACCGTCACCAGAGCAAGCGTGGCACCCAGAACAAATACAATCTTCTTCACAGTCATACCCCTAGAAGGTTTAGTCCAAACACGGCACAGCCGTGCCCCCAGACACGCCTCACAGAAGGGCGGCGGAATGCGACCACAGTGCGGCATCCTCGCGACATGTTGGCGGCATCTCTCGAGCGCGCGGAGATGTGATGTGTCGGAATGTTTCGACGCTACGCCGCGCGTTCGTCAGCGGTCGGCGCTCAGGCGAAAATTCATCTCGATCCTTGCCGACGGCGTGCCGTTCGCAACGTGCCAGTCCGAATAGCCCGGTGTCGGATCGGGATCGGAGGAGAGATCGAGCCGCCACGATTGTGCGGGCTGGTTGGGCAGGGTGAGGGTGACGAGGCGGTGGCCTGTCTTGTACATCAGCGAGGCGGAAGTGACGATCACCTGGCGGTCGCCGTCGTGGCCGTGCCAGCGGTTGGTCAACTCGGCCACGGTGTATCCCTGTCGTTCCTGCACCTCGATCCGCACGTCCTCCCTCGCCGGCAAGGTCATTCCGGGTGGCAGCTTGAACTGGAGGTCGAGCGTCATGAAGCCGTGACTGAGATAGGGCGAGCGGATGAGCTCGTACCACGCCCACCAGCCGAGCCCCGCAACCAGCAGCACAAGCGTGACGGCAAAGGGGAACGAGATGCGGCTGCGCGAGGCCGCTGCGGTGCCGGGCACCTCCACATCGGGCAGAGAGACGCTCGCTCTGACGATGCCGATCCTGCTGAACAGCCACACCCCGACAACAAAGCCGATGACACCGCCGATCGGCCCGATCTGGAAGAAAGCCCCCATGGCGGTGCCGCCATCCCGGTCCGGCCCCGCGAGCGTCGCCACCAGGATCGCAAGTCCGAACCAGCCGGCCAGCATGCCGACGAGACCAGACATGAGGCCGAGGATGATGCGCATGGCGGATTGGTCGCGCTGGCGCCAACTCCGGTTCGAGGCCCGTAGGATGGGTAGAGCGGAAGCGAAACCCATCGATCGTTTCACCGAGGAGGGATGATGGGTTTCGCTGCACTCTACCCATCCTACAAGAGGATCACCCGATCCGGTTCAGGCTGTTCCGGATCGTCGAGAAGATGCCGCCGATGTCCTTGCGCAGGGCATCGAGCATGTTGAAATTGTCGAAGATGCGGGTGAGGCGGTCTTCGACCTCGCGCTTGCTCTTGGTGAGCGTTTCGACGCGCGAGGCCAGCGTTACGCCCGCGTTCGCCTCGATCTCGCCGACGGTTTTGGCCAGGAGATCGCGAGTGGTGCTGACGTCGGCGATCATCGCCTCGATGCCGAATACCGGGGCCTTCAGCGGAACGAGATCGGCCTGCGACTTCGACAATTCCGCCTTGAAGGCATGCAGCGTCGTCAGCGTCTCCTGCAGCGCGCCGAGGCGCTGGCGCGACTGGAGCACGAAATCGTTCAGCGCGTTCTGGCGCTCAGTGAGCGTCTTGCCGTCGGAATCGGTCTCGACTTCGCCGAGCGAGCGTTCGAGCTGGGCCTGGCGCTGGCCGAGCTCCTCGAAGTCGAGCCTGACAGCCTTGAGAATGTTGAAGCTGTCGTCGATGCGGGCGAGGCGCTGCTCGATCTCGACCTTGTTCTTTGACAGCGTCTCGACGCGGCTACCGAGCGGCGTTTCGCCGCCGGTCTCGAGCTCCTCGATGTCCTTTGCGAGCCGGTCATGGCTGAGGCCAAGCTCGCCGATCAGGGCGTTGATGCCGGCATCCGTCGAGCGCAGCGGCACCAGTTCGGCATGGGATTTCCCCAGATCTTCCTTGTACTGGTTGAGGGTCGCAAACGTCTCCTGGACCGTGTTGACCCGCGTCAGCAGCGTCGATACGTCGCGCGCGATGTCCTTCAGCCGGTCGGCGAGGTTGTTCTTGCGGTCGTCGGTCTCGAGGTCGTGCAGCGAGCGCTCGAGCTGGTTCTGGCGGTCGCGGATCTCGGTGAAGACCGGCTCGACCGCGCGGCGCTGATCGGCGACCTTGCCGACCATGTCGCGCAACGCCTGCTGGCGGCGACGGATGTCGGCGAGCTGGTCGTGCATGTCGGTGGATTCGTTGCGGCCCTGCTGGAGCAGCGCGCGCTGCTCGGTCTCGCCCAGCTTGTCGTGGAGGGCGGAGACGGCCTCTCTGGGATCGCTCTCGATCAGGTGCTGGACGGTGGCATCGAGGTGGTTTTGCAGGGCATGGGCGACGACGACGTCCTCGCGGGTCTTCTTGAGGCGGTCGCGCAGCTTGTCGAGGCGCCGGTCCTGGCGCGACAGCCGCCAGGCGGTTGCGCCGATCAGCGCCAGCGCCAGGACCAGAAGCACGCCGGTCGCGATCCGCTGCGGCATGGATAGGCCCGCGAACAAAGCGGGCAAATGGGCGATGTCGTACCCAAACGCCTGCTGGGCGAGAAGTGCGACGGCGGCAAGCAAGACGAACCAGGCAACCAGGACAAACAGCCACATCGTGACTTCCTCACGCCGGCACACAATCTCGCCATAGTTGCTATTGGAGAGCGGAACCGAGATCAAGAGGCGCGCGGGCCGGCGGACGTGCCAGCTAACGCGATCCACAGCCGTCGGCGTCAGCCGATTGGTGGAGGGCGGTTTGTGGAGTGCCGGGTTTTCCCGAGGCAGGGGACGGCGCTGGCCCAGTCCTCGGTCGTCATTCCGGGGCGGCGCAAAGCGCCGAGCCCGGAATGACGGGGAGAGAGCTACAGCCGAAACTCGTTGGTCAGCTCGCCGATGCCGTCGATCGCGACGGTCACAATATTCACCGGCTCCTTCATCACGCCGACGCCGACCGAGGTGCCGACGGCAATGAGGTCGCCAGGGAGCAGGGTCATGTCGTGAGAGATCCTGCTGACCAGCTCTTGCGCGGAAAAGATCATGTCCGAGATCGGATAGTTCTGCCGCTCCGCGCCGTTGAGGATGGTGCGAACCACGAGCTTCGCCGGATCGAGGCCGGTCGCGATGATAGGGCCGAACGGGCCGTAATCGTCGATGCCCTTGGCGCGGGCCCATTGCGGGAAGGTCGGATCGCTGGTCAGGATGTCGTTGGCGGTGATGTCGTTGACGCAGGTGTAGCCGAAGATGAAGCTGTCGGCTTCCGCAGGCGTGACGCGGGCGCAGGTCTTGCCGATGACGATGCCGAGCTCGCCCTCATAGGTGGTCTTGCCGTCGTAGTAGGAGGGGCGGCGGATCACGGCGCCCGGCGTCGTGATGCTGGTGGTGGCCTTGAGCAGATAGAGCGGCTCCGGCGGCTCCGGCTGGTTGAGTTTGGCCGCGAGCGCGTGAAAATTATTCCAGAGCGCGACGATCTTGCTGGGCGCGCAGGGCGCCAGCAGCTCGACCTCCGACAACGCCAGCATCTTGCCGGTAGCGGCATGGCGGCCGAACATCTCGCCTTCCTGCACGCTGATGCCTGATGGCGTCAGGGTGCCGAAGCCGGTCGCGCCATTATTCCGGAAGCGCAGCCATTGTTTCATCTCGCCCGCCATCACGCCACCGCCAGTGCGCGGGGATCCGATGGCGCCGAGACGCCGTCATAGAGGCCGGCGATGCGGGCGCGTTGGGTCACCATGGCCAGCACCGAGTCGAGCGCGGGCGTCGCGATCCCGGTCAGGCGGCCCATCTCCTGCACCACCGTGACGAGCGGGTCGATCTCCATCGGGCGGCCGCGCTCGAGATCCTGGAGCATCGAGGTCTTGTGCGCGCCGACCTTGCGGGCGCCCTCGATGCGGCGTTCGACGTCGACGCGGAATTTGACGCCGAAGGTTTCGGCGATCGCTTGCGTCTCCATCATGATCGCGCGCGACAGCGCCCGCGTGGACGGATCGGTGCAGATCACGTCGAGCGTGGCATGGGTCAGCGCGCTGATCGGGTTGAAGCAGACATTGCCCCACAGCTTGAGCCAGATCTCGTCGCGGATGCGGTCGAGCACCGGCGCTTTCAGCCCGGCTGCGACGAACAGGTCGGCGAGGCGCTGCACGTCGGACGTGATCTCGCCGGAGGGCTCGCCGAGCGGAAAATTGTTGCCGTAGACGTGGCGGATCACGCCGGGCGCCTCGATCTCGGTGGCGGGATAGACGATGCAGCCGATGGCACGCTCGGCGCCGATCTCGCGCCACTGCCGCCCGCCGGGGTCGATGCTCTCCAGCGTCGAGTTCTCGTATTGGCCGCCGTGCTTGTGGAAGTACCAATAGGGGATGCCGTTGACGGCGGTGACGATGCGGGTGTGGGGCCCGAGCAGCGGCTGCATCTTCTCGATCACGCCGGTGATCGAATGCGCCTTCAGCGTGATGATGATGTAGTCCTGCACGCCGAGCTCGGCGGGATCGTCGGTGCAGCGCGGATGTACAATGTGCTTCTCCTCACCCGCGAGCAGCGTCAGCCCGTGCTCGCGCATCGCGGCGAGGTGGGCGCCGCGTGCGATCAGGCTGACATCGGCGCCAGCGCGCGCGAGCTGAACCCCGAGATATCCGCCGATCGCGCCGGCGCCGTAGATGCAGATCTTCATGAAATCCTCGCGGGAGACCGGAATTTGGGACGAAAGATCCGGTCCGGCGCGAACAGGTTCGAGCCGGGGCCGGTAGTCGCAGGGGAAGGGTTGCCGCCCTAAAGCGCGATGAGATCTGGAGGAATCGTCATCGCGCTTCAGGTTATTGCTCTAGGCTGCCGCTTGCGGCTTGCCGTTGATCGCTTCGTCCATGGCAGCAGCGATGTCGCGCATGCTGATGACCGAGACGAGGCTGTAGTCGTCGATCACGGGCAGGTGCCGGATGTGATTGCGGTTCATCAGGTGCCGGACGTGCTCGATCGTGTCGGTCGAGGTGCAGGAGATAAGTTGCTGCACCGAGACGAGCTGAGAGACCTTGATGTTGACGGCGTTGGCGCCGTGCTCGGCGACCGCGCGCACCACGTCGCGCTCGGTGAACATGCCGACCGCGGTGTTGCCCTCGGAACGGACCACGTCCTTGACCACCAGCGCGCTGATGTTGTTGGCGCGCATCAGCTTGGCGGCGATACCCACCGTTTCGTTCATTCGCACCGTAACAACGCGCGGCGTCTTCTTGCGCAGAATGTCTCCGACCAGCATTGCAACCTCCCTAGGTGAATGACAGGGTTAAGTGTGGTATACATAATGCCAATCGTCAAGCATTCGATTTGGCTGATCCGAAAATTCTTGCGGCAGCAATGCTGACGTTTGACGCGTACCAAAACGACAAAAAGAAAGGGGCGCATCGTTGCGCCCCTTTCTCAATCTTGCAAGGTGTGTGTGGTTGTTACGCCGTCTCGGTCTTGGCGGCGCCCGTTGCGGCATTGGCGCTCTCGGCTTCCTTGCCGAGGATGAAGGAGCGGCGCATCGGCTTGATCACGAACAGCGCCATCAGCGCCGCGGTTGCATTCAAGGCAACTGCCACCACGAACACGGCCTTCCAGCCGTAGGTCGCCGAGATCACGCTCGCGAGCGGGACGAGCAGGGACGCGGTGCCCTTGGCGGTGTAGAGCATGCCGTTGTTGGTGGTTGCGAACTTCGAGCCGAAGGTGTCGCCGCAGGTCGCCGGGAACAGCGAGTAGATTTCGCCGAACACGCCGAAATACACCGCGGTCGCGAGCACGAACACCACCGGGATGTGACCGTAAGCCGACAGCGTCAGCAGCATCAGCGCCGCCGTGCCGAAGGCGATGAACATGGTGTTCTCGCGGCCGATATTGTCGGAGACGAAGCCGAAGAACGGGCGTCCAAAACCATCGAAGATGCGGTCGAGCGAGATCGCGAAGGTCAATGCCGCCATCTGGAAGCCTGCAAGCGTCACCGGCGTATCGGCGATCTTGAAGTCGTGTGCGATGGGCGCGATCTGCGCCGCAGTCATCAGGCCGCCGGAAGCGACCATGACGAAAACGAGGTACATCACCCAGAAAATAGGGGCGCGCAGCACTTGCGGCGGGGTGAAGTCGATCTTGGTCTGCGGCAGGTTGAGCTGCTTCTTCTTCGGCGGAATCGAGAGCCGCGGCGGCTGGATGAAGAAGGCGAGGATGAAGACGATCACGCCCTGGCCGATGCCGAAGGTGAGGAAGGCGTGCTGATAGCCGCTCGTTGCGATCATGGTCGCGATCGGTACGATGGTGAGGGCTGCGCCTGCGCCGAAGCCGGCAGCGGTCGCGCCGGCGGCGAGGCCGCGGCGATCAGGGAACCATTTCAGCGCGTTGCCGACGCAGGTGCCGTAGACCGCGCCCGCGCCCATGCCGCCGATGACGGCGGCGGTATAGAGCAGGGCAAGGCTATCGGCGTAGGAGTTGAGAATCCAGGACAGCGCGATCATCACGCCGCCGAACATGATGACGATGCGCGGGCCGTATTTGTCGACGAACCAGGCCTCGATCGGCACCAGCCAGGTCTCGGTGACGACGAAGATGGTGAAGGCAAGCTGGATCGCGGCGCGACCCCAATGGTGCTCGTGATCGATCGGATCGACGAACAGCGTCCAGCCATATTGCAGATTGGCGATCATCGCCATGCAGACGATGCCCATGGCAAGCTGGAGCCAACGGAAACCTGTGCGAAGGGGCGCAGCCGTGACGGCGCCATCCGTGCTGGAAATCATCAACAACCTCCCAAGGCGCCTGATTGAATGCGACCTGGGATTGCAAGATGACCCAGTGTCGCAAATATTGTGGCTTATCGTCGCAAGCGCGGCGCGGAGCTTGGTATACCATATTCCAGAATGCAAGTCCTATCTTGTAACGCGGCGCAAGAAAAGTCCGCGGTTCCACCAGCCTCAGTGGTAGCCGGGCGTTCCGCCCAAAAACGAAAACGCCCGGCCGCGAGGCCGGGCGTCGTTGCTTGAAGTCTCTTGGGCGCAGCGCGTCAGACGGTCGATTTCGCGACCACCACCTTGCGCCAGGGTTTGAGCACCACGATCGCCAGCGCCGAGGCCAGGATGTTGGCGCCGGCCGCGATGATGAAGACGCTGTCCCAATTGCCCGACGATTGCTGCATGTAGTTGGCGATCGGGACCAGCAGCGCGGCGGTGCCCTTTGCGGTGTAGAGCAGGCCCGCATTGGTGGTCGCGAACTTGGCGCCGAACGTGTCGGTGCAGGTCGAGGGGAACAGCGAGTAGATCTCACCCCAGGCGAAGAACACGAAGCCCGAGAGCAGGACGAACCAGATCGGATCGTGGCCCCAGAGGTAGAGCATCCAGATGCCGACGCCTTCCATGCCGAAGGCGATGAACATCGTGTTCTCGCGGCCGATCATGTCCGAGATCCAGCCGAAGAACGGACGCGTCAGGCCGTTGAGCACGCGATCGATCGTCGCTGCGAACGTCACCGCGGTCATCGTCACCGCCATCAGCGTCACCGGAACGCTGTCGACCTTCCAGTCGACCGCGATCGGCTTCAGATTCGCCGTCACCATCAGGCCGCCGGCGCCGACGATCACGAACATGAAGTACATCAGCCAGAAGATCGGCTGGCGCAGCACCTCGGTCGGCTGGTAGTTGCGACGCGTCTGCACCAGCGCGGCGTTCGCCACCACGGCCGGCACCTGGCCTGCTTTCGGCGCGAGCAGGAAGAAGGCGAGGATGCAGATGATGATGCCTTGTCCGAGGCCGAAATAGAGGAAGGTGGTCTGGAAACCGCTGTCCTTGATCATGGCCTGGATCGGCGCGACGGTGAGGGCAGAGCCGGCACCGAAGCCCGCGGCCGTGATGCCCGCGGCAAGACCGCGCTTGTCGGGAAACCATTTCAGCGCGTTGCCGACGCAGGTGCCGTAGACGCCACCGGCGCCGATGCCTGCGATGATCATGCCGAGATAGTAGCCGTTGAGCGTGGTCGCCTGCGCGTTGATCGCCCAGCCGACGGCGCAGAGTACGCCGCCGACCAGCACGACGATGCGCGGGCCGTATTTGTCGACGAACCATCCTTCGACCGGCACCAGCCAGGTCTCGAACAGCACGAACAACGTAAAGGCCCACTGGATCGATGCGCGATCCCAGCCGAATTTTTTCTGGATGTCGGGGACGAAGAACGTCCAGCCGTATTGATAATTGGCGATCATCACCATCGCCGCGACACCGACCGTCAATTGCGCCCAGCGATACGTGTCGCTAACGCGCGCGGCGGTCGGAGCTGTTGCCTGCACCATGTCCGTCATAAAGCCTCCCGTGGCGCCTCTAATTTTCTTGCGAGCGCTGGAGAGGCATTCTTGTATTCATTATGCCAAGGTTCAAGCGCTGGTCCGGCCACCGTGCGCAAATGCCGCAGACCTTGCCGGCCTGGGCTTGTGAATCGGACAGCGCAAATAGAAATGGCCCCGTCGTGCGGGGCCATTCATCAAAAGTAGTACGTCGGCGATTTTGAAACCCGCGTGCCGATCCGGCAGCGCTAAAGCATGATCCGGAAAAGTGTGAAGCGGTTTTCCGAAAAGATCATGCGCAGGGTTTAACGCTTACAGGCCGAAGCGGGGCAGGTCGCCGTTGTGGTTGGAGATCTCGGCGCTCGCCATCAGGAAGCGATCGACCGCGGCCATGAAGCGAGCGAACAGCGAGGTGGTGGGCGCGAGCGCGACGGAAGCGGTCTTGGACATCGGAAATCCCTTTCTTAAGACAGTCAGTATTGCTGTCTCATTTCGAAAGGCAATCTACGTATACCAGATGCCAGTGTCCATGCATGCCATTGCATAGCAGCATGTCCTCTGCTGCATTGCAATATAATGATGCGTTAAAGCAGCCGGTCCGGGCATAAAACGCCCCAGAGTCGTTGAATCCGCGCCGTCTGGCTGTCGCGGTGCACAATCTGGCCTTGGCAGGGCAGTCCAAAGCCGTTAGTGGTCTGCCCCCTTTTCCAATCATCTATCAGAGTGGTTCATGTCGAGCGCCTCGCCCGCCGTCTCGATCGGCATCGATTTTGGGACCAGCAATACGGTCGTGGCCATCGCCGCGGACGACCGCCGGGTCGAGGCCATCCGCTTCGACCATGGCGGCCAGCGCCACAGCGTTTTCGTGTCGGCCCTGTGCTTCTGGGAGGACCGGCCGGGCGCCGGCGCCCAGGCCGAGGGTGGACCGTGGGCGATCGAGACGTTCCTCGAAGGACGCCACATCTACCGCTTCCTCCAGTCGTTCAAGACGTTTGCGGCGAGCTCCAGCTTCAACACCACGCAAGTGTTCCGGCAGCGCTTCAAGTTCGAGGACATTCTGGCGGCGTTCCTGCGGACGCTGGCGCGCCATGGCGGCGACAAATTCGGCTTCGCAACATCGTCCATCACGGTCGGACGCCCCGTGCGCTTCGCCGGCGGCAATCCCGACGAGGCGTTGGCAATGCAGCGCTACCGGGCCGCGTTCGAAAGCCTCGGCGCGGGCCATGCGCGCTACGTCTACGAGCCCGTGGGCGCGGCGTTCTCCTTCGCCCGCCGGCTGGAGCGTGATGCCACCGTGCTGGTTGCGGATTTCGGCGGCGGCACCAGCGACTTCTCCGTGATGCGCTTTTCGCGCGCGGGCGGCACGCTTCGCGCCGAGCCGCTTGGCCACGCCGGCATCGGCATTGCCGGCGACACCTTCGATTACCGCATCGTCGACCATGTCGTCTCGCCGCGGCTCGGCAAGGGCTCCAGCTTCCGCTCGTTCGACAAGGTGCTGCCGGTCCCGAGCGGCCACTACACCAACCTCGCGCGCTGGCATCAGCTCGCGATGATGAAGAGCAACGGCGATCTGCGCGAGCTCCGGGAGCTCCAGCGCTCCGCGCTGAAGCCGAAGCTGCTCGAGGACTTCATCACCATCGTCGATCTCGACCTCGGCTTCTCGCTGTACCGCGCGGTGTCCGACGCCAAGGTCGCGCTGTCGGGCCACGACGAGGTGGACTTCCGCTTCAAGGGCGGCGGCGTCGACATCGGCGCGGCCATCACCCGGAAGAATTTCGAATCCTGGATTGCCGACGACATCGCCCGGCTGGGGGCCACCGTCGACAAGGTGCTGGGCGAAGCCGGCATCACCGCGCGCGAGGTGGAGAAGGTGTTCTTGACCGGCGGCACGTCCTTCGTTCCGGCCGTCAGGAAGCTGTTCGCCGACCGGTTCGGCAACGAGCGGCTGATGTCGGGCGACCAGTTCGAGTCGATCGCCTACGGCCTCGCGCTGATCGGGCACAGTCCCGATCCCGATCGCTGGACCGCAGGCGGCGGGATCGCAAAGGCGGGCGCGTAACGATCGTTCCGATCAGGGTTGTTCTCTCGGAAGGTTCGGCATCCTCCGTCATTGCGAGCGTAGCGAAGCAATCCAGAATCTTTCTGCGGAGACAGTCTGGATTGCTTCGTCGCAAGTGCTCCTCGCAATGACGGCTTGGGGCGATCTGCGCGTCCAATCAAAAGTGCCGTAGGGTGGGCAAAGCGGAGCGTGCCCACGCATCTGTCGCCGTATCGGAAAGATCGTGGGCACGGCGCAAGTGCGCCTTTGCCCACCCTACGACAACAACGTCGCCGCTACTGGTTGATCTCGGGCTCGACGAGCCTTGACAGGTTCCGCAGCGATTCCTGCCAGCCGAGATAGCAGGCCTCCGGCGGGATGACGTCGGGGATGCCGGCCTGCGTGATATCGAGCTCGGTGCCGACCGAGACCTTCTTCAGGATCACGGTCACCTCGATCACCCCGGGCAGATTGGGATCGTCGAACTTGTCGGTGTAGCGCAGCCGCTCGCCGGGAACGAGCTCGAGATACTCACCGCCGAAAGCGTGGCTGTGGCCCGTCGTGAAGTTCCGGAACGACATTTTGAACGTGCCGCCGACCTTCGGCTCGAAGTGGTGCACGGTGCAGGTGAAGCCGTTCGGCGGCAGCCATTTCGCCAGCGCATCCGCCTCCAGGAAGGCGCGATAGATCTTTTCCGGGCTGGTGGGCAGAACGCGGTGCAGGCGGACGGTGCTTGGCATGATGGTTATCCCTGTGAATTGATGGGCTCGACGTTGTCGTCTACTGCCCATTCATGTCCAGAGGACGAACGAGATGTCGCCGATCCGACAGGGCGTCTTGGATTTTCTGCTGGCTTACCGGTCCGGCAGAAAAGGATGAGTTTGCCGGTGATGGATTGAGGCCACAATTTCGCTATCGTTCTTCGTTCAACTTCTGCGCGAGATCAGGGGACTTCCGTTGCGCAGGACGTTTTGGGCTTACGCCATCCTGCTCTGCCGTCTTGGCTCGCCTGCCGAGGCCGCGGGCATTCAGCTTCTCGAGTCCGATCCCGCGCTCGCAGGCGCGATCTGGTATCCGTGTGCGAAGGAGCCCGAACATGTGTCGCTCGGCAGTCTTTCCGTCGGTGCCGATTTCGACCTGAAGGGCGTGAAGGATTGCCACGTCACGGGCGCAAAGCTGCCGCTCATCATCTTCTCGCACGGCCGGGGCGGTTCTTCGGTCAGCACCACGACACCGCGGCAGCGCTGGCCGACGCTGGATTTGTCGTCGCGTCGATCAATCATCCCGGCGATACTTATAGCGACTCCTCGCGGCGCGACACATTGTCGGTCTGGGGATCGCGTCCGGCAGACATCGTGCGCCTGCTCGACTTTCTGTTGAAGGACTGGAAGGACAGGGCGGTGATCGATCCTGCCAAGGTCGGCTTCTTCGGCTTCTCGCTTGGCGGCTCTACCGGCTTTGTGCTGATGGGGACCAGGCCGGATTTCGCGCGCATCGCCAGCTTCTGCAAGGAGACGATCGGCGCTTGCGCAGAGTTGCACAGCGGCGAGACGCCGCCAGAGCCAATACACGATGCGCGTATCCGCACCGCGGTGATCGTCGATCCCGCGCCGGGCACCCTGACGCGGGAGAATCTGGCCGTCGTCAAGGTGCCGTTCCAGTTCTGGCGCTCGCAGTTCGGCGGCCCGGGCGTCGGCGACGGTTCGGGCACGGAGCGCGTCGCGGAGGGATTGCCGGGCAAGCCCGACATTCATGTCGTGCCCGCCGGCCACTTTGCTTTCCTCGCGCCTTGCTCGCCGGAGCTTGCGGCAGCCATCCCCCGCATCTGCACCGATACGCCGGCAGGATTCGACAGGGTGGGCTTCCACCGCGAGTTCAACGCGGCGGTCGTGACGTATTTTCGTGAGCAGCTCGGAGAGCAATGAGCTTCGCGATCGGTGAGGCGCCGCGAAATGCCATTTGCCGGGCAGGCATCGGCTTTTCGGATGATGGGCCCGCACCCCAACGGCATACCTGCGATCATCCCCGCTGAGCTCCTGGGGCAATTGAATTTGGCCCAGCCTTGCAAATGACGCTGATGAGGTATACGTTGGAGCCGTTCGTTCAGCCGCTGTGCCTTGTTGAATGCGCCCGCGGGCTCCTTTTCCATAGACATCGACGAATTGAATTTGTTCTGCGTGACGATCACGCGGAACCCGCGCGTATGCGCTATGGAGAAGAAAATGACGACAGGTACAGTGAAGTGGTTCAACGGCCAGAAGGGCTTTGGATTCATTCAGCCCGACGACGGCGGCACCGATGTGTTCGTTCATATCAGCGCGGTCGAGCGGGCTGGTCTTGCGGGTCTCGCCGAGGGCCAAAAGGTCAACTTCGAGGCCAAGACCGACAAGATGCGGGGCAAGGTCAGCGCAGAGAATCTCTCGCTGGCCTAAAGGCCCTGGCGCCGTTTCACGGATGTACTGAAACGGCCTCGCTGCCCGCTCGATCTCCGGATTGAGCGGGTTTTGTCCGTTTCTCAGCAGGGTGAATAATGAGCGCCAAGAAACCGGCCGAACAGTCACCTGAATCTATCGCCCGCTCCAATCGTCAGCGTTTAGCCGCTGAAGAAGGCGTCCGGGCCATGGCGGATGCCGAAAAGCAATCCGTCGACATTCGCAAGAACATGGCGCGGCTTCGAGAGCTGCGCGAAGCCAAGGAAGCGGCCGACGCAACGCTTCAGGCATCGTCGCCGGCCACCATCCCGGCGAAGCGCAAGAAGAAGCTGCCGCGATAAACGACGTCGACAGCGTCAGACGAAAATCTGGAGAGGGCCGGTCACATGCCAAAGAGTGCGGGTCTTGCCTAGAATCAAGTCGGACGGCGGTGGCACAATCACGTTCTTTCTCGCGCTTGGCGCGGGACGACAAATGTGCCGGCTTGCGACGACGTTTCTGACGCAGAAGCAGGCCTTCAGCTATCTTCACAAGAACCGAACTGAACTGGAGCGCATCGCGCGAGCGCGGCTGGCTTCAGGGGAGCTCGAAGACGGGATCGTCATGCTCTCGATGCTCTAGCTGAGCCTCGATAGCTATTCGCTGCGATCTCCCGGCTTGGCCTCGCGTGCCAATCGTTCCGTCTTTAGGCGCTCGCGGTTTTCGTTGAAGGAGTGCTGGTCCTTCGCGTAGTCATTCATCGGCTTCTGCGTCTTGACAGGCTTGAACGCCTTGTCGGCTTCACGCTTGGCGCGATCAGGGGAATGATCTCTCAACATTTCGACCTCGATTTAATCAACTGGCGTGGTCCCGACGATTGCCGGACGCGACGCTTTTCCTGCACAGATATGGATCGACGCCCTCCGGATGAGAAGGCGGCCAATTCTTCAGCGTTGGGCAGGTCTCTTGCGAGGCGCTCAGTCACTCGCTGGGGAGGCGGCATGCTCGCTTCTGAAAGCACGCCGGTTAATGACGTAACGAACAGCCCCTACATCTGTTCCGTGGGAACAATCTTTAATTCCTCGATGATGGGTATAATACCCCTGTTTTGCCCGACGCGTCAAAGAAATTTCTAAAAAATCGAAATTGCTTATACGGCCAACGCGTTGGCTACTGTGCATGGGGTTGTTTTTTAGCTTTTTGGTTTGAGCCTGCGACCGTGCGGCCTTGCCCATGCAAAAAAGGGCCGCCCCGAAGGGCGGCCCTTTCGTCGTTCTCTGAGTGGTCCGCCTACTCGGCGGCCTGCTTCTGCGGCGGGTCGAGCGCGCCGGACTTGTGGATGTCGGCGACCTGGTGGTCGCTGAAGCCGAGCACCGAGCGCAGGATCTCGTCAGTGTGCTCGCCGAGCAGCGGCGACCGCTGCACGTCGCTCGGGCTATCCGACAGCTTGATCGGGTTGCCGACCGAGATGTACTTGCCGCGGGTGGGGTGATCGACCTCGACGACGGTGCCGGTGGCGCGCAGCGACTGGTCCTCGGCGATCTCCTTCATCGACAGGATCGGGCCGCAGGGGATGTCGTCCTTGTTGAGGATTTCCATCGCCTCGAACTTCGTCTTCGTCATCGTCCATTGTTCGATGCGGCCGAAGATTTCGTTCAGGCGCGGCAGGCGGACGGCCGGCTTGGAATAGTTCGGGTCGGTCTTCCAGGTCGGCTCGCCGATCACGTCGCAGATCTTCTCCCAGACCGGGGCCTGGGTGATGAAGTAGATGTAGGCGTTGGGATCGGTCTCCCAGCCCTTGCACTTCAGGATGCGGCCGGGCTGGCCACCGCCGGAATCGTTGCCGGCGCGCGGCACGGCATCGCCGAACGGAATGCCTTCGCCGAACTGGCTGTATTCTTTCAGCGGGCCGTGGGCGAGGCGCTGCTGGTCGCGCAGCTTGACGCGCGCGAGGTTGAGCACGCCGTCCTGCATCGCGGCGGTGACGCGCTGGCCCTTGCCCGAATGCGTGCGCTGATAAAGCGCGGTAACGATGCCGAGCGCGAGATGCAGGCCGGTGCCGCTGTCGCCGATCTGCGCGCCGGTGACGAGCGGCAGGCCGTCGCGGAAGCCGGTGGTGGAGGCGGCGCCGCCGGTGCACTGCGCGACGTTCTCATAGACCTTGCAGTCTTCGTACGGTCCGGGACCAAAGCCCTTGATCGAGGCGACGATCATCTTCGGGTTGATCGACTGGATCTTCTCCCAGGGGAAGCCCATGCGGTCGAGCACGCCGGGGCCGAAATTCTCGACCAGCACGTCGCACTTCTTGATCAGCTCGGTGAGGACTTCCTTGCCCTTGGGGTTCTTGGTGTCGAGCGTGATCGAACGCTTGTTGTGGTTCAGCATGGTGAAATACAGGCTGTCCACGTTCGGGATGTCCTGCAGCTGGCCGCGGGTGATGTCACCCACGCCCGGGCGTTCCACCTTGATCACGTCGGCGCCGAACCAGGCCAGCAGCTGCGTGCAGGTCGGACCGGATTGAACGTGGGTGAAGTCGAGAATGCGAACGCCCTCGAGCGCTTTGGTCATGGTGTTGCTCCGTACTCTGTCTGCCCCCGCCAACCGCAGGGATTAAAGGGTTGAGGGGTGGACTTACTTTTTCTTCTGCAAAACGCTCTGCGGATTGAGGTTGCCGATGCGGCCGCTCTCCGAGCCTGCGGCCGGATCGATCACCGCGTTGATGAGCGTCGGCTTGCCCGAGGCCATCGCCTCGTTGACGGCGCGCTTCAGTTCATCCGGCGAGGTGGCATTCACGCCGACGCCGCCAAAGGCTTCCATCATCTTGTCGTAGCGCGCGCCCTTGACGAACACAGTCGTCGCGGGATCGGCGTTGACGCTGTTGACGTCGGTACCGCGATAGATGCCGTCATTGTTGAAGATGACGATGCAGATCGGCAGGTTGTAGCGGCAGATGGTCTCGACCTCCATGCCGGAGAAGCCGAACGCGCTGTCGCCTTCCACCGCGAGCACGGGGTGACCGGTCTCGAGCGCAGCCGCGATCGCCTGGCCCATGCCGATGCCCATCACGCCCCAGGTGCCGACGTCGAGACGCTTGCGTGGGCGATACATGTCGATCACGCCGCGGGCGAGGTCGAGCGTGTTGGCGCCCTCGTTGACGAGGATCGCCTCGGGGTGATCCTTAATGACGTTCTTCAAGACGCCGAGCGCGCCGTGATAATCCATCGGCGATTTGTTGTTCATGAGCTTCGGCGCCATCTTGGCGACGTTCTCGTCGCGCTTGGACGCGATGGCCTTGGTCCATTCGGCCGGCGGCGCGGTCCAACCCGTGGCGATCGCCTGGTTGAAGGCCGAGACCACAGAGCCGATGTCGCCGACGACGGGCGCGACGATCTCGACGTTGGAGTCCATCTCGCGCGGCTCGATGTCGACCTGGATGAACTTCTTCGGGGTCTCGCCCCAGTTCTTGCCCTTGCCGTGCGAGAGCAGCCAGTTCAGCCGCGCGCCGATCAGCAGCACGACGTCGGACTCTTTCAGCACCGTCGAGCGGGCCGCACCTGCGCATTGCGGATGGGTGTCGGAGAGGAGGCCCTTGGCCATGCTCATCGGCAGGAAGGGGACGCCGCTCTTCTCGACGAAGGTCTTGATCTCCTCGTCGGCCTGCGCGTAGGCCGCGCCCTTGCCGAGGATGATGAGCGGACGTTTTGCACTCTTGAGCACATCAAGCGCGCGCTTGATCGAAGCGGGCGAGGGGATCTGCGCGGGCGCAGCATCAATCACCTTGACCAGCGACTTCCGGCCGGCATCGGCGTTCATCACCTGGCCGAACAGCTTTGCCGGCAGGTCGAGATAGACGCCGCCCGGACGACCCGAGACCGCGGCACGGATGGCGCGGGCAAGGCCGATGCCGATGTCCTGGGCGTGCAGCACGCGATAGGCCGCCTTGCACAGCGGCTTTGCGATCGCGAGCTGGTCCATCTCTTCGTAGTCGCCCTGCTGGAGGTCGACGATCTCGCGCTCGGAGGAGCCCGAGATCAGGATCATCGGGTAGCAGTTGGTGGTGGCGTGCGCGAGCGCGGTGAGACCGTTGAGGAAGCCGGGCGCGGACACCGTGAGGCAGATGCCGGGCTTCTTGGTGAGGTAGCCGGCGATGCCTGCCGCATAACCTGCGTTCTGCTCGTGGCGGAACGAGATCATGCGAATGCCTTCGGCCTGCGCCATGCGGCCCAGATCCGTGATCGGGATGCCCGGCACATTATAGATGGTGTTGATGCCGTTCAGCTTGAGCGCGTCGATGACGAGATGAAAACCATCCGTCAATTCCTGCTCGGTGCCCGGTGCTTCGGACTTGGTCGCGGTGTTCAGCATGGGCCTTGTCTCCCTGGTCTCAAGATAACGGGGCGAGTTTTTCGCCCTTCTGGTGAACGTTGCTAGTTGAACAGTTCCTGACCGTGCGCTTCGACGTAAGCGGCAAGGCCAAGGGTGTGGTCGCGGGCGCGCTTCTCCGCGAGCTCGGTGTCGCGTGCTTCCAGTGCTTCGATCATGCCGAGATGCTCGGGCAGCGAGGTCGCGGTGCGGTCCTTGCGTCCGATGGTCAGCTGGCGATAGCCGCGCACGTGCAGCAGCAGGTCGTTGGTGAGATCGACCAGCACCGGCGATTCCGACAGCGAGATCAGCGCCTGGTGGAAGGCGATGTTGGCGCGAGAATATTCCTCGACGTGATCTTCGGGCAGGCGGTCCTTGCTGAAGTCCTTGAAGTAGTCGCGCAGCGCCGTGATGTCTTTCTTGCGTGCGGTGGTGGTGATGAGGCGCGCCGCCATGCTCTCCAGCGCCGCCCAGGCGCGGATCATGTCGACGATCTCGCTCTTGGTCCTTCGCACCACCATGATGCCGCGGCGCGGAACCGTCTTCACGAAACCGTCCTGCTCCAGCATCGCGATGGCTTCGCGGATCGGGGTTCGGCTCACACCAAGACGTTCGGACAACGCGCGCTCGTCGAGCATCACCGGCTCGGGCGTCGAATAGATGTCCATCTTGAGGATGGCTTCCTTCAAGGCGTCATACGCCTTGTTCTTGAAGCTGCTCTCCGGGGCAATACGAACGATTGCGATATCTGCCTCGGCCATGTTCGGCAACGCCTTGGTTGTTTTCCGCAGTGACACGACGAATCTCCTCCAGTGGGAGTCGTCTTTTACAGGATTATTAACGGGAAAGTTTTTGGCATACCACATGCCAGAATGTCAAGCTGCCTATTTTTTGCGGCATTCTAGGCAGTGCATCAGCTTGACAAATTGGCTCCTGGCATACCAAATGCCATCGCTAGCCATTTTTGATCCAAGGCGGCGGAGGTATCTCAGGCTTTATGCCACTCCGTTCCGCGACATGGAACAGAGCGCGGCGAATGGCAAGCATCACGGGCAGCCGCAACACGCGCGCGCTTTGCAAAGAACGAACTAGGTCAAGGGAGAAGCCACATGTCCAATTCCAAAGATGCCGTCCGCAAGGTGCTCGACCAAGTCAAGGCAGACAACCGCACCAGCCTGACGGCGCCGGAAGGCAAGCTGGTCTGCGACGCCTACGGCATTCCGGTGCCGAAGGAGGGCGTGGCCAAGTCGGCAGGCGAAGCCGGCAAGATGGCCTCCTCCATGGGCTTCCCTGTCGTGATGAAGATCGTCTCGCCGGATATTCTCCACAAGACCGAAGCCGGCGGCGTCATCGTCGGCCTCAAGACTGCCGAGGATGCCGAGAAGGCCTACGAGACCATTCTCGGCAATGCCAGGAAGTACAAGGCTGATGCCAAGATCGAGGGCGTCCAGGTGCAGCAGATGCTGGCCGGGGGCACCGAGGTCATCGTCGGCTCGATCACCGACGGCTCGTTCGGCAAGCTGGTCGCCTTCGGCCTCGGCGGCGTG
Organism: Bradyrhizobium betae; assembly: GCF_004123905.1. Lineage (GTDB taxonomy): Bacteria > Pseudomonadota > Alphaproteobacteria > Rhizobiales > Xanthobacteraceae > Bradyrhizobium > Bradyrhizobium betae_A. Next base: position 366,858 of record NZ_MZXW01000015.1, read on the forward strand.
CTGGTCGAAGTCTTGAAGGACATTACCTTCCGCCTCGCGCCCGCCACCAAGCAAGACGCGCTCTCGATGCTCGACGGCATTCAGGCGCATGAGATTTTGAAGGGCGTGCGCGGCGGCGAGCCGGTCAACCGCACGGCGCTCGCCGACGTCATCGTCAAGGTCTCGCAGCTCGTCACCGATTTCCCAGAGATCATCGAACTCGACCTCAACCCGGTGTTTGCGACGGCCAAGGACGCGATCGCCGCCGACGTGCGCATCGTCGTCGACTTCGCCTATGTGCCGAAGCCCAAGCCGCGCCCGACCGAAGAGATCGTCGCGGCGATGAGCCGCATCATGCAGCCGAAGGCGGTCGCCGTGGTCGGCGCCTCCGCCGAGGACGGCAAGATCGGCAACTCCGTGATGAAGAACCTCATCAATGGCGGTTACAAGGGCGACATCTATCCGATCCACCCCAAGGCTGCCGAGATCCTCGGCTACAAGGCCTACAAGAGCGTCAAGGACGTGCCCGGCGTGATCGACACCGCGGTGTTCGCGATCCCCGCGAAGTTCGTGGCCGCGGCGCTCACCGAGTGCGGCGAGAAAAAAATCCCGGGCGCGGTGCTGATCCCGTCCGGCTTTGCGGAGGCCGGCGCACCGGAGCTTCAGGCCGAGATCGTCGAGGTCGGCAAGAAGTACGACATCCGCCTGATGGGGCCGAACATCTACGGTTTCTACTATACCCCGGCCAATCTCTGCGCGACCTTCTGCACCGCCTATGACGTCAAGGGCCACGCAGCGCTGTCGTCGCAGTCGGGCGGCATCGGCATGGCCATCATCGGTTTTTCGCGCTCGGCCAAGATGGGCGTCTCCGCGATCGTCGGCCTCGGCAACAAGTCCGATATCGACGAGGACGATCTGCTCGCCTTCTTCGAGCAGGATCCGAACACCAATTTGATCGCGCAGCACTGCGAAGATCTCAAGGACGGCCGTGCCTTCGCGGAAGCCGCCAAGCGCGTCTCCAAGAAAAAGCCCGTCATCGTGCTCAAGGCCGGCCGTACCTCGGCCGGCGCCAAGGCGGCTTCGTCGCACACGGGCGCGCTCGCCGGTAACGACAAGATCTACGAGGATGTGCTGGCGCAATCGGGCGTGATCCGCGCCCGCAGCTTGCGTCAGCTGCTCGAATTCGCCCGCGGCGTGCCGGTGCTGCCGACGCCGAAGGGCGAGAACGTGCTGATCATCACCGGTGCAGGCGGTTCGGGCGTGCTGCTGTCGGACTCCTGCGTCGACAACGGCCTGTCGCTGATGGCGATGCCGCCGGATCTCGATGCGGCCTTCCGCAAGTTCATCCCGCCGTTTGGAGCGGCCGGAAATCCTGTGGATATCACCGGCGGCGAGCCGCCGATCACCTACGTCAACACGGTGAAGCTCGGTCTGACGGACGAGCGCATCCATTCTCTGATCCTCGGCTATTGGCACACCATCGTCACGCCGCCGATGGTGTTCGCCCGCAACATGGTCGAGGTGAAGAAGGAGATGGAGGCCAAGGGTTTTGTGAAGCCCATCGTGGCCTCGCTCGCCGGCGACGTCGAGGTCGAGGAAGCTGCCGAATATCTCTACCAGAACGGTATCCCGGCCTACGCCTATTCGACCGAACTGCCGGTCGAGGTGCTCGGCGCCAAGTACAAGTGGGCGCGCGGGGCAGGGCTGCTCTGAGCTGTGACTTCACCTCTCCCCGCGCGCGGGGAGAGGTCGAATTGCGAAGCAATTCGGGTGAGGGGGACTCTCCACGAGTCTAACTGTCACCGTCCTTGCGGAGACTCCCCCTCACCCTAACCCTCTCAGCGCGAGCGAAGCTCGTCGCGGCCCCGCAAGCGGGTAGAGGGAAAAAAGAATAGGGCGAGGGAGAACGGTCAGGTCGCGATGAGCAAGAACGTGATCCGGCGCAAACCGCTCGAGCCCCGATCGCCGTCGGAGGCCGACCATGACGCGCGCGACGGCGGCGTGCAGTCCGTCGACCGCGCTCTGTCGATCCTCGAAACGCTGGCCGAAGACGACGAGGGCTATCGCCTCAGCGATCTCGCGGTCCGCACCGGCCTGTCGGCCTCCACCGTCCACCGCCTGCTGGCAACGCTGGAGAGCCGCCGCTTCGTTCAGTTCGACCGCGCCGAATCGAAATGGCATGTCGGCGTGCGCAGTTTTACGGTCGGCGCCAGCTTCGCGCGGCGGCGCAATTTCTCCACGCAAGCGATTCCGTACTTGCGCAAGCTGCGTGATCTCACCCGCGAGACCGCCAACCTCGCCGTGGTCGATGACGAGTTCATCATCGTGCTGACCCGCATGGAGAGCCGCGAGATCATGCGCTCGCTGACCCAGGTCGGCGGCCGCGTCGCCATGGTGACGTCGGGCGTCGGCAAGGCGGTGCTCGCCACCTATTCGGACGAGGATGTCGGTGCCGTCATTCGCCATCACGGCATGCCCCGCTTGACCGAGAAGTCGATCGTGCGGCCGGGCGATCTGTTCAAGGAGCTCGCGACGATCCGCAAACAGGGCTTTGCGATCGACGACGAAGAGGCCTCCATGGGCCTGCGCTGTATTGCCGCAGTCGTCTACAACGACTGCGCCGAGCCGCTCGCGGCGATCTCCGTCTCGGGCATGACCAGCCGTCTGACCGACGAGAGATTGCCGGAAATCGGGCAAATTGTGCGCGATGTCGCCGGTGAGTTGACGCTCGCACTCGGCGGCGTGATGCCGGCGTCCCGCTAACAGGAACCAGGCCCTGTCGCTGGACAGCATCGGTCGTTTTGGCTGATATGCGACCAAACGACACAATGCGGCAGCTGATCAGCAAAGCCCGCATGAGCCTGGAGAATGCCCCCATGTTTCAATTCCCCGCGCGCCTTGTCGGCGCAGCCGTCGCGCTGACCCTTGCGGCGGCCGCGCCTGCCTTCGCCCAGCAGCTCGAGCTCAAGCTGATGGCGCCAGCGGCCCCGGGCGGCGGCTGGGACCAGACCGCGCGCTCGATGCAGCAGGCGCTGGTGGCTGCAGGCGTCGCGCGCAGCGTACAGGTCGTCAACGTTCCCGGCGCAGGCGGCAGCGTCGGCATTGCGCAATTCGTCAACGGTGCCAAGGGCGACGGCAACCAGCTGATGGTCAACGGCTTCGTCATGGTGGGCGCGCTCGCCATGAACAAGTCGCCCGTGACCCTCGAGCAGGTGACGCCGATCGCGCGCCTCACCGAGGAAATCCAGGTGATCGTGGTGCCCGCGAATTCGCCGATCAAGAATGCGCAGGATCTGGCCGCCGCGGTGAAGGCCGATATCGCCAAGGTGACCTTCGCCGGCGGCTCGGCCGGTGGAGTCGACCATGTGATGGCGGCATTGTTCGCCGGCGCTGTCGGTGCCGATGCGAAGAAGATCAACTACATCCCGTTCTCCGGCGGCGGCGAGTCGCTCGCCGCAATCCTCGGCGGCAAGGTCACCGCGGGCATTTCGGGGTTGAGCGAATATGACGGGCAGATCAAGTCAGGCAAGCTGCGCGCGATCGGCGTGACCTCGGAGAAGCGCATCGCGGGCAGCGACATCCCGACTTTCAAGGAGCAGGGCATCGACCTCGTGATCGCCAACTGGCGCTCGGTGGTCGCGCCTCCCGGCATCACGCCGGAGCAGCGCAAGACCTTGAGCGATGCGGTCGAGAAGATGGTGAAGTCTGACGCCTGGAAGGAAATCCTCAAGCAGAAGGGCTGGGAGGACGCCTATCTCGGCGGCGACGCTTTCGCCGACTTCCTGAAGAAGGAAACAGTGCGCGTCACTGACGTGCTGAGATCAGTCGGCCTGGTCAAGTCATGAGTTCAGGCGATCCCGCCCAGACGCCACGGCGCGTCGACCGCGCCGGCATCGTCATCGCCGCTTTGCTCGCCGCAACGGCCGCGGTGCTGGTCTGGGACGCGCGCGGCCTGCAATCCACGTCGATGTACGGGATGGGGCCAGAGGCGATGCCGGTCGTGATTGCCTGTGGCCTTGCGCTGCTCGCGATCGGCAACTTTGTTGACGCGCTGCGCGGCAATTTGCCGGCGCGCGAGAGCGCCGATCCCCTGCCGGTGGTCCTGATCCTGATCGGCCTCGCGCTGTTGATTGCCATTATCGGCTTCGGTGGCGGCTTCATCCTGGCGACCGCGGCGCTGTTCGTGACGACTTCGGCCGCCTTCGGTCGCCGTGCGATCCTTGTCGACAGCGTCATCGCCCTCGTGATGTCGACCCTCATTTATCTCGCGTTCGACCGGCTGTTGACGCTGAGCCTTCCGACCGGCCCGCTGGAGCGACTGCTGTGATGGACACTTTTGCGGCGCTGGCCCACGGCATGGCCGTCGCCGTCCAGCCGATGAATTTGCTGTATGCGCTGATCGGCGTGTTTCTCGGCACGGCCGTCGGCGTGCTGCCCGGTATCGGCCCGGCGCTGACGGTCGCGCTGCTGTTGCCGGTGACCTACAAGCTAGACCCCGGCGGCTCGCTGATCATGTTCGCCGGCATCTATTATGGCGGCATGTATGGCGGCTCGACCACCGCGATCCTGATCAACACGCCCGGCGAGAGCGCCTCGATGGCGACCGCGCTCGAAGGCAACAAGATGGCCAAGGCCGGCCGCGGCGGTCCGGCGCTTGCGACCTCCGCGATCGGCTCGTTCGTCGCCGGCACCATCGCCACCATCGGACTCGCCTTCCTTGCGCCATGGCTGGTCGATTTCGCCGTGCGCTTCGGCCCCGAGGATTATTTCGCGCTGATGTGCGTCGCCTTCGTCACGGTGTCCGCGACCTTCGGCGATTCCCCGGTCCGCGGCCTGACCAGCCTGTTCATCGGCCTGACGCTGGGCCTCGTCGGCATCGACAAGCTGACGGGGCAGGCGCGACTTGCGTTCGGCGTGCCCGAGCTGCTCGACGGCGTCGAGGTGACGACGCTTGCGGTCGGCCTGTTCGCGGTGGGCGAGGCGCTCTACGTCGCATCGCGCCGCCACCACAGCGAGGAGAAGCTCGAGCCGGTGCGCGGCTCGCTGTGGATGACCAAGGAAGACTGGAAGCGATCCTGGAAGCCGTGGCTGCGCGGCACGATGTTCGGCTTTCCGATCGGTGCGCTGCCCGCGGGCGGCGCGGAGATCCCGACCTTCCTGTCCTACTCGACCGAGAAGCGTCTCACAAAACACCCCGAGGAATTCGGCAAAGGCGCGATCGAAGGCGTGGCCGGACCGGAAGCCGCCAACAATGCGTCTGCCGCCGGCACGCTGGTGCCGCTCTTGACGCTGGGATTGCCGACCTCGGCGACCGCCGCGATGATGCTGGCAGGCTTCCAGCAATACGGCCTCAACCCGGGGCCGCTGCTGTTCGCCGAGCGGCCCGACTTGGTGTGGGGCCTGATCGCCAGTCTCTTCATCGCCAATTGCATGCTGCTGGTGCTCAATTTGCCGCTGGTTGGCCTGTGGGTGCGGCTGCTCGCGATCCCGCAGCCTTGGCTCTATGCCGGCATCCTCGTGTTCGCGACCATGGGCACCATCGCCGCAAAGCCGTCGGTGGTCGAATTGTCGATGCTGGCCGGCTTTGGCGTGCTCGGCTTCCTGATGCGCCGGTTCGATTTCCCGATCGCGCCCGTCGTCGTCGGCCTGATCCTCGGCCCGATCGCCGAGAGCCAGTTGCGCCGCGCCCTCGCGATCAGCCTCGGCGATCCCATGACGCTGCTGCAGAGCCCGATCTCGGCCACGTTGCTCGGCCTCGCGCTGGTTGCGCTGCTGGCCCCATTCGTGCTGAAGGGGATGGGACGCTTCAAGGCGAACGAGGACTAGTCGTCCCGACGCGCGCGTTGCGTCCATCTGGTCGAGGAAACGCCATGCCGTCGGAACTTCGCTCGCCCCGTCTCGCCGTCCTGATCGATGCCGACAATGCCTCCGCAAAGATCGCGGATGGACTGTTCGAGGAGATCGCCAAGATCGGCGAGGCCAGCGTTCGCCGCATCTATGGCGACTTCTCCAATGCGCGATCCAGGGGCTGGGCCGACATCCTGTCGAAACACGCCATCATCCCGCAGCAGCAGTTTGCGTACACGACCGGAAAAAATGCGTCCGACATAACCCTGGTCATCGACGCCATGGACCTGCTCCACAGCGGCCGGTTCGATGGCTTCTGCCTGGTGTCTTCCGACAGCGACTTTACCCGTCTCGCCGCCCGCATCCGGGAGCAGGGCGTCGATGTCTTCGGGTTCGGCGAGCAGAAGACACCGGAAAGCTTCCGGCAGGCCTGCCGAAGGTTCGTCTACACCGAGAACCTGCTGGCCGTCCCGGCGACCACCCAGGACGCTACCTCGAGATCGACGTCGCTTCAGCCGCTTGATGCCGCCACGCCCATCATCAAGAAGGTCATCACCCAGATGGAGAGCGAGGATGGCTGGGTCGCACTCGGCGAAGTCGGACGGCAGCTCGCCAATCTGGCGTCAGATTTCGATCCGAGAACGTTTCGGGTTCCGCAAGCTGAGCGACCTCGTGCGCAAGACGAATTCGTTCGAGATCGATGAGCCAAAGGGCCGCTCGATGCGGATTCGGGTCAAGCCCTCTGCCGCACCATCGCCGAGACGGCGGAACCCGCGCAGACCCGGGTCGGCGGCGGCAGGTTCGGCGCCTAAGGCGTAAGCACGGCCTGCCGCTATATTTGCGCTTGCCCGGTCTGGCGCAGGGCGTAACCATCGTGCGGCCGTAACGCCACGCGAGGGTTCCGATGACCAAACTTACCCGCTTCGCCGTCGCACCGCTGCATGCGATGACCCGGCGTCTGGCCGATGTCGCCTCGGCGCGCGCCGCGCCGGATCTCGTCATCACTGGCGCGCGGGTGCTCTCGACCTATTCGGAACGTATCCAGGCGAACCGCGAGGTCTGGATCACCGGCGGGCGCGTCGCGGCGGTGAAGCCGGCCGGCGCGGCGAAGAAAGTCTGGAGCGGCGTGCCGCTCTACGATGCCGCAGGCGGCATCATTGCACCGGGCCTCGTCGATCCGCATATCCACATCGAATCCTCGATGGTGACCGCCTGCGCCTATGCCGAGGCGGCGCTGCTGAACGGCACCACCACGATCTTCTGCGACAGCCACGAAATCGGCAACGTCATGGACGTCGCCGGCGTCGAGGCGATGCTGGAGGACGCGCGCGAAGCGCCGCTCTCGATCTTTTTGACGGTGCCTTCAACGGTCCCTGCGACCTCGGCCGCGCTGGAGACGGCGGGCGGCGATCTCACGCCCGACAAGATCGCCGGCCTGTTCGACCGCTGGCCCGAAGCGGTCGCGCTCGGCGAGAAGATGGATTTTGTGCCTGTGACGATGGGCGACGAACGCAGCCATGCGATCCTGGCCGCAGCGTTGAAGCGCGGCCGTCCGGTGTCAGGCCATGTCTACGGTCGCGAATTCGTCGCGGCCTACGCAGCGAGTGGCGTTACCGATACCCATGAGGCGATCGACCGCGACATCGCCGACGATCTGCTCGATGCCGGCGTCTGGGTGTTCCTGCGTGGCGGTCCGCCGACCACGCCCTGGCATTCGTTGCCGCAGGCGATCCGCACCGTGACCGAGCTCGGGGCCTCGCACAAGCGCACCGCCGTTTGCACCGACGACCGCGACGCCGACGATCTCCTGCTGTTCGGCCTCGACTGGGTGGTGCGCGAAGCCGTGAACGCGGGGATGTCGCCGGAGCAGGCCTGGTCGATGGGCTCGCTGCACGGCGCGACGCGCTTCGGCATGGACGGCGATATGGGCGGGCTCGGCGGCGGCCGTCGCGCCGACCTCGTGCTGATGGACGACAATCTCAGGCCGCAATGTACCTGGTATGGCGGCGAGCTGGTCGTCGAAAACCGCAAGATCACGCCGAAGCTCGATCAGGCGCTGTCGCAGCGCTATCAATATCCTGACGCGGCCTATGTGACCGTGAAGCTGCCGGAGAAGCTGAAGCTGACGCCGGAGCTGCCGGCGAAGGCCTGCACCGTCAACGCGATCAAGACGGCGCTGCCGGGCATCACGCTGATCCATGAGAAGGTCAAGATCGAGCCGGCAAAGGATTGGCCGGAATTGTTCGCACGCTACGGCCTGTGCTTCGTCACGGTAGTCGAGCGCCACGGCAAGTCGGCCGGCAATGTCGCCTATGGCCTGCTGAAGGACTTTGGCCTCAAGCGCGGCGCGGTCGCCTCCAGCGTCGGGCACGACAGCCACAACATCATCGTCGCCGGCACCAACGAGGGCGACATGCAGGTCGCTATCGCCGCGATCAAGGAGAAGCAGGGCGGTGTCAGTGTCGTCGCCGACGGCAAGGTGAGGGCACTGGTCCCGCTGCCGATCGCGGGCCTCTTGTCCGATAAGCGCGTCACCGAGGTCGCCGAACAGGTGAAGGTGCTGAAGAAGGAATGGGCGGAAGCCGGCTGCACCATCCCCTACATGGGCTTCAATCTGATTCCGCTATCGGTCATTCCGGAAATTCGCATCACCGACAAGGGCCTCGTGCTGGTGCCGCAAATGGAGCTGGCGCCGCTGTTTGAGTGATCGCTTTCACGGACATCTCGCTCTAACCGATTGAGACACCCACGATTTTTCCGCGGCTGCCGCATCGTGGAAAATAAAATCGATCTCGTTGAGATCGCATCACGCCCGCCTGATGATCTCGCTCGCTGACGCAACCTAAGCGAGGTCCGATATGGCGAAGATGCGAGCTATCGATGCTGCCGTGCGAATTCTGGAGAAGGAAGGCATCTCGACGGCCTTCGGAGTTCCCGGGGCAGCGATCAATCCGCTTTACTCGGCACTGAAGAAGCGCGGCTCGATCCGCCACATCCTTGCCCGCCACGTCGAGGGCGCCTCGCACATGGCCGAGGGCTATACGCGGGCCAAAGCCGGCAATATCGGCGTCTGCATCGGCACCTCGGGGCCGGCCGGGACCGACATGATCACCGGGCTCTATTCGGCGATCGCCGATTCCATCCCGATCCTCTGCATCACCGGCCAGGCGCCGCGCGCGCGGCTCTACAAGGAAGACTTCCAGGCCGTCGACATCGAGTCGATCGCAAAGCCCGTGACCAAATGGGCGGTGACCGTGCGCGAGCCGGCGCTGGTGCCGCGCGTGTTCAGCCAGGCCTTCCACGTGATGCGCTCGGGCCGGCCGGGTCCGGTGCTGATCGACATACCGCTTGACGTTCAGCTCGCCGAGATCGAGTTCGACGACGAGACCTATGAGCCGTTGCCGGTCTACAAGCCGACTGCCTCGCGAAAACAGGTCGAGAAGGCGCTGGAGATGCTCAACGCTGCGGAACGGCCGCTGATCGTCGCGGGCGGCGGCATCATCAATGCAGACGCTTCCGACTTGCTGGTCGAATTCGCCGAGATCGCCAACGTGCCCGTCGTGCCGACGCTGATGGGATGGGGCGCGATCCCCGACGATCACGTGCTGATGGCCGGCATGGTCGGCCTTCAGACCAGTCACCGCTACGGCAATGCCACGATGCTCGAATCGGACTTCGTGCTCGGCATCGGCAATCGCTGGGCCAACCGCCACACCGGTTCTGTCGAGACCTACACCAAGGGCCGCACCTTCGTGCATGTCGACATCGAGCCGACCCAGATCGGGCGCGTGTTCAATCCGGATCTCGGCATCGTCTCGGATGCGAAGGCCGCGCTTGAGCTCTTCGTTGCCGTCGCCAGGGAGTGGCGCCGGTCAGGCAGGCTTCGCGAGCGCCAGGCGTGGCCCGCGTCCTGCCGCGATCGCAAGAAGACGATGCTCCGCAAGAGCCATTTCGACAACGTGCCGATCAAGCCGCAGCGCGTCTACGAGGAGATGAACAAGGCCTTTGGCCGCGACACCACCTATGTCACAGTGATCGGCCTGTCGCAGATCGCAGGCGCGCAGTTCCTCGGCGTCTACAAGCCGCGCAACTGGATCAATGCGGGGCAGGCGGGACCGCTCGGCTGGACGCTGCCGGCAGCGCTCGGCGTGCGTGCGGCGTGTCCGGATCGCGAGATCGTCGCACTCTCGGGGGACTACGACTTCCAGTTCCTGATCGAGGAGCTCGCGGTCGGGGCGCAATTCAATCTGCCCTACATCCACGTCGTCGTGAACAATTCCTATCTCGGCCTGATCCGCCAGGCCCAGCGCGGTTTCGACATGGACTATCACGTCCAGCTCTCGTTCGAGAATGTCAACGCGCCGGAGCTCAATGGCTACGGCGTCGACCACGTCGCGGTGGCCGAAGGCCTCGGCTGCAAGGCGATCCGCGTCACCGACCCGAAGGATACTCAGGCCGCATTCACGGCCGCACGCGAATTGATGGCCAAGCATCGCGTGCCCGTGGTGGTCGAGTTCATCCTCGAACGCGTCACCAACATCGCGATGGGGACCGAGATCGACAACATCGTCGAGTTCGAGGAGGTGCTGGACGTAGCCCTCGACGAGGTCGGAAGCACACGCGTACTTCAGCCGGCGGAATAGGGGACAGTATCATGCCGAAATTCGCCGCCAATCTCACCATGCTCTTCAACGAGATGCCGTTTATCGACCGCTTTGCCGCGGCGAAGGCGGCTGGCTTTGCCGGGGTCGAGTATCTCTTCCCCTATGATTTCGAAAAGGCGCTTTTGCGCGAGCAACTCGAGGCCCACGGGCTGACGCAGGTGTTGCACAATCTGCCGGCCGGCAATTGGGCCGCCGGCGAGCGCGGCATCGCGATCCTACCCGATCGCACCGCCGAATTCCGCGATGGCGTGTTTCGCGCCATCGACTACGCCAAGGCGCTCGATTGCGAGCAGCTCAACTGCCTCGTCGGCGTCGCGCCTGTTGAGGCCGACCCGCGCGAGCTGAACGAGACGCTGGTCGGCAATTTGCGCTTTGCGGCTTCGACGCTGGCGCGGGAGAACATCAAGCTGCTGGTCGAGCCGATCAACACGCTCGACATTCCCGGCTTCTACCTCAACGGCACCGAGCAGGCGGTGCAATTGATCTCGGAGGTGCGGTCGAACAATCTGTTCATCCAGTACGACATCTATCACATGCAGATCATGGAGGGCGATCTCGCCCGCACCATGCAGGAATATCTCCCGCAGATTGCCCACATCCAGCTCGCCGACAATCCCGGCCGCAACGAGCCTGGCACCGGCGAGATCAACTATCCCTTCCTGTTCCGCCATCTCGACGCGATCGGCTATCGCGGCTGGATCGGCTGCGAATACAAGCCGCGCACCACGACGCTGGAAGGCCTTTCGTGGCACGCCGCGCAGACTTTCGAGACCTGAGGAAACGAGACATGATCGACATCGGCTTCATCGGACTTGGCACCATGGGACGGCCGATGGCCGGCCATCTTCTGGCTGCGGGCCATCGCGTTCTCCTGCATGACGTTGCGCCTGTTGCCCCCGAGCTGATCACGGCCGGCGGCATCGCCTGCAAATCGGCCAAGGCGGTCGCGCAGGAGGCGGATGCCGTCATCATCATGGTGCCTGACACCCCGCATGTGGAGGCGGTGCTGTTCGGCAAGGACGGCGTCGCGAACGGCATCTCCAAGGGCAAGATCGTCGTCGACATGAGCTCGATCTCGCCGCTCGCCACGAAGGAGTTTGCGAAGAAGATCGAGGCACTCGGTGCCGATTATCTCGACGCGCCGGTGTCGGGCGGGGAGGTTGGGGCGAAAGCGGCGAGCCTCACCATCATGGTCGGCGGGCCCGAGCGTGCTTTTGGCACCATGAAGCCGATCTTCGACAAAATGGGCAAGAACGTCACGCATGTCGGCGCCAATGGCGATGGCCAGACGACGAAGGTTGCCAACCAGATCATTGTCGCGCTGACGATCGAGGCGGTGAGCGAAGCACTGCTGTTCGCGTCCAAGGCCGGCGCGAACCCCGCGCTGGTGCGCAAGGCGCTGATGGGCGGGTTTGCCGCGTCGCGGATTCTCGAAGTGCATGGCGAGCGCATGGTGAAGCGTAATTTCGAGCCCGGTTTCCGCATCGAGCTGCACCAGAAGGATCTCAACCTCGCGCTCGAAGGCGCGCGTACACTCGGCCTGTCGCTGCCGAGCACGGCGGTGGCGCAGCAATTGTTCTCATCCTGCACCGCGCATGGCGGCAAGACCTGGGATCATTCGGCGATGGTGCGGGCGCTGGAACTGATGGCGGGCCACGAGATCGCCGCAACTTGAACTGTTACGCGGTAACACTCTCCGGATTTGACGCGTCTTTCGCCACGGGGGAACCGGAACAATGGCCCGGTCCCGCGGTTGAAGGCGCATCAACAAACACTGGAGAGTGTGGACATGAAAACCCGTCTTGCGATTTCGTTGGCTGCCGCGTCGCTGCTGGTGTCGAGCGCAGCCTTTGCCCAGTCGACGACCGAACAGGGCGCCAGGGATGGCGCGCGTGCGGGCGGCGACATCGGCGGTCCGGTAGGCGCGATGGTCGGCGGCACCGTCGGTGCGGCCGTGGGCGCCGGTTTGGAAATCCCGAATGCCATTCTCGGCGGAATCCCGCGCGATGATTCAGTAGTGATTCACGAGCGCGTCGTCGTCGGCGAGCCGCTGCCGCCGACTGTGGTGCTGCGGCCGGTGCCGAACTACACCGAATACCGTTATGCGGTCGTCAACGATCGCCGCGTGATCGTCGAGCCGCGCACGCGCCGCGTCGTCAAGATCATCGACTGACCGGCGTTAGCATCGGCTTGAGAGCAAGGGCCCTGCGGAGCGTTACTCCGCGGGGCCTTCGCTTGTAACGGTGGAGCTGGCACGAAGCCGCGTCATGACCCAATCGGCGATGGCCGCGAGCGCAAAGCCGATGCAGGCCGTGCCGGCATCGACCAGAAAATCCTCCAGCCGTGCATGCCGTCCGGGCGCCCAGAATTGCATCAGCTCGAGCACGCCGATCACGACCACTGCGACGGCGGCGACGGTCCAGCGGCGATTCCGGTAGGCGAGGCCGAAGGCGAGCCCGATCAGAATGAAGGCCAGCGCATGCTCGCCGTCCTGGCCGAGGTCGGAATGGGGCCGCAGGCTTGGGGGCCCGAGGGTTGCGAAAGTGACGGCGGCTGCCAGCAGCCAGGCAAAAAGCCGAACAAAAATGGACATCCGGTGCCGATAGCACGGAATCGCGACAGCCTGTTGCGGCGGGAGGATCAGATCGCCGTGTAGTTAATGACCAAACGTTAAAGTGGCTCGCGTACGCCGAGGCCGTGCATGAACCGCTCCCGGATCTGCACGGGATCCCGGCGGGTGGCGCCGACGCCCGGCTTGTCGTCGATGCGGACGGCGATCAGGCTGGGCTCGCCAGCCGACATGGCCTCATCGACCAGCCGCTCGAAATCCTCTTCGTCCGCGGCCCAGGAACTCTTGGCGAGCCCGGAGCCGGTGGCGATGGCGACGATGTCGGCCACGTTCGCGGCCGGTGTCGGCTGCGCTCCGGTGATCTGGTAGATGCCGTTGTCCATCACGATCATGATCAGGTTCTTCGGCTTCAGCATTGCGATCGTCGAGAGCGCGCCGAGCTGCATCAGCAGCGAGCCGTCACCTTCGAGTGCAAAAACGCGGCGATCGGGTTGCGCCAGCGCCACGCCAAGAGCGATCGGGAAGGCGAGCCCCATGCTACCGAGCATATAAAAGTTCTGCGGGCGGTGGCCGGCGGCCCAGAGGTCGAAATTGGTGTTGCCGATGCCGCCGATCACGGCTTCCTCGTGCTTGAGCTTTGCGATCAGGCGCGAGGTGACATCGAAGCGGTTCATCACCTTGGTGTTGCGATTGTCCATGACCAGGCTCACTTGTCGAAGGTCTTGCCGCCGGTGAGCAGCGGATTGAGGATCAGCGCCACCGGCGCCTGGGTCGTCACGGCCTGCTTGATCGAGCGGTCGGCGATGAATTCGAGCTCGTCGAGCCGGGTGATGGTGTGGTGCTCCAGCGCCAGCGAATCCAGCACCGGGCGCATGGTGCGGCAGACCAGCGACTGGCCGTAGTTGAACTCGCCAAGCGTACCGCGCTCGGAGACGAACATGATCAGCGGGATCTGGTAGGGCACCGCGAGTGAGGCCAGCGTGTTGGCCAGCGTGGCAAAACCCGAGGTCTGCATCAGCACTGCGCCGCGCCGTCCGCCCATCCAGGCGCCCGAGACGATGCCGACGGCCTCTTCCTCGCGGGCGGTGGCAAAGGTGGTGAAGAAGGGATCGGCGTGGAGGTTCTTGATCAGCGGCGTCAATACGCGATCGGGCACGTAGGGGATGAGGCTGATCTCGTTCCGCTTCAGGGTTTGCAGAACGATGCCGTGCCAGCTTCTGTCACCGGACCCCTGTCCCGCCTGAGGCTGCTGCTCCGCAATCGCCATTGCGTTCTCCCTTGAGCCGCGCATGCTTCTTGGTCTTTGGCCGTCGCGGCGGTGTGTCGAACTTGACGCAGGCAGCTGGATTGTCAACATGTCCGGGCCGGCACCGTGATCTGCGCCAGACGGCCTGCCGTGGCCGGCATCGCCGTGTCATAAGGTGGCGATAAGGAAACACGGGAGGAAGGCATGGACGGGCGCGCATCGCGCTGACCTTGCGGGCCTCCCTCGAGAGAGCCGGAAGGGTTTTGATGTCCGTCAACAGCAAGCGCGTCTTCTACTCCAATTATCTGGCCAATCCCATCTATATCGACATCCTGAAGGCGCGGCCCGATGTCCGGCTCGATCGCATCGAGAACGCGAGTCCCGAAGAGTTTTACGCGCCGATCCTCAGCGCCGCCCATGTCTACCAGATCGGCGCCGCCCGCGACGAACTTGCGCCGCATTTCCATGTCGACGCCGCCCTCCTGAAGCGCACGCCGAACCTGTTGCTCGTCTCCAGCAATGGCGCGGGGTTTGACCCCGTCGACGTCGAGGCCTGCACGGACGCGGGCGTGCTGGTCGTCAACCAGTCCGGCGGCAACGCCCATTCCGTCGCCGAGCACGCGCTGGCGATGATGCTGACGCTGTCCAAGCGCATCATTCAGTCCGACCGCAAGCTGCGCAGGGAGGCCAACGTCAACCGCAACGAGCTCGTCGGCAACGAGATCGAGCACAAGACCGTCGGCATCATCGGCCTCGGCAATGTCGGCCGCCGCATCGCCGCGCTCTGCAGGGGCCTGTTCGGCATGACGGTGCTGGCCTACGATCCGTACCTCACCGCCGAGGTGATGGCCGAGCGGGGCGGGGAGAAGGTCGAGCTCGACGAGCTGTTGCGCCGCGCCGATTTCGTCTCGATTTCCTGCCCGCTCGACAAGCGCAGCCGCAACATGATCAGCGTGCGCGAGTTTGCGCTGATGCAGCCGCATGCGTATTTCATCACCACGGCGCGCGGCTTCATTCATGACGAGGATGCGCTGCTCCAGGCCTTGCGCGACAAGCGCATTGCCGGTGCCGGCCTCGACGTCTGGTCCAAGGAGCCGCCGCCACCGGAGCATCCGCTGCTCCAGTTCGACAATGTGCTGGCGAGCCCGCATACCGCAGGCGTGACGATCGAGGCGCGCCAGAACATGGGCCGCATCGCTGCCGAGCAGGTGCTTGATACGCTCGACGGCAAGCGCCCGCCGCGCATCATCAATCCCGAAGTGTGGCCGCGCTATGCCGAGCGCTTCAAGCAAGCTTTTGGCGTGATGCCGGGGTAGGGGCGCGCGACGTCTGATCGCGCTCCGATCGTTGGTTATGAGGATGCAAACAGAAAGCAGCGGATTTTACCGATGGCGTGAGTGAACGCGTATGACTTGTCCTGTAATTGAAAGTCCATGAGCATATTCTCGATTGCGACATCCGGACTTTCTGCCGCGAGTTTGCGCGTGAGCGTGGCCGCGAGCAACATCGCCAATGTTCAGACGACCGGCCCGCTGCCAGCGTCAGGCTCAAGCACATCGGCCGGTGCGGGCAGCCCGGGCATTGCTCCGACGTTTCCTGCGGCCTATGTGCCGCTGCGAGTCGATCAGGTCTCCCAATCGAGCGGCTCGACGCCGGGTGGTACGATCGCGACCGTGTCGACGGTTTCGCCGAGCTATACCGCGCAATCGGACCCGAGCGCTCCCTTCGCGAACCAGGACGGCCTGGTCGCCGCGCCGAACGTTGATCTCGCCAGCGAATTCGTTGAGCTGGCGACCGCAAAGTACAGCTTCATTGCCAATGCGAAGGTCATTCAAGCCTACGCCGAGACGGAAGACACACTCCTCGACATCAAGGCGTGATCGCTGACGCCGGCCCTGGCTCGGGTAGGGCGTCTACCCCAGCTTGGTTCCCAGTTGATTGAACACCGCCTCGCAGGTCATGAGGTCGAGATGGCCGCCGCCCGCGTTCTTGAAGAAGGTGATGTCCGACGGTGAGGTGCGGCCCTGCACGCGGCCGCCGGCGAGATCGTAGAGATCGCCGAGAACATCGGCGTCGCTGATCGCGCCGCTCGCGATCGGTTGCAGGATGTCACCGACGCCGTGGAAGGCGGATTCCCGCCGGTCCACGAAGACACGCGACATCTTTGCTGCGTCGTCATCAGCCTCGCGGGTTTGCGGCGTGTAGCCGCCGACGAGGTCCAGATGCGTGCCCGGCCGCAAATTGCGGCCCTTGATCAGCGGCTGATGCGCGCGGGTGCAGGTGGTGATCAGGTCCGCCTCGCGCGTCGCCGCGTCGAGATCTGTGATCGTCTCCGCCTTGACGCCATCCTTCGCCAAACGCCGAGCGAGATTCGCGGCGCGATCCGGGTTTCGATTCCAGATCATCACGCGTTGCAGCGACGGCCGCACCGTGCGATGCCCCCGGATCAGCCATTCGGACATCTCACCGGCCCCGACGCAAAGCAGCGTCTTGGGATTGGGCGGGGCGAGCAGTTTCGTGCCCAACGCGGAATCGGCGGCAGTGCGCCAGTGCGTGATCTCGGTGCCGTCCATCGCCGCCAGCGGCTTGCCATTGGAGCCGTCGAACAGCACGCAGACGGCCTGCACGGCCGGCATCTTGCCTTCGGCCAGATTGGCCGGAAAGCTGGTGAACATCTTGCTCGCCATGTACCGGCCGGGATCGACGGCGCTGCGGATGACGTATTGCGCCCCTTCGCCGCCGAGGAATGCGTCCAGCACCTCCATCTTCGGCCGGCAGTGCGCCTCTTCCAGCGCCGCAATGAGGATCGGAAACGTCAGGGCTTTGGTGACTTCGGTGTCGGAGACAAAGTGCAAGGCTAAATCCTCATGGGCGACTGGCATTTGCCCATAAACCGGCACGGGAGGTTCCGCAACGAATCTTCCGCGAAGTCTCATTGCCCTTGATCCGCGTCAAAATCTCCTTCCCCGATTCCGGCAGAATGGGATTAGAGTGCCGCCGGGGCAGCAGGGAGGTCCCATGTCAACTTATGTCGTCAGGTTCATGAAGGACGTGCTTGGCGAGTACGGCCGGCAGATCGAGGTTTGCCAGGGCATGCTCGAGATCGATGCCACCGACGAGAACGAAGCCACGGAGCGGGCGAAGGCAAAATTCTGCAAGGACCAGGCCTTGCATCATTGGTCGCTGCATGCCGACCGCATCCAGGTCAGGGCGGCTGACTTTCCGTCTTAGGGTTCAACGGCCGGGTGTCGTGAGCGATGGCGGCGCGGTGACGCCGGCGCCGAGCGAACGCTGCACCATGACGGTGTCCGACCAGCGGCCGTGGCGATAGGCGACGCCGCACAGCAGGCCGGCGCGCGCGAAGCCGAACTTCTCGTGCAGAGCCAGCGAGGGAGCGTTATCGGCATCGATATAGCCGATCATCTGGCGGAAGCCGGCCGCAGCACAAGCGTCGATCATTCCCTGGAGCAGCAGCCGTCCGACGCCGCGGCCGAGATGCTCATGATGGACGTAGATCGAATGCTTGGCGGTGTAGCGATAGGCCGGACGCTTGCGGAACAGCACCGCATAGGCATAGCCGATGACCTCGCCGCGATAGGTCGCGACCAGATGGGGCAGGCGGGTCTGCTTCAAATTCTTGCGCCGGTCGCGCAAATCGTCCGGCTCCGGCGCGCCGGTTCCCTCGACATCGCGCGGCACACCATTGCGGACGTGATGGCGGTAGATCGCCAGCATCGCCTCGACGTCGCTCTCGCGTGAGGGGCGGACCAAAACCTGTTCGTCATCGGGACGGGCAATCGCAGTTTCGTTCATCGGCGCCTACTCGGCAACGACGTAGGTATAGAGCCCGATGCGGCCCTGCGCATCGATCTCCTTGTAGATGCCCTGGATCTCCACCTCGAAGCCCGGAAATGTGTTGAAGCAGGTTTCGAACATCTTGAGATAATCCACCATGGGCTTGGCGCGTTCCGTCAGCCGCTCGCCGGGCACGATGGTGGCGATGCCGGGCGGGTAGACCACGAAGGGCGTGGTGGCGATGCGGCCCGCGATCGCCTCGATCGGCAGATAGTCGACGTCGTTCTTGAACAGATAGCGCGCGGCATCGCGGGGCGACATCGCGATCTCGGGCATGTGCTCCGGCATGAACTGCCGGGCCTGGAGCGCGCTGACGTCGGCGGCGCGGAAGAAGCGATGCATCTCGCCGCAGAGATCGCGCAACCGCACGCCGGCATACCGCGCCTGCCGCCGCTGATAGAACTCCGGAATCGCGTCCGCCAGCAGCGCATTGTCGTCGTGCAGCCTCTTGAACGCGACGAGGCCGGAGATCAGCGTGCCGGCCTTGCTCGCCTCGACGCCGGGGGTGAGCAGGAACAGCAGCGAGTTGAGGTCGTTCTTCTCGGGGACGATGCGATTTTCGCGCAGATATTGCGCGACCACCGGTGCGGGGATGCCGTGCTCGGCATAGGCGCCGGTGGCGCGATCGAAGCCGGGCGTGAGTAGCGTCAGCTTGTTCGGATCGGTCATGGCAAAGCCTTCCGCGAGATCGGGAAAGCCGTGCCAGTTGGTGTCCGGAGAGAGTTGCCACAAAGCGGGATTGGTGGCGAGCTCGTCGGTGGACAGCGTTTCCCAGGCGACGTTATGCGCACCACCGGGGCGGCTGACGTCGGGGATCGCGACACGATCGGGTACGAACGGCTCGAAGAACCAGCGCCGGTCCGCGTTCTGCTCCTTCTCCTCGAACTCCCGGCGCATCGCGCGGATCTTTTTGCGCAGCTCGATGCCGAGGCGAATAGTGTCGTCCCACAGCACTTCGCCGGAGCGGCCCTTCATCATCTGCGCACCGACATCGAGGGAGGCAAAGAGCGGGTAGAAGGGAGACGTCGAGGCGTGCTGCATAAAGCTTTCGTTGAAGCGGCGGTGCTCGACGCGGCGCTTCTGGCCGCGGATGTGGCGATCCTTGATGTGGATTTGCGAGGCTTGCGAGAAGCTCGCGAGCTGCTTGTGGGTCGACTGCGTCGCGATGATGCCGGGCGCCTCCGGCGGAAGGTTGGAGAGGCCCATCGCGAAGCGGCCGGCATAGAGCGGGTGGAATTTCATGAAGCCGGCCCAGGCCTCGTCGAACAGGATGTACTCGCAGAGATGGCCGATGCGCTTCAGGATCATCTCGGCGCTGTGGATCGAGCCGTCATAGGTGCATTGCTCGACCACGGCGACGCGGAACGGCCGCTCCTTGCGCCAGGCATCCTTGTCGGTCACCAGGGGGTGATTGCGGATCGCCTCGCGGAGGGCCTTTTCGTCGAGCACGTCCCAGCGCATCGGACCGATCAGGCCCCAGGCGTTGCGGATGGTCGGCACATAGACCGGGATGCCGCCATTGATCATCAGCGCGCCGTGATGGGCGGCCTTGTGGTTGTTGCGGTCGAACAGCACGAGATCGCCGTCGGTGACAAGCGCGCCGAGCGCGACCTTGTTCGAGGTCGAGGTGCCGTTGAGCACGAAATAGGTTTTTTCCGCGCCAAAAATCTGCGCGGCTTCCTTCTGCGCCTTCAGCGCCGGGCCTTCGTGGGTGAGGAGATCGCCGAGGTCGAGCACGGAATTGTCGAGGTCGTCGCGGAACACGGACTCGCCGAGATGCTCGACGAAGACCCGGCCGATCGGGCTGCGGTTGTAGAACACGCCGCCATTATGGCCCGGACAGGTCCAGAGCTGGTTGCCTTCCTCGGCATAGTCGACCAGCGCACCGAAGAACGGTGTCTTCAGCGTCTCGGCATATTGCTTGAGCCGGCTGATCAAATTCTTGGCGATGAAGGTCGGCGTCTCCTCCGACAGGAAGACATAGCCGTCGATGAAGTCGAGCACCTCGACCGGCAAATCCTCGAAGCGCTTGCGCCGGATCAGCAGGATGATCGGGAAATCGAGGCCGCGGCGCCGCATCAGGTTGATCAGCGCCGAGGTCTTGCCCTCGAGGCCCTTCTTGCCCCAGTCCACCACCATGCAGCCGATCGCGGCATCGGTCTGCACCGCGATCTCGGCATCTTCCAGCTTGCGGGCCCGGACCACCTCGAAGCCGGAGCGCTGGATCTCCTCGATGATCTGGCTGAAGCGGATGCCCTCGAGGTCGTCGGCATCGAACACGGGGGCGGCGAACAGGAAGTTGAAGCGCTTGAAATAGTCCATGACGAGTCCCGAATGAGCTGAGACTACAGGTCTCTGCACATTTGATGACAGTTGGATGACAGCGATTCTCGCGCGACGAAGCGGTCAGCTTGCGCTGTCAGTCGAGCAGCTTATCCAGCGTGATCGGAAAGCGGCGGATGCGTTTGCCAGTGGCATGATACACGGCGTTCGCGATTGCGGCGGGCACGCCTACGATGCCGATTTCGCCGATCCCCTTGACCCCGAGCCGGTTGATGAGATCGTCTCGTTCGTCGACGAAGATGACGTCGATGTCGTAAACGTCGGCGTTTACCGGGATGTGGTACTCCGCGATATTTGCGTTCATGATCCGGCCGAAGCGGTGATCCATCACGGTTTCCTCGTGCAGGGCCATTCCGATCCCCCACACTACGCTGCCCATGATCTGGCTGCGGCCTGTCTTGGTATTGAGGATTCGCCCGGCCGCGACCGCGCTGACCACGCGCGTAACGCGCACGACGCCCAGCTCCTCGTCGACCTTGACCTCGGCGAAGACAGCCGAATGGGTGTTGCGGGCGTGTGACTTGTCCTCGTCGAACCGGTTGAGCTTTTCCTTCTCGATTCGTTCCAGCCCGCCGTGGCGCATCGCATCGGCAATCGAGACCGAGTGGCTATGCTCGCCGTTGTGGGCGATCGTGCCATCGACGAGGGTCACATCGGTCGCATCAACGCCGCCGAGCGGCGAGCCGGGCATCGACTTGGCGAGGGCTGCGAGTTCCCTGCGAATGTCCTCTGCTGCTGCGAGGACCGCGTGTGCGCTCGAAGCCGCCATCCAGGAGCCTCCTTCAACCGGGGCTTGCGGCAGGGTCGAGTCGGCCAGCCTGACGCTGATGTTCTCGATGGGCAGGCCGAGTGCGTCGGCTGCCACCTGGGCGACGATGGTGTAGGTGCCGGTTCCGATGTCGGATGCAGCGCAGGACACCTCCGCGTGGCCATTCGACGTCAGCACGATGCGGGCCGCAACCGGCATCTGGAGCGCTTCCCAGACGCCTGTTGCCATCCCCCAGCCGACCAGTTCCTTGCCGTCACGCATCGAGCGCGGCTCGGGATTGCGCTTGCTCCAGCCAAAGGCGTCGGCGCCCCGGGCATAGCATTCGCGCAGCTGCTTGCTGCTGTAGGGCAGGTCTTCACTCTGGTCACGGTCCGAGTAGCACTTCAGCCGCAGCTCGACGGGATCCAGCTTGAGCGCGACGGCCAGTTCGTCCATGGCGCATTCAAGCGCGCAGACCCCGGAAGCGGCGCCGGGCGCGCGCATGTCACAGGGAGTGGAGACGTCGAGGTGCACCAGTTTGTGGGAGGAGCGGCTATTCGAGCTCCTGTAGAGCTGTTCGGCCCAGCCGGCGTCGTTGCGCGCAAAATCCTCGTAGCGCGAGCTGACGGCAATGGCCTCGTGCGAGACCGCGTCCAGCGCGCCGTCAGCCGCTGCGCCGAGCGCGACATGCTCGATGGTCATCGGCCGGTAGCCGAGTCCGTACATCTGTTGTCGCGTCAGCACGACACGAACCGAACGCTTCAGCGCGAGGGCAGCAAGCGTTGCGAGCACGACCTGGTATTGCGGCCGCAGCCCCGAGCCGAAGGCACCGCCGACATATGGCGAGACCACCCTGATGTCGTCAGGATTCTTGTCGAACACGCCGCACAAAAACTTGTGGACGTTCTGAACGCCTTGCGTCTTGTCGTAGACCGTGAGCCGGCCGTCGCCTTCCCAGACCGCCGTGGTCGCATAGAGTTCCATGGGATTGTGGTGTTCGGTCGGAATCACATAGTCCGCCTCGTGGCGCACGGCGGCCTTGGCCAACGCGCTTGCGGCGTCGCCGCGCGGCTCGTGCGGTTTGTCCAGCTCGGCGGCGCTGCCAAGTTCGGCTTCGAGATCGGTAACAAACGGCTGCTGCTCGTAGTCGACGCGAACGAGGGTTGCAGCGAACTTTGCGGTTTCCCAGTCCTGCGCGACGACCAGGGCGATCGGCTGACCGTTGAACTTGATCGTCTCGTCATAGAGCGGGCGGAACGGCGAACCCTCCGGCGCGACTTCGTCTTTCCAGGCCTCGTCCCTGTCAGCAAGTTGCGGCCGATTGGCGTGCGTGAACACGTCGATCACGCCCTTCACCTTCAGCGCCTCTCCGGTGTCGAGGCGCGCGATGCGACCGCGCGGAATGGTGGCCTCGACCACGAAACCCTGCAGAAGACCAGCGGCAGTGAACTCGCCGGCATATTTTGCGGACCCGGTGACTTTGGCCCGACCGTCGACGCGGGACGTAGGTGTTCCGACATAGGCGTTCATCTGTCCCTCACGCGATCTTCTTGTGAGCTTGCGATTGCGGTGCGGCGCTTGCAGCCTGCATCATCGTCCGCACGATGGCGCGGCGCGCCAGCTCAATCTTGAATCGGTTATGCGAAGCGGCGCTGGCTCCCTGGAGCAGGAGATCGGCGGCGTGCGCGAAATGATCCGCCGTTGCTGCGCGGCCTCGTAGCGACTGTTCCGCTTCAAGGCTGCGCCAAGGCTTGTGCGCCACGCCGCCGAGTGCCAGGCGGGCCTCGCTGATGGCGTTGCCTTCCAGGTTGAGCGCAGCCGCAACCGAGATCAAAGCGAAAGCATAGGACAGGCGGTCGCGCACCTTCAGGTAACTGTAGTTGCGGGAAAAGCCGCCAGGCGGGAGTTCGATCGCGATGATCATCTCGCTCGCGCCGAGATTGGTGTCGATGTGAGGCGTGTCGCCCGGTAGCCGATGGAAGTCTTCGAGCGCGATGCGGCGCTCGCCCGTGGGTCCCGCAATGTGCACGAGTGCACCCAGAGCGGCGAGCGCAACGCACATGTCGGACGGGTAGGTCGCGATGCAAGAAGGGCTCGCGCCGAGGATCGCGTGGTTGCGGTTGTGTCCGCCCACGGCCGAGCAGCCACTGCCAGGGCTCCGCTTGTTACAGGGTGTGGCCGTGTCGTAAAAGTAAGCGCATCGTGTCCTTTGCATCAGATTGCCTGCGACCGAGGCCATGTTGCGCAGCTGCGCGGAGGCGCCGGCGAGGATGGCGCTGGCGAGCAGAGGATAACGCTGCTCGACTTGCGGATGGTAGGCGAGATCCGAGTTCGGCACCAAGGCGCCGATGCGCAGACCTCCTTGGGCGGTCTCCTCGATCTTGCCGAGCGGCAGGCGGGAAATGTCGATCAGGCGGGAGGGGCGTTCGACATTCTCCTTCATCAAGTCGATCAGATTGGTGCCGCCTGCGATCAGCTTGGCGTCTGGATCGCTGTTCAACAGGCGGATGGCATCGGCGACGTCGGTGGCGCGCGAATATTGGAAGTTGTTCATGGTCGGCCCATGGCTTGCTGGATCGCCGCGACGATGTTCGGGTAAGCACCGCAGCGGCAAAGATTTCCGCTCATCAGTTCCCGGATCTCGTCGGCGTTCTTGGCGCGCCCTTCGGCCAAGAGGCCTGCCGCCGAGCAAATCTGTCCCGGCGTGCAATAGCCGCACTGGAAGGCGTCGTGGTCGATGAAAGCCTGTTGCAGCGGGTGCAGCGCGTCATCCTTGGCCAGGCCTTCGATGGTGGTGATTTCGGCGCCATCCTTTATGACCGCAAGCGTAAGGCAGGAATTGACCCGCCGGCCGTTGACCAGCACGGTGCACGCGCCGCACTGACCGTGATCGCAGCCTTTCTTGGTGCCGGTCATGTTCAGATGATCGCGTAGTGCGTCAAGCAGTGTCGTCCACGGTGCGAGGTCGAGGTCGCGCTTGGTGCCGTTGACGACGAGTGTGACCGGAATGCGCTCCGGCACCTGGTGTGAAGGTTGAGCCATGTCGGAAAACCCTGCGCTTTGTCGAAAGCCGGGCTTCCTCCAGCGCTGCTCGGGCGCGCGCATGCAGGTTCCGCCAGGCAATAGCGCCCAACGGGCAGTGGGCCGCTTTGTTCCCAACGAGGCCGGTGGGTTGAATGGCTACCGCTTGGCCTCGCCGAACACCACGGTTGGGACCGTGCGATTGACGATCTCGCGCAGCGCGAAACTTGATTGCACCCTGGCGACGCGCGGCAGGCGCGATAGCTCGGTGCGGTGGATGCGCTCGAAATCCTGGATGTCGCGCGCCAGTACAATCAGGATGTAGTCGTCGGTCCCCGACATCAGGAAGCAGCGCACGACGGAGGGGCATTTCACGACCTCCGCCTCGAAGGCCTTGAGCGCCTCGTCGCTCTGGCTCTCGAGCGCGATGCGCACCAGCACGGTCGTGGTGAGGCCGAACTGTGTCAGATCGAGCGCGGCCTGGTAGGCCTGGATGTAGCCGTCGTCCTCCAGCGCCTTCTGCCGCCGCGCCAGCGCGGTGCTTGATAGCCCGACCTTGTTGGCGAGCTCGGTGTGGCTGGCCCGCGCATTGGTGGTGAGTTCCGCGAGAATGGCGAGATCTTTCCGGTCGAGGGCCAATGTTGCGTTTCCAGCGTGAAAGGGCGTTTGCGCGCCGGAAACCGGCGCGGGGAGGCCAAGGCTAGCGGATATTTGCGCGAAACCAAACCGGCGACGTCGCTACCATGAACAACGGAATCAATGCGTTGGCAGAGGAGCTGAAGATGCGTGTCGGTGTGCCCAGGGAGATCAAGGTGCAGGAATATCGCGTCGGGCTCACCCCGGGCGCCGTCCGCGAATATGTCGTGGCCGGGCACCAGGTGACGGTCGAGGCCGGCGCCGGCGGCGGCATCGGCGCGTCCGATGATGCGTATCGGCGGGCAGGGGCCGCGATTGCCGAAAGTGCGCGCGACATCTTTGCGAAGTCCGACATGATCGTGAAGGTGAAGGAGCCGCAGAAGGGCGAATGGACCCAGCTCCGCGAAAGCCAGATCCTGTTCACTTACCTCCATCTCGCGCCGGATCCTGAACAGGCCAAGGGCCTGCTCGCTTCCGGCTGTACGGCGATCGCCTATGAAACCGTCACTGACGCGGCCGGTCACCTCCCCCTGCTTGCGCCGATGAGCGAAGTCGCCGGCCGCCTCGCCATCGAGGCCGCCGGCGCGGCGCTCAAGCGATCGGCCGGCGGTCGAGGTCTGCTGCTGGGTGGCGTACCCGGCGTGCAGCCGGCGCGGGTCGTCGTGCTCGGCGGCGGCGTGGTGGGAACGCAGGCGGCGCGCATGGCCGCAGGGCTCGGCGCGGAAGTCACCGTGATCGACCGCTCTCTTCCCAGGCTGCGTGAATTGGACGATCTCTTTGTCGGCCGCGTGCGCACGCGCTTCTCGACCATCGAGTCGGTCGAGGAGGAAGTGTTTGGCGCCGACGTCGTGATCGGTGCGGTCTTGGTGCCGGGCGCCAGCGCGCCAAAGCTGGTCACGCGCGCGATGCTCAAATCGATGCGGCCCGGCGCCGTGCTGGTCGACGTCGCCATCGATCAGGGTGGCTGCTTCGAGACCTCGCATCCGACCACGCACACCGATCCGACCTACGTGGTCGACGGCATCGTGCACTATTGCGTCGCCAACATGCCGGGGGCGGTGCCGGTGACGTCGAGCCAGGCGCTGAACAATGCGACACTGCCGTTCGGATTGATGCTCGCGAGCAAGGGCTTTGCCGCGGTGCTGGAAAATCCTCACTTGCGTGACGGCCTGAACGTGCATCGCGGCCGCATCACCAACAAGGCGGTGGCGGAGAGCCTCGGGCTGGAATTCGCTCCGGTCGAGAGCGGGCTGGCGGCGTAGCGTTTAGGTGGGCTTGCGATGACGGCTGCCGAGCGCGGCTTCGATCGTCTCCGGGCGCTCGATGCGCTCGATCAGCATGTCGATGCGGTCGCCACCCCAGAACAGCTCGCCGTTGAACACCATGGTCGGCACGCCGAACACGCCGAGCGTTTCGGCCTCATCGATGATGCGGTCATGCTCGGTGCGGGCAGGGCCGTTGACATAGGCTTCGAACTCGCTGGCGGAGCCACCACATGACGTGATCACGTCGGTGATTGCGGCGAGATCGTCGATCTCCAGCTCGTGACTCCAGAATTTTCGGAACACCGTGTCGTGGTAAGGGCGGAAGAAGCCGTGGGCTTGCGCGAACAGCATCCCGGCGCTGGCATAAAACGCGTCGTAGATCCGCCGCGGCCCCTTCATGACGAGCCCTTGCGCATTGGCATAGC
The DNA here is from genome assembly GCF_004123905.1 of Bradyrhizobium betae. Taxonomy (GTDB): domain Bacteria; phylum Pseudomonadota; class Alphaproteobacteria; order Rhizobiales; family Xanthobacteraceae; genus Bradyrhizobium; species Bradyrhizobium betae_A. The sequence goes on from NZ_MZXW01000015.1 coordinate 393,456, forward strand.
GCCGCGCGTCCATGTAGGCGTAGCGCACCTTGCGCCAGAAATGCGGCGTACGCTCCTCGACCTTCCCCATGAATTCGGCGATGCGCAGCGTGTAGGGCAGCCATTCCAGCTCGACGTCGTGCGTCTCCTCCAGCGCGAACAGGCGCCTGTTGGCGACGAACGCGTAGGGGCTCTTGTAGTCGGTGTAGATGCGGACGATTGGCTTTGGCATTGGCGGCTCCTCTAAGCTTGCGCCTTCGTCAGCCTGTATTGCCCCAGATCCGGGTCATGCGTCATGCGCCAATAGTCCACGAAACGCCACGGCATCGCCGAGAACACACGGCCGCTGGAGTTACGGTAGTAGGTGCTCATGCCCGGATGGGTCCAGATCATCCCCTCGTGCTCGGCATCGACCTTGCGGACGTAGTCGTCGAGTACGTCCTGACGGACGTCGATCGCGGCGACGTCGTGCTCGATCATGCTGGCGAGGCAGGCCGAGATGTAGCGGCTCTGGCATTCCGACTGGAAAATGACGCTGCCCCCATGCGCGGGACCCGAGTTCGGGCCGAGCATGCAGAAGAAGTTGGGAAAGTCAGGCACGGTGAGGCCGAGGAACGCCGTCGGGTTATCGTTGGCCCAGGCCTCGCGCAAATCCTTGCCGCCGCGGCCGCTGATGTTGAGGCGTGCCGCCATCTCCGCGACCTTGAAGCCAGTGGCGACGACGATGATGTCGGCGGGGCGGTGCTCGCCGTCGGCGCTGACGATGCCGTTTCGGTCGAAATGGTCGATCGCGTCGGTGACGAGCCCGACATTGTCCCGCGTCAATGTCTTGAACCAGTTGTTGTCGAGCAGGATGCGCTTGCCGTAGGGCGGATAGGTCGGAACGCATTTTTCGATCAAGTCCGGCCGGTCTTTCAGTTCGGTGTGGATGAAGTCGGTCAGTTCCTGGCGATGCCGGTCATTGCCCTTGTTGACCGCGCGCTCCGGATGCGGCCAGGCCGGATCCTTGCGCAGGAACGGCAGCAGGCCATCGCCATAGCGCCAGAACATGTTGAAGCGGTACCACTGCACATAGAACGGCAGATGTGCCAGCAGCCAGCGTGCGCCCTCGCTGATCGGGTCGGCATAGCCCTTCACCGGTCGCGCCCATTGCGCGCTGCGCTGATAGACCGTGATGGAGGCGACGCGGCCGGCGATCGCTGGCACGAGTTGCATCGACGTCGCGCCGGTGCCGATCACAGCGACATGCTTGCCGTCGATATCGATATAGCCGGACCACATTGCGGAGTGCAGGATTGTGCCCTCGAAGCTTTCTTCGCCCTTGAAGTGCGCGCGCGAGGGATCGTTGAGCTGGCCGATGGCCGAGACCAGCGCGGTGGATTCGAAAATCTCTTCGCCATTCCCGGTCTTGAGCGTCGAGATCCAGCGCCGCTTGCCCTCGTCCCAGCGCGACGCGGTCAGCTCGGTGTTGACGCGCAGATGCTTGCGGATGCCGTATTCGTCGGCGACCTTTAGCAGGTATCCGAGCAGCTCCTCGCGCTGACAGAAATAGCGCGTCCACGCATTGCCCGAGCCGAACGAATAGGAATAGGAATGGTTCGGCGTATCGACGCCGCAGCCGGGATAGCGGTTGATCCACCAGGTGCCGCCGAGCTCGGCGTTCTTCTCGACGATGGTGTAGGGGATGCCGAGATGGCCGAGCGCGACGCCGAGCGCGATGGCACAGACGCCGGCGCCGACGATCAGCACGTGCTGGCCGGCGAGCTTTTCGTCTGAAGGACGCTTGGTCCAGCGCGCCTCGCGCGGCACAAAACCCATCTCCTCGCGCATCAGCGGCGCGTATTCCGGGGCGACGTTCTCGCCGAGGCAGGCGCGCATCATCTTCAGCAACAGCTCTTCGCCGGGGTCGCTGATCGCGGGTTTCGGCGTGCCGTCGGCAAACAGCTTGACGACCGCAGCGCGGATCTCGTCCTGGATCTCCCGGGGCACGCCGGCCTCGGGATCGGGAATGAGGCGGATGTCGCGCTTGGGCAGGTAGGGCGGCTCGAGCCATTTTTCGTCGCCGGTCATGTGCACGAGCACCATCAGGAGACAGCGGATGTCGCCTTCGGCGATTGCGGAAGCGATGTCGAACGGCTTGTGTGGAGATGCGATGTTCATGGCGTGTCCTGATCTCCGGATGAACTGAAGAGGCCGCGCGTCATCAGCTTGCGATAGGCGGAGATGACGTGGTCGGGCACGGCGGTGACGCCGTCGGCCGAATAGGAGTAGCGGCGGCTGAGATAGCCGCGCGAGCCCATCAGCATGTGGACGATGGCCTCGAATTCCTCGTCGCTGTAATCGTGAATCGCGCCGGCCCCTCGCGCGCGCCGCAAGATGCGGACATAGGCGACCGAGATGTTGTCGAGATGCTTCTGATAGCCGATCGGTGCGAAGAACTCGGCCTCGTTGAGGATGCGCAAGAATTCCGGCACTTCGCGGATGAAATCGAAGAAGGCGGCGAAGCGTGCGATCTCCTGCCGCGCCGCATCCGCCGTGCCGGTGCGGGCGCGGATGAACTCGACCATGTCGAGGCCGATCTTCGGCAGCAGCTGGTCCAGAAGCTCCTGCCGGTTTTCGAAATGATTGTAGAAGGTGCCCTGCGCGACGCCGGCCTCCTCGGTGATGCGGGCGACGGAGGCTTCGGCATAGCCGTGCTTGCCGACGACCTTAGTTGCGGCCTCAAAAATCTTCTGCTTGGTCCAGGCGTTGCGCTCGACGCGGTTGAGCTTTGTGACCTTGGCGTTGGCTTGCGTCATTCAGACGTCTCCAGCTCGGCGCGCAGCACGCGCTTGAGGATTTTTCCGCTCGGGTTGCGCGGCAGGCTGTCACGGATGACAAGCTGTTTCGGTACCTTGAAGCTCGCCAGCCGCGCGCGGCAATGGTCGGTGAGGGCAGGGAGATCCAGCGTCGCGCCTTCAGCCAGCACGACGATGGCGACGGGACGCTCGCCCCAACGCGCGTCGCGCAGGCCGATCACGGCGACCTCGCGCACCTCAGGCAGATCGTAGATGACGCGCTCGACCTCGGAGGAGGCGATGTTCTCGCCGCCGGAGATGATCATGTCCTTCTTGCGGTCGGTCAGATACAGAAAGCCCTCGTCGTCGAGATAGCCGACGTCGCCGCTGCGGAACCAGTCGCCGAAGAAGGCAGCTTTGGTCTTCTCCGGATCCTTCCAATAGCCGCGCGTGATTTTGGGTCCACGCAGGCAGATCTCGCCATTGACGTGCGGCGGCAGCGCCTTACCGTCCTCGTCGCGGATCTCGATCTCGACATGGGCGATGGCGCGGCCGGTCGAGCCAATCTTCTCGGTCTCGCGGCCTGTCTCCATAAACGTGTCGCCGCCGACGGTTTCGGTGAGGCCATAGGCGTCGATGTAGCGCGCATTGCGAAAATATTCCGAGAAGGCGCGGATACGCAGCTCCGGCGTCTTCTCGCCGCCGCCGATCGCCCATGTCAGGCTCGACACGTCGTAGCGGTCACGCGTCGGGCAGGTGAGCATCCCGGTGGTCATCACAGGCGCGAACCAGGCTGCGTTGAGCCTGTCCTCGGCGATGGCGCTAAGCGTCGACTCCGGCTCAAAATTGCGCTCGACGCGAATGAAGCCGCCATGCCAGAGCACGGCGATGCCGGGCAGATCGAGCGCGCCGACGTGGTAGAGCGGGCCGACGACGAGCAGCCGCGTGTCGGCACTGAGGCCGAGTGCGATCGTCTGGTCAGCCGACTTCCAGTAGAAATTATCGTAGGTGAGCATCACGCCCTTGGGACGGTCGGTCGTGCCCGAGGTGTACATCAGCCGCATCAGGTCGGATGGCTGGCGGACGTGCATCGGGGCCGCTCCAGCGCCGCCCGCGAGACACGTGACGCTTTGCTGCGCGGCTTCGTTCAGAACGACGATCGTCGCGCCTGCCGCGTTCGCCGCCAGTTCCTCATCGGCGATCAACAGTCGGGCGCCGGCATTGCTGGCGATGTAGCCGACCTCGTCGCGGGAGAGGCGGAAATTGATCGGCAGGAAGACCGCGCCGAGATGGCTGGTGGCGAAGACGAGTTCCAGGAAGGCCGCGCTGTTCTTCATCAGCACGGCCACGACATCGCCGGCGCCGATGTCCTGCGCGGCGAGCCAGCCTGCGACGTGCCGGACGCGCGCATCGAACGCCGCGTAGGAGATCTGCTCGCCGCGGTATTTCAGCGCGGGCCGCTCCGGCGTCCGCCGGGCATGGAAGGCGATGAAGCTCGAAAGATTGATCATTGTGCGATGACGGGCCGGTTGCGGGCCTCGTTTCCTCCCGTTGTGAATAATGACTCATAGTTCATGATTGTCTTGACGTCACCCCCTCCCTCTGAAATTGTTGAGCGCACGGAGACGCGACGATCTCCGGCAAGGGACTGGAACGCCGACCCGACAGAGGGAGGGGAAAATGACGAGAACCCGCACGCCGGGCATCAGCCGCCGTTCAACATTGGCGCTGATGGGCGCCGGTGCGATGAGTGTTGCCGCGCCGTGGGTGGCGCGCGCCCAAGCCAAGACCGTCAAGATCGGCATGCCGACGATTTTGTCGGGCCGCGTCGCGCAGCTCGGTACATCCTCACGTAATGCGGTGATGCTCGAGGTCGACAAGGTCAACGCCGCCGGCGGGCTTGCGGGCCGACAGATCGAAATGGTGGTCCGCGATTCCAAGGGCCAGCCGCAGGAAGCCGCCCGCGTCGCGCGCGAGCTCGTCAATACCGACGGCTGCGAACTGCTGCTCGACGGCGAGGCGTCGTCCGGATCGTTCGCGGTGCACGAGGTCGCGCGCGATCTCGGCGTGCTCTGCATCCACACCTGCTCGGAAGCGTCGTCGCTCACCGCCGATCCGAAGCAGCACATCCCGAACTCGTTCCGTTGCGTCCGGCAGGGTATCCACGATTCCATCGTCGGCGGCAGCTACGCAGCCGGCATCGCGAAAGCCAAGGGCCTGAAGAAATGGGCGACGTGCTCGCCGGATTACGCCTATGGCCGCGACACCACCGGCGAGTTCACGCTGTACCTGAAGCGCTTTGCGCCCGACGTCGAGGTGATCAGCGAGTCCTGGCCAAAGCTGTTCCAGCCCGACTACACCGAAGTCGTGACGAAGATTTTGCAGGCCAAGCCGCAGGCGCTGTACTCCTGCCTGTGGGGCGGCGATCTCACCTCCTACATCGACCAGGCCAACATCTACGCGATGTTCACCCAGATGGAGGTGTTCGCGGTCAACATGGCCGACTACACCGCGCTCACGGTGGTGAAGAACCTGCCCAAGGGCATCCACTCCGGCAACCGCTACATCAAGAGCTTCCCGACGACGCCAGAAAATGCAGCGTGGGGCGATGCGTACAAGGCCAAGTACAACGAATACCCGACCAACTGGTCGTGGCAGAACGCGACCGCGGTGATGTTCCTGGCCGAAGCCGCCAAGAAGGCGAACTCGACCGACGGCAAGAAGCTCGCGGAAGTGTTGAAGGGCCTCACCATCAAGTGCCCGTTCGGTGCCGACGGCACCGTGACGATGCGCGGCGACGATCACACGCTGGTCGGCTACGCCATCGGTTGGGGCACCACGATCCCGCAGGAGCCCTATGTGCCCGAGGTCAAGGCCGGCGACTGGAGGACCATTTTTGAGCTCGAGGCCGAGTGGAAGAAGAGCAAGGGCTACACCTGATCACGCGCAGGGCGGAGGCGGGCAACCGTCCCCGCCTTTGTCTTGTTTTCCGCGCCGGTCTGGCGCACGACAATGAAAGTGCCCCCGTGGATCTCGACGCGCTCACCGGCTGCCTCTCCAGCTCCGCCTGCCTGGTGACACAAACCACCAGCGGCCTCATCATCGGCATGCTGCTGTTTTTGGTCGCGGTCGGGCTGACGCTGATTTTCGGCGTGCTCAAGATCGTCAATTTCAGCCACGGCGCCTTCTATATGTTCGGCGCTTATTTCGCGATGACGGCCTACCACCTCACCGAGAGCTTTGCGCTGGCGATGCTGGCAGGTGCGGCCGGCACCGCCATTCTCGGCCTGATCTTCGAACGCGTCTTCATGAGCCGCGTCTATGGCGCCGACGTGCTGATGCAGCTGCTTGTCTGCTACGCCTTCGTGCTGATCTTCGACGATGTCGTGCGGTTGATCTGGGGACCGGAATTCAAATCGATGGGCATGCCGTCCGCGTTCCAGGTGATGCCGCTGTTCATCGCCGGCGGCGTGGTGCCGCCTTATTACCTGCTGCTGATCGGCGTCGCGCTGGTCGCGGCCATCGTGCTCGGCATTGGCCTCTCGCGCAGCCGCATCGGCAAGGTGATCCGCGCCGCCGCGCACAATCCCGGCATGGTCTCTGCGCTCGGCATCAACACCGGCCTGATCTATGGCGGCGTGTTCGCGCTCGGTGGCATGCTGGCGGGTCTTGCCGGCGCGCTCGCAGCACCCGTGCGTTCGTTGACGCCGGGGATGGGATTCTCGGTCCTCATTGAGTCCTTCATCGTCACCGTAATCGGCGGCATGGGCTCGATCCTGGGCGCGTTGATCGGAGCGCTGCTGCTCGGCCTGATCCGCTCCTTCGGCTCGCTCGGCTTTCCCCTGTTCACGGAAGGGCTGATGTACCTGTTCATGGTGATCGTGCTGGTCTCAAAACCCACCGGCCTGTTCGGCAAGGAGGCGGCATGACCGAGCTCGAGGCCGGACGCGCGCAAGTGCTGGTGCCGGTGCGGAGCGGCGCGGCGCTACAGCGCTACCGCGACGTCCTGATCGCGCTGATTGCCTTCGCCGTACTGGCGAGCCTGCCATTCTTCACCGGCAGCAAGGCGCTGCTCGATTTCGTCATCCGCTGCTCGGCTTACGGCCTGTTCGCGACCTCGCTCAACCTCTTGGTCGGCTACACCGGCCTGACCTCGTTCGGCCACGGCATGTTCTTCGGCTTAGGGGCCTACAGCTTTGGCCTGATCATGCAGAAGCTCGGCGTGCCCGTTCCGGTCGCCTTCGTCGCGACGCTGGCGATCACCGCCGTGATTGCGGCCATCATCGGCGCGATCTGCGTGCGGCTGAAGGACATCTATTTCGCCTTCGTCACGCTCGCCTTCCAGATGCTGATCCACTCGACCATTTTGTCCTGGGCCTCCTTCACCGGCGGCGACCAGGGCCTGCGTGGTGGCATTCCGCGCCCCGCATTCCTCGGCATCAATCTCGCCAACCACGTCCATCTCTACATCGCGAGCTGCGCGCTCTTGATCCTCGGCCTGCTCGCGATGCGCCAGATCGCCCAGTCGCCATTCGGCTACACCTTGCGCATGATCCGCGACAACGCCGCGCGCGCGAGTTTTCTCGGCATCGATGTCTGGCGCGCAAAGCTCACCGTGTTCGTGCTGGCCGCGTTGTTCGCCGCGATGGGCGGCATGGTGATGGCGCTGTTCGTCTCCGGCGCCTATCCCGAATTCGCTTACTGGACCATTTCGGGCGAGGGCATCTTCATCAACATGCTCGGCGGCGTCTCGACCTTTTTGGGGCCGATGGTCGGTACCGTGCTGTTGCTGCTGCTCAACGACACCGTCACGCGCTTCACCGAGTATCACGGCATCGTGCTCGGCGTGGTCATCCTGTTCTTCGCGCTGGGCCTGCGCAAAGGCCTGCTCGATTTCGTCGCCGAATGGTTTTCGCACCGCGACGCAGGCGAGGGGCGCTAGCCATGCTCGAGATCCGCAACCTCGCAAAATCATTCGGCGGCGTGAAAGCGACCAACGACGTCTCGCTGGAGTTTCCCGACGGCTCGCTCACCGCTGTCATTGGCCCGAACGGCGCCGGCAAGAGCACCTTCTTCAACCTGATCACCGGCGCGTTGAAGCCCGACTCCGGCCAGATATTGCTCGACGGCGTCGATCTCGCCGGGCGCGCGCCGCCGGAGATCGTCCGTCACGGCATTGGCCGCGCCTTCCAGGTCGCGAGCATCTTCAAATCGCTGACGGTGCAGGAAACCATGCTCGCCGCCGTTAGCGCCGACCAGCGCACGTCCGCCGTGCTGCACAAGCGCTTTCCACTGCCCGAGACGCGCGACCGCGCTGAGCATGTGATGGAGCTGTTGGGCCTTGCCGGCAAACGCAATCGCACCGCTGCAACGCTGTCGCACGGCGATCAAAAGCTTCTCGACATCGCACTGGCGCTCGTGCTCGAACCAAAAGTGCTGCTGCTGGACGAGCCGACCGCCGGCATGGGGCCGGAAGAGCGCTGGCGCATGATCGACAAGGTGCGCGAGCTCTGGGAGACGCAAAAAATCACCGTCGTCTTCATCGAGCACGACATGGACATCGTGTTCAAGATCGCCCCAAAAATCGTCGTGCTCTGCTATGGCCACATCCTCGCGACCGGCTCGCCCGACGAGATCCGCAACAACAGTGCGGTGATCGACGCCTATCTCGGCACCGAACATGCGGGAGCCGCCGCATGAGCGCAGCCATCATCGAAGTCGCCGATCTCGACGTCTACTATGGCACGAGCCAGATCCTGTTCGGCGTCGGCCTCTCGGTGCGGCAGGGCGAGACTATGGCGCTGCTCGGGCGCAACGGCGCCGGGAAGTCGACGACGATGAAGGCGATCATGGGCCTGGCCCCGCCGCGGCGGGGCAGAGTGAGCCTGCGCGGTGCGGTGATCTCAGGCCGCAAGCCGCACCATATCGCGCGCGCCGGCCTCGGCTTCGTGCCGGAGGATCGCCAGATCTTTCCGGAGCACACGGTCGAGGACAATCTCCTCATCGGTCGCAAGAAGGGACCGGAGGGCCAGGACGAATGGCCGATCAAGCGCATCTATGAAGTGTTTCCACTGCTGGAGCCCTTGCGGAATCGTATCGCCGGACGCCTCTCTGGCGGTGAGCAGCAGATGCTGGCGATCGCGCGCACGCTGATGGGCAATCCTGCGCTGTTGCTGCTGGACGAGCCGAGCGAGGGCCTCGCGCCGATCATCGTGCAGCGGATCGGCGAGCTGTTGCGGCAACTCCGCCAGCTCGGCTCGACCGTGCTGATCGCCGAGCAGAATATGCATTTCTGCCTGGGGCTGGCGAGCCATGCCACCGTCATCGACAAGGGCCAGATCGTCTATGCCGCCGGGATCGACGAGCTGAAGGCCAACGACACCATTCGCCGCCGTTATCTGGCCCTGTAGCGGGGCTCGGACCGCCAGACCGGCCAAAAGAAGAAAACTATTGCCTCGGGGGTATCAGGCGGAAGGAGTTTCCCTGCCAGGGGCCAAAAACGCCAATCGCTTCCATTGCCGTTTGGGGCCGAAACGACGACATTCCGTTCAGGATTTGATGGATTGACGACCATGGAACGCACTGGATTTGAGCCCTTCGGCGAGCAGCTGGTGTCCGCAACGGACACCCAGCCGAAATCGCGCGCCTCGAAGCTCCTGCTGCGGGCCGGCACCACGGTGTTTTGGTCGCTGGTGGCAGGCATCGTGCTGGCGCGCGCCGCCTTCTTCGAGCCAGGCATCTATGACGGCTTCAGCCGCGTCGCCTCGCTGGCCAAAAGCCTGGTCTTCTGAGCCCGATTATTCCGGGTCGGGGACAGAACTTCCCTCGCCCCTGATATGTCGAAAACTTATTCCCCAATCGGACATCGCTGCGTATAAATCCTTCTCTTCCGGGAGAGATTTGTGTCGCAGAATCAAGCATCCAGCCCCACCGACGCCAAACCGACCACTACCGTTAGCCGCGTCGTTGCGCTGATTCCGGGCATCCTCCTCTGCATCGCCGTCGCCGGTGTTTCGGCCCTGCTCGAACGGGCGGAACTCGGCGTTTTCGAGCACCCCTATGTCGAGGCGCTGGTGATGGCCATCCTGCTCGGCATGGCGCTGCGCAGCTTCTGGAAACCCGCGCCGCGCTGGCAGGCCGGTATCGCCTTCAGCGCCAAACAGCTGCTCGAAGTCGCGGTGATGCTGCTGGGCGCCTCGATCAGCTTTGCCGCCATCGCCGCCTCCGGCATCGCCCTGCTGGCATCGATTGCGGCGGTCGTCGTGATCGCGCTCAGCGCCTCTTTCGGCCTCAGCCGCCTGCTCGGTCTCTCCACGCGGCTGTCGATCCTGATCGCCTGCGGCAACTCGATCTGCGGAAATTCGGCGATCGCCGCCGTGGCCCCGATCATCGGCGCCAACAACGATGAGATCGCCTCATCGATCTCCTTCACCGCCATCCTCGGCGTGATGATGGTGCTGGGCCTGCCGCTGCTGATCCCGTTGCTGCAGTTGTCGGCCACGCAATACGGCATCCTCGCGGGCCTCACCGTCTATGCGGTGCCGCAGGTGCTCGCGGCGACGGTGCCGGCGGGTCTGATCTCAACGCAGATCGGGACGCTCGTGAAACTGATGCGCGTGCTGATGCTCGGCCCCGTCGTCGTTGGTCTTTCGCTGGTCGCCTCGCGTTGGCAGACCGGCGCCAAGAAGACCAATGTCGGCTTCTTCCGCCTGGTCCCCTGGTTCATCCTCGGCTTCCTCGCGCTGGCGACGTTGCGCTCGCTGGAGATCGTGCCTGTAACGGTGGTCGGTCCGGTGACGAAGATCACCAGCTTCTTGACTGTGGTGTCGATGGCCGCGCTCGGCCTCGGCGTCGACGTGAAGGTGCTCGCCAATGTCGGGGGCCGGGTGACGGCAGCCGTAACGCTGTCGCTGATGCTGCTGCTCGGCATCAGCATCGCGCTGGTGCACTGGTTCAAGTGAGATAGAGTTGCGATCGCGAACTCTTCCATCTCCCGCAAGGGGAGAAGGGAAGTAAGAGCGCAAGCGTAGAGACGGATTCCTAAATCACATCCGCCAGCGAATGGCCGTGCAGCTCGATGTTCAGCCCCTGCAAGCCCATGTCGTTGATCTCGCCGCCCATCGCTTTCAGGCTCTCCTCGCGGATCAGCGACATCAGCCCGCGGCGCAGCGCCAGAAATTCCGACGACATCATCATCGATTGCTGCCGCGGCCGCTCCAGCGGGATCGGGATTTCCGCCTTGATCGAGCCGGGGCGCGCGGTCATGCAGTAGACGCGGTCGGACAGGAAGATCGCTTCGTCAATGTCGTGGGTGACGAACAGCACCGAGATCTTCAGCCGCTGCCACATGTTGGTGAGGATCTGCTGCATGATGACGCGCGTCTGCGCGTCGAGCGCCCCGAAGGGCTCGTCGAGCAGCAGCACTTTTGGCCCGGTTGCGAGCGCCCGCACGATGCCGACACGCTGCTTCATGCCGCCGGAGAGTTTTTCCGGATAGTGCTTTTCAAACGCCTCGAGCCCTGCAAGGCCGAGCAGTGTCCGCGCGGCGCGTTCGCGCTGGGAGCGCGGCATGCCGCGCATCTTCAGGCCGAACTCGACATTTTCCCGCACCGTCTTCCAGGGAAACAGCGAATATTGCTGGAACACCATGCCGCGCTCGGCACTGGGGCCGTTCACGCGCTCGCCGTCGACGGTGACGATCCCCGTAGTCGGCTTGAGGAAGCCGGCGACCGCATTGAGCAGCGTCGACTTTCCGCAGCCGGAGGGGCCGACGATGGAAACGAACTCGCCCGGCCTCACATGGATCTGCGTATCGGTGACGGCCTGAACTGGTCCCTCGATGCTGTCATAGCTGAGAGAGAAATTCCTGACCTCGATATGGCCCTGCGGCGATTTGGTGAGGATCTCGTTCATCTTGACCTCCACGGCATCACCAACTGCCCCGCGCCGCGGATCAGCAGGCTCGATCCCAGGCCGAGCACGCCAATCGCGATCATGCCGAGCGCGATGTCGGCATACTGGACCAGCGAATAAGCTTCCCACGTAAAATAGCCGATGCCGTACTGGCCGGAGATCATCTCGGCGGCGATCAGCGACACCCAGGCGACGCCCATGCCGACGGTGAGGCCGGTGAAGATGTGCGGCAGCGAGGCCGGAAAATACACCTCCCGGAAGATCGAGCGCTCGCGCGCGCCGAGACATTGCGCGGCGCGTACCAGCACGGGATCGACTAGTGTCATGCCATGAAGTGTATTCACCAGGATCGGGAAGAACGAGCCGAGGAAAGTGATGAAGACGATGCTCTGCTCGTTGGTCGGCCACAGCATGATCGCCATTGGTACCCAGGCGATGGCCGGGATCGGCCGCAGCACTTCGGCGACCGGGAAGATGATCTCATGCACCAGCTTGAAGCGGCCCATGATTAGCCCGAGCGGCACGCCGACGATGGCCGCAAGCGAGAAGCCGATGAGGATGCGCCGGCAGCTCAAGACGATGTGCATCAGGAATTTGGGATCGTGGATCGCCTTGGTGAAGCTGGCATAGACCGCGAGCGGCGAGGGCACGTTGGTGAAGCGCACGAAGAACACGACGCGATAGGTCGTGAGTAGGTGCCAGACCAGCAGGAAGGCGAGCAGGGAAAGGATGCCGATCGCCATCGCGCCCAGGCCGCCCCGGTTAAGTCGATACCAGCGCAGCGCGAGCGTACCGAATGAGGGCGGAGGCGCAGCGGCGGGCACAGAGCCCGCCTCGGCGATTGCAGTTGTTGCCGGCATACTGTCCTCGGGATGTCTGACGAGGGCGGGGCTGCTCACGTCTTGCCTCCGCTGACGGCCGCCTTCACCGCGTCGTCGAAACCGAGCACCTTGCCGCTGATCTTGGCGGCATAGGCTTCCGCGTCCCTCTTGAGCAGGAACGGTGCGACATCGCTATTGCCGACCGCATAGAAAGCCTGGTCAGCGAACAGCTTGATGCCGCGAATGGTGTCGAAGACATAGGCGACGTTGATCTTCTTGCCCTTCGCCTTGAAGTCGGCATAGGCGCCGAGGGTGCAGCTGGCCGACGAGAACGGCATGATGCCGGCTTCGTCGACCCAGACCTCGCCGGCCTTGCGGGGGTCGGGAATCGGCTTCTTGCAAAAAGCATCCTCGCCTGTGATTTCGTAGTTCTTGGTGCTCGCAAGCTGCGCGTCGTAGTCGAGCTTCATCTCGGCATAGGCCTTGCGGATGTAGCTGTCGTCGACCCACTTCTTGGGATCGAACTCCTTCATGCGGGCGAGGTTTTGCAAAACCTTGACGTCGGTCGCGGCGGCATCGATCAGCGCCGGCTTAACCGTGGGATCGGTCGTCATGTTGCCGCTGGGGCCGAGGAAGATGTAGACGACTTCCTTGTTGATGCCGGTCCATTCCTGGATCTTTTCTGCGGCAAGCTTCGGATCGTCGCGCAGCCACTGGTTGGCGGCGATCAGCGCCTTGAAATAGGCGACGATGACCTCAGGATATTTCTCGGCGAAGTCGGTGCGGACCACGATGCCGTGGAAGGTCGGCAAATTGGTCTCGACGCCGTCAAAGATCTTGCGCGCAAAGCCGCGGAACGGCAGCAGTTCGGCGAAGGGGACGAAGTCGGCATGCGCGTCGATCTTCTTCTCCTGGAGATTGGTCGAGCCGACCTCCGGGCTCTGGCTGACGAGCTGGAAGAAGTCCGCAGGGTAGCCGCGGTCCTGCATCGCCTTCAGCACCATGCCGTGCGCGGCGGAGCCGAAGGGCACGCTGACGAGCTTGCCCTTGAGATCCGCGAGATCGTAGTAGGGCGAGTCCTTGTGGACGACGAGACCGTTGCCGGAGCCGGACAGGCTGTAGGCGGCGATGCCGATCAGGCGGCTCTTGCTCTCGGGGTTGCTGTCGAAGGTGAAGCCGTTCACGATCAGCGGATAATCGCCCATCATGCCGATCTGCAGCTTGTTCGCCATCATCGCATTGGTGACGGGTGGGCCGGACGTAAAGTTCTGCCACTCCATCTCGAACTTGATGTTGGCGTACTTGCCGTCCTTCGGCAGATATTTTTCGAGGAGATGAAGCTGCCGGATGACGACGCCGGCGGTCACCGTGTTGGTCGTGGTGTCCTGCGTTCCGATGCCGAGGGTGACGGTTTCCGCCGAAGCCGGCTGCGCGATCAGAAGCGCCAGCGACGTCACCGACATCGCGAGCGAGAGCGTGGGAAGATGGCGGACCATTCTCATCCTCATTCGGTTGGATGTGCTGTGGTTGCCATGATTGGGTGAGGGCTCGGGCAGGGCAAATCCGGAATGATGACCGCAGTCGATTAGTTGCCGGGAAAAGCTGATTGCATACTCCTTGGGCAGTCCTGCACTATAAAGCCGCTTGCCTGTGCAGCGGCCTTAGTCGGCGCCCTGACCGCGCATCTCCTCCAGCACGTCGGTCCGGCACACCACGATCTGCGAGCGCTTGGTGACGACGATTCCCTTCTCCTGCATCCGCTTCAGGCTGATCGTGACCCATTGCCTTGTGGCGCCGACCATGTGGGCGATGTCGGCATGAGTGAAGGCGGCTGCGATCACCCGGCCGTCGGCATCCTCGACGCCGTAGAGATCGACGAGATGCAGCAGCAAATGCGCGAGGCGCTGCGTGATCGATCGTGTTCCCAGCATCTGGGCCAGCGCTGAATAGCATTTGCCCTTGAAGGTGAGGCCCTCGATCAGGCCGATCGCAAGGTTCGGGATCTCCACGGCAAGTGACCGCAGCTCCTTTCCGGGCAGGTGCACCACGCTGCAATTGCTGGATGCGACGCCGGACCATTGATGCACGGTGCCCTCGAACACTTCGGGGCCGCCGACGAAATTGCGGACATGCCAATAGGCGAGCGTGATCTCGCGCCCGAGCGGGGAGGTGTAGAACACCCGGATACGGCCGCTCTCGATCAGCCAGATGCCGTCATGCTTGCCGCCCTGGCTGAACAGCGTCTGGCCGCGGTTGAGCACCTTTCGGCGCCCCTGCTTCAACACCAGTTCCCGCTCGCGCGGTGAGAGCTTGTCCATCAGCGGCGGCGGCCCGCCGATCCATTGCTGGTTCTCGGTGAGCAGCAGCGAGGAACTGCCCGCGGGCCGGACGGCTGGTGGAACAGCCCCGCGAACTACATTGGCCGCCTGCAACATCATCCGCCTCCGGAACGTTCAAACCGTTCTAAAGAGGAGCAATGTCCGTGCCAGATGAACTCCGCTGTCATCGCCCGGCTTGACCGGGCGATCCAGTATTCCAGAGGCGTCAGTGGGTTACGGTGGGGCCGCGGCGTACTGGATTCCCCGCTTTCGCGGGGAATGACAGTGCAGCCTGAGGAGCGTCCTCAACGCTCCGCCAAGCTCAATAGATACGGCTTCGGGTAAATCCCCCGATTATGCCCATCCGAAAACGCGATGTTCAGCCCGTAGCCGAGATCGCCGATCTCGGTGATGGCGATGCCCGGAAACGCTTCCGGGAAGCGGCCATCGAAGCGGGCGCGGGTGCAGTGGGCGCATTTGCAGGAGAGGCGGAGTTTTTCCGCAGGCACGCTCAGCGCATCCCCCTCGGTGGTGCGCACGAGGAGCGTCGCAAGATCGGCGCTTGTCTCATAGTCGGCCGCGGTCGGTGCCACCAGGGTCATGGTCATGACAAACCTCCGACTCCTGTCTACGTCGCAGCGACAAGACCGCGATAGCAACTAATTGCCAGCGCGGGCGCAGTGGCACTGCCTCCTCTTCAATCACCGCCCGGGAAATGTGAAACTAATCGACCGGGAATTTCACTTCCGAATTGCCGGACTCTCCTCTCTCCGAAACCTTGTGCGCCAACGAGGACTGAGGAGAGACCATGAGCGTATTTCAAAAGGAAACGGTGTTGTCGGTCAGGCACTGGACCGACAGCCTGTTCAGCTTCACCGCGACGCGCGATCCCGGCTTCCGCTTTCAGAACGGCCAGTTCGCGATGATCGGCCTCGAGGTCGAGGGCAAGCCGTTGATGCGGGCCTACAGCATGGCGAGCGCCAATCACGAGGAAGAGCTGGAGTTCTTTTCGATCAAGGTGCAGGACGGCCCGCTGACCTCGCGTCTCCAGAAGATCAGGGAGGGCGATATCATCCTGGTCGGCCGCAAGGCGACAGGCACACTGATCACCGGCAATCTCATTCCCGGAAAGCGCCTGCTGCTGCTCTCGACCGGAACGGGCCTTGCGCCGTTCGCCAGCCTGATCAAGGACCCCGACGTCTACGAGAATTACGAGACCATCGTTCTCGCCCATGGCTGCCGCCAGGTTTCGGAACTGGCTTATGGCGAGCACCTCGTCGATGGCCTGCGCAATCATGAATTCTTCGGACCGCTGATCCGCGATAAACTCGTCTACTACCCGACCGTCACCCGCGAGCCGTTCAAAAATCGCGGCCGCATCACCGATCTGATCGCCTCCAACCAGCTCTTCGACGATATCGGGCAGTCGGGCCTCGATATCGAGACGGATCGCATCATGCTGTGCGGCAGCCCAGCCATGCTGGAGGAACTCCCCGCGATGTTCTCCGCGCGCGGCTTTGTCGAGGGCAATCACAGCCAGCCCGGCCATTTCGTCATCGAAAAGGCCTTTGTCGAGCGCTGAGGCCAAATCGCTGCCCGGCGACAACTAATTGCTATCGCCGGACGAGCCACTGAACAAATCTGATGCAAAGGCGCCGGACCTGCCGGCGGACCAGGAGCAAGCGATGGCACTAGATCAGATCGTCGACGGACTTTCGGAGGTTTCCTGTGATGTGCTGGTGATCGGCGGCGGCACCGCCGGCCCGATGGCGGCGCTGAAGGCGAAGCTGAAGAATCCGAAGGCCAATGTCGTGCTGCTCGAAAAGGCCAACGTCAAGCGCTCCGGCGCGATCTCGATGGGCATGGACGGATTGAACAACGCCGTCATTCCCGGCTACGCGACGCCGGAGCAGTACACCAAGGAAATTACGATCGCCAACGACGGCATCGTCGATCAGAAGGCGGTCTATAAATACGCCCAGAACTGCTACAAGATCGTCGAGGAGCTCGACAGTTTCGGCATCCGCTTCCTGAAGAACGAGAACGGCGACTACGCCGTCAAGAAGGTGCATCACATCGGCAGCTATGTTCTGCCGATGCCGAACGGCGAGACCGTGAAGAAGGCGCTGTATCGCCAGCTCCGCCGCGCCCGCATCCTGATCTCCAACCGCTACATGGCGACGCGGCTTTTGAAATCCTCCGATGGTCGCATCGCGGGCGCGATCAGCGTCAACACCCGGACCGCCGAGATGCTGGTGATCAAGGCCAAGGCCGTCATCCTCTGCATGGGCGCCGCCGGCCGCCTGGGCCTGCCGACCTCCGGCTACATGTTCGGCACCTATGAGAACGCCGCCAATTCCGGCGACGGCTATGCCATGGCCTATCACGCCGGCGCCGCGCTCGCGAACCTCGAATGCTACCAGATCAATCCGCTGATCAAGGACTATAACGGCCCGGCCTGCGCCTATGTCGCCGGTCCCTTCGGCGCCTTTACCGCCAACAACGAGGGCTCGCGCTTCATCGAATGCGACTATTGGTCCGGCCAGATGATGCTGGAGTTCTACAACGAGCTGCTCTCGGGCAAGGGCCCGGTGTTCCTCCAGCTCAAGCATCTGCATCCGAACACCATCGAGGAAATTGAAACCACGCTGCACAAGGTGGAGCGCCCAACCCGTGGACTGTTCCAGCAGGGGCGTGGAGTAGACTACCGAAAAGAATCGATCGAGATGCACATCTCCGAGATCGGATTCTGCTCCGGCCACAGCGCCTCCGGCGTGTTCGTCGACGACAATGCCCGCACCACCGTGCCCGGCCTTTACGCTGCCGGCGACATGGCGAGCGTGCCGCACAACTACATGCTCGGCGCCTTCACCAACGGCGCGGTTGCCGGCATCGATGCGATGGAGTTCGCCGACAGCCATGACTTCGCGGACTTCGACGCTGCCGATGTGGCGAAGGAGCGCGACCGCGTCATGGCGCCGACCAAGCGCGAGGACGGCATTCCGCCGAACCAGGTCGAGTACAAGACCCGCCGCCTCGTCAACGACTATCTCCAGCCGCCAAAAGTCACACGCAAATACGAGCTCGGCATGCGCCGCCTCGCCGAGACGAGGCAGGACATGCAGGAGCACATGATCGCCCGCAACGCGCACGAGCTGCTCCGCGCGCTGGAAGTGCAGTCGATCATGGATTGCGCCGACATGGCGGTGCATGCCTCGCTCTACCGCGAGGAAAGCCGCTGGGGCCTCTATCACTGGCGCACGGATTTCCCGGAGAAGGACAACGAGAACTGGTTCTGCCACACGCTGCTGTCCAAGCAGGACGGCAAGATGACCAGCGAGAAGCGTGCCGTGGAGCCCTATGTCGTGCCGATCGCGGACGACGAGAAGGACCTCTACGACAAGCAGCGCATCCGCGCGACCGCCTGATCCACCGCCAATAGCAAGCAACAGGAGACATCAAATGCCTCTCGCGTCCTATCAGACGTCAGTTCCGGTGGTCGTCGACGACGCCAAATGCATCGCCGACAAGGGCTGCACCGTCTGCGTCGACGTCTGCCCGCTCGACGTGCTCCGCATCAGCGACATGACCAACAAGGCCTACATGGCCTATGACGAGTGCTGGTACTGCATGCCCTGCGAAGCCGATTGCCCGACCGGCGCCGTCACCGTCAACATTCCCTATCTCTTGAGGTGATCATGTCGAGCCCGTTCGAATCCTACGACGATCTCGAAGATGCCGACGAGCGGCTTCAGGCCGCGGATCCCGCCGAGCGCCGCGTCGCCATCATCGCGCTCGGCCATTCCGGCGATCCTGCGGCGGTGGCCCATCTCGCCAACATGGTCGCCGATCCCGATGCCGGCGTGCGCCAGCAGGTCGCGATGGCGCTCGGCGAGTTCGACGGGCCGGACGCCGCGAGCGCGCTGGTGAAGCTGCTGGTCGACCCGGAACGAATCGTCGCAGCCGCTGCGGCCGACAGCATGGCCGAGTTCAAGGATCCCGCCTGCGCGGACATCATCCTGCCGCTGGTCAGGCACGCCCACGCCTTCGTCCGCATGGGTGCGTTGCGCGCGCTGAAGGAGTTGCGCTGCAAGGACACGCTCAAGCCGGCGCTGGAAGCGCTCCAGGATTCCGATGCCGCCGTGCGGGTGCAGGCGATCGGCGTGATCGGCTTCCTCAAGCTCGAAGAGTCCATTCCCGCGCTGACTGCATTGATCAACGATCCCGACGCGCATGTGCGCCGCGCCGCCGTGAGCGCGCTGGCCTTCTCGCACCTGAAGCCGGCGGCCGAGACGATCACGCGTGCCTTGAAGGATTCCGACTGGATGGTCCGCGAGATGGCGGCAGAAACGCTCGGTCTCAACGTCAATGGCTCGCTTGCAGCCGATCAGCTCGTCGGCTCGCTCGCCGACGAGTTCTGGCAGGTGCGGCTGAAGGCGATCCGCAGCCTCGGCAAGATGAAGGTCGAGCGCGCGGTGCGCCCGATCGGCAATTGCGTCAATCATGATCAGGCCAATTTGCGCAAAGAGGCGGCGGCCGCGCTCGGCGAGATCGCCCATCCCGACGGCGAGGCGTTTTTGGCCGTCATCGCCGACGACGCTGATCCCGATGTCCGCAAGAACGCGCGCTGGGCGCTCCAGCAGATCGCGGCCCGCAAGGCGCGGGCAGGGGCATAGCAGCGGGCATCCTGCCGCTCTGGACTTCCGGGGCCAGACGTTTATTGGTCTTCGCCAAGAAACAGCGAGGACGCGGCCATGACGACACTGACAACCAAAGACCTTCTCCCCGAGGATGGAACGAGGGGGACGCTGGTCGGCCGCGTCTGGCTGCCGCAGGCCAACGGACCGGCCGTGGTCGCCGTGCGCGCCGACGGCGTCTTCGACGTCACCGCGAAATTCCCGACCGTCAGCGCCCTCTGCGAAGAGGACAATCCGGCCAAGGCGCTGGCCGCGGTCAAGGGCGAGCGCATCGGCGATCTCGACGCGATCGTCGCCAACACGGCGCCTGATGGTCGTGACTCCAAGAAGCCGTGGCTGCTTGCGCCGGTCGATCTCCAGACACTGAAGGCCGCGGGCGTCACCTTCGCGATCTCGATGCTTGAACGCGTGATCGAGGAACGCGCAAAAGGCAATCCGGCTTCGGCCGAAGCGATCCGCAAAGAAGTGACGCGGCTGATCGGTGACGATCTGTCAAAACTCAAGCCCGGCTCGGACCAGGCGATGCACCTGAAGCAGGTGCTGATCGACCAGAACGCCTGGAGCCAGTATCTCGAAGTCGGCATCGGGCCGGATGCCGAGGTCTTCACCAAGGCGCCGACTCTGTCCTCGGTCGGCACCGGCATGGACGCCGGCCTGCATCCGAAGTCGACCTGGAACAATCCGGAGCCTGAGCTGGTGCTGTTCGTCTCGAGCCGCGGCAAGATCGTCGGCGGCGCGCTCGGCAACGACGTCAATTTGCGCGACTTCGAGGGGCGCTCGGCGCTGCTGCTGTCGAAGGCCAAGGACAACAACGCATCCTGCGCGATCGGACCGTTGCTGCGCCTGTTCGACGACACCTTCACGCTCGACGATGCGCGAAAGCTCGACATCAGCCTGAATGTGAAGGGCATGGACGGCTTCGTCCTCGACGGCCATTCCTCGATCAGCATGATCAGTCGCGATCCTACCGACCTCGTCGCGCAGACCATCGGCAAGGTGCATCAATATCCTGACGGCTTCGTGCTTTTCCTCGGCACGATGTTCGCACCGGTCAAGGATCGCGACGCACCGGGGCAGGGTTTTACCCACAAGCGCGACGACATCGTCACGATCGCGGCGCCCCAGCTCGGCAAGCTCGTCAACCGCATGCGCACCAGCGACGAGTGCGAGCCCTGGACCTTCGGCATCGGCGCGCTGATGAAGAACCTCGCGCAGCGGAAGCTGATCTAGCTCGCTGCCCTTCGCCCCTCCCCGCGCGCGGGGAGAGGCCGGATCGCGTCGTAGATGCGAATCCGGGTGAGGGGGACTCTCCGCGAAGCGCTTGGGTCGATATACGCCGAACTCTCTCCGCGTCATTGCAACGATGGGATTGAGCAGCGAGCGCTCATCTGTCCCCGTCACCCTGAGGTGCGCGCTCTGCTGCGCGCAGCGCTGCAGAGCAAGCCTCGAAGGGCGACGGCCCGGCTGCATCTCGGCCGCTCATCCTTCGAGGTTCTCCATGGGCCGCGCTGCGTCCCATGGCTCGCACCTCAGGATGACGGAACCAATAGTGCCGTCCCCCAATTTTCCTTCATCTCCCCGTTGCATCCTTGGAACAAAATCGCGCTTGGCGTGTCTTCTCGCCAGCCTCCCGCAGGTCGGCTTCATTCGTCGGAATAGTCAGATAATATGACTATACGGAACCGATCTTCCGTGAAATAGTCTCTCCCGCCGCCTCAAGGGCCGGCCTTTGGGTGCCATGCTACCAACCGGCGCCCGGGATAACACAAGATCACTCTTGGGAGACACGCCTGATGACCCCTAAAGCCCTGTTTGCGGCCAGCGCCACGGTTGCGTTGCTGTTCGCGCTGCCGGCGAATGCCGCCGAGCTCACCATCGGCTTCTCGCAGATCGGATCGGAATCCGGCTGGCGCGCGGCCGAGACGTCGGTCTCCAAGCAGGAGGCCGCCAAGCGCAAGGTCAATCTCAAGATCGCCGACGCCCAGCAGAAGCAGGAGAACCAGATCAAGGCGATCCGCTCCTTCATCGCGCAGAACGTCGACGCGATCTTCCTTGCGCCCGTGGTCTCGACAGGCTGGGATTCGGTGCTGAAGGAAGCCAAGGAAGCCAAGATCCCGGTCGTGCTGCTCGACCGCGACATCGATCCCTCCGGCAAGGAACTCTATCTTACGGCCGTCACGTCAGACAGCGTGCACGAAGGCGCGGTCGCCGGCGACTGGCTCGCCAAGACCGTCGGTGACAAGGCCTGCAACGTCGTCGAGTTGCAAGGCACGGTCGGCGCCAGCGTCGCCGCCAACCGCAAGAAGGGTTTTGACACCGCCGTCGCCAAGCATCCGAACCTGAAGGTGGTGCGCAGCCAGACCGGCGACTTCACCCGCGCCAAGGGCAAGGAAGTCATGGAGAGCTTCATCAAGGCCGAAGGCGGCGGCAAGAACATCTGTGCGGTCTATGCGCACAATGACGACATGATGGTCGGTGCGATCCAGGCGATGAAGGAAGCCGGCCTCAAGCCGGGTAAGGACATCCTCACCGTCTCGATCGACGCGGTCCCCGACATCTTCAAGGCGATGGTTGCGGGCGAGGCCAATGCGACGGTCGAGCTGACTCCGAACATGGCAGGCCCGGCCTTCGATGTCGTCGCGGCGTTCAAGGAGAAGGGCACCGTTCCGCCGAAATGGATCCAGACCGAATCCAGGCTGCTCACCGCCGCCGACAATCCGCAGAAGGAATACGACAGCAAGAAGGGCCTCGGTTACTGAGGCGGATACCTTGCCGGACCGCGTCTTGTGGTCCGGCAAGCCCCTTCGAATCCGCTGCGCAAACGAATAGGCTGGGTGTCCGCGTCACAAGCGGGCACCGGTGGGAGTGAATTTGCCATGGAGAACGGCCTTGATCCTGCTCCGCCCCTGCTTGAGGTGCGCGGGATCAGCAAGAGCTTTGGTGCGGTGCGTGCGTTGCAGGAGGTCGACTTCACGCTTCGCGCCGGCGAGATCCATGCGCTGCTGGGCGAGAACGGCGCCGGCAAATCCACGCTGATCAAGGTCGTCACCGGTGTATTCCCGCGCGATGCCGGCATCGTCAGGCTGGGCGGCGAAGAGGTCGCGCCGCGCTCGGCCAAGGCCGCGCTTCAAGTCGGCATCGCCACCGTCTACCAGGAAGTCAATTTGCTGCCGAACCTCTCGGTGGCGCAGAACCTGTTCCTCGACCGCCAGCCGATGCGCTTCGGCATTGTGCGCGAAGGCGAGATGCGACGCCGCGCGAAGACGCTGCTCGCCGACTTCGGCCTCGACATCGATGTCGCAGCAGCACTCGGCAATTATTCGGTGGCGATCCAGCACGTCACCGCGATTGCGCGTGCCGTCGATCTCTCCGCGCGCGTGCTTATCCTGGACGAGCCGACCGCGAGCCTCGACCGCCATGAGGTCGAGATTCTGTTCGGCATCATGCGCCAGCTGGCCAAGCGCGGCATCGGCATCGTCTTCGTCAGCCATTTCCTCGACCAGGTCTACGAGATCTCCGATCGCATCACGGTGTTGCGCAACGGCCGCCTGGTCGGCGAGCGCGAGACCGCCTCGCTGCCGCGGCTGGATCTGATCCGGATGATGCTCGGCCGGGAACTGGCCGAGACCACCAGCGTGCGGGCATCGGAGGGCGAGCACGGGGCACGCGAGGTCTGCGCCAGTTTCGAGAATTACGGCAAGGCCGGCTATGTCGCCCCGTTCAATCTCGAGCTGCGCCGTGGCGAGGTGGTGGGCCTTGCCGGCCTGCTCGGCTCGGGCCGCACCGAGACGGCGCGGCTGGTGTTCGGTGCCGAGCGCGCCGATGGCGGGCAGGCGAGGGTGGAGGGCGCGCCCGTGCGGCTGCAGTCGCCGCGCGACGGCGTGCGCCATGGCTTTGGCTATTGCCCGGAGGAGCGCAAGACCGACGGCATCGTCGCCGAGCTCAGCGTGCGCGAGAACATCGTGCTTGCGCTCCAGGCCAAGCGCGGGCTGCACAGGCCGCTGTCGCGCCGCGAGCAAGATGAGATCGCGAAGCGTTATGTGAAGATGCTCGACATCCGTCCGCCCGATCCGGAGCGCCCGGTGGGCCTGCTCTCCGGCGGCAACCAGCAAAAGGTGTTGCTGGCGCGCTGGCTCGCGACATCGCCGCGGCTCCTCGTGCTGGACGAGCCCACTCGCGGCATCGATGTCGGCGCGCATGCCGAGATCATCCGCCTGATCCGCGAGCTCTGCGACGATGGCCTTGCGCTGCTGGTGATTTCCTCCGAACTCGACGAGATCGTGACCTATTCGGACCGTGTCGTGGTGCTGCGCGACCGCGCCCATGTCGAGGAGCTCGCGGGCGAGGCGGTCGACGTCGGCAACATTCTCGCGGCCATTGCTGCCGATAGCGTCACTGTTGCGCTTGAGGCCCACACATGACCGCGCTGCTGCCGCGCCGCGGCCTTGCCCAGATCCTCGCGCTGATCGTCATCCTCGCGGTCGATCGCGTCGTGTCGCCGCAATTCTTCGACCTGCGGCTTCAGGACGGCCGTCTGTTCGGCAGCCTGATCGACGTGCTCAATCGCGGCACGCCGGTGGCGCTGCTCTCGCTCGGCATGGTGCTGGTGATTGCGACACGCGGCATCGATCTCTCTGTTGGTGCGGTGATGGCAATCTGCGGCGCAATCGCGGCGAGCCTCGCCGACAGTCACGGCCTGCCAGTGGTGCTGGCGGCTGCACTCGGCGCTGGCTTGATCTGCGGATTGTGGAACGGCTTTCTCGTCGCCGTGCTCGGCATGCAGCCGATCGTGGCGACCTTGATCCTGATGGTCGCGGGGCGCGGCATCGCCCAGCTCATCACCGAGGGGCGCATCGTGACGTTCTCCTCGCCAGACCTCGTCTGGCTCGGCAACGGCTCGGTGCTCGGTCTGCCGGTACCAGTCGCGATTGCCTTGGGCATGCTGATCCTCACCGGCGCGGTGGTGCGCGGCTCGGCGCTCGGGCTGCTGATCGAGGCGACCGGCGGCAACGCGCGCGCAAGCGAGCTTGCCGGCGTCGGCACGCGCGCGATGATCCTTTCGGTCTATGTCTGGTGCGGCGTCTGCGCCGCGCTCGCCGGCGTGATCGCGGCCGCCGACATCATGGGCGCGGATGCCAACAACGCCGGCCTCTGGCTCGAGCTCGACGCCATCCTTGCCGTCGTGATCGGCGGCACCTCGCTGTTCGGCGGCCGGTTCAGTCTTGTCCTGGCGGTGTTGGGTGCGCTGATCATCCAGACCATGAACACCGGCATTCTGCTGTCAGGCTATCCGCCGGAGTTCAACTTGCTGGTCAAGGCGGCGGTGGTGCTCGCGGTGCTGCTGCTGCAATCGCCAAAGCTGTCCGGCTTTGCCGGCATCATGGCGCGGCTACGGGGGACTAAGCCATGAAAGGCCTACCGCCGGTCGTTATCACCGCATTCGTGCTCGTTGCGGGTTTTGCGCTCTGCGCCGTGCAGTTCCCCAACATCGCCTCGACCCGCGTGGTCGGCAATCTCCTCACCGACAATGCCTTCCTGGGCATCGTCGCGACCGGCATGACATTTGTGATCATCTCCGGCGGCATCGACCTCTCGGTCGGCTCGGTGATCGGCTTCACCACCGTGTTCGTCGCCCTCGCAATCGAGCGCTGGGGCGTGCCGCCGCTGGTCGCCTTCGTCGCCATCCTCGTGCTGTCGGCGGGCTTTGGCGCGGCGATGGGTGCAATCATCCACGTCTTCGATCTGCCGCCTTTCATCGTGACGCTGGCCGGCATGTTCCTGGCCCGCGGCGCAAGCTTCCTGCTCTCGACGGAATCGGTACCGATCACCGCGCCCGTATACTCCACCGTGTCGGACTTTGCGCTGCGGATGCCGGGCGGCGGGCGATTGACGGCGGTCGCGATCATCATGATCGTGATCGTGATCGGCGGCGCCTTGCTGCTGCATCTCACGAGGTTCGGCGCCAACGTCTATGCCCTCGGCGGCAGCCGGACCACCGCCAGCCTGATGGGCGTCGCGGTCGGCAAGATGACGGTCAAAATCTACATGCTGTCGAGCCTGCTCGCAGGCATCGCCGGCATCGTCTTCTCCTTCTACACCAGCGCCGGCTATTCGCTCTCGGCCGTCGGCGTCGAGCTCGACACCATCGCCGCCGTCGTGATCGGCGGCACGTTGCTCACCGGTGGGCAGGGCTCGGTGATCGGCACCTTCCTCGGCGTGCTGATCCAGGGCATGATCCAGACCTACATCAATTTCGACGGCACGCTGTCGAGCTGGTGGACCAAGATCGCGACCGGCGTGCTGCTGTTCGCTTTCATTGCCTTGCAGCAGGGACTGGTCGCGCTGGCGCGCCGGCCGGTGGCGAAGCGCGCGGGAGCTGCCTCATGACCTCGCGCATCGTCGTCATCCCGACACGACGGGCCCACTCCAACCACGCGGAAGTGGCGCGCTCGATCGGCGTCGACATCATCGCCGGCCGCTATGCGCAAGGAACGCGTCTGCCGGGCGATGCCGAGATGATCGCGATGTTCGGCGTGTCGCGGCCGGTGCTGCGCGAGAGCGTGAAGACGCTGGTCGCCAAGGGGCTTCTCACCACCAAGGCGCGGGTCGGCACCGTCGTGCGCGAGCGAGCCGCCTGGAACATGTTCGACGCTGACGTGCTGGCCTGGCACCTCGATGCCGGGATCGACAAGCGCTTCCTCAACGACCTCGCCGAGATCCGTCTTGCGGTCGAGCCGCGTGCGGCCATGCTCGCGGCGGCGCAGCGGTCCGAGGAGGACGTCGCCGAGCTCCGTCGCAGCATGGAGCGCATGCGCCTCGAAGCGTCGGACTCGGTCGGCTTTGCCGATGCCGACCTCGCACTCCACGTCGCGGTGGCGCGCGCGTCCGGCAATCTGTTCATGCGCTCGATCGGGCACGTCATCGAGGCTGCCTTGCGCGCCTCGTTCCTGCTCAGTGCCCCGGTCGAGCCCGAGGACCGCGACACCGTGCTGCTCTGGCATCAGAAGATCGTCGATGCCATTGCGGCCGGCGATGCCGAAGCCGCATCGGAGGCGATGGTCTATGTCATTCACAACGGCATGCGCCGCCACGAGGGCACGGTGATAGAGACCGCCCCCGCGGACCCGCTGCCGTCTGCCGATACTGGAGAATAAGCGTGACCGATCTTCGCATCGCCATCGTGGGCTTCGGCAAGATCGCGCGCGATCAGCATGTCGGCGCGATCGCTGCCGTGCCGGGCGCGACGCTGGCGGCCGTCGCCAGCCGCAACGCCTCGCTGCCGGAGCTGCCGCATTTCGCCACGGTCGAAGAATTGCTGGAGAAGGGGCCGCCGATCGACGCCGTTTCGCTCTGTACGCCGCCGCAGGTGCGCCGTGCCCAGGCCGCCACCGCACTCGCTGCCGGCAAGCATGTGATGCTGGAGAAGCCGCCCGGCACCGGCGTTGCCGAGCTCGATCCGCTGATCGCGATGGCGCGTGATGCAAAGCGCACGCTGTTTGCGACCTGGCATTCGCGCTATGCGCCCGCGGTCGAGCCGGCCCGCGCATGGCTGGCGAGCCGCCGGATCAAATCCGTGCACATCAACTGGAAGGAAGACGTCCGCGTCTGGCATCCCGGGCAGGCCTGGATCTGGGAGCCGGGCGGGCTCGGCGTGTTCGATCCCGGGATCAATGCGCTCTCGATCCTGACCCGCATCCTGCCGAGGCCCGTGTTCGTCACCGCGGCCGAGCTTGATTTTCCCGCCAATTGCCAGGCGCCGATCGCCGCGGACCTGAAGCTGACCGACATTGGCGGCCTGGCCATCACCGCCGAGTTCGATTTCCGCCAGACCGGGCCGCAGAGCTGGGATATCGTCGCGGAAACCGATCAGGGGCAGATGACGTTGTCCCGCGGCGGCCGGATCATGGCGATTGATGGCAAGGTTGTTGCCGACGCGCCCGATCAGGAATATCGCGAACTGTACCGGCGCTTCGTCAAGCTGGCGGTAACAGGCGCAAGCGATGTCGATCTGGCGCCGCTGCGTCTTGTCGCCGACGCCTTCCTGCTCGGCAGGCGCAACATCGTCGAACCGTTTGTGGACTGAACATGGCGGGCTCAAGAAAAATAGAAAAAGACGTTTTTGGAACGCTGCCGGATGGCCGCAAGGTCGAGCGCATTGTGCTGCGCGGGGAGGGCGGGTTCGAGGCGCGGATCATCACCCATGGCGCGGTGATCCAGGCGCTGATCGCACCGGATGCCAAGGGTGGCACCGACGACGTCGTGCTCGGCCACGATGCGTTCCCCGGCTATCTCGCCGAACGAAAATTCTTCGGCGCCACCGTCGGCCGCTACGCCAACCGCATCGCCAGGGGACAGTTCTCGCTCGACGGCGAGAGCGTGCAGCTTCCCGTCAACAACGGTCCGAACGCGCTGCATGGCGGCCTCGACGGTTTTGATCGCAAGCTCTGGGACATTGCCGCGATCGAGGAGGGCGACGAGCCCGCCGTGACGCTGACTTACACCAGCCCGCATGGCGAGGAGAACTATCCCGGCAAGCTCGATGTGCGCCTGACCTATCGCGTCACCGGCCCGGCGGAGCTGTCGCTCATGATGGAAGCGCGGACGGACCGTCCGACCATCGTCAATCTCACCAACCACAGCTTCTTCAATCTGGAGGGCGCGGCGTCAGGCACGCCCATCCTCGACCACAAGCTGACGGTCGCTGCGGACCATTTCCTCGCGATTGATCCGACCTCGATCCCGCTGCCGGAGCCGCCGCGCGCGGTGGCCGGCACGCCGTTCGACTTCCGCGACAGCCAGACCGTGGGCGCGCGCATCCGCGACAGCCACGAGCAATTGCGCAACGGCAAGGGCTACGACCACACCTATTGTCTCGGCCGCGACGGCAAGCTTGCCCTTGCGGCCCGGCTGGAAGCGCCGCGCGCAGGCCGCGTCATGGAGCTGTTCACCGACCAGCCCGGCCTTCAGGTCTATTCCGGCAACTATCTCGACGGCACGATCTCCGGCAAGGGCGGAAAGCTGATCCGGCAGTCGGACGCCATGTGCCTCGAGCCGCACATCTGGCCCGACGCGCCGAACCGGCCGGATTTCCCGAGCCCGCGCCTCGATCCCGGCAAAGTCTATCGGCATCACACCGTCTATCGCTTTGCAGTGAGGGCGCCATGATGGAACAGGTGCCGACCACCGTCCTGTCGGCCGAACAATGTCATCTCGGCGAAGGGCCGACCTATGATGTGACCACCGACACCGCCTGGTGGTTCGACATTCGCGAGGGGCGTCTGTTCGAGGCGCATCTCGGCAGCGGCAGCATTCGCGTCCACGCGCTCGGCCGGATGGCGAGCGCGCTCGGGCGCATCGATGCAGGGCGGCAATTGATTGTCGCGGAGGACGGCCTCTACATCCGTACTCACGCCGACGGCGCGATGACGCCGTTCCTCCCGCTCGAGGCCGACAATCAAGCGACGCGCTCCAATGATTGTCGCGTGCACCAGTCCGGTACGTTCTGGATCGGCACCATGGGCCGCAAGGCTGAGCGAGCTGCCGGCGCGATCTACGCGCTTCACCGCGGCAAGATCTCGACGCTGTTTCCCGGCATCAGCATTCCCAACTCGATCTGCTTCTCGCCGGATGGCGCCACCGGCTACTTCACCGACACCGCGCGCGCCGTGCTCTATTC
Source organism: Bradyrhizobium betae (assembly GCF_004123905.1). GTDB lineage: Bacteria > Pseudomonadota > Alphaproteobacteria > Rhizobiales > Xanthobacteraceae > Bradyrhizobium > Bradyrhizobium betae_A. The sequence goes on from NZ_MZXW01000015.1 coordinate 422,637, forward strand.
CGTGCCGCTCAATCCCGCGACCGGCCTGCCGCGCGGCGAGCCGGAGGTGCTGCTGCGCCACAGCGGCATCGGCGGCCTCGACGGCTCGGTGTGTGACGCCGACGGGCAGATCTGGAACGCGTGCTGGGGCGCCGGCCGTATCGACGTCTACTCGCCGCAAGGCGAGCGCCTGCGTTCGCTCAGCGTGCCGGCCACGCAGTCGAGCTGCCCCGCTTTCGTCGGTCCTGATCTGTCGCGCCTGCTCGTCACCTCGGCCTGGCAGGATATGGACGCAGCAGCCCGCGCCGCCGATCCGCAAGCCGGCTGCACTTTTCTGCTCGAGGCATCCGCGCGCGGTCGTGCGGAGCCTGATGTCAAGCTCGCATAGGAGATCCGAAGCAGCCCACCCAAGTTCTCGACGACACGAAGAAACTGTCTGACACCCAAGGGAGTGAAACATGCTGAAACTGAAGACGACATTTTTGGCGCTGGCGCTGGCCGGCGCTGCAACGATGGTAACAGGCGTCACCGCCTCCGCGCAGGACAAGGCGACCGTCGGCATCGCGATGCCGACCAAATCGTCGGCGCGCTGGATCGACGACGGCAACAACATGGTCAAGGTGCTGAAGGAACGCGGCTACAACACCGATTTGCAATATGCCGAGGACGACATCCCGAACCAGCTCTCGCAGATCGAGAACATGGTGACCAAGGGCGCCAAGGCGCTGGTGATCGCCGCGATCGACGGCACCACGCTGTCCGACGTGCTCAAGCAGGCGAAAGCAAAGGGCATCACCGTGATCGCCTATGACCGCCTGATCCGCGGCACGCCGAACGTCGACTATTACGCGACCTTCGACAATTTCCAGGTCGGCGTGCTCCAGGCGGAGTCTATCGTGCAGGGCCTCGGCCTCAAGGACGGCAAGGGTCCGTTCAACATCGAGCTGTTCGGCGGCTCGCCCGACGACAACAACGCCTACTTCTTCTACAACGGCGCGATGAGCGTGCTGAAGCCGTATATCGACAGCGGCAAGCTCGTCGTCGTCTCCGGCCAGATGGGCATGGACAAGGTCGCGACGCTGCGCTGGGACGGCGCCACCGCCCAGGCCCGTATGGACAATCTGCTCAGCGCCTACTACGGCAACAAGAAGGTCAACGCCGTGCTGTCGCCCTATGACGGCCTCTCGATCGGCATCATCTCCTCGCTGAAGGGCGTTGGTTACGGCAGCGCCGACCAGCCGATGCCCGTCATCTCGGGCCAGGACGCCGAGGTGCCCTCGATCAAGGCGATGCTGCGCGGCGATCAATACTCGACCATCTTCAAGGACACCCGCGATCTCGCCAAGGTGACCGCCGACATGGTCGACGCCGCGCTCGCCGGCAAGCAGGTCACCGTCAACGACACCAAGACCTACGAGAACGGTGCCAAGACCGTGCCGTCCTATCTGCTCAAGCCGGTCGTGGTCTACAAGGACAATTGGGAGAAGGTGCTGGTCGACAGCGGCTACTACAAGAAGTCGCAGTTCCAGTAAGACTCTCTCTCTTCTCCCTCTCCCCGTTCTTACGGGGAGAGGGTCGGGGTGAGGGGAAGGCGAAGCAAGGGACAACGACGATGACCGCCATGCTGGAAATGCGCAACGTCAGCAAGAGCTTTGCAGGCGTCCAGGCGCTGCGCGACGTCAACTTCTCGGTTCAGGCCGGGCAGATCCACGCGCTCGTCGGCGAGAACGGCGCCGGCAAGTCGACGCTGATGAAGGTGCTGAGCGGCGTCTATCCGCACGGCAGCTACGAGGGCACCATCGTCTTTGACGGCGAGGAGCGCCGCTTCCGCGACATCAACGATTCCGAGGCGCTCGGTATCATCATCATCCACCAGGAACTCGCGCTGATCCCGCTGATGTCGATCGCAGAAAACATTTTTCTGTCGCATCCGCCGTCGAAACTCGGTGTGATCGATCGCGATGAAGTCTACCGCCGCACGCGCGAGCTGCTCGCGCAGGTCGGCCTCAAGGAATCTCCGGATACGCTGATCACCGATCTCGGTGTCGGTAAGCAGCAGCTTGTCGAGATCGCGAAGGCGCTGTCCAAGCGGGTGCGGATGCTGATCCTGGACGAGCCGACCGCGAGCCTGAACGAGGCCGATAGCGCCGCGCTGCTCGAACGCCTGACGGCGTTCCGCGCGCAGGGTATCGGCTCGATCCTGATTTCGCACAAGCTCAACGAAGTCGCCAAGGTCGCCGACCACATCACCGTGCTGCGCGACGGCCGCACCGTCGACGGCATCGACTGCCGCGCCGAGCCGATCCAGGAGGACCGCATCATCCGCAGCATGGTCAACCGCGATCTCGCCCATCGCTTTCCCGAGCGCAACACGAAAATCGGTGAGCCCGTCCTGACCGTCGAGAACTGGTCGGTCTATCACCCCATTCATCCCGAACGGCAGGTCATCAAGAACATCAATTTCGGCGTCAGGCGTGGCGAGGTCGTCGGTATTGCCGGCCTGATGGGCGCCGGCCGCACCGAGTTCGCGATGAGCCTGTTCGGGCGCTCCTGGGGCACCAATATCAGCGGCCGCATCCGCCTCGAAGGCCATGAGATCGCGCTGCCGAGCGTTGCGGCTGCGATCGACGCCGGCCTTGCCTATGTCACCGAGGACCGCAAGCAGCTCGGGCTCATCCTGGCCGACGACGTCCGCAAGAACATCACGCTGGCGAGCCTCAAGCAGGTCGCGCCCGGCCGGGTGATCGACGATATCGCCGAGCTGAAGGTCGCCAGCGATTACCGCAATCGCATGCGCATCCGCTGCTCCGACGTCTATCAGGAGACCGGCCAGCTCTCCGGCGGCAATCAGCAGAAGGTGGTGCTGTCGAAATGGCTGATGACCGATCCCAAGGTCTTGATCCTGGACGAACCGACACGGGGCATCGACGTCGGTGCCAAATACGAGATTTACTGTATCATCAACGAGCTGGCGGAGGCCGGCCGCGGCGTCGTGGTGATCTCCTCGGAGATGCCCGAACTGCTCGGCATCTGCGACCGCATCTGCGTCATGAACGACGGCGCCTTCGTCGGCGAGTTCAAGGGCGCAGAGGCGACGCAGGAAAAGATCATGCGCGCGATCATGCGCAACGAACGAAGCAATGGAAACGGCGTGCCTGAGGCCGCGGAGATGGGAGGATTGCAGCCATGACCGACAAGACGGTTTCGCTGCCCGAGGAGCGCCGGCACGGCAGCTTCATCAAGAACAATTTGCGCAACTACGGCATGCTGATGTCGCTGATCGCGATCATGCTGTTCTTCCAGGTGATGACCGGCGGCACGCTGCTGCAGCCGCTCAACCTCACCAATCTGGTGCTCCAGAACAGCTACATCGTCATCATGGCGCTGGGCATGCTGCTGGTGATCGTCACCGGCCACATCGACCTCTCGGTCGGCTCAGTCGCGGGTTTCGTCGGCGCGGTCGCTGCCGTGCTGATGGTGACCTACAAGGTCGACTACACGCTCGCCTTCATCGCTTGCCTCGTGGTCGGCGCCGCCATCGGCGCGGCGCAAGGCTATTGGGTCGCCTATTTCAAGATCCCGTCCTTCATCGTGACGCTGGCCGGCATGCTGGTGTTCAAGGGGCTTGCGCTTGCGGTGCTGCAGGGCCAGTCGCTCGGGCCGTTCCCGGCGACCTTCCAGAAGCTGTCCTCCGGCTTCATTCCCGAGATATTGCCCGAGGCCGGCACGCTGCATCCGACCTCCATGCTGATCGGCGCCGTGCTGGCGCTGGGCCTCGTCTATGCCAGCGCCAAGGGAAGGTCGCGCGAGCAGTTGCACGGCATCGAGGTCGAGCCTTATGCGTTCTTCCTCGGCAAGAGCATTTTGCTGGCCTGCGCCGTGCTCTATTTCACCTATCTGATCGCCTCGCATCGCGGCCTGCCCAATGTGCTGGTGATCATGACCGCGCTGATCGCGCTCTACGGCTTCGTCACCCGCCGCACCGTGATCGGCCGGCAGATCTATGCGGTCGGCGGCAACGCCAAGGCGGCCAGCCTGTCGGGCATCAAGACCGAGCGCCTGACCTTCCTCACCTTCGTCAACATGGGCGTGCTGGCAGCCCTTGCCGGCCTCGTCTTCGCCGCGCGCCTCAACACCGCGACGCCCAAGGCGGGCCTCGGCTTCGAGCTCGACGTCATCGCCGCGTGCTTCATCGGCGGCGCCTCGGCCTATGGCGGCGTCGGGCGCGTCGGCGGCGCCGTGGTCGGCGCCATGATCATGGGCGTGATGAACAACGGCATGTCCATCCTCGGCATCGGCATCGACTACCAGCAGGTGATCAAGGGCCTGGTGCTGCTCGGTGCCGTGTGCATCGACGTTTATAATCAGCGGCGGTAGGAGCGCGCGACCTCGACCGCTGGAAGTCGATCACGGTATTGGCATTGCTGCGGGCAGCAGTGCCTCGCCTTGACCATGATTTGGGACCTAGATCCCGCCGGTCGGGTGAAGCGGGGCAGGGCAGCGCTGATGGCGGCTCAGTATCGTGAGATGACGGAGCAGGAGTACGCGGACCGGCTTCGCGTCCTCATTCGTATCGTTTCTGCCGCGACCCTGGGACTTTGCTCCTTTGCCGTGGGTCTGCTGATCGGGGCATTTTTCCTGTTTTGAACAAAGCCTCGTCGCGATCTGGCGCTCTGTTCGGATGCGCGTGATCGGGGTCCGGTGAGATCAGGGTGGAAGGGCCTCCCAGTTGAGCTATTGCTCAGCTTCTGAGTATATGATCGAATGGCCTGATGGATCCCGGCAGGCCCGATCTGATCATCTTCGATTGCGACGGCGTGCTCGTCGACAGCGAGCTGCTCAGCTGTCGCTGCCTGTCCGAGGTTCTGGCGGAACTCGGCCTTCAGCTGAGTGTGGAGCAGGCGCTCGAACTTTTCCTCGGACGCAGCACCAAGGCGATCGAGCAGCACTATCGCGCTCTCGGGCAGGCCTTGCCTGACGACTTTCTTCCGCGCCTGAAGGCTCGCGTGCTCGAGTCGTTTGCGGGCGCGCTCCAACCGATCCCCGGCATAGCTGCGGTGCTGTCCAGATTGGAGACGCCGCGTTGTGTCGCGTCGTCGAGCGACCTCGACCGCGTCTCGTTGTCGCTTGACGTCACCGGCCTCGCGCCGCACTTCGGCGACCAGCTTTACACCGCGCAGATGGTCAGGCACGGCAAGCCGGCGCCGGATCTCTTTCTTCACGCCGCCGGCAAGATGCGCGCCGATCCCACGCACACGCTGGTGATTGAGGACAGCGTCAGTGGCGTGCAGGCCGCCAAGGCGGCGGGCATGATGGTCTGGGGATTTGTCGGCGGTGGCCATTATCGCGCCCGCGATGGCCGCGCTATATTGTCCGCCGCCGGGGCCGATCGGGTCTTCGCGCAGATGAGCGATTTCTGGGAGGCGTGAGGCCGCATGGCCGCCGAGAACGACAAATCCAGGCTCGACGATGCCGCGCGCGCCGGCTGGCTCTATTTCATTGCCGGCCACACCCAGGACGAGATCGCAAGGATGCTGCAGGTCTCGCGCGCCTCGGCGCAGCGGCTGGTCTCGCTCTGCCTTGCCGAGCGTCTTATCACCTTCCGGCTCGAACATCCCATCGCCGCCTGCATGGAATTGGCCGCGCGCCTGAAGGCGCGGTTTGATCTCGCCCATTGCGAGGTCGTGCCGGCCGATCCTGCCGCGCCGCAGGCGACCGCAGGCATCGCGGAACGCTGCGCCAATCTGCTCGACGCGACGCTGCGCTCGGAGACGCCCGTCATCGTCGCGCTCGGCACGGGGCGGGCGGTGCGCGCCGCAGTCGAGCGCGTCACGCCGATCGACCGGCCCAACCACCAGATCGTCTCCCTGGTCGGCAACATCTCCGCCGACGGCTCGGCGAGCTTCTACGACACCGTCGGCCGGCTCGCCGACCGCACCGGCGCGCGGCACTATCCGATGCCGCTGCCGTTCCTGATGTCGTCGGAAGACGAGCGCAACAAGATGGTGCGGATCGAGCCGATCGCGAAAGTGAAGGCCGTTGCGGCCAAGGCGGACTTGCGCCTCGTCGGCATCGGCCAGATGGACCAGAAGGCCCAGGTCCATGTCGACGGCTTTGTCACGCGTGATGAATTGTTCGAGATGATGCGGCAGGGCGCCATCGGAGAGATCACCGGCTGGGCCTATGATTCCAAGGGCCGTCTGCTCAAGGCCGGCACCAACAAGCGCCTGACCAGCATCCCGCCGGAAGTGCCGGCGAAGACCACGACCATCGGCGCCGCGGTCGGTGCGGCCAAGGTCGCCGCGATATCAGCGGCGCTGAACGGCGGCCTGATCAACGGCCTGATCACGGACGAGACGACGGCAAGGGCGATTCTGGAGCGGTAGGGGGGGCTTGCCGTTCGCGTGCCTGCGAGGCAGGCGGTCTTTCTCTAAACAACGCTGTCATCGTCCGCGAAGGCGGACGATCCAGTACGCCGCGGCCTCTCTTGAGGCAAACCAACTGATTGCACGGAGTACTGGATGCCCCGCCTTCGCGGGGCATGACACTGAGTGTGGGACGACGGCTCGGCCCACCTCCCGCACCGCAGCACTCATAAGTTGCGTGAATACCCTCCCGCCTGCTTGACAACACCCCCGCCATAAGCTGAACATACGCCCAACGCGTGGGCATATGCTCAAAAGCGCGAGCTTAGGGAGGTCACCGTGAAACAATTCCTCGGCGCCGTCTGCGGCGCGTCCGTCCTGCTGGCCGTCCCCGCGATGGCCGAAACGACCCTGACGATCGCCACCGTCAACAATGGCGACATGATCCGCATGCAGGGGCTGACGGCTGAATTCACCAAGAAGAACCCCGACATCACCGTCAAATGGGTGACGCTGGAGGAGAACGTGCTGCGCCAGCGCGTCACCACTGACATCGCCACCAAGGGCGGCCAGTTCGACGTGCTGACCATCGGCACCTATGAGGTGCCGATCTGGGCCAAGAAGGGCTGGCTGGTGCCGCTCGCCAATCTCGGCGCCGACTACGACGTCGCCGACCTCCTGCCCAAGATCAAGGACGCCGTCTCGGCCGACGGCAAGCTCTATGCCGCGCCGTTCTACGGCGAGAGCTCGATGGTGATGTACCGCACCGATCTGTTCGACAAGGCCGGCCTGAAGATGCCGGAAAAGCCGACCTGGGATTTCGTCATCGACGCCGCCAAGAAGCTCACCGACAAGAGCGCCGGCACCTACGGCATCTGCCTGCGCGGCAAGGCCGGCTGGGGCGAGAACATGGCGTTCCTCTCGGCGATGGCCAATTCCTACGGCGCGCGCTGGTTCGACGAGAAGTGGGAGCCGCAGTTCAACACGCCGGAATGGAAGGCGACGCTCACGACCTATGTCAACCTCATGAAGGACGCCGGTCCTCCCGGCGCGAGCTCCAACGGTTTTAACGAGAACCTCGCGCTGTTCAACGCCGGCAAGTGCGCGATGTGGATCGACGCCACGGTGGCGGCGTCCTTCGTCACCAATCCGAAGGATTCCAAGGTCGCCGACAAGGTCGGCTTCGCGCTCGCGCCCAATACCGGGCTCGGCAAGAACGCCAACTGGCTGTGGGCCTGGAATCTGGCGATCCCCGCCGGCTCCAAGAAGACGGAAGCCGCCGAGAAGTTCATCGCCTGGGCGACGAGCAAGGACTACACGAAACTGGTGGCGGCGAAGGAGGGCTGGGCCAACGTGCCGCCGGGCACGCGCACCTCGCTGTACCAGAACCCCGATTATCTGAAGGTTGCACCCTTCGCCAAGCTGACGCTGGCCTCGATTGATGCTGCCGATCCGAACAAGCCGACGGTGAAGCCGGTGCCTTACGTCGGCGTGCAATACGCGGCGATCCCGGAATTCCAGGGCATCGGCACGCAGGTCGGCCAGCAATTCTCGGCGGCGCTTGCGGGATCGATGACGGTCGATGCCGCGCTCACCGCAGCACAATCGGTGACCGAGCGCGAGATGAAGCGCGCCGGCTACATCAAGTGAACCCGAGCTCTCCCTCCTGAGCTCAAACTGGCGGCCATCCACCGGCCCAGCCCCGGATGGATGGCCGCCTTCTTCCCGCAAGCGGAGAAGTCTGGAATGGCAACCCGGCAGACGCAACTTCTTGCGCGCTCGCTCCTGACGCCTGCGGTCGGGCTCCTGTTTATCTGGATGATCGTCCCGCTGGCGCTGACGCTCTATTTCTCGACGCTGCATTACAGCCTGCTCGATCCCGGCTCGGAATCATTCGTCGGGCTGGAAAACTTCCGCTACTTCCTCACCGATCCCGCCTTCCTCGCCTCGCTCCAGAACACGCTGGTGCTGGTCGGCTCGGTGCTGGCGCTGACGATCCTGCTCGGCATTCCGCTGGCGCTGCTGATGGACCAGCCGGTGATCGGGCGTAATTTCGTCCGGCTGATGGTGATCGCGCCGTTCTTCGTGATGCCGACGGTGAGCGCGCTGGTCTGGAAGAATTTGCTGATGCACCCGGTCTCGGGCCTGTTCGCCTGGCTCGCCCAGCTTGTCGGGCTGACCCCGGTCGACTGGTTCAATGACGTGCCGCTGTTTGCGGTGATCCTGATCGTCACCTGGCAATGGCTGCCGTTCGCGACGCTGATCCTGCTCACGGCGCTGCAATCGCTCGATGAGGAGCAGAAGGAGGCCGCCGAGATGGACGGTGCGAGCGCGGTCTCGACCTTCATCTACATCACGCTGCCGCATCTGGCGCGTCCCATCACCGTGGTGATCCTGATCGAGACCATCTTCCTGCTGACCGTCTTTGCGGAAATTTACGTCACCACGGGCGGCGGTCCCGGACTGTCGACCACCAACATCGCCTTCCTGATCTATTCGCAGGCGCTGATCCAGTTCGACGTCGGCAGCGCCTCCGCAGGCGGGCTCGTCGCCGTCGTGATCGCCAACATCGTCGCCTTCTTCCTGGTCCGCATCGTCGGCCGCAATCTGGAAGCCTGACATCATGGCGCGCAAGTCAACGACGCAGCAGGTGTTGGTCTCGACGATCGGGGCTTGGTTCTTCGGCTTCCTGATCTTCTTCCCGATCCTGTGGATGGTGCTGGCGAGCTTCAAGACCGAACTCGAGGCCTTCGCCATTCCCCCGTCCTTCCTGTTCTTCCACTGGACTACGGAAAACTATGCGACCGTGCAGGAGCGCAGCGACTATTTCCACCATGCGCTGAACTCGGTCATCATCGCCGGCGGCTCGACCTTGATTGCGCTGCTGATCGCGATCCCCGCGGCGTGGTCGATGGCGTTCTCGCCGACCAAGCGCACCAAGGACATCCTGCTCTGGATGCTCTCGACCAAAATGATGCCGCCGGTCGGCGTGCTGGTGCCGATCTACCTGATCTTCAAGAATTTTGGTTTGCTCGATTCCCGCATCGGCCTCGTCTTCATCCTCTGCCTCGGCAATCTGCCGATCGTGATCTGGATGCTGTTCACCTATTTCAAGGAGATCCCGCGCGACATCCTCGAGGCCGCACGGATGGACGGCGCCACCATCGGCCGCGAGCTCGTCTACGTGCTGACGCCGATGGCGATCCCGGGGCTGGCCTCGACCATGCTGCTCAATTTGATCCTGGCCTGGAACGAGGCGTTCTGGACGCTCAATCTGTCGACCTCGGAAGCTGCGCCGCTCACCACGTTCATCGCGTCCTATTCGAGCCCGGAAGGGCTGTTCTGGGCAAAGCTGTCGGCGGCCTCGACGCTGGCGATCGCGCCCATTCTCGTCCTCGGTTGGTTCAGCCAGAAACAGCTCGTGCGCGGGCTCACCTTTGGCGCAGTGAAGTAAAGGGGCTGCCGGATCATGGGTCAGATCACACTTCAAGGCGTGCAGAAATCGTTCGGCCCGGTGCACATCATCAAGGGCGCCGATCTCGAGATTGCCGATGGCTCCTTCGTGGTGTTCGTGGGACCGTCAGGCTGCGGCAAGACCACGCTGCTGCGGTTGATCGCGGGCCTCGAGGACGTCTCCGGCGGCAAGATCCTGATCGACGGCAAGAACGTCGTCGACACGCCGCCCGCCAAGCGTGGGCTGTCGATGGTATTCCAGTCCTACGCGCTCTATCCGCATATGAGCGTGCGCGGCAATATCGGCTTCGGCCTGAAGATGGCCGGCTTGTCGAAGGACGAGACCAACCGCAAGGTCGAAGCGGCCGCCGCCACGCTGAACCTCACACCCTATCTCGACCGCAAGCCGCGCGAGCTCTCCGGCGGCCAGCGTCAGCGCGTCGCGATCGGACGGGCCATCGTCCGTGAGCCCAAGGCGTTTTTGTTCGACGAGCCGCTCTCCAATCTCGACGCGGCGCTGCGCGTGCAGATGCGCATAGAAGTCACGCGGCTCCAGAAGCAGCTCGGGACCACCGCGATCTACGTGACCCACGACCAGGTCGAGGCCATGACCATGGCCGACAAGATCGTCGTGCTCAACGGCGGCAAGATCGAGCAATACGGCTCGCCGCTGGATCTCTACGAGAAGCCCGCCAATCTCTTCGTCGCCGGCTTCATCGGCTCGCCCAAGATGAACTTCGTGACCGGCGAGAACGCCTTGCAACGCGGCGCGGCCACGATCGGTGTGCGTCCGGAGCATCTCAAAATCGAGCGCGATGGTGCCGGCGGCTGGCAAGGCACGATCGCGGTCGCCGAGCATCTCGGCAGCGACACTTTTCTTTACGTCGACGCCGGTCCGGTCGGCATGTTGACCGCACGCTACATCGGCGAATTGAGCCTGCATGCCGGCGACCATGTGTCGCTGCTGCCGGACCCCGCGCGCATCCACCGCTTCGACCAGAGCGGCAACGCTCTTCGGCACTAACAAGAAACGCAAGAAGACGGAAAGACCAACATGTACCTGGAAAAATTCAAGCTGAGCGGCAAGACCGCGTTCATCACCGGCGGCGGGCAGGGCATCGGCCTTGGCTGCGCCGAAGCGCTGGCCGAAGCTGGCGCGAAAGTGATCATCGGCGACCGCGACAGCAAGGTCGCCGACAGTGCGAAAGCCGAGCTGAAAGCGAAAGGTTATGACATCGAGACCGCGATCATGGACGTCACCGACACCAAACGTGTGGCCGAGGTTGCGAACGACCTCGTCGCCCGCCACGGCAAGGTCGATATCCTCGTCAACAATGCCGGCATCGCCCGCAGCGAGACCCCGGCCGAGACCGTCACCGACGAACACTGGCTCAACGTCATCGACGTCAATCTCAATGGGACCTTCTGGTGCTGCCGCGAATTCGGCAAGCACATGCTGAAGGCGAAGAGCGGCGCCATCGTCAATGTCGGCTCGATGTCCGGTTTTATCGTCAATAAGCCGCAGGAGCAGTGCTTCTACAACGCCTCCAAGGCCGGCGTGCATCATCTGACAAAATCGCTCGCTGCCGAATGGGGCGCGCGCGGCATCCGCGTCAATGCGGTGGCGCCGACCTATATCGAGACGCCGCTCAACGCCTTCGTCAAGAGCAACGCCAAGATGTACGACGCCTGGATCGGTGGAACCCCGATGGCGCGGATGGGGCAGGTCGAGGAGATCGCCTCCGTCGTGCTGTTCCTTAGCTCAGAGGCCGCGAGCCTGATGACCGGCAGCATCGTGCTGGTGGATGGCGGCTACACTTGCTGGTAGGCTTGCCGTCAGAATTGACGAGAGCGACCGGGAGCGACAATGCCGCGAGCGTATATCGGCGTCGACGTGGGGACCACGAGCACGCGGGCAGGGGTGTTTGACGAGGCCGGCACGCTGCTCGCGACTGCGAAGCATCCGATCCGGATCTGGCACGAGGCCGGCGATATCGTCGAGCAATCATCCCAGGATATCTGGGACGCTTGTGTCAAATCCGTGCGGGCGGCGATGGCGGAAGCAGCGATTGCCCCCGACAGCGTCGGCGGCATCGGTTTTGACGCGACTTGTTCTCTCGTGGTGCTCGACCGCCAGGGCGAGCCGATCACCGTCAGTGCCTCAGGCGAGGCGCAGCGCAACGTCATCGTCTGGATGGATCACCGCGCCACGGCCGAGGCACGGCTGATCAACGAGACCGGAGACGCCGTGCTGCGCTATGTCGGTGGCTCCATTTCGCCCGAGATGGAGATGCCGAAACTGTTGTGGCTGAAGCGGCACATGCGCGCGAGCTTCGATGCCGCCGGTCATTTCTTCGATCTGGCAGACTATCTGACCTGGCGCGCGACCGGCTCGCTCCAGCGCTCGACCTGCACCGTCACCTGCAAATGGAACTATCTCGCCCATGACGGCGGCGGCTGGAGTGCGCCGTTCTTCAAGCGCATCGGCCTGTCTGACTTCGTCGCCGAAAAATACACCCGCATCGGCACAGAGATCGTCGCGCCCGGCACGCGGCTTGGCGAAGGTCTCACCCGCACAGCCGCCGCTGAGCTCGGCCTGTCGCCGGGCACGCCGGTCGGCGCGTCGCTGATTGACGCCCATGCCGGCGGCATCGGCGCGATCGGCGGTCGTGACGGCTCGGGTGGCGCGACCGATGTCAGCGACCGTCTCGCCTACATCATGGGAACGTCGGCCTGCATCATGGCGACGACGAAGGAGCCGTGCTTCGTGCCGGGCGTGTGGGGGCCTTATTACTCCGGCATGGTGCCGGACTTCTGGCTCAACGAGGGCGGCCAGTCGGCCGCGGGCGCGGCGATCGACCATCTCCTCAAGTCGCATCCCGGCCACACGGATGCGAGCGCGGCGGCGCGCAGCGAGGGTATCGATCTGATCGAGTACCTCGAACGGCGCATCATCGCGCGCGCGGGTGACGCCAGCCGTGCCGCGCTGCTGGCCCGCGACATCCACGTGCTGCCCGAATTCATCGGCAATCGCTCGCCTTACGCAGACCCCGACACCCGCGCGGTGATCGCCGGCCTCGATCTCGACACCGACGTCGCGTCCATGGAGCGGCTGTTCGTTGCCGGCCTCTGCGGTCTCGCCTATGGGCTCGCCGAGGTGATCGAGGCCTTTGCCGCGCATGGTGTCCATGCGGGCATCATGATCATGGGCGGCGGCGCCAGCCGCAGTCCGCTGGTGCGGCAGATCATGGCCGACACCACGGGCCTCACCGTTGCGCTGCCGCAGACCAAGGAGCCGGTGCTGCTGGGCGCCGCAATGCTCGGGGCGGTGGCCGGTGGCGCTTGCGCCTCCATCGGCGAAACCATGGCAAAAATGTCGGCGCTGGGGCGCAAGAGCGAGCCGACCGCGCCCGACATGGCCGCCTTTCACGCCCGCAAGCGCGAGGTCTACAAGCTCTTGCGCGAGGTCGATCGCGGCAGCCGTGCCGCGATGCGCGACATCGCCAAAGGTCGATACGAATGCTGATTTCTTGCGGCGATGCGCTGATCGATTTCGTGCCGACGCGAAATACTGAGGGACGCGAGGCGGTGATGCCCGCCGTCGGCGGCTCCTGCCTCAACGTCGCCATCGGGATGGCGCGGCTCGGCGCGCCCTCCGGCTTTGTCGGCGGCATCTCGACCGACCTGTTCGGCCGCATGATCGCGGATCATGTCGCGGCGTCGAATGTCGACCTTGGCCTCGCCACCCGCAGCGGTCACCAGACCACGCTAGCCTTCGTCCGCATCGTCGCAGGCGAGTCGCACTATGCCTTCTACGACGCCGAGACCGCGACGCGGAGCTGGACCTATCGGCGCGGGACAATTCCGTTTGCAGACGTCGAAGCACTCCATGTCGGCTCGACCACGCTGGTCAACGACCAGGGCGCCGCCGAGACCAAAGCGCTGATCGCGGATGCGCGCGCGTCCTCCACGATCTCCTTCGATCCGAACTGCCGTCCCAATCTGGTCAGGGACAAGCCGGCCTATCTCGCGCGCATGACCGAGTTCGCGAGCCACGCCGATCTCATCAAGATGTCCGACGTCGACTTCGCCTATCTCTACGGCGAGGAGCCTTATCAGCAGCGCGCGGCAGCGCTGCTGGGGCAGGGCACGAGCCTCGTCGTCATCACCCGCGGCAACGACGGCGCGATCGCCTGGCACGCGGGAGCGGGGCAGATCGAAGTACAAGCGCCCAAGGTCGAAGTCGCCGACACCATCGGCGCGGGCGACAGCTTTCAGGCGGCGCTGCTGTTCGCCCTGCACAAGCTGGAGCGTCTTGCGCGCGACAGGCTGAAGGACATCAGCACTGATGAGCTCCGCCGGGCACTGTCCTTTGCCGCCAATTGCGCCGGCCTGACCTGCACCCGCCCGGGCGCCGATCCGCCCTGGAGCCACGAGATCAAGTGGAGCTTGTAGCCGGTGTCACAGCCGCGCGACAGCCTTCTCGGCGCATTTGAGGAAGGTTTTGATCAGCGGGCTCTGCGAATCCCGCCGCCAGCACACGGCGATGTCGAGGGAATCGCTGACGTCACGCAGTGGCCTGAACACGATGCCGCGTGGCGCGCCGAGCTGCGCGCAGGCCGGCAGGATCGCTAAACCTTCGCCCGCCAGCACCAGGCTCATCGCCGAATGCACCGTCTCCACCCGGCTTGCGATCGGCATCACGATCTGGTGCCGCCGCAGCAGGGCCGCGACTGCGGAGGAGGCGGGGTCTTGCTCCGGCGGTGGCAGCGCGATCAGGGGCCGGCCCTGCAACCGGGCCATCGGCACGGCGCCGAGACGCGCGAGCGGCGAGCGGTTCGGCATCGCCAGCATGAACCGCTGCGCGCCGATCCGCGCCACCTGGATCTCGGGATGGTGGATCGCCGGCATGCATAGCGCCACCGTGACGCTGCGGTCGAGCAGCCGGGCCTCGCGCGTCGAGGCGCTGAGCTCGGCGAAGTCGAGGTCGACGCCGGGGATGGATCGCCGCAGCTCGGGGATCAGTCGCGGCAGCATCGCATTCGCCAGCACGAACATATAGCCGACCGACAGCCGCCCGCGTCGTCCGGAGGCGACCGCGCGCGCGGCTTCGGCGCCGTCGGCCGCCAGCGCCAGTGCTTCGCTGGCGCGCGCCAGCAGCGCCTGGCCCGCTTCGGTGAGGTCCATGCCGCGGGTGCCTCGGCGGAACAGCGGCGCGCCGATCTCGGCCTCGAGCTTGCGGATCTGCACCGAAAGCGGTGGCTGCGCCATTCGCAGGCGCTCTGCGGCCTTGCCGATGCCGCGCGCCTCGGCGACGGCGACGAAATAGCGAAGCCGGCGAAGATCCATTGGCATACCGAAAACGTATGGGTTGGCGATCAAAATCGTATTGGACGGCGAGTTAACAAAACTGTCATGATCGCTGTCAATGCTATCGGCCAACGGCGGCCGGCTTCGGAGCGATGTGACGATGAACGGCGATCCCTGTCGGCTGTCTGCAACCGAGCTGCGCGGCCTCATCGCGACAAAGCAGATCTCCCCCGTCGAGCTCACCCGCGCCGTGCTCGCCCGCGCCGAGGCGCTTCAGCCCGAATTGAGCTGCTTCATCACGCTCTGTGGCGACGAGGCGCTTGCCGAGGCCCGCGCGGCCGAGCGCAAGATGATGGCCGGCGAGCCGCTCGGCCTGCTCCATGGCATCCCCGTCACCGTCAAGGACATCGTCAACACCAAAGGCGTCAAAACGACCTTTGGCGCCGTCCCCTACAAGGACAATGTGCCCACCGAGGATGCGGTGGCCGTGGCGCGGCTGCGCAGCGCTGGCGCGATCCTGATCGGCAAGACCACGACGCCGGAATTCGGCAGCAAGTGCCTGACGGATTCGCCGTTGTTCGGCCGCACCCGCAATGCCTGGGACGCCTGCCGTTCCTCCGGCGGCTCCAGCGGCGGCGCGGCGGTGGCGGTGGCGAGCGGCATCGCACCGCTGGCGATCGCAACCGACGGCGGCGGCTCGACGCGGATTCCCGCCGCCTGCAATGGCGTGGTCGGGCTGAAGCAGAGCAACGGGGTCATCCCGCACAGCCAGGCCCTCGACGTGTTCGGCAACCAGACCTATGTCACGCCGATGACGCGCGATGTCGCCGACACCGCGCTGATGATGCAGGCAATGGCCGGCGAGGATGCTGTCGATCCCTGGTCGATCGGCGTTCCCGTGCCCGATTTCGTCTGCACGGCCGCCCCGCGCGGCGACCTGCGCGGGCAACGGATCCTGTACTGCCTGACGCCGCCGGGCCGCCCGGTGGCCGCCGAGGTCGAAGCCAGCTTCAAGGCGAGCCTCGACCGGCTTGCGGGGCTCGGCGCCGAGCTCGAGGAATTCTCCGGCGAGGGTTTTGACATCGAGCCGATCTGGCGCGCCATCAACCACACCGTCTGGCGCACGCGCTTTGCCAAACTTGCGGCCGAGCACAAGGACGAGCTGAGCGAGGCCTTCCTCAAGCAGCTCGCGCTCGCCACCGAGGTCAGCGGCGTCGACTACCAGGAGGCGATGTTCGCGCGCACCGCGCTGTTCCGCCGCGTGCAATCCCTGCTTGCGCGCGGACACTTTCTGGCGATGCCGACGCTCACCCGCACCGCGCTGCCGATCAAGCAGGACCTGTTCGGCACCATCGAGATCGACGGGGCGCATTTCGACAGCGTCCGGCCGCATTGGTTCCCCTGGACCATGCCGTTCAACATGACCGGGCATCCCGCGATCAGCCTTCCCTCGGGCTTCGGCCGCGACGGCCTGCCGATTGGCCTCCAGCTGGTCGGCCGCTTCCGGGCCGATGCCGACTTGCTGCGCGTCAGCGCGCTGCTCGAGGCGTCGACCGACCTTCTGTCCCGTTGGCCGGGCTGATGGCAACTCGCTTGTTCCGTCATCCTGAGGTGCGAGTGGCGCGATGCAAAGCATCGTGCCGCGAGCCTCGAAGGATGAACGGCCGAGATGCAGCCGGGCCGTCGCCCTTCGAGGCTTGCCCTGCGGCGCGATGCGCCGAAGGGCGCGCACCTCAGGGTGACGGAGTGGCTGTGCGCTCGCAAAGCCCTTGCGTCCGCCGTCCGGACATGGTGTTCGTGCCGCTGATGAGCCCTGAAGCCGAGCGCGCATGAGCGTATTTGTCCTCCGACGTCTGGTGACCTTGCTGGCGACGCTGGTAGGCGCATCCCTCATCATCTTCCTGGTGCTGGATGCGCTTCCGGGCAATGCCGCGCAGATGCTGATGGGCGCCGACGCCTCGCCGGATGCGGTCCGCGCGCTCACGGTCAAGCTCGGGCTCGACCAGCCGCTGGCGGTCCGCTATCTGCAATGGATCAAGGGCCTTCTCGTCGGCGATCTCGGCAATTCCTATGTCTACGGCACGCCGGTCGGCAGCCTGATCGCGGAGCGACTGGTGCTGACGATCCCGCTCGCGGTCATGTCGATGCTGATCACGGTGACGCTGGCGCTTTCGGCCGGCATCTACACCGCCGCCAACCACAACAAGCTCGGCGATGTCGGCGTGATGTCGTTGACGCAAGTGGGCATCGCGCTGCCGAACTTCTGGTTCGCGATCCTGCTGGTGCTGCTGTTCTCGGTGCGGCTGCAATGGCTCTCGGCTGGCGGCTTCCCGGGCTGGGAGGACGGCATCTGGCTCGGCATCAAATCGCTGCTGCTCCCGGCAATCTCGCTCGCAGTGGTGCAGGCCGCGATCCTTGCTCGCGTCACGCGCTCCGCCGTGCTCGAAGTGTTGCGCGAAGACTTCGTCCGCACGGCGCGCGCAAAAGGCCTCGGCAAGCGCGAGGTGCTGTGGCGCCATGTACTGCGCAACGCCATGATCCCCGTGATGACGGTGATGGGCCTGCAATTCGCCAACCTGCTCGCAGGCACCATCGTGATCGAGAACGTGTTCTATCTGCCCGGTCTCGGCCGGCTGATCTTCCAGTCGATCGCCAACCGCGACCTGATCGTGGTGCGCAATTGCGTGATGCTGCTTGCGACCATGGTCGTCATCGTCAATTTCGTGGTCGACGTGCTCTATGCCTATATCGATCCTCGCATCAAGGTGCACGACCTGTGAGCGCGCCCTTGACCACCCCGATTGAGCTACCCGCCGCAACGCGCCGCCTGCCGGCCAAAACCTTCTGGGGCCGCGCGCTGCGCCATCGCAGTTTTGTGCTGGGCGGCGCGCTCAGCCTGCTGGTGCTTGCCTCGGCGCTGCTGTCGCTGGTGTGGACGCCGTGGTCGCCTTACGAGATCGACATCGCTTCGAAACTCCGGCCGCCCTCGGCGGCGCACTGGCTCGGCACTGATTCCTTCGGCCGCGACATCGTCTCGCTGCTGCTCGCCGGCGCCCGTTCCACCATCATGGTCGGCATCATCGCGGTCAGCATCGGTCTCACCTTCGGCCTCTGCCTCGGCCTGACCGCCTCGGCCCGGCGCGGCTGGACCGAAGAGATCATCATGCGCTTCTCCGACTTCACCTTCGCCTTTCCGGCCGTGCTCTCGGCGATCATGCTCGCCGCGGTCGCAGGACCCGGCATGCTGACCTCGATCGTCGCGATCGGCATTTTCCAGATTCCGACGCTGACCCGGCTGACGCGCGGCTCGGCCAACGCGATCTGGGCGCGTGAGTTCGTGCTGGCGGCGCGTGCCTCGGGGAAGGGCAAGTTTCGGATCACCATCGAGCACGTGCTGCCCAACATCATGTCGATCCTGATCGTGCAGGTCACGACCCAGTTCGCGCTCGCCATTCTCGCGGAGGCCGCTCTATCCTATCTCGGCCTCGGCACCCAGCCGCCGCAGCCGTCCTGGGGCCGGATGCTGAATGACGCGCAGACGCTGCTGTTCCAGTCGCCGATGCTCGCGGTCTATCCGGGCGCCGCCATCGCGGTCGCCGTGCTCGGCCTCAATCTTCTCGGGGACGGATTGCGCGATCTGCTCGATCCCCGGCTGGCGCGGGAGCGATGACGATGGCTGAGCGCTCCGACAGGACACTGATCGAAGTCAGCAATCTCGGCGTCCGCCTCAACACCAGCCGCGGGCCGGCGCAGGCCGTGCGCGGCGTCAGTTTTGCGCTGAAGCGCGGCGAGACGCTCGGGCTCGTCGGTGAATCCGGCTGCGGCAAATCGGTCACCGCGATGTCGCTGATGGGCCTGTTGCCTGACAGCGCCGTCGTCACCGGCAGCATCAGGCTCGAC
This sequence comes from Bradyrhizobium betae, assembly GCF_004123905.1. Classification (GTDB taxonomy): domain Bacteria; phylum Pseudomonadota; class Alphaproteobacteria; order Rhizobiales; family Xanthobacteraceae; genus Bradyrhizobium; species Bradyrhizobium betae_A. Next base: position 441,644 of record NZ_MZXW01000015.1, read on the forward strand.
GGCAGCGAGCTCGCCGGGCTTGCGGATGCGGATTATTGCAAGCTGCGCGGCAATCGCATCAGCATGATCTTCCAGGAGCCGATGACCGCACTCAATCCGATGCACACGATCGGCCATCAGGTCGCCGAGCCGCTGCGGCGTCACAAGAAATATTCGGCGGCGCAGGCGCGGCGCGAGGCGATCGCCTTGCTCGACCGTGTCGGGCTGCCGGATCCGGCAAAGCGCATCGATGCCTATCCGCACCAGTTCTCCGGCGGCCAGCGCCAGCGGGTCACCATCGCAATGGCGCTCGCCTGCGAACCCGACCTTCTGATCGCGGACGAGCCGACCACGGCGCTCGACGTCACCATCCAGGGCCAGATCCTCGACCTCATCGCCGATCTCGTCGACGAGCGCGGCATGTCGATGATCCTGATCTCGCACGATCTTGGCGTCATCGCCGAGAACGTGCAGCGCATGATGGTGATGTATGGCGGCACCGTCGTCGAGAGCGGGCCGACCGACGAGGTGTTCCGGCGGATGGGACATCCCTACACGCAGGGCCTGTTCCGGGCCCGGCCGAAGCTCGGCGCACGCAAGGGGACGCGGCTGACGACGATTCCGGGGACAGTGCCGGAACTCGCCGATTTGCCGTCCGGCTGTACCTTCTCCGAACGATGTCCGCTTGTGATCGATCAATGCCGCGCGGCGCTTCCGCCGATGGTCGAAGTCGGCGCCGGCCATGGCGTGCGCTGCGTGCGCACCGATGTCTCGATGGCCGCGAATGTCGGAGCGCTGTCCGCATGAGCACCGCGCCTCTTCTCGACGTGAAGGATCTCGAGCAGCGCTACACGCTGCCCCGCGAGAGCCTGTTCCGCCCGCCCGGCCAGGTGCGCGCGCTCAACGGCGTCAGCGTGCAGGTCCAGGCCGGCAAGAGCCTCGGCATCGTCGGCGAGTCCGGCTCGGGCAAGTCCACCTTGGCGCGGGTCGTGATGGCGCTGGAGCGGCCGACCGCGGGGCAGGTCGCGCTGCTCGGGCGCGACCTCAACCGCATTCCGCCTGACGAGTTGCGCCGCGCACGCCGCGATTTCCAGATGGTGTTCCAGGATCCCTATGGATCGCTCGACCCGCGTCAGACCATCGCGCGCATCGTGGCCGAGCCGCTCACTGTGCTTGATGGCGCCGACCGCACCACCTTTCGCGATCGCGTCGCCGCGGTGCTGCGCCAGGTCGGCTTGCGTGATGCCGACACGGACAAATATCCGCACGAGTTCTCCGGCGGCCAGCGCCAGCGCATCGCGATCGCGCGTGCACTGATCACCCAGCCAAAACTGATCGTCGCCGACGAGCCGGTTTCCGCGCTCGACGTCTCCGTGCAGGCCCAGGTCCTCAACCTGATGCAGGACCTCCAGGAGCAGTTTGGCCTCAGCTACGTCCTGATCAGCCACGACCTCGCGGTGGTCGACTATCTCTGTGACGAGGTCGCGGTGATGTATCTCGGCCGGATCGTCGAGCAGGGGCGGCCGGAGGATTTGTTCGAGCACTGCGCCCATCCCTACACGCGGGCGCTGCTGGACGCGGTGCCGCGGGCACGGGCCGGCGGTGGCCGGCGCCGGCGCGGAGCCCAGGCGATCGCCTCGCAATCGGCGACTGCAACGGGGTGTCCCTATGTCGCGCGCTGTGCGCTTGCCGACCAGCATTGCCGCGAAGCCCTGCCTGAGCTACGCAAGGTGGGCGAGGGGCACCTTGCCGCCTGTCACAAGGCCGAGGCCGTGATGGCGTTGCCGCCAGCCGCCATGGAAGGTTAGTGTCCCGCGCGGAATGGGCGTAGTCTTGGGAAGACAGAGGGCCGGAGAGTTGGGCATGTTCAAAAAACTATCGATCGTTGCATTTGCGGCCGCGCTCGTCGCAGCGCCGCTGCCGGTCCTGGCGCAGAGCAAGAAGGACAGCGTCGTCATGGCGATGGCGCTGGAGCCGCCGGGGCTCGATCCCACCAATGCCGCCGCCGCCGCGATCGCCGAGGTCACGCTCTACAACATCTATGAGACCCTGACCAAGATCAACGAGGACGGCTCGGTCTCGCCGCTGCTGGCCGAGAGCTGGACTGCCTCGCCTGATCTGAAGACCTATACTTTCAAGCTGCGCAAGGGCGTCAAATTCCACAACGGTGAACCCTTCGATTCCGCGGCGGTGAAGTTCTCGTTCGAGCGCAATGCGGCGCCGACCAGCACCAACAAGGACAAGAGCCTGTACCAGGCTTTTGATAAGGTCGACGCGCCGGATGCCGACACGATCGTGATCACAGTGAAATACTCCGAGCCGAACCTGCCGTTCCTGCTGGGACAGGCGGGCGGCTCGATCGTCGAGCCGAAGAGCGCGGCCACCAACGTCACGCAGCCGGTCGGTACTGGACCCTATCAGCTCGGAGCCTGGGCCAAGGGTTCGTCGATCACGCTGAACAAATGGGCCGATTATCGCAACGCCTCCGCGATCAAGCTGTCCAAGGTGACGATCCGCTTCATCTCCGATCCGGCGGCGCAGGTGGCGGCGCTGCTGTCGGGCGACGTCGATGCGTTCCCGCGCGTCGCAGCTGCCCGCGCCTTGCCCCAGTTCAAATCCGATCCGCGCTTTTCGGTGCTGGTTGGCGGCTCCAAGGCCAAGACCATCGTCGCGTTCAACCACCGCAAGAAGCCGCTTGATGACGTCCGCGTCCGTCGCGCCATCATCGCCGCGATCGACCGCAAGGCCATGATCGACGGTGCGGTGGACGGCTTCGGCACGCCGATCGGCAGCTTCTACGTGCCGGGATCGCTCGGCTATGTCGACACCACAGGCATCAACCTCTACGACCCCGAGAAGGCCAAGAAGCTCCTTGCGGAGGCCGGTGTCACCACGCCGCTCGAACTGTCGCTCAAGCTGCCGCCGCCGTCCTATGCGCGGCAGGGTGGCGAGATCGTCGCGGCCCAGCTCGCCAAGATCGGCATCATCGCCAAGATCGAGAACGTCGAATGGGCGCAATGGCTGTCGCAGGTGTTCGCCGGCAATGGTCCGCATAATTTCGACCTCACCATCGTCAGCCACGTCGAGCCGTTTGACCTCGTCAAGGTCACCGAGCCCGACTACTATCTCGGCTACAACAACGAGGCCTTCAACGCGCTCTACAAGCAGATCGTCTCGACGCCCGACGATGCCGCCCGTGCCAAACTTCTCGGCGACGCCCAGCGCATGCTCGCCACCGACGCCGTCTCCGCCTACATGTACCAGCCGCAGCTGATCACCATCACAGCCAAGAAGCTGAAGGGCGTCTGGAAAGACGTGCCCCAATACGAGAACGATTTCTCGACGTGGTCTTGGGAATAAGGGGCGAGGGCACGAGTCCGCAGCCTCAGCGCCTGAAGCAGATCTATCACCGTCACCCAGAGGTGGCCGCTTCTTCAGCGGCCCTCGAAGGGCGACGGCCCGGCTGCATCCCGGCCGTGCATCCTTCGAGGCTCCCGATGGGACGCGTTGCGTCCCATCACTCGCACCTCAGGATGACGGAGTGACAAGGTCCGTCGTTTTCGAAGTGCAGAGAACGAAATAAAACAGCGGCACACTCAAAAATTGCTTTATAAAGCGTTAACAACCAGCACTCCGCCGTCATCCTGAGGTGCGAGACGCGCGGCGCAACGCGCCACGTGGCGAGCCTCGAAGGATGATGTTGTGGGCATCTATGTCTACATGCTGCGCTGCGCGGACGGCTCGTTCTACATTGGAAGCGCCACTGGCGAGGACACGTCCAAGCGGGTCGACGAGCACAATGCCGGCGCTTATCCAGGATACACCTATTCGCGACGACCGGTCGTTCTGGTGTGGTCGGAATATTTCGATCGCATCACTGACGGCATTGCGGCCGAGCGCCAGCTCAAGGGATGGAGCCGCGCCAAGAAGCAAGCGCTCATTCGGTCTGATTGGAAATCCGTGAGCCAGCTTGCACGCAGGCGCGCTGGAGCACCCAGGCAGAAGAAGTAAGCGCTGGTCCGGCGGCATCCGGGCCGTACATCCTTCGAGGCTCCCGATGGGACGCTTTGCGTCCCATCACTCGCACCTCAGGATGACGGGGCAAGCAGGGTGCTCAGCGGCGCATGACGCTTGGCGTGCATCCATCACCGTCACCCTGAGGTGGCCGCTTCTTCAGCGGCCCTCGAAGGGCGACGGCCCGGCTGCGTCCGGGCCGTACATCCTTCGAGGCTCCCGATGGGACGCTTTGCGTCCCATCACTCGCACCTCAGGATGACGGGGCAAGCAGGGTGCTCAGCGGCGCATGACGCTTGGCGTGCATCTATCACCGTCCCCCTGAGGTGGCCGCTCTTCAGCGGCCCTCGAAGGGCGGCGGCCCGGCTGCATCACGGCCGTACATCCTTCGAGGCTCGCCCGGCAGCGGAGTCGCGCTGCCGAACTCGCACCTCAGGATGATGGGGCGAGCAGCCTGCTCAGCGGCGCGTGACGATTTCGGAATATTAGCATCATACCCCTGTTTTGCCCGACGAGTCAAATGGCGCGCCTGCCCGTTGTCCCTTGCGGGAGAGGGCAGCGACGCTGGCAGACACGAACTCACTTGGGTGAGGGGTATGTCTCCGCAGATACTTGTCTCTCAAGCCTGAGCGACCCCATCCGCGTAAGCCATTGATTCCACTATCCCCGTCTACTGTGCATGGGGTTGTTTTCGAAATTTGTGTTTAGCCGCACGTCGTCAAGCCGCCGCCGGCAGATCCGGATCCGCAATCGCGCCCGCCACGCGCACCCGCACCCGCAACGCATTGCCCGGCAGATACGCAATCGGCATGTCCTCGACGTCGACGGTCTTGAGACTGTCGCGCGCGGCTCCGGCCTGAACCGCGCGGTCGGCGGCGATATCGCGTGCGGCGGCAATCGCATCCTCGCGGCTGAGGTCGCGGAACACCTGGTCGGCTTCGCCAGAGACTTGCGCGATCGCGGCGCCCACCGCATTGGCGCAGTCGCCATGCGGCACGCGCACGATCTCGGAAATGCCGGGCAGGCGATCCGGCACCAGGAAGGCGCCGCCGCCAACCGCCAGCAGCGGCACGTCGCCGGCCTCGGTCTTCATGCGGTCGATGTCTTCCTCCAGCTTGCGCCAGGCGTCGCGCAGCGCGGCCTCGATCAGGCGTTTCGGCAGATTGGCGACGCGTGAGCGGTCGCCGATGTCGATGAGACCTGCCGCAACTGCGATGTCCGTCGCAGTGAGGCGCGCGCCGCCGAACACCAGCGCATCCGACGTCAGGCGATAGCCGACGCTGAGCGGGCCGACGCGGACCGGGTCCTCGTCGACATGGCTGCCGCCGCCGAGCCCGATCGACAGGAGGTCAGGCATCCGGAACAGCGTGCGTACGCCGCCGACCTCAACCACGGCATTGGCCTCGCGCGGAAAACCGTGGCGAAGCTGGCCGATGTCGCTGGTGGTGCCGCCGACGTCGACGACCATGGCGTCGTCGAGGCCGGACAGATGCGCGGCGCCACGCATGGAGTTGGTGGCGCCGGAGGCAAAGCTCATCACCGGGAAGGCGGTGGCGATCTCGGCCTGCATCACGGTGCCGTCGTTCTGGGTCAGGAACAGCGGCGCATCGATGCCGCTGTCGGCGATCGCCTTGCGGAAGGCCGCGACCGTGGTGATGGCGAGGTCGTGCAGGGAGGCGTTGAGCAGCGCGGCGTTCTCGCGCTCCAGAAGACCGATGCGGCCGAGATCGTGCGACATCGTCACCGCGACATCAGGACAGATCTCGGCGAGGATCTCGCGGGCCGTCGTCTCGCAGGAGGGATCGAGCGGCGAGAAGCTCGAGCACACCGCGACCGAGCGCAGGCCCGCATCCTTGATCTTTCGCGCGGCGTGCTTGAGGCCGGCGATGTCGAGCGGCATGAACGGGCGGCCATCATAGTCGTGGCCGCCTTCCAGCATGAAGATCTCGCCATTGACGAGCGTGGCGAGGTCAGTGGGCCAGTCGCAGAACGGCGGCAGCGAGGCGCTGGCGGGCATGCCGATGCGGATCGCGGCGATCTTCTGGACGTGACGGCGCTGCACCACCGCGTTGATGAAATGCGTGGTGCCGATCACGACCGCATCGACCTTCACCGCGGCGGCGGGCTCGGCACGCAACGCCTTCAGCGCGTCGAGGATGCCCGAGGTGACGTCGGCCGTGGTCGGACGCTTGACGGAATGGACGACCTTCTCGTCGACGATCAGCACGGCGTCCGTGTTGGTGCCGCCGACGTCGATGCCAATACGCTTCATGGGGTCTTAAGCTCCAGCCGCAGCGGGCGAGAAGAGGGAACGGAAATCGAGGTCGTAGCCGAAGGCGCGCGGCCCGACGAATTCGAGACCGCGGGGGCTCGTCAGCACCGGCGGCGCGGGCAGGGCGACGACGGTGACGCGCTGGCCGTAGCGGATGGTCTCGGTGCCGATGCCATGGCCGTTGACGCTGTCGAGCACGCAGATCAAATCGGGCGACGTCGCGATCGCCTCCTCACCGCGCCAGGCCACGATCCATTCGTTCTGGAACGAGAGCTTGAGCTTCGTGCCCCGATCGGCATCGCTGCCGTCGACCATCGCGGTGCCGCGCAAGAATCCTTCCGTCGTGCGCCGGGCGACGTCGACGATCTTGCCGGTGAACAGCTTCTTGCCGCCTTCGGTTGCGAGCAGCGCGGCGATCGGATCCTCGTGACGGCGATTGGCCTCCTGCACGGCGCGGCCGATGCCGATAGCCTTGGTGGTGGTGAAGTGAATGCCCCAGTCCTTCACCTCGCGGCCGGTGCGCGGCGCCTTGCTGGTGGAGGCGATCGAGCCCATCTCGACGCAAATCTTGCGGCTCGCCCGCTCCATCCATTTCCAGGTAGGCACCTTGGTCACGACAGCCTCGATGCCGCGCGGATCGTACAGCGTGCAGGGGTAGGGACGTAAATCTCCGATCGCGACCGACGTCATCTGCGCCTCGGGGAAGGCGCGGCCCATGCAGTCGGCGTCCACCACAGGGATGCCGAGATGGGCGGCCGCCATCAGCGCCTGCACGCCGTTGCCGCCGCCGATCTCAACCGACATCACGGCGCGGAACTTGATGCCGTTGATCTCCTCCTGCATGCGCACGGCGCGCGCGATGTTGCGGCTGTCGGCAAGCCGTTCCTGCCCGACCAGCGGCGCGCCCATGTTGGAGACCACCGCGACCCAGTCGTCGTCGTCGAGGTCGAGCGGCGACATCAATTGCACGCGGGTACCCTCGGCATAGAGCCGGCGCAGATTGAGCAGGCCGAGATAGGGGCTGCCGCCGCCGCCGGTGCCGAGAATCCAGGCGCCGACCGCGAGTGCCTCGATCTCCTCGAGGCTGATCGTCTTCAATTCCGCACTTCTCACGACACCAGCTCCTCGACAATGCGGGCCGCGGCGGCAATGCCGAGAATCACAGGACCGGGATAGGCTTTGCGCACGCGTGCCTTGTTGGCGCTGGTGTAGCTGATGCAGTCCATCACCACGAGATCGGGTTCGAGGTCGGCCATCGTGCGCGCGGCTTCGTCGACCGTGGCATCGTCGGAACCGGGACGCAGGGTGATGCCGACGACCTCGACGCCGTCGCGCTGCCACTTCCTGTCGATCAGCGCGGTCTGCTCAGCCAGCGGCGAGAACACGCCGAGCCGGCCATTCGGCAGCACGGCTTCGACGAGATTATGCAGGATGGCCGAGGGGAGAATGACGAGACCGTCCGCGGCGAGATTGGGAAATTTGCCGGTGCAGGCCATCAGCGTCACGCCGACGCCCTCGTGCTTGAAGCGGGTGATCTGCTGGCTCGCGCGGCGCTCGACTTCCTTCTTGCTGATGGTGACGCCGTCGCCATTCGGCAGCAGCGTGAACAGCGTGTCGTAGCCGTCCATCGGCGGGATGGCGTCGATCTCGGCACGGCTCATGCCGTCGAGCGCGCCGCGCAGCTCGATCTGGATGCCCGACGAGAGCACGGTAGCGATCTCGGCGGCGACGGTGGGGCGCGGGCTCTGGCCGATCACGACGACCCCGATGCGCTGGTGCTGCAATGGCATGTTCATTTGGTCTAGTCCTTCAAGACGACAAGATCGGCCGGCGTCCATTCGAGCGTGACACCGTTGCCGGGAATGAACAGGCGGCTCGTGCCTGCATTGGGCTGCTGCACGAGGACGCGATGGCCGCCCTCGAGCGTGACGCGGTAGAGCACCGCGCCGCCGAGGAAGTTGGTGTTCTCGACGATGCCGTGGGCGCAGCTTCCCGCTGTGACGGCGGCGTCCGTGCGCGGCGAGAGACGAATCTTTTCAGGGCGCAGCGCCACCGAGAGAACGCCGGTGCTCTGCATCTCCGAGGGCGGCAGGGCGAGGATCAGGCCTTTGCCCACATCGAGGTTTGGGCCAACGCGCTCGCCGCGAAAGATGTTGGTGTCGCCGATGAAGTCGGCGACGAAGCGCGTGATGGGCTGGTTGTAGATTTCCGTCGGCGTGCCGACCTGCTCGACGCGGCCGCCGTTCATCACGGCGATGCGGTCGGACATCGCCAGGGCCTCTTCCTGGTCGTGGGTGACGAAGACGAGCGTCAGGCCGAGCTTCTTCTGGAGCTGCTTGAGCTCGAACTGCATCTGCTGACGCAGCTTCTTGTCGAGCGCCCCGAGCGGCTCGTCGCAGAGCAGGACGCGTGGTGCGATCACGATGGCGCGGGCGAGCGCAACGCGCTGTTGCTGGCCGCCGGAGAGCTGGGCGGGCCGGCGATCTTCCAGACCGGAGAGCTCGACCATGGCGAGCGCCGCCTTCACCTTGACCGCGATGGTCGCCTTGTCGAGGCCGCGCATGCGCAAGCCGAAGGCGACGTTCTCGGCGACGGTCCGATGGGGAAACAGCGCGTAGTTCTGGAACACCATGCCCATGTCGCGCTTGTGCGCGGGCACATGGGTGACGTCGGCGCCGTCGACCCGGATCGCACCGGCGCTCGGAATCTCGAAGCCGGCGATCATGCGCAGCGTTGTGGTCTTGCCGCAGCCGGACGGGCCGAGCAGGGAGAAGAACTCGCCCTGCCTGATGTCCATGGCGACCGCGTCCACCGCGCGCACGCCGCCGTCATAGACCTTGCTGACACCGGCGATCTCGATCGATGCGCTCATGCGCGGAAGATCCGGTTGACGCGCTGGTCGATCTCGTCCTTGCGCTCATTGTACCACTTCCAGTCGACCTGGATCAGCTTCGACACCTTCTCGGGCGTGGTGAGCAGCTTGGCGTCGTATTTGGCGTCGAGCTTCACCTTCTTGTTGGCCGGCGAGTACCACACCGTCTCCGCGAGACGCTTCTGCACCTCGGGGCGGAGCATGTAGTTGACGTAGGCGTTGGCGAGCTCCTTCATCTTGCTGCCCGGCGTGATGGTCAAAACTTGCTCCAGCGACAACACACCTTCGCTCGGTGAGACGAAATCGGTCGGCTGGTTCTGGCCGTCATAGCGGTAGATGCCGGAATCGTGGATGACGCACATGCCGACTTCGCCCGACAGCAGCATCTTCTCCATCGCGCCGGTGAAGTCGACGATCTTGATCGGCTTCAGCTTCTCCAGCGCCATATAGGCCGCGTCGAGATCGGTCTGGCCCTTGCCGAACAGCGTGCCGCACATCATCAGGAAGGCCTGGCCGAGACTGTTGACGGGAATGACGTAGCCGCCGCGGACGCCGTTGTACTTCGCGTCCCACAGCTCCTTCCAGGAGGTGACGCCGTTATAGCCCTTGTCGGTGCGCATGCCGAGGCCGATGGCGCTGGTGAAGATCGAGACGCCGACGATCTTGTCGCTGATGGCGTAGGGATAGACGTCGGCGAGGTTCGGCACGAGCTTGGGATCGATCTTCGGCTCGACCAGGCCCATTTCGGCGGCGGCCCACTGTTCGTTGGAATTGGTGTGCATCACGTCGTAGATCGGCGCGGAGCGCGAGCTCGCCTGGAGCTTTGGCAGATAGGGGAAGGCAGAATCGATCTGGAGCTTGCACTTGAACTCGCTCTCGAAGGCTGGACCGATCTCGGCCTTCATGATGTCGCCCCACTTGCCGCCCCAGCCGGTGATGCGCAGCGTCGGATCGTCGGCGCGCGCGACGTAAGGCGCGGCGATCGTGCCGATGCCGAGCGAGGCGCTCGCGGTCAGAAAGCGGCGGCGGCTGAGCGGTCCCAAGGCTTTCATCATGTCTCGAATCCCTAAGGTTACAATGAGCGGTTACAATTTGACGTAGGAGCGCAAGCCCACCGTGCGGTCGAGCCCGATGACGACGACAAAGGCAAGCACGATCGAGACGACGGACGCGGCGCCAATGGTGCCGTCGAGATCAAACTTGAGATAGTTGAACAGCGTGACCGGCAGCGTCTCGTTGCCCGGGCTGACCAAGAACAGCGACACCGGAAACTGGTCGAACGAGACGATGAAGGCGAAGATCGCGCCGGCGAGCACGCCGGGCTTGATCAGCGGCAGCGTCACCTCGAAGAAGGTGCGCAGCGGACTGGCGCCGAGATTTTGCGCGGCCTCTTCCAGACGCGTATCGAAATTATGCAGCACTGCGAGCGTCGTACGCACCACGTAAGGCAGCGTCACCAGCGTGTGGCCGGCAACGAGGCCCCAGGTCGGCCGTCCCACATCGAGCAGCACATAGGTCTGGAATAGCGCAAGCCCGGTCAGGATCGCCGGCAGCATCAGCGGCGAGAGCATGGTCGCCACGATCAGCCGCGTGCCCGGCAGATTACCGCGCGCCAGCGCCAGCGCCGCGGAGGCGCCCAGCATCGTTGCCGAGACCGTGGTGAGGACCGCGACTTCGAGGCTGAACCAGAGCGCGTGCATGAAGTCGCGCGAGGCGAAGAACTTTTCGAACCAGCGCAAGGACACGCCGACTGGCGGAAACTGGATGAAAGGCGTCGGGTTCAGCGCGAAGACGACGACGATGGCGATTGGTGCCAGCAGGAAGATCAGGATGGCGATGTTGACGGCGAGATAGAGGTAGCGGCCGTAGGGCCTGGTAGGCCCGGGCACCGGCATAGATGCGGCCTGCTGGGCTACTGGGAGCGAGGACGAGGCCGTGGTTTGCATCACCGGCCTCACTGCAATTCGCGCTGGCCGGAGACGAGGCCGAGCGCGCGGTTATAGGCGATGACGAGCAGAAGCGAGATCATGAGCAGGACGATGCCGAGCGCGGCGGCGAAGCCGACGTTGAAGTTCGCGGAAATCTGCTGGTAGATCAGGATCGGCAGCGTCATGATCTGGAAGCCACCGAGCAGGATCGGCGTGACATAGGCGCTGATCGCGAGCGCGAAGACGAGGAGGGAGCCGGCGAGGATGCCGGGCAGGCTGAGCGGCAGCGTCACTTCGATGAACGCGCGCAAGGGGCTTGCGCCGAGATTTTCGGCGGCCTGCTCCAGTCGCTCGTCGATGCGGCCGATCACGCCGGTGAGGGTCAGCACCATGAAGGGGACGTAGATGTGGACGAGGCCGACCACGATGCCGGTCTCGGTGTACATCAGTTTCAGGGGTTGAGAGATGAGACCGAGCGAGATCAGGGTTTGGTTGACCACGCCCTTGTCGGACAGCAGCGTCATCCACGCGAAGGTGCGCACCACGATGCCGGTCAGCATCGGCGCCAGCACCGCCATCAGCAGCAGCGCGTGCCCGGTGCGGCTCCTGATGCGCGCCATCCAGTGCGCCAGGGGATAGCCGATCACAAGCGCGACCAGCGTGGTCACGAGCCCGATCCGGATCGTGGTCCAGATCACTTCGAGATAAAAGGGATCGCCGATCATGCGGGCGTAGTGACGCGTCGTGAAGGCGACCTTCGGCATCACCACCGGATTGCCGGTGAGCACGCTCATCAGCGCCATCAGCCCGATCGGCAGGAAGAAGAACAGAGTGAACAGCAGCGCGCTCGGCAGGATGAAGAGCGCAAGGCCGTTGGGGCGCGTGGTCGCGGTGCTGCTCATCGCGTCCCCGTCCGGATGCGTGCGGTGTCCTGATCGAGCGTATCGCCGGTCATGCGCCTGAGCTTTGCGGCCATCGCAGCGAGCTCGCGGCGGACATTGGCGCGCTCGGCGGCGGTGGTCGCCTGCACCGAATAGGACACCGCGATCCCGATCATCTCGCCGGTCTCGCCGCTCTTCAGCGCAAAACCTTGGGAGCCGACGCCCTCGATCGATTCGTCGGCTGCTTCCGATACGCCGGTGCCGCGGATCTCGTTCAGGCGCAGCATCAACTGCTTGAAGTTTTGCGGCGAATTGCGCGGCAGCTTTGGATAGGTCGCGGGCACGCGGGCGCGGATGTCCTCGTCGGTGAGGCGTGCAAGCATGGCGCGGCCGTTCGAGGTCGCGAGTGCCGGCGTGCGCTGGCCGGGCGGATTGACCACACGCAGCGGATTCGAGCCCGGCACGATCCGGAGCACGACCTGCTCAAAACCGTCGAGCACGGCGATGTAGCCGGTGTGACCAGTACGCGCGCAGACCTCGCGCAATTCGCGCTCGGCCATGCTGATGAGATCGTCATGGGCGCGGTGCAGCCGGCCGAGCTCGAAAGTGAGGAGGCCCGGCCGGTAGCGGCGGGTGTGCGGGTCCTGCTCGAGCAGGCCGCAGTCACGCAAGGACCGTAGCAGCCGCGAGGTCGAGCTCTTCGGCTTGCCCGTTAACGCCATCACGTCCGCGAAGGACAGATCCGGCCGCGCGCTGGAAAAGCAGCGCAGGATCTCGATGGCATTGGTGAGGGCGCTCATGAAGGTCGGTCCAAGGAAGTTCCAAATTTCGGAACCTTGTCCCAAATTCTAAGCATGGCGTGAAAACGGGCAAGCGGAAATTTCGCGCAGGCTGGCGCCCGATTGCGCAGCTGCGGCGGAAGGTCGCTTGCCAGGATGTCGAAGCGGCGCGCCGGTTGGACGGCGCGCCGCTTCCTGGGATCAGGCAGCTTTCGCGTCGACTGTGACGATCCAGTTGCGCGCCAGCGTCACGTCGGCCTGCGACAATTGATGGCCTGCCGGCAACACCTTGTGGTCGACACGCGCGCCGGCTTCCGACAACGACGCCGCAAGCTCCGCCGAATTGCTCGCCGGCACGATCGGATCGGCCTGGCCGGAGAGTAGCAACACCGGTTTGCCGCCGAGCTCCGGCTTCGGCGGATCCGACAGCGGCACCATCGCACGCAACAGGATCGCGCCTGCGAGCACGTCCGGCTTCAGCAGCAACAGCGCGGCTGCGATGTTGGCGCCGTTGGAGAAGCCGACCGCAACTGGTGCTGCGATGTCGTATTGCTTCCGTGCATCCGCGACGAACTCACCGAGTTCGCGCGCGCGTCGGCGCAAATCCTCCTCGTCGAACACGCCTTCGGCGAGGCGGCGGAAGAAGCGCGGCATGCCGTGCTCGAGCACCCGGCCGCGCGGCGAGAGCAGGGCCGAGCCGGGCGAGATCATCTTGCCGAGTCCGAGCAGGTCGTTTTCGTCGCCGCCGGTGCCGTGGAGCAGCAGCAGCGGAGGGGAGCCCGCGTTGGTCGCGGGCTCGAAACGATGGATGAAGTCGGTCATGACGCGGTCTCTTCCAGGCTCGGCAGCACGCCCTCGATTTGCTTGCGGTGTTGCTCGAGGAATTCAGGCAGCTTCAGGTCACGCCCCAGCGTCGCGACGGGTTCGTCGACGGCGAAGCCCGGGATATCGGTTGCGATCTCGAACAGCACGCCGCCGGGCTCGCGGAAGTAGATCGAGCGGAAGTAATTGCGGTCGCGCTGCTCGGTCGGATGCAGGCCATGATCGCTCACGAGCTTTTGCGCCATCTGGCCCTGCTCGGCATCGTCAGCCGCGCGAAAGGCGATGTGGTGGACGGAGCCGCTACCTTGGTGGCCGCGCAAAAAGCCCTTGGCTTCGTAGATGTCGACGACGCTGCCTTCGACATTATCAGGCGCCTTGAAGCGGATCACGGAGCCTTCGCGGCCCGTCTCCTTGAAGCCGAACACGTCCGTGAGGACGGCCGCCGTTTTGGCCGCGCTGTCGAGCAGCAAGGTCACGCCGTGGAAGCCGCGGATTGCGTGCTCGGCCGGCACGTCGCCATTGCTCCAGCCGGGCTCGTTCTCCGCGTCGGGAATGCCAACCAGCGCGAGCGCCATGCCGTCAGGATCGGTCAACGGCAGCACGGATTCACCAAAACGCTTTTCCAGCGCCTCGAAGGCGATGCCCTTTTCGATGAAACGCTGCGTCCAGTAGCCGAGCGAGCGCTGCGGCACGCGGAAGGCGGTCTGATGGGTCTCGCCGACGCCGCGGCGACCGGCCGGTGCGCCAGCCCAGGGGAAGAAGGTCAGGATGGTGCCGGGGCGGCCGGTCTCGTCGCCGTAGTAGAAGTGATAGGTGCCGGGATCGTCGAAATTAACCGTCTTCTTGACGAAGCGCAGGCCGAGATCCCGGGTGTAAAAGCCAAAATTGCGAATCGGGTCGCCGGCGATCGCGGTGACATGGTGCAGTCCAGACATGGTCGTCCTCCAGAGTTCGGGGAGCGGTCTTGCTCTGGGTCGAAATATCGTTCCGCTTTGGATTGGAGACAATCCATGCAAATATGACGGATATGTCTACGATTTGGAAACAATCGCCGGAGCTGGCCCTTGGATAAGGTCGCCAGCCTCCGGGCCTTCGTCAAAGTGGTCGAAAGCGGCAGTTTCGCCGAGGCGGGCCGGCAATTGCGGCTGTCGCGCTCGGCGATCAGCAAATACATCGCCGACCTCGAGGAGAGCCTTGGCGTTCAGCTCCTGAACCGGACCACCCGCCACGCCAGCCCGACCGAGAACGGCCAGCGCTATTTCGAGCGCGCGGTCGTGATCCTCTCGGAGATCGAAGCTGCCGACCAGGCGGTGACGCAAGCCCAGTCGGCGCCGCGCGGGTTGTTGCGCGTCAACGCGCCGATGTCGTTCGGCACCATGCGGCTCGGGCCCGTGCTCGCCGAGTTCATGGGGCGCTATCCCGAGCTTCAGCTCCAGATCGTGCTCAGCGACGACCTGCTCGACCCCGTGCAGGACGGCTTCGACGTGACGCTGCGGATCGCGGAACTGGAATCCTCTAGCCTGATTGCGCGAAAAATCATGCCGGTGGCGCGCATGATCTGCGCTTCGCCCGACTACCTGGCGCGTCACGGCACCCCAAAACATCCGCAGGATCTGCGCGAGCATGCGTCGCTGACCTACGGCTTCCTGCTTACCGGCAATCAGTGGAAGCTCACCGGTGCCGACGGTGATCACTGGATCCAGCCGGCCTGGTCGCTCTGCGTCAACAACGCCGAAGTGCTGCGCGACGTCGCGATCAAGGGCAGGGGACTGGCGCTGCTCCCCGAGTTCATCGCGGCCGACGCCCTGCGGAAAGGCGAGCTGCGGACGGTGCTGGACAACTATTCCGCGCCGCCGCTCGCGCTCTATGCGGTCTATCCGCCGACGCGGCATTTGTCGGTGAAGGTGCGGCTGTTCATCGATTTTCTGGTGGAGCGGTTTGGGCGGGAGGAGGAGGCGGGTGCGCAAGCCCGGAGCAGCTAGCTGACTGAACGTCGTCCGGCCGGTGTGAGCAGATCGTTCAGCGCGCTCATCGAGGCATCTCGAAGCGCGGCGAGTTCGCGCGCGGCCTCCTGGCATTCGGGCGGTGACATCGAGGCCGCCGCCAGCTCGACCTCGCGGCAGCGCTCGAACAGCCGCACGAGGCCGAGCGCGCTCACCGCGCTGCCGAGCTGATGCGCGAATCGCGCGAGCTGCTTGTAATCGCCGATCGCTGCCGCTTTGGTGATGTCCGCGATCAGCTTTTCGCTGGTCTCCTCCAGCAAGTGATGCAGCTTTGCGATTTGCGTCGCGCCCAGCAGCTCTTTCTGGTCGTCGAGGAAATGCCGGTCGATCAACGCGCCTGCGGCGAGCTGCGCTGCGGCCGGCTCGACTTCCGGATCGTCCTCGATCGCCTCGCGCAAAGCATTGATCAGGATCGGCTTGCTGACGATCTTGGCGATGCCTGCGCCGGCGAGCCGCTCGCGCGCGCTGCTCGACATGTCCGCAGTGACGGCGATGATGCGCGGCATCCTTGGCAGGCCGAGCTTGCCGATCCGCGATGCTGCCTCGACACCGTCCATGTCGGGCATGTGCAGATCCATCAAGATGATGTCGAACGCCTGATCGCGGGCAAACGCGACAGCCGATGCGCCGTTCCTGGCGATGGTGGGGTGGTGACCGAGCCGGTTCAGGATCGCTTCGCCGACCTCGCAATTGACGGGATCGTCGTCCACCAGCAGCACGCGGAGTTGCCGCGACGGTGGCGGGATCGCGCCTGGCGCGACACCGCTTGCTGCGCGGCCGAGCGGCACTTGGAGCGTGAAAATGCTGCCCGCGCCAGGCGTGCTCTCCACGGTCAGCTCACCGTACATCAAGCGGGTGAGGCGTCGCGCGATCGCCAATCCAAGGCCGGTGCCGCCGAACCGCCGCGCGATGCTGTCGTCGGCCTGGACGAAATCCTCGAAAATGCGTTCATGCATGTCGGGCGCGATGCCGATGCCGGTGTCGCGAACGGTGATGTGCAGCAGGACGTGATTGTCGCGCCGCTCGGCCGCCGCATTCAAGCTGATCCCGCCGCGTGGGGTGAACTTGATCGCATTGCCGATCAGATTGAGCAAGATGCGGTTGAGCCTGACGGGATCGCCGTGCACGGAGGCGTTGACCGTCGTATCGCAGGCGAGGTCGAACGTCAGTCCCTTGCCAAAGGCCTGCGGGCGCATCAGGTCGGCGGCGGTCTCGATCAGCTGGTCGAGACGGAAGTCGCGCGTCTCCAACGTTTCGGTGCTGGCCTCCAGCCGCGCATATTCCAGGATGGCATCGACCAGCGCGATCAGTGTTTCGCCTGATGCTGCGGCGGTCGCGAGGTGGCGGCGCTGCGCCTCGCCGAGGCTGCCGTCGTCGAGCAATTGCAGCACGCCCATGACGCCGTTCAGCGGCGTGCGCAGCTCGTGGCTGACGACGGCGAGGAAGCGCGATTTTGTTTCGTTGGCCTGCACGGCGATGCTGCGTGCGCGCTCGGCCGCGTCGTGTTCGGCAAGGGCGTGATCGCGCGTCTTCTCGAGCTCGGAGGTTCGCTCGATCACCTTGCGCTCGAGCGTCGCATAGGAGTCGCGCAAATGAGCGGCCATCCGGTTGAACTGATCGCCGAGCGCCTCCAGCTCGTCGCCGGTCTTGATCGCGAGCCTCAGCCCGAGATCGCCGCTGCCGATCCGCCGCGCGCCCTGCGTCAGGATCTGGATCGGCACCGTCATGCGCCGGCTGAGCCAGAGGGACACCAACACCGCGCAGACCAGCAGGGCGACCAGGAGAAACGTCGAGCGGCCGATCGAGGCGTAGATCGGTGCGTAGGCTTCGGTGAGCGGAAGCTCGACGAACACCAGCCAGCCGAGCGAGGGCACCGTCGCATAGGTCGACAGCACGCGTTGACCGGACATATCCTCCTTGACCAGGCCCCCCGAGGGCGGACCGACGCCATCGAGCGCCGCACGCACGTCCGCATGTCCGGAGAGGTCGCTGCGGCGCAGCGCCGGCCACAAATCGGGATGCGCGATCAACAGCCCCATGCGGTCGACCACATAGGCCTTGCCGGTGTTGCCGACCCTGATTCCGGCGACGAGGTCCCAGATGAAGCGCAGGTTGACGTCGGCGACGATCACGTTGGG
Organism: Bradyrhizobium betae; assembly: GCF_004123905.1. Classification (GTDB taxonomy): domain Bacteria; phylum Pseudomonadota; class Alphaproteobacteria; order Rhizobiales; family Xanthobacteraceae; genus Bradyrhizobium; species Bradyrhizobium betae_A. The sequence continues at coordinate 459,332 of NZ_MZXW01000015.1, forward strand.
CTCGCGACCGATCCCGCGCGTGGCGAGCGTCATGAACGGCTCGGTGTCGCCGAAAAAGTAGACCGGACCGTAATAGGCTCGGCCTTCATTGGCCCCGCGAAAAGCCGGCGAAGCGGAGAGATCGACCTTGCTGCCGACCCTGTCCGCGACGCGGCGCGACACGCGCACCTGCTCGCGGCCCTGCGCGTCGAGCTCGGTAATTTCCGCGATCGCGGGCGAAAGGCGCAGCAGGCGGATGGCGTTGAGACGGTCGTCTTCGTTGGTCGACAGCTCCGGAGGCAGGCGCGAGAGCCATCTGATCTGGTTTTCGATCTGGCCGATGAACTGGCCGATCTGGATGGCCGCACTTGCTGCCTGCTCGCGCTGGGTCGCTGCGAGAAGCTGCTTCTGCTCGCGGTATGAGAACCAGACGTCGAAGCCGGTGTTGATGGCGAGCGCGGCAAAGGCCAGCGCGACGATCGAGTAGAGATATTTGCGAAACAGCCGGCCGGGAGGCGTCCGCAAATGTCCCTGGTCGACCTCTTCGTTCACTCGCGGATCTCGTCGGCGCGTGCGAGCAGCGTGAATGGAATGGTCAATCCGAGCGAGCGGGCCACCGTACGGTTGATCAGCAGCTCGTATTTCCGCGGTGACTGCACCGGCAGATCGCCGGCCTTGGTGCCGCGCAGGATGAGATCGACATAGTCGGACGAGCGCACTTCGAGCGTCGGCCCGTAACTCATCAGCCCGCCGGCATCCATGAAATAGTGAAACGGATAGATCATGGGGACGCGATACCTCGCGGTCGCCTCGATGATCGCTTTCCGGTTGATCACCAGAAAGCTGTCGACCAGCGAGATCATCGCCGCCTTCGGCTGCTCGGCAAAGCGGCTGATAGCTCCGTCGATGTCCGCGGGTGCGCTGACGGGGGCGAGGATCACGGCAAGTCCGGATGAAGCGGCCTCCTGCTCGACGGAGTCGAGGAAGTAGCGCCCGGCACGGGGCGTGGTCGCCGGATTGAACAGGACGCCGACACGCGCGATGTCAGGCACGGCTTCCCGGATCAGCTGAAGCCATTTGCCGCCCATCTCGGCAGTGCTGCTGGTGAAGCCGGTGACGTTGCCGCCGGGATGGGCGAGGCTTTCGACGAAGCCGTTGCCGACCGGGTCGTTTGCCGTCGCGAAGATGATCGGGATCGTCGTGGTGGCGGCCATGACGGCCGCGGTTTCGACTGTCGAGCCGGTCAGGATGACGTCCGGCTTGAGCTCGATGAGCTCCTTCACCGCAGTCTTGAACTTGTCTGCTCCGCCGAACGTCGAACGGATCTCGAAGCGGTAATTGACCCCTTCGACCCAGCCTCGCTGCTTCAGGCCCGCGATGAGTCCGCCGAGGCGAGAGTTGGCGTTGCCGTCGGACATGTTTCGTCTGGTCAGCTCGTCGTCGAGCGACAAGCTCGTCAGCGAGGCGACGATCTTCATGCGATCCGACGTTGCGCCAACCGCAATCCATCCCGCAGCGGTTGCGCCCGCAAGCCGAAGGAAATCGCGGCGGTCAACCGCCGGCACAGCGCGGGCAGGAGCGGTCCGCTGGATCATGAAATGTTTCGCAAAAGTTGTCCCTGAGCGTGTGCATAACGCGAAAGGCTGACGACCACAATTGATGAAAAAATGCGCTTATGAATGTTCATTCGCAGCATTCGGCAGTCCGATACCGTATTCCTACGCCGCCAAAGAGTCGCTGTTTCGATCCTTGTCTGCTCCGTGATGCTTTGTAACGCCTTGTGGCATTGCAGCAATTCCGTCTCGGTTGCGATGACGGCTCGGAGACGTCGAGTTCGTAGCTGTCGTTTTTTGAAGCATTGTTTCAGAATTTTTTCGAAGGTTTTCGATGCACAGAATCTATCTCGTGCCGGCTCTCGTCGGCCTCCTCACATCCGTTGCAGCCGGGCCGCTTGCGGCTCAGAGCGCCGTTCCGAAACAAAAGGCTGCGCCTGCACCCAGGGCCGTTGCTGCCGGTGCGGCACCTGCCGCCGCCGGTGCGCCAGTCGCTGCTGCGACCGAGACGTCGACCGCCGGTGCGGACGACAAGACCGCCAAGGCGATCGATGGTTTCCGCGCTGCCAAGTTCGGCATGAGCGAGGCCGACGTCCGCGCGGCGATGATCAAGGACTTCAACGCCAAGCCCGATGCGATCAGGGCGCAGGACAACGCATCCGAACTGACGCACAGCCTGCTGCTCTCCGTTCCCGAACTGCTGCCGAACGGCGGCACCGCCGAGCTCTCCTACGTGTTCGGCTACAAGTCCAAGTCGCTGATCCAGATCGGCGCGGTCTGGTCGAAGGCGACCGACACGGCGATGACGCCGGAGAAGCTGTTCTCCAACGCCAATATCCTGCGCGCCCATTTCATGGGCGAGGGCTTCAAGCCCGACTCCATCGCGGTCAACATGCCCGTCGCCGGCGGCATCGTGATGTTCCGCGGCAGCGATGCCAAGGATCGCTCGGTGATCCTGCTGCTCCAGGGCACGTTCGAGAACAAGGAGAACAACCAGCGTGTGCTGACGCCGACCAGCCTGCTGCTGTTCTACGTGGCCGACGCCAAGAGCCCCGACATCTTCAAGCTGCCCCCCGGCCAGTTCTGATGCCGGACGGCTCCAAGATACACGACATTCTCCCACCCGGTTGTGGATCGGCGCCAATGCCGATGAAGAGGATCTGAAATGCGCGGACCGTCTGCGACGCGAGATAATAACGAGCTGACGCTGCCGGGGCTTGCGCGCTTCCGTTCGATGTCACTGCTCTGCGCGTTGCAGATGGTCTTCCTGCCGGTGTTCAGCGTCCGCCTGCAGGCGCAGACGGCGAACGTGATCACGCCGGACGGACGCACCGGCACCAGCCTGCAGACCTCCGGCAGCGTGACCAACGTCACGACGTCGACGGTCTCGGGCAACAACGCCTTCAACTCGTTCTCGCAGTTCAGCGTCGGGCAGGGCAACACCGTCAATCTGCAGCTGCCGACGGGGACGCAAAACCTCGTCAACATCGTTCGCGACGCGCCGGTCTACGTCAACGGCACGCTGAACTCCTACATGAACGGTGCGATCGGCGGTAACGTCTATTTCGCCGACCCCAAGGGGTTTGTCGTCGGCCGCTCCGGTACGGTGAACGTCGGCAGCCTCAATGTCTCGACGCCGACGCGCGAGTTCACCGACAGCCTGATCGGCCCGGGAGGGGCGATCAACGGCACGGCGGTCGGCAATTTGATGGCGGGCTCGTTCCCGGTCTCGCCTGATGGCAACATCCGTATCTACGGCCGGGTCAACGCCATCGATGGCGTGCGCCTGACCGGGCAGAACGTCTTTGTCGGTGGCGCCACCCAGCGCGACATCGCCAATCTCGATCACGCCGCGAAGTTCGCCGCCTCCGTCAACTCCAAGGGCCTGCGCAGCGCCAGCGCCATCACCGTCAGCAACGGCTCGATCCATATCGGCGCGGTCAACAATGCCAGGGTGAACGGACGCCTGACGGCGCAGAGCAAGACTGCGACGCCGAGCAACATCACGGTGCAGGCCGGCAACAACATCGATGTCGGCAAGAGAGCCAGTCTCAACATCGCAAGCGCAAACGGCAATGCCGGCGAGATCCGCCTGAAGGCGGCGCAGAACCTGACGGTCGCGGGCGGAGCCAAGTTCGACGCCAGCGCGAAGGCGGGCAATGCCGGTCTCGTCGATTTCAGCGCGAACGGGATCATCGACATCGGCCGAGGCGTCAAGGTCAACCTCAGCGCCGACAATGGCAAGGCCGGCACGCTGCTGATCGACCCGACCGACGTGGTCGTCGGCGATGCTGCCTTGGGCGACACCGGCGTGACGCTGTCGAACAGCTCGATCGTGAATGCGCTCGCCGGGCTCAGCGCCGGTGCCGACTACCTCATCCAGGCAGATCATTCCATCACGCTTGCCGCGCATGCGATGATCGATGCTCGCCGTCTCGATGGCTCCGGCCATTCGACCGGCAATGCCAACAACGTCATCATCGACGCGCCGAACATCGAGATCATGAATGGTGCGCAGATCCTGGCCCAGTCGGTCAATTTCGGCGGAACCAGCTACGCCGACGGCAATGTGACACTGAGGGCGACGGCGAGCGACATCAAGCTGGCCGGCCAGGCCACCGCCGCGACGTCGATCACGGTCGACGGCAAGATCACAGGCGGCACCATCTCGATCACCGCGACCTCGACGGCCGTGTCGAGTTTCCTGAACGGTTCCGCGGCCGGTGATTTCGCGCTGGTCGGCTCGACGCTTGCCGCCTCGCTGCTCGGGCTCAATGGCGGTTATGTCGCGGCAAGCGCCACGGCGACCATCAACATCAACAGCCATGCCGACATCAACGGCCGCGGCGATGTCACCATTTCCGCGCATGCCACGGAGACCGCGTCGGATCCGGCGGTCGCGTCCACCTTGCTCGGCAGCCTCACGCCGGTTGCGGCCGGTGTGGTCGTCGGCAAGATCGACGGCAGCGTCACGACCAACGTCGCCTCGGGCGCGACGATCAACGCGGGCGGCAACCTCGAGATCAAGGCGCTCAACGATGCGACCATCGCCGTCTCTGCCCTCGCGGCATCGACGAGCGCGCAGATCGTCCCGACGGTGGCCTATTCCAAGGGATCGGTGACGACGACCGCCAATGTCGAGACCGGCGCGCATATTGCGGCGGGCCTGGTGAATACGAGCGGCAGCACGCTGAAAGTGCGCGCGATCAACAACAACTCGTTCTCGACCAGCGCAACGTCGGTCGCGGCGCCCGGGACGGGTGCGAGCGGCGCCGTCGGCGGGGCGTTGGCCATCAGCGATATCACGACGTCCGTGACCGCGACGCTCGGCGCATCGCTCGGAACCAGTGCCGCCAACCGGATGAACGGCTCCGTCCTGGTCGAAGCGACGTCCGACACCACGAGCAATTCGACGATGGCGTCGTCCATCGCCGGCCTGCCGGCGCTGGTCGCGGCGATCGAACGAGGGCTGCGCGCCGTCACCTCGCCGACGTCGATCATCAGGGACCACATGGGATCGCTGGTGCCGCTGAACTTCGATTTCAAGGTCGCAGGCGCGCTGTCGCTGGCCAACAGCACCCAGAGCGCGACCGCTGCGATCGCGCAGAATCCGAGCGGCGGCGCGCCGAGCATCTATGCCAGCGGTAACGTTGCCGTTGCCAGCAATGTCATCGATCGCGGCGTTCGCAGCAATGCGACGTCCAGCGCAATCACCAAGGACCCGGTGTCCGGCGAGAGCACCGCGATCAGCGCGGCCGTCGCCTGGGGCAATTTCACCCACAATTCGAACGCCTATGTCGGCGGCGGCACGCTGATCAACGCGGCGAACATCGCCGTGGATGCCACCACCGAATTGCCGATCACCAACACCTGGTTGAAATGGGACGGGCTGGGTGCGGTGCTGAGCCATCTCAACGGCAATCTCGGCGTCGGCGGCAACATCCTGACCAGCTACGCCAACGCCACGGCGGACGCCGGCGACACGATCGGCATCGCCGGTTCGCTGAACCATTTCGTCGTGAACAACAACACGACCGCATGGGTTGCCGGCAGCGCGAGTCTGACGGCGACCTGCGCGGCCGCGGCCTGCGGCAGCGGCACCGGCTGGTCGGTCGGCATGGACAATGGCGACGTCCACACCTACGACGCCAGCATTCAGGTCGCGGCGACCACGACCACGGCGTCGATCGACGCGGCCGGCAATGTCGGCACGCTCGGCTTCCTAACGGGTAACACGTCGGGCGGATCGTCGGTCGGCGGCGCGCTCAACCTCGTCCAGTTCAACACCAACACCATTGCCGGCGTTTCGGACCGTGCGACGCTCCGGGCGGCGGACGACATCGCGGTCAATGCCATCACCTCCGACCAGTTCGTCGCCGTTGCGCCGACCTCCGGCAAGGCCGCCGGCGCGCTGGCGCTCAACGGCATCACCTCGCTCGGCTTCCTGAACAACACGACGCATGCCTCGATCTCGAGCCAGGCCACCGTCTATGCCCCGACCGTCGGCATCCTGGCGCAGCAGGATCTGTCGGTCGTGACACTGGCCGGCGCGATGAGCAGGAACACCAGCGGCGGTTCGGCGGTCGGGTTGGCGGTCGCCTATCTCGGCGCAAATGCCGACACCGCCGCCTATATCGGCGACAACCATTCCGACATCCGGCCCGGCCCGTTCAGCGCCGACGATCCGTTTGCCGGCAACAGTGGCGGCAGCGGAGCCGTCAATGTCGACAATCTCACGATCAGCGCCACGACCTCGGGGCGCATCACGGCGGCCGCGGTCGCGGCGTCGATCTCCGAGCCGCAGGCATCCAGCTTCTCCGACAAGGCGGGCGCGGCCGGCGCCGGCGCGACCGGAGGGACGGCCGGCGTGACGACGGCCGCGAGCAAGATCGGCTCGAGCTCGGGATCGAGCACCGAAGGCCTCAGCATTGATCTCGCCGGCAGCTCGTCGGTGAGCGACGTCTCGCTCGGCACCAGCGCCTATATCAAGAACACGACGGTCAACAAGTTCACCACGACCGGCACCGTGGTGACCAATACGATCGTCCAGGCGCTCAACGACACCATGCTCAACAACGGGTCCGGCTCCGCGGCGCTCAATCTGGCCGGGGCATCCGCCCAGGGGGCCGCGATCGGCGGCGCCATCGCCGCGGCGATGTCCAACAATGCGACGCTCGCCTATGTCTCCGGCACCACCCTGAACAATCAGAGTTCAGTGACGGTGCAGGCGCTCAATGGCGGCTCGGAGACCGTCGTCGCCCTCGGCGTGGCGGGATCGAAATCGAATGCGGCTTCGCTGTCGGCCTCGGTCGGCATCATCACGGACAGCGCCAACGCCTATATCGAGAGCTCGACGATCACGGGTCAGGCGACCGGCGTCAATCGCGCGCTCGAGGTCGACGCCTACCAGACCACGAACATCGCGATCGGCGGCGGCTCGCTCTACATATCGGGCGGTCAGGCCGGCGTCGGCATCGGGCTCACCTATGCGTCGATCGCCGATCCCACGGGCGGCAACGCGACCGACGCGCATATCCGCAGTACGTCGATCTCGAACTATGACACCCTGCTGGTGATGGCCGACAGCGCCAGCGTGATTGCTGCCGGTGCCGCCTCGGGCGGGGCGGGGTCCAACGGACTTGCCGGCGCGATCGTCGTCAGCGAGATCACGCCCACCACGACGGCCTACATCAACAGCGGCTCGACGGTGAACATCAACGTTGGACGCGTGACGGTGCTGGCGGACAGCGGCGCCGTGTCGGCGCTGGATACGGCGCTCGGCAACCTCGTCAAGAAGTCGAACAACAATCATCTCGCCTCCGACACCTGCACGGTCGCCGGCGGCACGGGCGGGCAGAACTGCATCGACTTCGGCGCGGCCGCGCTCAACGGCGGCACCGGTAACGGTCCGGGCGCCAGCATCGTCTCCGTTGCGGGCCTGATCCAGGCCGGCAAGAACAATGTCGGCGCCTCGATCGTCTACAACACCATCGCAACCACGCATTCGGCCTTTATTGCCAACGTCCTGATGACGGCTGGCAGCAACGGCAGTGTCAGCGTAAGTGCGGTCGACTCCTCGAAGATCCAGGCGGTCACGATCGGCTTCGGTCTTGCGACCGGACAGTTCGCGGGCGTCGGCGGCACGACGATCAGCTCGATCGCCAACACGGTCTCAGCGGCCATCGGCAACGGCCAGTCCAGCGCGACGCAATCGAGCGTCACGGCCAAAAACATTTCCGTCAACGCGACCGATAATTCCAGCATCACCGGAACCGCCGCCGTCGCGGGCGCTTCGACGCAGGGCAGCGCCGCTGGTCTTGCGCTCGTCTACAGCAGCATCGCCAACAACGTCAGCGCCAACGTGACTGGCTCCAAGCTGACCGCATCGGGCAACGTCGCCGTCGGCGCGAACTCGAACGCCAGCATCTCGACCGTCGCCGTCGGTGTCGCGATGTCCTCCCAGGTCGGGTTCGCCGGCTCCGTCGCCACCAATCTGATGGGGACCAACGTCACCGCCAGCATCACGGCCGCCGGCACCAACGGTATCAACGGCGCCGACGTCACCGCCGCCAACAATGTCGGCGTGATCGCCGGCAACAACGACAAGGCGGCGGTGTTCGCCGGTGCCCTGTCCATCAGCAAGGGCGCTGCCGGCATCGCCGGCTCGCTGGTCGCCAACCAGATCACCGGGACGACGGCGGCCTATATCAGCGGAGCGAACACCAAGGTCGACGCGCTCGGCACCAGCACCACCGATACGCTGTCGGTCAACAACGGGTCGCTCGTTCATGCTTTCGATCTCGGCACCGCTCAAAGGCCGAGCGACGCCACGCCTGATCTCACCGAGAACCAGGACACCTTGCGCGGCCTTGCGGTGGTGGCGAGCTCGCACCAGGCCGTCGTGACCAACGTCGCCTCGCTCGCCGCGAGCTCCAGCATCGCCATCATGATCAACCCGATCACCAATGTGATGAGCGGAGCGACCAGGGCCTATATCGACGGCGCGGCCATCGACACGCGCCTGACCTCCACGACGCTGGCGCCGCAGATCGAGGTCGCCGCGTCGAGCTTCTCCTATTCCGGCGCGTTCGGCCTGGGCATCGTCGGGACCGGCAGCGGCGGCGCTGGCGGCGGCGCGACGATCATCTCGACGACGATGTCGCGCGAGACCTTCGCCACCATCACCAATGCCACGGTCGGCGGCGTCCAGTCGTCGAGCGCGACGGTCGGCGCCGTCACAGTGAAGGCCAATGCCGAGCAGGATGCCTCGTCGATCGCCGTCGGATTCAACAGCGGCTCGGTCGGTCTGAACGTCTTCCAGGCAACGACGGAAGCCTATGTCGACGGCGGCGCGCTGACGGCCGCGTCACTGACGGTGAACGCCACCAACAACACCGGCATCTTTTCCGCGAACGGCTCCGGCGCCTATGGCAGCCAGGCCGCGATCGGCGCGGCGTTCCTGGTCCAGGTCTCCTCGAACCGGACGCTGGCCTATGTCGGCGACGAGTTCCACTATCAGGGCAATGGCGCGGCGCACACGACCGCGCTGAACCTGAGCGGCGCGCTCGACGTCGAGGCCAAGACCAAGAACCGGTTCGAGGCCTATGCGATCGGCGGCGCGCTCTCGACCGGCACGGCCGCGATCGCCGGCATGGCCAACATCGAGATCGCCAACAACACCACCATCGCCGGCGTCTACGACACCACGCTGCAAGGGGTGACCGGCGGTGCGGCCGGTGCGGTGACGATCAACGCCAACGAGGACGTGGCGATCAAGGAGATCGCGGGCGCGCTCGCGGTCGGCGCCAGCGGGGCAGGGGTCGGCGTCGGCGCCGCCGCCAACGTCATCGTGTTCAAGAGCCGGACCATTGCCGAGAGCTGGAACAGCAATCTGAACTCCCTTGGCGCCATCGACGTCAATGCGCTGAGCACCAAGGAGGTGCTGTCCTACGCGGTCACCGCCGGCATCGGCGGCAGCGTCGGCATCGGTGCGACCGTCGGTGTCATCATCATCGGCACCAACACCGCCGATGCCGACACCCAGGGCCAGCAGACCGGCCAGCTCAATCAGAACGGCAACGGCACCATCGCGTCCGTTAACAACGGCACCAGCAACACGCACGGCAGCAATGCCGTCGCGAGCGGCACGGCCGGCAATCCGTACAGCGCCAATATCAGCTCGACCTACGACGTGAGCAATGTGCTGAGCGGCGGCAACGACGTCGTCGTCGCGCAGATCGCGGGCGGCCACGTCACCGGCACGGAGGTCAATGTCGCGGCCACCAGCGCCAATGCGGCGAAGATGTATCTGCTCGGCGCGGGCTTTGCGAAGAACGTCGGCATCGGCGCCGGCATCGGCTACACCAGCGTCAACAGCACCGTGCTCGCCAATGTGAGCGACTACGGACGCAACGGCTCCGGCGTGCTGATGGCCGCAAACACGCCTCTGGCCGTCTCGGCGCCGTCAGTCGCCGTTGCCGCGGTCGTCAAGGACGCCACCACCGGACCTTATGCCGGCAAGACCATCGACACCGAGGCGATCGCCGGCGGAGCGGCACTTTACTTCGGCGCCCAGGCCGCCGTGGCGGTCGGCAATGTCGCCAACACCGTGACGGCGCTGCTCGGCGGCCAGATCACCGGCACCGGCGGCAACGGCGCTGCCGTCATGGCGCTGGATTCGACGACCCAGGTGGTCTTCACCGGCGGCGTCACCGGCGGTGCCGTGGCCGTCGGCGCTTCGGTCGCAACGGCGAGCCGGACGAGCTCGGTCGCAGCCAGGGTTCTGAATGGCTCCACCATCAACGTCTTGAAGCTGGCGGTCGGGGCAAGCGGAGCTGGCACGTTGACGACGACGTCAACGGCACTCGGCGGCGGCATCGTCGCGGGTGTCGGCGCGGATGCGGAGGCCCACGAGAATTCGTCCGTGCTGGCGGAGATCGGCTCCAGTGCCTCGATCACCACGTCCGCGACCGATATCGGGACGCTGGTGTCGGCCTCGATCACGCCCAATCTTTCGAGCGAGGCGATCGGCGTTTCGGTCGGCGGCGGCGCGGTCGGCGTCGCCATCGCCCAGTCCACCGTCGGTGCCACGGTGACGGCCGATGTCGGCGACAATGCCAGCTTCTCCGGCGGTGCGCTCGCCGTGACCGCCATGGCGCTGGTTCCGACCAGCGGCACGACGACCTGGGCCAAGGCGCTCGCCGGCGGCGGTGGATCGCTGATCGGCGCGCAGGGCAGCTACGCCAAGGCGTCGGAGAACGCGACGGTCAGCGCCTATGGCGGCACCGGGATTACGCTGCCCAATGCCGACGTGACCATCGCGGCCGAAAATGACAGCGCCCAATACGCCGAGGCGACGGGCCTTTCGACCGGATTCCTGGCGCTCGGCGCCACCGTCGCGCAGACCTCGTCCAGCGCGCACACCTACGCCTATCTGGGTGCGCCCGCGGACATGGATAATCTGAACCACGGCAATTACACCGGCATCCTCCGGATCACGGCCACTGGCACGGATACCAACGTTTCCAACGCGAAGGTCGGCGCGGGCGGCACCTATGCCGGCGCGGCGGCGGTCGCCACCACCAGCTCGACGGCCGTGACAAATGCGCGGTTCGACGGCGGCACGGCGGATGACACGCTCTATTTCGGCGGCCTGCGCATCAATGCCAAGCACACCACCAATTATATCGCCAGCGGCGATGCCTATCAGGCGTCCACGGCCGGCGTGTCGGCCGGCAAGGCGCAGAACGACGTCGATTCCACCACCACTGCCGAGATCGGAACGCACCTGATCATCAATTCGGCGGGCGGCAACATGGTCGTCATTGCCAACGACATCGTCAACCAGGGCGGCGGCGGCGCACGTTCGGGCTCCGGCGGCTCGTTCTCGGGGGCTGCCGCGCTCAGCGACTCCCACGTCACCCAGACCGTCAACACCAATATCGGCGCCGGCACGGTGCTGAGCCTCAACGGCGATCCGCGGACCTCGTCGGCGTTCATCAATATCGAGGCCTACAACACGCTGAACACCAACGACACCGCGAGCCTTGCCACGGCCAGCTTCTTCGCCGGCGGCGGCGCCGAATCCAACATGACGGCGAATGCCACGCTTGCGGTCAACATCAATGCCCGCGAGCTGTTCAGCGCCGGCAAGATCTATATCGGCACGGCGGCGAAGATGGCGGCGGCGAACAACGCCAATGCCAGCCTGTACGGCGCGATTGCCGGCGTCGGCGCCAGCACCAACAGCTGGGTGCATGCCAACCAGTCCGTCAATGTCGGCGCCGGCGCGAAGATCGTGGCCTGGCGCGACATCACCATCTATGCGGGCCTCGCCGGCGACGGCAGCGTCTTCAGCAGCGTGCAGGCGATGGCGACGACGGTCGTCTACAACAACACCGCCATTCCGATCTCCGCCCTCTACCGCGGCACGGCCAATGCCGACGACGCCACGAGCCTGACGCTCGCCCCGACCTCGAGCATCCTCGGCGCGCGCGACATCTATCTCGGCGCAACGCAGGGGCAGGTCACGGCGGCCGGCAACGGCAGCAATTACAATCCGTATCTGGACATCTTCAGCGCCAAGAACAGCGACAACCACAGCCACACCAGCGGAACCGGCGATGTCGCGCTCAACGGCCTGGTGGTTGCGGGCATCAACAACGACGTGACCATCACGATCGAGCTCGGCGCGAGCACGCCGACCCTGAGCACGACGAGCCCTTACTCCGCGCTGACCCTCGAGTCCGTCTCCGACGTCAATCACTTCAGTCCGGTGATGAGCTGGAACCACCAGACGGTCCAGTACACCGTCGTCGGCAACTTCAATCCCTACCAGCTGGTGGTCAACCAGCTGGCGTCGCTGACCGGCCTGACGGAGGCGCAAGTCCGCTCCCAGCTCGCGGCGGCGACGCCGACGGCGCCCGCCAGCATGTCGCCGTCCGGCACCGATCCGACCGGCGACGTCCAGCGCCAGATCGACACGTTGATCAAGCAGGCGCCGTTCACCTCCGACGCGGCCGGCAACGCCTTCGCTTTCGGCGACATCATGGTGTCCGCCGGCAACGTCTCGATCCTGGCTCAGAAGCTCACCGGCAACAGCGGCACGAACCCGGCCGCGCCGGCGGTCATCGCGCGCAGCTCGCCGCTGATCAAGATCGAGAACAAGGGCCTCGACTTCATGAGCCTGGGCAACCTCACGGTCACCGATGTGACCGGAGGCAACATCACCTACCGCCAGATCGACCATGTCGACCCGGACTCGCACTCCAATGTGACCTTCACCGCGATGCCGAGCGCGACGCCGGTCATCGACGTCTCGGCCACCTACAACCGCCTGGATCCTGACAGCGGTCAAGGCATCGACCAGAACGGCAACGTGCTGACCCGCACGCCCGACATCTATTTCAACGGCGCCGTTAACAACGCGAACGGCCTGCTCAAGATCATCAACAATCTCGGCAGCGTCGTTGCGTCGCAGTCGCTCAGCGCAGCGACCGTCCAGATCGTGGTGCCCAAGGGCACGTTCACCTTCCTCGGCGGCATCGGCAGCTTCTACGACAGCGGCAGCGCGGTCACCTCGCAATGGGCCAGCACCGAAAACCGGCCGGAGGACACGCTGACGGCGGTGATGACGGCGGCGACCTATCTCGGCGCCTACGGCGACTACTATACCGCTCCGCATATCGGTTCGGGATCCGATCACCCCTATTTCTATTATTGCTGCGCCGACGGCAGCCACGGCGTGTATCAACCGGTCGCCAACGCCGACGCCAGCACGATCTTCACTGCGCGCATGCTGATGACATACTACGACGGCCTCTCGCTCTATTCGGCCATCTTCCTGCCGATGGGCCGGGGCACGCCTGGGAACACCAGCACTCCGGATGCCGGCAGCGTGCCTGATGTCAATACCCTCAAGATCATCGAGGGGCAGTCGTTGACCTCGAACAATGTCGTGATCGCGCAGTGGAAGAAAACGACTTATGACGGCCGGAACGTTTACACCGATAGCGGTCCGTACAAGACGCCGTTCAATTGTGCGAGAGACTGCGACGACACGGGCTTCTTCCAGGTCATCAACATCCAGCCGGATGCGATCACGCCGAAGACCGCGGACGCGCCGGCCACCGCGACGGACACCCGGACCATCACCGGCCAGGCGGTCATCATCTCGGCGTCGGTGATCAACATCAACGGCACCATCCAGGCCGGCTCAAGCAGCAATTACTCGGTCGACATCGGCGCCGCCGCCTACGATGCCATCAATGGCAGCAACGGCCTCAAGAACCGCAACAATGGCGCGGACTTTGCCGCGGCCCAGGCCAACGCACGGAACGGCGTCTATTATGATATTTCGGGCTCCGTGACGGCGTCGGCCAGCGGCGACGCCAAGATCGGGGTCAGGTACAACGCGCTCACCGACCAGCTCATCCTCAATGGCGTGGCGCAGGGCGCCGGCGGCTACGTGTATCTGAACGGCAAGATCATCTCGACCTCGACCGACAGCACCCAGACCCAGGGCAACATCGAGATCAAAGGCGGCGCCGGCACGGTCACGGTCAACAACACCAGCGGGCTTGCGCTCGTCACCAACACCATCAATACCGGGGCTACCGCCCAGAGCGTGGTCGAGATCGTCGACCAGCTGAAGGGGAAAACGACGTGGTGGGTCTACGATCCCAAGGCTGCGAGCAGCCAGCAGGTGTCGCGGTACGAGGTCAACAGCGTCACCGCGAACGCGATCGACCCTTCGATGCTTGCAGCCAGGACCGGTACGGCAGGCATCCAGTACGCGACGAAGGAGAACATGCTCTATCAGTGGGTCGACACCGCGACGCTGGATCGTCTGCCGACCAGCACGCAGTTCGACTACGGCTGGAGCTTCACGCAGACCGCCGGCCAGGACTGGACCCGCGCGACCAGCCTGGTTTCGGGCACGCAGACCAGCAACTACCAGAAGGTCACCACCGCCACCGGCAGCTATCACTGGGCGGGAGGCGTGAACCCGGACGGGACCCCCGTTGGACTCAACACCCACTCCAACGCTTGCTGCGGCGCGGATGCCCAGTACAACTGGTACCAGCAGATCTACGATCATCTGACGCTCACGCTGACCAACACGGTCAAGGCATCGAATCCGATCAACATCAAGTTCACCGGCGGCAGCAGCAGCGACGTCGTGGTCAATTCGACCTCCGGTATCGTCATCAACGGGTCGATCAACAACCTTCAGGGGACGACGACGCTCGCCGCCACCGGCGCCAACTCGTCCATCACGGTCGGCGCCAATGCCAACAACCCGGTGATCTCGGGGACGAGCGTAACGCTTCGGGGTGACGGCGGCATCGGCACGCTCGGCACCACCAAGGCTCCCGTCCAGGTGCAGCTCTATGGCGGCAGCCTGACCGCCAGCTCGATCGACCACGACATCGCGATCTCCGCGATCGGCGCGCTGTCGATCAACCAGGTGAAGGTGAACTCGGCCGGCGCAACGCCGCAGGGCAACGTCTTCCTCTCGGCAACGGGCGACATCAACTCGGCGTCCGCCTACAACGTCGCCAACCCCGTGGTGATCGGCAAGAACATCGAGATCAACTCCACCTCGGGTGCGATCGGCGCGAAGAGTGCCGTCGTCAATGGCGCGTCCACCCTGACCAACATCAATCCGCTGGTGATCCAGGCGACGGGGACGGTTCAGGCGAACGGCGCCGTCGATGGCGGCGTTCTCGACAGCGCCTCGGCCACCGGCACCTACATCATCCAGTCCAAGGGCGATCTCCGCCTCGGCACGATCCAGTCGACCGGCGGCCCGGTCTTCCTGGAAGCGGCAGGCTCCGACGGTAACCAGGCCAGCATCCTGAACGGCCGGGCCGCGGTCGGTCTGACCCAGGCGCAGAGCCAGCATCTGCAGGACGTCTGGGCGAGCCTCGACCTGCTCAGCGGCAACGCCGCCACCAACGCGGTCAACAGCTACCAGTCGATGGTGACGTCGGCCTATAACGACTACTTCCAGCTCAAGAACATCGCCTTCCCGAACGGCAGCACCTACAACCCGACCTCGGTGGGGCTGACGGTGCTGCGGGCGCAGGTGGCGGCCAAGCTCGGCATCGACCCCGCCAACGTCACGACGACGCAGATGAAGACCGAGGCCACGACGCGCTTCCTGCGGGACCAGTTCCTGCTCGGCAAGATCACCACCGATGAGCTGAAGACCTCGTTGACGACATTGCTCGGCACCGTTCCCACCGATCCGCTGGGGACGGTGTTCGGCAGCTCGCTGTCGACGACGTTGTTCACGAAGCTGTTCGACGGCGTCTCGACATCCAATCAGCGCATGCCGAGCAACACGGCGCTGCAAACGGCGCTGAACACCTACAACGCAAATTACGCCTATACGCTCGCATCTACCGAGCGGGTCTACGGCATCATCACCGCCGGTTCGCAGTGGACCCAGAGCCAGCTCGCCTACACGGTGTCGTCGTCGGCCGTCGGCGCGGCACCGCCGCCGATCGACGAGAACGTCGTGGCCAATGTCAGCGCCAACCAGATCATGCTGTACGCGCCGCGCGGTTCGGTCGGCAATTCGGCCGCGCCCCAGACATTCACCTTCACCAGCGTCGATTCCTCGTCGCTGACGCCGGAGCAGAGGGGATTGCTGGCCACGGCCGGTCCCGGCCAGCTCACCGTCGGCGCGGTCACCGACCCGACGACCCACGTCACGACCTATACGGTCAGCCTGTCGCAGCAGAACCTCGTCGTCGTCGACAACCCGATCGCGATCTCGGCCAAGGCGCTGACCAATGTCTATCTCGGCAGCAAGAACAGCCTCGCGCTCGGCGGCGTCACCGCGAATTACGGCCCGATCTCGGCCGCGCAGGCCAACGGCATCGCGGTGACCGGCCGCGGCGACGTCAAGCTCGACGCCGTCAACAGCATCTCCGCCAATGTGAGCGGGCCCGTGATCTCGGGTGATATCGCCAACCTGACCCTGATCGCCGAGCACGGCAATGTCGGCGCCCCCGGTGCCGCCGGAAGCAATCCCGCGGCCAATTCGAACGCGCTTCAGATCGCATTCGCCGACCCGTCCAACGACCAGCTCGACCAGGTCGCGTCGGCGCAGGGCATCTATGTGAAGCAGACCACCGGCGATCTGATCCTCGGCAACATCTCCGCCGGCAATGCGATCCAGCTGGCTGCGACCGGCAGCATCTACGCCGAAGCCGGCTTCGCGGACCGTTCGGCGATCCACATCCTCGGCGCCGACCTCGACCTGCGCGCCGGCGGCAGCATCGGATTCAACGGCTCGACCTTCCAGCCGCTGCAGGTGAACATCTCCGGCGCGGTGACCGGCTCGGCGGTCGGCGACCTCAGCCTCCTCGCCGTCACCGGCGATCTCATGGTCGGCACCAGCGGCGCCAATGGGACGCTGACGGCCGGCGGCGCGATGACGCTGAACGTTGCGCGCGGCGCGCTCGCCATCAATGCCGACATCACCAGCGGCGGCCTGATGCAGCTGCTCGCCAACCGCGGCATGACCTTCGCAGCCGGCACGAGCACGGCGCCGGTGGTTGCGACCAGTAGCTCCGACGGTGTGACGCTGGTCGCCGCGACGCTGTCGATGGGCGCCTATTCGGCCATCAACGCGGCCGGATTGATCTCTGTGACCACCACAGGCGATGCGACGATCGGCCAGCTGAATTCCTCGCTGTCCTATGCGACGGCGTCGAACGCACCCTCGGTCATCGTCACCGCCGGCGGCGTTGCTTCGCTCGGCGCAATCCTCGACAATGGCGACGGCCAGACCAAGTTCGTGGCCTCCGGTGCGGGTGCCGAGGTTTCGCTGAGCGCGTCGAACGGCATCGGCAGTGCGGCGAGCCGGTTCACCGTCAACGCCGCGCGGCTGTCGGCCAGCGCGAGCGCCGGCGGTATCTACCTGAAGGCGCTCACCGACACGGAGGCGACCCTGTTGTCCGCCGTGAAGGGCAGCGTGGACATCATCGGCACCGGCGGGCTGACCCTCGACCAGGTGGTGGCGGGCACCGCGACCGGCGCGAGCGGGTCTTTCAGCGCGGTCGCGAGCAACGGCAGTATCGTCATCGGCACCGCCGAGAGCAGCGGCTCGCAGACCGTCCACGCCACCCAGAACGTGACGTTCAACTCGCTCGCGACCACCGGCAATAGCGGCGATTCCGGTAACATCAACGTCACCGCCGACAGTGGCTTCATCCTGGCGCAGACGGTGATTTCGGGTGGCGTGACCACGCTGGGCTCGGTCTCGGCCCATGGCTCCGCGACGCTGCTGGCCGCCATGACCATCACCGGCAACACGCTCGCCACCACGACCGGCGCGGGCCTGCTGACCGCGGCTGGCCCGATCAACTGGAACACGCTCAATGTCGGAACGACGCTGGGTGCGACCGCGAGCCAGGGCAGCATCACGTTCCAGACCGCGCAGAGCGGCGGCACGCAGACCATCCACGCCCATGACAACGTGACGTTTAACGCGCTGAGCACGACGGGCATCAATGGCGACGTCGGCAACGTCAACGTCACCGCCGACAACGGCTTCATTCTGGCGCAGACGGTGATTTCGGGTGGCGTGACCACGCTGGGCTCGCTCTCGGCCCATGGCTCCGCGACGCTGCTGGCCGCCATGACCATCACCGGCAACACGCTCGCCACCACGACCGGCGCGGGCCTGCTGACCGCCGCCGGCCCGATCAATTGGAACACGCTCAATGTCGGAACGACGCTGGGTGCGACCTCGGGCCAGGGCAGCATCACGTTCCAGACCGCCCAGAGCGGCGGCACTCAGACCATCCACGCCCATGACAACGTGACGTTTAACGCGCTGAGCACGACGGGCATCAATGGCGACGTCGGCAACGTCAACGTCACCGCCGACAACGGCTTCATTCTGGCGCAGACGGTGATTTCGGGTGGCGTGACCACGCTGGGCTCGCTCTCGGCCCATGGCTCCGCGACGCTGCTGGCCGCCATGACCATCACCGGCAACACGCTCGCCACCACGACCGGCGCGGGCCTGCTGACCGCCGCCGGCCCGGTCAACTGGAACGTCCTCAATGTCGGGACGACGCTGGGCGCGACCGCGAGCCAGGGCAGCATCACCTTCCAGACCGCGCAGAGCGGCGGCACTCAGACCATCCACGCCCATGACAACGTGACGTTTAACGCGCTGACGACGATAGGTGTCAGTGGCGACGCCGGCAGCATCAACGTCACCGCGGACAACGGCTTCATCCTGGCGCAGACGGTGATGTCGGGCGGCGTGGCCACGCAGGGCTCGGTTTCGGCCAACGGCTCGGCGAGCCTCGTTGCCGCCACGACGATCACGGGCAACACGCTCGCCGCCACGGCCGGCGCGGGCCTGCTGACCGCCGCCGGCCCGGTCAACTGGAACGTCCTCAATGTCGGGACGACGCTGGGCGCGACCGCGAGCCAGGGCAGCATCACCTTCCAGACCGCGCAGAGCGGCGGCACGCAGACCATCCACGCCCACGACAATGTCACCTTCAACGCGCTGACGGCGACGGGCATCAACGGCGACGTCGGCAATATCATCGTCAATGCCGACAACGGCTTCATCCTGGCGCAGACGGTGATGGCTGGCGGCGTGCCGACGCTGGGCTCGGTTTCGGCCCACGGCTCGGCCAGGCTGATCGCGGCGGGCACCAACACCGGTCACAGCCTCACGGCCACGACCGGCAACGCAGTCTTGAGCGGCACGGTCGTTCATTGGGACAATCTCAACGTGGGCGGCACGCTCGACGTCACCGCGACCGCTGGAGGGATCACCCTCGGCACCGCCATCAGCGGCGGCACGCAGACCCTGCATGCCGTGAATGACATCGTCTTCAGCCAGCTCACCACGACCGGGATCCCGGGCGATGCCGGCGCCCTCAACGTCAAGTCTGACACCGGCTCGCTCCACGGCGGATCGATCACAGCCAACGGCGAGACGCATTTCGATGTGGCCGGATCGGTCTCGTTCGACCGGATCAGCGGCGACATCGTCAAGATGACTTCATCGGGTGACCTGACGATCGGCTGGGTCAGCGTCGTGAGGGAGCTCGACCTCGCGGCTGACACGATCAACGTCAAGGGCGAGCAGGTTCGCTCGAACCCGGCGATCCCGCTGATCATGAACATCACCGGCTATAACGGCGGCGTCGCGAAGTCTGCCAACATCTCGATCGACCCGGACAACGTCATCATCAACCAGTTCAGGGTCGTGGACGCGAACGTCTTCACCGACGCGCACGCGGTCACGATCCTGAACGGCTATGTCCCGGGCCAGCTGATGCTGACCACGGCGACCCAGCAGGTGCTGCTCAACAACCGCACGCCGGCGCCGTCCAACGGGCCGACGCTCCAGCTCTACCAGCCAGGCGGCGTGTTCACGATGACCCAGGTCGGCAACGCCAATGTCAGCAACGCCTATGTGGTGTTCTACACCGGCGACATCTCGGCGAGCGTGACCAATTACGGGCCGGGCCACACCTGCTGCTACGGCTTCACCGGGGCCAGCATGGTGCGCAACGTCCCGGTCGACGGCGAGAGCCGCGAGAACATCGAGACCTGGCTCGCGAAGAAGGACGGCGGGATGTTCTACCTGCTCGGTCTCTCCGGTCAGGCCCGGCTGGATGCGCTGCTGACGCCGCGGCCGGTCGAGACCATCGGCTCCGGTCCCGCCGTCAACATCGAGGGACTGATCGACATGCGCAAGTTGCGCCGCAACGGGCAGCGTGCGGGTCGCCCGGGATGGAAGGACGCTTCTGTTGAGACGGCGAAGCCGGCCGTTGGCCGTCTCGCACAGGCATGGTAACGGGATTCGGGATGCGGATTTGGGGGGCAGCATTGGGGGTGGGGCTTGCAGCGTGCTGCATCATGCCCGCGCGTGCCCAGGTGCCCTCGATCAATCCCGGCGTGATCCAGACCGACGTCGACCGGCAGCGCCGCCAGCTCGAACAGCAGAGCGCGCCGCCAAAACTCAACGGTCCCGCGGTGATCGGCGGCGAGCGGGAGAAATCCCAGCTGCTCAAGCCGGGCGGACCGAAATTCCGCCTGCGCAAGGTCGAGTTCGGCTCCTCCAAATTCATCACGCCGTCGGAGCTCGACGAGATCGCGAAGAAATATGTCGGCCAGAACGTCGACATTGCCGCGCTGTTGCAGCTCGTCGCCGACATCAACGCCGTCTACGCCGCGCGCGGCATCGTCACGGGCATCGCGACGCTGCCGGAACAGGATCCGAAGGACGGCGTGGTCAAGATCAAGCTCACCGAAGGCCGGCTCCAGAAAACGACCATCGAGGGTAACAAGCAGACTCGCACCGATTACATCCTGCAGCGTGTGAGGGAGCCCGAAGGCGAGATCCTTGACGTTCCAA
Organism: Bradyrhizobium betae; assembly: GCF_004123905.1. GTDB lineage: Bacteria > Pseudomonadota > Alphaproteobacteria > Rhizobiales > Xanthobacteraceae > Bradyrhizobium > Bradyrhizobium betae_A. The sequence continues at coordinate 480,272 of NZ_MZXW01000015.1, forward strand.
AACTCAATCGCGACGTGATCTGGTTCAACCGGACCAACGATGTGCAGATCAAGGCACTGCTCCAGCCCGGCACGAGTTTTGGCCTGACCGACCTCCAGTTCGCGGTGATCGAGCCGCCGATCGACACCTTGCAGCTCTTCACCGACAATCAGGGCTCCGAGAATACCGGGCGCTGGGAGGGCGGGGCCTTCTACAAGCGACACGGCCTGTTCGGCGTCGACGACCGCCTGACCTTCTACGGCGTGCGGTCCGACGGCAATCTCAACGGCAACGTCGCCTACAGCATTCCCGTCAATCCGTGGGGCGGCCGCGTCGGCGTCAGCTATACCGAAGGCAAGATCAAGATCGTCCAGGGACCGTTCGTCGCGCTCGACGTCACCGGGCGCTCGAGCCAGGCCGCGGTCAATGTCAGCCAGCCGGTCTGGGTGACGCAGAACTGGCTGGTGCTGCTCAACGCCGCGGAGACCGAGGGCAAGACCGTCAGCCGCTTCGCCACGGTCGCCGTCACCGAGGATCACTACGACAAGGCCACAGCCGGCGTCTCGGTGACCAATTCAGGCAACACCTATTCGATCACGGTCTCGCCGGCGGTGAACTACATCGCGTGGCAGGACCATGTGCTCGGCAACAACCGCGCGTTCAACACCTATACCGGCTCGCTGATCGCATCCAGCACCGCGGGGCCGGCGAATTTCAGCGCCAACGTCTTGGCGAGCTGGCAATACACGCAGGAGAAGCTGCTGCCGGGCGACCAGATCTTTTCGATCGGCGGCCCCACGACCGTGCGCGGCTATCCCTCCAACTCGGCGTCCGGCGACAGCGGCTACTATTTCAACGCCGAGCTGCACTACAACTGGTCGCAATGGCTGAGGGGTTTTGACACCTACATCTTCGCCGACTGGGGCGGAGTGTATTCGACATTCCCCGGCGTCACCGAACTGGCCTCGGTCGGCGTCGGCTTCTCCTGGACCTATGCGTCGTTCATGACGTTCGAGGCGAATTATGCGACGCCGCTGAAGATGGCGGTCTCGACCCAGAACCATTACGAGGCCTATGGCCGTGTCATCTTGCGTCCGCTGTTGATGTTCGAGAAGCCGGAAAGCCGCGCGCCCGTGGCGGCGGTGGCGGGCAAGAGCAAGTCGTAGCGGCTGGGTGCTTCTCTCTCTTCGTCAGTGCGAGGAGCCCTTGCGACGAAACAATCCAGACTGTCTCCCCGGAAAGACTCTGGATTGCTTCGCTGCGCTCGCAATGACGGAGGATGGAGCGCCTGATTAACGCCGCAGTGTGAACTCGCTCGCTTCCCGCCGGTGCTCCCATTTCGCCCGTTCCAGCTCGGGCTGGTCGCATTCGGCCTCGGGATAGCCGACGCAGAGATAGGCGATGAATTTCCAGGTACTGGGCACGTCGAGAATGGCGTGGATGCGATCCGGATTGAGGATCGACACCCAGCCGAGCCCGATGCCTTCGGCACGCGCGGCGAGCCACATCGCGGTGATGGCGGCGACCACGGAATATTCCGTCGTCTCCGGCATGGTGGCGCGGCCGAGGCCGTGGCCGATATCGCTGGCCTTGTCGGCGAACACGGCGAGGTGGCCGGGGGCCTGTTCGAGGCCCGACAGTTTGAGCGCGGCATAGCGTGCGGCACGTTCGCCGGAATAGCAATTCAGCGCATCGGCATTGCATGCCCTGAAGTTGTCGATCACCGCGCGACGCCGCGCGGCATCGTCGACGATGACGAAGCGCCAGGGCTGGCTCAGGCCGACCGAGGGCGAGAGGCAGGCGGTCTCGATCAGGCGGTCGATCGCGCCGTCCGGCAGCGGATCGCTGCGAAAGCGGCGCACGTCGCGGCGCCACACGAACAGCTCGTGCAGTTGTTGGCGAAAGGCATCGTCGAACTCGACCATGAGGTCAGCGTCCCATCTGGAAGGCTGCGGCAACCAGCAGGATCAGGATCTCACCTGTCTGCTCGAATGCGCCGAGGATGTCGCCGGTCTGCCCGCCGATCTGGCGGATGGCGAGGCGCGCCAGTATCAGGCCGGCGAGCGACAGCAGGATCAGGCCGACCAGCGCCTTGCCCGGCCCAAGCGCGAGCGCGAGCGCGAGCGTTCCAACAGCAAATGCGACGGCCACGCTGCGGCCCGGCGGCGCTCCGGCGCTCGCCGAAAGCCCATCCGGCCGTGCCGGTGGGACCAGCGACATGAAGGCCGGCACGCCCGCACGTGCCGCGGCATGCGCGGCGCAAAGCGCAAGCGTGACGGCCCACGGATTCGCGATTGCCGCGAGCGCGCTCCAGCGCAGGCCAAAGGACAGAATCAGCGCGCAGACGCCATAGGTGCCGGTCCGGCTGTCGCGCATGATCTCGAGCTTGCGATCGCGCGTACGGCCACCGCCGAGCCCGTCGGCGGTGTCGGCAAGCCCGTCCTCGTGCAGCGCGCCGGTGATGAGGGCGGTCGTCGCGAGTGCGAGCAGGGCAGCAAGGTTCGGTGTCAGTCCGAACCGGATGGCGATCTTGTAGATCAACGCGCCGGCAAGGCCGACCAGCAGCCCCGCGAGGGGAAGCGCCCAGGTCGCCCGCGCGACGGCACCGTCGGCTGCGGGCTTCGTCGATGCGACGGGAAGGATCGTCACGAACGACGCCGCCATCCTGAGATCGGCGATGACGTCCTTGAGAAGCTCGGCGCGCGGCATCATTTCAATTTCATCGGCAGGCCGACGACGATGAACTCGACCTCGTCGGCAACGGCCGCGATGAACTGGTTCATGATGCCGGCAGCGTCACGATAGCTGCGCGCAAGCGCGTTGTCGGGCACGATGCCGAGGCCGACCTCGTTGGTGACGAAAACGACGGGGCTCTTCTGGCCGCCCATGAAGGCTGCGAGCTTCGTGACCTCGTGCTCCCAGTCACGCCCCGCATGCATCATGTTGGAGAGCCACAAGGTCAGGCAGTCCACCAGCCTTGGGCCGCCGCCATCGGTGTCGATCAGCGCCTGCAGGAGATCGAGCGGGACCTCCCGTTCGATCCAGTCGACGGCCTTGCGCTTCCTACGATGCTTCGCGATGCGAATCTCCATTTCGGCGTCGAGCGCCTCGGCCGTCGCGATGTAGATCGGCTGGCCCGGAAAGCCGAGCGCGCGCTTTTCCGCGTGGGCGCTCTTGCCCGATCGCGCGCCGCCCGTGATCAAGATGATGGCCATGAATGTCTCCCGTGGCCTGACTAATCACCAAACGCGGCCAAAGACAAAGCCGAAATCAGCCGGGCAGGGGCTTGCGCTCGCCCCTCGCTTTGCGCAACAGGGGCGGGACAGGAGACGAATGTGGGTTTTGCGGGCGCGATGGTGGTGGCGATGGCGGTGGATGCCCTCCTGGGCTGGCCGTCGTGGATGTTCGCGCGGATCGGCCATCCCGTGACCTGGCTGGGGCGGCTGATTGGCGCCATCGATTCCAGCTGGAATCGCGCGTCCGATCCGCCGGCGCTACGCCGCGCTGCCGGCGTTGCTGGAGCGCTTTTGGTGATCGCGCTCTCCGTCGCACTCGGCTGGCTGCTTCAGTTCGTACTCCCGTCGGGTTGGATCGAGATCGTGCTTGTCGGCATCCTGGCCTGGCCGCTGGTCGCACTGCGTTCGCTGCATGATCACGTCGCCGCCGTCGCCAAGCCTTTGCAGGCCGGCGATCTCACCGCTGCGCGCGAAGCAGTCTCGCGCATCGTCGGCCGCGATCCCGCGACGCTCGATGAGGCCGGCATTGCGCGCGCGGCGATCGAGAGCCTCGCCGAAAACGCCTCCGACGGCATCGTGGCGCCGGTGTTCTGGGGCGCGCTGTTCGGTCTGCCCGGCATTTTGGGCTACAAGGCGATCAACACGCTCGACTCCATGATCGGCCATCGCAGCGACCGGCACGAGGCCTTCGGCTGGGCCGCGGCGCGCATCGACGACGTCGCAAACTTCATTCCGGCGCGCCTGACCGGATCTTTGTTCGTGCTGCTCGCATCGCGCCGATCGGGCGCACTGTCGTGCATGACACGGGATGCGCGCCGTCATCGCTCGCCGAACGCCGGCTGGCCGGAAGCGGCTATGGCGGGCGCGCTCAGTGTGCGGCTGAGCGGTCCCCGCATCTATCACGGCAGCACCACGAACGAGCCCTGGCTCAACGAAGGGGCGCGCGATCCGCTTGCCGCCGATATCGGGGGGGGATTGACGGTCTATCGCCGCGCCATGCTGCTGCTCGCAGGCCTCCTTGCGATCCTGGCCTTCGCGTGAAAGAACGGGGCATGCGCGAGCACGGTGGAAATCTCGATCTGGCCCAGCGGCGTTTTGGCGGACGCGCGGAAGACTGGATCGATCTGTCGACCGGGATCAACCGGTTGCCTTATCCCGTGGGCGAGGTGAACGCGCGCGCGTGGAGCGCGCTGCCGGCGCGCGCCGAGATCGAGGCGCTGCATCAGGCGGCGCGGCATGCCTACCGCACGAACGCTGCGATCGTCGCGATGGGCGGCGCGCAGGCCGCGATTCAATTGTTGCCGCAACTGGCGCCGCGCGGCCGCGCGCGCATCCTCGCACCGACCTATAACGAGCATGCAGGTGTTCTCTCGGTCGCGGGCTGGGATGTCCAGGAGGTCGGCGAGCTCGACGCGCTGGCGGGCGCGGATCTCGCTATCGTCGTCAATCCCAACAATCCCGATGGCCGGCAATCCGCGCCAAAGGATTTGCTCGCACTGCTGCCGCGCGTCGGCCGTCTCGTCGTCGACGAGAGTTTTGCTGACGCGGTTCCGCAGCTGTCGCTCGCATCTGAGGCGGACCGGCCGGGACTGCTGATCCTGCGCTCGTTCGGCAAATTTTATGGTCTTGCCGGTCTGCGGCTGGGCTTTGCACTTGGCAATGCGGCCGACGTCGCAAAGCTCGCTGCGATGTCGGGGCCATGGCCGGTCTCGGGTGCGGCGATCACGATCGGTTGCCGCGCGTTGCGCGATGATGCGTGGGCCGAGGCCACGTCAGCGCGGCTCGCGCGCGACTGTGTTCGCCTCGACGAAATGGCGCAAGCGCAAGGCTGGCGGCTTGTCGGCGGCACGTCGCTGTTTCGCCTCTATGAGACGCCTGATGCGCTTGCCGCGCAGGAGAGGCTCGCGCGTGGCCATACCTGGTCGCGCGTCTTCGCGCGAGAGCCGGCATGGCTGCGGCTGGGGCTCCCGGGCAGCGAGTCCGAATGGACCCGCCTTGCCGAGGTCCTAACGCGCTAGCGCGAGCAGGCCGTCGACGTCGAGATGCTTTTCGATGTGATCGGCGAGCGCATCGAGCGCGCTCTCGACCCTCGCGTGATACGGCTCTTCGCCCGCGGGAATGTCGAGCTTCGCCAGAAACGCCTTACGGAAATCATCCGACGTGAACAGGCCGTGCAGATAACTGCCCTGCACGCGGCCATCGCGCGAGATCGCGCCTTCCGGCTCGCCATTCAGCATTGCGAATGGACGCTCACGATCCGGCCCATCGGTACGCCCGATATGGATTTCGTAAGCCTCGATCGGCTGATCCGTCGCGGCATGTATGGCCGCGACACGCGTCAACGTCTTATGCGGGCTCATCGCCGTCTCGACATCCAGTAGTCCGAGCCCCGGCGTGTCGCCCGCAGGACCTTCGATGCCATCAGGGTCGGCGACGCTGCGTCCAAGCATCTGATAGCCGCCGCAGAGGCCGAGCACATGGCCGCCCCTGCGGTGATGCGCCAGCAGATCGATGTCCCAGCCTTGCGCGTGCAGGAAGGCGAGATCGCCTCGCGTCGATTTCGAGCCGGGAATGATGACGAGACGCACATCGCCCGGAATCGCTTCGCCCGGGCGCACCATCACGAGATCGACGCCAGGCTCGAGCTTGAGCGGATCGAGATCGTCGAAATTGGCGATCCGCGACAGCGCGAGGCAGGCGATCTTGCACTGGCCCGGCTTGCGCGCGTCACTCAGGCCCAACGCATCCTCGGCCGGCAGCTCGCCGGCGCGCGTGAACCAGGGCAGCACGCCGAGGCCGCGCCATGCGGTCTTCTGTTCGATCAGTCTGTAGCCGTCGTCGAACAGCGTGGGATCGCCACGGAACTTGTTGATGACAAAACCCTGGATCATCGCGGCATCGTCGGGGTCGATCACCGTCTTGATGCCGACGAGCTGGGCGATGACGCCGCCGCGGTCGATGTCGCCGACCAGCACGACCGGCACGTCGGCCTTGCGCGCAAAACCCATATTGGCGATGTCGGCCTTGCGCAGGTTCACTTCGGCGGGGCTGCCGGCGCCTTCGACCAGCACGAGATCGCCGCGCGCTTTCAGCCGCTCAAAGCTCTCCAGCACGGCGCCCATCAGCGAAGGCTTCATCTCCGCATATTCGCGCGCCCGCGCAGTGGCGATACGTTTTCCCTGCACGATGACCTGTGCGCCAACATCGGTCTCGGGCTTGAGCAGCACCGGATTCATGTCGGTGTGCGGCTCGACGCTGGCGGCAAGCGCTTGCAATGCCTGGGCGCGGCCGATCTCGCCGCCATCGACGGTGACGGCCGCATTGTTCGACATGTTCTGCGGCTTGAACGGGAGCACGCGCAGGCCGCGACGCGTGAAGGCGCGCGCGAGGCCGGCGACGATGAGCGATTTGCCCACGTCCGAGCCGGCCCCCTGGATCATCAGCGCGCGTGCCATCGAATTTAGAACTCGACGCCGGCTTGCGCCTTGATGCCTGAGCGGAAGGGGTGCTTGACCAGCGTCATCTCGGTGACGAGGTCGGCGATCTCGATCAGCTCGTCCTTGGCATTGCGCCCGGTGAGCACGACATGCGTCAGCGGCGGCTTTTGCGTCGTCAGAAATTCAACGATCTCGGCGATGTCGAGATAGTCGTAGCGCAGCGCGATGTTGATCTCGTCGAGCACGACCATGCGCAAGTTAGAATCGAGGATCAGCTCCTTGGCCTTCTCCCAGCCGGCGCGCGCGGCGGCGATGTCGCGGGCGCGATCCTGCGTCTCCCAGGTAAAGCCTTCGCCCATCGCATGGAACTGGCAGAGCTCGCCGAAATGGCCGGTGAGCAGGCGCCGCTCGCCGGTATCCCAGGCGCCCTTGATGAACTGTACGACGGCGCAGGGGAAGCCGTGGGCGACGCAGCGCACGATCATGCCGAAGGCCGAGGAGGACTTGCCCTTGCCGGCGCCGGTGTGGACGATAATCAGGCCCTTTTCGCCGCTCTTGGTCGCCATGATCTTGTCGCGGGCGACCTTCTTCTTCGCCATTTTCTGGGCGTGCCGGGCGTCGGTTTCCTCGCCCGTTTGGGTATCCGGTTCGGAGGTCATCGGACGGGGTCCTTCGGCTTGACAAGAGGCGGCCGGGGGCAAATGGTGGCCCGGCGTTGGTTCCTGTCCTATGACAGGCGAAGAGGGAATGCGATAGGGTCCGAATCGGCAAGATTTGGATCCAAACTGCAGCCGCCCCCGCGACCGTGACCGGAGAGATGCCCGAGGCCACTGATCCCCCTGGGATCGGGAAGGCGGGGATCGAAGGGTGAAAACCCTGCTCCGCAAGCCGGGAGACCTGCCAGCGCGGACGTTTTTTGGACCGGCGGACGGGGTGTTCCGCGACGGGGAAACGGACCTCTCGAGTCAGGGTCCGTGGGCCTCTTCGCTTCCCGCTGTTTATTCTGGAAGAGGCGATGACCGTCACACTTCACGTCTGCATCACCTGCCGCGCCGGCGAGACGCCTGGCGAGGGCGAGACGACACCCGGCAAGCGCTTGCATGGCGCGATCCTCGAGGCCGGCGTGCCTGACGGCGTCAATGTGGTTCCCGTCGAATGCCTCTCTGCATGCAGCCAGGGCTGCTCGGTCGCGCTCAGCGCGCCCGGCCGCTGGTCCTATGTCTATGGCCGCCTGTCGGATGCGAATGCACAGGACGTCGTCGCAGGCGCTGCCGCCTATGCGGCCGCGCCCGACGGCCTCGTGCCCTGGCGCAGCCGGCCGGAAATCTTCCGCAAGCAGTCGCTTGCCCGCATTCCTCCCCTTACCGTTGTGCCAGAGGCCGCCGAATGAACTCGCTCGCAAAAGTTCCTGTCACGGTGGTCACCGGTTTTCTCGGCTCCGGCAAGACGACGCTGATCCAGCATCTGCTCGCAAACCCCAATGGGAAGAAGCTTGCCGTGCTCGTCAACGAGTTCGGCAGCGAAGGCGTCGACGGCGAGATCTTGAAGTCCTGCGCCGACGCAAATTGCCCGGAGGAGAACATCGTCGAGCTCGCTAATGGCTGCATCTGCTGCACCGTTGCCGACGACTTCATTCCGACCATGGAGAAGTTGCTTTCGCGCCCGGTGCGGCCCGATCACATCCTGATCGAGACCTCGGGCCTTGCGCTGCCAAAGCCGCTGCTCAAGGCGTTCGACTGGCCGGAGATCCGCTCGCGCATCACGGTTGATGGCGTGATCGCGCTTGCCGATGCCGAGGCTGTCGCAGCCGGCCGCTTCGCGCCGGATCCGATCGCGGTCGAAGCGCAGCGCGCGGCGGACCAAAATCTCGATCACGAGACGCCGCTGTCGGAAGTGTTCGAGGATCAGATCGCCTGCGCCGATATCGTGCTGCTGACCAAGGCCGATCTCGCAGGCAGTGCTGGCATCGAGGCCGCCAAGGCTGTGATCACCGCCGAGATGCCGCGTCGCGTGCCGATGCTCCCCGTCACTGACGGCGCGATCGATGCCCGCCTCATCCTCGGTCTCGGCGCTGCCGCCGAGAACGATCTTGCCGCGCGCCCCTCGCATCACGACGGCGAGGAGGAGCACGAGCATGATGATTTCGCGTCCGTCGTGATCGATCTTCCTGAGGTGGCCGATGTCGACGCGCTGGTCGCATCGGTTCAGAAGCTCGCGCGCGAGCAGAACGTGCTGCGCGCCAAAGGGTACATCGCGGTCGCGGGCAAGCCGATGCGGCTGCTGCTCCAGGCGGTCGGCGAGCGCGTGCGCCACCAGTTCGACAAGCCCTGGGGCGCAGGCTTGAGGCAGTCGAAGCTCGTCGTGATCGGCGAGCACGGCGATATCGACGAGGCCGCGATAAGAGCGGGATTGGGAGTCTGATGCACGTCGTCTTCCGCGAGAGCCGCGGTCTGGAGGAGACCGCGACGCCAAGAGACATCGGCCAGGACCCGGCCGATCTCGTGGTGCTCTCGTACTCGGATTCCGATCTTGCGGCGTTCGCGGCCGGCTGGCGCCGCGGCCGCAACAGCCTGCCGTCGCTGCGGCTCGCCAATCTCGCAGAACTCCGTCATCCGCTCTCGGTCGACACCTATGTCGAGCGCACGCTGTCGCAGGCGCGCGGCATTCTGGTGCGCCTGATCGGTGGTGAGTCCTACTGGCCGTATGGTCTCGCGGCCCTGCAACAGCTCGCGAAGGAGCGAAACATCGTGCTGGCCGTGCTGCCGGCCGACGGCCGCGACGACACGCGACTGGACGCGTACTCGACCTTGCCGGTCTCGACCCTCCGCCGGCTCAAGGTGCTCTGCGACACCGGTGGTCCGGTCGCGGCGCAAGCGGCGATCGCGCAGCTCGCACTGGCCTCGGGTCTCTATGCCGGCCCGGTTGTCGGCGAGATGACGGTGCCTGAGATGGGTTTTTATGATCCCGCGCGGGGCGTCATTGCTGCGCCGCTGGCGGATGAGGGCAAACCGCGCGCGCTGGTGACGTTCTATCGCTCCTATCTCACCGCCGCGGACACCGGCCCGGTCGATGCCCTGATTGCCGCGCTGCGCGGGAAGGGGTTTGACGCCTACGGCGTGTTCGTCACGTCGTTGAAAGCCACGGGCGTTGCGGATTGGCTGCGGGATTATCTTGCGAAGAATCCTCCGGCGACGATCGTCAATGCAACGGCGTTCTCGGCGATGGGCGAGGACGGCACGACACCGTTCGATGCGGCGTCATGTCCCGTCTTCCAGGTCGCGCTCTCATCGGCGCGGCGCGAGGACTGGGCGGAATCGCTGCGCGGCCTGTCGCCCGGCGATCTCGCGATGCATGTGGTGCTGCCCGAGGTCGATGGCCGCCTGTTCACCGGCGTCGTGAGTTTCAAGTCGGCGTCGGTGCGCGATCCCGATCTGCAATTTTTGCATCTGGCACACAGGCCCGATGATGAGCGCGTGACGGCTGTTGCGGCGCGCGTTGCGGCTTGGCACAGCCTCGCGGAGAAGCCTGCCGCCGAGAAGCGGCTGGCGGTCGTGCTCTCGAACTATCCGGGCCGTCCGCATCAGATCGCGCATGCCGTTGGTCTGGATGCACTGGCTTCAGTCGAGGCCTTGGTGTCTGATCTCGCGGAGGCCGGCTTCGATGTCGCGCCGGTCCATGCACTCGGCGAGACGCTGCTCAAGCAAAATTTGACCTGGAGTGTCGCCGATTACCGCGCGGCGCTTTCGCGCCTGCCGCAATCCTTGCAGGATGATCTCGCGCAAGCCTGGGGCGTACCGGAGAGCGATCCCAGTTGCCGTGATGGTGCGTTCCACTTCGCAGCCATCGCAAGCGGCCAGTCGATCGTCGCGGTCCAGCCGGAGCGCGGCGATGCGACCACGCGCGATGCCGATTATCACGATCTCGCCCGCACGCCGCGCCACGCCTATGTGGCGTTCTACCTCTGGCTCCGGCAGCGGGGGATCGACGCCGTCGTGCACATGGGTGCGCATGGCACGCTCGAATGGCTGCCCGGAAAATCGGTGGCACTGTCGCCTGCGTGCTGGCCGGAAGCGCTGATCGGCGATCTCCCCGTCATCTATCCCTTCATCGTCAACGATCCCGGCGAAGCCGCGCAGGCCAAGCGGCGCATTGGCGCCGTCACGATCGGCCATCTGCCGCCGCCGCTGGAACAATCCGCGGTGCCGGAAGGGTTGCGCCGGCTCGAACGTCTCCTTGACGAATACTCGACTGCCGACGGTCTCGATCCCGCCCGCCGCCAGCGTCTGATCGCCGCGATCCGTGACGAGGCGCGCGCTGCGGGGCTCGAAGACGATCTTGGTCTCGATGCCTCGGCCGCGCCGGCCGAAGCGATCCCGCGGATCGATCGTTTCGTCTGCGATCTCAAGGAAAGCCAGTTCGGCGATGGCCTGCACGTGTTCGGTCGCGGCGCCTGCGGCATAGAGGAGCGGGATGCGCTGCGTGCCGCGCTTGCGGGACAGCGCGTCGCGCCGGGACCGTCGGGCTCGCCCTATCGCGGGCGCCATGACGTTTTGCCCACGGGGCGCAATCTCTTCGCCGTCGATCCGCGCGCGGTTCCGACACCGTCGGCGCATGCGCAGGGGATAAAACTCGCGGAAGAGCTGCTGCGTCGCCATCTGCAGGATCACGGCGACTGGCCGAAGGGGCTTGTGGTCGATCTCTGGGGCTCGGCGACGATGCGCACTGCGGGCGAAGAGTTTGCGATGGCGCTGCATCTGGCCGGCCTCGCACCGCGCTGGGATCATGCCTCCGGCCGCGTCACCGGTTACGACATCATCGCGCCGGCCGAGCTCGGCCGCCCCCGCATCGACGTTACACTACGCGTATCCGGCCTGTTCCGTGATGTTTTCTCGGGCCTCGCGCAATTGTTCGAAGCGGCGGCCCAAGCGCTCGCAAGCCGCGCGGACGAGGGCGAGGAGAATCCCTATCGCCACCGCACTTCTCGCGTGTTCGCGCCGCGACCCGGGCAATACGGTGTTGGCCTCTCGGCGATCCCGGGCGCTTTCACGTCCGAGACCCGCGATGCCGCCGGCGAAGCCTGGCTGTCGGCATCGTCCTGGGCCTTCTCCGCGGATGGCGAGATCAGGCTGGATCGCGCCGGCATCGAACAGCGGCTCGCTTCAGCCGATGCTTTTGTCCACGTCCAGGATCTGCCGGAAACCGATCTGCTGCTCGCCGCCGACTATGCCGCGCATGAGGCCGGCGTTGCGGCGGCCGCCGCACATCTGGGCGGGACCGCGCCATCGCTCTATCATCTCGACGCGACGCGCCCAGAGCAGCCGCACGCGCGCACGCTGACGGAAGAAATCTCGCGCGTCGTCCGCGCGCGCGCGGCCAATCCCGACTGGATCGCCGGCATGATGCGCCACGGTTTTCGCGGCGCCGCCGAGATCACGGCGACGCTCGAGCATATGGCCGCCTTCGCGCATCTGGCGGATGCCGTGCCGCCGCATCTGTTCGACCTCTACTATGACGCGACGCTCGGCAACGCCGACGTCCGCGCCTTCATGGCCCGCGAAAATCCGGCGGCGCTCGCGGCGATGGAGGCGTGTTTTAACAGCCTCCACGAGGCCTCGCTCTGGCTCACGCGCCGCAACTCGATCGCGGCGGCGCTGCGGGAGGCCTCATGAGCGCATCTCTGGTCAAGGGCTGGTGCCCCGGTGCGCTGCGGCCGATGCAGTCGGGCGACGGGCTCGTGGTTCGCGTCCGCCCGTTCGGTGGGCGGCTGGATGCGGCGCAAATTTCCGGACTGGCGCATCTCGCCGAACGCCACGGCAACGGCCTGCTCGACGTGACCAGCCGCGCCAATCTCCAGATCAGAGGCGTCAGCGAGACCAGCCACCGGTTGCTGCTCGACGGTCTTTCGCAGCTGGCGCTGCTTGACCCCGACGCCGAGACCGAATCCCGTCGCAACATCCTGGTGACGCCGTTCTGGCGCGATGGCGACGAGACCCAGGCGCTGGCCGCCGAGCTCGAGGAGGCGCTCGAGGCGTGCGCGCTCGCGCTTCCGACGAAATTCGGCTTCGCGATCGATGACGGCACCTCGCGCGTGCTCGCCGGCGATTCCGCAGACGTGCGGATCGAGCGCGATCGTGCCGGCGGACTGCTGGTGCGGGCCGATGGCGCGAAGCTCGGCCGCTCCGTCGCGCGCGGCGAGGCTGTGACGATCGCACTCACACTTGCAAACTGGTTCGTCGCCTCCGGCGGTGCCAGGGACGGAAGAGGGCGCATGGCGGCGCATCTCGCTGCCGGTGCAATCTTGCCTGAGACTTTGCGCGGGGAGGCCGAGCCGGCGCCGATCATGGCCGCGGCGCGCCCCGGCCTTTATCCGCAGGGCGCGATGGTCGGCGCCGCTTTCGGGCAAATGCCGCACGCGACGCTCGCCCAGTTTGCCGGCTGCGGGCATGCGCTGCGCATGACGCCATGGCGGATGGTTTTGAGCGAAGGCAAGCGGACGATGCCGACCGCCGCCGGCCTCATCACCGAGGCCTACGATCCGGCGCTGCGCGTCGTCGCCTGTAGCGGCGCCCCGCGCTGCCGCGAGGCGCATGCCGATACCCGCGCGCTGGCAGCGGCGCTTGCTCCGAACATTGGCTCAGCCGCGCGGCTTCACGTCTCAGGCTGTGCCAAGGGGTGCGCGCATTCCGGAGCGGCCGCGATCACGCTGGTTGCGACCGGCGCCGGCTTCGACCTTGTGCGCGGCGGATCGACGCGCGATGAGCCCATTCTGCGCGGCCTGGATCGCGACGACATCATTGGCAATCCCTCCATCCTGATGGGAGGGCATTGATGCCGCACATTTACGAAACCGACGGTACGGCGATCTACCGGCAGTCCTTTGCGACCATTCGCGCCGAGGCCGATCTTGCCCGCTTCACGGCGGACGAGGAGCAGGTCGTGGTGCGGATGATCCATGCCGCCGGCATGGTGGGTCTGGAGGCGTATATCCGCTTTACGTCAGGCATGGCGACCGCTGCGCGTGCCGCCTTGCAGAAGGGCGCGCCGATCCTCTGCGACGCGCGCATGGTCTCGGAGGGAATTACGCGCGCTCGATTGCCTGCGGCCAACGCCGTCATCTGCACGCTTGGTGACGAGTCCGTCCCCGCGCTGGCGCAATCCATGCGCAACACTCGCTCGGCCGCCGCGCTGGAGCTGTGGCGTCCGCATCTCGACGGCGCGATCGTCGCGATCGGCAACGCGCCGACCGCGCTGTTTCATCTCCTCAACATGCTGGAGGATCGCGACTGCCCGCGGCCGGCGGCGATCATCGGCTGTCCCGTCGGCTTCGTCGGCGCGGCCGAGTCCAAGGCCGCACTGATGGCCGATCCGCCTGTGCCGGCGCTCACGGTCGAGGGCCGCCTCGGCGGTTCCGCGATCACGGTTGCCGCCGTGAACGCGCTGGCGAGCCGGAGCGAATAGAGATGGGGCGCATCATCTGCTGCGGTCTCGGCCCCGGCGATCCCGATCTCATGAGCGTGCGCGCCGACCGCACGGTGCGGGCTGCGAAACACGTCGCCTATTTCCGCAAGAAGGGCCGGCCCGGCCAGGCACGGCGCATCGTTGAAGGCATGCTCGCCGACGATGTCGTCGAATATCCGATGGAATATCCGGTCACGACCGAGATCGCCTTCGACAGTCCTGAATATGTGCAGCTGCTGGCCGGCTTCTACGACGAATGGGCGGAGCGTTTGGCGCGACTTTCGCGCGCGGTGGACGTCGTCGTGCTCTGCGAGGGCGATCCCTATTTCTACGGCTCCTTCATGCATCTGCACACGCGCCTGCAAGGCCGGGTGGAGATCGAGGTGATCGCGGGCATTCCCGGCATGGTCGGCTGTTGGAACGGTGTGGGACAGCCGATCGCGCTCGGCGACGACGTCACCACGGTGCTGATGGGCACGCTCGCTGAAGACGAACTCGGACGGCGCATGCGCGATTCCGATGCGCTCGTCATCATGAAGACCGGCCGCAATCTCGCAAAAGTGCGCCGCGCGCTCGCCGCCGCCGGGCGGCTCGATGATGCCTGGCTGGTCGAGCGCGGCACCATGCCCGGCGAGCGCATGGTGCGGCTCGCCGAGATCGATGCCGCCGAGTGTCCTTACTTTGCGATCGTGCTCGTGCACGGCAAGGGCCGGCATCTGGATGCCGCCGAATGACGGGCACGCTGACCATCGCGGGTCTCGGGCCGGGCAGCGATGTGCTGGTGACGCCCGAGGTCTCCGCCGCGCTTGCTTCCGCGACCGACATTCTGGGCTATGCGCCCTATGTCTCGCGGGTGCCGCCACGACCGGGGCTCAAACTGCATCCGTCGGATAACCGCGAAGAGCTCGCGCGAGCGAGCGAGGCGCTGCGGCTTGCGGCCGAAGGCGGCCAGGTCGTCGTTGTCTCCTCCGGCGACCCCGGCGTGTTCGCGATGGCCTCCGCCGTGTTCGAGGCATTGGAACAGGCGCCGCAATGGCAGGAGTTGCCGATCCGCGTGCTGCCAGGGATCACCGCGATGCTGGCGGCGGCCGCGCGGGCCGGCGCGCCGCTCGGCCACGATTTCTGCGCGATCAATCTCTCCGACAATCTCAAGCCATGGGCCGTGATCGAGAAACGGCTGCTTCTCGCTGCCGAAGCCGACTTTTCGATCGCGATGTATAATCCCCGTTCGGCGAGCCGGCCGGACGGCTTCGGCCGCGCGCTCGCGATGCTGAAAGAGGTCGGCTGCGGCGAGCACCTCGTGATCTTCGCGCGCGCGATCAGTACCGACGATGAGAGGATTGAGACCGTCACGCTGAACGAAGCGACGCCCGAGATGGCCGACATGCGCACGCTGGTGATCGTCGGCAACTCGCAGACGCGCCGCGTCGGCCGCTGGATCTATGCGCCGAGGCGGTCGCGATGACCGAGCCACTGCATAATCTCGGCGACGCTTTCAACCTGCTGACGCTCGGGCAGTTTTGGTCGCGAGATCATGATCACGGGCAGGCCGAGCATGCGGGCGGCGTCGATCTTGGCGCGCGCGCCGTCGCCGCCGGAATTGCGGGCAACGATCCAGGCGATGCCGCGCGTACGCAGCATCTCCAGTTCGCCATCGAGCGTGAACGGTCCGCGCGACACGATCATTTCGGCCGCGAAGGGCAGCGGGGCTTCGGGCGGGTCGACGAATCTCAACGTGTAGGGATGCTGCGGCTTGGTCGCGAATGGCGCGATGTGCTGGCGGCCGATGGCGAGAAACACTTTTGCCGGCGTCTCAGGCAGAGCGGCGACTGCGGCACCCACGTCGGTGACCTCGATCCAGTTGTCGCCGGGCGCTCTTACCCAAGGCGCGCGTTCCAGCGCAATCAGCGGCGTGCCGGTTTCCTTGCACGCTTCGACTGCGTTACGGCTCATCTCGGCGGCGAAGGGATGCGTCGCATCGATCACATGCGTGATGCTTTCTCGCCGGATGTAATCGGCAAGTCCGCTCACGCCACCGAAGCCGCCGATGCGGGTCGGCAAGGGCTGATCGGCAGGCATGCGGGTGCGGCCGCCATAGGAATAGACGGCCTCGATGCCCGCGCGCGCGATTTCCGCTGCAAGCTGGCTCGCATCGCTCGTTCCGCCCAGAATGAGGGCGCGCGTCATGGCTGATCCCTGGCTGACCATCATCGGTGTCGGCGAAGATGGCCTTGCCGGGCTGTCGGAGGCAAGCCGAAAGGCGCTCGCCAAGGCAGAAACTGTCTTCGGCGGTGAGCGTCATCTTGCGCTTGCTGATGTGGGTGGTCGCGGCCGCCCGTGGCCGGTGCCGTTCGACGCAGACATCGTGCTGAGTTGCCGTGGCCGGCCGACCGCGGTGCTCGCCTCCGGCGATCCGTTTTGGTACGGCGCCGGTGCCGGCCTTGCCGAAAAGCTTGACGCCAGTGAGTGGATCGCGCATCCGGCGCCCTCGACGTTTTCACTCGTTGCCGCGCGGCTTGGCTGGCGCCTCGAAGCCATGACATGTCTCGGGCTTCATGCCGCGCCGTTTGAGCGCCTCGTGCCGCATCTGGCGCGAGGCGCGCGGATCGTCTGTCTCGTGCGCGACGGCAAAGCTGCCGGCGATCTCGCGAGATGGCTGAGGGAGCGTGGATGGGGAGCCTCGGCATTCTGGACTCTCGCCGCGCTCGGCGGGCCACATGAAAGGGTTCGCGAGTATCGTGCTGAGAGCTATACCCGCGCTGACGCGGAAAAGCTGGTTGCGGTCGCGCTGGAGGCGAGGGGGGCGGACGGTCTGTCTCGCAGCTCGGGGCTGCCGGATGTTCTCTTCGCGCACGACGGCCAGATCACCAAGCGGCCGGTGCGCGCGCTGGCGCTGTCGGCGCTCTGGCCCTGTCCTGGCATGAGCTTGTGGGATATCGGCGCCGGCTCGGGCTCGATCTCGGTCGAATGGGCGCTGTGCGGCGGGACGGCGATCGCCGTCGAGGGGCGCGATGATCGGGCTGCCAATATCCGCAGCAATGCGGAGGCGTTCGGGCTGGCGCATCGGATCACCGTCATTACGGGGAAGGCGCCCGAAGCTCTTGCCGCTCTGGAAGCGCCGGATGCCGTGTTCATCGGCGGCGGCCTCGACATCGCAATGTTCGATGCTGTGTGGTCACGCGTCGCACCCGGTACGCGGCTCGTCGCGCATGCGGTGACGCTGGAGACCGAAGCGCTGCTCGGGGAATTGCATCAGCAGCATGGCGGCGAGTTGATGCGGGTCGAGATCGCGCATGCCGGTCCGCTCGGCCGCTACCGGTCCTGGGAGGCATCGCGACCGGTGGTGCAGTGGAGTACGGCCCGATGAAGGTCGCCGGGCTCGGATTCAAACAGGATGTCACGCTGGCTTCGTTGCGTGAGGCGCTTGTGGCGGCCGGCGGCCCCGACGGCCTTGCGGCGGTGGCGACCGTCAGCGACAAGGCTGATGCGGAGGTGCTGAAACAGCTCGCGCGCGAATGCGGTGTGCCGATCAAAGCCGTTCCGGCCGAAATGCTGGCCAGCATCGACACGCCGACGCAGTCGAAACTCGTCGCGGAAAAGTTTGGCACGGGATCGGTTGCCGAAGCTGCGGCTCTCGCTGCGGCCGGCCCTCGCGCACGATTGATTGCGACGCGGGTGATCTCGCGGGATCGCACCGCGACCGCGGCGATCGCCGAAGGAGACGGCGCATGACGGTGCATTTTATCGGCGCCGGACCTGGTGCTCCCGATTTGCTCACGCTGCGCGGACGCGACCTGATCGCGGCCTGTCCGGTCTGTCTCTATGCCGGCTCGCTGGTACCCGAGGGCGTGCTGGCGCATTGCCCGCCGGGCGCACGGATCGTCAACACCGCGCCGCTGTCGCTCGACGACATCATCGCGGAGATCGCTGCCGCCCATGCGGAGGGCAAGGACGTCGCACGGCTGCATTCCGGCGACCTCTCGATCTGGTCGGCGATGGGCGAGCAGCTCCGCCCCCTACGCGCGCTCGGCATTCCCTACACGGTCACGCCGGGCGTTCCCTCATTCTCGGCCGCCGCCGCTGCGCTGGAGGCCGAACTGACGCTGCCCGGCCTTGCCCAGACGGTGGTGCTAACACGCACGCCGGGCCGCGCCAGCGCGATGCCCGAAGGCGAGACGCTCGCCGCCTTCGCCGCGACCGGCGCGGTGCTTGCCGTCCATCTGTCGATCCATCTGCTCGACAAGGTCGTCGTCGAGCTGACGCCGCATTATGGTGCGGACTGCCCGGTGGCGATCGTCTGGCGCGCGAGCTGGCCGGATCAGCGCATCGTTCGCGCCACGCTGGCGACGCTCGATGCGGCCGTCGGCAGCGAGATGGAGCGCACTGCACTCATTCTGGTCGGCAAGACGCTTGGCTCGGCGGATTTCGACGAGAGCCGCCTCTATGCCGCCGATTACGACCGCCGCTATCGCCCCGTCGGCGCCGAGCCGCGCTTTCCGGAGGCGACGTGATGGCGGCAGGGCTCGTCATCTCCGCGCCGGCCTCCGGCGTTGGCAAGACCACGCTGACGCTGGCGCTCGCGCGGGCCTGGCGCAATCGCGGATTGAACGTGCAGTGTTTCAAGAGCGGGCCCGATTACATCGATCCTGCCTTTCATGCGGCCGCGACGGGACGCGCCTCCGTCAATGTCGATAGCTGGGCTATGGACCGCGGAGCGATCACACATCTCGTCAGCCGCGGCGCGGATGCCGATGTCGTGCTCGCCGAAGGCTCGATGGGCCTGTTCGACGGCGTCGCCGCGCGCGGTGTCTGCGGCACCGGCGCGACCGCTGATCTCGCGGAGATGCTGGGCTGGCCGGTGGTGCTGGTGATCGACCCTTCCGGACAGGCGCAGACGGCGGCCGCAATCGCGGCAGGCCTCCGTGATTATCGTCCCGGTGTGCGGCTCGCCGGCGTCGTGCTCAACCGCGTCGCCAGCCCGCGCCATGAAGCTCTCGTGCGGCATGCGCTGAACGAAATTGGTGTCGCCGTGTTCGGCGCGCTGCCACGCCATGCCGAGATCAGCCTGCCGAAGCGGCATCTCGGCCTCGTGCAGGCCGAGGAGCAGGCCGAAATAGGCAAGCTGATCGACGAGGCCGCGCGCTTTGTTGCCGAGCATGTCGATCTCGATGCGGTGCTGCGGTCGGCCGCCAGCTGGTCGCCGCAACCTTCCGCCAATGGTCTTAACGTAACACCGCCCGGTCAGCGCATCGCCCTTGCCCGCGATGCGGCATTCTCCTTCGTCTACCCGCATATGCTGGAAGCTTGGCGCGCGGCGGGCGCGGACATCTCGACTTTCTCGCCGCTTGCCGACGAAGCGCCCGATAGGAGCGCGGACGTCTGCTGGCTGCCCGGCGGTTACCCCGAGCTTCATGCCGGGACAATCGCGGCCAATGCGCGCTTCCGCAGCGGCTTGCGGACCTTCGCCGAGTCACGGCCGGTGCACGGCGAATGCGGAGGCTATATGGTGCTGGGCGCAGGTTTGACCGACGCCGAGGGCGTCCGTCACGAGATGGCGGGTCTGCTCGGCCTGGAGACGAGCTTTGCCAAACGCCGCATGCATCTGGGCTATCGTCTCGCCGCGCTCGCAGCGCCAATGCCGGGGCATCAGGCGGGTGCGCGTCTGCGCGGCCACGAGTTCCACTATTCGACGATCCTCGCGCAGCCCGACACGCCGCTGGCGGTCGTGCATGACGCGACGGGCGCGGTCATCGCCGAGACCGGCTCGCGGCGGGGACAGGCCACCGGCACGTTCTTCCATCTGATCGCGGAGGACCGGTGAGCGGTTTTGTTTCCTTCATCTCCGCCGGTCCCGGCGACCCCGAGCTGCTCACGCTCAAGGGGGCTGCGCGCCTGCGCGAGGCCGATGTCGTGCTCTATGATGACCTCGCTTCGGGTGCGATCCTCGATCTCGCCCGGCCTGGCGCCAATCTGGTGGCGGTGGGGAAGCGGGCGGGGCGGCCGTCCACAAAACAGCATCACGTCAACCGCCTCTTGGTCGACTATGCCGCCACCGGCGTGCGCGTCGTGCGGCTGAAATCTGGCGATGCCGGCATTTTCGGCCGGCTCGAGGAGGAGCTCGAGACGCTGCGCGAGGCCGGCATCGGCTACGAGATCATTCCGGGCGTCACCTCGGCCTGCGTTGCGGCTGCGCAAGCCGGCATTCCCCTGACCCGGCGCCATACCTCGCGCCGGGTGCAGTTCGTGACCGGGGCCGACGTCACCGGCGAGCTGCCGCAGAACCTGAACTGGGCGGCGCTGGCCGATCCCGAAGCGACGACCGTGGTCTATATGGGCCGTCGTACCTTTCCGGCGCTTGTCGCAAAGTTGATCGAACATGGCCTCGCGCCAACGACCCCCGCGCTATTCGCCGAATCCCTTGGCCGTGCCGACGAACGGCTGGTCCGCACCACGATTGCCGAGCTGGCCGAGCAACTTGCCCGGGGAGGCGCGGCTTCGACCGCTGCCGTCATCCTGTTCGGCGCGCTGGCGGGGGATTATCGGTCATGACGGCCCCGGCCGTCGGTCGCCCCTTGACGCCCCGCTGGCGAAAGGGGCACACATGGGAGGCATGGTGCTCGACGCGGCGCAAAGCGCTTAGAGCATAATCGGGAATGGGGATGGGCGGACCCAGTTGCGGCGCCCAAAACCCCAGCCGCCCCCGCGACTGTAAGCGGTGAGGGACTCCGATCAGCCACTGGGCCGCAAGGTCCGGGAAGGCCGGAGAACCCAGTGAACCGCGAGCCAGGAGACCGGCCGTGCATGTTTTGAGGCCAAGGCCGTCGGGTGTGACGGCAGGAAGGATCTGAGCCATGCATATCGAACCCGGAATCGTGACGGGCGCCAAGCTTGTATTGAGTTACGCAACCGGCATCGCCGCAGGCGGCGTTGCCTTGAAGCTCGCGGTCGAGACCGTGCGCGAGCAGGGCATCGTCTCGTTCGCCGCGCGGACGCTCGCCACCACCGGCCTCGTCTTCATCTTCTTCGAGATCATGCCGCACTTCCCGGTCGGCGTCTCCGAGGTGCACTTCATCCTCGGCTCGACCTTGTTCCTGCTGTTTGGCGCTGCGCCCGCGGCCTTCGGCCTCGCGTTCGGCCTTCTGTTCCAGGGCATCTTCTTTGAGCCGCCCGACTTGCCGCAATACGGCATGAACGTCACCACGCTGCTGGTGCCGCTGTTCGCGATCCAGGCGATTGCCGCGCGGATCATTCCGCGCAGCACTGCGTATGTAGACCTCAGGTATCGCCAGGCGCTGGCGCTTTCCACGACCTATCAGGCGGGCGTCATCGCCTGGGTGGCGTTCTGGGCGCTCTACGGCTCCGGCTTCGCCATGAGCAACCTCGCCAGCATCGCGACGTTCGCGGCCTCCTATGCGCTGGTCATTGTGATCGAGCCGCTGGCTGATCTCGGTGTGCTGGCGCTGGCGAAGTCGCTGCGCGGTGTCACCGCGTCCGGCTTCGTCACGCCGCGCCTGCACAACGCGGCTTAAGAGACCAAGGGGCGGCCGCGATGGCCGCCCCCACACGCGATGCTCACGCTCTCCCTGATAGGCATCGGTTGCGGCGATCCCGCCCAGCTCACGCGCGCCGCGATTGGTACCATTAATGCGGCTGATCTCGTCCTGATCCCGCGCAAGGGGATCGCGAAATCCGATCTCGCAGATTTGCGGCGGACAATCTGCGCCGATGTGCTCACTAGCGATAAGACGCGCATCGCCGAGTTCGATCTTCCCGTGCGCGACGCAGCCGAAGCCGATTACCGCAAGGGCGTGGACGATTGGCACGATGCGGTTGCTGCGACGTGGTCGCAGACGATCGCAGATCATCTCGGCAGTGACGGCAGGATCGCGCTGCTGATCTGGGGCGATCCCTCGCTCTACGATTCCTCGCTGCGCATTGCGCGGCGGCTCGATCCCTTGCCTGATATCGAGGTCGTGCCCGGCATCACCTCGATCCAGGCGCTGTGCGCGGCGCACGCGCTGCCGCTCAACGACATCGGCGAGCCATTTCTGGTCACGACAGGCCGTCGCTTGCTCGAAGGCGGCTGGCCGCAAGGCGTCGATACCGTTGTGGTGATGCTCGACGGCGGCACCGCATTCCAGTCGCTCGATCCGGAAGGTCTTCATATCTGGTGGGGCGCGTATCTCGGCATGCCCGATCAGATCATCATGTCCGGCGCGCTCGCCGAAGCGGGCGCACGCATCGTCGCCGCGCGGCAGGACGCGCGCGCGCGGCACGGCTGGATCATGGACAGCTACATTCTCAAGCGCAGGCCGTAAGCGAGGCAGCATGCTCCCCGAATGGGTCTACAAGAAGTGCCCCGATGTCTCCGCGGTCCACCGCGACGCGGCGATTGCGCGGCAGGCGCAACTGACGAAACCGACTGGCGCGCTCGGCCGGCTGGAGCAACTCGCGATCGAGCTTGCAGGCCTGCAAGCGACCGAGCAGCCGCGCGCGGCGCGGGTGCCCATCATCATCTTCGCCGGCGATCACGGCATCGTCGCGCAGGGTGTGTCGGCCTATCCGCAAGCCGTGACCATCGCGATGATGGCAAATTTTGCCTCCGGCGGCGCAGCGATCTCCGTGCTCGCACGCGAACTTGGTTCCAGCCTGGAAGTGGTCGACGCCGGCACGTTGGCGCAGGAGCAGATGCCGGGCGTGGTCACCGACAAGCCGTGCAACGGCACCCGCGATTTCAGCGTCGAGCCGGCGCTCGCGCCGTCCGAGCTGGCGTTCGCCTTTGAAGCTGGGCAGCGCGCGGTTGCGCGCGCCGCGACCAGCCAACCCGATCTTCTGATCTTCGGCGAGATGGGAATCGGCAACACCACGACCTCGGCCGCAATTGCCGCGAGCCTGCTCGGCATCAGCGCCGAGGAGATTGCGGGCAGCGGCACCGGTATCGATGCGGCCGGCCGCGCGCACAAGGCGCGTGTGATCGATGCCGCGATTGGGCGGCATGGCGTTGCTGGCGCGGCGCCTGAAGAAATTCTGTCTGCCGTCGGCGGTCTCGAGATCGCGGCGATCTGCGGCGCGATCATCGCGGCTGCACAGCGCCGCATTCCGGTGCTGATCGACGGCTTCATTGTCTCGGTCGCAGCTTTGGCGGCGACGCGGCTCAACCCGTCGTGCCAGCCATTCCTGCTGCCGTCGCATCAATCGGCGGAGCAGGGGCATCGGCTGGTGCTGCGCGCGCTGAACGTGCAGCCGCTGATCAGCCTCGATCTCAGGCTCGGCGAGGGATCGGGCGCCGCCATCGCGCTGCCACTGGTGCGGTTGGCATGCAGCCTCCACAACGGCATGGCGACGTTTGCGCAGGCCAATGTGCCTGACAGACCTAGCTGATCCGCTGATTGACCGAGACGACGCGCCAGCCGTTCGCGAGCCGGTCGATCCGGGTCAGCGACAGCGGATCGATCACGAAGCGCAAGGCTGCTTGTGGTGTGAGATCCAGTGCAACACAGAGCGCAGCGCGGATCGTGCCGGAATGTACGACCAGCGTTGCTGGTCCGGCGCCGATTCGCAAGAGCCCCAGCCGGACGCGCGCGACCTGATCTTCAAAGCTCTCACCGCCCGGCGGCTTTCCGCGCGCCGGATCACTCCAGAACTGCGTATAGGCCTCGCCACCGGTCGCAGCGAGCTCGTCATGCCGGCGGCCGGTCCAGCCACCAAAATTCTGTTCGCTAAACTCGGGCACCAACCTGGGGTCGAGCCCCAGCGCCCGCGCGGTCTCGACCGTGCGTCGTGACGGGCTGGCATAGCTGGCGGCATCCCGCGGCAGGCTCTGCCGCAGCGCTTCCAGCTGTGCGCGATCGCCGAGATCGGCTGGCGCGTCGGCCGCATGGATCGTCCCTTTGATGCCGTCGACGGGGGCATGCCGTATCAGCCAGAGGAAGGTCTCGCCTTCCATGCAGATCTCCCAAGGAAGTTGGTCGCTGTGGCAATAACGCCGCAGCTTGCACATTGACTCTGTCTTGATCGTAATCCTAGATGGCTTCGACGGTTTCCCCGAGAGGGGATGAAAAGGGAATGCGGTGCGGGGACATTGTCCCCAATGCCGTGGCTGCCCCCGCAACTGTAAGCGGCGAATCTTGTGTCACGAGCCACTGGGTATCTCGGTCCCGGGAAGGCGATGCAAGGTAACGACCCGCGAGCCAGGAGACCTGCCGTCAGCCGTGGTCACACGCGAAGATGTCGGTCGGGGAGTACAGACATTCGGCTTCATCGGGAGGCCTGAAGGCCGAAGGTGGGACCTTGGTTCGCTGTGACGTGCCACTGACGTCATACCGAGGTTCAAAGCCGTGTTGTCCATCCGCATTCCACGCTCGCGCAGATTCCTGCTTGCCTCCGCCGCGCTGACATCCTTTGCCGCGCTTGATCCGCCTGCCGCATTGGCGCAGCAGGCCCGCGAACCGCTGCCGCCGGTCGAGGTGTCGCCCGCCCAACCCCGCAAGCAAGCAAAGCCCGCCGGCCGGGATGCGCAGAGCGCGCATCGCGCTCCAGCGCGCAGGCCTGTGGCGGCATCGACTGCGCCCAAGCCCGCCGTGCCGGCGGCAACGGCGCAAACGCCGCTCAACAGCAACGCGGTGGCGGAAAGCGCCTCGCGGCTCGGCCTGACCGTGCGCGAGACGCCCGCAACGGTCGAAGTGATCTCGGCCGAGACCATGCGCGAGCAGGGTTATCGCACCGTGTCCGAGGTCGCGCAGGGCGCGGTCGGCGTCACCTCCGGCGACAATCCGGCCGAGCCTTCCGCCTTCTCGATGCGCGGCTTCACCAACAGCCAGATCAACACGCTCTACAACGGCATCAAGATCGGCCCGCAGAACATGACCTCGCGGGTCATGGACACGGCCAATCTGGAGGCGGTGGAAATCCTGAAAGGTCCGGCCTCGCTGATCTCGGGCGAAGGCGCCGCCGGCGGCGCGATCAACTTCGTCACCAAGCAGCCGCACACCGGAGCTATCAGCAACGAGGCGGATTTCTCCTGGGACTCGCTGAACTCGTTCCGCGCGCATTACGGCTCGGGCGGCAGCACTAACGTGCAGGGCCTCGACTACCGCTTCGATATCAGCCGCTCCTCGCTCAACGGCTTTGCCGACGACACCAACACCAAGACGCTGGATGTGTCGGGCCAGCTCAACTACCGCATCTCCGACAGTCTCAAGGTCTGGGGCGCGATCGAGTACCGCGAAGATCGGTCGAAAGCGTATTGGGGCGCGCCACTGGTGCCGGTCGCCTTCAGCGGCTCGCATGCGACGAGCGGTATCGTTTCCGGCAATTACATCTCGAACTACAACGGAACCAATCTCGGCGCGGTCACCATCGACGACCGCACCTTCAACACCAACTACAACGTCCTCGACAATCGCAACGTCGCACAGGAGGTGTGGCTGCGCGGCGGCTTCGAGCTGAAGCTCGCACCTGACTTGACGCTGAAGAGCCAGGCTTATGGGTATGGCGCCGAGCGCACGTGGTTCAACAACGAGGTCGAGGCGTTCAACGCCGGTACGAACACGGTCGATCGTGAGCGCTTCTACGTCGCGCACAGTCAGCGTCTGGTCGGCAACATCACCGACCTGATCTGGGACGCGAACATCGCGGGCTTCGACAACCGTATGGTCACGACGCTGTCGTCGAGCTATCTCGATTTCGTCAGGCCGGGTGCTGCAAACTTCCCGGGCGATTCTGTCTCACTGGTCGATCCCGCGCGCGGTACTTACGGCCTGCTGACGACACAGCAGCAGACCGCTCGTATCGACAACGAGGCTCTGTCGTTCGAGGACCGGCTGAAGCTGACGCGGACTTTCGCGCTTATTGGCGGCCTGCGCGTCGAGCATATCGGGCTCGATCGCAATTCGACCGACAAGAACGGGCTGGAGAAGGCGAGCTTCCCGTTCACGAAAGACTGGGCGCCGGTGACCGGCCGTATCGGCTACACGTGGGAAGCTGTCCCGGGCCTGACCTTCTTCAGCCAGTACGCCACCGGCGCCGACATCTCCGCCAACAACATTTTTCTGCTCGCGCCGACGCAGCCGCTCGACCTGACCACCGCGCGCACCTATGAGACCGGCGTCAAGCACCTGTTCTGGGACAACCGGGCCGAGTGGTCGTTCTCGGCCTATGACATCCTGCGCAAGAACGTCTATGCGGCGGCCGGCGGCATGGCGCTCAACATCGCCGGGCGGCAGGAGTCGAAGGGCGTAGAGCTTGCCGCCTCGGTGCGTCCGATCGAGCCTCTGCGTCTCTGGGGCAACATCGCTTATGTCGATGCGCGCTATGCCGACTACAATTTCGTCGGCGGCTCGTTCTCCGGCAACACGCCGCCGAACGTGCCGCGCATCGTTGCCAATGCCGGCGCGTCGTACCGGTTCTTCACGCCCTGGCCTGTCGAGTTCGGCATCACCGGCCGCCATGTCGGCGACCGCTACAACACCGACGCCAATGTGGTGACGCTGAAGGCCTACACCGTCGCCGACGTCTATGCGTTCGTCGACATCCCCAAAACGGTGTTCAACGCGGTCGACCAGGCCCGCCTGACTTTTCGCGTGCGCAACATCGCTGATAAGCGCTACGCCATCTGGGGCGATCCGTTCTATCCCGACCAGATCCTGGTTGGTGCGCCCCGAACCTACGAGATCTCGGCGGCGTTCAAATGGTAGGACGCTGACCACATGATGGGCGCGATCGTCCTGCTGCATCGCTGGCTCGGGATCGCGTTCTGCCTGCTGTTCGCGATGTGGTTCGCGACGGGGATCGTGATGCACTTCGTTCCGTTTCCGTCGTTGACGGAAGCGGAGCGCTTTACCGGGCTTGTTCCTGTCGATCGTGCGCAGCCAAGCATGGCGATTGCCGATGTGGTGGCGGCGAGCGGCATTGCCGATGCCACACGCGTGCGCCTGATCCGGCGGAGCGATGGACCGGCCTACGTCGTGTCGGGACCGTCGCGGCTTCGTGCGGTCCGCGCTTCGGATGGGCAGGGTGCATCGGTGTCGTCGCCCGAGGTCGCGCTCGCCATCGCGAAGGCTCATGCGGGCCAGCGCGGGCTCGATGCCGCGCATGCGGCTGTCGTTGCTTCCGCGGACCACGATCAATGGAGCGTTCCGAACGGCTTTGATCGCCACCGGCCGCTGTTCCGTGTCGCGCTTGGCGATGCCGCCGGCACGGAGGTTTACGTCTCCTCGCAGACCGGCGAGGTCGTGCTGGACACGACGCGGAGCGAACGCGGCTGGAATCTTGCCGGCAGCGTTTTGCACTGGATCTACCCAACGGTCCTCAGAAGCAACTGGGCGCTGTGGGACGGCGTGGTCTGGACGTTGTCGCTGCTGGCCTTGATCGCGGCGGTGCTGGGCGCGGTGCTCGGTGTTGTGCGGGCGAAGATGCGGGCAGGCCGGATCGCAACGCCTTACCGTGGCTGGCACGCGCTGCATCATGTCATTGGTCTCATCGCGACAAGTTTCGTGCTGACCTGGATTTTCAGCGGCTGGCTCTCGATGGACCATGGCCGGCTGTTCTCGCGCGGGCAATTGACCGCGGCTGAGGCTGGCACGACGAATTCTGTGCCGGGCTGGACAACGGCCGTCGCGCTCGATCGGAAGCCGATATCGTCCTCGGCGCGCGAGGTCGAATGGTTTGGCTATGACGGCAGGATCTATCGGCGTGAGCGGATCGGTCTCGACAAGCAGGTTCTGGTGCGACCGGACGAGCGAGTAGCAAAGGCGCTCAGCGCGCAAGAGGTCGAGCGCTTGGTGGCGCGCCTCGCGGCCGGCTGCGGCGCGCCGTCCGTTGTCGCCAGCAATGACGATTATCCCGCGCAGTCCATCGTCCCAGGTGCACCCGTCTACCGTTCTCGTTGCG
Organism: Bradyrhizobium betae; assembly: GCF_004123905.1. Taxonomy (GTDB): domain Bacteria; phylum Pseudomonadota; class Alphaproteobacteria; order Rhizobiales; family Xanthobacteraceae; genus Bradyrhizobium; species Bradyrhizobium betae_A. The sequence goes on from NZ_MZXW01000015.1 coordinate 508,272, forward strand.
GCGACCTCTGGTTCGACATCGATGGTGCGGATGGCAGCGTGGTGCAGAGGCTCGATGCCTCGCGGCGGGCCTATCGCTGGGTCTACAGCGCGCTCCACACGCTCGATTTTCCGTTCCTTGTGGCGCATCCGCGACTACGCGATGTCGTGATCGTGGGCCTCTGCGCGGTCGGGTTGGTGTTCTCCATGTCAGGCATTGTGATCGGCTGGCGGCGGTTGTTGCTGTCTTAGGACACTCGATCGAACATAAAATTCAAAAACAACCCCATGCACAGTAGCCGGTGAAAACAAAATCAACGGCTTACGCAGGTGATGGTGCGATTTGACACGTCGGGCAAAACAGGAGCATACTGCTATTATTCCGAAATCATCATTTCGATATGCCCGGCCGCGCGCAGCAGCGAGCGGTCTTGTCCGCGCCGGGCAATGATCTGGAGGCCGAAGGGAAGACCGTTCGCATCGGTCCCGCACGGAATCGAGATCGCCGGCAGGCGGGCGTGATTGACGAAGGGCGTAAACACGGCGTGCCCGCGGGGACTGGCAGGGCGGCCGCCGATCATGTCGGGGCCGAGCTGGGCGAACGGCCAGGCGACGCAGGGGACTGTTGGTGTCAGCAGCAGATCGACCTCGGTGAAGAAGGCCGCAAAGGCATTGGCAATCGCCGCGCTTGCGACCAGGGCGCCCGCAACGTCGGTGCCCGACCAGGATAGCCCTCGCTCGATCTGCCTGGCGATATCGGGGTCGAAGACATCAGGGTCGTTGCGGAAGGTGTCGCCATAGAGCGCGGCGAGGCCGGCATGCTGCAGCGGCATGATGGCCTCTTCCGTTGCGCCCGCCGGCCAGACGGGATCGCGGTGGGCGATATGCAGGCCCGCGTCGGAGAGACGTTGAACGGTGGAAATGAGCCCATTGGCGACGACATCATCGACGGCGATATCAAGTCCGAGGCGCGGCGAGAAGGCGATGCGCAAGCCGGCGATGTCATCGGCCTTTTGCGCGATGTCGGCGGAATCCGGATCGCGCGGATCGGTGCCGGCCATGACTTCGAACGCCAGCATGATATCGCTGACATCGGCAGCGATCGGCGCAGTGACCGAGAGGCCGAAGAACGGCTCGGCGAAACTGGGCCCGTAGGGGATCGCACCGTAGGACGGCTTGAAGCCGGCGACGCCGACATGAGCCGGCGGCCTGCGGCTGGAGCCGCCTGCATCGGTGCCGATCGCGAGCGGCACGAGCCCGGCTGCGACCGCGGCGGCAGGACCGCCGGATGAGCCGCCGGGCGTCAGCGTGGGACCGAGCGGATGCCGCGTCGGCCCGTAGAGCTGGGAGGTCGTGACACCTTTGCTGGCGAACTCTGAGGTTGCGCCGATGCCGACGATGACGGCACCGGCCTTGCGCAGTCGCTCGATCGCGATCGCATCCTGCGGCGCGACGAAATCGGCGAACAGGCGCGATCCCTGCGTGATGCGCCAGCCGCCGACCCAGATGTTGTCCTTGACGATGATGGGAACGCCCGCGAGCGGCATCTTTTCGCCAGCGCGCACGCGCTCGTCGACTGCTGCGGCATCGGCCAGCGTGCGCGCGGGATCGATCGTCACCACCGCGTTCAACGCCCTGGCGGCCTCGATACGCCCGAGCGCGGCTGTGGCGGTCTCGACCGCGCTGGTTCGTCCGGCCGTGACGTCGGCTGCGATCTCGCGCGCGCTATTGTTTCGGCTTGTCATGGCCTCCCCCAGATCAGCGCCAGTGTGCCACCGAGGGCAAGGCACGCCAAGGTGGCAAGGGCCGCGCCGAGGCCGGCGGCGCCATCGAGGATCGACACCAGCACCGGTGCGGCCAGCAGGCCCATATAGGACGCCGTCAGCACCGCGCCCGTGGTCTCGCCGATCCGGTCCTGCGGGGCGAGGCGGGCGATTTCGGCGATGAAGACGCCGTTCCAGCCCGAAGCCGTCAGTCCGAACAGCGCCGCAACAACGAACTGCACGGAGCGACCGAGCGATGCGCCAGCGAGGCCAAGCAGCGCGGCGCAGAAGGCCATGCCGAGGCCGATCACGACGAGCACTGCGCGTGAGGCGTCGAGGCGCATGGCGAGGTATCCCCAGCCGAGGCGGCCGACCAGGCCGCTGGCTTGCGCGCAGGCGAGCGCCATGCCGGCTTCGATATGGCTGAGGCCGAGCTCTCGCGTGCCGAGCGTGACGAAGACGGTGTTGAGCGACACCTGCATCGCGCTGAACGGCATCGAGGCCAGCGCCAGCATCGCGATCCGCCGGTCCGCGGTCATCAGCGCCAGCCGCGCACGCAGATCGAGCTTCGGCGGCGGAGCGACCTTGTCGGCATAGGCCGGCCGCAGCCATTCGAACATCAAAATCCCCAGCAGCGCGCAGGCGCCAACGGCGGCATAGCACCAGGCCGGCCCGAACGAGATCGCGATCGCGGGCAGGGCCAGCGACCCCAAGACCGCGCCGATCTGGTTGCCGGTCTGGCGCACCGAGAACACGAAGGCGCGCCGCTCGGCGGTCACGAGCCGCGCCAGCAGCGCCGCGCTCGCGGGCGTCTCGGGCCCCATGGCAAGACCGAGGCAGAGCCCCGCGGCAAGCAGAGCGGCGCTCGATCCGAGCGAGGCCAGCGCCATGCTGACGACGATGGCCGCCGCACACAGGCTTGCGATCCTGAGCGAACCCATCCGGGCGATGAAGCTGCCGCCCCAGAACGAAGCGGGGATGCCGACCGCGAACACCGCGCATGAGAACAGCGAGAGCTGCCAGACCTCGATATGGGCGCGCGGCGCGACCACGCCCGGCGCGAACAAAGCGAGCGCCACCAGCGCCTGAAGCGAGGTCATCGCCCCCAGGGCCGGCAGCAGCGCCGGCGCTGGCCGAACGGCCGTGTTTGCGTCTACCATGGCGCAGTGCTCACGGGAGGATCGGCAAGGTGGCAGGCGGCATTTCCATTCACGCGGTCGATGTGGCGAGCGGGCGCCCTGCGCAGGGGCTGCGCGTCGAGATTTGGCGGATCGATCCGGACTCCCAGCGCATCGCCGACGGGCGGCTCGGCGCCAACGGCGTGCTCGATCATCCCGTCGCACAAGGCGAAGGCGTGATGGCGGGCGTGTACGAGGTCCTGTTTCATCTCGGCGAGTTCTTTGGCGACAGCGACGGTTTTCTCACCGTGACGCCGTTCCGCTTTCGCATCAAGGATGTCAACGAGCATTTTCATCTGCCGCTGAAATTCACCCGCTGGGGCTATTCGCTGTTTCGCGGCGCCTGAACGCGACGAGACGAGGGCGCGGTGCGATAAGCGCGGATGTCCGGTCTCGGAGGCAAGGCGGAATTATCCCGCTCTTTCAGAGAACTACCGCGTTTGACCCGAAGAAGAACAACGTTCGGAATCCCGTTGGTTGAAAATGTGCTATCATGCCTCTTGGGATGGCGTTTGCTGTCTTGGTAATCTAGGAGGACATAGCAGTGAAAGTCTCAGCACTTTTGTCCATAGGTATCGTTGTCGCGATCTTGTCGGTGGCATCGACGAATGCCCGCGATACCCAAAAGATCCAGAAACCACAGACAGCGCCGGTATGGAATCCAGGTGAGCCTTGGCCTCCCAAGTGGGCCACTTTCGAAGCTTGCCAGGCAGCCGGAAAGAAGTGGGCTTGGGATCTAAATACCACTTCTCAATGGTGCAGCGCTCAACCGTACGACAGAGTGAGCGGCACCGTTCGCTGATGGCGAAGTTGGCGCGACAGAACAAGTTGGGGCCGCTCCAATTGGCGGCCTCTTTCATGTCAGCGCTAAGCCTGCGATGTCGCCTGTTGGCCCTTAGCCGCCATCGCGCCTTGATTCGAGTTCAGCATTACAACGACGCCTTTGCCGATTGCTGGCAACATCATGAGGTCGACATAGGACACCGCTTTTCCGAGGATGAGCGAACAGAACTAATCAAGCACGCCTTGAGCTCCGACAGCAACGACCGGTGACACCGAGCGCGGGTAGTCATGCCTTCCTCTCCGGGACTCGCAACCAGGATACAATGTCGGGAAATGGCCCAGCAGCGAAGTAGCAGCGCACTTCGTGGGAGTCCGCTCATTGGGGCACGGCGAGCCAAATTTGCTCAGGTTGAGTTCTTCGCCTTTTGACCGATTCCGTTGAAAAAGGGAAACAGTAATCGGATGTATTGGCGTCAGCGCGATGCGGCCCAATGGCTTTGGCGGTTTCTACCCCAAGGTGGGCATTGGGATCAGCTTGGCCATCTTGCGAAGGTTCTG
>NZ_MZXW01000040.1 GCF_004123905.1 Bradyrhizobium betae
GTAAGCGTCGCTGTCAGGCCACGGCTTTGAGGGCTTGAGCGCGGTAGGCCCAGGGCAGTAGCAGGTCGATGTCGCGGTTTGGATGTCCGTTGACGATCCTGGTCAGGACGTCGGTGAGGTAGGCGAGCGGATCGACGTCGTTGATCTTGCAGGTCTCGACCAAGGAAGCGATGACCGCCCAATGCTCGGCGCCGCCGTCGGATCCTGCAAATAGTGCATTCTTGCGGCAAAGTTTGATACCGCGGATTGATCGCTCGATGGTGTTGTTATCGAGTTCGATCCGGCCATCGTCAATGAAGCGCGTCAGTCCTTGCCAGCGCGAGAGAGCATAGCGGATGGCCTCGGCGAGCTTGATCTTCTGGCTGATGAGAGCCAGCTTGGCGCGCAGCCATACCTCAAAGGCATCGGCCAGTGGTCGGCTCTTCTGCTGCCGCACGAGGCGACGCTCCTCCGCGCTGCGGCCGCGAATCTCCTTCTCGATCGCATAGAATGCGGCGATGTGGTTGAGCGCCTCGCTTGCGATTGGAGCGGGGCCGGCTGTCGCGAGTTCGTAGAAGTTGCGCCGCATGTGCACCCAGCAGAAGGCGAGCTCGACTCCGCCGCGTTCGGCAAGCTTTGGATAGGCGTTGTAGCCATCGACCTGCAGGACGCCCTTGAAGCCGGCGAGATGGCTGAACAGCCGCTCGGCTTTGCGGTCGGGTGCATAGACATAGGCAATGCCGGGCGGATCGAGGCCGCCCCAGGGCCTGTCGTCGGCTGCATAGGCCCAGAGCTGGCCGGTCTTGGTGCGCCCTCGACCCGGATCGAGCACCGGCACCGTCGTCTCGTCGGCGAACAGCTTGGATCTCGCGCGAAGCAGAGCGAGAAGGCGCTCATGCAGCGGGCGCAGATGGAAGGCGGCATGCCCAACCCAGTCCGCCAGCGTCGATCGATCGAGAGCGATGCCTTGGCGGGCATAGATCTGGGCCTGCCGGTAGAGCGGCAGATGATCGGCATATTTGGACACCAGAACCTGGGCGACGGTTGCCTCCGTCGGCAGGCCGCCCTCGATCAGCCGGGCCGGAGCCTCGGCCTGCGTGACGCCATCTTCGCAGGCTCGGCAGGCGTATTTGGGACGCCGGGTGACGACAACGCGGAACTGCGCCGGCACCATGTCCAGCCGCTCGCTCCTGTCTTCACCGATCCGATGCAGTTCGCCCTGGCAGCAGGGGCAGGTCTTGTCGTCGAGGTCGACGACGACCTCGATCCGCGGCAGGTGGGCCGGCAGTGCTCCGCGATTGACGCGGCGCTTGCGTGCGCGCTCCGCCCGGCCTTCCGGGGCTGTCTCGTCATGACCAGCCTCGGCAAAGGCTGCGACCTGTTGGACGTCATCGAGGCCCAGCAGCATCTGCTCCTCGGGAAGCGACTCTGCCTTCCGGCCAAAGCGGTGGCGTTGCAGCTCCTTGATAATCTGACGCAGCCGCTCGCTCTCGTGAAGCGCTGCCAGCAGCATCGCCTTGAGCGTCTCGGGATCATCAGGAAGGTTATCGCTCACAGGTAAATCAGAGCATATTCGCGCCCGCTTGACGACGTGCTCGATGCCCCTGATTCACTTCGCCGCAGCACGGCTCACAATTATCCGACTTGCGTCGGCACGACCGTCTCCCGTGCCGCGTGGACACGCCGCCAATCGAGCCCTTCGAGCAGCGCCGACAATTCCGCCGCCGACAAACGCATCACGCCATCCTCGATCTTCGGCCAGCGGAAGACGCCGTCTTCGAGCCGCTTGGCGAACAGGCACAAACCCGTACCATCCCAGAAGATCAGCTTGATCCGGTCGGCGCGCTTGGCACGGAACACATAAACAGCACCCGAGAACGGGTCAGCCTGCATGTGCTCGCGTACCAATATGGCAAGCCCCTCCATTCCCTTGCGGAAGTCGACCGGCTTGGTTGCCACCATCACCCGGACAGTTCCGGACGGGCCGATCACCGGCTTGCCTTCAGCGCATGGACGATGGCCGCAATCATCGCCACATCCGCGCCTCGGCCGACCCGGATAGTGACGCCCTCGGCTTCGATCTCGATGCCCCCGATATCCGGCTTGGCCTTGCGTCGCGCTGTCTTGCGCTCATGGCCAACAGCCACGGCCGGTACCAAGGCGTCTACCACCGCCGGTACAAACGGTGGATCGTCAGCCATCGGCGTCGGCAACCGGCGTGCTTGCCGGCGCCAGGTGAACACTTGTTGTGGGGTCAGCCCGTGTCGCCGGGCAATCTCGGAAACGACGGCGCCCGAGACCAGCGTCTCCTCGACGATCCGGGCCTTGTCGTCCTTGGAGAACCAACGACGGCGTCCCGTCTCCGTGATCACTTCCAGCCGGCGCGCCGTCACGTCCGATTTAAGCGTATGGTCAAGCATAGACACAAGCCGATCCCTTCAAAGAGATCGTGAAACTCGCCTATCCCATGTGCCGCGAGAAGGCGGGAGCGGAACGACGCTTAC
>NZ_MZXW01000001.1 GCF_004123905.1 Bradyrhizobium betae
GGGACCCTGATCCAGGACGGATCGACGCTGAACGTGGACGGCAAGACGATCACGTTCTCGAACGCGAAGACGCCCACCACAGTCGCAACGGGTTCCACCCAGGTCGGCAATTTGGTCACGGATGGAAACGGCAACTCGACCGTTTACCTTCAGGCCGGCAACGTCAACGACGTCCTGAACGCCATCGATCTTGCGACCGGTGTGCAGACCGTCAAGACGGCGGGTGCTTCCGGTGCTCTGCAAACCACCGCAGGCGCCAAGAACTCGTCGATCGTGGCCGGTGCGCTCAACCTCTCGACCGGTGCGAACGCGGACCTGTCGATCTCGGGCACCAAAAATGCGCTGGCTTCGCTCGGTCTGACCGGTTCGACCGGCACCGGCACGTCCTTCTCGGCGAGCCGCAGCGCGGCGTCGGGCGGCGTCTCCGGCAAGACCTTGACCTTCGCCTCCTTCAACGGCGGTACGGCGGTCAACGTCACCTTCGGCGACGGCACTGGCGGTACGGTCAAGACGCTCGATCAGCTCAACACGGCTCTTCAGGCCAACAACCTGACGGCCACGATCGATGCGAACGGTGCCCTCACGGTCTCCGCGACCAACGACTATGCGTCCTCGACGATCGGATCTGCCACCGCTGGCGGTACGATCGGCGGCACGATCACATCGGCCTTGACCTGGTCGAATGCGACTGCGCCGGTTGCTGACGCTGTTGCCCAGGCCACCCGTACCAACCTGGTGTCGCAGTACAACAACATCATGACGCAGATCGACACGACCTCGCTGGACGCTTCGTTCAACGGCGTCAACCTGCTCAACGGCGACCAGCTCAAGCTGGTGTTCGACGAGACCGGCAAGTCCAACCTGAGCATCACCGGCGTGACCTTCAACTCGAAGGGTCTGGGTCTGGCCGGCCTGGTGCAGGGCACCGACTTCATCGACAACGCCGCCACCAACAAGGTGCTGACCAAGCTGAACACGGCCTCGAGCACGCTGCGCTCGGAAGCCTCGACGCTCGGTTCGAACCTCTCGGTCGTGCAGGTGCGTCAGGACTTCAACAAGAACCTGATCAACGTGCTCCAGACCGGCTCGTCCAACCTGACGCTGGCCGATACAAACGAGGAAGCGGCCAACAGCCAGGCGCTGTCGACCCGCCAGTCGATCGCGGTCTCCGCGCTGTCGCTGGCCAACCAGTCGCAGCAGAGCGTGCTCCAGCTGCTCCGCTAATAGCGGCTGACAACGCAACCAAGTCATGGCGGCGGGGCTTCGGCCCCGCCGCTTTCTTTTTGCGCGGCTCGATCGAGGAGCAAGTCGGCGGCTCTGGAAAAGTAACCGCTGGTTATGGTTAACCGGAGGCAAACGCCACAAAAAAGCGAGGAATTTCAGGTCGATCGTCGCTAATCCGGATGTGCTCCCGGAGCCTTATGGTGAACCGGCGCTTACGGCTCGCGAGCAGGTTTCACCCTTTGTTAGCCATGTCCCCTCAGGCTGTGCCCGTCACTCGATCCGAAGCGATCGAACGAAGACGCGTAAACCAGAAGGGTAAGAGTTATGTCCGGTATTGTTCTCTCTGCGTCGGTTCGCCAGAACCTGCTCTCTCTCCAGTCCACCGCTGATCTCCTCGCCACCACCCAGTCCCGTTTGTCGACCGGCAAGAAGGTGAACTCGGCGCTCGACAACCCCACCAACTTCTTCACGGCGCAGTCGCTCGACAACCGCGCCAGCGACATCAACAACCTGCTCGATGGCATCGCCAACGGCGTGCAGGTGCTCCAGG
>NZ_MZXW01000034.1 GCF_004123905.1 Bradyrhizobium betae
GATTCCGTTGAAAAAGGGAAACAGTAATCGGATGTATTGGCGTCAGCGCGATGCGGCCCAATGGCTTTGGCGGTTTCTACCCCAAGGTGGGCATTGGGATCAGCTTGGCCATCTTGCGAAGGTTCTGGGCCGTGGCCGCGAGGGTGAACTCGTCACGCGCGCCGTTTGGACCTCGTAAACGTAAACGGTCGAGCTTGAGAATGCGCTTGAGGTGCGCGAACAGCATCTCGATCTTCTTGCGGAGTCGACGCGAAGTGCGGCCCTCCCACGACCTTGCGATCTGGCGCGCCATGTCGCGAGCGCCCTCGTAGATCGAGCGCGGCACCCTCCGTGAGGCCTGCTTGGGGCAGCACTGCGACTTCAATGCGCAGCGATCACAATCGCGCTTGCTGGCGAGGTAAAGCATGGTGGCGCCATCGTTCACCAGCGTTCCGGTCGTAGTAAGAACTTTGCCACTGGGGCAACGATAGACGTCCCCGGCATGGTCATAGGTGAAGTCGTCGCGCGAGAAGATCCCGTCAGTGCGGGCCGACTTGTCGAAGACTGTAACGTGCGGCTCGATGCCGTGCTCATAGACCAGCCAGGCGAGCATCTCGGCCGAGCCGTAGCCGCTGTCACCGAGGAGCCGGTTCGGATAGAGATCGAACCGTTCGAGCGAGCGCTCAATCATGCGCTTGGCGGCCAACACCTCCGCCTGCCGGATTGCCGTGGTCGCCTCGACATCGACGATGATCGCGTTCTCGACGTCGATCAGGTAGTTCATCGAGTAGGCGAAGAAGGCTTGGCCACCGTGCGCCCCCGTCCAGCGCGCCGCCGGATCGGAGGGCGACACGAACTTCGGCGTGACCTCGGTTGCCGCTCCGAAAGCGGCATCATCGAGCACGGACAGATACTCATCGATTGCTCGGCCGGCAGCCTCCGGCGCAAGTCCCTTGTCACCCTCGATCCCCTTCTGCCGATTAGCATCAGCCTTGATCAGGCTCGCATCGACCGCAAATCCTTCACCGCCGACCAGCCGTTCCTCGATGCAGCGACGCAAAACGCTCTCGAACACGCGACGGAAGAGGTCGCTCTGTCGGAAGCGGCCATGCCTGTTCTTGGAGAACGTCGAGTGATCCGGTACTGCGCCGTCCAGACCCAGCCGGCAGAACCACCGATAGGCCAAGTTAAGGTGGACCTCATCGCACAAGCGCCGCTCCGATCGAATGCCGAAGCAGTAACCGATCAAGAGCATCCGGATCATCAGTTCGGGATCGATCGAAGGTCGACCGATACTGCTGTAGAAGGGTGCCAGGTCCTGCCTGACCTGTTCAAGATCGACAAATCTATCGATCGACCGGAGCAAATGGTCGGCGGGAACATGCCTCTCGAGCGAGAACTCGTAGAACAACGCAGCCTGTTCGACTTGCCGATGTCCCATCATGATCTTCAGTCCTGCCAATTAGACTGACTGAATCACTGATCCCTCTGCGTCGCAACAGTCGCCTTTTTCAACACAATCG
>NZ_MZXW01000012.1 GCF_004123905.1 Bradyrhizobium betae
CACTACTTTGGCAGATTATTTGATTTTGTCGCGTTTTATAGGATTCCCGAATCGATTTTTCAATGATTCATGGGTGGTCGGCTCTTGGAGGGCTGACCATGCCGGGATGGGAAGACGAACTCGAACGCTGGCTAATGCCGTTCTTGGACCGGCTGGGTCATAAGACCCGACAGCGGATGTGTCCTCTGTATGTTGCGGGATTGATCGGTCCTGGCGATCGCAAGAGCGTTCAGCCGATGGCGGAACGCCTTGCCACGAGCAACTACGACCAGTTGCACCATTTCATTGCGGACGGTGTCTGGGACGCGACGCCGCTGGAGACAGAGCTGCTCAACCAGGCGGACCGACTTGTCGGCGGCAGGGATGCGGTGTTGGTTATCGATGACACCTCACTGCCGAAGAAGGGTGAGCGCTCGGTCGGTGTTGCGGCTCAATACGCGTCGGCTCTCGGTAAAACGGCAAATTGCCAAACGCTGGTGTCTTTAACGCTTGCGCGCGGCGAAGTGCCAGTGATGGTCGCGTTACGTCTCTTTCTGCCTGACAGTTGGACGAGCGACATGTCTCGTTTGAAGCGCGCTCGCGTGCCAGTCGAACACCGAACGCCACGGTCCAAGCCGGAGATTGCTTTGGCCGAGATTGACCGCGCGATGGCGGCCAACGTGCGCTTTGGATGTGTGCTGGCGGATGCAGGATACGGCCTCAGCGCACCGTTTCGACAAGGGCTAACAGAGCGCGGGCTGGCCTGGGCTGTCGGTATCCCTCGGCACCTGAAAGTGTATCCGGTCGACGTGAAGCTCATTTGGCCGATTACCAAAGTCCGCGGGAAGCCACGAAAGCACCACGTGCCCGATATCTTATCGATTGCGGCAGAACAAATGCTGGCCAGCGCCAAATGGAAAACCGTGAGTTGGCGTAGCGGGACGAAAGGTCGGCTCAAAGCCCAATTTGCTGCTCTCCGTGTCCGGACCGCCGACGGCCCTCCGCAGCGGATATGGGATAAAGGTCAGCAGCACCTCCCAGGCGACGAAGCCTGGCTCATTGGCGAGCAACGTGCCTCCGGGGAGAAGAAATACTATCTCGCCAATCTTCCGGCGGCGACGGATCTGCGCACGCTGGCCGCCACCATCAAGGCACGGTGGATTTGTGAGCAGGCGCATCAGCAATTGAAGGAAGAGCTTGGACTTGATCACTTCGAAGGGCGATCATGGCAAGGTCTTCATCGCCACGCCCTGATGACAATGATTGCCTACGCCTTCCTGCAACATCGTCGCCTCGCGTACGCGGGGCGGAAAAAAAAGAATCAACGGGCCTCCGCCTCAACCAACCATGCCCGCCGTACGTCACGCCATCGTCGATCTCATCCTTCGGCCGCCGTCTCAGCAGTGCCCATATTGCCGAAAGCAAATCCTTGAAAAACAGTGGCGCAGACCAATTCTGCCAAAGTAGTG
>NZ_MZXW01000027.1 GCF_004123905.1 Bradyrhizobium betae
CTGGACTGCACCCCTGAAGTGAGACACGATAATTACAGTGACAGTGGGGTTGTCACGATGCGTTACCGCGCGTTGTTTTGCGCGAACGCGGTTTCGAACTCAAGAGGCGACTGGTATCCGAGCGCCGAGTGCAGGCGCTCCTTGTTGTAGACCTCCGCGATGAAGCTGTTGATATGGCGGCGGGCGTCGACCAGGTCGGCAAAGTCTTTGCCGTTGATCTGTTCAGCCTTGAGCGTTTTCATGAAGCTTTCAGCCTTGGCGTTGTCGAAGGGGTTGCCCGGCCTGCTCATGCTGATGGTGATGTCGCGATCGGCAAGCCGCTGGCGATAGGCGATGGACGCGTATTGCACGCCGCGGTCGGAGTGATGGATTAGGCTGCCCGGGGCCGGTCCCCGAGCCGCGATAGCTTTTTCCAGCGCGGCGATGGCGAGCGAGGCATCGAGCGTGTCCTCGAAGGCCCAGCCAACGGCCTTGCGCGAGAACGCGTCGAGAATGACGGCGAGATAGGCGAAGGTTTTGGCCAGATGCACATAGGTGATGTCCGCGACCCAGATCTGGTCGGGTGCGGACGGCACCAGGCCGCGGACCAGATTGGGGACGACGAGAAAGCCCGATGGCCGCTCCGCCGGCGGCTTCAGAAACGGCGTCTTGCGCTGCGCCAGCAGGTTATCTTCGCGCATAAGTCGCTGAACTTTCTTGGCGTTTACGACCATGCCTTGGCGTCTGAGGGTGGCTGTCACCCGTCGATAGCCGTAGAAGACGTGCTTGAGGCAAATGCGCTGGATCACGTCGTGCAGCTCGCACTCGGCCGTCTCGTGGCTGCGTTTGGCGTGATGGCGATAATACGTCGCGCGCGGCAGGCCCGCGAGGCGACACAGGCGCTGCACATCGGCACGAGCATCCAGTGTCTTCGACGTCATGGCTTTGATGACTTCGATAATGCGGATGCGGGTTTGCCTTGCGCTGCCGGCCGCTTCAATGCGCGCAAGGCTTGCCGAAAAAAATCGAGGTCCATCTGCTGGCGGCCTACCAGGCGTTCGAGCTCGGCGATGCGGGCTTTGGCAAGCGCGAGGGCGGAGCGCTTGTCGTCGTACGTCAGCAGCGGCTTGAGCTTGCGGGGGCCAGGTTTGGGTCCGGGCTTCCGGTTCAAACCGTCCGGCCCATCGGCGTTCCAGGCTTTGATCCAGTCATGGAGAATCTTGCGGGAGATTCCAAGCTCGCGGGCCACAGGAAGGACGCCTTCGCCTCGCTCAACCCGCTTGATCGCCTTCAATTTGTAAGCCGTCGGAAACTGACGCTTCTTTCCTCGTCCTGCCACAGGTCATCCTCGAAATGCCTGTCACTGTAATTATCGTGTCTCACTTCAGGGGTGCAGTCCAGCAC
>NZ_MZXW01000036.1 GCF_004123905.1 Bradyrhizobium betae
CTGACGGTTGTTCGGACACATCACTGACAGTTTGACCGCGGGTCAAGTCGATTGAGCCGACCTGCCAGCTGGCAAAGAAGACACCGTAACGGCCGTCGCGGTCGAGCGGCCTGACGGCCAGCTGCTCGCCGCAGAAGGCTTGAGGGACTTTCCACATCTGCCCTTTGAAGGCGATGTAGCTCCGGGTCGAGGAGACGGTGCGAACGATCTCCCCGGCGTCGTATTGCACCTTCGGCACACGATCGGGCATGGCGCGAGAGCTCGGCCGGTAGCGATCGGCGGGGATACCCATGCCGAGGCTTTCATGTGGCCGCTCCAGATTGTAGATCGTGCGCCAGTCGTCGAGGGCGCGCTGAACTTCCGCCAGGGTGCGGAACGTGCGCAACGCGAACACTTCTGCTTTCAGGCTGCGATGGAAGCGTTCGTTCTTGCCCCGGCCCTGAGGATGACGCGGCCTGGCATGGACCACTCTGACGCCGAGCTTGAGCAGCCACACCTTCAGCGCAGTCCAGCGAGCGCCGGACGTGTCGCCCCAGGGAGAACCGTTGTCGAGGTAGAAGGCCTCCGGCAGCCCATAGCGTCGGAAGGTGTCGGTCAGGTGCTTCTGCACGTCGGGGCGCTGCTCGTTGGCACATGCCTTCAGGCACAGGGCATAACGCGAGTGATCATCGACCATGGTCAGCGGGTGGCAACGCCTCCCGTCGGCAAGCGGCATGTGCCCCTTGAAGTCCATCTGCCAGAGTTGATTGGGCGCATCCTTCTCGAACCGGTGGCCTGAAGGACTAAGTGCGGCCTTCGCGCTCGGCTTGATCCGCTCGTTCCGGCACAGGATCTGGTGCACTGTAGAGGGGACTGGCACGGTCTGGCCACCGCGCTTCAGGCAATGAGCAATCTTGCGCGCCCCCCAGGCCGGATGCTTGTCACGCATCGCCAGAACCCGCGCCTCGATCTCGGGCACGCTTCGCCTGGGTATGCTTTTGGGCCGGCGGGACTCATCAGCCAGCTCATGGTCTCCAGCCTGCCAACGCCTCAACCATTTGTAGCCCACATCAGGACTGATCCCGAACCGCCGGCACAACTCCCGCCGGTTCGCCCCATCCTGCAAGGCAAGTCGTACGAACTCGCGTCGCTGATCCATTACCGACACCTCGTTCCAGGGCATGGACGGCCTCCCGAATCGACCAATCCAGCCCAGTTTGATGTGTCAGCTATGTCTCCGAACACCTGTCAGTGATCTGTCCGGTCTAAACA
>NZ_MZXW01000049.1 GCF_004123905.1 Bradyrhizobium betae
TTCCATCCGTGACCAAATTGCCGACCTGGGTGGAACCCGTTGCGACTGTGGTGGGCGTCTTCGCGTTCGAGAACGTGATCGTCTTGCCGTCCACGTTCAGCGTCGATCCGTCCTGGATCAGGGTCCCGAGCGTGGCCGAAGTAGTCGAACGCGCCTGGGTGACGGTGACCTGGCCGCTGCCGGCCGCGCCCGTCAGGCCGAGCGCCTTGATAAGGTCGGACCGGCCGGTGATGCTGAGGTCAGCGCCGGTACCCGTGTTCAGGGTGACCTTGCCGCCGGCGATGGCGTTCGCCGTTGCGCCGCCGCTCAGGGTAGCAGCGCCGCTGGCGATCGAGACCGTCTGAGCTCCGCTGGCAATGTCGATGGCATTCAGCAGGTCCTGCGCAGTACCCGTCGCGGCCGTAGCGCCGAGGTACACGATCGAGTTGCCGTTACCGTCCGTGAGGATATTACCGTTGGTGCCGGATCCCGACGGGATATTGGCGCCGGTCGGAACGTCCGCGGCCTTGAAAGTGATCGTGTGGCCATCGACGGTCAGCGTTTCACCATCGGTCGGTGCCGCGTTGGCAGCGATGGTCGTCGCGCCGGCGGTACCGGCCAGCTTCAAGCCGCCTGTGAAGGCGGTCGTACCGTCGCCAGCGACTGCAGCCGAGCCGGTGAGCGCAGCGGAGACACCACCGAGCGTGGTCGTTCCGGTCGCAACGGTCGCACCGCCGGTAGCGCCGGAGAACAGCACGTTGGAGAGCGCGGTCGTGCTGGTGTAGCTCGTGGTGCCGCGCAGGTCGGACGCCGTGGCACCGGCGATCGTGGTCGAGACGTTCGACTTGGTCGAATAGCCGACGGTGGTCTGGAGCGCCTGGTTGGCGATCGACTTCGCGGAGTCCAGCAGCTTCGACAGCGAGGTGATGCCGGTGTTGGCGGCCTGGAGCACCTGCACGCCGTTGGCGATGCCATCGAGCAGGTTGTTGATGTCGCTGGCGCGGTTGTCGAGCGACTGCGCCGTGAAGAAGTTGGTGGGGTTGTCGAGCGCCGAGTTCACCTTCTTGCC
>NZ_MZXW01000014.1 GCF_004123905.1 Bradyrhizobium betae
CCTGGAGCACCTGCACGCCGTTGGCGATGCCATCGAGCAGGTTGTTGATGTCGCTGGCGCGGTTGTCGAGCGACTGCGCCGTGAAGAAGTTGGTGGGGTTGTCGAGCGCCGAGTTCACCTTCTTGCCAGTCGACAAACGGGACTGGGTGGTGGCGAGCAGATCAGCGGTGGACTGGAGGGAGAGCAGGTTCTGGCGAACCGAAGAGGAGAGAACGATACCGGACATACTGTTACCTTTCTGGTAGCTACGCGTCCTGTCTGACCGAGATTGATCAAACGACCGGCGGACGGTGCGTCCAAGCCTCTAACAATCCGTGAAATGAAACTGCCGGTTTGTCCGCGTCGCGCCCAAAACGCCCTCACCAAATTTCCGCCTAACGTTTTCGCAACCATGCAAGATATTGACATCGTTATATTTATCGACACGCCCGTGGATGTTTACGACCCGTTAACCACATTGAGCAAGGATCGTACCCAAATCAGAGTCGGCAGCCATCCTTCACCGGCCGGGCGCCGCTCGTTACAAAAGGGTTGATGGAGAACAGGCATGGCTCTCAAGGTCGAGCTCAAACCGCACGAACGCATCATCGTCGGCAACTCAGTGATCACCAACACGGACCAGCGCGCCCGCCTTCTGATCGACGGCGAGAACGTGCCGATCCTGCGCGAGCGCGACATTCTCACGCCGGAGACGGCCGACACGCCCGCCAAGCTCGTCTATCTTGCGGTCCAGCTCATGTATATCTCGCCGGATCCGCAGACCCAGCACGGCACCTATTTCAACCTCGTGAGGGACATCGTCACCGCGGTGCCGAGCGCCTGGCAGATCATCGAGGGCATCAACAACAACATCATGAGCGGCGACCTCTACCGGGCTCTCAAGGAAGCCCGCAAGCTGATCGCCTACGAAGACAAGCTGCGCGACCAGTACGAAGCGACCCATCCCAAGGCCGATGTCAGCTCGGCCGCCTGAGCGCCTTTCACACCCCAAGCAAAACGCCCCGGACCAGGTCCGGGGCGTTTTGTTTTGAAGGGGTATGTCTCACTGCGCCGCGGCGAGCGGAGGCGCCTCGGTCTCGATCACGCCGCCGCTGCGCCGGTCACCGAACTCCAGCACGGCCGCAACCAGCGCGTCGATATCCGTTTCCTCGGTGCGGTGATTGACGATCGCCGCACGGATCGCGAACTTGCCGTTCAGCGTCGTGCTCGAAGGCGCCGAGATGCCGGACTCCTGGACGTCGGCGACGATTTCGCGATTGACCGCATCGCCGGCGCGGTAGCGGAAGCAGACGATGTTGAGATTCACCGGCGCCAGCAATTCCAGCCGCGGCTCGGCCTGCACGCGCGCTTCGAGATATTTCGCCAGCGCGCAGCTTCGCGTGATCAACGCACCCAGCCGGTCGGTGCCGAACGTCTTGAGCGTGAACCAGGTCTTCAGCGCGCGGAAACCGCGCGACAGATCGGGACCGAGATCGCAGGGCCAGACCGCGCCTGCGGCCAGCCCCCTCGCCTCGCGGCTGAGATATGCTGCCGGTTGCGCAAAAGCCTGCCGATGCTGCTCGCCGTCACGCACCAGCAGGAAGCCGGCATCGTAGGGCACCTGTCCCCATTTGTGGAAGTCGAGCGCAATGGAATCCGCAAGCTCGATGCCGCCGAGCTGCGATGCAAGCTCGGGCGCCAGAATTGCGAGCGCACCGAAAGCGCCGTCGACGTGAAACCAGATTCCCTCCTCGCGGCACAGCGCGGCGATGCCCTTGAGATCGTCGATCGCGCCGATATCGACCGTGCCGGCCGACGCGACGACGAGGAACGGCTTGAACCCGACCTCGCGGTCGACGGCAATCTGCGCGCGCAGCGCGGCGACGTCGATGCGATGATCGGCGTCGATTTCGATCTTGCGCAACGCGTCGGTGCCGAGCCCGGCGATGTCCATCGCCCTCGAGACGCAGCCATGCGCAGCCCGCGACGTGTAGGCGGTGAGCAGCGCGCCGTCATTGCCGATGCCGTGCTGCCGCGCAAGCCGGCCGAGCGCGGCCGTGCGCGCCACCAGCACCGCCATCAGATTGGCCATCGACGTACCCGTGACGAAGATGCCGCTCGCACTTTCCGGGAAGGCGAACAGGCGGCGCATCCAGTCGACGATCTGGCGTTCGACCTCGATCGGCATATGATCGCGCCCGCCCAGATTGGCGTTGAGGCCCGCTGCGAGCATCTCGGCAAGCATGCCCACCGCGGTGCCGCCGCCATGCACCCAGCCCATGAAGCCGGGATGGACGTTGCCGGTCGCGTAAGGCGCCACATGCTCGGTGAATTCGCGGTAGACGTCGGCGAGATCGCTGGCCTCGCGCGGCACGTCGGACTTGATGGCTGCACGGACGTCATCGGGGATCGGCTGCCACACCGGACGCGCGCGAACATTGGCGATGCCGTCGATGGTCTCGTCCAGCATGCGATGGGCGAGCGCGCGGAATTCGTTCCAGTCCTGCGGATCGAGCGAGGTGTGCGCGACGGAGCTTTGCGTGTTGCGGATGATCTCGTTCATTCTGCGCTCTTCTCGCGGGCCTTGGCGTGTCGCGACAGCATCGCGGTGAACGCGGCAAAGATCTTGCGCATCTGCGGCGGCTTGTAGGGAAACACGGCGGGCGGATCCATGTTATGCACGACGGCGGTGTTGTCGGCCTCGAACACCAGCAGCTCGCCGTTTTGGTTCTCGGCGCAATCGACGATGAAATAGTCGAGGCCGACGCGCTTGCTCATCTCGTCGAGCGCGTTGCGATGACACTCGGCAAAGGCGCTATCGAAGTCCTGCATCCAGGTGGCTTCTTCAGCCCGCTTCTCTTCGCTGAACGCCATGTAGGCGTTGAGATACCAGATGTCCCAGCGGTCGGCGATCGCCATGTGGCAGGCGTATGGCTTGCCGTCGACCATGGCGAGACGATATTTGCGGTAGAGCCCGTCGGGGCTCGCATAGTCGACGAAGCGCGCGACGAAGAAGTCCTGCTCTTGCCGCTCGGCGAGATAGGCTGCGAGCGCCGGCGCATCGTCGATCTTCGCGAGCCCGACGCCGGCATGCGTACCGCGTGGCCTCACGATCATCGGAAACCGTAGTTCGCTCGTGATGTCCGCGCAGGCGATCTTGCCTTCCAGAAGCTCCGACAATTGCGCGCGCGTTGCGTGGGCGGTCACGGGAATGTCCAGACCGGAGATGCCCGCCAGCAACCGGAACAGCTTGTCGCGATCGAGATTGCCGATCAGCTCGGGCCGATTGAGCAGCGGCCGCGGCCAGCGTGGCGCAGCCTGTTCGATCGCGGCGAGCGTCTCGCGGCATTCCTCGGAATCGGAGGCGACCACGATGGCGATGTCGTGATCGGGCAGTGTCTCGGGCAGGCCGACACCCTTGACCACGTAAAGCGTCAGCAGCTCGATGTCGGAGCCTTCGAGCAGGAATTCGATCGGAGTATTGCCTCCCATGTCGATATCGGCCGCGAGCGCGAGCACGCGCAGGCGAGGTTTCGGAAGCCCGCAAGGCGTGCGAAACAATTGATGGAAGGCGAGCACCTCGGTCTGGATCACGAGCCCGGCCTCCTTCTCGCCGAGAAGCTGGGCAATCAGCGACAGATCGAGGCCCTCGCCCGCCTCCGCCGTTCCCTCCGCAATCCGCGCCAGCAGGTGCTCGCGCAATGGATGCAGATCGCCACCCTCGAAAGCCCGGCGCGTCAACTGCGCAAAGCCGATGCGGTCGGAATAGTTCGACGTGGAAACAGGATTCAGCATCTCAGACCTCGAGCACAAACTTCCCCGGCGCCGTCGCGGCGCGGTCCAGCAGCAGCTCGATCTTCACCAGGACGTGGGCGATGCGATCAAGCACGTGCTGTAAATTGCGTTGCGCCTGTGCGGCATCCGCCGACCAGGCTTCGGTGACGAGCCGCGCGCCGACACAGAGGCGCAACACGGCCTGCGGCGCATCGTCCGGCCGCTCCAGCCGGACCGGCTGGCCGACGAGACAGCGTTGTGCGGCGACCTGCCGGTCCGCCGCGCTGCCGCTGATCTCCTCGTTCATGTCACGCGCCAGCGCCCGATGAACGGCACTGGTTTCGGCGACCGAGACCGGCTTGCCGTCGCACAGCAGCGTGAACGGAAAGATCGTGGTTGCCGCGAATTCCTCGTCATCCGCGCCGGCCGTCTCGGCCGCGTTCGGAACGAGGCGAAGCGACGGCGACAATGCGATCATGCTGTCGATGCCGGCCGCAAGCCCAGCCAGCGCCTTGGCGCGAAACGCGCCGGGCACGGCATAATAGCTGCCGATCTCCGCAAGCGCCGCCTCCCAGCGCAGCCATTGACCGAAATTCGGCCGGCGGTCGAAGCGCGAGCGTAGCGCCGTCCAGGCCATCGGCCAGTCGCTGCGGCCGGCATAGTCGAAGATGCCCGGCGCGATCGCGCCGATCCGGTCGATCGACCGCGACAACCCTTTCGGCACCAGCAGCGCGCCGCTGAAGGCCGGACCTCCGAAGAACTTGGATCCTGTCATCAGCACCATGTAACCGCGATCGAGATAGGCACGCAGCCGACGGCGGCCGAGCCGCGCCTGGCAGGCATCGACGACCACCTGAACCTTGCGCGGCCAGCGCCGTGCAATCTCATCGAGGCAGGCAGCGCTCGGCGCGCGCCAGCCGAGCTTTGACGAATCCATGATCTGGAGAAAAACGCAGCGGCCTTGCGCGAGGCTGGCCTCCACTGCACGCATGACCGCAGCATCCGCATCGGAGCGCATCGCAATGCCGGGCGTCGTGTCGAGCAGCGGCAGCGCGATTCCGTCACCTGCAAGCCCCGCCACCGCACCGTCCTTGCGCGCCGCAAGGCCGCTTGCCGTCATCGTGCTGAAATGACGCCCGCGCGCAGTATGGACCGTGCCGCTGCCGGTCTGGTCCGCGCCGACCACGATCGTCACCGGCGGCGCGCCGAGCACCGCGCGCGCCAGGAACAGGGCGTGAAGCTGGGAATCGGTGCCGGACGGCGAGAACACGACGTCGACGCGCGGCGAGAGCTGGAGATGGCCACGCAACTCCTCGCGCATGTCCTCACAGCGCGCATCGAAGGCGATTTCGACCTCGTCGAACAGGCATTTGTGCATCAGCTCTTCGCGCGCCAGCGCGGCGCGGTCGTAGGCCGCCTGCGAGATCGTCGACGCGGTCGAAGACGCGAAATTCCAGATCTCAGGCTCTGGCGAGGCCGCACAGCCATAGGCATTGACACGGTCGCTCGCATCGAGCGCCAGCCGCGGGTCCCCGCCGGAGACCAGCAGCGTATCCAGCGGTGTGAAGAGATCACGCAGGCGGTAGCGCGAGCCGCCGTCGAACGCGCGTCCCTCGGCTGACGGACGGGATGCGCCGGTGCTCATCCCGGAACGCTCAAGCCGCGTCGGCGGCGGCCGCCGCGGGCGCGGCTGCGAATTGCGAAGCGATGTCGCCGTGGAACACCGACGGCCCGACATGGTCGAGCGAGCTCTGGATATCGGCCCAGATCTCGCCGCCGATATCGGTCCAGCGCTTGCAGAAGGCAAAATCCTCGGAGAGATAGGTGCCGGTCGAGGGATCAATCATGCATTCGAACAGCGCGAAGCGGTTCTGGCTCGCGACAAGCGTATCGTGCGAGTGCTCGCGGAAGAATTGCAGGTTCGCATAATCAGGATGGCGGCACATCGCCTCCAGCACATGGCGGCGGATCATCAGGAAGCCTGTGCCGGCATAGCGCACGCGGGTAAAACCGTTGACCACCACGATGCGGTCGGGATCCTCGATCTCGAGCACGTAGTCGAGCGAAGCGGCCGGCACATCGGCACGGCCCGCCTCGGTCGCCCGCTTCGCCTTGTCCCAGTTGACCCGCTTGATCGGATAGCAGCCTGCGACGACGTCGGCGCCGCATTCGATCAGCCGGAACACCTGCTCGGGCTTGAAGCCGATATCGGCGTCGATAAAAAGGAAATGCGTCGCGTCGGGGTCGTCCAGGAACATCGCGACCAGATTGGCACGCGCGCGCGTGATCAGCGCGTCGCCATCGCGCAGCAGCACCTTAAGCCCGAGATTCGACATGCCGTGCACGGCGCGCTGGAGCGCGAAGATCGAGCTCGCATAGATGCTCGACACCTGCCCGCCGAAGCAAGGCGTCGCCACCACCAGTTGCATCTTGTCCGACATTGCCAGCTCCGCCCCGCTCAAATCCTCACCAAGAGGTAAAGAGGCATGGTTAACGGCGCCTTAATGCTTCCTTACAGGAACTTGACGAGCGAGAGCTGCGACAGGTTCGAGGTAACCTGGTATGACGCCTGGAGCGCGTTCTGAAGCGAAAGAATCTCGCTCGCCACCTGATCCGGCGATGCCGACTCCGCCTGGTCGATAATGGACTGGAGCTGTGCCTTGGCCTGGGTCTGGCGCGTGCCTGCGTCCTTCATCGTGTTCTGGGCCATCGCGAGATCGGTCTGGATGTCCTCGATGCGCTGCTGACCGGGCTGTTTCGTCAGCGCCTGGGTCGTGCGCAAGCTAAGCGCGGCGACCTGCCCCCCAGCATACTGGCTGGTCGGCGACGTCGAGAACGTCCCGAACACGGCGATCGCCTGCAATTGCTGGCGGATCGCATCCTCGTTGGCTTGCGCGCCATACTGCACCGTAACGGAATCGTCGACCCGCGCCACCGCGGTGGAGCGCGGCGAGCCGGGTCCGTCATTGCCGGTGTACCATTTCACGGTATTGGCCGAGCCATTGACCAGTGTCGTCGCCGAGCTTGCCGGCGACGAGCCGACGCGCAATGGCGGCTGCGTCGCGGTGACGGGCGTCGAGCTGAAACCGAGCGAGCTCATCGCCCCCGTGTTCGAGCTCGTGACGTTGAGGCTCGCGGCATCGTCGGTATTGATCGTGATCGAGCCGCCATGCACGGTCGATGGCTTCGACGTGCCGGTGATCGCGTCGATCTTGCTCATTAGCGTCTGGATGCTGTCGCCGACATTGAGCTGATTGCCAGTCGCGCCCGAGCTGACGAAGGTGAGCGTGGTGCCGTTCACGGTGATGCTGTCGCCTGCGACGAAACCGGGCGAGATCGAATCCGAGGGGCTCGCGCCGGACAACGCCGTCGCGCCGGTGATGGGTGCCGGCGTCGCCGCCTGGTTGTTGACAGGCGTGCCGATCGCCGAGCTCGTGGTGTTGAAGAAATTGTTGCCAGCCGTGATCGCGGATGCCGCCACCAGCGAGGTATTGGCGAGCTTCGTGATCGCGGTGTTCAGCGCGGTGTTGAGGTTCGTCGCGGTGTTGGTTGGGTTGACGGGCGTGCTTGCATCGATCGCAAAGCTGCCGAGCGGCGTCGGCTTGGCCGTGGATGCAGTCAGGTCGATCTGCTCGGTCGAGCCGTCCGGCAGCGTGAACTGGACGCTTAGCTTGTCGCCGTTATTCGGATTGACACCGTTGAGATCGACCGAGAACGACACCGGCGAGCCGCTCGGGCCGGTGACGGTCGCACCCGTCAGCGTCGAGGACACCGCCGCGATCTTGAGACCGAACGGCGATCCCGCGACGTCCTCGGATACCTTCACCGAGCTCGGCGTCGGCTGCGTCTGCACCAGCCGGCCCATGCCGTTGGCGCCGAGGTCGGCGGCCTGGCGTTCCGCCATGACGGTCTTGAAGCCCGCCTGAGTGGTCGTGCCGTTGATGATGTCGCCGGCATTGGCAACCGGCTGCGTGTTGAAGGCCGTCCCGGAGAACAGATAGCGGTTGCCCGACTGGGTGTTGAGAACGCCGACCATCGAGCCGAACTGCGCGGCGGCGGTGTTCTGCGCGACGGTCTGGCCGTTGACGTTGAGATCCTGCGCGGTGCTCGCGGAGCCGGTCTGCGTCGTGTTGCGGATCGTCGTCAGCGACTGTAGCGCGGTATTGGCGAGGTTGATGTTGACGTTGACGTTGGTCATCGTGTCGGTATAGGCGGCGATGTTGGAGATATGCGATCGCCCGGCGATCGCGAAGCCCTCGTTGGTGCCCATCCCGGAATAGTTCTGCGACAGCTTGCCGGTCGAGAGCTGCGTCGACAGGTCGGTGAGCTGCTGATTGATGTTGCGGATCTGCGAGCCGAGAACCGACGAGGAGTAGTTTATGCTGCTGATCGACATTTTTCAGAGCCCTATACTGGTTACACTTGAGCCTGGAGCAACGTGTTCATCATGCTCTGCACCACCGACATGACGTGGGCGTTGGCGGCATAGGCGTTCTGAAGCTGGATCAGGTTCGACATCTCGGAATCCAGATTGACGCTGGAGGTCGAGTTGAACTTCGCCTGGAGCGTCGAGACCACGACGCTCTGGCCCTGCTGAAGCTGGGTCGCCTGCGTCGCGGCATTGCCCTGAACGCTGAGGAACTGCTGGAGGTAGTTCGAGACGCTGCCGGTGAAGGGCTGGCTCGCCGAGCCGAGACCGCTCTGCGGTGAATAGGAGAACACCGCCGAGGTGAGCTGCGAGTAGAGATAGTCCGAACGCGTGGTGTCGCCCGCGGGCGTCACCGGCGAGGTGCTGTAGACCGACAGCCTGGTCGGATCGGTTGCCAGCTGTGTGTTCACGGCGATGCGCCCGGCAAGGCCGGTCATCTGCGAGCCCGATGCGGTGATCGCGCCGGTGTAGAGGGCCTGCCCGCCGTCGGTGAACAGCGGCAGTTGCGGATTGCCAGAGGTCAGCGACGAGATCGTCTTGGTGCTCGACGCTGAATTGACCTTGGCGAGGCCGCTATTGTCATCGGTGATGCGCAGCGTCGTGGCCGTCGCCGGCGACGGTGCGGCCGCGAATGTCAGGTGCGAGCTTGATAGCGCGGTGTTGAGCGCCGAGGCGATCGCGCCCATGCCGGAGGAGAAGTTCACGCCGATCTGCATCGGGTTGGCGTTGGTCGCGTTCTGCAGGGGCAGCGCCGCCGGATCGGTCACGTTGACCAGCGTGACCTGGCGCTTGGTGTTGGTGGTCGTGTCGGTGTAGGTGAAGTTGACGGTGTTGCCCGGCTGCGCGCCGGCAAGGTCGATGTCGAAACCGGCCGGCGGGCCGGACACCGTGCTGCCGGCCGTAGTCTTGTCGGACAGCGCGCTCGACATCGTCGCGGCGAGCTGGTCGATCTGGTTCTGCGCCTGCACCAGCGTCTGGTCGCGCAGCTTCAGGTCGGCCGCGATCTGGCCGGAGGAGACCACGTTGTTGGCGACGACGTCGACCGACGATCCGTTCGGCAGCTTGATGTTGAGCGCGCCGACGCCGGACTTGGCCGGATCGATGTTGTAGAGCGAGGTCGCCGAGAGCGCGCCGGCGGAAGCAAAGGTGAATTGCGAGGCAAGCCCGGCGCCGACCAGCTGGATGCCGGTGGTGGTGTAGATGTTGGCCTGGTTCGAACCATCAGTGGTGACGCGGACGTCGACAAATTTCGACAGCGTGTTGATGGCCTGATCGCGCTGGTCCATCAACGTTGCGGCCGAGGGATCGTTTGCCGACAGGCCCTGGAGCTTGGTGTTGATGTCGGCGATCTGCTGCATCGACGCGTTGGCCTGCTGCGCCGAGGTGCCGAGATCCTGCTCGACGTTGGAGCGCAGCGACTGGATGCCCTTGGTGGTGACGTTGAGCTGCTGCGCCAATGCCTGCGCCGCTCCGACGGCAACCGTTTGCGCCGACGACGAGCCCGCACTGGTCGACAGCGCCTGCAACGCCGTGGTGAAATTGTTCAGCGCGGTTTCGAGCGTGCCGCTATTGCCGGGCGTGCCATAGACATTCTGAAGCTGCTTCAGGATGTTGGCCATCTGGTCGGCATAGCCGCTGCCGCCGGTCTCGGTGCGCAGCTGGTTCAGCACATAGGTGTCGAGCTCGCGGCTGACGCCGGTCGTCATCACCGTCGAGCCGAAGTCGCCGGTGGTGACCTCGATCTGGTTCGGCGTCTGGACGATGTAACCCGGCGTCTGCGAATTCGCGACGTTCGAGGACACGATCGAGAGCGCGGCCTGGTTGGCACGCAGGCCGCTCATCGCACTGGCGAGGGCTGAACTCAAACCCATCTGGACTTACCGCCTTTGGTTACGTCGCGCCGCAATCAGCGCAACACGTTCAGGAGGTCCTGCACCATCGAATTCGCCGTCGTGATCACCTTGGTGTTGGCCGAGTAGGCCTGCTGGGTCACGATCAGCTTGGTGAATTCGTCGGCGATGTCGGTGTTCGAGCCTTCCAGCGACGAGCCGCTGATGGTGCCCGAAGCGCCGTCGATCGCAGGTCCCGATTGCTCGGTCGCGGCATAGGCGCCGCCGTCGAGGGCCTTGAGGTAGTTGGTGCCGTTGAAATGCGACAACGTCACCTGGGCGAGATCGAGGTTCTGGCCGTTGGAGAAGGTTCCGACCACGAGGCCGCTGTTGTTGACGGAGACCGAGCGGAGCTGGCCGGCGGCATAGCCGTTCTGCGTGATGGTGTTGATGGTCACCGCGCCGCTGGTGCTGGCATATTGCGTCAGCCCGCCCGAGGAGATGTTGAAGGCAACCGAGCCGAGTTGTTGGCCGCTGACGCTGACATTGTTGATGGTGATGCCCGAGCCACTCGGCGAGGTCAGCGAGCCGTCGGCGGCGAAGGTGAAGGCCTGTCCCGTGTTCATCCACGCAACGTTCGCGCCGGTCGCGTTCGGGTCAGTCTGATAGAACAGATTCCAGGTATCGGAATGACCGGTTCCCAGGGAGGCGCTGTCGGTCTTGGCCCAACGGAGCTGCAGATTCACCGGCGTGCCCGCCGCATTGTAGGCGGTCACCGCGCCACCGCTGATTGTTTCCTTGGTGAAGGTCGCGACGTCGTTGCCGATCACGGTGCCCGTGCCGGCCGTCCCGCCGCCGCCGCGAGGCTTGGAAACGGCTGAGGTGAAGCCGAGCGCCGCGAACGCATTGGGGTTGCTGCTGGAGACGTTCAAAGCGGGGTTTGCGGTGCCGGTGTTCAGCGTGATCACGCCGTTGCTGATCGACGAGCCTGAAGTGCCGGCGAGAAAATCGATCTTCTGAAGCAACGTCGAGATGTCGTCGTTGACGCTGATCTGGTTCGCGCCGGCCGCAGCACCCGAGACGAAAGTGAGCGTCTGACCGTTCACCGTGATCGTATCGGGATTAACGACGGGCGGACCCGCCGACCCTGCCTGGAAACCCGAGGAGAGAACTTCCGAAGCGCCGGGCATCGCGGCACCACCGAGCAGCGTATTCCCGGTGATCGCAGGCGTGGACAGCACGTTGCCGCCGCGCGTCACGTTGCTGAGGCCGAGCGTGGTCGCCGCGCTGCCGCTGATCGCAAGATCGACGAGGGTGCCACCCGAGATCTGGATGCTTCCGGTACCGGTGATCGTGGCGGTGACGTTGTTGCCGGCGCCACCGGCCGTTTGAATCGCAGTGAGGATATCGTTCACCGTCGTCGTGGCGCCGGCCTTCACGCCAATCGTGGTGCTGTTGGCAGTCGTCGTGATGCCCGTCGCGGTATTGTCGAAGGTGATCGTATAGGGCCCACTGCCATTGTTGATCGTCAGTGTCTGGCCGGCCAGCGAGACGCCGAGATGCGGGCTTGCGCTCGGGTCGAGGGACGTACCGCTGCCCGCTGCGGCCGATGCGCTGTTCAAGAGGGCCACCGAGCCCGTGACCGTCGTCGACGTGTAGGCCGAGCGCAGATTGCCGGTAGCGGCACCGCCGGAGACCGTCGCGTTCACATAAGGCGGCGGCGGCGTGCCGACGATCAGCGGGTTGGCGGCGAAATCCGACGGGTTCAGGCCGCCGGCCGCCAGCAGCGTCTTGGACGCAGCGGTCGAGCTCGCCGCCGTGTTCGGCTGCGACGGCAGGTTCGCGGCGTACTGGATCGAGGTCGTCGCCTGCGCCGGGATGAAGTTGTTCTGGAATTTCAGGACGGTGGCGACGTTGCCGGTTGGGTTGCCGGTCTTGGGGTCGACCGTGGTGCCCATCAGATAATAGCCGGCGCCGTTGACCAGGTTGCCGTTGGCATTGAGCTGGAAGTCGCCGCGGCGGGTGTAGTAGGTGACGCCGCTGAACACCGGCACGTTGTCGACGATCCCGGTGGCCTTCTGGATCGAGAAGAAGCCGTCGCCGGTGATCGCCATGTTGGTGGCGACGGTGGATGAGGAGATCGTGCCCTGCGTGGTGATGGTCGCTTTCGCGTTGGCCGTCACGCCGCCCGCGACCTGCTTGCTCGGCACCGAGGCGTCCGGAATGAGGTCGACGAAGCTGGTGCCGATGCCCTTGTAACCGGTGGTGGATGAGTTCGCGATGTTGCCGGAAATGTTCTGAAGCGCGTAGGACTGCGCCTGCAGGCCACCCACCGAGGTGTTCATTGCATCGAAGATACCCATAACTTTGTCTCCAAATCCGATCTCGGCGGCGCCAGCGCATGGCCGCAGTCGGGGAGACAGTCGCAAAGGCTATGCCAATGCGGGTATTCTCATGAAATCAATGACTTAAACAGATATGCCCCGGTCGGACGACCGGGGCACAATTGCCGGGCCGGCAACAATTGCCGGGACGAGGCGTCAAATAAGGCCCCAAGTAAAGCCTACGTCGCCGACGCCGCCGCGGGGTGGAACACCAGCCCGAAACCGTCGATGCAGTAGCGCAAGCCGGTCGGCTTCGGACCGTCGTCGAAGACGTGGCCGAGATGGCCGCCGCAGCGGCGGCAATGCACCTCGGTGCGGAGCATGCCGAAGGTGCGGTCCTCGGTCTTGCCGACATTGCCCTCGATCGGCTGGTAGAAGCTCGGCCAACCCGTGCCGCTCTCGAACTTGGTGTCGGACGCAAACAGCGGCAGGTCGCAGCCGGCGCAGGCGAAGACGCCCTTGCGGTGTTCCTTCAGCAGGGGGCTGGAGCCCGGCCGCTCGGTGCCCTCTTTGCGCAGGATCTCATATTGCTGCGGCGTGAGCTGGGCGCGCCACTCGGCATCGGTCTTCTCGATTTCGAATTTTTGCGTGGCCTTTTCTCCGGCCTCGGCAGGTGTTCCTCTCAGCCAGCGGAAGGCAGAAAAGCCGAGCAGGCCGGCGACAGTCGTTAACAGGATGCGGCGGTCAAACATCTCATTCTCCGTGCGGGAGCGTCCACGCCATGAGATACGGGCTCTAACGGCTGACGTTACACTTCCGGGCGGAATTTTTCTCGGGCTTATTGCGAGGCGCCCTCGTCCTGCGCAGCCGGTTCCACGGCTTCGACCGGCGGTTTCGGCGGCGGGGCCGGCCGCGGCCGGACACCGGGGGGCGGACGGCGCGGACCGGTGCCGGCGGCCCGGTTGGCTTCGGCCAGACGCGCCTCGCGTTCCCGGTCCTTGACCCGCGCCCGCTCGCGGTAGCGGGCGAGCGAACCTGCCGCGGCGGAGCTCGCCCTGCCCCAGACTCCCACCAATTGGCCGGCGACCCGCCCGGTGGTGCCCCCTGCCCAGACCAGCTCGAACGGCGAGAACAGCTTCCAGCGCTCCTCGCCCCACAAAATGCTGCGTGCGATAATCTGCCCGGCCATGGCGGAGGTGTTCATGCCCTGGCGGCCGAACCCGCTCGCGACCCACAGGCCTTTGCGCAGCTGGCCGATCTGCGGCATGCCGTGCACGGTCTGGCCGGTGACGCCGCCGAACATGTCGGTGATCTCGACATTGCCGAGCTCAGGGAAAATCGATCGGATCCGCCGCCTGACGCTGCCTGCAAAACGCTGCGGCCGCGCGGCCCAGGTGGTCTCCGGGCTCTCCCACATCAGCCGGTCGCCGTCGACGACACGGAAATGGTCGATGCCGTCGGAATCCATCACCGATCCCTTGAAGGCGATCATCTCGTGCACGCGCGCGCCGAGCGGCGCGGTGATGCCGGCATAGCGCCAGACCGGCAGCAATGTCTCCGACAGGCGCCGCAGGGGCGCGCCGAGATGGATGTTGCCGGCGAGCACGATATGCGTTGCGCGCAGCCGCGCCGAGGGCGTGACGATGCGCTTGCGGATGCCGGAATGATCGATGCTGACGACCGGCGTATCCTCGAAGATGCGGGCGCCCGCGCGCCGCGCCAGCGCCGCAAGGCCATGCACATATTTGCGGCCGTCGACCTGGAACGCTTTGGGGTAATGGACGCCGTGGAAGTAATGATCGGTCTTGAGCGCCTCGCGGACGCGATCGACCTGCCAGCCCTCGACCTCGGTGTCGAAATCCTCGTTCAGCATCTGCAAGCGGCTGATCAGCCGGTCGCCGGCATCGACATTGGAGACCTCCAGCACGCCGTCGCTCAGACCGATCCCCGGCATGTTCTCCTCGGAGGCGTTGGCGCGGACGAACTCGGCGCCCTCCTTCGACAGCGTCCACAATTCGCGCGCGTCCTCGAATCCGATCCGCTCGATCAGTTCGGTCAGCGGCAGCGCAAAGCCCGGCATGACCGTGCCGAGCTGGTTGCCGGAGGCATTCCAGCCGATATGGCGCCCCTCGAGCACCGCGACGCTGGCCCCGAGCCGCGCCGCCTCCAGCGCGATGGAGAGCCCGGCGAGCCCGGCCCCGATGACGCAGATATCGGCATCGAGATCGAATGACAGCCGTGCGCGCTCGCGAAAGCCGGCTTCTTCCTGGGCTACGCTTGTGAAAGTCTCGCTCATGTCGTTTTCTTAGAGCATGATCCGGAAAAGTGTGCAGCGGTTTTCCGATAAGATCATGCTCAAAACAATAGCCCGGCGGGCGCTTGTCACCTTGTCCTCAGCCGGCGCCTGTAGAATATCCCTTTAGATTATCCTGGACGTGGAACGATTCGAGAATGCCATGCGCCGTTTGATGCTGCTGCGTCACGCCAAGACAGAGACGGACGCGCCGAGCGGCCGTGACCAGGATCGTCGCCTCGACCACCGCGGCCACAGGGATGCCGCTGAAATCGGTGACTGGATCGCCGCCCATCCCCCCTTCCCCGAGACCGTACTGGTGTCGCATGCCGTCCGCGCCCGGCAGACCTGGGACATCGCCTGGGAGACGATGAAGGAGCGCGTCGCAGCGCCTGAGGTCGAGATCCTGCCGGAACTCTACGGCGCCGATCCCGCGCAGATCCTGGACTCCATTCGCACTGCAACCGCCCCAAGCGACCCCAAGCAGGTGCTGATGATCGGCCACAATCCCGGCATGCACGAGGCCGCCTTGATGCTGATCGGCGGCGGCGATCCGGCCGGGGCCAAGGCGCTCGCCGACAACATGCCCACCGCGGGGCTTGCGATCTTCGACTTTGACGTCAAGGATTGGGGGGACGTGGCCTACCGCCGCGGCAAACTGGTGCTGTTCGTCAGCCCCAGGCTGCTTCGATCGGGCTGAGACGCGCGGGCGCCGTCTCAACCGGTTGAACCAGCCTGGTTCATAGGGAGGCGCAGATGTTCAAGTCCATCCTCGTGCCCATCGACCTCGCCGACACCGATCTCGCCAAGCCGGCGATCGCGACCGCGGCAACGCTGTCGCAGACCTGGAACGGCACGGTGCGCCTGCTCAACGTGCTGCCGATGACGCCGGTGATGCTGGCCGAATACGTGCCGGCGGATTTCGACGAACAGCAGCGCCAGACCTCGGAGGAAGCGCTCGCCATCGTCGCGCGCGAATCCGGCATCGAGGCGTCGCACATCTCCAGCGTGGTCCGCCAGGGCGGCATCTACCACGAGATCCTGGAGGAAGCCGTGCACATGAAGGCCGAGCTGATCGTGATGACCTCGCACAGGCCTGCGATGCGCACCTATTTCCTCGGCTCCAACGCCGGGCATGTCGTGCGTTATGCAAAATGCTCGGTGCTGGTGGTGAGGCACTGAGCGCTGCTCTATCCCCGTCATCGCGACGAGCTCTTGCGACGAAGCAATCCAGGCTACTTCCGCGGATAGATTCTGGATTGCTTCGCTACGCTCGCAATGACGATGCGGATACAGGTGCGCGTCAGCACCTCGCTCTCGTGCCCCGGACGCGGCGCAGCGCTTCTTCAGCGGTGCGCTGCAGAGCCCGGGCCCATGCATCAGCGAATGCGCGGCCTGCTGGGTCCCGGCTCTGCGCAGCAGCGTAAGAACGCTGCAGCGCGTCCGGGACACAAGATCGAGCGGCAACGCTCGCTCAGCCCAAGCTCACAGATACCGCGTCAGCTCGGCTTTGAACTGGCCGTACACTGCATCCTCGATCTGGCTGCGGTTGATCCCGATGTCGCGCAGGGCGCGGTCGTCGAGCTCGTTCAGGGTCTTGACGGCGGAGCGCTGCTCCAGGCGGTCGAACAGCGCATAGACGCGATTGACGAGCGAGCCAAAAAATCCGCTCGACGAGGATGGGCGTAAACTCCGCCCTGCAGTTTGCGAGATCGTGGTCATTTTTCTTCTCCGGACTTCTGTCCTGCGCGGCGAAGCGGATGCCGTTGGCGCCGACGCTGGAAGCGCCTGCACCTCATTTGCCGTCGGATTGCTCTCGCTCTCCTCGGCTCAATCGCGGACCTTGATGGAACTTAAATGCTCCAGTACACTCCTCGGAGCAAGGAAAACATTGCTCTCGGTGCAATATGTCCAAGTTCGAGTACGTGAAGCTTGCCGATGCCATTGCCTCGGATATCTCTAACGGCACGTTAAGGGCCGGCGACCGGCTGCCGCCGCAGCGCAATTTTGCCTATGACCGTGGCATCGCGGTCTCGACCGCGAGCCGGGTTTATACGGAGTTGCTCCGCCGCGGCCTCGTGGTTGGCGAGGTCGGTCGCGGCACCTTCATCTCCGGCGACATCAGGCGCGAGGTCGAGGCGTTGAGCGAGCCGCGCGACGCGCGGATCGATTTCGAGGTCAATTATCCGTTATTGCCGCAGCAATGGGCGATGATCGCCAAGAGCCTTGCGGGGCTCGAGCGCGTCGATGCGCTCGAATCCGCGCTGCGCGTCTCGACCAGCACCGGCACCAAGAGCGCGCGCAATGCGGCCGCCGCTTATCTCGCCCGCAAGGATTTCACGCCGCAGGCCGAGCAGATCGTCTTCACGGCCAACGGCAAGCAATCGCTTGCGGCTGCACTCGCCGCGCTCGTCCCCACCGGGGGCCGCTGCGGCGTCGAGGCGCTGACCTATCCTTACGTCAAGAGCATCGCCGCGCGGCTCGGCATCGCGCTCGTCCCGATTCCGATGGACGAACATGGCGCGCGGCCCGATGCAATTCAGAAAGCGCATCGTGAAGCGCATCTGTCGGCGCTGTATCTCCAGCCCATTATCCAGAACCCGCTCGGCGTCACCATGAACGCGACACGGCGCGCCGACATCATGCGCGTCGCCGAGAAGCTCGATCTCACCATCATCGAGGACACCGTCTACGGCTTCCTCGCCGACGACACGCCGCTCGCAGCGCTCGGGCCGGACCGCTGCATCGTGCTCGACAGCCTGTCCAAGAAAGTCGCGCCGGGACTTGCGCTCGGCATCCTCGTCGCGCCGCCGCATTTGCGCGAGAGCGTGATGAGCGCGGTCCGCACCGGCGGCTGGATCGCCTCCGGCCACGCGCTCGCGTCAGGACAGCGGCTGATGGCCGACGGCACCGTCGCCGAACTGACGCGGCTCAAACGCATCGACGCCGCGCGCCGCCAGCAGACCGCGGCAAGGCTGCTCGCGGGATACCAGATCTCAGCCGATGCGCGCTCCTATCATCTCTGGCTGACGCTGCCGCCGCATTGGCGGTCGCAGACCTTCGTGGCCGCCGCCGCCCGGCGCGGCATCGCGCTGACGCCATCCTCGACCTTCGCGGTCGCGCACGGCCATGCACCGAATGCGGTGCGGCTCGCGCTCGCCCCGCCCACGTTCGAGCAGCTCGATTCCGGCCTGCGCACGCTCGTGTCGCTACTCGGCACCAAGGAAGAAGATTTCGACTCGACGGAGTAGCGCCGCCGCCGTCAGCGCTCCGGCCATGGCGCGATGAAGCCTAGCGCCTTGTAGGGTTCGATCTTGTCCCATTCGTGCAGCACACGTCGGCGAAACTCGACATCGGTGTGCCAGAGCGCCCGTGGCGTCGCAAAGCTGTCGACGGTCAGAAGCATCTTCTCGACCTTCGGCCAGTGCCGGTGCAACGTCATCGGGTAGCGCCGCGCGGTCCAGGTATTGCCGAGGCAGATCACGCTGCGGACATTCTGCAGCCCAAGCGCCGCATCGATGATCGGCAGCGAGAAGATCACGTTCTCGCCGGTGTTCATCGCGTCATGTTCCTCGAGGATCCGGTCCGCCGGGATGCCCGCTGCCGCCATCGCCGCCTTGATGATGGTGCACTCGGATTGCTCCGAGCCCGGCGTGACACCGCCGCTGACAATCGACCAACGGAACAAGCCCTTGCGCCATAGCTGCGCGGCCGTCTCGGCGCGTAGCGCGATGTCTTCACGGGTCCCGAACAGGAACAACAAGTCGGCCGGCAAGAGCGGCGTATCGATCAGATGCGTGCGGTTGATCTCGGCGATCTCATCCGCCGACGGCAGACGCGCGTTGCGATCCATGGCTGACATGGCTGCACGATGCGACACAGGCGCAGGTGCGCGAAGTCACGTTTGATTGCGGCCAATTGCAGCTACGGCAGCAAAGCCTCTTACGGCAGCAAAGCCTTGGGCACGTCGTCAAAGCTGTAGCTCTGCGGCTGGTTGCGCCGCACGAAGCCGCCGACCTGCCAGGCAAACAGCGCGGCAAAGCCGAGGATGAAGAGCGCGCCGGCCAACTCGCCGATCATGAGCGCGCGGATCAGCAGGCCCGTCATCGCCACCGTCAACACCGCCAGGAAGGCCAGCACCGCCGCATAGGTCTTGCGGCCGAGGCCGGCAGTGAGCGTCGCATGGCTGCCCGCCTTCGCCATCCGCGCGTGCAATTCGACGATGAACGCGCGAAAACCATTGTCCTGCGGCGCCATCAGGGCCGCGGTCTGCCAGCTCGTCGACAGGATCGCGATGCGGCCGCCGCCACTGCGGCCGACAT
This sequence comes from Bradyrhizobium betae, assembly GCF_004123905.1. Classification (GTDB taxonomy): domain Bacteria; phylum Pseudomonadota; class Alphaproteobacteria; order Rhizobiales; family Xanthobacteraceae; genus Bradyrhizobium; species Bradyrhizobium betae_A. The sequence continues at coordinate 18,951 of NZ_MZXW01000014.1, forward strand.
CGGCGCGAAAGCGGTGCTGCTGCATCGAGACCGGGCGAAACGATAATCGGATCGCCGAGATCTCGTCATAGCGCCACAAGCCGGACCGTCCGGCGATGTGCCAGGACAGCCCCTCGTCCGTCAGCTCAAAGCGATGCGCCGCACCGATCAGCGACGCCTTGTAGGCATAGCTCGTGGCTGAAGCGGGCCGCGCCTCGAAAAGCTGCATCTTCACCATCAATCCCGTCTGCGCAATCCCGTCCGCGATCCGCTTGCGCGATCGCCCTCGCCCATCCTACAAGCGAGGCATGGCTGAGACGACCTTTTTTCCGCGCCGCCTGATTCTCGGCGCCGCCGTGATCGCCGGCGTGCTGCTCGCACTCGCGGTGCACATGCTGGGCGCGCGCTACGGGCTCGACCTCGGCGGCCTCTGGCGCTCCGACACGCATGAGTTCATGCCCGCGGGCGCAGCAATCGCCTGGTGGCTGATCGCGACCGTCGGCTTCTCGGGCGGTTATTTCACGGCATCGTTGATGCAGAGCGCCGTCAACGGCCAGATTCCGCAACGGATGCGGCAATTCCTGATCGCGGTCGGCGTGCTCCTGCTCGCAGGTGCGGGCCAAGTGGCCTCGGCGCCGAGCCCGGTCCCGACCATCTCCAGCGTGCTCGCCGGGCTCGCCGCGCTGTGCCTAGGCGCCGTGATGGCATTCTGCGGCGCGCATTTCGCATTGCGCCGCGGCTAACCCCTCAAGCCGAGGCGCGCAGCCGCGGACGTTGCAGCATCATCGCCACATCCGAGGCGGGCCGCGGCTTGCTGAACAGATAGCCCTGCGCCTGGGTGCAGCCCTCGCGCCTGAGCAGTTCGAGTTGCGCGTCGTTCTCGACGCCTTCCGCGGTGGTCACGATGCCGAGGCTGCGACCAAGTCCCGTCACGGCGCGGATGATCGCCATGGAATCCTCGCGCGTCGCCAGCTCCGACACGAAGGACCGGTCGATCTTGATCTTGTCGAACGGGAAGCTGCGCAGATAGCTCAGCGACGAATAGCCGGTGCCGAAATCGTCGAGCGAGATCCGCACGCCCATGGCACGCAGCTCGTGCAGGGTGGTCAGCGTCGCCTCGCTGTTCTGGAGCAGCACGGATTCGGTGATCTCCAGTTCGAGACGGTTCGCGTCGAGTCCGGTGGCGGCCAGCGCGTCGGTCACGGATGCGATCAGGTTCGGGCTCTTGAACTGCACCGGCGACAGGTTGACGGCGACGTCGACATCGTCCGGCCAGGTGGCCGCATCGGCGCAGGCGCTGCGCAGCACGAACTCGCCGAGCTGGACGATGAGGCCGGTCTCCTCGGCCAGCGGAATGAAGTTGATGGGGGCGATCAGGCCGCGCTGCGGATGATTCCAGCGCAGCAGCGCCTCGAAGGCGACAACGCGGTCGCTGGCGACGTCGCGGATCGGCTGATAGTAGGCTTCGAATTCGTTCCGTTGCAGCGCCGCGCGCAGATCCATCTCCAGCAGGCGCCGCGCCTGCGCGCGCGCATCCATGCCGGTCTCGAAGAAGCGATAGGTGCCGCGGCCGTCCGCCTTGGCGCGGTACAGCGCGAGGTCGGCGTTCTTCAGCAGTTCGTCCGGGTTGCTGCCGTCCTGTGGCGACAGCGAGATGCCGATCGAGACACCGATGACGATCTGATGGTCGTCGATCTCGTAAGGTGCCGAGATCACCTCGACGAGCCGGCCGGCGAGGAATCTGGCAGCCGCTTCCTCCGATCGTCCGATCTGGACCACGGCGAACTCGTCCCCGCCGAGCCGCGCCACGGTGTCGCTCTCGCCGACGGTGGCCTTCAGCCTGCGGCCGACTTCCTTGAGCAGCGCATCGCCGATGGGATGGCCGAGCGAGTCGTTGATGTCCTTGAAGTGATCGAGATCGAGGCAGAGCACCGCGAGCTGGTCGGCCGAACCCGCACGACGCAATCCCTGCTCGAGCTGCTCGTGGAACAGCACGCGGTTGGGCAGACTGGTCAACGCGTCATGGCGCGCCATGTGCGAGATCTTGGCCTGTGCCTCCAGCCATTCGGTGATGTCCTCGAAGGTCGCGACCCAGCCGCCGCCCTGCATCGGCTGGTTGACGACGCGGATGGAGCGGCCGAACCGGTTGACGACGTCGGTCGTGGTGCGGCCCTCCCGCGCATCGGCCACGAGGCGCGCGAAGAATTCGTCCGCCTCGCCCTGCCACTGGCCCTTGGCCTGCTCTTCCCTGAGCACCTCGACCAGCAGGCGGCCGGTGAGCGCGATGTCGGTGCGACGAAGCATGGCCGCGTAGCGTTCGTTGAACAGCATGATCTTGCCGTCCGCATTGAACATGCACAGGCCCTGCGACATGTTCTCGAGCGCGCTGTCCAGCACGACTTGCTGACGTCCAAGTTCGCCCTTGGCGCGGCGGTCGAGCACGGCCGCCGCGAGCGCGATCGCGATGATCGCGGCTGCGGCGCTGGCGGTCAGAATGGACAAGGACGCCGGCGGGATCGACAGGCCGCTGATGACGATCGCCGGATCCGGCGTCAGCTCCACGGCGCCCATGGCGGTGAAATGATGCGAGACGATGGCAACGGTCAGCAGGACCGTCGCACTGAGTGCACCGGCCAGGCTGTCGCGTCGCCTTGCGACGACCAGCGCAAGCGAGCCAAAGACGATGCCGAGGACGATCGAGACCGTCACGGTGCCGGTCGCCCAGCCGATGCGCGCCGGGATTTCGAGCGCCATCATGCCGGTGTAATGCATGGCCGCAACGCCGCCGCCAACGACGGCGCCACCGAGCGCAAGCGGGATCGTCCGCGTCGCCGACACCGAGATCCCGAGCCCGATGAAGGTGACCGCGATCGCAAAGATCAGCGACAGCACCGTCACCGGAATGTTGTAAGCGCCGCCTGCACCGGGCCCGTAGGCCTGCATCGCGATGAAATGGGTTGCCCAGATGCCGCAGCCGGCGACGACGGCATCAAGTGCGATCCACGAGACGCGAGCTCCGCCGCTCGTCGCACGCGCGCGGTGAAACAGGCTGATGGCCGCCGCGCTCGCGAGCAGGCACACCGCGCCTCCGAGCGCGACCAGGCGCCAATCATGCTGGTCCGTGAGACAGTAAAGAACTTGATACATTGCCAGCCCCTATCCAACCTGCACTAGAGACCGCAGAGGTGGATAGTCGGTAACCGGCTATGTGCTGGTTACCCGGATGGTGAACGCAAGATGTGTGCGTTCGCTCACATTGTTCGCCCTCGCGAGGATGCGCCGATCCCGATCACGGCGGCAGCGAGCAGCAGGACGGTGGCCGATACGACCAGTGACGCGTGCAGGCCCGACATGAATGCCCCCTCCGAGGCCACCAGCGAGCCGAACAGCGCGACGCCGAGCACGCTGCCGGTCTGCCGCGTCGCGTTCAGGACGCCCGCCGCGAGGCCCGAGCGTGCCTTCTCGACGCTGCCTAGCAGGGTCGAGGTCAGCGGCGGCACCAGCAGCCCAAGTCCGCCGCTGATCGCGATCATCTGCGCGCAGATGGTCCAATAGCTCGTGTCAGCCGCGATCCACAGCAGGCCGAGACAGCCGAGCGCTGACACGCAGGCGCCGACCACGATGGTCGGGCACGGGCCGATGCGCTCGGCGAGGCGCGGCGCCAGCAGATTGACCGGCAGCACCGCCCCCATCATCGGCACGAAGGCAAGACCGGTCCACCACGCCGACAGCCCGTTAATCCGCTGAAAGTAGAGACTGAGCACGAAGATCAGGCCGTAGATCGCGATGTTCACGAGCAGGCCGACGATCGCGGTCAGGGTAAACAGCCGGTGACTGAACAGGGACAAGGGCAGCATCGGCTGCGCCGCGCGGCTCTCCCGCCAGACAAACAGCATGGCCAGGACGGCGGCTGCAACGAATGCGCCGATCACGGCCGGATGCTCCCAACCGAGCGCGCCTCCCTCAATGATCGCGCCGGCGAGCGCGCCCAGCGCGCCGATCGCCGCAAGCTGGCCGGGGAGATCGATCTCGCGCGAGGGTGCCCGCGTGGTCTCGGTCGCATAGCGCCAGCTTAGCCACAGGCCCGTGAGCCCGATCGGCAGATTGACGAGAAAGATCGCGCGCCAGCCGACCAGCGTGATCAACCCGCCACCGACGAAGGGGCCGGCGGTGAGCGCGAGGCTCGCGCCGGCAGCCCAGACCGCGACGGCGCGGCCGCGCGCGCGGTCGTCCGCATAGGCATGATTGAGCAGCGCGAGGGAATTCGGCACCAGGATCGCCGCCGCCAGCCCCTGGACCAACCGCGCTGCGATCAGCACGATGGCATTGGGAGACAGTGCACAGGCCAGCGAGGCCGCGGTGAAGATCGCAAACCCCGCCATGAAGATGCGCTTGGCGCCGATGCGGTCACCGAGCGCGCCGGCGGTCAGGATGAAGGCGGCAAAGGCGATGGTGTAGGCGCTGACCACCCATTGCAGCTCGGCAACGCCGCCGCCGAGCGTTTTGCCCATCGCATCGAGTGCGGTGTTGACGATGGTGACGTCGAGCTGCACCACGCCATAGCCGAGGCTCATGGCGGTAAGCGTCAGGCCATTGGCAAATCGAGAGCCGCGCGGCCCAGATTGCGCAGACGCGTTACGTTCGGCCGTGAAGGACGAATTCAAAGCTCTGGCGGTGGATTTGGCGCTCATGGTTCACCTCGATGTTTCCGAGTGAACGTCGTCATAAGATATCCGTTGCGCTCCTACGCTTCGGTCCCGATCGAAGTATCCTCGCGCCAGAATGATCTATTGCATGGCGACGACAACCGAGCGGTCTCGGTGCCGTCGCGTCTGGCGCAAGTCTGACGTGCAATGCCTGGCGGAACGGCACGAGATTGCTTCGGGTTGGCCCCCGCACCTGCATCAGGACCGCAAGTCATGGCAACAACTGGCAACTACTCAATTCCGTCCCGCACGCGATCCGGCCTCGGCAAGACGGCAACCATCGTCGCCGTCGCCTGCATGATCGGCGTGTTGTTCGCCGGCAGCACGATCGCAACGCCACTCTATGTCATCTACAAGCAGCAGTTCGGTTTCTCGCAGATCACACTCACTCTCATCTATGCGGCCTGGCTTGCGGAATTGATCGACGACAAGGAGCGGTCTCGCGCGACCGTGATCGCGACCATGGCAAACTTCACTGGCCTTGGCGTCGGGGCGCTCGTCGCGGGCATGCTCGCCGAATATGTCGCCCAGCCGCTGCGAACGCCGTTCGTTGCGTATCTCGCCGCCCTGGTCGTGGTCGCGGCACTCCTTGCCTTCGCGCGCGAGACCGTGGCCCGGCCTCAAGGCATCGCAGGTATTTCCGTGCGGCCGCGCGCCGGCGTGCCGGCGTCAATCCGCTCCCGTTTTGTTGCGCCGGCGGTCACGGGCTTCGGTGCCATGGCACTCGTCGCGTTCTTCGCGGCGCTCGCGCCCAGCGTGCTTGCCCTGGACCTGCACGAGACCAGCCACGCCGTGGCCGGCGCGATTTTTCTTGAGCTGGCCGCGGTCGTGGCGTTGATCATTGCGCTGACCCGGACGCTGTCGAGCCGCACGGCCATGCTTTGGTCGCTCGGTCTGATGCTGCCGAGCCTTGCGCTCCTCGTCACGGCGCAGCTCACGCAGTCGATGGCAGCCATGGTCGCCGCGACGGCGGTCTGCGGCATGGCGGCAGGGCTCGGCTATCGCGGGAGCTTGCAAGTGGTGAACCAGATCGCGCCAGACGATCGCCGCGCCGAGGTGATTTCAACCTATTTCATCTGCTGCTTCCTTGGCAACGCACTGCCGGTCATCGGCATTGGCGTGCTCTCCAGTCTGACCAGCTCGACCGTTGCTAGCCTCGTCTTCGCCGTGACGATCGCCGCCTTTGCCGTCATCGCCCTGGTGTTCGGACTAAAGTACGAGGCCACCTGAACGGTGCGCTCAAAAAGCGAACGCCGCGCGGCAACCCGCGCGGCGCTCTTCGCAATTTGTCTTGCTCAGCCCGCCGCCCGCAGATTCACCTTGCTCTCGGCGAGCGTGGTCAGCTTCTTGTCGGTCGCCTTCTCTTCCTCGAGCGTCTTGGCGAGCACTGCTGCGCAGTCGCTCCGGCCGAGCTGCTTGGCCCACGCGATCAGGCTGCCGTAGCGCACGATCTCGTAGTGCTCGGCGGCCTGCGCCGCGTTGATCAGCGCGGCGTCCAGCACCGCCTTGTCGGCGACTTCGCCGGCGGTCTCGTCGGCCTCCTCGATAATCCCGTCGATGGCGGGGCAGTCGACCGCCTTCACCTGCGCACCGTGCATCTTGAAGACTTCCTCCAGGCGCTTGACGTGCTGCCTGGTTTCTTCGAGGTGCGTCAAAAAGCCCTGCTTCAGCTGCGGATCGGTCGCCTTATCTGCCATTTTCGGCAGCGCCTTGGTGAGCTGCTGCTCGGCATAGTAGATGTCCTGAAGCTGGTGCACGAACAGGTCGTTCATGGTCTTGATGTCTTTTGTGAACAGTCCCATCGGTCCGATCCTCTTGAGGTTTCGGGAACACGGAGGCACCGGCTTGCACGAAAAGCCGCTTATTCCGCCATGTTCGGTTGCTGATGGGGCGCTAACGAGCGCACGGCATCGACGTTCCAAAAAAGCCCGCACCGCTTGCGCTGGAACAATGCCGGCGGCGGGCGGATCTGAAACCATGCCGACATACGAACGCGCGATTTGGGTCGGACTTGCGACTCATATGCTTAACGCGCCTCCGATGTGAACCACGTATGACAGAAGTAGCCGGTCTGGTGCAGAACCTATCGTTGTCAAGGGCTGCACAAGCTGCTGTTTTTGCCTTAAATGAGCTACATCATGCCTAGCGATCGAAGCCCGTTTCGGGCAGTGATCGTACCCGACCGGCCAATGTCTGGCCCGGTCGGTCTTGCCCCCCGCCGGGAGGATGAATGCACGGACTGCTGCCCGCGCTGAAACGCGGCTTCAAGAGATGGATCGGCTGGCGACGGCTCGGCGTTGCCGCGAGCGTCTTCATCATCGCCTTCGCGATCACGACGCTTGTGCGCACGCTCAAACACATCGACACCGGCGTCATCCTGACCGCGTTGACCGAGATTCCCCGCGCCAATATCGGGCTGGCGGCGATCTGCGTCGTCCTCGCGTTCTGCACACTGACCTTTTACGACTTTTTTGCACTGCGAACGATCGGCAAGAAACACGTGCCATATCGCATCGCAGCACTCTCGAGCTTCACGTCCTATTCGATCGGCCACAACATCGGCGCCACGGTCTTTACCGGCGGCGCGATCCGTTTCCGGATCTATTCGGATTACGGGCTGAACGCGATCGACGTCGCCAAGATATGTTTCCTGTCGGGCCTGACCTTTTGGCTCGGTAACATCTTCGTGCTCTCGATCGGCATGGTCATCCATCCGGATGCCGCTTCGTCGATGGATCAGCTGCCGTCGTCGATCAACCGGCTGATCGGGCTCGGCGGTCTCGCCTCGATCAGCGCCTATCTGGTCTGGCTCTGCATGGGCGAGAAGCGCCGCGAGCTCGGCCAGAAGGGCTGGAAGGTAGCGCTGCCCTCGGCGCCGCTGACGCTGGTGCAGATCCTGATCGGTGTGGTCGACCTCGGCTTCTGCGCCACGGCGATGTACCTGTTGATGCCGGCCAATCCGCCGATCGACTTCATGTCGCTGGCGGTGGTGTTCATCCTGGCGACGCTGATCGGCTTTGCCAGCCACGCGCCCGGCTCGATCGGCGTGTTCGATGTCGCCATGCTGGTCGCGCTCCCCGAATACGGCCGCGAGCAACTTCTGGCGACACTGCTGGTCTTCCGCATCCTCTATTTCGTGATCCCGTTTGGCCTCGCCATCTCCATCATGGGCGCGCGCGAGCTCTGGATGAACGTGGTCAAGCCCTGGCAGGAGCGCCGGCGACTGGCCGAGGCCTGCGCCCAGGCCAACCTGCCCAAGCAGGTGGCAGCGATGGAGCGCGAGCGGGCGCTGCGGCAGGCCAGCAAGCGCTGAGCCGCCGGAGGGCGGCCCGCAAGATCATCAGACAAAGGTTGCGGGCGGCAGAGCAATGCTCTCTTATTTCCGCCTCAACTTTGCCGTTGAACACGCGGGCCATGATCCAATCATCTCTTCGCACCTTGTTTGCAGGCGCTCTGCTGCTTATCGGGATTCTGACCGCCTTACCGCTTCCGCGCGCGGCCGCACAGGACGCCGGCGCGATGCAAATATCCTGGGAGGTGCGCAATCGTTTCCGGCTGTTCCGGGAGGAGCGTGACTTCCAGCTTCATGTCGAGAATGCGCGTAATCGCAGCATCCTCGCCGCCGAGCAGTCGCTGGAGCTCCAGAGCGAAGGCCGCGGCTGGGCCCGCAACATGGTCAACCGGCTCTGCATCGACCTCCAGGGACGGGTCAACCAGCCCTGCACCCGCGATAACGTCAAAGAGAACTACATCACGCCCATCGACCACCCGGTCACGGTGCGGCTGACCGGCGCGGTGCCGGTCGGAGCCACCTGCGCCTGGTCGTTCGACGACGGCGACGGACCGCAGACCTCGACCTTCGACTGCGCCGAGCCGATCAATTTGCGCGTCCGCTACGGCAAGCAGACGGTCGCGAGCGTCGACGTCTCCTCCGGCTCCGATCCAACCCAGCGTGTCCAGACCGAGATCCAGGTCCGCGACGTCTTCGTCGCCGGTCTCGGGGACAGCATCGCCTCCGGCGAAGGCAATCCGGACCGGCCGCTGGCGCTGTCGGACGAAGGCTTCTGCTTCCGCTCCTATCTCGGCACCGCCGGTGCACAGTACTACCGGCCGAGCCGCAACGGCTATAAGGGCGGCCGCGCCTGCGAGGCGCCGGATACGCTCGCCAACTGGCAGCACTACAGCGCGCTCTGGTTCAACTCGCCCTGCCACCGCTCGCTCTACAGCTACCAGGCCCGCACGGCGCTGGCGCTCGCGGTGCGCTACACCCACATCGCCGTGACCTTCCTGCCGCTCGCCTGCACCGGCGCCAGTATCGGCGACGGGTTGCTCGGCTCGCAGCGCGCCCGCGAATGCCCGCCCGGCAAGACCGGCGTCTGCAACACCAGCGTGAACGCGCAGGTCGCCGAGCTGCGCGAGGCGCTTACCGCGGCGAGGAAGCGCCAGCCGGATCGCACGCTCGACCTCGTGCTGCTCTCGGTCGGCGCCAACGACATCTATTTCTCCGGCCTCGTCGCCGACGTCATCGTCGAGACCGCGACCGAGCGCGCGCTGTTCCGCCGCTCCGGCGTGATGGCGAGCGTGGACGATTCCCGCGACGCACTGGCGCGCGAGCTGCCGCAGAATTTCGTCAAGCTGCGCGAGGCGCTGAAGCCGCTGGTCGGCGGCGACCTCTCGCATGTGGTCTATGTCTCCTACGCCAATCCGGCGCTCGCCGAGGGCGGCGCGCCCTGCCGTGGCGGCCGCGGCGGCTTCGACATCCATCCGTCCTTCAACGCCGATCCGCAGCGCCTCGCCCGCGTCTCGACCTTCGTCGACACTGAATTCCTGCCGCAGCTGAAGGGCCTCGCCACCTGCACCCGCGGCGCACTGTGCCGCGATCCCGAAGCCGATCGCATGACCTTCGTAGATTCGCATCAGGCCGCATTCGGCGATCACGGTTTTTGCGCGCGTTCGGGTAACGATCCCGAATTCGACCGCACGTGTTTTGCCGAGAACGGCAAGAGCTTCAATCCCGATATCGTGAGCGCGGCGAGCCAGCCGATGCTGTGCGGCCGCGGCGCCTCGGAATATCGCGCCTACCTGCCCCGCGCGCGCTGGATCCGCGACGCCAATGACAGCTATTTTGCCGCGATGACCTATCCGCAAGGCCTGCCGGCCGCGAGCCAGCCGACCGACATCCATGATGCGACCTGGGGCGTGCTCTCAGCGGTGTATGGCGGAGCCGTGCATCCGAGCGCCGAGGGGCACGCCGCGATGGCCGATGCGGCGCTACCCGCCGCAAGCGCCGTGCTCGGTCTGGATGCCGTGCCGCCAAGCGTCACGCGGGGGCTGCTCGCGCCGCAATTATTGCCGGGCGCGCAGCAGTAGAAGCAAGAGCGAGTTCTCCCACACCGTCATTGCGAGCTTGGGTTCGCGCTCTCCACACATTCAGTGTCATCGCCCGGCTTGATGTTTAGACCGGACAGATCACTGACAGGTGTTCGGAGACATAGCTGACACATCAAACTGGGCTGGATTGGTCGATTCGGGAGGCCGTCCATGCCCTGGAACGAGGTGTCGGTAATGGATCAGCGACG
>NZ_MZXW01000004.1 GCF_004123905.1 Bradyrhizobium betae
CGGCGCTCGGATACCAGTCGCCTCTTGAGTTCGAAACCGCGTTCGCGCAAAACAACGCGCGGTAACGCATCGTGACAACCCCACTGTCACTGTAATTATCGTGTCTCACTTCAGGGGTGCAGTCCAGCACTGTAACCGTAATTATTTACTCCTCACAGCCGAAGTTCGCTCGGAGGTTCGGCATGTCTCAAACGGCCAGAGCGGGAGGCGCCTTCGGCTCGGTTCCTCAACGGACGGCGCCGGACTGCATGCTCTCGCATGAGGGAACGTTGACATAGATCAAGTATTCGCGGGGGCGGTCGGGGACAGTCGTTTCCCTAACAGGGAAGGAGATTGTTATGGGACAAATCGGCCTGAAACGAGCTTTGTTGGTTGCCGCTGTTGTCGCGTGTGGGGTTTCCGGTTCAGTTGGGTGGTCAGAAAATAACGGCCTCTCACTGTCCGTTGACAGCGCGCAGGCGCGCGTGGGGCGACCGTTGACCCCCGTGAGTGTCGCTGGCGTTGCACGTCGAACCACACGGCGAGCGGTCGTGGGCGGAGCGGTCGTAGGGGGAGCGGTGGTTGCCAGGCCGCGCTGCGGGTATGCCCCCTACGGACCATGCTACTAGCCTTAGCTGGCCAAGGCTCGCGCCTTGGATCACGAGCATAGTGCCCTGGCTCACCTTGAGACTTCCGCTCGGCCGTCAGAAGCCGACATCTGCCTTTGAGTCCACGCCTTGGACCAGAGCACCCCGGGGCTATGCGAGTCCCACACGGCGCGATGATGGCATCATGCCACTGTTTTGCCCGACGGTGCATTGGATTTCGTAAAATCCGCAGCGTCGATGTTAAGCCCTTGATATCGTTGTCACCGGCTACTGTGCATGGGGTTGTTTTCGATGTTTTTAGTGTCCGCCGAGATAGGCGGTGATCAGCCGGGGATCGTGGATGAGGTCCTTGGCGGGACCTGATTGCACGACCTCGCCGGTCTCCAGCACATAGCCGTAGTCGGCGGTCTCCAGCGCGGCGCGGGCATTCTGCTCGACCAGCAGAATGGAGACGCCGAGGTCGCGCAAAGAGGCGATGGTGCGAAAGATCTCGCGCACGATCAGTGGTGCGAGACCGAGGCTGGGCTCGTCCAGCATCAGCAGTTTTGGCTTGGCCATCAGCGCGCGCCCGAGCGCGAGCATCTGGCGCTCGCCGCCGGAGAGCGTGCCAGCCGCTTGCCGCTGCCGCTCCTTCAGGCGCGGAAAGCGGTCGTAGACTTCGTCGAGTGTTGTCTGCACGCCCGAGCGGTCGCGCAGGCTGTAGGAGCCGAGCAGCAAATTGTCGGCGACCGACATGTCCGAAAACAGCTCGCGCTTTTCCGGGACGAGGCAGAGGCGGCGCTCGACGCGGTCCTCGACCGACATTTTTCCGATATCGCCGCCCTGGAAGACCATGCGACCGCGCGAGGCGAGCAGTCCGATCGCGGCCATCAGCAGCGTTGTCTTGCCGGCGCCGTTCGGGCCGATGACGGTGACGATCTGGCCTTCCTCGACCGACAGCGAGACGTTGCGCACCGCTTCGACATTGTCGTAGCAGACCGTCACGTCCGTCATGGAAAACATCTCGCTCACGCGACGCCTCCGAGATAGGCCTCTTGGACGCGCGCGTCGCTGCGGATCGCCGCTGGCGCGCCCTCGCAGAGCTTTGAGCCGAAATCGAGCACGACGATGCGATCGACCAGCGACATCACAAACTCCATGTCGTGCTCGACAATCAGGATGGTCAGATGGTCCGCGCGCAGCGAGCGCAGCAGCTCGGCAAGCCGCAGCTTCTCCTGGCGGCGCAGGCCCGCGGCCGGCTCGTCGAGCACCAGCAGCGTCGGATCCGCGGCGAGGGCGCGCGCGATCTCCAGGATGCGCTGGTTGCCGAGCGGCAGATTGCCGGCGAGCTCGAACGGCTTGTCGCCGAGCCCGACGCGTTCGAGCTGCGTCAAGGCCTCGTGCCGGGCACTGGCTTCCTCGCGCTGGTTGAGACGGAACGCACCGGCCAACAGGCCCGCGCCGGTGCGGGCGTAGGTGCCGAGCATCACGTTTTCCAAAAGGCTCATGCGCGGCCTGAGCTTCACATGCTGGAAGGTCCGCGCGATTCCCGCTTTGGCGATGCGCGATTGCGCATCGCGTGTGATCGGCCGTCCACCGAAGACGATCTCGCCCTTGTTGACCCTGAGCGCGCCGGTCAGGCAGTTGAACATCGTGCTCTTGCCGGCGCCGTTGGGGCCGATGACGGCGAGGATCTCGCCCGACCGCACCTCGAAGCTGACCTTGTTCACCGCGATGAGCCCGCCGAAGCGGCGTTCGGCGCCGTCGACTTTCAAAAGCAGCTCGCCCGGCGTCGGCTGTGCGCGGCGGGGCAGGGGTGGCGCCGGCTGCGGCCGCTCGCGCTGGATCTTCGGCAAATAGCGGGCGACGAAGGGCACGATGCCTTGCCGCGCCCATTGCAGGAACAGGATGAACAGCGCGGAGAAGGCGACGATCTCGAGCTGCCCCGAGGCGCCCTTGGCGATCAGCGGCAGATAGTCCTGCACGCTGTTCTTGAGCAGCGTGACGATGGCAGCTCCCACGACGCCGCCAAGAAGACTGCCGGCGCCGCCCACCATCGACATCATCAGATATTCGATGCCCATGCCGGCATCGAACGGGCCCGGGCTGATGAAGCGGCTCATATGCGCGTAGAGCCATCCCGAGAGCGAGGCGAGGAACGCCGCGATCACGAAGGTCACGAGCTTGACCTTGAAGGCGTTGATGCCCAGGCTCTCGACCAGCGTGTTGCCGCCGCGCAGCGCCCGCATGGCGCGGCCGAGCCTGGAGTCCATCAGGTTGTAGCCGAGGAACAGGATCACGGCGACGATGCCCCAGATCAGGAAATAGATCTGGGCACTCGAGACCAGCGCGAACGAGCCGATGCTGATCGGCGGGATCGAGGAGATGCCGTTGAAGCGGCCGAGCCCCTCGACATTGCCGAACAGGAAGCCGATGGCGAGGCCCCAGGCGACCGTCGAGAGCGAGAGGAAATGGCCCTGAAGCCGCAGGGTGACGACGCCGAGGATCGCGGCTACGCCGCAGGTCAGCGCCACGCCAAACAGGAGACCCAGCCAGGGCGAATAGCCGTTGAGGGCCGAGACCCAGGCCGTCGCATAGGCGGCGACGCCAACGAAGGCCGCCTGTCCGAACGACACGATGCCGCCGACGCCGGTGAGGAGCGCAAGGCCGATGGCGACGAGCGAATAGATGCCGATGTAGTTCATCAGCGTGATGCTGAACGGGCTGAGCACGAAGGGCGCAGCCGCAAGGCACACCACCGCGGCCAGCGCCGCGAGCTGAACATGGACGCGCGTCATTCCTCGATCTCCTCCTCGGAATGCAACGAGGCGAGGGATCGCCAGATCAGGACCGGTATCAGCAGCGAGAACACGATGACGTCCTTCAGCGCACTGCTCTCGAACGACGCGAAGCTTTCGAGGATGCCGACCCCGACGGCGCCGATCGCAGCACCGGGATAGCTGGTCAGGCCGCCGACGATGGCGCCGACGAACGCCTTGAGGCCGATCAGGAAGCCGGAATCGTAGAACACCGTGTTGACCGGCGCGATCAGGATGCCGGAGACGCCGGCCATCAGCGATCCCAGCAGATAGGCGATGGTGCCGGCGCGCGCCGGCCGGATGCCCATCAGCCGCGATCCGGTGCGATTGACGGCGGTGGCGCGCAGCGATTTGCCGACCAGCGTGAAGTCGAAGAAGAGGTAAAGAAGCCCGCTGAAGACGAGCGCCGCGATCACGATCAGCATGGTCTGACCCGAGATCAGCACGCCCGCGAACTCGGTCGAGAGCGACGTCAGCGGTTCGGTTCTGACGCCCTCGGGTCCGAAGAACAGGAGGCCGAGGCCGACCAGCGCGAAGTGCAAGGCGACGGAGACCGTCAGCAGCAGCAGCACGGTGCCGTCGGCGATCGGGCGGAACACGATCCGGTCAAGCAGAGGAGAAATGGGAGTGATCAGCATCAAGGCCAGCACGAGCCGGACGGCAAGGGGCGGATCGACACGCATGGTGAGCCAGGCGGCGCCGACTACGGCGATGGGAAGCACGAAATAGAAGAGAAGTGCGCGCGGCAGGATGCGAAGCTCGCCTGCACGCAGGAGCGAGACGATTTCGATCAGGGTCGCAAGGCAGGCCAGGATGACGACGAGCGCGCCGGTGCCCGGAAAGCGCTTGGCGTCGAGCGCTGCCAGCGTCAACGCGGTGAATGCGGCGATGTCGCCAAAGGGAATGAAGATGACCCGCGTCACTGTGAAGATGAGGACGGTTCCGATCGCCACCAGCGCATAGACTGCACCGGTGGCGATTCCATCGATCGCAAGGATGGCCGCGATGTCGCTCGTCATTGAGACGCCGTCCCCCCGTTCTGATCGTCTGCGCTTACGGTGCGTACTTCCAGCCGCCGCCGGTGAGGCGCACCACGACGAGTGAACGCTCGTCGACGCCGGTCACGGCGCCCGGCTTGAAATTGTAGACGGCATGCACGCCCGGCAGCTCCTTGGTGCTGAGGATCGCGTCGCGGAGCGCCGTGCGGAATTCGGCCGTGCCCGGCTTTGCGGTCTTCAGCGCGCGCTCGGCTGCGTTGGCGAAGATCAGCCAAGCGTCGAAGGAGTAGGCCGAGAAACCGTCGGTGGTCGGGATGTTGTGAGTCTTCTGGTAGACCGCGCGAAAATCCAGCGCGATCTTCTTGGCGAAGTGCTCGTCGGGAAGCTGCTCGGCCACGATCACGGGGCCTGCGGAAACCTGGATGCCATCGGCCGCCTTGCCGCCGACATTGACGAAGTCCGGATTGACCAGCGCCACGGTGCCGTAGGTGTTTCCCTTGAAGCCGCGCTCGGCGAGGCTGAGCAGCGGCAGCGCGCCCTGCGTGCCCGAACCGCCGTCCAGCACGGCGTCGGGCCGCGCGGCCATCACCTTGAGAATCTGCGCGGTCACCGAGGTGTCGGTACGGGCGTAGCGTTCGTTGGTCTGGATCTTGATGTCGCCGGCCGCTTCAGCCGCCTTGGCGCCGTTATAGACGAGGTCGCCCCAGGCGTCGGTAAAGCCGATATAGCCGATGTTCTTCATGCCGTCGCGCTTCATGCGGTCGGCGATGATCTTGACGAGGAGGGAGGCCGGCTGCGGCACCGAGACCACCCATTGCTCGGGCGTTTCAGGAAGCTTGCCGATCGGCGACACCGCGATCATCGGCACCTTCAACTCGCTCGCGACAGCCGCCATCGCGATGGTCGACGGCGCCGTGGCGGTCCCGATCAACAGATCCACCTTCTCCTCTTCCACGAGCTTGCGGGCGTTGCGGGTCGCTGCCGACGGATCGGAGCCGTCGTCGAGCTGGATCAGGCGGATGGTCTCGCCATTGATCGTCTTCTTGTATTCATAGGCGGCGTTGATGCCCCGGCCATAGGGGATGCCGATCGAGGAGCCGTTGCCGCTGAGCGAGGTGACGAAGCCGATGGTGATGTCGGCCTGCGCGGCCGGCGCGGCCAGGACGCTGGCGGCAAGTGCGAGGAAACTCAGAGTCTTTCGCATGCGTTCTCCTCCGTTGATGCTGGGTACGACAAACCGACTGAAAGCATTGCTGCAGCGCCAAATGCCGGGCGCGGCCGAAAAGAGTTCGCTCGGCCGGGCGTCAGCAACCATGGCGACGCGTGCCGCTCAAATCGCGGGCCCATCGGTGAAAACCGGCGGGCGCCTCTCGATGTGATGGGAAGTGATTGCCGGAGCCGCGATGCGAGACCGGCGATGCTGCTGCGGGCTGTTCAAGCCCGACGACTGTCCACGCGATTGAGTTTCTCAAAATCGGTGCCCTGCAACATCATTGTCTTGGCCATCGGCCGCGACCGATGGAGGATTACTTAAAGCCTAAAGTATTCCCGGCGGCGCCGTCAACACGTGTCACGGCGCCGTCAGAAAAAAATGTTGTTGCATACAATTCCATCAGACTTCGCCATTTCCTTGGTCTCTTTGTCCCACTGAAAGAGCGTTGGCGCCGCGTTGCGAGAGCGCCGCCGGCCGGTGCTGCCGTGCACATTTGACGGCTCAATTAGTTTATGGTTGAAATATATCGTGGCAGCCGACGGCCGGTCCTCCCATGGACCGCTCGGGGAGAAGGACGATGCGCATCTTCTGGCAGAGCTTCGTTGATGCGAGCGTGAATGCGCCCTACATGGCGCGGCTGTCCGAATACCTCAACACGATCGCGGCGCCCGGCACGACGGTGCATGTCGAAGGGATTTCGCCGCCGGACCGCGAGTTCGGGCGGCTCGCCGAACTGCGCTGCGCGGTGCAGGCCATCGACAATGGCATCGCAGCCGAGGAGGCCGGGTTCGACGCTTTCGTCATGGGACATTTCCAGGATCCCGGCCTCTACGAGCTTCGCTCGGCGCTCGCCATTCCCGTGATCGGGACCGGCGAGGCGACGCTGCTAGCGGCATCGCAGCTCGGCCGGCGCCTCGGTCTCGTCACGCTCGATCCGGTTTTCGAAGTTTGGCATTTCGAGCAGGCCGAACGCTACGGCCTCGGTGATCGCGTCGTTCACGTGACCGGCATGGGCTGCAAGCCCGAGGATTTCGCCGATGCGTTCGCAGGCAACGAGGCGGCTCAGGCCCGCATGATCAGCGATTTCGTCGCCTGCGCGCTGCCGCTGATAGAGCGCGGCGCTGATGTCGTGATACCCGCCGGCGTGCTTCCCGGTCTCTTGATTGGACGGGAGCATGGTCTGAAGGTCGGGCACGCACCTGTCGTCAATTGCGCGGCCGTTGCGCTCAAGAGCGCCGAGATGTGGGTGCAGCTCAGGCGCCTCAACGGCACCGAGCCCAGCCGCGGGCCCAGCTTCAGTCGCGCCAGTGAGCTCGCGCGCAGCGATTTTCGCGCAATGCTCGCCCGCAACAAGCGCTAGGGCGCAGCGTCGAACTTTGGAGACCGAGAGATGATGACGCCCGAGAAGATCCTGTACGAGACCGAGGTGACGGCCATTGGTGGCCGCGACGGCAAGGCCGCTAGCGTGGACGGCTTGCTATCAGTCTCGCTGTCCGTGCCGAAATCGATGGGCGGTCCCGGCGGCGAGGGGACCAATCCGGAGCAGCTCTTTGCGGCCGGCTATGCCGCGTGCTTTCTCGGCGCGGTCAAGCTGGTGGCGCGCACGCGGAAGATCGTGCCGTCCGCCGAGCCGTCGGTGACGGCGAAGGTCGCGATGGGGCCGGTCCCCGTCGGCTATGCGCTGGCCGTCGAGTTGAAGGTCAATCTGCCCGGGGTCGAGAAAGCCGTCGCCGAGGAAATCGTCGCCGGCGCCCATGAGCGTTGTCCCTATTCGAACGCGACACGCGGCAATATCGACGTCAGGTTGACGGTGACCTGAGGCGCGCGACCGGTGATGAAATCCCAGCGCACACCATACGAGGGCATCGTGATCGCGGCTCCTGTCACGATTCCCTATGTGCGCTATTCCATTGAGAGCGCGCAATGGTGGATCGGTCGCGCGCTCGGCGCGCTCGTGGCCCAGGCCGGCATCAAGGCGTCCGATATTGACGGTCTCTGTGTCTCGAGCTTCACCATGGGCACCGACAGCGGCATCGGGCTGACGCAGCACTTTGGTCTTTGCGTCCGCTGGCTCGACACGATTCCACTCGGTGGCGCCAGCGCTATCGCAGGTTTGCGAAAGGCCGCGCGTGCGGTCCAGGCCCGCGACGCCGACATCGTCGCCTGCGTGGCGGGCGACACCAATCATGTCGATTCCTTCCGCCTGACGCTCGAGAATTTCTCGCGCTTCAACCAGGATGCCGTCTATCCCTACGGCGCAGGCGGCGCCAATGCGAGCTTCGCGTTGATCGCGCGCAACTACATGCGGACCTTCGGCGTGACGCGCGAGGACGTCGGCCGGATCGCGGTGGCCCAACGTGCCAATGCGTTGCGCAATCCGCATGCCCTGATGAAGGCGCCGTTGACGCTCGAGCAGTATCTGGCGGCCCGACCGATTTCCGATCCGATCCACCTCTTTGATTGCGTGATGCCTTGCGCGGGCGCCGAAGCCTTTCTGGTGATGCGCGAGGAGACCGCCGCATCACTCGGCCTGCCTGCGGCGCGACTGCTGTCGACGATCGAGCGGCACAACGCCTTTGCCGACGACCCGATGCAGGTGCGCGGCGGCTGGGCGATGGACGTCGGCGAGCTCTATGCCATGGCCGGCGTCAAGCCCGACGATCTCGACGTCGTCCAGACCTACGATGATTATCCCGTCATCACGATGATGCAGTTTGAAGATCTCGGCTTTTGCAAGAAAGGTGAGGGCGCTGAATTCGTCCGCGCGCATGATCTCACCATCGACGGCGACTTCCCGCACAATACTTCCGGTGGGCAGCTCTCCGTCGGCCAGGCCGGCGCAGCCGGCGCCTATCTTGGTCTCGTCGAGGGGCTGCGGCAGGTGCTGGGAACCGCGGGCCCCACGCAGGTCAGCAATGCGCGCCTCGGCTTGGCTTCCGGATTTGGTATGATCAATTACGATCGCGGTCTAGCCTCGGGTGCCGCGATCTTTGCAGGGCCTTCACGATGATCGATCCGATCAAGCCGCCCCGTCGCAAGAATCCGCTGCTGCGGACGCGGCTTCCGGCATCGCCCCCGAGGCCACGCAGCCGGACATCGCACGGTTTTACGCGCGCCGCTGCCGAGGGGCGCTTCATGCTCCAGCGCTGTGAGGCCTGCGGCGCTTTCGCTTATCCGGCGCGGGAGGCTTGTCCGTCCTGCCTGTCGCCTGCGCTCGCGTTTGCGGACGCGCCGCGGCTGGGCACGCTTCTCGCCGAGACGACGGCACGCGTGCCGAGCGACGTCTATTTCCGCGAACGGGCGCCGTGGCGGATCGGCCTCGTCAAGATGGACTGCGGCCCGACGATCGTCGCGCATCTCCATGCCGACTGTGCCGAGGGCGCGCCCGTCCGCATGTCGCTTCAACTCGACAAGAGCGGTCAGGCGGTGGCCTTTGCCCGACCCGAGGGGGAGACGCCCAACATGGCAGACGACAGGCAGTGGCGGGAAATGACGGCCGACCCGAAATTCAGGCGGGTGCTCGTCACCAACGGCCGCAGCGTGATCGGTCAGGAAGCCGTCGTGGCGTTGAAGGCCGCGGGCGTGAAGACCGTGTTCGTTGGCGTTGCCGAACCATGGCGACCGTTTGCCGGTGAGGATCAGTTGCGCCGGCAGGAGGGCGTTGAGGTCGTCACGCTCGATGCGGCCGATGAAAAATCTGCCGCCGATCTTGCCGCCGACATCGGTGGCAAGGTGGATATCCTCGTCAACACGACGGAGTATGTGCGAACCGGCGGCCTGCTCGATCGCAAGGGGACGAGCATCGCGCGGGACGAGATCGATCAGGCCTATCTCGGCTTCATCAATCTCGCGCAGGCCTTCGGGCCCGCGATGCGGATGCGCGGCGCCGACGGCATCAACAACAGCGTCGCATGGGTCAACATCCTGTCGGTCTACGCCCTTGCGAACTGGCCGGCCTTCGGCGCCTACTCGGCCTCGCAGGCCGCATGCCTGTCGCTGTCGCACTGCCTTCGCGCGGAGCTGCGGCCGGGCGGCATCAAGGTCATGAACCTTTTCACGGGGCCGGTCGACACCGAATGGTTTCAGACCGTGCCGCCGCCGAAGGTCGCGCCGCGCGCGATCGCACAGGCGATCGTGTCGGGGCTCAGGGGCGGGCTCGAAGAGATGTATGTTGGGGACGTCGCTGAGGAAATCCGGCAGCGTCTCGCGGCCAATCCGAAAGCGCTCGAGCGCGAGCTCGACAAGTGAGGGGCGGATTTCAACCAAGCCGGAGGACGTGACTATGCAAAGCAAGAATCTCCTGGAGCTGGCCGGTGCGATTTCGTCCGGCGCGGTGCGCGTCGTCGATCTGACCTTCACGCTCAGTCCGGATTTTCCGGTCATTGTGCTGCCGCCGGAATTCGGCCAGGCCGCGCCGGTCCGTATCCAGGAAATCTCGCGATATGATGGTCGCGGCCCGGCCTGGTACTGGAACAACGTGACGTTCGGCGAACACACCGGCACGCATTTCGACGCGCCGATCCACTGGTTCACCGGCAAGAACCTGCCGAACAATGCCGTCGACACGATGCCGGCCAAGGACATGATCGCGCCGTCCTGCGTCATCGACTGCTCCGCCGAGGCCGCGCAGGATCCCGACTTCGTGTTGACGGTGCCGATCGTCGAGACCTGGGAAGCGAAACATGGACGCATTCCCGCGCGTCACTGGGTCCTGCTGCGGACCGATTGGTCCAAGAAGGGCTGGCGCGACTATTCCAACCTGAGGGATGACGGCGCGCACACGCCGGGGCCGAACCCCGCGGTCATGAAGTGGCTGGTGGAGGAGCGCGGCATCATCGGCTTCGGCACCGAGACCATCGGCACCGATGCCGGCCAGGCCGGACATTTCGAGCCGCCTTATCCCGCGCATCACTTCCTGCATGGTGCGGGCCGCTACGGCCTGCAATGCCTTTGCAACCTCGACCAGCTGCCGGCCACCGGCGCCGTCATCGTGGCTTCACCCCTGAAAATCCAGAACGGTTCCGGCAGTCCGCTCCGGGTCATCGCGCTGGTTGGGTCGAACTGACAAGGCATGGCGCTTGCCGAACGAGACAACAGAAGAAACCGCTTACGAAAGACAGGTGCCATGAACTTGATGAAGAGCCTGCTGGCTTCCACCGTGCTGCTCATTGCCGCGCCGCAGATTACGCAGGCGGAGATTCTCGTCGGCTTCGTCACCGGCCTCAGCGGGCCGGTGTCGTCGATCGGGATCCCGAACGGAAAGGGGATCGCGGCGGGCCAGGCCTATGTCGGCGAGGTCGGCGGTGAAAAGCTCCGCATCATTCAGCTCGACGACGGCTCCGATCCGACGGCGTCGGCGCGCAATGCGCGCAAGCTCGTCGAGCAAGAGAAAGTCGATATCCTCATCGGCACCTCAGGTGCACCCCAGACGCTGGCGATGGCGACCGCGGCGATCGAGATGAAGATCCCGATGATCGCGGTATCCCCGATCGCGCCGGTGCCGGCGGGCGATGGCGGCCCCTGGGTCGTGCAGACGCCGCAGCCGACACCGCTGCTCGTCCAGGGCATCGTCGATCACATGAAGGCGCACGGGCTGAAGACCGTGGCCTTCATCGGCTTCTCCGATGCGTTCGGCGACCTCATGTACACCTCGCTCGAGCAGAGCGCGAAGGCGGCCGACATCAAGGTCATCGCGAACGAACGATATGCGCGATCGGATTCCTCGGTGACTGCGCAGGTGCTGCGCGCGCTCGCGACGCGCCCCGACGCCATCATGCTCGGCGGCACCGGCACGCCCGGCGCGTTGCCGGTCATTGCCCTGTCCGAACGCGGATACAAGGGGCCGCTCTACGGCAATCATGGACTCATCAGCGCCGATTTTCTGCGTCTTGCCGGCAAGGCCGCCAACGGCATCATCTGCCCGACCGGGCCGGTGACCGCGGCCGAGCAGCTTGCGGCCAGCAATCCGATCCAGAAGGTGTCGCTGGATTTCCGCGCTGCCTTCGAGAAGGCGAATGGCGAGGCGCCGACAGATTCGTTCGCGTCATACTCCTTTGACGGCTGGCTGGTGTTTGTCGACGCGGCCAAGCGCGCGATGGCGACAGGCGCCAGGCCGGGGACGCCGGAATTCCGCACCGCGCTACGCGAGGCGCTGTTCGCGACCAAGGACGTGGTGGGGACACAAGGCATCTACACCTACACGCCGGCGGATCGGCACGGCGTCGACGCTCGTGCGCGCATTCTGGTGCAGATCGAGGACGGCAAGTACAAGCTGCTGCCGTGAGCGAGGCGGCTTTGGTGAAGCTAGGCGCGATACCGGGGGCCGGGGAGGAAGCTGCGGCGCCGGGCTGGGCCCGCGCGGTCGAGCGGTTTCCGCCGTCTGACCGGATTCTCTCCACCATCCTGATGCGGCAGGCCGAGCGCTATCGCGATCGTGTCCTGCTTGTCTCGGGAGAAACGTGCTGGACTTACACGCAGACTGCGGCGATCGCCGCCGCATCGGCGCAGACGCTTGTCGACGCCGGAATCAAGCCCGGCGACCGGGTCGCCCTGATGTGCTCCAATCGGCCCGAGTTTCTTCAGGTCTATCTCGGATGTGCGTGGCTCGGTGCGATCGTGGTGCCGATCAACACGGCGCTGCGCGGTTTCCAGCTCTCCCACATCTTCCGCAATTCGCGGCCCTCTCTCCTCGTCGTCGAAGCGCCGTTCCTTGCCGCAATCGACACTGTCGAGGCAGATGTCGAGCTTCCTTCGCGGGCCTGGATGATCGGAACGGCTGCCGGGACTGGCAGCGCGAAGATTTCACCAGTTCCGCTCCCCGCTCTCGGGGACCAGGCGGCCGCCGGCCTCGTGCGGCCCGGCGACACCGTGGCCATTCTCTACACCTCCGGCACCACCGGCCCGGCCAAGGGCGTATGCTGTCCGCAGGCACAACTGTTCTGGTGGGGCATCTATTCGGCGCGGGCGTTGGGCATTCGTGAAGGTGACGTGCTGTTCACGACGCTGCCGCTGTTCCACACCAACGCGTTGAATGCATTTTATCAGGCCATCCTGAACGGATGCACTTACGTGCTCGAGCCCAAATTCTCGGCTTCCGCCTTCTGGGCTGCCGCGCGACGGCACAATGCGACCGTCGGCTATCTGCTCGGCGCTATGGCATCGATGCTGCTGGCGCAGCCGCAGACTGGGGATGACCGATCGCATCGGCTTCGCGTCGCGCTCGGTGGCGGCGTGCTGCCGCAGATCCACGCGCCGTTTTTCGAGCGGTTCGGCGTGCCCTTGGTTGACGGCTACGGATCGACGGAGACCAATTTCGTGTTCGCCGGCGCGATTCCGTCGGACCGCCCCGGGACGATGGGATATCTCGCTGACGGCATCGAAGCCCGCATCGTCGATGCGGATGATGCCGAGCTTCCCGTTGGGCAGGCCGGAGAGCTGCTGCTGCGCGCCAGCAAGCCCTTTGCATTCGCGACCGGCTATTTCGGCATGCCGGAGAAGACGGTCGAGGCCTGGCGAAACCTCTGGTTCCACTCCGGCGATCGCGTGGTCCGCGATCCCGACGGGCATTATCGCTTCATCGATCGCATGAAGGATTCGATCCGCAGGCGCGGCGAGAATGTCTCTTCATGGGAGGTGGAGCAGGCGATCCAGTCCCATCCCGCGGTTGCCGCCTGCGCGATCTATCCGCTGCCTTCCGAATTGGGCGAGGACGAGGTTGCCGCCGCGATCCTGCTGGAGCCCGGCCAATCGCTTGCGCCGATCGACATCGTCCGTCACTGCGAAGGCAAGATCGCTTATTTCGCCATTCCCCGCTACGTGCGGATCGTGAAAGAGATGCCGCTGACGGAAAATGGCAAGATCAAGAAGGGCGTGCTGCGCGACGCCGGCATGACGGCGGATATATGGGACCGCGAGGTGGCCGGAATCAAGGTGCGGCGGCTTTAGCGCCCGGCACTATGGCTTCTCCAGCGAATCCCTGACGACGCCCTTCAGCTCGTCCAGTTTGCCAATCAATCCGTCGAGCTTGTCAGCGGGGAATTCCGCCAGCAGCTCCGCCAGCCACGAGCCATGGCTCTTCGCCATGCGCCTGAAGGTCTTTCGGCCCTCGACCGTCATGCAGACGATCTGGACGCGGCGATCCAAGGTTGAGGGCGTGCGAGTGATATAACCGTCCTCGACCAGGCGGTCCACGATCGGCGTCAGGTTCCCGGCGGATACCATCAGGCGCTTGGGCAGCTCTCCCAGCACCAGTCCGCTCGGCTCGCGGTCGAGCTGGGCCAGCACGTCGAAGCGGGGCATGGTGAAATCGAATTCCTCGCGAAACCGGCGGCGCAGCTCACCCTCGATCAGGGTCGTGCAGGCCAGTAGCCGGAGCCAAAGCCGTGTTTGAGCCCTGTACTCGGCCTCCTGATCGGCCCCATTCTTGGACGAAACAGGCGGGGACTCCTTCGCGAGTGCCAAATCGAATCTCCTGGGGAGCGTCTCGCCTGTCGATAGCGGACGGCGTCGTGAAACATCAGGCAAGATAGTTCGTGCCAAAAGTAAATTCAAGGCTTGGCGGCGTCCCGGCCGAACCGGGGTGGCCCTGCGATAAATCTGCGGCCAGACGCAAGATTGTAGCAATACGCGGTGGCGATCTCAAAAGCCTCCGACAAGCGCCTTGACAATCCTTGCGCGCTCGAAATATTTTATGCTTAAAATAATTTGCGGGCCGGCATTCTCAGCGGTTTGCAGGCTCGGCACACACAGCGCGACGCGCGAAAGCGAGGGATCATGCGCATAGTCTGTATCGGCGGCGGCCCGGCCGGTCTTTATCTGGGCCTGCTGATGAAGCGCCGGCACCCGGAGCACAGCATCACCGTCGTCGAGCGCAACAAGCCCTACGATACGTTCGGCTGGGGCGTCGTGTTCTCGGACGCGATGATGCAGGCGATGCGCCTTGCCGATCCCGAAAGTGCGACCGAGATCGAGGACGCCTTCAATCACTGGGACGATATCGAGCTCGTCTTCAAGGGAACGCGCCAGCGCACGACCGGTCACGGCTTCATCGGCATCGGCCGCAAGCACCTGCTGAACATCCTGCAACGGCGCTGCGAGGCGCTCGGGGTCGAGCTCGTGTTCGAGCGCGACGTAGAGTCCGATCTCGAATTTCCCGACGCCGATTTGATCGTTGCCTGCGACGGCGTCAATTCCAGGATCCGCGCCCGCTATGCCGAGCAGTTCCAGCCCGACATGGTGATCCGGCCGAACCGCTTCATCTGGCTTGGCACCAAGAAGGCGTTCGATGCCTTCACGTTTGATTTTCAGAAGACCGAGCACGGCTGGTTCCAGGCGCACATCTACAAGTTCGATGCGGAGACTTCGACCTTCATCGTCGAGACCACGGAAGAGGCCTACAATTCCCACGGGCTGGGTGATCTCGACCAGCAAGGATCGATCGCGTTCTGCGAGAAGATCTTTGCCGAGACGCTCGACGGCGCAAAGCTCCTGACCAATGCCCGCCATCTGCGCGGCTCGGCCTGGCTCAATTTCAGCCGGCTGATCTGCGGCAAATGGAGCGTGTTCAACGGCCGCTCCCATGTCGTGCTGATGGGGGATGCCGCGCACACCGCGCATTTCGCGATCGGCTCGGGCACCAAGCTCGCGCTGGACGACGCCATCGAGCTTGCCAACCAGTTCGACCGTCACGGTCACGGCGGCGACAACATCGGTGCCGTGCTGGAAGCCTACGAGGACGTGCGCCGGGTCGATGTCGCGCGCATCCAGAACGCCGCGCGCAATGCCATGGAATGGTTCGAGGTGGTCGGCCACCGCTATGCCGACACGCTGGAGCCGCCGCAATTCTTCTATTCGATGCTGACGCGCTCGCAGCGCATCAGCCACGAGAATTTGCGCCTGCGCGATCGCGCCTGGCTGGAGGGTTTTGAGCGCTGGTTCGCGGCTCGTTCGGGGATCGCGGTCAAGGACGGCGAGCGGGTGCCGCCGCCGATGCTGACGCCGCACCGTGTGCGCGGCCTAAGCCTAGCGAACCGCATCATGGTCTCGCCGATGGCGATGTATTCGGCGCAGGACGGGCTTATCGACGACTTCCACATCGCCCATCTCGGCGCACGCGCCATGGGGGGCGCCGCGCTGATCTTCGCCGAGATGACCTGCGTCTCGCCGGACGCGCGGATCACGCCGGGCTGCCTCGGGCTCTGGAACGATGCGCAAGCGGCACAGTGGCGCCGGCTGGTCGATTTGATCCACAGCCTCGGACACGCCAAGGTCGGCATCCAGCTCGGCCATGCCGGGCGGAAGGGATCGACCAGGCTTGCATGGGAAGGCATTGATCAGCCGCTCGAGACAGGCAATTGGCCGCTGATTTCGGCCTCGGCATTGCCCTATCTGCCGCACAGCCAGGTGCCGCGTGCGATGGACCGCGGCGACATGGACCGTGTGCGGGATGATTTCGTCGCCGCAACGCGCCGCGCGGCCGAGGCGGGCGTCGAGTGGCTCGAACTTCATTGTGCGCACGGCTATCTGCTGTCGAGCTTCCTCTCGCCGCTGACCAACCGGCGGACCGACGAGTACGGTGGCAGCCACGAGAACCGTGCGCGCTTTCCGCTGGAGGTGTTCAGAGCGGTCCGCGCAGCGTGGCCGTCGGATCGGCCGATGTCGGTGCGCCTGTCCTGCCACGACTGGACCGAGGGCGGTAACACGCCCGCCGATGCGGCGATCTTCGCGGCGATGTTCAAGGAGGCCGGTGCCGACGTCATCGACTGCTCGTCGGGGCAGGTCTGGAAGGAGGAGCGGCCGATCTATGGACGCCTGTTCCAGACGCCGTTCGCCGATCGCATCCGCAACGAGGTCGGCATCGAGACCATCGCGGTCGGCGCGATCTCCGAGGCCGATCACGCCAACTCGATCCTCGCCGCCGGCCGTGCCGACCTCTGCGCCATTGCGCGGCCCCATCTTGCCGACCCCGCCTGGACGCTGCACGAGGCCGCGCGCATCGGCATCACCGCGGTCAGCTGGCCGAAGCAATATGTCTCCGCCAAGGGGCAATACGAAACCAATCTGGCGCGCGCCGCGGCTGCGGCCGCGCAGTGAGCGGAGGAGGGATTTGATGAGCTCCGTTGCAAAGATCATCCGGCGCGAATGGCTCGACTGGCCGTTCTTCGAGCCGCGTCATCAGGCAATCGGCGAGGCGCTTGACCGCTTCGTCCAGTCGGGCGCCCTCGACAAGATCGATCACAATGATGTCGACGATGCCTGCCGCAAGCTGGTGCGCGCGATGGGCGAGGCGGGGGTACTCGATTGCGCGGTCGCAGCGCCCGACGGCGATGCGACGACGATCGATTCCCGCTCGATCTGCCTGTCACGGGAGTCGCTGGCCTATGCCGACGGCCTCGCCGATTTCGCTTTCGCCATGCAGGGGCTCGGCTCCGGCGCGATCGCGCTCGGCGGCTCAGCGGAGCTGCGCAAGGCCGTGCTGCCGAAGGTTCGCTCCGGCGAATGGCTTGCGGCCTTCGCGCTGTCCGAGAAGGAAGCAGGATCGGACGTCGCGGCGATGTCCTGCGCGGCACGGGCCGACGGCGGCGACTACGTCATCGACGGTGAGAAGACATGGATCTCGAACGGCGGCATCGCCGACGTCTACACGCTGTTTGCGCGAACGGGCGAGGCGCCGGGCGCCCGCGGCATCTCGGCCTTCGTCGTCTTTCCCGATGATCCCGGCTTCAGCATTGCCGAGCGCATCGATGTCGTTGCCCCGCATCCGCTGGCGACGTTGCGCTTCACGAATTGCCGGATCCCGGCGGGCCGTCGCCTCGGCGCGCCCGGCGGCGGATTCAAGCTCGCGATGCAGACGCTGGACATCTTCCGGGCGTCGGTCGCCGCGGCAGCCCTCGGCTTTGCTCGGCGTGCGCTCGACGAGGCGTTGTGGCATGCGAAGAGCCGGCACATGTTCGGGGCGACCTTGGGCGATCTCCAATTGACCCAGGCCGCACTCGGCGACATGGCGACAGAGACCGACGCCGCGGCACTCCTGACCTATCGCGCGGCCTGGCGTCGCGATGTCCAGAAGCTTCCGACCACGCGCGAGGCCGCGATGGCGAAGCTGACCGCGACCGAGACCGCACAGCGCGTCATCGACCGCGCCGTGCAGATGTTCGGTGGTCGCGGGGTGCGCAAGGGCGAGATCGTCGAAAGCCTCTATCGCGAAATCCGGGCGCTCCGCATCTACGAGGGTGCGACCGAGGTCCAGAAGCTGATCGTGGCGCGTGATCTGTTGAAGCCGCGCTGATTGCAGAGAGTTTTGGCACAATGAAACAAGAAGAGCTGCCTGTCGCGACCAATGGTCTGCGGGTGCTTCAGCCCAGCGGCTGGCCGCAGCCGAAGGGTTATGCGAACGGCATCATGGCCGAAGGGCGCCTCGTCGTGACGGGGGGCGTCGTCGGCTGGGACGTTGCCGGCCGATTTGCTGACGGGTTTGTCGCACAGGTCCGGCAGGCGCTCGAGAACATCGTCGCGATCCTGGCGGAGGGCGGTGCGGGACCCCAACATCTCGTGCGCCTGACCTGGTATGTCGTCGACATGGACGAATACGTTTCCAATCTGAAAGCGCTTGGCAAAGCCTATCGCGATGTCATCGGCGTCCACTACCCCAGCATGGCGCTGGTCCAGGTCGTACGTCTTGTCGAGCCGGCCGCGCGGGTCGAGATCGAAGCGACTGCCGTCGTTCCCCGTTGACGGGGACGCGCCTTTGAGGGCCTCCCTTGGGCTGCTACCTCACCGCGGCATCGATGGTGGTCGGCGCGGTGCCGGCTTCAATGTCCCGAAGCAGTTGCAGCAATCTGGCGCCGCCCTCCAGCAGGTCGGCCTGAATTGATTTTTTGACGGCTTCGGGATCTTTCGCCACCAGACCGTCGATCACGTTCAGATGCTGGTGTCGCCCCGGATAGGTCGGGGTCGCATGCGGATACAGCATGTTGAGCATGGGGCCATTGCGCAGCCAGATCGTTTCGATCATTTCGAGGAGTTCCGGCGCGTCGGCTGCCTTGTAGAGCGTATGGTGGAATTGCCAGTTCACCTGCACGGCTTCGCGCCAGCGCCCGCCGCGTTCCGCCGACACCAGCGCCTGATGATATTTCTTGAGGTTGGCGATGTCGGCCTTGGAGATCCGGCTGGTCGCGCGCTCTGCGGCCAGTCCCTCGAGCAGGATCCGGATGCTTCGCAGTTCCTGATACTGCGATGCGCTGAGATGTGCGACCTCAATCCAGCGGCTCGCCTGCATGCTGAGCACGCGCGCGCGCACCAGCTGCATCAAGGCTTCGCGGATCGGTGTTTCTGAAACGCCCATCGTTTCAGCGAGATCGCGGATCTTGAAGCGATGGCCGGGACGAAAGCGTCCCTCCATCAGCGCGAGCCGCAGCTCCTGGAACACGCGGGCCGTCAGATTATCGCGGCTGACCAGACCGACGGTGTCGTTGGGCATCGAGGGGGCTGCTTCCAGGTGAATCAGAGCGACCGGTATCTATGCACGCCATGCACGTCCGCAGGCCGTCCTTGCAAGACTAAAGGTCGTGAGACGCTTCCGTAGATATGATATATCATATATTGGAATGCTGGCGCAACAGCGCGGCCGATCCGAAACGAGGGGACATCCGATGGCACCTCACGCGACACCCGGCTCCCTTGCTCCGGACGAGGCGCTGCGGGCGCGGGCCCGCAAGGTCATCCCCGGCGGCATGTGGGGACACATGAATGTCGCGCGGTTGCCTCCGGGCTATCCGCAATTCTTTCGCAGCGCGCGCGGTTGCCGGCTCTGGGATGTCCAGGGCACCGAATATATCGACCTGATGTGCGGCTACGGGCCGATGGTGCTGGGTTATGGCGATCCAGATGTAGAGGCCGCAGCCGCGGAGCAGCGCGGCCGTGGCGACCTGATGACGGGGCCGGCCGCATGCCAGGTTGAACTCGCAGAGCTCGTGGTCGAGACCATTCCGCACGCCGACTGGGTGCTGTTCGCCAAGAACGGCAGCGACGCGATGACGGCTTGCGTGACCATCGCGCGTGCCGGGACGCAGCGGCGCAAGGTGCTGGTGGCCAGGGGCTCCTATCACGGCGCCGCGCCCTGGTGCACGCCCTCGCTGGCCGGCGTCACCGCGGAGGATCGCGCCCACATCCTGCATTATGACTACAATGACATCGCGAGCCTCGAGCGCGCCGCCGATGAGGCCGGCCGCGACCTCGCAGCGGTACTGGTGACCGCATTTCGTCACGACGTGAAGCGCCCACAGGAGGCGCCGACACCAGCATTCGCGCAGGCGATGCGGCGGATTTGCGATGCGGCCGGCGCGGCGCTGGTTCTCGACGACGTCCGGGCGGGCTTTCGTCTTCATATCGGTGGCAGCTGGGAGCCTTACGGTGTGCGGCCTGATCTGTGCGGCTGGAGCAAGGCGATCGCCAACGGTCATCCGCTCGCCGCGGTGACCGGCAACGATCGCTTTCGCGAAGCCGCACAGCAGGTCTATGTCACCGGCTCGTTCTGGTGCTCGGCAGTGCCGATGGCGGCCGCGATCGCCACCATCAAGAAGCTTCGTGCGACCGGTGCGATCGCAACGATGGAAGCCATGGGCCGCCGCCTGCGCGAGGGTCTGGAGCAGCAGGCGCGCGCCCATGATCTGCCGTTGCGGCAAACCGGGCCCGTCCAGATGCCGCTGATCATGTTCGACGACGACCAGGATTTCACGCTCGGCCATCGCTTCGTGCTGGAGGCGCTGCAGCGTGGCGTCTACATGCATCCCTGGCACAACATGTTTCTGTCGGCGGCGCATCAGGTCGCGGACATCGATCGCGTCCTCGAGGCGACGGACGGTGCCCTCAGGCAGGTCGCCGCATCGGTCGATCGGCGTCACCCCGCGAAGGCAGCCCAATGAAGCCGTGAGCCACGGCGAATGCACGAGCCCAGCAGGAAGGCAGTTGTGATGACAAGCGTTGCTTCCATAGTCCGTTCGATCGCCATGATCGGCTCGGCGATCGCCTTCCTCGTTGCACCCGCGAACCCGATTCATGCCGCAGAACCACGCCGTGGCGGCAGTCTCGTCTACGCCTATCTGTCGGGACCCGGCACGCTCGATCCCCATGTCGCATCGAGCCTCGTCGAGCTCGAAGTCATCCACCACATCTTCGAGCCGCTGGTCGCGATCGACGGCAACTACAATGCCAGGCCTGTTCTGGCTTCGAAGATCGAAACCAACGCCGACGCCACGGTCTTCACCTTCACGCTGCGCAAGGGTGTCAAGTTTCACAACGGCAAGGAGATGAGTTCGGCCGACGTGCTGGCGTCGTTCGAGCGCTATCGCAAGGTCAGCCCCAATGCTTCCGTGCTCGCTGACGTCGACGCCTTCGACGCGCCCGATCCGTACAGCTTCGTGATCCGCCTGAAGAAGGCGAATGCGGTGTTCGTCGATGTGTTGAAGTCGCCGGTCTATCCGTTCGAGATCCTGCCGGCCGAACAGAAGGACAAGGCCGCGCGCGAGATCGACATCGTCGGAACCGGCCCTTTCATGCTGGGCGAATGGGTCAAGGACAGTCACCTCGTCATCAAGCGCTTCGACGCTTATGTGCCCGATGACAGCGCGCCGGGGCCGGATGGGCTGGCCGGGCGCCGCACCGCCTATCTCGACCAGGTCCGCTACAATTTCGTGCCTGAGGCGAATGCCCGCGTTGCCGCATTGCAGACCGGCAATGCCGACGTCATCGGCGATGTTCCTCGCGATCTCGCCAAGCGCTTCGAAGGCCAGTCGAACATCACGACGCAACAGATCTTTCCCTACTGCATGCAGGTGTTCGTGGTGAATACGCAGGCTGCGCTGACAAGCAATCCGCTCATTCGCCAGGCGATCGAGGCGGTGGTCAATGTCGAGGACATTACCGGCGCGATGGGACAGATCTCGCGGCCCGGTCATTCGCTGGTCTATGCGTCGAGCCCCTATTACCAGGGTGACGCCATGAAGCCCTATTACGACCAGCGCAATCCGGCCAAGGCCAAGGCACTACTGAAGCAGGCCGGATACAACGGCGAGAAGATCGTACTTCAAACCAACTCGAACTATCCGAATTTCCGCGACGCCATCCTCGTTCTGTCCGAGCAGATGAAGGATGCCGGCATGAACGTCGCGGTCGACATCGTCGACTGGACCACCAACGCCAGCAACATGCAGCGCGGCACCGGTGTCTGGAATGTCTCCACCACGGGTTATTGCTCGAATCCGCTGCTCGGGCCGCAGCAATGGAAGGTGATGATCTACACCTTCCCGCATGTGAAGGACGACCAGGTTCTCGATGCGGCCTATGACAAATTCTATGCCTCGCTCGATCCGAAACAGCGCGTCGAAGCCTGGGCCGACATCGAGAAGCGCGTGCTGGAGCAAGCCTACATGATCAAGATCGCCGACATGGGCACGATGCGAAGCTTCAACGCCGCCAAGGTCGCGAACTTCGAGCCTTATTACATCGTTCATTTCTGGGATGTGTGGCTAAAGTAGCGTCGTCGACAGAACAGCGGGCAGGGCAGGGACACAAGCCTCATATCGGGTATCTCATGTTTCGCGCGATCACCGTCCGTCTCATGCAATCCATACCGGTCCTGCTGCTGGTCGCGGTGCTGTCCTTCATCCTGATGCATCTGTTGCCGGGCGATCCGGCGGTGGTGATCGCCGGCGCAGACGCCACGCCTGCGGCGGTCGAGCGGATCCGCCGCGAGCTCGGCCTTGACCAGCCGATCTGGCAGCAATTGCTGTCCTGGTTTCTCAATCTCGCCCAAGGCAAGTTCGGCAGCTCGCTGGTGCTGAACCAGACTGTGCTCTCGGCGGTCGCGGAGCGCCTGCCGGTGACGCTCTCGCTGGCAGCACTGTCACTCGCCATCACCCTGCCGCTCGGCATCACGCTCGGCATCCTCGCCGCTTATTTCCGCAGCAGCTGGATCGATGCCGGGGTCATGATGATCGCCTTGATCGGGGTGTCAGTCCCTAGCTTCTGGATCGCAATCTTGTCGGTCATCCTGTTCAGCGTGACGCTTGGCTGGGTGCCGTCCTCGGGTTATGCGCCGTTGCTGACGGCGGGACCCGGCCCCTGGTTCGCCTCGCTGATCCAGCCGGCCATGGTGCTCAGCCTGTTCCAGATCGGCTTTCTGGCGCGCATGACGCGCTCGGCGATGCTCGACGTGCTCGATCAGGACTTCATTCGCACCGCGCGCGCCAAGGGCGTCAGCGAGTGGCGGACGGTCGGCAAGCACGGCTTCCGCAACGCGCTGGTTGCGGTCGTGACGGTCGGCGGCATCATCCTCAGCCTGTTGATCGGCGGCTCGGTCGTGGTCGAGCAGGTGTTTGCGCTGCCGGGCATCGGCCGGCTGGTGGTGCAGGGGATCATGGCCCGCGACTACCCGCTGATCCAGGGCACCATGCTGCTGTTCGGCTTCGCCTTCGTGCTGATCAACGTCGCCGTCGATATCATCTACACCCTCGTCGATCCGCGGGTGCGCTATGACTGAGGTCGTGCTCGCCGCAGCGCCGACCCAGATGCTGGCGGAGCGCCGGCGGTTTCGCGTGCTGCGCAAGCTCGCCGCGCACCGCTCGTTCAAGATCGGGCTGGTGCTCGTGGCCATCCTCGTGCTGTGCGCGATCATTGGACCGATGCTGACCGGCATCGATCCCACCGCGATGAGCATTCGTTCGCGCTTCAAGCCGCCGTCCGCGCGATTCCCGTTCGGCTCTGACCAGTACGGACGGGATATCCTCACGCGCGTGCTCTATGGCGGCCGGCTGTCGTTGTCGATCGGGCTTTCCGTGGCGCTGATCTCGGGTGTGTTCGGCGCCGCAATCGGGGTGACGGCGGGATATTTCCGTGCGCTCGATCCCTATGTCATGCGGTTGATGGACGCGCTGATGGCATTCCCGGCGATCCTGCTCGCCATCGGTATCGGCGCCGCGCTCGGCGCGCAGGCCAGCAGCATCGTGGTGGCGCTGTCGGTCGCCTACGTGCCGCGCACGGCGCGCATCGTGCGCGCTTCCGTTCTGGTCATTCGCGAGATGGAATATTTGCAGGCTGCGCGGGTGAGCGGCGCCGGCGATTTGCACATCATCGTCAAGCACGTGCTGCCCAATTGCCTCGGACCGTTGATCGTCCAGCTCACCTTCATCTTCGCCTACGCGATCCTCGCCGAAGCCGCGCTCAGCTTCCTCGGCATCGGGCCGCCGCCACCGGCCCCGAGCTGGGGCAATATCATCGCTGAAGGGCGGGACTATTCGGTCGAGGCGTGGTGGGTGATGCTGTTTCCGGGCCTCGCTGTCAGCCTTGCCGCGCTCGGCATGAACTTGCTGGGTGACGGCTTGCGCGACGTGCTCGATCCGCGACTGAAGATCGAGACCTGAATGGCGGAGCAACCCCTTCTCAGCGTCGAGAACCTCACGGTCCAGTTCCGCGGTGACGCTGGCTGGGTGAACGCGGTCGAAGGCGTGGACTTCGCGGTCGGCGCCGGCGAATGCCTCGGCATCGTCGGCGAGTCCGGCAGCGGCAAGAGCGTCAGCGCGCTCTCGATCCTCAAACTGCACAGCCCCGCCAACACCCGCTATGCATCGGGCGCGATCCGCTATGGCGACCGTGACCTGCTGACGCTGCCGCAGCGCCGGCTTCGCCAGGTTCGCGGCGGGGAGATCGCGATGATCTTCCAGGATCCGATGTCGTCGCTCAATCCGGTCCTGACCATTGCCGACCAGATCATGGAGCCGTTGCGCCAGCATCAGGGGCTCTCCGTCCAGGCCGCCCGGCGCAAGGCCATCGAGCTCCTGGACATGGTGCGGATCTCCGACGCGTCGCGCCGCATCGACGACTATCCGCACCGGCTATCCGGCGGCATGCGCCAGCGCGTCATGATTGCCATCGCGGTGGCATGCCGCCCCAGGCTCTTGATTGCGGATGAGCCGACCACCGCGCTTGATGTGACCATCCAATCGCAGATCCTCGAACTGCTGCGCGAGTTGCAGCGTGAGATCGGCATGTCGGTGATTCTGATCACCCACGATCTCGGCGTGGTCGCGGAATTCGCCCAGCGCGTGGTCGTCATGTATGCCGGACGTGTCGTCGAAACCGCGTCCGTCCCGGCATTGTTCGAGCGGCCGATGCATCCCTACACGGAAGGCCTGATCCGGGCCGTGCCCAATCTCGATGAAGATGTGCACCGGCTGACCACCATTCCCGGCAGCATTCCCGATCCGTCGATGTCGATCACGGGATGCCGGTTCAGTCCGCGCTGTCGCGAGGCGGTCCAATCCTGCCTGGAGAAGCCACCGTCTCTGGTCGACGCCGGTGCCGGTCATCTCGCGCGCTGTCCGCCGCGCATTGCCGCGGGAGGGATCTCATGAGCGCGGCCCCCATCGTCGTCGTGCGCGACCTGGTGAAGACCTTTGTGGCACGGGGCGCTGCGTTGCGCGCGGTCGATGGCGTCAGCTTCGATGTCAGGCAGGGCGAAACGCTCGGCCTCGTCGGCGAGTCCGGTTCGGGAAAATCCACCACCGGGCGGATCCTGGTGGGGCTCGAAGCGGCGACCAGCGGGTCGATCAATCTGTTCGGGCAGGAGATTTCGTCGGTTCGCGGCAGGGTGACGCCAGCCGCGGTGCGCCGGCGCCTCCAATTCGTGTTTCAGGACCCGCAGAATTCGCTCAATCCGCGCATGCGCGCGCAGGATGCGATCGCCGAGCCGCTCGACGTCACGGGCGGGTGGTCGCGCATCGCCCGCGACGATCGCGTCCGTGAGCTGCTGGAGATGGTCGGCTTGCCGCGCTCGTGCGGCGATCGGTTTCCCCACGAGTTTTCCGGCGGCCAGCGCCAGCGCATTGGTATCGCGCGCGCACTGGCGTTGAAGCCGGATTTCGTCATTTGCGACGAGCCGGTCTCGTCGCTCGACGTGTCGATGCAGGCGCAGATCGTCAATCTGCTGCTCGATCTTCAGGAGCGTCTCGGCCTCAGCTATCTCTTCATCGCCCATGACCTCGCGGTCGTCCGCAGCATTTCGACGCGCGTGGCGGTGATGTATGCCGGAGGCATCGTCGAGCTCGCGCCCAAGCGCGAACTCTACACCTCGCCGCGGCATCCCTACACCCAAGCGCTGCTCGCGGCCGTCCCCCGAATTACGTCGAACCGGGCGCGCGCTGCGGTCATCACCGGCGAGCTGCCAAGCCAGATCGACACCGTGCCCGGCTGCACGTTTCACCCCCGCTGCCCGTTCGCGCTCGAGCGCTGTCGGATCGAAAAGCCGAAACTGCGCGAGATAGCGCCCGGGCATCTCGCCGCCTGCCACCTTCATGAAACACCTGCCTGATGGCTGACACCGCCTCAATTGATGGAGTTTTGGATGACTGATCGCGATCTTCTGTTCATGCCGGCCACGGCGGCCGCGCGCCTGATTCGCAAGCGCGCTTTGTCTCCGATCGAGTATGTGGATGCTGTGTTGGCTTCGATCGAGAAGACTCAGCCAACGGTCAACGCCTACGCGACGATCACCGCCGATGCCGCGCGGGCGGAAGCGCGTGCCGCCGAGCAGGCTGTGATGTCAGGCAAAGAACTCGGGCCGCTGCACGGCATCCCGATCAACATCAAGGATCTCTTTTCCACCAAAGGGGTACGGACCGCACACGGATCGGCCATTCTTGCCGACAACATTCCCTCGCAGGACGACATCCTGGTGACACGCCTGAAGCACGCGGGCGCGATCATGGTGGGTAAATCCACGACGCCTGAGTTCGGCCACAAGGGCCACACCGACGGACCAAGCTTCGGCGTCACGCGTAATCCCTGGAATCTCGAACGCACCGCCGGTGGATCGAGCGGTGGTGCCGCCGCCGCGGTAGCCGCCGGACTCGGACCGCTGGGCCTTGGCACCGACGGCGCGGGATCGATCCGCATTCCGGCCGCAGCCTGCGGCGTTGTCGGATTGAAGCCGACCACGGGCGCGGTGCCTTATGAGCAGACCTCCGACTCGTTTTTCAACTATGCCGCCGCCGGTCCGCTGACACGCACCGTTGCCGATGCCGCATTGATGATGGATAGCCTTGCCGGTCCATCGACGCTTGATCCGTGGTCGCTCGGTGCGCCCGCTCACGGAGCGCTGCCGCCGAGCCTGATCTCCGAGGATCTGTCCGGCGTGCGGATCGGATATCTGTCTGCCATGAGCGACTGCAGCGCGGATGTTGCGGCCAATACCAAGGCTTCGCTAGCAGCCCTCGCAGCGTTTGGCGCCGAGGTGGAGGAGGCGGGCGCCGGCATGGACTGGATCGCCGGCCCCGCGCGGCTGATGTATCTCGCCAATCTGAACGTCTATTTCGGCCATCATCTGGAGAAATGGCGCGACCGCATGGACCCGGTGCTGGTGGAATGGATCGCGGCCGGCAGCCGCGCCAATATGGTCGAGTTTCGCAAGGCGCAGGTTGCGCGCTCGCGACTTTATCGTGGTGTGCAGAAGCTGCTGGAAAGCTACGACTTCCTGGTGTCGCCGACCTTGCCCACCACCGCGATTCCCGCAGAGGCCGGCAAGACCGTCGATGCGCTGTTCAACCGCGGCTGGAACGCTTTCGTCTATCCGTTCAACCAGAGCGGCAATCCGGCACT
This sequence comes from Bradyrhizobium betae, assembly GCF_004123905.1. Classification (GTDB taxonomy): domain Bacteria; phylum Pseudomonadota; class Alphaproteobacteria; order Rhizobiales; family Xanthobacteraceae; genus Bradyrhizobium; species Bradyrhizobium betae_A. The sequence continues at coordinate 27,245 of NZ_MZXW01000004.1, forward strand.
GTCGGTGCCGAACGGTTTTGGCGCGGATGGATTGCCGACCGGCTTGCAGATCGTCGGCCGCTGGTGGAGGGACAGCGATGTCTTGCGTCTCGGCGCCATCCTGGAGCGGGTTCAGCCCTGGGCGGATCGCCGGCCGTCGGTATGAGACGGATCGGATGACGAGGTCTCGCGTATCAACCTGACAATGGAGAAGAGCGTGCCAAACGCTGCCGAAGATGATCAATCACGCCTGCCTCAAACCAGCGGCGTGGCTACGCTGCGCGGCCTCGAGGCCGACGTCGACGTCCATCGCGATGCCTGGGGCATTCCACATGTCCGCGCGCGCGGAACGGCGGATGCCTTCTTCGCCCAAGGCTATGTCCACGCCCAGGATCGGCTCTGGCAGATGGATGCCGCGCGCCGGCGCATGCTCGGCCGCTGGGCGGAATGGGAGGGCCGTGTGGGCATCGCGGCCGACACGTTGGCGCGACGGCTCGACGTCGCGGGCGCGTCGCAGCGTGACTTCGCGGGCTTGTCGACCGAAGCGCGCGCGATGCTCGAGGCCTATGCCGGCGGAGTGAATGCATTCCTGGCGCAGGGGGCGCCGCTGCCGTTCGAATACAGCCTGGTCGGCGGCGAGGTCGAACGCTGGGAGCCGTGGCACTGCATCCTCGTCATGCGGCAGCGCGGTTATCTGATGGGCTCGGTCTGGTTCAAGCTGTGGCGCGCGGCGGCGCTGCGCGCGATCGGGCCGGACCATGTCGCCAAGCTGCGTTACGACGATGGCGGCCAGGATCTGCTGGCAACGCCGGCAGGCGCCGAAGGCAAACGATGGATCGCCGCGCTGGAAGATCTGGCGCCGGCCATCGAGGCGCTGGCCGCGCTCGCCGGGCCGGAAGCCACCGATGGCGGCAGCAACAATTGGGCCGTCGGACCGTCGCGAACGGCGACCGGCCGGCCGCTGCTGGCCGGCGATCCCCACCGGGCCTTCGAAATGCCGAGCCTGTATTCGCAGTTCCATCTGGCTTGCGATGCGTTCGACGCCATCGGTCTTTCCGTGCCCGGCGTGCCTGCCTTCCCCCACTTCGCCCACAACGGCCATGTCGCGTTCTGCGTGACCCACGCCTTTGTCGATATCCACGATGTCTATGTCGAGAAATTCAAGCCCGGAGACGCCTCTCGCTACCTGTTCCGGGACGAATGGCGCGAGGCGAGCATCCGTCATGAACGCATCGCGGTGCGCGGCGGGCCTGACGTCGACATCGAGGTCGTCGCCACCCACCACGGGCCGGTGATTGCGGGCGATCCGCACAAGGGAGCGGCGTTGACGTTGCGGTCGGTGCAATTCGCCGAGCTTGATCTGTCGTTCGATTGCCTGCTGCCGATGCTGCGCGCCACCAATGTCGATACGCTCTATGAGGCCACGCGCGGCTGGGGCCTGATCGATCACAATCTCGTCGCAGCCGATACCGCGGGGAAGATCGGAAATCTCGTGCGCGCCGTTGTGCCACGCCGCCCGCGACTGAACGGCTGGCTGCCGGTGCCCGGCTGGACCGGAGACTATGAATGGCAGGGCGCGATTCCCTGGGAAGGCATGCCGCGCGCTTTCGATCCGCCTGATGGCATCCTGGTCACCGCGAACAATCGCGTCGCCACCGATGACCGCCCGGACTATCTCTGCACGGACTGTCATCCGCCGTACCGCGCACGGCGGATCGCCGAGCGGCTCGCTGGACTTGCCGCCGCGACTGTCGAGGACATGGGCAGCATTCATGCCGACACGCACAGTTTTACGGCGCGCGAATTTATCGCTCGCCTGGGCCGTCTCCCGGCGATCGAAGGACCGGCCGCCGCGCTGCGTGATCTCATCGCCGGCTGGGACGCAAGCATGGCGGCCGGCTCAAAGGCGGCTGCGGCCTACGCACGGACGCGCCGCGAGCTGGCGCGTATCGTTCTCGAACGGTCGGGCTTAAGCGCGGTGACGCGCGATCCGGTCAGCCAGGTTGCACCGGGCGTGGTGCCGCTCAATCAGATCTGGTGGGTGCTGCCGTCATTGCTGCGCAACGACGATCCCGCGCTCCTCGGCGGCTGGGATTGGGATCGTGCGTTGGTAACGGCGCTCGCGCGTGCAGCGGAGATCGACGACGGCAAGACATGGTCGGAGCTGCATCATGTCCGCATGGCGCATCCGTTATCGGCGGCGTTCCCGCAAGCGGTCTCGCAGCTCGAACCGCGGGGGCGCGCCGTCGGCGGCGATAACGACACGGTCATGGCCAACGGGTGCTATTGGGCGTCGTCCGGCTTGACCGCAGCCTATGGCGCGGTCGCACGCTACGTCTTTGATGTCGGCAACTGGGATAATTGCTCCTGGATCGTGTTTCACGGCGCGTCGGGACACCCCGCGAGCCCGCATTACGCCGATCAGCATGCTGCATGGGCCGCCGCAAAACTGGTTCCGATGCTGTACGACTGGAGCGTCATCGCGAAGGCAGGCGACCGGCTCGTGCTACAGCCGGCGTAGGTCGAACGTCCGGGCCATCGTGCCGACGCCGGACGTCGTATCCTCCAAATCTCACGCGAAGTCGCGCAATCCCGACAATCCGGTTGACGTTTAAACATCCAAAGGTTGTACTGGGTCGCTCCAATGGCGAGTGAGGTGAGGTCATGGTGATCGCGTCAACCTGGGATACCGAGAGAGCCGATTATCGCGCCATCGTCAACGAATGGCACGTGGTCCGCCGGAGTGCGGAGGTCGCGGAAGACGCCATCGTGTCGGCGCGCCTGCTTGGCGAGGACATCATCCTGTGGCGCCACGATGGCGAGGTTCACGCGTGGAAGGACTATTGCCGTCATCGCGGGGCGCGCTTGTCGCTCGGCTGGGTGAAGGATGGTTGCGTCGTCTGCCCCTACCACGGCTGGGAATATGGCAGTGATGGTGCGTGCCGCCGCTACCCGGCCCATCCGACGACCCGGCCGACGAGCCGGGCCGCGGCATTCCGCCATCACGCGGTCGAGCGCTATGGATACATCTGGGTCTGTATGGGCAATCCGGTCGCCGCTGTTCCTCCGTTTCCCGTTTGGGAGGATGCGACCTATCGCAAGGTCCAGGCGGGACCGTACCACTACAACGCAAACGCCCTTCGTGCCGTGGAGAATTTTCTCGACCCCGCGCACTTTCCGTTCGTGCACGCCAACCTCAATGGCAATCCCGATGATCCCGACGAGCTCGTGGATTACGATGTCGTGTTGACGGATGAAGGCCTGCGTACCAGCGAGATCACCTTGTTTCAGCCCCACGGCGATCATCGCGGCATTCCCATCACCGCGCGGTATCATTATTACTGCTTCCGCCCCACGACGGCCTATTTCAACAAGAAGACCGGCGACGTCGAGCGCTTCTGCACATTCCTGGCCGTCACGCCGGTCGATCTCGAAAACTGCGTGCTGCATCTGACCGCCGCCGTCAATTTCGGCCTGGACATCGCCGTCGAGCAGATCGTGACGCGCATGGACAAGGTGTACGAGCAGGACCGCGTGATCGTCGAGTCGCAACGCCCGAAGACTTTGCCGCTTCATCCCAAGGACGAGATCCACCTGAGAAGCGATCTTCTCGGTGTGGAGTATCGCCGCTGGATTCGTGCATTGGCGGGTAACGGACCGATGCCGGACCGCGCGCAAGACCCGGCGGCCGAGGACGCGGTCGCAGACTGAGTGACCGGGGCGCATGCGAAACAGAGCACGCCGCGTGCGCTGCACATATTTGCTACAGGCCGATATGAATTGCGGCAATTTCCGCTGCAACAACGCGCTTGACATCGCATTCGATCTCAACGACCGTAACACGCAAGCGTCGGGCAAGGCAGCCCGTCAACGCGAACAAGTTCAAACCATTTCCAACGCCACGCGGAAGCGCGTGTTTGGTTGGCGGCGAAAGCGCCCTCGGCTTGACAGCCGGCGGGTGCTTTTTTGTTTTTGGATCGAGTGATGACGCGGAAGCATTATCGGATCGGTGTGATGTTCTCGACGACGGGCTCCTACAGCGTCGTCGCGCGCTCGATCCTCAATGGCGCGCTGCTCGCGTTTCAGGAGGTCAATGCCGGCAGTCCCGACATCGAGCTGGAGCCGGTCGTGGTCAATCCATCGGGCGACCTCGCGCGCTATCGTTCGCTCAGTCTCGAATTGCTCGGCTCCGGCATCCGGCAGGTGGTCGGCTGCTACACCTCGTCGAGTCGCAAGGAGGTGATCCCGTGCTTCGAGAAGTTCGATGGGCTGTTGTGGTATCCCTCGCATTACGAAGGCTTCGAGAGCTCCGATAACGTCATCTACACTGGCGCTGCGCCAAACCAGCACGTGCTGCCGCTGGTCGATTACCTGGCATCCCGCGTCGGATCGCGCGCCTTCTGCGTCGGCTCCAACTACATCTGGGCCTGGGAGAACAACCGCATCTTCCGCGAGGCGCTGATTGCGCGTGGCGGCACCGTGCTCGCCGAGCGCTATCTCTCGGTCGGCGATACCGAGGTCGACCAGGTCATTGCGGCCATCATCGACCAGCGCCCGGACTTCGTCTTCAACAATCTGATCGGTACCAGCGCCTACGCGTTCTTCCGCGCGTTCCGAGCCGCCTGCCGGGCGCGTGGCATCGATCAGGCCGCCGAAATTCCCGTTGCCAGTTGCACGCTCTCGGAACCGGAATTGCCGGAGATTGGCCCCGACGCCGTCGACGGGCATCTGTCCTCGAGCGTCTATTTCTCGTCCTTGAATTCGCCGGAAAACGCCGCCTTCGTCGATGCCTACATGCAATCATTTCCTGACGGACCGGTCTCGTCGGCCGACGCAGAGTCGTCTTACATCGCCGTCAAGCTGCTCGCGGCGGCCTTGTCGCAGGCCGGGACCGACGACGCGCGCACGGTGCGCGCCGCCGTGGCGGACCAACGGCTGCGGGCGCCGCAAGGCGAGGTTCGTATCGACCGGCAAACCTTTCACGCCTGGCTTACGCCACGGATCGGCCGCTCCTCTGCCAACGGACAATTCGAAGTGCTGCTGGAATCCCGCGAGCCGATCGCGCCGGATCCCTATCTCGTCCAGTCGTCGCCGCGCTTTGCCAGCGCAATGCGCTCTCCGCTGTTGAAAGTGGTGCAATCATGAGCTCTCGACTGCTACAGAACTTCAAGGGCGGCCGCGCCATCGTCGTCACCCGGCGTGGTGGATGGGAGAGCGCGCTCGAAACGACGCTCGCCAAGCTCGGCGTTTCCACCGAATATCCTGAGATCATCGATGGTCGCGCACAGATCGACGTGGCGAGCCTCCAGGCCGACCGTGACATCCTGTTCGTCGACGGCGATCTCGAAGGCGCCGTCGCGATCGAGCTCAACCCGGCCTCGCATCTGCCGCCGGTGCCGGTGATCGGCCTTGTCGGCGTCGAGGCGCCAAGCCGGCTGAAGGCCCTCGTCAACCTCGGCGCGACCTCGTTCCTGCGCAAGCCGGTGCATGGAGGCGCGGTCTACACATCTCTCTTCATGGGCATCAACCAGTTCATGCTGCGCGCCGAAATGAGCGAGCGCCTGCAGGACCTCGAGGAGCGCCGTCGCGGCCGTCGCGCGGTGATCCGGGCCGTGATCCTGCTGATGCAGCAGGGCGGCCTCGACGAGGAGGAGGCCTATTCCCAGCTCCGTCGCGAAAGCATGCGCGCGCGGCAGAACATGGAACTCTATTGCGAGGAGTTTCTGAGCAAGCGGGCGAAGCCGCCCGATACGTCCGGCCGCACGACCGGCATCACGCTGCAAGGCGGCAACAAGCAGGCCATCTAGGAGAAGCCAAATGACCAAGTCTGTATTGCGGGGGCTGCGCGCCGCAGCCCTCACGGGGACGCTTGTCTTCGGATCACATCAGGCGCTCGCGGCGGAAAACCCGATCAAGCTCGGCGTGCTGGAGGATCAGTCCGGTGATTTCGCCGCGGCCACGATCGGCAAGGTCCACGCCATCCAGCTCGCCACTGACGAAATTAACAAAGCTGGCGGCATCATGGGCCGGCCGCTGGAGCTCGTTGCTTACGACACGCAGTCCGACAACACCCGTTACCAGGAGTTCATGCGCCGCGTGCTCCAGCGTGACAAGGTCGACGTGGTGTTCGCAGGCTTCTCCTCGGCCTCGCGCGAGGCGTACCGTCCGATCGTCGACCAGTTCAACGGCTTTGCCTTCTACAACAACCAGTACGAAGGCGGCGTCTGCGACGGCCACATGATCGTGACAGGCGCGGTGCCGGAGCAGCAGTTCTCCACGCTCATTCCCTACATGATGGAGAAGTACGGCAAAAACGTCTACACGCTCGCCGCCGACTACAATTTCGGCCAGATCTCGGCGGAATGGGTGCGCAAGATCGTCAAGGAGAACGGTGGCAAGATGGCCGGCGAGGAGTTCATCCCGCTCGGCGTGTCGCAGTTTTCGCAGAGCATCCAGAACATCCAGAAAGCCAAGCCCGACTTCGTGGTCACGCTGCTGGTCGGCACCGCACAGGCCTCCTACTACGAGCAGGCGGCCTCCGCCAACGTCAACCTGCCGATGGCCTCCTCGGTCAACGTCGGCCAGGGCTACGAGCACAAGCGCTTCAAGCCGCCGAGCCTGAAGGACATGTACGTCACCACCAATTACATTGAGGAGATCGACTCGCCGAAGAGCAAGGAATTCTACGCCAAGTTCAAGGCGAAATTCCCGAGCGAGCCCTATGTCAACCAGGAGGCGGAAAACTCCTATCTTGCCGTCTATCTCTACAAGCAGATGGTGGAGCGGGCGAAGTCGACCAAGCGCGAGGACATCCGCAAGGTGATCGCGATGGGCGATGTCTGCATGGATGCACCGGAAGGCAAGGTCTGCATCGACCCGAAGAGCCAGCACATGTCACACACGATCTATCTCGCCAAGGTCGGTGCCGATCACGCGATCTCGTTCCCGAAGACCTGGGAGGACATCAAGCCGTACTGGCTGGGTGAAGCCGGCTGCGATCTCACCAAGAAAGATCCGATGGCGCAGTACACGCCATCGAATCCCCCGCCGAACCCCTGAACCGGCGGTTGATCGCCCCGGCGCTCCCAGGCACGCCCCCGGCGTTGCCGGCGCGCCGGGACGATCACGGACACCTGCGACGGTAGTTTCTTCCCACATATTGGTTGGTTCATGGACATCGCGACCCACGTGTTTTCGGCGCTCTATCAATTCGGCGACGCCTTCGCGTTCCTGGTGCTCTCGGCCTGCGGGCTTGCGGTGATCTTCGGCATGATGGGCGTGATCAATCTCGCCCATGGCGAGTTCATCATGTGCGGCGCCTATGTCACCGCCGCGACCGTGCACGCGGGTTTGCCGCTGCCGCTGGGCATTTTGGCGGGCACCGTTGTGTCGGCACTGGTCGGTGTGCTGGTGGAGCTCGCGGTCATCCGCCATCTCTATGACCGGCCGCTCGACACCATCGTCGCGACCTGGGGGCTCAGCCTGATCGCTACGCAGGGCACGCTGATCATGGTCGGCTCGACCATGGCGGGCGTCGGTACCCCATTCGGCAGCTTCCAGGTCGGCGACTACTCCTATTCGATCTACCGCATCGTGCTGTTCTGTTCGGCGCTCGGCGTGCTCGCCGCGCTCTATGCGCTGTTCAACTGGACCCGCTTCGGCGTGCTGGCGCGGGCGACCATCCAGGTGCCGCATATGGCGGCCGCCCTCGGCGTCGATACGCGCCTGATCTACAGCCTCACCTTCGCCTGCGGCGCCGGGCTCGCCGGACTTGCCGGCGGCCTCTATGCACCGACAATGACGCTGGTGCCGACCATGGGCGCGACCTTCATCATGGAGGCCTTCGTCACGGTCGTGATCGGCGGCGCGGACGTCTTCCTCGGCACGGCGCCGGCGGGCGGCGTGCTCGCGATCGTGAAATCGGTGATGACGTCGTGGCAGGGACAGTTGTTCGGCCAGATCGGCCTGTTGGTCGCCGTCATCATCGTGGTCCGGGTTTTGCCGAAAGGCATCTCCGGCTTCGTGCTGCGCGAGCGCACCTGACGGAGTGATGGCGTCGTGACCGGTTTCCTTTCGTTGTTCCGCCGTCTCGAAGGCCCGCAGACCGTTGGCCGCGGTCCGGGCTTCTGGGGCCTTTTCGCCGTCGTGCTCGCCGTGGCACTCGCATACCCGCTGTTCAGTGACGGCTACACGGTCGGCAACACCGTTTACTTCTTCGTCTGGGTGTTCATCGCGCTCAGCCTCTGCATCATCTGGGGCTATGGCGGCTCGCTGTCGTTCGGCCAGACCGCGTTCTTCGGGATCGCGGGCTACGGCTACGGCGTCCTCACCCTCAATTTCGGCTCGGCCTATGGCTTCACGCTGGTGGCGCTGGTGATTGCAGTAGGGATCGCAGCGCTGTTCGCGGTGCTGCTCGGCTATTTCATGTTCTTCGGCCGCATCGCCGGCGTCTTCCTCGGCATCGTCACGCTCGCCGTGACCTTGATGCTGGAGCGCTTCATGGCACAGACCGCGGGGCCGGAGTGGCACATCGGCAGCGCAAGGCTCAACGGCTTCAACGGCATGAGCGCGATGCCGCCTTTGACCATCCCGTGGCCGGGCGAGCCGATCGTGCTGTTCGCCGATGTCGGGCTCTACTACTTCGTCCTCGGGCTTCTGGTGGTCGTCTATCTCGCCTTGCGCATCCTGATGAACTCGTCGTTCGGCAACGTCATTGTCGCGATCCGAGAAAACCCTGAGCGGGCGGAGATGCTGGGTTACGACATTCGCAAGTACCAGCTCATCACCTTCGTCATCGGCGCCGCACTCGCCGGCATATCCGGCGTGCTCTATACGGCGTGGGGGCAGTATATCACGCCGTCCAGCATGGGCATGACGGCGGCGGCGCTACCGCTGATCTGGGTCGCGGTCGGCGGCCGCAGCGATCTGACTTCGACGGTGGTCGGCACGCTGGTGGTGCTGGCCGCGTTCCAGGCGCTGACGATCTATGGCAGCCAGTATGCGCTCGTCTTCATGGGCGTGCTGCTCGTGCTCACCGTCCTGATCGCGCCCAACGGGCTCGTGCTCGGGGTGATGCACTGGCTCGGCCGCCTCGCGGCCCGCTTCACGCAGAGGGCCGGCTGATGTCGCTGCTGGAGCTGCGCGAGCTGAACAAGCATTTTGGCGGCCTGCACGTCACCAACGCCGTAAACCTCACGCTCGAGCCCGGCGAGATTCATTGCCTGATCGGCCCGAACGGCGCCGGCAAGAGCACGCTGTTCCGCCTGATCCTCGGCGAGCATCATCCGGGAAGCGGCGATATCCTCTTCGCCGGGGAGAACATCACGGCGCTGAAGTCCTTTGCGCGGATTCACCGCGGCTTGTCGGTCAAATTCCAGGTGCCCGGCGTCTTCAAGGGCCTGTCCGTCCGCCAGAACCTCGAGATCGCCTTGCAAAGCCGGCATCGTGGCGCCGAGCTCGAAGCCGAGATTGGCCGGCTGCTCACCTTCCTCGGACTGGAATCCGAACAGGCGCAGACGGCAGGCAATCTCAGCCACGGCCAGAAGCAATGGCTGGAGATCGGCATGGCGATCAGCCTGAAGCCGCGCCTTCTCTTGCTGGACGAGCCGACCGCCGGCATGTCGCCCGAGGAAACCCACATGACCGGCGAGATGGTGCAGCGGCTCAATGCCGATGGCATGACGGTGCTGGCGATCGAGCATGACATGGCGTTCGTGCGCCAGGTCGCCCAGCGCGTCACGGTGCTGCATCTCGGCCAGGTCTTCGCGCAGGGCTCGATCGACGAGATCGTGGCCGACGAGCGCGTTGCGGCGATCTATCTGGGGCAGGCCCATGCTTGATATGGCGCGTAAGGAAGTCATCCTCGCAACGCTGGCCCTGCGCGCCGGCTATGGCGGCAAGCCGGTGCTCCAAGGCCTCGAGATCGAGGTGCGGGAAGGCGAGATCGTCGCCGTGATCGGGCGCAACGGCGTCGGCAAGTCGACGCTGATGAAGAGCCTGATCGGGCTGGTGCCGGCAATGAGCGGCTCGATCGTCTATCGCGGCGAGGCGGTGGATTCGCTACCGGCGTACAAGCGCGCGCGGCTCGGCATGGGCTATGTGCCGCAGGGGCGCGACGTGTTTCCACGCCTGACCGTCGGCGAGAACGTCGCGGTCGGCGCCGCGATCAAGGGCGGCGGCATTCCCGAGGCAGGCCGCCGCAGGATCGTCGAGGCCTTTCCGATCCTCGAAGAACGCTGGCACCAGCGCGCCGGCACCATGTCTGGAGGCCAGCAGCAGCAACTCGCGATCGGTCGCGTCCTCATTGCCGATCCCAATCTCATCCTGCTCGACGAGCCCTCGGAGGGCATCCAGCCCAACATCGTTCAGGACATTGCGCGCAACATGGTCGCGCTCAACCGCAGGACCGGCGTGACCATCATCCTCGTCGAGCAGAATCTCGACATGATCCGCGCCATGGCACAGCGCTGCTACGTCATGGACAAGGGGCGCATCGTCGCAAGTCTCGACCGCTCCGCGCTCGACGACGAGGCGGAGATGCGCCGCCATCTGGCAGTCTAGAAAAAACGACGCCCAACCAAGGAGAACAGCAATGGCCTGGCAAAACGATTCCATCATGGCACGCAAAGGCGTCGCCAAGGGCGAGCGTGGCAAGGAGTACACCATCACGGAGAGCGAGCAGGGCAAGTACCATTATGTCTACGGTCCCTATGTGGGGCCGGTGCTGACCGTCGATCCCGGTGCGGTCGTCTCGGCCGAGACGCACGACGCGTTCGAGGGCGCGATCAAGCATGAGACCGATAGCCCGTCAAAAATCCTCAACTTCCCGTTCCTCAATCCGCAGAACGGGCCCATCCATGTCAATGGCGCGGAGAAAGGCGATACGCTTGCGGTCTATATCGAGAGCATCGTGCCGCGCGGGCCGCAGCCGTGCGGCACCACCGTGGTCATGCCTGACTTCGGTGGCCTGGTCTCGACCGGCCAGACCGCGCTGCTCAATCCGGCGTTGCCGGAGCGTGTGAAGAAGCTCGTAGTCGACGCTAAGACCGGTACGAAGTGGAACGACAAGATCACGTTGCCGTATGAGCCCTTTATCGGCACGATCGGCACGTCGCCGGAGATCGAGGCGATCTCCTCGCTGGTCCCCGACTATTACGGCGGGAACATGGATTTGCCCGATGTCGGCGTCGGTGCCGTCGTCTATTTGCCTGTTAACACCAAGGGCGCGCTGCTCTATCTCGGCGACTGCCACGCTGCGCAGGGGGATGGTGAGCTCTGTGGCGTCGCCATCGAGCATCCGACCGTGACCACGGTGCAGATCGACCTCATCAAGAACTGGACCATCTCCTGGCCGCGGCTCGAGACCAGGGATTTCATCATGACCATCGGCTCGGCGCGGCCGATGGAGGATGCGGCCCGCATCGCCTATCGTGAGCTCTGCCGCTGGATGGCAGCCGACTACGGTTTTGAGGAGATCGATGCCTATATGCTGCTGACCCAGGCGGGGCGTGTCCGGCTCGGCAACATGGTCGATCCCAAATATACGCTCGGCGCCTCCATCAAGAAATCCTATCTGGTTTGAGGTCGGCCGGATCATGTCCACCACCCACAAGGTCGCCGCCGTCCAGTTCGAGCCCACCATGTTCGAGAAGGAGCGCAACATCGCACGCCTGCTCGAGCTCTGCGAGCAGGCGGCGGCGGCCGGTGCAAGGCTCATCGTCACGCCGGAGATGGGAACGACCGGCTATTGCTGGTTCGACCGCGCCGAGGTCGCCCCCTTTGTCGAGACGATCCCGGGTCCGACCACGAACCGCTTTGCGGCGCTGGCGCGCAGGCAGGACTGCTACATCGTCGTCGGCATGCCGGAGGTCGACGAGGACGGCATCTATTTCAACACGGCCGTCCTGATCGGGCCCGACGGCATCGTCGGCCGTCACCGCAAGACCCATCCCTACATCTCCGAGCCGAAATGGGCGGCGGCGGGCGATTTGCACAACCAGGTGTTCGAGACGCCGATCGGGCGGATCGCGCTGCTGATCTGCATGGACATCCATTTCGTGGAGACCGCGCGGCTGATGGCGCTCGGCGGTGCGGACGTCATCTGTCACATCTCGAACTGGCTGGCGGAGCGCACGCCGGCGCCATACTGGATCAGCCGCGCCTTCGAGAACGGCTGCTACGTCATCGAGAGCAACCGCTGGGGGCTTGAACGCACCGTGCAGTTCAGCGGCGGCAGCTGTGTGATCGCACCGGACGGGCAGGTGATCGCTGTGCTCGACAAGGGCGACGGCGTCCTGATGTCGGAGATCGATCTCGAAGCCGCACGTGCGCGCCGTGTGCTCGGGGAGACTGTGTTCGCGCAGCGCCGACCGGAGCTCTATCCGGAACTTCTCACCGACACGTTCAGCTGGAATCCGCGCGACTTCTTCGGCCTTTACGGTCACGAGCCCTGGCCGGCTGGAAAGACGTCGCGGGTCTCAGTCGCGCAATTTGCGCCGGCCGATGACATCAGCCGCAATCTCGGAGAGATCGCAGCACTCGCAGGCAAGGCGAAAGCCGAAGGCGCGGAGCTCGTCGTCTTTCCGGAGCTGGCGATGACGGGACTTTCCGATCCCTCGACATCCGCCCAACCGATACCGGGTCGGGCGACGGACAGCCTTGGCATGCTGGCAAGGGAGCTCGACCTCTATCTTGTCTGCGGTCTCGCCGAGCGCGACGGCGATCTGGTCTACAACAGCGCCTGCCTCATCGCGCCCGATGGAGCCATCTCGGTCTATCGCAAGACACATCTCTCCGCCGACGAGCGCGGCTGGGCCACGGCGGGAGACGAATGGACCGTGGTCGATACGCCGATTGGCCGCATTGGGCTGTTGATCGGCCACGATGCGTCTTTTCCTGAAGCGGGAAGGGTGCTGGCGTTGCACGGCTGCGATCTCATCGCGTGCCCCGCCGCGATCAAAGGGCGCTTCAGTTCGTCGCATGCGGGCACCGAAGTCGGGCAGCCAAAGCCGATTCCGACCGGCCCAGATCCGCATCACTGGCATCATTTTCGTGTTCGCGCGGGCGAGAACAACCTGTTTTTCGCCTTCGCCAATGTCGTCGATCCGGACCGCTTCTATCCCGGGCTGAGCGGCGTATTCGGACCCGACACGTTCGAGTTTCCGCGGCGGGAGGCGATCGTGGCCGGCGGCACGGGCCTTGCCACCGCGCTGGTCGACACCACCAATCTCGACAGCGTCTATCCGACCAACGTGGTGCGGCGAAAGGATCTGGTGTCGATGCGCATGCCGCACAGCTATCGTGGATTGATCAAGGCGGCCGCGAGCAACTACTGAACCAAGAAAAGGAAACCGGCCATGGATCTGGGACTCAAGGGCGCGAAAGTTCTTGTCACAGGAAGCACCAAGGGCATCGGCCGTGCGATCGCCGAGACATTTGCCGCCGAAGGCGCCGATGTCGGCGTCTGCGCGCGCAATCTGCCCGAGGTCGAGAGCACGGTCGCCGCGCTCAAGGCCAAGGGCGTCGCGGCCTATGGCGGTGCGGTCGACGTCGCTGACGCAGCCGTGCTGAAGGCATGGGTCGGCGACATGGCGGCAAAGCTCGGCGGCATCGACGTCGTCGTCGCCAATGTCAGTGCGCTGGCGATCGGGCAGGATGACGAGAGCTGGGAGAAGGAATTTTCGACCGACATGATGGGCACGGTCCGGCTGGTGAACGCGGCCATGCCTTATCTCGAGAAGAGTTCCGCCGGCGCGATTGTCACCATATCGAGCGTCTCCGGGCGCGAGGTCGATTTTGCGGCCGGTCCCTACGGCACGTTCAAGGCGGCGATCATCCATTACACACAGGGGCTCGCCAACCAGATCGCGGCGAAGAACATCCGCGCCAACTCGGTGTCGCCGGGCAACACCTATTTCGACGGCGGCGTCTGGAACATGATCAAGGACAACAACCCCGAGCTTTACAAGACCGCGCTGGCGCTCAATCCGACCGGGCGGATGGGCACGCCGCAGGAAATGGCCAACGCCGTCGTCTTCCTCGCCAGCCGTGCCGCCAGCTTCATCACGGGCACCAACCTCGTCGTCGACGGTGCCCTGACGCGCGGCGTGCAGTTTTAGACGAACGTATTGCCGCTGCCAGGAGGGAGATCGCGAAAGCCATGCGTGCGGCTTTCCTACAAGGGCGCAAGACGGCGGGGCGCAGTGTGACGATCGAGCGATGGTTGCACTCTGCTCCTGTTTTGCCCGACGTGTCGAAGCGATCGACGCCGCAAATTCGCAAGCAAGAACAACCCCATTCTACTGTGCATGGGGTTGTTTCGCATTTTTTGTTTGGTCACCCTCAACCCTGGCGTCGCAGGAAGCCCGTGATCGTGACCTTTTCCCAGATGCCGGCTTCGGCAAATGGGTCTGCATGATTGAAGGCCTCGACTTCGCTGCGGCCGGGTGCCTCGATCAGGAACAGGCTGCCGATCATGGTCTGGCCATCGTCGGAGACGAGCGGGCCCGACATCACGATCTTGACGCCGAAGCGCGAGGTGTCACTGAGGAAAGCCTTGTGGGCGTCATAATTGGCGAGCCGGGTCGGCAATGCGCCGGCGCGGTCGAGGGCGTGAATGGCGAACAGCATGGTGGTCTCCGTATTCTTGGCTTCGTTCTTGGGACGGCCGCGAGGCGGCCGTCCGTGTTTGTCGAGATGGACTGATTTACTTGGCGCCGAGCTTGCTGGCCTCCTCGAAGGTCGGACAGGTACGCTGTTCCAGCGGCACGTCGAACGGCTGGTAGTTGTCCTTGGTGATGACGGTCGGCTTCAGCACGATCTCGCTGATGACAGGCTGGTTACGCAAGGACCGGATCGCCATCATGGTGCCGAGGCAGCCTTGGGCAAATCCGTTGTAGTCGCCGCTCGCGAGCAGCTTGCCGGACTTGATCGCGTCGATGGCCTCCTTGGTGCCGTTGATGCCGATCACCTGGGCCTTGCGATTGGCGCCGTCGAGTGCCTCGATCGCGCCGACCGCCATGGCGTCGTTGGCGGCGAGCACGCCGTCGATCTGCGAATTCGACTGCATCAGGTTTTCCATGACCTGGAGCGCCTGAAGCCGCTGGTAGTTGCCGGGCTGCGAAGCCAGCAGCTTGGCGCCAGCATTCTCCTTCAGCGCGTCGTTGAAGCCGCGGACGCGGTCGACATTGGTCAGCGAGCCCTTGACGCCCTCGATGATGACGATGTTGCCCTTGCCACCCAGCGTCTTGAGCATGAAGCGCGCGGTCTCCAGTCCAAGGCTGTAATCGTCCGCGCCGACGAAGGAGAGGAACTTTCCACCGGCGGAACGGTCGGTGATGTTGACGACGGGGATCTTGGCTTCGTTGATCTTCTCGACGCCCGGTACCATCGCCTTGTAGTCAACCGGCGTGAAGACGATCGCGCTCGGCTTCTTCACCACGACGTCCTCGATCTGGCTGAGCTGCTCGGGGATCGAGTCCGGCTTGGTCGGGATGTACTGCAGCGTCTTCGCGTTCAGCGTCTTCGCCATGTTGTCGGCACCGACCCGCACCGTCTGGAAGAACGGATTGGTTTGGTTCTTGGTGAAGACGGCGATGGTCTCGCCGTCGGCACGCGCCTCGGTGAACGCGGCCGCCACCAATAGCGGTAGTGCCAAATAACCCAGTTTCTGTTTCATGTTGCCTCCATCCCTCATTTTGCTTGTTGGACTTCTAAGTGCTCATTGCGCGCGGCGGCGGGTCTTCATGTCGAGCCAGACCGCGAGAATGACGATGATGCCTGTCACCAGCGGCTGCCAGTTGGCGCTGACCGAGAGCAAATTCATGCCGTTCAGCACCAGCGTCAGGATCAGCGCGCCGATGAAGGTGCCGAACACGGTGCCGACGCCGCCGAACAGCGAAGTGCCGCCGATCAGCACCGCCGCAATCGCAGGCAGCGTCAGGCTTTCGCCGATGTCGGCTTCGGCCGAGTTGAGCCGCGACAGGAAGATGATCGAGGCGAGCCCCGCCATGGTGCCTGACACCGCGTAGACCAGCAGCAATCGCCGCGCGACCGGAATGCCGGAGAGGCGAGCCGCGACCGGATTAGCGCCGATCGCATAGATCTCCTGGCCCCAGATCGTCCGCTGCGCGAACAGTGTCCCTATGCCGAGGAACACCAGCAGCAGATAGACCGGAATGGGCAGGCCGAACAGATAGCCGCTGCCGATCTGGCGGAAGCCGGCCGGGAAGCCGTGAAGGGTCTCGCCCGCCATGTACCAATAGGTGAGGCCGTTCAGCACCCAGAGCATGCCATAGGTGGCGATGAAGGAGGGAATGCGGAGGGCAGTAACCATCACGCCGTTGAGGAGGCCGACGATGCCGCCGCAGGCAAGGCCGGTGAGGATGCCGAGCGCCGGCGAACCGGTCTTGTGGATCACGGTGCCGGCGATACAGGCGGACAGTGCGACATTGGCACCGACGGAGAGATCGAGGCCGGCGGTCAGCACCACCAGCGTCAGGCCGGAGGCGATGAAGAAGGTCAGGCTCGCCTGCCGGAGCACATTGAGGATGTTGCCGAGGCTCAGGAAGGAATCGCTGAGCACGGCGAGCACGGCGCAGATCAGCAGCGCTGCGAGCAGGCGATAAAACATCTGGATCGCGTCCTGCGACAGGAACGAGCGGGGCGGCATCATGGCGTCTTTGGAGATGTCGGTCATGCGCGGCTCCGCAGGCCGTCGAGGAACAGCGCGACGATGACGAGAATTCCGACGCTTGCGACCTGCACCGACGATGGCATCGAGATCAAGTTGAGCCCATTGCGCAGTACGCCGACCGCGATCACGCCGAGCAATGTGCCAAGCAGCCAGCCATTGCCGCGCTCGAACGAGGTGCCGCCGACCGCGACGGCGGCGATAGCATCGAATTCGAGTCCAAGGCCTGCGGTGGGGTGGCCGGAATTCATCCGCGCGGTCATCAAGAGGCCAGCGATGCCGGCCATGGCGCCGCCGAGCGCATAAACCGCGATTAGCAGCTTGTTCGGCGACAGCCCCGCGTAGCGCAGCGCCTCGCGATTGCCGCCGAGCGCGAAAATGTAGGTGCCGAAGCGGGTGTGATAGAGCAGGCCGTGGAAGGCCGCGTAGGTCACCAGCGCCATCACGATCGGCACGGGAATGCCGAGCAGCGTCGACGAATAGATGTCGCGCACGCTGTGGGGGATGCCGACCACGCTCTGGCCGTCGCTGACGATCAGCGACAGGCCTTGCGCCATGCCGAGCGTCCCGAGCGTCGCGACGAAGGGCGGGATGCCCAGGATCGCGACCAGCCAGCCGTTGGCGATGCCGAACGCCGCGCCGACCAGCAGACCGGCGCCCAGGCCCAGCAGCATCGAGTGGGTCGCGAGCGATACGATGGCGACGCAGAGCGAGGTCAGCGTCAGCACCGCGCCCATCGAGAGATCCAGCCCCTCGGTCATGATGATCAGCGTCATGGGCAGCGCGAGCATGGTCAGGATGGTGGACTGCACCAGCACGTTGGAGAGGTTGGCGACCGACAGGAAGCCGGGCGCGATCGCGCTGAACAGGGCGATCAGCAGCACCAGCACGATGGCAACGCCGGGAATCCGTTGCAGCGGATTGGGTTGAGAGACGACCGCGGCCTCACGCATGATGCATCCCCAGTCGCACGATGTTCTCCTCGGTCAGTTCGTTGCGGGTCAAATGCCCGGCGATGCGCCCCTCGCGCATCACATAGGCGCGGTCGCAGACGTGGCAGATCTCGACCTGCTCGGACGAGATCATCAGCGCCGCGGCGCCTTCCGCCACCAGACGGTCGATCAGTGCAAAAATCTCGGACTTGGCGCCGATATCGATGCCGCGCGTAGGCTCGTCAAAGATGAAGAGCTTCGAGCCCGCGGCCAGCCATTTGCCGATCACGACCTTCTGCTGGTTGCCGCCCGAGAGCAGGCCGACGGTCTGGCGCGCGCTGGGCGTCGCAATGCGCAACTGCCGAATGAGGGCATCCGAGGTGCGTTGTGCCCCGCGCTGATCGAACAGGCCGCTCGGGAATAGCTTTTTCAGCGCCGATACCACCAGATTGTCGCTGACCGAACGCAGCAAGGCAAGGCCTTCGCTCTTGCGGCTCTCGGGGATCAGTGCGATGCCGCGGCGGGCGGCGAGATCAGGCTCGCCGGACATGCTCTTGCCGTCGAAGATGATCTCGCCGGAGCTCGTCGGATCGGCGCCGAAAATGGCGCGCGCGACCTCGCTGCGGCCCGAGCCGACCAGGCCGCAGAGGCCAACGATCTCGCCCCGGCGCACCTCGATGTTGATGTCGGAGATACCCGTTGACGCGGTCAGGCCCTTGACCTCGAGCAGCAGCTCGCCGGGCTTGTCGGCAAAATTGCGCGGATAGGTCATGTCGACATTGCGGCCGACCATCATGCGGACGAGCTGGTCCGGCGTGACATCGGCAGGGCGAACGCCGTCGATGCGGCGGCCGTCGCGCAGCACGGTGATACGGTCGCCGAGCGCGAACACCTCGGCCATGCGGTGCGAGATATAGACGATGGACACGCCGTCGGCCTTGAGACGCGCGATCAGCGCGAATAGCAACTCGGTCTCGCGGTCGGATAGCGCCGCGGTCGGCTCGTCCATCACGAGGATGCGCGCGTTCTGGCTGATCGCCTTCGCGATCTCGACCATCTGTTGCTGCGCCACGCCGAGCTTGTCGACCGTGGTGGAGGGATCGATGTCGAAGCCGATAGTATCGAGCACGTGCTTCGCGTCGGCCAGGATTTTGCTGCGGGCGATGGTGCCGGGAATGCGGCCCTTCGGCTCGCGGCCGAGGAAGATATTCTGGGCGATGTCGAGATAGGGGACCAGCGAGAATTCCTGGAAGATGACGGCAATGCCGAGTTTCTGCGCATCCGCGGTCGAAGAGATCGCGACCTTCTCGCCTTTGTAATAGAACTCGCCGGCATCGGCGCGGTAGGCGCCGCACAACACTTTCATCAGGCTCGACTTGCCTGCGCCGTTCTCGCCCAGCAGCATGTGGACTTCGCCGGGATAGATGGCAAAGGACACGTCATCTAGCGCCTTGACGCCGGGAAACTCCTTGCTGATGCCGCGCAGCTCCAGCAGCGGCGTGGGGGAGGTGACCTCGACTGGGAGCGCGTCGCTCATACCTTGGCTCCGCTCGCAAAGATCTTGCCGGGGTTCATCAGGCCATTAGGATCGAGGGCGGTCTTGACCGACCGCATCACATCAACGGCCTCGCCGAGCTCGTCGGCGAGATAATCGATCTTGCCGAGCCCGATGCCGTGCTCGCCGGTGCAGGTGCCCTCCATGGCAATGGCGCGGGCGACCATGCGGGCCTGCAGCGCCTTGGCGCCCTCGGCTTCCTCGGGCTTTGCGGGATCGATCAGAATCAGCATGTGGAAATTGCCGTCGCCGACATGGCCGACGATCGGCGCGATAAAGCCGTGCTCGTCGGCGTCGCGCCGCGTCTCGGTCAGGCATTCCGCCAGCCGCGAGATCGGCACGCAGACATCGGTGATCACGGCCCGTGCGCCGGGCCGGAGGCCGAGGCCCGCATAAAGCGTGTTGTCGCGGGCGTGCCAGAGCCGGCTGCGGTCCTCCGGTGTCTTGGCCCAGGCAAAACCGTGGGCGCCATGGTCGGCGGCGATCGCCTGCACGGCTTCAGCCTGCTCAGCGACTGAGGTCTCCGAGCCGTGGAATTCGAAGAACAGGGTGGGCGCTTCGCGGTAGCCGAGCTTGGCGTAGGCATTGATGCCGCGCATCATGACGTCGTCGAGCAGCTCGATGCGCGCCACCGGGATCGCGGACTGGATCACGGAGATCGCGGTGTCGACGGCATCCTGCAGGGTGTCGAAGCTACAGACCGCGGCTGAAATGGCTTGCGGCACCGGATGCACCTTCAGCGTGATCTCGGTGATGAGTCCGAGCGTGCCTTCCGCACCGACGAACATCCGCGTCAAGTCATAACCGGCCGCTGACTTGCGCGCGCGCTTCGCGGTGCGGATCACGCGGCCGTCGGCGAGCACCACTTCCAGCGCCATGACATTGTCCTTCATGGTGCCGTAGCGCACCGCCATGGTGCCGGAGGCGCGCGTGGACGTCATTCCGCCGATCGAGGCATCTGCGCCGGGATCAATCGGAAAGAACAGGCCGGTCCCGCGCAGCTCGGCGTTGAGCTGCTTTCGCGTGATGCCGGGTTGCACGACGACGTCCATGTCGCTGTCGTGCACCGTCAACACCTTGTTCATGCGCGCGAAGTCGAAACAGACGCCGCCTGCGACTGCGGCTGCATTGCCTTCGAGCGAGGTGCCGGCGCCGAACGGAACGATCGGCATGTCCGCGCTCGCGCACAGTTTGACGATCTCGACGACTTCCTGCGTCGTCTCGGGGAAGACGACGATGTCAGGCGGCAAATTGCGATAATGGGACTCGCTCTGCCCATGCTGATCGAGCACGCCACGCGCAACGCTCGCGCGCGGGCCGATCATGCCCGTGAGGCGTTCGGCCAATATGCTCGTGTTGACGCGCGGTCCCATCCTCGGCTCCCGTCTGCTCCCTGTTGGCGGACTCTTGTCTGGTCAGTCGCCGCTTTAGCTTAGGCGGCCTTTGCGTTGCTCGCGACCTGCTTCAGGCCGAAATCGTAATTGAGGTGAAAATACTCGCTCTCCACCATGCGACCATCCGGCGCACGGCCGGCCGGATGCCGGACGAATTCACGGATCAGGCTGTCCTTGACGCCGAACACCACGTCAGAGTCGAGATATTTGTCGCCGGCGACGAACACGTGGGTCACCAGCTGCTCGAATCCGGGCGCCGAGATCATGAAGTGCACATGCGCCGGGCGCCAGGGGTGGCGGCCCTGGACCTCCAGCATGTCGCCGACCGGGCCGTCATGTGGGATCGGGTATGCGGCCGGCTTGATCGACCAGAAATTGAAGCGGCCATTCTGGTCGGTGTGGAAGCGCGCGCGCATCGCGAGATCACCGATCTTGTCAAGCTGCTGCACGTCGTAATAGCCGTCATCGTCGGAGTGCCAGACATCGACGACCGCACCCGCGAGCGGACGTCCATCGACGGTGGAGACCGAGCCGGTGACGAGCATCGGGTCGCCCTCCATCGGACCGGAGATGTCTGCGCCGTTCTCTTTCTCGGGCGACGCCTGTACGAAGAAAGGCCCCAGCACGGTGGTCTCGGTCGCGCCTTCCGGCACCGGATGGTTGATCGCATCGACCAGCATGGAGACGCCGAGCGTGTCGGACAGCAGGATGAACTCCTGGCGGTTGTCGTCGCACATGTGCCCGGTGCGGGTCAGGAAATCGATGCCGAATTCCCATTCCTTCTGGGTCGGCCGCACTTCACGGACGAAGGCATGAAGGTGGCGCACCAGCGCTTCACTGACCTCTTTGATCCGGGGATCGGTCGCGCCCGCGATCCGCTCCAATACCGCATCCGTGATCGTATTTTCGTTGAAGTTACGCATCCGTGCCTCCGCCGATCAGAGTTTTGGCTCGCCAAGCCCGGACAGCCGTTCCAGGTGCTTGACGGTCGCGATGAAGTCGGTGTCGCCGTCGCCTTGCGCGACCAGCGATCCATAGGTTTCGCGGACTTGGGCGGCGAGCTGAAGCGGCACGCCGACGGCGTGGCCGGCATCCAGGATGAGGTCAAGATCCTTGGCCATCTGCTTGCAGGAGAAAGTCGACTCGAAATCGCGGGTTCGCAGCGGCGCGGTCTTGTACTTCACCATCGGGGAAGCCACCGCACTGTCGTCGAGCACTTTCAGAATGTCCTGCCAGGCGATGCCGCCCTTTCGCGCCAGCGCCAGGCTCTCCGCCATCATCGCGGCCGACACCGCGATCATCAGATTGACCGAGAGCTTTGCGTAGCGCGCTTCCTCGGCGGGCCCGAGATAGGTCTGGGCGCGGGTGAAGGCAGCGAACAGCGGTTTTGCATTGTCGAAGGCGTCCTTCGGTCCCGAGACGAAGCAGGTCAGCGCGCCGGTGTGAACGATGCTGGCGTTGCCGGAGACCGGCGAACGCAGATAGGCGATGCCGCGCGCCTGCGCGGCGATCGCGACTTCGGTGGAGGCCTCGACGCTCACAGTGCTGGTTTCGATCAGAACGGCTTCGGGCGCTATTGCTGCGATTAGGCCGGTCGAGCCGAGCAACGCGCCGCGCAAGGCGGTGTCATCGGGCAAGGACGTAACGACGGCGGCCTTTCCGCTCACGGCTTCGACCGGTGAAGCGGCAATCGAAATGCCTTGTGCGCGTGCCTCGCTGATCCGCGCCGCATTTTGGTCGAACGCCGTAACAGCGTAGCCGGCCTTGGCGACGAGCACCGACATCGGCAGGCCCATCTTGCCGATCCCGATGAAGGCGACGTTTTTTGGAGTGTCTGTCATTGTTGTTGTCCCTGGGATGCCTAGGCGGCGCGTCCCTGTCGTTCTATGTCCTGCACCAGCCGCCGGCCGGATTGCGCCAGCAGCTCTTTCTTCGTCTCCAGCCCCTCGACAAGCAGCCGGCCGTTCCTTTTCTTCCAGACGCCGCCGATCATGACGGACTCGATGTTGGTGAGGCTCGTCTGCATCACGACGGTCGCGACGGGATCGTGCACCGGGACGAGGTTGAGGTCGGACGCGTTGATGACGACGAGGTCCGCGAGTTTGCCGGGCGTCAGCGAGCCGATCTGATGCTCGCGGCCGAGCATGCGGGCGCCTTCCGTCGTGATCCAGCGCAGCGCCTCGCGCACGGGGATGGTGGTCGTCGCCGGAATGGTGCCGCTCACTTGACGCGACTCCGCATTGTCGAGCGTCCGCTGCATCGAGAGCGCGACGCGGGCGACGGACAGGAGATCGCCGGCCAGTACGGATTCGAGATCAATGCCGATGGTCGGCCGCACGCCGCGCTTGAGCAGACGTCCCGTGATTGGAAAGCCATGGCCCTGGATCATCTCGTTCTCGGGCGTGACGGAGAAGGACACGCCGAGATCGACGAGACGGTCGAGCAGATTGTCAGGCAGATCGTTGCCATGGACGATGTTGATGCCGGCGCCGACGAGGCCGGCTTCGATCAATTGCTCCCAGCCGCCGGGTGTTTTGGCCGGGCCGCCGCCCTGGTGCATCGAGGCGATCAGGTTCAACTCCCGCGCCAGGCGGAAATCATGCATGGCGACGTCAAGCGTCGAATAATGCGGACCTAAGATCGCAAGCCCGAGTGTGACGAGGCCGTCGCGGTCGGCGAGGGGACCTGCCAGCAGCCGCTCGATTTCGTGGCGAGGATGCGGAATCTCCGAGAAATGCGCCTCGCCGGGCTTCGGCTCGGGTTTTGGCGAGCCGTGGAAGAAGGCGGCGCGGATGCCGCTCTCGATCAGGCCGCGCACGGCGGCGTCGGTATGATCGGGCGTCGGATTGTTGTGGCACCAGTCGACCAGCGTGGTGGTGCCGCAATTGATCTGGTTCAGCGCGCCGACAAGGGTCGCAATGTAGATGTCGTCGGGCCGGAATACGGTGGCGAGGCCGGCATGCATGCGGCGGAAATATTCGAGCAGCGTCCAGTTCGCCGCATAGCCGCGCAAGCCCGTCTGCCAGGTGTGCATGTGCGCGTTGATCAGGCCGGGAATGACGATGCGGCCCTTTCCCTCGACGACCTCGGCCGCGCCGCTGCCGAGGTCGATCGATGAACGGACGTCGACGATGCGATTGCCCTCAACCAGCAAATCGCCGCTGCCGAGATCGCCGGTCGCGTCATCCATGCTGATGATCGTGGCGGATTTGATCAGCGTGCGCCGCATCGCTTTACGCCGCCGCTTTGATGGCGACCGGCGGCTCGCCGGCCCAGGCGCGCGCGATCAAATCGCGGATGGCATTGCGCTCCAGGGGGCGCGGATTCCAATAGGCATTGGTGACGGCGAGATCAGCCGCCTTGTCGATACCGCCTTCGGGCATGCCGACATCGCGTAACGCCGTTTTCGCGCCTAGCCGCTTCGCAAGTTCGAAAAGTCCCTGCGACGCGTCGGCGGCGCCGATTGCACGCGAGATGCGTGCCATCGCATCGGGCACGGCTGGTGAATTGTAGGCCAGCGCATGCGGGAGCACGATGGTATGCGTCTCGGCATGCGGCAGATCAAAAGTGCCGCCGAGCGTGTGGCAGAGCTTGTGATGCAGCGCCATGCCGACGGTACCGAGGCAGACGCCGCAGAGCCAGGCACCGTAGAGCGCTTCGGTGCGGGCCTCTCGGTCGTCGCTTTTCGCCGCGATGGCGGGCAGGGCGCGCGCCAATGCGCGGATGCCTTCTTCCGCCATCAGCGAGGTCACGGGATTGGTGTCGCGCGCGTAGAGGGCCTCGACCGCATGCGCGATCGCGTTGATGCCGGATGTCGCAGCCAGGCTCGCCGGCAGCGTCAAGGTGAGGTCGACATCGTAGATCACCGTTTCCGGCAGCACGGCGGCATCGCGCACCGTAGTCTTCAATCCGTTCTCGGTCTGGCCGACGATTGGCGTCATCTCCGAGCCGGCGTAGGTGGTGGGGATGCAGAGCTGGTTGACGCCGGTGCGCAAGGCGAGCGCTTTGCCGAGGCCGGTGGTCGAGCCGCCGCCGAGCGAGACGACGCAATCGGCTTCGCACGCCTTCATCGCCACGAGTGCTCGTTCCGTGACCTCGACCGGTGTGTGCACGGTCGCGCCGGGAAAAATGCCGGCATAGAGCGGGCCAAGCGCTGCACCGAGGCTCTTGCCCTGCGCCTCTTGCTGCGGCGTGGTCAGCACCAGCGCGCGCTTGCCGCCGAGTCGCTCGATCTCGGCTTTGGCCGACGCCAGCGTTCCGCTGCCGAACACCACGCGGCAGGGCAGGTTTTCAAAGGTGAACGAACCGATCATGTGCCGGTCTCTTTGATGGGATAATCGACCTGGAAGCGCCCGATCCGCAAGTCGCCCAGCGCCTCGCGGACGCGCAAATGTTCGGGGTGGGTGGCGTAGGCCTGGAGCGAGGCGTGGTCGGTGAACTCCGAGAAAAGCACCACGTCGCAAGCGTAGTCGACATCGCTGACATCGACGCCGACTTCGATATGAGTTAGGCCGTCGATCCGGCCGCGCAGCCCCTCGAACAGGGTTTTGACCTTGACCCGGGCAGCGGACCGCTCCTCGGGTGTCTCCCCGCGCAGCCGCCACATCACGATGTGCCTGATCGCGCCCGACATTTCCTGATTTCCTCGCCTGTCATTGTGCTTTGTTGAGGCTATTTTGCCTTGCAGAAATCGGAAATAAAGGCCAAACTTTGTAAGTCTCTTTTCCGATTTATGCAAAAATGGACCGGCTGCTCCAACTCGAAGTCTTCGCCAAAACCGCCGAGCTCGGCAGTCTGTCCAAGGCCGCCGAAATCCTGCGGATGTCGAACGCGGCTGCCAGCCGTCACCTCAGCGCACTGGAGGAGCGGCTTGCGGTCCGGCTGATCGAGCGCAACACGCGCCGGCAATGGCTGACCGAGGCAGGGCAGGAGCTGTTGCAGCGTTGCAGCACGCTTCTGAACGAGCTGGCCGAAGCCGAGGACGCCGTCTCCGACCGCGCGCTGTCGCCGAAGGGCATGCTGCGGGTGACGAGCTCGCTGTCCTTCGCGATGATCTATCTCGCGCCGATGCTGCCGGCGTTCCGTGCGCTCTATCCTGATCTCAGCGTGCAGATCATCAGCGCCAACCGCTATCTGGACTTCATCGAAGCTGGCATCGACGTTGCGATCCGCACCCGCGAGCAGGAGCCGGATTCCAACATCATCGTTCGCCGCATCGGCCAGATGCACCGCGTGCTCGCGGCGGCTCCGTCATATCTGGAGAAGCATGGTCACCCGGAGCACCCCGCCGATCTCGCGCGCCACAACATGCTGATCTACAATCTTGCCAACGATCCCTATTCACTGCGGCTGAGCCAGGGCAGCACGACGCAGACCGTCCGGATCGCGCCGACGCTCGACAGCAATGACGGCCAGATCATCTGCGGCGCAGCGCGCGCAGGGCTCGGCATCCTGATCCAGCCGATTTACATCGTGCAGAATGATATCGCGGCCGGCCGGCTGGTGCCGGTGCTGATGGGCTGGGAGCTGCCGCTGCTCACCATGAACATCGCCTATCAGAACCGCGTCAGGCTGCCCGCCAAGATCAGGGTCTTTTCCGACTTTCTCGTCACCCACATCCGCGACCATTCCGAGCCGGGGATCTGGATCGACGCGACGAAGTGAACGACATTTTCGAGTTCAGGCGGCTCACGATCGCGAGGGTGCGCGGCCCGACGGTTCCGGAATCTGGCAAAAGCCTGTTCCGCCTCCCAGCGTCTGCGACGGGTGCTCTCCAAACATCGCGAAATAATACTGCGAAAAGCGCCCCAGTTCGTAGAAGCCTTGCCCCATCGCTACCGCTGCAATCGTCGTCAAGCCTGGAGCGCTTGCGCGCAGAATGGAATGCACAGCACACAGGCGCTTTTGCCGCAGAAAGGTGACGGGGCCCACCCCGAAGACCTCGTGGAAGGCGCGATGAAGAGTACGGCGTGACACTCCCGTCGCGGCGCAGATCTCGGAAACGTGGACCGGGCGCATGTCAGCCTCGTCAAGGTGCTCCTCAACCCTGCGGATGAGTCGTCTCGCCGAAGGAAGCCAGCCGGAGTCGTCGGGGGGCAAGGACGACATGACGTTGATCGCCATGCATTCGACGATCGCTCGCTTCCAGTATTCCGCAGTCGATGGCGTCAATCCATCCTTATGAGCGCGGAGATGTGACATGACTCCGACCAGACGGTGGGTCGCGATGGCGCCGGTTGCTCGATCCGCCCGGTAATGGCCACGGCTGCGCCAGGTGTCGGGATCGCTCAGCCTCGCTTCGCCGCCGAACAGGGAGGTGACCTCGCCGAGGTCGAAGCGCATGGCGGCGTAAGCGGACGCGCCGTGAAAAACTCCGTCATGCTCGAGCAGCGGCGGAATGACGAGCACGTCGTTGAGCTGCATGTCGAACGACCAGTGGGCGACGCGCTCCTCGGCCGCGAGCAGCATGCCGATGATCAGCTTGTCGTCGCTGGAGACGCGCTGCGTGCGCATGCCGACGTTGAAAGTGCCGATGCTGAGCGAGAAATCGCCGATGCCGACATGCGACAACGATCCGCGCAACCGCCCGCGCCCGAGCTGCGTGACGTCGACGTGCGAGCCGTGAACGGCCTGATGAAGGCCTTCGAAGCCGTCGAGCTTACGCGAATCAACCAGAAGGAATTGCCCCATGGCTGTACCTTGTTACTCAAGCGCGACAAATATGCGGCAGTCAGCAACGAAATACCACCACAACGCGAGGTGGATGTGGCGATCCAACCTCGCGTTTTGAGGCAAATCGTCGCCGAATTTGATGTGAGGTATGCGCCGGATAACGCTGCGGGTTGGGGGATTTGCGACATGTGTCGTTAAGTCTCACCGATCGGCACGGCGTGCTGGCACAAACTGCACATCACAGCCGTCCAATCTTCGTATACCGTTTGCAACCTCAGCGATACGGGTTGAAAGCGCTCTGCGGATGCGGAGCGCACGCGGCAGGCGTTTTGCCGCGTGCTGAAGAAAAACCCGCGCGCAATAGGGAAGAGATGTTGACGCGACGCTGCATCTTCATCTCCAGCCCTGAGCACCAAGAAGAGGGGGACCAGACAATGCGTCCAACGTGCCGGGCAGTGTGCTGTCGTCGAAGTCCGCTGAAGTCCGCGCCGTAGCGAATGCGCGTATCGGAGTTTCCACCATGCTGCGGGCGGACTCGGGTCATTGCGAGTGGCTGCCGGATGATGTGAAGACCGGCGAGATGGTCTTCATTCCGGGCGGGACCTTCCGCATGGGATCTGACCACCATTATCCCGAGGAGGCGCCGAGCCATCGCGTCTCCGTCGATGGCTTCTGGATCGACCGCACCTCCGTCACCAACCGGCAGTTCAAGCAATTCGTCAACGCGACCGGCCATGTCACCGAAGCGCAGATCGTTCCGGACCCCAGGGACTATCCCGGCGCGCTGAAGGAGATGCTCTACGCGGGATCACTGGTGTTCTCCCCGCTGCCGCGCATCACCGATCTCACCGACTGGGGCCAATGGTGGAGCTTCATGCGCGGCGCCAATTGGCGTCATCCTTACGGCCCCGGCAGCAACATCAAGGGCCTCGACGACCATCCGGTCGTGCACGTCTCCTACAGCGATGCGGCTGCCTATGCGCGCTGGGCTGGCAAGGATCTGCCGACGGAAGCCGAATGGGAATTCGCCGCGCGCGGCGGCCTGGAGGCCGAGGAGTTCGCCTGGGGCGATGCGCTGATGCCGGGCGGAAAGCACATGGCCAATATCTGGCAGGGCAACTTTCCTGTCCAGAATCTCGGCGAGGATGGGTTCGAGCGTACCTCGCCGGTCATGGCGTTCCCTCCGAACGGCTACGGCCTCCACGACATGATCGGCAATGTCTGGGAGTGGACGTCAGACTGGTGGTCGGCAAAGCATCAGGCCGACGCCGCAAAAGCGTGCTGCATTCCGAGCAATCCCCGCGGAGGCCGCGAGGAGGCGAGCTGTGATCCATGTCAACCAACCATACGCATTCCGCGCAAAGTCTTGAAAGGCGGCTCGCATCTGTGCGCTCCCAATTATTGCCGCCGCTACCGCCCCGCGGCGCGGCACGCCGAGCCGATCGATACCTCGACGAGCCATGTCGGATTCAGGTGCGTGGTGCGAATGCCCCCTGCCGCTCAACGCGAACGAGAGGGACCTGCTGCAACATAGGGAGTATCGCATGAGCAGCGAATTGGAGAATAACAACAACCAGTCGCGGGCTGACAAATCGATCGATCGCAGACATCTTCTGTTGGCAACATCCTCCATCGTCGCCGCGGCGACGCTGACCTCCGAAGCCCTGGCTCAGGCGCAGAAGGCGGCGGGTGCGGCGCCTTTGCCGGCGTCCGGCCGCAAACCGAACATCCTCGTGATCTTCGGCGACGACATCGGCCAGACCAACGTCTCCGCCTATTCCTTCGGCGTGATGGGCTATCGCACTCCGAACATCGACCGCATCGCCAAGGAAGGCATGATGTTCACCAACTATTATGCCGAGCAAAGCTGTACGGCCGGGCGATCGTCGTTCATTACCGGACAATGCACGTTGCGCACGGGACTATCGAAGGTCGGCATCCCCGGTTCAGCCGTTGGCCTCCAGGCTCGGGACGTTACCATTGCCGGATTGCTGAAACCGATCGGCTACGCCACGGCCCAGTTCGGCAAGAACCATCTCGGTGATCGCAACGAATATCTGCCGACCGTCCACGGCTTCGACGAGTTCTGCGGCAATCTCTACCACCTGAACGCCGAGGAAGACCCCGAGAAACGCTTCTATCCGCGCGATCCCGGCTCTCTGGAGAAATTCGGACCGCGCGGCGTCCTGCGCTGCAAGACGAAACGGCGCGCTTCAGTACCAGAATGGCATCGACTTCCATGTTGACCGGGCGGCTTCGCAGTTCGTCAGCAAGAACGTCCATATCGGCATCGCCGGCTATTTTTTCCAGCAGCTTACCGGCGACAGCGGTCCCGGCGCCAAGCTCGGCGGCTTCAGGGGGCAGGCGGTCGGCATTGGTCCGCAGATCGGCTTCATGATTCCTATGTCCGACGGCTATCAGGGCTATCTCAACGTCAGGGGATACAAGGATCTGGAGGTCGAGAACCGCCCCAAGAGCTGGTCGACCTGGGTCACCTTCTCGGTCTCGCCGGCTGCGCCTACGCCAGCCGCAGCGAAGCCGATCGTGCGAAAATACTGAGGGGAGGCTGCAACAGCTCCGATGACCGGAGACAGAACCAACAAGCGCGCATTCAGCATCGGCTTCCGGACATCGATCATCACGGTGTTCGTGGGCGTCGTGCTGCTTGTGGGCCTGACGCTAGTCTATCTCAGCTTCGAGCGCGTGACCGCGATCACGAGGACGGCGGCCTCCGGCTTCATCGAGAAGGTGGCGCAGCTCGGCGCCGATCATGTCGACGAGCAGTTCAAGAATGTCCGCGACAATCTCGACATCCTGTCCAGCCTGCCGCCGATCCAGGAAGCCGACATCGTGGACAATTCGCGGCTCTACAGCCTGATGGCCGCGATGCTGCGTAACAACCCTCAGCTGTTTAATCTCTATGTCGGCTACGAGGACGGTTCGTTCATCGAGATGGACGTGATCGATCGCGCCAAGCCAGCGTTCAGGGCGAGCTTGAAAGTCGATCGGGATGCGGCGTTCCGGCTGGTCGTGATCTCGCGCACGGCGGGCAGCGCGCCAGTCACACAATATCTATCCGAAAACCTCATTCAGGTCGCGGAGGTCGCCGGCTCAACCGGCTACGATCCGCGGCAGCGGCGCTGGTATGTCGAGGCGTTCGAGAACGACAAGACGCTGCTGACCGGCCCTTACGTCTTCTACGCCACGGGCGAGCCCGGCTATACGCTGCGGACGCCTCTGAAGGAGGGGCGCCGCGGGGTCGCCGCCGGCGATGTGCTGCTGAACCGGTTCGAGGACATGCTGGCTCAGCAGAAGCTCGGGCCGTCGGGGCTCGCCTTCCTGTTCAACGATGCCGAGCGCATCGTCGGTCATCCCGAGATGAATCGCCTGATGGCGGAGATCCCGGAGCGGCAGGACGACCTGCCGCAGCTCGGGGCGCTCAGGCTTCCCGCGCTGGCCCCGATCATCCGGTCCTGGCGTGACGGCGGGCCGGCTCAGCAATTCTTCGATGACGCCGCGGGCCGGACTTATATCGCGGCCGTCCACCGGCTCGAGACGGCCGGCTCGGCCAATGTCCGGCTCGCGATGGTCGCGCCGCTCGATGAATTCTATGCCCAGATTATCGACGAACGCCGCACGTTGTTCGCGCTGGCGCTGGCCTTTGTCGGGGCCACGCTTCCATTCGCGTTCTGGCTGGGATCGCTGATGGCACAGCCGCTGCGCAAGCTGGTCGAGGAGACCGACGCAATCCAGCGGTTCGAGATCGCGGAGCGGCCGCGCATCCATTCCGTCATCGCCGAGATCGAAGAGCTCGGTCGCTCGGTCTTCACCATGCGCAGCGTGGTCCGGAGTTTCGCCAGCTTCATCCCGCGCCAGATCGTGCAGCAGCTGATTGAGACCGGCTCCTCGCTCAGCCTTGGCGGCAGCAGGCGCGAGGTGACGGTGCTGTTCACCGACGTCGCCGACTTCACCGCCAAGACCGAGCGGACCGACCCCTCGCAGGTGATGATCTACACTTCGCGGTATTTCGCGGCGTTGTCGGACGAGATCATGCGGCACCACGGGACGATCGACAAATATATCGGCGATGCCGTAATGGCGTTCTGGAACGCGCCTGCAGATGATCCCGATCACACCATCAATGCCTGCCGCGCCATCCTGGCATGCCTTGCCGCGAATGATGCGCTCAACAAGGAGTTTCGGCGCGAAGGCTGGCCGCCTTACGACACGCGCTTTGGCCTGCATGTCGGGGATGCCGTGGTCGGCAATATCGGCTCGAGTGACCGGATGAACTATACGGCGCTCGGCGCCACCATCAACCTGGCGTCACGTCTCGAGGGGCTGAACAAGAATTACGGCACGCGCGTGCTGGTCAGCGCAGCCGTTCGCGCCCGCGTTGGCGATGCATTCCTGTTCCGGAGTGTCGACAGCATCAAGCCGAAGGGATTTGCCGACGCGATCGAGGTCAGCGAGCTCCGCGGCGAGTTCGCCAGGTCGAACGAGGCCGACGTTGCTATGTGCCGCCGTTGGGATGAGGTTTTCGCCTCGATCGTTCGGGACGGCCCGGCGGAGACGACCCTGGTCCGGCTCTCCGGATTCTTGCTCGACCATCCCAAGGACGAGATCGCGCTATTCCATGCTCAACGGTTTCGGTCCTCCGCCCACGATGCGGGGGCCACCGCATGAACAGTCGAGGTGTCAGTCGTCGGCAATTGTTGCGCCATGGCGGGGCGCTGGTGGCGGCGGCGTCGGCCTTCGCCGCGCCGGCTCTCGCGCAGGCCCGTAGCAGGATCCGGCTCGGCTATCTCCACGTCGTCGCCGTCGACGGACACATCTGGACCGGGCTCGACCGCGGCTCATTCGACCGCGAGGGGATCGATTTCGAGTTGCACGAGTTCAACACCGGCCCTGAAGTCTTCGAAGCGATGGCACACGGCGAGGTCGACATGGTCTCGGCCGGCGGCGTGATCTCCAACTATCTGGCGCTCGGCCGCGGCCGGGGCTTTCTCGTCAACGACATCGAGGTTGCAACCGCCCAGCTCTGGGTCCGGCCGGAACTCGGGGTGAGGGAGATAGCCGATCTCAGGGGCAAGCGGATCGCGACGACGATGAAGACCACTGCGCATATCTTCCTCGATCGCGCGCTGCGCGCCAACAACATCAATCCGTCCGAGGTCGAGATCGTCAATCGCAGCATGGCGGTCGCCGTCAAGGCGTTCATTGCCGGCGAGGTACCGGCCGTGGCGCTCTGGGTGCCGTTCAATATCGCCGTCCGCGAGGCATTGCCGGATGCGGTCAGGCTGGTGGATGCGTCGGCCTTCTACCCGCAATCCGCCGTGCTCGGCGGCTGGGCCGCGCGGATGGATTATTATGCGGAGAACAGCGAGGTGCTGTCCCGGATCGTCCGCGCCTGGGCGGATGCGAACGACCACATGGTCCGCAATCCGGCAGCCGCGGCGGAAGCGCTCCAGCTCCACTACACGCAGTCGCGTCCCGCCGACATCGCCGAAGCCCTCAGGGCCCAGAAGCTTTACTCCTCGCGCGAATGGAAGCGGCTGTATGCCGACGGGACCGTCGTGAAGTGGCTCCAGCAAGTCAGTGATTTCTTCATGACGGATGCTGGCATCGCAGACTCGCTACGGGCCGCGGACTATTTCGACACGCGGCTCTATCTTTCGACGATCGGATAAGGGTGCTGTCCTGGTTCCGCTCATCCGGGTCAACGCTCGGATCCTTTGCCGCCCCTCATGATGCCAGTACAAGGCTCGCCATCATCAGGCCGATGGCTGCGATCCAGCCTCCAAGAGCACGAACGGCGATGGCCCGCCACGACGTCACGCTGTCCGCGTTTCGCTTGAATAGGACGGTCAGCGCCATTGTCAGCGTGATGGCTCCGTAGCCCACACAGGCCAATCCCGCCGCAAACAGCAGCCGATCGGTTTCGGGCCCGAGCTCGGCGCCGTTTGCGGCACCCCGGATGACGGCAACTGCGAAAGCAATTGCGCACAGCACCAGCGTGGGGACTTGTGCGGCTGCCGCGAGCAGCATGCCTATCGCGAGCATCATTGTCGCGTCCGCGAGCTGCGTGGAAACCGTGGCGAAAACTGGCGCGAGAGACAAACCGACCAGCAGTCCGATCGGAAACACCGGGATGAGCCAGCGCCCCTTCGAGGCTCCGAGCGTACCAGCCAGCATACCGGTCGCGATCCAGAGAACGACATCCTGAAGATCGGTGAGGGGGTGCGATGCTCCCATGTAGAAATCGCCGAGGCGGGCCGCAACGATATGTGCATCGGCGGCGCTCGTGCCAGTCAGCAGTATCGCTGCCGCCATCAAGGCCCGTACGGGTTTCAGTTTCATGCGACGGCTCCAAGGCCTTGAGCGAGGAAGTAGCAGCCGATCCCTGCGATACCAGCCCCAAGTCCCTGAATGACGCGCTCGCCGGCGGGCCAGCGCGTCAGCGTGCCGATCGCGATGCCGCACAGGTGCAAGAGGCCGGTGGCGGTGACGAAGCCGATACCGTAGGCCAGCGCATTCGCCGCGCGGGGAAGCTCGGCCCCGTGCGCATGACCGTGAAAGATCGCGAAGATCGCAACGACGAGAGCGGCCGCGGCAGAGGGCAGGCGCAGCCGGGCGGCAACGGCGACGCCCAGGATCACGGCCGAGAGGGCAATCATCACTTCCGGCATTGGAAGCGGAACATGCAGCACGCCCAGCACGCCGCCGACCGCCATGACGAGCGGGAAGGTGATCGGCAGGATCCAGATTGCGGGCGCGCCGAGCTGCGCGCCCCAGATTCCGACGGCCACCATTGCGATCAAATGGTCGATGCCCGTGATCGGGTGAAGCAGGCCGCTGACGAGGCCGCCCGCTACGCCAGCCTGCTCGTGCGCGAGGGCCGGCTGCGTCAGTGCGAACGAGGCGATCGCGGCCGTGAGGACTCGGGGGACATGTAAGGACATTGGATACGACTCTTGCTCAGATCGCGACGAACACGCGGGCCAGACGGCCGAAGAACCAGAACATCGACACCGACCCAATGAGGTAGGCCGGAACGGCCTCGCCCCAGCGCGGCACGACGGCATCGAGCCGTCGGTGCGCCCAGATCAATGCGAGCACGAGCAGGACGAAGGCAAGCTGTCCGATCTCCACGCCGATGTTGAAGAACAGCAACGCTGCGGGAAGGAGGCGACGTTCGAGCCCAAGTCCGGCCAGCGCGCCTGCGAAGCCGATGCCGTGAACCAGGCCGAAGGTGAATGCGACAATCCAGGGATAGCGAGCGGTGAGCCCGGTCTCGCCGCGCTGCTGCTTGACGATTTCCACGCCGACGAACGCGATGCTCAACGCAATGCAGGCATTGAGCGGGCGTTCCGGCACGCCGATCAGGCCGAAAGCTGCCGCGGCAAGCGAGGCGCTGTGCCCGATGGTGAAGGCCGTGATCGTCTTTACCAGACGCCAGCCGCCGCCGACGATCCAGATCAGGCCCAGCACGAACAGCAGGTGATCGGCGCCGAGCAGAATGTGATCGATTCCGTAGTTCGCATAAGTCTTGGCCAGTTCGACCCATGCCTCGAGCGTCGGAGCGTCGGTGCCAAGGACAGTGACGACGGGATTGGCCGTCGAGATCGTGTAGCTGCGCGGTTCGCCCTCGATCGGGATGACCTTGATCAGGACGACCGACATATTGGAGCCGAGATTGGAGATAGTGATCGGACCGACCAGCCCCTTCTCGCCGCAGTTCATCTCGGGCAGGCGGAGAAAGCAGTGGGATGGCATCCGCAGATCGACCCGCGATGCGCCGATCGAGGGCTCGATGCTCCAGCGGCCGACAAATGCGCCGGGACGGACCTCGCGGAATTCCAGCACGCCCATTGCCGCTTCATGCGCGCTGAGCGCCGAAGGCCGAAGGAGCGCCGTCAGGGCCAGGGTCAGGCCTAGCAGCGCCAATCGCAGATATCGGATCGCGCTCACGGCTCGTACCGCACTTGATAGGACGCCTTGAGCCGCTTCACTGCTTCCCAGGCCAGCTTGCGGGTCTCTTCCGTATGCCAGATCCTGGCGGCGTCATCCCGAACCTTGTCGAGGCTAGCAAGATTTCCCGGCCGCCGGGAATCCAGCCGGGTGACGTGCCAGCCATCCTTGGATTGCAGCAGCTTCCATTCCCCCTCTGGCATCGCGAGCAGTCCAGTACGGAAATTGTCGCCGAAGGATGCCGCGAGACTCGCGACCGGCCGGGCGAGGATGGCGCGCGTGAGATTTTGCAGCTCCTCGGATTCGCGCTGTTGGACGATGTCCTCGAACTGACGCTGTGCCGTGGCCTGATCCGTGGGCGGGGTGATGTAGAACGACACGCGCTCGGGCTCGTCGAAGCGAGCGTGATTTTCCGCAAACCACGCCTGCAACTGCTCGTCCGTGGGGCGCGGGACGCGGATCTGGTCGAAGATCAGCAATTGCATCTTGTAGGCGATCCGGTCGCGGATCGTCTCGTCGCCGCGGTCCACGCCGAGTGTCTTGCCTTCGCGGTAGAGGATCTCGCTCGCGACCCAGCTGTCGATCATCTTCTGGAGCTGGTCGTTGGAAGGCGTGCGCTCCTTGTCTTCGTCGAAATTGTCGATGAAGGACTGGCGCATCGCCTTGGTCACTGTGATGACCTTCTCGTCCTTGACGGGAGGATGCAGCACGGCGTCGATGCCGAAGATGATCGCCCCGAGCAAGGTGAAGTGCAGCAGGGGTTCGTGCGAGAGCCGCGCGATCACAGAGACAAGGGAACGCGAAGGCTCCGTCGTGATGCGGGCGACACCGGTGTCCGGGTTCGAACCCCCGGTATGCGATATCGGAAAGGACTGCACTTCAACTGGTGTAGCTGGCATTGACATACGGTTGTCACAAATTCTCTGAGCACGGCGGCGCGTCGTTTCGCGTGGCAGAGCATCTCGTCTGCCATCGTCTATCGCTCACACGACGCGAGAAAATGCAATGGACAAATGCAAGAGACAAGATGCCGCACGGACAACACGGACCTGCGACGGCCGAACACAAATCTTTCACGAAGCTGTATCGGAACTCTGGTCACTATCGCGACGCGCAGGGAGGCCGCTCACGCGGTCGGGGCAAATGGTCTTCGATTCCCAGGGTCTCTGCTGTTTCGCGATATCCGACTTGAATGAGGAATGAGGATGTTTCCATCTAGCAAGACGATCCTGTTGACCGCCGCATCGGCATCCCTGGCTCTGACGCAGAGCGCTGCAGCCGAGGGGTTGGGGCACAACGAGCGCCGCGGCAATCCGTATGTCGCCGGCGACATGCACAATCACAATACCTGCACGGACGGTTCGGTTGCCGCCGGCTACACGATCGACCGCGCGGTCGGGCGCGGCACCGCGTCCGCCGGTGGAAACAATTTCGATCTCGACTGGTTCACGCTCGGCAACCACGGCGGTTCCGGCAATCGCGACTGCCGCTTCAGCGACACCAGCGCCAATCTTCCGGGACAGACCACGACGACCTGGAGCCAGACGCTCGGCCAGACCATCGACGGAATCACGATCAGCAGCCTGAAGGGCACCCCGAACGGCACCGGCACCGGCGCGCAGATGTGGCGCTGGCAGTCGATCCGCGAGATCGAGTATCCGACGATCGTCGATCGTTCGGCGAAGTACGACAAGGTGCTGATCGAAGGTCTCGAGTGGATCGCGCCTGGCCATGAACACGTCGACGTTGCCGTCATCACCGGGCAGCATCCGCGCAAGAGCACCGGCAATGCGGACAAGATGGCGGAGTTCGAATACCGCTTCGACCGCGCCGACACCGATGCGATCGGCCCCGTTATCGACGCCGGCGGCAATCAGCTCTGGCCGGGCAAGGACAACGTCAACAACACGGGCACGGTGGGCCACCAGAAGGCGCTCACGGGCGTCAAGTGGCTGCAGGCGAACTATCCGCTGCAATCCTACATCATCCCGACTCACACCGAACGTCAGGGACCGTTCAGCGCGACCGCCAATAAGGGATATAACATCGAGCACTTCCGCGACTTCAACAATGCGGGCCCGACGGTTGCGTTCGGCATTGAATCGCCCGGCCACTTCGCCGAAGGCGGAGCCACCGGCGGTTCCGGCTCGTATACCACCAACGCAGTCGGTGGCGGCACCTACGGCATGAGCGGCATTTACACCGCGAAGGTCGGCGGGCTCTGGGACGGACTGCTTGGCGAAGGCCGCAACTTCTTCATGTATGTGAGCTCCGACTGGCACAGCCGCGGTGCGGGCGGTGCGCGTGATTCCTTCACGACGGCCGACTTCATTCCCGGCGAGTACACCAAGCTGTATGTTCCGAATGCCGGACGGTTCTCGTCGCAGCACGTCATCGACGGCATGCGTTCGGGCAACTCGTATTCGGTCAACGCTGACCTGATCGGTCCGGATATGGTGTTCCGCGCCAAGACGCGCGGCGACGACTGGAAGACCATGGGTGAGACGCTGGTCGTGAGGCCCGGCGAAAAGATCACGGTCGAGATGGACCTGACCGTCCCGAACGAGAACAACAGCCCCTACAGCTTCGACAACCCGCTCCTGGTGCCGATCGGGATCCAGCAGCCGCTCAACAAGCCGTCGCTCGACCACGTCGATCTGATCACTGGCCAGATCACGGGCGTCGTTGCGCCTGACGCGTCGAACTATGCGGTGGCGAATGCCGCGGGCACGGCCGGCGCGGCGATCGTGTACAACTCATCGGCGACCATCGCCCGGCAGATCTCCGCGACGCAGATGCAGCGAGGGCATCGGGGAGAGCGTGATGGCGTGCGGCTGCGGTTCACGACGACGTTTGTCGCAGGCACCAAGCCGTTCTACATCCGTGCGCGCGGAACCAACATTCCGAATGGCACTCCGAACGTCTCCGACACCGCTGGAAATCCGTTGCTCGATGCGAACAACGCGCAGGTCAGCTGTATCGATCCGGCGTGTCCGGCGCATCTCGAGACGGTGAATGGCGTCAAGAAGGTGACCCACGACGTTCAGGCCTATTCGAACGTCTGGTTCTACGCCAACCCGATCTTCATCCGGCCGGAAGGTTCGCCGAAGCTTCTGGTCGAGACCAATGGCGAGCTGGCGCGCCGGCTCGGACGGCAGGCCGACAACGATCACGATCATGACCACGACAACGATCATCACGACCACCACTGACGTGATGTGAGGCCATCCGGCGGGACGCAACGATCGGTGCGTCCCGCCGCACTCGTTTTGAAACGGGCTGGTTCGGCCCGGCACGACTGACATGCATCTGTTTCGTATCACCTTCTGCACACTGAGCCTTCTCGCTGGCCTCTGCAGCGCTGTGGCTACTCCCGATGTTGCCGTGCCGGCCTCGGACGAGCCGACCCGGGAAGATTGCGAGGCTGCGGTCGCGGAGGCGCGCGCATTAGCGGCGGCTTTGCCGGCTGACCATCTCTCGCGCTACTTCGCCGAACGGCACTTGCTTCAGGCCCTGGCCGAAGCCGGAAATGGCGAGTTCGACGAATGCCTCGACATGGCCGCGCGTGCTTCCGACGAGGTGCGTGAACGGCGGCACGAGCTGCGGCCGGGCGAGAGGCTGAAGGTGCTCGGGGCCGACGAGTAGCGGACCCAAGAGTTTTGGAGATCCTGCACGCTGTCATCGCAGCGTCATCTATGCCCGGGCATTGTCTGCCCGCGTTTCAAGAACAGGTAAATGTTGCGACATGGATCAGATCGAGCCGCTTTTTCCGATTCCTCTGCTGCGCTCGCCCGGGCTGCTCCCGCCGTCGCTGAACGAAGCCGCTGTGGCGGCGATCCGGAACACCCGGATCGAGGGCAATCTGCGCTCGGGTCAGCTGTTCCACACCGAGGTTGCCGACCCCCGCGATAACGAGCTGTTTCGCCAGATCGCCGAGCTTACGGTTCCGAAGCTCGTGGATTTCGGCGTCCTTCTGTTCGGCGAGGAGCTGCGCTGGACCGTGAAGGAGATGTGGACCAACATGCTCGAGACCGGCGGCAACCAGACACTGCATTCGCACGCCAATAGTTTCGTCTCGGGCATCATTTATCTGACGCCCTCGCATCCGGCCTGCAAGACGGTCTTCGTGCGGCCGCCCGGCGGGTCCGACTTTTCCTTCCGGCATCACACGCGAAGCGCCGCCATCGGGCCCTTCAATGCCGGCAAGTACGTCCTGCCGGAGGCCGAACCCGGCGACCTCGTGCTTTTTCCCAGCTACCTCTACCATGAGGTGCCAAGGAATCAGGGCGAGCAGCGAATTACGATCGCCTTCAACGCCATTCCCGATCATCTCGACTGCTGGGGCTATCGCGTCAACTTCGCGCCGTGAGGTCGTCGATCACTCGTTTCTCAGGCCGAATTCGCGAAGCAGCAAGTCCCTTGCCTCGCCACGCGATGGCGACGCCTCATTGATCTTGCGCAGCAGGCGAGCTGCCGCCGCGCGGTCCGAGCCGAGCAGGGATCTCGCCATCCCCATCAGCGGCCCATGGGCCGGATCGAACTCGGGGCTCAGGCGAAGCGCGTCGATGAGGCCTGGCGAAGCCGCCTCGATCAACGCGGCTCCGCGCGGATCGCCCGGCAAGGACGCGCCAGCTTCGAGAAAGCGGTTGCGCGCGGCCCAATAGGAGTTGAGTCGCGCGCCTAACGCCTCGCGCTCGGCCGCGCGCGTAAGGAGCTCATTCGGATCGGAGCGAATGTCTTTCGTGACCGCAAGCAGCAGCGACCAGGGTGCTGCCGTGAGCGCGCGGACGTTTCGTCGCGCATCGAAGGTCACGAACGGATAATCGTCCGTGTTGCGCGGGCCATCGCCTGCGAACGCGGAGAGAGCTTGCGGGCCTGCCAGATATTGGCCAAGGAGATCGATCGGTGCCTCGAACCCCAGTGGTCGTATGATCCGTGCGGTCGCGGGATCACGAAGCCGCGCGGCGAGCGTCTCGGTATCGAGATGGCGGCCATCCCGTGTTCCAATGAGTGCGAGCATCGGTGTGCGGACACTGTAGTGATTGAGCCAGGCCGAGCCGTCGGGATAGACGTTGAGAAAGCCACGGATGATCGCGCGCAGGGAGGGAAGATCGAGTTGGTAGAGCGGCAGCCATTGGCAAAAGATCCCTCCGGGTGCCAGCCTGCGTTTCACGGCCTCGAAATGCTCCACCGTATAGAGCGCGCCGCTGCCGTCGAGTGCGGGATGAAACAGGTCGGCGATGATCACGTCATGCTGGCCCGTATCCGCAGCGACGTAGCGGCGGGCATCCGCCACCGTCACCCGCGGCACTGAGGCCGGCGTCGCATTGACGAACCAGGGCAACAGCTCCACCACTTCACGGGAGAGTTCGACGCCGCGCACGCTGACGCCTGGCATCTGGGCGCCGCCGACCATGGTGGCGCCGGTGCCGATGCCCAGGAACAGAGCGTCGCGCGGGGCCTCGTGAAGCAGCAGCGGTAACATCGCTTGTCGGTAGTCGGATCGCGTCGAGCTCGTCCCGCCCATGCGGAAGTGGCCGTTGACCTCGAGGTAGCGCGTACCTGTGGCGTCATCGACGACGCTCGCCGTCGCCATCGGCCCTTCGCGGGCCGCGAGCAGCGCTCCACCTGCCGGCACGCGCGTCAACAACGGCGCGGGATTGAGCCACAGGACGAGCGCTGAGATCGCCGGTGCAGCGGACCACAGCAGCGCCGATCGAGCGGGCGGCAGCAGCAGCAGATAGCCGAGCGCAACGGCAAGCAGCGCCGTCCATGCACCAAGGGTGGGAATCAGGAATTGCGCCGCCAGCAACGGCGCGAGGCAAGCGCCGAGGCTGTTGATGCCGACCGCCGATCCAACGGAGCCGCGCTGATCGCTCACCCGTTGCGCCAGCAGGCCGAACAATGCGCCCATTGCGGTCGCGGGCAACAGGAACAGTGCGATCGCCACCGCCAGTTCGCCGAACACATCCGCAAAAGCTGCGGTCTCGACCAGGCGACCCGCATACGGCGCCAGCACTGTGGTCGCGATGCAGGCGAACGCCGTTGCGGCGAGCAGGCTGCGGAGATTTCCATCGTCCGCATCTCGCCCGGTCCGCTGCCAGAGCAGGCTGCCCGCGGCGGTGCCGAGCAGATAGGCAGCCAACAGTCCGGCAAACGTGTAGACGGTATCCTCCATCACCTGCGCGGCGAGCCGGACCACGAGGACTTCGAAAGTGATTCCCAGCAGTCCCGTGGCGAACAGGGTGATGGTGAGCCGGAAATCGCGAATTCGGCCCAGTCGCCGTTCCCTGACATCAGTCTCATCCGACGCCGGCCCGAACGCGAGCGCGCCGAGGGCGCAGAACGCGTTGCCGCCAGCGAGGCAGAGCAGCGTCCCCGAAAATCCAAGCGCCGGGATCAGGAGGAATGTCGAGACGAGCGTGCCGGCCAGAGCTCCGGCCGTATTCGCTCCGTAGACATCGGCCGTGACACGGCCTCTGCCACGTGCGCCCCGCATCATCCGTTCCAAAGCGGCCAGGGTCCCGCCCATGGCCATCGTTGCCGGCAGCAGCACGAGGCTCGGCAGCGCCAGGCTGCCGGCCCAGAGCAGGGCAGCAGACGGCTCGGTACCGAGCAGGGGAGGCAGAGCCCGACCGGCCGCGGGCAGGAGCCAGACGCTGATCAGGCCCCAAACAGCGATGACGGCTTCGAGCAGCGCATAGACGCGCCATGGCGATGTCGAGCGGCGGATCAGCCGATCAAGGGCGAAGGCGCCCAGCGCCAGGCCGCCGAAAAATCCGGCGATGACACCAAGCACCGCCATCATCTCGGTCCCCAGCGCGAGGCTCAACTGGCGCGTCCACACGATCTCGTAGCCCAGACCCGCAAAGCCGGACGCTGTGACGATCGGCACGAGGGCCCAGGCGTGGCCCGCAGCCTGACGAGTGCGCACCGGTGCGGCCTTGTCCCGGATTGCGCCCGCGAACCGGTCCGCCGAGGCGATCGCGATGCTGTCCGGTTCAGATTGCATGACCCTTACTCCTGCCGCGAACGCGCCCGGCCGTTCTCGGCAGACAGAAGCATCCGCTCCATGTCAGATTTTTTCAGGATTTGTGACGGCCCGTCGGTTCCGCTTGCCTTGGCGTCGGTCGGCGTAGCCGCTTTGATCAAAATCTTGCCGCCACCGTCAGCCGCACCGCGAGGGGCTCGGCCGGATGGACGTGGCGATCAGCAACGCCGTCGATGGGCTCTCCCGGCAGCCGCGACAGATAATAATATTCGATCTGGTTGGTCTGGGCGTTGAAGAGGTTGAGCACGTCAAGCTGCACCCTCAGGCCATTGTCGAATTTGTACCCGGCGCGTGCATTGAAGATCAGCGACGACCGCGAACGGACGCTGTCGTCCTCAATGAGAGGACGCGGGCCGAAATAGCGCGCCTTCAGACTGCCGAACCAGCCGGTGTCGCCGCCCAGCGTGATCGCGCTGCTGGCCACCCACGCCGGTGCGCCGGGAATGTGGGCCCCGACGGGGTCGAAATCGGTGAAGCGCGCATGGGTCTGGGCGACGTCAAGATCGATCGTCATCCACGGCAATGGCTTGTACTGGTTCGTCCATTCGACGCCGACGCGGCGGCTGGGCCGGCTCGGCTCCGTGGTGCCGGCGTCCCCGACGAACAACAGCTCCGAGTCGAAGTCGAGCACGAACACGGCCAGCGAGCTGGTGAGACCCTCGATCACCTTGGTGCGGACGCCGAGTTCAGCGCCGCG
The DNA here is from genome assembly GCF_004123905.1 of Bradyrhizobium betae. Taxonomy (GTDB): domain Bacteria; phylum Pseudomonadota; class Alphaproteobacteria; order Rhizobiales; family Xanthobacteraceae; genus Bradyrhizobium; species Bradyrhizobium betae_A. The sequence goes on from NZ_MZXW01000004.1 coordinate 70,186, forward strand.
CGAACGCACGAGCAGCGGCACGCGGTCGAGCGGGGTCACCTTGTCGTTGGGATCGACGGTGATTGTCGCGCCGCGGATGTCGTTGCTGTGCAGACCGTAGCCGGCATTGCCGTAGAACTCGGTTTTGTACCAGGGGCCGAGCACGAGGCCGGCCTTCGGGCTCGCCATCGACGCCTGTGCATTGCCCGAATTCTCCGGCGTGTCGCTGAAGACGTGTCCCGCGAAAAAATCCTCGCGGATGCCGACCGTGGTTCGCAGCCAATCGGTCCAGCGCGTCGTCGTATCGGTCCAGAGGCCGACATTGCCTTCCTGCACGCGGTCGTCGCGCACCGTCGAGAGCCAGGAGCGCTGCTCGGTCTTGATCAGGCCGACATGGATATCGTCATAGCGGCTCTGCAGGCCGACGCGGGTTTGCATCTCGAGAGCGGCAAAGCGCCAATCGAACGCATGCCGCGCATCGACGCCGCCGAGCGTGCGAGCGTCGAGCTGGCTGAACTGGTCGCCATTGACGGGGTTGTCGAGAAAGTAGGTGAAATCGTTGAACAGACGCAGGTCGGAGCGCACGACATAGGCGCTGACATTGGTCTGTCCGTAGTCGCTCGACTGCGCCCAGTTGCCCGACAGGCTGAATCGGCTGGATGTCCCGCCGTCGGTCGGATCGAGCGTGCCGAGGCGATTGATCAGGCCCTGATCGATCGCGCGCTGGGCGACCTGGTCGGTTGAATTCCAGCCGTTGGAGTAGGCCATCGCCGTCAGCGTCAGGCCGTCGGTCGCGGTGCCCTGGCTGTAGCGCATGACGCCGTTCAGCTTGCGGACATCGTCCGGCACGTCCCACGGTCCGTCATACTTGGCCGCTTCGACCGCCGCCAGCAGCGTGCCATCGCCAATGCGGGTCGATCCCGCCGCCAACGCGCGGCGATAGCCGAAACTGCCGAAGCTCATCTCCGCGATGTTATGCGGCAGCTTGTTGACGTAGTCGATCGCCACGGCGCCGGCGGATGCGAAGTCCCCTTGATCGGCGAAATACGGTCCCTTGCGCACATCGACGGACCGGATCAGCTCGGGAATCAAGAAATTGATGTCCGCGTAGCCTTGCCCATGCCCATGGGTCGGCATGTTGACGGGCATGCCGTCGACACTGATCGCAAGATCGGTGCCGTGATCGAGATTGAAGCCGCGCAGAAAGTACTGGTTGGCCTTACCCTCGCCGGAGTGCTGCGTGACGATCAGACCCGGCACCACTTCCAGCGCCTCGCCGGGCCTCGAGAACGGGACCGCATTCACCTCCGTGCCGCTGATTCGTACTGCACTGGCGGCGGTGGGTTGCAAGGCGGCCGTGCCACCGGGCGCCGCACCGGTCGCACTGCCACTCTCGGTCGGGGTGTCCGTGCGAGCGGCGGTCCGGTTGCGTGAATTTCCGCTTTTCGGCGGTCGCTTGTGGGTGTGCTGCTTGGGATGGTGATGTTCCAGCGCCGTAACGGCGACCGGCGGAAGCTCACCGGACGCGACCGTGCTGAGCTCGTGAGCCGCTGCTGGGAGCGCACACAGGGCGGATGATGCGGCGGCGGACAACACCCTCAACAACGCCCAACGCACCACTACGTCTCCGCCCGACAACCAGTTTCAGCAAAACCACCCTATAGTGAGTGAGTATGACGATCTGGCAACAATATCATACTAGCGCCCGACGGCAACCGAGAGGCCATTGAGTGCCGGAATCGCAATAGGTCGTGGAAACATCAAAGAGGTTGTCGCTACTTCGCACAGGTGTCACATCGGTGGCCGATAAGCCTTGCTTCCCTTGGCCCTGTGCTCGCCGAGCCCCGCTTGCCGCGAACACAGGCCGCCGGCTTTTCCCGACGAAGAGTCCTCTGCGCGTTGCTGTGAACTGACCGATGACGAGGGACATGAGAGCGCAGCACAAGGCGAGGCGGGAAATATTGGCGCGGTTCGCGTTCGTGCCGGCGCTTCTGCTCGGCGTTTCCGCCTCGGCGCTTCCAGCGGATTTCTCGGACGTCGACGTCCCAGGCTTCACCGAGCCGGGGTCCAGCCGCCCATTTGGGGAGTCTCCTGCGACGATGGCGCCGGCGGATCCCGCGGCGCCATCGCGGTCTCCCGTCAATCGGGAGGCGATGCGCGGCAATCCGCTCTGGACAGTTCCGCTTGCTGTGCTGTCGGACACGAACGAACGGCCGATCTTCTCGGCCTCGCGGCGGCGGCCGCCGCCGCCAGAGCTTGCGGCGGCTCCCTTGAAGGCGCCGCCAATGCCGCCGAGCCCGCCGCCGGTTGAGCTGCGGCTCGTGTTGGTCGGGACGGTTGTCGGCAGCGATCAGAGTGTCGGAATTTTTGTCCACGAGACAAGCAAGGCTACGCTGCGGCTGAAGCTCGACGACGATTATCAAGGCTGGAAGCTCAGCTCTGTGAATCGCCGCGAGGTGACGATGGTGCGCGCCGAGCGGACCGAGACGCTGACATTCCCAAAAGCAGGCGGAGCCACGCCCGCGACAGGAACGGCGGTTGCGGAAAGTGCTGTGAAGCACGGCAGCTCGCACACCGCTCAATATGACTGACGAGTCAGCTCCCGGAAAAGGTCGGCGTACGGTTACGGAAGGCGTTGTCGAGCGAATGCCCCGCGCGCCGGATCGCATTGCTCTGGCACATCGCGGCGCTGCGATGGTCGGGTGACCATATGTGGCACCGCATCTCAGACCCAGCCGCCATCGACGACGTAATGCTGAGCGGTGCAGGCGGAGGCCTCGTCGGAAGCGAGGAAGACGGTGAACTTCGCGACTTCGTCCGGCACCAGCCTGCGCTTCAGGCACTGTCGCTGCTGCAGTTCGATTTCGCCCGCTGGCGTCATCCATTTCTCGAGCTGCCGCTCGGTCATGATCCAGCCCGGCGCGATCGCGTTGACGCGGATATTGTAGGGACCGTAATCGCGCGCCAGAGAGCGCGTCAGCCCGATCACGCCTGATTTGCTGGCGGTGTAGGCGGCCATGCCGCCTTGTCCGGCGATCCACGACACCGAGCCGAAATTGATGATGGCGCCGGCATTCGCGGCCTTCATGTCCGGCAGCACGGCCTGCGACGCAAAGAACTGGTGCTTCAGGTTCACCGCGATGCGGTCGTCCCAATATTCCGGCGTCATATCCTCGGTCTTGTGCCGTTCGTCATGCGCAGCGTTGTTGATCAGGATGTTGATCGCGCCGTGCCCCATGCGTGCCTCGACTACGCCGGCGCGTAGCGCGGGGATGTCGGTCAGGTCGACCTGCTGGAAATGCGCAGCCAGTCCCTGCTCGGACAGCTCACATGCCAGGCGTTGGCCTTCGTCGACCTTGATGTCGAAGAACACGACCTTGGATTTCTGCTCCGCGAAGCGCCGCACGATTGCAGCGCCAATTCCCGCTGCACCTCCGGTAACGAGCACGACCTTGCCGGCGAGGTCGGAATAGATGGCAGCCATGGGCACCTCTCAGTTCTGTTGCGGGCGAGGCGACGGGCCGCCCAACTCTTTTCCAGACCTTAGCCACTCCTCCCGTGAGGTGCATAGATCAGAATTTAAGTTGCGTACCTCAAAAATCGAGAGCAGGATTGCAGCCAAAGAATAAAAGCCGGTTGGGAGGATGTGATGAGACTGCTCGGGAAGCTGGGACTCGCCGCTGCCGCATGCCTGCTTGGCACCAACGTCGCTGCAGCCGATACCACGGTGAAATGGCTGCACATCGAGGCCAATTCGGCCCAGGTGAAAATCTGGGAGGAGGTTGCGCGCGCCTATGAGACGTCGCATCCGGGAGTGAAGGTCGAGATGCAGTTCCTTGAGAACGAGGCCTACAAGGCCAAGCTGCCGACCATCCTGCAATCCAGGGACCGGCCGAACATCATCTACAGCTGGGCCGGCGGCGTCCTGAAGACACAGATCGAGGCCGGCGTGCTCGACGACATCACTGATCAAGTGAAGGGCTATAGCGACAGCCTCACGCCGGCGGCGCTTGCCGCGTTCACCAGCAATGGCCGCGTCTATGGCCTGCCCACCGCGCTGTCGCAGGTTGGGTTCCTCTGCAACAAGGAGTTGATGGCCAAGGCGAAGGTTGATCCTGCCGCGATCAAGAGCTGGGACGATCTGCTCGCCGGGGTGAAGTCGCTGAAAGCGGCGGGCGTCACGCCGATCGTGGTCGGCGGCGCGGACAAATGGCCGCTGCACTTCTACTGGACCCATCTTGCGGTACGCATCGGCGGCAAGGCGGCATTCGATGCGGCGCTGCGCGGCGAGAATGGCGGCTTCGCCGGCGAGACCTTCCAGAAATCCGGCGAACTGTTCAAGCAACTCGTTGATCTCCAGCCGTTCCAGAACGGTTTTCTCGGCTTCAAGAATCCACAGGCCGTCGGCTATTTCGGCGACGGCAAGGCGGCGATGACGCTCGCGATCAGCACCGTCTATCATTTGCAGCGCGCGCTCGCCGCCGACAAGGTTGGACTGAGCGAAGACAAGATCTGCTGGTTCGATTTTCCGGTCGTATCCGGCGGCAAGGGCGTGCCGACCGATACGCTCGGCGGCATCACCGGCTGGCTGATCACCAAGGGCTCGCCGAAGGAGGCGGTCGATTTCCTGAAGTACTTCGTCTCGAAGGACGTGCAGACGCGGCTTGCGGCGGGCAATTTCGTTATTCCGGTGGTGCAGGGCGCGGACGCGGGCCTCAACAATTCCTTCATGAAGCTGATCGCGGCCAATCTCGCGAAGTCGAACTATCACCAGAACTTCTATGACCAGAGCCTCGGCCCCTCCGTCGGTCGCGTCGTCAACGACGTCACTGCGGAGATCGCCGGTGGCAGTATGAGCCCGCAGGATGCTGCCAAGGCGATCCAGGCGGCATGGAAGCAGGGCAATTGACGGTGGCGCGGCGGATCGCAATCGTGTCGGCGATGGGCGTTGCCGGCGAGACGGTCCCGCAGGTCGCAGTCCGCGGCCCGAGCTGGGATGGCCGCTTCACGGTCCTGATCCTGTTCCTGCCGCCGGCGCTGCTGTTGTTCACGCTGTTCGTGGTGCTGCCGATCGGCGAGGCCGCCTGGTACTCGGCCTTCAACTGGAACGGGTTCGGCAGGCCGACCAACTGGATCGGCTTCGACAATTACCGCTTCGTGCTGGAGACACGCGCCTTCTGGCTCGCGCTGCGCAACAATGGGCTGATCATCGCGGTCTCGCTCGCGATCCAGCTGCCACTTGCGCTGACGCTGGCCTTGATGCTCGCCGAGCGCTTTCGCGGGGCGGTGGCGCTGCGCATGCTGTTCTTCATGCCCTATATCCTGGCCGAGATCGCGACCGGGCTGATCTTCAGCTTCGTCTATGACGGCGACTACGGCCTGGTCGCCTCGATCTGGCGTACCTTCGGCGCCGAGCCCCCGCATCTGCTGGCCTCGACCGATACGGCAATGCTGGCCGTCCTGATCGTGATCGTCTGGAAGTACTTCGGTTTCCACATGATGCTGTTCATCGCGGCGCTCCAGGGCCTCGACAAGAGCCTGATCGAAGCCGCGCGCATTGACGGCGCGACGCGTTCGCAAGCCCTGCGACATGTGGTCATCCCCTTGCTCTATCCGACGATCCGGCTCTCCGTGTTCTTCGCCATCGTCGGTTCGCTGCAGCTGTTCGACCTTGTCATGCCGCTGACGCGCGGGGGACCTGCGGATTCCTCCAACACGATGGTGAGCTTCCTCTACAACAACGGCATCTCGCGTATGCGGGTCGGCTACGGCAGCGCCATCGGCGTCATTCTGTTCGTGATCTGCGTGACCTTTGCCTTCACGTACAAGCGATGGTTCATGCGCGATGAGTAGTGCAGAGACCACCCATGCGCCATTCGATCCCGCCGTGTTGTTCAAGACGGCGTTCCTCGCCGTCGTTGCCATCTTCGTGCTGGTACCCTTGCTCGCGACCTTGCTCGGCGGCTTCAAATCGCTCGGCGAATTGCGCGTCAATCCGTTCGGCTGGCCCGCGCACTGGGAGTGGCAGAATTATGCCGACATCCTGTTCTCCGGGCGTTACTGGCAGCTCCTGCGCAACTCGCTGATCATCTCGACGCTCACCGTGACACTGACCCTGATCACAGCCTCGATGGCGGCGTTCACCTTCGCCCATGTCAAGTTCTACGGCTCATCGATGCTGCTGAGCTATTTGACACTCGGCCTGCTGTTTCCGGCAGCGACTGCCGTGCTGCCGTTGTTCATCAAGGTGCGAGATCTCGGGCTGCTTGATACCTATTTTGGCGTAGCTCTGCCGCAGGTGGCTTTCAGCCTCGCGATGAGCGTGCTGCTGCTGCGGCGCTTCTTCAAGGACATTCCTCATGAACTGCTCGAAGCGGCGCTGGTCGACGGCTGCAGCTATATCAAATTCTTCCGCTACGTGACGCTGCCGCTGTCCCGGCCAATCCTGGCGACCGTCGGTACCATCACCTTCGTCAACAGTTGGAACGCCTATCTTCTGCCGCTCGTGATGCTCAACACCGATGCGCTCTATCCCTGGCCGCTCGGTATCATGATTTATCAGGGCGAGTATTCGTCAGAGTGGCACCTGATCCTGGCCTTCATTACGCTGACCATCCTGCCGACGATCATTCTCTTCCTTCTCGCGCAAAAGCACATCGTCGCCGGCCTCACCGCAGGCGCGGTCAAGGGATGAGCGGTACCTCACGGAGATCACAATGAGAAAAGTCGGCATCGGAATCATCGGCTGCGGTGTAATCAGTACCGCCTATCTGAAAGCTGCTCAGCGCTTCCCCGTCATGGAGGTCAAGGCGTTGGCGGACATGCGTAGCGATGTCGCCGAGCGCCAGGGCGCCGCCTTCGGTCTGCCAGCGATGCGGGTAGACCAGCTGCTCAAGCGCGACGACGTCGAGATCGTCATCAATCTCACGGTGCCGCTCGCCCACACCGACGTCAGTCTCGCGGTGCTGAACGCCGGCAAGCATGTCCATTCCGAGAAACCGCTCGGTATCAACGTCACGGAGGCCCGCAAGGTGATGGAGCTCGCCGCGCAGAAGAGCCTTCGCGTCGGCTGCGCGCCGGACACGTTCCTCGGCGGTGGGCACCAGACCGCGCGCAAGCTGATCGACGACGGTGCGATCGGCACGCCCGTAGCGGGCAGCGCCTTCTTCGGCTGCCCTGGTCACGAGCGCTGGCATCCGGCGCCCGGCTTCTACTATCTGCGCGGCGGTGGGCCGATGCTTGACATGGGCCCGTACTACATCACCGATCTCGTGCAGCTGCTCGGCCCGGTCGCGAGCGTGATGGGATCAACCGCACGCCCGAAAACCGAGCGCCTGGTCACCAGCCAGCCGATGAATGGCACCTTGATCCCGGTCGAGGTCTCGACCCATGTGGCGGGCACGCTGGAATTCGAGAGCGGGGCAGTCGTCTCGATCGCGATGAGCTTTGATGTCCCGAAGCACCGGCACGCGGCGATCGAGATCTATGGCGACAAGGGCAGCATGCTGGTACCGGACCCGAACCGCTTCGGTGGCGAGGTGCAAGTCGCGAAGACCGGCGGCGAGTGGGAGGCGGTGCCGTTGACGCACGGTCATGTCGAAGGCGAGTTCCGTTCCATTGGTGTCGCCGACATGGCTTCTGCCATCCTGAACAACCGGCCGCATCGCGCCAGCGGCGCGCTCGCCTGCCATGTGCTGGAGGTGATGGAGGCGTTCCAGACCTCCGCCGACGAAGGACGGCGCGTCAAGATCGAGAACCGCGTCGAGCGGCCGGCGATGCTGCCGGCCGGACGTGAAACCGGGCAGATCGACTGAGGGAATGACTATGCGCAAGGCAATGATTGTATGGGGTGGTTGGCCGGGACATGACCCCGATCTCTGTGCCTCGATGATCCGCGGCTGGCTGAAGGCGGAAGGTTTTGAGGTGCGGATCGAGACCACGACGGCTGCCTTTGCCGATCCTGCGATCCATGATCTCTCGTTGATCATTCCGATCTACACGATGGCAAAGATCGAGAAGGCGGAAGCGCTCAATCTCTGCGCGGCGGTGCGTAGCGGCGTCGGGCTTGCCGGCCATCATGGTGGCATGTGCGATGCTTTTCGCGATTCCGTCGACTACCAGTTTTTGTGCGGCGGGCAGTGGGTCGCACATCCCGGCAACATCATCGACTACAAGGTCGACTTGACGAAGCCGGATGATCCCATCATTCAGGGCCTGAAGAGTTTCGAGCATCGTTCCGAGCAATATTACATGCATGTTGACCCCGCCAACGAGGTGCTGGCGACGACGACCTTCACCGGCGAGCATGCATCCTGGATCGATGGCGTGGTGATGCCGGTGGTCTGGAAGAAGCGATACGGTGCGGGCAGGGTGTTCTATTCCTCGCTCGGCCACCGCGCCTACGAGCTCGACGTGCCCGAGATCCGAACGTTGATGACCCGCGGCATGCTGTGGGCGGCGCGCGAATGACGGCTGGCGCGACGCAGTCGTCGGTCCGCGCCACGCTCGAGGACGTCGCGCGTGCGGCCGGCGTTTCGCTCGCCACCGTCGATCGCGTCGTCAACCGGCGCGAGGGCGTGCGCGCCAAGACCGTCGCGCGTGTCGAGGCCGCCGTCGCCAAACTCGGCTACGTTGCGGACGTGGCGGCCGCCCGGCTCGCACGCGGGCAGAGTTTTCGTTTTGCCTTCGTGCTTCCGACCGGCAGCAACAGCTTCATGACCAACCTGACCGAGCAGGTCCAGCGTACCGCGGAGTGGCTGGCCGGCCAGCGCGGCTTCATCGATATCCTCCATGTCGACGTGTTCGATCCGGATGTGCTTGCCGGCGCGCTGGAAAACCTGTCGCCGGCCTATCAGGGTGTGGCCGTCATCGCGCTCGACCATCCCAGGGTGAGGGCCGCGATCGACGAACTCACCGCCCGCGGGGTCGCCGTAGTGACCCTCGTGTCGGACGCGCCGAGCTCGCGCCGCTTGCACTATGTCGGTATCGACAACCCGGCCGCCGGTCGAACTGCGGCAACGCTGATGGGACGTTTCCTCGCCGGTCGCGAGGGGATGGTTGCCGTGATTGCGGGATCGTTGTCGCTGCGCGATCATAGCGAGCGGCAGTTCGGCTTCCACCAGATCCTGTCCAGCGAGTATTCGAACCTGTGCGCGCTGCCGGTGATCGAAGGCCGCGACGACAGCGAGCGCACGCGTCAGCTCACTGCCGCGCTGCTGGCGCGCCACGCCGATCTCCGCGGCATATATTGCTGCGGCGCCGGAAACCGTGGCATCGCCGATGCGCTTGAAGGCTCGGGCCGCGCGCGCGAGGTGGTCTGGATCACCCATGAGCTGACCCAGCACACGCGGCGTTTCCTGGTCCGCGGCACGCTCGATGCGATCATCAATCAGGATCCCGGCCACGAGGCACGGTCTGCCGCGCGCGTCCTGCTCGCGCATTGTTCAGGCGAGCCAATCAGCCCCGACCAGGAGCGCATCCGCATCGACATTTTTCTGCGGGACAATCTGCCGTGACTCGCGCTCGCAGGTGATGCGCAGCTTGCTTCGATATATGTCGCGGAGCGCCGCAGCCACGCCGCGTCTTCACGCCAGAGGGGCGGACCTTGGCGAGCAACCCACCCTTCACAGTCGGCCGGACGAGTTGACCAAGATGGTCGCGCGCCGTCCTCAACGGTGCATCAGAAATTCGCTGCCAATGCAGCGAGGTGCTGATGGGCTCTTTCACGGGCAGCCTCGATAGGCTGTTGCGGTCCGGTGGTTGGCCCGATCGGCACGAAACGGACATTGCTGATACCGACAAAACGCAAGATTTCCCGCAGGTAGGGCGTTGCCATGTCGATGCGCCCGCGGTTCATTCCGGTGGCGAAATCGCTGCCGCTGGCGAGGATCACCGTGGTCGGCCGGTCCATCAGCAGCGGGACATATCCGAGTGAAGGGTCGAACCGAAAGGTGAGCCCGGGCTGGACGATCACATCGAACCATTGCTTGAGCTTGTAGGGAATGCTGAAGTTCCACATCGGCGTCGAGATCAGCACGCGATCGGCCAGCGAGAAACGCAGCGCCATCCGCTCGGCCTCGGCAAAGCTGTCGCGCTGCGCGTCGTTGAAGGCCTGCGCCTTCATGCGCGCATATTTGGCCTCGACGATGGGACCAACGAATTCCGGCATTCGCTCGTGCCAGAGATCCACGATGTCGATATCCCAGTCCGGATGGGCCCACCGAAATCCGTCAAGAAAGACGCGCGCGCCTGCGCTCGACTCCGAGTCGGCGCGCGGCGAGCAGGAGAGGTGCAAAAGTTTGGCCACTGCTCATCCCAGCGCTCTGATGACGGCATCGGCACGGGTGACGATTGCGACATTCTGCATGGCAAAATTGATCGATGCCGAGTGCCAGTCGGTATTCATGGTCGAGCAGCAGTCCTCCGGCACGATCATGAAATAACCCTTGTCGGCGCCGGTGCGTGCGGTGTGCTCGACCGACATGTTGGTCCAGGCGCCCGTGTTGATGATCATGTCGCGGCCGGTCGCCTTGAGGATGGTTTCCAGCCGCGTACCTTCCCAGGCGCTCATCCGCATCTTCTCGACGACGAAGTCGCCGGGGCGCGGCTCCAACCCTGAGACCGGCGCAGCACCCCAGCTTCCACGCACCATCGCCTTGCTGTCGACCAGCCCCTCGAACAGCGGCGCGTTCAGCGTCACGCCGGGCGCGCCTGGCTCGACCACGAACCAGACGTGGATGATGGCGACGCCGCGCGCCCGAGCGGCCTCGGAGAGGCGGCGGACATTTTCCACGACATGCTGTTGCTTCGCATGGCCAGGTGCGCCGGAATCGGCGAAAGCGCCGCCGTCCATGATGACGTCGTTCTGAAGATCCTGGATGATCATGGCGCAGCGGTTGGGATCGAGTCGCATCTCACCGTCGGCGAGGATAGGGGCTGCAGCGGCGGGGCCCGCGCTCGTGGCCCCGCCGCTGCTGCGCCGGCCGCTCATATAGGGCTCGTGGCGCGGTCCGGCCTTGGTCGGGATGGCATAGACCGAATGCGTCGAGGTCAGATAGAGCGTGCGGAAATCCGGTCCGCCCCAGGCGAGGTTCGCGACCATCTCGGGCACGCGGACTTTTCCGAGCAGCTCCCCGCGCGGCGAATAGACCCAGACGCCGCCGGGCGCAGTCACCCAGACGTTGCCATGCTGGTCGCACTTCATGCCGTCGGGCAGGCCCGGCTCCAGCTCGGAGCGGATGCCACTCGCGAACACGCGCGCGTTCGACAGTGTGCCGTCGGCATTGACGTCGAACACACGAACCTGCGCCTGCACCGTGTCATTGACATAGAGCAGCTTCTCGTCGGGTGAGAAGCACAGCCCGTTCGGCTGATCGAACAGATTGCGGTCCACGACGAGCTTCGGCTCACTGCCGGGCACCACGCGATAGACGCCCTGGAAGCCGAGCTGCCGCGGTCGCTCGACGCCATAGACCGGCATCCGTCCGTACCAGGGGTCCGAGAAATAGATCGCGCCCGAGGAGTGCACGCAGACGTCATTGGGGCTGTTGAGCTCCTGTCCCCCGAAGTGCGAGACCAGCACCTCGCGCCGCCCGTCCGGCCGCTCGCGGATCAGCGACGAGGTCGCGTGCTCGCAGACGATCAGATTGAGCTCGGCGTCATAGGTCATGCCGTTGCACTTGTTCGACGGGCGCTTGACCTCGGCGACGCCGCGCCGCGCATCCCAGCGCCGGCGGACGTCGGCTGGCATGTCCGAGAACAGGAGGTAGTGATCGACTGGATGCCAGATCGGGCCTTCCGTGAAGTCAAAACCCGTGCCGACCTGCGCGACCGGCGCGTAGGGGTCGATCAAGGTCTCGAATTCAGAGCGCAAAGTGACGTGCGTCATCGGTTGATTCCTAGGATCATCTCAAGCCGGGAACCAGTTGCGTGCGGGCAGGGACTGCACGATGGGGCCGGGGACCTGGTCATGCAGCCGCCCCACGACATTGCCGCCTTCGATCTTGGCGGGGCGGTCGTGCACCGGCAGCAGATAGCGCGAGTTGCTGAGCAGCTTCTTGATCGAAGCCTTCTCCGCGCGCTTGCTGGTGCCGTGGTTGCCCGTGGTGCGCGGCTCCCAGTCATGGATCTCGTTGAAGGGCGTGACGATCTGATCGTTGAAGTCGTAGATGACGTCGCCGCAGATGGTTGCTATGCCGTCGGCGGTTTCGACGATGATGTTCATCGAGCCTTCGGTGTGGGCGTTGGCGGCGTCGCAATAAACCCCGGGCATCAGCTCGATCGGGCCGGTGATTTCCAGGTCGAGGAAGCGCAGCGCGCTCTTGGTGTGCAGGCGGTCGATCAGGTGCTTGATGTCGGGCGCCGGATATTGCGGATGCATAAGGCCGGAGACGGAATATTCGAGCTCCTTGCGGTTGAGAACGACGGTCGTGTTCATCGGGAACAGATCGTCCTTGCCGGCGTGGTCGATGTGGAGATGGGTGTGACAGACGAAGCGAACGTCGCCCATGCGCACGCCGTGACGGGCGAGCTGGTTCTCGATCATGTGCTCGTGGTATTGCAGCCCGCGCATGCCCAGCGTCTCCATGATCTGGTTGGAGCGATAGCCGGTGTCGACAACGACCGGATACTTGCCGCCGAGGATCAAAAAGCCCAGCGTGAGGACGCGGCGCGTGCGGCCGCAATCGCGGCCGAGAACCAGAAAGCTCGATTCCAGCTCGATATCGCCATAGTCCAGGATCTTGATCTCCAGCGCCATTCGTTGCCCTCCCTGTTGTTTCTTGTCTGTCAAAGCCGGTAGACGCGCGTCGCCGTCGTCCTGAAGATCGCGTCCTGCTGCCCGGCGCTCAGCGGCGCAGCTGCCGCGCGAAACGCGTCGACGAGCTCGCGATAGCTGGTCCACAATTTCTCGATAGGAAAGTTGGAGCCGAACAGGCAGCGATCGGCGCCGAAGATTGCGACGGTATCCATCACCACGGCGGCGATATGCGCGGGGTCGTTGCGGTGAATGAAGGTGCCGAGCCCCGAGAGTTTCGAGACGACGTTCGGGCACGCCGCAAGCCTCGCCATCCCGGCGCGCCAGGCCGCACGTCCCGCCGGTGAGAGATCTTCGAGCATGCCGGCATGCTGGAGGATGAAGGTCACCTTCGGGCAGGACTCCGCGAGCTGCGCGGCATCCGGCATCTGCGGCGTGAACACCTGGAGATCAAAGCTCCAGCCATAATCGGCGAGGCGCGCAATGTTGCGGCGGATTACGGGATCGACGCAGAGATCGGGCTTGGCCGCGAAGCGATAGAGCGGGTTCTCATGCCAGTGCAGCTGCATCCGCACGCCGCGTACCAGCGGATAGCGCTTCAGCCGGTCGAGCTGCGGGCGAACGTCGTCCACGGCGAAATTGGCGTAGGCGACGATCGCATGCGGCCAGCCATGTTCGCCGGTGGTCTGCTGCACCCAGGCCACTTCGTCCTCGAAACGGTAGTTGGTCCAGTTGGTCTGGACGTAGACCGAGCGGGTGACGCGGGTGTCCTTGAGGTCGGAGAGATATTCCTGAATCGGATAGTCGCGGCGGATCGGCTCGTAGGATCCGAAGATGCGGGGCTGCATGGGGCCGGTCAGCCAGGGCAGGTCGGCCTGCCGCCAGATGTGATGATGCCCATCGACAATCTCGGTCACGCAACTCTCCTTCGTCCCAGTGCCAGTACATGCGCGACGATCGACGCGCTCGAGCCGCCGTCGACGAGGTCGTCGACATAGCGCGCGATCGCAATGAGTCCTTCGGTCTGCGGATGGAAGCCCGGTCCTGTCGCGAGCGGCGTCAGCCAGCTCACGCGCCAGGCCCGCCGCGACAGTTTTGCCACCGCGTCGCGCAGCGCATCGACTTCGCCGCGCTCCAGCCCGTCCGAGACCACGACCACAGCTGCCCCGCGCGCATAGCCGCCGAAGCGGGGCACGGCGAGGAAGGCCTGCAGCGCATCGCCAATGCGGGTGCCGCCGTCCCAGTCGCTGACGAGATGGGCGGCCGCATTCAGTGCCTGCTCGCGGCGCTTCAGACGCAGCGCGCGAGTGACGCGGGTCAGCCGCGTGCCGAGGGTGAAGACCTCGACATTGGGGGCCGCCTGCACCAGCGCATGGGCCAGCTTTATGTTCTCCTCGGTGCAGCTCTTCATCGAACCGGAGACGTCGATCAGCAACAGGAATTTTCGCGGGCGCGGGCGCCGCTTCATGTGGCCGAGCCGCAAAATCTCGCCGTCGCTGCGGACGCTGTCGCGCAAGGTACGGCGGAGATCGGCAAAGGGCCCGCGGCGGGCACGCATGCGCCGATGGCCGCGCCGCCGGGGCAGGCGCCGTGGTCCTTGGCGCGCGAGCAGGCGCAGCGCCTCGGCCGTGGAGAGCTGCGCGAAGCGGCGCTCGACCAGCGCTTCGGTGCGGGTCGCGGTCAGACCGGATTCATTGGCGTCGTCGGAGAGAAGCGGTTCCCCGTCGCCGCGGCCTTCCTCCTGGAGCCGAACGGTTTCGTCGTCCTCGCCGTCATCGGCATACTCGATGGTCTCGCTACCACGGAAGTGAAGATCAAATAGCCGGTCGAAGGTTACGCGTCGCTCCGGCCGCGGGGCGAGGGTGGCCAGTGCCGCCTGCCTGATATCCCCGAGGTCGCGCGGGCCGAGCAGCTCGATCGCGGTGAGGAATGCGGTCGTTTGCTCCGGCGCGACAGCAAAGCTGTTGGCGCGGAGCAGTGCGACGAAGGAGACGAAGACGCGGGCGGCGCGCGGCAATTGGAGCTCGGTGCTCATGCGGTTGCCTCCGCAAGCATCGCGTCGAGCCGGGGCGCGATGAAATGCAGGTCTTCTTCGTCCTTTAGTGCCACGCCGATCGAGCGCTTGAAGGCATCAGGCCAGCGTGCGCCACCCTTGTTGAGGAGCGTTGCGGCCTCGGCCCAGTCGACGGCTTCGGCGATGCCGGGCGCCTTGCTCAGCGGTTCGCGCCGGAGCTTGCCGACGGCCGCGACGACAGCGCGTGCAGTGGCTTCGGCAACGCTGGAGGCCCGCAGCATGACGATGCGCGCCTCGCGCTCTTCGGTGGGATAGTCGATCCAGTGATAGACACAGCGGCGGCGGAGCGCCTCGTGCAGGTCGCGTGTCCGGTTTGACGTCAGCACGACCGCGGGACGTTCGGCGGCGCGCACTGTGCCGCGTTCGGGGATCGAGATCTGGAAGTCGGACAGGAATTCGAGCAGGAAAGCCTCGAACTCCTGGTCGGCGCGGTCGATTTCGTCGATCAGCAGCACGGTCGAATCCGGCGCGCGCAGGGTCGCCAGCATCGGCCGCTCGATCAAAAAAGTCTCGCCATAGATGTCGATGCTCTCATCGCCGGCCTGGCGGATCGCGAGCATCTGGCGCGGATAGTTCCACTCGTAGAGTGCCGCGGAGGCGTCGATGCCTTCATAGCATTGCAGGCGGATCAGGCGGCGGCCGAGCACGGCAGCGATGGCTTTTGCCGCTTCGGTCTTGCCGACACCCGGCGCGCCCTCGAGCAGCAGCGGCTTGCCCAGCGCAAGACCGAGATAGGCGGCCGTTGCAAGGCCCTCGTCCGCGAGGTAATAGGCCGCGCGCAACGCCTTCTCTAGCGCCTCTGGACTATCAATGCCGACGATGTTGCTGCGGACTGCCATCAACCAAAACCTCTAGCGCCGCGCCTGCGGCCGCGCGCCGCCCTGGGCTCTTATCGCGCGCAGCACCTTTTCCGGTGTGATCGGCAGATCGTCGATGCGCACGCCGACCGCGTTGAAGATCGCATTTGCCACGGCCGGCAGCACCGGGTTCGCGCACATCTCGCCGGGGCCTTTGGCGCCAAACGGACCGTCAGGGGCAGGGCGCTCCAGCACCGCGATATCGTGCGGGCAGATGTCACCGGGGCCGGGCATCAGATATTCGACGAAGTCGCGCGGACCGTGAATGGGTTCGGGATAGTAGGGCTCGGGCGTCTCATAGAGAGCGTGACTGACGCCCATCCAGGCGCCGCCGACGAGCTGCTGCTCGACCAGGCGCGGATTGAGCGCGCGCCCGAGCTCATAGGCCGAGTCCATCCGCACCATCGCGACTTCGCCGGTTTCGTCATCGACATCGACCTCGGCGACGAGGCAGGCATGGGCGTAGCAGGTCGCGGGCGACATCTCGCCGGTCTCAGGGTCGACGTTGGAGAGCGGCACGAGGAAGATACCGCGGCCGGAGATCGTTTTGCCCTGCCTGAACTGGGCGGCGATCGCGACGTCCTTGGTTGAGATCGAGCGGTGCGGCGCGCCCTTGACGTGAATGTTGCCGCGTCCGTCGGTTTCGAGATCGGCAGCGTTGACCTCCAGCTCCTCGGCGGCGGCTTCCATCATCACACCGCGAGCTTCGCGCGCGGCCGCCATCACGGCGTTGCCGACGCGATGGGTGCCGCGCGAGGCAAACGAGCCCATGCAATGCGGGCCGGTGTCGGAATCGGCCGTGTCGACATAGACGTCCTCGACCGGCACGCCGAGCGTCTCCGCACAGATCTGCCGCGTCACCGACTTCATGCCCTGTCCCAAATCGATCGACGACAGCGCCACGGTGAACTTGCCGCTCGGGTTGGAATGCACCAGCGCCTGGCTGGGGTCGCCGCCGAGATTCATGCCGATGGGATAATTGATCGACGCGATGCCGCGTCCGCGATGCCTGGTCATCTAGCGCCTCCTGGTGCCGAAGACGGAGGAGAAACGGGCCGCGCCGTGCGAGGGTGCGGCCGGCCGCGGTGAGGGCGGCGGCGGTGGCGGTGGCTCGTGCGGCGGTTCGCGGGTGACGGTCGGCGGAAGCCGGTCATAGCTGGTGCGCTGCTGGACCGGCGCGGTCGGCCGCGCGCGCGAAGAATCCGTCGGCGTCGGCGGGATCACGGCGCGGCTGCCGCCGCCATCCTTGCGCGAGGACGCCCGCTTGAACTCCTCGCGGAGCGGCCATTTTGCCTTTTCGGCTGCGACCTGCACGCACTCGATCAGTGCGGTGTTCTTGGCCTCGCGCCGGTGTGCCTTCATGTCGCCGTCGCGATAGGCGTTGAGGATCCGAAACTCCATCGGGTCCATGTTGATGAGGTGCGCCAGCTTGTCCATCTGGCATTCGATCGCGAAATCCATCGCGGTGACGCCGAAGCCGCGCATTGCTGTGGCCGGCGTGCGGTTGGTGAAGACGCAATAGACGTCACCATAGACATTGGGGATAGTGTAGGGCCCGGGCAAATGCGCGGCGCATTTTACGGCGGCGTAGCTGGATAGGCGCGTATAGGCGCCGCTGTCGAAATAGCATCGGATCTTGCGCGCGACGACGCGGCCGTCGCGCATCACGCCGTCCTTGATAAAGATGCGCTCGGCGCCGCGCGGCGGGCCGTATTGCATCTCCTCCTCGCGGCCGAACACGTAGCGCACGGGCCGCCCCGTCAGCATCGCGCCGAGGATCGCAAGCGGCTCGGTCAGCGTATCCACCTTGCCGCCAAAACCGCCGCCGACGGTACCGCCGATGAAGTGGAAGGTGTTGGAGGGCACGTCCAAAATCTTGGCGCAGGTGTCGACCGAGAAGAACAGCGCCTGCGTCGAGGTATAAACGACATAGCGACCGTTGGTATCAGGGGCCGCAATCGCGCCGTTGGTCTCGGTCGGCGCGTGCTCGATCGGCGACATCTGGTAGCGCTGCTCCAGCACGTGATCGGCGGTCGCGAGTGCTGCGTCGGCATCGCCGAAGCGCAGCTTCTGGTGATCGTAGGTCTCGTGATAGGTGAACGTGTTCTTCGGGTAGGTTTCGTTGACCACGGGCGCGCCCGGTTTCAGCGCATCCTCGACGTCGAACACGGCAGGCAGCGGCTCGTAGTCGACCTTGACCTTGGCGACCGCCTCAAAGGCCTCGCGCTCGCTGTCGGCGACAACAGCGACGATCGGTTCGCCCTTGTAGCGGACCTTGTCGACGGCCAGCGACGGCTCGTCGTCCTTGCCGAAATTGATCAGGCTGAGAAGGGTGTTGAGATTGACCGGCACGTCAGTGCCACGAATGATCCGGCGCACACCGGCCGAGCGCTCGGCTTCGGCGGTATCGATGCGGCGAATCCTGGCATGGGCCTGCGTCGAGCGAACGACCTTCAAATGCAGCATGCCCTGAAGCTTGTGGTCATTGAAATAGCTCGACGTGCCCGTGACGTGGCCGAGCATGTCCTGGCGCTGGGTGCCCTTGCCGATTTCCTTGAGGTTATCGTCGCGCTCGTCGGCGAAAATGTCCTTGCGTAGTTCCAGCATGGTCGACTTCCCTTAAGCGCTGGCCCTGCCGCCGGCGGCGGCGAGGATGGCATTGATGATCGGCTCATAGCCGGTGCAGCGGCAGATGTTGCCGGAGATGGCCTCGATGACCTCGTCGCGAGTTGGCGATGGATTGCGGTCGAGCAGGGCCTTTGCGGCCATCAGCATGCCCGGCGTGCAATAGCCGCACTGGGCGGCAAAATTGTCAGCGAAGGCGCGCTGGAGCGGATGCAGGTTCGGGCCCTGCTTCATGCCGTCGAGCGTTTCGATGGAGCGACCGGCCACTGTCTCTGCCAGTGTCAGGCAGGAGAGGTGCAACTCGCCGTCGATCAGCACGCTGCAGGTGCCGCAGCCGCCCTGGCCGCAGCCGAATTTTGGCGTCATGTCGCCGATCAGCTCGCGCAGCGCCACCAGCAAATTGGTGCCACCGTCCACGAAGATCGCGACGTCGCGGCCGTTATGCCGAAATTGCAGAGGGATCTTGGACATGGGCTCTATTCCTGTCCCGACAGCAGACGGCGGAGATGCACGCCGACGATCTCGCGGCGATACCAGGCGCTGCCGAGCGCGTTGTCGCTTGGCGATGTTCCCTCGGTCGCTGCGGATGCAGCAGCCGCGATGGTCGCGGTGTCCAACGAGCGTCCCTCTAGTGCCCTCTCGGCGGCGCGGGCGCGAATCTGCGTCGGCGCCATCGAACCCAGTGCGATCCGCGCGCCCGCGATTCGGCCGCCCGAGATCGGCAGATGTGCGGCAAGGGTGATGACCGAGCCGCCCTTCGGCTTGATACGGGCGATTTTGCGATAGCGGAACGCCTCGGTGCTCGCCGGCCGGGTGCAGGACACCGATAGCACAAGCGTCCCGGCCTGCCGGTCGCGTGCCTGCAAAAACTCCTCGATCGGGATGTCGCGCGAGCCAAAGCCGCCTTGCATCGCCACGGTGGCATCGAGTGCCAGCAGTGCGACGGCGAAATCGCCGTAGGGGTTTGGCGCAAAGAGATTACCGCCGACAGTCCCCATGTTGCGCACGGCGGGACCGCCGATCGAGCGTGCCGGCGCATGCAGGAAGGCGAGGTCGCGTTCGGCGAGGACGCGGGCGAAGGTGACGCCGGCGCCGAGTGTGATGCGCGGGCCGGATGCGTCGATCCGAATCAGCGTCTGGTCCTGGGCGCGAACGACGGTCGAGATCGACACGTCGCCTTCATTCAGCGCTCGCATGACCAGCGTGCCGCCGCCGAGATAGCGCGCGCTGCGGTCGGAGGACAGCGCTCCGGCCGCCTCAGTGGCACTGCTGAAAGTCTTCACGGTTACGGCCATCTAGGCGGCCTCCTTGAGATGCCGGCGGATTGCTTCGAACCCGGCCTGATAAATGTCTTCGGCGACCATGTGGGTGATGCGGTCGCGGTCCTCGGGCTTGGTCGTGAAGCGCGACTCCCAATGCCAGAACGTGCGGTCGCCGTCGGTAACCGGCAGCAGGCGGACATGGGCGACGTAATTGAACATCGGGATCGGGGTATCGAGCAGGCAATAGCTGAAGCTTTGTTCGAGGTCGGACAGCGCCAGCAATTGCTCGCGCAGCTCGGCACCGTCCTTGAGCTTGAAGCGCCTGATGCAGCCGATCTTGTCCGAAGAATGCGCACGCTCGATTGAAGAGGTCGCAACCGCCGGATGCCAGCGGTCGTGCCCGTTGAAATCGCGCAGCACCGACCACGCCGCGTCGGTCGGCGCGTCCAGGATAGTGCTTTTGACGATATGCGGCACGGCCATCAGCCTCCGAACACGCGCTTCAGCGCATCGAACCCGCCCTGGAACACGCCGCCGCCGATATTGCCGACAAGCTCCGTCTCGCGCTCCGGCGCGCAGTCGAACTCGGCGGTCCATTCCATGAAGGTCTGGTCACCGTCGGTGACGGGTGTCAGCCGCAACGTTGCGACATAATTCTCGACGCCCATCGGGGATTCCAGGATCGAATAGGTGCAGAACATGTCGTAGTCGGAGAGCCCCAAAAGCTTCTCGCGAATACGGTCGCCGTTGCGCAGCCGAAAGTCCCTGACACAGCCGATCTTGTCGGATGGCTCGCCGCCCTCGATGCGGCTTTCGGCGATCGCGGGGTGCCAGTTCGGCAGGCCGTTGAAGTCGCGCACCCGCGCCCAGACGCGGTCGTTGCGCGCATTGACGACGGTGGAGACGTAGACGCGGGGCATCGGTCAGACCTCAGCTCTTCTTCCGCGGACCGCGCTCGGCCGGCGGTTCACCGCCGCCCTCAGCCGCCGGCGGGGACGCCGCCGGCCTGTCGCCACCGCCCTTGCGTGCGGACTCCTTGATGCCCTGCATGTCGCGGGCCTCGCGGATCAGGCCTGGCATCTTTGAAAGGCTCCCACCCTCGACGCCAATGTCCGCCAGGATCGAGTCGATCAGCGGCGCCTGTACGCGGTAGCGCAAGGCCGAGTCGATCACCTCGTCGGTGGCGCTGCGGCCGCCATTGCCACCATGGCCGTTGCCGTTGAGGCCGTCGACCTGGAGGATGCGGATGCCCTCGATCTTCTCCATCGGCTTGACGCTCTCGCGCACGATGCCCTCGATGCGGTCGAGCAGCTTGCGGCGGAACAGCGAGTAGCGCGCCTGGTCGGTGAGCACGTTCTCGGCTTCGTTGAGCATGCGCTGCGCTTCGGCCTCCACGGCTGCGCGCACGCGCTCCGCCTCAGCGGCGATACGGATCTCCTCGGCCTGCTTCTCGGCCAGCAGCACCTCGACCGTCTTGCGGCGTTTTGCAATTTCGCTCTCGCGGGCGGTAATGACGCGCTCAGTCGCTTCCGCTGCCCGCATCCGGGCCTCCTCAGCCATCGCCTTGGCTGCGGATTCTTCCAGCGACTTCTGGTGAATGGCGATGGCCTTCTCCATCAGGACCGTCTCGACCTCCTTCTCGCGGTTGACCTCGAGCTTGCGCAGCTCACGTTCACGGCCGACACGGGCTTCGTCCAGACCCCTGTCAGACGCGATGCGCGCGCGCTCGACCTCCTCGCGGGAGGCGATCTCGGCTTCCTGGAGCGACTGCACGCGGGCCACTTCGAGCTGCTCGATCGCGCGGCGGCGCTCGAGGCGAGCGGCTTCCAGCGCCTGTTCGCGCGAAACGTCGGTGGTTTCGACCTCCTTGCGGGCAACGATCTCGGCCTGCCGGACCTGACGGTCGGCATCGATCCGCTCGGACTTTTTAGCAGAGAGCGCGATGACGCGGTCCTCGTCGGCGATCTCGATCGCCTTTTTCTGCTCGATATTGAGTACCTCGCGCTTCTTGGAGGAGTTGATCCGCTCGGCTTCGAGCGCGAGATCGACCGTAATGCGCTGGCGCTCGATGGCGTCGCGCCGCTTTAGTTCCGCGGCTTCCAGCACGCCGGTGCGTTCGATTTCGAGCGAGCGGGTGTGGCGCTCGGCCTCGATACGTTCGGCCGCGACCGCCTTTTCCTGGGCAATGCGGGCGGCCTCGATCGCCTCCCGGGAAGCGATGTCGGCTTCCTCGACGGCGCGGTTGCGGGCGATCTCCAGCGAGCGAACGCGCT
Organism: Bradyrhizobium betae; assembly: GCF_004123905.1. GTDB lineage: Bacteria > Pseudomonadota > Alphaproteobacteria > Rhizobiales > Xanthobacteraceae > Bradyrhizobium > Bradyrhizobium betae_A. The sequence continues at coordinate 92,010 of NZ_MZXW01000004.1, forward strand.
CCTCTTGTGCGATGCGCGAAGCCTCGGTGGTCTCGCGAGCGGCGATGCCGGCGACTTCAAGGGTCTGGTTGCGCTCGATCTCGAGCTGACGCGTGTTCTGCTCGGCGGCGATACGCTCGGCTGAGAGCGTTCGCTCGCGCGCGATCCGGGCAGCTTCGACCGCGCGCTGCGCCTCGATCTCGGCTTCCTGGATGGTGCGGACCTGCCGGATCTCCAGCGCGCGGGTGCGCTCATCGGAGGAGATGCGCTCGACATTGACGATCAAGGTCTGGGCGATGCGGGCTTTTTCGGTGGCCTCGCGGGCGGCGATCTCGGCTTCGTCGACGGCGCGGGTGCGCTCGATCTCGCGGCGGCGGGTCTCTTCTTCGTTGGCGATGCGGGCATCAGTGACGACGCGGTCCTGCTGGATCCGCGCTTTCTCGATCGCTTCGCGGGCCGCGATCTCGGCTTCCTCGACGGTGCGCGTCCGCTCGATCTCGCGCTGGCGGACCTCGCGTTCGCTGGCGATCCGCGTCGTGTCGATCGAGCGCTGGTTGGCGATGCGGGTCTTCTCGATCTCCTCGCGCGCCAGCAGCTCCTTTTCCTCGATGGTGCGGGTGCGCTCGATCTCCTTCTGGCGGGTCTCACGCTCGGAGGCGATGCGGGCCTCGGCAATGGCCTGGTCATTGGCGATCCGCGCGCGTTCGATGGTTTCTCGCGCGGAAATCTGGGCCTGCTCGGCCTCGGTCTCGCGCAGGGCGCGTTCACGGGCGACCTCGGTGCGCTGGAGCGCGCGGCGCATCTCGATGTCGCGCTCCTGCTCCAGCCGGGCGGTCTCACTCTCGCGCTCGATTTCGAGCGCCTGCCGCTCGGCTTCCAGATTGCGGGTGCGGATCTTGATCATCGAGTCCTGCTCGATGTCGTTGCGCAGCTTGCGCCGGGCCTCGATGTCCTGCATCAGCTGGGTCAAGCCTTCAGCGTCGAAGCGGTTCGAGGGATTGAAGAATTCGAGGTCAGTCTGGTCGAGATCGGTGATGGCGACGGATTCCAGCTCGAGGCCGTTCTGGGCGAGGGCTTCGGCCGCATTGGTCTTGACGCGCACGACATAATCGCCGCGTCGCTCGTGCATCTCTTCCATAGTCATTTCGGAGGCGACGGAGCGGATTGCGGAGATGAACTTGCCGGCCAGCAGTGCATGAAGCTGTTCCGGCTCCATGGTGCGGCGGCCGAGGGTCGCCGCCGCAATCGAGACGGCCTCGCGGGTCGGCTGGACCCGGACATAGAAGTCGGCCTCGATATCGACACGCATGCGGTCGCGGGTGATGACGGCGTCCTGCCGTGACCGTACGATACCCATCGGTAGCACGTTCATGTTGACCGACGTGTAGTCGTGGATGAAGGGCAGCACGAAGGCGCCGCCATCGATCACTACGCGTTCGCCGAGGAAACCGGTCCGGACGAACGACACCTCCTTGGAGGAGCGGTGATAGAGCCAGTTGACGATGTAGACGCCAACCACGATCACGATAATGGCGACGATCAGCCAGAGGATGAGCTCGCCGACCAGGATCCCTGACATGTTTCCCTCCCTCAATCTGACGGGCGTTATCGCGCGCCGATCGCCTTGAATCTGCGGACCTGCTCCGTCAACGCCCGCTCCACCGGCAGCCGCTCCATCGAGGAGGCGCCGTAGAAGCCGTGGCAGTAACGGGTGTTCTTCATGATGAAATCGGCATCCGCGGGGTCCGCGATCGGGCCGCCATGGGCGAGTACCAGAATGTCGGGATTGACGCTGAGCGCGGCGGAGGCCCAGGTGTCGATGTGCGCCGGGCAGTCCTTGAGCTTGGGCGCGGTCTGCGCGCCGATCGTGCCGCCGGTGGTGAGCCCGAGATGGCAGACGATGATATCGGCGCCGGCGAGCGCCATCGCGGCGGCTTCCTTTTCGCTGAAGACGTAGGGCGTCGTCAGCAGATCCTTCTCGCGAGCCTTGGCGATCATGTCGATCTCCATCGCGTAGGACATGCCGGTCTCTTCGAGATTGGCGCGGAAGACGCCGTCGATCAGGCCGACGGTCGGAAAGTTCTGCACGCCGGCAAAGCCCAGTGCTTTCAGCTGCTCCAGGAACACGTCCATGTCGCGGAACGGGTCGGTGCCGTTGACGCCGGCAAGCACCGGCGTCTTGTGGACCACGGGCAGCACTTCACCGGCCATCTCCAGCACGATGGCGTTGGCGTCGCCGTACGGCATAAGACCCGCGAGCGAGCCGCGGCCGGCCATGCGGTAGCGGCCGGAATTGTAGATGACGATGAGATCGACGCCGCCGGCTTCCTCGCACTTGGCCGACAGGCCGGTGCCGGCGCCGCCGCCGACGATCGGCTCGCCACGCTTCGCCATCTCGCAAAACCGCTTCAGAAGTGCAGCGCGTTCAAACCGGGCCATCGGTCACCTCGCTAGTCTCCGGCGCGCCCCGGCGCGTCCGAACAACGTTCGGAACGCAGCGGTAATGGTCGAGGCGAACTCGGGATCGTTGATGTGTTGCTTGACGCGGATCAGCTGCCGGTTGCCGGTCTGCCGCACCGTGCGCTCCAGGCTACTGAACAGGGCTGCGTCGGCCTCGGGGTCCCAGAACGGCTGGCCGCGAGCATCGAGTGCGGAGACGCCGCCCTCGGGCAGGAAGAAGCGCACCGGCCGATCCATCTGGTTGAGCCGCTCGCCGATCCAGCGGCCCATGCGCTCGTTCTCTTCCGCTGTGGTGCGCATCAGTGTCACCTGCGGATTGTGGACGTGGAATTTTCGTCCGCGATAACGTTCAGGGATGGTATCGGGCGCGCCGAAATTGACCATGTCGAGCGCGCCGACCGAGCCGATATAGGGCACGCGGCTGCGGATGATCGCACTGAGGCGATCGTCGCTCGCCGGAAACACGCCGCCCATCAGCAGGTCGCAGATCTCGGTCGTGGTGAGATCGATCACACCGGCGAGCTGGCCGGAATCGACGAGCTTTTCCATCGAGCGGCCGCCGACGCCGGTGGCGTGGAACACGAGGCACTCGAAGTCCTCGCTCAGATCGGCCGCGATTGTCTGCACCGCCGGCGTGGTGACGCCGAACATGGTGATGCCGACCGACGGCAGGTCGGCGCTGGCGGTGCGCTCCCTGGCCTCGCGCTGATCGAGCCGTGCCTTGACCATGCCGGCGACGGCGTTGGCGCCGTTCGACAGCACCGCGCGCGAGATCGAGTTGAGGCCCTGCACGTCGGTGACCGAATACATCATGGTGATGTCGGCGGGGCCGACATAGGGCGCGACATCGCCCGAGGCGACCGAGGAGATGATCAGTTTCGGCATGCCGACGGGGAGGGTGCGCATGCCAGGCGCGACCAGCGAGGCCGCGCCCGAGCCGCCCGCCGAGATCACGCCGGCGATATTGCCCTGACGCTTGATCCAGTTGGCAAACGCATCGGCCATCGCCGTCACGGCAGCGCCGCGGTCGGAGCCGAACACGGCGGAGCCGCCGCGGCCGTGGTTCAGCGCGATCTCCTGCGCGGAGACATCGCATGTCGCGTGCTTGCCGCGGGTGGAAACATCCACCAGTCGCGTGCGCAGGCCGGTCTCGGCAATGATGTCGCGGATGAAGCGCAGCTCCGTGCCCTTGGTATCGAGCGTGCCGACAACCAGGACGACGGGTGGCCCGGAGGTCTGCGCCGTCGCCGGCTCGCGCTTGCGCCGCGCGGTCTCGTCCAGACGCGCGACCTGGGTCGAGAGTGTACGCGCCGCGGCTTCGATGCGTCCGATCGGGACCGGCTGGGTCCAGCGCGTCGGTGGGCTTGGGTTGGAGATGTAGATCCGGATCGGGCCGCTCGCGCGCGCGGGCTGTGGCGCCGGCTTCGCTTCGGTGCCAGCTGCGGTCGCATCGACGTCCGGCTCCAGCTCGGCGTGCAGGCCGACGCCGAGCAGGCGTTGCTGAAGTTCGCGGTCGGCGGCGAGGCGCGCGGAGTCGATGATGCGGTTGATCCGGCCGTTGACCATGATCGCGACATTGCGCGAGATCGCGGTGGCGACGCCGATGTTCTGCTCGATCACGAGCACGGCCATGTCGCCTTCGTCTCCCAGCCGCAGCAGCATCTCCTCGACCTGGGCGACGATGACGGGCGCAAGCCCCTCGGTCGGCTCGTCCATGATCAGGAGGTGCGGATTGGTCACTAGCGCGCGCGAGATCGCGAGCATCTGCTGCTCGCCGCCGGAGAGCTGGCCGCCGCCGTGGTCCTTGCGTTCGGCGAGCCGCGGAAAGGTGTCGTAGATGCGCTCGACGGTCCAGGCGCCGGAGCGCATGCCGCCGGCGAGCTGCAAGTGCTCGTCGACGCTGAGGGAGCGCCAGAGCCGGCGTCCCTGCGGGACATAGCCGACGCCGAGCCGCGCGATGTGAGCGGGCTCCCGCCGCGTGATGTCCTCGCCGCGGACCCGGATCGAGCCGCCGCTGACGGGAACCATGCCCATGATGGCCTTGCACAGCGTGGTCTTGCCCATGCCGTTGCGTCCGACCACCGAGAACACACCGGCATCGAGCGAGAGGTCGACGCCCTGCAGCGCGTGCGAATGCCCGTAATAGACGTCGAGGCCGCGGACCTCGAGCGCGGCGGGCGCGCGGCGGACATCACTCATGGCCGCCTCCGAGATAAAGCTCCTGCACCTCGGGGTCAGACTGGATCTCCTCCGGCAGGCCTTCCTTGAAGATGCGACCATTGTGCATCATCGTCACGCTCTCGACGACGCGTAGTGCCACGTCCATGTCGTGCTCGATGATGATGTAGCCGATATGCGCCGGCAGCGAGGTCAGGATCTCGACCAGCTCGGCCCGCTCGGTCGGCGAGAGGCCGGCGGCGGGCTCGTCGAACAACACGAAACGCGGCGCACCGGCGAGCGCCAGCGCGATCTCGAGCTGACGCTGCTGGCCATGCGCAAGCTCTGCGACGCGCTGGTCCTTCACGGCGGAGAGATGCACCGCCTGCACCAGACTGTCGGTGGCGTGCATCAGCGCGTCGTTCTGACCGGGGCGCAGGAACGAGAACCGTCCGCGCGAGACGCCGCGGCAGGCAAGGTAGACGTTGTCCTGCACGGTGAGGCCGGGGAACAGCGCGGAGATCTGATAGGTCCGCCTGAGGCCGCGGCGGATCCGCTCATAGGGCGGGAAATGCGTGACGTCCTCACCGAAGAAGCGAATGGTGCCGGAGGAGGGCGGGAAGTCGCCGGTGATGCAGTTGAACAGCGTGGTCTTGCCGGCGCCGTTGGAGCCGAGCACCGCGCGACGTTCGCCGGGGCGCACTGTGATGGTGACGTCGGTCAGTGCTGCCAGCGCGCCGAACAGCCGCGTCACGCCACGCAGCTCCAGGGCCGCGCCGGCGCCGACGACCGAGAGGCGCTGCGCGACGCTATCCATGGCCGGGCCCTCCGCTTGGGCGATCCGTCCGAGGACGTTGGCTCTGGCGCCAGCGCTGCCACAGGCCGATCACGCCGTCCGACGACCAGAACACGATGGCGAGGAAGCCGAGCCCGATCAGCAGGCGGAAGCGATTGCCGTCGAGCCCGATCTTGACCAGGAAGTCGAGCGCAAAGGTGCGCAGCAGGACGAACACCAGCGCGCCGATATAGGGCCCGACCGGACGGGCAATGCCGCCGACGATGGCGATGATGAGGACGTCGATGCAGGCGCCGACACTGACCGTACCCGGCGAGATCTGGCGATAGTTCCAGACTTGGAGCACCCCGGCGAGGCCCGCGATGAAGGAGGCTACAGCATAGGCCGCGACGCGGTGGGCGTTGACGTTGAAGCCGAGCGCGGCCATGCGGCGCGGATTGTCGCGCACGCCCTGGAGAGCGAGTCCGAACGGCGCACGCGCAATATAGTCGACGGCGAAATAGCAGAGCGCGGCAACCGCGAGCACGATGTAATAGAAGGGAATGTCAGAACGCCAGTTGACGCCCCAGAAATGCGGCGTCGACACGTTGTTGATGCCGGTGTGGCCGTTGAAGATCGCCCAGTTCTGGTTGGTGAAGTAGTAGAAGGCTGCACCAATCGCGAGCGTGATCATGATGGTGTAAATTCCTTCGGTGCGCACCGCGAGCGCGCCACCGAGCGTGCCGAAGATGGTCGCGAGCGTCAGCGCCATCGGCACCGCCAGCCACCACGGCCAGCCCAGGCTGATATTGGCATTGCCGCTGGCGCCGAACACCGCGACCATGTAGGCGCAAAAGCCCGCGATGGTGAGCTGCATCAGGCTGACCATGCCGCCATAACCGGCCAGGAACATCAGGCTGAGCGCAATGGTGCCGAGGATCAGCGTCGTCGCAAAAATCTCGATCAGGAAGAAGCCGTTGGCGATCAGCGGCATGATCAGGAGGATGGCCGCCACGATCCAGGCCGCTGGATTGTTGATGTCGGGCCAGCCGCGCACCGCCGGACGCTGCGCCGTAGCGGGACGAGCGTGAACGCGGGCGTCGTGGGTGACGGACATGTCAGCGTCTCGCCAGCAGGCCCTGAGGCCGCACCGCCAGCACCAGCACCATGATCAGGAAGGTCACGACGATGGCGTAGGTCGGGATGTAGACCGAGCCGAGCTGCTCGGCGAGGCCGATGATCAGCGCGCCGAGCGCAGCACCGGGGATCGATCCCATGCCGCCGACGATCACGACCACGAGCGAGGCGAGCAGGAAGCGGATGTCTTCGCCGGGGGAGAGCGACTGGAAGGTGCCGCCGACCACGCCAGCGATGCCGGCAAGGCCCGCGCCGAGCGCGAAAACCAGCACGAAGACGATCTGGATGCGCACGCCTGTCGCGGCGAGGATGTCGCGGTCATCGACGCCGGCGCGGATGATCATGCCGATCCGGGTGCGGTTGAGCGCGAGCCACATCGCGACGCCGATGATCACGGAAGCCAGGAGGATCACGAGCCGCACCAGCGGATAGCGCAGGTAGACTGGCTCGCCGGAGGATTTGATCGCGGTGAGCAGCGGCAGCTCGATCGGGCCGATCAACCAGCTCGGGGTCTGGATCTGATAGAAATCGCCGCCGCACGCCCACAGCATCAGATCGGCGAACACGATGGAGAGCCCGATCGTCACCATGGTCTGGCGCAGATCCTGCCCCTCCATGCGGCGGAAGACGAGAACCTGAAGCAGGACGCCGACCAGCGCCGTCAGGATGAAGGCGACGATGAAGGAGAGGATCCAGGACCCGGTCGAGGCGCTGATGGCGTAGCCGACATAGCCGCCGAACAGATAGAGCGAGCCGTGCGCGAGATTGACGTTGCGCATCAGGCCGAAGATCAGAGTGAAGCCGCTGGCGACGAGGAAATACAGACCGCCAAGCGTGATGCCGTTGAAGAGCGCGTTGAGGAACACCCGCTTGCGGCCGATCGCCTCTTCGAGGCCGGGCGGCCACACAGCAAAGATCAGCCACAGCATCACCGCGATCGCGATGATGACAATCAGAGCCCAGGCAGGATGGCGCTCGACAAAGCGGGTCATGGCTTCACCTCGTCCCGCCTGCGGGGCGAGGTCGCACGCAGACCGTTGTCGGCCGCAAGCCTTGCCCACCACAAGCCCTGCCATGCAAGCCCTGCCATGAACGTACGCTCCCTATCGCGCGCGGTCCTCTTGTCGGGACCGCGTTCCGCACATCCTAATGGGGCTGATGGGGGCGCATTTGATCGTGAGTATCTTTTCGCGCGTCGGTCAGGCGCGCAAAACCTTGGCCGCGCGGCGATAATCGGTCGGTGCCATCCCGACATTGGCGGCAAAGAAGCGGGTGAAACCGCTCTGCGAGGAGAACCCGAGATCGAAGCCAATATCGGCGATCGGCGCTTCGCTCGCCACCAGTGCCTCCAGCGCCTGCTCCATCATCAGCGTGTTGAGATAGAGGTGCGGCGTGACACCGGTCTGGGTCCGGAACAGCCGATAGAAATGCGGCCGCGACAGCCCGGATTCGCGTGCGATGGTATCGAGCTCGATCTCGGCGCCGGGGCTCTCCGACATCATCTTGATGCACTTGCGCACGCGGAAATCGGTGACGGAGCCGTTGGCGCGCGGATCGCGCGCGGTCTCGGCCTGCTGCCAGCTTTCGTCATAGCAGACGTCGATCAGCCGTCTCAGCTCACCATCGAGGCTGTTGAGCGAGGGGGCACCGCACACAAGTGCCGCCGCGTGCCTGATTTGCCTGTCGAGCGCAGCCGAGCGCATGAACTGGGTGCGGCCGAAGCGCAGGCGGTCGGCGCCGGGCGCATCGGGTGCGAACCACTCCGCGTTGACATAGAGCACGAAGAAAACGGCGCCGCCGTCGAGATCGGACGGCAGGAAGTTATGCGGTTCCCATGGATTGACAGCGACCACCGAACCTTCGGTGAGCTCGTAACGTCCATCGTTGACGTCGATGCATGCGGAGCGCCCCCCGACATGAAAGATCAAATGACCTTCGCGATGTGCGTGGATGTTGAAAGGGCGGTTCAATTGATAGACCGTCGCGCGGCCGAACCGGCCGTGGAAGACGGCGAGCGCCCGGCTCATGCCTTCCCTCCCAGAAAGCTCTTATCTTTTTTTATAGCGTTCAACAACCGGGGAGAGAATGCAAGGGCGCACGTGTCGCGCTCTTTGCAAATCTCTCCCCGGTCAGTCATGGCGTCGCTGATGCGACTACGTCAGTACTTCTTACATTCCGGTACTGTACGGCTTGGCAAACCGATCTTGGCGAACACCGCGGGGTCGTAGCCCAGCGTCTGGTTGACGTTCGGGATCACCTTCACGACCTTCGAGAACAGCGCGCCCTTGCCATCGTCGACGACCTCGGTGACGAAGTTGGTTCCGATCGCCTGGCGATTGGAATCGAGCTTGATCTTGCCGTTGGGGGCGTCGAGTTCGATCTTCGCGAGCGCCTCCTTGTACTTGGCCTGGTTGTTGGAGAGATCGCCGTTGACCTGGCGCAGGGCCAGGATCAGCGCCATGGTCGAGCCGTAATAGTTGGTGGCGAGCAGCGACGGGCTCGGGAAGCGCTTGTTCGGCGGGAAGGCGTCCTGATAGTCCTTCACAAACTTCTGCCAGCTTGGGTTTTCCCAAGTGTCGGCCTGGCCGCTCGCGGCCAGCGTGCCGACCAGCGCGCTCTTGGCGTTGCCCTTGGACGACAGGATGGTCTGATCGATCATGATCGAGCCGCCCATCAGATGCGCCTTGCCGCCGGCCTGCTGGTACTGGTTGAGAAAGTTGACGGCGTCGGCACCGCCGAGGCCGAGATAGATGGCGTCGACGTCGTCGGGCAGGGCGGCGATGACGGATGCAAAGTCCTTGGTGCCGAGCGGCACCCATTGCCGGTTGGTGACCTGCCCGCCGGCGCCGCAGAACTCGAGCACGAGGCCGAACACCTGCGTATAAATGAAGGAGTAGTCCTCGCCGACGGTCGCGATCTTGCGATATTTTTTCTCGTCATAGGCGTATTTGCCGAGGCCCACCTGCCACTGCGCACCGTCCATGTTGTAGCGGAAGAAGTTCGGGGCGGGATCGACATAGGTTGTTTCCTGGGCGCCGGAGGCGGCGTTGACGAATGTCAGCTCCGGATGGGTCTTCGCAAAGTTCTTCACCGCGATGCCCTCGTCACCTGATAGCGGCGATAGAAGGATCTGCACCTTGTCCTGTTCGATCAGTTTTCGCACGGCCCGGACCGCGGAGTCGGGCGTCGCGTCGGTCGAGGCGATGACGAATTCGAGCTCCTTGTCGCCGACCTTCTTGCCGAGCACGTTGAGTGCTGTCTGGAAGCCGCGGATGCCGTCCTCACCGAGCACGGTGTAGGTGCCCTCGAGGGTGGCGGTAACGCCGACCTTGATCTTCTCCTGTGCGAAGGCGGTGCCCGACAATAACAGGCTGCTCAACGCGATCAGTCCTAGACTGCCTTTCAACATTGCTCTCCTCCCTGGTGTCTTGTCGCTGCTTTTTCACCGCAACCTCGCTCGCTCGCCGCGCAGTGCGGCGTTTTGACAAGGCCAACAGTTCTTGCGATGGAGGCTAACCGAACTCGGATGCAGCGCGGACGTCGGGGCTACCTGCGGTTTAACGAACAGTCTCATTTTGAATGGTGCGTCGCAAATCGTTCCGCGGTGCAATAGACCTCCCCGGGTGGGCGTTAAACTGTTCGCAGGACGGCGCGACTGGGGTCGCGCGAATACTTGTTCGACATCTGTGTGGTCGGGCGCTGCGACATTTTTCCAGAAGCTCGGCGCCAATGATTGCGTGGCTTCCGTTGCCGCTGACGACGGTCGGGCAGGCGATGGCTGCTATCGTGCGCGAGTCTTCGTTTCATCCCAGGCTTCGGACGAAGATCGAGCGCCGGTATCCGACCTTGCGTCGAGCAAAGTCGGTGTCGCTTGCAATGTTTAGTAAATCGTGCATTACTAAACAAATCGAGCCTGCCGGGCCGCTAGAATCCGGGTGGCGCGAGGAAACGCCAGTTTAGCTATTCAGCTCGTCACGGACTGTGTCGCTCTGCTCGAAGCATTCGAGCCGGTAGGAAAGCCGCGCCATGTCGATGGCCGGCCCACTCGGAGGGAACGCGTAATGAAACGGACATTGAAGGCGCTTGTTGTGGCATGCGGGGCTGTGGTCTCCGCGTTCGGCGTCGGAGCGGGGACCACCCCCGCACAGGCGCAAGGCAAAACCATCACGCTGTGCTGGGCCGCGTGGGATCCTGCCAACGCGCTGGTCGAATTGTCGAAGGACTTCACCGCCAAGTCGGGCATTGGTATGAAGTTCGAATTCGTGCCGTGGACCAATTATGCCGATCGATTCCTGAACGAACTCAATTCGCACGGGTCGTTGTGCGATCTCATCATCGGCGATTCACAATGGATCGGCGGCGCCGCGGAGAATGGCCAGTACGTCAAGCTGAACGATTTCTTCAAGAAGGAAGGAATCAGCATGGACGACTACATGCCGGCAACGGTGGTCGGCTACTCCGAGTGGCCGAAGAACACGCCGAACTATTGGGCGCTGCCGGCGATGGGCGACGCGGTCGGCTGGACCTATCGCAAAGACTGGTTTGCACGGCCGGACGTGCAGACGGACTTCAAGGCGAAATACGGCCGCGATATCGGCGTGCCCAAGACGCTCGCTGAGCTCCGCGATATCGCGCAATTCTTCCAGGGCCGCGAAATCGACGGCAAGAAGGTCTACGGCGCCTCGATCTACACCGAGCGTGGCTCGGAAGGCATCACCATGGGCGTCTCGAACTACCTCTACGACTACGGCTTCAAATACGACGATCCGAAAAAGCCCTATTCGATGGACGGGTTCGTGAACTCAGCCAGCGCGGTGAAGGGGCTCGAGGCCTACAAGGACCTCTACAAGTGCTGCACGCCTCCCGGCGCCTCCAACTCCTACATGTCGGAGGGGCTTGATGCGTTCAAGTCCGGCCAGGTCGCGTTGCAGATGAACTTCTTCGCCTTCTTCCCGGGCCTCTACAAGGACCCGAATGTCGGCGGCGACAAGATCGGCTTCTTCGTCAATCCGGCCGGTCCCGCCGGGCAGGCGACGCAGCTCGGCGGACAGGGAATCTCTGTCGTTTCCTACTCCAAGAACCAGGCCGAAGCGCTGCAGTACATCAAATGGTTCTCCGGCGGTGACGTTCAGAAGAAGTGGTGGGCGCTCGGCGGCTATTCCTGCGCCAAGTCCGTGCTGAATGATCCGAGCTTCCCGAACAGCGCGCCCTTTGCAAAGGAGTTCCTGCAGTCGATGGGAATGGTCGTCGACTTCTGGGCCGAGCCTTCCTATGCCCAGCTCCTGCAGGCGGAGCAGAAGCGCGTGCATGACTATGTGGTGGCCGACAAGGGCACCGCACAGGAAGCACTCGATGGTCTGGTAAAGGACTGGAAGGCCATCTTCAAGGAAGAGGGCAAGAAGTTCTGAGGCAAGCCGCCCGGAGCGCGTGCGCTCGCGCTCCGGGCTTTCCTTCGAGACCACCGGAATTCGTCGGAGGGTCGATGATCCCGGTACCAGGATCGGTCCACGCAATGAATGAATTGAGTGCCTCTTCGCGGATCACCTATCGGGCCGTCAGGGTCCGGCCAGGCGTGGCGCGTCGCATCCGGGGCCTGTCGGACAAAACGCTCGCCTGGCTCTTCATCACGCCGACGATCGTGCTGCTGCTGGCAATCAATATCTTTCCGTTGCTCTGGACGATCTATCTGTCGTTCACGAATTACCGCGCCAACCGGGCCAATGTGCCGACGATCTGGCTGGGGGCCGACTGGTACCAGTCGATCCTGACCGATCCGGACATCTGGGCGGCGATGCAGGTGACGGCGCATTTCGTGATCTGGACCGTGGTGATCGAGACCGTCCTCGGATTTGGCCTTGCCTACCTCATCGACAAGAAGTTCCGCGGTCACGGCCTATGGACCACGATCATCCTGCTGCCGATGATGCTGTCGCCGGCCGTCGTCGGCAATTTCTGGACGTTCCTCTACCAACCCCAGATCGGATTGTTCAACTACGTGGTCGCTTTCTTCACCGGCCGCGCGGCCTCGTCATTCCAGATGCTGGGCGACGTCACACTGAGCCCCTGGGCCATCGTCATCGTCGATGCCTGGATGTGGACGCCCTATGTGATGCTGATCTGTCTCGCAGGTCTGCGTTCGATCCCGGACTACATCTATGAGGCGGCGGAGGTCGATCGCGCATCGAAATGGCGGCAGTTCTGGTCGATCACGCTGCCGATGGCACTGCCGTTCATCATGCTAGCGGTGCTCTTCCGGGCCATCGAGAATTTCAAGATGTTCGACATGGTCAATCTGCTCACCGGCGGTGGACCGGGGTCAACCACGGAAGTTGCCTCGATCACGCTCAAGCGTGCAGCGTTCGAGAGTTGGCGCACCGGCTATTCCTCGGCCTTCGCGATCATCCTGTTCGTGACGGTCTTCGGGCTCGCCAACATCTACGTGAAGGCGCTGAACAAGGTGAAAAGCCGATGACCTCAGCCACCGCAGCCCATTCCGTCGTCGAGCCGACGGCCACGACGCGGCGTTTTGCCGGCTCGCTCGTCGTACTCTACGCCCTCATCACCATGATCCCGCTGGCGTGGATCGTGCTCACCGCGTTCAAGTCGCCGGACGATGCGATTTCCTATCCGCCCAAGGTGATGTTCAAGCCCTCGCTCGAAGGCTTCTGCAATCTGTTCACGACGCGCTCGCGCCAGACGCCGGAATTCATCCGCTCGCTGGGACCGCCGCAGGGGCTCTGCGACAGCATCGCGCGCGACCGCAACATGGTGGTCGCCGGTCCCTCGAACTATGTGCCGCGCTTCATCAATTCGCTGATCATTGCGTTCGGCTCGACCGTGCTCGCCGTCGCGCTCGGTACCTTGTCGGCCTACGGCTTCTCGCGGTTCCGTGTGCCCCTGAAGGACGATCTGTTGTTCTTCATTCTGTCGACCAGGATGATGCCGCCGATTGCGGTCGCGATCCCGATCTATTTGATGTACCGCACCATCGGATTGTCGGATACCCGGCTCGGGATGATCCTGCTTTACACATCGGTCAACGTCTCGCTCGCGGTCTGGCTGCTCAAGGGGTTCATCGACGAAATCCCGCGCGAATACGAGGAAGCCGCCATGATCGACGGCTACACCCGATTCCAGGCGTTCGTGAAGGTGGTGTTGCCGCAGGCCACCACGGGTATCGCAGCGACGGCGATCTTCTGCCTGATTTTCGCCTGGAACGAATACGCCTTCGCGGTGCTTCTCACCTCGGGTAACGCGCAGACGGCGCCGCCTTTCATCCCGATTATCATCGGCGAGGGCGGACAGGACTGGCCCGCGGTGGCCGCCGGCACGACGCTGTTTCTGGTGCCGATCGTGGTGTTCACGGTGCTTCTGCGCAAGCATCTGCTGCGCGGCATCACCTTTGGAGCGGTCCGCAAATGAGCGCCGATGCCACCCCATCCATCGCGCGTCACAGTCTCGCCGACCGTGTTCTGCGCCGCGGTCCGCTTGAAGCCGTGGCGACCACGATCATCGCCGCTGGCGTGGTCATGCTGATGCAGCCATTTTCGCTAACGCTGTATTCCTGGTCGTTTGCGACGACCCTGTTCGGCACGGTGATGTTCACCTTCGTGTCCAAGGTCCGGGAGTAGGGCGCGATGGCACAGATCAAAGTCGAGGCGCTGGACAAGTCCTTCGGGTCGTTTCATGCGGTCAAGTCTGCCAGCTTCACAGTCGAAGACGGCCAGTTCCTTTGCCTGCTCGGACCGTCCGGCTGCGGCAAGACCACAACGCTCCGCATGATCGCAGGTCTGGAACTGCCGACGGCAGGCACCATCCGGCTCGATGGCGAAGACGTGACGATGAACCGCGCATCGGCGCGCGATATTGCCTTCGTATTCCAGCTCTTCGCGCTGTATCCGCATATGAATGTCCGGCGCAATATCGGCTTTCCGCTGAAATGCGAGGGCATCGGCGCGGCCGAGCGCGACAGGCGTGTCGTCGAGGCGGCGCGCATTCTGCGGATCTCCCATCTCCTCGACCGCTCCGTGTCGGGCCTAGCCGGCGGCGACCGGCAACGCGTTGCACTGGGACGGGCGATCGTGCGCAAGCCGAAGTGTTTCCTGATGGACGAGCCGCTGGGCGCGCTCGATACCGAGATGCGGGAGGCCATGATTCATGAACTGCGTGCCCTGCATGACCGGCTGGGCGCGACGACCGTCTATGTCACGCACGACCAGCTCGAAGCCATGGCGATGGCCGACAGGATCGCGGTCATGAACAATGGTGTCGTCGAGCAGGTCGCAAGCCCGCGCGATATCTATGACCGGCCGGCTTCGCTGTTTGTTGCGGACTTCATCGGCTCGCCGCCGATGAATTTTCTGCCGTTCCGCGGTGGCTTGCTGACCGGCGCAGAGGCGATCCGGCTCGGCGAGCGCGACGTTGCAATTCCGGCCGCGCGCGAGGCAATGACGGAAAGCGAGCTCGTGCTCGGGGTGAGGCCCGAGCATGTGCGCTTCTCCGATCGCGGCATGGTGCGCGGCGAGATCTATGGGACGGAGTATCTCGGCACGACGCAGATCGTGACCGTGACGACGCACTACGGCCCGCTCAAGGCCCGCTCGCCCAGCAGCAACTCCTTTCGCATTGGAGAGACGATCGGGCTCGACTTTCGGCCCGATACGCTGTCGATCTTCGACAAGGCGTCGGGCCGGGCCATTCGCACCGCCCTGCATGAGGGAGGCGCGCATGGCTGAGGTCGAGATCAACGGCGTCTCCAAGGCATTCGGCACGACTCAAGCCGTGAGCGATCTGTCGCTGACAATCGGCGACGGTGAATTCGTGGCATTGCTCGGGCCGACCGGCGCCGGCAAGACCACGGCGTTGCGTTTGATAGCGGGATTGGAGCAGCCGGACACGGGATCGATCCGCATCGACGGGCGCGACGTGACCCGCGATGCACCGGCGGACCGCGATGTCGCCTTTGTCTTCCAGCAATATTCGCTGTATCCGCATCTGACCGTGTTCGAGAACATGGCCTTCGCGTTGCGTGCGCCGACCCGCCGCGTGCCCGAGGCCGACATTCGAACCAAGGTGCAGGAGGTTGCTCGTCTTCTTCACATCGAGACCAAGCTGGACAACAAGGCGACGCAACTGTCGGGCGGGCAGATGCAGCGCGTCGCGATCGGCCGGGCTTTGGTCCGTTCGCCATCGATCTATCTGATGGACGAGCCGCTCTCCTCGCTGGATGCCAAGCTGCGCGGCGAACTGCGCCTCGAGCTCAAGCGGATCCAGGTCGATCTCGGTGCGACAATCCTCTATGTCACCCACGATCAGACCGAGGCGATGACCATGGCGTCGCGCATCGGCGTGATCGAGGGCGGACGGTTGATGCAGATTGGATCGCCGCGCGAAATCTACGAGAATCCGATCAACGCGCATGTCGCGGCGCGGCTGGGCCAGCCGACGATCAATTTGCTGCCGGCGGCATTGTTCGGCGGCGCGCCGGCTGGCGCGGAGACGGTCGGCGCGCGGACCGAGCACCTAGCGATTGCGCGCGGCGGCGGCGACGTCTCGGCAACCGTCAAGCGGGTCGAGCATCTCGGCGACCAGAGCCATCTTCATCTCGACCTCGCCGGCCGGCCGGTCGTGACCCTGGCGGATCCCGAGGCGGGCTTCGGCGCCGGGGATGTGGTGTCGCTCCGTCTGAACAAACCGCTGTTTTTCGATGCGAGGGGCTGGAGGGTAGCGGCATGAGCCTTGATCGGGTAGCCAGGGAAAGACTGGTGCGAGCGTTGGCAGGGGCAGTGATCGAACACGCGGACGAGCTGACGAGTCTCGACCAGGCGATTGGCGATGGGGATCATGGGCTGAACATGAAGCGCGGTTTCGAGGCTGTGCTCGCGGCGTTGCCGGGCCTGGCCGACAAGCCGCTCCCCGAAATGCTGAAGGCGATCGGAATGACCCTGGTCATGAAGGTCGGCGGTGCCTCAGGGCCGCTGGTCGGGACTTTCTTCATGGAACTGGGCAAGGCCCTTCCGGAGCAGCCGAGCCGGGCCGATCTCGTCGCGGCGACGGAGAGGGCGATCGAGGCCGTCAAGGCGCGCGGCCGTTCCGAAGCGGGGCAGAAAACGTTGCTGGATGTCCTGGTGCCGGTGCACGCCATTTTGGCGGGAGGCGGCGACGCCAAAGCGATCGCGATCGAGGCGGTGCAAGCGGCCGATCGCACCACGCCCATGCTGGCGATCCGCGGCCGCGCGTCCTTTCTCGGCGAACGTTCGATCGGTCATATGGACCCCGGCTCGCGCTCGGCGTCCCTTTTGATCAGTGCAGCAGTTGAGACACTGGAGTTCGAGGTCAATACATGAGCAGTTTACGTCCCGGCAATGTCGGAATTGTCATCGTGTCGCATTCGCCGAAGATAGCGGAAGGTGCGGCCGATATGGTGCGCCAGATGGTCGGAGACGCCGTGCCGCTGGCCTGGACCGGTGGCGATGTCGATGGCGGGCTCGGTACGAACGTTGCAGGGATCCTCGAGGCGATCGAGACAGCCTGGTCACCGGCAGGTGTGGCGATCCTTGTCGATCTCGGCGGTGCCGAGACCAATTCGGAGATGGCGGTGGAGATGCTTCCTGAAGACCGGCGCGCGCGCGTCCTGGTCTGCAATGCCCCGGTGGTCGAAGGTGCCGTGATCGCTGCGACCGAGTCTTCGGGCGGCTCGCCGCTTGCCGCCGTCAAGCGCAGCGCGGAGGAATTCTATGCATGATGCCAACGCCAACCGGGCGGCTCAGACGTTTGCGTCGCTGACCGCCTTTGCGGTCCTGGTCAATCCGGTCGGCCTGCACGCGCGGCCATCGGTGAAGCTCACGCAATGCGCGAAAGGCTTTACCGCAAAGATCGAAATTGCCCTCGCTGCCGACGGACCCTGGACGGACGCCAAGAGCCCGGTGAAGGTGATGCGTGTGAAGGCACCGCAGGGCGCAACGCTGCATTTCCGCGTCGCCGGTCCCGATGGCGAGGCGGCGCTCGCGGCCATGCTCGCTCTGGTGCACGATGGTTTCGGCGAGGCGTGACATCGTGGACGAGATTCTCCTCACCGGTCATCCCGCCTCGCCAGGCCTCGCTATCGGCCCGGTCGCCGTGCTGACGCATGCAGTGGCGAGCAGAGCGGTGAGGGGCGATCCCGCTCAGGAGGCCGCAGCGCTGAAGGCGGCGATCGAGGGGGCGGCAGCGGAGCTTGCCGAACTGATCGCGACGGTTCACGGCGAGGCGGCGGAGATCCTGGAGTTCCAGATTGCGATGCTGGGTGACGATGCGCTTGCGGAGGGGGCTTACGAAGCTGTTGCGGCCGGTGCAGCCGCCGATGATGCCTGGCGCGCGGCGCTCGACGCGGAGATCGCAGGCTATCGCGCGGCGGAGGAGGAATATTTCCGGGCCCGTGCCGCGGACCTGGTCGATATCCGCGACCGCGTGCTCGCGGGTCTGAATGGTGCGAACACGATCGCAAAGATCTCCGGCGATTCCGTCGTCATGGGTGATGACATTTCACCGTCGACGTTCCTCGCCGTTGACTGGACCCGCGGCGGTGCCATCGCGCTGGCCGCGGGATCACCCTCGTCACATGTCGCGATGCTCGCGCGGGCGCGCGGGGCTCCCATGGTGGTCGGATTGGGCCCATTGCCCTGGAATGGACAGCCGCCGTCATTGGCGCTGGTTGACGGCGACGCCGGCACCGTGATCTTCGATCCCCGGCCCGAAACGCGCCGCCTTTTCGAGCATCGCATGGCGGCTGCGAATGCCGCACAGATCGCCGCCAATGCCGGCCGCCTCAAACCGGCGTTGACGGCGGATGGCCGCCGTATCGCCGTCCTTCTCAACGTCGCCGCGCCGGAAGATCTCGCGAGCCTCGACCCCGCAATCTGCGACGGTATCGGCCTCGTGCGAACTGAGTTTCTGTTCGAGGGGTCGAGAGGGTTGCCGGGCGAGGATGCGCAATACGCCGTCTATCGGCGCATTCTTGATTGGGCCGCGGGACGGCCGGTGACAATCCGCACCCTCGATGCCGGCGGCGACAAGCCGATCGCCGGCTTGACGATCGATGGCGAGCGCAATCCATTCCTGGGCTTGCGCGGGATCCGGCTCTCGCTTGCGCGGCCGGAGGTGTTTCGCCTGCAGTTGCGGGCGCTGTGCCGTGCGGCGATCCATGGGACGCTGAAGGTGATGCTGCCGATGATCGCGGTCCCCTCGGAGCTCGACCGCGCCAACGCCATGCTGGACGGGGAGTTTGCGGCACTCAGGGCAGCGGGGATCGGCTGCGCCCGGCCGCCGCTCGGCATCATGGTCGAGGTCCCGGCGGCAGCGCTGTGCGCGGAAGATTTTGGCGCGGCGTTCTATTCCATCGGGTCGAACGACCTGACCCAGTACACGATGGCTGCGGCGCGTGATATCGGCGCTGTCGCCGACCTCAACGATGCCGGTCATCCGGCGGTGCTGGCACTGATCGCGCGGACGGTCGAGGCCGGGCGCAAGCGCGGCGTCGAGGTCTCGCTCTGCGGCGATGCCGCGGCCGATACGCGCTTGACGAATGCGCTGCTGGCGACGGGCCTGACCACTCTCTCGGTATCGCCGATAGCGGTGGCCCGCCTCAAGGCGGCCATCGCCGGGGCGACCGCATGACCAACGATGCAGGCGAAGACACAGGCCGGCCGGGCGACAGCAATGTTGCGGATTACAAACTCATCCTCCAGCGGGCCCTCGACAACCGGCCATCCGGGACGCGATTGAAGCTCGCAGCGGCGCTCGGCAAGAACCGCTCCTTCGTGAGCCAGATCACCAATCCGGCGTATCTGGTGCCGATCCCGGCTAAGCATGTCGCGATCATCTTCGAGGTCTGCCATCTGTCCGGTACCGAGCGTACGGCTTTCCTCAAAGCCTATGGACGCGCGCACCCCGGACGGCTGCGTGGAGCCCACCGCGAGGCGCGCACGCGCACTGTTGCCGTGACGGTGCCCGATCTCGGTGACGACAAGAAAAATCGCGCGCTCGAGCAGCTCATCGTCGACTTTGCTGCGCAGCTCGCGCGCTACGCCGAAAGCATCGGTTGACGGATTCCGACTGCAAAAAACAGATAACCGGGAGAACGCCATGAAAAAGCTGATCAACAGCACCGATACGGTGCTCGAAGAGAGTCTCGACGGGCTGGCTGCTGCGCATGCCGATATCCTGCTGCTAGGCGTCGAGCGGAAGTTCGTGCGCCGCCGCACCCTGAAGCCGGGCAAGGTCGCGCTCATCTCGGGCGGTGGCTCGGGTCATGAACCGCTCCATGCCGGCTTTGTCGGTATCGGCATGCTTGATGCCGCATGTCCGGGGCAGGTCTTCACGTCACCGACGCCGGATCAGATGATCGAGGCGGCGGAGGCTGTCGATACCGGGGCTGGCGTGCTCTTCATCGTCAAGAACTACGAAGGCGATGTGATGAATTTCACCATGGCCGCCGAGATGGCAGGACGCGAGATCGTCAGCGTGGTGACCAATGACGACGTCGCGGTCGAGAAATCGACCTATACGACCGGCCGTCGCGGAGTCGCGGGGACGCTGATCGTGGAAAAGATGGTCGGCGCGGCGGCCGAAAAGGGAATGCCGCTAGCTGCTCTCAAGGCGCTCGGCGATCACGTCAATCGGCGCACCCGCTCGATGGGGGTAGCGCTTTTGCCCTGCACCGTTCCGGCGGCGGGCCGGCCGAATTTCACCCTGACTGACAATGAAATGGAAATGGGTGTCGGCATTCATGGCGAGCCGGGCCGCCGCAGGGTGCCGTTGGCATCTGCCGATGACATTGCTGCCGAGATGCTCAACGCGATCCTGGGGGATCTCGCACCGGGCAAGGGCAGCGAAGTCATGCTTTTGGTCAACGGGTTCGGCGCAACGCCTCTGATCGAGCTCTATTTGATGGCCAACAGCGCCAAGCGGATTTTGGACGGAGCGGGAATAGCGGCGACGCGCTTCCTGACCGGTTCTTATGTGACGTCCCTCGACATGGCCGGTGTCTCGATCACCGTCTCCGTGCTCGACAGCCAGGCAAAAGAACTGTGGGACGCCCCAGTGCATACCGCCGCGCTGCGCTGGGGTATCTGATGGATTTGTCGTGGTCGGGTGATGCCGCAGCCGTTTTGCTCCGGATGCGCAGGATCGGCAGCTCATGGCGTTAGAGCTGACGAGTTCGTCTTGGTGCGGGCCACTATCCCGCCAGAAACCCGCCAACCAAAGCAACGACGGTGCCGGTCGCGTATTGCGAGGCCGGCATGCAGAGGAAGGCAACGGCGCCTGCAATGTCTTCCGGCGGCCCCCAGCGCTTGAACGCGGTGCGGTCGGCGATGCGCTGATAATGCGCGAGATCAGTTCGGCCGGCGGCGTTGATGGCGGTTTCGATATAGCCGGGCGCAACGGCGTTAACGCGGATGCCTTCTTCGGCCCATTTCAACGCGAGTGCCTTGGTCAACATCACGACGCCGCCCTTGCTGGCGCAATAGGCCGGGATCCGCGGCAACGCCAGCGTCGCATTCATCGAGGCGATGTTGACGATCGATCCTTTCGTCTCCGCAAGCTGCGGGTGGAATGCCATGCAGGTCCGGAATGTGCCGGTGAGATTGACGTCGATCACCTTCACAAAGGTCTCGATCTCGAATTCCTTGTCGCGCGCGAGAATGCCGGCGCAGTTGATCAGCGCGTCGGGCGGGCAAAACGTTCTGCCCGAGGGCCACTTTAGAAACGATCATCTCGGCGTGGAGTATCGCCGCTGGATTCGTGCATTGGCGGGTGACGGATCGACGCCGGATCGCGCGCAAGACTCGGCGGCCGAGGACGAGGTTGCAAACTGAGTGACCGGGGCAAAGCGCGATGCGGTTCACGCCGAGGAGGGCGCTCCAGGCGCGGTGGACTTCAATCGTCGAGACCAGTCGCCTCCCTGAGCTGGTATCTATTGCGGCTCGATTCCGGCAGCTTTGATAATCCTGCCCCACTTGCCAATCTCGGACTTCAAGAAAGCTTCAAGCGCTTCTGGCGTCGCGCGTTCGGGTTCGACCGGCGCCATGCTGAGCTCGGCAAAACGGCTGATCAGGGCAGGGTCCTTGAGTGCTGTTTGTAGTGCGCCGACGAGATGGTCGACCACCGGCTTCGGCGTGCCGCGCGGGGCGTAGAGGCCGTACCAGGTCGTGACGTTGAATTCCGGAACACCGGCTTCGGCCGAGGTCGGCACATCCGGCAGCGTTGCCACGCGTTTCTTGCTGGTGATCGCGTAGCCCTTGATCGTGTTCGATTGGATATAGGGCGTCGGTCCGGTCGCGGGATCGCAATAGACGTCGATATGGCCGGCGATGACGTCGTTCAGCGCCGGGCCACCACCCTTGTAGTAGATCGGCGTGAGTTTTGTGTCGGTGGTGCTCATGAACATCAGCCCGCAGAGCTGCGAGGCCGAGCCAAGACCGACATTGCCGAAGGTCATCTTGTCGCCCTCGCTGCGGATGCGCGCGATCATCTCGCCCAGATCCTTGGCCGGAAAATTCGGCCGTGCCACGAGGATCATCGGCACGTCGGTGACGAGCCCGATCATGGCGAAATCGCCGACCGGATCGAACGGCAACTTGGCGTAGAGCGCGGGCGCAGTGGCCTGGCCGACATGCATCAGCAGCAGCGTGTAGCCGTCAGGGGCAGCCTTGGCGACGCGGTTAGTGCCGAGCGTGCCGCCGGCGCCGACGACATTCTCGATGACCATGGATTGCTTCAGCGTCGCGCTCATGGCGTTGCCGAGGATCCGCGCGATGACGTCGCCGGGACCTCCGGCGGAGAACGGCACGATCATCGTGACCGGGCGGGTGGGGTAGTCCTCCGCGAGAGCCGCACCACAGGGGGCGAGCAGGAGACACAGGATCAGCGATCGTACCAGAAACAACATCGAACACTCCCTGAATTGTTGTTTTTAGTCTTCGGAGGGCGTCGCCTCCTTGGCGGCGTTTCGTTCAATCATGTCGAGTGCGGCGACAGCGGCGGCGTTGATGTGGTCGACGCAGCAGCGCTCGGCGAGGTCGGGATCGCCGTTCTGGATCGCGCGCCAGATCGCGGTGACCTCGCGCAGGCTCTTGTTGATCCGCTTCGGTTGCGACATCGATGTGATGCGCAACAACTGGATGCGGTCGTGCAGCGGCTTAAGCATGCGTTCGATGAAGGCATTGCGGCAGCCGCCGATCAGCGCGGCGTAGAAGTCAGTCTTGGCTACGAGGCTGCCGACGAGGTCCTGCTTGGCCGCGGCAGCCTTCAGCCGCGTCAGCGCGTCCCCGATCCGGCGCGCCACCTCGGGGTCGTGAAGCCGGGCGCATTCCCGGCCGGCGTAACCTTCGAGCACCGCGCGTGCCGCGTAGAGCTGCCGGGCCTCCTCCAGGCTGATCGTCGACACCACGGGGCCGCGATGCGGGACGATGTTGATCAGCCCATCGGCCTCGAGCGCGCGCAGCGCTTCGCGGATCGACGGGCGGCTGACGCCCATCATCTCGCAGAGCTCGCGTTCGACCAGGCGTTGGCCCGGCTTCAGCGTTCCGGACATGATCGCCTCGCGCAGCTTTTGCGCGACCATCGCCCGGACGGTCGGGACGTCCTCGATGCGGAGTGTCGACTGCAATTCGCTACGTCTTTCCATGTCCGGGTCCTGTTCGGGAAAAGTCAGTACCGGTTTACAGGCAGAATCATCATTTCGGCAATTTGAACGTGCGGGGGCTGGTCGAGGGCGAAGATGATGGAACGGGCGATATCGGCCGGCTCGAGCGCCATCCTGAACTGGTCGAAATAGTCCTTTTCCTTGCGCGTATCGCCGCGGTAGCGAGTCAGGATGATATTGGTCCGGGTCAGGCCGGGCTGGAGTTCGGTGACCCGGATCGCGGTTTCGGCCAGCTCGCCCCGGAGAGTCTCGGTGAACATGTGCACGCCCGCCTTGCTGGTGCTGTAGGCGGCCATGTCAGGCACGATCCGGACCGCGTTGATCGAGCTGATGTTGACGACATGGCCTGCGTTGCGCTGGATCATGCCGGGGAGGATCGCGCGAGTGACACGCATCAGGCCGATCAGGTTGGTCTGGATGATGTTGGACCAATCGTCCGCTGAACCAATGTCGAAGCGGGTCCGTCCGCCGATATCGTGGCCGGCGTTGTTGATGAGGATCTCGACCGGCTTGAAATGACCGGGAATGGCGTCAGGCAGGCCATCCACGGCCTTTGCGTCGCTGATGTCGAGCTGGATCGGAAGCACCGCGTCGCCCGCTGTCGCAGCCAGTTCCTGAAGCGCCTTGGCATCGCGATCGACCAGCACGACGCGGCGGCCGCTCTCCAGCAACGCCTTGGTGATGGCGCGTCCCATGCCGCCCGCGGCACCCGTCAGCACGACGGTCTGGCCCGATTGTTCAGTCATCGCAGCACTCCCATTCCAATATTCTCATGCGACCGACCAGCCGCCATCGATCGGCAGGCTTGCTCCGGTGATGTCGTTTGCGGCTGGACCACAGAGAAAGACGACCATGGCGGCGACGGCGTTCATTTCGACGAAACGCTGCGTCGGCTGGCGCTCGCCGAGATATTCGCGGGTCACGTGATCGATCGAATGGCCGCTATTCCCCGCTATGGCAGCGATCTTGTTCAGGATGGCGGGCGTCGGCAACGTACCGGGGCAGAGCGTGTTGCAGGTGATGCCGCTGCGCGCCATCTCGATGGCCACGCTGCGGGTCATGCCCAGGATAGCCGTCTTGGTGGTGACGTAGTCGATGCGGTCCTCGACCGCGCGGCTCGAATAGATCGAGCCCATGTTGATGATCCGCCCCCAGCTTCGCTGCTTCATGCCCGGCAGGGCCAGGCGGATCAGATGGAACGGCGCTGTAAGGTTGACGGCCAGCGCCTGGTCCCATTTCTCAAGGGGAAACTGCTCGATCGCGGAGAAATGCCGGACCACAGCGTTGTTGACCAGAATCTCGATGGCGCCGCAGCGGTCGAGCAGGTCGGCCATCGTGGCCTCGATCGCCTCCCGTTGGGACAGATCGACGCCGGCCGCGATGACCTCCACGCCGAAGCGGGCGCGGAGATCATCCGCTGGCTGCTTCGGCGCGACGAGATCGTGAAGGACAATGTTGGCGCCCGCACCGGCAAGACCTTCCGCCACGGCGAGGCCAAGGCCCGCGGTTGCGCCGGTCACGAGTGCCCATTTGCCCTTCATCGCCGCCACGCTCCGTTATTTCTTGTCGAGCTCGGCGAAGACTTCCTTCGCGTTGCGGAACGCATCCACGCCGGCCGGTACGCCGCAGTAGATCGCGACCTGCATGAAGACTTCGCGGATCTCCTCGCGGGTGGCGCCGTTGGCGAGCGCGCCCCGGACGTGGGTCTTCAGCTCGTGCGAGCGATTGAGTGCGCAGAGCATCGCCAGATTGAGGAAGCTGCGGGTCTTGCGCGTCAGGCCCTCGCGCCCCCAGACGTAGCCCCAGCAATATTCGGTGGTGAGGTCCTGCATCGGACGATTGAACTCGTCCGCGGATGCGATCGCCTTGTCGACGAACTCGTTGCCGAGCACGCTCTTGCGGATTTCGAGGCCGCGGTCGTAAGTCGCCTTGTCCATGTTCTTCTCCGTTTTTGTTCAGGCGTTGTCAGTTCTTCGGCCAGAACGGCTGCGCCAGCGCCAGCTGCGGCGGAAATACCGTCACCGGCACGCCGGCCTGCCACTGCACGATGGTCATGCCGGCACCGACGCGGCGGCCCTTCTCGTCGAACTTGATTTCGCCCAGCGGGTAATATTTCGAGGGGCCGGCATCCATGGTGCGCAGCGCTTCGCCGACGGCGACGCGGTCGGCCTTGCCGGCCTTCTCGAGCGCGTCCTTGATCACCCACATGTCGCCATAGGTGGAGATCGCGTTCTGCGTCATCCACGGCTCCTTGTAGCGGGTCTTCAATTCGGCGATCAGCGCTTCGTGGCCCTTGGCGCCCCAGCTTGCGACGCAGGTCAGCACGCCCTGGAGCAGTTCGGGGCTGACGGTTTGCAGCATGTCCGGCTCGGCGATCGCGATGCCGAACGAGATGGTCGGAATCTTGCCCTGGCCGAGGCCGAACTCGTTCATTTTCTCGAGCAGCAGCTTTGCGTCCGAGATCACTGTCGGCAGGAAGAACAGCAGGTCGGGTTTTGCCGAGCGGATCTTCTGCACCAGCGATGTCGCATCCGCCAGCGGTGGCGTGAACGTCTCGTCGACGATCAGCTGCAACTGGTTCTCCGCCAGCAGGCCTTCGCGCATCGCCTTTGCGGAGGCGATCGAGGCCCCCGTGTTGTCGGTCAGGATCGCGACCGTCTTCGGCCGCTTGCCGGACGCTGTCTCCGCCAGCTTGATGATCTGTGGTAAAGCCTGCCGGGCCTGCGAACCTGCCGTGGCCGCGGTCTGGAACACGTATTTGAAACCGCGATCCGTGATCAGGTCGGAGTAGGAGAGGGTGAGGACGGGCAGATTGGCGCGCTCGGTGACTTCCGTCACCGCGAGCGTGAAAGAGGACAGATAGGCGCCGCTGGCCGCGACCAGATCGGTCTCCTGCGCGACCATGCGCTGGGCGGCGTTCTTGGCCTTCTCCGTGGTGTCGCCGGAATCCAGCACCACCAGCTTCAGCTTGGCACCGGCGAGCGCCTTGATGCCGCCCTGCGCGTTGATGTGATCGACCGCCATCTCGGCGCCTTCGCGCATCACCGTTCCAGGACGGGCATAGAGCCCGGAGATCGGCACCAGCAGGCCGACCTTCACTTCGGCGGGTTGCTGCGCCCAGGCGCGGGATGCGATCAGCGCGCCGGCCGCGCCGGCCAGTAGCGTCCGCCTTGAGATCGTGATCTTGCTCTTTGCAGTCATGACAATTCTCCTCCCTGAAAAGTCGCGCGACGCTTATGATTTCTTCGGCCAGAACGGCTCTGCCTGCGCGAGATCGGGCGGATAGACGGTGACAGGCACGCCCGATTGCCATTGCACGATGACGACGCCGGCGCCGACGCGGCGGCCCTTCTCGTCGAATTTGAGCTGGCCGCCGGGATAGTATTTCGAGGGGCCGGCATCCATGGTGCGGAGGGCCTGCGCGACCGAATTGCGGTCGGCCTTGCCGGCTTTTTCCAGCGCCTCCTTCATCAGCCACATGTCGCCATAGGTCGAGATGACGTTCTGGGTCATCCAGGGCTCCTTGTACTTGGCCTTGAGCTCGGCGATCAGCGCCTCGTGGCCCTTCGAGCCCCAGTTGGCGACGATGGTCATGATGCCCTGCACGGTCTCCGGGCTCACGCTCTGGAGCATGTCGGGTTCGGCGATGGTGATGCTGAAGGACACGGTCGGGATCTTGCCTTGGCCGAGGCCGAACTCGCTGATCTTCTCCAGCCCGAGCTTCGCGTCCGAAACCGCGTTTGGCATGAACAGCAGCAGGTCGGGTTTGGCCGAGCGAACCTTCTGGATCAGCGGTGTGGCATCCGACAGTGGCGGGGTCCAGACTTCCTCGACGACGAGCTGGAGGCCTTCCTGCGCGAACAGCTTTTCCTTCAGCGCTTTGGCTGTGGCAACCGACGTCGCGGTGTTGTCCATCAGCATCGCAACGGTCTTCGGCCGTTTGCCGGATGCATTCTCGGCGAGCTTCATCAGCGTCGGTAGGCCAAGCTCGGACTGACGGCTCGCGGTCGCGGCGGTCTGGAAGATGTATTTGAAGCCGCGGTCGGTCAGGAGGTCCGAATAGGACAGCGTCAGCACGGGCAGCTCGGCGCGCTCGGTGACCTCAGTGACTGCGAGCGTGAAGGACGAGAGATAGGAGCCGGTGGCGGCGACGAGATCGGGCTCCTGCGCGACCATGCGCTGCGCCGCGTTCTTGGCCTTCTCGGTGGTGTCGCCGCAGTCGATCACGACCAGCTTCAATTTGGCGCCGCCAAGTGCCTTGATGCCGCCTTGCGCGTTGATGTGCTCGATCCCCATCTCGGCGCCCATTTTCATCACCTGGCCGGGGCGGGTGTAGATGCCCGATAGCGGCACGATCAGTCCGACCTTGATCTCGGCTGGTGTCTGCGCGCGTGCAACGCCGGCAAGGCCGACGGCTGCGGCACCGGACAGCACGGTCCGGCGCGTCAGTCCTGTCGGCGCCTTGCCCTTCGATGTCTTGCTCATTACGTTCTCTCCCTGGTCTTTGTTTTTTGTTCGTTACATGCCCAGATAGGCTTTGCGTACGCGGTCGTCGGCGCGCAGCGTGTCGTTGTTGCCTTCGAGCACAACGTGGCCGGCTTCGAGAACGTAGCCGTGGTCGGCGGATTCCAGTGCTTCCGCCACACGCTGCTCGACCAGCAACATGGTCAGCCCGGACTGGCGCCGGATATCGATCAGCCGCTCGAAGATGAAGTCCGCGGTCGACGGCGCGAGCCCCATCGATGGCTCGTCCAGCATCAGCAGCTTTGGCGAGGAGGCGAGGCCGCGGCCGATCGCGAGCATCTGCTGCTGGCCGCCGGACATCGTGCCGGCGAACTGATCGCGGCGCTCCTTCAGCACCGGCAGCCATTCGAAGATGCGCTCGATATTGGATTGCCAGTCGCGCCGGCCGCTCTCGGTCATCGCGCCCATTTCCAAATTCTCCATCACGGTCAATGACGGGAACACCTGACGGCCCTCGGGGACGTGAGCGATGCCGAGATGGGCGCGCTGCGGCGGCGGGACCGCGAGGAGATCGACGCCGTCGAACATGATGGCTCCGCCGCTCGGCTTCACGATGCCGGAAATCGTCTTGAACAGCGTGGTCTTGCCGGCGCCGTTGGG
The DNA here is from genome assembly GCF_004123905.1 of Bradyrhizobium betae. Taxonomy (GTDB): domain Bacteria; phylum Pseudomonadota; class Alphaproteobacteria; order Rhizobiales; family Xanthobacteraceae; genus Bradyrhizobium; species Bradyrhizobium betae_A. Next base: position 120,326 of record NZ_MZXW01000004.1, read on the forward strand.
TCCAACGATCGCAACGAACTGACCCGCGCCGACATTGATGGAGACGTCGTTCAGGACGGGTTTTGCCGAATAGCCCGCGCTCAATCCCTCAATTCGCAGCATGGCCTGCCCATTTCTTGCCGAGATAGGCCTCGATCACGCGGTTGTCGCGCGTCACCACTTCCGGCAGGCCTTCGGTGATGACGGCGCCATGGTCGAGCACGAGGAAGCGGTCGACCAGCCGGACCATCGCCTGCATGGTGTGCTCGATGATGGCGATGGTCATGCCGTCACGCGCGAGTTGCTGGATCACGGCGACGACCTCGTCCGCCTCGCCATGGCCGAGACCTGCGAGCGTCTCGTCGAGCAGCAGGATGCGGGGCTGGCCGGCGACGGCGCGGGCAAGCTCCATCAGCCGCAGTTCCTTGGTCGAGAGCTCGCCGGCGACACGATGGGCGACGGCGGAAAGACCGACGCGGGCAACTGCGTCGGCAGCGAACTGGCGCGCCTGGTCCTCGGTGCGGGCGCGCACGTAGGCGCCGACCACGACATTGTCGAGGATCGACATGCGCAGGAACGGCCGCATCACCTGGAAGGTGCGGCCGATGCCGGCCTCGCAGATCACGTGCGGCCGCTGGCCGGACATGTTGCGGCCGTCGATCAAGACCTCGCCCTGGCTCGGCTTCAGGAAGCCATTGAGGAGGTTGAACAGCGTGGTCTTGCCCGCCCCGTTGGGGCCGATGATGCCGAGGATCTCGTTCTTGTGCAGCTGGAAGCTGACGTCCTGCACCGCCTTGAGCCCGCCGAAGGAGCGCGAGAGGCTGCGAACCTCGAGCACGACTTCGCCGGTGGCTGTGCGCTGTTGCGAGGCGGGCTTCAGTGTTGTGACATTGGTGGCCGCTGCTTCCGGCCTGTCGCTGACGTCGGTCTTGGATGCAGTCCGTTTGCGCCAGAGATCGCGCAGCTTCCAGAACAGGCCTTCCGGCGCCAACAGGATGACGCAGACGATGGCAAGGCCGAAGATGACGCCCTGAATGCCGGGGATGCGCGCGCCCGCTTCCGCGTGCAGGATCTCGGCGAGCGGGATCAGGATCACCGAGCCGATGACCGGGCCCCACACCGTGCCGACGCCGCCGAACATCGCGACCGTCAGCGCCTGAGCCGACACCAGCATGCCGAATACCGATGCCGGCGTCACGACCAGCAGCACCTGTGCGTAGAACCCGCCGATGGCAGCGGCAATTGCGCCGCTCAGCGTGATCGCGCGCAGCTTCCAGGCCAGCGTGTTGATTCCTGCCGCCTCAGCCGCGGCCTCGTTCTGCTTGATCGCGAGCAGCGCCATGCCGAAGCGGGATCGCTCGATCACCTGCGTCAGCACGATGGTGGCCAGCATGAGTGCGAGCCCAAGCAGCGTATAGATGTGAGGATCGGCGAACTGCATGTAGGCGATCGGTGCGTCGCGCTTGATCGGAAGCGTCACTTCCTGGAAGCCGAGCCATTCGAACACGTAGAGAATGGCGAGCGGGTAGGCGAGCATCGCCAGCGCAAAGTAGTGGCCCTGCAGGCGGAATGTGGGGAAGCCGATCAGCAGCCCGGCGATGCCGCCGAGCATGGCGGCGATCGGGATCAGCAGCCACGGCGAGATGTTGAAATAGATCTGCCCGAGCGCGGTCGCGTAGGCGCCGATCCCGAAGAAGGCGGCGTGGCCGAACGAGATCAGCCCGGTGTAGCCGCTGAGCAGATTCCAGGACAGGCCGAACACCGCCCACACCGGCACCAGCGTCAGGATCAGCTGGTAATAGGAGTTGGTGACGCCCAGTGAGATCCCGGCATATGCGAGCGTGAAGAGCAGAGGAGGCAGCAGTGAGCGCATCGGGAGCATGGTCACGTCCTCTCGACCATGCGCCCGAAGAAGCCTCGCGGGCGGAAGAAGATGATGAGGAGGAAGACGGCGAAGATCGCGGCGTTTTGCAGTTGCGTCGGCAGGATCAGCGTCGACATCTGCTGCACGAGGCCGATCGTCATACCGCCCCAGAAGGCGCCGATGATGCTGCCCATGCCGCCGAGCACGACGCCGGCATACATGACGATCACGTATTCCAGGCCAACGAAGGGATGGAACGGATAGTTGGTCGCGAGCAGGCCGCCGGCAATCGCCGTAATGCCGCAGCCGAGCGCGAAGGCGGTGCGGTGGGCGCGATCGACGTCGATGCCCATATAGGTCGCGGCGGTCGGGTTGTCAGCGGCAGCGCGGAGCGACTTGCCGATCCGTGTGCGCGTGATCAGCAGCGAAAGCAGGATCATGATCGCCAGCGAAACGATCATGTCGATGCTGCGCGCCATGTTGAGGAAGATGCTCATCTCGAAGAAGGGGCCGAGCTCCCAGGCCGAGCTCGACAATGGCGTGCGGATCGAGGCCAGCACCGAACCGAAGACGATCAGGCCGCCGTTCTGCAGTATCAGCGCGACGCCGAGCGTGAGGATGAGCTGGGCGTAGTGGCCTTCGCCTTCGAGCGAGGCGGTGCGCGTGCCCGAAACGCGCGAGATCAGCGCCAGATGGACGAAATAGCCGAATACGGCAAGTACCGGTCCGGCCAGCAGGATCGCGACGAACGGCCCGACCGTATTGCCGAACAGCGCCTGGACCCCGACGGCGGTAAAGAGATAGAAGGCGGCGTACATGCCGAGCATCATGAAATCGCCATGAGCGAAGTTGATGACACGCATGACGCCGAAGATCAGGCCGAGCCCGACACACATCAGGCCGTAGACGGCCCCGATCAGAAGGCCCGCAGCGAGCGCTTGAAAGAATCCTTCCATCAGCCGCGCCTCCGCGCGAGGGCCGCGCTTGCTGCCGACGATATCAAGCTGGTCTTCACGTCGACCATGTTTCCCCCGTATTTCCCGGCATTTCTTATGATGCCGATCGTAAAACCCGTTCCGGCGCATCCAGACGACACTGCGCGGCGATGTCGCCGGCATTGCCGAGCTGCTCGCAGTCGTCGATGAGGTGTTCGAGCCGGTGCGCGCGGTCCTGGCCGAGGATGCTGGCTGCGGCGGCGCGAAAGCGCGCGCGAATATCTGAAGGCGTTGCGGCTATGACATCGGGCAAAGCGTGCCGGATGGTCCGGCCGCCGCGCAGATGCACGGTTACCTCCGCGCCCTGCTTGCCGGGGAATGCGGCGGTGAAGCCGAGATCTGCCTCGAGCTCTGTCACCGAAACCAGTCGGATGATGTCGGCATCATCGAGTTCGGAATAGTTCTCCTCCTCGATTTCGCCCCGCGCCAGCGTCGCCGCGACGCTGAAGGGAATGCTCATCTTGGCCTGGAGCGCGTTGCGATAGGGGCCCATGGAGTCGCAACCGGGATAGCGAACGGCGGCGTCGGGCGCGCGAATGACGACGTGGTCGATTTCCTCGGCGTCCGCAAGCTCGTGCGAGACGCGGAGTGCCGCTTGAGCGGCGGTCTGCGCGAAATTGCAGGCCGGGACCGGCTTGTTGTAGACGGCCATGATCTCGCTCCCGCCATCCGGGAAGAGCGCGATGGCGTCGGGCGCGGCCTGGCGCCGATAGGCGGCGAACAGGCCGGCTTCGCCCTCCAAAATCGTCTCCGAGCCGAAGGCCCCGGCTGCGGCAAGGCCGATGGCCCTGATCGCGTTGCCGGCTGCAAAACCCGGATGAAAATACATGTCGGAGCCGCCGGCATGCGGCCACTCGTTCAGCCCGCTGGATGTGTTGGCCGCAATCGCGATGGCGCTGGTCGCGGCGTCCTCGGACAGGCCGAGAGCGAAGCTCCCTGCGAGCGCCGCGCCAGGAGGCGCTACGAGGCCCGTCGGACGATAGAGGCGCGCGAGATCGGACGTCAGCAGCGCGCGGCCGATCCGCGCGCCGGCTTCATAGCCGATGATGGCCGCGGTGAGCAGCTTCGCCCCATGCAGCGGCGACTGTTCCGATAGCGCGAGCAATGTCGGCCAGATCACGACGCCGTGGTGCGCGATGCTGGCCGCGTGCATGTCTTCCCGCACGAGGCCGTGCCCCATCACGGCGTTGGCAAATGCAGCGTCGGCCGGTGAGGAGAGTTGCGACGTGCCGATGATGGTCGCATTACCGCCGGCCTGTGCGATCGCAACCGCCTGACGGCTCCAGGGATGCTGGCCGGCCTCGAAAGCGCAGGACAAGAAGTCGAGTAGGCAGAGCTTTGCCTTGGCAATGACCTCCGGCCCGAAATCATCGAGATCAAGCGCAAGCACGCTCCGCGCCATCTGGCGCGCGAGCGGCACCTTGCCTGATCCGGTCGGGCCGATCGTCATTGCAATCGCTCTCCCAAGGTTTTCGCGCGATCAGCCGCGCATCTCCACCCCGGCCCACTCCTCGAGCACCTTTGCGATCGAGGTGAAGTCCGACGCCGCGCCGTATTTGGCGTTGGTGATCGCGAGCATCTGCCGCACCACCGCGCCGCAAACCATCGGCACGCCCATCGCCTCGGCCTCGTCCACGCACAGCCGCACGTCCTTGTAGGAAAGGCCGGTCGTGAATCCGAAATCGAACGTGCCGGGCAGCACCGCACGAGGGAATTTGTCTTCGGATGCGCTGTTGCGGCCGCTGCTGGCGTTGATGATGTCGATCAGCACTTTTGCGTTGACACCACCCTTGACGCCCATCGCGACCGCTTCGGAGGTGATCACGAGCGCTGCCGCCGCCATCAGATTATTGGCGAGCTTGGCCGTCTGTGCCACGCCGGGCTTGTCGCCGGTGTAGAACAGTTTGCCGAAGTTCTTCAGGATCGGCTGCACGGTGTCGTAAGTCGCCCGCGGGCAGGAGACCATCACGGCCAGCGTGCCATTGATGGCGCCCTTGATGCCGCCGCTCACGGGTGCATCGACCAGCGTCATGCCTTTGGCCTTCAGGCCTTCCGCAACGAGCTTTGCCGCGCCGGGACCCGAGGTCGACAGATCAATGACGATCTTGGCACGGTTGCCGCTGCTGATGCCGTCTTGGCCAAGCGTGACGGCCTTGACGATGTCGGGTGTCGGCAGGCTGGCGAGCACGATGTCGGAGCGCGAGGCGACGTCGGCCGGCGACTTTGCAAGTTGCGCGCCGCGCTTGACCAGCGGCTGGGTGGCCTCAGTCTGCGTGTCATAGATCACGAGCGAATAGCCCGCGTCGATCAATCGCCCCGCCATGGGGCCGCCCATGCGGCCCGTGCCGATTACGCCGAGAATCTCTCCCGCCATCGTCTACTCCCTGTCGCGCGATCCCGTGACGGGCGCGCCTTCTTGATCTTGTCAAACCTGTTCGCCGGCCGGCCTCGTCGGCCGCCGTCGTCGTGGCGGCGGGGATCCCGCGCCAACGGGCCGGATTGTTATGATTGCCAGACAAGCTGTCAAGCATAACATTTGGGGTCGACAGTTTGCCGCGGATCGGCATAAGGTCCGGGAAAACGAGGAAGACGCCCCGCGTGCCGCAAGTCCCAACTCCGAGTGTGAGCAAGACGCTCGCCGATGTCGTCGCGTCCTCGTCATGGGCCGACGTCGAGGTGCAGAGCCATGAGGCGCGGCGATCGATCCTCAATTTCTTTGCGACCGCGCTCGGCTCGGCGCGCGATCCCGTTGTCGTCGCAGCAATGCGTACGCTGTCGCCGTTCAGCGGCGCCGCGACATCGACGGTGATCGGTCACTCGCACCCGATGGACGCATTATGCGCGTCGTTCCTCAATGCCATCTCGGCGAATCTGCTCGATTTCGACGACACGCATCCCGAGACGATCATTCATCCGGCTGCACCGGTCGCCGCCGCCCTGTTCGCACTCGCGGAAACGCGAAAACTGTCAGGACACGAGGTTCTGACGGCCTTCATCCTCGGGGTGGATGTCGAGTGCCGCATCGGAAACTCGGTTTCGCCGCGCCATTACGCGCGCGGCTGGCACATCACCTCGACCTGCGGAATCTTTGGCGCGGCGGCGGCGTGTGCGAAGCTGTTGGGGTTGCCGGCGCAAGGGATTGCGAACGCCATCGGACTTGCGGCGAGCCAGTCGGCCGGCAATGTCGAGAACCTCCCGAGCGCCGCCAAGAATGTGAGCGTGGGTAACGCGGCGCGTAACGGGTTGTTCGCAGCGCTACTTGCGCAGCAGGGTTATGAGGCCGCGCCCCGCGCCATTGAAGGTCCTCTCGGCTGGGCCCGCACCATGGGCGACGAGCCCGATCTTCCTCGCCTGCTTGATGGACTCGGCAAGACCTGGGAGATCGCAAAAAACACCTACAAGCCCTATCCCGCGGGCATTGTCTTCCATTCGGTCATCGATGCCTGCCTGCTGTTGCGCGAACGGATCGGCCGGCGGGTCGGCCAGATCGAGTCGGTGACGGTGCACGGATCGGCGCTGCTGCTTGCCCGCGGCGACCGCCCCGTCAACAACGAACGCGATGCGCGTGTCAGCATCCATCATTGCGTGGCCTGCGGACTGCTGCTCGGCGCGGCCGGCGTCGCCGAATTCGCGCAGGAGACCGTGGTCCGGCCCGATATCGCGCAGTTGCGGCAGAAGGTGAGGGCGGAGCTCGACGGCGAGATGCCCGATGGCGCGGCGCGCGTCACCCTGCGTCTGTCGTCCGGCGAGAACCTCACCGAAACCGTGACTTCGCCGCGCGGCAGCCAGGCAAAGCCGCTCGCGGACAGCGACCTCGAAGAAAAGCTCCGTGAAGGCGTGCGCACCGGCCGAAGCGATTGGGACGCGGCGCGCGTCATCGACGCAATCTGGCGCCTCGACGCCGCGGATGACGTCGGCAAGCTCCTGCAATCGCTGCGGCCGCCACCGGCCAGGCGCCAGACAACTTCCAACTAGACTCTCTCAAGACCTGAAAGGGACGATCATGAGCAAGACCGAACTGTTCGAAAAGGGCCTCAAGGTTCGCAAGGAGGTGCTCGGCGAGGACTACGTCAACAAGTCGATCGCCGGCGCCGACGAGTTCACGCGCACGATGGCGGAATGGTCGACCGAATTCTGCTGGGGTGCGCTGTGGACGCGACCCGGCGTCGATCGTCGCACGCGCTCGATCGTCAACCTTGCCATGCTCGGTGCGCTGAATCGCCCGCACGAGCTGAAGCTGCACGTGAAGGGCGCCCTGAAGAACGGGCTGACCAAGGAGGAGATCAAGGAGATCCTGCTCCAGGTCGCGGTCTATTGTGGCGTTCCCGCCGGCATCGACGCCTTCCGCAACGCGCGCGAGGCTTTCAATGAGGTCGACGCGGGATCCTGAGCCCGCTTGATTGGAATCCCTCATGGCTGACTCGGAAATGGCTGACCCGGAATACGAGCTCTTCGCCATCCGCTATGCAACGCGGGAAGCGCAGCGGAGCGAGCACTTCATCGGCGGCGATCCGCATGACGGACCGATGCCGATGGACTATTTCATGTGGCTGGCGAGGGGAGGCGGCCGCACCTTCGTCATCGACACCGGGTTCAACGCCGAAATCGCAAAGCAGCGCAAGCGAACATTCTTGCGCTGCCCGGTGGAGACGCTTGCCGCGTTCGATATCGACGTGGCCGGCGTCAGGGATGTGATCCTCACGCATCTGCACTACGACCACGCCGGCAATTTCGACCGGTTTCCGAATGCGCGGTTTCATCTCCAGGAGCGCGAGCTCGCCTACGCCACCGGGCGCTACATGCAATATCCCAGGCTGTCGCATTCCTTCGAGGTCGAGGATGTCTGCGGTATCGTGCGGCTGAACTATGCGCGCCGGGTGCTGTTCTACGACGGCGACGCCGAGATCGCGCCCGGACTGACGGTCCATGCGGCGGGCGGGCATTCCGCCGGGCTTCAGTTCGTCCGCGTCAACACGCGACGCGGCCCCGTCGTGCTCGCCTCCGACGTCAGCCATTTCTACGAGAACATGACGAGCGAGCGTCCGTTCACGACGGCGTTTCATGTCGGCGATATGCTGGTGGGCTTCGACAAGTTGCGGGCCGCAGCGCCGGATGCGGACCACATCGTTCCCGGCCACGATCCGCTCGTCATGAAGCGGTATCCGGCGCCGAGCCCGGACCTGAATGGTGTTGCGGTCCGTCTCGACGTGGCCCCGTCGCAGGCGTGAGGGCAGCGCCGCCCTGTTTCGCGGGTCAGTCAACCCCATCCCGCAAAAATATTCCACTTTACCGAAATTCGGATTTGTCGTATGTGTTGCCCATCCCGGCTCATCCTTGAGGGGCGATCATGTGGTCGTCATTTTCGCGAGCCGGGCTTGCGGTGGACGCGGCAGCGTCGGGTGCGAGAGGCGTGGGCAGGGCGGATTGGTCTCCGTGAGCCCGAGGCTTCGTGCCGACGAGCGGCGCGGCTAGGTTCGTCTCGTCTGTAAGTTTCCGGCTCCGTCGACGGGGCCTGGGAATACTGCGGCGAAATGGCGGGCCGTGCGTACGGCAAAACCGTGTGGTCCTGGCCGTCGTTGCTACGGTCAAGCCTTTGCGAATGCGGCAGTCGCGTCAACCGGCGCGGTGCCGGTGAATTCCGCGAGGCGAGGGAGGCCAGAGGGAACTCGGCTCCCGGGAGAGCACGGCATAAGCCGTCCAACCACTGCGCAGGGAAGGCCGAGTGATTGGCTACACCTGTATGCTGCTGTGCGGTTTTTCTGCGTGTGCTTTTCGCGCAGCGGACCGCGGGTGCCAGCCGGCACCCGGCCTTCCCTGCGCCCTCGAGGCTCAAGAGGGGGGAGCGACGAAGCAAAGCTCGGGCGTAACAAGCCGCGAGGACGCGAAGGTGTGCCTGTTAGGCCGTGGGATGGGTAGAGCACTTGCGAAACCCATCATGCGCGGGGATGAGACATGAAGGATTTCGCTTCGCTCTACGCGTGCTGCGAGACGGCAATTCAATGCGCGCATTGGAAGAGCGATGCGGCTGCCTCGTCCCTCATTGCGCTGCTGTCGTGTCTCGGACGCAGCGCCCGGAACGATCACTCGGCGCGCTCGCGAGACCTGGACCAGAAAAAATCGATTTTCGATTTTCTGTTGACCTCTGCGCCGCGCCTTGCGATCATCCGACCATGGGTCCGCTTCAGTTCCAGTTGTCCGGAAGCCCCGGGGATGGTCCGCGCAGCCTGACGTCGGCGCTGCATGAACGTTTGCGCGCCGACATTCTGGCGGCGCGGCTGCTGCCGGGGCAGAAGCTTCATATCGCAGGGATTGCCAAACAATTCTCCGTAAGCCTTGCCGCCGTGCGCGAGGCGCTTTCACGCTTGGTTGCGGACGGGCTCGTGCAGGCGTCTGACCAGCGCGGCTTCCGCGTGAGCCCGGTGTCGCTCGCCGATCTCGCCGACTTGACGCAGACCCGGATCGACATCGAGGGGCTTGCACTGCGGCGCTCGATCGAGCGGGGCGATGACGCCTGGCTCGGGTCGGTGAAATCGGCCTGGGCGGACTTGAAGGCCGTTCCCCATCGCTATCCCGACGATCCGACCGTGCACTATGAGGAGTGGGTGGTCCGTCACCGCATCTTCCATCGCGCGCTGGTCAATGCCTGCGGCTCGCCATGGCTGCTCGGCTTCCGCGACGTGCTGCACGAGCAGAGCGAGCGCTATCGCCGGCTCTCGATCCGCCGCGAGGTCGGAGGCAAGCCGCGCAACGTCGAAGCCGAACACAAGGCGATCGTCGCAGCCGTGGTGAAGCGCGACGCGGATGCGGCAGTTCGTGCCTTGTCAAAGCACTTCGGCATCACCAAAGAATTCGTCGAGCTCGCCGCTTCGCGCATTGCGGAGGTCAGCCGCACGATTTGACGATCCGGAAAAATCCGGCGCACAAAAACAGACACCGGGAGGAAATCAATAATGACAATCAATCGCCGTCACGCGTTCATGTCGCTCATTGCCGCCGCAATCCTTGCCGGCCCTGCGAGCGCCGCCGACACCATCCGCGTCGGCCTGCCCACGAAAACCTATTGGCCGACGACCATCGCCGAGACGGCCGTGCGCCAAAAACTGTTCGAGAAGGAAGGCATCCAGGCCGAGCTGACCGTCTACCGCAGCGGCGCCGAGACGTTCGAAGGCATGGCTGCGGGCGCGGCCGACATCATTCTCGATCCGCCCTCGCTGGTCTCCGCCGGACGCAAGAAGGGCGTGATGTCGCGGATTGTCGCCAATGCCGCGATGGGCAATTTCGGCTGGCAGCTGATGGTGCCGACCAAATCGACACTCGACGTCAAGGATCTCAACGGCAAGAAGGTCGCGATCACTGCGGCGGGCTCCGGCTCCGATTTGCTCGCGCTGTGGACCATTCAGGACAAGAAGATCGATTTTACGCGTGTTCCCGTCGGTGGCGGTGGCCTCGTGCCCAACCTGCTGGCCGGCAATGTCGAGGCGGCCGTGGTCTATTCGCCGCTGAGCTTCCAGATCTCGAAGTCCGGCGAGGCCAAGACGATCCTCGATTACGCGACGGCGGTTCCGCCGAACCTCACCGCGGGATGGATCGTGCTCGACAAGTTCGCTGACGCAAAGCCCCAGATGGTCCAGAAGGCGGTGAACGCCCTCTACGGCGCGGTCGCGTTCATGCGCGCCAATCGCGACGTCACCGTCAAGCTGATCGCCGAGCTCTACGAGATGCCGCCGGAGATCGCGAGCCTGGAATACGACAACACGATCATGAAGCTCGAGACCGGCGGCGATATGGGGGCGCCCAACACGAACGCCGCGGTGCAGCTGTCGCTCGATCTCGCCAAGCTCGGCGGTCTCAAGGACATCGTGCCGGTCGAGGATGTCATCTCGGCCAAGTTCAAGCCTGTTCCGACCAAGCCGTAAACATGCCGGGCACAATCGCCGTCAACCTTGCGCGGATCGCGATCATCATCGCGGTCCTGGCGCTGTGGGAGGTGCTGTCGCGCACCGGCATCGTCAATCTGCGCCTGCTGCCGTCAGCATCCGACACCTTTGCGACGCTCGGTGATCTCCTGCAGCGCGCGGCCGTGCGGAAGGATCTGATGGTGACCGCGACCGAGGTGCTGGCCGCGTTCGCGCTGGCCGTGCCCTTCGGGGCGGTGATCGGCTTCCTGGTTGCGGAGAACCGCTACTTCGCGGATGTTGCCAAGCCGCTGCTATTCTTCGCCTTCAGCATCCCAAAGTCGATCTTCCTGCCGATGTTCATCCTGGTATTCGGTGTCGGCTTTGCCCAGAAGGTCGGCTTCGGCTTCTTTTCCACGATTTTCATCGTGATCATGTCGACCACGACGGCGGTGGAGTCCGTCAAGACGGAACATCTGACGGTGGCGCGCTCCTATGGCGCCACGCGGCTCCAAACTGCGTTTCGGGTCTATCTGCCCAGCATGCTGCCGGTGCTGCTGGAAGCGCTGCGGATCTCCATGATCTTCAACCTCACCGGCGTCATTCTCGCCGAAATGTACGCCTCGCGCGACGGCATCGGTCACCAGATCGCGACCTGGGGCGAGAATTTCCAGATGAAGCAGCTCCTCGCCGGCGTCGTGATGGTCGCCGCGATCGCCATGACCTTCAACGAACTTGTCAGATGGGTGGAAACGCGATGCAGCCATTGGCGAACGTGACCCCGCTAAAACCTCCCGCGCGCGCAGGCGCGATCGAGGTGAACAATGTCGGCCAGGTCTTCAAGACCAGGTCGCAGGACGTTGTCGCGCTGGAGGACGTCTCGCTCGAGATCAAGCCAGGCCGTTTCGTCGTGCTCGTCGGCCCGAGCGGCTGCGGCAAGTCGACCCTTCTGATGATGATGGCGGGTCTGCGCCAACAGACCTCCGGCACCATCACCATCAATGGCGCCCCGATTCCGCAGCCCGACCCCGACAGGGTCGGCGTGGTGTTCCAGGAGGCGAGCCTGTTTCCGTGGCTGACGGCCGAGGACAATGTCGAGTTTCCGCTGGCGCTGCGCGGGGTGCCCAAAGCGGAGCGCCGCGCCAAGGCGCAGGATGCGCTCAAGCTGGTCGGCCTTGACGGTTTCGGCAAACGCCATCCGCATGAGCTGTCGGGCGGCATGAAGCAGCGCGTCTCGATTGCGCGGGGGCTGGTGCAGGACCCGCCGGTGTTGCTGATGGACGAGCCGTTCGCAGCGCTCGACGAGCAGACCCGCATGACCATGGGCGACGAACTGCTGCGGATCTGGGCTGCGACCGGCAAGACCGTCGTCTTCGTCACACACAGCCTCACCGAAGCAGTCTATCTCGCTGACGAGGTGATCGTAATGTCGGCGCGGCCGGGCCGCATCGTCGATCATCTCCAGGTCCAGCTGCCGCGGCCCCGCACCTACGAGATGCTGAGCGGCGACGCCTTCGGGAGCTTGCGCGACCGCATCTGGCGGCACATCCGCAAGTCGGCGTGAGGCTGATATGAGCGCCAGAATAAGTGCGACGACGCTGCGATACCTGATCGTGATCGGGCTGATTGCGCTGTGGGAGCTGCTGCCGCGCACCGGTCTCATTCCCGAGCTGTTCCTGCCGTCACTGTCATCGACGCTGGTCGCCGGATGGACAGATGCCGCGGAATACGGTCATGCGCTCGCGGTGACGCTCTACGAGGTCGTGGTCTCCATGGCGTTCGCCTGCGGCGGTGGCATTTTGCTCGGTGCCATCGTCGGCAGCCTGCCTCGCCCGCGCGTCCTGATCATGCCGATGGTGTCCAGCCTCTACGCTGTGCCGCTCGTGATCCTCTATCCCGTCTTCACAGTGTGGCTCGGCATCGGCTCGGAGTCCAAGATTGCGTTTGCCTCGATCTACGGCTTCTTGCCGACGATGCTCGCCACAGCCGCCGGCATCCAGACCATCGATCCGCAGCTCCTGCTTGCGGCGCGCAGCATGGGCGCGACGCTGAGCCAGCGGCTGGTTCACGTCATCATTCCCGCTGCGATCCCGACGGTGCTGTCGGGGCTGCGTGTCGGCGGTGCGCTGGTCATCGTCGGCGTCGTTGTTTCGGAGATGCTGATCTCCTCGGCCGGCATCGGCTACCTGATCTCGCGCTACCGCACGATCCTCGATAGCCCGCACGTGTTCGCGGGCGTGCTGCTCGTGCTGTTCCTCGCCATCGCCTTCAACGCCGCGATCCGCTGGATCGAACGCAAGGCGGCGATCTGGCAGACCGGCACGCGCGCCGGCCAGGCCAACGACGAGATCGCGTCGAGCGCCATGCAGCCGGCGACCTGAGGTACCAGCGTGTACGATTTGACCCTGACATTCGACAACGGCCCCGATCCGGATGTGACGCCGCGCGTGCTCGACATTCTCGCCGAGCGCGGCATCAAGACCACCTTCTTCGTCATCGGCGAGAAGCTCGCTGCCCCCGAGCGGCGAGGCCTTGCGGTGCGTGCGCGCGGGGAGGGGCATTGGATCGGCAATCACACGTTTACGCACAGCATTCCGCTCGGTGAGCAGGCCGATCGCGATACTGCAGAGAACGAAATCGGCCGCACGCAGTCTGCGATCGGCGATCTCGCGCATCCGCAGCGCTGGTTTCGGCCGTTCGGCGGTGGCGGCAATCTGGATACGCGACTGCTGAAGCCATCGGTCGTCGATTACCTCACCCGCAACAAGCACAGCTGTGTGCTCTGGAATGCGATTCCGCGTGACTGGGACGACCCCGATGGCTGGACCGAGCGCGCGCTTGAGCAATGCAGCCGGCAGCCCTGGACGCTGATGGTGCTGCATGATCTCCCGACCGGGGCGATGGATCATCTGGAGCGGTTTCTCGATCGCGCCGAGGCGGCCGGTGCCCGCTTCCGGCAGGATTTTCCGCCGCAATGCGTTCCAATCCGCAACGGCGAGATCGCACTTCCGATCAACGACTATGTTTCCTCCATCGAAGAGAGTGTTTGACCAATGAAAGTCGCAAGCTTCACGATATCAGGCACTGCGAGCTATGGCATCGTCACCGACAAGGGCGTCATCGATGCCGGCAAGCGATTGAAAGCCTATCCGACGCTGAAGGCGCTGCTGGCGAAGGGATCGCTCGACGAATTGAAGAGGTTTTCCGGCGAGAAGCCCGACCACGCGCTGCAGGATGTCGCGCTGCTGCCGACGGTGCCGGATCCCGACAAGATCTTCTGCATCGGCGTCAACTATGCCACGCATCTGGCCGAGAGCGGCCATCCGACCCCGGCGCATCCGATGATCTTCACCCGGTTCGCCAACAGCCAGGTCGGCCATGGCCAGCCGATGATCCGGCCGCTGGAATCCGAGCGTTTCGACTACGAAGGCGAGATGGCGGTCATCATCGGCAAGGCCGGCCGCCGCGTTTCGCGCGAAGCCGCACTCAGCCATGTCGCCGGCTATGCCTGCTACAATGACGGCAGCATCCGCGACTGGCAACGTCACACGTCGCAGTTCGCGCCAGGCAAGAATTTTGTCGGCACCGGTGGCTTCGGACCCTGGATGGTCACGACTGACGAATTGACCGATGTCACCAAGCAGACGCTGATCACGCGGCTCAACGGCGTCGTGGTGCAGAAGGCGCCGATCTCCGATCTCGTCTTCGACGTTCAGGCCTTGATCGCCTACTGCTCGACCTTTACCGAGCTCGCGCCTGGAGACGTCATCGTGACAGGCACGACCGGCGGCGTCGGCGCCTATCGCACGCCGCCGCTGTGGATGAAGGGCGGCGACGTCGTCGAGATCGAGATTTCCGGCATCGGCATCCTCAGCAATCCTGTCAAGGACGAAGGATCGGCCGCGGCGACGCGCGCGGCCTGACAACCGTGCTCAATAACAAGAAGGAGAGCCCCATGCCCATGCCAACGCACATTCTCCCGACCACGGTGGTCGGCAGCTATCCGCAGCCTGAGTGGCTGGTGAATCGCGCCATGCTATCGAAGGTGGTGCCGCGCACCCGCCTGCACGACATGTGGCGGCTGCCCGCGGAGCATCTGGAGGAGGCGCAGGACGATGCCACCATCGTCGCGATCCGCGACATGGAACGCGCCGGAATCGACATCGTGACCGATGGCGAGATCCGCCGCGAGAGCTATTCCAATCGCTTCGCCACCGCGCTCGACGGCATCGACGGCGACAATCCCGCGATGATCGTTGCGCGCACCGGCAACACCCAGACCCCCGTGCCGCGCGTCATCGGCCCCGTGAAGCGCAAGGGCCCGGTGGAGCTGCACGACATGCAGTTCCTACGCAAGAACACCGACCGTGCCGCCAAGATCACCCTGCCGGGCCCGTTCACCATGAGCCAGCAGGCCAAGAACGAGTTTTATAAAGACGAGGAAGAGCTCGCGATGGCCTTGGCCGAGGCCGTCAATGCCGAGGCACTCGATCTGCAAAAGGCGGGTGCCGACGTGATTCAGCTCGACGAGCCATGGGTGCGCAACAATCCGGATCTCGCCAAGCGCTATGCCGTCAAGGCGATCAACCGCGCGCTGAAGGGCATCACCGTGCCGACCGTCGTGCATCTCTGCTTCGGTTATGCCGCGGTCGTACCAGGCTCGAACAAGCCGGCCGGCTATTCCTTTCTCGCCGAGCTCGACGACACCGTTGCCGACCAGATCTCGATCGAGGCGGCGCAGCCGAAGCTCGACCTCGGCGTGCTCAAGGACCTCTCCTCGAAGAAGATCATGCTCGGCGTGCTCGATCTTGCGGATCCCGCGATCGAGAGCGTCGACACCGTCGCGGATCGAATCCGCAACGGCCTTAAATATGTCTCGCCGGATCGTCTGATCCCGGCGCCCGATTGCGGCATGAAATATATGCCGCGTGCGACCGCGTTCGGAAAGCTGAAGGCGATGAGTGATGCGGCGGCCAAGGTTCGGGGGGAGATCAGCTAACAATCCAAGCATAGAAGCGCCAAGTGGTTGAACTGGTGGTGTCGAGCGCTCGCTCGATCTGTCGTCATGGACGCGGTCGGCCGTCAGATCGTCGGTGGATGGCCGGTCCGTCCGGCTTACGGCTTGACGTAGGTCCAGCCCATCTCCTGCAATTCCATCACGCGCACGACACCCGACTTCACGACCTGCGCTTGCCGAACAATCGGTATGTCCTTGTTCTCGGCCTTCTGCATTTTCTCCTGGGTGTTGCCGCAGGCCTTGAACGAAACCTCGGGCGTGCTCAGGGCCATCTCTTCGATGCGCGGCTTCACCGGTGATGTGTCTTCACGCAGCATGTTCAGGCCGGGCCCAAACGTGACGACCTCGATTTTCACTTTTTCGCCAGCGTCCTTGTAGTATTGCACCACGTTGGTTGCGTTGTTGAGCGCGAGATTCATCGCCGCGGGGTCGTTGGTGTTCACCTGCAGGATCAGGTGATGTTCTCTCTTCTTCGTGGCGGCCGGATCGTCCATACGGGCAAACGCCGACTGTTTTCGCGTCGCCGTCGTTTGCTTCGCCATGTGTTGCCTCGCATGGCTCGCCTTATGCGGGACCGGCTGCCCGTCTGCCGGCGTCCAGTACTTTCCGCCCTGTTCCGCTGCCGCAAATGATGTGGAAACCAGAACGGCGATCGCTCCCATCGCGACTGCTTTGGCAAGGTGATGAAACTTGGTCATTATGCGCCTCCGTCGATGAAGATCATTTGCGTGCCGTCAGTGATTCGGTGTCGCGATCGCGCGCGGCCATTTGCACGCCGCAGCCATCTTTGCGCGCGCCGCGTCCAGCCCGGCGAGGGAGAACGTTCCGTCATGAGCAGCCCCGCCCCGGGGTGAGAGGACGACGATAAGGTCCCCGCTGTCCGGAAGCGACTGCACCAAGCGAACAACATCCCCGGCAAACGCGACGCCAGGACCGAATGCCGGCACGGCTGCGGCGACCTGCACCGCCGGATTATCATTGACGCGATAGGAAATTGCATCATCACCGCCTCCGCGGGAGATGCCCGGTCCCACGAGCGACAGCTCCGTCCGGCCGTTGCGACAGCGGATCGATAATTGCATCACGGACTCGCCGGTCCCGCTGCGTGACGACGTCGTAGCGGTCGCAATCGGTGAGTAGTCTATGGGGGAGGTCGTCTGGCTGACGATCCAGTCGTCTTCGGACGTCGGGCGATGCTGAGGCGCGATGGTACGTGTCAATTTATTCAGACACCCCAGGCGCTCCGCGTGTTCCTTCTGAAGGCAGGAACGGAGCTGCGTCATGGGATCCTGAGCCAACGCAATGCCGCCTGCACCCCCGAGTGCAACAAGAACAAGGATCGCGGCGCGTTTCATTGCGATGCTTGTGTTGCGCGGGGCTGACGATCCAGCCACGCCTGCGCCGCGGGGACGCGCGTGAGACCCGGGATCGTCGCAGCTAGGTTGATGGATTTCCATTTCGGGTCGAAGCCGGGCGCCTGCAATCTGTCGATCCGGGAGAATAGGTGGTCGATGAAGCGTGCGACGCGCTCGGAGCGATTCGACTTGGCCGGCCAATTGAAAGCGACCAGTGCGGTCGGCACGGCGATCGTCGAAACCCGTTCGCCCGGCTTGATCAGATTGGGATAGTCGGTCCCTTCGAGCGCGGCGGGAAGATAGTAGTCCTCGAACTTGCTCTCGTACGGGAGGGGCAGGAACTTGAAGCCCGGCTCCCAGCGGCCCCGCACGAAAGCATCCACCGGCTTCGATGTAATGAAGACGACGGCTGACATCTCGCCTTTGCGCATCTGCTCGAGCGCGACCTGGTGCGGGATGAACGTCTTCTCGACCTCGAGATTGAGGCGGCTGAAGATCAGTGGTCCCGAATAGGCCGCAGCGGTGCCTTGCGTATTGAAATTGACTTTCTTGCCGGCGAGATCGCTCAAGCTCCGGATCTCTGGTCGAACGAAGATGTGCAGCTCGGACGGGAACAGATTCAGAACATACGCAATTCGTCGCTGGATGTCCGGCACCTGGCTCTTGTATTCCTCGAGCGCGTCGGAATTGATGATTGCCGCATCGATGCCGCGCAAGTAGAGCAGGGAATTGAGGTTCTCCGCGGCGCCGCGAGTGACGACAGGCAGAACATGCAGGTTATCCCCATCGTCGACCACACGGGCGATCTCCGCTGCCAGGCGGATCGGCGCGCCCTCGAGGAGACCTCCGGCCAGGCCGATCGTCCAGGCGTTCATGGAGATCACCTGAGGCCTAGGCTGCGGCGGCTCGGGCCGTGCCAGGCGAACCTTGTGAGGTCGAATATCTTGCGACCGCGCATCTGCCCAGGGTTGAATGATCAGGAGCAATGGTGCGAGCGCCGCGAGCAAGAGCAGTCGACGCAATCCTATAAGCCCTTTCATCGACCAACTCCTCTACGCATGCTGCACCCGTGGTGACGTTTTCGATGATTGATTGGTTCGAAATTGCGGCGCGAGACCGTGCTATCGACCCAAAGCGTCGAATCGCGCCTTCGCTTCCTTGATTCCTCCAGCTTGGGCCCGCGCATAAAGATCACGCGCTTTGGTCGCATCGCCGCGAGTTCCATATGTTCCAAAGTTGGGAAGGGTCAGCGGATCGTAGGTTTCCGCTAGCGCGAAGATTGCCCGCGCATTTCCTGTCCCGGCGACGTGCTCCAGCACGATCCGCGCCGCACCGATGTCTCCCTGTTCAAGCAGCAGGCTCGCGCGTGCCATCAGCCTCGCGACTTGCACCCCTTCGTCAGGATTGACCTGCACATCGCCCGGGCTGCGCGCCGCTATGGCCGGGTCGTTATCTTGAACCGATTTATCTTGGACCGACCTGTCGTGGACAGGCTGGTCCTGGATTGTCCGTGGCGCTGCGAGCGGCTCCTCGCGCACGGCCCGGCCGGTGGTCGCGAGCTGAGACGCCGCGGCGGGATTGTTCTTCCCCGCCAGCGCGCCGTTGTCGTGAAGGGCCAATGCGAGATTTCTTTCCAGGCCCTCGGCCCGTTCGCGCTCGCGCTGCACCAGGCCACGCAACTCGGCCGCGTCACGCTCTCTGGCCTGCTTGACCCATACGACTTCCTCGCTCGCCTTGGACGCCCGCTCGGTTTGCGCGTCGAGCTCGCGGCTTGCTTTCGCAAGGTCCCGAGCAAGCTGCTCAGCCCGCTCGCGTTCCCGTTGCTGCGATTGCCCCAACGAGGCGGTATTGCTCGCCTCTGCCTGCTTGAGTTGTGCCGCTTCCTCGCTGGCTTTGGCCGCTTGAGCTTCGTATGCGTAGATTTTGCTTCGCGCCATCGAGAGGTCCTGCGCCAGTGCATCGGCTCTCTCGCGCTCCTTCTGCACCGATTGTCTCTGCTCCGTGGCGCCAGCTTTTTCTGCTTGCGTCAGCCTGGCGACGTCGTCGCTCGCCGTCGCGGCTAGCGCCGTCTGCGCATCGATATCTCGTCGCGCGGCCGCAAGCGCCTGCTCGAGCTGACTGGTTCGATCCCGCTCCTCTTGCAGGGATTTCTGCAACTCCACGAGGCCGCTTTCCGCGGCCTGCTTGAGCTGGGCGACCTCATCGCTCGCCCTTGCCGCGAGTGTCGTCTGAATCTCGACGTCCCGATGCGCGACCGCAAGCGCCTGCTCCAGCCGGGCGGCGCGGTCCCGCTGCTGTTGCAGGGAGTCCTGTGATTCCACGCGGCCACGTTCAGCTGCCTGCTTCAGCCCGGCGATCTCGTCGCTCGCCTTTGCCGCAAGCGCTGTCTGAGCGTCGACGTCACGTCGTGCCGCCGCCAATGCCTGCTCCAACTGTTCGGCCCGATCGTGCTCCTGCGCGAGACCTTGCAGGAGCGCGATATCGTGTTTTGCATTGCTGAGTTCGCATGACAGTGCCTCGGGCCCGCGCGGTTCCAGTTCCGGAGACTGCTGCGGCTCTCCTCTATCGGTTGTGACCGCTTGCACGAGCCGGATTGGCTTGTCATCGCCCACGCGGCGCGACGACATCGCGAGCTCGTTGCGACCAGCCATCCCATGTGAAACGCGATGGTCGGGAACACTCGCTTGTCGCGCATCCAACAGGTATCGTGTGTAATCGGTGGACGCCTGCGCGTCCGACATGGACGAGATCACGAGCACAGCCGCCGCCAGCCATGGAGGCGTGGGCCATCCGAGCCTGGACAGGTGTCTTGCCGTGTCCGGCGCGTACGGCGTCTCGTCGGAAGCGCGGCGCGAGGCGCCTACGACGTCGCAGGTGGTGTTCAAATCGAGAATAAGCGTGCGACCCATTGCAGTGATCCGCCGTATATAATGGCGCAGTTCGTTACAGATGCATCATTATGCGCGCCGCCGATCCGCGATTCCTATAACTCGCATGGAGGACCCTCGCTTACCCCTTTTCCTGCTCAGAAGAGGTACCTCCGGGGATGCCCACAAAGGGTCGTTGTGCCTGTGATCTCCAGGGGCCACGATGGGCTGCGTTATCGTTCTGGTTGTCCACGCTTGCACTCCACGACGCATGCAGGAACGGGATGGCCGCCATCGAAATCGAGAGCCATTCGCCATGGACGTCAGAAGAAATCCCGAGCCCATCATGCGACTGCCCAACGTAGCCTTCCGCGGAGGAAAGAAACCGTTGCTGTTGTTCCTGGGGGCGGCCTCCGGGCTCGCTCTGCTGGGGGTTGGCGCGGCCAGCAATTGGGAGGCGGTCGAGGTTGCCTCCGGAGCCGTCGTGCAGACGGTATCTGCTGCGATCGGTACGCAGCAACAACAGTTGGCTCGGGCCACGGCTGAATCCACCGGCGTACCCGAACCCCAGGCGCCAGTCGCAACGTTGACCGAACGGAGCGCCATCCTTGCCGCCCCTGCCGTCACCGAGCGGCCGAGAACGGTGGGAATGCCGCTGGACGCGCCGGTGCCAGGTCTGTTCGTGGTCGGCGATCGGCTCAAGCTTGCGTTCTACGAGCGCGTGGACGTCGAGGAGGACAAGTGGGGGCGCTCATCGTCCGCATCGGCTCTGCGCGGCATCCTCCAGCGTCCGGAACTGAGCGGGGAATACGCCGTCCAGGAGGATGGCACGATTTCCGTGCCCTTGCTGGGCTCCATTCCGGTCGTCAACCGGTCAGCGCAGCAGGTGCAACACGGTCTGCTGGAGAGCTTCAATCAACTGCTCGGCCGCAAGGGAACGGTCAACATTCTGTCGGTGGAGCGCTCACCCATTTATGTGATGGGACCGGCCAAGAACCCGGGCTCGTTCAAATACGTGCCCGGCATGACGGTCCTGCATGCCATCGCGCTGGCCGGGGGGCTCGATCGGGGCACCAATGAGCCGTGGCAGAAGATCGAAGCCGTGCGGGAAATCCAGAAGCGCAGCGGGGCCGTCGACGCCATGCTGAAGCTGTTGGCGCGTGCGGCGGTGCTGAAGGCAGAGCGCGACGGGGCCGACCCTAAGATCCCACCCCGGCTGCTGGAACTGGTCGGCTCGACCGAGGCCGCCAATTTCGTCAACGAGCAGAGCGACAGGCGCAAAGCGGTCGCCACGGCCCGCAAGAACCGCGAGCATGCCATCCTGACTGCATTGGATTCGGCCAAGCAGGATGTTGCGGTGTACGGGCGCACGGAGGCGCTCGACGAACTCGTCAAGCTGCGCCAGGATCGCGTCAACAGCATGCGGTCCCTCGTCGACCGCAACGTCCTCAGCATGACAGTGCTGAATCAGGTCCAGAGTGAGTTGACCGACGCCGAGCAACGCCGGCGGGATGCCCTCAATCAGTACGGGATGGCCAAGCAGCGCCTTGCTTCCATGGAGGCAGAGGCGATGAAGGTTCAGGCTGATGTCAAGAACGATCTGGAGGTCGAGATCGAGATGATCGAGCGCCAGATCGCAGACAATGAGCGCGAGTTCAACATCAGCGAAGGTGTCCTTAGCACGTTGCCGGCGACCCGCGCCCAGTTCGCGAAAGAGGCGAACCGGGTGACGTACGAGGTCGTGCGGCAGACTGCGGCCGGACCGGTCGCCATCGCCTCCACCGGGATGAGCGTTTTGCTGCCTGGCGACCTCGTCAACGTCATCACGGGCGAAAACGAGAAGGCGCAGGCCGGCGCATCGCTTCCGATCGCGCCGATGGGCGACAGGCCACCGGCGGGGCGCGCCGCCGATCGCTCGGAGACGACTGGTCGCGCTGTCGCGGACAAGAGGACCGGTCCGAAGTGATGGCGCTTGCAAGATTAATCCGCAAAGGTGATTGGCCCGCAAGCACCCAAATCAGATCGGGAGCGCCTGTGTCGACGAAGCTGAAGCCTGACTATCGGGCGATCCAGCTGCGCTGGAAGGACACACGATCGCCCGAGCGCCTGATCGCGCACTACGAACTCGAGCGCCGGCTCGCGGATCGTCTGCGGGCGGCCTCCCGCCAGGAGCGCTCCCTGCTCTATGCCGAGGTCTATTCGGAATTGTTCAACAGCCTGCCGGACCATCCCCAAAAGATGGCCGGCAGCTCACGGCCGGACCGGGTTGCGAGACAAGTCAGGCTCCTTCAGCCACTGATGGAGCGCGGCGGCGTGTATTTGGAGATCGGCGCCGGTGACGCCATGCTGCCCTACGCGCTGTCCGGCATCGCCCGAGAGGTGCTCGGCCTTGATGTCACGGATGCTCTTGTGGACCTCACCGCCGCTCCGGCGAATTTCCGATTCGTGAAGACCGATGGGGTCAATATTCCGCTCGCGGACAACTCCGTCGACCTGGCGAATTCAGATCAGCTCATGGAGCATCTGCACGTCGATGACGCCAAGGACCAGCTCCGGCAGATCCACCGGGTGCTCAGGAGTGGCGGGCACTATGTGTGTACGACGCCGAGCATCGTTACTGGGCCGCACGACATCTCGGCGGTCGTCGACGACGTGGCGACGGGCATGCACATGCGCGAATACGACTTCCGGTCACTGCGCGCGCTAATGCTGAGGGCAGGCTTCCGCCGAGTCGAGTTCCCCCTGGTGATCGCCGGATATCGGCTGGTCACGCCACCCTATCCGCTGATGCGTGGCATCGAATGGGCTCTGCAACTACTCCCGGCTCGTTTGCGGCGCAATGATATGGCCGGCGTCCTGATGGGCATTACGGCAATTGCAACCAAATAGCCGCGCGGGCTCGGAACTAGCAGTACTTTGGCAGAATGTGTTTTGGCCGCTGTTTTTCAAGGATTTGCTTTCGGCAATATGGGCACTGCCGAGGCGGCGGCCGAAGGATGAGATCGACGATGGCGTGGCGTACGGCGGGCATGGTTGGTTGAGGCGGAGGCCCGTTGATTCTTTTTTCCGCCCCGCGTATGCGAGGCGACGATGTTGCAGGAAGGCGTAGGCAATCATTGTCATAAGGGCGTGGCGATGAAGACCTTGCCATGATCGCCCTTCGAAGTGATCAAGTCCAAGCTCCTCCTTCAACTGCTGATGCGCCTGCTCACAAATCCACCGTGCCTTGATGGTGGCAGCCAGCGTGCGCAGATCCGTCGTCGCCGGAAGATTGGCGAGATAGTATTTCCTCTCCCCGGAGGCACGTTGCTCGCCAATGAGCCAGGCTTCGTCGCCTGGGAGATGCTGCTGACCTTTATCCCATATCCGCTGCGGAGGGCCGTCGGCGGTGCGGACACGGAGAGCAGCAAATCGGGCTTTGAGCCGACCTTTCGTCCCGCTACGCCAACTCACGGTTTTCCATTTGGCGCTGGCCAGCATTTGTTCTGCCGCAATCGATAAGATATCCGGCACGTGGTGCTTTCGTGGTTTGCCACGGACTTTGGTGATCGGCCAAATGAGCTTCACATCGACCGGATACACTTTCTGGTGCCGAGGGATACCGACCGCCCAGGCCAGCCCGCGCTCTGTTAGCCCTTGTCGAAACGGTGCACTGAGGCCGTATCCTGCATCCGCCAGCACAAATCCAAAGCGCATGTTGGCTGCCATCGCGCGGTCAATCTCGGCCAAAGCGATCTCCGGCTTGGACCGTGGCGTTCGGTGTTCGATTGGCACGCGAGCTCGCTTCAAACGAGGCATGTCGCTTGTCCAGCTATCAGGCAGAAAGAGACGTAACGCGACCATCACGGGCACTTCGCCGCGCGCAAGCGTTAAAGACACCAGTGTTTGGCAATTTGCAGTTTTACCGAGAGCCGACGCGTATTGAGCCGCAACACCGACCGATCGCTCACCCTTCTTCGGCAGTGAGGTGTCATCAATAACCAGCACCGCATCCCTGCCGCCGACAAGTCGGTCCGCCTGGTTGAGCAGCTCTGTCTCCAGCGGCGTCGCGTTCCAGACACCGTCCGCAATGAAATGGTGCAACTGGTCGTAGTTGCTCGTGGCAAGGCGCTCCGCCATCGGCTGAACGCTCTTGCGATCGCCAGGACCGATCAATCCCGCAACATACAGAGGACACATCCGCTGCCGGGTCTTATGACCCAGCCGGTCCAAGAACGGCATCAGCCAACGTTCGAGTTCGTCTTCCCATCCCGGCATGGTCAGCCCTCCAAGAGCCGACCACCCATGAATCATTGAAAAATTGATTCGGGAATCCTATAAAACGCGGCAAAATCAACAATCTGCCAAAGTAGTGCTAGCCCGCCGCTGGGGCCGACTGCGACGGTGCGCCGGCGATCAAATTTGCGGCTGATGCCTCGGTACGATGATCGGAGGTTTCCTGGAACGGGGCCAAGCCTCCGCCCGCCGGGCCGGCGTCAGATACCAGGGTCCTTACGAAAGCCAAAACGAGGGCCGAACACGCTCCTTCGACGCTGACGGCGAATGTCCAGCCCACCACCAGCCCCTCTAGTCCATTGAGCTTCGCCCCTGCAATCGCAAAGCCGAACTCCAGCAATCCTCCCAACGCGAACCAGTACGATGCCTTGCGCATCTTGTCACCGAGCCGCGCCAGCGCGCAGGCATGAAACTTAAAGGTTAATCCGAGCAGGCTGAAGCCGAGCAAGCGCAGGCTCGAACCGGCGATCTCCGGATAGGCCGGATTGAAGAGCGCTAGTAGTTGCCGCGAAAAGGCGAGGACCAGGGCGGCGCAGACCAATGAGAAGAGCAATGACGCGGACAGCGACACCAGCATGTCGTGCCCGAATTGTTTGGAGTTTGCTCTGACCGCGGGGAACAGGACTGTGGCCAAGGCTGCGGGAATCAGCGCGGCCATCGAGACCAGCATCCACAACGACGCAAAAGCCGCGTTGATGGTCGGGGACAGGAGGACCAGCACAAGATAGGGCATGATGATGGTGGGAGCCTGCACGGAGACATCAAGCGCGTAATGGCCGAGCACCTTGTCCCGAAGCGTATAGAGCAGGCTGAAATCAGGCGCGCCAACGAGGCGACGCGCACCACCCCCCGTCAAGAGATCGAGACCAATCCAGGACGCGAGCAAGCCGGCCACCCAGGTGAAAAGAATCGCGGCATCGGAGACAAAGCCGGCGGTGGCGGCGGCGACGATCAGCATCAACTTGAGCGTCGAGAACAGTATCTGCCGGACCATCCTGGCGCTGCCGCGCAGGCTGCCAACCAACGCCTGCTCGAGCACGAAGCTGAATGCGGTCAGGCTGCAGCCAAGGACGAACAGGCCGGCCTCGAACCAGCTGTCGATTGGGCTGGCCGAGCTGAGTTGTGCTTCGGCGAAGACAAACACCAAGGCCAAGCCGACCGCCAGCGTCGCTGCGATACACGCCGCCGCGCCCGCAAGGCCGGCCTCCTGGCCGGGATGCCGGACGATTTCGCCTATCAGCAAGGTCCCGACTCCGGCCTCGCCCAGGAGAGCGACCAAACCGATCACCGACAGAAGTGCGAAGGCGTTGCCGATCACCTCCGGCGGGAACATTCGCGCGGCAAGCCACCAATAGACAAATCCAAGACCCGCCGTCGCCACCGTTCCGATCGCCAGAGCGCCCGAATTCGTAATGAGGACGGCGCTCTTTCGCAGAATCCTCGACGCGCGCATGATGGCCGTCCGGGCGAGCGCTAACATGACGGCTCTCCCGAACGCTGCTGCGCCGGAATTGCGACCCTGCTGGCGAATGGGCGCGAGACATCGCGGTAGACTTGCTCGATCCGGGTCACGACCGCCCCGGCCTTGAGACGCTCCACCCGGGCGAGACTTGTCGCCTCGAGGCGGGCCAGCATGGCGTGATCCTCCAGCAGTGTTTGCATCGCGCGGGCCAAAGCTTCCGCGTCGCTGGGCGGCACGAGGAGCCCTGTCTCACCGTGATCGACGAGGTCCGGCATGCCGCCGACGTCGGTTGCGACAACGGCTTTGCCCGACGCCATTGCTTCCATGATGACGGTCGCGCAGGCCTCCGGCCCGACCGATGGCAGCACGCCGAACAGCGATCGGTGCCATGCATGCATGATGGCGGAATGCGGCCAGTTGCTGAAAACGTGAACGTTCGGCGGAAACTCGGTCGGCGTATCGGCGACCCGGCGTCCGATCAGGACCAGCGGCGGTGCCTGCTCGAGTTGGGCATAGGCCTTCAGGAGCACGTCAATGCCCTTGAGCCGCATCATGTCACCGACGAACAGGATAAATCCATTTTTCGGCAGCTCCTGCAGGCGGGAATCTTCCGAGCCAAGTACGCCGACATCATCAGGCACGAAGTTTGGGATGACATCGTAGGGAGCGCGACCTCGCGTGAGGCCGGTATGACGCGCCACCGCGTGGCTCACCGCAATGAAGCGGTCCACCACGCGCCGCGCGACGAAACTTGACGCCCAGTTGCCAAGCGTCGTCGCGGTGGCTTTCACGGCTCCGTAATGGGCGGCGGCGCAGGGCAGGCACTTCGCGAGCCGCGGGCCATCGCACAAATGCGTACCCAGATGCATGAAGTTCTTCTTGGCGCACACGAGGCCGTAATCATGGAGCGTCACCACGAGGCGCGCGCCACCGAGAACCCTGAGAGGCAGGAACGAAGCGTAGATCCAGTTATGGGCGTGGACAATGTCCGGCCGCTCCTTCGCGATCAGTCGCTTCAGCGCCAACAGCAGCTCGGGATCCGGGAAGGGTGGGGCGTGGCGGCGCTCGGAATCGGTGTGAAGGTTTGAAAGACGCTGGAGCGTGCCGCGCAGGCGATGCACGCGGACCGCACCGTCCAGCTCGGTGTCCGGCGATCCGGGATGCATGAAAGTCCCGACGTTCACGGTGTGGCCGCGCTGCGCCAATGCCCTGCCGAGGTTACGGACGTGCCGCTCCTCGCCCCCGATCACCGGAGGATAGAATTGCGACAGCAGCAGGATACGCATAGTCGGCCTCGTTTCAGATGCGCGGCACCAGCGTCGAAACGCTGCGATAGAGTCGATTGTCGTCCGGCCTGTAGAGCCGGGCTTCGGCCTTCTGCGAGGTGGCCGAGATGGAGACCGGGATCTGTCGCGCCCAGGTCTCGCCTGGCGCGATGGTCAGCGAACGGAAAACGGCGAAGGGTCGCCCGTCGACGGTAATTTCCACGTCGAAACGCTGAGTTTGGGTCTCGGCGTTGCGGACGCCGACGGTGAGCCGACCCGGGCCGTCGCCGGTCGATGGCAACAGCCAGAACTCCGTGTAGCTGAATTGTCGGTAAGTCGCTTCGTCGCGGACGGCCAGCGCATAAGCGCCGGTCGCCAGGAGCACCGCGAGCGCGATCGTGGCGCCCTGCCAGAAGCGGACCCGCACCGGACTTGGCCAGGATGGCAGATCGGGAGCATCGCTGCGGCTGTCGGCCACGAGCGTCGCGCCGATGGTTATGGCGCAGAACCAGATCGCCCATCCGAGCGGCCTGAGGAAACCTGCGGCGTTCAGGGCAAAGCCGCCGGCAATGCCGACGGCGAGGCTCGCGCCGACCGCGTAGGCGAGATGCTCGGATACGGAGGTGGTCCTGATGCCGATCGCCCGCAGCACAGCATGGCCGGAGACGAGGAACATCATGGGCGCGCCCAGGATGGTACGCAGGAGCAGACTATCGCTGATGGCAACCGCTAACAGTGTGGCTACTGCCCAAAGGAAGGCGACCCGAAGGTCCCGGTTGCTAGGAATTCCCATGCAATCCTCTCACGTCGTAGATCACGATCCAGCCGTTGTCGTAAATGCGCGTGATGCCCTTGATGTCGTTGAACTTGAGCAGCTCGTCGCTTGAAAGTGGCTTTCCCTGCTGCGCCTGCCACGGCTCGAAATAGAAGCCGAGCACCGGAGGGGCCGTGCACAAACGCAGATCCACCAGCAGGAAATCGATGTCGCTCCTCGCCAGCGCCCAGAAGTCATCGGGCCCTAATGTCTCGGTTTCGTACAAGCGCGCGGTATTAACGCCTTCGTCGATCTTGACCCGGACGTCCTGACGCCCGTAGCTCGCAAGCAGCAGGCGATTGACGCGGTCGGAGGTGAAGCGATTGCCGGCCGCGAGCCACCGCTTGGTCCAGAGAGCCGTTTCGATCCCCATGGGCTCGACGGATTGCTGGTCGGCTGCCACCCTGTAGGGTCCGCGGATCGGGTAGAGCGCAGAACTCGTGACGCCCCCCATGACGATAATGGAGAGAGCCATTGCCGGCCCAATGAGGCGCCATCCGCGAGGCTCGCGGCCCTGCCAGAAATGCACGATGCTCACCGCGACCACCAGCCCGACCGCGATGAACACGAACGTCCCCATGCGGTTGCCGATTTCCCATCCCGCGCTGGTCAGCCGGAACGCCACCGAGATCGGGAATCCGAAGGCGAATAGGGTGAGGACCACGATGCGGCCGTCGCGCCAGCGACGTCCCAAAATGTCCTGCATTCGACGCCAGCCCGTGCGCGCGCTGCTCGGTGCTGTCAGCGCCAACGATCTGAAGAATCCTGTCGCCAGTCCCAGCGCCAACAGCAGGATCGCCACCATGGTGGTCAGCCGCATGCCGAAGGGCTGCGCCGGATGGCCGAGATGCTCCGACCGTAGGGTGGGCGCGCCCATGATCTTTGCGAGCAAGGTCCTGAAGCCGCTTTCGATCACCGGGCCGAGATAGCCCCTGAGAAGGTTACCACGGGCCTCCATCCATAGCAGTGGCAGGGCGATGGCGAGGATCGCCGTGGCGCCCATGGCGAATCTTGCCTCGATCCGCATGGGGCCTTTCCGCAAGGCCTCGAAGCCGGCCAGTGCTCCAAAATAGATGGCAGCGAAGGCGGCCGAGAGGTGATGCGTGACCGCAAGGGCCCCCAACAGCAAGGCAATCAAACCAAGCGCTCGCAGCCGCGGTCGCCCGTCGAGATTCCTCGTCGCTGCTTCGACCGCGATGGTCAGCACGCACAGCACCACGCC
Source organism: Bradyrhizobium betae (assembly GCF_004123905.1). Taxonomy (GTDB): domain Bacteria; phylum Pseudomonadota; class Alphaproteobacteria; order Rhizobiales; family Xanthobacteraceae; genus Bradyrhizobium; species Bradyrhizobium betae_A. The sequence goes on from NZ_MZXW01000004.1 coordinate 149,336, forward strand.
GAGGCTCTCGTAGGAGAACATTGCCTCGAACACGGCGAAGGTCGTGCAGCCCATATAGACGAGACAGGCGATGGCCGAGGTGCGCGGCGATCCGGAGAGATTTTCGTAGAACAGGAACAGGCCGACGACGAAGGTGCCCTTCAGGATGATCAACAGCAGCGTCCCCGCCGCAAACAATGGCAGTCCGGTGAGATTGACGATTGCAGTCGTCAGAATTTCCAGAGCGGGATACGCCGGGCCGATCGGCAGAAGCGGGTTCGACAGGAACAGCCGGCGTGCCGTCAAGAGATCGTCGGCAGCGACCCAGTGCAGGAATTCGTCGTGACCGATGAAGCTGGTCGGGGAGTAGACAGATTTGTAATAGAACAGAGCTTCGGCAAGCAGGAGTAGCAGGAAGAGACGTTCACCTCGAACAACCCTGGGCCAGCCGACGCGAAGGCTGATTGGAACGACCAGCAGGACCACGCCGGACCAGAAAAGCAGTGGCGCCACGTCGTAGGCTCGCCGCCCGGCAACGTGCCCCGCCACCACCAGCAACAATGCCACGGCCGCCGTCAGGCACAAGGCCGCGATCCATTCGCAACTCACCGGCCGTGCCGGGGCGTCGGAGCTACCGCCGTGAAGATCGGGGCCGATGACCGCCGAGGCGAATTGGACTCCGGTCTGGAGCGGGTTTGTCCCGGTTGCTGCGGTCAAATGAGCCGGCATCATCGGCGTCGTGCCTTCGTCTCAGGAGGCCACGACAGGATGCCACCGAGCGGAACGCGCTCCCTCGATCGGCTAGTTAGAATATCGTTGTAAACATCGTCGTAAACTTCGCTCAGCGCTTGTGCGCAGTCATCCCAGTCCGGCAACGCCCAATCCGGGACCACCCGCTGGGCCTCCAGTTCCTCGGCCATAGCGGCGGCCAGCACTCTCGGGTTTGCGTCGCGCGCAATCGCCCGGCACAGACCTTTGGACGCCAACTCTCCAAGCCCGGACGTGTCGTTCACGAGGACCGGGCGCCGCAGCGACAAAGCTTCCATGACGGCGACGGGATGGGCTTCGTACTCGCTGAACAATACGAACAGCCCGGCGCTCGCCAGGAGGTCGGCCATTTTCTGTCGTTCGGACCCGGGAATGGTTGCGATGGTAACCCGCTCTTCAAGACCAAGCGTCGCGACGAGCCGCCGCAATTCTCCCTCATACGGGCCCGATCCGACGACATGCAATCGGGCGTCCGGTACCCGGTGAATCAACTCGGGCATGGCTGCAATCGCCCGGTGGTGGCCCTTGTAGCGCTCGAGCCTGCCGCTGGAGATAATCAGATGGGGATCGACCCTGACGCCGGCGCTCGCAGCCGGCATCGCCGCGCCGTTTGGAATGACGACGAAGCGTTCGCGCGGCACGCCCATCCTAGCGCTGAAGAAGCTGGCTTCGAATTCGGAGACGCCGATCAGCCGTGCGGCTCGGGCCACGAGCGGCCGGAGCAGCGCGTGCTGGGTCCCGCGCACTGCATTGCGCAGCGGCGAGGAATGTCCGCCACTGTGGAAGGTCAGCACGAACGGCAGGTCGCCGCGAATGGCCGCGAGCAGTCCGATCGGCGCCACGAAGGTGTTGTAGCCTTGGAAATGGATCAGATCCCAGACCCCGCGCCGGATCGCGGTGTAGATGCCAGGGGACACATAAAGGTCCCGTTCCCTTGGCCAGGCCGGCACGCGCTGCACGCGTATGCCGCGCAGATACTCCTCAACAGGCAGTTCTCCCGAGGGGTCGGTGGTGAGCACATCGACCACGTGGCCACGCTCCACGAGGCGGGGGCCGACCTCATGGATGTGAGTTTCGATGCCTCCTGTGAAGGGGTAGCAGCGAGCGGCAACCATCAGGATGTGCATCGGGCTATCCCTTCACCGGACGATTTCTCGATCGTCCCAGCCCTTCTCATGGGTACCCATAGGAAACCAGCGAAACCGGCGAAAGCACCCGTTCGCGCAGGATCGTCTTGAGGACGCGCCAGCCGTCCGGGATCGCGCGCAGATTGCTCTCACCACTGATGCGCGGAGCCTCGAAACTCGCGACCTCGACGATGTTGAGATGGTTCTTCAAGGCCCGCACGTTGATGAGGGTCTCGATCTCGAATCCGTCGCAATCGCAGTCGAGCGTGGCGACGTGCTTGGTCCAGAACGCCATGTATCCGTAGCAGAGATCGGAGAACACGCCGCCATAGAGCAGCCGCACGGTCTGGGTCAGCCCCCAGTTGCCGAGCATGCGGAACAGCGACATGTCGTCGGTGCCAGCTCCCTGGAGGAAACGCGAGCCCTTGACCAGATCCGCGCCGGCCATCAACGCACTCACGAAGACGACGGACTCCTCCGGGATCATGGAGCCGTCGGCGTCGATCATGACGATGATGTCGCCGGTGGCGGCCCGGAATCCCGCGCGCAGAGCCGCGCCCTTGCCTCGTCGGGGTTCCATGACAACCTTCACGTCGCGCAGGCGGCGCGCCACCGCGACCGTGTCGTCGGTCGAACGACCGTCCACGATAATGACCTCATGCGCCCAGTTCGGGATGCGCGGCAGAAGCCAGGGGAGGTTCTTGGCTTCGTTCAGTGTCGGGACGACGAAGCTCACGCGCGGCAGGGTAAGCGATCGCGCCAGCGCGATATTGATCGGGTCAGGCGCCGGTGTGACCCCGACGTGGGCGAGGATACTGAGGACGGGGGCGTTCATGGTGACACCGTGCGGTCGAGCGGCCGAAGCTGGAGCGCGGGGCGGACGCGCGCCAGGACAGTCGACAAGTGGCGGGCCAGATGCCGGGCTGGATGATCTGTGCCGTAGACGAAGCGGCACACCGGACCAAAACTGTTTGCCGCGGCCGGACCGATGAAATGCAAGCCCGGGACGGTCGTCTCGTAATGCGCCGAAAGTTGCGGCGCCCCATCGACCAGCTGCATTCGGTGCAACAGCGTTTGGCTCAGGAAGCCCAGCCGGCTCACGTCGACCTTGTAGCCGGTTGCGAAGATGACGTGGTCGGCTCGCATCGAGCGCCGCGCGCCGGCGGAGTCGACGAGATCGAGCACGACCTTGCCATTACGCGTCTCGACGCCACGAATGGCCTGACTGAGCCGCACCGGCACTTGTCCGACAACGCGGTCCTTCACGAAAGCGCCGCCCAGCGGGCCCAGCGCCTTGTGATTGGCGAGCCGGACTCGCAAGTCCTTCGAAAAATGTCGGATCAGTTGCGGATATTTGGCGCAGGTCGCCAACGTCCAGCCATGGCCGATACCACTCATTGGAGCCGCGGCGCGCGCGAACAAGGACCGGTGCCGGGGGCCGTCGGCGAAATGCAGCTTTGGCCGGCGCGCAATAAGCGAAACCGCGATCCCTTTCTCATGGATCAGCGCCGCCAGATCAGTCGCCGATGATCCGGATCCGACCACGATGACCTCGCTGCCGTCGAGGGTCTCCAGCGAGCCGTACTCGCCGCTGTGCGAGCACAGCTCGGTCGGCAGATGCGCAGCCTCCTGCGGCAGGCGCTTGAAGGGATGCAGGCCGATCGACACCACGACGCGGCGTGCATGGACCGTTTCGCCATCGTCGAAAGTGGCACGAAGAACGCCCGAGCCGGGCTCCAGCGCAATCAGAGTCTTGCGCTCCACGGCGGGTACGTAACGCGCCTGGAAAGTTTCGCCGTAGTCGATGAACCGGCTGAGCGGCAGCGGCATCAGCTCGTCATGATAGGGCAGGGCACGTTCGGTGCAGAAGCTCTTCAGGTCGAATTCCGACTCGGGGTCTGAGAGGCTCGTCGCCCAGGGATAGGATTTGAGCAGCATGCCGAGGGGCATGTTGGTTTTCCAGGGCCCCATGGGCTCTCCGAAAATCCGGTGCTCCACGCCGCGCGCCCGCAGGTGCGCAGCCAGCGACAATCCGTAGGGGCCAGCTCCAATGACCGCCACATCTACGGACGTGCTTGACCTAGCCATATGCAGACTCCCGCACAGGGTGCAATGAAAATGAGATGAAGGAAGATTGGGAGGAAGGTTCTGGGGCCTTTCCCGACCTGATTTGTCCGGAGCATCCCTGATGCGATCGCGCAATGGAAGCACGATAGATGGTTAGCTCTTTGTGGTTATGCCTTCAGGGCGGTTTTGGCCGTACCACTGTCAGCTTCCGTCGCAAAATCCGAATCGGCCGCGGCAGGAGCCTGGTCGCAGGCAACCGATGGGCGGGTTGCGAGCGGACCATAGGTGAGCGCAACTTCTCGCAAGCCGCTGACGTGACCGAACAGGTCGACAACCTCCAGGCCGGAGTGACGGTTGTACGTGTGGCACCCCAGTGTCCCGGACCTGATGCGGCCGACCGGGGTCTGCACAAACGTCGATCGGTCGAGCGCTTCGATCTGGCAAAACGTCACCGCTCCGCCATAGCGTCGCGAGCAATCCTGGACCGGGCGTAGCGTGCGCCCGCCTTGCCGGATGAAGGCGCCTGCGGGACGGCTGAGTTTCGCATCGAGCAGCACCGGGTTTTCTGCATGTGGCGCCCATTCCCCCGTCAGGCTCTCGGCACGGTAGATGCTGAGGACATCCCAGGACGTCGATCCCCACGGCCGCGGGCTGACGAAGAACCAGAAGGCGCCCGCATGCTGCAGCGGCGTGGTGTCGTAACATTCGATGCCTTCGACGAGGCAGGCTTCGCGCGTCCATCGATGCGGGAATTCCACGGCCCTGTAGAGGCTGACACTTCTGGCCGCTCCTGATTCCGGGATCATCCAGATCTGACCGTCCTGCTCGAACACGAACGGGTAGGACAGGTGATGCGGCTCCTCGACGACGATCTGTGGTGGGGTGGTGGTTCCGTTCCGGTCCGCTGTCACGACCGCAATGCATCCCCGGCCCTTAGTGTTGAGATACTGTTCGACAAAAATGAAATCCCGCCCCTGATGTCGAAACGAGAACGGGTCGGCAAGATAACCATTGGCGGGCGAAGTTAGGACACGGAAGGCTGCATTACCCTTGTCGAGCAGGCTGGCGCTTTCGTCGAAGCGCCAGCCGATGCCCCACGTCTTGCCGCCCCGCGCCAGGACGTCCAGGAACCTGATTGCCTTCGATGCCACGGTGCTGGTGGCAAATGCGAGGGCCGAAAGCGCGCCAAGGCACGGGGCAGTTGTCTGGGCCGCGCGGGCGTCGGACGCTGTCGCACCGGCTTCCCTGCGCAAGGCCTTGAGGATCAGCGCCACAGCGCAGGAGAGGGCGCTGTCGAGGCCTGCTGCGAACACGTCGCGGTCCAAACGGGCCGGTCGGGCCATCCATGAGCCCGTGGGGAAAGCCGTGTCGTGCAGGTCGACGAGAAGGTCCTGGTGATTGACGAGCGCGGTCATGACGCCGATCTCGCCGGGTACGCCGTTGAAGAGTGGCGTCAGCACGCGTCCTCCCGCCGAGAGCGGCTCCTCTCCGCTGAAATTGATCACCACATCGACATCCCCAGCCGGACGCGCCGGCAGGGACCGCACCACCGTTTCGACGGGATCGGTGGCGCCGTTCGCACCAAACCCATAGACCAGCCGTTCGAGGTCGATCAGGAGACGGCACATCGACGGGAGCGGGCGTCGGGCAGCTGCGAACGCGCAGGAGACCTCGTTGCCGGGTGTTTCAGCAAGCGCCTCCGCCAGCCACTGATGCCAGCGAAGCAGTCGAGACGGATCGAGATACAGGCAGATGCGCATTGTTACTCTCACGCCTCCGAAGGACGCCGGCACACGGCTGCGCCAAGTTTCCGCTGCAACTCCGCAAACCACGGTTGCAGATGCAAGGCCACGCCGTGCGCCGCGTGGTGCGGATAGTGCGCGAGTGCCGGCAGCGGATCGTCGCGGCGCCAGTAGCCATCCACCACAACGGACCGAGGCGGGATCGGTGTCGCACCCAGCCGGATCCGCTCGATCCAGGAACTCTGCCAGACCATTCGGCCGTCGATCGGGCCTTCAGAAAGGGGCCGCAGGCCGAGCTCGTGCCGATAAGCTATCAGCGGGATGTTGACCCCGGCGAGCGTCGCCACCTCCTCCTGCCAGTCGGTGCGCCCGACCGTCGGCTCGATGATCAGGAAGCGCCCGCTCCTGGCATCGCGCTTGTATTCGATGCCGCCAAATCCGACGTAGTTCACCTGATCGAGAATGCCTTTCGTCGTGCGCTCCAGCTCCTCGTTGGCCGCAGCCGTACAGAAGGCCGTGCTGCCGATACCCGGCGGTGTGCTGGCGAGCTTTTGTCCGGTGAATAGGGCGAGCGTCTCGCGGTCGCGGCCCCGGTAGAACAGGCAGAAGTAAATGTTGTCGTCCGATCCCTCGATGGTTTCCTGCACCAGAACCTCGCCGGCCTGGGCCAGCAATCTCTCGGCGGTCGCGATTGCGTCGGCGCAGTTCTCTGCCGTGATCAGGCGGGGGGCGTGTCCCTCGTGGAAGTGGCGTTTGTCCGCGGGTTTCAGGATCATCGGCGGGCGGAGCGATGCGATCCTCGGGGTATCCGCGAGAGCCCGCACGACCGCGCCGTTCGGCACCGGCCAGCCGTGCAAGCCGGCATGCTCGTGAAACCTGGCCTTGTCGTGCAGCATGAGAACCGTCTCATGAGCCGGCAAGCGGAAGCGATAGAGTCTCTCGAGCTGTTTACGGTGCTCCGAGATCGTAAGCAGTGCCAACTCGTCCGTAACGACCAGGAAAGGCGGCTCGCCGAGCCGGCGTTGCAAATCACGTAGAAAGTCGATGAAGCCTGGACCATGAAGGGCGTCCGTGAAGACCCGATGGACGTAGCGCGACCACAACGCCGGGTTCGAGCGCTTGCAGTCGACCACCCAGATGGGCATCCGGCCCATGGCGAGGCTGCGACACACTCCGAGGCCGTTCAGCTCGCCACCGATCACGACCGCGGGGACGCGCCGCTCCGACGAGCCGGACACTTGGTTGGTTGCTGACGACACAGGGCCCTACCGAAACGACCGGACCAGCACAGCACCACTATGCCTGATCGGCGACGGATCGTGCGACGCCAGTGGAGGTAATCCTTCGGGGCGGTTGCGTTCGGCCTCGGGCGAAGGTCACGTGGAGGGATGATTGTCGACTACCAATGGGCGAGAAATGCGCTACGCAACACCGGACTGCGAATGCTGGTGGTTGCGTTGCTGTCTGCTCCAGGCGCCGTGAACGCCGCGGACAATCGATCGGCGACGTCTTTCGTCAAGACTTCCGGAACGCAGTTCACGTTGGACGACAGACCGTTCTTCGTGACCGGCGTCAACAATCACTATCTCACTTACGCATCGAAGAAGGAGGTTCTCGGCGTTCTCGATGACGCGACGGCCGCCGGGGCCAACGTGATACGCACCTACCTCCAGCCGGTGATCGGGTCGCTCGACGGAAGCATTCCGACAATCTGGAACTGGCGGCTCGAGGCCGATGCGAGCGATCTCGGGACCAAAGGCGCATACGTGCTCTACTGGGATCCGCGCGAGAACAAGATGGCGGTCAATGACGGCGCGAACGGCGTGCAGAAGATTGACTTCCTTATCGCCGAAGCCGGCAAGCGGAACCTCAGGCTCATCGTCGCCTTCCTGGACTTCTGGGCCTACACGGGCGGCGCCCAACAGATGAGGAGCTGGTATGGGAGCGAGGACAAGTCCGGCTTTTTCTTCTCCGACCCGCGCACGAAGCGGGACTACAAGACCTGGATCAGCTACGCCGTGCAGCGGGTCAACCCGCTCACCGGGATCGCCTACCGAGATGATCCCACGATCATGGCTTGGGAGCTGATGAACGAGGGCAATGCTGAGCCAGAGGCATTAAGGTTGGCTTGGACTGCCGAAATGTCGGCATACGTGAAGTCGCTCGATCCCAATCACCTCGTCAGCTCAGGGCATGCCAACGTTTCCGAGAAGCTATCCGATCTGACGATCCCGACGCTCGATTTCGGCACATGGCATGGCTACCCCCTCTACTACAAGCTCACCGTTCGGCAATTCGACGACCTGATCCCGGAGTTCTGCCGGCTGGCTGTTCGCCACGGGAAGCCGGTGCTTCTGGAGGAGTTCGGCTACGCCCGCTCCAATAAGAAGTCGGTCGAGGCCTACGCCATGTGGCTCGACACGCTTACGCGCGATCGCAATTGCGCCGGCTGGGTCGTGTGGCGGCTGGTGTCGCGGCAGGACAGCGGACGGTATCCCGTCGACGATTATGACCAGTTCGATGTCCACAATGACGGAGGCGAGCTCTGGAACGTCGTCAAAGCCGCAACTCAAAAGGCGACCGAAAGGCAGCGGCAGCCATGATCGATGCGTCAGTGGTCATTTGCGCCTTCACGCTCGATCGTTGGGACGATCTGAATGCGGCCATCGCGTCGGTACGTAACCAGACGCGCCCCGCCCGGGAGATCATCCTCGTCGTCGACAACAACGTCGCTCTCCTGGAGCGAGCCGGGCGCGGGATCGAGGGTGTCATCGTCACAGCCAATACGAATGTGCGCGGACTGTGCGGTGGTCGTATGACGGGGGCCGGATTGGCAACTGCGCCGGTTGTGGCGTTTCTCGATGACGATGCGATGGCCGATGAGCGTTGGCTGGAAGAACTGCTGGTGCCCTACGCCGATCCGCGCGTGCTTGGTGTCGGCGGACGAATCGAGCCTCTATGGCGCAAACCTCGGCCCTGGTGGTTCCCGCCTGAATTCAACTGGATCGTCGGCTGTACCTATCGCGGAATGCGAGTGCGAGAAGGCGGTCAGGTGCGCAATATGATCGGCGCGAACATGTCGGTGCGTGCCGATGTGCTGCATGGTTGCGGCGGCTTTGCTGGTCAAATGGGACGCATCGGCGGCGGTAAGGGCTCAGCCAATACATGCGATGACACCGAATTTTGTATCCGCGCTGCAAAAAAATTCGGAGGCGTCTGGATACACAAACCCGAAGCCAGCGTTCGTCACGTGGTTACGGCGGAACGCACAACCTGGAAGTATTTCCTGCATCGCTCCCGTATGGAGGGTACCTCCAAAGCGGTGCTTGCAGGCTTGGCGGGGGCCAGGGATGGGCTGGCTTCCGAGCGGCTCTACGTTCTTACGCTGGCGCGCTCCGTCCTGGAATATGCAGCGACTGGCAAAATCGGTCAGGCGTTCGCCATCTGCGCTGGATTCGCTACGACGCTAATTGCCTATGCGCGAGCACGGGCACGCGCCGCCCTAGAAATCGCCTCGGAACGGAAGCGCGCTACTTCTGGAACGTGACGGACGACGCTGCTGGCACAATGCAGCGGCGGTCTATTCATTTCAAAAGGAGATTGACATGCGACGCAGTTACGACAGTTGCAAACGCGTTTTGGTCACCGGGGGCGGCGGGTTCCTGGGCTCCCATCTAATCGATCGACTGCTCTCCGACGGCCACGAAGTTGTCTGCGCGGACAATCTCTTTACCGGGACCAAGCGCAACATCGAACATTTGCACGCAAACCCACGCTTCGAATTTCTGCGTCACGACATCACCTTTCCCTTGTATGTCGAAGTCGACGAAATCTACAACTTGGCTTGCCCCGCATCGCCCGTTCAATACCAGCACGATCCGGTGCAGACCACGAAAACGTCGGTGCACGGCGCGATAAACATGTTGGGCCTCGCCAAGCGGCTGAACTGTCGGATTCTGCAGGCTTCGACAAGCGAGGTTTATGGCGATCCCGCAATTCATCCCCAGACCGAGCAGTATTGGGGCAACGTGAACCCCATCGGCCCCCGGTCCTGCTATGATGAGGGAAAGCGTTGCGCCGAAACCCTGTTCTTCGACTATCACCGACAGTGCGGCCTTGAAATCAAGGTCGCTCGTATCTTCAATACATACGGCCCCCGGATGCATCGGGCCGACGGTCGAGTCGTCTCCAATTTCATCATTCAGGCGCTCAGCGGCGAGCCGATTACGCTCTACGGCGACGGCAGCCAGACGCGCTCATTCTGCTACGTCGACGACCTGGTCGATGGTCTCGTACGCCTCATGGAGAGCCGAGCTTCATTCACCGGCCCCGTCAATTTGGGGAATGATGGAGAATTCACCATCCGCGAGCTTGCCGAGCTCGTGCTCGCTGAAACCGGCTCGTCGTCCGAGCTCGTGCATTTACCGCTCCCCCGCGACGATCCGAGGCAGCGTCGTCCCAACATCTCGCTCGCGAAGGCCGAGCTGGGCTGGCAGCCGAGGATACGACTGCAGGACGGACTGAAGCCGACCATTGCATTTTTTCGCGGCGACCAGGCGCCTCGACGGCGCAGGCAGGACGAGCCGTATCTTGTTGCCGTCGGAGACAACTGATCCATTTCACCGAAGGCCGACTTTCTCGCGCGGCCTTGAACTCGAGGCGATGTAGAGCGTGGTGAAGATCCTGGTAACGGGTGGCGCTGGCTATATTGGAAGCCACACCTGTAAAGTACTGGCGCGCCATGGGTTTGAGCCGGTTGTCTACGACAACTTGTCGCGTGGCAACCGTTGGGCCGCGAGATTCGGCATGTTCGAATTGGGCGACATCGGTGACGCAGCCCGCGTGCGTTCAGTGCTCGAAAAATACCGTCCGTCAGCGCTGATACATTTCGCCGCTTATGCGTATGTCGGGGAGTCTGTTGCGAGCCCTCTGCTCTATTATCGCAACAACATCGGCGAAACGGCCTCGCTGCTTCAGACCTTGATCGATTCCGAACCGACGCCGGTGGTGTTCTCGTCAAGCTGCGCGACCTATGGCGTGCCCAGTCAGCTTCCGATCTCGGAAGATCATCCACAACAACCGATCAATCCTTACGGCTACTCGAAGCTTGTTGTCGAGCGGATGCTCCGAGATATCGATGTGGCTCACGGCCTTCGCTCGGTCTCGCTCCGTTACTTCAACGCGGCGGGCGCTGACCCCGAGGCAGAGATCGGTGAAGCCCATGAACCGGAAACCCATTTGATCCCGTTGGTCCTCGCCGCCGCCCGTGACGCCACGGCGATCAAGGTGTTCGGAAACGACTACGACACGGCTGACGGAACCTGCATCCGCGATTACGTCCATGTGCTTGATATCGCCGACGCGCATGTGAGGGCGCTCAAGTATCTCATCGACGGCGGAACCACGTGTGCCGTCAACCTGGCCAATGAGCGAGGCTACTCGGTACTGGAAGTCGTGGCGACAGCTGAACGCGTTACGGGCAAGTCAATCCGCATCGAGCTTATGCCGAGACGGCCTGGCGATCCCGCAGTTCTGATCGGCGCTCTGGAAAAGGCACGAACGCTGCTCGGCTGGAAGCCGGAGCGATCTGGCCTGGAGGTTCAGATCCGCGACGCGTGGAAATGGATGATGCGAGAATCGTGAGCGTCGCTTGATGGCCCGCCCCCGGCGGGTCGCGTCATCCGCGATGCAGTCCATCAGAGGTAGCTCTTAAAGCCCAAAATCTCCACGCCTCATGGGCGCGACTTGCAAGTAGTGTGGTGGCGCATTGCACGGAGGCTGGTTGTGCGAACGCGGAAGACGTCCGAGATGATCTTGGTGACCGGAGGTGCCGGCTACATTGGGTCCCACGTCTGCATCGCGTTGCTGGACGCCGGGCTCGACGTCGTCGCCGTCGATAATCTTTCCAACAGCAACAAGGCTTCGCTCGATCGGGTGCAATCCATCTGCGGGCGTTCGCTTGTCTTTCGGCTCGCCGATATCCGGGATGAAGAGACGATCTGCGAAATACTTCGTGCCTTCGGAGTGACTGCGGTCATTCATCTCGCAGGGCTGAAGGCGGTGGGCGATTCCAACGTAAGGCCCATGACGTACTACGAGAACAACGTCCTGGGAACAATGCGGCTCGTGTCGGCCATGAAGAGGGCAAATGTAAAGACGCTCGTCTTCAGCTCGTCGGCGACCGTCTACGGGATACCTAGATACTTGCCGCTCGACGAAAAGCATCCCCTCGACCCGACCAATCCGTACGGTCGCACAAAGCTCGTTATCGAAGAGATGCTGAAGGACCTCTGCAGGTCCAACGATGGTTGGAGGATCTGCAATCTGCGCTACTTCAATCCGGTTGGCGCGCACGAAAGCGGGCTCGTCGGAGAAGACCCGCTGGGCGTTCCCAGCAACCTGTTACCCTTTGTCGCGCAGGTGGCGATTGGACGGCGGGAGAAGCTGCGGATTTGGGGAAACGACTATGACACGCCTGATGGCACCGGTATCCGCGACTTCATTCATGTGATCGATCTCGCGTCTGGGCATTTGAGTGCCTTGCGCCAGCTCAGACAGCCAGGTCTGCTCACGGTCAACCTCGGAACGGGCAACGGCTACAGCGTTTTGGACGTCGTTCGCACATTTGAAGCGGCGAGCGGGCGATCAATCCCCTATGAAATCGGAGAGCGCCGGGCCGGTGACGTCGCCGTCTGCTATGCCGATCCGACCTTTGCGAAGGATGCGCTGGGCTGGACGTCGACGCGGTCGTTGCAGCAAATGTGTGAAGACCACTGGCGTTGGCAATTGCAGAACCCCAACGGCTATCATGGTAGCAAGCTCCCGACGGTTCGGGAGCGGTCCAGGCATCTCCGCCGTCATGGCTGAGCACGCGCTCGAGGTGTTGGACGGGCGCCGGAGAGCAGGACCGCATGAGCGGAGTTCGGGAGCGACCCTCGGCAGCAAGCATACCTCAGAGGTAGCTCGTAATGACCCGAAATCTCCACGCCGCGGAGAAAGCCTGCAGGTAAGATGCTTTCGCGCATGGGGATTTGCGATGCCACACTATCGTGCATACGTCCTGGACGAACACGGCCAACTGGGGGGCGTGGTCAACCTTCAATGCCCAGACGACGCGTCCGCGACCAAGCGGGCCGGGCGATTAGCGGACGGTCACGAGGTTCAGCTTTGGCGACTGGTTGCCGAGCTCAAATTTGACGACCCGCAGCACCGATCCAAGCGGCGGCGGAGTGTCCGAGCACCAATGCACTGAGATCAATTGACGGTTACTCGCTTCGTCTCGTGCGCGGCTCGCGCGTCGTTGACAGTTTGTGTGCGCGTCGACCGCTACATCATCGGGTCCGGAAACAACGTCTTGCGCTTGGAGAACCGGCGCAGAAAGCGGACGCCGGTAATATGAGGCGGCCTGCACGACATACCAATGTATGCCCGTATCCGTGTGTAGAAATCACATTTCGAAACTTTTTTCGCCACGTTTGATTAATACCTACCCTCCCAGCAGTCGGGGGGCGCATCCAAAAACCCACTGCTTTTGAAATCTGCTCATCAAGCGGAGCTTGTGAGCATGCGGTATGTCGTGTGCGTATTCGCGCTGCGGCAGTGGAATTCCCTGTTGTCAACGTCAAGAGGATATCGGAATGACTCTTTCCGCACCTGCGGGCTATGCCTCGAGCGATCTCATCTTCCAGGAAGACTTCTCCGGAACGACGCTCGACAGTTACTGGCACAACTACATCACGAGCAATGCCGCTGGCGGCTATCCCTGGAACGCCAATTCGTCCGGTGGCAGCGGGATGGGCAATCAGTTCAATGCCGAATATGACATGCCGAGCCAGGTTACGGTGAGCAATGGATCGTTGAATCTCACCGCGATCAAACAGCCGGTCAATGGCGTGGCCCAGGGATCGCCCTATACATTCCCCGTCACGTCCGGCGGCGCCTCCAGCTATGGCAACTTCGAATTCAACGGCGGTTACCTTCAGATCAGCATGAAGGCCCCGACCGGCGACGGTGCATGGCCAGCCCTTTGGCTGATGCCGGGGAAGGGCGCGGGTAGCAGCGGCGATAACTTCGAAATCGACATCCAGGAAGGCGGAATGTACGGCCCGGGGCCGGCAAACCAGAACTTCGCTTTTCACCTTCACACGTCCTCAGGCACGTTCGGCGGCGTCGTGGACACCGGCGTCGACCTCACGGCCGGCTATCACACCTACGCAATCGACTGGCAGCCCGGTAAATCCATCACCTGGTATCTCGACGGGAAACAGGTGGGGCAAGTGACCAGCGCGCAGACCACGATTCCGAACGAACCGATGGAATTGATGATGACCAACCAGGTCGGCAATTCCGCCTCGTCCGGTTGGCACACGGCTCTCGACAGCTCGACTCCCTCGTCGATGCAGATGCAGGTCGACTCGATCCAGCTCTATCAGAAGGCCGGCAGCGGCGAGACCGTCACGGGTGCGAACGTCACTCCGGGATCGACGCCGACGACGCCTACAACTCCCACAGTGACACCGGCGGTGACGCAGGCCACGGCTTCTCCGGGAACGGGCATCGAGCATGCCGGCGATATCGTCACCCTGTCGCTCGCCTTCAACGAGGCCGTAACGGTGACGGGCACGCCCACGCTGTCGCTCAATGACGGCGGCACGGCCACCTATGTCGGTGGTTCGGGCACGGGCACGCTCACCTTCCGCACCACGGTTGCGGCGACCGACACCAATACCTCGGCGCTCGCCATCACTGGCGTCAATCTTCCGAGCGGTGCGGCCATCAAGGACGCCTCCGGTGTCGCGGCGAACCTGTCGGGTGCGGTGAAGACGTTCGCCGGTCTCCAGATCGATCCAATCTCGCCGGCGGTGATGCAGGCCACGGCTGCTCCGGGAACGGGCACCGAGCACGTCGGGGACACGATCGCGCTGACACTCGGCTTCAACGAAGCCGTGACGGTGACGGGCACGCCCACGCTGACGCTCAATAACGGCGGCACGGCCACTTATGCCGGTGGTTCGGGCACGGGCACGCTCACCTTCAAGACCACGGTCGCCTCGACCAACACGAGCACCTCGGCGCTCGGCATCACCGGGGTCAATCTCCCGAGCGGTGCGGCCATCAAGGACGCGAGCGGTGTCGCTGCCAATCTTGCTGGTGCCGTGAAGTCGTTCTCCGGTCTGCAGGTCGACGCGACGCCGGCGACACCGACGACACCGACGCCGCCCACCCCATCCGTGACCAAGCCGGTCCTCACGATCGCGGATAACTCGCTCTGGGTGGCCGGGAGAGGGGGCACCGTCGATCTCGGGACCAAGGTGACGACGACCGATTCCAACGATCTCGTGACCGTGAACATCACGGGGTTGCCGAGATATGAATCGATCACTGATAAGCTCGACGGCCAGACGTTCCGCGGAAATAACATCACGCTGACGGCTGCGCAGGTCGACAGCGGACTGGAACTGACCTCGTACTATCGTGGCGGGGGTCATCCGGTTGCGACACTTACGCTGACGGCAAGTGCGAAGGATCCGTCAACCGGTGCGGTCTCGGCGGCTTCGCCGCAGACCATCACCGTGACGGACCCTCGACCTGCGACCGTCACGACCACAACGTCGTCGCATCACCACCACCACACCGCGACGGATCATCAGCCTGCAGCCACCACGACGGCCGTGACCCCGACGGTACCGCAGACGAACGACCTGGCGGATCATCCGCAGGCGGCCGCTGCAAGCACGGGGTCGCTGGCAAGCCGGGGCTTTGCGCTGCTCCAGCAGCATTTTGATCCGGCCTCCAGCGCCCTGGCAACGACCGCGGCGCAGCCTGTCGGTGTGGCGGATCATTCGGCCGCGTCCGGCACGACGATGGCGTCGCTCGCAAGCCAGAGCTTTGCCCTGCTGAACCAGTATCTGGCCGCTCACACCGGCCAGGTGGATCCCGGTCAGATCGTGGCCGCTGTGTCGCATGCGATCGGCTTCGGGCAGGACACCTTGCTGGCCCGACCGCAACATTAGTGCCCGGCCGCACCCAGGCTCAACGCCTGGGTGCGGCACCGTCAATGTTTGTCAATGCATGAGAAGGAACCTCGTACGCGGTCGGTAGCCGCGAAGGGTTGAGTAAAAAATGGCGATCCAGAATGGAAATGCCCATGCCGCAGATCTCGGGTTGCGATCCCTGGCTCTGTTCCTGCGCCTTCATGGCGTGAACGCCGAGCCCGACCAGCTCCGCGACCGTTGCGGGGAGAGCGCAATCGGCATCCATGTGATGCTTCGCTGCGCCCGCGATTTCGGACTGAAGGTCCGTTCGCGCACGACACATTGGAAACAGCTCGCGGGCACCCACCTGCCCGGAATCGCAGCGCTGCGTGACGGCGGATTTCTGCTGCTCGGGAAGGTCGAGGACGATGCGGCGCTGGTGTTGTATCCGACCTCCTCACATCCGAAGTTGATGCCGCGTGCGGAATTTGAAGAAATCTGGGACGGCCGTTTGATCCTGACCGGATCTCAAAGCCTCGCCGGTCGGGCGCATCATGCCTTTGCCGGTCTGATTGCGCGCGGGCGTGATCTGGTTGCGCTCGCCGGCGATGCTCTGGCGTCTGCACGTTCCGCCGAACGTCGCGATATGCCCGTCCCGGAGGTGGGTCCTGAGTCCGCGAGTGGCGATGAGTCGGGGCTCATCGCGATGGCGATATTGCTGCGTTGCCACGGCATTGCGGCCGATCCGGAGCAAATTCGGCATCGCATGGGGACGGCGCGGGTTGGTGTGACCGAAATCCTGCGCTGTACCAGGGAGTTCGGCCTCAAGGCCCGGGCACAGCGATCGAGCTGGAACAGGCTTGGCGTTACGCCGCTGCCGGCCATTGCCGTGCTGCGCGACGGCCGCTTCCTGATCCTGGGCAAGGTCATCGACGACAAGCTTCTTGTTCAGCATCCGCTGTCTCCCCGGCCCGAGTCCATGACCCAGGCTGAACTCGAGGCCATCTGGGACGGCGACATCATCCTGATGACCCGGCGTGCCGCCCTGACGGATCTCTCTCGGCGCTTCGATATCAGCTGGTTTCTCGGTGCGGTCCATAAGTATCGCCGCCTTCTCGGCGAAGTGCTGATCGCGTCGTTCTTCCTACAGGTCTTTGCCCTCGTCGCCCCGCTGTTCTTCCAGGTCGTCATCGACAAGGTGCTCGTGCATCGAAGCATCAGCACGCTCGACGTCCTGGTCGCGGGCCTCGTCGCCTTGACCGTGTTCGAGACCGTTCTCAGCACGTTGCGCGTTCATCTGTTCGCGCACACGACGAACCGCATCGACGTCGAGCTCGGTGCTCGGCTGTTTCGCCACCTGATGGCGCTACCGATCGCATATTTCCAGACACGCCGCGTCGGCGATTCGGTCGCACGCGTACGCGAGCTCGAGAACGTCCGTCAGTTCCTGACGAGCTCGGCGCTAACGCTCGTCGTCGATCTCTTGTTCACTGCCGTCTTCCTTGCGGTCATGTTCTACTATTCGACGCCGTTGACGCTGATCGTTCTGGCATCATTCCCGTTCTACATCGGAATTTCCGTCGCCGCCGCACCGCTGTTTCGCCGGCGCCTCGATGAGAAGTTCAATCGCGGCGCGGAGAATCAGGCCTTCCTGGTCGAGAGCGTCACGGGGGTCGAGACGCTGAAGGCGATGGCGGTCGAACCGCAGATGCAACGCCGCTGGGAGGAGCAACTCGCCGGCTATGTGGGTGCGAGCTTCCGTGTGCTCAGCCTGAACAATACGGCGAGCCAAGTGGTCCAGATGATCAACAAGCTGGTCACCGCCGCAACGCTCTACTTCGGCGCCAGGCTTGTGATCGGCGGCGACCTGACCGTCGGCGAGCTGGTCGCGTTCAACATGCTGGCGGGCCGGGTGAGCATGCCGGTGCTCCGGCTCGCGCAGATATGGCAGGATTTCCATCAGGCCCGTCTGTCGGTCGATCGTCTCGGCGACATTCTCAACACTATTCCCGAGCCAAGCTTCAGTTCGGCTCGCGCTGCGCTGCCGCCGATCCGCGGCAAGGTCGCATTCGAGCACGTAACCTTCCGCTACCGTGCTGACGGCCCCGAAGTGCTGCACGACGTGTCCTTCGGCGTCGAGCCCGGCCAGGTCGTCGGCATCGTGGGATCATCGGGCTCGGGCAAGAGCACCATCGGCAAGCTGATCCAGCGTCTCTACGTACCGGAGAGCGGGCGCGTGATGGTTGACGGCGTCGACCTCGCGACGGTTGATCTGACCTGGCTTCGGCGCCAGATCGGCGTGGTCTTGCAGGAGAACGTGCTCTTCAATCGCTCGATTCGCGAGAACATTGCGCTCGCCGACCCCGCCATGCCCATGGAGCGCGTCATCGAGGCGGCGTCACTCGCCGGTGCTCACGACTTCATCCTGGAGCTGCCAGAGGGCTATGACACCATCGTGGGCGAACGCGGCAGCAGCTTATCCGGCGGGCAGCGCCAGCGTGTCGCGATCGCTCGCGCACTCATTACCAACCCCCGTATCCTTATCCTCGACGAGGCTACCAGCGCGCTCGATTACGAAAGCGAGCGCGCCATCCAGCAGAACATGAAACGAATTGCCGCCGGCCGGACTGTATTCGTCATTGCTCATCGGCTGTCGACCGTGCGCAATGCGAACCGGATCATCACTCTCGAGCATGGCCGCATAGTCGAGGACGGCAGCCATGATGAGCTGATCCGCTCGAATGGGCGCTACGCAAACCTCCACTTCCTGCAGGCCGGTATCCATGACGTCCGCTAGCCGTAATATCGTTACGTTTCCGAGAGCCGAGGTCCGACGGCGTGAGAGCGAGATTGCGTTCTTGCCCGCGGCGCTGGAGATCACCGAATCGCCGCCGTCGCCGATCGGTCGCGCGATCGGAGCGAGCATCATCGCGGTCTTTTGCGTCGCGCTGTTGTGGGCATCATTCGGCAGCGTCGATATCGTCGCCACCGCGACGGGCAAGATCGTGCCTGGCGGGCGTACCAAGCTGATCCAGCCGTTCGAGACGGGCGTTGTCCGCGCCATTCACGTACGCGACGGCCAGACCGTCAAGGCGGGCGACGTTCTGATCGAGCTCGATCCGACGATGACGGAGGCCGATCAGGAGCGCCAGAGAAGCGACCTCGTCGCGGCAGAACTCGACGTCGCGCGGTTGCGCGCGGCGCTCGCCGACGATCCGCTTGCAGCCTTCCGATCACCGCAGGGTGCAACTGCCGCGGAGATCGAGATGCATCGCCAGTTTCTGATCAGCCAGCGGGCCGAGCAGAGCGCCAAGCTCGCCGAGATCGAACGTCAGCAAGGTCAGAAGGAAGCGGAGCGGGCGACCACCTCGGCGAGCGTGGCGAAGCTCCAGGCGACGATACCGGTGCTCCAGGAGCGGGTCGACATTCGCAAGAATCTCGTCGACAAGGCCTTGGCTTCGAAGGTTGTCTATCTCTCGGAGTATCAGGAGCTGGTCAGTCTTCAGCAGGATCTGGTGCTCCAGCAGAGCCGGCTCCGCGAAGCGGACGCCGCCATCGCTTTGCTGAAGGAGACGAAAGAAAGAACGGCCGCGGAGTATCGGCGCACGACCTATGATGCGCTTGCGAAAGCCGAGCAGAAGGCGGCGAGCGCTGCGCAGGAAGTGGTTAAGGCGGAGCGGCGCACGAAGCTTCAGCATCTGACCGCGCCGGTCGACGGCGTCGTGCAACAGCTCGCCGTTCACACGGTTGGAGGCGTCGTGACGCCGGCGCAGGCGCTGGCCATCGTGGTTCCGAGCGAGAGTCAGCTCGAGATCGAGGCCATGCTCTCCAACCGCGACATCGGCTTCGTTCATCCCGGACAGAAGGCGGAGATCAAGATCGATACGTTCAACTTCACCCGCTATGGGCTCCTGCATGGGGACGTGCTCAGCGTGTCGACCGACGCCATCACGCGCGACAGGCAGGCGGGATCGATCGACCGCGCGTCGGGTGCGGCGCAAGGCAGTAGCGAGCCGAAAGGCCAGGAGCTGGAATATGCGGCGCGCATTTCACTTGACCGCACGCACATGCAGGTGGAGGACAAGCTCGTCAAGCTCGGCCCCGGCATGGCGGTGACGGTCGAGGTCAAGACCGGTGCGCGCAGAATCATCAGCTACCTTCTCTCGCCGCTGGCGAGATACAAGCAGGAGGCGCTGCGGGAGCGATAAAGAGCGGCTCCCGCAGCCGCTGCATCCGCGTCGTCGAACCGAGGAGAGTGTGTCCTCGCGATATCGAGTGCTATTCGTGCAAGAGCAGCTACCAAGAGCAGCTACTTGTAGAGTCGTACCGCGGCGCGAGTCCCTGTGGCCGCGCCCTTGCGGAGTAGGCCGTCGATAGAGGGTACCACGACGTGAGCGTGGGGAACCAATGGAGCCGGCTCGTTGAGCTGCTCCATGTCGGAGATCACCTCGATAGGCTTCGCGATCGCTCTGGCCGCATCGACGGCTGACGGGGAGCGACCGTTTGCCGCTCGTACCAGCGACCCATGGTTCATTCCCCAGATCGCCGCCTGTGTCCGGTTCTGGACCCGGATCTTGCGCAGGATCGCCTTGACGTGAACCTTCACGGTGGCCTCGGCGATATTGATCTTTCTGGCAACACACTTGTTGGAATCGCCTTCGATAAGGCAGGATAGAATTGCCTTTTCGCGCGGGGAGAGCTGCGGCAGGATGTCGTCGTCTGCAGCGGCGAGGATGGCTTGTTCGCATTCGCCGGGCTCCGCCGTTTCGCGTTCGCGATTGGCATCGAGGGCGAATGACAGGAATGCAGGCGGGAAAACGGTCTCGCCCATCGTTACGAGCTCGACCGATTTGATGAAAGCGTCGCAAGAATTGACGTTGACAAAGTAACCGTTGGCGCCTGCACGAAATGCGGAGGCGAGGTCGACTGGCCGATAATTGTCCGACACGATCGCGATGCGCGCGTCTGGATAGCGATCCTTCACAAATCCAATTTGTGCTATCGCGAGATTGAAGCCGTCGCCCGTATGGACGATCAGGAACATCAGCTTCTCTGCTTGAAGTGAACTCGGCAATTCCTCGGGGCTCGATGCCGAGACCGGGATGTGAAAATTTGCCGCGTGCAGGATTCTAGCAATGCCTTCTCTAATCAAAACGTTCTTTCCAATAAGAACGGTCTCGCAAGACTGCCGCCTCCTCATTTTACCCTCCAGCCTACTACGCAGTGACACAACAGCGATGGGCGGTTGAACTCAATCCAATTTCGTTTTTTTGGCGGACGAACGAAGCCTCGTTAATTTGGTCGTTCCTCCTCTGCTTCTGGTTGTCAGAAATATCGAGTTACCTCGATCGTGCTCCTCCTTTTTGGTTCGCCTGGTCTGCGTTGTGGATTTCGAGCAATCCATCTTGCTTAAGCTTTTATGAATGTTAGATGTGAATTTAAGATCGCCCTATATATCGTTGGTTATAGATGTGGGGCTGCGTATACCCGTGTGTCTACGGTGTGAAAAAAAGCTTTCTGACGCAGCCTCTGCGTGAATTAGATGACGATGTTAATTCAACATTGAAGAACTTTTCGATTGCGTTTTTTCGTCGATGCTATGTCTGCGCGAACGCAGTCTGCGAGCGAGTTAACGGCGCAGCAGATATCGAACGTTGAGGAAAAAGCGAAAGTCTGCGCCGTTGAAAATCGCGTCGTTGTCCGGACTAGATAGCCACGGAGGTGGCTCGCCGCAGTCTGGTCACCGGGTTCTTACGGGCATTCGAATTGCAAATTGCTCGGTGAGAGTCGGGAAGCGAGCGGAGCAGGGTGCCGATTAACTCTAGTATTGCGCTGCGACATCAACATCGCTTGCGTTAATGGAAATTTCGGATGACTCTACCAAGAGTAGGTGAAATAGCGGGAGGGTGTGCGGAGTTTATGTCTAGAGAGGCGATACGCTGAGGAGCGCCCAATGCGACGTGCCAGTGTAGTCATTGCAGACCGGCATCCGGTCGTGTTGCAGGGACTGAGTAACGTGCTCGGTGCCGCAGCCGATTTCAACATCGTGGCATCTTGTAGTGACGCCGCAAGCTGCATCGAAGCGATCCGGAGCCTAGCGCCCGATGTCGTGATTGCCGATCCCGCAATGCCTGAGCTCGCCGCCGCGAGAATTCTTGCGGCCGTCAATTCAGAAAATCGTTCGACGCATTTGGTATTTTTCGTCGCCAGTGAAGATTGCGAACTGGTGCTCGCGGCGACGCCCGTAACCTGTAGCATCATCCTGAGAGACACCGATCCCGAGGCGCTGGTGCAGTCGTTGCGGCACATCGTCAATGGTCACAATGTGCTGCCGTCGGCCCCATCCGAGTCGATCGTGTCGCAGGAGCAGGGCGCGAGTTCGGAGAACGGGCTGACAGCGCTGACGGAACGCGAGCGTCAGATCATGCGTCTGGTCTCCGAAGGACTGTCGAACAAGGAAATCGGGCGTCGGTTGAATATTACCGACGGCACCATCAAAGTGCATCTCCACAATATCTTTCAAAAGCTTGAAATCAGCAATCGGACGGTGCTTGCGGCTCTCGCCATCTCGCAACATGATCGCGCGAACTCCCCGCGGGAGAAGGCGCATCCCGGCTTGAGTCCGACAAGCGGCGAGCCCTGAGAATATCATCACGCATCACCATTCTTCGTCGACACTGCGATGGGCCGGCGGCCTCTAGTGGAAGCGCCGCGCCGGCCGGAAAGGCTCTGGCTCTGCCGCGCGGTGGGGGCACGCGGCACGACTATCCGGGCGACCTGTCGGTTTGGCGTGTGCTTGTGCCTGCGTGCGGGGAGTTCGGATCAGCATTGGCGCCGCCCGTGTTGCAAGTACGTCTGCCGCGGCGACGCCTCGGCACCGCTGCGGACCAGCTTGGACAAGCAACCTCAAGCGCCGCCTCATTGGCGAGATCGATGTCGGTGAAGCCGAATGGGGTAGTCCGTCAGGACTGACGGTCGATCCAAAATCGCAGCCAAGTGGCGGGAGGGACGTGTAATTATTCGTCGTCTGCAGCTCTGGGTCGATCGCTGCTTGTCCGTTGTCAGGTAAAACGAAGTCTCGGGCAACAGATCGGCTCCAGATGCGACCGCAGAGGTGTAGAGATGTGCTGACTGGATATCGGTACATCTGGAGTGGCGGCCCTGGCCCATCCTGCCCCGCCCCCCAAGCGGTCAGGGCCGTTGCTCCGTAGTCGGCCTGCCAACAGGACGGAAACTGTGGGGTTGAGCTGAAAGCGAGCGCGCGGAACCAATCCTGATGTCCCTTGAGTTTCACCGAGCCGTCGAGGACATGGAAATTTGGAGCGCGGCCGGCGACGGCTTTTCCTTTGTGGTCACGTATGAGACCCCTGCTGGTGCGGGCTTTCATGGACGTGCCGGCTATGTGGCGTCGTGGCGGCGGCTTTATCGAGGCAACGGCGCGATCAAGATTGGCGGTTCGGCGTTCGCAACCTTCGCGGATGCAGAGAGGGCCTGCAACACCATGCTCGAGAATCTGAGGGAGCTGTCGGCGAAATGAAGCGGCCTGGTTGCAGTCAGGATAGGTCGACATTTCGAGCACTTTTGAGCGATGGGAGAGGGCGCCGGCGGCGGCGGTTGCCACACAATTCTCAGCGGTCAGGCGGTGCTACCGGCGTCGACCGTCAGCACGGTGCCGGTGATGTTCCGGCTACCCTCGCTGAGAAGATATTCTACCAGGGAGGCGACGTCGTTGGCTTCGGGGAGGCGGCGCAATGCGCTGCGGCGAGCGATGCGTCGACGGCCTTCCTGGTCTAAGGACTTGGGCAGTTCCGTGTCGATGAAGCCGGGCGCGATCGCATTCACGGTGATGCCGACCCTGCCGACTTCTCGGGCCAGCGAACGGGTGAAGCCGGCAACGGCGGCTTTGGACGCGGCATACACGGATAGGCCGCTGTAGCCTGTCGAGGCGGCGATTGAGGAAATGTTGACGATCCGCCCCGCGCCGTCGGCCATCATATGGCGCGCCACGTATTTGGTCAGGATGATCGGAGACAGTACGTTCAGGCGGACCAAGGCCTCAATTTCGGAATTGTGCATTGTGGCCAGCAGCCCATCGGTACCGATCCCGGCATTGTTGACGAGGCCGTAGATCGCGCCGAATTCGTCGCGCACTGATTTTGCGAAGACCGGGATCGTTTCAATGACCCCAAGGTCGCAGGTGCGGAAATGCAGACGCCGTTGTGCTTCGGCGACTGCAGCCGCAAGCTGTTCGCTCTCGCGGCGCGCTACCGCGACCACATTGTAGTCGCCGGATGCGGCGAGCCTGCGTGCAATGGCAAGACCGATACCGCGGCTGCCGCCGGTGACGAGGACGTTACGCATCGGTGCGCGCCAGTTTCCCCGCTGCGGTGACGTCGAGCCGCTCGACGAAGCGGATCACCGCGGGCACCTTCCATACTGGCAGGCAATCTCTGCACTGGCTGAGAATCTCGGCGCGGACCGTCTCGTGGCGCGCCGCATCGGTGCCGTCGGCGAGGATGACGTCGGCGACCACAATGGCGCCTGTGATCGGGCTCCTGCGCGATCGCGCGCGCGACATCTGGACGGAGACATGCCGGTTGATTACTGCCTCCACCTCCTCCGGATGCACCTTCAATCCGCCGATGTTGATGATGCCGCCTCGCCGGCCAACGAAGTGGTATCGTTCGCCGCGCCGCTCGACCATATCGCCGGTATCGACGAACCCCTCGGCGTCGGTGAGAGGCGGCGCGGCGGCGCCGACATAGGCGCGTGCGGTGCGGCGGGAACGGATCCGCAGCGAGTCGTCGACCACCTTCATCTCAACGCCGGCGTGATTCTGCCCGATCAGGTGGGCAGGAAACCCCTCGCGCCCATCGTCCACGCTGAAGCCGACGCCGGCTTCGGTCGAGGCATAGGCGTGCCCGATTGACGCACGCGGAAATGCCCTGGCCAGACCGTCGAGCACCGCCTGGTCCGCGATTTCGCCCGATAGGCGGACATAGTCCGGCGCGAAGTCGGCGGATGCGCCGCTCATCAGGAGCTTGCGCCAGTGCGACGGCGTCCCGGAGATGTGGGTGACACCGCCCGCGCGCAGCCGTGCCACATGGGCAGCGACGGCTTCCCCGGGCTCCGACAGCACCATCGATCCGCCGCCGATTACGGCCCGCAGGAAAATTTGCAGGCCGCCGTAGCGGCGGATGTCGTAGAACGTCGCCCAGGTTGCGTTCCGGTAGCGTACGGGCCCGTCGGCGATGATCGCGCCAGCGAGTCCATCGAGCGTATGTCGGACAATCTTCGGCAGCCCCGATGTCCCCGAGGTCAGCATCAGCCACTCGGTCGCGCGATCGACCTCCGATCCCATGGCCCTCCGTTCCGGCAGGTCGACGCCGATAACGATGTACTTGCCAGCAGTACATCGGTGTAACGGTCGATCGGTGACGATGGTGTCGATATCGGCCTGCTCGAGCAGGACCTGCAGGCGATCCCAATCGATGTCGGGCGGGCATAGAAGCAGGCGGCGGGCGACGCCGTCGAGCTCGATCATTGCCAGTGCGGACAGCAGCTGTCCAGACGTCGCAAGCAGCACCGAGCGGCCGGACAGCTCGCAGGATCTGCCAGTCAGGCAGCTGTGCTGGACAATGTCGGTCAACGATACGCTGTGCCGGGCGTCGGAAATCGTGCGCTCCTTCAGCTCCGGGCCGAGATATTGGCGCAGCGCGACTACGTCAGGCTGGGACATTCTCGTAGGCTCTGACAAACTCGCCGAGAGTTGACGGGAAGGCTGCGTCTTCGGCGACAGTGAAGGGATCGACACCGAGTTCGTCTTCGAGCCGCGCAACCAGGATTGCGAATGCCAGCGAATCGAACCCGGTCTCGTTCAGTGATAGATCGTCCTCAAGCGGCGGAAGCGTGACCTTCTGTTCCTCGGCAATCTGTTTCATCGCGGAGAAAATCTTCGACTTGATCGACATGGTACACCTCATATCTCGGCATTCCGAGCCGATGTTAGAGCCTGATTTCGCCCGCAACGATGCGCGCGTAGACCGCCCGGTCGATCGAACGATAGTCGCCTGTCACCGGATCGCGCAGGAACAGCGGATCGTCCACCACCGAAGGATCAAATCCCTCGGAGATCAGTCGCTGCTTCTTCTGCTTAAAAGTGTCGGTCGCCTCGAGCGCCCGGCACAATCTGAGGAAGGCTGGAACTGCATAGCGTGGAAGCCGATACGAAAGGTGTTCGCTGAATATCCCGAAATCGAACGCTCGGTCCACCACCAGGGCCGCCATGCCGACGCGGCCATCGGTCCCGGAAACGGCAACACCATAGGTCGAGGCGTCGAGAACGCCGGGGCAGTCCCTGATTGCATCGTTTACTTCGCTTGTCGCGACGTTCTCTCCCTTCCAGCGGAAGGTGTCGCCGACGCGGTCGACGAAGTGCAGGTAGCCCTGCTCGTCGCGCAGCATCAAATCACCGGTGCGGAACCAAGCATCGCCCTTGGTAAAGACGTCGTGCAGAATCTTTTTCTCGGTCTCGGCCGGATCCGTGTAACCCTCGAAAGGTACGCCGTCGCGATCGGCGCTGCCGATGCGCCCGACAGCCTCGCCCGTCTCGCCGGGGACGCAAGCGATGCAGAACCCGGCATCGCTGCGGAGTGGGATGCCGCTGTCGGCATCGACCTTGACGATCGAGGCGGGAAAGCGATGCGCCAGCACGGGCGGGATCCGGCCAATCGCGCCGGGCTTTCCTTCGACGTTGAACAGCGAAAAATTGCCTTCCGTTGCGGCATAGAACTCGAGGATCTGCGGAATCGCGAACCGGCTGGCAAACACCTCCCAGATGTCGCCGCGCAATCCGTTGCCGACGGCCAGCCGTAGCCTGTGTTGCGCCGCTCGTTCGGACGACGGCGCCTTCAGCAAATAGCGGCAGAGCTCGCCAATATATTGGAAGACGGTGCAGTCGAAACGCACGACGTCGTCCCAGAAGTCGCCAGCGGAGAATTTCTCCGCAATCGCGACCGAAGCGCCCGCGCAGAGCATGCTGCAGGGGGCCGCGACGCCGCCCACGGAGTGATGGAGCGGCAGACAATCGTAGAGACGATCGTCCGTGGACGCGTCCGTCAGCCCGGCAAACCATCCGCCCCAGGTGAGAATGCGGCGATGACTGACGTTCGCTGCCTTCGGTAGTCCAGTGGTGCCCGAGGTGTAGATAAGGAGCGCGCGTCCATCGATCGTGACGTCGCCACGTTCGGCTGGAGACAGCGGGCATGGGTCGAACGCGGCGAGCGCCGAATCCAGATCACCACTCGCGTCGCCAGTGCCGAGGGTCCAACTCCGCGGCACGCGGTGCAGATGCGGCCGTGCGCTCTCAAATGCATCCACGCAATCGGCAGCGAGGATGAGGTGATCTGCATGCGCGACGTCGATGCAGTGGGCGAGGGATCGGCCGACAAGCCTGGTATTGATCAGTGCCACCGTCCCGCCGACCCTGCTGATACCGAGCCAGCAGGCGAGGTAGTCCGGCCGGTTCGTCATCAGCAGACAGACGGTGCGGCCGGCATGGAGGCCGAGGCCGCGCGCCCAGCGCGCATACTGGTTGATCCGCGCGCTGAGTTCTCCATAGGTGAACGATTGGCCGTGCGAGAGCAGGGCAGGTCGTCCGGGCTGACGCCGTGCCCATTCCTCCACGATGTCGGCGAACAACCGATGCGGTCGGGCTTCGAGCCGCGCGGTCAGTGTGATAGCTTGCAGCCAGGTTTGGGCGGCGGAGCGTTTGCGCTGCGGAGCGCTGCGTCCGGTCGCTTGCTGGGTCATGGCCGTTTTCGCGACGTGATCATTCGGCTGGGCGTAGTCGGCGTCCGCGCGCGCCTGCTCGCTGGCCGGCAAGGCCGCGGCCGGCGCGACCTTGCAATCATCGTCGATGAGGCTCGCTTGGTTGTCGAAGCAGAATCTCTCTTCAACTGGCTTCATTCCGACCCGGATCCGAGCTGGTTGAGGATCATCCGCTCCATCGCTTTCACCGATTGAAAGTTTGCAGGCGTGATTTCGAGCTGCGGAAGGATGAGATCAAACTCGGCTTCAACCTTGAGCATCAGCTCGACCATGCCGATCGAGTTTAGTCCGATATCCACCAGCCGTGACTCCGGTTGGACATCGGCGCTGATCGCGTTCTGTTGGAGGACGCTTCTGACGACGGATAGAACACGGGTCTGAACGTTGACGACAAAGTCGTGCATATCACTGGCCCCTTGACGTGGCCGGGCGTGGTCACAATCGGGACGACGATACTCAACTGCTCCTCCGGTCAAAAGCTCCGCTTCGGAGGTACCTCGCCCGGGAGTGGTAGCTCCTTGACACCCACTTCTGCGCCAACGACGCAGCAAGGGAAGTGGGCTAGCTGTTAATTTTGAACGGAATTTATTTCGAGCTGGTTCGCGTCGTCCAATGATGAAACGGGAGGCTTTGGCGCATGAGTGTGCAGGAGGTCAAGCTCCGCAATTTCGCTACGGAAGTCGGCCGAGCAGCGTTCTCTCCCGACGGTTCGTCGTTCCAGCAGCGGATGGCAAGTGTCGCGGAGGTCGCTGCGACGGAGGCCGAGGCGGTCGATCGCGAGGCGCGCTTTCCGCGGAAGGCGATCGACGCGGCGCGCAGGGAGAAACTTCTGGGCGCTCAGATTCCGATCGAGTTCGGCGGAGGCGGTGCGTCTGTCTCCGAGGTGGCCGATATGTGTTACGCGCTTGGCCGCGCGTGCGCCTCGTCCGGGATGATCTTCGCGATGCATCAGACCAAGATCGCGTGTCTGGTCCGCCACGGCGCAGGCAGCGGGTGGCACGAGGCTCTCATGCGCCGCGTGGCTGCCGAACAGCTGTTGCTGGCATCGTCGACCACGGAAGGTCAGAACGGCGGAAACATACGCTTCAGCTCGGCCGCAGTGGAGCGCGCTGATACCGAGATTTCGCTCGTGCGCGACGCGACGGTGATTTCGTACGGGGCGGAGGCGGATGGCATTGTCACGGTCGCCCGCCGCTCCGACTCTTCCGCCGGATCCGATCAGGTGCTGCTGGCCATCACCCGCGACGATTATACGCTGGAGCCCACTCTCGCGTGGGAGACGCTTGGCATGCGTGGAACCTGCAGCGCCGGGTTCAAGCTGAATTTCAGAGGCGCGGCAGACCAGATATTCCCGGTGCCATACGAAAGGATTCATGCGCAGACGATGACACCCGTCGCCCACCTGTGCTGGTCCTCGGTCTGGGCTGGGATCGCGGCTGCGGCGGTAGACCGAGCACAGCTCTTCATCCGCAAGGCCGCCCGCGGGTCGGGAGGCAATATGCCTCCCGGGGCGGCGCATTTCACTACCGCCAAAATGACGCTGACGAAACTGCGCGCCGTCATCGCCGCGAATCTCCAGTTCTATGAAGCTCGCGAACGGGACGAGCGCGCGCTGTCGTCTGTGGACTTCCAGTCCTCGATCAATCTCCTCAAGGTGGAAGCCTCTGAGCTCGCCGTCGCGGCCGTTATGCACGCGATGCGCGCCTGCGGCCTGTCCGGTTACCGCAACGACACCGACGTAAGTATCGGCCGCCACCTGCGCGACGTGCTCTCCGCTCCGATCATGATTAACAACGACCGCATCCTCGCCAGCATCGGTACCGCCACGCTGATGAGCACCGTCCCGGAGTCCCTGCGCGATTGATTTCTCCCCAAAAGGAATATGCCCGATGAAGGTGGCTATTGCTCAAGCACCGGCGGACTCCACTCCGCCTCCGGCCGATCCGTTGGATCATCTTGCCGACGCGCTGTTCCATGAGATGGGCTCTCCCGGTGTCTATGGCCGCACTGCGCTGTACGAGGACGTCGTGGAGCGAATTGCGGCGGTGATCTCGCGGCATCGCGAACCGAATACCGAGGTGATGCGCTTCCCGCCCGTCATGAACCGCGCTCAGCTCGAGCGGTCGGGCTATCTGAAGAGCTTTCCCAACCTCCTGGGCTGCGTCTGTGGCCTGCACGGCACGGAAAGCGAGATCGACGCGGCCGTCAGCCGCTTCGATGCCGGCGGCGACTGGACCGGCTCGCTGTCGGTGGCCGATCTCGTTCTGTCGCCGGCCGCCTGCTATCCGGTCTATCCGATCGCGGCGAGCCGAGGTCCCGTGCCGGCCGGCGGATGGAGCTTCGACGTGGCCGCCGATTGTTTCCGTCGCGAGCCCTCGCGCCATCTCGACCGGCTGCAGTCCTTCAGGATGCGCGAATTCGTTTGCATCGGTAGCCCCGATCACGTCTCGGCGTTCCGGGAGCGCTGGATCATGCGCGCCCAGAAGATTGCCCGGGATCTCGGGCTGACGTTCAGGGTCGACTATGCCAACGACCCGTTCTTCGGCCGGGTCGGTCAGATGATGGCGATGAGCCAAAAGCAGCAATCGCTGAAGTTCGAGCTGCTGGTTCCTCTGCGCTCCGAGGAGCGGCCGACCGCCTGCATGAGTTTCAACTACCACCGCGATCATTTCGGTGCCGCCTGGGGCATCGTCGATGCGGCCTCCGAGCCGGCCCACACCGCCTGCGTGGCCTTCGGAATGGACCGTCTCGCCGTCGCGATGTTCCATACCCATGGCAAAGACGTCGCCCGGTGGCCGATTGCTGTGCGCGAGCTGCTGGGCTTTCCGCCGGCCGATCGCTGGACGCCGTCAATATTCGAGGAGTTTCCATGCGCCAAGGAAGTCGGGAGCTAGCCCGGGATCGGCGAGCCGAAGGGCCAGCCTCCATGAGGAGAGAGACTCTTGCCGTCCACGGCGGCTTCGACAGCGATCCGGCAACGAAAGCCGTTGCCGTGCCGATCTACCAGACGGCTTCGTATGCATTCGACAGCGCCGACCATGGAGCCGCGCTCTTCAACCTCGAAGCGGACGGCTTCCGATACACCCGGATCGGCAATCCCACCAACGCCGTGCTGGAGAAGCGCGTCGCCGCCCTGGAGGGAGGAATCGAGGCCCTCAGCGTGGCCTGCGGTCAGGCCGCGGTAAACTATGCGGTGGTCAACATCGCGGAGATGGGCACTAACATCGTCTCGGTTCCGCAGCTCTACGGCACCACGCATACGCTCTTCGCGCACATTCTGCCGAGGCAGGGCATTACGGTCCGGTTTTCGGAAGACGACCAGCCTGCGAGCATAGAAAGACTCATCGACGAGGATACGCGGGCGGTGTTCTGCGAGAGCGTCGGAAATCCGGCCGGAAACGTCTGTGACATCGAAGCGATGGCCGAGGTCGCGCACAAGCACGGCGTCCCGTTGATCGTCGACAACACGGTGCCGACACCGATCCTGTTGAGACCAATCGAATACGGCGCCGACATCGTCGTGGAATCGCTGACGAAGTTCATGGGCGGGCACGGCACCACGCTCGGCGGAATCATCGTCGATGGCGGCAAATTCCCGTGGGCGGAGCAAGGCCGACGTTTCGCGATGATGAGCGAGCCGGAGAAATCCTATCACGGACTGGTCTTTACCGAGCGCTACGGGGCGGCCGCCTACATCGCGCGATGCCGTGCGGTCTCCATGAGAAACACCGGCTCCATTCTGGCGCCGCTGAATGCCTTCCTGCTGCTCCAGGGCATCGAGACCGTAGCCCTACGGATCGAGCGGCACGTCGAGAACGGCGGGAAGGTCGCGCGGTTTCTGCGCAGTGACCGCCGCGTCGAATGGGTGAACTATGCGGGCTTTGACGACAGCCCCTATTACGCGCTGGCGCAGAAATATCTGGGTGGCCGGGCGTGTTCGCTGCTGACCTTTGGCGTGGCTGGAGGTTTCGAGGCGGGCAAGCGGTTCTACGACGCGCTGAAGCTCTGCAAGCGGCTGGTCAATATCGGCGACGCGAAAACACTCGCTTGCCACCCTGCATCGACAACGCACCGGCAAATGTCGGCCGAAGAACAGGACAAGGCGGGCGTGCGGCCCGAGATGATCAGGCTGAGCGTCGGAATCGAGCACATCGACGACATCATCGCGGATCTCGATCAGGCTCTCTGGGCGGCGAATTGATGTTTCGTGAACCATGAAGGCATGCAGATGACTGTCTTGATCGACATAGATTCGCACGAACACCACCTGTTTTCGAGAGCGCCGAGCGCAGGCGCCAATAGGATGGCGTCATCGGGAAACCGGGTGGAGTGCCTCGACATAGGACTCATCAACAACATGTCGGATGCTGCCTTGATGTCGACCGAGCGCCAGCTGTTCGATCTTATCAATGCAGCGTCAGGACGACTCCTCGTCAGGCTGCATTTCTATGCGATGGCGGCGACGCCCCGATCCGAATGGGGGCGCGACTACGTGCGTCGATATTACCGCGGCATCGACGATCTGCTGAACAGGCGGCTGGATGGCGTGATCGTGACCGGTGCCGAACCCAGGGCCGCCAACCTGACGGAAGAGCCATACTGGACGACTTTCGCAGAGATCGCCGACTGGGCCGCGGAGAATACCGTGTCGTCGGTGTTTTCCTGCCTGGCCGTCCACGGAGCCGTCCTGCATATGGACGGCGTTGCGCGTCACAAGTTGCCTGGCAAGTGTTTCGGTGTCTTCGCGCAAACAAAGACGGGACATCATCCCTTGCTGCACGATGTGCCGAAGACCTTCAGAATACCGCACGCCCGGTGGAACGAGGTGGAGGAGGGGGATCTGGCGCGCTGCGGATATTCAGTTCTCACCTGGTCGGCCGAGACCGGGGCCGACTGCTTCGTCAAGCAGCAGAAGAAGAGCCTTTTCGTTCATTTCCAGGGCCACCCCGAATACGAAACCCAGAGCCTGCTGGGCGAATATAGGAGAGATATGGGTCGCTTCCTCCGGGGAGAGAACGACATCTGTCCGACGATACCGAGGGGCTATTTCGGCGATGAGGCGGAAGAGGTGCAAATCGCCTTCCGACAGAAAGCTCTTTCCGACCGACACCCGGAGCTCTTCGCCGACTTTCCAGCCGATCAAGTGGCCAAGGACCTGACCAACGTCTGGCATGAGCCGGCCAAGCGCATGTACCGCAATTGGCTGCTGTACATGGTATCGCAGCGAGCTGGACGCTCAAAACCGTTGGGCATGCGCGAAGCGGCTTTCTCTGCGGCCGGAGCGCCGGCACATCGCCATGGGCGCAAAGTGCCTGCTGCTCGATCCGCTCGCCTGGCGCGGTCGCCAAATCCGGTGACCAGGAGGCGGCTCGGATATTGCGAGTGAGAGGTCGGACCATGATCCGATGCCGCGAGATAGGAATAGCTGATCTTGACGCCATCGCCGACCTTCTGACACGCGGCTTTCCGATCCGCTCGCGCAACTACTGGATCAACGGACTCCGGCGCCTGTCTGTGCGCGAGACGCCCGATAGTTTCCCGCGCTTCGGCTACATGCTCGAGCATGACCGAACGCCGGTTGGCGTCCTGCTGTTGATCCACACCGCACGGAACGACGGCGGATGTACCTCCATCCGCTGCAATCTCTCCAGCTGGTACGTGGAGCTTGCGTTTCGCAGCTACGCGCCGATGCTGACCAAGGTCGCGCAGCGCCACAAGGACGTCACCTACGTCAATATCAGTCCGGCGCAATGGACTTGGCAAGCCATCGAAGCGCAGGGATTCCGCCCCTATTGCGGCGGCTTATTCTTCTCTTTTCCGGGAGTGTCGCGTCCGGTCAAGGCCATGCGTGTCGAGGTGGTCCGGCAGGACGCGCAGGCGGTCGAAGGGGTGTCCGAAGCCGACGTCGTGCTGCTTGCACGTCACGCGGCCTACGGCTGCCTCAGCCTAGTATGCCGCGCGATCGACGGCCGTGCCTTTCCGTTCGTCCTGCAGTCGATGCGCATCGGTCGCATCAGGCTGCCGGCGATGCAGATGATCTATTGCCCCGACGTGGCGGACTATATCGCGTGCGCCGGTGCTATCGGCCGCTTCTTGCTCCGGCGTGGCCGAATATCGATCGCACTCGACGCCAATGGTCCCATACCCAACCTCGTCGGCATCTACAGGGAGCCGCTCGGCCGCAAATACTTCAAGGGCCCGCATTGCCCCCGGCTGGCCGATCTGTCGGATTCCGAACTCGTGATCTACGGGCCATAACCCAACGCCCCAGAATGGAGGTTCGTCATGATTCCCGGCATCAACTCCGTCAGCCATTCTCGGACCTGGACATTCTTCCGAGGCGAGTGGCACGAGGGCAATGTGCCGATCATGGGGCCGCGCACCCATGGGCTCTGGCTCGCCTCGACTATCTTCGATGGCGCGCGCGCCTTCGA
Source organism: Bradyrhizobium betae (assembly GCF_004123905.1). Lineage (GTDB taxonomy): Bacteria > Pseudomonadota > Alphaproteobacteria > Rhizobiales > Xanthobacteraceae > Bradyrhizobium > Bradyrhizobium betae_A. The sequence goes on from NZ_MZXW01000004.1 coordinate 183,256, forward strand.
AGGCGTCACGCCCGACCTCGCTCGTCATTGCGCCCGCGTCAATCAATCTGCGGTCAACTTCGGGCTCAAACCGGTCGTCGATCTCGGCACGTGGCTCGGACTGGTGCGTGAAGGTATGGCCCGTTTCCCGGCCAATTCCGAGCTCTACATCCGTCCGATGTACTGGCCGCAGAACGGCGTCGGCGGCGGCGTGCTCTTTGATCCGGAAACGACGGACTGGTGCCTCTGCATCTACGAATCACCGATCCCGGAGCCTGTCGGCAGCGCGATTACGCTGTCGCCGTTCCGCAGACCGACTGCCGAATGCGCGCCGGCCGATGTCAAGGCCTCCTGTCTTTACCCGAACAGTTCCCGCGCGCTCAAGGAGGCCGCCTCGCGCGGCTTCCAGAATTGCCTGATGCTGGACATGCTCGGTAATGTCGCGGAGTTCGGCAATTCCAACGTGTTCATGGCGAAGGCGGGCGTTGTCTATACGCCGGTCCCGAATGGCACCTTCCTGAACGGAATCACGCGGCAGCGCGTGATCGAACTTTTGCGCAGTGACGGCATCACGGTGCTGGAGGCAACGCTGCGCTATGCCGATTTCGTCAGCGCTGACGAGATTTTTTCGACCGGCAATTTCGCCAAGGTCGCGCCCGTGATCCGGATCGACGGCCGGCAACTCTTGCCCGGACGCTTTTATGCGCGTGCACGAAAGCTGTATTGGGATTTCGCTCACGAGGCGAAGCTGGCGGCGTGAGAGGGGATTGCGATTGCTGAACCGATCCGCCGGGATTTGCAGGGTTAAACCCGCGATGGCTGAGCTCTCGGGAAACGCCAAGCGCGGCTGTCGCCCGCGATCGAACGCCGGCCCTTCAGCGGATGGTTAACGCGGGGAGGATTACCCCTTTTGATCCGCACTACCACTCTACGTAGCACGCGAAACCTCCGGGCAGGACATTATAAATGCAACCTGGTTGGCGGCAGGGACTTTCTCGCCAACGAGCGTTGCAACCGTTTTTCACCTTAAAAGAAGGGGTTTCTCCTATGCTGCGTTATTACATCAAGACCACCGAAGCCTTGAAGCGTCTGCGCACGGACCAGGACGGCGTGGTGTCGTTCGAGTACATCATCGTCGCGGCCTGCATCATCGGCGCAGTGTCCGCAGCGTTCGGTACCGGCGCTACCGGTGCTATCGGGACGGCTCTGTCTGGCGGGATCACCGCTATCACCACCAAGTTCACTGCGGCCGTGTAATACGGCTACCTGACTTGAAGGGAGGCATCAGAATGTGCCTCCCAGCAGTGGTGGGTCATCTTGCAAGAAGGAGTGCTTCGTATGTTGAACTATCATGTCAAGGCCATCGAAGCCTTGAAGAACCTTCGCACGGATCAGGACGGCGTGGTGTCGTTCGAGTACATCATCGTCGCGGCCTGTATCATCGGCGCAGTGTCTGCGGCGTTCGGTACGGGAGCGACCGGTGCCATCGGGACGGCGCTGACGAGTGGGATCGGCACTATCACCGCCGCCTTCACTGGAGCCGTGTAGTACAACCATCTGACGCCGGAGGGGGCATCGACATATGCCCCTCCGCTTCTTCTCTCACGTGACCCACTTAAAGCTTATTGATGTGCGCTCGCTTTTCTTGAGGCTGCATTCCGTGAGTTGGATCGTTCCCATAACCTCGTATCTCGAAATCCTGTTGCTGCTGTATGTCGCAACAATCGATGTTGCGACGCGCTTGATCCGAAATGACATCTGCCTGGTGCTGGCGCTCCTCGGGATCGCCGCTCAATTGGGCAGCCCGATGCAACTCGTCGAATCCCTGATCGCCGCGGCGATCCTGTTCCTGCTGCTGTTCATGATTTATCAGCAGGGATGGATTGGTGGCGGCGACGTCAAGTTGCTGGTTGCCTTGTCGATCGGTCTCCCGCTGACGGGTGTCATTCAGCTATTGACCGTAACCGCGCTGGCCGGCGGTGTTCTTGCCCTGGTGCATCTGATGATGCGCCTCCTGCCATATCCCAGACTAGCGCCCGACGGATCGTCGTTCGCACGCCGCGTCTACGCGGTCGAGCGGTGGCGTCATTTGCGACACGCGCCGCTACCTTACGGGGTTGCCATAGCGTCCGGTGGTATCTGGACCGTTTTCAGCAGAGGACTTTGACATGTCATCCGCTTTGCGTCTCTCGATCATCATGGTGTTCTTGTTCGCGACCGTTGCGCTCGGGCTCATCGGCTACAACATGAACCTGCCGAAAGAACAGATCCCGGTCGCCCAGGTCACGGAGAGCGTTCCGGCGCCTCCCCCTGTCGGGTATTTTGTCGCGGTACACCCACTCCCGAGAGGGACGCTGGCCCGCGATGAAGATTTCACAGTACGCTCCGTGCCGTCATCGGATGGAGTGCCTGCAGGCGCAATCATCGACACCCCCGACGCCAGGATCGGACTTCGCGGATCTCTGGTTCGCAACTTCCTCGACACTGGCAGTCCTGTCACATCAAAAGACATATTGCGCCCGCGCGAACGGGGTTTTCTCGCCAGCGTCCTGGCACCGGATAGCCGCGCCGTCAGCATCAACGTTGATGCCGCCTCCGGTGTCTCGGGCCTGATCTGGCCGGGCGACTATGTGGATGTCGTATTGACCCAGCAGCCATCGACGCCAAATGGCGAGAAGCAGGATCCGGATCACCAGCATGGCGCGCTGAGCGAAACCGTCGCTCACAACGTTCGAATTGTCGCGATTGACCAGGAGATTGTGCAGGGCGGCTCGGCCAGCAACTCCACGGCCGGCAAGGTCGCGCGCACCGTATCGTTGCAGCTTGCGCCCGAGCAGGTCAAGAAAGTCATCATCGCAGCGCAGCTCGGAAAGCTCTCCCTGGCCGTGCGCTCAGCGGTCGATCGGCAGGACGTGGGGGAGACGGACGCGACGGTCGTGATTTATGCCCGCAATAACAGCACGAAATACTCGGTAAGGAAAGACGATGCGGGGAATACGCGCACGGCGGTGATTGGCGATGCGTCGCCGGCAATTGCTCCATCAACATCAACGTCGGTCGCTTCGGCCGTATCGTCGCGTCAGTAGGGGAGGCAGTGGTGGTCGCTAACATAGCAGTAGTCAGTCCGCCTGAAGAAGCAGCGTCTGTTGTAACGCGTAACCGAATCGTCTGTTTCGTCAATGACGAGCTTAGTGCAGCGGCTCTGCGCAAAGGGCTCGAGGGTAGCAACTTGTCGATCCGGCGTGGCACGATCCGCAATGCCATACGGATGCTCGAAACCGACACCGAACTATTTGCGTTGGTGACGGACATCAGCGGGATCGATGATCCATTTACCGAACTGGAGAGGTTGGCCGGCGTCTGCCCGCCCGACGTCCGGGTGGCCCTGATCGGTGAGAGCAGGGAGATCACTTTCTACCGCGAGCTCATGGAAATCGGCTTGACGGAGTATCTGCCGAGACCGCTGACGCGCGATATCGTGCTGGATCAGCTCCGCCCGAAGCTGCTTGGCGATGTGGCTTCCGCTCAAAACGATCGTGGCGGGCATGTGGTCTCGATCTGCGGGGCACAGGGAGGCGCCGGAGCAACGAGCATCGCCATCAATCTCGCACTGCAACTGGCCGAGACCACCAAGGCCAAGGTCGCGCTGCTCGACCTTCATCTGCAAGGCGGCGAAACGTCGGTGATGCTGGGGGTCCAGCCCGGGCCGGGGCTGCGCATCGCGCTGGAAAATCCGATGCGGGCGGACACGTTGTTCCTCGAACGCGCGGCGATTGATGTCAACGAGCGGGTTTGCCTGATCTCCGCCGATGAGGACCTGGATGCGCAACTGAACATCACGGAGGCCGGGGTGCGGCACGTGTTGGGTCTGCTCCGTCAAAGGTTCAACTACATCGTTGTCGATGTGCCAGTCCCGTTCCCGCCATCGATCCATCCGGTGATCACTCTCTCCCGTCACGTGCTGGTGTTGCTGGAAGCGGAGGTCACCGGACTTCGCAACGCCCATGCACTCCGCAACGCCGTCACCAACATCGCCGGCAAGGATCGAGTCTTTACCTTGCTCAACCGCGCCGGTCGTCCCGGGGGGCTTCCCAGGGCCACGATCGTCAGGGCTTTGGGCGCAGAGCCGGACATGGTGATTCCCGATCTCGGGAAGGGGATGACCCAAGCGGTCAATCTCGGAATTCCAGCTCTCAAGCACGTATCGGGGCTGCGGCGACACCTCGCTCCGATCGTCCGGGAGATCACCGGGGTCGGAGCCGAGCGGAAGGGACGGTTGAGGAGGCTGCTCGGGCTATGAAAAAGTTTGGTCGGCGCGAAGACGACACGCCAGCTCGTTTGCCTGCATTGACGCCGAGCTTGCCGGCATCGACGCCAAGCCTGCCTGCATCTGCAAGGCACGACGAATCCCCGATCCAGCGGCCGGTGATGCCGGCTTCGCTGCGTGAAAGGGTCATCGAGCAGATTGAGCCGTCGGTGGCCGCGACTGTTTCGCGCGAAGTCCTTCGGCGGCAGATCGAGGAAATCATCCACGGAATCGCCAACGAGCAGCGGCTCGAGCTGTCGGGCCGCGAGCAGCTTCAGCTGGCGGATGAGATTGCGGACGACATGACCGGCTACGGACCGCTCCGTCCGCTTCTGCTGGATCAATCGATCAACGATATCATGGTCAATGGACCGAGCAACATCTATGTCGAGCGGAACGGCAAGCTCGAACGGATCGCGGTACGATTCCGCGACAATGATCATATCGCATCGGTGGCGCAGAAAATTGCAGCACAGGTCGGGCGTCGAATTGACGAATCCAGCCCAATGGTGGACTGCCGCTTGCCGGACGGCAGCCGGGTCAACATCATCTTCCCGCCGCTGGCGATTCATAGTCCCTGCATTTCGATCCGAAAATTTCCGAGCCGCCGCTTGGATACGGCCGGCATGATCGCAAACGGCTCAATGACCGCGGCTATTGGACAATTGCTGGAGATCGCCGCCCGATCCCGGCTCAATGTTCTGGTCTCAGGCGGTACCGGGTCCGGCAAGACGACGCTGCTCAACGCCCTGAGCCAATTCATCGATCACAGCGAACGCATTGTCACCATCGAGGATGCGGCCGAGCTGCAGCTTCAACAACCCCACGTGATCAGCCTCGAGACCCGGCCTCCCAGCCTGGAAGGCACCGGGCAGGTGACGCAACGCGATCTGGTGTGGAATGCGCTGCGGATGCGTCCTGACCGGATCGTCGTAGGCGAGGTGCGCGGCGCCGAAGCGTTCGACATGCTCCAAGCGATGAATACCGGCCATGATGGCTCGATCTCCACGGTGCATGCGAACAGCGCACGCGACGCAATGACCCGTATTGAGAACATGGTGCAGATGGGACAGCCAAATCTGCCGCTGCGGGCGATCCGATCTCAGATCGTCGCGGCGCTGGACATTATCGTGCAAGTCGAACGCATGCGTGATGGACAGCGCCGCGTTATCCAGATCGCAGAGGTGATCGGGCTGGAAGGCGAGGTGATCACCACTAATGACATCGCGGCGTTCGAGTACGAACACGAAGATGCACACGGGCGGATATCGGGCACCTACAGGTCCACCCCGGCGGTCCCGAAATTCAAGAGCCGTCTTACCTATTATGGGCTCGATCGGGCCTGGGCCGAGGCTATGAGGCAGCTATAATGCCGCAGTTTTTGACCACCATTGACCTTGTGCTCCTGCTAGGCGCAGCAGTCGTGACGCTGTGGCTCGACGCACGGCAACGACGCATCGATCGTCAGGTCGCGCAAGCTCTGCCGGTTTCAGATCCGGCGAACCTGCCCTCCATTCGTCGGTTGGAGACCGGGTCCCGCTGGCAGCTTCTCTTCCGTATGGTCAGTTACAAGGATGGGATAGCTTACGCCTGGCACCCTGCCTATGTGCTATTTTCCGGTCTGACCGCGGCAGTCGCAATCCTTTATGCCAATAGCGTGCTGAAGTTCTCCAACTTCTACGCCTATCCGGTGGCTGCGATCGTAGCGATCATGGTGGTGCGAGGCCTGTTTGGATGGCAGCGGCACCGTCTCGCCAGCCAACTGTTTCGACAGCTCCCCGACACGATTCAACTGGTCACAAGCACCGTTCGATCCGGGCTGCCCGTGACCGAAGCCTTTCGCACCATTGCTCGCGAGATGCCGCAGCCGACGGCTGGGCAGTTCGCCATCGTGTGCACCGAGGTGAGCATGGGGAGACCTCCGGAGGAGGCGGTGGAAGCGGTCTATCGGCGAACCCAGGTGACGGAGTACGGGATCTTTGCGGTCACGCTTGCAGTCCAGTTGAAGGCAGGTGGCAGCTTGACCGAAACGTTGCAAACACTGGGAGATACCGTGAGGCAGCGTGTTGCGCTCGCTGCTCGCGCGAAGGCTCTGGCTGGAGAGGTGATCTTTTCCTCACGCGCGCTGTCGGTGTCGCCCGTCATAGTCGGTGGGCTGCTCTATGCGATCAATCCGGAAACGGTCGATCTGCTGCTCTATGATCCGACCGGAAACAGGCTTCTGGCTTACGCCGCAGCCTCGGTGATCATCGGGTCCCTTGTGATACGTTGGATGGTCAGAAGGGAAACAGCGCTATGACTGTTGGTCTTAGTTTGGTTGCCCTCGCTGTTGCACTTGCGACCGCGACCTTCGTGTTGATCATCCACGAGATCCACATTCGTGCGTTGAACATCCGGGTGGCCAACGCCGTGATGGGCGTTCCCACCCGGTCAGCGCCACTCCAGGACATGATCGGCTGGCTTTCGTCGCTCGGTACGCGGTATCGACGGTTCTACTCCGCGGAAAATCTGGATCAGCTCCGAGCCATCGTCCAATCGTCGGGGTTGAATCCTCACCGGACCGTTTCGATCTGGATCGGCATCAAGACTGTCAGCATGTTCTTGTTTCCGATCATTGCCTTGTTCGTTGCGCAGCTTTTTGGGAAGCCACTGACCGATGTGTTGATCTTCAGTCTCATCGGCGTGGTGCTCGGAATCATGGGGCCGCGGCTGGTCCTGTTGGTTCTGACACGGCGTTTCAATGCCGGCATTCGGCGAGGCACGCCGGACATGATCGACTTGCTGGTTGTCTGCAGCGAGGCGGGAATGGGTTTGGAGAGCGCGCTCGAACGCGTCGCGGAAGAAATGAAGCAGACTGATCCCGCCATGGCCCGGGTGTTGTACGGCCTTCTCGATGATCTCCGGATATTGCCAAATCGCAGCGAGGCATTCGAGAAATTGGGATCCACGTCGGAAGGACTTCGCCGGTTCGGCACCATGGTCAGCCAAAGCCTGCAATACGGAACGCCACTGGGGCAGGCTCTGCGCGCGATCGCGGCCGACCTCCGGCGAGAACGTATCACCAAGCTCGAAGAACGCGCGCACAAGCTGGGCGCGAAGCTGACCATTCCGATGGTGTTGTTCATGCTGCCGGCCATGTTCATCATATTGGGTGGAAGTCCGTTTCTGCACCTCGTGCGTACATTCTCCAACATAGGCATGAAGTAGCTCATGAGCACAGTAGCCCTGTCGAAAAGCCGGCCTTACGAGATGATGATGCAGGTGCTCGGAAGCCTGTGGTTCATGCTGCTGGCATTTTGCGTCGCCATCAGAATCGGGTCATTTGCCGAGCCCTGGCCATCGCTCCTGTCGAGTGTTTGCCTTGCCGTCTTTTACGTCCTCCTGGCCGCATTGATAATGACGAGGTCACCGGCCAAGGCGCATGCGGATGGGCTGCTGCCCCGGATCGCTGCGTTCGTCGGCTCCTACTTGCCGTGGACGATCACTTTCTTCGGCAAAACGGACCAGGCGTTGCCGAACTTGCTGTCCACCGCCTGCGTGCTGATCGGCATGATCATGATGCTCGTCACCATCCGACACCTGGGGCGGTCGTTCAGCCTGGTGCCGCAGGCGCGTACAGTCGTGCAAACCGGTCCCTATCGATGGATCAAGCATCCGCTCTATTTCGCGGAAGAGATCGTGATCGTGGGCGTGGTGCTGCAGTATCTGACGCCGCTCACGGTGGTCGTGCTGGTCCTGCATATCGGCGTTCAGGTCTGCCGAATTCTCTACGAGGAAGACCTGCTTCGGCGCACCTGCCCGGAGTATTCCAGTTACGAAGTGTCGCGTTGGAGATTGGTCCCTTATGTTTGGTGAGCGGCCATGCGTGGCCGAATTGTCATGGACATCGTTCAAATTGCTTGTGGTCGGAGTCGGCATCCGGACGTGGTAAGTGCCCGTCGAGGCGGGCGCGTGCACCGTCGAAAGTCTTTCATCAGGGATCAGCGCGGCGCCGCTGCGTTTGAAATGCTGATCGTTTTCGGTTTCCTTGGCGTAAGCCTGCTTCTGCCGCTCGCCGATGTTGCGGCCGCCGGCTTTCAGTTCGTATCCGCGTGGGAGGCCGTGCGTGCCTTCGGACAACGGATCCAGTACGACCCGCCAGAGGACGTGACCAACTGGGCGGCCTGGAAGTCGGCGCTCCCGACGTCGGTCGCCGGTTATCCCATCAACAATCTCCAGGTCCTTTGCGGTGACACCATGGCTGCCTGCTCCGCAGCCAACTCTGGTTCGCCCAAACACTACTCGTACACGACGACCGTCACCATGTCGCCCATCATCCTGACAACGGTGTTGTGTGCGAGCGGTAACGCCAATCCCTGTTCATACACGCTGTCGTACGCGCAACGGTTTCAATAGGAGTGGTCGATGCGTAGCTTGCTTCGCTCTCGTCGTGGCGCCGCCGCCTTCGCAACCGTTATTGCCCTAATGCCGCTGATCGGAGTGGTCGCACTCGGGGGCGAGGCGGGATCGTGGTACGTCACCAAGCAGCACGCGCAGAATGCCGCCGATGCGGCAGCCGTTTCGGGGGCCATGCAGCAACTATGCCTGTCGAACGCACCCTGCGCGGTGACCCAAACAGTGGACTATCGCGCCAAGCAAGCCGCGGCAGCGAACGCGTTTTGCAACGCGGGCGGCACCGCCTATCCCGGCTCACAGTGTGGCGCTAGCCTTCCAGCGGGAATCTCGCAGTCCGTCCAGATCGCCTCGCTCACTTCATGGAACGGGGCGGCCGGTACTTACGTTCAGGCCACGGTTAGTCAGCAACAGCCCGCATACCTGGCGCAAGTGCTCGGGCTGACCACTGTCACTATTCCCGCGACAGCCGTGGCCTCGGTAAAAAGCGTGCTGTTCCCGCCCTGCGTTCTGTCATTGACGGGCTCTATCAGTTTCCAGGGCAGTCCGAATATCAATGCGCCGAATTGCGGCATGGCCTCGAACGATCCCGCCAAGGACGCAATAAACTTTACCGGCGGCGGGATGAGCATGAACCTCGGCTCGCTGTCGACTGTCGGCGGCTGCACGGGCGCCGCGTCGTTCTGTAGCTCGGCGCTGACCTATTTGCCCGCCCCGACCAAGAATCCCTTCGCCGATCTTGATGGCGCCCTCACCACGTTGTGCGGAGCGAGCCCCTCGCTCCCTGCCAAATGCGGTCTAGCAAAATGCACCCCCGCAACTGCGCTCACTCCCTACACGGCTGCCAAGCCGTGCACGAACGATGGTTTCAAGACGAAGGGGACCGACGCCCTGACGTTGGCAGCAGGGGGGGTGTACTTCATATCTGGTACTCTGACCCTCACCGGCGGCTCCTCGATCAACGGTTCGGCGGGAGTGACCTTCATCCTGTTGCCAGGGGCGACCATTGACACGAAGGGGGGCGGCACGCTCACCCTCGCGGGACCGGCAACCGCCCCGAGCAACTCGTCGCTTCCCGCGGCCCTTCAGTCCAGCGCTGGATTGTTCCAGTATATGGCCATGTACGTTGCCCCAGTGACGCCAGCGCCGCCTATGACCTTTGGTGGCAATAGTAACATCACCCTCACAGGAAACATCTACGCGCCGACGGCAGATGTGACGTTTCAGGGCAATCCGACGATTGCCGTCGGCGGCACAGCCGGCGGTTGTGGCCAGTTGATCGCCGCCTCGATCTCGTTCAACGGCAATGCGACGTTTGACACCACAGGGTGCCCATCGCAAACGAAGCTGCCTAAAAGCCAGTATGTCCAGTTGGTGCAGTGATGAGAAAACTCGATCAGCGCGGCATCGGGGCGATGGAATTCTGCCTCGTTGCTCTGCCGCTTTTCCTCTTGATGTTCACCATCTTCGATCTGGGGCGATACGCAATCACCATGCAGTCCTTGCGGGCGCTCGCGAATGCCGGTGCTCGGACCTGGATGATCAACGACTGCTACGTCAATAGCGCGCTCAGCAGAACCACACCAACCTGTACCGGTGATCCCTTGCCATCCGATGCGGCCAAACAAGCCGTTGCCCCAATGCTGTTCGCCGGCGGGCTCACGCCTACGCTGAGCACGACTGGGGGAGCCTCTGCGCTCACGGTCACGGCATCTGATCCGAGCTTCAAGATGCTGATGCCGATATGGGGCACAACATTGAACGCGCCGAGCGCGTCCACAACGATTCCCTTTTAGTGGTAATGGGCAACCATCCCAGCATGCGTCTGGATTTCCGTGAGCGGGGGAGAGCAAGTGCCGGTTACCCGAACAGAGAATTTCCGAAAACCGATAGGGAACTTGCCAAAGCGGAGTGCCGGCGGGAACTCGTGCGCGGCTTCAATGCAGGATAGTTCAGAGCAGGTGGGGGAAAGTGGTGCTCACTGGCAACATTGCAAAGTTTTCTCTCGCTCTTGCCGCAGTGCGATAAACGTCTCTACTTGCAAGGAGGCAGGATGAAGGATGATGATCTCGGAAACACCAAGTAACGATTTGTAGTGGGACGGAATGTAAGCTCTGCGACGTGGTGCGCAGAGGGGATGCTTAGGGGAACATCGAGTGCGTAGATTTGCGGGCAGGCCGCGGATCGCAGCAGGGGGACTCGAATGGGTGGCGGTCGCATTTCAGGTAAAAGGGTAGGAAGCCTGCTCGCATTCGGCGCGATGGGTTTTGGCGCGGCGCTGGCCTTGTGCGGGTCCGCTGACAGCGCGGAGGCCGCAGACCGGCGGGGCTCCTCCGGCGGCGTCTTCGTCAGCGAGATGAACGACGTCCAGCGGGTCAAGGTCGTCGTCAATAAGTCACGCACCTTCAAGGTCGACACGCCTTTTGCAACGATCGTCGCGGGCTCGCCTGACATCGTCGATGTGAAATCGCTGAGCGATCACATGATCTATGTCCAGGGCAAGCAGACCGGCACCACGAACGTCATTCTGTTCGACAGTTCGATGAAGCAGATCGGGATCCTCGACGTCGAGGTCGTGATCGATACCGGAAACCTGCAGCAGAACATCCGGTCCAGCACCGGCGGGCAGGGTATTCGCGTCTCGGCCTCCGAGGGGCAGGTGGTGCTCAGCGGAACCGCCGCCGACGCCGTGGTGGCCGAGCGGGCCATGGCCATCGCCACCAGCACCGTTGCGAAGGGGGGCGTCGTCGTCAACGCCATGAGCGTCGCAGCGCCGCAACAGGTGATGCTGGAGGTGCGCTTTCTCGAGGTGAACCGGGATGCCGGTCGCAATCTGGGCGTTAACCTTTATGCGGCGAATGCCAATGGTACAAATGTCGGGAATACAGGCCTGGGCGCTGCGACGGCAAGTCGACAGCCAATCGGTGGCGTCAATGGCGCGGTCGGCTCTCCTCCGACCGGCAGCCTTCCGGTCCTCGGAACGATCGGGACGCTCGTCGGCACCGCAGGTGGTGTGTCACCTACGCCGTTCGGAAGCTTGTTGACTAGCATCATTCGGACATCCAACGGTGGTTCGGTCGACCTGCTGATCTCTGCGTTGGAAACCAAAGGATTGGCTCGCCGGCTCGCCGAGCCGAACCTGACCACGCTGTCCGGCGATGCGGCGCGTTTCCTGGCTGGCGGTGAATTTCCGGTGCCGGTGGCGTCTACGGCGGGGACCGCAGGATTGGTTCCGACGGTGACCATCGAATTCAAGAAATTCGGCGTCGAGCTGGCGTTCGTTCCGACCGTGTTGTCGCGCGGCGTGATCAACCTTCGGGTCGAGCCGTCGGTCAGCGAGCTTGATTTCTCCAATGCGGTGCAGATTGCGGGAACGGTCATTCCGGCGTTGAGCCGCCGCGACGCGCGCACTACGGTCGAGCTGCGCGACGGCCAGAGCTTTGCCATCGCCGGCTTGCTCCAGACTCGCAACCGGCAGGACGTTTCGCAGCTGCCCTGGATCGGCTCGGTGCCCGTTATCGGAAGCTTGTTCAGCAGCAAGTCGTACCAGCAGCAGGAAACGGACCTTGTCATCATCGTCACGCCGCGCCTGGTTGCGCCGGCGGCGCCAGGTCAGCAATTGGCGTCTCCGCTCGACTCGCGCCTTCCGGCCAACGACGTCGATTTCTTCCTCAATGGCCAGATGGAAGTCCGCAAGCGTTACAATGACTACGTCAACTCGGGCGGCGACGTGAAGGGCCCGTACGGCCATATCATCGCCCCTGAGCTCAGGGCTCCCGTTCCCGCGCCGGCCGCCGTCGTTACCGACCAGCCGGTCGTAAAGACCCTCAACTAGCGGAGCGAGAGATGGCCACAAAGTATCTTGTTCTGTTCGCGCCCCTCCTGCTCGGTGGATGTTACGGCCTCGCCGGCCATGACGAGATGGACCGCTACTTCCAGCGCTCGGACACCATCACGATGACCGCCGGCGATGCCAAGCAGGTCAACGCCGTCACCCACACCATCCATCCCTGGCCGCGAAACGTCGGTGATCGCAGGATTGCATACGACGCTCGGCGCGTGGGTGCCGCCGTTACGCGCTACGGCAAGACGCAACAGCCGGTGGATCAGCTTCCTGATATCTCGCCTGCGACCAAACTCTTGGGCCAGCAGCCTCCGGTCACCCAGAACGTCAACATCGACGGATTGCCGCCCGGATCGTCTGCCGGCGTATCGGTGCCGGTCGGCGGCGGCGGGGTAGGAACCAGGTGAAGGAGCCAAAGGGGCTTAGCTTGGACAACTCAACCAGGATATTCCAACGAGTGCGCCGGGCTAGGCGGGGACGAGGGTTATGCGGCGCATCATCTTAATGCTGATCTATTGCTGTTTGGGGACAGCCCTTGCTGGGTGCGAGCAGACATTGCGGGAGGCCGCAATCGTGGCTCCCGTGGATCCACCGGGCGGAGATCCCGTGCAGGAGCCGACCGACGTCAAATATTACCCGTCGGACGAACCCGTTCGGCTGGGGCTGGAGCATTTCAACCGCGGCAGTTACGGGATTTCGCAGCGCTATTTCAAGGACGCCGTCGAGAAATCGCCGAAGGATGTGACGGCCTGGATCGGGCTCGCAGCGAGCTATGATCGGTTGCGTCGTTTTGACCTGGCTGACCAGGCCTACGCTCGTGCGATCCGACTTGGAGGCGAGACGGTTCAGATCCTGAATGATCAGGGGTACTCGTACATGCTGCGCGGCAATCTGAGCGCGGCGCGGCGAAAGTTTGAGAAGGCTTATTCGCTCGATCCCGGCAATCCGGTCATTGCCAATAATCTCGAGTTGCTGAACGGCAGCCGCAGGTTTATCGAGAGGCCACCGAACAACCAGCCCTGATCGCGTCCTAGTTCGGTCCAAGCACAGCGTCAGCCCGACGACTGTCCTTTTTGAGGATGATGATCGCGCCGTTTCTGATCGTAAACGTCGCGCCGATCAATTTGGACAGTTTTTCCGTAACAGGGGACGGGAAGGGGATCGTCGGGCCGCTGACTGGATCGCCGACGCCGATGGTTGCCATGGGAGGGCCGGCAACGGGAGCCGGCTTGATATAATCGCGAATAAGCTGAATCTCTTCGCGAGAGAAAAGAAGTGGGGCCTCTTCAGCGCGGCTTTCTCGCGACGATTGAGTTTTTTGGTCGCTCACCTTGTCTTGTGCTTCCTTGCTCTTTTCGATCTGATCGAGCCTGGCTACGCGTTCTTTGAGCGGAAGCAGTTCGCGTTGCAGGGCGGTTAGTTCGGATTTGATGGATTTGAGTTGCATGAGGGCGGCTATCGCGCCAGCGCAGCTCACGACTACGAGCAGGCTCAGCAGCGCGAGCAGTACGCGCTCGATATTTGCACCTGGGCGCCCGGTCTCTTTCGGCAGTTGGTCCTGCTCGAGATGGCGGCGCCAAGCGCCAACGGCTTTCTGCATGCGTTGCGCTAGCTTGCTCAGGATATTGAACCCTGGAGATGCGTCTCGCAGCCCGGAGCCGAATTTGCGGATCAAGAAAGCAGGCGGATCCGAGGCGATCTCATCATCCCTTCGATGTACGGCTGCTTCGCTGCCCATCATAGCCGGACGACTGTCATCGCTTCCACTGGATATGCGGGGGTCAGCAGGCGGGGAAGTCGTTGATTGAGCTTCCATGCCGCCTGTCTCATCGTGAGGGGCGATCAGATCTCTGTTCTGGTCAACTGACCGAGATTCAAGATCGAGTTTTTTCAGGAGCGTCTCGGTGCTGATCGAGCCATCAATCAAGTGCAGCGACAGGATAGAGGCAAAATCAGGATCAGGCAACTCTCGCCTGGAGATCTCCTCTCCGTCACTTGTCGGACACCGCGATCCGCATCGCAGCATCGCGCATGTCGCCGCCATCAAGCGCGCGCTTGCCGACAGGGCCAGCATCCGCCTCGACCTCAACCAGGCCTGGAACGCGCGCGCATCCTATCTGCCGGCGGCGCTGATTGATGCCGGGTTCGATCTCGTCGAGCAGTCGATCGCCAACGCGAAAGGGATGGGGCGGCTTTGCTGAGCGCAATTCCCATCATGCCCGATGAGGCCTGAGCCCGCATTTGCAGCCTGTCAGCAGAGGAAGGCATTCACGGTCATCTAAACCCATCGCCAGCCGCAAACACGGCGGCCGCGACGCCACCAGCAAACCCATCGTCGGCGCCGCCGGCGTGGCGGAGGCCCCCAACCGGGACCCCATTGCGCTTCTGTCACGAGATCGGACCGCTTTCCGGCATTTCTTGGATCAGGCGCCACTGGCATCGCCTCCGCGCCTTCAACGAAATGAACGGCGATTGCACCCATCGCGGCAGCGGCAACAGCATTCTGGGCCAGACCAAGGAAATCACGGCGGCTCGTAGCGTTCATTGTTGCGCTCCTCTTCGTGTGACACGGCTGGCTCTCCGCACCGATTGGAGCGCGTAGAGCAGCCAAGCCAGCCCGTGCGAAATCAGATCGACTCCAAGCAGGAATCCGAGCGCCCAGACGCTGATGGCTGGGAAGCCGAACACGATCAGGAACCCGGCGACCAGCCCAATAACGCCGGAAACCAGCATCAGCCAGCCACCTTGTTGCCAATGCGCAAAGCTCAGCACGCACCGGATAATTCCCGATGCCAACAGGACAGCGCCAAGGAGGGAGGTCAGGAGGAGGGCACCGGCCACTGGCTGCGCGAGCAGCAGCAACCCGAACGCAAGATAGAGCGCGCCGAGCAGGATCTGCCACAGGAATCCGCCCCATCCCTTCGTCCAAAACGCGTGGATGATTTCGAATGCACCGGCAAGGATTGCGGTAAGCCCGATCAGCTTGACGCTGATGATCGTTGCGAACACGACGTCGCCCAGCGCCAGGACGCCGGCCGCGATCATCACGACGCCAAGGAGCGCGCACGTCCACCGGGAAGGAGGACTAAAGGTCTCTACGTGAGGGCCGCTGTCAAAGGTGGCCACTCCATCCTCCCACATTCCGGCGACCCATTCGGTTAGCGCTACGAAAACGCTAGTCGCGGCCGCGCAACCCTGACATCCGATGAAACCCTGAATGTGCCGGCGGGAATATTCGCGGGTGTTCCGAAGCCTTTCCGGAAGTGCTTCCCGGCGTCCTGGACGGGCGGGTCAGGTGGTTCGCGCCGGAAGCGGTCGTGCCTTCATGCGTTCGCGGAGGCGCTGGAACGTCACATAGAGCATCGGCACCATGAAGATTCCGATCGAGCTTGCGCCGAGCATGCCGGCAAAGACGGCGGTCCCGACCGCCCTGCGGCTCAGTTCGGCGGCGCCGGTTGCGAGCACGAGCGGCACGAGCCCGAGAATGAAGGCAACCGAGGTCATCATGACCGCGCGAAATCGCATATGCGCACCTTGAATCGCGGCTTCCGCAAGCTCAGTCCCAGCTTCTCGCCGTTCCTTCGCGAACTCCACGATCAGGATGCCATTCTTGGCGGCGAGCGCAATCAGCACCACGAGGCCAATCTGGCCATAAAGATCTAGATTGAGGCCGGCGATCTTAATGCCAACATAGGAGCCCAGCACGCCGACCACGACGGACAGCAGCACCGGGATCGGGATCACCGTGCTCTCATAGAGCGCCACCAGGAACAGATAGGCGAATAGCACGGCGAGCGCGAGCACGACGCCGGTTTGTCCCGCTGCCTGTTGCTCCTGATAGGCGGTGCCGGTCCACTCGAAACTGTAGCCTGCAGGCAGTACGGCGTTGGAGATCTCCGCCATCGCCGCTATCGCGGTGCCCGACGAGACGCCTGGCGCCGGGCTGCCGTTCACCGTCACCGAGCGATAATTGTTGTAGCGGGTAATGACCTGGGGCCCGGTTACGATCTTGATGCCGGCGAGCGCCCGCATCGGAACCATCTGGCCGGTGCTGTTGCGCACATAGATGCGCCAGATATCGGAAAGGTCGGCGCGATCGAGCGCCTCGCCCTGCACGTTGACCTGCCAGGTGCGTCCATAGAGATTGAAGTTGTTGACGTAGATGCCGCCTAGCGTCGCCTGAAGGGCGGTGAAGATATCGCTGATGGTCACGCCAAGTGCCTGCGCCTTGCGTCGATCGATGTCGAGATGGATCGATGGATTGGTCGCGGTGAAGGTCGAGAACACGCGCGTCAGCCGCGGATCGGCATTGGCCGCTCCGATCAACGCGCCCGTGACACTGGAGATCGCGGCGGGGCTCTGTCCTTCCAGCGCCTGGAGCTGGTATTCGAAGCCGCCTGAAGTCGAGAGTCCGATGATCGGCGGCATGTTGAACGGAAGCACGTTGGCTTGCCGGATTTGCGCGCCGGCCGCGTAGGTCTGCCGGATCAACGCCTGCGCTGAATCCGCGGCCGCCTTGCGATCGGCAAACGGTTTGAGGCGCGTCACCACCAGCGCACTGTTTGGCTCGGACGCCCCGTCGAGCAGGGAGAAACCGATAATGGCCAGGACGTGGTCGACCGCCGGCATCTGCTTCAGGATGGCCTCGATCTGTCCGGTCACCTCGCTGGTCCGCGCGACGGACGCACCGTCCGGCAACTGTACGGAGGTGAAGAAAGCGCCCTGGTCCTCCTCGGGAAGGAACCCTGTCGGCGTCAGGTGCGACATCCCGAAAATGCCGACCGCGAACACGGCGACGAGTATGAGCGAGAGACTGGCCACGCGCAGCAGCCGTCGTACGCCGCCGCTATAGCGATCGCGGATCCAGTCGATGCTGTCAAGAACGCGCCCGATCATTCCGCGCCTGGGTCCGGTATGCCGCAGGAACAGCGCGCACAGAGCGGGCGACAAGGTCAGCGCATTCAACGCGGAGATCATCATTGCGCCGCTGATCGTCACCGCAAACTGCCGGAACAACGTGCCGGAAATGCCGGGAATGAAGGCGATCGGAACGAAGACGGAGAGCAGCACCAGCGTGATCGCGATGATCGGCGCGGTGATCTGCGTCATCGCCTTCTTGCTCGCCTCGGCCGGCGAAAGCTCCGGTTGTTCCTCCATCACGCGCTCGACGTTCTCCACGACGACGATGGCGTCATCCACGACGATACCGATGGCTAGCACCATTGCGAGCAGCGACACCGTATTCGCGGAATAGCCGAGCATCAGCAGCATGGCGAAGGTGCCGATCAGGCTGACGGGCACGGCAACCGCGGGTATCACCGTGGCGCGAAGGTTGCCGAGGAACAGATAAACCACGATCACGACAAGGACAAAGGCCTCACCCAGCGTCCGCAGAACTTCCGAGATCGTATCTCGTACGAAGCTCGTGGAATCGTACTGCACGAGATAGCTCAATCCTGTCGGGAATCGCTTGGACAGCCGCTGCATCGTGGCCGCGACCGCCTGCGCGGTCGTTACGGCATTGGCACCCGGCGCCAGATAGATTGCGAGAGGCACCGCGGCGCGCCCGTCGATCCTCGCTTCGCTGTCGAGGTTCTGCGCGCCCATCTCGACCCGGGCGACGTCCTTGACGAGCAACGTCGACCCATCCGGGTTGGCGCGCAGCACGATACTGGCGAACTGATCGACCGTCGCGAGCCTCCCCAGGGTCTGCACGTTGAACTGGAATTGCTGGTCGTCGCTGATGGGACGCGCGCCGATGCGGCCGACCGGCGCCTGGACGCTCTGCGTTCGAATTGCCGCGATCACGTCCGAGGGCGTGAGATTGAGGCTGGTCAGCCGCTGCGTATCGAACCAGATCCGCATCGAGTAATTCATCTTGGCGAACAGGTGAGCCTGGCCGACGCCGGGTGTGCTGGAGATCGCGTCGAGCACGTTGATGATCGCATAATTGGTGATGAACAGCGGGTCTTGCAGGCCGTCGGCACTGTAGAGCACCAGGAATTGCAGGATCGCCGACGATTTCTTTTGCACCGTCACGCCCTGTTGCTGCACTTCGGTTGGTAGTTGCGACAGCGCGCTCTGCACCCGATTGTTGACATTGACGGTGTTGATATCGGGATCTGTGCCGAGCGCAAACGACACCGTCAGGCTGTAGCTCCCGTCGTTGGCGCTGGTCGATTTCATGTAGAGCGCACGATCGACCCCGATCACTTGCGCTTCGAGCGGCTGAGCGACGCTGGTCTCCACGACCTCGGCAGATGCGCCCGGAAAGGTTCCGGCAACCGTGACCTGCGGTGGCACGATGTCCGGAAATTGCGCCACCGGGATCCGTGTCAGCGCGAGCGCACCTGCAATGGTGATGATGAAGGCGACGACCATTGCAAGTCGCGGGCGATCGATGAATACGGCGGACATCATGGTCTTTTGTCCTCCAGCCGCGTATCAGTCGTGCCGCTGTGGTCCGGCTGTGAGGGTGCATCACTTGCCCCGGCCTTCATGCTCGACAGAATCAACGCACTGGCCGGACCAGGTGAAACCGACTGCCCCGGACGGACCCTTTGCAGGCCTTCGACAATGACCTTGTCGCCGGCGGCGAGGCCACTGATGACGGAGGCGATAGTGGGCTTCGATTGCCCGAGCTGGATGCGGCGTTGTTCGGCCTTGTCGTCGGCACCAACGGTGAGGACGTAGTCGCCCTGCTGGTCGGACAGCACCGCCGAACGCGGGATGGCCAACACCTCGATGGGCTGGATACCTTCCAGCACGACCGTGACGAATTCGCCGTCGGTCAGCTCGTGGACGGTCACGCCTGCGGTGGACGGCGCGCGCAGGATTGGGTTAGCGATCTCGCCGCGCACGGTGATCGTATCGGTGTTCTGGGCGATCGTGTTGTCGACAAAGTTCAGCTTGCCGGACTTGCCATACATGCGGCCATTGGGCAGCCGCAGCCGGATCACCACGGCTTCCAGACCCCCTTGGGGTCCATAACGTTCGCGCAGTTCGAGCGCCTGGCGCAGCGGCACCGGGAAGGTGACGTACATCGGATCCTGGCTCACGATCGTGGTCAGTACGCCCGAGCCTGGACCGACGACGTTGCCTTCAGTCACGGCCGTGCGGCCGATCTTGCCGTCGATCGGCGCGCTGATCATGGTGTAGTCGAGGTTGATCTGGGACGCCTCGACTTGTGCCTGGGCGGCCTGAACCTGGGCTTCAAGGCTGCGTTGGTTGGCGATCGCCGCGTCATAGGTCGATTGCTGACCGGCTGGCCCACCGAGCAGCGTACGTGCGCGCTCGGCCGTCAGCTTGGCGTTCTCGAGCGTCGCCTGGAGCTGGGCCACCTGCGCCCGCTTCGACGCGAGATCGGCCTCGAACGGACCGCGCTCGAGCCGGTAAAGCGGGGCGCCTTTTGTGAGCTCGGCACCGTCGACGAACAACCTCTCTTCCAGAAACGCGGTGACGCGAGCCACGACGTTGACGCGATTGACCGCCTCGATCCGCCCAAGAAATTCGCTGCTCTCGGTGATCGGCCGCTTGATCGCTTCGACGATACCGACCGCAGGCGGACCGGCGGCTGGCTGTGTCCAGCTCGTACCGCCCGCGATGAGTGTCATCACACCCGCCGCCAGAATCCTGATCGAGAATTCCGCAAGGTTCATCGTCCGCTCCTTGCTCCAGGGCTCGGGACAAGCCGTTATCTCCGTCCGCGCGCGCCGAGTGTCAGGTTCGTAATCCCTGCTGCAAGGTTCAATCCGATCGATCGCTCAATCGACAGGGGCTGGAGCGCAATCGTCCGGCGAGAGCCTCCGATCAGCACATTCGCGCCGAGCCCGGGCCCGAACGCGACGTTACCGCTTGCGCCCACGTAGCTTCCGCGCAGCGTGCCGGGGCCGACGCGCGAGTTCCTGGCGAAGACGGCCCATGAGAGGCTTCCTGCACTGGTCACGCCGATATCGAGACCAACGCGTCTGATCCGCCCCTCGTAGACGTACCGCCGGGTCGGGCGCGTCGTCGTGAATACGCAACGAAGCTCCTGTGCGGAGCCAAGCACCAGCCCAACGCGTGGCGTACTGGCGCATATCAGTCGGCCGACTCTGAACGCCTCGGCACGTGCGGGCAGGGTGTCGGCGCATATCAAAGCAGATCCGCAGATGATCGCGAGAAGCAGGTTGCGCATTCAGACCTCCGTTTGGCTTCCGGTGTTGGCGGGCGAACTCTTTGGACTGCGGTCCTGGCGGAGCCAGAACGTGATGCAGAGGCCGATCAGCAGGACGGCGCCCAACAGGAAGAAGATGATGGATTGCTGCAACCAGGATATCGCCGGAACCGTGACGCCCATCGCAAGGCCGAGGAACGCAATTTGCGGCGACAGAAGACTGACGCCTGCGAGGACGGTGCCGAGCGCAAGCAATGTGAGAAGAACAAGGCTGGTTGCCGGCGTCGGCAACAATTGCTGAACGCCTGACACCAGCATGATGTTCATCGCGACAAGGACGGCAACCCAGTGCAGCGCCTGGGTCCAGATCAGTCGCCACCGGGCCTCTCTGCCATCGAGTTCCGGCCACTTGTTGATGACGCAGACGACGCCAATGGCGAGCGCGAGAAACTCCCAATAGCCAACGAGAGGCTGGTGCGAGGCGTTGGTATAGGCGACGCCCGCGACAGCAAGCACCAGTGCAATGATGTAGGGAAGTTGCTGCCACAGAAAATGTGTCATCCCCGAATGCGCAGGGGATGGCTCCATTCCATCGTTCCGTTCGGCTCCAATCTCGCTCATGGCACACCCATTTGCGACGGTTCCTTGTTGAACACCCGCCCGCGGTCATCGCCGAGATAATCCTCGACGTAGAATCTGATGATGGCGACCCGGCCGACGGCGACCAGTGGCATAGCGAGCGCGATGCCCATCACGCCGAACATCGCGCCCAAGAGCACGATCGCGACCAACGTCCATGCGGGAGGAATTTCGACCGCCTGGCGCTGGATCAGCGGACCGATCACATAGCCCTCGATCGATTGAATGATCGTGTAGACGACGACGGCCCAGATCAGCAGCGATCCGCCCAGTGGCATCGCGACGAGTGCGATCGGGATTGCGGCAAGGATCGGCCCAAGATACGGGACGAAGTTCGACAGACCCGCCTGCAAACCAAGCACGAAGGGACCAGGTAGCCCGATTAAATAGAGCGCGACCCAGACGCACAGCGTCATCAGGATGATGCGGATCAGTTGTCCCACGAACCACAGCCGCAGCACGCCCCCCATCTCGTCCATCACCCCGCGTGTCCGAGCGCGATATGTTGGTCTGGCGAGCATGACGAGGCTGTCTCGGTGGCTCGAGGGATCAAAGGCAAAGAGGATACCGAGGAATACGATCACCAGCATGCCGGCCAGAAAGCTGGACGCTCCGCCAAGGACGAGCTGAGCGTGGCTGAAGAAGCGGCCTTGGTCAGAGACCAGCCATTGTGCAAAATCCCGGCCCCATTCTGGACCGAGCAGATCGACGCCGTAACTCAGAAGATGCTGCTGCAGGATATCGAACTGGGCGTCCATGACTTTCAGCAAGAGGCGCGTTTGCTCCGGAAGCTTGCCGGCTCCCCAGACGAGACCAAGTCCGACCGCGGCAGTGAGCAGCAGCAGCACGAATGTCAGCCGCCACACGCGATTGAGGCGAACGACGGGCGCCATCGCCCTCGCCGCGGCATCCAGAAAAGCCGCAAACAGCACGCCCGCGAAGATGATCAGGAGGCTCGATATCGTTTGCCACACCAGAAAGAGGGCAACGCATATGACGAGCAAGGCAAGGCCCGTTGCGAGAAAGCCGCGAGGCCCGTAGGCCACGGCTGGAGCTTCGCTGATCGCGTTCTCGCGAATTTGCTGTTGTCCTGTGCTCACTTCGCTCATCGGTTAACTCGGGAATTGCAAGAAGCCGTCGAGTCCGGGCCTAGGTACGAACGCGGCGGCTGCCAAAGTGAGGATGCGAGCCGCCGCGATGGCGCCAGTAGCGATGCTTGGTCGGGTTCGTATTGGTATTTGGTTTAGCGGCATCGGTCGCAGGTGTTGCAGCGGCAGGTTTTGGCGCGGATGTGGCCGGATCGGTCGACTGCGTTTGGGAGGAGGTTGGTTGCGCAGTCGCGATCGACGCGGCTAGAACCAGAGCGCCGCAAACGATACGGATATTCATGTTCGCCTCCATTCGACCAATAAGGATTCAAATCGAGATAGCACCGACGGCCAGCGCATAGACGCCGGTACAAGCTGCGAGCGCGATCACGGTGAAGATGATCGCCTCGAACGGCTTGAAGACGGTCTCCTTGCGTTCGCGCTTGGCGAGGAAAAACAGAAACGTTCCCGGTGCGTAAAGGATCGACGACAGCAGAAGGAACGTGGGGCCCCCCGCGTAGATCATGGCCAAGGCGTAGAACGTTGCGATCGCCGAGCGGATCCCGTCGACGCTACGGGCGCGTTCGCCGGCGTGATATGAGTTGCCGAGATAAGCCAGCTTGAGGCCGTAGGCTGCGACCAGGAAGTACGGAATCAGCGTCATCGCGCTTGTCATCTTCAAGGCGAGCGTGAATGCATACTCGGCGAACCAGGTGACGAGAAGGAACGCCTGGATAACCCAGTTGGTGAGCCAGAGCGCGCCGACGGGAACCTGGTGGGCGTTAACCCGCGCGAGAAAGGATGGCATCGTGCGGTTGACCGCGGCGGAGTGTAGAACCTCGGCCGCCAGCAGCGACCATGACAGGTAGTTGCCAAGAATCGAGATCAGCAGCGCCACGCTGATGAAGATGCCACCCCAACGCCCGACCATCGCTTCCATGACACCGGCCATCGACGGTGTTGGGAGGCCCGAGAGCTCCTGTCGCGTAAGGACGCCGTAGGACAACAGCGTCACCAGAACAAGAAGGCAGAGAACCGACAGGAAGCCGGCAACGGTCGCGAACCCGATATGGGAGCGGTCCCTGGCGTCGCGCGAGTACACGCTCGCCCCCTCAATTCCGACGAAGACGAAGACGGTGAGCAGCATGGTGCTCCGGACCTGCCCGGATATCGCTGCCGCGCTCGGCTGCTCCGTTCCCCAGAAATTCCGGGAGATCAGGTCGGGATCGAGGACGACGAATGCCACGCCGATGAAAAGCAGAATCGGGATGATCTTGGCGTAGGTCGCAATCGTATTGAGGGTGGCGGCTCCCTTGATGCCTCGCAGCACCAGGAAATGAACGCCCCAGAGCAGGAGGGATGCCGATGCGATGGCCGCCGGCGTCGTGCCGTCGCCGAAGACGGGAAAGAACTGTCCGATTGTCGCCTTGATCAGAATGAGGCAGGCTACATCGGCGAGGCAACATCCGATCCAATAGCCGGCCGCCGAAGCAAAGCCGATATAGTCTCCGAACCCTGCCTTGGCGTAGGCGTAGATGCCCGTATCCAGGTCCGGCCTACGATGAGACAGCGTCTGGAAAACGAAGGCAAGCATAAGCATGCCGGTGCCCGCGATAATCCAAGCGATCAACGTTCCGAGCACCCCGGTGACGCGTCCGAACGATGCAGGCAACGCGAAGATGCCGGAACCAACCATCGATCCGACCACGAGCGAGACGAGCGCGCTGCGCGAAAGCTTCTGGTCGACCTCGTTCGACGAAGGAGCCATGACGAGAATGGCTTTCCAACCGGAGATGAGGCGGCCGCGGCGGTTGAATTTGAGCGGGATAGGACGGCCACCCCTCGCGCGACACTAGAGGCGGCTTTCCCCTCGGGACATCAGGGTTTCTCTGTAGAGGGCAAGGCAGGAAATCGGCCGACCGGCGTCTACGGCGCCTGCCTGACGTCAGTGGGACGGAGGCTGCGCGTCCTTATGGCGATTTGCCGGTTCGGGCGCCGCGGCGTACGCGATCAATACGAAGCTTGTTCGGCAGAGCTCGCCGGCCTTTGCGAGTTCCACCGCGATACGCTTGGCGTGCAGGACGGCAGCTTCCTGGTTCGCGTAATCATATCCCATCCCGTCCCGACAGAGGCCGTATTTGTCGACGATATGAAAGAAGTAGCGCATGCGGACGGAGTAGGCCGGTGCGCTGCCGGCTTCCAGTGACAAGCGTGTAAGAATCTAAGCAAAAGGGATAAGGAGCGCCGGTCGACTCCCGCATCGGGTTTCAGCAAGCCGAGGGTCCGCGTCGCGCGAGATAGGGTAACGTATCCTCCTGCACTCGGGTGATCATCCGATGTTCCCGCCAGAGCCGGATCACTAGCTTGCCTTCTTCCTGCGAACGAACGCGAGGAGGCAGGCAATGTCGAACTATGATCCGAACGCGACCGTCCCAGAAACCGTTGGCAACTCGCTGGCGATAGACGCGGGATTGCGCACATACATGCTGCGCATTTACAACTATATGGCTGCGGGCGTCGGCCTGACGGCCGTTGTTGCCTGGCTGACCTATCAGCTGATGGGTCCCGCGTTGCTTCAGAGCCCACTGATGTGGGTATTCATTCTGGCACCGCTCGGGCTGGTGTTTTTCATTGGGGCGCGCATCAATACTTTGTCAGCGGAAACGGCGCGGCTGTTGTTCTTTGTCTATGCCGCGTTGGTCGGCGTCTCGCTCTCGACGCTGCTGCACATCTACACCAGTGCCTCGATCACGCGCGTCTTCTTTATCGCGTCGGCAATGTTCGGGGCACTCAGCGTCTTCGGCTACTCCACCGGGCGCGATCTGTCCGGGGTCGGCAGATTCCTGTTCATGGGCCTGATCGGCATCATCGTTGCAAGCCTGGTCAACCTCTTCTTGAGGTCGACGGGACTCGATTGGTTGATCTCGATTATCGGGGTGGGTGTCTTTGCAGGACTCACGGCCTACGACACGCAGCGCATCAAGGCGATGTATGACGGCAGGGACGACGAGACCACGGCAGGTCGCAAGTCCGTGATCGCGGCGCTGTCGCTCTACCTCAATTTCCTCAATCTGTTCTTGATGCTGCTGCGCCTGTTGGGCGGTCGACGTTAGGCGGCTCAGCCGCCGGTTGCTCCGCTGTGCTGGCGAGCGCGTCGCGCAAGATCTTCTCCTTGGTCTCGTCCAGGGACGTTTTCAGCACGACCCCGCCGGCGTCCTTGATCTCCTTGAGGACCTTGTCGGCTGTCATGTGCTTGATCAGGACGAAAAGCGCTGCGTTGCCGGGGTGGAGCGATGCCGAAAGCTCCTTCACGAACGAGTCGTTGATGCCGAAATCGGACAAGGCGCCTCCCAGCGCCCCGGACGCGGCCCCGAGCGCCACACCGATGATCGGGTTGAGGAAGAGTACGCCGATCAGAAGCCCCCAGAAGCTCCCGGTGATCGCGCCCGTCGCCGTGGTGTTGACGAGCTGGTTGAGCTTGACGCTGCCGGTCTCGGTCTTCACAGCGATGACGGCATCGCCGATGGCGATCAGATACTCCTTTTGCAACTTGAGCAGCCGTTGGCGGACGTCCTCGGCCTTCGCCTCATTCGGGTACACGATCGCGATCAGATCAGACATGGAGACCTCCTGAGGCTTTCTGTTGGGGCGCCACCACTCAGGAGGACGGATCCCGACTGCGCGGTGCGGGACCAAGACTAGACGGTGGGCCGCTGGCCTGGCATCCGAGGAAACCCTCAGGCGCGCGAAGAATGTTCCGGACCTGTCAGGGAGCGAAACCTTCGATCATCTCGTTCCGCCCCAGTGCCCTGGGCATTTAGTTGCCGGCGAACATCAACGCGGTGAGCATCAATGCGACGAGCAGGAGGGATATGCCGGCCGCCGACCATTGGCGAAGAACGTCGTCACTCCTTTCAACGAGGCTGCCGAATCCGATACAGGCGCGCCGGAAGGGGCCTATCAGGCCCATCAGCGTCTTCCAGGGTGCCGAAAAAGCCATAGGATGCGGCCAGGGACTGAGCAGGATCGCGAGTGCCGCACCTCCGAGCACGGTTACGAGCAATTTGACGAGTGCTTCGACGCCGAACAGTTTCAATGCCGCGGCATACGGGATCGGCAAATACGGCTCCCATGGCAGCAGGCCAAGCAATAAGGAACAGAGCGCCAGGACAAGCGCCGCCACCTCGCAGCTGCGCCGCGTCGAACCGGTGAGGACGATCGGCCGATCCGTAGGCCCGAGCGCATGAGCCAGAACCAGCACGACATAGGCGCTCGTGAACATTCCGCCGGCCTGGAGCACGACGGCCCACCACCATTGTCCCGTTTTCGTCGTCTCCTGGAGCAACAACTCCTTCGCAAGCGCCGCTCCGCCCGGTTGAACGCCCATCAGCGCGAAGCCGCCTATTGCGAATGCCAAGACGCTCAAGGGCAGGACGTGTGCAACGCCCTGCAGCCCGGTGATGCGGTCATGGCCCAGCCCGGCGTAGATCGATCCGACTGCCAGGAACATCGCCGCCTTCGCGGTGGCGTGGGAGACCGCCTGAAGCAATCCGCCCGCAAGGGCTGGCCCATTCTCGAGTTGACTCGAGGCACTGAAGGCGAGCGGGAACATCAGGAACAGGTACCCGATCTGAGCCAATGTCGAATATGCGATGAGCAGCTTGAGGCGCTCCTGCCGCAGAGCGACGATGCTTCCGACCATGATCGCGCTGGCTCCTAGCGCTCCCAGAAATTGTGCTGCAGCAAAGCCGGGCAGGCCGGGAAGGACGTTGAACCAGAGTCGCAGGAGGATGAAGAAGGATCCCTTCACGACCAGGCCGGATAGAATCGCGCTCGCGGCCGCCGGTGCGCCGGCGTGGGCGGGCGGCAGCCAGAGGTGCAACGGAAAGAGCGCAGTCTTGGCGAGGAGGCCGGTCGTCATCAATGTCGCCGCAATAAGGGCTCCGGGCTCGACGGCGACGCGATGCGACAGCAGCACGATATCGAGCGTACCGTAGAGCCCATAGAGAAGGGCCGTGCCCAGCAGGTAGAGAACCGAGCCGAGCAACGCGAAAAGAAGATAGCGCAACGCTGCCTGAAGGGTATCCGCTCGGCCCTCGAGGGAGACCAGCGGCACCGCGGCGAACGTCAGCAATTCCAGGGCAACATAAAGGGTGAAGAGGTCTCCGCCGACGAAGACTGTGTTTAGCGCCGCCCAGATTGCCAGCAGCAGAACCCAGAATGCGAATGGTGCGCGCGCGTTCGCTGCTCTAGGGCGAAAATCTGTTGCGGCAAAAACGGCGACCGCGCAGATCACGATCGCCGTGGTCGCGAGCATGACTGCCGACAAGCCGTCCGCGCGAAGGGCCACCCCCAATGGTGGCGGCCAGGCACCGAGCAGGTAGACGAGGAGGCCGTCGTTCCCCGGCAAGGCCAGGAGAACAGCCGCGGCAATCGTCAACCCGACCGGCATGACCATGAAGGCAACCCGCCGAACGTAGCGGTCGCCGAGAGCGAACGCCAGCAGGACGCCTACGACCGGTACGGCGATCGACAGCACCAGCAGGACGCCGGCCGCGGTCGTCGTCAGGGGAGAGGCAGGGGCCAGCATCAGCCACCAGACGGATCGGAGCGCGGGTTCGTCGGCGCGCGACTGCTGAGCGACGTAGAGCCGGAGGCGTGGAACAACCGAAGCAACAAGGCAATTGCCAAGGCCGTCGCGGAAAACGCGACCACGACTCCCGTGATCACCAGCGCCTGGGGCACCGGATCGTTGCCAACACCCGCCGCAGCTCCCCGTCGCCCGACGATCCCGAACAGGAGAAACACTCCGCTGCCGAGCAGATTGAATGCGACGATCTTGCGTAACGGTTGCGGGTTGGTGATCAGGCCGTAAAGCCCAAGTCCGACCGCGGCGGCGGCACACAATCCGAACACCGATACGCTGCTCATCGCGATGCATTCCTTTCAGGCGCGCCAGCGAGGAGGAGGGCGAGCGTCGCAGCGATTGTCAGGATCATCGCGACCTCGATGCCGAGAATGAGCGGTTTGGCGAACGCAACCGGATAGGCGAGGAAGGCCGCTCCGAAACAAAGCCCACCGAGGCCAACGACCAGAAACAGGCCCGGCCCGGCAACCAGGATAAGCCGTAGCCGTCGGCTGCTCACGGGTGGCGTATCCGCCAATCCGGCCATGGTGACGAGCAGCCACATGGATGCCAGAACTGCGCCGCCCTGAAAGGCTCCGCCGGGGTGATCGGCGCCTGTCCACAGCATGTAAATGCCGACAACAATGCCCGCGGGCGGTAAGAGGCGCGCGAGAAAGGCGAGAACGCCATTTGGATCGGCTTCGTGGCGTGGTCCCGGACGACCGCCCCAGGCGCGGTCCGGCGCGAGCGACCAGACACCGACGATGGCCAGGAGGAGCACGACCTTCTCGAGCATGGTGTCCATCCCGCGAAATGCCATGAGGACATTGGTGACCGGATTGGCCATTCCGGTCGCCCCGGCATTCGCGGCGACGGCCGGTGCCAGCGTTGGTGCCGGATCTGGCAGTAGCAGGATCGCGACACCTAGCGCCGCCGCGACCGATGCCGACAGGATGGCTGCGATCAAATGCGTAAAGCGGTCGGGTCGTTCGGCTGCCGTGGCCTCGGCATCGCGCAACCGGGCAGCGGCTCCCAACAGCACGACGCCACCCAGTCCTCCGCCAATGGCCGCCTCCGTCAGTGCGACATCGACCGCGTCGAGACGGACCCAGATCAGCGCGACCAGGAGACCGTAGGCGACGAAGCCCACCGTTGCCGAATACGTCTCGGGGACGGCGATGGTCCAGATGGCGAGGCCCAGCACCACGGCGGCGAGTGCGACCTCGAAGACCGTTGCGATGCTCATCTGGCCCCGCTTCGGCGCACCGTGCGCGCGATCAATTGCGAGACCGTGGCGCCGGCAAGAAGTGCGAACATCCAGATGCTCATCAGCTTCAGCCCGTCGCGCAGGTCTCCTGCCTGGGGAAGCAACCCGAGCACGACGAATCCGAGGCCGAGATTGTCGGCCTTGGTCAGCGCGTGGAGGCGGGTCAGGGTGTCGGGGAAGCGAAGGAGGCCGACTGTGCCGGCCAGGAAGAAGAACGCGCCCGTCGAGACGCACGCGAGAGTCATGATGTCCCGCGCGAAGTTCATTTGTCCTCCGCCGAACCGACCCCGTCGCTTTCGAGGCGGGACAGCCCCTTCTTGACGAACGCGATGGATGCGAAGGTGGCGAGCAGCGCCAGGATCAAGGCCACGTCGACTGCTGCCGGGACGCCTGTCACGGTGCCGAGCAACAGCAGCACCGCGATGCCCGCGGTACCGATCAGCTGCGCAGCCATCATCCGGTCGGCGTCGCCCGGACCGCGCAAGATCGACACCAGGCCGAGGGCCAGAAGCGCGAGGATCAAGCCGACGGCAGCGGTCAGGAATTCAGTCATTGTAGAGGGCCCGGACCAGCGCCGCTTCCTCGGCGGCGAGATCGTCGAGGACTGGTTGTGTGACGTCGAGGCAATGATAGACGATGTGCCCGTTCTCCTCGCCGGCCGGCACCGTCCCGGGCAGCAGGCTGGTGAGTGTCGTGAACACGTTCTGCCGTACGCCGCGTGATAGCCGGGACGGATAGGCGACGAATCCCGGATGCAGCGGCAATCGGGGATGCAGTGCGCGTCCCGCGACGTCTATGCCGGCGACGATGGAGTGATAGAGGAAAAGCAGCGCCAATCGGGCGATGGCCACGAGCGAACGCCGCGAGCTGCTGGGTTCGAGCAGGTGCAGGCTGGTCCAGGTTGCCGTGGCGATCGCAACCGCAGCGGCAGGAAAATCTCCTGGATTGGCTCCGGCGAGAACGAGCCAGAGGCAGAGGAACGATGCTGCCCTGAACATCGCGATCCGCCACAATTGTCCACCCCTGATGGCCGCGCGCCCGTCTCGATCACGGGAGGACCCTGTCATGTCGGCTTCCTCGGTTGCTTCGGATTTGCGTCGCCAGATTCGACAGCACCTTCAGGAGGCGGGTTCGCTGGCGGCGCCTTCCTCGGCAGATCATTTAATGCACTGAGCCGCAAGCCGGCGTAGCGATACATAATCATCCAGAACGGCTCCGATGGCGCCCACGAGCGGATCGTACGGCGCCATCGTCTTGGATAGGATCTCGCGACCCTGCCGCGCAACTAGCGCGACGCCTGCCTAGCGAAGCAGGTGCCGCCCCTTCCGCTCCTGGACGCGCGGCACTGCTCCTCGGTGGAATACCTGCAATGGGTCATTCCCTTGAACTTGGAGCACCATTGATTCTGCTGAGCTTGCGCCTGTGATGCGACGGGCGTGATCGCCAGTGTCCCCAGGATGGCGATGGCAACCAAGATAAATTTTCGCATTTGAAATCCTCCTGATCCGTCGGTTCGGTGGGAGCTACGTTCAAGCGTCGTTCTTCAAGCGTTTGCTTCACCTGACCGTTGCATCATGTCGTGTCAGCGAAGCTGGCGGTATTGGGTGATTGCCTGATCGGGGCTCGGGAATCTCCCAAGGCACAAGCCACGGTGAACCACGATTACATCCGGTTGCGTCGAGTAGATTTACCGATGTCGGCAGCGGGCCCCATCAGCAAACATGCCAACCACGACACCGAACCAACTCAACCTCGGAAAGGCCGATCTGCCCGGCAACATTTCACTCCGGAACGGAAGAGCTCATGTTCACGCGCGGCTGCCGATCTACGCCTCGACGCATCGTCACACTGACTTTCCTCGCTGCGTTCTCGCCGATTGTCGCAGGCTGCGGCAGAGAAGCGGCAACGAATGACACGCCCGTGCCGCGGATCGTACGTACGGCGACCGTTGAAAAACGCAAAATCACCACGCCCCTGACATTTTCCGGCCGGGTCGAAGCTGAAGACGAAGTGAATGTGGCATTCCGGATATCCGGGCGGCTGTCGAACAACGACACCAAGATCGGCGATCGGGTCAAGGCCGGCCAGGTGCTGGCACGATTGGAGTCCCAGAACGAGCTGAACGCACTGCGGCAGGCCCAGGCATCTCTCGCCGCGGCCCAGGGGCAGTTGACGCAGGCCCGCAATCACTTCGACCGTCAGGAGACGCTTTTGGCGCAAGGCTGGACCACGCGCGTCAATTACGATGCTGCGACCCAGGCGCAGCAAACGGCGCGATCGCAGGTTGATGCAGCCGAAGCGGCACTGAGCGCCGCGCATGACCTCGTCGGTTTCACTGAACTGAAGGCCGATGCTCCTGGAGTGATCACCGCCACCGGTCCAGGAGCCGGCGAGGTGGTCCAGGCCGGGCAGATGATCGCGAGGATCGCTCGGCAAGACGGCCGCGATGCGGTCTTCGACGTCCCCTCTCAAATGGTCAGATCTGCTTCGGCCGATCCGGAGGTCGAGGTCAGCCTGGCCGATGATCCTACTATCATGGCCAAAGGGCGCATTCGCGAAGTTGCCGCGCAGGCGAGTGCCGTGACCAGGACGTTCGAGGTGAGGGTCGGTCTGACCGATCCTCCGCCGGCGATGCGCCTTGGCGCGACGGTCGTCGGACGGGTGAGCACGAGCGCGGGGCCGATGATCGATATTCCGTCCTCCGCCCTGACCAGGATGAACCAGCGCCCCGCCGTGTGGGTCGTCGATCCGACCGCCGGTACAGTCTCGGTGCGCAATGTGGACGTCCTTCGGTTCGATGAAGCCCAGGCGGTGATTTCGCAGGGACTGGACACCGGCGAGGTCGTCGTTACCGCCGGCGTCCAGGCGCTTCATCCGGGTCAGAAGGTCCGGGTTCTCGGATCAGGGCAATGAGCGGAATCAATCTTTCCGATTGGGCGCTGAAACATCGCTCGCTGGTCGTCTATATGATGATCATTGCGGTGGTTGCGGGTGGGCTGTTCTATTTTCGCTTGGGTCGCAACGAAGATCCTGCCTTCATCATCAAGACCATGGTCGTTCAGGCAGCCTGGCCTGGCGCATCCGTGGAGGAGACGATGAAACAGGTGACGGAGCGCCTCGAACGCCGCCTGCAGGAAACGCCGCATCTCGACTTCCTGCGCAGTTTCACGAGAGCAGGGGTTTCGACCGTCTTCGTGAACCTGAAGGGGAGCGCCAGCGCGAAGGAGGTCGCCGACACCTGGTACCATGTGCGCAAGTCGATTGGCGACATGCGCCATACGCTGCCCGCCGGTGTGGTCGGGCCCGGGTTTAATGACGAATTCGGGGATACGTTCGGGATCATCTACGGCTTCACCAGCGATGGCTTCAGCCAGCGTGAGCTGCGCGACCGAGTCGAGGATATCCGCTCGAAACTGCTGCTCGTGCCTGACGTGTCGAAGATCGAGCTTTTGGGCGAGCAGGACGAGGTGATCTTCGTCGAGTTTTCCACGAAGGAGCTTGCGGCGCTCGGAGTTGATCGGTCCGCCCTTATTGCAGCGCTCCAGTCGCAGAACATCGTACGGCCGGCGGGAACGATACAGACCAGCTCCGAAAGCATTTCGATTCGTGTGTCAGGCGGCTTCCAGTCCGAACAGGACATCGCCAACATCAATTTTTCGGCGGGCGGGCGCATGCTTCGCTTGAGCGACATCGCACGGGTGCGGCGCGGTTACACCGACCCGCCCCATCCGATGTTTCGGGTCAACGGAAAGCCAGCCATAGGACTCGCAATCGCCATGCGGGATGGCGGGGATATTCTTGCGCTGGGGGCCAACATCACAAAAGCGATGACGCAGATTACCGCGGAGCTCCCGATCGGGATCGAGCCGAGCCTGGTCGCGGACCAGCCCGTCGTGGTCGATCACGCCATTCGGGAGTTCATGGTCTCGCTGCTGCAGGCGATCGCCATCATCATGGTGGTGAGTTTCATCAGCCTCGGCGTGCGACCCGGCCTGATCATCGCGCTTGCCATACCGTTCACGCTGGCGATCGTCTTGCCGATCATGGGTCTGCTGAGCATCGACATGCAGCGAATATCGCTGGGCGCGCTGATTATCGCGCTCGCCTTGCTGGTCGACGATGCGATGACGACGACCGACGCGACGCTCACCAAACTGGCGGAGGGGGCCAGCAAGGTCGAGGCGGCAACTTTCGCCTACCGGACCCACGCGATGGCGATGCTCGCCGGCACGCTTGTGACGATCGCCGGCTTCATTCCGGTGGGCTTTGCGGCGAGCTCGGCGGGCGAGTACACGTTTTCGCTGTTCGCCGTGGTCACGATCGCACTGCTGGTCTCATGGATGGTCGCCGTCATTTTCACGCCGCTGCTTGGCGCCGCGATCCTCGTTCCGCCCAGGCAAGGCAACTCGGCCGATCCGGGCAGGATTTTCCGGATGTACCGGAGCTTCCTGACATCGGCGATGCGCGCGAAATGGCTGACCATTGCGATCTCGGTGGCGCTCTTTGTCGGCTCGGTCCTTGCGATACCGTTGATCCCCCGGCAGTTCTTTCCGTCGTCGGATCGTCCGGAACTGCTGGTCGATGTCAGCCTGCCCCAAAACGCTTCGATCTACGCGAGCGAAGCTGCGGCGAAGCGCCTGGATGCGGCGCTCGCGGCGGACCCCGATGTGGCGCGATGGAGCACCTATGTCGGACGCGGCGCCATCCGCTTTTACTTGCCTCTCAATGTCCAGCTCCCGAACGACTTCTTCACGCAGACGGTGGTCATCGCAAAAGATGTCGCAGCGCGTGATCGCCTGCATGCCAGGCTCGAAAAACTGCTGGCCGAAGAATTCCCCAAGGCCACCGCATTCGTTTCGCCGCTCGAACTCGGGCCGCCGGTCGGATGGCCGATCCAGTATCGGGTCGATGGGACTGACGTGGAACGGGTACGAGAGATCGCGCTCAGGGTCGGACAGATCGTCGCGTCAAGTCGGGACACCAAGCAGGTCAATTTCGACTGGATGGAGCCCGACCGGCAGGTGCGCATCCGCGTCGACCAGAACGAGGCACGCCAACTCGGCCTCAGTTCGCAGGCGATCGCGACCGTCCTGAACGCTGTCATCACGGGCACGCCCATCACGCAGGTCCGCGACGATATCTATCTGGTCAACGTGGTGGCGCGCGCGACCGACGAGCAGAGGGTCTCGCTGGACAGTTTGCGCAATCTGCAAGTGGGGCTGCCGGGCGGACAGACCGTTCCTCTCGGCCAGTTTGCGTCCTTCGAGTATGACCAGGAGTTTCCACTCATCTGGAGGCGCGACCGCGTTCCGACCTTGACGGTCCAGGCTGCGATCGTCGGCGACAAATTGCCGGAAAGCGTGGTCGCCTCGCTGTTGCCGGCGATCGAGACGTTCAGAAAGACGCTTCCGCCGTCGTACAGCGTGGTCGTGGGCGGGACGGTGGAGGAGAGCCAGAAGGCGCAGGCATCGGTGCTGGCCGTTGTGCCGGTGATGCTTTTCGTCATGTTCACGGTCCTGATGGTGCAGCTCCAAAGTTTCCCTCGACTGTTCATGGTCTTGAGCGTGGCGCCGCTCGGGCTGATCGGGGTGGTCGCAGCCTTGATGCTGTCCGGGAGACCGCTTGGCTTCGTCGCCATTCTGGGGGTCCTCGCGCTCCTCGGTATGATCAGCAAGAACGCGGTCATCCTGATCGGTCAGATCGACGCGGAACGCGCCCTGGGTAAGACGCCTTGGGACGCCGCGGTCGACGCCAGCAGCTCCCGGTTCCGGCCAATCATGTTGACGGCCGTATCGACCGTCCTTGGGATGATCCCGATCGCGCCAACGGTGTTTTGGGGGCCGATGGCGTTTGCGATCATGGGCGGCCTGCTGGTTGCGACGGTTCTGACCCTGGTCTTCCTCCCGACATTGTATGTGGCCTGGTTTGGTCGCGATGGAAAAGGGCAGCGTTCAGCGGAATCGCGCCCCTCTTAGTTGCTGTTCGCGGGGGATTCCTCGCGACCGCCTCGGTAGTCCACCCGATGGGGCGCCTCCTATCCGAGGCGCATGGTGTCGGCTCAAAGAGTGCCACCCGGCGAGGATATTGCGCATCGCCTGCGGCTTGAGGTCCTCATATGACTGGGACGCCATCAGTCCAGAAGCTCTCGCTGTTCGCCCTGACCGCGATGGTGGTCGGCTCGATGGTGGGCTCGGGCATCTTCTCGCTGCCCCGGACCTTCGGCATCGCCACCGGCCCGTTCGGCGCCATCTTCGCTTGGTGTATCGCCGGTGGTGGCATGTACACAATGGCCCGCGTTTTCCAGACGTTGGCCGAACGGAGGCCTGATCTCGACGCAGGTGTCTATGCCTATGCGAAGGACGGATTTGGCGACTATCCCGGTTTCCTGTCTGCGCTTGGCTATTGGACGGGAAGCTGCATAGGCAACGTATCCTATTGGGTCCTGATCAAGTCGACGCTGGGCGCGTTCTTTCCCGTGTTTGGTGACGGCAATACGATCATCGCGATCATCGTCGCGTCCGTCGGGATCTGGCTATTTCACTTCATGATCCTGCGCGGTGTGCAGCAGGCTGCGGCGATCAACACTATCGTCACCATCGCCAAGATCGTGCCGATTTTGATCTTCATCGCCATTCTCATCTTTGCGTTCAGAGCCGACGTGTTCCGCGCCAATTTCTGGGGCGGCGAGGGCATGCCGGAGAAGGGTCTTTTCGACCAGATCCGCGCCACCATGCTGGTCACGGTGTTCGTGTTTCTCGGGATCGAGGGCGCTAGCGTCTATTCACGCTACGCAAAGGAGCGATCCCACGTTGGCGCTGCGACGATTTTGGGTTTTGTGATCGTCACCAGTCTCATGGTGCTCGTCACCATGCTGCCCTATGCGGTGCTTCCCCGCGCGGAAATCGCCGACATGCGGCAGCCGTCCATGGCGACGGTGCTTGAAGCGGTGGTCGGCCATTGGGGCGCCGTCTTCGTCAGCATCGGGCTTCTGGTCTCAGTGCTCGGGGCTTATCTTGCCTGGTCCCTGATCTGCGCCGAGGTGCTCTCGGCGGCCGGCCGGACCAGGGACATGCCGGCCCTATTCGGCACCGAGAATGCGAACAAGGTCCCCGCTGCGGCGCTGTGGCTGACGAATGTCATCGTTCAGCTCTTCGTCATCAGCACCTATTGGTCCCGGGACGCTTTTGCCCTGATGCTAAATCTGACGAGTGTCATGAATCTCATTCCGTTTTTCCTGGTTGCCGCCTACGGGCTCTTGCTGGTCAAGCGGGGCGAGACTTATGAGAAGCGTCCGGACCAGCGCAGACGCGACCTGATCTTTACGGGCATCGCTGTCATCTACACGCTGTTTCTGATCAATGCGGCCGGAATGAAATACCTGCTCTTGGCGGCCATTCTCTACGCGCCCGGCACGGTGCTGTATTTCTGGGCTCGCTTCGAACAGAAGGCGAAGGTCTTTACTGCGGTTGAGTGGGGTATCTTCATCGCAGTCGTCGCCGCCGCGGCTGTCGGGATCCACGGATTGGCTACCGGCTACATCACGATCTAGGCAGGGCAACTCCCGGGAGAACTCCCATGGCGAAGCAGACATCGGACACCTCGGTTCCTTTTGGGGTCCATTCAGAGGTCGGCCAGTTGAGGAAGGTGATGGTCTGCTCCCCTGGCCGCGCCCATCAACGGCTCACGCCGTCCAACTGCGATACGCTGTTGTTCGACGACGTGCTGTGGGTGGACAACGCCAAGCGCGATCATTTCGATTTCGTGCAGAAAATGCGCGACCGCGGCGTTGATGTCGTCGAAATGCACAATCTGCTTGCCGAAACCGTCGCCATTCCCGAGGCGAGGAAGTGGATCCTCGACCATCAGGTGGTTCCCGACCAGGTCGGTCTCGGTCTCATCGACGAACTGCGTTCCTTTCTCGAGAGCCTCAAACCGAGCGATCTGGCGGAAACCCTGATCGGTGGCGTGTCGACCTATGACTTCCCGGACGCCCATGGCGGGGAAGCGCTCAAGCTGGTCCGCGAAGCGGCGGGCATGACCGAATACCTGCTGCCGCCACTTCCCAATACGCTGTACACGCGGGACACGACCTGTTGGATTTATGGCGGCGTCACCTTGAACTCGCTCTTTTGGCCGGCGCGGCATGAAGAGCCAATCCTTGCTGCTGCCATTTACAAGTTCCATCCGGATTTCGCCGGCAAGGTCAACGTCTGGTGGGGCGATCCAACCAAGGACCACGGCCTTGCCACCTTCGAAGGCGGCGACGTGATGCCGATCGGCAAGGGCAATGTCCTCGTTGGCTTGAGCGAACGTACCTCGCGGCAGGCCATCAGCCAGGTTGCCGCGGCCCTGTTCGAGAAGAAGGTGGCCGAACGCGTGATCGTGGCGGCCATGCCGAAGCTGCGCGCGGCGATGCATTTGGATACCGTGTTCACCTTCGCCGACCGTGATTGCGTGCTGCTTTATCCCGATATTGTCAACAGCATCACGGCGTTTTCCTACCGCCCTGCGAATAATTCCGCCGGGGTCGAGCTGCGCAAGGATGAGAAGGCATTTGTGGATGTCGTGGCCGAAGCCCTTGGCCTGAAGAAGCTGCGCGTCGTCGAGACTGGCGGCAACGCCTATATGCGCGAACGCACTCAATGGGACAGCGGTGCCAACCTTGTTTGTGTCTCTCCGGGCGTCGTGTTCGCCTATGATCGCAACACCTACACCAACACCTTGCTGCGGAAGGAAGGCATCGAAGTGATCACGATTGTTGGGGCGGAGCTCGGGCGTGGCCGCGGCGGCGGTCATTGCATGACGTGCCCGATCATCAGAGACGCCGTGGATTCCTAGGTGGATCGACCAGATTGCCAGTAACCGCCGCGTGTGGCAGGTCCAGTACGGCTCCCCCTGGCGAGCGCAACCAAAGATGTAAACCAACAACATTAACACGCCACAATTATCGCTCACCCTGGGACAATTCGTGGTGTTCGCAGAGCGATGGGATGGCCATGCGACGCTCATTTTCCGTATTGCCGGTGCTCGCAGTGTTCAGCGCAGGCAGCGCCTGGGCGGCAGAACTTGACCGCGCGGAGATGAGGACGAGCACCGTTCCGGTGCCATCCTGGAGCGTCGTCGGCTCGGTCTCGCCGACTTTTACCGACAATGCGCTGTTCAGCCGTGACGGCCGCAAGTCGGACGCCTACTACGAGCCTGACGTGAGCGTCAGGTTGGACGGTTATTTGACAAACGACCTGTCCTATCGACTCTATGCCCGCGCGCAGTATGAGGCGTTTGCGACGGAGAAGGACGGAAATGCCGCGATCGCGCGCTTGGGTGGGCGCCTGACCGAGAACTGGAACGGCTGGCGGTTCTCCGCCATCTACGAGAACCGCTACGATTTCGATGGCGTCTACCGTGATCTCGCATTTATCTCGCACGACGTGATGGGTTCCGTGGCTCGTGACTTCCAGGTCAACAATGTCACGCTGTCGCCGTTGTTGCTGTTGACCTATCGGTTTTCTGATCTGGCGGAAGCTCGCCGTTGGCGCTTTGACGCCGTTCTCGGCATTGAGGTCAAACTCGATTCAAAATGGTCGATCGTGAGCGCGCCGCTATTCGAAGCCTATTGGTTTACCGGCGGATTGAATTCCGGCCGGGAGGACCAGCTCTATTCCGCTGATATCGGTCTGAAGTATAATTTTGCCAGTAACCTGTCGCTGACGACCACCGTGCTGTACGAGGCCCGTACGTCGAACGTTCCGCTTCGCCATTACAGGGATCTTCGGATCGGTCCGCGGCTCGACTTCGCCTTTTGAGAGAGTGCCTTAAATGCTTGTGAGACGCCTGTTTGTATTGCTGTGGACGGTTCTCGGAATGACGGCCGCGACCGCCGCAGCGGCGGATCCGCGTGATTCCGTCGAACGAAGCCAGCGCCTGGATACCAATGCGCTGAGGGACGACGTTGCGCAAAATCGTCTCCGGGGGCCGTCTCATCCCCTGGTGATTGCACCTGCACCACAGCCCGCTCCGATCCCCAAGCGAAAGAAGTCGAGCGCAAGCAACGGCAGCAATCGATAGCGGATCTTCGCTCGGTCTGACGTGCGGGGGACGCGCGGCGTCAACATACATCGTCCATTTCCCGAGACCTGGCGTGACATCGGTTGGACCCGGTAAACGTGGTCACAGTCGCCGGGTCTGGATCGCTGATTAACGAAAGTTTTAGTCACTATTGTTGCGCTTGAGCGCCCACGGGCCGCGATGAACTGGCACAAACTGCACAGTAATATGCGGAAATACATGTCAGCCATGCGAGGTTTCAGTCCATAGGAAATACTACCCAGTGGTTGTGCGCAAAACATGGGTGTATGCTCTGCGTCATTCCCTTAGGGGTGGCGCGTGCAGCTCGAGTCGCCGCTGCCGAGGCCACTAGGCGGATAGTTCTTGAAATCGCCGTTGAGAGTCGTTTTCGGGAATGGTCTGGGAAGTCGGGTGCGTACCGTGAAACCGTGCAATGCCAACTCGCTGACGCGGCCCAGCATCACGGAGCAGCTGATTGTCTCGGAAGCGATCGGCGGTCGGTTAGACGGGACCGACTGTGAAGACCTTCTTTTTGCGGTGTACCCGCTGCGTGGCGGTTTCGCATATGAGGGGATCAATCACGCTTTCGAAGTAGTCCTTGGAATGTCATCGCGCGAAGTGTCGGGCCTGGACATCTTCGATTGTATGGGAAGCGACGATTCTGAGTCTGTCTGTGAGGGCCTCGAGGCATGTCTTGCAGAGCGAACTGAGGTTCGAATCCACCACAGCCTGACTCTCGGTGGTTTCCGGCGGGACGTCGAAACAATCGTTGTTCCGATCCTCGATCCTATGGCGGGTGTCGTTGTCCGATTCATCGGTCGTCACCGGATTCTCTCTAAGGAGTTTCCCGAAGGCGGAGCCGACGAGGCCCTCAACCCTCGCAGCAGCGTCGGCTTGGCTTCCATTCAGGAAGATATCCAGCAACGGATAGCGTCCGAGCTTCATGATTCGACCTGCCAGCACCTGATTGCCGCGAGCCTCGGTATGATGCGTATCCGCACCTGCCTTGGCACGGCCGATGGGCTCGATCGCATTTGCGACGATGTCGATGAATCGATTGACCAGGCCGTGAGGGAGATCCGCGCTCTCACCTATCTGCTACATCCGCAGAACCTGATGGCGCAGGGACTGAAGGCGACGATCGAGTGCTACGCTTACGGCTTTGCCGCACGTACGTCGTTGCGCGTCGGCATCGACATCGACGCCTCTGTCGATCAGCTCTCTTACGAGAGCCAGCGTTCGTTGCTACGCGTCGTCCAGGAAGGGCTCACCAACATATTCCGCCATGCGAAGGCGACGGACGTCAAAATTGTAGTCGACGCGACTAACGGGCAGTTGCGGTTGACGATCTGCGACAATGGGCGCGGCTTTCCAGTCCGCCGGGCGACCGACGGAAACAGCGCGATGTCGATGGGGGTCGGTATTCCGGCCATGAGGGCGAGACTTAAGCAGCTTGGCGGCACGCTTGAGATCCGGTCCAATCCGGAGCCGCCGCACTCCGGCACAACGTTGTGCGCGATTTTCCCGCATCGCGTCGAAGCGAAGCGGCGAAAGCGGCGATCGCCGTTGCAATCATGAGTGCCAGCGCGGGCACCCGGTAAAGATGATCACGGGTCGCCGGTTGCAGGCGGCTTCCGCCGCCGGCCTCCGGCACTCGAAAGCTGAGCACGGAGTTGATGATCGGGAGTCCCTGCCATGAAGCGAATCCTTATCGCCGACGATCACGAAGCCGTCCGTTCGGGCCTCCGCGCGGTGCTCGCGCAACGTGCCGACTGGGAGGTGGTCGCGGAGGCGAGCGACGGCAGCAAGGCGGTCGCCGCCGCGATCGAGAGCCAGCCGCATGTCGCGATCGTCGATTTTTCGATGCCGCGCATGACAGGGGTGGAGGTTGCCCGTCGGATCAAGCAGTACCCGCTATTGACCGAGGTTCTGATCTTTACCGTTCACAACTCTAGTCTGTTGGCCCAGCAGGCCTATCAGGCCGGCGCGCGGGCGTTCCTGGTGAAGTCCGACGCGAACAAGCTGCTGCTGGCGGCTGTCGAGTCTCTGCTGATTCACAGGCCATTCTGTGTCAAGAACGGGTCGAACGAGTTCGGTCGCGAACTGGCTGACGCCGCGAACGTGCACCAGGGTCTTACGCCACGCGAGCGGCTTGTCGTCAAGCTGGTCGCTGAGGGCTATAGCAACAAGGGCATTAGCGCCATCCTGAACCTCAGTGTGAAGACGACGGAGGCTCACCGCGCGGCCGCGATGCGAAAGCTCGACGTGAACTCGACCGCCGGTCTGGTCCGGTACGCCGTGCGAGCAAGACTGATTGATGCGTGATGGAGAGTGCAAATGTCGGTACATTTGCCGCTGAACATCAGGGTTTTGTAGAATAACTCTCTTGAGGATGGCTGTTAGGATCGGCGTCACTTGGCTGCCGGTCATCTCCGTCGATTGCCCGATAAGTTCTGGGCCGACATGCGGGAACGACGCCGTGAAGCGCATCGTGATTGCCGATGATCATGAAGTTGTGCGTTCTGGGCTTCGCGCGATCGTCGACACGCGCTCCGATTGGATCGTCAGTGGAGAGGCAACCAACGGTGAGCAGGCTGTGGCTTTGGCGTTGGAAACGCGTCCAGACATCGTAATCGTCGACTATTCGATGCCGCTCATGAACGGAATCGAAGTTGGTCGCCGCCTCAGATTGCTGCATCTGCGTACTGAAGTGCTAATCCTCACGATGCACGAAAGCGAGGAGCTCCTGACCGAGGCCGTTCTGGCCGGCATCCGCGGCTTCCTCTTCAAGTCGGATGCCAGGAAGCATTTGATTTCCGCAATCGAGGCCTTGCTCGACGGTAGGCCTTACTTCACCAGTGTACTGCTGGAGAAGCTGTTGCATGACTATCAAATCAATAAGCAGAACAGGTCGGACGTTCTGCTCACCTCTCGCGAACAGAGCGTGGTTCAGCTCATCGCCGAGGGACATACAAACAGAATGATCAGCGCCATCTTGAAGCTGAGCGTAAAAACTGTTGAGACCCATCGTGCCGCAGCCATGCGCAAGCTTGGGATGTCGTCGACCGCAGAGCTTGTTCGCTATGCTATCCGCAAGAAATTGGTCGCGCCCTGAGCTGGCTGATGGTCGAAGAGTATGTTGATGGCCCGGCGCCTGTTTGGAACGGCTCAGATGCTATCGCCTTCGTTTTCGGCATTGCCGACATGAAATAACTGACTCCAAGGTGGGCAAGAACCTTGCCGCCGAGGCGTATGGGAACACTCAAGGTGTTCGCTGATCTCGGTTGGGCATCAGGCGATCGTTCTGCGCGCGCCGGGGCCCGGATGAACGTGGACTGCCTTTGCCGTCAGCGGCTCGCCGCATTCGGAGCAGACCATGACGGGGTCAAACATCTTGTGGCAATTCTTGTGTTCGTGCAGAAGCGGTCGTCCGCGCGAATCGACCATGTGGATGTTGCCCCAGTGCACGATCGACATGATGATCGGATAGAGGTCGAGACCCTTCTGCGTCAGGATATATTCGTAGCGCTTGGGTGCATCCTGATAGGGAATTTTGCGAAGCACCCCGAAGCGGACGAGTTTCTTCAGCCGGTCGGCTAGCAGGTGCCGGGTCACGCCAAGCGACGATTGAAAATCGTCGAATCTGCGGATTCGGAGAAAACATTCGCGCAGGATGAGCAGGCTCCAGCGGTCACCGATGACCGCCACGGTGCGGGCCAGCGAGCACGGCTCCTCTTCGAGAGCATCCCATTTCATCAACATCTCCAGTCGATCTGCGGCATCTACAAAAATAAATTCTAAATCAGAACTCGCTACATTTCAATAGGATGCCGCATTTTCCGCCATATTTGCGGGCATTGAATGATGATGATCATATTGACAGTTCTAAAATAGAACTTTAGGATTCCGGCAACGATCAATCAGGTGGCGAATGACCGTCGCCATCCAAGGGAAGGGCGTTCCGTGGCAGCTCCGCTCAAGGTCGAATTTCACTTCGATTTCGGCAGTCCCAACGCCTACCTCGCCGAGCTTGCGCTGCCCGCCATCGAGCAGCGAACCGGAGTCAAGTTCGACTACGTGCCGGTGCTGCTCGGCGGCGTCTACAAGGCGACCGGCAACATGTCGCCCGCGGAGTCACTGCGCGGGATCAAGAACAAGCCGGAATACAATGCGCTCGAGACCGAGCGCTTCCTGCGCCGTCACAATATCACGAAGTTCAGGATGAACCCGTTCT
This sequence comes from Bradyrhizobium betae, assembly GCF_004123905.1. Classification (GTDB taxonomy): domain Bacteria; phylum Pseudomonadota; class Alphaproteobacteria; order Rhizobiales; family Xanthobacteraceae; genus Bradyrhizobium; species Bradyrhizobium betae_A. Next base: position 226,851 of record NZ_MZXW01000004.1, read on the forward strand.
TCCCAGTTAACACGCTCGCCTTGATGCGCGGCGCCGTTGCGGCGGAGTTCGAGGGGATGTTCGAACCCTATTTCCGCGCGGCCTATCACCACATGTGGGTGGAGCCCAAGAAGATGGACGATGCGCAGGTTTTTCGCGATGCGTTCCTCTCATCCGGGCTGGACATCGATCGCATCATCGCCCGCGCCCAGCAGGACGACGTCAAGAAGAAGCTGATCGAGAACACAGGCAGCGCCGTGGCGCGCGGCACGTTCGGCTCGCCAACGTTCTTCGTCGGCAGCGAGATCTACTTTGGCAAAGATAGCCTGCGCGATGTCGAGGACGAAATCCTTGCGCAATCGGCCGCAGCGCGGCGCAAGAGCGCCTGACTGCGCGGAGCCATCCAGAAGAACCGAGCCCGCTAAGGGCCTTTCAACGGGAGGTGTCATTGGAGAACTGGCAGCAGGATGCAGCCGAAATCACGAATGCGTTGCCGCAGCGCATCCATGAGGTGATGGACCCCTATGTTGCCGCCACACCCGACCGGACGGCGCTGATCGAAGACAATGCCAGCCTGACCTATCGCGAGCTCGACCGGGCGGTCGGTGCGACGGCCGATGCGCTCCGCGCGCTTGGCATCCGCGCCGGCGATCGCATGATGATTGTCAGCGAGAATGCGATCGCGCTCGCCTGCCTCCTGTTCGCCGCAAGCCGCCTCGATGCCTGGGCGATCGTCGCCAACCCGCGGCTGTCGCCGCGTGAGCTGGATCAGATCAGGGATCACAGCGGCGCCCGGCGCACGTTCTTCACGGCAAAGGTCTCCGAAGAGGCGGCCGCGCACGCGACGCGTTGCGACGCTGCGGTGCAGGATGTCGGGCCGCTCCACGGCATTGGCGTGTCGGCCTTGAATCGGGATACGCAGGCCGAGCCGGTTGAGGCGAACGGCGCGCGGCAGGTGGCGGTCCTCATCTACACCTCCGGTACGACGGGAACGCCGAAGGGCGTCATGCTCACGCATCGGAACCTGCTGTTCTCGGCCAGGACCACGGCGAATTTGCGCAGCATGACGGCGGACGATGTGCAGTATTGTGTGCTGCCGATCTCGCATATCGTCGGCATCTCGCTGCTGACGATGACGCTGATGGTCGGTGGCCTCACCCGGCTGGTCACGAAATACAATCCCGCGGCATTGGCCAAGGCGCTGGCCGAGGAAGGCATCACGCTTCTGAACGGCGTGCCCGCCACCTATCAACGGCTTCTGGAATACAAGCAGATGGCGGGCTTGCCGAAGCTGGAACGCGGTGCGCTGCGCCTGATGAGCGTCGCCGGAGCCCCACTCGATCTTGAGCTCAAGGCTCGGGTCGAGAAGGAGCTCGGTCTTCCGCTCGGCAACGCCTTTGGCATCACCGAATGCTCGCCCGGAATTTCCGGCGTGCGGCCCGAGGCGCCGCGCAGCGACAATTCGGTCGGCATCCTCGTGCCGGGTATCGAGGCCCGGATCGTGGCTCGCGACGGTACTATCGTGACCAACGGCGACATCGGCGAACTGCATGTCCGCGGACCGAACGTGATGCGCGGCTACTATCGCGCGCCCGACCTCACGGCCAAAGCCGTCGACCCGGACGGGTGGTTCAACACCGGCGACCTTGCGCGCTTCGAGGGCGATGCGCTGTTCATCGTTGGCCGTACCAAGGAGATGATCATTCGTTCTGGCTTCAACGTCTATCCGGCCGAGATCGAAGCGGTGCTCAGCACTCATCCGGACGTGGTGCAATGCGCTGTGGTCGGGCGGCAGGTCCCGGGCAATGAAGAGATCGTGGCCTTCGTCCAGCTCCTCAAAGGCTCCTCGGCCACCGCGCAGGATGTGATGGCGCATGTCGCGCCGGAGCTCACCTCCTACAAGCGGCCGTCCGAGATCATCCTCATGGACGCGCTGCCGGCGACGTCGACCGGTAAGCTCCTGAAGCACAAGCTGGCGGAATCGCTGCGCAGCTGAAGCGGGTGATATCGCCTCAACATCTTACAAGGCTGGAGAAGTCCCATGCAGAAGAGAAACAAGACGGTTGCGGTGATCGGCGCCGGTGACTTCATCGGCGGCGAGATCGCCAAGAAATTCGCCTCCGAGGGCTTCACGATCTTTGCTGGTCGCCGCAATGGCGACAAGCTCGCGCCCCTGGTCAAGGATATCGAGGCCGCCGGTGGCGAGATCCACGCCCGCTCGCTCGATGCGCGCAAGGAGGAGGAGATCATCTCCTTCCTGAACGACGCCGACAAGCTCGCGCCGCTCGAGGTCTGCATCTTCAACATCGGCGCCAACGTCAACTTTCCGATCCTAGAGACCACCGAGCGGGTGTTCCGAAAGGTCTGGGAGATGGCCTGCTACTCCGGCTTTCTCGCCGGCCGCGAGGCCGCCCGGCTGATGCTGCCGCGCGGAGGCGGCAACATCTTCTTCACCGGCGCGACCGCGAGCTTGCGCGGTGGCTCCGGCTATGCCGCCTTCGCCAGCGCCAAGTTCGGTCTGCGGGCGGTGGCGCAGGCGATGGCGCGCGAACTCGGGCCGAAGAACATCCATGTCGCGCATCTCATCATCGATTCCGGAGTCGATACCGAATGGGTGCGGCAGCGCCGGCTCGAAGCATTGGGTCCCAACGCGCTCGACGATCCCGATCTGTTGATGCCGCCTGAATCGGTGGCGACGTCCTATTGGCAGCTCTACCAGCAGCCGAAGAGCGCCTGGACGTTTGAGCTCGAGATCCGTCCCTTCGGCGAGAAATGGTAGGGAGCGCATACGATGGAGCTCGCGCTATCCCCGGAAGACGCCGCGTTTCGCGACGATGTCCGCGCATTCATCAAGGACAATTATCCGGCCGAAATGCGCGTCCCCAATCCGGAGACCGACCTTTCCAAGGAGCAGATGCTGCTGTGGCATCGTATCCTTCACGAGAAGGGCTGGATCGCGCCGCTCTGGCCCAAGGAGCACGGCGGGCCCGGCTGGTCAATTACCCGGCGCTTCATATTCGAGCGGGAGACCACGCGCGCCGGCACGATGCCGCCCCTGGCGTTCAGTGTCACCATGGTAGGTCCGGTGATCTACACGTTTGGCAACGAGACGCAGAGGCAGAAGTTTCTGCCGCGCATCTTGTCGGGCGAGGACTGGTGGTGCCAGGGCTATTCCGAGCCCGGCTCGGGCTCGGACCTTGCCACCGTTCGCACCAAGGCGGTGCGCGACGGTGACCATTACATCGTCAACGGTCACAAGACCTGGACTACGTTGGCGCAGCACGCCGACTGGATCTTCTGCCTGGTGCGGACCGATCCGGCCGCGAAGCCGCAATCCGGCATTTCGTTCCTGCTGATCGACATGAAATCGCCGGGCGTCACCGTGCGCCCGATCATCACCATCGACGGCTCCCACGAGGTCAATGACGTCTTCCTCGAAAACGTCCGCGTGCCCGTCGAAAACCTGATCGGCGAGGAGAACAAGGGCTGGACCTACGCCAAATTCCTGCTCGGCAATGAGCGCACCAGCATGGCCGGCATCGGCCGCTCGACGCGCTACATCGAGAAGCTGAAGAAGATCGTGAAGGCCGAGCTCCCCGAGGACGATCCGGCACATCTGGAGTTTATCCGGGACATCGCCCGCGTCGAGCTCGACGTGCTGGCGCTCGAAGCAACTGAGCTTCGGGTCGTCGGCCAGTTGGCCCGCGGTATCGATCCGGGACCGGCGGCATCCTTGTTCAAAATCCGCGGTACCGAGATTTTCCAGGACATCACGGAGCTGATCCATCGCGCGATCGGCAATTACGGATTGGCCATCCGCGAGCACCCGGCCAGCGCCAATCGCTTCATGCCGGGGCCGGATTACGGCCACACCGCATCGGAGAAATACCTGAACTCGCGCAAGCTCTCCATCTACGGCGGGTCAAACGAGATCCAGCGCAACATCATCGCCAAGGCCGTGCTCGGTCTCTAGCGAACGGCAGCACGGGAGGAATCGGATGGATATCCAGTTCACAGAAGAGCAGGAGCTGCTCCGGTCCAGCGTCCAACGCCTGCTGCGCGACCAATACGATTTCGATGCACGCCGCAAGATCGTTGCGAGCGAAGAGGGCTTCAGCCGCAAGCAATGGGAATCGTTCGCGGAGCTCGGTCTGCTGGCTGCGCCAATCTCCGAGGAGGCGGGTGGTCTCGGTGGTGGGCTTCTGTCGACCATGATCATCATGCAGGAGTTCGGTCGTCATCTCGTCGTCGAACCGTTCGTCGAGACGGTGATGCTCGCCGGCGGCCTGCTCGAGCGGGCAGGCTCCGAGGAGCAGAAGCAATGCTTCATTCCCGATATCATCGCCGGCAAGACGATTTGGGCGCTGGCCTGGACCGAAAAGGCCTCGCGCTTTGATCTTGCCAATGTCGCGACCATTGCACGGCGCGACGGCCAGGATTACATCCTGACCGGCGAGAAGACCGCCGTGATCGCCGCGCCCTGGGCGGACTATCTGATCGTCTCGGCCCGGACTTCGGGGCAACGCCGCGATCGTGGCGGCGTCAGCCTGTTTGTGGTCGATCGCCGCGCCGCCGGTATCGAGCTGCGTAGCTTCAAGACCATCGACGGCCGCCGCGCCGCCGAGATCAATCTTCGTGATGTCAAAGGCGAGTTGCTCGGCAAGGGAGGCGAGGGCGTCACCGCGCTGGAAGCCTGCCGCGATCGTGCTATCGGTGCGCTCTGTGCCGAGGCGGTTGGCGGGATGGCGGAGCTCAACGCAGCGACCTTGGAGTACTCCAAAACGCGCAAGCAGTTCGGTGTCACGATCGGCAGCTTCCAGGTGCTGCAGCATCGGATGGTCGACATGTTCATCGCTCATCAGGAAGCACTGTCCCTGATGCAGCATCTCAATCTTAGCCTAAGCAACGACGAAGCAGGCGTTTCGCGTCTTGCGTCCGGGGCCAAGTCGAAGATCGGCTATGCCGGCAAGTTCATCGCGGATCAGGCGGTGCAGCTGCATGGCGGCATGGGCATGACCGACGAATTGAACGTCGGACATTATTTCAAGCGGATTTCCTCCATCAACATCCAGTTCGGCGATCCCGCCTTTCACGTGTTGCGCTACGCGCAGCTCGACGCGGCCGCCTAGCAGAGAGGCAGACATGACGACTGAAGCAGTGATCGTTTCCACCGCGCGCACCGGGGTCGGCAAGGCCTATCGAGGCGCGCTCAACGACACCGATGGTCCGACGCTGGCCGGCCATGTGATGGCCGAGGCCGTGAAGCGCGCCGGCATCGCGCCCGGCGAGGTCGAGGACGTGGTGATGGGCTGCGCGATGCAGCAGGGTACCATGGTGATGAACGTCGCCCGCAAGGGCGCGGTCCGGGCCGGCCTGCCGGTCACGGTGGCCGGCACCACAATCGACCGGCAGTGTGCGTCCGGCCTCCAGGCAATCGCGGTGGCCGCCCGCTCGGTCATGCTCGACGGCGTCGAGATCGCGATCGGTGGCGGCATCGAGTCGATCAGCCTCGTGCAGAACGACCACATGAACCGCTTCCACGCCGTCGACAATGAGTTGATGGCGATGAAGCCGGAGATGTATATGTCGATGCTGGAGACTGCCGAAGTGGTCGCCGGGCGTTACAAGATCGGCCGCGACCAGCAGGACGAATACAGCCTCGAATGCCAGCGCCGGGTCGGAGCGGCCCTGCAGGGTGGCCGCTTCAACGATGAGATCGTGCCGATCACGACCAGGATGGCGGTGGTCGACAAGGACACCAAGCAGGTCAGCTATCAGCAGGTGACGCTGAGCCGGGATGAAGGCCCGCGGCCGGATACCACGGCGGAGGGACTTGCCAAGATCAAGCCGGTGTTCGAGGGCAAAACCATCAGCGCCGGCAACGCCAGCCAGCTTTCGGATGGCGCTTCGGCCTGCGTGATCATGAGCGACAAGATCGCGGCGCAGAAGGGCTTGAACCCGCTGGGCATCTTCCGCGGCTTCGTCGCTGCTGGCGTCGAGCCCGACGAGATGGGTGTCGGCCCGGTCGCGGCGATCCCGAGGCTCCTCAAGCGCCACAATCTCAAGATCGACGACATCGATCTCTGGGAGCTCAACGAAGCCTATGCGGTGCAGGTGATCTACTGCCGCGACAAGCTCGGCATCGACCCCAACAAGCTCAACGTCAACGGTGGCTCGATCGCGATCGGCCATCCCTATGGCATGACGGGTTCGCGGCTGACCGGCCACCTCCTGATCGAGGGCCGGCGGCGCAAGGCGAAATACGGCGTGGTGACCATGTGCATCGGCGGCGGCATGGGTGCCGCGGGCCTGTTTGAAATCGTCCACTGATCGGAAACGGAGTTTTGGCGTGAAAACAGCAATCACTGAACTGTTCGGCATCCAGCATCCGATCATCCAGGGCGGCATGCATTATGTCGGCTTCGCCGAGATGGCGGCGGCGGTGTCCAATGCCGGCGGCCTCGGCATCATCACCGGCCTGACGCAGAAAACGCCGGAGCTTCTCGCCAAGGAGATCGCGCGCTGCCGCGACATGACGGACCGGCCGTTCGGCGTGAACCTGACCTTCCTGCCGACACTGTCGGCGCCGCCCTATCCGGAATACATCGCAGCCATTCGCGAGGGCGGGATCAAGGCAGTCGAGACCGCGGGTCGCAGCCCGGAGGCGTACATGCCGGCGCTGAAGGCGGCCGGCATCAAGGTGATCCACAAATGCACCTCGGTGCGGCATTCGCTCAAAGCAGAGAAGATCGGTTGCGACGCCGTCAGCGTCGACGGTTTCGAGTGCGGCGGCCATCCCGGTGAGGACGACATCCCGAACATGATCCTGCTGCCGCGGGCGGCGGATGAGCTGAAGATCCCCTTCGTGGCTTCCGGCGGCATGGCGGATGGACGAAGCCTCGTCGGGGCGCTCGCGATGGGCGCCTCCGGCATGAACATGGGCACCCGCTTCGTCGCCACCAAGGAAGCCCCGGTCCATGACAATGTGAAGCAGGCGCTGGTAAAAGCGACCGAGCTCGACACCGTGCTGGTGATGCGCGCCCTGCGCAACACCGAGCGCGTGCTCAGGAACAAGGGCGTCAACGAGCTGCTTGAGATCGAACGTGAGAAAGGCGCAAGCCTGAAGATCGACGACATCCTCGACCAGGTGGCCGGCGTCTATCCCAAGGTGATGGTCGACGGCCAGATGGACGCGGGTGCGTGGAGCTGCGGCATGGTGGTCGGGCTGATCCATGACATTCCGACGGTCAAGGAGCTGATCGATCGCATCATGGCGGAGGCCGAAGGGATCATCCGCCAGCGGTTGACCGGCTTCCTTGACGGCGAGATCGAGACACAGCGGGCGCGCGCGGTCGCCTGACGAGCGGCGAAGAGCACGCCAAGACCGGGGATAGCTGGCGGCGTGGGGCTGCTGACGCCGCGGCGGAGCGGAGAGAGGTAAACCAGGGAGGAAGAGCATGCCCGTCGTTGGTAGCCATCAATATCCCACCATGGAATCCGTGATCTACGGCAAGCCGGCGGCCGAGGCGCTGCGGGAGGAGGCCGAACGGCTGGGCGCCAAGCGCGTCTATCTGATCGCGAGCCGCACGCTCAACACCACGACCGACGAAATCGAGAATATCCGGACGGCGCTCGGTGAACGCCATGCGGCAACCTTTGACGGCGTGCCGCAGCATACGACCCGGGGCGTGGTGACGCAGATTGCCCGGCAGGCCAAGGATGTCCGGGCCGACCTGGTCGTCGCTGTCGGCGGCGGCTCCGTGGTCGATGCGGCAAAGATCGTGCTGATGTGCATGGAGCACGAGATTTTTGAGCCGATGGGACTCGATGGGTTCGAGACCACGCCGGACCGCCGCTTCGGGCCATTCCGAACCCCGAAGGTGCGGATGATCGCGATCCCGAGCACGCTCTCCGGCGGCGAATACAATTCGGGGGCGCTGGTCACCGACACCAGCCGCAAGCTGAAGCAAATATTCAATCATCCGATGATGATGCCGCGAAGCATCATCCTTGATCCGGCGATTACCAAATATACGCCGGAGAAGCTCTGGTTGGGTTCCGGCACACGCGCGATGGACCATGGCATCGAGGCGATCTGCTCCAGCCGTCCCAATGTGCTCGTCGATGCCGTATGCCAGCAGGGATTGCGCTATCTGTACGACGGGCTTCGGCGCACCAAGGACAATCCAAACGACGAGGCGGCGCGGCTGAGCTGTCAGTTGGGGTCCTGGATGTCAGCCTTCGGCTTGCAGTCGCGCGTTCCGATGGGCGCCAGCCATGCCATCGGCCATGTCCTCGGCGGGACCTGCGATGTTCCGCATTATTTCTGTACGGCGGTGATGATGCCGAGCGTGCTGCGGTACAACCTGCCGGCCACGCAAACGGCGCAGAGATCGGTCGCCGCCGTATTCGGCGCGCCCGGTCGCGATGCAGGCGAAGCCTTTGCAGCCTTCATCGCAGAGCTCGGTCTGCCGCGGCGGCTCGCCGACGTCGGCGTAGCCGAGGACCGTTTCGAGCTCATTGGCAAGAACGCAATGTTGTCGATCTTCACGGCGGCCAATCCGCAGCCGATCCGTGAGCCCGGCGACATCGTCAAGATACTCAAGCTGGCGGCCTGACGCGGCCGCTGAATGTCTGTCACGCCTTTGCGGCAAGCACCACGTGCGTAAATCAACAGTGGAGGGAATCTGCGATGTCCTGGGGCATGCGACTGGCCTGCGCACTCGTGATTGCGATGTCCACGCCTTGCTGGGCGGAGGATGCGCCGGGTGTCACAACGACAAAGATCAAGATCGGCGGTATATTTCCCTTGAGCGGACCGGCATCCTCGATCGGTCAGGTCGGACAGGGCGTGCAGGCCTATGTGCAATCGATCAACGATCGCGGCGGCATCAACGGCCGCAAGATCGACTACGTCATGATGGATGACGCGTACAGCCCACCCAAGGCCTTCGAGCACGCGCGAAGGCTGGTGGAGAGCGACGAGGTCGCGTTCATGTTCAGCCAGCTCGGTACGGCGGGCAACTCGGCGGTGGCCAAATATCTCGCCGCGAAGAGAGTGCCGACCATCGCGATCGTCACCGGTGCGAGCAAGTTCACCAACGTCGAGGGCTATCCGCTGACGACCACAGGCCTCGTCAGCTATGACACCGAAGGCAAGATCTACGCAAAATATCTGACGCGGGCGCTGCCCGGGGCGAAATACGCAATCCTCTACCAGAATGATGATCTCGGTCGCGACTACGTCAACGCCTTCAAGGCGGTGCTGGGCGCGGATTTCGACAAGCGCGTGGTCACCGCCAGCTACGAGGTCACGGAGCCGACGGTCGACTCGCAGGTCGTCGCACTCAAGAGTTCCGGCGCGCAGGCACTGTTCGTGGCCGGGACGCCGAAATTCGCGGCACAGGCGATTCGTCGCGTAGCCGAGACCGGGTGGAAGGCGACGATCCTGATCAACTTCCCTTCGTCTTCGGTCGCGGGCACGCTGAGGCCCGCAGGGCTGGAAAATTCGATCGGTGTCATTGTCGGGACCCCGAACAAGGATCCGAACGACCAGAAATGGTCTGACGATGAGGCGGTCAAGGCCTATCGCACCTTCTTCGAGCGATACCTGGCTGGCTCCGACATCACCAACACCAGCTATCTGACCGGGTACCAGCAAGGCATGGTGCTCGAGCAGATCCTCAGGCAATGCGGCGACGATCTTTCGCGCGACAACATCATCAAGCAGGCAAAGTCGCTGAAGGACTTTGTTTTGCCGACCGCCTTGCCCGGCGTCAGGATCAATACCAGCGCGAGCAACAACATGATCTGGACACAGCTTCAGCTTCAGCGCTGGACCGGTTCCCGCTGGGAGACGTTCGGCGACATTCTCGACGCAAGCTCGGAGTAGAGCATCCGGCTGCTCCGACGCTTAGGCCGTGAGGACGAAGTTCATCAGGAGAAATCCACGATGGCCGACTTGCGCATATTCTCCTATCTGCCGAACCCGCGTGTCTGGAAGGCGACCATTGCCGCACGGTTCTGCGGTGTGGATGTCGAGGTCAGAGGGGCGCCCGCCAGGGAGCTCAAAGGCTGGCTGTGGGATTTTGATGCGCGTCCTCTGGTTGAAGAGGAACGCCAGTCGCTGTCATCTCTCGCACGAACGGGGCGGGTCGGGCTGACCGGCGCGCAGCTGTTCAAGACCGATGCTTTCTTGGCGGCGCAGCCGTTCGGCAACGTGCCAGCCGCCTTCGGGCCCGCCGGCAAGGTCGGAATCTTCGAATCCAACAGCATTATGCGTGCTGTGGCGCGCCTTGGCGAAGCGACGTACCAGCTCTACGGAAGGGACGCCTATGAAGCGTCCAGGATAGACGGCTTTCTCGATGTGAGCCTGGTCTTTGCGAGGGATGCGCAGATCTATCTTCTTGCGCTGTCGGCCGGCACGGTCGATGCGACCATTCACGCCCGCGCGAAGGAGGCGTTCGCGATCTATGCGTCGGGGATCGAACAGGCCTTGTCGCCGCGGCGGGATGCGCTGGTAGGGCACGGGATCACGTTGGCTGACATCTGCTTTGCCGCCGAACTTGCGCTGTTCATGAACGAGCACGCGCGGGTTGAACAGTTGAACAGACTGAGCCTCGGCAAGATCATGCACGCCGGTGTTCGGAGTGAGTACCCTCTGGCGTTCGCTCATTTTGACCGGCTCGTCGCGCATGAGCACTTCCGTCCTGATCTAGGGCCATATGTCGAGAAGCTGTTGTCCAGGGCTGCGGCGTGAAGGCCGCCGGCTGTACGAAGGAGGTCTGCCCACATGACCGCGCCAGTTTGCCTGATCTCAGGTGTCGGCCCCGGTACGGGCTCGGCCCTTGCCAGGAAGTTTGCAGAGGGGGGCTATAGGGTAGCACTGCTCGCGCGGAACGAGGAGCGTCTTGCGACGCTCGAAGCGCAATTGCCTGGCGCGAAGGGATTTCGCTGTGACGTATCGGATCCAGCGCAGGTGGATGCAGTGGCATCCGCTGTGGAGCGTGATCTCGGGCATCCCGCCGTCGTCATCCACAACGCCGTCGGCGGTGCCTTCGGCACCTTCCGGGAGATTGACCCGGCTATCCTCAATCGCAATTTTCAGGTCAACACGATGGGACTTTTGTACCTGGCCCGGCGATTTACCCCAGCGATGATCGCAGCCGGTACGGGAGCTATCATTGCGACCGGCAACACCTCGGCGCTACGCGGCAAAGCCGGCTTCGCCGGCTTTGCGCCGACCAAGGCGGCCCAGCGGATTTTGGCGGAGTCCATGGCCCGGGATCTGGGGCCGCAGGGAGTCCACGTTGCCTATGTCGTGATCGATGCCGTCATCGATCTCGAATGGACGCGAAAGCGGTGGCCGGAGCGGCCGGACGACTTCTTCATCAAGCCGCAGGCGATCGCCAGCGAGATCTGGCACCTCGCCCACCAGGACCGCAGCGCATGGTCGTTCAATGTTGAAATTCGACCCTTCGGCGAGAGCTGGTAGCGGGCGTGCAAAGCGGCAAGAGCCGACCTAGCGCGATCGAGCTGGCGCGGCTCCTTCTGATACAATCTGCGGCCCGTCCACCCTCCGGTCTGCCTATCGATGCTCACTTGGCAGGCCGAATATCGGTAGCGAGCGTATCTTCGTCCGAGCGTGGCTTGATGTTCAATCCTTTCCTCATGCCCCAGGCCGAAACGATCGAGGCTATCGCAAGATTCGGCCGATCGCTCGCGACCAGCGCATTCGCTTCCTCTAGATCGTTCCTGCGCTTGTCGTCGTCCATTTCGATGCCGGCGCTTTGAATCAGTGCATCGAGCTGAGGATTGGCATAGTTGCGGACGTTGTATGCGCCGAGTTTCTTGTCCGGTGCATTCGAATGGACGAGTGAGGAGAGGGTATAGTTGGATTCGCCTGTCAGCGTTCCCCAGCCCGACATCGTCAGCGAATAGTCGCCGCGGGTGTTCGCCGGGAAGAACACCGCGCCCGGCTGTGCATTCACCTGCACGTCGATACCGATGGCGGTCAGCATCTGGGCGATCGCGGTGCCTGCCTCCTTGTCGCCCGGCAGGCGGTCGTTGGTGAAGGTGAAAACGACCTTGAAGCCATCGGGATAACCAGCTTCGGCGAGAAGCTTCTTGGCCCGTCCGGGGTCGGCGACCGTGATCTTGAGATTGGTATTGTAGCCAAAAATATTCGGCGTCACCAATTGCGACTGCGGCGCACCCATGCCTTCCATCGCAATGTCGGTGATTACCTTGCGATCGATCGCCAGATCGAAGGCTTCGCGGACGCGCGGATCCTGGAAGGGGTTTTTCGGCAGCGGGGAGCCGTCCTTCGCCTTGATCTGCGGCGGCTTCTCACGGAAATCGAACGAGACGTTGAAGGAGTAGACGCTGTTTTGCCGCACGATTCTCAGCTTGGAATCGGCTTCCAGGGTTGGCACGTCGGAGGCCGGAATGCGGGCGATCAAATCGACCTGGCCGGCCTTGAGCTGCGCGACGCGCGCGGCATCGTTGGGAATCTCCTTGCGAACGACCTTGTCCCAGGGTTCCTTTCCGCCCCAATAGCCGTCGAAGCGTTGCAGCACCAATTGCTCCTTGGGAGTCCAGGATACGAATTTGTAAGGCCCGGTGCCGATTGCCGCCTTGCCGGAATTGAACCCCTCCGCCGCCTTTTCCGGCGTGTCGGAATAATCCCTGGCAGCGACATGCGAGACGACGAACAGGCGAACGAAATCATTCGGCAGGGTCGGCGCCGGGCCATCGGTCTTGACACGGACCGTATGGGCATCGACGACCTCCACGCTCTTGACGCGGCGGACATAGATCGTCGTCGGATTGGGACCCGTGACACGCGGAATACGTTCGATCGAGAATTTGACGTCGTCCGCGGAGAAATCGGAGCCGTCGTGAAACTTGACGCCCTCACGGAGCTTGAACTCCCAGGTCGTCGCGTCGATCGGCGACCAGTTCGTCGCAAGTCCCGGCTGCAGTTCGAGATCGCTGCCCGATTTTATCAGCGTGTCGTAGATGTGTTTCATCGCCTCGGCATGGGTTCCGGCCGAAGTGAAGTTGGGGTCGATGGACAGCGGCCCGGCGCGCACGCCGATCGTCAGATCGGCTGCCGTGGCAACACCGGAGACGCCGCTCAACAATATGGGCGCAAGCGCAACGATGCGCGCACTTCGAAACCATCTCATTCTTCATGCTCCTCGGCAGCGATTGGGGGCCAATTGGGGGAATCCACGACGACCTTCGCCAGCAGTTCGGAAAGCATCAGCCGTTCCGCCGGGGTCAGTCCTGACGTCATGACTCTCTCCCGTTCGATCATGGGCAGCATGGCTTGATCGACGATGCTTTTGCCTTCGTTGGTGATGTAGAGGACGAAGCTTCTCAAGTCCGCCGGATCGACTTCGCGGCGAATGATGTTCTTATCAATTAGGCGCTGGATGGCGCGGCTGATCGTATTCTTGGGAAAGCCCGAAGAGCTGCAAATCGCGCTTGCCGTCAAACCGTCGGAGAGGCCGAGCGCATAGATGACCACTACTTCCGGGCGGCTCACGCCATGTTCCTTCTCCAGGAGCCGGTAGATCGGCTCATTGAACTGGAGGGCCAGGAAATTGATGCGAAACGACAGCCAGCATGGATTTTGCCACAGCTTGATCGCCACCAGACCGTCCACCGGCTGATCGCCGGCGGCGCGCTTTCCCCCTTCACGCAGTAGCTCTTCCAAAGCAAAATCGGACACCGAGGTCACGCCGGCGGTCTTTCATCTCAGGTAGAATTAGTTCCGTATGGAACTTGACTATGGAATATTTGGCAGTCAACTTCTTTTTTCTGTTCCGTTTGGAACGTTCGGCAGGGAGGAATTGGTCGGTTTGAGCATGGGAACGCTGCCTCGGCGACATCGCGCAAAATCGATGCGCCGATTGAAGCAGCTTTAGAACAGGAGGACTGTTTGAAGATTCAGGACATGAATTGGCTGCAGCTCGAGCAGCAGGTGAAAAAAGACGATCGCTGCATCCTTCCGATCGGCAGCGTCGAGCAGCATGCCTATCTCAGTCTCGCCACCGACATGGTTCTTGCCGAAAAGGTCGCGATCGATGCAGCCGCCGGTCTCGGCATCCCGGTCTTTCCGGTGCTGGCTTATGGTCTGGCGTCTTCCTTCGAAGCCTATCCCGGCACGCTCAGTCTCTCGCTTTCGACTTATCTCGGCGTCATCCGCGATCTCATGGACAGTCTTTACCGGTCCGGCTTTCGCCGCATCCTTGTGGTCAACGGCCACGGCGGCAACGCGCCGGCCACGACGATCATCTCCGAATGGTTGAACCTCCATCCCGACGCTTCGGTCAAATTCCATGACTGGTGGCGCGCGCCGCGCACCTGGGCCAAGGTGATGGAGCTCGATCCCGCGGCATCGCATGCCTCTTGGATGGAAAACTTTCCCTGGACGCGCACCAACGATCCCGCTCAGCCGCAATCCGCCAAGACGCAGATCGATTTTGCCGCTCTTGCGCGCGTCGGTGCGGCAAAAAAGCGCGAATTGTTGGGCGACGGCAATTTCCACGGCCTCTATCAGCGAGCGGATGACGATATGCATGCCATCTGGGCAGTTGCGGTCGACGAGACGAGAGGTTTGCTGGAAAGCGATTGGCACTGAACGTGCAGGCGAAAGCCAAAGAGCGGACGTGATATGTTTGGCTTCCTCCTACAAAGAGCCTGGCAGGCCTGCATCGTGGTCGTCGCCATGTCGGTGCTGGTCTTCTGCGGTGTCCATGCCGTCGGCAATCCGGTGGACGTGTTGATCTCGCCTGATGCGACGCAGGACATTCGCGCTTCCGTCATCGCCCAATACGGTTTCGATCAGCCGTTGTGGCGGCAGTATCTTGGTTTCGTCGGCCGCCTGATCCATAGCGATTTCGGTCGGTCCTTCGTTTACAACATGCCGGTCAGCGAGCTCATCCTCTCGCGCCTGCCAGCGACCCTGGAACTGACTTTGGCCGCTGTGCTGTTTGCCAGCCTCGTCGGGGTGCCGATCGGCATGTATGCCGGCTATCGGCCGCATAGTTTTGTATCGCGCGCCATTATGGCCTTGTCGATCCTCGGCTTCTCCGTTCCGACATTCTGGTTCGGTCTGATGTTGATCATGATCTTCGCGGTCCAGTGTGGCTGCATGCCGGCCGGTGGCCGCGGCGAGACCGTCAGCCTGTTCGGCACGGAATTCAGTTTCCTCACCGCCGACGGTCTTTCGCATCTCGTCCTGCCCGCTCTCAATCTGGCGCTGTTCAAGTTCTCGCTGATGATCCGTCTCGCCCGCGCAGGCACGCGCGAACTGATGCTGAGCGACACCGTGAAATTTGCGCGCGCCGCCGGCATATCGGAATTCACCATCCTGCGCCGCCACGTCCTGAGGCTGATCTCCATTCCACTCGTCACGGTCTTCGGTCTCGAGTTCGGCTCCACTCTTGCCTTTGCCGTGGTGACCGAAACGATCTTCTCATGGCCCGGGCTCGGCAAGCTCATCATCGACAGTATCACCTCGCTCGACCGGCCTGTCATGGTCGCCTATCTCATGTTGATCGCCCTGCTGTTCACCCTCATCAATCTCGTGGTCGATCTCACTTATGCCTTGCTCGATCCGCGTCTTCGGAAAGGGCGGGCGTGATGAGCGACACTCCCTTTTCCCGCTTCCTCGGCGACTTCAGGAAGAACAAGGTCGCCACCGGCGCGGCGATCGTCGTTGCCTTGATCGTCGTCCTGGCCGTCATTGCCCCCTTGGTGACGCCGCAGAACCCCTATGATCTCGCCCATCTGGTGCTTCGCGATGCGCGGCGGCCGCCGGGCTATGTCGGAAGCGCCGGCTATACGCATTGGCTCGGTACGGATTCGCAAGGTCGCGATCTCCTGTCGGCCATCATCTACGGCCTTCGCATTTCGCTGCAAATGGGTGTGATCGCCGGCGCCGTCGCCTTTGCCCTCGGTGCGCTGGTCGGCTGTGCGGCGGCTTACGTCGGCGGACGAGTGGAGAGCCTCGCGATGCGGCTCGTCGATTTGCAGCTTTCCTTTCCGGCGATCCTGCTTGCTTTCGTGATGGCTGCACTATTCGGCCAGGGGCGCTCCCAGCTGATCCTGGCGCTGATCTTTGCGCAATATGCCTATTTCGCCCGCACCGCCCATGGTGCGGCGGCCGCGGAACGGCAGAAGGATTACGTCGAGGCTGCGCTTTCGATTCCGCTCTCGCCCTGGCGCGTCGTTTTCAAACACATGTTGCCGAACTCGCTTCCGCCGCTGATCGTCGTGGCGACGGTGCAGATTGCCAGCGCCATCTCTCTCGAAGCAACGCTCTCCTTCCTCGGTGTCGGTCTTCCGCCGTCGGAGCCGTCGCTCGGTATGCTGATCGCCAACGGTTTCCAGTATCTGCTGTCGGGGCGCTACTGGATCTCGATCTATCCCGGCCTGGCGCTGATCCTGTTCATCGTGTCGCTCAATCTGGTCGGCGACCAGATCCGCGACCAGCTCAATCCGAGGCTCCATCGGTGACCGCCCCGCCATTCAGCGAAACAAGATCCGCGCTGCTGGACGTCAGTAATCTGAAGACCTGGTTTCCGGGTGACCGGGGCGAGGTGAGGGCGGTGGACGGCGTGTCCTTCTCGGTCTCGCCGGGCGAAGTGCTCGGCATCGTCGGAGAGTCCGGTTCCGGCAAGTCGGTCACCGGCTTTTCGATCATTGGGCTGATCGATGAACCTGGCCGCATCGTGGAAGGGGCGATCAAGCTCGAAGGCCGCGAATTGATCGGCTTGCCGCAGGAAGAGTTGCGGAAAATCCGGGGCAGGATCATCTCCATGGTCTTCCAAGACCCCATGGCCGCCCTCAATCCGGTGCTGAGCATCGGCACGCAGATCAGGCTCGCACTGGAAGCCCATGAACGGATTGGCCCAAAGGAAGTCCGCGAAAGGGCGATCGCCGCTCTGGCCCAGGTGCGCATCAGTGAACCCGAACGAAAAATCGATTTCTTTCCGCATCAGTTTTCCGGCGGCATGCGGCAGCGGGTCGCCATCGCGATCGCGCTTCTGCATCGGCCGAAGCTCGTCATCTGCGACGAACCCACGACGGCGCTCGACGTTTCGATTCAGGCTGAAATCCTGAGCGAGATGAAGGCGCTGGTCTCCGATCTGGGCACGGCGCTGATCTGGATCAGCCACGATCTCGCAACCGTCGCCTCCATCGCCGACCGCGTCGCCGTGATGCGGTCGGGTCATGTCGTCGAAAGCGGACCCGCCCTTGCCGTCCTGACCAGGCCACAGCACGACTATACCAAGACCCTGCTGAATGCTCTGCCCTCGCGCGCCAGCCCCGGTGAGCTGCTGCTGCGCAGTGCCGGCGTTCCCGATGCGGCGCCGCCGGCGCGGAAGGAGGTCCCCGATGACGTTGTTGCGCTCGGCAGCCCCTATCTTGTCATAAACAATGTCGTCAAGACATTCGCAAAGCCGGCCGGTCTGTTTGCAAGACTGCAGTTTGGGCTCGCCGGCGCGAAGCCACCGTCGGCATCCAACGCCGTCGATGGAGTCGATATCGTCCTGAACAGGGGCGAAGTTCTCGGTGTCGTGGGTGAATCGGGATCGGGAAAATCCACCCTCGGACGGATGGCAGCGGGCATCATCGCGCCGACGTCAGGTAGCGTGCGGCTCGCCGGCCAGCCGGTGATGAGCTCCGGCACCATGCCGCGCAAGGTCACCACACGCATACAGACGATTTTTCAGGATCCCTTCGCCTCGCTGAATGGCCGCATGCGCATCGGGGAGATCCTGTCCGAAGGTCCGCTGGCGCATCGCCTGATCAGCCGCGGCGAGGCCCCAAATTACGTCAGGCAATGGCTCGCGGCCGTGGGCCTCGATCCGGGTTATGCCAACCGCTTTCCTCACCAATTCTCCGGTGGCCAACGGCAGCGTATCGCTATTGCGCGGGCGCTCGCGATGCAGCCGGACGTCGTCGTCTGCGACGAACCGGTTGCCTCGCTCGATGTCTCCATCCAGGCGCAGATTATCAATCTGCTGATCCGGCTGCGATCCGAGCTCGATCTGTCGCTTATCTTCATCAGCCACGACCTGTCGGTTGTCCGGCATCTCTGTGACCGTGTCGTGATCATGCGCCGTGGACGGATCGTGGAGCAAGGTGCGGCGGAAGCCATTTATGCCAGGCCACAGAATGAATATACGAAGCGACTGCTTGCCGCGATGCCGATGCTTCCTCGGAGCGTGGCAGGACTCGAACCTGCAACCGGACCGTTATGAGCGGCGGATCATTCGGTGGTTTCCCGAAGTTTGCTGGGATTGCAGCTGTTTGGATGAAGCAAGCTCAAGCTTGCTCATGATGGATTGGAACGAGAGTTAAAGGTTTTCAAATGGTTAGGTGGCGGCGTGTGCACGAGGTGTGCACCGGGAGATCCAGAAAAATCCATTAGCGGCAAGTTAGACGAGTCTCAAACCGCGCCATCGCTGATTCACGACATCGCCTGGGATGTGCGCCTGCCTCCAATAATTATGATCAGCGAGAGCCGGTGCGATCCATACATGCAACGATGTCGCGAGGAGATTTTCGACCTGCGGCCTGCGGTGGAGCGAACACCGCCAAGTACCCGCCATCACCTGCGAGCCGATACGTGGCGATCTCGCCGTAGTCAACGGCGGTCAGTTCGCAACGCAACAGATCAATCGGCGTGCCATGCCTTGAGGTCGGGCGCTCGAAGTCGACAACTCCGATCCGCGCGCCCGGCTTCAAGGCCGGTGCGAGATTATAGAGGAATGCATAGGGTTGGGTTATCTCATGATACATGCGGGCGAGGATGGCGACATCCAGCGAGGAAGCGGGCAGGCGTGGGTCGTGTGGTTCGCCCAACGCGAATATGATGTTTGTCAGTCCCAGCCGTTCTGTTCGCCGGTCGAGTTCGATGAGATAGTCCCGCATGATGTCCTGGGCGATGACGAAACCTTTTGGACCGACGATGTTTGAGAGGCGGACCGTGTAGTAGCCGCTGCTTGCACCAATATCGCCGACCGTCATTCCTGGTTTCAGCTCAAGAAGACGTGCGACCTCGCCGACCTCATTCAGGAAGTCGCGGTGCTCCTCGGCGGCGCGGCTTGGGCTGGCGATCGGCGCAACCGGGCGCCGAGTTGGGAGAAAATCCTTGGCAGGGATTCCTGGAGAGGTCAGATAACCAATGTCAGCGGCGCATACGCGAGTTGTACTCAGCGCCGCGACAAGCGCCACTATGAGGACTAGCGTCATCATGGGGCCGCCAAGTATCAGACGCGGTCGTTCACTTTGCGAAAGACGTGGGCCCACGATGATCCGCTTTCATGCCCATGAAGCAGGCTTGAGGATCGACGGTTTTTGACGCGAAGAGGGGCCTGCGGATGATGCTACTTGCCCTCGTTCCAGATGTCGGTGGCGAGTTTCCAGTCATTTCCGACCTTCTCCCAAATCACCACATATTTTCCAGTTACTTCCTGCGGTGTCGCTCCCTTGGTCTTCAGCACGAACGTGCCGATCTCGCGTGCCGCGGAAGGGCCAAGCGACTTGACGTCAACGGTGGTAAGCTTCGGATCGCCAACTTGCTCGGCCATGCCTTTCCACATTGTCTCGATGGCTGCCCGGCCCTGTACCATCGCGGAGCCGGGCGGGAATGCGGTCGCATCCGTGCTGTAGAGTGATCCGATCCCGGAGAAGTCGCCCTTGTTGAACATTTCAATCCATTTGGCGTTTGTCGCTTCAATTTCGGCCTTCTGAGCCAAAGCCGGGACGGTCGACGAGATCACGAATGCAATAACCAGTGCTATGCTGCGCATGATCATCTCCAATGCTGACGTAGATGCGAATGCAGTGCCGCAATTGGCCTGACGTCGAAATGGATGCGTTGTCGCGCGGTCACCCGAGCACGCGCCCCTCCTGTAGAGATAGCAGCCGAGCATCGAGGGGGCCGCTCCGGCGCCTCTTGCGGCCGGCGTCTTACAGGCGCACACCGGTTGTCGCAAACGCCTGGGCCACGGGCTCCTGCACCTGATCCAGGATTGCCATTGCGGCAAATGCGATGACAATCGCCGCAGCGCAGCCGAGCAGAAAAGCCTTCATGCGCAAACTCCATCACTTGTAAGCCGTACGTATCCTACGACGCCGCTTGCTGTGAGCAACTGTGACGGACGATCTAAAGGTCGCCCGCCGTTCCTGCCGGCTCTAAGGGCTCTTAAAAACCGGGTCGATCGAAAATGCATCGCCCATCAACCCCAACGATTGAAGGTCGGCGCTGTGCAATTCCACTTCCAATATTGCGAGGAGCAGCGCGAGCACGACGACCATGAGGATGAGGAGAGGCGAGGCCTCTCGTGGCGCTGGATCTGGGGCAATCAAGAGCACGCGCACGGCGCGGAGCCATGAGATCACCCGCAGCAACGGTCTCGATTGCCCCTGCATGCCTTCTTCCTTGACATGACGAGCAAAGATATGACGAACCAAAGCTAGGACTCGCGCCGCCGCCATTCAAGGGAAGAATGCCGATGACGGGCGAACTGACGCAGTGCGGGTCGAGGAACGGATATCGATCCTTCATCGTTGAAGGTTGGGCTCCAAAGGAGGATCTCACGTGAAGGCTCTGATATCCATCCTATGCCTGGTAGTGCTCGCAGCGTTCGATAGTGCACTCGCCCAATCCGGACAGACGGGGTCACCTGCCGCACAGACCCGTCCCGAAGATAAGGGCCAGCTGCAGCCACAGGGCTGGACGGGTCCGATCAATACGGGTTCGGGCGGCGCGCCTGCCGAAAGTCCGCAGGGACAGAGCCCGCCCGGGATGCAGGCGGCGCCCGAGGGGTCGTCCAAGACGGTGGTGGCGCCGAAGAAGTAGGTGTGGTGTCGTCACGGACATCTGTCGGGTCGAGCACTGTTGAAGGCGTGGAACGTGACCATGGCCGGCAAAGACTGATGGGGTGGGTTTCCCGCGCCCGGGCCGCGGCAGCGCTCGTGACCCTTGTCGCTGCGTCAGCCGTGCACGCGCAGATGGCAGGTCACGGCGGCCCCGTCCGGGCGCTCGCCGTTTCACCTGACGGTGACAGTCTGTTGTCAGGCAGCTTCGACGCGGTCGCCATCCGCTGGTCGCTGAAGACCGACGCGGCGCATGAGGTGTTGCGGTATCATGCGGATGCTGTGAACGCGGTCGCTTTCCTGAAAGACGGCCGCATGATCACCGCCGGTGCCGACGCCCGCATTGCAGTGTGGACGGCGGGCCGGCAGCGGCCCGACCAGGTCCTGGAGGCCCATACCGGTCCTGTCGTCGCACTTGCCGTCTCGCCGGACGGATCGAAGCTCGCCTCTGCCTCATGGGACCACACCGTGCGGCTCTGGTCCCTGGCCGACGGCGCGTCCCGTGCGTTCGAAGGTCACGCCCAGAATGCGAATGGCGTCGCCTTCGCTCCGGACGGGATGTCGCTCGTGAGCGTCGGCTACGACCTTGCACTGCGCATCTGGCGCTTGCCGGAGGGCGGGCCTGAAACGGTGGCATTGCCGGCGCCATTGAACGCCGTCGCCATCGCCCCCGATGGGGAGATCGTCGCGGCAGGGGCGGATGGCAAGCTGCGCATGCTGACCACTGACGGAAAGCCGGCGGGCGAGATGGCCGCAGGCGCGTCACCGATTGTCGCGTTGGCGCTTTCCGACGACGGGGCACTGATCGCCGCCGCAGGCATCGGCGGCACTGTTGCCATTGTCGAGCGCAAGTCGCGGAGGGTGTTGCGGACGCTGGTGGGGCCCGGTTTCCCCGTCTGGTCGGTCGTGTTCCTGCATGATGCAGCGACGCTCGTGACCGGAGGTGCCGATGGAAAGATCCGGCGCTGGGATGTGCAGAGCGGTGAGCCTATCGGTTCGAATCTGTTTGGGTCATCAGCGGATCCGCTGGCCGCCTATGCGGGCGATCATGGCGCCGATGTCTTTCGCGCCTGCGTTGCCTGCCACACGCTGTCGGCGAAGGAGCCGCAACGTGCGGGGCCGACGCTTGCCGGATTGTTCGGCCGGAAAATCGCCTCGCTCCCCGGCTATCGGTTTTCCGAGGCCCTCAAGACGATGGATATCGTCTGGACCCCCGAGACCGTCGCAAAGCTGTTTGAAGTGGGACCCAACGCCTACACGCCGGGAACGAAGATGCCGGAGCAGCGCATCGGATCGGCCGAAGACCGCCGCGCATTGACCGACTTCCTGGCCCGAGCGACCTCGCAATAGGTGAGGCCATGCGGATGGGGAATGGTCGCGCCTAGCTCTTGCTGTCCGGCCGGCGCAAATAATCCTCGGTGGTTCGGGGCGGCGCGCGCTCCGGCACGCCCTCGAACGGATCGAACTGCTGCTCGCTCATCACGATCACGCGACAATCCGCGCACATCCTGATGGCGTCGAGACGCTTGTTGCCGGCCGGATACATCCAATGCCGGCCCTCCAGCTTCGTTGCGATCCGATCAATCGTGCTTTTCACGCCGAACGCCGTGCCGCAGCGGATGCACAGCGCAGGCTCTTCCTCCTTGATCACAACAGCGGACGCGCGGCCGGCGCGGAAATCGATCTGGGGCTTGAGCGTGATGACCTTCTCGGGACAGGTGCTCTGGCAGAGGCCGCATTGCACGCAGGCATCTTCGACGAGTTTGAGCACCGGGCGTTCGGGATCGTCGCGAAGCGCGCCGGTCGGGCAGGCAGAAACGCAGGAGAGACACAGCGTACATCCGTCGGTATTGACGCTCACCGCACCGATCGGCGCCCCCCGGGGTAGCACAATGACATCGACCGGCTTCGGCGCGAGGCGATGCAGTTCGCTCAGGGCAAAGCGAAGCAGGTCGCGCCGCTTGCCGACGGTCCTGAATGTCGCAGGCGTCTTCACCGCAGCAAAGTGCCCGACGCCCCTCAGTCGCTCCAGCAGTGCATCGGGATCATCCGTTTCGATCGCCGCGACCCGGCGCCCTTCAAATCCGAGGCCCGCGAGGATGGCCTCTGCCATGTTGATCGTCTGCGTGAGACCGGTCACATCATGCCGCGGCTTGCCGCGGAGCAAAAACCGGAACGCGGATGCCCCATAGGCAAAGGCGCCGATGACGGCCTCGAGCCCGACCTGCGTCACCTCGTTGACGGCAAGAGGGATGACTTGCGCAGGCAGGCCATCGCCGTGCCGCGCAAGCGCGTCGATCAAAGGCGTGCCATGCTGGCCCTCGTGCAGCAACAGGACCGGGTTCGATCCGCCGGCCTGATGATAGGCGAGCAGCATGGCGCGGATGGTCTGAAGCTGGGTGTCCGCGGGCGGCAACGCGTAGGACGCCGCGCCCGTCGGACAGGCGGCGGCGCATTGGCCGCAGCCGGCGCAAATCTCGGCATCGATGGCGACGTGATTGCCGGCCGGAGTGATCGCGCTCGTGGGACATAGATCGAGACAGCGCCGGCAGCCGGTCAGATTGGAGCGCGAATGGGCGCAAAGGTCGGGCGTGAACTCGATGTATTTTGGCTTATCGAAGTGTCCGACGAGATCGCGCGCACTAAGGACGGCGCGGAGCATGGCGCCCGGGTCCTTTGGGTCGGCCCGCAGGTAACCGTCGCGCAGATCATGCGCTGAAAACAGCGGTCTGTCTCCTGATAGGTCAAGGACGATGTCGCAACGGGAGGTGGCGCCGTTGCGTGGAGGTTCAAAGGCGTAGTGATCGCGCGAGGAGGGATGGGGGCGAGCGTAGTCGTCGATCGTGAGCTCGAAACCACCAAAGTGTCCTCTGGCGTTACGAATGGTTCCCTTCACGACCGGGAAGGGCGTTGCCAAAGGCGATATGGTCTCGCCGGGCTCCCTCAGCATTACCGTCACATCGAGGTGATCCGAAAGCAGCCGCCCGGCTTCGATCGTTGCCTCGTCCCGGCCATAGATCAGGATGACCCCGTCGCTCGCAAGCGTGACCAGCGGATAATCGGGCGCCTGCACGGCGCTCGCTGCGAGCAGCGCCGCCATTTTGGGGCCCGCTTGCGCGCCTTCGGTCGACCAGCCTGCCGTCTCGCGAACGTTTACGAAAGCGACGGGCGCGGAACGCTCGCTCGCTTCCTCCGCAAACAAGGATTGCTGATACGTGCAGGCGACGGTCAGCGGGCCCTCAGCCGTTGCGGCCGCACGAAAGTGGTCGAGCTCCGCGCCGCACAGGTGACGAAAGCACTTGATTTCGCTGTTGCCGCATCCGCGCCTGATCGCGGCCGCATCAAGCCGCATCGTGTCTTCACACGAGCAAATCAGGATGGTCCTCGCTGGCTGCTCCAGGTTCATCCCTCCCGAGATGGCGACGAAGAACGGGCTCGCGCCGATCCTTTGCCTCGTATAGATATTGTCAATCGGGAAAAAGGAGAAAGCGGAGGACGGCCTGCGGTCGATTCCAACCAGCCACGCTTCCAGGGCGGAACCCATCCAATTGCCGCCACCCTTTAGCTTGGTCCGGTTGCGCGAGCGCGGAGACGCATTTGCCCATGCATGCCGCATTGCACCCGAAAGCGGCGCCGGCACGCTGGTCTATGTCGGACGGTTCGACCTCGCCGAGTTCGCGGTGGTGCTGGAGCCGGCCGAGCCGCTGACCACCGCACGCCGCGCCTTTTACGCCGGCATGGTTGCCCTGACGGACGCCCTGCGCGCCTATGCACCGCCGGCCAAGGAAGTTGCGATCGGTTGGCCCGACGCGGTGAGGGTTGATGGAGGGCTGATCGGAGGGGGACGACTGGGCTGGCCCGCATCCGCGGACGAGGATGAGCCGCCGGGCTGGCTCGTATTCGGGGCCATGGTCCGGACAGTCATGATGAACGATCATGATCCCGGTGTTCACCCGCTCGCCTCCGCCCTAGACGAGGAAGGGTTTGGCGAGGCCGGCGCGGTGCAGGTGACGGAGAGCTTTGCGCGGCACCTGATGCGGGCGATCGACTGCTGGAAGGTCGATGGATTTGACAGCGTCGCGTGCGAATATCTCGGTCGCATCTCCCACGAGCGGCAAACGGTCCGTCAAATCGATAATCGCGGCGATCTGCTCACACGCCGCATCGGCAGTGACACGACCGAGCGGGCCGACCTTGTTAAGGCGCTCGCCACGCCATCCTGGCTCGATCCTGATCTCGGAGGGCCAGGGTCGTGAAAAAGGCGGTGAAACTTCTACGCACCATCGCGCTCGATGCCTCTGACACCTTCGTGTTTGACCTGCCGGCAGTATCAGGCGAATGGGTCGTCTCCGGCGCCTTCCGCTTCTGCGATCAGGATCCGGCGAAGCTGAGCGGAAAGGCGCGCGCCGCCTTCCGCAGCGGCTTTCTCGGCGTGCGATCCTGGGGATGGTCGACGCTGGCGCAGATTGTTCCGGCGACCGAGGACGATTGCCAGGCGCTGATAGAACTCCTCGCCAGGCAACTCGTTGATCGGTTCGGCGCACCGGACATCGCCATTGCGAGGACCGCCGCGGAAGAGGAAGTCGCCTTTGCGCAGTCGCTCTGCACGCATCCGATCAGCTCGCTCATTGCGGTCCACCGTTCGGCGCGCGACGGCGAAGTCCACGAGGCCTTCCGCAAGCTGCAACTGCGGGAAGGGCAGGGGCATGGCAAGGCATTCTCGTTCATGGAAGTTGAGGATGAATGATTTTTGGATCGCATGCGGCCATCATCTGCTCGATCGCGACGAGAGCGGCGGACTTTGTGTCACTGACGAATTCTTGAAGGCTTATTTTGCCCGTCCCGAGCTGATGCCGCCGAGGGACGCGTGCCCGGTCGAACGAAGACTGCATCGCGATATGCTCGCCGATCCGCGCCGGGCGGTCGGAGCGGACGACGTCACCGCGATCGCCGATGAGGATGCGCGCGAGAACTGGCGCTTCGTGCTGGGGTTTCGCGATCTCATGTTGCGGCACTCAACGCTCGAGGCTGCGTATCTCTCAGCCCTGCGCTCGCGGTCAAACGATCTGCCGCCGCTGTTCATCAATCAGCTTGTGCATGTGATCCTGCGCAACGCTCTTGATGGCGACGACGATCCGTTCGTGCTGCGTGCTGCCGAGCTGTTCTTCCGGCCGCAGCGGATCCTTCCGCATGAACAGGCCTTGCTGCTTGGCGATGATGAAGTCGTCGGCGGTCGCAGCCCGACGCCTATCTTGTCGCTGATCTCGATGCTGGGGACCAAGACGGACGCCCAGCTCGATGTGTTGAGCGCGGAAAACGCCGAGAGCTATTGGAAGCGCAGCGACCGGTTCGATATGGCCCTCGATCTCAGCGCGGGCGGGCGAGGGTCTCGCGCGCTGGCCAAGGCGATGACACGTTGGGTTTGCCATCTGCTCGGGATCGATGTTGCCATTGAACCTCTCACGGAACCACGCGAGGTGAGCCTGACCTGGTATATCGGGTTGGACGCTGAAGCCACCAAAATCGGCGATCGGCTTTGGCAAGGCGATGAGCCTGACGAGCACAGCGCAGGGCAAGTCCTTTCGCTGTTTCGCCTGACCTTTGCGGATCCTGGCCTCGCCATGGAGACCTTGCGGGGCGAGCCGGTCTATCTGATCCTGGCGACGACAGCCGATCAGAAGCTGCGCATGAAACCACAGAATCTGTTGACGGGACTCCCGATCAGGCGCCTGGAAGCCATCTCATGAGCGCGGTCCTGCCACTCCTGCGTATCCCCGTCGGCATCGTCGTCGAACGGCGCAAGGCGGAGTCGCCCTGGGCAGATTTTATCTGGCGGACCGCCGCCGTGTTGCCGGACGAACCGGATACGAAGCCCTGGACAATCTTGCGGGAGCGGGAGCGCAACACCTTGTTTTATGCCGGCAGCGCAAATGTTGATCTGTACGTGTCGGAAACCGCGCGTTACCGCGACAATGTTGCTTCCGGCACGCCGAGCATCTGGGTGGTCTTGAGCCCATCCGAGGGCCCCTGGCCCTATGCGATCGCCGCCGCGACCGCTGATCCTGCGGAAGGAGAGGGGTTTACCGAGGCAGCGGACAATCTGGTTGAAGCCGTACCGATGCCCGCGGTGATGCGCGAGGTGATTGAAAGCTTCGTCGCCGAACACCACGTCGAGAGGGAGTTCGTCAAACGCGAGCGACGGCGCGCCGATCCCGAGGCCTTGTCGCGTCGGCAGCATGAGGGCGGGCAAGAATGACCGAGGAAGAGTTCCTCGCACGTTGGTCGCGCCGGAAGCGCGAGTCAAAACCGAATGCTCCGCTGGCGGAAACAGCCAGGCCTGCCGGTGCGGCTCCGGTGCCATCCCGGGCGGCCGAGGCCGAACTGGAAGTGGATCTCGGCAGTTTGCCGTCGATCGATTCGATCACAGCTGGGACCGACATCACCGCGTTCCTGCGCAAAGGTGTTCCGCAGGAATTGATGCGCGCGGCTCTGCGCCATGCCTGGTCGGCCGATCCGGCAATCCGCGATTTCGTGGGGCTTGCCGAGAACGCCTGGGACTTTAACGATCCGAACGCCATGCCGGGGTTCGGACCGCTCGATTGCTCGCAGGCCGAGGTGGCCGCCTGGGTCGACCGGATCGTCGGAGGCCTGCGTAACGCCGCAGATGCAACGACTGACACGTCGATGCAGCCGCAAGCGCGCTCGAATGTTCCGGATGCGGTCGTTCTGCACTCTGCTGTGCTCAAAGAGGAGCCGGATGAAGCGGTCCCCGCGGAGATCGCAGCTCCCATCGCATCGCAACCGGCCACGGAAGCCGATACCGTTCGGCGGCGCACACATGGCGGTGCCCTGCCTCGGTAGTCTTTCGACCAAAGGCTATAGCCTCGACCTATGCGACGGCGATTGACCCTCTGCGGAACCAGGTCTACGCTTGCTAGCGCTTTGTTACGTAAGCAAGATCAGTCACTCGGGTCTCAGGCAACGGAGGTCCATGTGCGTGACGCCGGGCTAGATCGTGCCATTGACGCCGCAGGCGGCGTAGCCCTGCTTGCGCGCAAAATCGGCATCAGCCAGCCCTCGATTTCGAACTGGAGCAAGATACCCGCTCAGCGTGTGGTTGCGGTGGAGGCGGCAACCGGTGTTCCCCGCGCGGAGCTGCGGCCTGATCTCTATCCCAATCTCCAGCACGAGCGTACGATATCGCGAGACAGCATCGATCCGGTCGATGTCGCGCGAGCGCAGGAATACGCCCTTCTCGCCTCCTTGCTCGCTGCTGCGCCGTCCAAGAGGTTGCTCGATCGCCTCGCGGGTTTGAGCGGAGATGGGACCCCGCTCGGTCAGGCCCACGCAGCCTTGGCGGACGCTGCTTCGCGTGCGAACGCAGGTCAGCTCGAGCGCGAATATTTTGACCTGTTCGTTGGTCTCGGCCGCGGTGAGTTGCTGCCCTACGCCTCCTACTATCTGACCGGCTTCCTCAACGAACGCCCGCTGTCACGCCTGCGGGCCGATCTCGCGGTACTCGGCATTGAGCGCGCCGAGAACAATTCCGAGCCCGAGGATCATGCCGCCGTCCTTTGCGAGATCATGTCAGGAATGGCTGACGGCCGCTTGGAAGTGCCGTCCGTCGCGCAGCGCGCTCTATTCGAAAAACATGTCCTGTCCTGGATGGGTCGTCTGTTCGCCGACATGGAGCAGGCGGCAAGCGCAAAGTTCTATCGTGCGGTTGGCGCGCTCGGCCGCTTGTTTATCGAGATCGAGAGACAGGGATTCTCGTTCGCCAAGTGACTTGCCGCCAAGTGACTTGCCGCCAAGTGACTCGCTGCTAAGTGACCAGCACAGGCTGGTCTGGGAGAGATGCGATGAGCGATGAAAAGAAGGCGACAGTCGGACGGCGCGACTTCCTCCACAAGGTTGGCATCGGCACGGTGGCTGCCGGTGCCACACTGGCGACGCCACTCGTCGGTTCCGCGCAAGCCGATAGCGAGAACAACGATGAGAAGCGCAAGGCGCGCTACAAGGAATCCGATCACGTGAAGGCCTATTACCGCGTCAACCGCTATCCCGCCTGAGGGAGGCTACCGTGCTTATCAAGCGAACAGATCAGCATTCAGGATCCGACCGCCGCGGTTCAGTCGCGGACGCCCTGGCAAGCCAGACCAGCGGTCTCGATCGCCGCACTTTCCTGCGCCGGTCCGGCCTTGCGGGTGGCGCGCTCGCGGCACTCGGCACCATGCCGGTTTACGGCGTGCGTAAGGCGGAAGCGGCTATGGCCGGTCCGCTGGCTGCAGGCGCGACCGTCAAGAAAAGCATCTGTACGCATTGTTCGGTCGGATGCACGGTGACTGCGGAAGTGTTGAATGGGGTCTGGATCGGCCAGGAGCCGAGCTGGGATTCCCCCATCAATCGCGGATCTCATTGCGCGAAGGGGGCTTCCGTACGCGAGCTCGTGCACAGCGAGCGGCGCTTGCGCTATCCGATGAAACTCGTGAACGGCCAATGGACGCGGGTCTCCTGGGACACGGCGATCAACGAGATCGGCGACAAGATCCTCGAGGTTCGCGAAAAATCGGGACCCGATTCCGTTTATTGGCTCGGCTCGGCCAAGATGACCAATGAAGGCGCTTATCTGTTCCGCAAGCTCGGGGCGTTTTGGGGCACCAACAACACCGACCATCAGGCACGCATCTGCCATTCGACCACCGTCACCGGCGTCGCCAATACCTGGGGCTACGGCGCGATGACCAACAGCTACAACGATATTCGCAATGCCAAGACCCAGATGATCATGGGCGGCAATCCGGCTGAGGCGCATCCGGTTTCGTTGCAGCATCTGCTTGAGGGTAAGGAACTGCAAAAGGCCAACTTCATCGTCATCGACCCGCGCATGACGCGCACAGCGGCGCACGCGACGGAATACGTGCGGATGCGTCCGGGCACCGACATTCCGGTGCTCTACGGCATCATGTGGCACATCCTCCAAAACGGCTGGGAGGACAAGGAATTCATCAGGCAGCGCGTCTACGGCTTCGACGATCTCCGCAAGGAAGTGGAGAAATGGAATCCGGAAGAGGTCGAGCGCGTCACCGGCATTCCCACCGAACAGCTCAAGCGGGTCGCCAAGGTGTTCGCCACCGAGAAGCCGTCGACATTGATCTGGGCCATGGGCCAGACCCAGAAGACCGTCGGCACCGCGAACGTGCGGGCGAGCTGCATCCTGCTGCTCCTGACGGGCAACGTCGGCGGACCGGGCATGGGCGCCAACATCTTCCGCGGCCACGACAATGTGCAGGGCGCGACCGATGTCGGGCTCGATATTGTGACACTGCCATTCTACTACGGTCTCGCCGAGGGAGCGTGGAAGCATTGGTCGCGGGTCTGGGACGTCGACTACGAGTTCTTGAAGTCGCGCTTCGATTCCAAGCAGATCATGGAAACGCCCGGCATTCCGCTCACCCGCTGGTTCGAGGCGGTGACGCTGCCGAAGGATCAGGTCGCTCAGAAGGACAATGTGCGAGCAGTGTTCGTTCAGGGACACGCCAGCAACAGCATCACGCGCATTCCGGAGTCTCTCAAAGGCCTGAAGGCGCTGGACCTGCTCGTCATAGCCGATCCCCATCCAACGACCTGGGCATCGCTTGCGGTCGAGGCCGGGCGCAAGGATGGTGTCTACATTCTTCCGGTGGCCACGCAATTCGAGTGCAAGGGATCGCGCGTCGCCTCGAACCGCTCGCTGCAATGGGGCGAGCAGATCGTCAAACCGATCTTCGAATCGAAGGACGATCTCGAGGTCATCTATCTGATGGCCAGGAAGCTCGGCTTCGCCGACCAGATGTTCAAGAAAATCAAGGTCGAGAGCAATCTGCCCGAAGCGGAGGATGTGTTGCGCGAGATGAACCGCGGCAGCTGGTCGACTGGCTATTGCGGGCAATCGCCCGAGCGCCTGAAGGCGCACATGAAGAACCAGGCGAAATTCGATATGTTGACGATGCGGGCGCCCAAGGACGATCCGGAGGTCGGTGGCGACTATTACGGTCTGCCCTGGCCGTGCTGGGGGACACCGGAGGTCAAGCATCCGGGAACGCCGCTCCTCTATAACACCAATCTGCACGTGATGGATGGTGGCGGCACGTTCCGGCCGCGTTTTGGTTTGGAGCGCGAGGAGAAGCTGCCGGACGGCACTACGCGCAAGGTCAGCCTGCTCGCGGACGGCTCGTACTCCAAGGGGTCGGCGATCGAGGACGGCTATCCGGAATTCACGCTGGCGAGCCTGAAGAAGCTCGGTTGGGACACGGAGCTCACCGAAGCCGAAATGACTGTCATCAACAAGATCAATCCCGCCAATCCTGACACCGTGTCGTGGTCGCTCGACCTTTCGGGCGGTATCCAGCGCGTCGCGCTGA
This sequence comes from Bradyrhizobium betae, assembly GCF_004123905.1. Taxonomy (GTDB): domain Bacteria; phylum Pseudomonadota; class Alphaproteobacteria; order Rhizobiales; family Xanthobacteraceae; genus Bradyrhizobium; species Bradyrhizobium betae_A. The sequence continues at coordinate 258,134 of NZ_MZXW01000004.1, forward strand.
TGCATGGTTGTGTGCCCTATGGCAACGGCAAGGCGCGCATGCATGCGTTCGGTCTACCCGATCCCATTCCGGTTCACCGCGAGCCGATCTACACGCCACGCGTCGATCTGGTGGCCAAATATCCGACGCTGCCTGACGCCAAGCAGTTCCGCGTGCCCAATATCGGCTTCTCGGTTCAAAAGGCGGCGGTGGAGAAGGGGATCGCCAAGCAATTTCCGCTCATCCTGTCATCCGGCCGTCTGGTCGAATATGAGGGCGGCGGCGAGGAGACGCGGACCAATCCCTGGCTCGCCGAATTGCAGCAGGATATGTTCATCGAGATCAATCCTGCCGATGCCGCCGAGCGTGGTGTCAGGGACGGCGGCTGGGTCTGGGTCACGGGTGCCGAGAACAATTCCAGGGCGAGGATGAAGGCGCTTGTCACCGAGCGTGTCGGCAAGGGTGTTGCCTGGATGCCATTCCACTTCGGTGGTTGGCTCGCAGGCAAGGATCTTCGCAGCAACTACCCGAAGGGCACCGATCCGATCGTCCTCGGCGAAAGCGCGAACACGATCACCACCTACGGATACGATCCGGCGACGAACATGCAGGAGACTAAGGTCACTCTCTGCCAGATCGCGGCGGCGTAAGGAGCAACGACGATGGCACGTATGAAATTTCTCTGCGACGCCGACCGTTGCATCGAGTGCAACGCCTGCGTGACGGCCTGCAAGAATGAGCACGAGGTCCCTTGGGGCATCAACCGGCGCCGCGTCGTCACCATCAATGACGGCAAGCCGGGCGAACGCTCCGTCTCGATGGCCTGCATGCACTGCACGGAAGCGCCCTGCGCGGCGGTGTGCCCGGTGAACTGCTTCTACACCACCGCCGACGGCGTGGTTCTGCACTCCAAGGATCTCTGCATCGGCTGCGGCTACTGCTTCTACGCCTGCCCCTTCGGCGCGCCGCAATATCCCAAGGTCGGAAACTTCGGTTCGCGCGGCAAGATGGACAAATGCACCTACTGCGCCGGCGGTCCCGAGGCCGATGGCAGCAAGGAGGAATACGAGAAGTACGGTGCAAACCGCCTCGCCGAAGGCAAGCTGCCCTTGTGCGCCGAAATGTGCTCGACCAAGTCGCTGCTTGCCGGCGACGGCGAGATCATCGCCCAGATCTACAAGGAACGTGTGTTGAAGCGCGGCTACGGCTCAGGCGCATGGGGCTGGAAGACCGCCTATCGCGAGACGATCGAGTCCTGATGCAGGTCAGGGCCACGCTGCATAGATGCCGAGGAGAAAGTGATGCCGTCACTTGGAAGGTTCATTCGAGTAACCATCCGCGCGTGGGTATTGCTTCTGCTGATCATGGCGGCACCGTCACCGTCATTGGCCCAGCAGATCAATCCGACAGCGAGCTCGGTCAACGAGCGACAGTTGCTCCAGGAGATGGACCGGATCCAGGGGCGTGTCAGCATTCCCGACCAGCGCTCCAGCGTGCTCTTGCAACCGGCCGGCCGCGAGTGGCGTGAATTCCGCAACGTCGCGCTACGCTGGATTGGCGGCGGCGCCATCCTCGGCATGCTGGCGGTTCTCCTGGTCTTCTATTTGACGCGCGGCATGGTCCGCCTGGAAAGCGGACGATCCGGTCGCACCATCGTGCGCTTCACCGTGTTTGAGCGCTTCGTGCATTGGATGACAGCTACCTGCTTCATCATCCTCGCCATCTCGGGACTGAACATTACCTTCGGGCGGCCGCTGCTATTGCCACTGATCGGCTTTGAAGCCTTCTCGGAGTGGTCGCAATGGGCGAAGTATGCCCACAACTATCTGAGCTTCCCGTTCACCATCGGCGTCATCCTGATCTTCCTGATGTGGATCGCGGGAAATATCCCTAACAAGGTCGATGTTGCCTGGATCAAGCGGGGAGGGGGCATCGTCGGCCATGATCATCCGCCGGCCTATCGCTTCAATGCCGGCCAGAAGATGATCTACTGGATCGTCGTGATCGGGGGTGGCCTCGTTGCAGCGACGGGATACGTGCTGATGTTCCCGTTCTACATCAGCGGCATCGAAGGTATGCAGATGGCCCAGATCATCCACTCCGTGGTGGCCGTACTATTCGTGGCCGCAATGATTGCGCATATTTATATCGGCACGATCGGCATGGAGGGAGCTTTCGAGGCCATGGGCTCAGGTGAGGTCGACCTCAACTGGGCGCGCGAACATCACAGCCTCTGGCTCGACGAGCAGAGTGGGCGAACCGGACCGAACGATCAACGGCCGCAACCAGCAACTGCTGCGGCCGAATGAAGGGGCGCAGCTGAAAGAGGGGCGGTCCGGTATGCTGCTCTATTGCGTCCGGTCTCTGGCAAACAGAACGGACCGGTCCTCGATCTCCTGCTCCGGCAGCGCGCTCGCCCGGCCGGTCTGCAGCTCTTGAATGTTTGGCATGCCGCTCTGTGCAGAGCGAAAAAGTGCATGCGATTTGAGCACGCTGGTGGCCGCACCGATGACGACCAGGGCTGTGACGAGCGAAAGCATAAGGCGCTTCATCCGACATCTCCATCCGGAGTGGCATCCGCCACGATGGAGTAGGCTCTAATTCATCCCGATCATGTGAGCCGCCTCACATCTTCCGAGCTTTTTTCGGTTCCACCGGTTGAACGAAGGTCGAGGATGCCTCGATGGTTTGCGTGCACGATCGAGATGAAGATAGTTCTAAATGTCGTATCCAAGCGCCTGCCCGTTTAAGAAACAATGGCCCGCCGGTCTTTTGAAATGCCGTCGTCAGCTCGGCATCAGTTGCGTCTTTGCTCTTCAGCGCCATACAAGTCGTTTCACAATCTGAAGGACGGGCATCCCATGAATCCGGAAGACGACCCGATTACGGTCGGTGATGCCCCGGCAAAAGCAAATTTTGTAGCAACGTGCTGGTCAGAACTGGCTAAATAATCGAACCATCCCTAAAAAACCCAGCGAAATCAGTATAGATACGTTGCCGTGTGTTCCCAGGACTGGACCGACAGAGATTTAAGTGGTTGAAAATAAATGTAAATTTAGTGTCGCGCCCATGATGGATTGGACCGGGACATCTCGAAAAGCGAAGTACAATCAGCTCTTAAGCGCGGTCCCGATCGGCTGTGCAGTACCAAATGCAGTACCGGTCTGGTTTGAGGCGTACGCAGGCGATTGATGTCGCAAGTTGGTGTGCATTGGGTCACTCGCGCGTAGCGCAGCGTACTGCGCCAATCTGCGAGATTGCGCTCGTGAGAGTGAACGCAACGTTCCAGGGGCTCACTCAAACGCGCCATTCGGCGACGGATGTCCTGCTGATCGCGCTGAGTTTCAGTCGACAATTGATGAAGGAGAATCGCTCCCCGCATATTGTTACGATGACGGCCGGAGATTATCCCTGAACGCTAAAGGTTCTATCTCAAGGCATGTTCAATAAATGCGTGGTGGTCGTGCAGAACTGATTTACCCGTGGCGAGCGAGAAGAACTTGATATAGTCAGACAGTATTTCCTGTGCTCGTTGAACGACGGGCGCGTCGAAACTCAACAGCCCAACTGGGACCGGGAAACTCTGCGTCGTACCGAGCGGGGCGTGAACCGTAATCGCGACAACGTGACCGGGAACAATAAATATCTCGACCGTAGGCGGCACCACCCCGTTGGCCGGCCCGGAAGCAACCAGGTCGAACGCTTCGCGAAGGTAGCGCTGCGGATCTCCGGCGACAAGCGCGATCGAACGTGGCGATGGGTTTAGGGCGCCTTCATCGTTCGTAGGTCCTAATAGCTCCTCAAGCTGTTCGAGTATCATCGGTAGAATGCGCGTCGCGCCCCATGCAGTAATTTGCGGCACCACCCAAATAGACACCGGCGGGCGCTCCTTGCGACGCTCTATCGAATGTCTAAGCGTCTCGAACAACTTGTGGGCGTTCGCGTGGGTGAAGAGCGAGCCGGCGATCGCGGCAGTATAGACTGGGGACGGAGGAGTATCCGCATGCATGTCTTCGGTCGCTTTTACAGCGCTCTTTAGGAGCATAACCGGATCTAATTCGGTGCCGCGCACGTAGTTGGCTGTGAATGCTGGCGCAATTTCCCGGAGGAGGCGGTAGCCGTCCTTGTCGGTGGGGCGGCGCGGAGTGTTCAGACCTGACAGAAATGCCGCGCAACGCTCAACGACCTCATTGCGGTCGTCCAGGTCATAGCCGGTCCTCCATTCTGAAAGATCGGGTTCGGGAAATCCGGGCTGTCGAATGCGCGATTTTACTACGACACGCACCACAGAAGAAAAGCGATTGCCTGGATCTACGTGGTCCACGGAATACAGGAAGCGCGGCTTTGACTGAGCGCTATGGAATTTCGGCGCGAACTCCAAGTAAAACTTCCGAAACGATTCTGGCACCAACTTACGGGCGCCGGCAACCCGCTGGGTATCCGCTATCTTTAGCTCTGGGAGGTTGAGTTCAAATATCCCGAGCGAATCCCATATCGCCGGGGCAAGCGATAATAGATCGAAGCCAGCGGTGACCGTTTTCTGCTCGACTTCGTAAATCTGCGGTTCGTCCGTCCCAATCCGGAACAATCCCCTTCCGATCGTCGTTAGCCAAAGCCTGCCGTTTCGCCTCGTTATGTAACCAGCTTCTTCAGCTTCGCGAATGACGTAGCTTCTCTCCCCCAGATCGAACCCAAAGAACGTGCCAAAATCCTTTTCGTCGATGCCGTCAGCGGAGTGTAGCAACCGAAGCAGAAATTCAGCAGTCATTGAGACACGACCGGCTTCGGTCACTTTATGACGCACAACGAACTGCCTGCATGGCAACAACACATCGTATACCGCGACGTCGAAGAGGGCGTCGTGTGTTTCATCTTCCCCCCGGTACTTTGGCAGCGAAAGCTTTGGCCTACTTGCGGTCATGTTTTGCCATTTTTCGCTTTTTAGAGTGGCCCGGCTTCCGTTGATGTTCGCGCCGGGACGAAATATCGCCGCCCAATCTCGCTGCGTCGAGGAGACGTGCATGGTTCGTCTGCAGTTCGCGTGCGAATGCATCCGCCACGCGATGCATTGGGCCACCGGTGGGCCATCTTGAGCGGGCGCCGACCACGATCAGCCGGTCCATGGCTCGGCTTATTGCCACGTTGATTCGATTGGGGCGAGCCATGAAGCCCTGCTTTATGGTGGCACGCCCGAACTCGACCTGACCATCGTCGTTATTTCGAACAAGCGAGAGGATAACGATAGGATTCTGCTTGCCCTGATAACTGTCGACCGTCCCCACAACGATGTTCGACCTCATTGGCTCGCTAAGACCGGCAATTCGCAACCTATGCCGTATCAGATCGCGTTGCGCCGCATACATGCAGACAATCCCAATAGTATGTGCGCGGGGGTCCTGGCGATCGAGGTAGGCTCGGAACGGGCGGTGCGCGTCCCAGAGTTTCAGAAGGGCGAGTATGGCGTCGGCCTCGACCGGGTTTATTAGGCTCGAGCCGCCGTCCGGATCTGGCTTTTGATAAGAACGCGCGCGGCCGCTGTCAGTCGCGACCCATGTGACGACCTTGCCCAAGCTCTCAGGATATGCCGACGGATCGATGATTGGCTTGGAGCGTTCGTGCGTCAGGGCTTGGGAATAGAAGGATGCCGAGACCATCCGCCCAATAGGGGCGAGCATCCGGTACTGCTGCGTTAGTTGCCTGCCGGCCTTCCGACCGTAGCCCGATAGAAACATCCGTTCGAAATCGCTGCGCATGATATCGCGCTTGGAAAGGTTGGTCGTCGCAGCTACCTCCCTAACGACTTCCGGCTTGTGCTGTGGCTCCAGTTGCGCCTGGTCGCCTACTAGAACGATCCAGCGGCCTGACTGTAGCGGCACGGCTAGTTCGCTTGCGGTACAGCGGGCGGCTTCGTCAACGACAACCAAATCGAATGGGGTCTTCGTGAGACCCAAGGAAGAGCGTCCCAACCCCACGCATGTGCCAGCAACAATTTGCCGTGTTCCCGCCAGAAAGGTCTCGAAGCTCCGCTCCCGTGTCGAGACTGATCCGCAGAAGTCCCTCGCCAATTTCGTGACCGACCCGAAACGTCCAAGCGCGTCATAATTGGTGATTGAGTGTTCCAAGGCCACATGTCGGACCATCGACTCGAGCAGATGGTTTTCTCCAAGACCGGATTCCACGTCGCGATCGGCAAGCCCGATCTTTGCTCCCATGCGCACCATCGTTTGCCGCAGCCCGCGTAGCCGATTATCTTCGCTACCTAGACCGGATCGCAAGAGCTCCTGGTATCGTTCGACGACGGGCCGAACCGTATGATTTACGAAGGTTAGTTGATCGGATGCAGCGGATGAGATTCCGAGGGTCGAGCCGATGAGTCTCATTCTGCTCTTCAAATCGGCTTCGAGCCGGTGCTTGAATGATGCCTCGACCCGGCCAGAGTGGTGCGGCAGGAGGCGTTCGGAGACCGAACCTTCCTGGCCTACGCGCACAATCGACGGCTGGCCGTCATTCGGATCGAAGAGGGCGAGAATGGCTTCCGCAGCATTATTCACGGCGTCATTGGATTGACTGGCGACCAGGACGTTCCTGGCCAGCTTCCGGGTCAAGGCAAAATGAACGAGCGCGCCTATGAATCGGGTTTTCCCCGTTCCGGGCGGCCCCTGAAGGAGCCCGACGGGTTGAACCCGCGTTAGATGTTCGAAGGCTTCGGCTTGAGTGTCATTGAGGCCGTAGAGCGACTTTATCTCATCGGCTTCGACGATCTTCGGATGCACTGACGGCGAAGACAGGCACTGCGGATCGAAGTGATCGATCAAATCCGGCACGGCACTTTGACGAGAGAGGATCCTGGTCGTGGCCGCTTCCCGGCGCGTGCGGCTCGTCGTCTCGAAGTGACTCTTAAAGCGAAGTCTGGTCTCGTCCGCGATCAACCCGTCGCGCGCATCGGGATTGCGACGGCTGGCGTCGATACTAATCAAGGAGGGGGTGGAACGCTCGATGTCGAGTAATCCAAGCTCCCGCCACGTTCCTTTACGACCGAGGCGTTCGACGAAAACCATGTCTTCGCGGTTGAAATCCAGCGTGCCTTGTTCGAGTTCAAATCTGGCTAAATGCCGCGCGCGATCGCGACGGAAGGCGCTGTCGCCAGCGGTGGTCCCTTCTATTGTCAATTCCTCTTCCGCCGTAATTAGGGCTCGCCAAAGCACCGGAACGGCGACCTCATCCACCGGATGCTCTCCTTCGACGGCTTCCGCGAGCGCGTCTTCCGCGAAGTCTCCCGATGCGTCGACTGCTTCGGCACCTTCCTCCGCCACGCCCGTCGTCGCGTCGTCGCCCTTGGTTCGTGCGTGCCAAGCCTCGCGAAACCTGGCGTCGTCGAGTACTAGGTTTGCCTCGGAAAGGTCGATGTGGGTCGATGAACGGACTTCCACGTCAAGCTCGATCCGGGCGAACTCGTGACGCGAGATGGAGGAAATCTGCTTCTGCTCCAGCGATTTTCGCCATGCGACGGTAGGACGGCCTTGGTCATTCAGGCGAATGCCGATCTCTTCGGACGCTCCCCGTATGAACAAGATAGGGGATCCTTTCGCGAACCTGAGACCGAAGACCCCTTCGTCCGAGAGCAGCGGTCCGACCTCCGCATTCTTGATCGACAGGGTCAGCTTCGGCCTTGCGACATTGGCTGATGGCGCCAGAATTGTCTCAAAGCTATCTATGAGGGGAAGTAGGGTCGCATTTTCCGGTGGACCGATCCGGCAACTTCGAATTGCCTTCTCGATATCGATGGCGCGCATGCCCTTAATGCCGCATGCGCCGAATACCTCTTCCGCAATTTTGGTAACGGCGAACCGGTCGCGACAAAAGCGATCGCCACCAGCAATTGGGGCGTATGCGTTCGAGACAATATCTCCGTCGGGTCCAGCGGAAAAGTCGATGTAGTCTATCAGCAGCGGAGCGGCTTCGCCATCGGTCGACACCAGTACGTTGGACGGCTTTAGGTCGCCGTGTGCAATACCGCTTTTGTGCAGAGTAACGACGAGCTCGGAGAGTTGCTTTAGCAGCCGGACGCTTCCGGTTTCAGACGCGAGTGCTCCCGTCTTCGCCTCAATGACTTCCGCGAGCGTCGAAACGTCGATCCAGTCGCGCAACAAGACAATGGCGTCGGGCATCCAGCAAACTTTGCGTATTGGGACGCACCCGGGAGGAGGGCTCAATCTGAGCGTCTCGGCCTTATCCAAAAAATCCAGCAGCCGCGGCAATTCTGTCTGCTGATCACCCCACGCGGCGCGCTTCCACATCTTGACCAGAACCGGTCGGCCCTCATGCTTGCTCAGCCAGATCTCGCGATTGTCGTCGACCGAAATTTCTCGCTCGCACGGCAAGTCCGAAAAGACCTGACGCTGCGTCTTCCAACTACGAAAGCTCTCGAGTCTGGCAAGCACCTCACCGGATGATGGAGATTCAGTGCAGGCCAAATTGAACGCGTCCAGCATCACGCCGGCATCGACGAAACGCTCGCCAGAATTCCACGACAGAGATTTTCCGAACCAGCCATGAAGTGCGGGGAAGGTGTTGCTCTCGTCGACTGAGCTGTCCCATGCCGGAGGATGGTCGGCGTTCTCAGTTGCCGGTGTAACGTTGAATAAAAGCTGATGCGCGACGATGCCGGCTAGAAAGCAATCCTTGGATCTGGGATCGGACGTCTGGCCAGCAACATCTTCGGGAGTCCGGGCCGCGGAGAGGAATTTGTAGCGATGCTCGCCAAGAGATTCAACGTCGGGGAAGCGCGCCGCCAACAGGTGGGAGATTCTCACCATCGATGGGGCCTCTAGCCACACGCTATGAGGGCCGAGATCGAGGTGCGCGGCACTTTGTTCGTGGATCGCCTTGACGCGTGCGAGAAACTGACGCACCAGCTCGATGCGGTTTGTTTTCGACAAATGGAGGGCTTCGCTCGCGACGAAATCCGGAAGGCGTTTCAGTCGCCTTCGTGTTTCGAATATCTCCCAATATCCCACGCTTCGTTCGACATCGTCCACTTTCGGCTGAAGGACCATCGTGCCGATGTTCGGATTTCGGTCGTTCAGGTACGCGATGACCTTGCGTTCCCGGCCGGCTATCTCGTTTCGGCCGGTCTCTGTCTGGAAGCGTCCTTCCAGCTTTGAGAAATCCCATCGACGCAGAAGCCCTTTGGCATTTCCGGCATTTTCGTCCTCGACTTCGAATTCCGCGTAAGCATCGGACGAATGCTTGAACGTCGGTTGATCCGAGACCGCGCGATAGGAACCGTAGCGGCGCTTTCCCGGCTTGAACTGTCCGCCTGCAGCATTGAAGAAGCGCTCGAAGACGGTTCGCCAGAGACTGTTGTTTCCCGTCAGAGGGATCTCTTTGTCGATGAATTGCGGTACATTGAGCCGCTTGCTCCTTAGGTTCGCATCCCGAACGAAGGAAACGAACTCGTCGAGCATGAATGCGCCATTCGTCTCGTTTCCCGCGATTTCGTCGAGCGGCGCTTTCCCGGATTGAACGACGATCCCCTGGAACAGCGGAGGCAGCAGCTTGGGCTGCGTGGAACTGTGCCTCTCTTTGGAATTGCGTAAATGCGTCTTGAATATTTCGGCAACTTTGCGGGCGTTGCCACGGATTTTCTCGACCGGAGAGATGCCCATGTCTCGATCGCCAAGGTACCAACGGCCGTCGCCACTGGTGATGCGGCCGTTCCAGTCCTTTAGATCGACCAGCAGGACGCGGTCCTCGATCACCATCACGATGTCGATCTCGCGATACTGTCCGGGACCGATTGACAGCTCTAAATTGGTGAAAGCGTACCATTCGTGGGGAAGCCCCCTTAGTTTTGCGAGGCCCGGAATCTCGCGGGCATGAACACCACGCCCCTGATTCCTAATTTCCATTTGCCTTCCCCATCGTCCCGGAGAGTGATTCTCCCCATAGTTCTTGCGGGTAAATTTCCAAAGTATCGCGGTCGATATCAATTCATCTTTCGACGCCGGATCCGTGAGGCCGCCAGCATTAGTGCCCGCGGAACCGAACACTACCCGAAGATCGGCACCTGATGGGACCGTTGGCTTCCGCTCAGGAAGGGGCGATCGTGTTTTCAGGCTGTCGAGGGTGAATCGAAATCAAATGGGTTTCTGGAGCGGGAGCCGACGCTGGCGACGTCAGATCTTCTGGATAGAGATGTTTGAAATCGTCGTGTTTGCGTAACGCCTCGGGTCTGTAAGCGCCGACATTCGCGCACTGCGTGACATCGGGCAGAGAAAACCGAGTTGTGACAGTCGGATCGACCGGCGCGTCATGCGTGATGTCGCGCACCTTCGTTTCCCAGTTCATTCCTGCGACACGGCTCTGGAGCCAATGCCATTTGGGCAGTTTCTCCGAGAGTGCCTCTAGCGTATCGCGCATGCCGGCGACTTCGCAGTGCTGCACACCGTTGGCGGCGGGAGAAATGTTGAGGGCAGGGCCTGCATCTCCCGTATCTGGCATTTTCACGCCGTCCACGAATATCGGCCCTGTCTTCAATCCGTCGGGAACCGAGATCGCCTGTTCGCACATCCAGCGCAGCGCAATGTCGGATAGGCGCGACTCCGGCTCGGGATACGATCCACCGACGTCAGAATGGTTGCCAGCAAACCAACGTTGCACGAGCCTAGCGTGACCGGGAAAGTGCGGCGCTCCTTCCTCGCCGCCACCCCAGCCCACTCGATCGAAATCCTTTCGGGTCTCGTCGATCGCGTTGGCGGCTCGTGCGAAGGCGACGTGTCTGCTTAATAGGCGATCGAAGTTCTCGCCTTTCCACATCGCCTTGTGGGACCGCGATTGACCCGGTTCGGGGTAATCCGTGATGGTCTTGGTGGTCGCCTTGTTCTGCCAATACCAAAAGACGGCGTTTGCAGCGGCCAGGATGAGGATCTGGAGCACGAAGCCCACGACCATGAATCCCGTTCCGAAGAGCCAGCTGCTTAACGCTGCGATCGCAACCGCGGGAATGAAGCCGCCGACGAATGCCGCAAGCGAGACGCCGGCGGACAATCCTGCCTGGATGAGGAGATATCGCATACCGCTGGCGCCGAGTGCTGCCACGGTGTCGAACACCCCGATGAAATAGGGAGCGGCATTGGAGTCCGATCCGTCGCCGGACCCGTATTTCACTTGGAAGCGGCGGGCGAGTTCCAAGCGCTCGTCCTCGAACTCCGCGCGCGGGTGGCCGGCGCCATGCTCAAGTACGGTATCGACGGCCTCCCAGGCGATGTCGCGTACAGCCTTGCGGAACCGCGTCACGGGACCGGCGGACGTCTTCGTTGGGATGCCGCAGAGCATCATCAGGTTGGCGAGGCTGCGGACAGTGTAGGCGCCCCGGCTGAATCCGAACAGGTAGACCCTGTCGCCGGGCTGGTAGTGGTTGATGATGAATTCGTAGCAGTCGGCGATGTTACGCTTGATGCCGGCACCCGTTACCGATCCGAGGAGTTTCTGGACAGAGCGGACGGGCGCGGTGAGGGCGGTAGTTCCGATATCCGTGCCGAGCCCCGCATCGTAGAAGACCACCTGTTGCGCCGGTTCGATTGCGGTGTCGGCGTGGTCCCGCGAAACCCGGTACATTTTGTAGATGTTGCTGATGCGCTGCTCGGGACGCGCCCCACCGTCCTGGCCGGTCCCGTCCGAGAAGACGACGATATTCTTCGGCATGATTCCCTCGCGTCAGGCGAATGGAGCAGTGCGGAACTGCTTCCGGAATTTGATCCGGACCGGGCCCGCAGCGTCGCGATAGTGGCGCTCAACGTCAAGGAACGTCATAGAACAGTGCAAGAACAGACGGCTGTTCCGGATGCTGAGAATTTGAACGATTTCATATATGTAGGGGTTTGCAAACAAGTAAGTGGCACATCTTGCGTGGCTAAATTGCCTCCATACCTCATTAAGCGCGAGCATCTGACCTTCAAGCGACGTCCAAGGATTATCAAGCTTTCGACTGTAGAATCAGGCGGATGGGAGTGCCTGCTAAGACTTTACATTTCCGGGTCGACAATGGCGACACGACGTTGATCTGCCTGGAAAACGGACGCGTGATACTGACGGACATCAACATTCGGGGGAAAGCTTTGCGTGGCGTACGGCAAAGCGACCCCCATCCGGTTTATCGCGATGACGATCGAAGGTGCACAGCCTCAGATCTACTTCCAATGTAACCCGCAGCGTCGCTGCGATTGATCACCTGTTCGGCTAAAAACCAAGTCCGGCGGTTTGCACAGGCGACCATTGCCGGATTAGACATAGCAAAGAGTGGTCGGGAGCAACCCGCAGGCTGAGGAGGATGCGGTAGTTGACCTCGCGAAGGCTCATCGCGTTCGTTGTGGCGTCCACACTATTTTGTCAGAAGATGATCATTTCGAACGGGATTCGCTGTCTACCGGACAATATGCGCGGCTTTGGCGGCACTCGTTGAAGCGCGCGGGCAGCGGGCCAATAAACTGCTTCCTGCAAAAGGAAGCCGTGTGCAAGCCTTTGCGCGCGAGTTTAGGTTGTAAGACTGATCATTTCCCTTCGTGCCGCCTCTACGCGAGCATCAAGATATTTAGCCAGGTCGGCCAGGTGAACACCCTTGGCACTTTTTTGGCTTGCTTCAATTCGGACCAGTGGAATTGCTATTTCGCCGGTCGATATCTTCTGGACGAACTTCGTTGCGTTGAGATGAAAAAAGTAATCGCGACATACATCCTCGACGGGGATGATGGGCTTGCCGCCGTATTGCGCCATCAAGAGAAAAAACGTGTTCATCAGGCATCCAAGCACGGTATGCTGCATCGGCATGTCAAACCACGAGCATCAAAGCCGCAAAGCCAAACTTGCGAAACTGTTTTTTCAGGTGAGTACGGCGGCAGGCGATCCTAGCGTAGACAAAAGCGTAGTAGACGGTCGCGGGCGACCGCCGCTTTCCAACTGAAAATCTGTTGAGCAACCGGAGCTGGCTCGCCGACGATGGGCCAGCGAGACGTTCTGATCGTCGCCGCTCGGCGCCGTCCCTTGCTGCCTGCGTCGAGCCGGGGTCAATGCTTGTCAGAAGGAGTTGATTTTGATTGTGGAAGTTGCGGCTTTTCCATAGCCGCCGGATGGTTTGTGGTCTGGTCGGCAGGCGCATGGTTCAGCGTGTGCACACCAGCCGCAATCAGAGCCGCGACCAGGAATGCGTACACCACCGTGAGAATGAGGCGGGTTTCGCGGTAGTTCTTCATGGCTTGCTCGATCGGCGCTTCGGCGATCTCTTCGCGCTCGCGCGCCGAGATATAACTGTACAAGGTTTGCATCCAGCTCTGCCGGGAAGACTGCTGGCTCTTGAAAAATGACCCGTTAATGCGCCACTGCAGAGCAAACGAGAGACCGACGAACACCGCCGCCGTGAAGTAGAAGACGGACGAAATCAGCGGGCTGGGTGGCTTGCCGGCATCGCCCAGAATCTTGAGCACGAAAGGCGCGGCTGAGACGGCGAGGTCGCGCCAAAGCGTGGCGGCGAGATCTTGCGCCCGTTGAGCAACCTTCTGGGTCTCGTCGATGACGGTCTTGCGGAGATCGGCGAGAGTCTTCAGCGTCTCACGGCTCGACGACTGGACGTGAGCCTCATACGCCGCCTTGGCGGCCTCCAGTGCCCGATCAAGGGTGGTGACGAGATCTTGCTGCGGACGGCTGGCTCTGGCCAATTCACCCGAAAACAGCAAATGACGGGCTTCGATATCCATCCCTGAAAGAAAGACCCAATTCGTGACTTCGGTCAGTCGGGGGAGGGCGCCGGGCAAAGCGGCATTGTCGGCTTCAACGCGGTATATCGGCGGACCTGCCGCCTGCAACCAGACCTGACCGTCTTCCAGCCAGGCGCGGGAGACCAGACCGCCCAGGAGCCGCCGGGCGGCAATCGCTTCCCAGGCCTGAAAGGCCAGCGAAGACGCGGCCGGGGGCGTCAATAAAATCCATGGTCCAAGATCGGTGACAACTTCGCGGTCCGGGACAAAGTCGCGGACATAGCGGGTGGGATCGATAGGGCTTAAGGGCGGCTCGGGCGGTACAGCGGATTGTGCGAGATTCCAGGGGACGACGTCCAATCCGCGCGCACGAAACGCATGCGCGGGACTGAGATCGGCAATTGCAAGCCGGGCAAGCACGCTACGTTGCGCCAGATAGGGCGCGACAGCCGATTGGAACATGAAAAAAGCATAGCCGTCGATCGCCGGCTTTCCGAGCGTAATGATAATCTCACGCTCGGAATCGAACGTCTCACCGATGACTAAATCGCCGCCGAAGGCGGCATTGTAAACCTGCAACGAGGTGAAGGGCGCAGGGACGTTATCGACGAACGCAATCCAATCCGCCTGCGCCTCGGCAGACGGCAACGCTCCGCGCAGCACCAGCGTATCGATGCGTTCGTCTACCTGGGTGCCGGTCGCAATGAGTTCACGAACGCGATCGACCAGATGTGTTGAGTTCGTAGTCATCGAGTGTGATCTGGTCCTTGATGATAATCTCGCCCTTGTCGCGATTCACCAAAACGACTGAAGATGTGAGACCTACGGGGATAGTCAGTTTGATCCCGCTGGCGGTCTCGACGCGCCGATTTTTCGGCGCCTGGATGGCGTTCTTCTGGAGAACGAACGATTCCCCGGTCATTCCCTCACGCTTCAAACCGGCTTTGAAATCTTTCACCACCGGGCTGTCATCCGGCAACGGTCCGAAAATGCTTTTCAGCCAGTTCTCCGCGTTCTCACCATCGACTGATCCGCCAGACTGGCTGGCGTCATATAGCCGTTGCGCAAGGTTCTTCATCGCTTCCGGCGGCAACATCGCCTTGTGCTTCTGCGCGACGTTGCGCGTGACATCGATAATCGTTTTTGTCAGCTCTTCTTCCGTTCGCTGCCGCCTGGCCAGCAGGAACTGCTCGAAATAGGCGGCTGGCCGCTGGGGGTTTTGGCGATCGACAACGCAGATTTCGTCGCGCTCCTTGCCAAGACGGATAAGTGCAGCCTTCTGCAGGGCGTTGCGATTCTGCACGAAGGTCCGTTCGATCTCGCCGAAGGTCGGTTTGGGCTTTCCCGAGCGGCCGCCGACCTCGTAGTCGTAGCTCAGGACTTTCTCGTCCTCGAATTTTAGCAGCGCGAACAACCGGCCGCTCGTGCAGGAGAGCACAAAGATCAGGAAGGCTCCGACTGCCGTACTGCCTCCGTGAGCCCCGTTGAAAGCGGTGGCCAGTTTCTCGCTCTCTTCCTGGAAGGTTGTCTTGTCGCGGCTGATGCGCGCGAGTTGCTTCCGAACCGGTGCGTCTTGCAGGAACTCGTACCGGTTGCCGCCGTTCACGGACTTGACGCGACCCAGAAAGAAAGGCGCGTGCCGCCCCGCATCGAAGGCCGTCAGAAGCTGAAAATACTCTTCGCCGGGGCCAACAATGTGGAAAACGCTCTGCTCGATCCGCAGGCTTTCCAGGTCAGTATCGCTGAGAAATGACATCCATCCACCATAGAACATAAGAAGAACAGATTCAACTGCGCCTTATTTTTTTCCCAATTTGGCCTCTTTCTATTGAAAATTGAAGCTTATTTGAGGCACACGCTATGGACGCCACTGTTCTTGCGCGATCCCTTCAGAGATCCCCCCTTAGGAAGATATGTTTAGAGATCATTTATCGTAGGATGATATGTTTAAGATTCATAGCCTTGACTTCTGCTTGATACGTATACATATCTTTATGGATCGATATGATACGTAAAGGTATCTCAAAATGGCCGAAAGCGAGTTTCTCAAGGAGCTCGGGCTGCAATTTCGCAGGGCCCGGGAGGCCGCTGGTCTGACTCAGGAGCAAACGGCCGATCGGGCCAATATCAGCCGACCTCGCTACCGGGATATTGAGACCGGGGCCGCGGCGGCGCGCACAACCACGCTTGTCAACATCGCCCGCGCGCTCGGGATGGAGATGATGTTGATCCCGCAAGCGATGGTGCCCGCCGTGCAATCCATGTTGCGCCCAACGGACGATGTGGAAGATCGGCCCGCCTTCACTTCAGACGTCGAAGAGGACGAACGCCATGAATCCTAAAGCGGCCGCTGAGCGCGTCCAGTCGCTCGACATATCGCTGAACGGTTTAGCGGTCGGGACCTTGGTCCGGACACCCGGCGACTACAACGCTTTCAATCTTTCGGCCAGCTACCGGGCCATGAAAGATCCGCCTGTCTTCAGCCTGTCGCTTCGCGCGGAGGGCGGTGGACTCCGTAAGGATCCCAAACCAGTACGCGGCGCGCTTCCGCCGTTCTTCGCCAACTTGCTGCCCGAGGACAAACTGCGCGAAGCCATGGAAAAGCATCATGCAGGATTTGTGAGGCCAGGCAATGATTTCGATCTGCTTGCCGCCTTAGGTACCAATCTGCCGGGGGCGGTACGTGCGCTACCGAGCGACGGAAGCGCGGCTCCTGCTGGGGCGGCGCTGCCGGGTAAAGGCAAAGCGCGCTTTTCGTTGGCTGGCGTGCAAATGAAGCTCTCGGTGATGAAGAATGCTGGGAAAGAGGGGGGCGTCACGCTCGCCGTCGATGACGGACAAGGGCAATACATCGCGAAATTTCCTTCGCTCACGCACATCGGGCTCTCGGAGAATGAATTCGCTATCCTAGCGCTGGCGGAAGCATTGGGCATGGAAGTGCCCGCGCGCGAGCTGGTGGAAAAGACGGACTTCGACGGCATTCCCGAAGAGTTCAATACGCTATCGACCGGCAAGGTGCTGCTGGTTCGACGATTTGACCGCGGTCCAGATGGCGCCCGCATTCATATGGAAGACTTTGCACAGGTCTTCGGACGATATCCGGCGGAAAAGTATACTGGCGCCGGATATCACAACATCGCTATCGTGCTGAACACTGCCCTGTCATACGACGCTGCCATCGAGTTCGTTCGACGACTGGCGTTCACCGCGATGACAGGCAACGGCGATATGCATCTCAAAAACTGGTCGCTTTTATATCCCGGCGACGGACGGAGCCCCGCGTTGGCGCCGGTCTACGATGTCCTTTCGACGGTACCCTACCTTCCGAAGGACGAGATGGCGCTCAGCTTGGCTGGCGCAAAATCATTCAAGAGCCTCACTCCCGACAGGTGGCGTAATTTTGCTAACCGCAGCCGCCTTCCGGAAGGCGCCGTAGCGACGGCTGTCGCTGAGACCGCTACATCGATACACGACAAATGGTTTGACTTGTCAGAGAGAGACGTCGTCCCGGCATCGGTCCTTGAGCATATCGATGGGCATATCGATGCAATGGCATCCATTCTGGATCCTTCGTGAGGACCGGTCACGGCTGTCGCAGCAGATCCGACACTTTTGCACCACGATGCTCTTGGAGATCGTAACGACGGCGTCGCCCCACCATCTTTCTGCTAAGGAAATTAGGGTGTGAACCTGCCAGCCCGCTCCCTGAAAGCGGAATTATCGGGCATCCCGATGGAAAATGGCTTCATCCTATGCGGGAATATGTGGCGGAACTTTACCCGTTCCGGCAGTATGCCGCGCCATGCGACGCTGAGGCAATCAAAACAGCAGGCCGATTCGAAGCATTCGGGGGGGATGCGTGCCGTGATACTTACCGACAATGAGACGAAGATCGACCTCCTCAACAATGAGGCGATCGCCAAAACAATCATCGAATTGCTGCGCGAGAAGCCCGAGCGCCCAGTCACCGTCGGCGTGCATGGCGACTGGGGAGCTGGCAAATCCAGCGTCCTGGAAATGATCGAGGCCAACCTCGCGACCGACGCGAACGTCCTCTGCATCAAATTCAACGGTTGGCGATTTCAGGGATTCGAAGACGCAAAAATCGCGCTTATCGAAGGCATCGTCACCGGCCTCGTCGAGAATCGGCCGCTGCTCACCAAAGCGGGAGACGCGGTCAAGGACATCTTCGCAAGAATTGATTGGCTGAAGGTCGCGCGGAAGGGCGGTGGTCTCGCATTCACAGCGTTCACCGGGATCCCCACACCCGATCAGGTCAGCGACGTCGTGGAAACGCTAAAGGGAATCTTCGCCGATCCGGCCAAGCTTGCGACGCAAGACAATTACGACAAGGCCATCGATGGTGTTCAAGGTTTACTTAAGCCCGGCGAATCCAAGAATGTGCCCAAGGAAATCGACGCATTCCGTAAGGCGTTCGACAACCTCCTTAAACAAGCAGGGATCCAGCAACTCATCGTCCTGATCGACGACCTGGACCGCTGCCTTCCTGATACGGCGATTGAGACACTTGAAGCAGTACGCTTGTTCGTGTTCACGGATCGCACTGCCTTCATTGTGGCAGCTGACGAGGCAATGATCGAATATGCCGTGCGTAAGCATTTCCCGGAGCTGCCGGATACAACCGGGCCTCGCGACTACGCTCGCAACTATCTCGAAAAACTCATCCAGGTGCCGTTTCGCATTCCGGCACTGGGCGAGACGGAGACCCGGATTTATGTCACGTTACTGCTAGTCGGCGCCGAGTTGGCCGACGACGATCCGGCCTACGCGTCACTGATCGGGGTCGCGCGGGAGCTGCTCAAGCGTCCGTGGAAGGCTGCCGGTCTCGACGCTCAAACCGTCAAGACCACACTCGGCGATAAAGCGCCGCAAGTCCAGAATGCCCTGACGTTGAGCGACCAGATCGGGCCGATCCTCGCCAGCGGAACGCAGGGCAATCCGCGTCAGATCAAACGTTTTCTCAACACCTTGTTGCTCCGCCATCAGACCGCAATCGCTCGCGGCTTCGGCGATGAGGTCAAACTGCCCGTGCTCGCCAAGCTCATGTTGGCGGAGCGTTTCCTGTCGCGGCTTTTCGATCAGATCGCCAGCGCTGCCGCGCGACATCCGGATGGCCAATGCGAAGACCTCGCGGCGCTGGAGGCCGTCTCCGAAGAGAAGGAGACGCCGAAGCGCAAGCGGAATGGATCGAAAAACACCGGCCGGGACGACGACACGCCACCCGTCGTCGTCTCCGCGTCGAACGAAAGCCCGATCCTGATCGAGTGGAAGGCAGCCGACGCCATACGCGCCTGGGCGAGGCTTTCTCCGAGCTTGGCCGATGTCGATCTGCGGCCGTATCTGTTCGTGACCAAGGATCGGAAAGACTATTTCGGCGCCGCCTCGGTGCTCGGACGTCTCGCGGCAGTGGTAGAAAAGCTGCTCGGTCCCAAACTATCGGTCCAAGCCTTCGAAGGCGAGCTCAAGCAACTCGTGCCAGCCGAGGCCGCTCAGGTGTTCGAGGAGTTGCGCGGCCGCATCATGGGCGGGGACGCTTTCGATACCGCGCCACCCGGCGTGAACGGTCTCGCCGTGTTGGTTCGCGCCCACCCGACATTGCAGGCCAATCTTCTCGATCTCCTCGAAGCTTTGCCGCGTGATCGATGCGGCCCGTGGCCGGCGAGTGGCTGGGAAGGCGTCATCAAGGAAGCTGATGCCGTGGCGCGTTTTGAGAAGTTGTTGGAGGGCTGGTCCACGTCTAAGTCGTCGTTCCTCAAGACGACGGCAACCGCGGCGCTCCGCACCCGCCAGAAAGCCGGGCGCTAATGGGGACGTCAAGTGCTTATGGCGGAGCCGGCGGTACGACACCGCTCGTTCCGAGTTGGCTCCGAGGAGAGGGTGATAATGCAGGCACCGATGGAGGCGCTGGTGCTCAACCTGCACCCGCTGACGGTAGGGTGCCGACGGCTCCCGCTGCGCCAGCTCCGCTCCAGGCGACACCGAGGCCGGGCGCTTCGGATCGCTTTACGTCGGCGCGTAATAATTTCTCGCGCTTCACAAGTTCCGGCGGAAGTGATCGTCGGAGCCTCGGCCGTGCAGTCTCACAATATGTATCCCAGTCTGCGGGGGGATCGCGTCAAGCGGCGCAGCGTATGGGATCATCGCGTGGCGCTGCCGCGGGCCTCATCCGTTTCCTCAACGACGCCGGCACCAATGGCGTGCGCGAGGCGTTACGGACCCTCAATCTCGACAGTTTGGCGGGGCGCCCGGTCGAGGAAGTCTTCGCCGGTCTCGCCGACTATATCTGTCCCGAAGGCGGCTCGATTGACGAAGGCATCGCTCGCGACGCCTTCGTCGAAACCATCGCCGATCTCGCTGGCGCAGGAATCACGGACATCGACGCTCTCACGCCGGGACAGATCCAGACGGTGTTCGAGCTTTACGCCACACACGCGATAGAGGCGCGCATCTGCAACGATGTCGGCGCCAAGCTCATCACCTTACCGGCGGACCCACGCGCGGCAGAGCGCGTCCAAGCTCAATTGCGAGACTTCATTCAGCGCGGCGTGAGCGACGCCATCAATGCCGCCGGCGTCAATATTCAGTCGCTGACGCCCAATGCGGTCATAGGTTTCGTGACTACAGTCTATCAATCGGCTTTCGAAGTCTTGCAGACGATGGGCGAGGGGGAGGCGGCGAGATGAGACGGCATGTCATCATCGGGCGCTTCGGGCCGGGCGATAGGGCCCGCGTGCCCAAAGCACGCGACGAGGTTCTCTCGACGTTGCAACTTGTCGCAGGGAAGCGGATTGATCACGGCATCGGCCGTGCGTTGGGCGATCTCAAAGCCTTGGGGCTTACGCCGAGCGAGATCGGAGCTGACATGCTCGTGGTCGCCGCCCACGTCCACGCCGCGGATACCCGGCTGTCGCGCGCAACGGAATCGCAGGATGCTTGGACCCGCGAAATCCGTTTGGTCATTCCCGTCAGCGATCCCGTACGCTGGATCGCGGCCACACCCATCCTCACCCGTGCACTCAACTTCCTGACCGGCGACAAATGGACTGTCGGTTTCCGAAAACGCCCCAAGGGCTTCGCGACCTTGGTTTCGGTCGCAGCGCCCCAGTTGATTCCCGCGCCCTTCGACGGCGTGAGTCTGTTCTCGGGCGGATTGGACAGCTTGATTGGCGCGATCGACACGCTCGAGGCTGGCGGAACGCCGCTCCTGGTAAGCCACGCGGGAGAAGGGTTGGTCAGCAAATCGCAGGAGCAGTGTTTCGACGGATTGAAGGCTGCATATAAAACCTCCTCATTTAATCGGCTCCGCGTCTGGATGAGTTTCGACAGCGGCCTGGTGGAAAATGTGGCATCGGAGGAGACGACACGCGGTCGGTCCTTCCTGTTTTTCTCTTTGGGTATCGCGGCAGGCACCGCCGTCGGGCGTGATTTCGTCCTCAAGGTCCCCGAGAACGGATTGATCGCGCTCAATGTGCCGCTCGACCGCTTGCGGCTAGGTGCGCTGAGCACACGGACAACGCATCCTTTCTATATAGCGAGGTGGAACGAACTGCTCCGATCGCTCGGCATCGCGGGCCGGGTGGAGAACCCATATTGGAACAAGACGAAGGGTGAGATGGTGCTCGCTTGTGCTAACCCTGCGCTGCTGAAGACATTAGCGCCTTTGTCGCTTTCATGTTCCTCTCCGTCGAAGGGACGATGGACCAAGAAGCCGCAGGGACACTGCGGATATTGCCTGCCTTGCCTCATCCGGCGTGCTTCGCTGCGGCGTAGCGATTCGACGACCTATAGCCTCCCGGATCTGAGTGCTGGCACATTGGATACGAAGCAAGCTGAAGGACAACAGGTCCGTTCCTTCCAGATCGCCATCGAGCGTCTCGCCAACCGCCCGGACTTGGCCAAGGCGCTCATTCATAAGCCCGGGCCGCTCTATGACGATCCCGATCGCCACGACGCGCTCGCTGACGTCTATCGCCGCGGATTGCAGGAAGTCGGCCGATTGTTGCAAGGCGTGCGCACCGCGCCATCTTAAGAGGTGTCTATGGGTTCCTCCGGCCTTGTCGATTTTCACTGTCACCTGGATCTTTACCCCGATCACGCTGCAGCGGTCGAGCGCTGTGAGCGCGATGGCGTCTTCACATTGGCGGTGACCACTACGCCGAAGGCGTGGTCAAGAAATCACGAACTCGCGAAGCTCACACGTCATGTGCGGGCCGCACTCGGTCTCCATCCCCAGTTGGTTGCTGATCGTGCGCAAGAAATCGTCCTGTGGGAAGAATTGTTGTCACATACACGTTACGTGGGAGAGGTCGGGCTCGACGCCGGGCCGCGCTTCTACAAAAGCTTCGATAAACAGAAGGAGGTCTTTAACCGCGTACTAACCGCCTGCGCCGCGGCGCGAAACAAGATCCTCACTGTGCATAGCGTCAGGGCGGCCAAGGTCGTCCTCGACATGATCGAGCAGCATATGCCACCGCCACGTGGACGTGTGGTATTGCATTGGTTCACGGGAACGGCGGCGGAAGCCCGCCGCGCCGTCGATCTGGGCTGCTATTTTTCGATCAATGCACAAATGCTCAACAATGAGAAGCATCGCGCCGTCGTAAGGGGGGTGCCACTCGATCGCCTCCTCACGGAAACCGACGGGCCTTTTACCCAAACCGGCGGTAGGCCGAGTCGACCGAGCGACATCCCGATAACTCTTGACGGGATGGCGGATCTCTTTGGAAAGGACCGCGGCTGGATTGAGGCGGCGGTCATGAGCAACCTGAAATCGATTCTGTCACAGGCCGAATGAGGCAGCATCGATGTCGATATCGAAAATGTGCGGGCTCTAATTCCGTAAATGTCGCGTTATGAAGTGATAGATCTTCCCGTACTCGACCTTCGCGCGGTTCGGCAACAAAACCCTAGATTAACCGGAGCTTGCGCGTCGACGAAACACCGCTGATCAAGCGGGCGTCGTCTGGCTCTCGCGCTCATTCTTGACGGCTGCTGCTTGTGCCGTTCGACCGACTCACCGTAAGGAGAATCGTGGCTCCGTGCCGAAACAACGCCAGGCCCTGACGCAAATGTCCCAATCCAGCGAGAAGGCTAGGTGGCGCATCTCGTGGCGCGGCAGTTCACCGATCTGTCGCCGGAACTGGCCAGCGTCGGTGTCCGCGAACATGGCGTTTCCGGTGCCGCATGGCCGGGGTGACGAATTCCATCACGGAAGTCCGGGCCTCGATCACCGCAGCCTGCCCAAAGGGCCGAAGCCGCGTGACATCGAAGATCCTTATCGTCGCCTCGACCAGATCAGGGTGAAGACGCGGGATTTTCGGTAGGCTTGCCTTCTATACCCTGGCGTCTGATTGGCTCATGCAGGATTCTCGCCGTACCGTGCTGTTCAGTCAGATCGTCACGAGAAGCTAGTGAGGATAGTCACACCACGGCATTCACGGTGTATCAGACGTAAAGCTCTGCTTGACGAACGCGCCAGTGTCATCGAACAAAACAGTGAAGCGTCCACCGTCGATAGCCTGTTCGATCTCTTGCTGTGTTTTCCCTGCGACCCGTATCTGCTTCACGCCGTCGCCGAGCGAGTCGCGCAACATGCGCCCTCGCAGCGCGAAGTCAAGCTCACCCAGCTCGAACTGTTCGGGCATCACAGCCTTCTCAGTAATCGTCTCGTTCCCCATGTCGCACTCGGTATAAAAACGTGGGCGCTCCTTCAAGCTCAGGTTCATAAAGGCGAAGTCGACCATGACCTCGCGCGCTTGGATCTCCGACAATGGTCCCTCTATCTTTTCGAGTCTCGGCATCGCGCCATTTATTGCCCCACAGGCGTCATCGAACGTCGTGATCAGCACAACATTCCCGAGCCTCAACAGCATGGTCTGCGCGTCGACTATGTCGCCATAGTCGAATTCCTCACGCCATCCTTCCGTCTTCGCCGCAAATGCCCCTAGCGATCCAAACACCTCCTTCTCAAGGGTGGCCCCGTTTACAAAGCACCGCACAAGGCAGTGCATATGATGCAGCGCCTGCCAGTCGTGCAGGTCTCCGATCTTGTCATCCGGCTCGCGAAGGTCTTGGTGTATTCGAAACTCCCTGTCCTTGAGATGGACCTTGAGAAAGATCAGGCCCAACCAGACGAAGAACTCCAATCCGTTGCCGTCGGCGATGTGCTTCTGCACGGCCTCCGGGCCGGCATTGACGACCTTGCTGATCCGCTCTTCGATCTGGCGTCCCATCAAAGAGTTACAGTCCTGACAGCAGGGGACTTTGAACCGTCCGTACTTAACGGCCCCGCCATTTGGCAATGTGATCGTCCTGTTAAACAGGTTGAATTTCCGCAGCACCCATTCAGGAATAACATGCTCGTCGTTGAACACTTTTGACCCGGGCTGTGCGCCGCAGATAAAGCAGCAGCGGCCGAGACAGATATCGTTCACAAACCGATCCTTGCTGAAAAACAGAACCTTACCGCTATGATCCAGGAACGAACCGTCTGGAGTCTTTTGCCAAGCCATTGTGATCAACCTTCGCCACGGCGCGCCTGGCCCTACACGGGCCAGCGCCATCCTGCTATTGAATGGCGTCGCCGGCCCGGAGCCAGCCACGGGCAGCGATATGCGAAAGAACACGCTCCTACCAGAGGGCCTCGGTCCTGCTTAGGGGATATTCATGTCGAGGAAGTCAAGAAAAGCTCAACGGCGACGGAAATGGCGGCGCCGGTTAAGGTCTGGGGGACGAACGCCGTCCGATGCGATGCATCAAGCGCTCGGGGAGTTTTTGACCGAGATGGGCCGCGTCGAGTTCAGGGTGCTCCTGTTGATGGACCTCATCAATGAGGCGCCGCTCGAAGCGCTGTTCGACGAGTATTCCGGACGGACATGCGCGGACAAGATCAAGATCTTCAAGAAGTGGTGTGACTTCGGAGGCGTGCCCGATGAACACAAGGCGACGCTACAACGCCTTTACAAGGAGCTGGATGACCTCCGGCCGGTGCGCAATTTTCTGGTCCATGGCGAGACATGGGAAGGCGCCTTCAAGGGCAAACCGCGCCAGCCCTATAGGGTCGGACTCGTGAAAAAGAATCTTGAATATCTCGACGAATTCGAGCGCGCCGAACACGGTCCGAACGTCTTTGACGTCCAGCAGGTGCGTGATGCGACCAGGCGCTGCGCTGGGATTCACCGGGATCTTGCAGTGTTGCGGGACGCGATTGCCGCGACCGCCGTACCATTTGAAGAAGAAGTCACGCAGGCTCCGTGACCAACTGCTATCTCTGGGGACAATGGCCTTTTCCGACAACGCATTCCTCGCCAAACTGCGCGAACACGCCGATCGCGCCCGGCGCCTTTTCTCAAATCCGCAAAAGCCGGAACGGGAGCGCATGGTCGTGCGCGCATTCCTTCGTTGTATCGGTGAAACCTTCGAGGACGGTGAGATCTTCGCGAGCAGGGACGAGCCGATCGACGTCCGATTTCGAGCTACCGATTTCCAAATCATGGACATCGTCGGCGATAACAAGCGCGGCTTGGCGTGGCGTCGGCGCCAGGACAGATATCGCAATGCACAACATATCGCAGACGTGCTGGAGCCGTACACGCCGTCACAGCCGATGTCGTTCGACGACGCGGCCCAGCTCGTCGTCGATCGTCTGTCGGCGAAAGCCGCGCGGTATGGCGCCGCCGCTTGCGCGAGCTTGGATGCCTTGGTCTATATCGACCTTCACAATCGGCACCTTTGGCCGCTTGAGCCCACCGATCATGGGCGCGCCATTGCCATGCTTCAAACTCAGGGCTGGAGATCGGTCTCCATGCTCTTTGTGCCCTATGGCGTCGTGCTGCTGGCAGCGCCGGCCGCTCCGGTGGTCATCAGGACACGAGCCGGGCGGGTTCTGAACGAATGGCCGGGGCTCGATGGGTTATTTGACCCCTAATGGGCCACTGGCCATCTGCGCTTGTCCTTGGCTGACGGCCTCAGCGGAGATTTCCGCTCATCTTCGTCGGACCTGGGACGATCGGATCAGTGCGCCGGCGTAGAAATTCCGATAAAACCGCCGGCAACACTTCTAAGCACCACGCCTAATCCCCAAACCGACAACAGCGGTCGCCTCGATGTACAATCTTCTTGTTTCCTCCAATGCCGAGGCCTGGAACGGCGAGCCCTGGCAGATCGAGTTCTCGCGCTGCGTTCGCGAGTATACCGAAAATGCGATCACCGAGCGGTTCGGAACGCTGGACGAGGCCGCGGTCTCGGAACTCAAACGGCTGCCGTGCATCTTCGCCTACGAGGCGTTCAACCAGCTCGCACCGAAATTCGGCCTGATCCGCGACATCGCCAAACGGCAGGGGCAGGTTCGGATCGAATACGAGCTGCAGGCCATCGATCCGTTTCTGTCCGCCGACGATCTCGAACAGCTCACCTTCGAGCTCGACATCGGCAAATGGGAAATGAACCGGACGCATTGGGCGGTCAAGGACGTCAATCTTGCGAAGGAATTACACGCCGCGCGGCGCATCACGCTGCCGTCTTGGACGGGGCAGGCGACCAAGACCGTCGATATCACCAAGCATCATTTCGACGTGGCTCTTTCTTTTCCGGGAGAGGTGAGGGCGATTGTCGAACAGGTGGCGCGCGAGTTGGAGGGAAGGATCGGGCCGAACTCCTATTTTTACGACAGCAACTACGTATCGCAATTGGCACGGCCGTCGCTCGACACATTGCTGCAGGAGATCTACCGGCATCGTTCGAAGCTGATCGTCGTGTTCCTGGGGTCCGATTACCAAAGGAAGGACTGGTGCGGCATCGAGTTTCGGGCGATCAGGGAGATCATCATGGAGCGCGACAATGCCCGCATCATGTTCGTGCGAACCGATGACGGCGCCGTCGACGGCGTTTTCAAGACCGACGGCTACGTCGACGCGCGCAGGTTCAGCCCGGCGCAGATCGCGCAATTCATCTGCGAGCGCCTGGCCGTGCTCACGCCAGCTTAGTCACCATGGACAAGACACCGATGACCTCCGATGGGGATGAAGCGCCGAAGGAGATCTCGGAGGTTACACGCCGTGCCATTATCGATCATTTTAGCGTTGCGAAGGTGGGCTGGGCCGGCCGGCTGCAGGACGACGAATTTCTGGCAAGGCTCTATGATTTATCGAAGCTGCCGTCGTTCGACCATCGCTACCAGGACGCCGCTGGCGACATCTATCAGCATTGCGTGCGCAATAGCGACTGGGAGAGCGACTGGGTCTTCTACGATCGCCGGTTTAATCTGATGTACGGACCTGATGCGGAATTTCTCCGTTTTCTCTGCGAGACCGTGCACCCGGTCGTGCGGCCCGAGGAAGATGAAGCATCAACCCTTGTGCGCGTCTATAACGAGGCGCTGGCGCCTGATGGCTATCAGGTCGTCGCGGGGAAGACCATTTCCGGCAGACCGATCTTTGTCGCACAATCGGCCCGCCGCGCGGTCGTCTTCGAGGAGCCGACCGGTTGGCGGAAAGTTGACCGCCAGCTTCAGGAGATGCGGCTGCGGCTCGATAGCGCCGAGACCGAGGAGCAATATCAAGCCGTCGGCCTTCTCTGTCGCGAGGTGCTGATCTCCGTGGCGCAGGAGGTTTACGATCCCGCCCGGCATCCGCTCATCGACGACAAGACCCCCAGCGATACCGACGCCAAGCGGATGCTGGAGGCGATCTTCGAAGTGGAGCTGAAAGGTTCAAGCAACGAAGAGGCCCGCGCTCACGCCAAGGCGGCGGTACGTCTGGCGCTCGCGCTGCAGCACAAGCGGTTCGCTGATTTTAGAACCGCCGCGCTGTGCGCCGAGGGCACCTGGTCGGTCGTGAACATGCTGGCTATCATCGCCGGCCGGCGAGGCAGGCGCATCACGTAGTCGTCGGCCCGGAGGGTAACGCCACGACGCGGCGATCGACCATCAGGTGCCGCCGCTTCGCCGCGCCGGGGTCGGTGAGGCGCGGCGTGATCGAGACGACCGCGACCTTCCAGTCCGGCAAACGATCTTGCGGAGCCGGCATCACCCCGGACAGAACGGTCAGACCCCGTCGTTCCAGGTTGCCGACACAGGTGAGGATGTCGTTATAGAGATCGCGGCGTCCCCGCTCGGACGGTGGCGGCTCGGCGATATCCGACAAGATAAATGACGCGAGATCGAGCCATTCCTGCAAACCCGCGATATCATCGTCGTAGGCTTCGGGCACCTCGGGACGATGAATCAGGACGGCCTCACATCGCGCGGCGTCGCGAACCGCGCGATGCGTTGTCATCGGCGCGACCGGGACGATTTCAAGATGGGAATAGGTGTCCACCAGGCTGGCAGCCGCTTCGCCGGCACTCAATGGCAGGCGAGGCGCCGTGAAATATCCCGCCTCATAGCCGAACGCCTGAGCAATCCTGTCCAGCGCATCGTCGCTCACGCGCTCGCCGCGTTCGATGCGCTCCACGGTCGAGACCGAGACACGCGCGAAGTCGGCGAGCGTCGTCGTCTTCCATTGCCGCAGTCCGCGGTTCCATCGCACCACGAAGGCCACCAGTTCGATGGGCGGCGCCGTCGGGACGTCGACAGGTCTCTCCGGCAGTTGTGTGATCTTGTCCAATAGGTCTTGGGTCGTCATGAGCATTGGCTCCTTTCATAGTCGAAAGGATGCACGATCCTCGCCGGCCAAAAGAGGCCGAAAAATCCTTCATGCCCAGGAAACCCAACGATCATGCTCGCCCCTCCCGCACAGTCTGGACCGCCACGACCTGGCGGTTGTGATACGGCGGGACATCCGGGCCTGGCTCTGTCGTCAGCATCGCGAAGGCCGAGGATGATTGCCATGATCCTCGCGCCAGATTCCGGCGATTGCCATTCTTACCATGTAGCAACGGACCAGACCGGACGGGAGGGGGACGCCGCCGGCGAAGCCCATGCGCCTTGGGCCTCCGGCTACCCCGGACGCCGACAAATGAGCAAGCGCGGTATATTTCAGCTACGAAAGTTATGCCGTATTTTAGCCATATTTAAGGTAATACTATTTAAATGAAACCGAGGATGGGGAATGCCGCTCAATCTTTCCAACAGTCAGGCGCTCGGGCGGACCTACGCGGCGGCGCGCATGATGGCGGGCCTCGACCAGGGCGCCCTCGCGGCCCAGGCCGGGCTTTCTGCCGGCACGATTTCCAACGTCGAGCGCGGGCGGGATTCCAGGCCCGAGACACTGAAAGCGATCCGTCTCGCCCTGAATCGGGAAGGGGTCTTGATCGGATTCAGCCGCAACAACGGCCTGGCGACGGTGTCGATCGGTTTTGCCGCCGATGATTCAGATGAGGAGTAAGATGATGCATACCTATTTTGGCGAGTTCAACCGAGTGGTCGGCGACAACATTCGCCGTGCCATGAGCGTCCTCCGATCCTGGGGTCTCGATGTGCAGTTGCTACCGCACAAGACCGCACTGCGGATCGAGCGACCGGACGATATGTCGTGGACCGATTTCAAGCGTGCCATCCGCGCTGTGCTGCAGCCCCGGCGCGGATCGGCGATGATATCGAGTGAATCCACGGGGCGGACCTACGTCTGCAGCAATCGGGGCAATCAGCCCGGCGATTTCCAGCGGCAGTGAGAAGGGACTTCGCGGTGCTGGCCTTTCACGAAACCGAGACGTGCGAGGGCATTATCCAGCATCTCGAGCAGCGCCAGTGCGCGTGGCGCTCGGACGTACAGATACGCGACAGGGGCAGCGAGACGTCGGCGGATGCCCGCGTCGAGATGGCGTTCCGCCTGGATGACCAGCTCTATGCCATCGAGCACACCGGCATCGAGCCGTTCGACGGCTTCATGGCGCATCAAAATCGTGCAGCATCACTATTCTTGCCGCTTCAGGCCGCCGCGGCTGCGGCGCTGGGCTCGATGTTGGCCAACGGCGTCGTCATCGAAATGCACCTGCCGATCGACGCCTTCACGGATCGCAAGATGCCCGAGGTGCGCGCCATTCAGGCCGCGTTGCTCGCCTGGATCACCGCCACCGCGCCGACACTGCCGCCGCGTCGCTATGCCAATTATCGGGGCACGCTCGTGACGGCCCAGCCGGCCGGCGTGCCGTTTCAGGCTTCCTTAGTACGGTTCGACGGCATCGCCGGGATGGAGGGCCGATTCCAGCTCAAGCATCTGACGCGCGGCAGCGAGACGCCGCGCGTCGAGCGCATCGCGCGCGCCTGCGAGAAGAAGTTTCCCAAGCTCGCGCGCTGGAAACAGTCGGACGGCGCCCGGACCGTCTTGGTGTTCGAAGACAATGACGTGCAGCTCACCAATGTTTCCATCGTCGCCGAGGCCTACCTTCCGATCGCCGGCGCGCGCGCCGACGCGCCGGACGAGACCTATATGGTCTCGACCTATACATTGCCGTGGTACGCGTGGCCGCTGTTGGTCGCCGGGCAGAGCTATTTCGACCTCGCGGCGATCAGCCATCCCGTTCATTTCGAGATGGACACGAGCGGCCGTCTCCTCAAACCGGGCCTGACGGCACATGTCTGAAACCGATCCTCCCAACCATAGCCGTGTGCCGTTGCCGCCGCAGCTTCAACAGGCGATCGAGGCGTTCAAGGGCTGGACGAGCCAGCATCTCCTGTCCGAGCAGAACGACAGCACGATTGCGACGACCCTCTATCACTACACCGACGTGCGCGGCCTCAAGGGCATGCTCGAGGCCGGACAGATCTGGTTCACCGACTACCGGCATCTCAACGACCCCAGCGAACTGACCCACGGCATCGATATGGCCCGCGATGTGGCCCAGCACATTGCCACCGGAGCGGATGGCCGGGTCCGGCTGTTTCTCGACTGCTTCCTCGATCTCTTTCGGCACGACAATTTCGCTCCGACCCTGGAATTCTTCATCGCCTGTTTCAGCCGCGCACGAGACGATCTCGGCCAGTGGCGCGCCTATGCGGACAACGGACGAGGCGTCGCGATCGGGCTCTCCCCATCGCTGTTCGTCGTCGCCGACGCTCCGCCACCCGGTCAGCTTCCGGAGTTTGTTGGTCCGGTTCGCTACAGTCTTGCCGATGTGTGCGGCCGGCACGAAGCCTGTCTTGAGGAGGCCGCGGCGATCTTTCTCGCCACCGCGAACGCCAACACCGATCTGCTGGCTGACAAAACTGTCGGCATCCCGTTCATGGACCAGTTCGTCCGCGAGATCATCGCTTCGCCGCTGATCTGGAACTGCCTCACGTCGAAGCACCCCGCTTATGAGCACGAGCAGGAGGTGCGTCTGGTGATGATGGGAACGCCGGCCGTCGTCTCGCCATTCGTCACGACGCGCTTTCGCGGCAGCGAGATCGTTCCCTACATCGCCCAGCCAATGCCGCTCCGCGTCCAGCACAAGATCGCCGAGATCGTCGTCGGTCCCGCGGCGCCGCCCGACGCCGAGCGGACCGTGCGCACCATGCTCCGCTCCATCGGCATCGATTGGGACTTTCCCATCGGCCGATCCGACATTCCCTATCGGGCGTCCTGACCCGGCCCGGGAGGGGATCCCCGCGATATATGTATCAATCTAACGCGTCTGACGTCGTGGAGAGACCTGAAATGAAATGGGGAGACAACCCCCGCGATTTCGATACTGCACTCGCTGTGTGGCCGAACTATCGCCCGCTGTTCGATAACTGGTTGATGCAGGAGCTGGTGGAGCAGGGCGACCAGGCTCCGATCTGGCGCGATCGCAGGGTGCCGGCCGAAGATGGACACGTGCGTGGCGACGTCTATCCCGATCGCGAAGCCGCAAGGTCAGCGACCGCCACTCTCAACCAGACGCTCCGCGACACGCTTGCAGCACGCGAGATGGATGCCACGAAGAAGCATTCGCTTCAGCTTAAAGTCGCGAAAAACCTGCAATCCAAAGAGCGTCTTCACGACGAAGAGGAGCTTATGCTGGCCGAAGCCCGGCGCCGGCACGCGAGCGATCCGCGGCCGGACCCATCGGCAATCGTGCTCTCGGCGGAGTCGGAGCCTTTCCGCCAAGAATTGAGCGATCAACTTTCCGACATGCCCTATCTGAGGGTCGTGATGGTCGGGCAGCCGGCTCGCCGCTGGCACCGTTCGATTCTCTTCCTCTCGCACGACAATATATGGTCCAAGCCTTACACGGCGGGTGAGCGATCCGCGGCAAAAGCGATGCGGGCACGGATCGCCAACGGTTTCGGCTGCAGCGCCGACGCCCATTGGGGAAAGACCAAAGCCAAGATCCGCCAGATCCTGCTGCCGCGGGCCAATCAGTTGCTGCAACTCGCGAGCGTGCAGCGAATGCTGGCGGAAGCATTGGCCAACGGCCAAAAGGTGCTGGTCTCGAACGGCATTGTCTTCTGGTACGAAGATGATGGCGGGGTCGGCTGGCAGGTCAAACACACCACCTCGACCAGGGACTCGGAGGGAAGCACTTTATGGAAGGAAGGCACGATCCGGTCGATCAATCACGGTCGATTGGTCATCTTGCCCTATATCAAGGACAGCGGCGAACAGGTGCGGGGGCACACCAGGAACGGACCGAATGACGGGAGGGCGAAGCCGCGGCATCCTGATCACTACGTGGATATCCCCTTCGCGCAACTCGACGGTGACCTCATGATCGGTCTGTTCGGCGAATTGCCTTACGAATAGCACCGATTGGCTCGAACAGCGAGTGCGTGGCTGCTTCTGGCATCAGTTGTGTGATGGGTACTGAATGAGACGATCAAACTGTCACCGAGCATACATTTCAGCGCGGTCTGATTTCCGAGGCGTTCTCGCAATGATTGGGATGGAAGCATGACGATCCCGTTTCAATGGAAGAACTGTTACGCAGATGTGGCGTCTTCGGGTTATGGACAAATCGCGCGAGCCTTCCTTAAGGAGGTTGTAGAGCCGTCCCTTAGCGCCTTGCAGGCTCAACTCGAATCTTGGTCGAGAAGCGATGATCCCGGGGCTCCCTTTGCGCAGTCCGATACAGAAGTGCTGTTGCACGCAACCACACTGGCGTTTTGCCTCGCGATCCAATCGATGTGGGAACGACAAGTTCGAACCTATCTTCGGGGATGCGCCGAGGAACTTAGGCCGGGAAGCGCTTTTGCAAAACGGGTGATGACCGAGCGATGGGAGGGAATCGACAGACTGTTTTATGATCTACGGGGAATCTCTCTAACGAAGTTTGAGGCTTACGGCGATCTCGACCTGCTTCAATTACTCGGCAATGCGTGTCGCCACGGAGACGGTCCATCGGCGCGGAAGCTGTGGGATCAACATCCGGATTTATGGCCGCAGCGGAAGCCATCGCCTTCGCTTTTTGATGATGACACGCCAGCCATGCCAGGACCACAATCAATCGACGCCATCGTTCTTTCCCAAGATCTCATCCGTCGCTTTGCGGATGCAATCGCATCCTTTTGGGATGATGCCGAGTATATCTATCTCGAAAGCATAGAGCAGAAACATGCCTCGGTTGAGGCCAAACTGGTAACGATGCGTCTGGCGCGTGCTACGCGAGATGTCGCAATGGCCAGCAATCTGTCATCAAATATCCGGACTTAAGGCTTCAGCATCGGAGTTTCGATTATGTGTTTCGTATGGATTTCTTGTGCTTTGGCAGTCGCGCAGGGTTGCGGACATGACTAATCTTGAAAAGACTTTTGAGGATATTTTGGTGCAAGCATTGTCTCGCAGCGACCTGACGGAGGATCAGATTGCTGCAATGCCAACGTTGGTGCTGAAGAGCTTCGCGCCGCACGCGGCTTCGGAAATGCTCAAGGGATTAAAGCGCGCTGCACCTAAGATGCTTCGCGAGCACAAGAAATCCGACGCAGGGTTTGAGCGCCGAAACTATCGGCGTTGGAAAAAGCCTCTCGATCTTCTCGAATTGCTTTGGAATATTTCCGAAGAGGTTGGCGGAAAATTTAATCAGACCGAGCGCCCTGCTGCGGTCGTCGCCAAGGATTATCAGTTCGAAGCCCTCGTTTCGCTCCATGCGCGCGCACTTCTCATCAGCCGTGAAGTGTTGTGTCTACTCTACGGCGGATACCCTGATGGAGCCCTGAGCCGTTGGCGCTCCTTGCACGAAATCGCCGTAACCGCTGTGTTTCTTCAAAAACATGATCAGGAGGTATCTCACCGATATCTCGCAAGCTTCCCGTTTGCGGCGCTCAATGCGGCCAAGCAGCTCAACGAGCACGCGGAACGCGCAAATATGACGCCTTTTTTAGAAGAAGAGTTAGCGGAGATGAAGCAACGCTGCGACGGGTTTGAGGCGCGTTTTGGAAAAGAAATGCACAACGAACGCGGCTGGGCTTCCCCGGCGCTCAAAAATCCTAAGCCGACATTTGCGCAACTTGAGAAAGCCGTCGCGCTCGATCACTGGCGCCCGCGCTATCGTTGGGCCTCCCAGCACACCCACGGCGGATATCGTCCAGCGCTCGCAATGCTGGGCACGGCGGAATCGACGCAGCCGGTGCATTTGGTTGGGCAGAGCAATTCGGGCTTTACGGACCCTATCCATATGACAGCGATCTCGCTGAATCAGGTAACCAGCTCGCTTCTGATCGTCCGCCCGACCGTGGACAACATCGTATTCCTGCAAATCATCAGCGATCTATCCGACGAATTAGGGGAAGTCGCCTTTGAGGTCGAAAAGCACAGCCTCAAAGAGGCGCAAGATAAGGTGAAGGTCACGAAGCGGGCTTTGCCGGTCGGGAAGGTTAAGAAGCACAACAAAAAGGATGTTTCCTCAAGGCGAACTCGGGGTGTACGCGTCACCTGAGGTGTTCCAAGATCACACGGGTGTTCTTCGCCTTTTCCACGCGGTGAATGATCCGTGGCAATTCTTGGGTTTTCTGTCGGGCAATTCGTAATCCTTCATGGGTCCGTTTATCTACAAAAGTGATATCGGCATACGGTGAGAGACAGGCGAGATGCACATCGATCAGATCGCTCCCTTTCCATTCGTCGGTTCGCGGCCGGAAACGTGCGAGTGCCGAACTGATAACGCCGGACGGAATCCGCTCTTCCTTGACGCGGGTTTTAAGTCCGTCCCACGGTAGCTGAAGAACCCGATTCAATCGCTTGAGCTTTCCACGAAATACCGCCCATTCGCCGACTTCACCAACCGTGGTCGTCGGTGTAATTTCCGTGGGCTCGACATCGCACGCCGCCAGGATTTGCAGGCCGGGATTTCCGCCGTCGGCGAGCGCGAGACCGCGGCGGCGAATGTCCGCCATGAAGGCGGCGGAAACACTGTCCGGGCTGGAAATCCGCTCGTCACCATGTTGGCGGATATCCTCGCTTAGGGCTGCCTCAAGGCGTGCGAGATTTCGCTGAATGTCGAGTGGCGCGTGCAGTTTTCCTTTGATTAACTCGACAACCTTCTTCGAGATTTTGGCGAAATCAGAACTCGTGATCGCAACGATGTTCCGGTGCTTTTCGGCCATCATCGTCAACTCAGCCTGAATGGCAGGCAAGTCGACCAAGAACGGGCGTACCGCTTCGGCACCTGACGTGAGCCGAAACATTTGCGTGGCAACTTCGTCTCGGATCGCCCGAGGCGTCGCGTTGGGCCGCTGAAAAGCGGCCAGCACTTCGCTTGCCTGGATATCAAATACCGACCCGGCAACACCTTCGCCAAGAATTGAGTTGATGACGCCCACCAGCGGCAGCGATTGGATGAAGGCTATGCGCTGCGCGACGACGTCGCTGTCGTTGTAAACCAGCAGTTCCTGAAAGTGGTGCATGCTAAGAACGAGGATATAACCACGCTCCTTGATAGCCTGCTCCAGGGCGGCGGCGCCCTGACGTATAGAAGCATCCTTGGACACTCGTTCGCGTGCGAGGTTGCCCAGATGTGAAGAATCGAGCGCGATGAATTGAGCGCGCCTTAGCGCGGTGGACTCCTGCGGACTGGACAACGGAGGTTCAGGCTCAGAAGCCATAGTTATGCCGCCTGAACGGTGGCCACAACGCGCTGGCTGGCGATGTGCATCATGCCGGGGCCGGAGGGAATGCGCGTTGTGACGCACTCGATCCGGTAATTCCGATTCTTCGATACGAACGGGTGAATCCAATCACGGTCGTCCCGGTAGAAAGTCCGAAGGGACGGGCGGTATTCGTCATGGGCGGCTCCCGGGAATGGCCCATGGAATCTGATTTGCGGGATTATCGCCAACAAATTTGCGATGGCGTTCTATGATGATTACCGCGATGGTCGTTGCGACGAAGAAATAAGTTATTCAATGTCAATGGCATTGGTGGTCAACTTATTCACAGCGTAAGCCATTGGGATTATATCAAAAATCGGTAAGCGGCAAAAAAGCAACTTACCAAGTGGTCAAAACCAAGCCTGAAGTTTTTCGGGTATAACGGTGGATAGCCGCCGAATCGGCGTGTCGCCTTGCAGAATCAGACCTTAGAAGGGTGGACGGACGACGCTGTAGGAGGCGTCGCCCGCCGCCTGGTGGGAGGTCGATGACTCTCCCGCCCTAACAGCGACCGTTGTCGCTTCCTCCAGGCACACTGTCAACCTGTTGCGCGATGCCGCTTCGCGCCTCGCTGGAGCTATGCCTGATGAAACGTGTCTACAAGCTGACCATCACTGAAGAGGTTGAGGAGACGAGGACGCCGTCAGTGTCGAAGGGCTTTCTCCGTCGCATGCTTTGGCCAATCACACGGATTGCAATTGCGATTGCAGCCTACTTCCACGGTGGCCACTAGGCCGCCGTGGTTGTCCTCTCGGCGAGATCGTTCGGGTGCAGTTTGGGTCCGGATAAACCAAGCGAAGCCTCGGTGAGTGCCGGCGCCGGAGGGGCGGGTCCTCAAGGCAGTTTGTGCCTACCTCGATCGACAGGAGCGCCTGGGCAAATGCTGGTAAGCATGCTGATCACGGTGAGCCGCCTCTATGCGCGCAGCCTCAGGTTTATCCGCAACACTACATCACCACACTGGCGGGGCTGGCTGAAGCCGGAGAGCCGCTGTCTGGTACCGTCCAACAGCTTCGCCGAATACGCGCTGGAGCCCAACCCGGCGACCGGCAAGAAAGACGTCGTGTGGTTCGCCCTGAACGACGACCGGCCGCTGTTCGCTTTCGGTGGACTTTGGACCGAGTTCAAAGTGATCGCGGAACCAAATCGAAGCCGATCCCCGGACCTCACCTTGTTTACGGCTTTCTGACCACCGCATCCAATGTGATCGTCGAACTGATCCATCCCAAGGCCATGCCGGTAATCCTGACGACCGACGAAGAACGCGACGTGTGGATGCGTGCGCCTTGGGACGAGGCGAAGGCCTTGCAGCGGCCATAGCCGGACGACGCGTTGGGAATCGTGGCGCCTGGCGCCGATAAGGAAGACCGTGCGGCGGCGTGAGTAAGTTGTGCGACAGGTGCGGCTGCGCTCACGCCATAGCTTCAAATAAATCGTGATCGTGGGCGCGTCCGCATTCGCGGACCAGGCTCTCGTGAACCGCGCCGCAAGAGCGTCGCGGCCATGCGGCATCGATCCTTCGCGCAAGAGCAGATCAAGCCCACCGGGCAGAAACGAAAAACCGGACCTTTATGCAGTAGCCACCTGCACAAAGGTCCGGCCTTATCTTGCCTTGCCGCGATACTGAACGGCTGCAAAGGACACTTCATATCCTTTGGGAGAGGTTTCGCTTTGCGTCCGAGGTGCAACCCGGCGGCGCGATCTCTCAGTCGTGGATGCGACTACTTCTTTTTCTTTGAAGTCTTCTTTGCTACCTTCTTGCTGGCTGCCTTCGCGGTCTTCTTTGCCTTCTTCGCTTTCTTGGCCATGTCGTCCTCTTTTAAAAAGTGGCTCAGTGAACGTGCACACGCCGTGTATCGACGTGCACAACATTGAGACGATATCACAAATGCAAAATTGATACCAACGAGTCGTGACGTCGCTCTTGAGTCGCTCGCCGGAGGCACTCGCTCGCGGGCCCCGCCGTCATTGCATGCCGGCGTCGCTATCACTGTCCCGCGTTCGGGTGCCTTGTTAACCGGTCTCGCGACTGCAGTCGGTCCCGCGTCCCGCCGCGTTCCGCGTCGGCGCTATGCTGACGCTCCTGCGGCTGCCTTTTTCTCCCGGGCATGGCTTGCGCCAACCAACAGGTCTCTTCCTTTCGCAGGAAAGCTAAGTCCGTATGTCCTTTGGGTGCCCGGTGACGACCGGCGCTCGATCTCTCACAATCGAGATGCCGCACCGCATGGGTGCGTGGTGTCTCGATATGCGGAGGGATCATGCAGAAGACACTCTATGTCGGCCTCGACGTTCACAAGGCGAGCATTTCCGTCACCACAGCCGAGGAAGGACGGGATGGCGAAGTCCGTTTCATCGGCACCATTCCCAACACGCCGACGGATGTTGCCAAACTCGCCAAGCGACTGGCCAATGAGGACCGTCGCTTGGAGTTCTGTTACGAGGCCGGCGGATGCGGCTATGGCATCTACCGACAACTTGTTGATCTTGGCCACGGCTGCACGGTGGCGGCGCCGACACTGATTGCTCGCAAACCGGGCGATCGGATCAAGACAGATCGGAGGGATTCCCAGAAGCTCGCCCTGCAGCATCGCTTCGGCGACCTGACGGCGGTCTGGGTTCCTGATCCGGTACACGAGGCGATCCGCGATCTCGTCCGCGCCCGCATGGATGCCGTCATGCAGCTGATGCGTGCTCGCCAGCAGTGTCTCGCCTTCCTGCTCCGTCGTGGCCGGAGCTACGGCCCAGGTAAGAAGAACTGGACTCTGCGTCACCGGCGCTGGCTCGCGACGCAAGCATTCGAGCAAACCACCCACCAGATTGTCTTCCAGGATTATGTTGAAGCGGTGTGGGCCGCCCAGGATCGGCGCGATCAGCTCGAAGCGCGGATATCGGCGATGTTGTCAGACTGGTCGATGGCGCCGTTGGTTGAGGCACTGCGGACCGTCCGCGGTATCGACCTCATCTCTTCCGTGATCTTCGTCGCGGCGGTAGGCGACCTCGGCCGCTTCGAGTCTCCTCGCCAGCTCATGGCCTATCTCGGCCTGGTGCCGTCCGAGCAATCGAGCGGCAGTCGCATCCGGCGCGGCGGGATCACTCGGGCCGGCAATAGCGAGGCGCGCCGCATGCTGGTGGAAGCAGCCTGGAGCTATCGCTATCAGCCGCGCGTCTCGTCGGGCAAGACCGACATTGTGGGGCATCAACCAAAGCCAGTGCGGGACATTGCATGGAAGGCGCAGGTCCGTCTCTGCAGCCGCTATCGCAAGCTCGCCGCCGCGGGCAAGAAGCCCACGGTAGTGATCACCGCGATCGCCCGCGAACTCAGCGGCTTTGTTTGGGCGATCGGTCACGCCGTGAGGTCTGGGGTGCCGTAGGCGTAAATCCGCCGACCTGTTCGGCCGGGGGCGGAGCGCAAGGTCAGGCAATCCTCGAGAGCCCAGTGGGCCGGTTCAATCCGATGCCCGTGCTAAGTCAGAGGCAGGCCGCGACGAAAAGCGTTCATGCGGTATCCAACCCGCGAATGGAAGATTGATCGACCGTCGCCATCGGCGCTTCGCCCCCGACCCAACAGGAAAAGAAGACTTCTCTGTCGCCGTGCCTTCGGCACGGCGAGGGTTCTCGCACATCTTTTTACTTGCAAAAGGACATGGAATGGGCTCCGCCCCTCGCGCGCACCAGGGTGAAGCGCCGGCAAACGCCGGCGCCGACCCGAGCGGTATCCCCGGTCTTCCGCGCTTCCGCACATCCCGAATCTTCGCTGCCAGTCATGCGCTTGTGCAGACCCGCTCTTCGAGCGGCCCCTAAGGGCGGGCGATCCCCCTCCACTCGGGTCGCCCTGGCACTTGCTACCCCCGGTCTCGCCGACGGGCAGGGGCGCAGGCGCAGGTGCGCTCTGCGCCCTTAACCCAAAGGAGATCAATCATGTCGGCCAAGCACGCAGAAACCATTGTGGAGAGCGGGACGGAGGTTTTCATCCCGCTCAACAAGCTCAAGAAGTCCCCGAAGAACGCCCGCAAGACGCCGCATAGCGAGGCGGCGATCGAAGCCTATGCGGCGAGCATCGCCGCGAAGGGCATTTTGCAAAATCTGGTCGTCGAACCGGAATTGGACGGCGATGGTGCCGCTACCGGCTTCTATTCCGTCACCATCGGCGAGGGCAGGCGGCTTGCCCAGCTTCTGCGGGTGAAGCGCAAGGAGATCAAGAAGACCGAGCCGATCCGCTGTATCGTCGATACGGCGAACGACCCGCACGAGATCAGCCTTGACGAAAACGTCACCCGGGAAAACATGCATCCCGCCGACCAGTTCGAGGCGTTCAAGAAGCTCGCCGACGAACGCGGTTTCGGCGCGGAGGAGATTGCGGCCCGGTTCGGCGTCACGCCTCACGTGGTGCGGCAGCGGCTGCGCTTGGGTGCGGTCTCGCCCAAACTGATGGAAATCTATCGCAATGGCGATCTGGCGCTTGACCAGTTGATGGCCTTTGCGATCACCGAGGACCATGCCCGGCAGGAAGCCGCGTTCGAGCGGCTGTCCTATAACCGGGACGCCAGCACGATCCGCCGCTTGCTCACCGAAACCAACGTCGCCGCCACGGATCGCCGCGCGATCTTTGTCGGCGCAGAAAAGTATACGGAGGTTGGCGGTACGATCCTCCGCGACCTCTTTACCGAGGATCGCGGCGGCTATTTCGAGGACGTGGCGCTTCTCGATATGCTGGTCTTGGCGAAACTCGGGCGGGAGGCCAACGCCCTGATGGAGGCCGAGGGGTGGAAATGGGCGCAAGTCTTCCTCGACTACCCCCACAGCCATGGTCTACGCCGAACATATCCGCAGCCGGTTGAGCTATCGGCGGAGGATCAAGCTGCCCTGGATGCCGCACAGTCCGAATTCAACGGCCTGACGGCGCAATATGAAAGCGCCGAAGAACTGCCTGACGAGGTCGATGCGCGTTTCGGCGAGCTTGAGGCCGAGATCGAGCGGCTTGAGGCGAAGCGCGTGGCCTACGACCCCGCCGACATCGCCCGATGCGGGGCCTTCGTCATCCTCGGCCATGATGGGGCGTTGCGGGTTGAACGCGGTTTTATACTGGCCGAGGACGAGAAACCGCAGCCGGAAATGCAGAATGGGAGCGACGAAGGGGAGGTCGGTGACACTGCCAGTGACGACGGAGGAACCGGCCCGAACCACGAGCCGGGTCGTGAGACCTTGGATGCGGAGGATGAGAACGACGATCACAAGCCGCTATCGGATATCCTGATCCGCGATCTCACGGCGCATCGTACCCTTGGGCTTCGCCTCGCCTTGGGTGAGCACCCGGAAGTCGCCGTCGTTGCCGTCACCCATGCGTTCGCTGCGCAAATCTTCTATCGCGGTGCGGACGCGCACGTTCTCGATATCCGTCCGGTCAGTACGGTGCTGGCCTCCCATGCGGATGGTATCGAGGACACCAAAGCGGGGAAGGCGTGGGCGGATCGTCACGCGCGTTGGGCGGCGCAGATGCCGCGCGACGCGGCCGACCTGTGGGCTTTTGTCGTGGAATTGGACCACGACAGCCGCATGGCGCTGTTTGCGCATTGCGTTGCGCTCACGGTCAATGCGGTGAGACTGCCATCGGAGCGTAGACCCCGCGCGGTGGCGACGGCGGACAGGCTGGCGGAGGCCGTGTCGCTCGACATGACCGCGCATTGGACGCCGACCGTGCGGACCTATTTGGGGCGTGTCACCAAGATGCATATTCTTGCCGCCGTGCGGGAAGGTCTCAGCGAAGAAGCCGCTGGTCGGATGGCGGATATGAAGAAGCAGGACATGGCGGAAGCCGCCGAGCAGTTGTTGGTCGGAACCGGCTGGCTGCCGGTGCTGATGCGGACGCCGCGAGCCGGCCAAGAGCCTGCCGAACACCCGCAGGCGGATTCCGTCACGGAAGCTAACCCTGACGCATACTCTGTCGCCGCCGAGTAAACGACATGGCCGGGACCGCTCGCGCGGTCCCGGCTTGTCATGGTGCGACCTTCGAAGTTTCTGGCCGCGCGCCATCGGGCGCGCGGCAAATCTCATGATGCTCAAGCCGTCGACCGGGTGCATTCTTCAAGGAAAGCTAGACGCTTTTTGGCTTGAAGCCAGTGGGGAAGGGCATGCTGTGGTCAGCGCCCGTTAACCCCGCTTCCGAAGAGTTGGGGCGTCGATCCGGTTGGATCAGTCGCCGTTACGGCGGGACCAGATCAGCGTGAAGCTGTCGCCATTCCCTTTCACCAGCGAGGCGTAGATCGGGGCGGACCTATCGGCCATCTGTGACATCGAGATCGCAAATTGGTTTCAGCGGGTCTTAAGTCGAGGGCGGCGCGATCGGCAGCGCCGCGATGCGAAATCATGCGCCATCGTTCGCCAGGTCGCGCCTTCGTCTTCGTGGATGCGCGGACACACGTCTTAATCCGATCGGTGATTCCTGTCCTTGTGCGGCGACGATGATGGCAGTCATGGTGATCTCCATCAGTCTGTTTGACGGGCGCGTCCCACGCAACCTCGAATGGACGGATCAGGCCCGAGGGGGCGGCTTCGCCTCGATCGCCTTCCCGCAACGGCTCCGCCGGCTTTTTTCCCCTGCCGCGAAGTGGCGGCATTCCTCGCGAGGCAAAAAAGCCGTCTACCGCCGTCCTCCGCTGCGCTGCGGGCTTGACGGCTGCGGGCCGATCGCTCCCCGGGCCAAGGACCGCCATCGAGGCTGCGATGGTCGCGGCCCGAAAACAGAACGGAGACCACCATGGCTACCATCGGAACCTTCACCGCAGCGGACAACGGCTACACCGGATCGGTCAAGACGCTCACGCTCAACGTCAAGGCGAAGTTCGTCGCGACCGAGAAGGACAACGACAAGGCTCCCGACTATCGCATCTTCGCCGGCGCCACCGAATTCGGCGCCGCCTGGAAGAAAACCGCGCGGGAGACCGATCGCGAATATCTCTCGGTCAAGCTCGACGATCCGAGCTTCCCGGCTCCGATCTACGCCTCGCTGGTGAAGGGGGAGGGCGACGACAGCTTCACGCTGATCTGGTCCCGCCGCAACGGCGACTGATCCAAGGGGATCGACGCACCCCGCCTCTTCGGAGGCGGGGTTTTTTCTGTGCTCATGACCACAACGGCGCAGAAAGAGGGGGAGAAGGCCCTCGGCCTCCTTGTTGCTAGAGGATTGCTAAGTCCGTATGTCCTTTGGGTGCCCGGTGACGACCGGCGCTCGATCTCTCACAATCGAGATGCCGCACCGCATGGGTGCGTGGTGTCTCGATATGCGGAGGGATCATGCAGAAGACACTCTATGTCGGCCTCGACGTTCACAAGGCGAGCATTTCCGTCACCACAGCCGAGGAAGGACGGGATGGCGAAGTCCGTTTCATCGGCACCATTCCCAACACGCCGACGGATGTTGCCAAACTCGCCAAGCGACTGGCCAATGAGGACCGTCGCTTGGAGTTCTGTTACGAGGCCGGCGGATGCGGCTATGGCATCTACCGACAACTTGTTGATCTTGGCCACGGCTGCACGGTGGCGGCGCCGACACTGATTGCTCGCAAACCGGGCGATCGGATCAAGACAGATCGGAGGGATTCCCAGAAGCTCGCCCTGCAGCATCGCTTCGGCGACCTGACGGCGGTCTGGGTTCCTGATCCGGTACACGAGGCGATCCGCGATCTCGTCCGCGCCCGCATGGATGCCGTCATGCAGCTGATGCGTGCTCGCCAGCAGTGTCTCGCCTTCCTGCTCCGTCGTGGCCGGAGCTACGGCCCAGGTAAGAAGAACTGGACTCTGCGTCACCGGCGCTGGCTCGCGACGCAAGCATTCGAGCAAACCACCCACCAGATTGTCTTCCAGGATTATGTTGAAGCGGTGTGGGCCGCCCAGGATCGGCGCGATCAGCTCGAAGCGCGGATATCGGCGATGTTGTCAGACTGGTCGATGGCGCCGTTGGTTGAGGCACTGCGGACCGTCCGCGGTATCGACCTCATCTCTTCCGTGATCTTCGTCGCGGCGGTAGGCGACCTCGGCCGCTTCGAGTCTCCTCGCCAGCTCATGGCCTATCTCGGCCTGGTGCCGTCCGAGCAATCGAGCGGCAGTCGCATCCGGCGCGGCGGGATCACTCGGGCCGGCAATAGCGAGGCGCGCCGCATGCTGGTGGAAGCAGCCTGGAGCTATCGCTATCAGCCGCGCGTCTCGTCGGGCAAGACCGACATTGTGGGGCATCAACCAAAGCCAGTGCGGGACATTGCATGGAAGGCGCAGGTCCGTCTCTGCAGCCGCTATCGCAAGCTCGCCGCCGCGGGCAAGAAGCCCACGGTAGTGATCACCGCGATCGCCCGCGAACTCAGCGGCTTTGTTTGGGCGATCGGTCACGCCGTGAGGTCTGGGGTGCCGTAGGCGTAAATCCGCCGACCTGTTCGGCCGGGGGCGGAGCGCAAGGTCAGGCAATCCTCGAGAGCCCAGTGGGCCGGTTCAATCCGATGCCCGTGCTAAGTCAGAGGCAGGCCGCGACGAAAAGCGTTCATGCGGTATCCAACCCGCGAATGGAAGATTGATCGACCGTCGCCATCGGCGCTTCGCCCCCGACCCAACAGGAAAAGAAGACTTCTCTGTCGCCGTGCCTTCGGCACGGCGAGGGTTCTCGCACATCTTTTTACTTGCAAAAGGACATGGAAGGGCTCCGCCCTCGCGCGCGCAAGGGTGAAGCGCCGAAGCCGGCGCCGGCCGGAGT
The DNA here is from genome assembly GCF_004123905.1 of Bradyrhizobium betae. Taxonomy (GTDB): domain Bacteria; phylum Pseudomonadota; class Alphaproteobacteria; order Rhizobiales; family Xanthobacteraceae; genus Bradyrhizobium; species Bradyrhizobium betae_A. The sequence goes on from NZ_MZXW01000004.1 coordinate 302,601, forward strand.
GGTTTCCCCGGTCTTCCGCGCCGTCGCAGAATTTACATGAAGACATGAGCGCCAGGCGCGTGCAGACGCGCGCGTACCGCGCGCCCCTTGGGCGGGTGATCCCCCTCCACTCCGGCCGCCCTTGCCCTTGCTACCCCGGTCTCGCCGACGGGCAGGGTTGCAGCGCAGCGCTGCGCTTTAACCCAGCCCCAAAGGAGAATGATTCATGACCATGATGAACCTGACCCAGAACGAGCGGCCTGTTTCCGGCAGCTTTCGCGTCGATGTTTCGCGCGGCGAGCGTGTTGGCCGTGTATCGTCGGAATGGTTTTCGCGGCCGGACGACGAGCGATATCTGAACTTGCCTGAGTTATACGATGCTGTCCGCGGCCGCGCCGAGCATGCGCAAGCGCGGACGGTGGAGAGCCGGGCCATCAGGGTGGAGGCCAGCCGCGACAATGTCGAGCGGCTGGCCTTGATCGTGCCCGGACGTGCCGAGCCGGTGGCCCCGACCCATTGGAGTTTTGGGCAGTTGTGCGCCCTTGTCGGGGCGCCAACATCGTATCTGCGGCAACTCCCGGCAACGCTGTCAGGTATCAATCTGCAACATGGTTTGTTGTCGCATCGCGCCGAGCTTGTGAAGACCTTGGAAGCCGATAGCGGCCGTGTCGAGCTTCGCGCGGTCACCGGCCCGGACTACGGCCGTATCTGGGACCATGAGCTTGTTGCCGCCGTGATGAAGATTGCAGGCAACGGCACGGGCGATACGCGGTGGAAGGTGCCGGGCGTGCTGGATTGGGCCACGATGACCCACAATCCATTCGTGGACGTCACGAAGGACACCACCACGCTCTACGCCAGCGACCGGGATGTGTTCCTGTTTCTGGTCGACGATACCAACCCGATAGAGGCGGGGCGCTTGGCGGACGGATCGCCGGATTTGTATTTCCGGGGATTTTACTGCTGGAACAGCGAGGTTGGCAGCAAGACGCTGGGCATCGCAAGCTTCTACCTCCGCGCCGTCTGCATGAACCGCAACCTGTGGGGCGTCGAGAATTTCGAGGAGATCACGATCCGGCATTCCAAATTCGCAGGGCAACGTTTCGCGCATGAGGCCGCCCCAGCGCTGACGAGCTTTGCCAATTCCTCACCCGCGCCATTCGTGGCCGGTATCAAGGCCGCACGGGAGCGGATCGTTGCCCGCACGGACGAGGATCGGGAAACCTTCCTGCGAAAGAGCGGGTTTTCCAAATCAGAGACGACGAAGGTTATCGAGACCGTTCTAGGCGAGGAAAACCGCAAGCCTGAAAGCATCTTTGATTTTGTGCAGGGGATTACGGCGCTGGCCCGCATCAAATCGCATCAGGACGCGAGGCTTGAACTGGAGGGGAAGGCAAAGCGCTTGATGGAACGCGCGATCTGAGAGGCGAGCCGCGCAATCGGGCTCGGTTGCGCGGCTACTTCCCCGGTAGCCTATGCATCGCCGCCGGTCCGGCAAGCCGGACCGGCGGCGATGACGCGTGTCCGCGTCCGGCGCTCGCCGGGCCTTCGGCCCGGCTCGCGAAGATCAGGATCGAATCTTAGACGCTTTTTCGTCAAGCAAGTCTGCAGGCCGCACCTCCAGGGCTTGGGCAATCTGCCAGATCGTAAGCAGGGTCGCGTTTTGCAGCCCTCTTTCCATGCTGCTTATGAAGGCCCTGTCGACTCCCATCCGTTCCGCAACCGCCTCTTGGCTCAAGCCAAGGGCCAGCCGGAATCGTCGTGCGTTTCCTCCAAAGACCTTGCGAATATCCATCCGCAGGATAGGAGGCAATCGCGTATTTTGGCGCTACGTGTTATAATACGCGGACGCGCCGCCCCGGTTGTGATCGCGAATGGAGATTCGATTGCTGAAATGTAGTGAAAAGGGTGCCCGGGCGGTTCTTGGTGGCATGCCATATGCTACGATCGCAAGCTATGCGAGGTGGCTGGATGCATGCGCCTCAATTTTTATTTCGATTGTTCGTACGGCGTAGGGCCGATGTCAAAACTACCGCTTGATCCTGACGTCGCGGATGTCGCGCCAACTGATTCGGCGCTCACGCCCTATGACAACCAGCACATCGTAACGTACGCGCGCCTTCTGCAAGCTGAGAGCGAGGGGGCCGATTGGCGTGAAGTCGCGCGAATAGTCTTGCACATCGATCCTGACCACGAACCCGACCGTGCACAGAATGCATACCTGAGTCACCTTGCGCGCGCTAAGTGGGTTACCGGGCAGGGCCGTCTTTTGCGCGGTGCTGGCTCGAATTAGAAGAAAGCTGCCGACGATATTTCCGCCGCGAACACAATTTTCTCCAGCAGAGTGGTGGTCATCCCCGGGCACCACGTGGTGCCAAAGTAGGGGCTTCCTGCAACCCAATCGATCAGAATTATTGCGCCACAATCCTCGTTAGCTTTGTGAATGGGGCGGAAGCAATGCCTGAATTCGACTGGCGGTCGCCGGACTCTTACAAGAGCTTGCAAAATGCTGACATCACCGACATCGCCTGGGAATGTCTTCGTCGCAATGCGGATTATCGCCGTGACTACCAAGCGATGATCGCCAACAGTCCGGACGGTGAAGTAACGCCGGAATTCAGGAGGAGGTGGGGCATCTGCTTTCGCGCATGACCCACAAGGGTACTGCAGCGAGCAGACCATCTTTTGGGCGCCCGAGGTTCTGCCTACTGTCATTCCCGTCGCAGCGACCACGTCGCCTCTCAATGGTGACGCGCCTCCGCCACCGCTAGATCTTGCAGCAGGCGCAGGCGAGGTGCGGCGTGCCTCCGATGGATGGCACGCCATCCTTCGCTTGGGCGCAGTGGAGCATCGCGTCTGGCTCAAAGAGCCGCCAGCTATCGGCGCCAGCTACGTAGCAGAGTTGCCGTTCGACGGCGACTTCGACGCACGCGCATATGCTGCCCGACGGCTGTGGCGCGCAGTGAATGGGCGCACGCCGGGGCCCGCTTTTCATGAGCTATCTAAACAGAGACGCGAACGGTTGAGCGCCGCCATTCGTGCGCTCGACGCGCGCGCGGCTGGCAATACTTATCGTGTGATCGCCGAAGTCTACTTCGGCAAGAAGCGTGTCCCGGATCGCGCCTGGAAAACGCACGATCTGCGCAATCGAACCATCCGTCTCGTGCAAAGCGGCCTCGCATTGATGCGCGGCGGCTATCGCGAACTTCTGCGGCCCAAGCGCAGAGACAAGTAGTGCCTCTCCGGGGGTATCGAAAGTCCACCCCCCGATCATCGGCATCCCCCTGCGAGGGCCTGCTCCTCCACGATGACCGCACACCCGCCGGCGCCACCGCCGGTACGCGTCGTCATCACAGAGTTCTCAAATGTCCGATCCGTTGGCCGGCTTACCGCCGCGATTCCTGCGCACGCCAGAGGCTGCGCGATATCTGGGCCTTTCCGGCCGCACCCTCGAAAAACACCGCACGTACGGCACGGGACCGACCTACCGAAAGATCGGCGGTCGCGTCGTCTACGCACTGGATGATCTGAAGGCGTGGGCCGATCTCGGCGCCAAGACATCGACCTCCGATCCCGGCAAGGGCACGGTATTGCCCGCCAAAAAACATCCGACCCTGCGCCCGTATGCGGGCCAGGAACGCCGCTAATTGCCAAAAAAGGACAATGGCGATGCGGCGCAAATACCTGTCCGAGCGCGATCAGCTTGAGCTTTTTCGTGCGTTGCCCGGCGATTTGGCGCCGCGCGACGCACAGGATCTGATGGCCTATCCGTTCTTTTCTCTCGCAAAGACCAAGCGAGTCGTTCCCATCGATTTTCGTGCCGGCGTGGTCGCCATTCGTGTTGAGGCCGTGCCGGAGCATGGCATGGCGACCATCTGGGACGCCGATGTTCTGATCTGGGCTGCGTCACAAATCGTCGAAGCCCGTGACGCAGGCCTGAAGACCTCGCGCCTGATGGCTGCAACTCCATACGAGATTCTGACGTTCGTTGGCCGCGGCACGAGTGCGCGCGATTATGATCGGCTGAAAGCCGGTCTCGACAGATTGCAATCAACGACCGTGCTGACGTCGATCCGCCAGCCCGCAGAACGACGGCGACATCGCTTCTCTTGGATCAACGAATGGAAGGAGACGGCTGACGCAAACGGACGTCCGCTCGGGCTCGAGCTGATCCTGCCGGATTGGTTCTATGCCGGCATAATCGATGATGCGCTCGTGCTCACCATCGATCGCGCGTATTTTGATCTGACGGGCGGACTTGAGCGCTGGCTTTACCGGCTCGTGCGCAAGCACGGCGGCCGGCAAGAGGGCGGCTGGAGTTTCGATCTTGTGCATCTCCATGCCAAGTCCGGCAGCCTCTCGCCGCTCAAGCATTTTGCTTACGACGTACGCCAGATTGTCCAGCGGCAGACATTGCCGGGGTATCAACTGGTGCTCTCGCGCGACGCGAATGGCGCCGAGCGCTTGAATTTCGTGCTCACCCCCGTCGATCCATTCACCGAGCGGCTTCGCCGGCGCGGTCTCATTCCGAAGTCGGGAGATAGCCTGTGAATCAGCTCGTGCTATCGGGGACCACAACCCTCGTGCCATCAGGGACCGGATCCTCGTGCTATCGGGGACCGGAATCGGACCTAAGTCCTTGTCTCTCAGCGATTTCCAGCCGCCATAACTCTTCTAACCAGAAATCCTTCGGATTTCTTCTAACGGACGGCACCATTCGCGCAGTTGGGGACAACCACCAGCAACCATCCGCCTGTTCTGCCTCGTCTCGCTGTCAGCGACGGCGACCACGCGCTGTCGCAAGCGCGCTCCAGCGGGGCAATGGGATCATCTTTCAAGCTCGGAGCGTCTCATGAGCGACCTCACCGAAGTCGAACTCCTTTGGCTCGAGAAGCGCATTGAGAACCGCATTCGCTTCGGGCGTGCTGTCGAGGAGAAGATCCTCGATCGCCGCCGGCGGCTGCTGTCATTTGCGCCAGGCAGCATCTTTGCGTTCGTTCGCTGGACGTCGAACGACTTCGGAACCGCGATCTCGCGGATGGACATCCTGCGCGCGGTCGCGCCGGGACAGCGGTGCTCGACCGTGCCCTATGTAAAGCCGGGCGGTGAGATTCTTTTACGGCTATCCGGCTGGCCGAAAGTCGAACGGGCGCTCCAGTTGATCGATGCCGTCGAAGCAGTGGACATCAATCCGGCAGACGCTGCACCGGACTATTGGCATCACGTTCACAATCGGCTGTCCGTCAACGAGAACCCGCGCCCTTACACGAAAGGACGCCACCAGGCTTGGCTTTATCGGCAGAGGATCATGCGATGACAAGACGGTTGAAGGCGTTAACTGCGATGCTTGCCGGCGCCGCCGCTCTCATCGTGCCGACCGTTCTGGAGATCACACCGGTCTACGTCTGGAATGCATCCGAGAGCGTGCCGATCGGGCTCTATCGTTTGCAGCCGTCGGACAACCTGTTCGTCACCGAGCTCGTTGCCGTTCAGCCGCCGGAACCGCTTGCGACCTTCCTCGATCTGAATGGCTATCTGCCGGCCGGGCTGCCGATGCTCAAACGCGTTCTGGCGCTTCCCGGGCAGACCGTCTGCAGAAGCGGGCTCACACTTTCCGTCGACGCGATCGAAATGGGGGAGGCGCGGGAGCGCGATGGCCGCGGCCGACCGCTCCCGAAATGGCAGGGCTGCCGCGTCGTCGGCGAGGGCGAACTCTTCGTCATGAACTGGCAGTCCACCAACTCGCTGGATGGCCGCTATTTCGGGTTCTTGCCGGCATCGGCCATCATCGGCCGCGCGCTCCCTGTGTGGACCTGGGAGAATTAATCGTGCGTGCATTGGGTTCCCGATCTGCTATTCCTCTGTTCGGCCAAGTGCTGCACCATTCCTCCATCCCGACCAACAATTGCGCAGCCGTCGCGCGCAGCGGCGGTCCAAGGCGGCTGAAAGGCCGGCGCCAAGCAGCTTTACCCTGGACGGGGGCGAGCACGGCGGCATGCGTGCGCTTGTTCGAGAGGAGCCTGCGCGCAGTCGTACCGTTGGTCGTTGCGGTGATCGTGAGTAACGCTACTGCTGTCGCCGAAACGCGACCCGCGGACCCTCCGGCAACGTATACGACTAGCGATCCATTTGCGGATTTCATCAAAGATGCCTCCCGTCGCTTCGGCGTTCCGGTGCGCTGGATACGCGCAGTCATAGACGTCGAAAGCGCCGGAGACGCGCACGCCAGATCGTTGAAAGGCGCCATGGGGCTGATGCAGATCATGCCAGAGACGTGGGCAGAGCTACGTCTTCGGTATGACCTCGGCAACGATCCCTACGATCCCCATGACAACATTCTTGCAGGTACCGCGTACCTGCGCGAACTGCACGATCGGTACGGTTCACCAGGCTTCCTCGCAGCCTACAACGCGGGACCTGGTCGCTACGAAGAGCATCTCGCCGGCCGTCCATTACCAGCTGAGACCCAGGCCTATTTGCAGAAGCTTGCGCCAGTCATCGGCAACGACATTGCCGCTTCCAGCGCGGTCGCGAGTCTGCGGCCATCGGCGGGATCGTTCTTCATTGTGCGGTCTGAAAGCTCAAAGGCCGCTGCCCGCCTGCAGCCTGTGCGCCCGCCGAACCCGGCTCCAACGGCCGCTGCCGTTCACGACATCTCGGCCATCGTGCCACAGGCAACAGGGTTGTTCGTCGCGAGATCTGATGCGGGAGGCCCGAGATGACCGAATGCGCAACCTCGCAAGCATTGGCGTGCTCTGGAGAAGAATGGGCGGAAAGGCGAGGGCAGTGGGGAAACACGACAGCAGGACGGCGAGATAAAAGGGGCTCGCCGGTAGACCCGCAAGCCATTGGCATGGCTTGGGTTCTACCGTGCCGGTCGGTCGGGGCGCGTGCCGCGCCATGCATTTTTAGCAATGCGATCAAGGATATTTTCGGCACTGTCAGCGTTCTTGCGCCTCTTGAGGCCCGGCCATGACGGTGGGCGACAGCGATCTGCGTATTCGACCCGGGCGCATTCGCAGCACCCGCGCGCCGAAACCGAAGAGCTTCATCAACCAGGTGCTACGCGCCGCGAAGAAAGCCGGGCACACCTCGGGTCAGGCTGCGGCTGGCAAGCGTTCCGCAGCCTATGGGCGCTCGACGTTTGGCCGCGGTAGGCTTGCGTTTAGCCGCAGCCGATTGTTTAGCCCGACGCGACGCGTCGTGGTGAAAGCGCGCGTTGTCCGCCACAAAGGACGAGCATTCCGCTCGGCGCCGCTGACGGCCCATCTTTCATACCTGAAGCGCGATGGCGTGACTCGGAGCGGTGAACGGGCCGAGATGTTCGATGTGAGCGGCGACAGTGCCGATGGCGCGGCCTTCGCGGAGCGGTGCGAGGGAGACAGGCATCATTTTCGGTTCATCGTCTCGCCCGAGGATGCCGGCGAGATGACTGACCTCAGGGCTTTCACCCGCGACTTGGCCAGGCAGATGGAGATCGACCTCGGCACTCGGCTCGACTGGGTGGCCGTCGATCACTGGAACACAGACAACCCTCACGTCCATCTTCTCGTTCGGGGCGTCGACGAAGAGGGCGCCGATCTCGTCATCTCCCGCGACTACATCACCCGAGGTTTGCGCTCACGCGCCGAGGAACTGGTTGCCATCGAGCTTGGACCAAGACCGGAGCATGAAATCCGAGTTTCGTTGGAGAGGGAAGTCACAGCGGAGCGATGGACGCGGCTTGATCAAGAGATCCGGATGGCAGCTGACGAAACCGGCTATGTCGATCTTCGCCCCAATAATCCCGGCAGGTCGGATCCCGAGATCCGGCGCCTGATGGTTGGTCGTCTCCAACATCTGGAGAAGATGGGTCTCGCGGCGTCAGCTGCACCTGGGGAATGGATGGTCGGGCTTGAAGCCGAGCATAACCTACGCGATCTCGGCATGCGCGGCGATATCATCAAGACGATGCACCGCGCCTTTACCGAGCGCGGGGAGGTGCGCGGCGTTTCCGACTATGTCATCGAAGGTGGGCCGCCGACATCCCAGATCGTCGGAAGGCTGGTTGATCGAGGACTGCATGACGAACTGACCGGGGAGGCCTACGCCGTGATCGACGGAACAGACGGACGCGCTCACCACGTCCGTTTCCGCGGGGTCGAGGCCTTCGAACACGCTCCGCGGGTCGGCGGGATCGTCGAAGTGCGACGCTTTGGTCAAGCCGGCGAGCCGAGCCCCACCGTGATGCTTGCGACCCGTTCCGATCTCGAGCTCAGTGCGCAGGTCACCGCGAAAGGCGCAACCTGGCTCGACCACCGCCTGGTCGAGCGGGACCCTATGCCACTCGCCATGGGCGGATTCGGCCGCGAGACTCGCGACGCCATGGAAGCGCGGACCGAGCATCTGATCCAGGAAGGTCTGGCGCGGCGGCAGGGCCAACGCATCATCCTGCAGCGCGACCTGCTGAACACGCTGCGCCGACGCGAGCTGGACGAGGTGGGGGCAAGAGTCTCGGCCGACACCGGCCTGCCTCACGTCAAGGCCGCCTCCGGGGAGCAGGTGACCGGCACGTATCGCCAGCGGCTGACGCTCGCCTCGGGGCGTTTCGCCATGATCGATGACGGACTTGGCTTTCAGCTCGTGCCCTGGTCGCGCGAACTCGAAAAGAGATTCGGCCAGCACGTCACCGGCGTCGTGAAGGACGGCGGCGGCATTGAATGGGGTTTTGGTCGCAAGCGAGACCTCGGCCTCTAGCTAATCTCGCCAATTTAGTTGCGGAAGGGCGTTCGGGATGTCCGGAACCAAAATTCTCTGGGGCCAGGTGATCGTTGTCGGCCTGATCGTTTTGCTCGCCATCTGGGGAGCAACCGAGTGGACCGCCTGGCGGCTCGCCTACCAGCCGGAGCTCGGCCACCCCTGGTTCGTGCTGGCAGGTTGGAAGGTCTACTACCCACCGATCTTCTTCTGGTGGTGGTTCGTCTACGACGCCTATGCGCCTCAGGTCTTTGTCGAGGGGGCCTTCATCGCAGCGTCTGGAACTGTCATTTCGATTGCGGCGGCGATCGGCATGTCGGTCTGGCGGGCGCGCGAGGCCAAGAATGTCGAGACCTATGGCTCGGCGCGCTGGGCCGGCATCGAGGAGGTGAAAGCGGCCGGACTTCTCGGTCAGGATGGAGTAGTGCTGGGTAAGCTCGACCGCGACTACCTTCGTCATGATGGACCAGAGCACGTGTTGTGTTTCGCACCCACCCGGTCCGGCAAAGGTGTCGGCCTTGTCGTTCCATCGCTTCTCGCCTGGCCGGGTTCGGCCATCGTCCACGACATCAAGGGTGAGAACTGGCAGCTGACAGCCGGCTTCCGCTCGCGGCATGGCCGCGTCCTGCTGTTCGACCCGACCAACCCCAAATCCTCAGCCTACAATCCGCTGCTCGAGGTTCGGCGCGGGGAGTGGGAGGTCCGCGACGTTCAGAATGTCGCCGACGTCCTGGTCGACCCCGAAGGTTCACTCGACAAGCGGAACCATTGGGAGAAGACCAGTCATTCGCTCCTGGTCGGCGCCATCCTCCATGTCCTCTATGCCGAGGGTGATAAGACCCTGGCCGGCGTCGCAGCCTTCCTGTCCGATCCGAAGCGGCCGATCGAGACGACGTTGAAGGCGATGATGACCACGTCGCACCTTGGCGAGCAGGGCGTCCATCCCGTGGTCGCCTCGACCGCACGCGAGCTCCTCAACAAATCTGAGAACGAGCGTTCCGGCGTTCTGTCTACCGCGATGTCGTTCCTTGGGCTCTACCGCGATCCCGTGGTGGCCCAAGTGACCCGCCGGTGCGACTGGCGGATCGCCGACCTGATCGCTGATGTCGGCCCGACGACACTTTACCTCGTGGTGCCGCCCTCCGACATTTCGCGGACCAAGCCGCTGATCCGTCTCGTGCTGAACCAGATCGGCCGGCGTTTAACCGAGGACTTGCACGCCAGCGACCGCCGGCACCGTGTTCTGATGATGCTCGATGAGTTCCCGGCTCTGGGGCGGCTTGATTTCTTCGAGTCCGCGCTCGCCTTCATGGCCGGTTACGGCATCAAGAGTTTCTTGATCGCGCAATCGCTTAATCAGATCGAGAAGGCCTATGGGCCCAACAACGCGATCCTCGACAACTGCCACGTGCGCGTCAGCTTTGCGACGAATGACGAGCGGACCGCCAAGCGGGTGTCCGATGCGCTGGGTACGGCGACCGAGATGCGGGCCATGAAGAATTATGCCGGACACAGATTGAACCCCTGGCTGGGCCACCTCATGGTCTCGCGGCAGGAGACGGCGAGGCCACTCTTGACCCCTGGCGAGGTCATGCAGCTTCCTCCGCGAGACGAGATCGTCATGGTGGCGGGCACGCCACCGATCAGGGCGAAGAAGGCGCGCTATTACGAGGATCAGCGGTTTACCGAGCGGGTCTTGCCGCCACCCGATCCCGCGGCCGCCGGACGGTCATCGCGAACGGACGGGTGGTCGGCGCTCGGAACGGTGACGCCAGCGGCAGGTCCAACCGACAGTGGCGAAAGCGCCGCAGAGGACACGGCCAATAGCGGTCTTCGCCGTGAGCCCGAACTCCCCGATCACGTTGCGATTGCCAAGGAGACGACCGAGCCTACGCCGGCAGAAGAATTTGCCGTTGTTCTTGACGACGACGAGGACGCGGTCCGCCAGTCCCGGCTCATACGCCAACAGAGCGCGGCGTTGCCCGCCAAGTAGCGCTTGATCCAAAACGACGGCATGGAGCTCTGAGGCGTTATGCGCGACCGGATGAACGTCTATTTCCCGCCGGAACTTCTGAAGCAGATCACGGATCTTGCCGATCGCAAGAAGCTGTCTCGGTCCGCGATCGTGGAAGCAGCAGTCGCTTCGTTTCTGTCACCAGATGGAGCAGACCGACAAGAGGCGGCATTTACCCGCCGACTGGACCGGCTGTCGCGCCAGATGCAGAGGCTGGAGCGTGATGTTGGTTTGACGGCTGAAACCCTGGCTCTCTTCATCCGCTTCTGGCTGACAATCACGCCGCCATTGCCCAACGACGCACAGGCGGCGGCCCAACTCAAGGGTCGGGAGCGCTTTGAAGGGTTTGTCGAAGCGCTCGGGCGTCGGTTGCAGAAGGGACAGAGTTTCCTGCGCGAAATTCCAGAAGACATTGTCCGTCACGAGCCGGCAGCGAAGCCTGATTGAACTACGCAGACAAGCCGTTCACCGGTCCTTCTTTTTCTACGCCAGCCCACGACCGCAGCAATTTAGCCAAGCCGACAAATAGCTGGACGCGCTATCGGCTCGAATGAGCTGAGGAGCAAGAAGGGCCAGCATGCAAATTTCAGTGGCGTGGCGGCTCATCGCGCGCGTTTTTCTCCCGTTTGCTGCAGGATACTATCTTTCGTATCTGTTCCGAACGATCAACGCTCTGATCGCCGGCAGTCTCATCTCGGATACCGGGCTCGATACTGCCGACATCGGGTTGCTCACGTCAGTCTATTTCCTGGTCTTCGCGGCGGCCCAGATCCCTATTGGTATATTGTTGGACCGCTTTGGCCCGCGTCGTGTTCAAAGCGCGTTGCTCTTGGTCGCCGCGGCAGGTGCCGGACTATTCGCGGTGTCCACTGGGTTGCCGACGCTCTTGATTTCGCGAGCAATGATCGGCCTTGGGGTGGCTGCGGCGTTGACGGCTGGCTTGAAGTCCATCGTGCTCTGGTTTCCCAGGGAACGAGTAGCCTTGCTCAACGGCTACATGATCATGCTCGGGTCGCTGGGAGCAGTGACCGCCACGGCTCCCGCCGAGCACCTCCTCGCTTGGATGGGTTGGAGACAGTTCTTTGAAATCCTGGCGGCCGTGACCGGTGCCACGGCCCTGCTCATTTATGTCGTAGTTCCTGAACGAGTCATCATCCCATCATCCGCATCAATCCCGGCCACCCTTAGCACCGTTTTTGGCGATAGGCGTTTTTGGCGAATTGCCCCGTTGTCAGCGACTTGCGTGGGATCGGCCTGGTCTCTCCAGGGATTATGGGCGTCGCCGTGGCTGACGGACGTAGAAGGACTTGATCGTGCGAGCCTTGTCGGACAGCTGTTCACGATGTCGATCTTACTTAGCGGCGGTGCTTGGTTGTTCGGCACATTGGTCCATTGCATCAGACGAAGAGGAGTTGGAGCGGAAACAATACTGGTAATTGTCGCAGTGCTGTTCGTCGCCGCCGAGCTTGCCTTGATCCTGCGCGCGCCTTTGCCGTCCAGTTTGCCGTGGTCCATTGTCGCAATTGTCGGAACTGCGACAGTGGTCAGCTTCGCGGTAATAGCCGACTACTTTCCGCCAGAACTCACCGGTCGTGCCAACGGCGCCCTGAACGTTCTGCATTTCGGTTGGGCATTTTTGGCCCAATACGGGACGGGGCTGATCCTGGAGCAATGGTCCAAGGAGGATGGCCATACGTCCATCCTGGCGTATCAAGTCGCGTTCGGTCTCAACGTAGCCGTGCAGATCGCGGCGTTCGTTTGGTTCGCGCTACCGTGGCTCCGATCCTTCACCTGGTGGATGGGTTCAATTCCCTTCTTCGCGTCGGTTAGCGTTTCCGACGCAGTCGAACCCGTCATTTCGTACGAGCAAACGGTCGTACTATTGCCGGCGGATGTCGATGCGGAGTGGTGAGCCGCCGCCCGCAACGTTACGTGTAAGCCTTCCCGGCGAACACTGATCAACATTCATCGCCATCCAACTGGTGCGTTCGAGCAGGCGTCAAATATCCGTTTCCAGTCTTTCTTTTTCTGCGCCAGTCTACGATCACTGAAAGCGCTTGTTGCGCTAAGTCGATTGGTGGCTTTCTTAATCATCCCTATCTGAGGACGCTCTTTAAACGTCCTCATTCGGTGGGGGCGGCGGTGGCAATCCATTCTTTTCAATCGGAGTCGTTATCGCGCGGTGCGCGAATGCTGCGTAGCGCGCTTGGCGCCGCCATTGCGGGCTACCTGGAAGATGACTCGATCGTCGAGGTGATGCTCAATCCAGATGGACGGTTGTGGATCGACCGGCTGTCGAGCGGCCTCATTGATACTGGCGAAACTTTGTCTGCGGCGGACGGCGAGCGCATCGTGCGTCTGGTGGCGCACCACGTAGGCGCCGAGGTGCACGCTGGCTCACCACGCGTCTCCGCAGAATTGCCCGGAACCGGCGAACGTTTCGAAGGCCTGTTACCTCCAGTCGTTGCGGCTCCTGCCTTCGCTATCCGTAAACCCGCCGTCGCCGTGTTCACTCTCGACGACTATGTCGCCGCGGGAACCATGACCTCGGAGCAAGCCAAGGCCCTGAGGAATGCGGTCGCTGTGCGTAAGAACATACTCGTCGCTGGCGGTACGTCGACCGGCAAGACAACGTTGACCAACGCGCTTCTGGCCGAGGTGGCCAAGACCTCCGATCGGGTCGTGCTGATCGAAGATACACGTGAACTGCAATGCAAGGCGCCCAATCTTGTCGCGCTGCGGACGAAGGACGGCGTAGCGACGCTGTCTGACCTCGTTCGGTCCTCGCTCCGACTGCGCCCTGACCGCATCCCGATCGGGGAGGTCCGCGGGGCCGAAGCACTCGACCTGCTCAAGGCCTGGGGCACCGGGCACCCCGGCGGCATCGGCACCATCCATGCCGGCACCGCACTCGGCGCGCTACGGCGGCTCGAGCAACTCATCCAGGAAGCCGTCATCACGGTTCCGCGTGCCCTGATCGCCGAGACCATCAACTTCGTCGCCGTGCTCGCGGGTCGCGGCGCGGACCGTCGCCTCGCCGAACTCGCCCTTGTCATGGGGCTTGGGGCCGCCGGCGACTACAGCCTTTCACCAGCAGGAGACTGACATGCGTCCACGATTGCGTTTTCTTCGAACAGCCGCATCGCTAGCCGTTTCGAACCTGGCTCTTTTGATGACGGCGCCGGCATGGGCGGCTGGCTCGAACATGCCGTGGGAGCAGCCACTCAATCAGATCCTGCAGTCGGTTGAAGGTCCGGTCGCCAAGATCATCGCTGTCATCATCATCGTCGTGACCGGGCTCACGCTCGCGTTCGGCGATTCGTCCGGCGGTTTCCGGCGGCTGATCCAGATCGTGTTCGGACTGTCGATCGCGTTCGCGGCCTCGAGCTTCTTTCTGTCGTTCTTCTCCTTCGGCGGCGGCATGGTGATCTGATGGACGACCCGGTCGCAGGTTTTGTCGTGCCCGTTCACCGCGCGCTCACCGAGCCGATTCTGATGGGCGGTGCGCCGCGGGCGGTCGCGATTGTCAACGGCACATTGGCGGCCGCCCTTGGACTAGGGCTGCGCTTGTGGATCGCGGGTCTCGTCCTCTGGTTCATCGGCCACATGGCCGCCGTCTGGGCCACCAAGCGCGATCCCGCCTTCGTCGATGTGGTGCGCCGACATCTGCGCATTCCCGGTCATCTCAACCTCTGAGCTCCCAGTCATGATGAATCTCGCCGAATATCGCCACTCCAATGCTCGTCTTGCGGACTTCCTGCCTTGGGCAGCCCTGGTCGACGAGGGAATTATCCTGAACAAGGATGGTTCGTTCCAGCGGACAGCAAAGTTCCGGGGCCCCGACCTCGACAGTGCGGTGCCAGCTGAACTTGTCGCCGTCGCAGGGCGTCTGAACAATGCCTTGCGTCGTCTGGGATCCGGCTGGGCCGTATTCGTTGAGGCGCAGCGCCATTTTGCAGGTGCTTACCCGCCGAACACCTTTCCGGATGTCGCATCTGCGCTGGTCGACGCCGAGCGCAGAGCACAATTCGAGGAGGCAGGCGCCCACTATGAATCCAGCTATTTCCTGACCTTCCTCTATCTGCCACCGGAGGAGGGAGCCGCCAAGGCGGAGCGACTGCTCTATGAGGGGCGCGATCGCACCGTTGGAGCCGACGCTCGCGAGGTGCTCCGCGGATTTGCCGATCAAACCAACCGCGTGCTTCAACTCCTTGAAGGGTTCATGCCCGAATGCACCTGGCTCGATGACCAGGCCACGCTGACCTACCTGCACTCAACGATTTCGACCAAGCGTCATCGCGTTCGCGTGCCCGAAATTCCTATGTACCTTGATGCGCTGTTGGCCGACCAGCCGCTGACCGGTGGGCTCGAGCCGATGTTGGGTTCGGCCAACGTTCGAGTTCTCACGATTGTCGGCTTCCCGGGCTCGACGACGCCGGGAATTTTGGACGATCTGAATCGCCTGGCGTTTTCGTATCGCTGGTCGACGCGCGCGATCATGCTCGACAAGACCGATGCCACCAAGCTCGTCACCAAGATCCGCCGCCAGTGGTTCGCAAAGAGAAAGTCGATTGGCGCCATTCTCAAGGAGGTCATGACCAACGAGGCGTCGACGCTGCTCGATACCGACGCCCACAACAAAGCCATCGACGCCGACGCAGCTTTGCAGGAACTGGGTTCGGATCAGATCGGACAAGCCTTTGTCACCGCAACCATCACCGTCTGGGACGGCGATCCCGGTGCAGCCGACGAAAAGCTGCGGCTGGTCGAGAAAGTCATTCAAGGCCGCGATTTCACCTGCATGATCGAGACGGTGAACGCCGTCGAAGCCTGGCTCGGCAGCCTGCCGGGACATGTCTATGCCAATGTGCGGCAGCCGCCGGTTTCGACCCTCAACCTCGCCCATATGATCCCGATGTCGGCCGTGTGGGCGGGCGAGGCGAGGGATCTACACTTCAAGGGTCCGCCACTCCTGTTTGGCAAGACCGAGGGATCGACCCCATTCCGATTCTCCCTCCACGTCGGCGACGTCGGCCATACCCTCGTGGTGGGACCGACAGGTGCTGGCAAGTCGGTGTTGTTAGCGCTGATGGCGCTGCAATTCCGCCGCTACCCGAATTCTCAGGTCTTTGCGTTCGATTTCGGCGGTTCGATCCGGGCCGCCGCGCTCGCCATGGATGGCGACTGGCACGATCTGGGCGGTGCATTGTCTGAAGGAGATGAAAACCGCGTCGCCCTGCAACCGCTGGCCTGGATCGACGATTCCTCGGAGCGAGGATGGGCCACGGAATGGATCGGCGCGATCCTGGCACGGGAAAAGATCGAGATCACCCCGGAGGTCAAGGATCATCTGTGGTCGGCGCTGACGTCACTCGCGTCGGCGCCAATGCAGGAACGCACCCTGACCGGCTTGTCGGTCCTCCTGCAATCGAACGCCCTGAAACGTGCCTTGCAACCTTATTGCCTGGGCGGTCCATCCGGACGCCTGCTTGATGCCGAATTCGAGCGCCTTGGCGAGGCCTCGGTCCAGGCGTTTGAAACCGAAGGATTGATCGGAACGAGCGCGGCGCCGGCCGTGCTGGCCTACCTCTTTCATCGTATTGGGGACCGTCTCGACGGTCGGCCCACACTTCTCATTGTTGATGAGGGTTGGCTTGCCCTCGACGACGAGGATTTTGCCGGCCAGCTTCGCGAGTGGCTGAAGACACTTCGGAAGAAGAATGCGTCCGTCATCTTCGCCACCCAATCGCTTTCAGACATCGATGGTTCCGCGATCGCGCCGGCGATCATCGAAAGCTGTCCAACGCGGCTGTTGTTGCCGAACGAGCGGGCGATCGAGCCGCAGATATCAGCCATCTACCGCCGCTTCGGCCTTAACGACCGACAGATCGAACTGCTGAGCCGGGCCACGCCGAAGCGCGACTACTACTGCCAGTCTCGCCGCGGCAACCGGATGTTCGAACTCGGTCTCGGCGAAGTTGCCCTTGCCTTTACGGCAGCCTCTTCCAAGACCGACCAGGCTGCTATCGAGCAACTGCTCGCGGAACATGGACGTGACGGCTTCGTACCCGCTTGGCTCCAGCACCGTGGCGTCGCCTGGGCAACTGACCTCATCCCCAATCTCGTCAATCTGGAGAGATCACTATGAGCCGTCTCAGGTCTTTGCTGGTCGCTGGGACTGTCGCCTTCACGCTTGGCGTCACGGCGCCCGCACGGGCGCAGTCAATCGTCTTTGACCCCAACAATTACGTCCAGAACGTCCTGACTGCAGCGCGGGCGCTGCAGCAGATCAACAATCAGATCACCTCGTTGCAGAACCAGGCGCAGATGCTGATCAACCAAGCGAAGAATCTCGCAAGCCTGCCGTATTCATCGCTGCAGCAACTCCAATCATCGATCCAGCGGACCCAGCAGCTGCTGGCCCAGGCTCAGCGCATTGCCTACGACGTCCAGCAGATCGATCGCGCGTTCTCGACCAACTATGCGCCGGCCACCGGCAGCCAGTCGAGCCAGGTGTTGATCACCAACGCTCAATCGCGGTGGCAGAATTCGGTCGCTGCGCTGCAGGACGCGCTCCGGGTCCAGGCCGGCGTCGTTGGCAATCTCGACACCAACCGTATCCAGACGTCAGCGCTTGTCACGTCGAGCCAGGGCGCCAGCGGAGCCTTGCAAGCGACCCAGGCTGGCAATCAGATCCTTGCACTTCAAGCGCAACAACTCGCCGATCTCACCGCCACAGTGGCCGCACAAGGCAGGGCGCAGAGCCTTGAGGCGGCGCAGCGCGCGACCGCGCAAGACCAGGGCCGAGAACAACTCCGGCGGTTTCTGACGCCGGGACAGGGCTATCAATCCCAAGACGTGCGGATGTTCCACTAATGACAGATACAGGCCCCTTCAAGGCGTTGTCGCTGCTCACATCAGTCGGGATACTGGTCGTCGCAGCCTGCACGATCCAGCTGCGTGGTGGAGAAGATACGTCTTCGTCGGCAAAGGCAGAGCAGACCACAGACGTCGACGTTTCCGATCTCGCCCGCTGCCGCAACGTCACTTCGGAGGATGCGGCAGATTATCAGCAATGTCATAAAATTTGGGTCGAAAACCAGCGTCGCTTCTTTGGCAGAAAAGATGGTGCCGCAGTTTCCGGCCAAGGTAATCCGGCCGCTGACGGACCGCCCAGTCCAAAGGACCAGAGCCGGATGCCGCAAGGGTATCCATCCGTCGCGATACCTGAAGCGAGCAAGCCATGACCGGCACCGGTGTCATCGATCAATTCCTGGAAACGTTCACGCGCTACATCGATAACGGCTTTGGGTTGCTCGGTGGCGACGTGGGATATCTCGCAACGACCCTGGCCGCGATTGATATCACGCTCGCCGCGCTGTTTTGGAGTTGGGGAACGGACGAGGACATTATTGCGCGCCTCGTGAAGAAGACGCTCTTCGTTGGTGTTTTTGCTTACCTCATCGGCAATTGGAATAATCTTGCGCGCATCGTCTTCGAAAGCTTTGCGGGACTTGGGCTGAAGGCATCCGGCGCAAGCCTGTCGTCAGCAGATTTCCTACGACCCGGACGAATTGCTCAAGTCGGCCTCGACGCCGGCCGGCCGCTGCTCGATTCGATCTCGAACCTGATGGGCTACATCAGCTTCTTCGAGAATTTCGTTCAGATCGTCGTCCTCTTGTTCGCATGGGTCGTCGTGCTGCTCGCCTTCTTCATTCTGGCGATCCAGCTCTTCGTCACCCTGATTGAATTTAAGCTGACGACGCTTGCCGGTTTCGTACTCATACCCTTCGGTCTGTTTGGCAAGACCGCATTCGCGGCCGAGCGCGTCTTGGGTAACGTCATATCTTCCGGAATCAAGGTCCTGGTCTTGGCCGTTATCGTCGGTATCGGCTCGACGCTGTTCTCGCAATTCACCTCGGGCTTCGGCGGCGCACAGCCAACCATCGAAGACGCGATGACGCTCGTACTCGCAGCGCTCTCGTTGTTGGGTCTCGGTATCTTCGGTCCGGGAATCGCAAATGGCCTGGTGTCCGGCGGACCGCAACTCGGCGCCGGCGCCGCGATTGGAACGGGACTTGCTGCTGGTGGCGTTGTTGCGGCAGGTGCCGGCCTTGCCGCTGGTGGTGCCGGCCTCGCCGGCGGAGCGATCGCAGGTGCTGCGCGCAGTGGCGGCGCCGTCTTGAGCGGAGCATCCGCAGCTTATCGAAGCGGTGGACTTGCAGGCGTGGCTGAAGGGGGTGCTTCCGCTGCCGTGAGTCCATTGCGCCGAGCTGCGGCTGCATTCGACAGTGGACAAACGGGTGAGCCGGCCGCGAACGCTTCGGCGGATGGGCAACCCGATTGGGCACGGCGCATGAAACGCGCCCAGACCGTTCGGCATGGCGCGTCTGCGGCCGGCCACGCCGTTCGTTCTGGCGACCATGGTGGGAGCGGCGCTTCCGTCAACCTTTCCGAAGGAGAGCGCTGACATGGCCGAGCGTCGCTTTCAACACCGGCCGCTGGCAAGAACGCCGCAACCCGGACGCTGCACGTCTTCAAACCATACCACTCGATCTCAGGGGCAATAATCCATGTTCAAACGACCCTCCGTTCATTACGGGCGCATGCCCGAACCGGTCACACCCTACCAAAAAGCAGCCCAGATATGGGATGAACGCATCGGATCCGCCCGCGTACAAGCCAAAAACTGGCGCTTGATGGCGTTCAGTTGCCTGATGCTGTCGGCAGGTCTCGCCGGGGGACTCGTTTGGCAATCGAGCCAAGGATCGATCACGCCCTGGGTGGTCGAGGTCGATCGTCTCGGCCAGGCCCAAAGGGTCGCCCCGGCCAACATCGACTATCAACCCACCGACGCTCAGATCGCCTACCACTTGGCGCGTTTTATCGAAGACGTCAGAGGCCTGCCGGCCGACGGCATAGTGCTGCGCCAGAATTGGCTTCGGGCCTATGATTTTACGACCGATCGCGGCGCGGCCGCGCTCAACGACTTTGCACGTAACAATGATCCCTTTGCCAAGTTGGGTAAGGCGCAGATTTCCGTCGAGGTCTCGAGCGTTATCCGCGCGTCGTCGGAAAGTTTTCGAATCGCATGGATCCAACGCATTTACGACAACGGCTCGTTGAGTTCGACCGAGCGCTGGACCGCGATTCTCACGATCACAATCGAGACGCCGCGCGATGCCGAACGCCTTCGCAAGAATCCCCTTGGCGTCTACGTACGCGCCATCAACTGGTCAAAGGAGTTGGGTCAGTGACCAAAACGACGTCTCAGTTGCATTCAAAGCTGCCCATCCCGCACAGCAAGCTCCACGTGACTTGGTCCAAATTCGTGACCTCTAAGCGTGCGTTTCTGTCCGCTCTTCTGCTTTGTACGTCAACTCTCGGGGGGTGCGCGACCTACAAACCGCCCGAGATCAGCTATGACGCCGAAGTTCCGCCATTGCCCGCCCTTCCAGCGTCCCTTGACGACAGACCGCAGCCGCTTCACGTTCCACCGCCTTGGAAACCCGTTGTTGGCGGCAAGTCGGGAGGGAAGGAAGACCCCGAACCTGTGAGCCGAGTTGAGACCGCAAACAGCGCGGCGCGCGTCGAACCGCGCAAAAAGGGATATTTCAACGCGGCTCAGATCTACGCGTACAGCCCCGGCGCGCTCTACCAGATTTACACCGCGCCTGGCCAGATCACGGATATTGCGCTCGAAGAGGGAGAGCTGTTGACGGGATCAGGACCAATCGCGGCCGGAGACACCGTGCGCTGGGTTGTGGGCGATACCGAGAGCGGGAGTGGTGACACGCGGCGCGTCCACATCCTGGTAAAGCCGACACGCGCTTCGATCGAAACCAACCTTGTCGTTAACACCGACCGACGTACCTACCTGATCGAGCTCCGCTCCCGCGAGCGGCCATACATGCCATCCGTTGCCTGGTATTATCCGGAAACCGTTCGCGAACGATCGCAATCGGTCAAGCTGAGACCCGTTCTTCCCGAACCGGCCCAGCGTGTCTTTCGTTACGCGATCGAAGGGGACACGCCACCCTGGCGACCGCTTGCAGCGTATGATGACGGCCGCAAGGTCTATGTCGAATTCCCGCAAGGGATTGTCCAAGGCGAGATGCCGCCGCTCTTCGTCATCGGCCCCGACGGCAAGACCCAACTCGTCAACTATCGCGCCTCCGGCAATGTGTTGATCGTGGATCGGCTGTTTGCAGCCGCAGAACTGCGGCTCGGTGGTGAGCACCAGCAGAAGGTCAGAATTGTCAGGACTGACGGGAGGCCCTCGTCATGACTGCCCAGAATGGAAACGACCACGGGCAGGCGATTCCGCCGCAAACACAGGACGAGCAGTCTACGAGCTTCCGGTTGAGAGCAGAGCATCCGCGCGTGACACGGTTGTCGCGGAAGGTTCTGGCGGGAGGGAGCGCGGTTGCCTTGCTTGTCATCGGCGGAGCTGTGTTGTGGTCGTTGCAGAGCAATCGCTCCCGAAACCAGGCGGCCGATGAACTCTATAGCACCGACCATCACAACGTCGCCGATGGCCTTACCGTGCTGCCGAGGGATTACGCAGGCGTGCCGCGCCAAGCCATCCCGCAGCTTGGTCCGCCCCTCCCTGGAGACCTTGGACGGCCAATTCTTGCTGCACAAGGTCAGTCTCCGACGATCGGAGTGACGGCTCCAGATATGGAACAGCAGCGTCGGGACCAGGAGGCCGAGGCCGCCCGCGTGAGCCATGTGTTCGCTTCGACGAATGGGAGAGAAGTGCGTCCGCCTGCTGCCGTGGCTCAGGGGAGCGACCGCAATGCTCCATCGATCTCGACCACCAATAGCGACGACGGATCCGCGCAGAACGGTCAGGACAGGAAGCTCGCCTTCGTCAACGCATCCGTTGATCGCCGTACAGTAAGCCCCGACCGCGTCACCAGGCCGGCTTCACCGTATATCGTGCAGGCTGGAACTGTCATTCCGGGAGCCCTGATCACCGGGATCCGATCGGACCTTCCCGGCCAGATCACCGCACAGGTCACAGAGAGCGTTTTCGATTCTCCGACCGGGCGCCTTCAGCTCATCCCGCAGGGAGCGCGCTTGATCGGCGTTTACGACAGCCAGGTCGCGTTCGGCCAGTCCCGCGTCCTGTTGGTTTGGACTCGCCTTATCATGCCGAACGGTCGTTCGATTGTTCTTGAGCGGCAACCGGGTGCAGACGCGGCAGGATATGCCGGCCTCGAAGACGAAGTCGATAACCATTGGGGCGAATTGCTCAAAGCCGCGGCCCTTTCGACGCTGCTTGCTGTCGGCACCGAGCTCGGCGCAGGCTCCGACACCAACAGCAACGACAGTGCCATCATCCAGGCTTTGCGGCACGGGGCAGGGGACTCACTGAATCAAACCGGCCAGCAGGTTGTCCGCCGTAGTCTGAATATTCAGCCGACGTTGACTATCCGCCCGGGATTCCCCGTGCGGGTGATTGTCAATCGAGATCTCGTTCTCGAGCCATACCGAGGGTGAAATGACCAAGCTCAAGATTGGGGCGCTTCCAGACGAAAGACCAGTTAAGGTCAGCCTTGAACTGTCGGCTTCCGTGCATCGAGATCTGGTCGCTTACGCAGCGGCCCTGGCGCGAGAAACGGGGCAGCCGGTCAGCGATCCGAATAAACTCATCGCGCCCATGCTGGCGCGGTTTATGGCCACGGATCGTGGATTTGCAAGACGGCGTCGTATGACTCATTCACCAGACGTCAGCGAAGGATAACGTTCGGCCAGGAGTTTGAGAAAGCCGTCCAGGGCGGGATTGTCATTGTCGGCACGCCAATGCGCTGCAAAATCAAAACGTGTCGACCCGGTCCCATCGCGCAATTCGCGATAGACCAGGCCAGCGAAGCTTGCGCCAACATCTGATTCCAGGACCAAACTGATCCCAAGCTTCATGCTGATAAGGCTCTTAATAATGCCTCGGCTGACGTCATGACGCTCGATCCTGGGGCGATCTTCAGGAGAAACAAGTTTTGATATCAGGAGATCCTCGAGTTCGCGTCCTGGATCGTGCTGGCTCAATAGAACGGTCTCGTTCCGGAGGTCCGTCCAATAGATTGCGCTGCGCGTGGCCAATGGATGATCTTCCGCCAAGGAGACCAGGATGCGCTCACTCCAGAGCGGGCGAACGTTATTGTCGAGCAGCGGCACCTCGCCAGTTACGACCAGAATATCGACCGTGCCGTTGCGCAGTGCAGTTGCCAGACGTGTTCGTGACCGCTCGAAGGTTGCGAGTTCGATTCGAGGCAATCGGTTCTTGAATTCGGTTAGTGTTGCTCGCAAATTTCCCGCGGAAATGGAGGTGCAAAAGCCGATCGAAAGGCGGCCTGCTTCGCCTCGCCCATTCGATTTTGCCGTTGCGACAAGCACATCGACTTGCTCCAGAATTAACCTGGCCATCCTCAGAACGCTTCGTCCAGCCGGCGTTGGCTTTACGCCTCCGCCCGAGCGCTCGAATATGGCAACGCCGATCAGATGCTCAAGCTGACGAATGGATCGGCTCAGGATTGAGTGTCGAATGGACAGCAGCTCGGCGGCTTGCCGAATACTCCCATAGTCTGCGGCTGCTACCGCAAATCGAAGCTGCTGCAGGTCAACCGCGTGCTCCCGGGACGTCCGTGACTGGTCCATTTTCTCGTTTTCACAATTTCCGAAGCGGACGGATGCATTTCGTCGTGCTGCAGGCAGCAATTTCGTTGAGAACTAACAGAACTGCTTGTCTCGCGATTGCGTCACGCGACGGCGAGAATGACCGGTTCCCAAAGGACGGGGCCGGTGAAACCACCGGCGCAACGGATCCCAGCCAGTATCTCAGGGGATATCTCGAGACAGCCAGCAACGGCCAAGGTATTTCCAAGGTTGCACGGGTTGCCCAGGCGTCGTAAGGGCCAGCCGGCGCGGCGCAGGATTCGTTCCATTCGAGCGTCGGTTACCGTGACGATATCGGTAAGTTTTCGCGAGAGGCCGAACTCGATCATGCCAGCGAATAATTCATAGGTTGCGCAAGCTAGAGCGTTCTTCCCCTTAGGAGCATCTGCCGCTACATCCAGTGCGAATCGACTGCTTTCCCATATTGAGCGCTGTGAGGGTGCACTTTGACCTGCGAGAAGTATGGGAAACGTATCACGAAGCATGGTAGGCCCGACAGAAGGCAGGAGTCGAACGCAACCTTGTACACGCCCGTCGGTTGCTATTTGCACAAGGTAGGCTGGATGGAGCGCGTCGAAACTGTCGATTTCCATATCTCCACTGGTGTGGACTTCCCAATCCAACCGCTCCTTGAAAACTCGATGGCGGAGCTGGTGCATCGCGACAAGAGTTTGGGAAAATTCCCCATAGCATCGCTCGGTGATAAGCTGAATCATAATTGCCTCCAAACAGCATTTGTCATGCCTTATGGAAACTCGCTTCGTGATCAGGGGCACCTCCCCTCCCTAGGGGGGGAGTCCCGCCTTAATTGTGCTCTTCTCCTTTTGCAGCCGCCAGGCGTGTCGCCGCTTGCACGATTGTACGCACCCCCAGCTTTTCCTTCGCACTATCAAGATAAGAGGTCACGGTGTGACGTGAGATACCCAGGATGAGTCCGATCTCCCAGGAACTCTTGCCCTGTGCAGCCCATTTGAGGCATTCGAATTCGCGTGGAGAAAGAGGGACCTCGCCTATCCTATGCTCATCAGTGAGCTTACGGCGAACATGCGCATGAAAATATATTGCCATAAGCTGAAGGACTCGGGCGTGCGAGTTGATACAGAGTTCAAACGACGCCTCCCGCTGGTCGGCAGCAAAGGTCAGCGCCGCAATCGGACCACGCCCGTCATGAATGGGAACTGTGAAACCAGTTCGGATGCCAAACTGAGAGGCTTCATCTAGAAGCCGCTGTTGCTCAGGCGAACCGAAGGGCGATGGTAAACCAACTCCCCACTGAAAAGGCTCCGGGCTTTGGAGTGCTTGCGTGATGACCGCATCGATACGCTCATATCGGCTTCTAAGGTAATGTGAGGTCCACTCCTCCGGATATGTTGTAATCAAGCGTGGTTTACCGTGCCGTTGGCGGGGCAGCCCTAGATATGCGAAGCAAGATAGGTCGAGGGCTGCAGCGGTCACGGACATTGCATCAGAGAATCCGGCCAGATCCTCAGCGGCTGACAAGCGGTCAATGAATCTTTGGAAGATGCGGTGCATTAGGACGAAGGGCCCTACTTTCACCTTGTCGTGCCCATTGTTCGAACGTCATCTGTCAGGCGATTCACATCACCACGATCGCTGAATCGGCCATAAGCGCCGTGATGAACCGGCAGCGCAGGAGCCAATCACTATCGATGCATTTCCAGATTTTGAACGCTCTCCGGTCAGGCGACGATCTAAATCAACAGCGAATTTCGACGATTGAAGTGAGGACGTCTCCGACGCAGCGCATTCATTCCTGGTCCGGCATTCGCTTCGGAAACAGCATCAAGCTTCAGCGTGCGCCCAATGGCCGGCAATCAACCGGATGGTGGAGGCTTGCGACTGGTTACTTGGCTGAAACTGCATCAGGCTTGTGTTCGATAATTGCTTGGCCCGTAATTTGCTTGACTAAGCGGCGCGTCTGTCACAGCTTTGCTGGCCATGCGACGCGCAGACGTCCGCCATCGGAGAAACATTCGGGAGGTAGGTCATGATTGCGTGGTTGGGCCGGTCGGATCCGGCAACGACGCAGGCCGCCCAGTTCGCACGAGGGATACTCGAGGGGTGCGCGACCGCGTTTTACGAGGTCGACAGCGACCTCAATCTCAATCGCTTTGTGCTCTCAAGCGGCGTCCCGTCGGGCTTTCACGACCAGTATCTGGCCGGCATGAACCGGCTCGATCCACTGCATCCGCGTTCCGCAACCAATCAGCCGTTTGCGCGGCTCAGTGTCACCATCGGTCAATGCGCCACAAAGGAAGCGCTCACCTACCGCACCTTCGCCGGACAATGTGGTATCGCCGACATAATCGAATTCTTCTTCCGCCGCAACGATCGGATCGTGGCGGGGATGAGCGTGCTTTGGGGATCCGGCTGCAGGATCCCCGACGGCACCATGAACATCGCCGAGAAGATCCACGATTATCTCGAGTTCAATGTGACCAGCCGCCTGGCGCCTTCGCCGGACGAGCCCGCGCGCTATGGCCTGACCTCGCGTGAGCTCGAGGTCGTCGAGCTGCTCTGCTGCGGCCGGACCAATCGCGAGATTGGCGAGTGCCTGAATATCGGCCTCGCCACCGTGAAGACGCACCTGATCCATATCTTCGAGAAGCTCGGTGTCGAGACCCGCTCGGCCGTCGTCGCGCTGATGTCGCGGCCGCACTGAGCCTGACCTCGCTGAGCCTTGCCTCACCGAGTCCTGCCTCCACGAATCCCATCCACCATTAGGTTGATGCAGCCGCATGCGCGGTGAGAGAGTTTCGAGATCGGCGTCTTTTTCGGCAGTGTTGGCGAGCGGCTCCCGCTGTGACCAGCAACGCTGCAAGCGCTTGGCTATTGAGGCCGATGCGGCCGCCGACATGATTTGTTTCCGGTGGTGCGCAAGCTGTCCACCCAAGGGTTGATTGTTACCGTTCGACACGCTCGCCAAGCTCGGTCTCGGGGAGCGCTTCATGGCGGACGTACCCGTTTCCAAGATGGAGTCTGGCAGCGTCATCGGTGTGTCGGTGGTGGAGTCCGTCGATGCGGCGGACCATGCCGGCCGCTTCCACGGCTGGGACCTGCGGACGGACCAGGTGTCGTCCGGGCGTTTTGCCGGGCGCCTCGTGATGATTCGGCTCGGCGGTCTCGAGATCATCAGGGAAACCACCTCGCAGGCGCTGATCAAGCAGGGCTCGGCTTGGCCGGATTCACTCGTCTTCAGCCTGCCGCTGGCGGCCTCCAACGCGGGGCATTTCAACGGCCGGCCCTTGGCCTTTCCGAATGTATTGCTCAGCGACGGGGCGGACCTGCCGCCCTTGCTGACGCCGACGCAGCTCGATGTGGTGTCGATCGCGATTGCCCGGGACCGCTTGGCGTCGTTGCTCGAAGCGCTCGGCGAGAGGCGGGCCGCCGACTTCGTCGCCGGTCATCGCCAGCAGAATCATTGCTTCAGCGGATTGCCCGGCGGGCTATCGACACTCCAGCATGGTTTTCGTGAGATCTGTGATCAGGGGGATCGACTTCAACCTGCGATCGGATTTGCTCGCGCGCGAGCGTCCCTCGAAGACACCGTCGTTGATGCTCTCGCTGACATTCTGTCAGAAAACGCCTGGAGCGACGTCAACAGCGTGACCGCGCAAAAGCGGATTGTGGATCGAATCAAGGAGTACGTGTTCGCGCATGTCGATGATCCTCCGAGCATCGCCGAGCTGTGCCGCCATGTCGCCGTCAGCCGCCGGACGCTGCAGGGCTGCTTTCAGGATGCGCTCGGTCAGACGCCCTTGCATTATCTGCGCATGCTGCGGCTGAACGCCGTGCGCCGCGAGCTTCGTGCGCTTGCAGCGGCCGGGCGGCCGGTGTCGATCGGCGATGTTGCGGCGCGATGGGGCTTTTGGCACTGGAGCCGCTTCACCGAAAACTATCGGCAGCTGTTTGGCGAGCTGCCGTCGCACACGGTGCGGCGTGTTCTATCTGCATCAGTTTAGGAATTTTCGCATCACCGCTCCGCGTTTGCCGAATCCGGCTAACGCCGGTCAAGGGCCCGTTTCAAGATTTCGCCCGCAACTGCTGCGCCGCGCGCAATCGGTCGTCGATCGGAACGTGACCGACGCAGCGATAACGGGGATGGGGGCAACATGACGATCAACGGACGAATTGCTGCGGCGGCACTTGTCGCGGTCAGCGCGGGCGCAACCAGCGCCAATGCATTCGAGTTTGGTTCCTCGGGCTTTGCGCAAAAGCCCGGGATCACGCTCGGTGGCGGAACGGCCGGCGCACCGCCGCCCGGTCTTTACAGCTTCAACCAGGTTTTCACCTATCAGTCGAACCTTGTCGGTCCCGGCGCGCCGAATGTCGGTGGCGCGGCGACGCCGGCGCGTTCCGCAGTCGAAGCGTCGGGTCTGTTGTGGGTGCCGGGCTGGACCTTATTCGGCGCGACCTATAATGCGGTAATCGTGCAGCCCTGGATCATGGCGGACGTCGGCTCGCCCATCAACGTCCAACTGGCCGGCATGCATAACACGTTCATCGTGCCGGCGGAGTTGAGCTGGAAGCTCGGCGACAGCGGTTTCTTCGTCAAGACCGGCCTCGGTATCCATGTGCCGAACGGGTCGATCAGCGGGCCAGCCGGACTGAACAGTGTCGGCAATCCCTGGTGGACCTTCCAGCCCGAACTGGTGGTGTCCTATTTGAAAGACGGCTGGAATCTGACGGCTAATCTGTTCCAGGAGATCAACACCGCGAACTCGATCACCGGCTATCGTTCCGGCGACGTCTTCCACGCCGAATTCACGGCCGCCAAGACGATTGGCAACTGGACGTTCGGGCCGGTGGCCTATTATGCGGGCCAGGTGACCGACGACAAGTCGAGCGCGTTCTATGGCAACGCGATCAACGTCAACCGGTACAACAACTGGGCCGGCGGCGGTTTGGTCGGCTACAATTTCGGGCCGGCTGCGTTGACGGTCTGGGCCACGCATGAATTCTCCTCGACGGCGTCCGGCGGCACCGCCGGCCCGCCCGGCATCGACACCGCCGCGATCACCAAAGGTTATTCGGTGTTCGCCAATCTGAGCTTCCGACTGTGGGGACCCGATGCGCCTCCGCCGCCGACCAAGCGGCCGACGTTCACAAAGTAAGATGCTCTCCCAGTAAAGCGGGCGGCAACGCCGCCCGTTCTGCAGCGTGCAATGGGTAGCCAGAAGGGAATCGCGATGATCGCGGTTCACTGACGGCTGCCTTTTGCTGTTCAAAACGTGCTCGGCCGAGAGCATCCACCGGATGGTGGATTGCTCGTAACCGCGATATGCCGAACTCTTCGCTGATCAAGCCGGCCGGTGCTTCACCGCTCTGCGTGCGGCGCGGCGAGAACTTTTCCCAACCGAGACATTGATGCACATGGACAGGACATTCGC
The DNA here is from genome assembly GCF_004123905.1 of Bradyrhizobium betae. GTDB lineage: Bacteria > Pseudomonadota > Alphaproteobacteria > Rhizobiales > Xanthobacteraceae > Bradyrhizobium > Bradyrhizobium betae_A. Next base: position 331,419 of record NZ_MZXW01000004.1, read on the forward strand.
CGACACGGTCTTCCGCAACGGCCGGATCTACACGTCGAACGCGCAGCAGCCTTGGGCGAACTGCGCCGCGGTCAAGGCCGGCCGGTTCGTTGCCGTTTGCAGCGCGGAAGGGACACCGCGATGAGCGAGATCACTTACGCCACGGCTGCCGATCTCGCCAAGATGCTCGCGACAGGTCGGATCAGCGCCTGCGAGTTGTTGGACGAAAATCTTGCGCGGGTGCGGCAGCTCAATCCACGGATTAACGCCGTGGTGGCGCTGGACGAAGAGGGGGCGCGCAGATCGGCCAAGGAGGCGGACGCGGCGCGGGCCCGTGGCGCCTCCCTCGGCCCGCTGCATGGCGTGTCGATGACGATCAAGGACGCGTTCGCCGTCACCGGCATGACCGCGACCTGCGGGCTCGAGGCGTTGCGCGACTATCGCCCGGCGATCGACGCGGCCGCGGTCGCGAAGCTGCGCGCGGCCGGCGCGATCATCTTCGGCAAGACCAATCTACCCCCGGCGGCGGCCGACCACCAGTCCTGCAACTCCCTGTTCGGGCTGACGCGCAATCCCTGGAATGGCGACCGCACCGTTGGCGGCTCGTCCGGTGGTTCGGCGGCGGCGCTGGCGGCCGGCTTCACGCCGCTGGAGCTCGGCAGCGACATCGGGGGGTCGATCCGGGTGCCCTCGCATTTCTGCGGGGTCTACGGCCACAAGCCGAGCTACGGCATCGTGCCGCTTGACGGACATATCCCGCCGCCGCCTGGCCATTTGTCGGAGCCCGAGCTCGCTGTCGTTGGTCCGTTGGCACGCTCTGCGTTCGATCTCGAACTGATGCTCGATTTGATCACCGGCGCGCCGGAGCTGAAGCGGACGGCGTACCGCCTCGCGTTGCCGCCGGCGCGGCACACGGACTTGCGCGACTTCCGGGTTGCTGTCTGGAATGACGCGAAGGCCTATGCGCTGGATGGAGCATATGCCGCCGCGATCGACGGGTTGGTCGAGGACCTGACGCGACTTGGGGTGAAAGTCGACACCGCCGCGCGGCCGGCGATCGATCCGGCCGAGAGCTTTCGCGTCTACATGCAGACGTTATTCGGTATCATCGGCGTGGGTGTCCCGCCGCCGGCGCGCGATGAGATCATCGCAGGTGGTAAGGCTGCGCCGGAGGGCAGCTATCCGCGCATGGTGGCGGAGGCGATGAGCCAGAGCCTCGCTCAGTTCGCCGATGCCGCCGAGGCGCGCGAAAAGCTGTTCCGCGCCTGGCGCGCGTTCTTCACGCGCTATGATGTGCTGTTGTGCCCGATCACGCCGACGGTCGCGTTTCCGCATGATGTCGCGCAGATGGACATGGCTGCGGGGTTCGAACGTCGGATCGTCGTGAACGGCCAGCCGTCGCACTACATGGACAATCTGATGTGGCCCGGCCTGGTGACGGTAGCGAACCTGCCGGCCACTGCGATCCCGACCCGGCGGCTGGTGGAGGGGCTTCCGGCCGGCGTCCAGATCGTCGGTCCTTACCTCGAAGACCGCACGCCGCTGAAATTCGCCCAGTTGCTCGAACGGGCACTCGGGGGCTTCATCCCGCCGCCTTTGTGAGTATGCCTGCGACGGACGGTTGGATCGGGGAGCGGGATGGCCCTGATGTCGCGGACGTCGTGGCTCCGGAGCGGTGCTTGCCGCGGAGATCGTCATCATGCCGGCGTTGCATGCGGAAACCAGGGTTTCTCCACCGGCGTCGGCGTCCCATCCGATGGACGGCCTGACCGCGGGCGAGATTGTTGCTGCCGTCGACCTGCTGCGCAGCACCGGAAAGTTCGACGCCGCCGCGCGGGTCGTGTCCATGACCATCGACGAGAATGCCAAGGACGAGATACGAGCCTTGCGGCCGGGACAGCCTTTTACACGCCGGGCGGTGGTGACGCTGCTGGCAGCCGGGAAACTCTACGAGGCACGGATCGATCTCGTAGCGCACAGTCTGGCCGGATGGGATGAGATCAGGGATCGGCAATCGGCGCTGACCGGAACGAACGCCGCTGTTCGCGCGGGCCATCGCCTGCGTCGCATCAGGTGGCCGCCGACAGGCCGGCGTCGATGCCTTGGACGATTGTCGCGACATCGGCCGCCAATAGGATCAGGGGCGGCGACAGGATAATATTGTTCCCGGAGACGCGGATCATCACCCCGGACTCGTAGGTGGCGTCGGCGATCCTGGCGATCAGCTTCTTGTCGATCACCTTCTTGCTGTCGCGGTCGGCCACCAGCTCGATCGCGGCCATCAATCCCTTGCAGCGGACGTCCCCGACCAGCACATGCTTCGATTTCAGCCCTTCGAGGGCGGTGGCCAGCTCCTTGCCCCGTGCGGCGGCGTTCTCGTCGAGCCTGAGGCGTTTCGTTTCGGCGAGCGCCGCAATGCCCGCGGCGCAGCCGACCGGATGCCCGGAGTAGGTGTAGCCGTGCCCGATCGAGCCGAAGCCGGTGCTGTCGGCCTCGAACGCTTCAGCCACCTTGTCGCCGATCATGGTCGCGCCGAGCGGGAAATAGCCCGAGGTGATGGCTTTGGCGATCGTCATCATATCCGGCTTCACGTCCCACAGCCCCGAGCCCGACCAGGCGCCGGTCCGGCCAAATCCGGTAACGACCTCATCTGCGATCATCAGGATGCCGTGACGGTCGCAGATCTCGCGCACGAGCGTCATGAAGCTATCGGGCGGCACGATTACGCCGCCGGCGCCGAGCACCGGCTCCATGATGAAGGCTGCGATCGTGTCAGCGCCCTGGAAGGCGATCTCATCCTCCATCGCCGATGCGCAAAGCTGCGCGAGCTTTGCTGGATCGGTTTCATTGAACGGATTGCGGTAAGTCCAGGGCGCCGGGATGTGGAACACTCCCGGAAGAAGCGGCTCGTAGTTGCGTCGGAAATTGGCGTTGCCATTGACCGAGGCGCCACCGAAATGGGTGCCGTGATAGCCTTTCTTCAGCGCCAGGAATTTGGTGCGATCGCTTTGCCCCTTGATCTTCCAGTACTGCCGCGCCAGCCGCAGCGCGGTCTCCACCGAATCCGACCCGCCTGACGTCAGGAAGGCGCGGACCATACCTTCCGGTTTGAACCATTCGGTGAGCTCGTAGGCGAGCTCGATCGACGGGCCGGTCGAGGTGCCGCGAAAGCCGGAATAATAGGGCAGCGCATCGAGCTGGTCCGCGATCGCCCGCTTGATGGGATCGCAGCTGTAGCCGAGATTGACGTTCCAGAGCCCACCGACGGCGTCGATCACCCTGCGGCCGTCGATGTCGGTGACGTGCACGCCGTCGCCCTTCATGATGATGCGGGGCGGCTGCGCACGCATCTCGGCGGGATGCGCCATCGGATGCCAGATCGGCTTGGCGTTGTTCTCGATCAGGAAATTCTTGTCGCGCATGGTCTCTCTCGGCTCAGTCGAAGGTCAGTCCAAAATGCCGCAAGGCTTCGCCGTATGACGCGCGAGGATTCCTGACGTCGAACAACACGGTTCGCATGCTGCAGGCGGCGGCGCCCGCGATGTTGCGACGTTGGTCGTCGACGAAGACGCAATCCTCCGCGGCGAGCCCAAGCCTGTCGAGCACGTCCTTGTAGGCTCGCGGATCGGGCTTCAGGATACCTGTATGGGTCGCATCGACGATTGCAACGAAACGCTGCAGGATCGGCAGTCGGTGCCGGAAGCTCGCGCCATAGAACAGATCGAGCTCGTTCGAGAGGATGGCGAGCATGAAGCCGGCGTCATCGACCATGCGGATGGCACGGTCCGCCTCGGGACGAATGACGGTTGCGGGATCGGCGCCGCGAGCGCGCTGCACGAACGTGTCCATCGCTTGCCAGTCCTCGCCGAGCATGTGCCCGACCTCGCGGCTGCGCGTCAGCCAGTAGTCGCGCTCGGAAATATCTCCGCGCTGCATGGAGGCCCAGAGAGGATCAGTGTCAGGCGCAAAGGGCCCGAGCCATTTCAGCGTGCAGGGCGGTAGGCCCAGTGCCTGCTCGGTCAAATCATGGGTCTCGAACAGGGTCTTTGAGATGACCCCGCCGAAATCCAGCACCAGCGCGCGGGCGAGCGGCGGTTTCACGCGGCGGCCGTGGCCTGGCCGGCCGGCACGATGCCGGCCGCCACCCATCGATCGAAAATCTGCAGCACGCGCTCGGCGAAGGCGGGGTGGTTGATATGCTCCTTCAACTCGTGAAGTTCCACAGGGGAAGCGATGGCCGAGCGCATCTCGGAGACGAACGCCGTCAACCCTTCGGGATCGTGCAGGGACTCACCCTCGCGGTCCCATTGCTGGATGCCGCCTGCCGGCAGCACGAACGCCACCGGCGCCTTGGCTTGCGCGAGCTTTTCGGCAATCGCGCGTGCGATCCGGCGGCGGTCGTCCGGACCCGACGTCGCCGAGGCGAGCAGGCGGTTGTGGGCGTGGAACGGACGATCAGCCAATTCCTTCGGCGTCGGCAGCCAAGCCGGAAAGTCCACCATGTCGATGGCGCCGGGCGCGACGATCTGCGGGATGCCGGCCTTGCCCGCATTCTCCAACCTATCAGGGCCGGAATTCACCACCGAGCCGGTGAGCTGGTTGGCGAGTTCCTGCAGGCTCAAATCCAGCACCGCGGCAAAGCCGCCTTGCGCGGCGATCGATTCCATGGCGCGGCCGCCCATGCCCGTGGTGTGGAAGATCACGACCTCATAGCCGCGCCGTTCAAGCTGCGGCTTCAACTCCACCATGTAATTGAGACAGCTCTTGCCGAGCGAAGTGATGGCGACGACGGGCCGGTCCTTCTTCGGTCGGATCGCGCTGCGCGCTGCGCCGACGATGGCGCCGCAGGCCTGCGCCAGCACCGACGTGCAGGTGCCGTTGAGGCCATAGAGGCCGCCGGCCCACAGGATCATCATCAGATCGGCTGCGATCCGCTCCGGCGGGATTAAGTGCGAGAATGCGACCGTCGAGACCACGAGCTTCGGCATGCCGAGCGGCAACGCCAGCGCTACGTCCAGCGCGAGATCGGTCCCCATGGTGCCGCCGATGGCGATGACCGCATCGATCGCGTCGGCCTCAGTGAGTTCCCGGGCAAGGGTGGCGGCACCGCGTGCCATCGCCGACATCGCAGAGTTCTCGTCACCGCTGGCGAGGATCGCGGCGATGGTCGTCTGCGTGGCCGCGGCGACGGCATGCTTGTCGTGCTGCGGGCGGTAGGGCGGATCGCCGAGCACGCTGATGTCCATCATCACGGTCTCTCCGCCGGCCCGCGTGATGCGGTCGCGCATGAAGAGTAGCTCGTCGGCCTTGGTGTCGCCGGTGCCGATCAGGAGGATTCGCGGTTTCATGGTTTCGGGCATGACCTGGCAGCACTCACCGATGGCTGAGGGAAGAATGGAACGACGGGCCTGCATCAGAAGGCCGGACATCAAGGCTTGGTCGCACGCTATGAGCGGCGGCTGCGGAACGACATCCACCCATCGGTTGATTGCCGCTCGGCCGTCTGTTTTGGCAAGGATCAGACCATGCGAGCGGCGCACCTGACGCTGCTCATGCCAATGGACAACTCAGCCGACATGCAGCAAGTCCAGATCGATCAATTGAGGTCGGCAGTCATTCCGCCCCAGCAGCTCTTTCTCGGTGGCCGGCCGACGGATGCGCTCGGTGATGCGCGGCTCGACGTGCTGTCGCCGATCGATGGGCGGCGCCTGACCACCATTGCCGACGGTGACACCCGCGATATCGATCTGGCCGTGAAACTTGCGCGACAGGCGTTCAGCCATGGCGGCTGGTCGCGGTCGGCGCCGGCGTATCGGAAGAAAGTGTTGCTGTGCCTTGCGGAGTTGATCGAGCAACATGCGCTCGAGATCGCGGTGCTCGGCGTCCGCGACAACGGCACTGAGATCGGCATGGCCTACAAGGCGGAGCCGCTATCCGCTGCCGGCACCTTCCGCTACTATGCCGAGGCGATCGACAAGCTCTACGGCGAGATCGCGCCGACCGGCCGCGACGTGCTCGGCCTCGTGCATCGCGAGCCGCTCGGCGTCGTCGGCGTGATCGTGCCCTGGAATTTTCCGCTGATGATCGGCGCCTGGAAGATCGCGCCGGCGCTGGCGGCCGGCAATTCGGTCGTGGTGAAACCGCCGGAGATCGCCTCGCTCAGTTTGCTGTATCTGGCGCGGCTCGCCAGCGAGGCCGGTTTGCCCGACGGCGTCCTTAACGTCGTTACCGGCCGTGGCGCCTCGGCCGGGGAGGCGCTGGCGTTGCATATGGATGTCGATGCGCTGGCGTTCACCGGCTCGGGTGCGGTCGGGCGACGGCTGCTGGAGTCCTCGGCACGCTCCAACCTGAAGCGCGTCCATCTTGAGCTCGGCGGCAAGTCCCCGAACATCGTCTTCGCCGATGCGCCCGATATCAGTCACGTGGCAAAAGTGTCGGCGAATGGCATCTTCCGGAATTCAGGCCAGGTTTGTGTCGCCGGATCGCGGCTGCTGGTGCAATCATCGATCTACGACCGGTTCATGGATCAGCTGCTGAGCGCGACCGCGCGCCTTAGGGTCGGCGATCCCCTCGATCTGACCTCGGACATCGGCGCGATCTCCAGCACCTCGCAATTGCGCCGCAATCTCGATGCCGTTGCGCTGGCGCAGGAGCAGGGCGCTCGGCGACTGATCGGCGGCGAGCAGCTCCTGGCGGATAGCGGCGGTCACTTCATGTCGCCAGCGATCTTGGCTGATGTCGCGCCTCGGATGAATCTCTGGCGCGAGGAGGTGTTCGGCCCGGTTCTCGCCGTGACACAATTCGAATCCGAGGAGAATGCCGTGGCACTTGCAAACGAGTCCCCTTACGGACTCGCGTCGGCCGTGTGGACCGGCAGCCTCTCGCGCGCGCACCGCATGATTCGCGCCATCCATGCCGGGGTCGTGCACGTGAATGCCTATGGCGGGGCAGATATCACCGTGCCGCTGGGGGGGTTCAAACAATCCGGCTTCGGGCGCGACAAGTCGCTGCACGCGCTCGATGCCTATACCGACCTCAAGACCGCCTGGATCGCGCTATGAGCATCACAACCGAAGAGCGCGCCGGAGTCATCGATCGCCTGATCGATGCCGAGCAGGAACGCTTCCGCAAGATGCATCCGCGCTCCGCGGACGCCTGGCAGGAAGGCAAGCGGCACTTCCTTTACGGCGGCCCTTCGCACTGGATGCGGCGTTGGGCCGGCGGTTTCCCCGTTTATGTCGACGAGGCCAGCGGCGCACATATTCGTGACATCGACGGCCACGACTACATCGACTTCTGTCTCGGCGACACCGGCGGCATGTGCGGCCACGCGCCTGAAGCGGTGATCGACGCGGCACTGCGTCAGCTCAAGCGCGGCGCGACGATGATGATGCCGACCGAGGACAGCCTGTGGGTCGGTGCCGAGCTGTCGCGCCGGTTTGGGCAGCGGCATTGGACGCTGACGACCTCGGCGACGGATGCCAATCGTGCGGCGATCCGGATCGCGCGGATGATCACCGGCCGTCCCAAGGTGCTGGTGTTCTCGGGTTGCTATCACGGCGGCGTCGAGGAGGCGCATGTCGAAATCCGCGATGGCCGCGTCGGCTTGCGGAACATGATTCATCCCAACGGAATCGATCACGACACCGTCACGCGCGTGGTGGAGTTTAACGATGTCGCGGCGCTCGAGGCGGCGCTTGCGCATGGCGACGTCGCCTGCGTGCTGGCCGAGCCGCTGATGACCAATTTCGGCATGATCCCGGTCGATCCGGGCTTTCATCAGGCATTGCGCGAGCTGACGCGGCGGAGCGGCACGGTGCTCGTGATCGACGAGACCCACACGCTGTCCTGCGGCCCTCGCGGCTACACTGGAATCCACGCCCTGCAGCCCGACATCTTCGTCGCAGGCAAGGCGATCGCGGGCGGCATTCCGGCCGGCGTGTTCGGGCTGAACCAGGAGATCTCCGAACGTCTCTGGGCCATAGTGCCCCATGTCAATCCGCGCGAGCGCCAATCCGCCCATCTCGGTTTCGGCGGAACGCTCGCCGGCAACGCACTGACGGTCGCAACCATGCGCGCGGTGCTGGAAAAGGTGCTGACCGACGAGAACTATAGCCGCATGATCGCGACCGCGACCCGGCTTGCCGACGAGATCCGTGGCTTGATCGAGGCCAATCGTTTGCCCTGGCATGTCACCCAGATCGGCGCGCGTGCGGAAATCATGTTCATGGCGCAGCAGCCGCGCAGCGGCGCCGATGTTATCGCCGGCCGGCAGGCCGGCCTCGAGACGTTGCTGCACGCATTCTACATGAACGAGGGCATTTTGGTCACGCCGTTCCACACCATGCTGCTGATGTGTCCGGCGACGTCGGATGCGGACATTGCGCTGCACACCGCGGTGTTCGTCGGTTTCATCGATCTCCTGCGCAAGACCGGAGTGATCTGACCATGCCGCGTCCCTTCGACCTCTCAGGCAGGATCGCCATCGTGACCGGCGGAGGCAGGGGCATTGGCGCGGCCATCGTCACGCGCCTGGCGGATGCCGGCGCCACCGTCGTGATCGCCAACCGCACGCGGGAGGTTGCGGAAGTCCTCGCGGCGGAGCTTGCGATCAATGGATTGACGGTGCATTGCGTGCCGTTCGATGCGCTCGACCGTGCCAGCCTGCACGCCATGGTCGACCGCGTCGCAGGACGATATGGCCGTCTCGACATCGTCGTTCACAATGCTGGCGGCTGTCCGTGGTCATCGCTGGAGGAACTGGACGAAGCCAAGCTGGAGGAGGCGCTGGCGCTGAACCTCAATGCCAGTTTCTGGTTGGCGCAGGCCGCTATCTCGCACATGCGCGCCAACCGCTTTGGGCGCATTCTCGTGACGTCCTCGGTGTCCGCGCGTGTTGCGATGGGTGGTGGCGCGCATTACTCGGCGGCGAAAGCCGGCGTCAACGCCTTCATCCGCGGCGCGGCGTTCGAACTGGCGCGCGACGGCATCACCGTCAACGGCGTCGAGGCAGGGTTCATTGCCAAGCCGGGCCGCGGCACGATGAGCGCGCCGGAGACGCGAGCGAAACTCGAGCGTTTCGTCCCGGTCGGTCGGATGGGGAGTGCCGACGATATCGGTTACGCGATGCTCTATCTGGCTTCCGTCGAAGCGGGATACATGACCGGGCAGACCATCATCGTCGATGGCGGCAGCACGCTGCCCGAGACCGGCTTTGCGGTGGAGCGGCAATGGGGGCTTGGATGACGGCGCGGCTCGCGGGAAAAACCGCATTGATCACGGGAGCGGCGACCGGCATCGGTCGGGCGACCGCGTTGACGTTTGCGCAGAACGGTGCACGCGTCGTGCTGTTCGGCCTCGGTGACGCCGAACTTGAGATGGCGGCTACGGAGGCGGGTGGGCACGCGGTCGCGGGCGACGTTACGAAGAGCGCCGATATCGTGCGGGCCATCGAAAGATGTGGCCAACGGCTCGACATCGTAGTCAATGCCGCGGGTCTTATTATTCCGGACCAGCCGCTGGACGTATCAGATGATGTCTGGGCGAGGACGCTCGACGTCAACCTGACCGGAACAATGCGGGTGTGTCGCGCTGCCTTGCCTCTCTTGAAGCAGCAGGCAGGAGTGATCGTGAACGTCGCTTCCGTCGCAGCCTTCAATGCGAGTCCAGACAGCACGAGTTACGCGGCGAGCAAGGCGGCTGTGGTCGCCTATACGCGCTCGCTGGCTTTCGCGCACGGCGCCGATTCTATCCGCGCCAATGCGGTAGCGCCGGGCTGGGTGCGGACGCCGATGAGCGCCTACGAGATGCAATTGCTGGCGGAGCAGAATGACACGACGGCCGATGCCGAATTCCGGTCTGTCGAACGGCGGATCGCGCTGGGGCGTATGGCCGCGCCTGCCGAGATTGCTGCCTGCTGTCTGTTTTTAGCGTCGGACGAGGCTTCATTTGTCACGGGCGCTGTTCTCGTGGTGGACGGCGGTGGCCGCTCTCCCACACACAGTCGCGCTATTTGATGCAGGTAATCAGGCGAGCATGGGAGAAGCGAGTTTAGCAGGCGGTTGGGGGGCCGACCTCCTTCGCTATATGCGGGCCTCGATCGCCGACCTTGCGGACGCCTGCAAGCTGTCGCGCGGCGCGCTCTACCATAGACCACTTTGGGTCTCCGGGTGAGGCGAGCTTGGTCAGGAGGAGTTCTTGGATCTCGGGCCCGGGGTCGCGGCGGCTAGACTAGGTCGTAGTTCCAGCCACGGTCTTGAAGCCGGAGCGCGCAAGGCCTCGCAAAATACATGGATAGCTATCGATACAAACTGGTCTTCGCCTATTGCGGAAGACTGAAGCCAATCGAGGTGACCCGATCCGAGTAGTTGTGCGAGGCCGTGCCCTGCAGACCAAAGCATGCTGGTCAGGATTTCGAGAGGCGCCGCCGGCAACAGGCCGGCTGTTTGACAGGCTACGATTGTCTTGGCGAACTGGCCGAATGATGTGTCCAATGCCGTTCTGACATTCTCGAGCTCGTTCCAACGCTCCCGCATAGTGGGGTCGAACATGACAATGTAAGCCGCCCTATTGGTTCGGGCGAAATTCACATAGGCGAGCCCCGCCGCAATGAGCCGTTCCCAAGGGTCATCGCCGGCTAGGGCCATTTCCCGATCCTGAATTTGGGCTAGTTCGGTAAAACCGCGGGCCGCGATATCGGCGAGCAGGGCGTCCTTGCTGGCGAAATGCCGGTATACGGCCGAGTGCCCTACGCCCGTCATCTCCGCGATCTCGCGGAGATTGAACGACGGAGTCTGCCGTTGCCGCAGGAGCGACATCGCGGCTGCTAACACGGCCTCGCGCAAATTGCCGTGGTGGTGGCCGTCGGGCATCTTCTTTCGGATTTTCATCGTCGGTCCGGCTGTGAATAACCGTTTCTGCAATACTTGACAGCCACTGTCAAAACGGCAAGTCTCGTGAAGTGACCATCGGTCACTTAACCTTAAACCTTGAGAGAGGCCGATGCGAACCGTAATTCATGGAGGTGAAATCCTTACGCTAGATGCGGCATCGCCCATGGCCGAAGCCATGGTGATCGATGGTGACACCATTCTCGCGACCGGAGACTTGGGCTCGATGCTCACAGTCGCGGGCCAAGGGGCGGAGCGTTTGGACTTGCGCGGCTCGACCGCCATGCCCGGTATTATCGACACGCATCCTCATTTCCTTCACTTTGCAGCCGTCGTTGGCATGTCTGTCGATATTCTCGACGCCAAGAATCATGACGACATCGCCCAGCGTATCCGAGAACGTGCACGGACAGTGCCAGCCGGCGAATGGATTATTACCACCCCGGTCGGCGAGCCTCATTATTTCACCAGGAGGAGCTGGCGCGATCTCGCCGAAGGTCGCCTGCCGAACCGTACGCTGCTCGATGTGATCGCGCCGAACCATCCGGTCATGATCGCCGCGTGGGGTCCGCGCATTCCGAATGTCTGTGCCATGAATACCGTGGCGATGCGCCGTTTAGGGATAACCGCTTCGCTACCGTCCCGCGTGAGCGATGTCTGGATCGAAAAAGAGCCAGATGGCGAGCCCAGCGGCATTTTTCGCGGCAGCGTCACCAACTACTACAATCCTGATCCCTTCTGGCTATCCCTGATGGTCAACCTTCCGATGCCGACTGTTGATGACTGGAACCGTGGTGCGCGGCTGGGACAGCTTATTGCCAACAGCCGTGGTGTGACAGCAGGCTATGAGGGGCACGTCATGGCACCGGAGCACATCGAAGCGTATCGGCTTATGCGCGAAGCCGGTGAAAGCACGCTGCGCGTCATGAGCTCGCTTGAAGCAGCGCAGTCATTCGATTATGGGCTGGGGACTTCAGAGGAGGACTGTCGCTCCAACTTTGCTTTAGCGCTTCGCTCGAGGTCTGTGCAGGACGATCTCTTTCGCATCAACGGTCTTACGCTTTCGCGCGGAGGTCCGTGCTGGCCAGGGTTTCTTCGCGCGGACAAAACGATTCGAGATCCCTACGGTCGTGCAACGCGGGGACACACCTTCGTGCCTCAGAACATCGAGCGCGAGGCGATCGAGTTCTGCCTGAAGAACGACCTACGGCTAAACATCGTTCAAGGAGCATACCAGGACCATCGCGAGTTTCTGGAATCGCTCGCGCCCTTCCTGAGTTCTTACGACATTCCATCCAAGGGGTGGATCATGCAGCATAACATCCTCATCAGCCCGGAGACGATTCGACGCTATGCGGAGCTTGGCTTCCATCTGTCGACGAGCATGAGTTTCAGCTGGGGGAAGGGCGACCTCTACGCTGAGCGAATTGGAAGAGACTGCTTGAGCGACCTCATCCCACTGGGGCGGATGATGGATTCGGGAGCGAACGTGACGCTCGGCAGTGATTGGGGGCCGGCAAGGCCTTTCGAGCACATCGCTTTCGCTGAGACGCACGAGTTTGCAGGTTCAGGCCATCGGAACCTTCAACCTGGCATGGCGGTGTCGCGGCTCCAGGCTCTGAAAGCCTGGACCAGCTCGGGCGCGACGCTGATGAATTGGAGCGGGATCGGCGCATTGCGCGCAGGCTATAAGGCCGACATTGCGGTCGTCGATCGTAACCCGCTGACCTGTGACAACGATGCGCTTCCCAAAATCCGGGTGCTGAAGACGCTGCTCAACGGCCGCGAAGTCTACGATACAGGCGATTTATCCCTTGTCGCAAAGGTCGACCTTCCGGAAGAGAGGCGTTCGCCGCGGGTCGACACCTTTGCTCGCGCGGCAGGTCCGGCTGCCTGGAAACATATCTGCGGTCCGGCTTGTTCCCACAGCGGGCGAGCATCGGCGGGATCGATGTCAAGTCAAGAAGTGCAGTGAGGGTGAGGGGCGACATGAAGACAATTGAACGCGTGAACGGCGTCGGAATAGTGCTGCTGTTCGGCAGCTGCATGACCATCTTGGCATCCATCCTGGTGGTCCCTATCCTGGTCAAGTTCCAGGCGGCCTACGCCTCGGTCAAGAACGTCGAATTGTTGGTGGCGTTGGCGCTGATGGCGCCTGCATTCGTCACGGCGATCGCTTCACCCTTCATCGGCACAGTCATTGACCGTTGGGGGAGCCGCAGATTTTTGGTATGGGGCACAGCGCTATACGCCGTCTCCGGCGTCGCTCCGCTCTGGCTCGATGGCATAACTGAAATCGTCGTCTCTCGGTTCATTTTCGGTGCCGCTGAAGCCATCGTCATGACGTGCTGCACGTCCATCATCGGTACTCACTTCAAAGGACAGGAGCGCGAACGTTATCTCAATCTGCAAATGCGCTTTATCGGCGTGGGCGGCACGATTCTCTTTGTGGTCAGTGGCGCTCTCGGCGAAATGAACTGGCGGCTGCCGTTCGCGCTCTATGGTCTCGCGCTGCTCCTGATTCCCTTCCAACTTCGACTGCCCCCCCCACCATACGCGCCGCGCACGGATACGCTGGGGTTCGCAGCTACACGGCCGCCAAAGTCCGCGCTGCTTCCCCAGATTACAGTCATGCTGGTGGGCATGATCGCCGTCTACTTACCGCCGGTCCAGTACCCGTTTCTGCTCGCGGACCTGGGTATAACATCGACTCAGGCCATCGGAATGGGGGCCGCTTTCGGAGTTCTTTCGGCTGCCGCGGGAACGTTGCTGTGGCCCGTTTTACGGAGGCGATTCAATACGCAATCGATCAACGTCTTGGTCTTTGCGCTGCTGGCAGTGGGGATTTGGTGGCTGTCGCGCATCACCAGCTATGCCGAGAGTTTCGTCGTCCTCGCAGTAAATGGTCTTGGTGCTGGGATGCTGATTCCCAATGTCATGGCCTGGACGATGGCCGCCGCAAAGCCCTGGCACATGGGCAAGGCAACCGGGCAGGTTTACTTCGGTCTGTATTTCGGTCAGTTCTTGAGCCCACTGCTCATCGCGCCGCTGGCCGCGTCGGTCGGCGGTCTTCGCCCCGCAATGGTCGTCGTCGCTGCCGCGATGGCATTGGTTGCCTTGATCGGCCTCGCCATCGCGCGCGAGTCGACCTTACGCGAGCGGCGAGATACCGCAGCCTCACTCAAATGGTAACTCGACTGCATAGCCACGAAGCATGATTGGCGTCGCGTCAGGGTTTCGCGACGGACGAGCGTGGCGGTCTTCGCTCAAGATGGTTGTCACTTCGGCCGATTGGGTCGCTCGGGAGCGCCCCGCGAACATGTGGAAAATCAGAACCACCGAACGACCCAGATGTTCTGCGCATATTTCAGCTCAAGCCGTCGTCTGCCAACATCCTCAGCGGGCGAGTTTCCACAGGACTTAGTGGGCAGAAGGTTGAGCTACCAGCTGTCGGGCGAGCCGGCTCAGAACGTCCGCTGAATGGCGGCATCGCCCCGGAAGTCGGATCGGACAAATCCGCGGTCGGTCGGCCGCAGCGTGACCAATCGCCATTAAGAAGGTCAGAGCCGTTGCAAGGCTTCGCGACAGGCAGGGCCGGCTGTATTCGCATAAACGCCCTTCCGGCCCGGCCCATTCACTAGAATAGCGGACCGGGATGTAATGATGCTTTCCACCTTTTCCTGCCGCCGCGCCCCCATCACGTGTTCGGCGGCGCTGATCCGAAGCATGACACGCCCTCTCTGAGGGGATGGCTACCTACATTTGATTCTTCGGCTGCGTCTAGTTGGTCACGCTGTAAAAGCAGCGGCGCGGGGATGATGCAGAATCTTCGGAACTCGGACCGCAATTTGCTGATTTCAAACTTTTGTTCGTCACCTGTGCATGGGACGGACGCGATCCAAGTCCACCAGTAGCTAAGCTCTGAGGCTGTCGTCGGTCGAAACTAACTGCCAAATTAGAAAGGCGGGCGTTAATGGATAATCAGCTGTCGCTTGATCAGATCCGCGAACTCATCAAGCCGATTTCGGGACCCGACGGGCGCGGAACCAAAGATGCCGATGTCTTGGTCGTTGGTGCGGGGCCGGTCGGCCTGACGGTCGTTAACATTCTCGGCTCGCTCGGGATTTCCACAATCTTGCTGGAGCGGAATGAACTGACGTCGGACTTGCCCAAAGCACTCGTGATCGACGACGAATATCTCCGTCTTCTTGATAACCTGGAGTTGCTCGGCGACATGGAAGAGCACCTATCGCCGCCTTTTGGAATTTTCTTTTATTCTGTGCGGGGCAAGCCGGTGGTGAAGGTCAACCCCTTCTTGACATCGAATGGATTTGGCAACCGCGCGGGATTGATGCAGCCAGTCTTCGAGAAGAAGCTGCTGCATGGCGCGCAGCGCTTTCCCTGCGTCGATCTGCAGTACCGGTCTACTGTCGCAGGCCTAGATCAGGATGAGAATGGCGTCAGGTTGAAGGTCTTTCGTGCCGGGCGAGAACATCGAGTGACGGGACGATTTGTACTCGCCTGTGATGGCGCGCGAAGTTTCATCCGCTCGGCTGTCAGCATTTCTTTCGCCGGAAATCGCATTGATCAGCCTCATTTGGTGGTCGACCTCGCCGAGTTTCCCGACCGGTCCCCCTTCTCGCGTTTTTTTGCAATCCTGAGCGGCCGTTCAACAGCGTGCCTACGCCATATGGCGGGCGAAGGCTGGAGTTCATGCTCAACCCCGGCGAAGATCATCGCAAGATTGCCACGGCGGACAGCATCCGTGATCTCGTGGACAGACATACTCCGTACAAAGGAACACCCCTCAAAATCATCCGGTCGGTGGTCTATGGATTTTCGGAGCGCATCGCCGAGCGAATGGGATCGAAACGGGTCTTCTTGCTCGGCGACGCAGCACACGTCATGCCGCCGTTCGGCGCGCAGGCCATGAACACGGGCGCTCGCGATGCCAACAACATTTGCTGGAAGATTGCGGCGGTACTGCAAGGGAGGCTCAACCCCACGATCCTTGAGACTTACGAGACAGAAAGAAGGCCGCAGGTTGAGGCGATTATTCGATATTCGGTGATGGTCGGAAGAATGGCAAACATTCGCAACCGCATTATTGCTGCGGCGAGGGACGCCGTCTTACAGACATTGAACCTTATCCCCGCGATCCAGCGCTTCTTTGCGGAGATGCGCTATATGCCCCGACCATGGATTAAAGCCGGCTTCATGGTGCGGTCCAGGCGGCAGGAACTCGTTGTTGGGCGGACATGTCCGCGTTCGGTTGTCGCGGAAGGTTCTGGCGGGAGGGAGCGCGGTTGCCTTGCTTGTCATCAGCGGAGCTGTGCTGTGGTCGTTGCAAACCAGCCGCTCCCGAAACCAGGCGGCTGATGAGCTCTATAGCACCGACCATCACAATGTCGCCGACGGCATCACGACGCTGCCGAAGGATTACGCAGGCGTTCCGCGCCAGGCGATCCCGGAACTCGGTCCGCCGCTCCCTGGAGACCTTGGCCGACCGATCCTTGCTGCACAGGGCCTGTCGCCAACGATCGGCGGCACGGCTCCAGATGCTGAACAGCAGCGCCGGGATCAGGAAACCGAAGCAGCCCGCGTAAGCCACGTGTTTGCTTCTACCAATGGGAGAGAAGTGCGTCCCCCTGCTGGTGCGGCTCAGGGGGGCGACCGCAATGCTTCATCGATCTCGACCACCAATAACGACGAAGGATCCGCACAGAGTGGTCAGGACAAGAAGCTCGCCTTCGTCAACGCATCCGTGGATCGCCGCACAGTAAGCCCCGACCGCATCACCAGGCCGGCTTCACCGTATATCGTGCAGGCTGGAACGGTCATTTCGGGAGCCCTGATCACCGGGATTCGATCGGACCTTCCAGGCCAGATCACCGCGCAGGTAACAGAAAACGTTTTCGATTCGCCGACCGGGCGCCTTCTGCTTATCCCGCAAGGGGCGCGCTTGATCGGGGTCTACGACAGCCAGGTTGCGTTCGGTCAGTCACGCGTGCTGTTGGTCTGGACCCGCCTTATCATGCCGAGCGGCCATTCGATCGTTCTCGAGCGGCAGCCGGGTGCAGACGCGGCAGGATATGCCGGCCTCGAAGATGAAGTCGACAACCATTGGGGCGAATTGCTCAAAGCTGCTGCACTGTCGACGCTGCTTGCTGTCGGCACCGAACTCGGCGCGGGCTCCGACACCAACAGCAACGACAGTGCGATCATCCAGGCCTTGCGGCACGGGGCAGGGGATTCACTGAATCAAACCGGCCAGCAGGTTGTTCGTCGTAGCCTCAATATTCAGCCGACGTTGACCATCCGTCCGGGACTTCCCGTCCGTGTTATCGTCAATCGCGATCTCGTTCTCGAGCCGTACAGAGGGTGAAATGACCAAGCTCAAGATTGGGACGCTTCCAGACGAGAGACCAGTCAAGGTCAGCATCGAATTGCCGGCTTCCGTGCATCGAGATTTGCTGGCCTACGCGAAAGCCGTTGCAGGCGAATCCGGCCAACCCATCAGCGATCCGGGCAAGCTTGTCGCGCCTATGCTCGCGCGGTTCATGGCTACGGATCGCGGATTCTCGAAGCTAAGACGAGTAGCAGTTCATTCGGGAGACGTTGGCGACCGATAGCGTTCCGACAATAGCTCGAGGAAACCGTCCAAGGCCGGGTTTTCGTTTGCGGCGCGCCAGTGTGCGGAGAAGTCTATTCGGCTTGATCCCGTTCCGTCTCGAAGCTCACGATATACAAGTCCGGCGAAACTTGCTCCCGTGTCGGATTCCATTACGAGACTGATTCCAAGCTCCATGCTGATGAGACTCTTGATAATGCTTCGGCTTACATCGTGCAGGTCGACCCGTGGTCGGTCGACCGAAGATATGAGCTTCGATATCATTAGATCCTCGAGCTCTCGACTGGGATCATGTTGACTTAGTAGAACAGTCTCGCCACGCAGATCCGTCCAATGGATCACTGCGCGCGCCGCCAACGGATGACGTTCGGGCAAGGAGACAAGTATCCGCTCGCTCCAGAGTTTGAGAGTTTTGTTCCCGGACGACGGAGCGTCCCCCGTGACGACAACTATGTCGAGTGTACCATTCGAAGGGCGTTCATCAGACGGGAGCGCGGCCGCTCAACCGTTGCCAGGTCAATGTGCGGAAAACGTCTCTTGAAGTCGAGCAAGGTAGCCCGCAGATTTCCGGTGGAAATAGATGTACAGAATCCCACCGAGATACGGCCGGCCTCACCCCGACCATTAGACCTCCCTGTTGCAACAAGTGCGTCGACCTGTTCCAGGACGACCCTCGCTATTCTCAGGACGCTCTTCCCGGCGAGTGTGGATCTCACTCCTCCACTCGAGCGTTCGAATATAGTGGCTCCAATCAAATGCTCTAGCTGACCGATGGAGCGGCTCAGCAAGGAGTGTCGAACGGAAAGCAGGTCCGCCGCTCGCCTGAAACTTCCGCAGTCACTAGCGGCAACCGCAAATCGCAGCTGCTGCAAGTCTACCGTGAGCGTCCTTCCGGCAGGTTGCTTGTCGCTTGTTTCGTCGATCGCCATTATTTCCGACACTCGGTAACTTGACCGGATCCTTGCGCGTCTCCGCTCAGCAAGGACGTTGCCTTCAGGCAGCAGACGACAGGCTTAGCATCATCGATCGACGGCGATTGCTACGTAAGAGCCAACGCAAAATCATGCCTCCGCAAACCTCACCCGAAAAGCTTCGGATATTCTGACCGAAAAGCCGTTCGCCAGAATTTCGATTTTGTATGAGCACCTCGGTGATACGCGACCACCGGGGTGCTCGATTGTACGTTTGTATCAGCGTTTTCCGCTCGGACCCATCGATTGCCAATTGCCAGCGCGCTCAAACGCGTCCGCTGCGCGGTATACCGTCGATTCCCGCCAATGCTTGCCGACGAGCATCAAGCCGATCGGACGGTTACCTTCGCCGAGGCCGCACGGGATCGAAATGGCGGGGTGGTGCGTAACGTTAAACGGGCTCGTGTTCGTAATTTGCTCCCAGCAGTGCTGCATCATCTGTTCCAGGGGGGCATCGGGGGGCGGAATCTTGGAAGCCATCATCCTGGTCGTCGGCATGAGCAACAAGTCATACGAGCCAAGCGCCTTGTCGTATGCAGCACGCAGCCGTCGGCGAAGATTTTGCGCTTTGTAGTAGAAATAGCCCTGATAGTATTTGTCGGTGTAGGCGCCGAGCAGCATACCGACCTTTACCGTGTCGGGCAGTTCGTTGGCCCGATCGCGAAGCGAGCCCAGTCGACCAGCAAGCGAGATTGGATAAACGCCTTCGGTGTGACGGGGCAGGGGACTCGTGATCATTCCATGGTACGTGCCCTCGAGGGCAATCGCGGCCCAGATGGGTACCCCGGTCAGGTGCCAAGGTATCGAGATTTCATCGACGCGGGCTCCAAGGCTTTCAAGCTTCTTTGCCGCCGCCTGCACTCCAGCGTCGACGTCTGGATGCGAGTCGTATTGACCAAATCCTTCCTTAACCACGCCAATCTTCATACCCGCGATGCCTTGGCCGATCGCCTTGGTGTAGCTTTCCATCTCAAGGTCGCTTTGCCGCGAATCGTAACCGTCCTTGCCGGCCAGGACCTCCAGAAAGAGCGCATTCTCGGCAACCGTTGCCGTGAGCGGTCCGGCGTGATCGATCGTCGGGTCCATGCCCATAATGCCAGTGTAAGGGACAAGGCCCCAGGTCGGCTTGATACCCACTACGCCCGAGAGGGAGGCCGGAATACGGATTGAGCCTGCTTGATCGCCGCCCATAGCCATATCGACCTCGCCAAGCGCAACCAAGGCGCCGGAGCCCGTCGAAGATCCACCTGCGGTGTGTCCCCAAGCGCGAGGATTGTGAACCGGGCCAGATGTGCTGGTGGCTGCGCCGCCCGAGAACGAAAAGTATTCGCAAGTCGATTTGCCAATAACTTCGGCGCCGGCGTCGAGAAGTCGCGTAATCACCGGTGCGTCGAACTCCGGCACATAACCTTCCAATACGGATGCCCCATTGGTGAGCGGGACGCCCGCGAGAGAATAGGTGTCCTTGATTGCAACCTTTTTACCGGCAAGTGGTCCGCTTGTCGCACCCTTGATGTTCACCTTGGCAATCCAGGCGCCGTGCTTGTTTTCATCGCCTTCTGGCCGGTAGTAATGTCCGCGCGGATATTTGATCGGCGGTACGTCATCCGGCAAAGCGGCAATCTGTCGATAACCGTCGGCAAAGGGAGCGATGTAATTTATGAAGGCCTCGGCGTAGCTGTTGGTGATATCCATCCCCATGCCGTCGCCCAGTTTCCGGATTTGCTCGATGGAAGGAATTTTGAAGGACATTACGTTCTCTCTATCGTGAGTGGTGGAAGCATTTTGGCGGTCCTACCACATGAGCGAACCCTATCTCGCGGAGAAGCCTAACAGCAGAGAACATCCGGAAATCTAGGGTCTGCCTCAGGGCAGCTGACGATATTCGGCGCTCCGCTAGTTCACAGTTGAAACCAGTCGCACTTCGATTGTGAACGTCACATACTGGAAGCCTCATTGCTTGACTGGCATTGCCTTTCAGTTGTCTCTGTCGGCCAATACGCTGTCCATCAGTGATGCTCTGAAGTGCCGTTGTATTGATCGTTGCGCTGTGCAGGCGATGTATATTCGTAACAATGGGACTCTGATCGTTGATGCCACGCGAGGCTCCCGATCACTAGAGCGCAGTCCCGGCCGC
Organism: Bradyrhizobium betae; assembly: GCF_004123905.1. Classification (GTDB taxonomy): domain Bacteria; phylum Pseudomonadota; class Alphaproteobacteria; order Rhizobiales; family Xanthobacteraceae; genus Bradyrhizobium; species Bradyrhizobium betae_A. Next base: position 352,026 of record NZ_MZXW01000004.1, read on the forward strand.
CGATTTCTCCCAAGCGGCGCGTCTTGGCACGCCAACCAACATTTCCGCATTGGTCACGGAAATTAGATTGGAATTTCATGCCGCGCGTGGAGCCATAACTTGGGCGCGGCGCCGTGTGCTATGCGCATAGTTTACGACTAGCTCGCCACGAGTGTAATGGCATCTGCCACACTGTTTTTTGGCTGCGATTGCAAATTCAGATTCGTGATTGGCAAGATTGGACAGATAAAAATCGACCAAATTGGCAAACACAGCCTAACACCTGGCAGTTTGAGGCAAGCAGTAGAGTAGATAACTGCGTAAATTTTAATCGAGCGGCCAGTTGTGAATAGCAGGCGGGGGAGAATTGTTGCGATGATTATGAATCGTAGAGCTCTGTTGAAAGGTGGAACGGCTGCGACAGTGTTCGCGCCCGCGTTGTTGCGCCAAGCCGTAGCGGCCGGTGACCCGATCGTGGTAGGCAGCATGTATGACCTTTCAGGAGGTCTCGAAGCGTACGGGAAGTCAATGTTCGATGCCCTGAATTTCGCGGTTGGCGAGATGAACGCGGCTGGCGGACTTCTTGGCCGCGAAGTTAAAGTCGTCAGCTTCGACACCCAATCCAACATGCAGCTCTACGCGCAATATGCGCAGGAGGCCGCCCTCAAGCACAAGGTTGCCGTGGTGCATGGGGGCATTACCTCCGCATCGCGCGAGATTATTCGACCGGTACTCGGTAAATACAAAACTCTCTACTTCTACGAAACGCCGTATGAGGGCGGTGTTTGCGATCGCAATGTCTTCGCAGATGGCACGACCCCCGGGCACAATACCGAAGTTCTCGTGGATCATGCCGTGAAAACATGGGGCAAAAAGGGTTACGTTCTGGCTGCGGACTACAACTATGGTCAGATCACCTCGGAGTGGGTGAAGAAGTACGCCAAGGAGCGGGGTGGCGATGTTATCGGTACGGAATTTTTTCCGATCGATGCGACCAATTTCGGAAGCACGATCTCCAAAATCCAGGCGGCGAAGCCCGACTGGATTTTGACCGTCTTGGTCGGCGGTGGCCCGATCTCGTTCTATCGGCAGTTCAATGCGGCTGGCTTGTCCGGAAAAATCCCGATCGCGTCGACGACGTTTGGAGCTGGAAATGAGCAGATGGTGCTCACGCCCGAGGAATCAAACGGCATCGTCGTGGCGTACAACTACCTGCAAGACATCGACAGTTTGGCGAACAAGGAGTTTCTGACTCGCTTCCGCGCGAAATTCGGAGCGGATTACCCGCCGGTGACCGACTTGACGATGTCAAGCTATATCGGGCTCTTGCTGTGGGCCGCCGGTGTGAAGAAGGCCGGCACGATTGACCGCGACAAGGTGATTGAGGCGCTTGAAAGCGGGATCACCGTCGACGGGCCGAGCGGAAAGGTGTCGATCGATCCGCAAACTCACCACTGTATCTTCGACGTTCACTTGGCGAAGTTCAAGGACAAGAAGACCGTTATTCTCAACACGTTCCCGCAGCGGAAGCCGATCGACACAGCCATGGTATGCGACCTGAAGAAGAATCCTCGCGATGCGAAGCAGTACGTAATATCCGTCAAGTAGGGCGCGTTGGGATTTGAGTTTTTGCAGCCCGGATGGCCTGATCAAAAAGGCTTGCCGGGCCGCATCAATTTGGACGTTTTAAGAAGCCTGCGCTCGCACGACGTGTCGTGCCGATTTTGGAGATACGTAGTTGGATCTAGCCATCCTCGTTGGGATTGATTTCGTTAACGGCGTCGCGACGTTGGCTCTGATGAGCATCGGTCTTGCCGTCGTCTTCGGCATGATGCGTATCATCAATCTTGCTCACGGAGAGTTTATGGTCATGGGGAGCTATAGTGCCGCTGTCGCTTACCACCATAACGTGAATATCTGGGTCGCCATCTTGATTGTTCCGCCGATCGCTGTCGCTGTTATCGGTGCAATTATTGAGCGCGTCATTATTCGCCGTCTTTATGGCCGGATGGTAGAAACGATGTTGGCGACTTGGGGTCTTAGCCTTTTCATCGTGGGCATCCTAACGACAATTTTCGGCAGTCATACCGAAGGCGTCCCGGCGCCCCTGTCCGGGATCAAGGTCGGTAACTATCAAACAAGTGGCTACAGCCTCTTCGTGATCCTCATGTCGGTCGTCACGATCGTCGGCGTCTATGTCGTTTTGCGTGCGACGCGTCTAGGGCTGTTGGCCAGGGGAACGATGCAAAACGCCGAGATGGCTGCGGCGCTTGGCGTTGACACCTCACGGATCTACGCAACCACATTTGCATTCGGTGCCGGGCTGGCCGGACTGGCTGGAGGCATACTCGCGCCTATATCCGGTGTCTTTCCGAGCATTGGTGGATCCTACATCGGCCGTGCTTTCATCACCGTCATTGGCGGAGGGCCGGCGCCTCTGGTCGGCACGGTCACAGCTTCCGCGATGTTCGGTTTCGTCAATCAACTTGCTACATTTTTATCCAACCCGGTCTACGGGGAGGTGGCACTGCTTGTTGCCGCGGTTATCTTGATCCGTCTGTTGCCGAATGGGATCACCGGCCGCTATTTCCGACGGGCACTCTGATGCACCCGTTTGTTCGCTCGAATGCTTCCTTAATCGCCGTCGGCGTCATCGGGATCGCGCTACTAGTTGGCTTGCCTCTCGCGCTTGAACTATTCACACTCCTGCGGGTCACATTGTTTGTGATCTTCGCGATTCTCGCCTTGAGCTTGGCTTTTATCTGGGGCTATGGCGGAATTCTTTGCTTTGGACATTCTGCTTTCTTCGGATTGGGGGCCTACGCCTACGCCGTAAGTGTCATTAATGTGGGAGATAGCACTCTGCCGATTGTCATTGCGATGGCATTGCCGGCGTTGCTGGCGGCCGCGCTGGGATATTTCATGTTTTACGCGCGTATCAGCGACGTCTACGTCGGTGTTATCACGCTGACGGTAACCCTGATTTTCTATAACGTCGTCAATTCGACTGCGGGACCGCAATACCGGATCGGCGACGTGCATCTCGGTGGCTTTAATGGAATACCGAACGTTCCCTCGCTCAACGTTCCGTTCGATCCAAATGCAGTGCTGGGTCCGCAAGATATGTTTTGGGTTTGCATGGTCGCGCTTATGCTTGTCTATTTTGGGCTGCGAATGCTTCTCCGCATGCGGTTCGGAAGGGTCCTGATTGCGGTGAGAGAGAATGAGAGTCGGGTCGAATTCCTCGGATACGACGCGCGCCTCCACAAGCTGATCGCGTTTTCGATTGGCGGCGCTATTGCGGGTCTTGCGGGCTGCCTGTTCACGGCATGGGGTGGTTTTATCAGTCCTACGGCGTTCAGTGTGGTTCAGTCTGCCCAGATCATCATTTGGCTGATGGTCGGAGGAGTTGGGACGTTGATAGGCCCAATGATCGGCGCTGCATTGATCTCCTGGTTGACAGCCAGCCTCGGCTCGCAGCAGACCGTCGATGCGAATGTTGTTCTTGGTACCGTGCTGCTGGCTTTTGTGCTGCTTGTTCCCAAGGGAATTGCGCCCATCGTAACGGACCAGCTTATGCCCTGGTTTCTTTCGATGTGTCGATCGAAACCCTCGGTCGCGAGCGTCTCGCGAAAGGACAAGACGTGAGCACCCCTCCACTGATTGAGACGATTGGGTTGATCAAGCATTTTGGCGGTATGCAGGCAATTCGCGGTGTCGATTTTTCACTCGCGGAAGGTGAGATTCGCTGTCTGATCGGACCGAACGGAGCAGGTAAGAGTACTTTCTTTAAGCTTCTCACGGGCCAGATCAAGCCGACGAGCGGATCTGTGCGTTTCCGGGGCACGGACCTCACCATGTTGCAAGCGCATGAAATTGCTCGCCTTGGCATTGGCATCAAGACCCAGCAACCCAGCGTCTTCAACGGCCTATCCGTGCAGGAAAATCTCTGGATTGCCGCGGCGCGCCACAAGAAGGGAAAGGCTATCGGGCAATCGGTCGAAGCCCAGGTCGAGCGATTTTCGCTTGGCGGTTTTGTGAACAGCCTGGCGGGCCAGCTCGCGCACGGCCAGCGTCAATGGCTAGAGTTGGGGGTGGTGCTGTGTGGCGATCCGGAATTGATCTTGCTGGATGAGCCTGCAGCCGGCATGACCGAGGAGGAACGTGTGCGAACGGCGGCGCTCATTCTTGAGATCAACCGGCAGCATCCAATAATTGTGGTTGAGCACGATATGTCTTTCATTCGCAGCATCGCGCAGCGCATTACCGTGTTCAATCAAGGGATGATTCTCACCGAAGGGGGAGCGGAGGAAGTATTTAGCAATCAGGCGGTCCGTGACGTTTATCTCGGCAAACGGGCGGCAGCGTGATGCTCAACGTCGACAATATTTACGCTGGCTATGGTCGTATCCCGGTCCTTTCGGGAATTAGCTTCACAGTTACAGATCATCAAGTCGTTGGTGTTCTCGGACACAACGGGATGGGTAAGACGACCCTCCTCAAGACGTTGATCGGACAGATATCGCTGACAAGCGGCGCAATCCGGTTTGACGAAGCGGATATGAGCCGTAAATCGTCCTTTCTTCGTGCTCGGGCTGGTATCGGTTACGTGCCGCAAGGTCGCTCTATTTTTCCCAATCTGACGGTCCTTGACAATTTGCGGATGGGCTTTGTTCCGGCCAGTGGTTATCCGGAAGAGCAAGCCATCAAGGGTATCCTGGCTCAATTTCCTCGCCTAGATTCGATTATCGATCGCGCCGGCGGAGCGTTGTCTGGCGGCGAACAGCAGATACTGGCGCTTGCACGCTGCCTGTGCGGGCGCCCCAAGTTGCTGTTGCTCGATGAGCCGACGGAAGGAATTCAACCCTCAATCGTAGACGAAATCTTGGAAATTTTGATCCGGCTGCATCGCGACCATGGGTTGGCCATCATTGTTGTCGAGCAAAACCTCGAATTCATTCGACGCTTGTCCGATCGCGTCTTAGTCATCGAAAAGGGGGTGATCACAGGAGAGATATCTCCTTTGGCGCTGGAAGAAACCCCCGAGCTTGGAGGATATGTCTCTACCGAATGAATGGGCCCTCAGCCGCTCGGGGTTTCTTGTGGAACTCGAAGCAGCTCAAATGCATCGACCACCAGACTTGGATGGTTCTCCAGATTCCGCTGAATTCAATGAGGAGGCACTGTGAACACAGCGCCTCCAATCGGCCGAATGCGTTCGGCATAGGTGACGCGCACATTAGATCAACGTGACGATCATGACGTCTGACGACGCGAGCTAGGGCTGCGGGCGAGGTTCTGCGGTGATTGACCAAATGCCGCCTTGAAGGCGCGACTAAAATGCGAGGAATCGCTGAAGCCAAAGTTGAACGCAGCGTCCGTTACGTAGATTACGTGCCCTTCCGCCAGCGCCTTGAAGCTTGCCGCAAGCCGCTGCTGCCATAGCCAACGGATCGGTGTTGTACCTTCGAGAGCGAACAGACGATTAAGCGTGCGGGACGACATATTTTGAGCATTGGCGATCGTGTCGAGGTCGAGCCGGGAATCGTGGAGGTTCGCGCTGATATAGCGCTTGGCCTGAATTAGCCGTCTCGACTGTCTCGATGCCTCATAGGTCGTATCCATGAGTTCGGCTTCAAACGTTGTTGCCAAGATATCGAGCGCCGATGCGCCGATGCGTTTGGCCACCTCGTCGTTTGGTTCCTCCAGCGCTACCAATTGATTCAAAACCGTCCAAGTCAGTGCTCCGAGTCTCGTATCGCTGGAGATACGGCGAGCTACCAGCTTGCTCGCCGTAGGCAGGCGCGAGATCACTAATGGGCGTGGAATGGTTATCAGGATGGCGCGGTGCTGCGGTCCAAACGCCAAGGCGAAAGGTTGGGTCTGGTCGTGGAGGACGAGATCGCCGGGCCGCATCCGCACTTCGAGGCCGTTCTGCGCAAAGACCGCGCCGCCTTCCAGGTTCAGCCATAACTGAAAGTCGTCCCGGTAATCCTTTCGAATATGCGCCGGCGTCCGAGTCACCTCGATCAATTCGTCGTTGGGCGTCGAGCAGGAGATATCGCTGAGAACAAGCGCGCCAAACTCCCTGATCGACACGAGCGCGCGAAAGTTCTGATGTGCGACCGGCTTACAATCCGTCACCGAGTAGTTTCGGCAGGTGACCTGGTGGTAGTGGTCGAAGCCGTCGCCCGGCTTGACTGGGGTAGAGATCATTAAGGTACGCATCGGACAATGCCCCAGCAAGATTGGCAGAGATAATCACAAGCAATTTGCATTCCAGTTGCGTGTTCGACGCCCACCACCCGTGTAGAGGGCAGCACAGGCTAACACCGAACCCAACCTGTTGCAAAGATGTATGGCAAGACGAGCCTACCTCTTGGCGACCTTGGTCAAGCGCCTTGATCAGGGCGCGTGTTACCGTTTTGACGACACAGCCAGAGATCCTGAGATGCCGAACATCGAGCCGAGCCGGACAGCGGTCCTCGTGGTCGACATGCAAAACGACTATGTGACTGCGGGCGCGAAACTTCGATTGACCCAGGCGGTTCGCAACGTTCCTAAGCTTGCCAGCACGCTGAAGATACGCCGCGGTAGGGCGAACCGGGTAATCCACACTGAACAAGTAGACCGCCGCGACGGAAGCGACGTGGACCTTTTTGACGATCTCTACCTGCCGATCGAAGACGGCAGCTCCTTTATCGACAATGCGTTGGGCGCGGATGCTTACCCGGACCCCACGCTGGTGCCGTGCGCGGTGCGTGCGAGTGCATAGAACGTGGGCAGCTTGTCCTACTTCTGGGCCAGCCGACATATCTCACCGACCACATGCAGTTGATTGGCACATGTGAAGCGGAAGGGGGGCGGCGCATTTAGGTGAGGCTTAACGCGGGCATGAAGGAACGAACGGGGTTCGGTGGCGAAGAAAGGACGCGACGGTTTATGAGAGGCGGGAATTGGGCGAGGGCGACAACGAGCCGATTACTAAGGCGATGCCGGGACTTTGCTGGTGAGCCAGCCCACTCGTCGTCTCTTAGTACCCTGCAATCACATTGAGTAACTGGGCTGTAGCATCTGCCATTCCAGGGCTATCCCCTCAGAGAATAAGGACACGTCGATGGCTCTTGATTACGAGGTCTACGATCTTGGTAACGTCGCGCTACAGCGTGGGGCGACGATCCGGGACTGCAAGATGGCTTACAAAACATATGGGACGCTCAATCCGGGCCAGGACAACGTAATTGTGTACCCGACCTGGTTTTCAGGCCAGCATTATGAGAACGAATGGTTGATTGGAGCCGGAAAGGCGCTCGACCCCACAAAATATTTCATCATTATTCCGAACATGTTGTGCAACGGACTGTCGTCGTCGCCAAGCAACACGCCCGAGCCTTACAATGGGCCCCGGTTTCCGCAGGTAACGATCTACGACAATGTGCGCGCTCAGCACCGCTTGCTCACCGAGAAATTTGGTATCAAACGCATCCGAATGGTGGCTGGCTGGTCGATGGCGGGGCTTCAGGCCTTCCATTGGGGCGCGCTTTATCCGGACATGGTGGACGTTCTCGCTCCTTTTTGCGGTGCAGCAAGGTGCTCGCGTCACAACTTTGTTTTCCTGGAGGGCGTCAAGGCGGCGCTCACTGCCGATGCCGTCTGGATGGAAGGCTGGTACACCGATAAGCCTGCGCGCGGTCTTCGTGCGGCAGCGCGGGTCTTCGCCGGCTGGGGTCTTTCTCAGTCCTTCTATCGCGAGCAACTCGACGCCAAGGCGTTAGGTTTCTCCTCGCTTGAGGATTTTCTGGTCGGGTTCTGGGAGGGGATCATCTTGCCAAGGGATGCCAACAATCTACTGGCCATGCTTTGGACTTGGCAGAATGGCGACATCAGCGACAACGAGATTTACAAAGGTGATTTTAAGGCGGCGCTACGCGCGATCAAGGCCAAGACCTATATCATGCCGAGCAAAACCGATCTTTACTTTACGCCTGAGGACAGCGAGATCGAGGCAGCCAACATGCCGAACGCAAAGTTTATCCCAATTCCTTCCGTGTGGGGCCACTTTGCTGGAGGTCCGGGATTGAATCCCGAGGACGGCGCATTCCTGGACAGTAAGTTAAAGGAGCTGCTCGCGTCGTAGATTCCAGACGAAAATCCGACTTGTTTGAACATGCTCCACAAATCTAGTCGGTGCAAATCAAGGACCTTAAAGGTAGAAGAAACGGGCACAGTTGGGTCGACGGCAATAGTTTGCCGCGATGTGTCTTTTGGGATCCGTGGAAACGCCTGGCTACACCCCGTCTCCGACAGATCATAACGGTGCCGACGAACGCAGCCAGGTGATGGTCCGGATTGAAAATGGCGGCTGGCGCTACGTCGAGCCCAAATGATCCCCGACCAATCCTAGACGATAAAAGGTGTTTGCAGTGGAAAGCACAGTTCCCAATTTTGTGCATACGACACATCCTGTGACCGTTCCGCCGCTGGCAAATGGCCGGGAAATCGCACGGCGGCCGGTGCTGATAGCCGGTGGCGGTCCTGTGGGCCTGGCGGTCGCGCTTGCGCTCGCAAGCCGCGGGATTGCCGTACTCGTCGTCGAGGCGGATCAAACGGTATGCGCCGGCAGCCGAGCCATCTGTCTGTCCCGGCGCACGCTCGAAATCCTTGAACGTTTGGGCGCTCTTACGCCGTTCCAGGAAAAAGGCCTGCCTTGGACGGGTGGACGAAGTTTCCACCGGTCCGATGAAGTATTTCACTTCACCATGCCGAACGACAGGGATCAGCGGCTCGCGCCGATGACGAATTTGCAGCAATACTATATCGAGCAATTCCTGCTCGATGCCGTTGCCAAACGCGATCCTAATCTTCTCGAAGTGAGGTGGGGGACGCGCGTCGACGGCCTGCATCAGGGCCGCGATGGTGTGGTCGTCGAACTGGCCACCGATACGGTCTCGTATGCGACCGAATGCGACTTCCTGGTCGCATGCGACGGGGCGCGAAGTCGGGTGCGACAAGCCGTCGGACTCCGGATGAACGGTACGTCGTACGAGGGCCGATACGTCATCGTCGATATCGAGATCGATCTCGATCTTCCCACCGAGCGGTTGGCTTGGTTCGATCCGCCCAGCAATCCTGGTCGCACCATGCTGATGCACAAGCAGCCGGACAATATCTGGCGGCTCGACTATCAGCTTCATCCGACGGAAGATTCGGAGGAGATGATCCGCGAAGACAAGGTGACGCCCGTCGTTGCCGCGCATCTTGAGATGATGGGAATTGACCGCCCGTGGCGACTGATCTGGACCAGCATGTACCGCGCGGCTGCAGTGTCTCTGGATAGCTACCGAAGCGATCGCGTTGTTTTTGCCGGGGATGCGGCTCATCTGGTTCCCATCTTCGGAGTTAGAGGACTGAACAGCGGCTTTGACGATGCCTTCAATCTCGGTTGGAAGCTTGCGAGCGTCATCGCGGGATGTTCGCCCGACACGATTCTCGACACTTACAGCGAGGAACGTCGGCGCGCCTGGGAAGTAAACGTGACTAGTGCAATGAAGAGCACCGAATTCATGGCGCCGCCATCGCGCGGCTACGAGTTGATGCGAGACGCGGTGCTCTCGTTGGCCAAGGATCATCCCGCGATCGCGACGCTGATCGATCCCCGCCAATCCGCCCCGATCGCCTATGAAGGGTCGCGTTTGAACACCGTCACGCGCGACGAAGGCTCGTTCAAAACCGGGCCTCGACCGGGCTCACCTCCCTTGGAGTGCCCGCTCATCGTCGACGGGAAGAAACGCTACCTTACCAGCGTTCTCGGCAGCGATTTCACGCTGGTTTGGAGTGGCGAAGGTGATGCGCCGTCGATGGTAACGAACGAACTGCATTGCGCGATCAATCTGGGCCTATCTGTCATTCTGCTTACGATCGGAGCAGCCAGGCTCCTGTCCGGGACCGCCGGTCAATTGCAGACCTTGCACGCGGAGGTCGTCGAAGGGCGTTTCACGGAACTATATGATGCGGCACCTTCTGCCGTGTATCTGTTCAGGCCGGACGGGCATGTCTGCGCGCGCTGGCGCATCATGCGACCGGGCGATCTATCCAACGCAATTGATACCGCGCTTGGCTGCGGAAAGGCCGAACTTTCATGAGCGTCTGGAGCCGGGATGAGCGCGAACGCGCTTACACGAACCTTTGTGATGCCGTGACGGCGGCTGGCGAAGACAAGGAGTCGCTCTTCCTTGCGCGTCTTTGCCTTTTGCTGATGGAAGAGCTTGGCGACGCCGAAAAGTTCGAAGCAATACTCGCACAAGCCCAACTCCAAAGTGGCAAAGGTCTCAGTCGGAGCGCTTCGGAATGAACGGCAACATAGCGCCGCTTCTGATTCAGGATGGCCTTACCGTCGGCGCTATTTATGCACTCCTGGCCGTGGCCCTCGTTCTGGTTTTTACGGTCACGAGAATCATCTTCATTCCACAGGGTGAATTCGTTTCGTTCGGTGCCCTGACGCTCGCCGCATTGCAGACGGGGCAGGTGCCCAAGACGATATGGCTTCTGATCGCTCTCGCCTGTCTGGTCGCGGTTCGAGATTCCATTCGCTGCATTCGCTGCATTCGCTCAGGAGAGGGATTGCGTGCGGCGCGCGGCATTCTCGTGAATGCCTTGGCACGAGGCTGAGCACCGAACGGTAGTCGCTGGCGATGGTGTGCCTGATATTCGGCATCACGGCGGCCAGTTCGCAAAAGGTCTCGCGGCCATCGGCGGTGGTGAGACACAGCCCGCCCTCGATCGCGACATAGACATTGCTATCGATCTCATGGAAGGAGCAGCTAGGTCGGCGCGAATACTAGCGGAAAATGACAACCCGAGCGGCTGCTAAGCACGGAACCAGATCGACGAGGAGGCCGTGGTGGCTGATCCAGCAGAGGCTTCTCGCGTCGAAGGCAATGAAGTCGCGTGACTCCTTCTGAGTTTCATTGGTCGTTCCTGTAACCGATCCGGTTCCGGCCAGCAGGGCGGGTATGCCGCTCCGCAATTTCGGGGCTGGCCAGCTGGTCGTCGTTTCACCGACCGAAGTCATTCCGGATCGGCGCTTCTGCACCGGCAACGCGCTTCCTGTACCGAGACGATATCCCCTGTTTGGGAGATGACAGGCCAGGGATCGCGGGGAGAACATTTGCCCGTCCTTGCAGAAAGTTACCAAGAGCATCCGCTGCAGACTTCGCGCTAGCATTCTGACTACGACCGAAAAGAGGGGCACATGACGACGACCGTCTATCACAACGCAAACCTTTTGACCTGCGATCAATCCGGCAACCGCGCGTCCGCGATGGCCGTTTTAGATGGTCGCATTACAGCAATCGGAAATGATGGGACAGTCATGGCGGCGGCGGGTGCTGGTGCCGAGTCCATCGATCTAGCAGGTAAAACGATCATGCCGGGTCTGATCGATGTTCACAATCATCATGCGATTGCAGGTCGCGCCATTCTGTACGAAGTGGTATTTCCTCCAAGTCTCGACTTTGACGGAATATTGGCTGCGGTTCGAAGCGCGTGCGAAACGATGACTGGCGAGCGATGGGCCGTTGGTGGCAACTTCGGAAGCCATCATCTCGAACGGATCGACACGCTCGATGCGCTGCGTCAACTTGACGACGCCAGCTCGGGCCGGCCAGTATCGCTACGCGATGACTCCTATCATAATCGCTGGTGCAACACGGCGGCCATGCAAGCGGCTGGCATCGATTCGACCACACTGGTCCCCGGGCAGGGCAAGATTTCGACAGATCCGTCGACGGGCAGGGCTACGGGACTGTTGGTGGAGGCGGCCACCGCCCTGGTCGACGCGGTCTCCGAAGAGGCGAATTATGGCGATCCGGCGATCAATCAGAAGGCGGCGGCGCACGCCATTGGCGTATTGAATTCCTACGGCGTGACCGCATTCCAGGACGCCATGACCTTCCATGGAATGCTTGCTAATCTCGCCGATCTCGATCTTAAGGGTGAGCTAAAGGCGTGGGTGGTCGCTACCCTTCCGGCGCACGCGGTCATGTATCTCCCGGGCCCGATGGGTACCGACCTTTTCAAGGTCAAGGAGCAATTCCGGACGCGTCACGTGCGACCGGACTTCGCCAAGTTCTTCCTCGACGGGGTTCCGATGACCCGGACGTCGGCGATGCTGGAACCTTATCGTCCCAGCGCAGCGTTTGGTTGCTGTTATCGCGGCGGAACAACCCTGACCTTACCGCAATTCGCAAAGATGGTTGCCGAGTGTGAGCGGCATGGCTTAGCGGTCAAAGTTCATTGCACCGGCGATGGATCGGTGCGGTTGGCGCTTGACGGATTCGATATCGTTCGCGACTTCGAGGGGCCAAGCGATCTGCGTCACCAGATCGCTCATGCTGTTTTTGTTGATCCGGAGGATATCAAGCGAATGGCCGCCCTTCAGGTGACGGCCGACCTGTCGCCAGTGCTCTGGTATCCGGCTATCTTCGAGCAAGCGATCCGTGCTGCTGTTCCGGACAAGCTGGTCGACAGGATGGCGCCAATCCGTGACCTTGTCGAAGCTGGGGTGTCTATTGCCGGAGGCTCGGACTGGCCGGTTGCGCCCACCCCAGATCTTTGGGACGGCCTCGAAGGTATGGTGACGAGGAGAAATCCCAGCGGCGGTTATGACGGACAGCTGGGCCCCGAACAGGCGATTGACGTTCAAACTGCCATACGGGCCTACACCTTGGGCTCGGCCGAGGTCATGGGCCTCGACGCCGAGACGGGTTCACTGGAAGTTGGAAAGTCAGCTGATTTCATTATCATCGACAGAGACGTCACGAAGATCGCGTCCAACCAGATAGCCCAGACCAAGGTACTCAGTACCTGGTTCGAAGGGGCCAAGGTCTACGAGCGCTAGATGGCAACCGCCAATCGTGCTCCGGTAACGCTGTTGACCGGATTCCTCGGTAGCGGGAAGACCACGCTGCTCAACCGTCTGGTTCGTCAGCCCTCGTTTGCGGACTGTGTCGTCATAGTTAATGAGTTTGGCGAGATCGGGCTCGACAATCTTCTGATCGAGCACGTCGAGGAATCGATGCGCATCCTCAATAACGGGTGCATATGCTGCACCGTACGGGGCGACCTCGTCGACACGCTGGTCGACCTTGCGCAGCGCAGGGCGCAGGGCATGTTGAGTTTCTCTCGGGCTGTCATCGAGACCACGGGTCTAGCGGACCCTGCGCCCATCCTTCACAGCCTGACAGTGGACCCTTCGCTGACGCCGGATTGGGTACTCGAAAGTGTGGTGACGACGGTCGATGCAGTCAACGGAAATGCCACTCTCTCGGCACACTCGCAGGCTGCCCGGCAGGTCGGCGTAGCCGATCTCCTCGTGGTCACCAAAACCGATCTGACCGATGGGGCCACGGCCGTCAGGCTGCGAACGAGGCTTGCGGCGATCAATCCGCAAGCGGAAATAGCTAGCCCAACTGACAACGACCTGGCTCGTCGACTATCGGAGACATCTCTCGCGGCGGCCTGGAGGCCTATCCACGGGGCTCATCATCAACATACTCATGAGCATGATACTAACGGATTGATCGCTCACAGCGTTGTTTTCGATGAGCCTGTTGATGAAGCGGCCTTTCTGGACTGGGTCGATCTGCTCGCGGCGATGAAGGGCGAGAATCTGCTGCGCGTGAAGGGAATCGTCGCCGTCGCGAGCGATCCGAGCCGCCCGAGAATCATCCAGGCCGTGCAGCACGTTGTCCATCCGGTAACGGTCATGGCGCGATGGCCTTCAGAGGACCGCCGCACGCGGATCGTGTTCATTGTGCAGGGGATCGACCCATCGGTGATCGATCGAACTTTCAAACGCTATGGGGTCGGTTCGAAATCCAGCGCGGCAACGGCTTAGCGGGTCCGGCGAGGAGGTCGCCGCCGAGCGTCGGTCAATTGCCCCAGCTATAGGCCTGGGTGGGCCGTGTGGTTCGATGTGATTGGAGTTTCTTGTTCTTTGAAGGCCGCTCGCTCTCAAAACAAGATAGCTGTTGCGACAGCAACTATCTTCTAAGAACGGAAGTGAAGAGAAATGGCAGACGTGGTCGAAACTGCAACAGGTATTCTGCCGGCTGGCGGCTCATTGAAGGCCAGCGCACTTGGTGTCGGAGCGATCACCTTCTTTGTAATTTCGGCGGCCGCGCCACTCGCGGCTACGGCGGGTGTCTTTCCGGTCGCCATGTTATTGGGCAACGGCGTTGGCATTCCGGCAGCCCTTTGTGTCGCCGTTGTCCTGCTGTTATGCTTTTCTGCCGGTTACACGGCGATGGCTCGGCACGTCACCAATGCCGGAGGCTTCTACGCCTTTACCACAATCCGCAACCCGGCAGGGGGCTGATGCAAACCAAGATATTGCCGTTAGTTGCCGGGGTGGCATTCATGATTGTCGCGGCATTTGCGGTTGTCCATTTCGACGTCTTGACCGGAGCATCTTCGACGCTTTCAGCTACGCTGCCGCTAACGATTGTGGTCGCGGGGGTCTTGGGCGCTTTGCGCTCGTTGTGGTTGCGGCGGCGAGATCCAAGCCGGTTTGCGAACCTCGGACGCAATCGGGCTCAGTAGTAGACACGCATCGTTGGCGACCTTGAGGGGCTCTTTCCAAGTCTCCATCGGCTGAGGAAATCGCGAGGCAAGTCTGACGACGTCGGGCGCGTGCGTCTTCGCCTATCGGCAGGTAGTGGGTCGCCAATATTGTCGCCGCCATGGGCGGTATCGCGGCAGCTTCGCCGGGAGCAGCGTCCCGGCGGCAACGTCTGGTATGCTCGCGTTCTTGGCGCGGCTCTACGCTCGCACGTCCGACCGGGAGTCCCAAGCGCAAGCTAGCGATGGCCAGCGGAGCGGCGCCACGCGCGAGCTTCCGTAGGTCCTGGTACCAACGACCGAAATGACATTAGCCGGGCGGTCATCCCCAATTTGGTGGATGACAGACCTGATATGCGCAGCAATCCTTTGCCCTGCGATGGTCGCAATTCGCAGTCCCTCACTAGGGAAACCCATGTCGAAAAGCACGCAAGACGCCTCCTCAGCCCTCCCGCGACAGTTCCAATCAGCGACGAAGTGGTTGGCCGAGCTGCGCGACCGTCGCATCGGCGCGGTCGAGTTGCTGCAGTTGCACCTCAAGCAGATCGAAAAGCACAACCCGAGACTGAATCTTGTCGTCGCGCAGGATATCGAGGGCGCGCTCGCAGCCGCGCGTCAGGCCGACAACAAGAAGTCGGACCTGCCGCCGCTGCACGGGTTGCCTATGACCGTAAAGGACAGTTTCGAAGCAACGGGGATGCCCACGACCTGCGGGTTTCCCTTTCTAGCCGATCACCGGCCTACGCATGATGCCGACGCGGTCGCGCAATTGAAGAACGCGGGCGCGATCGTGTTCGGAAAGACCAACCTGCCGACCGGTGCGGGCGACCACCAGTCTTTCAATCCGCTTTTCGGCACCAGCCGGAATCCATGGGACACCTCGAAATGTGTCGGGGGATCCTCGGGCGGCTCCGCGGCGGCCCTCGCTTCCGGCATGACCCCGCTGGAACTGGGCAGCGACATAGCGGGCTCGATCCGCGTGCCTGCACATTTCTGCGGGGTCTACGGTCACAAGCCGAGCTTCGGGATCGTGTCGATACGCGGCCACATCCCGCCGCTGCCTGGCGGGGATGCCTTTGTCGACATGGGGGTCGCCGGCCCGTTGGCCCGCAGCGCCGAAGATCTTGAACTTGCCCTCGACGTGCTCGTCGGTGCGGGGGATTCCGCCTCGAAGGCGTGGAGCGTGGCGATCCCCCAGAGCCGGCATGAAAGGCTCGACGGCTTCCGGGTCGCCGCCTGGATCGACGATGGCTATGCCCTTGACGACGGCTGTCGGGCTCAGTTGCACGACTATATCGACGCCCTGCGAGAGGCCGGCGCGCGCGTGACGATTGGCGCCAGGCCCGAGATTGACCTATCGGAAGCCTTTGAGACGTTCTTCGTCACCCTCAACGCGGTGATAGCGGCCATGTCACCACAAGACATGATGGAGGCGGTACACGCCAAGGCAAAGGAACGCGCCGAAGCCGGAGATCCCTATGCGGCCATCATCGAGCGCAGCGTCCAGATGTCTCATAGCGAGTTCGTTGGCTGGTCGAGACAGCGCGTGAAGCTGATGGCGGCTTGGGCGCGCTTTTTCGAAAGCTACGATGTGCTGCTGTGCCCGGCCAACACCACCACGGCATTCGATCACGATCATTCTCACGCGGAGCTTGGGCAGCTGGCCGCCACGATGCGAAAGATCTCGGCGGGAGGATCGGAAAGGCCTTATGCCGACCAATTCCAGTGGTCCTCCATGGCTGCCGCCGCCGACCTCCCGGCCACGGCGATTCCAACCGGCCGCTTCGTGGACGGGCTTCCGGTCGGGCTTCAGGTCATCGGTCCCGCGTTGGAAGACCGGACGCCCATCCGCTTCGCGCAGCTCGTCGAGAAGCAGCTGGGGGGCTTTGTGAGGCCAAGCTCGATATGACGCGCTGTAATCCCGATAAACTTTAGCCCGTAAGCGGCGCGGCAACTAGAAGAGGACAAATATGACAGACGCTCAGCCTGTGACCCTGATCCACGGCGGCCCGATCCTGACGCAGAACGCGAAGCGCGAAACGCACGAGGCGATGGTTGTCCGTGACGGAAAGATCCTTGCCACCGGCACGCTTTCGGACATGCGATCGGCGACGGGTCCGGCGGCGCGTGTGCTGGATCTGGATGGCGCCGCCGTCGTCCCGGGCATGATCGATAGTCACCCGCATTCCATGCACTTTGGTGGGTTCGACACGATCGCGGTGCAAATCTATGATGCGCGCGATCACGCCGACATTTTCGCCCGCATCAGGCAGCGGGCGGCAACCACGCCGAAGAACGGGTGGATTCTCACGACCCCGATCGGGGAGCCGCATTACTTCATCCGCCGGTCCTACAGGGATCTTCCCGAAAAGCGGCTGCCCAACCGGTGGGAGCTGGATGCGGCCGCCCCCGACCATCCCGTGATGATCCAGGCATTCGCGCCAATCACGCCCAACGTCTGCGCGATGAACTCGCTGGCGTTGCAACTTTTAGGCTTCGACAGCAGCCTTCCCGACGAGATCGATGATGTCTTCCCGGAGAAGGACGCCGATGGACAACTGACCGGCATCTTCAGGGGGCGGGTCAATTGCTACCACAATACCAGCATGTTCTGGCTGACGCGGGTCATGGGCCGGATGCCGATGCCCGATCAGAGCGTCTGGTATCGCGGCGGAGTGTTGGGACAGCAGCGGATGGCGAGCCGCGGTGTGACCGCCCTCTACGAAGCCCATGCCATGGAGGCCGTCCACCTCGCGGCTTATCAGCAGATGCGCGACGATGGGGTGCTCACGATGCGCGTCCATGGCGCGCTCGAGCTCGCACCGGGCGCCTTCGGCGCCGGGCCGGGCGTCATCAATCAGGACAGCGTGCGCGCCGATCTGGCGCTCGCAAAGAAGCTGCAGTCCGTTAACGACACCATGTTCCGGATCGGCGGGATGACCATGGTGTCCGGATCGGTCGCTTACACCGGCGATGCCAGAATGGACCGGGAATATCGGGGGCCGTTCGGCAAGCCGACATGGGGAACGCTGTCCGTTTCGCACGAATTGCAGCGCGAGATGCTTAATTACAGTCTGGCCCATTCGATCCGCCTCAACGTCATCCACTGCGGCTATCAGGATCATCGGGAATTTTTCGAGCAGATCGATTCAGCTTCCCTGGATGTCCGTGGGCGGGAGTGGGTGGTGCAACATAATACCTTCGTCACCGACGAGGTCCTCCGCCGCTACGCCGAAATGGAGTTCCATCTGACGTCCACAGCCAGCTTCTGCTGGGGCAAGGGCGACATGTATGCCGAGCGCATCGGCGAGGACGTGCTGAAGGATCTGACGCCGATGGGCAGAATGTTCGCCGCCGGTCTGAACGTGGGCTTGGGCAGCGACTGGGGGCCATTTAGCCCGTTCGAGAACATGGCGCTCACGGAAACCCGGGAGATAGGACGCTCCGGCCGCTGCCTCGATCAGCCCGAAAACAAACTGACGCGGCAGCAGGCGATGGACGGGTGGACGGTCAACAACGCCCGGTTGATGCACTGGGAAGGCATCGGTGCGCTGGTGCCTGGCGCCGAAGCCGATTTCGCCGTGGTGGATCGCAACCCGCTGACCTGCAACATCGCCGACCTGCCCACGACCGCAGTCCTCAAGACCGTTCTCGCAGGGCGCGACATTTTCGACACGGGCACCCTCTCGCGCCTCGATGACGCGCCGCTCGAACCCGAAAGGACCGGTGCGGTGAAGCTCGACCATAGCCTCCCCGGCCACCATTGCACCGGGAACTGCCAGCACCTTTGACCGACGTGGCCGGTTCGTCGACGGAATGCCGACAGGTGTTCAGCTGATCGGGCCCTTCCTGGAAGATCGCACGCCTATCCGTTTCGCTCAACTTGTCGAACGTGAACTCGGCGGTTTCAAGCCGCCTCCGACCTGCGTGTGAACA
The DNA here is from genome assembly GCF_004123905.1 of Bradyrhizobium betae. Lineage (GTDB taxonomy): Bacteria > Pseudomonadota > Alphaproteobacteria > Rhizobiales > Xanthobacteraceae > Bradyrhizobium > Bradyrhizobium betae_A. Next base: position 370,560 of record NZ_MZXW01000004.1, read on the forward strand.
TAGAAGAGACCGAAAAAGAGGTGCGGCAAATGCGAGCGTCATTGTGTCTTTGCTCGGCGGGATGAACGATTGGCCGGGCCTGGGAATCTGATCAGTGCAACAGAAGGGAAGCCATGAAAAACGTTCGCAAATTGATGTTGGCGGCAGGGAGCATTGGAATACTCGCCCTGGCGCTGTCCGGACAAGCACTTGCCGCGGGTCCGACGTGCGCCGGCGGCACGATCAAGGTCGGCGCTGTGTCGACGGTGACCGGCCCTATCGACTTCAGCGAAGTGCCGAAAGCCACCCAGGCTGCGTTCGATCAGATCAACGCGGCAGGGGGTGTGAATGGCTGCAAGATTGACTACACGATCTCGGATGACAAGGCCGATCCGCAGGTTGCCGCCCAGGCGGCGCGCGACCTGATCGATAACAAGGAGGTCGTGGCGATCGTTGGTGGCGCTAGTCTACTCGAATGCGCGGTCAATGGTCCAACCTACAAGCGCAAGAACGTCTTGGACATCCCAGGCGTCGGTGTTGATGCGGCGTGCTTCAACTCGCCAAACATCGCGCCGGTGAACGCCGGTCCATTCACGATGACAACGGCTGTGAGCTACTTCGGGGCGAGATCGCTTAACGTTAAGAAGCTTTGCGCGGTCATCGGCATCATCGGTGGGACGGACGAGGCCTACAAGACGGCGCTTTCGAACTGGGAAAAGATCACCGGTCAGAAGCTTCACATGATAGATCTGTCAATGACTCCCGGCGGAGACTTGACGCCTTACGTGATCAAGGTGCGCGATGCGGGCTGTGATGCCGTGGTAACTAACCATATTGAACCGGGAGTGGTGCAATGGATCAAGACCGCTGATGCCCAAAAGGTCACTGGCATCAGCTGGCTGTTCCTCTCTCCCGCCTACACTGAACAGGTCGCTAAGGCATTGGCCGACACCAACCAACCAGTCTATGCGTCCGTAGAGTGGGAGCCTTTCACAGAGCCGAATTCTGAGGCCAACAAAGGTTGGTTGGCTTCGATGAACGCCGCAAAGCGTCCACTAACCGCATTTTCCCAGGGTGGGTACCTGGCGGCGCAAGTGTTCGTTGAAGTCCTTAAAAAAATTGACGGTCCGGTGACGCGTGGCACAGTCACGTCGGCTCTCCTGACGATGCAGCCGATCGGAGTTGCGCTCAACGGTTCGGCGTGGGTGTTCGGGAGTGGAGCCACCCATTCGCCGATGCAGGCGACTAAGGTCGTGAAGCTCGATCACGGAACGTGGAAAATTGCTACTCCAAGTTGGGTCGTGCTGCCCCCGCTGTAATGTGTGTAGCTCTTGATTAGGCTGGAATGAACGACTAGTTGCGCGGCGGAATTATCCGCCGCGCAACTATTAAGGAGCCGTAATGAATGGCCTTCTGACATCTGCAGTTGCGGGATTGACCGCAGGTGGAGCCTACGGGTTGTTGGGCGTATGCGCCGTCTTCACCTATCGACTGGTGGCGGTCGTCAACTTCACATCGGCCGCGATCGGGACCGCGGGCACCTTCGTGCTCGTCGTGCTGAACGAGGCCGGCATACCGCTATTTCCCGCCGTGCTGTGCGGGCTCGTCGCCGGCGTCATTGCCGGCGTCGCCATCGGCCTGGTGATGACAAAGTGGTTCGCCGAATCCAATGCTTCGACCAAGGCGGCGGTCACCGTGGCGCTGCTGGTGGGCATCGTCGCCATCGGCCTGCGGCTGACCGGCGGCCAGCATCCGCATCATTTCCCCGACCTGTTTTCCGGATCGGCAATGCGGCTGGCCGGCGTCGAGCTGACCATCTCCTCGCTGCTGACGATCGGCCTCGGCGTGGCGTTCACAATTCTCGCCGACGTTCTGCTGTCGCGCACCCGCATGGGCCTGCACCTGCGGGCGCTGTCGGAGCGGCCGATGGCGGCGGAGCTGATCGGCGTGCCGGTCCAGTTCCTGTCGATCCTGGTGTGGGGCATCACCGGCGCGGTCACCGCGTTTTCGCTGATGATCATCGCGCCGCAACGCTCGCCCGACTTCATGTCGCTCAGCCTGCTGGTGGTGCCGGCGCTCGCCGCCGCCCTGATCGGCCTGTTCCGCAGTTTCTGGATGACCCTGATCGGCGGCATCCTGATCGGCGTCGTCGAAGGCATGACCAGCGTGATCGGGGGTCTCAACCAGTATCGCGGCGCCGTGCCGTTCCTGATCATACTTGCGGTCATGTTGTGGCTGCAGCGAGGAGCCCGCTGGGATGAAGCGCGCTAGTTTCCGTTCGGCATCGGTCATTGTCGCCGCCGCGATGGTCGCCGGCGCCATCATCACCGGCCTGCTCCCGGGCTACTGGACCTATCTCGCCACCTCGGTGCTGATTTCCGCCGTGGCGCTGCAAAGCATCGGGCTGGTCGCCGGACGCACCGGCATGATCGCGCTGTGCCAGATGTCGTTCGCCGGCGTCGGCGCCTGGACCGTCGGCTATCTCAACGTGGGGGGCGCACCGGGCAACCTGCCGGTCTGGATCTTCATCGGCGGGCTGGCGGCGGTGCCGTTCGGTGTCGCCATCGGCCTTCCGGCGCTGCGGCTGCGCGGTATCAACCTGGCGATCGTCACGCTGGGGTTTGCGACCGCGTTCGACGCCATCCTGGCAAGCATCACGTTCCCGGGCCAGACCAAGTTCATTGCGGTGCCGCGGCCGGAAATCTTCGACAGCGACGGCGGCTATTTCATCTTCGTGCTGATCTTCTACGTCTTCCTCGCCGTCGGGCTCGAGTTCCTGATCCGCACCCGGCTCGGCGCAATCTGGCTCGCGGTCCGGCACTCCGAGCGTGCCGCCGCCGCCCACGGCATCAGCATTCCCGGCGCCAAGCTCTCGGCGTTTGCGATCAGCGCCTTCATTGCCGGGATCTCCGGCGGCCTGCTGGCGGGCTATCTCGGCACGCTGGTGGCGGACAACTTCAACATGATGCAATCGCTGGCGCTGTTCGCGGTCTCGACCATGACCGGCGCGCAGTTCGCCGAAGGCGCGCTGATCGGCGGCATCCTGGCGGTGGCGTTTCCGGAAATCCTGCGCCGGCTCAATCTCGGCCAGGACATCGGCAACGTGCTGTTTGCCATCGGCGCCACCCAGGCGCTCAGCGCCGGGGAGAGCATGAGCGAGACCCTGCGGCGCAAGGTGCGCGGCTGGCGCAAGGCCGCACCCGCGCCGCTCGATGCCGGCGCCCGCATCGCGCCGCCGGCCGCGGTGCCGCTGCGCCACGGCACGGCGCTGTCGACCCGCGGCCTGACGGTGCGCTACGGCGCCGTGGTCGCGCTCAACCACGTGGACCTCGCCGTGCCCGAGGGCGCGGTGTCCGGCCTGATCGGCCCCAACGGGGCCGGCAAGTCGACGCTGATCGACGCGGTCGCGGGTTTCCTGCATTCCTACAGCGGCAGTGTCGAACTTGCCGGTGACGCGGTCGACGATCAGCCGGCTCACGTGCGGGCCCGCAACGGCATTCGCCGCACCTGGCAGACCACCCGCATCGCGCCCGAACTCACCGTCGGCGCCTATGTCCGCCTCGCCGGCGGCGAGATGTCGGACGCCGAGGTTCAGGCGATCCTGAACTGGATCGAATGCCCGCATCCCGATACGCTGGTGGCGAGCGTCGACGCCGGCACCCGACGCCTGCTCGACGTCGCGGGCGTGGTCGCGGCGCGGCCGAAGGTGGTGCTGCTGGACGAGCCGGCGGCAGGACAGTCCTACGAGGAGACCATCAAGCTCGGCCGCCACATCGCCGAGATCCCGAAGCTGTTCGGCTGCGCGGTGCTGCTGGTCGAGCACGACATGGATCTGGTGCGCGCGGCCTGCTCGGAAATCACCGTGCTGGATTTCGGCCGGGTGATCGCCGCCGGAGCGCCCGCCGTGGTGCTGGAGGATCCGCGGGTCAGGAAGGCCTATCTGGGCATTGAAGAAGGCAACGCAGCGGCATGAGCAGGATGGTCGTTTCGGAGTTGCGGGTCGATCGCGTTCACCTCCCGGTGGTGCGCGAGGTCAGTCTTTCGGTCGAGAGCGGGCAGATCAGCGTGCTGCTCGGCGCCAACGGCGCCGGAAAAACCACATTGCTGGAGGGGCTGTCAGGGGTGATCCCAGTGGCCGGCGGCAAGATCGAGGTCGACGGCCACGAGATCCAGCGCCAGCGCCCCGGCGCGCGCGTGGGCGCGGGCCTCGCCCATGTGGAGCAGGGCCGCACCGTGTTCCGCCAGCTTACCACCAACGAGAACCTGCGCGCCGGCGCGGCCTCGGCGAGCGACGTCAAGAAGGCCTACGAGCTGTTTCCCGAACTGCTGCCGCGTCGGGATGTTCTGGCGGGGCTACTGTCGGGCGGCGAACAGCAGATGTTGGTGATCGCCCGCGCGCTGGCCGGCCGGCCGAAGATCCTGCTGATCGACGAGATGTCCGCTGGCCTGGCGCCGACCATCGTGCGGCGGCTGATGACCACGGTGCGCAAGCTCGCGGACCAGGGGCTCGCCGTGGTGCTGGTCGAGCAGTTCGCAGTGCTGGCGCTCGCCGTCGGCAACCGGGCCTATGTGCTGCGGCGCGGCAAGATCGTCTATGACGGCGCCTGCGCCGAACTGCGCGATGCCCCCGACAAGCTGCACCAGCTCTATCTCGGCAGCGGCTCCTGACCGGCACTTCATCGACACATGCTCTGCTGAGGTATCGAGCCCCGCGTGAGAAAGTCGTCCAGCAGGTTTCGCAATTGACGTCACAAAAAACTGGCGTTGCACGACCAGCCAAAAATGCGCTGCAGCAGCTGTTCTTATCGTCAAGACGCACGCGAGACCGTTTCGGATAGAAGGCAGTCAGCGCCAGCCCTCGCATCGCGAAACATCAATTGGTGCCCCTATCAGGAATTGGTGCCCGTATCGTATTGTCCGCGCCGCAACAAAAATGTGTCCGACGGTCACATCCCTCGTTTGGTAGATGACAGGTGAGGAACGCCCGGCGATCCTCCACACGGTTCAACTGTTCGCAAGAGGTGCTCCATGCATTTATCCGATTATGCGTCCTATGACGCGCTTGGCCTCGCCGAACTGATCCGCTCGGGCCAAGTTGCGGTCGCCGAGGTGGTCGACGCGGCGCTCGCGGCGAACGGCGCGGTGAACGAGCGTCTCAACGCCGTTATCGACATCTGGCCCGAGGACGTGGCCGCCCAGATCGCGTCCGCGCCGCGCGACGGGCCATTCCATGGGGTGCCGTTCCTGATCAAGGACGTCGCCCTCCAGATGGAGGGCAAACGCAGCGAGATGGGCAGCCGCCTCGCATCGGGCCTGACCGCCGCGGCGGACACGCACCTGATGCAGCGGTTCCGTAAGGCCGGGCTGGTGACGTTCGGTCGCACGGCGGCCCCCGAAATGGGGTTCAGCTGCACCACCGAGACGGTCTATCAGGGGCCGGTCCACAACCCCTGGAACCTGTCGCGCAATGTTGGTGGGTCAAGCGGGGGGACTGCGGCCGCCGTCGCGGCCGGCGTCGTGCCGATGGCGCACGGCAATGACGGGGGCGGATCGATTCGTGTTCCCGCCTCGAGTTGCGGCCTGGTCGGCCTGAAGCCGACCCGCGGTCGGGTCCCCATCGGTCCCGACGCCGACGAGGCGCTGAACGGCATGGGTATTGAGCTGGGATTGAGCCGCACCGTGCGCGACAGCGCCGCATTGCTCGACGCGGTGCAGGGCGACGAGCCGGGCGATCCCTATGTCATTCCCGCTCCCGCCCGGCCCTATCTCTCCGAGGTCGATCGCGAGCCGGCCACGTTGCGGATCGGCGTGATGGCCCAGCCGTTCGGCGGCGCGGCGACCTCTCCCGAGGTCGCGCGAGCAACCGCTGAGACCGCCGAACACTGTCGGGCGCTGGGCCACCGGGTCGAAATCTCGGACATGAAACTCGGCGTGAGCTGGGAAGAGTTCGTGTTGGGTAACGCGCAACTGTGGACGGCGAACCTCGCGGCCTTGATCGCTGGATTGGCGGAAGCGCTGGGCCGTCCCATTGACCTCAGCACGCTTGAGGCGCCCACGCTTGCCTGCTACGAATATGGCCGCAAGGTGACCGCCATGGAGATGCTCGGCGCGCTGGGAATGCGCAATCGAGTGACGCGCAGCCTGGGTCACTGGTTTACCCGAAACGACGTGCTGCTATCCCCGACCCTTCCTGGGCTTCCCGCGCCCATCGGCGAGTTCGGTAAGGGCAGCGAGTACGATAGTGGGCTCGATTGGACGCGCCGCATTTTCGAGACCTCGCCTTTCACGCCGATGTTCAACGTATCCGGGTTGCCGGCGATATCCGTGCCGCTGGCCTTTGACGAAAAGACGGCGCTTCCGATCGGGATGCAGTTCGCCGCCGGGTTCGGGCGGGAAGACATTCTATTCCAACTCGCGGGACAACTTGAACGCACCCGGCCTTGGGCGGCGCGCAAGCCGGCGATCTGGGCCGCGGCAGCGGCGTGAGGCATTGCTTTAGCTAGGCACAAACCGCCGCAGGGCGCACTGGTCGCGCCAAGTCTGAGGGGATTCTGATTTGGAGCCGGAACCAGCGGGCGTGCGAGGGGTCGGCGTGCCGCATGGCCCCATGGAGCGCCGGTTCGCGGTCGCGGCGGCCACGCTGTTCGGGATCGTCGCGGTTCTCGGGTTCATTAGTTCAGCCCGGTTATCTGCAAGCACCAGTTAACCTTGGCGCCCTGTCGAGCGCCGGCGCGGTGTACACCGCGTTCGGTGAGATGGCGGCGCTCGGCAACGAGTGTCCGGCGTCAGCACTAATGGCACAGATTTGAGGTTGTGATTTAAGGAGGGTTGGGGCTTCGTCGCAGTGACGAAGAAACGAAGATGAAGGCCCAACCCTCCTTGAAAAAATCGCCGGTGAAGGCCCCTGCGGAACGGGTGGTGAAGGACATCCGGCGGCAGACCCGGCGCCATTTCTCAGCCGAAGACAAGATCCGTATTGTGCTGGACGGGCTGCGCGGCGAGGACGGCATTGCCGAGCTGTGCCGCAAGGAAGGCATCGCCCAGAGCCTGTATTATACCAAGATTCACTGATCAGAACCCATATGCCCAATCTCGCAGACCGATCGACATGATTGTGCAGGGTTGCTCGACGAGCTTGTTCCATGCGTCGCAGCAATGGTCGACGATCTCGTTGCGCCGACCATCGTGCGGCGGCTGATGACCACGGTGCGCGAGCTCGCGGACCAGGGGCTCGCCGTGGTGCTGGTCGAGCAGTTCGCAGTGCTGGCGCTCGCCGTCGGCAACCGGGCCTATGTGCTGCGGCGCGGCAAGATCGTCTATGACGGCGCCTGCGCCGAACTGCGCGATGCCCCCGACAAGCTGCACCAGCTCTATCTCGGCAGCGGCTCCTGACCGGCACTTCATCGACACATGCTCTGCTGAGGTATCGAGCCCCGCGTGAGAAAGTCGTCCAGCAGGTTTCGCAATTGACGTCACAAAAAACTGGCGTTGCACGACCAGCCAAAAATGCGCTGCAGCAGCTGTTCTTATCGTCAAGACGCACGCGAGACCGTTTCGGATAGAAGGCAGTCAGCGCCAGCCCTCGCATCGCGAAACATCAATTGGTGCCCCTATCAGGAATTGGTGCCCGTATCGTATTGTCCGCGCCGCAACAAAAATGTGTCCGACGGTCACATCCCTCGTTTGGTAGATGACAGGTGAGGAACGCCCGGCGATCCTCCACTACGGCGAGGCCTTCGTGCTGCAAGCGACCAACCTCATTCCAGAGAAATCCGCGAGCCGGTCGCCAGCTACGCCAAGCTGCACATCGGCCACAGTTCAGATCGAGGAGATCGAATAATGTCTAAACCTGCCGCGCGCACTTTGATATTCGGTGGTTCCATTCTCACCCAGAATGATCACCGGGAAACCCACGAAGCAATCGTTCTTGAAGGCGACGTCATCGTGGCGACCGGGACGCTGGCTGACATGAAAACCGTCGCGGGGGCCGCAGCGCGTAAGGTTGACGTTGAGGGGGCCTGTGTGATGCCGGGCGTCATCGACGATCACCCCCATTTCCTCCACTTCGGAAGTTTCGACGCGGACTGCGTCATTCTCTATGACGCCAAAAACCACGAAGATATCCTCTCGCGTATTCGCGCGCGCGTTGCCACAACGCCTCGCGGCGAATGGATCCTGACCACGCCGGTCGGCGAGCCGCATTATTTCATACGTCGATCCTGGCAGAACCTCGCCGAAGGCCGGTTGCCAAATCGCAAAGAGTTGGATCGGGTCTCGCCGGATCACCCTGTCTGGATCCAGGCATACGCCCCGCGAACCCCCAACGTTTGCGCCATGAACTCCAAGGCGCTCCAAATGCTCGGCTTTGGACGTGATCTGCCTGACCAAGTCGACAACGTGACGATCGAGAAGGACGCCGAGGGCGAACCGACCGGAATCTTCCGCGGCAGCGTAACGAACTACTACAACAGCAGTCGTTTCTGGCTGGGGCGCGTGGCAGCGCAAGTGTTTCGCCCGACCGACGACCTCTGGTACCGCGGCGCTCTTGGGGGACAGTTGACAGCCGCCGGGCGCGGCGTGACAGCAGCTTACGAGGGGCACGCGATGGAAGCAGCGCACATCGCTGCGTATCAACGCGCGCGCAACGAGGGCAATTTGCGCATGCGCGTGCTGGCTTCCCTGGAGGGCGCTCCGCATGCGAACGATTATGGGATGGGTTTGAGCGAAGATCTCGTTCGAGCGAATTGCGTGCTTGCGGCCAGTCTCACCCAAATCAGCGATCCGCTGTATCGCGTCAACGGGCTGTCATTGTGCCCCTCGGGGCCCGCCTGGCCTGGAATCCTGCAGAGCGATCGCGAGTATTTGGATCCCTACGGTCGCCCGACAAAAGGGCATGGGTTCATAACGCAAGCGATGGAGCGCGACACCATCGAGTATTGCCTCAAGAACAACGTTCGCCTGAACATGCTGAACTGTAGCCTGCCGGAGCATCGCGAATTCCTCGCACTCCTTGAGCCATTCCTGGGTCAATATGACGTGCGGACCCGCGAGTGGGTGATTCAGCACAGCATCTTTGTCCAGGAAGAGGCCATCAAGCGATACGCCGAGCTGAAATTCCACCTCACTAGCACTGTCAGCTTCTGTTGGGGAAAGGGTGCCATGTACGAGGAGCGCATGGGCGAGGAGGCCCTCAAGAATCTCGTCCCGATCGGCAAGATGTTCGCGTCCGGCGCCAATGTCGGACTCGGCTCGGATTGGGGGCCGGCCAGCCCGTTCGAGCATATGGCGCTTGCCGAAACGCGCGAGTTCGGTGGCACCGGACGCCGGCACGACGGCCCCGGATATTCGATTACCCGGCAGCAGGCGTTGGACGGTTGGACGGTCAACAATGCCAAGTTGATGCAGTGGGAGGGGATCGGCGCGTTGAAGCCGGGCTACAAGGCGGATCTGGCGATCGTCGATCGCAATCCCCAGACTTGCCACATCGGCGATCTTCCCAACACGCAGGTGCTGCGGACGGTCCTGGGCGGCAAAGACATATTCGACACCAAGATCCTTCCCCGGGTAGACGAGGCGGACCTGCCGTCGGAGCGGGTGAAACACCTGGACAAAGCGTCCGTTCAGGGCGGCAGCGGCCATGTTTGCGGTCCGCAATGCAACCACGCGGCGCATTGAAGAGAGCATGGATGCCAGCGCAGCCGAGAAGATAGGTTCGATCGCCTCCGTTCCCACTGAATCGGAACGGAGGCCAACCTCTAGACGCGTTTGCTTGGCGCACCCGCGTTTCTCAATCGAAGATAACTTGTTAGCATGCCTTCGCCGACAGCCTCGCCCGGACTGTTATCCGCGGCGCGGTGAACAGGGCCTCGCGTTGGCTGGGATCTCGTGCGACCGCTATGGCAGCTTCGCGCCCGGCGCGCACAATAAGCGTGGCGCAGGCGGGTGCCGAGACCCGAAGCGAGCTTGCTCTGCAAATCATCCACGATCATTTTGCGAAAATGACCGAACGTCTCTCCGACAACCGGCTCGAGCAGCGGGCTGAGGGCCGGTGTGAGCATCATATAGAAGCGCCCCACCTTCGGTTCGGCGCAAATCTCGAGCAATGCCGCCCATCAATGCAACGATGCGATCTTCGGCCGTGGTGCTCGAATTGCGCATCTGCTCGCCGCGCAAGCGGACACGCTCTCCGATAATGCAATACTGATCGCGGAGTATATCGTCGATCCCGCCCGGAAAATAGGTGTAAGCGGTGGTCTTCGAGGCACCAGCTTGCCTCGCGACTGCGTCAACGGAGCAGGCAGCGAGTCCCCTGGCCTCGAAGAGATCGAGCGCGGTGTGCAGGAGTTCCTGTCGAGTTCTGAGGCGGTTTCTACCGCGGAGTCGGACAGGGGCTTTCTCTTTCATCTCCAGCAACCACAAAGTGTGCAGAGGAAAGATTAAATGTTCATCTTGACAACAATCTGGACAAGTTGTTCAATTTTCGTGAACTTCTCCGAATAACGACGGTCAAAGGATGGATGTCCGAAAAGGATCATTGGGCCCAGCCAACCGGTCCAGGTCAAAGGAACGACGGCAAATGAGATTCAACCGCTTGAAAGGGAAGACCGCCATTGTCACGGGGTCGGGCCAGGGGATCGGCGCGGCGATTGCCAGAGTCTTTGCGAGCGAGGGCGCACAGGTCGTCATCGCCACACGCACCGAGAGTCATGGACAGGCGACCCTTTCCGACATCACGACCGCTGGAGGCGAGGCTGTCCTGTGTGTCACCGACGTCGGGAGCGCCGTGCAGATCGAACGAGCGGTTGCCTTCGCGGTTTCCAAGTACGGCAAGCTCGACATCGTGGTGCACAACGCTGCCTCTTTTGCGGCTGGCATGGTCGAGGATTTGGACGACGCCCTTCTGGAAGAATCGCTGAACGTTAATCTCAAGGCAGCATTCCGGCTCTCTAAGGCGTCGATTCCGCACCTTCGCAGCCAAGGTGGTGGAAGGTTGCTGTTCACCTCATCGGTCACTGGACCTCGCGTCGCCATGCCCGGCGCCTCCTATTATGCGGCCAGCAAGAGCGGGCTGAATGGTTTCATCCGCACAGCGGCGATCGAACTCGCCAAGGACCGCATTACTGTCAACGGCGTCGAGCCAGGCTTCATCAAGACGCCGGCCATGGATCTGCTGGCGGACGAAGAAGGGCAAAGGATCATGGCAAAGTATGTGCCGATTGGCGCCCTCGGAGTGCCCGAAGATATTGCGTACGCAATGTTGTACCTGGGGAGCGATGAAGCGGGTTACGTGACCGGACAGACGATTGTGGTCGACGGTGGCAGTACGCTCCCCGAAAGTCCCACCTTTGCGGACGAGGCCGCGGGGGTGAAGAGCCTCGACCAGATCTAGTCCGAAGGTGGCGCGCTCGGGAGCCGTAATGGGCAACAAGTAACTGGCATTGCACAAAGAGATGAAACGTGGATCAGATGTCTACTGAAACGACGCTGCTTGCGCGTCGCCAGCGTGCTCTCGGGCGGCATTCGCCCTTGATGTACGATACCCCGCTGCATCTCGTTCGGGGCGAGGGGGTGTGGGTCGAGGATGTCGACGGGCGCCGCTATCTTGACGCCTATAACAACGTGCCGCACGTCGGCCATTGTCATCCGCATGTCGTGGATGCGATATGTCGTCAAGCTGCTACGCTGAACATCCATACGCGCTACCTGCACGACAACGTCGTCCAATACGCCGAGCGATTGACCGCCACTTTCGATCCGTCCCTGTCGGTAGCAATGTTCACCTGCACAGGTACGGAAGCCAACGAACTTGCCTTGCGCATTGCGCGTTTCGTCAGCGGCGGGACTGGCGTGATCGTCAGTAACTTCAGCTATCACGGCAATTCGGCTGCGCTCGCTGCCGTAACGACAGGCCTTCCCGCGCACGAGGCGCTGGCGCCGCATGCGCGGGCGGTCCCCATCCCGGATCTGAATCATTGGGATGGCGATCCGGATCAGCTGGCGTTGGAGTACGCCAATGGCGTCCTGGAGGCCATTCGGTCGTTGAAGGCTGCAGGCATCAAGCCGGCAGCGATCTTGTGCGACACAACCTTTTCGACGGAAGGTTTGCCCCGTGTTCCGAACGGGTTTCTCGAGCAGGCGGTCGCCCATGTTCGCGAAGCAGGAGGTTTGTTTATCGCCGATGAAGTACAAGGGGGCCTTGGCCGGACCGGTGACCACATGTGGGCACACCAGGCCTATGGCGTCGTCCCTGACCTCGTCACCCTCGGTAAGCCGCTCGGCAACGGCCACCCTCATGCCGGCGTGATCACCCGGCCGGACTTGCTAGATATCTTCGCCTCCAGCGCCCTTTATTTCAATACTTTCGCCGGAAATCCTGTGTCAGCGGCGGCGGGTCTGGCAGTTCTCGACGTCATGGAGCGAGAGAAATTGATGCAAAACGCCAAGGCTGTCGGAAAGTATCTTCAGCAGGGTTTGGCGAGGCTCTCGAGAAAGCATGCGCTGATCGGAAGCGTGCGCGGCAGCGGCCTGTTTTTCGGCCTGGAATTGCTTCGTGGCGCAGGAAAGCCTGCCTCTGAGGAAACAAAGCGCCTTGTTAACGCCATGAGAGACAGGGGCATCCTCATCAACAGGATCGGCCCTCACGACAACGTCCTCAAGATGCGACCACCCATGCCGTTCTCCAGAGCTAATGCCGAGCTCCTCTTGTCCACCCTCGATGACGCGCTAACTTCGCTGTGAGGCAATGATGACGGAGTTTTTTGCTCTCGATTTGGAACAGCAGATGGCCACGGTGACCGCGGTCGCGAGGGCCGCGCTCAGCCGCTGGCCGGGTAGCTTCGAAGAACTTTCCCTCGTCAAGTATAGGGAAAACGCCGTTTTCCGACTTCGCGACGGTCACGGCGAGCAGTTCGCTCTACGGGTTCACCGCAACGGCTACCATACGGATGCCGAGCTGGCTTCGGAACTGCAATGGATGTCGCTCCTGGCCGAATCGTCGATCGACGTACCGGCTGTTATTCCCGCAATGGACGGGTCGTTGTTCGTGAAGGCCACGGCTCTGGGAGTTTCGGAGCCACTCCAGGTGGATATGATGACCTGGCTCGATGGTGAGCAACTTGGCTCAATCGAAACCGGCTTCTCCTCCTCGTTGGACGAACTGAGCGAGCTCTATCATCAAGTGGGTCGTCTCGCCGCGCGATTGCACAACCACGCCGCAGCGTGGCAACTCCCGGATAGCTTTGCTCGGCACGCTTGGGATGCTCAAGGGCTGCTGGGGCCGAATCCATTCTGGGGCCAGTTTCGCGATCTGCCACACTTGGCGGCACATCTCCCGCTCATCGAAGACGCATGCCGAAAGGCACAACAGGATCTCCACAGTCTGGGACAGTCAGGCGAAATCTACGGGCTCATTCATGCCGACCTTGTGCCGGAAAACATCCTGCGCTTCGGCAGCCGCCTCATGCTCATCGATTTCGACGACGCCGGATTTGGATGGCACATGTTCGAACTCGCCACTGCGCTTTTCTGGCACACCGATCGGCCCTATTATCGCACCGTCCATGACGCCCTTCTGGCAGGTTATCGTTCGACCCGTGCACTGTCTGAATCCCAGTGGCAACATCTTCCGCTCTTTTTATATCTGAGAAGCATTACTTATCTCAGCTGGGTGCGAACCAGGAGCGAGACGGAGACCGCGCGGGAACTCACCCCGATACTGGTTGAAAAAGCTTGTTTGCTGGCGAGTGATTATCTGGGGCGTGTCCCCAATTAGCGGATTCCCAAGGAATTGTCGTCGAGCTTGGCTGCGGGGTACTTCAGGGCACTGACGCAAACTGTTCCGTCCGTTCGAAGGTGGATCAACGGCCAGGCTTCGCCGACAGCATGGCCCGAACCATCATCCGGAGCGCGCTCAGCAGGTCCTCGCGCTGGCTCGGTTCTCGCGCGACCGCGATCGCTGCCTCGCGCCCGGCGCCAAGAATCAGAGTGGCGCAGGTAAGCGGCGAGAGTCCCTGAGGGAGTTTGCGGTGCAAATCATCCGCGATCAACTTGCGAAAATGACCGGAGGTTTCTCCGACAACCGGCTCCAGTAGAGGGCTGAGCGCCGGCGTGAGCATCATGTAGAACCGTCCCACCCTTGGCTCGGCGCAAACCTCGAGGAGCGCTGCCGTCAGGGCAACTATGCGATCTTCGGCTGTGGTGGCCACATTGCGCATCTGCTCGCCTCGCATGCGCACACGCTCGCCTATGATACGGTACTGATCGCGGAGCATCTCATCGATACCGCCGGGAAAATAGGTGTACGCCGTAGTTTTTGAAGTACCCGCCTTTTTTGCCACTGCGTCGACTGAACAGGTCGCGAGACCTCCGACCTCGAAGAGGTCGAGCGCGGTGTCTAAGAGCTCTTGTCTGGTCCTAAGACGATTCCGATCGCGAAGTCGGGTAGGTTTTTTTTCTCTCATCTTCCGCATCCTAGCTCAGGAAATGGGCATAGCAAAGATTAATTGATAGGCTTGACATATTTCTGGACAAACTGTTCACTTTCCGTAGCGCACTCCGGGATACTCCGGTTGAAAGATAGATGCCGTACGGCGGCGCAGCCGCACCGAGGGGGAGACGAAGACAATGAGTTCGAATCGACTGAAAGGGAAGACAGCTGCAATGGCGACCGCTACCGCTGTTTCTGTTTTTGAGGAGCGTCACTTATCTGGGGTGGATGCGGACCAGAAGCGAAACTGAGACTGCACGGGAGCTAACGCCGGTGTTGATCGAACGAGCCGTGCTCTCGGCTGAGGAATACTTGAAGAGCGCAGACTCCTCAGGAGCCGCAGTGGGCTCTCAATCGGACTGAACCGCCCCGCATCGCACAACCCGGGAAAGCGGGGCCGGTAATCGTTGGGTAACTGCTCTTGCTTGGTGATCGCATGCCAATCGACGCGAACCCTGTCCCTGCTGCCGACCCGTTTCTGCTGCGACTGTATAAGTCCTGCACAGAGCCGAGGCGGTGGCCCGAGATAATGGATCTGCTGTGCGCCGAGCTCGGCGCGCATTCCGCCATTGTTCAGGGCCTTGTTCTAGAGGGACCTCGTGCAGCGACCTTCTGGATGGCTCACGATTCCCGTACCAATCTTGCCCCGTACCAAGCCTCGATCTCCGATTCCGGCAACCCGCGATTGGATCGCAAGCGATTGCATTCGTCCGTGGGCCGCTTGGTGCGCGATGAGGACTTGTTCGATGGCGACGAGTGGCCAATACAGCAGCGGCTGCAGCAACAGCTTTCCGCTCTTGGATACGGCCGTTTCCTCGGCGGCCTCATATCTGTCGGCCCGGGCTACTACATGGCGCTGGCGTTGCATCGCGAGGTGGGCGATAATGGCGACTTCTCCGACCGCGAGAAGGACCGCATCGCTGCGCTCCTGCCTCATTTTGCGCAGGCCTTACAGTTGACCCAATCGGTCGCCTGCAGCCGCTCCGCGGAGGCCCTACTACGTGGACTTCTGGAGCGATGGAAATGCGGCCTCATCGTCTGCGACGCTGACGGGCACGTGCTGTGGCGGAACGAGCAAGCCTTGATGTCGCTGACTTGCGGTGGTGGGTTGCGGCTGCGCAACGGCATGCTGTACGCCGCAACCGCTGAATCTCAGCAGCGATTGGAGCTGGCGTTGCGACGGCAAGTTGGCCGTAACGCACCAGGGTTCGTTGTGCTGGACGCGGGTGGACGCCGTTGGCAGCTTGCCGTTCAGGAGCTCCAACCCGCTACCGTAGGCAGTGCTGAGCCGCTGCTGTTGATAGCGCTTACTGGCGACCAGCCGGCTGGGGTGATTTCGGCAGAGTCGCTCGTCAGCTTGTTCGAGCTAACCGACGCGGAGTCCCGCCTCACGAGCGCCCTAGTTGCTGGCTCCACCCTGGAGGAATACGCAGTGCGTCGCGGTGTAGAGCTGAGCACCGTCCGCTACCAACTCAAGCAGGTGCTCGCCAAGACCGGTACGCGCCGGCAGGTTGACCTTGTGCGCCGAGTCCTGTGCTCAGCCGCGGCCTACGTCGTCGGATCACGCGAACAAATCGTGCGCTGTAGGTAGAGTCTTTATGGCCCCCTTGGATGGTCGGGTGCACACGCCGGAATACGTCAACTGATCGAAGCCTTCTCCGCGAACGATTCGGGCTGAGGACGTGGTGAAGGCGGTTTCTTTGTAAAGGCGGAACTTGGGGCGAGAGATGGCAGGCTCGGAATTGGAATGCATGACGGCTACCCCTGATGAGGGAGCTGTTGGTCTCACGCAAGGTGAGCACGGTTGAATTGCTCGACCATGTTCGAGATGTTCGTTCCGCGACGCCCGACAGCCTATGCCGCAGACGCATCGCAACTGCCTGCGGATCCGATGCCTGAGATAGCTTTGTCTCCAGCAGGTGCGGCGGCTCGCGTTGTGGAGTGCCATTCGCAGGATGCCGGCGTACACGCCAGCCAATTGCCCGGCTGGACGCTGCGCACCGAGCAGTTTTCGGCGGGCCGGTTCAGCGGACACCTGACCTTGCTGCGGTTGGATCATGTCCAGGTCATTCGCGAGCGGACGTCGCAGGCGCTGATGAAGCAGGGAATGGCCTGGCCTGGCGCGCTGATATTCAGCCTGCCGATGGCAGCGTCAGGTGATGCTTACTTCAACGGCCATATTCTTCCGTTTCCGTGCCCGCTATTCAGTGATGGTGCGGATCTCCCCCCGTTAATGACGCCGAAATATTGCGACGTCGTGAACCTCGTGATGGATCGGCAATGGCTCGCTGGATACTTCAACGATGTTGGGGAACGCGGGCTCGCCGACGACCTCGTTGCAACACGGTACCTCCGGATCAACGTCTCAGCCGACGGTATCGCTGCAATGCAGCGCGGCATCACCGATGTCTTCGAGGTATGCGGGCGGACGCATGTATTCGACTTCGCAGAGTCACGCAATGAGCTGGAAAACCTGCTTCTGAGGTTCGTTGCTGACGCATTGACGTCAGAGCGAAGTCTCTCCATGGTTGGCATGACCTCCCAAAAACAAGTCGCTGATCGTGCCTTCGGGTATGCGTTGTCTCGCCGTGAAACTCCGCCGAGGGTCGATGATCTCTGTCGACACGTGGGTGTGAGCCGGCGCAATCTGCAGATCTGCTTTCAGGAAGCCTTCGGCGTTTCGCCGTCACAGTACTTGCGGTTCGCACGCCTTAACGCCGTGCGCCGCGAATTGATAGCGTGTGCGGCGACTGGACGACGGGTCTCCATCGGTGACGTCGCTGCAAGCTGGGGCTTTTGGCATTGGAGTCGCTTTGCCGGAAATTATCGAGATCTGTTCGGTGAACTGCCGTCACAGACGCTACAGAACAATCATTCATCCTGCCTTAGAGGGTTCGCTAGAGCGGTTTCCACTGGATGAGAATCAATTTATGGGGCGGGGATTCCCTAATTGCTGCAAAATGGGGCGGGGATTCCCTAATTGCTGCAAATCAGATTCGATCTTCGCTCCCGTTGGCGGCGAGGTTGATCATGGCAAAGGGCTATTCGACGGACTTGAGAGATCGTGTGGTGGCCTTGGTCGAGGCCGGTGAGAGCCGCCGCGAAGCCGCACGCCTGCTTGATCTTGCAGCATCGACGACGATTCGCTGGATAGATCGTTGGCAAAGGACCGGTAGCGTCGCGGCGAAGCCTGGCACCGGCTACGGTCGCTCGCGGCTCGAGCAGCACCGGCAGTGGCTGCTCGATCTGGTTGCCGCGGAGCCGGACTTGACGCTTGAGGAGATTGGTACGCGGCTGCGCGCCGTGAAGAAGCACAAAGCCGGTATTAGCTCGATCTGGCGCTTCTACGAACGTCACGACATCACCTTCAAAAAAAACTCCGCACGCCGCCGAGCAGGATCGTCCTGACGTCGCCGCCGCGCGCGCCGAGTTGAAAGCCGAGCAGCCGCGCCTCGATGCGCCGCGCCTCGTGTTCATCGACGAGACGGCGGTTACCACGAAGATGGTCCGGCACCATGGGCGCTCGCCACGTGGCGAGCGCCTCGTCTCAAATGTTCCGCACGGCCACTGGAAGACGCTGACGCTCATTGCTGCCCTGCGCATCAATCGTCTTACAGCGCCCTATGTCATTGACGGCGCGATGGATGGGCCATCGTTCCTCGCCTATGTCGAACAGGTTCTCGTGCCGACACTGCGCAAGAACGACATCGTCTTTATGGACAACTTGCGTACCCATAAGATCGACGGGGTAGCGGCGGCGATCGTGGCAGCCGGCGCCAAGGTGCGCTATCTGCCCGCCTACTCGCCAGATCTCAATCCGATCGAGATGGCATTCTCGAAGCTGAAGACGGCGCTGCGTAAGGGCGCGGCTCGCACCGTCACGGCGCTGATGAAGCTCATCGGCAAACTCCTCAAGACGTTTGCGCCCAAACACTGCGCGAACTACTTTCGACATGCCGGATATGGGTAGTGACCCTAATCGAGTGGAAAACGCTCTAGGCGAATGCTTCTGCTGCCACGCCTGGGCGCTCCTTGTGAGTAGTGTGATAAAAACAGCACGTCCATACAAAATGCCACACCATCGGCGCACTCTGCCGAAACGGGATAACGGCGACGTGATCCTCTTCCTAGTCTTCCCGCAGGTTCAAACGAGCTGATCGCAATCCTGCGATGTCTGGCAAATCCGCGCGGATCGGCGGGGATCTGCCTCCACATTGCGGTTTGGCGTCAGCCAACCGAAGGGGGGACAGGATGTTGAAGAGAACATTGATGATGGGGGCGGCTATCGCCGCGATGGCGACGAGCACGCCTGCGGCCGCCTACGAGTTCGGATCTGCCGGGTGGGCGCAGAAGCCTGGCATCACGCTGGGAGGCGGCACCGCGGCGAATCCGCCGCCTGGGCTATATTCGTTCAACCAGGTCTTCACATACCAGGCCAACATCGTGGGGCCCGGCGCGCCTAATGTCGGCGGCGTCGCAACGCCGGTTCATGTCGCCGTGGAAGCGTCTGGTCTTCTTTGGGTGCCCGGTTGGACCTTCCTTGGTGCAACGTATGACGCGGTCCTTGTGCAGCCATGGATCATGGCCGATGTCGGCAATCCCGTGAACATCAATCCGGCCGGCATGCACAACACGTTCATCGTGCCGGCCGAGCTGAGCTGGAAACTCGGTGACAGTGGTTTCTTCGTCAAGGCCGGTCTCGGCATCTATGTTCCGACCGGCACGATCTCGGGCGTCAACGGTCTCGGCAATGTCGGAAACCCTTGGTGGACGTTCCAGCCCAATCTTGTCTTCTCCTATCTCAAGGATGGTTGGAATCTTACCGCTAACGTGTTTCAGGAGATGAACACCAGAAGCACAGTCACCAACTACAAATCCGGCGACGTATTCCACGCCGAGTTCACCGCGACCAAGACTATCGGAAAATGGACCTTCGGACCGGTCGGCTACTATGCCGGGCAGGTCACCGACGACTCCTCGAGCGCATTTTACGGTGGCGCCATCAACACTAACCGGTATGCGCTCTGGGCTGCCGGCGGCCTTGTCGGATACAATTTTGGTCCCGCTGCATTGCACGTGTGGGCGACGCACGAGTTCTCCGCGTCCGCGTCAGGCGGAACGGCAGCGGCTCCAGGCTTCGATTCCGCATCAATCACCAAAGGCTATTCGGTGTTTGCGAATCTGAGCTTCCGGTTGTGGGCGCCGGACGAGCCGGCTGAACCGCCGAAACGGCCCTTCATTCACAAATGATCGGCGAGGTCATGATGTTCTCCCGGCGCCCGGTCGGCTTGCTGATCGGGTGACTTGGCGGGCCCCTTGCTTGTCCGTCCCTTCTTTCGGCATCCTGCCGTGGAACCTTTGCGGCACCTGTGCGGCGCGCGATTGACCCGGCGGAGAGTCATTCCTCCAGTTGATGTTCGGCATCATGGATGCCGGTCTTCCACCGCCGGTCCTAGCGAGGAAGAGCGTAACGCGCCTGCCGACAGCTGTGAGTACGGGGTTTCGGATTCCGTCGGACAGATGCTATCGCAGTATTCGAGCGCGGCCGAACAATGTCAGAAGCCGTTTCGTGCCTAGAGGCATTTCTTCGAGAGCTACGAGGTGTTGATCCGCCTGGTCGCACCGACCGCTGCGTCCCGCCAGATGTCGCCCATTGGGCATGGCTGTCATTCGGCCTGCAATATTGACCCCGTAAGCCGGGGATCGGCGTCCAAAATTGGCTCTGACGCAATTTTGGTGCAGCTCCGATTATTCTGCGCCGATTAGTCTGGCTTGAAGCAAATCGATTTTCCCGCGACCGTACATTTGACGTTTAACGAGCTTGAGGCGCGTGATCTGACCCTCTGTCTGCCCGTTGGACCAGGGCGAGGTCATCGCCGCCCGCACTGCCGCCTCATCCCTGGCGACGCCGTTGGCGAAGGAAGCTACGAGACTGGCGCGGGCTCGCTCGATCCATGGGGTAAGTCCCGCCTCAACCTTGCGCCGGATCATCAGGTGGAATTCGGCGATGATCTCGCGTGCCTCGACCAGGGTTGGCACGCCAGCTTCATTTGCCGCGACCGTGACGGTCTCCGCTTTCGTGAGCAAGTCCCGGCCGACCGTCATCAGGCGCGCGATTGTTCTGGCCAACCTGATCCTGACGGCGGATTTCGTGAAGCGGATGTACCAGGAGTCGAAGAAAGCCGGGAATCCAAATGATGTGCCGATCGCTCTCCCGGCGGGAATCCCATTCCTTCGGACCGATACGATGTAGGTAGCGGGTGAAATCTACCATCGTTGGCGCAGCCTCTTTCGCTTCGCGGATCAAGGTCAGCAACTGGCTTTGAAAACGACTTGAATGACGCGATCACATCGGCAGCACCAGCTGCGATTCTGCGTCGTCGACGTGCTGCAGCGCCGATAGCGAGACTCCCAGAAGCCGGACTGGCTTGGGAACCGGCATCTCGTCCTGCAGCAAAGCGATCGATAGGCGTTCGAGGTCGTTCCGGCTCGAAACCGCGACGGGGACGGATCTGCTGCGCGTGATGATCTCGAAATCGTTGAATTTCATTTTAAGCGTCACCGTGCGTCCCCGATTTCCGGCGCTTTCGCAGTACCGCCAGACCTTGTCGATGAGCGGCTCGAGTTCGACGACCATGGCGTCGAAGTCGGTGAGGTCGGTGGAGAACGTGTTTTCTGCGCCGACCGATTTGCGGATCCGGTCGGCGCGAACCTCTCGGTTGTCAACGCCTCGCGAGATCCAGTAGTAGTAGTTTCCGGCCTTCCCGAAATTGGTCTGCATGAACTCGAGCGACTGGTTACGCATGTCCAGGCCGGTGTAGAGGCCGAGGGCGTTCATCTTGGTGCTCGTTGCCGGCCCGATGCCGTGAAACTTGCCAACCGGCAAATTTTCGACGAAGGCGGGGCCCATTTCCGGCGTGATGACGTACTGGCCGTTCGGCTTGCGGTGATCGGAGGCGAGTTTCGCCAGAAATTTGTTGTAGGAGATGCCGGCCGAAGCGTTGAGGCCGGTTACCTCCTTGATCTTCGCACGGATGGCGAGCGCGACGTCCCGGGCTAACGGGATGCTCTGCAAATTTTCGGTGACGTCGAGGTAAGCTTCGTCCAGTGACAGCGGCTCGATGATCGGGGTGTGCTCGGCGAAGATCTCGCGTATTTGCTGGGAGACCGCCTTGTACACCTCGAAACGCGGCTTCACGAAGATCAACTCTGGACATTGCCGCTTCGCGGTAACCGATGGCATGGCCGACCTGACGCCGCGCTTCGTAGCTGGCCGCCGCCACGACGCCGCGCTCGCGCGATCCCCCGACGGCGACGGGCTTGCCGCGAAGATCCGGATTGTCCCGCTGCTCGACGGACGCATAGAAGGCGTCCATGTCGACGTGGATGATCTTGCGCTGTCGGCCCGGAGAAGCTGTAATCGCTTCACCGAGAAGGGGCTGCTTCGGCAGGTCAGTGTGGATGGTGCGAAGAATTATTTCGATACAAATGCTACGGCGCATCATCACTTCTATCTCGAAGACAGTCGCGAACTTGTTGATATTCCGGTGCTCAATCTAACCCTGCAAAGGATGCCCGAGGTGCCTCACGGCTACGATATCGAACGCGTCGAGTTGGTCGTGAGGCTGCGCCGAAATCTGGTTCGACCTCGTTGCGCCGGGTCCTGAAGTTGCCGTTAAATTCAGCCTACTTCAGTTACTCGTTTGAGGATCGGATGGGTCACCTCTAGTAAGTGTTGCGACCGCCCGAGGCGCTTTGCTCGACGCACGCGCGAACCCGGTTGGATTGGACAAGAGGTGACGTCAAGCCGAGGCTGGTAGAGTTTATACGAGCCGCGTGACGGCGCAGCTCGACATCTGCATTCCTAGCGCTCCGTGAAATACAGACCGCTGAGGGCGCGTGCGTACCGCGAAACTCTTCCCAGAAGCGCTGGAAATGCCGGCGAATGGCGTCGCTTATGCTGGATTCTGTTGACTGGACCGAAGCTTCGTTCCGATCGCGCAGTCTGCCCATCGCTAACACGTTCTTTGAGTTCGCAGCGGTCGCGTAGCTGCCAAATCCCGCCATTCCTGTTGCGGCGATAAGCTCATGTCGCCGTGCAGATAGGAACAGAGTACTCACTTTATATCTTGACTCTGTTTCTTACTTCCTGCAGCAATATCTTGCCAGCTTTGAGCAGCGCGCCGGCCCTGGAAGGTCCAGGAGGGGTGCGCGCCGGCTGGCTTCAGGAGCGCCCTCTCCAGAGAGCGGCGTCCAGTGAATTCGTGGACAAAAAGAACTCTACTGGGAGGTGAGCTATGGGAAGCAAACTGCCGTTTGCCGCTGTATTGTCGCTTCTGACATCGGCAGCCGTGGCGGCTCCGGTCTATGACTCAGGAGCAAGCGATTCCGAAATCAAAATCGGCAACATCATGCCGTATAGCGGTCCAGCTTCGGCTTACAGTCTGATCGGCAAGGTTCAGGCTGCATATTTTAAGATGATTAACGACAATGGCGGCATCAATGGACGAAAGCTGACGTTCATTAGCTACGACGATAGTTACAGTCCGCCCAAGTCGGTCGAGCAGGTACGCAAGCTCGTCGAGTCAGATGAAGTTCTGTTCGTCTTTAGTCCTCTGGGAACTGCTCCCAATGTGGCTATCCAGAAGTTCCTGAATGCGAAGAAGGTGCCCCAACTGTTCGCCGTGACTGGGGCCACCAAATTTGGATTTTACAAGGATACGCCTTGGAGTATTGCCTGGCAGCCGTCCTACAAAACTGAAGGCCGGATCTACGCAAAATATCTCGTGGACAACAAGCCCGATGCTAAAATTGCAGTGCTGTATCAAAACGACGATCTTGGAAAGGATCTGCTCAAGAGTTTGAAGGACGGGCTCGGTGAGAAGGCGTCGCAAATTGTTGCCGAAGAAAGCTTCGAGCTAGCTGAGCCCACAATCGATTCGCATATTGTGAAACTTAGGGCCTCCGGCGCAGATACTGTCGTAAGCCTGTCGACCACCAAGCCCGCTGCCCAAGCAATCAAGAAAGTTGCAGAAATCGGCTGGAAGCCGCTTTATATTCAATGCACGGTAGGTACTTCAATTGGAGGCACGATCAAGCCGGCTGGCTTCGAGAATGCGCAAGGCATTCTGTCGGCTTCATACATGAAGGATGCAAGCGACTCACAGTGGGTCAACGATCCGGGGATGAAGAAGCTTGATGCCTTCTTGGCGCAGTATATGCCAGGCGTAGACAAGTCTGACGCTGCAGTAACCTATGGATATGGCAGTTCACAGACCGTAGCTCAGGTTATCAAGCAGGCCGGCGACAATCTGACCCGGGACAACATCATGAAAGAGGCGGCGAACCTGAAGCATCTTTTAATCGATGTGTTGCTTCCGGGGGTGGAGGTCAACACAAGCCCGACCGACTTCTATCCGATTGAGCAGATGCGGATGATGCGCTTCAAGGGTGAGCAGTGGGAGTTGTTCGGCCCGTTGCTGGACGGTTCTGAATAGCACCCGAGGGACCGGAGCTGGAGGGCGAGAACTGGGGTCTCGCCCTCCATTTCTCTAGTCGCCGGCATGGCGGAGTCGTCAATTCTTTCGCGGGTTTATCGGGGAAAAACCTGAAAGGTCGAATAATCATGGCGCTTTCAGTCGGTCTTCGTAAGGCCCGCGAACACTCCCTTGGGGATCTCCTGCGGCGGTCTGCGAGCCGCAGGCCAGGCAAAATGGCCATCTGCTGTGGCAGCGTAAGCTGGACATTTCGTGACCTGGATGGGATCTGCAACCGGCTTGCCCGCGGCCTGCTCGGCCTCGGCGTCAAGAAGGGCGATCGCTTCGCGGTGCTGTCGCGCAATTCCCACGCCTTTGCTGCGTTGCGCTTCTCGCTGGCCCGCATCGGCGCCGTGCTGGTGCCGATCAACTTCATGCTCAATCCGGACGAGATCAATTTCATCCTCAAGAGCTCCGGCGCGAAGGTTCTCGCGACCAGTCCTGATTTCGTCGAGCCGGCACGTGCCGCGAGCGCCAAGGATTGCGCGGTCGAAAAGCTGATTTGGCTGCCCGGCGAGGACCCGGCCACGGCGCCCACGGGCCTCACGACCTTCGACGATCTGTTGCACGCCGACGGCTCCTACCTTGATGCCTCCGTCGACAGCCGCGGTCTCGCGCAGATCGTCTACACGTCAGGGACGGAATCGCTGCCCAAGGGCGCGATGCTCAGCCATGAAGCCGTGATGTGGCAGTATGTGAGCTGCGTCATCGATGGCGGAATGAGCGCCGATGACAAGGTGCTGCACGCGCTGCCGCTCTATCATTGCGCCCAGCTCGACGTCTTCCTGGGGCCACAAATCTATCTCGGTGCCACAGGCGTGATCACGAGCAAGCCGACCGCCGACAACATTCTGGCGCTGATCCAGGCCCACAAGATCACGTCGTTCTTCGCGCCGCCGACGATCTGGATCGCGATGCTGCGCTCGCCGAATTTCGACAAGACCGATTTGTCGACGCTGCAGAAGGCCTACTACGGTGCCTCGATCATGCCGGTGGAGGTGTTGCTCGAATTGCAGCGCCGCCTGCCCAACGTCAAGTTCTGGAATTTCTACGGCCAGACCGAGATCGCGCCGCTAGCGACCGTGCTGCAGCCCGACGACCAGCTCCGCAAGGCAGGCTCCGCCGGCAAGCCGACGCTCAATGTCGAGACGCGCGTCGTCAACACGGCAATGGAGGACGTCAAGGTCGGAGAGGTCGGTGAGATCGTGCACCGCTCGCCGCAACTTCTGTCCGGCTACTACAACGATCCCGTGAAGACCGCGGCGGCGTTTGCCGGTGGCTGGTTCCACTCCGGCGATCTCGCGACCGTTGATGACGAGGGCTTCATCACCGTTGTCGATCGCGTGAAGGACATGATCAAGACCGGCGGCGAGAATGTCGCGAGCCGCGAGGTCGAGGAGATGGTCTACAAGATTCCCGCGGTCTCGGAAGTGGCCGTCGTCGGCCTGCCCGATCCGCGCTGGATCGAGGCCGTCACCGCCATCATCGTGGTCAAGGCAGGTGAAAAGCTCGACGAGGAGGGCGTCATCAAGCATTGCGCCGGCCAGATGGCGCCTTTCAAGGTGCCGAAGCGCGTGATCTTCGTCGACAGCCTGCCGAAGAACCCGAGCGGCAAGCTGCTCAAGCGCGAGCTGCGCCAGCGTTTCGTTGGCGGCGATACCGTCGACCGGGCGAAGGAGGCAAGCGCCGTCGTCTGACCGCCAAGGTCGGTCATAGAACTCCAGGCCAGCTCCGTAGTAGCTGCACGCCAGGAGCTACCGGATCGGGACCGTCGCTCGTTGAAGTAAATTTCGTAGCCGACGCTCCAATGAGCGTGTATCGGGCCTTCTGAGGTCCGAGTCGCCTTTAAATTAGGGCGCACTTCTATGATCAGCGGGATCCCTAGATCTAGGGGGCCATGGCGGATTTTGGGACTAATCGTGTACCAAGGGCCATCTGAGTGCGCACAGCCATCTGTTGTTGTGCTAAGAAAATCCCTGATTCAACGCATTGCCAGGTTAGTCCGAAATGACAGAAAGTGAGTCGAGCTCGAGCACGAGAGCGCGTCGGACTGCCAAGTCCCCGAGCTCACCGAGAGCGCGCACCCGGCGTACGCAAGCGGAACGAAGGGAGCAGACGCGAACACAGATCCTTGAGGTCAGTTCGCAACTAATCAGGTCCCGTGGAGTGAGTGGGTTGCGTACGCAGGAGGTCGCTGAACTCGCGGGCGTGTCGCAAGGAGCGCAATTTCATCATTTCCCAACTAAAGATGATCTTGTCATTGCGACATTTGCTTACGTTCACGACAAGTTTGTCCAGCGCAGTCGTTGGCAACCATCTGCTGAGAGCAGCTTGGCAGAAGTCATCGACCACATCATCGAAGATGCCTTTGATTTCTACTTCGATGACGCGTTTTATCTGGACTTGGCATTGGGGATCGATGGGCAAAGTCCTCTTTTGGACAAGGTTCAGAAGCGAATTATCACATCTCGATTTCAAGCCGAGACTGCCTGGCGGGAGGCTCTTGAAGCAAAGGGATTGCGACGGTCGATTGCCCGTGACGTCCTGGCGATGACCTTGTCGCTGGTTAGAGGCTTCGGCGTTCGTCACTTGATGGAGCGAGACAAACCACAATTTCTGCGTTTGTCTCGATGGTGGAGCAAGATAATCCTCGACTATCTTGCTTCGCACAACGAACTGTCTACCTCGCGCAACGCTAAAAAAACGCGCTCCTAAACTTCACAGATTTTGCTTCTGATCACGCCGACTGCGGGCGCCCGACTTAAAATCAACAGAGTAGTCACTTTGTTAATTGACAGCGTAGCGTGCGTCTGTAATCTGTTTTGCAATAAGCAGGATCTCAACGGAGGGGAGTAACTAAATGAGGCGGCCTCCACTCCATCATCGGTTCTCGGATGCTTCAGCTGGACTGACGGGCCGATGAGTGCTGCTGGTCGGGCGATCGTTGACGTGCAGGCCGGGTCGGCCGCCATCGTGGACGTGCACACGCACGTGGTCCCGTCAAAAATTTCCAGCGACGCAAGTCGTGGACCTCGATGGCCAACAGTCGAGCGTTTGGAAGGTGACAAGGCCGCGGTAGTTGTCGGCGGGAAGAATTTCAGAGCCATCGACTCGCGATCTTGGGACGTTGATCGTCGTCTCCACGACATGGACGCTGAAGATGTGATCCTTCAAGTGTTGTCGCCGATGCCCGAGCTTCTATCGCATTGGCTCGACCCGGCTGACTCGGCCTACCTCGGCAAGATTATGAATTCCGAGATTGCTGCGATGGCTGCGGCGGCGCCGAACCGGTTTGTCGGGCTCGGAATGATTACCGCTCAAGATCCCGCTGCCGCTGTGCGCGAGCTCGAGGAGGTCGCTAGGCTTGGCCTATGCGGCGTCGAAGTAGGAACACATATCAACGGTCGACCACTCGGCGACCCGGCTCTTTTTCCGATCTATGAAGCGGCCGAAGCCAGCGGCCTCGCGATCTTCGTGCACCCCTTGCATCCGTGTGGCCTTGATCGGATCGGCGGTCCAGGTGATGTCGCGTTGGTCGCAAGCTTTCCGCTGGAAATTGCGATGGCCGCCCTCTCTTTGATCGTTGGCGGCGTCATGGTCAAGTTTCCGCGCTTGCGCGTTCTTCTCAGTCATGGAGGAGGTGCTTTGACCTCGGTCCTTGGCCGCGTGAGCGCTGTGCGCCAAATGGTGCCCTCGATAAACGCATCCTTGCCTCAAGACCCATGGGATACGGCTCGGCGCTTTTGGTACGACTCCAACGTCTACGATAGCGAAACCTTGAAGTCGGTAGTCGCTCGCCTCGACCCTGACCGTCTCGTGATTGGGTCGGATTATCCGTATGCAATTCGTCAGCCGCGTCCCGGCGCATTTCTCGAAAGCTCGCTGCCGGGGATGACAAACCGCTGTTGCGACAATGCATCGGAGTGGCTTTTTGGCGAGCGCGCCCGGCTTCGACTGAGATGTCAGGCCGCCCATTAAGATCCAGAGAAGTGCGCAGGCCTCACATCCTGCGTATCCGACACGACCGAGCAAAGGTTACAGGAAATGTCCGAATACACAGAACAATCGACTAGCCGTTTTATCCAAACCAAGAACTGGAAGATTCACTATAACGAAGCGGGTAAAGGGCATCCGCTCATCTTCCTTCATGGAACAGGACCGGGCGCTACGGGATGGAGTAATTTCCACCAGAACATTCGCCTCGCCAGCAAGTACCGCATGTTGATGGTGGATTGCCCTGGATGGGGCCGTTCCGATGAGTTAAAGCCGGGAGGTCCACGCTCCGATGTTCTTGCGGAAGCAGTCCACGAGATGATGGATGCGCTCAACATCGAGAAGGCCGCTCTCGTTGGCAATTCCATGGGAGGCATGATCGCCGCAGAGTTCGCGACCCGCTACCCTGAGCGGATGTCCCACTACATTTCCATGGGAGCCGGCGTCATCGCACCACCGCTGTTGACCGCGGGCGGACTATCGGAGGGCATTCGCGTCCTCGTCGAAGTTTATCGCGATCCGACGCCCGAGAATTTCAAAAGGCTCGTGCAGGTGATGGTCTACGACTCCTCCTATGCAACGGACGCGTTGATGAAGCAGCGCTCCGATGCCGCGCTTGCCAATCGGAAGCATTTGACCAATTGGCTGGAGGGCTTCGCGAACTGGCGGCCGATCCCCAATCCTCAACTTGTACCGAAGCTGATGGAACTGAAAGTTCCGGCGCTGTTCATCCATGGAAAGGATGATCGGACAGTGCACTGGGAGAACAGTCTGCGGGCTGTTGGAATCATTCCCAACGCTCGACTGGTACTGCTCAATCGCTGCGGTCACTGGGCGCAGTTGGAGCATGCCCGCGAGTTCGAAGCTCTGATCGACAACTTTGTTTCCCAGAGCGACAATTTCGGCGCTGCCGGTACCGGCGCGGGGGTAGGGGGCTGAGGCGGAATCTAGCGCTCCTGCCAAAGGGCGGGAGCGCTAGAGACCCAATGCTTAGGCGGACCGCGTCACGCGCCCCAAATGCTGCTTCCCGCCTTTGCTAGCGCACCCGAAAACTACAGCTTCCTAAGCCACCGATTTGTGCGCGCAGCGTATCGCCTCGCTTCAAGGGAACCATCGGACCGAGGGCGCCCGTTAGAACGACATCGCCCGCCTTGAGCCCCTCGTCTCTCGATAGGGTTCGCACAAGCCACGCCGCAGCGTTGAGCGGGTGACCGAGACAGGCCGCGCCGGCGCCCACAGATGCGATCTCACCGTTGGCTTCGAGCGCCATTCCGCAGGTGTAAAGATCGAGATCTTTAAGAGGCTCCTTGGCATCGCCGAGCACGTAGAACGCTGAAGAGCCATTGTCGGCGACCGTGTCCGCAAATGTAATCTTCCAGTCGCTGATTCGGCTATCGACGATCTCTATGGCTGGCACCGCATAGGCAATTGCCTCCGCGATCGTTTCAGCCGTTGCCGCCGGATCGCGCAAATCTCGGCCCATTATCAGCGCCACCTCTGCTTCGGCCCTCGGTGCAATCAGTTCATCCCAGTTCAGCGTCTCGCCATTCGGAATCTCCATATCACCGAATAGAACCCCAAAATCCGGTTGATTGACCCCAAGCTGGTTTTGAACGGCCTTGGCCGTCAGTCCGACCTTGTGGCCAGTCGGGCGCCGACCCGAAGCGGTCCAAAATCGCGTGTTAGTCAGTTGGACCGCGTAGGCGCCAGCTTCGTCGGTCGGTTCGAGTACGTCGCGAAGCGGCGGTATCGGTCCTTTCGTGTATGCGTTCCGTAGCCGAGCTGCCACAGCTTCAACGTCCATGGGAAGTTCCTCCTTCGTGCGGAGCGCACAACGCAGCCCCGTCCGGTTCATCCATACAAGGCTGGTCTATAAAAACAAAGTACTTGGTTTTTTTCTTTTACAACAGTTTTGCGATGGGGTAGGTTGCGCTGAGGGAGGCGCTGGAGCACGGCGCTCAAAGCGGAACTCAAAAAATGAGCGCGTCTGGTCCTAAGAATTTAGCCTATATTCGCCTAGGTGTGTCGCATTTGGACGCTGCCGCTGCCTTCGTATCCGATGTCGTTGGCCTGCAGGCCGTCGTGACCAACGGCGCAACCCGAACCTTTCGCTCCGATCAAAGGAAGCACACGCTGTCCCTGTTCGTCGGGGCAGCATCAGGGTGCGGAATCGAGGTTACCGATCATCGAGACCTGGACAGCATCCTCGTCCGACTGCGAGAGCACAAGTTCGAGGCTCGCCTGGCCTCGGATCAGGAGTGCCAGGAGCGTTTTGTTCGCGCCGCGCTGATCACGCAGGATTCCGGCGGTCTTCCGGTCGATGTGGTGTTTGCACCCGCGCACAGTGGCCGACGATATTATGGGCCAAGGGATGCCGGTGTGCGTGGCCTCCACAGCGTCGGCCTCCGTTCCGTAAACATTGAGCGCGATCTGCTCCTGTGGACGACTGCGCTAGGTCTGAAGGTGCGCGATCGCGTGGGGGGCATTGCCTACCTGGGATGCGATGCAACTCACCATCGCGTGGCGCTGTATCCTTCGAAGCGAAGTGGCTTGCTGTATGTCACCTTCGAGGTCGAGGGCTTTGATAACATCATGCAGAACTTCTACCACATGCAAGAACATCAGGTCAGAGTCCTTCAAGGGCCTGGGCGTGAAACCGCTTCCGGTCAGGCGTTCGTCAGATTTGAGGGGCCGGATCGGCAAATGTTTGCGTTCGGATGTGAGATGGCGATTGTTGACGAGCAGCGCCATCATCCCCGGCAGTTCGAGCTCGATCGCTACACGTTATGCGGTTGGGGGAGTGAATGTCAGGATTCGCCTGAACTAATTGCTCACCCCGATAGGCAGTCGCCGTAGAAAAGGAAGCCTAGCATGATTGAATTGAAGGACGTGTCTTATGTGCGCCTCGGCACCCAAGATCTCGATCAAGCTGAGGCATTTGCGACTCGTGCACTGGGTCTCCAGGTAGGCGACCGCGGGAAGAATGCGACCCATCTCCGCTCGGATGAGCGAGCTCACACATTGTGCTACTATCAGGGAAACCCTCAAGAGCAGGTTGTCGCCTTCGAAGTAGACAAATCCCCCTCTTTGGATGCGGCGGCGGCCACACTGGAGGCGCTTGGTCACCATGTGCACGTCGGTACCCCGGCGGAGTGTGATGAACGCAAAGTCCGTGCCTTCATCGGCTTCAAGGATCCTTCAGGAAACGGAATCGAGTTGGTTGTCGGGCCGGCGCGAAGTGGCAAAAGATACTTTGCCTCTCGGGACGCCGGGATCAGGGGTTTCAGCCACGTGGGGTTGTACTCAACGGACCCTATGCGCGACGAAAAGTTCTGGACCGAGGTCTGCAATGCTCGGGTCAGCGATCGGATCGGAGATGTCGCGTTGATGCGCATCAATGCCATCCATCATACGATCGCGCTCGCGCCAGCGGCAGGGCCGGGCATTCACCATGTCAATCACCAGGTGCAGAGCAACGACGATGTGCTCCGTTCCTTCTATCATCTCTCCGATCAAGGTGTGCCGATCCTTTTTGGGCCCGGCCGTCATCCAACATCCGGTGCGCGCTTCCTCTACTTCCGGGGACACGATGGCATGGTCTTCGAATATTCGGTCGGAGTGGATGAGATCGAGGATGAAGAGAGCCATCGCCCTCGGCAATTCAACTATGAGCCTTCGAGCGTTTGCATGTGGGGCGCCCGATCGGTCATGGTCAAATCTCAATAAGACGAGACGTGTAGAGCATCTATAGCCGGACTTGAGGATGTCCGACTACTCACGAGCGGCATCTTCGGACAAGATGCCGCCCACAATAAAATGCCTTCTGGAGGAAAGTTTGATGACGAGCGTAGAAAAACAACCGGTCGAGTTCGATGTTATTGTGGCCGGGGCAGGTCCTGTCGGCCTGACGCTCGCAATCGACTTGGGGCGCCGCGGCGTTCGTTGTCTCCTGATGGAGCGTCAGCCTAGCACGGGGCCCTGGCCGAAGATGGATCGGTCAAACGCTAGAACGATGGAGTTTTTCCGACGTATGGGGATCGCCGAGCGCGTTCGAGCGCTTGGTTATCCAGATGACGTGCCAATGGACGTATTTGTGATTACGCGATTGGTGGATCCACCGCTCGCCCATCTGAAATATCCATCGGTTGGCGAATATCGAAAGGCGATCGCTGAGTGTACGGACGGTAGCCAGCCGCTGGAACCGTACCAACTGGTATCTCAGAATAAGCTTGAGCCGTTGTTGCGCGAGGTAGCGGAAGCGACACCAAATGTCACAGTGAGATACGGCTTGGAGTTGTTGAGCTTTGAGCAAGACGCCGACAGCGTCCGAGTAAAGGCGCGTTGCCTGGATGGCGGCGAGGAAGTGCATACTGCGCGGTATCTGGTCGGATCGGATGGTGGAGCGAGCGCCGTTCGAAAGCAGTTAGACATAAAATTGCAAGGAACGGGCGGCATTCGCTCGATGCGTCAGGTCTGCTTCCGTTCGGAAGAGCTATTCGATCGAATCCCAATCGGAAAGGGGCGGCACTACTATGTAGCCGATGAGTTGGGCTCGACGCTTATCGTACAGGGAGATCGAAAGGAATTCACGCTTCACTCAGGCTTGCCGGAGGGAACTGACTTCCGAGAAGCGATTCTGGACGTCGTAGGATTCCCATTTGAGTTCGAGATCCTCAACGTCACGAACTGGACGTTGCACTTGCTGGTCGCGGAGCGCTATCGCGAAAAGCGGGTGTGCCTGGCTGGTGACTCTGCGCATCTAGTCATTCCCACGGGCGGCTTGGGGATGAATAGCGGCGTCGGCGATGCGCTTGATCTCTCCTGGAAGCTGGCGGGAACGATCGCCGGTTGGGGTGGTGAGCAATTGCTTGCCTCGTACGAATACGAGAGGCGCCTGGTAGGTCTGAAGAACCGAGACTCGTCCGGTTGGGCCGCCGCCGGTCAACTTGAATGGCGCAAATGGTGGCGTTCCGAGATTCGAGATGACTCGGCGAGGGGTGCCGAGGTGCGCGCAACCTTGGGACGGGCAGCGCAGCACCATCACGCGCGCATCTACGCAATGGTGGGCGTGGAATTGGGCTA
Source organism: Bradyrhizobium betae (assembly GCF_004123905.1). GTDB lineage: Bacteria > Pseudomonadota > Alphaproteobacteria > Rhizobiales > Xanthobacteraceae > Bradyrhizobium > Bradyrhizobium betae_A. The sequence continues at coordinate 403,635 of NZ_MZXW01000004.1, forward strand.
CTCGTATGCGGGGTCTCCGCTTATTCGCTCGGAGCCTGGCTCGCTGCCTGATTGGACCGTGACCACTTATACCCCACATACGACGCCGGGGGTGCGCATTCCGCATATGTGGCTCAAGGACGGCCGCGCCCTGCAGGACGTTCTCGGTCAGAACTACACCATCCTTGATCTTCGAGCCGATTCAGATGTTTCCGACCTGCAGTCGGAATTCGCGTCCATCAACGCGCCACTGGATGTCGTGAGACTCGATGAACCTCACGTGCGCGAAGTCTTCGGAGCCAGTCTGTTTCTTTTGCGACCAGATCTGCACATCGTATGGCGCGGAAGCAAGCCGCCTGTAGGTGTGGATGCTCGTGCACTATGCGCGCTCGCGACCGGCAATGTGTCGACGTTCGAGGTGGAGCACCTGCGAGCAATGACGCCAGAGAACGCCGCCAAGCCGTTTGGAGCGCAGCCGACCGCGTTGCGCCGCGCGTAGCGATCGATCATTAGACGATTGGTGCGGATTGTCGACCCGCAGGCCTTGCTTGGCCGCGGCGTGAGACAGAAAGGGAAGTTGTAGGTGAAGCTCGTTCGATTTGGAAATCCCGGTTCAGAGAAGCCCGGGCTCATCGACGGTCAAGGTGTTCTTCGTGACATTTCCGCTGTCGTTCCCGATATTACTCCGGAAACGCTGGCGCGGCCTATCTTGGAAATGATCGCGGCCGTTGCTCTTTCCAACCTGCCGCCAGTACCCGGTGAACCGCGGCTTGGTGTGCCGGTTGCTGGCGTCGGAAAATTCGTTGCAATCGGTCTCAACTATGCAGATCGCGCGGCCGAGGCAAACCTACCATTGCCCGTGGAGCCGATCATCTTTCAGAAGGCCATCACCTCGCTAACCGGCCCGAACGATCCTGTCGTTCTGCCGCAAGGATAGCGCAAGTCTGACTGGGAGATAGAACTCGGAATCGTTATCGGTGCAACAGCATCCTATGTCGAGCCCGCGGATGCCCTTGCCTGCGTCGCTGGCTACTGCGTCGTGAACGACGTCAGCGAGCGGGAGTATCAGATGGAGCGCGGCGGTACTTGGGACAAGGGGAAGGGGTGCGACACTTTCGGGCCCGTGGGTCCGTGGCTGGTGACAACCGACGAGATAGCGGATCCTCAAAGGCTCGATCTGTGGCTCGACGTTAACGGGCGGCGTATGCAGAGCGGCAATACTAGTACGATGGTATTTGGTTGTGCGGAAATCGTCAGCTATGTGAGCCGCTTCATGACATTGATGCCGGGCGACATCATTGCAAACGGCACACCCCCGGGAGTCGGAATGGGAAAGAAGCCTGACGCCATTTATCTGAAGCCAGGTGATGTTATGACGTTGGGTATCGAGGGACTCGGTATCCAACGCCAAGAGGTCCGGGAATGGTCGGCTTCTCGGGAGCGCCGCCCGTGAACATTTATCGCGGGAGGTTCAAGGGGCGTACAGCCATCGTGACTGGGGCGGCATCCGGTATTGGCCGCGACGTGGCGCGCCGGCTGTCGGCAGAAGGCGCGAAAGTCTCGATTTGGGACGCGAATGAGGCGGCGCTTGCCCCGGCAAGGAGGAGTTCGCGCCCAAATTCAGAATCGATCAGCGGATCGGCATCAAGGACCGGGTCGCGATTGTGAGCGTCGATCCCGACGACCGCACGAAGGGCTTCGGTCTGGGCGGACAGTTGCTCGCATCGTACGAGTACGAGAGGCGACTGGTCGGCCTCAAGAATCGGGACGCTTCTGGTTGGGCCGCAGCCGGGCAAATGGAATGGCGCAAATGGTGGCGGCCCGAGATCAGGGATGACACGGCGCAAGGCGCTGAGGTGCGCGCGACCCTAGGCCGGGCAGCACAACAACATCACGCACGGATCTATTCAATGGTCGGTGTAGAATTGGGGTACTCGTATGCTGGGTCACCCCTTGTTTGTACGGAGACAGGATCTCTTCCTGATTGGAGCGTGACGACATACACGCCCCAGACAACACCTGGGGTGCGCATTCCGCATATGTGGCTCAAGGATGGCCGCGCGCTGCAAGATATCCTGGGTCAAAACTATACGTTGCTTGATCTTCGGGGCACTTGCGACCTTTCCGATCTACAGGCGGCTTTCTCATCCATCGACGCTCCGTTAGAGGTCGTCCATCTCGACGAACCGCATATTCAGGAAATCTTCGGCTTCGGCCTGTTCCTACTTCGGCCGGATCTGCACATCGTGTGGCGTGGAAACGACGCGCCTAAACGCATGCAGTCTCTCTCGCTCTGCGCCATCGCCGCCGGGAAGGCCTCTGCGTTTGAGGTGGCGCTTGTCCCAGATGCGTAATGGCGTCTCACCCGAGCCGTCGCGGCGCGCCAGACGAGCTTCTCCTAATATCAATATCGACGGTGGCTTCGACGGTCATCCAGCGAGGCTCCCACGTTTGTCGGGAGCCGTACGAACATAGAGGCTACGAGACAAAAGGAAACTCCATATGAAGCTCGTTCGATTTGGTAATCCTGGCGCCGAGAGGCCGGGGCTCATCGACGATCAGGGTCGTTTGCGCGATCTATCGAGTCTTGTTGCTGATGTCACGCCGGCCAATCTGTCGCCTTCAGCGCTGGAACAGATCGCGGCCGTCTCGCCGTCAAAACTGCCGCTCGTTGTAGGCGAGCGCCGACTTGGCGTCCCGATCGCAGGAGTCGGGAAGTTCATCGCCATTGGTCTCAATTACGGTGATCATGCCGCGGAGGCAAACCTTCCGATACCATCAGAGCCTATAGTATTCCAGAAAGCGATTACTTCCCTTAGCGGTCCGACTGACCCCGTCGTCCTTCCGAAACGTTCGAAGAAGTCGGACTGGGAGGTCGAGCTCGGGATTGTGATCGGTACGCGAGCCTCTTACGTCGAGCCTTCCGACGCTCTCGCTCACGTCGCCGGCTACTGCGTCGTGAACGATGTCAGCGAGCGCGAGTACCAGATGGAGCGCGGCGGCACGTGGGACAAGGGGAAGGGATGCGACAGCTTCGGCCCAGTTGGGCCGTGGTTGGTGACGACGGACGAAATCCGTAATCCACAGGCGCTCGAGCTCTGGCTTGACATCAACGGACAACGCATGCAGCAGGGCAACACGCGGACGATGATTTTCGATTGCGCCGAAATCGTCAGCTACGTCAGCCGCTTCATGACATTGATGCCCGGCGACATCATTGCGACTGGCACGCCGCCGGGCGTCGGAATGGGTAAGAAGCCCGCCCCAATCTACCTAAAGCCTGGCGACGTTATGACATTGGGCATCGAGGGCTTGGGCACCCAGCGCCAACAGGTCCACGAATGGTCGGGGGTTGTGGAGCAGAGGCCATGAGCATCTTCAGCGGAAGATTCGAAGGGCAAACGGCCGTCGTGACCGGCGCGGCGTCCGGTATCGGCCGTGACGTCGCGCGTCGCCTATCGGCCGAAGGTGCCCGTGTGTCGATCTGGGACTTGAACGCTGACGCCCTTGTCCCCGCGGCGAAGGAAGCCGGCGCCTGCGATACGCAAACGGTCGACGTCGTCGCGGAAGGAGCGGTCGAGGCCGCCATGCATCGAAGCATCGAAGCGCTGGGAGGCCGGCTCGACATTCTCGTGGTCAGCGCCGGCATCACCGGGCCGAACGCCGCCTTGAAGGACTACTCGGGCGAGGATTGGCGCAAGGTCTTTGACGTAAATGTCAACGGAGTTTTCTACTCCAACCGCGCCGCTGTCCGAGAGATGTACAAGGGCAGCTATGGCCGCATTGTAAATGTCGCCTCCGTGGCCGGGAAGGAGGGCAATCCGAACGCTTCGGCCTACAGCGCATCCAAGGCCGCCGTAATCGCGCTGACCAAATCTCTCGGCAAGGAGACGGCTCTGACTGGTATCCGCGTAAACTGTATCACGCCGGCGGCTATCAAGACGCCTCTGTTCGACCAGATGACCCCTCAGCACATCGAGTTTATGCAGTCAAAGATCCCGCTCGGGAGGTTCGGTACGATCGAAGAGGCGACCGCGCTGGTCTGCTGGCTCGCCAGCATGGAATGCTCATTCAGCACCGGCGCTGCGTTCGACCTCTCCGGTGGCCGCGCTACCTACTAGGAAGCATATTCAACAACTTCGTCTCTTAGTGTTACGACGACCCAAGGCAGGAAGGGGAATTGAAGAACTTCTAACCCCTTCGCGAGTGCTGAGACAGATTGGCGATCATTCGAGATCGCTCTTGACGCTGGCTTGGCCATTTTCAAACGTTCGCATGCGCCCAGATCGGATAGTAGGTCAACTTCGGGGCGTTAGGATTTATAGATCGTGCCTATCAATATATAAGAAGTCGGCCCGTTCTAAAATATGCTCGGGCTGTTAGAAGGAGCAGACATGCTGGCATCGCGAAATCCGACGTCGGTCAAATAACTTGCAATTCCACCGGGGAACCAAGGGGATGATGATTCAACATGCGTCGATTCCGGCGGACGATCCGAAGTCGGTAGTTCAGGTGCTGGCGCGGATTTTTGGTGGAGAGGTGACGACGTTTCCACCCGGAGGCCCAGATGCCTGGATGGCTTGGTCGAAAGACGGCACCGTCCAGATTGAAGTCACGCGGCGCGGCCGTTGCCTCATATATGACACCGGCAAATTTAACTGGACCACGGACCAGCCCCCGGTGCGCCACTCGGAGGTGCATTTGGGGATCTTCATCGACAAGCCGGAACCGGAAATTCTTGCTATCGCTAAGGAAGCCGGTTGGCCCGCGCAGCATAGCGACCGCGCCGGCGGCCAATTTGGCCTCGCCGAGGTATGGGTCGAGGGCGTGTTTCTGCTGGAGTTCATCGATCCAGAACAAGCGATCCGTTTGAAGCGAGCGGTGACAGTGCAGAATTGGAGACGAGTCTTTCCATCTTGACACGTCGGGCGCTCGCATTGGGCCGCTGACTCCGGGAGAACTGAGAAAGGGGGCCACGCTAAGCGCGCTGGCAGTTCAACCGGTAGCGGACCGTCGGCTCATCCAAACTTGCGTATACCGCTCGTCGATCGGGCGACCGGTCGGCGGCTCGGGGGTCGTGGGCCAGCGGCGGCTGTGCTTATCCGCTCGTTCTTTGCTTCAACCCGTCAATTGACGAGTAGTACTTGGCGAATAACTGGTGAACTGGTGAGGAAGTAATGCAGCCCCTGACATTTAAAGGACAAGTCGCGCTGGTGACAGGCGCTGGCCGCGGTATGGGGCGTTCGCACGCGCTCTACCTTGCTCGTCGCGGCGCCAAGGTTGTAGTTAACGACAACGGGTCCACCGCCGATGGAAGCGGCTGCGAAATCTCACCAGCCGAAGAGGTTGTTCGGGAGATCCAAGCGCTCGGTGGCGAAGCGGTTGCCGACACGAACAGCGTGGCCACAGAAAGCGGAGCCAAAAGCATCGTTCAGTCCGCGATCAACACTTGGGGGCGCATCGACATTGTCATCAATAATGCCGGCGTGGTCGAGTTCGTCCCCTTTGCGGAGATGACATACGAACAGTTTCGCAGGCTTATCCAAGTTCATCTGGATGGCGCCTGGCTCGTTACCCGTGCTGCCTGGCCACATATGACGCACCAGCAATACGGGCGCGTTATTTTTATTACGTCCCAGGCCGCGTTGACCGGTATGCCAAGTCTTACTCACTACGGCGCGGCAAAATGGGCTGTTGTCGGATTGGCGCGGCAACTCTCACTTGAGACCGGTGATCTCGACATCAAGGTCAACGCGCTCGGCGTCATCGCCTATACACGTCTGGCTCAACCGTTCTTTGATCCAAAGGCCAGGGAGCGATCGAAGACGAGTATGGCCAGCAACTCCGAAGGTTGGTGGCAGCGCAACATGCGCGCCGATCAAATTTCGCCGGTCGCCGCTTGGCTTAGTCATAAAGACTGCGACGTCAACGGTGAAATCGTGGAGACGGGCGCCGGACATACTTTCCATCAGTTCTTCACATCAACTGATGGGTATACCAACGTTACCGCAACGGCTGAGGATATTGTTGAAAACAAATCGCTGATTTTCGATCAGACTAGGACCACCCATGTTTTCCGTCATCTCAAGGATATGGGAGCGTGGCGAGTGCAGCGCGCCCTTGCCGCCGGCGCAGAACCCCTGGAGTAATCGATGCCGCATTGGAAAAGGTCGGATGAAGAATGAGGATACTCTTACAAGGTCCGACATCCCGTAAGGAAGATAGTCTCGTGTCTCGCGAGATCGGCAAGCTCATCATCGGCTGCGCCAGCCGATCGAAGCGGCCCGAAACGGAACTTTTCTTTCGCCCATCAACGGGTATCTCGGAGATATCCGAGATCAACAATCTCGGGGCGCGTTTCTCCAATGATAAGGTCATTCTCAACAATATCCTCGAAAACTCGCGATCGATGGATGCAGCAATTGTGTATTGTTACTTCGACTCTGCAGCTTGGCCTGCCCGGCAGATGCTCGACATACCTGTTACGGGGTTGGCTGAAAGCGCGATGACGCTCGCTGCCCTGATGGGGCGCCGCTTTGCCGTGCTGTCGCCCAATCGCCGCTATATCTGCGAGATGGAAGACGCCATTCGCGTGTATGGGCGCCGGGCCAACGCCATCGAGTATCATCCCGTTCGTTCGATCGGCGCGACAGAAATGGATGGCGTACGGTGGTTGATGGAAGGTCGCCTCGACAAACTCGTCGACGCGGTAACGCCCGTCGCACACGCGTGTATTGATGATGGGGCCGACGTACTTATCGTTGGCTGCGGTCTGCTTTCGGTTTTGCTTGCGGTGGGCGCGGGGATCGAAGAGATCGACGGCGTACCCGTTGTCGCGCCTGTAACGGCTGCGGTCAAGGCGGCCGAAATCTTGATCGATTTGCGTCGCTCAGGAATGCCGATCAAAGGCACTCAAGGCTATTGGGGCAACTCCTGATCGAGATAGGCGAGGCGATTCCATGAGGATTCTCGTTATTGGTGGAACCGGAAACGTGGGCTCTTCTCTTGTCGTCGACCTTTTGGGACGAAAGGTGGACGTCCGGGTTGCGACTCGGAGCGAGGCACGAGCGGCTGCGTTGCCCGCGAATGTCGAGGCATTTGTCTGCGATATCGTCGGCAATCCTCAGCGTGCTGCGGAAGCATTTCGTGACATCGATGCCGTCTTTATGCTTAACGCTCCTTCTGCACAAGAGACCGTCGAAGGTATGTTGGCTGTGCAGATGGCTCGCGAAGCGGGAGTTCGGCGTTTCGTCTACCAGTCATCTCATTGCTTGGATCAACTCGACCATATTCCGCATCTCGGAGCGAAAGTAGCTATCCAGCGAGCGGTCGTACGATCGCACATGGAGTATACGTTCATTTGTCCTAACCATTTCTTCCAAAATGACAGGAACTGCCAGAAGCTTCTTCTCGAGCGGGGATTGTATCTACAACCGATCGGATCGGTTGGCTGTTGTCGGATTGACGTGCGCGATATCGCGGAAGCTGCTGGACGAACCCTGACTGAGGATGGGCATCACGGCAAGAGCTACAATCTTGTCGGTCCGGAAAAACTTACAGGGGAGGATTGCGCGGCGATTTGGAGTACGGCGCTTCAAAAGAAGGTGCGATATGTTGGGAGCATCGATACCTGGCAGGACGGAGTAAAGACGTTCCTGCCGAGTTGGCTCGTTTACGATCTGGCCATGATGTATCGTAGCCTCGCCGCTCATGGGATGCTGGCCCGACCGGACGATTTAGATGCGGTGACTGCGCTGCTGAGCAGGGCGCCACGACCATTCAAGGCCTACGTCGAAGAAACCGCCGCCGCTTGGCGCAAGCCAGTCTCCTTAGACTCCAATTCGGCTCTTCCGACGTGAACTATCGCTGAACGACCGTGGTGCCCCAACCAAAACTCAAGTGCCCTCATACTGCGGATTCCAACAATTGAGCAATTTCCAGCTGCGTAGCCAATTTATTGTCGTCGATAGCATTCGCACCCATTACATCGAGGCCGGAGAAGGTCCACCCGTCCTTTTGCTGCATAGTGGCGAATACGGCGCAAGCGGTCTGCTAAGCTGGGAGCATACGATTCCAGCGCTCGCTTCCCGCTATCGCGTCCTAGCGCCGGATTGGCTGGGTTTTGGCCAGACCGACAAGCTCTATGACTTCGGTGGCGGAGCGGCGCGTCGTATCAACCATATGGCTCGCTTTATTCAGGCGATGGCGATCGATCGCGCCGCCTTCTTCGGAAGCTCCATGGGCGGCACGTTGCTTTTGACCATCGCCGCCGCTCGGCGCGCGGATTTTCCTGTCTCTGCTCTGGTGATTTCGAGTGGGGGAGGGTTCGTCCCAGACAACGAAGCTCGCCGTTCTACGCTTGATTACGACGGATCGCTCGAAGGGATGCGCCGGCTCGTATCGGTGATCACACACGATCCCAAGTGGGCAGATGACGAGGCCTATATCCGTCGGCGCCATGCTGCGAGTGTCACCCCCGGCGCTTGGGAGGCAATTGCGGCAGCGCGCTTTCGTTCGCCTCTTGTCAGCGCGGCAGGTGACTTCGGCAAGCCCGATGCGACAAGGTATGAAAACATCGTGGTGCCAGTGCTAATGTTCGCCGGCGCAAATGACGCGCTGCGTGAACCTGGTTATGCTGAGAATATTAAAAATCGCATTCGTGATGCCCGGTTGGTGGTTTTCGAAGAATGCGGCCATCTTCCACATATTGAGAAATCTGAGGAGTTTAACGCTGTTTCACTTGAATTTCTCGCGCAAGCCTATCCGTCGACCTAGCTCCCCGCGCCGGGCTATTCTGATGAGTTTGACCAACGATAATAGTTCCTTTTTCGCCGCGCGCCGCTCCGCCGGTCGCGCCGACTGTCGGAAAATAGGGCTGCACCGCCGCTGAAGAACCTCACCCATTTTTGCCATTTATGGAGCGCTGAGGCGGGCGCGCACTCTGCTGGAGACCTGCTTCCTGAGTTGGAGCTTTCCCGCAGCCTGTTTTTTCGCAAGAGACAATTCCTCTAACCTTGGTGCTTTACCCCAATCCGCGCTGAGACCGCGCTTCATCTGGTCGAACACCCTCGCACCAATTCGCGCCCTTATCTCGACTTCGAGCGCTGTCAAAATCGAAATGCATGCAGCCTTTTGGTCATCGTGCTTCTTCGAAAATCTGACGATACGACTTCGTTTGTCTCTAGGATCTGCCTGGAGTTCCACGATACCGCGGTGTCTCAATTCAATCAGCAACTTCCCCACGGCTTGCCGGCTTATTCCGAGGTTGCGTGCGATATCCGTCTGCCGTTGATCGCCCTGAGCAATATTAAGTAGGACCCAGGAGACGGCCCGACTCACACGAGGAAAGCCGTGCGCTTCCATGTTTTCCTGTACCGCATCATCAATCCAATAGGCGGCCTTGAGTAGGTTTTTTAAAATGAAATTGCTCATTATTCCTCACTGGCTCGCCTACAATTCGCTTTGTTGATGAACAAAGTAAAGACCGCTTGTCCCAATTTTGCGAATCGCAGATGCGGTTAAGAATTTAGATATCGGATGGCTGTCTCGCGATTATTCTGGGAAACCGACGCCCCCTCCGTCGATGCCAATAGTCCGCGCTATCTCAACAGATCTCAAGTGCCCTGAGATCATAGGTTTGCATTGCGATCTTCAAGGATCAGGTCCGCTGCCTTTTCCGCTGCCATCATTGTCGGAATGTTTGTTCCGCCTGACATCAATGTCGGGAAGATCGATGCGTCAACCACGCGCAGCCCTTCAACACCCCATACGCGACAACGAGAGTCGACCACGGCGCTCGTCTGGTTTTTCGGGCCCATTTGGCAAGTCCCGCCTGGATGTCCGCCCGGATAGACAATCGACTTAACGAAAGCGGGCAGATTGTCAGCGTCGGCTAGGATTGAGGAGACAGAGCTTCCCACGCGGTTCATCATGCCATTTCGAAACATTGGCAACAGGTCCATTGCAACGGCGCCAACAGCGCTGAGTAACTTTGCTGTTATATTGTCCTGTAACACCCTTGCAGTCAAAAGATCGGGTGGCTTCCCCATGGATATGTTGGCGACAAATGAGTGATTCACAAAAGAACCGACGGGGTTGCTCGACAAAATATCGCAAACCATCTTGAAACCCAACACCATGCGTTCGAGATCGCGTGGATCGCTCAAGCAGGCCGCGTTGATTGTAGGCGGTCCCATCGGTGCGCCCGATGTCAATCCTACCTCGCCGTGCGAGTAGGGCTTGTTCAAAATAACCATCGATTGGCTAAGTTGGCCTCCTAAGGGATCGACCTCCAATGGACCCAGATTGCGCTCCCAGATCGTCAGTAACATATCCGTTGGTTGCGTACCCGCGACGTTCGACGAGTACCGAGCGATCATTGTCGAGGGCGGACGGACCCTTTTGTTGCGTTGTCGCCCGCGCGGCTTGAGGTGAGATGAGACCGTAACGATGGGATGATTGCGCAGGTTGCGCCCGACGCCGGGCAGATCCAACGCGACGGAAACACCCGCTTCTTTTAGCTTGGCACCTGGCCCGATGCCGGAACGCTGGAGAAGGGCCGGTGAGTGGATCGCTCCGGCGCAAACGATCACTTGGCCTGTCGAGATTATCTCACCCGAGACAAGCTCCAGGCCCGTGACCATACCGCCCACCAAAATAACCCTGAGGACCTCGGTGCTTGCTCGAATCGCAAGATTGCTTCGGCGACGGATCGAGGGAGTGAGGTAGGCGATGGCCGAGGAAAGGCGGGAGCTTTCGCCGATGTTGAGCGGAACGGGACCTGAACCGTCACCCGCCTGCGTGTTTATGTCGGCGAGCGGCGGAACATTCCTGTCACTGAGCGCATCCTGGAAGGCTCGCGAAAAGCTGCTCCAATCTTTTTGAGGAACGCGTTGGACCGTGATCGGACCATCCTGCCCATGGTCCGGCGTATCGAAATCGATATCTCTCTCAAGACGTTTAAAATAAGGTAAGACATCGTCCCATCCCCAGCCGACAATACCAAGTTGCCTCCATTCATCGTAATCGCGGGGAACGCCGCGCTGGGCATGCATTCCGTTTATCGATGATCCGCCACCCATGACCCGCGCCTGCATAAAGGGGCCACGACGCGGACCATCGGTGAAGAGCAAGCCAGGCCAATAGTATTGGGGAAGCCGTGTCGTGCGAACGCCTCGATCCCGTATGGCTGCTGGCTCTTTCCCGGGCTCGAAGTCGTTCCCTGCCTCGATCAAGAGTACACGCGTCCCGCTATCAGCGGACAATCGGTTTGCTAATACACATCCTGCTGCGCCACCGCCAACAATTACGATATCGTATCGTTGAGGGTTCATCTGAGCGGCCTCCTACATGTCCCGGCTGTTAAGGTTGGCTACTGCTTTAGCCCTGGGCGGCTTTTTTGGCTGCCAGATCGACAGATGAAAGCATCTCAAGGCCGTTTTGTTCGCCGCTAACACCTGGCTGCGACCATTGATGTTCCAATTCGACGAGGCCATCGTAGCCGCGCCGAATGGCGTGAGCGAGCAAAGAGACGAAGTTGATCTCGCCTGCACCAACTTCCATCCGTCCAGGCATATCAGCGAGCTGCAAAGTGTTGATATGGTCATAAGCGTCAACAAAGGTCGGTAGCAAATCATCGCCCATCTGGAACACATGTCCCGTGTCAAACGTGAGCTTTACACCCGGGTGATCGACCTCCTGAGCAAACTCGACAGCTTCCGAAAAAGTTCGCAAGAGCATGTCTGGAATCACTATCATAGGCTCTATCGACAAGATTACATCCTGGCGACCCGCAAGATCGGCGATTCTACGCAGCCGATCCGCCGCTCTGTCCCACATGACGGGCCGAGACAGTCCGTCGCGCCCACGAACCAGCACTACTAGCGTTCGCGAGCCTAGGCTCTTCGCAACGCGCAAAGCGGAAGAAACATGTTCGACAAGAACAGCATCGGAATCCGGCGCAACCCAGATACCCTCCATGATGGCGTCGCGCGGCGTAGATGCGATACACCCACAGTCAAGGCCGAACTCCACCAAGGCCGCCGCAACGCGGTCGCGTTCCTCCGGGCTGCGCGAAGCGGCCCATGGGTATAGAATTCCCCCCATACCGCGCTCTCGCGCGAACTTGACGTGCGATACGGGGTCGGGCCCCGCCAGTGCTGAGAATAAAGGTTCTCCAGGGTCTTTATAGCCGAGATGGGGTGCGTAGCGAAGCGTCCATGACATCAATGAGTTTCCGGTGCGCTCGTGGAGACCGCAAATTGACCGCCGCTCGAGCTCCCGCGTGGTTCAATCCAGTTTCGGGTGAGAGACGGGCGGTGCACGCTTCTCGTTTGTGCCTCGTGACAATTCCGAACTTGTGAAGATTCGCTGCCGGCTTCTAATATTCGAGCAAGATTGAATATGTCTCATCGGGATTTTTGTCGATGAGATCATACGCTTGTGGCGCTTCAGCGAAAGGAATGCGATGGGATAGGAATCTCTCGACATCAATTTTCGACAAATAGTCGACGCTGGTGAGGAATTTTCGCTCTGCATCCCAGCGCTTGTCCTCGTCTAGGTTGGACACGTGTATACTGATGATTTTTAAGCTCTTTAGATGGAAATCAGGCGATAGCGATAGAGTAACTGGCCTCGTACCATACCAAGCCGGTACGGCAATCGTTCCCAGTGCGGCTGTGTTGTCGATCGCGGTCTGCAGCGCAGCCGGCGCGCCGCTCGTCTCGATGAACAAGTCTGCACCACGGCCGCCACTCAGATCCGCAATTGCCTGTTTTGCCTCCTCCGGCGCGACGACCGAATCCGCGCCGACCCAAGCGGATCTGCGCCGGCGGCTCGCGAGCGGTTCAATCAGGATGAGCCGTCCCGCGGAGAGCCGCGATAGATAGCCCGAAAACGCCCCGATCAATCCGAGGCCGGAGACGGCGACGACCTCGCCCGGCCGAACCGGTCGTTGCAGAAACGTCTGCAGCGCAACCCCGAACATGGTCGTGAATTGCGCATGCTGAAGGCTAACGCCGTCGGGGATCTTCCGTACAAAGCGTCCCCCCGTCTCGATGTTGAACAGATTTTGATGTGGGTGAACCGTGAAAACCTTGTCTCCGATCGAAAACCCGGAAAGACGACCGGCGTCGACGATTTCTCCAACGACCTGATATCCGAACTTGATGGGAAAGGGCAACTTGCCACGCATCGTCTGCATCGACGCCAGGAACTGCTCGGGCAGGTTTCCCTGCCCCCGATACATGTTGAGCTCGGTGCCTGCACTGATAAGGGAGTGAATCGCACGAACGCGCACTTCGCGCTCGCTGATTTCGGAAAGAGTCTCTTCCCTTAGCGATGCCGTTCGTGGGGCCTCAAACCAAACACTTCTGATAGTCTCTTGCGATTTTGTCATGTCGACGATTGCAGACCTTTGAGGTTATTCGTTGCTGGTATAGATCGCGGATTAGTCTTCGCCGCAATATTCCGCCACGCCGCGGCGAAACGTCTCGAGATCGAAGTAATCCTTCCACTCGGTGATCTTGCCGTCGGCGACACGAAATACGCCCATAAGCGGAACGTCAAAAGACTTGCGGTGCCCGTCCATCGCGTGAAACGCGTCAATTCGCTCCGTCAGGACGGTGTCGCCGTTTTCGGCGATAGCAAGCAACTGCCAGTGGGGGCGCGTCCGGGTACCCAGCTTCAACTTCGAATTATTCACAAACGCTTGCACGCCCGCTCGCCCGCGAATGGGCTCCATAGGGATGTTGTGATAGAAAACATCTTCCGACAGCATCCCCATTGCCTTGCCAATATCGTTTTGATTCCAGGCGTTGATAAACTCAGTCACTATGCTTGTCGGGCTCATTGCCTCTCTCCTTTTGGTGGACTGTCAGCACCTGTTAAAAGGATACGAGCAATCGTTTTAAAGACGGCACGACCATGCTGCGTGTGTATTCGAGAGTTTGAAAATCTGAAGCGAGCCGAATGTCAGGTAGCCGGTCCAGTAAGGTCTTTAGTCCAATTCTGACCGTAGGCCGCGCGAGCGGCGCTCCGATGCACAATCGCGTAAGAGCGCCGAAACCAAGATGCTTTTTCACATTCTCGCGACGTATGTCAAAGACGTCAGCATGCTCGAATAGCGTCTCATCGCGCGATGCAGACCCTACATGGAGATATATCTTTGCGCCCGCCGGAATTGTGACTTCACCAAGCCGGACCTCTTTTGTTGCCGTTCTGATCAATCCCCTCACGGGTCCCCGCAAGCGAAGGGCTTCCTCAATCGCGGAAGGAAGAAGGCCGCTGTCGGCTTTTACAGCTGCCAATTGTTCGGGGTGGGTGAGCAGCAAAAGCAGAGTCTGGCCTAGCGTCTGGGAGCTGGTATCGGTACCGGCCCGGATCATGGAAAGACCGGCGGTGACGATTTCCTCGTCTCTAATATCCTCTCCTTGCTTTTGCAGAATGATGAGCTGTGACAGAAAGTCATCCCGGGGTTCTTGTCGCCGCTTCTCCACCAGCTTTTTCGCAAAACGATCGATCTCAACAGCGCTGCGCCAACAATGCTGGGCCCGGTCGTCGGACAGCCGGCCCCCGCCCGTCAGTTCGAAGTGTGCTTCCGCCCAAATTCTTACAGGCGTCATCTCTTCATCTGGTACGCCAAGGAGCTTGCCGATCGTGGCGACGGGAAGCGGCCACGTGAAGTTGGCAATAATGTCCACTGCGTGTTGATCGATGAATTTTTCGACCAAGGCATCTGCCCGGTCTTGGATCGTCCGCTCGATGCCGGCGAGAGCCTTCATGAAGGCGGGCGCCAGGACGCGCTTCAATCGAATGTGATCCGGCGGATCTGTGAAATTGATGTTGCCCGCGGCACAGAGAGGCTGATCGCCGATGAGTACCTTAATAGAATCGGGCATTGGGGTCTGCGGCCGCTGGGCTGCCTGGTTGGAGAAGGTCAGCGTGTCTCTATAAATTTCCATCGCAAATGCGTGGTTTGCGACGCACCACATATCGTATTTTGGCATATAGAATACTGGTGAGTCGGCGCGCGCCTGGCGTAACCACTCATAAGGATTCGCAACTTGATCAGGCTGCAGCGGGTCATAACCGTCGAGATGCGGACAAGCTGCGGCCGGAGATGTTTGACCTCGCTCGGGCTGTGATCCTTCGTGTTCCGAATTCATACGTTCCTCCCGCTGACTTTGCAGCCCGCTTGTTTTGAGATTGTCAACTAAATTGCGTATCTGTCAGGAGCCTAACCCTTCGGTCGAATTGGAAGCAAGCCTTAACGCCGTCCAAGCCACAAACGGCATTCTTCCTGCACCTTGACGACGCTTGGGCTTATCGCGCCGACCGATTTTCAGAAGGGGACGCGCTGCCATCTAGCGTCAGGCCGGTCCCTGCAGCTCGCAGGTGACGCCTCGCTAAGACATCCTGATGCCTGCACGAACGATACAGGTGCATCGCTTATAAGAAAATCACGATACGATATATATCGTTATTCGTTTTACCAATAAGTCGGCCACGTCAATCTACCGGTTCTCCGCTCGCGGCGTCGGCGACAGTCCGTCGGCTGAGTTGAGGGGCGAGCGACCGTAGGCAGTTGATGAATTCCTCCGTTGCAGGAGACAATGCTCGGTCGCGGCGACGGATGATCTCCATCGATCGGGTCACGACCGGAGCGGTCAACGGTCGATGGGCCAGATTCTGGGAAGGGAGGCAGGACAGTGCGTAAGGCGGAACCACGCTTATGCCGAACCCGGCGTCGACCATCGCGATAACGGTTGCGAGTTGTTCCAGCTCATAGGCGACAACCATTTCAACGTTTGCAAGCATATAGCCTTGCTCGGTCTTCTGGCGAATTCCATTTCCCTTAGGCAGGGTTACGATCGGGAACCCGGCAAGATCCTTCCATTGCGGTTTCCTGACGTGCGCGAGCGGGTGTTCCTTTCGACAGAGTACGGACAATTGGTCCGATACGAGGGGAATCCGTGCGATCGCAGGATCGCTTCCCTCAAAACTTCCAATCGCAAGGTTAAGTTCTCCCTCGAGGACCATTTCATAGAGCACCACCATCGAGCGATCGATGAGCGTAACGGCCAAATCGGCCGAGCGCTCCATAAATAACTGCATCGCACGGGGTAGGAGTATCGTCGCAAGCAAAGGCGGTGCGCCGACCCTTAAATGCGCCCGCCGTCCGGCCCCTACATCCCGCGCGCGCCGCACCGCATCTTCGAAATTCCGAACGAGCAACTGTGAATCCTCTAGAAATTCCGCGGCTGCGTCGCTCAGTTCAACCCGGCGTGTCGACCGGTCAAGCAGCCTGAAGCCCACTTCCTGCTCCAGATTGGTCACAAGACCTGAGACGACTGGCTGGGTAATGCTCATGAGGTCGGCTGCGCGCGTAAAACTTCCCGTCCGCACGACGGCCAGGAACGCTTGCATATGTCGGAGCGTGACCATTTAGCACCTCTTCATTTATAACGCTTATCAATTACTCTATTAGAAATTGGTAGATTTTCAAATAGGTGGCGCCTGTTTAAAGAAATGCCCGTGCTGGCACGAACGCGAGCATCGGCTCTCCCGTTGGGATGACGTCGAGAGACAACTCGGGTGGCGTTGCCCCCGGAATGGAGGCGTCCCAACGATGCCAAAGAACCTGCGTCGATCGCTACGGGCTGCTGTCGTGGGCGGCGGTATCGGGGGTCTGGCGGTAGCCAACGCTCTCATGCGCAAAGGGCTGGATGTCGTGGTTTACGAACAGGCTCCGGCACTTGCTGAGGTCGGCGCCGGCGTCATGATCTACCCAAATAGCCTTAGACATCTTGAACGAATGGGGTTTCGCGAGCGGCTCGCATCGGTGGGCGCTCGTATCGGTCCCCTGTCAGCTTTTCATCGTAGCGATGGATCACCGGTAGGGTCGTTCCAAACGACGGACTCTACCGGATGGAACGGCATGTACGGAATGCATCGCGCCGATATTCTCAACACGCTTGCAGCGGATCTCCCGTCTGGCGCCGTACTCACCGGACATCGGTGCGTCGACTTTCGACAGAACAGTGAGGCGGCAACTGTTGTGTTCGATAACGGGCACACTGCCGAAGCGGATTTGGTCGTGGCCGCCGACGGAATCAATTCGGCGCTTAGACGCTTCGTCTCCGAACCCAAGCCGCCCGTTTACTCCGGAATGCGCGCCTATCGCGGTCTGGTTGAAAAAGCGCTTTTCGATGCCTGGCCCGACGATGCGATGCTGGTTTGGATGGGCGACGGAAAGCACTTCATGGTCTATCCCGTGCGCGGCGGTACTATCCTCAACTATGTCGGCTTTGTTCCGACCGGAGGCGAGACCGTGGAATCGTGGTCAGCGCCGGGTGACCGCGGCCAACTCGCTTCGTCCTTCCAAGGATGGGATAAGCGAATCACTACCTTGCTGAGCAAAGTCGAAAGTTGCTTCTGGTGGGGCCTCTACGATCGGGAGCCCCTCGACTCCTGGACAAACGGGCGGCTAACTCTTCTCGGCGATGCCGCACATCCGATGTTGCCGCATCTCGGGCAAGGGGCGAACCAAGCTATTGAGGATGGAATAGCTCTCGCTTGCTTCCTCGAAGGTACTTCCGCAACCGATGTCCCTGCAGCGCTGCAGGCTTATGCAAACCTTCGTGCGCCTCGTACCGCCATGGTTCAGGTTGAGGCACGAAAAAACGGCCAGCGATATGACTCCCGTTACGCCAATTTGGCCCAACGTGACGACGAGATAAAAAGTTCGGCTGCCTTTCGGAAGTCCCTATTCGACTACGATGTCGAAAAGGAAACCATGTGGTCTCGGCAATCTTCCGCAATGGTCGGGACGGTGAGTTCCAATGTATAAGGCTGGACTCCAGGTCAATCTGATAGCGGTCCGTGAGATCGCCCACGATATCCGGCTACTTGAGTTTGGCCCTTCCGATCAAGGCTCTCTACCTCCAGCTGAGCCGGGTGCGCACATCGATCTGTATCTGCCTAATGGTTTGCTCCGGCAGTACTCGCTGCTTGACAGTAGCGATGCGCCGAAAAGCTATTCCGTCGCGGTAAAGCGCGATCCAAAAGGCAGGGGCGGGTCGGATTTTATCTTTAATCATCTCCGGCCAGGTCAAAGGCTGACGATTGGCGCCCCGCGAAACTGCTTTCCGCTTGTCGAGGACGCTGCCCACGTTGTGTTGTCGGCTGGAGGCATCGGAATCACAGCCATCCTTCCGATGTTCAAGCGACTGGTGGCTCTTAAAAAATCGGTAGAGCTCCACTATGCAGGTCGCTCGCGCGACTCCATGCCCTTTCTTACCGTTCTCGAGCCGCATGCCAACGTTTCGATACATTGCGATGATGAACGCGACGGACGCGTGCTGGATATAGGCCGGATCGCGGCGATTTGTCCTGTGGGGAGTCATCTCTACTGCTGCGGCCCCAACCCGATGATTACCGCCTTTCTAGAAGCTACCGCAGACAGGCCGCGCGACAGGATTCATGTGGAGTATTTTACTCCCATGCGCGAGAGCAGCAGCGAGGGAGAATATGTGGTCCAACTGGCGCGGTCAGGGCGCGAATTTCTTATCCCTTCGGGAAAATCAATCCTCCACGTTCTTTTAGAAGCCGGAATCGAAGTGCCTGCATATTGGTGCGAGCAAGGCATTTGCCGCGGCTGCGAAGTATCAGTGATCTCTGGCATCCCGGATCATCGCGATTCGATCATGACGGTAGAGGAACACGCGAGCAATCGCTCGATGACGATTTGCTGCAGTGGGGCCAAAACGGACACGTTGGTTCTCGATCTTTAAAGCGGTGGACATCCGGCAATGCGGCCGCTGGTCGCTTTACGAATGCCGGGATGCAGTAAAAAAGGAAACAAAGTTGACAATCAGATGGCAATTGCCGATAAGCGAATGCCACTTGGTTGCAAACTAGGCTCAAGCTGTCAGCAACCCACTCGCCCGGTGCCACAGAATGGCGATCGGAAGCGAACTCAAAATAGCAGGGAGGCCTTCATGCAGGACGCAGTCTCGAACTCCACCAAAACTACGGTGTCTCGTACCGGCGCACAGGCCATCGCTCAAACGATGCAAGCGAGCGGCATCGAACTTGTTATAGGTTATAGCGGCGGCGGCACCGGCGCGCTCATCCATCAAATCGCGACATCCGGCATGAATAATCTGAATGCGCGTACCGAATTGGCCGGCGCCTGGATTTCATATGGTTACAACCGTGTGAAAGGCCGAGCTGCGTCGGCGTGCCTGTTTCACTGCGTGGGTATGCTGCATGCGGCCCCCGCCGTTTATGCCGCAAAGCTCGACAGTACCCCGCTCGTCGTAATCGATATCAATCTCGACAGTTCGCTTGATTTGCGTGGCGCCCTACAAGATTCGACGGGCAATTATCTCGCAATGCAGCCGCTGGCAAAATACGTGCGCAAGGTCGTCGTTCCTGACGACCTGCCGCTGGCAATTCGCCAAGCCGTTCTTTCCGCCAGCACCGGCAGGCCCGGTCCGTCGGTTTTGGATTTGCCGTATCAAGTCCTGGTGAAGTCGACCGACTGCCCAATCGAGGCTCTTGAGCTGCCCGCGCCTCCCGCCGCGACGAACGCTAGCGTCAATCGCGTGTTGGAAATGGTGAGTTCCGCCGAGAACCCGGTCATATTTGTTGGAGCCGGCGTTCAGCTCTCGGGGGCTGCGCAGGAGGTGCGTGAACTTGCAGAGCTTCTCGGCGTCACCGTAGTTTCCTCGTCATGGGGGGGGCGCAGCGTTATGCCGGATGATCATCCTCTCTTCGGAGGAGTGGTCGGTACCTTCGGCTGGGTTTCTGCAAACGAGATCGTACAGGCGTCCGATTGTTGGCTGACGTTTGGCGTCTCTTTCTCGCAGATGACGACGGGTGCCTGGAATATCGAAAAGCCTAGCCAGGTTATTCAGATCGATATCGATCCCAACGAAATTGGCAAGATATTCCAGCCCAAACTGGGAATCGTTGCCGACGCGAAGACGATCCTGCGCCAGTTGATCGACGCGGTTAAAGCCGGCGGCAACGCCAAGGGAGCAACACCGGCTAGGTTGGCCGCGGTCGCCGAAGCCAAACGAAAGTGGCATGAATTTCACGACAGCCTTGGTGTCGACAGCGGTGCCCCGATAAACCAGTACTACCTCATTCGTAAGATGGCGGAATTGCTACCCAAAGAAACGATGATTGTCGGCGACTCCGGCGGACAAGCATTCATGGTCTACCGGTCATTTCGCTTCAAGGACTCGGCCGCAATGCCGCTGGGGTCCCGATATATGTCGCTTGGCGCGGGACTTCCCGTCGCCATCGGAGCGAAGCTGGCGGCGCCCGAGAAGACGGTCGTTTGTTACCACGGCGACGGCGGCTTCTACTATGATCTTGCCGAACTCTCGACGCTGTCGCAACTCGGCATCAAGGTCATCATCATCATCGACAACAACCACTGCCTTGCCGCCAATCGACAAGGCATGAAGATGATGGGCATCGAGAATCCTTGGGTCGATCTTCCGGACCACGACTTTGTGGGTTTGGCAAAGTCCCTCGGCGTGAGCGGCGAGCGGGTCACTGATCCGGACGACATCGAGGCGGCGCTTAATCGGGCGTTGCAGTCTTCAAGCAGCTACCTCATCGACGTCGTGACCGATCCGGCGACCCGGATCAAGCGGGCGATCAAGACCGTGATTCCGATTCTAAGTGATCGAAAACCGCAGCAGAACGCCGCTGGCCATTTTGCGCCTCCGCTCCAAGGTAGCTGGCCAGCGTAACAGCCGGCTAACGTGCAAGGACAGACGGTGACCCCGACAGCTTTTGGTCGCAACGCAGTGGCAACGATACTGCTTTCACACGGTGCCTGTGATTGTGATCGCTCGCGGAGCGCGTAAGATTATGCCTTTTACTCCAGCATTGCTGTTTGTTGACGGCCTATCTTACGGCATGATCCTTTTTCTGATCTCAAGTGGCCTCACGGTCACTCTTGGGATCATGCGGCTGCTCAACATGGCGCATCTCGGATTCGCGATGCTGGGGGGCTATGCAGCCCTCGCCATTATGCGCACATTCCGTGTCGAACTCTTCGTAGCGCTACCGTTTGCCGTCCTAGCTGTGATCATTCTCGGTATTGCTCTTGAACGATCCATCTTCCAGTGGGTGTACCGGACGAACCCTTTGGGGCAAATTCTCATGACGATTGGGCTCATGTTCGTCATGGTTGCTTCCGCAAATCTCATGTTTGGTTCGGTTTATTACACTCTGCCAATACCCGAGTCGCTCAAGGGTGTCTGGCACATTGGTGGATATAGCATCTCCGTGTATCGCGTGTTTGTCGGCCTCGTCAGCGCGGTCGTGGCCCTCTTAATGTGGTGTGCGCTCGAATTCACGAATTTTGGCGCGAAGTTACGGGCGGCCGTGGAAAACCCGCAAATGGCCCGCTGCGTCGGCATCAATGTGAAACTGCTCTTTTCCCAGGCCTTCGCAGCAGGTTGTGGCCTCGCTGCCTTCGGTGGAATTTTGGGAACCCAAATGCTGCCGCTGCAGCCGTTCTACCCAACGCAATACATTGTTCTTGCGCTCATTGTTGTCGCAGTCGGCGGTTTCGGGAGCCTCGCCGGATCATTGGTCGCCGCCGTAACCTATGGTGTGTTTGATACATTCTGTCGATATTACTTTCCCGAATATGGATCGTTCGCGATCTACATTCTTCTTGCCGCAGTTCTAATCATAAGACCGAACGGTCTGTTCGGAGGAAGCTGAGATAAGCGGGAGGATTCAGATTGAATATCATTACCCGGACCGGCTTCCAACGACAGCAGATCGGCTTGAGTGAGACGCTGGTGATTTTTATGGGCGTGGTCCTGTTCTTTCTTCCGGGCGACTATCGTCACCTCGGGATCCAGATCGTCGCCATGATTATCTTCGCCTTGTCTCTCGACTTAGCAATGGGCTACGGGGGTATCGAGAGCCTCGGTCACGCCGTTTTCTTCGGCATTGGAGGTTATGCCGCGGCCCTCTTTGCCCTGCGTGTTTCCTCGGATCCACTTCTCGGTCTAGCCTCGGCCGCGGGATCTGCTGCCCTGGCTGCGGCGATATTTGGGCCGCTCGTTCTGCGAGCAAAGGGAGTCACCCAGGTTATCCTGACGATCGCGGTTGCCGCCGTCGTGCTTCAATTTGCTACGACGGCCCGGTGGTTAACAGGCGGCGACGATGGCCTTGCCGGATATTCGGTGGGCCCGATCTTTGGACTTTTCCCCTTCGATTTTACGGGCCGCGTCGGGTTCATCTATGCGGGGACAATTGCGATACTCACGTTTCTTCTGTGCAGACAGATCGTCAATTCAAGTTTTGGACTGACAATTCGCGGCATCCGCGAAAACGATCTGCGTATGCGCCTGCTTGGGGTTGCGGTCTTCCTGCGCCGCCTCACACTTTTTGTCATATCCGGCGCAATCGCCGGAGTGGCTGGCGGGATCCTGGCGCAGACCGTCGGCGTTGCCGCAACTGACTCCCTCTCGTTCAGTGTTTCCGGCAACGTCTTGGTGATGCTGGTGATCGGAGGCATGGGTCGTTTGACGGGTGCCATTGTGGGGGCGCTGGTTTTTATGGTCTTGTCCGATCGGGCGGCGGCTATCGATCCTTTCAACTGGCTGTTCGTGCTAGGCGTATTCCTGATCTTGATAGTGCGTTTTATGCCCGACGGGGTTGCGTTGATGTTGGATCGCATCGAGCTTCGTGTGTGGGGGAGAAAGCAACCCCGATGACTGCTGCGCTGCGAACCAAACAGCTGAGAAAGAGCTTTGGAGCCTTACAGGTCGCCAAGGACATCAACTTTTCGCTAGACCAGGGTGCGCGACACGCGCTGATCGGACCTAACGGAGCTGGCAAATCGACGTTCGTGAATCTCCTCTCGGGAACGCTCAAGCCGACGGGGGGCAAGGTATATATCGGAGATGTTGACGTCACCAATGCGTCGCCCGCCTCACGCGTCAATCGAGGACTCGCACGTACGTTCCAAATCAATTCGCTGTTCAATCAGATGACAGTTACCGAAAATGTCGCGCTGGCCGTATCCGCGCGATTAAAGTCTGACGGCGGGTTGTGGCGCAATCCCGTTCGACAGCCCGAGCTGCAACGCGAGGTCGATCGGTTGTTGGACATGGTTGATTTGACCTCGGTCGCGACCAAACGAATCTCGGAAATTTCCTACGGCCAACGGCGACTTGTCGAAATCGCCTTGGCGTTGGCCTTGAAGCCGTCAGTTCTTTTGCTCGACGAACCCGCAGCTGGTCTGCCGAAAAGCAGCTCGGAACGGCTCCTAGAACTTCTCGTACGGCTACCCCGAGAAACCGCTATCCTAATCATCGACCACGACATGGATATCGTGTTTGGCTTTGCCGATACTGTCACGGTCATGTTCCAGGGTGGAATTCTGGTTGAAGGAAAGTCGGGCGAGATAAAGAGTAATGCGTTGGTCCGCGAGGTCTATCTGGGGAATGCTCGTCATGCATGAGCTCCTTACCCTCGATCGCGTTACGGCCGGATACGGAGCTGGTGCCGTCGTCCTTGAGGATGTCTCGATCGGCTTCTCGTCGACCACTTCTTGTGCGCTGCTTGGTCGAAACGGGGTCGGCAAGACGACTCTTTTGGCCACGGTCATGGGTCTCACTGAACTCGGACACGGACGCATTGTCTTTGAAGGACGGGACATCTCTAAGCTCGACGTCCACCTGCGCTCTTTGTCAGGCATTGCGCTCGTACCACAGGAACGGGAGATTTTCGCGTCTCTCTCAGTGCAGGATAATCTAGCCGTTGCCGTACAGCCAAAAGGCAAATGGACAGTGGACGCCGCATATGAGCTGTTCCCCCGTCTCGCCGAACGTCGGCGCAATTACGGCAATCAACTCTCCGGCGGCGAGCAACAGATGCTCGCAATAGCGCGGGCTCTCGTTAGCAATCCCAAGATTCTTTTGCTGGATGAGCCGTTCGAAGGACTGGCTCCTGTCATCATCGAACAGTTGGCAGACGCGCTCAATCGTGTCCGCCGCGCAGGTGATCTGACAATCGTCTTGGTTGAGCACCACGTCGAGTTGGCGTTCAGCCTGACCGACAGTTCGATCGTTTTGGATCGCGGACGAGTGGCGTGGGCAGGTACAAATGACGAACTGCGCTCGAACCCATCAAAATTGGCGAGCTTACTTGGTTTCGAAGCCGAGACCGCATCGAAGCGCGTCAGCGTTATTACCAACCAAGGCGGACGAGCTCGGTAGGGTTCGCCACAATTTCAATTCAACGGGGAGTATTACGAAATGTTCAGGATAGGAATGAAGCTGTTGCTGGCGCTTGGCTTGGGCTCAGTGTCTGTAACCGCGGCGATGGCCGACAGCATCAAGATCGGCATTATCGGCCCGTTCAGCGGGCCTTTCTCCGACGCCGGCGGACAATATAAGAGGGGCATCGAACTATATCTGCAGAAAGCTGGCGGTAAACTCGGCGGTCAAGACGTGGAAATCGTGTATCGCGATGATGGTGGCGGGGGGGCGCCCCGCGCTCAGCAACTCGCGGTCGAGCTGATGTCAAATCAGAAGGTGCAATACCTCGGCGGGGGTTATCTTACACCAAACACTGTCGCCGTTGCGTCCGCGATTACTCAGGCGAAGATCCCCTACGTGATCTTTAACTCGAATGCGTCTGACACCCTGCGAAAATCACCCTACTTCCTCAGGGTCGCCACCACTATTCAGGGGTTGGCAACTCAGAACGCAAGATTTGCAATCGATCAGGGCAAACGTAAAGGCGTCGTCTTTGCGGTCGACTTCGCCCCGGGTCACGATGCCATTGCGGCCTACACCAAGTCTTTCACAGAGGGAGGCGGCAAAATCGTTGACGTCATCAAGGTTCCCCTCGATGCAACAGACCTTTCGAGCTACATGCAACGAGTGCAAGATTCGAGTGCTGATGCGCTATTTACGTTTGTCCCGAACGGACCGATTTCGATAAACCTCGTGCGAGGTTTCACCGAACGACAGCTCAGACAGAAGGGTATGGAGTACTACGGCCTGGGTGAGACCGAGGAGGCATACCTCGACTCGATCGGCGAGGCGGCGATAGGCATGTATTCGACCTTGCACTACGGTCCTTTTAGCCCGGACTCGGATACGAACAGGGAATTTGTAAAGGCCTTCAAAGCTAAGTACGGCGAGAAGCTCCTCCCCGGGCAATTTGTAGCCGCTGCTTACGATGGCATGTACCTGATCGAGCAGATGATCGAAGCGACGAGAGGGAAATCCGACCCGGAAAAAGCAATGGCGGCAGCCAAAGGTCAAAAATGGGAGAGCCCACGCGGACCTGTCATGATCGATCCTGTGGAGCGCGATCTTATTGAAGACGCCCACGTCCGCCAAGTGCGAAAGGTAGACGGCGAACTTCGCAATATTGAAGTGGGAGTGTACAAGGCGATCAAGGATCCTTGGCAGCTCGCTAACCCTCAGTGATTTGCAATGCTTGTCGTAATCGTGCGCTTCGACCTCGTGTCTGAAGCGCGCGCTCGAAGCAAAGGTTCCGGCAATGTCGCCTCATGGGCTTGTGAAGATCGATGGTCCGGTTCGGAACGATAACCATGTCCCGGCCGCACGTTTTCAACGCCATTAGCGCGGACGTATTAAATCGGCTTCTCGACGTACTGAGAGCTTTGCGCGATGACAACACCGTGCGTGTTGTCGTGTTTCGTGGATCCGGTGAACGAGCCTTCGCTTCGGGTGATGACATAAACGAATTTGTGCGTACCTCGCCCTTCGACGTCTTGGCGATTGCAGCGCGGCTGCGCGCCGTGACCGACATCACGACGTCTATCCCGAATCCGATCACAGCTTCAATCGCAGGATACTGTCTCGGGGGAGGGTTTGAGCTTGCCCTGGTTTGTGACATCCGAATCGCGGCCGACACTGCGCACTTCGGTTTGCCAGAGATCAAACTGGGAATGCAGCTTGCAGGCGCTGGGACGGTCCGCCTCACCAAGCTCGCGGGCAGTTCCTCGCACGTATGCTATCGATGATTGGCGATCGGATTGGAGCCGATCGAGCACTCGACTATGGTTTGTTGGAATCCGTGCATCCGGTATCCGATCGTCCAGAGGCGACCGCGGTATTGGCAATGAAGCTCACGCACCGGCCGCTATTCACCTTTGCTCAGCTTAAAGCATCCCTCAACACCGCGATTGATGCGGATGTCGCCAGCGCGCTTGACGCGGAAAGCTAAAGCGTTCGCGCTTTACTACGCGACCGCAGACAAGGAAGAGGGCGTCCGGGCCTTCCTGGAAAAAAGGCCAGCTCTCTTCTCGGGCCGTTAGGATCATGGCGGCCTCCACTCAGCGGATGTGCACAGGTGCTCGCCGCACAAAGGGGCATATCCGTTCAATCCGTTCATATTTCAGACGAGAAACGGTGTTTTCTCTTAACGAAAACTTCCAATTGCGGTTCGTGATATGGCGCGTGGCACTTTGCGGCGAAGAAGATCGCGCGGCATGCACTAGGCTGGGACGAGGAGAAACACTTTCCGGTCGACGTGATGCGGCAGGCCGCCGAACTTGGCATGGGCGGTATCTCCATCAAGGACGTTGCTGGCGGCTCCGCGATGACACGGTTCGACGCCGCGCTGATCTTCGAGGCCTTGGCGACGGGGTGTCCGACGGTGTCAGCCTTCCTCTCGATCCACAATATGGCATCCTGGATGATCGATGCTTACGGCAATGAGAACCAGCGCCATAAGTGGCTGCAAAAACTCTGCACCATTGAGCTGATTGCGAGCTATCGTCTGTCCGAGCCGGGTGCCGGCTCGGACGCAGCGGCGCTTCGCAACCGCGCGGTACGTGAAGGCGATCATTACGCGCTCAATGGCCAGAAGCAATTCATTTCGGGTGCCGGCGGCACGGATCTGCTGGTGGCGATGGTGCGGACCGGCGGTGACGGCCCTGGCGGCGTCTCGACGCACGTCATCGATAGCAAGACGCCAGGTGTGTCTTTTGGCGCCAATGAGCGGAAGATGGGCTGGAATGCTCAGCCGACCCGCGCGGTGATCTTCGCGAATGCGCGAGTGCCGGTCGAGAGCCGGCGTGGCGACGAGGGTATCGGCTTCAAGATCGCGATGGCCGGCCTAGACGGCGGCCGTCTCAACATCACAGCCTGCTCGCTCGGCGGTGCGCAGTCCGCGCTGGACAGGTCGCTGGCCTACATGAATGAGCGCAAGGCATTTGGAAAGCGCTTCGACGAATTCTAGGCGCTTCAGTTCAAGATCGCGGACATGGCGATTGAACTCGAAGCCGCGCGCCCCTCGCTTTGGTGTGCAGCCTCGATCGAAGACGTGACGGAGGAAATGATCGCCATTTTGCCGAGATCGATGCAGACGATCTAAAATGGAAGAGAACAAACCAAAAACGGTTCGCGAAGGGATTTCCATGGCAACGGTCGCATTTAGCGGTCTCGGCAATATGGGCGGTGGCAGCGAATCTCGTCAAAGCAGGTCACAGAGTCGTTGCGCGATCTAGCTGAGACGTCCCGCAGTCAAGCCAAGGCCGATGGCGTCCATATCGCCCAGAGCTCGGCGGAGGCGGTGGTGGGCGCCAATGTCGTGGTCACTATGCTGCCAACCGGCAAGGCGGTGCTCGGTGTCTGGCACGAAATCGTTCCCGCCATGGACAGGGATACGTTGATTATCGACAGTTCTACCATCGACGTCGAGCGCACGCGCAGAGCGCATGCACTGGCTTCCAAGCACGCAGTGCTGTCCGTGGATGCGCCGGTCTCCGGTGGTACGGGCGGAGCGAAGACTGCGACATTGACCTTCATGTGCGGTGGAGCTGGGAGAGCATTCGAAACGGCTAAGCTTATCCTCGAAAAGATTGGAAAGAAGATCGTTCATTGTGGCGGCGCCGGCGCGGGGCAGGCGGCGAAGATCTGCAACAACATGATCCTCGGGATTTCCATGATTGCGGAAAGTGAAGCCTTTGCGCTTGCCGAAAAGCTTGGGCTTTCCCATCAGGCGCCGTTCGATGTTGCCTCAACCTCGTCGGGGCAGTGCTGGTCATTGACTGCCTATTGCCCGGTGCCGGGCCCGGTGCCGACATCGCGGGCAAACAACGATTACAAGCCAGGCTTTGCTGTCTCGCTCTTGCTGAAGGATTTGCTTTTGGCAAACGAAGCTGCGTTCTCCGTGCACGCGAGCATACCGTTGTGAGTTCATGCGGCATCCATCTACAAGTGCGATGACGACGCGGGTAACGGCGGAAAGGACTTCTAAGTGTCGTGAATTTCCTTCGTCGTCCGGCAGCCGAACGATAGCTCGGGGTAAGTGGGGTTTGCCTCGGGCGGAAAAGCGCAGAGCATCAGGCCTGCCCGCCGCGCTTTATCGGCATCACCTTTTTCGGATCCAGCCAGTGGTCGATCCGATCAGCCCAATGCTGCATCAGCTTAGTGCGTGAGCCGATCAGTGCTAGCGGTCCGTGCTTTTTGTAGAGCCCTTCCACAGTAGAGTTATCGAGATGCGCGAGCTGCAGCTCGACGACGTCGCCATCCCATGCCTTGGCGTCCTTGATCTCTTCATGGTGAGACAGGGTCGAGAAGGTGGTCCGGAATCCGTGGGCACAATGATCAGTCTTGGTGTCAATGCCAAGCAGCCGCAAGCGCTTGTTGAGCGTGTTGTTTGATAGCGGCGCGTCCTTCGAGCAGGAAAACACGTACCAACGATGGCCGGTCAGCTTCTGAACGCTGCACAGGATTGCGAGTGCCTGCCGAGACACTGGCACGACATGGTCCCAGCCGGTCTTCATTTTCGCGGCTGGAATAGTCCAGCGTTCGGCGTCCCAATCGACCTCGCT
Source organism: Bradyrhizobium betae (assembly GCF_004123905.1). Lineage (GTDB taxonomy): Bacteria > Pseudomonadota > Alphaproteobacteria > Rhizobiales > Xanthobacteraceae > Bradyrhizobium > Bradyrhizobium betae_A. Next base: position 432,478 of record NZ_MZXW01000004.1, read on the forward strand.
CCACTCCATTTCATTGACCATCCCGGGGCGGGGAATGGTCAGCGCATCGAAGCGCAAAGCAAGGCCAACAACGTCACTAAACCTCGCTCTCGTCCACGGCGCGCTGATGAGCCTGAAGACGCGCGTCACGTCGCGTGGTTCGGTAACGCCGGGACGCGGCGTCGAAATGTTGGCAATCATCTGCCCATTCAGGTTGCGGAATGGATTGTAGCCGTCGCCTTCGACATCGGCATAGTTGCAGATTTGCTCACCGATGCTGCGCACGCGGTCGCGCGTCTCCAGCTTTCCCTCGGCTTCGTATGAACGCATGAACGCGAGCACGTCCGGACGCTTGATGTCCTGCCTGTGCAGCTTGCCGAAGCGATCCTTGACGTAGCCGACACGCAGCTCAAGCACCTCGATGGTCTTGGGGTCGCGCACCGCGACGATCCTGCCGCGTTTGACTTTCTCCACCTTCTTCTTCGCGAGCCACTCGTCGGCCCATTGCTTAAAAGGCCGGGCGGCCGCCTGCCTGTGCTTGTCGAACTGCTTCTCCGTGCTCGGATCTTTGCCTTCCCTGAGCAGGTCCTTGGCTTTGTCGCGCTCGCGCCTCGCCTCGGCGAGTGAGAACGTACCATCCTTTCCGTTGCCATAAGGGCCGATGGAATAGGTTTTCTGGCGGCTGTGGAAGCGGTAGCCCATCCGCCAGAGCTTGGAAGCAGCGTTGCCGGGCCTGCTCTCGTCCGGCGTGACGAAGAGATAGAGACCGCGGCCAGTCACGTCAGAAATCTTGGCGGGGCTCCACGCGCCATTGTCGAATTTCGGTCGGGCGGCGCGGCAGTCGACGTCGGTCCTAATCTGCTTGGGGTTGGCGTACGCGCCATGATTCTTGCGGGCCATCTGCTCAATTCCCTCGTTCGGAATAGCGAAATTCGCCGTGAACGTTTGTTCTCCCGATACCAACACGATACCAACAAAAATGCCAACAAATCGGACGGTTGGGATCGGATGAGAACAAACGGTGACGAACACCCATGTACGCGGAAGTGCCTATTTTTCAAGGTTTCCGAGCACTGCGCGGACGGTTGCGAACGCTTTGGAACAGGCTTGAACAGCCTAGTTGGTGCCCCTGGCCGGAATCGAACCGACGAAAGAACGGTCCTTTCCCCTCCTTAAGTTGGGGCGTTGGGACGGCCCCTCGCAAGACCTCGTGCCGCGGCCACTTGCACGCGACCATAGGTTCGGAGATTGCTTATGAGGCTCGCAATACCATTCCGACAAAGAGAAATTCTGTAGTAATCTCAATCGACCAAAAAGCTGTAAAATGTCGGAATGGGTGTTGAAAACACTACGGATTTTCGAAGACTTCCAAGCTGAATACAAGGGTTCGATTCCCTTTACCCGCTCCGATGTCCGATCTTGAAGATGTAGCGTGTTGTTTCAACCAGACGCTATTGGGAGCACCAAATAAGTTGATCCACGGTGTGGATCACTCAGCTTGGCCATTTTGGGTTTTGCCAAGGCAGTAGAAAAGAACGAACAGAGCCGCGGTCGATTAGCCGCGAGAATTTTTTGTAATTCTGGTGGTCCCGCTGCCATCGGCCAGCCACTACGGTTACAGGAACGACCGCTCGCGCCGATACTGTTGTGATGTCGTCTAAACTTGAATCGGGACTCCAGACAACCTGTTCAAGGATGGATGATGGAATTAGCGACTCTTGGGCCAACGTATCGGCTTCCTGCTCTTGGAGATCATCGCTGGCGATCTCCATGTCGTCCACGAAGGCTGTGTGTCCGTCGACCAGTATTTCGTAGTGGAGGCAGATATGGGAGAGCTCATGGAGGAGGGTGAACCAAAAATTATCTGCCCGATCATAGCGAAGGGTAAGGCCGACGACGGGTGCATTCGTCGAGGTAACCATCGCCGCGCCGTCCAAGAACGTGCCCGGGAGCGAGGGCATCACAATCACGGCAATACCAAGATGCGAAAGGTTATCGAGTACGCGCTTTATTCCATCAATCTTTGAGCTCAGCTTCGCAAGTTTCCGCAAGCTCGCTTGGCTGAATTGAGATCGGTCGAATGTGCTTGCCAGCTTTAAGGCTTCCGCGCGCTGCAAGACGGCCGCCTGCCAAAGCAGCAGCGCACCCTGATCGGTTTTCGAGGCCGCTCTTTGCGTACGGGTCTTGCGAAGCAGGGCCGATGGCGCCGCCTTCTGAAGCGAGAGCGGGATGAAGTGGGATATATCGTCTCTGCCGAGCGAGAAGCCAAGAGTGTTCAGATGCCGAAGTGCATCGCCGGATATCTCGTCAACGCTTTCAGTTTTCCGCTGTCGCGCCACCAATGAGGCGTACGGAATTCCTAACCCCGCGTGGAGCGAACGGATCATGTCGATCGACAAGCTTCGCTTACCGGTGAGGACTTCCGATACCCGCGCCCGTGACCCGATATACGGTTCTAGCTGCCGGGGGGTGAGCCCTTTTTCTTCCATCCGGAATTTGATCGCTGCAATCGGATCTGGCGCGTCGACCCGCGCGAACTTTTCCTCAAACTGCTCGACCAAGGTCGTCAGAACTTCGATCTCGTCATCGAACTCGCCCGAATTTCTAGTCAGCAAGCTAGCGAGGCGAGCTTTCGTCGCCGATAAGTCGGAAGCATTGCGGATCGGCTTAATGGTCACGGTATTTTATTCCAGGGTTGCGTTTGGGTGCCGTGCCACGCGGCCGATAGATCAATGGCCAACAGCATGACGACGCCGATGCGGAAATCGATCAGCGTGCGGATGCGGAGCGCCGAAGGGAGCAGGTAGAAGACCACCCAAGGCAGCGCCGACACGTCGATATTTTGAAACTCCGCGGCGAGCGCTGTCGCCGACTGCCATTGCCCCGACCTCATCTCGGCGACCCACGCCTTGACGGTATTATCGTAAGCAGGCGAACCGGCGAGGAACCCCGCCACCTCGGTTTGTCCCACGAATCTCATCATAATCTCCTAGCTCCCATTTTGGGAGCTTTTTCCTTGACGGCAAGTGAAAATTGATCCACGCTCCCAATCCGGGAGCGTTGATGTCTTGCCGGGGTACAACCCAAAAGTTTACGGAGACCGCTATGCGTCGTATTACGATACTTGGCCGTAACCTGAAGGATGAAGATATCGACCAGATCAAGCGTCTGGCCGAAGACGCCGGCATGACCGGTGCTAAAATCGAGGTAGTCGATGCGGTCGGCGAGCCTGATCCTGACTGCGAAGACGAAATCGTTCTGATCTTGGCCTCGCCGGAAACCTGCGTCGATCCGGCTCTTGAGACAGATCTTGCAACCACGCAGCGGGGTGGCCGTCGCGCCATTTGCGTGTGGCCGCACGACGCGGCGCCGGGCGCCCAGCCGCCGGACTCCATGAACAAGTACGCCTACTCAATCATCCGCTTCGACACCGAGCGGTTCCGCGTCGTCGCGACGGAAGAAGACCAGCACTGCTTCGAAACCTCAGATGGTCAGCCACTGCCCAAGCCGAATACGGAGCGCAACCTGTGCGTCGACGAAGAAAAAGCGAAAGCGTTATGACCCTTTTCTCCTACGTCATCGAGCACGATCTCGGCTTCGCACCGAACCCCTTTCATGGGATTTGCACGCTTGCGTGTTGCAAGCCGCAGATCCGCAAGTTTGCCAAGATAGGCGACTATATCCTCGGCACGGGCGCCGCCGACCCAAAGCTGACCGGTTACCTCACCTACTGGATGCGGGTCGACGAGGTGATTGGCTTCGACGATTATTGGAAAGACCGCCGTTTCCGTCGCAAGAAGCCGGTGATGACGGGCACGACCTACATGCGCTACGGCGACAATATCTATCACCGTGACGGCGGCGAGGAGTACCTGCAGGAGGACTCCTTTCACAGTCTTGAAGACGGAAGTCTCTCACTCGGCGACCTCCATCGCGATACCGGCACCACCGACCGGGTGCTAATCAGCCACGAATTCGCCTATTGGGGCCGCCTCGGCATCAATATCCCCGATCATCTCGCATTCGTGCTCAAGAAGGGGCCAGGGCATCGCTGCATCTTCACCGATGAGCAGATCGCGCAAGTGGTGGCGTGGCTCCAGTCTTTGCCTCAGCGCGGTTACATCGGCGAGCCTGCCCATTGGCAGTTTATCGGCGCGAAAAAGCGCCGCGTGAAGAAAGCCACCAGCGCGAAGGCGGCAAGGGCATGAGGCCGGTCGATTACGCTGCCTTCGTGGACAGGACCAAGCAGTTCGCCGGCAAGCCCACCGATGAACAACGATCGATTACGCTATATGGGCTGGTGAGCGAGATCGGCTCGCTGGTCGCCGCGGTAAAGAAGAGAATTCTGTCCGAGGGAGGCGAGGGGCCGCACTGGGACCAGCCCAACGACGAGATCAAGGAGGAGTTGGGCGACTCATTTTGGTATTGCTACTCGGCCGCGCATGTGATGAACGGCGGCTATGTCGACATTCTTGCCGACAACATCGGCGCACTGCGCACGGAGATGAGCGGCAGCGACGACCGCGCCCACATGATTGAGCAATCGCTCGATCCTGCCAACCGCAAAGGCTTCCTTGAAGGCGCTGCCACGTTCCAGCACGCGAACGGCTACACCTTTGATGACTACCAGCGGCTGGCTTACAAGACCGCGCGCACGGACGGCCGTGTTTTGCTCGAAGTGTGCCTAGCGCTCCTCTGGCAGCACGGCGCCGAACTCCTGCGCACCATGCTGCCTGCCACCGAAGTCGCACTGCATACGAACGTGGCGAATAGGCGCGCGACCGTTATCCTTGGCGGCATCGCCTGGCACCTTTCGGCAATCGCAAGCCTTTATCACCTTTCGCTCGATGACGTGGTCGCATCGAACTGCGAAAAGGTGCAGTTCCGGTCGGTACGCGGCACGCCAACGACGCTGCACGATGCCGGCCGTGATGCAAAGGAGCAGTTCCCGCGACAGTTCGATGTCGCCTTTGTGCGCATCGGACCGCAGAAATCCCGCATGTACTTCGATGGTAAGCCGCTCGGGGATGATCTGACGGATAACTATTACGAAGACGACGGATACCGCTTTCACGACGCCATCCATCTCGCGTTTATCGGGCATCTCGGCTGGTCCCCGGTTGTGCGCGGCCTGATGAAGCGAAAGCGCAAAAGCCGCGATGACCGCGTTGACGAAGTAGAAGATGGAGGCCGCGCCAAAGTCGTCGAGGAGCTCGTGATCAAGGCCATTCACACGGAAGGCGACCGCCAGGCGAAAGCTGCCGGCCGTTGCGTCGTGGGCACGCCGACGCGCTTGTTCCCCGAACGGACGCTCATCAATTTCAAGCTATTGAAGATGCTCCGCACTTATGTCGATGGGCTTGAGGTCGCCAAGAACACGTTTTGGGAATGGGAAGATGCGATCTTCGATGGCTGCGACATGTTCTTCCAGCTTTCTAACGAAAAGCAGGGCACGGTGCATATTGATCTTGAGCGCCGCACCCTGTCCTTTTCTCCGACCGTTTGCCCTGCAGTTCAAGGCATCAACGTCGGCCTCGGCATGGGCTCCGCGCAATTGAGCGCGGAAGCGAGCGATACGACTCTTGGGCCCGCCGAACGGGAATGGGCCAAACGAGAGAACCGGTGCGCCGAAACTGCCGCCGCCAAGCGCGCCACTCTTGATGCGCTCGGATTGGACCCGAACTCGGCCGAACTTTGGTCTGAAATCGAAGTTCGGCTCGGGGCCGGCAACATCGTTTACATCAAGACCGCAAAATCCGTCCAACAGCGTGCATGGAAGTTGAAAGCCGTCGATTACAAAATCGCCTTCAGCCGGGATGCGGACAGGATCAGCTGCACCGCTACAGCCATTGCCGACATCCAAGACATGGCGACATGAATCAGCTTATCGAATGCCGATCTTCCACTTCGGCGGATAGAACGGCTCGGGCAGCGGGCCCGTAGGTTGGTATTTCTGCTTGATGCGCGTCCGACCCGCTACGCCTGCGTAGTCGGGGAATGCGACGCGCGCGTACTTTGAAATCTCGCAGAAGAGGTTTTGACAATCGATGAGCTGGAGGCGGCGGCCCCAAAGATTCGGGAACTCGATGTCGAGGTTCTCAAAATGCTCTTCTTGATGATCGAACATGTAGCGAATGACATCCGAGGACTTTACCGCATTCGCCCCGATGAAGCATTTCGAGATGCCATCCAGCGCACCCGGACCTGCCATGACGAACTCGTCCTCCCCGAAATTCGTCAGCTCACTGTAGTTGAAGTCAGTCACATATTGATAGGCGAGGAACGGTCCCACGAATGGCACAGTCCGCAGAAGCGAAAACGCTTCCGTCATCGTTTTGCAGTCGGACAGCTTCTCCGGATATCGTTCGGCGAAAAGATGCTCGATCATCCGAAGGTGATTTTGGTGTTTGAGCTTGTGTCCGAAGACACTGCCTCCGGACGGCATGATGTACGCGGCTGAGTAAATGGTTTCACCCGCCGCCATTCGTCCCGTTAAAAGCTCGTCATAGCGGGAAAAGTCAAAATCCTCCCACGTGATCTTGCCGATCGTCGCTTCTAGATGCTGCCACGTCTCGATCTTGTTGAAAAATTTGAAGATGATCGTCCGAAAGAAGACGTTTCGCGCATCCCTCGGGAGGTCGTCTCGATAGATGACTTTACGCAGAAGGTACTGGCTTACGCGGTCGGATGCGCGGTAAGCGTTAGTGAATTTGAACAGCTTAAGGACGGGATCGGTCGTGAGCACTCCCGATGCACCTTCAAGGCGACGGAAAAAGATCCGCTGCCGCTCAGCCGCGAACTCCCAATAGGCGTCAAAAACAGGCGTCGTCCGCAATTGGCGATTGCCGATCTGGACGACAATCCCGCGATTTTTGTGGTTCGAAGGCCCTGGGTCAAGCGGGAGGCGCGGGGCGAGGTCAGTTGGCATCGTGTCTCGAATCTGTACTCTTTGGCGTACCTGTGTTTCGCATAAGCGTGCTCACGTAGCCAGAGTTCCCAGCGTCGCCGTCGACCTTTTCCGTAGAGAGTTGTTTTGATGCCGCGTAACCGCTATCTATGGCTCACCCGCAGCTCCGCCATCACTGCCCGCCGTAAGATCTAACCACCCGGTCGTGAAGTCCGCAACAAAGGCGGATTTCGGTGAAGTCCCGACAGAACTGGTTGAGCTTGTTAGCACCGAGAACCACTTCCATTTCGCATATTTGTCGCCGGTTTGGCGCAAGTGCGTGTAGCGCTTGAGACTTGACCAAGAGCGATGACCCGACACAGCGGCAACTTGAGGAATATTCCGACCGATTTCGAATAGCCTTGAAATACCATCATGACGAAGATCATGCAGATGCAAGTCAACGATCTCAAGGAACTGACACACGCGGGTGAAATTAGTCCCAATAGTGTCGCCGCAATACGGAAAGATTTCTTCGCGCCTCTTCGGCATTGAGAGAATTATCTGAAGCGCTTCCGGCGGAAGATCGCACCATACGTCATTCCCGTTCTTCTCTCCAGGGTTCTTCATATCACGAACCAAAACACGACTTCCTTCAGCGTCAAGATCCTTCCACGAGATTCGTGTAATCTCCTCAAGTCGACGTGTTGAAAATATCGCAAACCCGATGGCCTTCTGCATCGGAATGGAGGATGGTCGGCGGTTCAACCGCTCGCCGAAATATTCCATGATCTTGTCGAGCTCTTCGAGAGTCGGCCGTCGATCACGCTCGCGGCTCTTGCTCGCAATACCGAGGCGCTTCGCAACTACGAAAGCGTCCTTCATTGCGGTCTGATCAAGTGGATATGCCCAAGCCGGCTTGGCTACGGCAAAGACGGCTGCCAAATGCGAGAGATAGTTGCCGACTGTCGACGGAGCGACGTTAATTATCAGTTCGTTGGCAAATGCGACCACATCGGTGCTTGTGATCTCAGAACACTTCTTATTGGCTATGTCGTAGTTCTTGATCGCCCGCAGTACCTGCGCCTTTGTACGACCAATCTTCTTGATAGATTCATCTGTGTAGCGGTCGATAACGGTGGCCAGAGTGGGATCCGGTGCTTCGAGACGCTCGAGGGCGCCCGGTTTGGCGAGTTCCTTCTCCCGCTTTTCCAGCCAGGCGGAGGCAGCCTGCTGCCGATCGAACGTCCGATTTTCTCGATGAACGATCTTACCAGCTCGCTTGATGAGGAGCTGGGCTTGGTATCCTGTAGAGCCATCGCTTCGCTTGCGTGGTACGACGGTTCCCATCTTGTAGGCTCCATTACCGGTACTGCATGGACGTCTTCGGTACTGCGCCGCAGTACCGGGGGTATCAAAATGGACGAAAATGGCTAAAAAACGAGCTACAATAGGAAATTCAAAAATCTCCCTAAGTAACTGAAATGACCGAAAAAACTACGAAATCGTACGATTTTCTTTTCTCTGTCGCGCCAATGATGGACTGGACCGACCGGCATTGCCGGGTGTTCCACCGTCACCTCACGCGGCGGGCGCTGCTCTACACGGAGATGCTGACCACCGGCGCCATCATTCACGGCGATCGGAAGCGGCTGCTTGGCTTCGACAGGGTCGAGCAGCCGGTGGCGCTTCAGCTTGGCGGCTCGGATCCAGGCGACCTCGCGAAGGCCGCGCGGATCGGCGAAGAGTTCGGCTATGACGAGATCAATCTCAATGTCGGCTGTCCGTCCGATCGTGTGAAGGATGGCCGCTTCGGTGCGTGTCTGATGGCGGAGCCGGAGCTGGTGGCGCGGTGCGTCGAGGCGATGAAGCGTGCGGTCGCCGTGCCCGTCACGGTGAAATGCCGTATCGGCATCGATGACCAGGATCCGGAAGTCGCACTCGATACGCTCGCGCGCGCGGTGGTCGCCGCGGGCTGCGACGCGCTGATCGTGCATGCCCGAAAGGCCTGGCTCAACGGTCTGTCGCCGAAGGAAAACCGCGACATCCCGCCGCTCGACTACGACCGCGTCTATCGCCTCAAGCGCGCGATGCCTGAGGTGCCCATCATCATCAATGGCGGCATCGTGAGCGTCGACGAAGCGAAAGCCCATCTTGCACACGTTGACGGTGTGATGCTTGGCCGGGCCGCTTATCAGGAGCCGTGGCGGCTGCTTTCGGTCGATTCCGACATCTTCGGCGAGACGGCGCCGCATGCGACCATGCAGGAGGCGTTCGAAGCGATGATGCCCTATATCGAGCAGCAGCTTGCGCGCGGCACGCGGCTGCACGCCATCACGCGGCATTTCGTCGGCGCATTCCATGCCGTCCCCGGCGCGCGCGCCTTCCGCCGCCATCTCGCCGAGAACGGGGTGAAGCCGGGCGCAGGTGTGGACGTGCTGCGCGATGCGATCGCGCGTGTCGGTGCGCGCGTCCCGGCTGAGGAGGCGGCCTAGCCACAGGGGCCGAAGAGCCGGATTGTGACATCCGGCTCCTCGTCGATCGGTTTTTAGCGGAACAGGTCGAAGTGATAGTTCACGCCGACGCGGAAGGTGTGGAATTTCGCGGCGTTCCAGTCCGGCAAATCGTTGTGCTTGAAGTCGGTGTAGAGATATTCGGCCTTGGCCGACCATTTCGGCTGGAACGCCCATTCGACGCCGCCGCCGGCGGTCCAGCCCATCTTCATCTTGTTGATCGGGCCGTCCTTCAATTCGCCGGTGGCAAGACCGGCGGTCCCGAAGAACAGCAGGCGTGAGTCCATCGTGGCGATGCCGGCGCGGGCGCGGCCGGTCATGTACCAGGGCAGGCTGACCGCGGCGCTGTTGAGCGCGTCGTGGTTCTTGATGTCTCCGCCCTCGAAGTCGTTCTCGATGCCGACCACGAACATCGGCGAGATCTGGTAATTGTAGCCGATCTGCACGCCGCCGAAGGCGCCCTTGACCTTGCCGCCACTGGTTCCGACGAGATTGTTGAGGGCGTCGTCGCCGCTTTGGGCATAGCCGGCGTTGAAGCCCGCATAGAGGCCCGCCCATGAATACGCGGGCTGCTGCGCCGTATAGGCGGAGGAGGGCGCCGCATAGCGCGGCGACAGGTCCGCAGCGCAGGCGCTGCCTGCGGCGAACGCCGCGGCAAAGGGCAGGGCGCACATCGTGCGGCGTAAGGCGGCTCTGGCAGTCATGATTTTGAATCTCCCACTTGGCCACGTCCCTCAGGGAGCAGCACTCGTCCAACCCCGATCCCGGGAACAGCCATTTTTATAAACCGACTGGGCGGTTTGTAAATGTCGGAAATGCCACATCGGCCGGCATTCGCGGTTGCAGCGCTCTCGTGAATCGTTTGCGGTTAATCGATCGCCGTGCGCGGGCGGCGGTGGCTGCTCTGAAGCTCCGGATAACCCGTGAGCATCAGCGTGTCGGCGCGCACGCCCCAGCTTTCCAGGCGATCAAGGAAGCTCATGCCGAGCAGATTGGTCTTCGCCTGTCCGCGCGGCATGACGAGCGCTGGCACCGATTTCTCGACGAGGTGGCCAACGGAGAGACGGTCGAGCGTGAGGCGAGCTGCCTTGGTGTGGCCGCCGACGGTCTCGAGATCGACGTTATATTCGAGCATGTCGAGCGGCAGCCCGATCGCTTTCGCGGTTTCCCAGGTCAGCACCACGGAGGTCGCACCGGTATCGATCACCATCGGCGCGGCGACACCGTTGATCTTCGCACGCAGGGCGAATTCGCCGCCTTGGCCGCGCTGGATCTGCACGGCAGGCGCCGGGGAGGCGGTCTGTGCGCGAAAAATGTGCGAGACCTTGGTGCTCGCACGCGCGATCTGGTCGGGATCGCCATAGGCGACGACGGCGCCGGCTGTACAGGCGAGCATGATGAGGACGAGCAGGAAGCGGATCATTGCGGGCCTCCGAAGGCACGCGAGCCCGTCAGGCGCGTTTCGGCGATCCCGCGATCGGTGCAAGTCCAGCATCCGTCATACGCGCCGGCAGCAGCGCCATGACCGAGAGACGCTCCGCGCTTTCCATGGCGTGCCAGCGTGCGATCTCCGGCAAGGTGCGGCCGCAGCCGAAGCACAGCTTGGTCTTGGGATCGATCATACAGACGGCGACGCACGGCGTTTCTTTGCTCATTTCGACATAGTGAGGGATGGTCGGGCATGTCTGCAAGCATCTCGTTAAGAGCCCGTACCCGCGCTCATGATCGGCTTGTGGCGCGGCCGGCGCTTCTCGTCGGGCACCTCCGGCTGGAGCGGCGGGGAATCATCCGACATCGGCGCCAGCGCGCTCATCACGCGCTCTGGCGGGAAGGTCACGATCACCTCGGTGCCGATGCGCAGCTTCGATTTAAGCGTGAATGTGCCACCATGCAGGTCGATCAGGTTCTTTGCGATAGGCAGGCCGAGGCCCGCCCCCTGTTCGGCCGATTTGATCGAGTTGGAGCCCTGGCCGAACGAGGCAAGCACGACCGGGATCTCGTCCTCGGGGATTCCGGAACCGGAATCCCTCACCGAGAGGTATTGCCCGCCCGAAGCGGTCCAGCCGGCCTTGAGCCAGATCTCGCCGCCTTGCGGGGTGAACTTGATCGAGTTCGAGAGCAAATTGAGCACGACCTGCCGAATCGCGCGCTCGTCGGCCCAGAGCCGCGGCATGGCCAGCTCGAACACCTCGTGGATGGTGATGCCGCGGCTCGACGCGCGCAGCTTCATCAGATGATGGCAGTCGGCGACGATGCCGACCAGCGACACCGCTTCCTCGTTGAGTTCGTAGCGGCCGGCTTCGATCCGCGACAGGTCGAGGATCTCGTTGATGAGGTTGAGCAGGTGCACGCCAGAATTGTGGATGTCGCCGGAATATTCCTTGTAGACCGGCACGGCATGCGCGCCAAAAATCTCGCTCTTCATTACCTCGGAGAAGCCGAGGATCGCGTTCAGCGGCGTGCGCAGCTCGTGGCTCATCTGCGCAAGGAAGCGCGACTTCGCGACGTTGGCCGCCTCGGCGCGGTGACGCGCCTCGTCGGAGATGGCTTTCGCCTGTTCGAGCTCGCCGATCAGTGCATCCTTCTCGGCGCGCGCCTCGAGTGTGGCGAAGGTCGAGGAGTGCAGGCGATGCGCCAGCAGCACGAAATAGCCTTCGGCCGCAAGCGCGAGCGCGGCCAGGATGTAATTGTCCAGCGCGCCGGTCATCGCAAAGCTCAGCGCCATCGCGACTGCAACCGGCGCGGTGGCGGCAAGCGCTGCGATCGGCAGGCTGGCCGCGAGCATGCTCGACACTGCGATCACCAGCAGCATCAGGAACATCATCAGCGTTTCCGTGACCATGTCGAGCACGGGATGGATCAGGATCGCCATCCAGCACAGGCCATAGAGCAGATCGAGCACGACGAAGCGCGTCCGCCAGGCGCGCGTTGCGGCGGGCGAGGTGGGTTCGGCCAGGAAGCGGTGGCAGCTGCGGATCATCGCGGCGTGAATGCAGAGCATGCCGGCGGTCCAGGCCGCGGCCGGGATCGGTTGCATCCACAGCCCGAACAGCACGCCGGTCACGACCACCAGCAGCATCACGACATAGGAGGCCGACAGCCGCGTCTGCGCATATTGGCGCAGCATCTCGGCGTCGAAGGCCGGCCGGGTTCCGCTGGTCGACGTTAACTTATCGCGCGCCTCGCGCACCCGCTGCGACGCAGCCCGTCGGCTGCTCGCCGATGGAGCGCTTACCGGCTCGGCCGGAAGCTGAACTACCTCTGGCTTTTCAGCGGGGTTACTCATCAAGCAACAACGATTCCTGCCCGCGCCGGACGCGGGCCTTCTGCATTGTCTATCTCTGGCAAGAAATCCTTAAGAGGTGACTTAAGGAGCTAAAGAATTACGTTAACCGCGCGTTAATTTTCGGCGCGTCACTGCCGCTCAGTGCAGCCACGCGTGCTGCGCAATGTACACCACTGCGCCCGCCAGATAGCCCGCGAGCGCCGGGCCGGCGATGCGGCGGGCGTACCAGAGGAACTCGATCCGCTCGAGCCCCATGGCGGCGACGCCCGCGGCCGAGCCGATGATCAGGATCGAGCCGCCGGTGCCGGCGCAATAGGCGATGAACTCCCACAGGAAGCTGTCGGGCGGATAATGCGCGAGGTCGTACATGCCCATGGTGGCGGCGACCAGCGGCACGTTGTCGATGACGGCGCTGAGCAGGCCAAGCACGATCACGATGATGTCCTGGCGGCCGATGACGGCATCGAGCCATTTGGCCAGCATGGACAGCAGGCCGGCATGTTCGAGGCAAGCGACCGCGAGCAGAATGCCGACGAAGAAGACGATCGAACCCATGTCGATCCGGGTCAGCGCATGCGCAAGCGTGAGCGGTTGGCGGATATGCTCGTCCTTGTCGCGATGGACGATCTCGCCGACCAGCCAGACAATGCCGAGCCCGAGCAAGACACCCATGAAGGGCGGCAGATGGGTCAGCGTCTTGAAGGCAGGCACCGCAATCAGCACGCCGAGGCCGAGATAGAACATCACGTTGCGCTCGAACGGATCGACACCCTGCAACCCGCCGTCCTTGGACGGCGCCGCAATGGTCTTGCCGCGCAGCGCCAGGCTGATGAACGCCAGCGGCACCAGCAAATTGACTAGCGAGGGCAGAAACACCGCGCCCATGATCTTCAGGGGCGAGATCTGCCCGCCGATCCACAGCATCGTCGTGGTGACGTCGCCGATCACGGTCCATGCGCCGCCGGCATTGGCGGCGATGACGATGAGGGAGGCGAACAGCAGGCGATCCTCGCGCCTGGCGATCAGCCGCTGGATCAGCGAGACCATGACGATAGTGGTCGTCAGATTGTCGAGGATCGCGCTCAGGAAGAACGCAACGAAGCCGATCAGCCACATCAGGCGGACCTGGCTGGTCGTGCCGATGCGTGAGGTGATGACCTCGAAACCGTCGTGAGCGTCGATGACCTCGACGATGGTCATCGCGCCGATCAGGAAGAACACGATCTGCGCGGTGGAGGCGACAGATTCGTCGAGCTGACGGCCGACCATCGCATGGTCGCCGGTCGCGACCGCGTACACGGTCCAGAGCAAGCCCGCACCTAACAGCGCGGACGCACTCTTGTTGACCCCGATCGGATGCTCCAGCGCGATCGCCGCGTAAGCAACAACGAAGATGGCGGCGATCGCGATCAGCAAGGCGGGGTCAGTTCGTCAGGTGTCAGCGGTTGAGGCGCGCGAGCAGGCTCGACGTATCCCAGCGCTTGCCGCCCATCTTCTCGACCTCGGCGTAGAACTGGTCGACCAGCGCGGTGACAGGCAGATTGGCGCCGTTGCGGCGGGCCTCAGCCAGCGCGATCGAGAGGTCCTTGCGCATCCATTCGACCGCGAAGCCGAAATCGTACTTGTCCTCGTTCATGGTCTTGTAGCGGTTTTCCATCTGCCAGGACTGCGCCGCCCCTTTCGAGATGGTCTCGATGACAGCGGCGACGTCGAGGCCAGACTTCTTGGCGAAGTGGATGCCCTCGGAGAGACCCTGAACCAGGCCGGCGATGCAGATCTGGTTGACCATCTTGGTGAGCTGGCCCGAGCCGGCGGGCCCGAGCAGTTTGCACATCCGCGCATAGGCGCTGTTGATGATCGGCTCGGCGCCGGCATAGGCGTCTTGCGCGCCGCCGCACATCACCGTCAGCACGCCGTTCTCGGCGCCGGCCTGGCCGCCTGATACGGGTGCGTCGATGAACTTGAATCCGGCCTTGGTGGCGGCCGCATCGAGCTCGCGCGCGACTTCGGCGGAGGCGGTGGTGTGGTCGACGAAGGTCGCACCCTTCTTCATGCCGGCGAATGCGCCATCAGCACCAATCGTGACCGCGCGAAGGTCGTTGTCGTTGCCGACGCAGCACATCACGAAATCCTGGCCCTCAGCCGCAGCCTTCGGGGTCGCCGCGGTCTTGCCGCCGAACTTGTCCGCCCATTCCTTCGCCTTGGCCGCGGTGCGGTTGTAGACGGTGACCTCATGGCCCCCTTTTTTCACGAGGTGTCCGGCCATGGGGAAGCCCATCACACCGAGACCGAGGAAAGCGACTTTAGCCATGTGTGGTACCTTGTCCGTAGTTTGGGTTTTACGGTTGTAGCCGGGCGAGGGCGCCCAGGCGGCATTTTTGGGGTTCCGCGTTGGGGCGGATCGGCCGCACCATAAACCCTATGGGCAGGAGGGCAACGGCTTCGTTTGGCGGCCCCCTGTGCTAGGATGGCAGGACTAAAAGGACTTCAAAACAAGGGAGCGAAAGCATGGCATCGGGCTTGGGCGGCGTGAGCGTTGGCGTCCTCGATCATTTCAACATCCGGACCCGGAATCTGGCTGAGACGGTCCGCTTCTACGAGGACGTGCTGGGCCTGGAAAATGGCGCCCGGCCGAATTTCGCCTTCCCCGGCGCCTGGATGTACAGCGAGGGCAAGCCGGTGGTGCACCTCGTCGATATCTCGCCGACCTCGGAGCCGCAAAAGCCGGATTCCGGCGTGGTCCACCACGTCGCCTTCGTCAGCCGCGGGTTCGATGGCATGAAGCAGCGCTTGACGTCCAAAGGCATGAAATTCGACTCCCGCCAGGTGCCCGGCGGCGACCTCTGGCAGATCTTCGTCCACGACCCCAACGGGGTCATGATCGAGCTCAATTACGAGGCGGCCCTGGAGCAGGGGGCGGCGCCCGCCGAGATGGCTGGTGATATCGGCAGACAGTAGCCTTTTGGCCGTTTCCGCTCTAATGGGGCATCTTGAATTTGAGGAGATGCGCTTTGAGCGTGACGCAGCAACAGGTTCTCGACAGCCTCGCCCGGATCAAATCGCCCCGCGGGGTCGCGCTCACCAATGCCAATGTGCTGAGCGCGATCAGTGCCGCCGACGGCAAGGTGTTCTTCTCGATCAATGTCGACGCCGCCGAGGCGCGGGCGTGGGAGTCGGTCCGGGCCGAGGCCGAAGCTGCCGTGCGCACCATTCCGGGCGTCACCACGGTGATGGTGGCACTGACTGCCGAGCGTAAGGCGGGCGCTGCACCTCCGCCGCCGCCAACGCCCAGCCGCGGCACGCCGGGCGTACAACCGGTCCATGCCCACAAGCCGCCGCCGCAGGGCGGCGCCCAATCACCGATGGCGCGGCAGTCCGAAATTCCGGGCGTTACCGCCGTGATCGCGGTGGCCTCGGGCAAGGGCGGCGTCGGCAAGTCGACCACCGCGCTCAATCTGGCGCTGGGCCTGCGCGACCTCGGCCTCAAGGTCGGGCTGCTCGATGCCGACATCTACGGCCCCTCGGTGCCGCGCTTGACCGGACTGCATGAGAAGCCGGAGCTCGACGGCGAGCGCAAGATGATTCCGCTCAAGCGTTTCGGCCTCGCCATCATGTCGATCGGCTTCCTCGTGGAGGAAGAGACCGCGATGATCTGGCGCGGTCCGATGGTGATGTCGGCGGTGACGCAGATGCTGCGCGACGTCGCATGGGGCACGCTCGACGTGCTCGTTGTCGACATGCCGCCCGGCACCGGCGATGCCCAGCTGACGCTGGCGCAGAACGTGCCCTTGAAAGGCGCCGTGATCGTCTCGACCCCGCAGGACCTGTCCCTGATCGATGCGCGCCGGGGCCTTGCGATGTTCAAGAAGGTCAACGTGCCCGTGCTCGGCATCGTCGAGAATATGAGCTATTTCCAGTGCCCGCATTGCGGCACGAAATCCGACATCTTCGGCCATGGCGGCGCGCGCCACGAGGCCGAGAAGCTGGACGTCCCG
Source organism: Bradyrhizobium betae (assembly GCF_004123905.1). Taxonomy (GTDB): domain Bacteria; phylum Pseudomonadota; class Alphaproteobacteria; order Rhizobiales; family Xanthobacteraceae; genus Bradyrhizobium; species Bradyrhizobium betae_A. Next base: position 449,137 of record NZ_MZXW01000004.1, read on the forward strand.
TTCCTGGGCGAGATCCCGCTGCACATGGCGATTCGCGCCTCGTCGGATGCCGGTAGCCCGGTGGTTGACAGCGAGCCGGACGGGCCTCATGCGGCGATCTATCGCGCCATTGCGGGACAGGTCCGGGATCAGCTCAAGGGCGTCATCGCCGCGGCCTGATCCGGTCTGGGCCAGCAATTTCTTGGGACATGCGACTTTCGTAGAGCCCCGTCATGCCAATGTCGCGTTCCGAAAGCGGAGCTTCCGTGTTAAAGGCCACGGCAGTCAAGCCCCTTCGGTCCGATGCGCCCAAAAATGCGTCGCCGGAATGAGCGGCGACAAAGAGGAAGTTAGGGGAAACGCCCCAACAAGGAGAGATCTGAAGATGAAGCGTCGTGATTTCTTGAAAGTGTCGGCAGCAGGTGCGGCGGCGACCGCCGCGGTGGCCTCGCCGGCGATCGCGCAGTCCTCGCCCGAGATCAAATGGCGCATGACGTCGAGCTTCCCGAAGTCGCTCGACACCATCTATGGCGGCGGCGAACAGGTGGCGAAATACGTCGCCGAGATGACCGACAACAAGTTCCAGATCCAGGTGTTCGCCGCCGGCGAAATCGTCCCTGGTCTGCAGGCGCTCGACGCGACTTCGAACGGCACCGTCGAGATGTGCCACACCGTCTCCTACTACTATGTCGGCAAGGACCCCACCTGGGCGATCTACGCCTCGGTGCCGTTCGGCCTCAATGCCCGCCAGCAGAACTCGTGGTGGTACCAGGGCGGCGGCGAGGAGCTCGGCAACGAGTTCTTCAAGAAGTCGAACGTGATCGGCTTCCCCTGCGGCAACACCGGCACCCAGATGGGTGGCTGGTTCCGCAAGGAGATCAAGACCGTTGCGGATCTCTCCGGCCTGAAGATGCGCATTGGCGGCATCGCCGGCCAGGTGCTCCAGAAGGTCGGCGTGGTGCCGCAGCAGCTCGCCGGCGGCGACATCTATCCGGCACTGGAAAAGGGCACCATCGACGCCGCCGAGTGGGTCGGCCCCTACGATGACGAGAAGCTCGGCTTCGCCAAGGTCGCCAAGTACTACTACTATCCGGGCTTCTGGGAAGGCGGTCCGACCGTCCACGCCTTCACCAACCTCGACAAGTGGAATTCGCTGCCGAAGAGCTACCAGGCGATCCTCACCAACGCGATGGCCAACGCCAACAGCTGGATGGCCGCGCGCTACGACATGCAGAACCCCGCGGCGCTGAAGCGTCTGGTCGCCGGCGGCACCCAGCTTCGTCCCTTCACCAACGAAGTGCTCGAAGCCTGCCTCAAGTCGACCAACGAGCTCTGGGCGGAGATCTCGGCCAAGAACCCCGACTTCAAGAAGTCGATCGACGCGATGCAGGCCTACCGCTCCGACGAATATCTGTGGTGGCAGGTCGCCGAGTACACCTACGACACCTTCATGATCCGCTCGCGCACCCGCGGCTGATCTTCGCAAGACGTCGCAAGACGACAGGGCCCGGCCTCGTTCGCGAGGCCGGGCTTTTTGTTTGATCAGCGAGTGTATTCGGGGTGCCAAAACAAAAAATTTCGAAAACAACCCCATGCACAGTAGAAGCGGAGTGAAGGCACGTTGCCCGGTGGATGCGGCTAACGATTTGCTTCGCTGGGGCAAATCGGTGGAGTGGAGCAATCGCCGCGCAGACTTGGCTGGCGCGATGATTTACGCCTGACGGCGACCGGAAGCGATATCTGCGTTTGGCGCGCCTCTGCTCCCACACCGTCATTGCGAGCGCAGCGAAGCAATCCAGAATCTTTCCGCCGAGGGACTCTGGATTGCTTCGCTACGCTCGCAATGACGCGTGGATGAGTTGGGCTCAGCCGAGCAATGAAGCCGTTTGACACGTCGGGCAAAACAGGAGCATGATGCGATAATCGTATAATCCGAAATTCGGGCGCCGATCTCTGGGAGTGACGATGAGCTTCGATCCCGATGAGGTTCAACGCGCGCTGCGCAAGGCGTGGTCGTTGTCGACGGCCAGCCAATGGACGCCGGACAATCCTGCGGCTGGTCAATGCAACGTCACGGCGCTGCTGATCCACGAGCTCTTCGGCGGCGATCTGTTGAAGACGCCGTTGCCGGCCGGTGATCATTTCTACAACCGGATCGAAGGGCAGCGATACGACTTCACGGCGAGCCAATTCGAGCAGCCGATTGCCTACATGGACGTGCCGACCGATCGAGTCGACGCAGAGCTGGGGGCCACGAACGAGCAATTGACTGAACTCAGAGTCGCTTTTGCGGAGCATCGTGCCAAGTCAGGTTAGGGTCAGATATTGCCTGATTGATTTCCATGTCTTTCAGGGACCAGAACCGTGCTCCCGGCATAGCTCGTGTGGAGCTTGCATCTAGTTGTTCACGCGTTCAAAATAGGCACGCGTCCCATCGAAAGCCGTCACGATCAGGCCGACTGCCAGCCCGAGATAAATTCCCTGAAACGCCTCAACAGAAAGCTCTCTCTCGCCCACAAATTTGTATAACCAAACGACCCAAGAGAAAGGTGCATGATAAAGCAAAACGGCGAAGGAGAGCGTCACGCACGTGACCGAATGACTAATTGCCGCGAACAGGAAGATAAACAATTGGGTCACCGAGCGACTCAAGCTGGCGCCCGCCCAGTGCAGTGCTTGGACGGTCATCCTCAAAATCAGATAAATTGCAATCAAGGCAGCGAGACCCGTGATCGTCGCTGAATGTTGCCAGCAGCCCGCCGTGCCCTCGGCATAGCCGCAGGCAACTTGGGTTAAACCGACGAGCCAGGTACCTAACGCTTCGAACGTTCTTCGTTCGAACAGGTAGGCGAATAGGGCTACGAGCAAGATCGTCTGGTCAGTCTTTTCAATCGTTATACGGATCCGGCGGAAAGCGCTTGCCCAACAAATGTCGAAGTAATCCCGCTTGGGCAATCGAACGTTGGTGCCGCTGTATCGCCCAATCGCTTCGACGACCATGGGAAGGAACTCGTCCCGATTCGTCATATAGGAGGTGTGATCAGCCAGGATAGAGAGCTGGTTGCAGAGTTGGATGCTTTCCGGTCCTCGGGAGGAATTCAGATCTTCAGGTGTCGGCAGCAGAAGCGGGCCGTTCGGCACAGGGTCCAGCGCTGCGTAGAAATCGACCCAGTGAAGTCCCTGCTCCTTGAACTCCGACGTGCGGGCCTCAATTTCCTGCGCTCCCTCTTCAGACGTCAATGAGATTCCCAGCAAAATGCCGATGATCATGAGCGGGATCATAAGCATGGCAGACCAGATCGGGATCGGCGTCCGTGACAAGCCCGTCACAGCGGCGAAGACATAAATTTCAGTTAGGGCGAGGAAGAATGCGACGAAGGCGACCAGAAGGATTGTGTCCCTGTGCTCCGGGCGCGAGAGCTGAAACAGCTTCAGAATTCCGGCTCCGAAACTAATAAACAAATTTACCTTTCGACGACCGTATTGCCTTAAGGCGAGATAGGTGACTGCCGCCCCCTGGGAGTGCGCGACAATGACGATCCTATTGCAGTTCTCCTCAAGCCAACTCAGGTCGCGGGAGAGCTTGGAGGCGACGGCCTGTTGACGGAAATCGCTGGATGCGAAGATAAAACAGTCGCCAAGGATTGCTGAAATCGCAAGATTGATGCGCTTTACGACATTTTGGACGGCTTCGATGGGAAGAAAGTCGACGATCAGGAGCGCGACAAGGGCGAGTTCTAGAACGAATGCGGCCGGGCACATGAATGCAACCGCCACGAAGCAGAATAACGCTTTGAGCAAATACCAGGCCACAAAGATCGCGCGATACCTATGAGGCTCCCTCATCCAAGCGCTAGCGAAGGTGACCGCTATTCTCAGGCGGCGGGCGAAGAATGCGAAACACAGCCACGGAAGGAACCGCATTATCCAGAGCGTGACGGCTTGAGAGGGGGGCGGCGGAAATGAAGTTGCCCAATGACATTCCGCCATGATCCATTGCACCGCCGGTTCGTCAGCGTTGCCGGAAGGAAGGCTTAATCGCACGTGAGGGGGAGCTGCCATTCTCTCTGCCTCAGCGGGAAGCGGATCGAGAGATGCCTCAAGCAAATGTGCTTCCTGGTCATGTTCGGAGGGCGGCTGATCGGATGGTCTGTCGCTGCCTTCTCGAGCTGTTCCAAATCGACGGAGTACCTTGTAGATCGGCTCTCCGAAGCTTACGAGGGTTTCGCCTTTAACCTGCGAGCCGATGCCGTGGACGAACAGAACGCCAATCTCAGCCGACATGCCAGCCCTCGGTAGAGTTTCGATGTGAAGTCAAGCGCAGGACATATTCTTTATCACAAAATCTGATAGCCTCGTTGGATGACGGCAGGCGATTGCCGTCATGATTTCGCGATGGACCTCTGTTCAGATGTTGCTCCTTCGCGCCGATCGCAGAGCGTTCCGCCAGGGCGGTAGAAGCCGGCATCGCTCGGGTTTCGGGGCAAGGTCTGCTATGGGCGTCGGCGCATGCGCGATATCGAAACTCTAGAAAAGGTGCGCGCTAGACCTGTGCCCCCGCTTTCGCATCCGGGCTACTCTGCCCCAGCCTCGGCTCCGTCCCCGCCAGCAACCGCCCGATATTGGCGCGATGGCGAACGATCACGTAGAGGCCGCCTGCGATCACCAGCAACCGATAGGGCAGCAGCTGCTCGAAAGCGCAGACGAGAACGATGGATGTCAGCGCCGCGAGGATCGAACTGAGGGAAACGATCCGGGTGCTCGCCAGCACGATGCCAAAAGTCGCTGCAGCCCCCAATCCGACCGGCCACGACATCGCCAGCAACACGCCGAGTCCGGTCGCGGCGGATTTGCCGCCGGTGAAATTCAACCAGATCGAGCGGCTGTGCCCGAGCAGCACGGCAATTCCGGCCAAGCCAACCACCCACGGCACCCACATTTGCAGATCAAGGTCTGTCGGCGGGACTTGAGATAGTACTCTTGAGAGCCAGGGACAGAACACGCGGGCAACGAGGATGGCCGCGGCGCCCTTCAGCACGTCGGCGATGAGCACCACCAAGGCCGGCCATTTGCCGAGGGTCCGCAGCACATTCGTCGCCCCCGTTGATCTGGAGCCGTGCTCACGGATGTCGATGCCCCTGAGGAGTTTCCCCGCCAGATAGCCCGAGGGCGTCGCGCCGAGGAGATAGGCGATCACCAACCCGACCGCGCACGCCGTCCAGAAAGCCATGGGTTCTTGTTTCCAGTGTCTCGCACCGGCGTTTTATCGCCTGCTACGTTGGGCCGCTATGTGCATCTCCTGAACCTCATCCGGGGCCGGGACTTCAAACGTCGGACGTTCGGGGGGGAACTGCCTTGTCCTCCAGTTTGACCAGCCTTTTTGGCTTGCGTCCGTCAAATTGCACCGAGAGCAATGTTATTATTGTACTGAGTGATATGTCGGAGCATATTTCACGCAATCGGCAAATTGAACCGGGTTCGCCCGGCGCCTACGGAGCAACCGCCATGCAGTTCACTTATCTCGACCTGTTTCTCGCGTTCATTGGATTGTCGTTTGGAGTGCCATCGGCGCTGCCCCGACTGTTTTTCCAGGACGAGGACAATTCGGGTCGAAGGGCTTCGTAGAGACATCGAGGGGGCAGCCGGGTCGTGTCGGAGTTGCCGATATGGAATTGACGGTCACCACCATCCTCATCACCTTCACCGGCGTCTTCCTGATCTGCTTCATGAAGGGCGCCTTCGGCGGAGGGTTTTCGATCGTCGGCATCCCATTGCTGTCCTTCGTGATGGATCCGGTGACCGCCGGCGGCTTGCTTGCGCCGCTGTTCATCGCGATGGACCTGTTCGCTCTTCGCTACTGGAAGCCTTCGACCTGGTCGAAACCGGACCTCGTGCTGCTGCTGCCCGGGCTCGTGATCGGCATCGCGCTCGGCTACGTCTTGTTTCGCGTGCTGGATCACCGCGCCGTCGCGATCGTGATGGCGGTCGTCACCCTGGTCTTCGTCGGCCTGTGGCTTTTCAGCGATCCCAAGGTGATCATCGCTCCGCGCTCGACGCCGAAGGCGGTCGCTGCCGGTCTCGCCTCGGGCGTCACGACCATGGTCGCGCATTCCGGCGGTCCGCCGCTTGCGATGTATCTGCTGCCGCTCGGCCTCAGCAAGGAAGTTTACGCGGGAACGACGAGCCTGTTCTTCACGGTCGGCAATGCGACCAAGGCGGTGCCGTGGCTGCTGCTGGTGCGGCCGGCCGGCAACGAATGGATCGTGATGGCGATCTGCCTTCTTGCCATTCCCACCGGCGTTTGGCTCGGCTGGCGCCTGCACGGACGGCTGGACCAGCAGCAGATTTTTCGCGCCTGCTACGGGTTGCTGGTCGTCACGGCGCTGAAGCTGCTGTGGGACGGCGTGTCCGGCTATCTTGCATGAAGGTGGTTCGACCGATCTCGCGATCCTGATCGGCTTACACGAAGCTGACAGGTCCGGAACGGCTTTTTCGCTGGCCGAGGCGTCCGGAATGGTGGAAGAGAGCTAAGGATACGGCGTGAGCCGTGTGGTGATTTGAGTACCCCTTGCGGACATGCGATGCGCCTTCTGATCGTCGAGGACAATGCCGAGCTGTCGCGGCTCGTCGCGAGCGGCCTGTCGGCGGCCGGCTACCAGAGCGACATCGTCGGCAGCGCGGCTGAAGCGCGCGAGGCGGTGAGCAGCGTCAGCTATGCCGCGATGATCCTCGATCTCGGCCTGCCCGATGGCGACGGCCTGTCGGTGTTGCGCGAGCTGCGGCGGCAGATGGAACCGCTGCCGGTGCTGGTGCTGACCGCGCGCGGCGGCTTGCAGGATCGCGTCAGCGGCCTGCGCAGCGGCGCCGACGACTATCTCGCAAAACCGTTCGCGATGGAGGAGCTGGTGGCGCGGCTGGAGGCGATTTTGCGCCGGCCGGGCCAATTGCTGGGGCGCTCGCTCCGCCTCGCCAACCTCGTCTACGACACCGAGAGCCGCCAGATCTTCGTCGACGACCAGCCGCGGATCATTTCCGCGCGCGAGACCTCGGTGCTGGAGATCCTGCTGCGCCGGCAGGGGCGGGTGGTGCCGAAGAAGAACGTCGAGGACCACATCTTCGGCCTCGAAGGCGAGGTCGCCTCCAACGCCGTCGAGGTCTACGTCTCGCGATTGCGCAAGCAGCTCGCCGAGCACGGCGCCAGGGTCGTGATCCACACCATTCGCGGCGTCGGCTATCTCATGGCCGAGGAGAAATAGCGTGGCCCAGGTTGGATTTCGCGCCGGGGCATTCGCCAGGCCGACGTTCAAATCGCTGATCTCGCGCATCGTGTTCATGCACATCGTCGCAGTCGCGGTGGTCGCGATCTTCCTGCCGCTGGTGCTGTTCTGGCTGCTCAACTCCGAGATCGACCAGCTGCATCGCGACGCCATGCGCGCTCAGGCCGAGGTGCTGGCCGAGCGCATCGTGCCGCAGGCGGACGGTACGTTGACGTTCAATCTGCCGGACAGTCTGCGAGGCCTCTATTCGGAAGCCTATGGCCGATATCTCTACGACATTCGCGATGCCGACGGACGCGTGCTGTTCTCCTCGCGGCGAAAGACCGGCGACACCACGCCGCCGCGCTTGTCCGAGACCATTTCCGGCGCCGGCGTCAGCCGCGTGATCGAGGGCAAGACGGTGCGCATTCGCGTCGCCGAGGACCTTTCGCATCGCGACGTCATCATCGACGACATCGTCTCGAATTTCTTCCGGCGGGTCGGATGGATCACCATCCCGATCCTGCTGATCCTGCTCGCCACCGACATCATCATCTTCCGCCGCGCCATCGCACCGCTGTGGAAGGCCTCGGAGGAGGCCAGCAATATCGGTCCGGCGCGCACCGACATCCGCCTGCCGACCGAGCTGATCCCGCGCGAGATCATGCCGCTCGTCACCGCCGTCAACCAGGCGCTCGACCGCCTCGAGGACGGCTTTCGGGTGCAGCGGCAGTTCACGGCGGACGCCGCGCATCAATTGCGCACGCCGCTCGCGATCCTGCGCACGCGGATCGAAACGCTCGGCGACGGCGCCGCACGAGAGGTGCTGCATGCCGACATCGAAGGCATGAGCCGCATCGTTGCCCAGCTGCTGGAGATCGCCGAGCTCGACACGCTGGTGCTCGATCCCGGCGAGACCGCGGATCTGCGCGCCGTCTGCACCGAAGTGGTCGGTTCGATCGCGCCGTTCGCGCTGGCCCAGCATAAGGACATCGCGCTCAAGGGCGCCGACGCGCCGGTGATGATCCACGGCAATTCGGAGATGCTCCAGCGCGCGATCTTCAATCTCGCCGAAAATGCCATCAAATTCACCGCAAAGGATACTTCCGTCGACGTCGAGGTCGGCGAGGACGGTTCGGTGAGCGTGCGCGATTGCGGCCCGGGCATCGCGGAGGCCGAGCGCGAGCTGATCTTCCAGCGCTTCTGGCGCCGCGACCGCCAGCGCAGCGATGGCGCGGGCCTGGGCCTCTCGATCGTGCGCGGCGTCGCGGACGATCACGGGGCGACGGTTGCGGTGGAAAACCTCCCCGGCGGCGGCGCGGAATTCACGCTGCGGTTTCGGTTGGCGGAGGAGGGGGCCTCCGCCCCAGGCCGAAGCTGACCGCCGCGCAAACCGCTATTTCAGCTTGCCGGTCGACAGATCCATAATCATGCGTGTGGCGAGGTAGAGCCGCGGCACGATGCTGTTGATCTGGACATATTCGGCATCGTTCGAATGTGCGCCGAAGCCCGACAGGCCCATGCCTTCGACCACAGCGCCCTTGGTCTTGAGCGCGGCAAACGCGGCATCAGTGCCGCCTCCAGTCGCCTTCTCGTCGACCTTGAGGGACAGTCCGATCTCCCCATAGATGGTCTTGCCGTAGGCGGCGACGCGGCGCGAGGCGTCGTTGGCTTCGAGCGGCGGGCGGCGTACTTCGAATTTCAGCTCGACTTTGGAGTCGGGCAGCAAGCGATTCTTGATCTTGTCCTGCAGCGCCTTCTCCAGCTCATCGAAATCGGCGACCTTGAGCGCGCGCGCATCCGCTTGCGCCGTGGCGTCGGCGGGGATCACGTTGCGGTTGGTGCCTGATTTGGAGACCGTCCAGTTCAGCTTCAGGCCCTGCTCGGGCTTGGACAGGTCCTTCATCTGCAGCACCTGGTGCGAGAGCTCGTAGAGTGCATTGATGCCGCCCTCGGGCCGTGCGCCCGCGTGCGACGACTTGCCCGTCACCGTCAGATAGGCCGAGCCGATGCCGCTGGTGGCGAGACGCAGCGTGCCGTCGGTGCCGCCGCCTTCGAACGAGAACACCACATCCTGATCGGAGGCGAATTTGGTGAGGGTGCTGCGCCAGCCGGGCGAGGAGATCTCCTCGTCGCCGTTGGTGAGCACCGTGAGCGTGCCGTAATCCCTAAAATTCAGCTTCTGCAGCATCGCCACGGTGTGGAGAATGAGCGCAACGCCCTGCTTGTCGTCGGCAATGCCGAGGCCGTAGGCCTTGTCGCCATCGACGCGGAACGGCTGGTCCTTCAGCATGCCCTTCAGGTACACCGTGTCCATGTGGGCGATCAGCATGATCTTCTTGCTGCCACTGCCCTTGAAGACGGCGTGCACGGCAGGGCCGATTGTCTCGGGCGTGTCGTCGAGGCGGTAAACGTCGGTGGGCTGCAAAATCTCCACCGTGCCGCCGATCTGCTTGAGCTGATCGGCTACGCGCCCGGCGATTGCGTTCAAGCCCTCGACATCCTTGCTGCCGGATTCGATGCTGACGAGATCGCGCAGCGTGTCGAGCAGCGGCTGCTGCTCCTTCTGCGCCAGCGCGTGAACATCGGCCACCGGCTCGGCGTGAGCGATGGTCGCGGCACAGACAAGCCAAAGCGAGGCGAACAAGGAACCAGCGAGCGAGGAAGCGGCGTGCGATCGGAGCATAGGCGGGATCCATCGGTTGGATGATGGCCCGGTATGCCCGTGTTTGCCACGCGTGTCACGCGCGGCTTCTGCCCCCTCTCCCCTTGTGGGAGAGGGTGGAAGCGTGCGTCGCTACTTCTGCGGCGGCCCCAGATCCAGCGGGGGCAGCTCGATCTGCGGGACCTCGATCCTGACCTTATCGAGGTCGACGTTGAGCGGCTTGTCCAAAAGGCCCGTCACCGTGACCGGGAAGATGATCACGAGCAGCACCATGATCATCTGGAGGCCGATCCAGGGGATCGCGCCCCAATAGATGTCGGAGCTCTTCACTTCCTTCGGCGCCACGCCGCGCAGATAGAACAGCGCAAATCCGAACGGCGGATGCAGGAACGAGGTCTGCATGTTCACGCAGAGCATCACGCCGAACCAGATCAGCGCCGCGTCCGGTCCCACCACGGGGGCGAGGACCTTCTGCGCGATCGGCGCGATCATCGGCAGGATGATGAAGGCGATCTCGAAGAAATCGAGGAAGAACGCCAGGAAGAAGATGAAGAGGTTGATGAAGATCAGGAAGCCCCAGACGCCGCCGGGCAGCGAGGTCAGGAGATGCTCGAGCCAGACGCCGCCGGAGACACCCAGGAACACCACCGAGAAGCAGGTCGAACCGATCAGGATGAAGGTGACCATGCAGGTGAGGCGCATGGTGGATTCGTAGCCCTGCTTGATGAGGTCGCGCAGGTCGGGGATGCGTGCGGCCTGGATGCAGATCCAGGCCACGGCGATATAGGTGACAGCGAACGAGAGCCTGAAGATCAGGTTCTCGGTGAACAGCATCGCGACGATGGTGCCGATGCCGGCGGCGATCACGCCTGTTATCAGGATCCTGCGGTCGCTCGTAGAGAAGTCCTTGTGATGGATCGCGGCGAGCACGATGGCGCCGACAGCGCCCATCGCGCCGGCTTCCGTCGGGGTCGCAAGGCCCATCATCATGGTGCCGAGCACGACGAAGATGAGGACGGCGGAGGGGATGATGCCCATCAGGCATTTCTTCCACAGCGCCCAGCCGTTCAGCGTCCGCGCTTCCAGTGGCACCGCCGGCACATGGTCCGGCTTGATCAGGCCGAGCACGAAAGTGTAGCCCGCGAACAGCATGATCTGGAACACCGAAGGGCCCCAGGCGCCGAGATACATGTCACCGACCGACTTGCCGAGCTGGTCGGCGAGCACGATCAGCACCAGGGAGGGCGGCACCAGCTGCGTGATCGTGCCGGAGGCAGCGAGCACGCCGGTGATGTAGCGCATGTTGTAGCCGTAGCGGATCATGATCGGCATCGAGATCAGCGCCATGGCGATGACTTGCGCCGCCACCGTGCCGGTGATGGCGCCGAGGATGAAGCCGACGATGATGACGGAATAGCCGAGGCCGCCGCGGACCGGGCCGAACAGCTGGCCCATCGAATCCAGCATGTCCTCCGCAAGTCCACATCTCTCCAATATGGCGCCCATGAAGGTGAAGAACGGGATCGCGAGCAGCAGCTCGTTGGAGAGCACGCTGCCGAACACGCGGCCGGGGATCGCCTGGAGGAAGTTGAGGTCGAAGAATCCGAGATGGATGGCGAGGAAGCCGAAGGACAGTCCGACCGCGGCCAGCGTGAACGCGACGGGGAAGCCGATCAGCATCGCCAGAACCAGGCCGCCGAACATCAACGGCGGCATCATCTCCAGCGTAATCATTGGGTCGGCCTCTCGTACTTGGCGTCGATCGTGACGTAGCCCTGGAGAGCCGCGATACGCTTGATGACTTCAGAAATGCCCTGGAGCGCCAGCAACACGAAGCCGGCGGGGATCACGAACTTGATCGGCCAGCGGATCAGGCCGCCGGCATTGCCGGACATCTCGCCGACGTTATAGGCCTGCATGAAGAACGGCCAGGACAGATAGGCGAGCAGCAGGCAGGAGGGGATCAGGAAGAACAGCGTGCCGATCATGTCGAGCCAGAGCTGGCCGCGGTCCGAGAGCGTCAAATAGAAGATCTCGACGCGGACATGCTCGTTGCGCTTGAAGGTGTAGGACGCGCCGAACATCACCAGGATCGCGAACATGTACCATTGCAGCTCCAGCCAGCCGTTCGACGAGGCGCTGAAGGCGTACCGGATCATGGCGTTGGCCGCGCTGACCAGGCAGGCCAGGAGCACCAGCAGGTTACAGACGTACCCGATCTTTTCGTTGAGGAGGTCGATGGCGTTGCTCAACGCCAGCAAGGGACGCATCTTACTTTCTCTCCGTCGCGGCCTAACACTTCATGGGAGGCTTTAGCGCGCATCGCTCGTCCGCATGCAAACTGCACGCGGCCACACGGCTCGTTTCCGGAGCGATTGCGGCGTCAGTCCTCCCCTCGTGCCTTGCCGTCTTGACCGCGACCGCCAAAGGGGCGGGCCGGCTTATTGCTGCCGGGCAAGCAAAGGCGGCTGCACCAAACCAGCGGCTTCACGTGCCGTCAATCGGAAAATGGACAAATTGACGCCGGCTCAAAAGCTTAGGTTAGCGGCGGCCGGTCTGGAAGGCCTTCATCCGGCCGATCAAGAACCTGAGCAGCTGGCTGGCCGCGTTCGGCAGTTCGCGGCCCAATCGGGTGATGATGTGAGCTTCTGCGGCTGTGAGCAGCACATTGTCGACGGGAATGGCGACCAGCGATCCGTCCTCGAGGTCCGCCGCCACCGAGAAGGCCGGCAGCAGGGTCACGCCGAGACCGGAACGGACGAAATGCCGGAGGATGCTGATCGAGGTCGTGGTCAACTTCGGCGACAGACCGGTCTTCTCGGATGTCTCGGCCATCGTGAGCAACTGGCGCGTGCCATAACCCGCATGCATGATTCCGAGCGCATGCCTGGCGATCTCGCGGAGCCTGACCGGGCGGCGGAGTTTTGCGAGCGGATGGTCGGGGCGTGCGATCAGGCAGATCGGCTGCCTGATCGCGGCGCAGGAGCGGATTCGCGGATCCTGCGGCGGATGATAGACGAGCCCGATGTGGCAACGGTCGTCGGCAATGGCGCGGATGACCTCGCTGGTGCCCGCCAGTTCCAGCGAGATGGTCAGCCGTGGATGCCGCTGCCAGAACTCGTCGAGCGCGCCGCCCATGAGATCGGCGACAAAGCCTTCGCCCAGCACGAGGTCGATATGACCGCGATGCAGCCCCTGGAGCTCCCGCAAGCGGGCGAGCGTGTCGTCGCGGTCCACCGTGTGGCGGCGGTAATGCGCGATCAGGAGCGCGCCTGCCTCGGTCGGCCGCACGCCGCGGCTATGCCGGTCGAGCAGGGCGGCATCGAGCTCGCGCTCCAGGAGGGCGATCTGCCGGCTGACAACCGACGGGTTGACGCCGAGCGCATCGGCCGCCGCGCGCACCGCGCCGTAGCGCGCGGCCTCGAACAGATAGCGAAGCCGGTTCTCGTCCAGTGCATTGATCATCCGCAAGTGTTGCCCATGAGGCAACAATAGGCAACCGCGCTGCTGATGCCCTGATGCGGCCGAGCTCCGTAGGATCGCCGGCGGTATCAGGACGGGGGACGGGGATATGGCGGTCGTCGGCATCGTCGGGCTCGGCAATATGGGGCGCGGCATGGCGCTCTCGCTGGTGCGGGCGGGGCATGAGGTGCTTGGAAGCGATGTGTCGGAAAAGGCGCGGAGCGCGCTCGCATCGGAGGGCATCGCGGTGTTCGAAGGCGTCGGACCGCTCTGCGCCCGCGCGGATCTGCTCATCCTGTCGCTTCCGAATGCCGATATCGTCGAGGCTGTCGTCGCCGGCGAGGGCGGTATCATCGTCCATGCCAGGCCGGGCCTGCGTGTGGTCGACACCTCGACGTCCAATCCCGACACGACCCGCCGCCTTGCCGCAGTTCTCGCCGCGCACGGCATGGCGATGATCGACGCGCCGGTTAGCGGCGGCCCGAAGGGGGCCATCACCGCCACCATGACCATGGTGATCGGCGGCGCGGATGCCGACGTTGCCGCGGTCGAGCCTGTCCTCGCAGACATGAGCGCGAAGCGGGTCCATGTCGGATCGGTCGGCGCCGGGCATGTCTGCAAGCTCATCAACAATCTGCTGTGCGCGGCGCATCTTCTGACCGCCGCCGAAGCGATGCGGATCGCGCGCGGGGCCGAGGTCGATCCGGCCCGGCTGCTCGAAGGCCTCAATGCCGGCTCCGGCCGCTCCGGCGTCACGCAGGTCAATCTGCCGACCTGGGTGCTGAACGGCGCGTTCGATTCCGGCTTCACGATGGCCCTGATGCGCAAGGACGTACGCCTTGCGACGCAGCTCATCGCCGGGCTCGGGCTCGACCTGCCGATCGCAGGCGAAGCCGCGCGGATCTGGTCGGACAGCGCCGCCTCGATCGGCGATAGCGAAGATTTCAACAGGATCGTCGAGCTTCAGCTCGGCAGGATGTGAGCGGCACCATGACCCCCTTCATCGACACGCGGCTGCGCGATGCGCTCACCCCGTTCTGGCCTGATAGCGCGGCGATCGGCTCTCATGTGGCCGGCCGTATCGTCCTTGGCGCGGGCGCGCTCATCACCATCGACGATCCCGCAACCGGCGCCTCTCTCTACGCCTATCATGATGCCGGCGACGCCGTCGTTGCCGAGGCAGCTGCGGCAGCCGTCACGGCGCAGGCCGGCTGGTCACGGCTGACCGGCGCGGCCCGCGGGCGCGTCATGCAGGCGATCGCGCGCGCCATTCAGGGCAAGGCGGAGGAGCTGGCGCGCCTGGAGTCGCTCTCGGCGGGCAAGCCGATCCGCGACACCCGCGTCGAGGTCGCCAAGGTCGCCGAGATGTTCGAGTACTATGCCGGCTGGGCGGATAAATTCCACGGCGACGTGATTCCGGTGCCGTCGAGCCATCTCAATTACACGTGGCGCGAGCCGGTCGGCATCGTGCTCCAGATCACGCCCTGGAACGCGCCGCTCTTCACCTGCGGCTGGCAGGTCGCGCCCGCCATCGCCATGGGCAACGGCGTGCTGCTGAAGCCGTCGGAGCTGACGCCGCTGACCTCGATGGCGCTGGCGCTTGTTGCAGAACAAGCCGGCTTGCCGGTCGGTCTCGTCAACGTGCTCGCGGGCTACGGCCACACCACGGGGCAGGCCGCGCTCGGCCAGCCAGCGGTTAAGAAGGTCGTGTTCGTGGGTTCAGTGCCGACGGGCAGGCTGATCGCGGAAGCCGCCGCCAGGCGCCTGCTGCCCTGCGTGCTCGAGCTCGGTGGAAAGTCCGCAAACATCGTGTTTGCCGATGCGGACCTTGCACGCGCGGCGATCGGTGCGCAGTCGGCGATCTTCGCCGGCGCCGGACAGAGCTGCGTCGCAGGCTCGCGACTGCTGGTGGAGCGCTCGGTCTATGACCGCTTCGTCAAGATAGTCGCAGATGGTGCCGCGAAGCTGAAGGTCGGCGCGCCCGGCGCGGTGGAGACTGAGGTCGGGCCGATCAACAATGCCCGGCAGTACGCCCGCGTGCTCGCAATGGTGAAGCAGGGCCTCAGCGAGGGCGCGACGCTTGCCACCGGCAGCGACGGAAACCCCACGCAGGGCGGATTCTTCGTCGCGCCGACCGTGCTGCGTGACGTCAGCAACAGCATGACGGTGGCCCGCGACGAAATTTTTGGACCTGTCGTCGCCGCGATCCCGTTCGATTCCGAGGAAGAGGCGATCGCGCTCGCCAATGACAGCGATTTTGGTCTGGCCGGCGCAGTCTGGACCGGTGACGTCGCGCGCGCGCATCGGGTCGCGGCGCAAGCCAGGGCCGGAACGTTCTGGATCAATTCCTACAAGACGATCAGCGTGGCGTCGCCGTTCGGCGGCTCCGGCATGAGCGGTTACGGCCGTTCGAGCGGTGTCGAGACGCTGTTCGAGTACACCCAGGTCAAGAGCGTCTGGGTCGAGACCGCGGCCGAACCAGCGGTCGGCTTCGGCTATGCGCCGGGCATTCGGGAGTGAGATTCAGCCGCCGGTGACGCTCATGTGCCTGGAGACGCTGGGGCGGTCGTGGCGGCGGTCGATGATGAAATCGTGGCCCTTGGGCTTCAGCCCGATGGCGCGGTCGATCGCATCCGCAAGCAGCATGTCGTCATCAGATGCGCGCAGCGGCTTGCGCAAGTCCGAGGCATCCTCGTGGCCGAGGCAGGTGTGCAGCGTGCCCGTGCAGGTGATGCGCACGCGGTTGCAGGATTCGCAGAAATTATGGGTCATCGGCGTGATGAAGCCGAGCTTGCCGCCGGTCTCGGCGATGCTGACATAGCGCGCCGGGCCGCCGGTGCTCTCGGCCAGATCCGTCAGCGTGAATTGCTTGGCGAGGCGCGCGCGCACCAGCGACAGCGGCAGATACTGGTCGATGCGGCCCGAGCCGATCTCGCCCATCGGCATGACCTCGATCAGCGTCAGGCCCATGCCCTTGCCGTGGGCCCAGCGCATCAGGTCGGGGAGTTCGTCCTCGTTGAGGTTCTTCAGTGCCACAGCGTTGATCTTGACGGCAAGGCCTGCGGCGCGCGCGGCCTCGATGCCTTCCAGCACCTTGTCGATCTCGCCCCAGCGGGTGATCTCGCGAAATTTCTTGGGATCGAGCGTGTCGAGCGAGACGTTGATGCGGCGGACGCCGCAATCGGCGAGCTCTTTCGCATGCTTGGCCAGCTGCGTGCCGTTGGTGGTCAGGGTCAGCTCGTTCAGGGCGCCGCTCGCCAGATGCCGCGACAGCGAGCGCACCAGCGACATCACGTTGCGCCGGACCAGCGGCTCGCCGCCGGTGAGCCGCAGCTTCTTCACGCCCTTGGCGATGAAGGCGGTGCAGAGCCGGTCGAGCTCTTCCAGCGTCAGCAGGTCCGCCTTGGGCAGGAACGTCATGTCTTCCGACATGCAGTAGAAGCAGCGGAGGTCGCAGCGGTCGGTGACGGAAACGCGCAGGTACGAGATCGTGCGCCCGAACGGATCGGTCATCGCGCTCGACAGCGCGGCTCGGGGGCTCGCGGAAAGTCCGTTCATACCAAATGCCTTGCCAAATGCCTTGTCACTTACGGCGACGGGCGCACCTTTGCTTCAGCGGCGCTCTGGAAGCAATCTAAGCATCGCGCAGGCAGAGGACAATCGGGTGGTATACGTAAGTCAGCGCCTGGATCAGCGCTTGCCCGCGTTCGGATCGGGGAACGCCGAGACCGCAGCAGGTGCAGCATCGGCCGGGGCCGCGGCGGGTGCGGCCGCGAGCGGCTTCGGCTTCTTCGGCCGGTGTGGCTTCCTCACCGGCTTGGGCGGCATCGCCGGCTGGAGTTCGGCGAACACCGGATTCGGATCGGTGGTCACCGTGGCCGATGTGGTGAGATCGCCGGGCGTCTTGATCACGCTCACCGGCACGCTCGCCGGCTGGTATTTTGGCGCCGCGAAAGCGACGGTGAACGGGGCGTCGGGAGCGGGAACCGAAACCGAGCAGGGGGTCTTGCAGCCCTGACCGAGCGAGGTCGTGGCGTCAGCGCCTGGCGGATTGGATTCCAGCCGGACCTGAACGGTCGGCGGCGCCGATTTGAACATGTCCCAAGACATTGAAGGCATTGAGGAGCAGCCCCCAAGGCTTGTTGCTCCCAGGAGGCTTGCCCCCGCTAACGCAATCGCGATGACACGACGCATGACCATCCCATTTCTACTGCGACGAACCGCCACATCCCCGGCCGGACCATAGGAGTGTCGTTTGGGGCAGGCAACCGGCGTGCCGCGCATAGATAATAGATGGTTAACGCAGGGTTCCGCGGAATAGCCTAGTTAAGTCAGTGCCTTGTGGCGGACTAGGCCGTCATCAGACTATGGGCTGCGGCCGGCAGGTCGCGCATGTGATGGATCAGCCGGTCCGGTTTCAGGTCGGCGATCGGCACGTCCGTGTAGCCGAAGCTGACCCCGATCACGGGCACCCCGGCCCGCCGTGCGACCCCGACGTCGGTTCCGGCATCGCCGACCATGATGCTGGCCTTCACGTCGCCGCCGGCGCGCGCCACGGTCTCGCGGAAAATGGTCGGATCAGGCTTCTGGACGCCAAAAGTGTCGGCGCCGCAGATCGCGGCGAAGCGCCGGGTCAGGTCCAGCTGGTCCAGAAGCCGCTTGGACAGCCATTCCAGCTTGTTGGTGCAGACCGCGAGGCGATGGCCCTGCGCCGCAAACAGGTCGAGCGCGTCCAGGAGCCCTTCGAAGGGGCGGGATTCGACCGCTATATGGTCGGCGTAATAGGCGATGAAATCCGCCGTCATCCGGTCCATGTCCGCGGGTGTGACGGTGCGGTCCTCGGCTTCCAGCCCACGTTCGATCAGCTTGCGGGCGCCGGCGCCGATCATGTTGCGGGCCGAGGCCATCGGCACGGCGGGCAGCCCTTCGCGGTCGAGCACGTAATTCAGCGCGGTGATCAGGTCGGGCGCCGTATCCACAAGCGTGCCGTCGAGATCGAAGACGAGGGTGTAGGGGGAGGTCATGGTCACAGCGCTATCGGTCTGGCCGGACCGGCGCAAGGGCCGAGGCCATAAGTTCACCTTATAAGATCGGCCCAGAGGCCTGTTCCCGCGAGTAAAACGAGGCTACATAGGCCGCCGCAAGCGGCTAAATCGGCGGCACTCTCAATTCAGGGGCGGGCGCAGACGTGAACATGGACCAGTTGAAGCGGCAGGCTGCGGCGCGGGCGCTCGAAGAGGTGCGTGACGGCATGCAGCTCGGGCTTGGCACCGGTTCGACCGCAAAGCATTTCGTCGAGCTGCTCGGCGAGCGCGTCGCCACCGGGCTCAAGGTGATCGGCGTGCCGACCTCGGAGACGACTCGCGCCGATGCGATGCGCTGTGGCGTGCCCCTGACGACGCTGGACGAGATCGACCATCTCGACATGACAGTCGACGGCGCCGACGAGATTGATCCCGACTTCAACCTGATCAAGGGCGGCGGCGGCGCGCTGCTGCGCGAGAAGATCGTGGCGGCCGCTTCGGATCGCATGATCGTGATTGCAGACGACACCAAATGGGTGCCGACGCTCGGCAAGTTTCCGCTGCCGATCGAGGTCATCCCGTTCGGGCTTGGCGCGACGCGCCGCGCGATCGAGAAGGCATTTGCCGTGTGCGGCGTTTCCGGGCAAATGGCGGTCCGCAAGGCCAAAGATGGCCACGTTTTCGTCACCGATGGCGGCCACTGGATCGTCGATGCCCAGCTCGGATGTATCGTCGATCCGCCCGGCCTCGCCACGGCGTTGAGCGCCATTCCCGGCGTGGTCGAGCACGGGTTGTTCATCGGCTTGGCCAGCTCGGCTGTTTTGGCGGGTGGCGAGGGAATTCGCGTGATTGAACGGCGCAAGCCGAAAGGAGACCAGGTATGAAGAGCGTTTTGAAATTGTTGCCGGCCGCGACCCTCGCTGTGGGATTGGCCTTCCCGGCCGTGGCGCAGCAGCCTGCGCCGGCCCCCAAGGCAGCTGCGGCGCCGGCCCAGCCGAAAGCTTCGCCGGCGGCGGTTGCGGCGGCCAAGGAGATTTTGCAGATCAAGAACGCGACGGCGATGTATCAAGGCGCCGTGCCCGGCCTCGTCGAGAAGACCAAGATCGCGCTGACCCAGCAGAACCTCAACTATCAGAAGGATCTCAACGAGGTCGCCCCGATCGTCGCTCAGCAGCTCCAGGGCCGCCAGAACGAGATCGGCGATGGCATGGCGCAGATCTATGCCAGCGAGTTCACCGAGCAGGAGCTGAAGGACCTCGTCACCTTCTACAGGTCGCCGCTGGGCAAGAAGCTGATCGACGCCGAGCCGCGCGCCATCGGGCTCAGCATGGCCTTCATGAACTCCTGGGCCCAGAACTTCTCCGAGACCGTGATGGGGGCCTTCCGCGCCGAGATGCGCAAGCGTGGCAAGGAAATCTAAGAGTACCTATCTGATAGGGAGTTTTTGAAAGGGGTCGGAGTGGACAATGGCTGAATTCGACGTCGACCTCTTTGTCATCGGTGGCGGCTCGGGCGGCGTGCGTGCCGCCCGCATCGCGGCGGGCTACGGCGCCCGCGTCATGATCGCGGAAGAGTACCGCATGGGCGGCACCTGCGTGATCCGCGGTTGCGTGCCGAAGAAGCTGTTCGTGATCGGCTCACACTTCCGTCACGAGCTCGAGGACGCCGCCGGTTTCGGCTGGACCGTTCCGCCTGCCAGCTTCGACTGGCCGACGCTGATCGCCAACAAGGACAAGGAGATCGCCCGGCTGGAGGCGGCCTACACGACGAATGTCGAGAAGTCGGGCGCGCAGGTCGTGAAGAGTCGCGCGATGATCGAGGACAAGCACACCGTCCGCCTGCTGGCGGACGACAAGAAGATCACCGCAAAATACATCCTGATCGCCACCGGCGGTGCGCCCAACCATGGCGCCTCGATCCCCGGCATCGAGCACGTGATCTCGTCCAACGAGGCGTTTCATCTGAAGAAGCTGCCGAAGCGGATCGTAATCCAGGGCGGCGGCTACATCGCGCTGGAATTCGCCGGCATTTTCGCGGGCTTCGGCTCCGACGTCACCGTGATCTATCGCGGCGACAACATTTTGCGCGGTTTCGATGAAGACGTTCGCGCTCACGTCCGCAGCGAGATGGAGAAGCAGGGCATTACCATCCTCACCGGCTGCACGGTGGCGAAGGTCGATCGCCACGGCGAGGAGTTCACCACCCATCTGTCGAACGGTTCGAGCATCGCGTCCGACCAGGTGATGTTCGCGATCGGTCGCCATCCCGCGGTCGCCAATCTCGGCCTGGAGAAGGCCGGCGTTGCCATTAATCCCAGGAATGGCGGTATCGCAGTCGACCATTTCTCCAAGAGCTCGGTCGACAGCATCTACGCGATCGGCGACGTTACCCATCGCTTCAACCTGACGCCGGTCGCGATCCGCGAAGGCCATGCCTTTGCCGACACCGTGTTCGGCAAGCGCGAGGTGCAGGTCGATCATTCCTACATTCCGACCGCAGTGTTTTCGCAGCCTGAGGTCGGCACGGTTGGTTTGACGGAAGCCGAGGCGCGCGCGCAATTCAGCCACGTCGACATCTACAAGACGAATTTTCGTCCGATCAAGGCGACGATGTCGGGCCGCGACACGCGTGTGCTGATGAAGCTCGTCGTCGATGGCTCGACCGACCGCGTGCTCGGCTGCCACATCGTCGGCGATTGCGCCGCCGAGGTTACCCAGGTGGTCGCGATCGCCGTGAAGATGAAGGCGACCAAGGCCGATTTCGACGCCACGATCGCGCTGCATCCGACCGCAGCCGAAGAGCTGGTGACGATGCGCACGCCGACCGCCCGCCACGTGCGGCAGGCGGCGGAGTAGGGCGTCACTCATCGGACAGGTTGTTGTAGAGAACGCTGCATCTGCGGCCGCTCGCCGACCATTTTTACGTTAGGAACGTAAGCGTGAATCGTTGCTTAGCATTCGTCGGAGTGCGAAGCGATGCCGCGGTACTATTTTGATTTGCTGGATGGTGGCGTTCTGGCTTGTGACGAAGAAGGATTGCTGCTTCCGAATCTTCAAGCCGCGCAAGCAGAAGCCGCCCGGTCGTTGGCCGATATGGCGAGGGATGCGGTCGATGATTTGACTGCGACTCCCGACAAGCGCGATATGGCAATTGAGGTTCGGGATGCGGCCGGCCCGGTGATGCAGGTCAAGTTCACCTTCGAGATCGAGAGATCAAAGCACTGAGGTCACTTCACTTGGTCTCAGCAATCCTTCCCTTGCCTTGGCAGGCTTCGCATTTGACAGGATAGATCCTACGGCCCGGGCGAGCCGGTTGCATGGACCTGGAAAAGCCGGTTCCGTTACACTGCTGGCAGGTATGTTCTTCGATCTTCGGGGTCATGTTGAACCTCAATGCAGCGTTTCCGCCGCGGCTTCATCGATCGCAATCATCAGGTCCGCTGTATCCGACTGCTGGATCATATGGCCCCCTTTGGGAATGCGGCGCATTTTGCTGTGTTTGATTTCGTCATGCAGACGGCCGGACTGCTCGTCGATGTCGATGAGGCGATCGGCCTCGCCGGCCAGGATAATGACTGGCATGGCCAATTCGCCGTAGGTCTTCGCAGACAGCATGGCCGCAGGGACCATTAACGCTGCCTCGGCGGCGCCGGCACGAAGTTGCGAGGGACGCACGGCAAGGGATTTGGGGAAGCCATCGAATTTTTGCGGAACGGGTCTCGGCCCGAACAGCTGCCGCAATATCGCCGGCCACATCAGCCGGCTGAGGATCGGCGAAATCGTGTGACTGAGGACGTCGCCAAATCCCGGTATCGCGGGTCCGGCAATCGACAACATCGCATCGGTGCGGGCCGTCGGGAAATAGTATCCCGATGCCAGTATCAATGCTTCGACCATTGAGGGATGTCGGCTTGCCAGGGCAATTGCAACCGATGCTCCCCAGGAATGTCCTAGCACGATCGCCTTTTCGACCCCGAGCTGCGCAAGCGCGTTCTTGAAGAGGTCGGCTTGCGCCGCAGGTGTCCACACGACATTGCGGGGCCTCAGGCTGTGGCCGAAGCCGGGTCGGTCAAACACGATGACATGATAATCCTTGGCGGCGAGATCGATCAGCCCGCTCGACTGGAAATCCTGGATCATGCTGCCGTTGCCATGGAGCAACACCAGATGGCGGCCGGATCCGCGCTCCACATAGTGCAAGCGAACGCCGTCGACCTCGATGAATCGTCCTTGAGGCGGATTATCGCGCTGAGCCTTGTCGGCAAGTCGCCTGTTGGCGATCGCGGCCGTCGCCATCAAGGCGGTCGCCGCGACAACGGCAGACGTCACCGGATATTCTGCGAGAGCACGAAGCGTCGTGGCTGCCAGCGTTGGCGAACGTTTTTTCAGAATGCGCATGTACCCTAATATGAGAGGGCCGGCGATGTTCCTAACGTCATCCGCAGTTCTCGTCTTGGCAATCACGTGGATGATGTTTTTCAAAGTTTGATTGCACAGGCGATGTCGAGAAGCGGAACATAGGAACGAAAGCTCCACCGGGGGCTTGGCTCAGTCCTCAAGCTTTGGAGACAATTATGAAACGCCCGTCGCTCTACATTTGTATTTCCGTCATCGCGGCTGCCGCGGCATTGGCCCCGGCCTCAGCGCAAAATCCCCCGGCGCAGTCAGGCCCGAACAACAACGCGGTCAACAGTGCCGGGCAAAACAACTCCGATGCACCGGTCGCCGGCCGCAACAGCTTCACCGAAGGACAGGCCAAATCGAAGATCGAGGACGCCGGGTACGCCAATGTCACCGCGCTGAAGAAGGACGACAAGGGCGTGTGGCGCGGACAAGCCAGCAAGGGTGGAACGGCCACCCAAGTCAGCGTCGACTTTCAAGGCAACGTCAATTCGGCCAAGTGAGAAAGTTCCAAAATGACTGTTACCATTTCTCGTCTTTACGACAACTACAATGACGCTGAGCGGGCGGTTCGCCGCCTTGAGGGGGCTGGCGTGCCGTACTCGGACATCAGCATCGTCGCCAACAATTCCGACAGCTGGTTCAGCACCGACAAGAAGGTCGATCGCGACCGGGATGGTGTCGACGATCGCGCCGAAGGCGCCGGCAAGGGTGCCGGCATCGGAGCGGGCGTGGGTGGCACCGCCGGCCTTCTCGCTGGCCTTGGCTTGCTGGCAATTCCCGGCCTCGGGCCCGTCGTCGCAGCCGGGTGGCTGGCCGCGACTGCGGTGGGTGCGGCGGCCGGAGCAGCGACCGGCGGTATTGTTGGAGCGCTCACGGAGGCCGGCATTTCCCGGGAGGATGCGGACACGTACGCCGAGGGCGTTCGTCGCGGAGGAACGCTCGTGTCGGCGCGCGTCCCCGATGCGGACCGATCCCGCCTCGATTCGATCCTGAAAGAGTCCTCCGTCAACCTGCGTGACCGCAGTGCCAATTGGCAGAAGGCCGGATGGAAATCGTTCGATCCCGCCAGCCAGCCTTATGGCGCCGAAGAGGTTCGCAAGGAGCGGCAGCTTTACGGTGGCTCGGTGCGCTAAATGATATCGACGGCCCGCTTCGGCGGGCCGTTGTTTTATCAGCCGTAGAGATACCCGACCGGCTGGCCTTCCGTGCGCAAGGGGCGGACGTCCTTGTGCGTGATGATCTGACCGGCGAGGCCGTCGATCTCGTCGCGCTGTGTCGGCGTCCAGCTGCGAAGCTCGTTCATGCCCTTGAGAAGGCCGAGCCGCAGGACCTGGGTGTTTTCGCCGAGGCCGGTGAGGCTGATCGACGCCTTGCCCGCCGTCACCACGTCGCCGGCCGCGAGCTCGAAGCTCTCCCCGGATTTCTTCTTGAATTCGGCCGTGCCGCGAATGACGCGATAGATCACGACCTCGCCCTTGGCGAGACAGGTCGGGTCTGCGGTAATCGACGTGCTTTTCGCCAGCAGCGACTGGCCGCGCGGGTCGGTTGCGATGATGTGTCCGGTGACGAGGTGACCGCTCGGGACCTCGATGCCGGTATCGCGCACGTAAACCGGCGTCGCCGATTTGACCGGACTATCGGTGAGCGGCTTGAACAGCGCATCCAGCGCCAGGGGATCCTGAAGCCAGAAGCCTGCATCGGCCGGGCGATCATGCAGCGGATGGCTCCAGGCCACGCGCGGCGTCTCGGCCTCGTTGATCTGGTCCGGGCCGACGATGGTCGGGTTCGGAAAGGTGGTGGGATCGGTGATGAAGGCTTCGAGGAATTTGCCGGAATAACCCATCGAGATCGGATCGGGCACCACGGTCTGCGGCGTCTTCAAATTCTCTTCGGTCGACAGGCCCGACCAGGTGTAGAACAGCTGGCGGTGCACGATCGCGCTTTGCAGCATCACTGCGCCGGGGCCGACATTGTAGAAGCGCCCGTCGTAGTCGAAGGTGAACGCGCCCGAGGTGACCAGCACGAGCTGAAAGCCACCCGGCGGCAGATGAAGATGGAAATCGGTGGGGCCGGTGTCGGGCAGATAGATCGGCAGATTGGTCGCGACTTCGTGCAGCAGGAATGTTTCGTTGTTGGCGTGAAAACCCTCGTTGGCGCGGTTGTAGAGGGCTTGCGGCCGGTAGGTTGCCTCAAACTTCGCATTCTTGTCGCGGTCGATCGCGACGAAGTCCTGCTCATTGAGGCGAAGGGGTGAACCATCCGGGCGGGTGAGGCCGGCGAATTTGAGATCGCCCGCGGCATGCACGTTCATGGCATTCTCCGATCCTGGGCCGTTCATCCCGGAGCCGGGCGTACGCAACTCGCTGCTCCACTTAATGAGAGGGCAGGGACTTTAGGCCTGACGACGTCTTGCGAATTCTGGGCCAGTTGGCGCGCGGCGCAGCGCGTGGGCCCTTCGGCTCCACGCGGGACAAGAAAAATCGAGGTTGCGCCAGAGGTTAGATGACCGTCACACCAAACGGCGTGGTCCTCTTGGCAAAGCCGGCAGGTCCAGGGGAGAGACGGGTCTTGTCTAATTTGTCGGCATGTCCCGCAAAGGGCATGCAACCGTCAAGGCGGCCGGGCGTCCGAAGCCGCTTATTTGAACGATTGACGGGCGGCCCGCTCGGGCTTGCCGGATGGGCTGTCGGCCCACTTCGCCATCTCCACCGCGCGCGCGTCGATGCCTTCGCACCAGAGGCAGTTCGGCTCCGCGCGGCCTTTGGCCGTCAGCATCGGGACAAGTGCATGACCGCAGCCGGTGCAGGATGTGATGCGATTCATGCGGTTCTCCACGATCATCAAATTCAAGGGCGGCACTTTGGCCGCCGAAGCTTGCGCGGGCGCTATGACGGCGCTTGAGCACTGCGTCCGACGGGAGCGCTCGTTCCTGAGATCGTAGATGTAGCGATCCATCGTGACACGGATGCGATGTCGTCGCCGTTTTCACGGTAGGCACGGAGCTGGAATTCGGCAGAGCTGCCGCGTTCCACGATGGTGCGGCAGTGCTCGACCTCGGCGGCGCAATTCAGTGCGGCCGCGTCCCCGGCGGTGTCCTCGATGACACGGGAGAGCAGCTCCGAGATCGTGACCGGCCCTTCCCTGGAGGCAAAGATGCAATCGGTGCCGTAGCGCTGCGCGCGCCATTTGTTCTCGACCGCTATCGCGCGCTCGACCACGGTGACCTCCTTCGACAGATAGGGCCGCAGGTAAAGGTGGCGGGTCAGGCAGCGATAGAGCGAGGCGATCGCGACGGCGTCGTCGACCAGGGTGCAGGTATCGGGCGCACGAAGCTCGAGCGTCGGATGCTTCATGGACGGACGCATCGCCCACCAGATGTGGCTTTCGTCGGGGATCACGCCGGAGCGTTGCAGTGCGCCGATATATTCGTCGTAATCCTGCCGGTTCTCGAACAATTCGGGCAGGCCGGTGCGCGGTAGCTCGGAATAGGCGGCCAGCCGGTAGCCCTTCAGTCCGGTCTTGTGGGAATTCCAGAACGGGGAGGAGGCCGACAGCGCGATGAACAGCGGCAGATGCGGCAGCATCGCCCGCATCACCGCCATGCGCTTCTCGGGATCGGGCAGCTGCACGTGCACATGCATGCCGCACATCATGTTGCGGTGGCCGATGCTGCGCAGATCCTCGATCATTTCCTCATAGCGCGGCTTCGGGCTCGGCTGCGACATGCGCCAGACCGCGGTTGGATGCGTGCCGCAGGCCATGATGACGAAGCCATATTGCGCGGCGACGTTGGCGACTTCGCGACGGAGAAAACGAAGCTCTTCGCGCGCGTCGGTGACGTCGACGTGAACGTTGGTGGCGACTTCGAGCTGGGATTGCAGCATCTCGCGCATGGCCTGACCGCCGGTCGACCAGTTCGCGGACTCGAACAGCGCGTTGGGCGTTTCGATCGCGACCTCGAACGTTCGGCGATCGGCGAGGAAATATTCCTCCTCGATACCAAACGAATATTCCGCCGCCTTTCCGCGTCCGCCGGCCGAGCGAATGACGAGGTGCTGCTTGTCGTCGGAGGAATCGAGGCGCAGCAGTTTCAAAACGTCTGAAGCAAATGTCATGAGCCACCCGGCAGTGGTTACCTGCGGGCAATAATCCTTCTGACAGGGGCGGGTTCCGCCTCGGACCCACTGGAAATTGCAGGGACGAACGGAACAATTTTCACGCTTTCGGACGCGCGCGCGATAAGGGCGTGATTCGCAGGCACTTCCGTCCAGTCCGTTTCCTTGTCGAAGGGCTCGGACACCACGACGACCTGGCCGCCACTGCCTTCCCGATAGTAGAGCGTGTTGGCGGCATCGTTGACCGCAATGCGAAACGCATAGAGATCCCGGCCGTTCGCAATCGCGCTGGTGAAGCGCAGCCGCTCACGGAGCTCGCCTTCGTTGATGAGACCGACGAGCGCTTGCAGCACACGTTGTGTTGCGCCGAGCGGGTCGCCGTCGAGCCCGGCGCCCATCATGGCGAGGAACACGGCTTCCGAGTCGGTCGTGCCCAGTCGCGACGGGTAGTAAGCATCGGGGATCAACGCCTCGACCTTGCGCCGCAGCCGATTCCAGCTGCCCACAAAACCGTTGTGCATGAACATCCACTGTCCGCAGGCGAAGGGATGACAATTCTGCCGCGTCACCGCCGTGCCGGTGGCGGCGCGCACGTGTGCGAAAAACAGATGCGAGCGCAGATGGCGGCAGAGGTAGCGCAGATTCTCGTCCGACCACGCCGGACGCGTTTCGCGGTAGAGGCCCGGCTCCGGGTGTTCGCCATACCAGCCGAGACCAAAGCCGTCGCCATTCGAGCCCGCGGTTGACTGAAGCGAGCGTATGCTCTGCGCGATGAGCGAATGCTCGGGCTCGGTGACGTAAGGCTCGAACGAGGTGGTCTCGCCCCTGTATGCGATCCAGCGGCACATGCGGGTTCCTGGGTGTCCTTGGGGTTCCTGTCAGGTGGCAGGCGAATCGTAAGACTTGCCAACAAACCTGACGCCGCGATGGTTCCCGGCATTCGTCTGCACGGACGATGTCGAAATGTCCCTCTAATCCTGTTCACCGAGAGTTTCGACGTAGGCCTTGCCGTAGGGATAAAAATGCTCCTTGCGGCCCTGGTTCCATAGCGTCTTCAGGCCCGGCGCCGTGATGTCCCAATCGGGGCGGCAAATCATGCTGACGGCCCGCAGATCCTGGCGAAGCTCTTCGATGGTCGGGCGTCCGAAGAACCAGTAGCCGTTGTAGATCTTGTGGATGCGGAGGCGAGGCTCCAGCACGACCACGTGCGGGATCATGGGATTGTGGAGGGGATCGGTATATTCGGCGATGTCGAGGTCCTTCTGAACGATCCGCCGCGGGTCGGACAGGAACGGCCAGTGCGCGCCTGCGCCGCTGCGATATTCGTTGGTCTGGGTGATGTTGTCGGTGGTCACAGTGACCAGCCGGCAATAGCCCACCTCCATCTCCCGATGCAGCTGGACCAGCCCTTCGGTCTGGCGGCGATCCTTCGGACAGAACCCGCCGCGGCCGAGGACGACGATCATGGGATCGCCGCCTTGGAGCTTGGAGAGTGTTCGATGCTTGCCGGTGTGGTCGCTGAGTTCGTAGTCCGGGAAGGTTGCTCCCGGCACCATGTCAGTTCGCATGAAGCTCTCCCATGTCCTAGAGATCGACGTCTTAGAGATCGATGACGATATCACCCTGCGGCCGCGCGCAGCAGATCAGGACATTGCCGTCTGCCGGCGGGTCGAGCGGATCGGGCGTGTAGCTGACGTCTCCGGCTAAGAGCCCGCTCTCGCAATTGTGGCAGACGCCCGTGCGGCACGACCAGCGCACGGGGACGTCGCACGCCTCAGCCAGCTCGAGCAGACTGGCATAGGATGGTCCCCACAGGACATTGAGGCCGCTGCGGGCGAACGACACCGTCGGCCCCGGCCCAGCTGCGCCGGCTGGCAGATGCGTTGCGACTGTCGGCGCGGCGGCGATGCCGGGTGTCAGCGAAGGCTTGCTGCCGAACAGCTCGGTGTGGATGCTGTCGGCGGCGACGCCCAGCGCAGAGAGGCCGGCCGTGAGATCGCTCATGAAAGCGGCCGGTCCGCACAGATAGAAATCGCCGTCGCGCGGCACATTAAGCGTCTGAAGCAGGCGCTGATCCAGATGTCCGGCGCTGTCGAAGTCAGCACCGGGACGATCGGCCGGGTCGGGGGCGCTGAAGCAGACATGGCTGTGATGGTACGCGAGCGCGGCGAGGAGTTCGCGCGCCTCGGCCGCGAACGGATGCTCGTGGCCATTTCGGGTACCATGCAGCCACCAGACCTCGCGTGTCGATCCTTCCGCGGTCAGCGCATGCAGCATGGCGAGCACCGGCGTCACGCCGATGCCGGCGCTGAGCAGCACGACGGGCCGCGCATCCTGCCGCAGCGTAAAGCTGCCGCGTGGTGCACCGAGCTCGACGACGTCGCCCGTTTTGAGCTCGTCGGCGACATATCCGCTGGCTGCGCCGTGCGCTTCCCGCTTGATGCTGATGCGCAAGCACGCGGCATCGGCGCGGCGCGACAGAGAATAGCTGCGCGTCATCGCGGAAGGCCCGAGCCGCACGACGACGAACTGGCCGGGCAGGGCCGTGGCGACGGGCTGTCCGTCCGCGGGTTCGAGCACCAGCGACGTCACATTGCTGCTTTCGGCGATTTTTCGCGCGACACGGAATGGGCGGAAGCCATGCCAGGCCGGAGGCGGGCTTGCGGCCGGGCCGAGCCCGGCGTTTCCCGTGGCCGGATTGTCTTTCTGCGCGAGCAGCGCCGCGAAGGAATGATTCCAGCCACGGCTCAGCGCCGGAATTCTCAGCGCGCGCTCCAGGCGCTCGCGTGGGTGAGGGGGCAGATAGAGCAGCGCATTGATCTCGGACACGCTCATGCTTTCGGGGCCGCGCGCGACCTGCGTGATCTCGTCTCCGGCCTCGACGTCGCCTTCCTCGATGACGCGGAAATAGAAACCGGGCCGCCCGTGCTTGACCAGCAGCGCGGCCATGTCGGGCTCTTCCATGCGAATGCCGAGCCGGTAGCAGGTCACGCGCGGCTGCGTCACCTCGAACAGGGCCGAGCCGATCCTGTAGCGATCGCCGATGCAGACCTCGGTGTCGGCGAGGCCCTCGACGGTAAAGTTCTCGCCGAATTGTCCCGGGACGAGGTTCGATCGGCCCAGATGTTGCTGCCAGTAGTGATAGGATTCGTCCTGGTAGACGTACACAGCGCGCTGCTCGCCGCCGTGACCAGCGGTGTCGCCCTGGCCGTCGCCGTCGATGTTGAGCCGGCGCACCCTGCGCGGGCCCGTGACGGGCGCCTTCCAGATGCCGGTGTGGACGGTCCTGCCTTGCCAGGCGACGTCGCGCGGCAGGCCGACATTGACGGAAAGCAGATGAGCCATGGATGTTCCCCGGCGAATTCCAGATTGCTGCACCGTCAATCTGCATCCAGATCGGATGTTTGGCCCGTTAGTGGTTGTTAGACGTTGCGAGGGCGCCTTGCCAGAGGCTGCCTGGGCTCCAATGTGGAGAGCTGAAACGGCAGGTGGAGGACGCAATGGACGATCAGGCGACACTGGCGGCGCTCCAGCGCCATTGGGACGCGTCAGACGCGAACGATTTCGAGGCCGAGCATGACATCTATCGCGACGACGCCGTGCTCGACTATCCGCAATCTGGCGAGCGCATTCGTGGTCGCAGGAATATCCAGCAGAGCCGCTTCGTGCAGCCGAACAGGAAGCGCTTCACGGTGCGGCGGATCGTCGGCGGCGGCGATCTCTGGGTGAGCGAGTTCGTGCTGACCTATGACGGGGTGCCGTCCTACGTCGTCAGCATCATGGAATTGCGCGATGGCCTCGTGGCGCACGAAACGCAATATTTCGGCGACCGGTTCGATCCGTCGCAGTCGCGGGCGCATCTGGTTGAGATCGTGAAGTAAGGCGCGCGCTCCGCACTCCGCTGTCATTCCCCGCGAAGGCGGGGAATCCAGTACGCGGAGGCTTCTCGATAAACCACGGACGTCTCGGAGTACTGGATCGCCCGGTCAAGTGTTTAGACCGGACAGATCACTGACAGGTGTTCGGAGACATAGCTGACACATCAAACTGGGCTGGATTGGTCGATTCGGGAGGCCGTCCATGCCCTGGAACGAGGTGTCGGTAATGGATCAGCGACG
>NZ_MZXW01000013.1 GCF_004123905.1 Bradyrhizobium betae
CCTCTGCAGCATCCGGCCCGCGAACCGCCATGCCGAGAGTACCGGGTAGTGTCCCGGGCCTCGAGCGGCCGCGCGGCCCATGTCCACCGACGCTGTGGCCGCGGCACACCGCGGCCGCGCCTGGACTCTCGAATGGGTCCGCGCGCGGCCCAGCGTGCCGGCGGAAGAGCATGCCGGTCTCCCCCGTCATTGCGAGCGCAGCGAAGCAATCCAGAGTCTTTCCGCGGAGGGATTCTGGATTGCTTCGCTGCGCTCGCAATGACGGAGTTTGGAGATCCAGCTAGGCCGCGATCAGATCATCATAAACCGGATCGATCGCGTCGTCCGCGACGATCTCATCGCAGAACAGCCTTGCCTCTTCGCGTGCCGACTCGGTGGCGAAGCGGCGGAGCAGGACCATCAGCGGCTCGGCGGCACCGCGGTCGGTCTCGCAATGGGTGAGTACGCGCTCGACCATGCGCCGGCGCAGCCGCGCCGCGCCGTCGTCGCTGTCGACGAAGCCCTGCTCGTGGCAGGCGTCGAGCGCGACCTGGAATGCCGCAAACGTTGCCTCGGGCAGACCGGCGCGGCGGAGCAGCGCGTGCAGGCTGTTGCCACCGCGGTCGTGCAGCAGCGCGGAAACGCGCGCCAGCGGCAGGTCGGCGAGTTCAGCGAGCGATGCGTCGAACAGATCGAGATTGCTCGACAGCAGTGCGCGCAGGATCAGGCCCGCGGTCAGCTGGCCGGTGACACGCAAATGATGCACCAGGCCCTGCATGTCCTCGCCGCGCGAGCACGCTGCGATGTTCATGGTGGAGCGATCGCGCGCCTCGATCGTCACGCGCTCGGCACGGTCGGGGCTTAGCCAGTTCCGCGCCACGACGAATTGCGCCAGCGTCTCGGAAAGCTTGGCCACCAGCGCGGCGCGCGTGGCGGCTGGCAGATCCTCCAGCACCAGCATCGCCTCGCGGATCGCGGCGAGATGGCCGTGACGCTCGACGATGCGATTCCAGGAGAACGGCGCAAGCTCGGCATGGGGATTTTCGATCAGCTCCAGCGCTGCCGCTGGGCAACCGACTTCTGCGATGGCGGCGCAGACCGATACCGGCAGTGCGATGCGGCGGGCGACCGCGCATTGCACCTCGTCATTGCCGGTCGCGACGATGTCGACGAGATCGGCATCTATCAGCAGCGGCGAATGTTCGAGCACGGGGAGCGCCACGGTCGGCTGGTCCGCCGACAGCGCCCGCACGATCGACGCCGGGGCATCCGTGCTGCGCGCAAAAGCCTCGGCCATCGCCTGCCGCACCAGCGGCGAGGCATCGTCGAGCAGCATCAGCAGCGCGCCTTCGGCCGCGACGCGGTCGTTATGGGAAAGGTCTGAGATCAGCCAGGCGCGAGCCAAGGCCCGCGTTGCCTCAGCCCGCTCGCCAGCGGGCGCCGTCCTGATCCAATTGATGAACTGCCGAACAATCATGGAGCTTCCGGCTTACACAACAAACGAAAAATGGTGACGGCTCGTCACCTGCAACACAAAATAAACCACGACGCTTAACAAAGCGTTCACCATAACTGGCTGGTTTTATTGACGTTTTGTTAAGGGAACAAAGCTGCTGCCGCTCGTGCCCCGGACGCAGCGCAGCACGCAAGTGATGCACTGCTGAATCTCCGAGAGAGGTGCGCGCGGCTTGGGTCCCGGCGCTGCGCAGCAGCGTTTCACGCTGCAGCGCGTCCGGGACACGAGAGTGAGTGTTAGCTCGAGAACGTGCCGCTACGATCGCTGAAGAGATCGAGCGGCTGCGGCGGGCGCACGTCCGGTGTCGGTGACGCGACGGACGTCAGCGAGGCGTTAT
Source organism: Bradyrhizobium betae (assembly GCF_004123905.1). Lineage (GTDB taxonomy): Bacteria > Pseudomonadota > Alphaproteobacteria > Rhizobiales > Xanthobacteraceae > Bradyrhizobium > Bradyrhizobium betae_A. Next base: position 1,833 of record NZ_MZXW01000013.1, read on the forward strand.
TGCCCCACAATTTCTGGACAGTCGTCGAGACCGGCTGCGTGACATCGCCGGGCTGATAGATCGAGCGGAATGCGGGTGTGACCGGCGTGTTGTCTGCGACCGTCGTTGAAGCTGATGATGTCGCGCTCACCGGCGTGACGCCACGCGCATCCGGAAAGGTCTGGAGATAAGCGGCGTTGTCGATGACAGGCGCGGTCGGCTGCACGCCATTGGCGCTCGCGACCTGCGTCGTCGACGGCGTGTCGCCATACATCGCCATCGCGCTGCGGGTCGTCTTCGAATTCGCCGCACTGGCGTAGCGCGCGTCGAGCACCGAATAGACTTCCGAGACGCTGCGGGCGCTACCGTCCCTGGCGTAGAAGATCGAGCGATTGGCGGAGGCCGCATTGGGAAACAGCCGCGCGCCGACCGCATGCGGATTGTCCTCGGCATTGGCGATCAGTTTTGCAGCGCCACCGACGCCCATGAAATGCGCCATGTAGAGTTCACTGTCGCTCGGCCGGCGGCCAAGCAGGCCGGTGAGCCTGAAACTGTTCGACTGCGTCAGCGCCGCGGCCATGCTGGATGCGGCTTCCGGATCGTCACGCAGCTTCATGATCGACCGCTTCATCACGGGATCATCGACGGTGTAAGTGCCCGACGAGGTCCTGGTGATGGCGTCGGAATAATTGCCATAGCCGAGCTGGGTGCCCGCCTCTTTCACGGTGCCGAGCCAGGTCTGGTCGATGAACTGGTAGAGCCCGTGCGCGGACGAGGTGGCAGCCCCCGCCGCCGGATCGAAATCCGATTCCATCTTGGCGGTGGTCAGCATGTATTGGAAGCTGACGCCGGTCCGGCTGGAGACCTGCTTGATCGCACCGGCGACGCGTGCCCGCGACGGATCGAGACCCGCCGTCTGAGAGGCACTGGAGTTGTCGACCGACATGATGAAGTGCCCGCCCCGCGCGGCGTTGAGCGACGCCGGCAATTCGGCGCCCTGTCGTCTCACCGTGGGACAGGTATGGTTAATGCGGAGTTAATTTGGCTCTCACCGTCATTCCGGGGCGGACCACAGAAGCCCGGAATGACAGCGGGCTATTTCTTGTAGACTGCGTCCGGATCGAACAGCCTGTCCGCATCGACGAACACCAGCTTCGCACCCCCGCCGTCAGCCTCGACCTTGCGATAGAAACAGGACCGGCGACCGGTATGGCAGGCCGCTCCGATCTGCTCGACACGAATCCAGACCGCGTCCTGATCGCAATCGGTGCGGATCTCGACCACGCGCTGGGTCTGACCTGAGGTCTCACCTTTTCGCCACAAGGCATTGCGCGAGCGGCTGAAGTACCAAGCCTCGCCCGTCGCAATGGTCTTGCGCAGCGCCTCGTCGTTCATGTGCGCGACCATGAGCACGTCGCCGGTGACAACGTCGGTCGCAACGACCGTCACGAGTCCGGCCGCGTCGAATTTGGGAAGGAAGGCGAGGCCTTCCTCGATCTCATGGGAGTGAGCGGACACGACGATCTCGCCGGTTCATTCGCGAGGTCAGCGCGTGCCTCGCACCAGGGACAGGAAACGGGCCTGCTCCGCCGGATTGTCGCGGAACATGCCGGTGAAGCGGCTGGTGAAGGTGGAGGCGCCATGCTTGGCGACGCCGCGCACCGACATGCAGGTATGCTCGGCCTCGATCAGCACCGCAACGCCGCGGGGCTTCATGATCTCGTCGATGGCCGCCGCGATCTGCGCCGTCATGTGCTCCTGGGTCTGGAGCCTGCGGGCGAAGATGTCGGTCAGGCGCGCGAGCTTCGACAGGCCGACGACGCGTTCCACCGGCGTGTAGGCAATGTGCGCCTTGCCGTAGAACGGCATCATGTGATGCTCGCATTGCGAGGTGAACTCGATGTCGCGCACCAGCACGAAGTCGTCATAGCCGGCGGTCTCGCCGAAGGTACGGTCGAGCACCTCGGCCGGGCACTGGTGGTAGCCCTGATAAAGCTCGTCGAACGCCTCGACCACGCGGCGCGGCGTGTCGAGCAGGCCCTCGCGCCCGGTGTTCTCGCCGATATAGGCGAGCAGCGTCTTCACCGCGGCTTCCGCCTCGGCGCGCGCGGGGCGCGGCTGGTCGGCGCGGACGGCGGCCGCCAGGAACTCGGCAGGATCGAGCTCGGCCGGGCGGCTCTCGGGCTGCTTGCTCGGGCGGATCGGCTTGATTGTAGCGTCCATGTCTACTCCGTTCGACGGCCTTGCGGCCGGAGTGTCACCGGCAGACGGGGCGGCAAGCCGCCGGACGCCTGAAGAGCACAGTTTTGGCGAAAAAGGTCCCTGGGTCACCACGCCGGCAGCGCAGATCTGGACCGCCGCTGCCGCACCGCTGGACTGTTTTTCCGCCAGTTCCAGCCCTATATAGGACCGTGGACGGCGCCCGCCAAGGCCGATCCACTGCGGAAGTCCCGGACTCCATCACATGCTGAACGACATCTACAACAAGCGGATCATCGAACTGGCCGGGAATATTCCGCGCCTCGGACGGCTATCGGACGCCGATGCCACCGCCACCGCCCACTCCAAATTGTGCGGCTCGACCGTCAAGATCGACCTCAAGATGAGCGGCGACACCGTCACCGACTTCGCCCATGACGTGAAGGCCTGTGCGCTGGGTCAAGCCTCTTCATCCATCATGGCAAGTCACATCGTCGGCTCGACTGCGAGCGAACTCCGTGAGTTACGCGAAACCGTTCGCAAGATGCTGAAGGAGAACGGCGCGCCTCCTCAAGGCAAATGGGAAGAGATCAAGTTCCTTGAGCCGGTCCGCGAGTACAAGGCGCGGCACGCCTCGACGCTCCTGACCTTCGATGCCGTGGTCGATGCCATCGGCCAGATCGAAGCCAAGGCCATGCAGCCGGCTGGGGCACAGGGCTAGTCAGTCTGCGCTGAGGTCCGTCGGCGGCGCGCGAAGGTCTACTTCTGCGACGCCGCAATTGGCGCAGCCCCGGTCGGCACCGCGGCTTCCGCCGTCCTGGTCGACTTGGCCGGCTGTTCCTGTTCCGCGCCGAACCTGGCCTGCGTCTTCGGTGAAAGCTCTGCCATGGCCGGCGCTGTCACGTCCACATGTGGCAACACGTCGGCGACGAGATCAGTCGTCACGAGATTGGTGAGCTTCAGCTCGCCGGCGTCCAGCTCGTGCAGATCTTCCCAGGGCGGGACGCTGAGCGCGAGCGACAGAAGATCGCCGGCACCGCCCATGTCGAAGGTGTATTTGGCGAGCCGGCCGATATCGCGTTCCACGATCATCAGGTCCTGCGCGCTGTAGCTCGCCGCTTTGGCGTCGTCGGCGCGGTCGCCCATCCAGATCTGGTGGACGCGGACATGCGCGGCCTCCGGCACGTAACGCTTCTTGCCGGCCAGCAGCAGGAACACGCACATGGATTCGCAATAGGCCTCGGACGCGACCGCCGGACGGGCCGACTGCCCGCCGCGGTCCTGGAGGCTGATCCCGACCGTGGTCAAAAGCCCGAGATTGCGGAAGCGCCTGCCGAGTGTGATCGCGTCGTTGACGGAACCGCCGCTGGAATCCAGCACCACGGTGGCGCCGCCGAGCTGGCGTCCCCGAGAAAACTCCTCGAAATCCTTAGGCGTATCAGCCGTGATGATGCCGACCGCGCTGACCCAGCCGCGGCAGTTCGGCTCACAGGCCACCCAGTTGAACTTCATCGGCAGCTTGCGCTCTTCGAGCGCGGCCCCGGCATGAGCCGTTGTGCCGGTCGTGGCGACAGCTCCGAAGAGCGCGGCGCCAAGTGCGGCGGCCCCAAGCAACAACCAACCGCGACGATCAAGGGAGTTCAGAAGTCTCAATCTGGTTCCTTCCCCAAGCCCCAAAGGTCCCCTAACAATCCTCGGCAGCGCCCTCTGAGTCCATCATACGGGCGTATGTTTCTACACACGGACGTCATAAAAATGGTATCCGGGGGACTACAGATCGTCCACAGGTACTTGCTGCACTGCTCCCAAAAAGCACGATAAATATGGCGCAGAAACAACAACTTGCGGTTCCCTGCGCCGGAACCGCGCAATACCTCGCTCACGATCGCAGCACAGCGCACATGAAGCACTCAGCTTGCGAACATTGTTCCACTCCGGTCGAGAGCGCGCTGCGGCTGCCGCGCCGATTCGGACGCGCGCTGATCTGGCTCTACCGCCACACGCTCTCGCCGCTGGTCGGCTACAACTGCCGGCACCTGCCGACCTGCTCCGTCTATGGCGACGAGGCGATCGAGCGGTTCGGACTTTGGGCCGGCGGCTGGATGACGCTCGCGCGCCTGCTGCGCTGCAATCCCTTCGGCACCTCAGGCATCGACAACGTACCTCTGACCGCGCCGCAAGGCGCGCGCTGGTACCTGCCCTGGCGTTATGCCCGCTGGCGCGGCGTCAACGCGTCATAAGTATGCTGCGGTGCTTTGCGCATCGCTGCCCTGTGCGGAACCGGAACTTTCCCCTCGCGTTGTTGTGATGCTCCGCGGGGAGGAAACAACAATGCGCTGGAAAATCAGCCCTCATTTTCACTTCAGGCTTGGCCCGCAGTCCAGTCCCAGCCGGCATCACCACGATCCCAGAACCATCGACATGCTCGCGATCATTGCCCTGCTTGCACTCGTGCTCGGTTCCGGCTGGTATCTGGCGACGAGCCTTGCAACACCGCCCGGCACGACGGCTTTCATCGTGCCGAGCCAGAGCGTGCATTGGTAGTGCCGGATCCTAGAGGTCCAGCACCAGCCGTTCCGTATCCGATCCCGAGACGCAGACCATGAGGTAGCGCTCGCGCTCGTACGGCGACAGGATGCGGTCGCGGTGCACCGGCTTGCCCTCGATCCATCCAACCTTGCAGGCGCCGCAGATGCCGCCGCAGCAGGAGGTCGCGATGTCGATGCCTCTTTCCTGCAACGCGGCCAGCATGGTCTGGCCGGCACGAACCTGGATCTCGGTCCCCGTGCGCGCCAGGGACAGCGTGAACGGTTTGGCGTCGGGATCAATGACCGGCGGCGGCGCGACGAAGCGCTCGATATGAACATTGGCAGCGGGCCAGGCTGCGGTCACCCGCTCGAAATCGTCGGTCATGCCTTCAGGCCCGCAGCACGCGACCAGCGTGCCCGCTCCGTCCTCCCCGACCAGCGCCGCAAGATCAGGACGCCCGGTCAGGGACGTCCGATGCATCACGATCCGCCCCTTCTCGATCAGCGATCCGAGATGCGCTGCAAGCGGCACCTCCTCGCGTATGATCAGATGCAGCGTGAAATCGGCCTGCTCCGTTCGTTCGAGATGTCGCGCCATGGACAGGAACGGCGTCACGCCGATGCCGCCAGCCACGAATACATAGCGCGCGATGCCCGCACCGGGATCGAGCCCGCCACGCGGCAGCGAGACGCCAATGACATCGCCAACCCGGACATCGTCGTGAAGCGCACGCGAGCCGCCGCGCCCGTCCGCCTCGCGCTTCACCGCAATGACGTAGCGCGTATTATCCGCCGGCTCGTTGCACAGCGAGTAAGTGCGCACGAGTCCGTTCGGCAGATGCAGATCGATATGCGCGCCAGGCTTGAACGGGGGCAATTCCCAACGGTCGGGATCAACCAGAGTGAACAGCTTGATCCCGCTACCTGCCTCCTCGATGCCGGCGACAACCGTCTTGACCGTCGTAATCGCGCGCACCTTCATGCCGCATTCCGTACGGTGTCGCCAACCTTCACGATGCCGCCTTGCAGGATCTTGCAATTGAGGCCGGAGCGGTTGATCAGGGGATCGAAGATCGCCTTGCCGGTGATCTCCTCGATGTGCCGACAGGGAATCGATAACCGGGTCGCCTCCAGCAGAGTCTCGCCCAGCCAGAACTTGCGGCCGACGAGATGATTCAACGGCACGCCCTCGACCGTCACGTTGCGCCGATGCTCTTCGGCGCCGAGCTCGATGCCGGCATCACGCTTGAGCGCAACCAGCGTCTCGAGCTCGAACAACGTAACCTGACGGCCCTCTTCGGGCTTGTGCGAGTAAAACCCCTCTTCGTTGCCGATCATGTAGCGATCGCCTTCGATTCCCCTGCCGGCGACGAGATTGATCGATTCAGTTGCGCGCATCGGCAGGAACGCACGTGGGGTGAGATGAAGGAAGCGCACCACGCCGGTCCAGCCGAGCTGTGCTGCATTCTGCGCCGAACCGGCACTGATGGTATCGAGCATGACAAAATCCTTGTGTGAAGCGATGGCGCGCAGCTGATGGCCGCGCGCCGCGGGATCAGGTCAGTTCCTTGTTCGCCATCTCCGGCGCGAAACTGGTCGCGGTCGCGGTGATGGCGGCGCAGCCGATCAGCAGCAGCGAGACCGGCCAGGTGGCACCACCGCTCCACGCCATCAGAGACGCGGCGATCAGCGGCGTCAACCCGCCGCTGATGGCCGCACCGACCTGAAACCCGAGCGAGGCACCGCTGTAGCGCAACCGCGCGGAGAACAGCTCGGAGTACCAGGGCGCGCCGATGCCGAACATCACCATCTGGCCGAAGGTGATCGCGATCACGATGGTGCAGATCACGATGGTGGGGTCGCGGGTATTGAGCAGCCAGAACAAAGGAAAAGCAAACAGGGCCGAGAACAAGCAGCTCGCATAGAACATCCTTTTGCGGCCCACGATGTCGGACAGCCAGCCGAACAAGGGAATGGCGAGCAGCGCGACCAGCGATGCGGCGAACGCGCCGTTCAGCACCACCCCGCGCGACAGCCCCAGATTGGCCGTGGCGTAGGACATCACGAACACGCCGCCGATACTGGCATAGGCGATTTCCGAGATCTTCAGCCCGACTGCGGTGAAGAACGGCCGGCGATGGTGCTTGAAGATCTCCACCAGCGGCATCTTCGCGACGTCCTTCTTGGCCTGGACCTGACGGAACGCTGCGGTCTCCTCCATGTTGAGGCGGATATAGAGACCGACGCCGACCAGCAGGATCGAGAGCAGGAACGGAATGCGCCAGCCGTAGGTCATGAAGTCGCTCTCCGGCAGGCTCGCCACCAGCGCGAACATGCCGATCGCGGCGAGATTGCCGATGGGGTTGCCGACCTGGACCATGCTGCCGAGCAGGCCGCGGCGATGTGTCGGGCAGTTCTCGACCACCATCAGCACGGCGCCGCCCCATTCGCCGCCGAGGCCGATGCCCTGGAGGAAGCGCAAGCCGATCAGAAGCAGCGGAGCCGCGATGCCGATCTGCTGATAGGTCGGCAGCAGGCCGATCAGGAAGGTGCCGATGCCCATCACCATGATCGTGATCGCGAGCATCGCCTTGCGCCCGACCCGGTCGCCGTAATGACCGAAGATCGCAGCCCCGAGCGGCCGCGCCAGAAATCCGACGGCGTAGGTGCCGAAGGCGGCGATCGTAGCGAGCGTGGGATTGCCGGCGGCAAAGAAGACCTTGTTGAACACCAGCGCGGTCGCCGTGCCGTAGATGAGGAAGTCGTACCATTCGACCGCGGTGCCGATCACGCTCGACCACACGATCCGTCGCAAGCTCGCCGCCTCGTCCGGCGCTACGTTCAGGGTTACGTCGTCTGCTACGGTCATCGATCTCTCCAAAAGGTACCGGCGCCAGGGAAAAGCAGTTGGTTCGATCCGCGGAGCCCATCGGCAGCCGCGACGGTAAAAATCGATCATGTTTACTGATAGAAATCAACGCCACCGAATGCGGCAAATGCCGCCGATCGCGGCAAAGCGCTTAATTTGCACCATTTTTCAGCTATTTTTCGCGATATACTAGTGCACATGCTCACAATATCCGCGACCCTGCTTGAAATTTCCGCGCGTGAGTTTTCCTTTAGAATACAGCGCCGGGCCCCGAAATGAGCAGCGCGTGCCGCCGGGCTGGCAGTCGGGCCGCATCTGTTGCAAAAGAGGCCTCAGCGGTTCGGGAGATTCATGCGTGCTTGACGTCAGCAAAGCGACAGCGGTCGGGGCCAATATCCGCCAGGCGCGGATTGCCAAGGGCCTGACGCTGGACCAGCTTGCAAAGCAGAGCGACCTCACGCGCGGCTACATCTCGCTGGTCGAGCGCAATTTGAAGATCCCCTCGCTGGCCGCGCTGCTGCGGATGGCCGCGGCCCTCGAGGTCAATGTCGCGAACTTCTTCGACCCGAACGCCGAGCCCGCGCCCCGCTACACGCTGTTCCGCCGCGAAGGCGGCAAGGTCCCGCTGTTCCAGGACAATTTTGGCGTGGTGCCGCTCGCAACCGGCCGCACCCGCAAGATGATGGAGCCGTTCCTGCTCAGCCCGCCACACAAATCGGCGACGCGCGCCTCGCATGCGGGCGAGGAGCTGCTGTTCGTGATCAACGGCAAGATCGCAATCAAGCTCGACGGCGAGGAGCTGACGCTCGGCAAGGGCGACTGCCTGTATTTCTCAGGCGAGACGCCGCACGAAGTCAGGAGCCTCGGCCGGCAGAAGGCGGAGGTTCTGGTCGTCGTGGCCCAGAGCTCTTGACGCCGGGCCTCGGCAAATAGCCTAGCGGAACCAATAGAATCGCCCGGGCGGCGGCGGGATCGGCTCGGGCGGACGTAGCCGCTTCGGACGCACCGGCTTGGGCGGCGGCTCGGCGGATGAAGTGGTCTCCGCAGCCGGCTCGGTCTCGGTCCCCGGCACCTTCACGGACAGCAGCAGGTTCGACTCGTGCATGCGCCAGCGGTAGCCGACGCCGAAATCGATCGGCTGGGCGCGCGTGAACAGTTCGGCGTAGCGCTCCTGGTAGCGGCCGGGGAATTCGCCGATCGGCCCGAGATAACGGCCGAACGGGAAGAACCGCCACTGCCGCACATTGTAATTGGCAAGCGGGATGCCGGAATCGTCCTGGATGATGGTTGCGCTGTTGGCCAGCAGCCAGTCGCGGACAACCGCGAAGTCCCCCTTGTGCAGCAGATAGGACGCGCTCTTGAGCAGGCTGTTGCCGGGCCCGAGCGTCTCGCAGAATTTCAGGAAGCCGGTGTTGCGCGCGCCGGCATTGGAAAGGTCGGTCGAGAAATAATACAGCGTGCGCGCCTCGCCGTCGGAGCCTGCAAAGGTGATGCGGACGCCGTGCGTGGCGTTCGGTCCCGGATAGTCACTGCCGGTGTGCATCCCGCCCTTGGCATCGAGCGCGACCATCTCGACGTTGCGGATGGTCTTGCCGGAGCGCGCGAGGAAAACGTAGAGGATCGGCAAGGTGCCGTTGACCTGGTTGGCATGCAAATCGACCTTCATCTGCTTGGTGATGAAGAAGGAAAAGCTCAGGATCGAGCCGAGCGAGCGCTCGACATTGTAGAGCGCAGTGCCGACCGAACCGCGCGGCAGCCGCGTCAGGTCGGGCACGGCACCGACCGGCTCCAGCGCACCGAGCACGTAGGTGCTGGCCTTGGAATAGAAGGCGTTGGCGTAGAGGAAATCCGGGCCGCTGAACATGTAGAACATGGTCGGCCTGGGCGCGGCCAGGTTGACGTCGGACCAGGTGCGGATCTTGGCGAGCTGCCGCTGCTCGAGCTGGGCGAAGGCGCCGTCGAAGAATTTTGCGTGATGCTGCCAGCTGGGGTCCCTGGTCAGCGGCACCAGCGGCGAGTCCGCCGAGGGCTGCATGCCCGCGAGGAAACGCGCGGTGTCGTCGAAGGTGACGTCGGCGGCACGTACGGACGAGACGGCCGCGGCCAGCAAGGCAAGTGCGACGGCCGCAATTCTTAAGGCTCCAAACATGTCTATTCGCGATTGTGTGAAGTGCCAGCGGCGACCGGCCGCCTGCGGAAAACAGCATAAATCAACAGGCCCGAGAGCATGACGAGCATCCCCGAGAGCGAATGCGTCGGCCGCTCCGTCAAAAGGTAGTACATCATGAAGGCGGTCACGAGCAGGAAAACGAGCGGCGTGAACGGGTATCCCCAGGCACGATAAGGCCTGGGCAGATCGGGATCGGTGATGCGCAGCTTGATGACGCCGGCGACCGTGAAGAACGAGCAGAACAGCAGCGCGAACTGGATGAAGTCGAGCACCGCCTCGAAGCTGCGCGTGAACAGCAGCAGGTTGGCGACCGCGAGCTGAAACAGGATGGCGTAGGCCGGCGCACCGCTCACCGACCGCTTCGAGAACACCCGCAGGGCCGGGATGTCCTCGCCCATCGTCATCATCACGCGCGGGCCGATCCACATCATCGCGCTGATCGACGAGATCAGGCCGAAGCAAATCATCGCGCCGACGATCCTGCCGCCGAGATTACCGAAGATCGCGCGGCCGGCGACGCTTGCGACGTCGAGCTGGCCGGCGAGTGCACTGACAGGCGTGGAGTAGAGAAACACCGCGTTCAGCGCGACGTACAGGACGAGCACGATCAGCGTCCCCGCGAGCAGCGCGCGCGGCAGATCCCGCTGCGGCATGTTCATCTCGCCGATGATATAGGTCGCGGCATTCCAGCCCGAGAACGAGTACATCACGAAGACGAGCCCGATCGCGAACGGTGCACTGACGATATGCGCGAGATCGCCCGCCTGCGGCGTGAAGGCGATCGGCTGCGGCACGCCGATGACGAAGCCGGCGACCAGGAAGGCGACGATCAGCACGACCTTCAGGATGGTCGAGATCAGCTGGAAGGTCGAGGAGTGCCTGACGCCGGTCAGCTGTACGATCGAGACCAGCCATACCACGCCGATGGCGAGCGGGATCGGTGGCACATCAGGGACGACCGATTTGGCGTATTCGCCGAATGCCATCGCGGCAAGCGCCACGGGTGCCGCAAACCCCACCGTCGCCGAGACCCAGCCGGCGAGAAAGCCAAAGGCGGGATGATAGGCACGGCTGAGGAAATTGTATTCGCCGCTCGAGCGCGGAAACATCGCCCCTAGCTCGCTATACGAGAACACCCCGCACAGCGCGACAATGCCGCCGACGGTCCACAGCAACAGGATCGAGAAGCCGGACGGGATGTCCTTGACCTGAAAGCCGAGGCTGGTGAAGACGCCGACCCCGACCATGTCGGCAACGACGATGGCGGTTGCGACCAGAACGGAGACCCCGGAGCTACCTCCGGTCAGCCGCCCGGTCCAGGGCGCGGGTCCCGCATCTGATGCCGTCATCGGGGTCCTTAAACCTCAGGCGTCACGCCACGTGGAAGCATCGTGCATTTGGTCCAGTCAATTCAAGCAGGGTTAACAAGGGTTAAATGAGGCAGCGGAAATAGGTAATTAGGAACCTCTAATGCACGGTGGCGGGCAATAAACCTGCGGAAACACCGGAGAATCCCGTTTCTGATCCCCACAATCAGGACACGATTACGTGGTCCTTTTGAGCGTTCCGGATGTGGGGAGTTTCTCCGGACACTTAACGTCGCCTAAACGCCAGTCGGCTCAATTGCCTAGAGATTGCCGATGGACGTGTGACTTGGGTCGTGACTTGGGGTCATGGGTGGATGGTCGGGGCCGTTCCGAATCTGAGAGCTGCTAGTCGTGCCGATCGGACGTCGTCCGATGCGCGCGGTCGTGCGCTCCGGATCGGCCTGATCTCAGCCTTGGTGCCGTTGTCGCTGACGCTGGTTCAATGCGGCAAGGCGCCGAACCCGGCGGCACTCGCGGCGAACTCGCAGGCCAATGTCCAGGTGGTCGCCAAAACCAATCCTCAACAAGTCGCAAGCGGTGATACGTTCGAGGACCGCTTCCCTGCCCCGCAGTTCAAAGAACGCTTCCCGTCCGCGAGCGAGAGTTTTCTGCAACGGCAGACGTCGGACTTCTCGCCCAAGCGCGCCGTACAGCAGCAACCGCAGCAGGCGCCGTACAAGGTGGCCTCGCTCGCACCGCAAGTCCCCTATCAGCGTCCGGCCCGTGACGACCTGACGACGCTGGTCAGCATGAAGTCGTCGGCCTTCCCCTATTTCGGCAACAACCCCGCTTCCGACGCGCCTTTCCTCAACATCTCCAAGGGCGACCGCCGTGGCCACCGCAGCTATTCGGGGCGCGTCTACTGGCAGGACGAGACCTACAGCGACAGCCGCGTGCTGGTTCACATCCCCGAGCATTTCGACGTGCGCAAGCCGGGCGTGATCGTGCTGTTCTTCCACGGCAATGGCGCGACGCTCGAGCGTGACGTGCGCGACCGGCAGCTGGTGCCGCAGCAGGTCACCGATTCCGGCGCCAATGCCATCCTGCTCGCGCCGCAGATGGCGATCGATGCCGCCGATTCCAGCGCCGGAAAATTCTGGCAGCCCGGCGGCCTCAAGCGCTTCATGGAAGAGTCCGCGAGCCATCTGGCCCGCCTCACAGGAGATCCCAACAGCGCCCGCGCCTTCGCCAACATGCCGATCGTCATCGTCGGCTACAGCGGCGGCTTCCTGCCGACCGCCTGGAGCCTCGAGGTCGGCGGCATCAGCGACCGCGTCCGCGGCGTCGTGCTGCTCGACGCCGTCTATGGCGAAATGGACAAGTTCGCCTCTTGGATCGAGAGCCATCGCTCCGGCTTCTTCGTCAGCTCTTACACACGCGGCACAGCACGGCGCGATCGCGAACTGATGAGCATGCTTCGTCAGAAGGGCATCGGCGTGTCCGAGGACATGGACGGCCCCTTGCGCCCCGGCAGCGTGGTGTTCGTCGGGACCGGCGACGGCATCACCCATCGCGACTACGTCAACCGCGCGTGGACGCAATATCCGCTGAAGGACGTGCTGGTGAAGATGTCGGCAACGCCCGCACTGGCGCTGACGCGCGTGGCGGCGACCACTTCCTCCGCATCGAGCCGTTAGGCTCGCATATTGCGCCAACCGGGATTTGGCCGCGCTGCCTGCAATTATCTCAGGCTTTGATCAAAAATGTGATGTTGATGGCCGACATCCCCGGGGGCCACCGGATTGTTTCCGCTGGCAACGATCATAATTTGCCGGCCAAGTTGGTATTGGAATTCCGCGGGGACAGCGAGTGCGTCAGGGACTATACAAGGTCGACTTCCACACGGTTCATGGAACCGGCTCCGGCGTCGTCTATGTGACCGACGGAAAGATGCGCGGCGGCAATTCCGCTTTCGCCTTCATCGGCACCTACACCGGCGAAGGCGACAGCATCAAGGTCAAGATCTCGACGCAGCGCTACAACGACGATCCGTCCTTCAAGCCGCTGTTCGGGAACGACAGGATCACGCTGACGCTCACCGGCCGGGAGGACGGCGACACGGCGGAGTTCGAAGGCACCGCCCTGCAAGTACCGGGCGTTGCCTTCAGGGCCGTGCTGAGCCGGATCAGCGACTGAGTTGCTTCAGGTCTTGGGCAGCTTCGGAATGCTCTCGGCAAAACCGTTGTAGCAGGCCAGCCGCTCATCCTCTTCCTTGAAGAAACGGCAATCGGCGTAGCCCTTGGCCTTGGCCGGCTTCGGCTTTGGCGCCGGTGGCATCACCCCATCGTAGCAGTTGAGGCGGTCCTTGGTGCCGTCGTCGATGTCGAGGCAGGCCTGGAGCCGCGCCGCGACCGATTGCGGCTTGCCCTTCGGCGCCGCGGCAGGCTTGGCCGCGGCCTCTTTGGTCCCCGCCTTGGTCCCCTTGGGCTTGACCTGCACCAGCGGCTTGTCCCCCACCATCGGTGGCTTGTCGGTTTGCGCAAACGCGGAGGCTGAATAGAGCACCGCGGCAACCGCCAGAATCATCCTCATTTCAGTCAACTCTCTTTGGTCCCCATGCCTCGCCTTCTAGCGCTCTGACGCGCGGTTTGCCAAGCGCCTTGCGCACAGGAAAACGCGGGATCAGGCCGTGGCGGCCACAGTCGGCCGGGGCCGGGTCAGGATCACCAGGACCAGCGCCGCCACGACGAAGCCGACGGCGACGAAGCCGAGCGGATGCAGCAGCTCGCGGGCGAACAGCAATCCGCCGATGGCGGAGCCGAGGGCCTGGCCGATATAGAGGACGGAGGTGTTGAGCGCGACAGTCGCCGATGCCAGCTGCGGCGCGGCCGCGACCAGCCGCACCTGCTGCATCGAATTGGTCGAGGCAAAGCCGAGACCCCAGATCGCGACCGCGAGCGCCATCAATGCGATGGTGCCGGCGCTCAGCGCCCAGCCCGTGATCCCCACCAGCAGCAGGCAGGTGAACAGCAGCGAGGTGCGATAAGGCCCCCAGGTGTCGACGATGCGAGTCGCGATCACGACGCCGAGGAAGCCGCACACGCCGTAAATGCCGAACACCATGCCGATCGCATCGGGGCTGGCATCGGTGAGCTTCTTGAGCAGCGGGCCCATGAAGGTGAACACCACGAACTGCCCGGACATTTGCAGCATCGTGATCGCAAGCAACAGCAGGATCGTCCTATTCCGCCCGACCGCGCTCCAGGTCTTCAAATCCACCGGCGCGCCCTTCAGGCCCGCCGGCAGGCGCAGCAGCAACAACAGGAAGCTGATGCAGCCGAGCGCACCGATCCCGCCATGGGCCGCGCGCCAGCCATAGCGGCTGGCGATGAAGGTGATCAGCGGCAGGCCGACGGCAGCAGCCAGCGACCAGCCGAGAAAGATGTAGGCGATCGTACTGCCGCGCCGCTTGACCGGCACAATCAACGCCGCCGTGCCCGCTGCCTGCGGCGTATAGAGCGCACCGACCGCGAGCATCACCAGGCGGATGACCAGGAGGCTCGCATAGTCGGGCGCGAAGGCCGAGGCGAGATTGCCCAAAGCGAGCACCGCAAGAGTCGTCGTCAGCAGCGTCCGCCGTTCGATGCGGCTGGTCAGCCACGCCGTCAGCGGCGAGCCGATGCACAGCGTGACCGCGCCGAAGGTGATCAGCAGCGCGGCCGCATGGATGCTGATGCCGAGCCCCGCCGACAATTCCGGCAGCATGCCCGCCGGCGCCAGCACCGAGCAGCCGGTGACGAGATTGCCGAGCATCAGGGCGGTTGGCGCGAAACGGCCGACGGCGGGCGGATTTTCCATGCAAGTGCATGTAGAGCAGCCGCGCAGCCTGTTAAAGGGCGCAGTGCGAAATAGTTGGAGCACCGCCCCGGCTTTTGCGCGCCACTTTCTTGGAAATGCCGGATTGCGCAGGCCGAATCGCCTGATATATCGCTCGTTCCCGCTTACCTGCGCTCGTTCGCAGGAGTGAGCTTCAGGAGAAAAGCAATGACCGACCAGAACAAATCCGAATCCGGTTTCCAATACAGCCTGAGCAATCTCAAGCCCGTGACCCCCGCCGCCAAGGTTACCCTCACCTTCCCCGACGGCGCCCAGCGCCAATATGACCAGAACATCACAGGCCTCGATATCGCCAAGGGCATCTCGCCGTCGCTGGCCAAGCGCACCGTTGCGATGGCGCTCGACGGCGTGGTCGTCGACCTCGACGATCCCATCGAAGCCGACGCCAAGATCGAGCTGATCAACCGCGACGATCCGCGCGCGCTCGAGCTGATCCGCCACGACTGCGCGCACGTGCTCGCCGAAGCCGTGCAGACGCTGTGGCCGGGCACCCAGGTCACCATCGGCCCGGTGATCGAGAACGGCTTCTACTACGACTTCTTCCGCAACGAGCCGTTCACGCCGGAAGACTTTGCGGCCATCGAGAAGAAGATGCGCGAGATCATCGCGCGCGACAAACCCTTTACCAAGGAAGTCTGGGACCGCGAGAAGACCAAACAGGTGTTTCGCGACAAGGGCGAGGCCTTCAAGGTCGAGCTGGTCGATGCGATCCCCGGCAACGAGCCGATCAAGATCTACTACCAGGGCGACTGGTTCGATCTCTGCCGCGGCCCGCACATGACCTCGACCGGCAAGGTCGGCAACGCCTTCAAGCTGATGAAGGTGGCCGGCGCCTATTGGCGCGGCGACAGCAACAACCCGATGCTGACCCGCATCTATGGCACCGCCTTCGCCAAGCAGGAGGACCTCGACGCTTATCTGAAGCAGATCGAGGAAGCCGAAAAACGCGACCATCGCAAGCTCGGGCGCGAGCTCGACCTCTTCCATTTCCAGGAGGAAGGTCCGGGCGTCGTGTTCTGGCACGCCAAGGGCTGGACCATCTTCCAGCAGCTGATCGCCTATATGCGCCGGCGCCTCGCCGGCGACTACAGCGAGGTCAACGCGCCGCAGATCCTCGACAAGTCGCTGTGGGAGACCTCGGGCCATTGGGGCTGGTACCGCGAGAACATGTTCGCGGCGCAGTCGGCCGGCGATGAGGCCGAGGACAAGCGCTGGTTTGCGCTGAAGCCGATGAACTGCCCCGGCCACGTGCAGATCTTCAAGCATGGCCTGAAGAGCTATCGCGACCTGCCGCTGCGCCTTGCCGAGTTCGGCGTGGTGCATCGCTACGAGCCCTCCGGCGCCATGCACGGCTTGATGCGCGTGCGCGGCTTCACCCAGGACGACGCCCACGTCTTCTGCATGGAGGACCAGCTCGCCGACGAGTGCCTGAAGATCAACGATTTGATCCTGTCGACCTACGCCGATTTCGGCTTCACCGGCGATCTCACGGTCAAGCTGTCGACCCGGCCGGACAAGCGCGTCGGCACCGATGCGATGTGGGATCACGCCGAGCGCGTGATGGCGACGGTGCTGAGCCAGATCCAGGCGCAGAACAACCACATCAAGACCGAGATCAATCCGGGCGAAGGCGCCTTCTACGGGCCGAAGTTCGAATATGTGCTGCGCGACGCCATCGGCCGCGACTGGCAGTGCGGCACCACGCAGGTCGACTTCAATCTGCCGGAGCGGTTCGGTGCGTTCTACATCGACCATGACAGCGGCAAGAAGGCGCCGGTGATGGTGCACCGCGCGATCTGCGGTTCGATGGAACGCTTCATCGGCATTCTGATCGAGCACTATGCCGGCAACTTCCCGCTCTGGCTGTCGCCGGTGCAGGTGGTGGTCACCACCATCACCTCGGAAGCCGATGAATATGCCAAGCAGGTGCTGGAGCAGGTCCGGCGCGCCGGGCTGCGGGCCGAGATCGATCTTCGCAACGAGAAGATCAACTACAAGGTCCGCGAGCACTCGCTGGCCAAGATCCCGGCGCTGCTGGTGTGCGGCAAGAAGGAGGCCGAGACGCAGTCGGTCTCCGTCCGCCGGCTCGGCAGCGACGGCCAGAAGGTGATGACGACGGTGGAGGCGCTTGCGGCCCTCGTCGACGAAGCCACCCCGCCGGATGTCCGGCGGGCGCGCGACGCGGCCTGATCCCTGAAATTGGTCTAAATTCGCTTTCGGTTGCGGGCGTGCATGCTTATCTGGGCATGGCACGCCCGACGACCAGCCGAAGAGGATATCGCAGTGCCTGACGCCATCGAACTCCTGAAGACCCGCCGCTCGGTCAAGCCGCGCGAGATGACCGGGCCCGGTCCCTCCCCGGCCGAGCTCGAGACGATCCTCACCATCGGCGCGCGCGTGCCCGATCACGGCAAGCTCGCGCCCTGGCGCTTCATCATTTTCGAGGGCGATGCCCGGATGCGCGCCGGCGAGGTGATCGCCAAGGTGTTTGCCCGCAAGAATCCCGGCGCGCCCGCGGCCGACGTCGAGACCGAGCGCAAGCGGCTCATGGACGCGCCGCTGGTGATCGGCATCGTCAGCTTCACCAAGCCGCATCCAAAGGTGCCGGCGTGGGAGCAGGAACTGTCGGCGGGCGCCAGCGCCATGAACATCGTCACGGCCGCGACCGCGCTCGGCTACGGCGCCTGCTGGCTGACAGGCTGGGCGTGTTTCGACCGCGACGTGCTCGACGGCCTCGGCCTCAAGCCGGACGAGAAGCTTGCCGGCTTCATCCACGTGGGCACGCCGACCAAGCCGAGCGAGGACCGTCCGCGACCGTTCCTTTCGGAAATCGTGACGCGTTTTTAATCGAAGTCTTGTTGACGCCTCTGACGTCTTGCGGCTTTGTTCCCGGCGAGGGAGGAAGCCCGGATGAAGCGTCGTGAATTTCTGGTCGGGGCCGCGCTGCTCGCCGGCACGATGGCGCGCAGCCGCGCGGCCGACATCCCCGCCCCATCGGCCGCAGGGCTCGATCGCATCACCGCGTTTTTTGACAACGAGGTGACGAGCGGTCGCCTGCCGGGCGCGGTGGTCCTCGTCCAGCAGCACGGCAAGCCGGTCTACCTCAAGAATTTTGGCGTCCGCGACACCCGAACCGGCCTTGCGATGACGCCGGACACGATCTTCGCCATCCATTCGATGACCAAGCCGATCACCTGCCTCGGCGCGATGATGCTGATCGACGAGGGCAAGCTTGCGCTCACCGACCCCGTGTCGAAATATATTCCCCTCTTCGCCGACACCAAGGTGGGCATCGAGATCACCAAGCCCGACGGTCCGACGACGATCGAACTCGAGCCGCCGGTCCGTCCCGTCAACATCGAGGATCTGCTGCGGCACACCTCTGGCATCAGCTACGATTATATCGGCGCGCCATGGGTCATGGACGTTTATCTGGCCGCCAAGATCTTCGACGGCCCTTTCAACAACAGGCAATTCGCCGACCGCATCGCGAAGCTCCCGCTGACGCGTCAGCCCGGCACGCTGTGGCGCTACGGTCATTCCACCGATGTGCTCGGCGCTGTCATCGAGATCATCTCGGGCCAGACGCTGTACGAATTCCTGAAAGCACGCATCCTCGATCCGCTCGGCATGAGCAGCACCAAATTCGTGCTGAAGACGCCGGAGGAGCGCACACGCATGGCGCGGCCGCTGCCGAACGACCCGGTCCTGCTGGCCGGCGAGCGCGACCGTCTCGACCATCCCGAATGGGAATCCGGCGGCGGCGGCCTGCTCTCTACCATCACCGACTATCAACGCTTCTCGCAGATGCTGCTCAATGGCGGCGAATTCGAAGGCAAGCGTTACCTCAGCCCCGCAGCCTTCAAAGCCATGACGACCGATCATATCGGGCCCGGCTCCGGCGTCGGCCGCGATTACTTCTATTTCCCGGGCGACGGTTTCGGCTATGGCTACGGCATTGGCGTGCGTACCGATCCCGGCAACGCGAAGCCGCCGGCGGCGGGCTCCATCGGCGAGTTGAAATGGGACTCAGGGAGCGGCACCTATTTCGGCGTCGATCCCAAGCTCGACATGGTCTACCTCTTGATGCAGCAGACCCAGAACGAGCGCAGCCGCATCACGCCTGCCTTCAAGGAGCTGGTCTACGGCACCTTCCCGCCCGAGCTACGCCGCCCGTGAGGCACGCTGGCCGAAATCGGCCAGCAGCTTGGCGATGTCGGCGGCGGGCCGAGCCGCGCTGAACAGAAAACCCTGCACCTCGTTGCACCCTTCGGCGCGCAACCAGTCGAGCTGATCCTCGGTCTCGACGCCTTCCGCGGTCGTGGTGATGTTGAGGCTGCGGCCGAGCCCGGAGATCGCGCGCACGATCGCGCCGCAATCGGGCCGCTCTGCCAGATCCTTCACGAAGGAACGGTCGATCTTGATCTTGTCGAACGGGAAGCTGCGCAGATAACTCAGGCTGGAATAGCCAGTGCCGAAATCGTCCATGGAGATGCTGACCCCGAGCTCGCGCAGTTGATGCAGGATCGCGAGATTGGCGTCGGTTTCGGCCAGGAAGATCGACTCGGTGATCTCCAGCTCGAGCCGCTTCGGCGACAGGCCGGATTGCGCCAGCGCCGAGATCACGATCTGCACGAGGTTGCGGCTGCGGAATTGCGCCGGCGACAGATTGACCGCGACCTTGATGTCGACAGGCCATTTCACCGCTTCGGCGCAGGCCTCGCGCAGCACCCACTCGCCAAGCTGGGTGATGAGGCCGATGTCTTCCGCGACCGGGATGAACTCCGCCGGCGAGATCATGCCCTTGTCGGGGTGACGCCAGCGCAGCAGTGACTCGAAGCCGGAGATGCGGTCGGAGGCGATCGAGACCAGCGGCTGGTAGTGCAGCTCGAACTCGCCATTGGCGAACGCACGGCGCAGGTCGAGCTCCATGTCGCGGCGCTTCTGCGCCTGGAGGTCCATCTCGCGCTCGAAGAAATGATGCACGCCGCCGCCGTCGGACTTCGCCCGGTACAGCGCCATGTCGGCATTGCGCATCAACGCTTCCGGCGTCGTGCCGTCCCCCGGCGACAGCGCGATGCCGATGCTGGCCCCGATCACCATCTCCTGGCCATCGATCTCGTAGGGTGCGCGCAGCAAGTCGATCAGCAAGGTCGCGCAGGCGCTGGCCTCGTTCGGCGAGACGTCAGCAGCAAGAATCACCGCGAACTCATCGCCGCCAAGGCGTGCGGCGAGATTGGCTCCACGGACCGCGATCGTCAGGCGTTCGGCAACCTCCTTCAACAGGCGGTCGCCCACGGGATGGCCGAAGGAATCGTTGATGTTCTTGAACAGGTCGAGATCGATATAGAGCACGCCGACGCGCTTGCCGCCGGCCTGGTCGAGCGCCTGCTTCAGACGCTCCTGGAAATATTCGCGGTTCGGCAGGTCGGTCAGCCCATCATGATGCGCCATGTGGGCGATCCGCGCCTCGGCCTTGCGCCGCTCGGTGATGTCGACCACCGCGACCAGATAGCCGTCGCGATCGTCGAAGGCGACGCGGCGGCCGAAGGTCAGCACCTCGATCTCGCTGCCGTCGGCGCACAGGTGCCGCCAGTTGCGCGAGGAATGATAGGTGTCGCCGACGCGTTCGAGCGCCTCGGCATGGCTGTCCCACTCGTCCTCTGGCCAGATCTCGGGCAGCTTCATGCGCAGGAAGGTGGCGCGGCTATAGCCGTAATGCTGGACCGCGGCATCGTTGACGCTGAGAAATTCCTTGGTCTCGGCGTCGAACACCCACATCGGCATCGGGTTGTTGTCGAACAGCAGGCGGAACGAGGCGTCGCGTCGCTTGAATGCGGTGACGTCGGAGATCGTCAGCGAGACCACGTCGGCGAAAGCGGTGGCGCTGAGGCGAAGATTGCGGTCCTCGTGCTCGATCTCGAGCTGCTCGCCGCGGCCGCCGGAGACGGTCTTGAACAGGAATTTGATGATGTCGGGCGCGGCGAGCAAGGTGTCGCCCTCGCCGATCCGGCGCCACAACAGGCCGGCGCCCGCAGCCTTCAGCAGCAGCCCCGCGCTCTTGTTGTGGTGGACCACCTGAAGATCGAACGGCCTGCCTTCGGCATCGCGCAACGTCGCCAGCGAGACCACGGCGTCATCGGTCGATGAGAAAATCGCGTCGAGGAGATTGTACTGCGCGCCGCGCTCGTTGATGTAGGCGCCGACCAGCGTGGCGCCCCAGCGCGAGGCGGTCGGCAGCGCCAGCAAATCATAGGTCCGGACCATGCCGTCGCGCACGCAATGCGCGCTGGCCTGGTGCGGTCGTCCGTTGTTCAGCGCGTTCGCCACCGCTTCCGACAGCGCGGTCGCGCAATCCGGCGATAGCTCCGCGACCGGAATGTCCCAGCGCTCCTCGCCGAGCCATTTCTGCACGTAGCGTCCGCTGCGCGACAGCTCGAGCGCGCCGTCATTCTTCAGCAGCGCGATGTGATCGGCGAGCCGCCCGAGGCTGCCCAGCATCACGTCCTCATAGCGCGGCAGCCGTTCGCCCGGCTTCAACGCGGCACGCCATTTGCGTTGAAGCACCGGGATGTCATCGAACATTTCGGTGGCCGGTTTTCCCGGCATCTTCTTCGCGGCAGTCATTGCAGTCCCCAACGCACTTTCCCCGCGCATCCAATGCGCCGCGCGCTTAATGCCGTGTAAAAAGGACGCAGTTGCGCGTTCC
Organism: Bradyrhizobium betae; assembly: GCF_004123905.1. GTDB lineage: Bacteria > Pseudomonadota > Alphaproteobacteria > Rhizobiales > Xanthobacteraceae > Bradyrhizobium > Bradyrhizobium betae_A. The sequence goes on from NZ_MZXW01000013.1 coordinate 23,491, forward strand.
ATTCGGCGATTATGACAGTTTTAAGTCCGGCGTTGGTTAGCGCGCGTTAGAGACTATGACAGCTGCTTAAAATGCTCTCGTGTCCCGGACGCGCTGCAACGCGTAAGCATTGCTGCGCAGAGCCGGGACCCAGCAGGCCGCGCGCTCGACGTCGCATGGGCCCCGGCTCTGCAGCGCACCGCTGCGCGCTGCGCTGCGTCCGGGGCACGAGCGCGGTGTTTGGCGCAAGACTGCCTCCACGTCGTCATTGGCGAGCGCAGCGAAGCAATCCAGAATCCCTCCGCGGAAACAGTCTGGATTGCTTCGTCGCAAGGGCTCCTCGCAATGACGGAGTGTGGGGGTGACGGCGCCGGTTTACCATTCGCATCTTCATCGCAGACACACCTTCGCATCCTCGCGGCGCATTTCGCCCGAGCTTTGCTTCGTTGCCTTGCCCTCAATTGAAAGAGGGCGCAGGGAAGACCGGGAGCCCGCTGGCACCCGAGGTCCACTGTGCGAAGGTGCAGTAAGATGTTTGCACAGCGGCATACAGGTGTAGCCAGGACATCCGGCCTTCCCTGCGCAGTGGTTTGACGGCTTATGTCGTGCTCTCCCCGGGGAGCGATGCACTATTGCCCCCGTCGCCTTACAGATAACTGATGCGCGCACCCGGTCGGGCGCTCACATCACCGCAAGACTTGACGCACAGACCCCGGGCGTCAGGACCACACGATTTTGCCGTACGCCGATCACACCGGTCGTGCGCGCGACGTCTTCGCTCACGGTTGCCCGCCCTGCGAAAACCTTCGCGCCGATGTGACCCACGTCCACCGCCGCCCGGCCCGCGTTCGTGACGATCGCGATACGCCCCTCTTCCTTGGGCCGGGTTGCGGCGATGGATACGCCGTTTCCGAATTTCGGTAAAGTGGAATATTTTTGCGACCGGGCATTGACCGGCAGCTTGGGTGTTTTGCCCGTCGGACAACGCAAGATCTCGTAGCCCGGATGGAGCCGAGCACGCGCGCCGCTAGTCCTCGCTGGACGCTGCGGAGCGGTTGCGGAGATAGGCCTGCGACAACAGGAAGAACAATGCGCGCTCGCCATGATATTTGGCGGCCGGCCGGGTGCGCTCGAACCCGTCGGCAAATATCTTGCCGGACTGGTCACACACCTGCCACCGCCAACCAAACCGTTTGCGCCTGGTAAGAATCACTTCGAACATGCCGACCGGCTGGGTCCCCTGCTCCTGCCGGTCTCGCAAGCGCACGCTTGCTCCGGCCTCCCCCGTTAGACGGATGCCCGACATATAACGCAGCAGGATGGAAAGAGAATAAAATTGATTATCGGAATTACGTATCTTCCACCGGCCATGACGAAGTCACGACGTGTCTGGAATAAGCCGATGCTGCCGGTGTTTGGCGGCCTTCGATACAGCTTGATAGCGCTGCCAAAGGTATTCAAATCGGAACACAGGCGCAGAGGTCCGGTAAGCAAATGCTCACCGGACCTCAATGGCAGATTCTAGCGGCCGACCCGCGCCTGGAGATGGGCGGGATAGCGATTACCTTCCACCGTCACCTTGGCCAGCACCTTCGCAATCGCAGCGAGATCGGCTTGAGACAACGTTACCACCGCCGCACCGAGATTCTCCTCGAGCCGGTGCAGCTTGGTGGTGCCGGGAATCGGCACGATCCAGGGCTTTTGCGCCAGCAGCCAGGCCAATGCGATCTGCGCCGGCGTCACTTTCTTCGCGGCTGCGATCTCGCCGAGCAGATCGACCAGGGTCTGATTGGTTTTGCGTGCGCTGGATGAGAAGCGCGGTACGATGTTGCGGAAGTCGTTCGCATCGAACGTCGTGCTCTCGGTGATCGCGCCGGTCAGAGCCGGCGGCAGCCGACGCAGGCGTTTGCCGTGCTGGTGGAGGCGCTGCGGTCGGAAGTGAGGGCTAGCTCTCGCGCCCCGGACGCAGCGCGGCGCTTCTTCAGCGATGCGCTGCAGGGCCGGGGCCCATGCGCAACAGCGATTGCGCGGCCTCCTGGGTCCCGGCTCTGCGCAGCAACGCTAAGAGGCGTTGCAGCGCGTCCGGGACACGAAAGCTACAGCTAGGCAAGCAGGATCAGCGCGCGACGACTTCGACTTCGCCGTCGACGCCGTTGACGACGTTGAAACCGCGCTCGTAGACCTTGCCCTCGTTCTTGGCGATGGCGCGGTATTCGCCTTCGGAGAGCACGACGCGGGGGAAGGCGCCGATCGATTCCTTGATGACGTCGCCGCCGGGGGTCAGCACCGACCAGGCGGTGTTGGCGAGCGCCTCGCCGCCCCTGTCGCTGACGAGCTTGAGCGTGATCACGGCGGCGCGGTGGGTGATGGTGACGTCGGTGAGCTTGCCGGCCTGGACGCGGATGTCCGAGCGCACCACCGAATTGGCGTCGCCATAATTTGAGACGATGTAGTAGGTCCCCTCCGGGATCAGCACGACATCGCCGGCGGCGACGTTCGGCACCAGCGAGGCGCGCTCGCCGGATTCGAACTGGCTGCCTTTGTAGATCGCGAACGAGATCTGGTTCTGCGGAATGCGGCTGGTGCCGACGCGGCCCTCGATGCGCAGGCCGCCGGCCGGCAGCACGAAGGATTCGCGATCGGTCTCGGCCTTCAGGCTGACGGTGCGCACCGCGCTGACGAGGCCGAAGGCGACGTGCACGACGTAATTGCCGGGCGGCAGCACGATGTTGGGCGTGGCGTTGCGGTCCTCGCGGATCAGCTTGAAGGTGCCGTTCTCGTCGGGACGGTCGGCGAAGACCCGCCAGACCAGGCCGCTGGTGATCGCCGGGGTGTCCTTGCCGTATTTCGCGGTCAGCGACAGCACGCCCTGTCCGGGCACGGCCGCGTTGAGCGGTGGGGCCGATGGCACGGTCGTGACGGCGGGCGGCGGCATGCTCGGCGTCACCGGCTGCGTCAGGGTCGGCGGCAGGCTCGGGGGGCCGGCGCCCGGACCGGAGGGTGGCGCGAGGCTGACGGCGCCGCCGGGGTCGGGCACCGAGGCGGGCGGCACCGGCGGCGGACGATCGGTGAAAAGCTGCGCCTGCGCAGCGCCTTGAGTGAGGGTAACAAGGCACGCAGCAAGGATCAGCGCCGGCAGCAGCCTGCCGCTGCGCCGCCATCTGATGATGCCGTCACCCCCGCGTGTCATGTCACCTGCTTTTCACCGAAAACGCGGCGAATTCAAGCCTCTGATACCCCAGGAAATACGGCCTTGATACTGTTCTATGGAACCCGGTTGACGCCTGCGTGATTAGACTAGCAGCAACCGCCCTCGCCATACTCCTGCCCAGCGCCTTCCCCAAAGCGGCATAAACCATGCTTCGCGCCGGTTCTGGCGGACGGCAAATGCGGTGCCTAGTCTGATGACGCGGGCTGGCCCCGGCGTAGGAGAGTTTCAGTGCTGGACATCTTGAAAGGTCGGGGCGCGAACGGCTCGAACGGCGAGAAGATTGGCCTTGGCACCACCCGCCGCCCGGTCCTCGGCCTTGCGCTGGGCGGCGGCGCGGCGCGCGGCTTTGCCCATATCGGAATCCTGAGGACCCTGGCGGCCAACGGCATCGTGCCCGATGTCGTGGTCGGGACCTCGATCGGCGCCGTGGTCGGCGGCCTCCATGCGGCCGGCCGGCTCGATACGCTGGAGGCGTGGGGACGCAGTCTGCAGGGGGGGATGCGCAACATCCTCGGCTATCTCGACATCCGCCTCAACGGCTCCGGCCTGCTCGGCGGCGAGAAGTTGGCTAACCGCCTCGAGGAAGCGGTTGGCGAGACCCTGATCGAGGACCTCCCCATCAAGTTCGCCGCCGTCGCGACCGAGGTCCGTACCGGGCATGAGATCTGGCTGACGCGTGGCCGCTTGGTCGACGCGATGCGCGCCTCTTATGCCCTGCCCGGCATCTTCCAGCCCATGCTGATCGGCGACCGCTGGCTGGTCGACGGCGCTCTGGTCAATCCCGTGCCGGTCTCAGCCGCCCGCGCCCTCGGCGCCGAAATCGTCATCGCGGCAAATCTTTCCAGCGACATCTTCACCCATTCCACGACGATCTATTCGCACGGCGCGATGCCAGTGCCGGTCGCGGCCGAGCCGGAGGAGCCGACCGCCAAGCGGCGCTTTCCGCGGCTGTTCTCGGCGGAGAAAGCCATGAAGCGCGAGTTCTTCGGCAGCGGCGGACGGCCCGGCATCTCCTCGGTGATGGTCGACGCCTTCAACATCATGCAGGACCGCATCACCCGCGCGCGCCTCGCCGGCGATCCGCCGGACCTTTTGATCACGCCGCGGGTCGGCCAGTTCGGCTGGTTCGACTTCCACCGCTCCGAAGACCTGATCGCGCACGGCACGCGCGCCGCCGAGCGCGCGCTGGACTCGATCCAGGAAGCGATCGCGGTGCTCGCACCGGCGCCCGCGGGCAACGCGCCCAAAGCGGACGCGTGAAGTTCGCTCAGGCCGTCTTGATGTAGTCGCGCAGGGCTTCCTGCTCGTTCTCGTATTCCTGCACGCGGCGCTTGACGATGTCACCGATCGAGATCAGGCCGACCACCTTGCCGTTGTCGACCACAGGCAGATGGCGGAACTTGCCTGTCGTCATCATCTCCATGAGCTCGGCGACCGTGTCGGTCTCCTTGCAGGTGACGACCTTGCGGGTCATGACCTGAGAGACCGGCTCCTCCAGCGCGGCGGCGCCGCGCTCGCCGACCACGCGCACGATGTCGCGCTCTGACAGGATGCCGTCGAGCCGGCTCTGGTCCATCACCAGCACCGCGCCGATCTTCTTCTCACCGAGCAGCTTTGCCGCAGCCGACAGCTTGGCGTCCGGCTCGACGCTCATGATCTGGTGGCCCTTGGCATTGAGAATGGAACGTACCGTCATTGTCGTCTCCCTGAATCGGAGCCAGCCGCTTTTCGCGGCCCGGACTTGTTCGCGAGTCTTCAACTAACAGTTTCAGCGCCGGTTTCACGCTCGTGCGCTTTGCGAAGCATTGCTTCGTTATTGTTTGAGCATGATCTTACCGGAAAACCGCTGCACACTTTTCCGGATCATGCTCGAGCAGCTTGTCGCTTCGGAACATTCTTCTCGCGAATGATGGATGAATTCAGGCCGCGCTGCAAGCGCCGCTTCAAATACGGTCTGAAACGTCCTGTGATGACGCATCCGCAGCATCACTTCGCATGCGCGGCACGGGATCGAACAGCGCGAACAGCAGGAGCCCTGCGAAGAAGCCGCCGATATGGGCTTGCCAGGCGACACTCGTGGTCTCGGCATCGACCCCGATCGCGCCGACGCCGAAGATGATGTTGACGCCGAACCACACCGCCAGGAAGCCGACCACCCGCCCGTCGCGCAGCGCGCGCGACAGCGGCAGGGCTGGAACCTTTGCGGCGGTATCGGCGTCCGAGCGGGTGAACGACAGGAAGCTGCCGCGACCGAACGCGAAGCGGATCGCGGCTGCCATCGCACCCGACACCGAGGCCGAGGCGCCGATCATCGGCGCCACCGCATGCTCATGGGTGACGAGATGGGCGAGCGCACCGGCCGCCGCCGTCACCGCCATGAACAGGAAGAACCTGACAGCGCCAAAGCGTCGCGCCAGCGCGCTGCCGAACGGCAGCAGCCACATCACGTTGAAGCCGATATGGGTGAGATTGGCGTGCAGCAGCGAATAGGTGACGAAGGTCCAGACCTTCGCACCGGCCCCGCCGGGGATCTGCAAGTTCAGCAGCGAGGAATCGTAGCGCCTCGGGATGAAGCCGAAGACGTCGATGGTCCAGTTCTCGAGCTCCGGCGGCAGCAGCACCCGCAGATGGATCACCGCCAGCAGCACGATATAGGCGGTCAGCGCCGCCGGCAGCGTCAGGATCGGCTCGCGCGGAGCCTCCTCGGTGACGGCCGGCAGCTCCGGAGCTTGCGGCGACGAATCTTGTGGCGGGGAATCCAAGGCAGCTTCGCTTTCAGGCGCGATCGGAGCGACAGGCTTAACGACAAGCCTTGGAGATAGTCGCCTTTGCCGGCCTTGCGCAAGTGCACAAAAGGAATTCGTGAACTAGGGCTCGTTTGAACCCCGGCGAGACGCTGGGTCCCGGCCCAGCAGTGCATCGCTGGGGCACTGCACTGCGTCCGGGACACGGAGATATTGCCGGCCTGGGCTGGTCTCGTGTCCCGGACAAGTGACGCGCCGCAGAGCCGGGACCTAGATTGGCGGCAAGCTCTAACCGTGCAATTTTAGGTAGTTCAACCTTCCGGGTTTACACCCATGCAAACCGCGTTCTTCGTCTACATCCTCGCGAGCAGACGAAACGGCACATTATATATTGATATATTGGCGTCACCAACGACCTCGCGCGCGGGATGGCCGCGCACAAGGCCAAGCTCGTCCCCGGGTTTACGAAGCAGTACGGGGTGACTTTGCTGGTCAATTTCGAGACCTACGGCTCCATCCTCGAAGCAAGGGCGCGCGAGAATTCGCTGAAGCGATGGCGGCGTGCCTGGAAGCTCAAACTGATAGAAGACCTCAATCCAGACTGGCGCAACCTCACCGATGAATTGAATTCGCTGGCGGGCTGACTGGGTCCCGGCACTTGTTGTGTTTGCGACATGGGCCCCGGCTCTGCAGCGCACCGCTGAAGAAGCGCTGCGCTGCGTCCGGGGCACGAGAGTGTGCCCCGCAAAAGGAAAAGGCAGGGCCCTGGGAAAGCCCTGCCTGTCCTTGTCGGCCTTCCGGCACCAGAGGAATGAAGGTGTATCCCCACCCCTCCCCGGCCCGTGGCCAAACTGTTTGACGCCTGTGTACAGGCCTCGCCGAGAACCTGGAGAAAGCGGCGAGGCTTGCGACCGCGATCACCATAGCAGCGGGGCGGCGGGCGGGAAGCGCGTAGTTAATTTAACGTTAACGACGCAAAGACCGGCTTAACGGGTGCGAAAACGCCCCTGCGGCATGGACGCTGCAAATCCCCTCCTGCACAACAACACAGGGATCGCGGGTGCACTGAAGCGGGACAGGTCTGTCCCGCGAGGTTGCGCCCCGGGGTTAGCGTTCGGTCATGAAACATCCGTCGAGCCGCGAGTTCTTCGCATATTGGGACAAGAAGCGCGGCACTGCGCGGGCCCCTGACCGGGCAGATATCGATCCGGCCGCGGTCCGCGGCCTGCTCGGCGACATTTTCGTCCTCTCCTGCGAGCAAAATCTCGGCTTCCCGTTCCGCGTCGCCGGCACGCGCGTCTGCGCGCTTGCCGGAACGGATCTCAAGGACTCGAGCTTCACTGCGCTGTTCAACGAGGCGAGCCGCCGCGAGATCGAGGAGATCACGACCATCGTGGCCGACGAGAGGCTCGGCGCCATCGCCGGCGTCACGGCCGCGCGCGAGGACGGCAGCAAGGCGCATCTCGAGCTGCTGCTGCTGCCCTTCAACGCCCGACCGCATACGCCTGTCAGCGTGACAGGCGTGCTCGCGCCGTTCGACGACGAATGCGGCGCGCTTGGTCGCTTCACCCTCACCTCCTGGCGCTATCTGCATCAGCCGGAGAAACTATTGCCGCGCGCGATCCGCAAATTGCAGATCGCACGCGGGCTCATGGTGTATGAGGGGTTGAGGTAGAGCAACGCGCGTGCCGTCCGCGCAGCGTGCGCAAACGGCCCATTATCATCGCTGGATCAGATCGCGGATGGACGCGCCGGCGCGTGGACTTGCGATCCATCATGGGAACCTTACCCGTCATGGCAGGTTTTCCCTGTCTGCCGGGCAAGTGTCTGCACGGCAACGCGGCCCGACCGGAGTCGATGCGTTTGCTAGCCGCCGGGCCTCCGTCGAGGGACGGTTACCCCGTGGTGGAGCACGCGACCAGAGTTGGTAATCGCCTGTTAGCTGCATTACCGCCGGCCGACTTCGCCTTGCTTGCACCGCATCTGCGGAAAGTACCGCTTCTCCACGATGCAGTCCTCGTTCGGTCGGGCGACCGGATCGAACACCTGTACTTCCCCTGCAGCGGCGCGATCGCCTTCATCATGGAGTTGCCGAACGGGCAGACGGCCGCGACCGCCGTCATCGGCAACGACGGCGCCGTCGGACTCATGACGGCGCTCGGCCCCCACCGCTCACCCATGACGGCCGTCGTCCGCGTCGCCGGCACCGCATTGCAAATCTCGCCCGCGCGATTCCAGACGGCGCTCGAACGCAGTCCCGCCCTCCGAAGTCTGGTTCAGCTTCTCTCCAGGGCGCTGATGACGCAAGTCCAGCACGTCGCGGCCTGCAATGCGCTGCACTCCGTCGAAGCCCGCCTGGCCCGCTGGCTCCTTCACATTCACGACCGGACGGATGGCGGCGGCGACGTTCTGCCCCTGACGCAAGAGACGTTGTCGGAACTGCTCGGCGTCCGGCGTACCACGGTCACGCACGTCGTGAGCGCACTTCGCACGTCAAGGGCCCTGAAATCCAGTCGGCGCGGCCAACTCGATATCGACAGGCAGCGGCTCGAGGTCATCGCATGCGAGTGTTACAAGGTGATGAGCCGCCGGATCGATCGGATCGTTTCGCAGGATGCCGTCAGGCTGCTTCACGCCGCGCCGGCACGGAGCGGCTGCCCGCCCCCGGACTTCCCGTTCGCCAAGACCGACTCGTAGACCCAGGCCTCTCTGGCGAACCACTCGTGCGTCGCCGCGCAGATCCCGCAATATGTGCGCGAAAAGAACACTGCACTGCATCGAAATCGGTCGCGATCCATCTCGATGCCCGTCGAAATCGCGCGGCCCGTTTCCGGGCATTTGATCATCACTATACCCATCCTGAACTCCTCCAGCTTGGCATCACCTCACGGCAAGGTGGGGCCGCCATCGGCTGGACGGCGTCTCTTCTGGCGAAGACGCTCGCCCAGCCGATTCACGCGGCCGGTAGCCTCGATTCAAGCAGCCCTGTGCAGAACCCGGTTGAAGCTCTTCTTGATCGGCTCGGCCGTCTCGGTCGCGACCTTCTGGGCAAGGTCCCAAAGCTCCCGGTTCTGGCCGGAAGCCGCTTCAAAGGTCTTGCGGCCGTGGGTGGTGGAGAGGGTCACGACATCCGCAAACGACCTCGCATCCGCAAGCTGGGACAGGAATTCCAGCGCGGAGCTGGTATTGATGTTTGATATTTCGATCATCTTGGTGCCGTAATCGGCGGCACGCGTGGCATTGGTCGAACAGGCTTCGCGGAGAGCTTCGGTGATCTCCTCGGAAGCCGCCTTCATCTGCTCGAAATTTGCTTTGGCCCGCGCGGCGCCCTGCTCGGCGAGATCGCCGAAGATCGCCTGGATGTTGAAAAATGGCATCTCGAACTTGAGCTTTGCATCACCGTTCGCCACCCCATCCAGCGGCGTGGCTTTCGTTTCGGCTTTCACATTGGCATCATTCATCGTCATTCATCCCTTTCACGCGAAACCAGATAATGGACTGAAGACCCCCGGAAGCTCCCAGATGCGGGCCGCACCCGGAAACCAGTGCCCCTACTCTCAAAATGGAAGGATGCTGCCGCTGCTCTGCGGCTCTCGCCCCTGCCGAAGCCGACTATGACCAACCAAGGTCGGGCCTTCAGTTCGCTTTCGGACTCTCAACTTGAATAAATTCGATTTGAGCGACGAAGCGGCACAGGCGGCGTTTTTACTTCTTTGAAGTTGCCGCAAATGCTTCCGCCAACTTGAGATCAACTCCGGCGAGCGGCTCGGAGATGCCGGTGCCCGGAGCCGTTTGAGCCTGCCCGGAATGCTTTGCCGCCTGCACCGCGATCGGCAAATTGCCGGTCACACGCGGGCCGATGGTGTATGAGGGGCTGCGATAGCTTCCGTCTGAGCGATCGCCGCGACCTCGATGCAACCTCATTTGGGCGAAACAGCCATGTCCGACATCATCAATTTCGGCTCACTTCAGCTCCGCTTCCTGCACAGCAAGGAAGACACCGCCGGCAGCGTCGACATCTTCGAAATGACGCTGCAGCCGAATGCGCGGATGCCCATCCCGCATTATCACGACCGATGGGATGAGACGATCTACGGGCTCGGTGGCATCTCGACCTGGACGATCGACGGCCAGGAGATCGAGGTCCGCCCCGGCGAATCCGTATTCATCAAGCGCGGCGTCGTACACGGCTTCACCAACCGGTCAGCCGGGCCTGCGACATGCCTGTGCATCCTGAGCCCCGGCGTGCTGGGACCGCAATATTTCAAGGAGATGGCCGCGCTCCTGTCGGCCGGCGCGCCACCCGATCCGGCGAAGATGAAAGAGACAATGTTGCGCTACGGTCTGGTGCCGGCGCCGCCTGCTTAAAACGCGCGATGCGAGGACAGGCTGCGTGGTGCAACCCGTCCCGCGTATCTCGGAGATCGCTTACGGCATCGCCAGATGCCAGGCGCCGTTCAGAAAACCATCGCCGGTGATGTCGCCGGGCTTGGTGTCCTTGGCAAATGTGTAGAGCGGCTTGCCCTTGTGGGCCCACTGCTTCGAACCGTCGTCGCGGGTGATGACGGTGTAGCCGTCGGCGGCGGCATCGCTGGCCTCGGCTTTCAGCGCCGGCCAGTTCGTCGCACACGGACCGTTGCAGACCGACTTGCCGTCCGCGTCCTTGTCGAAGGTGTAGAGCGACATGCCCTTGGCGTCGGTGAGCACGTTGCCCTTGTCGGTCTTGCCGGTCTTGGTCGGCGGCGCGGCGAAGGCGGCGGGAACGATTGCGAGCAATGCAGCGAGCGTGAGCGCGAGGCGGATCGGGGATGTCGTCATGGTGTCTCCTGTCATGCAATTGGCTTGCAGGAGTAGGACGCCGCACGAGCCGTGGTATTCCTTACGCCGCGCCAACGATATTTTTCGCTACGCGCAGCTTCGCTACGGAATAAACTGGATGACGTGAGACGGACCGATATGACCAAGCCGCATTGGCGCCCCGCGCGCGTATCCGACCTGCCGGCGATCAGCGCGATCGCGACGCGCATCCATCCCGGCCTGCCGGAACGTCCCGACGTGTTCGCGGAAAAGATGCGGCTCTATCCCGAAGGCTGCCGCGTGCTCATCGCGGACGATGAGATCGTTGGTTACGGCCTTGCGCATCCCTGGAGACAGCACCGGATTCCGCTACTCGACGATTTCCTCGAACGACTCCCCGTCGACGCGGATTGCCTCTACGTGCACGACGTTGCCGTGCTGCCCGATTTTCGCGGCGGCGCTTCGCGCGCTTACGTTGCTGATATCGAGGGGCTGGCGCGCGCTTCCGGCATCGCAATGCTCGCACTCGTGTCGGTCTACGCCACGCGGCCGCTGTGGGAGCGTCTCGGCTTTCGGCCGGTCACGGCGGATGCGGAGCTACGCGCAAAGCTTGCATCCTACGGCGACAGCGCGACCTACATGCTCCGCGACCTCGCTGCGACGTAACGCCCAGCCCAGGCCGGCCCGGCTCACGCGGGCGTGAAGCGCCCGCCTCGAACCTGACACAGCCAGGCCCCGTCGAAGCTGTGTGCGAGCCGTTCCGGTCTCGCTACACCGAGGCTGGAGAATTTCCATGAAACTCACATTGTCGAAAGTTGGATTGTTTGCACTCGCTGCGACCGCCGCCTTCAGCGCGACCAGCGCCAACGCCGCGCAGGTCCATACCTATGGCTGCGAGTTCGCCTTCTTCGAAGGCTGCGCCGGCCTCATCGAAGCGCCGCAGCAGGGCGGACGCCGCGTTCGCACCGACCGGGATACTTCGCCCATCTACATGAAGCAGACCGACCCCCGCTACAATTCGGCGATGCGTGATGCCGGCGGTGGTGGCGGCGGAGGTGGTGGTGGTGGCGGCGGTGGCGGCCGCTGAGGTCACACGCCCCCCGAGATCATGATGCCGCCGGCGCGATCCGGCGGCATCATTGTTGTCTGCGCTAGCAGGCGGCCGTTCAGCCGCGATGCTTCTTCTTCGCCTTCTTTCCGGGCGCGCCCTTCCCGGGCCACGGCGTGACTGAAGGCTCCGCGTGGCCCGGCTTGTTCTTGTGTTTCTTTTTCTTTCCGAACGACGGCGCATCATCGAATTTCGGCGCGCGCTCACCGTGCGGCTTGCCCCGTGGCTTGAATTCACTTTTGTCGCGCGGGCGATCATCGCGCCGTTCACGATGATCGATGTCGCGGCTCTCGTGCCGGGGGGGGTGTGATCGCTCTTCTGCAGGCGCTTGCCGCTGCGGCGCGTCCGCCATCGGCTCGAGGCGGATATTGTCTTCCTTGTCCGGACGCTTGATCTTGGCAGCGAAGGATTCCGCGACCCGCTCGGAAATCTCGAACTCGGTCGTCGTGTCCATGATCTTGATGGCGCCGATGTCGCCCTTGTCAATGCCGCCGCGACGGCAAATCATCGGCAGAAGCCAGCGCGCTTCCGCGTTCTTTCTTCGTCCAATGTTGGCCCGGAACCAGACGGTGGCCTCCCCCATGCCGTGTTTCGGCGACGATTTCCCCGATTTGGGTCGAGGCCTTTCGGCGCGATCATCGCCGCGCGAATTGCGGGCATCGTCGCGCGGCGTCCGGTCGTCGCGCGGCGTGCGGACATTGTCGCGACCGCGATCGTCGCGCGGCCGGCCAGCCCGCTCGCCGGGATCGAGGATGTCTTCCGGTGACGGCAGTCGCGCCCGATAGAGTCGCGCGAGTGCGGCGGCGATATCCTCAGCCGACCGCTCGGCCAGCAGCGCCTGCGCCAGCACCAGATCGTCGGGAGCGGTCTCTTCCGTGAACAACACGTCCTTCATACGGTCGTGATCGAGCTTGCGGATTTCTTCCGCTTGCGGTGCTGTCCCCCAGACCGCGTCGATCCCCGAGACATTCAGCAGCATTTCCGCACGCCGCCGTCGTATCGGCGGCACCAGCAAGACGCTTGTCCCCTTTCGTCCCGCGCGCCCCGTTCGACCCGAACGATGCTGCATGACCTCGGCGTCGTTCGGCAGATCGGCGTGAATGACGAGATCGAGGCTCGGCAGGTCGATGCCGCGGGCGGCAACGTCGGTCGCCACGCAGACGCGGGCGCGCCCGTCGCGCAGCGACTGCAGCGCCATGGTCCGCTCGTTCTGTGTCAATTCGCCTGACAAGGCGACAACAGAGAAGCCGCGCTCCAGCAGCGCCGCCTGCAAATGCCTGACGTGATCGCGCGTGCTGCAAAACACCAGCGCGCTCGGCGCCTCGTAGAAACGCAGCACGTTGACGACCGCGTGCTCGGCATCGGCGGGCGCGATCCGGATCGCGCGGTACTCGATATCGGCGTGACCGCCTTCGTCGCCGGCGACCTCGATCCGGAACGCCTGCTGCTGATACTGCTTGGTCAGCGCGACGATGCCGCGCGGAAACGTCGCCGAGAACATCAGGGTGCGGCGCGACTCCGGCGTGGTCTTGAGGATGAATTCCATGTCCTCGCGAAAGCCGAGATTGAGCATCTCGTCGGCCTCGTCGAGAACGACGACCTTCAATTCCGAAATGTCGAGGCGGTTACGTCGCAAATGGTCGCACAACCGGCCGGGCGTGCCGACGACGATATGGGCACCCACGGCAAGCTCGCGCTGCTCGCGCCGCGGATCCATGCCGCCGACGCAGGAGACGACGCGCCCGTCTGCGTGCTCATACAGCCAGGCCAGTTCGCGATGGACCTGAAGGGCCAGCTCGCGGGTCGGCGCCACGATCAAGGCAAGCGGCGCGCCCGCCCGCTCGAACCGCTCGGCGTCACCGAGCAGATCCCTGGCCATGGCCAGACCATAGGCCAGCGTCTTGCCGGAGCCGGTCTGGGCCGAAACCAGGAGGTCACGGTCGGCTGCCTCGTCCGCAAGCACAGCGAGCTGAACGGGGGTCGGACGGTCGTAATTGCGCTCAGCCAATGCACGGGCGAGCGGCGGGGTCAGGGCCGGAAAAGACACGAGATGGAAAACCTTGGTTAATTCAGGCGCGGAACGGCGAACCGAGGGGGCCGGAGACGCCGCACTCGCGGCAGAAGGCCCAGTCACACGCGTGACGATTTGATTTGGACGCTCTTTACGCCAAGCGCGGGCAAATCACCATGCTTATGATGCATGGCGTCGCCGACACGGTGAACAGGCTCGCAGGTGCTCCATTCGGCGTTCTGGAGTCATTTTATTTCGTCTGGAGCGCTTTTGGGCGAGATCGGCAGATTTCGCGGCCACCTGGCTTAACTTGCAAGCAGGGACGGTTCGATCGAGTCCGAACCATCGGATCGGCAAATTGCATTAGGCTCCGGGCACGATCGAGGCGACCATGGACCTGCGACACCGGCTCGATATCGCATTGGTGACTCGCGAGCAGGCAAACAGGTGAACAAGCAATGTCCGACAAAAAGACCACAGAGGCTACTTTGGCGGATCTCAATCGCAATTACGTCCGCGCGGTTGACGAAGACGACGTAGCCTGGTTCGACGCCAATCTCGCGGCGGACTTTCGCAACACCAATCCGGACGGCACACTGATCGACCGGTCGACATTCCTGGTGCAGATCGGCCGCGGCTCGGCGGTGCGCGACATTCGCGAGCACGACGTGATCATCCGCGTGCTCGGGGACTTCGCCATCATTCATGCACGCACCAGCTATCGTAAGCCGGACGGCGGCAAGGGTGCTGGCCGGTACACGGACGATTGGCAATTCCGGGACGGACGTTGGCAGTGCGTCTCTGCTCACGTGTCGCGCGCATAAGGGAGACGGTCGCAGGCGATACCCGTTACTCCGCCACTGTAACGCGGATGGATGCTGGACTTGTCCTATGCGTCATCCGATCCCACATCGTGTCTCACGAGAAACTCATGGGGGACACATGGCCGACAGCATATCGCTTGCCGACAAGCTCGCGACCTTCGAGGATCTGTGGTCGCCGCGGACGGTCACGACCTTCAACGATTGCGACGTCATGGTGGTGAAGGTGAAGGGCGAATTCACCTGGCACAAGCACGACGACACCGACGACTTCTTCCTCGTCCTGAAAGGCAAGCTGGACATCGAACTACGGGATCGCACGGTAACGCTCGGTCCGGGCGAACTCTACGTCGTGCCCAAAGGTGTCGAACATCGCCCGGTGGCGCGCGAGGAGGTTCATTTGATGCTGATCGAACCGACCGGCACGCCGAACACGGGTGACAAGGCCACCGCCGCAGCACGCAAGCTCGCGTAGAGGAGGCGAACGCGCCGGTCTTAATCCCTGGAGGTCGCCAGCCTGCTGAAGCTGCCGACCAGCTTGGCTCTCGCCCGCGCAACGGCGTCCTTCGCTGCAAGGCTCAAGGCGCGGATGGCACGCCAGGCTTCGGTTGCTTGCAGCCATGCCTTCACTTCGGCGAATTTCCCATAGGCCCAGGCGAAAGCCGGAATCCGCATCAGCTTGTCACGCGTGAGATGGAACAGGCGCTCGACCAGCACCAGCTTGAGCAACTCCCCGACGATGAACGTTGCCGCGCCGCTCACGAACTGACCAGTTGCCGCAAGGTAAGCGGCCACCGGCTTGATCGGCTCCAGAATGATCACGGGCACGGAAAACAGGGCGAGCGAGGGATAAGGCGGCAGCGATCTGATCCAGGCGCGCAACCGCTTGAATTCGAGATGCCGCCCTATCCAGCTCGAGATTGGTCTCGCCACGGCCATGAAGACGGCATCCACCAGGAAGTAGATGGCAGCCAGGATGTAAGTGACGGGTTTCAGGATTTGCTTCACGATACCTCTCCCACGAACTGAAAGCCGGAACTGGGGCCTAAGTTTCACCTCAGCGTGAATAGTTCGCGGATTTCCGATGGAACTTTTTGGGCTACGGCTGGCCTGCGCGCTCAGATCTCGGCGTAGATCTCCAGCAGATTGCCGTCGGGGTCGCGAAAGAACAGCGTCCGATGGCCAAACGACTGGTTCGTCGGCGGCGACAGCAGCGCCACGCCCTGCCGCACGAGTTCGTCGGCGCATGCATCGACCTCCGTTGCGGATACCTTGAAGGCCAGTTGCAGCGAGGCACTCCCTGCCGGCGTCGGGGCATCGGCGGCGGTGCGGCTCGGCCTGGCCAGCGCCAGCGTGTTTCTGCCGAGGCCATACTCGATCCAGTTCGGCGACAGCTCACGCAGCAGGGATAAGGCGAGAACGTTTTCGTAGAACCGACGCATCGCCGTCATGTCGCGCACGAAGATGACGGTGTAGTCGATCGCGCGGATGGCGCGGAAGGGGGAACGCTGCCTACTGGACTCCATCAGTGACCACTTTCCTGCTCCATCACGCGGTCGGCGACGAAGATGCCGTTCGGCTGGTGGAAGACGATCTGGTCGATACGCTCCCCCTCCCCGCGAAACTCGACGGCAAAACCCTCCAGCTCGGCGATGCGAAACCCGCGGCCCTGCTGCGGCTCCAGGCGATAGGCCGGCTGGTAGTCCGGCTTCAGAATAAGCCTGCCTTCGCTGTCCAGGGTAACGCGATGGGTGATGGCGCCGCTCTTGAACTGCCCGACGCAGCGTGTGCGGAATGCAGGATCGACGCAGTCGCCGGCCGCACGGCGCTCGAACACGATGTCCTTGACCATCGGCTCCAGCGGCACCGACAGGTGCACAATGTTGCCCTCACGGTCGGTCTGGAAGGTGATGGGGACATTATCAGGATGGAGCTGGTCGATGATCTCCGGCGTGACGAACGTCTCGAAATGCCGGTGCGACAGCGGCGCGCCCATGCCGCGCCACGACCAATGCAGTGCGCCGTCCCGCTCGCGGATCGAGATCACACCATAGGCGGGATGGGCATAGTCGGCCGCATAGGCCGACAATTCATGCGCCGGCGTGGTGTCCTTGTGACGCGCCTTCTCGCGCGCCTCCTTGTCGGCCGGGATGTGGGCGATGAAATCGTCGCGCTGCTTGCGGAAGCGCGAGAGCCAGTCGACCGGCTCCCGGCCGCGCAGCCGGTCGATGATATACAATGACAGAATCAGCGGTATCCCGCTTGAGCTGCGGTTGGTCAGCACGGCGACGCCGATGCCGGCCTCCGGCACCAAGGCCATCAGCGAGCCCCAGCCGTTCCAGCCGCCGCTGTGCGATACCATGCGCTCGCCCCGATAGGTGTGGGACTGAAGCCCTAACCCATAATGTATGTGGTGGCCGTTCTCGGAAAATTCCGACTTGCCGACCAGCGCCAGCGGCGCGTGCAGTTGCTCCACCAGCGTAGCCGGAAGCAGGCGCTCGCCTTCGAACTCGCCCTTGCCGAGATGCAGCCGCATCCAGTTGGCGAGATCGGCGACAGACGTGTTGATGGCGCCTGCGGCCGTGGTGCGGATCGGCAGCCGCAGCGCCGGAGACCGCGTGTCGACGTCGATCTTGTAGGGCCGCGCCGGCTCCGCTCCAGCTTCGAGCTCATCGAGAGAGAAACTGATGTTCATGCCGAGCCGGTCGGTCAGGCGCTCGCGCACGAAGGCCTCAAAGCTCTTCCCGCTCAGCCGCTCTATCAGGAGACCGGCGGCGTTGTAGCAGAGATTGCTGTATTGCCAGGCGCCGCGGATGTCGCGGCTCAATTCGAGGTGCCGCATCAGCGGCAGCATTTCGGCCGGCGAGAGATCGCCGGGCATATGAACCCAATCATGCCGCGGCAGCCCCGATTGATGGCTGAGCAGGTCGCGAATGGTGACGCGTTCGGTCGCGACCGCGTCCGAGAGGCGAAACTCCGGCAGATAGTCGCGGACCGGCTTGCTCCAGTCGAGGACGCCGTCATTTTGCAGCAACGCGATGGCGGTGGCGGTGAACGACTTGGTAATCGAGCAGATCACGAAATGCGTGTGCGGCGTCACCGGCAGATCGGCCTCGACATCGCGCTGGCCGTAGGCGCGCGTGAGCGCGACCTTGCCATCCTGCACGATGGCGAGAGCAGCGCCCGGCACCTTCCAGACCGCCATCGCTTCCGCGGCGAGCCGATCGATGTCGGGAATGAGGGATGCCAGGGAAGCGTCGGGAATCTCTAATGATTTGTTCATGACACCTGCGGGCTTTGCGAGGTGCGCAGGCTAGCGGCTTCAACGTAAAATGGAAGTCACGGCCACGCTTTTTTTTGCGATAGCGTGCCTTCTCTCGGCGAGAGGAGCCTGAGATGCAAATCTAATCCACCAATTCCGGCCACGGCACGATGGTCGACTTTACCGTCTTCATCGCCATCGCATCCCTCACCGCCTGCGCGACGCCCGCTTCCGTGAACGGATAGATCGTCTGCATCTTCAGCCAGGGATATTTGTCACGGGTGCGGTAGAGCATGTCGACGCCGAGCGGGAGATCATTACCGGTAAAACCCCAGGACCCGAGCACGTTGAGGTCCTTGGTGCAGATACGGTGCCAGGACGTCTCGATCGAGCCGGCATCGGTGAACTGGCCCATCTCGACATAGGTGCCGCCGTCGCGCAGCATCTCGATGCCCTCGGGGCCGGCAGTCGGATGGCCCGAGCAATCCATCACCAGATCGGCGCCGAAGCCACCGACAATATCCCGCACGCGCGCAATGCGCTCTTGCGGCGATTTGATCTCTTCGATGTTCACCGTCGCCTCCGCGCCGAACTCGCGCGCGAGCTTGAGCCGCGGCTCTTCCGGCGCGCCGACGCAGATCACGCGCCCCGCTCCCATCTCCTTCGCGGCGGCAACCGCCAGAATGCCGATCGGGCCCGAGCCCTGGATCACCACCGTGCCGCCCCAGGAAAAACCGCCGGCGCGGCTCGCGCGGTTGAAGGCGCGGATGCAGGACGTCAGCGGCTCGGACAACGCGCCGAGCCGCAGCGACATGTCGTCGGGCAGCTTGTAGATTTTTGTGCCCGGCAGCATCTCGAGATCGACATAGACATATTCGGCCCAGCCGCCCCACATGTGCGGCGCCTTGTCGAAACCGAGATAGCGGCCGTAATAGACCGGCGTCAGGCATTTGTTGGCGGTTTGGGGATAATGGATGCAGTAATAGCAGCGGCCGCAGGGCATCAGCGGCGGGATCATCACTTTTGATCCGACCTTCAGCGGCTTGCTCATGAAATCCTCGGTGAATTCATCGCCGCATTCGACGATGACACCGCCGAGTTCGTGGCCGAGCGTGAACGGCCATGGCAGCGGCTTCGGCCAGTGACCTTTCAGGATATGCAGATCGGTGCCGCAAACGCCGCAGGCGCCGACCTTGATCAGCGCGGCCTTCTTGCCGACCTTCGGCCATGGCACGGTGCGGATGACGGGCTCGCTGCCCGGGCCTGCGTGGGTGCAGACGCGGATCTGGTCCATGGCTGTTTCCTCACTGCCCGCTTGTTATGATTGATGGTGCGGATCCGGGATCAGCCTATGACAGCATCGCGACATTGGAAATACCAAGGCGGACGTTGACACGCCGCAGTTGTATCCGCAGGCTGGACGTGCCGCAGCGACGCCTGCTTCGGAACTCTGCCGGGATCACACCATGGATTTGCGACCGGGCTCGGAACGAATTGTCGTCACGCCTGACACCGATCCGCTGGAGGGCACCGTGCGCTGGGCGCCGGACAAATCGCTGTGGCTCGCGGGCATGACGGCGGTCGCTATCGTGCTTGGACCGGCCTGCTTCTCCTGGTCGGCGTTCGCGCTGTTCATCGCGATCAGTGCCGTCACGCTCTGCTGCGGCCATTCGGTCGGCATGCATCGCAAGCTGATCCATGCGAGCTTCGACTGTCCGCTCTGGCTCGAACATCTGCTCGTTTATCTCGGCACGCTGGTCGGCATGGCCGGCCCGTTCGGCATGATCCGCCTGCACGATTTCCGCGACTGGGCGCAACGCCAGCCCGCGTGCCACGACTATTCCCGTCATAGTGCCGGCTTCTGGCGCGATGCGTGGTGGCAATTGCATTGCCGGCTGGTGTTGCGTCATCCGCCGGACTTCAGACTCGAGCCGCGGCTCGCCAATGACCGCTTCTACGCCCTGGTCGAGCGCACCTGGATGTTGCAGCAATTGCCGTGGGCCATGCTCTTCTTCGCAATCGGCGGCGTGGACTGGCTGGTGTGGGGCATTTGTGTGCGGGTCAGCGTCTGCGTGACCGGACACTGGCTGGTCGGCCATTTCTCCCACACCAGAGGCGAGCAGGTCTGGGTCATAGATGGCGTCGCGGCCCAGGGCTACAATGTCCGTCTCGCGGCGCTGATCAGCATGGGCGAGAATTGGCACAACAACCATCACGCCTATCCCGGCTCGGCGAAGCTCGGACTGTTGCCGGGACAGGTCGATCCGGGCTGGTGGCTGATCCGGTCGCTTGAGGCCGTCGGGCTCATCTGGAATGTCAGGACGCCCGATAATCTGCCGGAGCGAGCAGGCCTGCGGCGGCTGACGGGTGCGAAGTTGCGCGACGGAGTAGCCGATGCTGCGTGACTATCGCGAAGAGGATGCCGAGCCGATCGTACGCGTCGCGCTGGCTGCGTTCGCGGAGTTCGAGCCGCATTTTTCCGATTGGCCGCTGTTCAATGCCAATGTCGCGAAGATGCCGCAGCTTTCCAGGACCGGCGAGATCATCGTCGCCGAAGATGATGGCCAGATCGTCGGCGCTGTCGCCTATGTCGGGCCGCGAGCGCCGAAGCCGGCGTTCTTCGATCCGGCATGGCCTGTTATCCGCATGCTGGTGGTCGATCCCTTGGCGCGCGGCAAGGGCGTCGGCCGGCAACTGACGGAAGAATGCCTGCGCCGCGCCGAGCGCGATCAGGCGGCCGTCATTGCGCTCCACACGACGCCGATCATGACGGTGGCGCTGCCGATGTATCTGCGAATGGGATTTGCCAGGGTTCGCGACGCGCCGGATATTTTGGGCGTGCCGTATGGGGTGTATGTGAAGGCGCTGGGGTAGAGGCGACCTCGTAGCTTTGCATGAAGCGCAACGTCATGCGGGAGCGGCCCTGGATGTCGCTGCGCTCATCCGGGCATGGACTCAACGCCCAATCCGTCCATCCTGCCAATTCAGAAAATCAATGCCGCTCATCGAAATAAATGGTTTCTCTGTTGGAGGAGAGCCAGCTAGTCCTCGCCCTGCCACGCGTCGGAAGGGGTTTCGCAATGGACATGGTCGCACTCGGCATATTCCTGACTGCGGCCGTGGGATTGCTGGGTTCGCCGGGTCCCGCGATCGCGGCGCTCATCGCGGTCGGTCGCGCCCGGGGCTTTGTCGGGGGGCTGCCGTACTTTCTCGGACTTCAGGTGGGGCTCGCCATCGCCGCCGGCGTGACCGCTGCAGGACTGTTTTCGCTGCTGGCGGCGTTTCCGTCGGCACTGCGTATCATGACGATCGCCGCCACGGTCTACCTCATCTATCTCGCCTACAAGATCGCATCGTCCCCTGTCGGAGACACCGCCGAGGAACGCAGTCGCACACACGCCTCGCCTGCGGCCGGATTTCTCCTGGGCATGACGAACCCGAAGGCGTATCTGGCCTTCGCGTCCCTGCTGGCGTCATACACCTTGATCAAGGAGAGCGCGCAACACGACACGCTTGCGAAGTGGTTCCTGCTGGTCGTGGTCATGATCGTGGTCGACATCATCTGGCTCTATGTCGGGGTGTTCCTGCGTCGATTGCGGCTGTCGCCGAGTAGCGAGCGCGCGCTCAACGTCACGCTCGGACTGATGGTGCTGATCGCGGCCGGATTGGCGTTCGTTTAGCCCGTAGCAAGAACCACAGCCAAGTGTCTTGAGCGGTCGGCGGCGAACGTGTAATGCCGCAACAGTCCTTTCCTGGTGCCCGCTTGAACCCCCTGCCCCAAAATCCCGTGGTCGCGTCCGGATCGTTCGCAGCGATGAAGTCGGTGCCGTACCGGCTCCAGTTCATCGCTTACGTACTGGCGATGATGGCCGACAATATCGAGCATGTGATCAGCTATTGGGTGGTGTTCCAGAAATTCCATTCGCCGACGCTGGGAGGCTTTGCCGTGCTGTCGCACTGGCTGCCGTTCCTGCTGTTCTCGGTCGCGGTCGGCGGGCTTGCCGACCGGGTCGATCCGCGCCGCATCATCCAGTGCGGCATGCTGCTGTTCATATTGGCCTCGGCCGGCTGGGGCTTCTTCTTCATCACCGACACCATCCAGATGTGGCACGCGATGCTGCTGCTGGTGATCCATGGCTGCGCCGGCGTGCTGTGGCAGACACCGAACCAGTTGCTGCTCTACGACCTCGTCGGCCCCGCTGATCTTCCGAGCGCAGTGCGGCTGAACGCGATGGCGCGCTATCTCGGCATTCTGGTCGGACCTGCCGTCGGCGGAATCATCATGCTGACGCTAGGCACCTCGCACGGCATCATCTTCAACACGCTGTTCTATCTGCCGATGCTGCTGTGGCTGTTCTGGGCGCCGGTGCGCGACAGCAGCGTGGCCGTGCGGCGCTTTGCGGTACGCGGCTTTGCCGACATCATGCTGACCATCCGCGCCATCGGCACGCAGCCGGTGCTGACCGCGATGACGTGGCTCGCCGGCCTCACCTCCTTCATGATCGGCAATGCCTATCATGCGCAGATGCCGGGCTTTGCCGGCGATCTCGGCCATGGCGATCCCGGCGTGTCCTATAGCGTGCTGCTCGCGGCCGACGCTGCCGGTGCGCTGCTCGCCGGCATCGCGCTGGAATCGTGGGGGCGGCTGAAAGGCACGCCGCGCACCGCGATCACACTGGCGATGCTGTGGAGCGTGGCGCTGCTCGGCTTTGCGGCAGTGAAAATCTATCCGGTCGCGATCGTGCTGCTGTTCTTTGCGGGTTTCTTCGAGCTGTCGTTCAACACCATGGCGCAGGCGCTGGTACAGCTGAACGCGCCGCACGACATCCGCGGCCGCGTCGTCGGCCTCTACAACATGGCAGGCCTCGGGATGCGGGCCTTCAGCGGCATCACCGTCGGCGTCTTTGGCGCTGCGATCGGCATTCACTGGTCGCTCGGGCTCTCGGCCGTCGTGCTGCTGGCGCTGCTGTGTCTGCTGTATCAGCGCGCGACGAGGAAGGCAGAAGGTTGACTCTCGTCCTTCCGCACCGCACCTTCGACTGAGGGCTTGGGGAGATGACGCGTTGCGCAATCGCTGGGGCATTCTTGCGATCCTGTTCGTCGTGCGCCTCACCATCGCGTTCCAGTTCCAGAGCGTGGCAGCGGTCGCGCCGCTGCTGCAACAGAGTTTTGGCGTCGGGCTCGCCGATATCGGCATCCTGATCGGGCTATATTTCACGCCGGGCATTGTGCTGGCGCTGCCGGGCGGCGCGATCGGCCGAACGCTTGGCGACAAACCCACGACGATCGCAGCGCTGCTGCTGATGACGGCGGGCAGCCTCGTCATGGCCACCACCGATGTCTGGGGCTGGCAGATGGCGGGCCGCCTCACCTCCGGAGCCGGCGGCGTGCTGCTGACGGTGCAGCTCACCAAGATGGGCACCGACTGGTTTGCCGGGAAAGAGATCGCAACCGCGATGGCGATCTTCGTCAACTCCTGGCCGGCCGGCGTTGCGATCTCGCTGCTGGTGCTGCCGGCGATCGGCACCGCCTATGGCGCGGGCGCCGTGTTCCTGGCCGCCGGCGCGCTGACCGCGATCGGCATTCTCTTGATCATGTTCTACCAGCCGCCGCCGGGCGCAACGGCCAGTGCGACCGGCTCAGGCCGGCTTGATCGCCTCGCGCTGCTGGCGGTGATCGTCGCCGGCATGATCTGGGGCCTCTATAATGTCGGCTTCGCCATGATCTTCTCGTTCGGGCCCTCCCTGCTCGCCGAGCGCGGCTGGAGCATCGCGGCGGCCGGCTCGGCGATCAGCGTCGTGATGTGGCTGTCGGTGATCTCGGTGCCGGCCGGCGGCTATCTCGCCGATCGCTTCAAGCGGCCCTTGATATTGGCGATTGCCGCCAGCCTCACGGTGGCCGCCCTGCTGGCCTGGCTGACCCGGTCCGATGCGGTGATCACGATCCTCGTCCTGATCGGCCTGGTCGGCGGACATCCCGCGGGCCCGATCATGAGCCTCGCCGCCCGCGTGCTCGCCCCGGAGACACGGGCGATCGGCATGGGCGTGTTCTACACGCTGTTCTATGCCGCGATGATGCTGGGGCCGGCGGTGGCGGGGCGGCTCGCTAAAACGGCGGGGACCGCGGCGGCCGCGCTGGACCTCGGCGCGCTTGCGGTGCTGGCTTGTCCGCCCCTGATGTGGCTTTTTGAACGCATTGTGTCTGTCCGTAAACGACGCGCCCAATCCTAACGCGGCATTAACCCTGTGCACCTTAGGGTCGTCCCGGACTCCGCCAGGCGGGGGGTCAGGTTGTGAAAATGGCGTTGGCGAACAAAAAATTTCTTCCGGCCGCCGAGGAACGACGGCGTTTCCAGCGGGTGAAGGTTCACCTGCTCGGCCGCTACATGCTGCCGGACCGCCGTGAATTCCCCTGCCAGGTGATCAACATGTCGCCGGGTGGCCTCGCCCTGCTCGCCCCCGGCATCGGCAATGTCGGCGACCGCGTGGTCGCCTATCTCGACCATATTGGCCGCGTCGAGGGCAAGATCACCCGCATCATCGACAATGGCTTCGCCATGACGGTCGGTGCGACGCCCAGGAAGCGGGACAAGCTCGCGGCCCAGCTGACCTGGCTCGCCAACCGCGACATCCTCAATCTGCCGGAGGACCGCCGCCACGACCGTATCGTGCCGCGCAACCCGATCGCGGTGCTGACACTCGAGGACGGCACCAAGATGACCTGCCGCATCATCGACCTTTCTCTGTCCGGCGCTGCCATCGCCGCGGAGAACCGCCCGCCGCTCAAATCGACGGTTCTGCTCGGCCGGGTCCAGGGCCGCGTGGTCCGAAATCTCGAAGACGGCTTCGCGCTGGAGTTCTTGCACTCGCAGCCGATCGAGACACTCGAAGAGAGCGTTACCGCGCGGTAAAGCGCGACAACGCCAAAACCACTGGATTTCCAGCCCTGAAGGCGGCCTCCGCGATGCGGACGCCGCCTTTTTCGTGCGCTGAGACAGGCCCCGCGTGAGTTAACGCACCGGCCTTTCCGCGCGCAAACGACGGTTCCGCCAGCGTTTCCGCGTTAATCGATAAAGTTTGAATCAATTGCAGTATTCTCTAATTTTAGTCGAATTCGATTCAAGTATAGATCGAATTTGCCTCGCCTTTTACTTGCATTCGTCTCGACTTGACTTGGCTGACTTAGCGCCAACTCAAAAGCTGCGTGCGCAATGTGGTCCCCAACAAGAAACGGGGGCCGCAGTGTTGGATTTCAGGGGACAGGGGAAGGGTTTGGCGCTGGCCGCCATGCTCTTCGGGATCAGCGCGACAGCGCAGGCCGGTGAGAGCCGTCTGCTCTACGCAAGCCTCGGCGACACCACGCGGGCGCCGATCGGCTGGGTCGAGTTTTGTGCGGACAATGCCGCGCAGTGCCAGAGCGGGCCGACGCAGCCGCGCGACATCGTGATGTCGCAGACGGCGTGGCGCGACCTCGTCAAGGTCAATCGCTGGGTCAACGAGACCGTCAAGCCTTTGACCGACCAGGAGCACTGGGGCGTGATCGAGAAGTGGTCGCTGCCGACTGACGGTTACGGCGACTGTGAAGACTACGTGCTGTTGAAGCGCAAGATGCTGATCGACGCCGGATGGCCGCGCGAGGCCCTGCTCATCACCGTCGTGCGTGACAAGAAGGGCGAAGGACACGCGGTGCTGACGGTGAAGACCGACAAGGGCGAGTTCGTTCTCGACAATCAGAACGAGAACGTCATTGCCTGGACGGAGACCGGCTACCGCTTCGTCAAGCGCCAGTCGCAGGGCGATCCCAACGTCTGGGTCTCGCTCGGCGATACCAAGCCGGCGGTCTCCACCGCCAGCGCAAGAGATCAATAGGAACGAGACAACAGGTTACGCGACCCGGTCACATCCCCACCCCTCCCCGTCCCAGACCGGTTCGCGCGCGCCCAGCCATCCCCCAATGGCTGGGCGCAACTTTTTTGGGAATGCGCGATCAGTCCAGCGACGACCACGGCACGCGCGCGGCGGTGAAATCGCGCCATGAGCTTTGCAGCGCGGGCTGCACGCCGACCGATGCGCGGGCCTGCCAGCCGGCGATGGCGGCAGCCGCAATGGCGCTGTCCGGTTCGGTGCCGAGCCCGTCGAGCAGCGATGCCGTGACCGCCATGTCGTTGAAGGCGCCGAGCTCCTCCTGGAGGCCAGCGAGCCGTCGCGAGAATTTTCGCGCGCATCTGCGATCGGCAAACAGCGGCAGCAGGAACTCGCTGAGATAGCGCAGCCGCTTGGTCGCGAGCCGCACCCGGTGCAGCTGTTCGGCGGGAAGCGACTTGAAGCGGCGGCCGCGCTTGAGCACCTTCGCGTACTGCTCGGACAAAATGCGCTGCGCGAAATTGACGGCGGGCTCGGCGAGCTGGCCGAGATCTTCGGCGGCAACGCCGTTGCGCCAGCCCCGCGTCTCGATCCAGTTTCCGAGACTGATCAGGAAGACGGCGCAGCGGCGATCGGCAAGCGCATGATGCGCCTTGCGGTAGGCTTCGGACTGACGCTTGCCCGCGGCCTTGCCCAGCGCGTCAAAGCCGGCGACCGAAGGACAAGCCGTTGCGATCGTCGGCAAGGTCTGGAGCTGGAACACGTCCCAGTCGCGCGCGGCGGAGAGGTCCTGCGCCAGCCATTTCGCTTCCGACCGCAGCGCATCGAGATTGCTGAGCGCGCCGACCGATCGCATCAAATCGAGCGCAGAGCGCAGCCGGCGCAGCGAGACGCGCAGCTGGTGCACACCTTCCGGATTGCGCCCGTCCTCCGCCGCCGGCAGCGACTGAAGCAGATGGAAAAAGCAGGAGCGCAGGATCGTCGCGAAAGCCTCATCCACCGTGACCGATGCATCGAGGCGGAGTTTGCGCGGGCGTCGCGCCGCTGGCGGCTTGTCGGCGGCGAGATCAAAGCCTCGCGCCGACTTGGTGCGGATCGACGGCTTCACCGCCCCCTGCTCCGCAAGCAGCGAGGCGATCTCGTAGATCGTGCTTGCGGCGCCGCTCTTGAGCTCCAGTTCGATCTCGCTCACCGGCAGCGAGCGATGGCCGGCCGTCAGCTCACCCTGGTCGAAGGCAATCTCGACCGTACCGGACGGAAGATCAATCATCCGCGCGTGACGATGGATGTCGGCGGTGAAGACGGCTGCGAGAGGATGCGCTTCGAGATGGCTGCGAAGCTTCTCCGGGATGAAGGGCATCGCCAGCGCGAGATCGGGCGCAAGCGACGGCACGCTCGCCTCCCACTCGCCGCGGCGCAGCGGATCGTCCGCGGCCTCGGTCTTCACGGTCTGTACGAAGCGCGCGCCGCTCTGGCGTACGCGCAGACTGAGGCCGTTACGTCGAAGCAGGCGCTCGGGCGTGTCGTAATAGACAGATTTGAGATGTTTTCGCGAGCCCTTGTTGCGCGCGTTGGCCGCGATGACAGGTGCAGCGTTGAAATGCGCCATGCGATCGGCATCGACGAGAAGCTTGAGCTCGATTTCACCGGCGGACCGCGCAGCAGCGTTCGACGGGGTCGGTTCCGGTGCAGGCGTCACGTCCAGCGACGGCGTCTGATCAATCACGGCGCCCTCGACGATCGCAGGTTCCGCGCCTCGCTCGGCCGGTTCAATGTGCCTGAGGAAGCCGGCAACGACTTGCGTTCTCTTGTTGTCCTTGGGGACAGGATTCCCGTCCGGCGCGCCCACAGTTTTGCGACCCGGCGTAGCGTCTGATTTTAGCATTTCCGATGACATGACGGTTTGATGACAGAGCGACAGCATATAGCTGGTGCGGCCCGCGAGGAATAGTCACGTTAACTCCCGGCGCGCGATCGTCCACACGTAGTGCCCGGCGCTAATATCCGGCAAGGCCTGTCATAATTGGGCTCGGCATGACGAATTGAATTGCCGTCATGTACTGTAAGTGATCGAATTGACAACGAATCTCGCGGTTCCCGAAAGCGAGATGAACGCGTCAGCGAGCTTGACTCATGCTAGCCGAAAAATTCTTTCTGGTTCTGGAGACGCTTCGAAGTCACGCCTCCGATGACATGCCCGCGATTGTGACGAGCCGTCTTGTCACAAATCCTGCGCGGCCTCCCGCGGTTCCCGAGGCCGAGTCTGGTTCACGGCGCAAAAAGCCGGTGCCCTGAGAGCGGGACTAGAAGCGATCCAAAGTCGCAAGATCACGCCCGCATCTGCGCGCGTCAGCGCGGCACGATGTTCTTGTAGACCTTGCCTCCCTTCATGATCACGACGAAATTCTTCGCCGGATCCTCGACGAGAGCGATGTTCTCGAGCGGATTGCCATCGACCAGCAGGAGATCGGCGAGCGCCCCCTCCTCGACCACGCCGAGTTTGCCCGGATAGGGATTTCGCAGGCCTGACAGGTTCAGCAATTCGGCATTGATCGAGGTCGCCATGGCCAGCGCTTCGGCAGGCGTATACCAGCGCGTCAGCGCGGCCAGCATCGAGCCCTGCCTGTCCGCCAGCGCCTTCGAGAACAGCACGTCGGTTCCGAACGCGGTCTTGATGTTGTACTTCTTCGCCAGCGCGTAGACGCGGTCGGTGCCGGCAACCACCTGCCGCATCTTGGCCTGCTCCGACGGTCCCAGCGCCGCAGCGCCGGAGATATCCAGGAACGGCTGCGTACTGAGCCAGACGCCCTTCTCCGCAATCAATTTTGCACTCGCCTCGTCCATGAGATGGCCGTGCTCGATGCATCTCACGCCGGCCGCGATCGAACGCTGAATCGCGACCGGCGTGTAGGCGTGCGTGGCAACGTAAGTGCCCCAATTGTCGGCGGCTTCGACCGCGGCGCGGAGTTCGGGCTCGGTGAAGGTAGAGACGTCAAGCGGGCTGAATGGCGACGCGACGCCGCCGCCCGCGGTGAGCTTGACCTGCGAGGCGCCCAGCATCAGCTGCTCGCGCGCACGCACGCGGACTTCGTCCGGACTGTCGGCGACCATGCTGCCGCCAATCACTTCCATGCGGCTGAGCATGCCACCAATCGTGCGCGGCAGATCGGAAAGCTGCCGGAAGTCGCCATGACCGCTGGTGACGGTGATGATGGCGCCGGAGGGATAGATCCGGGGGCCGGCGACGAGATCCTCGTCGATGGCCTGTTTCAGTCCGAAGCTCGGCCCGCCCATGTCGCGCACGGTGGTGAAGCCGCGCATCAGCGTCGCGGTCGCCTCGCTTGCGGCGAGCAGGTTGTTGTAGCCGATATCGCCCGCGAGCGAGGCCATCGGCGTTGGACGGACCAGCATCGCATGCCAATGCGCATCGATCAGTCCCGGCATCAGAACGCGCCCGCCGCCCTCGATCACCTGACCGGTGGCGATGATGTCGCCAACCGAGATCTTCTCGATTGTCCTGTCCCGGACGAGAACATTGGACGCGGCCGAAAGCGCAGCGTTCTTTCCGTCGAAAATCCTGATGTTGCGGAACAGGACTGAGGAGTCTTGCTGGGCCGACGCCGGTGAGAGACCAAGGCTCGCTCCAACGAAACCAAGCACCGCAGCGGCGCGCGCGAGCGTCACCGGCATAGGCCAACTCAACATGTTCAGTCTCCGCGGCACTTACGCAGGTCTGGCCAAAGCGAGCCATGCAAAGGTCATCCACCCGATGCCGTGCGATAACAGGTCGATACCGAGCAGCAAGCCCAGCACCCACACGCCTGTCGTGGGAAAGCCCGTGAGAATGATGAGTCCCGCCAGAACGCCGAACAGGCCGGAGGCCACCATGATCCCGCCGCCCTGCTGCCAGCGGCCGATGCCGATCAGCATGCGCACCACGCCGGAGGCGAGCAGCGCAATGCCGAGCACGTAAGTGAGCAGCAGCGCTCCCGTCAGCGGCTGGCTGACCAGCACGATGCCGAACGCAATGTAGAGGATGCCGAGTATGATCTGCCAGACGAAGCCGCCCCAGCCCTTGGTCCAGAACGCGTGAAATATCTCGAAGGCGCCCGCGGCGATCGCCATCCAGCCGATGAACAGCGCGCTGACGACGGTAAAGAACGCGACGTCGCCCAGCACCATCAGCCCCGCGAACACCATGAAGAGACCAAGCAGCACGCAGACCCAACGGGGCGGCTGCGGGCCGGTCGCGCCCATCGGCGCGCTATGGTCGTAGGTCGTCATGTCGTCCTCCCCGGTTTATCTCCAGCGCCATCCGCAATGACGGCGGCCACGATGCCACCAGCACTCCCAACGCCGACGCCGCCGGTGCCATGACGGCGGTCGTGGCGGCGGACGGTGTGGCGGCCGATGCGGCGGACGATTTGGCGGCCGATGCGGTGGGCGATGACCTGGTGCCGGCAACGGACGGGCCGTCTGCTGCGCATAGTCACGGCCGGCAGGCTCACGCTTGCCTGCAACGGGTTGATCGATTGGCGACAGCTCCGGCAAGAGTTCGGGCAGGGCTGCGGCATCGCGTGACCACAGGCTCACGCCTGCTCCCGCGAGGATCACGCCTCCGAACAGCGTCCGCAGCGCGGCGCGCCGATCCATCTCACTCATTGGTTTCATTCCCGGCGTTCTCCTTCGCGAAATCCCCTTGCCCTTTGTCGTCAACTCAGGTTTTCGCAGCGGCCTCATCGTTGGAAATCTCGCAGAACGGATTCAACTGATGTCGGCTCCGTTCCAGAACTCGACGCTGAGGGCAGTTGATTCCGCGGATCAAGCAGAGTCAATTTGCAACCATAAGACGATTATGCAGCCCTGCCATACGACTCCCTGCAAGATGCATCGAGTACGCAATGCAGCAGGAATTCTTGGCACATGCGTAAGTGACACTGTCCCGCATGCGTCGAACTCTAATCAAAAGGCAGATAGCGCGCTGTAACCTTCGTCAACGCCAGATTGCAACGCGCTTGCACTGGAGTACGATCCCGCGCGGGCTGCGCAGAAGATCATGGGGCAGAAGGAAGTGCTCGAAGACAAATCCGGCATCAAGTGAACGAGGCGTAACATGGTGGCACAAACGAGTGACGGATACGTTCTGCTGACCAAGAAGCTCGGCGGACTCTTCGCAATCATATTGGGATGCCTGCTGACGGCCGTCGGCGTGACATTCGAATATGGCGGCACGACTTTCGTCGGCGTGCTGCTGCTGATACTTGGAGCCGGCCTGCTCGTGCTGAAGATCATCAGACGAAACCGAGAGCCTCCGTTGACCTAGC
Organism: Bradyrhizobium betae; assembly: GCF_004123905.1. Lineage (GTDB taxonomy): Bacteria > Pseudomonadota > Alphaproteobacteria > Rhizobiales > Xanthobacteraceae > Bradyrhizobium > Bradyrhizobium betae_A. The sequence continues at coordinate 54,610 of NZ_MZXW01000013.1, forward strand.
CTGCGGCCACGGCTCGTTCACGCCCCGGGCGCGCCCCAGGCCGCATCTCGGCGGCGGGATCCTTCAAGAACAGCTCGCCTCATTCCCGACAATCGGAACGAGAACGTCGCTGCCTGGACGGACACCGGCTACCACTTCAACTGCGCTGTTGACTGATCCAGCGGTTGCTTCATTGGGTACCGCCACAGGCAATCACAAGGAGCTGCCATGGCGTCGTTCCGCCCCGTCATCGCATTGTCCAGGGGTCTCGAAGTCCTGCGGGTGATCAATCAGGAACGGCAGTCGACCGTCGGCTCGCTGCACAAAGCGACGGGGCTGAACAAGGCAACGATCGTGCGCATGCTCGAGACGCTGGAGCATGAAGGCTATGTGGTCCGCCGGACCGAGCCCGCCAGCTACGCGCCAACGGGACGGGCGCTGCTGCTCAGCGCGGGCTATGACGAGCCCACCTGGATTGGCGGCATTGCCGAACCCATCCTGAACAAGTTCCGCAAACAGATCCATTGGCCATCAGACATCGCCGTACTCGATCAGGAGTCCATGGTCATCGCCCATACGACGCGGGTGGACGGCTCCCTGCTGTTCAGCCGTCCGCCCGGTTTTCGCTTTCCCGTTCTGGGCACCTCGATGGGACGCGCCTATCTCGCCTTCTGCGAGCCCGCCGAGCGGGAGCGCATCGTCGCCCGCCTTGCCCTCAGTCCCGAGCCCTGGAACGATCTGGCACGCAATCCCGGCAGGCTCGCCAAGGTGCTCCGCACGATCCGCAACGCCGGATTCGCGGTCATGGACGAGAGCTACAGCCGCCACGTTTTCGGCGGCGCAGTTTGGGCCATCGGCGTTCCCGTCGTTCTGCGGGATCGCCTGTTCGCCAGCATGAACGTGATGATGCTCCGCGAAGCGGTCAGCACGGAGGACGGCGCACGTCGCTTCGTACCGCCGATGAAGAAAGTCGCCTCCGCGCTTGCCGAGGCGCTTGGCGCCAAGCTTGCCGCGCCGAGCACTCTTTCTGCCCAAAGCTAGCCATTTCATACAGTGAAACGGCATTTCTATTTCTTGACGCTCTTGCTGGCCCGTGTGACACGTCTTCCCGGCGGCCGCTGGCCACCCAATGACGCAATGACAAGGGGAGGCCGAAGTGTGGACATGCGCCAGAATTGTGGGTGCCGCAATTGCATGTCTGACGCTGGCCTCTGCTGAAACGGCTTGGGCCGAAGTCTGGCCGACCCGGGCAATCAGGATCGTCGTCTCCACGCCGGCAGGCGGCATCACCGATGCCTTCGCCCGCGCCTATGGCGACTATATCTCGCAGAAGCTCGGCCAGCCGGTCATCGTCGAAAACAAGACCGGGGCCAGCGGTGCGCTGGCGGCGCAATCGGTGAAGGATTCCGCGGCGGACGGCTATACGCTGATGTACACGATCTCATCCACCCTGCTCGGTAACCGGCTGCTGCTGAAATCGCTGGCCTATGATCCGGACAAGGATTTCGCAATTGTCGCGGTGACGCCTTCAGGACACCTGCCGTTGGTGGCCCATACGGCCACCGGTGCAAAGACGCTGGAAGAGTTCGTCGCCTATGCGCGCGCCAACAAGGTCACGGCCGGCTCGTACGCATCGGCTCGTTCGCACACATTGCGATCGCCCAGCTCAACCGGCAATTCGGCCTCGACATTTCCATCGTGCATTACCGCGGCGAAGCCCCGATGTGGCAGGATTTCGCAGCCGGCGTCATCCAGGCGGCGGTCGGCAGCTATCAGGCCGCGCTTCCGGTGCTCGATACCGGCGTCGGCCGCGCAATTGCCGTGCCGACACCGGTGCGCATGAAGAAGCTGCCCGAAACCAGGACGTTTATCGAGCAAGGCGTCACCGGCAATGTCTTCCAGCTCACCAGCTTCACAACGCTGGTGGCGCCCGCTGCGACGCCAACAGACCGGATCGAACTGCTCGCCAAATTGATGGTTGAAGGCGGCAAGACGGAGCGCGTGCAGAAACTGCTCGAAGCATTCGGAGTCGACTCGCCGGCAATGGATCGCGCATCCTCGGTTGCGCTGTACGAAAAGGAAGGGCCGATCTGGCTCAAGTCGATCAAGTCTCTCGGATTGGAGCCGCAATAGTCCTGGCCGAATCCTGGTGCGGACGCTTCGTCGGGCTCACACGCCGAGCACGTCGGCGAGCCGCAATTCGTCGGCGGCCGGGTCTTTCAAAAACAGTTCAGCCTCGATCTCGTTCAGATGCGACAGCATCTGCGCGCGCGCGGACTGCCTGTCGCGCTTGCGGATCGCGCTAACGATGCCGGCGTGATGATCGGTGCCGCAGGCCGGCGTGTCGTGACGGCGGTAGAGCAGGATGATCAGCGAGGAACGCGCGATCAGTTCTTTCAGGAAACCGAGATAGATGCTGTGGCCAGACATCTCGGCGACGAGCTTGTGAAATTCGCCGGAGAGACGGACCGACGCCCTCGCGTCGCCACGCAGCTCCGCCTCGCGCTCTTCGGTGAGATGCTGCTGGAGACGAGCGAGCCAGGCCGGCGAGACCGCCTCGATCGCGTGGTCGACGATGGTGGGCTCGATCAGGCGGCGCGCCTCGAACACTTCGCGGGCATCGGCCGGCGTCGGGCGTGCAACGAAGGCGCCGCGGTTCTTCTCGATGTTGACGATGCCCTCATGCGCGAGCTGCTGGAGCGCGGTACGGACCAGCGTGCGGCTGGCGCCATAGATCTCGCCGATCTCGTCCTCGCCGAGCTTCGTGCCCGGCAGCAGGCGATGCTCGAGGATCGCCGCGGTCACGCCCTCCCTGATACGGCTGACGCGATCACTCGCATCTGGCGCATCGGATTTTTGGCGGGTCTTGGCGGCCATTGGTTGGAGGATTCGGGTTTGAGGACTCGATCGTCGACGTCTGGCCTCGAATGTTAGTCGACGAGCTGTATCCAATCACAGGCGAAACTTTATACAATCTGCGCCCATTTTGTGTGCATATTATTGCCCGTTCGGCGAGCCGTGCTGCTGCGCCGGATTTGATCTAACGACCTGACTCCACTGCACAGTTTTGCAATTCGGCAGTTTCCGCGCGGTTGGCACGGACCTTGCGGAGAAAGCCGGAGCATCGCCCTCCCAGCGGACACGCCATGGCCACTCCTGCCGCTCTCGAACTGGTCGCCGTCACCAAGCGCTACGACACGACGCTGGCGGTCGACACCGTCAATCTGAAGATCCCGGCCGGCACCTATTGCTGCCTGCTCGGCCCGTCCGGCTGCGGCAAGACCTCGACCTTGCGCATGATCGCCGGCCACGAGGCAGTCAGCGAAGGCGACATCATCCTGGGCGCGCAGAACGTCACCGATCTGGAGCCGGCCAAGCGCGGCACGGCCATGATGTTCCAGTCCTATGCGCTGTTTCCGCATTTGACCGTGCTCGACAATGTCGCGTTTGCCCTGAAAATGCGCGGCATCGACCGCATGACGCGGCACAAGCGCGCCGGCGAATTGCTCGAGCTCGTCGCCATGAGCCCCTATGCCGGCCGCCTCCCCGCGCAGCTCTCCGGCGGCCAGCAGCAGCGCGTCGCGCTCGCGCGTGCGCTGATCACCGAGCCGCAGATCCTGTTGCTCGACGAGCCGCTGTCGGCGCTCGATCCGTTCCTGCGGGTGAGGATGCGCGGCGAGCTCAAACGGCTGCAGCGGGAGCTCGGCATCAGCTTCATCCAGGTCACCCACGGCCAGGAAGAGGCGATGGCGCTTGCCGACCACATCGTGGTGATGAACCATGGCAAGATCGAGCAGCAGGGCTCGGCCCGCGACATCTTCCACCATCCCCGCACCGAATTCGTGGCCCGCTTCATCGGCGGCCACAACGTCCTCAGCGACGACGGCAACCTCATCGCCGTGCGCGCCGATCAGCTCGGCATCGTGCCGTTCACTGACGGCGCGTACGGCGCGCCGGCGCTGCTGACCCAAACCGAGTACCAGGGCTCCTACATCGCCGTCTCGCTCACGCTCGACGACGGCACCGCCCTGTTCTCCCACCTTCCCGAGGCCACCTTCGACGTCCACCCGTTCCGCCCGGGCGATCGCGTGCTGGCCACCTGGGATCCCGCCAAGGCGCAGCGCCTGCAATAGCGCCGTCATTTTAGAAAATGCGCAACACAGAGGAGTGAGCGATATGACCGAGACGACCAAAAAGACCGGCGTCAGCCGCCGCACGCTATTGAAGAGCACCGCGGGTCTCGCGGGCCTTGCCGCCGGCTCCGGCGCCATCACCGGATTTCCCTATGTGAAGTCGGCCGATGCGAAGGTGCTGCGCTATCTCGGCACCGCCGTGAACGAAGGCGACGACATCTCCAAGCAGTGCCTGAAAGACACCGGCATCAAGATCGAATACATCACCGCGACCACCGACGACGTCACCAAGCGCGTGATGACCCAGCCGAACTCCTTCGACGTGCTGGACACCGAATATTTCTCGCTGAAGAAGCTGGTGCCGTCGGGCAACATCCTTGCCCTCGACGCCAAGAAGATCAAGGAATTCGACAACATCACGCCCGTTTTCACCAAGGGTGAGACGCCCGGCGGCAAGAAGATCGGCAATCAGGGCACCGCGCCCTGGAAAGTGCTCTATCTCGAAGGCAAGGACTCCAAGACCTTCTCCAAGACGGCGACCGAGTTCGTCACGCTGATCCCGACCGTCTACAACGCCGATACGCTCGGCATCCGCCCTGACATCATCAAGCGCCCGATCAACTCCTGGGCTGAACTTCTCAACCCCGAGTTCAAGGGCAAGGCCTCGATCCTCAACATCCCCTCGATCGGCATCATGGATGCCGCGATGGTCGTGGAAGCCACCGGCAAGTACAAATATGCCGACAAGGGCAACATGACCAAGGAAGAGATCGATCTCACCATGAAGGTGATGACCGAAGCCAAGAAGGCCGGCCAGTTCCGCGCGTTCTGGAAGGACTTCAACGAGAGCGTCAACCTGATGGCCTCGGGCGAAACCGTGATCCAGTCGATGTGGTCGCCGGCAGTGACGAAGGTTCGCTCGATGGGGATCGCCTGCACCTTCCAGCCGCTCAAGGAAGGCTATCGCTCCTGGGCCTCGGGCTTCTGTGTCTCCAAGGGCGTGTCGGGTCAAAAGCTCGAATGGGCCTACGAGTTCGTCAACTGGTTCCTGTCAGGCTATGCCGGCGCCTATCTCAACCGCCAAGGCTACTACTCCGCCGTGCTTTCCACTGCCAAGGCGCACATGGAGCCGTACGAGTGGGCCTACTGGATGGAAGGCAAGCCGGCCGAGAAGGACATCAAGGCGCCCGACGGCTCGCTGCTGGAGAAGGCTGGTGCCGTGCGCGACGGCGGCTCCTATGAGGACCGCATGGGCGGCGTCGCCTGCTGGAACGCGGTGATGGACGAGAACGACTACATGGTCCGCAAGTGGAACGAGTTCATCGCGGCGTGATGGACATGTCGGAAGAAGTTTTGCAACAGGCGTCCCCGGGCTTGATCCCGGGGTCGGGCACAGCGCGCGCGGCAAAGCCGACGCGCCTGTCGCCGTCTTTCATCTCCTGGCTTCAGGCCGGGCCGATGATGCTGGTGTTTCTCGCCTTCTTCCTCATTCCGCTCGTCTTTGTCATCATCGTCTCGTTCTGGGACTACAACGAATACCAGTTGCTGCCGGCGTTCTCCGGCCGCGGCTACACCGACACGTTCGAGGGCTGCATCGCGCAGCTGCCCGATCTCTGCACCATCGCCAAGACCTATCTGAAGACGCTGAAGCTCTGCTTCCTGGTCTGGGTGATCACGCTCTTCATCGGCTTCTGGGTCGCCTACTTCCTCGCCTTCCACGTCAAGTCCAAGACCTGGCAGATGGGATTGTCGCTGCTCTGCACGATCCCGTTCTGGACCTCCAACGTGATCCGTATGATCGCCTGGATTCCGCTGCTCGGCCGCAACGGCCTCGTCAACTCCGGACTGGTGAAGACCGGGCTGATCAACCATCCCCTGGAATGGCTGCTGTTCTCCGAATTCTCCGTGGTGCTCGCGCTGGTCCACCTCTTCACCTTCTTCATGGTGGTGCCGATCTTTAACTCGATGGTGCGCATCGACAAATCGCTGATCGAGGCCGCCTATGATGCCGGCGCGACCGGATTCCAGACGCTCGTGAACGTCATCATTCCGCTCGCCAAGCCCGGCATCGTGATCGGCTCGATCTTCGTCATCACCATCGTGATGGGCGACTTCATCACCATCGGCGTGATGGGCGGCCAGCAGATCGCCGCCGCGGGCAAGATCATCGAGACGCGGGTGAACGCGCTGCAATTCCCGGCCGCCGCGGCCAACGCCGTGATCCTGCTCGTCATCACCTTCCTGATCATCACCATGATGTCGCGCATCGTCGACATCAAGAAGGAGCTGTAGAGCATGAAGGAAGGACGCCCCCGCTCTTTCTACGTGCTCGCGATCTTCTTCGCGGCCTACACGCTGTTTCTCTACGGCCCGATGATCGCGATCTACGTACTGTCGTTCCAGGGACCGCAGGGCGGCCTCACCTTCCCGATGAACGGCGTGTCGACCTTCTGGATCGCAAAACTGTTCCAGGGCACCGGCATCGTCGATCTCGGCGCGGCATTCCGCCGTTCGCTGCTGCTGGGCGTGATCGTGATGATCGTCACCGTCGTGCTGTCGGTCGCCGCCGGCATGGCGTTCCGCCGCAAGTTCAAGGCGCAAAGCATCTTGTTCTATTCGGCGATCGCGAGCCTGATCGTTCCCTCGATCATCACCTCGCTCGGCATCTCGCTTGAATTTCGTATCATCGACGATCTGATCAAGGCGCATTGGAACGAGAATTTCGAGACCTCGATGGGCCTGCTGACCTCCGGCCTTGGCGCGCACCTGACCTGGACGCTGCCGTTCGGCCTGCTCATCATGTTTGCGATCTTCAACCGCTTTGATCCCCGGCTCGAGGAAGCCGCGCGCGATCTTGGTGCGACGCCGTGGCAGGCCTTCCGCCACGTCGTGCTGCCGATCATCCTGCCATCGGTGATCGGCATCGGCCTGTTCGGCTTCACGCTGTCCTGGGACGAGCTCGCGCGCTCCAGCCAGGCGATCGGCGCGGTGAATACATTGCCGCTCGATCTCCAGGGCCTCACCACCACCGTGACCAACCCCGACATCTATGCGCTCGGCACCATCATCTCCGCAGTGTCCTTTGCGGTGATCACGCTTGCGCTCGGCACCATCCACATGCTCAACAAGCGGCAGGCGGCCAAGGGCTCGGACGCCGGCAAAGGGCTCGTCTAACTGCGATGCGACTTCACGTCGTCAATCCCAACACCACCACGTCGATGACGGCGAAGATCGCCGCGGCTGCGCGCAGCGTCGCGCTGCCCGACACCATGATCGACGCGCGCCAGCCGACGATGGGCCCGGTCTCGATCGAGGGATTTTACGACGAAGCCTTCGCCGTCCCCGGCATGCTCGGCTGCATCCGCGAGGCCGATCGCGACGGCGCGAATGCGCATATCATCGCCTGCTTCGACGACACCGGCCTCGATGCCGCACGCGCCGCCGCAAATGCGCCGGTGATCGGCATCGGCGAAGCCGGCTTTCACATGGCGAGCCTGATCGCCGCGCGCTTTGCCGTGGTGACGACGCTCGGTGTCTCCATCGTGCCGATCGAATATAATCTGAAGAAGTACGGCCTCGCTGAGCGCTGCGCCCGCGTCCGCGCCGCGGAAGTCCCGGTGCTGGCCTTGGAAGAGCGCAACACCGACGCGCTGGCAAAAATCTCCACCGAGATCACCGCCGCGATCCGCGACGACCGCGCCGAGGCCATCGTGCTCGGCTGCGCCGGCATGGCCGATCTCGCCGCCGAGCTCGGCGCCACGCACGGCCTGCCCGTGATCGACGGCGTCGCCGCCGCAGTGACGCTGGCAGAATCCCTGGTACGGCTGGGGCTGAAGACGTCCCGGCTCGGACCCTATGCCTCGCCGCGCTCGAAGATCTATTCCGGGCCGTTTTCGTCGTTTCAGCCGTAGGCTGACCATGCCGGCAGCCCCCTCGGGCGAGGACTGCCGGAGGTCAACAAGTGTCCTATTCGGTTTGCTCGACCGCAGCCGGCATCTTCGCGACCGACATCAGGGAACGAGCGACCTGATTGAGCAACTGATCCGCGTTTTCCTCTTCCGCCAGCGACTTCGACAACAAGCTGACGATGGCGCTGTGACGCAGCTGTTGGGCTAGGTTGCGCGCGGTGCTGTAGCCGGCAATCTCGTAGTGCTCCACGCGTTGCGCCGCACCTATCAACGCAAGGTCGGCGGCAGCATCTTCTTTGTCCTCGCCTTCGGCCATGATGTCCTGGCCTTCCTCGACCAGCCCCATCATCCCCTTGCATGGCTTCGCCCGGGCGGTTTTTCCGAGCAGCTCGAAGCATTCATTGATGCGCTCGATCTGGGTCTCGGTTTCGCCAAGGTGCTGTTCGAACAGCTCGCGCAATTGATCAAAGCGAGCCGCTTCCGCCATTTTTGGCAGCGCCTTGGTCAATTGTTTTTCCGCGTGCAGAAGATCGCGGAGCTCGTCGAGCAACAGATCGCCGAGGCCAGCCTCGTCTGCCGGCGGCGAGCTTTCAGTTACGATGGCCGTTGCCGGACCGGGCTCACCAGCCTGGATCGCGGGCGAATCCGTGAAGACCCAATCGCCGCCCTCGTTCCAGGGGCCGCGGGTGTCGATCTCGCCGTGATCGCCGGCGCCGGTCGAATCGTTGAAGAACTGATCGACGAGGCCAGGCGTCGGCGCGATACGCCCGATGCTGAAGGCCGGCTTGCCCATGCTCTCCAGCGCCAGCGAGAACGCCTTCATGTGGGTGATCTCACGCGTCATCAGGAATTGCAGCGCGTCCTTGGTGCCGGCGTCGTCGCAAAAATTGATCAGCCGTTCGTAGACGATCTTGGCGCGCGCTTCCGCCGCGATGTTGCTGCGCAGGTCGACGTCCAGCTCGCCGGTGATCTTCAGATAGTCGGCGGTCCAGGCATTTCCTTGCGAATTGAACAGATTGACGCCGCCGCCGCCCGCGATCGCAATCAACGGATCGGCCTCGGCGGCCTGCCGGTCGAACTTCGAAGGCTTGAGATGCATCCGTGCCAGCGTGCCGACGATCTCCAGATGGCTCAGCTCTTCAGTGCCGATGTCCATCAACAGGTCCTTGCGATCTGGGTCTTCGCAATTGAGACCCTGAATCGAATACTGCATGGCCGCTGCCAGTTCGCCGTTGGCGCCGCCGAACTGCTCGAGCAGCATGTTGCCGAACCGCGGATCCGGCTCATCGACGCGAACGGTGAACATGAGTTTCTTGACGTGGTGATACATGTGGAAGTGCCCTGGGCTTGAAGGAAGATGAATTCCGAACGAGCCGGCATTGCGCTTGTTCCTATCGTTGTTGAGTGCCGCGGCGCAGAGACATTGAGCGGCAAAGCCCCGCTGCCGATGCGCCGCGAATTGCGACGCCGTGTAGGAACGATTGACCTTCGACACGCTTGGCGTGCTGCGACCTACAGGAGGATGATCAGATGGACAGCGAAGATGTCTTGGGCAAAGTGAAGGACGTGTCGGAGAGTGTGCGCGAGACCGCACAGAGCGTACGACGGAATCTCGAAGAGGGACGGCCGTCAGGCCAGACGCTCGCCTTTCTGCGCGATGTGGCTCGCGAAGCCCCGATCCCGTCGCTCGTCGTGGCCTTCATGCTCGGCGTCCTAGTGGCCCGCCGCTAGCGCCGCCGCCATCGCCGGATACCTGACCTCTGCTTCCGCTGCGCCTATTCCGAATAGGGAGGCTTTCGAGGTTGGGACAACTATGTTTTTCGGCTCGCGGCCTCTTTTTGGTCCCAATTGTTGCCGAACAGTAACACTTTCGGGACATCCCGGCGGCCGCTTTTGGGCTGCCGGACTTCGCCACTCACCAAGTTTCAATTTGGGGTTTTGTCAGCGATGATCGATCTCGCAGAGGACGCACCGTCCAACTCCCTGCTTCGCCTTGGCGCCCAGCCGATCGCGCTGACCGCCGCCGCGCTGCTCCTGCTGATCGCCGGCGTGACCTCGATCGCGATCTGGCGCGCCTATACCGGCGCTCCGGAGACCGACCGGGTGGTGGCGTCGCGCCAGCTCCAGACCCGCACCGCCCAGGCCTCCGAGCAGCTGGTCGAGAAGACCAAGGGGCTGGAGGCAACCCAGCAGGAATCGATCGACCAGCTCCAGGTCGTGCAGGACCAGCTCCAGACCGTGAAGCGGCTGCTCGCCGCCCAGCAGGCCGACACCAAGCGCCTGTCGGAGCAGGTCACAACCCTGAACGAGTCCATCGACAGCCTGCGGCAGTCCTTTGCCAGCGCGCGGGCCTCCGAGGCCGAGACGCCGTCGGTTACCCGCGGGAAACCAGCCCGGCACCGCGTCCACGCCAGCGCGCGCAAGCGCTCGCGCGGATAGCTTGCGACTTTAAATTTTTCGACTTGTGAACTGGATCACATTCGCCCGTATGATTCCGCGCCATGCTGTCCGCTACCGGATGGCGTGAGCCGATTTCAATATCCGGGGCTGGCAAGGTCGTTGACGGTATACTGCGTCAACGACCTTGTTTTTTACTGGGTCCCCGCCTCACTCGCAGACGTCGACGCGACGATATCGCCATCCCGAAGGTGTCATCACGCGCTTGCGCACGACGTAGCAGCCGCCATAACCGCCATCGTCATAGCCGGTACCATAGTAATAGGGATCGCCGTAATAGGGGTTTCCGTAGCCGTAATAGCCGCCGTAGTAGCCGGCACCGGCGAGGCCTACCCCGATCCCGACGCCGGGCCAGAAGCCACCACCATGCCAGTGGCCGCCATGGCCCCAGCCGCCACCGCCGTGCCATCCACCACCACCATGCCAGCCGCCACCGCCGTGGAAGCCGCCACCATGACCGAAACCGCCCGCAGCCTGGGCCGCCTGCGGCGCCGTTAGTCCGACCGCCGCGACGGCCAGCGCCGCCATCATCATCTTCCGTAACATCACTCGATCCTCCGCGTGGACACGCTCCACGCTTCAAAGCAGGACCAAGCTAGCGTCACACAGGCTTTCCCGACAGCCTTCCTGTCTCACTTCCGCGCGAGCATCAGCAGCCGCGACAGATGCTCTTGAGTTTCTTGTCGAGCATACGATTCTCAGTGCTCACCGTCGCGTCAGCGTCCGGATTTGTACCGGAGGCGGCGCCGGTGGTGACGCCGGGGCCAGCGCCGGACGATTGCGCCGTGCCGAGGCTGTTGGTGCCTGGCGGCGGTGATGGAGAGTTGCCGACACCTCCGGTCGATCCAGAGGAACCGGCTGTGCCGCCGGTCGCCTGCGCGAATGCGACGGCGGGCATCGCGGCGAGACTGAGGATCACGATCAAGGTTTTCATTGAAGCAGTTGCGGACGATGAGGCCATCGGAAATTCTCCCTTTGGCCGTCAACGGTCCTGACCAGGACGCGTTCCGGAACAAATGCCGTCGCATCAGCTTGAAACAAAGAGGCGGCCACGATCATGCGTAAACTGGCCGCGCGCCGCAAAGCCAGAAAGGCCAAATCGAGATGACCGATCGCGATCCCTTTGCAGAGGGCGAACGCGCCGCGCGCGAGAACATTCCGGCAGGGGCCAATCCTTACCTCGACGGCAGCGACGAGCATGCGCTCTGGGCCGCCGGCCACGAGAAGGTCGCAGGAAGCATCGAAGCGCGCGAATCCGAGGGCAGCTGACGCCAGGCCGCCGGCAGCTAGGCTGCCGCCGCCATCTTCTCGGTGCGGTCCTCGATCATGGTCACGAACATGTGGGACTCCTCGCCGGCGTCACCGATCTGGACCCGGCGGGCGGAGATCACGCGGCGACCGCGCGTCGGATTGTCGATGGTGTCGATGATCGGCTCGAGCTGCTGCCGCTGCGCCAGAAGCTGCATGTCGCGCCGCTCGATCAATTCCGCCGCCTCCGCCGAGAACAATTCCCGCGCGGTCTTGCCGATGATCTCGCCGCGCGACATCCCGATCATCTTCTCGGCCGCCTTGTTGACGAAGACGTAGCGCAAATTGCGCGCGTCCTTGGCGATGATGCCCTCAGCCACGTTCTCGATGATGGTGGCGAGGAAGCGCTCCATCCGCTCCAGGATGCGCTCGCGCTGACGCTGCTCGGTGACGTCCTCCTGCACCGACACCCAGCCGCCGCCGTCCATCGGACGCTCGTAGATCTTGATGATGCGGCCGTCATTCAAGGCGATCTCGTTGGCGGCCGGCTCGCGCTTGGCGATCCGATCGAGGATAGCCGCGAGAAATTTCGAGATGTCGCCGCTGAACAGCCCGCTCTTGACCCGATGTTGGAGGATTTCCTCGAGCGTCGATCCCGCCTGGATCGTCTCGGGCAGATTGTAGATCTGCCGGTAGTTGGCGTTCATCGCCACCACATTGGCCTTGCCGTCAAGCATGATCAGGCCCTGCGGCATGCTGTTGATTGCGGCCGAGAGCTGCCACTTCTTGGCCTGGTACTTGTCGTTGAAATTGTCGCGCTCGACCATCGCCGCGTCGCGCGCCTGCGCGGTGCCGATCCCGAGCTCTTCCAGCTCGAAGATGCGCGCCACCGCGTCGCGGAAGTGCTGCACGGCCCGCGCCAAATGCCCGATCTCGTCGTGACGGCCGAGATGCGGCACCTTGCTCTTGACGTCGCCGTCGGCGATCCGGTCGGTCGCCTGCGTGATCTCGTCGAGCGCGCCAACCACCGAGCCGCGCATCACGACGACGTTGAGCCCCGCAAGAATGAGGGCCGCAAGCCCGAGCGCGAACAGATAGGCGCCGGCATAGCGGTTCTCGTTGGCGAGCGCGTCGGCCTCGCTGGCGCGTTGCCTGTAGATCCGTTCGAGCGCCTCGAGGTCGCTGTTGAGCTTGCTGCGCAGCGTTCGGTTGGCGTCGTTGTCGCCCCATTCGCGCGCCGCCGCCGGGCTGATATCCACCCCGCGCCGCACCAGCTCCTGGCGAAACTCGATGAACTGCGCGATGCGCTGGCGGAAGCTCGCGACCTGCAAGGCATCGTCATCGCCGACGGTCCGTTCGAGCCCCTTCACCGCCTCGGCGAGATCGCGGTTGCGGCGCACCAGTCCATCGGCGAACTGCTTCATCGAGCCGCGATCGGCGGACATGTAGATGCCGCGCGATTCCATCACGATGGCGTAGATCAGCGCGTTGATGCGGCCGACATTGATCGCCGCCTCCGCGGAGGTGGCGTGCATGTGACGATAGGTCGTCTGCAGCCGCACCGACTGGATCGACATCACGAGCAGGAAGGTGGTCACGATCGCGAGGAAGCCGGCGATGCTGTAGACCTTCTCCGCAACGGTGAGCGTGTCGGCGCCGCGTGCGAAACTGACGAACTTCTTGAAAAGTCTGGTTCCGGCCTCGAGCCCGGATCGCAGTGCCGCTGCGGCCATGGCCCCGCTCCTCCTGGTTGAAAACGCTCGAGGATAGACACAACGGCGCTAGCGGAGGATTAAATTGCCTGCCGGTATTGTTACGGTAGGGAACCAGGATGCGCGGGCCGGGCACGGGCCGCCGGCGTCAGCCGATCCGCTTCAGGCCCTTCGTGAAGCGCGGGCCGTTGGCGACGTAGAACCTCGCCGCGCTCCCCATCTTCTGGACCTGGGCGTCATCGAGCGTGCGGATCACGCGCGCGGGCGAGCCGATGATCAGCGAGCGCTCGGGGAACTCCTTGCCCTCGGTGATGACGGAGCCGGCGCCGACGATGCTGTTGCGGCCGATCTTCGCACCGTTCATCACGATCGAGCCCATGCCGATCAGCGCGCCCTCCTCGATCGTACAGCCGTGCAGGATGACGTTGTGGCCGACGGTGCAGTTCTTGCCGATGACCATGGGAAAGCCGAGATCGGTGTGGCAGGTCGAACCGTCCTGCACGTTGGCGCCCTCGCCGATCTCGATCCACTCATTGTCGCCGCGCAGCACCGCACCGAACCAGACGCTCGCGCCCGGCTTCAGGCGCACACGGCCGATCACGGTGGCGGTCTCCGCGATGAAGTAATTGCCGTCCGAGGGAAGATCGGGCGCCTGCCCGTCGAGCTCGTAGATCGCCATGAAGGTCTCCTGTCGCGTTAACCTCAGGCATAGCGAAACGGGAGCGACGTGGCAAAGGGCCGCCGCACCGGGGCAGCCCTGCGAAGCGTCAGCTCAGGACGCCTGTTGCGCGTAGCGTCATCAGGAAGAAGGTGCCGCTCATCATGCTCCAGAAGCCGGCGATGACGGTTGCCATCGCCACGAATTCGACGCGGCGGCTTTCCACCCGCATGCCGCGCAACGTGTTGCGCATGATGATGAAGGGCGCCGCGAACACCAGGAACGGCACGGCCGCGAACGTCTTCGGCGCCACGCCGTCCTGCAACAGGCCGAAGCCTGCGGGACGCTGCGAGACCGCCTGGTATCCGTTCACGAGCGCGCCCGCGAGCGCGAAACCGATGCAGATCGAGAAGAAGGTGTTGAAAGCTTCAGGTGTCATCGGAACGGTCCGCCCATACGCAACGCGAGGTACCTTCCTGTGACAAATCGTGCCGGTTAACGCTACATTATCCTTAAGCGAAGGTTAACGCCGCCGCCCGGCCCGCGCAGGGCCCTCCCCCGTCCCCGCAGCCGGGAACGCTCCGCGAATTCGCCGCCGCATGGCATATTCGCCGCTGATTCGTCGGCCACCGGCCGACCTCGGGTCCACGCGTGCGCATGATGACGGTGTTTTCGGCAGCCTCCCCCCGCTCTCCCCGCGCCCGGGCGCATGTCGTGCCGATCGTGCTCGGCGGCGCGGCGGGCCTGTGCGCGGTCGCGCTGGTCGCCTATCTGCTGTGGCCGACCTGGGGAACCGGCGGCGCGAGCGCCCCGGACAAGCTGCCGGTGAGCATCGGCGGCACGCTGTTCAACCTGCCGACGACTGCGATCCGGATGAAGATCCAGCGGCACTCCGGGCCGCAGGAACGCATCGATCTCGACTTTCTCTATCCCTCGCTGGAGCCCCCCGGCGCGCCGAAGCACGTCACCGCCGACACGGTGGAAACGGCCGTGCAATCGATCGACCGCATCTTCCTGTCGATATCAGCCCATCACGATGCGCTCTCGCCCGAACAGCGAACGGCCACCATCTATCCGCGCTATCTCGACCAGGCCGCGACCACGCCCGAGGACGGGCTGACGATGCGGATGTTCCGCGCCGAGACGCCCTACGGCAGCGAGGACTTCTACTCCGCCGCAAGCCCCGCGCTGACCGCGCGCTGCACGCGTGATGCGGCAACTCCGGGCATGTGCCTGTCCGAGCGCCGCGTCGGCGGCGCCGACCTCACCTTCCGCTATCCGCGCAGCTGGCTGTCGCAATGGCGCGACGCGGCGGAAGCGATGGACCGGCTGACGGCGCAACTGCGCGGGCCGAAAGGCTGAGCCCGGCCACTCTGCCGCCGCCGGCGGCCCTCCCGACAAAAATGTCGAAAACAACCCCATGCACAGTAGCCAAGCCTCTGGCATCGCTTCGTATTTACGGTAATTCGTATTTTTCGAATCAGAACTTGACCCGTCGGGCAAAACAGGGGTAGGATGTCATGATGGGGCGATCCTGAAGCCTCCGGCGTCGGATCAGCGCGGTCTCTCGGCCTAGGAGAATCAGACGTTATCTCAGGGATGTAAAGCCCGACTTGTCGACCGAGATGGATCTGAAAAATTGTTCGACGAGAATTTCAAAGAACTTGGATAGACCTCAAAATGATGGTGCGAAAAAAGTAGAGCAGATCCTCGAGGGGCGTTCGGCTTACAGGTCCAAGGGACACCCCGCCTTCACGCAACTCGCTCCAATTGAACTATGGCTGAGCGCCAATGGGCCACGTCCTAGATAAGGGCGGATTGCGCGCCTTTGGCGTCCTTAAAGCCGTTAACAACCGCCATTAGGGAGAAAGGGGGTAGGGCCACCAAGCGAGATCTGCAAAGGGAGTAATAGGAGACGCATTTCCCTCTGTTGGATCGCCAGGTGACGGAAGATCTATGAGGGTTGTGCTCTCGACCAATGATTGCATCGCGTTGTTATATGAAGTCCAAGAACCCGTTAGCACGGACGGCGACTGGCTCCCATCGTAGACGCTCATCTTTGGTTCGGGAACCGATGTGAAATTGAGGCCCAGTTCGCCGTTCTCGAAGCCGTCCACTCGAACGCCGAATTTGCCATAGGAGGAATCGACGTAAACGAAGAGCTGAGACTCTGGCTTGTACCATTGGTAGGCAACCTGAAAATAGCCGAGTTCCGGCCTGACATTATCGAGAGATGTCTCCGTAATCCAAATTCCATCGCTATTGGTGTCGAACCCTGTCGGATTGACCAGTACATTCGAAAAACCGGCATATAGCTGGTCCGGATCGACACCATTTTCTCCGATCGCCTGTACACCGCCGTTTAGGACGATTCCCTTCGTCCAATTCTGCTCATTTGCAAAGCCCAAGCTGTCGTCCAAACGAAGAACGAGACGATCGGTCTCCCCCGCATTGCTGATAATAAAATTCGCGCTGCTGCCGTTCTTCGCGTCCGCGCCGTTACCAATCACAAAAATGTCGGCGCCGTCTCCGCCGACGTAGTGGTTGGCATCGCCACTGAACAGAAACCCATCGCTCTGGCCACCATCGAGGATGCTACCTGCGCTTCCAGCGATCAGGGTATCGTTGCCAGCACCCCCCAGCAGAATTGCGTAGGAATCTCCGGCCGTGATGACATCGTCCCCTGCTCCCCCTTCAACTTTAGTGACCGATGTCCCTGCAAAGTTGAACGCATCTCCGCTGCTTGAGCCAATTACCTGTTCGAAGTTCTTGATCAGAATGCTGATATCGGTACCGGTCAGCTTGCCGTCGGCAACGGTCAGGGCGCCGTCGGAACCTGAAAAATCAAGGATGTCTGCTTCGTCAGTTCCGTTGTCCCCCGCATCGATCTCTTGCAGGGGCTTCAATAGCACGTCACTGCCAGCGCCGATCAGAACGGTGTCGCCATGGGCGGTTAGCATAAGTTTTTCGATAGAGAACAGCCGGTCCCGGTATCCGTATCCGTCATCGGATACAATGATTGGCGTCAGACCATCGATCACGTCGGCGAGGCTCGAACCGGCACTGGGATCAATCTCAACGGTGACTCCGTGAGTCACGGGAAGGTGCGAATCTCCTACCGAATAATCGGCGGTATCGCTCCCGTCTTCGACCAGAGGAGTTGTTCGATCTCCACCATGGATGACATCATCTCCGCTGCCACCCGAAATGGTGTCATTGCCGGCGCCTCCATAGAGATAGTCGCGCCCTGCTCCTCCATTGATCCGATCATCTCCGGCGAGGCCGATGATGAGATCTCTTGAACTGTCCGTGCGTAGCGACAGGTCCAACACGTTCGGAGCGAGATTGCCGGCGTTGTCGAAGTAGGCGAGGTCGATTAGCTGGCCTTCCGTATAGGATATGTCTTTTCTAAATAAGCTCGGCGCAATGTCGAATGCCGCATCATACCCAACTTGAGAGTATCCTTCTTCGAAATTCCGTTCTTGGAAAATTTGGTTCTGGAGTCTCACCGTCTGCCCGAGGAAGTCGAAGTTCGGATTGTTGTAGTCGCGATGGTCATAGTTACCCAATGCTAGGCCGGTAGTCGGATCACGAAGATCGTCATATCCGTATACTGCGTGGATGAGTTCATGAATAACATTGCCGCCAAGCTGTTCTTGGTGAAACTTGCCGTCGCTCCCCATCCACCAAAATTCAGGAACACTTTCTAAGTCGATCTTGGCTGTGCCCGTCCCTGGTTTTGACGTAGATCCATTGATGCTTTTCATCAACCAGATGTCTTCACCTGCCGTGGCGGCGTCCAGCATGGATCGAGCAGTAGCCGAATGATCGTAAAGATCCTCCAGCGCAGCGAGGATGTCAGCTTTTTCCGTAGGAACTGTGGCACCGTTCTCGGTTGAGGTGGAGAATGCCAAACCGTAGGGTTCGATGCCGTTAACGGTCGTCGGCATACCATCCAACCCGGTCGGATTGCCCAGGTCGTCTGTGTCCTGGCCAAAGAACTTAATCCTGTTCTTCACGTCAGACCAACCCATGCTCAACCCTTTCGCTGACTTATCTCTTGTGCTGCGACCGCCAATATTCTGAGCGCTTGGCGAGCCAATCCCGATGCTGCGTGCTGTTGATTGGAAAACCGACGAGCCGTTGCTTTCCGTCAGTCGGATCGAAGTACATTACGACGAAGTAGTCGCGCGCGAGTTGATCCGGCGTGAGCGGATAGATCATCTCGTGGTTCCAGTCGCCGAAGTAAACTTCGTATGTCTTACCAACAGAGGCGCTGCCGCTTCGAACTTCAAGAACCTGCATCCGTACAAAACTCTTGTCGCGAGAGCGTTGGGCCCCGGACTGATCCCGTTTGCCTAGCCATACTGGAATGTCGAGCGCGCGCACCCTAGCAATCGCAACTTCCTTTTCTCCATGCAGCATACTTGCTGGATCGAAACCGTTCGGAAATTCATCCAGAAAGTATGCGAGAGGAGGCTGGTAGTTCACCGCCATCGAGCCTTCCTCATGCAAGAAGTTGCCTCCTACGACACCGGGGCGACAGGACTGTCCCAAGCACGCCGCTGCCAACTCGCGACACACCGTCTGTTCGCAAGACTTCGCTTCGACTACAGTTACAAGAAAATAGAGGGCAACTAAAACGCGTGCCAGAATTTGCCATCCAGAGAGGATGTCAGATCTCAAAACTATCCGGCAGCCAATTGCCATCAAGAATCCGCTCGCGAGACGCACGCCGAGTGCCGCTCAATGTCGTCAGTGACCGAGAATGAATAGACAGGGTCGATGGCCTAACGTCAAGCACAGATTGTACAGTTAAATATTTAGCGTTTAGCGCGCATCGCGCGAGTGCGACCGTGCAAATGTTTGGCCTGCCGCGGCGAATATTCTATCGATGAACTCACTTTGCACATTCTCATTGTGCTGTCAGAACTGCACTTCAAAGAGACATTCCATCCCATTTGGCTGAGGCAAGCCAAATCGACGCTCAATCTTCATATCGATTGCATGGGATTCAGATTCGGGCCCGAAGCTGCCTTCGCTGAGCCGGAGGATAAAAGGCACTATGTGCTGAGTGGATCTGCTCCGCTCGAAGCACATTTCCTGTCCATCTACTTACAGACGTTATTGGGCATCAGCCCTCCCCCGCTGCCGGACTATTTTTTTGCTCACGGCGATGACGTCGCGCGGCGCAGTTGCAAGGATCGCTGACTCGCCATTTGTCATTGCGAGCGCAGCGAAGCAATCCAGAATCCCTCTGCAGAAAAGATTCCTGGATTGCTTCGCTGCGCTCGCAATGACGATGTGGAGAGAGCGCGCCTCGATCTTCGCGCGTGCCCCGGACGCAGCGCAGCGTCTCTTCGACGGTGCGCTGCAGAGCCGGGGCCCATGTCTCTGCGCGCAATCGATGCGGCGTGGGTCCCGGCTCTGCACAGCAACGCCAAGGGCGTTGCAGTGCGTCCGGGACACCGGAGGCGTCTAGAACTATTCCTGGTCGACGAGATCGTCTTCGAGGATCGCCATCTGGAACTGGAACGAGCGATCATCGTCCTCGTCGTCGACGAACAGCACGCCGATGAATTCCTCGCCGATATAGACCTCGGCGGAATCATCCTTCTTCGGCCGCGGCACGACGCGGATCTTGGGATTGCCGAATACGCGCTTCAGATACGCGTCCAGCTTTCTGACTTCTTTGACGTCCACGGCAAGTCTCCGATCAAAATTGGCAGGCCGCGTTTTAGGACGAGACGCGACGAACCGCCAGCATGAATTGCCAAAGAATTTGGGGACGAAAAAGGCCGGAGAATCCGGCCCTTACAGGCGAGATCAAGGACTGTCTCAGAGTCCCATGGCGTTGATCATCTGATCCATGGTGCGCGACGGCTCGGCACAGCCGGCCTCGCCGACGATCTTGGCGGGCACGCCGGCAACCGTGACGTTGTGCGGCACCGGCTTCACCACGACCGAGCCGGCAGCGATGCGCGCGCAATGGCCGATCTCGATGTTGCCGAGGATTTTTGCGCCCGCGCCGATCAGCACGCCGTGGCGGATTTTCGGATGACGGTCCTCGTTCTCCTTGCCGGTGCCGCCGAGCGTGACGCCGTGCAGGATCGAGACGTCGTCCTCGATGACCGCCGTTTCGCCGCAGACGAAGCCGGTGGCGTGGTCGAGGAAGATGCCGCGGCCGATGCGCGCGGCGGGGTTGATGTCGGTCTGGAACACCGCGGAGGCGCGGCTCTGGAGATAATACGCAAAGTCCTTGCGGCCCTTCAGCCAGAGCCAATGCGCGAGGCGATGGGTCTGGATCGCATGAAAGCCCTTGAAGTAGAGCAAGGGATCGATGAAGCGCGAGGTCGCGGGGTCGCGATCGTAGACGGCGACGAGGTCGGCGCGGAAGGCGTTGCCGAGATCGGGATCGTCGCGCAGCGCCTCGTCATAGGTCTGGCGCACCAGATCGCCCGACAGCGCGGAGTGGTCGAGCCGGTCGGCGACACGGTGGATCACCGCATCTTCCAGGCGGCTGTGATGCAGCACCGTCGAATAGATGAAGGTCGCAAGCTCCGGCTCGCGATGGACGATGTCCTCCGCTTCGCCGCGGATCCGATCCCAGATCGGATCGAGCGTCGCGAGCTTTCCTCCCGGATTGACCTGATGCACTGCCATAAGATCTGCTCTTTCGAATTGGCTGGTTTTGTTGGCTCTATAACACAGTCTAGGCGACAAAGTCCCGACGGGCTTGCCTGGGAGTGAACAGCGCCTTGCCTCGCAAAAGCATGCCAACGCGTTGAAACACAACAGTTTCTTCTGACGCCCCCAGGCGGCAAGGTTGGCTAAAAATGGTCAGGCTTTTGGCAAATTCAAGCCGGGCCCCGTCAAACTATTGGTGAATTCTCCCCCAACCGTTATTGCGGGCATGGTCCCGGCGACGACGGAGCGGATTTGACCACCACCACCGACCAATTGCGCGCGCGCGCCGCTGATACCTTGTGGCTGCGGCTCGCCGCTCTCGGCTTTCCCTTGCTTTTGCCCCTCCTGATGATCGCGCCGGCGCTCTGGAACGGCTATCCGCTGTTGCAATGGGATACCGGCGGTTATCTGGCGCGCTGGTACGAGGGCTATCTCGTCCCCAGCCGCTCCACCGTGTTCGGCCTCTATCTACACTATGGCGAGAGCTTCGGTTTCTGGATCAACCTCGCGGTCCAGTCGCTGGCGACGCTGTGGCTACTCCAGCTCACCTTGCGCGTACTCTCGATGATGCAGACGTTTCGCTTCGTCGCGATCAGCGGGCTCCTGATCCTGTCAACCGCGCTGCCCTGGCTCGCCAGCATGCTGCTCACCGACATCTTTGCCGGGCTCTCGATCCTGTCGTTGTTCCTGCTGGTCGTCGGTGGCCCCCGAACTTCAACGCTCGAAAAGATTTCGCTATTCGTCTTCACGGCCTTTGCCGCGGCGACCCACAGCGCCACGCTCGGTGTGCTGCTCGGGCTCTGCGTTGCCGGCTGGATGATGCGGCCGTTCCTGCGCGCGCGCCTGCCCTTCGCGGGACTGGTCCAGGCGAGCCTGACCATCGTCGTGGGCGGGCTGATGCTGGTGTCGGCGAACCACGTGCTGTCAGGCAAATGGGCCTGGACGCCCGGCGGCTATGGCGTTGCCTTCGGCCGCATGATGCAGGACGGCATCGTCGCGCGCTTTCTCAATGACCGCTGCCCGCGCGAAAACTTCAAGCTCTGTCCCTATCGCAACCAATTGCCTGCCACCGCCGACGAGTTCCTGTGGGGCAACAGCATGTTCAACACGCTCGGCCGCTTCGAAGGCATGAATGACGAGATGGGCACTATCGTCGTGCAATCGCTCGCAGACTATCCGGCGTGGCAGGCCGGCGCGGCGCTAAAGGCAATGGGCCAGCAATTGCTGCATGTGGCGACCGGCGAAGGCACCAATGGCTGGATCCCGCACACCCGTGGCATCATCGAGCGCTACATCCCCTCGCAGATCGTGCCGATGCGCGCCGGGCGCCAGCAGAACTGGGGCGTCGATTTCGAATACGTCAACTGGCTGCACGTGCCCGTCGCGCTGGCCTCGATGCTGGCGCTGGTCGGCCTACTCGCGCATGCGCTCGCGAGGCGCCGGCTCGACGATCTGACGCTGCTGGCGGCGACCGTGACGCTGGCGCTGCTCGGCAACGCCTTCATCTGCGCCGTCATCTCCGGCCCGCACGACCGCTACGGCGCGCGGATGGTGTGGGTTGCGACGTTCGTGGTGCTGATGGCGCTGGCGCGCCGTTTTGGCGACGACGCCAAAGCGCGATGAAACTGGGATCAAGAGTCCTCGCGCTTGGCTTCTTGGTGAAGCATGATCTCGGCCCCGGCGTGTGGCCGCGACGTCCGCCTGGACCCGGAGCCGACATCGGCAGCCCCTTTTGGTTGCGTTCTGTTTTGACCCCTACCGGTTACCCGGATTGCCAAAATAGCGCGAAATATCCTTCCCGGAGTGAGGAACCCGAAAGCGGTGAAGGCATTGACAGCTGGGGCTTCGTGGAACGTTTGCACTAATCCTGCGATACCGAACATTCCAATTGCGTTCGCCCGAGTCCTGGAGTTGCCATGGCTGCGCATCGCATTTTCATTGTCGAAGACGAGATGATGATTGCGATGATGGTCGAGGACTTCCTGGCGGACCTTGGATGGGACGTGGTGGGCGTGGCCGGCACGCTGGATCAGGCGTTCGCCATGGCGCGGGATACCGTGGTCGATGCCGCCTTGCTCGATGTCAATCTGAATGGCCGCAACACCTTTGCCGTGGCCGAGATTCTGGCCGCGCGAGATATTCCTTTTGTATTTGCGACCGGCTATGGCGCACAGGGGATTGCCGATCGTTTCCGTGGCGCGCCGACGCTGACCAAACCCTATCAACTCAACGAATTGGACGGCGCATTGCAGCAAGCGTTGGGAGTTGGCCGCGGTGTTGCGGAAGGCCGTTTTTCCGATCCGGGATCAGTGGTTCTGCCAGGTCCCAAGAACTCGTCCGGCTGCTGATCTTCGTTCAGGGGAAACGTCACAGGACGGCGACCTGGTCCTTCGGCAGTTGCACATCGATCGTGCAGATCACCCCACCCGAGGTAAATTCCCGCTTCACGGTCGCATTCGGGATTGCGCGTTCGATCAACTCGCTGCCGAAACCCCTGGTCTTCGGCTCGATGGTCTTCGGCCCACCGCGCTCGCGCCACACCACTGACAGAACCGGCTGGCCGTTTCGGGGCTGCAAATTCCAATCCATATTCACGGTGCCTTCCGGCTGCGAAAACGCGCCGAATTTGGCGGCGTTGGTCGCCAGTTCATGGAACACCAATCCGAACGGCGTCGCCAGATCGGCCGGCAGGAACACCGGCTCGCCAGTGATCGTGACCCGGTGGGGATTGCCGCCGACGTAAGGCTCGAATTGCCTGTGCGCCAGCGTGGCGAGATCGGCGCCTCGCCATTCGGTATCGACCAGCAGCGAATGGGCTGCGGCAAGCGCGGCGAGGCGGCCATCCAGCCGGTCGGTGAATTCCTCGAAATTCCTGCTGAAGCGCCGCGTCTGATGCGCGATCGACTGCACCACCGTCAGCGTATTCTTGACGCGGTGTGTCAATTCGCGAAGCAGCAGTCGTTGCTGCGTGTCCCATGCCTTGCGCTCGGTCACGTCGCGCGTGCTCTCGAGGGCAAGTTGCTGGCCGCCGACCGTCTCGAGAATGATGCGGCTCTCGATGATCAATTCGCGGCCGTCTTTGGTTCTGTGCTTCAGTTCGCCGCTCCAGCTTCCTTCCTCACGCAACTTGACCTGCAGATCGGCGAATGAGCTTCCGGGCACGACCGTGCCCAGCAGCTTGTTCTTCTTCTTTCCGACCGCTTCTTCACGGCTGTAGCCGTAGAGTTGCTCGCTGCCGCGATTCCATTCCAGGATCGTGCCGTCGAAATCCCAGATGAAGATCGGATCGCGTGAGAGTTCGACCAGTTTGGGTCTGCTGCCGCAGGCGGCGCTCGCTGTTTCTGAGCGCTTCTTCGGTTTGCCGCCGGTCCGTCATGTCGACGAACGTGAGGACGACGCCATCGATCTTGTCATCCACCGTGCGATAGGGGCGCAGGCGAACATCGTACCAGCGGTCGTCACGGCTGCGGATTTCGTGCCCGATCGGCGTGAGGTTGGCCAGCACCTTGCGGGCGTCACCGACCAGGCTCTCATATTCCAGGCGGTGGGCGAAATCCGAGATGGGGCGGCCCTCGTCGCTCGGTGTGATGCTGAACAGTTCGGTGACCTGTTGCGTGAACCGCTTGATGCGCAGGCTGGAATCGAGGAACAGCGTTCCGAAATCGGTCGCCGCCATCAGGTTCTGAAGGTCGCTGTGCGCGCGCGAGACCGCCTCCAGCTTCAGCTTGAGTTCGCTGTTGACGGTCTGCAATTCCTCGTTGATCGACTGCAGCTCTTCCTTGCTGGTCTCCAGTTCCTCGGAGGTCGAGCGGTATTCCTCGTTGATCGATTGCAGCTCCTCGTTGGCTGCGCGCAATTCCTCGTTGGCGCTCTCCGATTCCTCCCGGGTGGTCCTGAGCCGCGCCTGGGTCTGCTGCAATTCTTCGCGCAGCCGGTTGATGATTTCGTTGCCGGCATCGTTCTCCGCCGACTGGCCTGCCGTATCCGGTTCGACCGTACCGCCCTCGATGAACAGAACGATCGCCCGGTCTTCTCCATTGTCGTTGTGTTCATTGGCGGGCTTGACGTGCATCAGCACCCGACGTGCAGCGCCGTTGAAACGAACCGGGATCGGCAGGCTCAGCCAGGGTTGCGAGGTCTCAAAGACCCCGTGCAATGCCGAACGCAGTTCGAACCGCAATTCGGGCCGGACCAGATCGACGATATTGCCGCTGAGCGGTCCGCCGGACGGCTGCAGGAAGCGCCCGGAATTTTCCGACATGTGCAGCACGCGATGCGACTGGTCGACCAGGATACTGGGTGGGGCGACCTTTTCCAGCGCCTGCCGGTGCGCGGCAGCTTCGCTGAGCAATGCGCTGGTGCTGGGCGGGCGCATCGGGACTGCGGCCTGTTCGTGCACGACGGAAACGCTGCCGAGCAGGCGCGGCAGCAGGCGCAGTTCACCCGGCGCGGCCGAGGATTGGTAGATGCGTGCCTTGCGGTCGAAGGTGCGGAATTGCCCGGTCGGATTATCCGCACTCTCCGATGTGCCCAGCATCAGGAATCCGTCGGGATTGAGCGCATAGTGAAAGGTGTTGCACGCCATCTCTTGAAGGTCGCGGTCGAGGTAGATCAGCAAGTTGCGGCAGGCGATGAGATCGAGCCGCGAGAACGGCGGATCCTTCAGCAGGCTATGGCTTGCGAACAGCACCAGATCGCGCAATTCCTGGCGAACGCGATAATGATCGGCTTCCTTGACGAAAAAACGCCGCAAGCGGTCTTCGCCCATATCGGCTTCGATGGCGGAGGGGTACTGGCCTTCTCTGGCCATCGCCAGCGCCTTGGCGTCGATATCAGAGCCGAACACCTGGATCGTCGGACGGATGTCCTGTCGGGAGGCCTGCTCCAGCAGCAGCATCGCAACCGAATAGGCTTCTTCGCCCGTGGCGCAACCGGGGACCCAGATGCGGATCGCGCGATCGGAAAATTTGCCGTGAAACAGTTGCGGGATGACCTGGAGCTCGAGGGTCTGGAACGCCTCCTTGTCGCGGAAGAACGACGTCACCGAAATCAGGAGGTCGCCCAGTAGCGCCTGCGCCTCATCGGGATTGTCGCGAAGCACGTCGTAATAGGCGTTGGGGCTGTCCGACCTCGTGACCTGCATGCGGCGCGCAATCCGGCGCAGGATCGTCGCCCTTTTGTACTTGGAGAAATCGTGTCCGGTCCGGACCCGAACATGCGCCAGGATCCGCCGCAGCAGGTCGGGATTCAGACCCTGCAAGCCTGCCGGATCGCCATTGCTCTTCTCGCGCACCAGTTCGGTGAGGCGCTGCGCGATCTCGCGTATCGGCAGGACGAAGTCCGCAACGCCGGTCGCAATCGCCGCGCGCGGCATGGAAGGGAATTCGGCTTCGCTCGGGTCCTGCACCAGAATGATGCCGCCGGACTCCTTGACGGCCCTGACGCCGACGGCGCCGTCGGAGCCGGCGCCAGTCAGGATCACGGCGCAGCCATCGCCGTGCTGTTCCGCCAGTGAGCGGAAGAACAGGTCGATCGGCGCCCGCCTGCCGCGCGGCTCATCGAATTCCGCGGTGGCAATCTCGTCGTCGGTGATATGCAGCCGGCGATCGGGCGGGATGACGTAGACATGATCCGGTTGCAGCGGCACCGGATTGGCGACCTGGAGCACAGGCATCGGGGTGCGCGCGGCCAGAATGTTCGACATCTCGCTGCGAACATCCGGATCGAGATGGACGACCACGACGAAAGCGGCCCCGGTTTTTTCAGGCAGGGAGGCGAACAGATGCTGTAGCGCGCGGACGCCGCCCGCAGAGGCGCCGATGCCGACGACGATGGTCTTGGGACGGGCAGGCTCCCTTTCCTCGTTCCGTTCCCCGTCGCTCGTTTCAGCCATCGCGTGGGCTCACTTTCCAGTCGGTCGCCTATCTGTCGTAGACTTGGCTCACTTATCAGAGACTTCGGCAAGGAAATATTGGCTCGCGCAAAATTCGGAACGAATGATCCAGGCGAGGGTTCCCCTTGGGACGCCTGGAGCATTTGCATGGCTAATCGCGACATTCTCGCCATCGGGACCTCCGCCGGGGGGTTCGAAGCATTGCGCTTCCTCGCCGGCGAATTCTCCCGCGATTTGCCCGCGTCCGTCCTGGTGGTGATTCATCTGTCGAGTCAATTCCGTTCGGCGCTCGACGCGATCCTGACCCAGGCGGGGCCGCTGCCGGCCAGCTTTGCCGTTGATGGCGAGAGACTGGAGAAAAGTCACATCTATATTGCGCCGGCCGAGCGTCACCTGATCGTGGAGGGCGGGCATTTGCGGTTGGGTTCTGGGCCGCGCGAGAACAACGCCCGGCCGGCGCTCGATCCGCTGTTTCGGTCCGCGGCGCTGTGTTGTGGTCCGCGGAGCGTCGGCGCCGTGCTCACCGGGACGCTGGGGGACGGTGCCGCGGGCCTGCAAGCGCTGAAACAATCCGGCGGCGTCACCGTGGTGCAGGACCCGAGCGATGCTGCGTTTGCGGAAATGCCGACCACGGCCTTGATCCGGTCAAAGCCCGATCACGTCGTCAGCCTCGCGGGAATGCCCGCGTTGTTCGAAAAGCTGGTGCGCGAACCGGCAGGTGAAGCGGTGCCGGCCGCAAGCGGTCTCTACTATGAAGTCAACGTCGCAAGCGGTGGACGCGGAAGCATGAATGAAATGGATCAGATCGGCCGTCGTTCGGTACTCGCCTGTCCCGATTGTCACGGCATCATGTGGGAAATCAACGAAGGCGAACTCGTGCGCTACCGATGTCATGTCGGCCACGCCTACACGGCGGAGATCATGAGTCTTGCGATTGACGAGAATCTGAAGCGGGCCTTTGGCAGCGCCTTGCGGGCGCTCGACGAGCGCGTCGCCTTGGCCAGGAAACTGGAGGTGCAAGCGATCGAGAGCGGCCGGACCATGATCGCCAGCTCGTGGGCAACCAAGGCGGTTGAGTTCGAGGCAGAAGCCAACGTCATCCGTGATTCAATCCGGCGCACCGACGAGATCGCTGCACGTTTCGCCGATGCGCAAGCATTGGACGCCTGACACTGAGCGGAACCGGTCGGGTGTTGCCGGAGCGATCACAACAAGGACTGCAAACCTGTCGTACTTTGAGGGCTCAGGCCCGGCTATCCAGTAGATTATGCTCGTGGTGCTGGCGTTCAGCAGGCTATAATCGGCCGGAAATGGTGACGAAGCCGTGCTCCTCAGGCTGAATGCGCATATTTCGAATTGTCTTGAACGTGCTGCCGAAGCCGAGCAGCGCGCCCGGCAATCGACTGATGCCGCGATCCGGTCCGACCACGGGCGGCTTGCGCAAAGCTGGCGTCACCTCGCGCGCAGTTATCAGTTCGTCGAAAGCCTCGAACGCTTCTTGTCCGACACCGACCGTAAGAAGGCCGCGGCCCCGCCTGAACTGCAGGTCGGTCTGGAGGAGCAGCCGGCACCGCTCGAAAGCAAGCCGATCATCCGGCGGCTGCGGGTCAGGCATGAATCGTCGTTCCAGGAGCGCCTGTTGAAAAGCGCGGAAGATGCGCGCGCGCAGGCGGACCAGTTGCCCGCCGGGCCCGAACGCAAGCGCCTGCTGCAAAAGGCGAGGCAAAGCGAAATCGCCGCAGGCATCGATGATTGGATATCCTCGCCCGGCTCGCATCCGCCGGCCAATCTCGACTTCATGAAGAAGCCGAAAGCTTGATCGCCTGAAACCGAAAGATCGGCCGACGGCCGGCGACCTCACGGCGCGACCCTGAGGATGATATAGAGCAGGCTACCAGCCAACACCGCGCACCAGGCGACTGACAATGCGAGGAGCAAGGTCTCGCGGGTTGCTCGCAACTGCGCCATCGGCGTCAGCCTTCCGTTGATTTGGACGGCTGCGTCCCCGGCGATGTCAGCCATGTGCTCATCTGCGATGCTGATTCGGCCTGCTCGGCCTTGCGGATCACGGCATCGCGGAGGGGCCCGGGACGGAGCAATTCGGCCTGCGCGCGCAATCGCTCGGCCTCCGTGCTCAATCGCTGCTCCAGGGAATGGGTCTGCTTGATGCGCCTGCGCTGGGTCATCGTCCCGTCTTCCGATGTCGGGCCGACAATCGGGCACCGGACCGGGCGTTCCAAAGGTTCCTATTTGGCGGCGCTGTTTTGGAAGCAGATGTGTTGCGCCTGACTAGGGAGGGGATTCGCGATGCATTTCGCGAAAGTGCTTTGTCCTAGCTGCTTCCATTGTTGGCCCTTTGCCCGACGTGACTACCCGCTTCGAGCTGACGTCTCATAATCGCCCTTAGCGGACTCCCAGTTTTTGCGCATGAAGGGAGCGGACGGTTGCCCCGAAGGCAACAACCTCATCGCCTCGGACAACAAGGCCTCAGCCGCGGCGTGACAGGAAATCCAGCACGCCTGTTTTGTAGACCTTGTCGCCGACCGCGCGCATGTGGTCGCGACCGGGAATGTCGAGCACTTCCGATCCCGGGATGATCGCGCCGAGCGCGCTGGCGGATCCCGCGACATCGTCGGTGCTGCCGACCGCGATCAGCACGGGCACGTCGATGCGCGCGGCTTCCTGCTTCGTCATGAGATCGCGCGTGCCGCGCAGGCATGCGGCGAGCGCACGGCGGTCGGAACGGGTCTGGTCCGCAAACGCACGAAAGGTGCGGCCGACGGGATCGGTGACGTCGTCGAGCGAGGGCGCTTCAAGCGCCTTGGCGACGTTCTCGCCGGGGCCGGTGCCCTCGATCAGGCCGCCGATGCCGATGCCGCCGAGGATCGCCGAGCGCAGACGCTGCGGCTCGTTGAGGCCGAGCCAGGCCGTCATCCGCCCGCCCATCGAATAGCCCATGATGTCGGCTTGCGGGATCGCGAGATGATCCATCAGCGCGAGCACGTCGCCGGCCATGGTGGGGATGGAGTATTGCGCGGGCTCGTAGAGCTTTGCGCTTTCGCCATGGCCGCGATTGTCGAGCGCGATGACGCGGCGACCGTTCTTGCGCAGCTCCGAGACCCAGGTCGGATAGACCCAGTTCACGTTCTTGCTGGAGGCGAAGCCGTGCACCAGGATGATCGGATCGCCCTCGCCTTCGTCGAGATAGGCAATTTCAACGGCGCCGTTGTGAAAGCTCGGCATCAGCAGTTCCGCGATGTTGGGGGGAAAGGGTGATCATAGAGCATGATCCGGAAAAGTGTGCAGCGGTTTTCCGGCAAGATCATGCTCAAACAATAACCTAAAGCGCGTCGCGCTTTAGGCTGTGACGGCCGCGTCCGCCAGAGCGGCTGCGGCGGCGATCTGGGCACGGCGGAGCCGCCGCGCGCGTTTGCGATCGCACCAGGCCTGGGTGAGGCGCTCGGTCGTGGCCTTGATCGAGGACAACAGGCCGAACAGCGTCAGTGCCGCGCCGAACAGCCAGAGCGCGAGATCGAACATGCCGCCGACAAGCAGCAGCGCGCCGCGGCCCAAGAGCTTCATGATCGCACGGGTCTTGCTGCCCTGCGCTTCGGCAAGCCGGGCCGCGCGCGCGACGTCCTTCGGGCCCTCGGCGATGCGCAGCGTGTCCATCGCGCCGCGCGTGCCGGTCTTTTCGGCAACGCGCGTGACGTCCTTGCCGAGCCGGACCAGTGCGCCGGCCTTCTCGGCACGGAACGCGGCCTTGATCGCGCTGATGGTCTCACCGGGGCGGAACACCGAGCCCTTGGCGACCGCATTCTGAAGCATCGGCGCATCGACCACCTCGCGCGCGGACCGGCCGGCCCACGCCGCGAGCCCCTCGCCGAGCCGCCCGACTTTGCGGGCGTCCTTCACCAGTGTCAGCCCGGCGCGCACGGGCGCGGCGCCGCCGACCGAGACGTAAGTCACGGCCGTGACCGCAAGGCCGGCCGTCGCAAGGCCGAGCACCAGGCGGTCGGTGTCCTCGCCCATGGCAAGGTGCTTGCCTTCACGGACCACGTCCCTGACGTCACCGATCACGAAGAGATCGCCGGCCACCGTTCCCGACAGGCTCGCGACATCGTCGGCGGTGCCGGTGACAAGGCCGGTCGCGAAGCGTTTGGCAAAATGCGAGGTGGACTTTTCGTCTTTGACCGCATCGCTGACGCGGTTGAGCAGGTCGTCGGACAGCGCGATGTTGCGGTCACGCGCCAGCGCGACAAAGCTGTCGGCGAGATCGGCGTCACCCGCGGCAAGCGCGGTCTCGATATTGTCCCGGACCAAGCGGTCGTTCTGCGCGAGAGCCGCGTCGAGCTTGAGCTCGGAGAGCGCGGCCGGGTCATCCTGGGCGGCGAGGATCGCGCCGGCGTCACGGGCGTACGGCGCCACCTGCGCGAGCAGGAAGCTGCATGCCGCGATCCCGGTCAACGCTGTGCTGATTCGCAGCCACTTCATGCCAAAAGCCTGGACGGTCCCAAGATCGGTTGCGCGTGATGGTTCGTCTTCTGCCGCAATTCCACTCGCCCACAGACATAGTATGCCAAAATTGCGACACAACGTCCCCGACGAAAGAAGGGCTTCTCTCAGGCCGCAAGATTGTGTCGAATTTGCATGAGCAAATGAGCATGGGGCAATGCGGGCCTTTCGGTTCCGCCGGACTAGCAATCATCAGTACCCGCCAGTATGGTCCGCGGCGCCATAAAGATGCCGCGTCAGTTTTTGATTGTGTCTGCCGCCATTGCCACTCCAGGATGAACTACGATGTCCGACCATGTCGTCCCGCACTTCCATAACGATGCCGGTGTCCCCGTCATCGAGATCGGCTCGCAAGAGTTCATGTGCGTCGGCGCCAACCCTCCGTTCGACCATCCGCACGTCTTCCTCGACCTCGGCAACGACAACGAGATCATCTGCCCGTACTGCTCGACGCTGTACCGCTTCGCGGCGGACCTGAAGGCCGGCGAAGCCCGCCCGCCGGAATGCGTGCTGAAGGACAAGGTGGCCTGACCGCGTCCATCGGTCAGGGGTGGCGCTCTCCCGAACGATTGTCATCGCCGGTGCCGGCATCGGTGGTTTGACGGCCGCACTTGCGTTGGCCGCCCGCGGCTTCCGCATCGTCGTTCTGGAAAAGGCCGAGCGGCTCGAGGACGTCGGCGCCGGCCTGCAACTCTCCCCCAATGCCAGCCGCGTGCTGGTCGAGCTTGGACTGACGGAGCGGCTGAAGCTGCGCGCCGTGGTCCCGGAGGCGGTCTCGATCATGAGCGCGCGCGCCGGCGGTGAGCTGCTGCGCATGCCGCTCGGCGAAGCCGCCTCCTCCCGCGCCGGCGCCCCCTATTGGGTGGTGCACCGTGCCGATCTGCAATCCGCGCTATCAGGCGCCGTCGCCGAGCATCCCGATATCGACCTCAAATTAGGTGCGACCTTCGAAGATTTCGCGCCTCACGCCAAGGGACTGACGGTCGTCCATCGCAGCGGCACGATCCGCCGCAGCGATCTCGCCAGCGCGCTGATCGGCGCCGACGGCATCTGGTCGACGGTCCGCCAGCATCTGTTTCCCGACGTGCAGCCGCGCTTCTCCGGGCTGATCGCCTGGCGCGGCACGCTGGACGCCACGCAGCTGCCGAAGGATTTTACCGCACGGCGGGTGCAGCTCTGGATGGGTGCGAACGCGCATCTCGTCGCCTATCCGATCGCGGGCGGCCGCCAGATCAACGTGGTCGCGGTGCTCCCTGGCACCTGGAACAGGCCGGGCTGGAGCACGCCCGGCGATCCCGGCGAGGTGATGGACGCCTTCGCCGCGCCACGCTGGCCGCCGGCGGCGCGGATGATGCTGGCGACCGTCGACAACTGGCGGAAATGGGCGCTGTTCGGCGTGCCCGACGGCTGCCCCTGGAGCAGCGGCCCGGTCGCGCTGCTCGGCGACGCCGTGCACGCGATGCTGCCCTTCGCCGCGCAAGGCGCCGGCATGGCGATCGAGGATGCCGCCGTGCTCGCGCAGCTTTTAAGCCCCGAGACAACTGAGAGCACCGCTGGCATTAGCGCCGCGCTGAAGCAATATGGCCGTGCGCGCCAGGCGCGGGTGCGGCGGGTGCAGCGGACCGCGCGGCAGCAGGGCCGCATCTATCATCTCGGCGGACCGCTCGCGATCGCGCGCGATCTCGCGATCCGCGCGCTCGGCCCGGACCGCATGCTGGCGCGGCAGGACTGGATCTACGGTTGGCGGCCCTGATGCGGCGCGGCGGCGCCGGCTCAGCGAGCGGCGCTGCCTGGTTTCGGGGCGGGCTTGATGTCCGGCCGCTGCGGCGCCGAGACCGGCGGCGCGGCATTCGGCGGCGTCTCCCGGCACCTGTTGCGGCGCCAGGCGTCCTCGACAAGCTGCGCGTGCCCGCGCACGGAGAGGTAGTCGTTGCGATAGGCAAGCTCGGACACCACGGCGCCGCCCGCTCCGGTCTCCGCCTTGTCCATCAGCTTCTGCAACTCGGCGGTGCGGGCGGCGAGCTGCTTGCGCTGGGTCTCGAGCTGCTTGCAATCGTACAATTCGTATGCCCCGGGATCGGCAAAGGCCGGGGCGACCGTCTCGCTCATGCCGGCGCAGCCGGACAGCGCGGCGCCCGCCGCAAGCAGCGCGAGAAGCGCGCCTGAGCCGCGCAGGCGATGAGAAAACGAAGCAGCCATGCCGGATGAATAGTCCCCGTGGATTGAGAATGCCTAAAGCAGCAACAGATGTCCGGATTGAGGCTTTGCCTTGTGCGGCCGGCTCGCTTAAGGAAGAACCACCCACCCGGCCAGCGAAGCGCCAATTCCAGACGGCCAGGGATGGACTTAAGTGTTTGATCTCGTTGGATCAAGCGGGCATGGCGGAATTGGTAGACGCAAGGGACTTAAAATCCCTCGGTGCGCAAGCGCTGTGCCGGTTCGACCCCGGCTGCCCGCACCAACAGAGCTGATATTCCCCGGCGCCGTGACGGGATGCAGAAGCGAGCCAGCCTCCATCATCGGCGCCACTCAGCAGCCATTCGTTTACCAACACGCCCTTCCCCGCCTGGAACCGGCGCGCGGCAACCAGCCTTTACTCCACCTTAGATCGTCCTCCCCTAAAGCTGGCGAGGTCAGCGCCCGTCGCTGCGGACCTCATGGAAACGCTAAGGCCCGGGGCGGCCGGCTTCGATGGTGAGAGCTCTCATGGACGCGCGCGAGAATTGGTCCCATTCCGGGATTGGCGGAGCGCCCAATGCGTTCGGACGCCATTTGCACGGGCGTGAGGTCTATCTCTTCCTGATCGCGTTCCTGTCCGTGTTCTACCTGTCGAACGGGCCGATCCAGCTCAGCCATTACGACCTCGGCTGGCACATCGCAGCCGGCGACCTCATCCGGGAGCGCGGCGCAATTCCGTTCCAGGATCCGTGGGCGTTCACGCTCGGCGACAAGCGATGGTACAATCTCTCCTGGCTCTGGGACGTGATCGCCAGCGTGCTGTATCAACACGCCGGCTTTGCCGGGATCGTCCTGATGGTCGTCGCCTGCGGCGCGGTCATCGTTGGATACCTGACGTTCGCGGCCTTGCGCAGCGGCGCTTCGGCCGCGGCGGTCGGCATCACCGTCTTCGCCACCTGCCTGCTCTACCCCTGCTATGAGGCGGCGCCCAACACGTATCTCGCGGCCTCACCCAATATCGCGACCATGCTGTTCGCGGTCATCTTCTACGGGCAATGCCTGCGGCGACGCGGCTGGTTCCTGCTGCCGGTGATGATGGTGCTGTGGGTCAATCTGCATGGCGGCTTCATGCTCGCCTTTCCCATTATCGGCGTGTTCGCAGGCGTCGCCTTGCTGCGGCGGGATTGGGCGAACTTCAGGAATTACTGCCTCGCCGGCGTCGGGTGTTTCGCCGCGATCTTCGTCAATCCGCTGGGCTGGCACATCACCGGCGGCGTGATGGCGACGATGGGCCATTTCATCCAGGCCAATATCGGCGAATGGCGTCCGTATTTCCACAACATGGAGATACCGGGAAGCATTCCCGGCATCGCCTATGCGTTGGCGTTCGTTGCGCTCGAGCTGTGGTACCGAAACTCAAAGCCCGTTCCATTGGAGCCGCGCCTGCTCGCATGGCTCTTCCTGGCGCTCGGCCTCTACCAGTTCAGGTACGCCGCGTTCTTCTTCATCTTCTCGACGGTCCCGATGGCGCTTCACATCGACCGGCTGTTGCCCGAACGCCTTGCGCGGTTCGACATCCGGCGCGCGATGCTGGCGGCGGGTCTCGTGGGTGTCCTGGTGCTGCCGCTCGCCTTCATCCAGGTGAGACCGGCGCTGGCGCTGCCCGAGATGCTCTCGGACGAGGATGCCGGCTATCTGCTGGCGCATTCCACGCATTCGCGCGTACTGAACCACTGGAATTCCGGTGGGCTCCTGATCTTCCGGACGCACGGATCAGTGCCCATGTTCGTCGACGGAAGGGCGGCGACCGCTTACCCGGACGAACTGCTGCGCGACTATCTCAAGCTGGTGCGGTGGGAGATCGACGAGGCCGCCTGGGACAATGTGATCAGCAAATACAAGGTCGATGCGGTGCTCTGGATCAGGGGGCACGAACAGCTGAGGCAATTCCTCGTCGGCCGCAGGGGCTGGAAAGAGGACTACACCGGCGCGTATATGAGCCTCTATACCGCTCAGCCGGCGGCCGCGCGGTAGGATCAACTCGCCTGCGGCGCCGACTGGTGTGAAGGTTCCCGCGGAAGCAGGAGCCAGAAGCAGATCAGCGCGATCGCAAGCTGGCCGAAGCCGCCCATGAAGGCGACGCCGGAGACCGATGCCAGCGTCGGAATGGCGACAGCGATCGCGAGCACCGCTGCCATCGTCGCCGCTGGCAGACTGACGACGAGAACGGCGGCGTAGAGCGCCACCTCGAAGAAGGCATATTCCTTCAGCCTGGGCGCGCAGAGATAGAGCGCATACATCGCGAGCACGGTGATGCGCATTGCGGCCTCGGGATGATTGATCAGCCAGTCGTCGAACGCCTGAAGCAGCGAGGCCTTGCCGGCTGGACGCTGCGCCCTGAACATGTGCCATACGGACAACGCGAACGGCGCAAGCACGAGCGCGACTGCGATGAGACCATAGAGCACAGCAGCGACCGGCTTGCTGCCGGCGAGCCCAAAATGGTCTGCAAGCGTCAGCGACAGGAAGAGCAGCGACGGGTTGACCTCGTTCCCCGGCGAATGCTGTCCGGGGATCTGGCCGAAGATCGCAGCGAGCCAGCTCTTGAACAGGTCCGGATAGATCGCAAGCGACACCAGGATCGGAAGAGCGAACATGCCGGCCGCCAGCGCGATCAGGAGGAGCTTGCGGCCTCTTGGCAGCGGCAGGAAATAGAGCGCGGCGAGGACCGGGAAGAACACCAGCTTGAACGAGGTGACGAGGCCGAGCAGAGCGGCACCGGCGAGCTGCGGCGCAATGCTCGTGTCGCCGCGTTCGGGCTGCACGGGACGCAGCAGCAGGGCCAGCGATGCCGCCGTCAACAGGCCGCTCAGAATCGCGAAATTGCCGGTCGCGATGATCCAGTCGAAGCCGACGAAACCACCCAGCGCGAACACGACCCGGAGCGCAACACCCTGAAAGTCCCGGCGGCTCTTGCCGACACCCGGCAGCAGCAGCGCGCAGATCACCGCCAGGACAAGAAAGACCGGCTTGTAATGCGCGACGAGAAAGCCGCCGGCGCAGAGCGGCCGAAACGCGTCGAGGGTGACAGGAAGATAGGGATAGGACAGCTTGGTGTCCTTCAGGTTCTTGACGTAATAGGGATCGAGCCCAGCGACATGGGCCTCCACCGCCGCGCAGTTCACCCGCGCGTCCCAGCCGAACGTCTCGTCCGCGCCGAGATCGATGGCGACAGCCGTCGCAACCAGCATGGCCACGGCCAGGATGAAGCGGGTCAACCAATTCCTCCGTGACGCCTCCGCAGCAAACGAGCGTTGTTGTCCTGAAACGGCAGACGAGGCGAGACTTGTCATGGATGCACGTTTTCCGGCTCGAGGCGTCCGGGCTCGACTCGAAAATCGAGCAACAGGATCCAGAAGCATGTCATTGCGATGATGAGGAGGGTGAAATTGCCTTCGATCGTATGCCCCATCATCGAGATCACCGCGGGAGCGAGCAGAGCGACGGCGAGAACGGCGGCGAGTGCCAGGGCGGGGAGATCGACGACGAGAATTGCGGCATAGAGCGCGAGCTCGAAGAAGGCATATTCCTTGAGGCGCGGCGAAGAGAGATAGAGCGCAAACATGGCCAGCACCGTGACGCGCGCGGCCGTGCCGGGATGGTCGATCAGCCAGCGATCCAGTCGCGCCAGCAGCGATCCCCCTCCCCGCACCGATCCGCTCCCGGCCGCACGCAGCACGGACAAAGCGAACGGCACCAGCACGAGCGCGAGGGCTGCGAGCGCATAGGTCGCGAACATGGCAGGCTTGCTGTCGCCGAGCCCGGCATGCTCCATCAGGCTCCGCGCCAGCAGCAGCAGCGACGGATTGATCTCCACGATGTCGACGGCGTGCTGGTTCGGGATCTGTCCGGCAATGGCAAGCAGCCAGCTCGCGAACAGATCGGGGTACGAGAGCCGCGAGACCAGGATCGGCAATGCGAAGCTGAAGGCCGCGACCGCGATCAGCATCAGCTTGCGCGCGCGCGGCAGCGGCAGGAAATACAGCGCCGCCAGCACGGGACAGAACACCAGCTTGAACGAGGTCACGAGCCCGAGCAGCGCAGCGCCGGCGAGGCGCAAGGGAAAGCTCCCGTCGTCCCATGCGTCAGGCGCGGGCGGTCGAAGCAGCAGATTGAGCGCGATCGCGGTCAGCACGCCGCTCAGGATCGCAAAATTCCCTGATGCTGCGACAAATTCAAAACCGACGAACGCGCCGAGCGCGCACAGCACCCTGAGCGCGACATCGCGCGCGCTCGCGCGCGTCCGGCCGAGACCGGGCAGGAGCAGGCCGCACAGCACGGCGAGCACGAGATAGATGATCCTGTAATGATCGACGACAAAGCCGCTCGCGCAAAGCGGGCGAAACAGGTCGAGCGTCACCGGCAGATAGGGATAGGACAGCTTCGTGCCCTTCAGATTGGCGACGAAGTAAGGATCGAGCCCGCCGGCGTGCGCATCGACCGCCGCGCAATTGACGCGAACATCCCAGCCATATCTCACGTCGAGCGTGGCGTCGGCGACGAGATTGCCGAGCACCAGCAGCGCGGTCAGCACCATCAGGCCGGCAAGCCAGACGTTGCGCCTCGCGGCCATGCCGGCCGCGGGTCCCAACCATCGTGCTGTACCGGTGACGTCGGACACCGCGAAAATACCTTGTCGTTCTGGGTTGTCGTCTTGAGTTGTCGTCTTGGGTTCCCTCGGCACCCTGCGCGGCGCCCGGTCAGGCCACCATGGACAGGATGGGTTGCGGATTCATCTCCCGGGTGCGGCGCCCCCGGTCTTATGGTGAACAGCTGGTTGCCGGCCCGAGGTGGGGCACGGCGGAAGATTTGGCGCCGGTCCTGGTCGAGTCGGCTCAAAGCCGCCCTCGCCTGCCAGCCATCCCGAAACATGGGTTGTGCATCGCAGCATGGCCGATAGATAAAGCCTCTGAATTTCAAAGGTGAGCTTCTTGTCCGACGTCAATGCCGACGATTGGGTGTCCTCGGGACACCGCCCCATGGGTTTTCCCGAATTCGTCATCGTGATCGCGTCCATCATGGCGCTCAATCCGCTTGCGATGGACATGATGCTGCCGGCGCTGCCCAATATCGGAGCAGCCTTCAACATTCCCGTCGCCAACCATCTCCAGCTCGTGCTGTCGACCTTCCTGATCGGCTTCGGCGCGGGCCAATTCGTCATGGGCCCGTTGTCGGACCGTTTCGGACGGCGCCCGGTGCTGCTCGGCGGCATGGCGGTCTATGCAGTGGCGAGCGTGCTGGCGATTGCAGCGCCGTCGTTCGAGACGCTGCTACTGGCGCGCGCGCTCCAGGGTTTCGGCACCTCGGCGACGCGCGTCATCGCCACCTCGATCGTGCGCGATTGTTACGTCGGCCGCCGCATGGCGAGCGTGATGTCGCTCGCGATGATGATCTTCATCGCGGTGCCCGTGATCGCGCCCTCGTTCGGACAGGCGGTGCTGCTGGTGACGCACTGGCGCGGCATCTTCGTCGTGCTGATGCTCTACGGTCTGCTCGCGCTCGCATGGTCTGTGCTGCGGCTGCCGGAGACCTTGCCTGAGAGCGAACGCAGGTCGCTTGCCCCACGCGACGTGCTCGCCGCCTACTGGCAGACCGTGACCAATCGCCAGACCATCGGCTATGCGGTCGCCGCCGGCAGCGTCATGGGCGCGCTGTTCGCCTACGTCTTCCTGGCCCAGCAGGTTTTTGTCGGCATCTATCATCTCGGCCATTATTTTCCGCTCGCCTTCGCTGCGATCGCGGCCGGCACCGCCGTCGCCGGCTTCCTCAACGCCAGGTTTGTCGGAACCCTCGGCATGCGCGTGATCTCGCACGGCGCGCTGACGCTCTACACGGCGGTCGCGGGCGTGATGCTGCTGACGGAAAGCCTCGGCATGCTGCCGCTTCCGCTGTTCATGGTGCTCTCCGCCCTGATGATGTTTTCGTTCGGCATGATGGTCGCGAACTTCACCGCGCTCGCCATGGAGCCGCAGGGCCACATCGCCGGCACCGCCTCCTCGCTCTACGGCTCGATCACGACGCTGATCGGCATCGTGGTCGGCATGGCGATCGGCCAGAGCTTCGACGGCACGCTGCTGCCGTTCTCGGTCGGCTTCTTCCTGTCGACGCTCGCTGCGCTCGCGATCGTGCTGGTGGTTGAAAAGGGACGGCTGTTCAAGCCGCATCATCGTCCGATCGCTTGAGGAACTTCCCGGCGGCCTCGATGTTGTAGTGCAGCAATTCGAAAGGCCGCTGCAATGGAACCGAAACACCGCGAAGATCGTACGGCTTCGGACCGGCAGGTGCCGGAGCGATCCGCGCCGAATACCGACAAGACGACGTTCACCGCGCCGTTCGCAAGCGAAGGCCTTGAGCGGTTGCGCGACAGCCATTGCTGAGCACAGGCACTACTCTGCTGCCCTTTTGCTGGCGCTGAAATCGTCGGCAGCGCTCTCGGGTGACGCGCTGTTTCCGCGTGGCGGCACCATCAATATCACGACCTCTCGCGTGAGACCGGGCCGCCCCCACAATGTCGCCTGCACGGTCAATTCGCGACGGACGAAGTGTCCGGCGCTTCCGGAAACCCACTCCATCCACCGGCCGCAATAGTCCTGCCCGCGAAAACAGAGCGCGGCCCAGCCGCGATCCAGCGTCGTCTTACGCGGCAGGCCCCAAGAGTATTGGTACTCGAAGGGCCGCGCATATTTCGGATGGTCCGGGCTGTAGAACGCCGTCGCAAAAGCGAGCGAGTCATCGCCGCTCACGGCGCTCAGCGGCTCACCCGTCAGTTCGCGCCACTCGCGGGTGAGCTCGTTGGCCGCCTGCGCGTAGAAATTCCGGCCCTCTTCATAGCCGCGATCGTTGCGATAGACGGCATGGATCGGCGCTGCGACCAGGACGGCGGCAAGCGCAACGCCGGCCGTGATCACCGTGACGTTGACGGTGTAGAAGCGCTCGATCGGATAGCGCGTGCCGCAAACCACGAGCACGACGAACAGAAACAGCCCCTGCAACGCCCAAAGCGACGGCAGATCCGTGCCCATCGCGAGCGACGTCAGGACCGGCAGCACGATCGTGCCGATCGCAACTGAGAAGAGAAGCCGCAGGCCCGGACTCATCGCCGCGAAGTCGGCTGGGAACTGCTTGAGCCGCGTCCCGGCGATGAATATCCAGAGCACGGCCGACACGCTCATCGCCGCCGCCAGCCCCAGCAGAAAATTCCTGACCTCACCGAGCGAGCTCGCGGCGTTGCCGTTGGCGTGGGCCAGCGCATAGGTGAAGGCCGACGCGCCCGTCGTCGCCAACCAGTAGATATGCGGCGACAGCACCACGAGCCCGGAAACAATCGAGATCCACGGCGAAGCGGAGGTGAAATAGGCGCGCCGCGCCGGATGTGCCAGCGCGGCAAACACAAAGCTCGTGACGAGAAAGATCGAATAATATTTGCCGACCATCGCCAGCGCCGTCGCGCATCCCGCCGCAACCGCCCACAGCGCCGAGCGCGTCTCGAACGCGCGCAGGAAGCACCA
Source organism: Bradyrhizobium betae (assembly GCF_004123905.1). Lineage (GTDB taxonomy): Bacteria > Pseudomonadota > Alphaproteobacteria > Rhizobiales > Xanthobacteraceae > Bradyrhizobium > Bradyrhizobium betae_A. Next base: position 95,546 of record NZ_MZXW01000013.1, read on the forward strand.
GGTCGCCAGCGGCCAGACCGCCAGCAGCACCGAATTGGCGTTGAAGCGCTGGGCATGGAATTGATAGGCCGGCGTCAGCATCAGGAGCAGCAGCACCAGGATGCGCTTGTGCCCGGTCACGAACTGGCGCGACACCAGATCGACGAACAACAGCGCGAGCCCGGCATTCACCATCGCCATCAGCTGCAGCGACCAGTCGCTGGACGGGAAGACGAAGGTCCAGCTCGCGGCGATCCAGCCCATCAGCGGCGGATGCTTGTGATAGCCGAAGGCGAAATTCCGTCCCAGCGTCCAGGCCTCGAGCGTATCGGGATGCAGGCCACCGCCGGCATAGGCGACCGCCAGATAAAGCGTCCAGACCACAACGAAGCACGCAATGAGAAGCGGCACCGCCCAGCCCGCCTCGATGCCATCGAGCCAGTGTAAAAACGGCCGTCGCCATCGTGCTGGCGCGCGATCGGACCGTTCGGCCATCGCCTGGAATGCAAAATCGATCGGCAAGGGAATCAAATGCAGCAAGGAAGTGATGTACGAACTGCGCACATCTATTTCAGATTGGAAACAAATAGCAACAATTGGAAACTGGAAGAGTTAAAAGCGCGACGCCTTTGCGTCACATGACCGGCAAACGACACCCGGCAAAACGACAACGGCGCCGCTGATGACAGCGCCGCCGCGTGATGATCGGGACAAAAAGGTGCAGGACGCACCCTTCCCTTACTCGGTCTTGTCGATATTCCAGAACACCGGCGTCGCCGGGCCGTCGAGCACGCCGGTCAGCGATTTGCGCCAGGCGCTCGGCGACAGATACTGGCCGAGCGGCATGTAGAGCACCTGATCGTAGGCTTCCTTCTGGATCTCGGTCGCGATCTTCTTCTGCTCGTCGAGCGAGGCAGCACGAACGAAGGCGTCCTTGAGCTGTTCGATCCTGGCGTCCTCCGGCCAACCGAACCAGCCGCCCTTCTTGCCCTGCCCGCCGACAGCGACATTAGAGATCGGGTTGGAGGCGTCGGCGCTGACCCAGTTGGTGATGAACATGTTCCAGCCGCCCTCCTTCGGAGGCTTCATGCTGGCGCGCCGGCTCACCACCGTCTGCCAATCGGTGGCCTGCATATCGACCTTGAAGCCGGCGTCGCGCAGTTGCTGGGCCACCACGATCGGTTGAGCCTTCAGCGTCAGCACGTCGCCCGGCGCCATCAGCACGACGGGTGTCCCGTCGTAACCGGACTCGGCGAGCGCCTTCCTGGCCGCAGCAATGTCGCCGCCCTTCGCCAGCGTCTCGCCGCCAACCTCTGTCGCGAACGGCGTGTCGCAGATGAAGGCCGCGGCACACGTCTTGTAGTATTTGGGATTGCCGATCAACGCATCGAGCACGTCCTTTTGCTTGACCGCCAGGAAGGCCGCGCGGCGGATTTTGACGTTGTCGAAGGGCGGATGAAGGAAGTTCATCCGAGCGCCGGTCTGGAATCCGAACTTGTTCAGAATCTCGATCTTGAGGTCCTTGTCGGCTTCGATGGCGGGCAACATTTCGATGGCGGGAACTTCCATGAAATCGATGTCGCCCGACTGAAGCGCATTCAACGCCGTCTGCGCGTCCGGCATCGTGATCCACTCGACGCGGTCGACCTTCACCACTTTGCCGCCGGCGGTCCAGCTCGCCGGCTCCTTGCGCGGCACGTAGTCGGTGTTCTTGACATAGATCGACTTCACCCCGGGCTGGAATTCAGCCTGCACGAACTTGAAGGGGCCGGAGCCGATCTGCTCGGGGATCTGCTTTTCCACCGGCGTCTCGGCGAGACGCTTCGGCATCATGAAAGCGACCCGCGAGGACGGCTTGCCGATCGATTCCAGCACGAGCGCGTACGGCTCCTTCAGCTTCAGCGTGATGGTCCTGGGATCGGTCGCCTCAATGCTCGCGGTGAACAGCATCATCTGCTGCCCCATGCCATCGACCGCGGCCCAGCGCTTCAGGGAGGCAACGCAATCTTCCGCAGTGACCGGCGTACCGTCATGCCACTTCAGGCCGTCGCGCAGCGTGAAGGTGTAGGTCAGCTTGTCGTCGGAGATCGTCCAGTCCGCCATCTGCGGCTGGATCTTGAAGTTCGAATCCGTCGCGATGAGCGTGTCATAGACCATGTAACCATGATCACGCGAGATATAGGCGCTGGTGAAGATCGGATCGAGGACACGCAGATCCGAATGCATCACGGCGGTAATGGTCTTGCCTGCGGCCAGAACTGGCGAGGCCAGTGCCGAAAACGCCACCACCGAAAGCGCAAGTCTGGAGGCGAACGCACGACGCATAAGTCGGAACATTGAAGCTCTCCTTGCAAGTTCTTCCGGCAAACGGCGCCGCTGATGACAGCGGCGCCGCATGATGATCGGGACCAAAGCGCGGCACGCGCCTTTGGCCTTATCGGCTTGCCTTACTCGGACTTGTCGATGTTCCAGAACACCGGGGTCGCCGGGCCGTCGAGCACGCCGGAGAGCGACTTCCGCCACGCGCTCGGCGCCAGGTACTGGCCGAGCGGCACGTAGATCACCTGGTCGTAGGCTTCCTTCTGGATCTCGGTCGCGATCTTCTTCTGATCGTCGAGCGAGGCGGCACGGACGAAATCGTCCTTGAGCTTCTCGATCTTGGCGTTCTCCGCCCAGCCGAACCAGCCCTTCTTGCCCTGCCCGCCGATCGAGAGGTTGGAGATCGGGTTGGACACGTCGGCGCTGACCCAGTTGGTGAAGAACATGTTCCAGCCGCCCTCCTTCGGGGGCTTCTGGCTGGCTCTGCGGCTCACCACCGTCTGCCAGTCGGTCGCCTGCGCGTCGACCTTGAAGCCGGCCTCACGGAGCAGCTGCACCGCCACCGTCGGCTGCGCCTTCAGCGTGACGACGTCACCGGGCACCATGACCACGACGGGGGTGCCGTCATAGCCGGATTCGGCGAGCGCCTTCTTGGCTTCCGCCATGCCGTTGCCCTTCACCAGCGATTCCGAGCCGACGTCGGTCGCAAACGGGGTGTCGCAGATGAAGAAGGCACCGCAGACCTTGTAGTATTTGGGATTGCCGACGAGCGCGTCGAGCACGTCCTTCTGGTTCATCGCCAGAAGTGCTGCACGGCGGACCTTCGGATTGTCGAAGGGCGGATAGAGGAAGTTCATGCGGCCGAGGGTCTGGTAGCCGAACTTGTTCAGGGTATCGACCTTGAGGTCGGCATTGCCTTCAAGCACCGGCAGCATGTCCCACGGCGGCACTTCCATGAAGTCGATGTCGCCCGATTGCAGCGCGTTCACCGCGGTCTGCGCGTCCGGCATGGTGATCCACTCGACGCGGTCGACCTTCACCACTTTGCCGCCGGCGGTCCAGCTCGACGGCTCCTTGCGCGGCACGTAGTCGGTGTTCTTGACGTAGACCGCCTTCACGCCGGGCTGGAATTCGCCCTGCACGAACTTGAAGGGGCCGGAGCCGATCTGCTCGGGGATCTGCTTGTCCGGCGGCGTTTCGGCGATACGCTTCGGCATCATGAAGGGCACGCGCGAGGACGGCTTGCCGATCGATTCGAGCACGAGGCCGTAGGGCTCCTTCAGCTTCAGCGTGATGGTCTTGGCGTCGGTCGCCTCGATGCTGGCCGTGAAGGTCATCATCTGCTGGCCCATGCCGTCGACGGCGGCCCAGCGCTTGAGCGAGGCGACGCAGTCTTCCGCCGTCACCGGCGCGCCGTCATGCCATTTGAGGCCGTCGCGCAACGTGAAGGTGTAGGTGAGCTTGTCGTCGGAGACCTTCCAGTCCGCCATCTGCGGCTGGATCTTGAAGCTCGAATCCGTCGTGATCAGCGTGTCGTAGACCATGTAGCCATGGTCACGCGTGATGTAGGCGGTGGTGAAGATCGGATCGATGATGCGCAGATCCGAATGCATCACCGCGGTGATGGTCTTGCCTGCCGCAAATACCGGCGAGGCCATCGCCGTGGACAGCGCGACGACCGACAGCGCAAGTGTGGAAGCGAACGCGCGTCGCCCCCGGCGCATCAAGCTCAACATAAAAGTTCTCCTGACGTGAAACTGGTCAAAGGCAGGTTATTGGTTGAGCATTCGGTTCGTTCCTTAGGCGAACTAACCTCATGCAATGCCTTTATCTTTTCGAGACTTGCAGACAGTCTTGAGCGCGTCAATCCGGTTTCGCTGCAAGCCCTTGCGGCGTGCGCACGGGCTCCACAAGGATCGGTTTCGCTCTACAAAGCTCTCCGCTTGTCCTGCCCTGCGCCAATGCAATGCGCGTTCCATCTTTCGCAGCTTGAGAGACATTAAGATGAATCCAGCCAATCTTCCCTTCGATTCCGAGGCGATGCTCGAAGGCCTGCGCACCTGGGTGGAATGCGAAAGCCCGACCTGGGACGCAAGCGCCGTTAACCGCATGCTCGATATCGCAGCGCGGGATATGGCAATCATGGGTGCGACGATCGAACGCATCGGCGGCCGTCAGGGCTTTGGCGGCGTCATCCGCGCGCGTTTCCCGCATCCGAAGCAGGGTGAGCCGGGCATTCTGATCGCCGGACACATGGATACCGTTCACCCGGTCGGCACCATCGAGAAGCTGAAATGGCGGCGCGAGGGCAACAAATGCTACGGCCCCGGCATCTACGACATGAAAGGCGGCAACTACCTCTCGCTGGAAGCGATCCGGCAACTGGCGCGCGCCTCCTTCACGACGCCGTTGCCGATTACCATCCTGTTCACGCCCGACGAAGAAGTCGGCACGCCCTCGACGCGCGACATCATCGAAGCGGAAGCCGCGCGCAACAAATATGTGCTGGTGCCCGAGCCCGGCCGCGCCGACAACGGCGTCACCACCGGACGTTACGCCATTGCGCGCTTCAATCTTGAAGCGACAGGACGCCCGAGCCACGCCGGCGCAACGCTGTCGGCAGGACGCTCGGCAATCCGCGAGATGGCGCGCCAGATTCTCGCGATTGACGCCATGACGACGGAGGACTGCACCTTCTCGGTCGGTGTCGTGCATGGCGGACAATGGGTCAATTGCGTTGCCACGACCGCCACCGGCGAGGCGCTGTCCATGGCCAAGCGCCAGGCCGATCTTGATCGCGGCGTCGAGCGCATGCTGGCGCTCTCGGGCACGGCGAATGACGTCACTTTCAAGGTGACGCGCGGCGTGACCCGTCCGGTGTGGGAGCCGGATGCCGGCACCATGGCGCTCTACGAGAAGGCGCGCGGCATCGCCGAGTCGCTCGGCGCGAAGCTGCCACACGCAAGCTCAGGTGGCGGCTCCGACGGCAACTTTACAGGCGCGATGGGCATCCCGACTCTCGACGGCCTCGGCGTGCGCGGCGGCAATGGCCACACGCTGGAGGAATTCATCGAGGTCGACAGTCTGGTCGAACGCGGCCGCTTGATGGCAGGGCTGCTCGCGACGCTTGAATAATTAAATCAATTCGGCACTGCACAATACGTTGGCAGCCGCGGTTGAAATTTAGCCTTGTCTAAAAATGAGGCGCATCGTACTGCTCCCGGGTCCACGCGACGATGCGGGAGAGATCGTGACGACAGCTTCGGCTTTCGTGACGGCGCCGACGGAGCAACCGCCCCGGAAACTCTCAGGCAAAAGGACTGTATCGTCAGGACGATCTGGAGAGAGACGGCACGATTTTGCAAATCGTGACGTCCACCGAAGGGGATAGTCCGTTGCGAAATCCGCAACGGATCAAGCTCTCAGGTAACCGTGACAGATGGGGCGCCGCCAACGGCCTTTGGCCGGCGGTTAGCCGACTCTAACTCACGGGAGCCCCGAGACCAGCCATGACCCATATCGCCATCATCGGCGCCGGCATCACCGGCGTGACGACTGCCTATGCCCTCCTCGAACGCGGCTACAAAGTGACGGTGCTCGACAAGCACCGCTACGCCGCGATGGAGACCTCCTTCGCCAATGGCGGACAGCTCTCCGCCAGCAATGCCGAAGTGTGGAACAGCACCGCAACGATCCTCAAAGGCCTGCGCTGGATGTTCCGGCGCGATGCGCCGCTGCTGATGAACCCGCGGCCGAACTGGCACAAATATTCCTGGATGAGCGAGTTCGTCGCCAATATCGGCAACTACCGCGCCAATACCATCGAGACCACCCGGCTCGCGATCGAAGCCCGCAAGCATCTGTTCGAGATCGCGGAACGCGAAGGCATCGACTTCGACCTCGAACGCCGCGGCATCCTCCACATCTATCACGACAAGAAGGGTTTTGAATCCGGCCTGCGCGTCAACGCGCTGTTGCAGGAAGGCGGGCTCGATCGCCGCCCGGTGACGCCGGAAGAAATCCGCGCCATCGAGCCGACGCTGCGCAAAGACTATTACGGCGGCTTCTACACGCCGTCGGACGCGACCGGCGATATCCACAAGTTCACGCGCGGGCTTGCAGAGGCCTGCAAGCGTCGTGGCGCAACCTTCATCCACGAAGTCAACATCGACTCCATCGCGCAAGCCCAAGGCGGCTTTGTCATCGGCTGGGATGATCTTGCTGCAAGCGATGCTGTCCCGTCCTCGCGCGGCATGCTGAAGGCGGATGGTGTCGTGGTCTGCGCCGGCGTTGCCAGCCGCCACTTCGCCGCTCTCCTCGACGAGCGCGTCAACGTCTATCCCGTGAAGGGCTACTCGATCACCGTGCAGCTCGACACCGCCGAAAGCCGCAACGCGACGCCGACCGTCAGCCTGCTCGATGAGGCCGCCAAGATCGTCACCAGCCGGCTCGGCGCGGATCGATTTCGGGTTGCGGGCACGGCCGAGTTCAACGACTTCAACCGCGACATCCGTGCCGACCGCGTGCAGCCGCTGGTCGACTGGGTGCGCAGCAATTTTCCGGCTGTCGAGACGTCGCGCGTTATCCCGTGGGCCGGGCTGCGGCCGATGATGCCGAACATGATGCCGGTGGTCCGCGCAGGGCGGATGCCGGGCGTGTTCTTCAACACCGGCCACGGCCATCTCGGCTGGACCCTGTCGGCCGCCACTGCGCAGATGATTGCCGGAACCATCGACGGCTGGCGCGGGCTCAACGCACCGCCGACCGCACCCTCACTCAGGGTTGAGCGCGAGCTGCGTCATGCATCCTAAGTGGTTGAAGCGGGAGGCTGGCGGTCCTTGCGACCGCCCTGCCCTTGGCACACAATTTGCCCCGAAAAGCCGGCATCTCCGGCCGGCTTTCCAGCCCGAATGACAGGCGCGCATGATAGACAAGATCGAATCCACGGGCGCCCTGGGGCCCCACAAGTTCCGCAGCCGGAGATAGGTGCATGCTAGGTTATCTCATTCGCCGCGTTCTGGCCGCGGTGCCCGTGATGGGCGTCGTCGCGCTGTTCGTGTTCCTGTTGCTACGGCTGACCCCGGGCGATCCCGCAGCGATTCTCGCCGGCGACAACGCGACACCGGAACGGCTCGAGCGCATCCGCGAGTCGCTCGGCCTCAACGAGCCGCTGATCGTGCAGTTCATCACCTGGGTGAACAAGCTGCTGCACGGCGATCTCGGGACCTCGCTGATCTCCAATCTGCCGGTCGTGAAGATGATCAGCCAGCGCATGGAGCCGTCGATCTCGATCGCGCTCTCGACCATCATCCTCGCCGTCATCGTCGCGGTGCCGCTCGGCGTCGTCGCGGCATGGAAGCACGGCACCTGGATCGACCGCTTCGTGATGGGCCTCTCCGTGCTCGGCTTCTCGGTGCCGGTGTTCGTGGTCGGCTACATCCTGATCGAGGTCTTCGCGATCGACCTGCGTTGGGTGCCGGTGCAGGGCTTCCGCAGCATCTTTAACGGTTTCGGCCCGTTCTTCGAGCGCATCATCCTGCCGACTTGCGCGCTCTCCTTCATCTATATCGCGCTGATCGCGCGCATGACGCGGGCAGCGATGCTCGACGTGCTGGGTGAAGACTACGTCCGCACCGCACGCGCGAAGGGCATCAACGAAGTCGCCGTGATGATGCGGCATGCGCTACGCAACGCGGCCGTGCCCGTGATCACCGTGATCGGCACCGGCTTTGCGCTGCTGATCTCCGGCGTCGTCGTCACCGAGAGCGTGTTCAACATCCCCGGCATCGGCCGTCTGACGGTCGATGCGGTGCTGGCGCGTGACTATCCGGTGATCCAGGCGATGATCCTGCTGACCTCGCTGATCTACGTCGTCGTCAATCTCCTGATCGATGTCGCCTACACGCTGCTCGATCCCCGTATCAGGTACTAGGGCCAAGGATAACAACAACAATGACGGTCGATAGCCTCCCCCAGTCCTCCATTCCGATCACCTCGCCGCTACGGCCGCGTTTCGGCTTCCTCACCTCGACGCCGATCATCGCGGCGGCCACGATCCTGCTCGCGCTGATCGTGCTGGTCTCGATCCTGGCGCCGCTGATCGCGCCGCATGATCCGATCCAGCTTGCGCCGTCGCAACGGTTGAAGCCCTCCTCCGCGCAGTTCCTGCTCGGCACCGACGCGTACGGACGTGACCTCTTGTCGCGCGTCATCTATGGCGGCCGCATCTCGCTTCTGATCGGCATCGGCTCGGCGATCCTTGCGGTCGTCATCGGGCTTGCGATCGGCCTCGTCTCCGGCTTCTTCAAGCTGGTCGACTCGGTCCTGATGCGCGTCATGGACGGCCTGATGGCGATGCCGAGCATTTTGCTCGCGATCGCCGTCGTGTCGCTGTCGGGCGCCAGCATCTGGACCGTGCTGGTGGCGATCACAATTCCTGAAATCCCGCGCGTGGCGCGTCTGGTGCGCTCGGTCGTGCTGTCCGCGCGCGAAGAACCTTATGTCGAAGCCGCGATCTCGGTCGGCTCAAGCTTGCCGAAAATCATGTGGCGCCATCTGGTGCCGAACACGATCGCGCCGCTGATCGTCCAGGGCACCTATGTCTGTGCGTCGGCGATCCTCACCGAAGCCATCCTCTCCTTCCTCGGCGCCGGCATCTCGCCGGAGACGCCGACCTGGGGCAACATCATGGCCGAAGGCCGCCAGTATTTTCAGCTCAAGCCGACGCTGATCTTCTGGCCGGGCCTGCTGCTCTCGATCGCCATCCTCAGCATCAATCTGATCGGCGACGCCGCCCGCGACGCACTCGATCCGCGCATGAAGCAGCGGGAAGGCAAGTGATGAGCGATCAAGCGATGACCAACCCGATCCTCGAGATCAGCAACCTCGTCGTCTCCGTCGGCAAGAAGCCGAATGGGCCAAAGATCATCGACGGCATCTCGATCCAGGTCCATGAGCGCGAGACGCTGTGCCTCGTCGGCGAAAGCGGTTCCGGCAAATCGGTGACCTCGCTCACCACGATGGGCCTGCTGCCGAAGGGCACGCTGGTTCCATCAGGCGGCAGCGTCAAGCTGGTCGGCGAGGAGATCCTCACCGCGACCGACCGCCGCCTGCGCCAGCTCCGCGCCACGCAGATGGCCATGATCTTCCAGGAGCCGATGACCGCGCTCAATCCTGTCGTGCCGGTCGGCCGCCAGATCGACGAAGTGCTGCGCGCCCACACCGATCTCGACGCCCGGGCGCGAAAGAAGCGCATCCTCGAGATGATGGAGCAGGTGCGCTTGCCCCAGGTCGAGCGCATCTTCGCCTCCTACCCGCACCGCCTCTCCGGCGGCCAGCGCCAGCGCATCATGATCGCGATGGCGCTCGTGCTCGAACCGAAGTTGCTGATTGCGGATGAACCGACCACTGCGCTCGACGTCACCACGCAAAAGCAGATCCTGACCCTGATCCGCGACCTCCAGCGTGATCACGGCACGGCCGTGCTGTTCATCACTCACGACATGGGCGTGGTCGCCGAAATCGCCGACCGCGTCGCTGTGATGCGGCAGGGCCGACTGGTCGAAACCGGGCCGCTCGAAACCGTGCTGCGCAATCCGACCATGGAATACACCCGCAATTTGCTCTCTGCGGTGCCGAGCCTGGTGCCACGCGCGGCGCGGCCCGAGACCAAAGAGCCCGTTGTGCTCGAGACCAACGACCTCGGCAAGGTCTACAAGGAACGCGCGTTCTTCGGCAAAGGCCGCGAGGTCGTCGCCGCCGACAAGGTGACGCTGACGCTGCGCAAGGGCCGCACGCTCGGCATCGTCGGCGAGAGCGGCTCGGGCAAATCGACCGTGGCACGCTGTATCGTGCGCCTGATCGATCCAACCTCCGGCGGCGTGCGCCTCGCCGGCCGCGAGATCTCCGACCTTTCGCGCCGCCTGCTCCAGCCGCACCGGCAGAAGATCCAGATCGTGTTCCAGGATCCCTATCGCTCGCTCAACCCGCGCGTCACTGTCGGGGAGACCATCGCGGAGGGCCCGATCAACTACGGCGTCTCGCACGCCGACGCGATGAAGCGGGCGCGCGAGCTGCTCGAGCTGGTCGGCCTGCCCGCCGATGCTGTGACGCGCTATCCGCACCAGTTCTCCGGCGGCCAGCGCCAGCGCATCGCCATTGCGCGTGCGCTCGCACTCGATCCGGACGTGCTGGTCGCGGACGAAGCGGTCTCGGCGCTCGACGTCTCCGTGCAAGCGCAGGTGCTGGAACTGCTGGACGAGATCCAGAAGCGGCTCGGCATCGCCATCCTGTTCATCACCCATGATCTGCGCGTCGCAGCGCAAATCTGCGACGAGGTCGTGGTGATGCAGCACGGCCGCGTCGTCGAACAGGGCCCGGCCGCCGAAGTGCTGACGCATCCGAAGGAGGCCTACACCAGGGCCTTGCTGGAGGCAGCCCCCGGCCGCGGCTGGGATTTTGCGAACTTCCGGCCGGTGTCGGAAGGCGTGGTGGCGAGCGCTTAGCGGCACTCACCGGTGTCGTCCCTGCGAAAGCAGGGACCCATACCGCGGAATTTGTCGATCGCGCGTGGTGCAAATCCCGAACGACCGGCCTCGCCAAACTCCTCCCTGGGGTTATGGGTCCCCGCGTTCGCGGGGACGACACTGAGAATTTGGAAGCGCCTTCTCAAGACAACCCGCATCCGCAGCATTCCCAAAACAGCTTGAGGCCATGCGCGGCGCGATTGCTTCCCGGCTTGCTCTCGCCGCAAGCACAGGGCTAACGTCGCGCACTTTCAATCGCCTGGACTGAATTGATGACACGTATCGCCGTCGGCGGCTTCCTGCACGAGACCAATACCTTCGCTCCGACGAAGGCGACATTTGCGGACTTCCAGCATGGCGGCGGCTGGCCGGCGATGACGCAAGGTGTCGACGTGCTGAAGGTGATGCGACGCATCAATGTCGGCCTCGCCGGCTTCGTCGACAGCGCTGAAGCCAACGGCTGGGAACTCGTTCCGACCATTGCCTGCGGCGCAAGTCCCTCGGCGCACGTCACCAAGGACGCCTTCGAGCGCATCGTGAAGGTGATGGTGGAGGGCATCAAAGCCGCCGGCCCGATCGATGCGGTCTATCTCGATTTGCACGGCGCGATGGTGACCGAACATCTCGACGACGGCGAAGGCGAGATTCTGGCGCGCGTGCGCCGCGTCATCGGCAAGGACGTTCCGCTGGTCGCGAGCCTCGACCTGCACGCCAACGTCACGCCCGAGATGATGGAACATGCGGACGCGCTGATCGCCTACCGCACTTATCCACATGTCGACATGGCCGAGACCGGCCGCGCCTCAGCGCGCCACCTCGCTTTGCTGCTGAAGACCAAGCAGCGCTTCGCAAAGTCGTTCCGCCAATTGCCTTTCCTGATCGCGATCAGCTGGCAATGCACCAACGACTATCCCACCAAAGGCATCTACGAAAGGCTCGCCGCTCTCGAAAGCGATGGGGTTCCGACTTTGTCCTTCGCGCCCGGCTTCCCCGCCGCCGATTTCCGCGACTGCGGCCCGAGCGTGTTCGCCTATGGCAAGACGCAAGCCGACGCCGACCGCGCGGCCGACGCAATCGTCAAGCTGATCGAAAGCCATGAGGACGATTTCGACGGCAAGATCTGGACGCCCGACGACGGCGTGCGCCATGCCATGGAACTCTCGAAGAACGCCAGCAAGCCGATCATCATCGCCGACACCCAGGACAATCCCGGTGCCGGCGGCGATTCCGACACGACAGGGATGCTGCGCGCGCTGGTGCGCAACAAGGCGAGCGCTGCGACCGGCGCGATCTACGATCCGGAATCGGCCAAGGCCGCGCATGCGGCCGGCATCGGCGCCACCGTGACGCTGTCGCTCGGCGGCAAGTCCGGCGTTCCCGGCGACGAGCCCTATCGCGAGACCTTTGTGGTCGAAAAACTCTCCGACGGCCGCTTCATCGCGTCCGGCCCCTATTACGGCGGCCGCGAGATGGAGATGGGCCCCTCCGCCTGCCTGCGCATCGGCGACGTCCGAATCGTCGTCTCCTCGCACAAGGCGCAGCTCGCCGACCAGGCGATGTACCGCTATGTCGGCATCGAGCCGACCACTGAGAAAATTCTGGTCAACAAGAGCTCCGTGCATTTCCGCGCCGATTTCGAGCCGATCGCGGAAAAGCTGATGATCTGCGCCGCGCCCGGCGCGATGCCGGCCGACACTGCCACACTGCCCTGGACGCGCCTGCGCCCGGGCATCCGCATCAAGCCGAACGGCCCCGCCTTCACTCCCTCCTCACGCTAACCGGACAGGATACATGCCCACGATCGAACGCATCGACGGCTTTGCCGACGAACTCACCGCCATCCGCCGCGACCTCCACGCCCATCCCGAGATCGGCTTCGAGGAAGTGCGCACCTCCGGCATCGTCGCCGACAAGCTGAAGAGCTGGGGCATCGAGGTGCATCGCGGGCTCGGCGGCACCGGCGTGATCGGCGTCATCAAGGGCAAGGGTTCGAGCGGCAAGCGCATCGGCCTTCGCGCCGACATGGACGCGCTGCCGATGGAAGAGAACACCAATCTGAAATGGAGCTCGAAGATTCCGGGCCGCTTCCACGGCTGCGGCCATGACGGCCACACCACCATGCTGCTCGGCACCGCGCGCTACCTCGCCGAGACCAGGAATTTCGATGGCACCGTGCATTTGATCTTCCAGCCGGCCGAGGAAGGCCTCGGCGGCGCGCGCGCGATGATCAAGGATGGCCTGTTCGAGAAGTTTCCCTGCGACGAGCTTTATGGTCTTCACAACGCCCCCGACCTCAATCACGGCGAGATCGCGATCCTGCCCGGCCCGGCGATGGCCAGCGCCGACTTCTTCGACCTCCGCATCACCGGCTACGGCGCGCATGGCGCGATGCCCGAACGCTCCAAGGACGCGGTGATCATCGCGACCACGCTGGCGCAGGCGATCCAGACCATCGTCAGCCGCAACGTCGAGCCGCTGCAGGCCGCCGTCATCTCGATCACCCAGATCCACGCCGGTTCCGCCTACAACGTCATTCCCGGCGACGCGCATCTGTGCGGCACTATCCGCACCTTCTCGAAAGAAGTCCGCACCCTGATCGCCGAACGCATCCGCACCATCTGCGCCGGCATCGCGAGCGCCTATCAGTGCGTGATCGACGTCGACATCCGCGACACCTTCGACGTGCTGGTGAACCAGGTCGAGCAGTCCAAGGTGGTCGAGGAGGTCGCGCGCACCGTCGTCAACCCTGCCAACGTGATTACGCGCGCCCAGCCGAAGATGGGCAGCGAGGATTTCGCCGACATGCTGCAAACCATTCCCGGCGCCTATTTCTGGGTCGGCCACGACGGCTCGGTGCCCGTGCACAATCCGGGCTTCGTGCTCGACGACAAGATCCTGCCGATCGGCGCCAGCATGTTCGCCCGCATCATCGAAACCCGCATGCCGGTGGGCTAGCGATGCAGAAAAAGAGCGTCGAAGAGGCGGTCACCTCGCTACACGATCTCTCCGCGGTCGATCTGATCGCGGGCTATCGGGCAAAACAGTTCTCGCCGAGCGAGGTGCTGGAGGATTTGCTCGCGCATGTCGCTGCGTGGGAACCGCATCTGAAGGCGCTCTATGCATTCGATCCCGACAGCGCGCGCGAGGCCGCCAAGGCCTCGACCGCGCGCTGGTCCGGGGGCGAACCCTCTGGCGCGCTCGACGGCGTGCCCGTCACGGTGAAGGACAACATCGCGACCAAGGGCGTGCCGGTGCCGCTCGGCGCGGCGAGCGTGAAGCTCGTGCCCGCCGAGAAGGACGCCCCGCCCGCTGCGCGTTTGCGCGAGGCCGGTGCGATCATCTTCGCAAAAACCACCATGCCTGATTACGGCATGCTGTCCTCGGGTCTCTCCAGCTTCCACGCGCTCGCGCGCAATCCCTGGGATCTCTCCAAGAATCCCGGCGGCTCCAGCGCGGGCGCTGGCGCTGCGGCCGCGGCCGGCTATGGGCCGCTGCATCTCGGCACCGATATCGGCGGCTCGGTGCGCCTGCCCGCCGGCTGGTGCGGTCTCGTCGGCCTGAAGCCGAGCTTTGGCCGCGTGCCGATCGATCCCGTCTATGTCGGCCGCGTCGCAGGTCCCATGACCCGCACGGTCGACGATTGCGCGCTGATGATGAGCGTGATCGCAAAGCCCGACCGGCGCGACGGCATGAGCCTGCCCGCCGAACCGCTCAACTGGAAGGGGCTGGAAAAGTCGCCGCGTAAACTCCGCATCGGCCTGATGCTCGATGCGGGCGTCGGCCTGCCCGCGGAAAGGCCCGTCCGTGACGTCGCAGTGAAAGCCGCAAAGGCGTTCGAATCCGCGGGTAGCGTCGTCATCGAAGTCGACGGCATTTTGACGCGCGACATGCTCGATGGCCTTGATAATTTCTGGCGCGCGCGGATGTGGGACGATCTGTCGAAGCTGAATCCGGCCGAGCAGGAAAAGGTGCTGCCTTATATCTTTAGATGGGGCGAGTCCGGCGCAAAACTGTCGGGCGTCGACGTGATCCGCGGCTTCAACCAGACCATGGCGATCCGCAACGCTGCGGCAAAGCTGTTCTGTGAGCTCGACTATGTGATCTCGCCGACCGCGCCGAACGTAAACTATCCGGCAGAGTGGGCCTCGCCCACGAACGATCCGATGAGACCGTTCGAGCACATCTGCTATACCGTGCCGTGGAATATGTCGGAGAACCCCGCCGTCTCTCTCAATGGCGGCTTCGACGATAAGGGCTTTCCCATCGGCGTGCAGATCGTCGGCCGCCGCTTCGACGATATCGGCGTGCTCGGCATGGCCAAGGCGTTCGAGGGCCTGCGCGGACCGCAGAAGCCCTGGCCGAAGCCGCCGGCGAAGTAGCTGCGCTCCGTCATGGCCGCATGCCCAGTCCGCGCAAGACGGACGGCGCCGACCATGCATCTCGTCTCATCGAGACAGAATTCAAGACAGGGAAGGAAACCACCATGGCGTATGAGACGATCACATACGAGGTCGCCGAGCAGATCCTCACCATCACGCTGAACCGGCCCGACAAGCTCAACGCCTTCAACGCGCAGATGCAAGGAGAGCTGATCGACGCGTTCGATGCCGCCGACAAGGACGACAACGTCCGCGCCATCATCGTGACAGGTGCCGGCCGCGGTTTTTGCGCAGGCGCCGATCTTTCCTCGGGGGCTGACACATTCGATCGCGACGCGCGGCGCGGGCCGGTGAAGCGCTTTGCCGATGGCAAGGTCGACTACAGCGATCCGCAGGTGCGCGACGGCGGTGGCCAGGTGACCTTGCGCATCTTCAAATGCCTGAAGCCCGTGATCGCCGCGGTGAACGGCCCTGCCGTCGGCATCGGTGTCACCATGCAGCTCGCGATGGACATCCGCATTGCCTCGGAGGCCGCCCGCTTCGGCTTCGTGTTCTCCCAGCGCGGCATCGTGCCGGAGGCAGCCTCGAGCTGGTTCCTGCCGCGCATCGTCGGCATCTCGCAGGCGCTGGAATGGTGCTATTCCGGCCGCGTGTTCCCGGCGCAGGAAGCGCTCGCAGGGCGTCTCGTCAGCAAGGTCGTCGCGCCGGATGATCTGCTGCCGACCGCGCGCGCGCTCGCGAAAGAATTCGCGACGAAGACCGCACCGGTGTCGGTGGCACTGATCCGCCAGATGATGTGGCGCATGATGGGCGCCGATGATCCCATGGAAGCCCACAAGGTCGACAGCCGCGGCATCTACACGCGCGGTCGCTCGGAGGACGTGAAGGAAGGCGTGGTGTCGTTCCTGGAGAAGCGGCCGGCGGAGTTCAAGAACAAGGTATCCAGTGATATGCCGGATTATTTCCCGTGGTGGTCGGAGCGGGAGTACAAGTGAGGCTCTCGTAGGGTGGGCAAAGGCGCTCTTGCGCCGTGCCCACCACCTATTAGCGACCAAATCCAGAATGGTGGGCACGCTTCGCTTTGCCCACCCTACGGCACCGTCACTCCATCACGAGCGCCACGCGGCCGATCGCCTTGCGGTCGAGCAACAATCGCATCGCCTTCGCATAGTCTTCCAGCGGCAATCGGTGCGAAATGTTGGGACGCAGCTTGCCCTCCTCCGCCCATTGCAGCAGCGCCTTCAGGCGCACCTCACCGAGCGCGGGATTTTTCCGCACGGCTTCCCCCGCGCGCACGCCCAGCACGCTGGCGCCCTTGATCAGCAGAAGGTTTGTCTTCGCCGAGCCGATGCCGCCCGTAAAACCGATCACCAGTAGCCGCGCGCCCCAGGCGATGCAGCGCATCGAGTTCTCGAACACCTCGCCTCCAACAGGATCGAACACCACGTCGGCGCCGCGGCCGTCGGTGATGCGCTTGACGGCATCGCGAAACGGCTCGCGGTCGTAGCGGATGAGATGATCGGCGCCGCGTGATTTCGCGATCGCAAGCTTTTCGTCGCTGGAGGCGGTCGCGATCACGGTCGCGCCGAGCATCTTGCCGATCTCGACAGCGGCAAGCCCAACGCCACCGCCGGCGCCGTGCACCAGCAGCACCTCGCCCGGCTCGACCCGGCCGCGATCGATCAGCGCGTGATAGGCGGTGCCGTGGCCGGCGAGATAGGTTGCGGCTTCCGCGTAGTCGAAGGTCGAGGGCATGGGCGTGAGCTGCGATGGCGTCACCACGGCTTCGTCCGTGAATGCGCCGTGGCGCATCTTGACGATGACCTTGTCGCCGACAGCGACTCCCCTCGCCTCGCCGACCTCGGTGACATCACCAGCGGCTTCCATACCCGGCGTGAACGGCAGCTCAGGCTTGAGCTGATACTCACCCGCTGCCATCAGCACATCAGGAAAGTTCAACCCGGCCGCGCGGATCGCGACGCGCACCTCGCCCGGTTTGAGGGGGCGCGACGGAAACTCCTCCAGCCGCAGCGTTTCGGGTGCGCCGAGTTCGCGGCAGACGACAGCGCGCACCATCAGGCCGCGCTCGCCTTGCTGCGCTTGAGCGCCTCGCGGATCAGCGGCAGGCGGTCATTGCCGAAGTACATGTCGGTCTTGTTGACGAAGATCGTCGGCGAACCAAAGCCGCCGCGCGCGACGACCTCTTCGGTGTTGGCCTTGAGCTGATCCTTGATCCCCTGCTCTGCGATGCCGGCGAAGAATTTCTGCTCGTCAACGCCGACCTTCTTGCAAATCTCGGCCAGCACCGCGTCCTGCGAGATGTCCTTGTCGCCGCCCCAATAGGCCTCGAACACCGCGGTCGCGAACGGCACCATGTCTTTGCCCAACCAGATGCAGCCGCGCATGGCCTTGACACTGTTCACCGGAAACACCGTCGGCGGCATCTTGATCGAGAGCCCTGCCGAGCGCGCCCAGTCGGCGAGGTCCTTCTTCATGTAGCGCGCTTTGAGCGGCACCGGTGTCTCGCGCTGGGCGTAGACGCTCGGATTGACCGTATTGAAGATGCCGCCGACCAGGATCGGCCGCCAGCTGATCTCGGCGCCGAGCTCTTTTGCGAGCGGCTGGATGTTGTGGAAGGCGAGATAGGTCCAGGGGCTGGAGCAGTCGAAGAAGAATTCGATCATGGCGTTTCCTTGTATCTTGTTTATCTCGCTCTCACCTCCGTCATTGCGACCGCAGCGAAGCAATCCAGAATCTTTCCGCGGACACACTTCTGGATTACTTCGTCGCATCAATGCAAAATTGCTACGCAATTTTGTCACGAGCTCCTCGCAATGACGGGGAGAGAGCGGTGCCTACGTCTTTCCCAACACTTCCTTGGCCCTCTGGCCGAACATGATCTTGCGTGATTCTTCGTCGAACGGCTCTTTCACGAACTTTCCGATCGCAAGCCCCGCCTGCACCTGCGGCCTCGCCCGCACCTCGGCGTACCAGCGTTTTACGTTCGGATAGTCGTCGAGGGTAAAGCCCTGCGCCTTGTGGGTCATGGTCCAGGGGAAGCAGGCGATGTCGGCGATGGAATAGTCGCCGGCGACATAGGCGCCGGTCTTTGCGAGCTGGCGGTCGAGCACGCCATAGAGCCGCGCGGCCTCGTCGCGGTAGCGCTCGATCGCATAGGGAATCTTTTCCGCCGCATAGAGCGAGAAATGGCCGTGCTGGCCGAGCATGGGACCAAGGCCTCCCATCTGCCACATCACCCATTGGATGGTGGTGGAGCGGCCGCGCAGATCCGCCGGCAGGAAGCGGCCGGTCTTCTCCGCGAGATAGATCAGGATCGCGCCTGTCTCGAAGGCCGAGAACGGTTCGCCGCCATCGGCGGGATCGTGATCGACGATCGCGGGAATGCGGTTGTTCGGGGAGATCGCCAGAAACTCAGGCGCAAACTGCTCGCCGGAACGGATATTGACGGGCTTCACCGTGTAGGGCAGCCCAAGCTCCTCCAGCATGATCGAGATTTTCCAGCCGTTCGGCGTCGGCGCATAATGGAGATCGATCATGACCTTTCCTTGGGCCTTCCCTGCCATCGCCGTCGGAATAGTGGGCGACTTTTGTTGTTCTGTACCTCGACGTTAAGACATGGCACACAGTGGCGCAATCACAACCCGCCGGAGGGACCCATGCTGTTTCCAACCACAATCGCCGGCTCCTTGCCGAAGCCGGAATGGCTTGCCGAGCCCAACATGCTCTGGGCGCCCTGGAAGTCTGGAGGCGACGAGCTTGTCCGCGCCAAGCGCGATGCGACCATGCTTGCCGTAAAAGTCCAGGAGGACGCCGGCATCGACATCGTCACCGAGGGTGAGCAGGCCCGCCAGCATTTCGTGCACGGCTTTCTCGAGAAGATCGACGGCATCGATTTCGCCCACAAGGTCGAGATGGGCATCCGCAAGGACCGCTACAAGGCGATGGTGCCGCAGGTGGTCGCGCCGCTCCGGCTTAGGGGACGCGTCCATGCCGACGAGGCGCGCGTCGCGCGCACGCACACCAGGAAGAAGCTGAAGTTCACCCTGCCCGGCCCGATGACCATCATCGACACCATCTCCGACAGTTACTATGGCGACCGCGTCAAGATGGCCTTTGCCTTCGCCGAGCTGCTGAACGAGGAAGCCAAGGCGTTGCAGGCCGACGGCGTCGATCTCGTGCAGTTCGACGAGCCAGCCTTCAACGTCTACATGGACGAGGTCAACGACTGGGGCATCAAGGCGCTGGAACGCGCCGCGCAAGGGCTGACCTGCGCCACTGCCGTGCACATCTGCTACGGCTACGGCATCAAGGCCAACACCGACTGGAAGGAGACGCTCGGCGCGCAATGGCGCCAGTACGAGCAGATTTTCCCGGCGATCGACGCCAGCCCGATCCAGCAGGTCGCGATCGAGTGCCGCAATTCGAAAGTGCCGCTCGATCTGCTCGCGCTGCTCAAGAACAAGATCGTGCAGGCCGGCGTCATCGACGTTGCCAGTGACGAGGTCGAGACCGCGGAAGACGTCGTCAAGGTGATCGACGCGGTGTCGAAGTTCGTGCCCAAGAGCAACATCATCGCCACCACCAATTGCGGCATGGCGCCGATGCGACGCGAGATCGCCGAAGCCAAGCTGATGGCGCTCGGCGCCGGCGCCGCGCTGGCGCGGGAGAAGCTGGGATAAGGGTGGTGGTCCGGACGATCCTCGTCGTCGCGACGCTCGCGGCGATCAGCTTGCCTGCGCACGCGGAGGATCGCTCCGTGCTTCTCAGTTGCAAGGCGATGGTCGAGCGCGCGGAAAAAGATGCCCGCAGCGCAAGCGAGGCCGAGCTGACTCGCTGCCGCCAGATCATCCGCGAATGGGCCCTGCGCGATGCACGAACGACCGTGGACGAACAGGGGCGGCCGTTGCGTTAGGACAACGCAGTCGGATGGAGCGTCGGCTGATAGCCGGCGTTGAGCGTGCGCAGCGTCGACGGCGGCGTCAGCAGCGCTGGTTCGCCAAGCTGACGCTCGACCGCGCTATAGCCCAACGGCGACCACAGCAGCGCCCTGCCCTCCGTAACCAGAAAGCTCTCCTCGCCCTGCTGCACCATGGCGCCGGCGGGAAGCTGGTCGAGCGGCACCAGCAGCGCGTGCAGCCGCTTCTTGCCGTGATCGAGCCGCTCGTGGTGCAGCACCGTGTCGATGTCGTGCATGCGGACGTCATGCACGCGGTTGCCCTTCTCCCATGCGGCCCGGAACCGATTGGCGTCGTCCTTGCGGCAGTAGAAGCAGGGACGATGTCCGGCGGCGAGCGCGGTGGCCTCATCCAGGAAGAACAGCTCGGTCCAGCTTCGCTGCGCCATCACCTCGCGGCGGCGACCGCGGAATTCACAGGTGCAGGTGAGCCAGGCCGGCGACGACCAGCGCTTCCTGAGCAGCGTCTTGGTCGCGGGATCGTGGATGATGCCGCGGTTGCCGGTGAACATGCCCCGGTGTGGTGTGGCGATGATGTCGCCGGTGGGCGTGACGCGGTTTTGCAGGGGCATGGTGTAGGTCCACTCCCTCGCCCCGTTCTTACGGGGAGAGGGTTGGGGTGAGGGGCTGCATCCGCAGATATGGTGAGAATCGGACTCGCGGAGAGTCCCCCCCTCACCCGGATTGCATCTTCGATGCGATCCGGCCTCTTCCCGCGCGCGGGGAGAGGCGAAGAAACTACGCCGCGCCGTCGCGCAGCGGCGGGTGGTAGGACAGTGCGGTGTCCCAGGGGAAGAAGATCCAGGTGTCCTGCGACACCTCGGTGATGAAGGTGTCTACCAGCGGACGGCCCATCGGCTTGGCGTAGACGGTGGCGAAATGCGCATCGGGCAGCATCTTGCGGACCAGCTTGCCGGTCTTGCCGGTGTCGACGAGATCGTCGACGATCAAAAGGCCCTTGCCGGTGCCGCCGCCGAGCTTCATCGCCGCGTCGGAAATCCCCTTGAGGACCTGGAGTTCGCCTTGCTTGTCGTGGTCGTAGCTGGCGATGCAGACCGTATCGATCACGCGCACCCCTAGCTCACGCGCCACAATCGCAGCCGGCACCAGGCCGCCGCGGGTGATCGCGATCACCGCGTGGAACGGGCCGACCTCGTTGAGCCGCCAGGTCAGCGCCCGGCAATCGCGGTGGAACTGATCCCAAGAAACCGGGAAGGCTTTGCCAGCGCGCTCCTGCGCACTCAATTCCGGGGCTTCACCAGCCATTGTCGTCTCCTGCTTCGTCTACCGGTGCTAGCGAGTGATGTTCAATCCCGCCAGCATGTCCTTCACCGCGGCCATCGCGGCTGCGAGCTTGTCCGCATCGCGCGAGCGCACCACCAGATTGGTGTTGGGCTTTTGCTCCTCGTCCATGAAGGGATAGCTGCCGATGATGGTGTCGGGGTGGTCGGCGGCGATCGCCCGCAGCGGGCCGCCGATATCACCTTCCCGCGCATTGGCGCGGACCGATTCGGACAGCATGCGCACGCCGGATTTCAGCTTGGGCGAGACGATGTCCATCATCGCCTGCATGATCGAGGGCACGCCGGCCATGACGATGACATTGCCGATCTTGAAGCCCGGCGCGAGGATGGTCGCGCTCTGGATCAGCTCGGCGCCGTCGGGGATACGGGCCATGCGCAGGCGGGCCTCGTTGAGGTCCTGCTCGCTCCAGCGCTCGCGGAAGCGGGCGACCACCTCCGGGTGATGGTCGATACCGACGCCGAACGCCTTGGCGACGCTGTCGGCCGTGATGTCGTCATGGGTCGGCCCGATCCCGCCGGTGGTGAAGACGTAGGTGTAGCGATGCCGCAGTGCATCCAACGCCGCGATGATGTCGGGCTCATCGTCGGAGACGACCCGGACTTCCTTCAGATCGATGCCGATATTGGTGAGGTATTCGGCGATGAAGCCAATATTCTTGTCCTTGGTCCGGCCAGACAGGATTTCATCCCCGATGACCAGAATGCCCGCCGTGACGATCTCGCTCATGCCTTAAGTCCCTCACCTCTGGTCCCGACTTTGCCGAGGTAACGCGTTGAAGTCACGCGGTTTTGCTGCCGAAATAAGCAGACCTCAGCCATTTTTTCAGGCAAGCCACCAGCCATCCCCGGTAAATCCTGCCAGTCCATGCTTATCGCGCTGGCCCGCCCCTTGCTACCACATGAAAGTCATGCACTCTTGCCGCATGGCCAGGACGTTGCGGTCTTCACCAAGGCCGGACGACCTGTCGAATGGCGCAACGCCTTGCGGAGACAAGTCGGGTTCTATGGCAGTCGCGTTTGATGAAATGAATATTCCTGGTGGGGACCTTCGCCCCGCCTATCAGGAGCTGGCGCGCTGGCTCAAGGAGACGCCTCCCGAGGCGCTCGAATATCGCCGCCAGGAAGCCGAGCTCCTGTTCCGCCGGATCGGCATCACCTTCGCCGTCTATGGCGAGTCCGAATCCACCGAGCGCCTGATCCCGTTCGACGTGATCCCGCGGATCATGTCCGGCAAGGAATGGACGCTGCTGGAGAAGGGCCTGAAGCAGCGCGTTAAGGCGCTGAACATGTTCCTGCGCGACATCTATCACGGCCGCGATGTCCTCCGCGCCGGGATCGTGCCCGACGATCTGATCTTCCAGAACCCGGTGTTCCGGCCCGAGATGAACGGCCAGCAGGTGCCGCACGACGTCTACGTGCACATCGCCGGCATCGACATCATCAGGGTCGATGCCGAGGACTTCATCGTGCTGGAGGACAATGCGCGCACGCCCTCGGGCGTGTCCTACATGCTGGAAAACCGCGAGATCATGATGCGGCTGTTTCCGGATCTGTTCGCCCGCCACAGGGTGGCGCCGGTCGAGCGCTATCCGGACGAACTGCTCTCCGCGCTGCGCTCGGTCGCGCCGCAAAGCGCCTCGGGCGAGCCGACGGTCGCGTTGCTCACGCCGGGCGTCTACAACTCCGCCTATTACGAGCACTCTTTCCTTGCCGACAAGCTCGGCATCGAGCTGGTCGAGGGCCGCGACCTCATCGTCAAGAACAACGAAGTGTTCATGCGGACGACCGAGGGCGTGAAACGGGTCGACGTGATCTACCGCCGGGTCGACGACGACTTCCTCGATCCCCTCACCTTCCGGCCCGACTCCGCGCTCGGCGTGCCCGGGCTGATGTCGGCCTATGCCGCCGGCAACATCACGCTCGCCAACGCCGTCGGCACCGGCATCGCCGATGACAAGGCGATCTACTCCTACATGCCGGAGATCGTGAAATTCTACCTCGGCGAGGAGCCGATCCTGAAGAACGTTCAGACCTGGCGCTGCCGCGAGCCGAAGGATCTCGCTTATGTGCTCGACCATCTCGGCGATCTCGTCGTCAAGGAAGTCCACGGCTCCGGCGGCTACGGCATGCTGATCGGCCCCGCCGCGACCAAGGCCACGATCGAAGCGTTCCGCGAGAAGCTCAAGCGCGAGCCGGAAGGGTTCATTGCGCAGCCGACGCTGGCGCTCTCGACCTGCCCGACCTGCACGGCGTCCGGCCTCGCGCCGCGCCACGTGGACCTGCGGCCCTTCGTGCTCACCGGCAGCAAGACCACCACGATCGTGCCCGGCGGGCTCACACGCGTCGCGCTGAAGGAAGGCTCTCTGGTGGTGAATTCGAGCCAGGGCGGCGGCACCAAAGACACCTGGATTTTGGACGAGTAGAGAGATGCTGTCGCGTACTGCCGAAAACCTCTACTGGCTCGCCCGCTACGTCGAACGGGCCGAGTATCTCGCGCGCACCATCGATGCGACGCTGCGCGTCACCGCGCTTCCCGCCGCCTATATCGGCAAGACCAATGAATGGGACTCGGCACTTCTCACCGCCGGCGTCGCCACCACCTTCTATCAGACCTATGAGGAAGCCAACGAGCGCAACGTCGTCGACTACCTCTCGTTCTCGGCCGACAACCCGTCTTCGATCCGGAACTGCATCGAAGCGGCGCGGCTGAACTCTCGTTCGGTGCGCACCGCGCTCACCAGCGAGATGTGGGACACCATCAACTCGGCCTGGATCGAATTGCAGGAGGTCTGGAGCAAGGGCACCTCGACCCGCGAGGATCTCGCAAAATTCCTGCGCTTCGTGCAGGAGACCTCGCTGCGCTTCGACGGTTCGGCGTACCGGACCATGCTGCGCAACGACGCCTACTGGTTCTCGCGACTCGGCCTGCACCTGGAGCGCGCCGACAACACTGCACGCATCCTCGATGTGAAGTACCACGTGCTGCTGCCCGAGGAAGAGCATGTCGGCGGCCCGCTCGACTTCTATCAGTGGAGCTCGATCCTGCGCTCGGTGTCGGCGCTGACGGCCTATCATTGGGTCTATCGCGAGACACTGAAACCGTGGCTGGTCGCGGATCTGCTCATCCTCAACGGCACGTTGCCGCGCTCGCTTGCGAGCTGCTACGACAATCTCACGCGCAACCTCGACCAGATCGGCGTCGCCTATGGCCGCCAGGGCCCCGCCCAGCGTCACGCCCGCGGCATCCGCAACCGGCTGGAACACAGCAATATGAACGACATTTTCCAGCATGGCGTGCATGAATTCATTCAGGAATTCATCTCGGACAATTCCAGGCTGGGCGAAATCATCACGAAGCAGTATTTGATTTGACCTCCGTCATTCCGGGATGGTCCGAAGGACCAGACCCGGAATCTCGAGATTCCGGGTTCGGTGCTGCGCACCGCCCCGGAATGACGGCATAAGAACTGTGGTCCACCATGCGCCTGCGAATCCAGCACATCACGACCTATCGCTACGAGCCGGCGGCCACGAGCGTGATCCAGATCCTGCGCATGACGCCGTGCAGCCATGACGGGCAATATGTGGCGGAGTGGCAGATCGATGTCTCGACCGACACCAGGCTCGACACCCACGAGGACGCGTTCGGCAACGTCACCCATGTGCTGTCCTGCGGGCCGGTCAGCGACATCAAGATCACCGCCGAGGGCCTGATCGAGACCCACGACACTGGCGGCGTGCTGCGCGGCGCCGACGAGCGCTTTCCGGCCGACATGTTTTTGCGCTCCACCGACCTCACCTCCGTCAATCCCGCAATGATGGCCGTCGCGCGACAGCTGCGCAGCGAGGCCGAGAGCGACAAGCTCGGCTTCCTCCATACGCTGATGTCGCAAATCAGCGATCACATGACCTTCGACGAGGACCCGACCAACAGCGGCACGTCGGCGGCCGAAGCGTTCACGCTCAAGCGCGGCGTGTGCCAGGACTACGCGCACATCTTCATCGCCTGCGCCCGCAGCGGCGGCGTGCCGGCGCGCTTCGTCTCCGGCCATTTCCTGCGCTCGGACGGCACCGTGCACCAGGACGCCGGCCATGCCTGGGCGGAAGCCTATGTCGACGGTCTCGGCTGGGTCGGCTTCGATCCCGCCAACAGCATCTGCGCCACCGACGCCCATGTCCGCGTCGCGATCGGGCTCGATTATCTCGGCGCAGCCCCGGTGCGCGGCACCCGTTATGGCGGCGGCGCCGAGACGCTGTCAGTGGCGGTCAAGGTCGAGCATGCCGGCCGCGGCGGGCAGTCGCAATCGCAGTCCCAGCGGCAAAGCTAGGCGCGGCGATCTCTCGCCACGAAGCAGGCGGGACATCATCGGGCGGGTAGTTACAGCCGTAACCCGCGACCGCCGCCCTGAAACCACCCCGTAGCGCCGTCTGTCCAACCTCCGTTGCGATCCGTTTCCTGCAACAGAGGTCAAGACAGATGCAGCTTCAAGAAAAGATCAGCAAGCGTTCCCTGCCACTGCGTGATCCCCGCGAGGACATCCTTGCGGGCATCCAGGAATTGGCTCCCGAAATCAAGGTCCGCGCCGCCGAGATCGAAGCTGCGCGCCGCGTTCCGCCCGATATCGTGGAACGGCTGCGATACCTCGGACTCTTTCGGATGTTCGTCCCGCGGAGCCAGGGCGGGCTCGAGTTCGATTTTCCGGCCGGACTGGAGATCATCAAGGCTCTGACCCGCCTTGACGGCTCGATCGGCTGGATCTCGATCGTGGGCGGGGTCGGCAGCCTTTTCGCCGCCGCGGCAAGCCCTGACGTGTACCAGCGAGTCTATCAGGATGGACCGGACGTGGCGATCTGCGGCTCATCGCAGCCGGGCGGAACGGCAGAGCGTGTGGCCGACGGCTATCGCATCAAGGGGCGCTGGCCGTTCGCCAGCTCCTGCACCCACGCCGACTGGATCGGCGGGTTCTGCATCGTCACCGAAAATGGCAAGCCGATCCCCGGCCCGCAGGGCAAGCCGCTGGTTCGCGTCGTTGTGCTGCCAGCGCGCGACTGGGACATCGAGGACACCTGGTACGCGGCGGGGCTGAAGGGTACCGGCAGCCATCACATCACGCTGCGGGAGAGGCTGGTTCCCGAGACTCATCTCTTCGATCTCGAAGCTCCTCCTCGCATGTCGGGTCCACTCTACCATGCATTGCGGCAATGGCTGCCATTGCTTCACGGCACATTCTCGGTGGGCATGGCCGAGGGCACCGTCGATGACCTGCTCGCGCTGGCCCACACCGGGAGGCAGCAATTGTACGCGGCCGTACCTATGCGAGACTCCGAGACCTTCCAATACGAGCTCGGACGGATTTCTGCCAACCTTAAGGCGGCGCAGGCCTTTCTCGAAGTCCAGATCGCCAGCCACTGGCGCCGTGCGCTGGCCGGCACACTGAGAGACGAAGATCTCATGATCGAGGGGGCGAGATCCGCGGTCTGGCTCGCCACGACCTGCGTCGGCATCGCGGATGCCTGCTTTGCGCTGGCCGGCAGCAGCGCAGTCTACGACAGCTCGCCGCTGCAGCGGCGCCTGCGCGACCTTCACGTCGGAGCCCAGCACGCTCACGCGCAGCAGCGGCTCTATGTCGATGTCGGCAAGCTGGCCTTGCGCCGCTCGGCCGACCAGGCCGGCTGACCGCGTGAGCCGTGCTACACTCGCGGGATCAGACCCGATCCCGCGAGGCCCCCATGGCGACCGTAAAACTGCTTTCAGACGATGAGCTCTCCAGTGAGGCGCGCGCCGTCTTCGACGACATCCGCAAGGTGCGGCAGTCGGATTTCGTCAACAATTTCTGGCGCGCGCTGGCGCACGATCCGAAGACGCTGCGGCGGACCTGGGAGAGCATCAAGGAGGTGATGGCGCCGGGGGCGCTCGATCCAAAGGTCAAGGAGATGCTCTATGTCGCGGTGTCGATCGCGCATGGCTGCAGCTACTGCATCCACTCCCACACCGCCGCCGCGCGGGCCAAAGGCATGACCGAGGCCGAATATGGCGAGCTGCTCGCCATCGTCGGCATGGCCGCGGAGACGAATCGGCTGGTCACGGCGCTCGGCGTCCCCGTCGACGCGGCGTTTCTGGTCGATGCGGCCGACTGAGGTCCCGCCCCCGGTAATCGGGGGTTTCATGCCTCCCTGAAATTGGCTAGTAATTCCCCGCAAACGCGTTCGGGGACCGGAAATGACCTATTGCTGCGGAATTCTGGTTCGGGACGGTCTGGTGATGATCGCCGATACCCGTACCAATGCCGGCCTCGACAATGTCTCGACCTTCCGCAAGCTGCACATCTTCTCCAAGCCCGGCGACCGCATCATGGCGATCGCCAGCGCCGGCAACCTCGCCATCAGTCAGTCGGTGCTGTCCACGCTGACCGAAGGCCTCGAGGACCCCAACACCGGCGACATCGAGACGCTGATGAACGCGCCGACCATGTTCCAGGCAGCCCAGCGCATCGGCCGGGCGATCCGGGCGGTGCATGCGACCGAAGGGCCGGCGCTGAAATCGGAGGACGTCTCGTTCGACGTCTCCTTCCTGTTCGGCGGCCAGATCAAGGGCGCGCGGATGCGCCTGTTCATGGTCTACACGGCAGGCAATTTCATCGAGTGCACCACCGACACGCCTTACCTTCAGATCGGCGAGCACAAATACGGCAAGCCGGTGCTCGACCGCGCCATGCATTACGACGTCGAGCTCTACGAGGCGCTGAAGACCGGCCTGATCTCGATGGATTCGACCATGCGCTCGAACCTCGGCGTCGGCCTGCCGATCGACGTGCTGGTGGTGCGGGCGGATGCCTGCGATGCCGATCTGAACCACCGCATCGAGGCGGGCGAGCCTTATTTCCACGATTTGCGTTCGCGCTGGTCGGCGGCGCTGCGCGCGGCGCATCAGAACATCCCGCGCCCGCCCTACAAGAACGATAAAGAACCCAAAACCTGACAGCTTAAGAGAAAAGGCAGGAAACGATGAGTGAAGCAAAAAAGATCGCAGTGGTGACAGGCGCCGGCACCGGAGTCGGGCGCGCGGCATCGCTGGCGCTGATGAACACCGGCTTCACCGTGGTGCTGGTCGGCCGCCGAATGGAGATGCTCGAGGAGACCGCGAAGCTCGGCGCCGCGGGCAAGAGCCTGTGCGTCACCGCCGACATGACCAAGCCGGACTCGATTGCCGCGCTGTTCGACAAAGTGAAGGCGACCTATGGCCGGCTCGACGTGCTCTTCAACAATGCCGGCATGGGCGCGCCGCCCGTGAATTTCGAGGACCTCAGCCTCGAGCAGTGGCAGGCGGTGGTGAACACCAACCTCACCGGCCCGTTCCTGTGCACCCAGCACGCCTTCCGCATCATGAAGGACCAAAACCCGCGCGGCGGCCGCATCATCAACAACGGCTCGATCTCGGCGCATGCACCGCGACCGTTCTCGGCCGCCTACACCTCGACCAAGCACGCCATCACGGGCCTGACGAAGGCCTCCAACCTCGACGGCCGCATGTATGACATCGCGGTCGGCCAGGTCGACATCGGCAATGCGGCAACGCCCATGACCGACCGCATGGTCGCAGGTCCCGGCGTGATGCAGCCCGACGGCACCATGAAGCACGAGCCGCGCATGGACGCCAAGGCGGTCGGCGATGCGGTGGCCTACATGGCCGGCCTGCCGCTCGACGCCAACGTGCTGACCATGACGGTGATGGCGACCAAGATGCCGTTCGTCGGACGAGGCTGAGTCGATATCACGTGCCCCGGACACAGCGCGGCATGCAATGACGCGCTGCTGAGCCGGGGCCCATGCCCCCGCGATCTCGTTCTTGGCGTTCTGGGTCCCGGCTCTGCGGCGCGTCACTTCGTGCCGCACCGCGTCCGGGACACGAGACCTTCCCCTACTCCAGGCTCTCCACCTTGCGCAGGCTGGGGAAGAGCTTCATCCACAGCAAGGCGACCGCGACGGTGCAGACGCCGCCGAGGACTGCGGCGGGCATGGCCCCGAACAATGCGGCCGCTACGCCGCTCTCGAACTGGCCGAGCTGGTTCGAGGCGTTGATGAAGAGGAAATTCACCGCGCCGACCCGGCCGCGCATCTCGTCGGGCGTCGACAGCTGCACCAGCGAGAAGCGGATCACGACGCTGATCGTGTCGGCTGCGCCCAGGATCGCAAGCGAGAGCACCGACAGCCACATCCAGGACGACAGCGCGAACACGATCGTCGCAATACCGAACACGATCACCGCCTGGAACATGCGCAAGCCCACATGCCGCGAGATGGCGTGGCGCGCCAGCACCATGGTCATCAGCAGTGCGCCGACCGCGGGCGCGGCGCGCAAGATCCCGAGCCCCATCGGGCCGGTCTGGAGGATGTCGCGGGCGTAGATCGGCAGCAGCGCCGTGACGCCGCCGAACAGCACCGCGAACAGATCGAGCGAGATGGTGCCGAGGATCGCGGGATTGCTGCGGATGAATCGGACGCCGGCAAAGATATTGTCCGAGTCCGTCCCCTCCCTGGCGACCGCCTGCGGGCGCGGCCGGATGAAGCCGGTCAGGATCATGCCAAGAATCCAGAACAGCAGCATGAGGGCATAAGCGAAATGCGGCGCGATCGCGTAGGCGAAGCCGCCAAGCGCGGGGCCAGTGATGGTCGCGACCTGCGCCGCGCCGCTGGAGACAGCGGTGGCGCGCTGGAGCGAGCCCTGCGGTGCGATCGCCGGCAACAGCGCCGCGGTGGTCGGGCTCTCGAAAGCGCCGGCAATGCCGAGCACGAAGGTCGCGATGAAGATCTGCACCTCGCTGACCGCGCCGAGATAAGTGATGACACCGAGATAGAGCGCGGTCGCGGCCTCCACGAGCTGGCAGAGCTGGACCACGCGCTTGCGCTCGAAACGGTCGGCGGCGTGGCCGGCGACGAACACGAGCAGCGCGGTGGGCAGGAACTGCACGAGGCCGACCATGCCGAGGTCGAAGGCCGAGCCGGTGAGATCGTAGATCTGCCAGCCGATCGCGACCGCCGCGATCTGGCTGGAAAAGCGCGACAGGCTGCGCGAGAGCAGGAAGAACAGGAAGGCAGGGTGGGCGAGCAGCGCGCCGGCGCTGACCGGCGGATTTGCGGATATTGGCTGCTCTGGCATCGCCTGTTGGGTCACCCCTGACCGTCGCTCCTATGGACGTGCTCCGCGTGACTGACGCAGACCGGCTTGTCAACAGCGGGCGGCTCGGGAGGCCTTCCGGCATTGCCTTTGCAACGCAGGCGCGGCCATAATCATTGGGGCTTTGGGGACATCATGCTGCGCTTGCAATCGGCACTCGGCATTTTCGCATTGCTGCTGATCGCCTTCGCGTTGGCAGAGAAGCGGCGCGCCGTCTCGCTGCGGCAGGCGGCGATCGGCCTCGTCGCGACCTTCGTTACCGCGTTCGTTCTCCTGAAGGTGCCTGTCGTCGCCCGCGCCTTCGGCGCCATCAACGACGCGGTCGGTGCCATCTCGGCGGCCTCACGCGCCGGCTCCGCCTTCGTGTTCGGCTATATCGGCGGCGGCCCCCTGCCCTTCGACGTTAAAGTGCCGGGCGCCGATTTCATCCTCGCGTTCCAGGCGCTGCCGATCGTGCTGGTCATGAGCGTGCTGACGACGCTGCTTTTCTATTGGCGGGTGCTGCCGCCGATCGTGCGCGGCATGGCCTGGCTGCTGGAGCGGACGTTAGGGGTCGGTGGCGCGGTCGGGCTCTCGACCGCCGCCAACATCTTTCTCGGCATGGTCGAGGCGCCGCTGTTCGTACGGCCATATCTGGCGCAGATGAGCCGCAGCGAATTGTTTCTGGTGATGACCGGCGGCATGGCCGGCATCGCCGGCACCGTGCTGGTGCTCTATGCGACGCTGCTGGCGCCGCTCATCCCTGACGCCGCCGCGCATTTCGTCATCGCCTCCGTACTGGGCGCACCGGCCGCGATCCTCGTCAGCTTGATCATGGTCCCTGAAACCTCCGACAAACGTACCGGCGGTGCGCTGGAGGATCCGGAGATGGAAGTCTCCAGCACGATGGATGCGATCGTCAAAGGCACCGGCGCGGGGATCGAGCTATTGATCAACATCGTCGCGATGCTGCTGGTGCTGGTGGCGCTGGTCTATCTCGTCAACGCGGTCCTCAGCCTGCTGCCGAATATTGGCGGCGCCACGATCTCGTTGCAGCGGCTGCTCGGCCTGGTGATGGCGCCGGTGTGCTGGCTGATGGGATTGCCGTGGGACCAGGCGGTGACCGCTGGCAGCCTGATGGGCACCAAGACCGTGCTCAATGAATTGATCGCCTATGTCGACTTTGCAAAGCTGCCGCCCGATGCGCTCGATCCGCGCTCGCGCCTGATCATGCTCTACGCGATGTGCGGCTTCGCCAATTTCGCCAGCCTCGGCATCATGATCGGCGGCCTGGGCGTCATGGCGCCGGAGCGGCGCGAGGAGATCAACGCGCTCGGGCTGAAGTCGATCGTATCAGGGACGCTGACGACGTGCCTGATGGGCGCGGTGGTGGGGGTGTTGACGTAGATATCTCCGCGGTCATTGCGAGCTAGCGAAGCAATCCAGAAATGCATCCGCAGAGACAGTCTGGATTGCTTCGCTAGGGTCGCAATGACGAGGAGCTACGAACTCCCCTCCCCCGGGTCAAATCAGCGGATGCTCTCAACCAGACCTGAGGCCACGGCGCGAAATGCCATGACCGCGCGCTCGATATCCGCATCGTCGATATGGCGATGGGTCACGCAGCGCAATCGCTGCCTGCCCCAGGGTCTCGCCTTCACGCCCGCCGTCTCCAGGGCCACCGACCACGCGGCGCTGTCGCGTCCGGAGCGCGAGACATCAACCTGCAGGATATTCGTCTGCGGGATTGTCGCGCTGAGCTTTGGGTGCATCTTGTTCAACGCATCACTCAGGGCTCGCGCACGGCGGTGATCCTCCGCCAGGCGTTTGCCCATAACCTCAACGGCCTCGAGGCCAGCCGCGGCCAGGACGCCGATCTGGCGCTGCGAGCCTCCCAGCATGCGGCGAAATCTGCGGCTCCTGTCGATCACTTCGCGCGGCCCGGCGAGCACGGCGCCGGCCGGCGCACTCAGGCCCTTCGACAGGCACAGAGCGACCGTGTCGCAATGCTTCGCGACCTGATCCGGCGCCACGCCAAGGGCTGTTGCGGCGTTGAAGATCCGCGCTCCGTCGAGATGCACCGGGACGCCGCGGGACGAGGCCATGGCGTGGACCGCCTGCATATGCTCCAGCGGCAGCACGGCGCCGCTCGCATTGTTGTGCGAAGTTTCCATCGCGACGAGGGCGGTTCTGAGCTTGAGCCCCTCGCCCTGAAGGGCGTCCTCCAGCACATTCAGGTCCATCGCGCCGGCGGTGCCGGCAACTGCAAGGTAGAACAGCCCCGTAAACGTCGCCGCCCCTCGTTCGGAAACATACATGTGGGCGGCCGATTCCAGCACGACCTGTTCGCTGCGCTCCGACTGTGCGAGCGTCGCGAGCAGATTGGCCATGGTGCAGCTCGGCACGAACAGGCCGGCCTCCTTGCCCAACGCAGCCGCTCCGACCTGCTCCAGCTCCCGTGCCGTGGGGTCACCATCCAGCCCGTCGTCGCCGATCGGCGCCGAAGCCATGCGGGCATACATCGCCTCGGTTGGCTTGGTGACCGTATCGCTGCGCAGGTCG
Organism: Bradyrhizobium betae; assembly: GCF_004123905.1. Lineage (GTDB taxonomy): Bacteria > Pseudomonadota > Alphaproteobacteria > Rhizobiales > Xanthobacteraceae > Bradyrhizobium > Bradyrhizobium betae_A. The sequence goes on from NZ_MZXW01000013.1 coordinate 128,743, forward strand.
ACCGGCGGCAACTCTGCACCCACCGGACTCGTCTCAGGTTGATGTGCCATTGCGGAACCTCTCAAGCGCCTGGCGCTTCATTCGTAGGCTGCGGGGTCGCCGGAATCGGTCGGGTTGGCCAACGCGCGCTTGAGGGCGGCGCTCATCGGAAATTTCAGATTGAGGCCATGCGGCGGGATCGGTGAATTGAAATATTTGTCGTAGAGCGCCACAATCTGTCCGTTCTTCATCATGTCGATCACGGCCTCGTCGACGACCTTCTTGAAGGCAGGATCATCCTTGGGTTCGACGATGCCGTAAGGCGCGGTCTCGAGACCCTTGCTGCCGATCACGAAGTCATCCGGGGTCCTGGACGTGGCAACCGTGGCATAAGCGAGACCGTCGTCGTTGGCCGTACCGGCCACCCGGCCGGTCGACAGCATCAGGAAGGTCTCGGCGGTGTCCTTGCCCGGCACGACCGTGATACCAAGATTGCTCTTGGCATTGATCAGCGTAATCACCTTGAACGTCTGGCCGCCGGCCTGGGCGGCGATGGCCTTGCCGCGAAACGAATTCGGGTCGTTGACATCGACCCCGCCATCCTTCCGCGCGACGAGAACGACCTGCGCAACGAAGATGGTCGGAGCAAAGGCGACCAGTTTATGCCGCTCGACATTATTGGTCGTGTTGCCGCATTCGAGATCAATCGTGCCGTTGGCGAGCAGCTGAATACGCGTGGCCGAGGTTATGGGAGCGTAGCGAATCTCGAGCTTGGGGAGCTTGAGGGCCGTCTTGATCGACTGCACCACTTGTTCGCAGATTTCCACGGTGTAGCCGATGGGCTTCTGGTTGGCGTCGAGATAGGCGAAGGGCACCGAGGTCTCGGGATACCCCAATGTGATCGAGCCGCTCTCACGGATCTTATCCAGCCTGCCCGCCCCCTGGGCCACGGCCTCGCTGGAGAGAAGACATGCCACGACGGTCGCCGTGGCGAGTGCCTTGATCGTCGTCGCTTTCATGTCGTCCCCTCTCGTCGCGAATGTGCGTGACGCCGCCCACACCCAGGGAGCAACGCCAGAACAGCTCCGTGCGAACGGCTTCGTGCTCTGGACTATCGTCCAAAAGCCCGGTCTGATGGAAATTCCAGTTTCACACTGTCCTATACGGATTTGATATGGCCACCAGACGCATGGGCTTGAAGCATGTGGAGGCTTTTCGGGCCGTCTTCCTGACGGGATCGATGACGCAGGCAGCCCAGCGCATGCATACCTCGCAGCCCCAGATCAGCCGCCTGATCGGGCAGCTGGAAGCGATCACGCAATTCCCGCTGTTCGACCGCAGTGGCGGCCGCCTCCGCCCGACCGTGGACGGATCGCGCTTCTTCCAGGAGGTCGAGAAGACTTTCATCGGCCTGGCCGGCCTGGAGGCCAGCGCAGCCAGCATCCGCTCGTTCGGCATGGGGCGGCTCAGCGTTGCGGCGATGCCGCGTCTGGCCGGCGGCCTGCTGACGCACATCGCAGCGCGCTTCAAAATGGACTATCCGCACGTGATGATCTCGATCCGATCCGGCACGGCGAGTGCCGTGCACGACTGGGTCAACTCCGGGCTTTGCGACATGGGGTTGGCCATGCTCTACGACGAGGTTGCGGGCGTGCATGTCGAGCCGGTGCTCAGGACACGTTGCGTCGCGATCATGCCGAAGGCGCATCGTCTTGCACGGAAGAAGACGTTGCGCCCAGCCGATTTCGCCAATGAGGCTTTCATCTCCTTCGCCACGGGGAGTCCACTTCACGGCCGCATCGATGCGATCTTCGCGCAGGCCGGCGTCACACGCCGCATTGTTGCCGAGACCGATCTCGGCGCATCGGTCTGTGCCCTGGTCGCAGCTGGCCTCGGCGTCAGCATCATCAACCCGATTGCCGCACACGATGAAAGCTCCGGCGCGGCTCTGACCACGCGCCCCTTCAATCCTGTTGTCCCCGTGACGATCGCACTGCTCTATCCACCTCATGCCGCGCCCGGCCGGTTGATCGATGCCTTCAGCGAATATGCTCGCAAGGTCATGAGCGCGGAGTTGGGTTATCTCGAGCGCTAGGCGGCCAGCGCAATTCCGCTCAGCCGCACAATTTCTGCTTTTGCAAGATGCGACGCACCTCGGCCATCTTGGCGCGGCACGGCTCGGCCGCCATGGCCTTCGCTTCGCTGGTTCGTCCCTGCGCCAACAGCAACACCGCCATCAAGCCCTGCGCGCCGGAGCGCACTGGCCCACCCGCCACATCCGAGGCGGCGAGCGATATGGCGGTTCGCGCTTCCGTCTCGGCGGCATTGAAGCTGGCTTTTTCCAAATAGGCGATCGCGCGGAACAGATGAGCCCGCGGGTCCTTCGGATAGCGGGTGACGAGATCGAGCGACCGGCTGGCCATCTCTTCGGCATTGGTCGGCGCTTCCGACGCGCGGATGTAATGCGCGGCGTCGGCCATGTAGGACGAATAATGCATGACGGCGAAGCCGGCGCAGACCAGGGACGCCGCCAATCCCGCGAGCAACGTCATGCCGGCGCTCCGCGGCAGGCTTTCATAGGACCAGAAGGCGAGCCACGGCGTGATGGCAAGCGCGGCGCCGGCCACCGCACCGCCGGCATGGGCATAATAGTTGACATTGCCGGAGGCGCCGAAGGCCAGCGGCAGCAGTGCGGGAATGCCGAAGAAGAGCGATGTCTTCAGTCGCGAGATGGTCTGGCCGGCGTCAGCCTCCGGCTCGAAGCTCGCAACGAACAGCGCGGCGATGAGTCCGGTGATGGCGCCGGACGCACCGACGCCCACCGCAACGGCGGGGCCATTGCCCAGCAGCGAGCCGGCTTCGCCTGCCACTGCGCTGGCCACGAAGATCAGCGAAAACCAGCCACGCCCGATGAGACTCTCCAGCCTGACGCCGACGATGAACAGCGCAACGCAGTTGCCGATGAGGTGCCACTGGCTGCCATGCAGAAGCGGCGCAAGGCCGATCCGCCACCACTCGTTCCTTCCGACGACCAGATCGTAGCCGGATGCGCCCTGGGCGATCAGCGAACGGACATCGAGTGAGCCGTCCTTGGCAACGTCGATGGCCAGACTGCGTTGCAGAGCGTAGATCAGGAGCAGAACGAAGATCAGGCCGATGGTGAGGAAAGGGATATCGGCGAGCAGCTTGTTGTCGCGAAACAGCGTCGCCTCGGGGGACAAGGGCCGAGGAGCGATCGGCACGGCGACGGGTTGAGGCGATGCAGGTTGAAACGATCCTCTCGGAGGCGGCGCCACGACGCCGCGTCGGCCAAACGTGTTGGTTGCCATGAAAGCATGTCCCGCGTTTTCACAGCCTCGAGTTGACGGGAGGATTGTTTTCGACTGGTTAGCGCCCGTCCTGCGGGGCGGCTGGAACCTTCCGGCTGGTAACGGCCTGGTTTCCCGGATTGATCGCATTCTAGCGATCGGCCGGTGGTGGGGGTTTGAACCGAGTCCGTAGCCCGGATGGAATCCGGGACGGTGTGCGCCGTCGCAGGCAGCGCTGCGCTCCATCCGGGCTACGAACTCTTCATTCGTCGTTGCGAGCGAAGCGAAGCAATCCAGAAATGCATCCACGGAGACAGTCTGGATTGCTTCGTCGCATCAGCGCAAAATTGCTTCGCAATTTTGTCGCGAGCTCCTCGCAATGACGCGTGGAGAGAGATGAGGCCTACGCCTTCAACTCCACCGTCTTGAACTCTGCCGGCAGAATCACCTCCAGCAATTCGACGTCATCCGAGTAATCCAGAATCATGTGCTTGATCTTCGGCGGCTGGGTCCAGGCGCTGCCTTGCTTCATCAGCGTCTCGCCCTCGCCGTCCATGTAGGTCTTCACCCAGCCTTTGAGCACGTAGACCATCTGGAATTCGACGTCGTGAAAGTGCAGCTTTGAAACCTCGGCCGGATTGCAGGGACCTTGCAGCCGGATGACGTGCGCCTGCGCGAGACCATTGCTTGCGGCGGCGATGCCGAGGTCGCGGTACTTTGCGTAGGTGCGCAGGCCGTCCGCTCTGAAATCTTCCTCGTGGTGATGGCTGATGGCGACGCGCTGTTTCGGGCGGGCGGGCTTTTTCGGCGGGGTCGTGCGCGCCTTCGATTTCACCGCCTTGCGCGCGGATGATCGCGCGGCGGGCTTGGCAGCGCTCCGCTTCTTAGCTGCGGTCTGGGCTGCGCTGCGCGATTTTGTTTTCTTGTTGGCTTTCTTGGCCATGGGCCGGCCTCCCGCTGTTGTTATGCGGGGAGGCTAGCACAAGAACAGGACTCGTAGGATGGGTAGAGCCCTTGCGAAACCCCATCATCTCGCAACTTGCGAAGACGATGGGTTTCGCTTCAGCGAAACCCATCCTACGGCATCTCGCCTCAATGCAGCCGGAACACGCCGTCGACGGCGCGCAGCTCGGCGGGCTTGATCAGCTTGGAATGCGCGACGGTCACCGAGAACAGCGGACCGTCGAGCTTCTCCTGCCAGAACGCCAGGAAGTCCGTCAGCGCCGGGAATTTCGGAAACATGTCGTAGTTCTGCCAGACATAGGTCTGAAGCAGCGACTTGTGATCCGGCATCCGGTAGAGAATTTCCGCCGTCGTCAGCCCGTAACCCAGCACCTGTTTCCGGAAATCGTCGGAAACAACCCCAACCCGCGAGACCATGCCAACCTCCTGTGCAGGAGCGCATATTCAAGGGGTGGCTTGCCGGTACGCTGCTTACGAGCCACCCGGTGGAGATGCGCTCACATGAGAGAAATGTGACGCAAACTGATAATCCATCTCAAGCCCAAAAGTTTAACAAGCTGTTGAAATTCAATGCGTTAGCAGCAGAGAGGGCTCCGTGCTAATACGGTCCCCAGAGGGCTCCTCAGACCGGTTAACGATGGTCAAGGAATTTGGCACCCAGGCCTTCAGAGTGCTGAATTTTCTGCTAGAAGCCCTTGCCCCCGCAAAATTCCTGTCCTATTTCAGCCTCGCCTGTGCTAGCACTCGCGGGCACAGACTGCTAACATCCAGAAATTCCCAACTAGTGCAATTACTTAGGAGGACTGCATGAAATTCCGTCCGCTTCACGACCGCGTCGTGGTCAAGCGCATCGACGCAGAAGAGAAGACCGCCGGCGGCATCATCATTCCCGACTCTGCCAAGGAAAAGCCCTCGCAGGGTGAAGTCGTCGCCGTCGGCCCGGGTGGCCGCGACGAGGCTGGCAAGCTGATCCCGATCGACCTGAAGGTTGGCGATCGCGTGCTGTTTGGCAAGTGGTCCGGCACCGAGGTCAAGATCGACAGCGTCGATCTCTTGATCATGAAGGAAAGCGACATCATGGGCGTCCTCGACGTCCCCGCTTCCAAGAAGAAGGCGGCCTAACAGCCCCTCTCTCCCTCCAGTCAAACATTATCCAAGGAAAATTCCAGATGGCAGCCAAAGAAGTCAAATTCTCGGTTGAAGCGCGCGACAAGATGCTGCGCGGCGTCGACATTCTCGCCAACGCGGTGAAGGTCACGCTCGGTCCGAAGGGCCGCAACGTCGTGCTTGACAAGTCGTTCGGCGCTCCCCGCATCACCAAGGACGGCGTCACCGTCGCCAAGGAGATCGAGCTCGAGGACAAGTTCGAGAACATGGGCGCGCAGATGGTGCGCGAAGTCGCCTCCAAGTCCGCTGACGCGGCCGGCGACGGCACCACCACCGCCACCGTGCTCGCCCAGGCGATCGTGCGCGAAGGCGCCAAGTCGGTTGCCGCCGGCATGAACCCGATGGACCTCAAGCGCGGTATCGATCTCGCGGTCGAAGCCGTCGTCGCGGACCTCGTCAAGAACTCCAAGAAGGTCACCTCGAACGACGAGATCGCCCAAGTCGGCACCATCTCGGCCAACGGCGACCAGGAGATCGGCAAGTTCCTCTCCGACGCCATGAAGAAGGTCGGCAACGAGGGTGTCATCACCGTCGAGGAAGCCAAGTCGCTCGAGACCGAGCTCGACGTCGTCGAGGGCATGCAGTTCGATCGCGGCTACATCTCGCCCTACTTCGTCACCAACGCCGACAAGATGCGCGTTGAGATGGACGACGCCTACATCCTCATCAACGAGAAGAAGCTCTCCTCGCTGAACGAGCTGCTGCCGCTGCTCGAGGCCGTGGTGCAGACCGGCAAGCCGCTGGTCATCGTCGCCGAGGACGTCGAAGGCGAAGCCCTCGCCACCCTCGTCGTCAACCGCCTGCGTGGCGGCCTGAAGGTCGCGGCCGTCAAGGCTCCGGGCTTCGGCGATCGCCGCAAGGCCATGCTGCAGGACATCGCGATCCTGACCGGCGGCCAGGCGATCTCGGAAGATCTCGGCATCAAGCTCGAGAACGTCACGCTCAACATGCTCGGTCGCGCCAAGAAGGTGATGATCGACAAGGAGAACACCACGATCGTCAACGGCGCCGGCAAGAAGGCCGACATCGAGGCGCGCGTGGCCCAGATCAAGGCGCAGATCGAGGAAACCACCTCGGACTACGACCGTGAGAAGCTCCAGGAGCGTCTTGCCAAGCTCGCGGGCGGCGTCGCGGTGATCCGCGTCGGCGGCGCGACCGAGGTCGAGGTGAAGGAGCGCAAGGATCGCGTTGATGACGCGATGCATGCGACCCGCGCGGCCGTGGAAGAAGGCATTGTCCCGGGCGGCGGCGTCGCCCTGCTCCGTGCCTCCGAGCAGCTCAAGGGCCTGCGCACCAAGAACGACGACCAGAAGACCGGCGTCGAGATCGTCCGCAAGGCGCTGTCGGCTCCGGCTCGCCAGATCGCGATCAACGCCGGTGAAGACGGCTCGGTGATCGTCGGCAAGGTGCTGGAGAACAAGTCGTACGCCTACGGCTTCGACTCCCAGACCGGCGAATACGGCGACCTCGTCAAGAAGGGCATCATCGACCCGACCAAGGTGGTCCGTACCGCGATCCAGAACGCAGCCTCGGTTGCAGCGCTGCTGATCACCACGGAAGCCATGGTCGCCGAGCTGCCCAAGAAGGGCGGCGCCGGTCCGGCAATGCCCCCGGGCGGCGGCATGGGCGGCATGGACTTCTAAGGTCCCGCACCCTCAAGAACTACGAAACCCCGGCAGCGATGCCGGGGTTTTTGTTTGTGGGATCGTCATTCCGGGGCACCCGAAGCGCGCGCCCCGGAATGACGGGGCTACCACACCTTCCCCATCCGCTCCGCGCGCAGCCGGCCGTGGGTGTCGAGCGACCAGAAGATCCGCGTCACCTTGCCGACGAGATTGTCCATCGGGATGAAACCCATCACCGACATGAAGCGGCTATCGGTCGAGTTGTCGCGGTTGTCGCCGAGCACGAAGAAATGGCCTGATGGCACCGTGTAGACATTGGTGTTGTCGACATATCCATTATCGACGCAGTCGTAGGTGATGTAGCTCGCGCCGTTCGGCAGCGTCTCGCGCCAGCGCTTGACCTTGGTGCCATCATCCACACCGCAGGCGGAGGTTCCGGGCACGCTTCCCAGAGCGACGCGCGTCACCGGGCGGTCGTTGAGCACGAGCTGGCCCTGCCGCATCTGGATGCGGTCGCCGGGCAGGCCGACCACGCGCTTGACGTAGTCGACCGAAGTGTCCTTTGGCGACCGGAACACGACGACGTCGCCATGCTCAGGCTCGGCCGCGAGGACACGGCCGGAGATCAGTGACGATGCAAAGGGAAATGAATAAGGACCGTAGCCATAGGCGTGCTTCGAGGCGAGCACGTAGTCGCCGACGACCAGCGTCGGGGTCATCGACCCCGACGGGATATTGAACGGCTGATACAGCAAGAAGCGAAACAGGAACGGCGGCGACCACAGCACCGGGACCAGCAGGATCAGGACGACGATCGCCTTCCATTCCCGCGATTGCGCCGGGGGACGGATGGTTTGCTGGAGCGTGGTCATTGGCCTGCCCTGATCAAGACTGTGATCGTCGCGGTAAGCTTACGCAACCTTCGCGCGCGTGCAATACCTGCGCACGTTTTTGGTCGGCACGCGCACGCGTTCACGGCAAGCGAGGAGGACGGACAAATGAAGGGCCGCCCGTGGGCGACCCTTCTGCTTCACGTGCTCTCGGGCGCCTTCAGGCGCACGAGCCGGGTCAGGAGGGCATCGAGGCCCTCGCCGTTGCCGGCATGGAGATCGATGCGACCGACCTTCTCGACCAGCCGCTCCAGCGACTCCAGCTCCTTGAGCCGCAGCAGCAGGGGGTTCTCCTCCATCAGGCGGGCGGTGTTCAGGAGCGATCGCGTCGCCGCGGTCTCCTCCTGTCGGCGGATCAGGTTCGCCTTCGCGAGCCGCTCCGCCTCCACCACCTTGTTCACCAGCTCCCGGATTTCGCCGGGCAGGATCACATCCTTGACGCCGAGCTCGGTCACCTCCACGCCGGACTCTGCGACGCGTGCCCGCACATAGTCGCGCAGCTCCGCATCCAGCGCCGCCTTCGCAGACAGCACCTCGTCCAGCGTCCGGCCCGCGACCGCCTCGCGGATCGCGAACTGCACCAGGCGGTACAGCCACGCATCCACGTCGGGCACGGTGGCAACCGTGCGCTCGGGATCGACCACCTTGCGGAACGCCGTCAGCGTCACCCGCAGCGCGATGCGATCCTTGGTCAGCATCTCCTGCGCGGTGATCTCGACCGCCTGGGGCCGCAGATCGAGGCGCTTCACCTCGATCTTGCGGCCGACGGTCCAGAACGCGTGCCGGCCGGGCGCGAGCCGCTCCACGAGCCGGCCCTCGACGTAGAGAAGACCCGCCTCGTGGTTCTCGACCACCGTCTCCGACGACACAGTCGAGCGGTTGCGCTCGATCATGGTCAGATGACGCGCGCCGACCCGGGGATCAACGGACACATCGATGCGCTCGACATCGATGCGGGTCGCGACCTTCCAGTAGACGCGCACCTGCCAGGGCGTCATCAGATGCACGGGCCGGCCGTCGAGGCTGACGATGGCAACCTCGTCCGCCCCGGTCTCGACCGCCTCGAACAGCTCGGCGGCGAGATCAGGCCGCGCGGCCTTCAGCACCGCGTAGCGATCCGTGGGGAATTCGGTCCCCACGACGTTGTACACGGTGGCCGTCAGCTCGTTGCGCAGATCGAACAGGCGATGCCGCCCAGGCGCGAGCACACGCTCGAGCTGGCCGTTTCGCGTGAGTAGCGCGCGCTCACCGTCCTTCACGGTGATCGTGGTCATCAGCAAATGCCAAGTCATGGCACGCCTCCTTCGTTCGCGCCCGGCCGGATGCCGAACAACAGGTTTTCGTTTGCAAAGGACGTGAGGACGCGGACGACGCTTCCCATGATATCGGCGGGCCGGGGCTTGAGCTTGCACGATGACAGGCGCGCGCGCGCGATCACGCGACGGATGTCGCGTGGCCGAGCGGAGCCACCCGGCATCAGCGCAAGCGGTATCCACCGCGGCGCGAAGCCGGTCTCACAGTGTCCAGGTTCGGACGGAAAGCCTTGCGGCAAAACGGCCGGACTGCGACTGAAGCGCGCGTCCGGTCCCCTTCAGAGGAATCAGCTTTTCAGGCTGAAACGGAGCGCTGGAGCGGGATTCGAACCCGCGTCACGATGATTAACAGTCATCTGCTCTACCAACTGAGCTATCCTTTTGTGCAAGAGACCGGAATCGAACCGATGCCTTCGGGTGTTCAAGCCCGACGCTCTCCATGAGCTACGTCCTGCGTTTGGCCTTCATTCGGCGGAACACGAAACCGGAGACCGGCTCGCGCCAGCCGGGATCTCAGAGAGCCCGGACACACAGCCTAGCGAAGGAGCGGGCTAATAGACGAAGCACGTTCGGGTTGCAAGGGGGAGCGGCAAGATTTTTCATCGCGCCTCCTGCACTGTGACGCGACAAGCACAACGCGACATCGCGTCACGCCCGGGACATCTCCTGAAAACACACCCTCACCCAGTCGATCGTCACGCGCGTTGCGGCGTCGCGCTTGAGGTGATTTTGCACGAGCAGCCAGACGTCGCGTCGCTTCGGCAGCAGCGTGGCACGCAGGCGGCGATCGGCGAGCAGATCCGCGCAAACATACTCCGGCAACACGCCGGCGGCCTCATGCGCGCGGATCACGCTGCGGATGACGCGAACGTTGTCGGTGACGCAGCGCGCGCGGCCTTGCTTCGTGCGCAGGAATTGCATCTCGGGAATTGCACCGAGTTCGTCCGGATAGGCGCACAGCACCGGCTCGCGCTCGGTCGTAACAGGCTCGAAATAATAGAGCTTGATGTCACCGAGCTTCGAGATCGCGAAGTCACCCTTGTCGGGTTTGCGCAGGCGGATGGCGAGGTCGGCCTCCCAGCGCGAGAACTTGACGTTCTCGCTCGACGTGAGGAATTGCAGCGCCAGGCCGGGATTGGCGCGCAGGAAGTCGCTCGCGCGCGGCGACAGCACCTCCTCGGCGACCGTGTTGGTGGAGGCGATGCGCAGGCGTCCCACCGGACCTGCCAGACTCTCACCGACGCGACCGATCTCGGCGGCATGTACGGCCATCGCCTCGACATGCGCCAGCACCGCCTCGCAACTCCGCGTCGGCCTGCGGACGCCGTCGGCGGCCTCGAACAGACGCAAACCGAGCGCACGCTCGATGCGCGACAGCCTGCGCCCGACCGTCGTCTCGTCGATGCGCAGCCGCGTGCTGGCGCCCGCGTAGGTGCCCTCGTCCCTGACGGCAGCGATGATGCGCAGATCGTCCCAGTTCATGGCGCGAGGTTATACCGGCCGGAAGCAGCCTGCAATATCGCAGCCACTAGCTGCAATATTCCTGCATATCGGCAGGCGCTCCACCGGCTATGCTTGTCGCGCGTTTTGCCCCGGAGATTTCCAAAACCATGACCGCCGCAAAGACCCTGCTGCAGCTCGCCGGCGCCGATCTCAACCCGCCGCTTCTTGGCGACGCTGCGCTGGTGCTGATCGACATTCAGAACGAATATCTCGCAGGTCCTCTCGCTCTGCCCGACGCCCGACCTGCGATCGCGCGGGCGGCGGCGCTCCTGGCGCGGGCCCGCGAGAGTGGAGCCGCGATCATCCATATCGCCCATCGCGGCAAGGCCGGCAGCCTGTTCGATCGCGGCGCCGACCGCGGCGCCATCGTCGCCGAGCTAAGCCCGCGTGCCGGCGAGCTGGTGATCGAGAAGGAGTTGCCGAATGCGTTTGCCGGCACTGATTTGCAAGCACGCCTTGCCGCCACCGACAGGACAAACATCGTACTGGCCGGCTTCATGACGCATATGTGCGTCTCCTCCACTGCGCGCGCCGCGCTCGACCTCGGCTTTCGCACGACGATCGACGCCGATTCCTGCGCCACGCGCGACCTGCCCGACGGCCGCGGCGGCACGCTGGACGCCCGGACCATCCACGAGGTTGCGCTCGCCGAGCTATCCGACCGCTTCGCGATCATCGCGCGCGGCGATGCGCTGACATAACGGAGCAACGCGATGCTGCAACTCTATTTCTCGCCGATGGCCTGCTCGCTTGCGAGCCGCATCGCGCTGATGGAAGCAGGCCTGGATGCGCGCTATCATCTGGTGCATCTCTGGACCAAAACGATCGTCGACGACGACAGTGACTTTCGCAGCATCTCGCCGAAAGGCGCGGTGCTGGTGCTGGAGAACGGCGAACGGCTGACCGAGAGCGCGGCGGTGCTGCAATACATCGCCGATCGGAGGCCGGAGACTGGCCTTGCTCCGCCCTTCGGCGATCCCGATCGCTACCGCCTCCAGGAATGGCTGAGTTTTGTCGGCGCCGAGATCCACAAGGCGTTCCTGTTTCCGACCTTCTGGTACAAGGACGACGGCTCGCTCGCCAAGCCGCGGGCGAGGATCACGCAGACATTGGCGGTGCCATCGGCGCATCTCGCCGGTCGCGAATTCCTCGTCGGTAACCGTTTCACCGTCGCGGATGCCCACCTCCTTTGGGCCTTGCTGCTGCTCCGTCCCGCAGGCATCGACATCGCGCAATGGCCATCCCTGTCGGCCTATCTCGAGCGCATGCAGGCGCGCCCCGCAGTGCGGGAGGTGATTGCGACGGAGATGGCGCTGCGGAAAACGCTGGGGTGAGCGCAGCGTGACAGGACGTCACGGCGCGCGTTGAAGGCCTGAAGCAGAAGGTTAGCGGTGGCGCCGAGCGGCAACGCCAGAACCACGGGAAGCAAGGATTTTGACGGCAACTGAGACGTGACCTCGAACTGCCAAGCCACCGGCAAGGCGCAGGGCTTTACCCGCCCCCTGGTCGCCACCGTCACCAACGGCGTGTTTCACGCCGAGGCGCAGGGCCCGGGCAACAACGTCAACCGGCTGGAGATCGACGGCCAGATCCCGGCGGACGGCAAGACGACGTTGAGTGCGCGCGGCACCACAGGGGCGAGCACCTACACCCTCAACAACCTCGCGCCCGGCTCGCCCTACGCCTTCACGGTCGATGCGCAGTTCGATCGCACCCGCGGCACCGGCAAGTGCAACGAGGCGCGCGCCTGCAATCTGGTCTTCGTCAAGCGCTAACCGCTGTCACACACCGGTCTGACTGATGAACTTGGTGTTGAAATAACCCTCCATGGCCTCGGTGCCGCCTTCCGAGCCGTAGCCGGAATCCTTGATGCCGCCGAACGGCACCTCGGGCAGCGCCAGCCCAAAACTGTTGATCGACATCATGCCGGCCTCGACCGCCGCGCCGATCGCCGCCGCTGTCTTGGCCGAGCTGGTGAAGGCGTAGGACGCCAGGCCAAACGGCAGCCGGTTGGCCTCCTCGACGACGTCGTCAAATGACGAGAAGCGCGAGATCAGCGCGAGCGGGCCGAACGGCTCCTCGCTCATGGCGCGGGCATCCTTCGGCACGTCGCTCACCACGGTCGGCTCGAAGAAATGCCCCTTGTTGCCGACGCGTTTGCCCCCGGTCTCGAGCTTCGCACCCTTGCCGACGGCATCCTGCACCATGCCCTCGATGGCGGTGACGCGACGCGGATTGGCGAGCGAGCCCATCTTGGACTCGGGATCGAGGCCGTTGCCGACCTTGAATGCCTTGGCGCTGTCCACAAAAGTGTCGACGAATTGCCTGAACACGTCGTCCTGCACCAGCATTCGCGTCGGCGAGATGCAGACCTGCCCGGCATTGCGATATTTCGCGGCCGCCAGGATCTTCGCGGCTGACGTGACATCGGCGTCCTTGAACACTATCGCCGGCGCGTGGCCGCCCAGCTCCATCGTGGCCCGCTTCATGTGCAGGCCCGCGAGCGCGTTGAGCTGCTTGCCGACATAGGTCGAGCCGGTGAAGGAGATTTTTCTGATCACCGGATGCGGGATCAGATATTCGGAGATTTCCGAGGGCACGCCGTAGACAAGGTTGATGACACCGTCGGGGACGCCGGCGTCGGCAAACGCGCGGATAAGCTGCGCGGGCGAAGCCGGCGTCTCCTCCGGCGCCTTGACGATGATCGAGCAGCCGGCGGCGAGCGCGGCCGAGAGCTTGCGCACGACCTGATTGATCGGGAAATTCCACGGCGTGAACGCCGCGACCGGGCCGACCGGCTCCTTCATCGCAATCTGGTAGATGCCGGGCCCGCGCGCGGGGATCAGCCTTCCATAGGCGCGCTTGGATTCCTCGGCGAACCACTCGATCACGTCCGCCGCGGCCATCGCCTCCATCTTGGCTTCGCCGAGCGTCTTGCCCTGCTCCATCGTCAGCAGCGGCGCGATCTCGTCATTGCGCTCGCGCATGATGGCGGCAGCCTTGCGCATGATTTTGCAGCGCTCGAACGGCGCGACGTTGCGCCAGACCTTGAAGCCGGCGCTGGCCGCGGCCAGTGCTTCGTCGAGATCGGATTGGCCGGCATGGGCGACGGTGCCGATCACCTCTTCGGTCGCGGGATTGCGCACCTCGATCACTTTGCCCGAATGGGCCGGGCGCCATTTTCCGCCGATGAAAAGCTGAGTGTTCGAATAAGCCAATGGAATCTCCTCTAGGTCGAGCTGTGAACGGCGCCTGGACAAATCGCGTCCGCCGCCTTTGTCATTTCCGGTCCGAGATACGCACGGCAACGCGGATCGGCCACGAGAGCGCCGAAGTCCGCCATGGGCGTCACGCCGCCGCCGGCCACGAACAGGAAGCGTCCCGCGATCTCCGCGAGGATGTCGAGGTGCCAGGCCGCCGTCGGGTGCATGCAGAGGATGACCAGCCTGCCATCGTTGCGCAGCTTGCGGAAGAAATCGAGCATGAAGCCGATATAGCCGTCCTGCAGGTTGAACTGCGGCTCGTCGAACAGGTGAACCAGCGGCGTCCTGGTCGGCGACGGTGCGAGGAATGCGGACGGAACGCGCTTGCGGAAACGCCGGACCTGATAGGACTGATGATAATGGATCGCGAGCCGGTCGCGCTCGCGATATTTGACGCCGTGGATATCCGTGCCCGCCACCAGCACGCGCCCCGAGGTCGGCGCGTTGGAGCCGGTCATCATCTCGAACAAGGTCGTCTTGCCGGCGCCGTTCGGCCCGACGACGCCGACAATACCGGCCTCGTCCAGCGACAGGTTTGCCTGAAGCGTGAATGTCGGGCGGCGGACGATACGGCCCCTGGTATAGACCTTGCGAATATCGTCGAGAACGAGCAGCGGTGCGGCCACTTATTGTACTCCCAGCAGGCGGTGTCGAAGGTCGCGATCACCGCGCAGGGTCGCGGCCTCGCCGGTCCACACGATCCGCCCGCGGTCGATCACCGCGGCATGGTCTGCGACCGACAGCGCAATCTCGGCATTCTGCTCCACGACCAGCGAGGCGATGCCCTCGTCCTTCATCCGCAAGATGGTGGCGAGCACGTCGCCGACGATCTTTGGCGCAAGACCCTGGCTCGGCTCGTCGAACAGGACCAGCCCCGGCGAACCCACCAGTGCGCGGGCGATCGCGACCATCTGCATCTCGCCGCCCGACAGGTTTTCGCAGTCGCGTTCCATGAGATATTCGAGCGGCGAGAAGATCGCAGCCGCCTCCTTGACGCTCCAGTTGCGAAAGCGCGTGCGCTTCTGCGCGATCGAGAGATTGCGCGCCACCGACAAGGTCGGGCATAGCCGCCGGTCGTCGGGCACCCAGCCGATGCCGGCGCGCGCGATCTCGTGGGTCGGATCGCGCGTTACGTCGTGACCGTCGAACCGGACAGCGCCGCGGCGCGGCCGCGTCAATCCGAGGATCGACCGCAGCATGGTGGTCTTGCCCGCGCCGTTGGGCCCGAGCAGCGCAAACACCTTTGCGTGCTCGATGGCGAGCGAGGCGCCGAACAGCGCCTGGGTCTCCCCGTAGAAGGTATCGACCGTGTCCACTTCGAGGATCATGCGAACTTCCCGAGATTGGAGCGCCGCACCCATTCGTTCTGCTGTAATTCGTGCGGCGTACCGCGCGCGACGACCTGGCCCCAATGAATCACGGAGATGCGGTCCGCCAGCGAGAACAGGAACTCCATGTCGTGCTCGATAGCGACGATGGTCAGCTTGCCCTTCAAACGCGCGACCAGCGTGGCGAGGCGCTGCACGCCGTCGGAGCCGAGGCCGGAGGTCGGCTCGTCCAGACACAGCACGCGCGGCGCCTGCGCCAGCGCGACCGCGATCTCCAGGGCGCGGCGGTCGCCATAGGAAAGGTCCTTGGCGCGGACATCGCCCTTGTCGGCGAGCCCGACCGCAGCGAGCGCGTCGGAGGCCTGCTCGGCAAACCTGCGGTCGCCGGCTGCTGCGCGCGCGATATCGAGCCCGCGCGCGCGAAACTCGGGCAAGCCCATCATGACGTTGTCGCGAGCGGAGAACTCGTCGAACAACGTCATGATCTGGAACGAGCGGGCGATGCCCTTGTTCGCGATGCGATGTGGGCTCAAGCCCGTGACATCCTCGCCACCGAGACGGATCTTGCCGCGGCTCGGTTTCACCCGACCGGTGAGGACGTTGAAGAAAGTGGTCTTGCCCGCGCCGTTCGGGCCCATCACGCCGTGAAACTCGCCTTCGGCAACCGCGAGATCGACGCTTTCCAGCACAACGCGATCGCCGAAGCGGACATGGACGCCCGCAGCCTCCAACATGCTCATCGGCCGCCTCCGACCAACAGCCGCATCGCGGACGTGCCGCGGCGCCGCAGCGCGTTGAGTGAGTGCCGCTGCATAGCGGCCGAGAGCGCGCCGGCAATGCCTTCAGGACGGAACAGCACGATCGCGATGAACAGCAGACCAAAATAGAGCATCCAGGCATTGGTCAGCGCGCCGATCACGTCGCGCGCAGTGAGGAAGAGAAACACGCCGATCACCGGACCCCAGAAGCTGACAAGCCCGCCACCAACAAGCGTCATCATCACGACGTAGCCGGATTGATGCAAGCTCATCACATCAGGGAATGCAGCGAGCTGCGCCATCGCGAACAGTCCGCCTGCAAAGCCGGAAACGGCAGCCGACAACGCGAAGACCGATGCCTTGTAGAGCCACACATT
This sequence comes from Bradyrhizobium betae, assembly GCF_004123905.1. Lineage (GTDB taxonomy): Bacteria > Pseudomonadota > Alphaproteobacteria > Rhizobiales > Xanthobacteraceae > Bradyrhizobium > Bradyrhizobium betae_A. The sequence goes on from NZ_MZXW01000013.1 coordinate 145,217, forward strand.
ATAGCCGAGATGGGCCGCGCGAACCTCGCTCTGCCTGATCGCCGCGACCACGCGGCCATAAGGCGAATGCACCAGCCGCCACAATGCGGCAACGCCGACTGCGAAGACGGCGAGCACGAAATAGTAGAACGCGACATTGTCGGTGAGATCGAACGACACCAGCCCGAAATCGGCCGGCAGCCGCTTGATCTTGAGAAGGCCGTCCTCGCCGCCGGTGATCCGGTGCGACTTGATCGCCAGCGTCCAGAAAATCTGGCCGAAGGCGATCGTCATGAAGGCATAGTAGATGCCGCGCCGGTGCGAGATGAACATTGCCACCAGCACCCCGGCGAGACCAGCGACCACCGCCGCCGCAGCAAGGCAGATCCAGAGATTGGCGACGATGTCTAACTGGCAGAGCCCAAACGAATAGGCGCCGATGCCGAAATAGGCGCCGTGTCCGAACGACGGAAGTCCGGCCCTGCCCAGCACCAGATTGAACGCCAGCGCATAGAGCGACCAGATCAGAATTTCGATCCCGAGATAAGGATAGAGTCCGATCCGCGTGATCCAGAGCGGCACCGTTGCAAGCACGAGCCAGAGCACCAGCATCGTCGGCGTGACGAGGCGCGCGGCGTCGGACGAAGAATTTGATCCCACAATCATTCCCTTAGGCCTCGAGCACGCTCTTCTTGCCCCACAGGCCGCGCGCGCGGAACGTCACGACGGCAACGAGCAGGATGTACATCGACAACAGCGACCATTCGGACGCGTAGGCGCCGGCAAGGCCGACGCACAGTCCGACCAGCAGACCCGCCACGACCGCGCCCCAAAAACTGCCGACGCCGCCGAGCACGATCACCAGGAACGCGGGGATGACGGCGTCGACGCCCATATGCGGACGAATACCCCAGATCGGCGCGACGATGATGCCGGCGACCGCGGCCAGCATCGTGCCGAACACGAACACCAGCAGCCGCAATCGCGACAGGTTGATGCCGAGTGCACGGACGATTTCGCTGTCATGCGCGCCGGCCTTGACCGTCGCACCAAATGAGGTCTTTTCGATCAACAGCCAGAGCAGGCCGATGATTCCGGCCGCGATGCCCGCCGCATAAAAGCGATAGGTCGACCAGATCAGATCGCCGAACAGGAAGCCGCCGTTGATGGCGGACGGCACCTGCAGCACGTAGTCGCGCGTCCCCCAGACCAGACGGATCAACTCCTCGATCACCATCGCCGCACCGAAGGTCAGGAGAAGCCCATAAAGTGGGTCCTTGCCGTAGGTACGCCGCATGCAGAGCTCGATCAGCATGCCGACCAGGCTGACGATCACGGGCGCAATAACCAGCGTGGCCGCGTAGCGCCAGCCGAGCGGCAGCGCGAGCCATGCCTTGGCGAGGTCAGCCGGCAATGGCGGGCGCGGCCCGGTGAGCTGCATGGCGACATAAGCCCCCAGCGCAAACAGGGAACCGTGCGCAAGATTGATCTGCTCCATCAGCCCGACGATGAGCATGAAGCCGAGCGCGATCAGGGCGAACAACAGCCCGAGCGTCAGGCCGTTCAGAAGATGCGGAAGAAGGTCGAACAAGGTTTTGGCTCTCGCAACTGGCATTGCTTACCGCGGACGAAGATGGTCCGGAGCTCACGGCGCGCGAGATTGCGCGCCGCTCGTTCTGCGATGTGATGCGTCGTCCCTTAGGAGTCGACGGTCGGCACCTGCTCGTACGGCGTGAGCTTACACTTGCCGGGGGCCGCATCATCGGCGGCCGATTTCGGCTCGGTCCAGCTGATGATCTCGAACAGATCGGTATTGTCGGCCGGCTTGGCGTTGCGCCGTGCCAGATAGATCGTCTGCTGCATCTGGTGCGTCACCGGATCCATGTAGGCATCGAAATGCTGCATGCGGTCGGTCGCCGAGACCTTCAGGTTCTCGAGCTCCTTGATGATCTTGACGTTGTTGGTCGACCCTGCCCGCTCTATCGCACGGAGCAATTCACGCGTCGACATGTAGCCGTTGTAGGAGACGTTGCCCGGCACCGGAATCGGGCCGTCCTTGTTGGCGGCCTGCCACTTCTTGACGAACTCGGCGACGCCGGGCAGCGGCAGCTTGTGATACCAGGTGGTGCCGAACACGCCGAACAGGCTATCGGGCGCGCCCCAGACGTCGGGCCAGTCCTGCTGGTTGTTGATCCAGGCCGGCTTGCCGTCGAGCTTGAGCTGCGCCACCTGCTCGCGCAGTGCCTTGATGTCGTCGCCGCCGATCGCGGTTGCGACAACGTCGGGTTTGGCTTGCTGGATCTTCAGGAGATAAGCGGTGAAGTCGCGCGTGTTCTGCGGCACCAGCAGATTGTCGACGATCTTGCCGCCGGCCGCCTCGACCTGCGCCTTGGTCGCGGCAGACGTGGTGCGCCCCCAGACGTAGTCGTTGGTCAGCAGCATCCAGTTCTTGCCGATGGAATCGACCGAGTTCTTGACCGACGCTTTGGAAAAATTGGTGCCGTTGCCGTCCCAAACGAACTTCACGCGCGAGCAATTCTCCCCGGCCTCGCTCGGCGCGGAGGAATTGGTGTTCATGTAGATCACACCGTATTTGCTGGCGACCTGCGTGATGGCGTTGGCGACGCCGGAATGCAGCGCGCCGATCAGGATGGTGCAGTCCTCGCGGGTGATGAAGCGTTCGGCGACGCGACTGCCGGTGGCGGGCGTCGTCTCGGTGTCCGCGGTGATGAACGTCACCTGGCGCCCGAGCACGCCGCCTTTCGCGTTGATCTCGTCGATCGCCATCTTGATGCCGCGGAAATCATCCTGGCCGCTGTTGCCGTATTGGCCGCTGGCATCGCAGGTCAGGCCGAGCTTGATCGGCTTGGCCGCGCCTTGCGCCCACGCGTGATTCTCTTTCCACGGCCCAAAGAAGCTGCCCGTGCCGCCGATGACGCTGGCCATCAAGCTGCCCTTCAGAACGCTTCGCCGTGAGATCTGACGCCCTCTCATCGTTTCCTCCCGTTTTCAAAGTCTTTTGCTTTTTTGTGCGATTAGAATATTCATTCCATTTGTTATGTAAAGTGGAATATTTGATCCAAACGGTGAAATGCCGTTAAAGAGGCGACCGATCCGGAGACCCGAGACGATGAACAAGGCCCAGGGTGCGATGAGCTACGACGAGCTGCGCAGCGCCATTGCGCAGCGCCACCGGGCGCTGTCCGGCCGGTTGCAGCAGATCGCGGAGTTCGTGCTCGATCATCCGACCGATGTCGCGCTCGGTACCGTGGCGGAGGTGGCGCAGCGCTCGGGTGTACCGCCGTCGGCGATCGTTCGCTTTGCCCACGCGCTCGGATTCGGCGGGTTCACCGAGATGCAGCAGGTGTTCCGCTCGCGCCTCGTCGCCGGCGTCGCGCCGAGCTACAAGGCGCGACTCGCTCGCATGAAGAGCGAGGAGAAATCGGTGCTCGGCCGCCAGCCGGCTGCAGTGCTGTCACGCTTCGTCGCCGAAGCACAATCGTCGCTGGTCGCGCTGAGCCAGTCCGTCCATGCGCGCGAGCTGGACACCGCAACCGCGATCCTTGCAAAAGCGCGCGACATCTATCTGCTCGGCCTCGGCGGTTCGTTTCCGGTGGCGATCCACCTCGCCTACGTGCTGCGCAAGCTCGGGCGGCGCGTCGTCCTGCTCGACGGTCTCGGCGGCAGCATCCACGAGCAGTCACATGCCGCGACCACGGAGGACGCGCTGGTCGCGATCAGCTTCCGCAATTACTATCCGGATACGGCGCGGCTATTCCCCGAACTCGTCGCCCGCGGCGTGCCCACGATCTCCATCACCGACAGCCTGTTGAGCCCGATCGTCGAGGGCGCGCGCGTCGTGTTCGAGATCCAGGACATGCCCGAGCCGGCGCTGCGCACGCTGGTCGCGCCGATGTGCCTGGTGCAGGCGATGGCGATCGGACTCGATCTCGCGGCAGACTAGGGTGTTTCAGAACAGGAGAAGATCATGGCAGCACATGACGGGAAAGTATTGTCAGGACAGGTTGCGCTCGTGACCGGCGCGGGGCGTGGGCTCGGCCGCGCCTTTGCGGAGAAGCTCGCCGCGCTCGGCGCTGACGTCGCCATCCACGGCATGCGCGAGAACGGGCCGGCGGAATATGGCGAGGGCACGACGCTGACCGCGGTGGCCGCAGAGATCGGCCGGCAATTCGGTGTCCGCAGCCAGCGCGTGCTCGGCGACCTCACCAAGGGCGAGGACATCGCGCGCGTGATCGCCGAGACGGAAGCCAAGCTCGGCCCGATCGACATTCTCGTGCACAATGCCGGCGGCGACATCGCCGCTGCCGGCGGCAAGCCTAACCCGAACGACGCGGTCTACATCAAGGAGGCCGATGTGCGCGCGGTGCTGGAGCGCAATCTGCTCTCGACCATCCTGACCTGCCAGGCGGTCGCGAAGGGCATGATGGAACGGAAACGCGGCCGCATCGTCACGCTCGGCTCGGTCGCCGCATTCAAGGGACGCACCCAGGGCGCGATCTATGCGGTGTCGAAGGCCGGCGTGACCCACTACACGCGATGCCTCGCCGACCAGCTCCGCCCCTACGACATCGCCGTCAACTGCATCGCGCCCGGCGATACCCGCACCGGCCGCTTCCTCGGCACGCGCGCGGTGGACGCAAACCGGATGGTCGAGACCGGCACGCTCGACCGCATCGCGACCGTCGACGAGGTCGCGCGCGTCGTCGAATTCTTCGCCGGGCCCATGGGCGTCTTCGTTTCGGGCCAGGTGCTGCGGATCGACGGCGGCGGACAGTGTTGGCCGGGCTGAGCACAAAAAGAAAAGGGCCGCTGCGAGCGGCCCTTTTGCGTTATTCAGAATGAGCTGAGATCACTCGACCCGCGCCAGCACCGCGAGCTTGCGGATGCCCTTGTTGCGGTAGGCGTCGAGGAACGCGTAATAGTCCTTGAACGACACGCAGCCGTTGGAGTCGCCGTTCGGCCCGAGCATGAAGGTGTGGGCGAGCAGGCCGTCGCGGCCGTAGATCGCGCTCTCGCCGCCGATCGGGGTCAGGCGCAGCGCCGGCACGCCGTGGAACAGCGCCTCGCGCGGCTTCAGCGTGTAGATGTGCGGCGGCGTCACGCCGCGCATGCGGGTGCGCGAAGAGCGCGGATCGTCGAGATTGGAGCCGAGGCCGGAATGTGCCTCGAGCTTGGTGCCGTCGGGCAGATAAACCGTCTTGGCGGTGATGTCGTAGACCGCGGTGTCACGCTCGTAGGGGTACGAACCACCGAGCATGGGGTTCTGCTCCTTCGGCGCGATGGCAGACGTCACGCTGGCATCGGCGGAGGCATAGGCGAGCAACCCGCCGGACGGTTCACGCTTGCCCCAGAGTTTTTCGACCATCGACTGGCGCGGACCGGTGATCGACATCACCGCGGCCTTGGCACGGTCGGCAAACGATTTTGGCTTTGCCTCCGGCGCCGGCACGATCTCGGCTGGGTCGGCCGAAGCCAGTTGCATCTGCGCGTCTGGCGCGCGCTTGGCCTTGTCCGCACCCTTGTCAGCAATCCTGGACGAGGCCGCCGGCTTCAGCGCTTCGGCGACCTTCGCGATCACGCTCTGCTTCGGGGCCTCGGCAACCTTGGTCGCGGGCGCGGCGCTGGCCGCATTCGACTCCACGCCCTGCGTGGCCGCCGCAGCAAAACGCTCGTTGAACATCTCGCGCGAGATCGGGGCTGCGACCTGCAAACGGTCGGGTAGCAGCGCAAAAGCTTCCTTGATGGCGTCGCCCGCCTCGCGCAACGCAACCTTGGGCGCGCGCTTGATCACGGGCTCGTCGTAACCGGCGCTGTCGACGGTCGGGAAGGCGCTGGCGGCGAAGATGTTGTTGTAGACGGTCCAGCCGGCAAGCACGACACAGCCGATCACGGCGGCGCCAAGCACGTTTTGGGTGGTCATTTTCCGGGAAGGCTTCCGATATGAATTCTTGCCAGGATTTTTGGACTTACGTGCCGCGTTACTCTGCGCAGCGATACTCGTACTCATTCGCCTTGCGTCCAGGACAGTGTCACTCAGTCCCCCTTCGAAGTGCAGCTGGTCACGATCCGGGAACAGCATCTCGCAGAGGGTCGGAGCGTCATTAAGGCGACTTTTAGTTAAATGCGGATTAAGTTCGGGCAGATGTGGGGCACCGGGTTAACGCTGTCTCATTCTGAGAAAAAAGCCCGCAGAACTACGGACTTAGACGCGTCTGTTAACTATAATTCTTGGCCGGGTCGGCGCGTTCTGCGGACGTGTTCCGGCCGCCTCTCTAAACGCACCAACCAAGTCCTTTTCGTGGTCTTCAATACCCGGAAGATAGCGGGGAAGCGTTGCGCGAGGCTGGCGCGCGCTCGCTCTGCTTCGCCCTCTCCCCCTGTAGGAACGAGAGAGGAAGAAGGAAGGTGTGCGCCCTGACTGAAAGTTGATCGCACTGGTCTGGAAAAGACCGCAGCGAGGAAATAGCTGCGAGAGCGGCACTTTTCAGCAGCCTCTGCGCGTGATACGGTACCGTATCAACATCGCCTTGAACTGTGCCACGCACGCAAATGGAGGCTGGCATGAGAGGGATCGCGGGCGCCGGTATTTTCGCTCTGGCGTGGTTACTTCAATCGACCGGGACTGCAAGTGCACAGCCTGCTGCCAATGCGGGCTGCACGGCATCGCCTGCGGCCGCGGGCACGCAGGTCTGGCGCTGCGACAATGGCATCACCATCGTTGCGGAAAACGGCGCCAGATTTGAACTTAAGGACGCCAACCGCGACGGACATATAGACTCCGTCGAATTGAGCAGCAAAGCGCTGCTGGTCGAGGTGCCCAAGAAGCCCGGCGGCAATCCCTTCAGGGTGCTGACGCCGCAGGCCATCGCCGCCGTGCGCGGCACCAAATGGGCGGTCGATGTCGCCGAGGCCAAGACCTCGGTGTTCGTCGCCGATGGCCGTGTTGGCGTCACCCGCAGGAGCCGCGGACGCGGCGTTGTGCTCGGCCCGGGCGAAGGCGTCGACGTCGAGGCAACCGGGCCGCTGACCGTCAAGACATGGGGCCAGCCGCGCGTCGACGCGCTGATGGCGAGGCTTGGTCAATAAGGACTTGGTCAATAAGGAGACTTGGTCAGTAACGAGGCTTGGCCAACAACGAGGCTTGGCCAACAAGGCTTGGACAATTTAAGGCCCTCGCAGCAAGGCGTGGGCGACAAAGAAGATTGCAGTACGTCATGACCAGACGCGTTCAGATCCTGGCGGCCCTCGTTCTCACCGCTCTGTGGGGCGCGGGCATTTATGCGGCTCACGCCAACGGCCGTCTGCGCTTTCTCGATCAGCTCGAGGCAACACTGACTGATTTGCGGACGCAGGTCCGCGGCGTGCAGGCTCCGCCCGATCTCGTCACCATCGTCGCGATCGACGACACCGTGGTCAAGCGCGGCGGCAGCTATCCGCTGCCGCGCGCCGATCTCGCCCGTGTCGTCGACACCATCGTTCAGTTCAAGCCGAAGGTCGTCGCGATCGACCTTTTGCTGGTGGACCGCAGCGCCGCGATCGGCGACGCCACGCTGGCCAACACGCTCGCCACCGGTCCCGTGGTGCTTGCCGCCGCGGCGATCTTTCCGTCCGCCAGCGAGACGGTGGAGCCGGGCAGCCAGGGTCCCCTCGCCGCCCTGCCGCAGGCCGAGCGCTTCCTGCTGCCGCTGCCGGCCTTCGCCGATCACGCCGAGGTCGGCGTCGTCAACGTCGCCACCGGACAATCGGGCTCGCCGCTCTCGGTGCCGATGCTGTTCCGGACCCGCGACAAGGTCGAGCTGTCATTTCCCTTGCGGGTCGCAACGCGCGCGCTCGACAAGCCGCTGACGATCGCGCCCGATCGACTCATGCTCGGCGATCGCGCGGTGCCGACCGACACCGATTTCGCGCTGCCGATCACCTATTACGGCCCGCGCCGCACCATCCGCACCGTCAGCGCGCAGAGCATCTTCGACGGCACACTCAATCGCGCCGCGATCGAGAACCGGATCGTCGTGATCGGCGCCGCGGTCGCCGGCGGCGGCGACTTCTATCCGACGCCGTTCGATTCGCTGATGCCCGGCGTCGAAGTGGTCTCGACCGCGATCACGCATCTCGTCGCCGGCGACAACATCGTGCGCGACCGCAAGGTTCACATCGCCGACGCGCTGACTGCGATCCTGCTGCCGGTGCTGCTGGTGGGTCTGCTCGCCTGGCGGCGCAGCGCGTTCGGCATCATCGCGGCAGCCGCGGTGATGATCGCCTGGGGCGGACTCAATCTGTTCGCGTTCACGCACGGCGTCTGGCTGAATGCCGCGACGACGCTCGCCGCCGCCGTGCCGCCGGTCGCGGTGTTTGCCGGCGTGCAGCTGTGGGCCGGCGGCCGCCGCACGCAATATTTCGCCGCCAAGAGCCGGTCGCTGGCGCAATTCCAGGCGCCCGCCGTGCAGGAATGGCTGACGCGCGATCCGAACTTTCTGTCCACGCCGGTCCGGCAGGATGCGGCCGTCGTTTTCATCGATCTCTCGGGCTTCACGGCGCTGAGCGAAAGGATCGAGCCGGACGAACTCCAGGATCTTCTGAAGGCGTTTCATGCGCTGATCGACAAGGCCGCGGTCGATTGCGGCGGCCTGATCACCGGCTTTCTCGGCGACGGCGCCATGATCCTGTTCGGCCTGCCACACCCGATGCCCGACGACGCGGCGCGCGCGCTGAAATGTTCGATCGACCTGTATCGCAGCGTCGATCGCTGGATCGCCTCGCTGCCATCAGCGATCCGCCGCCAACTCGGCTTCAAGATCGGCGCGCATTTCGGCCCGATCATCGCCTCCCGCCTCGGCGAAAGCCACCAGCACATCACGGCGACCGGCGACACCGTCAATGTCGCGAGCCGCTTGATGGAGGTTGCGGCGCAGAACTGTGCGTGGCTCGCGCTGACCGATACGCTGCTGGACGCAGCCGACTTCCACGGCGCTCCCGACGGAATCCTGACGGGCCCCCTGCTCACGCAGGTCCGTGGCCGCTCCGGCGTCGTGACCGTCTGGTTCTGGCGCGATCAGGACCAACCGGGTCAGACCGCAACCAAAGCCGAGATGATCGACTGAAATCAGTTCGGTTCGAGAACCAGCTTCTTGAGATGACCCGCAACGCTCTGCTTGGAGACAGCATCGAGGCGCAGCCCCCGCTCGGCCCACGTCTTTTCCCACAGATGCACACCCGTGACACGGGGATCGCTCAACAGCTCGAAGCCGGCCCGGCTTTCGGTGGCGAACAAATCCACTTCGTGCCAGTCGATCGCATTGAAGGTCGTCGGCGGCAGTATGGACGAGAGCAGCTGCTGGTCGTCTGACCCGAGCAGATATTCGCTCAGCAACAGCGGCCCGACCGCACCGTATTCGACGCGCCTTTCGCTGAAAAGGCGCTGGAGGGCCAGGGCATACAGATTGGCCATGTGCAGCGAGCCCTTGGGCGCGCGCATCACGCCGCCGACGCAGACATGGCCGTTCTCGACACCGGACCATTGCGTGGAAAACACGTGCTCCGATGCGAAATCCAGCGGCTTGAGGAGCACGATGTCCGTATCGAGCCACCACCCGCCGAACTCCTGAAGAACGGCATAGCGGAAGATGTCGCTGAAGTAGCGGATCTCGCTGTGCACGAGAGCGTGGTGGTAGGTCGAACGTGGCACCACGCTTGCCGCGTCGGCCACCAGGACTCCTGATGGCACAAGCGCCTGCATGGTGGCCACGTCGTCGTAAGTGTACAGCTTGACCGGATGGCCCTGGCGGATCATCGATCGAAGCGCGAGATGCGACATCTCGCTCGGCAGCGTGTCCGACCAGAAGCAATGAATGAGATCGCGAGCCTCTTCCGACCCCGAGCGGTTCTGAAGATGAGCATTGAATTGCGCCGTCAGGGCATTCCAGCCGTTGCGAGGAGCAGAACGGCACTCGCCAAGGAACGGCATCTTCTGATAGGCCCGCGCGATCACGAAGCAAAGGCTCGCCTGGTTGCCGTGCCCCGCCCGGCTCAGGGCATGGCCATAATTCTCCCAGATCGAGGGATCGACGGGATCGAGATCCACCGCGCGCTGAAACGCTTCCAGCGCCTGTTCCTGCAGCCCCTTGCCTTGCAGGGCGGTCCCGAACGTCGCCAGATAAGTTGCCTTCATCTCGTTTGTGAGCGCACGGCCGGCCCACTTGATGGCGGCATCGAAGTCGCCGTTGAGCAGAGACACACCCGCCATCAGATGAAGCAAACCGGCATGGTTTGCGTCCGCGGCGAGCCCCTCCCGGCAGCGCGCTTCGGCCTGCGCCAGCTCGCCTGTCTTCAGGTGCCGCAGGCAGATCTGGTAATATTCATCCCGCGTCAGCGACGACGGCTCTGTCGAGGTCTCGTCTGTTCTTGCGAGAGTGCCGTCGTGATAATTCATCGGGGACCTTCCGGGTCATGGGACAGCAGGCGTCACCCCGATTCCCAGATCCTCGGGAAGCTCGCCGCCATTCGACTATCCCGCCCGTAGCTTGCACGAAGCTTGGCACCGCATTCGCGCGGCAGCGCCGGCGCGTGGCGAATCAAAAGGGCCGCTGATATGGCAGCAAACAGTGACCGGCGCATCTTGTCCGGTCTTCCGAAATGGTCTTCGGTAAAGAGGACGGTCGTTTGGCCATTGATTTTCGTGAAATCAAAACTTCAATCGGGAAAGGCCAGGTTATGGCCGCAAAGACCGATGCCGTTCTGGACGTCAAGACCAACGCCTTCCTGGAAAGCTTTGTGACGGGCCCGTTGAAAGACGCCATCGTGCTTCTTGCCGCGAAAAGAGCAATGCTCCGTGAAGACATTGGCGAGTTGCGGACATTGGCTCTCGGATCGTCGCATGGCGACCATGGGTTCGATCCGCAGTTCTGCGATGAGTCATTCAATCTCTGCAGCAGAACGCAGGACCTGAAGCACTCGTATGCGCTTTATGAAACAACCAGCAAGCTGGCACCGAACCTGAAAAATATCATTGTTTTCTACTCGGTGTTTTCGGCCGGCTTTTTCATGGAGAACACCCGATCAGAAAAGATCCTGTCTCCTGCTCTCAATGGATTGTTTTCTCTCGGGCTGAAATACGAGGAGAACCGTTTCGCCGCGCTCTCTGAACAGATAAGAGACGCTTTCATCGACGTCGTGATCCAACTGGAAGGGAAGCACGGGTTCCTCCCCAAGTGGGTGCAGATCATCACTCCAGACACTTATGGGGCGGCACGACGGGCGAATGATCACCTCAAATGGCCCAGCAGCGATGCAAATCAGTATTTGATCAAGATCATCCGGCTTGCCAGGCACCTCAAACACAATCTCTGCATCGTCATCCCTCCTGTTCGCTCCGACTACCGAGAAGCTGTTGGTCCTCGCTCCACCAAGCTATTCCAGGAACTGATGGATATCTGCGGCGAATTCCAAATCAGTTCCGTGCTGAACTGTTACGATGGCGTTGGATTTCCTGACGAATATTTTGGTGATTTCGACCACCTTCTACCCGAGGGGACCGGACCACGGATTTTAACTCGCGCAATCGACGCGAGATTGCGGGCTACATCGGCAGCTGGTCCGATCTGTCAGGCCCGATCATGAGAGTATTGATCGTTGGAGCAACCTCGTCGTTGGCGCAGGCGCTTATCGCGCTCCTTCATGGACAGTGCGAACTGCTGACGGCCGGGCGGAACGGTTGCGATATCGCGCTCGATTTATCCTCGCGTGACATACAACTCCCCGCCGGGATCGACTGCGTCGTGAATCTGGCCGCGGCGTTCGGGGGCAAGGAGCTGACCGACATCCTGCAAGCGATGGATGTCAACGTGCTCGGTGTCATGAAGCTCTGTCATGCCAGCGCGAAGGCAGGCGCCAAACACCTTGTACACATCTCCAGCATTTTCTCGGATCTCGACAGCACGTCTCCCTTCTTCGGAGCCTACTCGCTCTCAAAGAGACACTCCGAAGAGGTCACGCAATTTTGCGGCCGGGAGCTCGGGCTGCCGGTCGCGGTGCTAAAACCATCCCAGATCTATGGTGTGGGGCCAGGGTTTCGACGGCATCAGCCATTCCTTTACACCATCATGGACAAGGCCCAGAGCCATGAAGACATCAATCTTTTTGGTTTGAATGACCCGTTGCGGAATTTCATTCACGCTCAGGACGTCGCGAAACTCATCTCGGCCGCTGTCGCGACGAAACTCGAAGGCACCTATCGCTGTGCGCACCCCGACAATGTCACCTATTCGCAAATTGCGGCCGCGGCCATTTCGGCCTTTGAAAGCAAGAGCAAGGTCGCGTTCCTGAAAGACAAGCCTGATATTCCAAGCAATGGCTTTGCTTGCGATGAGACATTGTTCCGACTGCTCGACTATTTTCCCCACATCTCCATGACGCAGGGCATGCAGATGGAAGCAGCCCATCGAAGGCGGGCGGCATGAGAACGATACTGGTTTCCGGCGCCGCCGGAATCGTCGGCTATGGAATTTTGCGCTCGCTGAAAAGCTCGAACAGGCCGATGAAGCTCGTGGGCACCTCGATCTATACAGATTCGGTGGCGCCGGGATTCTGCGACGTCTTTGAACGGGTGCCCAGGACGGATGCGCCTGATTACCTTGATCAGCTTGTTGCGCTGCTCCGCAAGCATCAGGTCGACGTGGCGATCCCCGGCATCGATGCAGACATGTACACATGGGCGGACCGGCTGGCCGAGATTGAATCGACCGGAACCAAGGTCGTTATCAATTCGCCCGACCTGATTGCCAGATGCTCCGACAAATGGGCGTTTTACCAGCGCCAGCTGGAACTGAAGCTGCCCTACGCGATCCCGAGCTATCTGGACATGGACTTCGATTTTCTCACGGAGACATGCGGCCTGCCGTTCCTGCTGAAACCTCGCCGGGGTTTTGGGTCCAAGGGAATCGTGGCGGTCGCGACTGCCGAGCAGTTTGCCGGGATTGATCCCGCGACAAAAGCGACACTGATGGCCCAACCCATCGTCGGACGCGATGACGAGGAATTCACCGTATCCGCGTTTTGCGATGGTCTTGGAAGCTATTCGGCGATCATGGCGCTGCGGCGAAAACTCTCCAGGGAGGGATTCACGGAGAAAGCAGAGGTTGTCGATGAGGCCGAGTTTTCCGAAGCCGTTCGGGATTTATGCCGGGGGTTTTCTCCCGTTGGCCCCACCAACTTTCAGTTTCGCGAGACCGACCATGGCCTGAGGCTGCTCGAGATCAATCCGAGGATTTCCTCGTCAACATCGATACGCGCCGCCTTTGGATACAACGAAGCGTTGATGGCGGTCGAACTGGCCATCGAGAACCGGATGCCGCGCCAGCCGGACATCAAGCGCGGTCGGGCCGTCCGCTACACGGAGGATCATATCTTCTATGAAAATAGCGTTCATCTCTGACATCCATGGAAATTTCGAGGCGCTGACGGCGGTTCTCGCCGAGCTCGATCGCATGCATGTCACCGAGATTGTCTGCGTGGGCGACGTGGTCGGCTATTATGCGCAGGTCAACGAATGTTGCGACGAGCTGAAACGGCGCGGCATCAAGAGCCTTCTTGGCAACCACGACTGGTACCTGGGCTTCGGCGGCTTTTGCATCAGATCCAAAAGCGTCAACGATTGCCTCGCCTATCAGAGGAAGGTGATCACGTCCGAGAACCTGAACTGGCTCAGGACGTTCGGTGTGCACATGCAGGTGGGAGACGCTCAAATCGTCCATGGCGGGTGGTCGGATCCGATCGATGAATACCTCAGGGAGCCCGACGAAGCCTATTTCGCGCGACTGCCCGGCAGCATCTTCGTCAGCGGCCATACCCACGTGCAAAGTCTCCATCACTTCGGGGAGAAGACCTATTGCAATCCCGGATCGGTCGGACAACCGCGCGACGGCGATCCACGCGCGGCGTTCGCAATCTTTGACGGCCACAGCTTCGAACTGCATCGGGTCGCGTACGACATGCGAAAGGTATTCGAGCTGATGGAGACCGCAGGCTTCAACGACTACTACTACGGCGGACTGAAGACCGGTGCGAACCGGCTTCAACGGCTTGAGGATTGAGATCAGACCATGCTGCAGTGGGAAAAGCTCGGAAAGCTCTTCGACCCCCGCGACCACAAGGATCACCCCTGGATGCGCGAATTCGCGCAATCTCCGAGCACGCTGGTTTTCGATGACATCATCAGGGTCTATTTTTGCTCAAGGCCGGCGCCCGACGAGAAGGGCGAATACAAGAGCTACATTGCGTTTATCGATCTTGACCGAAAGAATCCTTCGCGCGTGCTCCGCATCTGCGACAAGCCGGCGCTGGATCTCGGCGGGTTCGGGACCTTCGACGAATTCGGCACGAACCCGGTCTCGGTGATCCGGCACGAGAACCATATCCGTGCGTATTACGCCGGATGGACCCGATGCGAGTCAGTCCGCTTCAACGCCGCGATCGGCGTTGCCATCAGCAACAACAATGGCGAGTCCTTCGAGAGAATTGGCGAAGGTCCGGTCCTCTCGTACACGCCGTATGAACCGTATCTGCTGGGAAGCCCCCGGATTCGACGGTTCAACGACACTTGGTATCTTTGGTACGCCGGAGGCAAGCGGTGGATAAAAACCGCGAGCCGGACCGAGCCAATTATCAAAATTCGCGTGGCCACATCCTCCGACGGATTGAATTGGCGAAGGGACGGCGCCGATTTGATCGAAGATAGATTGGATGAAGACGAATGCCAGGCAGGCGCCGATGTCATCGCACGCGCGGGCCGTTTTCACATGTTCTATTCTTATCGGAAAAGCCAGAACTACAAAGGCAAGGACGGCGGATACCGCATCGGCTACGCTGTTTCGGACGATCTGGTGAAATGGAAACGAAATGACGAGCTGGCCGGACTTGGCGTTTCCGCCGACGGTTGGGATTCCGAAATGGCAAACTATGGTCACGTGTTCAGTTTGGACGGCGAGACGTACATGATCTATCAAGGAAATGAAATGGGACGAACGGGCATCGGTTTGGCGCGCCTGCAAAATTGTCCGGATTGGTTCAAGCCATGAAGTGGAGAAAGCTCGGGAAGATATTCGACCCCACTGAGCACAAACTGCCCAACGATTGTTTGGAGTTTGCCCAATCGCCGCAGGCTCTTGTTCTGGGGGATCGTGTGCGCGTTTATTTTTCAACTCGTTGCCGCGACGAGCTTGGGAAATATCTGAGCCACATCGCCTATGTCGATTTCGACAGGGACATGCACGGGATTCTCGATATCTCCAAGCACACTGTCATAGAACTGGGCGGACTTGGTGCCTTCGACGAGCATGGTATTTTCCCCATGCATGTTTTTGATGATGGCGATAAAGTGCTTGGATTTACCACGGGGTTCAATCGAAAGATCTCGGTAGGAGTAGATTCGGCCATTGGCGTTGCTATCAGCAAAGACAGCGGACGGACGTTCCAGAAGCACGGAACGGGTCCAATCATGGCCGCCTCTTTGAACGAGCCCTTTCTGATCGCCGATTCGTTCGTGATGTCGATCGGTGGCATTTACTACATGTGGTACATTTTCGGGACGAAATGGAAATCGTCTTCGGAAAACGAGCCGCCCGACAGAGTTTACAAGATCGCCTGTGCCACATCTGTCGATGCAATCAATTGGCAAAGGGACGGAAAACAGATCATCTCTGACCGCCTCGGCGAAGATGAATGCCAGGCGCTGCCGACGGTATTTCGCCGGAATGATCTCTACCACATGTACTTCTGCTTCCGTCCCTGTCACGGGTTTCGGAACGGCGGCGACAGCTATCGTCTCGGATACGCTTATTCGCATGACCAGATCAGCTGGACGCGAGACGATTCAAAGGCCGGTATCGACCTTTCGCAGGACGGCTGGGATTCGCAGATGCAATGCTATCCGCATGTTTTCGCCTGCGATGACAAAGTCTACATGCTCTACAACGGCAACGAGTTTGGAAAATTCGGCTTTGGACTAGCCGAGCTGGTGTAACCACGAAATCTTTGAGAGGCCCTTATGTCGCAAATGAGAAACTACAATCGAGAGCTGGACGACTCCGGCAAGGCCGAAAATCAGAAGTACGCCTACCAGTTCGACTTTGATGTGATCCAGCCGTTCATGGTCCGGTCCTTCGCGCCCTTCTTCAGAGGCGACTCTCTTCTCGAGCTAGGGAGTCACAAAGGCGAATTCACCAGGAGATTTCTGCCGTTTTTCGAGGACGTAACCTGTGTCGAGGCATCGGATGTCGCGATTGCCGAAGCCAAGGACCGTTACGGTTCTCGAATCCAGTTCATCAATTCCACATTTGAAACCCTGCAACTGCCGAAGCGATACGACAATATCGTGATGACCCATGTTCTCGAACATCTCGACGACCCCCAGCTCGTCTTGCGCTTGATCAACGAAAAGTGGCTTTCGGAGAACGGGCGATTGTTTCTGGCAGTCCCGAATGCACACGCCCCGTCGAGGCAGATTGCGGTCAAGATGGGACTGATCTCGCACAACTCCGCCATTACACCTGCCGAAGCAGAGCACGGCCATCGCATCACATATTCGCTGGATACGCTGGAACGTGATGCGGTTGCAGCGGGGCTTGATGTCATCCATCGCTCCGGGGTCTTCTTTAAAGCCCTCGCCAACTTCCAGTGGGATCGCCTGCTGCAGACGGACATCATTTCGGACGCCTATCTCGAGGGAGCCTACAAGTTGGGGCAGCAGTACCCGGATCTTTGTTCGAGCATCTTCCTGGTTTGCGAACCTGGACGATCGAAAGCCTGAACCCTGTGATTTCTCTTCGTCGCTTGTTCCCGCCGTCGACCCAATGGCGGGAACAAGCCTTCTACGCCTGGAAGAGCAGACCCGACGATTCGGAGTGAGCACCTCGAACCAGGTCATAGTTGTCGGCGATGACATCCTGGAGCTTCGCAACCGAGTTGAACATCAGCAGGTCCACGATGGAGAGATACGGCACCTGGGCCTGGCCGAATTGCTCATAGGGAAACGGCCTCGTTCGGAGCGCCTTAAATTCGATTCCGCGGGCGCGGAAAGCATCCGCATCGTAGAGTTCCAGGCCGCCAATAGCGTTGATATACTCCCGCGCCCCCACCGCTTCGCACAATGCGAGCACCTTGTCCTGAAACTTCAGCGAATGGTCGATGGGAATCTCGGACGAGATCTTGAAGGCGGTTCTCAGGCCCAGATGCGCGCAGGTCATGCGCAGCGAATTGAAGAGATAGCGAAACAGATTGGGGTCTTGAAAGCCGACGATCTCTTCCAGAAGCGGAAAGGTGTCCTTGAAAAAGGGCGCAGTGCGATAGGCCCCCTGCCATTGATTGAGCAGCTTTGCACGGTCGAAATCGGCCGCCAATTCCCTGTCCCGAATATCCAGGGCATCCGAATCCTTCTTCAAGGAAAGCGAGAACAAGGCATCCTTCCCGTTGACCAGCATCCGGTTGCGGTTGATCCATCCCTTCTTCGTATATTTGATGTTGTCGTAGACGATGAAAACATCGACCGCACCAATGAGCTGATAGTAGCCGATGTAGGGCAGAAAATACGGCTGCATGATCGCGAGTTTCATCTTGTGCAACCTGGCCTCAAATCCTAGCTCCCATCCTAACCCCAAGTCCGCGCCGCACTCGCGATATGACTTTGAGTCGTCGAGGCCGCGATATTGTTGCGGGGCACCACGAGCGGTGCGAAACACGCGTACGCCTTGATGAAACGATAGATGCTGTTCGCCATCATATCGGCGCCCATCGTCGGCACCGCGCGGTTGCCAAGCGCCTCGATGGTCACCAGCCGGTTGTCCATCGGAAGCCAATACGGATACACGCGCCGTGCACCTGCAGGGGACAGGACGTACCCGCCCGGACCGAAACAGCAGTTCAAGCGGAAGGCCGCAACCTGGGTTGTCGCTCTCTGGAAAGCGGCATCGCTCACGTCATCCGGGTGCTGGGGCCTGAAGCCCATCATCGCCTTCATGCCTGGCGCCCACTCGACATCGAGGACCGAATCCGTATTGCAGCCAAGCACCAGAATATCCCAGTCGCCAAGGGTCGGAAGAAGCGTCGACAAGCGCGCAAGCGTGTCGTGACGGATGGTGCAATCGTCCTCAAACACGAGGGCCGGCTCATCCTGCTCGGCGACCATCTTCCATATCTTCGACATCGAGGCGGTACCACCGACAGTACCCGGGGCAAACCGCGAACCAGGGGCGACAAGCCCCATCGCCATGACCTCCTCGTCGGTCAATTTCGATCCGTCGACCGCAGGGAAACGTTCGAAGGCGATTCCGCAGCCTTCATTCCGCTTCAGGAATCTTTCGAATTTTTCCGGCTGGCGATCGAGATTGACGACGAAGTTCTTCATGTTTTCAACCGTGGCGTTGAGGCGGATGCCGATACGATCCATTAGCCAGCAATCGATCCCTGATTCGCCATCTCCCGTCATTCCAAAATCTGCGTGTTTGTGACGGCGCCCCGCGGCACGGCATGCTCCGCGCAAGCTAGAGCCGATATCGGTAACCTACCAACATCGTGGACTCGCGATGACTGATGCGGCCGCCATGCATGAAATTGGGCACCGTAGATGTCAGCCTGAAAGTCGGGTCTTCGTAGCCTTGCAACGCGTTACGAACAGGATTTCGAATGCGCACTATTCTGGTTACTGGGGGTGCAGGGTTTATCGGCGCAAATCTGGTTCACTACCTTATGGGGAAGTATCCTTCCGATAGGGTCGTGGTCCTGGACGCGCTGACCTACGCGGGCGCCGTCGAAAATCTTCCGCCCGACATGGTTCGCCTGCACGATGCTCGCGGATCGCTCTGGTACGGCGATGTCTGCAACGCTGCACTGGTCGACACGCTCGTGGCAGAAGCCGACGTGGTGATCCATCTTGCGGCGGAGACTCACGTCACGCGCTCGATTCACGACAGCCTCCAGTTTTTCCAGACCGACGTGCTGGGGACCCAGACGCTCGCGAATGCAGTTGCCAGGTTCGGACGCAATATCAAACGCTTTGTCCATGTCTCGACATCCGAGGTGTATGGAAATGCGGTCGCAGACAAGATGGATGAAAACCACCCGCTGAATCCGATGAGCCCTTACGCAAGCGCCAAATGCGGTGCCGACCGGCTGATCTATTCCTATTGGGCGACCTACAAGATCCCCGTTGTGATCGTTCGGCCTTTCAACAATTTCGGCCCGATGCAGCATCTCGAAAAGCTCGTTCCCCGCTTCGTCACCAGCGCGATGCTCGACGAACCGCTGACGGTTCACGGCGGCGGTGTGGCCGCGCGCGATTTCGTTTACGTCGAGGATACGTGCCGCGCGATCGATCTCGTCCTTCAGGCCCCCGGCGAGCTCGTCCATGGCGAGGTCTTCAATGTCGCGACCGGCGAACACCGCACGATCAACGAGATTGCCCACGACATCATATCCGAGATGAATTATTCACCGGCCAAGATCGAATTCATCGGCGATCGTCCCGGACAGGTCGTGAGACATACCGGTGACTGGTCGAAGATCAATCGCGTGCTCGGCTGGAAGCCAAGCTTTACGTGGCACGATGGCCTCAAGCGGACGATCAACTGGTATCGCGAAAATACGGAGCGCTGGTCGCGTCAGCTCTGGCTGCGGAAAATCCCGATCATCTCGCAGACAGGAAAGAAAGAGTATCATTAGTCGATCTGCTTCCAGTCGCGAATACAAGTGGCTTGGGCATGCCACATCACCATGGAGCAAAAGTTGCAGGACAATATCGGTATTCGTCGCCGCCTTGAGAGGACTGACACGGTCGTGCCTGAATTTCCGATGCCCCGGGCTCCAAATCCTCTCAATATCGTGCGTCCCAGCTTTCCGAAGACAGAGCAGTTCCTGGCCGCCTTCGAGACCGCGCTGGAAACCGGACAGGTCGCGAACAATTCACGCTGGGTTGTCGAATTCGAGAAGCGCTTAAGCGAATATCTTGGCGTCCCGTCCCTCGTCTTCTGCAATGGCCAGATCGGGTTGATGGCCATGCTGCGGGCCGCCGGAATTACCTCCGGCGAAGTGATCGTGCCGTCATTCACGTTCTGCGCCACACCGCATGCCGTTGAATGGGTGGGCGCCGAACCTGTTTTCGCGGACATCATGGATGATCTGACCATGCGCCTCGACCCTGATGATGTCGAGCGTAGGATCACGGATCGCACCGTCGCCATCCTCGCCGTAGATGCCTACGGCGTAGCCAGCGACTACGCGTCACTTGCCGACATCGCCAAGCGCCACAAGCTCAAATTTCTCGTCGATAGCGCGCCCTCGTTCGGCACCCGCGTCGATGGCCAACCGGTCGGGAGATTCGCGGACGCGCAGATGTTCAGCTTCCACGCCACCAAGACCTTCTCGACGATGGAAGGCGGATGTGTCTCCAGCCACGATTCGGAATTGCTCGCCCGCGTCAAAGCGGTACGCAATTTCGGGCAAGTCGACAGTTCCGATTGTGGTGAGCCAGGTCTGAACGGCAAGATGCTGGAAGTATCGGCCCTCATCGGCATCGAGCAACTCAAGACGTTCGAGCTCGCCGTTACGACACGCCGCCGGGCAGTCGAGCGGATGCGACGCGGGCTTTCCGAAATTCCAGGCCTGCACGTGGGGCGAGAGCCCAAAGGCGTGGAAGCGAACTGGCTATTCCTGCCAGTCATTATCGATGCCCAACAATTTGGTCTCGACCGTGAAGCGGTGGCAGCCGCGCTCGAGAAATGCAACGTCTTCGTCCGGAAGTATTACAGCCCGCCATGCCACCACATGACGGCCTACAGGACTCAGAACGACGTGAAGTTGGACGTGACGGAGCGCACTGCCTACAACGTGATTGCGCTGCCGGTTTATAACGACATGACCGACGACGAGTGCGATCTCATCGTCGCCGCCCTGCATTACGTGCATCAATCGGCGATCAGCGGCAAAAGCTTGTGATCGCTCAGCGCTGGAGCTCAGGCGGCGGCGAACGGTCGAGCACGTCGCCCTTGGCGCCTTCCAGCAGATCGATGCCGTAGGTTTCGACGACGAGCGGCCCGCGCTTGCGCTGCAATTGCGCGACTTGCGTCACCTGCGTGAAGAGGTCCTTGAGAGCGGTCTGACCATCCGCACGCAGCTCATCGACATAGATCAGCTTGCCGGCGAGCAGCTTCGCATCGGGCTCGGGCATGTTGACCCAGCGGATGCGCTGGTTCTGCTGCACGACGCAGCTGCCGCGCGGCAAGTAGAAGGCAAGCCAGCCCGTGGTTCCGTAATCCGGCGCCAGCACGCATGTCGCGCCATTGCGGACGCGGACGGCTTCGATTCCCGCGGCGAGCTCGCGCCAGCCGACGCCGACACTGCGTACGGTCGCGTCGCGGCGATAGCCGGACAGCCAGCCCGTATTGGCCTGCACGATGAGAGCCGCAAACATCACGATGCCCGTGGGTGCAGCCCAGCGCAGGCAAAAATCCACCAGGCGCCGCGCGCGCGGCTTCCACTGCACAAGGTTGGCCGCGGCCGCAGCCGCAATCACGAAGGGCGGGTAGACCGGCGCGAACCAGTTGGCCTCGACGCGGGCATGCAGCGAATGCCAGACGAAATAGGCGACGATGGTCCAGAACATCGTCTCGATCAGCACGCGCGAGGCCAGC
Organism: Bradyrhizobium betae; assembly: GCF_004123905.1. Classification (GTDB taxonomy): domain Bacteria; phylum Pseudomonadota; class Alphaproteobacteria; order Rhizobiales; family Xanthobacteraceae; genus Bradyrhizobium; species Bradyrhizobium betae_A. The sequence goes on from NZ_MZXW01000013.1 coordinate 166,891, forward strand.
GCGCCGGCCCGGCGCCAGGTCAGCGCGTGCAGTCCCATCGCGCCGAGGATGAAGACCAGCGGGGTCGCGAACGCGATCTGGGTCGGGATCAGCTCGGCGATGAAGACGGGACGGAAGTCCTCGATCTTCGCGCGCCCCAGCTGCTTTGCGAACGAGACCCAGTGATGATCCGCATTCCACAGGATCACCGGCGAGAACAGCGCGAGCGCAATGAGGCCGCCGAGATAGGGCCAGGGCGAGAGGAACCAGCGCCGCAGCTTTGGCACGGAAGCAAGCCAGATCAGGATCGCAGCGCCAAAGAACATCGCAGTGTATTTCGACAGCAGCGCCGCGCCGACGGCGACGCCGACCGCGAGCCACCAGACGCCACGCCCGGTCTCCAGCACCTTGGCGAGGAAGAACAGCACGAAGCTGGAGGCAACCAGCAGCGGCGCATCCGGCGTCACGATCAGCGTGCCGACCGAGGCCAGCAGCGTCACGTTGAGCAGGATGGCGCTGGTCGCGGCCACCCGCGCCCCGCCGAACAGGATCGCGGCCGAGCGATAGATCGCATAGCTCATCGGCAGAGCGAGCAGGATCGAGACGAGGCGGACGCCAAGCTCGGTGTCGCCGGCGATCAAGGTGCCGGCGCGGATGACGTAGGCGACCATCGGCGGGTGGTCGTAATAACCGCCCGCCAGATTCTTCGACCACATCCAGTAATAGGCTTCGTCGAAGGTGATCGGCGTGAATGCGGCCGCGACCAGCCGCAAGCCAACCAGCGCGAGGATCACCAGCGCGGTATTGCGGACGATCCGCGCGTCGGCCCCGCCCATCCTGCGGCTATTTCTTGCGCCAGACGAACAGTCCGGACATCGCATAATTCCACACCACGCCCATCAGCGCACCGGCCAGGCCGGCCAGCCACCAGATCGGCTCCTGGTCGTAGACCGAGAAGGCGACGCCGACATTGGCGAGGAGGCCGACGCTGCACACGATGTAGAACGCGATCAGGCCGCGCAGCAGCCCAAAACCCTTCAGCCGCTGGTCGCGATAGGTGAGGAAGTTGTTGAGGATGAAGTTGCCGGTCATGGCAACGAGAGCGCCCGCCGCCTGCGCCTCCGCGAACGGCGCCTTGAAGATCTGCAGGGCGATGAACAGGGTGGTGAGATGCACCACGAGGCCGATGCCGCCGACCATCGCGAACAGGACGAAGCGCAGCGAGACGGCATCGTTGGTGAACTTCGCCAGCACCAGCCCGAGAAAGTCCAGCGCGACCATGGAATCGAGCTTGCTCTCGCCGTGTTGGCGCTCACCGAACGTGTAGGGGATTTCGACGGCGCGCAAGGTGCCGTTCGAGCTGGCGACGACGTCGAGCAGGATCTTGAAGCCGTGCACCGACAGCTTTGGCGCAAGCTGCTCGAAACGGTCGCGGCGGATCATGAAGAAGCCGCTCATGGGATCGGCGATCTCGACCCGCAGCGCCTTCCTCGCGAGTTCGGTCGCCAGCGCGCTGGCGCCGGCGCGCTGCTTGTTAAAACCTTCGGTCTTGTAGCCCTCGATATAGCGGCTGCCGACCACGAGATCGGCCTGGTCGCTGGCGAGCAGCAACAGCATCTTCGGCAGCTGCGTCTCGTCGTGCTGGAGGTCGGCGTCGATCACGGCGACAAAGGGCGCGCTGGAGGCCAGGATGCCCTCGATGCAGGCCCCGGACAGGCCGCGGCGGCCGATGCGGCGGACACAGCGCACCCGACTGTCTTTCTGGGCAAGCTCGCGTACAACATCCCAGGTGCCGTCGGGCGAATTGTCGTCGACGAACACGACTTCCCAAGCGACATTGGCGAGGGTCGCCTCCAGCCGCCGGTACAGCACCGTGACGTTGTCGCGCTCGTTGAAGGTCGGGACGATGACCGACAGTTCCGGCCCCTCTTGCGCCTGATTTTGGGCCAGTGGCGGATTGTCGGCGCCCGGTCTGATCACTTCATTCATGACGGCAGCGTATATCCGCCGCGCCCTGCGCTGCCAAGTTCTTGAGCTATAAGCCGGGGTTTTCTCTGGGGGATGGCCCAAAAGGGCCCCAAAATGCCAACGACCCCGGAACGGCGGACCGCGCGTACATCCGGCGCAGCCCAAGCTATTCCAAGGTCGTCCCAGCGCCGGAGCTTTCGCTCAACGTCGCCGTTACAAGCTAAATGGGGACGGCAATACCGCTTTTCAAGGGGGTGAAAGCAGACTTTTTCCGGGCCGGACCTAGTTCGGGACTTCCTTGATCACCGGGCCGCGCGGCGCGGGCGCGACCGGGGCTGCGGGCGCCGCAGCAGCGGCAGGCTCGACTTTCACCGGCTTGGGCGGCTTGCCGTACTGGCCGATCGGCCCGAAGACGACGGCGACCGCGAGCACGACCGCCGCGACGATCGCGCCCAGAATGCCACCCACCGACTCAGACGACATGCAAACCCATCCCTGTTCCAGATGGGGCCAGTGATACCACGAATGAACGCGGGGCCGGAAGGGCTCCCGGACGGCATAGGCGCGTGGCTATTTCTGCGGTGGCCGGTGCTTGACGAAGGCCGTCACGATGTCCTTCTGCGCCGCTTCCACCGCTTTGTTCGCGGTGGCGAGATGGGCGCCGGCATCGATGGCCGGATATTGCTCGGTGAGAAAGTCGAGCAACGCCACCCGGTAATATTGCCGCTCCGATGGACAGGCGCCTGCAACCGAGCGGCCGAAATCCTGTTCCGACAGTCCCTGATTGCTGTCGCGCGAATATTCCCGCGCCAGACAATGCCAATAATAGTCCCGGCCCTGAATGGCGAGCTTCTGCGCACCCTTGGCATCATCGTCATCCGCCATCGTTGAAGATATCATGGCAGCAGATGTCATCATCACGAGCGCCGCTCCCGCCATCAGCATCCGCATTCTTGTTCTCCTTTTCGCGGGTTACGTCGCAAGCTTAGACGGGACGGGCCAACTGGCCAATCACATCTGGTTTGATTAGGATGAAGCGTCCCTCCCCGTCGATGCGAGATCCTTCCGTGGCCAAAGCAAAAACCGCGTCCAAAAAATCAGGCAACATCTTCATCGGCGTCGGCGGCTGGACTTTCGAGCCCTGGCGCGGCGTGTTCTATCCGGAGAAGCTGACGCAGGCGAAGGAGCTGTCCTACGCCGCCTCGAAGCTGACCTCGATCGAGATCAACGGCACTTATTACGGCTCGCAGAAGCCGGAGAGCTTTCGCAAATGGGCGGGCGAGGTGCCTGATGGTTTCGTGTTTTCATTGAAGGGACCGCGCTTCGCCACCAACCGCCGTGTGCTTGCCGAGGCCGGCGACTCGGTCAAACGGTTCTATGATTCCGGCGTCCTGGAGCTCGGCGACCGTCTCGGGCCGGTGCTGTGGCAGTTCGCGCCGACCAAGAAGTTCGACGGCGCCGATTTCGGCAAGTTCCTCGAGCTGTTGCCGCGCAAGCTCGACGGGCGCGCGCTGCGCCATGTCGTCGAGGTGCGTCACGACAGTTTCTGCACGCCAGATTTCATCGCGCTGATCCGCGAGTTCGAGACGCCCGTCGTGTTCGCCGAGCACGGCAAATATCCTGCGATCGCCGACGTCGCCAGCGACTTCGTCTATGCGCGCTTGCAGAAGGGCAATGACGAGATCAAGACCTGCTATCCGCCGAAGCAGTTAGACGCCTGGGCCGAGCGCCTTCAGGCCTGGGCCGAGGGCGGCGAGCCAGACGATTTGCCGAAAGTCGACAAGACCAAGCCGAAGAAAGAACCGCGCGACGTGTTCGCCTATGTCATCCACGAGGGCAAGGTGCGCGCACCGCACGGCGCCATGGAACTGATCGCGCGGGTGAGCTGAGGATGGTTCGTGGCAAAGGCGAAAAAGCTCTTCACCATCGGCTATGAGCAGACACCGCCCAAGGCGGTGCTGGACGAGCTGGAGCAGGCCGGCGTCAAGCTCGTGGTCGACGTGCGCGCGGTGACGTCATCGCGCCGGCCGGGCTTTTCCAAGAAGCAGCTCTCCGCCGGCCTCGATGAGCGCGGCATCGCCTATGTCCACCTTGCCGCGCTCGGCACCCCCAAGGAGGGGCGGCTTGCCGCACGCCGCGGGCAATACGATGTGCTGGAGAAAATCTATTCAAAGCACCTGAAGACGCCGCAGGCCCGGGAGGAGATGGACGAGCTTTCGGCGCTGGTGATGAAGGCCGGCCCGGTGTGCCTGCTCTGCTACGAGCGCGACCACACCCACTGCCACCGCCAGATGATCGCGGAGATCATCGAGGAGCGCGATGGGGTCGCGGTGAGGAATCTCGCGGGACGGCAGGCGTAGCTGCCGTTCGCGCGGAAGAGGACGAGACGACGACTGTATCCGTAGCCGTCATCCTGAGGTGGCCGCTTCTTCAGCGGCCCTCGAAGGACGACGGCGTGCCCCGAAGTTTGCACCTCGGCCGTGCATCCTTCGAGGCTCGCAAGGGCTCGCACCTCAGGATGACGGATGGAGAAGGTGCTCAGCCCTCCCCCGCCAGCTTAAACGTCCCCTCCATCATCTGCACGCAGCTGCCGCCCACATGGGCGGACACGATCTTGCCGTCCTGCTTGCGCACGCGGGTGCGCAGAATGCTCGGCCGGCCCATGTCAAAGCCCTGGCCGACCGTGAGCTTCAACTCGCCGTCGCGCGTCGGATCGAGATCGGCAAACAGCGCGGCGGCCGCGACCGTCGCGCTGCCGGTGGCGGGATCTTCAGTGAGGCCGCTGGCGCCGCGCATGAACATCCGCGCCTGCCGCTCGCAAGGCGCCTCTGCCGTGGGCACGTCGCGCGTATAGAACCACACCGAGCGGGCGCCGTCGCGCGGCAAGACCTTGCCGTAGGCCACAGCATCGGGCCGCGCCCGCTTCAGCGCCTCGCGCGAATGCAGCTCCATCACCAGGAACGAATTTCCAACACCCACGACCTGCGGCGCGTGATTGTCGGTCTTGATGTCCCCTGCGGTGAGCGAGATGCAACTCGCGGCTTCAGCAGCCGACAGCGGCGCATGTCGCTCGAGCGGCTGCGGCGCGGTGAGCTCGGTTCTGACCACCCGACCCTGGTCTCGCACGACCTCGACCGGCACGAGGCCGGCCTTCTCCTCGAACAGCAGACGCGGCTTCGGCTCCTTCGCCATCGAGGCCAGCACGAAGGCGGTGCCGACATTGGGATGACCGGCAAAGGCGATCTCCAGCACCGGCGTGAAGATGCGCACCTCGGCGTCATTGGCCTTGTCGCGCGGCGGCAGCACGAAGGTGGTCTCGGAATAATTGAACTCGGTCGCGATCGCCTGCATCTGCGCGGTCGTGAGCCCGCCGGCATCGAGCACCACCGCGAGCTGGTTGCCGCCGAAGGCGCGGTCGGTGAACACGTCGACGGTGATGTAGCGGCGCTGCATGGCTAAGTCCTCACGCAAATGGCGGCCGCAACCGGCCGCTTCGCGTAGCACTCTACAAGCGCGCGACATTGTCCGTCATGCCCCAAAATTGAGTGCAATCGGAGCAATCGCGGACGGCGTGTCAGAAGCGGAAGAGCTGATGCGGCGATGCCAGCACCTGCGCACGCTCGACGGGATCGGCGATCAGCGTGTCGAGAAATTGCCGGTTCTTCTCATAGCTCTGCGACGCCTCGAACTGCGTGTGCGGCCAGTCGCTGCCCCACAGCAGTCGATCGAGACCGTAGGCGTTGCGCAGCAGCGGATAGGCCGCCCTCGCAAAATCTTCGCCGGCCGCGCCGTTACGATATGGCGCGGAGATCTTGACCCAGACGTTCTGCGTCGCGCCGAGCTTCAGCACGGGCTGGAAGCCGGGATCGCTGACACCGAGCTTTGGATCCGGCAGCGTGTAGTGATCGAGCACCACAGTGACGCCGTGATCGAGCAGCTGCGGCGCGAGCATGGCGAGATCGGAGGCGTTGCGCTGGATCTCGACCTGCCAACTGAGAGCCTTCACGTGTCCGAGCAGCGTCTTCCATTCGCTCGCCGCGAGATCGGGCAAAGGCTGACCAACGAGATTGAGACGGATGCCGACCACACCGGCGCGATCGAGCGTGCGCAGCTCGTCCGCGGACACCGCGGGATCGACCACGGCGATGCCGCGCAGGCGTCCATTCGCCTGCTTCAGGCATTCGACCAGGTAGGAATTGTCGGTGCCGAGGAAGCTCGGCTGCACCAGTACGCCATTGGTCATGCCGTTGCGGTCGAGCTGCTCCAGATAGAGCGCCAGCGGCGCATCGTAGTCGGGCGCATAGCGCCGCCCCGGCGCGAGCTTGAGGCCACGGTGAAAGACATGGGCGTGGGTATCGATAACAGGCAAGACCGCCTCACTCCTGGCTGTGGTCGCGGCCGTCGTGGCGAGCGACGCGAGAGCCACGCCGAACTGGCGGCGCGTGAGGCCGCGCGGGACGAATGTCATGGTGGCTTCTCCCCATCCCGCGTCAGGGGCGCGCGGTCTGTTCAAAGACCTTGCCGCGGGTTTCAGGCAACAACACCACAGCGATCAGCACCAGCGAATAGGCAAAGGCCGCATCGATGCCGATTGCGGGCCCAAGCCCGATATGGTCGCTGAGATAGCCGACCAGGAAGGGGAACGCGGCGGAAACGATGCGGCCGAAATTGTAGCAGAAGCCGACGCCGGTGCCGCGCACGCCGGCGGGATAGAGCTCGCTGAACAAAGCCGCCATGCTGGCGGGAATGCCGGCGGAGAAGAAGCCGAGCGGAAAGCCGAGCACCAGCATCTCGCCATTGGTCAGCGGCGCGAAAATGTAGATCAGCACGGTGACGACGCAGGCGCTGGCGAACAAGGCGACATTGGCCCTGCGGCCGATGCGGTCGCTGCTAATGCCGCTCGCGACGCAGCCGCAGAAGAAGGCGACGATGATGACGGCAAGATAGCCGCTGGAGCCGAGCACGGAGAGATGCCGCACCTCGCGCAAATAGGTCGGCAGGAAGGTGGTGAGCGCGGCGTAGCCGCCATGCGCGCCGATGCCGAACAGGCCACCGATCAGCGTGGAGCGCAGCACGTCGCGATGGAAGATGCCCGAGAGCGTCGCGAAGAACGGCGTCTTGTCGGCTGTGACCGCGCGCGGCGGCTCCTTCAGACCGCGACGGATGAAGATGATGAGGAGCGCCGGCAACAGCCCGAGCGCGAACAGCAGCCGCCAGGCGATGTCGGCGGGCGCATAGGTGAAGACCAGCGCGGAGAGCAGCACGGCGGCTCCCCAGCCGACGGCCCAGGCGCTCTGCACCGCGCCGAGCGCCTTGCCGCGATGTTCGGGCCGGATGATCTCGGCCATCAGCACCGCGCCGCAGGCCCATTCGGCACCGAAGCCGAGGCCCTGGATCGCCTTCAAGATCAGGAGCTGGGTGTAGGTCATCGCAAACGCGCTGGCGAAGGTCGCGAGCGCGAAGGTAGCGACCGTGATCTGGAGCGCCTTGACGCGACCATAGCGATCGCCGAGTGCACCGCCGAGCCAGCCGCCGAACGCGCCGAAGAACAGCGTGACCGAGCCGAGCAGGCCGGCATCGGCCTTGCTGATGCCGAAGGCCGCGATCAGCGCGGGGATGGCGAGGCCGAACATCTGCACGTCGAGCGCATCCAGCGCCCAGCCGCCAAAACTTGCCCAGAACGTGCGCCGCTCCAGCGGCGAGCTTTCACTGTACCAGTTCGACATGTTTCCTACCCCTGTACTCGTTATTGCTTGATATCGTTGAAGAGCCGCTTCATCTGATCTCGGCGTGATAGCGGAAGCGATCCGCCGGTCCGCGCGAGCGGCGCCATTCGATCGGCCGCCGCTCGAGGTCGAGCGCGAGACGCTCGATCACAATCAGCGGTGCATGCGACTCGAGCCTGAGCAGGCGCGCCTGCATCTCGTTGGCGGTCTCGACCGTCAATATTTCCTCGGCGGAGACCACGACCTCGCCACACCGTTCCTCGTAGAGCGGATACAGCAGGTCGCCGAATTCGGCGGTGTCGATCTCGAGGATCTTCGCGAAGCGCGATTGCTGGAGCCAAATTTCTTCCGCCAGCAGCGGCACATCGTCGATCAGGCGCAGGCGCGACAGGCTGATCACGGCCTCACCGACGGGGATGCGCAGCGCCGAGGCGACGGCTGAATTCGCCGGCACGCTCTTGCGCCGGATGATCCGGCTCTTCGGCACGCGCCGCTCGCCGCTTTCGGACTGGAAACGGAAGAAGCGGAACAGTGAGGAATTGAAGCGCGCCCGTCGTACGAACGTGCCACGGCCCTGCTGCCGTTCCAGCACATTGTCGCTGACCAGTTGGTCGATCGCCTTGCGCACGGTGCCGATGGCAACGCCGTAATGAGCACCGAGCTCGGCCTCCGACGGGATCGGCTCGCCCGGCCGCCATTCATTGCGGTTGATCCGCGCGGCGAGGTCGTCGCGCAGAAGCTGGTAGCGTGGCAGGCGCTGGTCGCGCGGGGCTGAACTCATATAGTCATATAGATGACTAGATGATGACGGAGTCAAGAACTACTGGGATACCGCACCCTCGCAGGACGCAAGACCGGGCTGGTGGCTTTCTCCAGCCCGATCTCGCCGGTCTTGATCGTCAGTTCGTGGTCTTGGGCATGCAGGGCGGCTGCGTGTAGGGAGCCGAGGCATACGCGCCCTCCGCCGGAGCCCTCACGCAATCCGCAGTCGCCTGCGGAGGAGTGCGCCGCGGGGCGGCGTCGCGGGCGGCAGCGGCCTGGGTCTGGTAGACAGCGGCGGCGATCAGGGCGGCCGCGACAAGGGGCAATCGGGTCATGGATTTTCTCCGCGTGACAAACGGAAGCCGAGAGGTTCGACCTCCTGAGTGCAGGAGCGGATATTCCCGCGCGATATTTCATCACGCGCGTTCAACGAAACGCGAGCAGTCTACCCAAGTTGAAACACGGCCACCTTCTGCTCGTAACCGCGCACCTCGACCTCGCCGAGCGCGACAGCATCCTTGCCGTCGTCGCCCAGCGCCTCACGCACGGACGCGGAGATCAGGAGTTGCGAGCCAAACTCCTTGTTGAGCGCCTCCAGCCGCGAGGCGAAGTTCACGGTGTCGCCGATCACCGTGTATTCCTTGCGGCGGGGCGAGCCGATATTGCCGGCGACGACCTCGCCGAAATGAATGCCGATGCCGATCCGCAGCGGCCAGCTCGTCTCCGCATTGATGCGATCCATCGCAGTCAGCATCTCGCGGCCGGCGGCAACCGCGCGGTGCGCGGCGTCCGAGGCCGCAAGCGGCGCGCCGAACAGTGCGAGAAAACCATCGCCGAGAAACTTGTTCACGATGCCGCCCTCGCGGTCGAGGATGTCGACCAGCACGGCGAAGGCGCCGTCGAGCCGGTCGACCACCTCCTGCGGGGTGCGCGACTGCGCGCCGGCGGTGAAGCCGCGGAAATCGACGAACATCACGGCGACGCGGCGAACGTCGCCGCCTGTGCTGGCGCCCGACGCCATCAGCCGTTCCACCACCTGTGGCGAGACGTGCTGGCCGAACAGATTGGTCACGCGGTCGCGCGCGGTGGCCGCCGCGATGCTTGCGGCAAATTGCCGGCGGAGCTGCGCGCCGACGGAGCCCGCCAGGACACCACAGATCAGAATGATGATGCTGCGCACGGCGTGGAAATAGGTCTGCGGCTCGCCGAAGATCGAGGAATCGGTGATCAGCGCGACGGCAAACAGCTCGGCCGCAGCGACAAAGCCGGTGAAGGTGGAGAGCCAGAAATCGAGCCGCAGGGTCGAGAGAATGATGAAGATGAAATACATCAGCGGCACCGCGAAGCCGAGCGCCTGGCTTGCGCCCATCGAGCGGATTTGCAGGATCAGGATCACCGTGGGCACCGACGTCTCGATCAGCGCGCCGATATAGCGCCTGACAACGGGCAGGTCGCGATCGAGCCTGAGGTTCTTCCTGATCTGGGTGTGGACCCAGACCTCGAACAGGATGAAGCCGACCAGCAAGCCATAGACCTCGGCAAGTCCTTCAGTACCGCGCCAGACCCGGTCCACGACGGCGGGGTCGACCAGATAGATCGCCGTGAGGAACAGCATCATGACGCAGCCCGTCATGATCAGCGCCCGCACTCGCAGCAGCTCGGTGCGCAGCACCTCTCGCGTCAGCTCGCGCTCGAAATCCTCCGAGAGCACGGCGTGATGCCGCGTCTTCCTGCTCGCAAACCTGGCCATTCCACCCCTCGATTCCGGGGCATTGTGCCTCAATCCAGCGTGCGGCGGAAGCGCGTCACGGCGATGGTCATGGCGACCGCCATCAGGAGCGCCAGCGCCAGCGCGTCGAAGCGCAAATTCTGCATGGTCGCGCCCTTCAGCATGATGGCGCGGACGATGCGCAAATAATGCGTCAAGGGCAGTGCTTCGCCGACATATTGCGCCCAGGCCGGCATGCCCGCGAACGGGAACATGAAGCCGGACAGCAGGATGCTCGGCAGGAAGAACATCATCGACATCTGCATGGCCTGGAGCTGGTTCTGCACCAGCGTCGAAATGGTGTAGCCGATCGACAGATTGGTGGCGATGAACAGCGTCGTGAGCAGCGCCAGCAGGATCAGGTTTCCGAGCACGGGAACGCCGAACAGCAGCACGCCGATGCCGATGATGAGGAAGGCCTGGACGAAACCGACCAGCACGTAAGGGATGATCTTGCCGAACATCACCTCGACCGGCTTGATCGGCATCGACAGCAGGGCCTCCATGGTGCCGCGTTCGACCTCGCGCGTGACCGAGAGCGCGGTGAAGATCAGCATGGTCATGGTGAGAATGGTGCCGACGAGGCCCGGCACGATGTTGAGGCTGGAGGCCGCCGCCGGATTGTAGCGGGCATGGGCGCGGATCTCGAACGGCATCTCCGGGGGATCGCCGATATAAAGATCGTGCTTGAGCGCGGTCTGCACGACCATGCCGAGCGAGCCGATCGCCGCGCTCGCCGCCACGGGATCGGTGGCGTCGGCCGCGACCAGCAGCGCCGGCCTGTCGCCTCGCCGCACCGCCCGCTCGAAGCCGCGCGGGATCTCGACGCCGAACAGCACTTTGCCGGATTTCAGCAGATTGTCGAAATCCTCGACGTCGTGCACCTCGTAGAGGAAGCGGAAATACTTTGTATTTTCCAGCGCTTTCAGCACCGAACGGGCGAGATCGGAATCCTCCTGGAGCAACACCGCGCTCGGAAGGTTATGCGGCGTGGTGTTGATGGCATAGCCGAACAGCAAAAGCTGCATCACCGGCAGCATCACGATCATCGCAAACGAGACGCGGTCGCGCTTGAGCTGGATGAACTCCTTGATCAGCATCGCATAGGAGCGCTTCCAGAAGCCGAAGCGTTCCCGAATTCCGGATGCGGGATGCTCGACGGTGCTCATTGGAAATTGTCCTTGGAGCGGCTCATCAATTCGATGAACACGTCTTCCAGCGAGGGCGACGATTGGTGCCAGTGCAGGCCGCTCTTGTCGCGCCACGGCGCGATGCTGGCTTCGAGCGCGGCGACATGGCGGCCAGACACGTGCAGCGAGGTGCCGAACGGCGCCACCATGTCCACGCCGGGCTTGCCCGTGAGCGCGGCCGTGAGCTCGTTCAGGTCCTTGCCTGTTACCGTGTAGGTCGTCAGCGCCGATCCCGCGATCACCTCCTCCACCGTGCCATGCGTCAGCAGATGGCCGTAAGCGATATAGGCGATCTCGTGGCAGCGCTCGGCTTCGTCCATGTAATGGGTCGAGACCAGCACGGTGAGACCATCGGCCGCGAGCGCGTGGATCTCGTTCCAGAAGTCGCGGCGCGCCTTGGGATCGACGCCGGCGGTCGGCTCGTCCAGCAGCAGCAGCTTAGGACTGGGCAGTGTGCAGGCACCCAGTGCCAGCCTCTGCTTCCAGCCGCCGGAGAGCTCGCCCGCGAGCTGCTCCTCGCGGCCCGAGAGCCCGAGCCGCTTGATCATTTCGCGCGCCGCACCGCGCGCATCCGCGAGGCCATAGAGCCGCGCGACGAATTCGAGATTTTCGCGGACCGAGAGATCCTGATAGAGGCTGAAGCGCTGCGTCATGTAGCCGACCTGGCGCTTGATCTTGTCGGCGTCGCGCAAAATGTCGTAGCCGAGGCAGGTGCCCTCGCCGCTGTCGGGCGTGAGCAGGCCGCAGAGGATGCGGATGGTGGTGGTCTTGCCCGAGCCGTTGGGGCCGAGGAAGCCGTAGATCGAGCCGCGCTTCACCTGCATCGACAGATCGTGCACGACCTCGCGGCCGCCGAACGATTTGGTCAGGCCCTTGACGTCGATCGCGATGCCGTTGCCGCTGTTCATCGCTTCTCCGCCACCGGCGTTTTTGGATTGAGATAGACATCGATCGGCTGTCCCACGCGCAGGGCATCGGGCCGCGAAGGCCGCGCCTGGATGAGATAGACGAGCTTGTTTCGCTCTTCGAGGCTGTAGATCACGGGCGGGGTGTACTCGGCCGAGGTCGCGATGAAATAGATCTTCGCCGTGAGATCGGCGGCGCAATTGTCGCAAGCGACCCGCACCGTGTCGCCGATCGCAAGTTTTGGCAGCTCGGTCTCCGGCACGAAGAAGCGCAGCTTCATGTTGCCGGGCGGCATGATCGAGAGCACCGGCCGCTGCGCCGCCACCATCTCGCCCTCGCGGAAATAGATCTGCTGGATGGTGCCGGCGACAGGCGCAAAGCCCTTGCGACGCGCCATGCGTGTCTCCGACGTCGCTACCCGCGCTTCCGCGACGCGCAAGGCGGACACGGCGGAGTCGAGATTGGCCTGCGTGCCCGAGCCGGTCTTGTTCAGCGAGGCCGCGCGGTCATAGGTCTGCTGCGCATTCGCGAGCGTCGCCTTGTTCTGGTTGAGATCGGCAAGCTGGAGATCGTCGTCGACGGAATAGAGGTGATCGCCAACCTTGACCTCGTCGCCCTCGCGGATGTTGAGCTTGGTCACCCGGCCCGCTTCATCCGGGCTGACGAAGATCATGTCAGCCTCGACCCAGCCCTGGAAGCCGGGATCGCGCTTCTCCGTGCAAGCCGCAAGGCCAGTTGCGAGCACGACGGCCAATGCAAATGCAGAAATGACTCGTGACGACCTCATGTCGTCCTCCGTTCGCCAAAAATCAAATCGAGATGGACGCGCAGCATGTCCTGCGCGTCGAGCGGCGCGTGCCGCGCAAACAGGCTCTGCCAGATCACCGCGATCATCGCCGGCGCGACCAGGATCTGCGGATAGCGCGCGAGGTCTTTTTCGCGGATCTCGCCGCGGGCGATGCCGAGCTCGATCAGCGCGCGCATGCCGGCGATCCCGCGCGAGACGACCTCGCGGTAGTAGAAATCGGCGACGGACGGAAAGCGCGGCCCCTCCGCCACGATCAGGCGCACGAGATCGCCGCGCCTGGTGCCGATCACCTCTTTCAAAAAGTTGCCGGCAAAGGCTTCGACGAGGTCGCGCACCGAACCCGTCGGCGGCGGCAGCGCATTGAGCTTCGCCACCACTGGCACGATCACGGTGCGCACGAGTTCCTCGAACATCGATTCCTTGTCTCTGAAGTGCAGGTAGATCGTGCCCTTCGCCACACCTGCGCGCTTCGCAATGTCATCGAGCCGCGTCGCGGCAAAACCGCGCGCGATGAATTCCTCCATCGCGGCCTCCACGATCGCGGCCCGCCGCTCCGCCGCGCGCGTGGCGCGGTTCGAGGTCGTCGCCTCCTCACCACCAGCAGGCGCGGGGCCCTCGGGATTCGCGCGAGTTGCGGACGGCGCAGCGGCTTTGGCGGGCTTCTTTGTCATGTTCAATATATGACTGACTGGTCAGTCATGGTCAAGTCAAGAAGGCAGACACAACCAGGCAATTAATTAGCATTGACTAATGCATTAGCATCCGCTAATTGAAACGCCATGATCGAAGCCACCCCAAATCCCGTCACCACCGTGATGCGCGCCCTCGCCGATCCGACTCGCCGCGCCGTGTTCGAGCGCGTGTTCGAGAGCAAGGAGATCAGTGTCGCCGAGCTGACGCGCGGCAGCGGCGTCACCCAGGGCGCGATCTCGCAGCACCTGAAGTCGCTCAAGAAGGCCGGCCTTGTCGCCGAGCGCGCCGAAGGCCGCAACGTCTATTACCGCGCCGCGCCTGAAGGGCTCGAGCCGCTGGTGACCTGGATGGATCATTACGGCGTCTTCTGGCGTGAGCGCTTCCAGAATCTGCGTGACCTCTTGAAGGAGATCGATCCGTGAGTGCTGCCGCGTTGAAAGCTGAAACAAAAGACATCGTTATCGACGAGGTGCTCCCCCATGCGCCGGAGACGGTCTGGAAGGTGCTGACCAGTGCGCAACTGATCGCGCGCTGGCTGATGCAGCCGACCGGCTTCGAAGCCGTCGAAGGCAAAGCCTTCACGTTCCAGACCAAACCGGGCGGCGCCTGGGACGGCGTGATCCATTGCCGGGTTCTGGAGGTCGTGGCTTTCAGGCGCCTCGTCTACGCCTGGAAAGGCGGCGATGCGCGCAACACCGGCTACGGCGCGCCACTCGACACCGTCGTGACCTGGTCCCTCACCCCGGTCGAAGCCGGCACGCGGATCCGCCTCGTCCATGCAGGCTTTGTCCTGCCCAGGAACGAGTCGGCCTACACGGGCATGAGCGGCGGCTGGAAGAAGGTCGTCCGCCAGCTCGACGACATCAGCGGCGAAGAGTGAGGAGATATCGCAATGGACAAACCTTTTACCGGCGGCTGCGCTTGCGGCGCGATCCGCTATGAGATCACCGGTGAGCCGCTGTTCAGCAATCACTGCCAGTGCCGGGACTGCCAGCGGGAAAGCGGCAGCGGCCACGGCTCCTACATGACCTTCGCGCGCGAAGGCGTCACCGTGACGGGCGAAGCCAAGCACTGGGACATGACCGGTGACAGCGGCAATGTGAAGACGCGCGGTTTCTGCACGCAATGCGGCCTGCCGGTCTACCTGACCTTCGCCGCCATGCCCGACATCTTCACCATCCGCGCCGCAAGCCTCGACGAGCCTGCGCGATACAAGCCGCAGGTCGTCACCTACGCCGCCCGCGGACATGATTGGGATCGCCTCGATCCCGACCTGCCAAAATTCGCCGGCATGCCGCCAGGGTGAGGTGCTAGCCGAAATCCAGCACCATGCGGCCGTCGATCTTGCCGGCCTCCATCCGCTCGAAGACGTCGTTGATCTGCGCAAGCGGCACCTTCGTCACCTCGGCCTTCACCTTGCCGTCGGTGGCGAAGGCGATGGCTTCGTTCAGGTCGCGGCGGGTGCCGATGATGGAGCCCCGCACAGTGATGCGCTTGAGCACGACGTCGAAGATCGGCGTCGGGAATTCACCCGGCGGCAGGCCAACGAGGCTGACCGTGCCCTTGCGCCGGACCATCTTCAGCGCCTGCGCGAACGCCGCGGTCGACGCCGCCGTCACCAACACGCCGTGGGCGCCTCCCCCGGTTGCCGCGAGCACCTTGTCCACGGAATCGGCCGCGAGCGCATTGACGGCGAGATCGCCACCGGTTTCGCGTGCAAGCGCGAGCTTGTCCTCGGCGATATCGACGGCTGCGACCTTGAGCCCCATCGCCTTGGCATATTGAATCGCGACGTGGCCCAGCCCGCCGACGCCTGAGATCACGACCCACTCGCCGGGCCTTGCCTCGGTCTCCTTCAATCCCTTGTAGGTGGTGACGCCGGCGCAGAGGATCGGCGCGACGGCAGCGAAATCGATCGTCGCCGGCAGCTTTGCCGCAAAGGCGGCCGAAGCGATGACATATTCGGCAAAGCCGCCATTCACGCTATAGCCGGTGTTGTGCTGGTGCTCGCACAGCGTCTCCCAGCCGGTCTCGCAATATTCGCAAGACATGCAGGCATCATGCAGCCAGGCGACGCCGACGGCGTCGCCCACCTTGAGATTTTTCACGCCGGGCCCGAGTGCCGCAACGGTGCCGGCAACCTCATGGCCGGGAATGAAGGGCGGCACCGGCTTCACCGGCCAGTCGCCGGAGGCGGCGTGCAGATCGGTGTGGCAGACGCCGCAGGCCTTGACCTTGACCAGGACGTCACCGGGACCGGGCTGCGGCACCGGCACGTCCTCGATCACCAGCGGCTTGCCGAATTGTCTGACGACTGCGGCTTTCATGGTCGGCATGTGTCTGCTCCTTTGCAATATTTGGAGCAGACTAGCGATGCCAGTTGGCGCGCCCTTGATTGGAGTCAAACAACACAAGTTTATTGATCGCAGGCGCGATCATGACGCTGCGATGACGATGTGGCGCAGAGCCCGCCGTCAGCTATGGAACTTGAGGCCGTCGACGATCTTGTCGATCACCTTGCGCTCGGCGCGCATGGCGAGGCCGACGAGATTGAGATCGGTTCGCGCCACCGCCCTCACCGCCTCGCGGTTGGCCGCATCATGCGTGGTCTTGAACATGTCCTCGGTATAGACCGCCGGCTTGACGTTGCGCGTCAGCGCACGGTCGAGCGCGCGCGACAGCGCCGGACCGTCGGCGCCGTAGATCAGGATCGGCTGGCCGATCAGCGAGAGATACGGCGTGCCCGAGGCGTCTTCGTAAGCCTCACCGATGCATTCAGGAAAGGCCGCGGCAATACCGCTGGTGAGAAAGGCCGCGACGTTGAGCTTCTGCCAGGCCTGAAGGTCGGTGCGGATCACGGCGGCAATCTTGGTGTCGAACTGCATGCAATTCCTCGAATGTCATTCCTCGGGCAATGCTACGCATCGCCCCCGAATGACGGCAAGGGGAATCAACCCTTCGCGTCGCAGGCCCAGGCGCGGATCACGCATTCCTTGCCGCCGTATTTGTAGCATTCGCGCGTGGCGGCGTTGAGCGTGGCGGAGATCTTCGGCTTGACGGCATAGCCATAGGCGCCGCAAGGGTTGGACAGATCGACCGACATCGCAGCGCAGGCGCGCTTCATCGTGACCGTCGTGCAGTCGCCCTTGCACTGCTTCTGCGCCGCGGCGCGGGCGTCGTGCTCGGCGCCATAATCAAAGGCCTGGCCATAGGCCCCGCATTTGCCGACCGCAAAGGCGCCGGCGGCGTGGGCTTCTGTCATATAGCGAGCGCCAGCAACACAAACCGACAGCGCAAAGAAAAACATCGCGCAGCGGCGCGCGACGACGTTCGAAGCCATGGAAAAACCCCTCCCCCCAAGGCAAGTGGAAGCCACTGTAAGCGCCGGTCGTTTCCAGATGGTGAACGGGGAGTTGAAATCGGGAGGATCGAGAGGTGCCGTAGGGTGGGCAAAGGCGCGAAGCGCCGTGCCTACCATCTATCCGCTATCGAAAATTGGTGGGCACGCTTTGCTTTGCCCACCCTACGGCACTATCCGCGCCTTGCCGCTTCCAAGGCCTGCGGCGTGTCGATGTCGAGGAAAGCGCTCTCGCCATCCACTGGCACTTCGGCGACCGCCTCGGTGTGCTTCGCGATCAAATGCCGCGCGCCGACGTCGCCGTCGAGGGCCATCAACTCCTTGAAGAAGCGGCGCGACCACAGCACGGGATTGCCGCGGCGGCCCTCGCTGACGGGCACGACGATCAAGTTGCCGCGGTCCGGCGCGAAGCCGTCGATGAGGCGGTCGATCAGGCCGGCATCGATCAGCGGCATGTCGCCGAGGCAAACCACGGCGCCGTCGCAAGTCTCCGGCACGGCCGCGATGCCTGATTTGACCGAGCTCGCGATGCCGCCGGCGAAATCCGGGTTCTTGACGAACCTGACGTTCAGGCCTTGCAGCGCCTGCTCGACCAGCTCGGTCTGATGGCCGGTCACGACGATCACCTCGGATGCCTTGGAGGCCAGCGCCTGCTCGGTCGCAATTCGCACCAGCTTCTTGCCATCGAGCTCGGCCAAGAGCTTGTTCGGTCCGCCCATCCGCGTCGAGCGTCCGGCCGCGAGCACGATGGCCGCGACGTGGCTATTGCCTTCGATCGCGGGTTCTGCTCGGGGCTGCGGCCGCGTCACGATCTCCATCAGGAGGCCGCCGACGCCCATGCCCATCAGCTCGGAGCGCGTCACCTTGATGCCGGCGAGCAGCCGCATCAGCACCCAGTCAAACCCGTTCTCGACCGGCGAGCGCGCGCAGCCCGGCGCGCCCAGCACAGGCACACCGCCGGCGCGCGCGATCAGCAGAAGGTTGCCCGGATCGACCGGCATGCCGAAATGCTCGATCTCGCCGCCGATACTCGTGACCGCTGCCGGGATCACGTCGCGACGGTCGGCGATCGCGGAGGCCCCGAACACGATGACAAGCTCGGCGCCAAGAGTGAGCAATTCCTTGATCGCGGCGGACAGCGCACGCTCTTCGTGCTGCACCCGCCGCTCGGCGATAATGCTGGCGCCAGCCGGCGCAAGCCGCTCGGCGGTGACGCGTAGGGTCTTGTCGATCACCTTCGAAGAGAGCCCCGGCAGCAGCGTCGAGACCACGCCGACGCGCTTGATCGTGTAAGGCGCGATCTTCAGCACGTCGTGGCCGGCGGCCTTCACCGCGGCATCGCGCAAATGGCCTTCGACACCGAACGGGATGATCTTGACGGTGCCGACCATCTCGCCTTCGACCACCGGCTTGAAAGCGGTCAGCGTCGCGAAGGTGATGGCCTCGTCGATATTGTTGATGCGGTCGACCGCGGCGCGGTCGATCACCAGCACGCCCGGGCATGCGGCGAACAGGTTGGCGCGGCCGGTGAAGGCGCGCTCGACATGGATGCCCTCGCCGCCGACGGCGAGCGCGATGCTGGCAGCCGCCACGTCTTCGGAGACGTCGCCCTCCTCCATCCGCACCACCACGATGTCCTTGATGCCCGCACGTGTGAGCGACTCGACCTCGGCCGGGCCGATCGTCGTGCCCTTCTTCAGCACCAGCGGTCCCTGACGCAGGGTGTGGACGGTCACCCCGCCGATCGCATCCATGGGGCTCGCCGGGCCGAACTTCATGCCGCTTCTTCTTTTTCTTTGGGGGGCAGCCGAAGCACCGCCGTGATCTCGGCCATGATCGACACCGCGATCTCGGACGGCGAGACCGCGCCGATCGCTAGCCCAATGGGCGCGTGGATACGCGCGATGTCCGCATCCTTGGCGCCCTGAGCCCTCAAGCGGTCGCCGCGCTTGGCATGCGTCTTCCGCGAGCCGAGCGCGCCGATATAGAAGCAGTTGCGCTCGAAGGCGTGCAGCAGTGCGGGATCGTCGATCTTGGGATCGTGCGTCACGGCGACGAAAGCCGTGTAGGCATCGACATTGAGCGGCGGCAACGCCGTGTCGGGCCATTCTGCGACCAGCGGAATGTCAGGAAAACGCTCGGGGCTCGCAAAGGCCGTGCGCGGATCAACAACGGTGACGTCATAGCCGAGCGAGCGCGCCAGCGGCGCCAAGGCCTGGCTGATATGGACCGCACCGACGATGACGAGCTTAGCGGTCGGCGCGTAGACGTTGAGGAACAGTTTCTTGCCGCCGGCCTCGACATTGCCGCTCTTGCCCATGCGAAGCTGCTTGTCGAGTTCGGCACGCAGCGGGTCATTGGCAAAATCTGCGGCCTTGACCAGGCGCTGCTCGCCGTTCTCGGTGTCGGTCACCAGGATCGCCGGGCGGCGTGCGGCGCGCTCGGCGTTGAGTTCGTGCAAAATTGCGAGCTTCACGGCTAGCCGACCTTCTCGACGAAGACGCGGATGGTGCCGCCGCAGGACAGCCCGACATTCCAGGCGGTCTCGTCGGCGACGCCGAATTCCAGCATGCGCGGCTTGCCGCTCTGGATCACATCCATGGCCTCGGTGACCACGGCGCCCTCGACGCAGCCGCCGGAGACCGAACCCAGGAAGGTGCCTTCGTCGTTGATGACGAGGCTCGAGCCCGCCGGGCGCGGCGCCGAGCCCCAGGTCTCCACGACCGTCGCCAGCGCGACACCACGGCCGGCCTTCTGCCAGTCCTCAGCCGCCTTCAGGATATCCTCGTCGCGATCGAGCATGGCTTTGCCTCTCAGGCTGCGGAGCGGATCAAGCTGCGGTGATGCGGCGGCAGCGGCCGGGAGAGCGTCGTGATCAGCTCCTGGATCGAACTCAAATTATGTACCGGACGGAATTCGTCAACGTGCGGAAGCATCATTTTGATGCCCTGCGCCTTGGCCTCGAACCCGCCGAACCGCAAAAGCGGGTTGAGCCAGATCAGCCGCCGGCAGGACCGGTGCAGCCGGTCCATCTCGAAGGACAGCCTGGAATCGGCCTCCCGCTCCAGCCCATCGGAGATCAGCAGCACGATGGCGCCCTGGCTCAGCACCCGCCGCGCCCACAATTTGTTGAAGTTGTGCAGCGAAGCCGAAATCCGCGTGCCGCCGGCCCAGTCCTCGACCGAGGCCGAACAGCTCGCCAGCGCCTCGTCTGGGTCGCGCTGGCGCAGCGCCCGGGTGACGTTGGTGAGGCGGGTGCCGAACAGGAACACCGAGACGCGCTTGCGCGCGTCGCCGACAGCATGGAGGAAATGGAGGAACAGGCGGGTGTACTCGCTCATCGAGCCCGAGATATCCAGCAGCGCCACGATCGGCGCCGGCTTCTCGATCCGCCCCAGGCGTTGGATGTCGATGATCTCGCCGCCGGTCCGCAAGGAGGTGCGCAGCGTGCGGCGCAAATCGATCCGCAGGCCATGCGGATCGGGCCGGTGCCGGCGCGTCAGCAGCTCGGCCTGCGGCAGCCGCATCCGCTCGATGGCGCGCAACGCCTCGGTGATCTCGGCCGCGCTCATCTGCGCAAAATCCTTCTTCTGAAGGATCTCCTTGTCGGAGACCGACAGGCGCAGATCCTGCTCCTGGTGCTGCGATGTCTCGGTCATGCGCGGCTGCGACATCGCCTCCTGCACGCGGCGGGAGCCGGCCTGCGGCTTCTTCTTGGCCTGCTCCGGCAGCGGCACCGAATCCAGCATGTGCTTCCACTCTTCCGAGGCGCGGAAGAACAGGTTGAAGGCCTGCTTGAAGATCAGCGCATGCTCGTGACGCTTGACGAAGATCGCCTCCAGCGTGGTGAAGACGTCGGCGCGATTGCCGATATCGATCACCTGGAGCGCGCTCATGGCGTCGATGACAGCGCCTGGGCCCACCGGCATGCCGGCCGAACGCAGCGCACGGGCAAAGCCGACGATGTTGTCGGCGAACTGCTCGGTCTGCTCGGGCGCAAGGTGGTTGATGGCCATGGTCTCGTATCCATCCCCTCGTCATTCCGGGGCGCGCCGGCGCGAGCCTGGAATGACGAGCTAGTCGCTCGTCGCTTCCTTCAGCACCTTTTGCAGGGTGTCACCCTGCATCCGGGTGATGTCGTCCTGGTACTTGAGCAGCGCGCCAAGCGTGTCGCCGACCACTTGCGGGGTCAGCGAGCGGGCGTCGAGTTCCGACAGCGCCGTGGCCCAATCGATGGTCTCGGCGACACCGGGCGACTTGTAAAAATCCTGGTTGCGCAGCGCCTGCACGAAGCGCACGACCTGCTGCGACAGCTTGGCAGAGATGCCGGGCACGCGCGACTTGACGATCGCGAGCTCGCGGTCGGCGGCGGGATAATCGACCCAGTGATAGAGACAGCGCCGCTTCAGCGCGTCGTGGATCTCGCGGGTGCGGTTGGAGGTGATGATGACGATCGGCGGATGCGGCGCCTTCACCGTGCCGAATTCGGGGATGGTCACCTGGAAGTCACTGAGGATTTCCAAAAGATACGCCTCGAACGCCTCGTCGGCGCGGTCGAGCTCGTCAATCAGCAGCACCGGCGGTCCCGCAACGTCGGGCTCCAGCGCCTGGAGCAGCGGCCGCTTGATCATGTAGCGGTCGGCGAAGATGTCGCTCGAGAGCTGGTCCCGATCGGTGTCGCCAGCGGCTTCCGCCATCCGGATCGCGATCATCTGCGCAGCGCTATTCCACTCGTAGACGGCCGAGGAGACGTCGAGGCCCTCATAGCACTGCAGGCGGATCAGCTTGCGCCCCAGCGCCGCCGACAGCACCTTTGCGATCTCGGTCTTGCCGACGCCGGCCTCGCCTTCCAGGAACAGCGGCCGGCCCATACGCAGCGACAAATAGGTCACCGTGGCCAGCGATCGCTCCGCGAGATAGCCGCGCGAAGTGAGAAGTTCGAGCATCGCATCGACCGATGCCGGCAGAGCCGTGAGAGTCATGAAAAAGCCAGTCTCGCTACGCCCTCACCGGGGACAAGTTTGGGCCGAGGCGTGAGGTTCACTCACGCCTTGGCGTTGGCAGCATCGAGGGCGCGCCGCGTCAGCACCCCGATGAGATGCGCGCGGTATTCGGCGCTGCCGTGGATGTCGCTGTTGAGCCCGTTCGCCGGCACCTCGATGCCTTCCAGGGCCTTCGAAGCAAAACGCTTCTTCAGCGCTTCCTCGAACGCCTCGACCCGGAAGACGCCATCTGAGCCGGCACCGGTGACGGCAACGCGCACGTCCGACGGACGCCGCGCCACGAACACGCCGACCAGCGCGTAGCGCGAGGCCTGGTTGCGGAACTTGACGTAGGCGGCCTTCTTCGGCAGCGGGAACATCACCTTGGTGATGATCTCGTCGGCCTCCAGCGCCGTCGTGAACAGCCCCTGGAAAAACTCTTCCGCCTTGAGGCGGCGCTTGTTGGTGACGATGGTCGCGCCGAGCGCGAGCACGGCCGCCGGATAGTCCGCGGTCGGATCATTGTTGGCGAGCGAGCCGCCGATCGTGCCCTTGTGGCGCACGGCGGGATCGCCGATTCCGCCGGCAAGGCTCGCAAGCGCCGGAATGGCTTCACCGACGATCGCGGAAGTCGCGACCTCGGCATGCTTGGCGGTGGCCCCGATCACGAGCGCGCGGCCCTTCATCTCGATCGTGTTGAGCCCCTCGATATGGGAGAGGTCGACGAGATGCGGGGGGCTGGCGAGGCGCTGCTTCATGACGGGAATCAGCGTGTGGCCGCCGGCGACCAGCTTGGCGTCTTCGTTCTTCACCAGGAGGTTGGCGGCCTGCCGGACGGTGCCGGGGCGATGGTATTTGAATTCGTACATCTGAATGTCCTGATCGCGGAATGCGCGCGCGGTTTAGGCGAGGTCGGATTTCGCCATCGCCTTGGCGCCGGCGGAGATCGAGGCGACGATGTTCTGGTAGCCGGTGCAGCGGCAGAGATTGCCTTCTAGTTCTTCCCGGATGGTGTGGTCGTCGAGCTCGTTGCCCTTGCGATGGACGATGTCGATCGCGGTCATGATCATGCCGGGCGTGCAGAAGCCGCACTGGAGGCCATGGTGCTCGCGGAAGGCTTCCTGCATCGGATGAAGCGGCGCGCCGTCAGCGGCCAGCCCCTCGATGGTCTTGACCTCATGGCCATCGGCCATCACCGCCAACGTGGTGCAGGACTTCACGGCCTTGCCGTCGAGATGCACGACGCAGGCGCCGCACTGCGAGGTGTCGCAGCCGACATGGGTGCCGGTCAGGCGCAGATTTTCACGCAGGAACTGCACCAGGAGTGTGCGGGAATCGACGTTGGCCGTAACAGGATTGCCGTTCACGATGAGGGAGATTTTTGCCATAAGCACTCTCTGTCAGCGCCCCGACGGGTCCCGTCGAAGCGGTTCTTTCTTATAGTTATTCCAACCTATCATATGGGCCATTATGCCCGGGGGCAACATCGCCCCGGACGCAAGGCGCCATGCCAAAAGGATGGCCTTCAGTCCTGTACCGTTAGCCCTGTACAGCCTTGGCGAAGTTCGTGAAAAACTCGTCGGCCAGCTTCTTGGCGGCGCCGTTGATCAGGCGCTGTCCGAGCTGCGCCAACTTGCCGCCGATCTGCGCCTCGACCTCGTAGGACAGAAGCGTACCGCCATCCTTCTCGGCAAGCTTGACCACTGCGCCGCCCTTGGCAAAGCCGGCCACGCCGCCCTCGCCTTCACCTGATATCTTGTAGCCGTTCGGCGGGTCGAGATCGCTGAGTGTGACCTTGCCCTTGAAGCGCGCCGACACCGGCCCGACCTTCATTTTCGCCGTGGCGCGGAAGCCGCCATCGTCGGTTTTCTCCAGCTCCTCGCAGCCGGGAATGCAGGCCTTCAGCACCACTGGATCGTTGAGCTTCTCCCACACGGCCTCGCGCGGCGCCGCAAGCTGGACTTCGCCGTTCATCGTCATGGCCATGGGGGTGCCTCCCGGGATGCGTCACTATAATGCTGCTCAAGTAACGCACGAAGGCCGCAAAGGAAAGGGTGCCCCCCGGTCACGTGCAATGCATATTCGCACCTGCAAAAGGCTTGCGCCGCCGGTTTGGGATTGGCACAGCGGAGCCATGGTGATTAGGTCGCGCGCAACATGAGCACAGCCCTCTCCCCCCTGCTCGCGCCGATGCTGTCGAGCGCAGCCATGCGCGCCGTCTGCGACGACCGGTCCACGCTGCAAAACATGCTCGATTTCGAGGCAGCCCTGGCACGGGCCGAGGCCGCCACGGGGGTCATTCCCGCATCCGCCGTGGGCCCGATCGAAGCCGCCTGCAAGGCTGACGCCTTCGACATGGCAGCCCTGGCCGAGGCTGCGACGCGATCCGGCAATCTCGCGATTCCCCTGGTCAAGATGCTGACCGCCAATGTCGGCAAGGCCGATGCGGAGGCCGCGCGCTACGTGCATTGGGGCGCGACCAGCCAGGACGTGATCGACACCGCGACCATGCTCACGCTCCGCGCCGGCATCGCTGCGCTGGACGCCGATCTCAGCCGCGCCATCAAGGGCTTTGCCGCGTTGGCACGCAAGCACCGCGACACCGCGATGGTGGCGCGGACCTGGCTTCAGCACGCGCTGCCGATGCCGTTCGGGCTGAAGGCCGCCGAATACGCCTCGAGCCTCGCCCGCGCCCGCTGCCGCCTGCGGCGGCTAAATCGCGAGGGCCTGGCACTGCAATTCGGTGGCGCCGCCGGCACGCTTGCAGCTCTCGGCGACAAGGGACTCGCAGTTGCCGAGCGACTCGCGCAGGAACTCAACCTGCCGCTGCCCGAGGCGCCCTGGCATACCCATCGCGACCGGATTGCGGAAGCCGCATCATGCTTCGCGATTCTCGCCGGGAGCTGCGGCAAGATCGCGCGCGACGTCTCGCTGATGATGCAGACGGATGTCGGCGAAGCGTTCGAGCCCGCCGGCGAAGGCCGCGGTGGCTCATCGACCATGCCGCACAAGCGCAACCCGGTTGCTGCCGCGAGCGCGCTGGGCTGCGCGACCATGGCGCCGCAGCTCGCCGCGACGATATTTGCAGCGCAAGTGCAGGACCATGAGCGCAGCGCCGGGCCCTGGCATGCGGAATGGCCGACGCTGCCGCAATTGATGCTGGTTACCTCCGGCGCGCTTGCCGCCATCGTCGATATCGCCGAGGGCCTCGACGTCGACGCCGCGCGCATGCGCAACAATCTCGATGCAACGCACGGGCTGATCATGGCCGAGGCCGTCACCTTCGCGCTGGCCGACAAGATCGGCAAGAGCGATGCGCATCATCTGATCGAGGCCGCCAGCAAGCGCGCGGTCGCCGAGAAGAAGCATCTGCGCGAGGTGCTGTCGGCCGATTCGCTGGTCACTGCGCATCTGACGCCGGAAAAAATTGCGGCATTGTTCGAGCCGATGGCCTATCAAGGGGCTTCCCAGGCCCTGATCGACCGGCTGCTCGACAGCCTCGACCGCGAATAAGATACGACGGAGACGCCGCATGCCCATGATCGATGCCGACGGTTGCCTGATCAACGTCTCCGTCGAGGGCCGCGACGGCGGACCGACCCTGATGCTGTCCAACTCGCTCGGCTGCACGCTGCAGATGTGGGAGCCGCAGATGAAGGCGCTGACGCAGATATTCCGCGTCATCCGCTACGACCGCCGCGGCCACGGCAAATCCAACGTCCCGCCCGCCCCCTACACGATGGAGCGTTTCGGCCGCGACGTGCTGGCGATCCTCGACGACCTCAACATCGAGAAGGTGCATTGGTGCGGCCTGTCGATGGGCGGCATGGTCGGGCAATGGCTGGGCGCCAATGCGCCGGAGCGCTTCGGCAAGCTCATCCTCGCGAACACCTCCTGCTACTATGCCGAGCCGACCAAATGGCTGGAGCGCATCGACGCGCTGAAGAAGGGCGGCATCGCGGCCGTCGCCGATGCCGTGATCGCGGGCTGGCTGACCCAGGATTTTCGCGAGCGCGAGCCCGACATCGCTGCGAAGATGAAATCGATGCTGCTTGCGACCCCTGTGGAGGGTTATCTCGCCTGCTGCGAGGCGCTGTCGACGCTCGACCAGCGCGAGTTGTTGCCTGAGATCAAGAGCCCGACGCTTGTCATCGCCGGCCGCCATGACATGGCAACGCCGATCTCCGCGGGCGAGCTGATCCGCGCGAACATTCCCGGCGCCAGCATGACCATCATCGACGCCGCCCACATTTCCAATGTCGAGCAGCCGCATGCGTTTACGGATGCGGTGGTGGGATTTTTGACGCAGCGCTGACAACAGCTGTCATTGCGAGGAGCGTAGCGACGAAGCAATCCAGACTGTCTCCGCGGACACATTCCTGGATTGCTGCTTCGCTCGCAATGACGAAGGAGGAAAGAACAATGGACGACCAGAAGCGCCGCGATGCCGGCATGAATGTACGCCGAAAGGTGCTGGGCAATGCCTGGGTCGACAAGTCGATCGCCAACCGCAACGCCTTCAACACCGACTTCCAGGACATGATCACGCGCTATGCCTGGGGCGATATCTGGACGCGTCCGCATTTCGACGAACGGACGCGGCGCGTGTTGGTGATCGGCACCATGGTCGCACTCGGGCAATGGGACGAGTTCCGCCTGCATGTGCGCGCAGCGCTCGCCGAGGGCGGCTTCACCCCTGACGACATCAAGGAAATTTTGTTGCAGCAGGCGATCTATTGCGGCGTGCCGGCGGCGAACCACGCCGTCAAGGAAGCCTCAGCGATTGTGCAGGAGCTCGGCCTGCTCAAGAGCTAGCGGCGCCGTCACCTCGACGGTCTTCGGCGTCGCCTCGGGCCGTTCGATGACCACCACGATGGCGGCCCCGAGCAGCAGCAGCAGCTCGGTGGCGTGCAGCCGGAGTGCGGCCATTTCGCCGACCTTCGAGGCCATGACCATGCTCGCAAACGAGATGATACTGCCGATCGCCAGCGCAATGCCGAGCGCCTCGTCGCTGCCGCCATTCTTGCGGACGCGCGGAATGCACAGAAGCGCAAGATAGATCGCGAAGAACGCCACGACGGTCAGCCGGCCCAGCGCCAGCAGCCAGGCGGCACGCACCGTGTCCATCCCCGCCATCTGAAGATTGTCGCTCAGGAACAGCGCCACCGCGACGCTCGGCCGCTCGTAGAGACCGTGCACCGGCGCGACCATGATGTTGAAGGCGACCAGCGTCCAGGCCGGGATGAAATAGGCCGCCAGCAGCGCGCCGTTGATTGTGCCGATCCGCCAATTCCTGAACATGCCGCTTCCCGCTTCGCCTGCACCGCGCCTTCAATGGGAAGGCTTTGCCGGGAGCTAACTCGCATGAGACTGTGGCGGCAATTTAAACCCTTTGTTTACCTTAACCGGGCTGCCGGGCGGCGCGCCCAAAAGAAAAGGCCCCGCCTTACGGCGAGGCCAATCTGGGCTTCCAAAGCTACTTGTTGTAGCTACTTGTTGTCTTGGCCGTGCTTACCGCCCTGCTGCTGGCCGGGCTTGTCGCCCTGGCGCTGCGGATCCTGCTGCTGCTGTCCGGGTTTCTGGCCACCACCCTGCTGCTGGCCCGGGTTCTGGCCCTGCTGGCCCGGATTCTGGTTCTGCTGCTTCGTCATTGGGGGAACTCCCTGGTTGGACGTCAGGACGGAGCTAACGGCGGGCATCCATTTTGGTTGCTAGTTTGCTCGTTTGGTTGCTCGCGGAACCAGGTTCCTCGCATTTACGGAACCGGGCCGTGACATCCGTAGCCGAAATGACCTCTGTACAAGCCCTTATGCCGAGGCCAGCCCAGTTGCAGCCGCCAGTTCCCTCCTGTTACAAAACGAGAAGAATGCTTAGGGCTGCCGGGGCCCGACAAGAAACTCAAAGCACCCTCTCTCGAAAAGCTCCCTTTGAGCCACGTCAGGTTTGGTAACGGCAGCGCATGGATTATTTCGCCCAGCAACTCATCAACGGTCTCGTCCTGGGCTCGATCTACGGCCTGATCGCCATCGGTTACACGATGGTCTACGGCATCGTCGGCATGATCAACTTCGCCCATGGCGATGTCTTCATGATCGGCGGCTTCATCGCCCTGATCACCTTCCTGATCCTGGTCTCGCTCGGCCTGACTGCGATCCCGGTGATCCTGCTCGTGGTGCTGCTGGTCGCGATGGCGATCACCGCGCTCTATGGCTGGACCATCGAGCGCATCGCCTACCGGCCGCTGCGCCATTCCTTCCGCCTCGCCCCGATGCTGTCGGCGATCGGCATGTCGTTCGTGCTGACCAACTACTCGCAGGTCGCGCAAGGCGCCCGCGTCAAGCCGATCCCGCCGCTCGTCACCGGCGGCTATACGCTGCATGAGAGCGCGGACGGGTTCGTCATCCAGCTCTCCAACATCCAGATCATAGTGGTCGTCACCACCATCGTGCTGCTGGCGCTCTTCACCTGGCTGGTGTCGCGCACAAGGCTCGGGCGCGACATGCGCGCCTGCGAGCAGGACCAGACCATGGCGGCGCTGCTCGGCGTCGACGTCGACCGCACCATCTCCATGACCTTCGTGATCGGCGCGGCGCTCGCCGCGGTCGCGGGCCTAATGTACCTGCTCTATTACGGCTTGGTCGATTTCTTCATGGGCTTCGTCGCCGGCATCAAGGCGTTCACCGCGGCCGTGCTCGGCGGCATCGGCTCGCTGCCCGGCGCGATGCTCGGCGGTCTTGCGATCGGCCTGATCGAGACGTTCTGGTCGGCCTATTTCTCGGTCGAGTACAAGGACGTCGCGGCGTTCTCGATCCTGATCGTCGTGCTGATCTTCATGCCGACCGGCCTGCTCGGCCGTCCCGAAGTCGAAAAAGTCTGACGGACCGCCGCGTGACAGCTCCCTCGACCAATACGGCCAAACCTGCAACGGGCATCCTCGCCCTCCTGAAGACAGCCTTCGTCAACGCGCTGATCGCGCTGGTGCTGTTCTCGCTGATGGTCGGCGTCCGCACCGAGGCGGGCTCCGACGGCCAGCTCACCTACTGGACGCGCTTCGGCGAGCTCGCCTCCCTCGTCGCCGCCGTCTTCGGCGGCTCGATCGTGATCGATCTCTTGCGGCAATGGATCGGCCCGACCGGCACTGAGAAGCTCATTCCGCCGGCGGTGCAGAGCGGCATGTCGTTCGTCGGCCGCTACCTCGCGCCGGCACTGCTGATCTTCACGCTGCTGGTGCCGGTCATCTTCTATGACCAGCGCTACATCCTCGATCTCGCGATCCTCGTGCTCACCTATGTGATGCTGGGCTGGGGATTGAACGTGGTGGTCGGGCTCGCGGGCCTGCTCGATCTCGGCTACGTCGCGTTCTATGCGGTCGGCGCCTATTCCTACGCACTGCTGGCCACCAATTTCGGCTGGTCGTTCTGGGTCTGCCTGCCGCTTGCCGGCATCCTCGCCGCGTTCTGGGGCGTGCTGCTCGGCTTCCCCGTGCTGCGCCTGCGCGGCGACTACCTCGCCATCGTGACGTTGGCCTTCGGCGAGATCATCCGCCTCGTCATCATCAACTGGCAGGAGCTGACCGGCGGCCCAAACGGCGTCTCCGGCATTCCCCGTCCGTCCTTCTTCGGCATTCCGCTCGATAACAGCGATGACGGGCTCGCTGCCAAGCTCGGCATCGAATACTCGACGACCCATCGCATCATCTTCCTGTTCTATCTGATCCTGGCGCTCGCGCTGCTCACCAACTGGGTGACGATCCGGCTGCGCCGCCTGCCGATCGGTCGGGCCTGGGAAGCCTTGCGCGAGGACGAGGTCGCCTGCCGCGCGCTCGGCATCAACACCACGACCACAAAACTCACCGCGTTCGCGACGGGTGCGATGTTCGGCGGCTTTGCCGGTGCATTCTTCGCCACGCGCCAGGGCTTCATCAGCCCGGAATCCTTCACCTTCCAGGAATCGGCGCTGGTGCTTGCGATCGTGGTGCTCGGCGGCATGGGTTCGCAGCTCGGTGTTGCGCTCGCCGCCCTCGCCATGATCGGCGGCTTCGAGCTGTTCCGCAGCCTCGAGACCTACCGCATGCTGGTGTTCGGCATGGCCATGGTGCTGATCATGATCTGGCGGCCGCGCGGCCTGATCGGCCATCGCGCCCCGACCGTGTACCTGACCCAGGCGCAGGCGATCTCCTCCGACCTCGTCAAGGAAGGTCACGGATGAGCGGCGACACCATTCTCAGCGTCGACCGGCTGACCATGCGCTTCGGCGGCATCGTCGCCGTGCAGGACCTCTCCTTCGCGGCCGAGCGGAAGAAGATCACCGCGTTGATCGGGCCGAACGGCGCCGGCAAGACCACCGTTTTCAACTGCATCACCGGCTTCTACAAGCCGAGCGGCGGCACCATTCGCCTCAGCCATGACGACGGCAGGACGATCGCGCTGGAGCGGCTGAACGATTTCCGCATCGCCAAGCAGGCCAAGGTCGCCCGCACCTTCCAGAACATCCGCCTGTTTCCCGGCATGACCGCACTGGAAAATTTGATGGTGGCGCAGCACAACGCGCTGATGCGCGCCTCCGGCTTCACCCTCCTCGGCCTCCTCGGCGTCCCTACCTACCGCGATGCCGAAAAGCGTGCGATCGATCTCGCCACCGACTGGCTCAAGCGGGTCAACCTGCTCGACCGCGCCGACGACGCTGCCGGCAATTTCGCCTATGGCGACCAGCGCCGGCTCGAGATCGCGCGCGCGATGTGCACTGAGCCCGCGCTGCTGTGCCTGGACGAACCCGCCGCCGGCCTCAATGCCCGCGAAAGCGCGGCGTTGAGCGAGCTTCTGCTGTCGATCCGTAACGATGGCACCTCGATCCTGCTGATCGAGCACGACATGTCGGTGGTGATGGAAATCTCCGACCACATCGTGGTGATGGACCATGGCGTGAAGATCGCGCAAGGCTCCCCGCGCGAGGTCCGCGACGATCCCAAGGTGATCGCAGCCTATCTCGGCACCGACGAGGAAGAAGCCGTGGCCGTGATGGAGAGCGGGTCGTGACGTCCCCCGCTCCCCTGCTCGCGATCCGCAGCCTTCGCGCCGCCTATGGCAAGATCGAGGCCCTGAAGGGCGTCGATGTCGAGATCAATGCCGGCGAGATCGTGGCGCTGATCGGGGCCAACGGCGCCGGCAAATCGACGCTGATGATGACGATCTTCGGCAAGCCGCGCGCCCGTTCCGGCCAGATCCTGTACGAGGGCCGCGACATCACCGACGTTCCCACCCACGAGATCGCGCATTTGCGCATCGCGCAGTCGCCGGAGGGGCGGCGCATCTTCCCACGGATGAGCGTGGCGGAGAACCTCCAGATGGGGGCGGACGCCACCGGATGCACGGAGGCGGAACGCGACGCGACGCTCGAGCGGGTGTTCTCGCTGTTTCCGCGCCTGAAGGAGCGCTACGCCCAGCGCGGCGGAACGCTATCGGGCGGCGAGCAGCAGATGCTGGCGATCGGCCGCGCCTTGATGAGCCGCCCGCGCCTGCTCCTGCTCGACGAGCCCTCGCTCGGGCTGGCGCCGCTGATCGCCCGCCAGATTTTCGACGCGATCCGCACCCTGAACCGGCAGGACGGCCTGACCGTGCTGATCGTCGAACAGAACGCCAACCATGCGCTCAAGCTCGCCCATCGCGGCTACGTCATGGTCAATGGCCTGATCACGCTGGCGGGCACCGGCGCCGAGTTGTTGCAGCGCCCCGAGATTCGCGCCGCCTATCTGGAAGGCGGCCGGCACGGCTGAGACGGCCATGTGCGGCCGAATGCGGCGAGATATCTCCGCCAATGCCCGTATTTTGCCGGTGACTTCTCCCAGGATTCATTCAAGAATGGCGCCGGTTTGGACCGGGCGTATCCGGCAACTTCCACAGGCGACCACCCGCGAGGTATCTCATGAAATCACTGAAGCTCATCGGTCTGGCATTCGGCGCATCGCTCGCGCTATCGAGCGCAGCATTCGCGCAGGATGTCACCGTCGCAGTCGCTGGTCCGATGACCGGCGGCGAGTCCGCCTTCGGCCGCCAGATGAAGAACGGCGCCGAGATGGCCGTGTCTGACATCAACGCCGCCGGCGGCGTCAACGGCAAGAAGCTCGCGCTTTCCGTCGAGGACGATGCCTGCGATCCCAAGCAGGCGCGCTCGATCGCCGAGAAGATCGCCGGCGCCAAGATCCCGTTCGTCGCCGGGCACTATTGCTCGTCGTCGTCGATCCCGGCCTCGGAAGCCTATGCCGACGGTAACGTGCTCCAGATCACCCCAGCCTCCACCAACCCGCTCTTCACCGAGCGCAAGCTGTGGAACGTGGCGCGCGTCTGCGGCCGCGACGATCAGCAGGGCCTGATCGCGGCGCAGTACATCGCGAAGAATTTCAAGGGAAAGAACATCGCGATCCTCAACGACAAGACCACCTACGGCAAGGGTCTGGCCGACGAGACCAAGAAGGCGCTCAACAAGGCCGGCATCACCGAGAAGATGTACGAGTCCTACAACAAGGGCGACAAGGACTTCAACGCGATCGTGTCGCGCCTGAAGAAGGACAACATCGACCTCGTCTATGTCGGCGGCTACCATCAGGAGTCTGGCCTGATGGTGCGCCAGATGCGCGACCAGGGCCTGAAGACCATTCTGATGGCCGGCGACGCGCTCGCCGACAAGGAGTTCGCCTCCATCACCGGCCCGGCCGGCGAAGGCACGCTGTTCACCTTCGGCCCCGACCCGCGCAACAAGCCGACCGCGAAAAAGATCGTCGATGCCTTCAAGGCCAAGAACATCGACCCCGAAGGCTACACGCTCTACACCTATGCGGCGATGCAGGTCTGGTCGCAGGCCGCCAAGAAGGCCGGCACCACCGACGCCAAGAAGGTCATGGAAGCGATGAAGGCCGGCAAGTGGGACACCGTGATCGGCCCGATCGAGTACGACGCCAAGGGCGATATCAAGCAGCTCGACTATGTCGTGTACAAGTGGGACGCCAAAGGCGGCTACGCCGAGATCAAGGGCAACGGCACCTGAGACAGGAAGGCTGACCCTTTAACCAATCGCCTTTAACCAGATCGGCCCCAACG
Organism: Bradyrhizobium betae; assembly: GCF_004123905.1. Lineage (GTDB taxonomy): Bacteria > Pseudomonadota > Alphaproteobacteria > Rhizobiales > Xanthobacteraceae > Bradyrhizobium > Bradyrhizobium betae_A. The sequence continues at coordinate 200,124 of NZ_MZXW01000013.1, forward strand.
CCCCGGTTCGCCGGGGCGTTTCCTTTTGCAGCACGGTCAGACGACGGCCGAGAGTTCGCCGCCCGCTGCAGCCTGGGCCTTCCGCAGGGCTTGCAGGAGATCGTTCGGCCGAAACGGCTTTTGCAGGCACACCACGTCGGCCAGCCCGGGAGCCTCGCCGATGAAATCCAGCGCGGTCATGCCGGAGACTGCGACGATCGGAAACCCCGGAACCCGCTCACGAATGGCCACCATGACGTCAACGCCACTGGTGTCGGCCAGGAAAATATCGACAATCGCGGCATCAAAAACGCCTTCGCCGAAAGCCTTCAGGCCCGCCGCGCCGCTCTCGGCCTCGACCACGTCATAATGGTTGACCCGAAGCACGATCGCCACCATCGCGCGGACGTCCTTCTGGTCGTCGACAACGAGCACACGCGGCATGGGAACAACTCCCGGATCCGTCTCATTAATTGGTTCAATTCACCGCAAAAGGGCGACAAGGCAGTATGAATACGTGCCAGTAAAGCACTTCTTACCAATTACCCGTTCCGAGTCGCCCTCCAAGTTAAGTAAGCTGTAACCCTCGGTTGAGTCGCAAGCGCTTTCCGTCAGGATGCGCGCCCGGAGTCCGCTACCATGAAAGTAGCGGCTGTCCGGCCGGAAGAGATTGACGTACGAGGTCACCATGCCGGCTTACGAGAGATCGACGTGCTAGCGCCCAACGACCGAAGCACCTTCCTGTCGACCTTGCCGGCGACGCAGAGCGACCGCAGGACGGCAATGGCGATCGTCGGGATCTCCGCGATCCTGTTCGCGCTGGCGGTACCGTTTGCCGGCATGCCGCTCGTGCAGGTGCCAGCCTTCGTGGCGAGCTACCAGTCGGCGCTCGCGGTCAGCGACATCATCACTGCCGTTCTGCTGCTGTCGCAGTTTGCCGTCCTGCGCAGCCGCGGGCTGCTACTGCTGTCGACCGGCTATCTGTTCACGGCCACGGCTGCGGTAACCCACGCCCTCACCTTCCCGGGGTTGTTTGCCCCGACCGGACTGTTCGGCGCCAGCTCGCAGACCACCGTCTGGCTCTACATGATCTGGCACGGCGGCTTCCCGCTGTTCGTCCTGGGCTATGCCTCGCGGAAGGACAACACTGGCGGCAACAGGATTGCGGGCTCGACGTCGCGCGCGGTTGCTCTCTCCGTCGTTGGCGTGCTCATCGCAATGGCCGTTTTCGCCTGGCTCGTGACGGCGCAGCACGACCTGCTGCCGATCTTGCTGAAGGACGGCCATTACACCAGCACCATGATCGGCGTGGTCTCGTTCGTGTGGTCCTTGAGTTTCGCCGCGCTGTTCATGCTGTGGTTTCGCAAGCCGCACACCGTGATCGACGTCTGGCTCATGGTCACGATGTGCGCCTGGCTGTTCGATATCGCGCTGTCGGCGATCGTCAACGTCGCGCGTTTCGATCTCGGCTTCTATGCCGGCCGGCTCTACGGCCTCGGCGCGTCGAGCTTCGTGCTCGCGGTGCTGCTCATCGAGAACGTGCGCCTCCAGGCCAACATGGCGGGCATGGTCGGCGCACTCCAGCGGCAGTCGAGCACGGAGAGAAACTATTATGCGGAGCGCGAGCGGCTGTTCAGCGCGGTCGTGGAGTCCTCCAACGACGCCATCATCACGAAGTCGCTCGACGGCACCATCACGTCCTGGAACCATGCTGCGGAGCGCGTCTTCGGCTATTCCGCCGAGGAGGCGATCGGCCGTCAGGTCGACATCATCATGTCCGAGGGACAGCGCGAGGAAGTCGACGAAATGCTGGCCAGCACCCGCAACGGCGGGGTGATCGACCAGCACGAGACCGTGCGGCTACACAAGAACGGCCAGCCCATCGACGTGATGCTGAGCCAGGTTCCACTGCGATCGCGCGACGGCAACATCATCGGCGCCTCCAAAGTGGTCCGCGACATCACCGAGCGGAAGCGAGCGGAGTCCGCTCTCAACCGCGAGATCGAGGAGCGCCAACGCATCTTCGAAACCTCGCAGGACCTGATCCTGGTCACCGACGGATTTGGCAATTTCGTCCAGGTCAGCCCCAGCGTCACCGCCATTCTCGGCCTCAGCCCGGACGACATGGTCGGGCACAGTGCGACCGAGTTCATTCACCCCGATGACCTCGAGAAGACGCGGGACGAGATGCGCACGGCGCGGCGCGGCGCGGTCAAGCGCAGCTTCGAGGCGCGCTACTACCACCACGACGGGCACGAGGTCACGCTGAACTGGATGGGCACCTGGTCGGAGCCCGTGAAGCGGCATTTCTTCATCGGCCGCGACCTGACCGAGAAGCAGGCCGCCGAGGCCCAGCTCAGGCAGGTCCAGAAGATGGATTCCATCGGCCAGCTGACCGGCGGCGTCGCCCACGACTTCAACAACGTGCTGACCGTCATCACCGGCACGATCGGCATTTTGGCGGATGCCGTGGCCGACCGGCCCGAGCTCGCCGCCATCACCAAGCTGATCGACGACGCCGCCGAACGCGGCGCGCAACTGACAAAACACCTGCTCGCCTTTGCCCGCAAGCAGCCGCTCCAGCCACGCGAGATCGACGTCAACGCATTGACGCTCGAGGCCGCCAAGCTGCTGCATCCGACGCTGGGCGAGCAGATCACCATCATGCCGCAGCTGACCGAGGACGCCTGGCCGACACTGGTGGACCCGGGCCAGCTCTCTACCGCGATCCTCAATCTTGCGCTGAACGCGCGCGACGCCATGCCTGATGGCGGCACCCTGGTGCTGGAGACCCGCAACATCTTCCTCGACGACGGCTATGCCAGCATGAATCCCGACGTCGTCGCCGGCAACTATGTGATGATAGCGGTCAGCGACACCGGCACCGGCATTCCGCCGGATCTGATCGAGCGGGTGTTCGATCCCTTTTTCACCACCAAGGAGGTCGGCAAGGGCACCGGCCTGGGCTTGAGCATGGTGTTCGGCTTCGTCAAGCAGTCCGGCGGGCACATCAAGATCTACAGCGAGGAAGGCCACGGCACGAGCGTGAAGATCTACCTGCCGCGTTCGACTGGCGTGCAGGAAACCGAGTACGAGGTGCTCCAGAACGTACCCATCACGGGGGGCAGCGAGAAGATCCTGATCGTCGAGGACGACACGCTCGTCCGGCAGTATGTCGTGACCCAGATCAAGAGCCTCGGCTATACCGCGCTCGAGGCCGCTAACGCGGCCGAAGCCCTCACCATCATCGATGCCGACAAGGGCATCGACCTGCTCTTCACCGACATCATCATGCCGGGCCACATGAACGGCCGCCAGCTTGCCGATGAGGCGGTGCGGCGGCGTCCCGACCTGAAGACGCTGTTCACCTCGGGCTACACCGAGAACGCGATCGTCCATCATGGCCGGCTCGACTCCGGCGTGTTGCTGCTCGCAAAACCCTACCGCAAATCCGAGCTCGCCAAGATGCTCAGGACGGCGCTTGCGAGTTGAGCCTGCGGCATCGGTACGCTATCGCAGATAGCTAGCAGCGCGATGCGATTTGGTTGGCTGGTCATCGCGCTTCAGGTCTTTGTTCGAGCATGATCTTTTCGGAAAACCGCTTCGCGCTCTTCCGGATCATGCTCCCGCGCATGGAGTGCCGTCCTTGAAAAACCTTCTCACCGATATCGCCGGCGTTCGCGTCGGCCACGCCGAAGACGCGAAAGTCGCCTCCGGCACGACGGCGATCATCTTCGATTCCCCCGCGATCGCGGCGATCGACGTCCGCGGCGGCGGCCCCGGTACGCGCGAGGGAGCGCTGCTCGATCTTGCCAGCACACAAGAACGGGTCGATGCGATCGCGCTGTCCGGCGGCTCCGCCTTCGGGATCGAGGCCGGCGGCGGCGTGCAAGCCTGGCTCGCCGAACAGGGCCGCGGTCTCAATATCCGGGGCGCAGTGATCCCACTGGTGCCGGGTGCGATCATGTTCGACCTGCTCAATGGCGGCGACAAGGGCTGGGGCCGCTTCGCCCCCTATCGCGATCTTGGCTACGCCGCGGCGATGGCCGCAGGCCACGACTTCACGCTGGGCAGCGCCGGCGCAGGCTTGGGGGCCACCACCGCGACCTTCAAGGGCGGGCTCGGCTCGGCCTCGGCGGTCCTCGCCAACGGCATCAAGGTCGCCGCCCTCATGGTCGTCAACGCGGTTGGCAGCGCAACAATCGGCGACGGGCCGTGGTTCTGGGCCGCGCCGTTCGAGGAGAACAGCGAATTCGGCGGGCGCGGCCTGCCGCCCAAATTCACGCCGGACATGCTGGCGATGCGCATCAAGGGCGGCCCCGCCGCGAGCGCGCGGGAAAACACCACCATCGGCCTCGTCGTCACCGACGCCACGCTGACCAAGGCACAAGCCAAGCGTCTGGCGATGATCGCGCACACGGGAGTTGCCCGCGCCATCTACCCGGTTCATGCGCCGACCGACGGCGACGTGCTGTTTGCAGCCGCGACCTGCGAGAAGCCGATCGAGCCGCTGGTCGGCCTCACCGAGCTCGGCACCGTCGCCGCCAACGTGGTCGCGCGCGCGATCGCGCGGGGCGTTTACAGCGCGAACGCACTGCCGTTTGCGGGGGCGCAGCCGGCCTGGAAGGACCGCTTCGGCTAAAAACGAATGGGCACAAAGGGCGTTGTCTGACGGGACCAGGTGCACGTCATGCCGTCTTCTGTGATCCGCTTTTTTCGCTACGCCGCCGACACGCGCGAGTTGAAGGTAACCTTCGTCAGCGGCCGGCTCTACATTTACGAAAAGGTTCCGCCTGAAGTGGCCGCCGCGTTCGGGGAGGCGCGTTCAAAAGGTACGTTTTTCAATCGCGACATCCGCGATCGCTACGTCTATCGTGACATCACTCACGAGCATGCTGAATAGCTCGGATCCGGCTCACACGCTCATCGACATGGATGAGCCGGCAGCCGCTGAAGAGCCCTGCCCCTGCCCGCCCTGCCGCTGCATCAACTGCGCGAACAGATCATAGGCCGAATTGCCGCCGCCGTTCACATTCGACGAGCTGGACGTGCCCGGGACCGTCGTCGACATCTTGAACCCGTCGGAATAGGTGACGGTCGTGGTGGTCGAGCCGTCCGCAGCGGTCGTCGTGGTCGAGGTCGAGCCACCGCTCGACGAGGACGAGGAATCCGATCCGCTGCCGGAAGCATCGCCCGAGCCGCTCGCACCTTGCGCGTGGTGACCGCCATGGCCGCTCTTCAGCGCCTTCGACATCTCATCCAGGCTCACGTCGCCGTCGGAATTCGAATCCAGCTTCGAGAACACGTCGTCAGCCTGCGCCGTGTTGGTGCCGCCGGCGCCGAGCGCGTTCTCGAACTCGGACTTGGTGATGTTGCCGTCACCGTCGGCGTCGATCTGCGAGAACAGGTCCTTGAGCGCAGCGTCCCGGCTCGTCGACGTCGAGGGGGTCGAGCTCGACGAGGTGGAGGCGGAGGTCGAGGTCGCCGCGCTGCTGTCCGACGACTGGCTCTGCGCGGCGATCAGCGCGCTCATCGTCTCCGGCGAGATCTGCGCGCAATTGCCCGAATTGACCGACGAGGTCGCGCCGCTGGACGTGCTGTTGCTGCTGCTGTCGATCGCGAACGGATTGGTCGTCGCGCTTTGCGAAGACCCCGTCTTCTGGGTCGACGAGGACGATTTCGAGTTCGTCAGCGACTGGATCGCGTCGAGTGCGCTCGATACGGCACTCAGGGCAAACAACATTGCACAACTCCAACCGATGCGGCATGCCGCGGCCAATGTTCTGGCGGTGAAGTCAGCAAGCGTCATGCCAGCGCAAAAAGCTCAATGAAATCCGCACTTGCCGCGCATGGCGCGGCCGGGGAACACCGGCAATTCATGCCGGTCGCGGCAGAAATTTCCGCCCACAGGAAGCACGCCGTCCCTGCATTGCCCGGCCGAGAGGCCCATGTTAGGCGGGGTTCATCTTTCACGGCCGCCACGGGAAACCGCGCCATGACCCAAGCCTTCGCCCCCCGCCCCCTGGCCATCGCGCCCTCGATCCTGGCCTCGGATTTCTCCAGGCTCGGCGAAGAGGTGCGCGCGGTGGATGCCGCGGGCGCCGACTGGATCCATCTCGACGTGATGGACGGGCACTTCGTTCCCAACATCTCGTATGGCCCCGATGTCATCAAGGCGATGCGCCCGCACACCAAGAAGATTTTTGACGCGCATCTGATGATCTCGCCTTGCGACCCCTATCTCGAGGCCTTCGCAAAAGCCGGCTGCGACCACATCACCGTGCATGCGGAGGCCGGTCCCCATCTGCACCGCTCGCTCCAGGCGATCCGCGCGCTCGGCAAGAAGGCCGGTGTCTCGCTCAACCCGGGCACGCCGATCAGCGTGCTTGAATACGTCATCGACCTCGTCGACCTCGTGCTGGTGATGTCGGTCAATCCCGGCTTCGGCGGCCAGGCCTTCATCCCGTCCGCGATCGGCAAGATCCGCGACATCCGCGCGATGACGGCGGGCCGGCCGATCGACATCGAGGTCGACGGCGGCGTTGGCCCCGACGTCGCTGGTCCCTTGGCCGCGGCCGGCGCCAACGCCTTCGTCGCCGGCACCTCCGTCTTCAGGGGCGGCACGCAGGACGCCTACAAGACCAACATCGCCGCGATCCGTAACGCAGCGGCAACGGCACGCGGCGAAGCGATCTGACCGGGTTCACCAAGCACGGCTTTGCGGGGTCGGCGCGGTCCCTCAGCTCGGAACCGGAAATCGCCGCGCCGTCATGATCTTCCTGACTCTCGCGGCATCCGCCGGTACCTTCTGCACCGCGGCTGCGAGCAATGCGGCAGTGAAAGCCGATGACTTCTGGTCCTCAGCCTCGGGCCATTTCGTGGCGAGCCAGGCCGAGGCGACGAGAGCATCGGCGGAATCGCGACCGAGCTCGCTACGCAAGTTCCAGAACAGCCCGCCCCAGACTTCGGCCCCCTTGTAGGGCATATCCATATCGTCGCGCGATGTGACTGCCTGGAGTTCGGCGAAGCTCTTGTCGTTGGCGAGATTCCTGATGAACGGCTTGTCCGAGAACAGCTTCGCAACCGCCTCACCCAATCGCGGATTGTCGAGGTAACTGCAGGCGAGATAGTCGGCAAGACCGGACTCGATCGCCGCGTAGAAGCCACGCCATTCGACGTTTCGACCGGCCGTCAGAACATGATGACCGTATTCGCGCAAAGGGACCGATCGGTCGACCACCAGCTTCGGATCGATGACGATCGCGTTCTCCTTGTAGTAGGCGTTCGGATAGGATCCCGTCGACTCCACCTTGATGCTGACCCGTTCGCCGGCGGGAAAGCCCAGACCATCCAGTCGCGCAATGTAGCCCTGGAGCAGATTGTCCAGCGACTGCCGCATGCCATCCTTCAGCGCATCGGTCGGTTCGAACGCGACCCGTCCCGACGGCGAAGGAAGCGCCGGTCCCGTCCCGGCGGGTCTGGTCTTGAGAAATGCGGCGACTCGCTGGATGCGATCGGCATCAGTAATGAGACCTGCCTTGAGGAGAAAATCCAGATTATGAGCAGCGGCGTCGGAGTCGCCGGTCTTGATCATCTCCAGGATGCGCGCCGATTCCGCTTTCCCGTTCTCGACCGCCAGCTGTTGCGAACCGTTGAGATAGGCGACGCCGGCGTTGCCGACCGCGGCCACAGCTGCGGCAAAGATGGCGACCACGAGCGGGCTGCGCCACCGCGCCGCCGCGCTATCCTTCTCCTTGAGCGTCGTATCGCGCTCGCGCAACGTAACGTCTGCGCGCCATTTCTCGCGCTCGAAGTCGAACCGCTCGCGATCGGACACGTCACTCACGACACCACCGGATCGGGACCATCGCCAAGGAACTACTATAGGTTGATCTTCGGGCGAAAGACAAGCCCTGTCCGGATGGGTCGGCGGCGAGCGTTTGCCGCGAGTTTTACGGGCATGGCGGCGCGCCAATGCCTAAAATTGCAACCTTGATCCGTACTCCTCCGGACTTCCCGGATTCGCGCAAATCACCGCTAGTGATTCCTGCCTGTTTTCGCGGGAGCACATCATGACGACGACCCTGGTTTGGACTGGCGTGGCGTTGTGGATCGGTTTTTGTGCGTTTGTTGTGTTTGGCCCATCGGCCGGACCGGCGCAGGTCCCGGCACGTTCGGCGCGTCACAGCCGTCGCAATCGGATCTGACACCGTGCAGTTCGCACTCGTGAAGCGTCAACCGAAGCGCAGGTGCCGCATCCCGCGGCGCCCGCATCCGGACCTCGACTATTTCTTCGGACGGCTCGAACGCACCGAAGGCGAGATGCGCGACGACACCGGGCCCGATACGGCGGACCTGGATCACCCGCTCCGGTCACCGCGCCGGCATTGACATCCCTTTTCCGGACTTGAAGCGATGAAGCCGCACTGCCCGAACTGCCTGAAGGAAATGACCAAGGCGTCCGCGTCGCGTAATCTCTTCAACTGCGAACCCTGCCGCGAGATCATCCAGTATTTCGGCGGCAGCGCGGATCACGGCGGGCCCGGTCCGCAATTTTCCTGGCCGATCCGCCGCAAGCGCTCCGGCCACACCGCTCACGCGGCCTGATTTAGCCCCATACCACGCCGGCGCCTGGTTTTGCCGCCGCCATCCGCGGCGGCCGTACCACGGTGACGGTGCAGGCCGCTTCCGAGGCGACCTTGGCCGAGACGCTGCCGAGCAGCGTGCGCCGAAACGAGCCCTGCCGAGCGCCGACGATGAGATGGTCGACCGAGTTCATCTCGGCGAATTCCAGCAGCGCCGCCGCGGGATCGATCGCCTCCAGCACGTGAACCGTCAGCCGGCTCTCATCCAGCTTGAGCGGCGTTGCCCAATGCCGGAGCGCGACCAGACGGTCGATATGCTTGTTGGAGCCCTGCTCGTCCAGCGTCTTGTCGATGGCGATGCGGTTCAGCTTCAGCACATTGACACAGGCCAGCCGTGCCGAGGGCAGCGTCGCCAGAATGCGCTCGGTGGTGACGCGCAGCGCCTCGTTCAGCTCGGGCGCGCCTTCCACCGTGTCGAGCGCGACCGCGAGGATCGGGCTCGAGGCGATTTGAGCTGCGACATCCGCTTTCGCGCGCGGCTGGATGGCGCCCAGATTGAAGCGACGGCGCCACACCACGCTTAACGGATCCCGCTTCAGGCGCTCCGACCGTGTCGTGAGCTTGACCTGGTCCGGATGGGCGAGATCAAAGGCGAGCTGGGACGCGGTCGGATAGCGCCACGCCGGATCGATCTCGAGACAGCGCAGCACCACCTCCTGGAGCCAGGGCGGATAGTCGGTGTGCAAACTTCGCGGCGGATACGGATCACGCCACAGCCTCCGTCGCATCGCGCGCAGCGTCTCGCCCTCGCCGAACGGCCGCTCGCCGGTCGTGAAAAAATACAGCAGCACGCCGAGCGAAAACAGATCGCTGCGCGGATCATCGCGCACACCCTGGAGCCGCTCGGGCGCCATGTAGGGCGCGGTGCCGTAAGGCAGGCGGAATTCCTCCTGCAGCAGATCGGGCAGATGGTTGTGATGCGACAGGCCGTAGTCGATCAGCACCGCCTCACCGCTCTCGCGGAACATGATGCTGCTCGGCTTGATGTCGTGATGGATCACGTTCTGCCGGTGCAGATCGGTGAGCGCGGCCGCGATCTTCGCAACCAGCAGCCGCGCCTCCTCGTAGGGTAGCGGCAAATCAGGCAACCGCTTGTAGAGCGTGGTGCCAGGAATGCGCTCGATCACGGCATAGGCTTGGTGCGCGAAATCACCAGTGCCGAAACAAGACGGCACGTGCGGCCCGGCAAGCCGCGGCAAAATCATCATCTCCATCTCGAAGGAGACGATCGCGGCGGGGTCCTCCCCCTCCGACACCCGCGGAATTTTCATCAGCAGCGGCACGTCGATGCCGGGATGGGTGACCGTCCACAGCGTCGCCATGCCGCCGGCATGGACGCATTCGCCGATGGTGTAGCCGTCGATCTCCGCGCCTGATTTGACCAGGGGTTTCGGCATCGGCCGTCAACGCCCCTGCGACAGGCGGTCGGCAAGCCAGGGCGGCAGGCCGTTCTCGCGAATCCGGCTCGCGGCCGTCTCGATGTCATAGGGCGCACGGCAATAGGTGATCTCGCACGAGACCGTATCGAACAGCACGAAGGCCGCGGATGGATCGCCATCGCGGGGCTGGCCGACCGAGCCGAGCACCGCCAGCCATTGCCGTCCGCGCAGGAGCGGCACGGACACGCCGGTCTTGGGTACGAGGCCCGTCATCTTCGCCGTCACCGACATCGAATACAGCGCCGGACGGTGGATGTGGCCGCAGAAGGTGACATGGGCGGGCGTCGATATCAGGCTCTTGGCCGCATCCGCTGTCGAGCGGACATAGTGCCAGCGCTGGGGGCTGGAGGCCTCCGAGTGGACGTAAAGGCGCTCCTTCTCGTCCACGGCCATCGGCAACTCGGCGAGGAACCGCCGCTGCGCCACGTCGAGCCGCCCTCGGGTCCATTCGATTGCGATCTGCGCCTCGTTGTTCATGCTCTCGGTGGTGGTGTTGACCGCCTCGTCATGATTGCCGCGGACGGCGATAGCGCCCCGGGCCACCAGTTCCATCGCGGTATCCACGACCCATTCCGGATCGGCGCCATAGCCGACAAAGTCGCCGAGCAGGACGAACCGCTCCGCGCCCTTCGCGCGGGCAAGCTTCAGGCATGCCTCGAACGCCTGCCGGTTGCCGTGGATATCCGAGAAAACCGCGAGAAGCACGCACCCTCCACCCTCAGATTCTTATTCGAAGCCGATAAGGCCAAATTGAGGGACGTCAAGAACATGCGCCAGCGCAGCGCAGTTTGCCAGCGCTGCCCTGCAGCAATGGTGAAGAGCCTATTGCTCGTCCTTCGGCGGCATCCGGGGCGGCGGAATCGGGGTGAACACCGCTCCTTGCGCACCCGCTGGCGGCGCGAGGAATTCGCCGGTCGAGGAATCGCCGCCGGTGGTCTCCAGAATGGTCTTGGGTGTCACATATTCCCGGACCATGTCGATGAGGCTGCCATCGCCGCCGCCGAAATCGGCGGCCCGGCCGCCCTGCGGATGTCCGAGTGCAATCTCGTTCTCCGCCGCATGGGTCTTGTCGGCCAGCCTGTCATCGTAGGGCACGCGAAAGGCCCGCGGGATGCCGCTCGGGCGATTATCCTCGTCGAGCTGCTCGACCCAGAGATAGATCGAGCCGGGATCGCCCTCCAGCGAATGCGGCTCGACGATGCGGGCCTTCAGCAGCTTGAAGGAGGCGGGGAGCCGCTCGGCGCTGGCCCAGCCGAGCAGCCCGCGCATCTCCGTGAAGCTGACGATATAGAAGGCGCTGGTCACGACCACCGCCACCGCCTTCATCGACCAATGCAGCCGCGCATAGACCAGCACGACCAGCAGCAGCGCGCCGATCACGGCATAGGCGACCGACAGGGTGAGGATGACCGTTTGCAGACTAGTCACGGCGCACCCTCGCAGCGTTCTTGCTCACACCGGTCCTCGGGTCGAGATCGGCCCCGTTGCGCCAGCTGCTGCGGAACGTCTCCAGCAGCGATTTCGGCCGCTGGTCCACATTGACCACCTTGCCTTCGGCATCGAGCCGGAACCGCACCGCCGTCTTCTCGTCGCCGGTGTGATCGAGCGTGAACTTGTTGTCGAAGACCACCTGCGCGGTCGGATTGAGCTTCTGCACCTTGACATTGGCCGTGACGGGTTCGCCGGTCGTCGCGACGAAATGCGAGACATTCACCGTGTATTCGCCGGCGATGATGCCGCGCACCGTGACGATCTCCTCCCGGATCGGCGAGACGATCTTCTTGCCGTTGACCATGATGAAGTCGTTGGCGCCGCCGCGGTCGTCGCGGTCAAGCGTGAGGAAACCGGCCTCGCGGTGGCGATACCAGGCGATGTTGCCGGCGGGATCCTGCACGAACAGGTCGAGATCGTCGGGGTGGCTGTCCGGCCAGTCCAGCGTGATCATGAACTCCGCCTTGGAGTCGATCTTGCCGTCCTTCGCATCGGGGGAGACCGCGAGCAGTGCGAGGAAGAACAGGAACGCGATCACCTGGAGCGCCTTGAACAGCATCACGCCCAGCGGATCGAACGGCTCCTCGCGCGGATAGAGACCGAAATCATCCATCATGACGGGGTTCCAGCGCCTTTGCGCTCCAGAACCGGCGTGACATAGGTCTCGGTCAGCACCACCGCATCCGAGAACACCCGCTGGGTGGCGGCATCGAGCATGTAGTACTGGATGCGGACCAGGATCGAGCCGACCAGGCCGGCGAGCGTCGTGTACATCGCGACCGCCATGCCGTCGCTCATCAGCCCCATCGAGGAGCGCATCGCGACCTTGTCGGCGGCGTCAAGCCCCGCGATCGGCGCCAGCATGATGATGAAGCCGACGATGGTGCCGAGCAGGCCGAGCTTCATCAGCGTGTCCGAGACGAAGGCGCCGAACCCGTTGGAGCCGCGTAAGCGATCGGCCAGCGTCCGCAGCAAAAGCGTCTGGTCAACCGGCCTGTAGTCCTGCGCGGCAGCCTTGGTCACCAGGCTGTCGATATGATCGCGCACCAGCCCGCGCGGCAGCGCGGTAGCGCTCGCATTGAGCACCTTGCTGCCGTCGGGCGCCGCGAGCGCCTCGCGGCAACGCCGCGCCGCCGCCCCCTCCCGCGCGATCGCCCGCGTGCGCAGGAAGCAATGGCCGCAGGTCAGGATATAGAGCCCCGCGATGACGCTCGAAATGTAGGTCCGGTCCGAGGTCAGCATCAGGCGGATCAAGCCGAACCGCCACAGCAGCACGACGGCGAAGATCGACAGCCCGGTGAAGATCATCCAGAACAGCAGCGCACTGCGCTCGGATGGGTCGGCAGCAGGCCTCGCGATCGGTCCAATCGTCATCGAACTCATGCTGCACCGCTCCTGGCTTGCAAGGACTGGCTTGCAACGATTCCACCCAATTAGATCAAAGCCGCCGTTTCAGGTCCAAAGACCCATGCCCAAGCCGGCTTGGGAAATTTGCCCGAGCTGCGATCCGGCCCGAACCCCGCAATTGGCAAGGCGCGGCCGCATTGTTAGGCTGAGCTTACCAAACGTCGGGGATGATCGCATGCGCCTCGTGCTTCAGCTTGTCGCCCGTCTGCTTCTCATCGTGGCTCTTTGCCTTGGCGCGGCGACCGTCTGGGCCACGTTCGATGCCTATCGCAGCGTCGACCGGGCGACGGCGGCCTCGGCGCAGCGGGTCGCCCAGGCGCTTCAGGCGCTGTATTGGCACGAGTTCTTGTTGCGCAGCAGCAGAACGCGCGAACAGCTTCTGCCGGTTCCGGAATGGCGCACGCTGGAAACGATGAAGCTGATCTCGCCCGGCGTCTGCGTCGAGTTCCAGCCGGCGATCGCATTCGAAAAGCCGCTCTGCGGCCAGAGCCAGGGGATCGGCAAGACACCGCCGCGCTGGTTCGCATCGATCGTCCCCATCTTCCTCGGCAGCCACGCCGAAGTGATAAGACCCGTCAGCCCCCGCGCGACGGCCGCCGGGACAGTCGTCGCAACGCCGGATGCCGCGGCGGCCATCTCGCTCGCCTGGGAGTATCTCCTCAACGTGGTCGATGTCGCGCTGCTGATGGCGGCGGCGATTTCGCTGCTCGCTTCGCTCGCGATCGCACATGCGCTGGCGCCAGCGCGCACCATCGTCACGGCGCTCCAGCGCATGGCGCGCGGTCAGTATCGCACAAAACTGCCGCACTTCCGATCGATGGAGCTGGCGATGATCGGCGGCGCCGTCGGCGAGCTCGGCGGCCGGCTGGAGGAAGCGACCGAACAGCGCGCGGCGCTGACGCGGCGCCTGATCGAGATCCGCGACGACGAGCGCCGGGCGCTCGCCCGCGAGCTGCACGACGAGTTCGGCCAGAATCTCTCGGCCATCCTCGCCTTCGCCAACACCATCGAGACGGCGAGCGCGAAAGAGAAAGTGGACAGCGGCATCGCACAGGATGCGCGCATAATCTCGCAGGCCACCCATCATTTGATGGCCTCGCTGCGCGATGCGCTGAAGCGGCTGCGCAATCCCCTGCCCGAGGAGCTCGGGCTCGAGGCCAGCCTCGTCAACCTCGTCGACAGCTGGCGCTCGCAGAGCGCCGCGCGGCCAGCGATCCAGCTCGATCTCAGGGGCGATCTCACCGACATCAGCGGCCCGGCCGCCACCACCGCCTATCGCGTGGCGCAGGAATGCCTGACCAACGCGCTGCGTCACAGTGCGGCGCGCGAAATCTCCTTGCGTGTCGAGCGGCGCGCGGGCGAGGACGATTCGCTGCTGATCCAGGTCGAGGACGACGGCGGCGGCGATGCGGAACGTGTCGCGCGCTCGGCCGGCTTCGGCCTCACCGGCATTCGCGAGCGCCTCGCTGCGGCCGGCGGATCTCTCTCGATCCTGCCTGCCAAGCGCGGCCTCAGCGTCGCCGCCACCATCCCGCTCGCCGCGTGAGGTCCAAATGAGCGATGTCGCGGCAACAGGCATCTCGGTGCTGCTGGTCGACGACCATCCGATCGTCCGGCAAGGCTACCGGCGGGTGCTGGAGAGCCAGGGCGATCTCCACGTCGTGGCGGAGGCCGACAACGCTGCGGATGCCTACGGTGCTTTCAAGACGCACGACCCCGATGTCGTCGTGCTCGATATCTCGATGCCCGGCGCGAGTGGGCTGGAAGCGATCCGCAACATCCGCGCGCGCAATCCGCGGGCGCGCATCCTCGTCTTCACCATGCACAACGAAGCCGTGCTGGTGAAAGCCGCGTTCGGCGCCGGCGCCTCCGGTTTCGTCACCAAGAGCAGCGAGCCGACCGCTGTCGTCACCGCGATCCGCAGCGTCGCCCGCGGCGAACGCGCCATGAGCGACGACATCGCGCATATTCTGGCCGAAGACAGCCTGTCGGCGGGCTCGGCGCTGGATCAGCTCGGTGAACGCGAGATCGAGATTTTGCGCCAGTTCGCCGGCGGCGCCACCACCGAGCAGATCGCCTCGCATCTCAATCTCAGTGTGAAGACGGTCCAGAACTATCACTACCTGATCAAGACCAAGACCGGCGCACGCACGGATGCGCAGCTGGTGCGGCTTGCTGCGAGTTGCGGGCTGACGAAGATTTAGCAGCAGGATTCCACATTCCCTCAGATGACATGAAATCTCTCAATCTGCCGGGCGGATTGGAACAGAGGCTATTCCGTTCCAGTTAGCAGGGTGAAGGAGTAGGAGTCATGAGTAAGGGTCATCACAAGGCGGTCGCCCATCCGGCGATCATCACGGTCGGCGATCTCATCGACGAACTCTGCCGCCTCCCCGATACCGCCGTCGTCCATTTCCGCTGCCCCGCCCTCGATCAGGATCTGACATTCGAGCGGCTTCGAAAGCGATCGAAGGACGACGTCGAAATCGCGATCAATGCATATCCGGAGAGTCCGCCCATCATCCCATCGTCCGCCGCCACTTTCCGAGCACGCACGTCTTCGCCATCGGCCCGCAATGGCGTCGTTCTCAACAAGGTCAGAAGTTGATTGGCTGCAGCGCGTATCGAAGGCTGCAGCGGTCTAGCAAGCCTTCAGCCCGCGCAGCACCAGCGCCAGCGTCGCATCCACACGCGCAGGCAGATCGGCATCCTTCCACTCGTCGGCGTGCGCCGGATGGTGGAAACGGACGGTCGCATCGAAGATCGCGCGCGCGGTGGTTTTGACGTCGTCGACAGCGAACACGCCCTGCTTCACGCCGTCGGCCAGGATCCCCGCGATCTGGTCGATCATGGTATCCTTGTGGCACTTGACCGCCGCGCAGGCTTCGCGCGCCAGCGTCAGATAAGTATCGAACATCTCGGGGTCGTCGAGCACGCGCGAACGTTTGGCCGCGAACAGCGTCCGCAGCCAGCGGTCGAGCCTGTCAGGCGCGGGGCCCTGCTCCTTGGCGATCGCCAGCAACGGCGCGTCGATGCGGTCCAGCCAGCGTTTGGCGACGGCCTCGCGCAGCGAAGCCTTGCTCGGAAAATGGCGATAGACGCTGCCGTGGCTCACATCGAGCGCACGGGCAACGTCAACAACGGTGGCCTTGGCAAGTCCGTAGCGCCGCAAGACGTCCTCGGTGACTTCGAGGATCCGCTCCGGCGTCAGGATAACGGCTTCATTCATGCCAGCACCTTGTTCCCGTTCAGGGTTCACCCGGCGATGGAGCTGCTTCCGAAGCGCCCCAACCGGTCGTTTCGGAAAGCTCTCGCCTTAATGAGGCAGTTTTGCAGCCTGCGCCGCGATCTGGCGCGCCACCAGCAAATTGAGCCAATGCCCAATTGTTCCGGTGAGATTGATGATTTCGGTCGTCATCGTCTTAAGTCTCCATTCGTCCGCGGTCCCCACCCCAAAATGACGTCCCTTGGTTCGAAATCGTTACGAACCTCGGGCTCCCCGGGAGGGATTGCCGCGTGACGCCCAATCGGAGCGTCCGGGAACGGATATACACGTCTCGCTGACAGATTTCAATATCTGTCAGTCAATGATCCGTGATTGACAATTAATTTTTGCGACCCCGGCGCTGCAGGCCCCGCCTGGCGGGCCGCCCGGCCCCCCCAGTCCCCCCCCCGACTTAGCGCGCCGGCCTGATCGACAAGCTCCTGTGACACGGCGGTGGGTTACGCTACGCTGACCCACCGACCGAATTCATCATAAGAAACGGACCCCTCCGCATGCCCATCGTCAACCGTATCGCCGCCCTCTCCGACGAAATGGCCGCCTGGCGCCATGACTTCCACGAGAACCCGGAGCTGCTCTACGAGGTCCACCGCACCGCCGGCATCGTCGCCGACCGCTTGCGCGAGTTCGGCTGCGACGAGGTGGTGACGGGCATCGGCCGCACCGGCGTGGTCGGCGTGATCCGCGGCCGCAAGTCCGGCTCCAGCAAGACCATTGGGCTGCGCGCCGACATGGACGCGCTGCCGATCATGGAGACGTCGGGCGTCGCCTACGCCTCAAAGGTCCCCGGCAAGATGCACGCCTGCGGCCATGACGGCCACACCGCGATGCTGCTCGGTGCCGCCAAATATCTCGCCGAGACGCGCAATTTCGACGGCAACGCGGTTCTGATCTTCCAGCCCGCCGAGGAAGGCGGCGGCGGTGGCAAGGCCATGGTCGAGGACGGCTTGATGACGCGCTGGAACATCCAGGAGGTCTACGGCATGCACAACATGCCGGGCCTGCCCGAGGGCCATTTCGCCACCACGCCCGGCGCGATGCTCGCCTCCTCCGACAACATCCAGATCACGGTCCACGGCAAGGGCGGCCACGCCGGCGCCGGTCCGCACAAATCGGTCGACAGCGTGCTGATCGGCGCGCAGATCGTCAATGCGCTGCAATCGATCGTCGCGCGCAACGTCGATCCGCTCAAATCGGCCGTCATCTCGATCACCCAATTCCACTCCGGCACCGCCTTCAACATCATCCCCGAGATCGCCGAGCTCGGCGGCACCGTGCGCACGCTCGATCCCGAAGTGCGCGATCTGGTCGAGCGCCGCATCGGCGAAGTCGCCGACAGCATTGCGCGTGCCTATGGCGGTTCGGCGGAGACGAAGTACACGCGGATGTATCCGGTGACCATGAACCATGCGCGCGAGGCCGGCCTTGCCGCCGACATCGCCCGCGATATCGTCGGCACCGAGCGCGTCAACGACAAGTTCATTCCGATGATGGGCGCCGAGGACTTCTCCTTCATGCTGGAAGCCCGCCCCGGCGCGATGGTGCTGGTCGGCATGGGCGACGGCAACGAGTGCCACCACCCGGCCTATGTCTTCAACGACAACATTCTGGGTCACGGCGCCTCGTTCTGGGCGCGTCTGGTCGAGACGCGGATGGCAGCCGGCTAGCGCTAGTCTCGTAGGGTGGGCAAAGCGAAAGCGTGCCCACCATTGCGAGTGGTGGGCACGGCGCGTTGCGCCTTTGCCCACCCTACGGCAGCGTCGCCCGGGCGGCAGTTCATCCCTGATACTGCAGCACGTGCATCCCGGCGTTCCAGTCGCTGACAAACATCATCCCGTCAGGCCGGACATAGGCGTCGCAGGTCTTGGCCGCGAGCGCGACGTTTGGGCGCGGATCGACGAGCTTCTTCGGTACCGGCGGCACCCAGTACGCGATCTCCTTCGGCGCAAAGGCGTCCTTGATGTCGAACACCCTGACGCCGGCATTGTTGTAGGTCGCGAAAATCGTCTCCTCGCTCTGGAATGCACCCGGGCGGTTCTCGTGCAGATTATGCGGACCGAAAGTGCCGTTCACGCAGAAATCGCGGTCGCGCGGCGTCGGCAGGGTTGCGATCGGCACCGGGTTTTGCGGCGCGCGCACGTCGAGCACGAAGGTGTGGAACAGGCCCTTGGCGCATTGGTCCGCGTTGGCTTCATTCGCGACGATCGCGAGCTGCCGCTTCGGCAGCGGCAGAGGCGTATGCGTGCCGCCGGCAAACGGCGGCGACCAGTTGATGTGGGACAGCAGCTTCGGATTGGTGGGATCGCTGATGTCGTGGATGGTGAAGCCGCCGTCGCGCCAGGCGGCGTAGCCACGATCGCCCGCCGTGATCATGTGATGCAGCGCAAAGCGCTTGCCCTTCGGCGTTGCCGGCTCGCCGGCTGCGCGGTTCATGCCCGGCAGCCACCATTTCGCGACGATCTCAGGTTTCGTGATGGTCTTGAGATCGACCACGCACAGGATGTGGTCGGTGAAGCCGTCGAGATGCGCCGACACATAGGCGCAGCGGCCACCCGGCCACCACAGACGGTTGATGCCGAAGCCCGGCATTTCGAGGAATGCGATCTCGCGCATCTCGCCGGGTTTCGAGATGTCGTGGATCGAAAGGCCGGAACGGAATTTCTTGGCCTTGGTGATGCTGTCGACCAGCGTGTTCTCGAAATAGCCGCGCATGTTGTCGTAGGACTGCATCGCGACGATGTTGGCGCCGTTGGCAAGCAGCAGCATATCCTCCGCCACCTGGAGATGGTGGGTGCGGGTGTATTGCCCCGCGGTGAAGAAATTGACCGGCTTCAGCGCCCGCGGATCGGACGCATCCAGGATCGTCACGCCGTCGCTGAACATGTGTCCGACATAGACGTGTTGCCGGTTGAACATCACCTGCACGCTGTCAGGCCGTCCGCCGATATCGCTGTAGGAGATGTGCTGGATGCCCTTGCCGATCCCCTCCGGCGGGACGTCCGCTTCCGAAGCCCATGCCGGCCTCGACCAACCCGACAGCGCGGCCGATCCGAACACGGCGGACAATTGCTGAAGGTGCCGGCGGCGCGAAAGTTGAGGCATCGGTTTCCCCCATTTTTTTGGAGGATGATGCGCGCTTGCGGTGAGGCGTGCAAGCCTCGTGTCGTCCGCCCTCACCTCAACCGCAGACGTCTCTGGTGCGGCCGAACATCACCGATGCCTGGCCATCAATTGCAGACTTCGCCGGTGATCTTGGCGCTGCCGTTTGCATTGGAGACCGGCCCGAGACGGCACCCCTTTCGACCGGCCTGCAGCCGACGTTGTTGCAGATCATCTGCCCGCTTGCCTGAGGCGCCGAGGGCGCGGCATCGCTCTGCTTGCGGTCCTGGTCCCACCTCCTCGAATCCGTCATCGGGCCGCAGAGCGTAGACCCGTTGGCTCATCCGCCCTCAGCAGGCGGGATGCGGTCTCGTCCGACGCGAGAGGCAGGGTGAACTGAAAGACGGCGCCCCGAGGCTCGTTTGCGCCCGCCCACATCCGCCCGCCATGCGCCTCGATGATCGAGCGGCAGATGGCGAGGCCCATTCCCATGCCGGTGGGTTTGGTCGTGTAGAAGGCGTCGAACAGGCGCTCTACATTCTTCGGATCCAGCCCCGGACCGGAATCCCGCAAGGTGACGTGCACGCCGTCCGGGGCATCCCGGCCGGTGCTGATCAGCAACTCGCGCCCTCCCTCGCCGACCGCGGCCATCGCCTCGATCGCGTTGACAATCAGGTTGAGCACCACTTGCTGAAATTGAACCCGATCTGCCTGAATGGGCGGCAAGCCTTCGGCAAACTGCGTTCGCACCGAGACGCCGTTCTTGAACGCTTCGCTGCGTGTCAGCGCAATGACCTCGAGCACCGCCTGATTGATCTCCAGATTCTCCTTTTGCGGGGGAGCGTTCCTGATGAGTGCCCGGATCCGACCGATGATATCGCCCGCTCGCATGCCGTCACTGGTGATCCAGCCGAACGTTTGTCGAACCCGCTCCAGATTTAGCGGTTGAGCCTCCAGCCAGTTCAACCCGGCCTCGGCGTTGGCCACGATTGCGGCGATCGGCTGGTTGACTTCATGGGCAATCGAAGCGGTGAGGTGCCCCATCGTGGTGACGCGATTGGCGTGCGCGAGCTCCAGCAGGGCTTCACGGTAGCGCCGCTCGTGTTCGCGCGATTCGGCTTCCGCCCGCTTGAGAGCCGTCAGATCAAGGACAAAGCCGACACCTTGATCCGTAGCTTCTCCAAACATGGTCCCGCCGATCAGCACGGGCACACGGCTTCCGTCCTTGCGCACATACTCCTTCTCGAATGGGTGGGCCGTCCCGACCCGCTTCAATTCCGCCACGGTATGCAAGTCGCGGTCGCGCCATTCCGGCGGCGTGAGGTCGGTCCGATGCAGGCGCCCTGAGGCGAGATCTTCCCGGTCGTATCCCACGATGCGCAGGAATGCATCATTGGCCTCGAGAATGCGCCCCTCGACTTCCCAGATGATGATACCGATGATGTTGGCGTCGAACAGGCGCCTGATCTTGATATCTCGTGCTGCAAGATCACTCTGGAGCTGGATGTTCTCCTCGGTCGCCTTTCTCCGCCGTTTCGCTTCGAGCCGCGCGAGCGCCAGCGCCGCTCCGGCCAGCGCGACGACGAGGACAACGGCGCCGGCGATCAGCCAGGTCCAGCGTCGCTCGAATGCTTCGGCGCGCGACTCCCGATCGGCGAGCCGAAAGCGCTCGTGATCCACCATCTGGTCGATTTGCGAGCGGATCTCGTCCATGCTGCGGATCATTGCCAGCGCGGCCAACCCGGACGTGCCGGCCGTCTTCAGCAGCTCGTCGATCTCGCGCAGCGTTGCTGCAATGGTCAGTGCCACATGTCCGGCCCGAAGGCCCTGCAACGGATCGTCCGCGACCAGCGCCTGCAGCGCCTGAGCCTCCCGTCGTACGCTCTCGTCAGAGACGCCGTAGGCCTTGAGATAGGCGGGGTCGAGGGTCATCAGATACCCGCGCCTTTCGGTCTCCAGTTCCGCGACGATCGCCCGCAACCGATCGAGCGTTTCGAGGACCTGGCGGCTATGCTCGATGAAGTGATGAGCTGCTTGCCGCTCCTGCCAATATTGCAGGCCGAGGAAGCCTGTGGCGGCAAACAGGGTCACAAGCACTGCGACCGCAAGGATCAGCGGACGAGCAAACCATCGCAAAGACAAGGCCGGAGCAGGGGCTGACATTTGTCTAGGCTCATGCTCGCGTGACCGGCGCGTCTTCTGGTGCCAAGGCCAGAGCATTGCTAGGATGATAGCATGGATAGGCCCGCATGGGTGAGCCGCGAAGCCGACCAGACTACATCGGCTTCGGACCCCGTAAGTGGTCTGGCGAGGGCGACGATGTCGCAGGGTGCGGCGGCGCGCTCACGTGCCGTGAATGACTGCCTTGGTGAAGGAGCATTGGCATGGCGCAGGGTGAAAACTCACTGAACCGTCAAATGCCGGTCAGCCGGCGCAGTTTCGTCAAGGGATTCGGCGCGGCGGGGGCGGTGCTGCCGGCCCTTGGCATGCTGCCGCGGTGGAGTTTTGCCCAGGATGCCGCCGCGATCCGTGCCAACGCCGCGATCGACTGGAAGCAATTTGCGGGACAGGCGATCGCACTTTCGGGCGCGATCCATCCGTGGTCGAATGCGATCGCGCCGCTGTTGCCGGAGTTCACCATCCTCACCGGCATCAACGTCGCCATCGATTTCCAGCTGGAAACCACGTATCTCGGCGCGCTGCCGATCAGGCTGGCCCGCGGCAGCAGCACGCCCGACGTCTTCATGTTCACGACCTATGGCCAGGGCATCTCGAACGGATGGCTGGAGCCACTGAACGGATATTATTCCATGAGGTCGCTGACCGACGCCGCCTGGTATGACGAGAGCGACCTGCTCAAGACGGCCCGAGCCTTCCCGCTGTGGTCGGACGGCGAACGGTACGCCGTCCCGATTACCTCAGAGGCGATGACCCTGTTCATCAACGGGGATGCGCTGGCAGCCAAGGACCAGCCGATTCCCCAGACCTTCGAAGAGCTCCTTGTCGCCGCCAAGGCGGTCAAAACGAGCGGGATGTCGGGGATCGCCATGCGAGCCCAGGCCGGCGGCAATTCCTCCCCACCGGCCATGGGCTTCGTGTTCTCCTACGGCGGGGCCATGGTCGAGCACAACAGGGTCGCTTTCGCAAGCCCGGAGGCGATCGCAGCCGTCGAGATGTACGGACAGCTGCTCAGCCAGGCCGGGCCTGCCGGCGTCGGCAGCTATGAATGGTACAACGTGCTGGACGACTTCCTGCAGGGGCGGACGGCCATGGCAATCGACAGCAGCAACTTCGCGACCGACATCTCCAATCCGGCGAAAAGCCGAGTCGCCAAGCAGGCTGGATTTGCAACCTTTCCGCATCTCGCCGGTCGCGGGCCCGTCCCCTTCATGTCGCACTGGCAGGCGTGCATCAATTCCAAATCTCGAAACAAGCGGGCGGCGTTCCTGTTCCTGCTCTGGGCGACGAGCAAGGCGACCTCGCTGCGGACCGCCGCAGCGGGGCTGGCGACGACACGCGTGTCGGCTTGGTCGAGCGAGGGCTTCAAGAAGGCGTTCGGCTCGCAAGCCGCCGACGCGGCACTGACCAACTTGCAGAATGCGGATGTCGACCGCGCCAAGGCAATCCTCTTCCATCCGCAATCGAGACCGATCCTCGACGCCTTCATGATCGGCGTCAATGAAGTGGTCAACGGCGCGAAATCGGCGAAGGATGCGATGACGGGCGCAGCCGAAAGGGCCAATGCGGCGATCCGCGGGTAGCGGCGAGACGTCACCCAATCGGCAGGGCTGGAACCACGCTGCGCGCGGCCCCATCGGCCCGGCCCGCTCGACAATGCCGGTCAGGCGAAAACCACCTCGTGCCGCATCACGAATGGCGCGAGCAGCGTGTGCACCTCACCGGCCACCACTTCGCGTTGGTTCGCTGACAGGTTCGTAAGGGTCACGGTTGCGATCGAACCGTGGCTGCCGTGGGCGCCGACCTTCACCTTGCAATCGATGCCGCGCTCAGTGAGCGGCGAAAGCACTTTGGCGAACACGCGCTGGGCGGCATCCCAGCGCAGCTGCGGCTTGAACACCTTGCCGACGCCGGTCACCGGCATCGGATCGATCGGAATCACTTGCACCGGAACGGCAGCACGCTCCGGCGTGCGCTCGCGCACCCACGTCTCGAGCTCGCCCGGTTCGACTGTCGCGCCGGGCTTCAGCTGCACGTAGCCGACCGGCAGCTCGCCGGCATAGGCGTCGGGCTGGCCGACCACCGCGGCGAAGCCGACGGCGGGATGGCGGAACATGATCTCCTCGATCGGCGCCGGGTCGATGTTGTGGCCGCCGCGGATCACGAGATCCTTGGCGCGGCCGGTGATCCAGAGATAACCGTCGGCATCGAGCCGTCCGAGATCGCCGGAATTGACCCAGGCCTCGTCGACGAAGGCGCCCCTGTTGTGCTCGTCATTGAGATAGCCGCCGAACACGCCGGGCCCGGCCATGATGACGACGCCGATTTCGTCCGGCGCGCAGTCGCGGATCAAGCGGCCGTCGGCATCGAGCTGCACAATGCGCACGCGCGCATAGGGCATAGGAAGGCCGACCGAGCCGAGCCGGATCGGCCGTGAGGGATAGGCCAGCGTGTGCACGCTCGACGTTTCCGTCATGCCGTAGACTTCGACCACCGGCAGCTTGAGCTTCTCCTGGATCGCCGATCCGACGGCGACGGGGATCGCCGAGCCACCGCCGGCTGCATATTTCAGGCTGGAGATGTCCGCGTTGCCCGGCGGCACCGCCAGCGTCGCCGCCAGCACCGTCGGCACGCTCGACAGCGCCTCGGGCTTGAAGCGCTCGACCAGTCCCCAGATGTTCTTCACCGCGTTCGGATTGCGCCAGCCGCTCGGCGACAGCACCACCAGCGAACCGCCGGCCGACAACGTCAGCAGCACCTGGGTCAGCGATCCCCCGACATGAAACAGCGGCATGCCGAACAGCATGTTGGCGCCGGGCTTCGCCTTCAGCAGCAGGTTGAGCGCCCAGGCCTGATAGACCTGATTGGTGTGAGTATGCCGCACCAGCTTTGGCGTGCCGGTGGTGCCACCGGTATGGAAATAGGCGGCAATATCGCTGCCAAGAATCTTGCGCCCGCTGATAAGCCGATCGGAGGGCTGCTGCTTGATGAGGTCGCCAAAGGCATAGATGCCCTTGGCGGGGTCGCCACCACCGAACACCTGCACGATCGCCTTGAGATGTTTCAGCTGCGGGCGGATCTGCTCGACCTTCTGCCAGATGTCGGTGCCGGGCATCGGCCCGAGCGCCACCAGGATCTTCGTGTTGGCGGCTTCCAGGATCTCCGCGATCTGGTGCGGCTCGAGCAGCGGATTGACGGGATTGGCGATGCCCGCCGCCTCCGCGCCGAACAGCGTCACGAAGGCATCGGGCACCAGCGGCAGCATGAAGCTGATGACATCCCCCTTCTCGACGCCGAGCGCATGAAACATGTTGGCGGCCTGCGTGACGCGGCCGATGAAATCGCGATGGGTGACCACAACCGGCGTGTCGGCGGGATCGGCATTCTGCAGGAACTGGATCGCCGCCCCATCGGGATTGCGCGCTGCACCAAGCCTGATGGCATCATAGGTGCTCTCGGCCGCGACGCGGTCGGCGTAAGGGACCTGCTCGAAGGCCCGGACCTCTGCGTCCGTCAAAAGCTCCGGATAGTCGTTGCCGATGAACCGATCGAGCGCGTGGATGCCCGCCATGGAATTCCGTCCTCCCTCAGATGCATGTCCCCGCCACCTGTCTTTTGACATTTTGGGCTGGCGAGACCCCGACCGATGGGCCGGCGGAGCGCGGACAGAATGATGGATGATTTGGCGTTCGTCCATGACTTAACGGCTACGGCGGTAGCAGTCGAATTATGGACGCTTCGGCGACCAGCCGACCGCGTTGAAATCGGCTGGCGCAGGCATCACCTCGGGCTCCGGGGTCGCCTTTCGCAGGATTACATCCGCGCGATTTGAGCTCGACATCTCGATCGGCACGCCCTCCTTGTCGATGGCGAGTATTCCCGTCAACTCGGGCGGCGCGGTCATCACGTAGCGGTCCGCAGCTTCGATCAGACGAAGCACCTCGTCGCGAATGAAGGCCGCCGACCATTCGGACGGCAGGCCTTTCACCGCGGCAAACTCCTCCGCCGGAATCGACAGGGCATGGCGGCGAATTTCATCGAGGGTTCGGCCCGGAGAGAAATTCGGCGGTTTGCCGGCCGCTGCGAGCACGAGCGGCCCGAGCGGGCAATAATCGCGACCGATGGCGACGAGGTCGGCAACGTCGCGCGCCTTCGAGCGGCCCGCGCCGGCCAGCACCTTGTTGATAGCCAGGTCTGCCTGGTGCAGCCGCGCGCCCCATTGCTCGTCCTTCACGAGCGGAAAGAATCGAAGCCGGGTCTCCGCAAACCACTGGATGATCGTCGTTTCGGAAGCGCGCGAGATTGTCGCATCGACGCAGCCATAGATGATGTAGTCGCGATGCGTCTTGAAGCCGGCGGCATCGAGGACGGCGAGATCGGCCTTTGCGCTCTCGGTCACCTCTTCGTCGGTGTCGTGGAAGATGTCGATGTCGTCGGATCGTCGCTCCCAGTCCCTGTTGAGCATCAGGCCGCCGGCAAGATAGCTGCTGTCGGAGCGATTTCCCGCGAGAAGTCGCAGAATGTCGCTCTGCAATTTGCTGAGAGCCATCTCAGTCCTCCGTCGTGTTGACGCGGTCGAGCATCTTCCTGCCCATCGCAAAAGCTCTCGCATCGCCACGCTCGATCATGGCGCGCGCGGCGACCGCTGTTCGGGACCGCAGATCGGGAAGCCGATCAAGATCGACATTGTCGAGAATGCGCGGTCCGTAGAGACGAAGTGCACTGTCGAGCAGCGATTGAAGTTCTTTGGTCAGCCGGTGCTCCGCGCGCATGCGCGAGGCGAGCGCCAAAACCTCATCGCGTGCAGCCGGCGGAATCAGGACTTCGACGCGCACGAGGTCGGCCGCGCCACCCTGGCTGCGATATTTCCTGACGCGCTTGTTCGCAGGGATCATCGATTACCTTGCTCCACGAACCACCAAATTACCACGTGTATCCCGGTTACGCAAATTCGTATCCCGGTTACGATTTTAAAGCATTGATATAGCTTTCTTTTCAGAGATACCATCGAGCCCGATGAACCTCGCCGCACGATGCGCGGACCAAGGACTGGCAGCGGCCTCGCCGAAAGGCACCGCACCACAACACGCGAGGACACCATGACCAAGGCGCTGCGGGATCGAACCAGACGGCTCACTGTCGCGCTTTCGATTGCCATCACGATCGCCCTGCCCCGTGCGACGCTCGCCGCGGACAGCCAGTTCGACAAGATGCGCACCAAGATCGCCACCTTCGTCGCCGACAAGATGGAGAAGCTGGGCGGATCGCGCATCATCTACAAGGTGGACACCGACGGCTTACGCGAGAGCGTCGTCACGGATTTGCGTGACGATGTCTACAAGACCCTCCGCGACGGCAAGATCGCCTTCTCCGGCCTTGCGATCCGCGACGGCGGCGTTGAAATGAAGATCGCGGATGCCAAGGGCCGCGAACAGCTCGCGCGCAAGCTCGCCTCAGCCGCGGAGGGATTGCCGTCGCATGCGCTTGACGTCACCGACGGCGGCGACGGACTGGTCAGGCTCGCGCCGACCGAGGCCGCATCCGCGGCACGGCTGCGCGATCTCGTCGAAGATTCCATCGCCATGATCGAGCAACGCCTGAAGGACGCCGATATCAAGCTTGCCAGCGCCCAGCCTGATGGCACGGACCGTATCCGCATTTTCACCCCGGGCATGATGGAGCCCGAGCGTGTCACCACGATCTTCGCGACGAGGGTCAAAGTCAGCTTGCGCCTGGTCGACCTTTCGATGCCGGCCGAGCAGGCGCAATCCGGCACGCCGCCCGCGGGCACCGAAGTCCTGCTCGGCTTCAAGGACAAGCGCCCTTATCTGGTTGCCAGGGACAGCGCGCTCGACGGCGACGACATCAGCTATGCCGGCCCGGGATTTGCGGCCGGTACGAAGGAGCCGATCGCCTCGTTCCGCTTCAACGGCCGCGGCACGCGGCGTTTCGCCCACATCACCGAAGAGAACGTCGGAAAGCCCTTCGCCATCGTGCTCGACGACAAGGTGATCTCCGCCCCGGTGATCCGCGAGCCCATCACCGGCGGATCGGGCCAGATCTCCGGCAATTTCAGCCTGGAGGAAGCGAGCAGCGTCGCCATGCTGCTGCGTGCCGGCGCGCTGCCGGGGCACCTCTCCCTCGTCGAGCAGCAGGTCGTACAGCCCGCCGCCAAGCCGTAAGCCGGAGACCCGCCAGCGCCCCGCCTCGCCGGGGCGCCCAAGTCCATCCAAGAGGTCCGTCTACGGCACCAAGGCCCGCCCCCGAGCGCCGCGAATCACGCGCACACCGCGGCCATACGCACAACCAACGGGCAATTGCCGAAACGCCCGATCAGGCTAAAATTTGCCTCTTGCGACATGACGGCCAAAGGCTTCATTTCAAGCGGTCGTCATTCTATTTCGGCTATACGTGCCACGAATACCGACCAGGACTGAAGGCCTTACGCGGGGTTAGTACCATGCCGTCCGGCAGCGCAGACATTTCCTCGATCCTCGACCGCATTCTCGATGCGGCGACGGACAACCTCAGGATCGCGAAGATCCTGGTCCAGATGGGCCTCGATCCCAACAACGTCACATACGACGCGATCTTCAACCGGATGCTGGAGATCTTTGTCAGCAACATCACGCTGGCCAATCTGTTCGCCGCGGTCGGCGCCGGCTTCTTCGTCGCCACCCTCCTGATGCGAACGATGGTGCCCCTGCGCGTCGCCAACATGGTCGGCTGCGCCTTCTTTGCCGTTTTCGGCGCGCTCTCGGCCAATGTCTCGACGTTCCTGCTCTATCTGTTGCTGCTTCCGATCAACGCCCTTCGCCTGCGGCAGATGCTCAAGCTGGTCAAGAAGGCGCGCCATGCCGCCGAAGGCGACATGTCGATCGAGTGGCTCAAGCCGTTCATGACCGAGCGCAAATATCGCAGCGGCGACACGCTGTTCAAGCTGGGCGACCCGGCCAAGGAGATGCTGCTGACGGTCACCGGCAAGTTCCTGGTCAAGGAAATCGGCGTCGAGATCGGGCCCGGCGCGCTGATGGGCGAGCTCGGCTTCCTGACGCCGGATAACCGGCGCACCGGCACGATCGAATGCATCGAAGACGGACAGGTGCTGACCATCACCTACGACCGGCTGCTCGAGATCTACTTCCAGGACCCGCAGTTCGGCTACTATTTCCTGGTGCTGACCAGCCAGCGCCTGCTGCAGAACATCGATCGCCTGCAGAAGCAGCTGGCCACGGCGCGGACGCCCACCACGAACAGGATCGCGTGAACCGGGCAGCCGAATCCGCTTCGGCCACCCGGCTTTCAGTTGCGACACATTCGGTGATCCAGCGACGACCGCGGCTCAGAGCTTCGAGCCGCCGTCGACGTGGATGGTCTCGCCAATGATCCATCGCGCGTCGGGAGAGGCGAGGAAGGCAACCGCGCCCGCGATGTCGTCGGGCTCGGCGATCCGCTTCAAGGTCTGCATGCCGAGCGTGTAGTCGCGACCCGCATCGGTCTTGGTGAAGGACGACATTTCGGTCCCCACCACGCCCGGCGCCACGGCGTTGACACGCACGCCGCGGGCACCAAGCGCCACCGCAAAATGCTTCACCAGCGTATCGATCGCGCCCTTGGTCGCGGCATAAGCCGGCAGCGTGCCGACCACCGCGTGCGCAGCAAGCGAGGAGACCAGCACGACGCTGCTGCCCTCATGAAGGATCGGCAGCAATTGCTGCACCAGGAAGAACGGTGCGCGGACGTTAACGGCGAACAGCCGGTCGAAATCCTCAACCGTCGTTTCCTCGATCACAGCCGACTTGGCGACGCCGGCATTGGCGACGAGAATATCAAGCCGGTCGCCAACGATGCCGCGCACGCGTGCCGCCAGTTGATGCGGGCCATCAGGCGCGCCAAGATCGGCGCCGATAGCGTCGGCACGCCCGCCGTTCTTGCGGATTTCGGCGACAACGGCCTCAGCCTCCTTCGCGGACTGGCCATAATGCACCAGCACCTGCGCACCGCGCGCCGCGAGGGCTAGCGCCGAGGCACGACCGATGCCGCGTGAGGCACCGGTGACGAGAGCAGTCTTTCCCTTGAGGTCGGTCATGTCATTCTCCTTCGCCGGGCGCCGGCCCCCCATTTCCTGCCAATCAGGTATGGCATCGGTGCAGAGCCCTTTGCTGGAGTGCTATTTCCTAGCGAGCGGTGGCTTTGGAAAAGACTTTGTAAGCTTCTGGGCATACCTGATAGGTATGCTCATGGAGCTGCGCCATCTCCGCTATTTCATCGCCGTTGCCGAGGAAGGCAGCCTGACCTTGGCTGCGGAGAAGCGGCTGCACACCGCGCAGCCCTCGCTCAGCCGCCAGATCCGCGACCTGGAATACGAGGTCGGCGTGCCTCTGCTGGTGCGCAGCGTGCACGGCGTCGAACTGACGACCGCCGGAAAGGCCTTCCTCGATCACGCACGCCTTGCGCTGACGCAGGCTGATGCGGCGATCGAGGCAGCGCGGCGCGCCGCGCGCCCCGAGAAGTCGCGCTTTGCCCTCGGCTTCCTCACCGGTCAGGAGATCGACTGGCTACCGGAAGCCATGCGGGTCCTGCGCGACGAGTTGCCGACGATCGACGTGAGTGTGACGAGCGACTTTTCGCCGGTGCTTGCCGAGGGCCTGATGCGCGGCAATCTCGATCTCGCCTTCATGCGGCGCGAACCCGGCACCGACGACCTCGTCTACAGGACCGTGGTCGAGGAAGCGCTGGTCGCCGTGCTGCCGAGCGACCATCGTCTGGCGAAGCTCGACCGCATCGACTTGGCGAAACTGGAAGGGACGCCCTTCATCAACGTGTCGGACACAGCGCCCGCGCTCCGCGAGGTTATCGACCACTACCTCGCCACAAGTGGCCGGCAGATCGCGACCGCGCACGAGGCCGACAACCTCGCCATGGCGGTATCGATGGTTGCCTCTACGCGCGGATTCGCGCTGATACCGGGCTATATCAAGAACTTCCTGCCCTGGTCTGTCGTCAGCCGCCCACTCAAGGGCAAGCCGCCGACGATCGACCTCGTCGTCGGCTATCACAAGACCAACAACTCGCCGATCCTGGCAAAATTCATCTCGAGACTTGACGACCTCATCGAGCGCGCAACCAAGCAAATGCCGATCTGATCGCTGCCTGCTCAGCTCAGCAGCAGCGCCATGCCGGGATCGCCCTTCTCCATCGCACGCCGGTAGGCTGGACGCGCACTGACCCGGCCGAGATATTTGACCACGTTCGGACAGCGCTGGAGATCATAGGGCTGGAAGTAGCGCATCGTCGTGAGCGAGAATACCGTCATGATGTCGGCGGTGGTGAAGGTGCTGCCAGCCAGATAGTCGGCCTCGCGAAGCCTGGCTTCGAGAAGGTCGTAAGCGCGATCGAGGCGGCCCTTCATGGCGAGCAGGGTCGGGTTGTCCTTGGGAAGATCGAGCCGGCCCAGGATCATCATCCGCCCCATGCCGGGTTGCAAGGTGCCGTTGGCAAAATGAAGCCAATACAGAAACTGCGCAAACGCGGGATCATTGGGGCCGAGCACGAGTCGGCCGTTGCCGTATTTTGCAACGATGTACTCGAGGACGGCGCCGGACTCCGCAAGCACCAGCTCGCCGTCGGTGATGACCGGTGCTGTGCCGGCGGGATGCAGCGCCTTGTACTCGGCCGGTGCCAGCATGGTGACGGGATCGCGCGTGTAGCGCTTCAGCTCGTGGGCAATCTCGAGCTCCTCGCAGAGCCAGACGATGCGCTCGGATTGCGACTTGCCGAGATGATGGACGGTGAGCATGGCGTCTCCTTACGATCGCAAATTGGATCAGTCCCGCTGCTGCATCATACTCCGTCATTGCGAGCGCAGCGAAGCAATCCAGAATCTTTCGGCGGAGACAGTCTGGATTGCTTCGCTGCGCTCGCAATGACGACGTGGAGCGTGTATGGCACCTCACTCTCGTGCCCCGGACGCGGGACCGAACGTCCCCTACCCCACCTCGTCCGTCACCATCCGCGCCACGACGCGGTCGCGGCGGATGAAGTGGTGCCAGAGCGCGGCGATGAAATGAACCGCGATCAAAGCGAGCAGCACATAGGCAAACAGGATGTGGCGGTCTTCATAGGCGTCCGCCGCCGCTTTGTCCGGCGAGGTGAATTGCGGCACGTGAAACAGGCCGAAGAAGTCCGAATAATCCGGCGTGTGCGCACCGGAATGCGCCCAGCCGAGCATGATGACGACGATGACGGCGAGATAGAGCGCGCCATGGCTGATGCGGGCGGCGAGCTTCTGCCAGGGCAGGCTGTCGGCCGGCGGCGCCGGCGTCGGGTTGATGACGCGCCAGACCAGGCGCAGCACGGTGAGCAGCAAGATCAGATAGCCGATATCGGCGTGAATGGAGCGGTAGAAGAACTTGTCGGCGCGCGCCGGAATGTGGTTCATCCACCAACCGAAGCCGATCATGCCGAGGATCGCCAGCGCCAGGATCCAGTGCAGCCATCGGGACACGCTGCCCCAGCCGTTACCAGTGTTTCTGATCATGTCAGTCCCCGGAATTTTGCGGAGTTGTCCCCGTCCGCAGTGCAATATCCCCGCTGATAGCGGGAACATGCGGCAATCATGAAATTGAATCGTTCCAAAATGGTCTCATACGGCCCTCGCCGCAAAACCGCCCCAAAAACCGAATGGTAACCATGGCGGCTTAGGGTGGCGACGTGACCAATTCTCCGACGATCCTGGTGTTCGATTCCGGCCTTGGCGGGCTCACGGTGCTGCGTGAGGTCGTGGCCGCGCGCGCGGACGCGCATTATATCTATGTCGCCGACGACGCCTTCTTCCCTTACGGCCACCACAGCGAGGACGAGATCATCGCCCGCGTGGTGCCGCTGATGGGGGAATTGATCGGCACGCATGATCCTGACCTCATCGTGATCGCCTGCAACACGGCGTCCACCCTGGTCCTATCTCACTTGCGCGCCGCTTATTCCCAGCCGTTCGTCGGTACGGTCCCGGCGATCAAGCCGGCCTGTGCGCAGTCGAAGACGCGCCGCGTCTCGGTGCTCGGCACCAAGGGCACGGTGAAGCGCGAATACACCAAGGCGCTGATCCGCGACTTCGCGCAGGGCTGCGAGGTGACGCTGGTCGGCTCGCCCGAGCTGGCCTCGTTGGCTGAAGCTGAGCTCAAGGGCCACGAGATCAGCGACGGCGACATCCTCGCCGAGCTCGCCCCCTGCTTCGTCGGCGATGCCGCAGACGCGGGCGCACGCACCGACATCATCGTGCTCGCCTGCACGCATTATCCGCTGCTGCTCGACCGGATGAAAAAGGTCGCGCCCTGGCCGGTCGAATGGATCGACCCGGCCCCCGCCATCGCCCGCCGCGTCTCCGACCTACTCGGCGCGCGCAGCGGCGGCATCGCACAGTTCGGCGCCGAGATGATTTTTACATCGAACCGCGTGCATGGCCTCGGTGCCACGTTGACGCCGTTCTTCGGCGGCCGCGCGCTGGCCTGATCTTGCGCC
Organism: Bradyrhizobium betae; assembly: GCF_004123905.1. GTDB lineage: Bacteria > Pseudomonadota > Alphaproteobacteria > Rhizobiales > Xanthobacteraceae > Bradyrhizobium > Bradyrhizobium betae_A. The sequence goes on from NZ_MZXW01000013.1 coordinate 233,165, forward strand.
TCGGCGGCGTGCTGTTAGCATTCGCCGTCGTCAACTCGCGCAAGGTCATCACATGCCGGTCCCCGCAACCCCGCTCAATCGCCTCCGCCAATTGTGGAGCGAGGGGCGCCCCGCCTTCGGCGCGATCGCGACCATCCCGAGCGTGCAGATGGTGCAGATCATGGCGCGCTCGCTCGACTGGATCATCGTCGATCTCGAGCATGGCCCGATCGGCTTGACCGAAGCGCATGCGATGATCGCGGCGACAACAGGCACGCCATGCACGCCGCTGGTGCGGATCGCGGCGAACGAGCCATGGCTTGCGAAAGCGCCGATGGACATCGGCGCATTCGGCATCAACTTCCCGATGATCACCAATCGCGCCGAGGCCGAGAAGGCGGTGCGCAGCGTGCGCTATCCGCCGCGCGGCGATCGTCTCTGGGGCCCGTTCCACGCGCCATTCCGCTGGGGTCAGTCGATGCCGGACTACATGGCGTCAGCCGATGACGAGATGATCTGCATGATCACCATCGAGCATGTCGATGCCGTCAACCGCATCGACGAGATCATGGCGACGCCGGGCATCGACGTCGCGGTGATCGGCCCCGGCGATCTCGCAACGTCCATCAACAAGCGCGGGCAGATGGACGATCCGGAATTGCTGGAGCTGGTCGCCCGCGCCGAGGCCGGCATCCTCAAAAGCGGCGTGCCGATCGGCGGCGTGGCCCGCACCGCCGACCAGGCCAACCAGCTGATCGACCGCGGCTACCGCGCGATCGCGCTCGGCTTCGACTGGTCGTTGTTCCAGCGCGGCATCATGGCCGCGTTCGACGGCATCAGGCGCTGAACGAGCCGATTGCCACCTTGCCGGGAACCGCGGCGCTGCTAGGCTCAGCGGATCCAGGGAGGAAAACAATGCTCAAAAAGACTTTGCTCGCTCTTGCCTTCACCGGCCTTGCCGTTGCCGCCTTCGCCCAGCAGCCCGGCATCAAGCGGACCCCGCTCCAGAAGGTCGAATTTCCGGATGGCTACAACACCGTCACCGCCATCGCGGAAATCCCGGCGGGCGGCGCGGCCGGACGCCATACCCATCCCGGAATCGAGACCGGCTACGTGCTCGAAGGCGAGCTGGCTCTGCTCATCGATGGTCAGCCGGAGAAAACCCTGAAACCCGGTGATTCCTACCAGATCCCGGCAGGTGTCGTGCATGACGCCAAGGCTCATGGCGACAAGGCCATGAAAGTGCTTGGAGTTTACATCGTCGACAAAACCAAGCCGCTGGCCTCGCCGGCGCCCTGATGCGGCGAACCGACGGGCCCCAGGCGGGTTGGTTCGTGCTAGAGCAGGCGGCGAGCGGGAACCCGCTCGCTGCACATATTTTAATCGCCGGGAACCGGAGCGCGATGCGCGGGAAAGCCAAGACCATTTCGCTGCCGCGCCGCCTGATTGTCGATCTGATGCGCGCCTCGATGGGCGTGCCGTTCGTGTCGCTCGCCCGCTCGCTCAATATCCGCCCTCTGCTGGAGGCCCGCGCGGGCGCGATGGCGCCGGCCGGCTGGGCCGCAATGTTCGTCAAGGCCTTCGCCATCGTGGCCAAAGACGAGCCGGTTCTGCGCACCGTCTATGCCAAATGGCCATGGCCGTCGTTCTACGAGCTGCCGAAGAGCGTCGCCTCGGTCGCCATCGCCCGGGTCGAGGACGGTGAGGAATGCGTGCTGCTGCAGCGAATCGCAGGCCCCGAGGCCATGGCGCTGGCCGCGGTCGATGCCGAGATCCGGCATGCCAAGACGGCGCCGATCGATGAAATCCCCATGTTCCGCAAGATCATGCGGGCGACCCGCCTGCCGCTGCCGCTGCGGCGCCTGTCCTGGGCGATCGGCCTGAATTTCGGCCGGCAGCGGGGTAACTGGTTCGGCAGCTTCGCGGTGAGCTCGGTGGCCGCCTATGGCGGCGGCGAGCTCCACCCCATCACCCCCGGACCCTTTATCGTCAGCTACGGGGTGGTCGAGCCGGACCAGACCATCCATGTCGTGATCCGCTGGGACCACCGGGTCACTGACGCTGCCCCCATCGCCCGGGTCCTGACCCGGCTGGAACAGGTGCTGAACACTGAAATCGCTGCCGAATTGCGGGCAGCCGGGTCAAAGCCGATCCGGGCCGTCGGGACCTGATTCCGGGGCCATTCGCATTGACAGCGAACCCCAAACTCCCCTAAAAGCCGCTTGCTCGCGGGCCGATTTCGGCCCGCGAAGCGTTTCGCGACCCGTGGTCTAATCCCTTAAGCTTTGGGGATCGGACCTGTCAGTGCCGGGCTAGTCCGGCACACAGGAGGGCGCGTTTCCTCAAACCATGTACCTGAAGAGGACGCGATGACTAAGCGCAGTGAGGCGAAGTACAAACTCGATCGCCGTATGGGCCAGAACATCTGGGGCCGCCCGAAGAGCCCCGTCAATCGCCGTGAATACGGCCCCGGCCAGCACGGCCAGCGCCGCAAGGGCAAGCTCTCCGACTTCGGCGTGCAGCTGCGCGCCAAGCAGAAGCTGAAGGGCTACTACGCCAACATCAGCGAGCGCCAGTTCCACAGCATCTATGTCGAGGCCAGCCGCCTCAAGGGTGACACCGGCGAGAACCTGATCGGCCTGCTCGAGCGCCGTCTCGACGCGGTCGTGTACCGCGCCAAGTTCGTCTCGACGATCTTCGCCGCGCGCCAGTTCATCAACCACGGCCACGTCAAGGTGAACGGCCGCAAGGTCAACATCTCGAGCTATCAGGTCAAGATCGGCGACGTGGTCGAGGTCAAGGAAGCCTCCAAGCAGCTCGCCCACGTCCTCGAAGCCAGCCAGCTCCCCGAGCGTGACACCCCGGACTATCTCGAAGTCGACCACGGCAAGATGACCGCGAAATACGTGCGCATCCCCCACCTCTCCGACGTGCCGTTCCCGGTGCAGATGGAGCCCCATCTGGTCGTCGAATTCTATTCGCGCTAAGATCTGAATATCGAAAGGCCCCGGTTCGCTGGGGCCTTTTTGCTTAAGAGCCACACTTCAGTGGCCGCAATGCTTTCAGGAGCCGTCGCATGCTCTACACCCCTCCCCCGATCGATCCCAAGGCGCCGCCGGTGCGCATCAACCTGCTCTCGGATACGCAGACCAAGCCCACGGCTGCGATGCGCGAAGCGATGGCGCGGGCGGAGGTCGGCGACGAGCAGGTCGGCGACGATCCGACCGTGAATGCGCTGTGCGAGCGCGTCGCCGATCTGCTCGGCAAGGAAGCTGCGGTCTATATGCCCTCGGGCACGATGTGCAACGTCACCGCGACGCTGGTGCACTGCCGCCCCGGCGACGAAATCCTGGCACACGAGACTGCGCACATCATCGCCCGAGAAGGCGGCGCGCATGCCGCGATCGGCGGTTTTCAGGTGACCCAGCTCAAGGGCGCCGACGGCCAGTTCACGCCAGAGACGTTTCGCAACGCGCTGCATCCGCGCACGCGCTACCAGGCGGCGCAGACCGTCGTCAGCGTCGAGCAGACCGCCAATATCGGCGGCGGCACGATCTGGAAGAAGGCCGCGCTCGACGAGATCGTCGCGATCGCCAAACAACACGGCCTCGTCACCCACATGGACGGCGCGCGCCTCTTGAACGCCACCGTCGCGAGCGGCATCTCGCCGCGCGACATGACGGCGGGGTGGGATTCGGCCTGGATCGACTTCTCCAAGGGCTTGGGCGCGCCGATCGGCGGCGTGCTTGCGGGCTCTCGCGCCTTCATCGATGCGGTGTGGCAGTGGAAGCAGCGCCTCGGCGGCTCGATGCGGCAGGCCGGAATCTGCGCGGCCGCCTGCATCTACGCGCTCGACCATCACGTCGAGCGCCTTGCCGACGACCACGCCAATGCGCGCGCGCTCGCCCGCGGGCTGTCGCAGATTGCAGGCGTCGAGGTGCAGGAGCCCGAGACCAACCTCGTGTTCTTCAAGCCCGACGGCGCCGGCGTCCCCGGCGACAAGATGGTTGCAGCGCTGCGCCAGCGCGGCGTGACGCTCGCGATGATGGACGGCCGCATCCGCGCCTGCACGCATCTCGACGTCAATGCGGGCCAGGTGGAGGAGATGATCGGCTACGTGCGCGAGATCGTGCGCGGGGCATAGTCACCGCGCCATCGCCTGATAGATCAGCGTCTTCAACGCGAGTTGAATCCGGCCGCGCTGCGACGGAGTCTGCACCATGAAAATCCCGAACAGATCGTCTTCGGGATCGATGAAGAAGAAGGTGCCGCCGACGCCGTCCCAGCGATATTCGCCTATAGGCCAAGATGTCCCTGATGGCACCGAGGTGCGCACCGCGAACCCGAGACCGAAGCCGCTGGTCCCGCCCGGATAATAATTCTGGTCGCGCGCGATTTTGGTTTCGGGACCGATATGATCCGACGCCATCAGCGCGATGGTTTCGGGCTTGAGATAGCGCCGGCCCTCATAGCTGCCGCCATTGAGCAGCATCTGTGAGAAGCGCGCGTAGTCGGCGATCGTGCCGACCATGCCGCCGCCGCCCGACTCCCATTTCAGCGGCAGCCTGATATCGCGGACCTGCGTCGTCGGACTGATGTTGCGATCTCCAGGCATCGGCTCGGCAATGCGCGGGAATTTTTGGGGATCGGCGACGAAGAACGCGGTCTCGGTCATGCCGAGCGGATCAAGCAGCCGCTCCTTTTCGAACTGAAGCAGCGTCTTTCCCGAGATCACCTCGACGACCCGGCCGAGCACGTCGGTGGAATAGCCGTAGTCCCACATCGTGCCGGGCTGCTCGACCAGCGGCAGCGTGGCGATCTTCGCGGCGAACTCGGCGTTGGTGAGATTGCTGTGGAAGAGATTGGCCGCGGCATAGAGTTCGCGCACGAGGCCGCCGCCGTAATAGCCGTAAGGCAGGCCCGAGGTGTGGCGCATCAGATCCTTGATCGTGACCGGACGATTCACGGGCTCAAGCACCAGCGAAACCTTGCCGTCCTCGGCCTTTTTCTCGACGCCGACCTTCATCTCGCCGAAGGCCGGAATGTACTTTGCGACAGGATCGTCGAGCGAGAGCTTGCCCTCCTCGACCAGCATCATCGCCATGACTGTCGTGATCGGCTTCGACATCGAATACAGGCGAAAGATCGTATCCGCGCTCATCGAGTTCTCGGTCGCAACGTCGCGAACGCCGAAATTCTCGTAATAGACCGGCTTGCCGTGCTGCTGGAGCAGCAGGATCGCGCCCGGACACGTGCCGGCGACGATCTCGTTCCGGATGTAGTCGGAGACCTTTGCCAGGCCTTCCTGCGAGAAATTGTGGGGGCGCCCCTCGGAGCCTGCCTCCGCGCCGACGACACCGAACAGAAGAACGAGCGCCGCGATCAGCGCGCGGCGCCCGTTCATGTCACTTTTCCATGGCTTCATAAACCAACTGCTTCAATGTCCGCTGCACGCGCTGGCGCTCGGTCGGGGTCTGCTCCAGCAGGACAAAGAACATGTCCTGCTTCGGGTCGATCACGAAATAGCAGCCGGAGGCGCCGTCCCACTTCAATTCCCCGAGATCGCCGGGCGGCGGCGGTTTTGCGTTGCCGGGATCGGTGCGGACCGCGAGCCCGAGGCCGAAGCCGAAACCGTCGCCAGGGAAGTAGAAATAGTCGCGATCGACGCCGGAGCCAGGGCCGATCTGGTCCGTCACCATCAGCTTGAACGTCTCGGGCTTGAGGATGGTCTTGCCCTCGAAGCTGCCGCCCTGGAGCAGCATCTCCGCAAAGCGCTGATAGTCGGCCATGGTCGTGACCATGCCACCGCTGGCGAACTGGATCTTCTTGACGACCGTCGGATCGTTGATCCGGCCGACCCGGAAATCGCTGTCGTTCGGCACCGGCTGCGCCAGCAGCTTCTGTTTCTCGGGATCCGTGACGAAAAAGCCGGTATCGACCATGCCGAGTGGATCGAGCAGCTTCTCCCGCATGATGTCGATCAGCGGCTTGGCGGCCGCGACCTCCATGACGCGCGCGAGGATGTCGGTGGAATGGCCGTATTGCCAGAGCGCGCCCGGCTGGTTGTGCAGCGGCAGTTTTGCGATGCGCTCGGCGAACTCGGCGAGATCGAAATCGCCGTCATAGATCTTGGCGTCACGATAGGCCTTGCGGACCAGGCTGTCGCCATAGAAGCCATAGGTGACGCCCGAGGTGTGCGTCATCAAATCCTTCACCGTCATCGGACGGTTCAGCGGCACCAGCTCGAGCGACTTGGTGCCATCGTCGGCCTTCTTCTCCACGCCGACCTTCAGGTTGGCGAAGGACGGAATGTATTTCGAGACGGGATCATCGAGCTTGATCGTGCCGTCCTCAACCAGCTTCATCGCGACCACCGATGTGATCGCCTTGGTCATCGAGAACAGGCGGAAGATCGTCTTGTCGGTGATCGGCGCCTTGCTGGCGACGTCCTGCACGCCGAAGGCTTCGCGGAAGACCGGCTTGCCACCCTGCTTGATCAGCACGGTCGCGCCGGCGATTTTGCCGGTGGCGACCTCGTTCTTGAAGAACTCGCTGATCCTGGCGAGCTTCTCCTGATTGAAATGTGCGCCGGCCGGAATCTCGTAGGTGCCTTCCGCCCGCGCGAGTGACATCGCGCCGAGCGATACGAGCGCGCCGCAGACAAGCGCACGCAATCCAAACTGTAAGATCATATCCCCTCCCCGGAACATGGGCGGGCGGAGTGTACCGGCCGCATCATCAGGCACAAGGGCCGCCGTAGCGCGCCAAAACGTCCGTATGGAGCGCGGCGCTTGCCTCCGAAAAACAACAGAATATGACATGGTCGACTGAAGGCGCAGCCGGCAGGGCGTCAATGGTCGTATGGATCGCAATCTTCGCGGCCCGGTCGGCCGGAAAACGGAAAATGCCGGTCGAAATCGCGGGGAATGCCACCGAGGTCAGCTTGTGCTTGCCGCACAGTTCGATCGAACGGCGATAGCAGGAGGCGAGCAGATCGTCCTCGCCGATTGTGCCGCCGTTCCAGACCGGCCCGACGGTGTGGATCACATGAGCGGCCTTGAGGCGGTAGCCTTTGGTGATCTTGGCGTCGCCCGTCTTGCAGCCGTGCAGCATACGGCATTCGGCGACGAGGTCGGGCCCGGCCGCCCGATGGATCGCACCGTCGACGCCGCCTCCACCGAGGAGCGACGAATTTGCGGCGTTGACGACGGCGTCAACGCCGAGTGTGGTGATGTCAGCGACAATGACCTCGAGCTCAACGCCGCCAATCCGGCGCGACAGCGAGGTCACGCGTCAGGCCGCGACGGCGACGCCCTTCTCGGAGAACAGCTGCTGCAGTTCGCCGGCCTGGAACATCTCGCGGACGATGTCGCAGCCGCCGATGAACTCGCCCTTCACGTAGAGCTGCGGGATGGTCGGCCAGTTCGAATAGTCCTTGATGCCGTTGCGCAGCTCGGCGGATTCGAGGACGTTGAGGCCCTTATAGCCAACGCCGATGTGGTCGAGGATCTGGACGACCTGGCCGGAGAACCCGCACTGCGGAAATTGCGGCGTACCCTTCATGAACAGAACCACGTCGTTCGACTTCACTTCGTTGGCGATGAATTCCGCGATGCTCATATCCGTGTCCTTCTGGGGCGGAGCCCCCAACAATTGCTTCGGGCCGGCTCAGCCGATCTAACCCGATCCTTGCCTATATATGTAGCCCAAACCGTTGTGCATCCAAAGTAAAATGGCGGCGAACGGCCCCAAGGCGGGCTGTCCTGAGGGCGTCGGGCCCATTACATGATGCCACGAATATCATCGCCGGGGAGGACTTTCATACCGTAACGGAACCCCTATCTAGGACAAACCCCGGTTTTGGAACCGGGCAACGCCAACAACGTTCTCTTGTCCTGTCTGGAGAAAAACGTGACGAAACAAGCCTCCGCTACGGCCAGTCCGCCGCTTTCGTCACCGTCTTTTGACCCGGGCAACCTCGCCCGGCGGCTCGAGGACGCCTTTCTCGCCGTCCGCAACGAGACCGAACGCCGGGCCGCGTCGCTCTCGCCCGAGGACCAGCAGATCCAGTCCATGCCGGACGCGAGCCCTATCAAATGGCACCGGGCCCACACCACCTGGTTCTGGGAGCAATTTTTGCTGGGCGAGCACGCCCCGGGCTACCGGTCTTTCCACCCCGACTTTGCCTTCCTGTTCAATTCCTATTACGTCAGCGCCGGCCCGCGTCATGCCCGCAATCATCGCGGCGACATCACCCGCCCCAGCGCCGACGAGGTTGGGGCCTATCGCAGCCATGTCGATGCGGCGGTCGTCAAATTCTTCCGTGAAACGAGCGAGGACAAGCTCCGGGCCCTGGCACCGCTGGTCGAGGTCGGGCTCAATCACGAGCAGCAGCATCAGGAATTGATGTTCACCGACATCCTGCACGCCTTCGCGCAAAACCCGGTCTATCCGGCTTACGACCCGGACTGGCGCTTCCCGTCCGCGACGCGCAGCGGCGACGACTGGCTGATGCTCAACGAAGGCATCCACACCGTCGGCCATGTCGACGACAGTTTTCATTTCGACAACGAGAAGCCGGCGCATCGCGCCCTGGTCGGCCCCGTCAAGGTCGCCCGCAATCTCGTCACCAATGGCGAATGGCTCGCCTTCATGCGCGACGGCGGCTATGCGAAGGCAACGCTGTGGCTGATGGACGGCTTTGCCGCGGCCAGCAAGGAAGACTGGCAAGCCCCGGGCCATTGGCGCGAGGTCGATGGCGCATGGCAGCTGATGACGCTCGCCGGCCTCAAGCCAGTCGATCCGGACGCACCGGTCTGCCACGTCAGCTATTACGAAGCCGACGCCTTTGCGCGCTGGGCCGGAAAGCATCTGCCGACCGAGATGGAATGGGAGGTCGCCGCGCGCGCCGGCCAGCTCAACGATGCCTTCGGCATCGTCTGGCAGTGGACGCGATCATCCTACTCGCCCTACCCGGGTTACCGCGCCATCGAGGGCGCGCTCGGCGAATACAACGGCAAATTCATGATCAACCAGCTGGTGCTGCGAGGCTCCTCGCTTGCAACTCCTGACGGCCACAGCCGTATTACTTATCGCAACTTCTTCTATCCGCACCATCGCTGGCAGTTCACCGGACTGCGGCTCGCAGATTACGTCTAGTCTTTAATCCGACGACAGATGCGCGCCGGACAGCGCGTTCAGGAGAGTATCATGAATGTGCACGCCAGCGCTTTGGCCGAAGCCCATCTTCCCGACGAGCAGACCACCGCCTTCGCCCGCGAGGCCATCGAAGACCTCTCGCAGCAGCCGAAAAAGCTGTCGCCGAAGTACTTTTACGACGCGACAGGGTCGGAGCTGTTCGAGGCCATCACGAAGCTGCCGGAATATTATCCGACCCGCACCGAGCTATCGATCCTGAAGGAGCGCGGCAGCGAGATCGCAAAGATCATTCCGGAGCATGCGGCACTGGTCGAGTTCGGCGCCGGCGCGACCACGAAGGTCCGCCTGCTGCTGGGCCACTGCAAGTTCGCGGCTTATGTCCCCGTCGACATCTCCGGCGACTTCCTGAAGGCGCAGGCGAACGGCCTGAAGCGGGATTTCCCGTCACTCGGCATCTACCCGGTGGCGGCCGACTTCACCACGCCGTTCGAGCTGCCCAAGGTGGTCGCGTCCATGCCCAAGGTCGGCTTCTTCCCCGGCTCGACCATCGGCAATTTCGAACCGCATGAAGCGCAGGCCTTCCTGAAGAGCGCACGCAAGATCCTGGGCGCGGGCGCGCAGATGATCATCGGCGCCGACCTGGAAAAAGAAGAGCGCGTGCTCCACGACGCCTACAACGATGCCGCCGGCGTCACCGCGCGCTTCAACCTCAATGTGCTGGTGCGGATCAACCGCGAGCTCGGCGGCAATTTCGATCTGTCCGCCTTCACCCATCGGGCGATCTACAATCGCGAGCGGCACCGCATCGAGATGCACCTGATCAGCAAGAAGAGCCAGACCGTGCGCCTGCTCGGCACCAGCTTCTCGTTCCGCCCGGGCGAGAGCATCCACACCGAGAACAGCTACAAATACAGCCTCGAGCGTTTCGCCGCGCTGGCGCAGGGCGCCGGCTGGCGGGTGCGCGAGAGCTGGATGGATGCAGCGAAGATGTTCTCGGTGCACGCATTGGAGGTGGCGGAGTAAGCGCTCCGGCGCCTACTCCTCGGTTGCCGACCCCAGCGACACCGACTCCCACACCGCGACGACGATCATGATCACCGTCGTCGCGACCGAAAGCCATAAGGGCGACAGCTCCGCCGCGAACCACCACAGCACCAGCAGCAGGATGATGCCGATGCCGTGCGAGAGCTGGAGGAAGCCGCGGATCGCGTGCTTGAACAGGATGGTGCCGATCAGGAACACCAGCGGGCCACCGATCGTGCTGACGATGGTGCGGATGTCGGAATGGCCGGTCGGATGCTTCAGCACCAGCTCGTCCGAGACTGCGGTCAGGATGATGCCGGCGACGATCGGCAAGTGCAGATAGGTATAAGCGAGCCGCGCCAGCCGGCCGGATTCGGCGGACTTCGACAGCCGCTCTGAGCCAGCCTCGGCGCCCTTGTGAAAATAGACCCACCACATCGCGATGGCGCCGACCAGGCACGAGACGAAGGCCAGGATGTTGTCGGCGGTCCAGTCCAGCTCGGCAAAGGTTGCGCCGTTGACGACAACGGCTTCCCCGAGCGCAATGATGATGAAGCCGGCGCAGCGCTCGGCCATGTGGCCGCCTTCGACGGCCCAGGCCTCGACCGACGAGAAGCCCAGCCTCGGGAGCCAGAAGCGGACCGCCGGCGAGACATACTCGATCGTCAGCGCCACGATCCAGAACCACAGCCGCTCCTCCCCGTGCGCGAGGCCGCCAAGGATCCAGAAGATCGCGGAGCCGCAGAGCCAGACCAGGATGCGGATCGCATTGTGCCGCACCGCCGTCCGGTGGCGCGGGGTTGCGAACAGCCAGAACGCGGTGCGTCCGACCTGCATGGTCGCATAGGCGATCGCAAACCACAGGCCCCGCCCCTCGAACGCGGTCGGGATCGTCGTCGACAGCACGAGGCCGCCCAGCATCATCAGGAAGATCAGGATGCGGACCGGCGTCAGCTCGGGATTGAGCCAGTTGGTGACCCAGGCGGTGTAGACCCACACCCACCACACCGCCAGAAACAGCAGCGTGACCTCGACCGCGCCGAGCGGCGTGAAATGGTGCAGCAGCGTGTGCGACACCTGCGTAACGGCGAAGACGAAGACCAGGTCGAAGAACAGCTCGGCATTGGTGACGCGGCTGGGCTGGTTCGGCAGGATGACGCGAAACATCGCGCCGCGCGCATTATCCGCAGCCATCATCGTCCCCCGTCGCGCTGGTCAGGTCAGATGCAACCCTGGTCAGGTACCTGGTACGCCGGTTTGCAGCGCCAGCGCATGCAGCACGCCGCCCATCTGGCCTTGCAGGGACTGATAGACGATCTGGTGCTGCTGGACGCGGGACTTGCCGCGGAAGGATTCCGAGATCACGGTCGCGGCGTAATGGTCGCCATCGCCGGCGAGGTCACGGATGGTCACCTCGGCATCGGGGATCGCTGCCTTGATCATCGCCTCGATATCGTGGGCGTCCATGGGCATTCGGGTCGTGCTCCTGTCTCGTCTTTCAGTCTCGGCTTAGAATCGCTTGCCGGGGTCCGGATCTGCAAAGCCAAACTTGCCGGCCGGGCCAAACTTAGCGTGAACGGTCTTCTACGTCACGCCTTCAGGCACTATATCCCTGATCCCATCCGGATAAAGGCACGACAAAGTGCCGCGCGCGGCAGATTGATCGAAAAGGCGTGAAATCATGAAGCTTCCAGGGCCCGACCACCCCATCACCATCACCCAGAACCCCCGGCGTGTCCGGGTCACGGCCGGCGACATCGTGATCGCCGAGACCAGCAATGCGCTGGTCTTGAAGGAGGCCAAATATCCGGCGGTGCAATATGTGCCGCGGGAAGACGCCAACATGGCGCTGCTGGAGCGCACCGACCGCGTCACCCATTGCCCCTACAAGGGCGATGCGAGCTATTACAGCGTCAAGGCCGACGGCAAAACGCTCGACAACGCGATCTGGACCTATGAGACGCCCTTCCCGGCGATGACGGAGATTTCCGGCCATCTCGCGTTTTATCCCGACAAGGTGACGATCGAGGAAGTGGGATAGGCCGCGCTGCGCGCCGCCATTATGGCCCGGCCTCGTCCCGGCCATCCACGTTCTTGGCTCCCGGAAGAAAGATCGAATGCCCGGGACAAGCCCGGGCATGACGACCGACTGTGTATGCGAAGCTCAGTTACGCCCTGAAGATCGTGAGCCCGAGTATCAGCAGCACTAGGAAGATCACGACGAAGACGTAGAACAGGAAGCGAGCGATATCGGCGGAGGCGGCCGAGATGCCGGTGAAGCCGAGCACGCCTGCTACAATCGAGATCAGTAAAAAGATCAGCGCCCATTTCAGGATCGTCATCGCCAACTCCGACCTAAGGCCGCAACTTGACGGCCCTCAACCTGTACGTGGACGCTAACTTCGCTGTCCAGAACTGGTTCCTGATCGCACGACGGGAGGCTTTTGCGGCTCAAACGACCCTTGCTGAATCCGGTTCCCGGCGGCACAGTCCGCCCCGGGACAGGAGCGCAAGTCGGGGCGACCATGATCACGATGTCACATTCCGCGGCGATCGGCGCAGAGGCGCACGCCGCGCCGAAGGCCAAGGCGCGCAATCTGTCGCTCGATCGCGCCCGCACCTTCCTGACGCTGGTGGTGCTGCTGCATCACGCCGTCATTCCCTACACCTATTTCGGTCACACCGATCCGGCCTCCTGGATCGGGTTCGACATCGTCGTGCTCGCGACCGACAGCTTCTTCATGGCGATGTTCTTCTTCCTGTCGGGCCTGTTCACCTGGCCCGGCATCGCGCGCAAGGCGCCCTCCGTTTTCCTGCGCGACCGGTTGTTGCGGCTCGGACTTCCGTTCGCGATCGCGGCCTTGACCGTCATTCCGCTCGCCTATTACGCGATCGCGCTGCGGGCCAATCCCGAGCTGAACTTCGCCGCGTTCTGGTGGAAGACGATCACCGTGGGCCCGTGGCCGAGCGGCCCGATCTGGTTCGTCTGGGTGCTGCTGGCGTTCGACCTGACCGCGAGCCTGCTCTACCGGGTCTCCGCGCATCTGGTCGATCCCGGCAACCGCGTTTCGCTGCGCGGGTTTGACCAGCCGTTCGTCTTCTGGCTGATGCTCGCCGTCGTCTCCATCATCGTCTATGTGCCGGTCCTGCTCTATTTCGGCGGCAGCCGATGGTTCGAGTCCGGGCCGTTCTCGGTGCAGGCGAGCCGCATCCTGCTCTACTTCGCCTATTTCTTCATTGGCGTCAGCGTTGGTGCTGCGAACTTCGATCGCGGCATCCTCAGCGCAGAGGGCCAGTTGCCGAAAAGCCGCTGGACGTGGGTGATTGTCACGCTGATCCCCTACTGTCTGATGTGGGTGATGATCTACATCAAGCGCGAAGTTTTGGGCAATCCAGACCCGCAGCCGCATTGGTATCAGGCGATCTACGGCACGTTCTTCGTGCTGTTCTCTTGCTCGATCCTGCTCGCGATCCTCGCCTTCTTCCTGCACCAGAAGTCGCCGGGGCCGAACCTGCTCGACCGCATGCAGGCGGACGCCTACGGCATGTTCCTGGTGCACTATCCGATCGCGCTGTGGATCCAGTATGCGCTGTTCGACTATACGCTGCCCGCAATTGTGAAAGCGGCGATCGGCTTCGTGCTCACGGTGATCCTGAGCTGGGGGCTGACGGCGGCGTTGCGGAAGATTCCGGGGGCGTCACACGTGTTGTGAGGCACGCTCTCTCAACTCGTCATTGCGAGCGCAGCGAAGCAATCCAGAAACCCTCCGCGGAGGCGGTCTGGATTGCTTCGCTACGCTCGCAATGACGGAGTGTGTGTCGGCGCCTTACGCCGCCTTCCCGCCCATATACTCCGGCAGCCAGCGCTCGAACGATTTGCGCAGCGTGTCGATCGTTACAGGTGCCTCGCCTACAATCGCAACCGCATCACCACCGGTGGTGCCGATCCGCACGCAGGGCACCTCGCAGCCGCGCATTTTTGCGAGCACGCGGCCGGCTTCCGTTTCCGGCACGGTGACGAGATAGCGCGCCTGATCCTCGCCGAACCAATAGGCCTGCGAGACAAGCGACGTCGGCGCCGCCAGCAGTTTCGCGCCGATGCCGCTCGCCATCGCCATCTCGGCGAGCGCGATCAGGAGGCCGCCATCCGAGAGGTCGTGCACGGCGGTCGCAGTGCCCGCATGGATCATGCCGCGCACGCAATCGCCGTTGCGCTTTTCAGCCGCGAGATCGACCGGCGGCGGCGCGCCCTCCTCGCGACCGCAAATATCGCGTAAGTAAACGGACTGGCCGAGCCAGCCATGGGTCTCGCCGATCAGCAGGATCGCCTCGCCCTCGGCCTTGAAGGCGAGCGATGCGGACTTGGTGAAATCGTCGAGCAGGCCTACACCGCCGATCGAAGGCGTCGGCAGGATCGCGCGGCCATTGGTCTCGTTGTAGAGCGAGACGTTGCCGGACACGACCGGGAAGTCGAGCGTGCGGCAGGCTTCCGAGATGCCCTTCAGGCAGCCGACGAACTGGCCCATGATCTCTGGCCGCTCAGGATTGCCGAAATTGAGATTGTCGGTGATAGCAAGCGGCTTGCCGCCGACCGCGGTGATGTTGCGCCAGGCTTCCGCCACCGCCTGCATGCCGCCTTGATACGGATCGGCCTCGCAATAGCGCGGCGTGACATCGACGGTCAGCGCCAGGCCCTTCGGCCCGTCCTGCACGCGCACCACGGCGGCATCGCCACCGGGACGCTGCATGGTGTTGCCGAGGATGACGTGGTCATACTGCTCCCAGACCCAGCGCTTGCTGCACATGTCGGGCGTGCCGATCAGCTTTTCCAGCGCAGCACCGAGGCCCATCGGCGCCGGCACCTCGCGCGCATGCACGACCGGCAGCGCGGCGGAGGGGACATGCGGACGGTCATAGAGCGGCGCCTCGTCGCCGAGCTCCTTGATCGGCAGATCGGCCATGACGTCGCCGCCATGCTTGACCACAAAGCGCTTGCTCGGCGTGGTGTAGCCGACGACCGCGAAGTCGAGGCCCCACTTCTTGAAGATCGCCTCGGCTTCCTTTTCCTTCTCGGGCTTGAGCACCATGAGCATGCGCTCCTGACTCTCCGAGAGCATCATCTCGTAGGCGCTCATGCCGGTCTCGCGGGTCGGCACCGCATCGAGATCGAGATCGACACCGAGGTCGCCCTTGGCGCCCATCTCGACCGCCGAGCAGGTCAGCCCCGCCGCGCCCATGTCCTGGATCGCGATGACGCAGCCCTTCTCCATGATCTCGAGGCATGCCTCGAGCAGCAGCTTCTCGGCGAAGGGATCGCCGACCTGCACGGTCGGGCGCTTCTCCTCGGACTTGTCGTCGAACTCGGCCGAGGCCATCGAGGCGCCATGGATGCCGTCGCGGCCGGTCTTGGATCCCAAATAGACGATCGGCATGTTCACGCCGGACGCCGCCGCATAGAAGATCTTGTCGGTATCGGCGAGGCCCACCGCCATCGCGTTGACGAGGATGTTGCCGTCATAGCGGGTGTGGAAACGGACCTGGCCGCCGACCGTCGGCACGCCGAAGGAATTGCCGTAGCCGCCGACACCGGCGACGACGCCGGAGACGAGATGCCGGGTCTTGGCATGCTCAGGCGCGCCAAAGCTCAACGCATTGAGGCAGGCGATGGGACGCGCGCCCATGGTGAAGACGTCGCGCAAAATGCCGCCGACGCCTGTCGTCGCGCCCTGGTAGGGCTCGATGTAGCTCGGGTGGTTGTGGCTCTCCATCTTGAAGACCACGGCCTGGCCATCGCCGATGTCGATCACGCCGGCATTCTCGCCCGGACCCTGGATCACCCAAGGCGCCTTGGTCGGCAGGCCCTTCAGATGGATGCGCGAGGATTTGTACGAGCAGTGCTCGTTCCACATCGCCGAGAAGATGCCGAGCTCGGTGAAGGTCGGCTCCCGCCCGATCAGCTTCAAGATGCGCTCGTATTCATCGGGCTTGAGCCCGTGGGCGGCGATCAGCTCGGGGGTGATCTTGGGTTCGTTCTTCATGGATTCGGGGCTTTCGGCGGGGTTTGGCCGTTCTTAGGAACATCGGGGGCTCACGAAAAGCCCTTTATGGCGCATTTTCCCGCTGTCCCACGTTTTGCGGCAGGTCGGTGCGGGAACGGGAATTGCAACGCGCTGACGGATCGGATTTAAGGGCTAAAGACCCGTAATTGAAGGCCCATTTCCTTGCACGAATTGACCAAAACGGCCCCTTCCCCGCGCCCGGAGCTGCATGTCGCGACGGACGGCGAATTCGCGGGCTGGCAGACCTGGATCCGCGACAGTTTTGAGAACCATATCGGTCCCTTCTGGCACCGCCTGGAGGCGGATGGCAGCGTCCGCTGCGCCTTCCGGGTCGAAAAGAAGCATTTGAACGGCTCCGGCAACGTCCATGGCGGCTGCTTCATGGCCTTCGCCGACTACTGCCTGTTCGCGATCGGCCGCCATGCGCTCCAGGGCCGCGGCGTGACGGTCAATTTTGCCTGCGAGTTCCTGGATGCCGGCCACGAGGGCGAGCTGATCGAATGCACCGGCGAGGTCACCCGCTCCGGCGGTTCGCTGATCTTCCTGCGCGGGCAGATGGCCGCCGCCGAGCGCCGGCTGTTCACGTTCTCCGGGACGATCAAGCGGGCGAAGCGGAAGTCGCTCGCTCAGCCAAACGCATAGCTCGCCGCGATCTGCGGCAGTGCGGACGCTACTTGTTGGCGTCGTCCGCCAGCATTTTTCGGTACTTCTCGACGTCCCGCGTCACCAGTTGCTGAAGCAGCTCCGGCGTATGCTCGTTGTCATCGGGCGCAACGGTCGACAGCTCTGCAAAACGCTTCTTCACCGCGTCGGTCTCGACCGCGGTACGCGCCGCTGCATTCAGTTTTGCGATGATCGCCGGCGGCGTGCCCTTGGGCGCGAACAGGCCGTTCCAGCCCTGCGCCTCGAATTCGGGCAGGCCTGCTTCAGCTGAAGTGAGTAGATCCGGCAGCGTCGCGAGCCGCACGGTCGAGCCGACCACGAGGCCCCGCACCAGCTTCTCGTTGATCGACTGCGAGACGGAGGCCGCCGCATCGCAGACGCCGTCGATCTGGCTGCCGATCGCATCGGTCAGCGCGGGCGCGGCGCCGCGATAGCCCACCAGCGTCGCATCGATGCCGGCGGCCGTGACGAAGCTCTTGCAGATCAAATAGTTCGACGAGCCGACGCCGGCATGGCCGAGATTGATCTTGCCCGGATTGGCCTTGGCGTAGGCGATGAACTCCTTGAGGTCCTTCGCCGGAAAGTCCTTGCGGATCGCGATGATGCCGAACGTCTTGGCTACCATCCCGATCGGCACGAAGGATTCTGGCGTGAACGGCAGCTTTGGATAGATCGTGTAGGTCGCAGCATTGATGCCGGCATTGCCAATCGCGATGGTGTAGCCGTCAGGCTCGGCGCGAGAGGCACGCGCCAGCGCCGTCGAACCACCGGCACCCGCAACGTTCTCGATCACGATGGTCTGGCCGAGCGCGATGCCCATCTGCTCGGCAACGGTTCGCGCAATCACGTCCGAGGTGCCGCCGGCCGCGAAAGGCACGATCATGGTCACAGGACGCTTGGGGAAATCCTGAGCGAGCGCGGCCGTTGCAAACGCAGCAACGGCAATGGCGGCCGATAGCCGCTTCAACACGAACGAGATCACGCGGCCTTTTCCAGATGCTGGACGAGACCGGCGAACAGGCCGCGGCCGTCGGTGCTGCCCATGATGTCTTCGACGTGGTTTTCCGGATGCGGCATCATGCCGAGCACGTTGCCCCTGTCGTTGACCAGGCCGGCGATCGAATGCGCAGCGCCATTGATGTTGTGGCTCTCGTCGACCGCGCCGTCGGCCGAGCAGTAGCGATAGAGCACCCGCCCCTCGCCCTCGATGCGCTTGATGGTCTCTTCATCCGCCTCGTAATTGCCCTCGCCGTGGGCGACCGGCACGCGGATGACCTGGCCGGCATTGTAGCCGCGGGTGAACGGCGTGTCGGAGCGCTCGACGCGCAGATGCACGTCCTTGCAGATGAACTTCAGCCGCGCATTGCGCATCAGCACGCCCGGCAGCAAGCCGGACTCGCAGAGGATCTGAAAGCCGTTGCAGACGCCGAGCACGAGGCCACCCTTGGCCGCATAATCGCGCACCGCATCCATCACCGGCGCACGCGCGGCGATTGCGCCACAGCGCAGATAGTCGCCATAGGAGAAGCCGCCGGGCACCACCACGAGATCGGTGCCTGCGGGAAGCGACGTCTCGGCGTGCCAGACCATCGAAGGCTCGTTGCCGGAGATCAGCCTCAATGCGCGCGCCATGTCGCGCTCGCGGTTGATTCCGGGAAAGACGAGGATGGCGGCTTTCATGGTTCGGGTTCCGGCGATGATGGGAATCGGGCTGGCCCAAAGGGCCAATTCGCCAAGACACTTAGCCATTTGACGGGGATTTTACCAGTGCTAGCCTTGCCGGGCGGCCTTGTACACAGGCCATAGCCACGGCTCGTCTGCCCAACGATCTTGCCCGGGATGGAAGCCATGAATGTCCCGTCGCTGCCCGCATCAGCCTCCGAACCGGTGTCCGCTGAAGGCGTCGTCGCTGCCGGCGCCTATGTCGACGGCCGGCGCGTTGCCAATATCGCCATCAGCGAAGCCTCGAGCTGGCGGGCCAAGCCCGGCCACGTCGTCTGGATCGGGCTGCACGAGCCCGACATGGCGCTGCTCGGCGCCGTGCAGAAACAGTTCGACCTGCACGACCTCGCCATCGAGGATGCCAACAACGCCCACCAGCGGCCGAAGATCGAGCAATATGGCGAGGCCCTGTTCATCGTGGCGCGGACGGCGCAGCTGATCGAGGGCCGGATCGCCTTCGGCGAGACGCACATCTTCGTCGGCGAAGGCTATCTGGTCTCGGTGCGCCACGGCGCCTCGACGTCCTACACGCCGGTGCGCGAACGCTGCGAAAGCTGCCCGCGGGCGCTGGCGCGCGGCGAGGACTACATCCTCTACGCCATCCTCGATTTCATCGTCGACAACTACTCCCCCGTGCTCGAGAGCATTCACGAGGAGGTCGAGGGCATCGAGGACGACGTGCTCTCCAAGCCGATCAGCAAGGCGCAGATCGAGCGGCTCTACATGCTGCGCCGCGACCTGTTGCGGCTCAGGACCGCGATCGGCCCGTTGGTGGAAGTGTGCCGCCGGCTCGAGCATGACGAGCTGGCCATGGTGCGCGCGACCATGCAGCCGTTGTTCCGCGACGTCACCGACCACGTCAGGAACATCCAGGAGCGCATCGATTCCATGCGCGAGGTGCTGGCCTTCGCCTTCGAGGCTAGTCTGCTGGTCGGTCAGGCGCAGGAGACGGCGGTCTCCAAGAAGCTCGCCTCGTGGCTCGCGATCCTCGCCGTCCCGACCGCAGTCGCCGGCATCTACGGGATGAACTTCAAATACATCCCGGAGCTGCAATGGGAGTACAGCTACTTCGTCGTGATGGGGATGATGGCGCTCGCCTGCATCGCGCTCTACTGGCGCTTCCGCCGCGTGGGGTGGTTGTGAGCCCAGGGCGAGCGCGCGACGCCCGATCGCCCTGGCTTAACAGTTCGGCTAGCTTAGCAGCTCGACCCGATAGTTCTCGATCACGGTGTTTGCCAGCAGCCTGTCGGCGGCGTCCTTCAACGCCGCCTCCGCCTTGGCCTTGTCCGCGCCGGCGAGCTCGATGTCGAACACCTTGCCCTGACGGACGCTGGCGACGCCGTCGACGCCGAGCGACTTCAGCGCGCCTTCGATGGCCTTGCCCTGCGGATCGAGGATGCCGGTCTTCAGGGTAACGGTGACACGTGCCTTCACGTCAAGATCCTCTTAGCTCTTCACCAGCACCGGGCCGGAGCCCTGCGGACGCTCGTTCTCCATGAGGATGCCGAGACGCTTGGCGACTTCGGTATAGGCCTCGAGCAGGCCGCCGAGATCCCTGCGGAAACGATCCTTGTCGAGCTTCTCGTTCGACTTGATGTCCCACAGACGGCAGCTATCCGGCGAGATCTCGTCGGCGACGATGATGCGCATCATCTCGTTCTCGAACAGCCGGCCGCACTCCATCTTGAAGTCGACGAGGCGGATGCCGATGCCGAGGAAGAGGCCGGTGAGGAAGTCGTTGACGCGGATGGCAAGCGCCATGATGTCGTCGATCTCCTGCGGCGTCGCCCAGCCGAACGCCGTGATGTGCTCTTCCGACACCATGGGGTCGTTGAGCTGGTCGTTCTTGTAATAGAACTCGATGATCGAACGGGGCAGCTGCGTGCCCTCCTCGATGCCGAGGCGCTGCGACAGCGAGCCGGCAGCGACGTTCCGCACCACCACTTCGAGCGGCACGATCTCGACCTCGCGAATCAACTGCTCGCGCATGTTGAGGCGGCGGATGAAATGGGTCGGCACCCCGATGTCGTTGAGATGCTGAAACAGGTACTCCGAGATCCGGTTGTTGAGGACACCCTTGCCCTCGATCACCTGATGCTTTTTCGCATTGAATGCGGTCGCGTCATCCTTGAAGTGCTGGATCAGGGTACCGGGCTCGGGACCTTCATACAGAACCTTTGCCTTGCCTTCATAAATGCGACGCCGACGGCTCATGGGGATGTACCGTGTTTTGTTGAAATCCATGTATTTGGTGTGCTCCGGTTGACTAGAACGACGACACACAGCGGAGCTGCCGTGAACGGCCTGGAACCCGTCTGAAGCCCAAGAAAAGACCAAGGAAACAGAACAGGAACCGAGCCTCAGGCAACCTATCCGATTGGCCGCCCCAGTACAATCGATCCGGCTCATCCGATGCCAACTTATACCGCCTTGCCTGCGGCTTAACGGCTCGTTGTTTTGCCGATTCGTGCCCCCTATCTAGGCATGCACCGGGGCTCTCGCAACGAGGCCACCCGGTCCAGCCAGCAGGGAATTGGAAGCCGCATGAGCACGTTCGACAAGCGCCAGGAAGGCTTTGAGAAGAAGTTCGCCCTCGACGAGGAGCAGAAATTCAAGGCGGAAGCTCGCCGCAACCGGCTGCTCGGGCTGTGGGCGGCCGAAAAGCTCGGAATGTCAGGCGAAGCCGCTGCGGCCTATGCCAAGGAGGTCGTCGCGGCCGATTTCGAGGAAGCCGGCGATGACGACGTCCTGCGCAAGGTCATGGGTGATTTCGCCGCCAAGGACGTGGCGATCACCGAGCAGGCGATTCGCGCCAAGATGAGCGAGCTGATCGCCGTGGCGGCCGCCGAGGTGAAGGCCGGGAAATAAGCTGGCGGGAGCGGCGAATGGTGAGGTCAATCCCGTTCGCCGCTCGCCCCATAACGGCTTGCGGACAGCCCCGGGCAATGCCAAATGAGCGGCATGTCCAAAGATCACACACCCGATCACATTTCAAACGTCCTCGCCGAACGCTATGCCTCGCCCGCCATGCGCGCCATCTGGAGTGGCGAAGGCAAGGTTCGCCTCGAGCGCGACTACTGGATCGCCGTGCTGAAGGGTCAGCGCGATCTCGGCATCCCGGTGCCGGATGGCGTGATCGAAAGCTACGAGCGCGTGAAGGACCAGGTTAGCCTTGAGTCCATCATGCGCCGCGAGCGCATCACCCGCCACGACGTCAAGGCGCGCATCGAGGAGTTCTGCGAACTCGCCGGTCACGAGCACCTGCACAAGGGCATGACCAGCCGCGACCTCACCGAGAACGTGGAGCAGTTGCAGGTCTACCGCGGGTTGCAGCTGATTGAGACCAAGACCATCGCCGCGCTGATCCGTTTTGCGAAACACGCAAATCAGTTGCGCGATATCCCGTTCACGGCCCGCACGCACAACGTGGCCGCGCAGGTCACGACGCTCGGCAAGCGTATCGCGATGTTCGGCGAAGAGATGCTGCTGGCGCATCAGAGCCTGGTCAACCTGCTCGACACCTATCCGGCACGCGGCCTGAAGGGCGCGGTCGGCACGCGGCTCGACCAGATCACCCTGTTCAATGGCGATGCCGGCAAGGCCCGCGCGCTCGAACAGCAAATCCTCAAGCACCTCGGCCTGCCCAAGAGCTTTGATGCTGTCGGCCAGGTCTATCCGCGTAGCCTCGACTTCCGCGCGGTCAGCGTGCTGGTCGATCTCGCCAGCGGTCCGGGCAGCTTCGCCAAGACGTTGCGGCTGATGGCGGGGCACGAACTCGCCAGCGAAGGTTTTGCCAAGGGCCAGGTTGGCTCATCCGCGATGCCGCACAAGATGAACAGCCGCTCCTGCGAGCGCATCAACGGCCTGCACGTGGTGCTGAAGGGCTATCTCGCGATGGCCGCCGGCCTCGCCGGCGACCAGTGGAACGAAGGCGACGTCTCCTGCTCCGTGGTCCGCCGCGTCATGCTGCCCGATACTTTCCTCGCCATGGACGGCCTGCTCGAGACCCTGCTCTCGGTGCTCGACCAGATGGAGATATTCGACGCCGTCGTCGCGACCGAGCTCAACCGTTATTTGCCCTTCCTGCTGACCACGACGGTCATGATGGAAGCGGTGAAGAAGGGCGCCGGCCGTGAGGGCGCGCACGAGGCGATCAAGGAGCATGCGGTGGCGGCCATCCGCGATCTGCGCACCGGCAAGATCGTGCAAAACGACCTGTTGCAGCGTCTCGCTGCCGATCAGCGACTCGGCCTGAGCGCGGCCGAGCTGCAAAGCGTGCTCGATCACGGGCGCGCCAATTCCGGCGACGCCGGCGCGCAGGTCGATCACTTCGCCGAGCAGGTCGAAGCTCTGGCAAAGGCGAAGCCTGAAGCGGCCCGCTACACGCCGGGCGCGATCCTGTAGCGAATAGTGAGTAGCGAGTGGGAAAGACCCATTCGCTACTCGCAATCCGCCGTCTACCCCTCCTTGAAGCCATACTCCGGCACGTTGCCGCTGGCGCCGTAATATTTGTACGGCAGGAATTTTCCGCTCATGGTGATCTTGACGCGGTCGCCCTTCGGGTTGGCGACGCGCTCGATCCCCATGTCGAAGTCGATCGCCGACATGATGCCGTCGCCGAATTCCTCCTCGATCAGCGCCTTCCAGGCGGGGCCATTCACCATCACCATCTCGTAGAAACGATAGATCAACGGATCGGTCGGCGGCATCGGCGTGCCGGTACCGCGCATCGGCACCTCGTTCAGCATCGCGGTCTCCGCCTTCGACAAGCCGAACAGCTCACCGGCGTTCGCCGCCTGCGGCTTCGTCAGCTTCATCTGACCGAGGATCGCGCCGACGATCAGCACCTCGGCATAGCCGCCCACCTGCTCGCAGATGTATTTCCAGGTCCAGCCCTTCTCGCGCTTGATGTCGAGCAGTTTTTCGGTGAGGTCTTCGCGTTTCATTTTGGGGTCTCCCTTTCAGGCGGTTAGTCCAGGACTGGTCCCGGGTGTCCAAGTCTGTCGTTGTTCGTCGCCGCTAGATGCGATCGTCAGTCCTGGCTTGCCGATCTGCACCACGGGCACGTTGCGCGGATCGTGATCGGGCTTCTCGGCCGTAAAGGTCTTGCTGCGCGTCACCAGGAAATCGATGATGTGGTTGCGCAGCGCGTAGTAGAGCGGATGCCGGTGCAGGTCGGTGCGACCGCGATCCCGGGGCAACGGATTCTCGACGACCTCGGCGAGCACCGCACCGGGGCCGTTGGTCATCAGAAAAATCTTGTCGGCCAGATAAATCGCCTCGTCGACATCGTGGGTGATCATGAACGCGGTCTGCCCGGTCTCCAGACAGATACGCCGTACCTCGTCCTGCAGCGTGCCGCGCGTCAGCGCGTCGAGCGCCGAGAACGGCTCATCCATCAGCATCATCTTCGGCGTGATCGACAGCGCGCGTGCGATGCCGACGCGCTGCTTCATGCCGCCGGAGAGTTCTGACGGCCGCTTGTGCTCGGAGCCGGAGAGACCAACGAGATCGATGAAGGTCTGAGCGTGCGCCTTTACTTTGGCGCGATCCCAGCGTCGCCATTTCGAACTTACGGCATAGGCAACGTTGCCGAGCACCGTGCGCCACGGCAGCAGCGCATGGCTCTGGAAAATCACCGCGCGGTCGAGGCTCGTGCCCGAGATCGCCTGTCCGTCGACGATGACAGTACCCTCGCTCGGCGCATCAAGGCCGGCAAGAATATTGAGCACCGTGGTCTTGCCGCAGCCGGAATGGCCGATCACGCAGCAGAACTCGCCGCGCGCCATCGACAGCCAGAGATTCTCGAACACCGTGGTCGTGGCGCCGCTCGCGCCGGGATAACGTTTTGCGATGCCTTCGATGGAGATAAATTTGTCGGTCACAGCCCCTACT
The DNA here is from genome assembly GCF_004123905.1 of Bradyrhizobium betae. GTDB lineage: Bacteria > Pseudomonadota > Alphaproteobacteria > Rhizobiales > Xanthobacteraceae > Bradyrhizobium > Bradyrhizobium betae_A. The sequence goes on from NZ_MZXW01000013.1 coordinate 257,665, forward strand.
CCGGAAACGTGACCATGCGCGTGAAACGCGCGAGGATCTGGTCGAGTAGCATGCCGACGACCCCGATCAGCAGGATCGCGATGATGACGTTGGTGATCGAGAGGTTGTTCCACTCGTTCCAGACGAAGTAGCCGATGCCGGTGCCGCCGACGAGCATCTCGGCCGCGACGATCACGAGCCAGGCGATGCCGATCGAGATGCGCATGCCGGTCAAAATCGTCGGCGCCGCCGCCGGCAGGATCACGGTGAAGGCGCGCCTGAGCGTGCCGACTTCCAACGTACGTGCGACGTTGATCCATTCCTTGCGCACGCTCGCCACCCCAAAGACGGTGTTGAGCAGCATCGGCCAGATCGAGCAGATGAAGATGACGAAGATCGCAGAGATCGAAGAGTCCTTGATGGTGTAGAGCGCGAGCGGCATCCAGGCCAGCGGCGAGATCGGCTTCAACACCTGGATGAAGGGATCGAGCGCTTTGCTGAGCAGCGGCGACATGCCGATCAGGAAGCCGAGCGGAATGGCGACGAGCACGGCGAGCAGATAGCCCATGCCGACGCGCGCGATGGAATAGCCGAGCTGGATGCCGAGCCCCTTGTCGTTCGGCCCGTTGTCATAGAACGGCCGCTTCAAATGCTCCCAGAGCTTTGCGCCGACATCGAGCGGCCCGGGCATGGCGGATTTGCCCTGCGTGGCGGTCAGCCCCATCAGCTTGGCGTATTCCGGGCTCATCGTCGCGACCGGTGCCGTCGAGCGCGTGGCGAGATGCCAGATGCCGAGGAACGCGGCGAGCAGCGCGATGGAGACGATCCCGGCGCGGAGGCGGAGGGAGGATGTCATCGCGCAAGCTCCACCGCTCGTTTCCCGGACGCGATGCAGCACGCAGTGCTGCTTCGCAGAGCCGGGACCCAGTCGGGCCACATGGGTCCCGGTTCTGCGTCGCACCGCTTCGCGCTGCGCCGCGCCCGGGACACGAGAGCGGAGATGCTCACGATGCCTTCCTGATCTTGAAGCTCGCGACGTAATCCTCCGGCTTGGCCGGATCGAAGTTCTTGCCCATCACCGCGAAGGATTTGTAGGCGGTCGCCGGCGGCGTCAGGCCCATCTCCGTCATCAGCTTCTTGGTGTCGGTCGCCAAATACACCTGCTCGGCCACCGCCTTGTAGTCGACATCGCCCTTGATCTGGCCCCAACGCTTCATCTGCGTCAGCATCCAGACCGCAAAGGACTGCCAGGGGAACGGATCGAAATCGACACGCTTGGCGTCGGTCTTCACGCCGCCAAGGCCGTCAGCGTAGGTTCCGGTCAGGACCTGCTCCAGCACGGTCACAGGCGCGTTGATGTAATTGGCCGGCGCGATGGCCTCCGCAATCTGCTTGCGGTTCTCCGCCTTCGAGGCATAGGCGGTGGCATCGACGATCGCGCGCGTCAGTGCCGCAAAGCTGTTCGGCGCGGTCGTGATGAACTCTTTGCTCGCGGCGAAGCTGCAGCAGGGATGGCCGTCCCAGATCTCCTTGGACAACAGATGCATGAAGCCGACGCCGTCATAGATCGCGCGCTGGCAGATGTTGTCGGGCGCGAGGAAGCCGTCGATGTTGTCGGCGCGCAAATTCGCCACCATCTCCGGCGGCGGCACCGAGCGCAGCTGCACGTCGGTGTCGGGGTCGATGCCGTGCTCGGCGAGATAATAGCGCAGCAGGTAATTGTGCATGGAATAGTCGAAGGGAATGGCGAACTTCATGCCCTTCCAGTCCTTCGGGTCGCGCTTGTCCTTGTGCTTGGTCGCCAGCACGATGCCCTGCCCGTTGATGTTCTCGATCGCGGGCACGGCGAAGGGAATGGCATTAGCGCCCAGGCCGAGCGAGATCGCGATCGGCATCGGCGCCAGCATATGCGCGGCGTCGTATTCCTTGTTGATGGTCTTGTCGCGGATCACGGCCCAGCCCGCGGTCTTCACCACTTCGACGTTGAGACCGTGCTTGGCATAGAAGCCCAGCGGTGCCGCCATGATGATCGGCGTCGCGCAGGTGATCGGGATGAAGCCGACCTTGAGGTCCTTCTTCTCGGGCGCACCTGTTTGCGCAAAGACCTCGGTCGCGGCCTTGATCGGGAAGAATTGCGAGAGTGCTGCCAGCGCCGTCGACGCTCCGACCGATTTCAGGAAGGCGCGCCGCGCCACGTCCTGCGGAAACATCGCGCGCATGACGGCGGAAGCAACGACGCCCTCGTAACGCTTCTCCTCGCTCTCGACCGGCTCGCAGCGCAACGCGGCCTGCTCATGCTCCACCGCGGATTGATGCTGGCCACAGGCACAGCCGGCTCGAAGGTGGCGATCGGGATCAAACGGATTGTCAAACATGGACATCGGACCTCCTGCGCGTCATTGCGAGCAGGAATTACGCAAGGAGCATGCCACCGCCTGTTGGCGAGCCAGTGCCTTGATGACGCAGCACTTTCGGTCACACTTGGCTGCTACGAAAACTCGTGATAAACGAAATCTCGTAGTTCAATTACGAGATTTCGCAATGGCAACGACGCCCATGCTTGAACATGACGAACCCGTCGAAGCCATCGATCCGCGTGTCGCGGCGTTCGAATCCTCGGTCGAGGCGACGCTGCTGGTCGATCCCTATGGCGACCAGATCGTCGATGCCAACCCGGCCGCCTGCACCCTGCTCGGCTACGACCGCGCGCTGCTGCGGCAGACCAGGGCCAGCACACTTCATGCAGGCGAGCTCCCGGCCCTCACCGTCTTCACCCAGGCCGTGCTGCACAAGGGCGCCTACTGGACCACCGCGCTCAACCCCCGCCATGCCACTGGCCAAAATCTCCGGCTGGAATATGCCGGCTGCGTCCTGCCCCATGACGGCCGCACGCTGCTGCAGCTCACCCTCACCGATCTCGAAGCCCGGCGCCGCCGCAATGTCGATGCCGCCGCCGAAGACCATATGCGCAGCGGCATCTCGACCTGGCAGCGGGTCGAGCGCGTGTTCCAGGACATCGAGCGCGAGAACCAGCTGATCCTGCGCGCTGCCGGCGAAGGCATCTATGGCGTCAATGCCGAAGGCAAGACCACATTCGTGAACCCGGCGGCCGAGCGCATGCTGGGCTGGACTGCCGAAGAGCTGGTCGGCAAGGAAATCCACCCCATCATGCATCACACCCATCATGATGGCCGGCACTATCACAACCATGATTGCCCGATCTACGCGGCGTTTCGCGACGGCGCCGTGCATCAGGTCGACGGCGAGGTGTTTTGGCGCAAGGACGGCTCGCCGGCCTGGGTCGAATACACCTCCACGCCGATCCGCGATCGCGGCGTCGTGGTCGGCGCCGTCGTGGTGTTCCGCGACGTCAGCCAGCGCCGCGAGGCCGACGAGAAGCTGCACGCCGCGCTCACCGAAGTGGATCGCCTGCGCGAGCGGCTCGAGCTGGAAAACGCCTATCTCCAGGAAGAAATCCGCATCGAGACCAATCCGCGCGGCATCATCGGCGGAAGCGAGGCGGTCCAGCAGACGTTGCGCCAGGTCAAGCTGGTGGCGCCAACCACGGCCGCGGTGATGATCACCGGCGAATCCGGCACCGGCAAGGAGCTGATCGCGCGCGCCATCCACGAAGACTCCACCCGCAGCGACCGGCCGCTGATCCGCGTCAACTGCGCCGCGATCCCGCGCGAGCTGTTCGAGAGCGAGTTCTTCGGCCATGTCCGCGGCGCCTTCACCGGCGCAACGCGCGACCGCATCGGCCGGTTCGAGCTGGCCGACGGCGGCACGCTGTTCCTCGACGAGGTCGGCGAGATCCCGCTGGAGCTCCAGGGCAAGCTGCTGCGCGTGTTGCAGGAGGGTAATTTCGAGCGCGTCGGCCAGGAGCGCACCCGCACGGTCGATGTCCGCGTCATCGCCGCGACCAATCGCGATCTCAAGCAGGAGGTGCAGCGCGGCCGCTTTCGCGAGGACCTCTATTTCCGCCTCAACGTGTTCCCGATCGAGACGGTACCCTTGCGCGAACGGCGCGAGGACATTCCGCTGCTCGCCCAGCATTTCTTGACGCGCGAGAGCAAGGCGCTGAAGTCGAATTTGCGCCTGTCGGAGGGCGATGCGCGGCGGCTGACGCGCTACGACTGGCCCGGCAATGTCCGCGAATTGCAGAACGTGATCGAGCGCGCCGCGATCCTGTCGCAGAACGGCCGCCTGCGCATCGACCTACCGGATGTATCAGGCGCGCAAGCTCCGGCCGGCGCGGCGCGTCAGAAGGCCGATGCGCGTCCGGCGGTCATGACATCATCGGAGATGCGCGACCACGAGCGCGCCAACATTGTTGCCGCGCTTGAGGCCTGCGCAGGGAAAGTCTTCGGCCCCGGCGGTGCGGCCGAGATGCTCGACATCAAGCCGACCACGCTGGCCTCGCGGATCAAGGCGCTCGGAATTGCGCCTCGTCCGCATGCCCTCGGTTAGCGGCGCTCAGGCCGCCTTGGTCGTCACATCGGATGCAATCGGCAGCCCCTGCTCGATCGGCAGCGACGGATCGCGCGACCATTCGTTCCAGGAGCCGAAATACATCCGCACGTCCTTCACGCCCGCATTCTTCAGCGCCAGGAAGGTGTTCGAGGCGCGCGCGCCCTTGAAGCAGTAGAGATAGACCGGCGTCGTCGTCGAGATGCCGACGGTGGCGCATTCGGCCAAAATCTCGTCCTTGGACTTGAAGCGCGGGCCCTCGGCGGTCGGCTTCATCATGCGGTACCATTCCAGCCAGACGGCGCCGGGGATGCGGCCCTTGCGCGGGCAGAAGTCCTTGCCATAGGGCGACGAGCTGTCGCCAATCCATTCATCGACATCGCGCACGTCGAGGATGGCGATGCCGGGCTTGCCGACGGCGCCGAGCATGGTCTTCGCATCGATCAGGATTTCGCCGGCTTCAGGCACGATTCCAAACGAGGCCTTTGCCGGCGCCGGCACGTCCGTCGTCACCGGGAAGCCCGCGGCCGACCACGCGTCAAAACCGCCATGCAGCACCTTGATCTTGGGATAGCCGAGCATGGTGAGGAGATAGTAACCGCGGCAGGACTGTCCGAAGCCCGAGTTCATCGACTGCTCGTAGATCACAGCCGTTTCCTTGCCGGAGAGACCTGCGCCGCCGAACGCGTCGGCGAACTTGGTCTTCAACTCGGCCATGCCTTCCGGCGTCGAGGTCGCAAGGAACGTAAAAATCTCATGCACGTTGACGGCGTTCGGCAAGTGGCCGGCGGCGTAGGCATCGGGATTGCGGGTGTCGATGACGACACACGGCTCAGTCTTCAAGAGATCGGCGAGTTCGACGGCAGTGATCAGGACGTCAGTCATGGCAGCCTCTCCGTTGAGGTTGGGGGTCTTCGGGGTGGGCACGTAAAGAGTCATGAATCCGCGAGCATCTTGCGCAGCTGCTTCGTGGCCGGCGTGACGATCGCGACAAAATAAGCCTCGCGCAGGCGCCGCTGCGCGCGGTGACTTTTGAGGTAGCCGCGCGCGCCACAATGCAGCATCGCCGCATGCGCCGCCGCGACGCTGGCTTCGCCAGCGCGAAGCCTGAGCGCAATCACCTTGCGCCAGTAGGTCTCCTCCTCGTTGTAGGGATCGCGCGCCAGCGCCATGGTCTCGGTTTCGAGTTCGCTCGCGAGATCGCGGAAATGCACCGGCTGCTGCGGCAGGTAACGGTTGATGTGGCCGAGGGAGTTGTCGACCTCGTCCATGATGCTGATGCAGTCGCGGATGACGCCGAGCGCCATGCCGACCTGGAGCAGGATGAAGCCGGCGCGGATCCTCTTGACGAAGGGTGCTGCGGGATCGGCGAGGATCAGCTCATCCGGCACGAACACGTCGCGGAACTGCACTCCGTAGGTGCCGGTTCCGTCCATCGCAAGGAACGGCTTGCACGGCGTCAGCGTGATCGCGGGATCGGAGCAGTCGGCCAGGAACATGACAGTGCCGGGCTCGTCCTCGCGTTCGAAGATGGTGCCGAAGTAATGGTCGGGGCCAAGATTGGAGACCCAGGGCAGCGCGCCGCGCACGATATAGCCGCCCTCGACCTTGCGCCCCTTCAGCTTCAGCTTCTCGATGCCGAAGAAACTCTTCATCGGATTGGAGAGCCCGGTGCCGCCGAGCACCCGGCCGGTCGAGAAGGCATCGCCAAAGCGTTTGGCGAGCTTCATGTTGGTCGAGTTGGCGGCGTACCAGACCAGCGTGTTCTGACACCAGGCCATGAAGGCCGTGGCACCGCAGACCTCGCCCATCGCCGCCATCGTCTGGATGGCGCAGCGCAGATCGGCCGGACCTTCGTGGGGCACGTGGCTGCCCCACGCCCCGACCGCGCCGAACGCGCGCAGCACCTCGGCCGGATAGACCGATCCCTCATCGATGCCGGCGGCAAGCGGCGCGAGTTGCTCCTTCGCGATCCGCGCCACCTCGCCGGCAATGGACGGCGCGGGCTGATCCAAAATGTCGGCCCGTGATAAAGCCAGTGAACCCATGATCGTCTCCCGCACCTTGTCCTGTTGTGATCAGCTCAGACGCCGACCTCGAGATTGACCGGGCGCGTAAACGTGTTGGCGACCGGCGACCATTGCTTCACATGGGTGACCAGCGCGTTGATCTCGTCCTGCGAGATGCCCTCGCATTCCATGTCGACCTTGACCCGCACATCGGTGAAGCCGACCGGCTTGTCGGAGGTGTCGCCGGTGCCCCAGACCGCGGTGATGTTGAGGTCGCCTTCGAGCTCGAGCTCGAGCTTGTTGACGATCCAGCCGCGATGCACCGCGTTGGCGTGCAGGCCGACCGCAAGGCAGGAGCCAAGTGCGGCGAGCGAGGCTTCCGACGGATTTGGCGCGGTGTCGTCACCCAGAAGGCCCGGCGGCTCGTCGACGATGTAGGGCTGGAGATTACGGATGTAGTTGGCGTGGCGGAATTTTCCTTCCGCGACCGTCTTGCATTTCAAGGTCTTGATGACCTTCGGATTGGCCTTGCCGTTGGCGATCAGTTGCTCGAGGCCATTCTTGTCGATGGGTGCGAGGCAACCCGTCAGCACTGTCTTTTGAACGACGGCAGTCATCATTTTCTCCCTGGCAGCCGTGGAATCCGGCAGGATACCGAACGGTCTGTTTCCTTGCATGGAGCGTGCCAGAGGGGGCCAAAAACAAAAGGCGAGGCATTGGAGCCGCTTAGCCGGCGCTGCCTGCAGATTGATCAGCCGCCGCTTGCTCAAAGGCGATGCAGATGCGTTATCCCTTGCGAATCTTTTCAGCGCGGAACAGATGCGGCTTGCTGATGCGGCGCGGCTGCGGGTAAGTTCGTCACCATGACAAAGACGGCAAAGAAGAAGTCTCATTCGCCCCACGCCGGCGCGGGCGAAGACGAGTCCGCGCGCGGGCGCCTGCTCAGCGCGGCGACGCATCTGTTCTGCAAGAACGGAATCAACGCCACCGGCATCGATGCGATCATCGAGGAAGCCGGCACCGCGAAGACCACGCTCTATAAATTGTTCGGCTCCAAGACCAACCTCGTCAACGCGGTGCTGGAGAGCGAGGGCAAGCAATGGCGGGAATGGTTCATCGGCGCCATGGAAGCAGGCGGCGGCGATGCGCAGGCGAAACTGACGCGCATCTTCCCTGCGCTGAAGAGCTGGTTCGCCGAAGAGCGCTTCTACGGGTGCCCCTTTATCAATGCGGTCGGTGAGCACGACAAGGACGCCAAGCAGTTTCGCAACATCGCGCTGAAGCACAAGAAGATCGTGCTCGGCCATATCGAGAAGCTCGCCGGCGAGCTCGGCTCGAGCGAGCCCGCGGTGCTCGCGCATCAGCTCGGGCTGTTGATCGACGGTGCGATCGTGGCCGCGATGATCTCGCGCGATCCGGGCGTGGCGGATACGGCAGCGCTCACGGCAGGTCCCCTGCTCGGCCAGACCAAGGCGAAGAAGAAGCGTGAGTTAGAGGTGGTGTGACTCTGCCGTGATCCTGTAGGGTGGGCAAAGGCGCGCAGCGCCGTGCCCACGACCTCTACCTGGCTGAGCAACATCGTGGGCACGCTTCGCTTTGCCCACCCTACGAGACCGGGCGCTATCGCTTCGTTCCCTCGCCCTTCACTCCCTCCACAAACTGCCTGATCGCCTCAAGCACGGGCCCCTGATCCCCGGCAAAGAACCAGTGATCGCTGCCGTCGAGTTCGACGAACTCGGCACCGCTGATCCGGCTCGCGAGATCGCGGCCGGCCGCGATCCGCACGGCCTTGTCGCCCCGACGGTGCAGCACCAATGTCGGCACGGCAATTTGCGGCAGCAGATCGCGCACATCGGCGTCGCGAAACGCCTGGAGCACCGCCGCGATGCCGCCGGGACTGGACGCCGCACGCAGCAGTCCTGCCCACCACGCGCGCGCCTGGGGATCATTGGCAAGGCTCGGCGCAAAAGCCTCGATCCCGACCGGACCACCCCATTGCGCAACGAGATGCCTGCTCCACGCGTCATACTGGCTCGCGCGCAGCGCGTGCGGATAGTCCTCGGACCAGCAGCCTTTTGCCAATGCGCCGAACAGAATGAGCCCGGCCACGCGGCGCGGCTCATCGACAGCGAATTTAACGCAGGCCGGCCCGCATTCGGACGCGCCGAACAGCACGACGCGGCGCGAATCCGCCGCCCGCAGCACAGTGCCAATATCCTCCGCTGTGACGTCGATGTCAGGGGCTGAGCCAACCCGGTCGGACAGTCCGATGCCGCGGCGATCGAATACGATCAGGCGGCCAAGCTTCATCAACGACGCCAGGAACGTCCGGCTCGCCGGATGCTCCCAGGCGCGCTCCACATGCGAGACGAAGCCGGGCATGACCAGGATATCGAGCGGCCCGCTTCCGTAGGTCTGATAGGCCAAATGCAGGCCGGCGCCCTTCACATAGCGTGTCACGGGCGCGGCATCGCGCAGCGCCGCCGCAGGGCTCATCAGCGCCTCGGTCTCGGCCTCCGGCGCGACGCCAAGCTCGTCGCGCAGCCGCTGTGTCAGCGCCGCATGGTGCCGCTCGGCCGCGCTGCGGTCGCCTGCCAGCAGCAGGCTGCGGATCAGGTAGCGGCCATAGACCTCGCTGAGCGGATCGAGCTCGACCAAGCGTCCCGCATGCGTCGTCGCGGCAAAATGATCGCCGGCGGCGCTCCTGTCCTGCACCAGACGCTCCAGCGCGTGCACCAGCCGCCCCCGCAGCGCCTCCCTGCGAAAGAACGCCCAATCGTCGAATTCGCGACAGTCGTCCAGAGCGAAGCCCGCCAGGAAGTCGCCCCGATAAATCCGGCAGGCCCCTTCAAACGCGCCGCGGTCGCAGGCGCTCTCGAACAGATGCGAGTCGACGCTCAGCTCGACCGCCGGAGACCATCGCAGGCTGGTGCGGTCGGTCTCGAAAACTGGTTGGCCCAACGCGAGCTCGACGCGGTGAAGCAACCGCCGCAGTCGGGCAAGGCCGGTCTCGCGATCAGCCTCGGGCCACAACTGCGTGGCGATCACCTCTCGCGCGACCGCGCCCTTGGCTTCCGCGAGATAGACCAGCAGCGCGAGCCCCTTGCGCAGGGCCAGCTTGATGGGGCGGCCGTCGGCGTGGACCTCGGGGAACCCGAACGTCCCAAGCGAGAAAGCCGTCATGGACACCCCTTCCTCCCCTCACCGCGTCCCCGGAGGACGTACAGGGGACGGTCGCGCGGTAGCCATCGGGCCAGATCGGGTCCTTCGCCAGCGAGCAATTCAGGCTCCTGCATGCGGCACCGCTGTACCGGGCACAATAGGAAAAAACATGGTCTCGCGCCTTCTCATTCTGCTCTACGCCCTCGTGAGCTACGCGCTGTTCACGGTCTCATTTCTCTATGCGCTCGGTTTCGTCGGCAATTATGTCGTGCCCAAATCAATCGACTGGTCGATCGACGTCGGCAGCTCCACGAATTTGGGCGAAGCCATCGTCGTCAATCTGCTGCTGATGAGCCTGTTTGCTATCCAGCACAGCGTGATGGCGCGCACCGGTTTCAAACGATGGTCGGCCAGATTCCTTCCCGCAGCCTGCGAGCGCAGCACCTATGTTCTGCTCTCGAGCCTGATCCTCCTGTTGCTGTTCTGGCAGTGGCGTCCGATCCCGACCGTGATCTGGCAGACGGACGGATTTGTGGCCTGGCTGCTGACCGCTGCGCATTGGCTCGGCTGGCTGATCACGTTCGCCTCGACCCACATGATCGATCATTTCGACCTGTTCGGCCTGCGCCAGGCTTTCTCCACGCTGCGCGGGGCCGAGATATTAGGTCAATCCTTCCGGACGCCGCTGCTCTACAAGATCGTGCGGCATCCGATCATGCTGGGCTTCCTTCTCGCGTTCTGGGCCACGCCCGTGATGACATCAGGGCATTTGCTGTTTGCGCTCGCAAACACCGCCTACATCCTGGTCGCGCTCCAGTTCGAAGAGCGCGATCTGATCGCCGCGTTCGGCGCGACATATCAGCAATATCGCCAGCGCGTTCCCATGCTGGTGCCGGGTCTGTTCGTGCGCCGCCAAGCCGATGATCACCGGTCTGTCGGAGAGTCACGATGAGAGCCGTGTTGTGCAATTCGTTTACCGGACCAGAAGATTTACGCCTCGGTGAGATCGTCGAGCCGAAGCCGGCGGGCGACGAGATTCTGATCGATGTCCATGCGGCGTCCGTGAGCTTCATGGACCAGTTGCTGGTCTCGGGCCTCTACCAGATGCGGCCGCCGACGCCCTTCGTGCCCGGTACCGAAGCATCGGGCGTCGTCGTCGCCGTTGGCAACAAGGTCACCAGATTCGCTCCCGGCGATCGCGTGGCGTGCAGCGCCTGGACCGGCGGCTACGCCGAACGGATGACAGCGAAGGAATCGAAGTGCGTGCGGCTTCCTGAGGGCGTCGCGTTCGAAGCGGCGGCAACGGTGCTGCACAATTACGGCACGGCCTATTATGCGCTGGTCGAGCGGGCACGGGCGCAACGCGGCGAAACGCTGTTCGTCACGGGCGCCGCTGGTGGTGTCGGCCTCGCCGCGGTCGATCTTGGCCGCCATCTCGGCCTGCACGTCGTCGCTGGCGTCGGCTCCGACGACAAGGCTGCCCTGGTGCGCGATTACGGCGCCCGCGAGGTCATCAACTATCGGAGCGAGGACCTGCGCGACCGCATCAAGTCGATCACCGGCGGTGACGGCATCGATGTCGGTTTCGACAATGTCGGCGGCGCGATCTTCGAGCACATGGCACGTCTGATGAAGTGGGCCGGACGGCTGATGCCTATCGGCTTTACCGGCGGTGAGATTCCGTCAATCCCGATGAACCTGCCGCTGTTGAAGAACTATTCCATCCTCGGGGTCTTTGCCGGCGCCTGGGCGGAGAAATTTTCCGCGGAGGCCGCCAGCATGAACGATACGCTGGTGCAATTGCTGGCCGAAGGAAAAATCCGGCCGCATATCGACCGCGTCCTCCCTTTGGAGGAGGTCGGGGACGCCATGCGCGCGCTGGCCAACCGGACGGTTCAGGGACGAATTGTGCTCAAGATCAGGTAAGGTGCGTCAACGACGAAGAAAGAACCGATGACACAGATCATCATCGACAAGCGCTATTGCGGTCCCCCGAACTCCGGCAACGGCGGTTACGTCTGCGGCCGGCTCGCCCGTCACATTCCCGGGGCTGCGGAGGTGACACTGCGCGCGCCGCCTCCGCTGGACACGCCGCTCGATACGATCGCGGCGGACAGCGGCACATGGGAGCTTCGCGATGGCGCCAAGGTCGTCGCGACGGGGCGAGCGGCAAGCGTCGAACTTGCGCGCGTGGAGACAGCGAGCTTCGAGGAGGCCTGCGCCGCCGAATTACTGACGCCGGTGAAGCCGAACGAGCATCCCCTGCCGACCTGTTTCGTGTGCGGTCCCGCGCGGGCGAAAGGCGACGGCCTGCGCATTTTCGCCGGACCGCTCGGCCGTCATTCGCAGAACGCCGTTCTCGCGGCGAGCTGGACGCCGGATTCGAATCTCGCCGCCGAGGACGGCCTGGTCGCCCCCGAATTTCTCTGGTCGGCGCTCGATTGTCCCACCGGCTATGCCTGCAACTACAATCAAGAGAGCGATGGCTTCGATCAGGCGCCGCTCCTGCTCGGCCGCATGTCAGCCCGGATCGAGTCCCGCCCGCGCCCCGGCGACCGCTGCATCATCACGGCGTGGCCCACCGGCCGCGACGGCCGCAAGCGCACTGCGGAGGCCGCGCTGCAGGATGAAGCCGGGAAGTTGCTGGCGGTCGCGAAGACGACATGGATTGCAGTCGACCGCGACGTGCAGCTTGGGCGCGGATGAAGGTCAGGTATGGTGGGCAAAGGCGCATAGCGCCGTGCCCACCACTTCAGCTTAGTTGATAGAAATGGTGGGCACGCTTTGCTTTGCCCGCCCGACGAGACCGTCCCCAATCGCAATCAGCGGCTCGCTCGAAACGCGGCAAGTTCGACGTCGGCGGCCGGTTTCTCGATAAAGGTCTTCGGGCAATCGGCTGCCGCCTGCTCGAACAGCTTCAACGCCTCTTCCCTGGAGCCGCCCTGTAGTGCGCGCTCGGCGATATAGAAATTGGCCTCGCAGACCTGCCCCTTTCTCTTCACCGGGTCGAGGTCTTCGGCAGCGCTGAGCACCTGCTCCGGAGTCATCGTGCCAAGAAAGAGATTGACGATCGGCGCCGGCCATTTCGTCGCGTCGAGCTGCTTTGCAGCCTCGTTCAATCGGCTCGGTTGGTCACTGCGCTTTCCAACAATCTCGCGCCATAAGACCGGATAGGCGCCTTTTGGATCAAGCTGGATCGCCTGATCCAGATCGGTCAACGATTTGTCGAATGAAGCTTGCTGCCAATAAACCCGCGCACGATGAAAGTAGGCGCGGGCATCCTTGGGATCGAGTTGCACGAGTTGATCGTAGTCCGCAAGCGAGCGGCCGAAGTCCCCCTTTGCCTTGTACGCGTTAGCGCGGAGCCCGAGAGCATCCTTGTCTTTGGGATTAAGACGGATCGCCTCATCATAGTCTGCGACAGCGCGGTCAAGCTCCCCTTTCGCGTGGTAGGCCGCTCCCCGAGCGCGAAGCACAGGGCCATCCCCTGAAGCGAGTACAATTGATTCACCAGCGACGGACGCGGAAATGGTGTCACCATCCTGACCTTGAATCTGAGCCTGCCGATCGCCGGGGTTTCCTTGACCCTGATGTGCCAGCTGAAGCACTTGGTTGTAGTCGGCAATGGCGCGATTATAATCGCCTTTTCGAGCATAGGCGACACCGCGGCAGCCGTAGGCAGATCGGCTTTGTGGGTTCAGCTCGATGATCCGGTCATAGTCTGCGATAGCGCGGTCGAGTTCGCCCAGCTGAGAAAAGGATTCGGCTCGGAAGTAGTAGAAATTCTCGTTCTTTGGCCTGATCTGCATTGTTTGATCGAGCTCGGCCAATGCACGCTCTCTGTTACCCTTAGCGAAGTAAACTCGTCCGCGACACAACTGGCCACCGCCGGTTTGGGGGCTGATCTCAACCGCCCGATCACAGTCGACCATGGCCCGGTCCGGATCTCCCTTGCGGACGTAAGTGAGGCCTCGTTCGACATACGCGATGACATTCTCCGGATGGATCAGGAGAACCTGATCATAGTCGGCGATGGCCCGGACGAAGTCGCGTCTCGCCGAATAGACGTGAGCACGTCCTACATATGCATAGGTACTCTTCGGATCGAGCTCGATCACCTTGGCGTAATCTAGCAGCGCGGTTTCGGGCTCTTGCTTTTGGAGGAACGCAGACGCCCTCGCGATACGGGCGTTCAGATTGCCCGGATCGCGCTCGATGATCTGGTTGTAGTCCGCGACCGCTAGGCCGACCTCGCCCTTCTGGCGGTAGAACATGGCGCGGCGGAAGCGCGCCATGATCGCACCTTGCTGCATGCCCGTTGCCGCCTGGATAATAGCGGTGCAACCCGCGATGCGATCATCAACGCTGAAATTTCCGACCGCATTGCACTTCGCGGTCAAAGGCATTTCCGCGCGCGCAGCCGATACTTCGAGCAAGTTCGTCAGCGCCAACGCACTCACGCCTGCTGCCGCACAGACAAGTGTGCGGCCCGTGATTCCAAACATGCAGTCCCCAACTCAATTCCTGGGAACTGTCATAGCAACCGATTGCGCTCCCGCACAGCCCTCGGTTGCGGCGCGACGTGCAGCTCGGGCGCGGATGACGGTCTCGTAGGGGCGGCAAAGGCGCGCAGCGCCGTGCCCCCCTGTCTCGGCCTCTTCGATCGAGATGGTGGGCACGCTTCGCTTTGCCCATCCTACGAGACCTTTGCCTGACGAGACCTACGCGCCCTGCTCGATCATCGCTGCAAGCCGCACCAGCTCCGCCTCGATATCCCGCTCCACATCCGCCGCGCGAATGTCGAGCACCCGATAATCCCGCGCTTCCAGCCAGGCCCTCCGCGACGCCCGATCAGCAGCGATGGTCTCGCCCTCACCCGGGTTGACCAGCTCGATCGCGATCCGGTGCGGGAACGAGACAAAGTCGGGGATATGGCGGCCGACCGGGGTCTGGCGCTTGAACCCTCCTGCGAAACGGCGATCACGCGTGAGGGCTTGCCAGAGCAGGCGCTCGGCATCGGTCGGGTTGCGTCGGAGCAGGCGGGCGAGGCCGCGCACGGTCGAGCCACTGTCGGGCGCTCCACCTCCCTGTCCGTGCTCGGCCAGCAGCGCGCGCAGGCGCGTGGCCTGCTCGCCATCGAGCACGCCGCCCTTGGCCGGGCCCTTGCGCCCTTCCGCGATCGCCATCACCACGCCGTGCAGCGTGTGCATGTCCTGCTTGGTCGGCTCCATCCGGCTAAAGATGTTGCGCAAATTGACCAGCATGGTGTCGCGCTTCTCGGCCGGGCGCAAGAATTCGACCCGGTCGAGCTCGCGGATGAGGTTGTCGAAGAAGGCCTGCATCTGGTGCTGCGAGGCGCGCTCGGAACGCTCCGGCATCGCGTGCGGCAGCTCGCCCGAGGTCGCCCGCTTGAACCATTCGTAGCCGACCAGCAGCACGGCCTGGGCGAGGTTGAGCGAGGCAAAGCCCGGATTGACCGGGAAGGTGATGATGCGGTTGGAAAGCCCGACCTCCTCGTTGGTCAGGCCCCAGCGCTCGCGGCCGAACAGGATGCCGGCCTTGCCGCCGGTCGCGACATGCCCAGCGATCTCGCTGGCTGCGGCCTCAGGCCCGACCACCGGCTTGGCCTGATCATGGGGACGAGCCGTGGTCGCAAACAGCAGGTCGAGATCGGCGACGGCCTCACCGACCGTGCCGAACAATTCGACCTTTTCCAGAATGTGGTCGGCGCCGGCGGCGGCCCGCTGTGCCGCGATGTTGGGCCAGCCGTCGCGGGGATTGACGATGCGCAAGGCGCCGAGCGCAAAATTGCCCATGGCGCGTGCGGCCATGCCGATGTTCTCGCCAAGCTGCGGCTCGACCAGGATCACGATGGGACCGTCGAGGGAAAGGCCCGCTTTGCTCTTGTCAGTCCCCGACATCTGGTTTCGCTTTCACTCTGGTTCTCAAGGCCTTGCAGAGGCCGTCTCAGGAATTGATTCAAGCCGGCCGCCAGCCGGCTCGCCCCGTCTGCCTGTCGTTTGCCTGTCCTGACGAAATTCTCAAGGGAAATAACGGGTTGGATTCGGTTTTTGAATCTCGCCTGAAACTTCACCCCACCCCTGCGGCCAGGCGCCAGCCCGCCCCCCATCTGTGGAAGCTGGATGAGCTAAAAGTGCATAATCACTTGGCTTTCGCCCGCCGCGGTCAGGTGCTATGACGCCGCTTATATTCCCGTTTGCGCCCCCGGGCGCCGTTCCCAAGAGGCTTCTCCGATCATGGCAAAAATCAAGGTGTCCCAACCCGTCGTCGAACTCGATGGCGACGAGATGACCCGGATCATCTGGCAGTACATCAAGGACAAGCTGATCAACCCCTACCTCGATGTCGAGCTGCTCTATTTCGACCTGGGCATGGAATACCGCGACGAGACCAACGATCAGGTCACGATCGATGCCGCCGAAGCCATCAAGAAGGTCGGCGTGGGCGTCAAGTGCGCCACCATCACCCCGGACGAGGCCCGGGTGAAGGAGTTCAACCTCAAGCAGATGTGGAAGTCGCCGAACGGCACCATCCGCAACATCCTCGGCGGCGTGATCTTCCGCGAGCCGATCATCTGCAAAAACGTGCCGCGTCTGGTTCCCGGCTGGACCAAGCCGATCATCATCGGCCGCCACGCCTATGGCGACCAGTACCGCGCCACCGACATCAAGTTCCCGGGCAAGGGCACGCTGACGATGAAGTTCGTCGGCGAGGACGGCACCGTGATCGAGAAGGAAGTGTTCAAGACCCCGGGCGCCGGCGTCGCCATGCAGATGTACAATCTCGACGATTCCATCATCGACTTCGCCCGCGCCTCGCTGAACTACGGCCTGCTGCGCAATTATCCGGTCTATCTCTCGACCAAGAACACGATCATGAAGGTCTATGACGGCCGCTTCAAGGACATCTTCCAGGACGTCTACGAGCGCGAGTTCAAGAAGGAATTCGACGCCAAGGGCCTGACCTACGAGCACCGCCTGATCGACGACATGGTGGCCTCGGCGCTGAAATGGTCCGGCGGCTATGTCTGGGCCTGCAAGAACTACGACGGCGACGTGCAGTCCGACACCGTCGCGCAGGGCTACGGCTCGCTCGGCCTGATGACCTCGGTGCTGCTCACCCCCGACGGCAAGACCGTCGAGGCCGAGGCCGCCCACGGCACCGTGACCCGCCACTACCGCGAGCACCAGAAGGGCAAGGAGACCTCGACCAACTCGATCGCGTCGATCTTCGCCTGGACCCGTGGCCTCGCCCACCGCGCCAAGCTCGACAACAATGCCGAGCTCGCCAAGTTCGCGAGCACCCTGGAGAAAGTCTGCGTCGACACCGTCGAGGAAGGCTACATGACCAAGGACCTCGCGCTCCTGGTCGGTGCCGACCAGCGCTGGCTCTCGACTACCGGCTTCCTCGACAAGGTCTCGGAGAATCTCACGAAAGCGTTGGCGGCGTAAGCCTGCGCATTATTTTGGCCTGACCGGGGTTAGACATCATTATGGGCCGCGCGCAGGCGCGGCCCATTCATTTTGATGCCACTGTGCGGAGCCCCTCCATGTCCATCATCAAGTTCGCCGTCCCCTCCCTGCTGCTGCTCGCGGCCATGGCCGGACCCGCCTCGGCCGCAGAGACGCTGCCCGAGGCCATCGCCGCACCCGGCGAGAGCCTCGTGCTCAGCGTCCACGCCGAGGGCGCGCAGGTTTATGAATGCAAGGCCGGCACCGACGGCAAGCTCGCCTGGGCCTTCCGCGAACCGATCGCGACGCTCTTGTCCGAAGGCAAGACCGTCGGCCGCCACTATGCCGGCCCGAACTGGGAGCTCGCCGACAGCAGCGCCGTGGTCGGCAAGGCCATCGGCAACGCGCCGGGCGCAACGCCCGCCGATATCGCCTGGCTCAAGCTGGAGGTCGCCTCCCGCCGCGGCAGCGGCGTGCTGACGCCTGTCACCACGGTCCAGCGCATCAACACCCATGGCGGCAAGCTCGAGGGTTCTTGCGACAAGGCCGGCGAATTCAAGAGCGCGCCCTACTCGGCAGAGTATGTTTTCCTGAAGAAGGGCTGATCGCTCAGCGGTCGGTGCCTTCGCGCTCGGCCTGCGCCAGCTCAGCGGCCGCGAGATCGCCGGTCTCCTCCAGCCGCGCCTTCGCGGTCTCGTGGACATGGGCGGCGAGCGTCGGCATGCGCGCGATCAAGGCGTGAAAATCCTGGGCGTCGAGCAGCAGGAGCCGGGTCTTGCGCATCGCCGTCACCGTGCCGCTGCGTTTTGTCTTGTGCAGCAGCGCGATCTCGCCGAAAAAAGTGCCGTCGGTGAGCCGCACCTGCTGGCTCGGCAGCGCGATCTCGACCTCGCCGGCGGTGATGAAATACATCGACGAGGCCGCATCGCCCCGCCGCACCAAGATCTCGCCCTGCTCGATCGTTCGCGCGCGCAAGAGCCGCATGATGTCGGCAATCTCCGCGGCCGCGAGATGCGAGAACAGCGGCACCCGCGCCAGCATGCCCCAGGTCACCACGAAGTCGCGCCGCCTCACCTCTTCCGCGAACCCTGTGGAGATGATCGCGACCGGCAGCGCGATCATGGCGAAGCCCGAGATGATCGCGAACACCGAGATGAATTTTCCGAGCGCCGTCACCGGCACCACGTCGCCATAGCCGACGGTGCCGAGCGTCACGATCGCCCACCACATCGCATCCGGAATGGTGCCGAGCTTGCTCGGCTGCACGTCGCGCTCGATCGCGTAGAGCAACGAGGCAAATGTCAGCACCACACCGAACAGGATGACGATGCAGCCGATCAGCGCCCGCCGCTCGGCATGCACGGCCGCCAGCAGCGAGCGCATCGCCGGTGAATAACGAATGAGCTTGAAGAACGGCAGCACGCCGAGCGCTGCCAGCGTCGCGTGCCGCCCCGTGGCGAGCACGATTGCCGCGGGCAGGAACGCCAGGAGGTCGATGATCCCAAGCGCGGAGAAGGCATAGCCGAGCCGGTCGGCGAGCGCCGTGCCTTTTCGCGGCGTGTGGCCGGCGACCGTCCAGAGACGCGCCGCATATTCGAGCGCGAACACGATCACGGACAGGATGGTGATGCCTGAGAACAGCGCGCCGAACTGCGCGTCCAGCTCCGGCACCGAGGCCAAAATCATCGCGGCGACGTTGAGCACGATGACGCCAATGATCAGCTGGATGAAGCGCGATCCGGCCGAATAGGCCAAGGGATCGTGCTCCAGCAATTCGTAGAGGCGATCCCTCAGATCGGGATCGGCTGAGCCATGCCCTCGCGGAACGAGGCCCACGGCCGTTTACGCAGCCCCCATCGCTTTTTCGATCGCCGCGAGCGCATCAGCCGCCTTGGCACCATCGGGGCCGCCGGCCTGCGCCATGTCGGGCCGGCCGCCGCCGCCCTTGCCGCCGAGCGCTTCGGAAGCAATCTTCACCAGATTGACCGCATTGAAGCGCGCGGTGAGGTCCGCGGTGACGCCGACCACGACGCCGGCCTTGCCGTCCTCGGTGACGCCGACGATGGCAACGACGCCGGAGCCGATCTGCTTCTTGCCGTCGTCGGCAAGGCTCTTGAGATCCTTCATCTCGATGCCTTCGACCGCACGCGCCATCAGCTTGACGTCGCCGATTTCGCGCACGCCGGTGGACGCGCCATTGCTGGCCGCCGCGCCACCGCCCATCGCCAGCTTCTTGCGGGCGTCGGAGAGCTCGCGCTCGAGCTTCTTGCGCTCGTCCATCAGCGCGGTGATGCGCGCGGGAACGTCGTCGATGGAGGTGCGCAGCTCGTTGGCCGCCGTCTTCGCCAGCGCCATGGTCTCGTTGGCGTGCTTGCGCGCATAATTGCCGGTCAGCGCCTCGATGCGGCGGACGCCGGAGGCGACAGCGCTCTCGCCGGTCAGCGTGATCAGGCCGATATCGCCGGTGCGCCGCACATGCGTGCCGCCGCAGAGCTCGACCGACCAGCCGAGCGCATTGGCGCCGCGCTCACGCGCGGTCCGGCCCATCGAGACGACGCGGACCTCGTCGCCGTATTTCTCGCCGAACAGGGCGCGCGCGCCGGCCTCGCGGGCTTCGTCGACGCCCATGACGCGGGTCGTGACCTCGTCGTTCTCCAGCACCACGTCGTTGGCGATGTCCTCGACGCGGGCAAGCTCCTCCGGCGTGATCGGCTTCGGATGCACGAAGTCGAAGCGCAGGCGATCCGGCGCGACCATCGAGCCGCGCTGGGCGATGTGATCGCCGAGCACCTGGCGCAGCGCTTCATGAATGAGATGCGTCGCCGAATGATGCGCGCGGATCGAGGAGCGCCGCGCATGATCCACTTCGAGCTGCAGCGCGGTGCCGAGCTTCAGCTCGCCGCTCTCGACGGTGCCGACGTGAACGAAGAAATCGCCGAGCTTCTTCTGCGTCTCGGTGACGCGGAATTTGATCCCGCCCTCGCCCGTCAGCACGCCGGTGTCGCCGACCTGGCCGCCTGATTCCGCGTAGAACGGCGTCTGGTTCAGCACGATCGCACCGGTCTCGCCGGCCTTGAGGCTGGTGGCTTCCTTGCCGTCCTTCACCAGCGCGGACACGACGCCTTCAGCGCTCTCGGTCTCGTAGCCGAGGAATTCGGTGGCCCCGAGTTTTTCGCGTAGCGGGAACCAGATCGCTTCGGAGGCCGCCTCGCCAGACCCCTTCCAGGACTCGCGCGCCTTGGCCTTCTGGCGCTCCATCGCGTCGGTGAAGGCGGACTGATCCACGCCGATGCCGCGCGACTTCAGCGCGTCCTGCGTCAGATCCAGCGGGAAGCCATAAGTGTCGTACAGCGTGAAGGCGACGTCGCCGTCGAACATGTCGCCCTTCTTCAAGGACGCGCTCTTCTCATCGAGAATGGAGAGGCCACGCACCAGCGTCTTGCGGAAGCGGGTCTCTTCCAGCCGCAGCGTTTCCTCGATCAGATTCTCGGCGCGCATCAAATCCGGATAGGCCTGGCCCATCTCGCGGACCAGCGCCCACACCAGGCGATGCATCAGCGGCTCTTTCGCACCGAGCAGCTGCGCATGACGCATCGCGCGGCGCATGATCCGGCGCAGCACGTAGCCGCGGCCCTCGTTCGACGGCAGCACGCCGTCGGCGACCAGGAAAGCCGAGGAGCGTAAATGGTCGGCGATGACGCGGAACGAGGCCACGGTCTCTTCGTTCGGCCCGCTGCCGAGCGCGGACGCGGTCGCGTCGATCAGGTGACGAAACAGATCGGTCTCGAACACGCTGTCCACGCCCTGCATGACGCTGGCCATGCGCTCCAGCCCCATGCCGGTGTCGATCGAGGGACGCGGCAGATCCACGCGCTCCTCCTTCGTCACCTGCTCGTATTGCATGAACACCAGGTTCCAGAACTCGAGGAAGCGGTCGCCGTCCTCCTCGGGTGAACCGGGAGGGCCACCCCAGATATGGTCGCCACGATCGATGAAAATCTCCGAGCACGGGCCGCACGGGCCGGTGTCGCCCATCGCCCAAAAGTTGTCGGAGGTCGGGATGCGGATGATCCGGTCGTCGGAGAAGCCCGCGATCTTCTTCCAGAGCCCGGCCGCCTCGTCGTCGGTGTGATAGACGGTGACGAGCAGCTTGTCCTTCTTCAGCCCGTATTCCTTGGTGATGAGCTTCCAGGCCAGCTCGATCGCGCGCTCCTTGAAATAGTCGCCGAACGAGAAGTTGCCGAGCATCTCGAAGAAGGTGAGATGGCGCGCGGTGTAGCCGACATTGTCGAGGTCGTTGTGCTTGCCGCCGGCGCGCACGCATTTCTGCGACGTGGTGGCGCGCTGATAGGGCCGCTTCTCGACGCCGGTGAAGACATTCTTGAACTGCACCATGCCGGCATTGGTGAACATCAACGTCGGATCGTTGCGCGGCACCAAGGGCGAGGACGACACGATCTCGTGGCCGTTCTCGGCAAAGAAGTTCAGAAAGGTCGACCTGATTTCGTTGACGCCGCTCATGTTCATCCAATCGGGTGTGCTTGGACCCGCTTCCCAGCCATCCAAACCTGACATTTGGGCTGATATCTGCGGGCCACAGCGCTTTTAGACAAGGCCAGCTTCGCTGTCCAGAAACTGTGCAGACGGATCAGTGGGTTGCCGCAGGCGCGCAATCCCGTTGCAATCCCTTTGGAAAGCCACAAAGGCCGCGTTGACAGGCTTGGCCGGCCTGTGGTCTGTACCCATCTGTATCGTACGGCCACGTCGGGAGAGACCGGCAACTGGTAGCCGGCGCCGAAGGAGCAACCGCCCCGGAAACTCTCAGGCAAAAGGACCGCGTGGCTTTGACAGCATCTGGAAAGAGGCGCCGACGGGCTTAGGCCCGGACTGCGTCCGCCGACGGGATAATACTCTCAGGCACAGCGACAGATGGGGCTTCGACTGGTGTCCACGGGAATCGTTCCCGGGGAACCGCCGAGGGCCCCGTAATGCCAGTGCGCGACGACCAAGATTCCCTGAAAAAGACGCCCCTCCACGGGCTGCATGTGTCGCTCGGCGGCAAGATGGTGCCGTTCGCGGGCTATGACATGCCCGTGCAATATCCAGCCGGCGTGCTGAAGGAGCACCTTCAGACCCGCAGCGCCGCCGGCCTGTTCGACGTCTCCCATATGGGCCAGCTCGCGCTTCGGCCGAAGTCGGGCAAGGTTGAGGACGCCGCCCGCGCGCTGGAACGGCTGGTGCCGCAGGATATCGTGGCGATTGCACCGGGCCGGCAGCGCTACGCCCAGTTCACCAATGAAGATGGCGGGATTCTCGACGATCTCATGGTCGCCAATTTCGGCGATCATTTGTTCCTGGTTGTCAACGCCGCCTGCAAGGACGAGGACGAGGCGCATCTGCGCGCGAATCTCTCCGACGACTGCGTCATCGAGCAGCTCTCCGACCGCGCGCTGATCGCGCTGCAGGGCCCGAAAGCGGAATCGGCGCTGGCGAAATTATGTGCAGAGGCGCCGTCCATGACCTTCATGGATGCCGGCCCGCACAAAGTCGCCGGCCTCGCCTGCTTCGTCTCGCGCTCGGGCTACACCGGCGAGGACGGCTTTGAAATTTCGGTCCCCGCCGCCGATGCCGAGCGGCTTGCAAAAGCGCTGCTGGAAAACCCCAACGTGATGCCGATCGGCTTAGGGGCCCGCGACAGCCTGCGGCTGGAAGCCGGGCTCTGCCTCTACGGCCACGACATCGACACCGCGACCACGCCGGTCGAAGCCGCGCTGGAATGGTCGGTGCAGAAGAGCCGCCGCAGCGGTGGCGCCCGCGCCGGCGGCTTTCCCGGCGCCGAGAAGATTCTCGCACATTTCGATCACGGCGCGAGCCGCCGCCGCGTCGGCCTGCTCGCCCAGGGCCGCGCCCCGGTGCGCGAGGGCGCGCTGCTGTTTGCGGACGCGGCCGCGGGCGAGCCGATCGGCAAGGTCACCTCGGGCGGTTTCGGCCCGAGCCTGAATGCGCCGGTGGCGATGGGCTATGTGCCGACGGCCCTGAGCGCGCTCGATACGAAAATCTTCGCCGAGGTGCGCGGGCAACGTCTGCCGCTCACCATCGCCGCCATGCCCTTCGTGAAAAACACCTACAAACGCTGAGGACAAGACAATGACCACGACGCTGTACACCTCCGACCATGAATGGCTCGCGATCGACGGCGATGTCGCTACCGTCGGCATCACCGACTACGCGCAGTCCCAGCTCGGCGATGTCGTGTTCGTCGAGCTTCCCAAGATCGGCCGCACGCTGAAGAAGGCCGAGGCCGCCGCCGTCGTGGAATCGGTGAAGGCCGCCTCCGACGTCTACGCGCCCGTGACCGGCGAGGTGCTCGAGACCAATGCCGAGCTCGCCAGCGAGCCCGCGCTGGTGAACTCGGACGCGCAAGGCAAGGCGTGGTTCTTCAAGATCAAGATCGCCGACAAGAGCGAGCTCGGCGGCCTCATGGATGAAGCCGCCTACAAGGCCCACACGGCGTGAGATGAAGCAAGCAGCCGCTCCATATTCGGTGTCATCGTCCGCGAAAGCGGGCGATCCAGTACGCCGCGGCTTCTCGGTTAAAGCACTGCCGCCTGCGTTTACTGGATGCCCCGCCTTCGCGGGGCATGACAGCAACTTCTAAAGCGAGGACCCATGATGACCGCGCACCGCAAATCCACCGGCGACACCGCCACTTTCGTTCGCCGTCACATCGGCCCGTCGGCCCGCGATGTCACCGCCATGCTCGAGGCCGTCGGCGCCAAGAGCGTCGATGCGCTGATGGCGGAGACGCTGCCGGCCTCGATCCGGCAGGCCGTCCCGCTCGATCTCGGCAAGCCCTTGAGCGAGACCGAGGCGATCGCGCATATGGCCGAGCTCGCGCGAGAGAATCAGGTCTTCACCTCCCTGATCGGCCAAGGCTATTCCGGCACCATCCTGCCCGCGGTGATCCAGCGCAACATTCTGGAAAACCCGGCCTGGTACACGGCCTACACGCCCTACCAGCCCGAGATCAGCCAGGGCCGGCTGGAGGCGCTGCTCAACTTCCAGACCATGATCTGCGACCTCACCGGGCTCGACGTCGCCAACGCCTCGCTGCTGGATGAAGCGACCGCCGCGGCCGAAGCCATGGCACTCGCCGAGCGCCACTCGCGGGTCGAAGCAAAGGCCTTCTTCGTCGACAAGGACGTGCATCCGCAGACGCTGGCTGTGATGCGCACCCGCGCCGAACCCTTGGGCTGGAATTTGATCGTCGGCGATCCCCTCACCGATCTCGCGACGTGTGACGTGCTCGGCGCGCTGCTGCAATATCCTGGAACTTCGGGCGCAGTGCGCGATCTCCGGCCCGCGATCGCCACGCTGAAGGCCAAGGGCGCGCTCGCGATCATCGCGGCTGACTTGCTCGCGTTGACGCTGCTCGCCTCGCCGGGCGAGCTCGGCGCCGACATCGCAATCGGTTCGGCGCAGCGCTTTGGCGTGCCGATGGGTTATGGCGGACCGCACGCAGCCTATATGGCGGTGCGCGATGCGCTAAAACGCTCGCTGCCCGGCCGCATCGTTGGCCTCTCCGTGGATTCGCGCGGGATGCCGGCCTATCGCCTCGCGCTGCAGACCCGCGAGCAGCACATCCGCCGCGAGAAGGCGACCTCCAACATCTGCACCGCGCAGGTGCTGCTCGCCGTGATCGCCTCGATGTATGCGGTCTATCACGGCCCCGAAGGACTTTCGCAGATCGCGCGCAACGTGCATCGCCGCGCCGCCGTGCTGGCGGCGGGCTTGCGCAAGCTCGGCTTTGCGTTGAATTGCGAAAACTTCTTCGACACGCTCAGCGTCGATGCCGGCGCCAAGCGAGCCGAGATCATCTCGCGCGCCGCCGCCGAAAAGATCAATCTTGGCATCGGTGACACGGCCCTGCGCATCGCGCTCGACGAAACCACGACGGCCGCGACGGTCGAAGCCGTCTGGCGCGCGTTCGGCGGCACGCTCGCCTATGCCGAGATCGACGCCACCACGCGCGAGGCGCTGCCGGAGGCGCTGAAGCGCGGGACCGCCTTCCTGACTCACCCGGTGTTCCACGCGCATCGCTCGGAGACCGAGATGCTGCGCTACATGCGCAAGCTCAGCGACCGCGACCTCGCGCTCGACCGCGCGATGATCCCCCTCGGCTCCTGCACCATGAAGCTGAACGCGACCACCGAGATGATGCCGCTGACCTGGCCGGAATTCGGCAGCCTGCACCCGTTCGCCCCGCGCGAGCAGGCCAAGGGTTACCACGCGCTGTTCGCACGGCTGGAAAAATGGCTATGCGACATCACCGGCTATGACGCGATCTCGCTGCAGCCGAACTCGGGCGCGCAGGGCGAATATGCCGGGCTGCTCGCGATCCGCGGCTATCATGCCGCGCGTGGCGAGACGCACCGAAAAATCTGCCTGATCCCCTCCTCCGCCCACGGCACCAATCCGGCCTCGGCCGCGATGGTCGGCATGGACGTGGTGGTGGTCGCCTGCGAGGCCAACGGCGACGTCGACGTCAACGATCTCCGCGCCAAGGCCGAGAAGCATTCCAACGATCTCGCCGCGGTCATGATCACCTATCCCTCGACCCACGGCGTGTTCGAGGAGCACATTCGCGAGATCTGCGACATCGTGCATGGCCATGGCGGCCAGGTGTATCTCGACGGCGCCAACCTCAATGCGCAGGTCGGCCTGTCCAGGCCCGGTGATTACGGCGCCGATGTCAGCCATCTCAACCTGCACAAGACCTTCTGCATCCCGCATGGCGGCGGCGGCCCCGGCATGGGCCCGATTGGCGTCAAGGCACATCTCGCGCCGTTCCTGCCCGGCCACCCCGCGGCCAACGCGGACGCCACGATCGGCCCGGTTTCCGCCGCGCCGTTCGGCTCAGCCTCGATCCTGACCATCTCCTACATCTACATCCTGATGATGGGCGGCGAAGGGCTGAAGCGCGCGACCGAGATTGCGATTCTCAACGCCAACTACATCGCGGCACGGCTCGATGCGCATTTTCCGGTGCTCTACAAGAACGCCAGGGGGCGCGTCGCGCATGAGTGCATCGTCGATCCCCGTCCGCTCAAGACGACCTCCGGCGTCACTGTCGACGACATCGCAAAGCGCCTGATCGACTACGGCTTCCACGCGCCCACCATGAGCTTCCCGGTGCCGGGCACGCTGATGATCGAGCCGACCGAATCGGAATCGAAAGCGGAGCTGGATCGTTTTTGCGATGCCATGATCGCGATCCGCAAGGAGATCGCCGAGGTCGAGGCCGGCCGCTTCAAGATTGAAGCATCCCCGCTGCGCAACGCCCCGCACACCGTGCACGACATCGCCGATGATGCGTGGAATCGTGCCTATACGCGCAGCGAAGGCTGCTTCCCCGCGGGCACCTCGCGCACCGACAAATACTGGAGCCCCGTCGGCCGCGTCGACAATGTCTACGGCGACCGCAACCTGGTGTGCTCCTGCCCGCCGGTCAGCGATTACGCGGAAGCCGCGGAGTAAGACACAACGGAGGTTTCGT
Organism: Bradyrhizobium betae; assembly: GCF_004123905.1. Classification (GTDB taxonomy): domain Bacteria; phylum Pseudomonadota; class Alphaproteobacteria; order Rhizobiales; family Xanthobacteraceae; genus Bradyrhizobium; species Bradyrhizobium betae_A. The sequence goes on from NZ_MZXW01000013.1 coordinate 284,313, forward strand.
AGGGTGGGTTAGCCGAAGGTGTAACCTACCACTTCAGCTTCCGCAGAGACGAACCAGGGTGGATTACGCCTTCGGCTAATCCACCCTACGGTCCTGCTTAAGGCGCAACCAACGAGCGCGTCTCGCGATCCCACCGCCAGAGTCGCTCATTGGTGAGCTCAGTACCGCCCCACCAACGATTGATCGGATTATGGCGCCACATGTCGTCTTCGCGGGCCAAAAGCGAACGACCGAGTTCAGTCAGCGTGACCTTCCACTCGCTCCTGCCGAAGTAGCGATCCTCATTGTCGAACAACGGATCGCCCAACAGCACCGGCGGCGACGAATATTCCGCCAGTTCGAGCAAGGCATCTCTCGCGTCGTTTTCGTCGAACACATCGCGAAGCCAGCTCGCCTCGCAGACGCGCCTCGGGTCGGTGTGCCCGTCGTTCACAAAATCCAGCAGATCCATTTCGCTGGCACCGAGTCCTGTCACGCTGTCCGGAAGCTCTTCGAGCACCGCAATCAGCGCCGATCGAAGTCTCGGCAGGATCGCCAGATCCGTCATCAGCAGATCGAAACAGGATTCCGGTGTTTCAGCCCGGTAGGCTCGCCAGGCGCGGCTTGCGGCCACCACATGGTCGTCGATCACCTTGAAGGTCGGCAGCTTCCATTTTGCGACAGACTCCGGGGCATAGTTGGCAACCTTGTCGTCCGTATGCACCAGGCTCAGTTTCGTCGTGATCTCCTTGTAGGGGCGAAGCAGGTCGAGCAGCCACACCAGCACGAGTTGATCATTGGGCAGCGGGTCGACCCATATTTCGATCGAGTCGAACTTCGCACACAGTTCGAACAAACCGATATCGCGCGTGCCAAAACCGTTCAGCGAAGCGGGACAGACGTCGTCGAGCCAGTGATCGCCCGGATTGCAGTGCTTTGCTGATCGGCGCTCCAGCCCCATCAAAGGCCGCTCCTCGGAAGGCAATTTCCTCCAGACGAAGCGTGGATAGAGTCCGAGCACGACATTCGCGAGGCGCGTCTGGCGAAGCGTGCTCTCCGCCCGATCGTTCGTTGCCAAAATTAAATGGGACACGATTGCCTCTCAAAATTGATACGCAATAATCATTCGGGCGCGACAAGGGCGCGGGTCTCGCCGTCCCACCGCCAGAGCCGCTCATTGGTCAGGTGAGTACCGCCCCACCAGCGATCAATCCGGTTGTGCCGGCGAAAATTCTGGTCGCCTTCCAGCACCGCCTTGCCGAACTCGGTCAGCGACAATTGCGATCGCTTGTACCGATCGAAACGGACGGGATCGTTGTGCATCTCCAGGGAAAACGGGCCTTCATCCAGTCCGGCGACCGCTGGCCTGTCGCACCGGGCGAGCCCATCAAGCAATGCGCCAACTTCCCAATATCCGTAGACATGCAGCTCCTCGTGCTTCTGACGTCCCGGAAAGACATCGAAAGGCTGCAGGCCGCCTCGCGCGATCAGCTGGAGCATCCGCAGCTCCGTAGCGCCAAGGCCCGAAGCCGGGCGCGGTAGCTCTTTGAGAAGAGCCGTCACGTGATGTGCAAGTTGCGGTAGCCAGCTCAAATCCGTCTTGAAGAGATCGCGCCAGCTTTCCGGGGTTGGCACAATAGGCCCGCCATGCACGGCTGGCCGATTTGAGTTGGCGAGGTGTGATCTCGACAACCGGCGGGTAGGATTCCTCTCGCGGTGGGTCGACGTCCCTGACGCCCAAGGACAGAGAGCGGACAACAAAGTCGGGATTCGCATCGTGTCGGCGGCGCCAATGATCGAGCAGCCAGAGCAGGATCAATTGCGCATTCGGCTCCGGCCCTCGCCAAAACTCGACAGTGTCGTATTCCTCAAGCAGTTCAACGAATCCTCGATTCCCCGCACCCGATTCCTCGAGACGCCGGGACGGCGTATCGTCGAGCCAATGAAGCCCTCGAGGCTGCGTCGTGCGCGACGCAAAGAACGCGTCGAGCTCAGCATCGGACGGCAATCGTCCCCACACGAGCCGGCGCTCGATCGCGATCACGAGGTCGGCGAGTCTCGCCTGTTGGATAGCGCCGGCGATGGAGGAGTCTGTCGTGACAATGAGCCGCGTCATGCTCGGAGCCTCAAGGTTTCGTCAGCACGGAACTGTAGCGCCACAGTCGATCGTTGGTCAGATGCGTGCCGCCCCACCAGCGGTCGATCGGATTGTAGCCACTGAAGTCTTCCCGATGGGCCAGGACGGCCTTGCCAAACTCGGTCAGCGACAACCGGCTGCGGAGATAAACCCTGTGCCGGGCTCCGAGATCGTCGATGTCGATGGTGCGCAATTCGTCGCCCAGCCCGGCCACAGCTGGCTTGGGGCCGAGCGCAAGGCCTTCGAGCAAATATCCCAGTTCGGACTCGCCGAACACATCCGTCCGCCGCAGCGAGCGGAGATGGAACAACGCATTCGTGTTCGCATACCAGTCGAGCATCTCCAGAAATCGCATCTCGGTCGCACCGAGTCCTGTCAATGGAGACGGAAGTTCTGCCAGAAGCTCGAGCAACGCCGGCCGCAGCATCAGCAAGGCACTCAGATCCCGGTGAAGCAGATCGATGCAGGCCTCCGGGGTCGGGGCGCGGTAGGCCGACCACGCCAATTTGGCAATCTCGAACTCCTCCGCACCGACGGCCGCGACGGGAATATGAGGCTCGGCCTTAGCGAAATCATAATCGGGACTGAACATCAGGTCGGAGTCCAGCACCCGCAGCCCGAGTTTCTGCCCCAGCGCAGGACAACTGCTGAGGTGATCGAGCAACCAGACGAGTTGCAGTTGGTCTCGGGGAGTCGCTGCGAACCAGAGTTCGATCTCGTCATAGGGCTCGCAAAATTCGGCCAGCGACAATTTGCGGCCCTTGGCACCCCGTGGCCAGCGGACCCAATCCGACCAGTGATCGGCCGGGCCCAGATCCGTGGTGTAGGCAGCGAAATAAGCTGAGAGCTTTTCCGCCCGCGGGAGGGGCCCCCACTCGAATCTAAAATGGAACGGTATAACGATCTCGGCCAACCCCGATCGAGTTAGCTCACTCCCGCCGCCCCAGCCTGTCAGGATCAGACGCTTCATCGCACCACCCGACTACTCCAACGCAAAACGAAACGGGCACCGAAGACGTCGGCAACTCAACGTCCTCAGCGCCCGCTCCTCGCGAAAATTGATTCGGCTAAGTCTTACTCGTCGCCCGGCTCCTCGCCGTCGGCGTCACGCTCGGGGGTGCCTGCGAGAATCTGCTCGGCGATCAGGCCGGAGTTCTGGCGGATCGAGGTCTCGATCTTGGCGGTGATGTCGGGATTGGCCTTCAGGAACGCTTTCGAGTTCTCGCGGCCCTGGCCGAGACGCTGGCTGTCATAGGAGAACCAGGCGCCGGATTTTTCGACGATGCCGGCCTTGACGCCGAGATCGAGGATCTCGCCCATCTTGGAGACGCCCTCGCCGTACATGATGTCGAACTCGACCTGCTTGAAGGGCGGCGCCAGCTTGTTCTTGACGACCTTGACGCGCGTGGTGTTGCCGACCACTTCGTCGCGCTCCTTGATCGCGCCGATGCGGCGGATGTCGAGGCGGACGGAGGCGTAGAATTTCAGCGCATTGCCGCCGGTGGTGGTCTCGGGCGAGCCGTACATCACACCGATCTTCATGCGGATCTGGTTGATGAAGATCACCATGGTGTTGGACTTGTTGATGGAGGCCGTCAGCTTGCGCAGCGCCTGGCTCATCAGACGCGCCTGCAGACCCGGCAGCGCATCGCCCATCTCGCCCTCGAGCTCGGCCTTCGGCACCAGTGCGGCGACCGAATCGACCACCAGCACGTCCACCGCCCCCGAGCGCACCAGCGTGTCGCAAATCTCCAGCGCCTGCTCGCCGGTGTCGGGCTGCGAGATCAGGAGCTCGTCGATATTGACGCCCAGCTTGCGGGCATAGACCGGGTCGAGCGCGTGCTCGGCGTCGATGAAGGCACAGATGCCGCCCTTCTTCTGCGCTTCCGCCACCGTGTGCAGCGCCAGCGTGGTCTTGCCCGAGGATTCCGGCCCGTAGATTTCGACGACGCGCCCCTTCGGCAGGCCGCCGATGCCGAGCGCAATATCAAGCCCCAGCGAGCCCGAGGAGACCGCCTCGACATCCATCGAGCGGTCGTTCTTGCCGAGCTTCATCACCGAGCCCTTGCCGAACTGCCGCTCGATCTGGGAGAGCGCGGCGGCGAGAGCTTTACTCTTGTCCATGGAAGATCCTTCGACGATACGCAGGGCAGTGGTGGACATTGGGTCGTGCTCCTTATGGCGAGGATTCGCTAGGGGGACAAACGATTGGCGCGGCGGGTCGTCGATAAAAGTACCGTACTCTATTTGTTCTAGGTTCGCAATATGTTCTTTTGGATTTGGGGGTACTGTCCGCATTTAACCCCCGGTGTCCTAAGCTGAATTCGGGAGCGTCCTAATTTGTTCTAGGACGGCCACAACCTGTTCATGCGCGGTTTGGATTAACCCGTTATGGGTGTAGCAAATAAGTGTCGGGGCGTTCCGCTAGAAGAACGCCGATTGCAAGAAGCAAAAGCGCGTTGAGCGCCATGAGATCAACCACAAGGGCGATCAGTACACGTTCATTGCTTGGGAGAATGCAATCCGCGATGCCTTCAATGGGCAGGGTTCGAGTGCAGCCCCGGTTCGGACCGCCAGGTGCCCCTCCGCCGCGGTATATTCTGATTATCAGAAGTTTGCGGCGGATGTGAGACGGTGTCCTAATCCCCCTCTGCGGGTGCGGTGACGGGCGACCTATCTCTGAACGCATTCCCAGCCAGTAAGCGTCAGGCGCGCAGTGCCATTGAAACAATTTGGCGTCGTCAACAAGACGAAAGCCACACCCCCTACGATGCAAATCAAAATGGTCCAGCCGATCTGCTTCAAGGGAAGAATTCTCCAGTGTCCTAATCTGAATCTCTGCGTGTCCTAATTAGGACAGTACCGATTTGGGAGTTGGCCTGTTTGAACCCCTCGTGGCCTAAGTTGAATTTCGCAGTGGCCCGTTTTGGATTTTGGGTCCGAAACGCAGCGCGATAAGTAGGAACTATCGCCTTGGCGGGACGTCTGTTTAGAGCCCCCAGCCAGACAGGTAGCCCCCCGACTGCTGGAGGAAAACCCGTATCCGGGTTGGCGGCCCCCCTTTGGGGCCGTTTAAATTGGAGCAAAAGGCCGCCTCAGCTGGCGGCCTCTTTCACTTTCCCCGATCCACCGCATTTCGGGCAGGGGCGAAAGTCATTCTTTTCGCCCAGGCGAACCGGCGTCATGCTTCTCACCTGGCCCGTCGCGTCACACTCGGGGCAGTCGCGTTCTGCTTCCACTTGGTCGGTCATGCGTACCTCTGCGGCGGATTGGCGGACGAAGCCAAACGGCCTCAATCTACTTCTGCGGGTGTCCTAATTAGGGCATCACCCGGAGTTGGGCTGCCTCCTGCTCCGATTTGAAGAATGGCGTCCTGTTTCCGGGTCCTGGAAAGGCGCCGTGTCCATGCTCTCCGATTCCGGGCTTGCATTTTAATGCTACCATTTATAACGCTCGTATTCGTAGCGCTACAAAGATCAACCATTTTGAACAACGTCTGGAGGAGACATGAAGTCGGCTCTCAAATTCGCTCTGGCCCTCGCCATCTTCGCCGGCTCGCTGGCGCAGGCATCGGCGGCTCCGATCACGGAGTGTGCTCCGAAGCTCAAGATCACCAAGCGGTGGCAGCTGCACGATGGCTGCCATAGCCGGTACGCGCAGATGCGCGGCAGGCCCTGCCACTAAGGCATGGTCCGGAGACATCGAGAGGCCCGCCTCGATGGGCGGCCTCTTTCACATCGCGCGTTCTCGCGGGAAGCTGTGAACGTCTGGATCGGGTCAAGCGCGCTTTATCAGCCGGCGGAGGACGGGATCTTCGCGTCACCCAGGATCAGCAATGCCAGTGGCGCCAGGGGGCCGACGGCCACGGCGGCCCAGAGCCATGCCTTCGACGACCTGTTACGCTCACGGGCCATCGCGCCGGCGAGCGGGATCGATCCGGTCGTGATGATGACGAATAGCCAATAGCCCATGGCTCATCTCCGATGCGGCACGGAACGATAGCATGGCAGCAGGCGCGCTCCCTGCCCTCCGCAAAAAGTGAGGCCGTCTGGTCAGCCGCCGCATTCGCGTTGTGTGCACAAATGGACAGACCGGATCCATCCGTCGGGCGCCTAATGGGCCATCATCGCACGGACCGCGGCTGCTATCGGTGATGAGAACGCCGGTCGCGCTCCCGCTGTCCCCGGATGGAAAGGAGTGCGCCATGCTCAAACGGCGGCGTTTCAAGCAACAGCTGACCCTTCAGGATCGACTTTCGGCATGGGTGAAGCAGGTCCAGGAGCAGGCTTCAAAACTTGCCCCCGGTCCCGAGCGGGACGCCCTGCTCAAGAAGGTCCGCCAGGCCGACGTGGCCAGTCATCTGCACGACTGGGCCAAGTCTCCCGGGCTTCAACCGCCGAAATAATCGCGGCCCGAACGGTGTGCTTGTTGCGTGAAGCTGACCTGCATCAAGGACGTGCGGCGAGGATGCCGTCATAATTCCGCAATCCCGCGGCATTGAACTTTCCGCGGCCTGCGGACTTTTATCGGGTTCGAGCGCAACAATGGGGATCTCGGCCATGACGGAAAACGCGCAGCATGATGCCATCAGGCGCAATCATCTGCTCGAAGCGGCGCATGAGGAGATGATCAAGTTCGAGCGGAAGGAGAACGAATTCCGCAAGAAGGATCGTCAGGAGCGTGCCGCCGAGCTCCATTTGCCGCTGGACGCGATCAAGGTTCATTAGATCGGGATCGGCTTCGGGCGGATCGAGGGCTACGGCGGTACGGCGGACGGCTCCTGTGCCGTCGTTACGCGGCATCAAGGTATCCAGATACTACTTATAGGCCGTTGATCCCGCAGCGAAATCGCGCAGCGGCCTACTATGCATGGGGTTGTTTTCCCGTTTTTGGCAGGCGCGCCGGCGTTTTCCTGGCGCCCCCCTCGGGGTGCCGCCCTACAGCAGCGCCAGTAGCGCTATCCCTATCACCAACACCACAAAGCCAGCCGCCGTCGCGGCGGCGAATGACCGCTCGACCTTATCCATGATGCCACCCCGCTGTCGGCGCGCCACGTTTCCCCCATGGCAGCACCTGACGGCATGGAATCTCGCCGAGCGGTGTGGCTCCAGTTGTGCGATCGGATGGCCAAATTGGGACGTGTGCGGGGCCAGTCTGCGGCCTCGCGGGCTTGAGCTTTCGGCGCGGCCGTCAGGCGCCTGTCAGCCTGCTCTTCTAATGTCGCGTTGTCCGGTGGACCAACACCGGACCTCCATACCCAGCCGACGACCCCGCTCTCCCCGAGCGGGGTTTTCTGTTTTGCGGGCATCGGCGCGCGGGCTTGAATCGGATCTGCCGGCTTGTCAGGCTGTCGTAAGCTCGGCCCGCTAGGGTCGTCTGGCTATGGTGTTGCAGCCCAGCACCTCAGCCTCCAATAACCTTTCCCCGCTTGGCTCTCCCCAAGCGGGGTTTTTTCATGCCTGCCGGCCGCCTCACGAGCCCCGCTCCTCCCGCGTCAGCCGCACCGAGAAGGCGCGAATCGCGGGCGCCGCCAGCAGCACCACGGGCAGCATCGCAGCCCATGCGATCAGCCACGACACCATCCAGTGCCGCACGAACAGCATCGCACCATCAGCGGGAAAGCTGGCGATTCCCGCCGCGATCAGCGAGGTCAGTCCGGACTGGATCACACCGAAAACGAAATGACTGTAGCGGCGGGGAATGCCGAGCATGATGGTCCCGTGTTGCTTGCCGTGGTCGGGTCAAGCAAGGCACATGCCGTCACATGCATCGAGATGGAGTTGAGTCGGGAGCCGCGGGCGCTCGATCAGCGCCGCGAGTTCGGCAGCGGCGCACGCGGCATCGCGTCCGGGCGATCGGCGTGGCACGACAATCCTTCGAAGCGCCAGAAGGTGACGAGACTGGACTCGCCGCACTCTTCGCAGACGAGCGTCTCGTCGCCGAGCATGTACCGTCCGCGCTTGAACGTCGGCGATGACGCGGGGTGCCGGCAACGCGGACAGACCAACGAGAAATTCCGTGCACCCCAGCGCAACACAAGATGTCTCAACCAGATCACGCCTTCCTCTTCCGCGACGTCCCGCGTCTTCGACGCGAGAAGAGCATAGATGGAGCGCACGCAAAAGTGGAAAAGAGTACAACTCGCCCAGTCGTTTTGAAGGGCCGCGCCGTGCAGAGTGCCGCGGAACGCGCCAGGCAGCCGCACGGGACGATCAAACGCCCCGTGGTTCTCCGACCATGAACAGAGTTCCTCGAGCCACTCCCGGTCGCCTCCGCGCAAGGCCTGAGGGTTCCGCGCCCGCATCTTTCGGAAACCGATTTCATTTGTTTCGGAGCGCGCGCGTTTTCCAGATTTCCGTGAACTATCCAAGGCTTATCAGCAGATTTTGCTTGTCCCGGGAATATTATGACGCCCAACATGTTCCTGTGATCGAGGGTGAATCGTGGGGAGGTGACCATGAATCACAGGGGCGTTGAGTTCACCGTCGCCAAGACGGCAATTCCTGGAATCTGGCAGTGGCAGTTCCGCATTGGTGAGCAGGTCAAGAGCGGCAAGACCGAGACCAAGATCGATCTCCTGGCGATCCGGCGGGTGCAGCTGCGCATCGATCGGGAACTGAAGGCCATCGGGCGCAAGACGGCCTGAGACCGGCCGTGTTCCGCATCGTCGCCGAGACGCTCGGCCAGCTGCGGGCGGCTAATCCGCGCTGGGCAGCCGCCGCATGGTAAATTCGATGTCGCCGCCCGGCAGCTCGCGCCAGGTCTCGACCGCGCTCATATAGCCAGCCTTGGGATAGCGGGCGAAGAAGGCCTCCGCCCTCGCCCGCGCCGCCGCGCGCGGCAGGGTGAAGGTCTCGCGCAGATAGCCATCGCCGGTGCGCATCGCCGGCTTGCCGCCGATCTTGCGCCGGCGCGCCATCCGCTCGGCAAGATCCCGCGGACGATCGGCCATGACCTGCCTCCTCTACGCAACGACTGCCGACAATGTAGGGCGCGGGCTGGGCAAGAGGAGTCCCGGCCGGAGGCATCAGCCGCCTCCGATCGGGCTAGATACAATCAATTCGCGGTCGCGCCGGACTTCTTCTTCGGCACGCTGGAGGCAGTCGATGCCTTCGGCGCGGCCTGCTTCGGCGCCGGATCGGAGCGCATGCCGCCCCAGGGGTCGTTGGACGCCTTGGCGTCGGGAATCTTCTTCAGCGTTTCCTTGTAGGCCTTGTCGCGCTCGGCATCGGCGGCCTTCTCCTCGGGGGTCTTGCCCGGGCCTTCCTGCAGCAAATTGAGATTGGGCATTTGCGCGTAGGCCGGTCCCGCCAGCACGGCCAGCAGCACCGCCGCCATACGGAAAAGCTTCATCATTCACTCCTTGATCATCCACAAGGGGCGGATCAACCGCGCCCCGTCATTCCTGTCAACGGCTTGCCTGCCAACGGCCCGTCCAGGGCCGAATGCCGCGCTAGAGCCGGTCCGATCTGCACGATTTCGGGGCGTGCAGCCAGTCGTCCCAGATCGGGCCGCATCGGGTGCACCCGTTCAGCACCAGGCCGAGCGCCACCAGCCAAAACATGAGGACACACCGACGCAACATCGTCCACCCGCTCCCAAGCATGGCATCATACCGGGCCAAGTCAGGCATTTTCAAGCCGACCGGAGCGGCTCCAGGCCGGGTGACTTTGCCGCGTCGATCCGCGCAGAATGGCCGAAACATCCGGCAACAAAGGAGGGAATGACAGCAATGCCATCGCAGCCAGAAGCCGAGTTCGGCATCATCGATGCCAGACGCATCCTCGGCGAGGTCTTTGCGCCCTGGGTCCAGGATCTTAACCTCGCGGTCGAGCGCATCGAGCACGTCCAGCCCGCGGATGCGCCGGACTGGCAGCCGGGGGCGCTGCTGCGCATGCCGTTCTCGGAGCGGCTGTGCCGCAACGGCGGCGTGGTCTGCGGCCAGGCGCTGATGGCGCTCGCCGACACCGCGATGGTGATCGCGAACCTCGCCGCTAACCGCGGCTACCGTCCGATGACCACGGTCGACCAGACCACGCATTTCATGCGCGCGGTCTCCTCCTCGGATGTGCTGGCCGACGCCCGCGTGGTGCGGCTCGGGCGCACCATGAGCTTCGGCCGCGTCACGCTGCTCTCGGCGTCCGACAACAAGCAGGTGGCGATGGTGTCGAGCGCATTCGCGATGCTGCCGGGCTGAGCATCGTCCGAACAGCAGAGAGCCGCGGGAGCGCAAGGCGCACCGCGGCTCTCGATGACGTCGCATCAAGCCAACATGCTGAGGCGCGATTGCTATCGCGCGTCAGAAGTTGCGCGGATTACTTGCCGAGAATTTCGTCGGCCGCGGTGACGACGCTGACGGTCGGATTCTTTCCGCAATAGGCGCCGAACTTCTTGGCGTTATCGATGAACACTTCGGTGTCGATGATCGCGTTGTCCTCGTCGCCCTTGTACCAGCCGTCCATCCAGGTCAGCACGACCGCGATGTTGTCCTCGCCGCTCTCGAGGAACTGCTTGCAGGTCATGGTCGAGAGGTCCCACTTGACGGCGTGGGCGGGCATCGACGACAGCGAGAGCGCTGCGGCGAACAGAATCGAAAGCGTGGTCTTCATCGGAATCTCCATCGGCGCGAAACGCCATAAAGGAAAAGGCTTGTGGGACAAGTCGGCGGGACGTAACTCGCCGCTTCAACGTCGTAAACGAAGTCTGAAGCGCAGTGCAAGTAGCGCCAGTATTGAGTTTATTTCAACGTAATTTCTATGCACTACTTCACAATCATCGTTATGGATTAATGCCGATGATCGAGAAGCGCGCAGCGCAGCGGTACCGTGTTTTCAAGGGTGGAACGATCACCTTTGAAAATAGCGGAATCGCGTGCACGGTACGAAACATATCGGAAAGCGGCGCTGCAATCGACCTCGATGCTCCCGTCACATTGCCGCAATCATTCACGCTCTCGATCGCGCGCGACAATTTTGTGCGGAATTGCCGCGCCGTTTGGCGCAGCGACAGGCGCATCGGATTAGCTTTCGTACAGTAGTCCATGACGTGTGAATGTCTGTTCGCATCGCGCGCGATACGGCGTTATGATCGTTCGATACGACGACTTCGACGCCAGCGCAGGCCCGCGATCACGAGCACGATGATCGCGAGTGCGATCGCCGCGGATGCCGCAAAAAATCGTCCGCCCGGACGATCGATCGTGCGTGACCATAGCGACGGCTCCTCGCCGGGCCGCGCGAGACGGAACGCAACGACGCTGTCGCCGATCGAGGTGCCTGCCTCGGAGTGGCCGCCGGCGCCGATCGCGACATATTGCTCGCCCTTCCAGAGATAGGTCATGGGATTGGCGACGCCTGGCACCGGCAGTCGCCCCTGCCACAGCTCTCTTCCGCTGCGCGCATCGAAGGCGCGCAAATAGGCATCCATCGCGCCGGTGAAGACCAGACCGCCCGCGGTCACCGCGAGCCCGTTGACGAGCGGCGCGCCCCAGGGCAGCGGCAGGCCGAGCGGCGCCAGATCCTCGGTGGTGCCGACCGTCGAACGCCAGAGAATCTTGCCGGCCTTTAGATCGACCGCGACCATCTCGCCCCATGGCGGCTTGTTGCAGAGAAAGCCGAGCGGCGACATCAGCACCGCGCGCGACATCGCGAACGGCGCGCCTGTCTGCTGGCCGAAATCATGACCGGGCGGCGGATTGAATCCGGCAGCTTCCGCACGCGGGATCAGCTTGATGAGATGAACGGCGCGGCCGGTGTTGGCGTAGAGGATCTGATTGGTCGAGTCGAACGCCGCGCTGCCCCAGTTCACGCCGCCGCCGGTGAAGGGAAACTCCAATGTACCCTGCACCGAAGGCGGCGTGAACAGGCCCTCGTTGCGCGCCTCCGCGAACTGCCGCCCGCAGGATGAGCGGCGCAAGCCCGGCAGCAGCGAGCGCGCATCGTCGGTCGAGATTTTCTGCGACGTCAGCGCCGGCACATGCGTCGGGAACGGCTGTGTCGGTGACAGTTGTTCGCCTTCGGCGCCGCCCTGCGGCACCGCGCGCTCTTCCACCGGCCACACCGGTTTCCCGGTGTCGCGATCGAGCACGAACACAAAGCCCTGCTTGGTCGGCTGGATCACGACGTCGCGTAGACGGTCTCCGGTGTCGATGCGCGTGAGCGTCGGCTGCGCAGGCAGATCGTAATCCCAGACGTCGTGATGCACGGTCTGGAAGGCCCATACGAGTTCGCCGGTCTCGATGCGCAGCGCGACCACCGAATTAGCATGCTCGTTGTTGCCCGGCCGCTTGCCGCCCCAGAAATCCGGCGACGGAGAGGACGTCGGCAGGAAAACGAGCCCTCGCGCCTCGTCGACCGACATCGGCGCCCAGACATTGGCGTGACCGGCCTCGATGCCGTCGCGCTTGAGCGGCTCGAAAGTCCAGCGCGCTCGACCGGTGCGCGCGTCGAACGCGCGCACTATGCCGCTCGGCCCATCGACGCGCCTATTGTCGCCGATCGCGGAGCCGACCACGACAACACCGCGGCCGACCGCCGGTGGCGAGGTGATCTGGAATTCGCCGGGCCAATCCAGCTTCATGCCGATATCGGGCCTGACCTCGCCGCCATTGCCGAAACCGGCGCAGGGGCGTCCCGTCTTGGCATCGAGCGCAATCAGGCGGACATCGTTGGTGCCCATGAAGATCCGCGAGCGGCAGGCAGCATCCTGCGGCGCCTTGTCATCGACCCAGTACGTGACACCGCGGCAGACATAGCGATTGGCGGGACGCTGATTGGTTGCGATCTTCGGATCGTAGCGCCATTTCTGCGCGCCCGTGCCGGGATCGAGTGCGATCACCTCGTTGAAGGGCGAGCAGAAGATCAGGCTGTCTTCGACGAACAGCGGCGTCGCCTGAAATTTGGTTCGCCGCATCACTTCGGGCGAACGCGCGGTGAGATCGCCAGTGTGATATTCGAAGGCGCGGACGATCTGACCGACATTGTCGGGCGTGATCTGTTGCAACGGCGAGAAGCGCGAACCGCCGGCATCGCCGCCCCAACTGTCCCAGGCGAAGCACGGCCGTACTGCAACCAACAGGAGCGCAACGAGCACGGCCGGAACATCCAGGCCTGTCCGCCACGCCCGCCTCACGTCATTTGGGCTTCTTGAGAGGCTCGCTCGGACGCGCTCCGCTCCACGGATCGTACTTCTCCTTGGGCTCGGGAATGCGCTCGAGCGCAGCCTTGTAGGCCTTTTCGTCGATCTTGGGGGTGTTGTCGGCCTTCGGCGCATTGCCCTGGCGCTTACTGCCGGCGCCCATCTGCGCCTGAGCCGAGCCGCCCGCCAGCGCCAGCACCGCCGCCGCTATGACCAAAATCCTCATTGGTGCAATCCCCCTCGTCTGGGGTACAAACTAGCCTGCAATCCCGTATTAGCAAATCCCGGTGGTTCCAGGCGCTCAGCAAATCTTGATCGGCCCGGACTTCGCCGGATCGCATTCGTGCCTATCTGTTGGCCCGCGGGGGCCTTCACAGATGTTGCGGATTATTGCCCATATGGCGCTGCTGGCCGGCGCGCTCGCGCTCGGGGCCTGCGGCTTCGCCGACAGCCGGGCGCCGGTGCCCGAGTTCATGCGCATCAAGGAGGCCGAGCAGCCGCCGCCCGAGCAGCCCCCCGACGTCAAGCGCGTGGTGCGCGAGCAGATCGATATCGTCTTCCTCAACACGTCCTATCCCCGCGAGGTGCACGTCGCCTCGCCGCATCGCGAGGTGCGCGGACCGGGCTGGACGGCCTGCGTCCGCGCGCAGCTTACCTCGGCAACCGGCTCTTCGCTCGGCCCCCAGACCTATATCGTGACCATCAACGGCGGAAAGGTCGTCGATCGCCGTCGCGCGGAGGCCGACGACATCTGCGGCACCGAGACTTACGAGCCGATCTAGCTCGGTCGTTTTCAGACGTGGTCATCGGACCGGACTCGCGCCGCGAAGGTCCGGCCACTATAGCGAGGCCATGCCAGAGTTCGACGCACGATACGAAGCCCTTCGCCGCCGTGACGCAGCAATGGACGGCGTCGTGTTCGTCGCGGTCAAGACGACCGGAATTTACTGCCGCCCTGTCTGTCCAGCAAAAACGCCGCTCGCGCGCAACGTTGCATTCTATCGAAGCGCCGCCGCTGCCGAGCAGGCCGGCTTCCGCCCCTGCCTCAGATGTCGTCCAGAAACCGCCCCGTTCTGTCCCGCATGGAAAGGCACGCGGACAACGGTCGAGCGTGCGCTCGCCTTGATCGAAGCGGGAGGGCTGGATCGCAGCAGCGTGGATCGACTGGCCGAACGGCTCGGAGTCGGTCCACGTCATCTGACACGCTTGTTCGCCCGGCATCTCGATGCATCCCCGCTGCAAGTCGCGTTGTCGCTGCGCGTCCAGCGCGCCAAGCGCCTGCTCGATGCCAGCGATCTTCCGATCGCGGCCGTGGCAGAACGTTCCGGCTTTTCAAGTGTGCGACGTATGAGCACGGCGTTCGCGCAACTCTACGGTCGTCCGCCTTCGGCATTCCGAAAGAGGAGCAGCGAGCGCAGGTTCGCGGACCGCTGAGCACAACGAGGACATCAATGACCACCAGGATCTACGGAACAGTTGACGCCGAACATCGCAACCAGATGAGTGGGCTCGAATTCGTTCAGGGCCTCGCTGCACGAACACTCCCCCTCAACACGATCGCGCAGACCCTCGGCTATGACGTCGTGGAGGCGGAGAAAGGCCGCGTCGTCGTCGCGCTCGTGCCCACCGGCGCTCATCTCAATCCGGCAGGCACCGTGCATGGCGGTCTCACGGCCACCTTGCTCGACAGCTGTATGGGGTTGGCGATCCAATCCACGCTCGACAAAGGAATCAGCCAGACCACGCTCGAGTTCAAGATCTCGCTGGTGCGGCCGATCACGCCGGAGACGGGCCCGATCACGGCTGAGGGCAACGTCCTGAATTGCGGCCGTCGCATTGGAACGGCCGACGGACGCGTGACAGATGCCAAGGGCCGATTGCTGGCCCATGGCACGACGACGTGCCTCATCTTCCCGACCTGAGACGAGAGGAACAAGCCGCTGCAAGCGGGCGGTTCCGGGAAAAACCTGTAAATTCGCCGGAACGATCCCAGCCTCCCCTTCTTGTACCGCCGAGGGCAGTTTTGGAGGAGGACAGGATGAAGAATTTGACGATTGCGCTACTGGCTGGCATCGGGGCCCTCGCTGCGGCGAGCGGCGCAAAGGCCGCCGATGTCTACACGACCAGCGAATACACCAACCCTGAGCTCATTCAGCAGGTCCGGCTCGTCTGCGATGACGCCGGCAATTGCTATCGCACGCGCGGCGGCGCGCGCGTGATCGTGCGCGACTCCTATAATTCGATGCCGCGCGACCGCTACTATGAGCGCCGTACCTATCGCGACTGGGACGATGGTCCGCGCGGCGGCGTTGGTATTCGCGCGCCCGGCGTCAGCGTCGGCGTCGGTGTCGGCGACCGCTGGTAATTGACGAAACGATGATGGGCGGGACCGGGCGAGGCAACTCGCCCGGTCCTGTCCATATCAGCTCTCCAGTGGATCAGCAGGCGTGATGACGCGCGCCGACGATGGAAGATTCGCGATGAAACGCGCGAGCACCATGCCGGCGCACATCGCCGCGACGAAGATGAAAGCCGAGACCGAGCCGAATCCAAGCGCGGTCAGCGCCGGGCCGGGACAGAAGCCGGCCAATCCCCAGCCGACGCCGAAGATGGCGGGACCAACGATAATCCTGGGATCGATGTCCGTTCGCGTCGGGACGTAGAAGCGTTCGGCGAAGAACGGCCGCGCGAGTTTCAGGACGCGGCTGAAGCCGATGAAGGTCACTGCGATCGCGCCGGCCATGACAAACGCAAGGCTGGCGTCCCACGTCCCTGCCGGAATGCCGCCAACGTCCAGAAAATTCAGCACCTTGGCCGGGTTCGACATCCCGGAGACGATGAGACCGATTCCGAAGATCAGGCCGATCGCGAATTGAACGAGGATTGCCATTTGAACGAGGATTGCCATCGGCTCAGCTCCAGTGCCGCATCACGAACACGGTTACGACGCCAGCCGCCATGAAGGTGATGGTCGCGACCAGCGAGCGCACCGACAGCCGCGACAGTCCACAGACGCCATGGCCGGAGGTGCAGCCGCTGCCCCACACCGCACCGAAGCCTGTGAGCAATCCGGCAACGATCAGCACCGGTGTTGCCGCGGCGATCGTTTGCGCCGGCAAGCTTCCGGTGACCAGGCGGACCAACAGCGGCGCGGCGATGAGGCCTGCGACGAAGGCGAGCCGGCCGGCGAATTGACGGTCCTCGTAGGGCGGAAACAGCCGCGCCGCGATGCCGCTGACACCGGCGATCCGCCCCGTCGCCCACATCAGGAGCACGGCAGACAGCCCTATCAGCGCCCCGCCGAGGAGCGAAGTCGTCGGCGTGAAAGGTGTGGCGATCATCGTGATCCTCCGGGTCGAGAGCCATTCTTGCGTATCCACCGAGGCGTCCGGCCGCCTGCCGCCCGCATGTTCAATGAAACGTTAATATTACCACTCGAATTGAAGCGGCGTCCCAACGGTATTTTCCAATCTTTGCGCTAATCATGGCCTTCTGAAGGGGGACGCGGGACGTGGTCGACATCGCGCATCAGGCAGCGATCAATCCGACATCTGCAAAGGATGCTGCGATGGCGCGCGCGCTCGTTCCGCTCACATCCATCGACCCCGGCCAATGGCGCGCACTCGCGCAGCGGGCGGTCGAGCCGAACGGATATTACCTGCCCGGCTGGGAGCTCGCCGTCAGCGCCACCGCGCGCGGCCGCACCGATGCCTCGGCGCTGCCCGCATGCGACGGATCGTCGAAGCGGCTGATCGGGTTGATGCCCGTGATCCCGCTTTGGCGCGCCCTGAATATCCCCCTGCCCGCACTGGTCAGCGCGCATCCCTATGGCACGCTGTGCAGCCCGCTGATCGACCGCGACGCCCAGACCGAGGCGGCCACGCACCTGTTGCAACAGGCGCGCAAGGCCGGCGCGCATGCGCTGGTGCTGAACGACGTCTCGCTCGACGGCGCCGCGATGAATTCGCTCAAGCAGGTTCTCAATCGCGACGGCCTGAAGCCCCGCGTGCTTTCGTCCTACATCCGCGCCAGCCTCGATGCGACGCAGGATGGCGAGACGATGCTGCGCGATGCGCTCGGCACCAAGAAGCTCAAGGAGTTGCGCCGCCAGCGCCATCGGCTCGAAGATCACGGCCCCGTCGTGTTCGAAATCGCACGCAAGCCCGACGAGATCAGGCCGGCGCTCGAAACATTCTTGCAACTCGAAGCCAGCGGCTGGAAGGGCAAGCGCGGCACCGCATTGATCCAGCATGCGGGCGACTCGACCTTCATCCGCCGCGCCGTTCCGGCACTGGCAGACACGGCGCAGTGCGAGATCATCACGCTTCGTGCCGGCACGACACCAGTCGCGGCCGGCATCGTGCTGCGCCATCAGGACCGCGCGTTCTTCTTCAAGCTCGGCATCGACGAAAGCTTTGCGAAATATTCGCCGGGTGCGCAGCTCACGCTCGACCTCACCCGTCACCTCTGCGCCGACCCCGCCATTGCGAGCGCGGATTCCACGGCGAGCGCTGACCACCCCATGATCAACCCGATCTGGCGCGGACGCTTTGCCATCGGCGACGTGCTGATTCCGCTGCGGCGGAACGATCCGGTTGTAGCGTTGATTCACGCGGCGCTGGTCGGCCTCAACGTCGCGCGCGAAGCCGCGCGACGTGTAGTGCACCGCTTCCGCAAATGAGCGAAAGCTATTCCGCCGCCTGTGCGTTGATCTCGGCCGAGACCTCACGAATGGCGCGTGCGAGCATGTTCGGATCCTGCGCGCCGGAGACCGCGTATTTCTGCGCGAACACGTAGGTCGGCACGCCCGAGATGCCCTTCTCGGCGGCCTCCTGCGCGTCCGCCGAAACCCGCGCGACGTCCTCGTCGGTGGCGAGGCGCTTGCGCACGTCGTCGGCATCGAGGCCGATGTCAGCTGCCGCCTGCACCAGCACGTTCACATCGGTGAGATCGCCACCGTCGCGGAAATACAGCTCCATCAGGCGCTGCTTCATCTCGGGCGCCTTGCCGATCGCCTCGGCCCAGAGGATCAGCCGATGGCAGTCGGTCGTGTTGGGCTGGCGCGCCACCAGCTCCGGCTTGTAGACGAGGCCCTCCTCGCCCGCGGCCGCGACGACGCGCCCCGCAATGCCCTTATAGGCTTCGACCGAGCCGAACTTCTGGGTGAGATAGGCCTCGCGGCTGATGCCCTCGCGCGGCACCCAGGGATTGAGGAAGAAGGGGCGAAAATTCAGCTTGACGGGAACGTCGGGCACCAGCGCCAGCGCGCTTTCGATGCGATGCTTGCCAATATAGCACCAGGGACACACCACGTCGGAGACGACGTCGATCTGGAGCGGTTTCAGCGTGCTCATGAGCGCCTCCTTCGGGCGGTGCGGATTGACCCAAGATAAGCCCAACGGTTCGCAAAACAAGCCGCGCCGCCGGGCTAGACATGCCCGTTAGGGCGTCGGCGCAATCGGGCCGGCCTGCGTCAGATAGGCCTTGATGTCGGAGAGCTGCTCGAACGCAGGCGCGTGCCGCAAGGCCCGCTCCGGGCTGCACCAGGGATAGGGCAGCGCGGACAGCCAGTCCATGCTGACGGGGACCGTATCAGGCGGAAGCACCTTCATGAGGTCGATCGTGATGACGAGCTTCTCGACGCGGCCTTGGCTGCCGAAGCGCCAATCGTAACGACCGCAACCGACGCGCAGCTGGCCATTGGCCTTGACGGACATTCCGACCAGCCAATGGCAGGAAAAATTCACGGATGCGGCAGCGGGGGCTTCTGCCAGGCAAAAGGTGAACACATTCTCGTAGTCCGCTCCGAACCGGCGCACCAGGATGTCTTCGATCGCCGCGATGCCCTTTGCCGAACTTGGAAAGCTGATGGCATCGGTCTTCACGACCATGTCCAGCTCGGCGTCTTCAGCGAACGCCCTCTTCATCAGGAACGGACGATTGCCATCCTTGGCGAGGAGGTAGCTTGTCACGGCGTCGGAAGGATTTGGCATGGTTCGGGGAGCCTAGCCTCAGCTTCGCCGACCGGCCAGAGATTCGGGCGACTGCACACGGAGCGGCGGCGAGATACGCACGGGACAGCTACCCCAACTCCGCCGCCGTCTGCTTCAGCCATTCGGCTGTGCGCTCGTCGGCCGGAAAAAACGTCTCCAGCGCCAGCTCCGACAGGGTGATGTCCACGGGCGTGCCGAACACCATGGTGGTGGAGAAGAAACTCAGTATCCCCCCGTCATGCCGCAGCTTGAAGGGGATCGCGACATTGTCGCTCGACAGCGGCGCTGAGCGCGCCGGAATGGGGTAGCTCTTCAGATCGTTGTAGAGCTTGATCAGTTCGGGATCGGCCGTGGCCTCGCATTGCCGGTGCAGCCGCTCCAGCAGATGCCCGCACCATTCCGCGAGATTGACGGTGCGCGGCGCCAGCGCCTCGGGATGGAAGGCGAGTCTGAGCACGTTGAAGGGCTGGCCGAGCAGCCGCTGCGGGATGCCGTCGAGCAGCGGCGCCACCATGCGATTGGCGGAGACCAGGTTCCAGTGCCGGTCGTAGGCCAGCGCCGGATTGGGCTCGTGCGCCTTGAGGACGAGGTCGATCGCCTGGCGGGCTGATTTCAAGGCGGGATCCTCCAGCGGGCGCTGCGGGAAAGCCGGCGCGTAGCCGGCGGCGACCAGCAGCACGTTGCGTTCGCGCAGGGGCACGTCGAGACGCTCGGCAAGCCGCAGCACCATGTCGCGCGAGGGCGCGGCGCGGCCGGTCTCGACGAAGCTCAGATGCCGGGCGGAGATCTCGGCCTCGCCCGCCAGATCGAGCTGGCTCATGCGGCGGCGCTGCCGCCATTCGCGCAAATGGTCGCCGATATGGACCGGCTGGCTGCGTTCGGCCTGTGCCGTGGATGCGTGTGCGTTCATGGTCGAAAACCTAGCATGCAGATTTCAGCCCTTCCATTACCCGCAAGGTAATCGAATTGGCCCCCGCCCCGGCGCATCGTCGGTCGCAACAGGAGATGACCATGATCGCGCTGCTGCTCTACCGGTCCGTCGCAGACCACATCGCACCCTGGGCCATCGCGTTCGCAACCCGGATGCTGGCGCGCAGCCTCAACATGCCGGAACCGCTGGTGCATTCGACCGGCGATTATGTTGTCGCGCACGTCACCGCCTTCGAGCACAGCGTCGGCAGGAGCCTCTGCCCGTTCCGCCTCGCCCGCCTGCTCCGTGCCTGGTGGCGCGGACTGCAATGAACTCCACCCCAAGCCCAACCCAACCATGGAGACCACGATGATCGACGCATCCACCTTCCTGCGCCGCGCCCTGCTCGCCGACGCGATCTTCAGCGGCGTCGCCGCGATAGGCTTCACCTTCGGCGCCAGCGCGTTCGCGGCTCTGTTCAACCTGCCAGACGCGCTGCTGCGCGAGACCGGCCTGTTCCTGATCGCCTACACTGCGCTAGTTGGCTGGCTTGCCTCGCGCCCCTCTGTGCCGAAGCCGCTGGTGCTGCTGGTTGTGGTCGGCAATGCCGCGTGGACGGTCGGCAGCATCGCGCTGCTGCTCTCCGGCGCGGTCTCGCCGAACATCAGCGGCGAGCTCATGGTCGTGGCGCAAGCGATCGCGACCGGCGTGTTCGCGGAGCTGCAATATATGGGATTGCGCAAGAGCGGGCGTGCAGTGACGGCGTGAGTTACGTCACTTTACCGCGGTGTACTGCATGCCCCGGTCAAAGCCGGGGCATGACGGCGGCGCTAGAGGCGCCCGCTACGCCCGCGCGCGGCCGTTCGCCTTGCTGAACGCGTGGCCATTGAGCTTCTTCTTTTTGGCACCCTTGGTGCCCGCCTTGGCCTTGCGCTCGGTGCGCGCCTTCACCTTGGCACGCTCGGCGCGGGCTTCGGCACGCTGCTTCTTGCGCTTGGCTTCGCAGGACGGGCATTTGCAGCCGATCGGCTTCAGATAGGCTTTGAAATAGTCGGTGCCGTAGTCGTAGTTGATCTCGTCGCCCGGCTCGATGTTCTTGATGGCGCGGATGAAGACCTTGCGCTCGCGCGGGCGGACGTCCGATTCCGCGTTGGGCCGGCAGGAATGATTGATGTAGCGCGCGAGGTTCTTGCGCACCGATCCGTCGATGGTCCAGCGGTTATTGAGCTCGAACAGATATTTATTCTCGATGGCGTCATGCGCGGGAATCCGCGAATCCAGGATCGGTCCGTAGTAACGGATGATCCGAGTGCCCTTCTTGATCGGCATGGTGGCGAAGAGGCCAAGTCCGGTCTTGGAACGGCCGACACGATAGGATTTGCTGGATGCGATGGCTGGCATGATCGAGAGACATGAGGACGCGAACGAGGCCCAATGCCTCAAGCGAAGCCGCTCTTCTAGAACGATTCCGCGCCGCTGTCAGGTCTATCCCGCCTTTGTTTGAACCTTGCCCACAATGAAGACGTCTGATGGTACGGAGTTCCCGCTGCATCAGGGTGTTATCATGAAGCGTATTGCGTTCGTTTGCCTGGCCGTGCTGCTTGCCTGCTCGAATGCTGGCAATGCCGACGCCCAATCGCTGGGCAGCACCTACACCTCGACAGCGCCGAAGGACTGCCGCCAGATCGGCAAGCCCAGCGAGCTCGACGGCAGCACGGCGCGAATCTGTCCGGGCAAGGACGGCCTGATGGTGCTCGTCGCCGAGGACGATCTTCGCGAAATCGTCTCGGTCGGCCGCAACCGCAAGGTGGCAGCCGAGGAGCCGGCGGCACAGGTCTGGTTCGGTCCGTTCAATTCATCGGAGAACACCGTCGAATGGCGCGCCGCGGGCGGAAAACCCTTTGCGATCATCCAGCGC
The DNA here is from genome assembly GCF_004123905.1 of Bradyrhizobium betae. Taxonomy (GTDB): domain Bacteria; phylum Pseudomonadota; class Alphaproteobacteria; order Rhizobiales; family Xanthobacteraceae; genus Bradyrhizobium; species Bradyrhizobium betae_A. Next base: position 306,386 of record NZ_MZXW01000013.1, read on the forward strand.
TGGCACATCGCCGACGGCACCGATCTCGACAAGCAGGGGCGACCGAACACCAAGGCCATGCTGGTCGTAACCCGGCTGCCGCCGGGGCCGGTTTGCCATGTCGCCTATGTCGATGCCGTCGCCAACCCGAACGCCAATGAACTCGCCCGCAAGGCCGCGGACGATTTTGCCCGTGGCTTTGCTTGCGGCAAAGACGAAGTGAAGATCATCGGCACGCGCGGCCGTGCCGTCGAACTCGCAACGATGCGCTAGGCCTATCCTGCTCGATCAGGGAGCGGGCAGCTTGCCCGTGACCGGCGCCATCAGGATCGCCTCGAGCAGGCGTTCGGCCGTGGTGCCCTCGGGCAACCGCCCCAAAATATCCTCGAGGCGCCCGTCGAGCAGCAGCATGGTGAAGCCGTGCACCATAGACCATGCGCGCGCGATCGCGGCGCCCTGGTTCAGCGTGAGCGTGTCGCCGCTGATCTGCTCCTGCCGCATCGCGCCGATGGCGTTCGCAAGCCCAGCGAAAGAGGACTCGGCCGCCTCGTGCAGCGAGGGCCGGGAATAATCGAGCCGTTCGGTGCGGAACATGATGCCGTACATGCCGGGATGGGCCTGCGCATAGGCGACATAGGCCTTTGGCCGCGCCAGCGCACGCTCGAGCGGCGTGGTGGCAGCATCGCAGGACGACGCCATCGCCGCGTTGAACTGGCGGAAGCCGACGGCCGCGAGCTCGCTGAGCAGGCCGGTGAGATCGCCGAAATGATGGGTGGGTGCGGCATGCGAGACCCCAGCCTCACGCGCCACCGCGCGCAATGTCAGGCCGGAGAGCCCGTCACGCTCCAGCACCCGCTCGGCGGCCTGAAGCAAAGCCTCACGCAGCGCACCGTGATGATAGGGCGTCTCCGCCTTCGCGCTCGCCGGCCGCCGCGCGGGACGCGACGGCGTGGCTGACGCCCTCTTCGGAGTGCGCGCCACGCGCGCGGTTTCAGTCCTGGTTTCACTTTTGCCCATGCACCAAGCTATATGACGCAATATTGACAGTGTAAAGATTTCGCTTGACCAAACCCGCGGACAAGGTTATCTCATCTTTACGATGTAAAGATAGGAGGGATACGCCGTGCAGCAGGCCGCCGTCACCGAGCGCCGCAACAATATCGCGCCGATTCCGTTTGAGGCCGACGCGCCCTTCCTAAAGATCGTCGGCGAATTGCCGCGCGAGCTGAACGGGGTGCTCTATCGCAACGGCCCCAACCCGCAGTTCGACTCCCCCGGCGCGCACTGGTTCGTTGGCGACGGCATGCTGCACGCCTTCCACCTCGAGAACGGCCGCGCCAGTTACCGCAACCGCTGGGTCCGCACGCCGAAATGGCTGGCCGAGCACGATGCCGGCCGCGCCTTGTTCGGCGGCTTCGGCCGCAAGCTGCCGGATGCGCCTGCGACCATCACCGACGGCGGCGTCGCCAACACCAACATCATCTTCCACGCCGGCAAGCTGCTTGCGCTCGAAGAAGCGCATCTGCCGACCGAGATCGAGCCGGGCACGCTGGCAACACGCGGCTATCACAATTACCAGGGCCGCGTCGCCGGCAGTTTTACCGCGCATCCCAAGATCGATCCTATCACAGGCGAGCTTGTGTTCTTCGGCTACAACGCCGCGGGGCCGCTGACATCAGCCCTCTCCTACGGATCGATCGATGCCTCCGGCAAGGCAACGCGCTTCGAGCGTTTCGAGGCGCCCTACGCCAGCATGGTGCACGACTTCATCGTCACCGAGAACCATGTGCTGTTTCCCATTCTCCCGATCACCGGCAGCATGGAGCGCGCGATGAACGGGCGGCCGCCTTATGCGTGGGAGCCGGACAAGGGCGCCTATGTCGGCGTGATGAAGCGCAACGGCACGGCGAAGGACATCGCCTGGTTCCGCGGCGAGGCCTCCTACGTCTTCCACATCATGAATGCGTGGGAGGACGGCAATCGCATCATCTCCGACGTGATGCAGTTCGAGGAAGCGCCGCTGTTTCCGCATCCCGACGGCCGTCCGACGGACCCGGAGAAATCGCGCGCCCGCCACTGCCGCTGGACGTTTGATCTGTCAGGAAATACCGACCGCTTCCAGCAGACCTATCTCGACGATCTCACCGGCGAATTCCCCCGCATCGACGATCGCCGCGCCGGCCTGAAGAGCCATCACGGCTGGTACGCCTGCGCCAATCCAAAGCTGCCGATGTTCGGCGCGCTCTCCGGAATCGTCCATGTCGACGGCAGCGGAAAGCGGCTCGGCCATTATCTGCTGCCGGCCGGCGACACCATCTCCGAGCCGGTGTTCGTCGAACGGTCGAAAGACGCGTTGGAAGGCGACGGCTGGTTGCTCGCAGTGGTCTGGCGCGCGCGGGAGAACCGCAGCGACCTCGCCGTGTTCAACGCCACCGACATCGAGGCCGGCCCCGTCGCGCTGGTGCAGCTCGGCCACCGCGTGCCCGATGGCTTTCACGGCAATTGGGTGGGTGCGCAGTAATTCTCCGCTCGCGCCGGAATGACAGCGTGGATGTCACCAAAGAGGTCTCGCATGGATATGCCCTCGATCACCGCAGACTGCCTCGCCCTCTTCGCCCTGACCTGCACCGCGCTCGCACTCCGGACGATGCGGCTGCGGCGAAGCAGCGCTGCGATCTTCAACGGCGGCATCCTGCTCGCCGTGGGCCTCTTGATCGTCTCCGCGCTGCCGGTCCTGGCGCGCCTGCCCTGGGCGGAATTGGCCACGGAGGCGTCCGACCAAGCCATTGCAGCGCTTCATCTTTTAGAGGTCACCTACGTCATTTTGACACTGTAAAGATTTCGCTTGACCGGGCATCGACCCTGAACTATGTATCTTTACATCGTAAAGATCAGCCTGACCGAGGCAGCCCATGGCGATTTTCCTGATCCTCGCGCCCTACGGCGCTTTCACCTTCCTGATGCTGGTGACGTCGGCCACTTCAAGCGTGTTCGCGGCCTCCGCGATCTGCCTCGCCACCGTCGCGATCGATGTCGCGCGCGGCCGCTCGGCGAAGATCCTGGCCGTAGGCTCGGCGATCCTGTTCGCTGCCATCGGCCTCACCCTCTCGTTGGTCGACCCGAAGCTCGGCACCCTCGGCGTCAAGCTGTCGGTCGATATCGGCATCTTCGTCATCTCGCTCGGCTCGATGCTGCTGCGCCGTCCCTTCACGCTGCAATATGCGGTTGAAGCGGTCCCGGACGAGACCGCAGCGATGCCCGGTTTCCTCACCGCCAACTACATCATCACGGGTGCCTGGACGGCAGCCGCGCTGGCGATGGCGGCCGCCAATCTCGTGCTGCTCTATTTCCCCGGCCTGCCGCTCTGGTCGAGCCTTGCAGTCGCCTTCGCCGCCCGCAACAGCGCGATCTATTTCACAAAGTGGTATCCGGAATATCGCCAGATCAAGTACGGTGCTCGCGCTCTGCCGACCACCCACTGAAACAGGACCGACGATGAAGGACGTATTCGCCCGCCTCGCCTCCGACTTCCTGTCGGCCATCCTCTTCCTGGTGATCTACCTCCTGACGGACAACGTCATCCTGGCGACGTCGGTGGCGATTGCAGGCGCGATCGCGCAGGTGATCTACGCCCGTGTCAAGGGGCGCGAGCTCAGCTTCATGACCTATGCGAGCGTCGCGCTCGTCGTCCTGCTCGGCACCGTCACGCTGCTGACCAACGATCCCCGCTTCATGCTGGCCAAGCCCTCCATCGCGCATTTCGCGATCGGCGTCATCATGCTCAAGCGCGGCTGGATGCTGCGCTACATGCCGCCAATCGTCGTCGAGACCGTGCCGGAATATGTCACGGCTGCGGGCTATGCTTGGGCGGCACTGATGTTCGTGATCGGCGCCGGCATGATCGCAGTCGCTTCGACCGGCGATCTGAAGCTGTGGGCGTTCTACATCACGGTGGTCGCCGGCGGCGCCAAGATCCTGGCCTTTGCCGTGCAGTATGTCGTGCTCCGGCTCATCGTCACCAGCCGCCGGCGCGCCGCCGCCCGCGCCTGATTGCCGCTCACACGCCGTTAGGCAGCCGCCTCGAGTTGGGCTATAGGCTCGCTCAGGACTGGCCGCGATCGTCGCGGTCCGCCGGGATCTGTTCGGGAGACGGGAATGGCGGTAGACGGCAACTGGAATCTGACCATGACGACGCCGATGGGCGAGCGCCAGGCGACGCTGAGCCTCTCGAGCTCCGGCGGTACGCTGACCGGCACGCAGGGCGCCGAAGGCAATTCCGCCGAGATTTTCGACGGCACCGTCAGCGGCGATGCCGTCAACTGGAAGGTTTCCATCACCAATCCGATGCCGTTGACGCTCGAGTTCATCGGCACGGTTTCCGGCGACAGCATGAGCGGCGAGATGGGTATCGGCCCGATGGGCAGCTTCCCGTTCACCGGCTCGCGGGCGTAAGGTCGCGCTGCATCCGTGCGCGCGCTCCGTCTCATCGCGGCAACGATCCTCTGTATCGCGGCACAAGCGGCGCGCGCGGATGACAACGAACCGGCGTGGCGCCCAAGCGCGCTCGCCATGGTGCCTGCCGGCTATGTCGCAGGCATCGCCTACCGGACCGATGGTTCAACGGGATATCTCGCCGTCTATCCCGCGACGTCGAACGATCCAAAGACACCGGCAAGCGTGTTCGCTGCGCGTCAGGCTCTCGTCGTCACGCTGACATCGGACGCGACGCGCGTAGTCTCTGCCGAGCTGAAGCAGCGCGCCGGGCCTGATCCCGATAACGACGACACCGATTTCGCAAAGCTGCACGCCGATCTCGCCGCGAAGCGGGCAACGCTGCCCGAGGGCACAGAGCCCTGCAATCTCGGCGCCTGGTCCATCGACAAGGATCCTGATGGCCTCAACGTGCGCGCCGAACCCTCAGTGAAAGCGCGCGTGCTCGGCACGCTGCCGCCGCCCTACCGGCTCAAGCTCGGCGGTGCCGAGAACACGCCCGACGGTGGCTGGCTCACCGAATTCCGCATCGTTGGTTTCAAGGACGGCTGGTTTCTGATCGAAGGCGCCAAGCCGCCGGGCAAGGACTACGAGGACGACAAGAGATATCCGCGCAGCGCGCCAAAACCTTATGCGGGGCGCGGATGGGTCGCCTCCAACAAGGTCGGCGCGTCCTACGCCAATGGCGCCACGCGCATGGGCGGCCTGTTTCAAGCCCCCTTCATCGATGCCAAATGGATGCCCGCGCAGCGCGAGCTCGGCGGCGCAATCGACACCGACGGCGGCCCGAAGCGCATTTTTGCCTGCAGCGGGCTCTGGGGTCTGGTCGAGAGCCAGGACGGCGTCCGCGGCTGGTGGCGCGGTCTGTGCTCCAACCAGGTCACGAATTGTAGTTAGCTATCTCATCTCCCTCGCCCCGCCTGCGGGGAGAGGGTTGGGGTGAGGGGGAGTCTCCGCGAGGACGGTAACCGTTGGACTCGTGGAGAGTCCCCTCACCCGGATTGCATCTTCGATGCAATCCGACCTCTCCCCGCAAGCGGGGCGAGGTGAAGGGCTAGCCCAAATTCAACTCCTTGAAGAAGTCGTTCCCCTTGTCGTCGACGATGATGAACGCGGGGAAGTCGACGACTTCGATGCGCCAGATCGCTTCCATGCCGAGTTCGGGATATTCGAGCACCTCGACCTTCTTGATACAGTGCTCGGCGAGGTTTGCCGCCGCACCACCGATCGAGCCGAGATAGAAGCCGCCGTACTTCTTGCAGGCCTCGCGCACGGCCGGCGCGCGGTTACCCTTGGCCACCATCACCATGGAGCCGCCGGCGGCCTGGAACTGGTCGACGAAGGAATCCATGCGGCCCGCCGTGGTCGGGCCGAACGCACCGGAAGCGTAACCCTCGGGCGTCTTGGCGGGGCCGGCATAGTAGACCGGATGGTTCTTGAAATAATCCGGCAGCGGCTCGCCCCTCTCCAGGCGCTCGCGCAGCTTGGCGTGGGCGGAATCGCGCGCGACGATCATGGTGCCGGTCATCGAGACCCGCGTCTTGATCGGGAATTTCGAGAACGTCGCCAAAATGTCCTTCATCGGCTGGTTGAGGTCGATCTTGACGACCTCGCCGCCGAGCGACTGCTCGACCTCAGGCAGATACTGCGCCGGGTTGTGCTCGAGCTCTTCCAGATAGACGCCGTCCCTGGTGATCTTGCCGAGCACCTGGCGGTCGGCCGAGCAGGATACGCCGAGCCCGATCGGCAGCGAAGCGCCATGGCGCGGCAGGCGGATCACTCGCACGTCGTGGCAGAAATACTTGCCGCCGAACTGCGCGCCGACGCCGAGCGACTGCGTCATCTTCAGGATTTCCTGCTCCATCTCGAGATCGCGGAACGCGTTGCCGTCGGGCGAGCCGTGGATCGGCAGCGCGTCGAGATAGCGGGCTGAAGCGAGCTTCACCGTTTTCATGCAGAGCTCGGCCGAGGTGCCGCCGATCACGATGGCGAGGTGATAGGGCGGGCATGCCGCGGTGCCCAGCGTCAACACCTTCTCCTTCAGGAAGGCGAGGAGCCGGTCCTTGGTCAGCACCGAAGGCGTGGCCTGGAACAGAAAGCTCTTATTGGCGGAGCCGCCGCCCTTCGCCATGAACATGAACTTGTAGGCATCATCGCCCTCGGCGTAGATCTCGCACTGCGCCGGCATGTTGTTGGCGGTGTTCTTCTCCTCGTACATCGACAGCGGCGCGACCTGCGAGTAGCGCAGATTGCGGCGCAGATAAGCATCGCGCGCGCCTTCCGACAGCGCCGCCTCGTCGTCACCGTCGGTGATGACGTTGCAGCCCTTCTTGCCCATGATGATCGCAGTGCCGGTGTCCTGGCACATCGGCAGCACGCCGCCGGCCGCGATGTTGGCATTCTTCAAAAAGTCCAGCGCGACGAACTTGTCATTCGGGCTCGCCTCACCATCCTCCAGGATCGCGCGGAGCTGCTTCAAGTGCCCCGGGCGCAGATAGTGGTTGATGTCGCCGAAAGCCGCCTCCGACAGCGCCCGCAGCGCCTCGCGCGACACCACCAACATGTCCTTGCCCAGGACCTTCTCGACCCTGATGCCCTCGGCCGTGATCTTCTTGTAGGGCGTCTCGTCCTTGCCCAGCGGGAACAGCGGGGTGTGCTTGTAGGGCGGAACGGGCTTGGCGGGGTCGGGGAAGGCGGTGGGAGCGTTCATGGGGCGAATCTCGGGGTTTTGGAGCCCTCGTGCGGGCCCCTAGCATAGAAGCGTTCTAAGCTTTTTTGCCGCAAAGGGAAGGCGTTCTGGCGCGATCGGGGCATCCCGATTCGGCTGCATAGCGGCCCCCTTTCGGACAGCTGTCGGCGGAGCCCTGTGGCCATCATGATGTCCGGGAAGACTGGGTGGGCCCCTTGCGCTCCGCGCGCGACGATTGTTGAATGCGCGCCCTAAGGGGCTTTTCATCATGATTTTCAAACTGAACCTCCGCGGCGCGATTCTGGTCGCCGCCGCCATCACCGGCCTTGTGACCCTCGCCTCGCCGGCGCGGGCCGATCGCTGTGACGACAGCGCCAAGGAGCTGGCGAACCAGGTCGACCGCCTCAAGGTGAATTTTCGCGCCGGCAACATCGTGTACCTCTCGCACCCAGCGGCCAAGGAGTTGTCCGTGGGCTGCCGCGGCGACAAATATTCGATCGAGCTCTATGCCAAGGGCGATCGCAAGCCGACGCCGGAGTTCCTTGCGCTGGTCGGATCGATGGCCGCGATCGTCTTCACCGTGACGAAGGACGACACCACGACGGGCGCGACACGCTGCCTGAAGCGGATGGGCCTCTTGCGCGGCGACAAGGTCAGCATGCGCTACCGGCGCCTCAACATGGAATGCACCCGCACCAAGACGGACGCGTCCATCGCGATCACGCGCGGCAAGGACGAGTAGGCGGGACGTCGCCCCCCTCGCTCTTTCCGCGCCTGCGGCAACGCAAACATGGCGACGCCGCCCGCCACGCACTCCGTCATTGCGAGCGCAGCGAAGCAATCCAGAATCTTTCCGCGGAGAGTCTGGATTGCTTCGTCGCAAGGGCTCCTCGCAACGACGGGGAGAGGTCTCGTTGTCTCCCTCACACGGTCGGATGAGGCGCAAAAGCAGCGCCCCACCCTCACCAGTTCCCTCGCATTTTAATGATTGCCTTGAAGGAAATTTCGCTCCTCACGGGGCAAGGTCAATTGTTTCCATGTGTGAGGATTTGTGGATGAGTGTTTCGACCGTAGCACCGCCGCCGATCGCGATCGTGGTGCCGAGCTACGATACGACCAAGCAGCAGGACGACCAGACCAAGACCAGGGACAGCGATCCGACCTACAAGCCGACGCCGCCCGCGCCGCTGCCGCCGGGTCAGGGCACGCGGATCGATCAGCTCGCCTGATCAGGTCTGCCGAAGATGAAACGCCCGATCCGGTCGATCGGGCATTTCGTGTGTGCGGCCGCATCTTCGCCGGATAGCGGGACCAGTATTGTGCGCGATAGACCTGAGACCTGCGCATGATCGCAAAACTGCTGTTGCAGAACACGATCACCACCGTCGCGATGGGCGCGCTGCTGTTCGCGTCCGCCGGCACACTGCATTGGCCTTCGGCCTGGGTGTTTCTCGGCACCTGCGCCCTGCTAGGCCCGCTCTGCGGCTGGTGGCTTTATCGGGTCGATCCCGCACTGCTCGCTGAACGTCTGCGTCCGGTCCTGCAACGGGATCAGCCCGCGGCCGACAAGGCCTTCATGTTCGTCTTCGTCGTTGCGATGCTCGCCTGGCTGGCCGCGATGGGGCTCGACCGGCGCGCGCTATCCTCCGACGTGCCGGTCGCGGTGCAGATGCTCGGCCTCGTGCTGTTCGTGCTCTCGACGCTGTTCATCCTCTGGGTCTTCCGCGAGAACTCGTTCGCCGCACCCGTGGTGAAGCTGCAGGCCGAGCGCGCACAGCGGGTGATCTCGACCGGACCTTACGCGCATGTGCGGCATCCCATGTACAGCGGCATGGTCCTGTTCTTCGCGGGCGTGCCGTTGCTGCTCGGTTCGTGGTGGGGCCTCGTGATGGTGCCGGTCATCGTTGGCTTGTTTGCGGTCCGCATCGGCATCGAGGAGCGCACGCTGCGCGAGGGCCTGCCGGGCTATTCCGACTATGCAGCGCGGGTGCGCCATCGTCTGCTGCCTGGCGTGTGGTGACCGCGCATCACGCTCCCGTGCACCCCACGGAAAAGCTTCTCCCGTCCTCCAATCGACTGACGTCGCCGCGACCAAACCCCGCTAGAGGGAACCCGCATTCACGCAACGGGAGACGCGACGATGTTCTGCAAGCCCCCCTGCCCCGACGAGCATGATCTCGTTCCCATCCCAAATGATTCAAACGATCGATCTGACCCGGAGCGCTCACAGAGGCTCGGGAGCCACGACGCGTTCGGGCGACTGATCGCGCCCGAAACGGCCGGTCCGGAACGGGGACTGCCGCCAGCCTCCCTCCGGACCGGCTAATTATCGAGCTCGCGATAGCGTCGGAAGATGCCCTGCTCGTTGAAGGGAATGCGGCGCTCGCTTTCGAGATAGGCCTTGATGTTCGGCCGCGCGGCGATGCGGTCGCGCAGACCGACGAGGCCGGGGATGTCCTTCTCGAACGCCCTCATGCGCTTGGGAAAGGCGTAGCGCAGCCCGTCGACGATCTGGAACAGCGAGAGATCGACATAGGTGAGCCTGCGGCCGGTGACAAAGGCGCCGCCCTTGTCGTCCAGGAGCTGCTCGAAATAGCCGAGATATTTCGGCACGCGCTGGTCCCAGAAATCGGCCGTGCGCTTCTTGGCCGCCGGCTTCTGGTCCTCATAGTAGAGCGAAGGCCCGAGCGGGTGATGGGTGTCGTGAATTTCCAGTACGAAATCGGTGATCGTGAGCTGAAGCTGGTGCACCCAGAGTTTTCCGGCTTCCGTCTTCGGCGCGAGGCCATGGCGGGCGCCGAGATAGAGCAGGATGTTGGCGGTCTGGCCGATGACGAGCTTGCCGGCTTTCAGGAACGGCGGCGCAAAAGGCGGCGTGCCGTTCGCGTCCATCATCTTCATCATCGCAGCTGTCCCGCGCGCACCCCGCGCGACGTCGACGTAAGCCGCCCCCGCCTCCTCCAGCGCCAGCCGCACATATTCGCCGCGGCCCTGGATCTCGGGCCAGTAATAGAGCTCGTATTTCATGGGAGGGGTCCGTGAGCGTAGGAGCGTCCCGACCAATGTAGCACGCGGCGGCGCGGGCGCGCCCAAAAGCCATGTCGATTAATTGCTTCCCGGGACGGTAGCGCCGGGCGAGCATGCCAGTGTGGGACGGTCCTCAAGCGATCGCCCGGGGAGGACGCGGGGATCTGCTGCGGGACCGTTCGGGGCGGTATCCGCGATCACATCGGGGCTGCCGCCGGGCGCGGCACGAGGGGAGATCGTCATGCACTGGAACACCGTCCGCCCAATCGCGGCAATTGCCGGTTATGCCTCGCTTTGCTGCCTCGTCATCGGTCTTGCCATCGGTCCGGACCGCGCCTCGGCCGCGGAACTGCTCAAAGCCCGGCTGGCGCAAAATCTCGGACCTATCTCCGGCCTTGCGATCGTCGCCAAATCGAAGGGAATCTTCGAAAAGCACGGACTGGACATCACGGTCTCGAACTTCACCTCCGGCAAGCAGTGCCTGGACACCGTGATCGGAGGCGGTGCCGACATCGCGACGACGGCGGAAGCCCCCGTCACCGCTTCAGCGATGGCAAACCAGCCCATCGCCTTCGTCGCCGGCATGGAATATTCCGATCTCAAGACGCTCGTCGCAGCCAAGGCCGGCGTCAAGACCAAGGCAGATCTTCGCGGCAAGCGAATCGGATTCACGGCCGGTACCGGCAGCGAGGTTTACACGGCGACCTTGCTGAAGTCGGCGGGATTGACGTCCAAGGATGTCACCCTCGTCAATCTGCGGCCGCAGGAAATGCTGCCGGCACTTGCAGCCGGAAGCATCGACGCGTTCGACACCTGGGAGCCCCACGTCGCCAACGCGAAGAAGGCCCTGGGCGAAGCCGTCGCTGAGGTCAATACTAAGGGCACCTACTCCGAGACGTTCAATATCGTCGTCATGAGGTCCTATCTGGACGCCAACCCGGCGCTGGTCGAGAAGTTCATCGCCGCGCTGATCGATGCCGAGGTCTGGATGACAGCACACCCGGATGAAGCGATCACGGCAGTGGCGGACGCGGTCGGCATGAAGCGGGACGAACTCGCCCCGATCTGGCCCGACTATGTTTACCGGGTGCGTCTCGACGACCGGCTGATCGAGATTCTCAAGACCCACTCTGCGTGGCGCCTCGAGAGCGGCAACCATCCTCCGGGAGCGGCGATGCCCGACTTCAGTAAGGTCGTCGTCACCGAGCCGCTGAAGAAGGTCGACCCCGCACGCGTCACCCTATCGTGGAAATAGGCACCCGCACGGCCATGCAGGACGCCACTTCAGCAGGGCGAGAGATTGCCATCCGCACTGGCGGTCGCGCGCGGCGGCCAAATTCAGTTCGGCTTCGCCGCCTCAATATTCTGGTCGGGGCGCTTTCGCTTCCCTTGTTCGTCTGCCTCTGGGAACTGGTCTCCCGTTCCGGGGCCGTCAATATGGTGCTGTTTCCGCCGCCGACGGTGGTTGCTGCGGCCGTGCTCGAGTGGATCCGAAGCGGACAGTTCTTTGGCGATCTGCTGGCGAGCCTCTTTCGCGTCACCACGGGATTCATCATGGGCGGCGCGCTGGGCATCCTGCTCGGCATTCTCACCGGCCAATTCCCCGTTGTTTCGAGCTTGCTGTCCCCGCTGTTCCATATCCTGCGGCCAATTCCGCCGATTGCCTTCGTACCGATCGTCATCCTCTGGTTCGGCCTGTCGGAGGCGGGAAAACTGTTCCTCGTCGTATGGGGCGTGTTTTTCACGGTGTGGCTTTCGACCCACATCGGCGTGCAGAAGGTCGACCGCGGTCTGATCCGGGCGGCGTTGATGCTCGGCACGCCGCGGCGGCAGATGCTCCAGGAGATCGTGCTGCTGGGCGCGCTTCCCTACATCGTGGTCGGGTTGCGCACCGCCGTCAGCATCTCCTTCTACACGCTTGTCGCGGCGGAGCTGGCCGGCGCTTTCGCCGGCATCGTCTACAGGATCGAGATTGCGCAGCAGAATTTGCAAACGGGCCAGGTCATGGGCGGGCTCGCAGCGCTCGGGTTGATATCGTTCGTTGCCGACCGGCTGTTTGCGGCTCTTGCGGAACGGATCGTCTGGTGGCGCTGATGTTGGGACCTCGATCGAGCATCAAACTGGCACTGGCAAGTTCGTCCGCCTCTGTCGAAGAGGCGCCGAAACAACCGGCCATTCAAGTCTCGAACCTGAGCATCGTTTTCGACACCAACCGCGGACAGAACATCGCGGTGGATCGCGTGTCCTTTGACGTGGCACCTGGCGAGTTCGTCTGCATCGTCGGGCCCTCCGGCTGCGGCAAGTCGACGGTGCTCAACACGATCGCCGGACTGGAAGTGCCGTTTGAAGGCGACATTCTGGTGGAGGGCGCGCCTGTGTACAGTCCGCGCCCCGAGGTCGGCATGGTGTTCCAGCAGCCGCATCTCTTCCCCTGGAAGTCCGTCCGCAAAAACATCGCCCACGGCCCCAGGATGCTTGGGAAGTCGAGGGCGGAAGCGAAAGCCATCGCCGACAATCTGATCGCGATGGTCGGTCTCACGCGTTTCGCCGACGCCTATCCGAACACGCTGTCCGGCGGCATGCAACAACGCGTGGCGATCGCGCGAGCGCTGGCCAATCAGCCCCGCGTGCTGCTGATGGACGAGCCCTTCGGGGCGCTCGACGCGCAGACCCGGGCGGTGATGCAAGACAATCTGCTGGCGCTGCGCGACCGGATCAAGGCGACCATCGTGTTCGTCACGCATGACATCGACGAAGCCATCGTGCTGGCCGACCGCGTTCTCATCATGAGCGCGGGACCCGGCCGCATCCTGCGCGAAGTCGCGGTCAAGCTGCCGCGCCCGCGGTCGAGTTCTGTCATGCTCGAGCCGGCTTATCTTGCCCTCAAGAAGGATTGTCTCGACGTCATCCGCGCAGAGGGGTTGCGGGCGTTCAATCAGTCGGACGCAAGCTGATCGTCCGGAGCCCACCAAGCGTGAAGCGGACCGCCGCGCGCTGGCATGGTTCTTGAATAATCGACGCCGGGTCTCACATGCGGAGCCGGCGATGCACAGAGCGAACAGCGCGATAGCGGCAGGTGTGATGCTGGCGGAGTCGGACGATCTGGTCAGACCGCTGCCCGGCTTGCTGGACGGTCTCAACCGCGCTGATTGCAATCGCCTGCGTGCGATCGGACGCGAAAAGGTCCTGGAAGCCGGCCAACTGGTCTGGTCTCAGGGCGACGCACAGGCCGGGATCTACCTGATCGGCGAGGGGCGCATACGCAGCTACTATGCGGCGCCGTCGGGGCGCGAAGTCACGCTCGCCTACTGGTTTCCCGGCAATTTCGTCGGCGGGCCCGACATCTTCGGAACGGGACCGCACATGTGGACGTCGGTTGCGGCCGAGCGCAGCCGGCTGACGTTCATGCCCGGACCGGCGTTGCGGCGACTTGCGCTGGAATCGCCGGCGATCGCCGTCGCCTTGCTGGATGCCCTGGCATTCAAGGCGCGATGCTATTCGGCTATGGCCCAGATGCTCGGGACGCGCTCGGTCACCGAGCGGCTGCAGTGCCTGCTGATCTTCCTGTCGCACGTCTACGGTGTGAAGCGCGACGGCGAGATCGTCGTCGGCATGCCGTTCACCCACGGCGATCTCGCCAATCTCATCGGCTCCACCCGCCAATGGGTGACGGTGCAGCTCGCGCGGCTCCAGGAGGAAGGCGTGATCAGATACGACAGATCCGTGATCTCGATCCTGGATCTTTCCATGCTTGGGCAAGCGGCGGAATAAGATCCGCGCTTCAGCCGCCAAGTTTTAATTCAAACGCCGCTCCGCCCGCATTGGCCTCGAACCGCCGCGCCAGCCCGATCAGCGCGCGATCGTGCCAGGCCGGCGCCAGCAGGGTCACGCCCATGGGCATGCCGTTCGGCAATGTCGCGTTCGGAATGGCCACGCCGCAGAGATCGAGCAGATTGGCAAAGTACGAGTAATAGCCAAGGCAATTGTTGAGGGTGATCGGATCGCGCTGCATCTCCTCCAGCGTGAACGGCCGCGGCGCGGTCGGGACCACCAGCGCATCGATGCCCGCAAAAATCGCCTCGGCGTTGCGGCGAAGCCGGTGCAGCCGGTGAATGGCACCAAACGTGTCGGTCGCCGAATAGCCGGCGGCTGAGGCCAGCACGGTCCTGGTGACATCGAGCAGGGAATTGGATTCGACGTCGACGAGCCCAGCGATGGCCGAGTGCCGCTCCGCCACCCAGGGACCGCTGAACATCAACTCCCCGGCCTGGCGGAATGGGGCGAAGTCCACCTCGATCGCCGTTCCGCCGATCTGCGCAAAACGCTCGCAGGCGCGCTCATAGAGTTCGCCGCATTCCGGCATGCCGAAACATTCGAGATCTGCGGACGCAAGGCGGCCGAACCGGAACGATGGCACCGCCCCGTTGGCGGGAAGAAAGGTTCTGGGCAGGCGGCTGTAGGGATCCTCGAAATCGAACCCTTCGATGATGTCGAGGATGGCCTCGCCATCGCTGACGGTATTGCAGAACACCGAAACGCAATCGATCGTCGGGCAATTCGGCACCAGCCCGCGTGACGACACCAGCCCAATTGTCGGCTTGATTCCGACGATGTTGTTGAACCCGGCGGGTATGCGCCCCGAGCCGCCGGTATCGGTGCCGAGCGCGAAGGCGACGTGCCCGGCCGCCACGGCGACCGCGGATCCGGAACTGGAGCCGCCCGCAACATAGCGCGCATCGGCAACCGACGCGCAGGGGCCATGGGGAGAACGCGCGCCGGACAGGCCTGTGGCGAACTGATCGAGATTGGTCTTTCCGAGGCAAATTGCGCCGGCCGCGGTGAGGCGTTCGACGCTGTGCGCGGAATGCCAGGGCGTGTAGCTGAACGCCGGACATGCGGCCGTGGTCGGCATTCCCTCGACATCGATATTGTCCTTCACACCAAAGGGAATGCCGAGCAGCGGAAGATTTTCGCCCGTCCGCGCGCGCGCCACGAGCTTGCGGCATTGTTCGAGCGCCTCGTCCCGCGGGCGGAGATGGATCCAGCAATTACGGTCGCGCTCGGCCTCGATCCGGTCATAGGCCGTTTCGATCGCCTCCAGCAGCAGTGATGAATTCCTGACGACGGCTTCGTGATTTGTCCTGGAGCGCGCGACAGACTGACTCACCGAATATCTCCTTCTCCAACTCGCAGGCGCGAAATTGCGGGAGCTCGGCGCGGCCAACAAGCAATTAAGTGCTTCGCCCGAATGGCCGCCTGGAGCGGAAACGTGCCGCCCAAACAAAAAGGGCGCCGTGCCGAGGCACGACGCCCTGCTCTATGTCGCTACGTCTGCGATCAGTTGGTCTGCTGGATCGCCGACAATTCCCAGGCGCCGCCCGGACGGCGGGCGAAGGTCCAGACTTCGGTCGCCTCGCCCGGCTGCTCGCTGCCGGCGACGATTGCGCCGGTGTTGCGATCGACCGTCTTGTCGGTGAGCGCGAAGCGCAGCGCCACCGTGGCATAGTCGGTCTCGCCTTCGCGCCAGGATTCCGCGAGGTCGCCCTGCAGCAGCTTCACATTCGTGACCTTGTTGACGACGTTGCGCGCGCGGTTCTGGCCGAGGTCCTGCTCGAAGTAAGAAACCATCTCCGGGGTCGCGAGCGTGTGCAGCTTGGCGACATCCTCGTTCGACCACGCGGTCTGGACATCGCCGAGCAGGCGCTCGAACGCCTCATAGTCGTCAGGCTTGATCTCGAGCGGTGCATTGTTGGCGCCGCCGAAACCGAAGCCACCGATACCGCTGCGATAGTTCGGCTGCGGTCCGGGACCAGCACCGGCGTTAGCATTGGCATAGGCCGCCTGCGGCGTGTGGCGGCGCTGCCACCACGACATCGCCAGCCGCACCACGAACACCACCAGCACGATCTGGATGATCAGGCCGAGGATCGACGACAGGCCGCCGAGGCCGCCGAACAGGCCGCCACCGAACAGCATGCCCAAGAGGCCTGCGCCGAGGAAGCCGGCCGCAAGGCCGCCCATGAAGCCACCGGCGCGGCCGAACAGGCCGCCGCGCGCGGGCGCAGCCGCAGCCGAATTCATGCCTGCGCCAGGCTGGGTGTAGGTGCGGTTGAACTGCGAGGCCGAGCCCGGTGCCGTCGTGGTGGACGGCGGGGCCGAATAGGTGCGCGAGCCGCGCGAACCCGACGACATGCCGCCGCCGACGCGGGCGTCAGCGGACGAGATGGCGAGCGCTGTCGGCAGCGCAAGCGCCAGCACGACGGCAATCGTCTTGAAGAGAGTGCGGGACCGTTGCGAGAAAGTCATGTGGGTTTCCCAAATCCCCGGCATGGGGACATGCCCCTAAGATGGGCAGACTTCCCGAAAAGTGAAGACGGTTTCGGAACTTGGGGCTGCGGCCCTCAGTCGCGGGGATGTGGCAAAAGCCCATATTTGGCGGGGGTCTGGCCGGCCGCGCAGGGAAACAATGGTCGCAGGTTACCGGCGGGCTAACGAGGTGAATTCCGCTTTTTCCCCTCGTCATTGAGGGCCCAGCTCTCTCCCCGTCATTGCGAGGAGCCCTTGCGACGAAGCAATCCAGGCTGCCGCCGCAGAAAGATTCTGGATTGCTTCGCGGAGCCTGTCATCGGGCCGCGCTTCGCGCGGACCCGGTGGCTCGCAATGACGGAGAATGTGGGAACGGCGCGCCGTCCCTCACCTCAACCCTGATTCGCCATCGTCTCCTTCACAGCCGCCACGAGCTGGCTCAGCGTGAACGGCTTTGGCAGGAAGTCGAACTGCTGCCCCTCGGGCAGGCTCTTCTCGAAGGCATCCTCGGCGTAGCCGGAGACGAAGATGAACTTGATGTCGGGATTCTTCTCCCGCATCGCCTTGAGCAGCGTCGGGCCGTCCATCTCCGGCATCACGACGTCGGAGACGACGAGATCGATGCCGCCGCTCTGTTCCGCCAGCACCTCCATGGCCTCGACGCCGTTCTCGGCCTCGACCACGGTGTAGCCGCGCGAGCGCAGGCCGCGTGCGTTCAGCGCGCGCAGGCCCTCTTCGTCCTCGACCAGCAGGATGGTGCCCTGCCCGGTGAGATCGGTGCGCGGCTTCGCCTCCGCTGACGCCGCGTCCTTCGCGGCGCCATTGGTCGCGCTGACCGCCGCAGGCAGCTCGACCTGCACCTCCGGCTCGGCGTGATGGCGCGGCAGGAAGATGTGGAACGAGGTGCCCTGCCCCGGCTCGGAGTCCACATAGATGAAGCCGCCGGTCTGCTTGACGATGCCGTAGACCGTCGAGAGCCCAAGGCCGGTGCCTTTGCCGACTTCCTTGGTCGAGAAGAACGGCTCAAAGATCTTGTCGCGGATGTCGGCGGGAATGCCGGTGCCGGTGTCGGCGACCTCGATCCGCACATAGTCCGCGGCCGGCATGCCCTTGTAGGCGAGCTTGGCCGCTTCTTCAGTGGTGACGTTGGCGGTGCGGATGATCAGCTTGCCGCCCTCGGGCATGGCGTCGCGCGCGTTGACCGCGAGGTTGACGATCACCTGCTCGAACTGGGAGACGTCGACCTTGACCGGCCAGAGATCGCGGCCGTGGATGGTCTCCTGCTTGACCTTCTCGCCGATCAAGCGGCGCAGCAGCATGGCGAGGTCGGACAGCGCATCGCCGAGATCGAGCACCTGCGGCCGCAGCGTCTGCCGCCGCGAGAACGCCAGCAGCTGTCGCACCAGCGTCGCGGCACGCGTCGCGTTCTGCTTGATCTGCATGATGTCCTGGAACGACGGGTCGGTCGGCTTGTGCGCGTTCAGCAGGAAATCGTTCGCCATCATGATGGCGGAGAGCACGTTGTTGAAGTCGTGGGCGATGCCGCCGGCGAGCTGGCCGACCGTCTCCATCTTCTGCGACTGGTTGATCTGGTTTTCCAGCGCGCGCCGCTCGGTGGTCTCGAGCATGTGCACGATGGCGGCTTCTGCGTCGTTCTCGGCGGCGTCCACCGGCGTGACGAAGAACTGGCCCCAGCGCTCCTTGGTTCCTTCCAGCGCCACTTCGACCGGCGCGACGTCGGCCTGGCCCTCGGCAGCCTGGTTGATGGCCGCGATCAGCAGATGGCGGTCGCGCGAATTGACCGCACGGAAGATCGATTTGCTGCTGGTGTCGAGCCCCAGCGCCTGCCCGAGCTTGGCGTAGCGCGCATTGGCGCGCACGACATTGCCGCCGCGGTCGACGGTCGCGATCGCCATCGGCGTATGGTCGAAGAAGCGCATGAAGCGCACTTCGGCGGCACGATCGGGATCGCTGCGCTCGTCGCGGGCGCGGCTGATGACGAGCGTGCGCGACGGCCCCGGCGCACCGTCGGCGCCGAAGGCGAGCTTGTGATAGAGCCGCACCGGCATGGTCTTGCCGGTACGCATGCGCAAATCGATGTCGAAGACTTCGGTCTTCACCTCGCCCGGCACCGCCACGATCGCGGTGAGCAGCGAGGCGCCGTCGCCGGAGACGATGTCGGCGAGCTTCAGCCCGCCCGAGCCGATCTCGGCGAGATCATAGTCGAGCCAGTTCGCCAGCGTCGCGTTGACATAGGCAAGCTCGCCGGCCGGATTGACCGAGAAGAAACCGCACGGCGCATGATCGAGATATTCGATCGCGTGCTGGAGCTCCTGGAACACGTCCTCCTGGCGCTCGCGGTCGCGGGTGATGTCGGCGATCGACCACACCGCGTATTTCGCCTCGCGCTTGCCGGTGCCGAGCGGACGCACGCGCATGCGCAGCCAGCGGCCCTGGCTGCCGTCATGACCGGAGATGCGCACCTCTTCCTGCTGGCGCTTGCCCTCGCGGGCGGCCTTGAGCAGGCGGAACACGGCTTCGGAAACGTCGGGGTTGCCGATGAAGACGCGC
The DNA here is from genome assembly GCF_004123905.1 of Bradyrhizobium betae. Classification (GTDB taxonomy): domain Bacteria; phylum Pseudomonadota; class Alphaproteobacteria; order Rhizobiales; family Xanthobacteraceae; genus Bradyrhizobium; species Bradyrhizobium betae_A. The sequence continues at coordinate 325,449 of NZ_MZXW01000013.1, forward strand.
TCGACGGGGCGCACCTCCTGCGGACCGGTGGCACCGGTCAGTGTCAGATAGGCGGCGTTGGAATAGACCACATGGCCGCGCGGATCGGTCACGGCCAGGCCATCGAAGGCGTGGTCGGCAATACGCCCCATCACGGGATCGTCGAGATTGCGGTCGACGAAGCGGATGATACCGGCGGCGAAGGCGAACAGGTTGAACAGGCCGACCATCGCCAGCACGGCGAGGATGCCGAGGATATAGGGTTGCGCAGCCGCGCGCCCGAGCGTCATCAGCCCGATGGCGACCGCGACCAGGCCGGCGGCCACCAGCAGCACCAGCGCAATGCTGCCCGAGCGCGGCGACGGCTCGTGCGCCGCAACGGGCTCTCGCGTGAGGTCGTGATCGGTCTCGGCAGTCATCTCAAACTGGCGCAGCCTGTCGGCAGAGAATCAACGCGCTACGCAGCGCGCGGGGTCCTCCCTGCCTGAATTGGACCCGCAGACGCAAGGGCAGTAGGGGCGAAAGGTACGCTGATTCCCAGATTACGGCCATTTCCAGTACTTTTCGGGGGTTTTATTGCCGGCTGGCGCCGAAACCGCTCTTCAGACGCATGACGTAGCCGATGACTTCGGCGACTGCATGGTAGTGTTCGGTCGGGATTTCCTGGTCGATTTCGACGGTGGCGTAGAGCGCGCGGGCAAGCGGCACGTTCTCGACGATCGGGATGTCATGCTCACGCGCGATCTCCCGGATCTTGAAGGCGAGGTTATCGACGCCCTTGGCGACGCAGATCGGCGCCGACATGCCGCGCTCGTAGGACAGCGCGATCGAATAGTGGGTCGGGTTGGTGATGATCACGGCGGCCTTGGGAACCGCAGCCATCATGCGCTTCTTGGAGCGCTGCTGGCGCAATTGCCTGATCTTACCCTTGATGTGCGGGTCGCCTTCGGACTGCTTAAACTCTTCCTTGATCTCCTGAAGCGACATCTTCTGCCGCTGGAACCAGCTGCGATACTGGAAGAAATAGTCGCCGATGGCGATGATCGCGAGCGCCGCAACCACCGCGCCGAGCAGATGAATGGTCAGGCTGGTGGTGGCGCCCAGCATCGCGGCCGGATCGAGCCTGACCATCGCCTCCATGCGATGCCGTTCCGGCCACAGGATCGTGGTCATGACCGCGCCGAGCACGATCAGCTTGCCGAGGCCCTTGAGGAAGTTCGCGGCCGCCTGCTTGCCGAAGATGCGCTTGAGGCCCTCGGCCGGCGACAGCTTGCTGAATTTGGGTTTGAGCGACTCCGCCGACCAGACCAGACGGTGCTGGAGCATGTTGCCGGCAATGGCTGCCAGCACCAGCATCAAGAGGGGCACGCCGACCGCCGCGAGCACTGCGACTTCGATCTGCTGCATCAGCGCGAGCAGAGCCCTGCCGTCGGTCTTGATCATCCAGGAATTGGCGAGCAGGTTGCGCATCGGCGTCATCAGCCCGCTGCCGACCGAGCCCGAGAAGGTCGAGACCACGAGCGTGCCGCCCGCGATCATGAACCAGGTGTTGATCTCCTGGCTTTTCGCAACGTCGCCGCGTTCGAGCGCCTCTTCGAGACGTTTTTGCGTCGGGTCTTCTGTTTGACTCTCTGGATCGTTGTCTTCCGCCATCGGTCACCTATTTCAGCGGCATCATCTGGTGCATGACACCGATGAAGTAATCCAGATAGGTGCCCATCATCGCCGTGAGCACCACGGCGAGTACCAGGAAGCCGGCGAAGATCGACAGCGGCACGCCGACGAAATAGACCTGCATCTGCGGCATCAGCCGGGCCAGCACGCCAAGCCCGATATTGAAGACGAGGCCGAACACCAGGAACGGCCCCGAGAGCTGCAGGCCGAGCAGGAACGCCGCGGAAAAGGCGCGCGTCGCCAGGGCGGCAATATCGCCACTCGACACGGTCTCGCCCGGCGAGAAGATCGTGTAGCTGTCGTTCAGCGCCGCGATCACCAGGTGATGGCTGTCGGTGGCAAACAGCAGCGTCACGCCCAGCATGGTCAGGAAGTTGCCGACCAGCACGCCTTGTTGTCCCTGCGTCGGATCGACCGAGGTGACGAAGCCGAGCCCCATCTGCTGCGCGATCACAGCACCTGCAACCTGGAGCGCCGACAGCGTCACGCGCGCGGTGGCGCCCAGCACGATGCCGATCACGATCTCATGCAGCATCAGCACCAGCAGCGGCGCCAGCGAGCCCATGTCGACCTGGTAGGCGTTGCGATGCAGCGGCAGGATGATCAGCGTGAGCAGCAGCGCGATCGACAGTTTGACCCGCGTCGGAATGTTGGTCTCGCCCAGCCCCGGCAACAGCATCACCATCGCACCGACCCGGGCGAAGGCGAGCATGAAGGAAGCGGCGAGCGCCGGCAGCAGCGAGACGTCGATGCGCATGACGGGCGCATTGTGCCTCAGCCGCCGATGATTCGCGACGAGATACGGAGCATGTGGGAATGGAGTGCGTCGGCCATGAACGGCAGCGCCAACAGCATCGTGGCAAAGATGGCCAAGATCTTCGGCACGTAGATCAGCGTCTGCTCCTGGATCTGCGTCAGCGCCTGGAACAGCGACACCACGACGCCGACCACGAGCCCCACGATCATCAGCGGCGATGACACGATGACGATGGTCCAGATCGCATCACGCGCGACGTCGAGCGTTTCGGGTCCGGTCATTTCAAAATTTCCTTTGTTCGTTCTCGCCTCCTCACCGCCTTCGAAGCGATGCGGAGACCTCTCCCCGTCATTGCGAGCGAAGCGAAGCAATCCAGAATCTTTCCGCGGAGACAGTCCGGATTGCTTCGCTTCGCTCGCAATGACGACGGAGCCAAAATCAGATCGGCATCTTCATGATGTCTTCATACGCCGCGATCACGCGGTCGCGGACCGAGACCAGCGTGGACACCGCAACATCGGTGTCGGCGACCGCCGTCACCACGTCCATCACGTTGGCCTTGCCGGCGGCCATCGCCACCGTCTGCGCGTCGGACTTGCGGCCGGACTCCATGACGCTGCCGACAGCGTCTTTCAGCAGTGAAGCAAAGGACTGGCCGCTCGCTTCGCTGCCCTTGCCGGCACCGGTGTTCTCCAGCACGCGGGCGAGGTTGGCATAAGCGTTGGCGGCAATTGACGGTGTTGCCATGGCTCAATTGTCCTGTTCAGCTCTTGAGGATGTCGAGGGTGCGCTGGATCATCCGGCGCGTCGCACTGATGATGTTGAGATTGGCCTCGTAGGACCGTTGCGCGTCGCGCATGTCGGTCATCTCGACCACCGAGTTCACGTTGGGGTATTTGACGTTGCCGGTCGCATCCGCCGCCGGATTGTTCGGCTCGTATTTGGTGCGGAAATTGGACTGGTCGGGCTTGATCCTGCCGAGGGTGACGACCTGCGCGTCGAGGGTGCGGTCCAGCGCCGAGGAGAAGGTCGGCACCTTGCGCCGGTAGGGATCGCCGCCGGCGCTCTGCGACGTCGAATCCGCGTTCGCGATGTTTTCCGAGATCACCCGCATGCGCCCGGCCTGCGCACGCAGGCCGGAGGTCGCAATCGCCATCGAGCGGGCAAAGTCGCTGCTGTCATTCGCCATGATGCGCTTCCTCTTGCTCTAGCCCTTGCCGATCGCGGTCTTGAGCAGGTGCAGGCTCTTCGAGTAGAGCGAGGTCGCTGCTGCGTAATCCATCTGGTTGCTGGCAGCCTTCATCATCTCCTCTTCGAGATTGACGGCGTTGCCCGCAGGGCGGGTCTCGAAGCCTGCATTCTTGTTCTGGTCGAATCCGGAGGCTGAGCCTGACGGCGTCATGTGCGAGCCGCTGGTGCGGGTCATCGCCAGGGGGCCCATCGAACCCGTGACGGCGCCTGATTTGTCGAGCTTCGGCTCGACCAGGTCGCGCGGCCGGAATTTGGGCGTATCGGAGTTGGAGACGTTCTCGGACAGGACGCGCTGGCGTTCCTGATGCCACTGCATCTTGGTGCGAAGCGCCGACAGCACCGGGAGGTCGTTGATGGACATCGTCGCGGCTCCTTCCGCCTGCTGCGGACCTCAGGGTCCGAAGCTAGGCAGAATTTGCCGCGTGTATGGTTAACAGCTGGTTAAGGATGTCGCAGGCGCCTGTTCCCCCCGGACACCAAGTCGTGCCCTCCGTGATTCTACGCATCCAAAAGCGGCGTTAACCCAACCGCTTGGCGGCGCATGCACGGGCCAAGAAGTCGTTTTGGATCGAGCGATTCATAGGTTATTAAGAGCTGGGGACGGCAAAACTTGCCGTGGGACATTAAGAAATCGCAGTTTGGGGCATCCGACGCCGGTGGTTGGCGCATCTGACCATGGGCACGAAAGAAGCGCCATTTGCCGGGGACAAGTATGAACGGTAGCCCTATCACCTTCATTGTCGCGTTCATCGTCGTTCTGGCGTTGATCGGCCTCGCCGCTTGGCTGGTCCGTCGATTCGCCAGCACGCGGCTCGGCGCCAACACCCAGCGCGGCAGGATGCCCCGGCTCGCCGTGATCGATGCGGCCGCGGTCGACGGCCGTCGGCGCCTAGTGCTGGTCCGGCGTGACAATGTCGAGCATCTCCTGATGATCGGTGGCCCCACCGACATCGTGGTCGAGCCCAACATCGTTCGTGCTGCGCCCGGCCGCGACCAGCTCCCGCAGCGTCCCAACGCCGCCGAACCGCCCCGCCTCGCGCCGATGCCCGATGCCGGCGGCTGGGCCGACGAAGCCCCGCGCCCCGAATTGCTCGATCATCCCGAACCGCAGATGCCCGAGCCGCCGCCGCGGCCCACGCGCCCGTCCTTCGCCGACGAGGTCCGGCGGCCCGCGCCCGCTTTGGCCGAACGCCGCAGCGAGCCGCCACTGGCAGGCTTTACGCCCGAGCCGCTGGCGCCGCGTCCCGAGCGCGAGCCGCGGCCTGAGCCGCTGCCGCCGCGCATTGCCCGCAACGAGCCGCCGCTGATGCCGCGTCCGCCGCGCCAGAGCGAGCCGGTGAAGGTGCCGCCCGTCCGCGCCGAGCGCGCAGCCGCGCCGCCGCCTCCGCCTGTGCCGCAGGCTCCGCCCGTTCCGCCGCCGGCGCCCGCGCCCGCCGCACCCTCGAACGCCGAGCAGAATCTCGCCGAAATGGCGCAGCGGTTAGAGGCAGCACTTCGCCGCCCGGCCGGCGAAACGGTTGCGCCCCCGGTTGCGCCGGAGCCGCCGGCCGCTCCCCCGCGCGCCGCACGCAGCGAGCCACCGGCCCCGCCGGCGAAGCCTGCCGCCGAAAAGACCAGCTTTGAAAATCTCGAAGACGAGATGGCCTCCCTGCTCGGCCGTCCGAAGCCGTCTTCGTGAGGCTGCCGGCCCTCCCGCGTAGAGTTGTTTTTTCCTCAGTTCTGATCGGCGCCGCGCTCCTGGCGATGCCTGCGCATGCGCAGGACATCAGCATCAATCTCGGCGGCGGCGGCGCTGGTGGCGGCGGCGTCACCGAACGCGCGATCCAGCTGATCGCACTGCTCACGGTGCTGTCGATCGCACCGTCGATCCTGATCATGATGACCTCGTTCACGCGCATCGTGGTCGTGTTGTCGCTGCTGCGCACCGCGATGGGCACGGCGACCGCACCGCCGAACTCGGTGATCATTGCGCTCGCGATGTTCCTCACCTTCTTCGTGATGGGGCCGGTCCTGCAAAAGTCCTATGACGAGGGCATCCGCCCGCTCGTCGCCAATCAGATCAGCGTCGAAGACGCGCTCCAGCGCGCCTCCGTTCCCTTGCGCGGATTCATGCAGAAGAACGTGCGCGAGAAGGACCTGAAACTGTTCCTGGACCTTTCCGGCGAGCCGCCGCCCGCCACGCCCGACGAGCTCGCGCTTCGCATCCTCGTCCCCGCCTTCATGATCTCCGAGCTGAAGCGCGCCTTCGAGATCGGCTTCCTGCTGTTCCTCCCCTTCCTGATCATCGACCTCGTCGTCGCCTCGGTGCTGATGTCGATGGGCATGATGATGCTGCCACCGGCAACCATCTCGCTGCCGTTCAAGCTGATCTTCTTCGTGCTGGTCGACGGCTGGTCGCTGGTAGCGGGGAGTTTGGTCCAAAGTTACGGGGGGTAGCCGGGCTTGCGGGGTGTGGTCAGCAATGCATCCTCGACGCCCCCAGCGAGAACCTCCAGCCCCTCCCCGTCATTGCGAGGAGCTCTTGCGACGAAGCAATCCAGACTGCCTCCGCGGAGAGATTCTGGATTGCTTCGCTGCGCTCGCAATGACCGAGCATGTGGCAAATGGTCGGGCCGCGCTACGCGCGGTACGCCCGCCCCCTACCCCCTCACATCATACTGCCTGCTGAGGTGATCGCCGATCTGCACCAGCATGGCGACGCTTTCCGGGAAGCCCGGCTTGTCTCTCGTCGCCTGGTCCGCATCGACGCGGAATTCCCAGCTGTCGCCGTCGCGGACGATCGAGATGGCGAGGTCGTCGGGACCATCGGCATGGACCTTCAACTCCGCCCGCGCCATGGCGATGAGTTCGGCTTCGGTCTTGGCAGGCTTGCTCATATTCCTCTCCCGGCATGAAGGGGCATCAGGTTGCCGCCTTGCGCGGCACCTGTCGAGAGGCCTGCAGGTAGCAGGGTTCCTACCGCGTCATCTTGATCTGCCGCACGACCGGGATCGTCGGCAGCGAGCCGGTGTGGTCGGTCTCGTCCTTGGCCTGCGGAGCGGCCGGGGCGCGGGCGGTGGCGTCGGGGAAGCGCTGCTTCATCTCGCGCAGGAAGCCGTCAAGCGTATCGACGCTGGCAGCGAGCTTGGCGATCTCGGCGAATTCGGCGCTGGAGGCCGCGGCCGGCTTGCTGGCGATGTCGAAGGCGACACGGTCGGCGCTCTCGCTCATCAGCGGCGCGTATTTCTCGCGGAAGCGCGACAGGCCGATCGAATCGTCGGCGAGCGCATAGCCGACGGCCGCACGAATGATGTCGCTCTTCTCCACCGCATTGAGCGGTTTGAAGTCGCGGAAACGGTCGACGTAATAGAGCTCGATCTGCTCGGCGGATTCGCGCCAGCGCCGCCCCGCCCAGAAGATGTCAGAGCGCAGGCGGAGCACCTCGCGCCCGGAAACGTTGGAGACGATGTCGAGCGCAAGATCGTGACGGCCGACGTCGCTCTGCGCCCGCGCCTCCAGCAGCAGGCGCTGCTGCCGGAGTTCGCCGGAAAGATCGCTGATGCGGCTCGCGCGCAGCGCCGTGATCGCCTTGTCCGGCCTGCGGTTGGCGAGATAGATCATGGACAGGCGCGCGGCGACCTGGGCACGGGCGGCGCCTTCGAGGCGGTGATCGACCTGATACTGCAGGAGCTCGGCGGCCTGGTCGAGCAGATCGATCGAGGCGAGACGGTCGGCAAGACGGCGGATCAGCTCGTCGCCGCGGCGGCCGATCGGCGTCAGCTCGCGGAACTCATAGAACATCCCGAGCGCCTCGACGACGGGCAGGTCGTCACCCTTCGGCCCGAGGAAGATCTGCGTGAACAGGTCGGAGGCGAGGTCCTGCGCCTGACGCGAGGCCTCTGCGTTGGGCTGAAGCTTCGTCGCGGTGCGCGCCGCCGTGAGCGCGTCCCGGTAGCGCCCGTTCTCGGCATAGATCTGCGACAGCATCTGGAGCGTCTTGACCTCGATGGAGTCGCCCCGCCAGGTCATCGACAGCGTCTCGAGATCGCGCAGCGCGTCTTCCTTGCTGATCTCGTCGCGCTTCTGCCGCAACGCGACCTCGAGCTGCTTGGCTTCCGCCGCAGCCGGCCGGTCGTTCGAGGCGACCGCAAATTTGTAATCGTCGAGCGCGTCCTTGTCGTGGCCGAGCGCCTCGGCGAGCCTGCCGCGCAGCACGGCGAAGCCGGGTGCGGCCTCGGGCGATACGCCGACGATCTCGAGCTCGCTGCGCCGCTTGGAGGCGCCGGCATAGTCCTTCACCTCGAGGGAGGCGCGCATCGCGTCCATCGTCACGATGCGCTGAATGTCGAGCGGCAGCGAGGCGATGGCGAATTCGACGTTCTTGAATTTTTCGCGCGCATCCGCCCATTTGCCCTGGCGCGCATAGGCGAGCGCTTTCCAGAGCTGGGAATCGTGGCTGTTGCCGATCACGGGATTGGCAAGGTCCTTCAGGCCCTGCGCCGGGCGGCCGATCAGGATGCTCGCGATCGCATGCATGATCAGCGCGCCGCTCTCCTCCTTGTTGAGCGGGTCGGACAGCATCAAGTCGGTGACGGACTTGGCCTCGTGATACATCGCGCGCGACATGTAGAACTGCGCGAGGTCGAGCCGGGGCAGCGAACGCTGCGCCGGATCGACGGCGGAGATCGCCGTGATCAGATCGCTCTGGCGTGTCCAGAAGTCCTCCGACTGGCCCTTGCGCCAGCCTTCGGGGCTGAAGATCGGGCGCACTGCGGTCGGCGCGCGCTCGGCGGAGATGTCGACCGGCGACAGCGTCAGCCCGCCCTTCTTGCCGAGAATGACCTTGTCGGACCCGACCTCGACGCCGACCTCGTCGGAGTTCGGGCGGATCGCGATGCCGTGCGCGGATTCCAGCAGCGAGAGATCGACGAGGTCCTGCCGCTTGATGAAGCCGCGCACCGGCCGTTGCCCGGTGACGACATAGAGCATGTCGCCGGCATCGGGATCGGTGAGCTTGTGCAGCAGGCCCGGATTGGCGAAGGGGATCGCGATGTTGGCGAGCGCGGGGTCGGTGATGTTGCGCGACATCATCAGCGGCAGCGGCGTCGCCTGGATCTTGTCGGCGAGCGTCAGCAGCCAGTTGGTCTCCTTGCCGACCTCCTCGCTCGTCAGCGAGTAGACCAGCGGCCGGGTGAGACGGATGCGCACCGCCTGCCCCTTGTCGAGCGGCATGCGGCTGACCTCGCCGATCATCGCGCCGCCCTTGGTGCGGATCGCCTCGACATCGATCGGCTTCGGCGTATCGAACACCAGCCAGACGGTGTCGCCGCGGCGGAACGCCGCCGCAGGGGTCGAGACCTGAAGCGGGAACGTGACGCGCAGGCCATCGCTGTCGCGGCGCGCATCGACGCTTGCGCCGGCCGGCCGCGGCGCGGCCGGTGCCTCGGCAGGCGCAGCCTTGACGGATTCCTTGACCGGCTCCGGCGCAGCTTCCTTCACGACCTCCTTGGGCGCTTCGACAACGGCAGGCACGATAGGCTTGACGGGAGCGACTGGCGCGGCGGCCTCCGCTGCGGGCGCCGCAGGCTTCGGCGCTTCGGCGGCCGGCATCGCGGCGGGGGCTTCGGACTTCACCTCGGGCTTGATGTCGATCTTCGCTTCGCGCGCAATCGTCTCCGACGTCGGCGGCGCGACCTCGCGATGAGCGTCCTTGGGCTTCTCGGCCGCCGGCTTTTCCGCGGCCGGCGCGGGTCCATGACCCTGGGCCGCTGGCTTGGCCTGCGCGATCATGGACTCGGCCGTTGCGGCCATCTTGCCCTTGTCGGGCTGGAAGGAGATGTCGACGACGTAGTTCTTGTCATCGCGGAAGGAGTGCACGTCGGAATCGCCGATCAGGGCGATCTCGACACTGGTCTGGTCGATGTCGGCCTTCTGCTTGATCGAGGCGACGTTCGGCGGCGCGGCGACGACCGCGTCGGCCAGGTCGAAGCTGAGATTGGCGTTGAAGGCGAGCGTGAGCTTTTGCTCGTTGAGCACGGAGGAGACGCCGACGCCGTCGGGCATCTCGAACACGAAACGCACGAAGGTCGGCTGTATCGAGGCGCGCACGCGAATCTGCGGACGCTTCTTGGTCTCGGCCGCGGCACGCTGGGCGCGCAAGGCACGTTCGGCCACGCGGGCGCGTTCGGCGAGCTCCTTGACGACGTCCATCGGCAGGCTCGGCGGCGGCCCCTTCCAGCCCTCGGGCAAGAGGTCGACGAAGGTGCGCTCGCCGGCATTCATGGTGTTGACGGTGACGCGGCGCGCCAGCGACAGGCGGATGGCGCCGCCGTCGGGATCGCGCCGGGCGGAGTTGACGTAATCGGGCGCGCCTTCCGGCACGCGGTCGACGGGAACGTCGACGGCCCGGTCGAAGCGGATGATGAGGATGGAGCCGGCCGTCGTCACCTCGGAGGGCACATCCTCGCCGAGTTTGATGACGAGACGGGCAAAGCCGCCGCCTGCCGAAAAACTCGCCTCGCCCCGGATCGCATCCGCGGCCCGGGCGGGTACACTGAAGCCGATCAGCAGGCAGGCCGCCAGCACGGGTGCCGTGCGGACATGACGCGACAGGCCCCGCGCCAAGGCGCGGGCTCGCGACAACAATCCAGCGGCAGCCTCTCGCGCCATTGGCGGCATATCTTCCGGTTCGGCGGTCCACGCCGGCTACTGGTGCCGGCCGATGCCTTCGAATGTAGATTTTGGCAATTAAGGACTTCTTAAGTATGAGCCCTCAATTCGGCTTTTGCGTCGGCTTGCCGTCGATCTTGGGCAGATCGCCGGCCGAGGCCGATTGATCGCCGCCGCCATTGGCCCGGCGGGCCATCTCGACGGTCAGCCGCTCGGCGGCCTCCGGCGACATCAGTCCCAGAATGTCCGACATCTTCCGCGGCGCGATGGCCGAGGCGATCTCGATCAGCACGCCCATCTCGAGCCGGTCGAACACCCGCGCGGCGTCCTTGGGCTTCATGCCCTCATACATGGTGACGAGGCCCTTCATGCGCTGGGCTTCGGCGGCCTTCTGCTCGGCCTGGGTCGCCGAGATGCGGGATTCCACCGCCTTCATTTCCTCGACCTTGTTCTCGATGCGCTTCTCGGCCGATTTCAGCAGGCTTTCGCGGATGTCGATCTCGCGCTGGCGGGCTTCTATCTCCTGGCGGCGCGCCTGCAGGCGTTCGAGGATCGCGCGCTCGGACGCCGGGATCTGCGGCGGGGCTTCCTCCGCCTTGACCGCGGCGCCTTCGGACTTGGTCTCGGGAGCCGCCGGCTTCGGCGCCTCCTTCGGCGCGCCATGGGTCGAGCCGGTGATATCCGGGTCCTCGCGGCCGGTCGGGAAGTTCAGGTTCTCCTGCGCCCAGGATTTTTTGATCTGGTTCGGCTGATAGTCGAACACGTAGCCGCCATTGATCACGAGGCCCGCGACCTTGAGCGTGGCGAGACCTGCGACGGCGACCAAGACGACTGGAATGACGCGGATGTTACGAAAGGACTTCATACCCTGACTTTATGCGGCAAGACCGTTGGACCTTCGGCGCTCGGAGAAGGCTTCGGCCGCAGCCGCCACCGCCTTCGCCGACGAGGGCTTGGCCGTGGGCACCGCGACGGTTTCCGGATTGGTGACGGGCCGCGCGGCGATCGCGATCTTGGACAGGCGCCGCACCACGTTGTCGGCCTCGCCGAGCTGCTTGTAGAGCTGGTCGGACATCTGGGTCGCCGCCGCGAGCTGGCTGCCGAGGTTCTCGTTGACGTCGCGCACGGCGAGCTTGAGCCCGCCGATCGCGCGCTCGGCGATCTCGGTCGCGGTGATCAGCTCGGCAATGACGGCCTTCAGCGAATGCTCGTCCGCCTTCAGCCGCGTCAGCCGCTTGTTCAGCAGGATACAGTAGCAGATCGTGAGCATCAGCAGGATAGCCACCAGCGTCTCGATCGCCATTCCCAGGGAGTGGTTCATGGGGCCTCCATCATCTTGTTCTGCTCGTCGACCTTCTCGAACATCGCAAGTGTCGTACTTGGCTTGCGCAGGGGTTTCGTCACGCGGATCGCGACGCGGTCGCCGACCCGGCCCATCCGTCCCTCGGTCAGGGTGACGTCGCCGCAGCGCACGGTCACGGCGGCATCCGCGCGCATCTCGAGCGGCAGGGTGTCACCGACCTTGAGCCGCATCAGCTGCTTGAGCGGGATGTCGGCCTCGTAGAGCACGGCATCGACCGCGATCTCGGCCTGGTTGATCTCGGTGGCGAAATGACCTTCCCAGATCGTATCGCGGCCGAATTTCTCGCCCATGAACATCTGGAGCAGCACGCCCCGGATCGGTTCGATGGTCGCATAGGGCAGCAGCAGCTCGATATTGCCGCCGCGGTCTTCCATGTCGATGCGCAGGCGCACCAGGATCGCGGCGTTGGCCGGACGGCTGATCGCGGCGAAACGCGGGTTGGTCTCGAGCCGGTCGATCGTGAAGGTCACCGGCGACAGCGGCCGGAACGCCTGCTCGGCGTCGGTCAGCACGACCTCGACCAGCCGCTTGACCAGCTCGGTCTCGATCGTGGTGTAGGGCCGGCCCTCGATGCGGAGCTGGCTGGTGCCGCGGCGGCCGCCGAGCAGCACGTCGATCATCGAGTAGATCAGGCTGGAATCGACCGTCGCCATGCCGAAGTTTTCCCACTCCTCGGCCTTGAAGACGGTGAGCACGGCCGGCAGCGGGATCGAGTTCATGTAGTCGCCGAAGCGCACCGAGGTGATGCGGTCGAGCGAGACTTCGACGTTGTCCGAGGTGAAATTGCGCAAAGAGGTCGTCATCAACCGCACCAGGCGGTCGAAGACGATTTCGAGCATCGGCAGACGCTCGTAGGAGACCATCGCCGAATCGATGATCGCGCGAATGCCGGAATGGTCGTCGAGCGTGACGTCGCCGACGGTGAAGCCGAGGAGGTTGTCGATCTCCTCCTGCGACAGCACCCGCTCGCCGGAGTTCTTGCCGGAGCCGAGATCGCGGCTGCCATCCTCGACCATGGCCGCCCATTGCAGGGCCATGGTCTCGGATAGTTCGTTTTCGGCAGCGGCCTTCGCGGCTTCCGCGGGATCCTCGGAATCGAGCGACGCCTCCCATTGGGCGGCAATCGCATCCTGGTCCATCTGCTCGTTGCCGGCCATGACGCTAGCCCGTACCCTTCCGCAGCATCGTCACTGGATCACAACTTCCTTGAACAGCACCGCGCTGACCTGGATCGGCGCGACCGCCGCGTTGACGCGCTTGGTCAGCTCTTCCTTGAGGCGGAAGACGCCGGCGGAGCCGTTGAGATCGGAGGAGCGCAGTTCGCGCACATAGGTCTGGAAGATGTCGGTCACGCGCGGCATCGTCGGCTTGATCGCCTCGATCTGCTTCTCCTCCTTCAGCTCCAGCACGACCTTGAGCTTCAGATATTGCACGCGCTCGCCGGGCGCGCCGGCGAGATTGACCATGATGTCGGGGACCTCGACGAAGGCCGGCGGCTTCGGCGGGGCCGCCGCCTCGGCATGATGCTCGTCATCGCCGTGACGGAAGAAGAAGAACCAGGTCGCCGCGCCGCCGCCGAGGACGGCGAGCAGGCCGACAGCCATGATGATGAGCTTGAGCTTGTTCTTCGGGGGAGCGGCTTCTGCGCCCTCGGCGGCTGCGCCGCCTTCCGCTTCATTCTCTGCCATGGTCGACGGGCTCGCTCATCTCTTAAACGGGTCGAAAGAGCAAAGCCCCCTGGCAGACAGTGACGCGATACAAATGCCCCAGCGCAATGCGCTCCTCTTCACTGCAAACGCTACGGTAATAATGGTTAACGGTTTCTTTCGATTGGGCCCCAGCTAGGAAAAATCTGCCGGGCAAACATGGCTAACAGAACCTTTCTGCCGCCTGCCCGCGCCCTCGAAAAATCTTCAAGGCATTGAAATCACGTAATTTTCTGCGTTGGCACGGCTTTCGCTGAGAGAGGACCGAGACCGAAGGGTTTGGGAGAACCTGACGGCCTCGTTCACGGGGTCCGCCAAGGCGCTTGGGAGAGCGAAATGGCAGATCTCACTCAGGGGAGATCTTCCGATGCAGAACGCGCTTCTGATCGGCTTGTCACGGCAGATGACGTTGGAACGGCAGATGGATGTCATCGCCAACAATGTCGCCAATGCCAACACCAACGGCTTCAAGGCCGACCATTCGCTGTTCGAGGAGTTTCTCAACTCGAACGCGCGTGAGGACAATTTCATCGCGTCCGACCGCCGGGTCTCCTATGTGCAGGACCGCGGCACCTTCCGCGACACCGGCCCGGGGCCGATGGAGATGACCAAGAACCCGCTCGACATGGCGATCAGCGGCGACGCCTATTTCGCCGTGCAGGCCAATGGCGGCGAGCGCTACACCCGCGACGGCAAGTTCACGCTCAACAGCACCGGCCAGCTCGTCACCTCCGACGGCAACCTCGTGCTCGGCACCGGCGGCCCGATCACCTTCCAGGCGACCGACCACGACATCAACGTCGCCCCCGACGGCACCGTCACGGTACTCGAGGGCACAGCCAAGACCGATTCGATCCGCGGCAAGATCAAGATGGTGTCGTTCGACGATCCGGCCAGGCTGACCAAGCTCGGCGCCAATCTCTACGACGCCGGCTCCGCCACCCAGCTGCCCGCCACCAAGTCCACCGTGGAGCAGGGCTACATCGAGAAGTCGAACGTGAACTCGGTCGGCGAGATGAGCCGCATGGTCGAAGTCATGCGCAGCTACACCGCCATCGCCAACCTGCTCCAGCAGCAGAGCGACATGCACAAATCGGCGATCGAAAAACTCGCCGACGTTCCGGCCTGATTAGGGGATTACTGACATGCAGGCTCTTCACACCGCAGCGACCGGAATGGCGGCACAGGAACTCAACGTTCAGGTGATCTCCAACAACATCGCCAACCTCCGCACCACCGGCTTCAAGAAGCAGACCGCGGCGTTCCAGGACCTGATCTACGAGCACGTCCGCCGCGTCGGCGCGCAGGCCTCGGACCAGGGCACCATCCTGCCTGTCGGCGTCGACATCGGCGGCGGCGTCAAGACCGTCGGCACGCCGCGCAGCATGACGCAGGGCACGCTGTCGCAGACCGGCAACGATCTCGACCTCGCGCTCTCGGGCGAAGGCTTCTTCAAGATCCTGATGCCCGACGGCAGCTATCAGTACACCCGCGACGGCACCTTCCAGATGGACAATCAGGGCCGCATCGTCACCGCGCAGGGCAATCCCGTGCAGCCGACCATGACCATCCCGAACAACGCCTCGGGTCTCGCCGTGAGCGAACAGGGCCAGGTCTCGGTGACGCTGCCGGGCTCGTCGACCTCGACCATCGTCGGCCAGCTCGGCGTGACCCGCTTCATCAACAAGGCGGGCCTGCAGCCGGTCGGCAACAACCAGTTCACCGAGACCCCGTCGTCCGGCGCGCCGCAGGACGGCACCGCGAACTCCGAAGGCTACGGCAAGATCACGCAAGGCAGCCTGGAGCAGGCCAATGTCGACGTCGTCTCGGAGATGAGCGACCTGATCGCCGCCCAGCGCGCCTATGAGATGAACGCCAAGGTCATCAGCGCCGCCGACCAGATGATGCAATCGACCACGGCGCTGTTCCGCTGAGGTGATGACGATGATCCGCACCACAATCGCCACGATCGCCGCCCTGCTCGCCCTGGCCATGCCGGCGCAGGCCGCCGACGATGTCATCGCAACGCCTATGCTGCGCGCGAACGTCACCGTGACCTCGGACGTGGTTCGGGTCGGCGATCTCATCGACAATGCCGGGTCGGCCGCCTTGATTGCGGTCTACCGCTCGCCCGATCTCGGCACCACCGGCGCCCTGCCGGTTGCGCAGGTGCTGTCGGTGCTGCGCGCCAAACAGGTGATCGGCGTGATGACCGGCGACATCAAGGAGGTCCAGGTCACCCGCCTCGCCCGCACGCTTGCCAACAAGGACCTCGAAAACGCGGTGGCCTCGGCGCTCGAGCGTCGCTTCGGCCTTGGGGACGCCGCCAACATTACCGTCACCTTCGACCGCGGCGTCGCCGACATGCGGCTGGATGCCTCCAACAGCGGTGCGCTCCAGCAGGTCGCGACCCGCTACGATGCGCGCAGCAACCGTTTCGACATCGCCTTCGAGATCAACAACGACAACAATCCGGCGCCGACCAAGCTGCGCTTTACCGGCACCGCGATCGAGACCGTGGAAGTGGCCGTGCTGACCCGCGACATCGACCGTGCGGATCTCCTGAAATCCTCCGACATCGCGCTGGAGCGCCGGCCGAAGG
Organism: Bradyrhizobium betae; assembly: GCF_004123905.1. Lineage (GTDB taxonomy): Bacteria > Pseudomonadota > Alphaproteobacteria > Rhizobiales > Xanthobacteraceae > Bradyrhizobium > Bradyrhizobium betae_A. Next base: position 341,429 of record NZ_MZXW01000013.1, read on the forward strand.
CCGAGGTCTCCGGCGAAGCCGCCTCGCGCGACCGCACCATCGGCATGCAGCTGCGCCGGCCGATGCGGGCGGGCACGCCGATCCGCGTCGCCGACATCGTCAAGCCCGACTTCGTGCAGCGCGACCAGAACGTCACCATCATCTACCAGGTGCCGGGCCTCTACCTCACCACGCGCGGCAAGGCGATCGAGAGCGGCGCCGAGGGCGATACCGTCAGTGTGCTCAACCTGCAATCCAAGCGCACGCTGACCGGTGTCGTCACCGGCCGCGGCCAGATCACGGTCCAGGGTGCGAGCCAGTCCGCGCCGATGGCGCCCGCGGTCGAGCAGACCTCGTCACTCAAGCGTGACGAAGCGCCTGCGCCCGTCGACACGGCAGCCCTGGTCCGAAACCTGGTCCAGGCCCCCGCGTCGCCGGCCCAGATCGCTCAAGCCCAGATCCCGCAAGTTCGCGTCTCGCAAGCTCCAGCCAAGTCAGAGTAAGTCATGTCCAGTTTCAGTTCGGCTTCCCGTCTTCGTCGCATTGCGATCTCTGCCTTGCTGCTCGCCAGTTGCGCGCTGGGCGGCTGCTCCTCGATCGACCGCCTGTCACAGATCGGCGAGCAACCGAAATTGTCCGCGATCGACAATCCGACCACGCAGCCCGGCTACAAGCCGGTGCAGATGCCGATGCCGAAGCCGGAAGTCGCCTCCTACAATCCGAACTCGCTGTGGCGCAACGGCAGCCGCGCCTTCTTCAAGGACCAGCGCGCGACCCATGTCGGCGACCTCCTGACCGTGACCGTGAACATCACCGACAAGGCCAACATCGCCAACGAGACCCAGCGCAGCCGCACCAATTCGGAAGATTCGGGCATCACCGATTTCATCGGCGCCAAGACGCTCGGCGCGCAGGCGCAGAAGGTGCTGCCCGGCCGCATCCTCACCGCCGACTCCACCGCCTCCAGCGACGGCAAGGGCTCGGTCAATCGCACGGAAGCACTGCAGACCAACGTCGCCGCGGTCGTGACCCAGGTGCTGCCGAACGGCAACCTCGTGGTCGAGGGCAAGCAGGAGATCCGCGTCAACTACGAGATCCGCGAGCTCATCGTCGCCGGCATCGTCCGCCCCGAAGACATCCAGAGCGACAACACCATCGATTCCACCAAGATCGCGCAGGCCCGCATCGCCTATGGCGGACGCGGCCAGATCATGGACGTGCAGCAACCCCGCTACGGCCAGCAAGTCATGGACGTGCTGCTGCCCTTCTAGCCTTCTTCAAGAGCTCCCACATCGTGTTCGCGAACCTAGGCGCGAACGACGATGTACGATGCGGCCTCCGGTAGCTCCCCTGCCGGAGGCCGCATGTATTTTGGCGGCGGCATCATTCCCAGATGCGAGTCAGGTCCGCAATCGCAACGACGACGACGCCCCAAACTCCGTCACTGCGAGCGCAGCGGCGAAGCGAAGCAATCCAGACTGCCTCCGCGGGAGGGCTCCGGATTGCTTCGTCGCAAGGGCTCCTCGCAATGACGAGTTCTGAGGGCGCGGTTCATCTCTCTCGTGTCCCGGACGCGGCGCAACGCGTCAGCGTTGCGGCGCAGAGCCGGGACCCAGTAAGCCACGCAACACGCGCAGCGTGGGCCCCGGCTCTGCAGCGCACCGCCGAAGGGGCGCTGCGCTGCGTCCGGGGCACGAGATCGCTGACGACGGAGAGACGTCACGTAAACTCCGCCTCCACCACGCCCAGCCCGTCCAGCTCCATCCGCACCTTGTCGCCGGCCTTCAGCCACAGCGTCTTCACGAGACTGCCTGTGAGCACGAGTTGCCCCGCATGCAGCCCCTTGCCTTCCGCCGCGAGATGATTGGCGAGCCAGGCGAGCGCATTATGGGGGTGGCCGAGCACGTCGGCGCCGGTGCCATGGCTGACCTCCTCGCCGTTGACGATGGCGCGGCCCTTGACCGATTTCAGGTCCGGCACCGACGAGCGCGGAACGGACGGCCCCAGCACACAGCCGGCGGCGAAGAAATCGTCCGCGATCAGCGTCGGCGCGCCCATCGTCTCCCACTTCACATAGCGGTCGTCCACGATCTCGATCGCGGGATGGTAGGACTCGACGGCCTCGCCGACCCATTCGGCCGTGAACGGTGCCTCGCCGGCGGCAAGGTCGCGCTTGAGCCGCGCCGCGATCTCGCATTCGACGCCGACGCGGACATATTTGGAAGCGGCGAGCTTCACCCCGCTGTGGTGCACGCCCTTCTGGAACACGCCACCGCCGCAAGGATGCGGGATGCCGATGTACTCCTGCATCACCTGGCTGGTGCAGCCGATCTTGTAGCCGACCAGCGGCCCAACATGCGGCAGCAGGAGGTCGTGCAGCGCGCGCTGGACCTGATAGCCCTCGGCCTCGTCGGCCGGGGGAACCTCGAGCGCGGCGAGCGGCGCATGGTTGCGGCGCGCCAGCGCGATCGCCTTTGCGGCTGCGAGAATATTGTCCATCGGCGCCGGCTCCCACGCTACCTGATCGAGGGCGGCACTTCAGCACCCCCGCCGGGGCGTGACAAGCGCGGGCCAAAGGACGGCCCAAAGGAGAGCTGAAGGGCGCCCTCAGCCCTTGACCAGGCCGAGCCGGATCAGGCTTTCAGCCGTCGCGAGGATCGCCTCATCATTGGAACGCGCCTGCCAGCCCAGCAGCGACTTTGCCTTGGCGCTGGTCGAATGCCGCACCTTGCCGAGCATCGGCAGGACGGCGCGGAGCAACGGAATCCGATTCGCAGCCAGCCGCACCAGCCAGTCCGGCGCCTGAAGCCGCGGAACCCGGCGCGCGCTCGGCCCCATTTCCCGCCGCAGCACCTTGCCGATATCGAGGATCGACATCGTCTCGCCGGAGACGGCGATGAAGCGCTCGCCTTTCGCCTCGGGCGCCCTCATTGCCCGCAGGTGCAGATCGGCGACGTCGCGCACGTCGACCACGCCGAAATAGACCCGCGGCACCGCCGGCATGGCGCCGCCGAGCAGCGATTTCACGATCTCGATCGAGCCGGAGAAGTCCGGCCCGAGCACCGGACCGAAAATGCCGGCGGGATTGACGACCGACAGCTCCAGCCCGCCGCCCTCCTGCGCGATAAAGTCCCAGGCGGCCCGTTCGGCCAGGGTCTTGGACTTGATGTAGGGCTGCACGTCGTTGCCATCGAGATTGGTCCAGTCGGTCTCGTCGAACGGTTTTTCGCGCGGCTTGTGGCCGTAGCCGATCGCCCCCAGCGACGAGGTGACGACGACGCGCCTGACGCCGGCCTCGCGCGCGGCACGCAGCACCCGCAACGTGCCGTCGCGGGCCGGGATGATCATCTCGTTCTCGTCCTTGGGAACACTGGTCGAGAGCGGCGAGGCAACATGGAGCACGTAATCGCAGCCCGCCACGGCCTCACGCCAGCCGTCGTCCGCCGTGAGGTCGGCGGTGAAGAAGGACAGGCTTTCGGGCGACGCCGCGCCACCCTCGCGCAGCATCGCCAGCACGTCGGCTTGCCGGTCTGGCCGGCGCACCGTCGTCCGCACCGTGTGGCCGGCCGCCATCAGTTGCAGGACGACATGGATGCCGACGAAGCCGGACCCACCGGTGACCAAGACAGTGCTCATTGCCAAATACCCCTCATTGCGCGGGCCGGCGAATTGGGTCCGCCACCCTGCTCAAGGCCGCATCTGGTCACTATCTCCCGGGGAACAAGTAGAATGGATTTCGAGACCGGTATGGAAAACCTGACCAGCGTTTGCGACGGCGACTGCGATTGCAGCCCTGACCCTGCTTTGCTCGCTGACTTCAAGCGGGCGATCCACGCCCTCGGCGGCAAGTGGAAGTTGGAGATCCTGTTCGCGCTAATGAACGGCGCGGTTCGTTTCGGCGCCTTGCGGCGATCGATCGGCGGCATCACCCAGCACATGCTGACCAACCAGCTGCGCGAGCTCGAGCAGGACGGATTGGTGTCGCGCACCGTCTTCGCGGAGAAGCCGTTGCGGGTGGAGTACGAGCTGACGGATGCGGCCTACGGCCTGTTGCCGGCGTTTAAGGAAATATTGAGCTGGTCCAGGCTTTATGGCGATGCGCCTTGCGGTGTCGTTTGAGGCCTGATTGCAGCGATGTATGAAGCTGCTGGCTCAGTGTCTCAGCATACGAGTCGATCTCGTTGATGCGACTCGCAAAACTCACCCCACCTGAAGTGAAGGCTGTTTCTCATCCGAACTCACGTGAGCTTGGAGGAATGGACTCTAGCCCATTGATCGCGATTCATTTTTGGCGATTGCGCTCACGCGCTGAGACGCGCGACCGCAAGCAGCAGGCAAAATGCTGATCGCGGCGCGAAATGGCGCCTTGCGTCCAAAAACAAAGAGCCGCATCGCTGCGGCCCGGACTCTATTCGTCGCGATAGACCTTCTCGCGTTTCTCGTGGCGCTCCTGCGCTTCCACCGAGAGCGTCGCGATGGGCCGGGCTTCGAGCCGTTTCAACGAGATTGGCTCGCCGGTGTCCTCGCAATAGCCGTAGGTGTTGTCCTCGATGCGCTGGAGCGCGGCGTCGATCTTGGCGATCAACTTGCGCTGGCGGTCGCGGGCGCGGAGTTCGATGGCGCGGTCGGTTTCGGACGATGCCCGATCGGCGAGATCGGGGTGGTTCACGTTCTCCTCCTGCAAGGCTTGCAGGGTGAGCTTGGACTCCTTGAGGATCTCATCCTTCCAGGCGAGGAGCTTCAAACGGAAGTACTCCTTCTGCCTGTCGTTCATGAAAGGCTCTTTTTCGGTCGGTCGGTAGTTTTTCAACTTTTCCAAGGGCGGCCTATCTGTCTAAGCAACGACTCGCACACGGACCTGGGTCCGCTGAGCGGGGCCTTATATAGCGGCCTCCTGTGACAGACAATATTTCCTTAATGGCGCGGTTACCGCCCCCAAGCCCTTGCACAGGAAGGTTTATCCTAGAGGGCCTGGAGGCGGCCGATGGCCTAGTAGCCGACCGTGAAACGCTGCCGCAGATGGGCCGGCCGCTCGATCTCATCGGCCAGCGCAATCGCGTAGTCGGCGAAGCTGATCCAGCTCTTGCCGTTCGCATCTGCGAGAAGCTGATCAGTCCCAAGCCGGAACTTGCCCGTGCGCGCCTCTTCGACGAACAGCGCCGACGGCGAGATGAAGGTCCAGTTCAACTCCTTTTCCTGCCGCAACAGGTCGAGGAAGGCCCCGCCCGCCTCCGCCTCGGCCTTGTATTGGGCCGGAAAACCGGGGGTTGTGACCAGTTTGACGCCGGGCGCGACTTCCAGGCTGCCGGCGCCGCCGACGACGAGGTAACGGCCGACACCGGACGCCTTCGCCGCGCCAATCAGCTTGATCGGGTCGCTGGCCAGGAAGTGCACGGAACTGACGGCGACGTCGTGCCCGGTCCACAGCTTGGCAAGGCCGGCCTGGTCGAGCACGTCGCCTTTGGTGGGGGTGACGTTCGGGAGGCCAGCGATCTTCTCGGGGTTCCGGGCGATGGCCGTGACCGCATGGCCGCGGCGCGACAGTTCCTTGGTGATCTCCGACCCGGCCCGGCCCGAGGCACCGGCAACTGCGATTTTCATGGAAGGCTTCCTTTGCTTGTGCGGTAACTAACGGTAACTAGATATCGCAAAGAATGCTGGTGTTAAGAGAGCACTTTGTGCTTACCTGATTACGCAGGAGTAACCGGCGAGCGAGCCGGCAAGTGACTTGAATGGATCTTGAGGACCCCGAGATGAAACCCGACGTCTATGCCGCGAACTGCCCCACGCGCCAGATCCTCGATCGCGTCGGCGACAAATGGGCCGTGCTGATCCTGTTGCTGCTGCGCGAGGAGCCGATGCGCTTCAATCAGTTGCGCCGAACGATTGAAGGCATTTCACAGAAGATGCTGAGCCAGGTTCTCAAGTCACTCGAGCGCGACGGATTGATCAAGCGCCGCGCCATCGCAACCGTGCCTGTCACGGTGGAGTATTCGATCACGCAGCTCGGCGTGACGCTCGCCGGCGCCGTCGATCCCCTGCGCGATTGGGCCGAGCAGAATCTGAAAGACGTGCTCGCCGCCCAGCGCCGCTACGACGCGCAACTGAAAGATGTCGCGGCGTAAGACGCTACGCCTGCCCGGCCTTGGCGAGCTCGACCTCGACGCGCAGCTCAATCTCGGAGAGCACCGAATCAAGGCCCGCATCGCCCGAGGACGATTTCAAATTCGCCGCCGCATCGCGCAGCCGCAGCACGGTCGACGCATCGAGATTGCCGGCGAGAAGCCCCATCTTGAGATCGTCGAGCACGTCGAGCGCGGTCCTGCCGCGGGCGACCGAGCGCTTGCGGCGCTCGACCGGATCCTCTTCGATGCCTTGCAGCGCGAGCAGCCCGTCGAGACTGGTAGCCGCCTTAGGTGCGGCGGCGCTCCGCGTCTCCTGCGCCGACGAGGTATCGGGCAGCACGAAGGTGCCGGAGCCCGTCCGCCTGGCCTGGCTGGCCGGCGTTCCAAGCGTGGTGCCATTCGGTCCGTAGATGCGCATCGCAGCAATCCGGGTGATCGATGCGCCACATTCGCCGTTTTATGGTTAACGACGCGTAAACAGCCCGGCAAAATCTGCCGACAGGCGGCAGTTTCGCTCCTCAGGGAGAACGCAAGCTGACACCGGTCGAAACAGATTTACTCAACCTATTCAACCGCCTAACTCCACTGCCCCGCGTTGGCACAGCGCTCGCAAGGACAGCGTCGGACCAGCTCGTCATGGGAGTGTCGCAGATGGTCCGAAATTTGAGGAGGCTTTTTGAGGGGCCTTGGGGAGCAGAGGATGCCAGGCGTTCGTTGGGTAAGGATTCTTGCAGTGGCCTGCGCCGCGCTGTCAGCGCTGGCGCTCTCGGTCGCGTCTGCAGCTGCGACCTCGCGCATCAAGGATCTCGCCAATATCGAAGGGGTGCGGCAGAACCAGCTCATCGGCTACGGCCTCGTCGTCGGCCTCAACGGCACCGGCGATACCCTCAACAACATCCCCTTCACCAAGCAGTCGCTGCAAGCGATGCTCGAGCGCATGGGCGTCAACATCCGCGGCGCCACTATCCGCACCGGCAACGTCGCCGCCGTGATGGTGACAGGCAATCTGCCGGCCTTCGCGACGCAAGGCACGCGCATGGACGTCACGGTGTCCGCGCTCGGCGATGCCAAGAACCTCCAGGGCGGCACCCTGCTCGTCACCCCCCTGCTGGGTGCCGACGGCAACGTCTATTCGGTGGCGCAGGGCTCGCTCGCGATCTCCGGATTCCAGGCCGAGGGCGAGGCCGCCAAGATCGTGCGCGGCGTCCCGACCGTGGGCCGCATCGCAAACGGCGCCATCATCGAGCGCGAGATCGAGTTCGCACTCAATCGCCTGCCGAACGTGCGGCTGGCGCTGCGCAACGCCGACTTCACCACGGCCAAGCGCATTGCGGCCGCGATCAACGACTATCTCGGCGTCAAGAGCGCCGAGCCGATCGATCCCTCGACCGTGCAGTTGTCGATCCCGCCGGAGTTCAAGGGCAACGTCGTCGCGTTTCTCACCGAGATCGAGCAGCTCCAAGTCGATCCTGACCTTGCCGCCAAGATCGTCATCGACGAACGCAGCGGCATCATCGTGATGGGCCGCGACGTGCGCGTCGCGACCGTCGCCGTGGCGCAGGGCAACCTCACCGTTACGATCTCCGAGAGCCCGCAGGTGAGCCAGCCCAATCCGCTGTCGCGCGGCCGCACCGTGGTCGCGCCGCGCAGCAGCGTCAGCGTCACCGAGGACGGCAAGAAGCTGGCCCTCGTCAAGGACGGCGTCTCGCTTCAGCAGCTCGTCGACGGCCTCAATGGCCTCGGCATCGGCCCACGCGACATGATCAGCATCCTCCAGGCGATCAAGGCCGCCGGTGCGATCGAAGCCGACATCGAGGTGATGTGATGCAAACCAGCGCCATCAATACCCCGCGCGCCACCACATCATCGGCCTTCTCCGTGGAAAGCCGCAACGGCCGGCCCGACTTCGAGCTCGCCGCCGCGCTCCAGAAGGTCTCGCCGCAGCAGCAGTCAAAGGCGCAGAACACCGCCACCGATTTCGAGGCGATGTTTCTCAACAGCATGTTCTCGCAGATGACGTCCGGCCTGAAGGGCGAAGGCCCGTTCGGCGACACGACCGGCACCGGCGTGTGGCGCTCGATGCTGACCGAGCAATATTCCAAGAACTTCGCCAAGGCCGGCGGCGTCGGCGTCGCCACCGAAGTCTACCGCACCCTCATCATGCAGCAGGCGAAAACGCTCCGCACGGCATAAGGTCAAACGAGATGAACCAGTTCAACGCCTCACGTCAGCCGATGCAAGCGCAGCGCCCGAACACCGCGCCGGGCAACGCCGAGGCGCGCAAGGTCGCCGAGCAGCTGATGGACGCGATGAACGCCCTGCTCGCATTGATCGAGCACGAGACCGAGCTCGTTCGCGCCGGCAAGGTCCGCGAGGCGATGACCCTCGAGAGCAAGAAGCAGGAGCTGTCGCGAAATTATGTCGGCGCCGTCAGCGACTTGAAGGCCAACCAGGCCCAGCTTGCGAAATCGGCGCCCGAGCTGCTCTCGACCTTGCATCGGCATCATGATGCGTTCCGCGCGATGCTCCAGGTCAATCTCACCGTGCTCGCGACCGCACATGCGGTCTCCGAAAGCGTCGTGCGCGGCGTCAATGCCGAGATCCAGAAGCGCAACGTGCCGAACACCTATACCGCCGCGGGCCGTCGCGCAGCTCCGGGCCCGCGCCACATCACCCCGCTCGCCGTCAGCCGCTCGCTCTGAGCGCGCGCGAAAACAAGCGACAATTTTACGAAAAACCGCGCGGCGATGTCGTCGCGAGGTTAGTCACGTTTGCTTACCGGGTCTTCAAACCTGGTGGTCCATGGTTGCGTATTGAGAGGGGTTGGGATTTGACTCACGTAAGGCAACCAGGAGGCTGCCATGAGTACAGATTTCAGCATCAGGCCGGTGGGGATACCGGTCCCAACGCAGATCGTAACGACGTCGAATACGGCGGCGAACGAGGCGGTGCAAACTGATTTGCCGGTGAGCCAGACGGTCGCCGCAAGCGATACGAGCGCGCCCGTGCGCAATGATCTCCAGAACAACGAGAACGTCTCGCGCCAGGTCGTGTTTGACCAGGCGGCGGCGTCATTCGTGTTTCAGGTGGTCAACGACAGGACCGACGCGGTGGTCAACCAGTTCCCCGACGAAGCGATGCTGCGCCGGCGGGCCTATTTCCATGCAGAGGATCTGAAGTCCCAGCCCTCGCGTCCGCTCAATACGGACCTCAGCGCCTGACGATCAGGTGGCGAGCGAGGCAACGGCAGTGTCGAGATAAGTCGAACCGGTCGCGTTATCGGCGACCACGTTCTTGACCTGCGCCTTGCCGATATCGGTCAGCGTGAACGTCGCAGGCGCTCGAGCGGATAGAAGGGCAGTCCGCCGATCACGGACGGCCGGACAAGCCGGCAGCGATATTGCGGTTGATCTCGATCAGCGGGCGGAAGTGATCGAACTGCGGGCTCATCAGGAGCGCGGCGGTCTGGCTCAACACGAATACGCTGATATTGGCGATCTTCTGCCGGACGTCCTGCGGCTGCGGATTGTTGTCGCGCATGGCTTCGCTCAGGAAGATGGTCCAGAGCTTGCGATTGAACATCAGCGCCTGCGTGGTCTGCTCGCTGAGCGGATCGGCGTTGTTGATCGCGTCCTGAAGCTTGTTGGCCGCCTTGAGCAGGGTCTGCGCCTCGACGTCGCGAGGAGATGCTGTGGTCGTTGCAACGCGCGCGTAGGCCGAGGCAGCGGAATTCGACATCAATCACACCTTGGAGGTTACCTAGCCCGTTGAACGCGCTTAAGGATTTCTTTCCCAACCCTAGGCAGCACCGCTTAAGATTTGCTTACGTGTGTGCTTGGAAGCCCTCCGGACTATTACGGGTCACGGAGTCCTTCACGGCAAAGCTAGAGGCCTGCATGCGCGCTGTAAACACACCTCGCATGCCGCGCAGCAATCTCGGCTAATCCTGCCTTAGCGATCTCCATAAAAACGGCGGAGCATGAGCCCCGCCGCGATGTTCCATTTCAGTATCTTGCGCTGCGAGATTAGCGGAGCAGCTGCAACACGCTCTGCTGCGACTGGTTGGCCAGCGACAGCGCCGAGACCGCGATCGACTGGCGGGTCGACAGCGCCTGGCTGTTGGCCGCTTCCTCGTTGGTGTCAGCGAGCGTCAGGTTGGACGAGCCGGTCTGCAGCACGTTGATCAGGTTCTTGGAGAAATCCTGACGCACCTGCACGATCGAGAGGTTCGAGCCGAGCGCGGAGCCTTCCGAGCGCAGCGTGCTCGAGGCCGCGTTGAGACTGTTCAGCACCCTGTTGGTGGCGCCGTTGTCGATGAAGTCGACGCCGTTGACGAGGTTGGACAGGCCGAGGCCGGCTGCGTTGAACACCACGCCGTTGATGCTCAGCGTCGAGCTGCCGGTCTCGTTGAAGACGAGCTTCAGCGTATCGCCGTTGAGCAGGTTGACGCCGTTGAACGAAGCGTCCTGCGAGGTGGTGTCGATCTGCGCCAGGATGTTGTTGAACTGGTTGACCAGGTTAGAGCGCGCCGTCTGCGCCACGGGATCCTGGATCGGCGGCTGCGCCGTCGTGAAGGCGACCGTGCCGGTGACCGTGCCACCGACCACGCCGCCGGCCGTCACGGAGCCGAGCGTCGAGGAGGCGTATTCGTTGACGGTGGTGATCGTGAGGACGCCATTGGCGTCGATCGTGGCCGTCAGATGGTTGGCCTGAAGCTGGTTGTTGAGCTGGTCGAGCGTCTTGATGGTGCCGTTGGTGCCGTCGCCGAAGGTGACGTTCACGGGCGTGCCGCCGTTGAAGGAGGTGAAGGTCAGCGTCTTGCCGGAGATGCTGCCCACACCCGGCGCGCGCCCCGCGGTGAAGGCCGTGCCGGTCCCGGTCGGACCGGTCAGCCCGAACGTGGACAGCGCGTTGCCGGTGCCGGTGATCGAGAGGTCCGCGGTGGTGCCGGTGCTGAGCTTGAGCGCGCCGTTGACGACGGTGGACAGCGACGAACCGCTGGCCGCAACCACGGCGCCGCCGCTGACGATGCCGGCCCCCGAGGCCAGGTCAATCGCATTCAGCGAATCCTGGACGTTTCCGCCCTGGAGATAGACGATGGAGTTGCCGTTATTGTCCGTGACGATGTTGCCGATCTTGGTGGACCCCGTCGGCGCCGCAGCCGGAGCGGCCGCGTTCTTGAACGAGACCGTCTTGCCGTCGATGTTCAGCGTGGAGCCGTCCTTGATGAGCGTGCCCAGCGTCGTCGGGCTCGTCAGACGCGACTTGGTCACGGCGACATTGCCGGAGCCCGTCGCGGTGGTCAGACCGAGCGCCTTGAGGAAGTCGGCCTTGCCGGTGATGCTGAGGTCGGCACCGGTGCCGGTGGTGAGGGTGAGCTGGCCGGCGGCGATGGAGGCGTTGGTGCCCGAGGAACTCGACAGTGTTGCGGTGCCGCCGGCGATCGCCGCCTTCTGTACGCCGCTGGCGAGATCGATCGCGTCCATCACGTCCTGGACAGTCGCGGCCGGGATAGCGCTGGTCCCGATGTAAACGGTCGAATTGCCGTTGCCGTCGGTCACGACGTTGTTGTTCTTGCCGGAGCCGGCAGGAACATTGGCGACCGCGGGCGCAGCGCCGGCCCGGAACGTGATGGTCTTGCCGTCGACGATGAGCACGTCACCGTCCGCCGGCGCACCGTTGGCCGCAATGGTGCTGGCGCTGGACGGGCCGAGCAGCGTGAGACCCGTCGCGAGGCTGGCGGCCGTGCCGGCACCGTCAGGAGCCGCATTGCCGGTGATGGACTGGGAGATACCGCCGAGCGTGGTGGCCGTGGTGATCGGAGTCGTGCCGCCTGCGGTACCGTTGGTGACGACATTGCCGGTCGCGGTTGCGTACGTATAGCTCGTGGTGCCGCGCAGATCCGCCGGCGTCGCGCCGGGGATCGTGGTCGAGATGTTCGATTTCGTGGAGTAGCCGACCGTGGTCTGGAGCGCCTGGTTGGCGATCGACTTGGCGCTGTCGATCAGCTTCGACAGCGAGGTGATGCCGGTGTTTGCGGCCTGGAGCACCTGCACGCCGTTGTTGATGCCATCGAGCAGGTTGCTGATGTCACTCGCCCGGTTGTCCAACCCCTGCGCGGTGAAGAAATTGGTCGGATTGTCCAGCGCCGTGTTCACCTTCTTGCCGGTCGAAAGACGCGACTGGGTGGTGGCGAGCAGGTCGGCCGTTGATTGCAGCGACAACAGGTTCTGGCGAACAGACGCCGAGAGAACGATGTTGGACATTGGCGGTCTTCCTTTTGAACCGTAAACGAATCTGGCTCGCCGGTCTGGAAAGCGGGCTTTTGTCCACTTTTAGGGGCTGTCCTTTAAAGTATGGTTAACGGCGGTTTAAGAGACAGGGTTAATGCCGGGTTAGCGCCCTTCCCGCTCGGGAACCCGGAATGGTACGGAGCCGCGTGCGAACGCAAAAAAGCGGCGGGGCCGAAGCCCCGCCGCTCTCTTTTGTTTCGTGATGTCAGCCGCTTATTAGCGGAGCAGCTGGAGCACGCTCTGCTGCGAGGTGTTGGCCAGCGACAGGGCGGAGACCGCGATCGACTGGCGGGTCGACAGCGCCTGGCTGTTGGCCGCTTCCTCGTTTGTATCGGCCAGCGTCAGGTTGGACGAGCCGGTCTGGAGCACGTTGATCAGGTTCTTGTTGAAGTCCTGACGCACCTGCACGACCGAGAGGTTCGAACCGAGCGTCGAGGCTTCCGAGCGCAGCGTGCTCGACGCCGCGTTGAGGTTGGTCAGCACTCTGTTGGTGGCAGCGTTGTCGATGAAGTCGGTGCCCTGCACCAGTCCAGCCAGACCCAGTCCCTTCGAGTTGAAGGTCACGCCGGTGATGCTCAGGCTCGACTTCGCAGTCTCGTCGAACACCAGCTTGAGCTGATCGCCGTTGAGCAGGTTCACGCCGTTGAAGGACGAATCGACCGAAGTGGTGTCGATCTGCGACATGATGTTGTTGTACTGCGACACCAGGTTGGAGCGGGTCGCCTGGGCAACAGCGTCAACGGTGGGCGTCGTCGCATTCGTCCAGGTCAGGGCCGTCGTGATCGTGCCGCCGATCCCACCACCGGCGACGGCCGAACCGATCGTCGAGGATGCATAATCGTTGGTCGCCGAGATCGTGAGCAGGCCATTGGCGTCGATGGTCGCAGCAAGGTTGTTGGCCTGAAGCTTGGTATTGAGCTGGTCCAGGGTCTTGACGGTACCATTGGTGCCGTCGCCGAAAGTGACGTTGACCGCCGTACCGCCGTTGAAGGAGGCGAAGGTCAAGGTCTTGCCGGAGACGCCGCCCGACGCCGCGCTGCGGCTCGCCGAGAAGGCGGTTCCGGTGCCGGTCGAACCGGTCAGACCGAGCGAAGCCAGTGCGTTGCCCGAACCGGTGATCGACAGGTCCGCGTTCGCACCGGTCGAGAGGTTGAGCGCACCAGCCACGATCGACGAGTTCTTGGCGCCTGCGGTGGTTTGCAGAGCACCGGAAGCACCCGCCGTCTTGACGGACTGCACACCGGTCGCGAGATCGATGGCGTTCAGGACGTCGTTGACGTTGCCGGCCTGAAGGTAAACGGTCGAGTTGCCGCTTCCATCCGTGACCAAATTGCCGACCTGGGTGGAACCCGTTGCGACTGTGGTGGGCGTCTTCGCGTTCGAGAACGTGATCGTCTTGCCGTCCACGTTCAGCGTCGATCCGTCCTGGATCAGGGTCCC
>NZ_MZXW01000022.1 GCF_004123905.1 Bradyrhizobium betae
CAGAACCTTCGCAAGATGGCCAAGCTGATCCCAATGCCCACCTTGGGGTAGAAACCGCCAAAGCCATTGGGCCGCATCGCGCTGACGCCAATACATCCGATTACTGTTTCCCTTTTTCAACGGAATCGGCCCTCAGCCGACTAGCTAGGGCGAACTGACCGTGTCCGGTCTTGAAGACCAAACGGACGCGGCACTACCTTCGCGCGGGGCGTCCACAGATGAGTACACGCCCCTAGGTCGCGGCCAACACCATCTGCCCCGCAATCTCGTCAGCCCGCCAGCACCGCACCGCATGTCCGTCGGGGCGCGTTTCCAACACCGGCCCCGGCTCGCTCCGGCACACCGCCTCGGCATAACGGCACCGCGGACTGAACGCGCATCCATTCGGCGGGTTGAGCGGGTTTGGCAGGTCGCCTCCCGTCGTCGCCAGCGGCGCGTGGTGCAGCGGATCGGGGATGGCCGCGATCAGGGCTTGCGTGTACGGGTGCGCCGGCCGCTCGAAGATCTCGCGCCAGTCGCCGTTCTCGACGATGCGGCCGAGATACATCACCGCGACCCTGTCGCTCATGTGCTCGACGACGCCGAGGTCGTGGCTGATCATGATGTAGGAGAGACCGAGCGTGTCCTTCAGCTCCAGCAGCAGATTGATGATCTGGGCGCGGATCGAGACGTCGAGCGCCGAGACGGGCTCGTCGCAGATGACGATTTTGGGATTGAGGATCAGCGCGCGGGCAATGCCGATGCGCTGGCGCTGGCCGCCCGAGAATTCGTGCGGATAGCGGCCCGCCTGTTCGGGCCGCAGGCCGACATGCCGCAGCATGGTCGCGACGCGATCCTCGATCTCGCTCTTTGTGGTTACGCCGTGCACACGCAGGGGATCTTCCAGCGTGCGGCGAACGGTCTGGCGCGGATTGAGCGAGGCGTAGGGATCCTGAAACACCATCTGCACGGTGCGGGCCAATGCCTTGCGATCGCCGGAGGGCCTGTTGGTCACGACCTGCCCGTCCACCACGATGCGGCCGCGGGTCGGCGCCAGCAGGCCGAGGATCGACAATGCGACCGTCGACTTCCCGGAGCCGGACTCGCCGACGAGGCCGAGGCATTCGCCGCGCTTCAGCTTGAGGTCGACGCCGTCAACGGCACGGAGCCATCGCCGGTCGCGGCCCAGCAAGCCGCCGCCCAGCGGAAAATGAACCGCCAGGTCTTCGACGCTGAGAATGAGATCGTCGTCCAGCCTCCCCTCACCCGATCTATTCTTGGGCTCATGCATGGTGATGACACCTCACCAGACCGCCCGCCTCCAGCAGATCCGCCACCGGCGCGGTGGTGCGGCAAATATCGGTCGCCCGCGCGCAACGAGGATTGAACCGGCAGCCATCGGGGAAGCTCGTGATCGCGGGGACGACGCCCGCGATCTCCTTGAGCCTGGTGCGGCCCAGCGCCGCCCGGCTGCCTAGCCGCGGCAACGAGGCCACCAGGCCTTGTGTGTAGGGGTGCGAGGGCGCGCGAAAAACATCGGCCGAGCCGCGCTCCTCGACGATGCGACCGGCATACATGACGGCCACGCGGCGGCAGACGTTGGCGACCAGGCCGAGATCGTGGCTGATCATCAGGATCGCGGTGCCTCGCTCGGCGCACAGATTCCGCATCAGCTCGATGATTTCGGCCTGCACGGTGACGTCGAGCGCGGTGGTCGGCTCGTCCGCGATCAGGAGATCCGGACCGCATGCGAGCGCAATGGCGATCATCACGCGCTGGCGCATGCCGCCGGACAGCTGGTGCGGGTAGTCCTTCACACGCCGCTCGGGCGCGGGAACGCGGACATTGGCCAGCGCCTCGACCGCGAGTTGATTGGCCTCCCGCCAGCTCTTGCCCTTGTGCAGCACGAACATCTCGGCGATCTGCCGGCCCACGGGCGAAACCGGGTTCAGCGCCGTCATCGGCTCCTGGAAGATCATGGCGATGCGATTGCCGCGCAGCTCCCGCTGTTTGGTCGTCGAAAGGCGCTGGATCTCCCGTCCCTCGAACCGGATGACACCGCTGCCGATCGACAAGGGCTGGCGCAGCAAGCCAATCAAGGCGAGCGCCGTGATGCTCTTGCCGCAACCGGATTCGCCGACGAGGCCAAAGGTCTCGCCGCGATCGATGCGGAATGAAACGCCCTCGGCCGCCGCAACGCGTCGCGATCCATCGTCGAGATCGATGCGCAAATCCTCGACTTCAATCAGCGGCACGCCCGTCATGTCCGCCGGCTCCGCGATTGGGGATCGAGAATGTCGCGCAGGCCGTCGCCGAGCAGATTGAGGCCGAGCACCGTCAGGAAGATGGCAAGGCCCGGAAACACCGAGAGCCACGGCGCCGTGGTGATCTGGTCGCGGGCGTCCGACAACATGCTGCCCCAGCTCGGAAACGGCGGGCGGACGCCGAGACCCAGGAACGACAATGCGGCCTCCGACAACACCGCGCTGCCCATGCCGAGCGTACCGATGACGATGATGGGTCCCAACATGTTTGGCAACAGCTGCGTGATCATGATGCGGAGATCGCCATAGCCGAGCACGGTTGCCGCCTGCACATAGCCCTGGCTTCTCAGCGACAGCGCCGAGGCCCGCGCGATCCGGCAGGTGAAGGACCAGTTGGTCAGTCCGAGTGCGATCAGCAGGCTGGTCAGGCCGGGTCCCAGCACCGCCATGATGGCCAGCGCGAAGATCAGCGAGGGGATCGCGAGCATCAGGTTGGTCAACCCGTTGACGACATCGTCCCACCAGCCGCCCCAATAGCCGGCGCTCAGGCCCAGCGCCACGCCGATGACGCTGTTGATGAGCTGCGAGACGATGCCGACCGTCAGCGAGACGCGTGCGCCATACACGACGCGGGAATAGATGTCGCGGCCCTGGTCGTCGGTGCCGAACCACCAGGCCCAGCTCGGAGGCTCCTCCGCATTCATGAGGTTGGCGTCCAGGACGGGATCGGTGTGCGCCAGCCAGGGCGCGAGCAGGCCGACCAGGATGGCAAGCGCGAACAGCGCGCTACCGATGATGAGATTGGCGCGTAGCTTCATGCGTATCTGATCCTGGGATCGATCACCCCGTAGAGCACGTCGATCAGCAGATTGATCGCGAGGAAGGACAGCACCACCACGAGAATCGAGCCCTGGACGGCGGGAATGTCGCGCTGCAGGACGCTGTCGACGAGCAGCGAGCCGATGCCCGGCCAGGAGAACAGTTTCTCGACCACGACCGCCTGCCCCATCAACGCGCCGAACTGCAGGCCGACGGTGGTGAGAATGATGACGAGCGCATTGCGCATGACATGCCACTTCACGACCCGCGTCTCGCTCATGCCCTTGGAGCGCGCGGTGCGGACGAAATCGGCGGTCATGATCTCGAGGACGGCGGCGCGCGTCGTCCGGGCAAACAGCGCCATCGGCGAAACACCGAGCGTCACGGCCGGCAGCAGCAGATATTTCAGTCCGCCATCGCCATAGCCAAAGCTCGGCAGCCAGCCGAGCTTCAGCGCAAACAGATACATCAGCACCAGTCCGAGCCAGAATTTGGCAATGGAAAGGCCCGACACTGCCACCACCATGGCAAGCGTGTCGACGATGCCGCCGGGTTTCAGGGCTGCGATGAAGCCTAGCGGCACACCGATCACGACGGAAAACGCCATGGCTGCGAAGACCAGCTGCAGCGTCGGCCATATCCGCTTGGCGATCATGGCCGTTACAGGCTCGCGGGTCCGGAACGAGGTCCCGAAATCGCCGGTCGCGAGCTTGGCGATGTAGGCGCCGAAACGCACATAGAGGGGATCGTCGAGGCCGAGCTGCTTCTTCATACGCAGCTCGACCTGCGGATCGCTGTCGTCGCTCATGGACGAGACGATGCTGCCGGGAACGACGCTGAACAGCACGAAGACCAGCAGCACGACGGCAAGCACGGTCGGAATGGTTTGCAGGAGACGACGAATCAGGAAGGAGAGCATCTCAACTTTTCCTCGCTCCCTCCACCGCGACAAGCGGTGGAGGGAGCGCGAGAGCGCGTGTCACTTCGCGGGCGAGGTCTCGTCGACCCAGAGGTCCTCGACGCTCTGATGGGTCAGCTCCGTCGCATTCAACTGGATCCCCTTGAGCCAGGGTTGCACGGCCATGACGGCCTTGTTGTAGTTGAAGAACCAGACCGGCGCCTCCTCATAGAGCAGCGCATTGGCCTTTTGCAGCAGCTGGGTGCGCTTCGCGGCATCGTCGGCCTGCCCTGCCTCGTCGATCAGCTTGTCGAACTCGGCATTGCTGAATTTCATGTAGTTGCAGGCCGGCTGCGGCGTCGATGAGTGGAAGCATTTCAGCGCGGCCTGGGGATCCGGGCCGGTCGCCTGGGAATAGATGAAGGCCTGGTAGTCGCCGCTGCGGACCACCTCCGCCAGCACCGCGGTCTCGACCTGCTTGACCTTCGCCTTGATGCCGACCTTGTCCAGCATCGGGATCACGGCCGAGACGATCGGCAGGCCCCAGCTCTCGTTCTGGCTGGTGGTCCATTCGAACTCGAAGCCGGAGGGGTAGCCGGCCTCGCTGAGCAGCTGCTTGGCCTTGGCCGGATCGTAGGCGTAGGGCTTCATGACCTTGTCGTAGGCGGGCGAGGTCAGCGGCAGCCAGCTGGTGGCGCGATAGGCCTTGCCCTTGACCAGCTTGTTGATGATCAAATCGGTATCGATCGCGTAGTTGATCGCCTGCCGGACGCGCTTGTCGGCGAACGGCTTGAACGCGGTGTTCATCCCCATGTAGCGCGTGAAGACCTCGGCGACCTCGACGACGGTGCCCTTGAGATCAGCGTCGGACTGATAGGCGACGTACTGCGCCGGCCCGAGCACCGAGGTGTCGATCTCCTTGTTGCGGAAGGCGACGTCGCGAGCCGCGGCCTCGCCCATGACCAACACGACGACCTTGTCGGCATAGGGCTTGCCGGGCTTGTAGAACCGGTCCCACCGCTCCAGGACGATGCGCGATCCCGGCACGTGCTCGACGAATTTGAAGGGACCAAGACCGATCGGCTTCTGGATGAAGCTGTCCTTGGTGGCCTCGTCGGCGGGATAGATCGAGGTCAGCGCGGTGAAGAAGTAGAAGCCCGGCTCGACTTTCTCGGTCAGCTTCATCTCGATGGTGAAGTCGTCGATCTTCTTCAGGCCGGAGATCTCCTTGGCCTGGCCCTTCTCGACCGCGGCCGCGCCCTCGATCACGCGGACATAGCGCGCGCCCGGATAGGCCTTGGTGCCGTCCATGATGCGGTTGTAGGACCAGATGACGTCGTCGGCCGTCATCTTGCGGCCGTTGTGGAAATAGGCGTCGTCGCGCAGCTTGAAGGTGTGAACGAGGCCTCCGCCTGAGACGACGTCCTCCTTGGCGAGCTCCAGAACCGGTTTGCCTTCCGCGGAATTCCAGATGTAGAGCGAGCGATGCAGGGCTTTTGCGTAGATCTCGTCCTGGGCGCGCTGCGTGGTGTGAATGTCCAGGCTGGTGAAACTCGAGCCGTAGGGCGCGGTCATGCGGATGGTTCCGCCCTTGCGCGGCGTCTCGGCCTGCGCCGTGGCGACGAGCGCCAGTCCCAAACCAGCGACGATCGCCACTCTCTTGAACATCATAGTCCCTCCGGCAACGCGTATTCCGATCAGGGAGTTGACCATTCACGGCACGCCGAACGCAAGCTTCTCTTTTGACTTGGTCGAGATCAAACCTTGCGCAGTCGCAGCATGCGCTCCGCGCCTGAACTCCTGAAGCCGGAGCTCGCAAGACAAATGGCAGTCGTCAGGGGCGATGCCGGTTCCGAATGGCGGCCTGGCCGGGCGCGAACTCAGAAACGGGAGAGGAAACAACGGTCTACGAGTGGTGAACGTCCTGCACGATCGATGCGACCAAGCTCAGGACAAGGGCCTTTGGCCCGGGCTCTCAGCCGGATAGCTCCGGCATCCAATCCCGCAATTTTCGTGCGGCGCCGGTGACGTCAGCGATCGTCCGAAACGCCGCCGCCTCCACCATCAATCCCCGCGCGAGCCGCACGGCGCGGGCTTCGCTGACGGCCCGCCTCTTCGGGTCCTCGATCAGCTCGAAATCGATGTTGTGGGCGAGACCGAAGATACGGCGGATGGTTTTTGCGGCGGCGAAGCCGACGGTGTCGGTGAACAGACGCTGCATGTAGGCTTGCCGCTCGGCCTCGAGCCGCATAGCGCCCCTCTCGCCGGCAAAGAGCGAGGCTGGATAGGCATCGCCGCTGGCCTGCGACCGCCAGAGGTCGAGGAATTTGCCGGTGAACCCGCCCCAGACCTGCTCCACCGTCTCCAGCACCCAGGCCTCGAAGGCACGTCGTTCGCCTGGCACGCTCTCGTGGCCGGCGGAGGCGAAATAGGCCATCAGGAGATTGGCAAGCACCGCGCCGACGTCAAAACCCATCGGACCGTAGAACGCGAATTCCGGGTCGATCACCCGCGTCTCTGACACCGTCACCATGATCGAGCCGGTGTGGAGATCGCCGTGGAGCAGCGCCTCGGGGCTTGCCATGAACTTCAGCTTCAGCCGGGAGATCGCGACATGCAGCTCCATGTCGTCGCGCAAGGCTGCTGCCAGGCCATCGAGATACGGCGCGGTCCAGCGGTTCTGCTCGGCGATGCGGTAGGGATCGGTGAAGATCAGATCTTCGGTGATCTTGCAGAGCGCGTGGTTGCCAGCAAAGGCGGCGATGGCCTCCTTCTTCTCGGCGGCCGTGAGCGCGAGGTCGGAGGTGAAGAACAGGGTGCGCGCCATGAAGGTGGTGATGTCGTCCACGAAGCGCGGATAATGCGCTGCCGCGACCAGCCCCCTGCGCATGATGATGTGGGGCTCGAGCAGCTCCATCACCGTCAGCGCGAGCGTCTCGTTGTGGTGCAGCAAAGCCGGCACGAGGCCGGGCGCGAGCTGCGCTTGCTTCGACAGGGCCAGGTATTCGTAATGGGCCCGCGACAGCGGCAATGGCCAGCTCTCGCCGACGAGCCGGACGTAAGGTAGCGCCTGCTTCACGGCGACGCCGCCGCGGGCGCCCTTGACGATGAAAACGAGATTGAGATTGCCGTCGCCGACCTCGGTGATCGACCAGGCGGCCGGCTCGCCGCCGAGAAGCGCCTTCAGGTCCGGAATGCCTGCGAGATAGTCCCGCAAGTCGGCCTCATGCAGAATCCGGTAATCCCCAGCCTGCGCCATGACGATCCCATCCGATTTAAATGGGCCGGACCGTTACTCCCGCTCCAGGAAGCTCGAGCCGATCTCGGCCTTTCTTTTGATCGGATCGTAATCACAATAGACGCTGTCCGCCACCAGCGTGTAGCTGGCGCTGACGGTGTATTTGTCCAGCTTGACCGAGTTCAGGCCGATCACCGAGGTGCTCTTGCCGCCGTTCCATTTGAACGGTGTCGAGCTCTTGGCCTGCTCGCAGGCCATCACGGCTTCATTGAAGACGTAGCCCTCGACGAACGCCTTCAGGGTGCGCACCTGCACCGCCATCTTCCACTCGACATAGCCGATGGCACCGAGACCGGCGACGATCAGCACCAGAAGCGTGATGACGATCCTCTGAAAAGTCATTTGTTTTCCTCGAAACAAATAGGGGTAGAAAAAAGTCTAAAAAGGCATTCCCATCAACTTCGACAGACGCTCGATCGAGAGATAGCCAGCGTGATAGGCGACCATGGCGAGCCCGTAGATGATAGCCGAGATGATCGTGGTCCAGATCAGCTTGCTCTTCATCCGCGTCAGAATCGGCGCGCCGGGGTCGGTGCCGGGGGCGCCGACGCCATCCTCATGCTGGCTGCGCACGCCGAACGGCAGCGTCAGGAACAGCGCGATCCACCAGATGACGAAGTAGATCGCGATCGCGGTCGATATCTGGATGGCCATGGGGCGGTCTATGCCTGCTCGATTTCGACGAGCGCGCCGGAAAAATCCTTCGGGTGCAGGAACAGCACCGGCTTGCCGTGGGCGCCGATCTTCGGCACGCCGTCGCCGAGCACGCGTGCACCCTCCTTCACCAGCGTGTCGCGCGAGGCGATGATGTCGACCACCTCGTAGCAGATGTGGTGGATGCCGCCGTCGGCATTGCGTTCGAGGAATTTTGCGATCGGCGAGGTCTCGCCGAGCGGCTCGATGAACTCGATCTTGGTATTGGGCAGCGTCGCGAACACGGTGATCACGCCGTGCTCGGGCAGCGGGACGGCCTCCGAAATCTGCGCCCCGAATGCCGCGCCGTAAATCCTGGCGGCCTTGATGGCATCCTTTGTGGCTATCGCCACGTGGTTGAGCCGGCCCAGCATGTGTTTCTCCCTTAGACTGTCAGGACATGTACCAGACAGGGGGGCTTTTTACCCCAATGTTCGTTGATGACAGACCGGACCGCGCGTCGCACCGACTCGGCCAGGGCATCCGGATCGCGGCGGCGCGCCTTCGGCAGGCCTTCGACGGTGGCGACCACGGCGTCGAACACGATGTCGTCGAAGGGCTCGCCCGCCTTGTTCTTCTCGGGGATGCCGACCAGATCGACCTCGGGATCGTCGGCGAGCTCGCCCTGCGCATTCATGGCGAAGGCGACGAAGGCGCAGCCGGAGAACGCCATGCGGCGCCGCTCAGTCACCGCGCGGGACTTGGAATCCTCGAGGATGTTGCCGTCCTTGTAGAGACGGCCCGACGGCACCTCGCCGACCACGCCGGGATCGCCGGGGCCGAGCTTGACGAGGTCGCCGTTGCGCACGACCAGCACGCGCGGCACGCCGGCGGCGCGCGCGAGTTTTGCGTGCTCGTTGAGGTGCAGGGCTTCGCCATGGACGGGGATCAGGAGCTGCGGCTTCACCCAGGAGATCATGTCGCGCAGCTCGTCGCGGCGGGGATGGCCGGAGACATGGACCAGATGGTCGCGGTCGGTGATCACCTCGACGCCCTGGAGCACCAGATTGTTGACGATCGCGCCGACCGCCTTCTCGTTGCCCGGGATGGTGCGCGAGGAGAAGATCACGCTGTCGCCGCGGTTGAGCGTGATCTCGGGATGGTCGTCATTGGCGATGCGCGCAAGTGCTGCGCGGGACTCGCCCTGGCTGCCGGTGCAGAGTGCCAGCACCTTGTCCTGCGGCAGATGGCCGTAGACCTCGGGCGAGCGGAAATTCTGCACGCCGTCGAGAAAACCGGTCTCGCGCGCGACCTGCACCACGCGCTCCATGGCGCGCCCGACCACAACGACCTCGCGGTCGGCGGCCTTCGCTGCATCGGCCACAGCCTTGATGCGGGCGACGTTGGAGGCAAAGGTCGTGACCGCGACGCGGCCCTTGGCCGATTTGACGAGGTTGATGATGGTCTGGGCGACCTCGGCTTCGGAAGGAGAACGGCCGTCGCGCACCGCGTTGGTGGAATCGCCGATCAGCGCGAGCACGCCCTCCTCGCCGAGTTCGCGCAGCCGCTTCTCGTCGGTGGGCTTTCCCAGTGTCGGGGTCGGGTCGATCTTCCAGTCGCCGGTGTGCAGCACGATGCCGGCCTCGGTGTGGATCGCCAGCGCGTGCGCTTCGGGAATCGAGTGCGCGACGGGGATGAACTCGACGTTGAACGGGCCGATATCGACGCGGCCGCCTGATGGCACCACCGTCACCGGGATCTTCGGTGCATTGCGTTCGGCGGCGCATTTGGCCTCGAACAGCGCGGCGCTGAACTGGGTCGCATAGATCGGGCATTTCAGCCTGGGCCAGAGGTCGATGATGGCGCCAAAGTGGTCCTCATGGGCGTGCGTCAGCACGAGGCCCATCAGGTTCTTGCGTTCCTTCTCCAGGAAGCTGATGTCGGGCATGATCAGGTCGATGCCCGGCAGATGCTCCTCGTCGCCGAAGGAGACACCGAGATCGACCGCCAGCCAGGACCGCTGCTGACGGTTGCCGAGACCGTAGATCGACAAGTTCATGCCGATCTCGCCGACGCCACCGAGCGGCGCAAATACCAATTCGTCAGGCTTCGCCATCACGCAGCTCCCACGGAGGCGGCCGAGCCGAAGAACACCTCGCCGGCCGCCACCGGAAGGCGTCGGCCGTCAGCAGTGCGGACGATCAGGCAACCGGTGTCATCGATCGTGTCAAAAATGCCTTCCAGCGTCGTCGCTCCCGTGTTGATCGCGACCCGCTCGCCGAGGCCGGCGGCGCGCTCCAGCCAGAGTTTTCGGATCTCGGCAAAGCCACGGCCATTGTCCCAGATACCACGGAACTCGACCCAGGCGTCCGAAAGCGCCGAGAACAGCTCTTCCGCGCTGATCTGGACGCCGAGTGCGGCCAGCGACACGGCGGGCGTGGGCGTCCCCTCGGGCGCGGCCACGACGTTGGTGCCGATGCCGACGACGATGGCCAAGCGATCGCCGACGGCCTCCGCTTCAAGACCGATGCCGACGAGTTTCTTGCCATCGGCGAGGACGTCATTCGGCCATTTCAGGGCGTAGCGGGGCCTGTCAGGACCAAGCCGCAGCGCGGCCTCGAGGCTGACCTTCTCCAGGGCGGCCTCCTCCGCCAGCCCTGCCGCAAAGCCGATCGTGGCGGCCACCGCAGGCGCCACGTCCACCATCTCGAGGACGCTGGCGGCGAGATTGCCCTTTGGCGCGATCCAGGCGCGCTGGCGCCGGCCGCGGCCGGCGATCTGATCGGATGTAACGAACCACATCGGGCCGGGTTCGCCGGCCCGCGCGCGCTCGATCGCGTCGGTATTGGTCGAGCCGGTCCGCTCAAAAGCTGCGAGCCTGTAGCCCGCAGCGCGTGCGCGAGGACCGAGCGCGAATCCCATCCTAGAACAGCGACTTGGCCGCGGCGGAGGCGACGCTCACCACCGGGCCTGCGAACAGCGCGAACAGGATGGTGAACAGGCCCGCAACCGCCAGCACCGTCTTCACCTCGACGCGCATCGGATCGACCTGACCGGCCGGCTCGTCAAAGTACATCGTCTTGACGATGGTGAGGTAGTAGTAGGCGCCCACCACGCTGGAGAGCACGCCGATCACGGCGAGCGTGAACAGGTTCGCCTTGATCGCGGCGACGAAGACGTACCATTTGGCGAAGAAGCCGGCGAGCGGCGGAATGCCCGCGAGCGAGAACAGCAGCATTGCGAACATGAAGGCGAGCAGCGGATTGGTGCGCGAGAGACCGGCGAAATCGCTGATCTGCTCCACGGCCTGGCCGTTGCGCTTCATGGCGAGGATGACCGAGAACGAGCCGAGCGTCATCGCGACATAGATCACGATGTACATCAGCACGCCCTGCGCGCCCTCGACCGTGCCGGCGGCAAGCCCGACCAGGGCAAAGCCCATATGGCCGATCGAGGAATAGGCCATCAGGCGCTTGATGTTGCTCTGGCCGATCGCGGCGAACGAACCCAGCGCCATCGAGGCGATCGACACGAACACAAGGATCTGCTGCCACTGCGAGACGATGCCCGGGAATGCGGTCAGCGTGACGCGGGTGAAGACGGCGAGCGCTGCCACCTTCGGCGCCGAGGCGAAGAAGGCGGTGACCGGGGTCGGGGCGCCTTCATACACGTCGGGCGTCCACATGTGGAACGGCACGGCCGAAACCTTGAAGCAGAGGCCGGCGAGCAGGAACACCAGGCCGAACACCAGGCCGACATTCGAAACCGTCGCAGCCGCAGCGATGCCGGCGAAGCTCACCGTGCCGGTGAAGCCGTAGATCAGCGAGGAACCGTAAAGCAGCATGCCCGACGACAGCGCGCCGAGGACAAAATACTTCAGGCCGGCTTCGGTCGACTTGGCGTTGTCGCGGTTCGAGGCCGCCACGACGTAGAGCGCGAGCGACATCAATTCGAGGCCGAGATAGAGCGAGATCAGGTCGCCGGCCGAGATCAGCACCATCATGCCGAGCGTCGAGAGCAAGACCAGGATGGCGTATTCGAAGATGCGGCGTGACGGATCGGACAGGAACTCGGTCGACAGAACCAGCGTCACAGCCGAGCCGATCAGGGCCAGGATCTTCATGAAGCGGGCGAAGTCGTCGACGATGAAGCTGCCGCCGAAGGTCACCTGCTTGCCCGCGGGCTGCGCGTAGACGAGCACGCCGACCACGACCAGGAGCAGCACCGCAAGCGAGGTGACCGCCCTGGTGGTCTCCTGCCCGCGATAGGCGCCCAGCATCAGAAGCGCCATGGCGCCGATCGCGAGCACGAGCTCGGGCAGCACCGGCGCCAGTTGATAACCTGCAGTCGAAAAGCTCATGGCGATATCCTGACCTGCCCGATCAATGGAGCAGTGCGGCAGCCTTCACGGCCGTCACAGCGGTGTTGTAATTGTTGACGAGTTGCTGGACCGAGGCGGCCGACATGTCGAGCACCGGCTTCGGATAGACGCCGAACAGGATCGTCAGCGCGATCATCGGGAACAGCGTCACGCATTCGCGCAAGGTGAGATCCTTCATGCTCGCCAGCGACGGCTTGACCAGCGCCCCGAACACGACCTTGCGGTAGAGCCACAGCGCGTAGCACGCCGACAGGATCACCCCGAAGGTGGCGAAGAACGCGGTCGGGATGGAGACCTTGAAGGTGCCGAGCAACGTCATGAACTCGCCGACGAAACCGCTCGTGCCGGGCAGACCGACATTGGCCATGGTGAAGATCATGAAGGTCAGCGCGTAGAGCGGCATCCGGTTGACGAGGCCGCCATAGGCCGCGATCTCGCGGGTGTGCAGACGGTCGTAAACGACGCCGACGCAGAGGAACAGCGCGCCGGAAACGATGCCGTGCGAGATCATCTGGAATACGCCGCCGGCGACGCCCTGCATGGTCCCGGCGAAGATGCCCATGGTGACGAAGCCCATATGCGCGACCGACGAGTACGCGATCAGCTTCTTCATGTCCTCCTGCATCAGCGCCACCAGCGAGGTGTAGATGATGGCGATGGCCGAGAGCGTGAACACCAGCGGCGCGAAGTCGTGCGAGGCCAGCGGGAACATCGGCAGCGAAAAGCGCAGGAAGCCGTAGCCGCCCATCTTCAGCAGGATCGCGGCGAGGACCACGGAGCCTGCGGTCGGCGCCTCGACGTGCGCGTCGGGGAGCCAGGTGTGCACCGGCCACATCGGCATCTTCACCGCGAAGGAGGCGAAGAAGGCCAGCCACGCCCAGGTCTGCAACGACCGCGGCACGGCGGTGTGCATCAGGGCCGGGATGTCGGTGGTGCCGCCGTTCCAGTACAGCGCCATGATGGCGAGCAGCATCAGGACCGAGCCGAGCAGCGTGTAGAGGAAGAACTTGAACGATGCATAGACCCGGCGCGGACCACCCCAGACGCCGATGATCAGGAACATCGGGATCAGGCCGCCCTCGAAGAACAGATAGAACAGCACGAGATCGAGCGCCGAGAAGGTGCCGATCATCAGCGTTTCCAGGATCAGGAACGCCATCATGTATTCGCGGACGCGGTTGGTGATCGCCTTCCAGCTCGCGATGATGCAGAACGGCATCACGGCGGTGGTCAGGATCACGAGCGGCAGCGAAATACCGTCCACGCCCATGTGGTAGGTGATGCCGGTGGCGAGCCAATTCGCCTTCTCGACGAACTGGAAGTCGGCGCTGTTGGGATCGAAGCGCATGACCAGGATCACCGACACCGCGAAGGTGATCAGCGTGGTCCAGAGCGCGATCCAGCGCGAGTTGCGCTTGGCCGCCTCGTCATCGCCGCGGCTGAGATAGACGATCAGCGCACCGACCAGCGGCAGGAACGTCGTGACCGATAGGATGGGCCAGGTCGTCATTTACTGGCCTCCAAAGCCGAACATGAACCAGGTGATCAGGCCGGCGGCGCCGATCAGCATGGCAAAGGCGTAGTGATAGAGATAGCCGGTCTGGATCTTCACGACGTTGCGGGTGACATCCAGCACGCGCGCGGAGACGCCGTCGGGACCGAAGCCGTCGATGATGAAGCCGTCGCCCTTCTTCCAGAGCTGATAGCCGATCCACTTCGCCGGACGGACGAAGATGAGATCGTAGAGCTCGTCGAAGTACCATTTGTTGAGCAGGAACTGGTACAACATCGGCTGCTCTTTTGCGAGCTGCACGGGGATGTAAGGCCGGCGGATGTAGAACAGGTACGACACCAGGAAGCCCAGCACCATCATCACCGTCGGCAGGAAGGCGATGGTTTCGGGGATGTGGTGCATCTCCTCGATGATGTGCGGATTCATCTTCACGGACTCGCGGAAGAACTCCTCGACGCCGTGGCCGGCGAACAGCTCCTTGAACGGGAAGCCGGCAACGATGGATCCGACCGCGAGCACGCCGATCGGGATCAGGATCCAGAACGGAGCCTCATGCGCAGCTTCATAGTGATGCTCGTCATGCGGCTCGCCATGGAACGTCTTGAAGATCAGGCGCCAGGAGTAGAACGAAGTCAGGCCGGCGGCGATGACGGTCATCAGGAAGCCGTACATCGCAAACGGATTGTGCGAGGCATAGGCGGACTCGATGATCGCGTCCTTGGAGAAGTAGCCGGCGGTGAGCGGGAAGCCTGTGAGCGCGAGCGTGCCGACCACCATCACCGCATAGGTGTAGGGGATCTTCTTCCAGAGGCCGCCCATGTTGCGGATGTCCTGCTCGTGGTGCATCGCGTAGATCACCGAGCCGGAGCCCAAGAACAGCAGCGCCTTGAAGAAGGCATGCGTGAACAGATGGAACATGCCGACCGAATAGGCCCCTGCTCCCATTGCCACGAACATGTAGCCGAGCTGCGAACAGGTCGAGTAGGCCACGATGCGCTTGATGTCGTTCTGGACGAGGCCGATGGTCGCCGCGAAGAACGCGGTGGTGGCGCCGAAGAACATCACGACGGCCTGCGCGGTCGGCGCGAGCTCGAACAGCGGCGACAGGCGCGCCACCATGAAGACACCCGCGGTGACCATGGTCGCGGCGTGGATCAGCGCCGACACCGGCGTCGGGCCTTCCATCGCGTCCGGCAACCAGGTGTGCAGCAGGAACTGCGCCGACTTGCCCATCGCGCCCATGAACAGCAAGAGGCAGGTCAGGGTCAGCGCATCGGCGTGCCAGCCGAGGAAGTCGATGGTCTTGCCGGTGAGGCTGGGCGCAGCGTGGAAGATGGTCTCGAAATCGGTCGAACTGGTCAGCAGGAAGATCGCGAAGATGCCGAGCGCAAAACCAAAGTCGCCGACGCGGTTGACCACGAAGGCCTTGATGGCGGCCGCGTTCGCCGACGGTTTCTGGTACCAGAAGCCGATCAGGAGATAGCTGGCGAGACCGACGCCTTCCCAGCCGAAGAACAGCTGCACGAGGTTGTCCGCGGTCACCAGCATCAGCATGGCGAAGGTGAACAGGCTGAGATAGCCGAAGAAGCGCGGCCGGTTCGGATCCTCGTCCATGTAGCCGATGGAATAGAGGTGCACTAGCGAGGACACGGTCGTCACCACCACCAGCATCACGGCGGTAAGCGTGTCGACGCGCAGCGTCCACCAGACCTGGAGATCGCCGGAGAAGATCCAGGGCAGCAGCTGAATGCGGGCGTCATGGTGCATGAAGCCGACATCGACCAGCGTCATCCAGGACAGTGCGGCCGAGACGAACAGCAGCCCGGTCGTGATCAGCTCGGCGCCGCGCGAACCGGCCGCCGGCGGCTCCGCCGGACCATGGTCGTCGTGGGCGTGATCGTCGTGACCATGGTCATCATGGGCCGCCGACGCATGCGCGTCGCCGTGACCGTGGTCGCCGTGATGCTCGACCTCGTCGCCCGAGGGGTTACGGGCATGCGCGCCGGCCAAGGCGATGAGCCCGGCCAGAATGGCGCCCAGCAGAGGCAGAAAAACGATTGCCTGAACCATGACTGAGCTCAGCCCTTCATCAGATTGACGTCCTCAACCGCGATCGAGCCGCGGTTGCGGAAATAGACCACCAGGATGGCGAGACCGATCGCAGCTTCAGCCGCAGCGACAGTCAGCACCAGAAGCGCGAAGACCTGGCCGACGATATCGCCGAGGAAGGTCGAGAACGCCACGAGGTTGATGTTGACCGAGAGCAGGATCAACTCGATCGACATCAGGATGACGATGATGTTCTTGCGGTTCAGAAAGATGCCGAGGATCCCGAGCGTGAACAGGATCGCGCCGACCGCCAGATAATGTCCCAGCCCGACCGTCATTTCACCCACTCCGCCGCGTCGCTGTCCTGGAGCCCCTGCCCCGACGCCACCTTGCGCATCGCCATCGCCATCTCAGGCGTGCGCGCGTTCTGAACGTTGATGTCCTGCCGCTTGACATTCGCCTTGTGGCGCAGCGTCAGCACGATGGCGCCGATCATCGCGACCAGCAGCACCATGCCCGAGAGCTGGAAGTAGTGGATGTACTTCGTATAGAGCACGAGCCCGAGCGCCTCGGTATTCGAGACGTTTGTCGGGATCGCGGCCGTGATCGTCTTGCTGACGCTGGGGTTGATGACCCAGAAGCCGACGGTGAGCAGCAGCTCGAACAGGAAGATGCCGCCGATCACCAGCCCGATCGGCAGGTACTGGATGAAGCCTTCGCGCAGCTCGAGGAAGTCGACGTCGAGCATCATGATCACGAACAGGAACAGCACCGCGACAGCGCCGACATAGACGACGATCAGGATCATCGCGAGGAATTCGGCGCCCATCAGCACGAACAGGCCGGAGGCGTTGACGAAGGCCAGGATCAGGTACAGCACGGAGTGCACGGGATTGCGCGAGACAATCACCATCACCGCCGAGGCGACACAGACGCCGGCGAACAGATAGAAGAACAGCGCGGGAAGGATCATGCTCTCATCTCACCGGTACGGCGCATCGAGCTCGATCGCTTTCGCGATCTCACGTTCCCAGCGATCGCCGTTGGCGAGCAGCTTGGCCTTGTCATAGAACAGTTCCTCGCGGGTCTCGGTCGCGAACTCGAAGTTCGGACCTTCGACGATGGCGTCGACCGGACAGGCCTCCTGGCAGAGGCCGCAATAGATGCACTTCACCATGTCGATGTCGTAGCGCACGGTGCGGCGGGTGCCGTCGTTGCGGCGCGGGCCGGCCTCGATGGTGATGGCCTGCGCCGGGCAGATCGCTTCGCACAGCTTGCAGGCGATGCAACGTTCCTCGCCGTTCGGATAGCGGCGCAGCGCGTGCTCACCGCGGAAGCGCGGCGAGATCGGGCCCTTCTCGAACGGATAGTTCAGCGTCGGCTTCGGCTGGAAGAAATAGCGCATGGCGAGGAAGAATGCCGAGACGAATTCCGACAGCAGGAGCGAGCGTGCAGTGGCGTTGATGTTGATACCCATGACGGCCCTCACTTCGGCGCGATGTCGGCGAAATGCAGCACGCCGGCCACCACGACCACCATCGCGAGCGACAGCGGCAGGAACACCTTCCAGCCGAGGCGCATCAGTTGGTCGTAGCGGTAGCGCGGCACGATCGCCTTTGCCATCGCGAACAGGAAGAACATGAAGAAGACTTTGAGCGCGAACCAGATGATCCCCGGCACCCAGTTGAAGGGCGGCAGGTCCACCGGCGGCAGCCAGCCTCCGAGGAACAGGATCGTCGCGAGCGCGCACATCGTGACGATCGCGACGTACTCGCCGAGCATGAACAGCAGATACGGCGTCGAGCCGTATTCGACCATGAAGCCGGCGACGAGCTCGGATTCAGCTTCCACGAGGTCGAAGGGCGGACGGTTGGTTTCCGCCAGCGCCGAGACGTAGAAGATCACGAACATCGGGAACAGCGGCCAGACATACCAGTTCAGGATGGTGAGCTGCGGTAGGCCGATCAGGCTGGCAAAGCCGCGGACATGCTGGGCCTCGACCACGGCGGAGAGGTTCAGCGTGCCGGCGCAGAGCAGCACCGTGATGATGACGAAGCCGATCGAGACTTCATAGGACACCATCTGCGCCGCCGAGCGAAGTGCTGCCAGGAACGGGTATTTCGAGTTCGACGACCAGCCGGCCATGATGATGCCGTAGATCGACAGCGACGAGATCGCGAAGATGAAGAGGACGCCAACATTGATGTCGGAGATCACCCAGCCGAGATTGGTCGGGATCACCGCCCAAGCCGCGAGCGCGAGCACGCATGAGACCAAGGGAGCAAGGAGGAACACGCCCTTGTTGGCGCCGGCCGGGATAATCGGCTCCTTCAGCACGAACTTGAGAAGGTCGGCGAAGGATTGCAGCAGGCCCCACGGGCCGACCACGTTCGGGCCGCGGCGGATCTGCACCGCCGCCCAGATCTTGCGGTCGGCGAGCAGGATGTAGGCGATCGCGATCAGCAGGACGACGAGCACCAGCACGCTCTCCGCGATCATGATGATCAGCGGCCAGAGGAAGCCGGTCCAGAATGCGCTTTCGAAGAATTCCATCAGCTCACTCCGCTGCGGTCAGCATCTGCCCGGAGGCAAGCCGCGAGCATTCCGCCATCACGGCGGACGCACGCGCGATTGGGTTGGTCAAATAGAAGTCCTCGACGAGGGTCTTGAACGGCGCCTTCTCGGGCGAGCCGCCCTTCCCCGCCAGCTTCTTGATCTGGTCGGCGGAGCCGGCCTCGATCTGGTCGAGACGGATCAGATGCGGCACGGCCTTGAAGATCGCCTGGCGCAGCGCCGAGAGCGAGTCATAGCCGAGCTTCTTGCCAAGCGCTTCCGAGAGCGCACGGACGACCGCCCAGTCCTCGCGGGCTTCGCCCGGCGGGAACGCGGCGCGGCCCGTCATCTGCACGCGGCCTTCGGTGTTGACGTAGATCGCGGACTTCTCGGTGTAGGCAGCCGCCGGCAGGATGACGTCGGCGCGGTGCGCGCCGCGATCACCATGGGTGCCGATATAGACGACGAAGGTGCCGTCCGCCGGCTTGATCTCGTCGGCCCCTAACAGGAACAGCAGGTCGAGCGTGCCGAACGTCGTCATCTGCGCGGCGTTCAGGCCGCCGGCCGCGGCCGTGAAGCCGATATCGAGCGCACCGACGCGCGAGGCGGTCTCGTGCAGCACGCCAAAGCCGTTCCAGCCGTCCTTGAGCGCGCCGACATCGAGCGCGAGTTTTGCTGCAGCGGCGAGAATGGCAGCGCCGTCGTGACGCGAGGCCGCGCCCGCACCGACCAGGATGATCGGGTGCTTGGCGTTCTTCAGCACGTCCATGAAGGAGTGCTTGCCGGCCGCGAGCTCGCCGAGCGTCTCGGTGCCTGCGCCGAGATGATCATAATCGTAAGTCAGATCGGCCTTGGCGCCGATCACGCCGACCTTGAGACCACCGGAGCGCCAGCGCTTGCGGATGCGGGCGTTGAACACGGCCGCTTCCTTGCGCGGATTGGCGCCGATGATCAGCAGCGCATCGGCCTGCTCGACGCCCACCAGCGTCGGGTTGAAGATATAGGAGCCGCGGCCGAGCGCGGGATCGAAGGCGTCGCCGCCCTGCACCGCCAGATTGCCCGAACCGTACTTGGACAAGAGGTCCTTCAGCGCGAACATCTCCTCGACGCCGGCGAGGTCGCCCGCGATCGCGCCGATGCGCTTGCCGTCGGTGCGCGCCGCCTTGGACGCGATCGCGGCGAAGGCCTCGGGCCAAGTTGCCGCGCGCAGCTTACCGGCTTCGCGGATATAGGGACGATCGAGCCGCTGGGTGCGCAGGCCGTCGACGATGTGGCGGGTCTTGTCGGAAATCCACTCCTCGTTCACGGCCTCGTTGATGCGCGGCAGCACGCGCATCACTTCACGGCCGCGGGTGTCGAC
Source organism: Bradyrhizobium betae (assembly GCF_004123905.1). Classification (GTDB taxonomy): domain Bacteria; phylum Pseudomonadota; class Alphaproteobacteria; order Rhizobiales; family Xanthobacteraceae; genus Bradyrhizobium; species Bradyrhizobium betae_A. The sequence goes on from NZ_MZXW01000022.1 coordinate 19,748, forward strand.
GCGGATCGCAGATCCCAGGCCGTCCATCACGTCGATCGACTGGGTCTTGCCGAGCTCCCACGGACGCGCGGCAAACGCATAAGGCTTCGAGGTCAGCGCGCCGACCGGGCAGATGTCGACGAGGTTGCCCTGCAATTCGGACGTCAGCGCGTGCTCGAGATAAGTCGTGATCTCCATGTCCTCGCCGCGGCCGGTGGCGCCCATCTCGGGGGCGCCTGCGACTTCCGCCGAGAAGCGGACGCAACGCGTGCACTGGATGCAGCGGTTCATCGAGGTCTTGACCAGCGCGCCGAGATATTTGTCCTCGACCGCGCGCTTGTTCTCGGCGAAGCGGCTGGTGTCGACACCATAGCCCATCGCCTGGTCCTGCAGGTCGCACTCGCCGCCCTGGTCGCAGATCGGGCAGTCCAGCGGATGGTTGATGAGAAGGAATTCCATCACGCCTTCGCGTGCCTTCTTCACCATCGGCGAACGCGTGGAGATTTCCGGCGGCTCGCCCTTCGGGCCCGGACGGCAGTCGCGTACGCCCCAGGCGCAGCTCGCGACCGGCTTCGGGCCGCCCTTCACTTCAACGAGGCACATCCGGCAATTGCCGGCGATCGACAGCCGCTCGTGATAGCAGAAGCGCGGAATCTCGGCGCCGGCCGCCTCGCACGCCTGAAGCAGCGTGTATTCGGCGGGGACATCGATCTCTTTGCCGTCGATGATGAGCTTGGTCATTTCTCTTACTCCGCCGCGACCATGTTCACGGGATCGCGGACGCCGATATCGTCGATGTCAGCCTTGTGCGAGTACTGGTCGATGCGCGCTTCGATCTCGTGACGGAAATGCGCGATCAGGCCCTGGATCGGCCAGGCTGCCGCGTCGCCGAGCGCGCAGATGGTGTGGCCTTCGACCTGCTTGGTCACCTCTAACAGCATGTCGATCTCGCGCTTGTGGGCGCGGCCGTCGGCCATGCGGGTCAGCACGCGCCACATCCAGCCGGTGCCCTCGCGGCACGGCGTGCACTGGCCGCAGCTCTCATGTTTGTAGAAATAGGAGATGCGGGCGATGGAGCGGATCAGGTCGGTCGACTTATCCATCACGATCACGGCGGCGGTGCCGAGGCCCGAGCGCAGCTTGCTCAAGCTATCGAAATCCATCGGCGTGTCGATGATCTGCTCGGCCGGCACCATGCGCACCGACGAGCCGCCGGGGATCACGGCCTTGAGGTTGTCCCAGCCGCCGCGGATGCCGCCGCAATGCTTGTCGATCAGCTCACGGAACGGAATGCCCATGGCTTCTTCGACGTTGCAGGGCCGCTCGACATGGCCGGAGATGCAGAACAGTTTGGTGCCGACATTGTTGGGCCGGCCGATACCGGCGAACCATGCCGCGCCGCGGCGCAGGATATCAGGCGCAACGGCGATGGACTCGACGTTGTTGACGGTGGTCGGGCAACCGAACAGGCCGACATTGGCCGGGAACGGCGGCTTCAGCCGCGGCTGGCCCTTCTTGCCCTCGAGGCTTTCGAGCAGCGCGGTTTCCTCGCCGCAGATATAGGCGCCGGCGCCATGGGCGACATAGATGTCGAACGGCCAGCCGTTGACGTTGTCCTTGCCGACCAGCTTGGCCTCATAGGCCTGGTCGATCGCGGCCTGGAGATGCTCGCGCTCGCGGATGAACTCGCCGCGGACATAGATGTAGCAGGCATGCGCGTTCATCGCGCAGCTCGCGATCAGGCAGCCCTCGATCAGGAGATGCGGATCATGCCGCATGATCTCGCGATCCTTGCAGGTGCCGGGCTCGGATTCGTCGGCGTTGACGACGAGATAGCTCGGTCGGCCGTCGGTCGATTCCTTCGGCATGAAGGACCATTTGAGACCAGTCGGGAAGCCGGCGCCGCCACGGCCGCGCAGGCCCGACGCCTTCATCTCGTTGATGATCCAGTCGCGGCCCTTGTCGATGATGTTCTTCGTGCCGTCCCAGGCGCCGCGACGCCGCGCGCCCTCGAGCCCCCAATCGTGGAGGCCGTAGAGGTTCTTGAAGATGCGGTCCTTGTCCTCGAGCATATCAGTGCTTTCCGATCAACGGTTGGCTTGCTTGTAGGCAAGCCCGGCGGCGCAAACGGCGAAGGTCAGCGCCCAGAGCAGACTGGTTTCCTGCGATTCATGCAGCGCGAAACGCTGCAACAGGAACATGAAGACGGCCGCGGCCGCGGCGTGCATCGCGATGAAGCCCCACTTCTTCACGGCGCCGCTCCCCTCCACGATTGATAAAGAAAGATCACGCATCAGGAGGTCTCCTTCAGCGTTGTCGGTCCGCCCATCGGCGCCGAGAACTGGCGGCCGTTCTGCGGACCGGGCTTTGGCGGATTGCCCGAAGCAAAGCCGTCGAGCACCTTGCCAAAACTTTCCTTGGTCAGGTCCTCATAGGTGTCCTTGCCGATCATCACCATCGGCGCGTTCACGCAGGCGCCCAGACACTCGACCTCTTCCCAGCTGAAATCGCCGTCCTTGGAGAGATGGAAGGGATCGTGATGGATGCGGCTCTCGCAGACGTGGATCAGATCCTCGGCGCCGCGCAGGCGGCACGGCGTGGTGCCGCAAACCTGGACGTGGGCCTTCTTGCCGACGGGCGCGAGCTGGAACATCGTGTAGAAGGTCGCAACTTCCAGCACGCGGATATAGGGCATGTCGAGCATGTCGGCGATGACGCGGATCGCGGCTTCCGAGACCCAGCCGTCATGCTGCTCCTGCGCACGCCAGAGGATGGCGATGACAGCCGAGGCCTGACGCCCGGCCGGATATTTCGCGATCTGCTGCTTCGCGAACGCGACGTTCTCGTCCGTGAACGCGAAGCTCGCGGGCTGGACTTCCTTCGGTGCTAATCGGCGAACGGACATATCTTATCTCTCACTGCATACGGCGCGCGGATTTGGCATTCAGGGCTTCGATCCTGTCCTGCCAGAATGCGCTTGCGGTGCCGAAAACGTTGTAGCCGACATGGGTCGAGACCTTGATGCGATCGAGGATCGACAGCTCGGTCACGGTCTCCAGCCGGTTGGTGCGCGGATCGAGCACGATCAGCTTCAGCGGGGTCTGTTCGAGGATGTAGCGCGACACCGCATGAGAGCGGTCGCTGCCGTGCTCCTCGCACATGATGACGCTGTCGGCCTGGAGTAGCCGTGCGCCGCCCTTGATCGCCTCGATCTCGACGCCCTCGACGTCGAGCTTGATCAGATACTTGCCGTTTGCCGCGACCTTGCCGTCGTCGATGAGATTGTCGAGCGCGAGAACAGGCACTTCCTCGCCGCCGTCAGACGGATTGCCCGCGATGCTGAAGGCTTCGTGCTTGGTGCCTGACAGCCGCGCGGTGCCGCGCGAGGCGCCGATGGCGCATTTCAGGGTCTCGAAACGGTTGCCGTTGACGCGGGCGTTGTTGGCGAGCTTCGGATAGTTCTGGCCCGACGGCTCGATCGCGATCGCCTTGTGCGAGCCGAACGGCTTGCTCGAGACCAGCACCGACCAATAGCCGTAATTGGCACCGCAATCGAGCAAGGTGTAGTCGACGTCGATGGAGTCCGCGAACAACAGCTCCAGCTCGTCTTCGTAGTTGTACGAGCGATTGAGCAGCTTGCTCCAATAGCCGTCGCCGTAAGGGAATTCGAACACGGCATCGGGGTTGAGCCTGATCGCGATGTCGCGCTTGGGCAGCGTCTTCGCCAGCAGATTCGCGCAGGCGATATAGCCCATATGCGAGAAGTGCGACGAGATCTTCGATCCCGTCACCAGCGCCAAGGCAGCCGTCCGCTCCCACAGGTTGGCCCCTTCAAGGGCCCCCGAGGCACGGTCAAACTGGATTGGCGCCTGCTGGCCCATTACCGATCGACCTCTCCAAACACGATGTCGAGCGAACCGAGAATGGCCGAGACGTCGGCGAGCAGATGGCCGCGGCAGATGTGGTCCATCGCCTGAAGATGCGCAAAGCCCGGCGCGCGGATCTTGCACTTGTACGGCTTGTTGGTGCCGTCCGAGACGAGGAAGACGCCGAACTCGCCCTTGGGCGCCTCGACTGCGGCATAGACTTCGCCTTCCGGCACGCGGACGCCTTCGGTGTAGAGCTTGAAGTGGTGGATCAGCGCTTCCATCGAGCGCTTCATCTCGCCACGCCGCGGCGGCGCGACCTTGTTGTCTTCGACGACGACGGGGCCCCTACCGTCGGCTGCGTTCAGCTTCTGGATGCACTGCTTCATGATGCGCACCGACTGGCGCATCTCTTCCATGCGGATCAGATAGCGGTCGTAGCAGTCGCCGTTCTTGCCGATCGGAATGTCGAAATCCATCTCGGCGTAGCACTCATAGGGCTGCGACTTGCGCAGGTCCCAGGCCGCGCCCGAGCCGCGCACCATCACGCCCGAAAAACCCCACTCCCAGGCTTCCTTCAGCGGCACCACGCCGATATCGACGTTGCGCTGCTTGAAGATACGGTTGGCGGTGAGCAGGCGATCAAGGTCCTCGACCACCTTGAGGAACGGATCGCACCAGGCCTCGATGTCGTCGACCAGCTTCTGCGGCAGGTCCTGATGCACGCCGCCGACGCGGAAATAGGCTGCGTGCATACGGCTGCCCGAGGCACGCTCGTAGAACACCATCAGCTTTTCGCGCTCTTCAAAGCCCCACAGCGGCGGGGTCAGCGCGCCGACGTCCATCGCCTGCGTGGTGACGTTGAGAAGATGAGAGAGAATGCGGCCGATCTCGCAATAGAGCACGCGGATCAGCTGGCCGCGGCGCGGCACCTCGATGCCGAGCAGCTTTTCGGCCGCGAGGCAGAAGGCGTGCTCCTGGTTCATCGGCGCGACGTAGTCGAGGCGATCGAAATACGGGATCGCCTGGAGATAGGTCTTCTGCTCGATCAGCTTTTCGGTGCCGCGGTGAAGCAGGCCGATATGCGGGTCGACGCGCGCGACGATTTCACCGTCCAATTCGAGCACGAGGCGCAAAACGCCGTGGGCCGCAGGATGCTGCGGTCCAAAGTTGATGGTGAAATTGCGAAGCTGTTCAGGTTGCTCGTTCATGATCAGACCTTCGGTCCAGCCTTCTCGTCACCGGGAAGCGGATAGTCCGCCCCTTCCCAGGGCGAGAGGAAATCGAACTTGCGGAATTCCTGGTTGAGCCGGACGGGCTCGTACACCACCCGCTTCTCCTGATCGTCGTAGCGAACCTCGACGAAACCGGTGGTCGGGAAATCCTTGCGCAGCGGATGGCCTTCGAAACCGTAGTCGGTCAGCAGGCGGCGCATGTCGGGATGGCCGACGAAGAACACGCCGTAGAGGTCGTAGGCCTCGCGCTCGAACCAGTCGGCGCCCGGGAACACCTCGATCAGCGACGGCACCTGGGTGGTCTCGTCGGCCTGGGCCTTGAGCCGGATCCGCGTGTTCAGGGTCGGAGAGAGGAAGTGATAGATCACGTCGAAGCGCTTCTCGCGCGACGGATAGTCCGCGGCCGTGATGTCGGTGAAGTTGATGAACCGGCAACTCGGGTCGTCGCGGAGGTACTTGACCACCTCGACGATCTTGCTGGCCTCGACATCGACCGTGAGCTGGTTGAAGGCCACCGAATGACCGATGGCGGCGCCCGGAAGCGCGCTAACGATCGTCTGCCCCAGTGCGTCGAGCTTGGCGTCGTCCATGACGTAAAACCTTAGCGTTCGATGGTGCCGGTGCGGCGGATCTTCTTCTGCAGCAGCAGCACGCCGTAGAGCAGCGCTTCCGCCGTGGGCGGACAGCCCGGCACGTAGATGTCGATCGGCACGATGCGGTCGCAGCCGCGCACGACCGAGTAGGAATAGTGATAATAGCCGCCACCATTGGCGCAGGAGCCCATCGAGATGACGTAGCGCGGCTCGGGCATCTGGTCGTAGACCTTGCGCAGCGCAGGCGCCATCTTGTTGGTCAGCGTGCCCGCGACGATCATCACGTCGGACTGGCGCGGCGAGGCACGCGGCGCGAAGCCGAAGCGCTCGACGTCGTAGCGCGGCATCGACACCTGCATCATCTCGACCGCGCAGCAGGCGAGACCGAAGGTCATCCACATCAAGGAGCCGGTACGGGCCCAGGTGATGAGGTCGTCGGTCGCGGCCGTGAAGAAGCCCTTGTCGGACAGCTCCGAATTGACCTCGAGGAAGAACGGATCATTGGCCCCGACCGGACGGCCGGTCGAGGGATCCAGAATGCCCTTGGGGGCCGGCGCAATCACCGGACCCGCGGACGATGCAGGGTTCAATCCCATTCCAGTGCCCCTTTCTTCCATTCATAGGCGAACCCGACGGTCAGCACGCCGAGGAACACCACCATGGACCAGAAGCCGGTCGCGCCAAGCTTGCCGAACGCCACCGCCCAGGGAAACAGGAACGCCACCTCGAGGTCGAAGATGATGAAGAGGATGGCGACCAGGTAGAAGCGGACGTCGAACTTCATGCGGGCGTCGTCGAAGGCGTTGAAACCGCACTCATACGCCGACAGTTTTTCCGGGTCCGGCTGCTGGAACGCCACGATGAAGGGCGCGATCAGCAGCACGAGGCCAATGAGGCCCGCTACCCCTATAAAGACGACGAGTGGAAGATAGTTCTGTAGAATGCCGCTCATTGACGAGCCCTTTTTCCCGCGGCCTCGGGACAGCCACGGATTCGTCCAGTTTGGAATTGTTCTGAGCCTTAGCGCAGTGCACCAATGGGCGCAAGACACGCTCTTTTTAGGCCCTTTGCTGCTCCCAGACCGGTGGAAATCCCGGAATCACCCCGCGGCTGGTATGGAGCAGATCGCCAGACCCAGCAAGGGCGGCCACAGTTTTGTAGGGTAGCAGTTCTGGGATTGCGGCACACCGGCCGCGACAGCTATTTGCCGCGCATCACCCGGTCAAAGTGCTCGGGTTTCTGCGTGCGGCGGCGCACCCAAACCCATGAGATGACCAGCACCGGGGCCCCCACCGTCACCCAGGCGACATATTGGCCCACCGTTCCCCAGAGCAGCGCCGCCAGCAGACCCGTGATGGTCGCAACCGCGAGCACGATAGGTGCAGCAAAGACACGTATCCACAGGCGCGAGCGATCAGGGGAGCCATGCATCACGACAGGACCGGGGCTCGTCTGGCGAATGTGTCGGCTTTGGCAGGCGCGCGCTTGCGCCGCCGCGCCAGCCAGAGATAGAGCCCGCTGCCGATCACAACGATAGTGAGCCCGTCGAGCGCGGCCCAGATCACCTTGAGCGGCATCCCGCCATAATCGCCGAAATGCAGCGGCTGCGAGATCAGAAGCGCCTGGAGATAGAGCGGCAGCGCCCGGCTGTCGGCGACCTCCCCCGTTTCGCCGTCGAGCAGCACCGGCTTGAGCAGCCGCGCGGTCAAGGCCGTGTCGCCGCGCATAAAAGCGGCGAAGTGGTGCGAGGAGGTGAAGGGCGTGCCCGGAAACGCGACGAAGGCGACCTCCATCCCGGGCGCGGTCTGCCTGGCGCGCACAACGACGTCATCGAGCGAGGCGAGACGCGTCGGCGGCGGCTTGCCGGCATAGGCCACGACCATGCTGGCGAGCTCGGTCGCCTTCCACTGGTTGAGCATCAGCTCGGCCCAGGTGTTGACGACGCCGGTCAAGCCCACCACCAGCGCCCAGGCGACCGTCACGACGCCGATCAGATTGTGCCAGTCGAGCCAGCGCACGCGGCGCGAGGTGCTGTCGCGGATGGTGGCAAAGCGCAGGCGGCGGGTGAATGGCCAGTACAGCACCACGCCGGAGATGATGGCGACGGCGAACAGCAGACCCATTCCGCCGAGAAACAGTTTTCCGGGCTGGCCGGCGAACATGTCGGTGTGAAGCTTGAGCACGATCAGCATCGGCCCGACGCCGACGGGTCCGAGCAGCTTGGTCGACACCGCATCGAAGGCACGGACAGTGGTGTTGTCAGGCAGCCCGTCGACGGCGCTGTTGGTGAAAGCGGTGACGATCCCGGGCTCGTCCTTGTCCCAGGAGATATATTGCAGCACGTGGCCGGGATCGGCGGCGAGCGCGGCGTCGGCGACGGCCTGGGTCGTCGCGCGCGCCGCGCCCGCATGAGCTTCGGGCTGGGGGGCATAGCCCAGGAGCTCATCGATCTCGTGATGGAAGATCAGCGGCAGGCCGGTCAGGCAGAGGAGCAGCAGGAAGACGGTCGAGATCAGGCTGGTCCAGGTATGGACCACGGACCAGAGCCTGACCGTGCGTGCCTTCAAGAGACCCTCCCCTCGCCTGACCTCACCATTTGTAGGAAAGGCTTCCGGTTATGCGTCGGCGATCTCCGTAGAAGCACGAACTAGCCGATGAACAACTCGCGACATAGATCGTGTCCGCGATGTTTATGAAGTTGACCGCCGCTCGCCAATTTTGCCACTCGTAATGCACGGCGAGATCGCCAAGAACGACGGATGGCACCACCAACTTATTGGCTGTGTCTGCGAAGGACGAGCCGACGTACCGAACGCCGCCGCCAAAGCCGAAGCCATTCAGGGCTCCCTCTCGGAACGTGTAATCACCCCAGAGGGAGGCAAGCTGTCTCGGCGTATTCGTCGGAACAGTTCCAATCAGGGCCGGATTCAGATCCTTGCTGACGAACAGGTCGAAGTTGGTGTAGCTCGCCGTGACCTTGAAGTCGGGAGTGATGTTAGCAACAGCCTCGAGTTCCACACCACGCGAGGTGACCTCACCCGTTTGGATGGATCCGACGACGAAGGTCGGATCGCTCGTCAGAACGTTCTTTCGCTTCAGATCGAACAGCGAAATTCCAAAACGGGCGTTCAATCCTACAGGCTGGTACTTCAATCCGATTTCGGCCTGTTCACCGGTTTCAGGCACGAGCAGGTTGCCGGTGGAAGAATTGGTGCCGATGACCGGATTGTAGCTCGTCGCGTAGGAGACATAAGGAGCGAGACCCATATCGAAATTATAGATCGCGCCGACACGGCCCGAAAAACGGCTGTCCTCGCGGCTCTGATCTGGCCCGACATGATTGTTGTTGACGGTGTCGACCCAATCATTGCGCCCGGACAACACGAACGTGAAGCGCCCTAGCTTCATTTGATCCTGAACGTAGAGCGCCTTCTGATTCTGCGTCAGATAATGGTTCGTGCCGGCCACCCCGCTGAACTCGGCCGTGGGAGCATAGACCGGGTTGACGAGATTGAGCCCAGCGGCGCCGCCAAACCCTTGATAGTCGTCAATTCCGTAATGCTTCAGGTCGAACCCGAGGAGGAACGTGTGCGCAACGGGGCCTGTCGCCACTCGGTACTCGAATTGGGTGTCCACGTCGGCCTGCCCCGCCTTGTCGCGAACGAAGAAGTTTCCTCTGTTCAAGGTCACGTCGCCAGGCGTGGTCGTGCCCAGCCCGAACAGAGTTGAATAGAGCACATCCACATGGGCGTAACGTGCGTTCTGACGGATCGTCACGCTGTCCGAGAGGTTCTTCTCGAATTGATAGCCGATCATCTCCTGATCACGCCGCAAGCGATCAACGCTGGGATCGCTCGCGAACAGGCTGGTGGGAATGCGTCCGTAGGGAGCGTTCACGACCGTCCCGACATACGGAAGGAAATTCTGGCCGCGGGTGTCGGTGTGGGAGACCTGGGCGTATAGCGTGAAGCGGGTGTCGCTATCGGGCATCCACGTGAACGAGGGCGCAAGAAAGTAGCTGTTGTCGTTGGTAAAATCGACCTGCGTTCCGCCACCGTGAACCTGACCGACGAAGCGATAGAAGAACTTCCCATCGGACTGGCTCAGTGTCGCCGGTCCACCAACGTCAAACTGGACATAGGAGTTGCCGAAGTTGTTGACCCCCGCCTCGATGAAGCGAATGGGTTCGCCGTAAGCGAGCTTGCTGACCGCATTCACGATGCCGCTGGGGCTTGAACCGCCGTACAGGACTGCAGACGGCCCTCGCAGAACTTCGACGCGATCAAGGCTCCATGGCTGAAGCTTCCAAGTCCCGAACGCAGTCGAGAACAGTTGCAGGCCATCAAGGAAAGTGCCGACGTCCTGAGACGGGAAGCCTCGGATCTGAAACCAATCCTGACGCGTGTCGTTGCCGAATGTACCGGCGAAAACGCCGGGAGTGTAGCGCAAGGTCTCGTCGAACTTCGTGTTGACGTTTTGATCGCGAATTTGTTCGGCCCCGATCACGGACAGTGATTGCGGAGTTTCCATGATCGGCGTGTTTGTCTTGGTGCCTGTCAACGAGCGGTTGGCGACGTAGCCGTTCACTGGCCCATTTGCGCGTTCGCTAGCGCCCGAGGCTGCAGAGCGGTCGGCCGCGGGTGCTGGGGCCGCGGCCGAGTTTGCACGTGTCCTTGCGCGAGCCGCCGTTCTCAAACCGCGCGCCTGGCGCTGAGCGGCAACTGTGGGCCTCGCTCGTTGCCCGGGTGCCTCGACCGTCACCGACGGCAGATTCTGCGCCCCACCCTGCGTGGACGATTGCGCGTGCGATGCCTGCGGCACCAATGCAAAAGCGGATGCGGTCGCCAACACGGCCGACCGCAGCATTCCAAGACTGTTCAACGCGCCACCCCAAAGCTGCATGTTTTGGTGCGTCATGCCGCCTGTCCCAGGACGGCATGCGCTTGCGGTGACGCTTAGGTGAGGGCGCGCGAATTCCCTAATTGAAAGCTTCTTAGAAAAATTCTTAGAAGCAATCCAACATGTCCGGAGATTGCTGAGCGATCAGCGCCGAGTCTTCTCGGCTTCGAGCATCCTCTCGGCCGTCGCCGTGAGGCGGTCGATCTGCGCCAGCAGAGTCTCGAACTCGTCCTTGCTCAACTGCTCCAGCAATTGCCGATTGCGGTCCTGCGCGCCTTCGACGATTGCATCATGCGCCACAAGGCCTGCCGCGGTGAGCGAGACCAGCACCTCGCGGCTGTCCTTTGGATTCGCCGATTTCGCGATCAGCTTGCGCGAGACGAGTTCGGCGAGCGCGCGGCTGATCTGGCCCTTGTCCTGGCCAACGGCTTCGGCGAGCCGCGCCACGCTCATCGGCGGGCGGCGGCCGAGCGAGGCGACGAGGCCGAACTCGACCGAGGACAATCCGGCAAGCCGCTTGTAACGGAGGATCGCGCCGCGCTTGAGCAAATTGGCCAGCACCATCAGCCGCGACGACAGCATCACGGTGATCGGCGCCGGCGAGTGACTTTCGTCCGCATCGGGCGACGCGTGCCCATCCCTGCTCGATGTCTGGCTCATGATCCACCTCTGCCAAGAAAGCCAGGGCATGCCAAGGGCTGGTAGCGCCTTGGTAGCGCAACCTCCCCAGCCTCATCGAAATGCGATTAAGAGGCATTAGAATATCGTTGACATTGTCATCGAATTTTTTTTCACTGGGTCACCGCATCAAGAAGCGACCTGGCCACCAAGGCCCGCGGCGGGAGGAACAACATGACGATGACCCAGCGGGATCGCGATCTCGGCACTGGCTATGCGATGAAGCCGGCCCACACGCGCACCGAGCTCACCTCGGTCGCGCGCGGCACGCCGATGGGAGAATTGCTCCGCCGCTACTGGCATCCGGTCGGGCTTGTGAGCGACGCCACCGACACGCCGAAAAAGGTGCGTGCGCTGGGCGAAGACCTGATCCTGTTCCGCGACAAGCACAACCGCGTCGGCCTGCTGCATGCGCGCTGCTGCCATCGCGGCACCACGCTCTATTACGGCAAGGTCGAGGACGACGGCATCCGCTGCTGCTATCACGGCTGGAAGTTCGACGCCGAGGGCCACTGCTTGGAGCAGCCCTGCGAGCCCGACGGCGGCCAGTTCAAGGACAAGGTGCGCCAGCCCTGGTATCCGGTCGAGGAGCGCTACGGGCTGATCTTCGCCTATATGGGCCCGGCCGAGAAACGCCCGGTGCTGCCGGCTTACGAGTGCCTCGACAACATGGACGATGGTGAGTTCGTCGAAGCCGACGATTCCTCGATCGGCGGCGGCGGGCCGGCGATCATCCCCTGCAACTGGCTGCAGCATTTCGAGAACGTGGTCGATCCCTATCATGTGCCCGTGCTGCACGGATCGTTCTCGGGCCCGCAATTCACCAATATGATGGCCTCGATGCCGGAGGTGACGTTCGACAAGACGCCGCGCGGCATCGCCGTGCGCTCGATCCGCAAGCAGGATGACGGCCGTGTGTTTTACCGCGTCACCGAGGCCGCCCTCCCTACGCTACGCGTCGTGCCGAACCCGCGCGTCGCGCAATTCGCCCGCGTCGAGTCGATCGGCTGGACGCTGCCGATCGACGACACGTCTTTTCGCATCTACGTCGCCGGCCGCGTCAAGACATCAGGCGACATCGGCCGCATGCGCTCAAAATTCAACGGAAAATTCTGGTGGGACATGACCGAGCAAGAGCACCAGCAATTCCCGGGCGACTACGAAGCCCAGGTCGGCCAGGGCCCCGTGACCGTTCACTCCGAAGAGCATTTCGGTCAGAGCGACCGCGGCATCCTGATGATCCGCCGTATGCTGAGCGAGCAACTGGAAGCAATGGAGGCGGATCGCGATCCAATCGGCGTGTCGTTCGACACGAATGCCGCACCGGTCGAATTCGAAGCGGGGAACTACATTCGCGAAGGCTAGAGTCCCGTTCCGATGAAATCGGAACGAGACTCTAGCTTCTTGTTTTGACGCGTTTTCTTTACGCGAACCGGTATCCACTTCGCTCGAAAACGCTTCATGGCTGCCAGCTCCAATCAGGGCTGGACCGACAATAATAACAAAGACAAATTGGGGGGATGCGATGGTCGATGTGACGTCACAGGTGTCAGTTCAGGCGCCCGCCGCGGCAACGCCGTCGCCGCGGCGCTATTACGTGCTGGGCCTGCTCACCATCATCTATGCGCTGAACTTCCTCGACCGCACGATCTTCAACGTCCTGATCGAGCCGATCAAGAAGGAGTTTGCCCTCAGCGACACCATGATGGGCCTGCTCGCGGGCTTCGGCTTCGCCCTGTTCTATTCCCTGCTCGGCATCCCCATCGCGCGCGTCGCCGACCGGCTGAACCGGCGCAACATCGTCGCCGCCGCCTTGGCGTTCTGGAGCGCGATGACGGCGCTGTGCGGCGCGGCCTCGAGCGTGACCTCGCTGGCCCTGGCCCGCATCGGCGTCGGCATCGGCGAATCCGCGGGCTCGCCGGCCTCGCAGTCGATCGTTGCCGATCTCTTCGCCAAGAACGAGCGCCCGCGCGCGCTCGGCATCTACGCCATCGGCACCTATCTCGGCGTCTTCCTCGGCTATTTCATCGGCGGCTACGTCAACCAGCACTATGGCTGGCGGATGGCGTTCTACGTCGCTGGCCTTCCCGGCATCCTGCTCGCAGTGATCCTGTGGCTGACGATCTCCGAGCCGAAGCGCGGCGCCATGCAGGAGAGCTTTGTGCCCGAACCGCTCGGCCCGACGCTGCGATTCCTGGCCTCGCAGCAGAGCTTCATCATCGTCCTGATCGGCTTTTGTCTCACCACCTACACCAATTACGCGACCGCGGCCTGGATCCCGCCGTTCCTCGCCCGCGTTCACCATCTGTCGAGCGCCGAGATCGGCACCTATGCCGGCACCTTCAAGGGGCTCGCCGGCATGGCCGGCACCCTGCTCGGCGGCATCGTGGTGGCGCAAGTGAGCCGCCGCGACGACCGCTGGAAGCTGTGGGCGCCCGCGATCACCTCTGGCCTCGCCGGCCCGGTGTTCGCACTGTGCATGCTGACCCAGGATTTCGCGATGATGGTCACCATGCTGGCGCTGACCTCGTTCCTGGTCGGCTTCCATCTCGGGCCGATCTTCGCGATCGCGCAGACGGTGGCCAAACCGAGCATGCGGGCGCTGGCCTCCGCCCTGATCGCGCTCACCGCGACCTGCTTCGGCCAGGGCGTCGGCCCGCTCGCCGTGGGTGTGGTCAATGACGCCCTCAAGGGCAGCTATGGCGCTGATGCCGTGCGCTATTCCCTGCTTTCGGCGGCGCTCACGACCACCTTGGGCGCCCTGCTGTTCGTCTGGGCCGCGCGGACCATCCGCGCCGATATCGGCCGGGCGGCCTGAGGCCGGTTCGGGCCGCAAGCCCGGCGAAACCAACCGGGCGTAGAAATGAAACCATTTTGCGGAACCCGCGAAACCATCCGGAAACAGATGCTCCTTAAGACATGAGCCTACAGACGGCGCCAAAGCCCGTCGGGAGGCTCGGATGAACCACTCAATTCACTCTGCAGATCGAGGTACCCACCTGAAGATCGTGGTGGTGGCGCTGGTGGCCGGCATCGCAGTGGCCGCCTTCGGGATCGCAGCCCGCACCAACGCCGATTACAGCCAGACCGCGCAGTCGACCCACGTCATCAAGGCCGGCAAGCCGGTGGTCGTGACCAGCGCGGGCACGTCGGAAATCCGCTAAGAGGCAAAACACCCCGCTTAAATGGCAAACGGCCGCCTTTCGGCGGCCGTTTCCAGTTCCAGCCCCTGCGATTGCCTTACCAGGTGTAGCGAAGGCCCGCTTGCGTACCTGCGATCGAGGTTCCAGCGCCGCCGATCGCGGGAAGGCCGGTCTTCGGTGTGGTGATGCTGCTGCCATGAACCTCGAGGTAGGACGACAATTGGGGCGTCCAAAGCACGTTGATCTTGCCCGAGCCGCGGACGCCATACGTGCCGACCGTACCTCCGAAGGGAACGCCCCCGACGATAACCGCGCCGGCGGCGCCGCTCGCATCGACGATCTCGTAATACTGGCCGGAAATCGACGGTTGGACCGTAAAGCCCAGCCACTTCGTCTCGAAACCGGCGCGCGCGCCACCGTGAACTTCCGTCGAGTCGCCGGTCTTGGTGCCGAAATTGGCAGTATAGGTCTCAGAAAAGGTCACACCGGCCGTGGGCTCGATCCAGACCGTGTAAGGAAAGTCGAAGCGGTATTGACCATTGAAGGTGTATGCCACGCCACTGCTGTCGGCGATCCCACCGATGGCAGTGCTCGAATTGTGGGTCCAGCTAGCAAGAGCCGTGAAGTCCGCCGAGAACCCGCCGTTGATATAAGACAGAGTACCGGAGGTCGACGGAATGGAGCCATCGGTCGCGAAGGGCGCCGCAAAGACACCGCCTGCCGTGAAGCTGTGGGCCCACGAATGCGATCCCGTCCCGATGAAGGTCAAGGCGTCGGTTGCCGTGAAGATACCGATCTTGGTCACGTCGACAGCACCGGTCACCGTCGCAACGCTGACTTCAGTGCCCAGCGTCTGTGCCCTGTCGCCGCTGCCGACCAGGTTCACGCCATAGAGCCAGGCCGCGGGGGGCGGCGCCACAAGCGCCGGAGCCTTGGCGTAGGCCAGCGCGCCGAACGGGTTGCTGACGCCCTTGGCGGCAAAGGGATCGCGGTTGTCGAAGTCCGCTTCCTCGCCGCTGAACCGCAGCGTTCCGGGCGGTGCGATGATCCGGCGGTGCTGAATCTGGTCGCGAACGTTCTGGATGATGTTCTGGATGACGTTGTTGATGACTTCCTGCGGGATATTCGACTGCGACTGCGCGGCGGCAGGCCGTGCTGCAAACAAACCAAGGGCGGCAAGTACGGCGACGGCAAAGCCGCGGCGGAAAAATCCTGACTTCATGGTATTCAATTAGCCCCCAACCAATTCAGTTTCCCCGCGGATGGATTCCCCCGCGAGATGACATGCCGAAATTATTGGGGCCGGGGCGCCAGCGTCTTGACCCATTTGGGTGATTCAGGACGGGCGCTCGTGAATCACTCCACCTGATACTTATTTGCAACACTCGGCCGGGCTCAAGGCGAGTCCGTGATACGCGACACACACCCGGCGGTTGGAAGTGCCTAGACTGCTTTTGATTTTTTATTATCGTTCCAGCCAATTTTTTTTGGATGAATTTGCAAATGTCGAAATGGGACTTGAGCGCGGTTGAGGGCGCCTTCGCAGAAGCGGTCGTAGGCTCTCAGGAATGGAAGGGTGCGCTCGAAACGGTCGTATCGATCACCGAAAGCCACGGAGCCTTGCTCCTTCCCGTCACGGGTGGCGTTCTGCGCACCCTGCCCTTCACGGAGTCGATGTCGGGGTCATTCGACAGCTTCGTGCGGGACGGATGGCACCTGCGGGACGAGCGAAATCGCGGCATCCCGCTCATGCAAAAATCCGGCGTCGTCGACGATCTCGACATTTTCAGCGCCGAGACCATCGCCTCGCATCCGTATTATCAGGAATTCCTGGCCCCCCATCGTTTGCGTTGGTTTGCGGGTGTTGGGATTTTCTTCGAGGACGACATCTGGTGCCTGTCGATCCAGCGAAGGATCGATCAGGATCCCTTTTCTGCCGCGGAGAAAAGCAAGCTGGCGCAGCTTTCAAGATCGCTTGCCGCAAGCGCGGCAACGGCCCGCGTGCTCGGCGAAGTCGCAAGCTCCGGAGCTCTTGAAGCCTTTGCCGCGAGCAACACGGCGGCGGTCCTCGTCGACCGCCATGGCAAAATCTTCGAAGCCAACGCGGCGGCCGAACGGCTTCTGTCGGGCGAAATCCGGCTCAAGAACGGAAAACTGGTCCATGTCTCCGAGGCCACGTTCCCCAGCCTCGACCGCGCGCTGTCGCGCGTCTTGAACCAGGCGAAAGCAGGCTTGCATGCTCCCGTGCCGCTTCAACGGAAAGAGCGGGGGCCGTTGCTGGCTTATCCAGCGCGACTGCAACGGACCATGGGCAACGCTCTCGCCGATTGCCAGGCTATCATCGTTCTGGTCGACCCGGACGTCAGGAAGAACCCGGCCGAAGCGACACTCCGCTCGGTCTACAAGCTCAGTGGCGCAGAAGCCCGCCTCGCGATCCAACTGGCCACGGGCGAGGCCCTGGACGAGGTCGCGGGCCGTTTGAGCATCTCGAAGGAGACGTCAAGAACGCAGCTCAAGAGCATTTTTGCGAAACTGGGCGTCCATCGGCAAGCCGAGCTCGTCGCCGTGCTTTCGACTCTCCTGACCGGTGTCGGCTAAAGCGCAATGAGATTGGGATGAATCGTCATCGCGCTTTAGATTGTTGTTTGCGCATGATCTTTTCGGAAGACCCTTCACACTTGTCCGGATCATGCTCTCGAGGCCGCGCCTCTTCACCCAATTGGGTGAAGACCGCCGTCCCCAAAACCGCTACTGCAAATATCGGGCGCCGCACCCAATTCATTGAGCGGTCTGATCCAATTTTCGTCTTTTCGCAACACGACGAGTGGCAGTTGCCTGGCTTACCTCGCTTCTTTTCGAGCGCTCGCCTGCTTCACGGATGTGACGTCGCACATCCTCACGCACGCCCTGGATGATCGACTCCCGCGAGGATTCGGCCGGGTCGTCGCAGCGAGCCGCGCCACATAGCGCCACGAGCACCCCGAACGGCAGGATGGGCGCACCGAACAACCGCAACAGTCGTGTCATCTGGAAATCTCCCGGCACGTCACAGGACCCGGCCCGCCGCCTTATCGTCAACCCGCGCGTTGCGCCTTTGGTTTCACCGCTCATACTCGCACCTTTCGTCACGGCAAAGGCCGCCCCGGTTCACCGGACCGCGGGAGCACGGGCCTTTGATGTCGTCATCGACCTCGTCCTGATGTAAACAACGCGTCATCGTCCCGATCGATTTTTTGATTTTCGAGATTTCTCCCGATGCTTGAAATCCATCGTTTTGCAATCCGTGCCGCTGGAAAACCGCGGGACATGTCGGCGTCGCCGGGCCTGGTGCGGCGCATCGTTCTTTCCGGTCTCGCGGCGCTGTCGATTCTCGTTGCAGTGCCGCCGCAGGCCTTCGCCGGGGAGAGGATCGCGCTGGTCGTCGGCAACAGCGACTATCGCAAGGTGCCGAAACTGATCAATCCCGCCAACGACGCGGCCGACATGGCGACGTCATTGGGACGGCTCGGATATACCGTCAAGCACCTCGCCGACCTCGACTACAACCATTTCCGCCAGGCCCTGATCGAATTTGGCAACGCCGCGAAGACGGCCGACAAGGCCGTGATCTTCTTCGCCGGCCACGGCGTTGAAATCGACGGAAAGAACTGGCTGATCCCGGTCGACGCCGAGATCAAGTCCGAGATCGACGTCTATGCCGAGGCGGTCAATCTCGAGACCCTGATCGACATCTCGGTGATGCCGAAGATCATCGGACTCGTGGTTCTCGACGCGTGTCGCAACGACCCCTTCGAGACCACCAAGGTCGCAGCCGCTGGCCGCTCGCTCTCCTCGCGCCCCGCGCCAGCAAAAGGAGCGACCAATGCGGCGCCCCGCACGCAGAGCGCCCTGACACCGGTCACCGCCGGCATGCGTGGCCTCGCCCCCGTCGAGGTCAGCGACAACGTGCTCGTCGCCTTTGCGGCCGCCGCCGGCACCACGGCGAGCGACGGTGCCGGCCGCAACAGCCCCTACTCCGGCTCACTGCTGCGCCACGTCGAAACGCCGCAGCTCGAAATCAACTATCTCTTCCGGATCGTCCACGACGAAGTCTGGAAGGAGACCGGGACGCAGGAGCCCGCGATCTACGGAACCCTGCCGAAGGTCGACATCTACCTCAACGGCGAGGCCGCCGTTGCGACGACTGACGGCGGAGCGGACGCCGAGCAGGTCGCCTGGGAGTTCGTGCGCGCGACCAACGAGGTCGCGACGCTGCGCCGTTTCACCGAACAGTTTCCCGCCGGTTCGCATACGGGTGAGGTCAACGATCGCATTGCGCAGTTGAAGACCGCGGAAGACAACGCCTGGACGATCGTCCAGCGGCAGAAGTCGCTTGCCGCCTACCGCGCCTATCTGGACCTCTATCCGTACGGCGAGCATGTCGAGAACGCCCGGGTCACGCTGGCGTCGCTCGAGAAAGCGGCGAAGCCCGGCCAGGCCGGTGGAGCGATCGACATGCCCGGCCCACCGCCGGCGAGCTATCAACTCGCTGCGGCCGATACGGCGGCCAGCAGTCCGGACTCGGTCGAGAAGGCCTGGGACGTGCTGAAGGGGTCGCGCGATCAGGGCGTGGTCGGCCGATTCGCCGAGCGCTATCCGAGCCTGCGCGGCAATCGCCTGCCGCCGGGAAGCGACCTTGCGCTGCGGCCCGTCAATTCGACCGAATTGATGCTGCGCACCGCGCAGGACGGCGACGTCAATTCCTGCTTCGACGGCGATGCCGCGGCCTGCGCCAGGTCCGTCAAGAAATACCCCGACTACGTCCAGCTTCAGTTCCAGCTCTGCCGCGCCAAGGGCAATCCCAGGGGATGCATGATCAACGCGGTGACCGAGGCGCGCAAGCGAGGCCTGCTGGTCTCGGCTTACACCCGCTCAGAAGAGGAAAAGACGCGCAACCGCGAATACCGGCGCGTCATCGCGCGCGTGAATCAGAACGTCGGCAATGTGGTCAGCGGCGTCGTCAGCAATGTGGTCGGCAACGTGGTCAGCAATGCCGTCAGCGCCAGCGTGTCGGCCGCAGTCAGCAATGCCGCGGCCACCGCGGCAGCCGCCGCGGCATCAGGTGCCGCAAGCCGGGCGGCGGCGGCCGCTGCGAGCGCGTCCGCATCGCGCGCAGCGTCGAGCGCCGCCAGCAGGGCCGCCTCTTCGGCGGCATCAAACGCGGCGAGCAAGTCGGCATCGAGCGCGGCGTCAAGCGCGGCCAGCAGGGCGGCGTCCACAGCCGCTTCCAATGCCGCGAGCCGCATCCCCATCCCCTCCGATCTCCGCCTCAAGGCGGATATCACCGCGCTGGGCTGGACCGACAACGGTCTTCGTCTGTATCGTTACCGCTACAGGGGTGACGCGACGTTCTATGTCGGTGTGATGGCGCAGGATGTCGCACAGCTCGTGCCTGCGGCGGTCTCGCCGGGAATGGACGGGTATCTCCAGGTCGACTATGGCCTGCTCGGTCTCGAATTCCTCACCTATCGCGACTGGATCGCACGACATCCCGATTCAGAGCTCAATTAAGGGACGCGACTTCGCCTTGCGCTTGCCGGGTCTGTTCATTGCGGTCGCCATGGCCGTCGTTATGGCCCGCCTCGGCGCCGATGCAAAAGCCGCCGGCGGCCGCGTCGCCCTCGTCGTCGGAAACTCCGGCTACCGCAATGCGCCGCCGATCCCCTCACCCGTCAACGACGCCGAGGACATCGCGGCCGCCCTTGCCGGCCTCGGTTTCGACGTCGATCTGCGCAAGGATGCGACGCTCGACGATCTCAGGACGGGGATCCGCTCCTTCACCGAGAAGTCCGCCAATGCCGACATCTCGATTTTCTATTTTGCCGGCTACAGCGCCTCTGCCGGCGTCGGCGGCTATCTGATCCCGGTCGATGCCAGGCTGGCGACACCGCAATCGTCCCGCACCGAGACTATTCCTCTGCCCACAGCGATCGCCGGGGCCGCCCGCGCCCGCAGGCTCGGGCTCGTGATCTTCGACGCCATGAGGGACAATCCGTTCCCGGCCCAACCTGACGGCCGCGGCAGCGGCGATCCCGTTGCCGCAGCCCGAGGTGGATCGATCCGCAACACGCTGGTGTTCTTTCCAACGGAGCCGGGCCGTATCGCGGACGACGGCAAAGCCCGCAACAGCCCCTTCGCTGCGGCGTTGCTGAAATATCTCCCTCAGGCCGATCTCGAGATCAATTTCGTGTTTCGCAGCGTTCGCGACGACGTGCGCGAGGCCACGCAGCAGAGGCAAACGCCGTACATGTATGGCCAGCTCTCCAGGGACAGGATCTATCTCAATCCCGTCAAGCAGGCCGCCATCGTGCAGGCCGATCCGGCGCTGGCGCGGCGTTGCGACAACCTCGCCGCCGGGCTGGAGGACGCAAGGAAAGGCACCGCCGGCCAAGGCGATGCGGGCGAGAATAAGAAGGCGGCGGAGGCGGCTGCAGCTTGCTCGGATGCGGTCCAGCAGTCCCCCGGTGCGGACCGGTTGCACTATCAGCTCGGACGCTCGCTGTTCGGCACGCGCGACTACACAGGGGCCATGGCGAGCTACAAGACGGCATCCGAGCTCGGCAACGCGCGCGCGATCTACGAGCTGGGCTGGATGTACGACAGCGGCAACGGCGTGGAGAAGGACCCTGCCCGCGCGCGCTTCTACTACGAGATGGCCGCCGAGAAGAAGATCGCCCCGGCGATCGTCAGCCTCGGCATGCAGCAGGAGCGTGGGATCGGCGCGGCCAGCGATCCCGCGAAAGCCTATGCGCTCTACCAGCGCGCCGCCGATCTCGGCGATGCGACCGCCGTCAACAGGATGGGCGAGCTCACCGAGAAGGGACTGGGGGTCAAGCAGAACCTGAAACAGGCCCGCGCCTTCTACGAGAAGAGCGCGGCCATGGGCGGGCTGGAGGCGATGGTCAATCTCGCCCGCTGCAATGCCAACGGCATTGGCGGACGGCAGGATATCCCCGAGGCAAGGCGGCTTCTGGCCAAGGCGGCACAAGCCGGAAGTGCGGACGCACGGCGCATCCTGGCCCATATCGAAGATACCAGGTCGAAATAGGACAATTCGACAATTCCGCGCTCTAGATCAACGACGACCAGACCATCGCGATCCAGTGTGAGGACTCGCTCGAGCACGCCTTGCGGTCCTGCGAATTCGGCAACTCTGCGCCAGATCTCGCGCGCGGTATCGCCGACGACCTCGAAGCCTTCATCGGGCAAACAGGAGAGACCACTTGAACGACAAGCACCACAAGCCTGCGCGATCATGTGGTACGCGTGCCCGTGCGGCCGCCGCGGAGGGCATCTGAAAATCCCGCGACGGAGCAGAACGGTCGACGGTTGCAGCGCTGGTCCACGATCGACCACTTCGGCGTACTGCCGTCATGACGCGCGACGAGCATCCGGCCTGATTGCCAAGGAAGACCTTTTGGATTAGGACCACAACTTTCCATTGAACGGGACTCGCTGTGTCACCTGCGCGCTGGTTCGACGTCCCCCGCCTTTTTGCGTTTGCACTCACTGCGGTCTTCATTTTCCATTTTGCCGGCTTCGTCGACCACGCCTATCCGTCGCTCGTCGACGATCACGATATCATAGCTCCGCTGGGATCAGCGACAACCGCTCCGCTCGCCGACGTTCTGAAGGATCTCAAGGACACCGACGACTTCCAGGCGCTGTCCGCCGCCGGCAACGCCGAGCGCTTTCGGCCCGCGCACTATCCGCTCAAATCGCTCCAGATCTATTTTTTCGGCAGCAACTTCCGCATCTGGTACATCGCGACATTCGCGATGTACGTTGCAACGGCGACGGTCCTGTTCTCCCTGCTTTACCGGCGGTTCGGGCTTGCGGTCGCCGGGCTCTTTGCCGTTCTTTACCTCGGCCATCGCGCCTGGTCCGATATCCTGCCGCGGCTCGGCCCAGTCGAGATCGACTGCATCCTGATAGGGACGGTCCTGATCTGGTTATGCTGGCACTGGATCGACGAGGGGAAGCGATGGCTGATCCTGCTGGCTGCTCCGGTCGCCCTGCTCTATGGCGCGGCGAAGGAGCCCAACTCTGTATTCCTGCTGGCGATCGGCGGCCTGCTCGTCGTGTGCGCTGCGCTCGTGCAAAACCGCCGAATGGCGATCGCCGGCGCCATCCAGATGGTCTGTGGCGCAATTGTCATGGCGGTCCTGCTGAAGACCACTCCGAGCGCGCAGTCGAGCATCATCTCGCCGGGAAACGGTCTCACGATTTATCTGCGCCAGTGGCACCATGATCCGACGGCATGGATGACAATCGTGCTGCTGGCGACATTGGCCATCGCCGAGGTGCAGAGAAAAGCCGGCGCGCTCGATATCGGCCGGCGTGAACTCGCCGCCTTGCTGATCGCCACGCTCTCGATCGAAGCGTTGCGCTTCACCATTTTCTACCTGTCGTTCACCGCGACATACGATGGCTATATCGACGCGATTTCCACCCGCTACGGATATCCGATATTTGTCATGACCTCGGTCGTTGCTGCGATCCTCCTCGGCCGGCTCTCGCTTCTCGGCGCCGGCCTGGTACGGCGGCGCATTACGGTCCTGGCGCTGGCGTGTGCGTTCGCCCTGACCATGGTCAACCAAGGCCTTTTTGCGCGCAAGACGCTGGTCAGCCGCGACGCGTGGCAGACCTTCAACGTGTCGGCGGAGATGGCTGTCCAGAAGGTCGCGGCTTGGATGAAGGAGAAACGCCTGGCCGGCGACAATCCGCAGCTCGTAGTCACCGGACCATCGCTGGAATGGGAGCCGAGGCTGTCACTGATCATGTTTTTTCGGCACCGGATGCCCGATACGCCGGTCTATTTTGACCCCAAGCAGCCCTCGCTGAAGCCGGCCGTGTACCTCTCCATGTCGATCAGATATGGCGGCCATCCCATGCCGGCCAAGCTCGATCCGGCCAATTGCATCGATGCACATGTCGATACCAAGCCCTACCAGAGCAATATCTGCCAGACGTCGCTCACCGTCACCAAGCCCGATTAGGGCGCAGGCCGCGAGCTGCGCGATGTCCAGCCCGCGAATCTAGAGGCCTCGGTGCGCCTGGTCGACGCCGCAGCGCGCGCGACGGGGGATTTTGCACGGACCGAAGAACGGAAAAGGCACGCAGAAGTCGAAAGCGCACTGACCAGGCGTCGAACCGCGACGAAGACCTGGAGCTAGAAGACCTGGAGCTAGAAGACCTGGAGCTAAGATTATGAAAGCATTGCCAAAAATGGCGCGAGAGACGGGGCTCGAACCCGCGACCTCCGGCGTGACAGGCCGGCGCTCTAACCAACTGAGCTACTCCCGCGTGACACGCAAATGTCTGCGGAACGAGGGGGGACTTAAAGGGGGGACCAAGTGAAGTCAAGGACGTTGGCACCCACAGCCGGAATACTCGCATCCAGCGCCGGGCGCGAGCGCGAACAGGCCTCTGCCACGTGCGCAGCGTAGTCAGTCCGGCCCCGAATCGTCTACGCCTCCCGTAACTTGCGCGGTTCCCCGGGTCCGGCCCCGCCGCCGCGCAAGAATTGAGGAGGCCAGACATGGCTAAGAAGGACTCGGCTAAGAAGGACTCGGCTAAGAAGGCAGCCGCGCCCGCCACCATCACGCTCAAGCATCTTGCCGCCGACATCGCGGAGAGCCAGGACCTCTCGAAGAAGCGCGCTGAGGCCGTCCTGACCGACATGGTCGAGCTGATCACCAGGCACCTGAAGAAGGGCGACCGCGTCCGCATCGTGGGCCTGGGCATCCTCCAGGTCCGCAAGCGCGCCGCCCGCACCGGCCGCAATCCCGCCACTGGCGAGGCCATCCACATCAAGGCCAGCAAGAAGGTCGCGTTCCGCCCGGTCAAGGAACTCAAGGAAGCGATTTAGCGGGTTACGGTTCATTAAGCCTGATCCGCGCCGGTCCAGCCGCATCAAAGCCTGCTTTTCTGCTATACCGCCTGCTTCCCCAAAACCCCGGCGCTTTGACCAGAAATGTCCTCCCTCAATTTCACGCACACCGTGACCGAGCGCTTCCTGCGCTACGTCACCATCGACACCCAGTCCGATCCGGCGTCGCCAGCCTCGCCCTCAACCGAAAAGCAGAAAGACCTCGGCCGCGTGCTCGCCGCCGAGCTGAAGGCCATGGGCGTCGCGGACGCCCATCTCGACGATTACGGCTATGTCTACGGAACGATCCCGGCCACAACGACCAAGAAAGTGCCGGTGATCTGCTTCTGCTCGCACATGGACACCTCGCCCGACGTCACCGGCAAGGACGTCAAGCCGCAAATGGTGAAGAACTATCGCGGCGGCGATATCACGCTGCCGGGCGACACCAGCCAGGTGATCCGCTTCGCCGAACATCCCGCGCTGAAGAACCAGATCGGCAACGACATCATCCATCAAGATCCTGTTCACGCCGGATGAGGAGATCGGCCGCGGCGTCGACAACGTCGACATCAAGAAGCTTGGCGCCGAGTTCGGCTACACCATGGACGGCGAGAGCGCAGGCTCCGTCGAGGACGAGACCTTCTCGGCCGACGGCGCCACCATCACCATCAATGGCGTCAGCGCCCATCCCGGCTACGCCAAGGGCAAGATGGAGCACGCGATCAAGATCGCCGCCGCGATCGTCGAACGCCTGCCCAAGGAAGGCTGCTCGCCGGAGCCGACGTCAGGCAAGCAGGGCTTTCTGCATCCGGTCGGCATCGAGGGCGCGCTCGAGCAGGCGAGCCTCTCCTTCATCGTGCGCGACTTTACCGAGGAGGGATTGAAGGAGCGGAAGGCCTTGCTCAGGCAGCACCTGGTCGCCCGTTTCGGCCAAAAAGGGCCGTCCCAGGAACGACCCGAGTGCCCGGCGGACGCTGAACCGTCTAGTTTGCCGTAGCGCGAAGGGAGTGCCCTTTGGGCCTTGGCTCGGCGGCATGCTGCTCCTGCTTCTAGTTCGAGCCTGCCTCGCGGGGCACCGTGCAGGGCCTTGGCAAGTGAAGGAAAATCTTTTCGCTGCCGCCGAGAACGAGAATCGCCTAAAATCGTGTCCTCATTTCTCGTTCAGGTCCCCCCAAAAAATGGCCGATGCCGTCGATCTCCTTCAGTCGCTGCTCCAGGTCAATCACGCCCATTATAGGTCGGACGAGGGTGTGTTCACGGCGCTGTTGCGTCAGTTCAAGTCAGATGAACTGGCGAAGCCGCGCTACGCCGATCCGAAGCGATTGCTCCGTTACGGCTTCAAGCTCTATTCGCAGAGCGATGAAGACGGCATTCTGCAGGAGATTTTTCGGCGGATCGGAACCAGCAACCGGACCTTCGTCGAGTTTGGCGTCGAGAACGGAATTGAGTGCAACACCGTCAAGCTGCTGGTCGAAGGTTGGCGCGGTCTCTGGCTCGATGGATCAACTGCAAATGTTGCGCAGATCCATACGCATTTCGATGCCTTCGCGCGCGATGGCCGGCTACGGGCGGTCCCGGCCTTCATCACCGCCGAAAACATCAATTCTCTGATCGAGCAGGGTGGCGTCACCGGCGATATTGACCTCTTGAGCATCGACATCGATGGAAACGACTACTGGGTCTGGCAAGCAATCGAAGTCGTCAGGCCGCGGGTTGTCGTGATCGAATACAATTCAGCGTTGCGGCCGCCAATGTCGGCGGTGGTTCCGTATGACCCCGCGAGACAATGGGATGGATCGAACTACTTCGGCGCCAGCCTGGAGGCCTTGGTCCGGCTCGGACGGAAGAAGGGATACCGCATCGTAGGCTGCAACTTCGGCGGCTTTAACGCCTTTTTCGTGCATGAGTCGTGCGCCGGTGATCATTTCCTCGATCCGCCTACAGCCGAAGAACACTACGAACCGCCGCGCAATTACTACATTTATTCAGAGGGGCGGTACCCCCCTCCCCGGCCGGGGGTCTTTGTCGAGGTGTAGACGGCAAGAGGGGCTATCACGATCTGCCGCGCGCGGGGCGGTCGTTGTGCAGCCTCAACGCTCCGAGCGAAGCCCACACGGTCATGCCGGTCATCTGCACGGCAGACAGCGCCGTCTCGACGCCCTCAGCCAGGCCCATGCTCTTTGCAGCCGCTCCGAGTCGCACCGCGCCGGCGCCGAGATTGCCGGTCGTCAGTCGCTTGGGTGACGCCTTCTCGCCCTTGTCAGTCAGCCAGGTTTACTGGATCGCAATGACCTTGCCGTCCGGCGCCTGCACGCCCGCAACCATGGACCGGTGATTCTAGCCGGCCGCGGAGCCACGATCACGCTCAAGCATCTCGCCGCCGACATCGCGGAGAGCCAGGACCTCTCGAAGAAGCGCGCTGAGGCCGTCCTGACCGACATGGTCGAGCTGATCACCAGGCACCTGAAGAAGGGCGACCGCGTCCGCATCGTGGGCCTGGGCATCCTCCAGGTCCGCAAGCGCGCCGCCCGCACCGGCCGCAATCCCGCCACCGGCGGGCCGATCCACATCAAGGCCAGCAAGAAGGTCGCGTTCCGCCCGGTCAAGGAACTCAAAGAGGCGATCTAGCGCTCACGTTTCGTTAAGCCTGATCCGGCCTCGTTCCGGCCGCCCGCTTTTCTGGTATACCGCCAGCTCCCCCTGACCCCGGCGGTTTGACCAGAAATGTCCTCCCTCAATTTCACGCACACCGTGACCGAGCGCTTCCTGCGCTACGTCACCATCGACACCCAGTCCGATCCGGCATCGCCGGCCTCGCCCTCGACCGAGAAGCAGAAAGACCTCGGCCGCGTGCTCGCCGCCGAGCTGAAGGCCATGGGCGTCGCGGACGCCCATCTCGACGAATACGGCTATGTCTACGGAACGATCCCGGCCAACACACCTAAGAAGGTGCCGGTGATCTGCTTCTGCTCGCACATGGACACCTCGCCCGACGTCACCGGCAAGGACGTCAAGCCGCAAATGGTGAAGAACTATCGCGGCGGCGATATCACGCTGCCGGGCGACACCAGCCAGGTGATCCGCTTCACTGAACATCCCGCGCTGAAGAACCAGATCGGCAACGACATCATCACCACTGACGGCACCACGCTTCTAGGCGCCGACAACAAGGCCGGCGTCGCCGAGATCATGGATGCCGCGTATTTCTTCATCAACAACCCCGATGTGAAGCACGGCACCATCAAGATCCTGTTCACGCCGGATGAGGAGATCGGCCGCGGCGTCGACAATGTCGATATCAAGAAGCTGGGCGCCGAGTTCGGCTACACCATGGACGGCGAGAGCGCGGGCTGCATCGAGGACGAAACCTTCTCGGCTGACGGCGCCACCATCACCATCAACGGCGTCAGCGCCCATCCCGGCTACGCCAAGGGCAAGATGGAGCACGCGATCAAGATCGCCGCCGCCATCGTCGAGCGCCTCCCCAAGGAAGGCTGCTCGCCGGAGACGACCTCAGGCAAGCAGGGCTTTCTGCACCCGATCGGCATCGACGGCGCGCTGGAGCAGGCGACGCTGTCCTTCATCGTGCGCGACTTCACCGAGGAAGGGCTGAAGGAGAAAGAGGACCTGCTCGAGGGCATCGTCAAGGACGTGATGAAGGACTATCCGCGCTCGACCTACACCTTCGAGGTGCGCGAGCAATACCGCAACATGAAGCAGGTGATCGACCGTCACCCGCACATCCTCGAATACGCCATCGAGGCAATCAGCCGCGCCGGCCTGCGCCCGATGCGCACCGCGATCCGCGGTGGCACCGACGGCTCGCGGCTCTCGTTCATGGGCCTGCCCTGCCCCAACATCTTTGCCGGCGAGCACGCGTTTCATTCGCGGCTCGAATGGGTCAGCCGTCAGGACATGGAGAAGGCGGTGCAGACGATCGTGCACCTCGCGATGATCTGGGAGGAGAAGGCCTAGGGCCGTCCGGCGTCAGACCAAATAATTTCTGCCCTCGACGGAACGATCTGGCAATCGGCAGGTTAGACGTCCAAGTCCCAAGGACAGAGAACGTGAGCACATAGGGCCTCAGCCGGTCAGCCCCAGCTGGGGCCTTTTCGTGTCTCGCTGGCCAAATCGTGATAGCGGCCCGGTTTACGGGTTCCGCCCCGACATGCGACAAGGGCGCATGCGCCTGAAACGGTTTGCCAACGCTGTGGTGATGCTGCTGGTCGCGGCCGGGCTTCTGCTCGCGCCGCTGGCGGCGCCGGCATCGGCCATGCCGGTATCGGGCGCTGACAGCATGATGACGGTGTCTGACGACACGCAGGCGATGTCCGAGGATATGCCCTGCTGTCCGGACCAGACCAAGAGCAAGACCTGCGATTCCTGCCCGTTCGTCGCGCTTTGCATGCTGAGCCTGTCGCTGTCTGCTCCGTCCGGCGCAAGCTCTCTGATCCCCAGGCAGCCACACAGAAGCGCGCTTGCGCCGAGCAACGACCGCCTGCGCGACGGGCTCGCTGCCAAGCCCCCCGACCATCCTCCTCGACCCCAGGTCTGATCGGCGCTGACGCGCCTGATGATCGTGCGCGCCGATATCGGCGTGCGCGCATTGCCTGCCGCCTTGCTGGCGGCTCCATCAGACCTATTGAGGAACTATAAACCATGACGACCACCAAGCTCGCGCGCGCCACCATGGCCGCGCTGATCGGTGCTGCGCTCACCGGCGCCGCCTACGCCGAAATCAAGAACTACGAGTTCCAGCTCATTCAGCCGACCGTCAAGGCCGGCGCAGAACGCATCGTCACCGTGCGGCTAGTCGACAAGACCAGCGGCAAGGCGATCCCCGACGCGGTGATCTTTGCCAGCCGGCTCGACATGGCCCCTGACGGCATGCAGGAGATGGTCACCAAGGTCACGCCGATGCCGGGCACCGAGCCCGGGACCTACCGGTTCAAGGCCAATTTCGGCATGGCCGGGCGCTGGCAGCTTTCGCTCGGCGCCAAGGTGCAGGGCGAGACCGGCACGGTCGAGAACAAGCTCGTCGTCACGGCCGAGAAATGACCCGCCTCGCCATGACAGGCACGGCCGCTGGGATCCTCGCAGCGGCAGGTGCCGCGCTGTTCGCCGGCGGCGGTGTGCGACCGCAGCCCGACATCAGCCACCTCGTGTCCGCGGCAAGCGCCGCTGATGCGAGCGCGCCGATTTATTTCAGGGATCCCGACGGCAAGCCGTTCTACTCGCTGACGCCGAAGACAACGGCTGACGGCCGCGACTACCGCGCCGTGCGTGCTGGCGAGGATGTCAGCTTCGACGAGCCGGACCAGGCGCCGGACACGATGACAGCCAACGCCAAAGGCGATCGCAAGATCAGATATTACCGCAACCCGATGGGCCTGCCCGACACCTCGCCGGTGCCGAAGAAGGACTCGATGGGGATGGACTACATCCCCGTCTATGAGGGCGAGGACAGCGACGACGGCTCGATCAAACTCTCGCCCGGCAAGATCCAGCGCAGCGGCGTCAAATCCGAGCCGGCCGAATTGCGCCGGCTGCGGACGCTGGTGCGCGCGCCCGGCACGATCCAGCTCGACGAACGCCGGGTCTCGGTGGTCGCGATGCGCGCCGAGAGCTTTGTGCAGAAGGTCGCCGATGTCACCACCGGGAGCCGCGTGAGCAAGGGCCAGCCGCTGATGGACATCTACAGCCCGGCGGTATCGTCCGCTGCGGCCGAATATCTCGCCACCATCACCTCGAAGATGACGGCGGGTATCGAGCCTTATGGACGTGGCTCGCGGCAGCGCCTCGTCAATCTCGACGTCCCCGAACCTGTCATCGCCGAGATGGAAAAGAGCCATTCGGTGCCGATCACGATTCCCTGGTCGTCGCCGCGCGACGGCATCGTGCTCCAGCGCAACGCGATCGAGGGCATGCGCGCCCAGCCCGGCGACGTGCTGTTCCGCGTCGCCGACATCGCGCTTGTGTGGGCCAATGTCGATATCGCCGAGCGCGACCTCGGCAATGTCGTTGTCGGCCAGCCCGTCGCGGTGCGGGCGCGCTCCTATCCGGGCCGGAGCTTCAAGGGCCTGATCAGCGTGATCTATCCGCAGCTGAACAAGGAGACGCGCACGGCGCGGGTGCGGATCGAGCTGGAAAATGCCGATCTCGCCTTGCTGCCGGACATGTATGTCGATGCCGAGATCGACACCGGCACGCCGGCGCCGGTGCTCAGCGTCGCCGAAAGCGCGGTGCTCGACACCGGCAGCCGGCAGGCCGTGCTGGTCGACAAGGGCCAGGGCCGCTTCGAGCCGCGCGAGGTCAAGCTCGGCCGCCGCGGCGAGGGCCATGTCGAGATCCGCGAGGGCCTCGCCGAGGGCGATGCGGTCGTCACGTCCGCCAACTTCCTGATCGACGCCGAGAGCAATCTGAAGGCGGCGCTCAAGGGCTTTGCCGAAGGCGGCAATGCGCAAGAAACCGGCAGCCCAGGCGACACCGCGATGGGAGCGAAGCCATGATCGCACGCATCATCGCCTGGTCGGCGCGCAACCTGCTGCTGGTGCTGTTCGGCACTGGCTTCGCCGCCGCTGCCGGCCTCTATGCGTTGCTCCATCTGCCGCTGGACGCCATCCCCGACCTCTCCGACACCCAGGTCATCGTCTACACCGAATATCAGGGGCAGGCGCCGCAGGTGATCGAAGACCAGGTCACCTATCCCCTCACCACCGCGATGCTGACGGTGCCGAAGTCGAAGGTGGTGCGCGGCTTCTCCTTCTTCGGCGTCTCCTTCGTCTACGTCATCTTCGAGGACGGCACCGACATCTACTGGGCGCGCTCGCGGGTGCTCGAATTCCTCAATGGTGCGGCCTCGCGGCTGCCCGCAGGCGTCACGCCGACCATCGGCCCCGACGCCACCGGCGTTGGCTGGGTCTACCAATACGCCGTGATCTCGAAAGAGCTGAACCTCGCGGAGGTCAGGACGATCCAGGACTGGAACCTGAAATTCGCCCTCGCCAAGGCGGAAGGCGTGGCGGAGATCGCCGGAATCGGCGGCTTCGTCAGGCAGTACAACGTCATCCTCGATCCGCAGCGCATGCGCGACCTCGGCATCACCCTCCAGAAAATGCGCGACGCCATCCGTGCCAGCAATGCCGACGTCGGCGGCCGCACCGTCGAACTCTCCGAGTTCGAATATGTTATCCGCGGCAAGGGCTATCTCAAAAACATCGACGATATCGGCAACATCGTGCTGAAGACCGACAACGGCACGCCGGTAAAGCTGCGCGACGTCGCCCGCGTCGAGCTCGGCCCCGACGAGCGGCGCGGCATCGCCGAGCTCAATGGCGAGGGCGAGGTCGCAAGCGGCATCGTGCTCCAGCGCTTCGGCATGAACGCGCTCGACGTGATCGAGAACGTCAAGAAGCGGTTCAGGGAGATCGCGACCAGCCTGCCAAAATCGGTCGAGATCGTTCCGGTCTACGACCGCTCGAACCTGATCTACGCGGCGATCGACACGCTGAAGCATACATTGGTCGAGGAGAGCGTCGTCGTCGCCCTCGTCTGCATCGTGTTCCTGCTGCATGTGCGCAGCGCGCTGGTCGCGATCCTGATGCTGCCCGTCGGCGTGCTGATGGCCTTCGGCGCGATGAAGCTGCTCGGGATCGGCTCCAACATCATGAGCCTGGGCGGCATCGCGATCGCGATCGGCGCCATGATCGACGCCGCGATCGTCATGATCGAGAACGCGCACAAGCATCTCGAACGCGCCGGGCCCGGCCGCTCGCGGGTGGAGATCCTGATCGAGGCCGCTGCCGAGGTCGGCCCTGCGCTGTTCTTCAGCCTCCTCATCATCACCGTCTCGTTCATGCCGATCTTCACGCTGGAATCGCAGGAGGGCCGGCTGTTCAGCCCGCTCGCTTTCACCAAGACCTTCTCCATGGCGGCGGCGGCGCTGCTGTCGGTGACGCTGGTGCCGGCCCTGATGGTGATCTTCGTCCGCGGCAAGATCATTCCGGAGCACAAGAATCCGATCAACCGTTTCCTGATCTGGATCTATCGCCCGGTCATCTCTGGCGTGCTGCGCGCAAAAATCTCGGTGATCCTGCTCGCGCTCGGCGTCCTCGCCGCCTCGATCTGGCCGGCGCGACAGCTCGGCACCGAGTTCATGCCAAACCTCAACGAGGGCACCCTGCTCTACATGCCGACGACGCTGCCCGGCATTTCCGTGACCAAGGCCGCCGAATTGGTGCAGACCCAGGATCGCATCATCCGGTCCTTCCCGGAGGTTGCCTCGGTCTACGGCAAGGCCGGCCGCGCCGCGACCGCGACCGACCCCGCGCCGTCGGAGATGTTCGAGACCATCGTCAATCTGAAGCCGAAAGAGCAGTGGCGCGCCGGCGTGACCGTCGACAGCCTGATCGCTGAGATGGACAAGGCGCTGCAATTTCCTGGCGTCTCCAATGCCTGGACGATGCCGATCAAGGCCCGCATCGACATGCTCTCGACCGGCATCCGCACACCCGTCGGCGTCAAGGTGATCGGCACCGACCTCGCCGGGATCGACAAGCTGGCAAGGCAGGTCGAGCAGGTCCTCAAGGCGGTGCCCGGCACGTCCTCGGCCTATGCCGAGCGCGGCCTCGGCGGCTACTATCTCGAGATCACGCCGAACCGCGAGGCGCTGGCGCGCTACGGCATCATGGTGCAGGACGTGCAGGACACGATCGCGGCCGCGCTCGGCGGCCAGACCGTGACCACGACGGTGGAAGGCCGGCAGCGCTTCACGGTCAACATGCGCTATCCGCGTGACCTGCGCGACAATCCGAAGGCGATCAGCAGCGACATCCTGGTGCCGATGCCGTCAGGCGGCGCCGTCCCCCTCGGCGAAGTCGCGAGCGTGACGCCGGCGCGCGGGCCGACCTCGATCCGCACCGAGAACGGGCAGCTCGCCACCTACATCTATGTCGACATCCGCGACCGTGACCTCGGCGGCTATGTTGCTGACGCCCAGCGCGCGGTGCAGGCGAGCATCCAGTTCCCGCCGGGCTACTATGTGGTCTGGAGCGGGCAGTACGAATATCTCGAACGCGCCACCGCACGGCTGAAGATCGTGGTGCCGGTGACGCTGCTGATCATCTTCCTGCTGCTCTATCTCAACTTCCGCTCGGTCACCGAAACCACGATCGTGATGCTCTCGCTGCCCTTCGCCCTGGTCGGCGGCCTCTGGATGATGTGGTGGCTCGGCTTCAACCTGTCGGTTGCGGTCGCCGTCGGCTTCATTGCGCTGGCGGGCGTGGCGGCCGAGACCGGCGTGGTGATGCTGATCTATCTCAACCACGCCTTGGCGGAAGCCAAAGCGCGCTGTGAGCTGGCGGGCCGCCCGCTCACACGCGAGGATCTCACCGCAGCCATCATGGAAGGTGCCGTCGAACGGGTCCGCCCGAAGATGATGACGGTCGTCGCGATCATGGCCGGACTGCTGCCGATCCTGTGGAGCACCGGCACAGGCTCGGAGATCATGCAGCGCATCGCCGTGCCCATGATCGGCGGCATGATCTCCTCGACCCTGCTGACGCTGATCGTGATCCCCGCGATCTTCGGGATCGTGAAGGGGTTTGGGTTACCGTCTTCCCCCGGCACCGATATCAAGCCATCGCTCCACGTCGAAAACCACGAGCGACAGCGCGACGTGCTGGAACCGGCCCAATGAGTGGGGGTTGCACGATTCCTAAGACGACCTGACAAAACTGCTGAACTGAAAATTCTGCACCGATTGCCACGGCGTCGCATGCTGATGACGGCGATGATCCGTCAAATTGAAGCCGGCGCCGAGCAATGCGGCGATGCTCTCGGCGCCGTGGCGCGTCACAGGCAGGCCGCTGCATTTCTCCGGACCGTCGACTGCGAACGTGCCGATGATGACATGGCCGCCGATCTTCACGGCGCGTCTGACACATGCGACATAAGCCACCCGCTCTTCCGGCGCGTTGAGAAAATGAAGCGCCGCGCGATCATGCCAGACATCGTATGTCCGTTTCGGCTGCCACGCCGTCACATCCGCTACGATCCAGTCCACGCCGTCACCGGCGGCGCCGAGCCGCGCCCGCGACGCCGCAAGCGCCGCGTCAGACAGATCGAGCACGGTCAGGTCCGTATATTCGGCGGTCAATAGCGCATCGACCAGCCGGGACGCCCCGCCGCCGATATCAGCAATTGGAGAGGTCGGTCTCGCACCGGCCAGCACGATCAATTCGAGCGAGGGTGACGGGCTCTCCTGGAACCAGCTCACCTCGCGTTCGCCCTTGCTCTCGTAGACAGTCTGCCAATGCGCCGCCCGGCCTGAACTCGTCATGACACCTGATCCTGCGCGGCTAGGCCATGCGGGCCTTCAATTCCGCAGTGGATTGCTGAGCGACGACGACCGCGCCCTGGAGCGCGAGGCCGGCCATGATGGCGGCCACGATCACGTCGGGCCATCCCGTGCCGGTGCCAAACACGCCGAGGGCGGCCAGCAGCACGGCGATGTTGCCGAGCACGTCGTTGCGGGTACAGATCCAGGCCGAGCGCATGTTGGCGTCGCCCTTGCGATAGGCCCACAACAATCCGAACGAAGCCACGTTCGCGGCAAGTGCCGCCATGCCGACCGCGCCCATTGTGAACGCGCTCGGCAGTGTGCCGTGAGCAGCGTGCCAGACCACCGTGCCGACGACCCACAGCCCGAAGGCGCCCATCGTCAACCCCTTCGCAAGCGCCGCGGCGGCGCGATAGCGCAGCGCCATGCCGACCACCAAAAGGCTGATGGCGTAGTTCGCGGCGTCTCCGAGGAAATCGAGCGCGTCAGCCTGGAGCGACGCCGATCCAGCCGCGAGGCCCGCGCCGATCTCGGCCAAGAACATCACGGCATTGATCGCGAGCACGGCCCACAGCACGCGGCGATAGGCCTTGTTATCGCGATGGCGATCGAGATTGAGCGGCGGGGGTGAACAGCATGCGTCGGCCATACACACAAGATA
The DNA here is from genome assembly GCF_004123905.1 of Bradyrhizobium betae. Classification (GTDB taxonomy): domain Bacteria; phylum Pseudomonadota; class Alphaproteobacteria; order Rhizobiales; family Xanthobacteraceae; genus Bradyrhizobium; species Bradyrhizobium betae_A. The sequence continues at coordinate 55,054 of NZ_MZXW01000022.1, forward strand.
GGGCGAGGAAACGCCCTAGACAATCTCGGTATCCCACCGCCCTGCGACGTTGAGTTCCCCGCACGTAACATTGTAGCGGGTCGACACTGTTCCTATCGCCGTGCTAGGTCAGCGCGACCAACACCGAGAGCGAATTCGTGTTCCCGAGCCGCCCGCCTGCCAGCCTTCGCCGCCTGCGCCATTGGCGCGGGCTGCTGGCTGTGATCGTCGCGGTGATGTATCTGCTATCGGGCGTGCTGCACGGCGCGCACGACATCGATGTCACCAGCCCCTTCGGCGGTTCGGAGATCGCCTCGACCCTCGATGAGGGCGTGGCCGGCCATGGCGATCACAAGGCGATCGGCGGCCATCATTGCCACGGCTGCTTCTCGGTCGCCGTCGTGCAGCCTCTGCACGCGAGCGCCGCGGCCGATATCATTGCCGCACCGGTCGCGCAGCAGCAGCCGACGCTCACCGGCATCGCGCCCGACACGACGTCCCCGCCTCCCAAACATCTGACCTGAACCGATCAGCCGGGCGCCTGCGCGTCCAACTTGCTTTTGTTCACAGGTCATCTTCATGTCTTGCAGACGGACTGCCGCGCGCCTTGCGTGCGCCATGGCGATTTTCGTTGGCCCCTGGCTGACGCAACACGCGCACGCCCAGACCCTGACCATGCGCGCCGCGCTGTCGCGCGCGCTAGCCGCGAGCCCGCGCCTGACGGCGGCGGAACGCGACGTCGGCATCGCCACCGGCCAGCGCATCCAGGCGGGCGCCCTGCTCAATCCGGAACTGTCCTATGAGCAGGACAATTCGTTCGGCTCGGGCATCTATCGCGGCACCAGATCGGCGGAGACCACGCTCCAGATCAGCCAGGCTTTTGAGCTGTTCGGCAAGCGCGACGCGCGGATCGCCGCGGGCGCGGCCGGCATCGAGGTCGCCGCGATCCAGCGCAAGGCTGTCCGGTTAGAGGTGCTGTCGGAGACGGCGATCGCCTTCCTCAGCGTGCTCGGCGCGCAGCGGCGCATCCAGATCCTCGACGAACAAATTACGGCGATCGACAAGCTGACGCCGCTGCTCCGCCGCCGCGTCGAGGCCGGCGCCTCCTCGCCGGCCGAGACCGGCCGCGCCGAGGTCGCATCCGCCCTGGTGAAGGCCGATCGCGAGCGATTCAAGGCGATGCTGGCGAGCGCCCGGCGCGAGCTGGCCGTGCTGATGGGCGATCCGATGGCAAAGTTCGGCGAGGTCTCCGGCCGGCTCGATACCATGGGCAAGCCACCGACGTTCCAGTCGGTGGTCGCCGCCATCGACGCCAATCCGCAGCTGGTGCGCTGGACCGCCGTCTATGCCCAGCGCAACGCCGAGCTGCTGATGGCGCGGCTAAAACCCTATCCCGACGTGCGCATCGCCGCCGGCTGGCGCCATTTCAACGAGACCAATGACGATGCGGCGCGCCTCACTGTTTCGGTTCCGATCCCGGTATTCGATCAGAACCAAGGCAACATCCTCTCGGCGCAGGAGAGCCTCGCCAAGACCAAAGCCGAGCGCGAGGCCAATCGCAACACGCTGATCGTGGTTGCGGGCCGCGCCTACGACTCGCTGCAGGGATCGCTGCGCGAGCTAGCGGTGCTGCGCGAGACTGCAATTCCCAAGGCCACCGAAGCTTCGGACGCAATCGCGCAGGGCTACGGACAGGGCCGCTTCACCCTGCTCGAAGTGCTCGACGCCCAGGCCAGCGTCACGCAAGCGCGGCTGCGCGAGCAGGAGGCGCTGCAGAATTTTCATGCCGGCGTTGCCACCATCGAGGGCCTCGTCGGCAATCCCTTTGCGCTGGCCCGGGAGGGCGCACGATGAAGACATCCTCCGCCATCCTCGTCGCTATCGTTGCCGCCGCGCTCGGCGCTTACGGCACTTCCCTGCTCGCCCCTAGCAAGGTGACGCACATCGAGCACGCCGAGGAAAGGAAACCGGAGAAGCCGAACGACCATGTCGAGCAGGACGAGCACGGCGCCGACCGCATCCGCATCTCCGACGTCAAGCTGGCGGCTGCCGGCGTAGTGCTGGCGGAAGCCGCGAGCGCGACGCTGACTGACACGCTGTCCTTCAACGGCATTTTGCGCGCCAACCAGGAAGCCGTGGTGCAGGTGACGCCGCGCTTTCCCGGAATCGTAAAATCGATCCAGAGGCGGATCGGCGACAAGGTTGGCAAGGACGATCTGCTGGCCGCGATCGAGAGCAACCAGAGCCTGACCGTCTACGAGCTCAAGGCGCCGATCGCCGGCACCGTCATCGAGCGGCAAATCTCGCTCGGCGAATACGCCTCCGAGCAGAAGCCGGCCTTCGTCGTCGCCGACCTCTCCACCATCTGGGTCGACCTGTCGATCTACCGGCAGGACCTCCGGCGCGTCCGCCTCAACGACGAGGTGCTGATCGATCCCGACGACGGCCGCGGCGAGATCAAGGGCTCGATTTCCTACATGGCGCCGATCGGCAGCAGCGAGACCCAGACTGCGCTGGCCCGCGTGGTGCTGCCAAATCCCGACGGCCGGCTCCGTCCGGGCCTGTTCGTCACCGCGCGGCTGATCCTCGCCACCCGCAACGTCGCGGTGGCCGTGCGCCGAAGCGCGATCCAGACGCTGGAGAACAGGACCATCGTGTTCGTCCGCGAGGACGGCGACAAGATCGAGGCGCGGCCGGTGGAGCTTGGCGATTCCGATCCGCGCCATGTCGAGATCAAGGCGGGCCTTTCCGCCGGCGAGCATTACGTCGCGGAGAACAGCTTCGTCGTGAAGGCGGAGATGGGCAAGGGCGAGGCCGAGCATGATTGAGCGTCTCATCGCCGTCTCGCTGCAACAGCGCTGGCTGGTTCTCCTGCTCGCGATCGGCGCCGTCGCGTTCGGGGCCTGGAATTTCCAGCGGCTTCCGATCGACGCCGTACCTGACATCACCAACGTCCAGGTTCAGATCAACACCCGCGCGCCCGGCTATTCGCCGCTCGAGACCGAGCAGCGCATCACCTTCCCGGTCGAGACCGCGATGGGCGGCCTGCCAAAACTCGACTACACGCGCTCGCTGTCGCGCTATGGCCTGAGCCAGGTGACGGTGGTGTTCAAGGACGGCACCGACATTTATTTCGCCCGCCAGCTCGTCGGCGAACGCATCCAGCAGGTGAAGGACCAGCTGCCGGCCGGCGTCGAAGTCGCGATGGGGCCGATCTCGAGCGGGCTCGGCGAAATCTTCATGTACACCGTCGAGGCCAAGGCGGGCGCGAAGGCACCGGGCGGCCACGACTATTCTCTGACTGACCTCCGCACCGTGCAGGACTGGATCATCCGGCCGCAGCTGCGCAACGTGCCTGGCGTGATCGAGGTCAACACCATCGGCGGCTTCGAGCGGCAATTCCATGTACTGCCTGATACCGGCAAGCTGATGGCTTACCGGCTCGGTTTTCGCGATGTCATGACGGCGCTTGCCGCCAACAACGCCAATGTCGGCGCCGGCTATATCGAGCGCAATGGCGAGCAATATCTGGTTCGCTCACCGGGCCAGGTCGGCAATATCAGCGAGATCCAGGACATCGTGATCGGCTCGCGCGGCGGCAATCCCGTCAGGATCAGGGACGTCGCCACCGTCACGGAAGGCCGCGACCTGCGCACGGGCGCCGCGACCCGTGACGGCGAGGAAACCGTGCTCGGCACCGCCATGCTGCTGATCGGCGAGAACAGCCGCACCGTGGCGCGACGCGTCGCGGCGCGTCTCGACGAGATCGCCAAATCGCTGCCCGAGGGAGTGGTGACGCGAACCGTCTACGACCGCACGCATCTGGTCGAGGCCACCGTCCGCACGGTCGAGAACAATTTGCTGGAGGGCGCAGCGCTGGTCGTGGCCGTGCTGTTCCTGATCCTCGGCAACATCCGCGCCGCGCTCGTGGTGGCCTGCGTCATTCCGCTGTCCATGGCCATGACCATCACCGGCATGGTCGAGACAAAAGTCAGCGCCAACCTGATGAGCCTCGGTGCGATCGACTTCGGCATCATCGTCGACGGCGCGGTGATCATCGTCGAGAACTGCCTGCGCATGCTGGCGGTGGCCCAGCGCGAGAAAGGCGGCCTGCTCACAACGCCCGAACGGCTGCGCACGATCCTGCGCGGGTCGAGCGAGGTCATCAAACCGAGCCTGTTCGGAACACTGATCATCGCGGTCGTCTACTTGCCCGTGCTGACGCTGACCGGCGTCGAGGGCAAGATGTTCACGCCGATGGCGCTGACGGTGCTGATGGCGCTCGGTGCCGCCGCTTTGTTCTCCATCACCTTCGTGCCGGCCGCTGTTGCCATCTTCGTCACCGGCAAGGTGTCCGAGCACGAAAACCTGTTCATGCGGATGGCGAAGCGCGCCTATCTGCCCCTGCTCCGCTTTGCCATCGACAACCGCGGCGCGGTCGCCGTCATGGCTGCAATCATCGTGATCGCAAGCGGTGTCGCCGCTTCGCGCATGGGCGGCGAGTTCATTCCGAGCCTGGACGAAGGCGACGTCGCGCTGGCCTCGATCCGGATTCCCGGCACCAGCCTCACCCAGTCGCTGGATCTGCAAAAGGCACTGGAAAAGCGCATCACGCAGATTCCGGAGGTGAAGGAATTCTTCACCCGCATCGGCACTGCGGAGGTCGCCACGGATCCGATGTCGCCGGCGCAAACCGACGGCTACGTCATGCTGAAGCCGCGCGCCGAATGGCCCGATCCAAGCAAGCCGAAATCGGAGGTGATCGACGCCATCGACAAGGCCGCCGACGACATTCCCGGCAGCGCCTATGAAATCTCCCAGCCGGTCCAGTTCCGCGTCAACGAGCTGATCTCCGGCGTGCGCAGCGATGTCGGCATCAAAGTTTTCGGCGATGATCTCGATATCCTGCAAGGCGCGGCCAAGCAGGTCGAGGCCGCGATCCGCGGCATCCGCGGCGCCAGCGACGTCAAGATCGAGCAGGTCTCCGGCCTGCCGATCCTCACCGTCCGGCTCGACCGCCAGGCGCTCGCCCGCTACGGCCTCAGCATCGGTGAGGTGCAGGGCATCGTCGAGATTGCGGTCGGCGGCAAATCGGCCGGAAAGCTGTTCGAGGGCGACCGCCGCTTTGACATCGTCGTACGCCTGCCGGAGCATCTGCGCGGCAATCTCGATGCCATCAGGGCCATCCCGATTCCGCTGCCACCGGGCGAGGACGCGAGCGCTCCGATTCGAACGGCATTGCCTGCCTCTCCCCTCGCCCAGATGCGTTATGTGCCGCTGTCGTCGGTCGCCACTGTCGACGCCACGCCCGGACCGAACCAGATCAGCCGGGAGAACGGCAAGCGGCGGATCGTCGTCACCACCAATGTCCGCGCGCGCGATCTCGGCTCTTTCGTGAGCGAGGCGGAAGCGGCCGTCGCAGAGAAGGTCAAGCTGCCGCCGGGCTACTGGATCGGCTGGGGCGGACAGTTCGAGCAGCTGGTCTCGGCGACCAAGCGGCTGACCATCGTCGTGCCGGTGGCGCTGCTGCTGGTGTTTTTGCTGCTGTTCATGGGCATGGGATCGGCGGCGGATGCGGCGCTAGTGTTCTCGGGCGTACCGCTGGCGTTGACCGGCGGCGTCGCGGCGCTGCTGCTGCGCGGTATTCCGCTATCCATCAGCGCCGGCGTCGGCTTCATCGCGCTGTCGGGCGTCGCCGTGCTCAACGGCCTCGTCATCATCGCCTTCATCGAGCGGCTGCGCAGCGAGGGGCGGCCCATTGCGGATGCCGTCCGCGAAGGCGCGTTGACGCGGCTGCGGCCGGTGCTGATGACGGCGCTGGTCGCCTCGCTCGGCTTCGTGCCGATGGCACTCGCCACAGGTGCCGGCGCCGAGGTACAGCGGCCGCTCGCGACCGTAGTGATCGGCGGCATCATCTCCTCGACCGTGCTGACGCTGCTGGTGCTGCCGGCGCTCTACGTGCTGTTCCGCCGTCACGTGGCAAACGAAACGCCTACAATGGCGGCTGATTTGGCGGCTTCCGGGGAGCGCTAGGTTTGGGCAGCCACGACCATCACGGTCATCACCACCATGACCATGCCGGCCACGGGCATGATCATAGTCACGACCACAGCCACGGCGGGCATGTCCACGCGCCCGCCAATTTCGGCAAGGCCTTTGCGATCGGCATCACCCTCAACACCGCGCTGGTCGTGGCGGAAGCCGTCTACGGCTATCTCGCCAACTCCACGGCGCTGCTGGCGGATGCCGGCCATAATCTGTCCGACGTGCTCGGGCTGGTCGTGGCCTGGTGCGCATCGATCGCGGCGAGGCGCGCGCCGAGCGGCCGCTTCACCTATGGCTTTCGCGCCTCCACCATCCTCGCCGCACTGGCGAATGCCGTGTTCCTGCTGGTTGCAACCGGCGCGATCGGCTGGGAGGCAATCCTGCGCCTGCGCGAACCGGAGCCGGTCGCGGGCGTCACGGTGATGGTCGTCGCCGGCATCGGCATCCTCATCAACGGCTTCACGGCGCTCCTGTTCGCGAGCGGACGCAGGGACGACATCAACATCGAGGGCGCGTACTTGCACATGGCGGCTGACGCCGCGGTCTCGCTCGGCGTCGTGGTCTCGGCGGCACTGATCATCTGGACCGGCTGGCTCTGGCTCGATCCCGTCACCAGCCTCGTCATCTGCGCCACCATCCTCTGGAGCACCACCAGCCTCTTGCGCGGCTCCCTCGACATGTCGATGGCGGCCGCCCCCAAGGGCACCGACCTCGCCGCGATCAAGGCGTTTTTGCTGGCGCGTCCGGGCGTGTCAGGGATCCACGACCTCCACGTCTGGCCGATCTCGACCACCGAAACAGCGCTGACCTGCCACCTCGTGATGCCCGCAGGCGCAGTCGACGCCTTCCTGATGGAGACCGCGCAGCTCTTGAAGACATCCTATCGGATCGGCCACACCACGCTTCAGGTCGAGACGCACCCCGACAATGGCTGCGCGCTGGCGCCGGACGATGTGGTGTGAAGAAGCTGCGGATGATGCTCGCAAATCTCCTCGCCGTCACCCTGAGGTGGCCGCTTCTTCAGCGGCCCTCGAAGGGCGCGGCCCGGCTGCATCCCGGCCGTTCATCCTTCGAGGCTCCCGGCGCGCTGCTACGCACCGCGCCACTCGCGCCTCAGGATGACGGATCTGATAGAGACGCGAGCCTCGACGATAGCCTGCCGCCTAGGTCGCCTTCGCCGTCACGATCCAGATCGCGCCCTCAAGCGCCACACTCTGTCCCTTCAGCAACGGCGCGAACATCTCGCGGATCGAGGCTTTTGCGGCGGCGTACGTTTCCGGCGGATGGCCCTGCAACGCGCGGCTGGCGGGGCCGATCTGGAGCGAGCCCTCGACGGCGGCATCGAGCCCGCCTCCGATCGCGACGTCCATCGCAAGATTGTGCGGCTCCATCGCCACGTCCGCAAAGCCCGCACCTTTCAGGATGCGCATCACGCGCTCTTCCGAGGCGAAGGCGAACGGGCCCGGCTCCTCCGGCCCGACCGGCGGCATTTTCGGCACGTGTTTGTAGACCGCCATCAGCGGCGCCATCATCCACGGGTTCTCCTTCGGCTCGCGCCAGCAGGCAAAGGCGAGCCGTCCCGATGGTTTCAGCGCGCGGCGGAGATTGGTGAAGGACGCAATGGGATCGGCGAAGAACATCACGCCGAAGCGCGAGGCGAGCAGATCAAAGCTCGCCGGCTCGAACGGATGCACCGTCGCATCCGCCAGCACGAAATCCAGCGGCAGGCCTTTTGGCGCAAACGCACGCGCCTGCGACAGCATCGGCTCGGAGACGTCGAGCCCGAGCGCAAAGCCATCAGGCGCGACGCCTTGCGCGAACGCAAACGTCGTCGCACCGGAGCCGCAGCCGACATCGAGGACGCGCTCGCCCGGCTTCGGCCTGGCGCGGTCGATCAGCACATCGGCAATGGGGCCGAGCAGGCTCTCCTGCGCCGCGTGACGATCGGCCCAGCGCTGCCCGCTCGGTCCGTTCCAATAGGCGATCTGGTCGGCGTTCTGCTCGTGTCCGCTGGGCTGGTCCATTGGTGGTCTCCATCCGTTTGCCGGCGGTGATACCACGATGGAAGCCGATCAAGCGGTCAAATGAGCACGGTTTGGCGTGCGACCGCCCCTTGCTCCGCCCCCCGCTGGAGGGCTAAAGAGGCGCCGTGGGGCGGTTAGCTCAGCTGGTTAGAGCATCTCGTTTACACCGAGAGGGTCCGCGGTTCGAATCCGTGACCGCCCACCAGCCTTCGCCCGCTTCGCGGGCGACGGCTTGGCAGGCCCGCCCTCAATCCCCCGGCCTGCCCGGCAGCAGCGGCACCGCGTCGATCCACACCGCGGCCGACTGGCACCAGATCTGCCGCACGGGCCGCAATTTGTCGCGCTGGCGGATCGAGCCCCAGCGGATGCCCCAATCGGCGGCCTGGTCGCCCTCGCCGCTGGTGAACAGCGGGGAACCGCAATTGGCGCAGAAATGCTGGAAGCGCATCCGGCCGTTGTCGCCGCGCTTGCCGTAGACCTTTGGGGTACCGGCGGTCAGCCTGACGTCGGCAGCGGTGCAGATCGCGGTGACCCGGAACGGCGATCCGGTCAGTGCCTGGCAATCGGTGCAGTGACACACCGAAACGCCCTCCGGATCGATCTCGGCCTCGAAGGTGATCCGCCCGCAATGGCATTGACCGTCGACCTGCATCGCATCCCCTTTCTCAAAACAAAAACGGCGCCCGAAGGCGCCGTTTTATCATCATTCGCTGAAACCTAGTGAGCGGTCAGGCCGCCGGCGGCTTCGTCGCCGTCGGGCTTCACCGTCACCTTGGTGTCCTCTTCCCAGACGATCGGCACCGGCTTCTTCACCAGCGCCTTGGCGACGACGTCGTCGAGGCGCGAGACCGGGATGATCTCCATGCCGCCCTTGATCGCATCGGAAATCTCCGTGAGATCCTTGGCGTTGTCCTCGGGGATCAGCACCGTCTTGATGCCGCCGCGGGCCGCAGCCAGCAGCTTCTCCTTGAGGCCGCCGATCGGCAGCACGCGACCGCGCAGCGTGATCTCGCCGGTCATCGCGACATCGTGGCGAACCGGAATGCCGGTCATGACCGAGATGATCGCGGTGGCCATCGCCACGCCGGCCGACGGACCGTCCTTCGGCGTCGCGCCTTCCGGCACGTGCACGTGGATGTCGCGGCGGTCGAACAGCGGCGGCTCGATGCCGTAGACGATCGCGCGCGAGCGGACGTAGGACGCCGCCGCCGAAATCGACTCCTTCATGACGTCGCGCAAGTTTCCGGTGACCGTCATCTTGCCCTTGCCGGGCATCATGACGCCTTCGATGGTCAGGAGTTCGCCGCCGACATCGGTCCAGGCAAGTCCGGTGACGATGCCAACCTGCGGCTCGCTCTCGATCTCGCCGTAGCGGTACTTCGGCACGCCGAGCAGCTCTTCCAGAGTCTTCTCGGTGACCTTGACCGACTTCTTCTTGGAGATCATCAGCTCCTTCACCGCCTTGCGGGCCAGTGTGGAGAGCTCACGCTCCAGGTTACGCACGCCCGCTTCGCGGGTGTAGCGGCGGATCAACAGCAGAAGCGCGTCGTCGTCGATCGAGAACTCCTTGGAGTCCAGGCCGTGCTTGGAGACTGCGGTCGGGATCAGATGCTTGCGCGCGATCTCGACCTTCTCGTTCTCGGTATAGCCCGCGATCCGGATGATCTCCATGCGGTCCATCAGCGGGCCCGGAATATTGAGCGTATTCGCGGTCGTGATGAACATCACGTTGGACAGATCGTAGTCGACCTCGAGATAGTGGTCGTTGAACGTCCCGTTCTGCTCGGGGTCCAGGACCTCGAGCAAGGCCGACGACGGATCGCCGCGGAAATCGGCGCCCATCTTGTCGATCTCGTCCAGCAGGAACAGCGGATTGGACGACTTCGCCTTCCGCATCGACTGGATGATCTTGCCGGGCATCGAACCGATATAGGTGCGGCGGTGACCGCGGATCTCGGCCTCGTCGCGCACGCCACCGAGCGAGACGCGCACGAATTCGCGCCCCGTCGCCTTCGCAATCGACTTGCCGAGCGAGGTCTTGCCGACGCCGGGAGGCCCGACGAGGCACAGGATCGGTCCGGTCAGCTTGTTGGCGCGCGACTGCACCGCGAGATACTCGACGATGCGTTCCTTGACCTTCTCGAGCCCGTAGTGATCGGAGTCGAGGGTCGCCTGCGCCGATTCCAGGTCCTTCTTGACCTTGGACTTCTTGTTCCATGGGATCGACAGCAGCCAGTCCAGATAGTTGCGCACGACGGTCGCTTCCGCGGACATCGGCGACATCTGGCGCAGCTTCTTCAGCTCGTGCTGCGCTTTTTCGCGAGCCTCCTTGGAGAGCTTGGTCTTCGAAATCTTCTCTTCGAGATCGGCGAGCTCGTCGCGACCTTCGTCGTCGCCGAGTTCCTTCTGGATCGCCTTCATCTGCTCGTTGAGATAATACTCGCGCTGGGTCTTCTCCATTTGTCGTTTGACACGAGAACGAATCCGCTTCTCGACCTGCAGCACCGAGATCTCGCTCTCCATCAGGCCCAGCACCTTCTCCAGGCGCGTGGTGACGGACAGCGTTTCCAGGATCTGCTGGCGATCCGCGATCTTGACCGCGAGATGCGAGGCGACGGTGTCGGCGAGCTTGGCGAAATCGGTGATCGCCTGCACGACGCCGACGACCTCGGCCGAGATCTTCTTGTTGAGCTTCACGTAGCTCTCGAAGTCGGACACGACCGAACGCGACAGCGCTTCCGCCTCGACCGACTTTGAATCGGTGTCGGCGAGCGCAACAGCGGTCGCTTCGTAATACTCGCTGCGATCCGTGTACTTCTGCACGCGCGCACGCTCGAGCCCTTCGACCAGCACCTTCACGGTGCCGTCGGGAAGCTTCAAGAGCTGGAGCACGCTGGCGAGCGTACCGGTCTCGTAAATGGCATCGGGCGCCGGATCATCGTCGGACGCGTTCTTCTGCGTCGCAAGCATGATCAGCGCGTCGTTCTTCATCACCTCTTCGAGCGCGCGGATCGACTTCTCGCGACCGACGAAGAGCGGAACGATCATGTGCGGGAAGACGACGATGTCGCGCAGGGGCAGCACGGGATAAGCGTGCGTTTCGCCATGAACGATGGTCGGCCGGGGTTTTGGATTGGTCATGGCCTTTTCCTTTTGCTTTGCCCCCTTGCACGCAGCCCGCCATGTTCATGCGCAACCGCCACAAGGTGCCGAGGTGATCTAAAAAACCGGTCTACCATTCGCAGGTTGGACCAAGCTTGCCAGATCGGAACTGAGGCGAATCTTGAACAGAATTCTCGCTCGCCGCCGACATTAGGTGGCTATCGACCGGGGGGGTGTCAAGTCATTGAAAGACGCGCGCCATCAGGCGCTTACGCACGCGAACAAGCGACGCAACACCGGCTGCGGAGAACTGTTCCGCAGCCGCTACTATCAAAGACAACAGGAAGCGTTCCAGCGCCGGGAAATCAGGCGCTGGCGTTCTCGACCGCGCGATCGGACCGATCGGCGTAGATGTAGAGCGGACGCGCCGTTCCTTCCACGACTTCGCGGGAAATCACGACTTCTTCCACACCTTCCAGACCCGGCAGGTCGAACATGGTCTCGAGCAGGATCGCCTCGAGGATCGAACGCAGACCACGCGCGCCGGTCTTGCGCTCGATCGCCTTGCGGGCGACCGCGCCAAGCGCCTCGTCGGCGAAGGTCAGCTCGATGTTCTCCATCTCGAACAGCCGTTGGTACTGCTTCACCAGCGCGTTCTTCGGCTCGGTCAGGATCTTCTTCAGCGAGGTCTCGTCCAGATCCTCCAGCGTCGCCACGACGGGCAGACGGCCGACGAATTCTGGGATGAGGCCGTACTTCAGGAGATCCTCAGGCTCGACATGACGGAAGATCTCGCCGGTCCGGCGGTCTTCCGGCGCCATCACCTGGGCAGCGAAGCCGATCGAGGTCGACCGTCCACGCGCCGAGATGATCTTCTCGAGGCCGGCGAACGCACCGCCGCAGATGAACAGGATGTTGGTGGTGTCCACCTGCAGGAACTCCTGCTGGGGATGCTTGCGGCCGCCCTGCGGCGGGACCGAAGCCACCGTGCCTTCCATGATCTTCAGCAGCGCCTGCTGCACGCCCTCACCCGACACGTCGCGCGTGATCGAGGGATTGTCGGACTTGCGGCTGATCTTGTCGATTTCGTCGATATAGACGATGCCGCGCTGGGCACGCTCGACATTGTAGTCGGCGGCCTGGAGCAGCTTCAGGATGATGTTCTCGACGTCCTCACCGACATAGCCGGCTTCGGTCAGCGTGGTCGCATCCGCCATCGTGAACGGCACGTCCAGGATACGGGCGAGCGTCTGCGCGAGCAGCGTCTTGCCCGAACCGGTCGGACCGATCAGCAGGATGTTCGACTTCGCTAGCTCGACGTCGTTGTGCTTGGTCTGGTGGTTGAGGCGCTTGTAGTGGTTGTGCACCGCGACCGACAGGACCTTCTTCGCATGGCTCTGTCCGATCACGTAATCGTCCAGCACCTTGCAGATTTCCTTCGGCGTCGGAATGCCGTCGCGCGACTTCACCAGCGAGGATTTGTTCTCCTCACGGATGATGTCCATGCAGAGCTCAACGCACTCGTCGCAAATGAAGACCGTGGGACCCGCGATCAGTTTGCGGACTTCGTGCTGGCTCTTGCCGCAGAACGAGCAATATAGCGTGTTCTTGGAGTCGCTCGTGCCGACCTTACTCATTCATGTCTCCGTCCGCGGTTCGATCCCGTTCCGCTCGATCGCCCCATCCCGACACATCGATCGGTATGAAGCTCAAATAGAGCAAATTCCGTACCAAAAAAGACCCTACGCGTTACACCCCGTGCGAATCACGGTCACTCGATTTCCCGCGATCATAGCCGATCATTCGTAGCCAACCATGCTGTCACCCGACTATCAAGAATTCGCTAATCGGGGGTCGTCGGCTACCCGTGACAATACCGTGATTTCCGGTCTTGGCACGGGCGAAGTGATCGAAATCACCCCGACGTTGCTGGATTGCCACGAAAAACAAGCACGAAAGCGGAACTTTCTGCCTGTCGCAGGGCGCAAAATACCGTTCCACGATGCGCGCACGCGCACTTAACGTGAACGCGCCCCTGACGGTCACAGGCGATCCCAGGGGATCGCCGTTACGATCCAGTAGTGCTACGGGGCCTTCGCCGCCGGCTCTTCGATGCGCTTGTCGATGACCTTGTCGACCAAGCCGAACTCCTTGGCGTCGTTCGCGGTCAGGAACTTGTCGCGCTCCAGCGCGTCCTCGATCGACTTGTAGGTCTGGCCGGTGTGCTTCACGTAGATTTCGTTGAGCCGCTTCTTCAGGTTCAGGATTTCCTGGGCGTGCAGCATGATGTCGGTGGCCTGGCCCTGGAAGCCGCCGGAAGGCTGATGCACCATGATACGCGCGTTCGGCAGCGAGAAGCGCATGTCCTTCTCGCCGGCGGCCAGCAGCAACGAGCCCATCGAGGCCGCCTGCCCCGTGCACAGCGTCGACACCGGCGGGCGGATGAACTGCATGGTGTCGTAGATCGCAAGGCCCGACGTCACCACGCCACCCGGCGAGTTGATGTACATCGAGATTTCCTTCTTCGGATTTTCCGCCTCGAGGAACAACAGCTGCGCGACGACCAGCGTCGACATACCATCCTCGACCGGCCCGGTCAGGAAGATGATGCGCTCCTTCAGCAGGCGCGAGAAAATGTCGTAGGCGCGCTCGCCACGGTTGGTCTGCTCGACCACCATGGGCACGAGGTTCATGTAGGTTTCAACCGGATCGCGCATGAGTCACCTAGGGTTTTCGGACGCGGATACCGCCTGTGTTGGCTGCCAGTTTGGCTGGATTGCCGGAAGGCGATGGACGTCCCGTGATGCAGAACTTGTTGATAGAGAAACTCGGGTACAGGGCGTACCGACAGATATAGCCCAATTCGCGCCAGACAAGTGCGGAGCAAATTAAGGCTTAATCCACCCGGCACTTGAAGCTGATTCTCGCGAAAAGGCCCAGCCAGCCACATGGCTAGCCGGGCCCTTCCGCTGATCATCCTTAATAGAAGGATTGCTCAAAGCCTTCAGGCCGCGGTCTTTTCCGCCTCGTCGTCCTTGTAGAGATCCTCGCGCGAAACCTTCTTCTCGGTCACGTTGGCGAGCTCGAGGATGAAGTCGACGACCTTGTCCTCGTAGATCGGTGCACGAAGCTGGGCCAGCGCCTGGGCGTTGTTGCGATAGAAGTCCCAGACTTCCTTCTCGCGGCCCGGCATCGAGCGCGCGCGCTCGATCACGGCGCGGCCGACCTCGTCGTCGGTCACGGTGATCTTGTTCTTCTCGCCGATCTCGGAGAGCACGAGGCCGAGCCGCACGCGGCGGTCGGCGATCTTGCGGTACTCTTCCTTGGCCTTTTCCTCGGTGGTGTCCTCGTCGGCAAAGGTCTTGCCGGCCGAGTCCATCTCGGCCTTGACCGAGTTCCACATCAGATTGAACTCCTCGTCGACGAGCGACGGCGGCGCCTCGAAGCGATGGGCCTCGTCGAGCTGGTCGAGCAGCGCGCGCTTGACGCGCTGGCGCGTCGCACCCGCGAACTCGGCGGAGAGACGCTCGCGTGCGGCCTCCTTCAGCTTGTCCAGCGATTCGAGGCCGAGCGTCTTGGCGAACTCGTCGTCGATCACGACGTCCTGCGGCGACTCGATCAGGGTCGCGGTGGTCTCGAACTCGGCCGGCTGGCCGGCGAGCTTCTCGTTCATGTAGTTCTTGGGGAACGACACTTTCAGCGTACGGGTCTCGTTGGCGCCGATGCCGACGAGCTGCTCCTCGAAGCCCGGAATGAAGGTGTTGGATCCGATCGCAACCTGGATGCCTTCGCCGGTGCCGCCCTCGAAGAGTTCGCCGTTGATGCTGCCCTTGAAGTTGATGGTGACGCGGTCGCCCGATTCGGCCTTGGCGCCGCCGGCCTTCGCGGCGTAGCCGCGGTTGGTGTCGGCGATGCGCTTGATCGCCTCGTCGACGTCGGTGTCGGAGACGTCAGCGACGGGCTTCTCGACCTGGAAGGCCTTGAAGTCGGCGAGCGCGATCGCGGGCACCACCTCGATCGCGACCGTGTAGGTCAGATCGGTTTTGCCGTTGAGCAGCTCCTCGACCTCGGCCTGCTCGCTCGGCATGGTGATCTTCGGCTCGGTCGCGAGCTTGAAGCCGCGCTCGGAGAACAGCTGCGTGTTGGTGTCGCGAATGGTCTGGTCGATGGTCTCGGCCATCACCGAGCGGCCATAGACCTTCTTGAGATGCGCGACCGGTACCTTGCCGGGACGGAAGCCGTTGATTTTGACCTTGTCCTTGAGGTCGACGAGCTTGGCGCCGGCCTTGGCGTCGAGATCAGACGCGGAAACGCTGATCTTGAACTCGTGCTTCAAACCTTCCGAGAGGGTTTCTGTGACCTGCATGGCGTCCAATCTTCTTCTCGTTCGGTCCCGGCACGCTATCGCGTCGGGACGCTGTCATTAATCGATCCGGCGCGAAGCAGACGCCTCAACGACGGTGGCTCATCGAACCCGGCCCCAGGCGGACAAACATCCGCGCGGAGCGAGGCCCCTCAGTAATCCGTGCAAACGCTGAAAGCGCTTGGTGCGGGCGGAGGGACTCGAACCCCCACAACTTTCGTCACTGGAACCTAAATCCAGCGCGTCTACCAGTTCCGCCACGCCCGCGTAAATTTGCATCAAGACCGGCCGCGATGCCGCGGGCGGCGGGCTTATAGCATGTGCCCGCCTGTTCGCAGCAAAAAAATGGCCGTGTGGACGCCTGCTTGAGGTAAGCATCGCGGCTGGACTTATCCAGCGCCACATGGTCCGCATTGCCGCATGAAAACGCGGATTTTTGCCCCGACGAGACGTGAGGTTTTGGCCGGTCTTGGTGCCTCCCTTGGAGCCTCGGCGGCCGGGCTGACGGCCGGCGGCGCGAGCCCGCTCGTGACCGCCCAGCTTGCGCTTCAGGCAAGGGCAGCGACCCTGGATCTGAGGCCGGGTCAGCCGGCGACACCAATCTGGGAGCTGGCCGCCGTAAGCCACCTTGGGGACGTCCGTCTCAAGCGTTTTGACAGCTGCCAAATGGTGTTCCGGAACGAGCTGCCTGTGCCGCTTGCACCGGTCTGGTACGGCCTGAATGCCCCGGCCGCCACCGATCCGCTTCGGGGGCGCGCGCCGACCGCTCCGGACACGACTGAAACATCAATAATTTCAATATCAAACGCAGGGACCCTGCTGGCTGACTTCCGACTCTTCGAGGACGGCCAGAAGTCCCCCGCGCGCCCGCTTCCGGTCATCGTCGCCGAGTCCAGCCGGGTCGCCGTCGATCGTGACGTGGTCCTCCTGATCGAGGAATGGCGCCTGCGGCCGGACGGGACCGCGCTTCCTCCGGGGCGAGACCCCAAGGACACGACGGCCCTCTATACGGTCAACGGCAAAACTTCATTCGAACTCTCAGCATCAGTCGGCGAGCGGCTGCGACTGCGCTTTATCAACGGCTCCCAACGCTCTGTTCTGGCGATCAAATTGGAAGGCCACGAGGTCCAAATCATGGCCCTCGACGGACAGCCGGCCGAGCCGTTCCCGGCGCGCAACGGCGCCCTGGTGCTGGCCCCCGGCACACGCGCCGACGCCTTTGTGGATGCAGCCGCATCGGCCCCATTCCTGCTCCATGACGGCAAGGAAGCGCGCCAGATCGGAAGCCTCACGATCTCCGGCAAGCTGGATCGCCTGCCGTTGTCGCCTCCCCAGCCACTCCCTTTGAACGACCTGCCCGAGAAGCTGGACCTCCGAGGAGCCCTGCGGTTCGATGTCGCGCTCGGCACCCCCGAGGCCGGTTGGACGCGGCCCGCGAATTTCTCCGTCTCCTCCAACCCCGCCTTCCGCGCCAAAGCCGCCCGCACCGTCGTGCTGGCCCTCAAGAACCCCGCCCCGATCACGACCGTCTTCCACCTGCACGGCCACCATTTCCGCCTGCTCGACAAGCTCGACGACGGCTGGAAGCCCTATTGGCTCGATACGCTCGCAATCGAGCCCGGCCAGACCCAACGCATCGCCTTCGCTGCGACCTCCCCCGGACGATGGCTGCTCGAATCGGTCGTGACCGACTGGGCCGCGCCGCGGCTGGTGCGTTGGTACGCAGTGGAGTGAGCGCCTATTGGCGGGTCCAGAGGTAACGAGCGTCGGGCTCTCGCTCCTCGTTCCGCGCCCCGTCGGTCTGCTCGACCAACGCAAATCCGCGCGCTTCGTAGAAGCGTCGCGCCGACGCGTTGCGCTGGAAGGTCCAGAGCTCCAGCCGTTCGCAGGAGTCTTTGGCGACCTGGAGGAGTTCGGTGCCGACGCCGCGGCCTTGAGCCGCGGGAAGCACGTAGAGCTGCTCGACCCATCCGTCACGGAAAGCAATGATGCCTCTCAGGAGATCATCATCGAAATGTCCCCACAGGCGGCACACCGGAAAGACGCGCTCGCGATAGAACCAGCGGTCCTCGTCCGGCGTATGCAGCCCAACGAGCCACGGCATCGCATGGTCGAACGCAATCCGGTGGACCTGCGCGGCGGCGCCCATGTCGGTGAGCGCGAGTTGCCTCAGCACTAATACTCCACCCCGAGCGCACCGTAGATCCGCCGGTGCACGGCCGGCAGTGTCTCGGTCAGATCCTCCGCGATCAGGCCCGGCCCGGCCTCGCTTGCCGCCTCGCCATGCATCCACACGCCGATGCTGGCGGCCTCGAACGGCGGCACGCCTTGCGCCAGCAGGCCCGCGATGATGCCGGCGAGCACGTCACCGGCGCCGGCGGTGGCGAGCCAGGGCGGCGCGTTGGCGGCGATGGTGGCGCGGCCGTCGGGGGCGGCGATGGTGGTGTCCGGGCCCTTCAGCAGCACCACTGCGCCGCAGCGCTCGGCGGCGGCGCGGACGCGCTCGAGCTTGGAGCGGCCCGGATTCTTGTTGCTGAGGTCGGAGAACAGGCGCGGAAACTCGCCCTCATGCGGCGTCAGCACCACCGCACTGTCCCCAGAGGATTTGATCGATTCAAACAGCCGCTCGGGATTCGCGGCAAAGCTCGTCAGCGCATCCGCGTCCAGCACCAGATGCCGCTGCGCGTTAAGCGCGGTATGGACCATGTCGCAGGTGCGATCACCGACGCCTGCACCGGGGCCGATGATGCAGGTGTTGTAGCGCTTGTCGCCAAGCAGCTCGCCGAATTCAACCGCGGTGTCGACGGGGCGTACCATCACCGCGGTGAGCGCAGCCGCATTGATGGCAAGCGCATCGCGTGGGCTCGCGAGCGTCACCAGGCCCGCCCCCGCACGCAATGCACCGCGCGCGGCAAGCCGCGCGGCGCCGGTCGCGGCCATATCGCCGGAGACCGCGAGCACATGCCCCCGTGCGTATTTATGGCCGTCGATGCGCGGCAGCGGAAAGGCCGCGCCCCAGAAATCCGGATCGTTCTCGAAGATCTCAGGCCTGATCTCGTCCAGCACCTGTGCGTCGATGCCGATCTCGGCGACACGCACATGCCCGCAATGCATGCGGCCCGGCAGCAGCAAATGCGCCGGCTTCTTGCGGAAGAAGGTGACGGTCTCGGTGGCGTTGACGGCAACGCCGAGCACGGCCGCGCTGGTGCCGTTGATGCCGCTTGGCAGGTCGACCGCCAGCACCGGCGCGCCGTTGGCGTTGATGGCCTCGATCATGGCGCGCGCCTCGCCCTCGACGGAACGGCTGAGGCCCGCGCCGAACAGCGCATCGATGATCAGCGCCGGCTTGCCGATCGCCTGCGGATTGAACGGCAGCACCGGGTGCTTCCAGCCGCGTGCGGCCGAGGCCGCATCGCCCTGGAGCTGGTCGCGCTCGCACATCAGGATGATCGAGACCTCGCGGCCCTGGGCGGCGAGCTCGGCCGCCGCGACAAAACCGTCGCCGCCATTGTTGCCGGGGCCGGCTACGATCAGGATCGGCCCCTCCTCCACCAGCGCAGTGGCGGCCTCAGCGACCGCCTGGCCTGCGCTCAGCATCAGCTTGAAGCCGGGCGTGCCGGCCGCGATCGAGAGCTGGTCGGCCCGCTGCATTTCAGCGTTGGTCAGAACTTCCATGCCACTTCCCTGGTCCAAACGCCTTTACAACAGGCACGTTCCGTGCCGATCCATACACCGGAACAATGATCTGCATAGAAATTGAACCGTTTGCCTATTTCATAGTCTGCGGTATTTTAGGCCGGTCGGCTCCACCTATCAGGGATGCTCGTTAAAAGGCTGATAACGCTCCAATAATCAGGGCATTTGCAACTTGGCATAGACCCTGCTTTCGAGGAAGCCGCTTCGGTTCGTCGTGCTCACTGGCATTCATCAGGGTGTGACCGGCCGCCGCTGGGCTGGTCAGGCATCCCGGCATAGCGAAGACAAGATCGTGCGTTAAGAAAAGCGCATCCTGACGAAAACGTTGCTATTTGATCGACAGGCCGGGAGGCGCGCAGTGAAGAAAATCGAAGCCATCATCAAGCCGTTCAAGCTCGACGAGGTGAAGGAAGCGCTTCAGGAAGTCGGCCTTCAGGGCATCACGGTGACCGAGGCCAAGGGCTTTGGCCGGCAGAAGGGCCACGCCGAGCTCTACCGCGGCGCAGAATACATCGTCGACTTCCTGCCCAAGGTGAAGATCGAGATCGTGATCGGCGACGATCTGGTCGAGCGCGCCATCGACGCGATCCGCCGCGCCGCGCAAACCGGGCGCATTGGCGACGGCAAGATTTTCGTCTCCAATATCGAAGAGGCGATCCGCATCCGGACCGGCGAATCCGGGCTGGACGCTATCTGAGCCGGGTGCTATCCCGCATTTTGCGACACTCTGACAAGAAAAAGGCTGCTTCGGCGGCCTGATTTTGTTTGTGCGGTCGTGCGCGAACTCGCCAAAAGCGAGAACAATCCTGCTCACCTGGAAACCGACCCGCAGAGCCAAAAGGGGTATGCATGAAGACCGCCAAAGACGTCCTGAAATCGATCAAGGACAACGACGTCAAGTACGTCGACCTGCGCTTCACCGATCCGCGCGGCAAGTGGCAGCATGTGACGTTCGACGTCAGCATGATCGATGAAGATATCTTCGCCGAAGGGACGATGTTCGACGGCTCCTCGATCGCCGGCTGGAAGGCGATCAACGAGTCCGACATGTGCCTGATGCCGGATCCGGTGACAGCGACGATCGATCCGTTCTTCGCCGAGACCACCATGGTCATCACCTGCGACGTGCTCGAGCCGACTACCGGCGAGCCCTACAACCGTGACCCCCGCGGCATCGCCAAGAAGGCGGAAGCCATGGTGAAGTCGATGGGCGTGGGCGACAGCGTGTTCGTCGGCCCAGAAGCCGAGTTCTTCGTGTTCGACGACGTGCGCTTCTCGAGCGGTCCCTACAACACCGGTTTCCGCCTCGATTCCTCGGAGCTGCCGACCAACTCCGACACCGAATATGAAGGCGGCAATCTCGGCCACCGCGTCCGCACGAAGGGCGGTTACTTCCCGGTGCCGCCGCAGGACTCGGTGCAGGACATGCGTTCGGAAATGCTCGGCGCCATGGCCAAGATGGGCGTCAAGGTCGAGAAGCATCACCACGAGGTCGCTTCCGCCCAGCACGAGCTCGGCATGAAGTTCGACACGCTGACGCTGATGGCCGACCACCTGCAGATCTACAAATATTGCATCCACCAGGTCGCGCATATCTACGGCAAGACCGCCACCTTCATGCCGAAGCCGGTCTATGGCGACAACGGCTCGGGCATGCACGTGCATCAGTCGATCTGGAAGGACGGCAAGCCGGTGTTCGCCGGCAACAAATACGCCGACCTGTCGGAGACCTGCCTCCACTATATCGGCGGCATCATCAAGCACGCCAAGGCGATCAACGCCTTCACCAACCCGTCGACCAACTCCTACAAGCGTCTGGTCCCGGGCTATGAGGCCCCCGTGCTGCTCGCCTACTCCGCGCGCAACCGGTCGGCCTCGTGCCGCATCCCCTACACGGCGAACCCGAAGGCCAAGCGCGTCGAGGTCCGCTTCCCCGATCCGCTCGCCAATCCCTATCTCGGCTTCGCCGCGATGCTGATGGCCGGCCTCGACGGCATCAAGAACAAGATCGATCCGGGTCCGGCGATGGACAAGGACCTCTACGATCTGCCGAAGGAGGAGCTGAAGCAGATCCCGACGGTGTGCGGCTCGCTCCGCGAGGCGCTGGAAAACCTCGACAAGGACCGCGGCTTCCTCAAGGCCGGCGGCGTGTTCGACGACGACTTCATCGACGCTTACATCGAGCTGAAGATGACCGAAGTCGCCCGCTTCGAAATGACCCCGCACCCGGTCGAGTTCGACATGTACTATTCGGGCTAAGCAGCCCGAACTGGACACGACACGCGAAAGGCGCCCCTCGGGGCGCCTTTTTGTTTTGGGGGAGTAAGATGGGGTAAAGCCCTTGCGAAACCCATCATCTCGCTCCTTGCAAGGGACGATGGGTTTCGCTTCCGCTCTACCATCCTACCAAGTCGCGATGAAGGCCTTCTGAAGCTCGGCCGGAAGCTGATAGGTCGCGCGCTTGCTACGGGTTGTCACGCCGCGGCATGAAATGGTCGAGCAGGCCCGTTGGCAGCGGAAAGACGACTGTCGACGACCGTTCGCCCGCGATGTCGTGCAGAGCCGCGAAATAACGTAGCTGCATCGCCTGCGGCTCCTGCGCGAGAATCCGGCCAGCCTCGACGAGCTTTTCGGCAGCCTGCTGCTCGCCCATCGCATTGATCACCTTGGCACGCCGCAACCGCTCCGCCTCCGCCTGCTTGGCGATCGCACGCACCATGGTTTCGTTCAGATCAATGTCCTTGATCTCTATGCCGGTGACCTTGATGCCCCAGACGTCGGTCTGCTTGTCGAGGATCTCCTGGATGTCGGCATTCAACCGGTCGCGCTCGGCAAGCATCTCGTCGAGCTCGTGCTTGCCGAGCACCGAGCGCAGCGTGGTCTGTGCGAGCTGGCTGGTGGCGGCCATGTAATCGCCGACCTTGATGATGGCCCGTTCGGGGTCGACGATGCGGAAGTACAGAACCGCGTTGACCTTGACGGACACGTTGTCCCGCGAAATCACGTCCTGGGGCGGCACGACCTGCACCATCACCCTGAGATCGACCTTGACGAGTTGCTGCACGATCGGAATGAGGATGATGAGGCCGGGGCCCTTCACGCCGGTAAAGCGGCCGAGCGTAAAGACGACGCCGCGCTCGTATTCGCGCAGGATTCGAATGGCTTGGGATAGAAATATGACGACGAGCAGCGCGAGCGCCGCATAGGTCGAATATTCCAGCATCATGATGTACCTCCCTCGCCGGTTGGTGCGCGCCGGATCAGCAGCGTCAGGTCGATGACGCTGGTGACTTCGGCCGTCTCTCCGGGCTTGAACGTTTCGGCGCCGCGCGCCCGCCAGCGCTCACCATGGGCGAAGACATGGCCTTCGCTGCCGTTCCAGTCGAGAACCTCGGCGGCCAAGCCTCGCATGGCCTGCGCGCCGACCCGTTCGGGAGCCTTGGCGGCGCGCCGAAGCGAACCAAGCACGACGAGCGCAAAGCCGACGAATACGGCCGCAGTGATTCCGATCGCCCACCACGACAGGTGGTAGCCAGGCGCCTCGCCCCTGAAAAGCATTAGCGCCCCCAGCACGAAACCGATGATCCCTCCGAGACCGATCACCACGGTCGGGTTGAAGGCTTCGACCGTGAGGAGCACGAGTCCAATCAACATCAGGGCAAGGCCGGCATAGTTGACCGGCAGCAAATTGAGTGCATAGAGACCAATCAGCAGGCAGATCGCTCCAACGACTCCCGGGGCGACCGCACCGGGAGACATGAACTCGAAGATCAGGCCGTAAATGCCGACCATCAGGAGAATGAACGCCACATTCGGATCGGTGATGACGGCCAGGAAGCGCGATATCCATCCGGGGTCGATGGCTTCAACGACGGCATCCTTCGTCGCGAGGCGTTGCGTCTTGCCGCCCGCAATTTCGACGACGCGACCATCGATTTGTCCGAGCAATTCGGCCGGATCGCGCGCGACGAGCTCAATGGCGTGAGCCTGCAACGCGCCGTTGGCGGACAGGGTGGCGGCTTCACGGACGGCCTTCTCGGCCCAATCGGCGTTGCGGCCGCGCAGTTCGGCGAGGCTGCGGATAAAAGCGACGGCATCGTTCGTCGCCTTCGCAGTCATCGCGTCCTTCGGCTCGTCCTTCTTGTCTTTGCTATCCTTGTCCGGCGGTCCGCTCGGCAGTCCCGGCAACGGCCCGCCAATCTGCACCGGCGTCGCGGCACCGATATTGGTGCCTGGCGCCATCGCCGCGATGTGGGTCGCATAAAGGATATAGGTCCCCGCGCTCGCCGCATGGGCGCCGGAGGGAGCGACGTAACCGACGACGGGGATGGGCGAGGCCAGCACATCCGCGATGATCTCGCGCATGCTGGAATTGAGGCCGCCGGGCGTGTTCATTCGCAGAATCACGACCTCGGCACGCCGTTCGCCTGCCTGGCCCAGGGCTTCCTTCACGTAGCTGGCCGACGCAGGGCCAATGGCCCCGTCGATCGTAACAGTCAGTGCAAGATGGCTGCTCTCCTCCGCTGAGCTCGGAAGGAGGCAGCAGATCAAAGCCACGACGCCAATCGCCGCAACGAGGGCCGCCTTCATGGTCTGCACGGCAGGGCTCCCTTGCAGAGCATATGGTGCGCGTCTCGCGAACCTCAATGCAGCCGTGCGCAGGTCTTGTTGTGATTGTGCAACGCAATGGAAATCGCCTCCGCAGATCGGTTGAGCACAGGGCGCGAGCGGACCAAGCCTTGACCAAATCTTGACCAAGTGTTGGGCTGATCCGCCACGCACTCTGCGCTGCTACGGCCGCGGGGCCCGCACGCCGTCCGCCCCGATCGCACCGAACGTGCCGGCGATGATCTCGTTCGTCGGCTGCATGCCGCCAAGCGACCAGTGCGACGGCTCCTGCTCCTCGATCCTGACCCAGACGTTGCGGCGGAATTCCGGATTGCCCTGCCCTTCGACCTCGACCAGGAGGTCGGTGACGCGTTCGAGCAGCGTCTTCTTCTGCGCGGCGTCCAGAATGCCGCGGACGGTGGAAATAGTGATGTAAGGCATGTCTTTCTCCAATCATGTCGTGTGACGACGGCAGGAGATTGAGCCGGACATGCCGGCAATAGCAGTGGCGGATAAGACAGAGATCAGGCAATTTCCGCCACGGCGCCCGTGCGCCGATCGGCTAGCATCACCGCATCGCATCTGGAGGTCCCATGAAGCTCGCAATCCTGGCACTGGAAGGTTGCATGCATTCGGCAATCGCGGGGATCGCCGACATCCTCTCGCTCACCAATCACGTGATTCAGCAAAGCGGCGCGAAAACGCGGTTCGCGTGGCAAACGCTTTCGCTCGACGGCAAGGACGTGCGCGCCGGCGGCGGCCAGATCGTCGCGGTCGACGGCGCGATCGGCAAGCGCGCGAGCTTCGATGCGATCCTCGTCCCCGGCAACCTCGTCGATCACGTCACGGCCGAGCGCCTGCAACCGCAATATGCGCGCGCCGGCGCCTGGCTCCGCCGGCAGCATGCGAACGGCCGGCTGATCGGCGCATTTTGCAGCGGCGTATTCCTACTTGCCGGCGCCGGCCTGCTCGACAACCGCCGCGCCACCATCACCTGGTGGCTGCAAGGGGAGCTGCGGCAGCGTCATCCCGCGGTCGACCTTGCCGCCGACGCCGTCGTCACCGTGGCGGACCGCATCGTCTGCGCGGCCGGGCCGATGTCGTGGGTCGACCTCCTGCTCCGCCTGATCGAGATGGTCGACGGCAAGGCGATCGCAAAACTCTGCGCGGACTACGTCGTCATCGACACCGCGCAGCGCACCCAATCGATCTTCATGCCGGTCGGCTATCTGCTCTCGCAGGACCCGCTACTGACCAAAGCCGATCTGCTGGTTCGCCGCACCGGCAAGAGCCCGATGACGGTCAAGCGCCTTGCCGACGCGCTCGGGCTGAGCGAACGCACGCTGAACCGAAAATTTCAGGAGCTCACGCGCGAGCCGCCGCAGGCCTTCATCATGCGCCGCCGCGTCGAGCAGGCGCGCACGCTGCTGGAGACAACGGCGCAGCCGATCAAGACCATCGCGCGCACAGCCGGCTATGAGGACGAGAGCAGCTTCCGCAAGGCGTTCCGCAAGCTGACACTGATGTCGCCGCAGGCCTACCGCGCGCGACGGATGGAGCGGGCGGCGTAACAGAGCGGAGCACCGCGCCGGCTGTGGGGCCAATGGCAAGCGCTAGAGGCGTCCCTCTCGGGAACCCGACTCTCTCAGCATAAAGTAGAGGCCGCCCCAGGAGAGAACATGAGCGTACCGGAAATCATTCGACGAGCCACCGAAATCGGGGAACGAAACGGCAAGATCACCTTCGACGAATTGAATGAACTGTGCGGCAACGGGATAGAGCCCGAAGACATCGAACGCATTCTGAACGCTCTGAGCGATGCGGAAGTCTGGATCGAGGAAGGGTGATGCAGTGGCCTCCGCCCAACCTACGGCTGGAGCTTGACCTGTTGAAGCCAGCTGCAACTTCCGCCCGTCCCGAATATCCAGATGCTTGAGTCGGAATGCGGGAGCATGAACGAAGCGCGCCCGGACGATCCGTCGCAAATTTGCTCTGTTGCATTTGGAAGAAGATCGCGGACAACTTTGCCTGCTGCGGGCTCGAGATAAAAAAATTCGGTGCCTTCCGCAGCAACACAGAAGGTGATGAGACCTCCTTCTCGAGGGATCAGGACGGCACGCGGGCAAGGCATTGGTCCCACGCGACGTTGAACGATGGTCTCCGGAATGACGTTCTGCCAAACGACCTGGCCTTGGGCAGTCAAACGGGTAACGCTCAGTGCCTTGGCCGAGGGCGTCTTCGACATCGGCTCAGTCCAGGCGCTGGCCGCGAAAATATCTCCGCGTCCCGAACCGACCTTCATCAGCCAGGAAGCGCCCGGCCTGCCCCATCGTCACGGACGACATGGTGATCCAAAAGTTGTCCTTCGGTCTCGAAACGCCACAAAGCCACGCGCGCACCGGCGCCTTTCGCCTCTCCCTCGACCGCCTCGAAGGCCATCACCGCAATCAGATCATTCAACACAGCGACCGACGCGATTTCGCCTAACCCAAATGTCTTCTCCCAGAGGATTTCTCCATCGCCAGATATCCGCGCGAGCCAATTTGCATCATCTTCTCGCCCGATGATGACCGCGTCACCGGAGGGCAAGATCGCCATATCGAATATTGAGTTCTCACGCTTTCGCGCAATTACAACTTCCCAAACCAAATGCCCATCCGGGCCGACCTTTGCGAGGTAGGCATCTGACAAAGGAGCGCTGGCGTACGATCGCCCTTTGTTCGTCGTCCCGCCGATCCAGATCGAGCCGTCGGCCGCCGCTGCCGAGTGGATGGCGTAGGGATCAAGCATCTTGACGGTCTTAAGCGGAACGCGCGATCAACGCCAAGTGCGTTCGCGCCAATCATCAATGACAGGCGCTTCTCGCGGTCTTGAAGCACGAGAACGGCCGTTCCGTTTGCGGCTGGTGCAACGTCCCGTATCGTGACGTCTGGAATGGACCAAAGATATTTTGACGACGATATCAGCCCATTGCCGATGCTCGGCTCGGCCGACAGGGCTCCGTTCAGACAGGCGAGCGAGCCAAGGGCAAACATAAAGCGCCTGATTTCCGAAAGACCTGCGCCCGGCTCTGCGCAGCAGCGTAAGAACGCTGCAGCGCGTCCGGGACACGCGCGAGAACTACGCCGCGGCCTTCTGCCGTTCGACCATCGCCTCACCAAAAGCCTCGAACAGCTTCCGGTTGACCGGATTTTGCTGCGGGTCGTATTCGGCGTGCCATTG
Organism: Bradyrhizobium betae; assembly: GCF_004123905.1. Lineage (GTDB taxonomy): Bacteria > Pseudomonadota > Alphaproteobacteria > Rhizobiales > Xanthobacteraceae > Bradyrhizobium > Bradyrhizobium betae_A. The sequence continues at coordinate 82,093 of NZ_MZXW01000022.1, forward strand.
CACGCCGAGCGCGAAGGTCGGGGCTTCCGCGATGCGGATCGCCTCGATGGTGCCGTCCTCGGCGATTCCTTCGATCAGCACGCGCTTGCCGGGGTCCAAAATGCCCTGGCCGTGCAGCGAATTGACCCTGATCTTCTCGCAGCCGAGCAGTCTTGCGAACGCACCGCCGGGCGTGAGGTCGACGTCGTGACGGTCGGCAAACACCACGGTCGGATCGGGATGGATCTCGCCGTTCTCGAGCCGGGGCATGCGGTGGTTCATGCGGCCGGGGATTTCGCGGATCTCGGGGTGCAACGAGCCGCCGAAGGCGACGTTCATCTCCTGCAGTCCGCGGCAGATGCCGAACAGCGGAACGCCGCGGGCGACGCAGGCGACCGAAAGCGCCAGCGCGACCTCGTCGCGATGGATATCGTAGGGTTCGTGCCGTTCGCACGGATCGACATTGAAGCGAGTCGGATGGACGTTGGCACGGGCGCCGGTGAGCACGATCCCGTCGACCACGTCGAGCAGCGCGCCAATATCGGTGATATCAGGCGCGCCCGCGAACATCATCGGCAAGCCACCAGAAACCTCGGCCACCGCGCGCAAATTGCGCTCGCCGACCATCTGGACCTGAAATCGATTTTCGACGCGATGGGCATTCCCGATCACGCCGACGACCGGCTTTCTCATCTCCCGTTCCGACCTCCTGCCGAAAAAGATTCTCCAAACATGCCCCTCCGATGGAACAAATTCAACAGAAGGGATCGCGGGACGGCAATGCTATTTTCGCGCAAAGGCGGCCAAGGCCCCCTAGAGGCACCCTTTTGCCCCGGTCGCGTTGGCTTTGAGGCCAGGCCAGCGCCGCCCGGCTTGATCCCCGACGGCAATTCGCGAAAGAGTGCTCGGTACAGCCCCGAAAAGGATCCGATGTGACCATTCCCAGAGATGAACGGCCCCGGACCCGCAGCGATCTCGCGCGAGATCAGGCCTGGGCCATCTCGGTCGGCGGCAGCGGTATCGTGCTGTTCACGGCGCTGCTCGCCTTCACCTGGTATTTTGCCGCCACCCTGCTGCTGATCTTCGCCGGCATGCTGCTCGGCGTCGGCCTCAACGCGCTGACAAACGCGCTCGGCCGCCGCGTGCACCTGCCTCATCCGGTCCGGCTCGCGATCGTCTGCGCCGTGCTTGCGGTGCTGCTTGCGGGTGTCGCCTATCTCGGCGGCGCCACCATCGCCGAGCAGGCCTCGGTGCTGAGCAAGACCATCAGGTCGCAGATCAGCAACGTCCGCTCCTTCCTGGAGAACCACGGCGTCGACACCAGCGTGTTCGATCTCGGCAATGCCGCGCCCGTCGCCTCAGGCGACGCCGGCGCGACGCCCGCCCCGAGCCCGGCCTCCCATGGCGGATTGCCCGGCGGTGCCGGCGCGCTGGCCTCGAGTGGCGGGGCGATCGTGAGTCAGACCTTCAAGCTGCTGTTCGGCGCGATCAGCGCCGTCGGCAACATCTTCATCGTGCTGTTTCTCGGGCTCGCCTTCGCCGCCCAGCCCAGCGTCTATCACGACGGTCTGTTGTTCCTCGCGCCCGCAAAGCATCGCACGCGCGTGGCCCTGATCATCGACCGCATCAGCGAAACGCTGGAGCGCTGGCTGATCGCGCAGATCGTGGTGATGATCGCGGTCGGCCTCGTGACCTGGATCGGGCTTGCCATCATCGGCATTCCCGGCTCGTTCATCCTGGGGATCCAGGCCGGCCTGCTTGCCTTCATCCCGACCGTCGGCGCCATCATCGCCGGCGTCGTCGTGGTGCTGGCGAGCCTGGCCTCGGGCTGGATCCCGGCGCTGTCGGCCTTCATCCTCTTCATGGGTGTGCACGCCATGGAGAGCTACGTGCTGACGCCGATCCTGCAGCGCCAGGCGCTCGACATCCCGCCGGCGACGCTGTTCGCGTTCCAGATCCTGCTCGGCGTCGTCTTCGGAATCTGGGGCCTCGCGCTGGCGCTGCCGCTGGTCGCCATCGCCAAGGTCATGATCGACCATTTCAAGACGTATGAGGCGCCCCCTCTGGCGGAGGCGGCTTGACCCTTCACGTCGTCAGCACGGTCTCGGTGTGCTCGACCTCGGGGGGCGCGGCAAAATACTGGCCGACGAGGCCACGCCATTCGGTGAAATTCTCGGAGCCGCGGAAATCCACCGTGTGGCTCTCCAGCGTTTCCCATTTCACCATCAGCCGGTAACGCTGCGGCTTCTCGATCGACTTGTGCAGCTCAAAACCGTGAAAGCCCTTGGCGCGGCCGAAGGCAGCCTTGGCCTTGGCGACGGCGGCCTCAAAGTCCTTCTCGCTGCCCGGCTTGACGTCGATTTGCGCGATCTCGGTGATCATCGGTTTCCACCCATTATTGTTCGATGAGCGTGTCTACCGCAGCTTCGGGCAAAGAAAAAGGCACCGAAACGGCGCCCTGCCAAGTCCAAAACCAAGTCCAAAACCAGGACCAAAAATGCAGGTCACTCAGGCGAACAGCAGCACCGTGGCCGCCACGACCAGCGCACAGCCGGCGAACAGCGCGATCGGCCAATAGCTGCGGCTCTGCATGTAGCGCCCCTGGGCGCGGCGCTCGGCGATGAGCGCCGTCTCATACTCGTCCGCGGTCGAGAACACACAGGCGAAGCCGCCACGTGCCGAAGCCGCGTGAGCTTCGAGCGACATCAGGGCAGCCTGCGGATTCTGTCGACGGATCGATTCCATGACCGCAATGGTAGGGATCGAACGGTAAACAGGGGATTACCGCGAGGCCCCCCCGCGTATCAGGCTGTCGCCGGCTGTGCCTTGGATTGTCCCTTGGGCACACCGACCCGCGCTGCGCTCTGGCGGCGCCAGTTCTCCAGCGACAGCGGCAGCTCCTCCGCCGCCTCGACGCGATTACGGCCGCCGCGCTTGGCCTGGTAGAGCGCGGTGTCGGCCGAGGCCAGCAGCACCTCGAGCTCGGTGCCGGCCGGACCGCCGGCGACGCCGATGCTGACGGTGGTGTCGACCGGGCCTTCATCGACGACGACGCCGGAGGCCTCGAAGGCTTCGCGCACGCGCTCGGCGACCAGCACGCCCTCTTCCAGCGAACACGGCAAGAGAGCGGCGAATTCCTCGCCGCCGATGCGGCCCGACATGTCGGTCATGCGCAGATTGCTGACAACGACGGTGGAGAACAACTTCAGCATCTCGTCGCCGGCGGGATGGCCAAAGCGATCGTTGATCGACTTGAAATGATCGATGTCGAAGATCATCACGGTCACGGGACGCCCGGCCTTGGCCTCGCGCTCGATCACACGGCCGCAGGCTTCCGAAAAGCCGCGGCGGTTGAGCATGCCGGTCAGGGGATCGGTCGACGCGGCGGTCCGATGCGCGGTCACCGTGCGCTCGGACACCAGCATGAAGATCACGAACACGGTGCCGACGGCATAGAGGATCAGCTCGACCGCGAATACGGTGACCCAGATGCTCGTGGAGAAACCGGCATCGTGCGGGCGCAGGAAACTGCCGAGCAGGATCGGCAACATCAAGACGCAGCCGTGCATCACCGGCACCACGAAGGCCGGCCAGCGCCGTTGCAGGCTCTTGCGCCGTTCGACCCAGAGCTCGCTCGCGGTCAGCGCCGCATAGACCGAGACGATGCCGGCGCCGACGATCATGCGCACTATGGACGCCGCGGGATCGAGCAGCGTGGCGGCCGCGGCCCAGGCGAGCGCGCCGACGAGAAGGCCCGGCCAGTTCGGCTTGCGGCCGTGGAAGACGCGCGCCGCATTCCACACCATGCCGCAGGCGACGAAGCCGACCGCGTTCAGCGCAAGGTAAAGATGCGGGCCGAGCTTGTCGCCGGCCACAGTCCACAGCGCAACGGAAGCGGCGCCGAGGAGATACGCGGTGCCCCACCATTTCAGCGCAGGACTGTTTTCCTGCCTGCCAAAGAATACCATCATGGCGCCGAGCAGTGCGGCAACCATGGTGGCAACCAAATAGAGCGTGATGCTATCGAGCGACATCATGTCGGCCCCCTCTTAAAACATAGCAATTACGCGATCGGCACATCCGATTTGCGCGCCCTTCCAAATGCGACGCTATGTCCGCGAAGTTCCATTCAGGTTTTCATGCAAGAGCAAGTTTTCGGGAAACACGTCATCAATTTGCATACAAACGAACAGCAAAAAGGGCGCTGAAATCAGCGCCCTTTTGCATCTCATTGAAGCCGCTTTCGCGGCGAATGCGACCGAAGCGATTAACGCTTCGAGAACTGGAAGGACCGGCGGGCCTTGGCCTTGCCGTACTTCTTGCGCTCGACGACTCGGGAGTCGCGGGTCAGGAAGCCGCCCTTCTTGAGCACGGTACGCAGCTCCGGCTCGAAATAGGTGAGCGCCTTGGAGATACCATGACGGACCGCGCCAGCCTGACCGGACAGACCACCGCCGGCGACGGTGCAGATCACGTCATACTGGCCGGAACGTGCGGCCACCGAGAACGGTTGCTCGATCATCATGCGCAACACGGGACGGGCGAAATAGACCTCGACCTCGCGCGCGTTGACCGTGACCTTGCCGGCACCCGGCTTGATCCAGACGCGGGCGACCGCGTCCTTGCGCTTGCCGGTGGCGTAGGCGCGGTTGAACTTGTCGACCTTCTTCTCGTGCTTGGGCGCGTCGGGCGCGACCGCCGTCTTGAGCTGCGAGAGCTGGTCGAGCGACTGAATGGATTCGGCCATGATTATGCGGCCCTCGTGTTCTTGCGGTTCAACTTGGCGATGTCGAGCTTCTCGGGCGTCTGCGCCTCGTGCGGATGATCGGCGCCGCCGTAGACACGGAGGTTGCCCATCTGCACGCGACCGAGCGGACCACGGGGGATCATGCGCTCGACGGCCTTCTCGAGCACGCGCTCGGGATGCTTGCCCTCGAGGATCTGGCGCGCGGTGCGCTCCTTCACGTGGCCGACATAGCCGGTGTGCTTGTAATAGGTCTTCTGCTCGCGCTTGCGACCGGTGAGGACCGCATGCTGCGCGTTGATGATGATGACGTTGTCGCCGCAATCAACGTGCGGGGTGTAGATCGGGAGGTGCTTGCCGCGCAGGCGCATGGCGACGATGGTGGCGAGGCGGCCGACGACCAGACCTTTGGCGTCGATCAGCACCCACTTCTTCGTCACCTCAGCCGGCTTTGCCGAAAAGGTTTTCATGTCAGAGTTTCCGTGGACGGGGAGCATCGGCGCGAACACCGCACCGGACTGCGAGGTTTTCTAGAGAAGAGACCCGCAACGGTCAATGCCCGAGGATGGAAATTAATCAATACAAATCAACGACTTAAAAATATGGTACGATACTACCTGCGAAAAGCTCAAACATTTGGAATGGAATAGGTCGAGGTGACATGGGCGATCGGGTCCGGCGAACTGCCGGACAGGAGCTTCACCTCCCCGACCGCCAGGCGCTTGCCGAGCTTGAGAAGCCGCGCCTCCGCCAGCACGTCCTGCCCGGGCTGGCCCTTGCGCAGGAAATTGATGTTGAGATTGGTGGTGACCGCGAGCCCGATCGGCCCGATTGCGGACAGCAGCACCACGTACATCGCGAAATCGGCAAGCGTCATCAGCGTCGGACCGGACACGGTTCCGCCCGGCCGCAGCATCCTTTCGCTGTAGCGCTGCCGCAGAAGGCAGGTCTGGCCGTCCGCACTCTCGATCGTGATGTCGTCGCCGCTGAAGGCCTGGGGAAACTCGTCACGGAGAAACTGCTCGACCTCCGCCACGCTCATTTTCGCTAACGCCATGCTTCGCCTCACCCTCGCTTCACATCCCCTGTTACATTAAGTTATCTGCGTCATCCAAACGCAATAATCCAATCGGAAACGCCTCGATGTCCGCCCAGGCCGCCCGCGCCCCCTCCCCGCAACCGCCAATTCTGCTGCGCGAAATAGTAGGCCCCATCGCGGTCCTGACGCTGAACCGCCCGGCCGCCCGCAACAGCCTGTCGGAAGCGATGATCGCCAGCTTACACGCCGAGCTCAACGAGATCCGCGACGACAAGGCAATCCGCGGCGTCGTGATCGCCGCCAACGGCCCCGCCTTCTCCGCCGGCCATGACATGAAGGAGCTGACCGCGCGCCGCACTGACCCGGATCGCGGCCGCGCCTTCTTCGCCGAGATGATGACCGCCTGTAGCGCGATGATGCAGGCGATCGTGCATCTGCCCAAGCCCGTGGTCGCTGCGGTCCAAGGCATCGCGACCGCGGCCGGCTGCCAGCTCGTCGCGAGCTGCGATCTCGCCATCGCGTCGGACGAGGCGAAGTTCGCGACGCCCGGCGTGGACATCGGCCTGTTCTGCTCAACGCCGATGGTGGCGCTGTCGCGCAACGTCCCGCGCAAGCAGGCCATGGAGATGCTGCTGACCGGTGAACCGATCCCGGCCGACCGCGCCCGCGAGATCGGCCTCGTCAACCGCGTGGTGCCCGCCGGCTCCGAACTCGGCGCCGCGATCGAGCTCGCGCAACAGGTCGCGCTCAAATCAGCCTACACCGTCAAGCTCGGCAAGGAAGCATTCTATCGCCAGGCCGAGATGAGCCTTGCGGATGCCTATCGCTATGCGGCAGAGGTGATGACCGAGAACATGATGGCGCGTGACGCCGAGGAAGGCATCGGCGCCTTCATCGAGAAGCGCACGCCGACATGGCGGGATGAATAGAATCGTCATTGCGAGCGAAGCGCAGCAATCCAGAAATCCCACCGCGGACGCAGTCTGGATTGCTTCGTCGCTTCGCTCCTCGCAATGACAGCAAAAGAAGAGCCAATGAACCACGACGCCTATCCCGACAATTACATCCGCGCCATCCTCAACAGCGTGAAGTCGATCGCGATGGTCGGCGCGTCGCCGGTCAATGTGCGGCCGAGCTATTTTGCGTTCAAATATCTGGCGCAGCGCGGCTACGACATGATCCCGGTCAATCCGGGCCATGTCGGCAAGGAGTTGCTGGGAAAGCCCTTCGTCGCCTCGCTGTCCGACATCGAGCGTCCCATCGACATGATCGACATTTTTCGCAACTCCAGCCACATCATGCCCGTGGTCGAAGAGGCGCTCATGCTCGATCCGCTGCCGAAAGTGATCTGGATGCAGCTTGGCGCACGTGACGATGTGGCGGCCGCGAAGGCGGAATCGGTCGGTATCAAGGTGGTGATGAACCGCTGCCCCAAGATCGAATATGGCCGTTTGTCGTCCGAGATCTCCTGGATGGGCGTGAATTCGCGCACATTGAGTTCCAAGCGCGCGCCGGCACCGACGCAAGGCATGCGGCTATCCCTCAATCGGATGAGTGTCGGCGGCGGCGACACCGCGGCCTCCGATCGCGCGGCAAGAAACAAGACCGAGCAAAGCTGACGCAATAAATTTCCGCTGCGCGAACGTGACAATCGTGGCGCGGTGATGTGAAGCAGCGGCTTGACGGGAGCCGCGGCGCCGATCAGCATGCCGCGCGATTTCAGACCATGAGAACAGGACGCCCCCAATGAGCGATCGCCTTCCGGGATTTTCAACGCTCGCCGTGCATGCCGGTGCACAGCCCGACCCCACCACCGGCGCGCGCGCGACTCCGATTTATCAAACGACCTCTTTCGTCTTCAATGACGCCGACCACGCCGCCTCTCTGTTCGGCTTGCAGGCGTTCGGCAACATCTATACCCGCATCGGCAATCCCACCAACGCAGTGCTGGAAGAGCGCGTCGCTGCGCTCGAAGGCGGCACCGCTGCGCTCGCGGTGGCCTCCGGCCATGCCGCGCAGGTCGTGGTGCTGCAGCAATTGCTGCAGCCCGGCGACGAGTTCATCGCCGCGCGAAAACTCTATGGCGGCTCGATCAACCAGTTCACGCATGCGTTCAAGAGTTTTGGCTGGAACGTGGTGTGGGCCGATTCCGATGACATCGCCAGCTTCGAGCGCGCCATCACCCCGCGCACCAAGGCGATCTTCATCGAGTCGATCGCCAACCCCGGCGGCAGCATCACCGACATCGAGGCGATCTCGACGGTGGCGCGCAAGGCGGGCGTGCCGCTGATCGTCGACAACACGCTGGCCTCGCCCTATCTGATCCGCCCGATCGACCACGGCGCCGACATCGTCGTGCACTCGCTGACGAAATTCCTGGGCGGCCACGGCAATTCGCTCGGCGGCATCATCGTCGACGCCGGCACGTTCGACTGGTCCACGGGCGGCAAATACCCGATGCTGTCGGAGCCGCGGCCCGAATATCACGGCATCCGGCTCCAGGAGACCTTTGGCAATTTCGCTTTCGCGATCGCCTGCCGCGTGCTCGGCCTGCGCGATCTCGGCCCTGCGCTCTCGCCGTTCAACGCCTTCATGATCCTCACCGGCATCGAGACGCTGCCGCTGCGCATGCAGAAGCACTGCGACAACGCCAAGGCAGTCGCCGAATTCCTCGCCGGCCATCCGGCGGTGGCCTCGGTCAGCTATGCGGGCTTGGCGAGCGACAAGTACAATCAGCTCGCGCGCAAATACGCGCCGAAGGGCGCGGGCGCCGTGTTCACCTTCAGCCTGAAGGGCGGCTACGATGCCGGCGTCAGCCTGGTGTCGAAACTGCAGCTGTTCTCGCACCTCGCCAATGTCGGCGACACCCGCTCGCTCGTCATCCACCCAGCCTCGACCACGCACAGCCAGCTCGACGACGCCGCCAAGGTGAAATCCGGCGCCGGCCCTGACGTGGTCAGGCTCTCGATCGGCATCGAGGACAAGGAAGATCTGATCGCCGATCTGGAGCAGGCGCTGGGAGCTTAGTCGCCTGGGTCGTTCCGGGGCGCAGAAAATGCGCCCAGGTTAACAGTCGTTAACCATACCTGCCCCATACATCGTCCTTGGATCGCCCTTTTGATTCGGAGCCGACGATGCTGCGCTGGATGGTGCCTGCCCTTGCGGCGATGCTGACGGTCTCAAGTGCGCTCGCCGCCGATCTCCCGGCCACGCCGAAGCGGCGGGCCGCGGCTCCGCTGCAGGAGCCGCCAAAGGTCTATGTCGAGACCGATCCGGATGCGCTGATCTCGCCGGCCTATGGCATCGGCAGCTACATCCGCAACCTGCCGGGCACGCCGCTGCTGCCCGGCTCGCACACGCTGCCGGGCTATTACGGCCGTCCGTGGGACTACGATTATCAGGGCTCGTATTACGGCGGGAAGCAGGTCGACTATTTCTGGCGCCTGCCCTACTCGTGCGGCATCTACGGCTATTGCTGATCAGCCGGCCTGACCAAGCGGAACCACGCGCGTCTGCGCCTCGGCAGGCTGCCGTGAGGCCAGCCGCTCCACCTGCATCACCGTAAGCGTCAGCACTGCGATCGCCATTGCCTGGTGCGACAGCGCGAGATTGATCGGCACCTGGTTGAGCAGCGTGAGGATACCGAGCACCGCCTGCACGCTCACGGCCGCCAAGAGCCAGAGCGCACCACTCGCCGCTGAGCCTGCGCGCGAACGCACGGCATCGATCGCATGCAGCGCCGCCAGCGCGAACAGCGCATAGGCGGTCATGCGGTGCTCGAACTGCACCGTCAGCACGTTGTCGAACATGTTGCGCCACCACGGCGTCTCGAACCACAGCCGCTCGCTCGAGGGAATGAACGCGCCGTCGATCTGCGGCCAGGTGTTGTAGGCGCGCCCGGCGCGCAGCCCCGCGACCAGCGCACCGAAATAGATCTGCACGAAAGTCACGACGAGCAGCAGCGCGCTGGTGAAGCGCAGCCGCGCGGGCGCTGCGATCGGCGGCCGCTCTGCGAGCCGCCGGACCGTCCAGACGATACCGGCGAAGATCAGCAGTGCGAGCACCAGATGCGTCGCCAGCCGGTATTGCGAGACCTCGACACGTTCCGTCAGGCCCGAGGCCACCATCCACCAGCCGACCGCGCCTTGAAGTCCGCCGAGCGCGAACAGCAGCCACAGCCGCCGCTTCAACTCACCCGACAGACCGCCGCGCCATAGGAAGAACAGGAACGGCAGCAAATAGGCGGCACCAATGAAGCGGCCGAGCAGCCGGTGGCTCCATTCCCACCAAAAGATCTCCTTGAACTCGGACAGGCTCATGCCCGCATTGAGCTCGCGATATTGCGGGATTTTCTTGTAGGCCTCGAACGCGTCGGTCCACTGCGCTTCCGACAGCGGCGGAACGCTGCCCGTCACCGGCTTCCACTCGACGATCGAGAGGCCGGATTCCGTCAACCGTGTCGCCCCGCCGACCAGCACCATCAGCGCGATCAGCGCGGCCACGGAAATCAGCCACCAGCGCACGGCGCGATACGGCTTGGTCGGGGCGGAAATCGGCGTCATTCGGGGCGAACCCAAGCCTTGAACTAAAGATGCTTGAACCGGACTGCATGGCCCTTATAGTCCCCCGCTTCCGCAGCGCAAGTTACGCGAAAGACCGCGACATTCCGTCATGACGATCCGCACCCGCAAGTTCCTCGGCGCCATCCTGCTCCTGGTGCTGGCCACCGTCTGGGCCCTGCTCGGCATGGCAGCGGCGCAGATGCCGTGGATCGCCGAGTCCGGCTGGCGGCAGGCGATCTATTACGTGGTGGTCGGCATGGGCTGGGTGCTACCGGCGATGCCGATTGTGAGCTGGATGCAGCGGCCCGATCGCGTCAAGTCTGGCTCGTAGCGCTGCCCGTCGGTTTCACCGGCGCATAGGCAGTACCCGAGACCAGCACGCGCAACATCCGCAGCGAGCGCACGCGTCCGTCCCAGGAAATTCGCGGCAGCGCGCGCAGATTGGTGCGCCCCTCCGCATCCACGATGCCCGGGATCGTCGACACCGCACTGGCGAAGCCGGCCTCCTCCGCCATCACGACGTGGCTGCGCCGGAAGGACGAGCGATCGCCGAACGGAAAGGCGAGATGCCTGATCTCGCGGTGGAAGGCCGATTCCGCGACCGCCTTGCCCATGGTCATCTCGCGCAACGCGGCCGCGTCCTTCATGTTGGCGAGAACGGGATAGTTCACGGTCGCGCTGCCGATCGTGACGAGAGGATCGGCCGCCAGCTTCGCCAGATCCTCCCAATCCATCGATGCCTCACGCGAGAGCGCCGCGAGATCGATCCGGTAGCGCGTGCAAAGATCGGCGATCGCAACCGACAGATCTGCCGGCGACAGCGAGCGCAGCCAGCCTTCGAGATGCGAGAACAGCGCCTGCTTCTCGGCATTGCCTGTGACGGTGAAGCGCTGCTCCTTCTCGCCCATCATCAGGCTGACGCGGCTCTCGCGCGAGATCACCTGCTCCAGGCCGAGCCACCAGGCATCACCGACGCCGTCGGGAAACGCGGTCGGCACATAGATCGTGAAGGGAACTGCGTGGCGCGCCAGCGCCGGATAGGCGAATTGGATGAGATCCTTCGGCACGCCGTCGAAGGTCAGTGCAGCGAAGCGCCGCGTCTCCGGCAGCGTCACCGCGCGCCGGCAGACCTCGTCCATGCCGATGATGTCGTAGTTCCAGCGCTTCAGCGCGCGGATGGCGCGGTCGAGGAATTGCGGGGTAATCTCGTGCTCGCGCAGCGGCTGAAACGCGCCGCGTCGCCGCGGCCGCACATGCGCAAAGCGCAGGATGGCGCCGGCCCCGCGACCGCGTAGCGCCGCCCGGCCGGTGAACCAGGTCAGCTCAAGGCGCAGCCGTTCCAGCCATCTGTCGTCGGATGCCAATATCCCACCTTCACGCCCGCCGGCGGTCCCTTCCCTCTCTTATAGTCATTACCCTTTGTTGACATTTCTTTGCAAAGGTCGGCCACAGGCCGAAGTACGTATTTTTCGTTTTCTCGACAGGTTTCGTGAATGACCATGGCTGCGGCGATGCAAAGCCGGACGGCAGAATCGCCAGCGCGGTCTAATGCGAGCCGTATCGCGCATGTCGATATCGTCACCGATCTCGGCGCGGCCGAAGCGGTCTGGCGCGCATTCGAGGAGTCCGGCCACCTCTTCACCCCCTACCAGCGCTTCGACCTGCTCAGCCCGTGGCAACGGCTGGTCGGCGGCTGCGAAGGTGCCCGCCCGTTCATCGTCATTGCCCGCGACGCCGAGCACCGGCCGCTGCTGCTGCTGCCGCTCTCGTTGCGGCAAAGCCACGGCGTGCGCACCGCCTGCTTCATGGGCGGCAAGCACACGACCTTCAATATGGGCCTGTGGAACGCCGAGTTCGCGGCACAGTTCGGTGCGGCGGATCTCGATGCGCTGCTTGCGCCGCTGCGCGAACATGTCGACGTGCTCTCGCTGACGCAACAGCCGCTGCGCTGGCTCGACCAGCAGAACCCGTTTGCGGCCCTCCCGCGCCAGAGCGCGATCAACGGCTGCCCGCTGCTGGTGATGGAGCCCTGCGGCCCCCCCGCATCGCGGATCAGCAATTCCTTCCGCCGGCGCCTCAAGAGCAAGGAGAAGAAGCTCCAGGCGCTCGCCGGCTACCGCTATCACCTCGCCACCACCGACGCGGACGTCACCCGCCTGCTCGACTGGTTCTTCCGGGTCAAGCCGGCGCGGATGGCCGAGCAGAAGCTGCCGAACGTCTTCGCCGAAGCGGGCGTCGAGCAGTTCGTCCGCAGCGCGTGTCTCGCGCCGCGCGGCGAAGGCCGGGTCATCGACATCCACGCGCTCGAATGCGACGAGGACGTGATCGCGATCTTCGCCGGCGTCGCCGATGGCCAGCGCTTCTCGATGATGTTCAACACCTACACGATGTCCGAGCACGCCCGCTACAGCCCCGGGCTGATCCTGATGCGCTACATCATCGACCGCTACGCCGAGCGCGGCTACCGCTCGCTCGACCTCGGCATCGGTTCGGACGAGTACAAGCGGATGTTCTGCAAGGACGACGAGGACATTTTCGACAGCTTTGTCCCCCTGACCTCGCGCGGAAAGCTCGCGGCGATGGCGATGTCGTCGCTCAGCCACGGCAAGCGGCTGGTGAAGCAGAACCAGATGCTGTTCGACCTGGCGCGACGGCTGCGGCAGGCGTTCGGGTAGATATTCCCACTCGCGAGCTGCCCTTCCCTTCTCCCCTTGCGGGAGAAGGTGGCGCGAAGCGCCGGATGAGGGGTATCTATCCTCAGGCTCAAAAGACAGTGGGGCCTGGCGAGAGAGACCCCTCACCCGTCTCGCCGCTACGCGGCGATCCACCCTCTCCCACAAGGGGAGAGGGGAAGAAAGATCACGCCGCTACCACGCGCAGCGTCTCTGCCCCGTTCGTCGGTTGCACGGGCTTGCTCAGCATCGTCACCTCGCTGAAGCCGACGGCGCTGAGCTGCTCGCACATCGATGTGCGCGCATCCGGCGCCATCGCGGCATCGGGCACCACGACGGCGCGGGCATGCGCCGTCAGGAGCTCCGCCGGAAGGTCAGAGGCGCTGCCGGCGTCGAGCAGCACGTGGTCGTAGGCGCGGAGCAGCGCGTCGATCGCGAGCGTCACGCGCGGCGACTGGAGGAGGCTGCGGTCGAAGCCGGGACGGCCGGCCATGACCAGATGCAGCCGCGAGAGCTTGTCGCGGGTGATAATTTGCGCGAACGAGGCCTCGCCCTGCATCAGCTCGGCAAGGCCGGGCGCCGAAGCATCGACGGACACCGCCGCAATCGTCGGCGAGGACGCGGCGAGATCGACCACGACCACCCGCGCATCGCGCGCCAGGTGCCGGGCCAGTGTCAGCGTCGACAGCGTGATGGCCTCACCCGAGGCGGTGCCGAGCACCGTAACCTTCTTCGCCGCCGCGCCGGCGGCGCGCAGGCTATCGGCGAGGTGGCCGATCTCGGCGAATTCGCTGACATGGGCATCGACTGCCATCTCCGGCTGGAGCGGCACGGGATCATCCATCACCGGCTCGGCGATCGGATCGACCACCGGTTGGACAAATGGTTCCCGCCTGACCGCCGCCTGCGTTTGCGCCGGCATCAAGACGGCCACCGCGCGCGGCGCGGTCTGGCGCAGCAGCTCGCCGGTGACGACGACGCCTGACGAGAGCAGCAGCGTCGCGATCGTCGCGATCAGCACGATCGGCAGCTTCTTCGGATAGGCCGGCATATTCGAGACGATCGCGCGCGAGATGATGCGGCCTTCCGCCGGTGCGGTATCGATGCTCTCGCGGGTGCTGGCCTCGCGGTACTTGCCGAGATACGTCTCGAGCAGATCGCGCTGCGCCTTGGCCTCGCGCTCGAGCGCACGGAGCTGGACATCCTGACCGTTGGTCGAGGTCGCCTGCTTCTTGAGTTGCTCGAGACTCGCTATCAGGCCGTCGACCCGGCCGCCGGCAATGCGCGCGTCGCTTTCGAGCGAACGGGAGATCTTGGCCGCTTCATCGCGGATCTGATTGTCGAGGTCCCCGAGCTGGGCCTTGAGCTCCTTGATCCGCGGGTGATTGCCGAGCAGCGTGGATGATTGTTCGGCGAGCTGCGCACGCAGCGTCACCCGCTGCTCGGACAGTCGCCGCATCAGCTCGGAGTTCACCACTTCGGATGCTTCGATCGGCTTGCCGCTCTGGAGCATCTCCTTGATCAGCCGCGCCCTGGATTCCGCATCCGCCTTCATCGAGCGCGCATTGTTGAGCTGGGTGTTGACCTCGCCCATCTGCTGGTTCGACAGCGTGGTGTTGTTGGTGCCGACGAAGAGCGACGACTTGGAACGAAAATCCTCGACCTTGGCTTCGGCGTCGGAGACCTTCTTGCGCAGATTCTCGATCTCGCCCGAGAGCCACTGGCTGGCATTGCGCGCCTGGTCCTGGCGCGCATTCTGCTGGAGCACGAGATAGCCGTCGGCGATCGAATTGGCGACGCGCACTGCAAGCTCGGGATCCTGCGACTGGAATTCGACCACGATCACGCGCGACTTGTCGACGGCGTAAGCCTGGAGCCGCTCGTAATAGGCATCGAGCACGCGCTCTTCCGGCGTCATCGAGAACGGATCGCGACCGATGCCGACCAGTGCCGCAAGCGACTTCAGCGGCGAGATGCCTTGCAGCACCGGATCGAATTCGGGGCGTTCCGCGAGCTTGTTCTTCTTGATGATCTCGCGCGCGAGATCGCGCGACAACACCAGCTGCACCTGGCTGGTGACGGCCTCGGCATCGAGCGCCTGCCGCTCCTCGGTGCTGCGGTCGCTGCTGGGACGCAGGAAGACGTTCTCGCGACCGTCGATCAGGATGCGCGACTCCGACTTGTAGCGCGGCGTGATGAGATTGACGATTGCGATGGAGACGACGAGCGCGAGCACCGTCGGCACGATGATCCAGCCGCGTTTGCGGGCAAGTGCGCCGCCAAGCGCGTGCAGATCGATGTCACCGGATTCGACAGGCGCCTGCTTCGCCGCAACGGGCGCAGGCCTTGCTTCAACCTTGGGTGCTGCTTCGGCTTTGGGCTTCGCAACAGCCCGCTCGACCACAGCCTTGTCCTTGCCGGCACGCCAGAACGCTAAACGCATCGAACACTCCCGCAGGGCAACGCTGCGACTCTACCTCAACCGGGGCGATTACACTCCATTAAGGTTGCCGCTGGGTTAATCGCGCCACGCTGCGAGCGACGCAGGCGCGCTCGTCATCGTTTGTTAACCACGAGGGCTCTTAATCCATCTCGATATTTCGAGAATTGTTCGAGCATTCGCCGTCGAGCGCTGGTTCTGATCATGCCCCCCTCTCCCGACCGGCCGCTCCGCATCCTGCACGCCGTCCGCGCTCCGGTCGGCGGCATCTTCCGCCACATCCTCGACCTCGCCAACGGCCAGGTCGATCGCGGTCATCACGTTGGCATCCTCGCCGACAGCCTCACCGGCGGCGAGCGTGCGGACAAGGCGCTGGCCGAGCTTGCCCCGCGGCTGAAGCTCGGCGTACATCGGCTGGCGATCCGCCGTGAACCTTCGCCTGACGACTTTCTGGTGTGGCTGCGGATGCGGCGCATGATCGCCGAGCTCAAGCCCGACGTCCTGCACGGCCACGGCGCCAAGGCCGGCGCCTTCGTCCGGATGCGGCGCCGCTCGGACGACAGCATCCGCATCTACACCCCGCACGGCGGCTCGCTGCACTATCCTCTGAACACGCTCAAGGGCGAGTTCTACGCGCGGCTCGAACGCACGCTGATGGACGCGACGGATTTGTTCCTGTTCGAGAGCGCCTTTGCCCGCGACACCTATCAGCGCATTGTCGGCACGCCCAAGGGCGTGGTGCATTGCGTCTTCAACGGCGTGACGCCGGAAGAATTCGAACCTGTTGTCACCACTGAGGATGCCACCGACCTCGCCTATGTCGGCGAGTTCAGGCACATCAAGGGCGCGGATCTGCTGGTCGATGCAGTCGGGCGACTGCACGAAGGCGGCAAGAAGGTCACGCTCACGCTCGGCGGCGACGGCGAGGAGACGGCGGCGCTGAAAGCGCAGGTCGAAAGGCTCGGCCTCACCAGCGCGATCCGTTTCATCGGCCACGTCAAGGCGCGCTACGGCTTCTCCAAAGGACGCCTGCTGGTCGTGCCCTCGCGCGGCGATTCCATGCCCTATGTCGTGATCGAGGCCGGAGCCGCCGGCATTCCCATGATCGCGGCCCGCGTTGGCGGCATCCCCGAGATTTTCGGACCCGAAAGCCCCGCCCTGTTCGCGGCGAGCAACGCCGGGGCCATGGCAGAAGCGATTGCCGCCGCGCTCGACGATCCGCAAGGCACCGCGCAGCGCGCGTCGTCCTTGCGCGAGCGCATCTCCGCGCATTTCTCGCAAGCCGCGATGGTTGACGGCGTGCTCGCGGGTTATCGCGGCGCATTTACCAATCACTAACCATCCTTAAGGCCCGCTTTAGAGAATCTTCCGATTTGTCCGATAATCCAGATGCCAGGGGATGCTCGCCCGGGGCGCAAAGTCGCGGCCCGCGGGTTTTTGGAATGGACGTGGACGCCCGTGGAACCGCTCAACGCACGCTCGATGCTCGATGCCGCGACGACCGCCGCGGCGAGGCCCGCTGACCAGCCCTTCGTCGAGCGCCGCCGCCGCCTGACGCCGGCCGCGCTCGAAGTCGTCAACCAGAAGGTCGCCCGCGCTTATTCGCCGATCGTGATCACCGGCTTCGTGCGCGTGGCCGATTTCACGCTGCTGAGCCTTGTCGGCATTGGAGTTTATCTCGGCTATGTCATGCCGCTTGTCGGCTTCAGCTGGGTCTATCCGGCCGAGATCGTCGCCGTCGCGGTCGCCGCCGTGGTCTGCTTCCAGGCCGCCGACATCTATCAGGTGCAACTGTTCCGCGGTCAGTTGCGGCAGATGACGCGGATGATCTCGTCCTGGTCGTTCGTCTTCCTGCTGTTCATCGGCATCTCCTTCTTTGCCAAGTTCGGCAGCGAAATGTCACGGCTGTGGCTTGCCGCCTTCTATTTCCTCGGGCTCGCCGCGCTGATCGCCGAACGTCTGATGCTGCGCTCGCTGGTGCGTGCCTGGGCACGCGAGGGCCGGCTCGACCGCCGCACCATCATCGTCGGCTCCGACAGCAACGGCGAGCAGCTGGTCGAGGCGCTGAAGGCGCAGGAGGATTCCGACATCCACGTGCTCGGCGTGTTCGACGACCGCAACGACAGCCGCGCGCTCGACACCTGCGCCGGCGCGCGCAAGCTCGGCAAGGTCGACGACATCGTCGAGTTCGCCCGCCGCACCCGCGTCGATCTCGTGCTGTTCGCGCTGCCGATCTCGGCGGAAACGCGCATCCTGGAAATGCTGAAGAAGCTCTGGGTGCTGCCGGTCGACATCCGCCTCTCCGCCCACACCAACAAGCTGCGCTTCCGTCCCCGCTCCTATTCCTATCTCGGCGAGGTGCCGACGCTCGACGTGTTCGAGGCGCCGATCACCGACTGGGATCTGGTGATGAAATGGCTGTTCGACCGCGTCGTCGGCAGCCTCGCGCTGCTTGCAGCCCTGCCGGTGATGGGACTGGTGGCGCTGGCGGTGAAACTCGACAGCCCCGGCCCCGTGCTGTTCCGCCAGAAGCGCTTCGGCTTCAACAACGAGCGCATCGACGTCTACAAATTCCGCTCGATGCATCACCACCAGGCCGACCCGACGGCATCGAAGGTCGTGACCAAGAACGATCCGCGCGTCACCCGCGTCGGCCGCTTCATCCGCAAGACCAGCCTCGACGAGCTGCCGCAGCTGTTCAACGTGGTGTTCTCCGGCAATCTCTCGCTGGTCGGCCCGCGTCCGCATGCGGTGCAGGGCAAGCTCCAGAGTCGCCTGTTCGACGAAGCCGTCGACGGCTATTTCGCCCGCCACCGCGTCAAGCCCGGCATCACCGGCTGGGCCCAGATCAATGGCTGGCGCGGCGAGATCGACAACGAAGAGAAGATCCAGAAGCGCGTCGAGTTCGACCTCTATTATATCGAGAACTGGTCGGTGCTGTTCGACCTCGTCATACTCCTGAAGACGCCGGTCTCGCTGCTGACCAAGAACGAGAACGCGTATTGAGTTTGCTGGCCTCGAGCCAGACTGTCATCGCCCGGCTTGACCGGGCGATCCAGTAATCGCCGGCAGCGGGAACTGCCACGAACGACTCGGAGTACTGGATGCCCCGGTCAAGCCGGGGCATGACGGCGGAAGTTGTTTGGACGAGTAGCGTGGGCGTATCATGGCGTATGCGGCGACAGCCGGTGGAGTGAACATTGCCGCACCGGCTGCGCCCGGCGTGCTGGCGCTCCAGCGCGCGATGGTGTGGCTGGTCGGCGCCTCCGGTGCGATCGTCTTCATCGAGCCCAGCCCCTACGAGATCGTGACGCTGCTCGCCACCGTCACCTTCTTCGCCACCGGGCTCCGCCTGCGGCTCGCGCTGATGCCGCTGATCCTGATGCTGGTCCTGCTCAATGTCGGCTACACGATCAGCACGATCCCGCTATTCGAGCAGCCCGAGGTGGTGAGCTGGATCGCGACGTCCTGGTACATGGCGGTAACAGTCGTCTTCTTCGCGATGGTCACATCCGAGGACACGGCGGCCCGACTCGACATGCTCCGCCGCGGCCTCGTGGTCGGCGCAATGATTGCCTCGCTGTCGGCGGTCGCGGGCTATTTCCACCTGGTTCCCGGCGCAGACGATCTGCTCACCCTCTACGGACGCGCGCGCGGCACGTTCAAGGACCCGAATGTGCTCGGCGCGTTCCTGATCCTGCCGGCGCTGTTCGCGCTGCAGAGCGTGGTCTCGGACAAGCTGGCCAAGGCCTTCCGCAACGTCTTCGCCTTCGGCATCATGTCGCTGGCGATCCTGCTCGCCTTCTCCCGCGCCGCCTGGGGCGGCCTCGTGCTGACCGCAGCCTTCATGCTGGCGCTGATGGTGCTGACCAGCCGCACCAACGCGCAGCGCTCGCGCATCGTCGTCATGGCGATCGTCGCCGCAGTGCTGGGAATCGCGCTGATCGCCGTGCTGCTGTCGTTCGACTCCACCGCCGAGATGTTCAAGCAGCGCGCGAGCTTCGACCAGAGCTATGACGAAGGCCGCTTCGGCCGGTTCGGCCGGCATATCCTGGGTGCAGAGATGGCGCTCGACCTGCCATTCGGCATCGGCCCCCTGCAATTCCACCGCTTCTTCCCCGAAGACACCCACAACTCCTATCTGAACGCCTTCATGTCCGGCGGCTGGCTCTCCGGCATGTGCTATCCCGCGCTGGTCTTCACCACTGTCATCATGGGTATCAGGCACATCTTCGTCCGCGTGCCCTGGCAGCGTGCCTATCTCGCCGTCTTCTCCGCCTTCGTCGGCACCGTCGGCGAGAGTTTTGTGATCGACACCGACCATTGGCGGCACTTCTGGATGATGCTGGGCGCAATGTGGGGCATGATCGCGGCTGCGCAGATCTACAAAACTAGGGCTGGCGACGAAGCTTCTTCAATTTGAGATCGGGCCGCTTCTCCGGCGGCGTGTCGAGCAGGCTCTTCAGCGCTTCGGTTGCCGCGAGCACACCCTTGTAGCCCTCGGTCGCGAATCGCAGCAGCAGACGCAGTTCCTGGTCGGAATAGGTGCCAAACACCTTCTCCATCGCCTGCTGCATCGGAACGTAGAGCTGGCCGATCTTCATGGCCTGCTCCGGCACGACGGAAATAAAGACCTTGCGGCGGTCTTTCTCGTCCCGCTCGCGGCGCACCAGGCCAGCCTTCTCGAGCCGGTCGACCACGCCGGTGATGGCGCCGGTGGTCAGCCCGGTGACCTCGGCGAGCCGGCCTGCGGTGACGCGTCCCTCGAGATAGAGGATGTCCATGCATTCGAGGTCGGAATTGGCAATTCCGGCAACATTCGCAACGGTCTGGCCATAGAGCACGCCCTGCGCGGAGGACCTGCGCATCGCCTCCTCGAGCTCTTCTAACAACGCCGTGCGCGCCTTCGTCCTTGACAAGGCTCACCTCATATCTTAGTCGATATATATCTTAGTCACTAAGAGATTTAGCGACCGTAATTTCTCCTAGCACCACGGAAACGTCGGGAGCAAGCCATGTCCAACCGTCCTCGCAAAGCCCTGATCATCGGCGCCGGCATCGCCGGGCCCGTCGCCGCGATCCTGCTGCGCCGCGCCGGCATCGAATCCGCGATCTACGAGGCCTGGCCCTACTCGAAGGGCATCGGCGGCGGCCTTCAGATCGCGCCGAACGGCATGCACGTGCTGGACGAGATCGGGCTTGCGGGCGAGCTGATCAGCCGCGGCTCGGTCGCGGAGTCCTTCGACTTCTATTCGCAGGGCGGCGAGCGGCTCGGCTCGATCAACCGCGACATGGAGCGGCGCTTCGGCCAGCCCGCCGTCAACGTCTGCCGCGCCACGTTGAACGAAATCCTGATCGACAAGGCCTGGTGTGCCTGCGTCTCGCTCTATTTCGACAAGCGCCTGATCAAGATCGAAGACCGCGGCGACCAGCCGATTATCGCCTACTTCTCCGACGGCACCACCGCCGAGGGCGATTTCCTGATCGGCGCCGACGGCGTGCACTCGATCGTGCGCCGCCAAGTGGTGCCAGACGGCCCGCAACCGTTCGACACCGGACTGATCGGCTTCGGCGGCTTCGTGCCCCACGCCGTGCTCGACGGTCGATCAATCGGCCGGCACGTCGAGACCACGTTCGGCCAGAGAGGCTTCTTCGGCTATGGCTATTGCAGCCCGGATCCGAACGACGGTGTGATGTGGTGGAGCACCCAGCCTGCACACGGCATGGATGCCGCGATGTTCCGCGCGCTCGACCCGGCGACGTTGAAGCAGCATTTGCGCGGCTTCCATCACGGCTGGCACGATCCGATCCCTGCCATCATCGACGCCGCCGAGAATATCGTTGTCACCGACACGCTCGATGTTGCGACCCTGCCGACCTGGTCGCGCAAGCGCTCGCTGCTGATCGGCGATGCCGCGCACGCAACCAGCCCTCACGCCGGCCAGGGCGCCTCGCTGGCGCTCGAGGATGCGATGCGGCTCGCTCGCCTGATGCAGGAGGGCCAGGAGCTCAGCGCCACCTTCCAGGCTTTTGAGGCCGAGCGCCGCCCGCGCACCGAGAAGATCGTCGCGATGGCGCGCCGCAACGGCAACAGCAAGCGCGAGTTCAGCGCCACCGGCGCGTGGATGCGCAATCAGATGATGAAATGGCTGCTGCCGCTGGGCTCGAAGGGTATGGAGTTCATGTACGCGTATGATGCGCGGGCGGGGTAGCGATTGACGCTGTCATGCCCCGCGAAGGCGGGGCATCCAGTAGGCCGCGGCTTCTCGGCTCGATCACTGCTGTCTCTGGAATACTGGATCGTCCGGTCAAGCCGGACGATGACACCGTGATTGTGGCGCGCAATCGCGCTTACCCCTCGACCTCAAACCTCAGCCCTGCATTCTCCTGCAGCCGCCTGATCAACTTGTGCTGCATCGCCGCGCCCGGCGTCCAGAGACCGGCCGGGACATCAGGCGTGTCGCGTAACAGGCAGATCGCGCATTCGGAAATCATCTTCGCCGTTGAGGCATAGCCGGGATCGAGATCGCCCTTTACCGCCGCGCGAACCTGACGACCATCGGGCGCGATCGCGACATAGAGCAGGTCGTAGTGACCGTTGTCGCGCTCTTCCTTCGACGGTCCTTCGCCGGGCTTGAGCGCTTCAGGGCCGGTCTTTTCGCTGTTGGCCGCCATGACGAGCTTCGCGTTAGCCTGCCCTTCATCGCCTGCGCCGGTCAGCACCATCTCGTCGTAGACGAAGTCCCTGCCATACGGGAATCCCATCAGCATGTTGGAGCGATGGACATTGCGCGTGTTGAGGATCGCCATCGCGAACGGGGCGGACCAGGATTGCAAATCCTCCTCGAAAACAGGCCTGTTGCCGCGCGGCTGTTTCGGCCCTTCGAAGCCGGGCGTGAAGGCAAAGGGGTCTTTGAGGATCGACACCAGGCTGAGGTCCTGCGCAACCGCTTCGAAGGTGACCCGTGCGCTCGCCGAGGTGCCGCCGGAGAACCTCCAGCTCAAGTCGCGGACGCGTCCTTTGACACGCGGCGCCGGCGCTCCGAACACGCGGCGGGCTTCCTCCTGCACGAAGAACGCACCGAGCTCGAACGGGATGGAATCGAAGCCGCAGGAGAACATGATGCGTGCGCCGCTCGCCTTGGCGGCCGCCTCGTGGCTGTCGATCATCTGCTTCAGCCAGATCGGCTCGCCACAGAGATCCATATAGTCGGTGCCCGAGGCAACGCAGGCGGCAAGCAGATCGGAGCCATAGAGCTGGTACGGGCCGACGGTGGTAACGACCAGCCTTGCCTGATCGACCATCGCGCGCAGCGACGCTGGATCGGCTGCGTCCGCGACGATGAGCGCCGTGTCCGCGGGCGCGCCGATCGCATCGCGAACGGAGGCGAGCTTATCCTGGCTGCGCCCCGCCACGGCCCATGTCGGGGCGCCGTCACCGATATAATGCGCGGCGAGGTACTCGGCAACGAGCTGGCCGGTGTAACCCGTTGCGCCGTAGACGACGATGTCGAACTTCGCGGACACGGATCAGTGGGCCTTATGCTTCCACTGCGAAAGTCAGCCCCGCATTGTCCCGTAGCCGCTTGATCAGCTTGTGCTGCATCGCTGCGCCCGGCGTCCAGAAGCCAGCCGGGACATCCGTCACATCACGCAGCATGCACATCGCGCATTCCGAGATCATCTTCGAGGTCGAACCGTAGCCGGGATCGCGGTCGCCGGTGACGCCGGCGCGGACCATGCGGCCGTCGGGCGCGATCGCGACATAGAGCAGGTCGAAGCGGCCGTTCTCGCGCTCTTCCTTTGAAGGGCCCTCGCCCGGCTTCGGCGCGCTCGGGCCGGTCTTCTCGGCATTGGCCGCCATCACGCGCTTGGCGTTGGCCTCGCCCTTCTCGCCGGGACCGGTCAAGACCATCTCGTCGTAAACAAAATCCTGGCCGTAGGGAAAGCCCATCAGCATGTTGGAGCGATGAACGTTGCGCGTGTTGATCAGCGCCATCATGAACGGCGCGGCCCAGGATTGCAGATCCTCCTCGAGCAGCGACCTGTTGCCCTTCGGCTGCTTCGGGCCGGTGAATCCAGGCGTCAGCGCGAACGGATCGTTCAGGATCGCGATCAGGCTGATGTCCTTGGCGACCGCATCGAAGGTCGCCTTCGCGCTCGCGGCGGTGCCGCCCGACAGCGTGCCGCGCATGTCGCGCACGCGGCCCTTCACGCGCGATGCCGGTGCGCCGAAAACGCGCTTGGCCTCTTCCTGCACGACGAAGGCACCGAGCTCGAACGGCACGGAATCGAAGCCGCATGAGAACACGATGCGCGCGCCGCTCTCCTTGGCGGCCGCCTCGTACTTGTCGATCATCTGCCGCATCCAGATCGGCTCGCCGCAGAGATCGAAATAATCGGTGCCTGTGGCAACGCAGGCAGCTAACAGCTCCTCGCCATAGAGCTGATACGGTCCGACGGTGGTGATGACAGACATCGTCTGCTCCGCCATCGCCTTCAGCGAGGCGGCGTCGGACGCATCCGCGACGATCAGCGGCGTATTCCCGGGCGCGCCGATCGCATCGCGCACCGATTTCAGCTTGCCGAGGCTACGGCCTGCCATCGCCCATTTGAGCTGATTGTCGCCCTTATACTGCCGTGTCAGATATTCGGCGACGAGCTGGCCGGTGAAGCCGGTCGCGCCATAGACGACGATGTCGAATTTCGCAGAGCTCATGGTCGGCCTTTATTTCTTTGCGTAACTCACGCCCATGCCGGCACGGACGTCGCTTTGAATACCATAGGGCGGGATCGGATAGCGCAGGCCGTTTTTGGCCAGTGCCTTCATGCCCTCGATCGCCTTGGCGAGATGCGCAGGCTTCAAGGCCATCAGCATCTCCTCGTCCGGCACGCCGCCATAGCGCCGTTCGGCATAGCATGGCAAGGACAGGCTGGGCTCGCCGGTCTTGAGCGCCCGTCCCCAGGAATCCGCGCACGCGGTCTCGCCGACCACGCCCCATTCGAACTTCCTGTAGCCGGTATATTGCAGGCCGTTGATCAGGATGATCATCTGCCCGGGCGTGGCATAGACGAGGCAGATGTCGGGCGGATCGAGCCTTCCGCTGGCGAGCGGACTGACCGCGAGCGCCTGATACTGCCCGAACGGAACCACGTCGAGCGCCTCCTGGCGCTTGCGCGCGTCTTCCGCGGTGCCGTGCCAGACCCCGACATAGTTATCGCCGGCGAGCCATTTTTCGTCCTGGGGGCTAAGGCCGATCACCGCGCGGCACTGGTTGCCTACGAGATCGTCGCCGGTGATGCCGACGGTCCAGCCGAGCCGCGAGGCCATGCTGACGATCTGGTCGGTGGTGTGGATCGCATTCGGCCGGCGGATTTTCGGGATCGCCTCCATGTCCGCAGCATGCGCGAACAGCTTCATGCCGATCACATTTGTCTTCAGCCGCAACAGGCTGTTGAGATCGGCGACGAGGCCGGCAAGATCGATCCTGTCTGCACTCTGCTGCTGCACGGCGTCCTCCCGGCCGGCGGTCACGCGCCGGTCTGTGTTGTTGTTTTGCAGCCCTCGTTCTAGTCCTTGCCCGGTCCCGGAAGCAACTCGCCGGTTCGGCCCATGACGCGGTACGTCAGGAGGCCGATCCATTCGCGCATCGCGACGTCGGTCCTTCCGAGCCCGTCGGCGCCATTGCGGGTGAAGGCGAACAGCTCGTCGCGCCCGCCCATCCGCCAGTCGACGGGATAAGCCTCGACGTCAAACCCGGCCTTGCGAAAGATTCCCATCGAGCGCGGCATGTGGAAGGCCGACGTGACCAGCAGCCACCGCTCGCCCGGCTTCGGCGCCACCAGCTGTTTCGTGAAGATCGCATTCTCCCAGGTGTTGCGGGACTCGCGCTCGAGGATCAGGCGCTCCTTCGCGATCCCCAGGCTCTCCAGGATCGGCGCGGAGTAGTCGGCTTCCCTCGCCTCGGTCGAGACCAGATTCGCCGTGCCTCCGGTGAAGACGATGCGTGCATTCGGATAGCGGCGCGCGAGCTCGGCCGGTGCCAGCATGCGATCGGCGGCGTGCGAGACCACCGGCATGCGATGCGCCGCCGACAGATCGGTATCGACGGAGCCGCCGAGCACGATGATGCCGTCGGGGGCGCCCCGCGACGGGTCCCACTTCGGGAAGCGCGACTCCAGCGGATAGAGCAGCAGATTGCCGAGCGGCGAGAACGCGGCGAGCACGAGCAGGACCAGCGTGGTCACGGCCAGCTTGCGGCCGAGCGCGGCAAAACGCGTCACCATCAGCACGAGCGACAGGATGCCGAGCTCGACCAGGAGATTGATCGGCAGCAGCGCGGCGCCGAGGGTCTTGGACAGGACGAAATACAGGGGAGCCTCGCTGGAATGATCGTGTCTTGAATAATCGTGTCTTGCGCGGGCTCGACCAGCCCGTCCATCTTCAGAAATCTTCTTGAAAGAGGATCGATCGCCCGGTCAAGCCCGGGTATGACACGCAAAAGCGATTGGACGGCCGCACATGACCCATCACCACCTGCATTCCAGCCCCGAGACCTGCCATTGGGGCTTCTTCGAAGCCGCGCTCAAGCCCGTCCTCACCATCAAAAGCGGCGACGAGGTGACGGTCGACACCATCAGCGGCGGCCCCGACATGCTGCCCGATCGCGACAAATTCCACATTCCGCCGGAGCTGTACGAGGTTCACGCCAAAAGCGAGCGCATGCTGCCCGGTCACATCCTCACCGGCCCGATCGCGGTCGAGGGCGCCGAGCCCGGCGACGTGCTCGCGGTTGAGATCCTCGACGTCCAGCTCCGGCAGGATTGGGGCTGGAACATGATCAAGCCGCTGTCCGGCACCCTGCCCGACGATTTCCACGAGACGCGTCTCCTCAACATTCCGCTGGACCGGGAGCGGATGGTCGGCCGCATGCCCTGGGGTCTCGACCTGCCGCTCAAGCCGTTCTTCGGCGTGATGGGCGTTTCGCCGCCGCCGGCCTGGGGCCGCATCTCCTCGCTGGTCCCGCGCGCCATGGGCGGCAATCTCGACAACAAGGAGCTCGGCACTGGCGCGACCTTGTATCTGCCGGTGTTCGTGCCGGGCGCGATGTTCTCCTGCGGCGACGGCCATGGCGTGCAGGGCGACGGCGAGGTCTGCGTCACCGCGATCGAGACCGCGCTGCAGGGCCGCTTCCGCCTGACGCTGCGCAAGGACCTCCGGTTCGACTATCCCCGCGCCGAGACGGCGACGCATTACATGACCATGGCAATGGACCCCGACCTCGACCAATGCGTGGTGCGTGCGCTCCGCGACATGATCGTGCTGCTCGGCGAGACGCGAAACCTGTCGCGCGAGGACGCCTACACACTGTGCAGCCTCGCCGCCGATCTCAGGGTGACCCAGACCGTCAACGGCTCCAAGGGCATCCATTGCATGATCGAAAAGGCCATCGTGCACGGCTGAGCCGGCCGGCATTTCCCCAGCCCTTGACGCCAGGCCGCCGCCCGGGGATTCCGCGCGGCGCGCCGCGTCGTGTCCGATTTCCACAGCGATTCCAATATGCTGAACCACCGTATCAGTCCGGATTTGACTTCCACCCCCGAACCTAAATAGAGTCTTAATCGTTACTTTTATGTACCTGCGTAAGAGGCTAGCGTTTAGGCATGGCCACCGAAAAAGCCGAGACTGACCGCATTCCCGTAACCTTGGCGCTCTCGACCATCACCTACCTGGAGAAGTTGGTGAGACAGGGCACCCACGGCACCAGCGTTCCCGGCGTCGCACGAACACTGATCGAGGAAGGCATCCGTCTCGCCATCAAGGACGGACTTTTGTCGATTCGCGACAATGGCAGGACGTGAGCACGCTCGGTGCGTGAAGCGGACGGATCTCGCGATGCGGATGGCCGACATCTGCAACCTGGGATCGTTAAAATGCCTGTTCTCTCACCAACCTGGACCAACGAACGCATTGAACTTCTGAAGCAGCATTTCGAGGCCGGCCTCTCCTGCCGGGAGATCGCCGCCGACATCGGCGTCAGCCGCAACGCGGTGATCGGCAAATTGTCCCGGCTCAATCTGACGCGCAGCCGCGCGGTCGAAGACCGCAGGCTCGAGCGCAGCCTCGCGCCGGCGCGCGCGCAGCGAGCCGTGCCGCGGCTGCAATATGAGATGCTCGCCACGATCTACGCCGAGACCGACACGCCGGCGGTCGCAGGTCCGATCGACGATGCCAATCGCTGTACACTGCTGGAGCTTGCCGAGAACCGCTGCCGTTGGCCGATCTCGACGCCTGGCGCGGAGGATTTCTGCTTCTGCGGCAATAGTGCGGCCGACGGCCAGTCCTATTGCGCCGGCCACAACCGCCTCGCCTACCGGCCGAACTCGCGCACCCGCGTGATGCGCGGCTGAAGAGAAGAGGATATCCCCAAAACGAAAAACCTCCGGCGGGGCATCACCGGAGGTTTCTGGAGGCTTAGCGTGAAGCTAAGAGCCGTGACTTTCGTAATCGGCTGAAAGCTATATAGCTGATCAACTCAGGTAAGTAAATAAGTTTGGGGCCCGATCGCGCCGCATAGCTCGTCTTCGTGCCCTGCACGGCCCATCTGATTTTCAGAAATCCGCATCCATGAAAAAGCCCCGGCGGTTTCCCGCCGGGGCTTCATCAACTGCGAAGACCGCTCAAGCTTACCAATTGCGCTGGGCGCGGATCAGCATGCTGTAGGTGTCCTGGTCCTTCAGCTCGTACGTGGCTGCCGGCTTGGCAACCGACGTCAGCGCCGGGGTCGTGATCACGCCCGAGTACTTCTGGTCGAGATGGCTGTAGGTGAAGTCAGCCGAGAAGGTCAGGTTCTTGACCGGGGTCCAGCGGGTGATGACACCGACCTGGCCGATGTTGAAGTCCGGGTTGCAGGTGCCGGTCAGGGTGGCGAACGAGGCGCTGCCGCAGATCAGGCTCTTGGCCGTGCCGCTGTAGTTGACCGCAGCCCACGCGCCGTAGAGCGCCGTGTTCCAGTACGGGCTCCAGTTGTGGGTGTAGGCACCACGGAAGCCGTAGGTCTTGGTCAGCTCGAGGCCGCCGCCGGGAGCGAACACCGCGTCAGACACGCCGGCAAAGCCGATGCTCTGATACGCGCCGCCCGAACCGCCGAACATCGAGTAGCTGGTCGCAGCCAGCTCCTGGAAGTTGTAGCGGCTCGCACCGTCGGTGTAGACGCCCGAGATGTTGATCAGGTCGCCCGCACCGGTCGGGATGTTCTTGATCTGCAAGGCGAGCTGAACGGCCCAGCCCCACTTGTCTTCGGGGTGACCGGTGGTCTCGCTCGCGCCGTAGTAGCCGACATGGTTGTCGTGCGCGGCAACCGACGCCTGGAAAAGGCCCCAGGCCTGGTCGACGCGGACCATGGCGACCAGGTCGGGCGAGCGGCTGCCGCCGAGGTCGTTCGAACCGTAAGCGCCACCGAGCACGCCCGTGGTCGACATGCCCGCGGTGTTCCAGATCGCGGTCTGGAACACCTGCGTCTGATCCTGCGCCGAGAACGCGGCCGTCACGCCTTGGCCAAAATCGGCCGTGTAGGTGAACTGGGTAACACCGTTGGTGGTGCCGCTGCCGCCGACGAGCTGGTCGAAGTTGTTGCCGGGATAGTTGATCCAGGGCGCGTCGAACTGCGACACGGCCTTACCCATCGTGAAGCCGGCGAACTGGATGAAGGCGTAATAGACGCCGAGCGCACCGCCCGAGAGGTTGCCGTCGGTGCCGTTGACGTTGCCGCTGCCCGAACCGACGAGGCCGGTGCCGGCCGCGTTGAGGCCAAGGGTGCCGCTGTACTGGGTTGCGCCCGTGCCCGAGCCGGTGCCGACATAGTTGCCGGTCGTCCAGGTGAAGACCGCGTCGAAATAGGTGCGGACCACGCCGTACTCGGTCGAGGTGCGGGTGTCGATGTTGAGATCTTCACGGGCGCGCATCGAGTAGTAGTTCGTCAGGCGGTTGTTCGCCGCAAAGACGTTGTTGTAGGACGCGCTGTAGTTGCCGCCAGAATTGAGCGCGACTTCAGCACGCAGGTAGCCACCCAGCTTGATGCAGGTGTCGCTGCCCGGGATGTAGTAGAAACCCGCACCATAGAGCGTGCAGATCTTCACGTACTCGACGGCCTTGGCCTTGACCGGAAGATCGGCCGCCTGGGCACCACCCACGGCGATCAGACCCGCCGCAGTGCCGAGCAAAAGGCTCTTCACCACTTTCATTATAAAACCTCCAAGTTGCTCATTTTTCGGAGACCGGACCGTCACGGCCCCCCAGATCCCCGTCTCTTCAAATCCGCTCGGCCGCTTCGCGCTTTCGGACGTACCCGCATTCGACGCGAGGGACGTGAGCGAACCACCTGCAACGGGACGATCGAGTACCCCCCACCGTCACCAGCCAATATGCCTGCGCCGTTCCGCTAATCAAAATAGTTTATTTGGTAAGCTTTCTGGTTTCACTAAGGCTGTGCTCCCCGGGCAACACTGCGGCCGGGCAAAAAATACTGATCTGCTCATGTTTGTAATTTTAGTGACAAAATTACCCTGCTCTGCACTTGCGTCAGAGCAGGCTTGCGTGGACTATGGCCTTCCACGAACACCGGCCTGAAGAATCAGTTCACGGGAGTCATGCTGTGTCCGCGACGAGGAAAGAAGGAGCGCGCCTCCGCCCGATCGGCAATCTGGATATCATCAGGCGTTTCACCTGGGAGATATCGTCGATCAACATGCACCTGGAGGAGCTGCGTCAGTTCTGGGCGAGGACGCTCGGCATCAGCGGCCCGCAATGGTTGATCCTGATGGCGATCTCCGACCTCGACAAGGACGACGGTGTGCCGGTCAACGTGGTCTCCAAGCTGCTTCACGTCGACCCGTCCTTCGTCACCACCCAGTCCAAGCTGCTGGAGAAGAAAGGCCTGCTGCGCCGGCGGCCCTCGCCGACCGATGCCCGCGTGGTGCGGCTTTCGCTGGTCGACAAGACGCAGAAGCACATCGCGAGCCTCAACGATCAGTACAAGACGATCCGTGAATTCGTCTTCCAGGAGTTCGACGAGAACGAGCTCACCGAATTCACCGCCAAGCTCGCGACGCTGAAGACCCGGCTCGAAAAGGCCTGCGTCAGAATCTCTCTCGATTACTAGGACGGCAGACGCCGTTCAGATCCGCCGGCCGACCGCGCCGAGCTGCGATTCCAGCCAGTCGAAGATGTATTCGTTGGCAAGGCTCGGATTGTCCGCGTGAGCCTGCGCCGCGCCGGTCTCCGCCGCGGTGAACACCTTCAGCACGATATCCGAACTGCCGAGCCGCGACTTCTGCACGATTTTCCGCGCATGGTCGGCCTTGAGCCAGCCGTCCTCGCCAAGCGTGATCAGCACCGGACAGTCGGCGCTGGAGGCCATCAGCGGCGCAGACGGCACCGGCACGATGCTGAGGTCGCTCATCGCAAAACGGCTGGCGAAGAAGGACCGCTCGTGCAGATCCCACAGCCCGCCGTCGCAGACGGCCGCGGCCAGCCTCGGCTCCAGCAACACCGCGCGTGCGACAAAGGACGAGCCCCACCCGTCCGCAACGATCGCGACACGATCGAAATCGACGTCGCCGCGCGTTTCCAGATAGTCCATGGCGCTGGCAATCGAGCTCTCGAGATCGCGGCGCTGGAGAAGCGTATCGGTGTAATCGTCGCGCTGGTCGCCGAGCAGGTCCAGCGCCAGCATCGACAATCCGCGCTCGCGCGCGTGCGGCGCGAGCTTGAACAGGAATTCTTCCTTGCGGTGGCCGGGCTCGCCGATGCAGATCACGGCCGGAGCCCGTGCACCCGCTGACGACGCGGGCAGGAAGTAGCCTTGCAACGAATGGTCTTCGACCCAGGGTATGGTCACGACTTCGCCGGCCGGCGCGCGCGCCGTAAGGTAGCGGCGGGCGCATTCCTGCATCGCCAGCACCGCGACCCAGCGGCGTTCGTCGGCCTGGTCGAGCGGCATCGCCGCCGCACCGTAATAGTTCAGGGCCCGCAGCCAATTGCGCTGCGCGGTCGCCATGTGGCCCTCCGCGAACGCCGCCTCGGCACGGTGACGGTTGGCGCGTGCAAGCTTCTTCCACTCTCGGTGCCATGATTGCTCGCCGCCCTGCTTGAGCTGCCGCGCGATCATCAGGCATTCAGCGATGGTGGCGCCACCCTCCTGCGCCGCGGTGAGGAGCCGCGTGAATTCAGCGGAGATGTCCTCTCGCTCCGGGCAAAGGATCCAGTCGTCGGAGAGGCATGCGGGTATCATCGGGAGCTACGCTCTATCATCGCGTTACCCCCGATTCACTAAACTATTTCGGTTCCCTAACCAAGCCGCCGTGCGCCGAATGAGAGCCGTTTGACATCACCATCGCTTGAACATCGCTTGAACGCGGGAATATGTTGCATGCGTAACATTCCGTTTCGTCATAGCGCGCCGAAAACTGGCAAGAAAAACTGGCAAGAGATGGCACGTAAAATGGACCTGCGCACCTCTTGCAATGATGATCATCATACCTAGGCGCGCACGTTCGTTGACAGTCTCAGCCAAACACATTCAGCCGAGCTTCCAACCGACCTCCTGCGTAAAACTTTCGTAGAAGGAACGGTCATAGGCCTGCTCCGGCGTGGCACGAACGCGTTCGTCAAGACGCTTTGCATCCTCGCCCACAAGAATGCGCCACCGCTCCGCCCTGACGCCGTCGAGGATGATCTTCGCGGCCTGCGCGGCAGTCGTCGGTGCGTCCTCCAAAAAGCTGCGGGCGCGCTCGGCGAACACCGCCTGGATGTCGTCGTCCGACATCTTGTCGGCATCCGGCACGCCGGCTGCGACCATGCGCTTGCGGGTCAGCACCACCTCGTCGGCGTTGAGTCGCTCCGAGCCATCGGCGCTCTGCACCTTGCGCGAGTTGGAGACGATCGAGGTGCCGATATGGCCGGGCATCACCACCGAGCATTTGACGTGCGGCGCGTGCAGGCGGAGGTCGTTGATCAGCGCTTCAGTAAATCCCTTCACCGCGAACTTGGCCGAGCTGTAGGCGGTGTGCGCCTGGTTCATGCCGATCGAGGCCCAGAAGCCGTTGACGCTCGCGGTGTTGACGATGTGGGCTTCATCCGCTGCCACCAGCATCGGCAGGAAGGTGCGCACGCCGAGATAGACCCCGCCCCAGCAGATGTTGAAGGTGCGCTCCCATTGCTCGCGGGTGTTGGTGAACAGGCTGCCGCCGCCGCCGATGCCTGCATTGTTGAACAGCAGATGGATCTTGTCGGTCTTCTGCTGCTCGGCGAGCTCGCCACGAAAACGCTTGAGGTGATCCTCGATCGAGACGTCGGCGACGTGCGTCGTGACGCGTAGCCCCTGCGGCAGCTTCTCCACCTCGCAGAGCCGTTTGGTCTCGGCCATCGCGGCTTCCGAGACGTCGCACATCGCGACATTGCAACCCTCGGCAACGAGCTGCCGTGCGAGCTCGCGTCCCATTCCCGTGCCGCCGCCGGTGATCACGGCGATCTTTCCTGCAAAATCCTTCATGGGACTTTCGGCCCCTCCCTTATCGGTTTGTTTCTTCATCGCTGCCCGTTCATCGGGGGCGCGCGCGAAATGTAGCAGCGCTGCATCCGCAGGTAAAAGCGGATCGGCGCGGCTGTTCGACATCGATTATTTCGACGCGCGGATTATTGGAAAGGGTTGCGCACGACCTGCGGGTGCCGCCGGCGCCGAATCACGCCCGTCACCACGCCCTGATACGGCCCCGCCACCGTGGCGCTGCCGCCACAGGCGACCGGCACATCGGGGTCCCCGTATTTGCCCGGCTTCGGTTTAAGGGCAATTTTTTTACAATCCGAATCACCAAATGGAGGTGGACGCTGGGTTGAGTCGGCCAGGCCAGCGTGTTGTTTGTGTCACAGGCTCTGGCACTCCGCTTGCATCCTCTTCGTGGTCTGAAACGACCGATGAGGTGACTGGAATGTTCGTGACCGTCGTAGCCGTGCTCTGCCGGCTTAGCGCAGCTAGCTCAGGCAGTTGCGTCGAGGAAATCGTGACCGACAGCAACATGACGCCTGAAATGTCGATGATGCAGTGTGCGATCGGCGCACAGGCGCCCTTGGCGAAATGGATGGGCGAGCATCCGATCTATCACACCAACTGGCGCCTCGACCGCTACAAATGCGTGCCGGGCCACTACGAGATCAAGGGCCACGCCTGAAGGCCCCGCAAAATTACGTGATTTGAGGAAACGCCCGGGGCAGCCTTCCCCGCGCGAACACCGCCAGCGCCAGACCCACCGAGGCTGCGCGCCCTGTGACGTCAGTCACACCTTCCCCTCCTTAAGCTATTGCACGCATGATCAGCGCACGCGCCCGCCGCCCCTCCGGCGTCGGCATCAGCGCATAATTGTGCGGCTGGTCTCGCAACAGATGCAGCTCGACCGGCACGCCCACGGCCCGCGCCCGCTCCGCAAGATCGACGCTGTCGGGATAGAGCAGATCGCGCGTGCCCGAGAAAATCGTCATCGGCGCGAGCGCACGGAAGCCACCGTTGAGCGGGCTGACGAGGGGATGGCCGACATCGAGCTCGCCGGCATACATCCGCCCCGCCTCAAGTATCCCCGGAATGTCCTGGATCGGATCGCGGCCAGCGATCTCCATTTGCTCCGGACGGCTGACCGACGCATCGGCCGCAGGCGAGATCAATATCAATCGGTTCGGCTGCCGATGCCCGTGATCGCGCAGCCATTGGCATGCGGCGAGCGCGAGGCCGGCACCGGCGGAATTGCCAACCACCGTGACCTTCGCAGACCCGGCATCTTCGAGCAGCATCCGCAACAGCTCGCCCGTCGTCGGCACGACCTCCTCCGCAGTAGCGCGCGGCGCCAGCGGATAGATCGGCACGACGCAGACGACGCCCGCCTTGCGCGTCATCTGCCCGACAAAACGCCAATGCGCCGGCACGATCTCGTTGATGTAGCCGCCGCCATGCAGGAACATCACGTGGTTGCAGCCCTCGTGGCCCGACGACGGTGCGGTGTAATAGACCGGCCATCCCCCCATCTTGGTCAGGATCGCCTCGACGCCGCGGCCAAGCCCCGTCGGCTCGAATGAAGCCGGCTCCAGCGCGAGCTTCTGAACATGTGCCTGCACGGCCTCGGCCGATGCGAGCTGCTGCTTGTAGGGCAGCAGCCTGAGCAGCAGGTTGAAGACGCGGCTTTGCAAACTCGGAGAGGGATCGCGCGGCGCCCGCGCACCGAACACGCAAGCCCCCGGGCAGAACTGGAAGGCCGACACAAGTCTGGCAACGCTCATGATACCATCCCCGCTTCTTTTGGAAAGGCGGCAAAAAACTTGCCGACCCGTCGCCCCCCGGCACATATAATGCGAGCATTCGCTCGCTTTTCCTACTCGCATTCAGATCACAAACCCGTGGCCCGCAAACCGCCCACAAGCCCTCGGAAAAATGCCTCGCAGGAGCGATCCCGCGCCACCGTCGATGCGCTGGTCGAGGCAACTGCTCGCATTCTGGTCAAGGAAGGTTTTGAACAGGCCAGCACCAACCGCATCGCCGAGATCGCCGGCGTCAGTGTCGGCTCACTCTACCAGTATTTTCCGAGCAAGGAGGCCCTCGTCGCCGCCGTGATCGAGCGCCACAACGAGGAGATCATGGCGATCGTCCGCACCGCGCTCAAGAAGATCGCCGACACGCCACTCGATAAAGCCGTGCGACAACTCGTCACGGTCGCGATCGAGGCCCACCGCATCAACCCGAAACTGCACCGCGTCCTCGCCGAGCAGATCCCGCGCAAACATCTGAAAGACGTCGAAGCCTTCAACCGCGAGGTCCACACCCTCGTGCGCGGCTATCTCGAAAGCCGCCGCAAGGAGATGCGCAAGGTCGACCTCGATGTCGCAACCTTCATCTGCGTCAGCACGATCGAGTCGGTGGCGCACAACACGGTGCTGAACCAGACGGAGATGCTGACGGAGAAGATGGTGAAGGTGTTGGTGGAGGAGACGACGCGGATGGTGGTGGGGTATTTGAGGTAGAAGAGGCACGGCAGCTGGGGCCGACCCGACGAACTAGCATAGCTCGCGCCACACCAGGATTACTGCGTGAATCAGTGCAATTGTAGCTGTAGGTTAGTTTCGGATTTCGCAGTCGTTTAAGTAAATCTGCGCACCGTTTTGCGTCGGTGCAATTACGCCAAGCACCTTCATCATGTCGCCGATCCGATAAGTACTGAGCTTGGGATTCCAAGGCGGCGAGAAGCGACACTCGACCATATCGCTATTGTTCTCGTTTGATGCGAGCATTGCCATGCCACTAAAAACAGAAACGACTTTACCGTCGACTTCGATAGACTTGCCATACTCATCAGAGATAAACGCTTCGGCCTGAAGGCCCGTTCGACCTTCGTAGATCGCCCGGAGCTGCCGAATCGTCTTGTCTGTGAAACGTCTGTCCTTCGGCGGTGCAATCGGCGGAGTTGGAGCGGCCGATCGAGCTCGCTGAGACAGCTCATCCAGATCGCGCTTTGCCGCTGTGAGCTGCGCTTCGATCGACGACCTTGCGGCCCGCTCCTCATCAAGTCGTCGCGCCAACTCGTCCGCAGCCGGGGCTCCAGTTCCCATAGCTGCGGGGGCTTGCTGATTCCAGAGAAGATAAACGCCCATGGCGACGATCGACGCGCCGATCACTATCAGAGCTAGAGCCAACCACTTTCTCCTCATTGGGTCTGTCCACCGATCAAATACGCGTCGATGGATTGCGAGCACAAAAGCCAAAACGCACCCACCTAGAGCACCGGCCGCTTGGAGATAGTGACCATCAAATCCTCGTTCGACAGAGACGAGCAACAGTATCCACGGCAAGTTAGCCAGCGTGGCATCGAAGGCATCTGTGAAAGTTTCTGCAGGCGTGTTTTCGGACATTGCCTGTTATTTCATGCGCACCCTAATAATGGTCGCGGAACGAATATTACATACCATCTGAAAAGGGCAGCCCCACGCAAGCCGACCGCCTTAAGAGGCGATGATATTATTGAGAAAAATGGTCGGAGCGAGTGGATTTGAGCCTCACTTAACCTATTGGAATCGCTTGGTGCAATTATGATAGGCGGCCCACAACCTCACCGGATCCACCCCTGACACTCCCTGCGATTTTGACAAGTCCCGTCGCGTACCCCCGAAACTTTGTCAGGAGAGCCAGACGACCTAGTTCGGGGACAGCGCTCTAAATTGAATCGGGACGAACTCCACGCGAGGTTGATGTGGAAGGCGCCCCTCGCCACACCCTCATTCCTTCAACACCGCAACCGGATGATCCAGCGCGATATCAAGCTCGCTGCTCACCCCTCTCGTCATCACATCCTGTATCCGCTGCCTACCGAGATCGGCATGCGAGCGCCCCAGGGCATCCGCCTTGTCCGCATCCCTGTCCCTGATCGCCGCGACCATGGCGATGTGCTCGGTCAGGATCGTATTCATGTGCTTCTGATACGCGGCCTTCGACGCGAAGTGCTCGACGTTGTAGGCCAGATACGCAATCCGCAGCGCGAGCGTGAGCAGGTGGAGGTAGTTGCGCTCGATCAGCTTGTTGCCGCACGCGGTGGCGATCAGCGCATGAAACCGCCAATTGCTCTCGTTCATCTCCTCCACGCGGCCCGCCGCCTCATGCTGTTCGAATGCAATCCGCTCCGCATCGATCTCGGCAAGCTGGGCATCGGTTCGGCGTAGCGCCGCCCACCTGGTGACGAGCCGCTGGTTGATATCGAGCGCCTCGAACATCTCACGTAGGTCATCCCAATTGAGACTTGCGACGCTGGCGCCGCGGTTCGGCAGCAGCACCACCAGGGATTCCGAGGCGAGCCTGACGAGCGCTTCGTGCACGGGTGTTCGCGACAGCCCCAGCCTTGCGGCGAGAGCAGCCTCGTCCAGCGGCGTCCCCGGTCGCAGGGTGAGCGAAACGATCTCGCGCCGAAGCGCCGTGTAGGCGAACTCGACGCCCTGCCCTTTGCCCGGCGGCGGCGGTGGTCTCTTGGCCATCATGAAATATCTTGCCTTGCTTTATTCACCGTGCATACACTGTGCATGCACGGACATTCTATCATTTCTGCCGTGCCATGCGAGGGCGACTGCCGGGCCGTTTTCGCGCAAGCAAAGGATCTCGTCCATGAGCATCACTGCCCAAGGGCTCGTTGCCCGCATAGACCGGCTGCCTCCCTCCCGCTTCCACGTTCAAGTCCTTATCATTGCTGGGCTTTCACTGTTCTTCGACACGTTGGACACGGCCGTCACCGGCTTTGCCTTCGCAGCTTTTCGAACCGAATGGAACCTCGGCCCGCTCGCGCTCGGCGTGACATCGGCGATCGGGCTGAGCGGCTATCTGCTCGGCTCGGTTCTGGTCGGCTTCGTCGCCGACCGGTTCGGGCGCAAGGCCGTGATGACCTGGAGCCTCGGCCTCTATTCGCTGTTCTCGGCCTCCCGCGCGCTTGCCCCCGGCATCGAAATCTTCTGCCTGCTGAACTTCTTCACATGGATCTTCGTCGGCATGGAGAGCTGCGTGGTGCCGCCTTATCTCGCGGAGCTTTGGCCCTCGCGGCTGCGCGGCCGCTTCAACGGCTGGATGATGGCCTTCTTCGCGATCGGCATCGCCCTCTCCCCGGTCTGGGCGCTGCTGCTGATCCCGACAGTGGGCTGGCGCTGGACGCTCGCGCTCACCTTCCCGTTCGCGCTCCTGATCGGCCTGATGCGGACCTTCCTTCCCGAGAGCCCGCGGTGGCTGGTGAGCCAGGGCCGCACCGAGGAAGCCGAACAGATCGTCGCGTCGATCGAAGCGCAGGTGGCGCGGACGAACGGCGGCACGCTGCCACCTGTCGTTCCGATCCCGGTGCCCGTCACCCGCCCGGTCAGCCGGCGCGAGATCGTCGCGCCCGCCATCCTGCCTGTCACCATCATGCTCTGGATGGTGTGGTTCACCGAGTACGGCGTGCTCTACACCTTCCAGTCCGTGCTGCCGACGTTGCTCGCGATGGACGGTTTTTCCATCGTGCGATCGACCGAGTTCACGGTCGTGATCTTTTCCGGCTTCATTCCCGGCTATATCGGCGCAGGCTACTTCCTCGATCTGGTCGGCCGGAAATACTGGCTGATGATCTGCTTCGCCGGGATCGGAATCTCCAGCACGCTGTTCGGCCTCGCCAATACGCCCGTCACGATCATGGCCTGTGCATGGTTCACCGCCTTCTTCCTCGGCAACGGTTCGACCTGCATCTACACCTACACGCCAGAACTCTATCCGACCGAAATTCGGACGACGGCGATGGGAATGGCCTCGGCCTGGGGACGCGTCGGCGGCATCCTCCTGCTGCTGGCGTTCGGGATCTTCGCCGTGCTGCATGGGCGGCTCGCGCTGTTCCTGGTGAGCGACGGTCTGCTGATTGCGAGCATCATCGCGGTGGCCCTGGTCGGCCCCAATACCAAAGGCAAGACGCTCGAGGCAGCGTCGTCGGCACATGACGTTGCAGCGCCGGCCAACGCCGTCGAGGCACCGGCCGAATGACGCGGACAGCGATGATTGCCGGGGCCGGCTATGCCGGCCTCGCCGCGGCGGCCGTGCTCGCGCGCGCGGGATGGCGCGTCTGCGTGTACGAGGCCGATCCCGAGCCGCGAAGCGTCGGTGCCGGTCTCTATGTCCACGGCTTCGTTCATGACGCCCTTCGCAAGACCGGCGCCTACGACGATTTCATGCGTGGAGCATTCAAACCTGCCGCGCACTGCGTCTACATCGACGGCGCGCGACAATCGAATGCATCCACCGACGGCAACATCACCACCACGACCCGGGCGGCTCTTCATGTCGCCCTGATCGAGGCGGCAAGGCGCGCCGGCGTCAGCATCGCCGGCGGATCGCGGGCCGTTGCGGCGGATCCGCGTGGAGCGTTGATCCTCGCAGACGGCACCCGGCTCGCGGCCGATCTGGTCATCGCCGCCGACGGTGTGAGATCGACCATCACCCAAACCCTGGACATTCCGATCACACGCGTCCCGCACCAGGACGGCATCACGCGAATCCTTCTCGATCGCGACGGGCTGCGCGACGACAAATGGAACAGCATTCACGACTACTATGATTACCGCGGGCGTCCCCTGCGGGTGCTCTACACGCCGTGCGGCTCGGATGCCTTCTACTTCTGCCTGATGGCCCCCATCATCGATGTCGAAGCGACGTCCGTCCCGATCGCTGGCGCGCTTTGGACCGCGCGATTTCCGGATCTCGCGCCGACATTGCGGCGGGTTGGCAGCGCAGGCCGCCACGACCGCTACGCAACGACGACGCTGTCGACCTGGTCGAGAGGACGCGCGGCGATCGTCGGCGATGCCGCCCACGCGATGCCCTCGAGCCTGGGGCAAGGTGCCGGCGTCAGCATCGTCAACGCCGTCGCGCTCGCGGAGGCGGTTGCCCACGCTGACGACATCGATGCCGGGCTTGGCGACTGGGAAGTCGCGATGCGCCCGATGGTCGAGGGATGGCAGCGCCGGGTCGAGGACGTCGCAAGCCAGCGTAGCCTCAGCCGCGCCGTTCGCCCGAGCGAGCAGCGGCTCGTCGAGCTCTCGTCCGAGGATTCGGATCGCAAACACGCCAGACAAGAAGGGGACCAACGCATGACGCTCGTTCCAAGCGCATCCTGGTACACGGAGATCATCGCGGCCGTCGACCAGCAACAGGCCGGCATCAAGGATCATCTCGGCCGCCCCTGGGCGCAGCATTTCGAGCGCGTGGCGCTGCGCCTCATCTTCCGCAAACCGGATGCGAGCCGCGCCCACATCGAATCCGCCCTTCTGCACGACGCGATGATGGAACGCGGCGGCGGACGCGAGATGCTCAATTCTCTCGGCATCAGCCAGGAGGCGTGCGAGATCATCGAGATCACCACCCCGCCGCCGAATGCGGACTACTATCGCCGCTTCCAGGAGGTCGGCCCCGCCGAATGCGAGATCTATCTCGACTATGTCCGCAAGCTCTGCGCCTCCGGCAACCGCGCCGCGATCCAGATGAAGCTCGCCGACATCACCGACACCATCGAAGCCTGCCGCACCGGGCGAACACCCCTCCTGATCGATCAATTCGTCAATCGCTACGAGCCGAGCCGGAAGTTGCTCGAGCAGGCCTTGGGATCGGAACTGGGTTAGTGGAGAGCGCCGCCGGTCGTGGCCGGGTGCGACGGTTGCCGCAAGTCGATGCGTAGACCTTCGGGACCGGCAGCCTTCATGTGCGTCAGCGCGGTCGAGGCGGTGGCGTCCTGCCCCACGCTGCATGATGACATCATGCGCCTGTTTTGCCCGACGGGTCAAGTCGACTTCGGAAAAACATCACTCAACATCGGAAAAGCATTATCCGGCAACGGCATCGCTACTGTGCATGGGGTTGTTTTCGGCATTTTGGTCTGCTGGCCACCACAGCAGCCATACGCCACGCTTTTCGCCGCCTTCGTGGCAGTTCCGGGGCTGTGGGCGGGGACACCAAAATGCTGCGACCTCGCCTTGCGCATCGCGCCGATCCTAGCTAATGGAACGACGTTCGGAGCGTGGCGCAGCCCGGTTAGCGCACTAGTCTGGGAGACTAGGGGTCGGAGGTTCAAATCCTCTCGCTCCGACCATTTTTCTCAAAGCATCGGTCGGGTGGATGGACGGCGGGGATAGAGCCCGCTGCGGGCGCTGACCCTTGTGCGACGGTTGCCCTCACCCGTCCTTCAGCGCCTGATCGAGCATTTCCCGGCAGACGACGAGGTCGGCAAGCGCCCGCCCCAGCCGTTCCCGGTCCAGTGCGCTCGGGCCGGCCGGCGCTGCGGGAGTGCCGCCCTTGCGGAAGGTGGTGAGGATGTCCTCGTCGTCGACCTCGGTGAAGCGGAAGTCGATGCCTTCCTCCTCGTCGCCCTGGTAGTCGTCCTCGTCGGCCTCCGTGACGCCCTTGATGGGCGCCTCGTCGTCGGGCTCCATCAGGCTCGCGCCGATGGCGTCCTCGATGGCGCCGAACGAGACCGCGGCTGCGCCGTCGGCCAGCCCCTGCACCGATTTGACGCCGTGCTCTTTCAGGATCCGCTGCACCCCGCGGATGGTGTAGCCCTCGCCGTAGAGCAGACGGCGGATGCCCTTGAGCAGGTCGACGTCGTCGGGGCGGTAATAGCGGCGACCGCCGCTGCGCTTCATCGGCTTGATCTGGGAGAATCGCGTCTCCCAGAACCGCAGCACATGCTGCGGGATGTCGAGTTCCTGCGCTACTTCGCTGATGGTTCGGAACGCATCCGGCGCCTTGTCCAAATGCCAAATCCTTTGCGAGGGCGGTTACGCCTCGGGTTGCACCTTGCTGCCGTCGCCGTTGGTGCGGTGCTG
The DNA here is from genome assembly GCF_004123905.1 of Bradyrhizobium betae. GTDB lineage: Bacteria > Pseudomonadota > Alphaproteobacteria > Rhizobiales > Xanthobacteraceae > Bradyrhizobium > Bradyrhizobium betae_A. The sequence continues at coordinate 123,936 of NZ_MZXW01000022.1, forward strand.
GGCGTTGATGCGCTGCTTCAGGATCGCCGACGGCTTGAACACCATGACGCGCCGCGGCGAGATCGGCACCTCGGTGCCGGTCTTCGGGTTGCGTCCGATGCGCTGACCCTTCTTGCGAACCATGAAAGAGCCGAACGAGGACAGTTTCACCGTCTCGCCCTTTTCAAGGCAGTCGGTGATCTCCTTCAGCACCAGTTCCACGAACGCAGACGATTCCGTCCGCGACAGGCCCACCTTCTGGTAGACGGCTTCGCAGAGATCGACACGCGTTACGGTTTTACTTTGATCGGTCATCGCCCTGCCCCACATCACGGCGAACAATTGTTGTCTGAAATTAGGAGGTTACGATACGGCGGTCAACAGCGCTCATCAATGCAGACGCATCGATAATCCGCGCTGATTCCGGCAAAATTTTATCGACTGTGGCTTACCAGCGCACCAGCGCCGAGCCCCAGGTGAAGCCGCCGCCCATCGCCTCCAGCAGAACCATGTCGCCGCGCTTGATGCGGCCGTCCTTGCGCGCCACCGCCAGCGCCAGGGGGATGGAGGCCGCCGAGGTGTTGCCGTGACGGTCCACCGTCAGCACCACCTTCTCCGGCGCGATATGCAGCTTGTGGGCGGAGGCGTCGATGATTCGCTTGTTAGCCTGGTGCGGCACGAACCAGTTGATGCTGTCGGCATTGAGCCCGGTGGCCTCGAAGGCATCGACGATCACGTCGGTGATCATGCCGACCGCGTGCTTGAAGACCTCGCGGCCCTCCATGCGCAGATGGCCGACGGTCTGGGTCGAGGACGGCCCGCCGTCGACGAACAGTTTTGCCTTGTGGCGGCCGTCGGAGCGTAAGTGCGTGGTGACGATGCCGCGGTCGGTCGCCGCATTGCCCGGCTGCTCCTGCGCTTCCAGCACGACCGCGCCGGCGCCGTCGCCGAACAGCACGCAGGTGCCACGGTCGTTCCAGTCGAGGATGCGTGAGAAGGTCTCCGCGCCGATCACGAGCGCGCGCTTGTAGGCGCCGGTGCGCAGGAAATTGTCGGCCGTGGCAAGCGCGAACACGAAGCCCGAACACACCGCTTGCAGGTCGAACGCCGCGCCGTGGTTGATGCCAAGCGCGTGCTGGACGGCAACGGCCGTCGCGGGGAACGTATTGTCCGGCGTCGAGGTCGCCAGCACGATCAGCTCGATCGACTGCGCGTCCAGGCCGGCATCGGTCAGCGCTGCCTGCGCCGCCTTGATCGCCAAATGCGAGGTGAACTCGCCCTCGGCCGCGATGTGCCGCTCGCGAATCCCGGTGCGCTGCACGATCCACTCGTCGGACGTGTCGATACGTGTCGCCAACTGGGCGTTGGTCACCACCTGCTCCGGCAAATAAGAGCCGCAGCCCAGCACGACCGAACGAATTTTGGTCACGAAACAGCCTCCTGCGCGGACTGCACGGAATTGAGTGCACTGCCCTCGCGGTTGAGCATCTGATTGATCTTGTTCAGGAGATCGTAGTGAGCCATCTCATAGCCAACATCGATCGCATAGGCAAAGCCTTCGGCGCCGGTTCCGCCGTGGCTCTTGACCACCAGTCCCTTCAGACCCAGGAACACGCCGCCGTTGGACTTGTTCGGGTCCATCTTGTTGCGCAGGGCCTGGAAGGCGCCGCGCGCGAAGAGATAGCCGAGCTTGGACAGCCAGCTCCGCTGCATCGCCTCGCGGAGTAATTCCGCCATCTGCCGCGCGGTTCCCTCGGCAGCTTTGAGCGCAATGTTGCCGGCATAACCTTCGGTGACGATGACGTCGGCGAGACCCTTGCCGATACCGTCGCCCTCGACGAAGCCGATATAATCGAGCTCCGGCAGGTTCCGCGCCCGCAGAATTTCTCCGGCCTCGCGGATCTCCTCGTGGCCTTTGATCTCCTCGGTTCCGATATTGAGGAGCCCGACCGTGGGTCGCTTCTTGTCGAACAGCACGCTCGCCGTGGCCGCCCCCATGAGCGCGAGCGACACCAGATGGTGCGCGTCACCGCCGATGGTGGCGCCGAGATCGAGCACGACGGATTCGCCGCGCTTGGTCGGCCATATCCCTGTGATCGCCGGCCGGTCGATCCCCGGCAGCGTGCGCAGGTGGAAGCGCGACATCGCCATCAGCGCGCCGGTATTGCCAGCGGAGACCGCGACATCCGCCTCGCCCTTCTTCACCGCGTCGATGGCAAGCCACATCGAGGAGGTCTTGCGGCCGCGCCGCAGCGCCTGGCTCGGCTTGTCCGAGCCGCTGACGGCAACGTCGGTATGGATGATCTTCGAAGCGGCCTTGAGCTGGGGGTATCGATCGAGCTCGTGCTCGATCTTGGCGCGGTCCCCGACCAGCAGGAATTCGGTGTCGCGATGCCTGCCAAGCGAGATGGCGGCGCCCGGAATGACCACGGCGGCGCCGGCGTCGCCCCCCATGGCGTCAAGCGCAATACGAACCTTGCTTGGCATAAAAGTCCTGGAAAACCTGATCTGGTGCGGTCTTGAACGAGCGGGGCCGCAGAATGGCTTCGCCATGGACATGGCGACCGGCCTGGCGCCACGCCGCGCCCTGACCGGGGCGCGACAATAGCGTTTTGCTATCCCGAAACAACCTCTTGCCCCCAGCCTTTTGCATTCGGGGCGACCCGGCGGCGGACGCGCGGAACTTACAGGAAATACATGGAAATCAAAGAGATAAATCAGGCTCTCAAACCAGCCCCGCAAGCGCCTCGCGCCCCGTAGCAAAGCGGTGCTACGGGGAATCGGCAGCTACTGGCCCTTCTTCTTGTCCTGAAGCGCCTTCAGCACCGCGAAAGGATGGTCCTCCGGGTCCGGAGCTGTGACCTCCGCCTCGAACACAGTCCCGGGCTTGCGCGGATAGGGATCGATCGCCAGAAACACGGCGTCGGTCGCGAGCCGGCCGAGGTCGATGATGCCATTGATAATGGCCTCCGGCGGGTCGGCGACCTCCGGCGGCTCCTCGCCGTCCCGGCCCTCCTCGATCAGGTCGGCCAGACGCCGCACCTCGGACTCGGGGGCGAACACCAGGTCCACCTCCTCCTCGATCTCATTCTCGATCGGATCGAGCGTGACCACGCAGATCTGGCCGATCCGGGCGCGGACCCGTCCCGTGACCTCGATCCGGCCGCCGCTTCTCGGCACGACGTCGAAATCGGCCTGGGCGGACAGGACCTCCCGCAATCCGGCGAGCTCGGCCATCGCCTGCCGCTCAGCGGCCGATGCCTCGAGCTTGCGATGCAGGCCGGTGTCGGGAATTTGCGCGACGATAACCGGGTACCGCCACGGGTCGGGATTGGATTCGGCGTTTGGTCGGCTCATGACGTGACATCCTCGGGAAGCGCCGGGGGAAATTTGAAGGACGCGCGCAACAGCGCAACCTCATCGGTCCGGTCGAGATCGGCCTGCGTGGCCCGGGCGTAGATCGCGAGCCGCTCTGCCTGGTCGGGGCTGACCCCATTCAAGATATTCTTGCAGATCGCCGATGCCAGCGCCTCGCCGCCGGCGTCCATCGCCTGGTCATAAGCCTGGACCCGGCCGTAAAAGGCCTCGCCGAAGGCCCGCATCCGCTTCGGCACGGTCTGGTCGCCGATCCCCATCTCGCGCAGATTGTCGTCCATATCCTCGCAGAAGCGGTCGAACAGCGCCTGCGACAGCTCGGTGGCGCCCTGAACCGTGCGCAGGCGGCGCAGCAGCAGCCAGAGATGCAGCAGCAACAGGTCGAAACGCCCGTTAACCGTATCCGGGACGCCCAAGTCGCGGTAAAATATGGGTTCTCGCGCCTGCGTCACGATCATGCCATAGATGGCTTCAATGGTGCCGGCCGGGGCGAGCCGGGGTTTCCTGAAGTGATTGAACGGCCAAAGCATTGTGGTTTCCGCAAGCGGGCGCGCGCGATTTGCATTCAGAGCCTCCGCCCGGTACTTCAGCGCCTCGCGCGACGCAAGGGGACGGAATCAGTTCCGCTATGACGATAACGATTAGGACCAGCCTGCGCGCCAACAAGCAGCGCGGCCTTTCTGCACGCTGGCGCGGCCTGCGCATGCTCGCGGCCGTTGCTCTGGTCGGCGGCGCCCTTGCGGGCTGCACCGGCGAGCAATTCCAGAAGGGCTACATCCTGCCGCCCGGCGCGCTCGAGCAGATCCCGATCGGCGCGAGCCAGGACCAGGTGCTGATCGTGATGGGCACGCCCTCCACGGTCGCGACCCTCGACGGTGAGGTGTTCTACTACATCTCGCAGCGCTCGGAGCGCGTGGTCGCCTTCATGAACCAGAAGGTGGTCGACCAGCGCGTCATCGCGGTCTATTTCGACAAAAATCGCCGCGTGCGCCGGCTTGCCAATTACGGCCTCCAGGACGGCAAGATCTTCGACTTCATCAGCCGGACCACGGCGACGTCGGGTCAGGAGATGAGCTACCTCGCGCCGCTGTTCAAGCTGCTCAGCTTTAACTGAGCATTCAGCCTGCGGCGTCGTGCCGCTCTCTGCGCAGCACTTGCCCTCGCGTGCGACTTGCCGTTGCGCGCCGGGTTCCATACGCTCTCTGCAAAACAAAGAAGCAGGGAGCGGATTCGTGCCGACGAAACTTCAAAAGACTTTGTTATCCCGCCGCCGCGTGCTCACCGGCGCCGCCGGCCTGTCGGCCGCAGCGATCCTGCCGCGATCGAGCCTCGCCGACTGGAAGCCCACCGAGAACGTCCGCCTCGTCGTGCCGGCTGCGGCCGGCGGCTCGACCGACGTCATGGGCCGGCTGCTGGCCGCTCATCTGCAAACCGCCTGGGGCCAGTCGGCCGTGGTCGAAAACCGCTCCGGCGGCGGCGGCACCATCGGCACGGCGGAGGTCGTCCGCTCAAAGCCTGATGGACACACCATCCTGATCGGCAATCCCGGGCCGAACGCGATCGCCTACAGCATCTTCAAGAACCTCACCTACAAGCCGGACCAGCTCCAGCCTGTCACCAACATGATCCGGATCCCGAATATCGTCTCGGCGCATCCGAAGACCGGCATCAAGTCGGTCGCCGAGTTGATTGCTTATTTGAAGGCCAATCCGGACAAGCTCAGCTACGCCTCCTCCGGCGTCGGCCAGAGCCCTCACCTCACCGGCGCCTGGTTCCTCCAGCTCACCGGGCTGAAGATGACGCACATCCCGTTCCGCGGCGCCGGGCCCGCGCTCCAGGCCGCGCTCGCCGGCGACATCCAGATCCTGTTCGACAATCTCTATCCGAGCCTGCCGCAGGTGCAGAACGGCACCCTCACCGGCCTCTGCGTCACCACGACCGAGCGCAGCGACCTCGCGAAGGACCTGCCGACCATGCGCGAGAGTGCGCCGGAGCTGGCCAATTTCGACGTGTCGTCGTGGTTCTCCGTGTTCCTGCCGAAGGGCGTGCAGCCCGCCGTACTCGAAGCGCTCAATCTCCAGGTCAAGGCGATGCTGGAACGCGACGACATCAAGAAGAACATCGCCGCCATGGGCGCCCGCGCCGACTACGGCACCCCGCAGCAATTCGCCGACTTCGTGGACGCCGAGACGAAAAAGTTCGCCGGCATCATCCAGAAGGAAGGATTGCAGATGGACGTGCAGTAGCGGCACGGCCACGATCCGTAGGGCGGATTAGCGGAGCGTAAACCGCCGATTGCTGCGGTACGTAAGGTGGCGGATTACGCTGCGCTAATCCGCCCTACGCAGTTCTTATTGTCTCGATCAGCCGGCTCTCCGGCACGGCAGCGCCGCCGACGGAGCAAAGCTCGCATCGGCCGGCCCAAATGTCTCTTGACTTAGAGCGCGCTCGAACTCGTAGTTTCCGCGCGTCGTGATGAGAGACAGGCATGAAGATCGGCGAACTCGCAAGGCGTTCCGGACTGACGGCCCATACGATCCGTTACTATGAGCGGATCGGGTTGTTGCCTTACGCCGACCGGGATCGATCCAGCCGACGTGACTACGATGCCTCGATCCTGGATTGGATCGAGTTTCTCGGTCGTCTGAAGACGACCGGCATGCCGATCCGGGACATGCTGCTTTACGCGGAACTCCGGGATCGAGGCAGCGGCACCGAGGCCGAGCGGCGCGCGCTGCTGGAGCGACACCGTGAAAGCGTGCGTGCCCACGTCGACGAACTGAATGCCTGTCTTCTCGTCCTCGACACCAAGATCGGCGGTTATGCCGAAACGGAACAGAGGATGAAGGATTATGATGCAACACTACCCGAACGCCGGCGAAAGCCGGTTGGAGCGCGGTCGCCGCGCGCTCGCTGAGATCGACGGAGAGGCTGGCCATAAGGTCGTGGCGGCGCTTGGTGACATCGCCCCGGACTTCGCCACCTATATATTCGAATTTCCATTTGGCGACATCTACTCGCGGCCCGGGCTCGACCTCCGCTCGCGCGAAATCGCAACGATCGCAGCGCTCGCGGCCATGGGGAACGCCACACCTCAGCTCAAGGTGCATATCGAGGCAGGTCTGAATGTCGGGCTCGGCCGAGAGGAGATTGTCGAGATCCTCATACAGATGGCCGTCTATGCCGGCTTCCCGGCTGCTCTCAACGGCCTGTTCGCAGCGAAGGAGGTATTTGCGCAAAGAGCCGAGGACGGATCGGAGCCCAAAGTCTGAAGCTCGACCGTCGAACCCGGTTTTGTCGTGCAGCCGGATTGCGCTGGCTGACAAAACGCCCCGCGGCTCGCGCCGCGGGGCTTTGTCTTGTCTCGTCTGCGCCGCTCAGTGCGCGAGGACCGCCAGCAGCAGCAGGGCCACGATGTTCGTGATCTTGATCATCGGATTCACCGCGGGGCCCGCCGTGTCCTTGTAGGGATCGCCGACGGTGTCGCCGGTCACGGCCGCCTTGTGGGCGTCAGAGCCCTTGCCGCCGTAATGACCGTCCTCGATGTACTTCTTGGCGTTGTCCCAGGCGCCGCCGCCCGAGGTCATGGAGATCGCGACGAACAGGCCCGTCACGATCACGCCGAGCAACATCGCACCCACGGCCGAGAACGCCGCCGACTTGCCGGCCGCGCCTCCGCCCGCGATGGCGTAGATCAGGAAGTAGACGACGATCGGCGACAGCACCGGGAGCAGCGAGGGGATGATCATCTCCTTGATCGCCGCCTTGGTCAGCAGGTCGACCGCCTTGCCGTAGTCCGGCTTGTCGGTGCCCTGCATGATGCCCGGCTTCTCGCGGAACTGCCGCCGCACCTCCTCGACGATCGCGCTGGCCGCACGTCCCACCGCCGTCATGCCCATCGCACCGAACAGGTACGGCAGCAAGCCGCCGAACAGCAGGCCAACAACCACATAGGGATTGTTCAGCGAGAAGTCCGGATTGACGCCGGCGAAGTAGGGATGGTGCGCGGAGTCCGCAACGAAGAACTTGAGGTCCTGGTTGTAGGCCGCGAACAGCACCAGCGCACCAAGACCGGCCGAGCCGATCGCGTAGCCCTTGGTCACCGCCTTGGTGGTGTTGCCGACCGCGTCGAGTGCGTCGGTCGACTTGCGCACTTCCTTGGGCAGGCCCGCCATCTCGGCAATGCCGCCGGCGTTGTCGGTCACTGGACCGAACGCGTCGAGGGCGACGACCATGCCGGCCAGCGCCAGCATGGTGGCGGTCGCGATCGCGATGCCGAACAGGCCGGCCAGGCTGTAGGTGACCAGGATGCCGGCGATGATGACGATCGCAGGCAACGCGGTCGCCTCCATCGAGATCGCAAGGCCCTGGATCACGTTGGTGCCATGACCAGTCACCGACGCTGCCGCAATCGACTTCACCGGACGATAGTCGGTGCCGGTGTAGTACTCGGTGATCCAGATGATCAGCGCGGTGACGACAAGCCCGACCACCCCGCATTCGAACAGCGCCATGCCGGTGTACTCGACGCCGTCGAGCTTGCCGAAGCCGATCAGGGAGTAGATCACGCCGGCGATGCCGACCAGCGACAGGATGCCGGTTGCAATCAAGCCCTTGTAGAGCGCGCCCATGATCGACTGGCTCGGCCCGAGCTTCACGAAGAACGTGCCGATGATCGAGGTAATGATGCAGATGCCGCCGATCGCGAGCGGCAGCGTCATCATGTTGGAGAGGATCGGCGTCTTGGCGAAGAAGATCGCCGCGAGCACCATGGTGGCGACCGCGGTCACCGCATAGGTCTCGAACAAATCGGCGGCCATGCCGGCGCAGTCGCCCACGTTATCACCGACATTGTCGGCGATGGTGGCCGGGTTGCGCGGATCGTCCTCGGGAATGCCCGCCTCGACCTTGCCGACGAGGTCGCCGCCGACGTCCGCACCCTTGGTGAAGATGCCGCCGCCGAGACGGGCGAAGATCGAGATCAGCGAAGCGCCGAAGCCGAGCGCCACCAGGGCGTCGACCACGGTGCGGCTATCGGGCGCGAGCTTGAGCGAATGGACCAGGAAGCCGAAATAGAGGGTCACACCTAACAGCGCGAGACCCGCCACCAGCATGCCGGTGATGGCGCCCGCCTTGAAGGCGAGCTCGAGGCCACCCGCAAGCGACGTCGTCGCGGCCTGGGCGGTACGCACATTGGCGCGAACCGAGACGTTCATGCCGATGAAGCCGGCTGCCCCCGACAGGATGGCGCCGATCAAAAAACCGATGGCGACGTAGAGACCAAGGAAGTAGGCGAGCAACACGAAAATGACGATACCGACGATGCCGATCGTGGTGTACTGGCGCCGCAGATAAGCCTGTGCGCCTTCAGCGACTGCACCTGCAATTTCCTGCATGCGCGGCGACCCCGCATCCGCGCTCAAAACCGAAGACGTCGCCCAAATCGCGTAGACGACGGAAAGCACTCCGCAGAGCACTATCAACCATAATGCTGTCATGTGATTTTTGCCTCAGATCCTTGATGTACGTACCCCCGGCGCCTTTTGTTGTCCGTCATGCGGTGCGGCGCCTTGATTTTGAACAAGGCCGCCCCCAGGCGGCCTCAGTCGGTTGCGAGCTTGCCAAAATCAAATTGAGGGTGCAACGCCGGATGAGGCCGAAAAAGCCGATCTCGGCAAGTATTTAGGCCAGTCCAACACGCCCGGCCGTCGGTTTGGAGCAATTCCTAGAAGTGGCTGTAAGACAGCCGCTTCAAAGCCAGTTCCTGGCCTTGCCCGTCCAGGAAGCGCGGCCGCTCATGGCCCGCGACGATCGTGCCGATCGCCGTGACCGCAACACCGACGGCCCGCCCTGCGGCGATCAGTGCATCGCTTTGCGCCGGCGGCACCGTGCACAGCACCTCGTAATCGTCGCCCCCGGCAAGCAGCGTCTCAACGCAAACGGCCTTGCGCGCAATCAGGCCCGCCGCAGTGGCCGAGAGAGGCACGCCCGCCAAATTGACCGTGGCCGAGACGCCGGACGCCGCACAGAGTTTCGTCAGATCGCCGGCGAGCCCGTCAGAGACGTCCATCGCGGCGGACGCATGGTCGCGTACGGCCTGCGCCAGCACATTGCGCGGCTGCGGGATGCGATAACGCGACACCACAGCTTCCCTTGCGGCCGGATCGGACGCGAGCGCCGCGGCGGCCTGCCCGCCGGTCAGCACATCGAGGCCGAGCGCGGCATCGCCGATCGTCCCCGTCACCAGAATAAGGTCGCCCGGCCGCGCGCCGGTACGGCCGACCATCCGCCCCTTCGGCACGCGGCCGAGGGCGGTGATCGAGATCATCTGCGGCCCCGGCGTCGACACCGTGTCGCCGCCGAGCAGCGGGCATACGAAGGTTTTTGCATCCTCGCCGAGCGCATCCGCGAACGGCCTGAGCCAGGCATCCTCCTTGCTGCGCAGCGCCAGCGTCAGCACGAAGCCGGCCGGCACAGCACCCTTGGCGGCAAGATCGGACAGGTTCACCCGCAGCGCTTTTCGCGCGATGGTGTCGGGGGGATCGCTGGCAAGATAGTGCACGCCCTCGACGACGGCATCGGTGGTGACGACGATGTCGTCGCCGGACGACGACAGCACCGCGGCATCATCGACCAGCCCGAACGCGCCGGGATCGGTCGCCAGCGGCTTGAAGTAGCGCGCGATGAGGGAGTCTTCGGCGGACGCCTGGCTAATGTCCTGTGTCACGATAGCAGACCCGTCATCCTGAGGTGCGAGCCCTTGCGAGCCTCGAAGGATGCATGGCCGAGGTGCACCTTCAGCGGCACGCCGCCGCCCTTCGAGGCCTCCGCTTCGCTCCGGCACCTCAGGGTGACGGCTACGGCGGAAGTCGTTGTCTCATTTACCCCCGCCCGAACTCGTCGCCGCGAAACTGGCGGCCGATCTGGTCGAGCACGGCGTTGACCATGCCTGTCTCCTCGCGGTCGACGAAGGCATTGGCGACGTCGACATATTCGGACACCACCACGCGGCCCGGCACGTCCTTGCGATGCTCCAGCTCGTAGGCCCCGGCCCGCAGCACCGCGCGCAGGATCGCCTCAATCCGCTTCAGCGGCCAGCCCTTCGACAGCGCCTCATCAATGAGAGGATCGAGCTTCTTCTGGTCGCGCACGACGCCGGAGACGACGTCACGGAAGAACGCCGCTTCCGCCGGCAGGTAAGTGTCGCCCTCGACCTCGTTGCCGAGCCAATGGCTCTCGAACTCCGCAAAGATGTCGTTGATGCCGGCGCCGGCGATGTCCATCTGGTACAGCGCCTGGACGGCTGCGAGCCGCGCCGCACCGCGCCGGTTCGCCTTCTTCTCCGTAAGCCCCGCCGGTTTTTTCGTGTCAGCCATGGCTCAGGCCCGCGCCAGGCGACGTTTGATGCGCAGCATCGCAATTGCCGCGCGCGCGGCATCGCCACCCTTGTTGAGCTCGCTGGCGCGCGCCCGCGCCCAGGCCTGGTCTTCATTGTTGACAGTGAGGATACCGTTGCCGAGCGGCAGCTTTCGCGAAACCGCAAGGTCCATCAGCGCGCGCGAGGACTCTTGGGAGACGATCTCGAAATGGATGGTATCGCCGCGGATGACGCAGCCGAGCGCAATCGCCGCGTCATAGGGCTTGCCGTTCGCCGCAGCCGCATCGATGGCGATGGCCACCGCCGCCGGGATCTCCAGCGCGCCGGGAACCGTGATGACGTCATGGGTCAGGCCGGCCGCCTTCAGCTCGGCGACCGCGCCGTCCAGAAGCGCGTCCTGGAGATCGTCATAGAACCGCGCCTCGACAATCAGCGCACGCGCGCCGGAAATGTCGGTCTGGTCCTTCAGGGGTGCGCGCCGCGCGTCTGCCATCGTTAAATCCGTTCTACTGGGGTCGGCGCGTATGTAGTCGTCGCAGCCGGATAAGCCAAGTTTTAAACCGTCATTTCCGTCAGCCGGGCCGCGTAGCGGGCCATCAAATCGACCTCGATATTGACCTCAGCGCCCGCCTTCCAGCCACCGATTGTCGTGACCGTCAGCGTGTGGGGGATGATCAGCACCGAGAAGGTCACGTCCTTCACCGTATTGACCGTCAGCGAGACGCCGTCGAGCGTGATCGAGCCCTTGGTGGCGATGAAGCGGGCGAGCTCGCGCGTGGTCGCGAGTTCGAACCGCGCCATGTCAGGCAGGTCCTCGCGGCTGACGATGGTTGCGATGCCGTCAGCATGGCCGGCGACGATATGGCCGCCGAGCTCATCGCCGATCTTGAGCGCGCGCTCGAGGTTGAGCCTGGTGCCAAGCTTCCAGTGCTTCGCCGTCGTGAGCGCAAGCGTCTCTACCGCTGCATCGACGTCATACCAGGTCTTGCCGCCTGCGACGCCGGAAGCAACCACAGTCAGGCACACGCCGTTGCTGGCGATCGAGGCACCATCGGCGATGGTGGCCTGGTCGTAGTTGCAGGCGATGCGCAGACGATGCAGCTGGCCCTGCGCCACAGGCGTAAAGCCGACGATCTCGCCGATATCGGTGACAATGCCGGTGAACATGTTAAGCGCGCTCGTAGATGGTGAGAGTATCCTTGTCGAATGTCTCGCTAGCATGAACCTTGTAGGCCTGCGACTGCGTGATTTTCGACAGGGGCAATGCATCGAGCGCATCGACGCCGCCGGGGCCCACCGCTTCCGCGCCGCGGAACAGCCAGATCTCGTCGACGAGGTCGGCCGCCACGAACGAAGCCGCAACGCGGCTGCCGCCTTCGACCATCAGCCGTGAGATGCCCTTCTCGGCCAGTACATACAGCACGGCCGGAAGATCGAGCCCGGATGCACGTCCCGGCGGCATGCGCAACATTTGCGCACCGGCAGCGCCAAGCCGCGTGGCGGTCGCGGCCTCGGCGAGCTCAGAACTCACCACCCAAAGCGGCGTCTCGCGCGCCGTGCGGACGAGTTGGCTCGCGGCCGGAATGCGCAAACTCTTGTCGAGCACGACGCGCACGGGAGAACGCGCTTCCATGCCCGGCAGGCGGCAGTTCAGTTGCGGATCGTCCGCCAGCACCGTGCCGATACCGACCAGGATGGCATCGCTCTGCGCGCGCAAGAGATGCACGCGATTGCGCACGGCCTCGCCGGTGATCGCAAGCGGCTTGCCGCCGGCCACGCCGATCTTGCCGTCCGGCGAGACCGCGAGTTTCAGAACGACATGCGGGCGTTTGTCGCGAATGCGGCGGAAATGTCCGGCATGGTCGAAGGCGGCTTCCGCCGCGCACAGGCCCACATCGACCGTGATGCCGGCCGCGCGCAGACGCGCATGGCCCTGCCCCGCAACTTCCGGATTGGGATCCTCGATTGCCGCCACGACGCGCGTGATACCCGCAGCGATCACTGCGTCGGCGCAAGGCGGCGACTTGCCGAAATGCGAGCAGGGTTCGAGCGTGACGTAGAGCGTGGCGCCGCGCGCCACCTCGCCTGCCCGCCGCAGCGCTTCAGGCTCACCATGCGGACGCCCGCCCGGCTGGGTCCAGCCGCGGCCGACGATGACGCCGTCCTTGACGATGACAGCACCCACCGACGGATTGGGCCAGGTGCGCCCCTGCCCGCGCTTACCCAACGCCAGCGCCAGCTGCATGAAGCGGCGATCGGCGTCCTTGGTTTCACGGATTTTCTGGGCAAACTGATCTTCCAGGATGCGGAAGATCATTTGCGGATCGCGGCGAGCCGCGCTTCCTCCTCACCGGAGAGTTCGCCGAGCACCTCGGCGAAATCCTTGGCCTCGCGGAAATTGCGATAGACCGAGGCGAAGCGCACATAGGCGACGTCGTCGAGCGTGCGCAGATGCTCCATCACGGTCTCGCCGATCACCTCGGAGGAGATCTCGGCCTCGCCGCCGGTCTCGAGCTCGCGGACGATGGTGGAGACCATCTTCTCCACCCGCTCCGGCTCGACCTGCCGCTTGCGCAAGGAGATCGACACCGAGCGCATCAGCTTGTCGCGATCAAACGGCACGCGGCGGCCGTTGCGCTTGATCACCGTGAGCTCGCGCAGCTGCACGCGCTCGAAGGTGGTGAAGCGGAAATTGCAGGCGACGCACACGCGCCGCCTGCGGATGACGGCAGAATCCTCGGTCGGACGCGAGTCCTTTACCTGCGTATCGAGACTGTTGCAGTTCGGGCAGCGCATCCGTGTACCCTAAGCCTTACTGATAGATCGGGAACCGATCGGTGAGCGCCTTGACCCGTTCCTTGATCGCAGCTTCGACCAGCGGCGCCTTGCCGTCGTCGGACTGTGCGATCGCGTTGAGGACCTCGGCAATCATGCCGCCAACCTGCTGGAATTCCGCGACGCCGAAGCCGCGCGTGGTCGCCGCCGGCGTGCCCAGACGAATACCGGAGGTGACAAACGGCGACTCGGGATCGAACGGAATGCCGTTCTTGTTGCAGGTGATGGCGGCGCGAACCAGCGCCTTCTCCGAGGCGTTGCCCTTCAGGCCCTTCGGCCGGAGGTCGACCAGCATCAGATGGTTATCGGTGCCGCCGGAGACAATGTCGAAGCCGTGGCTCTTCATCGCCTCGGCCAGCGCCTTGGCGTTTTCGACGACGTTCTTCGCATAGACCTTGAAGTCCGGACGCAGTGCCTCGCCGAAGGCGACCGCCTTCGCCGCGATCACATGCATCAGGGGGCCGCCCTGCAGGCCCGGGAAGATCGCCGAGTTGAACTTCTTGGTCAGCGCCTCGTCATTCCACAGCATCAGGCCGCCGCGCGGACCGCGCAGCGATTTGTGGGTCGTGGTGGTGGTGATGTGGGCATGCGGCACGGGGGAAGCATGCACGCCGCCGGCGACGAGACCCGCGAAGTGCGCCATGTCGACCAGCAGGTACGCGCCGACCGAGTCCGCGATCTCGCGAAAACGTTTGAAATCCCAAGCGCGCGAATAGGCCGAGCCGCCGGCGACGATCAGCTTCGGCTTGACCTCTTCGGCCTGCTTGGCGACCGCGTCCATGTCGATGATCTGGTCCTCGCGGCGCACGGTGTAATGCGCGGCCTTGAACCATTTGCCGCTCATGTTGACGGGCGAGCCGTGGGTGAGATGGCCGCCGGCCGCGAGATCGAGGCCCATGAAGGTGTCGCCGGGCTGGAGCAGCGCCAGGAACACCGCCTGGTTCATCTGGCTGCCGGAGTTCGGCTGCACGTTGGCGAATTTGGCGCCGAACAGCTTCTTGGCGCGATCGATCGCGAGGTTCTCGGCGACGTCGACCCACTCACAACCGCCGTAATAGCGCGCGCCCGGATAACCCTCTGCGTATTTGTTGGTCATCACCGAACCCTGCGCTTCCAGCACGGCCCGGCTGACGATGTTCTCGGAGGCGATCAGCTCGACCTCATGGCGCTGCCGGCCGAGTTCGCCCTTGATGGCGGCGGCGATTTCCGGGTCGGCCTGCTCGAGCGAGGCGGCGAAAAACGAATCGGGCGCTGAGGCGGTTTTGGCTGATGTCATCTTGCGAATATCTCCACCGCCGCAGCCTTGTGGCGGGCTACGGGCGGGTCTGGTGTGGCGATCGGAAGCGGCGTGCGCGATCTACCACATCGCCCGCCCCCGGCCAAGGGTTTGCGGGTCGGGCTTGATATTTGTGCAAGATATGGTGGGGATTGGAGCAATTGGCTGAGCAGGGTTCTCAGGAACCGCCCCGATCAGATTGTCCCCAAAGGGTCCGCTTCGGACCTTAAACGGCCTCCCGGAGGCAGCCGATGTCCATCACAGCCCGGTATAGCCCGCCTTCACGGGATCAACGCTGCCGTCGAGCTGACGGAGATAGGTCAGGCCGCAGACCGTCAACCTGTGGGTGTCTTTCTCACCGGCTTCTATCAACGTATTCAGGTAGTTCGTGACCTTGGCCCGCGCCTCTGCGCTCGCCGCCGACGTGCGGTTGGCGAGCAGGTCATAGGTCTGCATGATGCGGTCGATGGCGGCTTCCATGGCACCCTCTGGTTCTCTTGAATTCTGGGAGTTCTGATCAAGCAACCGCGCGGGCCTCGGACTGCGCCTCGAAGCTGGCGATCGCCTTGTTGGCGAGCCTGATCTTGTTGAATTCGCCGTGCTGAAGCAATTTTATGATGATCTCGAGCAGGCGTTCGTTGGTGACGAGCGTGTCGGGGATCGCGCCGGAGCGGCGGAGGTAATTCGCGGCGATGGCATAGGCATCGCTGACGAGTTCGACACTCATTGCCTGAAGCCCGCGCTCGACCAGCATCGCATCCTCCGATCCACAGATACAACTGCGCTGCAGGGGAACTGGTTCCGCCCGGCTGGGCAAATATTTTGCAGCCGCGAAGACGACAAAACGCACCGGTCCGGGCAAAGCCGGGCCGGCGCGCTTGGGGGAAGTTAGGCACGTTCGGGAGGCTTGCCGGTCTTGTTGCGGGCCGGCTTGGCCTTTCCCTCTAAAAACTCAGAGGCGATATAGGATCTGGTCGGTCCAGAACCGCTCGAGGCGGTGCAGCGACTTGTTGAGGGTCGAGAACTCCTCGCCGGAGATGCCGCCGACCTGTTCCACCGTCTTGACGTGCTTCTGGTAGAGCGAGTCGACGATGCGGCGGACTTCCTGGCCCTGCGGCGTCAGGCGGATGCGCACCGAGCGGCGATCAACGCGCGAGCGCTGATGATCGAGGAAGCCGAGCTCGACGAGCTTCTTCAGATTGTAGGAGACATTGGAGCCGAGATAGTAACCGCGCGTGCGCAGCTCGCCCGCGGTCAGCTCCTTATCGCCGATGTTGTAGAGCAGGAGGGCCTGCACGGAATTGATGTCGGCGCGGCCACGACGATCGAACTCGTCCTTGATCACGTCGAGGAGCCGGCGATGCAGCCGCTCCACCAGAGTCAAAGCTTCCAGATAGAGCGACTGCACCGAACCCTGCTGGCCGGAGACGCGCTCTGCGGTATCTGCCGCAGTTGCGACGGCTTTCATCATGACACTTCCCCTGTTGTCGTTTTTATCGACACTTATTCGACGAAACTTGTGCTCCGTCTGATAGGTGCAACTTAAGGGGAGGCGTTTGAAGATCGGCTTAAATAAGAGAATAAAGAGATCATGAATTTAAGACAGTGAATTGCGGATTAAGCCTGTCCCACAAGGGGTTTTCGCAACCCTCTGTTGACCCTGGCAAGGTCCTGTTCACCCTCCGTCCGCACCTGATGTCACATTCCAGAACAGCCCCGCCCCGTTTCGAAACGCGCGCGTAACAGCTGTGGCGGAACGGGCTGGTTAGCCAAAAGTTACGGCAAATTTTACGCAACCAGCGGTCAACCAAGTAGCCACAACTCCGGTCTCGTGTCCCGGACGAGCGGAGCGAAGATCCGGGACCCAGAAGCCACAAGCGAGATCGCGGAGAGATGGGCCCCGGCTCAGCAGCGCACTACGCCGCGAGTGCGGCGCACTGCGCTGCGTCCGGGGCACGAGAGCGGTTTCGTATCGACATCGTCCCGCTACGGCGGCCGTTCGCGTGCGGCCATCCAGGCGAGCGCGAGATAGGCGGCGAGCATGAACACCTCGACGCCGACCACGACCAGGCTGCCGCCGTAGATTCCCGGGAACATCAGCTCGATCACCGCCATCGACACCACGGTAGTGAGCCACACCACGGCGCCCCATGGGGTCGCCAGCCACAGACCGACCGCGGCGACGAGCTCAATCACGGCGAAGTAGATGGTCGAGGCCTGCCAGGCCATCGACTGGTTCTCGAACGCCTCGTCCTCGCCACCCACAAAGCCCGTGACCTGCGCCCAGTGATAGAGACCCTTCAGGATCGAGAGCAGCGCCATCACCCGCAGGAACAGCACCAGCCGGCGCGTCCAGACATTGTCGTCGGACTCGGCGCGCTCCGACGAGATCGCTGCCACCGACATTGCATTGTCTCTGGCATTGTCTCGGGCGGCATCCCTGGCACTGGCGCCGTCGCGGGCCGCATCGCGGGTGGAGATCTCGGACATGGCCCCCTTCTGGCTGGTTCGCCCCGCAAAATCAATCGGCCGGCCATCCCTTGTGGCAGGTCAAGCCGCGGTGACGGGAACCATGCGAGCTGGTATAAGAATAATTCCAGCCGGAGGAAGAGTGATGGCGATCAAATACGGGCGTCCGATCGAATTGCGCGAGGTTTCGCGCCGGGATGGCACTGCCGCCTCCCCTGCCCTCGATCTGACCATCCGCCCGCGCCGCAACCGCAAGGCCGAATGGGCCCGGCGCATGGTGCGCGAGAACGTGCTCACCACCGACGATCTGATCTGGCCGCTGTTCCTGATCGACGGCGACAACAAGCGCGAGCAGATCGCCTCGATGCCCGGCGTCGAACGGCTCAGTGTCGACCAGGCCGTCCGCGACGCCGAGCGCGCCATGAAGCTGACCATCCCCTGCCTCGCGCTGTTTCCCTACACCGACCCGTCCCTGCGCGACGAAGACGGCTCGGAAGCCACCAACCCGGACAATCTGGTCTGCCAGGCGGTGCGCGCGATCAAGAAGGAGTTTCCGGAGATCGGCATTCTTTGCGACGTCGCGCTCGATCCCTTCACCAGCCACGGCCATGACGGCCTGATCTCCGACGGCAAGATCTTGAACGACGAGACGGTCGCTGTGCTGGTGCGTCAGGCGCTGGTGCAGGCCGAAGCGGGCTGCGACATCATCGCGCCCTCCGACATGATGGACGGCCGCGTCGCCGCGATCCGCGAAGGGCTGGACCGCACCGGCCTGCTCGACGTGCAGATCATGGCCTATGCCGCGAAGTACGCCTCCGCCTTCTACGGCCCGTTCCGCGACGCCATCGGCTCGGCCAAGACGCTGACCGGCGACAAGCGCACCTACCAGATGGACAGCGCCAACACCGACGAAGCGCTACGCGAGGTCGAGCTCGACATCTCCGAAGGCGCGGACATGGTGATGGTGAAGCCTGGCATGCCCTATCTCGACGTCGTCCGCCGCGTGAAGGACACGTTCGCGATGCCGACCTTCGCCTACCAGGTCTCCGGCGAATACGCGATGATCGCGGCCGCCGCCAACAACGGCTGGCTCGACGGCGAGCGCGCGATGATGGAGAGCCTGCTCGCCTTCAAGCGCGCCGGCGCCGACGGCGTGCTCAGCTATTTCGCGCCGAAGGTGGCGGAGAAGCTGCGCGCGCAGGGGTAAACCTCTCCGTCGTCCCGGCGAACGCCGGGACCCATCACCGCGTGATCGATCGATGGTGCGTGGTATCCGTACCGACGAAGAATAAACTGCCAGTCTTCGCCAAATTGCTCCCTGTGGTTATGGGCGTTCGGCTGGACGACAGCTTGGGTGTGACGCACGAGTGCGGCCCCTTACCGTTCGAAATGACGGCGGTACAGCACCGCCCCCGAATCGCCGGAATATTTCGGCTTGCTAGCGCCCGCGCGCCCTTGGCACGGGGATGGCTTGCTCCCATGTCCTGCCTCAAGGGTTTCCCTTGGGAGAACGGACCATGTCGTATTCGGACTCGGGCAATGCCTGGCGCAATGACGGCGCGATGCAGCCCCACGCTTACGACCCTGACCTCCATCCGGAACTGTTCCGCGGCGTCGCGACGCGCCGGGCGTTCGCTTTTCTGATCGACATGGTCGTGATCTCGGTGCCGGTGATCCTCGGCTACGTCTTCATCGCGCTGTTCGGTATTGTGACGCTCGGCCTCGGCTGGGCGCTGTTCTGGCTGGCCTGGCCGGCCTCCGTGGTCTGGGCCATCGTCTACTACGGCGCCTGCATCGGCGGGTCCTCGTCCGCGACGATCGGCATGCGCCTGATGGATCTGGAACTGCGCACCTGGTACGGCGCGCCGGGCTATTTCGTGCTCGGCGCCACCCATGCCGTGCTGTTCTGGGTGACGGTTTCGTTCCTGACGCCCTTCGTGGTGCTGGTCGGCCCGTTCAACAGCCGCCGGCGCCTGCTGCATGATTTCGTGCTGGGAACGGTCGTGATCAACAACTCCGTCCGGGCCCCCGTGTCGCAAGCGGCTAGGACCTATTGATCAAGAACCTGTCAACCAAGACCCACTAAGCTGACCTGCCGAGCAGGCCGATTGACCGGAGGCTTCCGTAGCGCGATGCTGATATTCATTTCGGAGGCCCACGACGTCCCTTGACCCAGCACTCGCGCGACACCCCCCAATTTTACCTCACGGCGCCCTCGCCCTGCCCGTATCTGCCGGGCCGGCATGAGCGCAAGGTGTTCACGCACCTCGTGGGCGAGCGCGCGGGAGACCTCAACGACCTCCTGACCCATGGCGGCTTCCGCCGCAGCCAGTCGATCGCCTACCGGCCGGCCTGCGACCAGTGTCGCGCCTGCGTCTCGGTCCGGGTGGTCGCCAACGAGTTCCGCGCCTCCCGCAACTTCCGGAAAGTCATCGCCCGCAACGCCGACATCATCGGCGAGCAGCGCAGCGCCGTGCCGACCTCCGAGCAATATTCGGTGTTCCGCGCCTATCTCGACTCCCGCCACCGCCACGGCGGCATGGCCGACATGACCGTGCTCGACTACGCCATGATGGTCGAGGACAGCCATGTCGAGACCCGCATCATCGAATACCGCAAGCGCGGCCCTGACAGCGGCATCACCGGCCGCGGCCAGGAGCTGATCGCGGTCGCGCTCACCGACGTGCTCAGTGACGGCCTGTCGATGGTCTATTCGTTCTTCGAGCCGGGCCAGGAAAGCCGCTCGATGGGCACCTTCATGATCCTCGACCACATCGCCCGCGCCCGCCGCCAAGGGCTGCCCTACGTCTATCTCGGCTACTGGATCGAGGGCTCCAAGAAGATGGACTACAAGGCCCGCTTCCTGCCGCAGCAGCGCCTCGCGCCCTCCGGCTGGCTGCGCATCGACGCGCAAGGCGATGCGGTGTCCGAGCCGCAGGATTAGCCGCCTCACACTCTCTGTCATGCCCCGCGAAGGCGGGGCATCCAGTACGCCGCGGCTTCTCGGCTCAATAACGACTGTCTCTGGAATACTGGGTCGCCCGGTCAAGCCGGGCGACGACAGCGGTGTGTGATCATCCGAACAGCGTATCCGCCAGCAGCTTCACGTTCAAAATCACGATGATGCCTGCGACGATCCAGGCGATCGCGGCGACGTATGGTGGTATTGTGAACTGGCCCATCTTGCGGCGGTCGGAGACGAAGCGGACCAGCGGGATGACGGCGAAAGGCAGCTGCATCGACAGCACGACCTGGCTGAACACCAGCAGATCGGCCGTACCGCGCTCGCCATAGATCGCGGTGACGACGATCACCGGAATGATCGCGATGCCGCGCGTCAGCAGGCGGCGCGCCCAGCTCGGCAGGCGCAGGTCGAGAAAACCTTCCATCACGATCTGGCCGGCAAGCGTCGCCGTCACCGTCGAGTTCAGGCCCGAGGCAAGCAGCGCGATAGCGAACAGCGTCGAGGCAACGCCGAGCCCGAGCAGCGGCGACAGCAGCTCGAACGCCTGCCCGATCTCGGCAACATCCGAATGGCCGCTCTTGTGGAAGGTCGCAGCCGCGACCACGAGGATCGCGGCGTTGATGAACAGCGCCAGCATCAGGGCGATGGTCGAGTCCGTCGTCGCCCATTTGATCGCCTCGCGCCGGCCCTCGTCGTTGCGCTCATAGGCGCGCGTCTGCACGATCGAGGAGTGCAGATAGAGATTATGCGGCATCACGGTCGCGCCGATGATGCCGATCGCGATGTAGAGCATCTCGGGGTTGGTGAAGATCTCCGTCGTCGGCACAAAACCCCTGAGCATCTCGGCAACCGGCGGCGCTGCCGCGGCAAGCTGGACCGTGAAGCAGACTGCGATCACGACGAGCAGCGCGATGACGAAAGCCTCCAGGAAGCGGAAGCCGCGGTTCATCAGGATCAGCAGCAGGAAGGCATCGAGCGCGGCAATCAGCGCGCCGCCGATCAGGGGAATGCCGAACAGCAGTTTCAGCGCGATCGCGGTGCCGATGACTTCGGCGAGATCGCAGGCGATGATTGCCGCCTCGCAGGCGAGCCACAGCAGGAAATTCACCGCAGGCGAATAGGTCGCGCGGCAAGCCTGCGCGAGGTCGCGGTCGGTGACAATGCCGAGCCGTGCCGCCAGCGACTGCAGCAGGATCGCCATCAAATTCGAGAGCAGGATGACCGAGAGCAGCGTGTAGCCGAACTTCGAGCCGCCAGCGAGGTCGGTCGCCCAATTGCCGGGGTCCATGTAGCCGACCGAGACCAGATAGCCCGGCCCGACAAAGGCAAGCAGCCGCCGCCACCACCCCCCCGCCTTGGGGATGGCAACCGTGGCATTCACCTCGGCGAGGCTTTTGGTGGTCGGCGCATCAGCGCGCCAGCCGGCGGCGTCTCGGGTCAGGTCGGGCGAGCGAGCATCCATGAGGTGAGAATACCGAAGTCGGGTCTTATTGCAACTCATTTGCAACTGCATCTAGCCGCATGGGTTCCCCCGGCAGCCGCGTTTTGCCCAGCCGTGTCGGGAAGCGGGTGGGTTTGACCGCGCTCAGGGACGAATAGTGGCCCCAATCCGACTTTGCAGGAAATGAGCCATGTCAAATCCCCCGCGCCTCCCTGACACCTTCAATCGCCTCGCCTGGTCCAACCTCGCCGCACAATCGGCCGAACAGATCGCGCTGGCCGCCGCCCCCATCGTCGCCGTGCTGACGCTCGGGGTCGCCGAAGGCCAGACCGGCGCCTTGCAGACCGCCTTGACCCTGCCCTTCGTGCTGTTCGCCATTCCGGCCGGCCTGCTCGCGGACCGCATCTCCCGCCGCGCGTTGATGGCGGGCGCCGAGGCGCTGCGGGCCGCGGCGCTCGCAGCGATCGTACTGCTGCTCGCGCTTGGCGCGCTCAATCTGCCGCTGCTGGCGCTGCTCGGCTTCGCGGCGGTGTGCGGCACCGTCGTCTACAGCGTGGCCGCGCCGGCTCTGGTGCCCTCGCTGGTGAGCTCTGACCTCTTGCCGGCTGCCAATGCCCGCATCGAGCTTGCGCGCACCATCGCCTTTGCCAGCGGGCCTGCGCTTGGCGGCGCGCTGGTCGGATGGTGGGGCGCGAGCCCGGCCTTCGGCTTTGCCGCGGCGCTCTCGGCCATCGCCGTGGTGCTGCTCTCCGGCATCTACGAACCCGCCCGTGCGCCCGTCCCGCGACGCCATCCGTTCCAGGACATCCGCGAGGGCGCAGCCTTCGTGTTTCACCATCCGCTGCTGCGGCCGGTGTTCGTCACCCAGTTCATCTTCAACACCGGCTGGTTCCTCCAGATCGCCGTGTTCGTGCCCTACGCCGTGCGCCATCTCGGCCTGACCGCCGCCGGTGTCGGCATCGTGCTGACGATGTACGGCGTCGGCATGGTGATCGGCGCGCTGTTCGCAACGCGCGTGATGCAGCGCGTCGCCTTCGGCACGGTGGTCGGCCTCGGCCCTGTCACCGGCTTCGTCGCCTCGGTCGTGATGGCACTGACGGTGCTGGTCCCCTCGCCCTGGCTCGCTGGCCTCAGCTTCTTCCTGCTCGGCGTCGGGCCGATCCTGTGGGTGATCTCGACCACCACCCTGCGCCAGTCCGTGACGCCGCCGCGCCTGCTCGGGCGCGTCTCCGCCATCAACATCATGAGCTATGGCGCCCGCCCGCTCGGCTCGGCGCTGGGCGCGATCGTCGGCGGGTTTTACAGCGCGGAAGCGTGCCTCTATCTGGCGGCAGCCGTGTTCGGCGTGCAGGCGCTGGTGATCTGGCTCTCGCCTGCCGTGGCGCTGGATCGGCAGCCCAACATGGTGGGAGATGAGGTGGCGGCGGGGTGCTAGCCCCGCCGTCATTGGAGCAGCGGAGCTAATTCGCCAGGTAGCGCTCGTAGCTCCCCGTCACCGGCTCGCTGGCGTCCACCTCGGGATCGAGCGTGTAGAGATCCTGCGCGCGGCCGATGCCACGCAGCGCGTAGCGGCCGGTGGAGACGAGGTAGCGGCGGCCGGCGGCGTCCAGCCCCTTGTAGAACTCCGCTGATGCCAGCAGCTCGCGGTCGACCGAGCGGCTCATCGAGGCGATGCGGCTGACCTCGTTGACGGTCGGGCCGACGACGGTGAAATCGAGCCGGTCCTCGCTGCCGATATTGCCGTAAAAGACCTCGCCGACATGCAGGCCGATATAGGCCGACGTGACGGGACGGCCGGCGGCCTCCCGCCGCTTATTCAGCGCCGCGACGTTCTGGCGAGACAGATGCTCGGCACGGAGCGCGGCACGGCGCGCATGCGCCATGTCCTCGCCGGTGAACATCGCCAGCACGCCGTCGCCGATCAGCTTCAGCACGTCGCCGCCGGCGTCGTGGATGGCGTCGATCACCGCCTGCGCATAGTCGTTGAGGAACGGGATGATCTCGTCGGGGCCGATGCTCTCGCTGATTCCGGTCGAGCCGCGCAGATCCGAGTACCACAGCACGGCATTGATGCGCTCGGTAACGCCCCGCGAGATGCGGCCGCCCAGCACTTGCTCCGAGGCGCCACGGCCGAGATAGACACGACCCAGCGTGCGCGCGATGTCGACCTGCTGCGCCGACTTGATCGCGAGCCCCAGCACCGGCACGAGGTCGCGCAGGGCTTCGAGCTCATCTTCACCAAAGCCTTCGTCCCGGCGCGTGGTCCAGCAGGAATACAGGCAATCCATCAGGCCGAGCGCGCCGTTCTCGCCGAAGCGGTGCACGAAGGCGAGATAGTGCTTGTGGCCCTTCTCGGCGAGCTCGCTGATCTGCGAAAAATCCATCGACGGCGCGTCGGCGAGGTCGATCACCATCTCGTCCTGGCCGTGCTCGAGCATGTGAAAGAACACCGAGCGGCGCCAGCTCTGGGCCGCATCGCCCTCGGCGGTCGAGCCATATTCGAACGCGTCGCTTTCGTTGCTCGCCCGGTCGCTCCAGCGGAAGCCGCGGCCCTCATAGATCGGATGCAGCGTGTCGATGACGACGAGCCCGCGTGAGAGTTCCAGCCCCTCGGCGCGGCAACGCTCGCAGAAGCCGCGGAGCAGTTCGATTTCGGGCAGGCCCGTCAGCCCCTGGCCGGTCAGCCAGTTCATCAGCGCGAGGCGCGAGGTCAATTGCATGCGCCATTATGGCGTGCATTCGTGACGAGCGAAAGGCCGCGCCCGAAGGCTACGCAACCAAGGCTCCCGCCCGCAGCAGGTCGAATATGCCGCAGGCGCTGTTGACGCGCTCTTGTTGCAGGCTGCAAATGCGATCAATGAGACCGCCGCAGACCGAGACCAGAATCGCACCGCGATGAGCCAGCGCCAGCTTCCGATCATCCTGGCGCTCGGCACCACGCAGACCCTGGCCTGGGCTTCCAGCTACTATCTGCCGGCGCTGCTCGCCGATCCCATGGCGCACGACCTCGGCATCTCCGCCAACTGGATCTTTGGCGCGTTCTCGGCCTCGCTGGTGATTTCGGCCATGCTCGGCCCGCGGATCGGCCGACAGATCGATCTCGTCGGCGGACGGCAGGTGCTGTCGGCCTCCAATTTGATCATGGCCGCCGGTCTCGTCCTGCTCGGCTTCTCGCAATCCGTGGCGGTGATGGCGATCGCCTGGCTCGTGCTCGGCATCGGCATGGCGATGGGGCTCTATGACGCCGCCTTCGCCGCGCTCGGCCGCATCTACGGCACCGAGGCGCGCAGGCCCATCACCGGCATCACGCTGATGGCGGGCTTTGCCTCCACCGTCGGCTGGCCGCTCACCGCCTGGGGGCTCGCCCATATCGGCTGGCGCGAGACCTGCTTTGCCTGGGCCGCCGCCAACATCCTGATCGGCCTGCCCCTCAACTACTTCATGCTGCCGGCGATCAAGGGCGCGAGGCAGGCGGCAGCGGCCGCCAAGAAGCCGCATCTGCCGCTCGATCGCACCATGGTGCTGCTCGCCTTCGTCTTCGCCGCGGTGTGGACGGTCACCGGCGCGATGGCGGTGCATTTTCCGCGCATCCTGGAAGCAACCGGCGCGACGCATGTCGAGGCGATCGCCGCCGGCGCGCTGATCGGCCCGGCGCAAGTGGTGGCGCGCATCCTCGAAGCGAGCGTCCTGAGCCGATTTCATCCGTTGTGGTCGACGCGCCTTGCCTGCCTCACCCATCCGATCGGAGCTGCCGTCGTCGCCATCTTCGGCGGCGCCGCCGCGAGCGCCTTTGCACTGCTCCACGGCTCGGGCAACGGCATTTTGACGATCGCCCGCGGCACGCTGCCATTGTCGATCTTCGGCCCGAAGGATTTTGGCTATCGCCTCGGCGTCATCGGCGCGCCGGCGCGGATGGCACAGGCGGTGGCGCCGCTGGCCTTCGGCCTGCTGATCGACGTCATGGGCGCCAAAGTGCTGATGGTCTCCTCCGCGCTCAGCCTCTCGGCGCTGGCGGCGCTGTTCCTGATCCGTGCCGGGAAGCGGCCGGATTGACCGCACGGCGGCTTTCGCGCACAAGCGGGCCATGACCGACAACAACAGCCCGCCCCGCACGTTCAAAGGCCTTTTGCGCTGGGCGACGACGCCGCCGCAGGCCTGGGGCGTCTATCTCCTCGCTCTCCTGCTGGTCTGGCTGATCTCGTTCTATGCCGGCTCGCTCAAGCCGAAGAAGACCCCGGAGAGCGGACCGCCGGCCGTGACGGCGCCGCGCTAAAGCATATCGCGCTTCAGGCGGCCCGAAC
This sequence comes from Bradyrhizobium betae, assembly GCF_004123905.1. GTDB lineage: Bacteria > Pseudomonadota > Alphaproteobacteria > Rhizobiales > Xanthobacteraceae > Bradyrhizobium > Bradyrhizobium betae_A. Next base: position 149,955 of record NZ_MZXW01000022.1, read on the forward strand.
GTCCTCAACAAAGCTGCCGACTTCGCTTGTCAGCTGCACGGCCTGTCGCGACAGACCGTCGGCCGCGCTCAGCACCTCGGTCGCCGCGACGCCCGTTTCCGTTGCCGCTTTGCTCACCCCGCCGATGGTCGCCGTCACGTCCTTCACCGATTGCGATGTCTGCTGAACGTTGCGGGCGATTTCCGCCGTCGCCACGCCTTGCGCCTCCACTGCCGTCGCGATCGCATTCGAGATCGAGCTGACCTCTTCGATCGTCCCGGTAATTCCGCGGATCGCGTCGACAGCCTCCTTGGTGGCAGCCTGAATTTGCGCGATCTGGGCCCCGATCTCCGCCGTCGCCGTCCCCGTCTGGGTCGCCAGCATCTTCACCTCGGAGGCGACCACGGCAAAGCCTCTCCCGGCGTCGCCAGCCCGCGCCGCCTCGATCGTCGCATTCAAGGCCAGCAGGTTTGTTTGAGCCGCGATAGCCTGGATCAAGGTGACCACCGCGCCGATCTTCTCGGCCCCCTCGGCCAATGTCTGCACGATCTTGTCGGTCCGCTGCGCATCGGCCACCGCCCGGCCGGTGATCGTCGAGGATTGTGCGACCTGGCGGCTGATCTCGCTGATCGATGCCGTCAGTTCCTCCGCCGCAGAGGCAACGGTGCTCGCACCCATGCTGGCTTCCTCGGCGGCCGCCGCGACCGTTGTCGCCTGCCCCTTGGTCTGCGTCGCGGTCGAGGACATGGATCGCGCTGTCGTCTCGAGCTCGGTAGCTCCCGACGCCAGCAGCGCCACCATGGCCCCCGCCTTGGTCTCGAAATCGCGAACCAGGCCTTCGAGACGCGCCGTGCGCTTCTCTTTGACGATCCGCTCGGCGGCCTGTTCTCCAGCCAGTCGATTGGTGGTGGCCATGGCCTCTTTGAAGACCTGCACGGCGAGAGCCATGCCGCCGATTTCGTCCTTGCGGGCGGCGAAGGGCACCTCGGCCTCCTCGTTGCGGGCAAGCCGGGTCATCACCTCCGAAAGCTTCGAGATCGGCGTGAGCAAGTGGCGCACGAGCAGCACCGATGAAGCTGCAGATAATCCCAGGACGACCAGAATGGCCGCGACGGCGAACAGGATGCCCCCCAGCCCGTCGGCTTCGTCCTGCTCGGCCACGGCCTGCGCGTCGCGCAAGGCGGCATCACGGATTCCCAGCAGCGAGGCGTTCGCGCTCGTGGCGGATTTGCGCCAGTCATCCACCGACACCGCGTAAGGAGTGCCGTCGAATGCGGCCTTGGTCAGCCCGTCGCGCAGTGGCTTGTCCGAACCGAAATAGCGATCCCTGGCCGCGCCGACGCTGGCCCGCGTGCTCTTGGGCGCGTGAACATCATCGCCGCGGTCGAGGATTTCAGCCCAGAGCCGTGTCATTTGGCCGTTTGCAGCGCTGAGTTCGTCCCGTTCCGCCAGTGTCGCCGGACGGCCTGACGTCACAAGCCCGGAAATCAACAGCGAGACCTGTCCGGCGGTCTGCCTGATCACCCATCCCTTCTGCGCGACATCGAGCAGGTTTCCCGCCGTGGTGCTCAGCCGCATCGTCGCCTTGATGCCGGACTCCAGCAGTTCGTTCAGGCGCGCCATTGCCTCGGCGTAGTCTCGCATGGCCTTGCCAGCGATGCCGCCGGGACGCTCAGCCAGCGGCTTCTGCCAGTAGGAAGCGGCCTCCTCGCGCGCGGCGGCGATCTTCGCTGCGGCCGCCTTGACCCGCTGCGTCAGGTCAGCATCGCCGCGAGCCAGCGTCTCCAGCTTTGCCAGGGCCTCGTCGCTGGTCCGGCGATTGTCGGCGAACTCCTTGAGCACCGCATCATCCGCTGCGGATTTCCCGAGCAGCGCCCGGTTGACGGGACCACGCTCGATGGTCAAGCTGCCAACGGCATCGAAGCCGGCGGTCAGACGGGTCTCCAGCGCGTGCGCCGCGATGGCGTTCTGGTAAGCGCTCCAGCGCTCGCTCAGTTGCAGGCCCGAGGTCAGGACGACGACGCCCGACATCAACGCTGCAATCGCAATACCCGACCGCTTGATAGACATGCCCCGCTCCTCATTCGCAATGCTGCCCGCGACATGAGGGCCGGCCCCCGCCGGTCCTCATGCTCCAGCGGTACGCCTTATTTCAGTTCGAACTCGACGAGCTCGACGACCGATGTGCCCGCGTTTCGCATTGTCCGTACGGGGCCTGCGTTCTGCCACGCGAAGTCGCCATACTTCAGGTTGAGCTTGTGATCCGGTTTACCCTCGATGCCTTCGACCAGCATGCCGCCCTGCACCACGATGCGCACTCCGGGCGCCGCCTGCTGCATCGCCGGCACAGCCTCGCCCGGCTGGAGGATCAACCGCCAGGCCTGCACACGGTGGTTGTCCATGACCGAGACGTAGGGCGCGGGGCGAGCAAGCGGTGAAAAGCGCCCGGGCTCCGAATCGAATAGCTCGAACCCCATGATCCGGAAGTCGCTGGCGCCGACATTGGCGACCTGGTGTACGCCCGGTTTCTTCGTGTAGTTGGTGAACAGCACTTCTCCGACCTTGCGCGGCGTGATGACGGGCTTGCCGCCAAGCGGAGTCCCCTCCGCATCCGAGACCGCCATGTAGACCTGCGCAAAATCCCTGGTGTGACTGTGATAGGCGGCAATCTGTCCGGGCGGGATCGTGACATTCATGAACTGCAAATAGTCGTTCTTGAACGTCTGATCGTGGAAGCTTGCGAACTCGATCGGAACGATCTCGGGATCGCCCACCGCTCGCGCTTGTCTCGGCAAAGCCGCAGCTCCGAGCACAGCGCAACAACCGCACAAAAACTGACGCCGTCCGATCGAATTACGCATGTCCTGGCCGCTCTGTTGAATTATGCACGCTTGCATGCATATCGGCCGAGTCTTTAAGGCCCGCTTAAATGAAGGCCTGAACGAACTTCGGAGAACGCATGCCCGTCTCTCCGGTCGGCATGCCTGCTGAACTCATGATGAGCGCCATGCTCAAACCATGAGCAGCGCAGGGACGATGCCTCGCTTCAAGCTGCATCGATCTGCACAGCGTACTGTAATTGCGAGGCAGACTTATCCGTAAAATTGCGGACGACATTTTTGTGTCGGTCGCAATGCGCGGCGCCGATCAATTCGGCTTCGCCTCGCCGGTCGCGATCCAGATGCCGGCAAACACGGCGATGAGCCCGATCAAGAGATTGGCCGTGATCGGCTCGCCGATCAGCAGCGCGGCCAGAAGCGTGGCGGCGATCGGATTGACCGTCATCGTGTTGGCGACCCGGGTCGGCGTCGCCCGCGCCAGCGCCATCACCCAGAGGATGAAGGCGAGCGCCCCGCCGCCGATGCCGAGATAGATGCCGGCAATCCATTGCGCCGTCGTGAAATGATCGAGCGCCGCAAAGCTGCCCTTCACCAGCCCCGCCAGCACCAGCACGGCGGCGCCCGCGCCCATGCCGACCGTGAGGAAGCCGAGCGGACTCGAACGCTGCATGAAGGGGCGTGACAGCACGTTGTAGAACGCCATGCAGAACACGGCGCCGGTCATGATCAGCTCACCGCGCCAGGCACCGGGCGGGCTCTGCGCGAGGCCCGCGGCCAGCGCTGCCGCCACGCCGAGCACGGCGATGCCGACGCCAATGATCTTGCGCGCGGTCAGCCGCTCGACGCCGAGGATCGCGCCGACCACCATGGTGTGGAGCGGCAGCGTCGCCAGCGCCAGGCTGGCGCGCGCCGCCGTCGTGTAGGACACCGCGATATTGTAGAGGATGAAAAACAGGCCGAAGAAGCAGATACCGAGCAGCGCCACCGCCGGCCAGTCCGACCGCTGCGGCCAGCGTACGCGGAGCAGTAACGCACACGGCAGCAGGCAGAGGAAGCCGACCCCCCAGCGCAGGATCGCCAGCAGGATGGGATCGGCGCCGCCGACGAGGTAGCGGGTGATCGCCGCGGCGGTGCCGCCGAGGCTGCTCGATAGCAACGCGATCGCGACCCCCGCCCACTCTCCCACGATCATCTCCTGTCGCGGCGTTTTGGCGGGCCTAGCACGGTGCTGCTGCCGGCGTCATGGCAGCAGCACCAGTGCAAGCATCAGTCGTAAAATTCCGGCGCCATCTTCTGACTGTCGCGCTGGGCCTTGTCGTGGTTGATCCAGAGCTGCGCCTTCTCCTTGTCCAGCGTGTCCGAGATTTTCTGCATCGAGGCCGCGCTGAGCTCCTTGTTGGCGTTCATGCTGGGCACGCGGCGGTTGTCCCAATTGTCTTTGAAGTGCACGGCATCACCGGACAGGATCACCGCGCCGGTCTTCGGCAGTTTTACCAGCAGCGACTGGTGTCCCGGCGTATGGCCCGGTGTCGACAGGATGGTCACGCTGCCGTCGCTGAACACGTCCTTGTCGCCCGCGAGCAGCTCGACCGGATGCGACGGCTTGAAGCGCGGCTCGTTGTTCGCGCCGGGCCAGTCATATTCGGCCTTCTGCACGTAGAGCATGGCCTGCGGGAACAGCTCGACATTGCCAGTGTGGTCGGGATGGGTGTGCGACACCGCCATCGCCTTGACGTCGTCGGGCTTGACGCCGAGCTGCTCGAGCTGGGCGGCAAGCGTCTTCGGCCGCTTCCAGGTCACCGCCTTGGGATCGGCGGGCACGAGGCCGTTGGGCATGGCGGCGACGGCATCGGCGATGCCGGTGTCCCATATGAACCAGCCCTTGCTGTGCTTGATGAGATAGCAGCTATCGACGAAGTCCATCGTCTTGCCCTCGTTCAGGCCGGGCGTCCAGCGCGAGATGTCGCCGGCGGTGCCCTCCCCGCAATTGAGGACGTAGAGCCTTTCGACGCCGGTCTTCTCCGACTGCGCCATGGCCGCATGAGCGGACAAAGCGAGCGCAGCGGCGGCGAGAGCGAGCTTGAGTCTGGGCATCATCCTTGGTCCCTCCTTGGCAAGCGATTGGATCGGTTGCGACCGAGGATCAACCCCGGCCGCGCCGCTGAATTCCGCCCCCGCCGTTCACATCAGTGCGGGCAAGTCTCGACCTCGACGGTGACGTGGCTGAGGCCCTTCAGCCCGGCGAGCCGCTTCTTGTAGACCGCCGGCTGCTTCGGCGTGTCCGAGACAACCGACACCAGCACGGCGCAATGGCCGGGGCCGACCTGCCACAGATGCAGATCGGTGACGCGATCGTCGCCGACCTCCATCCGCGCCCGGATCACCCGCTCCAGCTTCTCGTCGGCGCGCACGTCGAGCAGCACCGCGCCTGACGTCTTGATCAGGCCGAACGCCCAACTCGCGATCACGGCGCTGCCGATCAGGCCGACCGCCGGATCCGCCCAGACCCAGCCCGAATACATGGCGACGACAAGCGCACCGATTGCAAGCACCGAGGTCGCCGCATCCGCCATGACGTGGACGTACGCCGCGCGAAGGTTGTTGTCGTGATGATGGTGGTGGTGGTGATCATGATCGTGGTCATGATCATCGTGATCATGATGCGCATGGCCGTGATGGTGGTGATCATGGTTGTCACGCAGCAGCCACGCGCTGGCGAGATTCACGCACAGCCCCAACACTGCAACCGCAATGGCCTCGCCATAGACGATCGGCACCGGCGTGAACAGCCGCAGCACGCTCTCATACGCGATCTCGACCGCGATCAGGCCCAGAATGATTGCGCTGGAGAAGGCGGCGAGATCGCCGAACTTACCAGTGCCGAAGGTGAAATGCGCATTTCCGAGGTGCCGGCGCGCGAAGCGGTAGGCGAAGGCGGCAATGCCGAGTGCGGCTGCATGCGTGCCCATGTGCCAGCCGTCGGCCAGCAGCGCCATCGAGCCGAACAGCGACCCGGCGACGATCTCGCCGACCATCATGACCAGCGTCAGGACGACCACGAGCCAGGTGCGCCGCTCGTTCTCGTCGTGCTTGTCGCCCAGGAAGGCGTGGTCGTGGGTCCACTGTTCAATGGAATGAGAATGCATCGCAAAGTCTCCGGAATCTCAGGCTGTTGGCCCGTAATATAGACTGTGATGCCCCAACTTCTAAGGCCCAATCGCACCCAAGGATTGACAGCGATACCGAGTTTCGCTGTAATCAGCGCATGGGGATTTGAGCGATCTCCCCACGAGGCGACATGCCCAAGTATCGCGTCCCGTCAGTTTTTGCGAGGACGCAACAACATGTCTACATTCACGACCATATCATCCGATAAATTGGCGCGCCTGATCGGCACGGCCAATGCTCCTGTCCTGATCGACGTACGCACGGAGGAGGATTTTGCCGCCGACCGGCGGCTGATCCCGGGCTCGATCAAGCTCAGCCACGAGACCGTTGCGGAATGGGGCGGCGAATTTGCCGGCCGCTCCGCCATCGTGTCTTGCCTGCGCGGCGCCAAGCTCGCACAGGGCACGGCCGCCTGGCTCAGGCAGCTCGGCGCGGAAGCGGAAACCCTGGAAGACGGCTTTGAGGGCTGGAAAGCGGCGAAACTGCCGCTGCTCGACACCCGCAAGCTGCCGCCGCGCGATGCGAAAGGCCGCACCGTCTGGGTGACCCGGGCGCGGCCGAAGGTCGACCGGATCGCCTGCCCCTGGCTGATCCGCCGCTTTGTCGATCCCAACGCGGTGTTCCTGTTCGTGGCACCGTCCGAAGTGACCGCTGTCGGCGAGCGCTTCAACGCAGCCCCCTTCGACATCGAGAACGTGTTCTGGAGTCACCGCGGCGAGCTCTGCACCTTCGACGTCATGATCGAGGAGTTCGGGATCGCGTCGCCGCCTTTGCTCCGGCTCGCAACGCTGGTGCGCGGCGCCGACACCGCGCGACCAGATCTGGCCCCGGAAGCGCCCGGCCTGCTCGCAGCCTCGCTCGGGCTGTCGCGGATGTACGATGACGACCTCGAACAACTCGAGGCCGGCATGCTGCTCTACGACGCCTTCTACCGCTGGTGCCGTGACGCCACGGGCGAGACCCACAACTGGCCGACCAACAAGGTGAAGGCGTAATGGACACCCGCACCAATCAAACGGGAGCTGATGCCGGTCACGGCATCAGCTTCGGCGAAGCCTTCCGCGTCTGGCTCCGCGTCGCCTGCCTGAGTTTTGGCGGGCCCGCGGGCCAGATCGCGGTAATGCACCGCATCCTGGTCGAGGAGAAGAACTGGATCTCCGAAAGTCGATTCCTGCACGCGCTGAACTACTGCATGCTGCTGCCGGGACCGGAGGCGCAGCAGCTCGCGACCTATATCGGCTGGCTGATGCACCGCACCGCCGGCGGGCTGATGGCGGGCGGGCTGTTCATCCTTCCCGGCATCATTGCCATCATGGGGCTGAGCTACATCTATGCCGCCTTCGGCAATGTCAGCTTCGTCGAGGCGCTGTTCTTCGGGCTGAAGGCCGCCGTGCTCGCCATCGTGGTCGAAGCCGTGGTGCGCGTCGGCAAGCGCGCGCTGAAGAACCGCATCATGATCGCGCTCGCGGCGATCGCCTTCGTCGCGATCTTCTTCTTCGCGGTCCCCTTCCCGATCATCATCATCGCCGCCGGCGTGATCGGATATATCGGCGCGAGGCAAGGCCGCCCCGAATTCGCCCCGGCCGGTCACGGCCCTAGCGGCAGCAGCGCCGTGATCGACAGCATGCTCGGCGACGCCGTGCCCGATCACGTTCGCCCCAACACCGCGCGCGCGATCCGGGTCGGCGCGTTGTGGCTGGCACTGTGGCTGGTGCCCGTGATCGCGCTGCTCGCAGCGTTCGGTGAGGCCAATTTGTTCAGCCAGATCGCGCTGTTCTTCTCGAAGATGGCGCTGGTCACCTTCGGCGGCGCCTATGCCGTGCTGGCCTATGTCGCCCAGGAGGCGGTCGAGCACTATCACTGGCTGAAGCCGCACGAGATGCTGGACGGCCTCGGCATGGCCGAGACCACGCCGGGCCCGCTGATCATGGTGCTCCAGTTCGTGGGTTTCATGGCGGCCTATCGCGATCCAAGCGGACTATCACCAATGCTCGCGGCAACGTTCGGCGGGCTGCTCGCGACCTGGGTCACCTTCACACCGTGCTTCCTCTGGATCTTCGTCGGCGCCCCCTACATCGAGCGCCTGCGCGGCAACACCGGCCTCGCCGGCGCGCTCAGTGCGATCACCGCCGCCGTCGTCGGCGTCATCCTCAACCTCTCGATCTGGTTCGCGCTGCACACGCTGTTTCGCGAGACCGTGCCGGTGCACGCCTTCCCGCTGAATTTCGACATGCCGGTGCTGACCAGCGTGGACATTCCAGCGCTCGTGCTGGCGATTGCGGCGGCGACGGCGATCTTCCGCTTCAAGCTGGGGATGCTGACGGTGCTGGCGGGCTCTTGCGCTGCGGGCGTGGCGCTACGGCTGGTGGGGGTGATCTGAGGCGTGCACTCACGGTTCGTCACGTTCCGTTTGCCACCGGAAGGCGACGCCGCATGGCGACCTTAGGCCAGGAGCGAAAGTGGTCGATCAACGTGTATTTTGGATGGTGAGAACTTTGGTCATGCACCAGAAAGGGACGTCGATTTGCTCGTGCTCACCGGCAACCTGCTCCATTATTTTCGCTTTGTGATGCCAGCCCATGCGCTCGTAGAAGCGGCGCGCACGGTCATTGCCAACGGCACAGTGCAGCTCTCCCTCGACGATGCCTTCCTTGGCCATCTCAATCTCAGCGGCGGTCAGCAGACTTGATGCGACGCGCGTCCCTCGATGTGACATCGCGACAAACAGTTGCCCCAAATGCTGGCCTCTCCATGCCGAAAACGCGACGACCTCTTCGTTCAGTTCTGTTACCAAAGTCGACTGCAACAGTGCCGTCATCCTTTCCATGAAAAATCCGATGGACCGATGGATAATTTCGGCCCGGGGCATAAAAGGAGCGTGGGTCTCGTGCCAAACCGCGTGATAGAGAGCAGCCACCCGAGAGATATCTGACGCATTGGCACGCCGGATCATCGCACTTTCTCCAATTGGAGCCGCAAGCATATCGCCAATCAAATGAACGTGGCAGCCCATAGGATGGGTAGAGCGCAGCGAAACCCATCTGCAGACTTAAGACGCGCGGTGATGGGTTTCGCAAGTGCGCAACCCATCCTGCGGACTGGATCTTCGGCAGCGCCCCCTACATCGAGCGCCTGCGCGGCAATACCGGCCTTGCCGGCGCGCTCAGTGCGATCACCGCAGCCGTGGTCGGCGTCATCCTCAACCTCTCGATCTGGTTCGCGCTGCACACGCTGTTTCGCAAGACCGTGCCGGTGCACGCCTTCCCGCTGAATTTTGATAGGCCGGTGCTGACCAGCGTCGACATCCCGGCGCTCGTGCTGGCGATTGCGGCCGCGACTGCGATCTTCGCTTTAAGCTGGGCATGCTGACGGTGCTGGCCGGCAGCTGCGCGGCGGGCGTGGCGTTGCGGCTGGCGGGAGTGATCTAGGGCGTGTACGGGCAGCCAAGAAACGTTAAGGCATGAGCGACGCCGTATAGGCGACCAGCGCGATCATGTCCTCGATGCCTAGGTTTTCAACAACCGGTTTCATGAGGTCGCTACCGGCGCCCTTCCGCGCGCCCGACTTGAAGTCGTAAAGCTGACGGAACATGTACGTGGGCGAACGGGCCGCAATCCCTGGCGCCACGGCAGTCCCTTTGAGGTCGGCACCATGACAAGCGGCGCACTGGACGCGGAGGTCGCCGCTCGCGGCCAATGCCCGCCCTTTCTGAATGCTGCCAACCGGGACATAGGCAATGAAACGAGCGCGCGAGTCCCGGCTGATAAAGTGTTCAACGTTTTCCGGAATCTCGATGACGCGCTGGCCGATGGGCTCTTTCTCGCCGCCGTCCATCGGCGCAAGGAACAAGTCCCTGACATGTGTCTTCGGAACGGTATCGGTCTCTACGACCGCAATGTTCGATCTCGGTTTGATTGACGCAAAATAGTTCGCAGCCTCCTTGAGCTCCTGATCGGTGATGGCCTTGGACGTCTTGATCATCAGGTCGGTGGCGACGCGGGGCACCGAATTCGTACGCTGGCCCGTCTTGAACTCCACCGTTTGCTGGATGATGTATTCCGCCGAGAAGCCAGACAGGCTGGCATTCTCGGGGCCGCCCGGTCCGTCTGCCCGATGGCAGACGCCGCACGCGAACACGTCAGGCTTTCTCCCCTTTGCGACGATCTCTGGCATAGCCGGATGGTCTTCCGGATGCCAGTCGGGGGCGGCGAACAGATCGCGCAGTTGCGTGAGCGTAAAACCGGCGGCGCTGTCAGGGACTCGCCGTAGCGTACCATCGTCGGGGGCGCGTTGGAAATTCGGCGGGTTTACCGGATAGGCCCATGCTGGCGGGCCGTCTTGGCTTTGTGCAGGCGCACCCGCTGAAGCAAGCGACGTCAGCGAAAGGGCGAAAAGCGCTGAAGAAATCCTCATGGCTAAGACCTCCATGCGCATCGACGGACCTGGACCTTCGAAGCCGAAAGCGTGAAGATCGGCCGCTCGCGAAGCGGCGCCGCAGAAATCTGCGGGCAGGCGTGCCTCCACTAGGCGTTCAAGGAAGCATTGAAGGGCCGGGATAGGTTGGCGTCAATTGGGGATTTGGGTGCCTGGTCCGGTTTGGGGTCCAGAAGCTGACGTAATCTGATTTTCGATCACACGGAGACACTTCAGCGAAAGCGGGCGGCGAGATCAACCACTTGGTCATCGAGACCCTTGAAGCCATGATAAGCGTCTGCGTAGCAGGGATTACCTTGGTTGACGCCGCCCAAGAGCCAGCTCACCCGCGCGCGGCCGCCCGCCCATTTGATGAAGGGCTCGACGCCAGAAGGCCGCGTCAGATTGCAGCCGTCATAGCGGTGATGAATCACAAGCGTGGGCGGCAGTGCCGACGGCGAGCCGAGGATTGATTCAACATTCCTCGACGCCGGGCCCGACTCCGGACTGAGAATGCCCGAGGTTTAGACCAGCGCGTCCGGCCTCGCGCCACGCGCAACCCCCTCTGCCGCGCGCCACGTGCCAGCGCTGGTGGCGACCACCGTCACCGGCCGCTTGATCACCGCCATATAGTCGACAGCACTCCTGAGGTCAGTGCTGACATCGACGACCAGCACTACGAGCCCGCGCGCCGCATAGGCGTAGCGGGTACGAACAAGTTGGTTGCCGTTCAGGCCGTGGATGTCGCCATGGTTGCCAGCCTGGATCACGCCATCGCTGCCCGGCATCAGGATCACGCTCGCCTGCGACACCAGCGGCTTGATCAGCACCGCGCGAGACCCTGCGATGGTGGCTAGCATCGCTACGCAACGGAACGCCCCTTCGGCAGCTCCCGCTCCGCAACGACCCGCACAGGTGGAAAAACGACGCAATCCACGACGTCGAAATTGACTTGAATGCGCCGGTCGAATGACTGCGCGAAGGCAATAGCGTCTTTGCTGTTTCTATCGGCGATGCGTGTGCCAAGTGTGCAGTGGGGCGTCCACACACCGGGCCGATAATGTGGCCGACAGTGGGCCGGGTCGATCGCAGCGCTGATTAAAGCGTGCCACCTTCTGAGGGTCTCGCTCGGTTCGGGCTCAACCCACAATACAAGTGGCGGGCCTACGAACCACCTCATTCGCCTGAACGTGACGGGCAATTGCGTTTCGCCTGCGCTTGCAGACAGCATTGCTTTCCACGCCGTCTCTTCGTCAATCCCGGGGGAATCATAAATCGCGAATGTCAGATGTGGTCGGTACGCCAGCGTGCGCATCGACGGCCCGTCCTCCAACGCAGCAACTTGGTCCCATAACTGTTCGATCGCGTCCGCGGAATCGTTATCGGCACGCATATTGATTGCGACTGCCATCGAGCACCCTGCCCAACCCGGTGAAGTACGTCATCTTGGACCGCCCCTCGAATATCCGCAACGGCTCACAAGCCGCCGTTGATGACCAGGTCGCACGACCGCCCGTCGGACAACACACCCGCGCCGTGTGACCTCATGACGTGTCAAGCCCCGCACCCGAAAATATTCCACTTTACCGAAATTCGGATTTGTCGTACACACGACACACCCTGGCCTGAGACAAGGGGCGGATCGCGATCGTCACGAACCGCAGGCCCGGGCAGCGATGGACGCGACGGCGTCGGGCGCGATTGGCGTTGCAGGGCGGATTTGGCCGTGAGCAACAGCCTTCGCGCGCACGACACGACGCTGACAGCGTCTTCGCATGGTTTCGGGGGGCGAGCACACGCCACCCCTCGGAGTCCCAGCGAAGACGTGCGCGGACGGAGAAGTCGTGTGGTCCTGACGCCCGGGGTCTGTGCGTCAAGTCTTGCGGTGATGTGGCGGCCCGACCGGGCGCGCGCGTCAGCTATCCGCAAGGCGACGGGGGCAATAGTGCATCGCTCCCCGGGGAGAGCACGAAGGACACCGTTAAAACCATTCGCGCAGGGAAGGCCGGGCGATCCGGCGAGACCTGTGGTCCACCCCGTGTGCATTTTTTCGGCGCACGGATCGCGGGTGCCAGCCGGCGCCCGGCCTTCCCTGCGCCCTTGTCTCCATGAGGGCGCGCCGTGAAGCAAACCTCGGGCGATACGAGCCGCGAGAAGGCAATGGTGTGTCTGCTGTTTGAAATGTGAATCGGAGCGCGATGGCCGCACCATGTGCTCCGTCATTGCGAGGAGCCCTTGCGACGAACCAATCCAGAATCCCTCCGCGGAAAGATGCTGGATTGCTTCCGCCTTCGCCCGAAGCTTCGGCGAACAAGTCGCTGGGCTCGCAATGACGAGTCAAGAAGAGCGCGCTCAATTCTCTTCCCATCACCCTGAGGTGCGAGCCTCTTCGGCGAGCCTCGAAGGGCGACGGCCCGGCTGTCGCTGCCAGGGTATCGAAGCATCGCGGCCGTTCATCCTTCGAGGCTCCCGGCGCGATGCTTTTGCATCGCGCCACTCGCACCTCAGGATGACGGAATAGGTGGAATCTGGTGCGGTTGAAACTACCGCATCATCATCCGCGCGATCGCCTCGCCGATCACCACCGTCGTGAAGTGGGTATTGGCGCGGCAGTCGGACGGCATGATCGAGGCGTCGGCGACGCGCAGGCCGCCGATGCCTTTCACCGTGCCATCAGGGTTGACCACGCCGTCAGCGTCGCCGACGCCGGTCATGCGGCAGCTGCCGGCGGCATGCTGGATGTCGCCGGTCTCACGGCGCAGCAGCGCGTCGAGCTCGTGGTCCGGCAGGGCTGCTGCCTGCGGCAATGTCAGATCGGTGTCGGTGAGGCGGATCCAGTCGGCGATGCCTGATAGCGCTGGCTGCGAGGTAATCACGGCCAGCCGTTTCACCGCATCCATCATCCGCAGCATGTCGCGGGGATCGGCCAGCATATTCTCCTCGACGACGGGATCGATCGACGGATCGGTTGAAGCCAGCTTTAGCGTTCCACGCGAATAGGCGTTGAACAGCCCTGCTCCGATCGCGCCGGGCACGCCGACGCCGCGGTGGTTGAACGCGATCAGGATCATGTCGCGCTTGCCGCCATCGGCGAGGCCCGAGGAATAGGTCACGCAGCAATTGGTGTGGCGGGTGTCAGGATCGGTCGGGCGCAGGTTTTCGTGGAGCTGGATCGTGGCGCGAAACAGCGGATGGTCGAAGAAGTGCCGGCCGACCGGCAGGTCGCGCTCGACCGCGATCCCCATCGCCTTCAGTTCTTCCGCAGGCCCGACGCCCGAGCGCAGCAGGATCGCCGGACTATGGATCGCACCGGCACAGAGCACGATCTGGCGCGCGCTGATTTCGTGGGTGCCCTGCCCCTCGATGTGAACACGGAGGCCGGTTGCGCGGCCGTCGCTGATCAGCACGCGATCGACCAGCGCATGCCCGCGGATTTCCAGATTGGCGCGGCCGCGCGCGGGCTCGAGATAGCCCTCATTGGTGGTGATGCGGCGGCTGTTGCGGCTGTTGATGGGATAGCAGGCGACGCCCTCCCCATCCGGGCCGTTGACGTCGTCGCACCAGGGATAGCCGCTCGCCAGTGCCGCATCGCGCAAGCCCCGATCGATCGGGCCCCATTTCTCGGGTGGCGCGCGATAGACCGGCAAGGGTCCGCCGCGGCCGTGCCCTGCGGCATCGCCGAACTCAAAATCGTCCTCGATCACCGAGAACAGCGGCATCACCTCCTTGGCCGACCAGCCGATGCAGCCATTGGCCGCCCATTCGTCGAACGCATCGGCGACGCCGCGGATGGCGATCTGGCCGTTCATCATCGAGGAGCCGCCGAGGCCCTTGCCGCGCCAGTAGAAGCGCGGCTCCTGCTCCGCCACCCGGCGCGTCAGGAGATGCGGCCACTGCCATTTCTCCTGGTACTCGCGCTTGTGGATGATCGGGATCGGGTTCGGCGTCCTCACCTCCCAGGGCGCTTCATCAGCGCGCCAGTCCAGACCCGCTTCGAGCAGCAGGACGCGTCGTGCGGGATCTTCCGAGAGCCGTGCCGCAACCGCGGCGCCGGCGGAGCCGCCGCCGACAACAATGACATCGTACATCGCGTTACTTCTCAACGTTCCAGAACACCGGGATGGCGGACGGTATCAGATTGCGGAGCGTCGCGCGATAAAGCGCCGGCTGGGCGAACTGGCCCCACGGAATTCCGGGCGCCTGATCGTACATGATGCTCTGGATCTCACCGGCGATCTTCTTGCGATCCTCCTCGGCCGGCGCCTTGGCGAAGGCTTCCACCAACGGCGTGATGCGCGCATCGCATTGCCAGCCGGTGAAGTCGGCGCAGTTGAAGGCGACCATGACGTTGGTGAGCGGCGAGCCGAGGTCAAAACCGCCGGCGTGAACACCATAGACGCTCCAGCCTTCCTTCTTGGCGCGGCGCGCCAGCACGCTCGCCCAGTCCATGACCTGCAAATCGACGTTGAACCCGGCCTGCTTCAGCCGCTCGGCCAAAACCTGCGCCGAGACGCGCGGGGCTTCGAGATCATTGGCCTCCATAACGACGACGGGCTCGCCGGCATATTTCGTCGCCTTCAGCGCGGCCTTCGCCGCTTCGATCGACGGCCTCTCGGCTGCTTCAGTGCCCGCCTTGCTGTCATAGGTGGTGCCGCAGGTGAAGAACGTCGCGCAAGGCGTGGCGTATTTGGCATCGAGCCCGAGCGCATCGAGCACTTCGCGCTGGTCGACCAGCTTCCACAGCACACGCCGGATCGCGGGATCGTCGAACGGCTTCGATGCCGCGTTGAGACGATAGGCGCCGGCGAACATGTTCCCGCCGGTGAAGTTGACCAGTTTTACGCGCGAGTTCTTCTCGAGCGCCGGCAGCAGATCGAACGGCGCGTATTGCATGAAGTCGATCTCGCCGGCCTGGAGGGCGGACGCGGCAGTCGCGCCATCGGGAATGACGCGGATCTCCAGCGTGTCGACGTTGACGCGCTTGCCGCCGGCGAGGAAGTCGCCGGGCTCGGGGCGCGGCACATAGTCGGCGAATTTCTTCAGGATCATGCGATCGCCGGTGCGGTGATCGGCCTTGCTGTAGACGAACGGGCCGGAGCCGACGATCTCGGTGATGCGCTGGTCGCCGGGCGTCTTGGCAATGCGCTCGGGCATCATGAAGGCGACCGGGCTGACGGGATTGCCGAGCGCGTCGATGACGAGACCGGACGGCTCCTTCAGCGTCAGCACGAAGGTTTTCGCATCGGTCGGCTCGAGCGAGGCCGTGATTGCAAAAATGCGGCGGCCGAGCGCGCTGCGGGTGCCCCAGCGGCGCAGCGAGGCCACGCAATCGGCCGCGGTGACCGGCTGACCGTCATGCCATTTCAGGCCGTCGCGCAGCGTGAAACTGTAGGTCAATCCGTCGGCTGAGACCTTCCAGTCCTGCACCATCTGCGGCTTGATGTCGCCCTTGGAATCCTTCGCGAACAGCGTGTCGAACACCATGTAGCCGAACGTGCGCGAAATATAGGCCGTGGAAAAATGCGGATCGAGCGTGACGATCTCCGCCTCGAGCACCGCAACGAGATTGCCCGCCGCATGCGCAGGTGCTGCGACAATCGCGAAGCCGAACAGCGCCGGAATGAAAGCCTTCAGTTTGAACATTGGTGTGTTTTTGCCTTTTGACTGAAACGTTGAAGTCGTCAGACAAAAGGCAATGTTCGTGCCCATAAGGCCGAAACACGTATGCGTTCACGACTATCTGCCGCGCGTTTGCGCGCTTCAGTATCGGTGTCATCGCCCGGCTTGACCGGGCGATCCAGTATTCCAGAGGCGGGCGTGATCGAACCGAGAAGCTGCAGCGTACTGGATGCCCCGCTTTCGCGGAGCATACACAGATGTTGTGGCAACAGTCGCGTCCTACCGCCCCTACCCGATCACCCTGCCGAACTTGTTCGACTTCGGGAAACCCTTTGGCGGCAGGCGGCCGGCATCACCGCGGTTGCCTTGCCACTCGGCAAGCTCCTTCATGGTCGCGGAGAATTCGCGGCCGGCGGAGTCCTTCCAGGTGAGGCCCGCCTTGGCCTCGAAGACAGCGACGTCGGAAAGACCGCCGTCCTTGTACTTCTGCAGCCGCGTACCGCGACCGCGCGCCATCTCGGAGACCTGGTCGAGCGGGAAGATCAGCATCTTGCGGTTCTCGCCGATGACAGCGACGGTGTCGCCGATCACCTCGGTGACCGTGCGGGCCTCGTTCGGCATGTCGACGTTGAGGACCTGCTTGCCCTTCTTGGTGGTGCCGACGCAATCGTCCTCGTTGACGACAAAGCCCTGGCCCTCGTGGCTCGCGACCAGGAATTTGCGTCCGCCCTTGTTGACGAACAGCGTGACGGGAGCGGCCTCCGGCTCGAGATCAATATACTGGCGGATCGGCTCGCCGTGACCGCGGCCGCCCGGCAATTTTGCGACGTCGATCGAGAAGAACTTGCCGTTGGTCGCGAACAGCAGCAGCTTCGACGTCGTCTCCGCGAAGAACGCGAAGCCGAGCTTGTCGTCCTGCTTGAAGGCGAGGCCCGAGAGATCCTCGACGTGGCCCTTCAGGGTGCGGATCCACCCCTTGTCGGAGACGACCACCGTCACCGGCTCGCGCTCGACCAGGGCTTCCTCCATCGCGGCGAGATCGTGCTCGGGCGCGTCGGCAAAGGTGGTGCGGCGCTTGCCGAGCGGCGTCTTCGGCCCGAACATGTCGCGGACCTTGCCGACCTGTTCGCCGACCTTCTTCCACTGCTCTGGTTCGGATGCGAGGATGGCGTTGACGCCCTTCAGCTCGTTGCGGAGGTTCTTGTCCTCGGTGCGGATCTCCATTTCCTCGAGCTTGCGCAAGCTCCGGAGACGCATGTTGAGGATGGCTTCCGCCTGGACCTCGGTGAGCTTGAACCGCTTCATCAACGCCGACTTCGGCTCATCCTCGTTGCGGATGATCCTGATCACTTCGTCGATGTTCAGAAATGCGATCAAGAAGCCGCCGAGCACCTCGAGCCGGTTCTCGATCTGCACCTTGCGATAATTGGTCCGTCGGATCAGGACGTCGCGCAGATGGTCGAGCCATTCGCGCAGGCACTCCGCTAGCCCGACCACCTTGGGCACGCGGCCCTTGATCAGCACGTTCAGGTTCAGCGGAATCTTGTTCTCGAGCTCGGTCAGCCGGAACAGCGATTCCATCATCAGCGCCGGATCGACGTTCTTCGACTTCGGCTCGATCACGATGCGGACGTCTTCGGCGGACTCGTCCCTGATGTCGCCGACCAGCGGCAGCTTCTTCTGGTCCAGCAGTTCGGCGATCTTCTCGATCAGGCGCGACTTCTGCACCAGGAAGGGGATCTCGGTGACGACGACGACCCAGGTGCCGCGGGCGCCCTCTTCCTGCTGCCATCTGGCGCGAACGCGAAACGAACCGCGGCCCGTGGTGTAGGCTTCAGCAATGGCCTGCTTGGAATCGACACAGATGCCGCCGGTCGGGAAATCCGGGCCCTTCACCCACTTCAGCAGCGCCTTGGACTTGGCGTCGGGCTTCTCGATCAGATGCAGCGCGGCCTCGCACAGCTCGGCGGCATTGTGCGGCGGGATCGAGGTCGCCATGCCGACGGCGATGCCCTGCGCGCCGTTGGCGAGCAGGTTCGGGAAGCCGCCGGGCAGCACGACCGGCTCCTTCGACTGGCCATCGTAATTGGGACGGAATTCGACCCCGTCCTCGTCGATGCCCTCGAGCAGAAGCCGCGCGACGTCGGTCATGCGCGCTTCGGTGTAGCGGTAGGCGGCGGGATTATCGCCGTCGATATTGCCAAAGTTGCCTTGGCCATCGACCAGCGGGTAGCGCGAGGAGAAATCCTGCGCGAGGCGGACCATGGCGTCGTAGATCGCCTGGTCGCCGTGCGGATGGAACGAGCCCATCACGTCGCCGACGATTTTTGCGGATTTCTTGAACGCCGTGCCTGGATCGAGCCGGAGCAGGCGCATGCCATAGAGGATGCGCCGGTGCACCGGCTTCAGGCCGTCGCGTGCATCCGGCAGCGCGCGGTGCATGATGGTAGAGAGCGCGTAGGCGAGATAGCGCTCTTCCAGCGCCTCACGCAGCGGCACTTCATGAATTTCGGCCGGCTCTTCCGGCGGAATCAATCGTTTTCCCATGCCGCCCGGTTAAACCGTGGAAGCGAATCGGGCAAGGATCGATTGGTTCCCTGTGGGCGGCCTACTGGCCTGCCCAGCCGGCGGTCACGGTCTGCGGGGTCTTGGCCTGCGCAGTGACCGGCGCATTGGTCAGGCAGCGCCGAGCGGCCTCGATTTCGGCCTCCGTGGCCCCCTTAGACCTCGCCCATGTCTCTGCGGCCGCAGCGGAATATTTCGCTACGTAGTACCGGACGACGGTACAGGAAGCCCGACGAAACACGCCTGGTTGCGGCTCGCCGGCCATCGCATCGGGCGCAAATGCGAGCAGCGCCGCTGATAGCGCAAATCCCCTGATCAACATTTAGGCTGTCCCCGTTGTGGAACCAGCGGAGCCAATTCCACCGGCCTGATTTGGTTCCGCGGAACTTCATGTCGAGGGGCAAGACAGAGGCGCAATCAATTCATGGCGTGGGAATCACCGTCCTCGCCTGCTGCCGCGTCAGGGCGTTGATAAAGCCGGCGCGCGCGTCGGAATGGGCCTGCCCGCGCGGCTCCAGCACGTGGCGCAGCAGGAACACGCCGGTCAGCCGAAAGCCGTCCTGGAGATCCTGCTCGGTGAGATCGCTCGCTGTTTCGTCGTGACGCAGGAAGGATGGCAGCCGCAACAGCCGGTCGCGCCACGCCTCGCCCGCCCCGCGAGACACCGCGCCGCCGGATTTCGGCGAGACATAGATCAGCTCCGTGGTCTCCCCGGTCACCGCGCAATTCTCGAGCGCGAGCCCGAAGCCGAGCTCGGCGAGCATCGCCAGCTCGAAATGGATGACGTGCACGGCGGCGCTGCCGATGTCGTCGAAATCGTCGAGCGAATGTTCCAGCAGCGAAAAGATGTTTTCGTGCGGATCGCGCTCGGGAAGCAGCCGCGCGATCGAAGCCAGATGGGTGACGCCGTAGACGCCATGGGACGATCCGAGCAGCGTCGCCGCGCGCAGCTTCAGACCTTCGATGGCGTAGGTGCCGAGATGCTCGTCGAGCCGCGCCCGCCACACCGCGCTGACGCTGTTGCCGGGTTGCAGCAAGGGACGCATCCGCGAGCTGGCGCCGCCGCGCACGAGACCGAGATGCCGCCCGTGCGTGCGCGTCAGCAGCTCGACGATGGCGCTGGATTCGCCATGCCGCCGCACGCCCAGCACGATGCCTTCGTCGGTCCATTCCATGGGAGGAAGCTTAGCGCATTTCGATCGGCCGTAGGGTGGGCAAAGCGAAGCGTGCCCACCAATTTGATCCCCAGCGCGATAATGGTGGGCACAGCGCGCAAGGGCGCGCCTTTGCCCACCCTACGGCACCGCGCGAAATCTCACGCGTTGAACCAGCCCTGGGCATCGCCGCTGAAGGAAAAATACAGGCCCATCGTCGTCAGCACGCAGGAGACGACCTCGATCGCGCTATCGAGCTCCATGCCTTTTTCCCCGACGATCTGGCCGAGCGAGATCACCGACAGCACGAGCGCTGCCGCCAGCACCCAGCGCGGCCAGTTCTTGCGCCAACGAGCAGCCAGCCAGACGAAATAGACCAGCAACAGGATCATGCCGCCGGCGAGCAGCGTCGCCGTCATGATCATCTGCTCGGTCATCTCGGCATTGGGCGTACGGTCCTGCACCGCGACCGAGAGGGCATCCAGCATCAACGACGCATAGAGCAGCGCTTCGAAGCGCCGGACATTGCTGGGTACGCTCATCGGTGACCGATCTTTTCTTGGTTATTCTTTGGGAAATTCCAGGCCCATCTCGCGATAGCGATCGGGATCGTCGCCCCAGTTCTCGCGCACCTTGACGAACAGGAACAGATGCACCGGCACGCCCACGATCTCGGCGAGCTCCTTGCGCGAGTCCGCGCCGATCGACTTGATGGTGGCGCCGCCCGCGCCGAGCACGATCTTGCGCTGGCTCTCGCGCTCCACGAAGATCGTCTGCTCGATGCGCACCGACTTGTCCTTGCGCTCCTCCCATTTGTCGGTCTCGACCGTGGACTGGTAGGGCAATTCCTGGTGCAGCTTGCGAAAGATCTTTTCGCGCGTGATCTCGGCCGCAAGGTGCCGCATCGGCGCGTCCGACATCTGGTCTTCGGGATAGAGGAACGGCCCTGGCGGCACGATCTCGGCCAGCGTAGTCCTGAGGTCGTCGACGCCGTCGCCCGAGATCGCCGCGATCATGAAGGTCTTCGCGAACGGCACGCGCTCGTTGGCGGCTTGCGCCAGCGCCAGCAGCTTCTCGCGCTGGACCAGATCGACCTTGTTGATCACCAGGATCTTCTCGTGCTTCACGCTGGCGACCTTGGTGAGGATCGCCTCGGCCTCCTCGTCGATCCCGGCCTTGGCGTCGAGCAGCACGCAGACGAGGTCGGCATCATGCGCCCCGCTCCAGGCCGTCGAGACCATGGCGCGGTCGAGCCGGCGCTTGGGCAGGAAGATGCCGGGCGTGTCGACCAGGATGATCTGTGCGTTGTTCTCGATGACGATGCCGCGGATCAGCGCGCGCGTGGTCTGCACCTTGCGCGAGACGATCGTGACCTTGGCCCCGACCAGCGCGTTGACCAGCGTGGACTTGCCGACGTTCGGCGCGCCGATCAGCGCAACGAAGCCGCAGCGCGTAGCAGTGGGCGCTTCGCCGCTTGTTTCAGCCGTCATTGCCGCCGCCAACACCTTCACGTTCGATCATCACTGATGCCGCCACCTTCTCTGCCGCGCGCTTGCTGCCGCCGGTACCTTCGGCCGGCGCCAGTCCCGGCAAGTCCACCGCGACACGAAATTCCGGATCGTGGTGCGGGCCGGTGCGCTCGACCTCGCGGTAAACCGGCGTCGGCAGCCCCTTCCCCTGCGCCCATTCCTGCAGCACCGTCTTGGGATCGCGCAAGGGACGCCGCGGCTTGTGCATGCGCTCAGTCCAGTTGCGCTTCACGAACTCGTCCGCCGCCGCATGGCCGCCGTCGAGGAAGATGGCGCCGATCACGGCCTCGCAGATATCACCGAGAATGGACTTGCGCAGGCGGGCATCCGCGCTGGAGCCGACCGAGCCGAGCTTGATGTCGTCGAGCAGACCGAGCGACTTGGCAACGTCGGCGCAGCTCTCCTTGCGCACGAGTTCGGCAAGGCGCTTGGACAGCTCGCCCTCATCGGCGTTCGGGAAGGCATGATAGAGCATGTCGGAGACGACGAGGCCGAGCACGTGGTCGCCGAGAAATTCCAGCCGCTGGTAGCTGTCGCCGCGCTTGCGTCCGGACTTCAGCGCCGAGACATGCGTGATCGCCTGCATCAGCAGGTTCGGGTCGGCAAAGCCGTGCCCAATGCGCGCCTCGAGCGCGGCGTTCGCGTCCGCCGCCTTGGCCTTATCCTTGGCCTTGCTGCCCCTCGCCCGCTTCTTCTTCGCAGGCGTCTTGGAAACAGCTTCGCCGCCAGGGGCCGCAGCCGGCTCGGTCGTTTGGGGTGCGATATCCTTGGCTTCGTCTTTCATCGGACAATTTTGAAGAAACGATTCCAGCGCACCGACCACGGCCAGCGCCAGAACATCCAGGCATGCTCGCCTTCGCCGATGGAGAAGAAGATCATCTGGGCGCGGCCGATCAGGTTTTCCTGCGGCACATAACCGACCTGGCCGAGGAAGCGGCTGTCGGTGGAGTTGTCGCGGTTGTCGCCCATCATGAAGAAATGGCCTGCCGGCACGGTGTAGACGTTGGTATCATCCATGTAGCCGTGGTCGGCGCAGTCCAGCGTTTCATAGGACACGCCGTTCGGCAGCGTTTCCTTCCAGCGCTTCACCCGCGAGATCGCGCCGCTTTCGGCGCCGCACGGGTCCTCGCCGACATATTCGCTCATGCGCTGCCGTTCGACGGGCGCGTCGTTGATGTAGAGCAGCCCATCCTTCATCTGGACGCGGTCGCCGGGAAGGCCGATCACGCGCTTGATGTAGTCGGTCGAGTCGTCCTTCGGCAGGCGAAATACGACGATGTCGCCGCGGTTCGGGTCCGAGCCCCAGATCCGCCCCGAGAACAGCGGCGGCGAGAACGGGATCGAGTAATGGCTATAGCCGTAGGAATATTTCGAGACGAACAGATAGTCACCGACCAGCAGCGTCGCCTTCATCGAGCCGGACGGGATGTTGAACGGCTGGAACAGAAAGGTGCGGATCACCAGCGCGATCAGGAGAGCGTGGATCACGACCCGGATCGTTTCGCCGACGCCGCTCTCAGTTTTCGTTCCCGAAGTCACGCTCATTGCTCTCTCAATTCCGGCCGGCGGTCACAGAGCGCCCTCCTCTCGCGAACTGCCCACCGTTCGCGGCCCAAGGAGATTGTCCTGATTCTGATAATGAGGGCCAATTCCGGCGTAAAGCCGAATTCGCCCAGCCTGATTTGCGTCCGCGGACTTTTAGACGGTTGTCGGAGGCCACGCAATCAAGGATCGCACCAAAACTGAATAAGGCATTGATTTTCAAAAAGAATTATAAAATGACCGCCCAAACCGATCAGGGTCTGGCCAGCGGAACGGCTGAAATGATGACGAAGGCCTGTGCCAATGGCCAGTCATCGGTGATCGACAGGTCGATCCTCGCCTCGAAGCCATCAGGCGTCAGGGCCTGAAGCCGGGCGAGCGCCCCTCCGGTCAGCTGCATGGTCGGCCGTCCCCCGGGCAGGTTGACCACGCCCATGTCGCGCCACCAGACGCCACGCCGGATGCCGGTGCCGAGCGCCTTGGAGCAGGCCTCCTTGGCGGCAAAGCGCTTGGCGTAGGTCGCCACCACCATCTTCTCGTTCTTGGCGCGCCGCTCCGCCTTGGCCCGTTCGGCCGCGGTGAAGATGCGGTCGAGGAACCGCTCGCCATGGCGCTCGATCACCTTGGCCACGCGGGTGATGTCGATCAGGTCGGAGCCGATGCCGATGATCATGCCCGGCTCCGGCCGCGGTCCATCGCCGCGCGCATGTTGCGCACCGTCTCGGCGAGACCGACGAACAGCGCTTCGCCGATCATGTAGTAGCCTATGTTGAGCTCCATGATGTCCGGCAGGGCTGCGATGGTCTCCGCCGTCGCATAGTCGAGCCCATGGCCGGCATGAACTTCCAGCCCCGCAGCCTTGGCGAGCTTCACGCCCGCGACGATCCGCTTCCACTCGGCCTCGGCCTTGTCGGTGTGGCCGTCGACCACGGCGTCGCACCAGGCGCCGGTGTGGATCTCGATCACGGGAGCGCGCAGCCGCGCCGCCATCTCGATTTGCGCAGGGTCGGCGGCGATGAACAGCGAGACGCGTATGCCCGCGTCGTTCAGCCGCGCAATATAGGGTGCGAGCGCATTGTGCTGGCCGACCACGTCCAGTCCGCCTTCGGTCGTCACCTCCTGCCGACGCTCCGGCACCAGGCACACCGCATGCGGCCTGGTGGCGAGCGAGATCCGCATCATGTCGTCGGTCGCCGCCATCTCGAAATTCAGCGGCTTGGAGATCCCGGCCTTCAGCCGCGCCATGTCCTCGTCGCGGATGTGCCGGCGATCCTCGCGCAGATGCGCGGTGATGCCATCGGCGCCGGCCTCGATCGCCAGTAGCGCCGCGCGGACCGGATCGGGATGGCGGCCGCCGCGTGCGTTACGGACGGTCGCGACATGGTCGATATTGACGCCGAGGCGGAGCGGAATAGCGGGCATTGCAGGTCTCACGAGATCAGAGGGACAGACGAATACGAAAGGCGCCTATCCATTAACACGTTCGACGCGGGCGACGACGGCCTTCGCGCGCAACTGGGCGAGGATCGCGCTGAGGTGCTTGAGATCGTAGACTTCGAGGTCGATCGTCGTCTCCGTGAAATCGGGCGAGCGGCGCTGCATGCTGATGTTGTCGATATTGCCGTCATGCTCGGCGATCACGGTCGCGATCTGCGCCAGTGCACCAGGCTCGTTGACGTTCTCGACCTTGATGCGGGCTGGGAAGCGCTGCGGCACGGTATCCTCAATGTCCCAGCGCACATCGAGCCAGCGTTCCGGCTCCTCCTCGAAATCCTTCAGCGCTGGCGCCTGGATTGGATAGATCGTGATGCCCTCGCCCGGCGTGACGATGCCGACGATGCGGTCGCCCGGCACGGCACCGCCGTTCGGCGCGAACTTGATCGGCAGGTCGGAATTGATGCCGCGGATCGGGATCGCGACCGGGCTGCGCGGCGGCTCCGACGGCTTCTCCTTGAGCTTGGCGGCAAGCCCCTTCTTGATGCCATAGCGCGCGATGCGCTCTTCCTTGTAGTCGGGATACATCGCACGCGCGACGTGGGAGGCCTTGATCTCGCCGCGCCCCACCGCCGCCATGACGTCTTCGATCGAGGTGCGCGCAAGCCGCGGCAGCGCGCCCTTGAGCTTGTCGTCGGCATATTCGATCTTGGCGCGCTCGAACAGGCGCTCGACGATGCGCCGGCCGAGGCCGACATACTGATCGCGCACCGCGGTGCGCGTGGCGCGGCGGATCGCGGCACGCGCCTTGCCGGTGACCGCGAGCGTTTCCCAGGCCGACGGCGGCGCCGATTGCGCTTCCGACGTCAGCACCTCGACCTCGTCGCCGTTCTGGAGTTCCGAGGACAACGGCGCGAATTGGCCATTGATCTTGCAGCCCACCGCGCTGTTGCCGACGTCGGTATGCACCGCATAGGCGAAGTCGATCACGTTGGCATGGCGCGGCAGCGCGATCAGCTTGCCCTTCGGAGTGAAGCAGAACACCTGGTCGTGGAACAGCTCGAGCTTGGTGTGCTCGAGGAATTCCTCGGGGTTGGCACTCTCCGAGAGGATGCCGATGGTGTGGCGCAGCCAGGCGAACGCGGTGGACTCGCGCTTGAGGAATTCGGTCGGCGAGCCCACGCCTTCCTTGTAGAAGACGTGCGCGGCGATGCCACGCTCGGCGATCTGGTCCATGGCCTCGGTGCGGATCTGAAGCTCGACGCGCTGGTTGCCGGGGCCGATGACCGTCGTGTGGATCGAACGATAATCGTTCTGCTTCGGCGTCGAGATGTAGTCCTTGAAGCGCCCCGGCACGACCGGCCAGGTGGTGTGGACGATGCCAAGCGCGCGATAGCAGGACTCGATGTCGTTGACGACGACGCGAAAACCGAAGATGTCGGATAATTGCTCGAAGCCGACGGACTTGCGCTCCATCTTGGTCCAGATCGAGAACGGCTTCTTGCTGCGGCCATAGACCCGCGCGCCGAGGCCCTTGTGGCGCAGATTGTTGGAGAGCTGTGCCTCGATCTCGCCGATCAAATTGCGGTTGCGCTCGGCGAGCGCGTCGAGCCGCTGCATCACCACCGAATAGGCGTCGGGATCGAGGGTGCGGAAGGACAGATCCTCGAGCTCCTCGCGCATCTGCTGCATACCCATGCGGCCCGCCAGCGGCGCGTAGATGTCGAGCGTCTCCTCGGCGATGCGCCTTCGCGATTCCGGCGGCACGAAATCCAGCGTGCGCATGTTGTGCAGGCGGTCGGCGAGCTTGACCAGAAGCACGCGGACATCGTCGGCAATGGCCAGCAACAATTTGCGCAGGTTCTCGGCCTGCTTGGCCTCGCGCGACACCAGCTCCAGCCGCTTCAGCTTGGTCAGGCCCTCGACCAGCGCGCCGATCTCGGGCCCGAAAATCTGATCGATCTCGGCCCGCGTCGCTTCGGTGTCCTCGATCGTGTCGTGCAGCAGGGCTGCCACGATGGTGGCGTCGTCGAGCTTGAGGTCGGTGAGAATCGCTGCCACTTCGAGCGGATGCGAGAAATACGGATCGCCCGAGGCCCGCGTCTGCGAGCCGTGCGCCTTCATGGCGTAGACATAGGCGCGGTTCAGCAGGTCTTCGTTGGTGTTGGGATTGTAGGACCTTACGCGCTCGACGAGGTCATATTGACGCATCATCCGTGCACGGGGCTTGGCCGGGCGGGCCACCGGCGCAGTCGGAGCCACGGCAACCGATTCGGTTGCCGCCTGCATCTGCGTTGATCTCCGGCGTCGATACACCATGCCGTCCTGCCTTCAAACGGACCACCAGGCGGCCCGTTGCATACATCTTAGCTCCGATCGCGCGCGCGTCCGATCAATTCGATGACAGGTGCGCAGCGCGAAACGGCAACGCTATGGTAACCACGAAAACGCCAACAAAAGCAAAGGCCCGAACAACCGTTCGGGCCTTTGATAAGATCACAAGAAGTCGACGACTGCGACGGACGATTTACTCGTCCTCCTCGGGCTGCTCTTCCGGCGGCGCGAGGCCCTCGAGGCCCTTCAGGAGCTCCTCTTCGGTCATGCGCTCGACGGCAACTTCAGTATCGTCCGCATCGACGCTTGCGCCGGCGGAACCGATCAGCGGCACCGTATCGGGCTCGGGCTCGTCGACCTCGACGAACTTCTGGAGCGAGTGCACCAGCTCCTCGCGGAGGTCTTCCGGCGAGATGGTCGTGTCAGCAATTTCGCGCAAAGATACAACAGGGTTCTTGTCGTTATCGCGGTCAACCGTTAGTTGTGAACCAGACGAAATCATGCGGGCACGGTGGGCAGCCAGCAAGACCAGGTCAAACCGGTTGTCGACCTTGTCGATACAATCTTCTACGGTGACGCGAGCCATGGACTGTCGCTCCGTTGT
The DNA here is from genome assembly GCF_004123905.1 of Bradyrhizobium betae. Lineage (GTDB taxonomy): Bacteria > Pseudomonadota > Alphaproteobacteria > Rhizobiales > Xanthobacteraceae > Bradyrhizobium > Bradyrhizobium betae_A. Next base: position 177,136 of record NZ_MZXW01000022.1, read on the forward strand.
GGGTGGGACGAAATATGTGGATGATTGGGGCTAGTTATAGGGACCGGGCCGGTTTCGCAAGGCCAATTTGTGATTTGGCCTCGCCAAACGGCTCTGCTACCTCCACATTGGGGCTGGGACGGGTGTTTTTCCGGGCTGCCGTCGAGGGCAGCGCCGGGTGTATGCAAGACCGCCATAACTATACCTTGATTGCCCCGACTTCTCCGGATTTGCGGTTTCGACGGGTTTAGGCGGTCTTAGAACTGCGCGGCTTGCTGCCGCTGCGCCAACAATAAACGATCAATCACGAACACTACGCGAGCAAACTGAATGTCACCTTCCTCTACCGACAAGATCGCGCTCTTCATCGATGGAGCCAATCTCTACGCGACGGCAAAAACTCTCGGCTTCGATATCGATTACAAGCGATTGCTGAAGGAGTTTCAGAGCCGTGGGACGCTGCTGCGGGCGTTCTACTACACCGCCATCATCGAGGATCAGGAATACTCCTCGATCCGCCCGCTGATCGACTGGCTCGACTACAACGGCTACACCGTCGTCACCAAGGCGACGAAGGAATTCATCGACGCCTCCGGCCGCCGCAAGGTCAAGGGCAACATGGATATCGAGCTTGCCGTGGACGCCATGGAGCTTGCCGAGCACATCGACCAGATGGTGTTGTTCTCCGGGGACGGCGACTTCCGCTCCCTGGTCGAGGCCGTCCAGCGCCGCGGCGTGCGGGTCACCGTGATCTCCACGATCGCGAGCCAGCCGCCGATGATCGCCGACGAGCTGCGCCGCCAGGCCGACGTCTTCACCGATCTCGTCGAGCTGCAATCCAAGCTCGGCCGCGATCCGTCCGAACGCCCCGCTCCGCGCGAGCGCGGCGATCGCGAGGGACGACACCACGCCCCGCAGTTCCTCCAGCGCGCGACCACCATGGCGCCGAGGGGTGATGACGACTTCGAGGAGTGAGGCGGCACGGTCAAGCCGCCAGCCCCTCACCGTCGTCCCCGACCGTGACTGCCCGCTCTGCCCGCGCCTGGTCGCCTTTCGCGAGGCGAACCGCGCGCGTGAGCCGCTATGGCACAACGCGCCGGTGCCGCCATTCGGCGACATCAAGGCGCGCCTGCTGGTCGTTGGCCTTGCCCCGGGGATGCAGGGCGCCAACCGCACCGGCCGTCCCTTCACTGGTGATTATGCCGGCGACCTGCTCTACGCCACCCTGCTCGAATACGGCTTTGCCAAGGGCATCTACCAGGCGCGGCCCGATGACGGGCTGATGCTGGTCGACTGCCGCATCGCCAATGCCGTGCATTGCGTTCCGCCGCAGAACAAGCCGCTGCCGGTCGAGATCAACACCTGCCGCCAGTTTCTCGCGGCTACCCTCGCGACGATGCCGAACCTGCGCGCGATCGTCGCGCTGGGGCGGATTGCGCACGACACTGTGCTCAAACCCCTGAATCTGAAGGCCTCGCAGGCCCCCTTCGGGCACGGCGCGGTGCACCAGGCCGGCGCGTTCAAGCTCTACGACAGCTACCATTGCTCGCGTTACAACACGAATACCCGCGTGCTGACGACGGACATGTTCCGGTCGGTGTTCGCGAGGATTAGGGCCGACCTCGATTAGGCCGTCAACTCAGCCTTTGGCGGGATTGGCCTTCAGCCAGTCCAGCACGTCGCCGGCGTTCCGGTCGGGCGGAAACACCGGATAGAACACATGTGAGATCCTGGCGTCGTCGATGATCAGCGCGAGCCGCTTGATCAACGTCAGGCCTGCGACCTCCATGGTCGGCAGGTTGAGGGCGCGCGTGAGTGCCAGCCTCTCGTCGGAGAGCACGGGAAACGGCAGATGCAGGCGCGAGGCCATCTCGGTCTGGTAGGCGTTGCTCTGGGTCGAGAGCCCAAACACCTGCGCGGCGCCGGCGGCTTTCAGCTCGGCGAACAGGTCGCGAAATGCGCATGTCTGCGGCGTGCAGCCCCGCGCACCGGGGATCATGTCCCAATCGTCGACCAGCGAGATCTTGCCGGGTTCGCCGGTACGTGGATAGGCGAACACCACGGTGCGGCCGGAGAGCGCCGACAACGTCACCGAATTATCGTCTGTCGCGAGCAGGCTGATCGCTGGCAATTTCAGGCCGGTCAGATGCGCGGCGCCGCCGTCATCGGCTGGGGCGGGAATCTGGCTCCAATCGACCTCGAGAAGGTTCTTCTGATTCATCCCGCTATCCCCGCGCCCGCATCAGCCGGCCCTTCTCCCTGCTCCAGTCCCGCTTCTTCTCGGTCTCGCGTTTGTCGTGCAGCTTCTTGCCCTTGGCAACCGCGAGCTGCAGTTTGGCGCGACCGCGCTCGTTGAAATAGAGCTTTAACGGGATCAGCGTCATGCCTTCGCGATCGACGGCACCCATCAGCTTGTTGATCTGCTTGCGATGCAGCAGCAGCTTTCGTGGCCGCTTGGGCTCGTGGTTGAAGCGGTTGCCCTGGAGGTATTCGGGAATGGTGGCGTTGATCAGCCAGATCTCGCCGTCCTTGGAATCGGCGTAGGATTCCGCGATCGTGCTCTTGCCGTTGCGGATCGACTTGACCTCGGTGCCGGTCAGCGCAATGCCCGCCTCGATCGTATCCTCGATGGCGTAGTTGAAGCGGGCCTTGCGGTTTTCCGCCATGACCTTGATAGGACGTTCGTTCTTATCGGCCATGTGAGACAAACCTGATCGAGATGCGCGCGTAAGCTAACAGTTTGGATGAAGCGCGCGCGTCACTTCTTGAGGAGATCGCGGATCTCGGTCAGCAACACGACCTCCGCCGACGGTTTTGGCGGAACAGCGGGTGCCGCCTCTTCCTTGCGCTTCAGCGCGTTGATGGCGCGGATCACCAGGAACAGCACGAAGGCGACGATCATGAAGTTGATCGTCAGCGTGAGGAAGCTGCCCCAAGCAAGCACGGCACCTTGCTTTTTCGCGTCAGCCAAGTTGGTGGCAGTGACCGCCTTCGACAAGGGGGTGAAGTAATTCGAGAAGTCGAGGCCGCCGGTGATCGCACCGATGATCGGCATGATGACGTCGCCGACCAGCGACGTGACGATCGCACCGAAGGCCGCGCCGATGATGACGCCGACGGCGAGATCGACGACGTTGCCCTTGACGGCAAACTCGCGGAACTCCTTGAGCATCCGCGTGCCCTTTTCCTCGACGCGCATGAACGGCTCCCGGCTGGCGCCTCAGTTGATCAGGCCGGCGTGCACCATGGCACTGCGCACCGCAACGCGGGTCGGCTCGGAGACCGGCACCATCGGCAGCCGCAGCGTTTCGTCGAGCTTGCCGAGCAGCGACATCGCGTACTTGATCGGCGCCGGATTGCTCTCGATGAACAGGTTGTTGTGCAGCGGCATCAGCTTGTCGTGCAGCTTCAGCGCGGTGGCGTGATCGCCCTTTGCCCAGGCGGCCTGGAACTCCGAGCACAGGCGCGGCGCGACGTTCGACGTCACCGAGATGCAGCCATGGCCGCCATGCGCCATGTAGCCGAGGATGGTGGCGTCCTCGCCGGAGAGCTGGTTGAAATCCTCGCCCATCGCGGCGCGCTGCTGCGACACGCGCACCATGCTGGCGGTGGCGTCCTTGACGCCGGCGATGTTCTTCAGCTCCCACAGCCGCTTCATGGTGTCGACCGACATGTCGATTACCGAGCGCGGCGGGATGTTGTAGATGATGATCGGAATGCCGATCGCATCGTTGATCGCCTTGAAGTGCTGGTACATGCCTTCCTGGGTCGGCTTGTTGTAGTAGGGCGTCACCACCAGCACGGCGTTGGCGCCCGCCTTCTCGGCATGCTGCGCAAGCTCGATCGCTTCCTTGGTCGAGTTGGAGCCGGCGCCGGCGACCACGGGCACGCGGCCCTTGGCCTCCTTGATGCACCATTCGACGACCTTCTTGTGCTCGTCATGGGAAAGCGTCGGGCTCTCGCCGGTGGTGCCGACGGGGACCAGGCCGTTGGTGCCTTCTGAAATCTGCCAGTTGACCAGGGAGCGGAACGCCGCCTCGTCCAGCGAGCCGTTCTTGAACGGCGTGACCAAGGCGGTGAACGACCCCCGGAATTTCGTCTTGGCTGCCATGGACTTCCTCCGTACGCGGCAATCTTCGAGCAAGCCCCATACATATCGGGTCTGTCCGGTCGGTAAAAGGGTCGCTTCCGCGTGACGCACCGTTTAGGTCGCGATTTTGCCGCGGTGCTGGTGCAAACCCGGCGGAAGTAAGCGGCTGTTGGTATTTTGTCCGCATATTCAATCAAATACAGCCAGATCTTGTACAACTGGGTCTTGAGCCATTTCACTGATTCGGGGCGACGAAACGCCGTGACCTCCTTTCCTCGTGCCTCCTGGCGATCCGCGGGTCTGGTTGTAAGCCTGATGGCAGGGCTGTCGGTCGGCTGCGCCGCTCTGGCCAAGTCCAATGAGACGCCTGCGGAAGGGACCAAGGAACCCGCGAAGCCCGCGGCCAAGGACGCCGCGAAGGGGTCTACCAAGGGAACCGGCAAGGAAACTTCGAAGGACGCAGCCAAAGGCGCTACCAAGGGCGCGGCGAGCGCCCCGGCCAAGGATGCAGCGAAGAAGCCGGGCAAGGACGCGAGCAAGAACGCCGGTAAGGAGCCCGCGAAGGACAAGCCCAAGCCTGCCGCAGCGGCCGCCGCGCCAAAGTCACAGCCCGCCGCCCACGGTTCAGCTCCGAAGACCACCCCTGCGCCGGCCGTGACGGCCACCGTCAGACCCACGGCCCCGGCGGCCACCGCCAAGCCGATCGCAGCGCCCGCGCTTGCGCCGGCAACCCGCCAGCACGCCGCGCCGCGCAAGCCGGTGACGCCCGCTGCGGTCGCTGCAACCTCGTCGACGTCGCAGGCCGACAAGGACACGCTGGAGAACGTCATCGAGCTCGTGCGCAAGCGCAAGGCGGGCGACGCCACCAATGACGCCGCCTCGATCTCGGACCCGGTCGCGCGAAAGCTTGCGGAATGGATCATCCTGCGCAGCGAAGACAATGGCGCCACCGTCGAGCGCTATCGCGCCTTCCTCTCCGCAAATCCGAGCTGGCCGTCGCAGACCTTCCTGCGTCGCCGCCTCGAGGCAGCAATGTGGGACGACAGGCGCGACGATGGTGTCGCGTGGTCCTGGTTCGAGGGCGAATCCCCCGTCTCCGCCAAGGGCCGCTTCACGCTCGCCAAGGCGATGCTGGCACGCGGCGACCGCGCCAATGCCGAGCGGCTGGTGCGCGAGGCCTGGCGCAGCGATCCGATGTCGGAGGACACCGAGAACAACGCGCTCGACCAGTTCGGCGCCCTGCTCACGCCGGGCGACCAGAAGGCGCGGATGGACACGCTGCTTTACGGCAGCGAGAACGAAGCGGCGCTGCGCGCGGCAAAGCGCCTCGGCGCCGGCTACGTCGCGCTCGCCAAGGCGCGTATCGCCGCCGTCAAGAAGGCACCGAACGCACACGCCCTGCTCGACGCGGTGCCGCGCGAGCTGCACAGCGATCCCGGCTTCATCTTCAGCAAGATCCAGCTGTTGCGCCGCGAGGAGAAGTTTACTGAGGCCGCCCAGCTCATGCTGTCGGCGCCGAAGGATCCAAACCGGCTCTACAATCTCGACGAATGGTGGATCGAGCGGCGCCTCCTGGCGCGCAAGATGATCGACACCGAGGAATTCCGCAGCGCCTATCTGATCGCGCGCGATGCGGCGCTGCCCTCGCGCGACATCTACAAGACCGAGCAGGAATTCACCGCGGGCTGGATCGCGCTGCGCTTCCTCAATGACCCCGCCATTGCCGCCCAGCATTTCGCCCGCATCGGCGTCGGTAGCGTCAATCCCACCACGCTCGCGCGCGCCGGCTATTGGCAGGGCCGCGCCGCGGAGGCCGCCGGTCGCCAGCAAGAGGCGCGTAACGCCTACGCGCGCGCCGCAGAGCAATCCACCAGCTATTACGGCCAGCTCGCGCGCGCAAAGCTCGGCCTGCCGCAGATCGAGCTCAACAGCCAGCCGCGCGGCCGCGGCGCCGAGCGGCTCGAGATCGTGCGCGCCGCGCAACTGCTCTACGAGCTCGACGAGCGCGAGATGGCGATACCTGTTCTCGCCGACATGGGCGAGAACGGCGATCCTGAGGCGCTGACCGGCCTCGGCGAGCTGACCCAGCGCTACAACGATGCGCGCGGCATGCTGCTGCTCGGCAAGGCCGCGCTCAACCGCGGCCTGCCGTTCGACTTCTACGCCTATCCCGTCAACGGCATTCCGCAGTTCACGCCGATCGGCCCCGAGGTCGAGCGCAGCATCGTCTATGCGATCGCGCGGCAAGAAAGCGCATTCAACCCCTCCGTTGTCTCGCCGGCGCAGGCCTATGGGCTGATGCAGGTGACGCCGGACGCCGCGCGCTATGTCTGCAAGCGGCACGGCGCGACTTACGATCTCGGGCGGCTGAAGAACGATTCGGTCTACAACGCCACGCTCGGCTCAGCTGAGCTCGGCGGGCTGCTCGAGGATTATCGCGGCTCCTACATCATGACCTTCGCCGCCTACAATGCCGGCCGCGGCAGCGTGAAGAAGTGGGTCGACCGCTACGGCGATCCGCGCGACCCCAAGGTCGACGCCGTCGACTGGGTTGAGCTCATTCCGTTCTCCGAGACGCGCAACTACGTGCAGCGGATCATGGAGAACCTTCAGGTCTACCGCGCCCGCTTCGGCGGCGGCACGCGGTTGCAGATCGAAGCTGATTTGCGCCGCGGCGCCGGCAGCGTCGAGTAGCGGCGGCTTCTCTCGAGCGAAAGCCTGTCCCCCTTAATCACCCTGACACGCCTGATTGAGGGAGATACTTCACGCGCGCTCTGGTCGCATTTGTCTGGGGATAGGCATCTGCTGTCCCAGGTCAACAAAAACGAGGAAAGCCATGAAGACGTTGGCAATGTCCGCTTTTGCTCTTGTCGCCATGTCGATTGCGTCAGCGGGTGCCGCCCCCCTCAAAGTCGCAGCCCAAACCAGCAATGGCCCTGGGGCCAATGCTCCCTGTCCAGTGGTGTGGGTCACAACTGCAGAAACGTTCTCAACTTCAAAACCTTCTACGATTGCCAAACCAATAGGATGGAGAGGGGTTGGACCAGCATTGAGAGCTCCAACTACTGCCGGACCCTGGACGTGAAATAAGGACGGTTGCGGTTCAGAACCTGAGAGGCCGCCTCCGTTCCGGGACCGGGTTCGTCCTTACGACCGTCGCCTGCCCTTCGACCACTAACGATTCATCGGCTCAAGCGAAAAGGCCCCCAGCGGTTTCCCGCTGAGGGCCTCGGAAGTCGATCAGTTAGACCGAACTTACCAGTTGCGCTGAGCGCGGAGGAGCAGGGTAATAGTGTCCTGATCCTTCAGCTCGTAGAAAGCGGTCGGCTTGGCGGTCACGCTGGAGGGGGTAACGCCAACCGTACCAGAGTACTTCTGGTCGAGGTGGGTCCAGGCGAGATCAGCCGAGAACGTGAGGTTCTTGACCGGGGTCCAGCGGGTGATGATACCTGCCTGACCGATGGCGAAGTCCGGGTTACAGCCGGTGACACCAGCCAGGCCACCGAACACGCCGGCGGCACCGCCGACGCCGCAAAGGGTGGTCTTGCCGAGCGAACCGAACTGCGCCTGAGCGTAGGCACCGTAGATCGCGGTGTTCCAGTAGGGATCCCAGTTGTGGGTGTAAGCGCCGCGGAAGCCCCAGGTCTTGACGGTTTCCTGCGAGCTGCCGGTGACGTACACGGTGTCCGGAGCATTGGCAAAGCCGACGCTCTGGTAGGCGATGCCCGAGTTGCCGAACATCGAGTAGGTGCTGCCCGCCAGATTCTGGAAGTTGTAGCGGGTCGCGCCGTCGGTGTAGACGCCCTGGATGTTGATCACGTCACCCGCGCCGGTCGGGATGTTCTTGATCGACAGAGCAAGCTGAACAGCCCAACCCCACTTGTCATCAGGATGACCGGTGATTTCGGTCGCGCCGTAGTAACCGACGTGGTTGTCATGCGCAGCCACCGACGCCTGGAAGAGACCCCAAGCCTGGTCGACACGCAGCATCGCAACGAGGTTCGGCGAACGCGAGCCGCCGATGGAGTTGGTACCGTACGAACCACCAACCATGCCCGCCGCAGTCGCGCCGGTCATGTTGAGGTTGCCGGCCTGATAGTACTGGGTCGCGTCTTCCGCCGAGAACGCAGCCGTGATGCCCTGACCGAAGTCAGCGGTGTAGCTGAACTGGTTGACACCAGTGACCGTGCCGCTGCCGCCGACGAGGCTGTCGTAGTTGTTGCCGGGGTAGTTGGTCCAGGGCGCGTCGAACTGCGACACGGCCTTACCCATCGTGAAGCCGGCGAACTGGATGAAGGCGTAGTACACGCCGAGCGAACCGCCCGAGGTGTTGCCGTCAGTCGAGTTGACCGCGCCACCGCTCGAACCCGCCAGGCCCGTGGCAGCCGCGTTCAGACCCAGGGTACCGCTATACTGAGTTCCGCCAGTTGCACTGCCGAGACCCTGATAGTTGCCCGTCGTCCACGAGAAGACGCCGTCGAAGAAGGTACGGACAACGCCGTACTCGGTGGCGGTGCGCGTGTCGATGTTGAGATCTTCACGAGCGCGCATGGTGTAGTAGTTCGTCAGGCGGTTGCGCGAGCCGTTGTTGGTGGTTGTCTGCGCACCGTAATCCGAGTTCGTGTTCAGCGCGACTTCAGCGCGCAGGTAACCACCCAGCTTGATGCAGGTGTCGGTGCCCGGGATGTAATAGAAACCCGCACCGTACAGGGAGCAGATCTTCACGTATTCGACCGCTTTGGCCTTCACGGGGAGATCGGCTGCCTGCGCTCCGCCAACAGCGATGAGACCCGCCGCTGAACCGAGCAAAAGGCTCTTAACCAACTTCATGTTAAACCTCCAAGTTTGCTCTATAGGGAAGGTTCCGGATCCGCTGGGTGAAACACCCTAAGGTTGGTTCCCTTGTCCCTTAACTCACCGCTTAGTCGCTTCGCGCCTTCGGACACACCCGCTGAACGCGAGGGACTTAAGCGAACCACCTAAAACGGGACGACCTCAGGATGCCCCCCTCCGTCGCTCAGTCACAATTACCGAACGTCTTTGCACACACAACAAGAGAACACTCCGAAACGGGCCAATGAAGCTTGTTTTCCGACGGGTGTTGCACAAATAACACGCAGATGTGATCGGAGCGCGCCTGTAACATGCTGTTTATATTCACCTTTTTAGGACGGTTCCATCTGCCGCCAAAATTCCCCATCTGAGGCGCCCAAGATGAGACCACGCTGTGAAGCGGCTTCAACGCGCTCGAATCGTGGAATCAGAAGGAGACTCAAGGAGAAGCACGGGCTCCCCTTCGCGGCTCTTTTGCTTGGCGCTGGCGCAGTTACGGCGACGCTCAAGGCCGCGCGGCGAAGACTCTTTATGAATGGCGGGGATATCGGGATCGGGGCCAGCAGCCAGGCTGGCGGAGACCAAGGGATTCGAACGCTCGATAGGCCCTCTGCCACAAAAAATCGCTGGGAATATTCGAGCGCAAACACACGGTTACAAATTGACCGGCCCAAGCAAATAGATGCATAAGGCTCGCACCGGAGAGGTGGCCGAGTGGCTGAAGGCAACGCTTTGCTAAAGCGTCATACGGTCTCAAGCTGTATCGAGGGTTCGAATCCCTCCCTCTCCGCCACCTAGCGGCAGAATCACGGACCTGCGCGTTCTTTCTCTTGAAAGCGATCGTTGGCACGTAAGCCTGGCGCAAGGATCACCGCCACGGGCCCACCCCGATTCGCGCTCACCTTATATATGTGTGTCGCCTAGATGCGGGATCGCCAGATTCGCCAATGCGACGTTGAACCAGACACCGGCCTTACGGCGGCATGGAAACGTGAGAGGCAGAATGCCGGTCTTGTGTGGCCGGCCGAGTTCCAGATCGCAATCGTCGGGCGCGATCTGAATCGGCAGCCATTGACTCAGTCCAGAGCCATTCTTGTCGGGGTCGCTCATGCCGGGCGGATCCAGGTGGCGGCCCGACGCAGGAACTTGATTCAGCGCAACCAGATCACCCCGTGAAAACACGGGGCCGGATGCGATTCTCAGTTCAATGCGCGGAAACCCACGCCCTCGCCTCGCGCTGCGCGGCCGAGATCTCGGACTCCGACATCTGCCCGGCGATTTCCTGACGCAGCGTCACGGCGTCCTTGCGGCCTTTCAGGGCGGCGAGGTTGAACCATTTATGCGCGGCGACGAGATCGACGAGGCCGGAACGGCCGCTCGCCCAATAGATGCCGCGTTCGAACAGCACGTCCGACAGCGCGCTCGCGTCGATCGGTGTCGCCGTCTCCAGATCGAAAGTACCCTGAAACATAACGCATCCCCTTTTTCTTATGCCGCCTCGTCCCCCGAGCGCGGCTCCCGTCCGATTAACTGTTCAACTCATCCCGAAGTCTTCTTGCCCATGCCGTTTGCCGGCTTGTTGAAGGTGATGATGGCGGGCAAATTTGAATGGCAGTTTAAGTATCGCGATGAAGCAGACGTAAACGCGGGCGCACGCGATCTGCACGCGGAATTCAAAATGCGACTGTCTTGCAGTCACTTCCGCGATTCGTCAGATTTGGTTTACCTTGGGATTTTGGGAGAACGATAACCATCGCACGCGGTGGTGCGTGCTCTGGGGCTACAATTCGTGGGAGCGGATCGCCGTCGCGACCGCACTTGCCCCTGTCATTCCCCGCGAAGGCGGGGAATCCAGTACGCCGCGGCCCATCGGTTCAACCGCAGCCGTCTCGGCGTACTGGATCGCCCGGTCGGAGCCGGGCGATAACACCGCGAATGGGGAAAGCGACGCGCGAACGTCGAACAGACACGACGCTGCCCTCGCCTGCGCCAAGTCAGTGCAGCGCGACGTCGTCGCGGTCAGATCAGCAATGTCGGATAAGGGAATGCCGGCAATACCCCGGCCTCAAGGAACGAGGGCGTCGGCGAACACGTCAGGACCAGATTTCACATTGGCCCGAAGGCCGCTTGCGAAATTGCGGGGCTCCCTGAGGAGAACCGCACCGAACGAAGAAAACTTGTTTCTTCTGCCGGACCGGACTTTAGCGAGCGAACCCGCGAAGAGAACGATCCGACCGTTGACCTGATGTCTCGCCGACACCCTCTATCGTCAACCAGAACCTCTAGGAGGCGCTGATGACGTGCCGGCTCTCGAGGAGCCGGCAACTTCAAGAAGCGAAGTTACTTCTTCTTGGCGACCTTGCGGGTCTTCTTCGCAGTCTTCTTCACTGCGCTCTTCGCCTTCTTCGCCTTCTTTGCCTTCTTAGCTTTCTTGGCCATGTTGCCCTCCGATGTGTGAGATGGCTTAATCGCTGCATGCATTCGGGGATCGAGTGCACACTCATTCCGAATACACCAACACGACGAAAAAAACATCTTCTCACTTAAGGAAGTGTTGACGGCGCGGTGCGCGTGCGCCAGCCGCGCCTGATTTGCCGACACGCGAAGACCCGCGTCAACGATTGCAAATGCTTCTCGCAGCATTGATGTCGGCAAGCACAGCGATTGCAAGAAAACCCTATGCAGCAAGTAATATCTTGCGCGCGCACATCACGCGCGATCAACGCGACGACGCACGCTGCAAGACAGGCGATCGCCTCGCAGAGGCGAGTCGCGGACTCTGAGTCGCGAATTTTGGCAACGAAATTATTTTCATGCTTAACGGCGGAAGCGCTCGTCGGAGCGTGTGCAAGTCGCCGATTTGCGCGAATCGCTCGACCTGCGATTCGCATGCGCACCGTGACCGCGACGGGATGAAGTTCGTCGTCGGCGATGCGTGCGCGCGTCATCTCGACGCCGCGCGAGGTGACGACGCGTTGTCCGTCACCTCGTTCGAACGCGTGAGGCTAGATGCCGAGCTTGGACTTGAGCAGGTCGTTGACGCTCTGCGGGTTGGCCTTGCCGCCGGACGCCTTCATCACCTGGCCGACGAACCAGCCGAGCGACTGCGGCTTGTCCTTGACCTGCGCGGCCTTGTCGGGATTGGCCGCGATGATCTCGTCGACAACCTTTTCGATCGCCGAAAGATCAGTCACCTGCTTCATGCCGCGGCTTTCGACCAGCGCGCGGGGATCGCCGCCCTCCTGCCAGGTGATCTCGAACAGATCCTTGGCGATCTTGCCCGAGATCGTGCCCTCGCCGATCAGGTCGATGATCGCGGCAAGCTGCTCGGCGTCGACCGGAGAGCCCGTAATATCCCGGCCTTCCTTGTTGAGACGGCCGAACAGCTCGTTGATCACCCAGTTCGCCGCCATCTTGCCGTCGCGCGTGCGGTTGCCGAGCTTGTCGAGCACCGTCTCGTAGAACACCGCGCTCTCGCGCTCGGCGACCAGCACGCTCGCATCGTATGCAGACAGGCCGAAATCGGCGACGAAGCGCGTCTTCTTCTGGTCCGGCAGCTCGGGCAGCTCTGTCTTCAGCGCGTCCACGAAGCCTTGCGAGAATTCCAGCGGCAGCAAATCCGGATCGGGGAAGTAGCGATAATCATGCGCCTCTTCCTTCGAGCGCATCGAGCGCGTCTCGCCCTTGTTGGGGTCATAGAGCCGCGTTTCCTGGTCGATCGCCCCGCCGTCCTCCAAAATCTCGATCTGGCGCCGCGCTTCGTATTCGATCGCCTGGCCGATGAAGGTGATCGAGTTCATGTTCTTGATCTCGCAGCGGGTGCCGAGCGGCGCGCCCGGCTTGCGCACGGAGACGTTGACGTCGGCGCGCAAGGATCCCTTCTCCATGTCGCCGTCGCAGGTACCGAGATAGCGCAGGATCGAGCGCAGTTTGGTCACATAGGCCTTCGCCTGCTCGGCATCGCGGATATCAGGCTTTGACACGATCTCCATCAGCGCCACGCCGCAGCGGTTGAGATCGACAAAGGACATGGTCGGCGACTGGTCATGCAGCAACTTGCCGGCGTCCTGCTCCAGATGCAGCCGCTCGATACCGATGGTGGCCGTCTTGCCGCCGTCCAGCTCGACGACGACCTCGCCCTCGCCGACGATCGGCGATTTATACTGGCTGATCTGATAGCCCTGCGGCGAGTCCGGATAGAAATAGTTCTTGCGGTCGAACACCGAGCGCAGATTGATCGTTGCGTTGAGGCCGAGCCCGGTCCGGACAGCCTGCCTGACGCATTCCTCGTTGATGACGGGCAGCATGCCCGGCATTGCGGCATCCACCAGCGACACGTGGCTGTTCGGCTCGCCGCCGAACGTCGTGGACGCACCTGAGAACAGTTTTGAGTTCGACGTCACCTGGGCATGGATCTCCATGCCGATGACCATCTCCCAGTCGCCGGTGGCGCCTTTAAGAAGCTTGTGCGTGGCCGTGCTCATGTCGTGCTCCCGAGCAGCGTGACAGCGATCCGCTGCCACTCCGCTTCCAATGAATCTTTCGCCGCGGGCTGGCCGGCCTGGCGGTACCAGTAGCCGGCATTGCCGAGATCGCCTTCGACCCGGTGCAGATAGGCGTGCACCCAGGCCGCCTCGCGGCTGCTCTCGTCCTGAACGATCTTGTGCGCCTGATCCCAGTCGCCCTTGCCGGCCCACCAGAGGCCGGCGAGCGGCGCGTTCAGATCCGGCGCGGGCGCCGCGCCGTCGAGGCTCGCGATGAACGCGGCGACATTCACCACCACCTCGCGGGCGTGAAGCGGCCGGCGGCCTGCTCGATCACCTCGCCGAGCGAGAACAGCGTCTCCTCGTCGAACGGACGGCCGATCAGCTGAAGCCCGAGCGGCAGGCCCTGCGCGTCCTTGCCGGCGGGCACGGCGATGCCCGGCAGTCCCGCCATGTTCACGGTCACCGTAAAAATGTCGTTGAGGTACATCTCGACGGGATCCGCATCTTCGCCGCTCTTCTCACCGATGCCGAAGGCGGCCGAGGGCGTCGCCGGGGTCAGGATCGCGTCGACTCCCTTGGCGAAGCAATCTTCAAAATCCTTCTTGATCAGCGTCCGCACTTTCTGCGCGCGCAGATAATAGGCGTCGTAGTAGCCGGCCGAGAGCACATAGGTGCCGATCATGACGCGACGTCGCACCTCCGCGCCAAAACCCTCGGCACGGGTGTTCTCGTAGAGCTCGTGGATATTCTTACCCTGCTCGCGCAGGCCGTAGCGAACGCCGTCATAGCGCGCGAGGTTTGACGACGCCTCCGCCGGCGCCACGATGTAATAGGCCGGCAGCGCGTACTTCGTGTGCGGCAGCGACACCTCGACGAGCTCGGCGCCCGCCGCCTTCAGCCACGCCGCACCCTCGCTCCAAAGTTTTTCGATCTCGGCCGGCATGCCGTCGAGACGGTACTCCTTGGGAATGCCGATCCTCTTGCCCTTCACCGACTTGCCGATCGCGGCCTCGTAATCCGGCACGGGAATGTCGACCGAGGTCGTGTCCTTCGGATCGTGGCCCGCCATCGAGCGCAGCAGCATCGCGCTGTCGCGCACGCTGCGCGCGATCGGACCGGCCTGGTCGAGCGAGGAGGCAAACGCGACGATGCCCCAGCGCGAACAGCGGCCATAGGTCGGCTTGATGCCGACGGTCGCGGTGAACGCCGCCGGCTGACGGATCGAGCCGCCGGTATCGGTCGCGGTCGCGCCCATGCACAGCAGCGCCGCCACGGCCGAGGCCGAGCCGCCGGACGAGCCGCCCGGCACCAGCGTCGTGTTGGAGCCGTCGCGACGCCAAGGATTGGCCACGGGACCGAAGCACGAAGTCTCGTTGGCCGAGCCCATCGCGAACTCGTCATTGTTGAGCTTGCCCAGCATCACCGCGCCGTCGCGCCACAGCTGCGAGGTGATGGTGGACTCGTAGGTCGGCACGAAATTGCCCAGGATCTTCGAGCACGCCGTGGTGCGCACGCCCTTGGTGGCAAAGAGATCCTTGATGCCGAGCGGGATGCCGGCGAGCGGGCCGCCCTCACCCTTGGCGATCTTCTCGTCCACGGCCTTCGCCATGTCGCGCGCCCGATCCGGCGTCTCCATCACGAAGGCATTGAGCACGCGCGCTTTCTCGATCGCGCTCAGATGCGCGTCGGTCAGCTCGAGTGACGTGAAAGTCTTGTCGGCGAGACCCTTGCGGGCCTCGGCGAGCGTCAGCGATGTCAAATCAGTCATTTATTGATCGGGCTGCAGAAAAACGGGGACAGGGTCTTGTCGTTGGCCGGGTCGTCTTTTTTCTTGGCGGCGGCATTCGCGGCGGCCTCGATCTCGTCGAGCACGGCATTGACGGCGACATTGGGATCGGCGGCCTTGCCCTGCCGCTCCATCTTGTCGAGATAATTCATGTAGGCCTGATAGGCCTTCTCATCGTCGCAAAGCATGCACATCGGGCGGCGTCCTGAAAATTACTCGACGACCTTGGGCACCAGGAAGAAGTGACCTTCGGTCGCAGGCGCGTTGGCAACGATATCGTCGGCGATCTCGCCGTCATCGACCACGTCCAGCCGCTTCTTCATCTGCATCGGGGTGACCGAGGTCATGGGCTCCACGCCCTCGACATTGACCTCCGAGAGCTGCTCGACAAAGGCGAGCATGGCGTTGAGCTCGCCCTGCAGATGCGGAACCTCACCCTCGGAAACCGCAATGCGCGCCAGATGCGCGATGCGGCGGACGGTAGCGGCGTCGACGGACATTATATAAGGCCTCTCACGGCAAAATCTAACTGCCGTATAGCAGAGGCCGCTTTTGCGCCGCAACCGGCGCTTCCTGCCTATCCAGCGAGGGCTTTCATGCGGGCCAGGGCCGATTTGGCAAAATCCCGGGTCAATTCGGCCGCGGGGACCTCGCGGCCGAGGGCAATGGCCTGCCCCGCCCAGAGATTGGTGAAATCCACCCTGCCCTGCTTTTCGGCGGCCGCCTTGAGCGGCACCAGCGCGGTCGCCGCATGGGGAAATGGCGGCGCGTCCGGTGAGATCGGGCCGGCCTCGCGCATCAGGCGGTTCTGGACACCGCGCGCCGGGCGCCCGGTCATGACGTTGGTGATGACGGTGGAATCGTCCCGCGCCTCAGCGAGCGCCTTGCGGCCGCCGGCACTGACCTTGGACTCCGGACAGCGCAGATAGGCGCTGCCGATCTGCACGCCGGAAGCGCCGAGCGCGAAGGCTGCGGCAATGCCGCGCCCGTCGGCGATGCCACCGGCCGCGATGACCGGCACCTTCACCGCATCGACGACCTGCGGCACCAGCGCAAACGTGCCGGGTTGCTCGGAGATCTTGTCGGTCAGGAACATGCCGCGATGGCCGCCCGCCTCTACGCCTTGCGCAATGACGGCGTCGACGCCGTGCTGCTCGAGCCAAACCGCTTCCTTGACCGTCGTCGCGGACGAGATGACGAGGCAGCCGGCCGCCTTGACGCGCTTGAGCAGCGATGCGTCAGGCAGGCCGAAATGAAAGCTGACGATTTCCGGCTTCAGCTCCTCGACGACCTCGCAGAAAGACGCATCGAACGGCGCGCGGTTCGCAGCGTTGATCGGCGCGGCGGGATCGAGACCATGCTCGGTGTAATAACCCGCGAGCCTCTGCTTCCAGCGCGCCTCGGCTTCGGCTGTGAGGTCGACCGGCGTGTGGCAGAAGAAATTCATGTTCACCGGCGCCTTCACGCGCTGGCGAATGATGTTGACCTGCTCGCGCGCCTTCTCCGGCGACAGCATCGCGCTCGGCAGCGAGCCGAGCCCGCCGCCCTCTGCGACGGCGATCACCAGCTCGGCATCCATCACGCCGGCCATCGGCGCCAGCACGATCGGGAATTCGGTCTTGAAGAGATCGATCAGTCGACGGTCAGGCCACATGGGTTTTCTCTTTTGGTTCAGGCAACGGACGCGATGGAGTTGCGGCGGCCAGCAAAAAGCTGCTCCGCTTCGGTCGCAATCCGTTCGACGATCTCGGCCGCCGGTGGAATATCATGGATCAGTCCGACCGCCTCGCCCGCGATCACGGCGGCGATATCGAAATTGCCGGCCGCCTTTGCGGCGGCATAGTCCGCCGCGACTGCGGCAACATTCTGCATCAGCTCGACCTCGCGGCCGATCCAGCGCCGGGCGTGATCGTTGACCAGACACCTTCCCGTGAACGGCGCCGGCCAGACATTGTTGCGCGAGAGATCGAAGATGATGCCGCGCAACGTGGAGCCGCTATTCGCCGCGCAGATGCGGCGCTTGGCTTCCTCTGCGCCGTCGGCCTCCTGGCTCGCATAGAAGCGCGTGCCGAGCAGCACGCCGCTCGCGCCCAGCATCATCATGGCGGCGAGCCCGCGTCCGTCGGCAATGCCGCCGGCCGAGACGACAGGCACACGGCCAGCGGCGAGATCGACGATCGCAGGCACGAGATCGATGGTGCTGCGGGACGCACCGTGGCCACCCGCCTCCGTTCCCTGCGCAACAAGCACCTCGGCGCTGGCATTGAGCGCCTGCCGTGCCATCGCCTCGTCCTGCACCTGGCAGATCAGGCGCGCGCCGGCGGATTTGATTTTTGGTGCAAACGGCGCCGGATCGCCGAACGACAACATGATCGCAGATGGTTTTGCAGCGAGCGCGATATCGAGAAGCTCGGGCCGCTTGGCGAGGCTCCAGGTGATGAAACCGATCCCGAACGGCGCACGTAGTCCCGCGAGCTTCGCGGTTTCCTGCTCGAGCCACGCCCTCTCGCCATAGCCGCCGCCCAAAATGCCAAAGCCGCCGGCACGGCTCACGGCCGTCACCAACCGGCTGCCGGCGAGGACATCCATCGGTGCCAGCAGGATGGGATGCTTGATGTCCAGCAGCGTGGTCAGTGGCGTCGCGATCGGCATGGCCCCCTCCGGTCTGGACAGGAACATTAGGCGCGACTAGCATTCTCTAAAAATGAATTGTTGTGAACGCTGCCATCTCAAAAGCGAAACGACGCCATGGAACTCAGCGATATCCAGACCTTCGCCGCCGTAGCCCGCACCGGCGGCATCACCCGCGCCGCGGAAGAGCTGAACACCGTCCAATCCAACGTCACCCAGCGCGTGAAAGCGCTGGAGGCCGAGATCGGCACGCCGCTGTTCGAGCGGCACAGCCGCGGCATGACCCTGACCGCCGCCGGCAAGCGTCTCCTGCCCTATGCCCAGAAGATGGCGGCGCTGTCGCACGAAGCCGTGCTCGCCGCACGCGACGATGGCGAGCCGAAGGGACCGCTGGCGATCGGCTCGATGGAAACCACCGCGGCCGTGCGGCTGCCGCCGCTGCTCGCCGATTTCCATCGCCGCTTCCCCGCCGTGCGGCTGACGTTGCGCACCGCGACCACCGCCGACCTCGTCGCCGCCGTGCTCGATGGCGTCCTCGACGGAGCCTTTGTCGCGGCACCGATCGAGCACGCCGATCTCGTGGCCATCAGCGCGTTTCGCGAAGAGCTGGTGCTGGTCAGCGCACGACGCTGGACGTCACTGAAGGAGCTGCGCGCCGGCACGCCGGAGTCGGGGCCGACCGCGCTGGTGTTCCGCACCGGCTGCACCTACCGCCAGCGGCTGGAGCAGATCTTTGTCGAGTTCGGCTGGCCGTCGGCGGCGCGCTGCGAGCTCGGCACGCTCGACGGCATGATCGGCTGCGTCGCCGCCGACATGGGCGTCGCGCTGCTGCCGCGCGCCGTGGTCGAGCGCAATACGATGATTGGCAGCGTGTCGATCCACGCGTTGAACCCGGTTCACGCCCGCGTCGAGACACTTTTCATCCAGCGCCGCGCCCGACATCAATACAGCGCGCTCAGCGGTTTCATCTCCTGCCTGAAGACAGACGAGGACGTCATCGCGGCCTGATGCAAGGCAGCGTTCCACGCGACGAAATTCGTCACAATCCATCGCGTTTGAATCAATCCGCGCTGCGTTCAGCCGTCGCAGCGCAGCACATCGAAAAGCTTTGAAGGCCGCGCTCCTTCTACGTTAGGATGTGCCACTGGCCAGCGCGAAACCATAACGAAGCCAAAACAAACATCGGGAGGACTATCGATGCGCAATACGCTCGTGTTGTGCTGCGTCGCCGTGTTGTCGGCGATCTCAGGAACTGCAAGCGCTCAGGACTGGACCAAATCGAAATGGGGACCGAACGACGAGATCGGCGCCGCCAACTACATGACGCCCGAGCTCGTGCTCAAGGCCGCGTCTCTGATAAAGACCGGCAAGACCTATGCCCTCGGCATTCCCGTCACGCCGCAGACGCCGGCCTATCCGCCGCGCGCGTTCAAGCTGACCATCGTGCAGCCGGGACAGGCCGGCAGCCCAGGCCTCGGTCCCAACAAGGCCACCTATAATGACGACATCCTGGACACATGGGTTGGCATCGGCAGCCAACTCGACGGTCTCGGACATCTCGGCGTCGAGCACGTCTATTACAACGGCAACAAGCTCGCCGACTTTGCCGATCCGAACGGGCTGAAGAAGCTCGGCATCGAGAAGGTGCCGCCGATCGTCACCCGCGGCGTGCTGCTCGACATGGCGGCCTATTACAACACCGACATCGTCAAGGAAGGCACCGCCTTCAATGTCAAGGAGATCGACGAAGTCGCCAAGAAACAGGGCGTCGAGATCCGCCAGGGCGACGTCGTCATCTTCCACACCGGCTGGCTCAGCCTGATCGGCAAGGACGACAAGCGCTATTCGGCGGGCGAGCCCGGCCTCGGCGTCGAGGGCGCAAAATACCTGACCAGCAAGGGTGTCGTCGCGATCGGTGCCGACACCTGGGCGCTCGAAGTGCTGCCGTTCGAATCCCAGAACGTGTTCGAGGTGCACCAGATCCTGCTCGCGATGAACGGGACCTACATCCTCGAGAACATGGACACGGCCGCGCTTGCCAGGGACAAGGGCTATGAATTCCTGTTCGTGCTGGGCCAGCCGCGCTGGACCGGCGGCGTGCAGGCCATGATCAATCCGATCGCGATCCGCTGATCCGAAACCCGGGCGAGGATCAGCCTGCCGCCCGGCAGGCCCCTCGCCCGAACTATCTCTGCGGCCTGAGACGCCAGCGCCGCAGCGCAACCAGGGCCCAGATCGCCTCGACGAGGCCAAATGGCCAGGCGCCTTGCAGGAAGCCGTAGGCCGAGCCAAGTGCGCAGGAGATGGCGAACAGCAGCACGAACCAGTGGCTGCGATCTTCCATCGCATAGCAGACCAGCATCGCGGTGACGGCAAACAGACCGAATAGCGTCAGTGCATCCATGTTCCGGGTTCACTCCGCAGCGCGACGCGTGATATGCGCTAAATCCATGCCGGCTCTTATCCTGCCACTGATCGATGCTGCAACCCACTGGCCCGAACGCGGCGGGCTGGTCGGGCTTGATTTGGGCACCAAGACCATCGGCGTTGCCGTGTCCAATCCGGACCGGCGGCTTGCGACCGGCGTCGAGACCATCCAGCGCAAGGCGTTCAAGCAGGACGCCGCCCGGCTGCTGGCGATCGCCGCCGAGCGCAAGGCGGTCGGCTTCGTGCTCGGGCTGCCCATCAACATGGACGGCAGCGAGGGCCCGCGCGCGCAGTCCACCCGGGCGTTTGCCCGCAATCTCGCCGGCCTGACCACGCTCCCGATCGGCCTCTGGGACGAGCGCCTCTCGACCGCGGCCGTCGAGCGCGAGCTGATCGGCATGGATGTCAGCCGTGCCAAGCGGGCCGAGGTGATCGACGAGCACGCCGCGATCTTCATCCTGCAAGGCGCGCTCGATCGCCTTGCCAATTTGCGCGCTAGCCCAGGGCTGGCTGATCCATGATTGTGGTGATCGCGGCACTGGTGCCGGTCTTCATCCTGATCGTGCTCGGCGTCGTGCTCCGGCACAGCCTGATGCGGCTGGACACGCAATGGCACGGGTTGGAGCGGCTGACCTATTTCGTGCTGTTCCCGATGCTCCTGATCCAGACGCTGGTGAAGGCGGACCTCACAAAGGTGCCGGTCGCCGGCGTCGGCGGCGCGCTGCTGCTGTCGGCACTCGCGATGTCGCTGCTGTGCCTTGCGCTTCGGCCGGCCCTGTCGCGGCTCGACATCGACGGCCCCGCCTTCACCTCGATCTTCCAGGGCGCGACGCGCTGGCAGACCTATGTCGCGCTGTCGGTCTCCGCCAATCTGTATGGCGATGTCGGTCTGGCGCTGGCGTCGGTGGCTATGGTTGCGATCATTCCGCTGGTCAACGTGTTCAGCGTCGCCGTGCTCGCGCATTATGCGTCGCCGGAAAAGCAGTCCGCGCGCGCGATCGTCATGACGGTGATCCGTAATCCCCTGATCTGGGCTTGCGTGATCGGGCTCGCTATCAACCTGCTGCACCTGCCATTGCCGAAAATCTGGCATGAGGTGGCGGACGCACTCAGCCGTTCCTCGCTCGCCATCGGCCTGCTCGTCACCGGCGCCGGCCTCCAGCTCAAGGGGCTGCTGCGCCCCAGCGTGAGCGCTGGCCTTGGCGTCACCTTCAAGCTGGTGCTGATGCCCGTGCTCGCGCTGGTGCTCGCCGCCTGGTTCGGCCTCTCAGGCGACAGCCTCGCGATCGTCGCGATCTGCGCGGCGGTGCCCACCTCGCCAAGCGCCTATGTGCTGGCCCGCCAGATGGGCGGCGACGCGCCGCTGCTGGCGCAGATCATCACGCTCCAGACAATTTTGGCCGCGATCACAATGCCGATCGCGATCGCGCTGGTGGCGTAGACCGCGTCATTGTGGGCACTTCTCTCACCTCGTCATTGCGAGGAGCTCGCGACAAAATTGCGGAGCAATTTTGCGCTGATGCGACGAAGCAATCCAGGTAGTCTCCGAGGAGACAGTCTGGATTGCTTCGCTTCGCTCGCAATGACGGAGTGTGGGGGGAACTGCCGGGCTAGCTCCCCAGCCACATCGTCAGCACCACCGCGGTCATGTTGTTCAGCGCATGCAGCACGATCGTCAGCCAGAGCGAGTTGGCGCGATGGCGCATGTAGCCGAACCACACGCCGATGGTGAAGACCTCTGCGAGGAAGTAGGCGTCATACTGCAAATGCACGACGGTCCACACCAGCGACGACAGGATGATCGCGCCGGGCACGCGCAGGAAGCTTGCCGACCAGCCGCGAAAAAGAAAGCCTCGCGCCAAAACCTCTTCCGACATCGGCGCAGCCACGCTGAAGGCGAACAACAGCATCAGTGCGGCGCCCTTGTCGCGGCCCGATTTCAACAGATCCGTCATGAATCCCGGCGTCGCCTCGCGGCCGAGGCTGCGCGATATCGTCTCCCACGCCAGCACCAGCAGGATCAGCCCGACCGCGCCGAACAGCAGTTGCTTCCAGGACGGCCAATGCAGCGCGAGATAATCGACGAAGGAGGCCTTCTTGATGCGGATGGCAAGCCACACCGCCGCCAGCGTCGATGGCAGGCCCATGGTCACCGACAGCGCGAGCGCCGCGGGTTCGCGACCGACGTCCTGCATCGATGCAAGGCTCATGGGAGCGCCGTGGCTCCAGACCAGATAGACGATGGCACCGATCTGCCCCACGAACATTGCCGCGAAAATGACGACGCCCCACAGCGCCGTGCCCCAGAACATCCAGACGCGCGGCGCATGCTCCGCCGGCATCACGGTCAGTGGCGGGTGTTCAGGATTGAGGGAGTCCATCAAGTGGCTTTCGTTAGGTGCGGCAGACCATCGGGCGCTCAATGCCGCGGCTGAATCGGGAAATCATAGGCCGCTCCGCCCGCCCCCGGCAGCGAAAAATGCCACCACTCCTTCGAATAGTTCACAAAGCCTTGCCTCGCCATCGCAGCCACCAGCCGCTTGCGCCAGGCGCGCTGATCCGGATTGATCGACGGTGCGGCGGTATGGCCCTTCACATCGGTGCAGTCATAGCCGGTGCCCATGTCGACGCTGCCTTCCGGTAGCCGCGCTTCCGCCGCCGCCGTGCAGTCCGCGTACATTTTTGACGGATCGATTTTGGTGGAAATGTCAGCCTTGAGATCAACCAGAGTGAGATCGAGCGCCGCCCCCGTGGAATGCTGCGAGCGGCTCGCGATGTAGCCGAGGCGGAACAGCTCGGTCTTCGGGATCGTCGGGTTGTAGCGCCGCTCGGCCGCCGTCTCGCGGCCGTTCTGCGACCATCTCACCATGTCGACCGAAGCCCGCGCCGGCCGGTAGCAGTCCAACATCTTGAGCGAGAGATTTTGCGCCGCGAGTTCCTGCTGAACCACCTTCAGCCGCAGCCCCACCTCCCGCTTCACCACGCATTCGCCGGCGTTGTAGCCGGCGAGCGGGCGGCCGACGAAATTGTTCGAGGTGGCGTAGCGGATGTCCTGGATGATCGTGGGATCGATATCGCGCAAATAGACGAAGCCGCCGGGGAGCGATTGGGCGTGAGCGGCGCTGATCGTCATTGCAGCCAAGAGCACTATCAGGATTATTTTCAACGGATGCTCCCACATCGTCATGGCCGGGCTTGTCCCGGCCATCCACGTCCTTTTGCCTCAAATGCGATAGAAGATCGTGAATGCCCGGGACATAGGCAAGCGGAAGCGATGCCGTCCTTCAGACGGCTATGCCCGGGCATGACGGAGAGGCCCCGCCGCAGCGGCAGGCCCGACAGATCAGGGGATAACTCCCCGCCCCGGCATTGGCCCTTGCCCCCCCAGCCGTCCGCGCCTATAGCTCTCGCTTTAATGACATCGAAATCGACCTTCGTCCTCGGCCACCGGCATTTGCTGGGCATCGAGGGCCTTTCCGCGGCCGACATCACCGGCCTCCTCGACCTGTCCGAAGAATATGTCGAGCTCAACCGCCAGGTTGACAAGAAGCGCACCGTCCTGCGTGGACGGACGCAAATAAACCTCTTCTTCGAGGCCTCCACCCGGACCCAGTCCTCGTTCGAGCTCGCGGGAAAACGCCTCGGCGCCGACGTCATGAACATGTCGGTCGCCTCCTCGTCCATCAAGAAGGGCGAGACGCTGATCGACACCGCGATGACGCTCAACGCCATGCACCCGGACATCCTGGTGATGCGCCATCACGCCTCCGGCGCGGTGGAACTACTGGCCCGCAAGGTTGACGGTTCCGTGATCAATGCCGGCGACGGCGCGCATGAGCATCCCACGCAAGCGCTGCTCGACGCGCTGACCATCCGCCGCAACAAGGGCCGCATCGAGGGGCTCGTGATTGCGATCTGCGGCGACGTCCTGCATTCGCGCGTGGCGCGCTCCAACATCATCCTGCTCAACACCATGGGCGCCCGCGTCCGCGTGGTCGGCCCCACCACATTGTTGCCGCCCGGCATCGAAAGGATGGGTGTCGAGGTCGCGCGCGACATGCGCGAGGGCCTCGAAGGCGCCGACATCGTCATGATGCTGCGGCTCCAGCGCGAGCGCATGAACGGCTCTTTCGTGCCATCGACTTCCGAATATTTCAATTATTTCGGCTTGGACCAGAAGAAGCTCGCTTACGCCAAACCGGACGCTCTCGTCATGCATCCGGGCCCCATGAACCGTGGCGTCGAGATCGACACTGCGGTCGCCGATGGCGCGCAGTCGCTGATCCGGGAACAGGTCGAGATGGGCGTCGCCGTTCGCATGGCGGTGCTGGAAGCGCTCGCCCGTAACCTGCCGAACGCGTGATGCTCATGTTGACCGACCGCCGCCCGATCCTGCTCGCCAATGCCCGCGTCGTCGATCCCTCCAGGGATTTTGACGGCATCGGCGACGTCCTCATCGCCGACGGCACCATCCGCGAGACCCGCCGCGGCATTGGCGCGGCCGGCGTCCCCGAGGGCACCGACGTCGTCAACTGCACCGGCAAGATCGTGGCGCCCGGCCTGATCGACATGCGCGCCTTCGTCGGCGAGCCCGGCTACAGCCATCGCGAGACCTTTGCCTCCGCGAGCCAGGCGGCCGCGACCGGCGGCATCACCACCATCATCTGCCAGCCCGACACCTTGCCCGTCGTCGACAATTCGGCGACCGTCGACTTCGTGATGCGGCGCGCCCGCGACACCGCGATCGTCAACATCCAGCCGATGGCGGCCCTCACCAAGGGTATGCGCGGCGAGGAGATGACCGAGTTCGGCCTGCTCAAGGCCGCCGGCGCGGTCGCGTTCAGCGACGGCGATCGAAGCGTCACCAACGCCCAGGTGATGCGCCGGGCCTTGACCTACGCCCGCGATTTCGACGCGCTGATCGTGCACTACACCGAAGACCCTGATCTCATCGGCGAAGGCGTCATGAACGAGGGCGAGTTCGCGACCCGGCTCGGCCTGATGGGCATTCCGAACGCCGCCGAAGCGGTCATGCTCGAACGCGACATGCGCCTCGTCGCGTTGACCGGCGGCCGCTATCACGCCGCATCGCTGTCCTGCATCGACTCGCTCGACGTCCTCAAGCGCGCCCGCGATGCCGGCCTTGCCGTCAGCGCCTCGGTCTCGATCAACCATCTTGCGCTGAACGAGAACGACATCGGCCCCTACCGGACGTTCCTGAAGCTGTCGCCGCCGCTGCGCACCGAGGACGACCGCCGCGCGCTGGTCGCCGCGATCGCCTCCGGTCTCCTCGACGTCATCATGTCCGACCACAACCCGCAGGACGTCGAGGTCAAGCGCCTGCCGTTCGCGGAAGCAGCCCCCGGCGCCATCGGGCTCGAGACCATGCTGCCGGCGGGCCTGCGGCTCGTGCACAATGGCGAGCTGGACCTCAAGACGCTGATCCGGGCGATGTCGACCCGGCCGGCCGAGATCCTGGGGCTATCAGGTGGAACCCTGCGCGCGGGCAGCCCGGCGGACGTCATCGTGATCGACCCCGATGTGCCCTGGGTGGTCGATCCCGCCGACCTCAAATCGCCCTGCAAGAACACCCCGTTCGACGAAGCCCGCTTTACAGGCCGCGTGGTGCGCACCATTGTCGGCGGACGGACGGTCTACGAGCATGTCTGATGCGCGGTGTGTACGTCCAACAAAAGGGTGCCGCCATGGGGCTTGAAGCTTTCCTGCCGGTGGCCTTCATCATCGGCTACCTGCTCGGCTCGATTCCGTTCGGGCTGGTCCTGACTAGGCTCGCCGGCACCCAGGATATCCGCTCGATCGGCTCCGGCAGCATCGGTGCCACCAATGTGCTGCGCACCGGACGCAAGAGCCTTGCCGCCGGCACCCTGCTGCTCGATGCACTCAAGGGCACCGCGGCGGTGGTGATATCAGGCTATATCGCCGGGCCCAATGCCGCGATGGTGGCAGGCCTCGGCGCATTCCTCGGCCATCTCTTCCCGGTCTGGCTGAAGTTTAGAGGCGGCAAGGGTGTCGCCGTCTATATCGGCATCCTGCTCGGCCTGTTCT
This sequence comes from Bradyrhizobium betae, assembly GCF_004123905.1. Classification (GTDB taxonomy): domain Bacteria; phylum Pseudomonadota; class Alphaproteobacteria; order Rhizobiales; family Xanthobacteraceae; genus Bradyrhizobium; species Bradyrhizobium betae_A. The sequence continues at coordinate 203,435 of NZ_MZXW01000022.1, forward strand.
GGCCGGCCGCATTGGTGTTCTGCGTGCTCTGGTTGGCGACCGCCTTCACCACCCGGTACTCCTCGCTCTCGGCGCTGGTGGCGTCGTTCATCACGCCGATGTTCCTGTGGTGGTTCGGCCACCTTGCGCTCGCAGCATTGGCCGCGGTGCTGACGCTGCTGCTGTTCTACGCGCATCGCGAGAACATCAAGCGGCTGCAATCGGGAAAAGAAAGCCGGATCGGCGAGAAGGCGTAAGTAGCGTTTTCGAGACCGGAAAAAGTACGGATACCGCCGCGCCACCTCCGCATTATATGCCAAATCTTGTTCGCAACTCTCAGCCGACCCACGGCTAGAGTGGCGATCAGGTTCCTTGCCTGTCATCGTGACATAGGAAACGGCGTTACGCGGTTGCTCAGAATGAGCGAGAAGATGGTCGGCGCGCATATCGACGGTGGTTCGCAAGGTGCTGCGCGCACTGCGGCGAGCCAACTGCTATCGACGACCAACATCTGGTCCGATGCGCCTTCGCCGCCTCCTCTCCCCGAGCCTGCGCGCGTTCCTCCGCCAGTGCCGCCTGCCCCCGTTGCGAAAGCCGCGGCTCCTGTCGAGGTCGCAACCTCGCCTGCCGCGCGCGAGAGCCGCTCCGGACAATGGCCGCCGCGAAAACTGTCGCTGGCGCTCCAGGGCGGCGGCACTTTTGCAGCTTTCACCTGGGGCGTGCTGGAGCGGCTGCTGGAAGAGCCATCCATTGAGGTCGACACCATCAGCGGCGCCAGCGCCGGCGCCATCAACGCGCTCCTGCTGGCTTGCGGCCTCGCCGAAGGCGGCCGCGAAGCGGCCCGCGCGCGGCTGAACCGGTTCTGGATCCGCCTGATGCACGAGGCCTCGTTCCGCTCGCTGATGCTGGTCGGTGGCTTCTCGCCGGCGGGAAGCTCGGTCGCGTTCGGGCCGACGCTGCGCTCCGGCCAGTTCGATCCGTTCGATCTCGATCCGCTGCGGCAGGCGCTGTCGCGCGACATCGATTTCGCGGCGCTGCGCGATGCGGCCTGCCCAAAACTGCTGATCGCGGCGACGCGGATCCGCGACGGCCAGCAGCAGATCTTTCGCAACGACGCCATCACTGCCGATGTTGCGCTGGCCTCGACCTGTCCGCCGCTGGTTCACTGCGCCGTCGAGATCGACGGCGAGGGCTATTGGGACGGCGGTTTTGGCGGCAATCCGCCGCTAATCAAGCTGGCGCAGGAATCGACGACTGCCGACCTGCTGCTCGTCCAGCTCACCCCGTCCCGCGACAGCTACGTGCCGATCACGCTCGCCGCCATCGACCGCCGGCTCGACCAGATCGCCGCCAATGCGGCGCTCAATGCCGAGATTGCGGCGCTCGAATGGGCGAAGGAACACGCCGCCCCATCGCTGCGCCTCTCCAGGATTGCCGCCGAAGACTCCGTTGAGGGACTCGCGCAGCGCTCATCGACCGATCTCGGCCGCGGCTTCATCCGCCTGTTGCACCGAAGCGGCCGCGCGGCCGCCGAGCGCTGGCTCGGGCAAGACGCGGTCGGCACCGAGGCTCAACGCGCCCTGCCAGCAGCCGAACCGGCGCTAGCCTGACTTCGCCAGCGCATCCTCCAGGAACCACGCCGCCGAAAGCGCGCCGGGATCGTTGCCGAAGCGCGCAATCATTTGCACGCCGATCGGCAGGCCGCCGACCTTCAGCACCGGCACATTGACGCAAGGATTGCCCATCAGCGTCCACACCCGATTGTATTTGGGGTCACCGGTGGAGGCGAGCTCCTTGGCTGGCGGCGTGCCCGGTGCCGAATAGGTCAGGAGCACGTCAAAACCCTCGAACAACTCACTGAGCTCGCGGCGGCCGCGCCGGGCGATCCGGCGGGCTTCGTCGTAGTCCTTCGGCGTCAGGCCGACGGTGGCATCGAGGCTGGCGCGCAGCATCGGCGCGATCTCGTCGTGACGCTGGTCAAACTCCCAGGCGAGCGCACGATGCGCCTCGAAATCCTGGATGATGGGGTGGATGCGCCAGGCCTCCTGCACCGACTCCGGCAGGTCGATGGTCTTCACGCTGGCGCCGGTCTTCTCCGCCGCCTTGATCGCGGCCTGCAATCCCTCTTCCGCCGCCGGCTCCACGGCACCGGCAAACTCCTGCCTGACTACGCCGATACGCGGCGCCTTCGCCGCGGCGATGCCGGAGAATTCGGTGCGGCCTGTCATGCCCAAAAGTCCGCGCGCAAGATCTTCCGCACGCGATCCGAACAAGCCGACCGTGTCGAGCGCCCACGAATAGCATTTGACGCCGACCGTCGGCAGCATCCGGAACGACGGTTTGATCGCGGCAGCTCCGCAATAGGCGGCGGGCCGGATCACCGAGCCACCAGTCTGGGTGCCCAGCGCCAGCGGAATCATGCCGGCGCCGACGGCCGCCGCCGAGCCCGAGGACGAACCACCCGGCGTATGGCCGAGATGGTGCGGATTGAGCGTCGGCGTCGGATCGCGCGAGGCGAACGCCGTCGTCGTGGTCTTGCCGATGATGGTGGCGCCCGCCCGCTTCAGCATCATCACCACAGGCGCATCCGAACGCGGCTGCCAGCCGCGATAGATCTCCGAGCCCATCTCGGTCGGCATATTGGCGGTGTCGATGATGTCCTTGATGCCGACCGCGATGCCGCGCAGCGGGCCGGCGGCTTGCGCCTTCGCGGATTTGTCGTGACGGACGAAGGCGCGAACGTCCTTCTCCCTGGCCTCGATCGCCGCGTGCGACTGGGCGATGGCGTCCTCAGGCGAAAGCTCGCCCGCTTCAATGCGGCGCTGGAGGTCGGCAAGTGAGATCATGGCAATACCCTTCTTATTGGGATCGCTTTTAGCATCGCGATGCGGCCGCGCAAGCGCACGTCCCTGTTGCCCACGCCCTCAGGTTGTTCCATGCTGCGTCCACAAGGAGACGCCGTGGACGCCATCAACCGAAGCGTGGAGCTGACCGAACCTGACAGGATCGACCGCCTGCGGCTGATCCGCTCCGACAATGTCGGGCCGCGCACCTTCCGGTCGCTGGTCGATCATTTCGGGAGCCCGCGCGCGGCGCTGGAGCGGCTGCCTGATCTCGCCCGCCGCGGCGGCGCGCCGCGATCGGGGCGCATTTGTAGTGCCGATGAGGCAAAAGCCGAGCTCGCCGCGAGCCGCAAGTTCGGCATCGCCTGGCTCGCGCCCGGCGAGGACGGCTATCCGGCGCGGCTGGCGATGATCGACGATGCGCCGCCGCTGCTCGCGGTGCGCGGCGACACCACAGCGCTGATGCGCCCGATGATCGCCATCGTCGGCTCGCGCAATGCCTCCGGCGCCGGACTGAAATTCGCTGGCCAGCTCGCGCGCGAGCTTGGCGAAGCCGGTTTTGTCGTCATCTCGGGCCTCGCCCGCGGCGTCGATCAGGCGGCGCATCGCACCAGCGTCGCAAGCGGCACCATCGCGGTGCTCGCCGGCGGACATGATTGCATCTATCCGCCCGAGCATGGCGATCTGCTCGCCGCGATCCTCGATCACCAGGGTGCTGCGATCTCCGAGATGCCGCTCGGCCACGAGCCGCGGGCGCGCGATTTTCCCCGCCGCAACCGGCTGATCTCGGGCGCCGCGCTCGGCGTGGTCGTGGTGGAGGCGGCGCACCGCTCGGGCTCGCTGATCACCGCGCGCATGGCGGCCGAACAGGGCCGCGAGGTCTTTGCGGTGCCCGGCTCGCCGCTCGACCCGCGCGCGGCCGGCACCAATGATCTGCTCAAGCAGGGCGCAACGCTCGTCACGGAAGCTTCCGACATCATCAACGCCGTCGCACCGATCATGGAGCGGCCGGTGATGCATCCGGCCAGCGAGCCCGACAGCGAACCGTTCGAGAGCGATCCGCAAAGCCACGACCGCGATCAGATCACCAGCCTGCTCGGCCCCGCCCCTGTCACGATCGACGACCTCGTGCGGATGTCCGGCGCCTCGCCCGCGATCGTGCGCACCGTGCTGCTGGAGCTCGAGCTTGCCGGCCGGCTCGAACGCCATGGCGGTGGATTGGTCTCGCTTCTCTAAAGCGCGATGCGATTGGGTTGAATCGTCATCGCGCTTTAGCTCTTTGTTTGCGCGTGATCTCTTCGGAAAACCGCTTCACACTTTTCCGGATCATGCTCTAGGTGTTGTTGCGCTCGTCGAACCGCGTGCGGGCCGCCGCGATCTGCTCCTGGTGCGCCATCGCCCATTCCCCGAGCGCCTTCACCGGCTGTTGCAGCCCGCGGCCGAGATCGGTCAGCTCGTAGTCGACGCGCGGCGGAATGGTCGGAAAGATCGTGCGCGTGACGAGGCCGTCGCGCTCCAGCCCGCGCAGCGTCAGGGTCAGCATCCGCTGCGAGATGCCGTTGATCACGCGTTTGAGCTCATTGAAGCGCTTTGGCCCACCGCTCAGGTTCATGATGACGAACACGCTCCATTTGTCGCCGACCCGGGCGAGGATCGAGGCGACGCCGCGGCAGTCGGCGTGGTCAGGGTGCGGCGCCTGCAAGGCAGGCAAATCGCTGTGTGTCAGTTCCAAAAATGTGCCCTCGGCTCAAAAAAGTGCGTTCTTGCGGAGATTTTGACAGTCACTCATGTAGTGCCAGTTACAAACATATACCATCGGTGACCCAATGAAACTCCTCCATATCGACTCCAGCGTGCTCGGCCCCCACTCCGTCTCCCGGCAGGTTTCCGCCGCCATCGTCGACCGCCTGCGGCAGGCAACGCCCTCGCTCGACCTCGTCTATCGCGACCTGACCCAGACCCCGCTCGCCCACCTCTCGGGCTCGCATCTGGCGGCCGCGCAAGGCGCACCCGCGCCGGCGGAACTCGCTCCCGACCTCGCCGCGAGTGCAATGGTGCTGAATGAGTTCCTCGATGCTGACATCGTCGTGATCGGCGCGCCCATGTACAATTTCACCATCCCCAGTCAGCTCAAGGCCTGGATCGACCGCGTGCTCGTGGCGGGAAAAACCTTCAAATACGATGCGAACGGCCCGCAGGGCCTCGCCGGCGGCAAGCGCGTGATCGTGGCGATCTCGCGCGGCGGCTATTACGGCCCGGGTACGCCGGCGGCGTCGCTGGAGCACCTCGAAACCTATTTGCGCGGCGTGTTCGCTTTCATGGGCGTCACAAGCCCTGAATTCATCGTCGCCGATGGCATCCAGGTTGGCCCTGAGCATCGCGAGAAGGCGCTGGCCGGCGCGCTTCAGGCGGCGAACGGCCTGCAAGCGGCGTAAAGCTTACGCCGACAACAGCCGCTGCCGGAGTCCGGCGGCGGCTGACAGTTCGACAGGGCTAAAACCAGGCGCCCTGAACGCCCAGGATGACGGCGATGAGCGAAACGAACAAGCCGATGCCGGAGAAAATGGCCACTCCGATGAACTCCGAGGTGTCGGAGCGTTTGGCGGGAATGGCGGAACGTTCGGTGTAAATGCGCGGTGCTGAAATCGGAGAAAGTATGCGAGCTGCCTTTGGCATCACGGGCTCCCTTGAAAATGGGTCTTATGACCCCCTGCCCGTAAAAAAGTCTTGGCAGCGTGCGCGAAGGTTCAACGCATCACGCAAGGTTCAGAAAATACATCTCGCCAGATGTAGGAACCGGCCGGCGCAACCGCTTCTGTCGCGCCGACCGATTCAATTTTCGATAGACTTGATCAGCCGCGATAGATCGGCGCACCGCTCGGCGAGGCCACCGCGCCGCCATCGACGAAGATCTCCTGTCCCTGAATATGCGCGGCATCATCGGAGGCGAGGAACAGCACCGTCTTCGAAATGTGATCTGGTTCACCAATGCGCCCGAGCGGCGTCGACATCCCGATGCGCTTCTCGAACGCTTTCTCCGCTTCGGGCGTTGCGATCGCCGCGCCCCAGATCGGCGTGCGGATCGCACCGGGCGCGACGACGTTGACGCGGATGCCGCGCGGCGACAGCTCTGAAGCCATGATCCGCGCCATCGCGCGTACGCCGGCCTTGGCGGCACCGTAGGCGGAGTAACCGGGAATACCGAGCACCGAGATCACCGAGCCGTTGAGGATGATCGAGGAATTGTCGTTGAGATAAGGCAGCGCGGACTGCACCGTGAAGAACACGCCGGTGAGGTTGGTGCTGATGACCTTCTCGAACACCTCCAGCGTCGCCGAGCCGAGCGGCGTGCCGCCGGGAATGCCGGCATTGGCGAACACGATGTCGTACTTGCCGAACTTTTCGGCGCCCTGCTTGATCGCGCCGTCGGTCGCGGCGATGTCGGTCGCGTCGGCGACGAGCGCGAGCGCGTTCGGGCCGAGCTCCTTCGCGGCAGCCGCCAGCGTCTCCTTGTTGCGCCCGGTGATCACCACCTTCGCGCCCTCGGCCACGAACAGCTTTGCGGTCGCAAACCCGATGCCGCCATTGCCACCCGTAATCAGTGCCGTCTTGCCTTGAAGTCTCATGCTCGTCTCCAGTGGTTGCATAATGAAACTGAGTTGCCATCTAGGCCACATGGTTTTATGATGCAACCACACAAGCGCGTGATTGGCGCTGGAATCGTGCGAACGTGACAGGACCGGAACGATGGTGAAACGAACCAGCTTCGAGGGCGACGGCTGCCCCGTCGCGCGCTCGCTGGAGGCGATCGGCGACTGGTGGACGCTCCTGATCATCCGTGAAGCGATGCTTGGCGTGCGCCGCTTCGGCGAGCTTCAGAGCAAGCTCGGCATGGCCAGGAACATCTTGTCGGCCCGGCTGCGATCGATGCTCGACCACGGCATTCTGGCGATGGCCCCTGCCTCCGACGGCAGCGCGTATCAAGAGTATGTGCTGACGCCGAAGGGACGCGGCCTCTTCCCGATCCTGGTCGCGCTCCGGCAATGGAGCGAGGAGTTCGATGACACGCCTGAGGAGATCGACACGATCATGGTCGATCGCGCGAAAGGCCGCCCGGTGAAGAAGCTCGAACTGCACGCCGAGGATGGACGGTTGCTCAGCCTGGCCGATATCACGCTGAAGCCGCGGCCGGCGCCGCGCCGGCGGTCGGCGTGATGGCGGCACAATGCCACCTCGCCGTCATTGCGAGCGCAGCGAAGCAATCCAGACTGCCCCCGCGGAAAGATTCTGGATTGCTTCGCTGCGCTCGCAATGACGGGGTTAGAGCGGCGCGCTCAAATCTAACACCGTCACCCTGAGGCGCTCGCCGCTTCGGCGAGCCTCGAAGGGCGACGGCCCAAATGCATCAGCGGGGCCGTGCATCCCTCGCTAGCTTTTCCGCTTCCGATCGCATCTCGTAAAAGGATATCATCGCCGCCATTGCGTCCTTCGAGCGCAGCGCAATCCGTATGTCGCGCTCGGCTCCCTGCATTTTGGATTCCATTGACATGGCGACCTTCACCCATCAGTGCCCTCATTGCCTCACCGAGCACATTGCCCTCAGAGTTTATGCCGGGCAGTTTTTTCACCCGCAGCAACCTGTCGTTCACCTCGACTGTCCGAAATGCGGCATGCCCAGCGCGGCCCATCTGCAGATCATCCGAGCCCCTGGAAATGACCCGAGACAATGGGGCGAAGATCTCGACGTGACGCGTTTCTTCGAGGTCATAACCTTCTGGCCGGAGCCACCAGGACCGGTAATCCCGGAGAATATGCCGGCCGATGTCGAGCGCATCTACCTGCAAGCTGAGCGGAACTTCCCGACGGATGGAAACGAGGAAGCAGCCGGCACGATGTATCGCAAGGCGCTCGACGTCGGACTGAAGAAAATCGACCCGGACACCAAGGGCGTACTCGCGGCCCGCATCAAGAAACTCGCGGCGGCCGGCAAGCTGACGGCCGATATCGCCGAATGGGCTGATCACGTCCGCGATCTCGGTAATGATGCTGCTCACGAGGAAGAGCCTCCGACCCGCGAGGAGCTGACTGACCTGCGCAACATCACCGAGATGGTGATGCGCTATCTGTTTTCGCTTCCAGCCCTTGTGCAGGCGCGCAGGTCCAAACCGTAAGGGCCCGCGGAGTAGGTCAAACCCGCTTGCGATACCCTAGTTCGTCGAGCACGACCATGAGCGCGAAGCAATCCAGAATCCCTCCGCGGAAAGACTCTGGATTGCTTCGCTGCGCTCGCAATGACGAGGTTGATGCAGCGCGCTCAATTCTCTCTCCGTCACCCTGAGGTGCTCGCCTCTTCGGCGAGCCTCGAAGGGCGACGGCCCGGCTGCAGCAGCGGGGCCGCTCATCCTTCGAGGCTCGCTACGCGAGCACCTCAGGATGACGGATCAGATAGCGGCGCGCTCGCGTGTCCGCAGTCCCGCCGCCTCACGACAGCTTGCGCCTGCTCCGCAGCCGCAGATGCTCATCGGCCTCGAGCTTGGTCATCCCCAGGAGATAATGCAGCACATCGAGCCTGTGGCGCTCGGCGAGCTTGCGCAATGCGCCGACCTGCTCGGCGATGAAGGCGACAGCCTCCTCGACGCCGCCCTCCCCCGGTTCCTCGTTGCGCGAGCCTCCCCGCGCGCCAAACGCGGCGCGCGGTCGTTTCTTTCCTGGCTTTGTCACCAGACCCCACCCGAATCCATGCCCGCAGGAACTCTACGCCGACACCGGCCACAACTCCAAGGTGGTATTTCGCAACTTTCTCGATATGAAACTTTTCCCATTCCGAAGGCTTTCTACACCCCCCGATTTGACAGCGAGGGTCGCACCACCCATGTTCGGGTCGAAAGGGCCGACCCGAATCTCATCGAATTCGGCCCAGATTTCCCCCGTAAGTTACTGGAACTACATGAATATCGTCATTGTGGAGTCGCCGGCGAAAGCCAAGACGATCAACAAGTATCTGGGCTCGTCCTATGAGGTTCTGGCCTCGTTCGGCCATGTCCGGGACTTGCCGGCGAAGAACGGTTCCGTCGATCCCGACGCCAATTTCAAGATGATTTGGGAGGTCGACCCCAAGGCGGCCTCCAGGCTCAACGATATCGCCAAGTCGCTGAAGAACGCCGACCGCCTGATTCTGGCGACCGACCCCGATCGCGAGGGCGAGGCCATCTCCTGGCACGTGCTCGAAGTGATGAAAGAGAAGCGCGCGCTGAAGGATCAGAAGATCGAGCGCGTGGTGTTCAACGCCATCACCAAGCAGGCCGTCACGGACGCGATGAAGCATCCGCGCGAGATCGACGGTGCGCTGGTCGACGCCTACATGGCGCGCCGTGCGCTGGACTATCTGGTCGGCTTCACCCTCTCCCCCGTGCTGTGGCGCAAGCTGCCGGGCGCCCGCTCGGCGGGCCGCGTGCAGTCGGTGGCGCTGCGGCTGGTCTGCGATCGCGAACTCGAAATCGAAAAGTTCGTCGCGCGTGAATATTGGTCGTTGATCGCGACCCTGCTGACACCGCGCGGCGATGCCTTCGAGGCCCGTCTCGTCGGTGCCGACGGCAAGAAGATCCAGCGTCTCGACATCGGCACCGGCGCGGAAGCCGAAGACTTCAAGAAGGCGCTGGAAGCGGCCGCCTACGCGGTGACCGCGGTCGACGCAAAACCCGCCCGGCGCAATCCGCAGGCGCCCTTCACCACTTCGACGCTGCAGCAGGAAGCCAGCCGCAAATACGGCTTTGCGCCTGCGCATACGATGCGCATCGCGCAGCGTCTTTATGAGGGCATCGACATCGGCGGCGAGACCACCGGACTCATTACTTATATGCGGACCGACGGCGTGCAGATCGATCCGTCCGCGATCACCCAGGCGCGCAAGGTGATCGGCGAGGATTACGGCAACGCCTATGTGCCTGATACCCCGCGCCAGTACCAGGCCAAGGCCAAGAACGCCCAGGAAGCGCACGAAGCGATCCGCCCGACCGACTTGTCGCGCCGCCCCGACAGCATGAGCCGCAAGCTCGATGCCGACCAGGCCAGACTCTACGAGCTGATCTGGAAGCGCACCATCGCGAGCCAGATGGAATCGGCCGAGCTGGAGCGCACCACCGTCGACATCACGGCGAAAGCCGGCGGTCGCACGCTGGAGCTGCGCGCCACCGGCCAGGTCGTCAAGTTCGACGGTTTCCTCGCGCTCTATCAGGAAGGCCGCGACGACGAGGAGGACGAAGACTCCCGCCGCCTGCCCGCAATGAGCCCGAACGACGCGCTGAAGCGGCAGTCGCTCGCCGTCACTCAGCATTTCACCGAGCCGCCGCCGCGCTTCTCGGAGGCCTCGCTGGTCAAGCGCATGGAAGAGCTCGGCATCGGCCGGCCCTCGACCTATGCCTCGATCCTCCAGGTCCTGAAGGACCGCGGCTACGTCAAGCTCGAGAAGAAGCGCCTGCACGGCGAAGACAAGGGCCGCGTCGTGGTCGCGTTCCTCGAAAGCTTCTTCGCCCGCTACGTCGAATACGATTTCACCGCCAATCTGGAAGAGCAGCTCGACCGCGTCTCCAACAACGAGATCTCCTGGCAGCAGGTGCTGAAGGATTTCTGGACCGGCTTCATCGGTGCCGTCGACGAGATCAAGGATCTGCGCGTAGCGCAGGTGCTCGATGTGCTCGACGAGATGCTGGGCCAGCACATCTATCCGCCGCGCGCCGATGGCGGCGATATCAGACAGTGCCCGAGCTGCGGCAACGGCCGGCTCAATCTGAAGGCCGGCAAGTTCGGCGCCTTCGTCGGCTGCTCGAACTATCCGGAATGCCGCTACACCCGTCAGCTCGCGGCTGATGGCGAGACCACCGCCGACCGTTCGCTCGGCCAGGACCCCGACACCGGGCGCGATGTCTGGGTCAAGGCCGGTCGCTTCGGTCCCTACATCCAGCTCGGCGAACAGAAGGATTACGAGGAAGGCGAGAAACCGAAGCGCGCAGGCATTCCGAAGGGCACCTCGCCCGCGGATGTCGAGCTCGAGCTTGCGCTCAAGCTGCTGTCGCTGCCGCGCGAAATTGGAAAACATCCGGAGACCGGTGAGCCGATCACGGCAGGTCTCGGCCGCTTCGGGCCGTTCGTGAAGCACGAGAAGACCTACGCCAGCCTCGAGGCCGGCGACGAAGTGTTCGACATCGGCATCAACCGCGCGGTGACGCTGATCGCGGAAAAGATCGCCAAGGGCCCGAGCCGCCGCTTCGGCGCCGACCCCGGCAAGGCGATCGGCGATCATCCCACCCTCGGCACCGTCACCGTGAAGGGCGGCCGCTACGGCGCCTATGTCACGGCCGGCGGCGTCAACGCGACGATCCCGAGCGACATCGAGAAAGACGCCATCACGCTGCCGCAGGCGATCGCGCTGATCGACGAGCGTGCGGCCAAGGGCGGCGGCAAGAAGCCGAAGAAGGCAGCGAAGCCGGCCAAGGCCAAGAAGACTGCGGACGGCGACGACGCCGCACCGAAGAAGAAACCGGCTGCGAAGAAGGCGGCCAAAACCAAATCCGAATCCACCAGCAAGGCGCGCGCCGCCGTGTCGTCGACCGCAAAGACGTCGCCGACCAAGGCCGCCGCCAAAGCTCCGGCCAAGAAGAGTGCCGGCAAGACTTAGATCAAGAATTAGAGGTTAAGTGAAACGCAAGAATGACCGTGGCTTTCCCGACCGGAACGCCATCGTCGCCTTCATCAAGGCCAATCAGGGAAACGTCGGCACCCGCGAAATTGCGCGCGAGTTCGGGCTGAAGAACGCCGATCGCATCGAGCTCAAGCGCCTGCTGCGCGAGCTCGCGGACGACGGCACCATCAAGAAAAAACGCCACACGATTTCAGAGCCCGACAGCCTCCCGCCGACGCTGGTCGCCGACATCACGGGACGCGACTCCGACGGCGAGCTGATCGCCTCCCCCACCGAATGGGACGAGGTCGAAGGCGGCGAGCCGCCAAAGATCCGCATCCAGATGCCGCGCCGGCCAAAGCCGGGCACCGTTGCGGGCGTCCGCGACCGCGTGCTGTTGCGCGTCGAGCCGACCAACGAGGCCGAAGGCCCGGCCTATCGCGGCCACGTCATCAAGGTCTTCGACAAGGCCAAGAGCCGCATCCTCGGCGTGTTCCGCGCGCTTCCCGAAGGCGGCGGACGCCTCGTCCCCGTCGACAAGAAAGCTGCCGACCGCGAGCTGAACATCGCAGCAGCCGATGCGCACGGCGCGCAAGACGGCGACCTCGTGAGTGTCGACATCGTGCGCACGCGCAGCTTTGGGCTGGCGTCTGGCCGGGTGAAAGAGAAGCTCGGCTCGGTCAAGTCGGAGAAAGCGATCAGCCTGATCGCGATCTACGCCCACGACATCCCGCTGCAATTCTCCCCTGCGGCCGAGCGCGAAGCGGAAGCGGCGGAGCCGGCCAATCTGAAGGGCCGTGAAGACTGGCGCGACGTCCCGCTCGTCACCATCGATCCGCCCGACGCCAAGGATCACGACGACGCGGTGCATGCGCAGCCCGATGATGATCCCAACAACAGAGGCGGCTTCATCGTCAACGTCGCCATTGCGGATGTCAGCTTCTACGTGCGGCCGGGCACGGCGCTCGACCGCGACGCGCTCGACCGCGGCAACTCGGTCTATTTCCCCGACCGCGTCGTGCCGATGCTGCCCGAGCGCATCTCCAACAATCTCTGCTCGCTGGTGCCGGGCGAGCCGCGCGGCGCGCTCGCGGTGCGGATGGTGCTCGGCCCCGACGGCCGCAAGCGCTCGCATACCTTTCACCGCATCCTGATGCGTTCGACGGCAAAACTGAGCTACGCGCAGGCGCAGGCCGCGATCGACGGACGGCCCGATGACACCACCGGCCCCCTGCTCGATCCGATCCTGAAGCCGCTCTATGCGGCCTATGCCTGCGCCAAACGTGCCCGCGACGAGCGCGATCCGCTCAATCTCGATCTGCCCGAGCGCAAGATCCTGCTGAAGAGCGACGGCACGGTCGATCGCGTCATCATTCCCGACAGGCTCGACGCGCACAAGCTGATCGAGGAATTCATGATCCTCGCCAACGTCGCGGCCGCCGAGATGCTGGAGAAGAAATCGCTGCCGCTGATCTACCGCGTGCATGAGGAACCGACGCTGGAAAAAGTCCACGCGCTCGCGGAGTTTTTGAAGACACTCGACGTGCCCTTTGCGAAATCAGGCGCGCTGCGCCCGGCTCTGTTCAACCGTGTGCTGGCCCAGCTCGAAGGCCACGACCACTTCCCGCTGGTGAGCGAGGTGGTGCTGCGCTCGCAGGCACAGGCGGAATATTCCTCGGAAAATTACGGTCATTTCGGCCTGAATTTGCGCCGCTATGCGCATTTCACCTCACCGATCCGCCGCTATGCCGACCTCGTTGTGCACCGCGCATTGGTCCGCGCGCTCGGGCTCGGCGAAGGTGCCCTGCCCGATAGCGAGACGCCGGAAACGCTTGGCGAGGTCGCAGCCCACATCTCGGTGACCGAGCGGCGCGCGATGAAGGCGGAGCGCGAGACCGTCGACCGCCTGATCGCGCACCATCTCGCCGACCGCATCGGCTCAAGCTTTCAGGGGCGCGTCTCCGGCGTCACGCGCGCCGGCCTGTTCGTCAAGCTCGCCGATACCGGCGCCGACGGCCTGATCCCGATCCGATCCCTTGGCACGGAATATTTCAACTATGACGAGGGCCGCCACGCCCTCGTCGGCACGCGCAGCCGCACCATGTATCAGTTGGGCGACGTGGTTGACGTCCGTCTGATCGAAGCAGCGCCGATCGCGGGCGCTCTGCGCTTCGAGCTGCTGTCGTCCTCCAGCGAGACCGCGCCGCGCGAGCGCCGGCCATCCGGCCCGCAACGCCGCCCCTCGATCAAGGCGCATCCCGGCCGCAGTCCGGAGAGAAAACGCAAGCCGGAGACGCAAAAATCAGGCAAGCCGAAGAAAGGCAAAGGCAAGAACAAGGGCAAAGGCAAGAAGGGCAAGGCATGGTAACGAGCACCGCCCCAAAGATCTGGACGCGCGAGACCGGTCTGGTCGAGAAGCGCGATGTCTGGACGGCGATGAAGCGCGGCTTTCGCGGCCGCTGCCCGCGCTGCGGCGAGGGAAAACTGTTCCGCGCCTTCCTGAAGACCGCGGACAATTGCGCGGTCTGCGACCTCGACTTCACGCCGCATCGCGCCGACGATCTGCCCGCCTATCTCGTCATCGTCATCGTCGGCCATATCGTGGTGCCGACCATTCTGTGGATCGAGACCAATTACACCACGCCGGTCTGGCTCAGCTTTGCTGCCTACCTGCCCTTCACCTTTGTCGCGTCGCTGGCGCTGCTGCAGCCGGTGAAGGGAGCCGTGGTCGGCTTGCAATGGGCTCTGCGCATGCACGGCTTTGACGAGAACCCGCCGGATGGTATTCCGCCGGTCTAAGCAAATAAGCAAAAAGCGTTTGGGTGAGGACATGACGGATACGTCGCGGGCAGCCGAGAAGGCCAAGATCCACGAGGGCAAGGAAGCCGATCACCATCCTTATTTCCGGCCCAAGGATGCGGCGACGCTGATCCTGGTCGATCGCAGCGGCGCGACCCCAAAAGTCCTGGTCGGCAAGCGCCACGACAAGGTGGTGTTCATGCCCGGAAAATTCGTCTTCCCCGGCGGCCGCGTCGACAAGGACGATTATCGCGTGCCCTGTGCCGCGCCCATCACCACCGAGCTGGAAGCCAATCTCGCCAAGGGCAGCCCGAAGACGCCGGCCTCGCGCGCCAAGTCTCTGGCCATTGCCGCAATCCGCGAGGCCTGCGAGGAGACCGGCCTCTGCCTGGGGCGCAAAGCGGACGTCAAGGCAAAGCTCGAAGGCGCGTGGAAGCCGTTCGCGGATGCGGGCCTGCTGCCCGATCCCTCCAGCCTGTTCCTGATCGCGCGCGCGATCACCCCGCCCGGCCGCGTCAAGCGCTTCGACACCCGCTTCTTCACCGCGGATGCCTCTGCGATCACCCACCGCGTCGACGGTGTGATCCACGCCGACGCCGAGCTCGTCGAGCTGGTCTGGGTCGAGCTCGGCTCAAAGCCGCTTGCGGACCTGCATCCGATGACGCGCAACGTGCTCAACGAGCTCGACACCCGCCTTGCCACCGGCCCGCTCCGCCACGATGCGCCGGTGCCGTTCTTCCATTTCTACGGCGGCAAGATGCAGAAGGATATTTTGAGCTAATCGTCAGAATAGGGCTCGGTGCCGACATAGTCGCGCGCCGGCAGTTTCAAGACACGGCCGATCTCACTTGCGAGCTTGTCCGCCTCATCACGCTTCGTAAAGCTCATCAGCGTGATCGGCTCGGTGCCCTTGTTACCGCAGAGATTGACCTCGTAGGTCGTCAGATCCGCGTCGTAGTCGTCGGCGATGCTGATGAAGTGATAGTCGGCGAGATTGCGGCGCTTGCGAAGATTCAGCGGGCCGAACTGCCGGGTGATCACAATCTGGCGCAGCGTCTCGTTGAGCACGACGAAAGTGCGGAAGGTGAGCAGGATGACACCGGGAATGCCGACCAGCAGCCCGAGCCCGGTGAACACCAGCACCGGCACGAGATCATCGGCGAGCCTCCCAAAACCGGAAAAATCCTGGCGCAGGCCGAGCGCGACATTCCACAAGAGATAACCGCTCGCCGCCAGCAGCGGCAGCGACAATAGCCGGCCAACCCATGGCATGGGCCGGTCGATGCGGACCATGCCGCCATCCACTGTCATTGCGCCGGCCATCGAAATCTCCTCACGGGGTCTTGGCTTGGTCGGCGCGAGCAGCGGATTGGTTCGATGCGCGTGCGCCTGGAATGACGGAAACGTGCTGAGAGGACAGCGAAAAACGAAAAATTCTTCCCGCCTCCCCCAATGGCGGAGTTCCCGAGCATGCCTATGTCTGTCCCAAGACACCCAACACGGAAACGGGGCGGCGATGGCACAACGGCAACTCAAGCTTGGCGCGTTCATGCGCCCGATCAGCATCCACACCGGCGCCTGGCGCTATCCCGGGGCCTGGCCGGACGCCAATTTCAACTTCGGCCACATCAAGACGCTGATCCAGAAGCTCGAGGCCGGCAATTTCGACGCCTTCTTCATGGCCGATCACCTCGCCGTCCTGAACATGCCGGTCAACGCGCTCAAGCGCAGCCACACCGTGACCTCGTTCGAACCGTTCACGCTGCTGTCGGCGCTCTCGGCGGTCACCGAGCGGATCGGCCTGATCGCAACGGGATCGACCACCTTCGACGAGCCCTATCACGTCGCCCGCCGCTTCGCCTCGCTCGACCATCTCAGCGGCGGACGCGCGGGGTGGAACATCGTCACCACCTCGAACCCGGACGCGGCGCTGAATTTCGGCCTCGACGATCACATGGAGCATGCCGAGCGCTACAAGCGCGCCCGCGAGTTCTACGATGTCGTCACCGGCTTGTGGGATTCCTTCGCCGACGACGCCTTCGTGCGCGACGTCGAGAGCGGGCTGTTCTTCGATCCCTCAAAGATGCACACGCTCGACCACAACGGCAAATATCTGAAAGTGCGCGGGCCCCTCAACATCGCCCGCCCCGTGCAGGGCTGGCCGCTGATCGTGCAGGCCGGCGCCTCCGAGGACGGCAGGCAGCTCGCGGCCGAAACCGCGGAAGCCGTCTTCACCGGCGGCGGCAGCCTCGCCGACGGACAAAAGCTCTATGCCGACATCAAGGGCCGCATGGAGAAGGTCGGCCGCGACCCAGAGCACCTCAAGATCCTCCCCGGCGCCTTCGTCGTGGTCGGCGACAGCGTCGACGAGGCCAAGGAGAAGCGCGCGCTGCTCGACAGCCGCGTGCATTACGACAGCGCGATCGCCTCGCTCTCGGTCATCCTGGGCACCGATGCCTCCGGCTTCGATCCGGATGGACCACTGCCCGAAATCCCCGAGACCAATGCCAGCAAGAGCGGCCGCCAGCGCATGGTCGATCTCGCCGCGCGCGAAAAACTCACCGTGCGCCAACTCGCCCAGCGCGTCGGCGGCTATGGCGGGCTCGCCTTCGTCGGCACCGCCAAAACCATCGCCGATCAGATGGAGGAATGGCTGGTCGGACGCGGCTCCGACGGCTTCAACATCATGTTCCCGTTCCTGCCCGCCGGCCTCGACGATTTCGTCGACAAGGTCGTCCCGGAGCTGCAGCGCCGCGGGATTTTCCGCAAAGAATATGAAGGGCCCACTTTGAGGGAGAATCTGGGCCTGCCGCGGCCGAAAAACCGGTTCTTCGAGCCGTAATCGGGCCGATTTGAGTGGTTTTCGGGGTGTAAAACCTTGACATCAGGCGGTTTCTGGCTAGTTTGCCGGCCAACGCGGGCCGTTTGGCCGGCTCCAGATTCCCCAATTTTCTGAGGTTCAGAACATGGCCAAAGCGGTCACCATCAAGGTCAAGCTCGTGTCCTCGGCCGACACCGGCTTCTACTACGTCGCCAAGAAGAATTCGCGCACCATGACCGACAAGCTGGTCAAGAAGAAGTACGATCCGGTCGCGCGCAAGCACGTCGAATTCCGCGAAGCCAAGATCAAGTAAGATCGCGGACGCTGAACGACTTTGCGGGGCCCTTACGGGCCCCGTTTTTATTTGTGCGCCCCTCGCTCGTGTCCCGGACGCGCAGCACGATGCGGTGACATGGGCCCCGGCTCTGCAGCGCACCGCTGAAGAAGCGCTGCGCTGCGTCCGGGGCACGAGAGCGCAAGCTGCTTCGTCATCGTCATTGCGAGCGCAGCGAAGCAATCCAGAATCTTTCGGCGGATACATTTCTGGATTGCTTCGCTACGCTCGCAATGACGGAGCGGACGTGAGCCGCGGCAAGCAAGCGCAAGCTTCACGCAAGCATACACAAGCCTCGACAACTCCGTCGTTCCCTGCACATCGACGCCATTCCAAGAATCGTCTAGCGACGCGGATGGACTTCCGATCATTTTCCAGCCGTTCATGAATCGCAGAGAGCGCAGGGTCGCGGCCAAACAATCCGGAAAGGTCACGCCGGCAGCGCTCTGCCAGGCTGGCTTTTCGCATTTTCAGTCGGGACGAATTGCCGAGGCCGAGCATTGTTGCCAGCAAGCGCTGACACTGGACGAGCAACACCCGGATGCTCTCCATTTGTTGGGCGTGCTTTGCTTTCACGCGCAGCAGCCCGATGCCGCCGTGGAATGGATCGGACGCGCCATCGCGCAGGCCCCGAAGGCAGAGTACTTGTTGAGTCTCGCCACGGTGCTGGAGCGGCAGGGCCGGCTCGAGGACGCACGGCAGCACTACAGCCAGGCCTTGAGCCTCAAACCCGGGGATGCCGGCCTCTGGAATCACCTCGGCAATCTGCTGTGGCAACTCGCGCACAGGGACGAGGCTGTGCTGCATTTGCAGCAGGCGCTAAAACTGCATCCGCACTATTGGGAGGCCGCGCACAATTGCGGCATGCTGCTGCTTGAACTCGGCCGGCATGCGGAAGCCGTAAATTGCTTCGACGTCGCCGAGAAACTCAATCCAAATTCCGCAGCCCTGTATCAGATGCGCGGCGTTTGCCTCACGGAGGTGAACCGGTTCGAGGAAGCGGCGGCCGACTACGAGAAATCCATTGCGCTGGACCCCAGCCTTGCCGAGACGCACAACAATCTCGGCTTGCTGCATTGGAGATCCGGCCGGCTGGAACAGGCCTTCGCCTGTTTCGATCGGGCGCTAAAACTTCGGCCAGATTTTCATGCCGTGCTCAACAACAAGGCCGTGGTCTTGTTGCATCTGCAATTGCTGGACGAAGCGTTCGCAACCCTTAAAAAATCCCTGGCGGTCGCCCCCAACGATGCGGGCACGATCTTCAATCTGGCCAATCTTCAGCTGCTGACCGGAGATTTTGAGCAAGGCTGGCTTGGGCGCGAAGCGAGATTTACTGCCGCAGGCCTGGTCGATCGCGGTTTTTCGCAAGCCCTCTGGCTTGGCGACCAGCCGATCGAAGGCAAGACCATCTTGCTTCACTCCGACGAGGGATTGGGCGATGCCATTCAATTCGCGCGCTATGTGCCGATGGTGGCCGCGCTCGGGGCCCGGGTCGTCCTGGAGGTCAAGCCTCCGATCCAGCGGCTTCTGGCCGGGTTGAGCGGCGTCACAAATTGTATCGCCGGACCGGCTGCGACGCCGCCAGCGTTCGACCTGCACTGTCCTCTCGGAAGCCTGCCGCTGGCGTTCAAAACACGGCTCGATACGATCCCGTTCGCGCAAGCCTACCTTCCTGCCCCCCCGGCGGCGCGCGTGACGGCCTGGGAAGACCGGCTTGGCCCCCGCGATCGCTTCCGCGTCGGTCTGGTCTGGTCGGGCAATCCGGATCACAAGAACGATCACAATCGATCGCTAGCCCTGCGCACGCTTGCGCCTCTGCTGGATTGCGATGTCGCGTTCGTCAGCCTGCAAAAAGGCGCCCGGGATCAGGACCGGGCCTTCCTCGATGAGCGTCCTGACATCGTCGACCTGACTCAACAGTTGACGGATTTCAGCGAAACAGCGGCGCTGCTCGGCTGTCTCGACCTGGTGATCTCGGTCGACACCAGCGTCCTTCACCTCGCCGGCGCGCTCGGCGTTCCCACCTGGGCGATGCTGCCTTTCAACCCGGATTGGCGCTGGCTGCTCAACCGCGACGACAGCCCGTGGTATCGCTCCATGCGGCTGTTCAGGCAGCCGGTGCGAGGCGACTGGGCCAGCGTCGTCGACAGCGTTCGGCGCGAGTTGGAGGGCTTGGTTGCCGCGTGGCGGGTAAGGCAAGAGTCTTCGCTGCGAACTGCCTGACTGAACACTATCGCAGCTCCTCCAGGCCCTCGTGTCCCGGACGCGCTGCAACGCGCGAGCGTTGCTGCGCAGAACCGGGCCCCGGAAAGCAACACACGACGATGCGGAGCGACAGGCTCCGCCTCTGCAGCGCACCGTCGAAATGACGCTGTGCTGCGTCCGGGGCATAAAGCCGAAGTTGGCCCGCGACTCAGTCTTCACGCCGTCATTGCGAACGCAGCGATGCAATCCGAATCCGTCCGCGGAAAAACTCTGGATTGCTCCGCTGCGCTCACAATGACGGAGCGCGTGGTAACAGCTGCATCCAAGCGATCGACAGGCATTTCCTCAACCATTGGTTGCCCACCTCGGAATGTATGTTAACGTGCATTTGGCGGGACGGCATCTCCGTCCCGCATTTGGGAAGGACATGGTCATGAGATTGTCGTCAAGCCTTGTCGTGCCTTCAGCCCTTGCTGTCCTGTCAACGGTCCTGCTGTTTGGCCCCGCTGCGTCGCAAATCCCAACGGGCTCCGCCGCAACGCTTCCCCCCGTCTCGGTCGACGCGCCGAAACAGGTGGCAAGACCGCATCGGCCGGAGCAAGCCGCAAACACCGGGGCATCTTCGCGCCGGACTGCGCCAACTGCTCGCGTGTCGTCTTCGGCCGCGCGCACACCTTCGTATGCGCCGGGTTCTGTGATGGGGAGGATTGCCAGCCTGGAGAAAGTTGCCAGCAGCTGCAACGGTGGCTGTGCATCAAGCTTCCGGCACGGCAACGAGCCCTGGATTGGATGTAGCGAGTCGGGCGGCAATATAAATTATGGACCCTTCTCACCAACGTGCCGAGACACCATCACTCATACATCCTACGAGAATTGCGTCGAGACGAAGGTGTTCCTGGGCGAAAATCGAAACAAAGCCCACTGGTTCTGCAGCAGCCTGGCCGCCGGCAACAGGTTTAAGGTCGCCGAACTCAAGCGATCGGGCCGTCGCTAGTCTATTTCGCCCACCAACTGCCGCAACCACATCGAATTCCGTGAAGTCAAAATCAAGTAAGCTCGCGGGATAGACTGAAGACTTAAGCGGGGCCCTTGGGGCCCCGTTTTATTTTACTCCCTCTCGTGTCCCGGACGCGCTGCAGCGCTCTTGCGCTGCTGCGCAGAGCCGGGACCCAGAAGCAACACGGCATAGTGGAGAGATATGGGCCTCGGCCCTGCAGCGCACCGTCGAAGTGACGCTGCGCTGCGTCCGGGGCACGAGCGGACGGCGCCAAAGCAAGTGTGACCCACCTCGCAGAGCCCGGTGACAGGATTCAATATCTCCGACGGGATCGTTGCATGAATTTGGTCCATTCCCGTGAAGAGCCATTTGTCCCTGCTGGATCCGCTGCGCCTCGCCGCCGCCCTCGGGGTCGCCATTTTTCACCAGATGTTCTGGTCCTGGGCCTGGGTGTCGATTGGCGTCCCCGGTTTCGAGCGCACCGTCGCGGCCGATGTGCTCTACCCCTCCGCCGCGCCCTTCACATGGTTCGGCTGGGTCGGCGTCGAAATCTTCTTTGTCATCTCCGGCTTCGTCATCGCGAATTCCGCGAGCACATCGTCGCCGGGCCAGTTTCTTCTTGGCCGCGCACTCAGGATCTATCCGGCGGTCTGGGTCTGCGCCACCGCGACCTTTCTCGTTCTGCTTTTCTTCGGGAGCGGCCCCGCATCCGAATTCATCCTGCCCTACTTCCACGCCATGCTGATGGTTCCCAAGGGAGTCACGGGTCAATGGCTTGACGAGGTCTATTGGACGCTGGCTGCCGAGACGGCGTTTTACGGTCTCGTGTTTTGCGCAATGCTCACGAAGAGGATCACGCTGCGACATCTGGCCTTTGGTCTCACCATCTACAGCGCAATCTTCAACGCCGTCGCGCTGCTGGTAGCGTCCTGTATGACGCCATCCGACCTGCCCTATCTCGTCATCCTGATGTTTCGGGTGCCGTGCGCGGCATTCCTGTTGAGCCATGGCTGCTTCTTTGCGCTGGGGATCTGGCTGTTCATCTCCGCGAACCGACAATTGACGGCGCTCGAACAGGTTGCAATTGCCGTCACCTGTCTTTCGGGCGCGGCAGAAATCTACTTCTTCGCCTCGTTCTTTTTGACGTCGATACCGGCCATCTCGGATCAATCAGCCCTTGTGCCGATCATGGTCTGGGCGGCCGCGGTGCTTCTCATTGCCCGCGCCGCGAACCGGAGCAGGCGCTCTGCGGGGATCGCCCCGGCTGAAGCTCCAGCGTATTTGAGAACACTCGGGCTGATCACTTATCCGCTCTATCTTACCCACAACGTCATTGGCACTGCGATCATTCGTGCCCTGGTCGAGGCGGGCCTCGACGCCACCACCGCCGTGTGGGTGGCATTGGGTATGCTCGTCCTGGCCTGCTGGTTCATTTGCGCGAAGATCGAGCCGGCCATCAGATCCGCGCTGATGCAAGCCCTCGCCCATTTCGGCAAGCTGCCGAAGCGGCGGCCGGCAACGCGACGCACCGTACTCGCCCGGGGACTGCGCCTTCCGCTGCCCACTCCGGTGAAGGTGAATATCGCGGCGTCGTAGCGGCGCTCTGATAATCCTTGCTGCTCATATCGCGTCAGTATCGACCAACAGCGGAAATGGCCGTGGCCGCGCTCGCAATCCAAATTTCTGGTCGCCGCCTCAACCTGCTTCCGCATCAGCCGGGAACTCGCCGCAGCCATCGCGCTTGGTACATTCGCAATTTGCAATCTTGGTACTGTTTTATCGCCAGGCGCAGCGCATCTATCCGCTAGGACCAGCGACCGGAGCGATCCCAATCCGCCGGTGTTGCGAGAACCTCGGCCGGTGCAGACGGCGCAAATCGCAGACACAGCGACATGACTGCCACACGCGCTCACGCTCCCTGCAACTGTGGCCCAAAGAAAGATCGAGGAGAAATTCCCATGAAGGCAATCGTTGTAACGGAACAGGGCGCGGGAACGGCCGGAATGAGGTTGGTGGATCGGCCCGAGCCTCAGGCATCGATAAACGACGTCGTTGTTCAGGTTCATGCCTCGGGATTTGTCCCTACCGAACTGACGTGGCCGTCGACGTGGACCGATCGCGTCGAGCGTGACCGAACACCGTCGATTCCCGGGCACGAGCTGGCCGGAGTGGTCACCTCCCTCGGATATGGCACGACCGGGCTGTCGGTCGGACAGCGGGTGTTCGGTCTCGCGGACTGGTATCGTGATGGCACGCTGGCCGAGTACGTGGCGATCGAGGCGCGCAATCTCGCGCCGCTGCCGGGTGACGTCGACTTCACGGTGGGCGCAAGCCTGCCGGTCTCTGGCCTGACAGCGTGGCAAGGGCTGTTCCAGCACGGCCGTCTTCGGGCGGGGCAAAGCATCCTCGCGCATGGCGCAGCGGGCGCAGTCGGTTCAATGGTAACACAACTCGCGCGAGAAGCTGGCGCCCACGTTATCGGCTCCGGTCGCGCCGCCGACCGTCAGACGGTGCTCGACTTCGGAGCGAAGGAGTTCGTCGACCTCGACAACGACGCGCTGGAAGACGTCGGCAAAGTCGATCTGGTGTTCGACGTCATCGGTGGAGACATCCAGAAGCGGTCCGCAGGGCTGATCCGGGCCGGAGGAACGCTGGTAACCATCGTCGGGCCGGCCGAAGCCTCGGCCTCTAACGGATTGGCACTCGACTTTGTCGTCGAGCCAGATCGTTCCCAGCTGAGTGAGATCGTCCAGCGGGTGCGGGACGGACGACTGCGCACGAACATCGGCAGAGTTTCAACCTTCGACGATGCAGTAGCCGCCTTGAATCCGACCGGGCGGCGCAAGGGGAATACGATCATCCGCATTCGCCCCTGAGGCAGAAGCTGTCGAGCACACGAAGCAGAGCGGCGTCCGCGACAAACTCCCGAGCGGACGCTCGCGAGCACATCGTCATCCAGCAAATCAAAGTAATAGCGCGCCATGGCCGAACCCTGACCGACCCCGTCACTTAAACATGCGGGCGGGGTTCGTTCCATTGCATCGGGCTAACAGCCCCTCGCTGTCAGTTTACTGGTGGCCTCCTAAAGACGCCTAGGACATCTCCGTCCGAGTTACGAACGACCACTTTTCGACCGCTCCGTTCCGCCATCTTTGGCAAGCTCCAAGGCTTGCTCCAGACTGTCGATGTCGAGAGCGATCATGGAAAACTCAGCAACGGCAACAGCCATGGCTGGTTCAACTTTTCTGGTTGTCATGATGCTACTTCGGAGGCCGCAAGCCAGGCGACTTCACCCAATCAATCAAATGGGCTGCTATGTCGGCCTGCCGCGCCTTCTTGATCATAGCCTCGCGGTTGGGGCCGGGCGGCAGCTTGGCGGCCTGATCTTGGACGGTTCTTGCCCATGAACAGAGCCGATCTTCGAGGGTCACTTGTTGTTTGAAAGGACGCCGCTTGGTGAGGAGCATGACGCGCTCCTTTCCATGAGAGGAAGGCGGGAGCGCAATCGGGCATTCTCATCACAGATAAAGCCGAGGTCCGGTCCGTGATGCCATGAGTATGCGCCCGAAAATTTGCTGGCGCGAGACCTTTTTAGACCAATTGCAGAGGAACAAAAGGAAGGCGAATCCGTTCCGCTCGTCAATTTGAAGACTTGTTTTCGTCTTGCCCGGTCCCTTCGTCTGAAACCTGCTGGAACGCGCTTGTCGCGGCCCATGACGCCGCTGTCCCGATGATCGATACCTCCATTGTCCGCGTGCATCAGCATGGAGCATGCACCACAAGGAACCGGCGCCAATCGATGGGAAGGTCACGGAGCGGTCTGACGAGCAAGATTCACGCGTTGGTCGATAGCGATGGTCTACCGGTCCGGCTGGCGCTGAGCCCCGGTGAGGCTCACGACGTTCGTCTTGCCGGAGAACTGCTGTCTCGTTGAAATCCGGGTCAATGTTGCTTGCCGACCGTGGTTATGATGCCGACTGGATCAGGGAGCTTGCAATGAAGAAGGGTGCGTGGGCAAACATCCCGCCGAAGAGCAATCTCAGCGATCCGATTTGCTTCAGCCCGTATCTCTACCGCGCTCGCAACCAAGTCGAGCGGTTCTTGAACCGGATCAAACAAGGCCGTCGGGTGGCGACGCGCTACGACAAGCTGGCAGCGAACTACCTTGCTTTCGTTCAGCTTGCCTCGATTAGGCTATGGCTTCGAGTTAATGAGTCCGCGAACTATAACCGTAGGGTTCGACGGAGTTTGCCAAGAAAAAACGCTGAGAAAAAACGCAGTAGTCCAAGTCTCGGTTCCAGGTTTATTGCCGAAGAGTGATCTGTCAGTCCGATTTCCGACGCTCCACTCAAATTGGCCGCTGATCATCGCAATGGGTCACGAGCGGCCCATCGCGATCAAGCAACCCGGCGTCCGCTCAAAGCCCGCAAGCTGACAATAGCGACCCCCCTCCCCTATGCCGTCCGCAACACCGGCGCCGGCGGCTGCGACGGCCGGATCAGTGCGAATGCGACCTGGATGATGCCGCCGGCAAGGCCGAGCGCGACGCCGATGCGCCAGGCCATGGTGTAGGAGCCGAGCGCGTCGTAGATCACCCCGCCTCCGTAAGCGCCGAGGAAGCTGCCGATCTGGTGGCTCATGAAGGCGAGGCCCTGGATCATCGCCTGCCAGCGCAGGCCGAACATCTCGGCGACGGCGCCCGCGACCAGCGGGCCGACGCCCATCCAGAGGAAGCCCATGATGGCGCCGAACAGCAGCGTCGAGGCCGGCGTTGCCGGCAGCATGAAATACCAGGCGAGCGCGAGCGAGCGCAGGATGTAGATGCCCCCTAACAGCGCCAGCTTGTTCCAGCGCTGGCCGGCCCAGCCGAAGAACAGCGAGCCCAGCACGTTGAAGCCGCCGATCATGCCGAGCGTCTGCGCGCTCAGCATCGGATCGAGGCCGCAGATCGCGAGATACGACGGCAGATGCGTGGTGAGGAACACCAGCTGCATGCCGCAAACGAGATAGGCGCAGGTCATCACCACGAACGGCGCATTGCCGAACGCCGCCTTCGCCACGGACGCGGCCGTGGCATCGCCGATATCGTCGGCTGCCGGCTTCGGCAGCGGCACCTGGTCGACGCGGCCGGCATACCAGGCGGCGGGGATCATCAGCACCGACATGATGACGAAGCCGGCGAGCCCGACGCGCCAGCCAAAACCCTCGTTGAGCATCTGCCCGATCGGGGCTGACAGCAGCGCGCCGAGCGAACCCGCGCCGGAGACGATGCCCAGCACTGTGGATCGCACCGTCGCAGGCACCGCGCGCGCCGCCACCGACATCGCGATCGCAGCCGCCGTGCAGGCGAGCGACGTCCCGATCAGGACGCCGGCGCCGATCATGATGCTGACGAGCCCGTTCGCGGTCGCCATCAGCACCAGGCCCGCGATGTACATCAGCGATCCCACGATCATGATGGGACGGAAGCCGTAGCGCACGGTCATTGCGCCCGCGAGCGGCTGGAGAAAGCCCCAGGCGAGGTTTTGCACGGCCAGCGCCAGCGTGAAATCCGAGATCGAGATGTGGATGTCGTGCGTCAGCGGCTGCATGAAGATGCCGAGGCTCTGGCGCAGCCCCATGCTTAGCGTCAGCATGATCGAGGCGCCGATCAGGATGGGCAATGTCGGACGCAGGACCTGCAACAGGGGCATTTCGTTCTCCCTCGTGGGCGCGGCGCACGCGCCAGCGTCTGCAATTGGCATTGATTTTGGTTACACAGACCTGTGTAACTAGGCTATGAAAGGTGTAGGCTGTCAAGCGAACAGGACGCACGCCGCCGCATGGCTCCCCCGCCCGCCCCACAGACGATGAAAGAGCGGATCCTCGCGACCGCCGACAAGCTGTTCTATCTGCAAGGCATTCGCGCCATCGGCGTCGACACGATTGCCGCCGAGATCGGCATCTCCAAGCGCACGCTCTACAACCACTTCCCCTCCAAGGACGCGCTGATCGCGGCCTATCTCGAGCGCCGCTTCGTCGCTCAGCGCCCTTCCGACAAGCCGCCGGCCGAGCAGATTCTGGCGACGTTTGATTCGCTGGAGCGGCGGTTTGCGGCCAGGGATTTTCGCGGCTGCCCGTTCGTGAATGCGGTCGCCGAGCTCGGGCCCACCGACCGCGCCGTAAAGAAAATCGCGATCGCCTTCAAGGAAAGCCGCCGGGTGTGGTTTCGCGATCGGCTGAACGAACTCGGTGTCGCGGACGCGGAGGCGCTGGCGACGCAGCTCGTGCTGCTGGTCGACGGCTCCATCGCCCAGGACCTCGTGCGCGATGATCCCGCGATGGCGCGTGCGGCGAAGGAAGCGGCCAAGGTGCTGCTGCGGAATGCGGGGGTGGATGCGGGTGGGGAAGCCGCGATGCCCGCGCCGTCAGGCAAGCGCTCGCCGCACTAACCGCTGTCGCCGTATCGTTCGGTGTCATCACCCGCGAAAGCGGGTGATCCAGTATTCCAGAGACAGTTGTGATCGAACCGAGACGCCGCGGCGTACTGGATTCCCCGCCTTCGCGGGGAATGACAGCGAAGCTTGTGGGACCGCTGCGACCCTACCAATATGCGCCCGTTTTGCCCGACGGGTCAAGCAAAATTCTAAAAACCCGAAGGCGTGACGATGGTGGTCGGCAAGCCGTTGATTCCGCTATCCCCGGCTACTGTGCATGGGGTTGTTTTCGCACTTTTATGCGCAGGCAGCCTCACGCCGCGTGCGACACCACGCGATTACGGCCATCGTGCTTGGCGCGGTACAGCGCCGTGTCGGCGCGCTTGAGCACGTCGGCAACCGCCTCGCCCTTCTGCTCCAGCGTGGTCAGCCCGATCGAGATCGTGACCTCGATGCGTTTTGCGCCTTTGTGGATCGCAAACGACTCGCCCGCGATCGAGCGGCGCAGGCGTTCGGCGACCATGCCGGCGACGTGCAGATCGGTCTCCGGCATCACGATGACGAATTCCTCGCCGCCGTAGCGGCAGGCGAGATCGATGCCGCGGATCGACTTGCGGACGCGCACGGCGAACTCCCGCAACACGTCGTCGCCAGCGTCGTGGCCGTAATTGTCGTTGATCGACTTGAAGTAGTCGATGTCCAAAATCATCAGCGCCAGCGGCTTGCCGCGCGTGGATGCCTGCTCGGCCAGCGTTGCCAGATGGCTCTCCATGTAGCGGCGATTGTGCAGGCCGGTGAGCGCGTCGGTGATCGCCATCTCGATCGAGTTCTGCACGTTGTCGCGTAAGTGATCGGTGTAGCGGCGGCGGCGGATCTGGGTGCGGGCGCGGGCCAGCAGCTCGGTCTTGTCGATCGGGCGCAGCAGATAGTCGTTGACGCCGATCTCGAGCCCACGAAGAAGCCGGGTCGCGTTCTCCGGGTCGGCGATCGCGAGGATCGGCACATGGCGCGTGCGCTCCAGCGAGCGCGCCTGGCTGCAGAGCCGCAGGCCATCGAAATTGTTGAGGTCGAGCGAGACGATCAGCAGATCGTAATTACCCTCGGCGGCGTGGAACAGCGCTTCTGTCGGGTTCGGCTCGACATCGACGGTGTGCTCGGCCGCGAGCAGGCTCGCCAGGCGCTCATAGGAGGACTGCCGGTCGTCGACCAGCAGAATACGGCCGCCCTTGCCGGTGTCGGCCACGGCGCTGCGCTCGGGCGCCTGCATGCCGATCTCGAGCGAGGTGATGGCGCGCATGCGCAGCTCGTCGGTCATCATCTTCAGCCGCGTCAGCGATCGCACGCGCGCGATCAGCACGACGTCGGACACGGGCTTTGTCAAAAAGTCGTCGGCGCCCGCTTCCAGGCCGCGGTTGCGGTCGGCGGGGCTGTCGAGCGCGGTGACCATCACGACCGGGATGTGATGCGTGGCCGGATCGGTCTTGAGGCGGCGGCAGACCTCGAAGCCGTCCATGTCGGGCATCATCACGTCGAGCAGGATGATGTCGCATTCGGCGCGGCTGGCCAGCGCCAGTGCCTCGGTGCCGTTCGAGGCGGTCATCACGTCGAAATATTCAGCCGACAGACGGGCCTCTAGCAGCTTGACGTTGGCGGGAACGTCATCGACGACCAGGATACGCGCGGACACTGTGAACTCACTTCCTATCCGATAAAACGCCGGACCGTCTCGATGAATTTGCCGACCGAGATCGGCTTGGACAAATAGGCCTCGCAGCCGCCCTCGCGGATGCGCTCTTCGTCGCCCTTCATCGCGAATGCCGTGACCGCGACGACGGGAATGGAACGCAGCTCCGGATCGTCCTTGATCCAGCGCGTCACTTCGAGGCCGGAGACCTGCGGCAATTGGATATCCATCAGCACGAGGTCGGGCCGCATCTTGCGCACGAGGTCGAGCGCCTCATATCCGTTGCTGGTGCCGGAGGTCTGGTAGCCGTGCGCCTCCAACAGGTCGCGGAAGAGCTTCATGTTGAGCTCGTTGTCTTCCACGATCAGGACGGTCTTAGCCATCCCGCCCTCCTGTATGGTCCTGACGACCGATGCATGTGACGCCTCAGGCGCCGCTAGCAGGCGCTTCGAAAACTGGATTCAAACTAGCCTCAGATTCGCTTGAGTTTCGTTAAACCCGAGGGCCGACTTTCTGCGATGTGGTTTCCAGTTGCTTGTCGGCGGCCTTGAGACTCGGGCATGATGGATTTCAAAGTAGACACTGAAAGTTAATGGAAAGGCAAACTGCGCCATTGAAAAAGCCTGTTCACAACCCTCGCGAAGTCGCTGAAATCGTTGCGATTCAGGCGCTGTCCTTCGTTGCCGGCGATCCCGAGCGGCTGGGCCTGTTCCTGGCTGAGACAGGGGTCGGTCCGGAGACGCTGCGGAACGCCGCCTCGGACCCGAATTTCCTGCTCAGCGTGCTCGATTTCGTGCTGCGCGATGACGCCACCGTGAAGGCCTTTGCCGCGACTGCGGAGCTGCATCCGACCAACGTTGCTGCGGCGCGGCAGATCCTCGGCGATGCCCTCGGCGACCGGACCTGGGAGCGCGACGTGCCGTGACCGCCCCTGATACGGCCGGACCCCGCTGCTTCTGCCGGGATTGTTCGGCCGATCTGGATATGGGCGTGCGGCGCTGTTCCGCCTGCGGTTCCCCTCGCCTCGTCCGCCACCGGGCACTCGCGAGCCTGACCATCGCCCATATCGACTGCGACGCCTTCTATGCGACCGTCGAGAAGCGCGACAATCCTGACATCGCCGACAAGCCCGTCATCATCGGCGGCGGCAAGCGCGGCGTCGTGTCAGCCGCCTGCTACATCGCGCGCACCTATGGCGTCCGCTCGGCCATGCCGATGTACAAGGCACTCGACGCCTGTCCGCATGCGACGGTGATCCCGCCGGATATCGCCAAATACGTCCGCGTCGGCCGCGAGGTGCGGCAGGCCATGCAGGCGCTGACGCCGCTGGTCGAGCCGCTCTCGATCGACGAGGCCTTCCTCGATCTCTCCGGCACCGAACGGGTGCACGGCATGATCCCGGCAAAAGTGCTGGCGCGCTTTGCCCGCGAGGTCGAGCGCGACATCGGCATCTCCGTCTCGGTCGGCCTGTCCTGCAACAAGTTCCTGGCCAAGATCGCCTCCGACCTCGACAAGCCGCGCGGCTTTGCCGCGCTCGACCAGGAGGAAGCGCGTTTGATGCTGGCGGAGAAGCCGGTCGGCTTCATCTTCGGTGTCGGACCGGCCACGCAGGAGCGCCTGGTGCAGCGCGGCTTCCGCATCATCGCCGATCTGCAAAAGGCCGACGAGATCGAGATAATGCGGCAGTTTCCGAGCGACGGCCGCAGGCTGTGGCGGCTCGCACGGGGCATCGACGACCGCCGCGTCGAGCCCGATCGCGGCGCCAAGACGATTTCGAGCGAAACCACCTTCGAGACCGACATCCGCGACTTCGCGACGCTGGAGAAGATCCTGTGGCGCCTGTGCGAGAAGACATCATCGCGGCTCAAGAGCAGCGAGCTTGCCGGCTCGACCGTCACGCTAAAACTGAAGACCGCCGATTTCCGCCAGCGCACCCGCTCGCAATCGATCGCAGCGCCGACCCAGCTCGCCGCAAAAATCTTCTCGATCTGCCGCGAGATGCTGGCAAAGGAAATCGACGGCACCGCCTTTCGCCTGATGGGCGCCGGCGTCAGCGCACTGCGCGACGGTTCGCCTGCCGACGACACCGACATGCTCGACCGCCGCGCTGCCCACGCCGAGCGCGCGGTGGACAGCCTGCGCAAGAAATTCGGTAGCGCCGCGGTGATCCGCGGCATCGCCTATGACGGGCCGGAGAAGGCGCAGGAGTGATGGCAGGTGAACGCAATCTCGAAGCGTTGCTGAAAGACATGAAACCGGAGCTGCGGCCGGGCATCTTTGTATTTTGTACGGTCCCGACAGATGAAAGCATTCCCGCAACGCTAAATCCGCTGCTGACGTTTCGCGAGCAGGAAGGAATGACGCTTGTGGTTTTACGCGAAGAGGTAGAAGCGGCAGGATTACGCTACGCGTTCTCGTCCCGCCTGATCACCCTGACGATTCACTCAGCACTCGATGCTGTGGGCTTTCTCGCAGCAGTCACAGCGTGTCTAGCTGAAGCCGGCATCAGCCTGAACGCCGTGTCGGCCTTCCACCACGACCATCTCTTCGTGCCGGTTGACCGGGCTGACGAGGCGATGGCGGTTCTGCGAGAGATGTCCGCATCCAAGTAGGATGGGGAGAGCGAAGCGAAACCCATCATGTCCGCGCGACAAGGGCGATGGGTTTCGCAAGTGCTCCACCCATCCTACGGTCGCCTCAATCCGCGACCGCGATCGCCTCGATCTCGATCAGCCATTCCGGCGCTGCGAGCGCGGAGACGCCGACGAGGGTCGAAGCCGGCGGCTCCATGCCTTCGAAGAAGGCCGAGCGGGCCTTGCCGATGATGGGGCGCAGCTCCGGCTTGTAGCCGACCACGAAGGTCGTGATCTTGACGATGTTGGAATAGCTCGCGCCGGCGGCCTTCAGCGCATGGCCGAGATTCTGCATCACCTGCGTGGTCTGTGCAGCAAGATCGCCCTCGCCGACGATCCGTCCCTCCTCGTCGGTCGAGACCTGGCCGGAGATGTAGATAGTGCGCGCGCCGGTGGCGGTGACGACGTGGGAATAAGCGGGATTGTGATGCAGGCCGCTGGGGCGGAGATGGTCGAGCTTGGGCATGGGCTGGCTCCCGGAGTTTGTGGTTGGAAGGGAGCGTAGCTGGAGAGGGAGCTGAGGGCTAGCCTCGCCCCTCAATTACAGGGCTTGCTGTCCTTCACGTCGAACTTGCCCATCGCGCCGGAAATCACAAAATCGTTGTAATCGAGCACGAGCTGGCGCGAGACGCCGTTTTCGTAAAGCTCGAACGCCATCGCGTAGACCGGCGTCTGTTCGCCTTCCTTCTGCTGCGACTCGCGGTCGAAGTAGCTGACGGTGACGGGCCAGCGCTTCAGCGACTTCATGTGCTCGTCCGACGTCGACGCATCAGGCGATGCGGTGCGGTCGGCGGGGATCGGTTGGCCGATCACGGTCAGCGTGTTGTAGACTTTCTGGCCGTCGTCGGAGCCGTCATAGACGGAGAGCTCGAGCAGCGACTTGCCGTCCCTGGCGGCGGCAATGATGCGCTGGATCTGCTCGGTCGGGAACACGACCTTGCCGTCGAGAGTGAAATTCTTCGGCGCCGGCAGCTTCAGCTTGACGTTGATGTGGTCGCCGTCGCGCTCGGCCGAACCGTCGACCCGGCCGGCGTCGGCCTCGTTCATCCGCGTCTCGATCTTGAAGCGGTAGCTTTTTCCAGCGGCGTCTTCCCAGGAGTTGGAGCGGAGGTCGCTGAGCGTGATCTTGCCCTCGCCACTGTCGAGCTCGGACACCTGGCGGAATTCGGAGGTGTAGCCCTCACACGAGCTGCCGGTGAAATTGTAGAGGATGCGACCGCGCGCGCTGTTGACCGAGTTGGAGCGCGATTTGACGAGGCTGAGGTCGTAGAGCGCCTGGTGCGCCAGGAACGGACCGCTGGCCGCCTGCGCTCCACCGCCTACGCCGAGGGCGGCCGCCGCGAGCGCCATCACACCGAGCGAAGTCCGGAAAAGGTGCAGCATGTCTCATCCCTGGGAAGCGCAGATTCGACAGTTTAGTGACCGTTCCATTGCGTCGCAACTGAGGCCGTTTCACGTAAAGTTGCACCCCTCCCGCTGAACCTGCTGCCCTGCCTCAAGAAAATGCAGCCCCTCCGGTTGCTTGCATGTGGCGGCACGATGGGCGAAACAGGGCCCTCCCGGCCTCCAAAAGGACGCGCCGGGCGGATGATTTTTTGGACAACGAGGTCGAACATGGCGGGCACGGTCGAGCAGAAACTGGCGGAACAGGGCATCAAGCTGCACGAGGCCCCCACCCCGGTGGCCAATTACGTCCCGTTTGTGCGCACCGGTAATCTGCTGTTCGTCTCCGGCCAGGTCTGCTTTGCCCCCGACGGCAAGCTGATTGCCAAGGGCAAGCTGGGCGCCGGCGTCTCAATCGAGGACGGTGCTGCGGCGGCCCGCGGCTGCGCCGTCAATTTGCTGGCCCAGGTCAAGGCAGCGCTCGGCGACCTCGACAAGGTCGTGCGCGTGGTGCGCCTCGGCGGCTTCATCAACTCGGCGCCGGACTTTTTGGACGGGCCGAAGGTGCTGAACGGCGCCTCCGACCTGATGGTCGCCGCCTTCGGAGACAAGGGTCGCCACGCCCGCACCACCGTCGGCGTCGCCTCGCTGCCCGCGGATGCGGCGGTCGAGGTCGAGGGCGTGTTCGAGGTCGCCTGACCCGAATGCGCGCTCCTGATTGGCTGACAGCCCGGCCGGTCGCCCACCGCGGCCTGCATGACATCTCCCGCGGCATCGTAGAGAACATGCCGGGCGCGGTGCAGGCGGCGATCGCGGGCAATTTCGCGATCGAGGTCGACATCCAGCTCTCGTCCGATGGCGAGGCGATGATCCATCATGACCATGCCCTCGGTCGCCTCACCGAGGCCGCCGGCGAGGTGGTCGAGAAGACCGCCGCGGAACTGAAGGCGATCAGATTCAAGGACACCGACGAGCGGATGATGTCGCTGTCCGACCTCTGCACCATGGTCGCCGGCCGAGTGCCGCTGGTGATCGAGGTGAAGAGCCATTTTGGCGGCGACCGCAAGCTGGTGAAGCGGATGGCCGAGGTGCTGGCCTCCTATGCCGGCCCCGCGGTCGGCATGTCCTTCGATCCCGACCAGGTGCTGGCGCTGCGCGAGCTGTTGCCCTCCCGCCCGCGCGGCATCGTCGCGCAGCGGAGCTATGAGGACGAGTATTGGGCCTACCTGACGCAGGCGCAGCGCGACAGCATGCTGTATTTGCGTCACGGTTTTCAGACCCAGCCGCACTTCGTCGCCTTCAAGGTCGACCACCTCCCGGCCCCCGCCCCCTGGATCGCCCGCAACGTCTTCGGCTGCGCCCTGCTTGGCTGGACGGTGCGCACGCCCGAGCAGCGGACGCGGGTCAGGCAATATGCCGACCAGATGATCTTTGAGGGGTTCGTGCCGTAGGCATGATGTTCCCCACTCTTGAAGTCACTGCTGCAATGCACGATCTTGGGCACGATGGCATCATCTGAAATCACGCTCGAGGCGGTCCCGTCGATTGGCGAAGTAGCTGCTGAGGATTGGGACGCCTGTGCCAATCCCGGCAAGATTTGTAGCGGGCATGGCGCGGGAACCTCATCCGCCCTTACAAGCGATTCCCTCGGCCTCTTAAAGCCCGCCTATAACCCGTTCGTCTCCCACGCATTTCTGTCCGCCGTTGAGAAATCGGGTTCAGCCACGATCCGCACCGGCTGGGGTCCTCGGCATCTGGTGGCCAAGGTTGACGGCCGCGTCGCCGGGGTCGTGCCCTGCTATCTGAAATCGCATTCCCAAGGCGAATACGTCTTCGACCGCGGCTGGGCGGATGCCTATGAGCGGGCCGGAGGGCGCTACTATCCAAAGCTGCAGGTCTCGGTTCCCTTCACCCCGGCGACGGGACCACGTCTCCTGGTCCGCGACGGCGTTGACCACGACCGCATCACGGAGGCACTGGCGAGCGGCCTGGTGGCCCTGTGCGGCGTCAGCAAGGCGTCCTCGGTGCACGTCACCTTCGCGCGTGAGGCTGAATGGAAGCTGCTCGCCCAGCACGGCTTCCTCCAGCGCACCGACCAGCAGTTCCACTGGCGCAACGAAGGTTTTGCGAGCTTCGACGATTTTCTCGCCACCCTGAACTCCCGCCACCGCAAGTCGATCAAGCGCGAGCGGCGCGATGCGCTCGCAGCCGGCGCCACGATCCACTGGCTCACCGGAAAAGACATCACCGAGGATGCCTGGGATGCGTTTTTCATGTTCTACATGGAGACCGGCTCGCGCAAATGGGGGCGGCCGTACCTCACCCGCGAATTCTTCTCGTTGATCGGCCAAACCATGAGCGAGGATGTGCTGCTGGTGATGGCCCGCCGCAACGATCGCTGGGTCGCGGGCGCGATCAACTTCATCGGCTCGGACACGCTGTTCGGCCGCAACTGGGGCGCGGTCGAGCATCACCCCTTCCTTCATTTCGAGGTCTGCTATTACCAGGCCATCGACTTCGCCATCAAACGCGGCCTTACGCATGTCGAGGCCGGCGCGCAGGGCGAGCACAAGATCGCGCGCGGCTACCTGCCGCGAACCACCCATTCCGCCCACTTCATCGCCGATCCCGGCCTGCGCCGCGCCATCGACGATTACCTCAAGCGTGAGCGCGCTTACGTCGCGGAGGCCGGGCGGGAGCTGGCCGAGCTCGGCCCGTTCCGCAAGGGCATCGACGAGGCGCCTTGACGGTTTGCCGCCTCTGGTGACAGTTAGCGCGAAATTCCAGGGAGCCCGCTATGACCGCCTATGACCCCAACAACATCTTTGCAAAGATCCTGCGCGGCGAGTTTCCCTGCCACAAGGTCTATGAGGACGAGCATGTCTTTGCCTTCCTCGACATCATGCCGCGCGTGCCAGGCCATACGCTGGTGATCCCGAAGGCCCCTGCCCGCAACATCCTCGACATCACGCCGGACGATTACGCCCATGTCGCGCGCGGCGC
The DNA here is from genome assembly GCF_004123905.1 of Bradyrhizobium betae. Classification (GTDB taxonomy): domain Bacteria; phylum Pseudomonadota; class Alphaproteobacteria; order Rhizobiales; family Xanthobacteraceae; genus Bradyrhizobium; species Bradyrhizobium betae_A. The sequence goes on from NZ_MZXW01000022.1 coordinate 239,209, forward strand.
GAAGAAGATCGCGATGGCGGCGATGAAGGCGTTCAACGCCGACGGCATCACCGTGCAGCAGTTCAACGAGGCCGCCGGCGGTCAGGTGGTGTTTCATCTCCACATGCACGTGATGCCGCGACATGATGGCGTGGCCATGCTGCCGCCCGCCAGTCGCAAGGAAGACGTCAAGGTGCTGGAAGAGAACGCGACCAAGTTGATCGCGGCGCTGAAGGCGGGCTGAGGCTCTCTCCACTCGTCATTGCGAGCGGAGCGAAGCAATCCAGAGTGCTTCCGCAGAGGCAGTCTGGATTGCTTCGTCGCAAGGGCTCCTCGCAATGACGGGGTTAGAGCGGAGCGCCACTTACTCCGTCTGAAAATCCCCCGGCTGCGGCGCGGCCAGCGGGGTGAACTCGCAACGATCCGGCTTGATGTCGATCAGCGGCGTGTTGTCGATACAGTCGAGGCCGCGCACCAGGATCGCATTCCCCTCGATGCCGACCAGCTTCACGATCGAGGTGCCGATCGGATTGGGCCGCACCGGCGAGCGCAGCGAAAACGTGCCGCGGGTTTTGTCGTTGTTCTTCGGGCTCTGCAGAACGATGTCGCGGCGCGACTGGTCGAGCCAGTAGAGCACTTCGAGATTGCTGTAGAAGTCGACGCCATTGATGGCCGGCACGAACGGCTCGAAGATTTCGAGGCGACAGATCGGGCCGTCGTGACGCCCCTGCCGCGGCGTCTCCAGCCGCGAGGTCCAGGGCGTGCGGATGCGGCCGATGAAGACGAGGCCGGCATCCTCCGTGGACGGCAACTCGATAGCGACCTCGCCCTCGCGGAGCTCCTGTTCGCGAACCATATTTCCTGTTCCTTAAAGCCAGTCGAAAGCGGTTTTAGCCCAACCACCATTTGCCGGCCAGCATGAAGACCTCGCCTGTGACCACGCCCGCGAAGATCGAGCGGCGGGTCAGCAGAAAGACGACGAGGCCCGCCGCCACGGCGCCATAGCGCAGGACATCGGGCACGCTTGCCAGCGCGCCCGGCGGCTCGACCACGATCTGGGCGATGACGCCGGCGAGGATCGCGGTCGCAACCGCCCGCACCCAGACCAGAAGCTCCGAGCCCTCGTCGATCCCGCCGCCGAACCACAGGCCCAGCATGCGCCATATCTGGTTGGGAACGACGCCGGCGACGAACAGCACCGCCAGCGCATGCCAGTCGCCGATGAGCTGCGCAAAGCTCATGCGCGCACCTCCCGCCACCAGTGCACGCCATAGGCGATCGTGCCCGCCACGAGGCCGCTGACGAGAATGTCGAGGCCCGAGTTCATCTTCGCGGCCAGCGGATACAGCAGAACCCCGAGCGCCAGCGCGACGACGTCGGCGACCTCGCGGCTGTTGCGCGCGGTCGAGAACAGAAACGACAGCGGCGTCAGCAGCAGGATCGCGGCACCCAGCGTTTGCGTCAGATTGGCGGCGAGGAAGTAGCCGACCGTATTGGCGGTGAGACACACCGAGACCAGGCCGAAGCCAAGTCCGTTGACGAACGCGATCCGCCGCTCGCGCGGCACCTGCGGCAGGAAACGATGGCACTCGACCCACAGCGTCACCGCGGTGAGATGCGCCGCGAAGAACAGCTCGCGCCGCTTGGTCGTCGGTGTGCGCATCAGCGGCAGCACCGAGACCACCATCGGGAACAGGCGGATGGCGCTGACGGTCACCGCGATCGCCGACTGGATGACGGTGGCGCCCGAGCCGAGCGTGGTGATCAGGATGATCTGTGCCGGCCCCGCCCAGACGAACAGCGTCGAGCAGAGTGCCCAGAGCAGGCTGAAGTGCGTGTCATGGGCGAGCGCGCCGATGCCGAGATAGGTCGCAAACAGGACGAGAGTGAGGATCGTCTGCGTGATCGAGCGCAGCCCCCACGCAAAGGCGCGCCAGGGACTTTGCCATTGAGGGGAATCGAGCGGAGGAAGCGCCACGAGAGACTTGGCCGGGATGAGGAATCGTGCCCGCATAACGGGCAATGCGGCGCCTCGCGTCAAGGAAGCGCGCGGCGGGGCTGGCATGCGCGCGGTCCCTACCCGCTCACACCGCGGTTCTTCAGCACGAAGCAGGCGCCGCCCGCTTTCCGGATGCGATTGCAGAGATCGTCCGCCTCAGGCCGCGTGTCGGCACCGATGCGGACCTGGTAGAACGCGTGCGAACCACGGCTGCGCACCACCGATGAGAGCAGGCTCGGATCGCGTTCGCCGATCACGGCGCTCAGCCGCGTGACCGCGCGGGAATACATCGCCAGCGCCTTGTTGCGGTCGAAGCCGGCGGCGAGCTGGACGCCCCAAATTTTTGCGGCGGCAAGCTCCACATGCTGTTCGAGCTCGGCGACGAAGGCATTTGGTGCGCGCTTCAACAGCGCCATCAGGTCGCGGCAGCTCGTCGGCGGCAAACTCGGCGGTCCCTTGCCGGTCGCGCCAGCCTTGGCCCATGCATCGACGCTCGTGCCCGTAATGGCGTAGACGTAATTGCGCGTCTGTTCCGGCATTGGGCCGGTGCCCGCGAGCCATTCCTGCACCCGCCGCGGCCCGGCATTGTAGGCTGCAGCCGCAAGGCCGAGATTGCCGAACTGGTTGCGCAGCTCGTTCAAAAACTCCGCCGACTTCGGCAGCGCCTGGACCGGATTGAAGGGATTGAGCAGCCCGCGCTCGCTCGCGGTGCCCGGCATGAACTGCGCGATCCCCTGCGCGTGCTCGCCGCTCCGCGTCATCGGCCCCACCGCATCGGCCTGGAAACGGCTTTCCTGCCAGATCACGCGGGCGAAGAATTCCAGCGGCAGATTGGCATCTCGCGCGGCGGCCTCCACGATCAGGCATATCGATTCACGCGTGTCGCTCTCGCGCGCATCCGGCTTCGCCGACGGCACCGCGAGCTCTTCGACGCTGGGGATGGCGACGCCAGTCTTTGCCGGCGAGCTGTCCCACGCCGCGACCTCCGTCGCAGAGGCCAGCAGTGCGGCAACGACGAGTGCTGCAATTCGCGCCAACACTGCCCAAGCATCGCTGTGGCGCACGCCGGCGCCGCGTGCAACAAGATGATCTGCCATGTTCCGGCATCGTGCCATGGTTCAACGAGTTGCCAATATATGCTGCCTGAACTGCTTCTCCCAATGCGCATCCCCGCCAAACGGATCCGCGCTCTCCTTGCCCTCGCCGCCCTCGTCCTGTCCTCCGCGCCCGCGATGGCGCAAGTCAGCTGGCGGATGACCACGGAATATCCTCAAAACAACATTTCCGGGATCGGCCTCACCAGTTTCGCCGATCGCGTCGCGGCGCGCACAAACGGTTTCGTGACCCTGGTCAACGCCTTCGACAACGAGCTCAAGATCAGCTCGGGCGAAATGCCGGGCGCGGCGCTCGATGGCCGGATCGCCGGCGGCGATGCCTTTGCCGGCGCGCTGTCCGGCCTCGATCCCGTGCTCGGCCTCTCCACGCTGCCCTTCGTGGTACAATCCGTCGAGGTCGCCCGCGCCACCAACGCACGGGCACGACCGCTCTACGAGAAGGCGTTCGCCGACCGCGGTCTCAAGCTGCTCTATCTGACGATCTGGCCGGCGACCGGCCTCTGGTCGGATCATGCGCTCGCAGGCGCCGACGATCTGCCAAAGCTGAACTTGCGAGCCTACGACGCCAATTCCAGCGCGGTGATGCGCGCAGCCGGGGCCAATGCGCAGTTCCTGCCGATGGACAAAGCGTTGGCCGGCCTGAAGGACCATCAACTGAACGCATTCCTCACCTCCGGCGACGGCGGCGCGGGGCGAAAACTCTGGGACTTCCTGCCGCATTTCACCGCGATCAACTACGCGATGCCGGTCTCGATCGCCTTCGTCCACAGCGAGGCGTTTGCCGCACTGTCCGAGCCGATGCAGCGCGAGGTGATGGCGGCCGCAACCGAGACCGAGCAGAGCCAGTTCGCGCTGCTCGCCCATCGCACGGCCGAGAATTACGCACGCATGCGCGACAACGGCGTGAACATCGTCGAGCCCGCGCCGCAGTCTCTCGTCGCGGCCCTCCGCAACGCCGCCACAAGCACGATCGCCAGCTGGGAGGCCAAGGCCGGCACCGATGCGGCCGCGATCGTCGCATGGGCCCGGCAGCAATGACGCCTTGCTCTTGAGACGTCTTGCTCTTGAGACGTCTTGGCCCTTGACTTGAGAGCCCAGCCGATTAGCAACGGGCGGAAACATCAAAGCTGGTTCCGCCCTGATGGCCACAATCTATTTCGATCTCGACGGCACGCTGACCAACCCAAAACCCGGGATCACCCGCTCGATTCAGTACGCGCTGGAGCGGTTGAGTCTTGCCGTCCCGAGCGAGGACGAGCTGACCTGGTGCATCGGGCCGCCGCTGCATGCCAGCCTGAAGAAGCTCACGGGAAGCGACGAGCTCGCCGACCGCGCGCTGCTGCTCTACCGCGAGCGTTTTAGCGATATCGGCCTGTTCGAGAACGAGACCTATGCCGGCATCGTGGACACGCTGACGACGCTTGCCGCGATAACGCCGCGCATGTTCGTGGCGACCAGCAAGCCTGCCGTCTACGCCATTCGCATCGTCGAGCACTTTGGCCTGAAGCCGTATTTCGAGCGCGTGTTCGGCTCCGAGCTCGACGGCACCCGCGTCGACAAGCGCGACCTGCTCCGCTACGCGCTCGAAGAGGCCAAGGTCGATCCCGCTACCGCGATCATGATCGGCGACCGCAGCCATGACGTCGTCGGCGCCCGCACCAACGGCATGACCGCGATCGGCGTGCTCTATGGCTATGGCAGCGAGGCCGAGCTGCGGGACGCCGGCGCGCATCACATCTGCGCGGCGCATCCCGAGCTGCTCGGCCATTGTGTGGTCTAGGCGCTGACGGTTTCGACCGCCGCCAGCATGCCGGTTTTCGGGTGGCAGTTCCGATATTCGAAGAACTGCTCGTCGGCGGCCGCTACCGTGACCTCGTGATAGAGCCGCAATTTTGCTGACGGCCCGAGCGTCGAGAGATACTTCATCGCCGCACCAAAAATCTTGACATGGGTCGGATGCGACTCCGCCCAGCGTTCCAGCGCGGCGAGACTTTTCCACCAGCTCTGGCCATAGGATTTTTCGCTGGCGCTGCCGTCGGCCGCGAGTACATGCATGTAGCGGTTGGCGTAGCAGCCGATGCCAAGACCGTCGTCGCGCAGAAAATCCATGCCCTCGCGCAGCACCGGCTCGACGTCGTCGAGATAGAGCTTTCGCTCGGACGACTCGGTGTCGCTCCAGTCCTGCCCGGAGCGGATCAGGCAGAGATTGTCGTGCGCCGTCACGCGCAGCCGCGCGCCGTCGCGGATCAGCTCAGGTGCGCCACCGGGCGCCATCGCATCGGTCTGCGACAGCGGAATGCGGTCGCGCATGCCGCCCCAATAGGCGTGCTCCTGCACCTCGCCGCTCATGCCTTCCGCGATGACGGCGACACCCTCGGGTCGATCGGGCGAGGAGAACAGCGTCTCGTGCCGCGCCACCGTGGGGCGCAGCACCTCGATGAAGGTGCCGATGCCATCCCGCGCCTTGCCGGTCCAGGCTTCGCGCGCCGGTGCGAACCAGGCATCGAATCGTGCGACATCGCCCCAATAGGCCACCGTGACGATGGTCTCATAGCCCGACTGGTCAACATAGTGCGCGCGGTCCCAATGTGAAGGACCATCCTCACCCGCAAGCAGCCCCGCGATCTCAGTCAGCACCGCCAGCGGCGTCTCGCCGCGATATTGCACACCGAAATAGGCCATCACGACCCGGCTCACGGCCGGCTTGTAACGCGCCACGAAGGACGGATACGGCGGTTCGTAATCATCTGGCACGCGTTTGTGGCGCGTGCGCATCGTTTCGAGATATGCAGGAATTGCGGATTCCATGGCCATGCCCTCCCCGTGATTACGGCGATCAGCTCGCCGCCGCCGCAATGTCGGTGGGCTCGACACTGTCGACCGGCAGCGAAAACTGCTCGACGCGCTGGTATCGCTTCTTGTTGAGCAGCAGCCGCGTCACATCGGGCCGCGAATAGTGCCCGGCGGGATCGGCGGCGTTCTTGGCGATACCGATGGCGCCGAGATCGATCTCGGCAATCAGGAGGCCCTCCTGATCCGGCGCGAGCTTGTCGCCGATCTGGCTGCCATCGGGCCCGTAGATCGCGGCAAAGCCGCCGCCGACGTGCAGTAACGCGTTCTTGTCCGGCCGGTCGCAGAGCTCGTCGATCATGGCCTGCGAGACTGTCGCGCACGGCGCGAGCACGAAGCAGGAGCCCTCCACGGCATAAACGCGCGAGGCGGCATTGTTGACCTCGGCGCCGAGCGCCGGTGCAAAGGGATCGTAGAGCGAGAAGCTCGGCCAGGCCGCGACATGCACCTGCTCGTTCTGGGCGTACATCGCATATTTCGACAGCGGCTGAAGATGCTCCCAGCAGCACAGCGCGCCGATACGGCCGATGTCGGCCCTCGCATGCACGGCAAGATCGCTGCCGTCGCCCTCGCCATAGACCGTGCGCTCGGCATGGGTCGGCCGCAGCTTGCGGCGCTTTGCGATGGTCTCACCGTCGGGGTCGATCAACCATTGCGCCAGATACAGGCTGCCGCCGTCGCGTTCGGAGAGGCCGATCACGGCCGTCAGTTTTGCCTTGCGCACGGCGTCGCGCAAACGCTCGGCCTGCGGGCTGTCATAGGACAGCGAATTGTCGAAATAGCGCTGCACAAAACCGCGGCCAATCGCCCAGGCCGGCGAGTCCATCCAGATGTGCCAGGGATAGCCGGGGATGAAGGCCTCGGGAAAGGCGATCAGCTTGGCCCCCTTTTCGGCGGCCTCTTTGATCAGCGCGATCGACTTGTCGATCGAGGCGTCGAGATCGAGCCAGGCGGGCGCCGCCTGCACCACCGCCACCTTGTACTTTGGATGTTCGATGCCCATTGCCGCCTCCATTGCCGGTTGATCGCAGACCACGTCCGATGCAGTCTATTGAGCCAAGCCGGGCGGCCGGGCGCTCGACCACGGCGGAACAAAAACTCGACTGGACAGGATCGCCGAACGGGTACGGAATTTGCCTGCGGCCGGGCTGGATCTGCGATTTTGCGGGATGTGACAGGGAGGCTTGCCGATGCCAATCCAGTTCACCACGGACGACAGCCCCGGCTACCGGCGGCTCGCTCTCTGGCAGGACATCGTCTGCGATGTTTTTGTCGGGCTCGACTGCAAGTCCGACCTCGGCAGCGCCTTTCACGGCTCGGTCACGCAAGTCCCGCTCGGCAAAGCGGTGTGCTCCGACGTCTGCTCCGACCGCCAGCACGTGTTCCGCACGCCCTCGCGCATCGCACGCTCGGACCAGGATTATGTTCTGGTCGCGCTCGGCAATCGCGGCGACGGCGGCGTGGTGCAGGACGGCCGAGAGACCGTGATCCATCCCGGCGAGTTCGCGCTCTATGACACCACGCGTCCCTATGAGCTGAAGTTCAACGACAGTTTTACGCAGACCATCTTCAAGGTGCCGCGCGAGATGTTGCAGCGGCGGCTCGGCGCCACCGAGGCGCTCACCGCAATCTCATTCGGCGCTGACATGCCACTCGAACGGATCGCTTACGATTTCATCTTCAGGCTCTGCCACAGCGCGGACCGGCTTGCTCCGGACCATGCCGCGGCGTTGTCGGAACAGGCCGTCGATCTGCTGGCGATGGCGCTGAGCGAGCGGCTCGGCAAGACATCGCTGCCATCCTCAACCCACCGCTCCGCCCTGCTCTACCGGCTGAAGGCCCACATCCGCGCGCACCTTGCCGATCCCGACCTGTCGCTGGCGGAGAGCGCAGCCGCGCTCGGCATCTCGCCGCGCTATGTCAACGATCTCCTCGCCGACGAGGACATTTCGTTCCAGCGCTACGTCCTTGCCGAACGTCTCGCCCAATGCCGGCGCGACCTCGCCTCGCCCATGCTCGCTCACCGCCACATCAGCGAGATCGCGTTCGCCTGGGGCTTTAACGACCTCTCGCATTTCGGCCGCGTCTTCCGCGAGCACTTTGGGATGTCGCCGCGGGATTTCAGGCAGAGCCAGCTGCGGCACTGAGCAGCCATCTTCCCGAGCCTTCGTTTGGGACGAAGGCAAAGCTCGCCAATTCCAGATTGTCTTGTCGGAAGCCGTGCATCAGGCTGGCACGCATGAGGACTCACGCGACGACAAGCGGACTGGAGCTGTTGCTGGGCGTGATCGCGACCCGGCTCGCGGTGCTGGTCGTGGTGGGCTGGAGCCTCACACTCCTGCCGCAGAAGGCGCGCAACAGCGAACTTGCCTGCGTTCCCGCTGCCGCAGAACGGATCGAAACGCGAACGACGCCGAAGAGCAGCCTGCATGCCGGCGATCCCGCGTTCGACGACATGCTCCGGCACGATTAGGGGACGAGCGCATCGCTGGGAGACTTGACGCGCGCCTTCATCGCTTCGCTCATCGGAAGCCGGAGGTTCTGTCCTCTCGGCGGAATCGGCGATTCGAACCATCTGGCGTAGAGGCGATCGAACGCGCCGGACGCCATCGTCTCCCTGATCGCGGTATCGACGAGAGTCTTGAATTCCGGATCCTCGCTGCGGGTCATCAGGCCGTAATAGGACGGCGCATAGGTCGTCGCCAGCATCCGGAAAGCCTTGGGATCGGCCGCATTCGCGACGAGCCCGGCGACCAAAATATCGTCCTCGAACCACGCCGCGGCGCGGCCTGTTCCAAGCATGAGAAGCGACTCGGCGTGGTCCTTGGCTTGAACAATCGTCACATTCAGTTTCTGATCGTCGAGAAACTTCCTGGCGACACTGAAGTTCAGCGAGCCCTGCGTGATGACGACGGTCTGCCCGTCCAAGCCTTTCGGCTCCATCACCTGCGAGGAGGTAGGCACCAGCCAGCGCGGCGATGCGACAGAGGTTGCGACGGAGAACGCAACCTGCTTCTGCCGTTCGGCGGTGTTGGTCGTGCTGCCACACTCGACGTCGATGGTGCCGTTCTGAAGCAGCGGAATACGATTGGACGCATTCACCGGCACGTAGTCAATTTGCAGCGCAGACCGATTCAACACGGCCCTGATCTTGTCGGCCACTGCGGAGCAGAGATCGAGCGAGAGCCCGGTCGGCTTCTGGTCGGCCCCGAGATAGGCGAACGGAATCGAGGCCTCACGGTAGCCAAACGTGACCTTTCCGACCTCCTTGATTTTTTCGAGGGTCTGGCTGGCCGCGTGTGCTGCTGGAATATCTAGCAGCACAAGCGAGAGAGCGGCAATGGCAAGCGTCGGCGCGTGTTTGCAGATCATGTCAGCCTCCGGACTGTTGCTTAAGCGGCGGGACTTCGCGACAGCTCGTCGAGGCTTTCCCTCAAGGACCGATCCAGGATCTCGACAGCGCGGTCGATCTCCTCGGTCGAGACGGTCAGGGGCGGTGCGATGCGCCACACCGATCCGCGTTCGGGGCGGCGGCGGATGTTCATGCTCAGCCCATACTCGAAGCACTTCTTCGTCGTCAGCGCGCCGAGCTGATGGGCCGCGCGCCGGCTGTTGCGATCGGTGACCAGCTCGACACCGAGCAGAAGCCCCATGCCCCTGATGTCGCCAATCTGCTCGTATTTCTGCTGAAGGCCCTCGAACCGGCCGCGCAGATAGGCGCCCATGACATTGGCGCGTTCGACGAGCCTTTCCGCGGCGATCACGCGCAACACCGCGAGCCCGACCTCGGCCAGGAGAGGATCGGAGACGTGGCTGGTGTAGTAGGTGAAATGATCTTCGTGGAGCTTGCTCTCGATCGCCTCCGTGGTCGACACGGCCGCAAGCGGAAGCCCCCCGCCGAGCGTCTTCGACATGGTCATGATATCGGGCACGACGCCGAAATATTCAGCCCCGGTCTTCTTGCCGATGCGTCCAAACGCGGTCTGGGCCTCGTCGAAGATCAGCAGCATGCCCCGCGCGTCGGCGGCTTTGCGCAACGCCTCCATGAAGGCTTTCGGCGGCACCAGCACGCCGCCGGCGCTGATCACGGGCTCGGCGATGATCGCCGCGCCCCGCCCGCTCGACTGCATGTCGAACATTTTCAACGCCAGCTCGAGATTGGCGAGCGCGGACGCTTCCTCGCTCCCCCTGTCGATATAGGGCCGGTACGCGTTGGGCTCCGGGATCACGAATACGCCGGGCGGCGGCACGCCATAGCCCTTGCGGTCGCTCGCCATCGAGACCGAGGCCGCACCGCCGGTGATGCCGTGCCAGGAGCCGCCGAGGACGAGCACCTCGTAACCGCCGGTGTACATCTTGGCCATCCGGAGCGCGACTTCAGTCGCCTCCGAACCGGTATTGATGAAGATCGAGCGCTTGAGGTCGCCGGGCAGCCAGTCCTTGGCCAGCACCTGGGCAAGCTCGGCCACGACTTCGGGGATCATTCCGCTGAACAGATGGAACGCCTTCTTGCCGGCCCGCTCCACCGCTGCGACGATCGCTGGATGATTGTGGCCGATCGTCGCGCACATTTGGCCGGAGGTGAAATCGAGATAGTCGCGCCCGTCGCTGTCGGTGACGGTCGTCCCCTTCGCCGAGGTGAAGAGGTTCGGGAACACGTCTCCGCCGTACCGGACCAGGAATTCGTCGGCGGCCTGTTTCAGCGATGAAGTCATGGGGTCTCCTCGGGCAAGCGGCGTCAGCCGCACAGGCGCGGCACGGCGATGCGAGTCCGCTCGCCGCTCTCCGGTTCGGGTTCGGGTTCGGGTTCGGGTTTTGGGCACGAAGCTGTTGCGTCGAGGCGTTCGCGGTACGAAACTTGCCCGTGCAACAGGGAAATTCGTACCGGGCAGGCAGGATGGGCGCCAGTTCAAAAAACTCAGCAGCCGATGAGCTGGAGGCAACGGAACGGCCACGAATGCCGCCGCTCAAGGCGCTGTCGGCGTTCGAAGCGGCCGCGCGCCACGGCAGCTTCAGCCGCGCCGCCGAGGAGCTTGGCGTGACGCCGTCGGCGATCAGCCATCACATCCAGAAGCTCGAGGATTTCCTCGGCGTGCGCGTGTTTTCCCGGCACGCCGGTCGCGCGGTGCTCAGCAATGCCGGCCGCCTCTATGCCAGCGAGATCGAGCGCGCGTTCGGAACGATCATCGGCGCGACACGGCTGGTGGCGCCGCAATCGCAGCGCGATCATCTCTTCATCGCGAGCGGCCCGAGCTTCGCCGCCAAATGGCTTCAGCCGCGGATCGGAAATTTCATCGGCCAACATCCGGAGATCGGCATCAGGCTGTCGACCATCTCGGACTTGCGCGATCTCGAGACCATTCGCTTCGATCTTGCCATTGCCTATGGTCGCCCTCCAACTTTCGACGGGAGACAGGTCGAGCCGCTGCTGGCCGAACGCCTTCGTCCGCTGTGCAGTCCGCAACTGATCGAACAGCTCGGGCTTCGCGAGCCCGCTGATCTCGCCCGCGCCACCCTGATCCATTCCTCGAACGCGCTGACCTGGACCGACTATCTGCGCAAGGTCATCGGATCGACCATCAAGGCCCGCCAGGAATTGTGGTTTGACCGGTCCACCATGGCGATTGATGCAGCCGCCGAAGGTCTCGGCGTCGTTCTCGAAAGCGAGATCCTGGCCGCCGAGGAGCTCGCCAAGGGCACGCTGATTGCGCCGTTCCGCCAGCCCGAGTTCGAAGTCGAGACGGTGTCTTATTATCTGGTTCGGTCTGCCGAAACCAAAGGCCGCAGCCATGTCGGCGCGTTCGAGACCTGGCTGCGCGCAAAGATTACGGCTGCGAATCTGCAGACGACAATGACGTAACGAGCGCACACCTCGCAAAGCAGAGCCGCCATGTGCGCGCGCGATGGTGCGACGCTCATGCTTGCGCTAGCTTCGGCGCCAAGGCCGCACGGATCAAGCAGCGGCCAGCCGAGGAGCATACCGATGGAATACCGACGCTTGGGCCGATCTGGCCTGATGGTGCCTGCCTTGAGCCTGGGAACGGGCACGTTCGGCGGCGTCGGCCGCCTCGCCGCGTGGGGCACGACGGATGCGACCGAAGCGCGGCGGCTTCTGGATATCTGCCTCGAGGCCGGCGTGTCGATGTTCGACACCGCCGACGTCTATTCGCTCGGCGAGTCCGAGCGTGTTCTCGGCGAAGCCATCAAGGGCCGCCGCGACAAGGTGCTGGTCTCGACCAAGGCCACCTTCCGCTTCGGCGACGGTCCCAACGACATCGGTTCGTCACGGCAGCATCTGCTCGCGGCGATCGATGCCTCGCTCAAGCGGCTCGGCACCGACTATATCGATCTGTTCCAGCTCCACGGCTTCGACGCCTTCACGCCTCCTGAGGAGGTGCTGTCCACGCTCGACGTGCTCGTGCGCGCCGGCAAGATCCGCTATGTCGGCGTCTCCAATTTTTCGGGCTGGCACCTGATGAAGTCGCTCTCTGTTGCCGACAGGCACGGCTTCCCGCGCTACGTCGCCAACCAGACCTACTATTCACTGATCGGGCGCGACTACGAATGGGAGCTGATGCCGCTCGGCCTCGACCAGGGCCTTGGCGCTGTGGTCTGGTCGCCGCTCGGCTGGGGTCGCCTCACCGGAAAGATCCGCCGCGGCCAGCCGAAGCCCGAGGTGAGCCGCCTGCCCCAGACCGCCGACTTCGGGCCGCCCGTGCCGGACGAGCACGTCTATCGGGTCGTCGATGCGATCGACGAGGTCGCAAAGGAGACCGGCAAGAGCGTCTCGCAGATTGCCCTGAACTGGCTGCTCCAGCGCCCGACGGTCTCGACGTTGATCATCGGCGCGCGCAACGAGACGCAGCTGCGCGAAAATCTCGGCGCGGTCGGCTGGTCGCTGACGAAGGAGCAGATCGCCAAGCTCGATGCCGCGAGCAAGGTGACGCTGCCCTATCCCTACTGGCACCAGCGGGGGGCCTTCTCCGACCGCAATCCGCCGGCGGTGTAGCAAGCGAGCGCTAAGCGCGTCCCGGCTCGGGTTGCATCGCACCGGGCCGCACTGCCCGTGTCCGCGGCGCCGTCAGGCCTGCCCGCGGCACGGGAACTGTCCGTGTCCTGCCGGGTTGCGATCCATCCTGCAATTTCCTAATCCGGGGATGAAACAGGGCTCGAATCAAGCGCGCCTCCATCATGTCGTCCGCTCCAACAGTGCATGCCGACGGCCTGCCGCAGCCACAGCGCAACCAGGCGGTCCTGACCATTGCGCTCGGCATCATCATGGCGGTCGTCGACAGCGCCATCGCCAATGTGGCACTGCCGACAATTGCGACCGATCTCGACGCCAGCCCCGCCTTCTCGATCTGGATCGTCAACGGCTATCAGCTCGCGATCACGATCTCGCTTTTGCCACTCGCCTCGCTCGGCGAGATCGTCGGCTATCGCCGCGTCTATCTGGTCGGGCTGGTGCTGTTCACGCTCGCATCCGCGTTCTGCGCGCTGGCCCATACGCTGCCGCTGCTGACGATCGCGCGCATCATCCAGGGTTTTGGCGCGGCCGGCATCATGAGCGTCAACGCGGCGCTGGTGCGCTTCACCTATCCGCGCAGCCAGCTCGGCCGCGGCATCGGGCTCAACGCGCTCGTCGTCGCCTTCTCGGCCGCGGTCGGCCCGACACTCGCCTCCGGAATCCTTGCGGTCGGAAGCTGGCCCTTTCTGTTCGCCATCAACGTGCCGCTGGGCGTGCTGACGCTGGTGCTCGGCCTGCGCAGCCTGCCGCACACAAAACCCGCCAGCCATACCTTCGACTGGCAGAGCGCGGGGCTGTCGGCGATCACCTTCGGCGTCGGCATCGCGGCCGTCGACAGCGTCGGCCATGGTGAGGCCGCGCTCACCTGTCTCGTCCAGTTCGCCATCGCGATCCTCGCCGGTGCGCTGCTGGTCTGGCGCGAAACCCACATGACGTCGCCGTTGCTGCCGGTCGACCTGTTGCGGATTCCCGTTTTCGGTCTGTCGATTGCGACCTCGATCGCCTCGTTCTGCGGCCAGATGCTGGCCTTCGTCGCGATCCCGTTCTACCTCCAGAGCCGGTTTGGCTATTCGGCCGTGCATATGGGCTTGCTGATCACGCCCTGGCCGATCGCGGTGGCCTTCGCGGCGCCCCTGGCCGGCCGGTTGGTCGAGCATTATCCAGCCGGCCTGCTCGGCGGCATCGGGCTTACGCTGTTCGCCTGCGGTCTCGGCGCGCTCGCGTTCCTGCCTGCGGCCCCGACGCCGCTCGATATCGTCTGGCGGATGGCGCTGGCCGGCGCCGGCTTCGGCCTGTTCCAGACGCCGAACAATCGCACCATGATCGCAGCCGCCCCGCGCGAGCGCGCCGGCGGCGCCAGCGGCATGCTGGGCACGGCCCGGCTGCTTGGCCAGACCACAGGCGCGGCGCTGGTGGCGCTGTTGCTCGGCCGCTACCCGGTCGAAGGGACCCGGATCGCGCTGCTCACCGGCGTCGGCTTCGCACTGTGCGGCGCGATGCTGAGCATGCTGCGGCTGTCACCCGCGGGCGCACGCGGCGCCGAACATGTCCGCGTGCAGGACGATCAGCGCCTGCGGGGCGAGTAGATTTCGGCTGCGTCCGCCGCCCCTCACATCTTCACCATCTCGGTGCGATATTTGGGCAGCAGTGCCGCGATCAGCTTGCCTTTCTCGGCCATCTCTTCCGGGGTCGGCTTCGGCGGTGGCGATGTGCGGCCTTCGACGGGAAAGCCGACCGCCAGGAAGAATTCGTCCTGTCCCGCCGGCGTGCACATGCAGAGCATACGGGCCGTCCTGCCGGACACATTCTTGAACGCGTGCGGCGCGTTGGCCGGAACGTTGACGGTCGATCCTGCACTTACGGTGTGGGACTTTCCGCGAAAGGTGAATTCGAGTTCGCCTTCGAGCAGCGTGAACATCTCCTCGAAGTCGTGGCGGTGCGGCGGGGGCCCGCCGCCGGCCGGCACCAGCATGTCGACCAGGCAATAGCGTCCTGCGGTCTGCGCGCCCGACACCAGGACCGTGTAGGTGCCGCCAGCCACAGAGACATGCGGCACGTTCGCGCCGTCGGGATCGGCGACCGTCAGGGCGCGGCCGGGATCGTCGGCGGGAATCGAGGAAGCTGACGAAGAGTTTGCAGAAGGCGCGTCGGTCATCTCGGATCTTCTTGCTTATATTTGACTACCAACAAAAAAGACCGGCCTTTCAGCCGGCCTTTTCGATTGATGATCCGCAGATCAAGCTTTGACCAGCGGCCCCTTCGAGGACGGCCCTTTGGAGCCGCCGGGACCGCCCGGCTTGGGCTTGCCAGGCGGACGCTTGCGGGTGCCGGGCAGCTTTTCCTGCTTCGGCGTGACCGGGCCCTCGACGAACTCGAAGCCGATCTTGTCCTTGGTTTCGTCGGCCTCGTCCTTGACGAGAACGACGCGGACATGGCCGCCGCCCTTCAGCTTGCCGAACAGCACCTCGTCAGCCAGCGGCTTCTTGATGTGCTCCTGGATCACGCGGGCCATGGGACGCGCGCCCATCTGCTCGTCGTAACCGTGCTTCACCAGCCAGGTCTTGGCCGGCTCGGACAGCTCGATGGTGACGTCGCGATCGCCGAGCTGCGCTTCGAGCTGAAGCACGAACTTCTCGACCACCGTGCCGATCACCTCGACACTGAGATGGCCGAACGAGACGACGGCATCGAGACGGTTGCGGAATTCCGGCGCGAACTGCCGGTTGATCGCCTCGTGGTCGTCGCCTTCCCGCTTCGAGCGCGTGAAGCCGAATGCCTGCTTGGCGAGATCCGAAGCACCGGCATTCGTGGTCATGATCAGGATCACGTTACGGAAGTTGACCTGCTTGCCGTTGTGATCGGTGAGCCGGCCGTGATCCATGATCTGGAGCAGCACGTTGTAGAGGTCGGGATGCGCCTTCTCGATTTCATCGAGCAGCACCACGCAATGCGGATGCTGGTCGACGCCGTCGGTGAGCAGGCCGCCCTGGTCGAAGCCGACATAGCCGGGAGGCGCGCCGATCAGGCGCGACACGGTGTGCCGCTCCATGTATTCGGACATGTCGAAGCGCAGCAGCTCGACGCCGAGCGACGCCGCGAGCTGCTTTGCGACCTCCGTCTTGCCGACGCCGGTCGGGCCCGAGAACAGATAGCAGCCGATCGGCTTCTCCGGCTCGCGCAGGCCGGCACGCGCCAGCTTGATCGAAGCGGCGAGCGACTCGATCGCCTTGTCCTGGCCGAACACGGTGCGCTTCAGGGTCTGCTCGAGATGCTTGAGCACCTCGGCGTCGTCCTTCGACACACTCTTGGGCGGGATCCGCGCCATCGAGGCGATCGTGGTCTCGATCTCCTTGATGCCGATGGTCTTCTTGCGCTTGTTCTCGGCCACCAGCATCTGTGCGGCGCCGGATTCGTCGATCACGTCGATCGCCTTGTCCGGCAGCTTGCGGTCGTGAATGTAGCGCGATGACAGCTGCACCGCAGCCTCGATCGCCTCATTGGTGTATTTCAGCCGATGGTAGTCCTCGAAATACGGCTTGAGGCCCTTGAGGATCGCGATGGCGTCCTCGACAGTCGGCTCGTTGATGTCGATCTTCTGGAAGCGCCGCACCAGCGCGCGGTCCTTCTCGAAGTGCTGGCGGTATTCCTTGTAGGTGGTCGAGCCCATGCAGCGGATGGTGCCCGAGGCGAGCGCCGGCTTGAGCAGGTTCGAGGCATCCATTGCGCCACCCGACGTCGCACCCGCACCGATCACGGTGTGGATCTCGTCGATGAACAGGATGGCGTTGGGATGCGCTTCGAGTTCCTTGAGCACCTGCTTGAGGCGCTCCTCGAAGTCGCCGCGATAGCGCGTGCCCGCGAGCAGCGTTCCCATGTCGAGCGAGAACACGGTCGCAGCCGCCAGAACTTCCGGCACCTCGCTGTCGACGATGCGCTTGGCGAGGCCCTCCGCGATCGCGGTCTTGCCGACGCCGGCTTCGCCCACGAACAGCGGATTGTTCTTCTGCCGGCGGCACAGCACCTGGATCGCGCGGTTGATCTCGGAATTGCGTCCGATCACCGGATCGATCTTGCCGTCGCGCGCCTTCTTGTTGAGGTTGACGCAATAGGTCTCGAGCGCCTCGCCCTTCTTCTTGGCGTCCTCGGTGCCCTTGGCCTCGGTCTCCTCGTCGACGCCGCGCACGGGCCGCGCCTCGGAGACGCCCGGCCGCTTGGCGATGCCGTGGCTGATGTAGTTGACGGCGTCGTAGCGCGTCATGTCCTGCTCTTGCAGGAAGTATGCGGCATGACTCTCGCGCTCGGCGAAGATCGCGATCAGCACGTTGGCGCCGGTCACCTCTTCGCGACCGGACGACTGCACGTGGATCACCGCGCGCTGGATCACGCGCTGGAAACCGGCGGTCGGCTTGGCATCGTCGGCGCCATCCGTCACCAGATTCTCGAATTCGGTCTCAAGGTAATTGACGAGGCTCGTGCGGAGCTTGTCGAGATCGACGCTACAGGCGCGCATCACCGCGGCTGCATCGGAGTCGTCGATCAAGGAGAGCAGCAGATGCTCGAGCGTCGCGTATTGGTGATGACGCTCGTTTGCGATCGCCAGCGCACGATGCAGGGATTGTTCAAGGCTTTGGGAAAAAGTCGGCATTCGCGTCCTCTATGGCCCCCACCATCATGATCGCCATCGCCCGGTCAGGCAACAACAACCTTTGTCACATATAGTTATACAAGACCGCGGCGAAAGACCGGTTCCGCGACTCAAATGGGCATTACGCGCCCACGACATATTCGATGCAAAACCCGTTCCGATTTGGGCAGAACTACCCATTTGGGCAGGATTGACGCCGGTGCTGATTTTCGCCGGCGCGCGCAGCAGGATGCGCCGACATCACACACCGCGACAGCTGAACCAGTCTCAAGAACTCTGGATGCGAACGCGCAGTTACTTCTTTTCCATCACGCATTGCAGCGGATGCTGGTGCTTGCGGGCGAAGTCCATCACCTGCGTCACTTTGGTCTCGGCGATCTCGTAGGTGAACACGCCGCACTCGCCGATACCGTGATGGTGGACGTGCAGCATGATCTTGGTCGCCGCCTCGATGTCCTTCTGGAAGAACTTCTCCAGCACGTGGACGACGAATTCCATCGGCGTGTAGTCGTCGTTCAGGATCAGCACGCGATACAGGTTCGGCCGCTTGGTCTTTGGCTTGACCTTGGTGATGACGGAGGTGTTCGGGCCCGTCGGGCTGCCGGAACGGTTCTCGTCATTGCTCATTCGGGGAGCGGAAACGGCGGCCGTGGACAGGTCGGTTATGGAAGTCAGCTGCGGCATGGCTCAGGCGTTCAAATTCCCCACGGAAGCGAATAACGGTCCGCCGCGCGGCCCCCTGGTCCGGGGCCTCGCGCAGGCGCGCCGCCTTGTTGGATCGCTGCTTCCGACCCAGTCCGGTCCAAGCCGGATCGTTCGTCAGCAATATGGGCCTGCCTCCGGCTCGCCGCAAGCGTGCAAAGGCTTGTTGGCAAAGGCCTGTTAGTCAAGCTGTTAGCCCAGGCTTGGCCGATGCGGCCCGCGGCGGCCCGATTCCCGGTCCGGCAATCCGCGCCAAGGTTAATCAATCCGGACCGATTTGACAAAAATTTCCACCCCGAATGTTTGGAACGTGTTGACCAGGAACCTGACGTCAGCGTGACCGCAGCGGGATATCTCCGGATTTCTACGGCCTGATTTACCTGCCGTTGAAGGGTATGGCGCGAAATCGGGCAAAACCACAGATTTCGGGGATTGCCATGTTTCGCCTGCCAGTTGTCAGCCGCATTGGCCGATACCTCGCCCGCTTTGCAGCGGCCGAGCAAGGCAATATCGCCGTGATCTTCGCCATCGCGCTGGTGCCGGTGCTGGGCTTCGTTGGCGCTGCGATCGACTACAGCCGCGCGGTCAAGGCACGCAGTTCGCTGCAGGTCGCGCTCGATTCGGCGGCCCTGATGGTCTCCAAGGACCTGACCAACGGCACCATCACTGAAACCGATATCGAGGCCAAAGCAAAATCCTATTTCAGCGGCCTTTACACCGGCAACACCGGTACAGTGTCGACGGCCGACGTCCACGCCACCTACACGCCCAAAGATTCCAACGGGATCTCGAACATCGTCGTCACCGGGTCCGGCAGCATGCCGACCGATTTCATGAGGATTGCCGGCTATCCGACGCTCGGCTTCAGCGCAAGCTCGACCTCGGCATGGGGAAACACCCGCATGCGCGTGGCGATGATCCTGGATAACACGGGATCGATGGCCCAAAACGGCAAGATGACCGCCATGCAGGCCGCGGCCAAGGACATGATCGACACTCTGTCCAACTACAACAAGCAGACCGGCGACGTTTACATCTCGATCGTTCCGTTCTCGAAAGACGTCAACGTCGGCACGATTAACGGCACCAGCAATCTCAGTGCGTCGTGGCTGAATTGGACCGAGTGGGAAGGCGAGCCGCCCATCCTCGTCAACAACAAGTCCAGCGCCTTCAATTCCGCAATCGGCGGATCGGATTGCCCGTTCACGAACAGCAGTCAGGGCTTCACCTGCATGGACCGGCCGGCGACGTTGAGCGGCGCGCAGGCTGCGCCAAACAATAAGGTTCCTTCGACCGGTACTTATGCAGGGTACATTTGCCCGAGCATCGACAGCGGCAACAAGCGCTCGGGCAAGACCGGCATCTATTACAACGGTTGCTACACAACCGTGACCGGCTCAAGCGCAAGCTGCGGATCGAACACGGCTTGTACCTGCACGGGCACCGGCTCAAACAAGATTTGCCACCTCTGGCGCGGCGATGGCACCGCGGCAACGGCCGCAGCCGCCCCCTCGCACAGCACCTGGACCGGCTGCGTCAACGATCGTGATCAGGACTACGATACGCAGAACACCGCGCCGGACTCGGGCAGCGGAAGCCCCTCCAAGCAATTCTATCCAGAGCAGTGGTCCGGCTGCCTTCCGGCTACGGTGTTTCCGATGAGCAATCAGTGGCAGACTCTCAAGGACCAGATCACCGCGATGTCGCCGAGCGGCAATACCAACCAGTCGATCGGCCTCGCGTGGGGATGGCAATCCCTGAGCACCACCAACGGGCCGATCGCGGCGCCGGCCAAGGCCAACAACTACGTCTACAAGGATTACATCGTGCTGCTGTCCGACGGCTTGAATACCCAGAACCGCTGGAGCACGTCGCAGTCCAGCATCGATGACCGCCAGGAGATCCTCTGTCAGAACATCAAGGCCGACACGACAAACCCGGTCACGATCTTCACCATCCAGGTCAACATCAGCAACAGGGACGCCAAATCCCAGGTGCTGCAGGATTGCGCGACCAACGGCAATTTCCAGATGATCACGAGTTCGTCCCAGACATCGGACGCGTTCAAGAACATCCTCACGCAGATCTCCAAGCTGCGCGTCGCGAAATAATCCGAGCCTGCTCTCGCCCGAACAAAAAAAGCCCGGCTGAACCAGCCGGGCTTTTCGATTCCAGGACTTCCAGAAAAATTAGTTGGCGGCCGGGGTGAGCTTCGAAACGATGGTCTCGACCGGCTTGAACGCCTGCTTGGCGAGGTCGCTGTAGAGACCGGCGATCTTCTGCGATTCCGCGACGAAGGTCTCGTAGGCGGAACGGGCGAAGTCGGTCTGCGCTTCCATTGCCTTGTCCAGCGACTTCACGCCGGAAAGCTTCTCGACGAAGGACTTGGTGTCTTCGAACGACTTCTTGGTGTAGTCGCCATAGGCGCTGGCGATCGCCTGGAGGCCGTGCTGCATCGTGGTCGCGGAGGCGACGTACGTCTCGAAGTGCTCTTTCCCGTAGCTCTGAAAGTCTTCAACCTTGAACATTTCGGAATCCCTTTTCCCTGGCTCGCGTCCGGAAGCCCGGCTCCCTGACTCTGCCCACAATTAGTGCAACGCACAAAAAAGTCAAGAATCTTGTGCGACGCACAAAATTAGATGCAAATCGCTGAGATTCCCGGAGTTTCCCGCAATGGTTCCTTAAGCTTTTGGAAACCGCGGACCCCTACTTTGATTCTCTGGACGTGTTCAGCTTCCGCAATCGGCCAAAAGCCGTTTGAGAACATCACCTTAGCCAGAATAGCGGCTCAGGCCCAACGTCTCCCGCGGCGAACACCAGCGGAGGGACAGCCTGAGCAGGTAATGATCACGGGTCCAGTGGGCACAATTTCGCCTCACGAGCCGGTGATCAAGTCAGAAACGGGGACGGGGTTCCATGCTTCGTAAAAACTTGTCTTCCTCGCGCTTGGCGCGGGTTGGCGTTTTCGGGCTTCTTACGGTCACCACCGCAGTCATCTTCACCACCGATGCTGCCGAGGCGCGGCGCCATCGGTCTCGTCACTACGCGCACCACCGGGTGCAGCGCGATGTGTCCGAGAGCTCCAGCCCGAAATTCGCATCGATCATCGTCGACGGCAATTCCGGCGCGGTGCTTCAGTCGAACAGCCCTGACGGGATCCGTCATCCCGCCTCGCTCACCAAGATCATGACGCTCTATCTGCTGTTCGAGCGTCTGGAGTCCGGCAAGATGAAGCTCGACACCGAGATGCCGGTGTCCCAGCACGCCGCCGATCAGGATCCGACCAAGTTGAACCTGCGTGCCGGCCAGACCATTCGCGTCGAGGACGCGATCAAGGGTCTCGTCACCCGCTCGGCCAACGACGCCGCCGTGGTGATCGCCGAAGCGATCGGTGGCGACGAGGACGATTTCGCCACGATGATGACGCGCAAGGCGCGCTCGCTCGGCATGTCCAGGACGGTCTACCGCAACGCCAACGGCCTTCCCAACGACGAGCAGGTCACGACCGCGCGCGACCAGGCCACGCTCGGCCGCGCCATCCAGGAGCGCTTCCCGCGCTACTATCGCTATTTCGCGACCTCGACGTTCAACTGGCGCGGCCAGTCGATCCGCAACCACAATCACCTGCTCGGCAGCGTCGAGGGCGTGGATGGTATCAAGACCGGCTACACCCGCGCCTCCGGCTTCAACCTCGTGACCTCGATGCGCCGCGGCAACCGCCATTTGATCGGCGTGGTGCTCGGCGGCCGCAGCGGCGGCTCGCGCGACGCCATCATGCGCAACCTGCTCGCGGAGAACCTCGAGAAGGGCGCGACCACTCACACTGTCGCCGCGGTCACCGAGCGCAACGGCGCTGACGCCAGCGTCGAGGTCGCCGATGCGTCGGATACCCCGCCCGCCCGACCCGTTCCGCAGGTTCAGGCCGCGGCCGCCCCCGAAGCCGCCCCGTCGCGTCTCGCGGCACGCCTGGCGACGCTTGCCGCGGCGACCGCTGCGGTGCCACCCGCTCAGCCCAAGCCTGAAGTCCGGCCGACTGAATCCAAGATCGAGCCGGCACCGCTCACCAGTGGCGTAATCTCGAGCCAGCCGCTCTCGATCATCCCCGGCTCGTCCGAGCCGATGAAGCCGGTCCGGGTCAAGACCGTTCAGGTCAAGGCCGGCACCGTGAAGGTCGCCTCCGCCGCCCCGGCTCAAGTCGCCCCGCAGGTTACGAACACGATCGCCGCCCGCTCCGACGTCGCCGAGACTTCCGGCGCCGTCGTCGCCCGGGCCGACCTCATCAACAAGCCCGAGGCCATGAGCCAGCCGGAAGCGCCGAAGGCCGAGAGCGCCCGCGCCGAGATGCCCCGTCAGCCGGCGGGCTTCGGCACCGGCAACGGCATCCTCGGCGTGCTGCCGGCCGCAACCACCGCCGCGCCCGCCCCGGCGGCTGCCAAGCTCGCCTCCGCCGATCCGGCGCCGCAGCCGATCCAGATGAGCGCCACCACCAGGCCGGTCGTCACCCACAGCGGCTGGATCGTCCAGGTCGGCGCGCTCGAGAGCGAGAACGAAGCCCAGCAGCGCATCGATGCCGCGCGCAGCTCGGCCCGCGGCCTGCTCAGCAAGGCCGATCCCTTCACCGAGCCCGTTGTGGCCAAGGACAACCGCAAGCTCTACCGCGCCCGTTTCGCCGGGCTCGAGCGCGACCAGGCCGAAGCCGTCTGCCGCGCCCTGAAGCGTGCCGACATCTCCTGCATCACCGTCCGCAACTGATCGATCGGACCGCCTCAATCAAAATGCCCGCGCCTTGCGCGGGCATTTTTTTGTTTTGGAGACGTGGAGACGCAAAGTCAGTTCCGCGACAACCTCTCGTCAACAATTTACGGTTAAATTTTTACTCAAGGGATCGACCACGCCGACAAGGGCGGGCATCGGGGCGACGGCAGACAGAGCAAGCGGAGCTGACGCGGGATTAGCGTTTGTAGCGTGATGCCGGAGTTAGCCGTTATGCGTACGAAGCAGAGTATCCTTGGCCTCGTTCACACGGGCAGCGAGATACGTCGAGCCCCCCTGGTCGGGATGGAGTTTCTTCATCAGGGATTTGTGAGCCCTGCTGATGTCGTCGCGCCCCGCGCCCGGCTGCAGGCCAAGGATCTGATAGGCTTCCTCCGCCGTCATTTTGCCGCTCGCCGCCGTGTGGCGCTGCCGCCCTGCCGCGTCGCCCTGCGCGTTCTGACGCCAGGCGGGAAACCGGCGGTCCAGATAGCTTTCAAGTAAGGCCACGCTCTCGGCGTCGAACGCCGGGGCCATCGCCAGCAGGCCCGCGAGGTCGAACTCGTCGAGATCGCGCCCGGCGTAAGGCCCGGCGACGATCTGGCCTTTGAGCTGGCCGGAATCGTGGTCGAGCCGCATGTCAAGGAATTGCGAGCGCACGCGTGAGGCCTGACCGGTCGGGCGCGTCGCGCCGCCGCCAAACAGCCCGCCGATATTGCCGAAGCCGGCATTCGCCAGTGGCGTCCAGCCGAGCAAGCCGGCGCCAAAAATTCCGAGCGGGATCGCGACCGCCAGCTCACCCCGCAAGCCCGTGAAGGCCGCGACCGCGAGCGCGACCACGCCGCCGCCGAACTTGATGGTGCGCGCCAGCACCGCCGGATTGGCGGAGCGGAACATCTGGAGCAGCAGATAAAGCGTGATAATTGCGATGGCGCCGGCGATCAGGGTCATGGCCGGAATATAGTCGCCCTCACGGCAAAATGCATGGCGTCCGTCTGCGACGCGGGCCGCTACTTCATCTGGCCGATCAGCTTGGCAGCACCGCTCGCGCTGTTGGCCAGTTTCAACAGTGCCTCGCGACCGCCGGCAGCGTAGGCCGCGGCCGCGCGCAACAGCTCGCGCAGCTGCGCCGCCGCACCGGGATCGAACCGGCACCAGGCGCCGCCGGTCAGTCGCGCGATCTCGCGGAAGGCCTTTTCGGCGACCGCGTCATCGCCTTCCTGAAACAGGAAGACCGGCACCTTGAGCATGCCGAGCTCGCCGGCCTTGGCGCAGAGCTCGTCGACCTTCTCCTCCATGGCATCGCCGACGAAGACGACGGCCCGCACGCCGGATGCGACCGCCTCGCGCCGCGCCTCGCTCAGGACCTTGCCGATCTGGGTGTCGCCGCCGCGGCAATCGATCTTGCTCATCAGCCTCGCGAGCCTGGCACTATCGGAAATCCAGCCCGTGGCGCGGCACTCGTTGTAACCGCGATAGTAGACCAGCCGGATGTCGAGACTGCCGAGCGCGGCGGTCTCGCGAAACATGTCCGCCTGGAGCGCGCAGGCCATGTCCCAGGTCGGCTGCCGGCTCATCGTCGCATCCAGCGCGAAGATCAGCCGTCCCTTGGCGCCGGGCGCATGAGGTGACAGCGCGCGCGCCTTGGCGACGAACGCGGCGATATCCTCCGCGGTACTGGCTCGCGGGAGCGTGCCGCCGGCCTCGGTCGAGACGGCATCACGGCCACCCGGTTTGACAGGTTCGCCCGACATCCCTGCGTGCACCCTGCGTGAGCTGCTAATGTGGTCAGCGCGGACGGCCCGGTCAATGTGCAAAGCCTCCGCGGGCTGACGCCGGCGGAGGCTTTGAAATCATTTCTGACTGGAAGCGAAACGTCAGCTCTTGGCGGGCGCCATCAATGCAACCGGGCCGGGCTCGAGGATCTTGGGCGGCGACGAGCGCGTATCGACGGGCGCGAGGGCGCTGTCGGTATCGCTCAGGAACTTGTCGAGCATGCCCTGGATCGAGTTCTTCGCGTTATCCGGACCGGTATCGCGCATGTCGTTGTGCTGGAATTCGGTCTTCACGACCTGGATGCCGGCCTTCTCGCACTCCTCGTCGGTCGGGATCACGCCTGCATCGGTCTTGAACTGCGGGTCCTGAGAGCGGAACGACAGGATCTTGAACTTGCCGGCGGTGACGAAGGGCACGCGCAGATTGTCGAGCGTGACGACCTTCTTGACCTCATCCGGATATTGCTTGGCGAAATACATGGTGATGTCGCCGCCCATGGAGTGGCCGACCATGGTCACCCTGTCGTAGTCGGCGTTGGGCTGAACCTTCTTCATCTCCTGCATGGCGAGATGGATATTGGCGACGCCGCGCAGGATCTGCGGCAGGCGGCCGACATAGATCTCGCCGGGCTTGGTCACCATCGGAGGATCGGTCGGCAGATCATGCTGCGGGCTGACGACGAGGTAGCCACGCGCAGCGAAGATGTTGGCGAGGAAGCCGTACTCGGTGTTCTTGACGGTGTTGCCGTGATTGATCACGGCGACCGGCATCGTGATCATGCCGGCATTGGCCTGCATTTCCTTGTCGCGACGGATCGCGATATCGACAGGCACGGGACGGTTGTCGCGCGAAGCGTCGTAGAAGGTGATGGTCTCGTGCTTGATCGCCCACTTGCTCGCCGTGAAATAGGCGACGCCGCAGAGGGCACTGACCGAAACCAGAACGGCAATTCCACGCTTCATTTTCGTCCTCAGCCTCAGGCTCTTTCGGCCTGAATCCCTGTTGAAAATCGTGTTCTTCCGAGGCTCTTCGGCCCCTGGTCGCCTATTCCCTAATATATGTCACAGGCGCGTGACAGGAAGGCTAAATATTGTGAACCGGCCGCCCTTTCATTGTGCGGCGCACACGTTTCTTGGGCACCCCATTCTCATACCGCTACGTCAGGGTGCAGGCCACCATCCGACGCAACCGGTCGCGATTGGGTTCAATTTCGCAGTAAACGTGGAATGAAAACGGCCGAGCGCAGACTCAGTTCCGGCGGGAACCCGCCGCTTGAATCGACTGAAAGTAGCGACATACCGCCCCGTCAGGCGCCGAGGATGTCGTGGACCTCGAGCGGCTTGTCGACCTGGCTGAACCACTCGGCGCGATTGGCCGCACGGCGGCGGCCGCGCTCGTCGAGCGGCAGCTTGAGCTGACGGAGCAGGCTCGTTACCTCCTCTCGCGCGGTCAGGTGGCCGAGGTTGGGCCGCATGCCGAGCGTGGCCTCGTCGATCTCGTCCAGCGCAGTCAGGCCGCGCGGGAAAAACTCGCGATAGACGACGCGCTCGGCGAAACCGTCGACATAGCGGAAGCCCAATCGCAGCGACAGATCCTTCAAGCCGTCGGCGACGAGTTGCTTGTTGCGGGAGCCGAGCATCGACAGGCGGTTGCGCACCACGATCCAGTCGGTGGAGGAGCCGTCGAGCTGGCGGCGCTTGCGCCTGACATCCCGCACCATCTCCGCGTAATGGCTCTCGCCCGTCACCGCGTAGTTGGCGGGATCGACAGTGCCGAGCACGTCGAAGTCGAGGAAGCTGTCGTTGATCGGCGTGACCAGCGTGTCCGCCATCGAGTGCGCAAGGCGCATCAGATAGCTGTCGGTGCCGGGCGTATCGATGACGATGAAGTCAAAACTGCTCTCGACCGCCGAGACTGCTTCCATGAATTGCTGGAACTCGGAGTTCTCGTTCTCGGCGATCTGCATGGTCTCGCCGAGCTTGATGCAGCGATGCACCGGCACCTCGAGGTCGAGTTTGGTGCGGCGGGCCCAGGCGGCGCGGTTGTTGATGTAGTGGGTGAAGCTCTGCTGGCGGCAGTCGAGGTCGATGGTGGCGACGCGCTGACCGGCCTTCAGGAGTGCGACCGCGATGTGCAGGGCGGAGGTCGATTTGCCGGAGCCGCCCTTCTCGTTACCCAGCACGACGACGTGCGCCGAGCCGGATTGGCCTTGGCTAGCCTGCACAAGCATGGTGATCCTCAACACCCCTAAGCAATATCTTCGAGTTGGCCGCGTCTGCGGTCAAGTGAAATGCGTGACAGGATAACGAAATCACTGTGCGTTGGTCTTCATCATGAATTGCGTCGCCGCATCGCGTCTGTGATCCAGCCCACAATGTCGCGACATCCTCCGCCGCACTGCGCGGGATGCTGTGCCGCATCCGGATGCATGGCGTCCACGATCGCCGCTTGTTAAGGTTAGCCGCTGCGCGGCAGGCGGCGTCCGACCCATCCCCAAGCCCCTCGAGTCCTGATGTCACGAAGCCCCTTGATTGCCCGCACGGTCCCCACCCTGCGACGCGCCGTCGACAATCTTCGCAAGCGAAAGGCCACGTTCGCGCTGGTCCCGACCATGGGGGCACTCCATGACGGGCATGTGTCGCTGGTACGCCTGGCCAAGCGGCGCGCCAGCCGCGTCGTGGTGTCGATCTTCGTCAACCCGACCCAGTTCGCCCCGACCGAGGACTTTGGTGCCTATCCGCGAACCTGGAAGTCCGACATCGCCAAGCTCGCAGCCGAGGACGTCGACATCGTCTGGCACCCCGGTGTCGAGGCCATGTACCCGGCGGGCTTTGCGACCCGCATCGTGCCGGAGGGCCCGGCACTCGCCGGCCTCGAGGACCGCTTCCGTCCGCACTTCTTCGGTGGCGTCGCCACCGTCGTCGGCAAGCTGTTCACGCAATGCCGGCCGGACTTTGCCATCTTCGGCGAGAAAGACTTTCAGCAGTTGCGGGTGGTCTCGCAGATGGCGCGCGATCTCGACCTCGGCGTGAAGGTGATCGGGTCCCGCACGGTGCGCGAGCGCGACGGGCTCGCGATGTCCTCGCGCAACGTCTACCTCTCGCCCGAGGAGCGGCAGACCGCGACCGTCCTCTACCGCGCCATGAAGGACAGCGCCGGCCGCATCCGTGCCGGCGAAGCCATTGCACCCGCGGTGGCGCGCGGCGCCGACGCGATCAAGGCGGCCGGCTTTGCCCACGACTATTTCGAGGCCCGCCATGCCGAGACGCTGGCACAGGTCGCCTCACGCAAGGACGGGCCGTTGCGCATCCTGGTCGCGGCCAAGCTCGGCAGCACCAGGCTGATCGACAATATCGCGGTTTAAAGCAATCCGAGATCGCGCAGCTCGCGGCGCATCGGCTCCGGCATGGCCGCGATCGAGCCGGCGGCGGACTTGCCGAGATCGGACGGCACGGAATCGTCGGCGAGATAGCGCCAGCCCTGGAACGGGCGCATCGGCCGCGGCGACACCATGATCACCTTCGGCTGCATCACGATCCGGCAGCGCCCGATGCCGTCCTTGTCGCGGAACGGCTCGATGCCGATGATCTTCTCGCGCGCGGCGACCTCGCCCTTGATGACCCAATAGAGCGACCCGCCGGCGAGGATCTCGGCGTCGCGCTTGGGCACCATGCGGGTGATGTGGATGTGATGTTGCGGCAGACCCTTCTTCTTGGCGGTCTGCATCCGTTCGGCCACCCACTCCTTCAATTCCTTGACGGAGTCGCAGCCGACGGCAAGCTTGATCAGATGGAGTGGCATGGCCCAGCATTAGCGGGCCAGCCACCCATTTGGAATGCCGATCTATTCGTTATCCGCAGCCGCGGGAGCCGGAGCCGAGGCCGGCGGTGTGAGGGGAACTGGTGCCGCCGCGCGCGCAGCCTTGGGCGCCGGCGGCTTCTTGGCGGCCGGTGCCGCAGGAGCCGCGGCCTGTGCCGAGGTCGCGGCCGGCGCGCGCGGAGCGGCTGCGTTGCCAGCAGGCGCCGCCTGGCGTGTCGCCGCCGTGGGCGGCTCCGGATTCATGATGCTCACCGGCGGCGTCGACGAGGCACTCGGGAACTCGGCATTGGTCGGCTTGCCCGTCGGCATCGCGGGGGGCAGACCGGCAAGCGCGCCCGGCATCGGCACGGCCGCCGGCGCCGCTGCGGGCGCGTTCCAGCCCGGCGCGTAGCGCGCGACCAGCTGATCGTAGAGATGCGCATCCATGTTGGCGGCGACCTGCTGCTGATCGGTCAGCGAGCGGAAGGCGGCGCAATCGAACTGCGTGCAGCCGTCGCGGGCGACCAGCACCTGCGCGACGAGGCCGTAGCGATCGCGCTCCAGCGACCTGCGCAGCACCTTCATGTCGAGCGTCAGGCTCGTGTCGGCGGTCGCGACATCGCCAAGCGCGGTCAGCCGGTCGATCCTGGCGGCGGTGTAGGCGACGGCGGCAGCCGCCGTGTCGGGCGCGCCGAACAGCGCCTTTTCGCAGCCGATGGCGACGGCATCCCCGGCGAGATCGTCGAGGCAGGACAGTGCCGGCAGGCTTGCGGTGACCGCAGCCTGCGCGCGCGCCTCGCTGGGCGCGACCTGCCCCGGCAGTCCATAGACGCGCACGGTGGCAGCGACCGCAATGGCAATCGCAAGCAGCGTGATGACGGTCAGCGCGCCGTTGGCGACCGATCTCTCGGCGCGCAGCAGCGTGATCAGCAGGATCAATCCGAAGAAGCCGGCTGCCGCCAGCGTCATCCACATCGGGAAGGCCGGCGAGCGCCAGATTTGGTCGAGCGACGAGGCCCATGCCCAGTTCATGCGCGACGTCCCTTCACGCGAGCTGAGAGCGAGTGGTCAAGCGAGCACCGTGAGTCGGCAACTGCCCCCGGCCCACCTTGTCGAGGTGAAGCGGGCCTTTTGACGGCGAGCGGATCATTCACCGCAACGCCAAAGCGCAGTGGTCAGCGCGTCAGGATTGAGCGAGCTGGCTTTCCTTGGCGACCCGTTCGAAGGCTTCGGTCGAGCTCTTGATCCGGTACTGGCAGTCGTCGCCTTCCGTCGGCAGCAGGCGGATGATTTCATAGCTGCCGCTGGCAGCCGGGCGTGCAACGTTGCTGGCCGTGAACAATACGCGCGTGCCGATGGGGAATTTATGCTTCAACGCCCTCTCCATGACTCAAACAACGCCTGCCATGCCCAGGGTCCCACTGCGACGGCCGGCTCAAAACCCGGCTGACCTATAGCATGCGATGCGTCGTTTTGGCTAGCAGTATGCAGGCATGGCAAACGCGCCAATCCGGCAGCGTTTTCAGGATGATACTGGACAATCGGCCCGCCGATGATACCGCCGGAACCTGGGCATTTCAGGCGGTATGGGGCAACCGGCCGTCGGGACTCGCGTGATCGACGGCCTTGGGCAGCTCCTGGGCCAGGATCTGGCCGAGCTGGTCGACCGGGATGTTGTAGCGCGCAGCGAGCTGGCGGACGGTGTCGTTGCCGAGCACGGCACGGAGCTGGTCGGCCGAGATCGGCAGATTCTGGCCGTTGCCGAGCCAGGATTTGACCTGGTCGCCGAGGCCCGCCTGCTGGAGCTTTGCGACGATCGCGCTGAGGCCGCCCTGATTGTTGCTGCCGAGCACCTCGCTCAGCACGGCCGGCAGCACGGCGGCGCCGAGCTGTCCGAGTGCGCTGCGCAGCGCAGGGTTGTTTTCCAGCGAGTCCAGAATTCCCATGGCGTGCCCTCTCCTAAGCCGTCGTTGCGCCGTAATTCAGCGCCGCCATGCGGCGCATCGTCAAGCCGCGCTCAATCACTTTCGCGGGTTACGCGTCCTCGAACTTCGCGATGACGAGCGTTTCTGCAAGCCCCTCGCGGGTCCATTCCTGGAATGCCGGCAGCGCCATCATCGTCTCCATATAGGCTTTCGTATCAGGCGCGACATCGATCGCGTAGGTACGCAAGCGGTGCACGACCGGCGCATACATGGCGTCCGCTGCGCCAAAGCCGCCGAACAGGAACGGCCCGCCATAGCGCGCCCGGCACTCGCGCCAGATCTCCTCGATGCGCGCGACATTGGCTTTGGCATCCGCCGACAGCATCACCGGGCGGATCGGCCGGTGCAGGTTCATGCCGCATTCGCTGCGCAGGGCTACGAAGCCGGAATGCATCTCGGCGCAGACCGAACGGGCGTGGGCGCGGGCCGCGGCCTCGTCGGGCCACAGCTTCTTCTCTGGGTAGCACTCGGCGATGTATTCGATGATGGCGAGCGAATCCCACACGACGGTCTCGCCGTCGACCAGCACGGGCACCTTGCCGGCGCGGCTGAAGGACAGGATCTGCTCCTTGTCGGCGGGATTGTCGGTGTAGAGCGGGATCACGGTCTCCACGAACGGGATGTCGTTCGCGCGCAGCGCCAGCCAGGGCCGCATCGACCATGACGAATAGTTCTTGTTGCCGATGGCAAGTTTGAGAGCAGCCATGTCACGGGTCCTTCCGAAAGTCCGTCTGATGCGGCTGCTTTTAGCGCCATCACCTGCCACCAATCAATCGTTGCCGCCATCGGGCATGCGTGGCAATCGTTGCGATCCCTGAGGAGCAAGTCATGAGCAGGCATTGGGTCGACATTACCGCCGTCGGCTTCTTCATCTTCGAATGGTTGGTCTATGCCGTGACGCTGGAACACTCGGCCTATGGCCGCGACAGCCTGTCGGCGCGCATGAACCGCTACCGCGAGGTCTGGGTCCGCCGCCTGCTCGACCGCGAGGCGCGCATGGTGGACATGCAGATCATGGCCTCGCTGCAGAACGGCACCGCCTTCTTCGCTTCCACCAGCCTGTTCGCACTCGGCGGCGCGCTGGCGCTGCTGCATGCGACCAATGACGCGATCATGATCCTGAGCAAGCTGCCGATCGACCTCAGCACCTCGCCGGCGATGTGGGAGCTGAAATGCGTCGGCCTGGTGCTGATCTGCGTCTACGCCTTCTTCAAGTTCGCCTGGGCCTATCGCCTGTTCAACTATGTCGCGATCCTGTTCGGCGGCATGCCGCTCGCCTCC
Organism: Bradyrhizobium betae; assembly: GCF_004123905.1. Taxonomy (GTDB): domain Bacteria; phylum Pseudomonadota; class Alphaproteobacteria; order Rhizobiales; family Xanthobacteraceae; genus Bradyrhizobium; species Bradyrhizobium betae_A. The sequence goes on from NZ_MZXW01000022.1 coordinate 271,118, forward strand.
CAGCGCGACACACCGGAGGCCGAAGCCCACGTCATCCGCACCTCGCGCGTGTTCGAATCCGCCGGCCGTCACTTCAACCGCGGCCAGCGCGCTTTCTTCTTCGCACTCGGCTATCTCGGCTGGTTCGTCAGCCCCTGGGTGCTGTTTGTGACCACCGCAGCCGTGGTGATCGTGACCTGGCGCAGGCAGTTCGCGTCGAGTGCATGGGCCGCGATGGCGCCGGAGGCGATGGCGGGGGACGAGGGGATGCGGAAGCGCGGTCATTGATCCTCTCGTGTCCCGGACAAGCTGCGACGCGCAGCGTTGCGGCGCAGAGCCGGGGACCCAGGCGATACGGTACAGTGCGGGTAGATGGGCCCCGGCTCAGCAGCGCACCGCTGAAGAAGCGCTGCGCTGCGTCCGGGGCACGAGAGCGGAGTTTTACGCGCACTCTCTCCACGTCGTCATTGCGAGCGCAGCGAAGCAATCCAGAATCTTTCCGCGGCGACCGACTGGATTGCTTCGCTGCGCTCGCAACGACGGAGTATGAGGCAGCAACGCCGCTCCAACTCGCATTTGAATTTGCAGACACATTTTCGCATTCTCGCGGCTCAATTCGCCCGAGCTTTGCATGGTCACTCCACCCTCTCTTGTCCAAGAGGGCGCAGGGAAGGCCGGGTGCCAGCTCGCACCCGCGGTCCGCTGCGCGAAAAGCACACGCAGAGAAACCGCACAGCAGCATACAGGTGACGCCGAACACTCGGCCTTCCCTGCGCAGTGGTTGGACGGCTTATGCCGTGCTCTCCCGGGAGCCGAACTTTCCTTCTGGCCTCCCTCGCCCCGCGAATTGACGATGCCGTCTGCCCGGTTGGGCTCGCGCACATCTCCGCGACAGGCTTGACCGTAGCAACGACGGCCAGGACCACACGGTTTTGCCGTACGCATCAGCGTCGCTCGTCCGCACGCGGCCACGGGCTCACAGGGACTACCCGCCCTGCCCTTGACCTCTCGCGCACGACGCTGCCGCGTCCACCGCAACCCCGCTCGCATATCGTGACGACGTACGATCGCCCCTCAAGGATGAGCGAGGATGGGCGACACATACGCCATTTCCGAATTTCGGTAAAGTGGAATATTTTTGCGAAGGGGGATTGACGGCCTGCGCGGTGTTTTGCCCGTCGGGTGACCCAGAACTATCCGCCAAAATCCCGCGGGCTGAACGGCAGGTCCAGCACCTTCCACTCCCCGTACAGATTGGCCGGCAGCATCTTGTAGGGCTGGCAGGCCTGGAGTGCTGCCATCGCGGATTTCACGAGCGCCACGCCCTTCGCGGACGGCGGGGCTTCGATCAGGATCGGCTCGCGCGCCAGCGTGCCGTCGGTGGCGAACACCGTGCGCAGCTTGATGTTGACGTTGTCGGTCGGCGCGAGCCCGGCCGGCAGCCTGGCGCAGCTCTTCAGGTGGCGGCGCAGCGCGGCGACGACCTCGGGCGGCAGCTTGGCGGCCATTGAATCCTTGGCGTCGCCGCCGTCGTCCTTGGGGGCGTCTTTCGGCAGCTCCACCGGCAATTCAGGCGGCAGGCCCAGCATGACGCCGTACTTGACGGTGACATCGGGCTCGGGCGCCTGATAGGCCGGTGGCGGTGCGGCCTCCTGCTGCGGCATCGCTTGTGGCGACGGCTGCATCGGTGGCGGCATCGCCTGAAGCGACGGTTGGGGCTGAGCTTGCGGCGGCAGCTGTTGCGATGGCGGCGGTTGCTGAGGCTGCACGTTAGCCTCATGCTGCTTCGGGGCCTGTGAGGGCGACGGCTGCTTCTGCTTCTGCTCCGGCTCGGGCGCCTTCTGCGACGGTGCCGCGGCCTGCGGCTTGGCGGCCGGCTTTGGCGCGGCCTCCGCCTTGTCCTTGTCGGTGACATCCAGCTTCGGCAGTCGCAGCTCAGGGGTTGGCGTCGGCTCCGGCGCCTTCTCCTTTGCGGCCTCCTCCGCCTTCGTCTCCTGCTCCTTCACCTGCTCCGGCGTGACGATGTCGACCGCAACAGTCTCCGGCGGTGCGGCGTGGAACGGATGGACCTCGCTGATCAGGATGATCAGCCCCACCAGCGTCAGATGGGCGATCGCCGACGCCGCAAGGTCCGTCCGTATGATCTTCCGCAGTTCCATCGCCTGACTTTGGGTTTCCGGGCTGGTCCTAGCATAACGCAGGCCCCCCTCAATCCCATTTTGGCGCGAAGCCGAAATCGGTCAGGCGGCCCTTGGGATTGGTCAGCGCGGCGATGCGAGCCATCTCGTCGTCCGCCAGCTCGAAATCGAAGATCTCGATGTTTTCCGACAGGCGCTCGACGCGCGAGGTGCGCGGGATCGCAGACACATTCTGTTGCACCAGCCAGCGCAGGCAGATTTGTGCCGGCGTCTTGCGATGCGCGCGGCCGATGGTCGCCAGCGTCTGGTCGGTCTTGATCCGGCCCTTGGCGATCGGACTGTAGGCGACCAGCGCGAGGCCGTGCTGGTCGCAGGCCGACCTCACCTTCGTCTGGTCGAGATAAGGATGGTATTCGACCTGGTTGCAGGCCAGCGGCTCCGGCGACAGCGCAACCGCCTGCTCGATCAACGCAACCGTGAAGTTGGAAACGCCGATGTGGCGGGTCAGGCCCATGCGCTTGGCATGCGACAGCGCGCCCAGCGTCTCCTCCAGCGGCACGTGCGAATTGGGCCAGTGCAGCAGCAGCAAGTCGACGGAAGGAAGCCGCATGCGCGCCAGGCTCTCCTTGACCGAGCGTTCGAGGTCGTGGGGCGCGAAATGGTTGGTCCAGACCTTTGTCGTCAGGAAGATATCGTCACGCCGCACGCCGGAGGAACGCAAGCCGTCGCCGACCTCGCGCTCATTGTCGTAGACCTGCGCGGTGTCGATGTGGCGATAGCCGAGCCGCAGCGCCTGCTCGACCACCCGTGCGCAGGTGCGCCCGCTCAGCTCCCAGGTCCCGAGCCCGATCGCCGGTATTCTTGCGCCATTGGCCTCGACGAACAGCATGAGGAATCCCCTCTGTTGCGGCAGCCCCGGACGCCATTATGGACCTCGCCCGCGACACTGCCAACGCAATGCTAACGGGAGGCTGTGCGGGGCCCTGACGTGAGACCCTGGCGTCAGGCTTTGGCGAGCGCCTGGAACACGGTGTCGGGCGCATGCGCGATCACGGCGAGCAGTGCGCGGGCCGGTCCCCGCGGCGCGCGCTTGCCCTGCTCCCAGTTGCGGATGGTCTCGACGGGAACGCCGAGTTTTGCGGCGAACTCCATCTGGGTCAGGCAGGCGCGGCGGCGCAAATCGCGCACCGCGTGAGAGCTGATATCGGCGGGCGCGACATTCGCCGCCGGCTGGACCGGAAATTCCTGTCCGTCCCGCAATTCGACGACCCGCCCGTCCGCCTTCAGCCGCAACCGCATATTCATTCCCCCAAGCCCGGGCGATGATGCGGCAGGTCGCTTAAGTTCGGATTAAAGATGATGGCGGCGAATACGCTCTCGTGCCCCGGACGCAGCGCAGCGCTTCTTTAGCGGTGCGCTGCAGAGCCGGGGCCCACCTCGCGGCGACGCACCGAGTCGCTTTCTGGGTCCCGGTTCTGCGCAGCAGCGCTACGCGCCGCAGCGCGCCCGGGACACAGGAGAGAGTGCGCCTTCCTTACCTCAACCCGAACCAAAGCGTCGCAATGCCGAGGAACGAGAAGAAGCCGACCACGTCGGTCACCGTCGTCACGAACGTGCCCGACGCCACCGCCGGATCGGCCCTGACACGTTCGAGCGCCATCGGGATCAAAATGCCGCCGAGCGCGCCGGCAAAGAGGTTCACGATGATGGCAAGGCCGATGACCATGCCGAGACCCGGGATCTTGAACCAGGCCACGGCCGCGATGCCCGTGATCACGGCGAAGGCGAGCCCGTTGACGAGGCCGACCAGGCCTTCGCGCATCACCACGCGCCAGGCGTTGGAGGCGCCGAGCTCACGCGTCGCCAGCGCGCGCACTGCGACCGTCATGGTCTGGGTCGCGGCATTGCCGCCCTGGCTCGCCACGATCGGCGCCAGCACGGCGAGCGCGACCATCTTTTCGAGCTGGCCCTCGAACAGGCCGAGCACGGAGGACGCCAGGAAGGCGGTGGCGAGATTGACCAGCAGCCAGTTGAACCGTGCGCGCGCGATGGTGAACACGGTGTCGGAGAGCTCTTCGTCGCTGTTGACGCCGCCGAGCGCCTTGAGGTCTTCGTCCGCCTCCTCCTCGATGACGTCGACGACGTCGTCGACGGTGATGACGCCGACGAGGCGATCCTGGGTGTCGAGCACCGGTGCTGCGACGAGATTGTACTTGCCGAACATGCGCGCCACCTCCTCCTGGTCCTCCAGGACGGAGACGCGGCGGCGATCCTCGTCGGTCAGCTCGGCAAGCGCCACCGGGCGGCGCGCACGGAGCAGGACGTCGAGTGAGACCGCGCCATGCCAATGCTGGTCCTTGTCGACGACATAGATCTCGTAGAAGCGATCGGGCAGATCCGGCGTCTCGCGCATGTAGTCGATCGCCTGCCCGACGGTGAAATCCTGCGGCACCGCGATGAACTCGGTCTGCATCCGGCGGCCTGCGGAATTTTCCGGATACAGCAGGCTGCGCTCGAGCGCGACGCGCTCCTGCAAGGGAAGCTTTTCGAGGATCTCCTCCTGCTCCGCCTCGTCGAGGGTTTCCAGCAGCTCGACCGCGTCGTCGGATTCGAGCTCGCGGACACCTTCCGCGACCGTCTCCGGCGGCAACTCCTCGAGGATGTCGTCGCGGACGGTCTCGTCGACCTCGTTCAGCGCCGAGAAGTCGAAGTCGCGGCCGGTGAGCTCGACCAGGCGGACGCGGTCGTCGGGCTCCAGCGCGCCGATCAGATCGCCGAGATCGGCCTCGTGCAGCTCTGCGACACAGGCGCGCAGCGCGGCGCTGTCGCCGGCCTCGATCGCATGGGCAATCTCCGCGACGAATTCGTGCCTGATATCGCCGTCTTCATTGCGCATCGGCACATGGTCGAGTACCGAGGCCTCGGCAGATGGAGCACCGTCCATATGTTCATCCATGGTGCGCCTCGCCGTTTGACAGGTTGGTGATCTGAGCTGATGGTTCAGGCAATACCCACAAGGCAACTCCGAGCGCAATGGCAAAGATGCTTCGGCGGAAATGGACCTCGATGTCGCTGGCTGCGGTCCTCGCGGCCCTCGCCGGCATCGCCGCGACGGAGGCTGCCGAGTGCCCGCGCAAGGACGCGCTCGGCACCTCGCGCATTCTCAGCGTCGATGCCAAGACCACGCCGCGCGTCGGCCTGAAGAGCTTTCCGCAGACGCTGGCGCTGGCCGATCACGAGGTCGTGCTGACCTTCGACGACGGCCCGCATCCGCCGACGACGTCGAAGGTGCTGGCGGCGCTGGCGCAGGAATGCGTGCGCGCGACCTTCTTCCTGATCGGCCTGCACGCCTCCGAACATCCGGACATGGTCAAGCGCATCGCGCGCGAGGGCCACACCATCGGCCACCACACCTGGTCACATCCGTTCATGGCGCGGATCCCGTTCGACAAGGCGAAGAGCGAGATCGATCGCGGCATTGCCGCCGGTGAGATGGCGCTGCACGGCACCTTCACGACGACACCCTCGACGCCGTTTTTCCGCTTCCCCTATTTCGAGGCGACGCAAGCCGAGCTCGACCTGCTGCAGTCGCGCGGCATCGTCGTGTTCGGGGCAGATCTCTGGGCCAGCGACTGGAACGAGATGACGCCGGAACAAGAATTGAAGCTCATCACCGAGCGCCTCGCGGCCGCCGGCAAGGGCATCATCCTGTTCCACGATCCCAAGGCGCGGACGGCCGCGATCATGCCGGCCTTCCTGCGGTATCTGAGGGAGAACGGTTTTCGCGTGGTTCACGTGGTGCCGGCGGGCCCATCGCAGAAGAACGCCGATACGCGCTGATGCCGGAATGTCACGGGGGCGCAAATTGGGGTGATTTTGGCCCTATTAACAGTCTGTTCATGCTACGCCATGCAATGATGGAAGGGGCCGCCTGAACCGTTTTGGGGCGTCTCCGACCTACTATGGCGGCAACCGCGTATGAGGGCAGACGAGGTTCATGATCGGAAGTAGCGTTGTAGTTCGGACGCGATCGTGGATCGTCCTTTGTATTGGCCTGCTGACCCTCGCTCCGCCAGCAGCGTATGCGGCCGACTGCCCCGGCCATCCGGACGCGCTCGGGACGTCCCGCACCCTCGTGGTGGATCCGCGCGAGCATCCGCGCATTGGCACCATGCAGTATCGCGAGACGTTGCCGCTGAAGGACCATGAAGTCGTCCTGACCTTCGACGACGGTCCGCTGCCGAAATATTCGAACCAGATCCTCAAGATGCTCGACGACGAGTGCATCAAGGCGACTTTCTTCATCATCGGCGGCCAGGCCAAGGCGAACCCGGAAGGCGTGCGCAAGCTGGTGGCGGCGGGTCACACCGTCGGCACCCACAGCATGAACCATCCGCTGACCTTCGACCGGATGCCGATCGAAAAATACGAGCCCGAGATCAACGGCGGCATCCAGTGGACCTCGGCCGCAATGACCGATCCGACCAAGCTCGCGCCGTTCTTCCGCATTCCCGGCCTGATGCGCGCCGAAGGTGTCGAGAACTATTTGATCTCGCGCGGCATCCAGGTCTGGAGCGCCGACTTCCCCGCCGATGACTGGCGCCATGTGTCGTCCGACCGCGTCTATCAGCTCGCGATCCAGCGGCTGGAGGCCAAGGGCAAGGGCATCTTGCTGCTGCACGACATCCAGGCGCGCACTGTGGCGGCGTTGCCGAAAATCCTCCGCGACCTCAAGGCGCGCGGCTATCGCATTGTCCATGTGGTGCCGGCGACCGCCGACCTGCCGGCGACGCCGACCACGGCGGTGGAATGGCTGCTGCATCCGCCGACCGAGACGACGCCGATCGCGCGCTGGCCTTCAGTGCCGAACTTCGTGTTCACGCAGAGCACGATGCTTCCGGCGCCCTCGCTGACCGATCTCAATGCGCAGACCGAGCATCAGCCGCTGCTGCCGCGCCGGACCAAGGGGCAGTTGGATGTCGCGTCCACCCTGCCCGTCCCCGGCCACGATCTCTTTGCGATCCCGGAAGGCTCGATCGAGGTGCTGCTGTCGACGACCCTGTCGCGGCGCGCCGCGACCCGGCTGGCGATGGCGGCCGAGACGCCGCGCGCGGCCAAGGGCAAGTCCGGAAGCATCAAGTCCGGAAGCATCAAGGCCGGCAAGTCGCGCGCCTCCCGGACCGCCGACGCTGCACACGGCACCCCGAAACATACCGCACAGACCAAGGGTACTGCACAGAAGGGTACAACGCCCCACCCGACCCGCGTCGCGACCAGCGTGAAGAAACGCGCTTAAGCCCTCACTGCCGCATGATGGCGGCCACGCAAAGCAGCACGATCAGCGCCAGGAAGAACAGGTCCATATAGGATTTGAGTTCGCCGTCGCGGCGCAGCCGGGCCACGTCGGCGACGACCTGCTTGCGCGCGCTGGTTCCGCCCGAGCCGTCATTGATCGGGGCCTGCAGGCGCTTCGTCTCGGCCTCCAGCTTCTCGATCTTCTGGAAGAAGTAGAACGCACGCAGCGTCGAGGCCGCGCGCATGCCGGTATAGACCAGCACCAGGATCGCGATGATCGCCCGGTTCTGGTATTTCTCCATGAAGTTCAGGCTGAAATAGACCATCGCCATGAATGCGAAATTGGTGACGAAGCGGTAGACGAAGCTAAGAAAGACCATGCTGGCTCCAGCCTTCGGCGGTACGACCGTTCGGCTTCCGAGAGTTCAGGGATACGGCTCACAGGCCGGAACAGCCGACCTGAACGCCGCGCGAGGCCCGTCTACGCCAACTTTGTTTCAACAAAGATACGATCGTCCGCGCAATTGCCGCCTTTTAGCCACGCGCGGCCATAATGCAAGCCGGACCACGTTGACCGGCCCGTTCCGCGCACCGGAGCGCCACGGCTCAATGGAGATTTGGCGGAAGTCGCGATAGACTATCGGGTGCCGCCACATCTGGGGTCTGCCGATGCCGAAGAAGGGAATCACGGGCCACGACGACTGGGTTCTGACCGAAGCGCTGGCGACCGCGCTGGTCGCACTGGAGCAGCTCGAACCCAAGCATCGGCCAAACGCGCATATGGACGACATCCGCAAGATGCTGGCGAACGGCAAGGAGCCGGCGGCGGTGAGCCTGCACCTCGCCCAGGCCAAATGCCGCCTGTTTCCGGACACGGATCCGCTCGAGATCTACAAGGAATACGGGATTGGCGAGGAATATGGCTGAGGAGGGCCGCTCCGGCCTCGCCCGGCCCAGGTCAGTTTGCCGACGTCTTGAGCAACGGACATTCGCTCTGGCTCAGGGGGAGAAAAGCGTCCTCGGCCGGTATTTTCTCGACCACGTTATAGTAGTCCCAGAGGGTCTTGACCTCCGCAGGCTTCTTGACCTCGACCAGATAGAAATCGTGCACGAGCTTGTTGTCGGCGCGCAGCCGTGCGCCCGGCGCGTAGAAATCGTCCACCGGCATCGCGCGCATCTTGTCGAGGACCGCGTTGGTCTCGTCCGTTCCGGCCGCAGCCGCCGCTCTCAGATATTGTAACACGGCGGAGTAGACGGCGGCCTGCGGCGCGGTCGGCATCGCCTTGTGGAGCTTGTAGAACCTCTGGCCGAACGCGCGCGTCTCATCGTTGAGGGCCCAATACCAGGCGGTGACGGTCGTTAGTCCCTTGGCCGTGTCGACGCCCATGGCGTGCACGTCGGTCAGGAACATCAGCTCGGCGACCGGCTTCTGCGATCCCATGTTCATTCCGAACTCGTGCCATTGCTTCATCGCGGTCACGAGCTGCTCACCGGCATTGGCGAAGGCGACGACCTTGGCCTTCGAGGCCTGGGCTTGCAGCAGGAACGAGCCGTAGTCGGCGTTTCCGAGCGGGTGAAAGACGGCACCAAGCGACTTTGCTTGTCCTTCCGCGAGCACACGCTGGGACACCTCCACCATATTGCGTCCGAACGCATAGTCGGCCGCGATGAAGAACCAGCTGTCATAGCCTTGCGACACCAGCCTGCGAACCGATCCGGAGACGAGATTGTAATTGTCGTGCAGCCACATCAATCCGGTACGCGAACATTGCTTGCCGCCGATCTCCGTGGTGCCGACCGCCGAATAGATGACGATCCTGTTCTTGTCGCGCGCGATCGACTGGATCGCGAGCGCGACCGCCGAGTTTCCGACATCGGCCACCATGTCGACGCCGTCGACGTCGAACCATTTGCGGACAATTTGCGCCCCTATGTCCGGCTTGTTCTGATGGTCGGCGAAGATGATCTCCACCTTGATGTCAGGAGTCGCTCTCTGAAAATCCTCAGCGGCCAACTTTGCGGCGACGACGGAGCCTGGTCCAGAATTGTCCGACAATGGGCCGGACTGATCGTTGATGATGCCGATCTTGATGACCCCGCCGGAAAAGTCGGCAGCCGCGCTCCGCTCGGCGAGCGCGAGCGGCCCCAGCGCCAGGGCAAGTCCGAAGGTGAACCGGGCAAGCGGGATGCGCCATGACTGCAACTTCCGAACACGACAAGGCGCCATTGCCCCCTCCATTCCAGCATCGCGACGGATGTCAGCGATGACCTGCCCCGATTATCCCAATGTCCGATCGGCAGTTTCGCAGCTGCTATCCTTGCTGACCGACGGCCTTCCTGACGAACTCCAGCCGCCGCGCCTGCGCCGGCGCAACGCGCTCCTTCATCGCCGCGACGATCGCCGCGGGCGCTGTATCCGGCGAGCCGGCCTCGAACGGTGGCGCGGGATTATATTCCATGCGGAGCTGGATCATCTCGGCAGCCGCCCGGCCTCGCAACATCGAGACCAGGGTGAGCGCGAAATCGATTCCGGCCGTGATGCCGCCGCCCGTCATGCGGTTGCGATCGATGCAGACCCGCTCGCGCGACACCGAGGCGCCGAAGAACGGCAAGGCATCGACGGCCGTCCAGTGCGTCGCTGCGCGGTACCCTTGCAAGAGGCCGGCAGCGCCAAGCACGAGCGAGCCGGTGCAGACCGACGTGACGTAAGTCGCGCCCCTCTCCTGCCTGCGCAGAAACGCCAGCACCTCCTCGTCGAGCATCAGCTCGTCGGTGCCATAGCCGCCGGGAACGCAGATCACGTCGAGCTGCGGGCAATCGGCGAAGGTGACGGTCGGCGTCAGCATGATCACGGAATCGCTCGGCACAGGTTCGATGCGTTTCCAGACCAGATGCACGTTCACATCAGGCAGGCTGGAGAAGACCTGCGCCGGACCTGTGAGATCGAGCTGGGTGACACGGGGAAAAACCAGAAGACCGATCTGCAACGGACCCGACATGACCCACCTCGACATCGTGCTTGACGGTGACAGCCTGTCATGTTCGCCTTGAGGTCGGAAACGGCGTAATTCCCTCATTTTTGGACGCGTCCATGATCGGCTTCCTGATCTTTCCCGAATTCCAGTTGCTGGACGCGGCCGGCCCGATCTCGGTGTTCGAGATCGCAAGACGTTACGTGCCAAACGCCCCGCAGGTCATCACGGTCGCAACCAAGGCCGGCGCCGTGCGCAGCTCGTCGGGCACCGAGATGTTTGCGCGCAGCTTGCGCGCGGCGAGCCCCGTCACGACGCTGCTCGTTGCAGGCGGCGAAGGCGTCGAAGCAGCCACGCGCTGCAAGACGACGATCGCCTTCATTCGGAGACTGGCGAAGCGCGGCGTGCGCATGGCCAGCGTTTGCAACGGCGCCTACCTGCTCGCGGAGGCCGGACTCCTGGACGGCCGCAGCGCGACCACGCACTGGTCTTGCACGCGCGACTTCACCGGACGCTATCCCAATGTCAGGCTGGAGCCGGACCAGATCTTCATCCGGGACGATCGCGTGTGGACGTCGGCGGGCATCACCGCAGGGATCGATCTCGCACTCGCCATGATCGCCGAGGACCACGGCGAAGAGGTCTCGCAAGCGGTCGCGCGACAGCTGGTGCTCTATCAGCGCCGCGGCGGCGGGCAGTCGCAGTTCTCGACCTTGCTCGAACTCAAGACGCCGAACGGCCGCTTCGGCGGCCTCTTGTCCTGGGTGCGCGAGAACCTAGACGCGCAGCTCACGGTCGACGCTCTCGCCGAACGCGCTGGCTTGAGCGCGCGGCATTTCGTGCGTTCCTTCATCGCCGAAACCGGATCGACGCCGACCAAGGCCGTCGAGCGGTTGCGGGTCGAGGTGGCGCGCGAGCGGGTGCAGTCCTCCGGCGAAGCCATCGAGCGCGTCGCGCAATCGACAGGTTTTCGCGACCCCGAGCGGATGCGCCGTGCCTTCATCCGCGCCTTCGGTCAGCCGCCGCAATCGCTGCGACGCTCGGCGCGGAGTGTGTGAGCGGAAATTGGTCGCTCCGCGCACGCAGTCATTGCCGGCTCAGCTGCCATACTGCTGCTTCATGTATTTCAGGTAGTTGCCGAGATGGTGCTGCCAGAAATAGTCCAGCGTCTGGCATCCCGGCGTCCCGTCGGTCGGGTTGCCGCCCGGGGTGGCGAATAGCGGCAGCAGCGCGCCGACGTCGGCATAGTTCAGCGAGGCCTGAATCTGGTCGAGGATCTGCTGGATCACATCCGAGATCGTCGATCCCGTGATCGGTGTGGCATTTGCCGCGCCGAGATCGGCGGCTTTCAAATGGATCGTCTCGGATGTCAGCCTCAGAGAAAGACTCCCGACCCGCTGCTTGAGCCGCCTCACCGCATCGTCGCGAACGCGATTGACGGCGCTCTCACCGTCGGCGACCACGCTGCCGAGCGCGATCATGGCCTCGGGATTGGGGCTGCCGTTGAACCCACGCAACGGATTTGGCGTGTTGAGGTCTGAGATCCACTCCAGGGCAAACGGCGCCTGCGGCACCCAGTCCTGCGTCGATGTCACCGCCCAGGCGTATCCGTCGACCCCGGCAAGCTGCGCGTAATCGTATGCGTAATGGTCGTTGCCGCCCTTGGCAGGCGCGAAGGTGTAGGTCTTGTAGGCCGGCCCCTTGAAAACATCCGTCGAGTGCCGGACCAGCGAGGTGAGCAGCGTGGCAATCGATGCACCCTGGCTGTGCCCGGTGACGTAGACGTCGTTGCCCTGCTCCGCGAGCAGCGCCAAGGTCACGAACAATGGGCTATCGGTGGTGAACAGCATGAGCAGCAAACTCAGAGCGAAGCCCGAATGCACACCGGCTTTCACCGCACTGTCACCCTCATCGCGGGCGAGATAGAACGGCAGCGAGATCGAACCGAGCTTCACGTCAAAGCGCGCGTTGATCAGGGGGAACAGCAAATCGGCCAACACGCTGGCCGCACTTGCGACCGTACCGCGCACGGCGATCGCGTATTGGGTGCTGTCACTCTGGTTCTGCCAGACCTGCCAGTAATTATCCAAGAGCGTGGAGCTCGTCGGGGTGAGGTCCTTGCGGATCGTCCAATTCGAGCTTGGATCGGGCACGGGGGGAACGCCGCAGGTTGCCACCACTTCGGTCAGCGATGGCGTGCCGGCATAGGCATGCTGCGCCATCTCGAGCAGAAGTTGCGCCTCCGCGAATTGGAATCCCGGCTTGAGCGTCATACTGCCCTCCCTTGCAAAGGCGCTCGACTCCGGCAGCCCGTGTTCGGACCCGGAAGCCAGCGACCGATATTTTCGGATCTCTCGGAGTTAATCAATTATAGGGTGTGATCGTATCAAAATGCAATATCAAGGTGTCGATCGACCCGCGTCCCTGACAGGCTATTTCCAGGAACAATTGCGTGAGCAGGACCAATGACGGAGCAGGTCCTTTGCGATCACTTGCGACAAAATCGATTACGGACCGCCGCCGCGCCAAGCTGCCGTGGTCAATCTCGGCAAATCAAATTGGCTGAACAGATTCGCTCAGACGCATCGCGTCCGATGCAGCCACTTTTGCCTGATGTTTGATGATCAGATCATCGACTTGATCTGCGAGGGGATTTCGGCAGCAACAGGCCCTACCCCGACTAAAACGGCGCGATCCGCCGTATGGTGCGCTCGGAGGGACTCGAACCCCCACGGTGTTACCCACTGCCACCTCAAGGCAGCGCGTCTACCAATTCCGCCACGAGCGCAAGGAGATACCGGCCTGAGGTCGTTAGGCTGGCCGGATCAGCGGTCGCCGATCTAACAAATCCATCAGGGGGATACAAGCCTGCAAAGGCCTCGAATTCCACAAGCTTGGCAGGAAAATCCCTATCCCTGTCCGGATCGGTCCTATCGGATGCCGAAGCCCTCGTTACCGCGTGCCCAGGCCGCTACCGCGTCTCCGGGGCGCTACCGCGTCCCCTGCGTGCGCGGCAGCATCTGCTTGACCTCGACCGCGATTCGGTTGCGGTCCACCAGCACGACGCCGGAGGCGACCGGCAGGTTATTGGCCAAGACCTTGACCTCGTCGGCCTCGGTCGCGTCCAGCTCGATGATGGCGCCGCGGGAAAGACGTAATACTTGATGGATCGGCATGGTGGTCGTCCCGAGGACGACCATGAGATCCACGGTGACTTTATCGAGAGTGGGCACTGTCAGGACCGCCGCAACTGGAGACTGAGCCAAAGGACTTTGGCATTTGCGCCTGTGATCATCACCACGTTATGGTTAGCCAATGGTTAATTCACCTCAAAACCCCCGCCAAGACCTCGATTTGACGTCGTTTTCCGCTGCAAGCGGCGAACCTGTCGAGTGGCGAATCTCCGACGCGCCCGTGCCCTATCCGGAGGCGGTTTCCGCCATGGAGGCGCGAGTCGCGGCGATTGCGGCCGGCGAAGCGCCGGAGCTGGTCTGGCTGCTGGAGCACCCCCCGCTCTACACCTCGGGCACCTCGGGCAAGGAAAGCGACCTGCTCGATCCCCGATTCCCGACCTTTGCCACCGGGCGCGGCGGGCAGCTGACCTATCACGGGCCCGGCCAGCGGGTGGCCTACATCATGCTCGACCTCAAGCGCCGCCGGCCTGATGTGCGGGCTTATGTCGCGAGCCTGGAGGAGCTGATCCTGAAGACGCTCGGCGCCTTCAACGTCCGCGGCGAGCGGCGCGAGGACCGGGTCGGCGTCTGGGTGAAGCGGCCCGACAAGGGATCCGAGCATGAAGACAAGATCGCGGCGATCGGCGTCCGGCTGAAGCGCTGGGTCTCGTTCCACGGCATCGCCATCAATGTCGAGCCGGAGCTGTCGCATTTCGCCGGCATCGTGCCCTGCGGCGTCGCCGATCCCCGCTACGGCGTGACGTCGCTGGTCGATCTCGGCCAGCTCGTGACCATGACTGACGTCGACGTCGCGCTCCGGCAGGCGTTCGAGGAGTTGTTCGGGCCGACCAAGGCGTTGGTGCCGGAGGCGGCTGCCTAGCGTTTCCTGTTGGAGACGCGCTGCTCGCATTCTCCATACATACGAATCGGCTATGTTCGATTCCGGTGCCGCCCACGCCTCCCCCCTCCGCCGGGAAAGCAGATGTCATGCCGGGCGAGTTGATCATCGGACCGACTGTTCGAGCACTGGGCATAAGGAGGGATTGCATTTCAGCTCGCAATGGGAGGTTTTACGATGAAGCTGTCTGCACCCATCTATCATCTGAAGCGCAAAGCAAAACGCTTGTCGCGTGCGGAAGGCGTCCCGCTCCACGCCGCACTTGACCGCATTGCCGCGAGCGAAGGGTTTTCCGCCTGGAGCATGCTCGCGGCAAAAGCTGGCGCAGTCACGCCGGCCAATCGACTGTTTCCGCAATTCCAGCAGGGCGATCTCGTGCTGGTCGGGGCGCGCCCCGGCCAAGGCAAGACTCTGATGAGCCTCGAACTTTCCGTGGAGGCCATGAAGTCGGGCCATCACGCCGCGTTCTTCTCGCTCGAATACACAGAGAGAGACGTTCTGGATCGATTGCGTGCGATCGGCGTAGACCCCGTGCAGTTCGACAAACTGTTCGAGGTCGATTGCTCCGACGCGATCAGCGCCGATCACATCATCAAGCAGATGGCAGCAGCGCCCCGCGGCACGGTCGTGGTGATCGACTATCTGCAACTGCTCGACCAGAGGCGCGAAAACCCCGATCTCACCGTTCAGGTGCGCGCGCTGAAATCGTTCGCACGCGACAAGGGGCTGATCGTGGTCTTCATCTCGCAGATCGACCGGTCCTATGATCCCTCGATAAAACCCTGCCCTGATATCAGCGATGTCAGGCTGCCGAACCCGCTGGATCTGAAACTGTTCGACAAGACGTGCTTCCTGAACAATTCCGAAGTTCAGTTCCGCGCGGCGAGCTGACGATCAGGCCGCGGGTGAGATCGCTCACCCGCGGCTTGCCGCCTCACGCGGCAGCTAGCGACACTTCGAGCTTGCCGGCGATGTAACGACGTTCCTGGGTGAGGCCGCCAAAGCCGTAAGCGTCGCCCTTGACCTCGTCGACATGCAGATAGGTCTCGGGATGCAGCGGGCCCAGGATCTCGGCCATACGTTTGAACGTGGCGGCGAGATAGGCGGCCTTCTCGTCCTTGGTGTTGGTGCCTTCGCTGACGTGGATATCGATCCAGTAGCTGGCGAGCTTTTGCTCGGCGAGCGACTTGCCGCCGGCGAACCAGTCAGCCGCATCGACCGATTTCACGATGATGGCGGTCACCTTGGGATCCTTGTGCAGGATCTTTGCGGTGAGCTCGGACACGGCGCTGGCGATGTCGGCCTTCAGCGCGGGCGACTGGCGGGGGGTGGTGTACGACACGGTGATCAGGGGCATGGTCGTTCTCCTCAGGATGTCGCGCGATTTGCGCGGCGTTGGAGAGAAGCTAGACCTTCACCCGCCATTTTGGTATCTTATCTCTATTGATACCAGTGATAAGCATTCATAATGACCGCCACACTCGATATCGCCACCATCAAGGCCTTCCTGCTGGTCGCCGACCTCCAGGGTTTTACGCGTGCTGCCGAGGTACTCGGTACGACACAGGCCGCCGTCAGCCTGAAGCTGCAACGGCTGGAGACGCTACTCGGAAAACGCCTCGTCGAGCGCTCGCCGCGTGCCGTCCGACTCACCGCCGACGGCGCGGCGTTCCTTGACCGCGCCCGCGCGCTGATGGAAGCGCATGACCGCGCGCTGTCGGGCGAGGCACCGGCCGCGCAATCGCTCTCGCTCGGTATCTCCGACCACGCCGCGGGCCCCGAACTGGTGCCGCTGCTCGAACGCCTGCATGCGATGTCGGCGAACCTCACGTTTGCCGTCACCATTGGCTTTTCGCGCGAGATGCAGGATGCCTATGACGCGGGCGAGCTCGACGCGGTGATCGTCCGCCAGGAAGGCAGCCGCCGCGGCGGCGAAAAACTGACCGAGGACGAATTCGGCTGGTTCGCATCACGGCGCCTCGCCCTACCGAAGGGCGAACCGCTGCCACTCGCAACCCTCGCCCCGCCCTGCGGTGTCCGCGCCATCGCCGTGCGTGCGCTCGACAAGGCCGGAATGGCCTGGCGCGAACGCTTCGTCGGAGGCGGCGTCACGGCCGTGGTCGCTGCCGCGCTTGCCGGACTTGCGATTGCGCCGCTGGCGCGCCGGATCGCACCGCCCGGATTGGTCGACATCGGGCCTGCACACGAACTGCCAAAGCTCGGCAGCTCGAAGGTGATGCTGCATTCGAAGGTCAGCGATCCCGCCAAGCTGGCAGCGTTGCGCGCGGTGGCGGCGACATTTCGAAGTGTAGCCGCCACCTGAATTCATAGGATCGCCTCGAACGCGCTGCGCAGCGTCTCGTGCCGGAACACAAAACCGCGGCTCAGCGCCTTGTTCGGCAGCACGCGCTGTCCGCCGAGCAGGAGCTCGTCGGCAAAGCCGCCGCCGACCCGGCGCAGCAGGCCGCCGGGAATGCGGAACACCGCGGGGCGATGCAGACAGCGGCCGAGCTCCTCGGTGAACTTTGCGTTGGTGACCGGGATCGGCGCGGTGGCATTGACGGGACCTGCGAGATCAGGCGTCGCCATCACATAGGCGATCAGCCGGATCAAATCGTCGCGCTCGATCCAGGACATCCACTGCCGCCCGGTGCCGAGGGGACCGCCGAGGCCGAACTCGAACGGCGTCAGCAAGCGCGTGACAAAACCGCCTTCCGTGCCGAGCACGAGGCCGACGCGCAAATTGACCACGCGGACGCCAAGCTCCTCCGCCGGCCGCGCCGCCCTTTCCCAGGCCGCGCACAGCTCGTGGCTGAAGCAGGCGTGGGACTTCGCAGATTCCGTCAGCACCTGGTCGGCCCACAGGCCGTACCAGCCGATGGCAGAGCCGCTGACGAGCATCTCGGGCTTGCGCTCGAGCCGCGCAATCAGCTTCACGACCTCGCCGGTCATGTCGATGCGCGAGCTGATGATCTTCGCGCGCTTCGCTTCGGTCCAGAGGCCGTTGCCGATCGGCTCGCCAGCGAGGTTGACGATGGCGTCGATTGGCGTGTCCGCGGCGAGTTGATCGAGGCTGGTGATCAGCGTCACGGGCGGGGGCAGCATCTCGGCCTTCGCGGGGGTGCGGATCAGCGCGATGACGTGATGCCCGGCACCACCGAGGCTCGCCGCAAGGCGGCTGCCGATGAAGCCGGTGGCACCGGTGATCAAAACGGTCTTGCGGCCGGGCAGCTTGTCGACGAGTCCGTTCGCGGGCACGCTTCGCATGCGGCCGAGCCGGCGCATCGCCGCAAAGTCCCTGATGCCGCAGAGCGCAGCGCCGACTGCGCAGGCGGTCGCGGCGATACTGAGCAGGCCCCGATACACGACGGTCACGCCAAAGGGCTGCATCGCCCACTCGAGCAGCACCGGCAGCAGCAGCGCCAGGATGGCACCGTAGTTGATCGCCAGCAGCGTGTGGTTGATGCGCTCGCTCGGCGGCAGTTTCCGGCTCAGATCCTCCTCGACAAAATCCATCAGCGTGATGACGATCTCGGCGATCAGCACCGCGACGATCAGCAGCGCGAGCACGCCATAGACCTCGAGCCAGCCGAGCAGCAGGAATAGCAGCGCATAGAGCATGTTGCGAATGCCGTGCAGCTTCAGCTCGAAGCGCTGCGACGGGCGCCAGGCCAGGCGCTCGGTGAATTCGTGGTGATAGAAGGTGTCGAACACGCCCATCACGATCTGGATGGCGATGAGCGTCCACAACAGCAGCGTCATGATACGGCCTCCCTGAACATGGCGGACTGGTGGATCAGTGCGCCGTAACGCGGATGAATGACGTCGAGGGTGAAGCGGAAAGCACCCTCGCCGAGATCGCCGTGCGTCACCGTGAGATCGCCCGGCGTCAGCCATTGCGGCAGCGGGATCCAGAGGCGTCCGAGCTGGAGGCCGTAGCCGGCACTGCGGAAGGTCAGCGCCTGGCCTTCGACCGCGATACGGAGCGCCATCGAGACGCCGAAGCCGACATATTCCTCGAGCCCGGTCGGCCCGGCAAAACGCTTGGCGGAATGGATCACCTGTGGAAAGCCGCGCTTGCGGGCGCAGATGCGGGTCCAGGTCTGGCCACCGGTCGCGCCGTCCTCGGTGACCGTGACGATCATGGGCACGCCGGTATCGCGTCCCGTGGGCAGCGGGCCGCCGATCAGGCGCGCGGCTTGCGCGAACCACCAGCCGATGTCGCTGAAAGAGACCTCCTCGACCACGCCGACATAGACGACGCTGTCACCGTCGCCGACGCGTTTTGAGAAGCGCCGCCAGGTCGCGAGCGGCAGGCGACCCCAATCCTCATCCGGCAACAGCGCGCGGAAGCGGCGATCGTCGAGCAGTTTTGTGTGAGCGGAGGGAGTTGCGTTGGAGCCTGATAATCGAGCCGACGTCATCGCACCCTCCTCGACGCTATTTGGCCTTGCCCAGAGGCAGCAGACTGGCGATCTTCTCGCCGAGCTTCATCAGCGCGACCAATCGCGGCCGCGGCACCTTCAGCATCTGCATGAACCAGTGGTCGGCGAGCTCGGTGAAGGCGAGCATCTCCTTCAGCCGTTTGCTCGCGACCGGATTGATGGTGGGATCGTCGGCCGCATCGGACACGCAGGCCCGGAGCGCCGTGATCGCGGGATCAAGCTCCCGCTCCTTGCGCCGCGCCGCGATGCGTGCCGCAACCTCCCAGATATCGGTCTCGGCCTCGTAATGATCGCGGCGGTCGCCGAGGATCGGGACGCGCCGGATCAGGTTCCAGGCCAGCAACTCCTTCAGCGAATTGGAGACGTTGGAACGCGCCATGCCGAGCGTGTCGGCGATGTCCTCGGCCGTCATCGGCGCCTCGGCGAGATAGAGCAGCCCGTGGATCTGGCTGACCGAGCGATTGACGCCCCACTGATCCCCCATGTCGCCCCAATGCAGGATGAAGCGCTCGACGGCGGCGGGGAGTTTCTTCTTTCCGGTCATTTCTGTCATAACAGAAATATCTGACGAATGCGATTGACTGTCAATAGCCTCCGATAGGGCTTGCGTCCTGCATACCGTCCGCCGTATTTGCCTAAAAACGTCCCAGAGGACGGGAACCAACCGCCCTCCTGAGCGTTTTGCCACGTTGCAGGCGGGGTTGAGTTGAGAATGGCGATAAAGTCCAGTCAACAGAGAGACTTGTTCGAAAGCGAGCGCAGCTTTCGGCTGTTGGTGGAAGGAGTCGCGGACTACGCACTCTACATGCTCGACCCTACCGGTATCATCACCAGCTGGAACATCGGCGGCGAACGGATCAAGGGCTACGCGCCCGACGAAATCCTCGGCCAGCATTTCTCCCGCTTCTACACCGAGACCGACCGCGCCAACGGCAAGCCTGCCCGTGCCCTCGGCATCGCGCGCGACCAGGGCCGCTACGAGGAGGAAGGCTGGCGCGTCCGCAAGGACGGCACCTTCTTCTGGGCAAGCGTCGTGATCGACCCGATCTACGAGCAGGGCACCCTTGTCGGCTTCGCCAAGATCACCCGCGACATCACTGAGCGCCGCAACGCGCAGCTCAAGCTCGAGAGGATGCAGACGCAACTTGCCGAGTCGCAGAAGTTCGATGCGCTCGGCCAGCTCACCGGAGGCGTCGCGCACGACTTCAACAATCTCCTGATGATCATCAGCGGCAGCCTTCACATCCTGAAGAAGGACGTCGCCGACGATGCCAAGCTGCAGCGCGCGATGTTAGCGATCGAGACCGCGACCAAGCGCGGCGCCGCGCTGACCAGCCAGCTCCTGACCTTCGCGCGGCGGCAGAGCGTCAATCCACAGGCGATCCGTTTCGGCGACCGCATCGAGGCGATCCGCGAAGTGCTTCACGCCGGCGTCGGCAGCGCCGTTCATCTCGCCTTCGAGATCGACCGCGAGGTCTGGCCGGTCAAGGCTGACATCTCCGAGTTCGAGACCGGGCTGCTCAATCTCGTCATCAACGCCCGCGATGCCATGCCCGACGGCGGCACGGTGACGGTCGGCGCACGCAACGTCGTCCTGGAGGACCCACCCCACAGCGGCGAGTTCGTCGCCATCACCGTCGCCGATACCGGGCTTGGCATCGCCTCCGACGTCGTCGACAAGATCTTCGAGCCGTTCTTCACGACGAAACCGGTGGGAAAAGGCACCGGCCTCGGCCTGTCGCAGGTGCACGGCTTCGCGCATCAGGCCGGCGGCACGGTCAAGGTCGCAAGCGAGCTCGGCAAGGGCACGACCTTCACCATCCTGTTGCCGCGCGCAACCGGGACCGTGTCGAGCGAGACGCCTGATGCCGCGCCGGTTCTCGGCAGCGGCACGGTGCTGCTGGTCGAAGACAATCCCGACGTCGCAATCGTCAGCATCGGCCTGCTGGAGCAGCTCGGCTACAGCGTTCGCCGCGTCCCCGACGCCGAGTCCGCGTTGCGCGAGATCGAGAAGAACGGCGTCGATTTCGTGTTCTCGGACATTGTCATGCCTGGCAAGATGGATGGACTCGGCCTCGCCCATCATCTGCGTCAGATCCGCCCCGGCCTTCCGATCCTGCTCGCCACCGGCTACAGCGACGTCGCCGCCGACGTGCGCGGCGATTTCCCGATCCTGCGCAAGCCGTACGAGATCCACGAGTTGAGCGAAGCGATCGCCAAGCTGCCGCGGTGACGGCTCTTCGCCTTCTTAACCTCTCCCGTAAGAACGGGGCGAGGGAGCGCACCTCCCGCGCGGAGAGAGGCTTGGCCCTCAAACCGTCGGCAACACCGAGAACGCTTCCCCTGCCCTGCGCAGGTTCAGCTCGTCCGCACTCGCCGTCTCGCTCGTCACGCTGTCGACGCGCGACGACGGCGGGCCGTGGCGGCACAGAGCGACCATGTCGGCAACGTGCTTGGGCGTTCCCGCGAACAGCGCTTCCACGCTGCCGTCGCGGCGATTGCGGACCCAGCCTTCGAGGCCGCAGGTGACCGCTTGCGCCTCGAGCCAGGCCCGATAGCCGACGCCTTGAACGAGCCCGCGGATCACGACCTGGAGGATCGCCCGGCTCATCTTTTCAATCCGAGAAAGTCAGCGCTGCGCGCCTTCGTTTCGGCCTCACGCATGACGCGCGCGGTCAATTCCGACGACGCGAGGCCGTTGAGGGCCTTCGGCGGCGTCCCCTCGCGCAGCGCCCTCAGCGTCTCATAAACCGCCTGCGTGGCAGCTGCGACCGGCGCATGGCCCTGAAGCGCGATGCGCACGCGCTGGCTGGTGAGATAGTCGATCGCGTTCAAGTCGTCGGGCGCGCCACCGAGCACAATCGGCAAGTGCGTCGCGGCGACAATCGCCTCGAGCTCGGCGCGCGACTTGATGCCGGTGAAGAATAGCGCGTCGACGCCCGTCGCCTCATAGGCCCTGGCACGGCGGATGGTGTCGTCGAGCGAGGTGATCGAGGCAGCTCCAGTGCGGCCCATGATGACGAGCGAGGGATCGCCGCGGCCACCAAGCGCGGCCTTCATCTTGCCGACGCCCTCCTCCAGCGAGATCAGCTGCGGCTTCGCTTCGCCGAAAGCGGCCGGCAGCAGCGTGTCCTCGATGGTGAGGCCGGCGGCGCCTGCCGTCTCCAGCTCCTGCACCGTGCGGCGCACGTTGAGCGCGTTGCCATAGCCGTGATCGGCATCGACCAGTACCGGAAGTGCTGCCGCGCGCGACATCCGCCGCATCTGCTCGGCGAGCTCAGTAAGCGTGATCAGCGTGATGTCGGGGTCGCCGAGCACCGCGAGCGAGGCGACCGAGCCGCCGAACATGCCGATGGGAAAGCCGAGATCCTCGGCGATACGGATCGAGATCGCGTCGTAGACCGAGCCGGGATGGACGCAGGCTGAGCCCGACAGGATCGATCGCAGTTTCTCGCGGCGGGAACGAAAGGCCATAGTGCTGTCTCGGTCAAGTTACGCAGGCCGTATCATACTCCGTCATTGCGAGCGAAGCGAAGCAATCCAGAAATGCATCCGCGGAGACAGACTGGATTGCTTCGTCGCAAGGGCTCCTCGCAATGACGGTGCTCGTGGGCAGACCACCTACCCCACTCACACCCCTATGCAAACTCCAGAATCAGCGCGTCCACCGCGAGCGTCGCGCCGGCGCTGGCGTGGATCTTCTTCACGGTGCCGTCCTGCTCGGCGCGCAGCACGTTCTGCATCTTCATGGCTTCGACCACGGCCAGTGTCTCGCCGGCCTTGACCTCCTGGCCCTCGGTCACCGCGATCGAGACGATGAGCCCGGGCATCGGACAGAGCAGCTTCTTGCCGGTGTCGGCAGCCGTGGTCACCGGCATCAGCCGCGCGGATGCCGCTTCAGCTTCGGTCCAGACATAGACCGGCACCTCGACGCCCTGATGCGCGAGACGGATGCCGTTGGCGATCGGGCGTGTCTGCACCGCGACGAGGTGGCCGTCGATCGTGCCCTGCCAGACCGGATCGCCCGGCTTCCAAGGCGACTGCAACAGATGTGCATTGCCGGCCTTGCCGGCGGCATCGACGAAGCGGATCGCGATCGCATCGCCTTCGCGCGCGACCTCGAGCAAAATCTCCTGGCGGTCGAGCCAGACCGCGCGGCGGCGCTCGCGCTGCACGACGCGGCCGCCCATCTGGCCCGAGATCTGACGCTTGCGCTCGCCGAGCACGTGATCGATGGCGGCGCCGACCGCAGCGATGCGACGCGCGACCTCGCCTTCGGGCACGCGCACCGCAAAGCCCTTGGGGAATTCCTCGGCGATGAAGCCGGTCGAGAGATTGCCCTCACGCCAGCGCGGATGGTGCATCAGTGCGGACAGGAACGGGATGTTGTGACGGATGCCGTCGACATAGAACGAATCCAGCGCGATGGCCTGCGCCTCGATGGCGGCCGCGCGCGAGGGCGCATGCGTCACGAGCTTCGCAATCATCGGATCGTAATGGATCGAGATCTCGCCGCCTTCCTGCACACCGGTGTCATTGCGCACCGTGATGCCGTCCTGGCTCACTTCCGCCGGCGGACGGTACTTTACCAGACGCCCGATCGAGGGCAGGAAGTTGCGGAACGGGTCTTCGGCATAGAGGCGCGATTCCACCGCCCAGCCGGTCAGCGTGACGTCCTTCTGCGCGATCGCGAGCTTCTCGCCGGCGGCGACGCGGAGCATCTGCTCGACGAGATCGACGCCGGTCACGAGCTCGGTGACGGGATGCTCGACCTGGAGGCGCGTGTTCATCTCCAGGAAGAAGAAGCTCTTGTCCTGGCCCGCGACGAACTCGACGGTGCCGGCGGAGTCATAGTTCACGGCCTTGGCCAGCGCGACGGCCTGCTCGCCCATCTTGCGGCGGGTGGCTTCGTCGAGCAGCGGCGACGGCGCTTCCTCGATGACCTTCTGGTTGCGGCGCTGGATCGAGCATTCGCGCTCGCCGAGATAGATCACGTTGCCATGCTTGTCGCCCAGCACCTGGATCTCAATGTGGCGGGGATCGACGATGAATTTTTCGACGAAGACGCGGTCGTCGCCGAACGAGGCCTTGGCCTCGGCCTTGGCGAGGTTGAAACCCTCGGCCACCTCGGCCTTGGAATGCGCGATGCGCATGCCCTTGCCGCCACCGCCGGCGGAGGCCTTGATCATCACGGGGTAGCCGATCTCGTCGGAGATCTTCACCGCGTGCTTGTCGTCCTCGATCACGCCGAGATAGCCCGGCACGGTCGAGACTTTTGCTTTTGCGGCCGCCTTCTTGGATTCGATCTTGTCACCCATCGCGGCAATCGCGCCGGGGTTCGGGCCGATGAAGACGATGCCGGCGGCCTCCAGCGCGCGCGGAAACGCCTCCCGCTCGGACAGGAAACCGTAGCCGGGATGGACAGCTTCTGCGCCGGTCTTGCGGCAGGCCTCGACGATCTTCTCGATCACCAGATAGCTCTCGGCCGCAGCGGGCGGCCCGATCAGCACGGCCTCGTCGGCCATCTCGACATGGAGGGCGTCGCGGTCGGCCTCGGAATAGACTGCAACCGTCTGAATTCCCATGCGGCGAGCGGTCTTGATGACCCGGCAGGCGATTTCGCCGCGATTGGCGATCAGAATGCGTTTGAACATGCTTTTCTTGAATCTCGACCTTGGGCGGGACCCGTCCCTGGCCGTTGGGACCGGCAGGGGACGGGCCGTGTGGCTCCCGTGGTACATCAAAATGGGCCGGAGGCAACGGTCTAAATCCGGCCCCTCCGGCGGACCAGCGCAAGACCGAAACGGGCCGCTTGGTCCGTGAGACGCCCTAGGGCTTCCGGGCCTTGATGCTTTCCTTGGCTACGTCCCGGACCAGGCCGTGAATGAAGCCCAGTTTGGCGACCACGGCCGGCGACAGGATGAAGGGATAGAGGTCGCGCATGCCCATGGCGCGGTTGACGCTGTTCATGGCGAAGGTGAAAGGCAGCCATGCGTTGACGATCGCCTCGACGTCCCTGGCCTCGTAGGGGTTGAAACGGATGCGTGTCGTCAACTCCCCGTCGCGGTCGACCCTGGGCCGCACCTCCATGCCGAACTCGGACGCCATCTCCAGGGTATCGACGATGTGGAGATAGTGCGCCCAGGTTTCGGCGAAGTCTTCCCAGGGGTGCGTGGTGGCGTAGGACGAGACGTAGTTCTGCTGCCAGTCCGGTGGCGCGCCTTCGGCGTAGTGGCGCTGCAGAGCCTCGCCGTAATCGACTGAATCGTCGCCGAATACAGCGCGGCATTCTTGCAGCCTGCCGCCGTCGCGGACCAGCACGTCCCAGAAATAGTGCCCGACCTCGTGGCGGAAATGTCCGAGCAGCGTGCGGTAGGGCTCACCCATCTCCAGCCTGCGCCGCTCGCGCTCGATGCCGTCGGTCTCGGTGAGCGCGATCGTGATCAGGCCGTTGTCATGCCCGGTCAATATCTTCTGCCCGCTGTTCGGATCGTCGGCGAGGAAGTTGAAAATCAGGCCATGCGCGGCGTTGTCCTGCCGGGTCTGGAGCGGCAGTTTCCAGCGGATCAGGGAATAGAACAGCCGGTGTTTCGCCACCTCCAGTTCGCGCCAGCCGGCGAGCTGAACGGGGTCGGAGAGGTCAGGCACGATGCCATTGTGGCGGCAGGCGCGGCAATAGCCGGTGGTATCGCTGGCATCGGTCAGCCAGTTGCAGGCGTCGTACTCGGCATTGCGACACAGCATGCGGCCCTTGCCCTTGTCGGCGAGCGTGGCCCAGCCCTCCCCGTCAGGCTCAATCGCCGACATCGCCTCCTTCTCCGGCAGGAAGGCGACCTGGTGGCCGCAGCGTTCGCAGGCGCGGTTCTCGAAATAGAGAACGTTGCCGCAGGACTGGCAGACAAAGAGCTTCAAGATTTAGCCTCTTCGGAAAGGGAGTTTTGTGAATAAGAGTTGTGGCGCCTCGCAGATACGCGCTCCGACGGCTCATCGTTCCAATATTTGGAACAAATAGCCAGACCCTGGGTTCGTACATACCCACCACAATGCATTCAGTGGCGCATATTCCCCTCCGGACAATGGCCATCACGCTCCGTCTGTGTGAATATCGGTCCGGCACGTGCGCTCACGCATCACAACGGCCGACGCCTTGAACGATCCTTTGCCCGAGACCATCGCCGCCGAACGGCTGCGCCAGCACCTCGAAGAAATCGCGCGCCAGCGCGACAATGCCTATCGTGCGCTCCAGGAGCGCGAGGCCGAGCTCGCACGCATCCAGCGCATCGGCAAGGTCGGCGGCGTCGAGGTCGACTTCCGCGAGGGTTTCAGGAACCGCCGATCGCCTGAATATCTGATGATTCACGGCCTGCCGCCTGAGGCTGCCGATGAATCGCACGAGGACTGGGTCACCCGCATCCATCCAGACGACCGCGACGCCACGGTGAAACACTTCTTCGAGGCACTTTCCGGGACCAGCGAGGATTACACCGCAGAATACCGCATCATCCGTCCCAGCGACGGCGAGACCCGCTGGATCCGCGTCGTCGCCAAGATCGAGCGTGACCGCGATGGTCGCGCCATCCGCCTCGTCGGCGCCCATATCGACATCACCGGCCAGGCGCTGGCGCGCGAGACGCTGCGCGAGAGCGAGGAGCGTTTCCGGCTGATCGCCGACAGCGCGCCGGTGCCGATCTGGGTGACAAAGCTCGACCGCAAGCGCTCCTTCGCCAACCAGGCCTATGTCGACTTCGTCGGCCTGCCCTATGACCAGGCAATCGATTTCGACTGGCGCAAGGTGCTGCATCCGGACGACCTGCCGCATGTCTTGCAGCAATCCGTCCAGGGCGAAGCCTCGCTCAAACCGTTCGTGCTGGAGGCGCGCTACAAGGACGCCAAGGGCGAGTGGCGCTGGCTGCGTTCGGAATCGCAGCCCCGCTGGGACCCGACCGGCAAGCACATCGGCTTCATCGGCGTTGCCCACGACATCACCGCGGCAAAGCAGGCCGAGATCGAGCTCCGGCGGCTCAACGAGACGCTGGAAGAGCGTATCGCCGAGCGCACCGCCGAGCTCGAATCCAACGAGGCGCGGCTGCGCGCGATCCTGGAGACCAGCAACCAGTATCAGGGCCTGGTCAACCTCAGGGGCGAGCTGCTCTACGCCAACAGGACCGCCCTCGACGGCATCAAGGCAAGCTCCGCCGACGTGATCGGAAAGCCGTTCTGGGACACGCCATGGTTCACCGGCACGGAAGGCATGAGCGCCGCCGTGCGCGAGGCCTTCGACACCGTGCTCCAGGGCGAAGCGGTGCGGATGGAAATGCGGCTGCGCCTGCCGATCGGCGAGCGCGATTTCGAATTCGGCATGCGCCCCGTGCTCGACCGCCACGGCAACATCACCGGTGCGGTGCCGGAGGCTGTCGACATCACCGACCGCCGCCGCGGCGAGGAAGCGCTGCGGCAGTCGCAGAAGATGGAGGCGATCGGCCAGCTCACCGGCGGCGTCGCCCACGACTTCAACAACCTCCTCACCATCATACGCTCGGCGACCGATTTCCTGCGCCGTCGCGAACTGCCGGAGGAGCGCCGCCGCCGCTATGTCGACGCCATCTCCGACACCGTCGAGCGCGCATCGAAGCTGACCGCGCAGCTCCTGGCCTTCGCGCGCCGCCAGCCGCTGAAGCCGCAGATCTTCAACGTCGGGAGCCAGGTCGAGAGCGTGGCGCAACTGGTCCGCCCCCTGGTCGGCGGCCGCATCGAGATCGACGTCGAGATCGACGATGCCGATTGCTTCACCGTCGCCGACATCGCGCAATTCGAAACCGCGCTGATCAACCTTGCCATCAACGCCCGCGACGCCATGGACGGCGAAGGCCGCCTCACCATCGCCGTGCACAAAATCCAGGGCATCCCGAGCCTGCGCGCGCAATCGGCGCGCGGCGGCGATTATGTCGCGATCTCGGTGGCGGACACCGGCAGCGGCATCGCGGCCGAAAACATTGACGCCATCTTCGAGCCGTTCTTCACCACCAAGGAGGTCGGCAAGGGCACCGGCCTCGGCCTCAGCCAGGCGTTCGGCTTCGCAAAGCAGTCCGAGGGCGACATTGCGGTGACGAGCACGCAAGGCAAAGGCGCGACCTTCACGATCTACCTGCCGCAGGCACAGAGCCCGGCCGCAGAGAAGGAAGCCGCAGCGCTGACCAGCGAGACCTCGACCACCGGCCGCGGCTATCGCGTGCTCGTGGTCGAGGACAATGACGATGTCGGCCAGTTCTCGACCGAGCTTCTGGAAGACCTCGGCTATGTCGTCCGCCGCGTCGCCAACGCCAATGCCGCACTCGCCATCCTCGGCGAGAACGAATTCGCGGTCGATCTGGTGTTCTCCGATGTCATCATGCCCGGCATGAACGGCGTCGAGCTCGCCGGCATCATCCGCGAGCGCTATCCGGGCCTGCCCGTCGTGCTCACCTCCGGCTACAGCAACGTGCTCGCGGAGAACGCGCATCGCGGCTTCGAGCTGATCCAGAAGCCGTACTCGGTGGAATCGCTCTCGCGCATTTTGCGCAAGGCGATCACGGAGAAGCTGTCGGTGGCGCGTTGAATGTGAGCCACCCCCACGCTGTCGTCCCGGACAAGCGCAGCGAAACGGAGCGCCGATCCGGGACCCATAGCCCCAGGGAGAGGTTGTAGCGCGAGCCGGTAGCCACAAGTCTTCGCAAAACTCGACCCTGTGGTTGTGGGTCCCGGATCTGCGCTTCGCTTGTCCGGGACGACAGCGGAGTTTTTGGCTTAACCTTCCAACACATGGCCTCATCAACTTAGTCGAGCATTCACATGAAATCCGCCTTCCTCTCCACCTGGCAGACCTGGGCGCTTCTCTCCGCCTGCTTTGCCGCGCTGACGGCGATCTTCGCCAAGGTCGGCGTTGAGAACATCAACCCGGATCTGGCGACCTTCATCCGCACCATCGTGGTGCTGCTCGCCTTCTCCGTGCTGCTGTTCTTCACCGGCCAGTTCGCGGTTCCTTCGGCGATCTCGTCGAAGACATGGATCTTTCTGGTGCTGTCGGGACTTGCGACCGGGGCGTCGTGGCTTTGTTATTTCCGTGCGCTGAAGCTCGGTCCTGCCACGCTGGTGGCGCCGATCGACAAGCTCAGCGTCGTGCTGGTCGCCCTGTTCGCCTTCGCGTTTCTCGGCGAACGTCCTACGGCGCAAGGATGGATCGGCATCGCCATGATCGGCGCCGGCGCGGTGCTGCTGGCGGTGAAGTTTTAAGGCGGAACAAAGCGGGCGTGAGATCGGTTTCTGCCGAGACGCTTCCCAGCCTCGATCGAGAAAACCGATGTCGCGCGACAACCCCGATCGGGCAAGGCAGGCAGGTCACGCACTGGATGCGGCCAACTTCTTCCTTGCCGATGTCCGCGACGGGCTCGGCCCGTATCTGGCCGTCTATCTCCTCACCGAACAGCACTGGGACGAGGCGCGTATCGGCCTCGTGATGTCGATCGCGACCATCGCCGGCATCGTGGCGCAGACGCCGGCGGGTGCACTCGTCGATGCCACTCGGGCAAAACGGCTGGTGATGGTTGTCGCTGCCGTCATGGTGACGGCTGCATCGCTGTCGCTGCCCCTGTTTCCGAGCTTCGGGCCGGTCGCGATCTCGCAAGGAATCGCGCAGGCCGCCGCTGTCGTCTTTCCGCCGGCGATTGCCGCCGTCTCGCTGGGCATCTTCGGCCATGCCGCCTTCACCCGACGGATCGGCCGCAACGAGACCTTTAATCACGCCGGCAACGCGGTCGCGGCGGGGCTTGCCGGGCTCTCCGCCTATTGGTTTGGCCCGACCGTCGTGTTCTACCTTCTCGGCGCCATGGCTATCGCGAGCCTCGTCAGCATCCTTGCGATCCCCGAGCAGGCGATCGACCACGACCTTGCCCGCGGGTTGCACGACGCCGGCCCTGCGAGCCAGCAAGAGCAGCCGTCGGGGCTCGGCGTGCTGCTGACCTGCCGCCCTCTCCTCGTCTTCGCGATTTGCGTGTTGCTGTTTCATCTCTCCAACGCGGCCATGCTGCCGCTGGTCGGGCAGAAGCTCGCGCTCCAGGACAAGAACATGGGCACCAGTCTGATGTCGGCCTGTATCGTCGCGGCGCAATTGGTGATGGTGCCGTTCGCAATGCTGGTCGGCGCGAAGGCCGACCGCTGGGGCCACAAGCGCTTCTTCCTGGCCGCATTGCTGATCCTGCCGATCCGCGGTGCCCTCTATACGCTCTCTGACGATCCGTTCTGGCTGGTCGGCGTGCAACTTCTCGACGGCGTCGGCGCCGGCATTTTTGGCGCAATCTTCCCCGTCATCGTCGCCGACCTCATGCGCAACACCGGCCGCTTCAACGTCGCGCAAGGCGCCGTCATCACTGCGCAAAGCATCGGTGCGGCGCTGTCGACCACGCTCGCCGGCTTCGTCGTGGTCGGCGCGGGCTACAGCGCGGCGTTCATCACGCTCGGCGCGGTCGCGGCGGTCGGCGCCGTCGTCTGCCTCCTCGCCTTGCCCGAGACGCGGCAGGCCGCCTTGCCGGGACAGGGGAAGACAGCGGCTCCAGCATCGGTTATCGCTGCCGAATGAAACCCACTTCAAGGATCGAACGTGCCGTCTGACGCCATTTGGGCCTGGAGCATCATCGTCGCCGCGACAGCAGGCGTCATCATCCGCCCTTTCCGGCTGCCCGAGGCGATCTGGGCCGTCATCGGCGCCGCGGCACTGGTTCTGCCGGGCTTCCTGCCGTGGCAGGATGCGCTTCTCGGCATCGAGAAAGGCCTCGACGTCTATCTCTTCCTGATCGGCATGATGCTGATCGCCGAGCTCGCCCGGCTCGAGGGCCTGTTCGACTATCTCGCAGCCCTTGCGGTGGAATACGCAGGCGGCTCGCCGCAACGGCTGTTCCTGCTGATCTATCTCGTCGGCACGGTCGTCACTGTGCTGCTCTCCAACGATGCCACCGCCATCGTGCTGACGCCTGCCGTCTACGCTGCGACGCGCGCAGCCGGTGCAAAACCGCTGCCCTATCTGTTCGTCTGCGCCTTCATCGCCAATGCCGCGAGCTTCGTGCTGCCGATCTCAAATCCCGCCAATCTCGTCGTATTCGGCGCGCGCATGCCGCAACTGACCGAATGGCTGCGTCTGTTCGCCCTGCCCTCGGCCGCCTCGATCCTGCTGACCTACATCGTGCTGCGCCTGACCCAGCACCGCGCGCTGAAAGAAGAGACGATCGCTCGCAGCGTGCCGCATCCAAAACTCGGCCGCGGCGGCAAGTTGACGGCCGTCGGCATCGTTGCGATCGGCGTGGTGCTGGTCACGGCGTCGGCGCTGGACAAGCAGCTTGGCTTGCCAACATTCATCTGCGGCATGGTGACGGCCGCGATCGTACTGCTGATCAGCCGGCAATCGCCGCTGCCCGTGCTGCGTGGCGTCTCCTGGAGCGTGCTGCCGCTGGTCGGCGGTCTCTTCGTGATGGTGGAGGCGCTGATCAAAACCGGCGTGATCGGGCAGCTCAGCGCGCTCTTGCACCAGGCCGTCGCACAATCGGTCCCGCAGGCCGCCTGGAGCGTCGGCATAGCGACGGGGATCGCCACCAACATCGCCAACAATCTTCCGGTCGGTCTTGTTGCCGGCTCGGTTGCCGCCAGCGATCATCTGCCCGCACCCGTCGTCAGCGCCATCCTGATCGGCGTCGACCTTGGGCCCAATCTGTCGGTCACGGGATCGCTTGCCACCATCCTCTGGCTGGTTGCGCTTCGCCGCGAGAAGATCGAGGTCGGCGCCTGGCGGTTCCTCAAGCTCGGACTACTGGTGACCCCGCCGGCCCTGATCGCGGCATTGGCTGCCGCGATCAGGTAACCCGAGCATGATCCGGAAAAGTGTGCAGCGGTTTTCCGACAAGATCATGCTCAAATAAAAGACTAAGGCGCGATGAGATCATCGCGCCTAAGATCAATCGTTCTCGTAGCCGTAGACTTCCGGCAGGATGAAGATTGCGGCGAGCAACCCGATCAGCGGGAAGATCGCGACCATCAGCGTGGCATTCGCCTGGCCGATCGCAGCGAACACCGTCGGGAACAGGAAGATCGCCAGGAACGACGGCAGCTTCACGAACATGTAGGCGAAGCCGCTGGCGGTGCCGCGATATTTGGGCTTGGCGACCATGGTCGGGATCGTCATGCAGTTCGAGGCGTCCCAATAATGGCCCCACAACATCGCGGCGGCCGCGAACGGCAGCAGGATCTTGTTGTCGGTGTAGAGCGCGAAGGCCGCGACCAGCAGCGAGGCCAGCACGATCGAGAAGCCCGCGATCGAGATGCCGCGGTGGCCGATCTTTGGCGTCAGCAGCGGACCGACCCAGCCCGACACGGCGGCGAAGGAGAATAGCGCCATCGTCACCAGATTGATGCCGAGCACGCTCGACACGCCGACCATGACAAAGAGTACCGGCAGATAGAACGCGAAGGTCGAGAACTCGCTGGCTTGCACGAAGCAGGCGATCCAGCCGTAGATCGTCGCACGCCAGCGGATCGGATCCTTCCTGAGATCGGCGAGGAATGCGCGGGTCGAGACCTTCGGCACTTCAACGTCATGGTCCGGCAGCATCGCGAGATCGTCGTTGAACATCTCACGCGCGACCTGCTTGGCCTCGCGGTAGCGGCCCTTCTGCACCAGCCACACCGCCGTCTCCGGCACGTCGTGGCGCATGATCAGGATGATCAGCGCCGGCAACGCGCCGAGGCCGAGCGTCACGCGCCACAGCATCTCGTGCTGGATGTCGAGCAGCAGGAAGATGACGATGACGCCGATGGTGAGGACCTCGCCGACCGCGAACATGAACTGCCAGCGGTTGCCCATGACCTCGCGCTCACCCTTGGCCATGGATTCCATGATGTAGGTGTAGCCGGTCGAGATGTCCGAGCCGAGCGGAATGCCGAGCAGGAAGCGGATCACGATGAGCCAGGTGATATTGGGCACGAAGGCCTGCGCCAGCGCCAGCACGATGAACATCACCATCGTCACCAGGAACATGACGCGGCGGCCGATCTTGTCGGAGAGCCAGCCGCCGAGCAGAGCACCGATCAGGGCGCCGCCTTGCGTGCCCGCTGCGGCGAGACCCAGCATCAGCGGATCGGGATTGTACTGCTCCTTGATGAAGATCAGCACGAAGGCGATCGAATAGAGATCCCAGGCCTCGACCAGGATCGAGGCCATCATCAGCCAGCCGACCTTGTTGCCCTTGGGACTGTAGTTGGTGATGAGGTAGCGGACCGCCGCTTCGCTCGCGGTCGGTTGTGGCATGGCCATCGTTGACATCTTTGGTCCTCTCTTCAAAACTCTTTACGTGCCGAGCAGCGGCTCGATGCTGCAATCGAGCAGACGCGGGTCGATGCCCGCCTCCATACCCGTGAACATCTGGTCCATGTAGTCGATCAGGGCATCGCTCGCCTTCACGGCGTCCTCGACATGGCGGCCGGCGACCGCGCTGAGAATGGCGAGATGGCGATCGATGGTGCCTGACAGGTCGGTCTGTCCTGGCATGAAGCGGTGGTGGATGTAGCCGATGCGGCGGTACAGCGTGTGCAGCGGCCGCAGCGTATGCACCAGGAACGGCTCACCCGCCGCTTCCAGCACCAGCGCGTCGATGCGGCGATCGATGCTGTTGAATTCGTCGAGGGTCAGGTTGGCGCGACGCTCGCGCAGGAGGCGCTCGATGTGCAGCGCCTGATTGCGGTGCGAGAGACTGGCGCGATCGGCCGCAAGCCGGACGACAAAGCGCTCCATGTCGCGGCGCAAGGCCAGCAGCATGCGCTCGCGCGCGAGATCGATCGGCGCGATGTGCAGGCCGTGGCGCGGGCGGATGATGATAAGCGTATCGGCGGACAGACGATTGATGGCGTGATGCACCGGCGTGCGGCCGAAACCGGTGATCTGCTGCAGCTCCAGCATCGTCATGAATTGTCCGGGCTTGAGCTCGCAATGAACAAGGAGCTCTTCGATCTTCAGATAGGCCAGCTCGAAGAAGTTGAGCCGGTTGCGCCGCGAGGGCTTGCCCCCGCCGTCGTCGTCGTTTCTCACCACCTCGAGCGCGCGCTTGCGGCGTGCCATGTCGTTCTCTCCCGTCAGCCCCGCGCTCGCGTTGTTCAGTGGCGCCTTAGTTGTGGCACCCTTAAAACATGTTGTGATATATTACAAGCAGGCGTAAGACTCCGGCGCGATCTGCAACATGCTGCAGTGCGAAATGAGACGACGGCGCGAGGCGCCTGTGACGGGAGGACAATGGCCGTGAAGATCACGTCGATCGAGACACTGCGTACCGAGGAATTTTCCAACGTCATCTGGGTGCGCGTCCACACCGACACGGGCATGATCGGTCTCGGCGAAACCTTCTATGGCGCCGGCGCGGTCGAAGCGCAGATCCACGACACCTTTGCCGGCCGTCTGCTCGGCCGCAATCCCCTGCACATCGAAGCCATCCATCGCGACATGCTCAACCTGCCGATGGCGCAGTCCTCGACCGGTGTCGAATATCGCGCGGCGTCCGCGATCGACATCGCGCTGTGGGATCTGTTCGGCAAGGTCTGCAATCAGCCGGTGCACCAGATGCTCGGCGGCCTCTGCCGCGACAAGCAGCGTATCTACAACACCTGCGCCGGCACGCAATATGTTCGCTCCACCAATATCAGCCCGGTCGCGAACTGGAATCTTGGTGCCAATAAGGGTCCCTACGAGGATCTCGACGGCTTCATGAACCACGCCGATGCGCTCGCCGAAAGCCTGCTGGAAAGCGGCATCTCCGCGATGAAGATCTGGCCGTTCGATCCGGCGGCGCAGGAGAACAAGGGTCTCTACATCACCGCAGCGCAGATGAAGCAGGCGATCGAGCCGTTCGAGAAAATTCGTAAAGCCGTCGGCGACAAGATGGAGATCATGGTTGAGCTCCATTCGCTCTGGAATCTGCCGACCGCCAAACAGATCGCGCGGGCGCTCGAGCCCTACAAGCCGACCTGGTACGAAGACCCGATCCGGATGAACTCGCCGCAGGCACTGGCCGAATATGCGCGCTCGACCGATGTCTGGGTTTGCGCCAGCGAGACGCTGGGCTCGCGCTTCCCCT
The DNA here is from genome assembly GCF_004123905.1 of Bradyrhizobium betae. Lineage (GTDB taxonomy): Bacteria > Pseudomonadota > Alphaproteobacteria > Rhizobiales > Xanthobacteraceae > Bradyrhizobium > Bradyrhizobium betae_A. Next base: position 306,160 of record NZ_MZXW01000022.1, read on the forward strand.
ACAAGGACATGCTCGACCGCGACGCCATGCATGTGGTAATGGCGGACCTGTGCTGGACCGGCGGTCTCACCGAGGGCCGCAAGATCGCGGCGATGGCCGAGACCTATCACCGTCCCTTTGCACCGCACGATTGCATCGGCCCGATCGGCTTCATCGCGGCCATCCACATGTCGTTCAGCCAGCCCAATACGCTGATCCAGGAATCGGTGCGCGCCTTCTACAAGGGCTGGTACAATGAGCTCGTCACCACCATGCCCACGATCAAGGACGGTTATGTCTATCCGATGGAAGGACCCGGCCTCGGCGTCGACCTCCTGCCCGCTGTATTCGACCGCAGCGATCTCACCGTGCGCCGCTCCAACGTTTGAGGATCTTTTGAGATGAGCACCGCCCTGTTCGACCTGTCCGGCCGCACTGCACTCGTGACCGGCTCCTCTCGCGGGCTCGGCCGCGCCATCGCCGAAGGCATGGCGAAGGCCGGCGCCAAGATCATCATCAACGGCGTCGATCCCAAGCGTGTCGAGCAGGCTGTCGCCGAGTTTCGCGCGGCGGGTCTCCAGGCTGAAGGCGCCGCCTTCAACGTCACGGACGAGCCTGCGATCGTCGCCGCCTTCGAGCGCTTCGACCGCGAAGGGCTCGCGGTCGACATTCTCGTCAACAATGCCGGCATCCAGCACCGCAAGCCGCTGGTCGAGTTCACCACCGACGAATGGCGCAAGGTGATCGAGACTGACCTCACCAGCGCCTTCGTGATCGGCCGCGAGGCCGGCAAGCGCATGATCCCGCGCAAGCACGGCAAGATCATCAATATCGGCTCGCTCGGCAGTGAGCTCGCGCGTCCGACGATTGCGCCCTATACCGCGGCCAAGGGCGGCATCAAGAACCTGACGCGCTCGATGGCGGTAGAATGGGCCCAGCACGGCATCCAGGCCAACGCGATCGGCCCCGGCTACATGCTGACCGACATGAATGAGGCGCTGGTCAACAACACCGACTTCAACAATTGGCTGATGGGCCGCATCCCCTCAAAGCGCTGGGGCAGGCCGGACGAGCTGGTGGGCGCCGCGATCTTCCTGGCGTCGGACGCCTCCACCTATGTCAACGGCCAGATCATCTATGTCGATGGCGGCATGATCTCCGCGATGTGATCGCCAAAGTCTGAGGAGCAAGCCATGCGCGCCGTCGTCATTCACGCCCCGAAAGATTTGCGGATCGACAGCTATCCCGATCCTGCGCCCGGCCCGGGCGAGGTCCGCGTCAAGATCGCCAATGGCGGCATCTGCGGCTCGGACTTGCACTACTATCATCACGGCGGCTTCGGCGTCGTCCGCATCCAGCAGCCGATGGCGCTGGGGCATGAGATCGCCGGCGTGGTCGCAGCGGTCGGTGATGGCGTCAGCAATGTGAGGCCGGGTACGCGCGTTGCGGTCAATCCGAGCAAGCCGTGCGGCCAGTGTCTGCATTGCCAGGAAGGCATGCGCAACCAGTGCCTCGACATGCGCTTCCTCGGCAGCGCGATGCGCTTTCCCCATGTGCAGGGCGGCTTTCGCGAGTTCCTCACCGTCGACGCCACGCAGGCCGTGCCGATCTCGGACAAGCTGTCGCTGGCAGAAGCCGCAGTCGCCGAACCGCTCGCAGTGTGCCTGCATGCCGGCAAGCAGGCCGGCCCCCTGCTCGGCAAGCGCGTGCTGATCACCGGCTGCGGCCCGATCGGCGCGCTGATGATCCTTGTCTCGCGCTTTGGCGGCGCATCCGAGATCGTGGTGACCGATGTCGCCGACGCCCCGCTCGCGGTCGCGAAAAAGCTCGGCGCCACGCATGCCATCAATGTCGCGACCGATGCCACCGCGCTCGATCCCTGGCGCGTTGGCAAGGGTGTGTTCGACACGCTATTCGAAGCCTCCGGCAATCAGGCGGCGCTCCGCACCGCGCTCGACGTGCTCCGTCCCGGCGCGACGCTGGTGCAGCTCGGCCTCGGCGGCGAGATGACCCTGCCGATCAACGCCATCGTCGCCAAGGAATTGCAGCTGCGCGGCACCTTCCGCTTCGATCCCGAATTCGAGCTGGCAGTGCGGCTGATGGGTGAAGGCCTGATCGACGTGAGACCGCTGATCACGGCGACGATGCCGTTCGAGAATGCGGTCGCCGCCTTCGAGCTTGCCACCGACCGCTCGCAGTCGATGAAGGTGCAGCTGACGTTCTAAAACTATTGGCTCTCGATCAGCCGGTCGCTGACCAGCCGCACAGCGCCTCGTTTCCAGGAATAGTCCGCGCCCAGGCGCAGGCCGCTGTCGCCGCGCGCCAGCCGCGCCGGTCCTGGCGTCGCGAACCTGGAAGCCGAGCGTGTACTCGGTGCGGCTGACCCGCCGCACCACGCCGATCAGTGATTGATCGGCGCCGAGCTTTTGCGCAATCGCGGCCTCGCAGCCATTGCAGTCGCGCAACGCACGCGCCTTCGCCGCCTCGCCGCCGACCTCGACGATGCGATAGCGGCCGGATTGGCCGAGCGCCTCGCGCACGCTGCCGGTGACTTCGGCGAGGTATGACGCATCGGACGAGGAAGCCTCCACCGAGGCAGCGGTCGTGTCCTCCAGCTCGAAGTCGAATACCGCCAACGCGATCGGCGCGGGCGTTGCGAGTGCCGCCATGATCTCGCGAGACACAAAAATCTCGGCGCGCTCCCATGATTCATCATTGTCGCCGCGGAAGGTGTAGAGCTTGTCCATCACGAGCTTCTTGGCGCCGACGTCGATCACGGCGACCTTGGCCCATTGCACCAGCGTGCTGGTCTTCTGAATCCCGCCGATGACCTTGAACGCCGCGCCGTCCTGGGCCGACGGCGCCAGCCGGTAACGAGCATCCGCGCCGATATCCCGCCTGAGCGCGGCCATGAACGCCTGAAGCCGCCGCTCGTGAGCCGCGGTCTGGTTGGCCGGCTCGGCCGAGGTATCGGTATAGCTGAAATCGTCCATGGCCACGCCGATAGCCGCCTCGGCGCCAGCCGGCGAAGCGGCCACCGGGAGGACACTGAGGAGAAAGGCAGAAAGGATCGACCTGAAACGACGCATGCGGGCCTCGCGCGATGGAGCAGCGCCGCAATCTGGACGGCCGCTTCAGACCTTGCAGCAGCGCCAGTCCCGACCAAAGCCGGGAAAATTTCACGACGTTGCACTGCGGTAAGCGTGGCGCTTTCCGCCGCTCGCGTTCTGCCGTTTAATGCGGCGGCGACAATTCCGTTCGCGCCAGGTGTCCGCCGATGTGGAACCGCCCGAGGTTCGATCTCAAGGTCCGTCTGACGTTGCGCGTGGCCGCGATATCGGCCGCCTGCTTCGCCGCGATCTCCGCCTATTTCCTCATTACGGCCGACCGCGCGGCCCACACGCGCATCGACGATATCGCCGCCATCGTCGCGAAGACGCTGGAGCTGCAACAGGGCAAGATCCAGTGGGTAGCGAGCCCCCGCTCGGATTTTCCCAACCTCGACCCCGTCTCGACTTACGTGATGACGCCCGGCCTGTGCCTGGCATTCCGTGGCACCAGCGGCGACATCCTCCAGCGCTTCTGCAGCGGCGCCCCCATACCGGCGAGCCCGCCGCCACAGGTCTTCACAGCCTTCTATCACGGCCTGTTCGACCCCGGCCGCGAGGCGGTACGGCCCGTGATTGTGCGTGGCATGAGGCTCGGCGAGGTTGTCGTCTCCGTCGATCCCGCCGTGCAGACGGCCGACGCCTGGCACGAAGCCGGCCGCCTGATGCTTGCGCTTGCGATCGCACTGCCGCTGTTGTGTGTGCTGGTTTATGCCGCGCTGGCGCGGGCGCTGCACCCTACCCGCATGATCCGCACCGGTCTCGAGCAGATTGCCGCTGGCGATCTCAGCGCGCGGCTGCCGCCGTTCGACCTCGCCGAATTGTCAGCGATCCGCGACGTCTTCAACCACCTCGCCGAGAGCCTCGATACCGCGCTTGCCGAGCGTGCCGAGTTGACGCGAAAGCTGATCGCGCTCCAGGACGAGGAGCGGCGGCATCTCGCGCGCGAGCTGCATGACGAATTCGGCCAGTCGCTGGCCGCGATCCGCGCGCTCGCCGCCTCCGCTCGCCAGACCGCCGCGCAGGACTGCCCGTCTTTGCTCGGCGAATGCGACGGCATCGCCCGAACCGCGACCGGCATGATGGAGACGCTGCGCGGCACGCTGTTCCGGCTGCGCCCGCCCGACGTCGAGGAGCTCGGGCTCGTCGCCAGCCTCGAAGGTCTCGTCGCCGGCTGGAACGGGCGCAGCCGCGGCGAGACGCGGTTTTCGATCCGCTTCGACGGCGCATTCGAGAGCCTGCCGGCGACAATCAGCGCCAGCCTCTACCGTATCGTGCAGGAGGCGCTCACCAACGCCGCCAAACATGCCGGCGCCACCAAGGTGAGCCTGGCGTTGGCGATGTCGCCTTCCGAGATCGCCCTTGCGATTGACGATGACGGACGGTCGCACGATCCGGCCACGAAATCCGGGATGGGCCTGCTCGGCATGCGCGAGCGCGTCGCGGCCCTGCGCGGCCGGCTCAGCTTCGAGGCCAGCCCAAATAGCGGCTCCGCACTGCGCGTCGTCATTCCACTCCCGGCCGCTGATCAGCCGGTGCTGGAGCGGGCGGCATGAGCGCGACCATTCTGCTGGTCGACGACCATTCCGTCGTCCGCGAGGGTTATCGCTCGGTGCTCGAGAAGCAGCCGGGCCTGCGCGTCATCGCCGAAGCCGGCGACGGCGCCGAGGCCTACCGCCTGTTCAAATCCGAGGCGCCCGACCTCGTCATCATGGATCTGAGCATGCCCGGCATCGGCGGCATCGAGGCCGTCAGGCGGATCAGGCAATGGGACAAGGCCGCAAAAATCCTCGTCTTCACCATGCACGAGAATGCCGGCTTCGCCGTGCAGGCGATCCGCGCCGGCGCGCGGGGTTACGTCACCAAGACCAGCCCGCCGGAGACGCTGGTGCGCGCCGTGATGGACGTGCTCGCCGGCAAGATCGCCATCAGCCCCGACATCGACCACGAGCTCGCGCTCAGCCGTCTTGCCGGCGAGAGCTCGGCCGCCGACGTGCTCACGCCGCGCGAGTTCGAGGTGCTGCGGCTGCTGCTCGCGGAGAACACGACGGAGGAGATCGCCGAGACGCTCCACGTCAGCCCGAAGACGGTGGCGAACCTGCATTCGCTGATCAAGGACAAGCTCGGCGTCGGCTCCGACATCGAGCTGGTCCGGCTGGCGCTGCGCCAGGGAATTTTGACGGACGCCGATCTCGGCGAAGCCTGATCGCTGCCAGCCCCATGGCTCGAGCTTCGCACCATCCGGCGTGGCCGCAGATCACTCGCGCGCGACCACCGAATCCAGCCAGGCGCAGTTCAGCGGCGGCACGCGCGGATCGGCGACGCGCACGCCGCGGGCGGCCGCGTCCAGCCGCATGTCACGCAGGCGCTTGCGCTGTTCGTCCGGCATATAAAGCCGCTCGTGGCCCCACAACGACGGGCCATCAAAGGTCTCGTGCGGCTGCCAGGTCTCGGGATCGATGATGCGCCCGCCCCAGCCATATTCGATGAAGAATCCGGACGGCGTGTTGACGTAGAATGAGGTCATATGGTCGTTGGTATGCCGGCCCAGTGTGTAGACGACGCGACCATCCTCGAGCTGCGCGAGATCATAGCCCTGCCCGACATCGTCGAGCGTACCGAGTTCGACCATGAAATGATGCAACGCCTTGCGCCCCGAGCCAACCATCGCAAAGGAGTGGTGGCGGCCGTTGACGTGAAAGAAGTAGAGCCCGTAAGGCTTCAGCCCGAAATCGGAGACGTGGAAGCCAAGCACGTCGCGATAGAACGGCACCAGCGGCTCGACATCGTCCACATTGAGCACGATATGCCCCATGCCAAGCGCGCCGGTACGGAAGCCCGAGATCGGCCTCCCCGGCCTGAATGGCTCGGTCGCAAGCTCGGGCTCGCAAAAGGCTTCCAGCCGGTTACCGGCGGGATCAGCGAAAATGATCAGCTCGGCAACATGCCGTTCATCGGCCAGCGCACGCGAGCCGCGCCCGACCTTGACGCCATGGCCTTCGAGCCGTCCGGCCAACTGGTCGAGCTCGGTGGTCGAAGGAACCTCCCAGCCCATCACCGCGAGACCCGCATCGCTGCTGCCGTCCACAATCAGGCGCTGCTTGCGATCATCCATGCGGAAGGCGCGCATCTTGCCGCCGCGATCGACCTGCTGCATGCCGAGCAGCCCGGTCGCCATCCGGCCCCACTGATCGAGCTCCGATGAATTGATCCCGATATAGCCGAGCGCGGTGATTTCCATCGACATCCTCCCGAGAGCATCGCTCTCGCCGCAGTGCGGCGAACTTGATACCGGCCGCGCGCGATCCTACGGTGGCGTCCCGCGATCGCTTCGCGTTCGCAATGACGATAATCGCGAGGCAGTCGGCCGCAAGGGAGGAAATACGAAGTGTCCAAGGAGCGGACGCGGAACGGGCAGCCGCGGCAATCGGAGGGCGTCCGTGCCTTCAAGCGCGGGCTGGACGTGCTGCAGGAGGTGAACCGCTCCGGCGGCATCCGCGCCGGCGACGTCGCCCGCGCGCTCGATTTGCCCCGCCCGACGGTCTATCGCCTGCTCGAGACGCTCGAGGAACTCGGCTATGTCGCGCGCAGCGCCAGCGACGATCGTTTTCGCGTGACCCGGCTCGCGCTGAGCCTCGGTGACGGTTACGATCCCGGCGTGGTGATCTGCCAGGCGGCGGCGCCTTTCCTCGCCGAGCTCAGCAAGACCCTGGTCTGGCCGGTCGATCTCTCCACTTACGAGAACGCCGCCATGGTGGTGCAGGAGACCACCCATTCGCGCAGCCCGCTCTCGATCGACCGCGGCATGATCGGCAAGCGCCTGCCGATGCTGCGGACGTCGGCGGGCCGTGCCTATCTCGCCGCCTGCCCCGCGCGCGAGCGCGACCTGATCGTCAATCATCTGCGCCGCATCGACGAGGCTGACGATCGTCCCTTCCTCACAGAAGGCCGCCTCGACCGGATGATCGCCGAAACACAGGCGCGCGGCTATGCGATCCGCAGCGAGGGCGAATACAATCCGAAGACGGCATCGATTGCCGTGCCCATCGTCCGCAACGGCGCCGTGTTCGGCTGCATCTCCATCATCTGGATCAAATCGGCGCTTTCACTCGACGAAGCCGTCGCCGGGTTCGTGACCCCGTTGCGCGAAACGGCGGCCACCATTCCGGTCGAGGCCTAAAGCATGATCCGGAAAAGTGCGAAGCGGTTTTCCCTCGCGACAAACGCGGAACGCGTTTGCGCGGAGATCATGCTCAAACAATAACCTAAAGCGCGATGATGATTCATCCCAATCTCATCGCGCTTTAGGGCGCCCTGGAGCCGGCGCGCCGTTGTGGGTTCATCGCCTGTGAAGACGCATCAAAGACGACACGGCATTGCGGGCTGAGCTGATCTCGCTGAGCGGCCATGCAATTCCTGATCTGGGCGCGGTCGGGAACGTAGGCGGCGCAAAGCCGAAGCGCGTCTCCCATGCAGGCTTGGCGCTGGTCGGCCTCGCTCGGCCCGGACTGGGCAAGGGCCGGGGTGATCGTTGCGGTCAGCAAAGCAAGAACAAGACGAATTTGCATGGGGACTTTCACTCTCAGGTTGGATGTTTGGCGAGGCCGGCGATGTCGTCCAGCGTCACGATGGAAGATGCAGAAACGTCGCGATGGTCGTCTCGATCAGCAGATCGCGAGAGGTTTCCGGGTCGATCTCGGGCGCAATCCGATTGAGCAGCATCGGAAAAGCAGGCGGCTGGTTCAGCGCGGCGTTGAGAAGAGCGAAGAACAACGCCGGATGTCGGCTGCGGATGATGCCGGCTTCAATGCCGGCGGAAAAAAGCTCACGCACCGTCGCGTAGGCAGGGCGCAGAAGTCGATCCAACACCAGGACGGCCCGCTCCGGCGCTTCCGTGGCATGCCGGACAACGAATTCCCTGACATCCGGATGCGCTGCATAGAATGCGGCAATCTCCGAGATGACGCCGCAAAGCCGATCTCCCAGTGGGCGCGTGGAATCGCAAGCGATCTGATGGACAGCGGCCATCGCGGGAACTCCGATCGCCACGACCCGATCCAGGCAAGCCTCCCAGAGCGCGGCCTTGCTGCCGAAGTGAACACGAACCAGGTTGGCGCTGACATTGGCGGCCGCAGCAACGCTGCGCAGATCCGCGCCGTCGAAACCGTGGCAGGCAAATGCGTGAGCGGCCGCCGCCAGGAGCGCCTGGCGGCCATCCGGCATATCCTTGCTACGCCGCCCTCGCGGGCGGGACGGCACAACGCTCTTCTTCCTGGCCTTCGCCATCACCACCTGCGTATATGTTCAGTTGTACATATATTCGCCGCCCGCCTTTGGCAAGAGCGAATTTCGCGCAGCTTGTCCGGCTGACATGTCAGGGAGCCGTGTCCGCTGGACGGACACTCGGCGCGGCGGCGTTGAAGTCGTCACCCGCGAGGGGGCAAAGATCGCCCCATGCAAAATAACTCTGCAGCTTCCGAATTCGATGTCGTGATCGTCGGCCGCGGCCCGGTCGGCGCCACGCTCGCCAACCTGCTCGGCCTGTGCGGCGTGCGGACGCTGGTGCTGGAGCGCGAGGCGCGAACCTATCATTTGCCGCGCGCGGTGCATTTCGACGACGAATGCATGCGGGTGTTCCAGACCATCGGCCTCGCCGACGCGATCGTGCCGCAAACCATCCTCAGTCCCGGCATGCTCTTCCTCGATGCGAACGGCAAAATGCTGCTGGACTGGTCGCGGCCGCAGACGCTGACGCCGATGGGCTGGAATCTCAGTTACCGCTTCCATCAGCCCGATCTGGAGGATGTGCTGATTTCCGGCCTCGCGCGCTGGCCGCACGTCACCTTGCGCAGCCGCTGCGACGTGTTCGCACTGGACCAGGACGAGACCGGCGTGCGTGCCCGCTACGAGGACCTGTCCAACGGCAAGCTGACCGAGGTTCGCGCCGCCTATGTGATCGGCTGCGACGGCGCCCGCTCGCTGGTGCGCCGCTTCATCGGCTCCGGCATGGACGATCTCGGCTTCCACGAACGCTGGCTGGTGATCGACGTGCTGCTCAAGCGCGAGCGCGACGACCTCGGCGATTACAGCATTCAGCATTGCGATCCGAGGCGGCCCGCGACTTACGTCCGCGGCGCCGGCACGCGGCGCCGCTGGGAGATCACGGTTCTTCCGGACGAGGATTCACAGGACGTGGCGCAGCCGGCAAAGGTCTGGGAACTGCTGTCGCGCTGGATCACGCCCGAGGATGCCGAACTCGAGCGCGCGGCGGTCTATACCTTTCATTCCGTGATCGCGCAGCAATGGCGCAACGGCCGGCTGCTGCTCGCGGGTGATTCCGCACACCAGACCCCACCCTTCCTCGGCCAGGGCATGTGCGCCGGTATCCGCGATGCCGCCAACCTCGCCTGGAAGCTGGCCGCGATCGTCCGCGGCGACGCCGCGCCTGATCTGCTCGACACCTACCAGAGCGAGCGTCAGCCGCATGTGCGCGAGTTCATCGCGCTCGCCATTCGCCTTGGCGGTGTCATCAACACCAAGGCGATCGAAGCCGGCCTTGCCGCGGGCGAAGCGCGCGAGAATGCGCCGGTCAAGCTGGAGGTGAAGAAGCCCCTGCTCGGCCCCGGCCTTGCGCTCGGCGACCTGCCTCTAGCCGGTCATCTCGCGCCGCAGTTCATGCTGAATGACGGCAGCCGCGGCGACGACCGGATCGGCTACAGCCACGTCCTCCTTGTCGCGAGCGCGGCCACGCTGCCGACGCGGCTGGCTCATTCACAGGCAGGGATCAAAATCCTGACCAGCGACGACGCCGAGGGTATCGGACCATGGCTGCGCGAGCACGGCATCACGGCCGCGCTCGTTCGTCCCGACCGCTACGTCCGCGGCGCCGCCCGCAACGATGCCGAACTCGACCGGCTCATCGCCGCCATCTCGCCTCCATCCCATGTGCCGTCCGCGGCCTGACCGAACACACCTCAAGGACATCGTATGAAGCTGCTCTCTTTCATCGCCAACGGCCGCGCCTCCTTCGGGGCCGTCAAGGACAATGGCGTCGTCGATCTCGGCACGCGCATGGCGCCCTGCACCACGCTGCGGCAAATGCTCGAAGCGGATCGCATGGCCGAAGCGGCAAAGCTGGTCGCGTCCGCGGCGTCCGATCATTCGCTCGACGAGATCAGCTTTGCGCCCGTCATCCCAGATCCCGGCAAGATCATCTGCGTCGGCCTCAACTATCGCGACCACGTCGCCGAGACCGGACGTACCGTCACAGAGAAGCCGGCCTTGTTCGTCCGCTTCCCATGTAGCCAGGTCGGCCATCTCCAGCCGATCGTGAAGCCCAAAGTCAGCGACGATTTCGATTACGAAGGCGAGCTTGCACTCGTCATCGGCAAGGAAGGCCGGCACATCCCCGCAAGCCGAGCGCTCGACCACATCGCCGGCTATTCCTGCTACAACGAAGGCAGCATCCGCGACTGGCAGCGCCACACCAGCCAGTTCCTCTCCGGCAAGTCCTTTGCGGAGAGCGGCAGCTTTGGCCCGTGGCTGGTGACGACGGACGAGATTCCCGACCCGTCGAAGCTGACCTTGCAGACGCGGCTGAACGGCACCGTCGTGCAGAACACGACGACGGATCTCCTGATCACCGCAATCCCCGCGCTGATCGCCTACATCTCGACGATCTGCCCACTCGTCCCCGGCGACGTCATCGTCACGGGCACGCCGGGCGGCGTCGGCGCCAAGCGTACACCACCCCTCTGGATGCGCCCCGGCGACACCGTCGAGGTCGAAATCTCCGGCATCGGAACCTTGCGCAACAAGGTCATCACCGAACCGGCCTGATCACCAGCGCCAATCAATCAACGATAAAATCGGGAAACGCCATGGCCACAATCCGCACGACATCCACCGCCATCCTGCTGATCACACTGGCGCTCGCGGGCACCGCGCGCGCCGAGATCAAGGGCAATGCCATCCGCATCGGCGTCCTCACCGACATGAACGGCATTTTCGCAACTGCGATGGGGCCCGGCTCGGTCGAGGCGGCACGGATGGCGGCGGAGGAGTTCGGCGGCAAGATCAACGGCAAGCCGATCGAAATCTTGCAGGCCGATCACCAGAACAAGCCGGACCTTGCGGCCTCGCTCGCGCGAAAGTGGTTCACCGATGGCGTGCAGGCGATCGCGGATGGCGGCAGTTCCGGTGCTGCGCTTGCGGTGCAGGAACTGGTGCGCGGCAACGGAAAAATCTTCCTGGTCTCTGGCGCCGGCGCCAACCAGCTCACCGACGAAGCCTGCGCGCCGACCAGCGTGCAGTGGACCCAGGACGCGTATTCGACCGCGACCGCGGTGGTCTCCGGCATCATGCAGACCAGCAAGGAGCCATGGTTCTTCATCACCGGCGACTACGCCTTCGGCCATTCGATCGAGGCGACCGCGCGCGCCCGCATCGCCGAGCTCGGCGGCAAGATCGCCGGCAGCGTCAAGGCACAGCTCGGCACGCCCGACTACTCATCGTTCCTGCTCCAGGCGCAGTCCTCGGGCGCAAGGATCCTCGCGATCAATGTCGCCGGCGACAATGCCACCGTGATCAAGCAGGCGGAGGAATTCGGTCTTGCCGACCAGGGCATGAAGATCGTGCCGATGTCGTTCCAGAACGTCGATATCGAAGCTGTCGGTCTCAAGGCGACACGCGGCGATCTCATCGTCACCTCGTTCTTCGAGGACGTCTCACCGGCTGCCCGAAAGTTCTCCGATGCGTTCTACGCGCGCCGTAAGGCCATGCCGTCGCAGATCCAGGCCGGCGTCTATTCCGCCGTGCGTCACTATCTGCAAGCGGTGAAGGACACCGATTCGGACGACAGCGCTGCCGTGATGGCGAAGATGAAGGCGACGCCGGTCTCGGATGCCTACACGCCCAATGGCCGCATCCGCGAGGACCAGCGCATGGTGCACGACCTCTATCTGGTGCAGGTCAAGACGCCCGAGGAATCCAGGGGACCCTGGGACTTCGTCAAGCTGGTCGCGACCATCCCGCCCGACCAGGCTTTCCGACCACTCGACCGCAGCAAGTGCGGTCTGGTCGGCAAATAACCGCTCAGGCGAGATACCGCGTGAGATAGCCTTCCATGGCATAGAGCGCGCAGAGCGCCAGGCTCGACCACACCGCGGCGCTGAAATACAGGAACATCCAGGTCAGCTCGCCCTTCCAATGGGCGATGTCGTGGGTCACCACCCAGCGCGTCGAGACGTCGTGCAGGCCTTCGAGGAAGCCCAGGAACCTGCCGCCCTCTTCATGCCCTGCCCGCCAGCGGCTGAGATACATCGGCACGTCGACGGTGACGAGGAAGGCGAGGAAGCAGGCGATGCCGACGATACCGGCAATCAGCGCCCAGCGCACCGGCCCCTGGAATTCCGGCATCAGGCGGCACAGTGCGATGCCGGCGAGGAAGAAGGTCACCGCCCACAGCGAGTTCTCGATGGCGTTGAAGAGGAAGTTGGTCGTCACCACCGCGTACCAGGAGAAGCACTCCGCGATGATGATGATGGGCACGATCACGAGCGCGATGTTCACCGCGGTCTCGGCGCCCGTCATGTGACCAAGCTGATGCAAAATGATCGCCCATTGCGCGACGAAGCACAGCTCGGCCACGGTCGCGACGGTACGGCCCACGAACACGCTGGAGAGCCAGGTGTCGAACAGGCAGATGCGCTGCACGTCGGCGCGCGGCAGGAACGAGCGGAAGGCGCAGCCGAACACATAGCCGGCGCAGAGCAGGAACATCAGCCCGATGTCCGAGCCGCCGCCGACGTTGCCGGCAGGCGAAGCGTAGAACTCGCGGTACAGCATGAACCAGACGAGAATGTTGGCAGCGCTGACGAGCGTCAGGGACCCCCACCACCACGCGAGGGGATTTGACCGTGCCTGCCACTGCAACATGAATCGCTCCGCCGTAGTCAACATGACATCCAACGGTAGTAATTCTGTCATAAATCAGCACCACGACGCGACAAAAATCTGCGTGACGGCACTGTCATAATTCGCCTGCGCGCTGTCATAATCGCGAAGGCGCCTGCGTTTCCATGCGTATTCCGGGGACGCCGCTTCGAGGGCGCCCCCGACTCGCGCGTCGCACTTATTTCTTCATCCCACCGACATACGCCGCCAGCTTGTCCAGCGTCTGGTAGCCGTATTCAACGGCGCCGAAGCCGATCATGCCGTCGCGCTGCGCGGTGCTGGAGGCCAGTTGCCGCATCATCAGAACCGTCTTGCCGTTGCTCTGCTCGGCAAAGGTGACGGTGAAGCGGAACATGCCGGGATCCTCGTCCTGGTCGACGCCGTGGTCCATCTCCATCAGCGAGGGCCGCTCGATGCGGCGGAAGCGCATGCGGTTCGGATAGACCGTGCCGTCGGGCCCGATCATGTTGAAGCGCCAGACGCCGCCGACCCGCACGTCGATCTCAAAAGTCTCGAGCTTGAAGCCTTTCGGCCCGAACCATTGCGGCAGATGTTTTGGATCGGACCACGCCTCGAACACCAGATCGCACGGCGCGTCGATCACGCGCGACATCACGATCTCGCGGTCGAGGGACCATTGCGACAGAGCGGGATTGGCAGCATTCGTCATCGTCAGGAACCTTTCCGTTTGGTTGTCTTGTCGGTTTTCTTGTCGGTGTTCCGGGACGGCCGCTTGACGGCCGCCCTCTCCTGTTTGAGCTTCATCACGTAAGCTTCGAACCGGTCGAGCCGCGCCTCCCAGATCGCGCGCTGCTGCTGGAACCAGTCTTCCGCGCCGACCAGCGTGTCCGGGCTGAGGCGGCAGGTACGCACGCGGCCGGATTTCTCCGACTGAACGAGCCCGCTCGTCTCCAGCACGTGGATATGTTTCATGAAGCTCGGCAGCGCCATGTCGAAGGGGTCGGCGAGTTCCCCGACCGAGGCCTCGCCCGCGCAAAGCCGCATCACGATCGCCCGCCGCGTCGGATCGGAAAGGGCCGCGAAGATCTGATCGAGATGGGATAATTGGTTAGCCATGAAGCTAACTATAGGGCCGCGCGCCGCCGGCGTCAACAATTGTTAGCTGATTGGCTAAGTTAATTTGTGGCGTCGTCACCCGCGATGCGGAACCCACAACGCGCAATCGTGAATTGGGACATCGCGCCCTCCCCGCTAAAAGAGAAACGGGGGCGCACAAGCATGATTCATCAGAGCACGTGTCGCCTGTTGTCACCTCATCCCCGATCACCCGGCGAACCTTCGCCCGGGTTGCGCTCGTTCCGCTTGCGATCGCGCTTGCACCACGGCGCGCGTCCGCGGATTCCGACATGATCGCGCAGATGCGCGACATCGTCGCCGCCGAGCTCGCGCCGACCATGACACCGGACCAGCCGGGCGGCCTCGCCGCCGCGCTCTATGCCGGCCGCCATGTCGAGTTCTTCAATTACGGCTTTGCCGAGGACACCACGCGACGTCCCATCACACCGGATACGCTGTTCAACCTCGGCTCGCTGCGCAAGCCGTTCGAGGCGACGCTGGTGGCGTTGGGCACGCTCCGCGGCGAGCTGCGGCTCGACGATCCCCTGCCGAAATATTTGCCCGAGCTCACAGGCGACTATATCCGCCACGTCACCGTCGGCGAGCTTGCCACCCACACGTCGGGACTGTTGCTGCCGACCGACCATCCGCCCTGGCCGAACGAGCAGTTTTCGCGCGCGCGGTTCATCGAGATGCTCAACGCCTGGAAGCCCGACGCCGGCGAGACGCCCGGCAAGCAGCGCGTCTACAGCCATGCCGGCTACGTGCTGCTCCAGCTCGTGCTTGAGCGCTGCTACCGCACGCCGATCGCGACGCAGTTCGAACAGCGTATCCTTGCGCCGCTCGGCATGACCGCGACTTCGTTGCCTGAACGCGGCGAGGACAACCGCGCCGTCATGTCCGCGGCCTGGATGCAGCGCGTGGTCCAGGGCTATTCGGACCAGGGCGCGGCGATCGGCCCGATCGGCAACCAGCAGAGTTATTTTGACGTCCCCGGCACCGGCCAGATGTTCTCCTCGGCGCGGGACCTTTCGACCTTCGTTGCGGCCTCAGTCGATGGCCACCCGGTCGATCCGCATCTGCGCGAGGCGCTGCGGATGACGCAGCACGAGGCCTTCCGCGTCGACGAGAAGTTCGGACAGGGCATGGCGTGGGAGACGGTGCATCTTCCGGACACGACCGTCGTCGACAAGCCGGGCGGCCTCAACAATGCCTCGGGCTATATCGGCCTCGTGCCGGCGCGTCGGATCGGCATCGTGCTGCTGGCCAATCGCGGCGAATACCCGCATGAGATCGCCCGCTACAAGATCCTGCCCGCGCTGGCAAGGCTCGTGGCCGCGCGCTGAGCCGTTCCCCGAAAACAGAAAGCCCCGGCCAGGCCGGGGCTTTCCACGCCAGATCAGGAACGGGATGAAGTTCAGTACCTTATGAACCTCAGTACCTGGCGACGACCGGTCCGCCGAACTTGTAGTTCACGCCGACGCGCACGATGTTCGACTTGAGGTCGACCGAGTGGGTGTAGACGTTGCTCGGAGACGGCGCGGTACCCGCGAAAGTCACGAGATTGGTGCTGGTTGCCGTGCTGCGACCGAGATCGACATAGAGATATTCGGCCTTGAGCGACCAGCCGCCGCCGAAGGCGTATTCGGTGCCCACACCTGCGGTCCAGCCCACGCGCGTGTCGCGGATTGCGGCCGACTCGGTCGCCGCCGAGAACGTATCGGTGAAGTTGAAATTGCCCTTCACCTCCGCGATCGCCGCGCCGCCCGTGGCGTAAAGCAGCCAGGTCGGAGCCGCGAGGAAGCCGATGCGGCCGCGGATGGTCGCGAGCCAGTCGGCCGAGACCTGTGACGACACCGTAAAGGCGGTCGGGGCGCAGCAGGGATAGACCGCCGAACCGCTCGCGCTTCCCTTGAAACCGAAATAGTTGATGTCGCCTTCGAGACCGAGCACGGCGTGGTTGACCTGCCAGTTGTAGCCGGCGGTAAAGCCGCCGGTCACGCTGGAGCTGTTGGCGCCCTGGGCGCCGACCGTGCCGATAGCGGGAACACTGCTCGTGGCAAAATAACCCGCCGGCGTCCAGACGGTCGAGGTGTTCAGATCAGCGCTGCCCCACTGCCCGCCGACATTGCCGCCGACATAAAAGCCCGTCCAATTGTAGGCCGGTGCCATCACCGGCGCCTTGGTGTACTGCGCCGCGAGGTCGGCTGCATGCACCGATGCGCTGCCCAAAACAACCGAGGCAACCGCCAACAAAAACTTCTTCATTCCAATCTCCTGGCCCCACGCGATCGAAACTCGCGTCTCGAATGCACCGGATGGGAGTATCCGGGCACGGGCTAGGCATAGGCGGCGCGCCTCTCAGCGTCTTTGTCTGCGGCGCAGTTCGTAGGGACTGTGACGCAATGCGCGCCTCGCATCGTGCGACGGAGGACAAGTGTGGCTCGAGGGCCACGTGTCACCTGTCGCGAGCGACGCGCAACGCTCACCGGTGTCGCGTCAAGACAAAGTAGCACCGAAGCGATTTGATTCTGCCTTCATCAGACCGAGCGCGTCAGCCCACCGTCGACACGGATGTTCTGGCCGGTGATATAGGCGGCACCGTCGGATGCCAGGAACGAGACCGTCGCCGCGATCTCCTCGACCTTGCCGTAACGCTTCATCGGCACGCTGTCGCGGCGCGCGTCCAGCTGCGGCAGGCTGTCGATCCAGCCCGGCAGCACGTTATTCATGCGGATATTGTCGGCGGCATGCGTGTCGGTGAAGATCTTCGTGAAGGCGGCAAGGCCCGCGCGGAACACCGCGGAGGTCGGGAACATCGCGCTCGGCTCGAACGCCCAGGCGGTCGAGATGTTGATGATGGCGCCGGCCTTCTGGGCCTGCATCACCGGCGTCACCAGCCGGGTCGAACGGATCACGTTGAGCAGATAGGTATCGAGGCCGGTATGCCACTGCTCGTCGGTAATCTCCGTGATCGCCGCGCGGGGCCCATGGCCGGCGCTGTTGACGAGCACGTCGATGCGCCCCCACTTGGCAAGCGCGCCGTCGACGAGGCGCTTCAAATCGTCGTTCGACTTGTTGGAGCCGGTGACGCCAAGGCCGCCGAGCTCGGCCGCCAGCGCCTCGCCCTTTCCGGAGGACGACAGGATCGCGACGCGAAAGCCGTCCGTGGCGAGCCGCCGGGCGGCGCCCGCCCCCATACCACTGCCGCCGGCGGTGACGAGTGCGACCTTCTCTGCTGCCATGACGATCATCCCTGTGTTGAGGCGAGCCCAAGGTTTAGTCTGTTATGGCCCGGCCTATCATGAGGGCTTCTACAGCCAGACCCGCCGGCTGGTCCACCATCGAAGGCATCCGTCATGAGCGATTTGCAGATCCACAATTTGCGCCCCGAGGAGATCTCCGTCGCCGTCGACTGGGCCGCGGCCGAGGGCTGGAATCCGGGCCTGTCGGACGCCGCCTGTTTCGCGATCCCCGATGCGCGCGGCTTCTTCGTCGGCGAGATCGATGGCGAGCCGGTCGCAACCGTCTCCTGCGTCAATTACGATGATCGCTTCGCCTTCCTCGGCTTCTACATCGTGCGCGAAGGTTTTCGCGGCGCGGGCCACGGCCTGCGGATCTGGAACGCGGCGATCGCGCATGCGCGCCCACGCGTGATCGGCCTCGACGGTGTCGTGGCGCAGCAGGACAATTACAAGAAGTCGGGCTTCCGGCTGGCCTACGCCAATATCCGCTATGGTGGCACCGTCGCCGCGCCGCCGGCGCCGGCCGATGTCGTGGCGCTCGACAAAGTCCCGTTCGCGCTTGTGGAAGCCGACGACGCCACGGTCTTCCCGGCTCGACGCAGCGCTTTCCTGCGTGCCTGGATCGAGACTCAAGGCCATCTCGGCCGCGCGCTGTTGCGTGACGGGAAGCTCGCCGCATGGGGCGTGATCCGGCCGTGCCGGAACGGCTACAAGATCGGCCCGCTCGTCGCCGACGATCGCGCTGCGGCGGCGAAGGTCGTGCAGGCCTTGCTGGCAAGCTCAGGTGGTGGCGACATCTTCCTCGATGTCCCCGCGGTCAATCGCGAAGCGATCGCGCTCGTGGAAGATCTCGCCCTCAAGCCGGTGTTCGAGACGGCGCGGATGTACACAGGCGCAATCCCGCCGCTGCGGATCGACCGCGTCTTCGGCGTGACCAGTTTTGAACTTGGCTAGCGCTGCTCAGTAGCAGCGCATGATGTTGACGGTATGCTCGCCACCGCCGCGGCCGGGCACCGTCACCTGCTCCGTCGGGCAGCTCGACACATAGGGCCGGTCAGACGGCACCACGTTCGGCGGGAAGCGATGCGTCCAGTCCCAGGGAACGTCATAGGTGTAGGTGTAACGCACGTCGTTGGAGACGGGCTGTCCGATATCGACGAAGGGCTGGTTGTCGTTTCCCCCGCCGTAGTAGAACCCGCCGCCGCCCGGCCAATAGACCCACGGCGTGTTGCGGCCGCGGAACCGGGCGCCAGGTGCGATCGGCGGACGCGCCACCGGGCCGGAAGGCGCTGCGGCAGCTATGCCATGCGGCGCGGCGCCGCCGGGCCTGGCAAAACTTTCGCTGGGAGCAAGGAGCAGCGCGGCCGCGCTGAGCGAGGCGACGAGCGCCCCATGTGATCTGGACATCATGATACGCACCAACTCGTTCGGCTTTTCGCGGCTCCCCACTGCATGCTAGGCCCGCCTGTCGCCCACCCGCAAACGTATAATTAATTGTTGGTTAAGGCATGAGATTAACGGGGAACAAAGTGCGACATGACGCCCGGAATTCCCGGATGATTTCAGGCACTTCGTTCCACGGAACGGCACTTCATAACCTGTTGATCGGAGTTGATCGGGCGAGGCCAAAGGCGCCCGGAACGCTCCCCCATTGCATCCGTTGGCCCCGACACGAAGCAAGGAGCATCATCAATGCAGAACAAGTCGAAACTCCTCTGCCTGATCACGGCATCACTCATCGCGGGCACCACGGCCGCCTCGGCGCAGGGTTACGGCTGGAACGATCAACGCGTCGGCTGGGATCGCACCGCCCCTGCTTATGAGCCGGTGCAGCCGCGCGCGTATTATCCGGACGCCGGGCCGTACGGCGCGCTCAACGGCACCAACCATCCGACGCCGAGCTCGTCGCAAGGCGACGTCGGCCCTGGCGGCAACAACAACGGCACGCTGACCGGCAGATATCGCAGCTGGTAGGGTTCGCTTGCGCCGAGGCCCATCGTCCTTCGCGGACGGTGGGCCTTGGTGCGTCAGCGGCCCTGCTGCTTGCGCAGCCAGTCGAGCATGTCCTGCGCATTTCCGGTGCCCTGCGACACGATGGCGGTGTTGCCGCCGCTGCGCCGGTACACCGTGGTACGCCCGGGCTCTTTCTCGATCCTGACCTCGGCCTGCGCGGGATCGCCGCTCTGGGTGATCGCCGCCGTCCCGTTCTCGTCCTGGACCACCGTGGTGTGGCCATCGCCGGCCCCGGCGGGCGCCATCGCAACCACGCCGATGAATCCTATTCCGGATGCGAGTAGGAGCAATCTCATGTCACACCTCCATCATCGGCCGAACTGGAAGATCGCCAGCCAGTTGAAACGTCCGAACTGCCTCACTGCTCCCGTATTCATGTCGCCGATCTGAAGCAGGAGCGCATTGGTGGAATTGCCGACCTGGACGATATCGGCGGTATTGCTGAGACCGGACTGACCGACCGCCGCGTTGGTGGTGCCGCCCACCTGGATCACGTTGGCATAATTGCGCGCGCCGTTCTGGATGATCGTCGCATCCACCGTTCCCGTTCCGCCGATCTGGATCACCCGCGCGATATTGACGCGGCTGTTCTCCTCGATCGTGACAGGCTGAACGTTGTCGCCGAATTGCACGATCGTCTCGATGCTCACGTTCCGGTTGGTCACGCTGCGCTGGACCGATCCGGCCGACGCCGGCGTCGCCGCGCCGAGGGCGGCAAAGAGCGCCGCCACGGCCAGAACCCGCGTCAAGACCTCTCTGCCGCACCACATCGCGCTTCCCCGCTGGTTCCCGACGCCGATTAGCTCACGCGCCCCTCAAGGTGCGGTCTGGACAATCGTCGAGTTGTTGACCTTGCTGAACTGCACCACTGCGCCCGTGTTCATGGCGCCGAGCTGGGACACCACACTGGTCGCCGACTGGCCGGTCTGGCCGACGAAGGCGAAATTGTTCGTCCCGGCCTGCCCGACCGATGCCGAATTCGTTCCGCCGAATTGCAGGATGCCCGTGGCATTATTGGTGCCGTTCTGCGTCACTGTCGCACTGGTGCTGCCGCCGATCATGAACACGCCCGCCATGTTGAGCTGGCTGTTCTGGTTCAGCACCACCGGCGGACCGCCGACCGACACGATGGTCTTGATGTCGGCGGTCTGGGCGCCGGCGGGTCCTGCACCGGCGGAGCACAGAGCGAGCATTGCGGCACAGCTGCCTGCCAGGAGACGTTTCATGACGTGCCTCACCACTTCGGAGTTGCTCACGGGGTCTGCTGGAGAACAGTCGAGCCGTTCAGGATCCCGAGCTGCCCGACGCCGGCCGTATTGTTGGCGCCGATCTGGCCGATCAGGCTCGAATTGGAGCCGCCGACCTGGCCGGCCAGCGCCGTGTTGGACGCCGTCGCGGTGGTACCGCCCTGCCCGGTCACCGCGGTGTTGACCGTGAGGAGCGAGCCCGTCTGCAAGGTGGTCGCCGTGTTGGTCGCGCCGAACTGCATCGTCGTGGCGCTGTTGCTGGTTGAGCCCGTCTGCGAGATGAAGGAGCTGTTGGTCGTGCCGAATTGCAGCACGCTGGCCGAGTTGCCGGCCCGGGCATCGACAGCGGTCAAGGCACTGAGCACGGCGGCTGTCGCAACGAGATAGGTGATCCGCATGATGTCCTCCGCGAGAATGAGCGCGCGATCCCTGATGGGTCGGCTGGCCCGGTTGCGGTGCTTTCGACAACGGTCCGGACGCGCCGCGATGTGACGCGTCCGGCCGACGAGGTGGTTCAGTGCGCCGTCTGCGAGACGGTGCTCGTGTTGATGCCGAGGCCGCTGAGCTGGCCGACGGCGGCTGAGTTGTTCTGGAGGGCGGGCGGCCCGAACGAATTCTGGGTGATCGCACTGCCGTTGTTGCCGAAGGCCACCTGGCCGGTGGTCGCCGAGTTCTGCACGCCGGCCTGGTTCACCGTGCTGGCGTTGTTGAGCGACGGCGAGCTGGTGCCTTGCATGGTGCTCGCGCCGTTCAGGATGCCGATCTGAGTCGTCGACGAACTGTCGTTGGTGAGGCCGTTCTGCGTGACGCTCGAGGAGTTCACGACGCCGAGCTGCACCGTGGTCGAAGTATTGGCGGCCTGGGCAGCGGAAGACAGGGCGAACACGGCAACGGAAGCAAGAAACAATTTGCGCATGGAATATCCCTTTCTAACCAAGTTGTCTGACTGGTTTCTGATGCCGTCCTGGAGGAGACCGACATCGTAGGGATGACTCTGAACCGGTCGTGCGCCGTGCGATAGACTGCAGTTCATGCTAGTCGATACGGACTAGACGTCGTGCAGTCATATCGCACCCCGCAAGTCTAGCTCTGCGCAGGTCTGACATCGAAACGCTCGGCCTGTAGTCCTATGCTGTCGATCAATCGCGCTACCTCGATCGGCGAACGTAGCTCCAGCTTTCGCATCATCCGGGCGCGATGGACCTTCACCGTCACCTCGCTGACGCCGAGCTTTGCCGCGATCTGCTTGGCGACGAGCCCTTCGGCCATCAGCAGCATGATCTCGCGCTCCCGCGCCGTCAGTGTCTCGACGCGCTGTCGCGCCTCGCGCACACCGTCCTCTCGCACAAGCCGCCTCCGATCCCGCTCGATACCGTGCCTGATCGCATCGAGGATCTCCTGCTCACGGAACGGTTTTGGCAGAAACTCGACCGCACCGTGCTTCATGGCCTCGACCGAGACGCGCACGTCAGAGTGCCCGCTGATGAAGACGATCGGTATCGGCACGCCAGTTTCCGTCAGCTTGCGCTGAAGCTCGAGCCCGGTCGGCGACGTTCCGGGAAAGCGGATGTCGAGCACCAGGCAGGATGGTCCGTCAGTGAGCGTCTCCGCGAGGAATTCGTCGGTCGAGGCAAACAATCTCACCTGGTGCCCCGTCTCCTCGCAGAGGCTTCCGATCGCGTTTCGTATCTCGATTTCATCATCAACGACATAAACTGTGGCTTGATTTGAACTCATTCCAACAGGCTCCCGGACTTGGCGCTCGATGATCAAGCAACGAGCCATCCATTGTTCTTGCAAGCGATAACAAGGTGCTTGGAGGCATGCGCGATGACCGAGAGAATCTCATCGGCCCGCAGATATCACGTCTTAGAGCCAACACGCCGTGGAGACGAGTGAAGGCGTTCACATATCGGACTTCGTGATTGAAAGAGTTCGACGCAGCGATAGGCGGCGTCACGGCGAGGTGCCATCTGGAGGATGCAGCAGTCCGGCGCTGCGGCCGTGATATTGCCCACTGCGTCATGGCGTCGCCACCCACACGCCAATCGAACGCCCATCGCCTGCAAACCTGACGGGACGTTCAGTCAGCTATCGAGTTTTGATACCGCGCGCGTCGTTTGGAATACGCCCGGTATGCGCGTTGCGCAAATCACGAAAAGTAGCACCCAGCAGACTTTACTACTGGATCATGAAGCGCGCCCGTCCGTCGCCCCGAGACCGGCGACATAAAATCGATAGTTCGATATTGCTTCGATGAAATGCAACCATAGCGCGATAAGCGACCTTTCCGCCAGCAAAGTCATTTTCAGAAGGCGGGCTTTTGATATGCGATTTGTACCTGTCATTGCCTTGTTCGGGACTGCATGCGCCCTCGCCGCGATCTACAGTGCGGGGCCGGACATCATCACTGGCGCTGCCGGA
The DNA here is from genome assembly GCF_004123905.1 of Bradyrhizobium betae. Taxonomy (GTDB): domain Bacteria; phylum Pseudomonadota; class Alphaproteobacteria; order Rhizobiales; family Xanthobacteraceae; genus Bradyrhizobium; species Bradyrhizobium betae_A. The sequence goes on from NZ_MZXW01000022.1 coordinate 329,206, forward strand.
CACGCCTCGGACGGCGCGGTTCGCGCCTATCAATCGACGAGGAAGTTCCTCGTGCCTTCCGGCGCGGAAGCTCCGACATTCGGGTCGGATGCGCCAGTGTTCCGCTACGCCGCAATTCAGCGCGGCAGCATTGAGCAGACCGTCACCGTCACGGGCGCCCTGCAACCCGTCAAGACGATCGAGGTCGGTTCGCAACTGTCCGGGCAGCTCGCCCGCGTCTATGTCGACTTCAACGACGCCGTCAGCAAGGACCAGCCGCTTGCCTTGATCGATCCCCGCAGCTTCGCGGCCAAGGTCGACGAGGCCAAGGCGGCGCTGGCGGTCGCCGACTCCTTCGTTGACATCGAGCGGGCCAAGCTCGATCGCGCCAGGATCGATCTGCAAAACGCCAAAGGCAGCAGGGACGTGCTCGCCGCCAAGCTCGACAGCGCCCAGGCGGTCAAGGCGTCGGCGCAGAAGACCTTGCAACGCAAGCTGGCGCTCCAGTCGCAAAATGTCGTGGCAACGTCGACGGTCGACGACGCGCAGACAGAATTCACCGCGCGCGTGGCCCAGGAACGCGAGGCCGAAGTCCTCATGTCCCTCAACGCCTACGCCGTAGACGGCGCGCAGGCCGACGTCCGCCGAATCGAAGCCGAGTTGCAGCAGGCCCGAATGGCGGTGCCGGAGAAGGCAGCCGTTCTCGCTGCGGCCCAGGCCGATCTCGACCGCACCGTGATCCGTTCGCCGATCGACGGCGTCGTCGTCGGCAGGTTCGTCAACGAGGGCCAGACGCTCGCGGTCGGCCTCGAATCCCGCACCACCTTCGTGGTCGCCCACCGCCTGGAAGACATGGAGATTCATGCCCTGGTCGACGAAGCCGATATCGGGCGCATCACCCCCCGCCAGCGCGCCCATTTCACGGTGGATGCCTACCCCGACCGCCGCTTCGAAGCCGTGGTGCGGCAGGTCCGCAAGGCGCCGCAGAACCAGCAGCACGTCGTCACCTACACCGTCGTGCTGTCGACCTCCAATCTCGACGGCGCGCTGCTGCCCGGCATGACTGCTTTGGTGAAGATCGTGATCGAGCGGCAGGACGATGTGCTGAAGGTGCCGCTCGCCGCGCTGCGTTTCCAGCCGTCTGGCACGCCGCCGGACCCAACGGCCGCGCACAGCGGCGTGTGGGTGCGCACTGCGAGCGGCTCGCTCCAACGCATTGCGGTGACGGTCGGAGCGGCCGGCACCGAACAGGTCGCGCTTAGGAGCGGAGACCTCGTCGAGGGTAGCCAGGTCGCCGTCGGCCAGGCCATCCGGCCCGCGGGCATGGAGTTCCTCGGAATCAGGTTCGGATCATGACCGCCCCCCTGCCCCTCATCAGCCTCCGATCCGTGTCCAAAACCTATCGCACCGACGGGGTTGCGGTGGCAGCGGTGCGCAACGTCAGCTTCGACATCGCGCAGGGTGAGATCGTCGCCGTGATGGGACCGTCGGGCTCCGGCAAATCGACGCTGATGAACATGATCGGGCTGCTCGACCTGCCGAGCGAGGGCGCGGTCTATCTCGAGGGAGCCAATGTCGCCGAGCTCTCGGAAGATCGCCGGTCGTTGTTGCGCGCCCGCAGCATCGGTTTCGTGTTCCAGTCCTACAATTTGCTCGCGCGCCACAACGCGATCGAGAACGTCGCGCTGCCGCTGGTCTATTGCGGCGTCGGCCGCAAGGCGCGCCTTGCGCGTGCTGAGACGAGCCTTCAGGCCGTCGGCATGCTGCACCGGGCTCATCACTTTCCGCGGCAGCTCTCGGGCGGCGAGCAGCAGCGCGTCGCGATCGCGAGGGCGCTGATCGCTTCCCCGCTGATCGTGCTCGCCGACGAGCCGACCGGCGCGCTCGATAGCCGCACCGGCGCCGAGATCCTGGCGCTGTTCGCCGCGCTCAACCGCGACGGCCAGACCATCGTGATGATCACGCATGATCCCGGCATCGCGACACAGTGCCGGCGCACCATCCGCCTGCACGACGGCGAGCTCGTCAGCGACGAGACGCTGTTCCAGCTGCTGCCAAAACGGAGCGCTGTGTCATGACGATGCTCCAGGGTTTTCAGATCGCCCTGCACGCCCTGCGCCTCAATCCGCTGCGCAGCTTCCTCACCATGCTCGGCATCGTGATCGGCGTCGCGTCCATCGTGACGGTGTTCGCGATCGGATCCGGTGCGCAGCTTCGCCTCCAGGAACAGATCCGCTCGATCGGCGCCAACGTGCTGATGATCACGCCCGGCGCAGTCTATCAGGGCGGCGTACGCCTCAAGGACGGCAGCAAGCTGACGATGACCGAGAGCGACGTGCAGGCCATCCTCGAACAGATTCCGGAAATCCAGGCCGCGGCCGGCTCGATCGCCGGAACGGCGCAGGTCATCCACGAGAGCAAGAACTGGAACACGACCATCAACGGTACGACGACCGGCCACTTCATGGTGCGGGACTGGCAGCTGGCGACCGGGCGCTATTTCTCCGGCGCCGAAGAGGCCGGCGCCGGCAAGGTCGTGATCCTCGGAAGCACGGTCGCGCGCGAGCTGTTCGCGCCCGGCGACGATCCGATCGGCGCGCAGATCAGGATCATGAAGGTGCCGCTCGAAGTGGTCGGCGTGCTCGATCGCAAAGGTCCGGCGCAGGACGACGTCGCCTTTGTACCGCTCAGCACCGCCAAGCTGCGCTTCCTCGGCAGCGCGAGCAACATCAACCGGGATTCGGTGGCCTACATCATCGCCAAGGTGGCCGCGGACGGCCAGATGGCGGGCGCTCGAACGGAGATCGAAAACCTGCTGCGGCAGCGCCACCGCGTCCCCGCCGGCCAGGACGACGACTTCAAGGTCCAGGACCCGGCCGCCGCCATGGAAGCGCAGCAGGGCGCGATCCGCACCGTGGCGCTCCTGCTCGTCGCCATCGCCTCGGTCTCGCTGCTCGTCGGCGGCATCAGCATCATGAACGTCATGATCGTGTCGGTTACCGAGCGCACGCGGGAGATCGGAATCCGCCGCGCGTTGGGCGGACGGATGCGGGACATCCGGCTGCAATTTCTCTGCGAGGCGCTCGTCCTCTGCCTGCTCGGCGGTGCCATCGGCGTTGCCGGCGGCATCACGCTCTCGATGACGGTCGCCCGCATGGCCGGATGGATCACCTCGATCGACGGTGAGGCGATCGGCCTTGCCCTCGTCTTCTCGATCGCGACCGGCCTTATTTTCGGGTTCTATCCCGCCCACAAGGCATCCCGGCTCAGTCCGATCGATGCGCTCAAGACGGAGTGAGAAGATGCCGGCGGCGGCCACGTCAACCCGAAGACCAGGGAGGAACCAGTCATGAGCCCGGATCCGAAGGATTCGATTACACCGACACCGCGCGAGCGTGAGCTGATGATGTTGATCGCGCGGGGCATGCAGAACAAGAACATCGCCTACGAGCTCAAGATCTCGGAGAACACGGTGCGCGCGCATATCGGCAACATCATGCGCAAATACCGCCTTCAGAACCGGACCCAGATCGCGATCATCTATGCGCTCAAAGCAGCCCCCCTTTCACTGCGCCGCGACCTGGGCAGGAGCGGAGCCAACCCGGCGGCAGTCAAGCCGGCACAGGCTCTCGCGCAGAATCCGCGGGTACCGACCGCGCCGGACTAACGGCCGTGGCCACAATCCCTTGTGCAGCCCGTCGGGCAAAACACCCTAGCCACCGGTCAATGCACGGTCGCAAAAATATTCCACTTTACCGAAATTCGGAAGCGGCGTATTCATCACCACAACCCGGCCCAAGGAAGAGGGGCGTATCGCGATCGTCACGAACGCGGGCCGGACGGCGGTGGACGTTAATTACATCGGCGCGAAGGGTTTCGCAGGGCAGGCAACTGTGAGCAAAGCCGTCGCGCACACGACCGGTGTGATCGGCGTACGGCAAAATCGTGTGGTCCTGACGCCCGGGGTCTGTGCGTCAAGTCTTGCGGTGATGTGGCGGCCCGACCGGGTCCGCGCATCAGCCATCCGCAAGGCGACGGGGGCAATAGTGCATCGCTCCCCGGGGAGAGCACGACATAAGCCGTCAAACCACTGCGCAGGGAAGGCCGGATGTTTTGGCTTCACCTGTATGCCGCTGTGCAAATTCTTGTTGCCACCTTCCGCACAGTGGACCGTGGGCGCCCGGCCGGCACCCGGTCTTCCCTGCGCCCTCTTTCAGTTGAGGGGCGAGGCGACCAGGCAAAGCTCGGGCGAAATGCGCCGCGAGGATGCGATGGTGTGTCTGCAATAAAGGCGCGAACTGAAACGCGACGCCGTCAACCGCAAACTCCGTCATTGCGAGGAGCCCTTGCGACGAAGCAATCCAGACTGCCTCCGCGGAGAGATTCTGGATTGCTTCCGCCTTTGCCAAAGGCTGCGGCGGACAAGTCGCAGCACTCACAATGACGATGCTGAAACAGTTGCGCGCCAAGACTCTGCTCTCGTGCCCCGGACGCTGCGCAGCACGAAGTGATGCGCTGCAGAGCCGGGGCCCATGCATCAGCGAGTGCGCCGGCCTGCTGGGTCCCGGCTCTGCGCCGCACCGCTACGCGCTGCGTCGCGTCCGGGACACGAGACCAACGAGTCCCCTCCCCAGCCCTCTTGCATCGGGCAACCGCCCTTGTAACAAAACCGTCATACAGCAAAACTAAACGATAGCCGGGGGCCGCGGTCGCGGCCGAGCCGCCTCACCGTCAGGAGATTTTGATGCGCCGTTCACTGGTGTTGCTGTCAGCCGGACTGACAGTGTTGTCCACGGGACTTGCTTCCGCTGAGAATAACACGCCCCGTAACCTGATCCTGTTCATCCCGGACGGCCTGCGCGCGCTGAAGGTGACGCCGGAGACGGCACCGGCAATGGCCGAGGTCCGCGACAAGGGTGTCAACTTCAAGAACTCGCACTCGCTGTTCCCGACCTTCACCATGGCCAATGGCTCGGCGATGTCGACCGGCCATTATCTCGGCGACACTGGCGTGTTCTCCAACACGATCTGGACCAACTACACCTCAGTCCCGGCCGGCGACACCGTGGTCCCCTTCATCGAGAACGACGCCGTGCTCGGCGACATCGACGAGCACTTCAAGGGCGACTATCTCAACGAAGAGACCATCCTGAAGCTGGCCCGCGACAAGGGACTGAGCACCGCGGCGATCGGCAAGGTCGGCCCGACCTATCAGTTCGACCACACTGACAAGCCCGAGAAAGCCGGCCTGCATTCGGTCGTGTTCGACGACTCCACCGGCGGCAAGAACGGCGTGGCGCTCTCGGACGAGGTGAAGGCAGCGCTGACCAAGGCCGGCCTCCCCCTCGCCACGCCGCCGCGCGGCGACAATTCCAAGGCGGGCGATGCCAAGACGCCCGGCACCATTGTCGCCAACGTCGCGCAGCAGGCCTATTTCGCCGACGTCGCCGCCAAGGTCGTGCTGCCGATGTTCAAGGCGCGCAACAAGCCGTTCGTGCTGGTGTTCTGGTCGCGCGACCCCGACGGCAGCCAGCACAACACAGGCGACAGCCTCAACCAGATCAAGCCCGGCATCAACGGGCCGACCTCGATGGCCGGCATCAAGAACGCCGACGACAACCTCGCCCAGCTCCGCAAGGCGCTGGACGAGCTCGGCCTTTCCGCCAGCACCAACATCATGGTCCAGGCCGACCACGGCTTCTCGACCATCTCCAAGGAAAGCAAGACCAGCCCCTCGGCCAAGGTCAGCTATGACGACACGCCGAAGGACTTCCTGCCGATGGGCTTTTTGGCGCTCGATCTCGCCAAGACACTCGACCTGCCGCTGTTCGACCCCAACGACAAGAATGCAAAGATCGAGGGCAACAAGCATCCCAAGGCCGGCAACGGCGTGCTCGGCAAGGATCCTGAGAAACCCGACCTCGTCGTTGCCACCAATGGCGGCTCGGACCTGATCTACCTGCCCAACAAGGACAAGAAGCTGGCGGCCAGGACCGTCAAGGCGTTGCTCGAGCAGGATTACGTCTCCGGCCTGTTCGTCGATGACTCGCTCGGCCGCATCCCCGGCACCCTGCCGTTGTCGAGCATCAATCTGCGCGGCAAGTCGGCGACGCCAACGCCGGCGATCGTCGTCAACTTCCGCTCCTATGCCAGCGATTGCGGTGAGGCACCGACCAACTGCTCGGTGCAGGTCGCCGACACCGTGCTGCGCCAGGGCCAGGGCATGCATGGCAGCTTCAGCCGCGGCGACACCATGAACTTCATGGCCGCCATCGGTCCGGACTTCAAAGCCGGCTATGTCAGCGAGATCCCGGTCAGCAACGCCGACGGCGGCATGACCGCCGCCCAGCTGCTCGGCCTGCGCGGTTCGCAGAATGGCGGCCTCGTCGGCCGCGTGATGTCGGAGGCGCTGCCCAACGGCATCGTGCCGAAGGCATTCAAGACCGTGGAGCGGTCGAAGAAGAAGTCCGAGAACGGTCTGGAGACCGTGCTCAATGTCCAGCGCGTCGGCAGCCAGCGTTATTTCGACGCCGCCGGCTTCCCCGGCCGCACGCTCGGCCTCGAGCCGGACACCGACAAACAAAAAACGGCGGGGAAGTAACCCCGCCGTTTTCGCTCGCGCCCCGCAAGGGGCGCGAGAATATCTCGGATATCACATGCCGATGTCGAACACGTTCGGCAATTGGCCCGCCAGAGGCAGCGCGGTGGCGCCCAGGAAGGTCGCCACCATCGCCATCAGGCGACGGTTGTTCTGGCGCTTGCCGCGCATCTGGCCGGCGATCCACTCCAGCATCTCGCTGTTGACCTTCGACGCATAGGACGGCGCCCAGCTCTCGATGTCGGCCTCGGCCGACAGCGCGACGCTGCGCGGCGGCACCTTCAAGCCCGAGGCGCTGGCGGCATAGTGCGCCACGGCCTTGGCCAGCAAATCGTCGAACCGGCCACCGTCGGTGCGCTCGGTCGCGGCTTCGTTGATCTCGAACAGCGCTTCAGCTTCGGCGCGGCTGACCGGCTGGTCGTTGACGGCGGTGGCCGTCAGGATGCGCGTGCACCAGGCGGTGTCATCGGCATCGAGCGAGCGGGAAAAGTGGACCCGGCCCTTGGTGGTCGGGCCTTCGCCCGTGATCACACCGTCGCGCACGATGGAGAGTGCATGGGCCGAGGTATCGCGGCAGGACGGTTCGAGGGACGGCGACTCAACGGACTTCGGCATTGCGGCAGACATAGTTCACTTCCAGATTTCTTCTGATCGACCAGCATTTCCATGCGGGCGTAAAGGGGTGGTTAATGATTCGATACGGGGATCGCGACTTTTCTAGATGGTTGCCAATTGGTCGCTATCAGGACCGTTTTGGTTCTAGAAGCGCCGGGCGAGCGTGATGGAAGTCATAAACGGCTTTATCGGGGCAATCGAGACCGTGCAGCCCCGGTGGAGATGTTTCGCCGCAGGTGCCGCTGTAACAGAAAAGTGCTAGGAGATCGGCCCTTCAGAGAAGGAATTCACATTTTACTTGAAGCGGTTCAGTCGGCGTTCACTTGGGTTCGCAAAGCCCCTATACTGACGGCGACGACCGAAGGTGAATTTTCGAATAAATTCAATACGATGAGGTAGAACCATGACACTTCCGATCGGCACCACCGCCCCCGACTTCGAAGCCGAGACCACCGAAGGGAAGATCAAGTTCCACGATTGGATCGGCAACAGCTGGGCATTGCTGTTCTCGCACCCCAAGGACTTCACGCCGGTTTGTACGACCGAGCTCGGCGCTCTCGCCAAGTTGAAGCCCGAGTTTGACAAGCGCGGCGTCAAGCTGATGGGCCTCTCGGTCGATCCGGTCGACCGCCATTCCAAATGGTCGGAGGACATCAAGGAGACGCAAGGTGCGGCCCCGAACTACCCGATGATCGGCGACACCGATTTCAACGTCTCGAAGCTCTACGAGATGCTGCCGGCCTCGACCTCGGGCGATCCCCTCACCCGCACGCCGGCCGACAACCAGACTGTTCGCAACGTTTTCATCATCGGGCCGGACAAGAAGATCAAGCTGGTGCTGGTCTATCCGATGACCACGGGCCGGAACTTCCAGGAAATCCTGCGCGTCATCGACTCGCTCCAGCTCACCGCGAAGCATCGCGTTGCGACGCCTGCCGACTGGTCGCAGGGCGAGGACGTTATCATCGCGGGCTCGGTCTCCAACGACGAGGCCAAGACGATCTATCCGCAGGGCTGGAAGGAACCGAAGCCCTACATCCGGATCGTGCCGCAGCCGAAATAACCCAGTGACATCCCGGGGCGATGCGTCAGCGTCGCCCCGGACATGACGACGTTGGATCTCAGGCCGCGTGCACGCGGTCCAGGAAACTGTCGACCTCGGCCTTCAGATGCAGGCTTTCGCCCGACAGCGCCTGGGCCGACGCAAACATCCGGCTCGATGTTTCGCCCGTCTCGCTCGCGCCCTCGGCGGCCTGACGGACGTTGATGGCGACCTCGGCCGTACCTGATACCGCGGCGCGAACGCTTGCCACGATGTTGTGGGTCGCACTCCTCTGCTGCTCGACCGCAGCCGAGATCGAGCCGGCGATGCCGCTGATGCGCTCGATGGTCTGGCTGATCGCCTTGATGGCGACAACCGATTCCTCGGTGGCAAGCTGCATGCTGGCGATCTGGTTGGAGATCTCCTCGGTCGCCTTGGCGGTCTGGCCGGCGAGCGTCTTGACCTCCTGAGCCACGATCGCAAAACCACGGCCGGCATCGCCGGCGCGCGCGGCTTCGATGGTGGCGTTCAGCGCCAAGAGGTTGGTCTGCTCGGCAATCGAGGTGATCAGCTTGACGACGTCGCCGATGCGCGCGCCCGCCTCGGAGAGCTGCGCGATGCGCTGGTCGGTCGCCTCGGCCTGCCGCACCGCTTCGGCGGAAATCTGGTTCGACTCCTGCACCCGGCGGGTGATCTCGGAGATCGACTGGGACAGCTCGTCAGAGGCCGAGGCCGCCGAGCGGACGTGCCCGGACGCGTTTTCGGAGGCACCGGCCGACTGCGCCGACAGATCGGCGGTGGAACGCGCGGTATCGGTGAGTTGCCGCGCCGCCCGTTCGAACTCACCGGAGGAGCTCAGCACCTTGTCGAGAATGCCGCCGACGCTGCCGCGGAACTCTTCGACGAAATTGCGTAGCTCCGCCTTGCGCTGCTCGGCCGCGGCAGCCGAAGCCTGCGCCTGCTCGCTGCGCATGCGGGCGCGCTCCAGCGAATTGCTCTTGAACACCGCGACGGTGCGGGCGATCTCGCCGATCTCGTCGGCGCGGTCCTCGCAATCGATCTCGACGTCGCTTTGGCCGTTGGCAAGCGCCGTGAGCGAGCGCGTGACCGAGGTGAGCGGCTTGGTGATGCGGCGGACGACCAGCAAGGTGAGGACCAGGACGAGCAGCGCGGCAATGCCGGCCGCAATCGCCATGCTCTCAATCGCCTGGGCCAGCATACTCTCGTACTGCGCCATGGGGATGCCGACATAGAGGATGCCGGCGACCTTGCCGGCCGCGTCCACGACCGGGAAATAGGCGGTCATGAACGACTTGCCGAACAGGGTGGCCGGGCCCTTATAGGCCTCACCACGGCGCAAGCCGGCCTGCGCCGGATGGTCAGCGGCGAGCTGGGTGCCGACGGCGCGATCGCCGTTTTCCTTTTTCACATTGGTCGAGCGTCGCACGAACTGCCCGCTCGCCTCGTCAAACACGAACAGGGTCGCGTTACCCCCGACATAGGACACCGCGCGGTCGACGATGGCGTGATCTTTGAAGTCCGGCATCTTGGGGATCTCGGCGCGCGCGACCGCGCCATCCCGCATCGTGATCTTGGCGTCGGGAATGACCTCTGCAAAGGCCAGCGCCAAGGTACGCAGATTGACCTCGATGTCGCGCAGCGCACGATCATTGAAGGCGGTGGTCAGCGACCAATAGCCGGCGCCGACCACGAGCGCCGTATTCACGGCGATCAGCAGCACGGCACACAGGACGGCCTTGGTACCTAACTTGAACTGCGGCAAGAACTTCCCCGTCAAAACCTTGGTCAATGGAACCACCCCCGTAATTCCTGCATATACCTGCAGTCGGCTTACGACCGCATTAACGACCGTTCACAGCCGCCGACCCGGCATGTTTTACAAATTGTAAACGAGGACACCCCTGCCCCCGCCAAGCACGTCGCCCATCATCGTCTGGGTTCGCGATGACCTCCGCCTGTCCGACCACCCCGCCCTGCACGCCGCCGCGAAGACCGGCGCGCCGGTGGTCTGCCTTTACGTGCTGGATGACGCGGCCGGGCGTGCGCCGGGCGGCGCGGCGCGGTGGTGGCTGGCACAGTCGCTGCGGGCGCTCGGCGCCGAGATCGCCGCGCGCGGCGGATCGCTGGTCCTGCGTAAGGGACCGGCGGCCACGGTGATCGCTGACGTCGCGCGCGAGAGCGGCGCCGGCGCCGTCTACTGGAACACGATCGCTCAGGCCCCGCATCAGGCTGTGGAGAAACAGCTCGAAGCGTCGCTGGCAAAGCTCGGCGTGGACTCGCAAAGTTTTCCTGGCGACCTGCTGGTCCCGCCCTCGGCGATCCGCAACAAGGAAGGCCGGGGCCTGCGCGTGTTCACGCCGTTCTGGCGGCGGGTGCTGTCGCTTGGCGATCCGCCCAAGCCGCTGCCTGCGCCGAAGGAGCTGCGCCAGGGTCCGAAGCTCGCCAGCGACGGGCTGGAGAGCTGGAAGCTCGAGCCGACCAAGCCCGACTGGGCCGGCGGTCTGCGCGAGAGCTGGACGCCGGGCGAAACTTCGGCTCGCGCCCGCCTGCGCGACTTCCTCAAGCACACCGCGCGCGGATATGTCGGCGATCGCGACCGTCCGGATCGCGAAGGCACCTCAGGCCTGTCGCCGCATTTGCGGTTCGGCGAGCTCAGCCCGCGTCAGGTCTGGCACGCCGCGCGATTCGCCGCGGCCGAGAATCCCGCGCTCGGCCCCGGCATCGAAAAGTTCCTCAGCGAACTCGGCTGGCGCGAATTCTGCCGCCATTTGCTCCACGACCATCCGAGCCTTGCCACCGAAAACCTGCAAACCAATTTCGACGGCTTCCCCTGGAAGGGCGACAAGAACGCGCTTGCCGCCTGGCAGCGCGGGCACACCGGCTACCCCATCGTCGATGCCGGCCTGCGCGAGCTCTGGCACACTGGCGTGATGCACAACCGGGTGCGGATGGTGGTCGCGTCCTTCCTGGTCAAGCACCTGCTGATCGACTGGCGCGACGGCGAGAGCTGGTTCTGGGACACGCTGGTCGATGCGGATGCCGGCAGCAATCCCGCCAACTGGCAATGGGGCGCCGGCTGTGGCGCTGACGCAGCGCCCTACTTCCGCGTGTTCAACCCGACGCTCCAGGGCGAGAAGTTCGACCCTGACGGAACCTATGTCCGGCGCTGGGTGCCGGAGCTGAAAGATGTGCCGGCCAAGCTGATCCACCAGCCCTGGCAGGCGACACCGATCGAGCTTGCGAGCGCCGGCGTTACGCTTGGCAAGACCTATCCGCAACCGATCATCGACCATGCAAAGGGACGCGAGCGCGCGCTCGCCGCCTATGCAAAGATCCGCAAAGGTTGAGCGTCGCTTTGACACAATTATGAAACCCGCTATCGTCATCACTCCATACAAACCGTGGGGGACGATATGGACGACGAGAAGCCGGTCACCGAACAGGTGATGGAGACAATGACCACCGCCGTGGAAGCGACCAAGGACGCAGCCGTTACCGCCGTCAAGAAGGTGAAGAAAGCCGCCAAGAAGGTCGCGAAGAAAGTAGCGCCGAAGAAGGCCAAAAAAGCCAAGAAGACTGCGAAGAAGGCTGCAAAGAAGTCGTCAAAGAAAGCAGCCAAGAAGAGCGCGAAGAAGGCGGTGAAGAAATCCGCGAAGAAGGCCGCCAAGACAAAAAAGAAGGCCAAGAAGTCCAAGCGCTGATCGCAGCACTTGAAGCAGGTCTCCGGGGGCGCCCGGAGACCTCGCCCGCGATCCCCCTAGCCCTGCTTCTTGTCGGCGCGCCGGCCCGGGTGATGCTTGCCTTGCGGATCGCGAAATTCGCTGCGATGGCCGCGCCGGTCTTCGGCATTGAACCGCCGCCGCTTCGCCGGCGAGCCGAACGCCCTGATCACCTTCCGGCCATTGACCTTCTTGATGACGTAGCCGCCCTCGGTCATCGAGAACGGCTCGTTCAGCGTTCCCTTGTGGTCGAATTTGGTGCCCCGGGGATGCTTGAACGGTTCGAACCAGGACGGATAGACGAAGTTCGACATCTCGAAGCCGCTGACGTGGAAGGAGTCCTCCTCCACGGCGTCGCAGACCTCATAGGCATATTGGGTGTTCGGGTTCTTGTCGGCCCAGAGGTTGGCCATGGGGTCGAGCACCATCTCGAACAGCTCGTGCGAGGCCGCGACGCTGACGGGCTCATCGCCCAGCGCCTTGACGAAGATCTTTGAGATCGGCTGGCCCTGATGCGTTAGCTCGTGGCGCCCGAGCATGTTCTTGTGCGAGGCATCGTCGAAATAGACCAGTTGCCAATCCGCGGGCTTCGGCGTCTTCGTGACATAGAGGTCAACCGGATAGCCCCACACCGGCAGGAAATGCCGGTCGTAGCATTTCTGGAGCGCCGCGGTGAGCTCGCGCATCATGCGGCCGCTGATCGTCTCCTCCGCGTAGTTGATGCAGGCAATCCGGACCGGCTTCAGGGACCTGCCGAGCAGCGCACGTCTCGCCTTTTTCATGAAAATCACCGTTGCGAAAGGGAAGCTGAAATAGGCCCAGCCTAACACGGTGCGCCGCGCACGTCAGGGATGTATTCAGACGCAGCCTAGAAGCGCCGGTTGACCACGAACACCGCCGCCGCACACATCGCCATGCCGGCAATCGCCAGGGCATCGAGCTTCTCGCCGAACAGCAGATAGGCCATCAGCGCCGTGACGGCGGGCACGAGGTAGAACAGGCTCGCCACCGATGTCGCCGCGGCGTGGCGGATCAGCCAGTACAGCAGTCCGATCGAGCCGATCGAGAGCGCCACCGCGAGCCAGGCCAGTGCGAACACGAATTCCCGCGTCCAGTGCACCACGCGGTCCTCGAACAGGAAGGCACCGATCGCGAAGAAGATGGTGACGGCCACGTACTGCACGAGATTGCCCGCGCGCCAGTCGATATGGTTGCAGTAGCGGCGTTGGTAGAGGGTGCCGAGCGTGATGGAGATCAGCGAGACCACCGAGGCGAGCCAGCCGAGCCCGGCTTCGCCGGTCATAGGACGATTGTGCAGGATCAGCACCACGCCGCCAAGGCCGAGCACGAGGCCGGCCCATTGCACCGGCGTCACCTTCTCGCCGAGCCAGCGGTTGGCGATGGTCGAGGTCAGGATCGGCTGAAGGCCTGGGATGAGCGCAGAGAGCCCGGCCGGAATCGAATGAGCGATCGCGATTGCCGTGCCGCCGAGATAGAAGCCGTGGACGAGGATGCCTGCGACCGCGCTATGCGCGATGCCGATACTATCAGGCCATTTCGGCCGCGCCACGCCAACAATGATCGCCATCAGGCCGACCACGATCGCCATGCGGATGGCGAGATAGGTCAAGGGATCAGCGTTGTTGATGACGTATTTGGTGCCGATGAACCCGGTGCTCCACAGCAGCACGAACAGGATCGGCGCGGCGCGGGCGGTCAGGGCTTCTTGATTATGGTTCATTGCCGCCCTCATTGCCCGATGGAGGCCGATGCGGCAATGCGAATTTCGGCGAGTTTGGTCCTGACGATGCTGCGCTGCGACAGCCTCAGCTCAGCCGCTCACCATTCTTCCGGACAGGGGTCGATGATCTTCCAGAGGTCGACGCCGTTCTTGATCTTCTTCATGTCGGTGGTGAGCCCGCCATTGCGGCGGATCCAGTCCTTCACCGTGTCAGGATAGTAGGACATCAGGTCGGACGTCCCTTCCGAACTGGTGACCTTGATGCCGAAGGTGAAGGCCTTGTCGTAATAGGCCTGGTGGAAGCCGAGGCTGGCGCGCGGCGTCACGCAGATCTTGTTCATCGGCACGATGCCGAGCACGAGCGTGCAGGCCGAGTTGCAGATGCCGTCGATGATGACCCGCTCGCCCTTCTCGCGGACGCGCTTGTACTTGGTCTTGTATTCCTCGACATAGCCGCCGTGGTCGCGGGTGATATGCAGCTCGGCCCGCGCCGGCATGGCGGCGGCGAGGCAGAGCAACAGCAGGCTCAGAAGCGTGATGCGCATGGCGAGGTGACGGCGAAACCTTGCATGAATGGACCGGCCTCGAAGGACCCCAAGGGGCCGGCAGGAATCTTTAACCGAAGTCTCTTTGGTCACACTTGTGTGGGGAATTCGTTAAGCATCCCGAAAAGGCCAAAAATGGGCAGGCCTGGAGGGCGCATCGGGCAATTCTGTCACACCCACCCGGAAATCTGCGGGACTGGCTCGGTTTTCCGGCCGCCCGACGGGTGCCCTGGCGGCCTGAAATGGCTATAACGGCTGGGTTATTTACGCGGGTTCCGGAGAATCGAGATGAGCACGTTGAAGCTTGTAGCCGCAGTTGCTGCCCTGTCGGCCGCAATCCTCGCCCCCAGCCTGGCGGAGGCACGGGGACATCACCGGTACCACCGCTACACCACCAACCCGCTGCCCTACCCGATCAGCTACGTCCACAATTACGGCCCCGGCATCACCCCCGGCACCTTCGCCTATTACGACGGCCCGTCGACCAACCATTGCTACCAGAGCTCGGCCGCCTATGTCGGCCAGGACCGCCGCCGGCATCCCTGCTACTGAGGGCCGCCGGCGCGTCCGCCAAGGGCGTCGCTATTTCGCCGCGCCCGACAGCAGCAATTGCCTCGCGATCTCGTAGACCGGCAGCTTGACGAGGTCCTTGCCGACCTCGTTCTGGAGAGCCTTCCGCACAACGTCGGAACAATCGGCGCGGATCATGCCGAGCGCCCGCGGCGAGGCCACCATGGTCAGGGCCGAGGTCTCGCCCGCGCTGACGGCGGCATCAAGCCGACCGGCCAGGCTCCGCAGGAAGGCGCGCTCTGCCTCATCGTGCCAATCGGTTTGCTCGACCGAGCTGCGCGCACCGCCGGCGGCCGCATGCAGCCGGCCCGGCGCATCGGTCCCTTGCGCGCTGGTCGCGGGATTGGGCTGCTCGTGCACCTCCCTGGTGTGGAGGTGCGGAAACATCTCGTCGCCGAGGTTTTCCAGAATGAGCGCCTTGCGCCCGTCGCACACGACCAGCCAGTCGCCCTTGTCCAGTCTCCATCTTGTCCATTGCACAGCTCCAAGCATCTGTGAGCCTGCCCTTCGAATTTCTCGAAAGACTGGCCACGACGACAAGATTAGGGACGAAGTAGCGCCGGCGAATTGCGCAGGATCAAGCATCGCAGCAATGTTCGCGGGGGCAGCGCCAGCGCAGACGCAGCATTGGTCACCCGCGCAAACCTGGGATAGTCTAGGGGCGCGTGAGGTCAGGGCTGCGGCGGCTGCCAGCTGAAGATTTGTTCATCAGCATTACATTTCGGTTCCGCCACAATTTGATCAGAACAACTTCGATATCCTGTATTGCGTAAGCGGAGGAAGACATCATGAACTTTAAGATTGGCCTCGTCGCCGCATCCCTGTTCGGTGCCATCATGGCATCGCCGGCGGCGTCCGCCATGCCCATCGCGCCCGTACCTGCTGTGCCGCAGGCCTCCGACGTCGAGCAGGTCCGTATGGTCTGCGACGCCTGGGGACGCTGTTTCTGGCGCCCGAACTATGGATACTACGGCGCGCCGGCGCCGTATTACGGCCCGCGCTATTATGGATATGGTGGGCCACGCTATTATGGCCCCCGCTATTACGGGCCACGCTATCGCCGCTGGTGATTCATGAGGGGGCCTTCGGGCCCCTTCGCTTTTGCGAGATGCGGGTGGCGATGCGCTCTTGCGATCTGGAGCGGCTCCAAAACTGATCTAGATCAAGGACGACGAGCCCCGTCCCGTCATGCTGCGCCGATGGCGGATCTTATTGTTTTCCGATGCCCCCAGACGGGCATGAATGTGCAGACGCATCTGGAGAAGCAGCAGAGACCCGAAGGGCGCAGCTTCGAGTCCTTCGCCTGTCCCGCCTGCACGCGCCTGCATTTCATCGACCTCGCCTCCGGCCAGCCAATGAGCCGGGACCGTTGAGGGTGACATCGATTTGCCGCGCAGCGTGGCATGATGTCCGCAATACTACGGCCAGGAATCCGGTTTACTGAATCGTCATGTTTCGCCATTGATGGCGATGTACCGACGTTCATTTCATTGTCACATTTCAGCATCCGGCCAGGCGCATGTTTTTCGACGCTCTCGCCCCCCTCTTCCGCACTTCAGTTGGTCCAGTTCGCCGATGTCGACGCGTTTCGGCCGGCCGAGCAGTTGGAGGATGCCCGCAGCATTCCCCTGGACGTCGCGAATTTCGCGGCAGCCCGCGCGGTCGTGAACCTGCCGGGGTGCCGGATCATCGTGGCACGGTCGTTTGCGCGCATTCTGGAGACCACCTATCGCGCGCCGGGTGGCATGGTGATCCTGCCGATGACCGACGATCTGCGGGCCTCCTCGAGCGGGATCGATCTCGACTCGCGCATCTTCATCGCCTTGCGCGGCAATCATCATTGCCATTTCGTCGAGCATCAGACCAATTACCACGCGCTGATCATGTTCTCACCCGCGCTGCGGGATCGCGGCTGGTTCGATCGCGCCGATGCACTGTGGGTTCGCATCGCAGACCCGGCTGCGCATCTTCATGCCCGACAGCTTGTGCTCGATATCCTGAGGACCGCGTCCGTAAATCCCTACATGTTCGAAACGCGAGAGGTCGCCGCACACCTCCAGGAAGGCCTGCTGCTCGCCTTCGACGACCTGTTTCAAATTGACCCGATGTCGGCGCGCAGCGCCCCCTGTGCAAGCGCGCGATCCGCCAGGCTCGTGCAGCAGATCGACGATTACGTCGCAGCCTATCCGACCTCACCGATCTATACCGCCAATCTCGCCGACGAATTCGGCGTCTCGGTTCGGACCCTCAGCGGAGCGGTGGCCAAGGTGCGCGGCATGAGCCTGCATCAATACATACGCCTGAAGCGGCTGTGGGCCACCCGCACCCAGCTCCTCAGGAGCAGTGGCGCATCGGTTGCGACCTGCGCGCGCGCTCAGGGCTTTCATCACCTGGGCGAGTTCGCCTCCGCCTACCGCGCGACCTTCCACGAGGCACCCTCGGATACGCTGGCACGGGGGCGGCAGACCGGTCTTCGGGCAGGTTGACACACACACACCGACGCGCCAGCCGGCACGCGCGTCGAGCGTCGTGGAACCAGTTCCTTCGCGCCACGTTACAGCCTCAGGCACCCCGCGCATCCTGCACGCGGGGTTTTTCTCGCCGTCAACCAAGGGGTTCAGGGAAGCGAATGTCCATCAGCCGCAACGTCCTGTTTCTGATCATCGGCGCTCTGGTCGTCACGGCGGCCGTGCTTGGCTACAATCTCTACCAGGCGAAGAAGCAGCCTGACGGCCTGCAGATCAATGTCGGACCCAATGGGTTGAAGATCCAAGGCAAGTAAGTGGGGGTGCACGGACCAACCAGGCCGGCCCTGATCGCCCCGGCCTGACGAATGGCGCGCTCGGAAGGATTCGAACCTCCGACCCTCGGAATCGAAATCCGATGCTCTATCCAGCTGAGCTACGAGCGCCCTGGCCCGGCAGACGGACCGTGGCCGAACGCCACCTGACGGTGCTGGACTGCCATCGCCGGCCGACGTTCGGACGCGTTCGAATTAGCAGAGAGGCTGCCCAATAAAAAGCCCTCCCCGCCTCGATCGAGGCGGATCAAAGACACTGTCACCAGGTCGTGTTGAACAGGCCGAAATGCGGCTGCTGCGCCACCATCATCGGCCGGCCGAACTGCGGTCCGCCATACTGATACTGCGGCGCCGGGGGGCGTGCTCTGGCAACCTTGCGCTTGGGCTGAGCCTGGGCCGGAGCAGCCTGCGCTTGAGCCTGCTGGGCCTGGATCTGCGGCTTCGCCTCGCCCTTCCTGGCCGAGGCGGTGTCGACCTTCAAATTGGGCGTGAACTGGGCGAACGTCTCGCGCACCCGGGCCTTGGCCGACATCTCGGCAAGGGCCGGCGACGCGGCATCATGCACCGGAGGCTGAGGGGCAGCGACAGAGGCGGTCCTCACCACAGGCGCGGCGATCGTCGGCTGACTGGTGTCGAGCACGACACGCTCAGGCAGATGGCGATCGGACCGAATCCGGATCAGGGGTTGATCGTTGCTAGCGGTCGCAACCGCTTGCGCGACGGGTGACGCCGGCACGAGGTAACTCACCGCGAACAGCAGTGTGAGCAGGGCTCCACCGACAAAAACGAAATACCGAAAGATGGGCATTGGCCACGCTCCGCCCCCCGCATCCCCGCGTGGGCTCTTCGCCTTAACAGGCGATACTCTAATTGGTTCCTACACCCAGCCTTTGGTTCAAATGGCAACGCCAGGAATTTTGACCAAGGGGCAATAACGGTAACTTTTCCGCTACCCGAAAGCGCCGGCCTTTACGCGCGCCGGGCCGCAACCAGCGAACACTTCGCCTGATCGGCATTCACGTTGACGAAGCCGACAGGAATGCGCGCAAAGGTCTTGCGGCTCTTCATCGTGACCGTGTCGGCCAGCACGCGGCTGCGGTCGGTGAGATGACTGCCATCGCGTCGTGCGAATGCGCAAACGATCTCCAGATCCTTTACGGCATAGTCATTGTCGTTTCGCAGCGTGAACGTCACCAGCGCCTTCGAGCCGAGGCCACCGCGGCGCCAGGTCTGCGATGAGACCTTGAGACGATCGAGCTCAGCCGAAGCTTGGGCAATCGGCGAGGCCACGGCTGCCGCATCGCCAGGGGCAGCCGGTTCGACGGCTGCCAGCTCCGGCTTCACCGGCTCAGTGCCGTTGCCCTTGGAGAGGGGCAGCAGCATCCAGACGCTGCACCCGACGATGATCGCAGCCATCAGCCAAAGCAGGCTTCGGCCCAACGACACGCTCGCGACCGTCACGGCCCGCGCCAAGCGCTCACCGATCCCGGCGAAGCGTCCCAACCCTGTCAGGTCAAGCCTGGCGTTCATGGGTATCACCGATGGTGGCCGAAACAGATTCGACGACGGACCAGACCACTGCTTACCTTAATCCGGCACACGAACTAAGGTTCCCGCGCTTCATGCGAGTCGGCAAGGACGGTAGCGATCACTGCCTGAGGCCGCTAACATGCGCCGCAACATCCAAAGCCCCCGTTGGGAGAACATGAAATGCCAGTCGCCGTCACCTGGGATCACGTCCATCTGCGCAGCCCCGATCCGGAGGCCACGGCGGCCTGGCTGCAGGACATCCTCGGTGGCGAGGTCGTGCGCGCGCCGGGACGGATCGACGTGAATCTCGGCGGCGCAAAAATCTTCATCGCGTCGCTCGAGGGCGACAACGCCGTCAACCCGCCGCCGCCGCACCCGCATCAGGGCCTCGACCATTTCGGACTCACGGTAAAGGACATCGACGCCGTCGCGGCCGAGATCAAGGCCAAGGGCGTCACCTTCACGCGCGAGCCGACGACGATCCGCCCCGGCGTACGCATCTGCTTCATCCGCGGCCCCGAAGGCATCTCCATCGAGCTGCTCGAGCGCGACAAGAAATATACCTGACGCGGCACGAGCCGCATCAGGTAACAGCGAGGCTTGGCGGCATGCCGCCTGGCGCGCTTATGTCATGCTACCGGGCATAAAGCAGCGGATGGTCACGCCCATGTAGCCGTAGATCGGCCAGACCATGGTGCGCCCGACCCGGTTCGGCTCAGAGATCACGGCCTCCTCCGGCACGTCGACCCAGACCAGCTCCTGCTGCTGACCATCGAGCACGTAGCCGAGGCGCGGGACGCGGACACGATAGTGTCCGTCCTTGCTGTCCCAGTCGGAGTCCGAGAGCGCCGAGCCGTCGGCATCCGAGCAGCATGGCCCCTTGCCGCTGCGCAGGCCGTCGAACCAGGCCTTCAATTCGGCATTGGTGTTGACGAACTGACCGCGGTCGCGTGCATGCCCCAAAGGGGCTGCGAGCGCGATCAGAGCCATGGCGCAAGCCAGCCTCGTCACGCTTCGCCAGCGTGTCGCGTTGCCTGTCCTCCATTTTTCGCTTTTGCATGTCGTGGAACGCGCACTGTACAGACGCGGCTCATTGCCGCCGGAATAGATCCAGTTGCTCACGTTTGTCTTGCTCCAGCACCCCGCGGCCAGTGCAACTATGGTTATGCATGTTGCGGGCCAACTCTGATTCGCAACTGTCAGCCTCGCCCCATGATGAGACAGTCATAAGTGCGTCACAGACAAGCCGGGACAATTACGGTTTGAAGACTTGCCAACCGCAAACTGCCACGTTGCGCCAGGGGATGCGCTTTGGCATAAAAGCGCTACCGGTTACGCCACTGGGCGATGGCGGCCGGCCTCGGGACGTTATGAAGAACGGCCTCTATTCGATCCACGTCAACCTGCTCGATGGTCGAGTCGGCAAGGGCAGCGGCGTGATTCTTTTCCGCGACGGCAAGATCCTCGGCGGCGATGCCTACCTCTATTACACCGGCAGCTACGTGGTGAAGGACGACCATACCTTCAAAGGCGAGGTGCTAGTGCAACGGCACACCTCGCCGCGAGGCGACGACAATCCACTGTTCGGCGGCCCTGCCCCGGTCGGCATCGGCGTCAGCGGGACCTACACGGATACGCGCGCGGAGATGACGGGCACTGCGCTGGTCGGCAAGGCGAGCCTGATTTTCGGCGCCACCCTGCACAAGCTCGCAGAGGCCGATTAGATCACTCCGCGGCCTGCTCCAGCGGCGCGGTGCGCGGCAGGATGATCTGGATGCGCGTCCCCTCGCCTTGCTCTGAATCGAGATCGAGTCGCCCGCCAAGCCGGTTGGTAACGATGCTGTAGACGATGTGCAGCCCAAGGCCGGTACCGCCCTGATCGCGTCTTGTGGTGAAGAACGGATCGAATGCGCGGCGGCGAACGTCGAGCGACATGCCGCAGCCATTATCGGAAAAGATGATCTCGACATTGTCCTTGCCGGACGCGCGCACCTGGATGTCGATGGTCCCGGGGCGGCCGTCGGGGAAGGCGTGCGCCACCGAATTGAGAAACAGATTGGTCAGCACCTGACCATACGGGCCGGGATAGCTGTTCATCGTCAGATCGGGCTGGCACTCGACATTGAGCGTCAGATTGTGTTTGCGCAGTCCCGGCCGCAGGCTCATCACCACCTGCTCGGTGAGATCGCCGAGATCGAATGAGCGCTGGTCCGAATAGTTGCGGTCGGCGGCGACCTGCTTGAACGACTGGATCAGCTCGGCGGCGCGGTTGAGATTGGAGACGAGCTGCGAGGATGCATCGCGGCTGGTGTTGAGGAAGTCGTTGAGCGTGGAGCGGCGAAGCTCGCCGCGCTCCACTTCCGACGTGAACATCGCGGTCTTGCGCTCCAGCGCGGAGGCGACCGTGAGGCTGATGCCGACGGGATTGTTGACCTCGTGCGCGACGCCCGCGACGAGACGTCCGAGCGCAGCGAGCTTCTCCGCCTCGATCAGCGAGGCCTGGGTCTCGCGCAGATTGCGCAGCGCGGTCTCGGCGGATTCCTTGGCCTTGCGCATTTCCTGCTCGCCGCGCTTGCGCTCGCCGATGTCGAGCGCCACGGTCACGATCCGCTCGATCTCGCCCTCGGCATCGAGCAGCGGCAGCTTGTTGACCAGCCATTGCCGCATGTTGCCGGAGGCATCCTTGTATTCTTCCTCGTAGAAGCCGAGCCCCTTGCGGAGGCTGAGCACGCGCTTGTCGTTCTCGTCGGTCTTGGCCGCGCCATAGCGCGACATCAGGTCCGCCGTGGTGCGGCCGAGCGCGTCGCCGGGCTCGATGCCGAAGATGCCGGCCATGTAGCGGTTCATCAAGACATAGCGCAGATCGCGGTCCTTGACGTTGATGACCGCGGGCACGGTGTCGATGACCTGCTGGAGCAGCCGCCGTCCTTCGGCGATGGCGTCTTCCGCCCGCTTCTGGTCGGTGATGTCGCGCAGCGTGCCCTCGTAGCGGACGATGTTGCCGGCCTCGTCCCGCACGCCGGTGGCGCTGTCGGAAAGCCACAGGATATTGCCGCTGCGCTGGCGCACCTGGTACTCGAACTCGCGCACGATGCCGTCGCGCGTCATCAGCCGCTGATATTCGACGCGCGCCTCAGGATGGACGTAGATGGTGTGGGCGATGTCGTTGATGCTCTCGATCAGCTGTTGCGGGCTGTCATAGCCCATCATCCGCGCCAGCGCCGGATTGGCGTTGAGGAGATCGCCGGACGGCGTCGTGACATAGATGCCGTCGACCGAACCCTCGAACAGCTTTCGATAGCTCTCTTCGGCCAGCCGCTGCTCGGTGAGCGCGCGCACGGCCGCCTCGCGCGCGGTGTCGGCCTCCTCCAGCGCGCGGCGGAACACTTCGGCGGCGCGTGCGATGTCGCCGATCTCGTTGTCGAGGTCGGCGGACGGGATCGAGGTGTCTTTCTCGCCGGCGGCGAGCGCGCGGATCGACCTTGCGATCTTCGCCAGCGGCCGAACCGTCCGCCGCACCACGAAGGCGGCCGCGACCATGCCGATCAGCACGCCGATGGTCCCGAACACGATGCTCTGCCATCGCGCCTCGGTCAGCGTGCGGGCGAAATCGCGCGACAGCACGTGACCACGCCTTGCGCTGACCTCGCGCAGCAATTCGGTGACGCGGCCGATCAGCCGGCCCTCGGTGCCCAGCACCTCGCGGTCGATATCGGCGATCTGCCTTTCCCGGACCGCCACCGCAATGATCGCCTCGGCGTAGTCGTTCACCGCCGCCCTCAATTTGGCATCCGCGATGTCCATCGTCCGCATGTTCTGCGCAGCCTGCTCCGCCGCGGACGGGTTGCGCGCGAGCAGCCCGAGCGCGATCCGGCTTTGTGCCTCCGACAGGCGGGAGGCCAGCTCGCGGTCCGCCGTGGCTCCGACGGCCGCGTCGAACTGGTCACGCAACGGCGGCAGCCCGGCGAGCAGCTGGGCGCGGCGGTCGATCAGGGTCGAGATCCGCTCAAGGCCATTGCGATAGGTCGCAAGGCGCTCGGTGACGCCGTCGATCATGTCCTGCTGCTCGGGAGCGAGCTCGATGCGGGTCTTCTTCAGGATATCGCTCAGCGTCGAGGCCGCCTCGCCCACCTGCTTGAACTGGATGCCGGCGCCGGGATCGGTGACGAAGTCGCGCGCGGCGAGCCGCAATTCGTTCATGCGGCGGTCGATGTCCTCGGCGAGGTCGCCGACGCTCTGGAGCCGCTGCAACTCGGCGAAGGTCGTGTCGATGTGCCGGATCGCGATCACGCTCGCGGTCGAGGTGACGATGATCACCGCCAGCACCAGGAGGAAGCTGCCGAAGGTGAGCTGGCCGATGGAGAGCGAGAATGTTCGCTTTTTCTCAGGGGTCGGCGTCAATTCGGCGGACATTGGGGCTTTTGAGGAACCGGGCTACTGGAGGGCCCAATATACGACGTATTGCGGCCCCGGGGGAACATGCCTGGGGCTGCCAAATATCCTTAATATCGCGGCACGATCGCCTGGCTTTATGACGTTTTGACGCTGGCCGCCCGCCGGGCCGGGATCGTCATGGCGGCGACGCCGAGGACGACGCAGGCCAGGCCGACCCAGGCCGTCTGGCTCAGGCTTTCCCCGAGGAAGGCGACGCTGATGGCGACCCCGATGGGGACGCGCAGATAGGCCTGCGCGGTGGTCCCGACCGAGCCGAGCGTCTGGATCAGGCGGAAGTAGATTGCGAAGGCCGCAGCGGTCGAAAAGGTCGCAAGTGCCAGCAGCGCCAGGACTGAGCTCAGCGAGGGCGTCAGCGTCCAGGGCTGCTCGACGATCAGCGAGGCCGGGATCAGCGCGGCCGCGCCTGTTAGCAGCGAGCCGGCGGCGGGCGCCATGGGATCGAGGCCTTTAAAGCTCCGGCCGAAGATCGCGGCGCAGGCATAGCAGATGGTGGCGGCGACAATCGCCGCCTCCGCGACGAGGCCGCTGCCGATGTCCTGAAAGGCATCGACGCCGACGATCAGCAGGATGCCGGCCATGCCCGCCACGACTCCGAACAGCTTTCGCGGGCTCGTCACCTCGTGGCGAGTGACGACCGCCGTCAGCAGGAAGGTAAAAATCGGCCCGGCCGAGTTGAGGATGGTGGCGAGCGCGGCATCGACGTGGCGCTCACCCCAGGCGATCAGCGTCCAGGGGATGACGCTGTTGAGCACGGCCTGGAAGGCGAAGCGCTGCCAGGTCGCGGCATCCGCGGGCATCCTGACGCCGCGCGCCCACATCACGACGAGCAGCAGCAGGCCCGCAATCGCCGTGCGGGCCGCAATCAGCGTGATCGGCGGAATGGTGGCGACACCGAGCTTGATGAAGGTGTAGGAGCCGCCCCACAGTGTTGCGAGCGCGACCAGCAGCGCCAGTTCGACGGCGATGTTGGTGTCCTGCCTGATGTCCATGATGCGTCCCGTCCATTCCGCGATGGATGGAACCTAGCGCGTCCGTGGTCGCCAATACTTCGTTGCGTGTCGAAGTGTCCTAGCCGACCGCGCCGACCTCGAACACCTCGCCGTCATAGCCGGCCTCGCGGGGGATGCGAAGCTGGCGGCCGGTTTCGGTCTTGGTCATCACCGGCATCACCGTGACGATGGACATTCCCTTGGCATGGTCGAGCGCGGTGCTCACGTTTGGCTGCTTGGCAAGCCGGATCAGATTGCGGGTGGTCGGGAACGGCAGCTTGAAGCGACCGCTCTCGCCGCCCTCCACTGCTTCGCGTGCTGACACCCAGATCGAGTCGGTGGACTCGCGGCCATCATGGGCACCGAGCTGGTCGGGCGGTGCCGCGGCGAGAAAGAACCAGGTGTCGAACCGCTTCGGCATGCCCTCCGGCGTGATCCAGTGCGCGTAAGGTACGAGCGTGTCGAGCGCTAGCTGGAGGCCGTTGTCGGCCAAGATGCTGAGGAAGCTGATCTTGTGCTCGTTGAGCGCGACGCGATGCGCATCGGCGATCTCGCCGGCGCACTTGGCATCGACCGGTGCGCCCGAATCCTTCGACCGCGCCAGCAAAATGCCGCTCTCCTCAAAGGTCTCGCGGATCGCGGCGATCCGAAAACCGCGATCCGATTCACTCAGGCCCTCGCCACCCGAATACAGGTCGGACCGCTTGACGATCTCCTGATCACCGGCATCGACGCTGCCGCCCGGAAACACCAGCGCGCCGGAGTTGAACTCGATCTGATGATGGCGGACCATCATGAACACCTCAACTTCCTTCGCTCCGTCACGGAGCAGAAGGATCGTCGAGGCCGGGCGTGATGCTGATGTCTCGGGCATTCAACTAGCCTGCGGCGCTGGATTGCGGGCCGAGATTGGCGCGCTTGTCGATGCGGGCGACGCGCGACAGCAGATACTCGACCTCGGCCTTCGCCGTCGGCGTGATGGTCGCGCCGGGCTTGCGCTGGGCGCTGGACGAGATGATCCCGCGCTTCTGCAGCACGTATTTGCGCACGGCAAGGCCGGCACCGGGCTGCTGCTCGTAACGGATCAGCGGCAGGTGGGCGTCGAACAGATCATGCGCGGCATCGCGCTTGCCGGCCTTCGAGAGGTTCACGACGTCGATCAGAAGCTCCGGGAAAGCATAGCCGGTCATGGCACCGTCGGCGCCGCGCTCCATCTCGAAGTCGAGGAACGTACCGCCATTGCCGCAGAGGATCGAGAGCGGACGGAGCGAGCCGTCCTTCTGGAAACCGCGCAGGGTCGTGATCTTCTCCAGCCCCGGCCAGTCCTCATGCTTGAGCATCACGCAGTTCGGATTGTCCATGACGATCTTGCGGATGACCGCGGGGGTGAAGATCACCTGCAAGGTCAGCGGATAGTCCTGCAGCACCCAGGGCACATCAGGCCCGATCGCCTCGGCCGCCTGCTTGTAATAGCCGACGATCTGGTCGTCGGTGCGAAGCGAGGGCGGCGGCGCGATCATGACGCCGGCGGCGCCTGCATCCATCGAGGCCTTGGCCAGCGAACGCATGGTGGCAAAGCCCGGTGCGGAGACGCCGACGATCACCTGCATCTTTTTGGCGCGCTTGACGAAGCGCACCGCGACCTGCTCGGCCTCGACGGCGTCGAGCTTCGGCGCCTCACCGAGAATGCCGAGCACGGTGACACCGTCGCAGCCGACCTCCTCGTAGAAGTCGGTCAGGCGATCGATCGAGCGTTCGTCGATCCGGCCGTCGTCGTGGAACGGCGTCGGCGCGATTGCGAAGGTGCCCTTGGCGTCGGCGGTCAGTTTCATCGTTGTCCTTGTTTCTCTCTGTCGATGGCTAAAACCGCCTCGCGCCCATCTTGATCTGCTCGTCGGAGAAGAAGATCTCCTTGGCATGCTCAGCGATGTCCCGGGCGTTCCAGCCCGTGTGCGGCGGTTTCCAGCCTTCCATTTCCATCATCCGCATTTCGCGCACACCGCGGGGCCCGGACACACCCAGCACCTTGCCGGTCTGATCGCCCGACAAATCGCTGACCATGTATAGCACGGCCGGCGCGATGCCGTCCGGCCCCAGCGCCGCCGAGGGGTTCTCCTTATAGCGGGGCAGGTCTGCGGTCATGCGGGTCAGGGCGCCCGGGGCCAGAGTCCAGATCCGGATGTTGTATTTCCGGCCCTCGATCGCCAGCACGTTGGACAGACCCCAGATGCCGCCCTTGGCCGCACCGTAATTGGTCTGGCCGAAATTGCCGATCAGGCCTGACGTCGAGGAGGTGTTGACGATGACGCCGCCGCCGTTTTCCCGCATCCAGCGAAACACCGGCATGGTGCAACAAAAGGTACCCTTCAGATGCACCTTGATGACCTTGTCCCAGTCGGATTCGGAAGCCTTGGAAAAGGTCTGGTCGCGCAGGATGCCGGCGTTGTTGACGAGGATGTCGGCGCGGCCAAAGTGCTTGATGGCGTCGTCGAACAGCGACTGTCCGCCTTCCATGGTGGAGATGTCGGCGCCGTTGGCGACCGCCTTGCCGCCCTCGGCCTTGATCGCGTCGACCACCGTCTGCGCCATCGACTTGTCGGCGCCGGAGCCGTCACGGGGGCCGCCGAGATCGTTGACGACGATGGACGCCCCTTCCCGCGCGAACAGCTTTGCATAGGCCTCACCGAGCCCCCCGCCCGCGCCGGTGATCAGCGCAACCTTGCCATCGAGTAGTCCCATGGTGGCTTCTCCCTGTTGGTTTTTCTTGCGTGTCCCGGACGCGATGCAGCGTGAAACGCTGCGTCGCAGAGCCGGGACCCAGTTCTTTCTTCGCTCAGGCTCGCTGGGCCCCGGCTCTGCAGCGCACCACCATAGTGCGTCGAAGACGCGCGTAGACGCGCTTATGGCGCTGCGCTGCGTCCGGGGCACGAGACTGCCCTAACCCAACACCGCCTTGCCGTTCTTGATCACGGTGACGCCCCTCGCCTTCACCTTGGCTTCGAACGAGATCGTGTTGCCGTCCTTCCAGAGGTCCATGGTCACAGTCTCGCCGGGATAGACCGGCGAAGAGAACCGCGCGACGTGCTGGCGGAAGGCGCTGGCGTCATAATCAGCATAGGTCTGCAGCACGCCGCGGCAGGTGATGCCGTAGGTGCACATGCCGTGCAGGATCGGGCGCGGGAAGCCGGCCTTCTTGGCGAACTCGGGATCCGAGTGCAGCGGATTGCGGTCGCCGCAGAGGCGATAGACCAGCGCCTGGTCCGGGCGCGTGACGATGTCGATGGTCTTGTCTGGCGCGCGCGGTGGAATCTTGTGCGGATCAGGCTGGGTCAGGTTGGGCCCGCCGAACCCGCCGTCGCCGCGGGCGAAACGCGAGGCAACGAGCGTAGCCAGCTTCTCGCCCTTCTCGTTCTTCAGCACGGTCTGGTGAGCGATCACGACACCCTTGTCCTTGCCCTTGTCGTAGACCTCGATAACGGAGGAGTCCGCGGTGATGTGCGCGGCCACCGGCAGCGGCTGGTGGAAGGTGATGTCGCGCTCGCCGTCCACCACCATCACACGATTGAGGTTCATCTCGCCGGGCCCCGAGCCCCACGCTGCGACGGAGGCGAAGGTCGGCACAACTTTCAGCGGCCGCGGCGTCAGCGTGCCTTCGTTGACGAAAGCGAGTTCTTTCTCATCCATCGGATCGGCGCCGAGGCCGATACCGTAGGCGTAGAGCATGACCTCGCGATCGCTGTAGGCATATTTCTGGCCGAGGTTTTTGAGGGCTTTGAGCTCTTCGTATCTGGCGGACATTTTGTGTGTTTCCTCCCGGCGTTCTTTCAGCGGGCGGCGGCGCCTATTGATGTGCCCTCTCCCCTTGTGGGAGAGGGCCAGAATGCTGCCCGCAACAAACTCGTTTGGGTGAGGGGTCGGCTCCGCAGTGAAAGTCTCTCTGCGGAGCGATACCCCTCATCCGGCGCCGTAGCCGAAGCTTCGCTTCGGCGTCCATTTTTAGAACGGCCGCCGGAGGCGGCCTATGCCACCTTCCCCCACAAGGGGGAAGGAAGAAAGCAATCAGGCCGGCGTAAAGAACGGCAGCGGGGCGCCGTCGGTCGGCTTGAACACCACCTTCACCTTCTGGCCGATCTTGAGCTTCTCGAGATCGCAGTCGACGAAATTGGTCTGCACCGACGGCCCCTCCTTCAGCGTGACGTAGCCGATGGCGTAAGGGCCGGTCGGCGACTTCCGCATCAGGCTCCAGGTGTAGATCGTGCCCTCGCCCGACGCTTCCTCCCACACCGTTTTGTCGGAGTAGCAGAACGGGCAGATCGAACGCGGGAAGTAATGCGCTTCGCCGCACGCCGTGCAGCGTTTGATCATGAACTTGCCGCGGCTGGCGGCGTCCCAAAACGCGGCAGTCTCCGGATTGGTCACCGGGGCGGGATACTTCTTTGCTTCGCTCATCACACGCGCTCCAGAATGGCCGTCGAGGCGGCGTGGCGAACACCCAGGAGGCCGCCGGTGCCGTGAGCGATGGCGAGATCGCAATTCTTGACCTGCACCTTCGGATGCGCCTCGCCGCGCAGCTGCCGCACGGCCTCGATGATCTTGGTCATGCCGCCGCGGTTGACCGGGTGGTTGCTGCAGAGACCGCCGCCGTCGGTGTTGAACGGGAGCTTGCCGACGCCCGAGATCAGATTGCCGTCGGCGACGAACTTGCCGCCCTCGCCCTTCTTGCAGAAGCCGAGGTCCTCGAGCTGCATCAGCACCGTGATGGTGAAGCTGTCGTAGATCGAGGCGTATTTGATATCCTGCGGCGTAATGCCGGCTTCGGCGAACGCACGCGGGCCGGACCAGATGCCGGCGGAATACGTGAGATCGAGATCCTTGCCGCCGCGCGGGCCCTTCATCGCCTCGCCATGGCCGATCAACTTGACCAGCGGCTTCTTCAGGCTCTTCGCTATCTCCGGCGTCGTCACGATCAGCGCGCCGCCGCCGTCGGAGACGACGCAGCAATCCATGCGATGCAGGGGATCGGAGATCATCGGCGAGTTCAGGACGTCCTCGACGGTGACGACGTCCTTGAGCATCGCATGCGGATTGTATTGCGCGTGATGGGAGGCCGCGACCTTGATCCAGGCGAGCTGCTCGCTGGTGGTGCCATAGTCGTGCATATGGCGCATGGCACACATGCCATAGGCATTGTGCGTGGTCGCGCCGTAAGCGGACTCGAAATCGGCCTCGGCGCCGGCCGCACGCGGCGGCATCGCGCCGGTGCGCGGCTTGCCCGCGAGCGTGATCAGCGCGATCGAGCACCTGCCCGCGGCGATGGCTTCCGCGGCATGACCGAGATGAATGATGTAGGAACAGCCGCCGGTCTCGGTGGAATCGACGTGGCGGAGCTTTTTGGTGTTCAAGCCGAGATAATCGACCATCGGCCAGGCGCCGCCGGGCGCATCGCCTGCGCAGAAATAGCCGTCGACATCGTCCTTGCTGAGCCCGGCATCCTCGATCGCGCCCTTGGCGACCTCGGCATGGAGCTGGGCGGTGGATTTGTCCGGCGCATGCCGGGTCGGGTGTTCGAAAATCCCGGCAATGTAGGCCTTGCCCTTGATGGTCAAAACAGAGGTCTCCGGTCGCGTTTCTTCTTGGCTCTTTTTTCTGAACCGCACTGGGCAGATTGGCAAGCGCGGAAATATTCCGTCGGGCGAGAGGGCAGCGGGTTGGCGCAAGTGAGGTGATGCTCTCGTGTCCCGGACGCGCTGCAACGCTCCAGCGTTGCTGCGCAGAGCCGGGACCCATGCGGCCGCGAACCCGGTGCACGAAGGCTCTGGGCCCCGGCTCTGCAGCGCACCGCTCCGCGCTGCGCCGCGTCCGGGGCACGAGAGCTTGGCTCGCAGACACACCCCCGCATCCTCGCGGCATGTTTTGCCCGAGCCTTGCCTCCGTCTTGCCTCCCTCTGAAAACAGAGGGCGCAGGGAAGACCGGGTGCCGGCTGGGCACCCACGGTCCACTGTGCGAAGGTTGCGCTACAAGGGGCTGCACAGCGGCATACAGGTGCGGCCAAACATCCGGCCTTCCCTGCGCAGTGGCTTTACGGCTTATGTCGTGCTCTCCCCGGGGAGCGTTGCACTATTGCCCCCGTCGCCTTTGCGAGTAACCGCAAGACTTGACGCACAGACCCCGGGCGTCAGGACCACACGATTTTGCCGTACGCGAAACCGCGCCCGTCGTACACGAGCAATCGCTCGTGCGACGCAGCCCGCGTCCACCGCCACTCACCCCGCGTTTCGTGACGATCGCGATACGCCCCTCTGAGAGGGATGAGGTGACGGATGGATACGACAATTCCGAATTTCGGTAAAGCGGAATGTTTTTACGCGTCTGGATTGACCCACGGCATGGGTGTTTTGCCCGGCGGGCCACGCAAGGGATGGTGTGCAGCCCGGATCAGCGCAGCGAATCCAGGAGATTCCGCGCAAACCGTCTCGGGTGTCGCTACGCTCACCCGAGCTAGGAGCTGGCACTCGGACGCCTGCGATAACGGAAGAACAGCATCACCCCGGCCAGGATCAGGCCGAAGGCCAGGAAAGCAGCGCCGCCCTTCACGCCAAAACTGTTCTGGTATTGGTGTTCGGCCGCGTCGTCGACGATGAGAGGCCGCGCATCCGGCCTGCCAGTGAGATAGCGGATCCTGGTCTGCCTGACCGTCTGAACGCCGTTACGCGTGATCTGCCGCCAGAAGGCCGGGCTGATATGGGTCGGCCCGTAGGTCTGCTGTTGTCCGCTTCTGTCGGTCCACGCTAGCGTAACGAGATAGCTCGGGGGCTCGCCGGCCTTGTTCACTTCACCATAGGCACGGGTGATATCCGCAGTCGCTTCATCGCCGTGGTCGAATATCTCCTTCAACGTGCCTTGCTCGGCATAGGAGCTCACCAGCATGTAGCCGCCGAATGAAAGCATCACGGCGGCCAGCAGCGCGAGGGTGTAAGGAAAGGGACGCCGCGCTCGGCTGGCGATTGCGGCGCTTCCGGGCCCGCCTCGACGCGCCGACCATGCCTGCCATCCGATCACGGGCAACAGGATGACGGCGCAAATGGCTGTTCCCGCCAGCATGAAGCCGGACAGGGACCGGAGATGGCTCAGATGGTCGTCGAGATCCTCAACCGCCACCGGAAGCGATGAATCGTCGTCAACGACCTGAATGGGAATCGTCAGGAGCCTGAGCTGATTGCCAACCGTGACCCGCGCCGCATAGGCGGCGCTGACCGCGATGCCCTTGCGCTCGCGCGCAACGCCATCCCGTCCAGTCCATTGCAATCCGATCGACAGGTTTTCGTCGACATAGCGCGGCCAGACTCCGTCGAACACGAACGGAAATCGCGGCGAGACGGCTTGGGCCGAAGTGATTTTCCCCGTGGCGCCGTAGCCATCGCGCATGACGCGTTCGATGGCATGCTGATTCCAGTACAGCCCCAACGTCGCCAACACGCCGACGGCCAAAAACACTATCAACACATTGCGCAATGACATCGATCGCCGCCTCGCTTAGCGCACGACCACGTCGCCCGGCGCGCTTCACTATCGCAAGTTGCTGATATCCTGCTGGCGCAACTTTTGTCAAACATGTCTGTAGGGTGGGCAAAGCGAAGCGTGCCCACGTCTTTTGCTCATGGTGAGATGGTGGGCACGGCGCAAGTGCGCCTTTGCCCACCCTACGGCACCTACTCCGCCGCGATCTGCCTCGGTGCCGTCGGCGGGCTCGCGAGGTCGGCGGCGAGCTGGGCGTAACGCACCTTCGCATCCGCCACAGCCTTCTCCTTGACCGGGCCGTAGCCGCGGATGCGGTCGGGCAGCGACAGCAATTCCACGGCGGTGTCGACAGTGACGGGCGACAGCAGGCCCAGCACGGTGGCGACGTCCTTCTCGTAGCCCGTGATCAGATCGCGCTCGAGCTTGCGGTCGGCACTGCCGCCGAAAATGTCGAGCGGGGTGCCGCGCAGGAACTTGAACTTTGCCAGCACGCGGAACGCCTTCAGCATCCATGGGCCGAAGGCACGCTTCTTCGGGCGTCCCAGCGCATCGACGCCGCCGCCGAGGATCGGCGGTGCCAGATTGAAACTGAACTTGAAGTCGCCCTCGAACTGGTCGCGCAGCTGCTGCTCGAAAGCACCATCGGTGAACAGGCGCGCGACTTCGTATTCGTCCTTGTAGGCCAGCAGTTTGGCGTAGTTCACCGCGACCGCGCGCGGCAGCGCATCGTCATAACCGCCCTGCTTCGCGGCGTTGCTGACCTGGTCGACCAGCTTGCGATAGCGTTTGGCAAGGCGGCTGTTTTGATAAGCGGTCAGATGCTTGGCGCGATGCTCGACGACCTCGTCGAATGTCATGGCGTCCAGCGTCTTCGGCGCGACAACTTCGTCTGTGCCCTTCAGCATATCGGCAAGACGTGCGGGCTCGGCGACCGCGAGGCGACCGAGGCGGAAGGCTTCCTTGTTCATCTTGATCGAGACGCCGTTGACCTCGATCGCCTGCTCGATCGCTGCCGCCGACAAGGGCAAGAGCCCCTTCTGATAAGCATAGCCCATCATCATCATGTTGGTGGCGATGCTGTCGCCAAGCAGCTGCTCGGCCGGCTTGGTGAAGTCGAAGAACACCGAGTCCTTGTGCAGCGCCGTTTCCAGGAGGCCGCTCAGCTTACGGGTCTGGAAGTTGAAGTCGCGGTTGAGGACGAAATCGGCGGTGGGGATGACGTGGCTGTTGATGATACCGTGAGTGCGGCTGGTGTCGCAGAGCGAGATCGTGTCCTTGGCAACGGCGACCACCTCATCGGCGGCGAGCACGAGATCGGCCGTGCCGGTGACGATGCGCGAGCAGGTGACATCGGCGGTGTGCTCGGAAAGCCGAACGTGGCTCAGCACCGCGCCGCCCTTTTGCGCGAGACCGGACATGTCGAGGATCATGCTGGCCTTGCCCTCGATATGGGCGGCCATGCCGAGCAGCGCGCCGATCGTCAGCACGCCGGTGCCGCCGACCCCACCGACCGCGACGTTGTAAGGCCGCTCCAGCGTCGGCCGCGACGCCGGCTCCGGCAGATCGCCAATATCACCGACGCTATTTTCGCCAAGATTTGCCGGCGCGCGCTTGCGCATCTTGCCACCGTCGATGGTGACGAAGGACGGGCAGAAGCCTTTGACGCAGGAATAGTCCTTGTTGCAGGTCGACTGGTTAATGGCGCGCTTGCGCCCCATCGCCGTCTCCAGCGGCTCGACCGAAATGCAGTTCGATTGCACGGAGCAATCGCCGCAGCCTTCACATACCGCGGGGTTGATCAGTACACGGCGCGCGGGATCCTCCAGCGTGCCGCGCTTGCGGCGGCGGCGCTTTTCGGCAGCGCAGGTCTGCACGAAGACGATCGCGGATGCGCCCTTCACTTTGCGTAGCGTCTTCTGAACCGTGTCGAGTTCGTCCCGATGCGCGGTCTTGACGCCGGGCGCAATCTCGCTCGCCGGATAGGCGTCGGGATTTTCGGAAACCAGATAGATCTCGCGGATGCCTTCGCTGTGGAGCTGGAAGGTGATCTGCTGCGGCGACAATTCGCCGTCGACATGCTGGCCGCCGGTCATCGCGGTCGCGTCGTTATAGAGGATCTTGTAGGTGATGTTGGCGCCGGAGGCGATCGCCTGGCGGATCGCAAGGCTGCCGGAGTGGAAATACGTGCCGTCGCCGAGATTGGCGAACACGTGCTCTTCCTTGGTAAAGGGGGCAACGCCGACCCACGGCACGCCCTCGCCGCCCATATGCGTAAAGGTCTCGGTGGAGCGATCCATCCACAGCGCCATGAAGTGGCAGCCGATGCCGGCAAAGGCGCGGCTCCCTTCGGGCACCTTGGTCGAGGTGTTGTGCGGGCAGCCGGAGCAGAAATACGGAGTGCGGGAGACAGGCGCGGTCGCCTGCATTTGCGAGGCCTGCCGGCCGTTGAACCAGTCGGCCTTGGCGCGCAGCATGGCTGCGATTTCCGGATTGAGATCAAGTCGAAGCAGGCGCTCGGTGAGCGAACTGGCCAGTGAGGCGACGCTGAGCTCTTCGGCGAAGGGGAGGAAGCGCTTGTCGTGATCGTCCATCTTTCCGATGATGCGGGGACGGACATCGTCGCGCCAGTTGAACAGTTCCTGCTTCACCTGATTCTCGACGATCTCGCGGCGCTCTTCGATGATGAAGATTTCCTCGAGGCCTACGGCGAATTGCCTGACGCCTTCCGGCTCCAGCGGCCAGGGCATGCCGATCTTGTACAATCGAAGTCCGATCTTGGCGGCGACCTCGGGCGTGATACCGAGCTCGCGCAGCGCCTGCCTTATATCCTCGTAGCTCTTCCCGGACGCCATGATGCCGTAGCGGGCGTTCGGCGAATCCATGGTGATGCGGTTGACCTTGTTGGCGCGCGCGAAGGCAATGGCGGCAAAGCCCTTGTAGTCCTGCAGGCGGCGGTCCTGGGCAAAGCGGTCGTCGGGCCAGCGCAGATTGAGGCCACCCTCGGGCATCTCGAAATCGGCGGGGATCACGAACGGCGTCATCTCGTCGGTGAGGTCGATCTCGGCGGTGGTCTCCACCGTCTCCGTGATCACCTTCATGCCGACCCAGCATCCGGAATAGCGCGACATCGCGATGCCGAGCAGGCCCATCTCGATCATCTCGTGGATGCTCGAGGGATAGAGATACGGCATCAGCGCCGACATGAAGGCGTGGTCGGACTGATGCGGGACGGTGGAGGATTTCGCGCCGTGGTCGTCGCCGGCCAGACACAAGACGCCGCCGTTCTTGGCGGAACCCGCGGCATTGCCGTGGCGGAACACGTCGCCGCAGCGGTCGACGCCCGGTCCTTTGCCGTACCAGATGCCGACCACACCGTCGTATTTGGCGCCGGGCGAGAGGTTGAGCTGCTGCGAGCCCCAGACTGCGGTCGCCGCAAGGTCCTCGTTCACGCCGGGCTGAAACTTGATGTTGTACTGTTCGAGATGTTTCCGGGCGGCGAAGAGCTGCTGGTCGTAGCCGCCGAGCGGCGAGCCGCGGTAGCCGGAGATGAAGCCTGCGGTGTTCAGCCCCGCGGCACGGTCTCGGCGGATCTGGGCCATGGGCAGGCGGACCAGCGCCTGAATGCCGGTCGTGAAAATATGGCCGGTACTTTGCGTGTATTTTTGATCGAGACTGATCGGACCCTGGTTGATACCCATTATGTCCTCTTCCGCCCTTTTTTGAGCTTGGCTGCCTAAGCCGTTGCCTGCCCGTTGTTTTTAGCTAGGGCGCGCCGACCAATTCCGCCACTCTATGTCGGATATTTAACGCCGCGCATCACAAATCTGGGCCAAAGCGAGCGCCGGGTAAAAATCGCAATTTCGTGGCTGCAAAGGCATCACGCATTTTCAATTTGTGTCACCATACCCCCGCCGTCGCGAAATGAATCGACGCATGTCTCATGCGCGATGGGGAGAATTGGTCGCAGGAGGCCTCAGGATGCGGACGATTCTGGCTGGTCTCGCGTTGTGCAGTGCCGTTGCAAGCACGGCCCTCGCTGCCGAGCCTCCGCCGGAGCTGATCGCCTATGGCAAGACGCTGGTCGAGGCCGGCGACTGCGCGGGCTGCCACACCGCCGATCCGGCAAAGCCGTTCGCGGGCGGCAAGCGCATCGACACGCCCTTTGGCGCGATCTACGCGCCGAACCTGACGCCGGATAGCGGCACCGGGATCGGCGCCTGGACGGATGCCGATTTCACCCGTGCGGTGCGCACAGGCGTCGCGCCAGACGGCTCGAACTATTATCCGGCCTTCCCCTACCCCTACTTCACCAGGATGACCAAGGACGACACGCTGGCGATCCGGGCCTATCTCGGCACGCTCGCACCCGTCGTAAGCCGCAACAAGCCGCCGGAGCTGCGCTGGCCGTTTGGTTATCGCGGCCTGATGCGGGTCTGGAACGCCATGTTCTTCAAGCCCGGCCTGTTCGAGCCGGACCAGAGCCAGAGCGCGGCGTGGAACAGGGGCGGCTACCTCGTCACCGGGCTCGGCCATTGCGGCGCCTGCCATACCCCGAAGAACTATTTTGGCGCGGACAAGACCGCTCAGGCGCTGTCAGGCAGCGAGGTCGGCGGCTGGTATGCCCCACGGCTCGATGGCGCCGCGCGCACCGGGCTCAAATCATGGAGCGCCGAGGACATCACCGAATATCTACAAAGCGGCCGCAACGCCAAAAGCCACGCCGGCGGGCTGATGGCGGAGGTGATCGTCAACTCGACCTCGAAGATGAGCGATGCCGATGTGCGCGCGATCGCGACCTACCTGAAGAGCCTGCCGCCGTCGCGGCGCGAGACCATCGTCACGCCGCCCGACGAGGCCGAGATGAAAGCCGGCCAGGCGGTCTATGCAAAACTCTGCATCGCCTGCCACGAGGCCGATGGCTCCGGCGCCCCGCGCATCTATCCGCCACTGCCCGGCAATGCGCTGCTGCAATCGGTCAATCCGTCCTCGACCTTGCGCATCATCCTCGACGGCGCCCACACCGTGACGACGCCGCGCGCGCCCAACACCGGCGAGATGCCGGGTTACGCAAAACAATTGTCCGACGACGAGATCGCGGCGGTGACGAACTACATGCGTAACTCCTGGGGCAATGCGGGGCCGCTGGTGACGCCGTCGCAGGTGGCGAAGGCGCGGAAGCAGGATTGATCGCCTACTTCTCCTCATCCCCCATGAACACGAATTTCGGCATCTCCCATTTGTAGCGCACCGCGAGCAGGCGGAAGCTGATGCCGAGGATGAAGGTCAAGATGGTCCAGAGCTCGGCATTGAGATTGAAGCCGAAGGCTGTGGCATAGAACAGCCCCGTCACCACTGAGACGCTGGCGTAGAGCTCGGAGCGAAACAGCAGCGGCACGTCGTTGCAGAGCACGTCGCGCAACACACCGCCGGCGCAGCCCGTGACCATGCCAGAGACGATGACGATCGGCAGCGTGGCGTCCATCTGCCAGGCGATGTCGCAGCCGGCCATGGTGAAGACGACGAGGCCGATGGCATCGAGCACGATGAAGGCGAGCCTCAAGCGGTGCACAAGCCGGGTGGTCAGAATGGTGAGGAAGGCCGCGCCGCCGGCCAGCGCGAGATAGATCGGGCTCTGCACCCAGGCCAGCGGATAGTGGCCGAGAAAGAGATCGCGCAGCGTGCCGCCGCCGAGCGCGGTAATGCAGCCGAGGAAGCAGACCCCTAGCCAGTCCATGCTGCGCCGGCCGGCGGCGAGCGCGGCGCTCATGCCTTGCGCGGCGACGGCGATCAGAGACAGGAAATGCAACACGCTATCGGTCGGTGGCAGGCTCCACATCGCCTTGTTCCCTCCTCCCTGTGATGGAACTTACGTCCCGGGTTCCCCGATGAACAGGTTCCCGATTCCCGGGGCGGGAGCAACATGCGACGAAAGCATAAAGTGGGCGGAACAGAATCTCGCATCTACGGGTTGTCAGGCCGCAATAAACGAGGAGACCCAATCGATGGCTGACGACCGTTTTCCCAACGATCCGTATCGCCCGAACCTCACCGACGAAGAATATCTTCGCATGGCGCGGCGCCAGGATGCGAACCTCCAGGCCGATCCCGAACTCGGCGAAGGTCCCGCCTCCAGCGGCAAGGTCGCTTTGTTTGCCGTAGCTGTCGCCCTGGTGCTGGGCGCCGTGTTCTACGGCCTGAACAACAGCAGCACGGGCAACCAGGCGAGCAACGCACCGACGACGCAGACCGCCCAGCAGGCGCCTGTGACCAATCCGGCCGCACCTCCCGGCATGCGCGACGTGACGCCGCGCAACACCGAGCCGGGCGTGACCACGGGTGCCGCGCCGAGCAAGCCGGCCGCGCCTGATCCGGCGGCCCCGTCTGAGGGTGCGAAGTAACAGTTTGCAATGACATGTGAGAGCGGCGGGACACAACATCCCGCCGCTTTTCGTTTGCCTGGCTGACTGTTCGCCTAGCTGAACATCTTGTTGAGCTCGCCGCCGGGATAGCCGCTGCCGAGCTCGGTGAAGGTGCCCTTCTCCGCCATCTCCTTTGCCGCGCGCATAAAACCACCCCAAGCGGCACGGGCGAGCGAGCCGCCGACGCTGATGCGGCGCACGCCGAGATCCTCGGCTTCCCTGAGCGACAGGCCGGAGCCACCGATCAGCAGGTTGAACGGTTTTGGTGCGACAGCCTTCACCACCGCGGCGATGTCCTCGCGGGTCTTCAGGCCCGGCGCGTAGAGGCAGTCGGCGCCGGCATCGGCGTAGGCGGTGAGCCGGTCGATGACGAGCTTGAGATCGGTGACGCCCCAGAGATAAGCCTCGCAACGGCCGACCAGCATCGTGTTGCTGTCGCCGATCGCCTTGCGCGAAGCCTTGATGCGCTCGACCGCGAGCGCGCGCTCGTAGATCGGCTTGTCCTTGTCGCCGGCGGAGTCCTCGATCGACAGGCCCGCGACGCCAGTGCGCACACAGCGCTCGACATTGTCGGCGACCTTGTCGGGCTCGACCGCGAAACCGCCCTCGAAATCCGCGTTCACGGGGATGTCGACGGACGAGCTCAATGCTGCCAGATGCTGACAGACATCCTCGACGGTGACGTGGTTGTCGGCCTTGCCGATGGTCCAGGCAAAGCCCGCGCTGGATGAGGCCAGCGCCTTGAAACCGAGATGCTGCAACGCCTTGGCGCTGCCGACATCGACCGGATTGGGCAGGATGAAGCAGCCGCTCTCGTGCATCTTCTTGAACGCCGCGCGCTTGTCAGCGGTTGTCACATGCATGTTTCTCTCCCTTGTTGGCCGCGCAGACATAGGCGCGCCTTGTCGCGCTTGCTAGTGCGCATCGTGCACGGCGCGGCTGTCCTTCGGCGCCTGCTCGCGATCATTCATGCTATAGTCCCTGACGACGCTGGCGATGCGCAGATGATAATCGGCGAAGATCTTTGCCCTGCTC
The DNA here is from genome assembly GCF_004123905.1 of Bradyrhizobium betae. Lineage (GTDB taxonomy): Bacteria > Pseudomonadota > Alphaproteobacteria > Rhizobiales > Xanthobacteraceae > Bradyrhizobium > Bradyrhizobium betae_A. The sequence continues at coordinate 368,783 of NZ_MZXW01000022.1, forward strand.
TTGGCCTGGGTGCGGCGATGCTCCATCGTATTGCGCCAGGCTTGCACGGCGGCCTCGTCCCGCCAGAACGACACCGACAGGATCTTACCCTTCTCGGTCAGGCTTTCAAAACGCTCGACCGAGATGAAGCCATCGATGGTTTGCAGGATCGGCTTCAGATCGGCCGCGAGGTCGAAATAGTCCTGGCGATGTTCCGGCTTGGGCCAGACTTCGAAAATCACGGCAATCATAGGCGTCTCCTGCTAACGATGTCGTGGCTACAATACCACCTTGCGCAAAAACGTGCGCTCTTCCGCGAGGATGAATTTGCTCTCCTCGGCGAAATGGAAGTTGGCCATGCCCTCCGCATCCTGCCGCAGCCGGGCGCGATAGGACTCGTAGGCCGCCAGACTCTCGAAGGTGATCAGCGCGAAGGCGATGTTGTTGGTGCCTTCGTGCGGCATGAAATAGCCGATCAGGTCGCCGCCGCATTTCGGGATGATGGTGAGCCAGCGTTTTGAATACTCCTCGAACTGCGCGCGCTTGAACGGATCGAGCTGGTAGCGGATGAAGACGGTGACGGACATGCAAGTTCTCCTCTGTTCCCACACCGTCATTGCGAGCGCAGCGAAGCAATCCAGGAATCCCTCCGCGGGGACAGTCTGGATTGCTTCGTCGCTTCGCTCCTCGCAATGACGACGTGTTGAGAGATTACTGGCTTGCCCGACCACAATGCTTCGGCTACCATCGAAGCATGAAATCAGGTCCTGACATCGCCATGGTCGCCGCGCTGGTTGGCGATCCCGCCCGCGCCAACATGCTCACGGCGCTGATGAACGGCCGCGCGCTCACCGCGAGCGAGCTGGCGCAGGAGGCCGGCATCACGCCGCAGACCGCGAGCTCGCATCTCTCCAAGCTCGAGGCCGGCGGGCTGGTCGAGCTGGAGAAGCAGGGCCGGCACCGCTACTACCGCCTCACGGACGACGACGTCGCCGGCGTGCTCGAAGGACTTGCGGGCCTCGCCGCACGCACCGGCCATATGCGCGTGCGCACGGGTCCGAAGGATCCGGCGCTGCGGCGCGCGCGGATCTGCTACGACCATCTCGCCGGCGATCTCGGCGTGCAGATGCTCGACACCATGCGCGACCGGAACCTGGTCAGGCAGAAGAAGCAGGAGATCGAGCTGACCGCCGAGGGCGAGCGTTTTCTTGCCAAGCATTTGCAGATCTCGCCCGAGATGCTGGCCCATCCGCGCCGCCCGGTATGCAAGGCCTGCCTCGACTGGAGCGAGCGGCGCCATCACCTCGCCGGCACCTTGGGCGCTGCCATGATGCAGCGCTTCAACGAGCTGAAATGGGCCGCGCGCGACGCCACGCCCGGCAGCCGTGTGGTGAACTTTACCCGCACCGGCGAGAAGCAATTTGCGACGCTGTTCGGGAATGGGAAAGACTGATCAGGCAGGCCGCGTGAAATCGCACATTTGCGTGTGAACTCTCACCGTCGTCATGGCCGGGCTTGACCCGGCCAACCACGCCTTTAGTCCAGTTCACGCCGCATCACGTGGATGCCCGGGACAAGCCCGGGCATGACGGTGATTGTGTCTCTGACCTCACTTCCACCCAGAGCATCCCTATGAACCGCATCTTCTCGGCCGCGCTCGCTGGCGCCCTCCTTGCTATCCCGCTTGCATCCCACGCCGCCGACACCGCTCCCCGCGAGCCCTATGGCATTGCGCTCGAAGGCTTTGCCTATCCTTATCCCGTGCACTTGCTGCCCGTCGTCAATGACGGTGAGCAGCTCAGCATGGCCTATATGGACGTCGCGCCTCAGCAGCCGAACGGCCGCACCGTGGTGCTGCTGCACGGGCGCAATTTTCCGTCGAGCTACTGGGCGCCCGTGATCAAGATGCTGAGCGAGGCGGGTTACCGCGTCGTGGTGCCGGACCAGATCGGTTTTGGCAAATCCTCCAAGCCGCAGGGCGAATTGCATTTCGACACGCTGGCGCGCAACACCGTCGCACTGCTCGACCATCTCAAGATCGATAAAGCAGAGGTCGTGGCGCATTCGCTCGGCGGCATGCTGGGCGTGCGCATTGCGCGTGCCTATCCGGACCGCGTCGCCCACCTTGTTCTGACAACCCCGATTGGTCTCGAAGACTACCGCCTCTACGTGCCGCCGACGCCGACCGAGAAGATCATCGAATCCGAGGACAAGCTCACCGCGGACGGCTATCGCAAGCAGCTCCAGACCAACTATGCGATCAAGCTGCCGCCGGATCAGATCGCGCCGTTCATCGACGCCCGCTTCAACATCAAGAACAGCCCGGATTATCCACGCTGGCTGCGCGCTTATGTCAGCTCGGGCCAGATGCTCTACCGCGAGCCGGTTGCGCATGAGATTCCCCTGATCACCGAGCCGACACTGTTCATCATGGGCGCCGACGACCACAATGCGCCGGGCCGCCCATTGGCGCCGGAAGCGCTGCGCGCGAAAATGGGGCAGAACGCCGAGCTGGCAAAAGCGCTTGCCGCGAAGATGCCGAATGCGCGGGCCGAGGTGATCCCGGACACCGGCCATCTCGTTTTCCTGGAGGCGCCGGAGAAGTACAAGGAGTTGGTGCTGGGCTTCCTCGGCCGCTAGCGCCACTGCTGTCGCGCGAAGCCGCATGCGGAGACCATTCATGCCGCATTCAGGTCTTGATTGGCAGATTTGGATCGCGACGTGTCGATGTGTTGCAAAATTTAACATGTCGAATCGTGTCTTTTGATTCATTGTGCGCCGCGAGCGCCCTGCTCCTCAAGAACTTGCCCTCAAGAACCTGCCCCCCAAGAACCTGCCCCAAGGACGAGAAGGAAGACCAAATGAAATATCTGTTCGCCGCCGTCATGCTCGCCAGCGCGGCCGTCGGTTTCAGCGAGTCCGCCAGCGCCATGCAGGGCTGCGGCCCCGGCTGGGCCCGCGGCCCCTATGGTGGCTGCCGTCCCATGGCCGCCCGTGGTCCCGTTGTCGTGGTCCGACCTGCTCCGGTCGTGGTCGTGCGTCCGCGCGGGTGCCCCTATGGCTTCCGCTGGTACGCCGGCCGCTGCCGCCCGTTCTGATCTCGTCTTTTCGCATTGCGAAGTGGCCGCGCGGCGAAAGCTGCGCGGCCACTTTCTTTTTGCGCGCCTGACGTCGCACCAGCCAGGCTGGAATCAAAACGGGGACCGCAATCGCGATCCCCGTTCAAAACCTGGCTTGCGCGAAGCTTACCAGTGGTGACGATGCCAACGGCGGCGGCGCCAGCCCCAATGGCGGTGGCGCCAGCCCCAGTGATGACCACGACCGCGCCAATGCACCTGCTCGGGCTTGAGTTGCGCGGCTTCCTCGCTGGTGGTGACGGCGGGATGAGCATCCGGATTGCCTTCCGGCATGCGGGCGGTACCGCCGAGCGGCTGCGGCGACAGCGGCGCGGCCTGTGCGGCGGTCGCGAACGCGGCGGCCCCCGCGGCGGCACCGAATGCGAGCTTCAGAAAATTGCGGCGTTCCATGACATCTTCCTCTCAGGCGAGCGTTGCATGATGCGGAACAAGTGTCGGGCGCGCGACATGAACTGCGGCTGAATCGCGCGTTCAGATTCATTGCAACGGTGACAGGATTCGTTCCTACTTCCCAAACTCCTGCGTCAGCACCAGCGTCTCGCGCGAGCGCTTCACCTCGGGCCAGCCGCGGTTGAAATCGGCAACGAGCTGCTTGAGCGCATCAACCCTTCAGCATCGCGGCCAGCTTGGCCTCGTCATCGAACTGATACATAGCCTGGTGCAGCGGGCATGTGTTTCCTCCTGTTGTTCGGCCGCAGCATTGACGGTTATAGTGGCATCAACAAAAAGCCCGCACGACGGACAAAACCGCCGCGCCAATAAGGGAAGGAATGGCCATGCGCAGGATCATCACGGGTCTCGTTGCGATTGCCAGCCTGTGGCCGGCCGCCTCGCCGGCCGAAATCGTCCGCTTCGACATCCTCGCGCGCGAGCCCGCCTTCGCCGGGCGCAGCTTCGGCACTGTTGGCCCCTATGAGCGCATCACCGCCCGCGCGACTTTTGCGCTGAACCCGGCCGACGACCGCAATGCCGTCATCACCGATCTCGCGCTCGCGCCGCGCAATACCAACGGCAAGGTCGAGGCCGTCGCCGATGTCGTGATCCTCAGGCCCATCGATCCCACGCACGGCAACGGCACGCTGTTGCTGGAGGTGCCCAATCGCGGCCGCAAGCTGGCGCCGCAATTGTTCGACGATTCCGCCCAGCCCGGCGCCAACAATGCCGACAAGGCCGAGGATGCCGGCATCGGCTTCCTGCACCGTCAGGGTTTTACGATGGTCTGGGTCGGCTGGCAGGGCGACATCCCCTCCAAGCCCGGACAACTCGCGCTGACCGCACCGGTGATCAAGACCATCGCTGGGCCAGCGCGCGAAGAATTCGTCTTCGACAACACGACCAATCCCGCACGCGCGACGCTCACATGGCCAGCGGCCGATGCTGCCAATCTCAATATCACCGTGCGCGCCGCCTGGGCCGATCCGCGGCAGACGCCGCCGGGCCTCTCGGCAAAGCTGGTCGATCCCGCGACGGTGGAGATCACCCGCCCCGAAAACTTTGACGCCGGCGCGCTCTACGAGATCACCTACACCGCGCGCGATCCTGTGCCGCTCGGCATGGGCTATGCCGCCGTGCGCGAAATCGTCAGCTTCCTCCGCCACGACGAGACACAAGCGAATCCGCTGCTGAACGGCCTGCATCCGTCCGTCAGCCGCACCATCGGTTTTGGTGTCTCGCAATCCGGCCGCTTCCTGCGCGACTTCCTCTATCTCGGTTTCAACGAGGATTTGTCGGGACGCACGGTGTTCGACGGCCTGATGCCGCATGTCGCGGGCACGCGGCGGATGGCGACCAATGTCCGCTTCGGCCAACCCGGCCGCAACCCGCGCCATCTCCAGGATCCGGCGTGGCAGGCCGACCTCTTCCCCTTCACCTACGCGAGTCTCAGCGATCCCTATTCCGGCAAGACCGACGGCCTCTTGCACCGCTGCTCGCTCTCGGCCACCTGCCCGAAGGTGATGCAGACCGACAGCGAGCATGAATGGTGGGCCTCGCACGCCTCGCTGCTCGTCACCGACCTCGCCGGCAACCACCTCGACCTCCCCGACAACGTCCGCGCCTACATGATTTCTGGCACGCCGCATTTCGCCGAAGCCGCCGACACCATGCGCAAGGGCGTGCCCGCGATGTCGCTGCCGCAGAACCCGATGCATGCGGGCATGCCGATGCGTGCGCTGCTCACCGACCTCAACGCCTGGATCAGCGACGGCATCAAACCGCCTGCCAGCCGCGTCCCCATGCGGGCCCACGGCACGCTTGTGCCGGCGCAAGGCGCGGTGCCGACGGATATCCCCGGCCTGCCCTATGCCGGCATCCACACGCTCGCCGCCTTCTCCGACCAGAGTGTGCTGCCGCCGAAGGAGATCGGCCGCTATCCCGTGTTCGTGCCGAAGGCGGACGATGGCGGCATGGCCATCGCTGGTGTCCGCCAGCTTGCGCTGGCCGTGCCGCGCGCGACCTACACCGCATGGAATCCGCGCGCGCTGGGATTTGGCTCGACGGCGCTCTATCCATTGCAAGGCGCAGTCGTGCCATTCGCGCCGACGGAGGCCGCGCGCAAGGAAGTGCATGATCCCAGGCTGTCGATCGCGGAGCGATATGCGGATGATGGGGCGTATGTGGCGGCGGTGAAGCGCGAGGCGGCGCGGCAGGTGGCGGAGAGATTGCTGTTGCCGGAGGATGCGGAACGCGCGATCGAGGCCGCAAAGCAACGCACTTTGGAAAAGCTCGGGCCGTATTGACACGCGCGCCAGCCGGCGCATCACATCAGCTTGATCGATGCATTGCCTTGCGGTTCCTGTGTACGCGGCGTAGCCTTCCACCGCAGGTAGCGCGTTCGAAGGCGATCTGCCGGGTTCGGCCTGGCGGGAGGCAGCGATGGTGGACGAAGTCTCATCTCAGGTCTCGTCTCAAATCTCATGGCACCTTGTCGGTGACTATTTCGAAAATTGCAGCTGCAACATCGTGTGTCCGTGCCTCGTATCGGCGGGTGCCCCGCTGACGGCGCGACCGACCGAGGGCTTCTGCAACGTGCCGCTGATCTTCCACATCGCGAGTGGCCGCTACGGTGACACTGCGCTCGATGGACTCAACGTTCTGGTCATTCTCCACGCGCCGGGCATCATGGCCGACGGAGACTGGTCGCAGGCCACCTATGTCGATCAGCGCGCGGACGATCGGCAGACCGAGGCGCTGGCGGCGATCTTCGGCGGCACGGCCGGTGGTCCCATGGCCGCGTTCGCGCCGCTGATCAGCAAGAACCTCGGGGTGAGCAAAGTCCCGATCACATTCCGGATCGACGGCAAGACGCGATCCGCGGAAATCCCTGGCATTCTGCACATGTCCGTCGATCCGTTGCCGACCATGCATCCGAGCGGGGAAATGTGGGCGAACATCGGCCATCCCGTGAGCCCCGACAGAATGGTGATGGCGGTCGGCGCCCCCGGCAATATTTTCAGCGATCATGGCATGCGCTGGGATAATTCGGGCAAGAACGGCCTCTATGCGCCGATCCAGTGGTCGAACCAGGCTTGATGGCGCTTCTGACGTGACGGCTTGCGAGAAGGCCGGCAACACGCTTCGCAAATGACCGACAGCGCCCTCGAAACCGTGCTGCGGCGCGACCGCTGGATCGTCGGCGGCGCGATCGGAATCATCGTCGCGCTGGCATGGGGCTATGTGCTCTGGCTCGCCCGCGACATGGACATGGGCGGCATGGACATGACCGGATTCCGCATGATTCCGGCGGGGATCGGAATCATGCTGCCGGCCGACGAGCCGTGGCGGGCGATCGAGTTCGCCTACGTGTTCCTGATGTGGGCGGTGATGATGGTCGGAATGATGGCGCCATCGGCAGCACCCATGATCCTCATGTACGCCCGCGTGGCTCGACAGGCAAAGGCGCAAGGCAAGCCATTCGCGGCGACGGGCTGGTTTGCAGCCGGTTATCTCCTCGCCTGGAGCGGCTTTTCGCTTGTCGCAACCTTTCTGCAATGGCTGGTCGAGCGGGCGGCCCTGCTGGACTCCCGGATGACGCTCGCCAGCAACCTGCTCGGCGCAGTCGTGCTGATCGCAGCCGGCATCTATCAATGGACGCCGCTCAAGGACGTCTGTCTCGTCCAATGCCAGTCACCGCTTCTGTTCCTGATTCGCCATGGCGGCTTTCGCGACCATCCGCGTGGCTGCCTTCTGCTGGGGCTTCGGCACGGAGGCTATTGTGTCGGCTGCTGCTGGCTCCTGATGGCGATCCTTTTCGTCGGCGGCGTGATGAACGTGCTCTGGATCGCGCTGCTGGCACTGCTCGTGCTGCTGGAGAAGCTGACGCCGGTCGGACGATGGATCGCGCGTGCGGCCGGCGTTGCCTGTGCGATGGCCGGCGCGTGGCTCCTGGTGTCGTCGCTGCGGTGACCGGCGCAGCTCGGCCGATCGCCGGAACTCGACCGCGATCGACCCGACGACGAAAATAACCTGCGACCATGTCGGGACGCACGCCTCACATCCGTCCTATGCCAAGACAGCACGGAGACGCCGCATGCCCGACCTCACGCTCACCACCTTCGAATGGGTTCCCGAGCCGCCGCGCGGCTTCGTGCGCGACCTTCGCGTGCGCTGGGCGCTCGAAGAAGCCGCCCTGCCCTATCGCGTCGCGAGCGTGCCGTTCGGCGATCGCGGAGCCGCGCATTTCGCGCACCAGCCGTTCGGCCAGGTGCCGTGGCTGACCGACGGCGACCTCTCGATCTTCGAGAGCGGCGCGATCCTGCTGCATCTGGGCGGGCACAGCGCAAAGCTGATGCCGCCGGATCCGCGCGGCCGCGCTGAGGCGACGGAATGGGTGTTCGCGGCACTCAATTCGGTGGAGATGGCGAGCCTGCCCTGGACGATGTCGAAATTCATGGGACATCCGACCGACACGCCGGCCTGGAAATTCGTCGACGACTTCCTCAAGCTTCGCCTCAAGCACATGGAGACGGTGCTGGCTGCCCGCGAGTGGCTGGCGGGCTCCTTCTCCGTCGCCGACATCCTGATGTCGGACGTGCTGCGCGTCGTCGATGGCTTCGACGGGCTGGCGGTCAGTCCAGCCTGCCGCGCCTATGTCGCGCGCGCCACCGGCCGCCCGGCCTTCGCAAAAGCCCGGGCAGACCAGATGGCGCATTTCGCTGCGGCGGATAAAGCGCGCGGGGCGTGACCTGCCGCACACAATCGAGCGGGGTTCGCCGTAAGATCACTGCCATCGGAACGAAGCAATTTCCTTCAGATTAATCCGGCGAAGGTGACACATGGCCCGCATCGAATATCTCAAGGATCAGCTTGCCCGCGTCGAGCGACTGGCGAAGGCGATCCTCGACCAGCAAACCGTGGAGCGGCTTCAAACCTTCGCAGCCGAATGCCGCGGGGAGTTGCAGGTCCTGTCGCGCAGGACCGCCGCGTAAGGAAGCGCGTCACACCAGCTTCATCGGCGTATCGGCAACCACGCGCAGGTCAAACGTTCCAATCAACGCCGCGCGGCGCGCCTCCGCAGCGCCAATAGCGGCCTCAGTTTGCTGCAACGTGCTGATGTTCGAACCGAGCGACACGATCCCGCCCAGCACCAGGGCGATCGATCCCAGCGCGGCGGTCAGACCTGCCCCAAACAGCCCGAGGATCGTGAACAACAGCAGCGCGCCACCGCCGCCGATCGCGATCTTGGATGCCAGAATGTACTTCCGGCATCGCTCGGCGATTTCGGCGAGCCGCTCGATCCGATCTTCGATATCGGAGATTTCGTCGGTCGGATCGTCTTCGGTCATCGCTTCACTCGTCCCGAGCAAACTGCCTGAGAAATCCAAAGAACTCAAAATTGGGTGGATGCGGGAATACGATCTCCGACTGGGTGACGATCTTTCGTTTGTCGCCCCATGTCTGGACTTCGTCACGAGAGATGTATCGACCGGTTATCTTGAGCGGATTTGCATCAGTCTCCAGGAACGTGCAGGTCGCTTGAATGGTCCGGTCAGATCCAAGCGTGCCGACGATCCTGATCGTCTCGCGCCCCAATTGATCCGGCGCCGCCTCTCCTGAATCGGCTGCGTCAAAAACGCGAAGCTCGATTTTGCTTCCGCGAAACGCGACCTCCCCCTTTCCACCCTTCGGCACCCATTTCGGCCCTGACGCGAAGCTCTTTCCAACTCTGATGAAGTCCCACAGCTCCGCGGCCTCAGCGCGAGGAATGCCCGTCGCGAGTATCATTGCGAGCAACAGCGGGATTCTGATGAACAAGCTCGCGGGACGGGACATTCCGACAACGATGCACTGCTAGAGAGACTGGTCGAGTAGCATGAACGCGACGACTTGCGGAACGGAAACGAAAACCCGGATTTCGCTACGCTCCCTCCGGGCTACGCATCCCTCACAACGGCAAATTGTCGTGCTTCTTCGCCGGCATTTCCACCTTCTTGTCCTTCAGCATCGCCAGCGCCCGCGCGATGCGCTTGCGGGTCGAGTGCGGCATGATGACGTCGTCGATGTAGCCGCGCTCGGCGGCGATGAAGGGCGACAGGAAACGGTCTTCGTATTCCCTGGTGCGCGCCGCGATCTTGTCGGGGTCGCCGATGTCTGCGCGGAAGATGATCTCGACCGCGCCCTTGGCGCCCATCACGGCGATCTGGGCGGTCGGCCAGGCGTAGTTCATGTCGGCGCCGATCTCCTTGGAGGCCATGACGTCGAAGGCGCCGCCATAGGCTTTTCGGGTGATGATAGTCACCAGCGGCACGGTGCACTGCGAGTAGGCGAACAAGAGCTTTGCGCCGTGCTTGATCAGGCCGCCGTATTCCTGCGCGGTGCCCGGCAGGAAGCCCGGCACGTCGACGAAGGTGACGATCGGGATGTTGAAGGCATCGCAGAAGCGGACGAAACGCGCGGCCTTGCGTGAGGCGTCAGAGTCGAGCACGCCGGCCAGCACCATCGGCTGGTTGGCGACGAAGCCGACGGTGCGGCCGGCGATGCGGCCGAAGCCGGTGACGATGTTCTTCGCAAACAAATCCGCGATCTCGAAGAAATCGCCCTCGTCCACGACCTTCAGGATCAGCTCCTTCATGTCGTAGGGCTTGTTCGGATTATCGGGGATCAGCGTGTCCAAGGACATGTCGACCCGGCCGATGTCGTCAAAACTCGGCCATTCCGGCACGCCGTCGGTGTTGTTGGACGGCAGGAAATCGATCAGGCGCCGCATCTGCAACAGCGTCTCGACGTCGTTCTCGAAGGCGCCGTCCGCGATCGAGGAGCGCGTGGCGTGCACCGAGGCGCCGCCGAGTTCTTCGGCGGTGACGACCTCGTTGGTGACGGTCTTGACCACGTCGGGGCCGGTGACGAACATGTAGCTGGTGTTCTTCACCATGAAGATGAAGTCGGTCATCGCAGGGGAATAGACGTCGCCGCCGGCGCAGGGGCCCATGATGACGGAGATCTGCGGGATCACGCCGGAGGCGAGCACATTGCGGCGAAACACGTAGGAATAGCCGGCGAGCGCGGCGACGCCCTCCTGGATGCGGGCGCCGCCAGCATCATAGAGGCCGATGATGGGCGCCCGCGCCTTCATCGCCATGTCCTGGAGTTTTGTGATCTTCAGCGCGTGGGTCTCGGACAGCGAGCCGCCGAACACGGTAAAGTCCTTGGCAAACACAAACGTCTTGCGGCCGTTGACGGTGCCCCAGCCGGTGACGACGCCGTCGCCGGGCACCTTGTTCTTCTCCATGCCGAACTCGGTGGAGCGGTGCTCGACGAACATGTCGAACTCCTCGAACGATCCCTTGTCGAGCAAGAGCTCGATGCGCTCGCGCGCGGTCAGCTTGCCGCGGGCGTGCTGCGCCTCGATGCGCTTCTCCCCGCCGCCGAGCTTTGCGCCGGCACGACGGTCTTCAAGGGCGTCCAGAATATTCTTCATTTGCTCCCGCCAGTTCTTAGCCTAAATGCGATTGGCGGGGGTTCTAACACGGCATTTTGCGGGCCGGGAAGCCGCTTTCGGCGCCGCAGGGCTGCCTTGCCGCAGCGTGAAAGCGCAAGGAATTACAAAGTTTTGCCCGGGAGGCGACGATGGACCAAGGATCGGCCGAGACAGGCTCCGCAACAGGCGGCGTCAAGATCCTGCTGCGGCTGGAGGGCCTGACCCTGTTCGCAGGGATGGTGATGCTCTACGCATGCTGGGAGGGCTCCTGGCTGGTGTTCGCCCTGCTGTTCTTCGTGCCCGATCTGAGCTTCCTGGCCTACCTCGCCGACGCCAGATTCGGCGCATTGATCTACAACGCCGCGCACAGCTACATGGCGCCGGTGGCGCTGCTGACGCTGGGTTTTGGTCTCGCCTCCCCCCTCACCCTGTCCATCGCCATGATCTGGCTCGCCCATATCGGCTTCGACCGGGCGCTGGGCTACGGGTTGAAATATTCGGCCGGATTCGGCTTCACCCATCTCGGCCGGATCGGGCGGCAGAAGGACGCCTGATATTTGCCGCGCCAGCCAGTTGACCCGGCCAGCCGATTCAGGCTTGCTCGGGCTTGCGATCAGGCGCCGAATGTTGCGTGAGCCCAGTCGGTACGGCGGCTGTCATTATGCCCTGGCTCAAGCATCACCTCATGTCCGCGACGGTCGTCCCACTGCCGCCGAAGCCATCGTCCGAAACCGTCGACTTCCTGCGGCGCATGGCCAGCATGGTGTCGGGGCGGAACGGCGAGATGCTGCTGCGCGCCGCCGGTCTGATCGAGTCGCTGGCACAGCGGGCGATGACGGCCGAGCGGCTCTATCACCAGACGCAAGAAGAGAGCACGCGCCATGTCGAGCTGCGCGAGGCCGCCGAGCTCGCCTCCGATGCCATGGTCGGCCAGATCGAGGCGCTGCGGACGCAGCTTGCCGAGGTCACCGCGGCGGCCGCCGCCGAGCGCGCGGCGTTCGATACCGAACGCAACAAACTGCTCGGCCTGATGCAGCATGCGGAGAGCCATATCGGCAAGCTTACCACCGAGCTCGACAGCTTGCGCGCCTCCGTCGAGAGTTTCAACGAGACCGTGGTCTCGGTGCCGATCGAGGTGCTGCGGCTGGCGCGCACCCAGTTCGATGTCCTCTCCGCCGGATTTGCCCGCAAGGGCGACGTGATCTCGCAGGCGATGAGCGAGATCGGCGGCTTTGCGATCGACCAGGCCCTGACGGTGAAGAAGACGGACACCGCCTGAGGCTCCGAGTCGTCATGCCCGGGCTTGTCCCGGGCATCCACGTTCTTTGCCACCGTTGAAGAAAGTCCGGGGATGGCCGGGACAAGCCCGGCCATGACCGCCGTGGAGGCAGACGGCACGAAATTGACAGCGCGCGGGTCCGTTGTTCTACTCTCTGAAAATCAAAAGGGAGCATCCGATGCCGACGGCATTTCGCGTCATTGCAGCACTTACTGCGCTCTGCGCTTCCATCATGCTCGCCAATGCTCAAGCCCTTCCCAAGGAGGTCGCCACCCGCGCCGAGATCTATCCGATCCCCTCGCTCACTTTGTCGGACCAGCAATTCCTCAGCGGCGATGCCGCCGCCGCCAAGCCCGTAACGGTCGCCGGCGAATTCCGCGTTGCCCAAGGCACAGGCAAACTTCCCGTCGTGGTGCTAATGCACGGCTCCAGCGGCGTCGGTGCCACCATGGAAGCCTGGGTGCACGCGTTCAACGCCATGGGCATCTCCACCTTCGTGATCGACGGCTTTACCGGCCGCGGCCTGACGGTGGTCGGACCGAACCAGGCGCTGCTAGGCCGGCTCAATCTGATCGTCGACATCTACCGCTCGCTGGAGATTCTGGCGAAACATCCGCGCGTCGATCCTGATCGCATGGTGCTGATGGGCTTTTCGCGCGGCGGACAGGCGACGCTCTATGCCAGCCTCGAACGCTTCAACAAGCTCTGGAATAAATCCGGCGTCCAGTTCGCCGCCTACATCCCGTTCTATCCGGATTGCTCGACGACGTACGTTGGCGACGCAGAGGTCGCCGCGCGCCCGATCCGCATCTTCCACGGCGCGCCCGACGACTACAATCCCGTGAAGAGCTGCAAGGCGTTCGTCGAGCGGCTCAAGGCCGCCGGGCGCGACGTCGTGCTGACCGAATACCCCGAGAGTGCGCACGGCTTTGACAGCGGCCTGCTCGGCGTCAACACCGTTACGGTGTCCACCAGCGCGCAGACCGTGCGCAACTGCAACATCAAGGAAGGCGACGGCGGCGTGTTGATGAACGGCGAGACCAACGCGCCCTTCACCTACAAGGATGCCTGCGTCGAGCTGAACCCGCATGTCGGCGGCAATCCCACCACGGCGGCCGAGTCGCGCAATGCAGTGGTGGAATTTTTGCAGGCGCTGTTCAAGCTGGGATAGAAGCCGCGCGCCGCCATACACTCCGTCATTGCGCGCGCACCGAAGCAATCCAGAATCGCGCCGCGGAGCAAGTCTGGATTGCTTCGTCGCAAGGGCTCCTCGCCATGACAGGTCGGGAGGGCGCGTCCCTACGGCTCACCCGGCTTGCGCCAACACCAAAGAGGCGTTGCGTGGTTCGTTTACCACCCACCCTTTTTTTTTGGTTGTTCGGGAGGAGCTTAATTTGTGGGTATACGGGAGTGCAACTCGA
>NZ_MZXW01000041.1 GCF_004123905.1 Bradyrhizobium betae
GCACGCGGCCACGGGCTCACAGGGACTACCCGCCCTGCCCTTGACCTCTCGCGCACGACGCTGCCGCGTCCACCGCAACCCCGCTCGCATATCGTGACGACGTACGATCGCCCCTCAAGGATGAGCGAGGATGGGCGACACATACGCCATTTCCGAATTTCGGTAAAGTGGAATATTTTCGCGCGGGTGGATTGACACCCCCGCTGGTGTTTTGCCCGTCGGGCCATTCAAGCCAAACTGCCAATCCCGTCATCCTGAGGTGCGAGGCGTCCGGTGCAAAGCACCGGACGGGGAGCCTCGAAGGAGGCACGGCCCCGATGCGGCCGGGCCGTCGCCCTTCGAGGCTCGCCGAAGAGGCGAGCGCCTCAGGGTGACGGTGATAGAGTGGCGCGTATTGCATCAACTCGTCATTGCGAGCGTAGCGAAGCAATCCAGACTGCCTCAGCGGAAAGACTCTGGATTGCTTCGCTGCGCTCGCAATGACGGAGGAGGCTGGCGCGTTACGCCTCTTCCACGCCCGCTTCATCCGGCGTGAACTGGTACACCGAGCTGCAGAACTCACAGGTCACGACGACCTTGTCGTCCTTCACCATCGCCGCACGGTCGTCGGCCGAAAAACTCTTCAGCATGGCACCGACCGCGTCACGCGAGCAGGAGCATTGGGCTTTCAGGACCAGCGGATTGAACACGCGCACGCCGCGCTCGTGGAACAGACGATAGAGCAGCCGCTCGCCGGAGAGCTCTGGATCGATCAGTTCGACGTCCTCGACGGTCTCGATCAGCGAGCGCGCCTCGACCCAGGCGTCGTCCTCCGTGACAGCGTGCACCTCGACGCCGTCGGGCGCATCGCCGGGATGCAAATCGGCCTGCCGCGCGCGCTCCGGCGCCTTTGGCAGAAACTGCATCAGCATGCCGCCAGCGCGCCAGCGATGCTTGCCGCCGTCGTTCGAGCGCCATTCCTCGCCGACCGCGAGACGCACCTTGGTCGGGATCTGCTCGGAGCGCAGGAAATATTCGTGGGCGGCGTCTTCCAGGCTGCCGCCGTCGAGCGCCACCAGCCCCTGGTAGCGGCTCATGTCGGGGCCCTGGTCGATGGTCATGGCGAGATGACCGCTACCGAGCAGCGTGCCGGAGTCCATGCCAGATTTTTGGGCATCGCCCAGGCGCGCGGCGTCGAAGCGCGCATAGGCCCGCAGGCGATCCGGCGCCTGGTAGTCCACCACCAGGAACGACACCGGACCATCGGTCTGGGCCTGGAGGATGAAGCGGCCTTCGAATTTCAGCGCCGAGCCGAGCAACGTCGTCAGCACGATGGCCTCGCCGAGCAGCTTGCCGACGGGCGCGGGATAATCGTGCTTGGTCAGGATTTCGTCGAGCGCAGGGCCGAGCCGCACCAGGCGGCCGCGCACGTCGAGCGCGTCGACCTCATAGGGCAGCACGGCGTCGTCGATCGGAACCGCGGATGGTGCGCGAACCGGGCCTTCGGGCCCGGTTTTCATGTCAGGGGATTGGGAAACCATGGCGCTTTATCTGGGGTCGGTGGGTGGAAAATGGAAGAGGCGCGGGCGGTGTGTTCCCGGAGGCAAGTGGAATTGTACGAAGCAACTTCAAACTCGGTGTCGTCCCGGACAAGCGAGCGGAGCGAGCGCTGATCCGGGACCCATCACCACAGGGAGAAGTGTGGCGTGAGCTGGTAACCACGAGTCTTCGCCAAACAACGGCCTGTGGCTATGGGTCCCGGATCTGCGCTTACGCTTGTCCGGGACGACAGCGGCGTGTGGGGCGATAGCAACACGCGCCACGCTACTTCACCGCGTCAAAGCACCAGGCCAAAATGCCCTTCTGCGCGTGCAGGCGGTTTTCGGCCTCGTCGAACACGACCGATTGCGGGCCGTCGATCACCTCGTCGGTGACCTCCTCGCCGCGATGGGCAGGCAGGCAGTGCATGAACAGCGCGTCGGGTTTTGCCAATGACATCAGCTTGGCATTGACCTGATAGGGCTTGAGCACGTTGTGACGGTGCTCGCCTTCCTTGTCGCCCATCGACACCCAGGTGTCGGTGACGACGCAATCGGCGCCCTTCACGGCGGCCTCGGGATCGGTGCCGATCATGATCGGCGCGCCGGTGGCCTTGATGAAGTCGCGCATCACCTTCTTCGGCGCAAGCTCCGGCGGGGTCGCGACGTTGAGCTGAAACTTGAATCGCTCGGCCGCGTGCGCCCATGACGCCAGCACGTTGTTGTCGTCGCCGGTCCAGGCCACCGTCCGGCCCTCGATCGGGCCGCGATGCTCCTGATAGGTCATGAGGTCGGCCATCACCTGGCAGGGATGCGAGCGCCGCGTCAGGCCGTTGATGACGGGCACGGTGGCGTTGGCCGCAAGCTCGAGCAGTGCATCGTGGTTGAGGATGCGGATCATGATGGCATCGACATAGCGCGACAGCACGCGCGCGGTGTCGGCGATGGTCTCGCCGCGGCCGAGCTGCATCTCGGCGCCGGTGAGCATGATCGGCTCGCCGCCGAGCTGGCGCATGGCGACGTCGAACGACACGCGTGTGCGGGTCGAGGGACGTTCGAAAATCATCGCCAGCGTCTTGCCTTCGAGCGGCCTGACCGGTTGATGCGCCTTCTGCTTCGCCTTCATGGCTGAGGAGGCGTCGAGCATGCTCTTGAGCTCCGACAGCGGGAGCTCGTTGATGTCGAGAAAGTGCTTTGGCGACTTGCTCATCAGCTTGCCGCCCGCTTGGTCTGACTGGACGAGATTGCGGTGCAGGCGCGCTCCAACCGCGCGACGCTGTCCTCGATCTCGGCTTCGGTGACGATCAAGGGCGGCAGGAAACGCACGACATTGTCGCCGGCGCCGACCGTGAGCAGTTTTTCGTGACGCAGCGCCGCGACGAGATCGCCTGATGGCACCACGGCCTTGATGCCGATCAGAAGCCCCTCGCCGCGCACTTCGCTGACGACATCGGAATGACGGTCGATCACGGAGGCGAGCTTCTGCTTGAGCAGCAGCGACATCTTCTGCACATGATCGAAGAAGCCGGGCTTGAGCATGACGTCGAGCACGGCGGTCGCGGCCGCGATCGCGAGCGGATTGCCGCCGAAAGTGGAGCCGTGCGAGCCGGGCCCCATGCCAGCTGCAGCATCCGCGGTCGCCAGCACCGCGCCGATCGGGAAGCCGCCGCCGAGCGCCTTGGCCAGCGACATCACGTCAGGTGTGACGCCGGTGCGGCGATGCGCGAACAGATCGCCGGTGCGGCCCATGCCGGTCTGCACCTCGTCGAACGCGAGCAGCAGGCCCTTCTCGTCGCAGAGCTGGCGCAACGCCCTCAGGAACGCAGGCGTCGCCGACCGCACGCCGCCCTCGCCCTGGATCGGCTCGATCAGGATGCCGGCGGTCTGCGGACCGATCGCCTTCTTCACGGCCTCGATGTCGCCATGCGGGATCTGGTCGAAACCGTCCATCGGCGGACCAAAACCTTCGAGATATTTTGCAGATCCCGTCGCAGCCAGCGTCGCCAGCGTGCGGCCGTGGAAGGCGCCTTCGAAGGTGATGATGCGATATCGCTCCGGATGCCCCTTGGAGAAGTGGTGATGGCGGACCAGCTTGATCACACCCTCCAGCGCTTCGGCGCCGGAATTGCAGAAGAACACGAAGTCCGCAAAGCTCTCATTGCAGAGGCGCGCGGCGAGCTTCTCGCCGTCCGGGCTCTGGAACAGGTTCGACATGTGCCAGAGTTTTGTCGCCTGCTCCTGCAACGCCTTGACCAGCGCGGGATGGGCGTGGCCGAGCGCATTCACCGCAACGCCGGAGGTGAAATCGAGATAGCGATCGCCATTGGTCGCGATCAGCCAGCAGCCCTCGCCGCGCTCGAAACCGAGGTCGGACCTGGCGAAAACGGGGAGCAAATGCGGCGCTGCGCTGTTAGTCATGACGGTCACTTGATGTTGCGGACGGCGTGAGCGTGCATTGCGCAACGCACCATCAACCGGCCCGGAAAACGAAACGTGCCGCCTTTTAAGGGCGGCACGTGACACCATCTTAGGCCTGGTGAAACGGGTGTCAATGCCGCCCGAAAGCCTCGCGAAACGCTGAATCCGTAGTCTTGCGGTGCCGAATTTGCGGGTTTTTGCCACGGAACATGTGGAAGCGAGTCGGCGGACTCTTGCGCGTGAGTCACGCCATATTGTAGCGTTTGACTTGTCAGATACGACATCTCGTGCAGTGTTTCTGATCCCAAGAGTCCTCATGTACCGGCGTAAACGTTCGGGCGTTCAGTTGCGCCCGGCGAGCCTTAAGGGATTCCGGCGGCACGGGTTTTTCGAAGCTTAGGCATTCGCCGCAAGGCGCCAGGATGGCAGCAGCGCGGCGAGGGAAAGGGTGCAATGACCGTTTTGACCTGGTCGGATGATCGCGTCGAGCAGCTGAAAAAGCTCTGGGAGGCCGGATTGTCGGCCAGCCAGATCGCAGCTGAGCTCGGCAACGTGACCCGCAATGCCGTGATCGGCAAGGTGCACAGGCTCGGCCTGTCCGGCCGCGCCAAGAGCCCCTCATCGGCAGCTCCGCGGCCGCGCAAGGCGCGTCCCGCCCAGCACATGATGCGGGTGAGCCGGCCGATCGCGCGCGGCAACACCGCGCTGGCGCAGGCCTTCGAGGTCGAGGTCGAGGCCGAACCGGTCACCTACGACAACGTGGTGCCGATGAGCCAGCGGCTGTCGCTGCTGGAATTGAACGAGGCGACCTGCCATTGGCCGGTCGGCGATCCCTCGAGCCCGGATTTCTTCTTCTGCGGCGGCAAGGCGCTCTCGGGCCTGCCCTACTGCGCCCAGCACTCGCGTGTCGCCTATCAGCCGGCAGCGGATCGGCGGCGTGCACCGGCTAAGCCGGGTCCGCGCTGAGCACAGATCCAGACGACACCGTCCCGGCCTGGTGCGCAATTGCGCACGGGGGCCGGGACGATCGAGAGAAAAGAAAAAGCGCGCCATATGGCGCGCTTTTTTTATCCTGTCTGTCTGCAGCGGCCTTACGCCTGCTCAGCCTTCGCAAAGCGATCATCGAGCGCATAACCCGCGCCGCGAACGGTGCGGATCGGGTCCTGCTCACGGCCAAGATTGAGCAGCTTGCGCAGGCGGCCGATATGGACGTCGACGGTGCGTTCGTCGATATAGATGTCGCGGCCCCAGACGCTGTCGAGCAACTGCTCGCGCGAGAACACGCGGCCGGGATGCTCCAGGAAGAACTCGAGCAGGCGGTATTCGGTCGGGCCGAGATCGATCGGCCGGCCCGAACGCGCCACGCGGCGCTTGTCGCGGTCGAGCTCGATATCGCCATAGGCGAGCACCGTGGCGAGCCGCTCGGGGCTCGCGCGCCGCAGCAGCCCCTTCACGCGCGCCAGCAGCTCCGGCACCGAGAACGGCTTGACGATGTAATCGTCGGCACCGGTCGCAAGACCCCGCACCCGCTCGCTCTCCTCGCCGCGGGCGGTGAGCATGATGATCGGCAGCTGCTTGGTCTCGGGCCGGGTGCGAAGCCGCCGGCACAGCTCGATGCCGGAAAGACCCGGCAGCATCCAGTCGAGCACGATCAGATCGGGGATGTGCTCCTTGAGGCGGGTGTCGGCATCGTCGCCGCGCATCACCGTCTCGACGTCATAACCGTCGCCTTCGAGGTTGTAGCGAAGCAGCTCGGTGAGAGCTTCCTCGTCCTCAACCACCATAATGCGTGCGCCCATCGGGTCGTCGCTCCTTAAAGGATTCAGGTATTCGGGGCCGTCGTGGCGAAATTCGTCATGTCGCCCTTCGGCCGCTTGTCGGTGATCGCCTGGCCCTCGATCATGTAGAACACGGTCTCGGCGATGTTGGTGGCGTGGTCGCCGATCCGCTCGATATTTTTGGCGCAGAACATGAGGTGGATACAGAACGAGATGTTGCGCGGATCCTCCATCATGTAGGTGAGGAGCTCGCGGAACAGCGAGGTGCAGATGGCGTCGACTTCCTCGTCGCCCTTCCACACCGCCATCGCCGCCGGCAGATCGTGCGCGGCATAGGCGTCCAGCACCGACTTGACCTGCTGCTGCACGAGGTCGGTCATGTGCTCGAGGCCGCGGAACAGTTTCAGCGGATGGAAATCCGTCTCCAGCGCCGCGACGCGCTTGCCCATGTTCTTGGCGAGGTCGCCGATGCGCTCGAGATCGGTCGCGACGCGCATGGCGCCGACGATCTCGCGCAAATCGACCGCCATCGGCTGGCGGCGGGCGATGGTGAGGACGGCGCGCTCCTCGATCTTCTTCTGGAGCGCGTCGAGCTCCGCGTCGATGGTGACGACGCGCTGGCCGAGCGCGACGTCGCGGCGGATCAGCGCGTCGACGGAATCGACGATCATGCGCTCGGCGATGCCGCCCATCTCGGCGACCAGGCGGGTGAGCTCCTGGAGGTCGGTATCGAAGGCCTTTGCGGTATGTTCAGAACCCATGTCCCGTCTCCTCAGCCGAACCGGCCGGTGATGTAATCCTGCGTGCGCCGGTCGGTCGGCGACGTGAAGATCTTGCTGGTGTCGTCGAACTCGATCAGCTCGCCGAGATACATGAAGGCGGTCTTGTCGGAGACGCGGGCCGCCTGCTGCATGTTGTGGGTGACGATCGCGATCGTGTAGTCCTCGGACAGCTCCTGGATCAACTCCTCGACCTTGGCGGTCGAGATCGGATCGAGCGCCGAGCAAGGCTCGTCGAACAGGATCACTTCAGGCCGCACCGCAACCGTGCGGGCGATGCAGAGACGCTGCTGCTGGCCACCGGACAGCGACAGGCCGGAGGCGTTGAGCTTGTCCTTGACCTCGTTCCAGAGCGCACCGCCGCGCAGCGCCTTCTCGACGCGGCCGTCCATCTCGGATTTCGAGATCTTCTCGTAGAGACGGATGCCGAAGGCGATGTTCTCGTAGATCGTCATCGGGAACGGCGTCGGCTTCTGGAACACCATGCCGACGCGAGCGCGCAGCAGATTGAGGTCCAGCTTGGGGTCGAGGATGTTGGTCTGGTCGAGCATGAGCTGACCGGTGGCGCGCTGGCCGGGATAGAGGTCGTACATCCGGTTGAAGATGCGCAGCAGGGTCGACTTGCCGCAGCCCGACGGGCCGATGAACGCGGTGACGCGGTTGGCGCCGAGCGTCAGGTTGATGTTCTTCAGCGCATGGTGCTCGCCGTAATGGAAGTTGAGGTTGCGCACCGTCACCTTGGCGGGAGCCTCGGGCAGCACTGGCGCCTGGGGCAGACCGCCGGACGCGCTCATCGATACGGAAAGATCACTCATTTTGCGGTCCTCTCGGCGCCAAGAATGCGCGCGCCAATGTTCAGGGCAAGCACGGTCAGGGTGATGAGCAGCGCGCCGCTCCAGGCGAGCTGCTTCCAATAGGCGTAGGGGCTCTGAACGAAGTTGTTGATGGTCACAGGCAGGTTCGCCATCGTCTTGTTCAGGCCGAGGCTGAAGAACTGGTTCGACAGCGCGGTGAAGAGCAGCGGCGCGGTTTCGCCGGCGACGCGGGCGGTGGCGAGCAGCACGCCGGTGATGAGACCCGACCGGGCCGCACGATACGCGATGCGCTTGATCACCAGCGAGCGCGGCAGGCCGAGCGCGGAAGCCGCCTCACGCAAGGGATTCGGCACCAGCAGCAGCATGTCCTCGGTCGTGCGCAGCACCACCGGGATCACGATGACGGCGAGCGCGAGCGCGCCAGCGATCGCGGAGAAGCCGCGCATCGGCACCACCACCGCGCCGTAGATGAACAGGCCGATGATGATCGAGGGCGCCGACAGCAGGATGTCGTTGATGAAGCGGATCACCGAGGTCAGCTTGTCGTTGCGGCCGTATTCGGCGAGGTAGGTGCCGGCGAACAGGCCGAGCGGTGCGCCGATGCCGACGCCGATCACGGTCATGATGATCGAACCGACGATGGCGTTGCGCAGGCCGCCTTCGGTCGAGCCCGGAGGCGGCGTATCCGCGACGAAGAGCTCGAGATTGAGGCCGGCCAGACCGTTGAAGAGCAGCGTGACCAGGATCAGCGCAAGCCAGGTGACGCCGAAGGCGGCCGCTGCGAAGCAGAGCCCGCGGATGACGATGTCCTTGCGGCGACGGCGCGAATAGATCGGATTGAGGGCCATGACCTTACTTCCCCGCCTTCTGGTCCAGCCGCATCAGCATCAGCCGCGCGGCGGCCAGCACGAAGAACGTCAGCACGAACAGCAGGAGGCCGAGCAGGATCAGGCCGGACTGGTGCAGGCCGTCGCTCTCGGCGAACTCGGACGCGATCGCCGCCGAGATCGTGGTGCCCGGCGCGAAGATCGATGAGGAGATGCGGAACGAGTTGCCGATGATGAAGGTCACCGCCATGGTCTCGCCGAGTGCGCGGCCCAGCGCCAGCATGACGCCGCCGATGATGCCGACGCGGGTGTAGGGGATCACCACGCTGCGGACGACTTCCCAGGTGGTGCAGCCGACGCCGTAGGCGGCTTCTTTCAGCACCGGCGGCACCGTCTTGAACACGTCGACCGAGATCGAGGTGATGAAGGGCAGCACCATGATCGAGAGGATCAGCGCCGCATTGAACAGGCTGAGATAGGACGGGGGACCTGCGAAGATCGCGCCGAGAACGGGGACGCCGTCGAAGGTCTTGATCATGAAGGGCTGGAACGTGTTGGCCAGGAACGGACCCAGCACGAAGAAGCCCCACATGCCGTAGATGATCGAGGGGATGCCGGCGAGCAGCTCGATCGCCATGCCGATCGGGCGGCGCAGCCATTGCGGGCAGAGCTCGGTGAGGAAGATCGCAATGCCGAGACCGACCGGAATGGCGATCAGCATCGCGATGAAGGAGGTCACGAGCGTGCCGTACATCGGGCCGAGCGCACCGAGCACGGGAGGATCTGCCGACGGCGCCCAGCGCTGCGTCCACAGGAAGGCGAAGCCGAATTCCTTCATCGCCGGGTAGGCACCGACGATCAACGACACGATGATGCCGCCGAGGATCAGCAGCACCGAGATCGCGGAGAGCCGCGTGATCCAGTAGAAGGTGACGTCACCGAGCTTGAACGCGCTCAACGCCTTGGCGCGATCATACGGTCCGGCGGCCTCAATTATATTGCTCTCGACAGCCATCTCAGCCACGCCGATCCCCTGTGCCCGTTTTATATACGCTTGTTGCGGTCTTCTTGTCGGTCTTGCGCTCCGGATGCGGCGGGAGGCCGATCCGGAGCGGAAGTTTCGTGGGTCCCGGCACTGGCCGTCCGGGACAAGAGCGCCCTAGCTCTTGATCTCGGCAGCCCAGGTCTTCTCGATCAGGGTCACGACGCCCGCGGGCATCGGGATGTAGTCGAGCTCTTCAGCCGCCTTGCCGCCGTTCTTGAAGGCCCAGCGGAAGAACTTGATGGCTTCCTGCGAGGCCGCCTTGTCGGTGGCGTCCTTGTGCATGAGGATGAAGGTCGCCGCAGTGATCGGCCAGGACTTCTCGCCGGGCTGGTCGGTCAGGATGACGTAGTAGCCGGGAGCCTTGGCCCAATCAGCGTTGGAAGCGGCCGCCTGGAAGGCCTCGACGGTCGGCTGCACCGTCTTGCCGGCCTTGTTGACGAGGCCGGTGTAGGTCAGCTTGTTCTGCTTGGCATAGGCGTACTCGACGTAGCCGATCGAGTTCTTGGTCTGGCTGATGTTGCCCGACACGCCTTCGTTGCCCTTGGCGCCGACGCCGACCGGCCACTCGACCGCGGTGCCCTCACCGACCTTGCTCTTCCAGTCCGCGCTGGCCTTGGCGAGGTAGTTGGTGAAGTTGAAGGTGGTGCCCGAACCGTCCGAGCGGCGGACCACGGTGATCGCGTCCGACGGCAGCTTCACGTTCGGATTGAGCTTCTTGATCGCGGCGTCGTCCCACTTGGTGATCTTGCCGAGATAGATGCTGGCGAGGGTCTCGCCGTCGAACACCATCTCACCGGGCTTCACGCCCTCGATGTTGACGACGGGAACGATGGCGCCCATCACCATCGGCCACTGGACGAGGCCGTCCTTCTCGAGCTGCTCGGCCTTGAGCGGCGCGTCGCTGGCGCCGAAGGTCACGGTCTTGGCCTGGATCTGCTTGATGCCGCCGCCGGAGCCGATCGACTGGTAGTTCAGACCGTTGCCGGTCTCCTTCTTGTAGGCGTCAGCCCACTTGGAATAGATCGGGAACGGGAAGGTCGCACCGGCGCCCGTGATGTCGGCAGCAAAGGCCACCGTCGTCGATGCGGCGACCAAGCCAGCAGCGACGATCGTTTTGAGGAAATTCATGCTGGTCTCCATACAGGGGAGCGAAGCGCCATCAGCGCCCGATCGCGCTCCCCGTGCCGCCCCTTTAGGAGCGGTCGGCTGTGCTTTTACGAAGGTTTCGTGACAGCTGGATGACACTCTCAAGCGATTGAAATCGCTAGAGTTTCATGTTTGCGCCGGTGCCTTGGCCTGGGGAAAACAGGCGGTGAAAGTGGCACCCTGCTTGGGCACGCTTTCGATCACAAGCCGGCCGCGATGGCGGTTAAGAATATGTTTCACCAGCGATAATCCGAGCCCGGTGCCGCCCTGCGAGCGGCTGTCGCCGACGTCGACCCGGTAGAACCGCTCGGTCAGTCGCGGCAGATGTTCCGGCGCGATGCCGGGGCCGAAATCGCGGACCAGGACCCGGATTTCCTGAGTTCCATCAGTGGCCGCGCCCGATGTGAGCGACACGATGACGCGTCCGCCCGAGGCGCCGTATTTGAGCGCGTTCTCGATCAGGTTCTCGAACAGGCGGAGCAGCTCCTCGCGGTCGCCCGCAATCATCACCGGCGTATCAGGCAGATGGATCTCGACCTCGACCTGGCGCTCGCGCGCCAGCGGCTCGAGCCCGTCTGCGACCTGGCGGATGATCGGCAGCAGGTCCACCAGGGTATCGGGCCGCACATGGGCCGACAGTTCGACCCGCGACAGCGACAGCAGATCGTCGATCAGGCGCGCCATGCGGGTGGCCTGGTTGTGCATGATGCCGAGGAAGCGCTCGCGCGCCTTGGGATCGTCCCTGGCCTGGCCCTGGAGCGTGTCGATGAAGCCCGACAGCGCGGCCAGCGGGGTGCGCAGCTCGTGGCTGGCATTGGCGACGAAGTCGGCGCGCATCTCCTCGACCCGGCGCAGTGGCGTCTGGTCGTGGAAGGTCATCAGCATGCATTTGTCGGCGCCGCCGAAGCTGGTCGGCACCGGCACCGGCGTGATGATCAGCTCCATCCAGCGATCGACCGGGACATGGTCGAGATAAGTCGCGCGCCGCGGTTCCGTGGTCGCGATCGACTCGCGCAGCGCCGTGATGATCTCCGGCGAGCGCAGCGCGAACTGGGCAAGCTCGTTCCGGCGCAGCGCCGGCGCGAGCTGCGCGGCGGCCGCATTGAGATGGATGACGCGGCCGGCGCGGTCGAGCAGCACCGCCGGATCCGGCATGCCGGCGACGACCGCAGCCACTGCGGCGCTCTCGACCGGATTGATGCGGCGGGTGTCGTCGCGCGAGGCGGCGGTATCGTGCAGCCGCCACGGGATCAGGGCCGCAACGGCGATGCAGAGCAACACGGCAATGGCGTGCAGCGCCGACAATTCGCCGAGCGAGACCACGACCGACAACGCCAGCGCCGCGGCGATCAGGATGATCGTCGAGTGCCGCAGCCGGTCGGACCAGGGCTGGGCGGTGGGAGACGATGGGGCGTCGATCGCCATCGGGGCGGGCTTCTCCTAGGGGGCTCGTTTCAGCGACCAGGTGCCGGTCAGGCGCCGCTGTCGCTGCGCTCTCTCACATAGGCGGCTTCAGGCGCCGGGCCGCCGGGGTCGAGCTTGAGTGCCGCCTGCTGCAAACGCTTCGATCGAGTGCCGATGATAACTTCGCGAAACGTCAGCAAGATTACAGATATGACGAAAGGGGACAGATAATAGAGGACGCGGAACAGCAGCATACCGCCGAGCAACTCCTCCCGGTCCATCTGCCAGAGCCCGACCAGCATGGCGGCGTCGAACACCCCGAGGCCTCCGGGCGAGTGGCTGGCAAAGCCGAGCAGGGTGGCCGAGACGAAGATCACCGCGACCACGACGAAGCCGAGATTGGGCTCGTCCGGGACCAGCACGTACATCGCAAGCGCGCAGAAGCCGAGATCGACGATGCCGATCGCGATCTGGAGCAGCGTCAGCGGACCGCCCGGCAGCACCACGGTCCAGGGACCACGGCCGACCACCCGGGGCTGGGTCCAGACCCAGACCACATAACCGACCAGCGCCACGATGATCATCAGCGCCATCGTGCGGTTCAGCCAGGCCGGAAGCATGTCGATCGAGGCCGCCGCCTCCGGATGATAGGAGATGCCGAGACCGAGCACGGCGGCATTGCCGAGCCAGAAGGTCAGGCCGGCAAGGAAGCAGATCTTTGCGACGTCGATCGCGTTCAGCCCATAGGCCGAGTAGATGCGGTAGCGCACCGCGCCGCCGGTGAAGACACTGGCACCGACATTGTGACCGATCGAATAGCTGGTGAAGGCCGCGAGTGCATTGACGCGGTAGGGCACATGGGAATGACCGATCGCGCGCACGGCGAACAAATCGTAGAACGTCAGCGTGAAATAGCCCGCGGCAACGAACAGCGCCGCCATCGCAATCTGGCGCGGCTCGGTGCTCTTGATCGCCTCGATCACCTCGTTGGTGTCGATGCCGCGCAGCATGTGGTAAAGCACATAGCACGCGATACCGATGACCGCGACGCTGATCACAACTCCAAGCTTATGCAGGATTTGCTTCTGGCGCAGAATCGTCATCGCCCTGCGTATGGCTTCCAGCATCTAGACCTCGAACAACGCTTCAACGGCCGGGGTGGCCGGCGAACAGGCGGACGACACACTGGCACTCAACGAACCTTTGCCGTCGGCTCCGGCATCGCGCATGCCCCCCGCCCTTCCACTAGCGCGTTTTGGGGCGGAGTGGAATTCGGCAATTCGAACAAATACTCGTGCCTTCAATGTTTTAGGCAGGTTGCGGGCTCCTGATGCACGGTTTGGCGCTTTCAGCGGCAGGACTGACGCGAATCTCCATGGCAATCCTGCGCAGGCGGCATGAAGTTTTGATGATTTCAGCCGCACAATGTTCCGTCACGCCTTAAGCCGAAATCAATCTATGGGGCGAATCCCCCTGTTGATAGAGGGGGCGCACCGCGCCGCGGCCGCTGTGCGCGCACGATTGCGTGGCCGGCGGCTCGCGCCCGCCCATCGGGTTGCACTGCGACATCACAGAAATCATCGCAGCCGCCCATCGCGGCGGCCGCGAGGCGCATCTTGTTGGGATAGCGACTGCTCAGGCCGCAAGCTGCGGGCGCACCGCCTCGATACCGGCGATCCACCCGGCGACGGAGCGCCCGATCGCCTCGGGGTGATCCTCCTGGAGGAAATGCAGCCCGGCGCCGAGACGGACCAGCGCGCAGTGCTTCAGGGAGCCTGCAAACCGCTCGGCAAATTCCGGCGCCACCAGAGCTCCAGGCTCGCCGGTGAACAAGAGCTTTGGATAGGACGACGCGGCCAGCGCAGCATGCGCCGACTTGAGCGCGTCGTAGACATCAGCGGGCTCGCCTGCAATCGGCAGTTCGCGCGGAAGCGCAAGAACGGGGCGGCGGCTCTCCTGGGTCGGGAACGGCGCGCGATAGGGCGCCATCTCGTCATCGCTGAGCTTGCGCACAATGCCACCGGGCAGCACGCGCTCGACGAAGGCATTCGCCTCGAGGATTATGGCTTCGCCCTCGCCCGGCGTCCTGAACTTGCGGAAGGCCGCGCGCGCCGCCTCGGCATGATCCTGCTCTTCGGCAACCTCGGTGTAGTGGAAATCCTGCCAGGTCGGCATCGGGCGGATGAACTCCATGAAGGCAAGGCCGCGCACGAGATCCGGCCGGCGCGCGGCGAGATGAAATGCGAGCGCCGTGCCCCAATCCTGCGCGACGAGATAGGCCGACGTGATGCCGCGTTGTTCGATGAAGGCGTCGATATAGCGGACATGGTCGAAGAAGCGGTAGGGGATGTCCGGCTTGTCGGATAGGCCGAAGCCAATGTTATCGGTCGCGATGCAATGCGCGACCGGCGACACCAGCGGCAAGATGTTGCGCCAGATGTGCGACGAGGTGGGATTGCCGTGCAGGAAGAGCGCGACCGGCGCGCCTTCCGCGCCGGTCTCGCGATAGGCCATGCTGCTTCCCAGGACGGACGCTTTGCGAATCTGGATTTCGATCGGCTTGGTCATGTCTGCTCCCTGAACACGGTTTGGAATGCGATGGTCTTGAAGCGCTCGAGCGCTTTGGAATTGCGGTCGACCTTCATGCGCAGGATCGCGCCCTGCCAGGAGGCGAGCAGGAAGTCGGCAAGTTCCTCGGGCTCGAAATCGGATGCGATCTCGCCGCTGGTCTGGGCATCCCTGATGCAGGTGGCGAACGGCATGCGCCATTCGGCAAAGATCGCTGCGAGGCGCGCGCGCAGCAGCTCGCTGCTGCCTGATGCCTCCAGGCTGAGATCGCCAATGAGACAGCCGCGGCCATAGCCGTCGGCCTCAAGCCGACCAGTGATGATGTCGAGATAGCGCCTGAGCCGTGCGCGGGGCGTCAGCGAGGTATCGTCGAGCGCCTCGGCGACGAGGCCGCGGGTGACGTCGAAATAGCGATCAAGCACCTCGGAGGCGAAGGCCTCTTTGGAGCGGAAATGGTTAGTGAAGGACCCCTGCGGCGCGCCCGCTGCAGCGGTGACGTCGCGCACGCTGGTGCCGTGATAGCCGGTCCGGAACATGACCTTGAGACCGGCGTCGAGGATGACGTCTTTGAGCGAGGGCTTGGCCATGAGTGAAATAATACGTACGTACGTATTAATATCAAGCGATTTCCGATCACTCCGCAATTAGCTTGCCGATCAGGCCGTTGTCGCAATGTTGGATAGAGGCTCGTCCCCAGCGAATCTGCAGACTCAGGCCGCAGGCTGGCTCCGCGAGACCACCCTGTCGCGCAGCCAGGCGCCGATGGTACAGCCCACGAGGTAGCAGGCGAACATGACGAGCCCGAGATCAAGCCAATAGCCGAAGCGGCCGGGCACCACATGCGCGAAGGAGGCTGCGACCAGCGCGGCGGCAAGTACGGCGAGCCAGCGCGCGGTCACCTTCGAGGTGCCATTGCCGCGCTGGACCACAGAAATCCAGCCCATGCAAAAGCCCAGCAGCAGCGAGCCAATCAACCAGCCCAGATGGAACGAGACAAGATAGGGCATCGTCACCTCACCAGAAATTCGATGCGGCGGTTTTGCGCCTTGCCGTCGTCGGTGTCGTTGCCGGCAACGGGCTGCGTGGCACCATAGCCGACCGCGGTGAAGCGGCTGGCGGGCAGCCCGGCCTTGACCAGATAGTCGATCACCGCCTGCGCGCGCTTCTCCGACAGAGCCTGGTTGAAGGAGTCCTCGCCGTCGGCATCGGTGTGGCCTGCGACCTCGATATCGGTGGTAGGGCAGCGCAGCGCGGTCTCGATCAGATGATCGAGAATGCCTGCGGAGTCCGGATCGATGTCGGCGCGCTTGGCGGCGAAGCGGATCTTGCCCTTGGTCAGGAGCTCAGAGAACAATTGCTGGCAGACCGTGCCGTCAACCGGGCCTGCCGCGGGCTTCACCGTGATCTCCGACTTGTACTGCCAGTTTTTCGGGAAATCCTTGCCGAGGCCTGCGCGGATGTCGTTGGCGGCCCCCTCATAAAGCGCATCGCCCGACAGCTTCACCTCGCGATCGGACACCACCAGCGTACCGGTCGACAGCCGCGACAGCGCCCCGAGCGCTGCCACCACGGCCGTGTTGAAGGAGGCCGGCGCGCCGATGCTGGCCTTGAGATTGTCCACGACCTTCTCGGTGAAGAATTTTCGCGACGCGCTGGTGGCAATCGCCGCATGGACATTGTTGTCGGGGACATAGCCGGTCAGCGTCACCGTCGCGGCAACCGGATCCTTGTAGGCCTGGAAGATGTAGGGCGGCGCCTTGACCTCGTTGGCGGCGATCGAGAAGCCCTCAGGCAAATTCTTCAGCGCGGCCGCAATCGCCTCCCGGCCGCCGAGGTCGCGCGCCATGCCCGACAGATTGACCTGGGTATCTGTGATCGTAATCTTGCCGTCCTTGAGCTTGCCGATCTGGTCGAGCAGCAGCATCGCGGCCGCCTCGAAGCGCGGCGGCGCGCCACGCGCCAGCCCCATCTGATCGGCCACCTCGACGCCGCCGACCTCCTTGCGAGCCGCCTCGGTCAGGCGGGTCTTCATGGAAGGCAGGGGCGCGGAGCCAGACAGCGTCACCCGGACCACGTCGCGCTCGGCATTCCAGACGAAGGGCTTTGCCTCGGGAACCAGCCGGGTCCGGTCGTCGACCAGGCGCACGCCGGGGACGAGCTCGACCGTCACGACCGCATCGCGGCGGCCTTCCTCGGAGAAGGCGTCCGCGGCCAGGCTGACGTCGCGGCCGTCCACGGCGATCCGGGTCTTGTCCAGGACGGTGTCCTTGAGGGCCGCCGAGCTGCGCGCCGACAGGTCGGCCTCGACCGGCAAGGTGTTATTCCAGGCCGCAAATCCCCACATGACGGCCAGGGGGATCAACCCCGGCCACCATTTGCTGGCCCACCTGAAAAGCTTTTGCATTCGACGACCTGAACTCTGGAACCGGAGACAAAACAAACCCTTGGCAGGCTGTCAAACCGGAAATGGGGCCCTTCCGGGCCCCTTACGTGGACAATTGGAATAACTTTTTCTTCAAGGGTCGGTCCTTAAGCTGAAGGCGGAATGCCAGGGGTCGGCCAGCCGGTCATGAAACAACTCCGTAACAACGTCATCCGCGCCGGGCTGGGAGCACTCTACTTCAGCGGGGCGCACCATCTGCTGCGCCCGCTTTTGTCGGGCGTGGGCGCTATTTTCATGCTGCACCACGTGCGGCCGGCCCGCGAGGGCGCGTTCCAGCCGAACCGGCACCTCGAGGTCACCCCCGATTTCCTGCGCGCGACGCTGAGCCATCTACGCTCGCGCGACATCGACATCATCAGCATGGACGAGCTGCATGAGCGGCTGGTGCAGGGCCGGTTCGCCCGCCGCTTCGCCGCCTTCACACTCGACGACGGCTATCGCGACAATTTCGAGTTTGCTCTGCCGGTGCTGCGCGAATTTGACGCGCCTCTGGCGGTCTATGTCGCCAGCGATTTCGCGGAAGGCTCCGGACGGCTGTGGTGGATCGCCCTGGAAGCCGTGATCGCCACGGCCGATCAGATCGAGGTCAGCATCGGCAATTCCGCGCTGCGGCTCGACACGACGACGCCGGCCGCAAAACAGGTGGCGTTCGACCGCCTGCACGACTGGCTGCGCGCGCTGCCGGGCGAGCATGATCTCAAGCGCGAGATCGAAGCGCTCTGCTTGAGATACGGCGTCGACATGAAAGCGCTGTGCCGAAGCCTCTGCCTGTCCTGGGACGGGGTGAAGCAGCTCGCCGCAGATCCGCTGGTGACGATCGGCGCGCACAGCATCAGCCATTGCAATCTCGCCAAGCAGAGCGAGGAGATCGCCGCGCAGGAGATGGCCGAGAGCCGCGCACGGATCGAGCGCGCGCTGGAGCGGCCCGTGCTGCATTTCGCCTACCCCTATGGCGACCGCGAGGCAGCGGGGATGCGCGAATTCGCACTCGCCGCGTCTGCCGGCTTCAAGACCGCGGTGACGACGCGTCCCGGCATGCTGTTCGCCGAGAACGGGCGCCACATGACCGCGCTGCCGCGCGTCTCGCTCAACGGCAACTATCAGGACGCGCGGATTTTGCCGGTGCTGACCTCAGGCGCAGCAACGGCGATGTGGAACGGCTTTCGCAGGTTTGCGGCGGCCTGATCCCCATTCCGAGTGAGTTGGACAGCTGTCGCCACACTTCCATCCCAAGCACCTTCCTTGACTCCCCTCCTCGCCGCGCCCAAAAACGGCGCCAAACCAAGGGAGGCACCATGTTCAACGATCTGTTCTCGCTCAAAGGCCGCGTCGCGCTCGTGACCGGCGGCTCGCGCGGCATCGGCAAGATGATCGCGGCGGGCTTCCTTGGCGCAGGCGCGGCGAAGGTCTACATCACCGCGCGCAAGGCCGGTCCCTGCGAGGCGACCGCGAAAGAGCTGTCAGCCCAGTATGACGGCGAGTGCATCGCGCTGCCGATCGACATCTCGACCGTCGAAGGCTGCGACAGGCTGGCTGGCGAAATCATCAAGTTGGAGCCGAAGCTCGACATCCTCGTCAACAATGCGGGCGCGGCCTGGGGCGCGGAGTTCGACGAATTCCCCGAAAGCGGCTGGGACAAGGTGATGGACCTCAACGTCAAGTCGCTGTTCTTCCTGACCAAGGCGCTCGCGAAACCGTTGCGCGCGGCGGCTTCGCATGAGCGCCCGGCGAAGGTGATCAACATCGCCTCGGTCGACGGCATCTTCGTCAATCCGGGCGAGACCTATTCCTACGCCGCCAGCAAGGCCGCCGTGATCCATCTGACGCGGCGCATGGCGACGAAGCTGATCAAGGACAACATCAACGTCACCGCGATCGCGCCGGGCGCGTTCAAGTCCGACATGAACCGCGCCGCGCGGGACCATTCGGACGAGGTGGCAATGCGCATTCCGGCGCGGCGGATCGGAACCGACGAGGACATGGCAGGCGTGGCGATCTATCTCGCCTCGCGTGCGGGCGACTATGTGGTCGGCAACACCATCGCAGTCGACGGCGGTGTGGTCTATGCGAATGCGGGGCTGGAGATCGCGGGGTAGGCGGCACCGCTCGGCAGAGACCGCGCTGCTTGCGGCGCGGACGGTGCGCTCCCTCGCCCCGCTCTTGCGGGGAGAGGGTTGGGGTGAGGGGCCTCTCTCCACACGGGAGATTGTCGCCGCACCTGTACCCCCTCACCCGGATCGCAAGAGCGATCCGACCTCTCCCCGCAAGCGGGGAGAGGTGAAGAAGAAGACGCCTACGACTCGATCTTCACGTACTCGAAATCGCCGGGCTTGTTGTCGATGCCGACTTTCGGCGGCGAGATCCAGGAGGCGAACACGCCGGTCTCGGTCACCGGCTGCATCAGCGAGGTGATGAAATCGCCGTCCGCGGTCGAGGGCAGCCAATCGTCCTTGCGCTTGGCCCAGGTCGCCTCGTCGATCAAGAGACCATCCGGCGTGGCGTGGATGTCCTTGAATTCGCCGATGTGACGATGGAAGGCGACATTGGGCAGCTTGAGCTGGAAGTCGTAGCCCGCGGTCGAGATCACCTTGTTCCAGCGCAGCATGCCCTTGACGCAATCCTGGCTGTAATCGTCGCGCAGGCGCATGTTGAGCGCGGTCAGCGCGGGCTCGTCGACCAGCTTGATCTCGCCGTCGATGAACTTCAGCACCGGATAGGTGGCGTTCTTGAGCTGGTGATCGTCGTCGATCTGGGTCTCGTGATAGCGGCCCTTGATGCCGGTGTTGAAGGCGTTGGCCGCGTTGGTCGAGACTTCCGAGCCGAACAGGTCGAGCGACAGCGTATAGTGCAGGTTCAGCTTCTTCTGGATGGTCGGAAGATCGATCACGCCGAGCGCGCGGACCTTTGCGATATCGGAGGGATCGGTGATGCCGGCTTCGCGCATCGCGTCACAGGTGCGCTGCACGACGCGGGTGATGCCGGTTTCGCCGACGAACATGTGGTGCGCTTCCTCCGTCAGCATGAAGCGGCAGGTGCGCGACAGCGGATCGAAGCCCGACTGCGCCAGCGAGTGCAGCTGCATCTTGCCGTCGCGGTCGGTGAAGTAGGTGAACATGAAGAACGATAGCCAGTCCGGCGTCGCCTCGTTGAAGGCGCCCAGCATGCGCGGCGCATCGGCATCGCCAGAGCGGCGGCGCAACAAATCATCGGCCTCTTCACGTCCGTCGCGGCCAAAGTACTTCTGGAGCAGATAGACCATCGCCCAGAGATGGCGGCCTTCCTCGACATTGACCTGGAACAGATTGCGCATGTCGTAGAGCGAGGGTGCGGTCTTGCCGAGATGACGCTGCTGCTCGACCGAAGCCGGCTCAGTGTCGCCCTGGATCACGATCAGGCGGCGCAGCATGGCGCGATATTCGCCCGGGACTTCCTGCCAGGCCGGCTCGCCAAAATGCTCGCCGAACGGCACGACGCGGTTCTCTTCCTGCGGCGCCAGCAAAATGCCCCAGCGATAGTCGGGCATGCGAACGTAGTCGAACTTGGCCCAGCCACGCGGATCGACGGAGTAAGCGGTGCGCAGATAGACCAGCGATTCCTGAAAGCCCTCCGGCCCCATGTCGCTCCACCAATCCATGTAGCCGGGATGCCAGCCTTCGAGCGCCTTCAGCACCTGGCGGTCTTCGGCGAGATTCACGTTGTTCGGAATCTTGGTCGAGTAGTCGACGTTCATGATATTCGCGTTCATGGCCGTGCTCCTTGGTCGGTCTCGTGTCCCGGACGCAGTGGGGCGCGAAGTGCTGCACCGCTGAGCCGGGACCTATTGGCTGGTCCGTTATGGGTCCCGGTTCTGCGCAGCGTCACTTCGTGCCGCGGCGCGCCCGGGACACGAAAGTCGTTACACCCGCGTCATATCGAATTTCGGCTTCTGGCCGCTGCCGTAGCGACGTAGCGCGCCTTCCTCGCCTACGGCGTTCGGGCGCTGGAAGATCCAGTTCTGCCAGGCGGTCAGGCGTGAAAAGATTTTTGACTCCATCGTCTCGGGGCCGACGAAGCGCAGGCTCGCTTCCATTCCGGTGAGGCTGTCGGGCGAGAAGCTGGCGCGCTCTTCGAGGAATACGCGGACCTCGTCGTCCCAGTCGATGTCGTCGAGCGCGAAGGTGACGAGGCCGAGTTCTTCCGCTTGCTCGGCATCGAGCGCGGTGCCCATCGTCGCTTCTGCGCGCTCGACATCGGACGGGTCGGCCTGGAAGCGCGACTCCAGCCGCGTCAGGCCGTGGCTCATCGGATACGGGCCAAAGTTCATCGCGGAGAGTTCGATCGACGGCGGCGGGCGATTGTCGCCCTGCCGCGTGCCGATCAGCATGTAGGAGCGGTCGGCGGCGAAGACGAGCTCGGCCAGCGTGCCGGCAAAGCACGAACCCGGCTCGACCAGCGTCACCAGCGTGCGCGAGGTGACGTCGATGCGCTTGAGCACGCGCTTCCAGTAGTGCCTGATTTCGTTGACCAGCCAATGCGCCTTGTTGGCTTCGAGGAAGGCGTCGCTGGCGAGCACATGGGCACGGTCGCCATGGCTCTTGAACACCAGCATCGCGATCTCGAGCTCGTTGATGCGTAAGTGAAGGATGGCATCATCGATCTCGCGCGCCACTTGCAACGGCCAGAACGAGGCGCCCTGCGCCATCATGCCGTCGATGTCGGCGGGCGGTGCGGTCTCCGGCGCCTTGATCGAGATGGTGGCGATCCGCGCCGCGCGGTCGATATCGACTGTGACAAAACCGTAGCGGAGGCTGGTCTCGTCGATGACGCGCTTGAGCGGCGTCAGCGCGATGCCCTTACCGCTGCCGGCGCGCTTCGAGGCGGCTGCGAATTCCCTGGCGCGCTCGACGACCTTGGCCTCGAGCTTGGAGTTCGGTGCGATCTCATCGACGAGGCGCCATTGCACGGCGCGCTTTCCCTTCACGCCTTCCTCGATGGTGCAGAAAAAGTCCGCGTGGTCGCGGCGCACTTTTCGCTTGTCGACGACGCGGGTGAGACCGCCGGTGCCGGGCAGCACCGCGAGCAGCGGCACTTCGGGCAACGCAACGGCAGACGCGCCGTCATCGGCGAGGATGATGTGATCGGTCGCAAGCGCAAGCTCATAGCCGCCGCCGGCAGCGGAGCCGTTCACCACCGTGATGAAGCGCTGGCCGGAGTTCTCCGAGGAGTCTTCCATGCCGTTGCGGGTCTCGTTGGTGAACTTGCAGAAGTTCACCTTGTGGGCGTGGGTGGAGCCCGCGAGCATCCGGATGTTGGCGCCGGCGCAGAACACGCGGTTCTTGGCCGAACGCATCACCACGACCTTCACCTCCGGGTGCTCGAAGCGCAGCCGCTGGACCACGTCGGCGAGCTCGATGTCGACGCCGAGATCGTAGGAATTGAGCTTGAGCAAATAGCCCTCGAACAGGCCGCCGTTCTCGTCGACGTCCATGGTCAGCGTCGCGACGTCGCCATCGACCGCCAGCTTCCAGTGCTTGTAGCGGGACGGTTCGGTCTGGAAATCGATGAATGTCGCGCCGCCTGCGAGGCGCCGATCTTCCCCGGCCATGGGCCACCCTTGAGCTGATTATACGTTTTTGCCGTAGCGTTATATGCACAATAATGCATCTTTTTCGGCGCGTCTAGCCCCTAACCGCCGGCTCATGCACTTTGTTTCATGCAGATTACTGGGACCGCACAATGGCGCTGAGCGCGATCCAGTCCGCCTTGGAGAGCTGGGGACGGCCGAGCTTGGCCTGGAGCAGCGCGTTGAGCGCCGAGACCGGAAAGCTCTCGACAAAGCCGTCGCCGCCCGGAGCCGCCTTGCGCGAGTTCAGCGCCTTTAACTCCACCTGTGCATCGCCGAACAGGCGCGCGGCTGAATGCGAGCGCTGCATCCGCAGCCGCAAATTCGCATTGGCGATCTGGATGCAGGCACGCAGCAGGATGCGCTCGCGGCCGCCTTGCGGCGCTGCGGCCCAGACCGCCTCCAGCACCTCCTGCGATTCCCAGAAATAGCCGCGGTCGTTGAGCGCGAGCCCATAGCGCAGCGCCGGATGCCGCGCCGGCACATAGCCGCGGAAGGCCGAGGGCACCAGCGCCTTGGCCAAATCGAGCGTCTCGTAATCCGCGTCGACCCTGCCGGTCTCGCCCGGCACGTAGGCCCATCGCGGCCACGGCAAGGGGCCGCTCGCATGTGAAGGCACATTCATGGATGTGCCTCCTCAGGATCATGCGGCGCGTCCCTGGAGTCCCTGATCGTCGCGCAGGGCCGCGCTTGCAAATTGCTCAATAGCGTCAAGCGTCGCCCCCGGCGCTTCACGATGCGGGGAATGGCCCGCGTCTGAAATAATTTTCAAATCTACCGGACAGTAGCACTCTTCCTGGGCAATTTCGACCTGTCGCAATGTCCCGTATTGGTCGGCTGCACCTTGCAGGACCATAATGGGAACGCGGATATAGGCGAGATATTCCGAAATGTCCCAGTCGCGGAATTTGGGATCGAGCCAGGCGTCGTTCCAGCCATGGAAGGCGTTGTCGACGTCCTTGTGCCAGCGGGCGAGCCTTGGCTTGAGGTCGGTAGTCTCGAAGGTCGTCTTGATCGCGGCGATGGATTTGACCGAGATATCCTCGACAATGAAATGCGGCGCCATTAGCACGAGGCCGCTCAGGCGATAGTCCTGATGCGCGCCGGCATAGATCGTCGCGATCGAGGCGCCGTCGGAATGGCCGAGCAGCAGGCCGCGCTTGAAGCCGATCGCGTCGAGAATTTTGGGCAGCACATCCAGCGCCTCGCGCTGCATGTAATCGAGCGGACGCGGCAGAGTCACCGGACTCGACTGGCCGTAGCCTGCACGCGAATAGACGAAGATGCCGGCGCCAGTGGCTTGCTGGAGCTTTTCCGGGAAATCGCCCCAGAGGCCGACCGAGCCGAGGCCTTCGTGCAACATGACGATGGTGGGCGCATCGGCTGATTGCGGCGCGAGCCATTTGTATTCGAGGCTGGAGCTGCCGATGCTGAGAAAGCCGGTGGGGGTGAGGGTTGTCATGACTGCGCTCTTCTCTCTCCGTCGTCATGCCGGGGCTTGATCCGGGCATCCACGTCTTTCCTCAATCACGGTGGCACGTGGATGGCCGGGACAAGCCCGGCCATGACGACCCATTGCTAGTTCGTGCCTTCCCGCAGCTTGAACCGCTGGATCTTCCCCGTCGCCGTCTTCGGCAAGGAGTCCACCACGTCGATCCAGCGCGGATATTTCCACGGGCCGATCTTCTGCTTGACGTGCTCCTTCAGCATCTCCTGCAAGTCCGTCGTCGTCGCACCCGGGCGCAGCACGACGAAGGCCTTTGGCTTCAGGAGGCCTTCCGGATCAGCCTCGGGCACGACGGCGGCTTCCAGCACGGCAGGGTGCGTGATCAACGCGCTCTCGACCTCGAACGGCGAGACCCAGATGCCGGAGACCTTGAACATGTCGTCGGCACGGCCGCAGAAGGTGTAGCGGCCCTCGGCATCCCTGACATATTTGTCGCCGGTGCGGGTCCAAGGGCCTTCAAAAGTGCGGCGGCTCTTGTGGCGCTGGTTCCAGTAGCCCTCGCCGGCGGAGGGCGCATCGACCAGGAGCTCGCCGACCTCGCCGTCGGCAACATCTTGCCCGGCTTCGTTGACCAGCCGCACCGCATAGCCTGGCACCGGCTTGCCGGATGAACCGTATTTGATGTCGCCGGGCGCATTCGACAGGAAGATGTGCAAGAGCTCGGTCGAGCCGACGCCATCCAAAATGTCGACACCGAAGCGCGATTTCCAGCTGTTGCCGACGGATTCCGGCAGCGCCTCGCCTGCCGAGGTGCAGATGCGCAGCGACTTCCCGCCGCGTTCGCTCTTCATCGTCTCGTCATTGAGCATCGCCGCGAACAGCGTCGGCACGCCATAGAAGATCGACGGATTGTAGCGGTTCATCAGGTCGAACATCCGCGCCGGCGTCGGACGCTCGCTGTTCAGCACCACGGTGGCGCCGACCGACATCGGAAAAGTCAGCGCATTGCCGAGGCCGTAGGCGAAGAACAGTTTTGCCGCGGAGAGACAGACGTCGTTCTCACGGATGCCGAGCACCTGGCTCGCATAGGTGTCGGCGGTCGCCTGCAGGTTCGAATGGATGTGGCGGACGCCCTTGGGCATGCCGGTCGAACCGGACGAATAGAGCCAGAACGCCGGCTCGTCCGGATGCGTCACAGCCGTCGTGAACTGGTCGCTCTCGCCGGCGATCTCTTCCGCGAGCTGCTTGTGGCCGTTCTGCTTGACGCCGGAAACCACGACATGCTCGAGATCGGGCATGCGGCCGACCACGTCCCTGATGACGGGATAGAGCGCTTCGGACACGAACAGCACGCGCGCACGGCAGTCGGCGAGGATGTAAGCATATTGATCGGCAGTCAGCAGCGTGTTGAGCGGCACCGGCACGATGCCGGCGCGGATCGCGCCCAGGAACACGACCGGGAAATCGACCGTATCCAGCATGATCATCGCCACGCGCTCCTCGCGGCGGACGCCGAGCCGGCGCAGCATGTTGGCCGCGCGGCGGCTCTCCCGCTGGAGCTCGCCATAGGTGAGCCTCGAAACGGTGTCGTCGAAGACGAGCTTGTTGGCCCGGCCCTCCTCGACGTTACGGTCGAGCAGCCAGGTCACCGCGTTATAGGATCCCTCGCTCACGGTCGTCTCTCCCGAATTTAGAATTATAATTCATAGAAAGACACTGCACTGGCTTGCTGTCAATGCCAGCAGGCACTATGTTTCATTAAAACGCGCCGTAGGACCTTTAAAGAAGGCATCCGCTAAAGAAGACTCATGACCGAAAGTCCCGACGCAGAATCCCGATTTCTCGAACAGCTCGGCCAACGCGTGCGCACCATGCGCGCGCTGCGTGGCATGTCGCGCAAAGTGCTCGCCAAGGTATCAGGGATTTCGGAGCGCTACATCGCGCAGCTCGAGAGCGGCAAGGGCAACGTCTCCATCGTGCTCTTGCGCCGCGTCTCCGACGCGATGGGCGCGCATCTCGAAGACCTCCTCCCCTCAGCCGATCCGACGCCGGATTGGCAGATGTTTCGCGATCTGCTCCGCAAGGCAACGCCCGCGCAGATCGCACAGGCAAAAGATCTGCTCGCCGGCGGTAGCGCAACCGCGCCGCGGCGCGCGCCGTTCTGCGGCATCGCGCTGATCGGCCTGCGTGGCGCCGGCAAATCGACGCTTGGGCGAATGCTGGCGAAGAAGGTCGGCTGGAGCTTTGTCGAGCTCAACAAGGAGGTCGAGCAGCAGAACGGGCTCTCGGTCGCCGAGATCATCGCGCTCTACGGCCAGGAAGGCTTTCGCCGCATGGAGCAGGCGGCGCTGCAACAGCTGCTCGCACGCAACGAGCTGATGGTGCTGGCGACCGGCGGCGGCATCGTCTCCGAGCCCCTGACCTTCGACCAGATCCTGTCGTCGTTCTACACGATCTGGCTGAAGGCCGAGCCCGAGGAGCACATGGCCCGCGTCCGCCGCCAGGGCGATCTGCGCCCGATGGCCGATGACCGCTCCGCGATGGCCGAGCTGCGCAACATTTTGCTCAGCCGCGAGCCGCTGTATTCGCGCGCCACCGCGGTGGTGGATACCGCGGGACTTTCCGTCGATGCCGCGGCCGCGCGCCTGGTCGATGCGGTGCGGCCGGTGCTTCAGAACGAAGCCCGGAGTTTTGGGCTGCGGAGTGTGGCGCTGTAGAATGACCGACAGCGACGTCACCATCTCCATGTTCGAGCGGATCGGCGGCAGCGCCACGATCGACGCTCTGGTCGACCGCTTCTACGACCGCATGGACACGCTGCCGGAGGCGAAGATCATCCGCGCCATGCATGCGGACGACCTCGGCCTGATCCGGGACGTGCTGAAGCGCTACCTCACCGAATGGACCGGTGGCCCCAAACTCTACTCGGTCGAGAAGGGACACCCACGGCTGCGGCAGCGGCATATCGGCTTTGCCATCGGCGATGCCGAGCGCGATGCGTGGCTGCTCTGCATGCGCGGCGCGCTGGAGGAGACGGTCACCGACGTGGCTGCGCGACAAGACCTCGACAAGGCGCTGTCCGGTCTCGCCGACTGGATGCGCAACGGGTAGCGAAAGCGTCGATCGAGGCCGACGTGTAGTGCCCCGGGTATCGCTTCGCTTACCCGGGCTCCAATATTTGCGTCGCGGCTAGACCGACCAGTAGTTCGGATGCGGGTAGGGCCGCGAGCGGTCGCCCCAATCGAACTCGTCGCCATCGAACTCGCACGGGCCGCTGCTGAACTCGTCCAGCGTCAGCTCAACCTGGAACGCCTGACGTCCTGGGTCGTATTTCAGCGCGCTCCACTGCACCGGATAATGGTGATGGGTGCCGAGCAGCCCGCCGGTCTTGATCACGGCATAGGCAACCATTCCGCTCACCTTGTCGAGCATCAGTCGCTCGATCGTGCCGAGCTTCGTGCCGTCGCGTCCATAGACGGCGACGTGCTCCACGCGATCGCTGGGAACCATGGTGTGTTGCATGGCGTCCTCCCTGGTCTCTTGTGTGGAGCGCATCATAGCACCGGTTACGAGAACCTACAGCAATTGCGAACGTACCAATTCAGCCCCCTCGCGCAGAAGCGGCAGGAAACGGTCGATCAATTCCTGCGCCGGCACGCGGTCGACATGGGCGCCCATGTTGATGGCGGCGACGATCACATCGTCGTAACGGCGCACGGGAACCGAGATCGAGCGAAAATGCGGCTCGGCCTCGCGGTCGACCAGCGAATAGTTTTGCGCGCGGTCGGCTACGATGCGCGCAAGCAGCGCCTTGGGATCGGTTTCAGTCTGCGGCGTCAGCGCCTCGCGATTCATCGCCTTCAGCCGCGCGGCGAGATCGGCATCGTCGAGTTGGCCGAGCATGGCGCGGCCGACCGAGGTGCAGAAGGCCGGCAGGCGGTAGCCGATTTCGAGTCCGCCGGAAAACATCCGCGCCGGGCTGCTGCGTGCGACGAACACGACGTCGTCACCGTCGAGTACCGCGAGCGAGGCGATTTCGTTTGCCGCAGTCGCGACGCGATCGAGCACGGGCTGAAGCACAGCGACGAGCTGATTGGAGCGCAAGTACGACGCCGCCAGCGTCAACACATGCGGCGTCAGCGAGAACAGTTTTCCGTCACCGGAGACATAGCCGCCGCGCTGGAGTGTGAACAGCATGCGCCGCGCGGTGGCGCGCGGAAGCTCGGCGGCACGGGCGAGATCGCTCAGCGTCATCGGGCCTGTGTTGGTGCCGAAGCACTGGAGCAGGCGCAGGCCACGATCAAGGGCTTCGACAAAATCTGTCGCGCGCTCGTCGGTCTCGCTTCGCTTCAGCTTGGGCATGGCCTCGGGACATTCCTGCAAAATAGTGCTTGCTGCCGGTCCAAGGCATGTCATAATTCGCCCATTCGTTCAATAGGCGAACAATCGCCACTCCACAAAGGATGCACTCGCCATGATGAGCCAGGAGCAGAACGACCTGATCACCCGCACCGGGCCGAAGGACCCGTGCGGAAAGCTGATGCGAAGCTACTGGCAGCCGGCGGCGCTGGTGGACGAGCTCGACGGCGATCGTCCGATCCGGCCCGTCAAACTGCTCGGCGAGAACCTGGTGCTGTTCCGCGACGAGACCGGGCGCTATGGCCTGATCGATCGCCATTGCGCGCATCGCGGCGCTGACCTCGCCTTTGGACGGCTCGAACCTGGCGGCCTGCGCTGCGCCTTTCACGGCTGGCTGTTCGACGCGACCGGCCAATGCATCGAGACCCCGGCCGAGCCGAAGGATTCAAAACTCTGCCAGAACATCCGCCAGCGCTCGTATCCCGTGATGGAGAAGAGTGGCATCCTCTGGGCTTATCTCGGCGAGGGTGAGCCGCCGGCCTTTCCGGAGCTCGACTGTTTCGTGGCGCCCGGCACGCATACCTTTGCCTTCAAGGGCCACATGGCCTGCAACTGGCTGCAGGCGCTGGAAGTCGGCATCGATCCCGCGCACGCGTCTTATCTGCACCGCTTCTTCGAGGATGAGGACACCTCCACCGCCTACGGCAAGCAGTTCCGTGGCGCGTCGGCTGGCTCCGACCTGCCGATGACGAAAATCCTGCGCGAATACGACCGCCCGATCATCAATGTCGAGCACACCGAATACGGCCTGCGGCTGATCGCGCTGCGCGAGATCGACGAGGAGCGCACCCATGTGCGCGTCACCAACCAGCTCTTCCCGCACGGCTTCGTCATTCCCATGAGCACGGAGATGACGATCACGCAGTGGCACGTGCCGGTCGATGACGAGAATTGCTACTGGTACGCGATCTTCACCAGTTATTCGAACCCGGTCGACAAGCAGAAGATGCGCGACCAGCGGCTCGAGCTCTATGAGCTGCCGGATTACAAGTCGCGCAAGAACCGCAGCAACGATTACGGTTTCGATCCGCACGAGCAGCAGACCGCGACCTATACCGGCATGGGCAACGACATCAACGTCCACGATCAGTGGGCGGTGGAATCGATGGGCGCGATCCAGGATCGCACCAAGGAGCATCTCGGTTCGAGTGACAAGGCGATCGTGCAATATCGCCGCCTGCTGCGAGCTGAGATCGAGAAAGTCGGCGGCGGCGAGAAGCCGATGCTGTTCCTTGATGAGGCCAACGCGCGTTCGATCCAGGGCCCCGCGACCATGGACGGCATCGGGCCGACCCGCGGCTGGGAGACCTATTGGATGGAAGTCGACGTCAAGCG
This sequence comes from Bradyrhizobium betae, assembly GCF_004123905.1. Taxonomy (GTDB): domain Bacteria; phylum Pseudomonadota; class Alphaproteobacteria; order Rhizobiales; family Xanthobacteraceae; genus Bradyrhizobium; species Bradyrhizobium betae_A. The sequence continues at coordinate 29,544 of NZ_MZXW01000041.1, forward strand.
CCGCCGCGGCGCGCCGTGGACCGCACCGGTGCCGAAGGAGATCGCGGACAACGTGCACCGGTTGACGGCGGCGGAGTGACGGTGACGGCCTATCCTCGTCATTGCGAACACAGCGAAGCAATCCAGTCTGTCACCGCGGCCGCATTCCTGGATTGCTTCGCTACGCTCGCAATGACGGAGAATGTGGCGCATGCTTCGCGCCTCACGACTGAGGAGCAACCAAAGTGACTTTCGTCGCGCGTCATGCGCTGTGGTCGGATGAGCAGAAGGACGCGGCGACGCGAATGCGCCGTCTCGTCGAGGAAAAAAACCTCGAAGTCATCCGCCTCGCCTTCCCCGATCAGCACGGCATTTTGCGCGGCAAGACCATCATCGCCTCCGAGGCAATCGCTTCGCTCGAAAGTGGCTGCTCCATCACCACCACCATGCTCGCCAAGGACACCTCGCACCGCACGGTGTTCCCGGTGTTCACCGCGGGCGGCGGCTTCGGCATGAAGGAGATGGAGGGCGCGGCCGACGTGCTGATGGTCGCCGATCCCACCACGTTCCGTGTGCTGCCGTGGGCACCGGCGACCGGCTGGGTGCTGTGCGACCTCTATTTCAATGACGGCCGCCCGGTGCCGTTCGCAACGCGCGGGCTCTATCGCAAGGTGCTCGACGAGCTCGGCAGCCGCGGCCACGATTTCGTCGCGGGGCTCGAGGTCGAATTCCACATCTTCAAGCTCGACGATCCGCATATGCGCGCGGAGGACGCCGGACAGCCGGGCACGCCGCCCTCGGTGAGCCTGCTCAGCCACGGCTATCAATATCTCACCGAGCAGCGCTTCGATCAGATGGAGCCGGTGCTGGAGATCCTGCGCCGCGACATCGTCGCGCTCGGGCTGCCATTGCGCTCGGTCGAAGTCGAGTTCGGGCCGAGCCAGTGCGAATTCACCTTCGCGCCGAAGAAGGGCCTGGAGCCCGCCGACAACATGGTGCTGTTCCGAAGCGCCGTGAAGCAGATCGCGCGCCGGCACGGCTATCACGCCACCTTCATGTGTCGGCCGAAGCTGCCGAATGCGTTCGCGAGCGGCTGGCACTTGCACCAGTCGATCGTCTCGCGCGCGTCTGGCGAAAACCAATTTATGGCAAAAGACGGCAGCGAGCCGCTCAGCGCGTTCGGCAGGGCCTACCTCGCCGGCCTGCTCGACCACGCCCGCGCCTCGACCGTGTTCACCACGCCGACCATCAACGGCTACAAGCGCTACCGGTCCTATTCGCTGGCGCCGGACCGCGCGATCTGGGGTCGCGACAATCGCGGCGTGATGATCCGCGTGCTCGGCGGCGCGGGCGATGCCGCCACGCGCCTGGAAAACCGCATCGGCGAGCCCGCCGCCAATCCTTATCTCTACATGGCCTCGCAGATTCTCTCAGGCCTCGACGGCGTCGACCGCAAGCTCGATCCCGGCCCGTCCGCCGACACGCCCTACGAGACCAGGGCGCCGCTGTTGCCGAAAAGCTTGCGCGATGCGGTCAGCGCGCTGAAGGACGATCCGTTCTTCCGTGAGAAGCTGGGGGCGGAGTTCGTCGACTATTACACCCACATCAAGAATGCCGAGATCGATCGGTTCTTGTCCGAGGTGACCGACTGGGAGCACCGCGAATATTTCGAGATCTTCTAGGGCGCTCTGTCAGGGCACCTTCGGCTTCTGCCTGAGGTAGACGAAGGTCGGCACAAGACCAAGCGCGACGATCGCGACCATCACCCACCAACCGCGCTGGAATGCCACGAGGCGCTCCGGCAATGATGAAGGCGAACCGACGATGGCGACGAAGATCGCGACGCCGATCGCAAGCGAGGCCTGGCGGATCATGTTGATCACGCCGGAGCCGGTCGCGAAAGACGACGGCGGCAAGCCAGCGGCACTGACGCCCATCAAGGTCGGGAACGTCAAGCCGACGCCGATCCCGGTCGGAATCATGCCCATGATCACGAAGGCCGGATGCGGCTCGGGCCCGATCAAGGTCGCCCAGGCGACCAGACCCGCCGCGAAAACCACGATGCCGGCCGTGACGACGGGCGCGGCGCCGAAACGCGCGATCAGCCGTCCGGCAAACAGCAGGGAGGTGATCGGCACCATCAGCGGCCCTGGCGCGATCGCGAGCCCGGTCTGCAACGCGGACCAGCCCCACGCCGTCTGCTCCCACAGAGCCACCGACAGCAGCATGGCGCCGAAGGCGCCCGAATAGGGTGCCATCACCAGGGCAGCGCCCGTGAATGGGCGAATGCGAAACAGCGCCGGATCGACGAACGGATTTTCGAGGCGGAGGCAGCGCCAGACAAACAGGCCCAGCAGGATCGCCGCAGCGGCGAAACTGTAGCCGATGGCAGGCGTGCGCAGACCCCAGTCGCTGACCTTGACGATGGCGAAGACGAGCGCACCGATGCCGCCGGTCACCAGCACCGCATCGAAAAATTTCGGGCGGGGCGCGTCATGGCCCTCGATCTCCGGAAGCTTCCACCAGCCGATCACCATGGCTGCAAGGCCGATCGGGACATTGACGAAGAAGATCCAGCGCCAATTGACAGCGACGAGCATGCCGCCGACGACCGGTCCGAGCGCCGCGGCGAGGCCGCCGATCGCGGTCCAGGTCCGCACCGCGCCGCCGCGCTTCTCCGGGGCGAACACGGCCAGCAACAGACCGAGAGAGGTCGGCGTCATCAACGCTGCGCCTGCGGCCTGCACGATGCGAAACGCCGTGAGCATCCCGACATTGTCGGCGGCGGCGCAGGCCGCCGAGGCGACGGTGAAGAGGCCGACACCGAGCAAGAAGCTGAGATTTCTGCGATGGCGCTCGGCCAACCGGCCGAAGAACACCAATAGCGCCGCATAGGCGATGGCGTAGCCGTTCAACACCCACGACATGTCGTCGAGGGAAGCGTCCTTGAAGTCTTGCCCGATGCTGGGCAGCGCGACGTTGACAATGAAGAGGTCGAGATTGGCAAGGCAGATGCCGACGCACACGATCGCCAACACCATGTTTGGGGACGTCGACGGACGGCGAGGCTTGGGCGGCAGCGAGAGATCATCAAGCGGCACCGCGCGGGCGAAGTTGGCGCGTTCAATGCTGTTCATTTGTTATGCCTTTTCGCTGCGCAATTCATGCCGCTCGGGGATCAGCGATTGATCCCCGGCGATGCCGGCCAACACGTTTCGCAACTCGGCGGCAGCACGCTTGCCGAAGCCATCCTCGAATTTCTCCTGCGCGGCGAGCCAAAGCGGGCGCGCATCGGCGAGGCGCGAACGCCCGGCGCGCGTCAGCTTGACCAGCCGAATCCGACGATCGGCCTCGGCACGCTCCAACGTGACCAGGCCGTCGCGCTCAAGCGGGCGCAGGTTCTGGCCGATCGTGGACTGGTCGATCACGAGCGCCTCGGCGAGATCGCCGATTGAGGGCGGCGCATTGCCGCGGCGATGAATCTCGGTCAGAAGCGCGTACTGCGTGGACCGGAGTCCAGAGGGCTCCAGCGCCGCGTCGTAGAACAGCGTCATGTGCCGCGACGCCTTGCGCAGAGCCGCGCAGTTGCAGCGATTCCGCTCCACCACAGGAAGCTCTTGCTCCGCCATCACGCCCCATTATCGGGATATCCCGACATAACTGACGCAGGGATATCCCGATATTCTTCGAGCGTCAAGCCTTGGTGTCTTCGGGTGACGACGGGCTCACGTCTCACGCCCCTGTGAGGCGACTTCATCGGGGCTGGTCCGACAACATCACTCTGTCCCCGGACGAAGCCATTTTCCTCGGCCCACGAAAACCGCCGGAAAGACACGGCGCCTATGATGGGGTTCAGTGATCAACAACGGAGTTCGATCATGTTGGGTCAATTGTTCAGTCTGATCTATCGCCTGTCCTGCCGCACGACCCTGATCGAGATCGGCGTGCATCGCCTCGCCCGGTGACGGTGCGGAGACGCGACTTAGGTAAGACGGATTGACCGGATACAACGGGGGTTGCCATGCGCAAGCTGATTCTGATTGCGACAATGTCCTTGCTGACGGGCCAAGCCCACGCCGGCGGTCCGCGCAGCCTGAGCCTGGCGGCGACCAATGCGAGCCAGGCAACCGAGCAGCCGGCAACGACGACTCCGCCGCAGGCATCGCAGGTCCCGACGACAACGCCGCCGGCGAATGTGCAGACGGCAACCACGACCGTCACGTCAACTCCGCCAGCCACGCCAACACAAGCCGTGACAGCGCCGGCGGCAACGCCCGTGCAGCCAGCTGCCGCGCCGGTTGCCGAAACGGCCAAGCCGAAACACCGCGAACCATCCACCGAGGCCCGCGTGATCCGGGAATTGCACCGGCACGGGATTTATTGGTGAGGGCTCCCGGCCCTGCCCTTCGTCATTGCACACAATGACGAAGGTGAGAGCGGGGGCTCAAATCCCCAGATATTTGTGCTGAAGATCCGGCTCGGCCATCAGCTCGTCCGAAGTGCCGCTCCACACCGTCTTGCCGCGCTCGATGATGGTGTGGCGGTCGCAGATACGGGCGAGGTGGTCGACGTTCTTGTCGACGACCAGGATCGACTGTCCGCGGCTCTTGAGCAGCGACAGGCAGTTCCAGATTTCGTCGCGGATCAGCGGCGCGAGGCCTTCGGTCGCTTCGTCCAGGATCAGCAGCTTTGGATTGGTCATCAGCGCCCGGCCGATCGCGAGCATCTGCTGCTCGCCGCCCGAGAGCTGGTTGCCCATGTTGGCGGCACGCTCGGCGAGACGCGGGAACATCACGTAGATGGCGGCGAGCGTCCAGGGATTGGGGCTGCCGAAGCGATCCGCGGCGGCCGCGACGAGGTTTTCGCGCACGGTGAGGTTCGGGAAGATCTGGCGCCCCTCGGGCACGAGGCCGATTCCGAGTTTTGCAATTTTGTAGGACGGCTGCGTCCGCACCTCGGCGCCCGCAAAGCGGATGCTGCCGGCGCGCGCGGGCGTCAGGCCCATGATCGAGCGAATGGTTGTGGTCTTGCCCATGCCGTTGCGGCCCATCAGCGAGACCATCTCGCCCGGCTTGATCGACAACGACAGGCCGAACAGTACCTGCGAGAGGCCATAGCAGGTCTCGATGCCGTCGACGTCGAGCAGGGTATCAGCCATGGTGCGTCACCACGTGCTGGTCGCCAAGATAGGCGCGCTTCACGTCTTCATTGGCGCGGATCTCGGCGGGATCGCCGGACGCGATGACGCGGCCATAGACCAGCACCGAGATGCGGTCGGCGAGCGCGAACACCGCCGGCATGTCGTGCTCGACCAGCACGATCGAGACTTCTTTCCGCAGCTCCTGGAGCAGTTTCACCATTCCTTGCGATTCGGTGACGCCGAGACCGGCCATCGGCTCATCCAGCAGCAGCAATTTCGGCTTGCTCGCGAGCGCGACCGCAAGCTCGATCTGGCGGCGCTCGCCATGGCTGAGCCTGCTCACCACGACATCGGCACGATGCAACAGGCCGACGCGGTCGAGCGCGGCATGGGCGGCATCGCGCAAGCCCTTTTCCTTGCGCGCATTGGCGAAGAAGCGGAACGAGGTGCCGGCATGCGCCTGTGCCGCGAGCGCGACATTGTCGGCGGCGGTGAAGTCGAGCAGCAGCGAGGTGATCTGGAACGAGCGTGCCAGGCCCAGCGCGCAGCGGCGGTAGGCCGGCAGATAGGTGATATCGCGGCCGCCGAGCGAGACGCTGCCGGAATGGGGTTCGAGATGCCCGGTGAGCTGGCTGATCAGCGTGGTCTTGCCCGCACCGTTCGGGCCGATGATGGCGTGCAGTTCGCCGCTCGCGACGTCGAGCGAGACGTTGTCCGTCGCGGTGATGCCGCCGAAGCGGCGCACCAGCTTTTCGACGCGGAGCAAGGGTTCAGCCACGATTGAGCCTCCCGAGCAGGCCCATGATGCCGCCACGGCCGAACAGCACGATCAGCAACAGCAGCGGGCCCATGATCAGCGCCCAGTATTCGGTGAGCTGCGACAAAAACTCTTCCAGCAGCAGATACACCACCGCGCCCATGACAGGGCCGAACAGCGTGCCCATGCCGCCGAGGATCACCATCACCATGAGGTCGCCGGAACGGGTCCAGTACATCACGGCCGGGCTGATGAAATCGGTGTTGTTGGCGAGCAGCGCGCCGGCAAGGCCGCACATCATGCCGGATATGACGAAGCAGACCAACTGGTAACGCTTGGCGGGGAAGCCGATCGCCTGCATGCGCTGCTCGTTGGATCGCAGCCCCTGCACGACGAGGCCGAAGCGCGAATTGACGATGCGCCAGATCAGGAAGATGACCGCGAACAGACAGGCGAGGCAGAGATAATAGAACTGCGTGCGGTTCGACAGGTTGATCAGTCCGGAGAAGTCGCTGCGCTTGTAGACGGTGAGACCGTCGTCGCCGCCGTAGCGCGCAAGGCCCGAGGCGACGTAATAGGCCATCTGCGCAAACGCGAGCGTGATCATGATGAAATAGACGCCGCGGGTGCGCAAGGAGAGCGCGCCGATCACGAGCCCGTAAATCGCGGAAGCCGCCAGCGCGACCGGAAACTGGATGAAGCCGGAGCCGACACCTTCCTGCGCGAGCATGCCGACGGCGTAACCGCCGATGCCGAGATAGGCGGCGTGGCCAAAGCTCATCATGCCGCCAAAGCCCATGATGAGATTGAGGCTCGCGGCGGCCAGCGCCAGGATGACGATGCGGGTGAACAGCGTCAGGATGAAGATGTTGCCGGAGGCTTGCGAATAGAGCGGCAGCAGCACGAGGCCCGCCAGCATCAGGGCCGTGACGGCCTTGCTCACCGTGAAGGCCTTCATCGACGGTTGGCCGGAAACAGCCCCTCCGGCCGCACCACCAGCACGATCGCCATCAACAGGTAGATCAGCATGGAGGACAGCGCGGGCGCGGCGGTGGAGGCAGCGGCGCCGCTCAGCACCTGCCGCAAGAGGTTGGGCAGGAAAGCGCGGCCGAGCGTATCGATCATGCCGACAAAGATCGCGGCGAGGAAGGCGCCGCGGATCGAGCCGATGCCGCCGATCACGATGATGACGAAGGCGAGGATCAGGATGTTCTCGCCCATGCCGATCTGCACGGTGAGGATCGGCGCCTGCATCAGGCCGGCGAGGCCGGCGAGCGCGGCACCCAAGCCGAACACCAGCGTGTAGAGCAGCTTGATGTTGATGCCGAGCGCGCCGATCATCTCGCGGTTGGAGGCGCCGGCGCGGATCAGCATGCCGATGCGGGTGCGCATCACGCCGAGATAGAGCAGCAGCGCAACCATCAGAGCGACAACGATGATGGCGAGCCGGTAAGCGGGATAGTGAATGCCGGGCAGGATCGGCACCGGCACCGTGAGCCAGGCCGGCAGCGGCAGCGCAAGGCCGGCCGGGCCCCAGATCAGCCGCACGGCTTCATTGAAGAACAGGATCAGGCCGAAGGTCGCGAGCACGTGGTCGAGATGATCGCGCCCATAAAGATGCCGCAGCGCCGACATTTCGAGCACGATGCCGAGCACCAGCGTCGCACCAAGCGCCAGCAGCGCACCGAGCAGGAAGCTGCCGGTCCACGCCGCAAAAGTCGCGGCGAAATAGGCGCCCATCATGTACAGCGAGCCGTGCGCGAGGTTGACGAGATCCATGATCCCGAACACCAGCGTGAGGCCAGCGGCGAGCAGGAACAGGAGCAGGCCGAACTGCAATCCGTTCAAAAACTGTTCGACGACGAGCAGCATCAAAACTCTTTCAGGCGCACGCGAAGACGCGCCGATGTTCGAACACAGTCGCCATCAGTGAAAGAGCTCCCCCTGCCTGTTCAAGGCGGAAAAATGGGTAATGGCAGTATCGTTCCGAGGCAAGAGCGATTCGACACCTAACATGCACTTTGTTGCATGCGCGTGCATGCGGTCGAAATTGACCTTGCAAGAAGGCTGCCGCGCGGGATGGGTCAACCTGCCGCACCCAAACGATCACCCTCCCCCCGGCAGGCCGTGGGGAGGGTGTGAGAGTCGTCAAAAATAAAAGGATGCGTCTAGTGCGACGTCATCTGCCGGGGAAGATCATCCGGCTCGGCAAGCACGCTGTTGGCCGTTGAAGCCTCCAGCGCCGCCATCCGGAACAGATAGGCGAGCGTCGCCAATCCGGTGTCTTCCGCCATCTGCGCCAGCTCGAGCGCCATGTCGGACATGTAGCCGAGATTCTCGTCCTTGGTCTGCGCCATGATCTGGCTGTCCCGCATCATGTTCGACATCTCAGGCGCTCTTTCGTTGCGCGGCAAGGCCGCAGAGGTTGGCACGGGCAACGGCGTCCAGACGTGGGCCGTCCTGTCGCACGATGGAAGTTACGCCGATGCGATCATGCAGGGCGTCGACCGTCTCCCGGCGAATGTCGATGGTCGCTGCCATGGTCCAGGCGTTCTCGACCAGAGCCGGCAGACCAAGCGGGGTCACGACGAAGCCGGCCTCGTGGAAGCGCGGCAGCCACCAGGTTTCCATGATCGCGCTGACCTGTGCGATGCCCTGATTGAGGCAGAACTCCTGCACCGCCGCCATCAGTTGCAGGTTGAGAGCGCCGTCGCGGCGATCGCGCACGACGAAGTAGCGCGACCATTCCCAGACCAGGGGATCGAAGGGGCAGCCGCGAACCGACGCCAGATGCGGGAACACCTCGCTCATCATCGAGGGCTTGGTCGTCGGGTAGAGCCGGTGACCGCCGACCACGCGCCGTCCCTCCAGCGCGAGCAGATAGACGGTGTCTTCGTCGTCGTAGGAATCGACCTCGCGGCAATCAGGCCGGCGTAGCGTCTCCCAATGCCGCTCGTCGACGAAGATGTCGTGGCGTATCCGGAAGTGCTGCTCGAGCACGTCTTCGTAAAGGTGGCGATTGACCGATGAAATTGCGTGAATCATGAAACCCCCCATTCAGCCTCAATGGGGGGAGCCTCTGCGAAAAGAGGCAGGTTCGATATTGGGAAATTTCCCAGTACGTCGCTTAGGGATTGATGATCTTGTTGCGAATCGCCAGCGCAACCGCATGCGTACGGTTGACGGCACCGAGCTTGCGCGCGGCGGTTGCAAGATGCTCTTCGGCGGTGCGTTGCGTGATGTGCAGGATCTCGCCGATCTCCCAGGCCGACTTGCCCTGCGAGGCCCACGAGATCACCTCGCGCTCGCGCGGAGTGAGACGCGTCAATGGATACGGCGTCGGCTGGAGCAGACGGCGAATGTGGTCGAAGCCGTACATCGCCATCAGGTGCAATGCCGGCTTGCTGCGAGGGTTGAGATCCAGATGAACGCCGCCGAGCGACACAGCAGCTTCATAGCCGGTGAGCCCGTGGATCGGCACGATGAAGCCGCGCGACATACGAAAATCGGTGGCGCGGTTCATCACCTCGGCCGCGTTCGGCTCGAGTTCGGCATTATAGGGGGCTTCCGACCACTCGAACGGGTTGACCGATTGCCGGCATAGCCGCACCACGGGGTCGACGCGATCGTAATTGTTCTGGGTGTAAAGGCTGAACCATCCCGCCGGCCAGCGCTTGGCGAGCACCATCTGCGCAAACCGCTGATCGGGATTCGGCAAGCCGGTGACGATGATGGTCTCAAACCCGAAGCGACCGAAGGCCGATTCAAGCGCATTCATTGCGTCTGGCACCTTGCGATAGGTATCCAGTCCTTCAATGAAGTCGAGCGCTTCCCGGCCATAGTCGATGGCGGACATCGGTGCGTTTCCTGCCCCTCGCCGTCCGGTATAGCACGTATTTGGCGGCTGCCTCAATTCGCTGCTCCTGTAGTTTTCCGGAGCTCGCCCGTTTTGAACATTTAATCTACTTGTGGAAGAAGTGACGTCAAGATACACCTATGGCGTCTGAAGCGGGAAAACCACGATGCAAGACGAGGACATCGCCCTCAACAGCGTGCTCGGCCTGGAACTCAACCGCGTGTTTTTCGCCGTCCGCGAAACGGCAAACAAGCAGAAGATCATCGAGTTCGCGCGCGAAACGCTGCAAAGCGAGCGCGCAAAGCGGCCCGACAGCGCCGCGCCCGAGGGCCCGGCGAGCTAGACCGCAGTCGCAACAAACGCCGCCGATGAAACGGATCGCGCGACGCTGCCGCCCTTCCATTCGAACGCGCAGATTTTAGTCGAAACAATCTGACCGCGAAATTAGTCCGCAATTGTCGTCGGTAAACGAGCTGCGCTCTCCACCCTCCCATGCGCGCCCATACTTGCCGCTGGATGACATCACAGTCATCGTGAGATGATCGCCGCCACGATCCTCTTTTGGATGCCCTGTTCATGATGACGCTGCGCCAGGTTGAAGTGATCCGTGCCGTGATGGTGACGGGCACCATTGGCGGCGCGGCCAAGCTGCTCAACGTCTCCGCGCCGGGGATCAGCCGGCTGGTCAAATACACCGAGCGCTCGCTCGGCATCCGCTTCTTCCAGCGCCAGAACGGGCGCTATTTTCCGACGCCGGAGGCCGAGACTATCTTCGAGCAGATCAACGGGGTCTACAAGAAGGTCGACGACCTCTCCGAGATCATCTCCAAGATCGGCCGCGGCGGATTGTCGGAATTGCGCATCGGCTCGGTGCCGAGCATCTCGCAAGTGATGGTGCCGCGCGCGATCGAGCGCGTGCGGCGCCGCTATCCTGATTTGGGCATCGACATCAACATCCTCAAGCTCGAGGAAGCCATCGACTATCTGATGCTCGGCCGCGGCGAGTGCGTCGCGATGAGCTACCGTCTCGAGCATTCCGGGCTCGGCTTCATGCCGCTCGCCTCGGGCGAGCTCTATTGCATCGTGCCATCAGGCCACGAGCTCGCCGGCCGCAAGCAGGTTTCGGCGGCCGAAATCACCCGCTATCCGCTGATCGGTATCGATCCGAACGATCCCTACGGCCGCATCATGGCCGAGATCTTCGCGCGCTACCGGCTCGACTACAACATCACCATCCGCGCGCGCTTCGGCACCACTGTCTGCGCGCTGGTGAAGGCCGGGCTCGGCATCGCCATCATCGATCAGTTCACGGTCGCCCATGGCGGCTATCCCGGGATCGAGCTGATCAAGATCACCGAGCCGACGCGGTTCGACACCTATATCGCGGTGAAGCGCGGCGCGCCGCTGTCGCTTCATGTCGAGTATTTCATCGAGTCCCTGCGCGCCGAGATGCGCGCGGTCGAGCCGTCCCGCAGCAATGGGAAGGCCGCGCCGGGGCGCGGGCGGAAGAAATAACATTATGTTAGGTTTGCAGGATAAAAGGGTAATTGTGTTAGGCGGGGGAAAGACTATCGTCCCACTTGGAATTGCGTGAATTTCGCGGCTAATGGCTGGAAATCAAGGCACCTCACCAGGCGATAGTCGATCATGTCAAAGCGCGGACCTGCCGCATCCAAGAAGCTCCTGACCGGCCTGATCGGCGCGCCGATCGCGCATTCCGCCTCCCCCGCCATGCATGAACGCGCCGCCGAGGCGCTTGGCCTGCGCGGTCATTATCAGCTCATCGAAGTGGCCGGCGCCGACGCAAGCGCGCTCGCCATGATGCTCGAAGGCGTGCGGCGCCTTGGCTTTGCCGGCGTCAACGTCACCTTTCCCTACAAGGAGGCGGTGGTCCCGCTGCTCGACGAGCTGGCGCCGGGTGCGGCCGCCATGGGGGCGGTCAACACCGTGGTCGTCACGGATAACAGGCTGATCGGCCATAACACCGACACGACCGGCTTTGCGCGCGCCGTCGCGCCGCTGCTGGCCCCCGCCGGAAACGCGGTCGCCGTGATCGGCACCGGCGGCGTCGGCAAGGCCATCGCCTTTGCGCTGGCGAGCCTTGAGGTCGCCGACCTCCGCATCTTCGACAGCGAGCCGGCCCGCGCCGAAAAGCTCGCCGCACTGCTCGCCAGACAGGGCGGCGCCAGGGTGGCCGCAAGCGTCGAGGACGCGCTCGATGGCGCAACCGGCCTCGTCAACGGCACACCGGTCGGCATGCTGCCGAACCGGGGCATCCCGGTCCCAGCCACGCTGCTGCGCGAAAACCTGTGGGTCGCGGACGCCGTCTATTCGCCGCTGATCACGCCGCTGCTGGCCGCGGCGCAAGCCAAGGGCGCGCGGATCATGACCGGGCGGGAGCTCGCGATCTACCAGGCCGCCGACGCTTTCGAATTGTTCACGGGCCTTGCCCCATCGACGGACGTCATGGGAGAGGCATTTGACGAGGTGATGGCGGCGCGAAGCGCAGCCTATCACGCAGCGTAACCGAAACGGCCGGATACAAGGCCGCGGGCAACTTCAAAATCAATGGGAGGAGAGACCATGAGATCCACACTACTGGCAGGCGCCCTGCTTGCCTTCGCGACTGCAACCAGCGTCCACGCCCAGGCGATCAAGCTTGCCGACGTCGCCGAGCTCTCAGGCGGCGGCGCCACGGTCGGCACCAACTGGAAGAACGGCATCGACCTCGCGATCGAGGAGATCAACGCCAAGGGCGGCGTGCTCGGCCGCAAGCTCGAGGTCACCCATGCCGACTCGCAATCCAACCCCGGCGTGGCCCGCGCCCAAGTGCAGAAGGCGCTCGACGCCGAGCCCTATGTGCTGCTCGGACCCGGCTATTCCGGCTCGGTGAAGGTGACGGCGCCGCTCGCGGCGGAGGCCGGCATCGCGCAGATCATGGGCGGCGAAGCCGCCGAACTGACGCAGGCCGGAAACAAATTCCTGTTCCGCACATCCTTCGGCCAGCAATCCTCGATGCCGAAGGTCGCCAAATATATCCACGATGAGATGAAGGCGAAGACGGTCGCGGTGGTCTGGGTCAACAATGACTTCGGCCGCGGCGGCCGTGACGTCGTGGTCAAGGAGCTCGACCGGCTCGGCTCCAAGGTCGTCGCCGACCTCTCCACCGAAGCAGGCCAGGCCGATTTCGCCGCCGACGTCGGCAAGATCAAGGCCGCCAATCCCGACGCCGTGTTCGTCTACCTGAACGAAGAAGAGAGCGCGCGTATCCTCAAAGAGCTGAAACGCCAGGGCGTCACCGCGCCGCTGATGGGCGAGACCACGCTGATCGGCCAGAAGGTGATCGAGCTCGCAGGAGACGCCGCCAACGGCGCGCGCGGCCATGTCGGCCTCACCACCGACGCGCCGGTCGATTTGATCAAGTCGTTCCGCGACAAGTTTGCGAAGAAGTACAATTACGTCCCCGATCATAACGGCCTGAAGGGCTATCTCGCCGTCTACATGGTGAAAGCCACCACCGAGAAGATGGGCAAGGTCGATAGCAAGGCGTTCGCCGACACGCTGCACGGCCTGACGATCAAGGCCGCGGACGAGCCCGGCATCCTGATGGACGTCACCTTCAGCGACACCGGCGACATCGACCGCCAGAGTTTTCTGGTCGAAGTGGTCGAAGGCAAGCAGGTCGTGAAGCAGGTGCTGCCGAAGGTGAAGTGAGGGCTTCGCCTTTCTTTTCCCTCTCCCCGTAAGAACGGGGCGAGGGAGACGATAGAGCGGGGCGAGGGATAGCGAGAGGGGAACATGTCCAACCTATTCGATCTTCTGGTCGCGGGACTGGCCACCGGCGCGATCTATGCGCTGGTTGCGGTTGGCTTCACGCTGCTCTGGCAGACCTCGCAGACCATCAATTTCGCGCAAGGCGAGTTCGTGATGCTGCCGGCATTTTTGATGCTGGCGGCGATGCATGCCGGCGCGCCGTTCTGGCTGGCGATCATCCTCGGCATCCTGCTCTCGATGCTCCTGCTCGGCCTCGCCTTCAAGATGCTGCTGGTCGATCCGATGATGCGCCACGGCGTACTGCCGCTGGCGATCGCGACCATGGCACTCGCGATCGGCCTCAAGGAGGCCGTGAAACAGTTCTTCAGCGCTGAAGCCTCGCCCTTCCCGTCGATTGTGCCGACCGGCGATATCTCCATCCTTGGCCACGCGGTGTCGCTGCAAAGCATCGGCGTCCTCGCCGTCGCCATTGTTGCCGTCTTCGGCCTGACCGCGCTCCTGAACCGCACTTCGCTGGGCCACCAGATGCAGGCGGCAGCGCAAAACCCGACCGTGGCGCGCATCATCGGCGTCCCCGTCGAGCGCATGATTCTGCTGACCTTCCTGATCAACGCCTTCCTGGTCGCGCTGGCTTCGCTGCTGATCACGCCGATTTACCTCGCGAAGTTTTCCTCCGGTGAGGTGCTGGGCCAGGCTGCTTTCATCGCCGCGATCGTCGGCGGCTTCAACCAGGTGCGCGGCGCGATCGCCGGCGGCCTGTTGATTGGCGTGCTCGACAATCTCGCGGCCGCCTATGTCTCGACGCAGTACCGCGCAGCCGTGCCGATGATCTTCCTGATCGCCGTCATCCTGTTCCGGCCGCAAGGATTGCTCGGTCGTGCCGAGGAGCGCACGGTATGAGCGGCTTCGCCAAACCGTTGAAGATCGCGCTCGGCCTTGCCGTCATCGCCGGCCTGATCGTCATTCCGATGAACTTCAACCGCTATGGCCTGTTCATCCTGAGCCAGTGGGCGGTGATGAGCATTGCCGCGATGGGGCTGAACCTCACGCTCGGCTACGCCGGCCAGGTGTCGCTGGCACAAGGCGCGTTCGTCGGCATCGGCGCCTATGCCGCCGCGATAATGACCACGCACGGCTGGCCGCTGCCGGCCGCGATCGTGGTCGCGATTGCCTTGAGCTTCGCCGTCGGCTGGGTGCTCGGCTATCCCGCGCTGCGCGTGCAGCACCATTACCTTGCCTTCGTCACGCTCGCCTTCTCGACGCTGGCCTTCCTGGTATTCCGCAACGAGAGCTGGCTCACCGGCGGCATCTACGGCATCTCCAACATCCCGCGCCCGCACTTTTTCGGGATCGCCACCAGCAAGCCGCTGCCGTTCTACTATGTCTGCCTCGGCTCGCTCGCGATTGTCTCGGTCGCGGTGTGGTGGCTGATCCGCTCACCCTGGGGCCGCGCCTTCATGGCGCTGCGCGAAAACCCGCTGCGCGCACAATCGCTCGGCATCGACACGCGACGCTACACGCTGATGGCGTTTGCGATCGGCTCGGCGCTCGGCGGCGTCGCCGGCGCGCTCTATGCGCCGCTGACGCAATATATCGACCCTGTTCCCTTCAACCTGTCGCTCTCGCTCGATCTGCTGATGATGGTGATCGTCGGCGGCGCCGGCTTCTATTTCGGTCCCTTCCTCGGCGCGATGATCGCGGTGCTGCTGCCGGAATGGCTGCGCTTCACCGAAGGCTACTATCTGATGATCTACGCAGTCGCGGTGATGGGGCTTCTGATCTGGTCGCCGACCGGCATTCTGGGAATCCTCGATCGCTATCTCGCCGAGCGCCGCACCAAGGCCGCTTCGGCACTGCGGGCCGTTGCGAAATCGCGCCTGGAGACGGTACAATGAGCGCGGTCCTCGAAGTCACCGACATCAAAAAGAATTTTGGCGGCATCAGCGCCGTCGACGGCGTCTCCTTCGACGTGCGCGAAGGCGAGATCCTCGGCCTGATCGGGCCGAACGGCTGCGGCAAGTCCACCCTGTTCAACTGCATCCTCGGCCAACTCACGCCCAGCGGCGGCGAGGTCAAGCTCGACGGCAGAGCCGTCACCGGCTTGCGGCCTGCCGAACTCAACAAGCTCGGCGTCAGCCGCACCTTCCAGCTCTTGCAGGTCTTCCCAAAGCTCTCGGTGCGCGAGAATTTGATCCTCGCGGGACAGGAGCACCAGGGCAGCATGGCCTCGCGCCTGGTCGGCCGTTCCGATGCCGGGCTGACAGATGCCGCCAACCAGATGATCGGCTTCTTCAAGCTCGATCATCTCGCCGCAGAGCCCGCCGGCGGCCTCTCCTACGGCCAGCAAAAGCTGCTCGATGCCGCCATGGCCTTCATGGGCGGGCCGCGTCTGGTGCTGCTCGACGAACCCGCCGGCGGCGTCAACCCGTCAATGCTGTCGGACCTGAAGGATCGCCTGGTCGCGATCAACCGCGAGAAGAACGCCACCTTCGTCGTGATCGAGCACAACATGGAATTCGTGATGTCGCTGTGCTCGCGCGTGATGGTGATGGCGGAAGGCAAGGTGCTGGCGATGGGACGCCCGGACGAAGTGCGGAAAAATCCCGCCGTGATCGAAGCCTATTTGGGACATTAGACCATGAGCGACCCGATCCTCTCGGTTCACAATCTCGTCGGCGGCTATGGCAAGATGACGATCTTGAACGGCACGACATTCGGCGTGCCACAGGCAACCATCACCACCATCATCGGCCCGAACGGTGCCGGCAAGTCCACCGTCTTCAAGGCGATCTTCGGCCTCTTGAAGCTGCGCGAAGGCAAGATCAGCTTTGCCGGCCGCGACGTCACAAACTTGAGCCCACGCGCGCTGCTCAATGCCGGCATCTGCTACGTGCCGCAGGGCCGCAACATTTTCCCGGAGCTGTCAGTTCGCAGCAACATCGAACTCGGCGGGGTCTCGGCCGGTAAAGGCCTCGACCTGCCAAAGCGGATAGAGGCCGCGCTCGACCTGTTTCCGGCGCTGCGGCGGAAGTCGGCGCAGCAGGCCTCCACACTCTCGGGCGGCGAGCAGAAACAGCTCGAGATCGCGCGATCGCTGCTGCTCGAACCAAAGCTGGTGCTGATCGACGAGCCTTCGATTGGGCTATCGCCACTGATGGTGCAGCAGACCTTCGACATCCTCAAAAGCTTGCGCGACCGCGGCGTCACCATCCTGATGATCGAGCAGAACGCGCGCTCGGCGCTGGAGATCTCCGACATCGGCATCGTGCTCGAGCTCGGCCAGACCCGCATGGTCGACGACGCCAAGCGCATTCTGAATGATCCCCGCATCGGACAATTGTTCCTGGGCGGCGCAATGGAGGACAATGCAGCATGAACAAGCGCTCGATCGCGACCGTCTCGCTCTCAGGGGCGCTGGACGAAAAGCTCCGCGCCATCGCCGCCGCCGGCTTCGACACCGTCGAGATTTTCGAGAATGATCTGCTCTCGTTCGGCGCCGGCCCACGCGACATCGCAAAGCTCTGCCGCGACCTCAATCTCGAGATCTGCGCGTTCCAGCCGTTCCGCGATTTTGAGGGCATGCCGGAGCCGCAGCGCACCCGCAATTTTGCCCGTGCCGAACGCAAGTTCGACCTGATGCAGGAGCTCGGCACCGATCTGCTGCTGATCTGCTCCAACGTCTCGCCCGCCTCGCTCGGCGGCATCGACCGCGCCGCGGACGATTTTCGCGAGCTGGGCGAGCGCGCCGCCAAGCGCGGTTTGCGCGTCGGCTACGAGGCGCTGGCCTGGGGACGTCACGTCAACGACTATCGCGACGCCTGGGAGATCGTGCGGCGCGCCGATCACCCCGCGATCGGCGTCATCCTCGACAGCTTTCACGCGCTGGCCCCCGGCTTTCCGATCCGCGCGATGGCCTCGATCCCCGGCGACAAGATCTTTCTGGTGCAGCTTGCGGATGCGCCCAAGCTCGAGCTCGACATTTTGTCGTGGAGCCGGCACTTCCGCTCCTTCCCCGGCCAGGGCGATCTGCCGGTCGGCGAATTCATGCAGGCGATCGCGGCCACCGGCTATGCCGGTCCGTGGTCGCTGGAGATCTTCAACGACCAATTCCGCGCCGGCTCGGCCGCGCAAACTGCGGTCGACGGCCTGCGCTCGCTGATCCTGCTCGAGGACCAGCTCGCACCGGATTGGCCGAAACTCATCAGCGAGCCCTTGGCGCCGAAGGCCAAGAGCAGCGGCACCGGGTTCATCGAATTCGCCGTCAACGAAACCAAGGCCGTCGAGCTTGCCGGTCTGTTGTCGCAACTCGGCTTCCGCAAAACCGGTAAGCACCGCAGCAAGGCGGTGGAGCGCTGGTCGCAAGGCAAGGTCGAGCTCGTGATCAATTGCGAGACCGACGGCTTTGCGCATTCGCACTACGTCACTCACGGCCCCGGCGTCTGCGCCATCGCGCTCGACGTCGACAATGCCGGCCTCGCCATGCAGCGCGCCGAGACGTTGAAGACGCGCACTTTCTACCAGCCGGTCGGCCCGGGCGAGCTGGAGATCCCCGCGATCCACGGCGTCGGCGGCAGTCTTCTTTATTTTCTCGATCAGGCCGGCAAGAACTGGGACACCGATTTCGAGCCTGTACCAAGCGATGCGGGCGCGGACGCGCTGCTCGCCGTCGACCACATCGCGCAGTCGATGCCCTATGACGAGATGCTGTCCTGGCTGCTGTTCTACACCGGCATCCTCGACCTCAAGCGGCTGCCGCAGATGGAGATCGCCGACCCCAGAGGCCTCGTGCAGAGCCAGGCCGTCATCAACACCGACCAGAGCCTGCGCTTCGTGCTCAACGGCTCCTCCGCCAACCGCACGCTGCCGGCACGCTTTATCTCGGAGTTTTTTGGCTCAGGCGTGCAGCACGTCGCGTTCTCGTGCCGGGACATCTTTGCGACGGTCGCCGCGATGCGCGCCCGCGGCGCGGATTTCCTGGATATCCCCGACAATTACTACGACGATATCGAAGCCAAATACGACCTCGCGCCCGACCTGATGGCGCAGCTGCGCGCCAACCACATCCTCTACGACCGCGAGGGCGACGGCGAATTCTTCCAGGTCTATACGCACATCTTTGATGAGCGGTTCTTCTTCGAGATCGTGGAGCGGCGGGACTATCAGGGCTTTGGCGCGGCCAATGCGGGCATCAGGCTCGCAGCGCAGGCCCGCGAGGTGCGACCCGCGAGCATGCCAAGGGCGTAGGGCACTCTCTCCACGCCGTCATTGCGAGGGGCAAAGCGACGAAGCAATCCAGAGTCTTTCCGCGGAGAGATTCTGGATTGCTTCGCTACGCTCGCAATGACGGGGAGAGAGCTGAGACCCCCTCTCCCCGCGAGCGAGGAGAGGGAAGCAGAGGCTTTACTTCATCGGGCACTTCTCGTGGAAACGGTCCTGGTCGTTCGTGACGATGGTGGCGACGGTCTTCAGCGAGAGCTCGCCCCCGGGGCCCTTCACCACGTCCTGCAGGTAGAAGTTCTGGATCGGGATGTGGTTGTTGCCGTATTTGAACGAGCCGCGCAGCGACTTGAAGTTGGCCTTCTCCATCTCGGCCTTCATCGCATCCTTCTTGGAAGTGTCGCCGCCGACGGCGACCACCGCGCTGTTGATGAGCTGCGCCGCGTCATAGGCCTGCGCGCCGTAATAGCTCGGCCGGGCACCCGGATATTTCGTGCGGTAGTCGGCCACGAACTTCTTGTTCTGCTCGTTCGGGAGGTCGTTCACCCACTCCTGCGCGCCGGGCACCCCGAACGCATTCTCCTTCTGCAACGGCAGCGTCGTCTCGTCGACCGTGAAGGCGGTGTAGAGCGGCATGGTGGTCTTCATGCCGGCCTGGACATATTGATTGAGAAACTGCGCGCCGGCTGCACCGGGATAAAACACGAAGATCGACTCGGCGCCGGAGGCGCGGGCTTTCGCCAGTTCGGCCGAGAAGTCGAGCTGGCTCGGCCAGACCGTATATTCCTCGCCCTTGATCTCGCCCTTGAAGGTGCTCTTCAGGCCCGAAAGCATGTCTTTTCCGGCCGCGTAGTTCGGGCCGATCAGGAACACGCTCTTGACGGCATTCGCGTTCATATAGAGGCCCATGGCGGCCGGCGTCTGGTCGTTCTGCCAGGAGGTCGAGAACACGTAAGGCGAGCACAGCTCACCGGCGAGCTGCGACGGGCCGGCATTGGCCGAGATCAGGAAGGTCTGCGAATCCACCGCGGTCTTCAGCGAGGCCAGCAGCACGTTCGACCAGATGTAGCCGGCAATGAAATCGACCTTGTCGGACTGCACCAGCTTCTCAGTCTTCTGCTTGCCGACATCCGGCTTCTGGCCGTCGTCCTCGTAGATCACCTCGACCGGCTTGCCGCCCATCTTGCGGCCCATGTGGTCGAGCGCGAGCTCGAAGGAGTTGCGCATGTCGTTGCCGATCACGGCGGTCGGGCCGCTGAAGGTCGAGACGAAACCGATCTTGATGGTGTCGCCGGCGAATGCCGGATTTGCCAGCACGAGCGCAGCCGCGCCTGCCAGCCAGAGTGCCGTCCTCATAACCACTCCCCTCCTTATTATTGATCCCGGAAACGGGGTGATCGCCGCTTCGGGTCTGTCTCTATTGAACGCAAAATCTGTCGCGCCGCCAATGGCTCAGCGCCCGCCCCTGCACCATATTTCGCCCCAATCGGGGATGGCAAGAAATATAATTCTACTCACTTCGACCTTCGACCAAGGCATGATCAAGGCTGCGACGCTTTTACGCGCCAGATCGATACACCGGGCCTATGCGGCGATTGATGACGGCTATTGGACCACGACACCCAATCAGCACTTAAATGAGAAAGTAGAGCAGCGAGATTCGAGGGCACATCATGGCCGCAACACCCCATCGCGTCGTCATCGTCGGAGCCGGTTTTGGCGGGCTGGAGACGACCCACCGTCTCGCGGGCGCGCCGGTCGAGATCACACTGATCGACCGCCGCAACCATCATCTGTTCCAGCCGCTGCTTTACCAGGTCGCGACCGCCTCGCTCGCAACCAGCGAGATCGCCTGGCCGGTCCGCCATCTGATGCGCGACCGGCGCGAGGTGACGACGCTGTTTGCGACCGTCAGCGGCGTCGATGCTGACAGGCGCTGTGTGCTGATCGACGACGGCAGCGAGGTGCCCTACGACACGCTGGTGCTCGCGACCGGCGCGCGCCACGCCTATTTCGGCCACGATGAATGGGAGCAGTGGGCGCCCGGCCTGAAGACGCTGGAGGACGCGACCACCTTGCGCCGTCACATCCTGGTGGCGTTCGAGCGCGCCGAGCGCGAGACGGATCCGGCCAAGCGCGCCGCGCGGCTGACCTTCGTCATCGTCGGCGCCGGCCCCACCGGCGTCGAGCTTGCCGGCACCATCGCCGAAATGGCGCACCACACTTTGCCGGCCGACTTCCGCAACATCGACACGCATAAGGCGCGCGTGGTGCTGATCGAGGCAGGATCACGCGTGCTGGCCGGCTTTCCCGACGATCTCTCGGCCTATGCGCAGGCCTCGCTGGAAAAGATCGGCGTCGAGGTCGTGCTCGGGCAAGCCGTCACCGAGATCAACCGTGAGGGCGTGGTGTTCGGCGGCAAGCTGCTCGAAGCGAAGACCCGGATCTGGGCCGCCGGCGTCCGCGCCTCACCCGCCGCCGAATGGCTGGGCGCACCTAGCGATCGCGCCGGGCGCGTGCAGGTCGAAGACGATCTCAGCATTCCCGGTCATCCGGACATATTCGCGATCGGTGACACTGTTTTGATCAACGCCTGGGACGGCAAGCCCGTGCCCGGTATCGCACCGGCCGCGAAGCAGCAGGGCCGTCACGTCGCCGAGACCATCAAGGCGCGGCTGCGCGGGGAGCCGACGGGCCCGTTCCGCTACAAGCACTCCGGCAGCCTCGCGCAGATCGGCAAGCGGCTCGCGGTGATCGACTTCGGCAAGGTCAAACTGCGCGGCACCATCGCGTGGTGGATCTGGGGCATCGCCCACATCTACTTCCTGATCGGCCTGCGTCACCGCCTCAGCGTTGCGCTGAGCTGGCTGTGGATTTATGCGCGAGACCAGCGGGCGGCGAGGTTGATTACGCAAGGCTCAAGCAAGGTGGTGTAGGGGCGCTTCTCTCGTGTCCCGGACGCGGCGCGGCATGAAATGACGCCACGCAGTGCCGGGACCCAGAGGCTGTGGGCCCCGGCTCTGCAGCGCAGCGCTACGCGCCGCACTGCATCCGGGGCACGAGACCGCCTCTACTTCACGAGCTCGCACCCGCCTTCCGCCAGCGGCCGGAATGCCTGCTCCGCGGGAATCGTCGAAACCAGCTTGTAGTAGTCATACGGATATTTCGACTCCTCCGGCTTCTTCACCTCGAACAGATACATGGGATGCACGACGCGGCCGTCCTGGCGGATGGCGGTGTCGCCGAACAGTTTGTCCTTGCCCTTGAACTTCTTCATCTCGGGCACCGCGTCCTTCGCGTTGTCGCTGCCGGTCGCGGCGACCGCGTTGAGATAAGCGAGCGTCGAGGCATAGACGCCGGCCTGGTTGCCGCTCGGCATCTTACCGTTCATGCCGGGCCGCGCGGCGAAGCGTTTTGCAAAGCCGCGGGTGTCGTCGTTCATGTCCCAGTAGAAGGCTTCCATCAGCTGGAGGCCCTGCGCGACCTTGATGCCCATGCCGTGGACGTCGTTGATGAACAGCAGGAACGCGACCAGCTTCTGCCCGCTCTGCTGCACGCCGAACTCGGCAGCCTGCTTCACCGCATTGATGGTGTCGCCACCGGCGTTGGCAAGGCCGATCACCTGCGCCTTCGAGCCCTGCGCCTGAAGCAGGAAGGAGGCGAAATCGGAGGTGCCGAGCGGATGCTTGGACGAGCCCAGCACCTTGCCGCCGTGCCCCTCGATATACTTTTGTGCCTCCGCCTCGATGCCCTTGCCGAGCGCGTAGTCCACCGTGAGGAAGTACCAGTCCTTGCCGCCGCGCGACATCATCGCGGCCGCCGTGGTGTTGCCGGTCGCCCAGGCGTCGTTGACCCACTGGATGGTGTTCGGCGAGCAGGCCTTGCCGGTGAGATCGGAGCTTGCCGTGGACGACGCCAGGAAGGTCATGCGGCTGTCGCGCAAAAGCGTGTTGATGGAAAGGCCTACGGCTGAATTCGGCACGTCCACGATGGCGTCGACCCCTTCGACATCGAGCCATTTGCGCGCGATGGCATTACCCACGTCAGCCTTGTTCTGGTGGTCGGCATAGACGATCTCGACCTTGATGCCCTTGCCGCCGCCGTTGAAATCCTCGGCGGCCATGCGCGCGGCCTCGACCGAGCCCATGCCGTTGGTGTCCTGAAAAATGCCGGAGATGTCGTTGAGCACGCCGACACGCACGACATTGTCGGAGATCTCGGCGCTCGCCGCGCTACTGATCAGGCTCGCGGCCAGCGCAAGCCCCCACTTCAGGTTCTTCATTGTTCCCTCCCCTGTCTGATTTGCGGTCGCGTCAGGCCGGCGTGATCGTCACCGGCAGACTGTCGAGCCCACGCAGCGTGTTGTTGAAGCGGCGCTTTGGTTCACCCGTGATCTCGATGCTGGCAACGCGCCGCGCCAGCGCCGAGAGCATCGTCTCGCCTTCGAGCCGCGCCACGAGCTGGCCGACGCACATGTGAATGCCGGAGCCATAGCCGACGTGGCCGGACGTACGGCGGGTGATGTCGTAACTATCCGGCTTGTCCCAGCGCCTGGGATCGCGGTTGGCGGCGGCCAAGAACATCAGCACTTTCTCGCCTTCGCCGATGGTCGCGCCTGACAGTTCGACCTCGCGCGTGGTGGTACGGAAGAATGTCTGCACCGGGCTTTCGAAGCGCACAGCCTCCTCGAAGGCGTTGCGTGCCAGCGTGAGGTCATCGCGCAGGCGCTGCCACTGATCCGGGAAGCGCGCGAGGCAATAGACGGCAGCGCCGATGCCGTTGACGGTGGTGTCGAGGCCGGCCGACAGCAGCGAGCGCACCAGCAGCGGCGCTTCCGTGGCCGTGATCGCACCCTCGTCGACATGGGCGTGAATGCAGGCCCCGATGCCGCCTGATGTCAGGTTGTCGCGCTGGCACTGCTCAGTGACATAGGCCTGATGCGGCGCCGAGCGCGCGATCGCCTCCTTGCGCAATTCGTTCGGCGGGCCGAAGGCGTTGAACACCAGGCTCGCATAGGGAATGAGGTTTTCGCGACCCTCGGGCTTCAGTCCGAGCGCATCCGGGAAAATCGACAGCGGATAGGCTTCGGCCAGATCAGAAATCGCATCGAAGCTGCGCTTTTCGAGCAGCGTGTCGACCCGCTCTTCGGCCGCCGCGGCAAAGCGCTCGCGCAGTCCCTTCATCACGGTCGGCGACAGCACCTTTGAGAGCACGGCGCGCGTGCGGGTGTGCTCGGGAGGATCGGCCTCGAGGATCAGGCTCGGCGGCCGCCACGGCGTCTCCTTCTTGAAGTCGGACAGGCCGACACCGCGGCTGGAGCAGAACGTTGCGGGATCGTTCAGCACGGCATGAACCTCGGCATAGCGCGCCACGCCATAGAGCTTCCACTTGTCGAGATAGACGACCGGCCCCGTCTCCCGCAGCAGCTCATGGGTGGGATAAGGATCGGCAAAAAAATTCATGTCGAAGGGATCGACGTCGAGATGCGGGACGCCTGATACAGTCGAGCCGGGTGCGCTCATAAGAATCCTCCCTCATTTTGATCTTGTGAAAGCGCCGCGCTTGCCCTTAGGTCATCAGGCACGCCGCGAGACAGAATCCCGATATGCCGCCGTCTTCGACCAGAGCCCGCCAAAAGCCCGCGCCCGCCGAGACCGGGCCGACGCTCGATCTCGATCGCTACGTTCCGGCCTTCATCACCTTCATCGCCAACAAGCTCTCGAACAGCGCGACCGCGTTCTATCAGAAGCAGTTCGGCGTCAACGTCACGGAATGGCGGATCATGTCGCTGCTGGCGATCGAGCCCGGCATACCAGCCTCGCGGATCTGCCACGTCATCGGTTTCGACAAAGGTCCGGTGAGCCGCACGCTCGCTGGGCTCGAGAAGCGCGGACTGGTGTCGATCCGCACCGACCCGAATGACGGCCGCACCCATTCGATCTCGCTGACAGCGCGCGGCCGCGCGACCCATGACAAGGTGATTGTCGCGGCGTTCGAGCGCGAGCGGCGGCTGCTGTCTTGTCTCAGCAAGGACGAGCGCGAGGTGCTGATCGATTTGTTGCGCCGGCTGCACGAGAATCTGGGCGCAGTGACCGGCGGCACCGAGGCCTGACAGATCGCTCGCCGGGCGAGATCGTCCGCCATTGTCAGGCATACGCCAGCGCTTGGCCGCGGCACCCTCTCTGCCGAGCATCGTCTCCTCCGATCCGGCGCGGCGGTTCCCCCGCCGTCATCCTTGCCTGGAACGGTTCGCACAAATTAGTTGCTTAAGCAACAAAAGAATCATCCGGGGTATTGCGGCAGAATGGCTGGCTTATTTTCAACCCTGCTCTCGTGTCCCGGACGCGGCGCGGCATGAAATAACGCGACGCAGAGCCGGGACCCATGCAGCCGCACGCGCTAGGAGAGATGGGCCCCGGCTCTGCAGCGCATCACTGCGTGCTGCTCTGCGTCCGGGGCACGGGAGCCTTTCACCCGTTACAAACCGATCCACTCACCCGACGCATCATCATTCAACCGCGCCACCGCATCCGCACGCCGCGTGAGGACGGCGCGCTGGTTGATGTAGCCCTTGTCGGTGATCTCGCCGCCGTCGACTGATGGCGGTTCGGCGAGCAGCAGCGCGCGCGTGGCATGGCCGGAGGAATTGGCGCCCTCCTGCTTCAGTGTTACCAACCCCTGCGCGATCGCAGTCCTGACCTTGTCATGCGCGAGCAACTCACTCACGCTTGCCGCCTCGGGCAAACCGGCATGCGCGCGACACGCGGCGATGTTCGGGAACACCAGGAACCGCACTTCGTCGCCACCGTGCCCGGTGACGACGATATCCTGCGCGAGCGGCGCCAGTGCGGCGATGCCGGCGACGCGCAATGTGCCGACGCTGACCCAGGTGCCGGAGTTGAGCTTGAAGTCCTCCGCGACACGGCCATCGAAGAACAGGCCGCGCTCGGGCCGCGCGCTGTCAGCAAGCTTCACGGCGTCGCCGATGAGATAAAAACCCTCTTCGTCAAACGCCTGCTTTGTCAGTTCCGGCGCCTTCCAATAGCCCGGCGTGACGTTGGGGCCGCGCACGCGCACCTCCAGCTTGTCGCCTGAGCTGACGAGCTTCAGGTCGGTCCCGGGAATCGGCACGCCGATATTGCCGGAGCGTTCGGCGAGGAAATGGCAATCGGTGGCCAGCGGCGAGGTTTCGGTCGAGCCCCAGGCTGAGACCATCGGCAATGCGCGGCCGACGGTTTCGATCGAGAGCTGCTCGAGCGCATCCCAGAGATTCTGCGGCAAGGCTGCGCCGGCATAGAAGGCAAACTTCACCTCGCTGAAAAAACGACGGCGCAGCTCCTCGTCGCCGCGCAGCGCCGCGATCAGCATGTCAAAGCCGCGCGGCACGTTGAAATAGACCGTCGGCATCACGCTTTTCAGATTGGCCAGCGACGTCGCAAAGAGGCCGGGCGCGGGCTTGCCGCCGTCGATGTAGAGCGAGCCGCCGTTGCGCAGAACGAGGTTGAAATTGTGGTTGGCGCCGAACGTATGGCTCCAGGGCAGCCAGTCGAGGATGACGAGGTCGCGGGTCTGTTCGAGGAACGTCCAGGTCTGTGCCCTGGCCTGCTGGCTCGAGGTCAGCATACGCTGGGTGTTGATGACCGCCTTCGGCGTGCCGGTCGAGCCCGAGGTGAACAGGAATTTTGCGATCGTATCCGGCGTCACCGCGGCGAAGGCCTTGGCGACGTCGGACGTCTCAGGCGTTGCCGCGATCGTGCGAAACGCCAACGCATCGGCATCGTTCGCATGACCGCTGATGACCTGCGCATGATGCAGCGGCTTGATCGCGGCCAGCGCTGCCGCGAATGGCTTCGTCGCAGACACATAGATCGCGCCCGGCTGAAGCAACGAGATCATGCTCTTCAGCTTGTCGAAGTCCTTTGACATCAGCGAATAGGCGGGCGAGATCGCAGCCGAGGGGACACCGACATGCTGGGCGGCCAGCGCCAGCAGCGCATGGTCGATGCTGTTGTCGGAGAGGATGACGACGGGGCGCTGGGCGCTGAACTCTTGCGCGAGAATCCAGGATGCCGCCGCGCGGACCCGCCGCAGGGCGCCCGCGTAGGTCACGGTGGCCCAGGGTGCATCGGCGCCGTCACGCTCGGCAAGGAAGATCGTATCGGGCGTCTGCCGCGCCCATTGCTCCAGCCAATCACCGATGCAGCGCGCGCTGTCGCGCAAGGGCTTGCCCGAGCGCAGCACGATGCTGCCGTCGGCGCGATGCTCGGCGACGGTCTTGGGCGTTGCGAACAGGCTCGAAGCGTCGCCATGTGCGGCGGTTGTCATGGTTTCCTCCTCCGCCCGGATGCCCGGATCGGCCGCAGCCTCGTTCCGGGCTGCTTTGGCCATAATGTTGGGCAGGACAATTGTTGTCGTCAACAACAATCTTTCGCTTCCGCGATCGAGCCGCTAAGGTCGCACGGCAGGAGACACGGCGTGACAGCTACCGCATCCCAGACTTCCCCACGCAAACGCGCCGGCAACGGCGCCGCGCGGCGGATCGACGCCGATGAGATCGGCCTCGATGCCTTGATCGGCCACGCCGGCTATGCGGTGCGGCGCTTCCAGATCTGGATCTTTCAGGACTTCATCAAGACGCTCGGCGATGTCGACATCCGGCCGACGCAATATTCGGTGCTGACGGTGATCGGCGCCAATCCGGGCCTGTCGCAGATGGCGGTGGCAAAACGGCTCGGCATCGAGCGCGCGCGGCTGGTGCACCTGCTCGACAGCCTCGAGCAGCGCAGGCTGGTGAAGCGGATCAAGTCGAAGACGGATCGGCGCTCCCACGCCATGCACCTCACCACACAGGGCGAGACGGCGCTGGCGAAGTTCAAGCGGCTCGCTGCCGAGCACGAGCGGCATGTCGAGGCCAGGATCGGCAAGGCGAACCGGGAGCGGCTGCTCCAGATCCTCGCCGACTTCACTTGATCGCGACTGCACATGATTTGAGCAGGTGCCCGTAACAGGGCGCTGCCGCGAACGTCCGGCTGGCGCTCGAAATATCCCCCAACTCACTGATCCCACGATAATATCCGAGGCACCCGCGCTGCCCGGATTCTGTACACAATGGCACATCGCTTGCTTCAATCCGGGTGAGGACAAGTTGCCGGAGTTTTGTCGCCATGAGGGCTGAAAATGGGGGCTGAGCAGCCTGAAACGATCGCCGCGATTGTGGCCGCGCATCGCGCGGGCACGGTCGCGCCGGCGCAGACGATTGCGCGGACCTATCAGCGCATCCGCGACCACAACGATCCCGCGGTGTTCATCAGTCTGCGCGACGAGAAGGACGCGATCGCGGAAGCCGAAAAGCTCGCGGCAAAGGACACCGCCAGCCTGCCGCTCTACGGCATCCCGGTTGCTGTGAAGGACAATATCGACGCGCTGGGGTTTCCGACCACGGCGGCCTGCCCGGCCTTCTCCACTACGCCAACGCATGACTCGACCGCGGTGGAGCGCCTGCGCGCGGCCGGCGCCATCATCATCGGCAAGACCAATCTCGACCAGTTCGCAACCGGCCTCGTCGGGGTGCGCTCGCCCTACGGCATTCCGAAAAATTCGATCCGCGAGGATCTGATTCCGGGTGGATCCAGCTCGGGCTCGGCGACGGCGGTCGGCGCGGGCCTCGTGCCGTTGTCGCTCGGCACCGACACCGCCGGCAGCGGCCGCGTGCCGGCGATGCTCAACAACATCGTCGGGCTGAAGCCGAGCCTCGGCATGATCTCGACTGCGGGAATGGTGCCGGCCTGCCGCACGCTCGACTGCATCTCGGTGTTTGCGCTGACGGTGGACGATGCCGCGTTAGCGCTGTCCGTCATGACGGGACCCGACCAGGCCGATCCGTTCTCGCGCGACCGGCCGCTTGGCGCGGTCACGCCGTTCCCTGCCAATTTGCGCCTCGGTGTCCCGCGCAACGGACAGCTGATCTTCTTCGGCGACAAGAAGGCGGAAGCGGCATATGCAGATGCGCTGAAGCGCTGGACGGCGCTCGGGGCGAAGCTGGTCGAGTTCGACCTCGAGCCGTTCTACGAGACCGCGCGGCTGCTTTATGAGGGCCCTTGGGTCGCCGAGCGCTATCTCGTGATCAAGAATCTGCTGGCGTCCGCGCCTGATACGATCCATCCGGTCACGCGCGAAATCACCGCGGCCGGCGCGCGGCTGACGGCGGCGGACACATTCTCCGCGCTCTACCGTTTGCAGGGCCTGCGCAAGATCGCCGAGCGCACGTTTGCCAATATCGACGCGCTGGTGCTGCCGACGGCGCCGACGGCCTATACGACTGCACAGGTGCTCGCCAATCCGATCGAGCTCAACAGCCGGCTCGGCACCTATACGAACTTCGTCAACCTGCTCGACCTCTGTGGCCTCGCCGTGCCGGCATCGATGCGGGCGGACGGCATTCCGTTCGGCATCACGCTGCTCGCGCCCGCCGGGCGTGATGCGATGCTTGCGAGCATCGGCCGCGTGTTCCATGCAGATACGAAGCTGACCGTTGGCGCGAAGGGCGTGGCGCAAGCACCGCTCGCGCCGCTCGTCGCAAGCGGCATCGACGAAATTCCAATCGCGGTGGTCGGCGCGCATCTGTCCGGCATGGCGCTGAATGGCGAATTGATGGCGCTAAACGCGCGTCTGATCGAAGCGACCAGGACCGCGCCAGATTACAAGCTCTATGCGCTCAAGACCACGCCGCCGAAGCCAGGCATGTTGCGCGTCGGGGCCGGCACGGGTGCATCGATCGAGCTGGAGATCTGGTCGCTGTCGTCGTCGGCGTTCGGCAGGTTCGTCAACGCGATTCCTGCGCCGATGGCGATCGGCACGATCAGGCTCACCGATGGCCGCAGCGTGAAGGGTTTTCTCGTCGAGCCGGAGGTGCTGGCCGAAGCGCGCGACATCACGGCGTCCGGTGGTTGGCGGAAGTTCATGGCGGAGAAGGCGGCGACGTAGGGTGGGTTAGCGCAGCGCAACCCACCTCTTCTACTTCCGCGGAGACGACCAGTGGTGGGTTACGCCTTCGGCTAACCTACCCTACGAGATTACACCGACACCGCGTAGATCTCATACTCCCCGCGCACCAATTCGATATGCGCGCGCATGGCGGCGGCGGCGCCCTGCTTGTCGCCGCGCATGATGGCGACGACGACGCGGTCGTGCTCGGCTTGCGATTTGGCAAGACGTCCGAGATTGCGGAACTGGGCGCGGCGGAACGGCTGCACGCGCACGCGCGTCGCCAGCGTGATCTCGGCGATGTAGCCGTTCTGCGAGCCGGCATAGATCGCGTTGTGGAAGCGCTCGTTGACCTCGTGGAAGCGGTCGGGATTGCCGGCGTAGCTCAAGACCCGCAGCTCTTCGTGCACGGCTTCGAGGCCGTGGCGCTCGGCCGCGGACATGCGCTCGGCGGCGAGGCCGGCGCACAGCGCCTCGAGCTCGGCCATCGCCTCGAACATGCTCGTCAGCCGTTCGAACGAGGGTTGCGCCACCACCGCGCCGCGATGGGGCCGGGCCTCGACAAGGCCGCTCGCCACCAGCTGGCGCAGCGCTTCGCGCACCGGCGTGCGCGACACGCTGAAGCGCCGCGCGATGTCGGTTTCATCAAGCGGCGCGCCGGGGGCGAGGGTTCCACGAACGATCTCGTCGGCGAGCTGAAGCCGCAGTTCCTCGGCGCGCGTGACCTTGTGCACGCTAGGCTGTGCCCGGTCGACCCGCGGCACCACCGGCTCGGCCGGCAGTGTTCCGGGCGGAAGATCGTCAAGCGTCATACGGTCAGGTCTCTTTGGCCTCGTCGATGATGCTGACATGGGCGGCGGCGACGCGCCAGCCCTCCGGGAAGCGAATCCAGGTCTGCATCTGACGGCCGACCTTGCCGGGTGCCGTGTCGCGATAGAACAAGGTGGAGGCGACGGCCGTGTCGCGGCCATAGCTGGTGATCACGGTCTTTGCGGTGCGGCGATTGAGCCCGACCGGCGAGCGGCCGGCACGAAAACCGGAGATCGCCTCATAGCCATAGAGGTTCTCGCCGATGCCGTAGCGCAGCGTACGGGGATCGTTGCGGAACAGCTCGCCGAGCACGGCGACGTCGTTGGTGATCAGGGCCTGCTCGTAGCGGTCAAACGCGGCTTTGACTTCCGCGAGCACGTCCGGGAGATCGATCTCCATTTCAAATTCCTCTCAAAGTCCCCTTGGCGCGGGCGCAGCGACGACGTCCATCTTCTCCAATGCGTGCGCGACGCGCAGCGCGATGTCCTCGCGCCAGGGCGCGGCGATGATCTGCACGCCGATCGGCAACGGCTCGAGCGGCACGGGCACCGCGACCACCGGCAGGCCGACGAACGAGATCGGCTGGGTGTGGATGCCGATATTGGCGCGCACCGGCAATTCGACGCCGTCGAGCTTGAAATTGACCTGGCCGAGTTTCGGCGCGGTGCAGGGCGTCGCCGGCGCGATCAGCACGTCGACCGATTTGAAGATCTCGGCAAATTGCGCGCGATACCAGCGGCGGAATTTCTGCGCGCGGTCGACCAGCGGCGCCGGCACCATGGCGCCGGCGATCAGCCGGTCGCGCACCGCCGGATCGAAATCGTTCGGGCGCTTGCGCAGGCGATCGAGATGCAGCGAAGCGCCTTCGGTGGTGCTGATGACGTAAGCCGCCGCGCGGGCGCGCGCGGCTTCGGGCACATCGACCACGCGCGTCGCGCCAAGCGCCTTGGCGACGCGGCTGACGGCTTCGACGGCCTCGGGAAACAAATTGTTCTGGAAGTAGCCGCCGGCGGTCGCGATGCGCAAATCGGAAACCGGATTGGCGAGCAGCGGCAGCGTCGGCTCCAACCCGCGCGTCGTGCAGGCGGCATCGTCGGCATCCGGCCCCTGCATCGCATCATAAGCGAGCGCGAGATCGGTGACGGAGCGCGCGAACGGGCCGAGATGATCGAAGCTCGCGACGAACGGAAACGACCGCGCGCGCGACAGCCGGCCATAGGTCGGCTTCAGGCCAAAAATGCCGCAGAACGACGACGGCACGCGGATCGAGCCGTTGGTGTCCGATCCCAGCGCGATCGGCACCAGCGCGCCGCCGACGGCGCTGCCCGAACCGCCGGAGGAGCCGCCGCTCATCCGCGTGGTGTCATGCGGGTTGCGCGAGGGACCGTCATGGACGTTCTCGCCGGTGAAGTCGTAAGCATATTCGCCCATGTTGAGCGCGCCGACGAGAACCGCGCCGGCGGCTTCCATCCGCTCGATCAGCGTGGCGTCGCGCTTCGCCGGCGCGAGGTCGCGATTGATCTTCGAGCCGGCGCGCGTGGGCAGGCCTGCGACGTCGAACAGATTCTTCACCGCGAAAGGCACGCCGGCAAGCGGACCGACCTCCTTGCCGGCCGCGATGTCGGCATCGATCACGCGCGCCTTGGCGCGGGCGCGATCGGCTGTGATTTCGGTGAAGGAATTGAGGATGCCGTCGTGCTGCTTGATCCGCGCGAGGGCGGCTTCAGTGGCATCGAGCGCGGACATCTTGCCGCCTGCAACCGCTTTCGCGATGTCGACGGCATTCATCTCTGGCCTGGTGGTCATGGCGGCGTCAGGCTGTGAAGACCGGCGCCGGCTCGGTCTCGTCCGGCAGCGCGAATTCGTCGACCAGACGGGCGAGCCGCAGCGACACTTCGAGATTGGCGCGGACCGCCGGTCTCCAAGCCTCCTCGACCGGCAGCGCCAGCGCTTTGGAAACGGCGTCGATATAGTCGTCCAGGGCTTCGGCGGCCATTACGCTCCCAAACAATCTCAGTGAACCGGCAACGGCGGATGCGGGATCGCCGTCAGCAGCTCTTTGGTGTAGTCGTCCTGCGGATCGCTCAAAACCCTCTCGGAAGAGCCTTCCTCGACGATTCGACCCGTCCGCATGACAATGACACGATCGCACAACAAGCGCACTACATTCAAATCATGCGAGACGAACAGATAGCTCATACCTAGCCGCGCTTTCAGGTCCTGGAGCAGGTTGAGGACCACGGCCTGGACCGACACGTCGAGCGCCGCCGTTGGCTCGTCCAGGATGACGAGCTTCGGATGCAGGGCAATCGCACGGGCGATGCCGACGCGGGCCTTCTGGCCGCCCGACAATTGGTGCGGAAACCGATCCAGCAGATTGTGCGGCAGGCCCACCATCGTCGCCAGCTCCTCGCAGCGGGCGCGCAGCGCGTCGCGGCCCCTGATGTCGCCGAGCTGCATGATCGGGTCGGCGATGGCGCGCACGGCGGTGAAGCGCGGGTTGAGGCTGTCGGTCGGATCCTGGAACACCATCTGGATGCGGCTGCGCTGCGGCAGCCGGGCGAAGGAGGCAGGCGCCATCGCGCCGATGTCCTCGCCGTCGAACTGGATCAGGCCGGAGGTCTGGTCCAGCAGTCGCATCACCATCATCGAGGTGGTCGATTTGCCGCAGCCGGATTCGCCGACGAGGCCGACGCTCTCGCCATGGCCGATCGAGAAGCTGATGCCGTCGACCGCACGGAACACGTCGGGCTCCACAGGCGGTTTGCGGCCGAACAGCTTTCCGAGCGTGGCCGTGGCGCCCTGGCGGGGGTATTCCTTGACGAGTTTTTCGATGAGGAGAAGGGGCGCCTTCTCCGCGCCCGCTGCGACCGTCGGAGCGGTTTCAAGGTGGGCGGCGTTGAGTGCAGCGCCCTCCTCTTCCGGCAATAGATCGCGCAGGCTCACACCAAGCCGCGGCGTCGCGCGCATAAGCTTCTTGGTATAGGGGTGCTGCGGGTTCGCAAAAATGTCGGCGGCCTTGGCGGTCTCGACCACGCGGCCCTTCTCCATCACCACGACACGGTCGCAATAGGCTGCGGCGAGGCCGAGATCATGCGTGATCAGGATGGTCGACATCGCCTTGCGCTTGGTCAGCTCGACGATGAGGTCCATCACCGCCTTCTGCGTGGTGACGTCGAGGCCGGTGGTCGGCTCGTCCGCGATCAGCAGTTGCGGATTGCAGGCCAGCGCGAGCGCGATGACGACGCGCTGGCACATGCCGCCTGACAGCTCGAACGGATAAGCGTGATAGCGCTCGCGCGGGCGGGCGATCTTGACCTGCTCCAGCGCCTCGATCGCCTTTTCGCCGCGATCCGAAACCATGGCTTGCTGCACATGGGTGCGCAGCACGTCCTCGATCTGGTCGCCGACCTTGCGGATCGGGTTCAGCGCCGCGCGCGGGTTCTGGAAGATCATCGAGACTTCGCGGCCGCGCAGATCGCGCATCTGGTCTTCGGTCGCGGCTTTCACGTCGATGCCCGAGAACATCACCGAGCCCTCGGCGATCTTGCCGGCACGGTCGAGGATGCGCATCACGGCATAGGACGTCACCGACTTGCCCGAGCCGGATTCGCCGACAATGGCGAGCGTCTCGCCCTTGGCGACGGAGATGTTGACGTGCTGCACGGCCTTCACGATGCCGCGGCGGGTGGTGAATTCGACCGTGAGATCCTGGACGTCGAGCAGGGGCTGGGCGGTCATGCAGGCCTCGCGTCAATCAAAAGATCGAAAACAACCCCATGCACAGTAGAAGCCGCTCTGAAATCATTGGATAATTTTTGCCAGACGTTGACCATCACGTCCTCCGCTGGGGGTCGACGATGTCGCGGA
The DNA here is from genome assembly GCF_004123905.1 of Bradyrhizobium betae. Taxonomy (GTDB): domain Bacteria; phylum Pseudomonadota; class Alphaproteobacteria; order Rhizobiales; family Xanthobacteraceae; genus Bradyrhizobium; species Bradyrhizobium betae_A. The sequence goes on from NZ_MZXW01000041.1 coordinate 63,930, forward strand.
GGCCGTCGCCGAGGAGGTTGAAGCAGAACACCGCGATCATCAGCGCGAGGCCCGGGAATAGCGCGATCCACCATTCGCCTGAGACCATGAAGCCGGCGCCCTCGGCGACCATGATGCCCCATTCCGCGGTCGGCGGGCGGACGCCGAGGCCGATGAAGGAGAGGCCGGCGGCATTCAAAATGGCGTAGCCCATGGTCAGCGACATCTGCACGATCATGATCGGCATGATGTTGGGGAGAATGTGCACCAGCAGGATGCGGAATTCGCCGTTGCCCGAGAGCCGCGCGGCCTGCACGAAGCCGGCGTTGCGGCGGACGTTGGCCTCGGCGCGCGCGACGCGGGCGTAGAGCGGGAAGTTCACGATGGCGGTGGCCAAAATGATGTTCTGCACGGTGTTGCCGAGCGCGGCGACAATGCCCATGGCGAGCACGAACAGCGGAAACGCCATGATGGTGTCGGCGATGCGGCCGACGATGCGATCGGTCCAGCCGCCGAAATAACCGGCCGCGATGCCGGCGAGGCCGCCCATCAAAAACACCAGCACGACGGAGGCGACCGCGATGAAGGTATCGAGCCGCGTCGCCACCACGACGCGGCTAAAAATGTCGCGGCCGAGCTGGTCGGTGCCGAACCAGTGCGCGGCCGATGGCGCTTTCAGCGCGGCAGCCGTGTCGGAGGCGAGCGGATCATACGGCACCACATAGGGACCGAAGATCGCGGCAAGCAGGATCACGATCAGCAGGGCGAAGGAAAAGCCCGTGACCTTGTTCTCGCCGAGAACGTAGCGGGTCTGTTCGAGGAGCGCGACGAGGCCCGAGGTTTGCGCAGGACCGACGGGTTCAACAGCAGGCGCAACGGAGCTCATGGTTCAGCCCTCCAACCTGACGCGTGGATCGATCACGCCATAGAGAATGTCGATCACGAGATTGAGCAGCACGTACATCACCGCCATGGTCAGCACGAAACCCTGCACCGGCGCGAAGTCCGACGAGATCAACGCTTCCACCGCGTAAGAGCCGATGCCGGGCCAGGCGAACACTTTTTCGACCAGCACGTTGGCGCCGAGCAGGAACGAAAACACCATGCTGAGCGTGGTGATGACGGGCAGCATGGCGTTGCGAAACGCGTAAGTGACGATGACGGTCGCCGGCGACAGCCCGCTGGCGCGCGCGGTGCGCACGAATTCGGAGGAGAGCACCGCGAGCATCGAGGCGCGCGTCATGCGCGCGATCGGTGCCAGCGAGAAGATCGCAAGCGTCGTCGCCGGCAGGATGAGCTGGCTCAGCGCCGAACGAAACGCCTCGAGGTCGCGCGCGATCAGGGTGTCAATCAGATAGAACCCGGTGACCGTCTGCGGCGCGCTGTAGAACACGTCGAGACGGCCGAGCGGAGCTGGCGACCAGCCGAGCTGGAAGTAGAAGACATAGACCAGCACGAGGCCGGTGAAGAACACGGGCAGCGACACACCGGCTGTCGTCGTCACCCGACATAAATGGTCGACCCATGATCCCGGCCGCGTGGCCGCGAGCACGCCGAGCGGAATGGCGATCACGATCGAGACGATGAGACCGAGCAGCGTGAGTTCGGCGGAGGCCGGCAGGCGGTTGCGGATTTCCGCGGCGACCGGCTGTCCCGTGGTCAGCGAGTTGCCGAAATCGCCGTGGGCGAGATCGTTGGTGTAGCGGAAGAACTGCTCGATCAGCGGCCTGTCGAGGCCGAGCTTTTTGCGGATTTGCTCGACGGCTTCCTTGGTTGCCGCGGGGCCGGCGAAGTAGGCGGCGGGATCACCGGGTAGCGCGCGGGTGAGCAGGAAGGTGACGATGACGACGCCGATCAGCGACGGGATCGCAAACATCAGGCGTTTGCCAATCATGGTCAGCATGGCGTGGCACTCCTTCTGCGCTGTGCTTGTGAGCCAGCTCGCCCCGCGCGCTCCGCTGCATTCCCTCCCCCCTTGTGGGGGAGGGCTAGGGAGGGGGGTGGCTCCGGGAGAGGTCGGAGTTCGTGGCTACCCCCCTCCCTGCCCCTCCCCCACAAGGGGGGAGGGAATGAGAGGGCGGTGGCCACCTCACTGGAATCCGAAAGACCCGCACATGCCGATGCGTCGCCGACGATCAGCATGACGCCTCACCCCTTCGCCATCGCGCGATAGTCCAGCCTTCGGTGGAACCAGTATTGGTAGCCGCTGATGTTCTTCTGCATCGCGACGTTGACGAAGGGCTGGTACAGCGGGATGCGCGGGATGTCGCTGTAGGCGAGATCGACAAAACCCTTCACGTCGGTGTCGTAGGTCGCGGTATCGCCGGTCGCAGCGGCGGTACGGGCGCCGTCGATGAGCTTGTCCATCTCCGCCGACTTGTAGCTCATGGTGTTGAAGACGGAATTGTTGCCGTGATAGCACCAGTAGAAGAAGTACTCGGGGTAATCGAGCCAACCCGAGAACACGTTGGTGAAGAGCGGCATCTCCTTCTTGTTCAATTCGGTGCGCCAGTTGGCGCCGGGCACCTTGTTGATGGTGGTCTTGATGCCGATCTGGGCGAGGCTCTCCTGCACCAGCACACAGAGCGGCTCGTTGACGCCGGCGAAGTTGAGGTCGAACGAGATCGTGGTCTCGAAGCCATTGGCGAGGCCGGCTTCCGCCATCAGCGCCTTCGCCTTCTCGATGTCGGTGTTGTATTTGTGCGGCTGCGGCCAGGCGACTTCGGTCGGCTTGTCTTTGGGTGCGCCGAACATCGGGTTGGCGAGGCCGAACATCACGGCATCCATGATCTTCTGATAGGGAATCGCGTAGGCGACCGCCTGACGTACCTTGGGATTGTCGAATGGCGGCTTGGTGACGTTCATGCCGATATACTGGATGCCGTTGGAGAACGGCAGCGACACCACGTTGAGCTTGCCGCTCGCCTTCATCTCCTGGAAATCCTTGAACGGCAGCTCGTAGGAGATGTCGGCGTCGCCGCGCTCCAGCAGTGCGCGACGGTTGCCGGCCTGCGGCACCATGCGCCAGATCACGCGCTTGATCTTCGGTAAGGGACCGCCAACCCAATCCTCGTTGCGCTCCATCACCACTTCGGTGCCGGCGGTCCACTTCGTCACCTTGTAGGCGCCCGAGCCCGCGGTCTGCTGCTTTGTGTATTCGAGACCCCAGGGGTCCTTCTCGCTGGCGTTCTTCTTCACCAGCTCGGAGTTGATGATGCAGGGGACGATGACGGCGAGATCGGGAATCGTGAGACGATCCTTCTTGGCAAAATCGACGCGCACCGTGTAGTCGTCGATCACGACGAACTGCTCCGGCTTGGTCAGCGAGCCCGCGCTCATCTGGAAGGTCGGGAAGCCGCCGACGGTGACAGCGCGGTCGAGCGACCACTTCACGTCCTTCGCCGTGACGGGCGTGCCGTCGTGGAATTTGGCGTTCTTCTTCAGCTTGAAGGTGACCGACATGTCGTCGATCTTGAACTCTTCGGCGAGCTCGCCCTTGAACTTGTCGCGGTCGTAATAGGGCACGCCGCCAGGGCCGACCTTCATCTCATGGCTGATCAGCCGGTCGTAGCAATTCCAGGACACCTCATAGCCGGGCACGTTGGTGCCGACGCCGTGGATGTCGAGATTGTTGGGCCCGCCTTCCGAGACGATCAGCAGCGTCTCCGAACGCGCATCGGCCTTGGCCGACGAGATCACCGACGGAATGGCCGGAAGCGCCGCGCCAGCGGCCAATCCGGAAACGGACTTGAGGAAATCGCGGCGCTTCATGAAACGGCTCCAACGCAAAAGTTTCTGGTTGGAACAGGGATTCGCAAGGTTCGTGCCAAGGCTTAACAAGAGCTTACAACTAGCCTACCCGTTTGATTTTGCATCACATTCCAGCGACTATCGCCTTGGCGTTTTCTTGAGCAGCCGCAGCCATTGCATACAAAGGTTGAATTATGCCTATAAAATATGCTGCCCTTCTATCAGCCCGATTTGTCACCACCTCCATCTGACGTCCCATATTGCGGGCTGCCCTCTCGAAGGGATTAAGACTCGCGTATCAAACTCGTCATTGCGAGCCACCCGGTCCCGCCTTCGGCGGGCCGGATGACAGGCTCCGCGAAGCAATCCAGGAATGTATCCGTGGAGGGATTCCTGGATTGCTTCGTCGCTTCGCTCCAATGACGGCTGGGGCTATGAGCCCGCCCAGATCAGCTCCTGCAACGCGACGAGATCGTCCGCCTTGTCCTGCCAGCCATCGATGCAGATGTGGCTGTTGAGGTCGCTGGCGTGGTGCAGCAGCATCAGCGCCATCAGGCGGCGCCTGAGCGTGAAATCCGGCTTCGCATAACCGAAACCTTCGAGCAGGCTGCGCACCCTCCCCGGCCGGCCCGCCGCCATGAAGGCGCCGGGGCCGAGCAGATCGTAGTCGCGCCATCCCGCCCGCACGTCGCCGAAATCGAACAGGCCGGCGAGCGACCATGTGCCGTCATGACAGGCAAGCAGAAAATTCTCGGGAATGTATTCGCCGGTCAGGATCACCGGCGGCGCGTCCATCGGAATGAGTTTTGTCGCATCGCGCAGCAGATCGTCGAGCCCGGCAAGGAATTTCGGCGCAAGGCCGAGATGCTCGTGCCTGGCGCGGCAGCCCTGCATCCGGGCACGCATGAAGTCGCCCCAGCGCGGCTCGATGTGTGCCAGCGGTCCGAGCGGCGCGCGCTGCACGGCGGCGATGGTCTCGCCGATCTGGCGCAGCAGGCGCTCCTTCTGGTCTTCCGGCAGGGACGGCCAGGCCTCCGAGCCGAGCGTGCCTGATAGCCGCGTGATGACGAGATAGGGCCAGCCGTCGCGCGTCCCTTCGGCGACGATCTCGGGGATCGGCAAATGAAGGCGGCCTGCGAGCTGTGTCAGCGAGCCGCGCTCCGAGACGAATTGCGCGCGGAGCAGCGGTGGGAAGATCTTCAGGATCAGGCTTTGGCCGAGGCCGACCACGAGATTGGTGCCGGTCGAAAACACCTGCGGCGAGCGGACATCGAGGCCGTGGCTGCGCGCGATGTCGAGCGCGACCGGCAGCCATCGCGCCCGGTCGGCGCGCAAGGCGCGGTAGGCCTCGAGGCTCGTCGACGCGGGCATGCCCCAAGCCCCTGCCGAACAAGCGCCCGCGGAATCCGGCGGCAGCGTCTCCTCCATCACAGCGTCAACCTATTCCAACACGTCCTTGACGCTGTTCTTGATGGCCGAGGGCACCGCATGTTCGGGGACTTCAATCGTCTTTGCACCGCGGGTGATCCGGTAACGGAACGCATCGGCCTGGCCGGGATGCGCGGCAGGGACCTTGCTCGGATCGGCAAACAGCTGGTCCACCGTCTTCTGATCGGCGTCCGACAGATCCGACAACACCACTTCACCACGACTTTTGAGGTGAGGGCCGCCGAAGCCGGCGAACCCTCCGACGCGCTCGATCTTCAAGCGATCCACGCTTCCTTCCTTTCGAAAACGCTTTACAGCCCGACCTTCTTCCATCCCGTATCGACGGCAGCCAGGACGGCGGCGTCGCCAGGATACAACGTGTGGGCACCTTGCCGGGTCCGGGCTGCGAACGCCTTCATCGTCATGTTCGGCGTCGGCCCGAAGCCTGTCAGCGAATGGTACCACACTTGCCCGATCTTGGCCCAACTGTATCCGCCAAGCGTGGTGCAGGCCGTGCAGAAGGCGAGGTTCGGCGGCCCGCTGGAATAATGCGGGTCCATGCCCGGCGTGATCTGCGAGTATTTGGTCGGCTGCGGCGCGAGGCAGTGCTTGGCTGCGGGATCGGCCATGTCGCGCAGGCAGGTGAAGCCCTTCTTCTTGGCGCCAGGACCCATGATGTCCTTGCCGATCAGCCAGTCGGCCTTCTTGGCATCCTGCTTGGCTTCCCACTGCCGGAACATCGAGCCGAAACAGTCGGAGATGCTCTCGTTGAGCCCGCCGGCATCGCCGCTATAGACGAGCTGGAGGCTGTGCTGGGTCACGCCATGGGTCAGCTCGTGGCCGATGACGTCGTTGCCTTTGGTGAAGTCGATGAAGATGCTGCCGTCGCCGTCGCCATAGATCATCTGCGAGCCGTTCCACATCGCGTTGTTGTACTTGTCGCCGAAATGGACCGACGACATCATGGTCATGCCGTGATCGTCGATCGAATTGCGGTTGAAGACCTGCTGGTAGAACTTGGCCACCTTGCTGGTCTGGTTGAAGGTGCGCTTGACCGAGCCGTCCGAGGACGTCTTCGGCTTCGGGATCGGCGTCCCCGGCAGCGTCTGCGTGTGCTTGCAGTCGTAGACGGTGACGGAGGGCGCCGCGGCGAGCGTGACCAGGCCGCTCGCGCGCGCCGCCACGACGTTGGTCAATTTCGCCGCCTGCGTCCGCATTTCGCGCAGTTCATGACTGACCTGGACGGTATCGACCAGCTGCTTGCGAACCACGGCGGACAGCTTCTTGTCCTGCGAGAGCCTGGTCAGAACGTCATTCGGGATGATGCAACATGTGCAAGGCATTGGGTATCTCCATGAGCTGTTCCGAAAATGGATGGATCAAACAACCTCGGGATTATTCCTGCCGGCCAGCGGCAAGCGTCGGCGCCAGCCGGGCGTCACGCCTTCGGGATTATCGCAGGCGGGCGGCCCGTTGCGTGTGAGCTTGCACACACTTCCGGGTTGCGTGGCATCCGGTCGCGCTCGCGGGTGGCGCTCGAGCGGCCGGCTCTACCGCTCCGGGCTGGAGCGCTCGAACTGGCGCAGCAGCTTGTTGCCGCGCTCGACGGCGGCATCGAGCGCTGATTGCGCGCTCTTCTGGCCGGCGAAGGCGTGCTCGAGCTCGTCCTCGATCGCGCCGCGGATCAGCACGAAGGAGCCGAGCCTTATGCCCTTCGAATTCTCGGTCGGCGGATGCAGCGTGATCTCCTCGAACGACATCGCCGAGCCCGGATTGCGCTCGTAGAACCCTTGCGCGCGCGTCAGCTCGAAGGCGGCACGGGTGATCGGCAGGTATCCGGTGTTCTGGTGCCATGCGGCCTGCACGCCGGGCTGCGACAGATAGGCGAAGAACCGTGCCACGCCCTTGTACTCCTCGCGCGGCCGGTCGCGCAGCACCCACAGCGTGGCGCCGCCGATGATCGAGTTCTGCGGCGCGTCCTTCACGTCGGGCCAATATGGCATCATGCCGTAGCCGATCTCGAATTTCGAATTCGCCTTGATGTCGGCGCGCGTCGCCGAGGAGCCGATGAAGATCCCGCATTCGCTGTTCTGGAAGCGCGGCTCGGCCGACTGGCCGCGGCCGCTATAGTCGAACAGTTTTGTCTTTTGCCACTCGGCAAGCTGGGCGACGTGCTTGACGATAACAGGATTGTTGATGGTCAATTCCGCATCAAGGCCGGCAAACCCATTCGTGCGCGTGGCCAGCGGCAGATTGTGAAACGCCGAAAAATTCTCGATGTGGATCCAGGAGGGCCATGACGTGGTGAAGCCACACACCGCGCCGCGGTCGCGCAGGCGTTTGCTTGCTGCGCCAAGCTCGGGCCAGGTCTTCGGCGGCGTCTCGGGATCGAGGCCCGCGTCGCGAAACATGGTCTTGTTGTAGTAGAGGATCGGCGTCGAGGAATTGAACGGGAACGACAACAGATTGCCGGCCGCATCGGTGTAATAGCCGGAGACGGCGGGAAGGTAATCGTTGAGCGAGAACGGCTCGCCCATGTCGCGCATCAGGCTGAACACCGGATAGATCGCGCCCTTGGCCGCGGTCATGGTCGCGGTGGCGACCTCGTTGACCTGGACAATCGCGGGCTGGCTGCGCGAGCGGAAGGCGAAGATCGCCGCCGTCACCGTCTCGGTGTAATTGCCCTTGTAGGTCGGCACGATCCGGTAATCGGACTGCGCGGCGTTGAAATCGGACGTGAGTTTTTCCAATTGCCGGCCGAGCTCGCCGGACATCGCGTGCCACAGCGCGATATCGGTGGCGGCACGCGCCTGCGCGGTGACCATGACGGCCGCGGCGGCGGTAACGATCTGCAAAAAGCGCAATGCTGAAATCACGATGGCTTGTCCCATCCCGCGCGGCAAAAGGCGACTGCATCCTGCTTACGGCCGGGACTTTCCAGTTTCAACCGGGAATGAGGGCTGGACGCGGCGCACAATCCCTCCACGGGGCCGCCGCGGGATGGCCTTCCCTTCACCATCTGCTAGATTGCATTGAACCTTTTGGTCCCGCCTTAGACTCCATCTCTGAGGGGTTGAGTGTGCCAGTGTTGAACCGTGCCGAACTCTCGCGGACCGGGGTGGTTTTCGTCGCGCTTCTGTTCGCCATCTGCGCGACGAGCGCCGTTGCGCGCGAATTCCGCGCTGCCGACACCCAGACCGAGGATTACCCGACCGTGCAGGCGCTGCGCTACATGGGCGCGCTGATCGCTGAGCGCACCGGCGGCCGCCACGAGATCAAGGTGTTCCACTCCCGCCAGCTCGGCGAGGAAAAGGAGACCATCGAGCAGACCCGGGTCGGCGCGATCGACCTCAACCGGACCAATGTCGCCCTGATCGGCAACTTCGTCCCGGCGATGAACGTGCTGGCGATGCCGTTCCTGTTCCGGTCCATCGAGCACATGCAGAAGGTGCTGGACGGGCCTGTCGGCAGCGAGATCCTGGACAGTTTCGAGCCCTACGGCTTCGTCGGGCTCTGCTTCTACGATTCCGGTGCGCGGTCGATCTACAACGGCGTCCGTCCCGTCAGAAGCGTCGCCGACCTCCGGGGCCTGCGGATCCGGGTGCAGCAGTCGGAGTTGATGAGCGAGATGATCCGCGCGCTCGGCGCCGAGCCGGTCGAGATGCCCTATGGGCAGGTGCTGACCGGGCTTGCCAATCATCTGATCGACGGCGCCGAAAACAACTGGCCATCCTTCGTGACCACCGACCATTACAAACATGCCGGCTACCTCGCGCTCACCGAGCACACGATGAGCCCCGAAGTGCTGGTGATCTCGCTCAAGGCCTGGCGCAGCCTGTCGGCCGAGGACCAGCAGATCTTCCGCGAGGCCGGGCTTCGCTCCAGCCGGTTCATGCGCGAGAAGTGGCGTGACCTCGAGGAGCAGTCGCAGCGCAAGGCGGAAGCCGCCGGCGTCACCATCGTCAGGGACATCGACCGCAAGCCGTTCGAGGACGCGATGCCTGCGATCTACGCCAAGGCCGGACGCGACCCCGCCGCGGCCGCGCTGATCGAACGCATTCGCAAGGTGGAGTGAGGCCTGTTGCCTGGGCTTGGACATCACGAGCACGCAGACCGGCCGCCCGGCCCGATCGGGCGGCTGCGCGCGCGCCTCGTCGGCCTGCTCCGGGCCGTGCCGATCCGCTGGCGCATCCTGTCGATCGCGGCGCTGAACTCCGCCGTGGTGATCGTGCTGGTGGCGATGATCTGGAACGGCTCGCAGGTGCTCGGCTCGGCCTGGGACGACGTGCGGCAGGTGCGCGAATCCGACCGCATCCTGGCGCTGCTCGAAAGCGAGACCGGGCGGCTGCAGAACCTGATCCACCGCTACATCAACCAGCCGAGCCCGGACCTGTTCGCCGAGATCCTGCTGCTGCGCGAGGCGGTGCTGGGCACGCTGACCAATCGCGCCGCCAAGGATCCGATGCTATCAGGGTCGGTCGAGGAGCTAGAGCGCACCACCGACCGCTTCCTCAACGGCTTTGGCGAGCTGCGCAGTGTGCAGGCGACCATCGCCAGGACCTATGAGGACCAGGTGCAGGGCCCGGCCAGGGACATGGCCGGCCTCTACTCTGTCATTGAGGGCGCCACCGGCCATCGCGATGCGCTGATCTGGCCCTCGCTCGGCAAGTCGCGCGAAGCTTTTACTGCGATGCTGGTCGCCGCCAACTCCTACTATCTGTCGCTGTCGCCGGGCGCGGCCGACGACGCGCGCCGCAACACCGAGACGATCGAGAAGACCATTCCGGTGATGATCGATCTCGCCGACAACGACCTGCAGAGGATGGCGCTGCAACGGCTGGCTGCCCGCACCATGGCGCTGCGCGAAGGATTCGCAAAGCTCTCGGAGCAGCTCACGAGCCGCACTGAACTCCTCCGCAACACCATCGACGCCAGCCAGGCCGAGGCGATCGGCGCCATCGACGATCTCTCGACAAAAATGCGCCAGCGCGAGCAGAAGGCGCAGGAGACCTTTGACCGCACGCTGGCGGATATTTCACGGCGGGTGCTGTCGATCGCGATGATCTTCCTCGGCATCATCCTCGCCGCCGGCGTCTTGATCGCGCTGTCGATCCGGCTGCCGCTGCAGCAGATCATGGCCGCGATGCGCGCGATCACGCTCGGCGATCTCGGCCGCGAGGTGCAGGGCACGCGCGCGCGCGACGAGGTCGGCGCGATGGCGCGTGCCGTCGAAGTGTTCCGCGAGAACGCCATCGCCAAGCGCGAGACCGAGGACGAGCTGCGCGCGTCCAAGGAAAAGGCCGAGAGCGCGTTGCTCGAGCTCAACACCGCGCAGCAGAATCTGATCGACGCCGAGCGGCTCGCAGCCCTTGGCGGCCTCGTCGCCGGCGTCGCCCACGAGGTCAACAACCCGATCGGCATCAGCCTCACCGTTGCCTCCAGCTTTGCCAGGCGCAGCGAGATTTTCGAGGCCCAGCTCAAGGGCGACGGCGGCCTGCGCCGCTCGCAGCTGGAGGAATTCGTGCAGTCCTCGCGCGATGCCTCGCAGCAGCTCGTCGCCAACCTCACCCGCGCCGGCGAATTGATCCAGTCGTTCAAGCAGGTCGCGGTCGACCGCTCCCATGCCGAGCGGCGGCAGTTCTCACTCAGCGAGGCCACCGACCAGATCATCGCGAGCCTGCGGCCCGTGCTGAAGCGCTCGCCGATCACGCTCCAGGTCGACGTGCCCGAGGGGCTGCTGCTCGACGGCTATCCCGGCTCCTATGGCCAGATCCTGACCAATCTGTTCCTCAACGCCGCCAACCATGCCTTCGCCGACGGGCGCGCCGGCACCATCACCATCTCGGCGCGGCCGCGCGGGGCCGACGACATCGAGATCATCTTCACCGACGACGGGGCCGGCATGACCCCCGATGTGCAGCGCCAAGCCTTTGACCCATTCTTTACCACGAGGCGCAACGAAGGTGGCACGGGACTCGGCCTCCATATCGTCTATAACCTCGTCACCCAGCAGCTCGGCGGTCGCATGATGCTGGAATCCAAGCTGGGACAAGGCACTACTTTTCGCATTATCATGCCCCGGGTCGCCAAGGGCGGCGCGCAAAGCACAGAGACTGACGGGACTTCTCAATGGCCGAACAGGACGATGTCCTCCACCTGATCGACGACACCGGTACCGCGTCGGAGGAGACCAACGCCCGGAAATGGAAGATCGCCGTCATCGACGACGATCAGGCCGTGCATGACGGCACGCGTTTTGCGTTGTCCGACTACAACCTCAACGGCCAGGGCCTGGAGATCCTCTCGGCGCATTCCGCGGCCGAAGGTCGCAAGCTGATGGCCGAGCACGGCGACATCGCCGCGGTGCTGCTCGACGTCATCATGGAGACCGACGTCGCCGGCCTCGAGCTGGTCGAGTACATCCGCAACGAGCTCAAGAACGAGACCGTGCGCATCATCCTGCGCACCGGACAGCCCGGCCAGGCGCCGGAGCGGCGCGTGATCGTGCAGTACGACATCAACGACTACAAGGCCAAGACCGAGCTCACCGCCGACAAGCTGTTCACCTCGCTGACCGCAGCGCTGCGCTCCTATCAGCAGCTCGAGCGCATGGTGCAGACAAGGCGCGGGCTCGAGATCATCATCGATGCAGCGTCCACGCTGTACGACTTCAAGTCGATGCAGCGGCTCGCCGAGGGCGTGCTGACCCAGCTCGCCTCGCTGCTCAATGTCGATTGCGCCGGTATACTGGTTTTGCGCGACAATGGCGGCGTCGACCCCGAGCTCTCGGTGCTCGCCGGCAGCGGCTGCTACAGCCGCTTCATCGGCACCACGACGTCGAAGGCGCTCGACCCTGAATTGCGTGAGATGGTGGAAGCCGCATTCTCGCGCCGCAAGAACGAATTCGCCGACCACCGCAGCGTGATCTATCTGCGTACCGGATCTGGCCGCGAGGTGGTGGTGCTGCTCCAGGCCGAGCGCGAGCTGTCGGAGACCGACCGCTCGCTGGTCGAGATCTTCTCCAGCCGGCTCTCGATCGCCTTCGACAACGTCATCCTCTACCAGCAGCTCCAGGACGCCAACACGCAGCTGGAAGACCGCGTCGCCCAGCGCACCCGCGCGCTGATGCAGGCCAACCGCCGCCTCTCCGCGCAATGGCTGCGGCTGCAGCGCGCCAACGGTTTCAAGAACGAGATCCTGGGCACCGTCGCGCACGATCTGAAGAATCCGCTCGGCGTCATCCTCGGCCGCACCGAGATGCTGAAGGAGCTGATCTCGACCGGCGCATCGGCGAGCGGCGTAGTCGCCCAGGTCGACCACATCCGCGACGCCACCAAGCGCCTGACCACGATGGTCGATCACCTGATCTCGGACGCGATGGCCGATGCCTTCGACATCACCATCCGCCGCGAGCCGGTCGACGTCGCGGCGCTGGTCAAGGAGGTCGCCGACGCCAACCAGCCGCTCGCCGTCAACAAGCAGCAGACCATCAGCCTCACCGCGCCGCCCAACATCGTCACCATGTGCGACACCGACCGCATCCGCGAGGCGATCGACAATCTCATCAGCAACGCCATCAAATACTCACCGATCGGCGGCAAGATCGGCGTCGCCGTCAGCCATGAGGGCAGCGAGACCATCGTCCGCGTCAGCGACGAGGGCGCGGGCCTGTCGCCGGAGGATCTCGGCCGCCTGTTCGGCCGGTTCCAGCGGCTGTCGGCAAAACCGACCGCGGGGGAGAGCTCGACGGGGCTTGGGCTTTCCATCGTCAAGCGTATTGTGGACATGCATGGCGGCGAGGTGACGGCCGACAGCGACGGCCCCGGCAAAGGCTCGACTTTCACCATCACCCTCCCCGCGACCGAACTGCCGTGATGTAGAGACCATGACCCAAAGCCAGCACATCATGATCGTCGACGACGAGGCCCCGGCCCGGGAGATGGTCGGCGATTACCTCAAGATGCACGGTTTCACCGTGACGCTGTGCGACGGCGGTAAGTCGCTGCGGACCGCGATCGACGGCGGCATGCCCGACCTCGTCGTGCTCGACCTCAACATGCCCGAGGAAGACGGCCTCTCGATCATCCGCGACCTCAAGAGCCGCATCAACGTCCCCGTCATCATGCTCACGGCAACCGCGAGCCCGATCGACCGCGTCGTCGGATTGGAGCTCGGCGCCGACGATTACGTGGCAAAGCCCTGCGAGCTGCGCGAGTTGATGGCGCGCATCCGTTCGGTGCTGCGGCGGAGCGCGCCGGTGAAGGCTGCTGTCGCTGAAGCTGCGCCCGCGAAGTCGGACAAGGATCAATTGGTGCGGTTCGGGACCAAGTGGCTCGACCTCGAAGCCCAGGCCCTGCGCGACGACGAGGGCAACGAGCACCCGCTGACCGCGTCCGAGTTCGGGCTGCTCAAAGTGTTCGCGGCCAATCCGAAGCGCGTGCTGTCGCGCGAGCGCCTGCTTGAGCTTGCGAACGCGCGCGACGCCGAAGCCTTCGACCGCGCCGTGGACCTGCGCATCATGCGCATCCGCCGCAAGATCGAGCCCGACCCGACCAAGCCTGCCGTGATCCGCACCATCCGCGGCGGCGGATATTTGTTCTCGCCCGCGGGCGAGAAGGCTTAGGGGCGCTCGGCGCCGCCGCCTCCACATCGTCACGCGAGCGCAGCGAAGCAATCCAGAATCCCACCGCGGAAAGACCCTGGATTGCTTCGCTACGCTCGCAATGACGGAGCAAGTTGCGTCGGCGACATCCGCCAGCGGCATTTCAGGCCGCAGACGCACAGCGCTGCTCGTGCCCCCGAGCGACGGCGATGGGTGTGGCCCGACCGAACGCAATCCCCCGAAATACGTTCCCGGCGCCTTCGCCGGCCCCCAAACTCCCACCCCGTATTTTCCACACATTGAAATTCCACGCTTTTTTGCCCCGAATGTTTCGTCGCGGCCCTCGCGACGAAACAATTTGGCGGCGCACGAAACCATTTTCCCCTTTTCGTGCAGACGTCCCGAAACGTTGGCTCATTAACACTTTGGTCCAAGGAAACGCCGCTCGGTTGCGGCGCACCGGGGAGCCAAGTCAATGCCAAACGTCATCGCCATCAACGCCCAGGCCAGTCAGAGCATCATTGCCGCTCAGGCGACTTCGGACGACATGCTTCTGGAAAGCATTGCCGACGGCAACCGGACGTCCATGCACATTCTTTATTGCCGGCACAATGTGCGAGTTTATCGCTTCATCCTGCGCATCGTGCGCGACGCCACCACGGCGGAAGACCTGGTCAGCCAGGTGTTCCTCGACGTATGGCGGACCGCCGGCCAGTTCCAGGGCCGCTCGCAGGTCTCGACCTGGCTGCTCTCGATTGCCCGCTTCAAGGCGCTAACCGCGATGCGCCAGCGCCGCTTCGAGGACATCGACCAGGAAGACGTGCGCGAGATTCCCGATGGTTCCGATACACCGGAGGCTTCGCTCGACCGCAGTGACACCAGCGCGATCCTGCGCGCCTGCGTGCAAAAACTGTCACCCGCGCATCGCGAGATCATCACCCTCGTCTACTACCATGAGAAGTCGGTGGAGGAGGTCGGTCAGATCATCGGCATCCCCCAGAGCACGGTGAAGACGCGGATGTTCTACGCCCGCAAGCAATTGGCCGATTTGCTTAAGGTTGCCGGGGTCGACCGTTTCGCCGCCTAAGACAAATGATTTCAACGGGATAGGACCTCGATTTTGGCCCCATCCCTGGACACGGAAGCGTTACCGCCGACGAAACAATTGAAACAAAGCACAACATCAGGCGGAAAAACTTCCTCCCTATAAAGATCACATACGGTTTTCGTTAAACCTCCCAAGACCTCCAACGACCCGGACGATGCCCCCGTCCGGGTCGTTTTATATTTGGGCCCGACGTGGCTTGCCCGAGTGAGGTGGGCCGGCTCTCTCATTCCCTCCCCCCTTGCGGGGGAGGGGCAGGGAGAGGGGTCCACACGGGGACTCTCTCGATCTGTGTACGCTGTCCGATCGCAGATGGATGGACCATTTCCTGGGCCACCCCTCTCCCTAGCCCTCCCCCGCAAGGGGGGAGGGAACGCACCGTTGTTGTGGTTCGAGCTTCCCCGTCACGAACGCGTGACGCTGCGTAACGACTGCCTCTCCTATCCCGAACTCCCCTCGTGACCTCCCTCACGAGTGCCCCGATGCTCGAACTTCTCTTCGCTGTCCTGGCCGGTGTCCTCACCATCGCCGCGCCCTGCACCTTGCCGATGTTGCCGATCCTGCTCGGTGCCTCGATCGGGCGTGCGGGACATTTGCGTCCCGCCATGATCGCGCTCGGCTTCGTCGTCTCGTTCTCCGCAGTTGCCTTGCTGCTCGGCGCGCTCACGCGGCTGTTTGATTTTGATCCGAACGTGCTGCGCGAGGCCGCGTCGGTCCTGCTGATCGGCTTCGGCCTGCTGATGCTGTGGCCGGCGCCGTTCGAATGGCTGTCGATCCGGCTCAATGGCTGGCTCGATCTCGGCAATTCCGGCGCCACACAGCGCGAAGGCGCGCTCGGCGGGCTATTGCTCGGCACCACGCTCGGCTTGGTCTGGACGCCCTGCGCCGGCCCCGTGCTCGGCTCGATCCTGACGCTGGTCGCGACCTCCAGGAATTTGGCCTGGGCCAGCGTGCTGCTGATCGCCTATGCGATCGGCGCCGCGATCCCGATGCTGGCGATCGCCTATGGCGGACAGGCCGCGACCACGCGCGTGCGCAGCCTCGCCCGCATCTCGCCGCGGCTCCAGCAGGGCTTTGGTGTCGTCGTGATCGCCTTCGCGGTCGCCGCTTATTTCCAATACGACACGCTGATCGTGGCGTGGCTCACCGGCTTCTATCCCACCGGCCAGATCGGCCTGTGATCAATCTGCATCTCAACCGGAGGACGATTTCCATGACTTTCAAACTGCTCGCCGTCTCCGCCGCATTGATCGGCATCGCCGTGACAGGCGCCGTCATCCCCGGCATCTGCGACGAGGCTGCGCGCGCAACGCCCGTCGTCAGCGCCGCCGCAGCGCCGATCCATGTCGCCGCCGCGAGCCAGCAGGCCGCCCCCGACTTCACCGGCATCAGCAACTGGTTCAACTCAAAACCGCTCAACATCGCCGACCTCCGCGGCAAGGTCGTGCTGGTCGATTTCTGGACCTATGGCTGCGTCAACTGCGTCAACACGCTGCCGCACGTCACCGAGCTCTACGCAAAATACCGGGATAAGGGCCTGGTCGTGGTCGGCGTGCACACGCCGGAATTCCCGTTCGAGCGCTCCGCCTCCAACGTGCAGGCCGCACTGAAGCGCCACGGCATCACCTATCCGGTGGCGCAGGACAATGATTCCAAGACCTGGGATGCCTACAGCAACCGATATTGGCCGGCGCAATATATCATCGACCAGAACGGCAAGATCGTGTTCCAGCACGAAGGCGAAGGCCGCTACGACGAGATCGACCGCACCGTGGCAAAGCTGCTGAACGCCAGCAGCTGATGCTGCCGGACGTCCGATGTTGCTTGACTCCACGGACCCGTCCGTGGAGTTTCGCGGCGACGAAAATCAGCCGCCCGCAATGGACGACGCCCCCACCAGCACCGACATCCGCCTTCGTGAAGGCGCCTCAATCGCGCAGCGGCTGGTCATGTCCGGCTTTGCGGCGGCGGTGGCGCTGTGCTTCACGCCGGGCCTGTTCACGCACGACACCCTGGAAATCATCATCTCCGTGGTCGCGCTGCTCGTGGGCGCAGGGTTCGTCGTCGGCATCATGCTGGCGCCGGCGGTGGTATGGATCATCACGCCGAATGAGATCCTGATCGGGCGGCAAAGTCCGTTCGGAAAGCTCCGCACGCGGATCGTCACGAAAGACGACATCACGGGATTGCAGGTTCCCGGCAGCAAGCGGGTGAAGGCCCGCTTTCAACTTGTTTTCACGCTCGCGTCAGGGGAGCGCCTGACGTCCCCGCCGATCGCCGACGTCACCCATGTTCGCGACACCGTGGCCCGGATCGCCGCGCAATTCGAGGTTCCCAATTTCGAGGAGCCGGTCAATCCGCTCGATGCCAGCAATCCCGAGATGCATCTTGGCGAGCCGCTCGAGGCGTTTTCCGCGCGCGACATCAGGATCGTCGCGCTGATCGCCGTCGCCTTGTCCGCCGTGCCCTACGCCTACAAGCTCTGGCGCGGATGGCCACCGAGCCACGTCGACATCCTGCTGCTGCCGCTCGGGGCGCTCGCTGCGTTCGCGGTTTACAGATACGCCAACCTCGTGACCGGCGCCTTCTGGATCATCCGCGAGAGCGATATCCGCGTCGAACGCCTGTGGGGCGACGGCACGCCGCGTGCCGACCATATCGAGGGGCGCGAGGTGAAGACGATCACTGTCGACCGCCGGGGCCGGTCCGAGGACGAGCATTGCATCGTCACGATCCGCCTGCGCTCAGGGCGACGGTTTCGCAGCCCCCGGATCGGTTCGCGGCTGGAGGCCCGCGCCGTGGGGACGGAGATTGTCCGGCGGCTCGGGATCGCGGCGGAGAGCAACAAGATCTAGGTCCGACTGCTTCCACATCGTCATGGCCGGGCTTGTCCCGGCCATCCACGGCCTTTGATGCCGCACTAAGCACGTGGATGCCCGGGACAAGCCCGGGCATGACGGCACCTGTGACTGCCGATGGCACCGCTGCCGCCCGGCGAGGATGTCGCCGACACTGCTTTTCGCGCCATCCCCTGTTTGTGGCATTGCCCGGCCTCGTCAAAAAACCATAGGCATTCTCGTGACATACCAGCCGGGCGCGCCATCAACTTGCCATGAACATGCCC
This sequence comes from Bradyrhizobium betae, assembly GCF_004123905.1. Classification (GTDB taxonomy): domain Bacteria; phylum Pseudomonadota; class Alphaproteobacteria; order Rhizobiales; family Xanthobacteraceae; genus Bradyrhizobium; species Bradyrhizobium betae_A. The sequence continues at coordinate 81,918 of NZ_MZXW01000041.1, forward strand.
CTGAGATTTGATGGCTTTGAATGATTTGCGCTGTGGCAGCGGGGAGAGCTTGAAATGACGGATTTTCGTCGCCTGACCGGGGCGTTCGTGGCTGCGATCGGCCTGATCCTGTCCGCACCACAAGCCATTGCCCAGCAGCCGGACCGCGGCGACGAGCCCGGCCTGGTCGCCGACGACAGCTACCAGCTCGATCCGGAATGGCAGAAGCAGGTCGTGTACTACCGCACCACCGAGGCGCCCGGCACCATCATCATCTCGACCACCGAGCGTCACCTCTATCTGGTGCAGCCGGGCGGGCGCGCGATCCGCTACGGCATCGGCGTCGGCCGCGACGGCTTTCAGTGGCAGGGGCTGGTGAACATCACCAACAAGAAGGAATGGCCGGACTGGACGCCGCCATCGGAGATGATCCAGCGCCAGCCCTATCTGCCGCGCTTCATGGCCGGCGGCCCCGGCAATCCGCTCGGCGCCCGCGCCATGTATCTCGGCACCACCGTCTACCGCATCCACGGCACCAACCGTCCCGACACGATCGGCACCAAGGTGTCCTCTGGCTGCTTCCGTCTCGTCAACAATGACGTCGCCGATCTCTACGATCGCGTCCCTGTCGGCACCAAGGTGGTGATCCGGCAGAAGCCTGAGCTCTGATCATTATCCCTCGGGCATGATCTCCAGGGATCATGCTCCTCTCCCAAATTCCTTTTCCCGATTTTTCGAGAGAGTAACATGATGCGCACATTTCGAGGCGGCCTGCTGATCGGGCTCGCGGTTGCCGTGCTGGTCGGCGTCCTCGCGGTGATCTACGAGTTCTACGACACCCGCACGCTGAAGCGCACCGTGCGCCGCGGCGAGGTGCTGTGCGGCGTCAACAAGGGCCTGCCGGGCTTCTCGATTCCCGACGACAAGGGCAACTGGACCGGCTTCGACGTGGATTTCTGCCGCGCGGTGGCAGCGGCGATCTTCAACGATCCGAGCAAGGCGCGCTTCGTTCCGCTCGACGCCAGTGAGCGCTTCAAGGAATTGCAGAGCCGCAAAGTCGACATCCTCTCGCGCAACTCGACCTGGAGCATGGCGCGCGAGCTCGACTACGACCTCTATTTCCCCGCGGTCGCCTATTACGACGGCGCTGGCTTCATGCTGCCGCGCGCGCGCAACAAGGAGACCTCGCTGGATCTGAACGGCAGCAAGGTCTGCGTTCAGGCCGGCACCACGACGCTGCTCAACGTCGCCGATTACTTCCGTGCCAACAACATGAAGTATGAAGAGGTGAAGTTCGACAAGCTGGATGACGTCGTGAAGGCCTACGACACCGGCAAGTGCGACACGCTCTCCGCCGACGTCTCCCAGCTCTACGCGCTGCGGCTGAACCTGTCGAAGCCCGGCGACCACATGATCCTGCCGGACATGATCTCCAAGGAGCCGCTCGCCCCCGTCGTGCGCCAGCGCGACGACGACTGGATGATGATCGTGAAGTGGACGCTCTACGCCATGATCAACGCGGAAGAGCTCGGCGTCACCTCGGAGAACATCGACGAGGCGCTGAAGTCGAAGAAGCCGGACGTGATGCGGCTGGTCGGCACCGAAGGCAATTACGGCGAGCAGCTCGGCCTCACCAAGGACTGGGTCGTCCGCGTCATCCGCAGCGTCGGCAATTACGGCGAGATGTACGAGCGCAATATCGGCGAGAAGTCCAAGCTGAAGATCCCGCGCGGGATGAACCAGCTGTGGAACGCCGGTGGCGTGCAGTATGCGCCACCGATGAGGTAAGACGGTCTAACCACCGTCATTGCGAGCCACCGGGTCCGCGCGAAGCGCGGCCCGATGACAGGCTCCGCGAAGCAATCCAGAATCCCTCCGCGGCGACGGTCTGGATTGCTTCGTCGCCAGCGCAAATTGCTTCGCAATTTTGTCGCGGGCTCCTCGCAATGACGAGCTTGGGGCACGATCTCTCATCATTCTCGCCCGCGAAAGCGGGCGATCCAGTATTCCAGAGACGTCTGACTTATACGGAGAGGCCGCGGCGTACTAGGTCGCCCGGCCAAGCCGGGCGACGACAGCGGTGGGTTATCCGGCGCGACTGCACCCCAGCCTCAATACCCCCGCGCGCGCGCCAGCTGCTCGGTGTGGTAATTCGCGTCGCCGAACAATTCCTCGCAGACCCGTGCGCGCTTCATGAAGAAGCCGATGTCGAACTGGTCGGTCATGCCCATGCCGCCATGCATCTGCACGCCCTCCTGCACCGCGCGGGTGGCGGTGGTGCCGGCGCGGGCTTTTGCGACCGCGACGGCTGACGCCGCCTTGGCAACGTCCGCATCCAGCGCCTGCAGCGCCTTCATGGTGGCGGCGCGGGTGATCTCGATGTCGACATAGAGCTCGGCAGCGCGGTGCTGCAACGCCTGGAATTCGCCGATCAACTTGCCGAACTGTTTTCTGTTCTTGAGGTACTCGACGGTGCGGTCGAAGACTTCCTCGCTCAAGCCGACCATTTCGGCAGCGACTGCGCCGCGGCCGATGTCGAGCACGCCATCGAGCAGGGCTACACCCTGATCGACCTCGCCGAGCACGCTGTCGGCGGTGACCTCGACATTGGCCAACTCGATCCGCGCCGCATTGTGCGCGTCGACCATGATGGTGCGCTCGACCGCAACGCCCTTGGCCTTGGGGTTCACCAGGAACAGCGTCAGCCCCTCGCGCTCGCCGGCCGAGCCCGCGGTCCGCGCGGCGACGATGAAGAGATCGGCAACGTGGCCGTCGACGACCAGCGCCTTGGCGCCGGACAATTTAAAACCGTTGCCGGCGCGCACGGCCTGCAGGCTGGTCTGGAGCGGGCGATGCTTGGCGCCCTCATCGATCGCGAGCGTCGCGAGCAGCGAGCCGTTGGAAATCTTCGGCAGATATTCTGCCCTCTGCGCCGTATTGCCGCCGCGGTTCAAGGCCGAGGCCGCGACCACGCTGGTGGCGAGGAACGGCGACGGCATCAAGGTGCGGCCGATCTCCTCCATCACGATTCCGGCCTCCATGAAGCCGAGGCCAGAACCGCCGAACTCTTCCGGCACCAGCAGGCCGGCAAAGCCCATCTCGGCAAAGGAGTGCCAGAGTTCTTTCGAGAAGCCGGTGGGATCCTTGCTGTCGCGCAAGCCGCGCAGGTGCGACACCGGCGCCTTGTCGCTGATCAGCCCGCGCGCGCTGTCGCGGAGCATCGATTGTTCTTCGGTGAGGACGAGGGCCATGGTGTTCAGTCTCTAACGTCTAGCGAAATGCAATTTGGTTGATGTCATTTCGGGGCGATGCGCAGCATCGAACCCGGAAAGACGGTTACGCCCCCGGCAAATCCAGGATGCGCTTGGCGACGATGCCGAGCATCACCTCCGTGGTGCCGCCCTCGATCGAGTTGGCCTTGGTGCGCAGCCAGGCGCGCGGGCGGGCGCCTTGCCGCGAGCGTTCGCTCTCCCATTCCAGCGCATCGACGCCGCCCGCCGACATCAGGATCTCGTAGCGGCGCTTGTTGAGCTCGGTGCCGTAATATTTCATCGCCGACGAGAATGCAGGATGCGCTTGTCCTGCCTTGGCGAGATCGACGGCGCGCTCGGCACAGGCCGCAAGTGCTGCTTCATCGACATCGAAGCTGGCGATCCGGCCGCGCACATCGAGTCATCGAGCTTGCCTTGCGCATCCGAGCCGATGGAGTCGGCCGCGATCTGGCCGAGCGGACGGCCAACGCCGCGCTCGCCCATGCCCGAGATCATCGCGCGCTCGTGCTGGAGCAGATATTTTGCGACGTCCCAGCCGCGGTTGACGGTGCCGACCACATGCGATTTCGGCACGCGGACGCCGTCGAAGAAGGTTTCGCAGAATGGCGAATAGCCAGAGATCAAGAGGATCGGCTTGGTCGTCACGCCCTTCGAGGTCATGTCGAACAGGATGAAGCTGATGCCGTCGTGCTTCTTCGCAGCCGAGTCGGTGCGGACCAGACAGAAGATCCAGTCGGCGTGGTTGGCGTAGGAGGTCCAGATCTTCGAGCCCGTGATGATGAAATCGTCGCCGTCGCTTTCGGCGCGGGTTTGGAGCGAAGCGAGATCGGAGCCCGCGTTCGGCTCGGAATAGCCCTGGCACCAGCGAATGAGCCCCGCCGCGATCTTCGGCAGATGCTCCTTCTTCTGCGCCTCATTGCCGTATTTCAGCAGCGCCGGCCCGAGCATCCAGATGCCAAAGCTCGACAGCGGCGGACGCGCGCCGATCTTCGCCATCTCTGCGCGCAACACCTTGTGCTCGGCGGCGCTCAGGCCACCACCGCCATATTCTTTCGGCCAGTCCGGCACGGTCCAGCCCTTGTCGCGCATGCGCTCGAACCAGATGCGCTGCGGCTCGGAGGCGAATTTCGCATTGCGTCCGCCCCAGAATACGTCGGCGTCCGACGTCGCGGGCTTGCGCATCTCCGGCGGGCAATTGGCTTCCAGCCAGGCGCGCGTCTCGGTGCGGAATTGTTCGAGATCCACCGTCTCAGTGTCGCTGGTCTTCGAGTCCGTCATTGGTCGTTTCCATCAATCATAACAGGCTTGTTGGACGCGACTCTGAGCCATCGCCCCGTGGAATTCAACCACTTCCGTTGGTCGCATTCGGCTATAGTCGCCACCACGACGGTGCTTGAAAAACAAAGAGGAAACGCGAATGCGCCTGAAACTTCTTTCGCCTGGCGAAATGAACGAGAGCCAGCGGCAGACCTATGACGAGTCGATTGCCGGCAAGCGCGGCAAGCCGCCGGCGCCGATGATGGCCTGGCTCAACAGCCCCGACATGGCCCGTCATGCCACGCGGCTCGGCGAGGTGCTGCGCTACGACACGATCTTCCCCGCAAAACTTTCGGAGATCGCGATCCTGGTGACGGCGCGGCACTGGACCGCGCACTACGAATGGTACGCGCATAAGCGCCTCGCGCTCGCCGGCGGCATGAAGCCCGAGATTATCGACGCGATCCGCGACCGCCGCACGCCTGACTTCGACGATCCCAAGGGAAAGATGATCTACGACGTCGCGAAGTCGCTGCATGAGGGGCACGGCGTCGAGAAGGGGCTCTATGATGAGGCGGTGAAAGTGCTCAGCGAGCGCGGCGTCGTCGAGGTGATTGGTCTCTGCGGCTATTACACGATGGTGTCGATGACGCTGAACACGTTTGAGTTCGAGCTGCCGGAGGGCGAGGTGCGCGAGTTGTCATAGTTGCGCATCCGGAAACGCTGGGTTTCGGGATAGGCCAGTAGCGCTGTCCCGACGCCCGACTTAAGTGGAGTTTGTCAACGGAGCAACACCATGTCGCAAACATCAGCCGTCGCTGCCGGCACCAGGATCGGCCACGTCCACCTCAAGGTCGCCGATCTCGATCGCGCGCTCGGCTTCTATTGCGGCGTGCTCGGTTTCGAGCTGATGCAGCGGATGGGCTCGGGCGCGGCCTTCATTTCGGCCGGCGGCTACCACCACCACATCGGGCTCAACACCTGGGAGAGCAAGGGCGGCTCACCGCCGCCGCCGGGGACCACGGGACTGTTCCACACCGCGATCCTCTACCCGACGCGGCCGGCGCTGGCGGATGCGCTGCATCGGGTGCTCACGGCGGGCATCGCGCTGGACGGCGCCAGCGACCACGGCGTCAGCGAGGCGCTGTACCTGCGCGATCCGGACCAGAACGGCGTAGAGCTGTATTGGGACAAACCGCGGGAGCAATGGCCGTTCGGGCCGGATGGCAAGCTCTCGATGTTCACGAAGCGGCTGGATGTTGAGGGGTTGTTGAAGCAGCGGGAGGCGTGATCTCCGCTCTCTCCTCGTCATTGCGAGCGCAGCGAAACAATCCAGAATCCCCTCGAGGAGACAGTCTGGGTTGCTTCGTCGCAAGGGCTCCTCACAATGACGGAGTGCGTTGAGACGCCGCTGCGTCTCTACGCGGTCCTTGCGCGCGGCCTTCCACGCACCATGATCAACGCGGCGGCCGCCACCTCCAGCGCGATGCAGAGATAGAAGGGCAGCGAATACCCGCCGGACCAATCGCGCAAGGCCCCGACGACACCCGGGCCGAACGCATACGTCACCTGGTTGATCGCCGTATTCAAACTGATCAGTACGCCGAACGAGGCACTGTCGAACTCCTGCTGCACGATCAGCGACGGCAGCGTGATGAGGTTGCCGACCGAGAAGCCGAACACCGCGCAGGCCGCGATCAGCACGTAGTCGTTGTGGATGTTGATGACGACGCACAGCGCCGCGGCCTGGCTGAGGAACGACAGCGCCGAGGCGAGGCGCTGGTTGAGGCGGTCGATTACCATCGAGAACAGAACGCGGCCGACCACCGCCATCGCTGTCAGCACGGCAACGGCGACAGCGGCGCGCTCGCGGCCGATCACGGGATCGAGGAACGAGATCAGGTGCACGATGAAACCGACCTGCGCGAACAGCACCAAAGCAAAGGCAATGGTCACCGTGAGGAAGCCGACGTCGCGCAGCGCCCATGCGCGGATCTCGCTTGAAGATTGCGGCTTCGCCTTCGCCGCCGCATGACAGCCGTGAAGATCGGGCGGGCGGCCCACGAGAAGGAGGATCACCGGCACGAGCAGCACCAGCATGGCGCCGGCGGCGGCGTACATCGCGCTGGCGAAGCCGATGTGGCCGATCAGGGCCACCAGCAGCGGCACGCCGACGATACCGCCAAAGCTGGCGCCGTTCAGGGCCAGGCTGATCGCCATGCCGCGCTTGTGGTCGAACCACAGGCTGATGGTGTTGGTGATCATGGCCAGACTCGTGCCGGCCCAGCCGAAGGCGAGCACGGCGTCGGCGAGATAGAGCTGCCAGGGCTCGCGCACCGCGCCGATCGCAACGGCTGCTGCCGCCATCGCCAGCGTGCCGGCGATGAGACAAAGGCGCGGGCCATATTTCCTGACGGCCTCGCCGACGAAGACGACGAGCAGCGCGCCGAACAGATAGAAGAACGTGGTGCCCGAGGAGATCAGCGAGGCCGGCCAGCCCCGCGCGCGCTGGAGCTCGGCGACATAGACGCTCTGCCCATAGAAGCCGAGCCCCCATCCGAAGGTCGCGAGCAGGAAGCAGACCGCGACGATGCGCCAGCCGTCGTAGCGGACGGAGGATTCGTCGATGGTGGGAGTCTGAGGGTTGTCGAGCATACTGCTAACTCCGTCATGCCCGGGCTCGTCCCGGGCATCCACGTCCTTCGATCCGCGCACCTAAGACGTGGATGGCCGGGACAAGCCCGGCCATGACGACATCTAAATAGCCCTCACCCAAAAATCACTTCGAGCTGGATCGAAGTATCAACGTTGCTGACAGCCTCCCGCCAATCTATTGAGCATGATCTTATCGGAAAACCGCTGCGCACTTTTCCGGATCATGCGTCAGATCGCATCCGGGAACTCGCCCATCGCCGCCTCCAGCCGCGCCTTGCGGCGGCGGGCCCAGGAGACGAACGAGAGCACGGCGAGGCCGAGCACCACGGGCGGGAACACCACCATGTTCACGGCGGACCAGCCGTAATTGGCGAGCAATTGCCCGGAGGAGAACGAGCCGATCGCCATCATGCCGAACACAAGGAAATCGTTGAAGGCCTGCACCTTGTTGCGCTCCTGCGGGCGGTGTGTCTCCAGCACCAACGCGGAGGCGCCGATGAAGGAGAAATTCCAGCCCACACCGAGCACGATCAACGTCGCCCAGAAGTGCATCGCGGTGATGCCGGAAAGACCGATGGTGGCAGCGCCTGCTTCGAGCAACAGTCCGGCAGCGACGATTTTTGGCGCACCGAAGCGCGCGATCAGCGCACCCGTGAAGAAGCTTGGCCCGTACATGGCGACGATGTGCCATTGAATGCCGAAATTGGAATCGCTGAGGCTCAGCCCACACAGCTTCATGGCGAGCGGCGCCGAGGTCATGACCAGATTCATCATGGGATAGGAGATCACGCCGCACAGCGCCGCCGCGATGAAGCGCGGCTGGCTCACGATCGTCAGCAGCGGCCGCCCGCCATGCAGATCGGCCGGGGCAGGCTTCGGCATGTCGACGCCGGCGACGATGCCCATGGCAACAAGCGCGACGGCTGCCTGCACCAGAAAGCTGAAGGCGAACAGATAGGGTTGCCAGACATCCATGGTCCACTGCACGAGCTGCGGACCGAGGACACCGGCGAACACGCCGCCCGCCATCACCCAGGACACCGCTTTCGGCCGGTAGGCCGCGCTGGCACCGTCGGCGGCTGCGAAGCGGTAGGATTGCGCGACGGAGCCGTAGAGGCCGCCGAGGAAAGTCGCGACGCAAAACAGCGCGAACGAGCCGTGCAGGATCGCGAACGAGCCGAGCAGGCCGGTGAGCATGCCAAGGCCCGTACCGACGATAAAGGCCACGCGGCGGCCGAAGCGGCGCGAGATCGCGCCGGTCGGCAGCGTGCCGGCGGCGAGGCCCACCACATACATCGAGATCGGCACGGTCGCGAACGACATGTCGGGCGCGAGCGTGGCGCCGACGATCGCGCCGGTAGCGAAGATCACCGCCGAATTGGCACCTGTCAGCGCCTGGGCTGCGGCAAGGCGCACCACATTGGCACGCACCCGTGCGTCGTCGGCGATCTCATTGGCTGTCGTCACGTCCAGCATCGGCATTTCCGCCCGAAAGGCTCGGTTGATTCCCGGGACTATGGAGGGGTGCGGGAGGGCGGGCAACCGGCGCAAACGGGCGCGGGCCATGCCTCTGACGCAATCAGGCCAATGATACCGGGCCGCGGCCTTGACGGCTTGCGCTCGATCAAATCCTATCCGCCGCCACTTCAGGAGTTTCGTTCATGTCCGCCGACGACAGGCCCACGCTCAGCGCTCCCGACGACGATCCCTGGCTCTGGCTGGAGGAGATCGAAGACAAGCAGGCGCTCGATTTCGTCGAGCGGCAGAATCAACTGACGCTGGCTGCATTTGGCGGCGCGGCCTTCGCGCGCGATCGCGACATCCTCGCGGCGATCTACGATCGCCCCGACAACATTCCCTATGTCAGCCGGCGCGGCGACGATCTGCACAATCTCTGGAAGGACGCCACCAATCCGCGCGGCCTGTGGCGGCGGACCACGCTGGCGGAGTTTCGAAAAGCAAGTCCAGCGTGGGAGACCATGCTGGATATCGACCAGCTTGCTGCAAAGGAAGGTGAAGACTGGCTGCTCAGCGGGATCGCCACGATGCCCGGCAGCTCGCGGGCGATCCTGAGCCTGTCGCGCGGCGGCAGCGACGCTGTCACCTTGCGCGAGTTCGACCTGGCCACCAAGAGCTTCGCTGCCGACGGCTTCACGCTGCCGGAAGCCAAGGGCGGCGTGGACTGGCTCGACGCCGATACGCTGTTGCTGTCGAGCGCCCATGGCGAGGGCATGGCGACAAGCTCCGGATATTCGCGGACCGTTCGCGTGTGGCGGCGCGGCCAGCCTGTCGATCAGGCGCAGGTGATCCTCGAGACCATGGCCGATCACATGGCGATGTCAGGCATGGCCGACGACACTGGACCGGCGCCGCGGGTCTGGATCGTCGACCAGATCGACTTCTTCAATCATGCGGTCTGGCTGCGCGACGCGGCCGGCACGATGACGAAGCTAGATCTGCCGACCGGCATCTGGATGCAGGCGCATGGCGACTGGTTCGCGATCAAGCTGCGCAAGGACTGGGAGGTCCAGGAGGGGACTCAAGAGCGGACCTATGCGACCGACACCGTGCTCGGCATATCGCTGTCCGCGTTTTTCGCCGGCAGCCGCGATTTCACGGTCCTGTTCGAGCCGGCGCCGCGGCGCGCGCTGCAAGGCCTGTTCTGGGTTGCGGGAAAGCTGGTGCTGTCGATCCTCGACGAGCTCAAACCGCAATTCGAGATCTGCGCGCCATCTGCCAATGGCTGGAGCCGCGAAGCGCTTCCCGGCCTGCCTGAGATCGGCGTCGTCGACATCTGGCCGCTCGATCGCCATCCGTCCGAAAGCAATGGCGATTTGCTCGCCAATGTGCAGGATCCGCTTACGCCACCATCAATGCTGCTGATCGCGCGCGGCGTCGCAAGCCCGACCGTGCTGAAGCAGGCGCCGAGGACGTTCACCGCGGACGGCCTCGTCGTGACGCAGCACGAGGCGATCTCGATCGACGGCGAGCGCATTCCCTATGTCCAGACCGGCCCCGCCAAAGAGACCGGCGATGCGCCGGTTTATATGAGCGCCTATGGCGGCTTCGCCCATTCGGTCAAGCCGTACTACAATCCGTCGCTGGGCAAGCTGTGGCTGGAGCGCGGCGGCACCACGGTGCAGGCGAATTTGCGCGGCGGCGGCGAGTTCGGCACGCGCTGGCACGATGCCGGCCGGCTCGCCGGCAAAAAACTCTCGCACGACGATTTCGCGGCCGTGGCCGCCGATCTCGTCCGACGCGGCGTGACGAGCGCAAAGCGCATCGCAGCCCAAGGCGGATCGAACGGCGGCATCCTCATCACCAACATGCTGGTGCGCTATCCCGAGCGCTTTGGCGCGCTGTTCTGCACCATCCCGCTGATCGACATGCGCCGCTACACAAAACTGCTCGCGGGCGCGAGCTGGATCGCGGAATATGGCGACCCTGATAAGCCCGAGGAATGGGAGTGGCTGAAGACCTACTCCGCCTATCACAATGTCAAAGCCGGCCAGGCCTATCCGCCGATCCTGATCGCCACCACGCGCCGCGACGACCGCGTCCACCCCGGCCATGCGCGCAAGATGGCGGCGAAGCTCCAGACGATGGGTTACGAGGCCTGGTTCTACGAGCCGGAAGCCGGCGGGCATGGGTACGGCAAGGACAACAAGGAACGCGCCGGGTTCGAGGTGATCGGTTTCAGGTTCTTGAAGGAGAAGATTGGGTGGGGGGACGGTGGGGTCTGACGTCTCGCGTCTTAAGGCGCAATGTCGTTTGGTTGGCTAAGAGCGAGCCAGGAGCGACGCTTGCCTCTCCCGCTTGCGGGAGAGGCCGAGGCACTCGAAGAGTGCGGCTGGTGAAGGTTCTCTCCTCTAGGAGGTTGTCCCGCTGGGGTGACACCCTCTCCCCAACCCACCCCCGCAGGCGGGGAGGGAGCGCACCGCCATCGTAGCTAGCGCGAAAACACCAGCGTGAGATTGTTCGCGGGCATCTCGATCGTATCGATCAACCGAAGACCCACAGCCTTCGCGAGCGCTTCGACATCACTGATGTCGCGCACGCCCCAATCGGGATTGCCTTCGCGCAACGACGTATCGAACACGGCGTTGCTGAGCGCGGTGTGCTTGCCGTCGCGCTTGAAGGGGCCGTAGAGGAACAGCTTGCCGTCGGCGCGCAGATAACGGCCGGCGCCGGCGAACAGGCCCTCGGCCACGCTCCATGGCGCGATGTGGATGACATTGGCGCAGAACAAGGCGGCAAGGCTTGTCGGCGCCTGCCCGCTTTTCATCTCCGGGCACCAGTCGGGATCGGTCAGATCGATCCGCAACGGCGAGCGGATGTTTGGCAGGCCCGAATGAACGCGCCAGGCCTCGATGCTCTTGAGGTGGCGCTGGTTGAGGTCGCTCGGCCACCAGACCAGGCCGGGCGTGTGGCGGGCAAAATGAACGACGTGCTGGCCGGTTCCGCTGCCGAGCTCGACCACATTGCCGGTCAAGCCAGCGAGATGCTTTTCCAGTGCCGCCCAGAGCGGTTCGTGATTGCGATGAAATGCCGGCGCATCGAGCCGCCCATCCGGCTCGACCCGTCCGCCATCCCTGCCAAATTCGACGACATATTCAGCCAAGTGAGGTCCCCTTGAAAAAACGAGAACGCGATGAAAACAAGATGAACGCCCAAACGCCCTGAAAACAGCCGGTCCGCGCCCATTGCCCTTACCCTTGGCTTACCCTTGGGCCCGAATCCGCCGAACAAATAATCACTTTAGTTGCAATGCGGAAGATATTAACTCCATTTTGCCGCGTGCATAGTCTTGATTGTCAGGCGATGCCCTTTGTGCTTTGGAACACTATATTTCGGCGAACGAGATCATCGACATAACGCTTCAGGACGACGCCTTGACCGCCTTTTCTTGCAAGCCCGCCCTGCTCGTTGCGCTGGCCCTCCTGGCCGGCACGGCTGCGCCTTCCGCACGGGCGCAGTCCGCCGTGGCCGATGGTGAGAGGCTCGCTTTCGACCGCGGCAAAGGCAATTGCCTGACTTGCCACGTCATCAAAGGCGGCGACCTGCCGGGAACGATCGGGCCGGAACTGAAGGATCTCAAATCAAAATACCCTGATCGCAACGAGCTCTTCGCGATCATCTTCGACGAGACCAAGCGCAATCCGCAGACCATGATGCCGCCGTTCGGCCGGAACCGGATTTTGACCGACCAGGAGATCAGCGCGATCGTTGATTTCCTGCAAACCCTGTGACGTCAGGCACGCCAAGAGACTGTCCAAGAGACCGTCCGAGGGACTGTGCAGGAGACTTTTGATGACCACGACCACCGACCCTCATCCGACGCGGCGCCTGATCCTTCAGGGCGCAGCCTCGGTCGCGCTGCTCGGCCTCGGCAATTTGCCGTTCGCTCCCGCGCTCGCGGCGGCCAACGACAAATATCCGGACGAGGCGTTCAAGCTGAAGAACGAAGCCGACGCGATCAAGGCGCTCTACGGCAGGACCGCCGAGCCCTCCGACAAGGTCAAGCTCGATGCGCCCGAGATCGCCGAGAATGGCGGCGTGGTGCCGATTTCGGTGACGACGACGCTGGACAAGGTCACCTCGATCTCCTTCTTCGTGGCCGAGAACCCGAACGCGCTTGCGGCATCCTACAGGATTCCTGACGGTACGATCCCTGGTGTCGCCAACCGGCTGAAGATGGCCAAGACCAGCAACGTGACCGCGATCGTGGAGGCCGACGGCAAGCTCTACAGCGCGACCAAGGAAGTGAAAGTCACCGTCGGCGGCTGCGGCGGTTAGGAGGATCAGTCCGATGGCATCAAGCATTCGCGTGCGCGCAACATCCAACGGCGACATCACCGAGGTGCAGACGCTGATCCAGCACCCCATGGACACCGGCCTGGTCAAGGATGCCAAGGGAGAGCTGATCCCTGCGCACTACATCCAGGAGCTGAAGTTCGAATGTAACGGCAAGGACGTCTTCGTCGCCAATTGGGGCACGGCCGTTTCCAAAGACCCCTATGTGAAGTTCAGCTTCAAGGGCGCCAAGAAGGGCGACGACCTCAAGATCTCCTGGACCGACAACAAGGGTGGCTCGGACACCACCACCGCGAAGATTGCGTAATGAAGGCCCGCACCGCCCTCCTGCTTGGTTCGCTCAGTGCCGCGCTGGTCGCGTTCGCGCTGACATCCCCGCGCGTGGTCGCGGCCGACAAGGTCGATTCCGTCGCTGACGCCAAGGCATTCCAGAACTTCTTCTTCCAGAAGTTTCCTGATGTGAAGCACGAGGACTTCGTCAACGGTCCCTATTCCATGAACGCGGACATGAAGCGGCAGTGGCAGGAGAAGGAAGAATTCCCGCCTTACGAGTTCGCGCTCGACGCCGGCAAGGAGATGTTTTCGACCCCGTTCAAGAACGGCAAGACCTATGCCGACTGCTTCCCGAACGGCGGCATCGGCATCCGCCAGAATTATCCCTACTTCGACGACAAGGAAGGCAAGGTCGTCACGCTGGAGCTGGCGCTCAACCGCTGCCGCGAGGCCAATGGCGAGGCGCCCTATTCGTACGTCAAGGACGAGATGGCTTCGCTGACGGCGTACATGGCGTTTACCTCGCGCGGCAAGCTGATGGACATCAAGATTCCCGACGATCCGCGCGCGCTCGCGGCGTTCGAGAACGGCAAGCGTTATTTCTACACCCGCCGCGGCCAGCTGAATTTCTCCTGTGCGAGCTGCCATGTGCAGAGCCCGGGCGAGCGCATCCGCGCCGAGATTTTGGCGCCGGCGCTCGGCATTCTGAACGCGATGCCGATCTATCGCTCCGAATGGAGCGGCATGGGCACCACCAGCCGCCGCTTCATCACCTGCAACAGCCAGACCCGCGCGGTTCCGCTGGAGCCGCAGGCGGATGAATATCGCGACGTCGAATATTTCCTCTCCTACGTCGCCAACGGCCTGCCGATTTCAGGCCCGGGAGCGCGGCCATGAAGCTGTCACTTGCTCTCGCCATGCTGCTCGCATTGAGCTTCGCGCCAGCGGCGCGCGCGGCAAATGAAGCGGACTACAAGGCGGCCTATACCGCTGCAGAAGCCGCTTCCAAGGAGGCAGCCGGCATGCGCAACCAATGGACCGTGACCGTATCGGCGCTGGCGGCAGCCAAAAAAGCGGGCGACAGCGGCGATTTCGATCGCGCCATTGCCGCCGCGAAAGAGGCCGAAGCGCTGGCGAAAGCGTCAATCTTCCAGGCGACGTCTGAAAAAGAGGCCTGGAAGGCGATGGAAATCCGCTAAGCTGACGCGCAGTGTAACCGTTGAACTGCCAGAAATAGGCGCGGAGAATTTGTGATGGCGATCCGCCGCCGCGATTTCCTGAAGAGCACAGCTGCTGTCGCCACCTCGCTCAGCCTGCCGCGGCTCGCGCGCGGCGCCGAGACCGCCAGCATTTACGACCTCGAACGGTTCGGCAACGCGCGCATCCTGCACCTCACTGACGCGCATGCGCAGCTCAACCCGGTCTATGTCCGCGAGCCCAGCGTCAATATCGGCATCGGCGAGATGGCGGGGCGGCCGCCGCATCTGGTCGGCCGCGCCTTCCTCGAACGGTTCGGCATCCGGCCCGACAGCGCCGATGCCTACGCTTTCAGCTGCTTCGAGTTCGAGAAGTCCGCAGGCCGCTTCGGCAAGCTCGGCGGCTTCGCCCATCTCAAGACGCTAGTCGACCGCCTGCGCGGCGAGGCCGGCGAGAGAAATTCGCTGCTGGTCGACGGCGGCGACCTCTGGCAGGGCACGGGGCTTGCCAACGTCACGCAGGGCCGCGACATGGTCGAGGTCGCCAATCTGCTCGGCATCGAGGCGATGACCGGGCATTGGGAATTCACCTATGGCGAGCAGGCGCTACGCGACAATCTCGAGCGCTTCAAGGGCGAGTTTCTGGCGCAGAACGTTTTCCTGACCGAGGAAGCCGCGTTCAACGACGCCGCCGCCTTCGACAAGGCTACGGGGCGCGTCTTCAAGCCCTCCGTAGTCAAGGAGATCGGCGGCCATCGCGTCGCCATCGTCGGCCAGGCCTTCCCCTATGTGCCGATCGCACACCCAAAACGGTTCACGCCGGACTGGACCTTTGGCATCCGCGAGGAAGAGCTCCAGAAGCATGTCGATGCCTTGCGCAGCACTGAGAAGGTCGATGCAGTCATCCTGCTGTCGCACAACGGCATGGATGTCGACCTCAAGCTCGCAAGCCGCGTCACCGGCATCGACGTCATTCTCGGCGGCCACACCCACGATGCCGTGCCGCAGCCGATTGCAGTGAAGAACGCGAGCGGGACAACACTCGTCACCAATGCCGGCTCTAACGGAAAATTTTTGGGCGTGCTCGATCTCGCGCTCGACAAGGGCAAGGTCAGCGACGTCAGATATCATCTGCTGCCGGTCTATTCCGAGCTGCTGAAGCCGGATCCCGTCATGGCCGAGCTGATCGGCCGGCTGCGCGCGCCGCATGTGACCGACTGGGCGGAGAAGATCGCAACGCCGGACCGCCTGCTGTATCGCCGCGGCAATTTCACCGGCCCGGTCGACGAGCTGATCTGCACTGCGCTGCGTACCGAGCTCGATGCGGAGATCGCGCTGTCGCCGGGTTTCCGCTGGGGCGTCACCGCGCTATCAGGCCAGCCGTTCACCATGGAGGACGTGCTCGCGGAAACCGCAATCACCTATCCCGAGACTTATGTGCAGGAGATGACAGGCGCAGACATCAAGAACGTGCTGGAAGACATCTGCGACAATCTCTTCAACGCCGATCCCTATTACCAGCAGGGGGGCGACATGGTGCGCGCCGGCGGCCTCAGCTACACCTGCACGCCGACGGCCGCGATCGGCAGCCGCATCTCCGACGTGAAGCTCAACGGCGGCAAGACGCTCAGCGCGAGCCACCGCTACAAGGTCGCGGGCTGGGCCTCGGTCAACGGCCAGCAGGGCGCGCCGGTGTGGGATGTCGTCGCCAAATATCTGCGCTCGGGCCGGATGCTACAGGAACGGCTCGGCGCGGGCGTCACGCTGATGGGTGTCGAGAACAATCCGGGCATTGCGGGATAGGATGATGCGCTCGCAGATCTTGTCCGCGCTGATGCTGGCGATGCTCGCCTTCGCCGCGACGCCGCTCGTTTCGGCCCAGCAGGTGCCGCTCCAGGACAAGCCGTTCGCCGAGCACAGAATCGTGCTTCAGCTCTCCGACGGTGATGCGAAGAAGCAGGTGCTGGTGCTGAGCGTCGCCAACAATCTGCTGAAGGCCTATGATCCCGACAAGGTCGCGATCGAGATCGTCGCGTTCGGCCCCGGCATCGATTTGCTGCTTGCTGACAGCGAGCGCCGCAGGCAGGTCGAGAGCCTGATCGCGCAGGGCGTGCGCTTCGACATCTGCCTCAACACCGTCGATACGATTGAGCGGGAGACGGGCAAGCGGCCGGAGTTCATCCCTGCCGCGATCCCGGTGCAGGTTGGCGGCGGGCAGATCCTGTTCCTGGCGGAGAATGGGTACACATTGGTGAGGCCCTGAGCCTTTTGCCGCGGCACACTCCCCTGTCGTCCCGGACAAGCGAAGCGCAGATCCGGGCCCCATCACCACAGGGAGTGATTTTGCGAAGACTCGGAGTGACCAGCTCGCTCCACAACCTCTCCCTGTGGTTATGGGTCCCCGCCTCCGTGCGCAATTGCGCACCAGGCGGGGACGACATCGCCCCCGCAACAAAAATCTTCTAAATTTTATTATATACACAGTGAATTGCTTCTCCTTTTTGCCCCCGGCGTAGTAGAATCCTCGAAATCAGTTCACGCCGGGTCTTGCCATGATCTTCCGCCAGCTCTTCGACAGCGTTTCGGGCACCTATAGCTACCTCCTTGCCAGCCGCCCCGGTGGCGAGGCGTTGATCCTCGATCCCGTGCTGGAGAAGGTCGACCGCTACTGCCAGCTGCTGCGCGAGCTTGACCTCAAGCTGGTGAAAGCCGTCGACACCCATCTGCATGCCGACCATGTCACCGGCCTCGGCGAATTGCGCGACCGCACCCATTGCATGACCGTGATGGGCGACCAGACCAAGGCCGACGTGGTGGCCATGCGAGTCGCCGACGGTGACAAGGTGACGATCGAGGGCCTGTCGCTCGACGTAATGTACACGCCGGGCCACACCGACGATTCCTATTCCTATCTGATGGGCGACCGCGTCTTCACCGGGGACACGCTCTTGATCCGCGGCACCGGCCGTACCGATTTCCAGAACGGTTCTTCGCGCGCGCAGTATGAGTCGATCTTCAACCGGCTCTTGAAGCTGCCTGACGAGACGATGGTCTTCCCGGCGCATGACTACAAGGGCGACACTGTCTCCACCATTGGCGAGGAGAAGCGCTACAATCCGCGGCTCCAGGTGCGGTCGGTCGACGACTATATCGAGCTGATGGCCAACCTGAAGCTGCCCAATCCGAAGATGATGGACGTGGCAGTGCCTGCCAACATGCGGGTCGGCCTGCATCAGGAAGAGCTGGAGAAGGAGGGCCGCGCGCTCAGCGCCACCGAGGCGATCCGCTCGCTCCACCGGCCCGACATCCTGCTGGTCGATCTGCGCGAGAGCAACGAGCGCGCCAAGCACGGCATGCTCGAAGGCGCGCTGCACACGCCCTATCCGAGCGTCGAGGAGAGCCTGAAGCCCGGCGGCATGCTGCGCGAGGTCGCGGCCGCGACGGGACGCCGCGTTGTGTTCTTCTGCGCCTTCGGCGAGCGCTCGGCGATGGCAGTTGCGGCTGCCAAGGAGGCGGGCCTCACCAACACGGCCCATATCGCTGGCGGCATCGATGCCTGGAAGAAGGCGGGCGGGCCTGTGCTGCACTGATGGCCCCCTTCTTGCGCCAGATCAGGAACCGCACATATTTTCCGGATAGAATCGGGTGAAGCATCACCATCCGGGACCAGCCATGGCCAAGATCGCAAAGCCGAACGAGCCGCCCAAAACAGTCGACGACAAGGCGAAGAAAAAGCTGCCGCCTCCGCGCGAGGTCGACGACGATTACGAAGATGGCGACATGGCCACGCCGAAGCGCGATCGCTATGGCAATGACGACGAGCCGTTGTGAGGGGGCCTACGCGAACGCCACACCGCTGGTGGAGCTCTCACCCCGCCCGCGCTACCTGCCATGCGCCTGCGTTCATGGACAAATAACCGCTGTCCCCGATAGTTTGCGCGTCCCTTCAGGACGTGAAACGGAACTGCAATGGTCGACGTTCTCGCCGCACCGCAACAAGGCAAGGCGGACAGCGCGCTACGCACGCTGACCGGAATCTCGGTCGCGCATTGGGTCAGCCATTTCCATCTGCTGGTGCTGCCGATGCTGTTCCCGTTTTTGAAGGACAGGCTCGGCGTCGGTTATGTCGAGCTCGGCTTTGCGCTCACCATCCTTGCCGTCGTGTCCGGCCTGACCCAGGCGCCGACCGGCTATCTCGTCGATCATTTTGGTGCGCGGAAGATTCTGCTGATCGGGCTCACGCTCGGCGGTCTCGCGCTGATCCTGCTCGGCCTGCACCTGAGCTACGCCTCGCTGATCGCCTGCGCCGTGCTGCTCGGGCTTGCCAACAGCGTTTATCACCCCGCTGACTACGCCATCCTCGCCGAGCACATGGACGAGGCACGGATGGGCCGCGCCTTCTCGATCCACACCTTTGCCGGCTATTTCGGCGGTGCCGTGACGCCGGCGATCGTCGCGGCGCTGGTCACCGTCTCGGGCGGCACCGGCGCATTGATCGCATCGGGTGCGATCGCCATTCTGGTGGCGCTGCTGCTGGTGGCCATGGGCATTCCCGAGGCCGGTGCGCACAAGACAAAGCCGGGCAACGAAAACGCACCGAAGCAGGCCGTCATCACCCCGGCGCTGATCACGCTGACCGCGCTGTTCATGTTGCTCAGCCTGTCGGTCGCCGGCATCAACAATTTCGGCGTGGTGGCACTGATGAGCGGCTACGGCACGTCCTATTCCGTCGCCAATGTCGCACTCACCGCGTTCCTCGGCGCCAGCGCCGCGGGCGTGCTCGCGGGCGGCTTCCTCGCCGACCACACCGAGCATCACGGGTATGTCGCGGCGGCCTGCTTTGCCGCGAACGCGGGCATCGTGCTGTTGATCGCACTGGTGACATTGCCGGGCTGGGCTCTGACCGCGACGATGGCAACCGCGGGCTTCCTCTCCGGCGTGATCGCGCCCTCGCGCGACATGCTGGTGCGCAACGCCGCGCCTCCGGGGGCGGCCGGTCGCGCCTTCGGCATCGTCTCCACCGGCTTCAATCTCGGCGGCATCGTCTCACCGCTGCTGTTCGGCTGGATCATGGACCAGAGCGCGCCGCACTGGGTGTTCGGGGCGTCCGTGATCTTCATGCTGGCGACGGTCGTGCTGTCGCCGTTCACGGAGCGGAAGCGGCAAGCCACGGCTGCCATGCAACCCTGAGCGCACTTCCCCGCGGTTGACACTGCGCTGGCGCACCCGAAAATGCGCTTAAGCAAAACAACAAAGCGGGAAGAAACACCATGAGCACCCCTGATCTCGTGATCCGCGGCGGCACTGTCGCGGACGGCAGCGGCGGCGAGCTGTTCGAGGCTGATGTCGCCATCACCGGCGGCAGGATCAGTGAGGTCGGGAAGATCGCGGCGAAGGGCACTGAGGAAATCGACGCGCGCGCAAAACTGGTGACCCCGGGCTTTGTCGACGTCCACACCCATTACGACGGCCAGGTCACCTGGAGCCAGGACATCACGCCGTCCTCGCAGAACGGCGTCACCACCGCGATCATGGGCAATTGCGGCGTCGGCTTTGCGCCGTGCAAGCCTGTCGACCACACCCGCCTGATCCAGCTGATGGAAGGCGTCGAGGACATTCCGGAGCCGGTGCTGAGCGCCGGCATTCCCTGGGCCTGGGAGAGCTTTCCGGATTACATGAACTGGCTGTCCAAGCGCGATTTCGACATCGACATCGGCGCGCAACTGCCGCATGCGGCGCTGCGCGTCTATGTCATGGGCGAGCGCGGCGCGCGCCGCGATCCCTCGACGGCGGAAGACAATGCGGCGATGGCAAAACTCGCGGGCGAGGCGGTGCGCTCCGGCGCGCTCGGCTTCTCGACCTCGCGCACGCTCAACCACCGCACCTCTACGGGCGATTTCACGCCGACACTGAAGGCCGGCGAGGACGAGCTCACCGCGATTGCCGGCGCGATGCACAGCCAGGGCCGCAGCGTACTGCAATTCGTGCTGGATCTGTCGACCCTCCACGAAGACCTGCCGATGATGCTGCGGGTGGCGGACAGCACGAAGTGCCCGATCTCGTTCTCGATCACGCAGAACGACAAGGCGCCAAACCGCTGGCGCCAGACGTTGGACGAGATCAATGCAGCCGCGAGGCGCGGCCTCTCCATCACCGCGCAAATCGCGGCGCGTCCCGTGGGGCTGCTGCTGGGGTTGGAGCTGTCGCGCAACCCATTCCAGACCCATCCGAGCTACAAGGCCATCGCCCATCTGCCGCTGAAGGAGCGGCTGGCGCGACTACATCAAGGCGAGGTGCGCAAGGCGATCCTTAGCGAGACGGCGACCGCGACCGACGATCCGCTGTTCTTCCGGCCCAACTACGACAAGATGTTTCTGCTCGGCGATCCCCCCGATTACGAGCAGCCGCCGGAGAACGCGCTGGGCCCGCGGGCGCGCAAGCAGGGCCGGCAGCCGGAAGAACTCGCTTATGACGCGATGCTGTCCGACGAAGGCAAGGGCATGCTCTACGTGCCCTTCCTCAACTACGCCGACGGCAACCTCGATGCGACGCGCGAGATGCTGATCGATCCGCAATCGGTGCCCGGCCTGTCCGACGGCGGCGCGCATTGCGGCATCATCTGCGATGCCAGCTTCCCGACCTATCTGTTGACGCACTGGACGCGTGACCGCACCCGCGGCGAGAAGCTGTCCATTCCGTTCGTGGTCGCCGCGCAGTCGCGCAAGACCGCGCTCTCGGTCGGCCTCACCGATCGCGGGCTGATAGCGCCCGGCTACAAGGCCGACGTCAATGTGATCGACTACGACCGGCTGCATCTGCATCCGCCGAAGGTGCATTACGATCTACCGGTCGGCGGGCGCCGGCTGTTGCAGGATGTCGATGGCTATGACGCCACGATCGTGTCCGGCGTGGTGACGCGGCGGCAGGGCGAAGCCACGGGACGACGGCCGGGGAAGTTGATTCGTGGCTCGCAGGGGATGAATTGACGAGCGACTGCCGCTTACCCTCCCCTCGCGGGAGGTTAAGCGCAGAAGCGGTCTTCACGTCGGCGACACCGCGCCCTTCAACCGCGCTGTCTGCGGCGCAGCGCCACGGGTTAGCCTCGCCTTCTCCGAGTTCGGCCAGAGCAGCAGCAGGCCGATGAGGCCGGAGCCGACCATCACCACGGCGTTGATGGTGAAGCCGGTCATGTAGCCGTCGACCATGTTGCCGGCGCGCTGGATCACGGTGCCCATCACCGTCGGCGCGATGATGCCCGAGAGCGTATAGAGCGCACCGTAGATCGCAAGGACCGCGCCGCGCTGCGAGGCCGGGGTGAATTCGCCGAGCATCGGCGGACAGACCACGTAGATCGCGCCGCACAGGCCGGAGCCGACCACGAGCAGCGCGATCTGGAGACCGGCGCCCGTTGCATGCGGCATCGTCGCCAGAATCAGGCCGCCGAGGATCAGCGGCACCGAGCCGAGCACGCCGCGCGAGATGCGCGTGGTGTAGCCGCGCGCCATCATCACCTGCGAGATCCAACCTGTGAGGATCACGATGGTGGCGCCGAACACCCAGGGCAGAATCGAGACGAAGCCGGCCTGGCTCTGCGAGAAGCCGAGGCCCTTGACGATAAAGGGCGTGAACCAAGTGAGGCCGAGCGACAGTGCCCAATAGGCGCCGAAAGTCGCGATCACGCAGCCGAGGAAGGTGCGCGAGGTCAGAAGCTGCAAATAGGGGATTTGCGGCTCAGTGGCCGCGAGGGTCTGCGTATCCTCCAGCGGGCCCTCCTTGCCGAAGGCGAGCCAGGCACAGACCCACATCAGACCGACAACACCGAGCGCGCCGAACGCATAATGCCAGGAGTGATTGACGATGACCCAGTTCAGCGCCGGCACGGCGAGGATGACGCCGAAGGCCGAGCCCTGCGACAGGACCGCGGTCGGCAACGTGCGCTTCTCGTCCGGGAACCATTTATAGATCGCGTGCGCGGCGACCGAGAAAGCAGGGCCTTCGCCCGCGCCCAACACGATGCGACAAATCAGCAGCGTGGTGAAGGAGACGGTGCCGACCATCGGAAACTGCGCCAGTGCCCAGATCACCGCCAAGGTCAGCAGCACCCAGCGCGTCGGCACCTTGTTGACGATGAAGCCGACCACGATGGCCGAGATCGAAAACAAGAAAAAGAAGGAGGAGCCGAGCAAGCCGAACTGCTCCGGCTCGAGCTTCATGTCGGTCATGATGGGCACGCCGGCGAGACCGACCACGATCTTGTCCGCGAAGTTCACGACCATGAAGAGAAAGAGGAGAAACGTGACAGTCCAGGCGCCCTTCGGCGTTTCGGTCGTCTTCCCGGCCGCATTGGGCGTTCCCTGAGCGCTCATCGTTCTCCCCGTATGTCTTTTTCGGCACTTTTTGATTTGGCCGTCCTCGGAGCTAACAACGGCTTGAACGGCAACGCAACCCCGGCATTTCCGCAGTAAGTGTGCTACGCAGCATTTCCGTTAATTCCGTCCGGCGCCATCCATCGTGCTGAGCATCCGAAACCTCTCCAAGACCTTCTCCTCGGCCGGCGAACCGGTCCATGTACTGCGTGGCGTCGACCTCGACCTCAGGGCTGGCGAACGCGTCGCGCTCACAGGCGAATCCGGCAGCGGCAAGAGCACGCTGCTGCACCTGATCGCGGGGCTGGATGCCGCCGATAGCGGATCGATCCGGCTGGAGGAGACCGAGGTCACCAAGCTGTCGGACGCAGGGCGCGCCGGCTTGCGGCGCGACCGGATCGGCCTGGTTTTCCAGCAGTACAATTTGATCCCGAGCCTGTCGGTCGCGGACAATCTGGCTTTCCAGGCGCGGATCGCCGGCCGGATTGATGCAGCCTGGACCAAGGAGCTGGTCGAGCGGCTTGGACTAGGCGACCTCCTCAAGCGCTATCCAGAGCAATTATCAGGCGGCCAGCAGCAGCGGGTCGCGATCGGCCGGGCGCTGGCGACAAAGCCGTCGCTGCTGCTCGCGGACGAGCCGACCGGCAATCTGGACGAAGCCACCGCCGAGGACGTGCTGGCACTGACGCGCGACCTCGTCGCGCGCACCGGCTGCGGCTTCCTGATGGTGACGCACAGCTTGCATCTGGCCGGCACGCTCGACCGCCACCTCACCTTGCATGCGGGGCGAATCGCATGAGGCGCGCGCTGTGGGTGCTCGCGGTGCTCCTGAGCCACTGGCGGCGGCACAAGATGCAGTTCGCGACGCTGCTGATCGGGCTGATCGCGGCAACTGCGCTGTGGAGCGGCGTGCAGGCGATCAACCAGCAGGCCCGCAACGCCTATGACCGCGCGGCGGCGACGTTTGGCGGCGTGCGCACCGCGATGCTGGTCGCGCCTGACGCGGCGACTTTTCCGCAGGAGCTGTTCGTCAAGCTCCGCCGCGCGGGCTGGCCGGTGTCGCCGATGCTGGAGGGACGCGTCCAGATCAACGGCCGCTCGGTGCGGCTGCTCGGCGTCGAGCCGGTGACGATGCCGGCCGAAATCGGCAATGCGCCGCGCCTCGGTGCTTCGGATCTGAGCAGTTTTGTTGCGCCGCCGGGCCAGACGCTGGTGGCGCAGGAAACGCTGAGCGATTTGCAGGAGCCGGAAGGCGCGGCGCCGCCGATCAGCAGCGGCGCAAAACTGCCGCCACTGCGCGTGCTGCCGCAGCTCGTTCCCAACGTTCTCGTCGTGGATATCGGCGTGGCGCAGCGTCTCCTGAACAAGCCGGACCAGGTGTCGCGACTCGTGATCGGCAGGCCGAAGGGCAAGCCGGCGCCGCTCGCAAGCATCGTCGGCGAGCAGTTGCAGCGGGTCGAGCCGAATGCGGAGACGGAGCTGGAGCGCTTGACCGACAGTTTCCATCTCAACCTCACCGCGTTCGGCCTGCTGTCGTTCTTCGTTGGCCTCTTCATCGTCAACTCCGCCGTCGGCCTCGCCTTCGAGCAGCGGCTGCCGATGCTGCGGACGTTGCGGGCCTGCGGGGCCTCGGCGCGGCTGGTCGATACCGTGCTGGTGGTCGAGCTGGTGGCGCTGGCGCTGGTCGCAGGATTGATCGGGCTCGTCTGCGGCTATTTCATCGCGGCGGCGCTGCTGCCGGACGTCGCGGCCTCGCTGCGCGGGCTCTATGGCGCGCAGATCCCGGGGCAGCTCACGCTCCAACCCGAATGGTGGCTCGCCGGCATCGGCATCAGCATCGCGGGCGCGCTGGTTGCGGCGGCGACCAGCCTGATCAAGGCGATCAGGATGCCTGTGCTGGCGACCGCGCAACCGTATGCCTGGCAGCAGCGGCAGCGCCGCTGGCTGATCCTGCAAAGCGCAGCGGCCTGCATGGTGTTCGTGGTCGCGCTGCTGCTGCTTCACTACGGACAATCGCTGATCGCGGGCTTTGGCGTGCTGGCCGCGCTGATGTTCGGTGCGGCGCTGATCCTGCCGGCGTTCCTCGAGATCATCCTGCTCGTCGGCCAGCGTTTTGCGAAAGGGCCGCTCGCACTGTGGTTCTGGGCAGACAGCCGGCAGCAGCTCTCGGGATTGTCGCTGGCGCTGATGGCGCTGCTGCTCGCGCTCGCCGTCAATGTCGGGGTCTCCACCATGGTGGAAACCTTCAGCCGCACTTTTGTAGGGTGGCTCAACGGCCGGCTCGCGGCTGATGTCTACATCAGCGCTTCCGACAATGCGCAAGGCGTTGCGATCCGGAACTGGCTGAAGGAGCGTGGCGATGTGCAGGCGATCCTGTCGGGCGGACGCGCCGAGGCCCAGGTGCAAGGCCAGCCGGTCGAGTTGCTCGGCCTGCCCGATCACGCGCTCTATCGCGAGCGCTGGCCGCTGCTGGAGACCGCGCCACGCGCCTGGACCCAGCTGGTGCCAGGCAATGCCGCCTTCATCAGCGAGCAACTGAGCCGCCGGCTGAATGTCCGGGTCGGCGATGTCATCGAGGTGCCGGCGCCAGGTGGGACCTGGGAGCTCGATATCGTTGGCATTTATGCCGACTATGGCAACCCCAAGGGACAGCTCGCGGTGAATGTCGCGGCGCTGATCCGGCACTTTCCGCAGACGCCGCAGACGCGGATCGGCCTCATCGTCGCGAAGGAGAATATTCCCGGGCTGATCGCAGCGTTGCAGAAGCAGTTTGCGCTCGACGACCGCAGCGTCGCCGACCAGGCGACCGTGAAGGCGGAGTCGATCCGGATCTTCAATCGCACCTTTGCGGTGACCTCGGCACTGAACGCCTTCACGCTCGGCGTCGCCGGCATCGCGCTGCTGACCAGCCTGCTGACGCTGGCGAATTCGCGCCTGCCGCAGCTCGCGCCGCTCTGGGCGATCGGCATCACGCGGCCGCGCCTTGCCGCAATCGAGCTGACCAAGACGCTGTCGGTTGCGCTGTTCACATCGCTGCTGGCCGTGCCGCTCGGGCTGCTGGTGGCGTGGTGCCTGATCGCGATCGTGAACGTCAAAGCGTTCGGCTGGCGGCTGCCGTTCCACGTGTTTCCATTGCAATTGGTCGAGCTGGTCGCGGTCGCGCTGTTGGCTTCGCTGCTGGCCGCGCTGCTGCCGATGCTCCGGCTGGCGCGGATGCAGCCGGCGAGCCTCGTCAAGGTGTTTGCCAATGAGCGCTGATCGGATTTCGCGGCGCGCTTTCGCCGGCGGCATCGCCGCACTCGCGGCTGCCCGCCGCGCCGGCGCGCAAGGCTATGCCGGGCTCGGCGAGACCGCCGATGGCTTTGCTAAGGTCACACCGGGAAAGACGTTCACCTTCCCCGCCGATCACGGGCCCCATCCGGAGTTTCGCATCGAGTGGTGGTATCTCACGGCGAATCTCACAGATAGCAGCGGCGCGGCTTGCGGCCTGCAATGGACGCTATTCCGTCAGGCGACGCAGCCGGGGCCGCAAGGTGAAGGCTGGGCCAATCAGCAGATCTGGATGGCGCATGCGGCAGTGACGCGCGCCGACACGCACCGCTTCAGCGAAGTGTTTTCGCGTGGTGGGATTGGACAGGCGGGCGTCACGGCAAAACCGTTTGCGGCTTGGATCGACGATTGGGAGATGAGGGGTTTTGACCGCACCGACCATCGCGCCTTGGCGCCGGTGACACTGAAGGCCACCGGCACCGACTTCAGCTATGCGCTGACGTTAGAGACTGATCGTCCGGTGGTGCTGCAAGGCGACCGCGGCTTCAGCCGCAAGTCGGAGCGTGGGCAGGCTTCCTATTATTACAGCCAGCCGTTTTACCAGGCGCGCGGTACGCTCGTCATCGACGACAAGCCGGTCGATGTCTCGGGCCAGGCCTGGATGGACCGCGAATGGAGTAGCCAGCCGCTGGATGCCGACCAGACCGGCTGGGACTGGCTGTCGCTGCATCTTGCATCCGGCGACAAGCTGATGCTGTACCGGCTGCGCCAGAAGGACGGCAAAGATTATCCGTTCGGCAACTGGATCAGCGCTAGCGGCGACACGCAGATGATTGTGGGCAGCGATATCCAGATGACACCGAAAGCGACGACGGAGGTCGCAGGTCGTAAGCTGCCGGTGGAATGGCAGATCGCGATCCCCTCACGGTCCTTCTCGATTTCCTGCAAGCCGCTCAATCCAAAAGCCTGGATGGGGACCGGCTTCTCCTATTGGGAGGGGCCGATCAGTTTTGCCGGCACGCATGACGGCGTTGGCTATCTCGAGCTGACCGGGTATTGAAGCGCGACCGCTAGGTTCTCGTTTTGACGCGTTTTCTCGACGCGAACCGGTATCCACTTCGCTCGAAAACGCTATTGGGGCTTCCGCGATGTATCATCTCACCGCCCTCGTCACGCTGCTGGCGATTGCATTTTATTTCTTCACCATCATGAACGTCTCGCGATCCCGGTCGAAGACGGGCGTCAAGGTGCCGGCGATATCGGGCCATCCCGACTTCGAGCGCGCCTTCCGCATCCAGGCGAACACGCTGGAATGGATGCCGATTGTCCTGCCGGCGCTCTGGCTGTTCGCGATCTATATCGGCGACGCCATCGCAGCCGGCATCGGCGCGGTCTGGATCATCGGGCGCGTTGTCTACTTCATCGGCTATTCGAAGGCAGCCGCAAAACGCGGCCCGGGGTTCATGATCCAGGGCATCGCCGCCATTGCGCTGTGGGCGGGGGCAATCGGGGCGGTGGTGTTGCGGCTGGTCTAGTGAAGCGTGGCATCACGCGCGCACGTGTCCCGGGCGCGGTGCAGCGTGTAACGCTGCGCCGCTGAACCGGACCCAGCCGGGCCGCTAGGCGTGGAGATGCGTGGGTCCCGGCTCTGCGCAGCAGCGTTTCACGCTGCAGCGCGTCCGGGACACGAGACTTACTTCGTCAGCGGGCAGCCGCTTTCCTTGGCGGTGAAGAACGCCTTGTCGCCGGGGACGGTGGCGATCAGCTTGTAATAGTCCCAGGGCTTCTTCGACTCCGACGGCTTCTTGACCTCGAACAGATACATGTCGTGGACCATGCGGCCGTTCTCGAGCACCTTGCCGCCGTGCGCGAAATCGTCGTCGACCGGAAGCTCCTTCAGCTTCTTGCCAACCGCGTCCGGGTCCTTGGTGCCGGCGGCCTTGACCGCCTTGAGATAGCTCAGTGTCGCCGAATAGGTGCCGGCCTGGATCATGTTCGGCATCCGGCTGGTGCGCTTGAAAAAGCGCTCGCCGAAATTGCGAGTGCGATCGTTGAGATCCCAGTAATAGCCCTCGGTCAGCACCAGGCCCTGCGCGGCCTGAAGGCCGAGACCGTTCACTTCGGCGAGCGTCATCAGCAGCCCGGCAAGCTTCTGGCCGCCGGAGACGATGCCGAACTCGGCCGCCTGCTTGATCGAGTTGGTGGTGTCGAGGCCGGCATTGGCGAGCCCGACGATCTTCGCCTTCGAGCTCTGCGCCTGGAGCAGGAAGGACGAGAAGTCCGAGGAGTTGAGCGGCACGCGCACCGAGCCGATCACCTTGCCGCCATTGGCCGTGACGATCTCGCTGGTGTCTTTTTCCAGTGCGTAGCCGAAGGCGTAGTCCGCGGTGAGGAAGAACCAGCTGTCGCCGCCCGCCTTGGTCAGCGAGCCGCCGGTGCCGACGCCGAGCGCGCGGGTGTCATAGGCCCAGTGAAAGCCGTAGGGCTGACAGGCGTCGCCCGTGAGACGCGAGGTCGCGGCGCCGACGACGATGTCGATCTTCTTCTTTTCCTTGGAGAGCTCGTGGATCGCGAGCGCGACCGAGGAGGTCGTCAGCTCCGTGATCATGTCGACGTTCTCGACGTCGTACCAGCGCCGCGCGATCGAAGTGGCGAGATCCGGCTTGTTCTGATGGTCGGCGGTGACCATCTCGATCTTCTGGCCCAGCACCTCGCCGCCGAAATCCTCGATCGCCATCTTGGCGGCTTCGACCGAGTATTTTCCGCCGTAATCGGCGTAGACGCCGGACTGGTCGTTGAGGATGCCGATCTTGACACCTTGCGCGGACGCCGGTGCGGCCAGCAGCAAGGCCGACATTGCGACAGCGGCCAAAAGTGCTGATTTCATGTGTTAGCTCCCAGCAGTGTTCTGTTTTGAAATCGCGCGGAGTGTAGTGAAGAACCGGAGGCCTGCCCATCCATTTCGGCGTAGGCCGTTAGTATGGGCGCGGCGGCTTCACAGAATGCCGTCGTCCTGGCGAAAGCCAGGACGACGTTGTCGAAACGTTATGCCGCGGCCTCCGGCTTCTTCCCCTCATTCGGCCCCTCGGCCAGGTTCCGCACCACCACATAGAAGATCGGCGTGAACAGCAGGCCGAACAGGGTGACGCCGATCATGCCGAAGAACACGGCGACGCCGACGGCTTGCCGCATCTCCGAGCCGGAGCCGCTTGAGATCACCAGCGGCAGCACGCCGAGGATGAAGGCAAAGGACGTCATCAAAATCGGCCGCAGTCGCAGCCGGCAGGCGTCGATGACGGCCTCAAGCCTCGGCTTGCCCTCCTTCTCGATGTCGCGCGCGAACTCGACGATCAGGATCGCGTTCTTTGCCGCCAACCCCACCAACACAACGAAACCAATCTGGGTGAGGATGTTGACGTCCTGGCCCATGATGCGCACGCCGATGGTCGCCGCCAACAGGCACATCGGCACGATCAGGATCACCGCGAACGGCAGCGTCCAGCTGCCATATTGCGCGGCGAGCACGAGATAGACGAACAGCACGCAGATTGGGAACACGTAAAGGCCGGCATTGCCGCCGGTGACCTGCTGATAGGACAGATCCGTCCATTCGAAGGTGAAGCCGCTCGGCAGGGTGTCGTCCGCGAGCTTCTTGATGGCGTTGAGCGCGGTGGTCGAGCTGGTGCCCGGCGCAGGCTCGCCCTGGAGCTCGGAGGCCGCATAGAGATTGTAGCGCGCGACGCGATCGGGCCCCGAGACGTCCTTGAATTCGACCACGCTGCCGAGCATCACCATGTCGCCCGAAGCATTGCGCGTGCGCAGCCGCGAGAGATCACTCGGCTCTTTCCGGAACGGGAAGTCGGCCTGGGCAGTGACGTGATAGGTGCGGCCGAACAAGTTGAAGTCGTTGACATAGGTCGATCCGAAATAGGTCTGGATCGTGTCGTTGATGTTGGCGATGGGCACGCCGAGCTTCTGCGCCTTGGTGCGGTCGATGTCGACGAACAGCTGCGGCGTGCCGGCCGAGAACGGCGAGAACACCGTGGGACCGAGCAGCGAAGGGGATTTGCGCGCTGCGGCGACAAGCTCGTCGGTGGCCGCAGCAAGCAGCTCCGGCCCGCGGCCCTGGCGGTCCTGGATGCGGATGGTGAAGCCGCCGCCGGTGCCGATGCCGGGCACGGCCGGGGGCGGAATGACGATGATGAACGCGCCCTGGATCGCGGCGAGTCGCTTGCGCAGCTCGCCCGTGATGGCGTTCGCCGTCAGCCCCTTCTTCAGGCGCACCTCGGGTTCATCGAACACCGGGAACAGTGCGGCCGCGTTGCCAGCCTGCGTGCGTGTCGCGCCGGAGAAGCCCGCGAAAGCGGCGACGCGGATGATACCCGGCGTATCCAGCGAGATCCGCTCGATCTCGCGCACGATCTCCGTGGTGCGCGCCAGCGACGCCGCGCCCGGCAATTGCACGGAGATGATGACGTAGCCGCGGTCCTGCGCCGGAATAAAGCCTTGCGACGTGGTCCCGATCAGCCAGCCGGCACTGCCGATCAGCACGACATAGATCAGGATCATCACCACCGAATGCCGGATCACGAAATTGGCGAGCCCGGCATAACCGTGCGCGAGACGGTCGAACACGCGGTTGAAGACGCCGGTGAAGGCATTCCAGCCACGCGCGATCAGATTCCAGGCAGCCGGCGGCCGCTTCTCCTCGTGCGGCGTGAGGATCAGCGAAGCCAGCGCCGGTGACAGCGTCAGCGAGCAGAAGCAGGAGATCGCGGTCGCCACCGCAATGGTGACGGCGAATTGCTGGAAGAACTGCCCGGAGATGCCGCCGAGAAAGGCGGTCGGCACGAACACCGCGCACAGCACCAGCGCGATCGAGACCAGCGCGCCGCCGACCTCCTCCATGGTCTTGAGCGCAGCGTCGCGCCGGCTGAGGCCATGCTCGAGATGGCGCTCGACATTCTCGACCACCACGATGGCGTCGTCGACCACGATGCCGACGGCGAGCACGAGACCGAACAAGGTGAGGTTGTTGATGGAGAAACCGAGCGCCGCCATCACCGCAAACGTGCCGACCAGCGAGACCGGGATCGCGATGATCGGAATGATCGCGGGCCGCCATCCTTGCAGGAACACCAGCACCACGATGACCACCAGCAGCATGGCCTCGTAGATGGTCTTGATCAGCTCGTGGACCGACTGCGCGATGAACTCGGTCGGGTTGTAGCCGATGTTGTAGTCGAGGCCTTTCGGAAAACTCTCTTTCAACCTCGTCATCGTGTCGGAGATGTTCTTGGCCGTCGCGAGAGCGTTCGACCCCGGCCGCTGCGTCACCAGCATGGCGACGGCCGACTTGCGCAACAGGAAGCTGTTGGTGGAGTACGCGAGCGCACCGAGCTCGATCCGGGCGACGTCGCGCAGACGCACCGTGCGGCCGTCGGAGCCGGCCTTGATCAAAATGTCCTCGAACTGCTTCTGGTCCTTCAGGCGCCCGGTGAAGACGAGATTCGGCTGGAACGCCCGGTCGGCGATCGGCGGCTCGGCGATCTGGCCGCCGGCGATCTGCACATTCTGGGCGCGGATCGCCGCAAGGACCTCAGTCGAGGTCAGGCCGAGATTGGCGATGCGGTCGGGGTCGAGCCACAGCCGCATCGAATAGTCGCGCGCGCCAAAGATCTGGATGTCGCCGACGCCGTCGATGCGCAGCAGCTGGTCGCGGACCTGGAGCAGCGCGTAGTTGGAGATGTAGAGCTGGTCGAAGGTGTCGTCCGGCGACAGCATGAACACGACCATCAGGATGTCGGGCGAGTTCTTGCGGGTGACGACGCCGTTGCGCTGCACTTCATCCGGCAATTGCGGCTGCGCGATCGCGACGCGGTTCTGCACCAGCACCTGCGCCTTGTCGAGGTCGGTGCCGAGCTTGAAGGTGACGGTAATCGTCAGTTGGCCGTTCGAGGTCGCCTGGCTGTAGAGATACAGCATGTCCTCGACGCCGTTGATCTGCTGCTCGATGGGAGCTGCGACCGTGTCGGACACGGTTTGCGCCGAGGCGCCCGGATATTGCGTGGTGACGACGACGGTCGGTGGCACCACTTGCGGATATTCGGAGACCGGCAGCGTGGTGTAGGCGAGCGCGCCGACGATCAGCAGCACGATCGACAGCACCATCGCCAGGATGGGCTGGTTGATGGAGAGACGGCCGAGATTCATGACTTGCCACCGGCCGGCGCCTGAGCAGCAGTCGGCGCCACCTTGGCGCCGACGCGGGCGCGCTGGATGCCGTTGACGATGACCCGGTCCTCCGGCTTCAGCCCTTCGCGGATCACGCGCAGGCCCTCATCGAGCGGCCCGAGCACGACGGGACGCGCCTCGACGGTGTCGTCAGGCTTGACCACGAACACGATCTTGCGGGACTGGTCGGTCGCAACGGCGACGTCGGGGATCAGCAGAGCCTCATAAGGCGCGCTGCCGATCAGGCGGACGCGGCCGAACTGACCGGGCAGGATCGACAGATCGGTGTTCTTGATGACGGCGCGGCTGCGCAGCGTGCCGGTGGAGACGTCGAGGCGGTTGTCGAGGAAGTTGATGGTGCCCTCATGCGACGGCTTGGTCTCACCGGCCAGCGTCACCTGCACCGGGTTCGCGGTGTCGCGCGAGCTCGGGCGGCGGCCTTCGAACCACAGCTTGCTGTATTTAATGAAGGTCGCCTCATCCATGTCGAAATAGACGTAGATCGGATCGAGCGCGACGATCGAGGTGAGAAGCGTCGAGGTGCCGGTATCGCTGCCCTGCACGAGGTTGCCGGGGCTGACGAGATGGCGGCTGACGCGGCCCGTGAGCGGCGCGGTCACGTGGGTGAATTCGATGTTGAGCCGGGCGGCCTTCAGCGCGCCTGCGGCCTGCGTCTCCGCCGCGTGCGCCGCCTGCAAGGCCTGGCGGCGCTGGTCGACGGCCTGCTCCGAGACCG
Source organism: Bradyrhizobium betae (assembly GCF_004123905.1). Classification (GTDB taxonomy): domain Bacteria; phylum Pseudomonadota; class Alphaproteobacteria; order Rhizobiales; family Xanthobacteraceae; genus Bradyrhizobium; species Bradyrhizobium betae_A. The sequence continues at coordinate 114,970 of NZ_MZXW01000041.1, forward strand.
CGCTGGTCTGGACCAGGTTCAGGCCACGGTCGAGCTCGCGCTTGGCCAGTTCCACCTTGGCGCGCGCGTCGGAGAGCTGGCCATCAGCCTGCTCGGCCACCGCTTCGAACGGACGCGGGTCGATCACGTAGAGCAGATCGCCCTGGTGCACGATGGCGCCGTCCTGGAATTCGACCGAGTTGACGAAGCCGCCGACGCGGGGGCGCACCTGCACCTCCTCGACCGCCTCGAAGCGGCCGGTGAACTCGTCCCAATCGGTGACGGTGCGCTTGACCGGCTGGGCGACGGTGACCGGAGCCGGCGGCGGTGCGGAGGCTTGTGACGAGGGTTGTCCGCAACCCGCGAGCGCAAAGGCTGCGGCGAGAAGGCCGGCGATGGCGATGTGCCGAGGTTGAACGAAATCGTGCTTTTTCACAAATGGCTCGCTTCCGTCCGGTCCGCTCATCCCAGGTCCTCGCATCAAAAGCCACGGAAAATGCAGGATACGCCTCTACCCGCGGGCGCCACAAGATGGGTGGAGTTGATGAACTCTTCAAGACCAAAACGCGCGCAACGCTCGGAGGAGCGCCCTGGCCGGATGGCGGGTTGACAGCGAGATAGCCGGCTTCCCACGCGGTGATTAGTAGGCGGGGTGCGAATGGACTTATTCGCGTGGCTCATGAATGGAGGGCGGCGGTGAGTGCCTCCGCTCCCGTCATGCCCGGGCATCCACGTTCCTTGTGCCGCGTGGCAGGGCGTGGAGGTCGGGACAAGCCCGGCTATGACGGAGCGGACGTCCCGAGACCGCCAGCGTCTTCGCACATGACGGGCAGGGCCGGCTCGGCTAGATTACCCCTACAAAAACAAAGACGAATTGTCCGGGGAGGACAGGCGTGCACCAGGGACGTGTCGTTTACGGCGCGATCGAGGAGGTCGTGTTCGGCCATCCGGCGGCTGAAGCCATCGTCGCGCAGATGGACCGGTTGGGAACGCGCCGCGCCTTCCTGATGGTCTCGGGCACGCTCAACCGAGAGACCGACGAAATCGAGAAGATCAGGCAGGCGCTCGGCGCTCGCTGCGCCGGCCTGTTCGACGCCATGCCGGCGCATACGCCGCGCGAGGCGGTGATCGCGGCGACCAATGCCGCACGCGAGGCGGGTGCCGATTTGATCGTCACCGTCGGCGGCGGCTCGATCACCGACGGCGCCAAGGCAGTCCAGCTCTGTCTTGCCAACGGCATCGACAATATCGACGGCATCGAGCGCATCCGGGTGCACAAGGGTGTTGCGCCCGAGATGATCGCACCGACGGTACGTCAGGTCAGCGTGCCGACCACGATTGCCGGTGGCGAGTTCTCATCCATCGCCGGCGTGACCGACCGCAGCGCGCATGTGAAGCAGATGCTGCGGCATCCGCTGACGGTGCCGCGCGCAACCATCCTCGACCCCGGCATCACCGTGCACACGCCGGAATGGCTGTTTCTCTCCACCGGCATCCGCGCCGTCGACCATTGCGTCGAGGCGATCTGCTCGCGCGAGACGCATCCTTATGCCGACGCACAATCGGTCAAGGGGCTTGCGATGCTTGCCGACGCGCTGCCGCGGGTCAAAGCCGATCCTGGCGATCTCGACGCGCGGATGGATGCGCAGATCGGCACCTGGCTGTCGATGGGCGCGCTGGCCGCCGGCGTTCCCATGGGAGCGAGCCACGGCATCGGCTACGTGCTGGGCGCGGCCTTTGACGTGCCGCATGGCTACACCTCCTGCATCATGCTGCCAGCGGTGATGCGCTGGAATGCAAGTGCCAATGCCGAGCGCCAGATGATCGTCGCGGCCGCGATGGGCTTCCCCGGCCACAACGCCGCCGACGTGCTCGATGCCTTCATCCGCGCTCTCGGCATGCCGCGAAGCCTGTCGGACGTACGCGTCTCGACGGAACATTTCGACGCCATTGCCGAACAGGCGATGCGCACGAACTGGATCCCGCGCAATCCGCGCAAGATCGACGGTCCAGCGCAGGTGCGCGAAATTCTGCTTCTTGCCGCATGATCTCAAAGCCGGAGGATTGATGTACCCAGGTCAGCATGCCCGTCTACGCCCGCTCCAGCCTGCCTTCATCATGGCGGCGACCGGCGAGACCGTCACTTATCGCGAGCTCGACGCGCGCAGCAACCGCATGGCGCACCTGTTCCGCAAGCACGGCCTGAAACGGCTCGACCACTATTCGATTTTCATGGAGAACAATTCGCGCTACCTCGAAGCCTGCGGCGCGGGCGAGCGCTCCGGTCTCTATTACACCTGCATCAACTCGTTCCTCACCGCAGGCGAGCTCGCCTATCTCCTCGTCAACAGCCAGTCAAAAATCCTGATCACGTCCGTTGCAAAGCTCGACATCGCGCGCGAGGCGATCCACGCCTGCCCCGACGTCAAGCTCTGCATCGTCGCCGACGGTCCCGGCGAGAGCGACCGCATCGTCGGCCTTGCGGACGTGACGGCCGATCTGCCGAAGACCCCGATTGAGGATGAATGGCTTGGCACCGCCATGCTGTATTCATCCGGCACGACGGGTCGGCCGAAAGGCATCTTGCGGCCGCTGCCGGAGGAGCCGCCGAAGCACAATCTGCCGCTGTTCGATTTCCTGACAAAGCTTTGGCACTACCGCGAGGGCATGGTCTATCTGTCGCCGGCGCCGCTCTATCATTCCGCGCCGCAGGCGGCCGTGAACCTCACGATCCGCATGGGCGGCACCGTCATCATCATGGAGACGTTCGATCCAGAGCGTTACCTCCAGCTCGTCGGGAAATGGGGCATCACCCACACCCAGCTGGTGCCGACGATGTTCTCGCGCATGCTGAAGCTGCCGGAAGAGGTGCGGAGCCGCTACGATCTGTCGTCGCTGGAGATCGCGATCCACGCAGCCGCACCCTGCCCGGCGCTGGTGAAGGACGACATCATCAAATGGTGGGGTCCGATCATCCACGAATATTACGGCGCGACCGAAGGCCTCGGCTTCACCGCCTGCAACAGCGAGGAATGGCTCGCTCATCGCGGCACCGTCGGCAAGGTGCTGCTCGGCGATCTCCACATTCTCGACGAGAACATGAAGCCGTGCCCGACCGGCACGCCCGGCCAGGTCTGGTTCAAGACCGGATCGCCATTCGAATATTTCAACGACCCCGAGAAGACCAAAGAGGCGCGCTCGGCCGACGGCAGCATGAGCACGGTCGGCGACGTCGGCTATGTCGACGAGGATCGCTTCCTGTACCTGACCGACCGCGCCACCTTCATGATCATCTCCGGTGGGGTGAACATCTATCCGCAGGAATGCGAAAATCTGCTGATCACCCATCCGAAGGTCGCGGACGCCGCCGTGTTCGGCGTGCCCAATCCCGATCTGGGCGAGGAGGTGAAGGCGGTGGTGCAGCCGATGCCCGGCGTGGTGCCGGGGCCAGCGTTCGCCGAAGAGCTTATCGCCTTCTGCGGGGCATCACTGTCGCGGCAGAAGGTGCCGCGCTCGGTCGATTTCGAAAAGGAGTTGCCGCGGCTGCCGACGGGAAAGCTGTACAAGCGGCTGCTCAGGGATCGGTACTGGGGGAACAAGACGTCGCGGATTGTTTGAGAGCGCGCCGCTCAGCGCGTTCGCACCCGCACTCTCCCATGGCGGCCTTCCGTCATCCGAATTGTCGAGAGCAGCGCTGCCCTTGCCGGTTGCCTCGCTGCGCGGGCGTCGCTATCGTCCGGGCAAACAGGCCACAAAGGCCGATGTCTGGGAGGACGAGGATGCGGAGCGTTCGGGCGCTCGCCGCGATGGCGGCGCTGTCTTTGCTGGCGATTTCGACCGTCACATTCGCCGGCGAGCCCAAGCAGGGCGGAATCCTGCGGATGTATCACCGCGACAGCCCCGGCAACGCCTCGATCCATGAAGGCGCGACCTACTCGCTCAATGTTCCCTTCATGCCTGTCTTCAACAACCTCGTCATCTACAAGCAGGACGAGGCCCAGAACAGGATGGACAATATCGTCCCGGAGCTCGCCGAGAGCTGGGCCTGGGTGAGCGACAACAAGACGCTGACCTTCAAGCTGCGCCAGGGCGTGAAATGGCACGACGGCAAGCCGTTCACCTCCGCCGACGTGAAGTGCACCTTCGACATGCTGATGGGCAAGTCGCAGCAAAAATTCCGGCAGAACCCGCGCAAGACCTGGTACGATCAGGTCAACGATATCTCGACCAACGGCGATCTCGAGGTCTCGTTCAACCTGAAGCGGCCGCAGCCGTCGCTGCTGGCGCTGCTCGCCTCGGGCTACACGCCCGTCTATCCCTGCCACGTTTCGCCCGGCGACATGCGCACGCATCCGATCGGCACCGGCCCGTTCAAGTTCGTCGAGTTCAAGGCCAATGAATCGATCAAGCTGACGCGGAACACAGACTATTGGCGCAAGGGCCGGCCCTATCTCGACGGTATCGAGTTCACCATCATCCCGAACCGCTCGACCGCGATCCTCGCCTTCGTCGCCGGCAAGTTCGACATGGCGTTCCCGACCGAGGTCAGCATTCCCTTGCTGAAGGACGTGAAATCTCAGGCGCCGAACGCGGTCTGCGTGGTCGAGCCCAACAATGTCGCGACCAACATCATCGTCAATTCGTCCGCACCGCCGTTTGACAATATCGACATCCGCCGCGCCATGGCGCTGTCGCTCGACCGCAAGGCCTTCATCTCGATCATGTTCGAGGGCCAGGGCGACGTCGGCGGCACCATGGAGCCGGCTCCGGCTGGTCTCTGGGCAATGCCGAAGGAGATGCTCGAGAGCATTCCCGGCTACGGCCCCGACGTGAACGCCAACCGCGAGGAGGCCAGGAAGCTGATGCAGAAGGCCGGCTATGGGCCGGACAAGCACCTCGCCGTGAAGGTCTCGACCCGCAACATCCCGGTCTACCGCGACCCCGCGGTGATCCTGATCGACCAGCTCAAGAGCATCTATATCGACGGCGAGCTCGACGTGGTCGAAACCGCGAACTGGTTCCCGAAGATCGCACGCAAGGACTACATGCTCGGGCTCAACCTGACCGGCAACGCGGTCGACGATCCCGACCAGTCCTTCTACGAGAACTATTCCTGCGGCTCCGAGCGCAACTACACCAATTACTGCAACAAGGAGATCGAAAAGCTGTTCGACGTGCAGTCGCAGGAGACCGACGTCGGCAAGCGCAAGAAGCTGGTGTGGGACATCGACAAGAAGTTGCAGGAGGACGTCGCCCGCCCCATCATTTTTCACGCGCGCACCGGCTCCTGCTGGCAGTCTTATGTGAAGGGCGTGACTGTGATGTCGAACAGCTCGTATAATGGGTACCGGTACGAAGACGTTTGGATGGACAAGTAGCGCGCTGACGGCTCGACGGGAGGGCGCGGGATGTTTGCCTATCTGGTGCGGCGCCTGTTCCTGATGCTCGTGACCCTGTTCGGGATCTCGGTCGTCATCTTCTTCCTGCTGCGTATCGTCCCCGGTAACATCGTGGACATCCTGTTCGCGGCAGCCGGCTATGTCGATCCCGCCGACAAGGCCAATCTGGAGAAGGAACTCGGCATCGACCAACCGCTAATCGTGCAATATTGGCACTGGATCAGCGGCTTTTTGCGCGGCGACTTTGGTTACTCCTATGTCTCGGAGAAGCCGGCGCTTCAGGAAATTTTGCCGCGCATTCCGATCACCGCTCGGCTCGCCGGCCTTGCGCTGCTGTTCTCGGCCTCGATCGGCATTCCCTTGGGCGTCATCAGCGCGGTGAAGCAGGGAACGCGGCTCGACTACGCATTACGCGTCGTCAGCCTCAGCGGCTTGTCGCTGCCCTCGTTCTGGCTCGGCCTGCTCATCCTCACCGCGTCGGTGGCGATGTTCGGCCAGATACCGATCTTCAACCCGAATCCGCAGACCTGGCTCGAGGCGTTCGCGACCTACGCCGTCCCCGCCGCCGCCGTCGGCTTCCGCAGCGCCGCGCTGACCATGCGCATCACGCGATCCTCGATGCTGGAGGTGCTGCGACAGGACTATATCCGCACCGCCCGCGCGAAGGGGGCATCCGACGCGGCGGTGAACTATCACCACGCGCTGAAGAACGCGATCCTGCCCGTCATCACCGTGATCGGCATCGAGGCCGCGTTCCTGATCGGCGGCCTCATTGTAACGGAAACCGTGTTCAACATCCCCGGCGTCGCGCGCTTCCTGGTCGAAGCGATCCGCTGGCGCGATTATCCGATCGTGCAGAACCTCGTGATGCTGATTGCCGTCGTGGTGGTGAGCGCGAATTTCATCGTCGACATGCTCTACGCCGTGTTCGACCCGCGGATCAGGTATACGGATTAGGAGAGCTGTTTGGCCGCGATCGACTATGACGTTGAACTGAGACGCGCCGGGGCGCATGCGACCGGCGGCTGGCGGCGCGTGCTGTTCCTCGCGCAGCGGCATGTGCTGGGCGCGGCCGGGCTCGTCATCATGACGCTGTTCGTGCTCACGGCGATCTTTGCCGACTTCATCGCACGCTACGATCCCCTGACGATCGACGCTGCGCGCGCGTTGGCGCGCCCAAGCATGGCGCACTGGATGGGGACGGACTCCTTCGGCCGCGACGTGTTCAGCCGCATCATCCACGGCGCGCGGATCTCGCTGGCGGTCGGGATCGGTTCGACCGCGCTCGGCGGCGCCATCGGCGTCATCGTCGGGCTGACCTCGGGCTATCTCTCCGGCTGGGTCGATCTCGTATTCCAGCGTGTCTCCGACGTTTTGCAGGCCCTGCCGCTGCTGGTGCTGGCCCTGATCATGACAGCGGCACTCGGCCCGTCCTTGCCGAACGTCATCATCGCCATTGCAATTCCGCTGATCCCGACCGTGTCGCGCGTCATCCGCGCCAACACGCTGGCGCTGCGCGAGCTGCCATTCATCGAGGCCGCCAAGTCGATCGGCATGAGCGAGGTGCGCATCGCGCTACGCCACGTGCTGCCGAACACGCTGGCGCCGCTGATCGTGCTCGGGACCGCGCAACTCGGCTCGACCATCCTGACAGAAGCCTCGCTCTCGTTCCTGGGCCTCGGCATTCCCGAACCCTATCCGTCATGGGGTCGCATGCTGTCGGAGTCCGCCGCCGAATATGTCCGCACCGCACCGTGGCTGGTGATTTTTCCGGGCATCGCCATCAGCCTCGCCGTGTTCGGCGCAAACCTGTTCGGCGACGCCTTGCGCGACATCCTCGATCCCCGGCAGCGCGGCTGATGGCAAAAGAATTCGATCTCGTGCTCGAGGTGAAGAACCTGAAGACGGTGTTCTTCACGAACTCCGGCCTGTTTAGGGCGGTGGACGATATCTCCTTCACCGTGAGGCGCGGCGAGACGCTGGCGATTGTTGGCGAATCCGGCTGCGGCAAGAGCGTCACCGCGCTCTCGCTGATGCGGCTGGTGCCGGACCCGCCCGGCCGCATCGTCGGCGGCTCCGTGTCGCTCGAAGGCACCGATCTGCTGGCGCTGGATGAAGCCGAGATGCGCGCTGTCAGGGGCAACCGCATCTCCATGATTTTCCAGGAGCCGATGACATCGCTCAATCCGGTGATGAGGATCGGCGACCAGATCGTCGAGGCCGTGCGGCTGCATCGGAATTTGTCAACCAAAGAGGCCCGCGACATCGCGGTCGAGATGCTCCGACTGGTGCGCATCCCCGAGCCGGCACGGCGTGCGCGGGAATACCCGCACCAGCTCTCCGGCGGCATGCGCCAGCGCGCGATGATCGCGATGGCGCTGGCCTGCCGGCCGGTGCTGCTGATCGCGGACGAGCCGACCACCGCGCTCGACGTCACCATCCAGGCGCAGATTTTGGCGCTGATCCTCGACCTGCAAAAGGAGCTCGGCACCGGCCTCGTGCTGATCACGCACGATCTCGGCGTCGTAGCCCAAACCGCGCAGCGTGTGATCGTGATGTATGCCGGACGGAAGGTCGAGGAAGCCACCGTCGAAGCGCTATTCGCCGATCCAAAGCACCCCTACACGCGCGGGCTGATGGCCTCGATCCCGGCCGTGCCGGCGTCAGGTGTTCCGGTCCAGGCGCGGCTCAACGAAATTCCCGGCACCGTGCCGTCGCTGGTGCGGTTGCCGAAAGGCTGCGCCTTTGCGCCGCGCTGCAAGCTCGCGATCAAACGCTGCGAAGAATATCCGCCGCTGGCCGATTGGGGTGGCGGCCACCTCGCCGCCTGCTGGCGCGCGGACGAAGTGGCGGAGGTGGCATGACCGAAGCGCTGCTCGAAGTCACCGATCTCAAGAAGCATTATCCGGTGCGCGCCGGCGTGTTGCGCCGGCAGGTCGGCACCGTGCACGCGGTCGACGGCGTCTCATTCTCGGTTCATACCGGCGAGACGCTCGGCCTTGTCGGCGAATCCGGCTGCGGCAAATCGACGGTGGCGCGCAGCGTGCTGCGGCTGGTCGAGCCGACTTCGGGCCAGATCCGCCTTGACGGAGAGGACATCACCCGTCTCTCCAAGTCTGCGCTGCGACCGCATCGGCGCTCGATGCAGATCGTATTTCAAGATCCCTTTGCTTCGCTCAATCCGCGCATGACCGCCGGCGATATTGTCGGTGAACCCCTCGCCGTGCACGGGCTCGCAAGCGGCAAGGAGTTGGAAGCGCGTACCGCAAAGCTGTTCGAGCAGGTGGGCCTGCGGCCAGACCAGATGCGCAACTTCCCGCATCAATTTTCCGGCGGACAGCGCCAGCGCATCTGCATCGCGCGCGCGCTGGCGCTGGGGCCGCGCCTGATCGTCTGCGACGAACCGGTCTCCGCGCTCGACGTCTCGATTCAGGCGCAGGTGATCAATCTGCTGATCGACCTGCAAAAGCAGCACGGCTTCTCTTATCTCTTCATCGCGCATGACCTCGCCGTGGTCGCCCATATCAGCCACCGCGTCGCGGTGATGTATCTCGGCCGCATCGTCGAGATCGCCGACAAGGACGAGCTGTTCCGCAATCCCAGGCATCCCTACACGCAGGCCCTGCTCGCTTCCGTGCCGGTCGCCAACCCGCTTGCGAAGAAGCTCGCGCCGCTGGTCGACGGCGACGTGCCGAGCCCGGTCAATCCGCCGCCGGGTTGCGCGTTTCACACCCGCTGCCGGTTTGCGATGGAGCGGTGCAGGACCGAACGGCCGGCGCTGGTGGACGCCGGCGATGCGCATCAAGTGGCGTGTCTGCTCAATGAGGGGACGGGGCGCGGCCAGTAGGCCGCAACGCCCATATCACCGGCCACGCCGCAAGCGCGGCGGCCAGATGCTTGAGCGTGTGGCCCGAGACAATGTGCCCGGTCGCTTCGAAGATGGTCACGTCACCCAGCTCGAAGAGCTTTGCCAGCACATAGAAGAAGATCACGGCGCCGAGCGGCACGCCAAGCGCGCCAGGGCGGGGCCGGGTCAGCGCCAATCCCACGGCAACCGCCATGCCGCCGAACTGCACGACCACCCATGGCGTGAGATTATTGTAGGCCACCCAAGCCGCGAGCAGGCCCGCAGCCGTCACCAGCACCACCACCGCCTTGCCAGCGCGCACGCTGATGCGTTCGCTGGTCGCGATGCCGAGAAAACCCGCGAACGCCACTGCCATGCCGAGACGATCGGCCACGAGCCGCTGCGGCGCGTCGGGATCGAGATGATAGATGCTCGACCCTATGCAAGTGAGGATCAGGCCCACGAAGAGACAACCTGCACCCACGGGCGCATCGCGGCAGGCACGCAGCCGCGCCAGGCCCCAGACGCCCATCGCCAGGAAGAGAAGATTGCTGAGCACGTCGCCGGCGTTGGGTACACCCAGCCACGTCCGGGTGTCGACGAAATGCGGCGTATGCCATGCGGAGGCAGGCAACGCCGGCGCCAGCAGGGCAACCAGCGTTAGGACGAATAACGTGCCGATCAGATACTTTTCGCGAGTCTGCGGCGGGGCGAACGTGAGACGAGGGGACACTGACAGGAGCATGGCATCGATCTCCGGGCGTGTGGTCGTCAGCATACAACTTGCTGGTCGCCACGCGGCAATTGAACATCGTTCAATATTTATACCTAGAGATTGAACAATGTTCAATATACTTCGCCGATCAGCACCCGTCGCTCGGAAAGCTTGAGGCAGCCCGCGCCGGGCGGGGACAAAATGGCGTTGAAATCATTGGGAATTTTTAGCGTAGCGGAGACTTGGCGCGGCCTACCCGGAACATGCCCTAACCCGTCTTCTGATCGGCCCCGATCACCGCCACGACCCTGCCCGTCGTCACCTGCTCGCCCTCGGCGACGTCGATCGCAGTGACCACACCGTCGATGCCGGCCTTGTGGAGGTGCTCCATCTTCATCGCTTCCAGCGTCAACACCGGCTGGCCGGCGGTGACGCGATCGCCCGGCTTCACGAGGACGGCAACGACGCGCCCGTTCATGGCGGCGCGCACCTTGCCGTCGCCGCCATTGCTTGTGGCGGCCTTCGGTGCAGCGAGGGTGAGATCGATGACCGCGAGCGGGATGCCGCGATGCTGGAGGTAGAGCCGATCGCCGTCGCGCAGGAATTTTGCGCTGTCCATCACGCCGTCGTGGCGGAAGCGGATGGCGTCAGCATCGAGATGGTCGATCTCGAATTTGTCCGGGCGGCCGTCGGTGGCGACGGTGTAACTGCCATCGCGTTCTCGGGTGACTTCAAGCTCGTGCGTCTGACCGGCGACCTCGATCTTCGCGGGCAGAGGGAAAGTTGCCGACAGGCTCCGCCCGCTACGCCATGACGGCGCGCGCGGACTGGCGACATAGAGCAACAGACCCGCCAACGCCGTATCGAATGCTGCGTCCGCACGCGGCGCAAGCAACGCGTCGCGATGCGCGCCGATGAACGCCGTGGTCGCCTCGCCCTTGGCGAAACCGGGATGGCGCAGGCACGACATCAGGAACGCCTGATTGGTCGTCACGCCCAACGCCGTGAGCTGCTCGAGGCCGACGATCAGCCGTCCCCTCGCCTCCTCGCGGCTCGCGCCGCGGCTGATCACCTTGGCGATCATCGAATCGTAGAACGGCGGGATCTCCGAGCCCGACTGCAGCGCGTGCTCGACGCGGATGCCATCCGGCACCTGCCAGCGCGCCATGCGGCCGGACTGCGGCATGAAGTCTTGCGCGGCGTCTTCCGAGCACAGCCGCACCTCGATGGCGTGGCCAGAGAAGCGGATATCCTGCTGCTTCACCGGCAACGCCTCGCCACGCGCGACGCGCAGCTGCAGCTCGACGAGATCGAGCCCGGTGATCGCCTCGGTCACGGGATGCTCGACCTGGAGGCGCGTGTTCATCTCCATGAAGTAGAACTCGCCGCTTTGATCGAGCAGGAATTCCAGCGTGCCCGCGCCCTCGTAGCGCAATGCCTTCACGGCCGCGACGGCGACCTCACCCATTTTCGCGCGCAACTCGGGCGTCACCGCGGGCGACGGCGCCTCCTCGATCAGCTTCTGGTGCCGCCGCTGCACCGAGCAATCACGCTCGCCGAGATGAATGGCGTTGCCGTGGCTGTCGCCGAACACCTGGATCTCGATGTGGCGCGGGTTCTGGATGGCGCGCTCGAGGATCACGGTGGGATCGCCAAACGCGGCTTTCGCCTCCGACCGCGCACTGCGCAGTGAATCGGGGAACGAAGCGGCCTCGGTGACGAGCCGCATGCCGCGACCACCGCCACCGGCGACCGCCTTGATCATCACGGGGAAGCCGATCTTTTTGGCCTCCGCCAGCATGACATCGTCGCTCTGGTCAGCGCCTTGGTAGCCGGGGACGACGGGCACGCCGGCCTTCTTCATGATCTCCTTGGCGCCGGCCTTGTTGCCCATCGCCTCGATCGCCTGCGGCGACGGGCCGATGAAAACGAGGCTGGCATCCTTGCAGGCTTGCGCAAAGTCTTCGTTCTCGGCGAGGAAGCCGTAGCCCGGATGCACCGCATCCGCGCCGCTGGCCCTGGCTGCCGCAATGATCGCGGGGATGTTGAGATAGGATTGCACCGGCAGGGCTTCGCCGATCCGCACGGCCTGATCGGCCTGCTTCACATGAAGCGCATCGCGATCCGCCTCCGAATAGACCCCGACGACGCCGAGGCCGAGCTGCCGCGCGCTGCGCATCACGCGCAGTGCAATCTCGCCGCGATTGGCAACCAGGACTTTGTAGAACGACCGGTGCTGCACTGATCCGTTCCTCATGGGCGGGCCACCGAGAATTGCATGCGCTGGAGTGTCCGCCCGTCGCCCTCGCGGCAGATCGCGAACACTTCGGACAGCACCGCGCGGGTGTCGCGCGGGTCGATCACGCCGTCGTCGAGCACGCGTGCGCTGGTCGAGAACACGTCCATCTGGCCGTCGAATACGCTGACGATCTGGGCCTTCATCGCATCGAGCTTTTCTTTCTCGACCGGCTTGCCGCGGCGTGCGGCGGCGGCCTCGGTCACGATCGCCATGGTCTCGGCGGCCTGCTCGCCACCCATCACGGCGGTCTTGGCGTTGGGCCAGGAGAAGCAGAAGCGCGGATGGAAGCCGCGGCCACACATGCCGTAATTGCCGGCGCCGAACGAGGCGCCGCAATAGATGGTGATCTGCGGCACCGTCGCCGACGTCACCGCCTGGATCATCTTGGAGCCGTGCTTGATCATGCCGGCTTCTTCGTAAGCCTTGCCAACCATGTAGCCGGTGGTGTTGTTGAGATAGAGGATCGGCGTACGGGTCTGGCAGCAGGCCTGGATGAAATGCGTCGCCTTGTTGGCGCCGGCGGGATCGAGCGGACCGTTGTTGGTGATGATGCCGATCGCCTGGCCCTCGATGCGGGCATGGCCGCAGACGGTGGCCGGGCCGTAATTCGGCGCCATCTCGGTGAAGTCGGAATCGTCGACGATGCGCGCGATCACCTGCTTCATATCCACGGAGCGTTTGTGGTCCATCGGCATGATGCCGAGCAACTCGTCCTGGTCATAGCGCGGCGGCTTGAATTCCGACGCGGCCCTGCCCGGCCGCTCCCATTCCAGCGCCGCCATGATCTCGCGCGCGATGCGCAGCCCGTCGCGGTCGTCCTCGGCGAGATAGTCGCCGAGGCCTGAGACCTGGGTGTGCATCTCGGCGCCGCCGAGCTCTTCTTCCGTGGCTATCTCGCCGGTTGCGGCCTTCAGCAGCGGCGGCCCGGCGAGGAACGCGCGGGTGCGGCCGCGGACCATGACGATGTAGTCGGACAGGCCGGTCTGGTAAGCACCGCCCGCGGTGGACGAACCGTGCGTGACGGTGACGACCGGCAGCCCCGCCGCGGAGAGTCGCGCGAGATTGCGAAAGATGTTGCCGCCACGGACAAAATCCTCGACGCGGTAGCGCAAGAGATTTGCGCCCGCGCTTTCGACGAGCTGGACGTAAGGCAGCTTGTTCTCCAGCGCGAGCTCCTGCACGCGGATCGTCTTGTCGAGGCCGTAGGGCTGGAGCGCGCCGGCATCGATGCCGGAATCGCTGGCGCTGACCATGCAGCGGATGCCCGAGACGAAGCCGATGCCGGCGATGACACCGCCGCCGGGCACGCTCTTGGCCGCATCCGGCACGTCGAACATGTAGCCGGCGAGCGTGGACAGCTCGATGAAGGGCGCGCCGGGATCGAGCACCAGCGCGACGCGCTCGCGCGGGAGCAGCTGTCCGCGCTTGTGGAAACGATCTTTTGCCGCGGCGGATGCGCTACGCGTGCGCTCTTCCAGCGCGCGCATGCGGTCGATCAGCGCGAGCATGCCGTCGCGGTTGGCGTGGTAGCCGGCGCTGCCGGGGGAAATGGTGTTTTCAAGAATGGACATGACTCTATCCTGCTCGTCATTGCGAGGAGCGACGCGACGAAGCAATCCAGACTTCTTCAGCGGAAAGATTCTGGATTGCTTCGCCTCGCTCGCAATGACGGGTGAGGCGATACCTTACCTGTTCGTCCCAAAGATCTTCCGCGCCTCGGCCGGAGACGCGATCTCGCGGCCGGCACGGCGGGCGCAAGCGGCAATGGCCTCGATCAGCTGACCGTTCGACGTCACCTTCTTGCCATCGGCGAGATAGAAGGCGTCCTCGAGACCGGTACGCAGATGACCACCGAGCTCAGCGCAGCGCTGGTGCAGCGGCCAGATCTCCTCGCGGCCGATCGCGGTGACCTGAAAATGCGCTTCGGGGCGTTTCAGCTTGATCAGGATCGGCAGAAGATCCGGATCTGACGGCATGCCGGAGGCAACGCCCATCACAAAATTATATTCGAGCGGACCCTTATACATGCCGACCTGATGATACATGCCGACGCAACGGACGATGCCGACGTCAAAGCATTCGAACTCGGGGATGGTGCCGACCGCGTTCATGACGTCGAGATAGTCCTTCACCTTCTCGACCGCGTTGTCGAACATCATCGGCGGCCAGGCCCAGCTATTGTCGGCCTTCACCTTCAGATAGTTCAGCGACCCGGCGTTGCAGGCGGCAATCTCCGGTTTTGTTTCGCGGATGCAATCGAGCGCGCCGCTGTAGTTCGGCCCTGAGACGCCCGAGGTGTGGTTGATGATCACGCCGGGGCAGGCCTCGCGGATCGCCTGCTGAATTTCCTTGCTGACGGCGACTTCCCAGGACGGCAGATGCCCCTTGCCGGGCGCCTGCTGGCGCAGATGGATGTGCATGACGGACGCGCCGGCATCGAACGCAGCCCGGGCCTCGCGCGCCATCTGCTCGGGCGTCACAGGCACATTGTGCTGCTTCGGATCGGTGAGCACGCCGTTCAGCGCGCAGGTGATGACGGCCTTGTCGCTCATGCCAGTAATGTCTCGCACGTTGAGAATTCAACGCTTGCGATCATGTGACGCGCGGCATGCGGCTTCTTGCGCGGAGAAGCTGGAAGGCACGGCTATCGTAGGATGGGCAAAGCGAAGCGTGCCCACCATCTTTGCCAATTGCCGAAAGGTGGTGGGCGCGGCGCAAGAGCGCCTTTGCCCACCCTGCGAGAGCGGTGCTAGCTCGCCTCCGCGAGCCGCACCGTCTCGGTGCTGCGATAGATCGCAAGATCCCGCGAGCCGACGAAGATCGCGCGCGGCTTCAATCCGTAGAAACGGCGGATCGAATGGCTGAAATGCGTGGAGTCGGGATAGCCGATATCCTGCGCGAGATGGGCGAGGTTGAGGTCCTGGTTGGCGAAGTGCAGCAGATGCCGCGCACGCTTCCAGGCGCGGAAGGAGCGGAACGAGATGCCGGTCTCTTCCTTGAACAGATGCAGGAAGCGCGAAGCCGAGAGGCCTGCCTCAGTCGCGCAGGTATCCGCTGTCACCGGCTCGCCGGAGAAGCGCCCGATGCGGGCGACGGCGCGGGTCACGCGCGGGTCGAGCACGCGGCGGGGCAACGCCTCGCCAAAGCACATCTCGTCGAATTCGGCGGTGGTGATGTCGCCATAGCGGCGCTGGCGCAGCAGCGTGTAGGCGGCGAGGATCTTGCGGGCATAGACCGCACGGTCCGGTCCCATCAGCCGCTCGGCCAGGGCCTCAATGACGCCATCAGGCATGCTTTCCGGCTCCAGCGTCACGCTGATTGCAGTGCGGTAGTCGCCGGCGATGGAATGGCGCTGGTTGGGCAGGGTGACGAACAGCTCGCCGGTGGCGAGGACGTCGTCGATGGTCAGGTGCAAATTGCCCTTCACCGCCACATAGACATGGCAACAGCCGGGGGTCCGCTTGCGGGGGCGACCGAGCAGGCCGGCGTAGAAAACCCGCTCCGGCGTGATCAGCATCAGATGGTCGGATTCGCGACCGTTATCTTCCATGGGGATCCTCCTCGCGCGGCTCTTTGGCCGCTGCGGACGGAGGTCACCTTAGCGGAAATTTGGGCGCTGTCACGGCGCGATAGCGCTGTCATGGAGCGCAAAACATCGCCAGTTCAGGACGGGCGCTGCGCCGTCCGGAACCGTTATGAGACAATAGTCCCAGCCTTCGCCGGCTTACGCCCTCACGCGCGGCGCAACATTCTGCTCGGCGCCGGCCTTTTGCTCCGCAGCAACCGCGCGCTTGAACCCATCGCGCTGCTGCAATCGCGCCCAATAGGCCGCGACATTTGGCCCAAAATCCTTGGCGAGCCCGATATTGTCTGCGAGACGCAGGGCGTAGCCGATCACGATGTCAGCGGCGGTGAAGCGGCCCGCGCACAATGTTTCGGCATTGGCGGTCGCTGCCTCGACGGCGCGCAGTCTCCCTAAGAACCATTTTGCGTAATCGGTGGCGACCTGCGGATTGCGGCGTTCCTCCGGCTCGAGCTGGGTGTAGCGGAGCACCAGCGTCTGCGGGAAGGTTAACGTGGCGTCGGAAAAATACATCCAGTTCAGGAAGGCGCCATAGGCGGGATCTTCCGGCCCGACCATCAGCGGCGTCGGGCCGTGCTTGATGCCGAGATAGTGGCAGATGCCGGAGGATTCCGTCATCTTCGTCTCGCCGTCGACCATGAAGGGAATCGTGCCCAGCGGATTGAGCGCGAGGTACTCCTTGGCGAAGACCCGCGGCGGGAACGGCAGCATCTTCAGTTCGTACGGCAGCCCCATCTCCTCCAGCATCCAGAGCGGACGAAACGAGCGCGCGGCGTCGCAGTGATAGAGCGTAATCATGAAGCATTTCCCTTGCTGCCGGGCAGCGTACCCATCATCTTGCACAGGACCATCAGCATGACCTCGTCGGCACCGCCGCCGATCGAGGTCAGGCGGCTGTCGCGATAGGCTCGGCTGACCGGCGTCTCGTTGGTAAAGCCCATTCCGCCCCAATATTGCAAGCAGGCGTCGGTGAGCTCGCGGCCGAGCCGGCCGGCTTTCAGCTTGGCCATGGTCGCAAGCTTCGTCACATCCTCGCCGGCGACCAATTGCTCGGCGGCGCGATAGATCAGCGCGCGGAGCAGCTCGACCTCGGTCTGCATTTCCGCGAGCTTGAAGTGGACGACCTGGTTGTCGAGGATCGACTTCCCGAAGGCTTTGCGGTTGCGCGTGTATTCGATGGTCTGATCGATGATGTATTCGTGCGCCTTCAGGCAGGCGGCCGCGCCCCAGAGACGCTCCTCCTGAAACTGGACCATCTGGTAGGTAAAGCCCTTGCCCTCCTCGCCGATCCGGTTGCGCTTGGGCACGCGGACATTGTCGAAGAAGATCTGCGCGGTGTCCGACGAGCGCATGCCCATCTTGTCGAGTTTTCGCGCGACAGTGACGCCCTTGGCTTTCATGGGCACGCAGATCAGCGACTTGTTACGGTGAACGGGCCCGTCGCCGGTGTTGGCCAGCAGGCAGATCCAGTCGGCCTGGGTGCCGTTGGTGATCCACATCTTGCCGCCGTTGATGACGTAGTCGTCGCCGTCGGATTTGGCGCTGGTCTTGATCGAGGCGACGTCGGAGCCCGCGCCCGGCTCGGAGACGCCGATGCAGGCGACGTAGTCGCCGGAGATCGAGGGGCTGAGGAATTCGCGCCGCACCTCGTCGGAGCCGAAGCGCGCCAGCGCCGGCGTCGCCATGTCGGTCTGCACCCCGATCGCCATCGGCACGCCGCCGCAGGTGATGGCACCCAACTCCTCCGCCATCATCAGCGCGTAGGAGTAATCGAGGCCCGAGCCACCGAACTCGACCGGCTTGTTCAACCCGAGGAAGCCGAGGCTGCCCATTGTCTTGAACAGCTCGTGCGCCGGAAAGATATCGGCCCTCTCCCATTCATCGACATGAGGGTTGATCTCGTTGGCGATGAATTTTTGCAAGGAGCGGCGGATGTCGTCGTGGTCGGCGGTGAACAGCATTTTTATCAGCTCAGCTCTCGATCTCTCTGATGTGTTCGTCATGGCCGGGCTTGTCCCGGCCATCCACGTCTTTGTCAGTCGGCAGCAAGAACGTGGATCCCCGGGACAAGCCCCGGCATGACGGAGGAGAATTTCATAGCCCCATCTGCCGCGACGCCAGATCCTTCATGATCTCCTCGGTGCCGCCGCCGATGGCGTTGACCTTGACCTCGCGGTAGATGCGTTCGGCCTTGATGCCGCGCATGAAGCCGGCGCCGCCGAAAATCTGCACGGCTTCCGAGGCGCAGAACGCCATCGTCTGCGTCGCCTGGTTCTTCATCATGCAGATTTCCGCGATCGGGCTCTCGCCCTGCTCCAGCCGCCACGCCAACAGCTCCAGCATCGATTGCGACGCCGCGACCTTTTGCGCCATGTCGACGATCTTGTGGCGGATCACCTGATGCTGGGCGAGCGGCTTGCCAAAAGTCTTGCGCTCCCTGGCGTAGGCGATGGCTTCGTCCAGGCAGACACGTGCAAAGGCCGTGCAACCCGCCGCCATGCCCATGCGCTCGCTGTTGAAGTTCTGCATGATGATCTTGAAGCCCTGGCCTTCCTCGCCGATCAGGTTTTCGGCCGGCACGCGGCAGTCATCGAAATGCAGTGTCGCCGTGTCGGAGGCCCACCAACCCATCTTCTTCAGTTTTGTGCGCGACAGGCCGGGCGAATTCCCCTCGATCAGGAGCAGGCTGACGCCGCCGGCGCCCTCGCCGCCGGTGCGCACCGCAACGGTCAGATAGTCGGCGCGCACGCCCGAGGTGATGAAGGTTTTTTCGCCGCTCACGACGTAGTGATTACCGTCCCGCCGCGCCCGGGTTCGCAGGTTCGCGACGTCAGAACCGCCGCCCGGCTCGGTGATGGCGAGCGCGGAAATCTTCTCGCCGGCAAGCACTTGCGGCAGCACGCGCGCCTTCACCTCCGGACGTGCCGCCCGTGCGATCGGCGGCGAGCCGATGGTGTGGCTCATCAGGCTGGCGCTGATGCCGCCGGCCCCGGCGCGCGCCAGCTCTTGGCTGGCCACGATCTTCATGAACTGATCGGCGGCGATCCCGCCATATTCCTCGGGAAATCCGAGCCCCAACAGGCCGATCCCGGCCGCCTTGCGATAGAGCACGCGCGGGAATTCACCGGCTTCATCCCATTCATGGGCGAACGGCGCGATCTCCTTGTCAACGAAGCGGCGCATGACATCGCGGAAGGCATCGTGCTCGGCGGTATAGAACGGGCTCTTCATCGCACTCTCGCCTCGCGGACGGATTCGTCTCATTCACCATGGCCGGAACTTTGGCGGCTCACTTGCGCGGAGTGGCTGATCCACGAGAGCCGCTCCGACCGGCCCTGGCCTAGCAACTCAACGCAAGACGATTTTCGCCCCTCGCAGGCCAACTCCGAAACAAAAAAAGAGACGTCGATGCACAAACTCCGGCTGGCCCCTGGGTCACGCCGGGCATGGTGCACGGCAATAGGGACGAGAGGCGGCACCAGACCGCCGAGGGAGGGATTTTTGGCCGTTCGTTACTACGACTGGATTGTCCATTATGGCCGCCGCACGCCTGATAAGCTTGCAGTGATCGATCTCGCGAGCGGGCGCCGATTCACCTATGTGCAGCTCGATGCGCGCATCTCACGCCTGGCGGGATTCCTCCGTGACACCCTCAAGGTCTCGCGCGGCGACCGCGTCGCGGTGCTGGCGCTGAACACCACCGATACGCTGGAGGTGCAGTTCGCCTGCGGACGGTTAGGTGCGATCTTCGTGCCGCTGAACACCCGCCTCACCGTTCCCGAGCTTCAGTTCATCACCGGCGACTGCGCGCCTGACGTGATGATCCATGACACCGATCTCGCCGAGACGGCGCTTGCAGTGGCGAAACTGTGCGGCATTGGCACGAGCTTGCTGCTTGGACCGGGCGGCTCTTACGAGGGCGGCATCGCCGCAGCAAAACCGCTCGACCGCATCGAAGAGGTCACGCTCGATGATGTCTCGACCATCATGTACACATCGGGCACCACGGGTCATCCGAAGGGCGCGACCATCACGCACGGCATGACCTTCTGGAACTGCGTCAACCTCGGAGGTCCTGCCTGTATCGGACCGGCCTCGGTGCTGCTCACCGTGCTGCCGCTGTTCCACACCGGCGGGCTGAATTGCTACACCAATCCGGTGCTGCATGCCGGCGGCACCGTGATGATCATGCGCGCCTTCGATCCCGGCACGGCGCTCGGCCTGATCAACGATCCCGCGCAGGGCATCAATGTCTTCTTCGGCGTGCCCGCGATCTACCAGTTCATGGCGCAGCATCCGGCCTTCGCAACGACTGACCTTGGCAGGCTGATCGTCGGCGGTGTCGGCGGCGCGCCGATGCCGGTGCCGCTGCTGAAAGTGTGGGAGGCGCGCGGCGTCGCGCTCCAGCAGGGCTACGGCATGACCGAGACCTCGCCGGCCGTGCTGGTGCTCGACCGTGAGGATGCAGCCCGCAAGGCCGGCTCGGCCGGCAAACCCGTGCTGCACACTGAAGTCCGCATCGTGCGCCCCGACGGCAGCGATGCCAGCGTCGGCGAACTCGGTGAACTCTGGGTGAAGGGGCCGAACATCACGCCCGGCTACTGGAACAGGCCGGAGGCGAACAAGACGTCCTTCACCAACGGCTGGCTGCACACCGGCGACGCCACGCGCGTCGATGAAGAAGGCTTCTACTACATCGTCGACCGCTGGAAGGACATGTACATCTCCGGCGGCGAGAATGTCTATCCGGCCGAGGTCGAGAACGTCCTGCATCAGCTCACTGCCATTGCGGAAGCCGCCGTGATCGGTATTGCAGATCCGCAATGGGGTGAAGTCGGCCTCGCCATCGTTGCGGTCAAGCCGGGCCAGCGGCTGACCGAGGCGGACGTCTTCGCGCATTGCGCGGCCAATCTCGCGCGCTTCAAATGCCCGCGCCAGATCCGGTTCGTCGATGCGCTGCCACGCAACGCCACGGGCAAGATCCACAAGCCGACCTTGCGCAAGGAATTTTCGGTGACCTCGGAAGTCGACAAGAAAGTCGCCATCGCCTGACCAAAGCGCCCCTTGCGGGCGCTTCTTCGTTTCTGACGTGCCTGCTTCAACCCAGAAGAAACCTCAGAGAAAACCCAAGGAATTTTCATGAACAGGAAACTCCACCTCCTTGCCGCAGCAACAGCGCTGACGCTGCTTGCGACCCAATCCGCATATGCGCAGAAGGCGTACGACACCGGCGTCACCGACACCGAGATCAAGATCGGCAATGTCGAGGCCTATTCGGGCCCTGCGTCCGCCTACGGCGTCATCGGCAAGACCGAGGAAGCCTATTTCAAGATGATCAACGATCAGGGTGGCATCAACGGCCGCAAGATCAACTGGATCTCCTACGACGACGGCTACTCGCCGCCGAAAACCGTGGAGCAGATCCGCAAGCTGATCGAGAGCGACGAGGTGTTCCTCGTCTTCAACGCGCTAGGCACGCCGACCCAGACCGCCGTGCAGAAATATCACAATTCCAAGAAGGTGCCGCAGCTCTTCCTCGCCACCGGCGCCAGCAAGTGGAACGACCCGAAGAATTTTCCCTGGACCATGGGATTCCAGCCCAGCTACCGGGTCGAGGCGCAAATTTTCGCAAAGTACATTCTGAAGGAGAAGCCGGACGCGAAGGTCGCGATCTTCTATGCCAATGACGATTTCGGCAAGGACTACCTCGCCGGTATCAAGGACGTGTTCGGCGACAAGGCCTCGAAGCTGATCGTCGCTGAAGAAAGCTACGAGACGTCGGAGCCGTCAATCGATGCCCACATCGTCAAGCTCAAGGGCACCGGCGCCGATGTATTCGTCAACATCGCAACCCCGAAATTTGCCGCGCAAGCCATCAAGAAGATCGCGGAGCTGGAGTGGAAGCCGATGCACCTGATGACGGACGTCTCGGTGTCGATCGGCGCGGTGATGAAGCCGGCCGGACTCGAGGCCTCGGAAGGCGTGCTGTCGGCCGGCTATCTGAAGGATGCGTCGGATCCGCAGTGGAAGGACGACGAGGGCATGAAGAAATTCATGACCTTCATCGACAAGTACATGCCCGGCGCGAACATTTCGGACGCCAATCTGGTGTACGCCTATGCTGCAGCACAGACCATGGTGCAGGTGCTGAAGCAGTCGGGCGACAATCTGACCCGCGAGAACGTGATGAAGCAGGCCGCGAGCCTGAAGGACTTCGTCCCCGACACGCTGATCCCCGGAATCAAGATCAACACCTCGTCCACCGACTTCGCGCCGATCGAGCAGCTCAAGATGTGGCGGTTCAAGAAGGGCCAGTGGGAGCTGTTCGGCGATATCATCAGCGCCGAAACCGGCGGCTAGTCCGACTTACAGTACTCGCCCGAAAGTGCAGAATAGCGGCCGTAGCGCCGCTATTCGTTTTCGGCACGTTCGACATCGATGGCCGCGATGGGCAGGCCAAGACGACGCGCGTCGCCGACGCCGTTGAATGCCGGGCATGCCCATGCAAGGACGGCGATACCCGACAGCGGCAGATCAAGGCGCAGCATAAAACTGTCGTGACCGACCACGATTGCGGCAGGGTCCACGGGCGTACCGTCGAGATAGAAATACACGCCGATCCGATCCAGAGGCCCACGAAGAGCCGGGCTTTGGATGCGTACGATATTGCGCGCGGAAACTCCCGCGACGCGAACGGCAGCCTGTGGCTCGCTCCAGCGAAACGTGTGGCCCGCTGACGATTCCCTGCAATGAAACCCGATCTGCGCGAGAACATTGTCACCGAACAGTCTCGTTGCGTGCCCCGCGCAAATGCTGCGGATATAATCGAGCCTCTGAAGCCGGATCAGCGATGCAACATACCGCTTCATCCATCGCCGGGCAGCGGCGCTGCTCCCGACTGTGATCAGTACGGTCAGCATCGTGCGCGCTTGCACGACGTCGATGCGCGCCGCTATGCGCGCGCGAAGGTCGTTGAGAAGCGCAGGCGCGGCCCACCGCCGGAATGCCCGCAGCATTTCCCCCGGCCGCTTCCAGCCCCAGCCCGCGAGACTGTAGCGCACGAGCGCACTCAGCGCATTGCGGGCGATCTCGGAATCGAGCTTGTCCCGTTCGCTCCATTCGATCGGAATGTCGAGCAACTCGCTGCCGGGATCGCGGCGTGCCTCGCTGAGATAGCGGATCTCGCCCCGCACGAAATCGAGCGTGAACTTCTCTAGCTCGTCGAGCCGGCCGACGTAGTAATGATGGACACGAGCCTCGTCCAGATAGCCGATGACGTGACCGCGTGCATAATAGCTGGCAGCGAGCACCCATTCGGCAAAATGGCCGAGATCCGTGCGCAGGCCGCCGCATTCCTCATAGATGTCGCGTCGTGTCACGAAGCACTGGTCGAGGACCTTGAGCCATGGATGCTGCTTCATGCCGAACTCGATATCGGACTGGTACATCGCAGCTTCCGCTTCCGACAAAGCGTTATGGCAGATCGGGATCGAGCGGCAGGAGAAGCCCGACCAATCGGGATGATCTTCGATGGCGCGCAAGCAGAGTTCGAGCACGTCGGGCTCGGGACGACAGTGCGATTCCGTGAAGAACAGATGGTTTCCCCGAGCCTTCGCTGCGCCGAATGCGCTCAACTCGATGTCATGATGGGACTCGCTGTATTCGAGACGAGCTTCGTCGCCGACGAGCTGTTCGATATCCGAGCGAAGCATGGCGTCCGGCGGCACGACGAGAATGATCTCGTACAGGGAGGTGTCGACAGTCTGCGATTTCCACCCGAGCCAGGATTGCCGCCATTGCCCGCGATGATCGTCAAGCGGGATGATGACGGAGAACGTGGGTCGGTCGAGACTCATGCCGGGTCTCACTCCTCAACATGATCGCTCGGGTCGCCGACTCAGGCGGAAGGTCTAGGCCGGTAGAAATAACGCAAAAGATTCGTCAACAGTGCGGCGAAGGTGATCCCGATACAATTTGTAATTTGCGTGGCTGGATGCGATCCGGCCCACGGCAGGATCGATAATATTTCGTGCGGGCACATAGGCGATCGGCGCGGCGATCGGCGTCAGCTGCGAGCCCGGGCCGGCGCGGAGCGTCGAGATGATGCCGTACATCTCGCCTGCGACCGTCGGCCGCGAGACCGTGATCACGCGATGCTGGCCGTGCTTGATGATGACGAGGTAGATGAAACCGGACTGATGCGGGACCGCGACCTCGCCGGTGTGCTCGTAGGCCGCATCGGTGCGCTCGCCCTCGCGGAACACCAGTGAGGAGACCTTCGGCTCCCAGATGATCTCGGTGCGGTAGGCGAAGATCGCGTCCTTGTCGCCGAAGGACGGCCGCAGCGTGATGTAGACATCCTCGATCCAGGTCACGGCGCGATGCGAGTAGGAGCCGAGGCTGTCGGGTGCGACATCGTTTGCAGCCGGAGGCGTCACCACGACGGCGCTCTTGCGCAAGGACACACCCAGCGCCTGCTCCAGCCGCACCGTCGTCGCCAGCGTGAACGGCCGGCGGCCGCCGAGCACCTTCTCCAGCGTCGACAGGCTGAGCTTGGCCTGCTCGGCCAGCGCCTGCCGGGAAATTCGTCGCCTGGCTAGCTCCTCGCGGATGGTCTCGGCGATCTCGCGGCTCTGCTCGTCCGAAAGCTGCTTGTCGTCCTGCGTCTGCATCGTCAGCCCTGCCTTGGGACGCCAGTCTAGCAGGGCGGACAAGCCAGCACAAAACCGTACATGGCCGCCCCGGCGGCGGCCCGCCGGGCCGGCCGCGGCGGAACATTGCCGATCATTCTGCTCGCGAAAGCAGGCTCTCCGGATGGATGCTCGCCATCGTCAAACACCCTTCGGGAGCAGGCCAAATGAGCAATTACGACGCGGTCGACAGCAACCAACACCCCTGGCTGGGACGGCTCATCGTGATCGGAGTGTTCCTTCTGGCGCAGGGCGTTGCCATGCTCCTCGTTGCCTTCATCGCCTTGCTGGTGAGCTTCGAGCCGGGCTGGTCGGCAACGACCGAGCAGGCCAGCCTGCTCCAGCCCGGCGATGCCAAATCCGGCAGCCTGCTGCTGAAGGAAGACGGCGCCTATACCGAAGCGATCCGCCTCGGCACCGATGTCGATATCACGGTATCGGGCCCGACGCTGCGCGCCCGCGTCACCCAGATCTTCCGCAACCCGACCAAGGACTGGGTCGAGGCCACCTATGTCTACCCGCTCGCGAGCAATGGCGCGGTCGATACGCTGAAGATGGTGGTCGGCGACCGCGTCATCGTCGGCGACATCAAGGAGCGGCAGCAGGCCCGCGTGATCTACGAGCAGGCGCGCCGCGCCGGCCAGAAAGCCGCGCTGACCGAGCAGGAGCGGCCGAACATCTTCACCAATTCGGTCGCCAATATCGGTCCCGGCGAAACCGTGCTGGTGCAGATCGAATATCAGGAGCCGGTGCATCAATCCGGCAACGAATATTCGCTACGCCTGCCGCTGGTGGTCGCTCCGCGCTACAATCCGGCACCGATCGTGCAGAGCGTCGACTTCCGCCAGGACGGCTCCGGCTGGGGTGCGACGGCGTCGAACCCTGTGCCGGATCGTGATCGCATCTCGCCGCCCGTGCTGGACCCCGCCAAGAATGCGCCGGTCAATCCGACCAGCATCACGGTGCGCCTGAAGGCCGGCTTTGCGCTCGGCGAGGTCAGGAGCCACCACCACAACGTCAAGACGGAAAACCCTGACAACACGACGCGGATCGTCACGCTTGCCGACGGCGCGGTGCCGGCCGACCGCGATTTCGAGCTGACCTGGAGGCCGGCCGCCGAGAAAGCGCCGTCGGTCGGCCTGTTCCGCGAACATGTCGGCGATGCCGATTATCTGCTCGCCTTCGTCACCCCGCCCAGCGCCGAGCAGGCGACGCGGAAGCCGCTGCCGCGCGAGGTGGTGTTCGTGATCGACAATTCCGGCTCGATGGGCGGCACGTCGATCGTGCAGGCCAAGGCGAGCCTGCTCTATGCCCTCGGCCGCCTCCAGCCCAGCGATCGCTTCAACGTCATCCGTTTCGACGACACCTTGGATGTGCTGTTTCCGGCCTCCGTGCCTGCGGATGCCGCGCATGTCGGCGAGGCAACCTCTTTCGTGAGCGCGTTGCAGGCGCGCGGCGGCACTGAGATGGTGCCGGCGATGCGCGCCGCGCTGACCGACAAGCTCGGCGACACCAGCATGATCCGCCAAATCGTATTCCTGACCGACGGTGCAATCGGCAACGAGCAGCAATTGTTCGAGACGGTCACGTCGATGCGCGGCCGCTCGCGCGTCTTCATGGTCGGCATCGGCTCCGCACCCAACACCTACCTGATGACGCGCGCCTCCGAGCTCGGCCGCGGCGCCTTCACCCATATCGGCTCGGTCGAGCAGGTCGAGGAGCGCATGCGCGGCCTGTTCGCCAAGCTGGAGAACCCGGCGGTAACAGGCCTCAGCGCAAAATTCTCCGAAGCCAAGGCCGATGTGACGCCAACAATCATTCCCGACGTCTATCGCGACGAACCGCTGGTGCTGGCGGCCAAGCTCGACAAGCTCGCCGGCTCGCTCGAAATCAAGGGACACGTCGGCGACCGCCCGTGGTCGGTGACGCTGCCGCTGCAAAATGCCGCCGAAGGCAAGGGCCTGTCAAAACTCTGGGCCAGGCGCAAGATCGGCGATGCTGAGGTCGCGCGCACCCTACGCGAGATGACGCCTGACGACTCCGACAAGGCGATCCTGGCGCTGGCGCTCGACCATCAGATCGTCACGCGGCTGACCAGCCTTATCGCGGTCGACAAGACGCCGAACCGTCCCGAGGGCGCGCCGCTCAAGCTCAGCGAGTTGCCGATCAACCTGCCGGCCGGCTGGGACTTCGAGAAGGTCCTTGGCGAACGGCCGCAGCAAGCGCCGACGCAGTTGCGCGAACGTCATGCCGATGCGCGCAGCCAGCCGGCTGCAAGGCGGCCGACCCCCGCTACGCCCGATGCGATCCGCCTGCCGAAGACTGCAACCTCGGCCGAGCTGAAGATGATCGCAGGCCTGATCCTGATCATGCTCGCCCTGATCCTGTTCGTGTTCAACCGACGTCAGACCTTGCTCACTGACGCCGCTTGAGAGAGGAGCCCCCCGAACTCCTCTGTTAGCGCGCGCGGCTGCCCGTCCCACACCAACGGCCGCGCGCGCCTTTTTCTTCCCCCGTCATTGCGAGCGCAGCGAAGCAATCCAGGCTGCCTCCGCGGAAAGGCTCTGGATTGCTTCGCGGAGCCGGTCATCGGGCCGATGCTTCGCGCGGACCCGTTGGCTCGCAATGACGAAAATTGGCACAATGCCCCGCCTCATCTCTCCTCTCGTTCTGGCGCTCGTCGGCCTCCTCCTGTTCGGCGACGGCGCCTACATCCATGCAAAAGCCTGGCTCGCGCAGCTGCTGCTGGAGCGCGCATTCGACAGGAGCATTGCCACAGGCCAGGTGGTCAAACCGTGGTCGTGGGCCGATACCTGGCCGGTCGCGCGGATCGAGGTGAAGCGGATCGGCGCCAGCGCCATCGTGCTGGAAGGCACGAGCGGCCAGGCGCTCGCCTTCGGACCCGGCCATCTCAACCGAACGGTTGATGCGGGCGAACGCGGCATTGCGGTATATGCCGCGCATCGGGACACACATTTCCGGTTCTTGCGGAATGTTGCCATTGGTGACGCAATCGATGTCACGCGCAGTGACGGTAAGCACTTTCGCTATCGCGCTGATTCCTCCGGGGTCGTTCGTTTTGATGAGTCAGGCATCGATCCCGCAACGCAAGATGTTGAGCTCGTGCTCACGACCTGCTGGCCGTTCGACGCCCTCACGCCCGGCCCGGAGCGCTACATCCTGCATGCCACCCTGATCGGAACCGATGAATAGCGGTTCGCAATCAGGTCAAACGGCCGGGAACCGCGTTGATGGATCCACTGAACCGGCGCCGTCGCCCGCAGACCTATAAGAATGACCGATTGATCTTTTGACGCCGCAGCTTTCGGGGCAAGCAATAATGGACGAGTACAGGCAGCGTCTCGAACAGCTGGAAAACCGAATCGCGCTCCTGGAAAGGAATCTGGATCTCATTGCCGCCGGGCAGAGACGCTCCTCGCTTCGAGGCCTCTGGCGCCGCCCGCCGATATGGACCTTCGAGCAATATCCGCCGCGTCTGCTCAACCTGACCGCGTTCCCGCCCGCACCGCCAACGCCGGCAAATGCGCCGCGGATCGCGATGGTCACGCCCTGCTACAATCATGCGCAATATCTCGGCGCCACGATCGACAGCATCGTCAGCCAGAACTATCCGAACCTGTATTATCACGTGCAGGATGGCGCCTCTATCGACGGCACGATCGATCTGTTGAAGAGCCGTGGCGACGGCATCAGCTGGACGAGCGAGCCGGACAAGGGCCAATCCAACGCCATCAATCTCGGCTTCGCCGGCACCGACAGCGAGATCATGGCCTACCTGAACAGCGACGACATGCTGCTGCCGGGGACGCTGGCCTATGTCGCCGACTACTTCGCGTCTCATCCCGACGTCGACGTCGTCTATGGCCATCGCGTCTTCGTCGATCGCGAGGGGCTCGAGGTCGGGCGTGCCGTGCTGCCGCCGCATGACGGCAAGACGCTGCAATATGCCGACTATATTCCGCAGGAGACGATGTTCTGGCGCAGGCGCGTGTGGGACGGGATCGGACCGATCGACGAGAGCTTTCACTATGCGATGGACTGGGACTTCATCCTGCGGGCGCAGGCCGCGGGATTCAAGTTCGTCCGCCTGCCGCGATTCCTCGCCTGCTTCCGGATCCATGATGCCCAGAAGACCGCCGCAACCTACGCGGTCGGCGTCAAGGAGATGGGCATCTTGCGGCGTCGCGCTCTTGGTTTCGATCCGACACAACTGCAGATCCGCCGCGCCATCGCATCCTACCTCGCCAAGCAACTGGCCTATCACTACGCCTACAAGCTGAGCCTGCTACGCTACTGAGCAGGCCGGGATCAGCGACGCCACGAGGTGCGGGCGCTCGCGCCATTTGGAGAACGGTCGCGCGGATCCCTGGCACTTCACCGGATCGTTCGCACTTTCGCCAAAAGTCTGGTGATGCTAGCCTTATCGCAACGTCTCATCCATTCCGCCTCGCGGCATGGAGCTCATTACGATCAGCCCTGCCTGAACCCGGCGCATGACAGCGCGCTACAACAAGAACAAAAGCTGAGGAAGCGCCATGGAAGCCCGAGTGACCGCCCTTTCTCCTCGCCCGTGGTCTCCACCGCCCGACGCCAGTGACGTCGTCAAAGGCATCCACGCCATGCTGCATCCGCACAACATCGTGCTGGTGGGCGCGACCGACAAGCCCGGCAACTATGCCGAGCGGATCTGGAACAACCTGGTCAAGTATGGCTACGAGGGCGGGCTCTATCCGGTCAACGCCAAGCGCGAGACCATTTGGGGCGTCCCGTGCTTCAAGGATTTTGCGAGCCTGCCGGAAAAGCCGGATCACGTGCTGGTGCTGGTGCCGGCGCGCTTTGCCGTGCAGGTGATCCGCGACGCCGCCGCGGCGGGTGCGCGTTCGGCCACCATCGTCACCTCGGGCTTCAGCGAGTTGCAGGATGAGGAGAGCCAGAGGCTTGCCACTGAACTGCAAGCGGCGGTGCGCGAGACCGGCCTTGCAGTCACGGGGCCGAATTGCCTCGGCAATCTAAGCGCCGGCGAAAAGCTATTCACCAATATCGACGACCGCATCGTCACCATGGAGCAGGGCGCGGTGGCGATCGCCGGGCAATCCGGCGCCATCGTGATGGCGATCCGCCAGGCGCTGGAGGATCGCGGCGTCGGCGTCGGCTACATGGTCACGACCGGCAACGAGACCGGGCTCAAGACGCCGGACCTGATGCGCTATTTCGCTGAGGATCCGAGCATCAAGGTGATCGTCGTCTATCTCGAAGGCGTTCGCAACACCAAGGCCTTTCGCGATGCCTGCAAGGCGGCGCGCGCCGCGAGCAAACCGGTGATCGCGCTCAAGCTCGGCGCATCCGAGGGCGGCCGCGCCGCCGCGATGGCGCATACCGGCGCGCTCGCAGGCTCGATCGAGACGTTCGATGCCATCGCGACGCGCGAAGGCGTGATCCGGGTCGGCGGGCTCGACGAGCTGATCGAGACCACCGAATGCTTCGTCCACTCTGCCGTGCCCAAAGGCGACCGGCTCGCTGCCGTCACGCTATCAGGCGGCAAGCGCGGCATGCTGCTTGACGCCTTCTATGCCGAAGGCCTGAACTTTGCGCCGCTGAGCCCGCATGTCGGCTCGGAGCTCGCAAAAATGCTCGGGCCGGGCTCGATCGTCGGCAACCCGCTCGACGCCGGCTTTGCCGCTGTGGTCGATCCCTCCGTCTATATGAAGTCGATCAAGCTGATGATCGACGACCCCGATATCGACATCGTCATCGTCGATGCCGAGCTGCCCAAGGCGCCGCACGAACTGCGCGAGCGCAATTTGCGCATCGTCGACGAGATGGCGAGCCAGGCCGCAAAACCCGTGATCTATGTCAGCGCGATGTCGATCGGTTTCACCGAGTTCACCAAGGGCTTGCGCAAATCGCTGCCGCATCTCGCGGTAATGCAGGGCATGGACCGCGCAGTCACCGCGATCAAATCGCTACTCGCCTATGCCAAGCTGCGCAAGGAGGTGCCCGACATCGTCTCGAGCTCGAAGCCGGCCGCGCGTGCCGTGCTGGAGAAGGCGTTGAAGTCTGCAACCGGCGCCGCACTCGACGAGGTCGCCTCGAAGAAGCTCCTGAAGGCTTATGGCATCCCGATCTCGAAGGAAGCGATCGCGCAGACGGCGCCGGAGGCGGTGAAGATCGCCAAGCAGATCGGCTTTCCGGTCGTGGCAAAACTCGTCAGCGCCGAGATCCTGCACAAATCCGACATCGGCGGCGTGGTGCTGAACCTCAACAGCGCGGCCGAGGTGAAGAAGGCATTTTCCGATATCACCGCGCGGGTCAACAAGCTGAAGGGCAAGCCAAAGCTCGACGGCATCCTGATCGCGCAGCAGGTCAAGGCCGATCTCGAGCTCGTGGTCGGCGCCTCGCTCGATGCCGAGATGGGGCCGGTCGTGCTGTTCGGCACTGGCGGCATCGACATCGAGCTGATGAAGGACGTCGCGCTCGCCGGCGCTCCGCTGGACCAGGCCGAGGCGCGCCTTCTGATCGGCCGGACCAAGGCCGGTATCAAGATGCGTGGTTATCGCGGCAAGCCGGCCCTGCACGAAGCTTCCGCCGTGAAAGCGCTGGTCGGCCTGTCCAATCTGATCGTGGATGCCGGCGACCGGATCGCCTCGATCGACATCAATCCGTTCCTGATCAACACCAAGACGGGCGTGGCTGTCGACGCGCTGATCGTGCTGAACAACGCCGCGGCAAAACGCGCCGCCGGACATTGATGTCGCGTAGGTCCTGTAGGGCGGAATAGCGCAGCGTAATCAGCCAGTTTGCACAGCGTTTGACGAGAAAATGGCGGGTTACGCTTCGCTAACCCGCCCTACGTACCATTGCGGCCTTCTTCCCACTTCCCCGCTTTGGCCGTAGACTCAACCGCATGGCACGCGCGAGCAATCTGGTGATCGGGACGGCGACGCTGGCGGTGATCGCCGTGGCGTTCGGCGGGCTGCTTGGCGTGCAGAAATGGCGCGCGCTCCAGAGCCGCAGCCAGTTGCGCGTCGTCTTCGAAGGCGGTTCCGCCAGCGGCCTGCGCCGCGGGGGACCGGTCAATTTCGATGGCGTGCCGGCGGGCCAGATCCTGTCGATCAAGCTGGACAATCCGCGCAAGGTCGTGGCGCTGGTGTCGCTCGATAACGCCGCGCCGATCCGCAAGGACACCGTGGCGGGCATCGAATTCCAGGGCCTCACCGGCGTTGCCGCGGTCTCGCTGATCGGCGGAGCGCCCTCCGCGCCGCCAGTGCCGCTGGACTCGGACGGCATCCCCGTGCTGACCGCCGATCTCAGTGACGCCGAAACCATCGTCGACACCCTGCACAGTGTCGATCGCACGATCGTCAGCAACGCCCCTGCGATCAAGGAGGGTCTGCGCACGTTCGAGAACTATACCGCAGATCTCAGGAGCAAGGGCGGCGAGATCGATTCTGTCATGGCAAAGGTCGACACCGCCTTCGCGGGCTTCGACAAGGCCGTCACCAAGATCGAGGGCGTGGTGCCCGGCTTCGTCGACGGCAAGGCCGACGAGCTGTTCGAGAAGATCAAGGGATTGCACGAGCTTGCCGATACCATGAAGAAAAAATCGGCAAGCTTCCTCGAAGACGGCCGCAAGATGCTGCTCGATGTCAGCGAGGCCGCCAACAAGATGAGCGGAACGCCCGCGCCCGCCGCCGCCCCGCGGCCACCACGCAAGCCTGCGCAGCCCAAGCGGTAGAGCCTACCACGCGTAGCGGACGACGCCCTTGCCGGCGTAGGAGCGCGTGACGTTCGAGAACTCGCCCTCGAAGGTCGCCGACGCGGACCAGCCGTTCATCCAGTTCATCTGCACCGCCGCCGTGGTCAGCGCCGAATCGCGCGCCTGAGCGGCGCCGTTGACGACGAAGGCCGCGCCCGGCAGCGTCTGGAACACCGCGCCGACGGTGCGATCAGGATTGAAGTCATGCGCCCAGGCGAGGCGGCCTCGCAGGGTCATCAGGCCGCCGGCGGCAGCAAATGACTTGTCCGTGCGGAAGCCAAGCTCGGTCCGCGTGCTGGTCACGTCCTTGGCGGCATAGTTGAGCGCGAAATTGTTGCTGCCGACCACCGCGAACTCCGAATAGTTCGGCAGGCTGAACAAGGTGGCCTGGGCCGCAGCATAGGGCGTGAGGCCAATCCACGGCGTGGCATAGCGGTATCCGCCCTCGACGCGGCCCGAGAACGCGTTGGCGTTGAACTGCGCGCGCAACTGATCGACGCCGGCGGCTGTGACGACGCGGTTGGTGGTGACGTCCTGCCAGCCATAGGCCAGCGCAGCCGTGATGTAGGCCGGACCGGCCGTGTGACGCACGAAGGCGCCGGCCTGGAACAGGTCGGAGCGGCCCCAGCCGAGCCCGTTGACGTTGAAGCCGGTGCCGCCGCCGGCGAGCGCGAAACCGGCGATCGTCGACTGCGAGAAGCGGTAATCGAGGCCAACGGCCGTGCCATAGACGCTGCTCCTGGTGTTGTTCGAGCCGAGAGCGGTATTGCCGTCGGTGGTCTGCGAGCCGCCATAGCCGGCTGCCCAGACGTCCCAGCGCTGCTCGAAGCCCGTGGGCGGCGCCTTGCGATAGATCGAGGCGAAGGCATCGCGCGCGTTCCTGTCGCGCGCGCTCTTGCCGGTCGCGGCGTACGCGTCCGTGTCATCGGCATAGGGCGTCGCGCCAGGCGTGCCGCTGCGCCCCGAGCCGAACACGTCGGTCAGCAGGCTGATGAACAGGTTCATCGCGTTGAACGTGGTCTGCTGCGAGCCCGTCGCGGATTCGCCGGAGGCCTGCGTCAGGCCGGACGGCGAGAGCCCGGCATAGAGCGCCGGCAAGCCGCCATTGGCCTTGAAGAAATCCTGTAGGGCAGTAGCGGCGTTGTTTTGATTG
Source organism: Bradyrhizobium betae (assembly GCF_004123905.1). Lineage (GTDB taxonomy): Bacteria > Pseudomonadota > Alphaproteobacteria > Rhizobiales > Xanthobacteraceae > Bradyrhizobium > Bradyrhizobium betae_A. The sequence goes on from NZ_MZXW01000041.1 coordinate 148,412, forward strand.
ACGCTGAGATTGTTCTTCGCACCATAATCGAGCGCGAAATCGAGATAGACGACGCCGGCCCCCACGGTGGTGGTGCCGACGAGGCCCCTCGAGGCGGCAACGCCGGCGAAATTTCCGCTCGAGGTTCCGCCAACTTGCATGATCGTGTATCGCCGCAGCACTGTGCTTCCCGGCAGGAACGACGCCACGACTGTACCGTTCAGCACGGCGTTGCCGGTGACGGCCGCAAAGCTCGAGCTGGTCGAACTCAGCGTCACGAGATAGAGCGCGCCGGACTGGAATGCGAGGCTGCCCTGAACGGCGATGCTGGAGCGCGGCGTACCCGAGCCCGGCGCAAAAATGCCGCCGCTCGCGACCTGCGTGTCGCCGACCACACCGGTGCCGGTGAGCGCGCCACCGGCGTTTACCGTGGTCAGACTGGAGGCAGCGATCGTGCCATCGACCTGGAGCACACCGCCATTCACGCTGGTGCCGCCCGTATAGGTGTTGGTACCGGACAGGATCAGCGTCCCGCCGCCGACCTTTTCCAGTGAGCCGGGGCCGGCAGGACCGCATCCGCAGGGATTGAAATCGCCGATGACGCCGCTGACTTCCGTCGACAGATTATTGCCGCCGACGACGAGGGTATTGCCGCCGCCGATGTAATAGAAGCCGCTGCCTTCGATCGATCCGGCCGTGATGCGGCCGTCGCTGTTCGGTCCTAAGCTGTTGCCGAAGTCAACGATGCCCGTACCAGTCGTGATGAAACGCGCGGTACCGCCGGTGGAATTGTCGAAGAACGAGGTCTCGCCACCGTCCTTGGTGATGATCGTGGCGTTGCCGGCCGTCGTGAACGCGCCGAAATTGGTCAGGCCATTGGCCTCGTTGATGATCGTTGCGTTGCCGGCGGTCGCGGTATCGGTTCCGGCCAGTGTACCAAACACGGTCCCGCTCGAATCCTTGTTGACGATCGTTGCCGAGCCGGCCGAGGATTGCTCGAGAAATGCGGTGCCGCCACCATTCTGGTTGGTGATGGTGGCCGTGCCTGCATTGGTCCGTCCAAAGAAGCCGGTCAAGCCGCCATCATTGATGATGGTCGCCCGTCCGGCCGTGGCGGTGTCGGTCCCGCCCCCCAGCGGATCGCCGAAATACACCTGCCCGTTGTTGGTGATCACCATAGAGCTGGCGGAGGTCGCGTTGAGGAACTGCGTCGTACCGAAAAAATCGTTCAATAGCGTCGTGATGCCCGACGTGTCGGCATTGACGATTCTGAAGAAGCCCTCGTTGGTGACAGCACCGACGATGCTGCCGGTGTGGCCCGCGTCGCCAAGTTGCAGCGCCGCGCAGGAACAGATGAAAGTGCCGCCGGTGTAGGTATTCGTGCCCGTGAGCACGACGACACCGCCCCCGAATGAATTGTCCAGCACCGTGAGCATGCCCGCTCCGACACCGTCCGAGATATTTCCGGCGATCGTCAACGTCGTGCCATTGGAATCGATGGCGCCGCCAGGGCCACCACCGTTGATCTTGAAATTGTTGCCAATGGTGAGATCGCTCAAGCCATCGGCTTGGAACAGGCCGGATTCCAGCGTGATGGTGCCGGTGCCCGCCGATTGATTGTTGGTCACCTGGAGGGTGGCACCGATGACCTTGGTCCCCCCGCTGTAGGTGTTCGGCGCGGACAGGACCGTGGTGCCAAAGCCGCCGCTGGAATCTGTCACCTTCAGCACACCGGTGTCGCCATCGCCGTTGCTGATGAGGCCCACCAGCGTCAGCACGGTGCCGTTGTTGTCGATGGCGCCGCCGGCCGTATTGACCTTGAAAGCATTCGCGAAGGTCAAGTTGCTGAAGCCGTCGACCTGGAACGTGCCGCCGTTGAGCGTTACGGCGCCACTCGAAATCGAGGTGTCGCTCGTCGCTTGCAACGTCCCCGCCGCGATGGTCGTCCCGCCAAAATAGGAATTGCCCGTGCCCAGCACCGTGGTCCCGGAGCCCATTTGCACGACATTTCCGGTCCCGCTGATGACCGCGTTGAACGTCAAGGTGTCGGAGCGATTGAAGGCCAGCGTGCCGCCGTTGTTGACACTACTGGATCCGATATTCCCGCTGGTCCCGCCATTGCCGAGCCGCAAGGTGCCTGCCGCAATCACCGTTCCGCTGGAATAGGTGCTGTCTGCCGTCAGCGTCAGCACGCCAGCACCGAATTTGCTGACACCGCCATTCCCGCTGATGACCCCGTCGAAGACGATGTCGTTCGATCGATTGAATGTGAGCAGGCCATTGTTCAGGACGTTGCCGACAATGCTGCCGCTGGTAGCTCCGCCGGCACCGCTGCCGAGCACCAATACACCCGACGATATCGTCGTACCGCCGGTATAGGTATTGTTTGCCGTCAGAACGGTGAAGCCCGCGAATGCGTTCTGAAGGGCCACGGAGCCGCTGCCGGAAATCACACCGTCAAAGACCAGGGAGTCGGATCGGGAGAAGACCAGCGCGCCATTATTCAGCACATTGCCGACGATGGAGCCGGTGGTGCCGCCGTTGCCGATTTGCAGCGTGCCCGCGCTGATCGTCGTGCCGCCGGTGTAGGTATTCGCCCCGGTCAGGACCAGTGTGCTGGATCCCGCCTGATGCAGCTGAACACCGGCCACCGCCTCGCCGATATTATTCGCGATGGAGATCGTCTGGCCAGCGTTGGCATTGTTGGTGATGCCACCACTCGCGCCAGCCTGGCTGAAGGTCACCGCACCGCCACTGATCGTGTAGGACTGCGAATTGGTGCTGAAGGTCCAGGAATCTGGTGACACGGAACCGGTCACGACAGATGCGGATCCGGTTGCACCGAAAATTGCGGCCTGCCCCGCGGATGATGGCGGCGCTCCCGTAGGCGGGTTGGACCAATTGGTTGTCAGTTGATAGTCGGTCGTGGCGGTCGAACTGCCGGTGCCTCCCCACGTATAGCTCTGCGCCTCTGCGGCCGTGCCAAATCCAAGATAAGCTATCGCAGTGGTCGCCAAAATGAGCGGAAATGAAGCGGCGCTTCTGCCCAGCCGATCGCGTTCGCCAGCTCGCAACTGAATCGGCACGCCACACCCCCAACGCCACCTGCGCCTTACGGCACAACCGGGCGATGGTTAGCACGTCGTGTTCCGTAGTTTTGCGGGCATGTTTCCGAATCTTGCCGTGTTGCCCGGAAAAAGGGAACTTTTGGGCCCGGTGTTGTACCCGCGCAACGGTCATTCGAGCCCTATTCGCAACCAGAGCACGATTCCGTCCAATCCGATCAGGCGGTCCGGGCTTCAGTAATTGCTGGCCGCCGCCTCGTTCGGGATGCCGTCGATAGGACATTCCGCGGTCCCCGGCGTCGAGCGGGTCATCGCCTCGACCATGTCGCGGGTGCCTTCCGGATCGGCGATCCAGTTCTTGTAGAAATCATACGGGCACGCCGCGACGCCGCGCGGGCTTTCGCCGGAATTGATCATGCCGGTGTAGCCGCGGTGGACCAGCTTGTAGAGATGATTCTGCGACTGGCCGTTGCGGCGCGCATCGCGGATCAGATGTTTCGACAGCTGGGCGTACTGGATTCCGTAATCCTCTTCACCGCACTCGCCGAGCGTCCGACCGTCGAAGCCGATGATCGCGGAGTGGCCGAAATAGGAATAGACGCCGTCGAAGCCGGCAGCATTGGCGACCGCGACATAGACGTTGTTGGCCCACGCCATCGCCTTGGAAATCATGACCTGCTGTTCCTTGGCCGGATACATGTAGCCCTGGCAGCGCACGATCAGCTCGGCACCCTTCATGGCGCAGTCGCGCCAGATCTCCGGAAAATTGCCGTCGTCGCAGATGATCAGGCTGACCTTCATGCCTTTCGGCCCGTCCGAGACATAGGTGCAATTGCCAGGATACCAGCCTTCGATCGGCACCCACGGCATGATCTTGCGGTACTTCTGGACGATCTCGCCCTTGTCGTTCATCAGGATCAGGGTGTTGTAGGGCGCCTTGTGCGGATGCTCCTCATGGCGCTCGCCGGTCAGCGAGAACACGCCCCACACCTTCGCCTTGCGGCAGGCCTCGGCGAAGATCGCGGTCTCTTCACCGGGCACCGCACAGGCTGTCTCGTACATCTCCTTGGAGTCGTACATGATGCCTTGGGTGGAGTATTCCGGAAAGATCACGAGATCCATGCCGGGCAGGCCGGTCTTCATGCCCACCAGCATGTCGGCGATCTTGCGGGCGTTGTCGAGCACCTCGGCCTTGGTGTGCAGGCGGGGCATCTTGTAATTGACCACCGCGACGCCGACGGTGTCGTTGCTGCTGGAAATATCACCGTGAAGCATGTTGGGCGCTCCTGTCTTTTATTGGCTTGAGGTCGTCGCTTGCGTTAGTGGCTGATCATCCAGGGGCGCGCGGTGGGAAATCCCTTGGCGCCGCCCCTGGTCTTGGTCACCAGCCGCGCTGGCTTTTTCTTGTCCGACGAGCTTTTGTCCTTCACAGTCTTGCCGGTGGAGCAGCAGCCGCAGCCAGGGCCGTGCGACCCCTTGTATTGCGCGAGTGTCTGCGGCGCGTGCGTGCTGCGCTCGTTGACGGCGTGCGCCTTGCGCTTATCGGCCGGCATGCAGAAGAAATTCGGCGCGGTCAGGATGACGCGGGGCGCCATCGTCTCGCAATGCGGGCAGCTTTGCGGATCGTCGCATTCCGCCATCGGGCGCAGATCCTTGAACGGACCGCAATCGTCACAGAGATATTCATAGACCGGCATCGCATCATCCCTACGCTGTTGCCTGTGAGAACTCCCGCGGCGGATGCGGGGCGGCACAGAGGCGCCGTCCCGCATCCCGTCGCGCAGGGATTACTTGTCCGGCGAGATCGGCATCTGGATATCGCCGGTGATGTGCTTGATGGGTCCTGCCGCCGACGGCATCACGTCGAAGTCAAAGATTTCCGTCGGCAGCCATAGCGTGGCGCAGGCGTTGGGCACGTCGACCACGCCGGAGATGTGGCCTTGAACCGGCGCGGTGCCAAGGATCGAATAGGCCTGGGCGCCAGAGTAGCCGAACTTCTTCAGATATTCGATCGCATTCAGGCAGGCTTGGCGATAGGCGATGGTGACGTCGAGATAGTGCTGCTTGCCGGCTTCGTCGACCGAGATGCCTTCGAAGATCAGATAGTCCTTGTAGTTCGGCGTGATCGGCGACGGCTTGAAGATCGGATTCTTGATGCCGTATTTCGCCATGCCGTCCTTGATCACCTCGACCTTCAGATGCAGCCAGCCGGCCATCTCGATCGCGCCGCAGAAGGTGATCTCGCCGTCGCCCTGGCTGAAGTGCAGATCGCCCATCGAGAGACCGGCGCCCGGCACATAGACCGGGAAGTAGATTTTCGAACCGCGGGAGAGATCCTTGATGTCGCAATTGCCGCCGTGCTCGCGCGGCGGCACGGTGCGCGCGCCTTCGGCGCCGATCTTGTCCTTGACGTCGCCCTTGGCGCGGCCGCCATGAGAGGTCGGCGCGAACGGCGGATTGGCCAACCCGGGCACGCGGGTCGGGTTGGTCGAGATCAGCTCGGCCTCCCGCTTATTCCAGGTGTCCAGCATCTTCGGATCGGGCAGACAGCCGATCAGGCCGGGATGGATCAGGCCGGCGAAGTTGACGCCGGGAATATGGCGCGACGAGGTGTAGAGGCCCTTGATGTCCCAGATCGACTTCTGCGCCAGCGGGAAATGGTCGGTGAGGAAGCCGCCGCCATTCTGCTTGGAGAAGAAGCCGTTGAAACCCCAGAGGCTTTCTTTGAGCGGACCGACGTCGAGCAAATCGACGACGAGGAGATCGCCGGGCTCGGCGCCCTTGACGCCGATTGGACCGGAGAGGAAATGCACAATCGAGAGATCGATGTCGCGCACGTCGTCGGCGGAATCGTTGTTCTTGATGAAGCCGCCGGTCCAGTCATAAGTCTCGATGATGAAGTCATCGCCGGGATTGACCCAGGCCACGATCGGGATGTCGGGGTGCCAGCGGTTATGCACCATGTCATTTTCGTAAGCCGACTTGGTGAGATCGACCTTGATCAGTGTCTCTGGCATCGAGAAGCTCCCCTTTTACACGGTTGGTTAGACGGACAGATATTTCGAGACCTGCGCGGCATCGACGGCGTCGCGCGGATCGTCGCGGACGATCTCGCCATTCTCGATCACCAGCACACGGTCGGCGATATCGAGCGCAAAACTCAGGACCTGCTCGGACACGACGATCGAGAGCCCCTTTTCGTCGCGGATGCGCTTCAGGGTGCGCGCCATCTCCTTGATGATCGACGGCTGGATACCTTCGGTCGGCTCGTCCAGCAGCAGCACCTTCGGCTTGGTCGCGAGCGCACGCGCAATCGCGAGCTGCTGCTGCTGTCCGCCGGAGAGATTGCCGCCGCGGCGTCCCTTCATCTCCAGCAGCACCGGAAACAACTCGTAGATGTCGGCTGGCACTTCGGTCCCGCCGGAGACGACGAGCCCGGTCTCGATGTTCTCCTTCACCGTCATGGTGGAGAAGATCATGCGACCCTGCGGCACATAGGCGAGGCCCTTGGCGACCCGCTCGTAGCTCGGCAAATTGCCGAGCTCGGCGCCGTCCATGCTCACCGAGCCGCTCTTCGTAGGCAAAATGCCCATCAGCGACTTCATCAGCGTGGTCTTGCCCATGCCGTTGCGGCCCATGATCGCCACGATCTCGTTCGCGGCGACCTTGACGTTGAGGCCGTGCAGCACCTCGCTCTGGCCGTAGGCGACGTGAAGGTCTGAAATTGCCAGCATTGAGATTCTCCTCAGTGGCCCAGGTACACTTCAACGACCTTGGGATCGTTCTTCACTTTCTCCATGGTACCTTCGGAGAGAATCTGGCCCTGGTGAAGCACGGTGACCTTGTGCGCGATGTCCTCGACGAACTTCATGTCGTGCTCGATCACCAGCACCGAGCGGTTCTTGATGATGCGGTTGAGCAGCTCGGCCGTCTTGGCGCGCTCGGACACGCTCATGCCGGCAACGGGCTCGTCGAGCATCAGCAGGTCCGGGTCCTGGATCAGCAGCATGCCGATCTCGAGCCACTGCTTCTGGCCGTGGCTGAGCTCCGCGGCGAAGGTATTGAGCTTGTCCTTGAGGAAGATCATCTCCGCGACCTCCTCGACCCGGTCCTTCACCTGCTGGTCGCGCTGAAAGGTCAACGAGCCAAACACCGTGCGGCCACGGGGGAACGAGATCTCGAGGTTCTCGAACACGGTGAGGTCCTCGAACACCGACGGCGTCTGGAATTTGCGACCGACACCGGTCTGCACGATTTCGTTCTCCCTCATTTTCGTAAGCTCCTTGCCACGAAACTGAATCGAGCCCGAGGTGGCTTTGGTCTTGCCGCAGATCAGGTCGAGCACCGTGGTCTTGCCGGCGCCGTTCGGACCGATGATGACGCGGATCTCGTTCTCTTCCACGTAGAAGGAGAGATCGTTGACCGCCTTGAACCCGTCGAACGAGACGGTGAGTCCGGAGACCGCGAGCAGGAATTCCTTGGGCTGATGGCCGACGAGCATGATCTATCTCCTCATTGCCGGTGTGGCATCGGCATCGTGATGACCGACGAGCATGATGGTCTCCTCACTCTGCCGGTGCGCCGTCGGCGACCGAATTGTCCTTCCAGCCCGCCTTCGATTTGCGCGAGGCGAACAGCCGGTCGATGCGCGGCTGCACGTAATCGGCCCAGAGCCCGGACAGGCCGTTCGGGAAGGCGAGCACGACCGCGATGAACAATGCGCCGAGGCCGAACAGCCAGAGTTGCGGGAAGGATTCCGACAGGCTGGTCTTGGCGAAATTCACCAGGATGGCGCCCCAGATCGCACCGAAGATCGACATGCGCCCGCCCACCGCGGTGTAGATCACCATCTCGATCGACGGCACGATGCCGACAAAGGACGGCGACATGAAACCGACATTGAGTGCGAACATGGCGCCACCGATCGCGGCGAAGATCGCGGCCATACAGAAGGCGAAGATCTTGAAGTTGGCGACGCTGTAGCCGGAGAAGCGGACGCGGTCCTCCTGCTCGCGCATCGCGACCAGGATGCGGCCGAGCTTGGTGAGGCGGATGAACTGCGCGATGCCGATGCAGGCGAACAGCAGCACCACCTCGACGAAGTACAGGATGACCTTGGCGTGGTCGGGCCGGATGTCCCAGCCCTTGAGCGTGCGCAGATCGGTCATGCCGTTGATGCCACCCGTATAGCCCTGCTGCCCGACGATCAGGATGGTCAGGATGGCAGCGACGGCCTGGGTGATGATCGCGAAATAGGTGCCGCCGACGCGGCGCTTGAACATCGCGGTGCCGATGATCAGCGCGAATAGGCCGGGCACCAGGATGATGGCGAGGATGGTGAAGGTGAGACTGTGAAATGGCTGCCAGAACAGCGGCAGGGACGTGATCTGGTTCCAGTCCATGAAGTCCGGGATGCCGGGCGTCGACTGGATTTTCGTGTTCTCGACGCTGGAGGCCTCCAGCTTGAGGAACATCGCCATGCAATAGCCGCCGAGACCGAAGAACACGCCTTGCCCCAGGCTCAGGATGCCGCCATAGCCCCAGCACAGCACGAGGCCGAGCGCGACAAAGGCGTAGGTCAGATATTTCGCGACCAGATTGAGGCGGAACACATCCAGCGTCAGCGGCAGGATCACGAACAGCACGGCGGCCAGGGCAATGAAGCCCATGAGCTCGGATCGATTGAAGAAGCGCGAGTTGATGATCATGACTTGCCTGCTTCCCGTTATTTGCGGACTTTGAGGGCGAAGAGGCCCTGCGGCCGCAGCATCAGGATGCCGACGACAGCGAGCAGCGTGAGCACCTTGGCCATCGAGCCCGACAGGAAGAATTCGAGCGTCGATTGCGTTTGCGAGATCGAGAAGGCCGAGGCGATGGTGCCGAGCAGGCTCGCGGCGCCGCCGAACACGACGACAAGGAACGTGTCGACGATGTAGAGCTGGCCCGACGTCGGCCCGGTCGAACCGATCATGGTGAAGGCGCTGCCGGCAACGCCGGCGATGCCGCAACCGAGCCCGAAGGTGTAGCGGTCAACCTTCTCGGTGTTGATGCCGACCGCGCCGGCCATGATGCGATTCTGCACCACGGCGCGCACCTGGCGGCCCCAGCGCGATCTGTACATCACGTAGGCGACGGCGATCGTGATCAGCACGGTGAGGCACATCACGAAGACGCCGTTGATCGGCACCTCGATGCTCTCGGTGACGTGCAGCGAGCCGAGCATCCATTGCGGCAGCTCGACGCCGACCTCTCGCGCGCCGAACACGGAGCGATAGGCCTGCTGGAGCATCAGGCTGAGGCCCCAGGTGGCCAGCAGCGTATCGAGCGGGCGCTTGTAGAGGTGCCGTATCAGCACCCATTCCACCAGCATTCCCAGCGCACCGGATGCGACAAAGGCCAAAATCATCGCGAGGAAGAAGTAGCCGCTGAACAGGCTCGGCAAATAGGTCTGGAACAGATTCGAGGTCATCCAGGTGACGTAGGCCCCGAGGATCATGAACTCGCCATGGGCCATGTTGATGACGCCCATCTGGCCGAAGATGATCGCAAGACCGAGCGCCATCAGCACGTAGACCGAAAACAAAATCAGCCCTGCAAATCCCTGCATGACGAAGATGGAGCCAAGGTCACCAATCGAATAGTCGCCGAACATCGATGTCCTCCGTCAGGGATAAGGTCCCGCGTCGCGAGCAGGTTCGCGACGCGGGGGTCTTGGGCATGGACTTGCAATCCACGCCAGGGAGCGGCTTGGTCTTTGAGGGAAACGGCGACTGATGCCGCGTCTCTTACTGGTAGCCCTTGGGGAACGGATCCGGCTCGACGAGATCGGCGGTCTCGAAGATCAGCTCGAACTGACCATCGAGCTTGGCGCGTCCCACCCGGGTCTTCGACCAGAGGTGATGATTCTCGTGGATGCGCACGTAACCTTCCGGCGCGCCCTTGAACTCGACGCCGGGCGAGGCCGCCGCGATCTTGTCGACGTCGAAGGAGCCGGCCTTCTCGACCGTCAATTTCCACAGCCACGGGCCGAGATAGGCAGCCTGGGTGACGTCTCCGATCACGGTCTTCTCGCCCCACATCTTCTTGAACGCGGGCACGAAGGTCTTGTTGTTGGGATTGTCGAGCGACTGGAAGTACTTCATGCAGGCATAGGCGCCCGCGATGTTCTCGCCGCCGATGCCGTCGATTTCGTCCTCGGTGACCGAGATCGTCAGCAGGGCCTGCTTGGAGAGGTCGATGCCGGCCGCCTTGAGCTGCTTGTAGAAGGCGACGTTCGAGCCGCCGACGACGTCGGTGAAGATCACGTCGGGCTTGGTCAGCTTGATCTTGTTGATGACCGAGTTGAACTGGGTCGAGCCGAGCGCGTAGTACTCCTCGCCGACGACCTTGCCCTTCAGCACGTTCTCGACATGCTTGCGCGCGATCTTGTTCGAGGTGCGCGGCCAGATGTAGTCGGAGCCGATGAAGAAGAACGATTTTGCGCCCTTCTCCTTGGCGATCCAGTTCAGGCCGGCGAGGATCTGCTGGGTCGCTTCCTGGCCGGTGTAAATGACGTTCTTGGACTGCTCGAGACCTTCGTAGAAGGTCGGGTAATAGAGCATGCCGTTATACTGCTCCATGACCGGCAATACGGCCTTGCGCGAGGCCGAAGTCCAGCAGCCCATGATCGCCGCGACCTTGTCGTTGACGAGCAGCTTCTTGGCCTTTTCCGCAAAAGTCGGCCAGTCGCTGGCGCCGTCTTCCTGGATGAACTTGATCTTGCGCCCGAGCACGCCGCCCATGGCGTTGATCTGCTCGATGGCGAGCTTTTCGGCTTCGATCGAGCCGGTCTCGGAGATCGCCATGGTGCCGGTCGCAGAGTGCAGGATGCCGACCGTGACCTCGGTGTCGGTGACCGCGAGGCCGGTGGTGTTGACCGCCGAGGTCGCCGGGGCCTGCGCAAACGACGCCTTCGGCAGCATCGTGATGGCCGGCAGGGCGGCCATTCCCATCAATAGTTTGCGCCGGAGCGGCGACAACAGGCCCTTGGTTTCTTGGTCTGACATGAGCACCCCACTGTTTGTTCGAGGACACGCGATTGGTGCCGTGAGGATGGCTCGAATTTGTGCAGCGCAAGCATACGCAAGATCGCGTATACTGCACCGCAAAATACCGACGTAGGCTTTTGGTACGGGATTTGCGAGGGAAGCGGCTAGTTCGGAAGTGGGGTTCGAGTGGCAGGGCGGCAGCGAATAGACCGCGTCAGGCGCCAGTACAACCAATGGGTCGCCAACCAGACGCTGGAAGACTACGCGCTGCGCTTCACCGCCAAGAGCGCGCGACGCTGGTCCGCCGCCCGCGTCGCCAACACCGCGATCGGCGCGATCTCCTTCCTGGTGCTGGAGGCGATCGGCGGCACCATCACCCTCAATTACGGCGTCACCAACGCCGCCGCCGCGATTCTCGTCGTCTCCGCTATCATCTTCTGCTGCGGCGTTCCGATTGCCTATTATGCCGCCAAATGCGGCATCGACATTGACCTGCTCACCCGCGGTGCCGGCTTCGGCTATATCGGGTCCACCGTCACCTCGCTGATCTACGCCTCCTTCACCTTCATCTTCTTCGCGGTCGAGGCGGTGATCCTGGCGACCGCGCTGGAGATGTGCCTCGGCATCCCCCGCCCGATCGGCTACCTCATCAGCGCTGTCGCGATCATCCCGCTCGTGACCTACGGCATCACGCTGATCAGCCGCTTCCAGCTCTGGACACAGCCGATCTGGATCATCCTGCACATCCTGCCCTTTGGCGCGATCGCGTGGGCCAACCCCCACTCCTTCACGGAATGGCACAAATTCGCCGGCGAGCACGGCGACCTCGGCGGCCATTTCGACCTGCTGCTGTTCGGCGTGGCCTCCTCGGTTGTGTTCTCGCTGGTGGCGCAGATCGGCGAGCAGGTCGACTTCCTGCGCTTCCTGCCGCGCGACCGCCGGACCTCCAGGACGTCATGGTGGATTGCGCTGATGAGCGCGGGACCGGGCTGGATCGTGCTGGGCGCGCTCAAACTTCTAGCCGGCTCGTTCCTCGCCTTCTTTGCGCTCAGCCACGGCGTGCCGCCGGAAGAAGCTGCCGAGCCTGCGCATATGTATCTCGTGGCGTTTCGATACGTGCTGTCGGAGCCGGACCTCGCGCTGGCGCTGACCGGCATCTTCGTGATCCTGTCGCAGCTCAAGATCAACGTCACCAACGCCTATGCCGGATCGATCGCCTGGTCGAACTTCTTCTCGCGCCTGACGCACAGCCATCCCGGGCGCGTGGTGTGGCTGGTGTTCAACGTGATGGTGGCGCTGCTGCTGATGGAGATCGGCGTCTACAAGGCGCTGGAGCAGACGTTGGCGCTCTATTCCAACGTCGCGATTGCCTGGGTCGGCGCGCTGGTGTCCGATCTCGTCATCAACAAGCCGCTTGGGCTGCGGCCACCGCAGATGGAGTTCAAGCGCGCCCATCTCTACGACATCAACCCGGTCGGCGTCGGCGCGATGACGCTTGCGATCATCGTCTCGATCGCGGCGTTCTACGGGCTGTTCGGCCCGACCATGAAGGCACTCGCCGCCTTCGTCGCGCTGACGGTCGCCTTCGTCACCGCACCTGTCATCGCCTGGCTCACCGACGGAAAATACTACATCGCGCGCAAGCCGAAGCGGAGCTGGGCGAATATCGAATCGATCCAGTGCTGTATCTGCGAACACAGTTTTGAACCGGAGGACATGACGTCCTGTCCCGCTTACGCCGGTCCGATCTGCTCGCTCTGTTGCTCGCTCGATGCACGCTGTCACGACCTCTGCAAACCGCATGCGCGCGCGCAGGTGCAATTCGCCGACGCACTCAGCAGGATTTTGCCGCAGCCGATCTATCAGCGGATCAACTCGCAATTCGGGCATTACATTGGCGTGTTCGTCGTCTCGGCCGGGCTTGTCGCGCTGGTGCTGGGGCTGATCTATCTCCAGACTTCGGCGAGCGTGCATGGCGACAACATGCTCGTCTCCAACGTGCTCTGGAAGGTGTTCTTCTCGCTCAGCATCATCATCGGCGTGGTGGCCTGGCTGTTCGTGCTGGCGCAGCAGAGCCGTCGTGCGGCGGAGGCCGAGACCAAGCGTCAAACCACGCTTCTGATCCAGGAGATCGACGCACACAAGCGCACCGATGCCGAGCTCCAGCGCGCCAAGGAGGTCGCCGAATCCGCCAACCTCGCCAAGAGCCGCTACGTCGTGGGCCTTAGCCATGAGCTGCGCTCGCCGCTGAATGCCATCAGCGGCTATGCACAGCTGCTCGAACAGGACGCGACGCTCAACACCAAGCCGCGCGATCAGGTCCGCGTCGTCCGCCGCAGCGCCGATCACCTCTCCGGTCTGATCGACGGAATCCTGGACATCTCCAAGATCGAGGCGGGACGGCTGTACCTGTCGCGCGACGAGGTGCGTCTCAGCGACTTCCTCGACCAGCTCGTCGGCATGTTCCGTCTTCAGGCCGCCGCCAAGGGGGTCGACTTCGTGTTCAAGCGGCCGGCGCATTTGCCGGTCGTGGTCTATGCCGACGAGAAGCGGCTACGTCAGGTGCTGATCAATCTGCTCTCCAACGCGATCAAGTTCACCCAGACCGGCAGCGTGCAGTTCGTGGTGCATTATCGCAGCCCCGTTGCCGAGTTCGAAGTGATCGACACCGGCCCGGGAATCCAGAGCGACGATCTCGAACGCATCTTCGCGCCGTTCGAGCGCGGTGCGCTCGGTGCCTCCCAGCCACAGACCGGTACGGGTCTCGGGCTTACGATCAGCCGTTTGCTCGCCGGCGTGATGGGCGGCGACATCAAGGTCGCCAGCACGGTTGGCCGCGGCAGCACCTTCAAGGTCAAGATGCTGCTGTCGGAGGTCACCAATCCGCAGCGCATCGCGCCGGTGGAGGCGCCGGTCTCCGGCTATCACGGGGCGCGCAAGACCATCCTCATCACCGACGACGACCCCGTTCATCGCGACCTCCTGCGTGAGGTGCTGACGCCGCTCGGCTTCATCCTGCTCAGCGCCCCTGACGGCCCCGGCTGCCTGGCGCTGGCGCAGCATTGCCGGCCCGATTTATTCCTGCTCGACATCTCGATGCCGGGTATGGACGGCTGGACCGTCGCGGAGACGCTGCGCGCCAACGGCCATCACCAGGCGCGCATCCTGATGGTGTCGGCGAGCGCGCTCGAGGCCCACGGCACGCCGCTGGCGCAGCCCTTCCACGACGGCTATTTGATGAAGCCGATCGACATTCCGCGGCTTTTGGAAAGCATTCGCCAGCTTCTCAAGCTCGAATGGCAATACGGCTCGGACGAGATCACGGCGCCGTTCTGGCGGCCAGAAAGCGGATCGAGGCCGCCGGTGCGGCACATCGAGGCGCTGATCGGACTCGGTCAGATCGGCTACGTCAAGGCTATCCAGTTGAAGCTGGACGAGATCGGCGGTGAGCATCCTGAACATGCCGACTTCGTCGCGCAGATGCGATCGCTGGTCGACCGCTTCGATCTCGACCAGTACATGGCCACATTGAAGACGTTGCATGCGTATGAACACTGAGTCGAAAAAGCGTGACGTCGCGCTCGTTGTCGACGACTCGCCGGAGACGTTGCGGCTGCTGACCGACGCGCTCGACGGCGCGGGGATGACCGTGATGGTGGCGCTCGACGGCGCGGCCGCGATGCGCATTGTCGACCAGATCACGCCGGACATCGTACTGCTGGACGCCGTGATGCCCGGCATCGACGGATTCGAGACCTGCCGCCGGCTCAAGCGCGACGCTGGCCTTGCCAATGTCCCAGTGATCTTCATGACGGGCCTCGCCGAGACCGAGCACATCGTACGCGGGCTGGACGCCGGTGGCGTCGACTATGTGACCAAGCCGATCGTGATCGAGGAGATGCTGGCGCGCATCCGCGTCCATCTCGGTAATGCCCGGTTGACCCAGAGCGCGCGTGCCGCGCTCGACGTCTCCGGCCGCTTCCTGTTCGCGGTCAACCGCCAGGGCAATATCCTCTGGGCGACGCCGCAGGCGCAAAAACTGCTGGCCGATCATCACGGCGCGCAGGCCGACGACTTCGTCCTGCCGCCCTCGCTGCTGCAATGGCTGGAACAGGCGAAAGGCAAGGGCAGCGCGAAGTCGCAAGCCGCGACACTGCCCGACAATCCGCAACTCCGCTTCTACTACATGGGCGAAACCGCGCCGAACGAATTTCTGTTGCGGCTCTCCAAGGAAGCCGGCACGACGCTACCGCCCGAATTCACCAGCGAGCTGGGCCTCACCACGAGGGAGGGCGAAGTGCTGGCCTGGCTCAGCAAGGGCAAAACCAACCGCGACATCGCGCAGATTCTGGGATTGAGCCCGCGCACGGTCGACAAGCATCTCGAGCAGATCTACGCCAAGCTCGGCGTGGAGAACCGGACCGCGGCGGCGGCGATTGCCACGAATGCGACGAGAAGGAATTCGTAGCCCGCTGTGAGAGCGCGTCGGGAACGACACCGCGAGTTTGGCTGGAGACCTTAGGCCTCCCGCACCACCGTCTTCAGATAATTATACGCCTTGATGATCTCGATCAGGCGGTCCTCGGTGGAGCGGTCGCCGCCATTGGCGTCGGGGTGGTGCTGCTTGACCAGCGCCTTGTACTTGCTCTTGACGTCGGCGAGCGTGGAATCGGGGCCGAGACCCATGACCTGGAGCGCCTTGCGCTCGGCGTTCATCACCTTGCGCGTCTCGGCCTTGGGTTGGGTGGCCTCTGGACCCTTCCGCCAGCCGGTGCGGCCGTTGAGCTCCTGGAACATGCTGAACGGATCGAAGGCGCCATTGATCTCGGCTTCCGCGCCCTTCTTGACGCCGCCATTGGCGCCCATCTTCCAGGTCGGACGGTGGCCGGTCAGCGCATCCTTCTGGTAGCGTGCGACGGCGTCCGCATTCATGCCGGAGAAGAAATTGTAGTTCTGGTTGTACTCGCGCACGTGGTTCAGGCAGAAGTGCCAGTACTCACGCTGGTTATCGCGCCCCTTGGGCGCGCGATGGGCGCCCTTGTTCTGGCACCCGGTCCATTCGCAATTGACCACGGTGTCGCGCGGCTTCACCTCCGGCTGCTTGCCTTTCGGCTTCACGCGGATGGAGTCGAAGAACTTTGATGAATCGATCGGCATGACCAACTTTGACTACGCAATGCAAAAACCTTCAAGTCTTGACATTGCAATTAGCTACCAACCCCGGGCATTGACGGGGTGCGACGACGCGCCTTAATGGCCCTCATGGTTATGAAAGACACTATCAGCAACAAGTTGCAGGAAGCTTTCACGCCGGAAAGCCTCCAGGTCGTCGACGAGTCACATTTGCACGAGGGCCATGCCGGCCATCGGCCGAGCGGCGAGACACACTTCCGGGTTTATATCGTGTCTGCCGCCTTCAAAGGGAAGAGCCGGGTCGACCGCCACCGCATGATAAATGCGGCGCTGGCCGCGGAACTTTCCGGCAGCGTGCACGCGCTGGCGATCCACGCGCAGGCGCCAGGGGAAGGTTGATCTTTCTTACCTCCCCCTCCAGGGAGGTAGGAAAGAAATCAAAACGACGTCCCCGCCCGCCTCGGCTTGGCCTCTTCCATCTCGGCATCACGCGGCACCGGTGAAATACGGAGCGCGGTGATGCGGTTGCGTTCGCGGCGGAGGACACGAAAGCGGAAGCCGTGGAACGTAAAGCTCTGGCCGCGGTCGGGGATCGAGCGCGCCTCGTGAATGACGAGGCCGGCCACCGTCGTTGCCTCTTCATCGGGCAGGTGCCAGTCCATGGCACGGTTGAGATCGCGGATCGGCACCGAGCCGTCGACCACGACCGAGCCGTCCGGCTGGGCCCGCACGCCGGCGACCACGACGTCGTGCTCGTCGGAGATGTCGCCGACGATCTCCTCCAGAATATCTTCCAGCGTCACAAGACCTTCAACTTCGCCGTATTCGTCGACAACGAGCGCGAAATGGGTTTTTCGCCGGCGGAATGCCTTCAACTGCTCGGACACGGGCCGCATCTCCGGCACGAACCAGGGCGGCAGCGCGATGGTAGAGACGTCGATACGCGAGGTATCGCCGTCCGACGCCCGTATCGCGCGCAAAAGATCCTTGGCGTGGAGCACGCCGATGATGTTCTCCGGCTTCTCGCGCCACAGGGGAATGCGGGTGTATTCGGTCGCCAGCACCTCGCGCACGAGATCTTCCGGCGGCAGATCGGCGTTGATCATCATCATCTCGGTGCGATGGATCATGACGTCGGAGACCTGGAGCTCACGCAGGTCCAGGAGGCCGCCGAGCATGTCGCGGTCCTGCTTCTCGACCTTGCCCTCGTGATGCAGCAAGTCGACCGCGCCACGCAGGCGTTCGGTCGGCGACAGGATCGCCTGGTGCTCGCCGGCCAAACCAAACAGCCGCATCAACAGGCGGACAATGACTTCCACGATCCGCAGCAGCGGGCCCAGCACGTACATCGTCAGCCGCATCGGGCGCGCGACCGCAAGCGCCATGCGATCGGGGGCGTTGATGGCGATGGTCTTCGGCAGCACCTCGGCGAAGATCACGACCAGCGCGGTCATCACGCCGGTGGCGTAGAGCACGCCGACATCGCCAAACCAGCCCGTGAAGATGCTGGTGGCGAGCGCTGAGGCACTGATATTGGCGATGTTGTTGCCGAGCAGCAGCGCGCCGATCAAGCGCTCGCGCATGTCGAGCAGTTGGGAGACGACGTCGGCGTCGTGATTGCCCTGCTTGGAGAGCCGCAGCATGCTGGCGCGCGAGGCGCCGGTCAGCGCGGTCTCGCTCGCGGCAAAAAAGCCCGAGACGAGCAGGCAGAGAATGACGATGGTGAAGCCAAGCCAGTCCATGAGGCACTCAACAGAAGTTCAGCCGCGTTTCAGGCCTTTTGCGCGAGCTTCTCTTTCAGGAAGTCGCGCACAGGAGTCGGCTCGACGTCTTTCGCGATGACGGCGCGCCCGACGGCCTCCAGCAGGATGAAGGTAAGCTTGCCGCGCTTGACCTTCTTGTCCTGCGCCATCAGGGCCATCAGCGCGTCGGCATCCGCAAGCCCTTCCTGCGCAAAGCCCGCGATGTCCTGCAAACGCGTCGGCAGGCCGGCCTCGATGAGATGCCGCTCAATGCGCGCCGCCTCGGCTTCGCCGATCATGCCGAGCTTCGCCGAGAACTGCGCCGCCAGCGTCATGCCGATCGAAACGCCCTCGCCGTGGAACAGACGGTCGGAGAATCCGGTCGCGGCTTCCAGCGCGTGCCCAAAGGTGTGGCCGAGATTGAGCAGCGCGCGCTCGCCGGTCTCACGCTCGTCGCGCGAGACGACGCCAGCTTTGGCGCGGCAGGAGGTCGCGATTGCGTGCTCGCGCGCCGAACCGCCCTTGAAAATGTCGGAATGGTTCTTTTCGAGCCAGGTGAAGAAGGCTTCGTCGCCGAGTACGCCGTATTTGGCAACTTCGGCATAGCCGGCGCGGAATTGCCGCGGCGACAGCGTGTCGAGCACGGCGGTGTCGGCGATGACCAGCACCGGCTGATGGAAGGCGCCGAGCAAATTCTTGCCCTGCGGCGAGTTGATACCGGTCTTGCCGCCGACGCTGGAATCGACCTGCGCCAGCAGCGAGGTCGGCACCTGCACGAAATCGACGCCGCGCCGCAGGATCGCCGCCGCAAAGCCGGCGAGATCACCGACCACGCCGCCGCCAAGCGCGATGACGAGATCGTTGCGCTCGATCTTGGCCGCGATCAGGGCCTCGCTGACCTTTTCGAGGCCGGCATAGGTTTTCGAGATCTCGCCTTCCTCGACGACGACGCGCGAGGTCGGAATGCCGGCGGCCGCGAGCGAGGCCTCGGTCGGCTCGAGCCAGTATTTCGCGACAGTGCGATCGGTCACGATCGCCGTGCGCACACCGGGGCGTAACGCTGCGACCCGTTCGCCGAGCGAGGCCAGCACGCCGCGGCCGATGACGATGTCATAAGCGCGATCGCCGAGCGCGACGTCGACGTTGACAGGGTCGGAATGTTTCAAGGGCGCAGTCATCGTACGGCACTCGCGACGTCGGCAGGTGGTGGGGCGGCCTGTTCGCTGCAAAGATGGGCGCGCAGCGTCTCGATGGTCTCGTCGACGATTCTGTCGTGCGGCACGTCGCGCGAGGCGATGGTGAGGTCGGCCTTGCCATAAACAGGCTCGCGCTCGGTGAGCAGGCGCGTCACGGTTCCTTCGGGGTCGGCGGTCTGGAGCAGCGGGCGGTCGGCGCGGCGGCGGACGCGGCGCATGATGACGTCGTGGTCTGCTTTGAGCCAGATCGAGACCGCTTTGGCCGCGATCCGGCTCCGCGTCTCCTCGCGCATGAAGGCGCCGCCGCCGGTCGCCAGCACGATGGGCCCGCCGTCGAGCAGGCGCGCGATCACCCGGGTCTCACCGTCGCGGAAATGCGCCTCGCCGTGGCGCTCGAAAATCTCCGGTATGGTCATGCCGGCCGCCGCCTCGATCTCGGTGTCGGCGTCGACGAAGGGCAGCTTGAGCCTGAGAGCCAGGCGGCGGCCGATGGTGGATTTGCCTACCCCCATCATGCCGACGAGCACGATCGAGCGCGCCCCGAGCGCCGACAGGATGTCGGCCTCAGGCGAAGCTTGGATCGGCAGCGCGGCGTCGGACATGAACCTTGCTCTGGATTCGCTCAATGTGCCGCCAGAGGCGGCGCCCTTTGGCCACCTATACGACCCCAAAGGGACCCTCGCCAGAGGACTCTTGCCACGAAACGGCGAACATGTTGGATGATTTCATTAGTTAATTTGCCCGCCAAGACCCCCTACCAAGACCCCGACCGAGACCCAGCACGATGCCCAGCCTGTTCCGCTTCCTGACGGCCGTCGCCGTGATCGCCGGCATCGTCTATGGCGTGGTCTTTGCGCTGGCGAACTTCGTCAGTCCGAAGTCGCGGGAAATGACGGTGACGATCCCGCCGGATAAGTTTCTCAAGAAATAGGAGCTAGCTTGCGGGGCATGCGTGCCAAATCTTCCGCTAACAAGCCCTCAGACACAAAACTCACCGGCCTGTTCCTCGACATGCTCGCGGCGGAACAAGGCGCCGGCCCCAACACGCTCGATGCCTACCGCCGCGACCTCACCGATTTCTCGGAGTTTCTTGGCCGTGTCGGCCATACATTCGCGGATGCGGAGACGCAGACCCTGCGCGACTATCTCGCCGATCTCGACACCCGCGGCTTCAAATCCACCAGCGTCGCGCGGCGGCTGTCGGCGATGCGGCATCTCTATCGGTTCCTGCTGAACGAGCGGATTCGCACCGAGGACCCCGCCGCGATCCTGTCCGGTCCCAAGCGTGGCCGCGGCCTGCCAAAGGTGCTGTCGATCGCGGATGTCGACCGCATGCTCCGCTGCGCCAAGGAACTGAGCGAGGCGGAAGATGCCTCGCCCTCCAAACGGCTGCGCGCCTTGCGGCTGTATTGCCTGCTCGAAGTGCTCTACGCCACAGGCCTGCGCGTCTCCGAGCTGGTGGCGCTGCCCCGCACGGCCGCCAAGCGCGACGCGCGCATGATCGTGGTGCGCGGCAAGGGCAACAAGGAACGGCTGGTGCCGCTCAACGAGGCCTCGCGGCAGGCGATGGCGGATTATCTCGGCGCGACGGAAGCCGCGAAGACGGAGAAGAAAAAAGACAGCCTCGCCGCCTCGAAATGGCTATTCCCCTCGTTCGGCGAGAGCGGACATCTGACGCGGCAGCATTTTGCTCGCGACCTCAAGGAGCTCGCGGTCGCCTCGGGGCTACAGGCCCGCCTGGTCTCCCCGCACGTGCTGCGCCATGCCTTTGCCAGCCATCTGCTGCACAATGGCGCCGACTTGCGCATCGTGCAGACGCTGCTCGGCCACACCGACATCTCGACCACCCAGATCTATACCCATGTGGTCGAGGAGCGGCTGAAGAGCCTGGTGCGCGACCTGCACCCGCTGGCGGAGAAGTAGCCGCCGCCGTGCAGCGGCGGGCGAAACCGCCTTGACTTCGGCCACATCTCCGCAGAAAGAGCCGGGACCTCACGGATGATTTGGTGAGCTGCCACGAGCACACAAGCCAACTCATTGAAGAAGCTACACTTCTTTCCGCGACCTCAACCTCGCTTCGCTCTCAAGCCCCGTCCCCCTATATTGAGTTGATGCCAGATCAGATGCGCAGCTATCTCGACTTCGAAAAGCCCGTCGCCGAGCTCGACTCCAAGGTCGACGAATTGCGCACGTTGGCCGCCTCCGGCACCGACATTGCCGAGGAGATCGGCCGGATCGAGGACAAGGCGGCGCAGGCGCTGGCCGACCTCTATCTGAACCTGACGCCGTGGCAGAAGACGCTGGTGGCGCGGCATCCGCAGCGGCCGCATTTCAACGATTTCATCAAGGGCCTGATCACCGAATTCACCCCGCTTGCCGGCGACCGCAAGTTCGGCGAGGACGAGGCGCTGGTCGCCGGCTTCGGCCGCTTCCGCGGCGAGGCGATCTGCGTGATGGGCCAGGAAAAGGGCGATTCCACCGAGAGTCGCATCAAGCACAACTTTGGCATGGCGCGGCCGGAAGGCTATCGCAAATGCGTGCGGCTGATGGAGATGGCCGAGCGGTTCGGCCTGCCCGTGCTGTCGCTCGCCGATTCCGCCGGCGCCTATCCCGGCATCGGCGCCGAGGAGCGTGGACAAGCCGAAGCCATCGCGCGCTCGACCGATGCCTGCATGGCGCTGACGGTGCCGAACGTCGCCATCATCACCGGCGAGGGCATGTCCGGCGGCGCCATCGCCATCACCACCGCCAACAAGGTCCTGATGCTGGAGCACGCGATCTATAGCGTGATCTCGCCGGAGGCGGCGTCCTCCATCCTCTGGCGCGACGGCTCCAAGGCGCAGGAAGCGGCCAACAACATGAAGATCACCGCCCAGGACATGCTCCGCTTCGGGGTGATCGACAGCATTTTGAAGGAGCCGGTCGGCGGCGCCCATCGCGACCCCGCCGCCATGATCGCCACCACGGGCGATGCCATCGCGAAAGCCTTCGACGAGCTGCGCGGCCTCGACGGCGACGCCATCCGCAAGCAGCGGCGGCAGAAATTCCTCGATATCGGCCGGAAACTGGGCTGATTCGGCTGGATTCGGTGCCGTAGGGTGGGCAAAGGCGCAAAGCGCCGTGCCCACTGAACTGTCGGGCGGAAGGAAGTCGTGGGCACGCTTCGCTTTGCCCACCTACGAGACCTCCCCCAGAGCGCCCCGGTAACCCCGCATTAACCCTTTTTTTGCCCAAATCAGCGATCTCAGTACCGGTTTGGCCAAAAGGCCCAAGTACGGCCCAAAGTCGCGTCCATTTAGTCTTCGTTGACCATGCCACTGGGCCAACGGGCTCGTGATCCCAGCTCGGGTTGCGACCACATGACCCAGAGGTTAGAATTTTAATCAATGGCTTCAGGGCATAAGCGCTGGAGCGTGGTCTTAAAAAAAGCCCGTCACGACGGGTCCGGATGTCCGGTCGGATCATGCTTCGAGATTGGGGTTGGCGCGATGCCCGGCACGGTGTGGGGTCCATCTTGATTTCTCGTTCGCTTGCTCGCGCGCTCTTGGCTTCGGTTGCGCTGATGACGGCCAGTGTTCTGCTGGCCGGCTGCGATACCGACCAGGTTTCGCTCGCGACCAACGCCAAGGCCAACCAGCCTGTGCCGCCAAAGCTTCTCGCCGCGATGGTCGAGAAGGACATGGATCTGCAATCGCCGATCCTGGTGCGCCTGTTCAAGCAGGAGGCCGAGCTCGAGGTCTGGAAGCAGGCTCGCAACGGCCAGTTCGTGCTGCTCAAAACCTATCCGATCTGCCGCTGGTCCGGCGATCTCGGACCGAAGGTGCGCGAAGGCGACCGCCAGGCGCCGGAAGGGTTCTACTCGATCAATCCGAGCCAGATGAATCCGCAGTCGGCCTATTACCTCTCGTTCAACACGGGCTATCCGAACGCCTTCGACAAGGCTTTGGGGCGCAGCGGCTCGCAGCTAATGGTGCATGGCGACTGTTCTTCACGCGGCTGCTACGCGATGACGGACGAGCAGATCGCCGAGATCTATTCACTCGGCCGCGAGTCCTTCTTCGGCGGCCAGAAGGCGTTCCAGCTCCAGGCCTATCCGTTCAAGATGACGCCGGTGAACATGGCCAAGCACCGGAACAATCCGAACATGCCGTTCTGGAAGATGATCAAGGAAGGCTATGATCATTTCGAGGTGACGCGGCAGGAGCCGAAGGTCGATTTCTGCGAGAAGAAGTACGTCTTCGACGCAGCCAAGGCGCCCGACGCCAAGCGCGATCCGGTGTTCGACGCCTCGGCAAAGTGCCCGGCCTATGTGATCCCCGAGGACATCGCCAACGCCGTGCGCGAGAAGCAGCAGCAGGACGAGGCTGCCTATGCCAAGCTAGTCGCCAAGGGTACGCCGATGGCGCGCATGAACACCGGCATCGACGGCGGCATGAACAAGATTTTTGCCGCGAAGATTCCGGAAGGCTCGACCGGCCTGTCAGAGGGCGCCGAAGGCACCACGCTTCAGATGCTGGCGATGGCGAAGGCGCCGGGCACGATCCCCGGCCACGTCAATCCGCCCAAGCCCAATCTCGACGCGATCGCGTCCGCGCCGCAGGAGGAGCCGGTTGTCGCGGTCAGCGCGCCCGCCGCCAACACCCGCGTCGCCGCAGCTCAGCCTGCCGAGAAATCCCAAGGCGGCTTCTTCTCCAACCTCGGCCGTAAGATGGGCCTGGGCACGGCGGACACGACGGCGACCACGCCTCCTCCGCCGCAGGCAACAGCATCCGTGGCTCCGGCCGCCACGTCCACGACGCCACCCACCGCAGCCTCCAGGCTGAAGGCCGCAGTGACCCGTTTCGTGCCGGGGCACGACGCGTCCAAGGACGCGCCGAAGCCGGCTGTAGCTGCCGCAAAACCCGTCGAGCCGGCGAAGCCCGACACGCGGCTTGCCGCAACGCGTCCGGCGCTGAAGCCGTCGGTGTCGGATGGTGCCGGTGAAGCGACGCAGATCATGGGAGCTGCGCCGGTGGTGTCGTCGAACTCGTTCGAGAGCCGGTTTGGGGCGGTGAAGTAGGAACCTCGTTCCTGTCTGGCTCTATCAAAAATCTCTCCCCGTCACTCTGAGGCGGCCGCTTCTTCAGCGGCCTCAAAGGGCGACGGCCCCGCTCCATCGTGGCCGTGCATCCTTCGAGGCTCTCCATGCGCCGCGCTGCGTCGCATGGCTCGCGCCTCAGGATAGCGGGATTGACAGGAGGCGCGCTGCGAGAGATTTGGAGGCAGCAGCTCGGCTGGCAGACCCTACGGCGCCAGATACCGCAGCAGCTCCGGATTGCCCCGCACGTCCCCCGCCTGCCCCTGCAGCGCGACCCTTCCGCGGTCCAGCACATAGGCGTAGTCGGCGACGCGGAGCGCGAGGTCGAGGTGCTGCTCGACGATGATGACGGCAATCTCCTTCGCAAGCTCGATCAGGCGTTCGGTGATCTCCTCGATGACGCCGATCCAGACGCCTTCGGTCGGCTCGTCCAGCAACAGCAGCTTCGGATCGCCCAGCATGGCGCGGCCGATCGCTAGCATCTTGCGTTCGCCGCCCGAGAGCGTGCCGGCGGGCTGGTCGAGGCGCTGGCCGAGTTTTGGGAAGATGGCCAGCACGCGGTCGACCGCATTGGCATCCTTGTTGGTGAGCGAGCCGACGGCGAGATTGTCGCGCACGGAGAGGCGCGCAAACACTGAATGCTCCTGCGGGACGTAGCCGATGCCGGCGCGGACGCGCTCCTGGGTGGCGCGGCGGCTGATGTCGCGGCCGTCGAAGGCGAGTTCGCCCTTCCATGCCGGCAGCTCGCCGACGATGGTCTTCATCAGCGTGGTCTTGCCGGCCCCGTTGCGCCCGAGCACGGCGACGCCGCCGCGCCAGGGGATGCCGAGCGTGACGTCGAACAGGACCTGGCTGCGGCCATAGCCGGCGTCGAGATGCTTGATGTCCAAAAATTCAGGCACGGCGCAGATAGATCTCCTGGACGGATTTGTTGGCCTGGATCTCGGACACCGTGCCTGATGCCAGCACCTTGCCCTGGTCGAGCACGGTCAGGCGATCGCAGATGTCGCGAATGAAATCGAGGTCGTGCTCGACGATGACGAGCGAGCAATGCTGCTTGATCGGCTGGAGCAGCTCGCCGGTGACACGGCGCTCCTCCAGGCTCATGCCGCCGGTCGGCTCGTCCAGCAGCAACAGTCTTGGCTTGCCGGCGAGCGCCATCGCGATCTCCAGCCATTGCTGCTGGCCATGCGACAGCGCGGCCGCCGCATCGAAGGCGCGGTCGGCGAGGCGAAACTGCGTCAGCATGGTCATGACCTGATCGTGCAATGCGCCGCGGGTGCGCGAGAACACGAGATCGAACAGCGAGGATTGCGCCTGCAGCGCGAGCAGGATGTTGTCGTAGAGCGTCAGCGACGGCAGCACGGATGTGATCTGGAATTTCAGGCTCATGCCGGCCCGCGCACGCTCGGTCGGCGTGAACGCGGTGATGTCGGTGTTGATGAACGAGACTTTTCCTTGCGTCGGCACTTCGGCCCCCGCGATGCACTTCATCAGCGTGCTCTTGCCGGAACCGTTGGGGCCGATCAGGCCGTGAAACTCGTTCTCGCCGACGGTGAGTGCGGCGCCGTCGAGCGCCGTGAGTTTGCCGAAGATTTTTTTGATGCCGGCGGCTTCAAGGAGCATTGCGCTTCTCCTTGATGTTCTTCTTGGCCTTGGCGCCGAAGCTGCCAACTCGCTCGCGCTCGCCAAGCACAAAACTGATCAGGCCGAGCGGGCGGAACAGGATCACGAGCAGCAGCAGCAAGCCCAGAATGATCGGCCAGATGTCGCGATAATTGTCCGAGAGCCAGAAGCTGACGCCCTCGACGATGACCGCGCCGATCACGGCACCGACCAGCGTGCCGGAGCCGCCGAACAGCACATAGAGCACGACCTGGGTCGAGACCACGACGCCGACCATGTTGGGCCAGACAAAACCTTCGTGGAAGGCATAGAGGCTGCCGGCGAGCCCCGCGACGGCGCCGCCGATCGCGAAGATGATCGCCTTGAGGTGCTGCACCTTGTAGCCGAAGAAGGCGATGCGCTGCTCGTTCTCGCGCAGGCCGGCGAGCGCGAGGCCGAATTGCGAGCGCACCAGGAAGCGGCAGAGCAGATAGACGACCGTGAGAATACCGAGCACGAGATAATAGAACGCCGGCCCTTCCGTGAATTCGTAACCCCCCACCGTCATCGGCGCGATCGAGGGGATGCCGTTCTGACCGCCGAGATAGTACCAGCCGCGCGCGAGGCGATCGGCGGCGTAGGAGCCGGTGAGCGTGCCCAGCGAGACGAAGATCACGCTGGAGGGATGCCGTCCCAGCAGCAGGAAGCCGCCGAGCAGCAGCGCGAAGGTGAGGCCGATCAGCGTGCCCGCCGGCAGCACCAGGAAGATGTTCGTGATGTCGAGGTCGCGCGCGAGCAGCGCCACGCCATAGCCGGCCGAGCCGAAGAACAGGGCCTGGCCAAAGCTCATGATGCCGGCATAGCCCCAGACCAGATCGAACGACAGCGCGAACAGCGCGAGGATGATCACGCGCGTCGCGAACACCGTGAGGTAGTCCTGCAGCACCAGCGGCGCGAGCAGCGCCGCGACGAGCACGACGCCCTCCACGATCGGCAGGACTTTTCGTCCTGCTCGGCCTTGTCCCGCCGCTGTGCCTTCAGCCATCGCCTCGTCCGCTTCGCCGCTCGCGTCAGCGACGATGGCCTCTCTTACCACACTCATGGACTTCGGCATCCGCCTCAGCATTCCTTGGGGTCGACGAGGCCGTTGCTGCGTCCGACGATCTCGTAGTTCCCACCCTTGGCGACCGCGGTGTACATCTTCATCTTGCAGTGTCGCTTGCCCGGCACCATCTCGGCCGGTCCGCCCGGGCCTTCCGCGATCTTGGCGTGGTCGAGCGCGGCGGCGACCGAGTCGCGATCGACCTTGCCGGCTTCCTTGACCGCCGCTTCCCACAACTTCAGGCCGCGATAAGTGCCGGTCGCGGCACTGCCGGCGGCGAACAGGAAGTTGCCGGGGAAGTCTTTCTCATAGGCCGCCTGGATTTTTGCGTTGAACGCATCCTCCTTGGTCAGCACCTTGAAATAGTCGAGACAGCTCGCGAGCCCCTCGATCTCGGCGGCCTGATTGATGTTGAGCGTGTTCTCGTCATAGTAGACGCAAGCCAGACGGCCGCCGTTCTTGAGGAAGCCAGCTTCATAGAGCTGCTTGAAGAACGGGCCGACGCCGGGCGGGATGACGGTGTTGAAGACGACATCGACCTTGTTGGAGATGATGCGGTTGACGGTCGCCGAGAAATCGACCTGGTCGAGTGGATAGTATTCCTCGAACACGACCTCGCCGCCGTTCGCCTCGATCACCTTGCGGGCGTAGACGTTGAGCGTGTGCGGCCAGACATAGTTGGCGCTGGGCAGTGCGAACTTCTTGCCGCCGTTCTTAATCAGCCAGGGAATGAATTCGTCACACTGCTGCGCCGGGGTCGGCCCGGTGCAGAACAGATACGGCGTGCACTCCTTGCCTTCGTAGAGCTGCGGATAGATGTAGAGCGTCTTGCCGCGCGCCACGATCGGATCCTTGATTGCGTTGCGCATCGACGAGGTGATGCCGCCGAGCACCATGTCGACCTTGTCGCGCTGGATCAGTTTTCGGACGTTGCCGACGGCGACGGATTCGTTCGAAGCGGTGTCCTCGATATAGAGCTCGAGCGGACGGCCGAGCAGGCCACCGGCATCGTTCATCTGCTTGACCAGCATCTTGGCGACATTGGCGTCCGCCGTACCGGCATAGGCGATCGGACCGGTGAGGTCGGTCGCGATGCCGACCTTGATCGGAGCCTCGGCCGCATTGGCCCAGGGCGCCGGGATCACCCAGCTGCCGACGCCGGTCGCGACCGCACCGGACGCAAAGGCGAAATTGGACAGAAAGCGGCGGCGCGAGAGCTGACGATCGAACATGTGACTAAACCCCTTTTCCAGCGATGAGGCCCTGCGGGCGGAATTTGATGAAGACAATGGCGAGAACGAAGACGAGGACGTCGGCGACAACAGGCGCCATCACCCATGGCAGCGCGGCGCTGAGCGTTCCGATGACGCCGGCGCCCGCGACCGGCCCGATGAAGGAGCCGACGCCTCCGACCATCACCGCGACAAAGCCCTGGATCAGGAAGCGCAGACCGAGATCGGCGTAGAGGCTGAACACCGGCACGATCAGCGCACCGGCAAGGCCGGCGAGCGCGGAGCCGAACGCGAACGTGGCGCCGTACATCAAGGGCGTGGAAATGCCGGAGGCGCGCGCCAGCGACGGGTTCTCCAGCGTGGCGCGCATGCGCAGGCCAAAACTCGTGCGCGACAGCAAGAGATAACAGCCGGCCATCACCAAAAGCGTGATGACGATGATGGTGAAGCGCCAAGCGGAGATGTGCATCGCGCCGATGTCGATCGAGCCGCCGACCGGTTCGGGCACGGTGAGATAGAAGCCGCCGATCAGGCCGCGCACGGATTCGCGGATGATGAGGCCGAGTGCATAGGTGCCGAGCATGGCAACGATGGGCGCGGCGTAGAAGCGCCGGATGATCAGCGCCTCCAGCACGAAGCCGAGCGCGCCGACCACGAAGGGCGCCGCGACCATGCCGGTCCAGATCGGCATGCCCTTGGCGTAGGCGAGATAGGTGATGTAGGCCCCGAGCAGGACGAACTCGCCCTGCGCGAAGTTGAAGATGCCCATCATGCTGGCGATGATCCCGAGCCCCAGCACGATCAGGACGATGATCGCACCGAAGCTCAGAATCTCGAACGCCGCGACGAATGCGTTAGCCATACGTTGCGATCCACCCCGCCTGCACCAACGTCCCTCTCACATCTTCTTCCAGTCGCCGATCTGCTCGAAGGCATGGGCGGCGCGGTAGATGGTGGATTCCTCGAACATGCGGCCGACCAGCATCAGGCCGACCGGCAGGCCGTCGACCATGCCGCACGGCAGCGACATCGCCGGATGATGGGTGATGTCGAACGGCGCGGTGTTGGAGATCATCTCCAGCGCGCGGGCGACGTAGTCTTCACGGCTCGCGGTCGGCTCCGGCAGCTTG
The DNA here is from genome assembly GCF_004123905.1 of Bradyrhizobium betae. Classification (GTDB taxonomy): domain Bacteria; phylum Pseudomonadota; class Alphaproteobacteria; order Rhizobiales; family Xanthobacteraceae; genus Bradyrhizobium; species Bradyrhizobium betae_A. The sequence continues at coordinate 177,700 of NZ_MZXW01000041.1, forward strand.
GTCGCTTTCATCGGCGTCGTCGGCAGCAGCAGCAGATCGTAGTCATTGAAAGCCTTGTCGTAGGCCGCAGTCAGGCGTCGCGAGATGTTGAGCGCCTTGCCGTAATAACGGGGACCGAAATTGTTGTTGACGTAGGTGCCGAGCAGCAGGAACAGTTTTGTGGTCTCGGACAGCGAGTCCGCTTGCCGGCGCCAGCCGCGATGGAAATCCATCAGCGTGGTCGAATAGAGGTCGGACCGGCTCAGGCCATAGCCGTCACCGTACATCATGGTCTGGGTCATGCCCTCGGTGCCGATCGGGGTCCAGATCGCGGGTCCCATGAGGTGCATCGGGATCGAGACGATCTCGACCGTTGCGCCCAGATCCTTGAAACGTTTTGCGGCCTCGCGCACGCTTTCGTTGACGGCCGCCTCCGCGTTCGCCTGCTCAAAGCCTTCCTTCAAGATGCCGATCTTCATGCCCTTGACGCCCTGGCCGAGCGCCTTGGTGTATTCCTCAACCTTCGGTGCCTTGATGCGCGGATCGTAGCCGTCGTCACCAGCGAGCACTTCGAGCAGCAGCGCGTTGTCCGCGACCGTCGCCGTCATCGGGCCGGTGTGATCGACGAACACCTCGATCGGCATGATGCCGGTGTAGGGCACGAGGCCCCAGGTTGGCTTCATGCCATAGGTGCCGCAGAACGAGGACGGCATGCGGATCGAGCCGCCCTGGTCGCCGCCGATCGCCATGTCGACCTCACCGAGGGCTACGACGACACCGCTGCCCGACGACGAGCCGCCGGCCGAATAGCCCATCTTGTGGGGATTGTGCACGGCGCCGACCGCGCCGGTGTGGCTGCCGCCGGACATGCAGAAGGATTCGCAATGCACTTTTCCGGCGATCTCGGCGCCGGCATCGAGCATGCGCGTGACGATGGTGGCGTCGAAATCGGGGACGTAACCCTCCAGCGTCGCCGAGCCGTTCATCATGGGAACGCCGGCGAGCATGATGTTGTCCTTCAGCGCGACGGTCTTGCCCTTGAGCTTGCCGCTGGCGGCGCCCTTCACGGTCGATTTACGATACCAGGCGTTGCGCGGGTTCTCTTCCGGAGAGGGCCGATAGCCCGGCGTGCGCGGATATTTCACCTCCGGCACCTCGTCCGGCATCGCGCCGACGAGATTGTAGGCCTCGATCGAGCCCTGCATCAGGCCGCGGAACGAGGCGACGTCTTCATCGGTCAGCGCGAGGCCGCACTGGTCGGCGACGCTGCGTAGTTGGGCTGGCGTGGGAAGGACAACTGTCACGGCGCTCTCCTCAAAGGCTTCTTGATGCTTGGCTGATCCTTGGCATTGGACGAAAGCCGCGTGGTTCGCGCCTGCACGGCGCGGGCCAACCGGCTTCGCGTCGATATTACAGACGGAAATATTTTCCTTTTCAAGTATTATTTCATGACATGGCTACTACGGATCCGGACGGAGGCTCAGAGCTGCTTGATCAGCTTGAAGTCGAGGCCATCCGCCTCGGCAAGATACATCGGCATCTCGGCGCGGCCATCGCGAAGGGTCACCGGACCGCGGCCCGCCGAGTAGACAGTGTTGCGCGCGGCCTTGAGCAGCGGCCGAAAGGCCAGCGAGCCGGCGCGATTGGCCACGGACTCCAGGAACCGCAGTCCCTCATAGTTCGATTGGCCGACCGACCCGACCGGCGGTGCGTGCGGGCCGAACATCCCCTGGTAGCCGCTGAGGAACTCGTCATTGGCCTGCGAGACCATGCAGTTGAAATAGCCGGAGGCGCAGAACAGATTCTCGGTGTTGTCGGCGCCGATGCCGAGCAGCACGGTCTCGTCCATCGCACCCGCAAGCCGTAGCGTCGAGGTGGCGAGGCCGGCTTCCGCGAAGGCGCGGTTGAAGGTGATGCTATCGGTACCAATCAGCGAGATCAGCACAACATCCGGCTTGGCGGCACGGATGCGCGCCAGATGCGGCTCGTGATTGTCCTCGCCGACGGGAACGAACTCTTCGCCGACCACCTGGCCGCCCGCTTCCTTGATGTAGCGCTTCACTGAGCGATGCGACTGCCACGGCCACACGTAATCGCTGCCGATCAGGTACCAGCGCGCCGCTTTCTTGACGTCCGCGAGCCAGTGGATCGCCGGCCGGCTCGACCCGCGCGGCGTCTCGCCGATCGCCATCACGCCGGGGGTGCGCTCGCCGCCTTCATAGACCGGCGTGTAGATGTAGGGGATGCGGTTGCCGGTGACCTTGCGCAGCGCAACACGGACCGCGCTGATATGCGAGCCCATGATGAGATCGACCTCGTCGAAGCCGATCGCCTGCTCGGCGCGCCGCACCACTTCGTCGATCGGGCCGCCGGAATCGTAGATCGACAATTCGAGCTCGCGACCCAAAATGCCGCCACGCTTGTTGATCTCGGCCACCGCCAGCATCGCACTGTTGGTGGAGGTCGGGCCCCATATCCCGGGCGAGCCGGTGAAGGTGAGGAAATTGCCGATGCGGAGCTTGTTGCGCGCGCCGCGGCGCTTCATGAAATTGGAATCGACCGGAGACAGGTCGAAGTCAGCCGCCGACGACGACAGATTCCTGAACAGCAAGGACGGCGGCAACGCCGGGCCGCCGTGAGCCGGGAAGTTCACCGTCGCGCGCACGCCAACTCCTGTCTGGCACCAGACCTGAAAGCACATTGAGCAGGCGGCCGCGGCATCCGCCCTTTTGTTGTGCAATCATCCTATTTTGAAAATATTGAATATTCAAGAATTGAAGTGCATATAGATGCAGCATCGATTGCAAGACATTCACTCATTTGGGTCAAGACGAAGTCTTAGCCGTGGCAAAACCGAACACCCCGATCACCGAACATCTCGCTTATCTGCTCGCGCAAGCCAACCGGGAGATCAACCGGCAGCTGGAACTGCGCTTGAGCAAGGAAGGCGTTCCCGTCGAGCAATGGCGCATCCTGAAGGTGCTGTCGGATGGCGACGGCCATTCGATGGGCGAACTCGCGGATGCGGTGCTGCTCAATCATCCGACGCTGACCAAGATGATCGACCGCATGGTCTCCGACACGCTGGTCTATCGCGTGCAGGACCCGAACGACCGCCGCAAGGTGCTGATGTTCATCTCCGACCGCGGCAAGGTGCTGTGCAAGAAGCTCAACTCGCTCGCGGTGGACCAGGAGGAGCACATCCTGGAGAGCTACGGCGACAAGTCGACCAGCGAATTGAAGCGGCTGCTGGAGAGCTTGATCGACAGCTCGAATTGAGTGGCGGCGTATCGCGGGAGTTGCGACGCAGCCAGCCCGACGAAGACGTGGAGAGCTTCGCGCCACACGCACAACTGTCATCGCCCGATTTTAATCGGGCGATCCAGTATTCCAGAGACTGATGTGATGGAGCCGAGAGGCTGCGGCGTACTGGGTCGCCCGGTCAAGCCGGGCGACGACAGAGGAGAGTGAGGCGCCGGTGTTGCGCCTCACAAACACGTAAGCCCTACGCATACCGCCCGTGGCAGTGCTTGTACTTCTTGCCCGAGCCGCACGGGCAGTCCTCGTTGCGGCCGATTTTGCCCCAGCTTGCCGGGTTCTTCGGATCGCGCAGCGCCGCGTCGGTCGCCTGCGGGGCCAGTGAAACGTTGGCGATGGCCATTTCGTCTTCGCCGGTGTTCGGGTCGAACTTGTGCGCTTCCATCTGCGGCAGGACGGGAGCTTCCTGTTCCGGCGGGACGATCTCGACGCGCATCAGCTGCGCCGTGACCGCCTCGCGCAGATGCGCGCTCATCTCCTGGAAGAGATTGAAGGCTTCGGTCTTATACTCCTGCAAGGGATCGCGCTGGCCGTAACCGCGCAGGCCGATCACCTGGCGCAGATGGTCGAGCATGATCAGATGCTCGCGCCAGAGATGGTCGAGCGTCTGGAGCAAAATGGTCTTCTCGACGTAACGCATCACGTCGGGGCCCCATTGCGCGACCTTGGCCGCCATGTGCTCGTCGGCCTTGGTCTCGATGCGCGTGAGCAGCTCCTCGTCAGCGATGCCCTCTTCCTTGGCCCAGTCGTCGACCGGCAGGTCGAGATCGAGCACGCGCTTGAGCTCTTCCTTCAGGCCGGCGACGTCCCACTGCTCGGCATAGGCATGCTCGGGCACGTGCTTGGCGACGAGGTCGTCGATGAAGGCGTGGCGCATGTCGGCGACGGTCTCGGCGACGCTGTCGTCCTTCATCAGGTCGACGCGCTGGTCGAAGATCACCTTGCGCTGGTCGTTCTGGACGTTGTCGAACTTGAGCAGGTTCTTGCGGATGTCGAAGTTGCGCGCCTCGACCTTCTGCTGCGCCTTCTCGAGCGCCTTGTTGATCCAGGGATGGATGATCGCCTCGCCCTCTTGCAGGCCGAGACGCTGCAGCATGCTGTCGAGGCGATCCGAGCCGAAGATGCGCATCAGATCGTCTTCCAGCGACAGGAAGAATTTTGAGCGGCCGGGGTCGCCCTGACGGCCGGAACGACCGCGCAGCTGGTTGTCGATGCGGCGGGATTCGTGGCGCTCGGAGCCCATGATGTAGAGGCCGCCGGGCTTCTTCACGGTCTTGGCGGGCTTGCTACCCTTCGCCGGCTCGATCTCGACCTCTTCCTCGGCCTTCAGCACGATCTCGCGGAAGTGCTCGATGTCGGCCTTGATCTGCTCGATCTTCTTCGCCTTCTCGGCCTCGTCGGTGATGTCAGCAGTCTCCTGCTGGATGCGCATCTCGAGCGAGCCGCCGAGCTTGATGTCGGTACCGCGGCCGGCCATGTTGGTGGCGATCGTGATCGCGCCGGGCACGCCGGCTTCGGCGACGATATAGGCTTCCTGCTCGTGGAAACGCGCGTTCAGCACCGCGAACAGCTTTGCCGGCTTGCCGGCGCGGGCGGCGGCATAAAGCTTCTGCATCGAATTCTCGTTGCCGAAATCGATCTGCCGGTAGCCGTGCTTCTTCAGATATTCGGCAATCACTTCCGATTTTTCGATCGAGGCGGTGCCGACCAGCACTGGCTGCAGCCGCGCATTGGCGCGCTCGATCTCGGCCAGGATCGCGGCGTATTTCTCGTTCTGGGTGCGATAGACCTCGTCGTCCTCGTCCAGACGAGCGACCGACAGATTGGTCGGGATTTCCACGACCTCGAGCTTGTAGATGTCGAACAATTCGTCGGCTTCGGTCAGCGCCGTACCGGTCATGCCGGCGAGCTTCTCGTACATGCGGAAGTAGTTCTGGAAGGTGATCGAGGCCAGCGTCTGGTTCTCGGGCTGGACAGTGACGTGCTCCTTGGCTTCCAGCGCCTGGTGCAGGCCTTCCGAATAGCGCCGGCCGGCCATCATGCGTCCCGTGAACTCGTCGATGATGACGACCTCATCGTCGCGGACGATGTAGTCCTTGTCGCGGGTGAACAGCGTGTGGGCGCGCAGCGCCTGGTTGATATGGTGCACGATGGAGACGTTCTCGACGTCGTAGAGCGACTCGCCCTTGAGCTGGCCGGCGTCGCGCAGCAGCGTCTCGATCTTCTCCATGCCGCCTTCAGTCAACGTCACCGTGCGCTGCTTCTCGTCGACGTCGTAGTCGGCCTTGTCGAGCTTGGGCAGGAAGCCGTCGATGGTGTTGTAGAAGTCGGAGCGGTCGTCGAGCGGGCCGGAAATGATTAGCGGCGTGCGCGCTTCGTCGATCAGGATGGAGTCGACCTCGTCGACGATGGCGTAGAAGTGCGGCCGCTGGACCATGTCCTCGAGCCGGTACTTCATGTTGTCGCGCAGATAGTCGAAGCCGTATTCGTTGTTGGTGCCGTAGGTGATGTCGCAGGCATAGGCGGCCTTGCGCTCGGCATCGTCGAGGCCGTGGACGATCACGCCGGTGGTCAGCCCGAGGAAGCCGTAGATCTGGCCCATCCAGCCGGAGTCGCGGCGGGCGAGGTAGTCGTTGACGGTGACGACGTGGACGCCCTTGCCGGCGAGCGCGTTGAGATAGACCGCAAGCGTTGCGACCAGCGTCTTGCCTTCGCCGGTCTTCATCTCCGCGATGTCGCCCTCATGCAGCACGATGCCGCCGATCAGCTGGACGTCGAAATGGCGCTGGCCGAGAGTGCGCTTGGCGGCCTCGCGCACGGTAGCGAAGGCGGGAACCAGGAGGTCGTCGAGCGTCTTGCCCTCGGCGAGCTGCTTCTTGAACTCGGCGGTGCGGGCCTTGAGCTCGTCGTCGGAGAGCTTGACGATCTCGGGCTCCAGCGCGTTGATCGCGTTGACGCGGGACTGATATCCCTTCACCCGCCGGTCGTTGGCGGAGCCGAAAAACTTGCGGGCGAGCGCGCCGATCATGCCTAGTTCCTGTGTTCGCGATTCAACCGCATTGCAGCCAAGAGGTTGTCACCCGCCTGCCTATCAACTCACCGTGACGCCTGATGGCGTCAGAGCCCGGACTGCGGGGGTCATCCGCCATATGGGTGGGAATTGAGCCAGTCTGGGTTCAACGGCCAAAAACGCAGCAAAATAAACGCCATCGCCATGGACGCGACCGGGCAGAGATATGGCCCGGTCAGGGCCTTGTCAACGGCGGCCGCATTGCGGCTAATTCATCAAATTGACAGACTTTTCGCGTTGCCAAGCCCCCCTGAATTGGGCGAGTGTCCGCCCGCTTCGAGCAGCCCCCTGCTTCAACAAAAGGATTTTCCATGACCACCTCGTTCCCGGTAACCAAAACCGGCCTGCGCTTCGGCCTCGCCACCGCCCTCGTGGGCTGCCTTGCGCTGGCGCTGATCGCGGGTCCCGGCCGGGCTGCCGACGATCCGGTCCTGGCGAAGGTCAATGGCGTTGAAATCAAGAAGAGCGACGTCGCCATGGCCGAGGAGGAACTCGGACCGAGCCTCGCCCAGATGGACCCGGCGACCAAGGACGAGAATGTCCTGTCGTTCCTGATCGACATGAAGATCGTCGGCAAGGCCGCCGAGGACAAGAAGGTCGCCGACAGCGAGGAGTTCAAGAAGCGCCTGGCGTTCGCCCGCAACCGCCTGCTGATGGACAATTTGCTGGCCCAGGAAGGCAAGGCCGCAACCACTCCGGACGCGATGAAGAAGGTCTATGAGGAGGCCTCCAAGCAGATCACCGGCGAGCAGGAGGTGCGCGCCCGCCACATCCTGGTCGAGACCGAGGACGAGGCCAAGGCGGTGAAGGCCGAACTCGACAAGGGAGCCGATTTCGCCGAGCTCGCCAAGAAGAAGTCCAAGGACCCGGGCTCCGCCGATGGCGGCGATCTCGGCTTCTTCACCAAGGAGCAGATGGTGCCGGAATTCTCGGCCGTGGCGTTTGCGCTGGAGCCGGGCAAGATCTCCGACCCCGTGAAGTCGCAGTTCGGCTGGCACATCATCAAGGTCGAGGAAAAGCGCAGTCGCAAGGCGCCGGATTTCGAGCAGGTCAAGGCCCAGATCGAGCAGTACGTCACCCGCAAGGCCCAGGCCGACTACGTTGCCAAGCTGCGCGCCGAAGCCAAGGTCGAGCGGTTGGACCAGCCGGCGGCGGACGCGAAGCCCGCCGATGCGGCGAAGCCCTCCGACAGCAAGATGGCGCCGCCCGCAAAGAAGTAAGAATTCACTGTCACTTCGGTGACGTGAAGAGTATCTAAGCCTTCGTGATGCCCGGCCCTAAGTGCGAAGCGTGTCTTCGCTAACAGGGGCCGGGCATCTGCATATCCAGACCTCACCAAGGCGCGCCCTCCGATGTCCTCCTCCGTCTCTCCCCTCGCCCCTAAAAACGTTCCCGACATGCCCGTGATCGCGGGCATTCGTCTTGCGACCGCCGAGGCCGGCATCCGCTACAAGAACCGCACCGACGTGCTGTTGGCGGTGATGGACAAGGGCACCGCGGTCGCCGGCGTCTTCACCAAGTCGAAGTGCCCCTCCGCGCCGGTGGAATGGTGCCGCGCCAAGCTGAAAGGTGGCAAGGCGCGCGCGCTGGTCGTCAATTCCGGCAATGCCAACGCCTTCACCGGCAAGACCGGCCGCAGCTCCACCGCGCTGACCGCCAAGATCGCGGCCAAGGCCGTCGGCTGCAGCGAGGGTGAAATCTTCCTGGCCTCGACCGGCGTGATCGGCGAGCCGCTGGATGCGACCAAGTTCGACGGCGTGCTCGGCCGCCTCGCCGAGAGCACTGAGCCCGGCGACTATCTCGCCGCGGCCAAGGCGATCATGACCACCGACACCTTCCCGAAGGTCGCGACCGCGACCGTCAAGCTCGGCAAGGCCAAGGTCACCATCAACGGCATGGCCAAGGGCGCCGGCATGATCGCGCCCGACATGGCGACGATGCTGTCCTTCATCTTCACCGACGCGCCGATCGCGCCTGCCGCGCTGCAGGCGCTGCTCAAGGCCGGCGTCGAGGACACCTTTAATGCGGTGACGATCGACGGCGACACGTCGACGTCGGACACGCTGCTCGCCTTCGCGACCGGCGCTGCCGCGGAACACGGCGCGCCAAAGATCAGCCGCGCCAGCGATCCCAGGTTGAAGGCCTTCGTCAAAGCCTTCAACCAGGTGCTCGCCAATCTCTCGGAGCAAGTGGCACGCGACGGCGAAGGCGCACGCAAGCTGGTCGAGATCACCGTCGAGGGCGCCAAGACCAAGGCCTCGGCGCGCAAGATCGCGATGTCGATTGCCAATTCGCCGTTGGTGAAGACCGCGATCGCCGGCGAAGACGCCAATTGGGGCCGCGTGGTGATGGCGGTCGGCAAGGCCGGCGAGCCGGCCGACCGCGACAAGCTCTCGATCTCCTTCAACGGCATCCGCGTCGCCAAGAGCGGCGCGCGCGATCCGTCCTATGACGAGGCGCAGGTGTCGGAAGCGATGAAGGCGCCGGAGATCGCGATCAAGGTCTCGCTCGGCCTAGGCAAGGGCCGCGACCGCGTGCTGACCTGCGACCTGACGAAGGAGTATGTGGCGATCAACGGGGATTACAGGTCGTAGGCTCATCTCCCTCGCCCCGTTCTTATACGGGGCCGGGACAAGCTACGCTCGCCCTGAGAGGGTTGAGCTGAGGGGCTTCTCTCCACGGGCGAGATTGTCGTGGGACCTGTACCCCCTCACCCGGATCGCAAGGGCGATCCGACCTCTCCCCGCAAGCGGGGAGAGGTGAGCAAATCAGCCCGAGATCCGCGCGTCCGCGACGGCCTTCTTGAACAGCGCGTTCATCGCGTCCGAGATGCCTTGCGTCGGACTGACCTCGAAATAAAATCCCGGCGAAGCGCAGCTCTGCATGTTCTGCGCGATCTTGCTGTTCGGAGACGGCCCCCACGTCCCGGCGTTGAAGGGCGATATCCATGTGTTGTACCAGTTGTCAGTAGGGGGTTGATATGTCGTGTACAGCACCGCGATCTTGATGCCGCGATTCTTGATCGTCGTGCAGAGCGCCGGATTGATCGGCGACTGACAGCGGTTCGTTGGCGTGTAAAGAGGATACGAAGCGGACGATACGCTGCACATCGTCGTGCTCGAGTTGGTTTCGTCGGCGACGCCATCGGATACAAAAAACAGATATTTCAGCGGTGACGCGGATGTGCCGGTTCCCGGCGAGGCGATTGCGCTATTGATCGCAGGAAAAATAGTCGTGAAAGGCGTGTCTTTGTCGGCCGTATACGAATCATTCTGACCGGCGACCGCCATCAGATCGATGCTTCCCGCCGCGGTCTTGGCGGACGTCAGGCTCGACGAGAGCGAGAACAGACTTCTCAATCCGATCGTTGCTGACGCAGCGCCGAAGTCGTAGATCGCCATTCTGAACTGGTTCGTGTAGGTCTGCGTGTTCTGGGCTGTGTCCATCAAGTTCGCGCTCGCCTGGCGCACCACGTCGATTCGGGTCGTGATGCCATTTGCCTTGGCTATGTCGTAGTTGCTCGTGCCGGCGCTCTTGGAGGTGTCGTGACACGCGAATGCGCATCCACCCGTCTTTGCCTGCATATTCGTGATGTCGGTCGGTGTCGCTGCCACCCCCATCGACGGCGAATTGTCCAGCAGGAGATAGAAATCGACGTAGAGCGGCATGTTGGCCGTTGACGTCGACGTGCCGCTCATGGTCAGCGCTGTCTTGCCGATCAGGCCGAGAAACATGGTGTTGATGGTGGCGGTGAACGAGACGGTCGAGTTGACCGTCGAGCCGCTCTTGACGACGGTCGGGGTGACACTGTCGAGCGTATAGCCGGTCAGATTGGCGCGATTGGCATCAAAGATGTTCTTGGCGTCGGTGACGCCAACGGAAATCGAACCATCCGACGTCATCGTACCCGCCGCCGCAAAGGCCGGCGAGGCCTTGGCGATCGCGCCGACGCTGGCCGCGTCGGCCGCGGCTTGCAGCTTGGATCGGACCTGCGTCGCGCGGGAGTAATCGACCGCGCAGCCGACGAACGTGATCAGGGGGACGCAGCAGAGTGCGAAGATCACCGCGACATTGCCGCGCTGGTCGCGGGCAAATCGACGCGAAAAGATACGAAACGCAGCGCGCATGGGTTTGGGCCCGGAGTGGTGATGCGGTTCCACTCTAGGAACAGTCGATTAAATATGACTTATGGAGACCGTAGAAACGCGGCCCGCAACGAGGTTAACAAACCATTGCGGACGATCTTCAGCGAGCGACATCATTTATGGCTGATCTCAAACTGACTCTGGTGGTGGCCTGCGCGCTGGTCGACGCCGACAAGCGCGTCCTGATCGCGCAGCGCCCCGAGGGCAAGACGCTGGCCGGCCTCTGGGAATTTCCCGGCGGCAAACTCGAGCCCGGCGAACGGCCGGAGCAGAGCCTGATCCGCGAGCTTCACGAGGAGCTTGGCATCACGGTCGCCGAGCCGTGCCTGGCCCCGCTGACCTTTGCCAGCTACGGCTACGAGACCTTCCACCTGTTGATGCCGCTCTACATCTGCCGGCGCTGGGAGGGGCAGGTGGCGGGCCGCGAAGGCCAAAACCTCGCCTGGGTCCGCGCCAATAAGCTGCGCGACTACCCGATGCCGCCGGCAGATATTCCGCTGATCCCGCATTTGATTGATTTGCTGATGTGAGTTGGGTGGTCGCCACGCACTCAGCCGTCATGCCCGGGCTTGTCCCGGGCATCCACGATCTTGGCGCCGAGTTGAAAGACGTGGATGGCCGGGACATAGGCGAGCGGAAGCGACGCCGTCCTTCGGACGGCTATGCCCGGCCATGACGGAGAGAGTCTACGTCTTCCCCGCCTTCTTCACCGCCTCCGCGAGGCTCGCTTTCGCCGAACCCGGCTTCAACGGCTGCTGCTGACTCGCGTGTGGCGCCCAGCCGGACAGCCAGATGATGTCAAACGTCGCGCGGATGCGGCCGTCGGCATCGGCAAAGCGCCCGGCATAGATCTCGGCCATGCGCAACATCGTCGCACGCCGGCTCGGCGTACGGCGCCGTTCAATCAGTACATTGGCCGCGCCCATGCGGCGGAGATCCTGCATCAGCGCGAACGCATTGGAATAGCGCACCACGACGCGATCGACGTCGGTCACCGGCAGCGCAAAGCCCGCGCGCTGCAACAGCGCGCCGACGTCGCGCAGATCAGCGAACGGCGCGACGCGCGGCGACACGCCGCCCTCGCATTCGGCTTCCGCCGCGGCAAAGGCCTGCCGCAGTTCGGTCAGGCTATCGCCGCCGATCATCGCGGCGAGCAGCAGACCGTCGGGCTTCAGCGCACGACGGATTTGCGCCAGCACGCCCGGCAGATCGTTGACGAATTGCAGCGCTAGCGCGGACACGACGAGGTCGAGACTTTCCGGTGCGAACGGCAGTTTCTCGGCACCCGCTGCATCGAGCGCGATCCGCTCGATGGAAGGAAGCCGCGCACGCAGCCCAGCAAGCCCTTCACCTGGCGTCCAGAGATCAGCCGGCGCCTGAAACTCGCGCATCACCGCGGCCAGCCGATCGGACATGTCCTCGGCGACACGATCGAGCAGGAATGTCACCTCGCCCTGCGCCTGCGCGCGCCGCCGCCGCGCGTGCAGCAAAGCGCGATCGAACAAAGCGGGCGGGGTTTGCGGGGTCTGGGCCATGCGGTCTGGTTACGCCGATCGCCACGGTTCTGGCAATCCGCTGTTTGCGGCGCTAGCCTCGCCCTATGGAAGCCGACGCCGCCCCCACCCGCTCCATTGCCGCACCGTTGCGTGCCGCGTGGACGGCTGGCCGCCATGTCCTGACGCGCGCGGCACGGCTCGCGCTCGACATCGCGCTGCCGACGATGTGCGTGTCCTGCCGCGAGCCGGTCGACGGCGAGGGCGTTTGCGCAGCATGCTGGGCAAAGCTGTCGTTCATCGAACGGCCCTATTGCCCGCGGCTCGGCATCCCCTTTGTCTACGACCCCGGCCCCGACATGCTGTCGATGGAGGCGATCGCGAGCCCACCGGCCTACATGCGGGCGCGCGCAGCGGTGCGCTATGACGATGTCGCCCGCACGCTGGTGCATGCGCTGAAATACCAGGATCGCACCGATCTGGCGCCGGCCATGGGTCGCTGGATGGCGCGCGCGGGCGGCGAGTTGCTCGCTGGCGCCGACATGCTGGTGCCGGTGCCCCTGCATTGGCGGCGGGCCTGGCGCCGCCGCTATAATCAGTCTGGAGCGCTCGCGCGTGTCATCGAACGGCAGAGCGGGATTAAAGTGCGAGGCGAGGTGCTGCGCCGGGTGCGCGCGACCGAGCAGCAGATCGGCCTGTCGCGGGCCCAGCGCGCCACCAATGTGCAGGGCGCATTCCAGGTATCCCCCGACCGTCAGGCCGAAATCCAGGGCCGGCGGGTCGTCCTGATCGACGACGTCCTGACCTCAGGTGCGACACTGGATGCCTGCGCGCGGGCCCTGCTCCGCGCCAAGGCGGCCCAGGTCGACGTGCTGGTCTTCGCCCGGGTTGTCGAGAGCCGGTGAAGTCCCATATAATTCAATGAATTCATGACATGAGAGCGCCAGACAACATGACCGCTGCTGTCGAGATCTACACGAGGCCGGGCTGCGGCTATTGTTCCGCCGCCAAATCGCTGCTGACCCGCAAGAAGGCCAATTTCGCGGAATTCGACGTCGCCCAGAACGCCTCCTGGCGCGAAGAGATGTACGATCGCGCCGGCCAAGGCTCGACCTTCCCGCAGATCTGGATCGGCGGCACCCACATCGGCGGCTGCGACGATCTCTACGCGCTCGACCGCGAGGGCAAGCTCGACGGCCTGCTCGAAAGCGTCAAGGCGGTCTCATGAGCCAGGATCAAGCTCAGGACCGGACCTTCACCGCGGCCATGATTCAGATGCGCACCGGCCTGTTGCCGGAGCCGAGCCTGGCGCAGGCCACGAGGCTGATCCGGCAGGCGGCGGCCAACGGCGCCGACTACGTGCAGACGCCCGAAGTCAGCAACATGATGCAGCTCAACCGCAAGGCGCTGTTCGAGCACCTCCAGAGCGAAGAGAACGATCCCTCGCTGAAGGCCTATCGCGCGCTCGCGGCCGAGCTGAAGATCCACATCCATGTCGGCTCACTGGCGCTGCGCTTCTCCGAAGAGAAGGCGGTCAACCGCTCCTTCCTGATCGGGCCCGAGGGCAATGTGCTCGCGAGCTACGACAAGATCCACATGTTCGATATCGAGCTGCCGGACGGCGAGAGCTATCGCGAGTCCGCGAATTACCAGCCGGGCGAGACCGCCGTGATCTCCGACCTGCCCTGGGGTCGCGTCGGCTTGACGATCTGCTACGACGTGCGCTTCCCCGCGCTCTATCGGGCGCTGGCGGAAAGCGGCGCGTATTTCATCACGGTGCCGTCGGCCTTCACCCGCAAGACCGGCGAGGCCCATTGGCACATCCTGCTGCGCGCACGCGCGATCGAGACCGGCTGCTTCATCTTTGCCGCCGCGCAGGCAGGCACCCACGAGAACAAGCGCGAGACGTTCGGCCATTCGCTGATCATCGACCCCTGGGGCGAGATCCTCGCCGAGGGCGATGTCGAACCCGGCATCATCATGGCCGAGATCGACCCGGCCAAGGTCGAGACGGCGCGCCGCGCGATCCCCTCGCTCCAGCACGGCCGCCGCTTCGGCGTCGCCGACCCCAAGGCCGGGCCGGACCATCTGCATCTGGTGCGGGGATCGGCATGATCCGCTACGCGCTCCATTGCGACCGCAACCACGCGTTCGAGAGCTGGTTTCAGAGCTCGTCGGCTTACGATTCGCAGGTGAAGCGCAAGCTCGTGACCTGTCCGATCTGCGGCTCGGCCAAGGTCGACAAGGCGATCATGGCCCCGCGCATCGTCGGCAAGAAGGGCCGCGGGCGCGCGACGCCGCCGCCGGAGCCGGCCACCACTACTGCGTCCGAAGCTGCGCAGCCCGCAACGACCTCGCTGATGATGGCGCAGGAGCGCGAGCTGCGCACCAAGCTGAAGGAATTGCGCGACCACATCGTCAAGAACGCCGACAATGTCGGCGAGCGCTTTGCGAATGAAGCCCGCGCGATGCATTACGGCGACAAGGAGCACCGCCCGATCTATGGCGAGGCCTCGCCCGACGAGGCCAAGTCGCTGATCGACGAGGGCATCGAGGTATCGCCGCTGCCGACGCTGCCGGAAGACCGGAACTGACGCGCGAAGCGCGTCAGGCCCCCACCAGCAGCGCCACGCCGGCCACGATCAGCACGATGCCAAAAATCTCGCGCGGCGCGATCGGCTGCTTGAACGAGTAATACGCCACGGCTTGCGCGAACAGCACCTCGATCAGAGCCAGCGTGCGGACGTTGGCGGCGGCCGTCAGCGCGAACGCCAGGAACCAGAACTGCGAGGCGAAGGCGCCCATGAAGCCCGCGAGCAGCGATGGCTTCCACAGACCGAGGATCGCTTGAAGCACCTTTGGCGCGCGCCAGAGCAGGTAGATCGTCAGGATCAGCGTCTGCACGAACAGGCCGAGCACCAGCGTGAACGACGCTGCCGTCACGAACGATACGCCCGGCACGTTGATGATGGCGCCGCGAAAGCCGACCGCCGACAGCGCAAAGGCCGCAGCCGCCACGAGGCCGGTGATGGTCGGCTTCAGCTCCGCAAAACTCTTCTCGCCGCCGGGCCGCAGCGCGGTGATGACGACGCCGACAGTCGCGATCACGATCGCCAGCACCTTGAGCCAGGTGAGGTGATCGCCGAGGAACACAAAGCCGAAGATCGCGGTCTGGATCGCCTCGGTCTTCAGGTACGCCGTCGTCACCACGAACGAGCGGTCGTTCATCGCAAGCAGCATCAGCCCTGTGGCCACGATCTGGCTGAGCGCCCCGAGCAGCAGCCACGGCCAGAACACGGTCGGCGGCATGCCGAGATGATCGCCGGTCGCAACCAGCACCACGCCCAGGAACAGCAGCGAGAACGGGAAGCCGAACAGGAAGCGGATATTGGTTGCGCCCCAGGTCCCCAGCGGCTTCGTCAACGACCGCTGCATCGCATTGCGCGCGACTTGGCCCAGCGCGGCGACGACTGTGAAGGGAATCCAGAGGCTGGTGATGGTGAGCATAGGTGGGGGTGGTCTATGGAGGGCGGTGAGTCACCGTGCAAGTTGAAGTCCGCCCGGTCAACCGCATCGATGTCATGGGAGCGATGCTCTCGCAGCAAACACGCTGTCGTCCCTGCGAACGCAGGGACCCATAACCCCAGGGAGCGATTTTGCGAAGGCTGCCAACCCTGCGCCTCTCACACCATCCGCCACCGATAGATTCCGCGGTATGGGTCCCTGCGTTCGCACGGACGACACCGTCTGTGGAGAAGCAGCTCGTGCCATATCCACAGACGTCACACCATCCCTTCCGCCACCACCATGTAGTTCACGTCCATATCCGACGAGAGCGCCCATTTGTCGGCGAAGGGGCTGTAGACGACGCCGGTCTGCTCAGTGATGACGAGGCGGTTGTCCAGCAGGTACTTCGTCAACTCGTCGGGGGTGACGAACTTGTTCCATTCGTGGGTGCCGCGCGGCAGCCAGCGCAGGACGTATTCGGCGCCGACGATGGCGAGCGCAAAGCTCTTCCAGTTCCGGTTCAGCGTCGAGACCACCATCAGGCCGTTCGGCTTCAGCATCGACGCGCAGCGCTTGAGGAAAACGCCGACATCGACGACGTGCTCGACCACTTCCATCGCCAGCACGATGTCGAAGCGCTCGCGCGGGTCGATCTCCTCGACCGTGGTGCAGCGATAGTCGATCGACAGATGCGCCTTGTCGGCGTGCAGCTTGGCGGCCGCGATGTTGCTGACCGAGGGATCGACGCCGATGACCTGCGCGCCGAGGCGCGACAGCGGCTCACACAACAGGCCGGCGCCGCAGCCGATGTCGAGCACGCGCAATCCGCCGAGGCAGTTGAGGCTGCGCACATTGCGCTCGAACTTGCGGCAGGCGGCGTCGCGGATATAGCCGAGCCGCAGCGGATTGATCCGGTGCAGCGGCGCCATCTTGCCGTTGGGGTCCCACCACTCGGCCGAGAGTTTTGAGAACTTTGCGATTTCGGCGGCATCGACGGTCGAGCCCGCCTGGGGGGCTGCGGTTGCGGAAGTATTTTGCTGCATGCTCATGGTTACGCGCGGTCCTACCGCGTGGTGATCGAACTACGGAAGGCCAGCGGCGAGGCGATGGTCGTGATCTTCTCGATCCCCTCGCCGACGCCACGAATGGTCACGTCGCCGTAGTTGAGAATACGTCCAAGAATCGACTGATCGACATCGACACTCTCGACCTTGTCCAGCGCCATTTCAAAGGTGCGGCGCTTGATGAACCCGGTCTTATGCACAACCCTGAGGTTGGTGACGTCGGTCTCGGTGGTGAAACGGTGGAACCAGCCCTTGATGGTCCAATACAGGGCCGCGAGAGCGACGAGGCCGGCACCAATCAGGCAAAGTGTCACAAGCCCTCCGACGATCTGCCCCGACAGGACCAAGAGGCCCAAGGCTACGATCCAGGCCACAATCGCCGGAAAATAGAAGATCCAGTGCGCATTGGTCGAATACAGCACCCGCTCTCCGGGCTGCAGGATTTCGTCAATATAGCGCGCCATAACCTCGATTAACCCATTGCCCGGAATGGCCCCCAAGAACCCGCTTGAGGAACCCGCTTGCCCCCGGCCCCGCCCCTCTGTATACGCGCGATCAGCGTCCCGCGAGGCATCCGTCCGGCGCGGGTCACCATACTGATCCTTATGAAGGAATGCACGCGTCGTCATGAGCCGCCTCGTGATGAAATTCGGCGGCACCTCCGTCGCCAACATCGAACGCATCCGCAACGTCGCACGCCATGTGAAGCGTGAGGTCGACGCCGGCCACGAGGTGGCCGTGGTCGTCTCGGCGATGTCCGGGAAAACCAACGAGCTGGTGGCCTGGTGCACCGAGGCCTCGCCGATGCACGACGCGCGCGAATACGACGCCGTCGTCGCCTCCGGCGAGCAGGTGACGTCGGGCCTGCTCGCCATCGCGCTTCAGGGCATGGGCATCCAGGCCCGCTCCTGGCAGGGCTGGCAGATCCCGATCAAGACCAGCGACGCCCATGCCTCGGCCCGGATCGTGGATATTGACGGCAGCGAGATCATCAACCGCTTCAAGGAGCGGAAAGAGGTCGCGGTCATCGCCGGCTTCCAGGGCATCAACCCTGAAACCAACCGCATCACCACGCTCGGCCGCGGCGGCTCCGACACCTCGGCCGTGGCGATCGCGGCCGCCGTCAAGGCCGACCGCTGCGACATCTACACCGACGTCGATGGCGTCTACACCACCGACCCGCGAATCGTGCCGAAGGCCAAGAGGCTCGACAAGATCGCGTTCGAGGACATGCTGGAACTGGCCTCCCAGGGCGCAAAAGTGCTCCAGGTGCGCTCGGTGGAACTCGGCATGGTCCACAACATGCCGATCTTCGTCCGCTCGAGCTTCGACAAGCCCGAGGACATCGACCCGCATGCCAACCAGCCGCCCGGCACGCTGATCTGCGGCGAGGAGGAGATCATGGAAAACCACGTCGTCACCGGTATCGCCTTTTCGAAGGACGAGGCCCAGATCTCCGTGCGCCAGATCGAGGACAAGCCGGGCGTTGCCGCCTCGATCTTCGGCCCGCTCGCGGACGCCAATATCAATGTCGACATGATCGTGCAGAACGTCTCCGAGGACGGCAAGACCACCGATCTCACCTTCACGGTGCCGGCCGCCGACTACACCCGCGCCAAGGACACCATCACCGCCGCCAAGGCCACGATCGGCTATGCCCGGCTGGATACCGCCACCGACGTCGCCAAAATCTCGGTGATCGGCAGCGGCATGCGCAGCCACGCCGGCGTCGCCGCCCAGGCGTTCTCGGCCCTCGCCGGACGGAATATCAACATCCGGGCCATTACAACCTCCGAGATCAAATTCTCGGTTTTGATCGACACGGCCTATACCGAGCTTGCGGTGCGCACCCTGCACACGCTCTACGGCCTCGATCAGGCTTAGACTAATTTTCTCTTAGCGGTCGCAGCAAACGCGAAGGTGTACACACCTTCGCGTTTGGCAGGCGTTTTGCTTGGCAAAACAAGCCTCAATTCGCTATACGGCGAAGAGGGTGGGCTGCCGCAGACTGTGTCCCAGTTCAGGCCGCTGATTCGGTGCAAGCTGTGGTTTGCGCCTGCGCCGGACGAACAAATTGGTTGTTTTTCTGGAATTTTAGGCCAGCCGCCGGCAAATACCGCCGGGCCCGGCAGACGGAGGAGATTGACGGTTCATGCGGAGCGCGTCGGGAGGTCCCCGCGTCTTGTTGAGACGGCTCCGCGAAACCATGGCGGAGCAGGTCTCGGCCCAGGAGCGGCTGGACAAGATCGTGGTGCTGATCGCCGCCAACATGGTGGCGGAGGTGTGCTCGGTCTATGTGCTGCGCATCGACAACACGCTCGAGCTCTACGCCACCGAGGGCCTCAACCGCGAAGCGGTGCACCATACCGTGCTCAGCGCCCATGAGGGCCTCGTCGGCCTCGTCGCCAGCGAGGCGACCCCGCTCAATTTGAGCGACGCGCAGAGCCATCCGGCCTTCTCGTTCCGCCCGGAGACCGGCGAAGAAATCTATCACTCCTTCCTCGGCGTGCCGATCCTGCGCGCCGGCAACACGCTCGGCGTGCTGGTGGTGCAGAACCGTGCCAAGCGCAACTATGTCGAGGAGGAGCTCGAGGCGCTGCAGACCACCGCGATGGTGCTGGCGGAGCTGATCGCCTCCGGCGAATTGTCCGCGCTGGCCCAACCG
This sequence comes from Bradyrhizobium betae, assembly GCF_004123905.1. GTDB lineage: Bacteria > Pseudomonadota > Alphaproteobacteria > Rhizobiales > Xanthobacteraceae > Bradyrhizobium > Bradyrhizobium betae_A. The sequence continues at coordinate 196,941 of NZ_MZXW01000041.1, forward strand.
GGCCAGGAGCCCGCCGCGCGCCATTCGGCGCAGAAGGTCGGCGCCATCCTGTCGGAAGGCATCGCGCTCGGCCACGTTGTGCTGCACGAGCCGCGCGTCGTCATCAAGGACTACATCGCCGAGGACCTGCCGAAGGAAATCAAGCGGCTCGACACCGCGCTTGCCAAGCTGCGCGCCGATCTTGACCGCATGCTGGAGCGCGGCGACGTTGCCGAAGGCGGCGAGCACCGCGAGGTGCTGGAAGCCTACCGCATGTTCGCCAACGACCAGGGCTGGTCGCACAAGCTGCATGAGGCGGTCGCGACCGGCCTCACCGCGGAAGCCGCGGTCGAGCGCGTGCAGTCCGACACCCGTGCGCGCATGCTGCGCTCGACCGATCCTTATCTGCGCGACCGCCTGCACGACCTGGAAGACCTCGGCTATCGCCTGATGCGGCAGCTGGTCGGCCAGGACCACGCGCCATCGCGCGAGCAATTGCCCGACAACGCCATCGTCATCGCCCGCGCGATGGGGCCGGCGGCGCTGCTCGACTACGACCGCAAGCGCCTGCGCGGCATCGTACTGGAGGAAGGCACCGCCAATTCCCACGTCTCGATCGTGGCCCGCGCGCTCGGCATCCCCGCGGTCGGCGAAGTCCCGAACGCGCCCGGTATTGCCGATCCCGGCGACGCCATCATCGTCGACGGCACCTCCGGCTCGATCTATGTCCGGCCGTCGCAGGAGATCGAAGCGGCCTTCGCCGAGCGCGTGCGCTTCCGCGCCCGCCGCCAGGCGCAATATCTGGCGCTGCGCGACCGGCCCTGCGTCACCCGGGACGGCCAGAAGGTCGAGCTGATGATCAATGCGGGTCTTGCGATCGACCTGCCGCACATCGAGGACACCGGCAGCGCCGGCATCGGCCTGTTCCGCACCGAGCTGCAATTCATGGTCGGGCAGAGCCTGCCGCGCACCAGCGACCAGCTCGCGCTCTATCGCACGGTGCTGGATGCCGCCGGCACCAAGCCCGTGACCTTCCGCACGCTCGACATCGGCGGCGACAAGGCACTGCCCTATATGGAAGCGGTGATCGAGGAAAATCCCGCGCTCGGCTGGCGCGCGATCCGGCTCGGGCTCGATCGCCCCGGCCTGTTGCGCGGCCAGATCCGCGCGCTCTTGCGCGCCGGCGGCGGCCGCGCGCTGCGCATCATGTTCCCGATGATCTCGGAGGTCGCCGAGTTCGATTCGGCGAAGGCGCTGGTCGAGCGCGAGCTCACATATTTGCGCCAGCACGGCCACACGCTGCCTGAAAGAATCGACATCGGCACCATGGTCGAAGTGCCCGCGCTGCTCTACCAGCTCGACGAGCTGCTGAAGAAAGTCGATTTCATCTCGGTCGGCTCCAACGATCTGTTCCAGTTCCTGTTCGCGGTCGACCGCGGCAACGCAAAAGTCTCCGAGCGCTTCGACACCATGTCGGCGCCGATCCTGCGCGTGCTGCGCGAGATCGCACGGAAGTCGAATGACGCAAAGAAGTCGCTGTCGCTCTGCGGCGAGATGGCTTCCAAGCCGATCGGCGCGCTCGCCTTGATCGCGATGGGCTACCGCTCGCTGTCGCTCTCGGCGACCGCGCTCGGTCCGGTCAAGGCGATGGTGATCGATCTCGACGCAAAAAAGGCCGAAGCGATGCTCGGCCCGCTGCTGGATGCACCCAGCGGCAGCGTCTCGATCCGGCAGAAGCTCACGGAATTTGCCGAGGCCGAAGGCCTGGCGTTGTAGCGGGCCTGTCGCCCGCCTTCGCCGCCTCGCTTCCCTCCGCCTTTTGAGACCAAACCGATGTCGTCACTCCCCGAAACCAAACTGGACATCCTGCTCGCGCATCACGCTTCGCTCGAAGCCGAATCGCTGGGACAGCTCGCCTCCGAGCGCTATGTGCAGATCACGCGTGAGCTCGCCGAGATCACGCCGCTGATCGATGCGGTGAAGGCTTATCGCTCTGCCGTGAAAGAGCTCACCGACACCGAGGCGCTGATCGCCGATCCCGCGACGGATGCCGAGATGCGCAGCATGGCGGAAGCCGAGCGCGACGAGCTGACGCCGAAAATCGAAGAGCTGGTCCAGAAGATCCGCGTGGCGCTGCTGCCCAAGGACGCCATGGACGACCGCAACGTGGTGTTGGAAATCCGCGCCGGCACCGGCGGCGACGAAGCCTCGCTGTTCGCCGGCGACCTGTTCCGGATGTACGAGCGCTTCGCGAGCCTCCAGGGCTGGAAGGTCGAGGTGATCTCGGCGAGCGAAGGCACCGTCGGCGGCTACAAGGAAATCATCGCGGAAGTCCAGGGCCGCGGCGCGTTCTCGAAGCTGAAATTCGAATCCGGCGTGCACCGTGTGCAGCGCGTTCCCGACACCGAGACGCAGGGGCGCATCCACACCTCCGCTGCGACGGTCGCCGTGATGCCGGAGGTCGAGGAGGTCGACGTCGAGATCAAGAACGACGATCTGCGCATCGAGACCATGCGCGCGGGAGGCGCCGGCGGCCAGCACGTCAACAAGACGGAATCGGCGATCCGCATCACCCACATCCCGACCGGCATCGTGGTGATGATGCAGGACAGCCGCTCGCAGCATAAGAACCGCGCTTCCGCCATGAACATCCTGCGCTCGCGCATCTACGACGCCGAACAGCAGCGCGTCGACGCTGCGCGCTCGGCCGAGCGCAAGGAGAAGGTCGGCTCCGGCGACCGCTCTGAGCGCATCCGGACCTATAATTTCCCGCAAGGGCGCGTCACCGACCACCGCATCAATCTGACGCTCTACAAGCTGCCGCAGGTGATCGCCGGCGAAGCGCTGGGCGAATTGACCGACGCGCTGACCACCGAGCACCAGGCTGCACAGCTCGCCGCGCAAGGCGCCACGGCGTGACAAGCGCGTGAAAAATCCCTTCACCGGACAATCGATCGAGAGCGCGCGGCGCGCGCTGGCGGCCCAACTGCGATCGGCCCAGATCGACGAAGCCGAGCTCGACGCCCGCATCCTGATCAGTGCAGCCCTCGGCCTCGATCTCACCGGCCTGATTGCGCAGGCCACCCGCCCCCTCACCACAGCCGAAGCGTCGCGCCTCGTGCAGCATGCGCAGCGGCGCATCGCCGGCGAGCCTGTCGCGCGCATTCTCGGTGTCAGGGAGTTCTGGGGCCTATCGTTTCGTCTGTCGGAAGCGACGCTGGTCCCGCGCCCGGATACCGAGACCATCGTCGAGCGCGCGCTCGAAATGTTTCGCGAGCAGCAACTATCTCGCCCTCCGCGCATCGCCGACATCGGCACCGGATCCGGTGCGATCCTGCTGGCGCTGTTGCATGAAATTCCTGATGCCTTCGGCGTCGGCACCGATCTCAGCCTGAATGCGCTCGAGACCGCCAGGGACAACGCCGCGGCTCTTGGCCTTGCCGACCGCGCAGCCTTCGTCGCCTGCTCCTATGCGGCGGCGCTCCGCGGCCCGTTCGACCTCATGGTCTCGAATCCGCCCTACATTCCCTCGGGGGAAATTCCGAAATTGAGCATCGAGGTGCGCGAGCACGATCCGCATCTGGCGCTTGACGGCGGCAATGACGGCTATGACGCCTACCGCGCCCTGATCCCGCAGGCGACTGAACGGCTCGTGCCCGGCGGGGCCCTGATCGTCGAGGCCGGCCAGGGCCAGGCCCGGGATATAGGAACCCTGATGATCGCTGCTGCGTTATCGGTGGACAGGCCACCCAAGGCCGATCTGGGGGGCATTCTCCGGGCGGTTTCGGCCCGAAAAATGCCCCCATAAAAGCCGGATTGGCCAGTAAAAAACCTCTTGGAATATCCCTTGGGAACGACTACCTTCCGGTCAACAGATCGGTACCGGCCCCGTACACCTACGGGTGAAAGCCGGGCTCTCGGGCGAGAGCTTTACTGATGAAGGTTCCAAGCCGCAGGTCCTGTTGAGCGCGATGGCGATTAGAGCTGCGCTGCTTACCGACCGCAACGTGAACGAAAGCCTGATATTGCGCTTAAAGACTTACGCAACAAAGCAGGGCTTGTTTCGGCAGGCAATATGAATGGGTTCGCTGGCAATCGATGCCGGCGGGTGGGGAACGCGTCTTTGTTGAACGCGACGGTCGACGAACATCGGCAGGGTTCAAGCCGCTCTTGCGCGCGGTGCGCGAGAGAGATGTGAACTGCTGTCATCAGGTCACTCTCAGCAATCAGTATGCGTGCAACCTTTAGGGCTGGAATTAAAGGCAGGACATGAGAAACGGTCAGAATAAGCAGCGGATGCGCAACCGCAACAACAGCAACAATAATAATAACAATAACAACAACCGGCGCGGCCAGAACCCGATGACCCGGGTTTACGAATCCAACGGACCCGACATCAAGATCCGCGGCACCGCGTCCCACATTGCCGAAAAATATCTTCAGCTCGCGCGCGATGCGCGCTCCTCCTCCGGCGATCCGGTCGCCGCCGAGAATTACTATCAGCATGCCGAGCATTATTTCCGCTTGATCGCGGCCGCCCAGGAGCAATTCCGCCAGAACCAGCAGCCGCGCGGTGACGAGCCCACGGGCAGCAACAACAGCAGCAGTGACGACAGCGAGGACGACGGCGAGAATTTCTCGAACTTCGGCCAGGAGCCGGGCTTCGTGCCGCAGCCGCAGCAGCAGAATTTTGGGCGCGACGGCCAGCGCGATCACCAGCAACGCGACTATCAGCAGCGTGACAACCAGCCGCCCTATCAGCGCGACAACCAGCAGCCGCGCGAGCATCGCGAACGTGACCATCGTCCGCAGCCGCAATATCAGCCGCAGCCGCAACCGCAGAACCAGCCGCAGCCCGTTGTCGCCGATACCGGCAGCGTCGATCGCCTGCCCTCCTTCATCACCGGCCCGCAGCCGCAAGTGAATGGTGGCGCGAATGCCGGCCAAGCCGGCTTCGAAGGCGGTGGTGGCGGCGAACGCTTCCCGCGCCGCCGCCGCCGGCCGAATGGTCCGCGCCCCGAACGTGAGGCTGCTCCGGCGGCTTCCAGCGACGAAGTCGCCCCCGGCGAATAAGCTTCTTCCGATTTCGTGAACTGCATCGTCCCGGCCTCGCGCCGGGACGATTTGTTTTCAGCTGCGCCTCACCGTCGTCGAAGACGGTACCAGCACGGGCTTCGCCAGTGAGGGAATCAGCCGCGCCCGTTCGCGCTTGGCGGGGATCGCGCGATAGACCTGCTTGGTGGCTTCCACGATGTGCACGCCGGCAAAGGGCAGCGACAATGCCGCGCCGGCGCGTTCCCACATCTGCGCCGATTTCAGCACCCAGCCGCCGGCATAGGGCGGCATGAACAGTGCCTCGCCCCAGGAGGTCGGCGTGAACCAGGTCTGGCGCAACAGGTCCGTGATCTGCGAACGCGAATAGGGCCGGCCGTGTCCGAACGGCGTGCTGTCGGTCCGGGTCCACACCCCGCGCCGATTCGGGATCACAGCCATGACGCGGCCGGACGGCGACAGCACCCGCCACACCTCGCGCAACAGCGCAGCCGGGTCGTCCGACATCTCCAGCGCATGGACCAGCAGGATGCGGTCGATCGCCGCGTCGGGAAGCGGCAGCGAGAATTCGTCCACCAGCGAGGCCAGCGCCGGCCGCCCCGTCGGCCATTTCAGGACGCCCTGGGCGGCCGGCATGAAGGCGATGCAGCGTTCCGCGTCCTCGCGGAACAGCCCGAGATAGGGCGTGGGATAGCCGATGCCGAGTACGCGCTGGCCCTCGGCGGTCGGCCAGCGCTCCCTGATGCCGCGATTGATCATTTGCCGCGCCACAATCCCAAGGCGTCGGGAATAGAACTCGCGGAGGTCGACGACATCGATGGTCATGACGGCAATGTAACATGCACAAGGCTGCGGCCGCGCGCGGAATATTGCATTGCCTGCGCAACGTTAACGCCATATTTGTCTGACTGGGCTGAGCGCGATGGAGATGTCATGGCTGCCGAAATTCGTACTTTCAGCTGTTTAAGCGACAATTTCGGTTACCTGATCCACGATGTGGAAACCAAGGCAACCGCGTCGATCGACGCGCCGGAGGCGGGCCCCATCCTCAAAGCGCTGGAGCGCGAGGGCTGGCAGCTCACCGACATCCTGATCACCCATCATCATGGCGATCATGTCGGCGGCGTCGCCGAACTCAAGCAGAAATACAATTGCCGCGTCGTCGCGCCGCATGACAAGACGACGAAGATCGCCAACGTCGATCTGCGCGTCGCCAATGCCGACGTGGTCAAGGTTGGCAATCTGCTGGCGCGCGTGGTGGAGACGCCCGGCCACACGCTCGACCATATCTCCTACGTGTTCGACACCGAGAAGACGCTGTTCGCCGCCGACACGCTGTTCTCGATCGGCTGCGGCCGCGTGTTCGAAGGCGACTACCCGATGATGTGGGACTCGCTCCTGAAGCTGCGGGCGCTGCCCGACGATTTCAAGCTCTATTGCGGCCACGAATACACCGCGTCCAACGTCAAGTTCGCACTCAGCGTCGATCCGGGCAATGCGGCGCTGCAGGCGCGCGCGGCGGAAGTGGCCAAGCTGCGGGCCGAGAACAGGCCGACGATTCCTTCACTGCTTGGTGATGAGAAGCGAGCAAACGTGTTCCTGCGCGCTGATGAACCGTCGGTCGCAGCCAGGCTACACATGAAGGGCGCGGATGCCGCCGCAGTGTTCGGCGAGCTGCGCGAGCGCAAAAACAAATCCTGAAGAACAAATCCTGACGGGGATCGATGCCGACCGCAGCCGAGATCATCGCGCGCCTTGAACTCCGCCCGCATCCCGAAGGCGGGCACTATCGCGAGACGTTTCGCGACCAGACCACGGACGCCAATGGCCGATCGCGTTCGACGCTGATCTATTTCCTGCTCGCCCGTGGCGAGCGCTCGCACTGGCACCGCATCGATGCAGTCGAGAGCTGGCACTATTACGCCGGCAGCCCGCTGACGCTTCGCATCGCCCATGACGGCTGCTCGCAGCACGAGGTACGGCTCGGCACGGACCTGCTGGGTGGCGAACGACCGCAGGGAATCGTGCCGGCAAATGCCTGGCAGATGGCGGAGACCACGGGCGAGTGGACCCTGGTCGGCTGCACGGTCGCACCCGCCTTCGAGTTCGCAAAATTCGAGCTCGCGCCGAAGGGCTGGGAACCTTAGCGCCTCACCGCTTCCTCAACAGCATGTCTTTCGCCGCGATCAGACCGCCGCCGGCGATCAGGATCGCGGCGATGGCGATGTTGGCGCTGGCTTTGGCAAAACCGGCGGCGATGAGGAAGCCGGTCGAGAGCAGCGGCGTCGCATAGGAGGCGGCGCCGAGCACGCGGATGTCGCCGCGCTTCATGCCGACGTCCCAGGCGTAGAAGGCGGCCCCCACAGGCCCAATTCCGAGCGCGATGACCGAAAACCATTGCAGCGTCGTCTCCGGCCATACCGTGGTTTCAAGCACGCCGTGCATCAGCGCGGCGAGCATTGAGGTGGCGAGGCAGAAGCCCGCGACCGCGTCGGTCGGCACCGCTTTCAATCGGCGCGACAGCACCGAATAGGTCGCCCAGACGAAGGCGGCGATGAAGGCCGCGATCAATCCCGGCACCGCTCCAGCTGCGAAGCCGGAAGTATTGCCGGCAAACAGCAGCACAGTGCCAACGAGGCCGAGCACAGCGCCGATGATGTGATGCATGGCGAGCCGCTCGCCCGGCAGGAAGGACGAGAACAGCACGATCAGGAGCGGCCAGAGGTAATTCAACAGGCCGGCTTCGGCCGGCGGCGCGAAGCGCAGCGCCAGAAAATACAGCGCATGATAGCCGAACAGGCCGCCGACGCCGACCGCCCAGACGACCAGCGGCTGGCGCAGGCTCTTTGCCGCCTCACCGCGGCCGATCCAGGTGAGAAGGCCGACGAGACCGCCAATCGCAAAGGTCATCGCGGCGAGCTGGAATGCCGGGATCTTCCCGGTCGCCACCGTCATCACTGACAGCAGCGACCACATCAGGATCGCGGTCAATCCGATCAATGTGGCGGTGCGCGGGGTCATGAATCACAAGGGCTCTGAGGACGCTTATGCCCGGCACGAGGCCGGGCATTTGCGTCTTCACTATCGCCTTGTCCCGCCTGAAGCTACAGGCTTGACGTCACATCAGGCGTGATACTGGCCGCCATTGATGGTCAGCGTCGATCCCGTGATGAAGCCGGCCTCGTCGGCGGCCAGGAACACGACCGCGCGCGCGATTTCCTCGGGCTCGCCGAGCCGGTTGACCGGGATCTGCGGGATCACGTTCTTCTCCAGAACGTCCTTCGGCACGGCCTGCACCATCTCGGTGTTGATGTAGCCCGGCGCGATCGCATTGACGGTGATCCCGCCCTTGGCATTCTCGATCGCCAGCGCCTTGGTGAAACCGATGTCGCCGGCCTTGGCCGCGGAATAGTTGACCTGGCCAAACTGCCCCTTCTGGCCGTTGATCGACGAGATCGAGATGACGCGGCCGAACTTGCGCGCGCGCATGCCCTCGATCACCTGGCGCGTCATGTTGAACAGCGACCCGAGATTGGTGTTGATGACGGCGTTCCACTGCTCGAGCGTCATCTTGTGGAAGGCGGTGTCGCGGGTGATGCCGGCATTGTTGACCAGCACGTCGACGGGACCGAGATCGGCCTCGACCTTCTTCACGCCTTCCGCGCAGGCATCGAAATTGCTGACGTCCCATTTATAGACGGCGATGCCGGTCTCGGCCTTGAACTTCTCCGCCGCCGCATCGTTGCCGGCATAGCTCGCCGCGACCTTGTAGCCGGCCGCCTTCAGCGCCTTGCTGATCGCAGCTCCGATGCCACGCGTACCACCCGTCACTAATGCAACTCGTGCCATATCGTATTCCTTCCCTTGGACTCGTCGGACGTTTCTGAGTGATCGTTTTTAATGGGGGATTATGCGGTTGGTTTGACGGACATCAAGAACAAAACGCCCGGCGTTGAGCCGGGCGTTTGTATTTAGTCGAGGCTTGCGCGGTTGCGAAGAATATATGATTTGCAACCGCCGCCTTTTTAATCGCGTGCAACGCACTCACCGACGTGTGCAGCGCACCCGTCAGCTACACGTCAGCTGTCTTCAGTCGCGCGCCAGACACATCGCGATGCCCATGCCGCCGCCGATGCACAGCGTGGCAAGGCCCTTCTTTGAATCACGCTTCTGCATCTCGTGCAGCAGCGTCACCAGCACGCGCGCGCCGGAGGCACCGACCGGATGGCCGATCGCGATCGCGCCGCCATTGACGTTGACCTTGGCGGTGTCCCAGCCGAGATCCTTGTTGACGGCGCAAGCCTGCGCCGCGAAGGCCTCGTTGGCCTCGATCAGGTCGAGATCGCCGACACTCCAGCCGGCCTTCTTCAGCGCGGCACGCGAGGCCGGGATCGGGCCCGAGCCCATGATCTTCGGATCGACGCCCGCCTGCGCCCAGGACACGATGCGCGCGAGCGGCTTCTTGCCCTCCTTGGCCGCCTGCTTGGCGGTCATCAGCACCACGGCGGCAGCGCCGTCATTGATGCCCGAGGCCGAGCCAGCGGTGACCGTGCCTTCTTTCTCGAAAGCGGGCTTGAGCTTGGCCATCGCCTCAACGGTCGCGCCATGACGCGGATATTCGTCGGCGCTGACGACGATGTCGCCCTTGCGGGTCTTGATGGTGACGGGGACGATCTCGTCGTTGAACTTGCCGGCCTTCTGCGCGGCCTCGGCCTTCTGCTGCGAGGCGACCGCGAACTCATCCTGCTGGGCGCGGGTGATCTGCCACTGCCGCGCAACGTTCTCGGCGGTGTTGCCCATGTGGTAGCCGTTGAAGGCATCCCACAGGCCGTCCTTGATCATGGTGTCGACGAACTCAACCGCTCCCATCTTGACGCCGCCACGCAGATATTGCGCATGCGGAGCCATGCTCATGGATTCCTGGCCGCCGGCGACCACGATCTCGGAATCGCCGTTGAGCAGCGCCTGGTACCCGAGCGCCACCGTGCGCAGGCCCGAGCCGCAAAGCTGGTTCACGCCCCAGGCCGGGCTCTCCACCGGAATACCGGCCATGATCGAGGCCTGACGGGCGGGGTTCTGGCCTTGGGCCGCGGTCAGGATCTGGCCCATGATGACTTCGGAGACCCGGCCGGGCTCGATGCCACCGCGCTTCAGCGCAGCCTTGATGGCGATGGCGCCGAGGTCGTGGGCGGGAAGGGTTGCGAAGGCTCCGTTGAAGCTTCCGACCGGGGTGCGGGCGGCGCTGACGATGACGACATCGTCTGACATGGGCATCTCCTGAGGGCTTGAGGTTCTGAAAAGGGGCGGGCGGGCACTGGGAAACAGCCCGTCAGTCTCGTCCGGCATCCTGTTAACGTCATTGCGGCATGTCAATCGGCCCGTGACCAAATCCATCCCGCAGCGCATTCAAAATAGCGTTCTTGGCGATTTCGCAAGCAGGTTTTTGCTGTGCAATTAACCGTGCCGCACAAAACGGTAGCGTGAGCCCTTTGAAAATGCTTATTTTGTTGCGTTGCGTACTCTTCCCGCCCTGCGGCATTGCCCGGCAGGTTCCCGTTCTCAGCGTTTGCAAGTGAGAGCCCATGGCGAAATCAGACCAACCCACCACGATCAAGAAATACGCGAACCGCCGGCTCTATAACACCGGAACGAGCACCTACGTGACGCTGGAAGACCTCGCCGCCATGGTCAAGGACGGCGAAGATTTCCTGGTCTACGATGCCAAATCCGGTGACGACATCACCCGCTCCGTGCTCGCCCAGATCATCTTCGAGCAAGAGAACAAGGCCGGCCAGAACCTGTTGCCGACCACCTTCCTGCGCCAGCTGATCCGCTTCTACGGCGACAGCATGCAGATGGTGGTGCCGAAATATCTGGAGCAGTCGATCGCGACGCTGACCCAGGAGCAGGAGAAGTTCCGCAAGCAGATCGCCAACTCGCTTTCGGGCACGCCCTTTGCGCCGCTGGAGGAACAGGTCCGCCGCAACATGGAGCTGTTCCAGCAGACCTTCTCGATGTTCAAGCCGTTTGCCCCTGGCGCAGTCCGCCCGGCGACCAGCCCGGAGCCTGAGCCCGATGCGACCACCACTGCGCCGGCGGACAGCAACATCGACGACCTGCGCCAGCAGATGAAGGAGATGCAGGAGCGCCTCGAGAAGATGTCGAAGAAGGACGAGTAGCACTTTTCATCTGCACCGGCGCCCGCCTGCCGCGGGCGCGTCCTCGGCCGCTTTGCCCGACTGCCTCCTCGTCGTCATTGCGAGCAGCGAAGCAATCCAGAATTTTCCGCGGGACGACCCTGGATTGCTTCGCTGCGCTCGCAATGACGGAGTTCGCGGAGAGAGTGGCGCCTACGCCGCCAGCTTCACCGCATGCGCAAAGTCCCAATAGAGCTTTCGCGCTTTGGTGTAGAGCGGGCCCGGCTTCAGCTCGCGCTCGTCGATGCGGATCACCGGCGCGACCTTGGCGAAATTGCCCGTAGAAAAAATCTCGTCGGCAGCGAGAAAATCGGCATAGCGCAGCGTCTTCTCGACCACGGTGACGCCGTCGCCGCGTAGCAGGTTGATCACGCGCTGCCGCGTGATGCCGTTCAGGAACGTGCCGTTCGGCGCCGGCGTGAAGACCACGCCGTCTTTCGCCATGAACACGTTGGAATTACCGAACTCCGCGACATTGCCGAGCATGTCGAGCATCAGAGCGTTCTGGAAGCCGCGCGAGGCGGCCTCCGCCAGCGCGCGCGAATTGTTTGGATAGAGGCAGGCGGCCTTGGCCTCGACCGGCGCGCATTCGGCGGTCGGCCTGCGGAACGGCGACAGCGTGATCGCGTTGCCGACGGGCTTTGGCATCGGCGCCTCGTAGATGCACAGGCACCAATTGGTGGTCTCGGGGTCGAACAGCACGCCGCCGCCCGAACCGTTCTGAGCCCAGTACATCGGACGGATATAGAGATCGGCATTCGCCGCAAAGCGCGCGATGCCTTCATTCGCAAGCGTGAGCCAAGTGCCGGCATCGACCACCGGCTTCAGGCCGAAATTGATTGCGGATTGATTGGCGCGGGCGACATGACGGTCGAGATCGGGTGCGACGCCTTCGAACGCGCGGGCGCCGTCGAACACGACCGAGCCGAGCCAAGCCGCATGCGTGCGCGGGCCCATGATCGGCACATTGCCGTCGTGCCATTTGCCTTCGAAGAAGGTCCAGCTCGGCGAATATTCGATCGGCTTCCTGATCTCGGCCATGACCGGCCTCCCGTTGGCGTGACGCCGCATTATAGCGGCACTATTGGTCGCAATTTCTAAATGATTCCCTGCGGGGGGATGGTGAGTTATCCTCTCCCGCAAGGAGACAGGGAAGCGCCATGCCGCTCGATCCGCTCGCAAAGCGTTTGTTGACCATGATGGCTGCGGCCGGGCCGCAGGCGCGGAGCCGGCCGAGCGTGGAGGCACGGCGGCAGTCGCTGGCGAAACTGATGCAGTTCGCGCGCACTGATGCGCCCGACGTGAGGACGTCCGACGGCACAATGCCCGGCCCTGGCGGCGAGTTGCCCTATCGTCTCTACGCGCCCGCTTCTGCCGGAGAACGCGCGCCGGGCTTCGTGTTCTTTCACGGCGGCGGACTCGTTGCCGGCAGCGTTACCACGCACGACCGCATCGCGGCGGCGCTGGCGCATGTGACCGGCTGCCGGCTCGTCTCGGTCGAGTACCGGCTCGCGCCCGAGCACAAATATCCCGCCGCCGTGGACGACGCGATCGCCGCCACCGAATGGGTGGCGCGCGAAGCTTCCTCCCTCGGTATCGATGCCGAACGTCTCGTGGTCGGCGGCGATTCCGCCGGCGCGACGCTCGCTGCGATCGTGTGCCAGGAGGCGGCGCAGACCGCCGGCCTCTCGATCGTCGCGCAATGCCTGATCTGCCCGGTGCTGGATTTCGAGGAGACCTCGCCGTCGCGCGAAGAATTCGCCGAAGGCCATCTGATCGACCGCGTCACGATCGAAGCCGATCTCGCCGACTATCTGCCCGAGGGGCTGGATGCCGCCGCCCCCCGCATCTCGCCACTGCGCGCGACGCGGCTCGCGGGCCTGCCGACCGCCATCATCCACACCGCCGAGTTCGACCCGATGCGCGACGAAGGCAATGCCTACGCGCGCAAGCTGCTCGCCGCGGGCGTCGCGGTCGAGCATGTCTGCCATGACGGCATGGTCCACAATTTCCACGCCATGGGGGCGATCCTGCCGCAGGCGCAGCTCGTGCTGTCCCAGATCGGCGAGCAGGTGCGGCGGGCGGTGGAGAGGTAAAGGCGCAAATCACACACGGGCGCCGAGCACGGCCCTTGCGGCCACCACATATTCAGGCCAATGCGCGTCCGCATAACGCTCGGCCTGCCGTACGCAGATGATGTCGGGCGCATGCGCCGCGGCAATCGTGCGCGCGAAGCGCTCTTCGGCGACCGTCACGTCACCAGGTTCGGGCGACGGCACGCTAGCCGCCACAGCGGCCGGAGCAATAGCGAGGCCCGCCAGACCGGTGAGCAGGATGCGGCGTGACGTGTTCATGGCGGTCGTCCTTCCATTGTTCGGCCTGCACTCTGGCCGGCGACTGTGTCCGTGCGATCACGGCAGGGTAACCGCGCACATCCGCGCCGTCCATCGCTTGCGGATAGCGCTTGACCCGTCGCGCGATCACGTTCCATCCAACAACGGTTCCCGCCTCGGGGCGATTGCGCGTCAACCGATTGTTAATCCTCACCCGAAAACTTCGATCGCGTTACATCGTCGCAAGGAACCTTGCGCGAAACTGGGCCGGCTTTTCGCATCGTGTTTCGCGTTGGAGGCTGCGAATGTCCCGCTCGATCCCGGAACGGACGTTCCTTGCTGGGAAGATCTTCTTCAATTTCGGCCAGTCGTCGATCGATTGCGTCGTGCGTCGGCTGTCCGAGGAGGCTGCGACGCTCGAGATGGAGAGCGGCCTCGGCGTGCCCGAGCGATTCCAGCTCAGGCTCGCGGGACGCGAGGTTGTGACCTGTCGCGTGACCTGGCGATCGGACCGTCAGGTCGGGGTCTCCTTCGCGCAACCGGGCAGAGTCGAGCGTCCAGTCAGCGAGGAGCGCGACCGCTCGTCCGACGCGCTGATGCGCGCCCAGATGCTGGCGCTGCGCGCCGCGCTCGATCATGTGCCGACCGGCATCGTGCTGCTCGACTCCCATCTCAGGGCCCGCCTGATCAACCGGTCGTTCCGTCAGATGTGGCGCCTGCCCGACCAGGTGGCCGACAGCAATCCATCCATTCTCACGCTACTTCATCATGGACGCGATACGGGAGCCTATGAGGTGCCGGACCCGGCCCTCGACGCGCTGGTGGCAGAACGTGTTCGCGTGATCGAGGCGGGTGATCCGACCCCGATCGATCTGCGCCGGACCAATGGCGATGTCGTACGCGTGCAGGTCACACCGTTGCCCGACGGTGGGCGCATGCTGACCTATACGCCCGTCACGGACATCGTGCGCGCCTCCGACGAGCTGAAGCTGCTGCGCGACGCGCTGGAGAATGTTCAGGATGGCGTCCTCCTGCTCGACTCCGATCTGCGCGCCAGCTTCATGAACCGGCGCATGCGGCGCTTTTGGGAGGTCAGCGAAGACGAGGCCGCAAGCCGGCCAGCCTATTCGTCGCTGGTGCGACGCATGCATCGCGCCAGCGCGCCCAATCTTCCGACGAGCGAGCTCACGAGATTTCCGGCGAGACGCGTCGACGAGGTCAAGGCCGGCGATCATGTACGCGACCTCCAGACGCCGGATGGACGGCGCATCAGGGCCCATTGCACCACCATGTCGAACGGCGGCCGCATGCTGACCTATGTCGACATTACCGACCTCACGCAAAAAGCCGCGATGCTGGAGACGCTCGCCACCACCGATCCGCTCACCGGCCTCTACAACCGCCGCCACTTTCTCGAGTGCCTTGAAGCGGAATGGAGTCGCTTTCAGCGCTACTATCGCTCCGTCTCGGTGCTGATGCTCGACATCGACCATTTCAAGTCGGTCAACGATCGCTACGGCCATGCGGTGGGCGACGCCGCGATCAAGGCCGTTGCGGCCGCGTGCCTCGATGGCAAGCGCAAGTCGGACATCGTCGGCCGTCTCGGCGGCGAGGAGTTCGCCGTTCTCCTGCCCGAGACCAGCCTGTCGCGGGCGAGGACTGTCGCCGAGCGCATCCGCAAGCGCGTGATAAGCACGCAGGTCTTTGCCGACAAGGTGCAGTTCGGCCTCACCGTGAGCATCGGCATCGCAGAGGCCACCGTCAGCATGTCCGGCATCGACGCGCTGATGGGCGCGGCCGATCATGCGCTCTACCAGGCCAAGGCCGAAGGCCGCAATCGCTGCACCGCCTGGGTACCCGCGCCGCCCGCAAGCAAGGCGGCGGAATGAGCGACGACGCAGCGCCTACTCCGGCACCGGCACATCGAAGGTGTTGAGCGTGACTGAGACCATGCAGTAGACGCCGACGAGATAGGACAGCTCGGCCGCGCCATGCTCGCCGAACTCCTTGACCGCCGCCCGATAGGTCAGCTCAGGCAGCACGCCGCCGCTCACCAGCGCCGAGGCCATGTCGTAAGCGACCGCTTCCTGCTTGGTGAGATCCACCGGCCGCTGGCCGGCGACGATGGTCGCGAGCTTTTCGTCGGACAGACCGCGCTGCTCCGCGACCAGCACGTGGGCGTAGAGCTCATAGCCCGAACGGAAATGCGAGCCCGTGACGAGGATCGCGACCTCGCGCACCGGCCCCGGCAGCAGTGGGTTCGACGCGATCGCCTTGACCAGCTCCCACACCGGCCCGCCGAAACGCGGCTCGCGGATCCAGGGATTCCACGGGCCGAGCAGCGCGCCGTCGTCGCGCATGTTCACGAAGCCCTTGAAGTGGTCCTTGATGCCGGCTTGCATGTCGTCATAGAGCGGCTTCTGTTCGGCACTCAGGTCTTTCGGATCGAGAATGGGAAGTCGCACGGCGGGATCTCCTCGTTGAGAAGCGAAGACGGTCGCCCGCATGCGTGCACATGGCAAGTGAAGTTGCCGTGACGACCGTGCCATTTTGTAAATCGCACGGCGACGTCAGCTATCGGGTCTCAACGTTTCCCTGCGGATTGGCGACGTCTTCGACCGTGAGCGCCAATGGCTGCCCGGTATCGAGGAACGACGACAGCGCCGCCTCGACCGGCGCCGGATCGAGACCGCGCGCTTTCAGCCATTCGGGCTCGTAATAGGTCTGCCGGTAACGCTCGCCGGAATCGCAGATCAGCGTCACCAAAGATCCGGTCTGACCCGCCTTGCGCATCTCCGTGGCGAGCCGGCATAGAGCCAGGAAGTTGGTGCCCGTCGAGCCGCCGACCGCACGGCGCAGCCGGCGCGACAGCACGTTCATCGCCGCGATCGTCGCCGCATCCGGGATCTTCATCATGCGGTCGACCACGCCCGTCACGAAAGACGGCTCGCAGCGCGGTCGGCCGACGCCCTCGATCAGCGACGGGCGGTCGCAAACATGGGAGCGGTCCTGCGTGCGGAAGCAGTCGAAGAAAGCGGAATGCTCGACGTCGGCGACGCAAAGGCGGGTCGGATATTGGCGATAGCGCAGATAGCGTCCGATGGTGGCCGACGTGCCGCCGGTGCCTGCGCCCATCACGATCCAGTCCGGCAGCGGGCGGGGCTCACCTTGCAATTGGGTGAAGATCGACTCGGCGATGTTGTTGTTGCCGCGCCAATCCGTGGCGCGCTCGGCAAAGGTAAACTGGTCCATGTAATGGCCGTTCAGCCGGGCGGCGAGCGCTGCAGCTTCCGCATACAGCGCGCGGCCGTCGTCGATCAGATGGCAGTTGCCGCCATAATGCGTGATCGCGGCGATCTTCTCCGCCGAGGTCGTGCGCGGCATCACGGCGTAGAAGGGCACGCCGATCATCTGCGCGAAATAGGCCTCCGACACCGCGGTCGATCCTGACGAGGCCTCGACGACGGGCGTGCCTTGGCGGATATGGCCGTTGCAGAGCGCATAGAGGAACAGCGAGCGCGCTAGGCGGTGCTTCAGGCTGCCGGTCGGATGCGTGGACTCATCCTTGAGATAGATGTCGATGCCTGACAGCGCCGGCACGATCAGCCGGATCAGATGGGTGTCGGCCGTGCGGCACTGGTCGGCCTCGATCGCGGCCACCGCCTCGTCGACCCAGCCGCGCCGATAGGCCGGTCCGGCCGGATTGAGATGGCGGAAAGGGAATGTCTGCATCGAAGTGAATCTCTCATGATGCGGATCGCGCATCAATAGCCGCGGCTCAAAACTCCAGCGGCGCGTTGTCGACGACCTCTTTCATCACGAAGAAGGTGCGGGTCTGGCGCACGCCGGGCAGCGCGATGAGTTGCTCGCCATGAATGCGGTTGAAGTCCTCCATGTCGCCGACGCGGATTTTCAGGAAATAGTCGAAATCGCCGGCGACGAGGTGGCAATCGAGCACGAATTTCAGCTTGGTGATGGCCTGTTCGAAGATGGCAAAACTCTCGGGCGTCGAGCGGTCGAGCACGACGCCGACCATCACCAGCGTGCCCTTGGCCACCTTCTTCGGCGCGACCATGGCGCGCACAGCGGCGATAAACCCGTCCTCGAACAGGCGCTGGGTGCGGCGATGGCAGGTGGCGGGGCTGATGGCGACGGTTTCGGCCAGCTCCGCATTGCTGAGCCGACCGTTATTCTGCAGCAATCTCAACATCTTGAGATCAATTCGATCGAGACGGGCCGACATGGAAGAAGCTTCCGTATATGGAATATAAAGCGGAAGATATTATATCTTCTGGCCATATTTCTGCAAGATAAGGCGCAATATAGGCGCAATATTCGAGAGCACATTTCTGCAGCCAGATGCTAGCGAGACCCCAGACATCAACGCTATCAGGGATCACCCATGAAGCTCGACCAATTCGCACGATATCCGCTGACCTTCGGCCCGACGCCCATCGAGAAGCTGGAGCGGCTGTCAAAACATCTCGGTGGCAATGTCGAGATCTATGCCAAGCGCGAGGACTGCAACTCAGGCCTCGCCTATGGCGGCAACAAGCTGCGCAAGCTCGAATATATCATCCCCGATGCGATCGCCTCCAATGCCGACACGCTGGTCTCGATCGGCGGCGTGCAGTCCAACCACACCCGCATGATCGCCGCCGTCGCCGCCAAGATCGGCATGAAGTGCCGCCTGGTGCAGGAAGCCTGGGTGCCGCACGAGGACGCCGTGTATGACCGCGTCGGCAACATCATGCTCTCGCGCATCATGGGCGCCGACGTCCGCCTCGTCGACGACGGCTTCGACATCGGCATCCGCAAGAGCTGGGAGCAGGCGATCGAGGAAGTGAAGGCGGCAGGCGGCAAGCCCTACGCGATTCCCGCCGGCGCCTCCGTGCACAAGTTCGGCGGCCTCGGCTATGTCGGCTTTGCCGAGGAAGTGCGCGAGCAGGAAGCCGAGCTCGGCTTCAAGTTCGACTACATTGTGGTCTGCACCGTCACCGGCTCGACCCATGCCGGCATGCTGGTCGGCTTCGCTGCCGACGGCCGCGCCCGCAAGGTGATCGGTATCGATGGCTCGTTCACGCCGGCGCAGACCAAAGCCCAGGTGCTCTCGATCGCGCAGAACACGGCCAAGCTCGTCGAGCTCGGCAAGGACATCGTTGCAGACGACGTCGTGCTGATCGAGGACTACGCCTATCCCGCCTATGGCGTACCGTCGGAGGAGACCAAGGAGGCGATCCGCCTCACCGCACGGTTAGAGGCGATGATCACCGACCCTGTCTATGAAGGCAAATCGATGCAAGGCCTGATCGACCTGACCCAGAAGGGCTATTTCGAGAAGGGCGCAAAGATCCTCTACGCCCATCTCGGCGGCGCGCCGGCGCTCAACGGCTATGGGTATGCGTTCCGGAACGGCTAGGCCATCAAGATTGTCGTCCCGGGGCGCGACGAAGTCGCGAGCCCGGGACCCATAGCCACAGCATCGCGTTTGGCGAAGACTCGCGCGGACCAGCTCGCCATAACCACATCGGCCTGTGGTTATGGATCCCGGATCGGCGCTCCGCTTCGCTGCGCTTGTCCGGGATGACGTGGGGAGGGAGGATCGCTCGCCTACCGCGTCCTGACGATCTGCAATAGCTCCTCGCCGTAATGCTCGAGCTTCTTGTCGCCGATGCCGGGCACGTTGCGGAGCTCATCCAGCGTCGTCGGCCAGGCCCGGACGATGCCGTCGATGGTGGCGTCGTGCAACACCACATAGGCCGGCACACCGCGCTCGCGCGCGATATCTGAACGCCATGAGCGCAGTCGCGCACGCAGCTCGGGATCGACATCGCCTTGCGGCGCATGAGCCGCGGGCGCGAGGTCGCCACGGCGCGATTTGGTCCGGCTGACGCGAACACGCGTACCCTCCGCCTCCTCGCGCAGCCACACCTCGGTCTCACCGCGCAGCACGCCGCGTGCGGTCTCCGTCAGTTTCAGCGCACCATAAGCTTCGCTGTCGCTCTGCAAATGCCCCATCGCCACGAGTTGTCGCAGCACCGTACGCCACTGCTTCTCGTTGAGCTCGCGCCCGATGCCGAACACCGACAGCTTGTCGTGGCCGAACTGCGTCACCTTCTCGGTCAGGCGGCCGATCAGCACGTCGATCAGATGCATCGCGCCGAAACGCTGCCCGGTGCGATAGGCACAGGACAGCAGTTTTTGCGCCAGCACCTTGCCGTCGCGCATCTTGGGCGGCGTCAGGCAGTTATCGCAATTGCCGCAGCTCTCGCCGTGCACGCTTTCGCCGAAATAGCCGAGCAGCCGCTTGCGTCGGCACTGCGCGGTCTCGGCGAGCCCGACCAGCGCATCGAGCTTGCCGATCGAGACGCGCTTGAAGTCATCGGACCCGTTGGATTCGTCGATCATGCGGCGCTGCTGCACGATGTCGGAAAGGCCATAGGCCATCCAGGCCGCCGACGGCTTGCCGTCGCGACCGGCGCGTCCCGTCTCCTGGTAGTAGGACTCGATGCTCTTGGGCAGGTCGAGATGCGCGACGAAACGCACATCCGGCTTGTCGATGCCCATGCCGAAGGCGATGGTCGCGACGATGACGATGCCGTCCTCGTTGAGGAAGCGGTCTTGATTGCGCGAGCGTACGCTGCTGTCGAGGCCGGCGTGATAAGGCAGCGCCGCAATGCCGGCATCGTCGAGCGCGGCAGCGACTTCCTCGACCCGTTTGCGAGACAGGCAATAGACCACGCCCGCGTCTGACGCGTGGCGCTCCCGGATGAATTCCTTGAGCTGCGACACCGCGTTGCGCTTGTCGACGATCTCGTAGCGGATGTTGGGCCGGTCGAAGCTGGAGACGAATTGCGGGGAGCCGGTCAGCTGGAGCCGCTCGACGATCTCCTTGCGCGTCAATTCGTCGGCGGTCGCGGTCAGCGCGATGCGCGGGATGTCCGGAAAGCGTTCGGCGATAATGGAGAGACCGACATATTCCGGTCGGAAGTCGTGGCCCCATTGCGAGACGCAGTGCGCCTCGTCGATCGCGAACAGCGCGACCTTGGCCTGCGCCAGCATCGACAGGCAGCGCGGCGTCACCAGCCGTTCCGGCGCGACATAGAGCAAGTCGAGATCGCCCGCGATCAGGCGGCGCTCGATGTCGGAGGCTTCCTGGAACGTCAGCGACGAGTTCAGCGCAGCGGCATTGACACCAGCCTCGAGCAAGCCAGCGACCTGGTCGCGCATCAGCGCGATCAGCGGCGACACCACGATGCCGCAGCCTTCGCGCAAAAGCGACGGCAGCTGGTAGCACATCGACTTGCCGCCGCCGGTCGGCATCAGCACCAGGCAATTGCCGCCATCCGTGACATGCCGGATGATCTCGCCCTGCGCGCCGCGGAACCCCGGCAGGCCGAACACCGAATGCAACACCGACAGCGCATCGCGGCCGTTGGCCGGCGCAGGCAGCGGGGCGGTGGAGGGAGCGGACATGAGCGAGCGGGAACCACGGCCGTGAGATTCGACACAAGGCCAGTCGCATGGCGGCGCGGGCGTGGCAAGCCCATCTTCTCCCTCTCCCCGCTTGCGGCAGGGCAATCGATATGAGGTGCGTGCCAGGGGTACCGACAGTCTCCAAAGCGTCATGGCCGGGCTTGTCCCGGCCATCCACGCCTTGCCACTCAGCACAAAGAACGTGGATGCCCGGGACAAGCCCGGGCATGACGACCTCTTGTGAAAGTTCAAGCGCGGCCCAGCCGCAAGCAGGGAGAGGCGAAAGAAGCTACGCCCCGATCCTTCGCAGCGCTTCCGCGACCGTCACGATCGGCATGTCGCGCTTCCCGGCCGCCTCCAGCGCATGGCGCATCAGGTGCGGCGTGCAACCATAGGGGCTTGGCGCATCGACGACGTCATGGCTGTAGAAGATCAGCCAGCCGCCGCTTGCGACCGCCTCGTCGAAATAGCCATCGACGCCTGCCGCGTCGATCTCGTAATTGACCAAAGGCGAGGCGCGCAGGAACTGGAGGTCGATGACGTCCTGATTGACGCCCGGCAAGATGCCGCGCGCGGAGCGGAAGGCCTTCGCGAGCTGCGGCTTGCGCCAGACCGAGGCGAGACCATACGGATAAGCAAAATTCTCCAGAGTGATCGAGGAATCGATGCCGCGAAAATGGCTGCGGTTCCGTTCAATCTCGCGGGCCATGGCCGCCTCGTCGAAATTGACCGCGCTCTGGTGCGAGAAGGTGTGGCAGGCAATCTCGTGGCCGGCCCGGTGCAGCCGCACGATCTCGTCATTCGACAGCCCACGCCAATGATCCGACGGCTGGCCGATCAGGCTACCGGCAATATAGTACGTGCCACGGCCGCCATGTGCTTCGAGCAGCGAAGCGCCCTCGCCGGCGGCGCTATCGGGGGCATCGTCGAAGGTGAAGCTCACCATCGGCGCATGCGCAGGCAAGCGGTGCGGCGCGGCACGGAAATGCCGGGCCAACCGATTGCTCACGCGTCCCTGGAGTGCCGACCACACGACCGCATTTCCTGTGATTGCGTATTTCTCTACTGAAACATTCGTGCGCCGGTTGAGGCAAGCTTAACGCTTGGGTAATCCTAACGCAGAACCAACGCCCTTCGGCTAGCGGGCAAGAACCGAGGCATCGGCCTCCGCGCCGAGAAATTGCAGCCAGTTGCGGAAAAGCGCCGCCGCGGCGCTGCCGGCGGCGATATCGGCGCGCAAAGTCAGCGCGGGCAGGTCGTTGCTGAGCGCCGGATGGCGCTCGTGCCTCGCCCGCTTCTCGAAGCGCGCCAGTCTCTCTTCCGTTGCTGCGTCAAAATAGCTCACCGGCAGGTGCGGATAATGATCGCGCTCACGCGCGAGATAGCGGCCGACGTCGCGTAGATATTCGCGCTGGAGCGACAGCGCGTCATATTCCGGGTGGCCCTGGAAGAACACGAAGCGGCTGGTATATTGGCGGACGAAGACGTCGACGCCGGCGAGGGCCGAGCGTGTCAGAACCTGATAACCGGCCTGCGCGAGGTCGCCCTCGACGACCTCGTTCAGGCGCGAATGCGAGACCTTGAGCGGTGTGGGCCCGGCGTGAGTCAGGGAATCGTTCGTCACGGCCTCGCAGTCAAAGATGCCGTGACATTTGGCCGGCAACCGCCGCCGTTCGATGCCGTCGAGGTGCAGTACCGCCGCATGCGCAGCAAGGCAGGACCAGATCGTCGAACGCGTGTTGACCTTGGCCCAGTCGATCAGATCGGTGAGGTCGCGCCAGTACGGTTCCTGGTCGAGCTCGGGTGCGACCGGCTCCGCGCCGGTTACGATCAGCCCGTCGAATCTCCGGCGCTTGAGATCTGCGAGATCTGAATATTCACTCTCGACATGCCATTTCGCTTCCGGCGAACGCCTCACCGAAGGTAGCGAGAAGCAGTGGAAGCGGATGCGGCGCGGGCCTGCGGCGACCTGGAGCAGCTTCATGAACTGCCGCTCGGTCGCCTTCAGCGCCGTATCAGGCATGTTGTTGATCAGCCCGATGTTCAGATCGGCGCCAGCCTGATCGCGCGCCAGATCGCCCTCGGCCGGCACGAGTGCCGGGCTCGTTATACCTTGATCCCTGTCGATCAAGACCGTCATCGGGGCGGCCGCCTACTCCGCCGCCTGGAGGCGCGACGACGGACAGGCCTTCTCCAGCGCCTGGTCGATGTCCTCGATGATGTCTGCGGAATGCTCGATGCCGATCGACAGGCGGATCGTCTCCGGCAGCACGCCGGCAGCGCGCTGCTGCTCCGCCGACATCTGGCGATGCGTGGTCGACGCTGGATGGCAGGCCAGCGACTTGGCATCGCCGATATTGACGAGGCGCGTGATCAGCTTCAGCGCGTCGTAGAAATTCTTGCCGGCTTCCATGCCGCCCTTGATGCCGAAGGTGAATAGCGAAGAGGCGTTGCCGTCGAGATATTTTTGGACCAGCGGGTAGTAGGGGCTGTCGGGGAAGCCTGTGTAATTCACCCAGGCGACGCGCGAATCCTTGCGCAGGAATTCGGCGACTTTGCGTGCGTTTTCGCAGTGGCGCTCCATGCGCAGCGCCACGGTCTCTATACCCTGGATCAGCAGGAAGGCATTGAACGGCGACAGCACCGAGCCCATGGTGCGCTGATAGATGCTGCGAGCGCGCTCGATATAGGCGGTCTTGCCGAAGCGCTCGGCATAGACGAGGCCGTGATAGGAGGCGTCCGGCTTGTTGTAGCCGGGGAATCGGTCGGCGTATTTGCCCCAGGGAAAGTTTCCGGAATCGACGATGGCGCCGCCGAGCGTGGTGCCGTGGCCACCCAGAAATTTCGTGAGCGAATGCACGGCGATGTCGGCGCCGTAGTCGAACGGCTTGAGCAGGATGGGCGTCGCAACGGTGTTGTCGACGATCAGCGGCACGCCATGCGCATGCGCGATTTTCGCCAGCGCCTCGATATCGCAGACATTGCCGGCGGGATTGCCGATGGTCTCGGCAAACACGGCCCGGGTGTTCTCGTCGATCAGCTTTGCGATCGCATCAGGCTGGTCGCTCTCGGCGAAGCGGCCGGTGATGCCCTGACGCGGCAGGATGTGCGAGAGCAGCGTGTGAGTGGTGCCATAGAGCTGCGGCACGGACACGATGTTGCCGCCGTGATCGGCGACGTTGACGAAGGCGAAATGCAGCGCCGCCTGACCGGTCGCGACCGCGAGCGCGCCGACGCCGCCTTCGAGCTCGGCGATGCGTTTCTCCAGCACGGCACTGGTCGGATTGGCGATGCGGCTGTAACGGTAACCTTCGGCTTCGAGATTGAAGAGCGCCGCGCCGTGATCGGCGCTGTCGAAGGCGTAGGCCGCGGTCTGGTAGATCGGCACTGCGACCGCGTGCGTGGTAGCTTCGGGCTCATAGCCGGCGTGAATAGCGATCGTCTCGTTGCGCATCGTGCCACCTCCGCGTGGGACGCGGGCCGCACTTATTGGCCTGTATGAGGCATGTGCGTTGTCCGCCGTCCTCGTGTTAGAGGCGGGTGGTAAAGCGGGCAATAATTCGTCTAGAGATCGAGGAAGTAACCCTAACGCTTATTGGTGAATTGGCTAAAATTCGAGTCAAATTGGATTAGTGAATTGTTGGGGTTTGCCGCGACGGCCGTGGCACCATCCCCCTCCCCCTACGGAAGAAGCTGCAGCGTCTTCGCGGCGACAATGACGACACGATCCCAACGCTGTGCTCTTACACCGCCGGCGTCACCACGAATTCTGCGCGTGAAAAAGAGCGACGACTCTCTGAGCGATGTCGTCGCGACTGCGAATGGCGATGCCAGGCGACTCGCTTCAGGCCGGAGATGAGTCGGATCTTCTTCGAGAACGGCGGCTCATCGAAGAGATGCAGAGTGATCGAACGATCGCTCGCGATATCGTCCTCTCCTGACTTTAAGTTGACGCGCTCTCGCACGACGCGGCATCCGTGCATGTTGAGGCCACGCGTCCGAGCGAGTCAGGCGCGCCCCCGGATTACTACGGAGTTTCGCCGAACTTGCGTGCGCAAAATCGCCTATTTTTCTCGGGAATTTTCGCGCTTCAATGACATGCTCCGCAATAATACGGACACGCGTTTTCACATCGCGGTCAACTCTTGCGTAAGTTCCACAGTGTTAGCGTCCGCGCATTGTTTTCATTTAGGGATGCGTTTGCTTGACCTTTGCCACCGGGAATGCTCATCGCCTGCTCTCGCGCTTTGTCTCCGACCGAAATGGCAACATCGCAGTCATCTTTGCGCTCGCGCTGGTCCCGCTGCTGTCCTTCGTCGGCGCTGCCGTCGACTACTCCCTCGCCGCACGGGCGAGAGCGAAGCTGATCGCTGCGCTCGACACCGCGATGCTGGTCGCCACCGCGAAGAGCGAAATCACCAAGACCGCGTCGGCTGCGCAGAGCGACGCGGTCAACATCTTCACGGGGCAGATGTCGGCGCTCGGCATGACGGCGAGTTCAGTGACTATCAACGTAACGGATAGCGTCACCACCCGCACCGCTACTGGAACGGCGTCGGCGACAGTGACGACCTACTTCATGGGAATTGTGGGCTACAAGACCCTCGGCTTTTCGGCCAACTCGAGCGCTGCGGCCTCGCTGCCGTCCTACATCGACTTCTACGTGCTGCTCGACAATTCACCATCGCAGGGGATCGGCGCAACAACCGCCGACATGACTGCGCTGCAGAATGCCACGTCAGACAGCTGCGCCTTCGCCTGCCACGACACCTACACATCAAGCACGAAAAAGACGTTGCAGACGAACAGCTATTACGCGCTCGCAAAGAAGCTCGGCATCAAGATGCGGATCGATCTCGTACGCGATGCGACGCAGTCGCTGACCGACACCGCGACCGCGAGCCAGCTTGTCAGCAACCAATACCGGATGGCGGTCTACACCATGGGGAGCGATTGCGCCTCGGTCGGCCTGACCACGATCTCACCGCTGACCTCGAGCCTCTCGTCGGTGAAGACGGCGATTTCTGCCGTCGACCTGATGACGATCCCCTATAACAACTACAACAACGACATGTGCACGGATTTCGACGGCATCCTGTCGTCGATGAACACCACGATTCCAACGCCCGGCGACGGCTCTTCGTCCTCGCCGCAGAAATGGCTGTTCTTCGTCTCGGACGGCGTCGCCGACTATTACTATCCCTCGACCTGTAGCAAGACCACCGTTTCCGGTGGCCGATGCCAGGAGCCGTTGACGACGGCGATCTGCGACACCATCAAAGCACGCGGCGTCAAGATCGCGGTGCTCTACACCAGCTATCTCGCGATCACCAACAACAGCTGGTACACCACCTATATTGCGCCGTGGCGCAGCTCGATCGGGACCAAGATGCAATCCTGCGCGACGTCGGGCTATTATTACGAGGTCTCAAGCGATGCCAACATCAGTGACGCGCTGAACTCTTTGTTTCAGAAGGCGATCGCCGCCGCGCATTTGACGAATTAACCGCGCCTGGAGGGGCCTCGCGCAGGCACGCGAAGCCCCTCAATACTGGATCAGGCCATCGTCTCCCACAAGCGATGGGCGAACACGCCTGCGCGCTTCTCGATCGCTGCTGCCGCGTCGAGCGCGAGGTCCTCGCGATAGCGACCGGCAATGAGCTGCACGCCGATCGGCTTGCCGTCATGCACGGCGACCGGCACCACCGCGCCCGGCAGACCCAGCACGTTGATCGCGGAGATGAAGCGGATCTCGCCCCAGAAGATCTCCTTCACGCGCTCGGCACTGACGGTATCCTCGCGCGGTCCCGGCGTCGGCTTCACCGTGGTCGGCGCCAGCACGACCGGATATTCCTCGAAGAACAGCTGCCAGGCGCGGATATGGCCGTTGCGTGCGGCGGTCGCCTGCATCCAGGCCTTGAGATCGAGCACATTCGCCTTGGTCTTCATGCCGCCCCAGGCCTTGTGAAAATCCTCGGACGTCACCTTCAGCATGCTCGCTTCCTGCATCACCATGGTCTCGTTGGTGATGATGTCGCACCAGGTCTGCCAGACGCCGTTGATGTCGGGGACCTCGACCTCGGTCACGCGATAGCCGGAACGCTCGAGGTGATCGGCGGCCTGACGCAGCGCCGCCGCTACGGACGGATCGACGTCCATATCGTCAGGGATCTTTGCGAGCGCGACCTTGATTGGCCCCTTAGGCTTCGGTCCGGCCAGCGGTGCCGGCACCCACCAGGGATCGCGCGGATCGCGCTGGCTCATCACCTCCAGCGCAAGCCTGATGTCGGCGACGTGACGCGCGAGCGGGCCCTGCGCCGACATCAGATGCGCCAGCATCGGCCGCTCGGCCACGGCGCTTCCGTTGAAGGCGGGAATGCGGCCCTGCGTCGGCTTGATGGTGGCGACGCCGTTGCAATGCGCCGGCCAGCGCAGCGAGCCGCCGATGTCGTTGCCATGAGCGATAGTGCCGATGCCGGCGGCAACCGCCGATCCCGCGCCGCCCGAGGAGCCGCCGCAGGTGATATTGGGATCCCAGGGATTGAGCGTCAGCCCGTGCAGGGGATTGTCGGTGAAGCCGCGGAAGGAGAACTCCGGCGTGTTGGTGAGGCCGATGACGATCGCGCCGGCCTTCTTGAGATTCCGCACCACCGGTGAATCCGACGGCGCGACAAAATCCTTGTTGGCGGGGACGCCGTTGAAATTGGGCCGCCCCTCGTAGTCGACGTTCTCCTTGATGGTGATGGGCACGCCGTGCAGGAGGCCGAGCGCACCGCCCCTGGCGCGTTGCTTGTCGGCCGCATGCGCGGCCTTCAGCGCTTCCTCGCTGAGATCGACAACGACTGCATTCAGTCTGGGATTGACGGCGCGCATCCGGTCCAGATGCGCCTCGACGGCCTCGACCGCGGAGATTGTGCCATTACGGATCGCGGCCGCGGTATCGACCGCAGACCATTGCCAGACCGGGCCCTTCGGGCGGCGGGCCGTGGCTGACTTACGCGGCGCAGCCTTCTTGACCGTCTTCTCCCCAGTTTTCGCAACGGCGCCCTTGCGGGCGGTGCTCGTCTTGGCCTTCGCTACTTTCTTCGAAACACTTTTCTTCTTGCTCGCCGTCTTCTTCGCCACGTCCCATCTCCTGCAATTGCGCCGCGGAGGTTATGGAGGTCACGCAAGCGTGTACAGGTACGTTTCTGCATGGCCTGCCGCCGCGACGCTCTGTCACGTTCATTGGTCGTGAACTTTTGGCCTCCCCGTCTCGACCCATATACTGGTTGAATAGTGGAACAAACCACCGCCAAGATTGCGCCATGAAGATTGCACCATGGCGATCAGGTTTTTGACGCAGCTATTTTGACATCGGCAGATTGGAGCATTCCATGCTCACGGAATTCGACGCCGGATACGCCCAACAACCTTTTCGCGATTTGTGCGCCAACTATCCGGGCGCCGAAGCCTACGATCCCCATGATTTCCGGATTGAATGGGGACCGATCTTTCATCGCGGCCGGCTCGACGGATCGGCGCGCGTCCTCATCGTCGGTCAGGATCCCGCCCAGCACGAGACGATCGTGCGCCGGATCCTGGTCGGCACCGCAGGCCGGCGGACGCAGGGTTTCCTCGCCAAGCTCGGCATCATGCAGAGCTACGTGATGGTGAACACCTTCCTGTACAGTGTCTACGGGCAGAGCGGCGGCAACAAGCACAAGAACGAGCCCGGCATCGTCGATTACAGGAACAAATGGCTCAAGGCCCTGCTCGGATCCGGCAACATCGAGGCGGTCGTCTCGCTTGGCGGCCTCGCGGACGAGGCCTGGAAGGCCTGGCTGAAGACCGTCGACGGCGCGGCCTACAAGACCCTCGCCTATCAGCACATCACGCATCCGACCTGGCCGGAGAGCTCCGCGCCCGACAACGCGACGCGCGCCGCGAATACCAAGATCATGCTGACCAAGTGGAATGCCGCGCTCGCGGCTCTCGCGCCACAAATCCAGCATCCAGACGTGCCGACGACACTCGTGCCGTATGGCGACGCCTTCAAGCCGACAGAGCTCTCCGACATCATCGCAAAAGACTTTCCCGCGGGCTTGCCGGCCTGGATGCGCGGCGACACGCCGTGGGCCGTGCGCCAGGGCACGGATGCGGCCACCAAGCGGCGCACGATCACGATCACCATTCCCGACGGAGTGATCCCATGAGCCCGGCCGCAAGCCCGACGCGATGGGCGCTGACCGGGCGGATCGTGACGATGGCTGCCGAGGGCGACATCATAAAGAGCGGAACGATCTTCATCGAGAACAATCGCATCGCCGCAATCGTCCCCAAGGGCCAACCGGCCCCGGCGGGCTTCGAGGCCGTCGTTCCGGTGGTAACAGGCGGCACCATCTATCCCGGTCTGATCGAGCTGCATAATCACCTCAGCTACAACATCCTGCCGCTCTGGCAGGTGCCGCAGCTCTACGGCAATCGCGACCAGTGGCAGAATGCGAAATCGTACAAGACATCCGTGACCGGCCCGATGAGTGCGATTGCGCTGGCCGACGACGGCTCGCTGCTGCCCGCCCTGGTCCGCTATGTCGAAGCCAAGTGCATGGTCGCGGGCACCACGACGAGCCAGGGGATCACGCTGTCGAACTGGAGCGGCACGATCCACAAATATTACAAGGGCGCGTTGCGCGCGGCCGAGATCGGCAGCCCACCCGATCTGCCGCGGGCGCACTCGAAGATTCCTGATATCGATGCCCAGGATTGGGCCAAGTTCGACCACGAGCTGAAATCGTCGGCGTGTTTTCTGCTGCATCTCAGCGAAGGCATCGATGCCAAGGCGCATAGCCATTTCCTGGCGCTGCGGAATTCCGAGGGCGATTGGGCGATCGAGCCGTCGCTGGCCGGCATTCATTGCACGGCGCTCGACGCGACCGACTTCGGCACCATGGCCCAAAATCAGGCCAAGGTCGTCTGGTCGCCGCTGAGCAATCTACTGCTCTATGGCAAGACCACCGACGTCATCGCCGCGCGTACCGCGGGCCTCACCATCGCGCTTGGCTCGGACTGGTCACCGTCCGGCAGCAAGAACCTCTTGGGCGAGCTCAAGGCGGCGAAGGTCGTCTCGGCGCATTTCAATCTCGGCTTCAGCGACTACGACATCGTCTCGATGGCGACGCGCAATCCCGCTGCGATCCTGAAGTGGGACGCGAAGCTCGGGACGATCGCCAAAGGCAAGTTCGCCGATCTTCTGGTCGTAAAAGGCGTGACCGGCGATCCCTACGGCCATCTGATCAAATCGCGTGAGCAGGATATCGTGCTGGTCACGATCGCCGGACGACCGCGCTATGGAACGAAGAGCGCCATGCAAAAAGCCGGCGGAAGCGGCGAGGCGCTCAAGGTCGGCAGCAACGCACGGCTGATCGACTTCTCTTCGCCTGATCAGGATGTGGGAATCGAGAAGATCACGCTGGCGGAGGCGACGAGCCGTTTGAGCGCGGCTCTCGGCAATCTCGGCGCGTTGCAGCCGCATAGCCTCGCCATGAGCGACGCGATCGCCCGCGGAACGGTGTCACGCACCGGCTGGCGTCTCGCGCTGGACGAGCAGTTCGGCAACAATGTCCAATTGCGCCCGCGGCTTGAATATAACGGCGTCAGGACCGGCCCGGATCTGGCGGCGGTCGCAGCGGCCGCCGAGCCGCTGCATCCGATCAAGCTGGACGGCCTGACTGTGGCGGGCGACCCCGCCTTCCTGGACACGCTGAAGAGCGAGGCAAATTTGCCGCCGGGAATCGCGACCGCAATCGCCGCTTTCTACCAGCCACCTGCCTAGACCAGCGGCGGGTTCAGCCGCGCAAAGCCCTCCTGGATGCGATAGGGGTAATAGGGATAGGGCGGCATCACGGCGCTGACCGCGTCGAGGCGCTTGATCTGGTCCGCGCTCAGCGACCAGCCAACCGCACCGAGATTATCGCGGAGCTGTGCCTCGTCGCGCGCACCGATGATCACGGAGGAGACGGTGGGGCGCGATATCAGCCAGGCGATTGCGACCTGCGGCACGGTGCGGCCGGTCTCCGCAGCGATCGCATCGAGCACGTCGACGACGGCGTAAAGGCGCGTCTCATCCACGGGCGGGCCGAACTGTGCGGTCGCATGCAGCCGGCTCCCTTGCGGCAACGGCTGATCGCGCCGGATCTTTCCGGTCAGCCGGCCCCAGCCAAGCGGGCTCCAGACCAGCGCGCCGACGCCCTGGTCGTACGCCAGCGGCATCAGCTCCCACTCATAGTCACGGCCGAGCAGCGAATAATAGACCTGATGCGCGACGTAGCGCGGCCAGCCGTGACGATCCGCGACGGCGAGCGACTTCATCAACTGCCAGCCTGCGAAACTGGAGACGCCGACGTAACGCAGCTTGCCGGCACGCACGAGCGTGTCGAGCGTCGACAACACCTCCTCGATCGGCGTGAACGCATCGAAGGCGTGGAGCTGAAGCAGGTCGATCGTGTCGGTGCCAAGCCGGCGCAGGGCCGCGTCGACCGACATCAGCAGCCGATGCCGCGACGAGCCGGCATCGAGCGGGCCGTCGCCGACCGGCAGGCTCATCTTGGTCGAGATCAGCACCTTGTCGCGGCGGCCCTTGATCGCCGCGCCGAGGATCTCCTCGGAGGCGCCGTTCGAATAGACGTCGGCGCTGTCGAACAGATTGACGCCGGCATCGAGGCAGATGTCGACCAGCCTGCGCGCCTCCTCAGCGCCGCTGCGGCCCCAGGCCGAAAACAGCGGGCCCTGGCCGCCGAAGGTGCCGGTGCCGAAGCTGAGGACGGGGACCTTGAACCCGGAGGCGCCGAGATTACGGTAGTCCATGATCGCTCTCCTTCTATTCGGCCGGGCACGCTGCGATCACAGTCTGCCTGCGATCGAGCTGGAGGCTCCACAACGCGAGTACGAGGCCGATCGCCGTAATGCCGGCCGCGACCAGCGGCAGCGCGGAGAGGCCGAGCCCGCGATCGATGGCGACGCCGCCGGCCCAGGCGCCGAGCGCGTTTCCGAGATTGAACGCGGCGATGTTGAGGCTTGAGGCGAGCGTGCGGCCGCTGGGGCCCGCTGCCTCCAATACGCGAAGCTGGAGCGGCGCGACGGTTGCGAAGGCGGCGATTCCAAGCAGCAGGATCAGCGCGATTGTAGGGATCTTGACCGACAGCACCGCGGCAAGGCCAAGCAGCACGATCGCGAGCGCGGCGAGCGTGCCGATCAGGGCACGCGCAAGGCCGCGATCGGCGAGCTTGCCGCCGGCGACATTGCCGATCGCGAGGCCTGCGCCGAACACCAGCAGGATCGGCGAGACCGCGGCTTCCGAAAAGCCGGTGAATCGGGTCAGGATCGGCTGGATATAGGTGAAGACGACGAACAGGCCGGCAAAGCCGAACACGGTCATGGCAAGGCCGAGCAGCACCTGCGGACGGCCGAGCACCGCCACTTCCTCGGCAAGCGAGATCGGCTTGTCGCCATTGCCGACATGGCCGGGCACGAGCGCCGCCACGACCGCGAAGGCAATCACACCGATCACGGTCACCGCCCAGAACGCCGCGCGCCAGCCGAGCATCAGGCCGAACCATGCGCCGAAGGGCACGCCAAGCAGGGTTGCGACCGTCAGGCCGATGAACATGGTTGAGATCGCCGACGCACGCTTGTCCTCGGCGACCAGGCTGGTCGCCACCACCGAACCGACGCCGAAGAAGGTGCCATGGGCGAGCGAGGTCAGCACCCGCGCCGCCATCAGCAGTTCATAGTTGGGCGCCAGCGCACAGGCCGCATTGCCCAGCGTGAAGATCGCCATCAGCGCCAGCAGCACGGTTTTCCGCGGCATCCGTCGCGTGGCCAGCGTCAGCACCGGCGCACCGACGAACACGCCGAGCGCATAACCGGAGATGAGCAGGCCCGCGACCGGCACGGAGACATGCATGTCGGCGGCGACCTGGAGCAGCAGGCCCATGATGATGAATTCGGTGGTGCCAATGCCGAAGGCACCGGCGGTGAGCGCGAGAACGGCGGGAGGCATGCGTGGCTCCAATGGATGAGACGAGCCACGCAGATAGCCGTACCGCAGCAAAACCATTAGAATGTCCGCAATCCAATCATTTATGACGTGAATTCAACATGGCCCGTTTCGACACCAACCGCTCCGCCGAGATGGAGGTCTTCGTCCGTGTCGTCGATCTCGGCGGATTCACCCAGGCCGCGCGAAAACTGCGCCTGACGCCGTCGGGCGTGAGCAAGCTGATCTCGCGGCTGGAGGCGCGGCTCGGCTCGCGGCTGATCAACCGCACCACGCGTAAACTGACATTGACTGAGGAGGGCCAGGCCTTCTACCAGCGCTCATTGCGCATCCTCGGCGAGATGGAGGAGGCCGAGCGCGAAGCCGCATCCGGCGCGGCGCCGCGTGGTCGGCTGACGGTCAACTGCAACATCCCTTTCGGCATGCTGCATGTGATGCCGCTGATCCCGCGCTTCCTGGAAACACATCCCGACGTCACGCTCGATCTCGTTTTGACCGACACGCTGATCGACCTTATGCAGGAGCGCGCCGACGTCGCGATCCGCGTCGGCCCGTTGCGCGCCTCACGCCTCGTCGCGCGAAAACTCGGCACCAGCCGCATGGTCATCGTCGGCACACCTGATTATCTGACGCGCTTTGGCACTCCGAAAAGCCCGACGGATCTCGCCGAGCATCGCGGCATCGGCTGGACATTTCCGCGTATCCGCGGCGGCTGGCCGTTCCGCCGCGGAGACCGCACCGAGGAAGCGGTGCCGCCACCGGCGGCCCGCGCCAGCGACGGCGAAATCGCCCGCCGCCTCGCGCTCGGCGGCGTCGGCCTTGCCCGCCTCGCCCTCTTCCACATCGGCCCCGACATCGAAGCCGGCCGCCTCGTCCCTGTGCTGCAAAACTACAATCCAGGCGACCGCGAAGACATCCACGCCGTCTATGTCGGCCACACCGCCCCACTCCCGGCGCGCGTGCGCGCGTTCATCGATTTTCTCGCCGAGCATGTGCGGGTGAGCGATCCCGCGCTGAAGCGGGCGGGGGATGGGAAGTGGCGGGTGGTGGTGTGAGGCTGATGGCGGAGAGAGTGTCAGTCAATCCCCGTTGAAAAATAAAGCATTTTTGATCTTCTTGAGCCAAAACCTACCATTCGAGCTACTGCCGAACACAACTGTCAGCGGCATACTCGGGCATTTCTCTAAGAGTGCGGCCACTGGAATGACCTATGAAAAGAACGAGGGCCGATGGCCCTCGTAGTCTGGGAGAACAACGTAGTGTCGGGCGCCATCATGACATGGTTGGCATGACGAATTCCGCCCCGGCTCGTATTCCGGTTGGCCAGCGGCTGGTGACCGTTTTCATTCGCGTGTAGAAACGAACGCCTTCCGGACCATGCATGTGGTGATCGCCGAAGATAGACGCCTTCCAACCGCCGAACGAATGAAAAGCCATCGGCACCGGAATCGGCACGTTGATGCCGACCATGCCGACCTTGATCTGATGAGCAAATTCACGCGCGGCATCGCCATCACGCGTGAAGATCGATGTTCCGTTGCCAAATTCGTGCTCATTGATCAGTCGCGCGGCAGTCGCATAATCCGGCGCTCGCACGACCGACAGCACTGGCCCGAAGATCTCGTCCTTGTAGATCTTCATGCTCGGCTTGACATGATCGAACAGGGTCCCGCCTAGGAAGAAGCCGTCCTCATAGCCCTGCATCCTGAACTTGCGCCCGTCCACGAGCAGCTTTGCCCCCTCCGCAAGGCCCGCATCGATGTAGCTCCGGACCTTCTCCAGATGCTGCTTTGTGACAAGAGGACCCATCTCGGCTTCCGGATCGGTACCCGGCCCGACCTTCAGGCCCCGAACCTTCGGCTCCAAGGCGGCGATCAGCTTATCCGCGGTCTTCTCGCCGACCGGTACGGCAACAGAGATCGCCATGCAACGTTCGCCGGCGGAGCCATAAGCGGCGCCCATCAGCGCATCGACCGCCTGATCCATGTCGGCATCGGGCATCACGATCATATGGTTCTTGGCGCCGCCGAGCGCCTGGCAACGCTTCCCGGTATTCGCGGCGGTCGAATAGATGTACTGCGCGATGGGCGTGGACCCTACGAAGCTGACTGCCGAGACGTCTGGATGATGCAGCAGCGCGTCGACGGCTTCCTTATCACCCTGCACCACGTTGAAGACGCCATCCGGCAGGCCGGCTTCCTTCAGCCATTCCGCCATGACCAGTGAGGCAGAGGGGTCACGTTCCGACGGCTTCAGGATGAAGGTGTTTCCGCAGGCGAGCGCGACCGGAAACATCCACATCGGGACCATGACCGGGAAATTGAAGGGCGTGATTCCAGCGACCACCCCGAGTGGCTGGCGCGTGGAATAGCTGTCGACGCGGGTCCCGACATTCTCGGTTAGTTCGCCCTTGAGCAGTTGTGGAGCAGCCGTGGCAAACTCGACCACCTCCATCCCGCGCTGAACTTCCCCGAGCGCGTCGGAATGAACCTTGCCGTGCTCCGATACGATCACGTCGGCGAGCTGTCCTGCGCGGTCTTCAAGGATCCGCAGAAAGCGATTCAATACCCGCGCCCGTCGCAAGGGCGTCGTATCGGCCCAGCCCTGCGCTGCCCGGCTGGCCGCGGCCACCGCGTCCGCCACGAGGGTCCCGTCGGCGGCCGCAACGCGCCCGGTCTGCTCGCCCGTTGCCGGATTGAAGACCGGCAGCCTGCGCTCCGTGTCACCCGGGACCTGCTTGCCATTGATGAAATGATTGATCTGCTTGACCACGAGCATCTCCTTCTCGATTCTGATCTGACGCGACCTGAGTCAGGCCGCTTTCATTCCCGCCATGTATTTTCCGATCACGCGCTTGTCAGCGCCGTCGGCCGATACCTCATGGACAATGCGGCCCGCGCTCATGACGAGGATCCTGTCGACCAAGCCAAGCAACTCGTCGAGGTCTTCCGAGATGAGCAGCACCGCGGCTCCGCCGTTCCGCGCCTCAACGATCCGGCGATATGTTTCTTCGCAAGCGACGAAATCGAGTCCGAAGGTTGGATTGGACGCGATCAGCAATCGGACGTTTTGGGTGAGTTCTCGCGCCAAGACCGCCCGTTGCACGTTGCCTCCGGACAGCGCGCTCATGCTTGCGGTCAAGCCGGGGGCCTTGACACGAAATTGCTTTACGAGCTTCGCGGCCTGCTCCGTGAGCGCTCCGTAGTTCATCGCGATACCGCGACAGAGTGGTGCCCGATCGAAATTGCGCAGGGCGAGGTTCTCTGCCAGCGACATCCGATCAATGCAGGCATTCTTCAGCGGCTCCTGCGGCAACCCGTAGACGCCGAGTCGGGCAATTTCCCTCCGCGTGCCGTTGAACGCGACGCCGGATACGGCGATCGCACCGCTGCGATCGCGCTGGCCCATCAAGGTCTCGACCAACTCCAACTGTCCGTTCCCGGACACGCCGGCAATTCCGACAATTTCACCTTCGCGAACCTCGAGTGAGAGATCCTTCACGGCTGGTAGTCCGTTGTCCCCGTTCACGGACACCTGTTTCATGGAAAGGACAATATTGCTCTTCGGCGGCAATTTCGGTGCGTGCTGCACGGCCTTGCTGACGGGTTCTCCGATCATTGCTTCGGCCAGGGCATCGTCTGACAGATTCGCGACCGCTCCGGTTCGAACTGACGCGCCACGGCGCAGTACCGTGACGTCGTCGGCGTATCGGCGCACTTCGTGAAACTTGTGGCTGATCAGAACAGCGCTGAGCTCGCCCGCCCGCGTCAGGCTGCGAACATAGCCGAGCACCTCATCGGCTTCTGCCGGCGTGAGTACGGACGTCGGCTCGTCCAGGATGAGAAGCTTGCGCCCGAGATAGAGCTGCTTGACGATCTCGGCTTTCTGCTTCTCGCCCGCAGAGAGCTGCGAGACTCGCACGTCGAGCGGGACGTGGAACGGAAGCTTCTTGGTGACTTCGGCCAGCCGCTTCAGCTCGCTTTGCCAGTTGATGTAGGCCGGCAGTCTCGCGCCGCTGACAACGAGGTTCTGCGCGACCGTCATGGACGGAACCAGCGTGAAATGCTGGTACACCATGCCGATGCCGAGCGCGTCGGCATCCTTGGGCGAGTTCAGCCGGTGCTCGCGCCCATCCACTTGGATGTGGCCGTCGTCCGGATGGTAAAAGCCGACGAGGCATTTGACCAACGTGCTCTTCCCGGCTCCGTTCTCCCCGAGCAGCGCATGGACGGTGCCCGACCGGATCAGCAGCGACACGTTGTTCAGAGCGAGATTCGCTCCGAAACGCTTCGTCATGTTCTTGAGTTCGACTTGCGGAGCGGTCATCGGACGATCCTCAGAGGATGTATTCCCGTCACAGCGCTTCTCATCGGTGCAGCTTGAGTTCGCCGGGCGCATCGGCGAACGGCGCCGCGCGCGACGTCGAGGCCACCATGATCGCCAGGGTCAGGATGTAGGGAGCCGCGTTGAACAGGTAGTAATAGCCGGTGACGCCAACACCCTGTAGCGCCGGCCCGAGGGCGCCTGCACCGCCGAACAGAAGTGATGCGCCGAGGGCGTTGATGGAACGCCAACGCGCAAAGATGACGAGCGCCACAGCCATGATCCCCTGCCCGCTGGACAGACCTTCACTCCAGCTCCCGGGATATGAGAGCGACAGGAAGCTGCCACCGATGCCTGCGAGGAAGCCGCCGGCCATTGTCGCCAGGATGCGCACCCGCAATACGGAGAAGCCAAGCGCACGTGCCGCATCCTCGCTGTCTCCGACGGTGCGCAGCATCAGTCCCCAGCCAGTCCTGTTCAGGAAGACATAGACGGCAAAGGCCAGTAAAATTCCGACAAAGAACAGCGCGTTCACGTCCAACGCTGCTCGCACTTGCGGCATGCTCGACCAGAATCCGAGAGATATCGAAGGAAGCGCTGGCGCCTTGGGTTCGATCAAGGGTTTGCCGAAGAAGAACGCCAGGCCAGTGCCGAGCACGATGAGGCTGATACCGATCGCCGTATCGTTGACGCGCTTCACGCTGCACAGGAGACCGTGCAGCAGGCCGAAGGTGGTTCCGGCCAGTCCCGCTGCGAGCACGCCGAGCCAGGGCGAACCAGAAAGATAGGAGACCCCATATCCCGCCATGGCGCCCAGCATGAGCGTGCCTTCGAGACCCAGGTTGATGCGCCCCGATTTTTCGGTGATGAGCTCGCCGATGCTGACGAAGATGAAGGGCGTGGAAACACGGATCGCTCCTCCCAGAATTGCGAGTGGCAGCGTGAGCCAGCCGATTGATGTCACGTCCATGCTTTACCTCCGCGTGTTTTCTCGGAGTTGTTGCGCAATTGCATCCGCAACGAGGACGCAGACGAAGATCAAGCCCTGAAACACCAGCATCGTCGCGTCGGGAAGCTCGAGGCGCCGTTGCAGCAGGCTGGCACTTGCCTGCATGCCGCCGATCAAGAGCGCGACTGCGACAATCGCGAGCGGCTGGTGGCGCGCCAGGAACGCGACAAGGATTCCGCTGTAGCCATAGCCAACGATGAGTGAGGAGTTGGCCGTCCCCTGCACGGCCGCCACTTCGATCGCGCCGGCAACTCCCGCCATTCCACCGGCCACAAACGTCGCACCGATGACCCAGCGATTCACGGCCAGGCCGACCATCCTCGCGACTCTGGCGCTACCGCCGACCACGCGTAGCCCAAAGCCCCACCGTGTGTAGCGCAGCACGACGTGGGCGATGATGGCCAGCGCCAGGCTGACCGCAAGCCCGGCATGAACGCCAACGCCCGGCAGCATGGGCAACATGTAGGACGGATCGATCGGATGGGTCGACGGCTTGTCCAGGCTCGCCGGATCCCGGAGCAGGCCTTCCGTCAGATGGTGAAAGATCGCGATCCCTATGTAGGACAGGAGCAGGCTCGAGATCGTTTCATTCACACCGCGATATTGCCGGAGCACAGCGGCCAGACCGAACCAGAGTCCTCCGGCGAGAGCGCCTGCGGCTAACATGGTGACTTGCATCGGAAATGCGTGCGCCCCCGCAAACGGCAACGTCACGACGGCCCCTGCAAGTCCTCCGAGCACCAGAGCCCCCTCGCCGCCGATGATCACCAGCCCTGCCTGCGCAGGTATGGCAACGGCCAAGCCAACCAAGATCAACGGTGCGGCCCGCGACAAGGTATCCTGCCAGGCGAAGCTGCTGCCGAAGCCGCCCTGAACGATCAAGCCGAATACCGTGAAAGGGTTCTGCCCATACAGGGCAACGAAGGCCGCGAAGACCGCCGATGCAAGCAGCACCGCCAGGACGGGCAAGGCCACGCTGAGCTGGGCTGCGGTTCGCGGCTGGCCCGAAGGCACGGACTCGACTCCCGAGATCGAAGACAAGCTCGCCTCCTAGACTTGGCCGATGATTCCCTCGACGAGGTAGTTGATGCCGTCGAGGACACGGTCGTTGCTGTTCTGCGTGACGCCGGCAGGAACAACGACGTTGCCCTTGTTGTCCTTGAGTGGACCGCTGTAGATCACGAGCGTGCCGCCGATAAGATCTGCTCTTGCCTTCTCGGCCGCAGCGCGGGCCTCGGGCGTGACGAGCTTTCCGAAAGGACTGTTCTTGACGAAATGGTCGGAGATGCCGGCACGCAGATAGTGCTCGGGCTTTTTGCCACCCCGGACGCTGCCGGCATACACAAGATATGGCGTGATCCAGTTCCATTCGGCTCCTGTGAGATAGCCGTTGGGAGCGACATCCGCCTGGCTCGAATGGTAGCCGCACGACATGACGCCGCGCTTCTCGGCCGTCTCGATCACCACCTTCGGGCTATCCACCTGGGCCGCGATGACGTCGGCGCCCTGGTCGACGAGCGTATTCGTCGCCTCCGCTTCGCGCACGGGAAGCACCCAATCGCCAGTGAAGATGACCTGCACCTGAATTGCGGGATCGACCGAACGGGCGCCGATCGCGAACGCGTTGATGCTGCGCAGAAGATTGGGCGTCGGCTTTGCAGCGACGAGGCCGAGCTTCTTGCTTTTCGTCATGTGGCCCGCGACGATTCCCGAAATGTACTGCGCCTCGAAAATGTAGGCGTAGAACGTGCCGATGTTTTCGGGCATGCCTGCCGTCCAGACGCCGCCGGTATGAGCGAAGGTGACATCCGGATATTTGGCCGCCATCTCCAGAACGTGAGGCTTGAAGTAGCCGAAGGACGTCGCCAGGATGAGCTGCGCGCCATCCTGGCGGATCATCCCTTCCATGCTGCGCTGGGCGGCGATCGTTTCGGGAACGCGCTCCTCTTCGACCACCTTGATGCCGGGTAGCTTCTTCAGCGCGGCTGCGGCCTGCGCATGAGACTGGTTGAAGCCATAATCCTGTTTTGAACCGGAATAGAGGATCCCGACCGTAAGGGGCGTTTCCGCGTGCGCAGCCGGAATATCGAGAACGAATGGTGCGGAGCCGGCGGCGGCCAGCATCTGAAGGAACGAGCGACGGTCGAAGGGTCTCAAGGTCATTTTTCTCTCCCTGGATGATCAGGCTATGACGAGGTTCGTTCGGCGGCAGAGAGCAGGCCCGGCGCCTCGCATGCGACGAGGTCTGCTTCCAGCTCTCTCCGTTCGGCGGCGGACAGGGGGGTGACGGGCGCGCGCACGGCGCCACCGGCAATTCCAATCAGATCGCACCAGTGCTTGACCGCCGCGTTCGGCATATGACCGCTCTTCAGCGGGTCCATGATCCACTTGTTGAAGACGGTCCGTTGCGGTGCGAGTGACGCGCAAACGCGCGCCGCCTCTTCCGTTTGTCCGGACGCCAGCAGCGCCACGTAGTTCGCGATCGGCCGAAAGTCCCCGCGTTGGTACAGGTAGGGCTCAGGGTCGGCATACAGGATCGACTGACCTTCGCGCTGCATGTTACCGAAGAAGTTCTCTTCCAGAGGATCGGAGACGAGCACGCCATTGCGCGCGGCTTGGCGAAGCGCAGCGTTCTCGGCTGAAGTGCCGGTGGTCTTCAGCAGCTTGAGATTGGGCAGCGAACAAAGCTGCGTGAAAACGACAGGATCCAATGGGCTGCCTGCAGCGGTTCGGGCGTTGAAGATGACGATCGGCATCTCCAGACGCGTGCAGATGTGGTGCAGATACGCGAGCTGCTGCGCGGGGGATCGCGGGCCGGAGGTCGGAACCATCAGCACGGCGTGACTGACGCCGAGCCGACGTGCGTGCTCGCCAAGCTCGACGGTCTCTTCAACCGAAGGACCCGAGATCACCACTGAAATCCCGAGACGGCCTCCGGCCTCATCGGCGATCACTTCGATAACGCGCTTCCTCTCCTGCAACGTGAGCGACCAGACCTCGCCGATCAGTCCATTGCAGAACACTCCCGCAAGGCCAGTCGCGATGTAGTGGCGGACATTCCGGCGAACCCCGGCCTCGTCGACGGCTCCGGAATTTTCGAAAGGCGTGTGAATCGCCGCCCAGATTTCAGGGATGTTCTGCCCGATCACCATGCCCGTTTCCGCTTATTGACCGGTTCATTCTATTTATCATGATAAACCGGATTTGCATGAATATGCTTGTTATGGGAGAAGTGTCAATCGACGAGTCGGTTCTTTTTCGCGGGCCCGCGCTCAAACCGCCCGGAACACGCATTGGAACCCATTGATGACTCTGGGGAATTCAGATGACGGTAGACTTTGAAAAAATGCCGAAGCAGCCCGGGCGGCTGAAAATCCAAAAACGGGCCGATCTCGTCACCGAAGAGATCAAGCAGTTGATCACGCAGAAGAACCTTCTCCCGGGAGCCAAACTTCCGATGGAAAGGGAGCTTCAGCGGCTGTTTTCAGTCAGCAAGAGCACCATCCGCGAGGCGCTAAAATCGCTTGAGGTGCAAGGACTGATCACGGTCAGCACCGGTCCGACCGGCGGCGCAACCATTATCGAGGTGCCGCTCGCCCGGACGTTTCAACTGTTGCAGAATTATCTGTTCTTCAAAGAAGTCAGCATGGAGGACATCTATGCAGCGCGCCGATTGCTCGAGCCGGAACTGGCTGCCGGCTCAGTGCCATTTCTGTCCGACGAGCAGCTCGACGCTCTTGAGCACAACATCGAGACCTGCCAACCGACCTCGCAGGAGCCTTCTCTTCTGGTCCGTCAACGCCAGGCAGATCTGGATTTCCACGACATCCTGGCTGCCGCAAACCCCAATCCCTTCCTGCGCTTCGCTTGCGAGCTGATCAACGAAATGCTCCGACGCCTGGTGGTCTTCAGCACGCAGACGCCTCCGGAAGAACACACGAAATTCGGGTGCGCCAATGTCAAGATTCACGCGGAGATCGCGAAAGCCGCTCGCGCCAGAGACAGCGAGCGCGTGCGTACCCTTATGAAGGCGCATATGGAGGAAGCTTCGGAATACGTGAAGCGTTTAGACGGCCGTCTCGATGGCCGTCTGATCCTCGACTCGGAAATGGCACCGCGTCTGCGGCCGCTGTCGTGAGGGAACGCAGCACCTAGTTCGTAGTCAGCGTTTATGGAGTCGCTAAACCGGGGAGACCCTGTGCAGGATTCTCCCCGAATAGCGATTGATGAAGATGATTACCTCATCGCATGGAGGTCGTCCGACACGACTAACGAACCCAAACGCGCGAAATCGCACGAAATCGTAGTTTGGCGTACAAAATCGTAGAACTGGCGGAGAGAGTGGGATTCGAACCCACGGTACGGTTTCCCGCACACACGCTTTCCAAGCGTGCGCCTTAAGCCACTCGGCCATCTCTCCGGAGCGCCCTCTCTTGAAGGGGCGCCGATGATTTTGCAAGGGATCGCAGGGAAATCGGGTGAATTTTCCGTAAGACATTGTATTTAAATGGTAATATGCAGCGCTGATGAGCGCTTGGGAACCATCCGCGGGCTGAACCGGAAGCGGGTTTGGCGCGACGATTCACTCGAGACCACCAAACACGACTGGGCACGCCATGATGATCCGCAAGACAGTCGCTACACTTAGCCTGATTTCCGCCCTTGGCTCCGCCATTGCCGTGCCGGCTCACGCGCAGGTCTGCACCCGGCAAGGTGTCGACGTCAGTTGTGACGACGGCCGGCACGGGATGCTTTCGGGTGATGCCATCCTCTGGCCGGACGGAACGCGCTCGAGCTCGACGCC
The DNA here is from genome assembly GCF_004123905.1 of Bradyrhizobium betae. Lineage (GTDB taxonomy): Bacteria > Pseudomonadota > Alphaproteobacteria > Rhizobiales > Xanthobacteraceae > Bradyrhizobium > Bradyrhizobium betae_A. The sequence goes on from NZ_MZXW01000041.1 coordinate 240,151, forward strand.
GCATCAGAGCGTGATCATCGGCAACAAGAGCTCGGTGCATATCGGGCCCGGCGTGTTCGTCGGCCAGGGCAAGGGCATGGTGCCGATGGATGATCCGAATGCGCCAAACAAGCGGCAATGCGCGATTCTGGATGGCGTATCGTATTGTTATTGAGGGCCTCGTTTTCACCTCGCCCCGCTTGCGGGGAAAGGTCGGATCGCACTTGCGATCCGGGGTGAGGGGGCACAGGTCCCTCGACAATCTCCCGTGTGGAGAGAGCCCCTCACCCCAACCCTCAGAGCGAGCGAAGCTCGCCTCGCCCCCGCAAGAACGGGGCGAGGGAGAAGAAAAGCTAAATCAACCTTACACCTGAGATCGCCGATTTCAGCCAGCGCAGCGCCTGCGGCGGCTGGGCTGCGAGCGGCGCGACCGCGGCCTTTTCGGTCCGGCACTTCTCCAGCTCGGCGACGAAATCGGCCGACCATTGCTGAATGGTGTGGCCGCGCAGCTTCTTCATCATCGCGTCCCAGCGCATCTTGCGCTCGGTGAGCGGCATCGCGGCCGCGACCGCGATCGCGCGGGCCATGCCGTCGATGTCGTGCGGATTGACCAGCAGCGCGGTGTCGAGTTCGTTGGCGGCGCCGGCGAATTTCGACAGCACCAGCACGCCGGGATCGGCCGGGTTTTGGGCTGCGACATATTCCTTGGCAACCAGGTTCATGCCGTCATGCAGCGGCGTCACCACGCCGATCTGCGCGGTGCGGTAGAGGCCCGCGAGCACGGCCTGGCTAAAACCCTTGTTGAGATAGCGGATCGGCGTCCAGTCCACCTCGCCATGGCGACCGTTGACGTCGGTGACGAGGCGCGCGACCTCGTTCTGGAGATTGCCATAGGCCTCGATCGCACCGCGCGAGGGGTTGGCGATCTGGAGCAGCGAGATGCTGCGCGCAAACTGCGGCTGCTCGGTCCAGAGCCGGTCGAACGCGCTGATGCGATTGACGAGGCCCTTGGAATAGTCGAGCCGGTCGACGCCGATCGCGAGCCGCTCGCCGTTGAGGCTGCGGCGCAGGCGCGACACATCAGGGTGCGACGCCGACTTGGCGGCGTAAGCTGCGAACTTTTCAGCGTCGATGCCGATGGGGAAGACTTCACAGCGCGTGCGGCCATGCTGCGAGAGCACCACGCCGTCGTCGATGGTGAGGTCGAGTTCGCTCCCGGCATAGGCGAGAAAATTCTGGCAATCTTCGTTCGTCTGGAAGCCGAGCAGATCATAGGCCAGCATCGCCATGATCAGCTCACGATGATTGGGCACGCCCTGCATCACCGCGGCAACCGGCCACGGCGTGTGCAGGAAGAAGCCGATGGGATCGTCGACGCCGAGATCGCGCAACTCCGCGCCGAGTGCGAGGAAATGATAATCCTGCACCCAGAATGCCGTCTTCTCTTTCCGGAAGCGCATCAAGGCGCGCGCCATGAAGGCGTTGACTTCGCGATAGCTGACATAATCGTCCCGCGAGACGCGGATCAGATCGCTGCGAGAGTGCAGCGCCGGCCACAGCGCCGAATTGGCAAAGCCTTCGTAATAGCCGCCGTAATGCGCCGCCGGCAGATCCAGCGTTGCAATCGCACCCGTTCCGAGCGCTTCGATCTCGGCAAACGGCTCCTTCTGATGGCCATCCCGCACGCGGCCTGAGGAACCCACCCAGATTGCGCCCGAATGCTCGACAACGGGAAGCAATGCCGCAGCCAAGCCGCCCGTCATGGGTTCGTTGGGTTTGCCGCGTGCGACGCGATTCGAAACGACGATCAAGTTCACAGGTCGTCCCCTCCTGTTCATTCCACCCTGTTTAACTGATGTTCATCAATATGGTTCCTGTCATCATTTCTACGAAATGAAACCAAAATCGGGCGTGCGCGTTGGAACTGGTTTCCTTGAGGGAACCCGACGATTTAATTGAGAAACCGAGTTTTGGCGGCTGTTTTGCTCAACACGAATTGCGCGTGCAGTGGAACACCGAACGCGCAATGTGGCTTCGGGGTGTCGACGCCTTATTCCAACCTTGTGTCGTCGAGCAGGCGCGCAAGGAACGCGCGCACATCTTTCGGCGCATCGAAATGACCGTTGACGCCGATGGCGCGGCGGCCAACCGAGAAAGAAAGCCCGTTCATGTCGGGCATGATCGCGAACACGGTTTCATCTGTGACGTCGTCACCGATGAAGATGGGACGGCGCCCCTTGAAGGGCTCATGCTTCATCAACTCGTGCACGCCGGTTGCCTTGGTGAAACCGGAATGCTTGATCTCGCAAACGAACTTGCCGGGCAAAATTTCGATCGGCGCATTGGGCAGATCGGCACGGATCAGCGATACTGCCTCGTAGATCGCCTTCTCCGCATGCGGCGCGAGACGATAATGCAGCGCCAGCGAATAGCCCTTGTCCTCGAGCAGAATACCCGGGCTGAGCTTGGCGATCGCAGCCAGCCGCCGCTTCAGCTCCTTGTCCAGCGGTGGCGCATGCACGTCGTCGGCCTCATTGTCCACCGACAGCCGCATCTCCGCACCGTGACCTGCGACCGCGCGAAACACGTCGGGCGCGAAGATCAGGTCGATGTCGTTGAGCGACCGGCCACTGACCATCGCCAGCGCGCCCGACGTGAGTTCGGTCAGCTTGTTGAGCGTTTCCGAGAGGCCCGGCGGCACCCACACCTCTCGCGGCGTCGGCATCAGGTCGAGCAGCGTGCCGTCGATATCGAGCAGGATCGCGGTCTCGCCCAGATGCGGCACGAGCGCATGTGGCACCGGCACCGCGTCGGGCGCTTCATCGTCGAGCATGGCGGGCTTCTGATCCAGTTCAGCAAGTTCGGATTTCATAGTCTACTCCATCGAAGCTAGCGGCCGCGCAATATCTTCCAGCGATTTTCGTTCGGCGGAGACGGCGTAGCGCCACGCCACGATCGCGGCCGCGATCATCAGGAAGGCCCCCAGCAAATAGCCGGCGAACACGCTGGTGCGTGACCCCGTATCGATCAGCACGCCGAACAGCGCGGGGCCCGCGACGCCGCCGATGCCGGTGCCGACCGCGTAGAATACCGCGATCGCCAGCGCACGGACTTCCAAAGGAAATGTCTCGCTGACGGTGAGATAGGCCGCGCTGGCCGCGGGCGAGGCAAAGAAGAAAATGACCATCCAGGCGATCGTCTGTCCCTGTGCGCTCAACGCGCCGATCGAGAACAGATAGCCCGACAGAGCCAGCAGCAGGCCCGACACGCCATAAGTGAGCGTGATCATGGTGCGGCGGCCGAGGGTATCAAACAGACGGCCGAGCAAGAGCGGGCCAAGGAAGTTTCCGGCCGCAAATGGCAGCAGGTACCAGCCGACATGATCGGCGCTGATGCCGTAGAAATCGGTCAGCACCAACGCGAACGTAAAGAAGATGGCGTTGTAGAAAAAAGCCTGGGCAATCATCAACACCAGCCCAACCATCGCGCGCTGGCGATAGGTGACGAACAAGGTGTGCACGACCTCCCTGATCGGCGTGTGATCGCGCATCTTCAGGCGCATCTTGGGGAAGCGGCCGTCGCTCGTATTCTGACCGTGTCCGATCACCGAGCGTTCGATCTCGTCGACAATCGCATGAGCTTGGTCAGGCCGGCCATGGATCATCAACCATCGCGGACTTTCCGGAATCCACATCCGCATCAACAGCACGACGAGACCGATGGCCGCGCCGATGAGATAAGCGAGGCGCCAGCCGAGATCTTGGCCGATCACAGCGGGGTCGAGCAGCACGATGGCCGCGACCGCGCCCATCGCGGCGCCGATCCAGAAGCTGCCGTTGATGACCAGATCAGTCCAGCCGCGATAGCGCGCCGGCACCAGCTCCTGGATGGTCGAGTTGATCGCGGTGTATTCGCCGCCGATGCCGGCGCCGGTGAGGAAGCGAAACAGCGCGTAGCTTGCAATATCCCATGACAGAGCAGTCGCAGCCGTCGCCGAGAGATAAAGCGCAAGCGTGATGAAGAACAGCTTCTTGCGGCCGATCCGGTCGGTGAGCCAGCCGAAGCCGAGCGCGCCGAGCACTGCGCCGGCGAGATAGGCGGAGTTGGCGACACCGAGATCGAGATTGGAGAACTGCAGTGTGGGACTTTGCTTCAGCGCGCCCGAGAGCGCGCCGGCCAGCGTCACTTCGAGCCCATCGAGAGTCCAGGTGATGCCGAGTGCGAGCACGACGCGGGTATGGAAACCGCTCCACGGCAACGCATCGAGCCGCGCGGGAATGCTGGTCTCGATGATGCGGTCGGTCGCGACCGCCGCAGAGACCGCAGGTCCATAATTCAGCGCTGGGCTTTGCTGCAATTCCATCGCGTTGTTGGGTCTGATCAATGGAAGCAGCCCCGGTTCACCTGATGGGGACGGGGTCGATCCGATCGTTGGGTGCGGCATTCCGCCTGCCACCTGCGACAACGTCTGCGACGGAGGCAAGTTCCCTCAGGAACGCCCCCTGGGGCCGGCCGTTTCCGACGGAGCCGCCAGGAGTTGACGCATGGCTCATGTCAGAAAGACGACACATTCACGGAAAGCGGGAACGCGGAGGACAGCACGCGGGAAAACCAGCACGAGCGCGCGCAAGAGCACGAAACGCGCGGCGCCAAAACGTTGGTCGCAGCGGGTGACGAAGGAAAGCGACGCGCTCGACCTCAAGCAAGGTGTGTTCAAGCTGACCAGCGCGAAGAGGATCGCGGCCTCGCTGAAACGCTCGGCCGAGCACAGCGCGCGTCGCAAGACCGGCGCCTATCGCTCGGCGCTGTCGATGCTGACCTTCTACATCAACCGCGTCGGCAAGACGCTGCCAAAGACAGAGCGCACGCGGCTGGAGCGGGCGAAGGTGGAATTGAAGCGGGCGTTCGGGCGGGAGTGACCCTCGCTCGAACCTTACGCCGCCCGGATATTCCCCATGAAGCGGTCGAGCTCGGCGCGCAGGCGGGTGCTTTCGCTGGAGAGCGACTTTGCCGAATTCAGCACCTCTTCCGAAGCCGATCCGGTCTCAGCGGCGCCACGGTTGACCTGACCGATATCGGTGGCCGCGGTCTGGGTGCCCTGCGCAACCGTCTGAACGCTGCGGGCGATTTCCTGCGTCGCCGCACCCTGTTGCTCGACGGCGCTCGCGATCGAGGTCGAGATCGACGAGATCTGGCCGATGGTGGCACCTATCTCCTTGATCGCGGCGACCGATTCAGCGGTAGCGCCCTGCATGCCCGTGATGTGCGAGGAAATTTCGTCCGTCGCTTTCGCAGTCTGGCTGGCTAGCGACTTCACTTCGCTGGCGACCACCGCAAAGCCGCGGCCGGCCTCGCCGGCGCGTGCTGCCTCAATGGTGGCGTTGAGCGCAAGCAGATTAGTCTGCTCGGCGATCGCGGTGATCAGCTTGACGACTTCGCCGATCTGCTGCGCGGCATGCGACAGTTTGCCGATCCGCGTATCGGTCTCCTTGGCCTGCACCACGGCGGCTTCGGCGATACGGCTGGAATCGCGAACCTGGCGGCCGATTTCTTCGACCGAAGCCGACAGCTCTTCCGTCGCGGTTGCGACCGATTGCATGTTGCTCGAGGCCTGCTCGGAGACACTGGCGACCTGGTTCGACAGGCTCTGCGTAGTCTCGGCGGTGCGGGTCAGCGTGGACGCCGCCGATTCGAGCTGAACAGCGGAGGACGAGACGTTGGAGACGATGGCGCCCACGGCGCCTTCAAAATCATCGGCAAAGCGAATCAGCTCGGAGCGGCGGCTTGCGGCCTGCTCCCGATTCTGGACTTCGCTGGCGGCGGCATCGCGCTCGGCCTTTGCGACGGCCTGAACCTTGAATTCCTCGACCGCGCCGGCCATCTCGCCGATCTCATCCCTGCGGCCGAGACCCGGCAGCACGACGTCGAAATTGCCCGACGCGAGCTCGCGCATCGCCTTGCACATCGCGATCATCGGACGCGAGATGCCGTTGCCGAGCATCAGGGCCAGCGCAGCGCCGATGGCAAGACCGCCCAGCGCCAGCATCAGCATCAGCCGCTCGGTCTCAATGATGGTGGCATTGGCGCTGGCTTCGATGCGCTGCTGATCGGCAGTCAAATCCGACCGCAGCTCGCCAGAGAGCTTAAGGATGCCCGTCGCCGTCTTGGTCATCTCGCCGTTCGACTTGACGATGATCTTCACGTTCTCGGTCAGCTTCGAGAACGAGGTGCGGTACTGCTTCAGCAGATTGCCGATCTCGGTGACGCGGTCGGTGATTTTCTGCTCGTTGGCATAGATCGAGACCAGCAGGGTCTCCAAAAACTTGATGCGGGCGATCACGCCATCCGCCGTCTTCGGCTCGGGCTTGGCGACGAAGGCGCTGACCGAGGTGGAGACCGCCAGATATTGCGAGGTGACGTCCTTGGCCGTGGTCTGGACCGAGTTCAGGCCGGCCAGCGCGGCAGTATCGGCAAGATCGTCGAATTTGAAGCGGATCTTGTTGCCGACGCTGTTGAGCTCGTCGGCGGCGATCTTGTTGTTCTCGCGCGTCAGCGTGATGATCTCGCTGAACACCTTCGTAAAGCGCTGGAACTCGGCCTCGAGCTTGCCGACCTGCTCGCGGCGCGCCGCGCCTGATGTGGCCGCCATGGACTTGGCGATCGCGCCCCTCAGATTCTCTTCGGCGGCCTTGGCCGCGGTCTCGTCATCGGCGGCCCCGGTTAGCGTATAGGCCCGCGCCAGCCCCTGATAGGAGATCAGCTCGCGATCGACCGTCCGCGCGAGATCCGCTTCCGCCACGCTGGCCCGGTAGGAGGCCACGGCGGCCTGGATCCGCTCGAAGCCGAAATAGGCGAAAGCCATGCTGACGGCGAGGATGGCCAGCACCGCCACGAAGCCGAGGATGATTTTTGCACGAAAACGCAAGGTGAGCAGCTTCGATGTGTTCGGCTTCGACTTGACGGGCATTCCCCACCCCATTCCATTCGCGGAAAACCAGGCGCAGCCCGAAAGCAGCCCGCTTCCCGACTCGCGAGCACGGTAACGGGCAAAGGATAAGCGCCGGTAAATTTGCCAAGCCGCAACTTGCGGTTAGGTGACGCGGGAACGGGCCGCCCGCCCACCGGGCGGCAGCTCTCGGTCCGGGACCTACGCCGCCCGGATATTCCCCATGAAGCGGTCGAGCTCGGCGCGGAGGCGGGTGCTTTCGGATGACAGCGTCCTGGCCGAATTCAGCACCTCTTCCGAGGCCGAGCCGGTCTCGGCGGCGCCGCGGTTGACCTGACCGATGTCGGTGGCGGCGGTCTGGGTGCCTTGGGCGACAGTCTGGACGCTGCGGGCAATCTCCTGCGTCGCCGCGCCCTGCTCTTCCACGGCGCTGGCGATTGAGGTCGAGATCGACGAGATCTGGCCGATGGTCGCGCCGATCTCCTTGATCGCGGCGACCGATTCGGCGGTGGCGCCCTGCATGCCCGCAATATGCGAGGAGATTTCGTCCGTCGCCTTCGCCGTCTGGCTCGCCAGCGACTTCACTTCGCTGGCGACCACCGCAAAGCCGCGGCCGGCCTCGCCGGCGCGCGCCGCCTCGATAGTGGCGTTCAGCGCCAGCAAATTGGTCTGCTCGGCGATCGCCGTGATGAGCTTGACGACTTCACCGATCTGCTGGGCCGCGTGCGAGAGCTTGCCGATACGCCCGTCGGTCTCCTTGGCCTGCACCACGGCGGCTTCGGCGATGCGGTTGGAATCGCGGACCTGGCGCCCGATCTCCTCGACCGAGGCCGAGAGCTCTTCGGTCGCGGTCGCGACCGACTGCATGTTGCTCGAGGCCTGCTCGGACACGCCCGCGACCTGGCTCGACAGCGTCTGCGTGATCTCGGCGGTGCGGGTCAGCGTGGACGCGGACGATTCCAGCTGCACGGCGGAAGCCGAGACATTCGACACGATGGCGCCGACGGCGCTTTCGAAATCATCGGCGAAACGAATCAGCTCGGAGCGGCGGGCCGCGCTTGCCTCCTTGTTCTGGGCTTCGCTGGCGGCGGCATCGCGCTCGGCCTTGGCGACGGCCTGGACCTTGAATTCCTCGACCGCGCCGGCCATCTCGCCGATCTCGTCCTTGCGGCCGAGACCCGGCAGCACGACGTCGAAATTGCCCGAGGCGAGCTCACGCATCGCCTTGCACATCGCAATCATCGGACGTGAGATTCCGGTGCCGAGCAGGAAGGCGAGGATCGCTCCTAACAGCGTGCCGCCAACGGCCAGCATCAGCACCAATTGCTCGGTCTTCCCGATGGTCGCTTCCGATTCGGAATCCAGCCGCTGCTGTTCGGCAACGAGATCCGCCTTCATGGCGGTCGCTCCTTGCAGGATCGCCCTCGCCGAGCCGCTCATCTCGGTGACGAGGTCATCGACCATCTTGGCGTTGGCGATCAGCTTCTCCAGCGATTCGCGATAGGCCGTCAGCAGCCCCTTGGCGTCCTTCAGCCCGGCGACGATCTTGTCGTCCATGGAATAGACGGCGCCGAGCGAGTTTTCGACGAATTTCAGCCGGGCCAGCGCGCTGGTGGCAATCGCCTGATCCGACGTCAGCACGAAATTGGTCGCAGCCGAGCTTGCGGTCTGGAACTGGGCATTGACCTGCTTGGTGCCGAACTCGATCGCCTGCGCCTCGGAATCGGAGGCGTTGTTGCCGATGTCATCGAGCTTGTACTTCAGCAGGTTGGCGTTGCGCGTAAGCTGGTTCTGCACCAGCAGCGCGCTGTCACGCTTGGCCTGGAGGACTTTTGCGAAGGTCGCGGCGAAGTTGGAGAACTCCTTGGCGAGCTTGTCGAGGCTCTCCTGCCGCGCCGGCTTCTTGGCACCCTTGATGGCCTGGTCGATGGCGCTCTTCAGGCTGGCTTCGGTATCCAGCGCCGCCTTGGCGTCGTCCTCCTTGCCGGTGACGACGAAATATTTGACGACTGAACGGTAGGCGAGCAGCTCGCGGTCGATGTTGCGGGCAAGGTCGGCCTCCGTAACGCTGGCGCGGTAGGACCCGACCCCGGACGAGACCCGCTCGAAGCCGAAATAGGAGAAGGCCATGCTGCCGGCGGAGATCACCAGCACGGCGGCGAAGCCCAGGATGATCTTGGCGCGGAACCGGAGGGTCGGAAATATTGTGCGCTTGGACGGCGACGCGGTACGCCCGGACATTCCCAACCCCCATTTATTCTATTCAGCCGTGGTCCAGAGGCGCCCCGCCTCCAAACCCGGATGCGCAAAACTAGGGCACAATGGATAAGGGGCGGTAAATTCGGCACGCTGGTGCAATCCAGACCTGTCCGAACATGGCTTCATCGGCCAAAGGCCGACCGATGAGATGACGGCTGGCATCCCACGCCCCCAGCCGGTCCGGACGGCAAGTCCCCCGACTTGCCCTCCCAAGTCATTGCGACCCCGGCGGGATCGATGACTTTTCCATGACCGCAGCAACCAAAATCCCAGTTGCCAAGTCCGGGGGCCGCGGTCTCTAATTAGAAACAATCAAAATCAATCCCCGGGAGGACTTCACCGTGTCTACAGTCAAACTGACAGTGAACGGCAAGGCCGTTGCTGTCGACGTCGAGGACCGCACGCTGCTGGTCCAGCTGCTGCGAGACCACCTCAACCTCACCGGAACCCATGTCGGCTGCGACACCAGCCAGTGTGGCGCTTGCGTCGTGCACATGGACGGCAAGGCGGTCAAATCCTGCACCATGCTGGCGGGACAGGCCGACGGCGCCAACATCACCACCATCGAGGGCATCGCCAAGGGCGACGAGCTGCACCCGATGCAGGCCGCGTTCCGCGACAATCACGGCCTGCAGTGCGGCTATTGCACACCGGGCATGATCATGTCGGCGATCGACATCGTGCACCGCCATGGTGGCCAGCTCGACGAAACCACGGTCCGCCAGGAGCTCGAAGGCAATATCTGCCGCTGCACCGGCTACCACAACATCGTCAAAGCCGTGTTGGATGCAGCCGGACGCATGAAGGTCTCGCAGGCGGCCGAGTAAAGCGGCGCGCCTCGAATAAAGAACCACCGCTGCTGCTTTCGAGGGAAAGCGCAGTCAAAACAATTCCGGTCGGGAGGACCAGCCATGGGTGTTGAAGGCATCGGCGCGCGCGTCGTGCGCAAGGAAGACAAGCGTTTCATTACCGGCAAGGGCCGCTACGTCGACGACATCAAATTGCTGGGCATGACCCATGCCCATTTCATCCGCAGCCCGCACGCGCACGCCAAGGTGAAGGGGATAGACTCCTCCGCCGCGCTGAAGATGCCGGGCGTGGTCGCGGTGCTCACGGGACAACAGATCGTCGACGACAAGGTCGGCAACCTCATCTGCGGCTGGGCCATCACGTCCAAGGACGGCAGCCCGATGAAGATGGGCGCATGGCCGGCGATGGCGCCCGAGACGGTGCGCTTCGTCGGTCAGGCCGTCGCGGTCGTCATCGCCGACAGCAAGAACCTCGCGCGCGACGCCGCCGAAGCCGTGGTCGTGGACTATGAAGAGCTGCCGGCCGTCGCTGACGTCCACGCCGCCATCAAGTCCGGCGCGCCGCAGCTTCACCCCGAAGCTCCCGGCAACCAGGTCTATGACTGGGTGATCGGCGACGAGGGCGCGACGGACGCCGCCTTCGCCAAGGCCGCCAATGTCGTGAAACTCGACGTCACCAACAATCGCCTCGCCCCGAACGCGATGGAGCCGCGCGCGGCGATCGCCGATTACGACGAGGCTGAGGAGCACTTCACTCTCTATACGACCTCGCAGAACCCGCACGTCGCCCGCCTGGTGCTGTCGGCGTTCTACAACATCGCCCCCGAGCACAAGCTGCGGGTGATCGCTCCCGACGTCGGCGGCGGCTTCGGCTCAAAGATCTTCATCTATCCCGAGGAGATGGTGGCGCTCTGGGCCTCGAAGAAGGTCGGCCGCCCGGTCAAATGGACCGGCGACCGCACCGAGGCGTTCCTGACCGATGCGCATGGCCGCGACCACGTCACCCATGCGGAGATGGCGTTCGACGCCAACAACAAGATCACCGGGTTGAAGGTGAAGACCTACGCCAATTTCGGCGCCTACATGTCGCTGTTCTCGTCATCAGTGCCGACCTATCTCTACGCGACGCTGCTGTCGGGCCAGTACAACATCCCGGCGATCCACGCCGAGGTGGTCGGCGTCTACACCAACACCACGCCGGTCGACGCCTATCGTGGCGCGGGCCGTCCCGAGGCGAGCTACCTGATCGAACGTCTGATGGAAACAGCCGCGCGGCAATTGAACGTCGATCCTGCCGCGCTGCGTCGGAGCAACTTCATCACCCAGTTCCCGCACCAGACGCCCGTGATCATGGCCTACGACACCGGCGACTTTAACGCCTCGCTCGACGCCGCGATGAAGGCGATCGACTATGCCGGCTTTGCCGGGCGCAAGGCTAAGGCAAAGACGGAAGGCAAGCTGCGCGGCATCGGCGTGTCCTGCTACATCGAGGCCTGCGGCATCGCGCCGTCCAAGGCTGTCGGCAGCCTGGGCGCCGGCGTCGGCTTGTGGGAATCCGCCGAAGTGCGCGTCAACCCGGTCGGCACCATCGAGATCTTGACGGGCTCGCACAGCCACGGCCAGGGCCACGAGACCACGTTCTGCCAGCTCGTCGCGGAGCGCCTCGGCGTTCCCATCAGCCAGGTCTCGATCGTCCATGGCGACACCGACAAGGTGCAGTTCGGCATGGGCACCTACGGCTCGCGCTCCGCGGCCGTAGGTCTCACCGCGATCCTGAAGGCGATGGAGAAGATGGAATCCAAGGCCAAGAAGATCGCGGCGCACGCCCTTGAAGCGTCGGAAGGCGACATCGTCATCGAGAACGGCGAGTTCAAGGTGGCCGGGACCGACAAGGCGATTGCGTTCCCGATGGTCGCGCTCGCGGCCTACACCGCGCACAATCTGCCTGAAGGGATGGAGCCGGGCCTGAAGGAAAGCGCCTTCTATGACCCCTCCAACTTCACCTTCCCGGCCGGCGCCTATATCTGCGAACTCGAGGTCGATCCGGGCACGGGCAAGACCTCCTTCGTCAACTTCGTCGCCGCCGACGATTTCGGCCGGCTGATCAATCCGATGATCGTGGAAGGCCAGGTTCATGGCGGCCTTGTGCAAGGCATCGGACAGGCGCTGCTCGAGCACGCCATCTACGACGCCAGCGGCCAGCCGGTCACGGCCTCGTTCATGGACTACGCCATGCCGCGCGCTGACGATGTGCCCTCGTTCAACCTCTCCCACACCACGACGCTGTGCCCGGGCAATCCGCTGGGCATCAAGGGTTGCGGTGAGGCCGGCGCGATCGGGGCGTCAGCGGCCGTGATCAACGCGATCACGGATGCGATCGGCAAGAACAATCTGGAAATGCCCGCTACCCCTGACCGGGTGTGGCGCACGATCCACGCGGCTTGAGGGAGGAACGAAGATGTACCAGACCACTTATCATCGCGCTTCCTCGGTCGACGAAGCCGTCAGCCTGTTCGCAAAAGGCACTGAGTCCAAATTCCTTGCCGGCGGCCAGACGTTGCTGCCGGTCATGAAGCAGCGGCTCGCGAGCCCCTCTGATGTGATCGACCTCGGCAAGATCAAGGAGCTTCAGGGCGTCGAGCTCTCGGGCGACGTGCTGACCATCAAGGCAGGCACGACCTATTTCGACATCATGCAGAATGCCGATGTGAAGAAGGCGATCCCCGCGATTGCCCATCTCACCTCGGTCCTTGGTGACCCCGCCGTGCGCTATCGCGGCACGATCGGCGGCTCCATCGCCAACAACGATCCCGCTGCGGATTATCCCGCCGCGCTGCTCGCGCTCGGCGCCACCGTGAAGACCAACAAGCGGTCGATCGCGGCGGAGGATTTCTTCCAGGGCCTGTTCACGACCGCGCTGGAAGACGGCGAGATCATCACCGCGGTGTCGTTCCCGGTTCCGGAAAAGGCCGGATACGAGAAGATGCGGCATCCGGCCTCGCGCTTCGCGCTCACCGGCGTGTTCGTCGCAAAGACGAAGTCGGGCGAAGTCCGGGTGGCCGCGACCGGCGCTTCGCAGAGCGGCGTGATGCGGGTGCCTGCGATCGAAGCCGCGCTGAAGGCGAACTGGTCGCCGTCGGCGATCGACAGCGTGACGATTTCGGCGAGCAACCTGCTGGCCGACATCCATGGCACGGCGGAGTACCGCGCCAACCTTGTCAAGGTGATGGCGCAGCGCGCGGTGGCTGCGGCGGGCTGATAGCGCCTCGACGCAAATTTTCCGCGGCGCGCACTTCGGTGCGCGCCGTTTTATTTCGGCTATGCGGCATGAAAAGCGCTTGTCTCGCTGGCGTGAACGCGGGAAAAGTTAATCAGCCAATTAACTCGCCCCAAAGAGCAACGTCAGAGGCGGTCGCCGCATCACCGGCATCCGCCCGCGACCCGAGGAAACAACAACGTGCTCGATAAATCAGCCCCCTCCGCGTCCGTCCGCACCTCCGGCCCGCTCTCGGGCTTCCGCATCGTCGAATTCGCCGGCATCGGACCCGGCCCGTTCGCCTGCATGATGCTGGCCGACATGGGCGCCGACGTCGTCACGCTCGACCGCGTCGGCGCCAAGAAGAGCATGAAGTCGGTGGCGGGCCGCGGCCGCAAGGTGATCGAGCTCGACCTCAAGGACAAGGCGGCGATCTCAGAGGTGCTCGACTTGCTTGCGAGCGCCGATGCATTGGTCGAAGGTTTTCGTCCCGGCGTGATGGAGCGGCTCGGGCTCGGCCCCGATGTCGTCCTCGCCCGCAATCCAAAGCTCGTCTACGGCCGCATGACCGGCTGGGGCCAGGAAGGCCCGCTCGCTAATGCCGCCGGCCACGACATCAACTACATCTCCATCACCGGCGCGCTCGCCGCGATCGGACCTAAGGAAGCGCCGGTGCCGCCGCTCAATCTGGTCGGCGATTTCGGCGGCGGCGCGCTGTATATGGTCGTCGGCGTGCTCGCAGCGCTGCTTGAGGCGCAAAAGTCCGGCAGGGGCCAGGTGGTCGACACCGCAATGTGCGACGGTGCGGCATCGCTGATGTCGTTCTTCTTCGACATGAAAACGATCGGCCGCTGGACTGAAGGCCGCAACCGCAATTTCCTGGATGGCGGCGCCCACTTCTATGGCGTCTATGAATGCGCCTGCGGCAATTTCGTTTCGATCGGCTCGATCGAGCCGCAGTTCTACGCGCTGCTGCGCGAGCACGCCGGCCTCATCGACCCCGATTTCGACGCGCAGATGGACCCCAAGGCCTGGCCCGCGCTGAAAGAGAAGCTGAAGGCGGTGTTCAAGAGCAAGACGCGCGAGGACTGGTGCAAGATCATGGAAGGCACCGACATCTGCTTCGCGCCGGTGCTGACCATGTCGGAAGCGACCGAGCATCCGCACATGGTCGCGCGCGAGGTCTTCATCGAGCGCCACGGCGTGAAACAGCCCGCGCCGGCGCCAAGATTCTCGCGGACACCGTCGGCGGTGCGCGAGCCGGAAGGGGCCGAGATTGCGGCGGTGACGGCTGCGTGGAAGGCGGGGAAGTAACCACGGCGCACGTTGCCGTAGGGTAGGCAAAGGCCCGCAGCGCCGTGCCCACCATCTCTCCACAAATCCGATAAAGGTGGTGGGCACGCTTCGCTTTGCCCACCCTACGGCAGCTCGGCTGACGGCCTACGCCGCGTCCTCCACCTTCAGCACCCCACGCCGGATCTGATCCTCCTCGATCGACTCGAACAGGGCCTTGAAATTACCCTCGCCAAAGCCGTCGTCGCCCTTGCGCTGGATGAACTCGAAGAAGATCGGCCCGATCGCGTTGGCCGAGAAGATCTGGAGCAACACCTTGGTCTGGCCGCCGTCGACCACGCCCTCGCCGTCGATCAGGATGCCGTTCTTCTGAAGACGTGCGACGTCCTCGCCGTGCTTTGGCAGCCGCGCATCGACCTTCTCGAAATAGGTGTTTGGCGGTGACGGCATGAAGGGCAGGCCGGCCTCGCGCAGGCCTTCGATCGTGCCGTGGATCTCGCGGCAGCCGCAGGCGATGTGCTGGATGCCCTCGCCGCGATAGATCTTCAGATATTCCTCGATCTGGCCGGAATCGCCGGCGTCCTCGTTGATCGGAATCCGGATCTTGCCGTCGGGGCTGGTCAGCGCGCGCGAGAACAGGCCCGAGGCGCGGCCCTCGATGTCGAAGAAGCGGATCTGGCGGAAGTTGAAGAGCTTTTCGTAGAAGCCCGTCCACACATCCATGCGGCCGCGATGAACATTGTGGGTGAGATGGTCGAGATAAAACAGGCCGGCACCGACCGGCCGCGGATCGCGCGCATCCAGCCATTCGAACTCGGCATCATAGGCCGAGCCCTTAGCACCATAGCGATCGACAAAATAAAGCAAACTGCCGCCGATGCCCTTGATGGCGGGGACATCGAGCGTCTTCTGCGCCGATGACACATCCGCAGGCTCCGCACCGAGCGAAATCGCGCGGTCATAAGCCGCCTTCGCATCGACCACGCGAAACGCCATCGACGGCGCGCAGGGGCCGTGTGCGGCGACGAAGTCGAAACCGTGGGTGCCGGGCTCCTCATTGACCAGATAGTTGATGTCGCCCTGGCGATAGACCGTGATTGTCTTGGTCCTGTGGCGCGCGACAGGCGCATAGCCCATCAGCTTGAACAGGGCATGCAGCTCTTCCGGATTGGGGTGCGCATATTCGACGAACTCGAACCCGTCGGTGCCCATCGGATTGTCGGCAGTGATCGTGGCCGGCGGTGCATCGTGCGGAAACGGACCCATGGTGCTCTCCAATTGCTGCCTGGAAGGAACTATCCTTCATGAGACGCGCAAGGAGCGTGCAAACGACACGCGCTTTAGCTATAATATGCACGATTTGTGCACGAAACGGGCAAATGACGCATGATTCCGGTAGACACCTTCGACCTCAAGATCCTGAGCGCGCTCCAGGATGACGGCCGCTTGACGAACCAGGAGCTCGCCGACCTCGCAGGTCTCTCGGCCTCGCAATGCTCGCGCCGGCGGATGCGGCTGGAGGAGGAGAAGGTGATCGCCGGCTACCACGCCGATCTCTCCAGCGAGGCGCTCGGCTTCGGTGTGATCGCCTTCATCCAGGTCGGGCTTGCGACCCACTCGCCCGACAATTCAAAACGCTTCCGCACGCTGGTCAACCGGATCGACGAGATCCAGGAGGCCTATTCGCTGACGGGCGATGCCGACTACGTGCTGAAGGCCGTGCTGCGCGACCTCAAGGGCCTCTCCAACCTCGTCAACGACGTGCTGATGCCGCACCAGAGCGTGGCGCATGTGCGCTCCTCGATCGTGCTCGACAGGTTGAAGGAAAGTTCAAAGCTGCCGCTGAAGGATTTGAAGGCTGGCTGAAATCGAGGGAACTACGCCATTCGCGCCGCAGGCGCGATCTGCGATGATCCGCCCAATCCGGGAGACTCATTCATGGCCCTCCAGCTCCGACCGAACTGCGAATATTGCGACCGCGACCTGCCGCCAAGCGCAACAGATGCGCGGATCTGCTCGTATGAGTGCACGTTCTGTGCGGAGTGCGTGGAGACAAAGCTTTCCAACGTCTGCCCGAACTGCGGCGGCGGCTTTGCTCCGCGCCCGATCAGGCCGACGCAGGAATGGCGACCGGGTGTGTGCACGACCAGGCAGGCGCCGTCGGACAAGCGGGTGCATTTGAAGTACAGCCACGAGGACGTCGCGGCGCATTGCGCGCGGGTCAAGGACTTGGCGCCGGAGAAGCGGTAGCTCTCTCCCCGTCATTGCGAGCGCAGCGAAGCAATCCAGACTGCCGCCGCAGTGACGGTCTGGATTGCTTCGTCGCAAGAGCTCCTCGCAATGACGGAGAATGTGGAGAAGACGCGGGCCTACTCCGCCGCCAAAATCGTTCCCTCGACCTCGCCGAATCCAACGCGATAGCCGTTGCCCTGACACCAGCCGCGCATGACGAGGCTGTCGCCGTCCTCAAGGAACGTGCGCTTGGTGCCGCCGGGCAGTTCGACCGGCTCGGTGCCGTTCCAGCTGATCTCCAACAGGCTGCCGCGCTGGTTCTTCTCCGGGCCGGAGATGGTGCCGCTGCCAAGGAGATCGCCGACATTCATCGCGCAACCGCTCGAGGCGTGGTGCATCAGCTGCTGCACTGAGGACCAGTACATGTACTTGAAATTGGTGCGGCTGATGTTCGCGGGCGCGTTGGCGCCGGCGGCGCGCAAGGCGACATCGAGCTCCAGATCGTAGTTCTGCGGCTTGTCCTGCCTGAGATAGTCGAGCGGCACCGGCTCCTGCTCCAGTCCCTTCAGGCGGAACGGCTCCAGCGCCTCGCGCGTCACCACCCACGGGCTGATCGAGGTCGCGAACGCCTTGGCAAGGAACGGACCCAACGGCACATATTCCCATTGCTGGATATCGCGCGCGCTCCAGTCGTTGAGCAGCACAAAGCCGAAGATCATCTCCTCGGCCTGTTGCTCGGTCAGCATGCCGCCCATGGCTGAGGGCTGGCCGACAACGACGCCCATCTCCAGCTCGAAATCGAGCCGCTTGCACGGGCCAAAGCTCGGCACGTCCACATTCGGCGGCTTCAGCTGACCGCGCGGCCGCTTCACCTTGGTGCCGCTCACGACAACAGTGGAGGCGCGGCCGTTATAGCCGATCGGCATATGCAACCAGTTCGGCTGCAGCGCATTGTCCTTGCCGCGAAACATCACGCCGACATTGGTGGCGTGCTCTTTCGAGGAATAGAAGTCGGTGTAGCCGGAGACGGCGAACGGCAGATGCAGTTTTGCATCGTGCATCGGCACCAGGGCCTGCTGGCGCAGTTCCTCGTTGTCGCGCAGCTCCGGATGATCGTGCCGCAGCAGCTCGCTGATTCGTGCCCGCGTCTTCGCCCAGACCTTTGGCCCCAGCGCCATGAAGGGATTAAGCGAGCCCCCGGCGAATACGCCGAGCGGCCCGACGTCGAGGCGCGAATCCTGCTCAAGCTCCCAGAGATCGAGCACATAATTGCCGATCGCAACACCAACGCGTGACGTCGGATTGGCCGCGGTCGAGAACACGCCGTAGGGCAGGTTCTGGATCGGGAAGTCGGAGGCGGGATCGACCTCGATGAAGGAGCGGAGGCTGGGGTCATTGGGGTGGGGCATTGGTTTCCCGTGGCGCAGCGGTGACGGTGTCACCCTCCCCTGGAGGGGGAGGGTCGGCTCAAATTGAGCGCAGCGAAATATGAGACGGGGTGGGGTGATCTCTCAACACGGGCAGTGTTCCTTGCGGAGAGACCGTCACCCCACCCCGCTACGCATTTCGCTTCGCTGCATGCGTAGCGACCCTCCCCCTCCAGGGAGGGTAAGAGAGACTACGGCTTGTTGGGATCGAACCGTTTCTCCAGGCCCTTCCAGCAATCCGCGTAGTCGTCCTGAAGCGTCGACGCATTCGCGGCGTGCGCTGTCACGCGCTGCGGGTAGCGGGTCTCGAACATGAAGGCCATGGTCCCCGTCAGCTTCACCGGCTTCAACTCGCCATTGCTGGCGTGCTCGAAGGCGTCGCGGTCGGGGCCGTGCGGCAGCATGCAATTGTGCAGGCTGATGCCGCCCGGGACAAAGCCTTGCGGCTTGGCGTCGTAGACGCCGTAGATCAGGCCCATGAACTCGCTCATGATGTTCATGTGATACCAGGGCGGACGGAACGTATTGTCGGCCACCATCCAGCGCTCGGGAAAGATCACGAAGTCGATATTCGCCGTGCCCGCGGTCTCCGACGGCGAGGTCAGCACCGTGAAGATCGAGGGATCGGGATGATCGAAGCCGATCGCACCCACCGGCGAGAACGTGCGCAGATCGTATTTGTAGGGCGCGTAATTGCCGTGCCAGGCGACGACGTCGATCGGCGAATGCGGCAGTGTCGTCTTGAACAGAGCGCCGCCCCATTTCACAAACAGCTCGGTCGGCGTGTCCTTGTCCTCGTAATGCGCAACCGGCGTGAGGAAGTCGCGTGCGTTCGCAAGGCAATTGGCGCCGATCGGGCCACGCTCCGGCAGCGTGAAGGCGCCGCCGTAGTTCTCGCAGAGATAACCGCGCGCCGGCCCGTTCGGGATCTCCACGCGAAACTTGACGCCGCGCGGGATCACCACGATCTCGCCGGGCTCGGCGTCGATGCGTCCGAACTCGGTCACGAGGCGCAAGACGCCCTGCTGGAGCACGAACATCAGCTCGCCGTCGGCATTATAAAAGTGCTGGTCCACCATCGACTTGGTGATGAGGTAGATATGCGCAGCCATGCCGGCCTGCGTGTTGACGTCGCCGGCCGTCGTCATGGTCTGTACGCCCTGCAGGAAGGTCGTGTCCTCCTTCGGGATCGGCGCCGGGTCCCAGCGCAATTGCGCGATCGGCAGATCATATTCATGACACGGCGCCGACCGCCACAAGCCGCCATCGGCCTTCTCGAAACGGCCGGAATGCTTCACCGAGGGGCGGATGCGATAGAGCCAGGAGCGCTCGTTGGTGCCCCGCGGCGCGGTGAAGGGCGAGCCCGAGAGCTGCTCGGCATAGAGCCCGTAGGCGCAGCGTTGCGGCGAGTTGCGCCCGATCGGCAGCGCGCCCGGCAGTGCCTCGGTCTCAAAACTATTGCCGAAGCCGGACATGTAGCCCGGCGTCACCTGGGCCGAGCTGCGGATGATCTGATCAGGCGAGGTATTGATGTTCATAACTATCCTCCTCCTTGCAAGTTCGCCCACATTTCCTGGTCGCGCTTGTCAGTCCAGATCACGGGATCGTCGATACCGGACGCCTCGTCATAGGCGCGCGACACGTTGAACGGCAGGCAATGCTCGTAGATGGCGAAGCTGGAAAATTTCGGATCCATCACTTCGCGCGTCGCGGCCATCGATTCCTTCAGCGTGCGGCCCTTGGCGACCGAGATTTCGGCTGCGCCATAGAGCGAGGTGACGAAGTCGCGCGTCATCGCGATCGCTTCGCGCACCGTGCTGACGCCCTTCAGCGCATCGCCGCGACCCGGCGCGATCGCCTTGGGATTGAAGTTGCGGATCTCGTTCAGCGTCAGCGGCCATTCGCGCAAATGCGCATCACCGCAATAGCAGGCCGAGTGATATTCGATGAGATCGCCGGAGAACATGACTTCGGCATCCGGCACCCAGGCTACGATGTCGCCCGAAGTGTGGCCGGCGCCAAGCTGCATCAGACGCACCTCACGCTTGCCGAGATAGATCGACATCTCGCCTTCGAAAGTGAGCGTCGGCCACGTCAGGCCGGGGATGCTCTCGGCATCCTGGAACAGGCGCGGGAAGCGGCCATATTCGGAATCCCAATCCTGCTGGCCGCGCTCCTCGATCAACCGATAGGTCTCCTGCGAGGCCACAATACCCTGTGCCTTGTAGGCTGAGGCGCCGAGCACGCGCACCGCGTGATAATGCGACAGCACGACATATTTGATCGGCTTGTCGGTGACGGTGCGGACACGCTCTATCACCTTGTTGGCCATCGCCGGCGTCGACTGCGCGTCGAACACCAGGCAGCCGTCGTCGCCGACGATGATCGCGGTGTTGGGATCGCCCTCGGCGGTGAAGGCGTAGAGATCGGTACCGATCTCGGAGAAGGTGATTGTCTTCTCGGAGAGATCGCCGGTGGACGCGAAGTTCTTCGCCATCAATTCATCCTCAAGTCTTGGGTTATTGTTGTTGCTGTTGTTGCTGCTGGCCGTCGATCATGCGGCGTTTCGCCAGCACGAGCGCGTCCCGCAGCACGTCGATGTCGCCGATATGGTTGGCGAGGATCAGGACCAGCGCCGCATCGAAATCGGCGCTCTGCTCCTCCGTGAGGCCACGATGCGCCTCGACGATGGCGCGAAAGGCGTCATCGGGCCGCGCGAAGTTGGAACTGGTGGAGAGCGGCATACGAAACCTCAATTCAAACCTTGAGCCCGCGATAGCGCGACGGCGATCGCGTCGCGCGTCGGGTGGCGGAAGCGCGCCGCGACATAGCCATCGGGCCTGAGCAGATAGGCCGCACCCGGCTCGGCGTCGTAGCGTTTCGTGACGAGGCCCGAGGGATCGGCAAGTCCGCCCTCGCCGCCGATGCAGATGCCCTTCACGCCATCGGGCGCGTCGATTGCGGCGCCATTGCTGAACGATAGCAAGGTGAAGTCCGTTCCACCCTTGCGGAAGGCATCCGTTAGATAGACCTGCTGGCCAAGGGGCGCATCGAGCATGGAACAGCCGGGCCGCGGGCCAGCGTCCCACGCATCAGCATCGGGTGACGATAGCGGCGAATCATAGCTGCACGGCACCGACAGCCGGCCGCCATTGACCATGCGCTTGCCGAACTCCGTTTCCTTGGCCAGCGACAGCACGGCCTTGCGCAGCCGCGCTTCCTGGTGCGAATTCGGCGCCATGAAATCGGTCGAGCGGGTGGACTCGCGGATGTTCTCATCGGCCGCAAGGCTCCGCTCAACGTGATAGCTTTCGAGCAGGCTCGCGGGCGAGGTGCCGCGCAGCACGCGATCGAGCTTCCAGGAAAGATTTTCCGCGTCCTCGAGTCCCGAGTTCGCACCGCGCGCGCCGAAGGGTGAGACCTGATGCGCGGAATCGCCCGCAAAAATCACGCGACCGTGGAGGAAGCGGTCCATCCGGCGACACTGGAATTTGTAGAGCGAAATCCATTCAAACTCGAACTTGTCGTGCCCGAGCATGCGCGCGATCCGCGGCCGCACGTTCTCGGGCTTCTTTTCGACCGTGGGATCGGCGTAGCGGTTGAGTTGGAGATCGATGCGCCAGACGCCGTCGGGCTGCCTGTGCAAGAGCGCCGAGCGTCCCGCATGAAACGGCGGATCGAACCAGAACCAGCGTTCGGTCGGGAATTCCGCGGTCATCTTGACGTCGGCGATCAGGAACTGGTCTTCGAACACCTGGCCAGCGAAGTCGGCGCCAACCATCTGCCGCAGCGAGGAGCGGGCGCCATCGCAGGCGACGACATATTGCGCGTGCAGGCGATAGGCGCCCTCGGGCGTTTCGATCGTCAGCGCGACGGAATCGTTGCGTTGCTCGAGCGCCGTCACCTTGTTGCGCCAGCGCAGGTCAATCGCAGGCAGATCGCTGATGCGATCGACCAGATAAGCCTCGGCGTAATATTGCTGAAGGTTGATGAAGGCCGGCCGCTTGTGGCCGTCCTCCGGCAGCAGATTGAACTGATAGAGCTGCGACTCGCCATGAAAGATGCGGCCGACGCTCCACACCACGCCCTTCTCGACCATGCGGTCGGCGACGCCGAGCCGGTCCCAATATTCCAGCGACCGTTTTGAGAAGCAGATCGCGCGCGAGCCTTCGCCGATGCGGTCGGCATCATCCAGCAGGACGACGCGCTGACCGCGCTGGGCCAGATCAATCGCCAGCGACAGTCCGACCGGGCCCGCGCCGACGACTACGACCGGGTGCTCGGCCGGGCTTTGGCCGGGGCGGTCCTGATCGGGGTGGCGGCGATAGCCGAACTGGGATTTGGCCTGATACGTATTGGCCTGCGCCATGCACTAACCTCGGCTCTGGTCAGGAGCGGACTGATCTGCTAGATAGTCTCACGTGCAACTATTTTGGACCGGCGCCGGCCGGCCGTCAACTGGAATTCGGAGCGCAAGCCTTGGCGAGAACATCCAGCGATCCGGCGCTGAAGCGACGAGAGATGGACGGGGCCTCGCCGCAACCGAAGGCGCGGCTCGATCTGTTCAGGTTCCTGCCGTTCCGCCTCAACCGGCTCGCGGCGGAGGTGAGCTCCGCGCTCGCGGTCGAATATCAGGAACGTCACGGCCTCGACATTCCGGCCTGGCGCGTGATCGCGACGCTCGGCTTCCGCAACGATGCCTGCAGCGCGCAGTACATCTCGCAATGCACCCGCACGCACAAATCCACCATCAGCCGCGCGGTGACCACGCTGTTGCATGAACAACTGATCGAGCGGGTCGAGAACGAAGCCGACCGCCGCGAATTCCGTCTGCAACTGACGAAGAAAGGCCGCGCACTTTACGAGGAGCTGTTCCCGCAATTGCTGCGGCGGGAAGACGAGATCCTCGCCTGCCTCTCCGCGCAGGAGCGCAAGCAGCTATCCGCGCTGCTCGGCAAGATCGAGCAGAGTCTCGATTTGATCCAGACCAGCGAAGAGGCCGACGCCAAGCAGGCGTATTGATCACTTCGCAAACGACCGCGACGGCGGCAGATGTAGGGCCCAGGCATCGACCTTGTCGCTGGCGCGCGGATAGATTTCGGTCACGATCGGATCGTGGCCGGGAATGAACCTGTCAGGATGGCCGGCGAGGCGCTCGATCGTCTCCCAGCCGACCGCCATGTCGCCGACATTGTAGACGATCGGAAACGGGCTCCGGCGCTGCAGATTGGCGTAGTAATGCGCGGCATCGGACGCCAGCACCACCGGCCCGCGCGCGGTCTCGACCTTGACCACCTGCAGGCCATCGGAATGGCCCCCGACGCGGTGCACGGTCACTCCGGGCGCGATCTCGCCGTCGCCCGAATAGAAATTGACGCGCTCACCATAGACATGGCGCACCATCTGCGTGACGTGTTCGACCGAGAACGGATGTCGCAGCAGTCCGTTGCACATGCAGCGGCCCGTCGCGTAGGCCATCTCGCGCTCCTGGAGATGGAAGCGCGCATTCGGGAAGCGATCGAGATTGCCGGCGTGGTCGTAATGCAGATGCGTCACGATAATGTCGCGAATGCTCGATGCCGCGACGCCAAAGCGCTCCAGCGCATCGACCGGATCAAGCGTCAGCTTGCGCGCCCGCGCGCTCGCCTCCTCGGCATTGAAGCCGGTATCGACCAGGATCTCCCGGCCGCCACCACGGATCAGCCAGACGAAATAGTCGAGGTCCTGCGCCGCGCTGTCATGCGGATCGGGCGGCGACAGGAAGTTCATGGCGGGTGTGCGCGGCGACATCGTCGCATAGCGCAGGGCGTAGATTTCGTAGGCGTTTCCCATGGCTCTTGCTTTTTCTATGTTGGATCTTGCGGGACGATCGCGCGCACCAAGCCATTGTCCGCCGGAAAGGTCAAACGCCGCGCGCTGCGACAGAAGCAGGCCTGCAATGTGAGACCAATCACACTATCGTCTCCGTCGCTGCACTAACATGGCATCCGTAAGGCCCAACCGGGTCGTGTCGAGTGCAACCATGACAGTTCGTTCATTCCCCTCGCAGCGCGCCCACGCATCGCGGTCAATTGTCGCGATAATGCCGAATCTCCAAGCGGTTGACGCCCTCCTTCCCCGGTTTGATAATGCACTTTGCGTAAGTTAAGGTCGCCGCGGCGCAAGCTGGTAACGGCGCCTTTTTGGCTGGACCGCGCTCATTATGAAAATTCGCTTCCTTGTTCTTCTGCCCTTGCTCGCTTCGCTCGTCCCGGCCGCTCCATCCCTGGCCGCCAGCGACCGCTTTGCGCTGGTGATCGGCAACGCCAAATATCCGGACGCGGATGCCCCGCTGAAGGAACCGCTCAATGACGCGCGCGACGTCGCCGACGAGCTCAAGCGCGACGGCTTTTCCGTCGAGATCGGCGAGAACCTGACCGGCGACGGCATGCGCCGCGCCTTCGACAAGCTCTACGGCAAGATCAAGCCGGGCTCGGTGGCGCTGGTGTTCTTCAGCGGTTTCGGCATCCAGTCGGCGCGCCAGAGCTATCTGCTGCCGATCGATGCACAGATCTGGACCGAATCCGACGTGCGCCGCGACGGCGTCAGCCTCGAGACCGTGCTCGGCGAGCTCAACACCCGCGGCGCCGGCGTCAAGATCGCGCTGGTCGACGCCTCCAGGCGCAACCCGTTCGAACGCCGGTTCCGCAGTTTCTCGGCCGGCCTGACGCCCGTTATCGCGCCGAACGGCACGCTAGTGATGTATTCGGCGGCGCTGGCCTCGGTGGTGTCGGATGCCGGCGGCGAGCACAGCCTGTTCGTCCAGGAACTGCTCAAGGAAATCCGCGTCCCCGACCTGATGGCCGAGGAAACGCTGAACCGCACCAAGATGGGCGTCACCCGCGCCTCGCGCGGCGAGCAGGTGCCGTGGATATCCTCTTCATTGGCCGAAGATTTCTCGTTCATTCCGGGTGCTGCCGGGTCGCGCCCTTCAGCGGCGGCACCGCCGCCTCCCGCGCCGCCGCCGGTGGTCGCCAACAACCCGCCGCCGGCACCGCCATCACCGCCTCCGCCGCCGAAGCCGGCCGATCCGGTTGCAGCTCCTGCGGCTCCGCCCGCACCGGCCCCCTCGCCGAAGCCGCAGGTCGAGGCCGCCCTGCCCCCGCCGCCGCCACCGGCGAAACCGGCCGATCCTGCTCCCGCGCCGAACGCGGATAGCGGGCCGAACCCGGCCGTGCTGGCAGAGGACCCCACCATCAAGGGCCTGACGGCCAAGATCGCGGCCAACCCTGACGACGTGAACGCGCTGTACCGGCGCGGTCAGGTTTATGCCAGCAAGGGTGCCTACAACCTCGCGATTAAGGACTTCGACGACACGCTCCGGATCAATTCGAAGGACGTCGAGGCGCTCAACAACCGCTGCTGGACCCGCACCGTGATCGGCGACCTCCAGGGCGCGCTGAAGGATTGCAACGAGGCGCTGCGGCTGCGCCCGAACTTCGTTGATGCGCTGGACAGTCGGGGGCTCGTCAATCTGAAGTCGGGTGCGGTGAAGAACGCCATCGCCGATTTCGACGCGGCGTTGCGGATCAACCCGCGCCTGACCTCCTCGCTCTTCGGACGGGGCATCGCCAAGCAGCGCAACGGCTCCGCCCAGGAAGGCGCGCTCGACATCGCCAATGCCAAGGCGATGGACCCGAACATCGTTCAGGAATTCGCAAGCTACGGAGTACGCTAGTATTTTTTTGAGTTGAGGCCAGAGGCGCCTCGAACCCTCGGCGGCCCGAGACCGACTAATGGACGGATGCCGCAGGCGGCCTTTCCGGGGGGGCCTATTGCAGGAATTTTGGAACCAAGCAGGTTAGCTGCGCAGGAGGGACTGGCAATGAGATTGGCTGCAAAAGGATTTACCGCGATCCTGTCCATCATCACCGTCGGCGCCGCTCTGTCGCTGACGATCCCGCTCGCGTTCGCCGGCGATGACGGCAACAGCAAGAATGTCACCGAGGACGAGATCGTGCGCGCGCTGGCACCGCCGCCGAAGAAGCCGCTGACCCGCGGCCTCTCGATCGCCGCCCCGCAAGCCGATCCCGCCCCGAGCGCGGCTGAGACCAAGCTGATCCAGTCCGTGCGCGGCCGCTCGACCCGGTCGCTGTCCTCGACCGAGCGCGAGGAAATCGCTTCAGTCGCCAAGGACAAGCCGAACATCGATCTTGAGATCACCTTCGACTACAACTCCGCCAATATCAGCACCAAGTCGCTTGCCTCGGTCCAGGCGCTCGGCCGCGCGCTGACCAGCCCCGACCTGAAGGGCTCGACCTTCGTGGTCGCCGGCCACACCGACGCCGCCGGCAGCGAAGGCTACAACCAGGATCTGTCGGAGCGCCGCGCGGATTCGATCAAGCGCTATCTGGTCGAGAAGTACAGCATCACGGCGACCGATCTCGTCACGGTCGGCTACGGCAAGAGCAAGCTGAAGGATCCGAGCCAGCCGATGGCGGAGGTCAATCGCCGCGTGCAGGTCGTCAACATGGAAAACAAGACCACCGCATCGAAGTAAGCACGACGCAATCGTTTGAAGTGACCCGTCGTGATGTGGTGTAAAGTCATGCTTCCAAAGCGCGTCCCGCAGCCTTGCGGGACGCTGCTTTGTTTCAGGGAAATGCTCTCAGCGGGCCTCGTGCGGACGGCCGTGAGCCAGGCCAGGATGATCCGGCGATGAACCTCTCCGACTATCTCAAGCCGGCCGGAACCGTGGTCTTCGTCGTGGCCCTCGGCGTCGGCTATTATCTGTTCGAGCATCGGAAGCGCCCCGAGGCGAAGGAAACGCCGGGCGAGGCGCTCGTCATCGTGACGAAGTCGACCAATGCCTGCTTCTCCGACCTCGTCCGCGTGACCGGCTTCTTCGTACCGCGCCGCGAGGCCGTGGTCGTCGCCGACCAGGAGGGATCCAGGGTCACCGACCTGTTCGTCACCGAAGGCACCATGGTCACCGACAATCAGGAACTGGCGCGCCTGACGGCGCCGCCGCAGATCCCGGGCCAGCCGCAGCGACCCGGTCCGCAAGGCCCGATCTCGCTGAAGGCGCCTGCGCCGGGCCTCGTCACCGAGGTGCGCACCATCGTCGGCGCGCCCGCCTCGCCGCAGGCCGGCCCTATGTTCCGCATCGCCGTCAACAACGAGATCGAGCTCGACGCCCAGGTCCCGGCCGTGCACATGCCCAAGCTCAGCGTCGGCGCCACCGTCCGCATCAGCCGCGACGACGCGCCCGATCTGATCGGGCGGGTCCGGCTGGTCGCGCCCGAAATCGACCGCGCCACGCAACTCGGCCGCGTCCGCATCAGCGTCACCAACAATCCCTCGCTGAAGGTCGGCGCATTCGCCCGCGCGTCCATCGACGCCAAGCGAAGCTGCGGCGTCGCGGTTCCCAAGACCGCGATCGACCATCTCACCGTGCAGGTCGTCAAAGGCAACATTGTTGAAACGCGCAAGGTGCGGGTCGGACTGACGTCCGACACCGCCACGGAAATCCTGGAAGGGCTCGATGTCGGCGAAATCGTCGTGGCCGACGCCGGCTCTTCGCTGCATGACGGCGACCAGATCAAGACCATGTTCGCCGATGAACTCGATCGCACGCGGGTACGCTAATGGCTCTCAATATCTCGGCATGGTCGATCCGGAATCCGCTGCCGTCGGTGGTGTTTTCGATCATCCTCCTGATCCTCGGCTGGACCTCCTTCACCAAGCTCGCGGTAACGAGGCTGCCATCGGCAGACATTCCCGTCATCTCGGTCGCAGTGTCGCAATTCGGCGCGGCGCCAGCCGAGCTTGAATCCCAGATCACAAAGACGATCGAAGATGCCGTGTCCGGCGTGGAGGGCGTCCGGCACATCACCTCGCAGATCACCGACGGCCTGTCCGTGACCACCATCCAGTTCGCGCTGGAAACCAACACCGACCGTGCGCTCAACGACGTCAAGGACGCAGTGACGCGGGTGCGCTCCAACCTGCCGCAGAACGTCACCGAGCCGCTGATCCAGCGCGTCGACGTGATCGGCCTGCCGATCGTCACCTACGCCGCAATCTCGCCCGGCAAGACGCCGGAGCAGCTCTCTTATTTCGTCGACGACGTCGTCAAGCGCGCGCTGCAGGGCGTGCGCGGCGTCGCCCAGGTCGAGCGCATCGGCGGTGTCGAGCGCGAGATCCTGGTCTCGCTCGATCCCGACCGCTTGCAGGCGATGGGGTTGACCGCCGTCAATGTCAGCCAGAGCCTGCGCGGCACCAATGTCGATGTCGCCGGCGGCCGCGCCGAGATCGGCAAGAACGACCAGGCAATCCGTACCCTCGCCGGCGCCAAGACGCTGGGCGATCTCGCCGGCACCATGATCCCGCTGTTCGGCGGCGGCGAGGTCCGGCTCGACGACCTCGGCACCGTGACCGACACCATCGCCGACCGCCGCACCTTCGCCCGCTTCAACGGCGAGCCGATCGTCGCGCTCGGCATCAAGCGATCCAAGGGCGCCAGCGACGTGGTGGTCGCAGCCGCCGTTCAGAAGCGGATCGACGTGCTCAAGGCCGCCTACCCCGACGTCGACCTCAAGGTGATCGACACTTCGGTCGAATACACCAAGGGCAATTACGAGGCGGCGATCTCGACCCTGTTCGAAGGCGCCATCCTGGCCGTGGTCATCGTGCTGCTGTTCCTGCGGGATTTGCGCGCCACCATCATCGCCGCGATCTCGCTGCCGCTGTCGATCTTCCCGGCGTTCTGGGCGATGGACCTGCTCGGCTTCTCGCTGAACCTCGTCAGCTTCCTCGCCATCACGCTGTCGACGGGTATTCTCGTGGACGACGCCATCGTCGAGATCGAGAACATCGTCCGGCACATGAACATGGGCAAATCGCCGTACCGTGCCGCGCTGGAAGCCGCCGACGAGATCGGCCTCGCGGTGATCGCGATTTCACTGACCATCATCGCAATCTTCGCGCCCGCGAGCTTCATGTCGGGAATCGCCGGACAGTTCTTCAAACAGTTCGGCATCACCGTCTCGGTACAGGTGTTCTTCTCGCTGCTTGCGGCGCGCTTCGTGACGCCGGTACTAGCTGCCTACTTCCTCAAGCACGGCAATCACGAGGAGCCGCCGCCCGGGCGCGTGCTGCGGTCCTATCACGGGATCGTAGCCTGGTCGGTGAAGCACTATTTCATCACGGTGCTGATCGGCTTCGGCATCTTCGCCGCCTCGATCTGGAGCATCACGCTGCTGCCGCAGGGCTTCCTGCCGGCGCAGGACAGCGCGCGCTCGCTGCTCGCCCTCGAGCTGCCGCCGGGCACTCAGCTCGCCTACACCGAAAAGGTCACCGAGGACATCGTCGCGCGCCTGCGCAAGCGCTCCGAAGTGAAGAGCATCTTCGTCGATGGCGGACGCGTTCCACCGGGTACCCAGGAAGTCCGGCGCGCCTCCCTGATCATCAACTACACGCCCAAGGCCGATCGCGACATCACCCAGCGCGAGCTCGAATTCTCGATCAGCCAGGAGCTGGAAAACGTTCCCGACATCCGTTTCTGGTTCCTCGACGAGAACGGGCTGCGCGCGATCGCGCTCGTCGTCACCGGCGCCGACGCCAATATCGTCAACAATGTCGCCAGCGAACTCGCGACGCAGATGAAGCGGATTCGGATTATCTCTAACGTGATCTCGGAAACCACGCTGGAACGGCCCGAGCTGCGCGTCGAGCCGCGCGCCGATCTCGCCGCACGGCTCGGCGTCTCGACCGAAAGTCTGTCGCAAACCATCCGCGTCGCGACCATCGGCGACGTCGGCCCTGCACTCGCCAAGTTCGACGTCGGCGACCGCCTGGTGCCGATCCGCGTCCAGCTCGAGGATGCAGCGCGCGGCAATCTGAAGACGCTCGAGCAGTTGCGCGTACCGCTCGGCGAGCACGGCGAGAAGGGCGGCGTGCCGCTCTCGGTCATCGCCGACGTCAAGCTCGACCAGGGTCCGACCAGCATCAACCGCTACGACCGTGAACGGCAAGCGACCGTCGCCGCCGACCTCGTCGGTTCCGCCGCGCTTGGCGATGCGACCAGGATGATCGACGATCTGCCGGTGAAGAAGAGCCTGCCACCGGGCGTGAAGGTGAACCCCTCGGGTGACGCTGAAAGCCTGGCCGAGCTGTCAGGTGGCTTCGCCACCGCCATCACCGCCGGTCTGATGATGGTCTATGCAGTCCTGGTGCTGCTGTTCGGCACCTTCCTCCAGCCGATCACCATCCTGTTTTCGTTGCCGCTCTCGATCGGCGGCGCGATTGCGGCCCTGCTCATCACCGGCAAGCAGCTCACCACGCCGGTGTGGATCGGCATTTTGATGCTGATGGGCATCGTCACCAAGAACGCGATCATGCTGGTGGAATTCGCCATCGAAGCCATCCACGCCGGCAAGCCGCGCGACGAGGCCATGATCGACGCCGGCATGAAGCGCGCCCGCCCGATCGTGATGACCACGATCGCGATGGCCGCCGGCATGATGCCGAGCGCGCTCGCGGTCGGCGCCGGCGGCGAGTTCCGCTCGCCGATGGCGCTCGCGGTGATCGGCGGCCTGATCTTCTCGACCATCCTGTCGCTGGTGTTCGTGCCCGCGATGTTCATGGTGATGGACGATCTCGGCGCCCTGATCTGGCGTTTTGGAAAGCGGCTGATCGTGCATAGTGAGGATGCGGAGACCGCCGGTCATCACGAAGCTGCGGATGCGGCACCAACGCCGAGGAACATCGTGCACCCCGCCGCGGAGTAGGGCTCGGAACGAGCCGGCTTAGAGGCACACGGTGGCGCAAGTCCCATCGTCCCAGCGAAGTGAAGTTGCCCGACCTACTCGTTCCGCGCGATCGCCGTCAGCTTCGTCATGTTCCTCAGCAAGATGCGGCCGCGCTGGAGATCCAAAATCGCTTCCTTGCGCCAGGCCTGAAGCTGGCGGTTGACGCTCTCGCGGGCGGCGCCGACGAAGACGCCGAGCTGCTCCTGGGAGATGTGCACCTCGGAGCCGAAATCGGCGGCGAGCGCGCAGAGACGTCGCGCCAGGCGAACCGGCAACGGCTGCAGCATGGATTCCTCCATGCGCTCGCTCTGCCAGCGGATGCGCTGGCACAAGAGTGCGATGATCTTGATCGCGACCTTCGGCTCGCGCTCGAGAAAGGCGAGAAAGTCTTCGCGCCGCAGCACGAACAATTCGCTGGCTTCGCCTGCGGTGGCATCCGCAGTGCGGCTCTGGCCATCGAGCACCGCGACCTCGCCGAACAGATCGCCCGGCCCCATGAAGTTCAGCGTCAGCCGGCTGCCGTCCGAGGCTCCGGTCTCGATGCGGACCTGGCCGCGGCGCACGCCGAACAGCGCGTCCCCGGCGTCGCCCTTCTGGAACAGCACCTCGCCATTCCCCAGATGCTGGGTGTGGCAGAGATTGGACAGCCGCTGGAGCTCGTCCGCGCCGAGGTCGGCGAACATCGGGTTCATCTTCAGGATGACCGCAAATTCGGCCTGCTTGCTCATTTCAACTTCCTTGTGAACTTGCTTGTCAATTTCGTCGTCAAATCGTCTGGAACCGGCAACGTCAGAATCGCGTAAAACCGCGCCGGAGAAGTGTGTCATAAGTCACATAACTTTGCAGCACCCCCAGACTATTTTTGACCGCTTGGAGCGGCTTGCCGTCCCGGGATAAACTCACGCGCAACGGGCGGGCAAGCGGCCGGGTTCGGCGCCGTTCGTCCGTCGTTGGAAAGTCGACATGAGAGCAGTGAAATTCGCCGGTGCCGCGGTCGCCGCAATCATCATCGTAATCGCGCTTCTGCTCGTGGTCGGGATCCCCTCGGGCTTCCTGACCTCGACCATTGCCGCGCGCGTCGAGAGCGCGACCGGCTATCGCCTGTCGATCGAGGGCACCACCAAGATCAGCCTGTGGCCGACGCTGAACGTCACCTTGAACGATCTGACGCTTGCCGACCCCAAGGACCGCAGCGGCATCACGCGCCTCACGATCGACAGCGTGCAGGCCGACATGTCGCTCTCGAGCGTTTGGTCGGGCAGCCCGAAGATTAGCGAGCTCGTCGTCACCCATCCCGTGCTCTACCAGCCGCTGCTGCGCGAGCGCCTGCCAAATGCGGGCGCCTCGTCGAAGCCGCTCGCGCTCGACGCCAATGGTGCGACCATCGACCGCGTCAAGGTCACCGACGGCGAGGTCGCCTTCGCGCGGCTGCGCGATCGCGTCGAGGGCCGCATCAGCGCCATCAACGCCGACGCAATCGTTGGCCGGGATCGCAAGGTCAACATCACCGGCACCGCGCGCGTCGGCGAGCACCCGACCAAGTTCGACATCAAGGCGACGACGCCGGCGCCACCCGCCGATCGGCCGACCGTTCCGGTGGATTTCGCCATCGACATGCCCGATGTGCTGAAGTCTCAGCTCGCAGGTCACGCCGAGATGCGGCTGAGCGGCGATCTCGTGATGATCAATGGCGTGAACGGCACCCTCGGCAATGGCGCGTTCAATGGCTGGGCTTCGGTCGACATCGCGAGCAAGCCTCTCGTCAAGGTCGATCTCGACTTCCAGCGGCTCACAATTCCGCTGGCCAAGTCGCCGAACGGCGCGCCCGGGCAACCCTGGAGCGATGCACCGATTGACGTGTCCGGGCTCAATTATGTCGATGCGCAGTTGCGGATCTCCGCGAACGAGGCCGTGATCGGCGATGCGCGCCTTGCGCCGCTGGCGCTCGACGCGAAACTCGCCGGCGGCGTGCTGAAGGCTGGCACCGCCAATCTCGGCGCCTATGGCGGCCAGGTCTCGGGTGAGGTGATTCTGGATGCGACCTCTGGCGCGCCGAGCTTTGCGATGCATTCCGACCTCGCCGGCGTGCGCGCGCTGCCGCTGCTCCAGGGCCTCGCCGAATTCGACCGGATCGACGGCAAGCTGCAAGCCAAGCTCGCATTGCGCAGCGCCGGCACCAGCCAGCGCGCCCTGATGGCGAACATGCAGGGCACCGCCTTCGTCGCTTTCCAGGACGGCGCCATCCGCGGCATCAACGTCGCGCAGATGATCCGCTCGCTGACATCGGGCACGCTGTCGGGCTGGCAAGACAACCAGAACAGCAACCAGAACAACAGCCAGGAGCAGAGCACCGACCTGTCGCAGCTCTCGGCCTCCTTCCGCATCGACAAGGGGCAGGCCGTTACGACCGATCTCAATCTGATCGGGCCGCTGGTGCGCGTGACCGGCGCCGGCACGATCGCACTCGACACCAAGATGATGGGTTTTCGTGTCGAACCAAAACTGGTGATGACGACCGAAGGCCAGGGCCGCACTAACGAGCCGGTCGGCTTCGGCATCCCCGTGATGATCACGGGCAACTGGTCGCAGCCGCGGATCTATCCTGACATGGCCGGCATGCTCGACAATCCGGACGCCGCCTATGCCAAGCTGCGCGAGATGGGCAAAGGCCTGTTCGGCCCTGATGGTGCCGGGCTCAGCAATATTTTGGGTAGCCTCGGACTGGGAGGTGCAGCCGCGCCGGGTGGCGGCAACGCCGCCGGCAATGCCAATCCGCAAACCCAGCAGCCGGGACAGAACAATCTGCTCGGCGGCGGCCCCTTGGGCGAAGCGATCGGCAATCTGATCCAGCAAGGGCTTTCCAGCGGTGCGGCAACTGGCACGGGCAATAACGCGGGCACCGGCCGCAGCCGCAGTCTGCCTGCAGCGCCCTCCACACCGGCGCCGCAGGCCTCGCCCGAGCCCCCGGCCCAAGGTCAGGGTCAGGATAACCCGCCGGTGGCGCATCAGGACAGCCAGCCGATGAACGACGTGCTGCGGCAGCTCTTTAATCGATGATGGGCGGACCAACGCTCTGGACTCCACGCCAATCCCTTACATCGGCGCTCCCATCCGCGGCTTCCTCCGAACGGATGAGACCGCAACAATTCACCACCCTTCCGGCCCAGACCGGCGCCGACAGCGGGTAACCACGCCGGCCGGTCCACCCGCCCCCCGGCCCAAATTGTGGTAGAAGGACGGCTGGGCCGTACGGCCCGTAGCGCCGGCGTCGATGGCGGCGCGAGAGGAACGGGATGGCGGGAGCGAACGACAAGACACGGTTTCTGCGCGAGGGCCTGTTCGCCAAATATGTCGTCTCCCTCGTCGGCCTCGTCGTGTTCGTGCTCGCCGTCAACGGCGCGATGGAGACCTGGATCTCCTATCGCGCCACCAAGACACAGCTGACCGACGGCCTCGAGGACAAGGCGCAGGCCGCGGCCCGGCGGATGGAGCAATCCGTCTCCGA
This sequence comes from Bradyrhizobium betae, assembly GCF_004123905.1. Classification (GTDB taxonomy): domain Bacteria; phylum Pseudomonadota; class Alphaproteobacteria; order Rhizobiales; family Xanthobacteraceae; genus Bradyrhizobium; species Bradyrhizobium betae_A. The sequence goes on from NZ_MZXW01000041.1 coordinate 274,648, forward strand.
GCTCGAGCGCCAGATCAGCTGGGTGACGACGGCCAGCCGGGACACGCTCGAGAAGCGTCGCGCCGACTACGCCCAGCTCTTGCAGCAGGTCTCGGTCGTCAACCAGCTGTTCCAGCTCAACGGCGACGGCCGCGAGGTGCTGCGCGTCTCGCGCCAGTCGACCACGACCGGCAGCAATGCCGATCTCTCCCGCGACATCCGCTTCACCGACACGGTTGCCCGCGGCGTCAGCTATGCGCCGGCCTGGTTCGTCGACCAGAGGCCGATGATGTCAATCTCCGTGGCGCATTCCGGCTTCAACGCCGGCGTCACCGTCGCGGAGATAGATCTCAACTTCCTCTCCGACTTCCTGTCCGACACCCAGGTCGGCAAGGCGGCCTTTGCCTATGTGGTCGATCCGCGCGGCCGCGTGCTGGCGACGTCGTCGAAGGGACCCGATGTCGGCAAGGACCTTTCGAAGCTGCCGCAGGTGGCGGCCGCGATTGCGCCCGGCGGCGCGCCCGACACGTCGGGCACCGACTTCAACGGCCATTCGGTGCTATCAGCCGCGAGCACCGTGCCGAAACTCGGCTGGAGCGTGCTGTTCGAGCAGCCGACCACGCAGGCCTTGACGCCGATCCGCGACCAGCTGGTGCGCATCGCGCTGCTGATCGGCATGGGACTGATGGTCGCGATCCTCGCCGGCACACTGCTGGCGCGCCGCATGATCATCCCGATCACGGCGCTGCGCGACGGCGCGCACAAGCTCGGCGAAGGCGATTTCAACCACCGCATCGAGGTGCGCACCTCCGACGAGCTGGAAGATCTCGCCGGCCAGTTCAACCGCATGGCCGGCCAGCTCCAGGAAACCTATTCCAATCTTGAAACCAAGGTGGACGAACGCACCCGCGATCTCGCGCAGTCGATCAACGAATTGAAGGTACTGGAAGAGGTCGGCCGCGCGGTCGCCTCCTCGCTCGATCTCAACGCCGTGCTGCCGACCATCGCCGCGCGCGCGATCGAGATCACCCATGCCGACGCCGTGCTGATCTACGGCTACGATGCCGAGACGCGCCGCTTCAACCTGGTCGAGGCCAACGGCATCGACAAATCGGCCGAGGGCGCGCATGTCACGATCGGCGAAGGCGAGAACATTTTAAGCGATGCCGCCGCGAGCTGTGAGCCGATCGCGATCGCCGACCTCGACCATGCCGCCGAGCAGCCGCTGCGCGACGTCGCGGTCGAGGCCGGCTTCCACTCGGTGCTGGTGGTGCCGCTGGTGGACCAGCAGGGCACGCTCGGCTCGCTGGTGGTGCTGCGCCGCGCCAGCGGCGAGTTCGCCGGCAGCGTCACTGGATTGATGCGCACCTTCGCCAACCAGGCGGTGCTGGCGATGCGCAATGCGCGGCTGTTCACCGAGGTCGATCACAAGAGCCATGCGCTGGAGGCGGCGCACGAGACCGTGCGCGCCCAGGCCGACAAGCTCAAGCAGCAGACCGAGCAGCTCAAGGACTGGAACAAGTCGCTGGAGGAGCGCGTCGCGACCCAGCTCGGCGAGATCGAGCGCATCCGCAAGCTCGAGCGCTTCCTGGCGCCGCAGGTGGCGCAGCTGATCGCCTCCTCCGACAGCCCCGAAGGGTTGCTCACCAGCCAGCGCCGCGAGGTGACCGTGGTGTTCTGCGATTTGCGCGGCTTCACCGCCTTCACGGAAGCGACCGAGCCGGAAGAGGCGATGAACGTGCTGCGCGAATATCACGCAGCCCTCGGCAAGCTGATCTTCAAATATGAGGGCACGCTCGACAAATATGCCGGCGACGGCGTGATGATCCTGTTCAACGCCCCGATCCAGTTCGAGGACCACACCCAGCGCGCCGTGAAGATGGCGGTGGAGATGCGCGACACCATCGGCCCGCTGACCGAGCGCTGGCGCAACCGCGGGCACAGCCTCGGCTTCGGCATCGGCATCGCGCTCGGCTATGCCACGCTCGGCCAGGTCGGCTTCGAGCAGCGGCTGGAATACGCCGCGATCGGCAGCGTCACCAACCTCGCGTCCCGCCTCTGCGGCGAGGCCAAGCCCAACCAGATCGTGGTCAGCCGCCGCGTCTACGGCATCGTCGAGCCGTTCGTCGAAGCCCGCGCGCTCGATGATCTCCAGCTCAAGGGGTTCAATCACCCCGTGCTGGCGATGGAGATCTTGAGCTGGCACGAGGAGGGGGAGAATGTTGTGGATGCCTCGGCCGCAAGGCGGCGGGGATAGGCGTCCGAAACAAAAGTTCGAAAACAACCCCATGCACAGTAGGCAAGGCACTGGCTGGTCTTGCGAATCCCTGAGCGATGCGGATTTTTCGAAATATCCTTTGGCACGTCGGGCAAAACACTGGCAGAATGGCATCATCTCCCATACCCCCACGAACCACATCGCGGTTCCCTGCGACTAACCATCGCCTCAACGGCGAGGCTGGACTTCGGATGGGAGAGACCTGTGGCGTTTGCCTTGCCTTCGCGTGCGTATGATTTGCAGATGCTGGACCGTCCCGTTGACCGCGCGCGTGACCAGGGCTGGGTCTATGGGTTGCCGCCGGGCATTGCGAGCGAGCAATGGCCGCTCGATCCCGTCACCGGCTTTCCGTTGATGCACGGTTTTACGCTAAAACTGCCGGGGGACTATCGCGTCCATGGCGAGGACATTGTCGCGGTGTCGTTCTTTGCGACTGCGCCCGATCACAATGACGGCGGCGCGCCTGATGATCCTGAAATCCGCGAAGCGGTGATGGCGCGGCCAACGCATCCGCGGCTGTCGCGCATGACCGATATTCTCGATTACGAATATGCGGCGCTGCTGCTGACCAACGCGGAATACGAAGGCGCATTCGCGATGCCACCGGCGCCGCTCGCTCTGGCGACAGCCGATCGGCCGCGTTGGATCGATGTCGGCGGCGCCTGCGCGTTCTTCGAGGCGGCAGCGCCTTATGCGAAGAAGATGTTTGCCACCTCGCCGCGCACCGATCTCAGCGAGACCCGCGCGATTGCGCTCACACCCCGCGCGAGCGATCCCAATGCCGGCAAGGGCCCGCAGGACGAGCACACCAGCCGCAATCCGCCGACCGGCTATCAGCCCTATTACTACTATGTCGGCGGCGTGCCGAGCCGCGACAATTTCCGCCTTCACGACTGGGGCAAGGACCACGCCCACAACCATCTCGGCGGCACCATGCGGCCGTGCCAGGCGGTGCCGGAGATGAGCCCGTTCTACATCGAGTTCGAGGAATATTTTGGCGGCTATAATTTCGGCGGCGGCAACGCGCAGCTCGATTTCAGGGACATGAAATTCGACTGGGCGTGCGGGTAGGTTTTTGCTTGACGCGTTTTCTTGACGCGAACCGGTATCCACTTCGCTCGAAAACGCTCTAGTCACACCCCGCGCTTCGGTCCCATCGCCTCGAAGCCGGCCTTCTGCTCGTCGCTCAGATCCGCCTCGAAATCGTCGAGCGCATCACCGATGCCTTTCACGGCCTGCAACATCGTCTCCAGCCGCGCCTTCACGGCCGAGAGGCGGGCCTGTGGTGTCGCGGCGGCCTTGGTCGGGCAGGCGCTGAGCGTCTCCATGGTGCGCAGCGTGGTGTCCTGGAGCACGTCGAGGCGCGCGCGGGCGGTGTCATCCAGCTTCAGCGTGGACGCGATGTCGCTGGCCGGCCATTGCTGCTGCACGAGCTGCTCATACTGGCGCTGCACCTTGACGTCATAGCGGGGATCATTGTCCGGATCGCAGGCGGCTTCCGCCCGCGCGTCCTTGCGCTGGCCGGCTGCGAGCGCGGCGCGGCGCTCGTTTGCCAGCGCGTCGAGTTTTGCCTTCTGGCCGTCGTCGAGAAGATCGACAAACTTGGCGAGCGGCGGCGCGATCGCGTCCGTCGCCTTGATCATGGCTTCGAGGCGGTCGCGCATCAGGCCGAGGCGATCCGCTGCGGTTGCGGGCACCTGCGTCGGGCAGGCCGCGCGAATGCTGTCGCGGGCAGCGAGCCACGCGGCCCTGAGATCGTCGAGCGCGGTGCGCTGCAATTCGCTCAGTTGCACGGCGGCGGCGATGCGATCCGCGGGGAAGCCTGTGGGATCGCTGACATCGCAGATGTCTTGCGCCGACGGAATTTTGCGCGCGCGCCGGCTTTGCGGGGCGGTGTAGGCGGCAAGCTCCGTGGCCGCATAGGGCGCGAAGATCGCGGCGTAGATGTCGCCATAGCCATAGAGCGAGATGCTGGTGGTATCGGCGAAGATCACGGCATTGGTCAGATCGTCATGCGCGAACGGCCAGAACACCGGGCCGGCCCAGCCATAGCTGCCGTCGGGATGACGCCACCAGCCTTGCGGGCGGCGGCCGCCGCGCCAGCCCGACAGCGCAGCCTGCGCTGAGAGCGCCGCGCGCAGGATGTAGGGGTTTGACATCTGCTCGCGCTCGGCGCCGCGGGGATCCTGACGAGGATCTTGCGACCGCAACGCGGCAGAGCGATAGCGCCCGCCCCGCACCGCCATGCGGGCATGACGCAATCGCGACATGCCGATCACGTGGCCGACAGCGAAGCGCGCCACGCCGAGCGGGCCACCGCGAATCCCGAACTGCGCTTCGGCCCTGTCAGGCAGCAGCACTGCGGCAATCACGAGGGCTGCGCCGGCCAACGCCAGTCGCATCCGTGATCCCGACATGATCGCTGACCTCACCACCTTGGCCCTCCTCCAGCGCCAGGCGCGTATCACCGCACATTCCAATGACGCGCGAGGGAACCAAAGGTTCCGGGAGACGACTGCCAAAGCGTCGCGGTTGCCTTACCCCGCCCCGCTTGAGGTCTGTTGATGAATCTCGCGCGCGGAGAGAGCCCGTCACCCGACGCTCTCAGCGCGAGCGAAGCTCGTCGCGGCCCCGTAAGAACGGGGCGAGGGGGAGGAAGGACGCCAGTCTCGAACCGTCGCGCTTCACTGCGTCTTTTGCGGCAGCACGACGGTCTGGCCGGGATAGATCAGGTTGGGATTGCGGATCTTCTCACGGTTGGCATTGAAGATCACCGCGTAGCGGGCACCGTCGCCATAAGCGAGCCGGCTCAACGTCCAGAGGCTATCGCCGCGGGACACCACCCGGCTGCCGCCGGTCTCCGCCGGCGTCGTGTTGAAGACGTCAGCGGGCGAGGCCGATGCGACCGTCGCAGCGGCCGGCACCCTCGCCATGACCCTGGGTTTGGGCGCGCCCATCATTCTCGGCCGAACCGCGGACCTATCAGGCGTCGCGGTCAGGCGCGGCGCCGGCAGGGATGCGACGACGTCCGATTTGTCGTCCGGCTTTGCCTGCTGCTTCGCGGGCGCGGCACCACGCGCGGGCGGCGGCGCGGCTTCGGCGACGGTCACCGGCATGGTGCGGGCAGACTGCGTGACGGTGCCGTCGGGTGCCTTCGCGCGCAGGGTCAATTCATAGGAGCCTGAGGGAAGCTGCGGCGGGGTCATGACGAACTGGCCGGAGGCATCGGCCGTCACGGTGTCGAGCGTCTTGCCGTCGCGCAGCAGCTCGACCTTGGCGCCCGGCGCGGCCTGGCCTGCGATCACCGCGGCTTCGCCATGGTCGTCGACGCGGGCAACATCGAAGCGGGGACCGGCATCCGCCACCGCCGCCGGCGGCTTGACCGGCGCGAGATCGGCGAGCGCGGTCGTGACCTGCTTCTGGGTCTCGGCGAGCGGCGCCGCAGGCTGTGCGGCGGCAAGTTTCGGTTCGTCGGGCTTCGGCTGCGACTTTGGTTCGGGCTTGGCGTCCGGCTTCGCTGCCAGCGCGGCCTCGGTGCTGGTCCCGCCCGGCAACAGGCGGCGCAGCTCGGTGGGGCCGATCACCAGCACGGTGCCGACCAATGCGAGCAGACAGAATGCAATGAAGGCCTTGGTAGCGGTGATCATCAGAAGCGAACCTCAACGAAGCCTAGACGAACCTTGCAAATCAGCCGAGGCCGGCAAATTGCGCCGATTTGGCAACGGCAGCAAGACGCTCAAAGGGATGATCGCCCCCTCAAATGAACCGGCACGGCCTTGCCGGAGTCAAACGAGCGAGGCCGCGACGCGGCATTTTTCTAAGGATTTTCCCGGTGAACCCATTTCGCCACCCGGCGCCATGGCTGGCGCTCGCCCTGATGCTCGCCGCCGCCCCCACGCTCGCCGCCTCCGGCCCGCCGCCGGGCTTCAAGCTCACCGACAATGCGGACCTCGCCTTCACCTCGCCCGACGGCGCCACCAGGCTCGAGCAGTATATGAAGGACAGTGAAGACCTTTTCGACGTCAAATGGCAGGTCTGGGCCCGGCGCGGCGACCAGATGACGGAGCTGAAGCCCGAGCAGGGCTATGGCGCCGGCTTCCGCTTCACCAGCGATTCGCAGTGGCTGGTGCGGATGCAGAAGACCGGCTCCGGCGAGCAGGATCTGTTCCTCTACCATGTCGAGAACGGCGCCTTCGTCAATGCAACGAAGAAATCGCTCAGCGATCTCGCCTGGGACTATTTCTACGCCCGGCCGGAGACGAAGCATTTCGCCAAGCTCGACTATCACATCACCGCCAATCTCATGAAGGGCACGGAAGAGGGCTATCGCTGGCTCGGCGTGGACTGGCCCGACAACCGCTACCTCGTGATCTCGCTCGGCGGCGAATTCGACAAGCACCCGAAGAACGTCGCCGTGAAAGGACTGGGCGGCTGGCAATGCCGCTATGACCTCAAGACCGGCAAGTTCGACGTGCCCAAGATGTTCGCCAAGGAAAATGCAGAGGCGCTGAACTGGGAGGTCCGGCGGTAAGTGCTTTTTCCGCCGGTCGGCGCGCCAACTGCCTGATTCTGCTCCGATTCATAGTTCCCTAACCTTCACTGGTAACGGGCTCTTGTCGGTTTTGCTGCATCTTGCATCCCACGGGAGGGCTGGATGGGCGCATCGATCCGATGGACCGCGCGACTACGCGCGCTGCTTCGCCGTTGGCGGGGGGCGCCGCTGACGTGGCTGATCGTCGGCGGCTTCGTGCTGATGCTTGCGACCGCGATCGGCACCGCGCTCACCGTCGACCGCTTCCGGCAGAACGCGATCGAAAGCGGCCGCGACAGCCTTGAAAACGCCGTCCGCCTGCTGGCCCGCCATTTCGACCGCGAGTTCGAGGATTTTGCGGTGCTGCAGAAGAGCGTGATCGCGGAGCTCGAAGGCCACGGCATCGCCTCCCCCGATATCTTCCGCAGCGAGGTGGCCACCCTTGCGATGCATGAGGTGCTGCGCGCAAAAACCAGCGGCTGGTCCGACGTCGCCGGCGCCAATGTGTTCGACGCCAACGGCATGCTGATCAACTCGTCGCGACGCTGGCCGGTTGCCAATGTCTCCGTTGCCGACCGCGACTACTTCAACCGCCTCAAGAACGATCCTGCGTCGCAGGAAGAGGTCGAGGTCGTGCGCGGACGGATCGGCAACGGACCCACCATCGTGTTCGCGCGGCGTATCTCCGGCCCGCACGGCGAATTCCTCGGGATCGTCTCGCGCGCGATCGCGCCCGAGCAGCTCGAATCCTTCTTCGCCTCGGCCGGGCTCGGCGAGGAATCCTCGATCGCGATGCACCACCAGAACGGCCAGCTGCTCGCGCGCGTCCCGCATGTCGATGCCATGATCGGGCATAATTTTCGCGAAGGCACGCCGGACCAGATGGCGGTGTTCGAGCGCACCTTCGTCACGACCAGGCTCGCGAGCCCGATCGACGGCAAGGACCGCATCGTCGCCTCGCGCCTCCTGACCGGCGAACCGCTGGTCGTGGTCGCGACCAAGTCGCTGGACGCAACGCTGGCCACTTGGCGCACCCAAACCAGGTTCTTCGTCACCGTCGCCGTGCTGTCGATCGGCCTGTTGGTGCTGACCCTGTTCCTGATCTTCCGCCAGGTGACGCGGCGCGTCTCGCTGGAGAAGCAGCGGCTCGGCACCGCCATGAACACGATGACGCAGGGCCTGCTGATGTTCGACCAGGACGAACGGCTCATCGTCTGCAACCGCCGGTACATCGAGATGTACGGGCTGTCGGCCGCCGTGGTGAAGCCCGGCGCCTATTTCCGCGACGTGATCCGGCATCGCGCCGACACCGGCTCGTTCGAGGGCGACGTCGATTCCTATTGCGACGGCGTTTTGAGCAGCGTCGGACAGACCCAGAGCGCGATCGTCGAGACCGCCGCCGGCCGCCTGATCGAGATCAAGAACCACCCGGGCGCCGCCGGCGGCTGGCTCGCCACCCATGACGACGTCACCGAGCGCATCCGCGCCGACGAGCGCATCGCGCATATGGCGCATTATGATGCGCTGACCGACCTGCCCAACCGCGTGCTGATGCGCGGCCATCTGGAGCGCCGTGTCGCGGAGCTTGCCCAAGGCAAGCCGTTCGCGATCCTCTATATCGACGTCGACGAATTCAAGGGCGTCAACGATTCGCTCGGCCACGAGGTCGGTGACGAGCTTCTCCGTCAGGTCGCCAACCGCCTGCGCGCCTGCGTCAGCGGCAACGATCTCGTTGCGCGGTTAGGCGGCGACGAATTCGCCATCATCAAGGCGGGAACCAGCGACCAAGCCGAGCTGGCGGCGCTCGCCGACACCATCCTCAACGTGCTGCGCACGCCGGTGAACTGCAAGGATCAGGAAATCCAGACCGATGCCAGCATCGGCATCGCAATCGCGCCCGACCATGGCGACAATCTCGACGAGCTGCTCAAGCGTGCCGATCTCGCAATGTACGCGGCGAAATCGGAAGGGCGCGGCACCTTCCGCATCTTCGTGCCCGAATACGACGCCAAGGCGCGGCAGCGCCGCCAGCTCGAGCTCGATTTGCGCCAGGCGCTCGCGCGCGGCGAGTTCGAGGTGCACTACCAGCCGCTGGTCGACCTCGCGGCCAATGTCGTGAACGGCTGCGAGGCGCTGCTGCGCTGGCGCCATCCGGAGCGCGGCATGGTCTCGCCCGCGGACTTCATTCCAGTCGCGGAAGATACCGGATTGATCGGCGAGATCGGCGAATGGGTCTTGAGGCAGGCCTGTACCGAGGCCGCCTCATGGCCCGGCGATATCCACATCGCCGTCAACGTCTCGCCGGTGCAATTCCGCTCCCGGACGCTGGCATTGAAGGTCGCCGCCGCGCTCGCGGAGTCGGGCCTTGCGCCCGGCCGGCTCGAGCTCGAAATCACCGAGACTGTGCTGATCCGCGACGACGCGGAGGCGCTGACGGTCCTGCAGCAGCTGCGCGAGCTCGGCGTGCGCATCGCGCTCGACGATTTCGGCACCGGCTATTCCTCGCTGAGCTATCTGCACCGCTTCCCGTTCGACAAGATCAAGATCGACCGCAGCTTCATCAGCGACATCGGCCAGTCCGAGGATTCTTCGCCGATCGTCCAGGCCGTGGTCCACATGGCCGCCGCCCGCCACATGGCGACGACCGCCGAAGGCGTCGAGACCGAAGCCCAGCGCGAAGTGCTGCAAAAGCTCGGATGCAGCCAGATGCAGGGCTGGCTGTTCAGCCCGGCCGTGCCGGCGGCGAAGCTGAAGCAATTGCTGTCGAAGCAGGCGGTCGCGGCGGAGCGGGCATGCGCCTGCGCTTCGTTGGACACGATATCGTTGGGAACGATTGCCGGTTTTTCCCGTTGAGGCTCCGCGCTCGGCCATAGGGCGTGCTCGCGGGGATTCATGCCTGTCGTCAGATATCTCGTCGTCGTCGGTGGACTGCTGCTGTTGCTGCTCTACACGGCGGATCGTTATTTTCCGCTCGCCAGTGACGCGCCCTCTGTAGCCGAGGTCGACAAAAACATCATCCGGATCGCCTCGAACCGGCCTCTCCCGGAAAAGATCGTGTTCGACGTCTCGCATTCGCCCGTCCCGGCGCCGCCGGCCGCGGTCGACGTGGAACACGACGAACGATCTCCGCGCGAATCCGATTCACAAAACGCTCTGGCGATGATGCCCCAGGACCGCCCAGCCGAGACGCGGCCGATAGCCGCCCGCTCCGAACGTCGCGCCAGGCATCAGCGTGCCGTCCACTCCCGGACGGCGCACAGAATATTCGAGCGACGCGTGGCCCTCGACCATCGCGAGCTCTTCGGAAGTTGGTGAGCCAGAAAATCTTGACACGTGGGCGACCCGGCCCCGCGTGTCGCGATGCGAGCCGGGATCGGACGAGCAGCGAGAGAGAACGATGATGAAGCTTTTCGGACTGGCCGCGACCGCGGCACTGATCGCAACGATGGGTTCATCCTCGCCGGCTTCGGCCAGACTGGGGATGGTGCCCCCGGCCATCTCGCAGGACGAGGCCGTGATCCAGGTCCGTGGCGGCCATGGCCATGGCCACGGTCATCACGGTTGGCACGGCAATCGCGGGCATCACTATGGTTGGTACCGCGGACGCGGCAACTGGCGTCATCACCACCACTGACCAGATCGCACAAGCCTGGATGAACGGCAGGATGTTGCCGTGTGCGCATCTTGTATTCGTACGCCTGTTCCTTATCTCATCGGCATGATGAAGCTCACCCTCATTCAGGACCAGGCGATCCAGGCGCTCGTTGCGGGCGCCGTCGGCGCCGAGACATTCGATCGCGTCTTCGCGGGCATCCGCTTCGACGAAATCGAGAGCACGATGCTCTACGCCTTCGCCAGGAACGAGGACGTCGCATCCGACATCGAGGACAGCTTTTCGCCGCTCATCGCGGCGGTCGCATCGCGGGTGCTGAACAAGCAGGTCGACGTCGTCGTCGTGATGCCGAAGGTTCTGCAATAGGGGTCAGTCGACAAAGGCCGCGAACTCCTCGGGCGTCCCTGACGGGAACGCCTCCTTGAGGAAATCGAGGAACGCGGAGACGCGCGCGCTCAGCAGCCGCCGCGAAGGATAGAGCGCCCAGAGCGCGATCTCGGGTGCTGGGACATCCCCCCAATGCACGAGCTTTCCGGCCACGATGTCGCGGCTCACGAGCGAGATCGGAAGCCGCGCAGCGCCGACGCCGGCCCGGACCGCATCGCGGACCATGATGATCGATGACAGGCGAAGCACCGACTCGGTTGCGATGGTCGAGCTTCCGTCTCGCGCTGTCACATCCCAGCTGGGATTTTGCTCGCTCGCGCCACGCACCACGGCCGGGACTGCGACATCGTTCGCAGGACGACGCAGCTTCGGGCTCGCCACGACCACCAACCGGTCGCGCAGGAAGATTCGCCCCACGAGCGTTTCGTCCGGATCCGGATTGACGCGGATCACGAGGTCATAGCCCTCCTCGATCATGTCGACGGCGCGATCTTCCGTCGTGACCTCGAGCCGCACCTCTGGGAATTTCAACGCGAATGCGGCGGCGAGCTTTCCCATCGCGGTCTGCGAGAACAGCAGCGGCGCGCTGATCCGCAAGCTTCCGCGCGGCCTGTCGCCGCCTGACGAGATGGCCGCCGCGGTCTCATCCAACTCGGCGAGCAGCGCGCCGGTCCGCTCATGGAGCGCGCGCCCTTCCTGGGTGAGCTTGAGGTCGCGCGATCCGCGCTCGAACAGACGCAAATCGAGGCTGCTTTCGAGTTCGGAGACCCGGCGGGACAGCGTCGCCTTCGGACGGCCAGTGGCCCGGGCGGCCCGCCCGAACCCTCCATGACGGGCGACCAGATTGAAATCGGCGAGGGCAAGCAGGTCCATCTGTTCCACCAGTGAGACAATGCGTCTAGATATAACGGCTATCGGCACGAATGTGGATCATTAGTTTGTCGGGTGTCTCTTACCCCCCAAACAGGAGTGACCCCCATGACCATCCTCGTAACCGGCGCCACCGGCCGTGTCGGCCGCAACGTTGTCCAGCAACTCGTCCAGCGCGGCGCCGATGTGCGCGTGCTGTCCCGCGATCCCGCCAAGGCCGCATTCCCCGCCGGCGTGGAGGTCGTGAAAGGCGATTTGCTCGATCTGGACTCGCTGCGCGCGGCGTTCAGCGGCATCAAGTCGCTGTTCCTGCTCAACGCGGTGACCGGCGACGAATTCACCCAGGCGCTGATCACGCTGAACATCGCGCGCGAATCGGGCGTCGATCGGGTTGTCTATCTCTCGGTGATCCACGCCGATCGTTTCGTGAACGTGCCGCACTTCGCAGTGAAGTTCGGCGCCGAACGGATGCTCGAGCAGATGGGTTTTGGCGCCACGATCCTGCGCCCGTCCTACTTCATCGACAATGATCTCACGATCAAGGACGTCATCGTCAACCACGGCGTCTACCCGATGCCGATCGGCAGCAAGGGTCTCGCGATGGTCGATGCCCGCGACATCGGCGAGGTCGCGGCGATCGAGCTGATCCGCCGCGAGCAGGCGCCAGGCAAGCTGCCGAGCGAAACCATCAATCTGGTCGGCCCCGACACGCTGAGCGGTCCCGATGTGGCCGCGATCTGGTCGGACGTGCTGGGCCGCCCGATCGCCTATGGCGGTGATGATCCGGCCGCGTTCGAGCAGAATCTGGCGAGCTTCATGCCGAAATGGATGGCCTACGAAATGCGCCTGATGGCCGAGCGCTTTGTCAGCGACGGAATGATCCCCGGTAACGGCGACGTTGCGCGTCTGACCAAAATGCTGGGACGTCCGCTGCACGCCTACCGCGACTTCGCGACTGAGATCGCGGCAGCAGCGAAGACAGCCTGACGGTTGCGGCAATCCAACACGCAATGACCCGGACGTCGCCGCGATGTGGCGTCCGGGGCCATGACGTGACCTCCCGATAAAACCGCGCTAACCTCTTTCGACAAGAACAAGAGGAAACGCCAATCGTGTATGACTACATTATCGTGGGCGGCGGCTCGGCGGGGTCCGTGCTGGCCCACCGGCTGTCTGCCAAGAGTGCCAACAAGGTCCTGCTGTGCGAAGCCGGACAGGACACACCACCCGGCAACGAGCCGGCCGAAATCAGGGACAGCTATCCGGGCACGGCCTATTTCGATCCGCGCTTCCACTGGACCGAGCTCAAGGTCACGACGCAGGTCGTCAGCCACAACAATCCGAACGAAGCGCGTCCGCCTTTGCGCAAATACGAGCAAGCGCGCGTGCTCGGCGGCGGCTCGTCGATCAACGGCCAGATGGCCAACCGCGGCGCACCGACCGATTACGACGAATGGGATGCCCGCGGCGCCGACGGCTGGAAGTGGGCCGACGTGCTGCCGTTCTTCAAGAAGGTCGAGCGCGATCTCGATTTTGATGGTCCCTATCACGGCAAGGACGGTAAAATTCCGGTGCGCAGAATTCCACGGGAGCACTGGACGCGGCATTCGCAGGCCTTCGCCGACGCCTTCCAGCAGGCCGGCCATCAATTCTTAGCCGACCAGAACGGCGAGTTCGTCGACGGTTATTTCCCGGTGACGCATTCCAACCAGGCCGAGCAACGCGTCTCGGCCGCGATGGGCTATCTCGATCGCGACACGCGCAAGCGCGCCAACTTGACGATCTCCACCGGCACGCAGGTGCGAGAGCTGCTGTTCGAAGGCACGCAATGCGTCGGCGTGAAGGCCCTTGTCGACGGACGCGAGCAGGAATTCCGGGGACGCGAGATCATTCTCTCCTCGGGCGCGATCCATTCGCCGGCGCATCTCTTGCGCGCCGGCATCGGCCCGGTTGGTCACCTTAGGGATCTCGGCATTCCCGTCCTGATGGGGCTGCAAGGCGTCGGCCAGCGCCTGATGGATCATCCCTCGATCTCGCTGTCGTCCTTTGTCCGCCGCGGCGCGCGCATGAACGAGCACACCAGGCGCCATATGCAGCTTGGCCTGCGTTACTCCTCCGGGCTCGCAGGTGTGCCGAAGGGCGACATGTTCGTCGTCCTGCTCAGCAAATCGGCCTGGCACGCGGTCGGCGAGCAGATCGGCTCGCTGCTGACCTTCGTCAACAAGACCTATTCGGAGACCGGACAGGTCAAGCTCGCCTCGCGCGATCCTTCGACTGAACCGATCGTCGAGTTCAATCTGCTGTCCGACCGGCGCGACCTCGATCGCCTGATGAGCGGCTTCCGCAAAATGGCGGCGGTGCAGATGAGCGACGTGGTCAAGGCGGTGACCGACAAGCCGTTTCCGGCCGCCTATACCGACAAGGTCCGCAAGATCGGCGTCGTCAACACCAGGAACAGGATTTTGACCAAGATCGCCGCGACGCTGATGGACGGGCCGGCGGCGCTGCGCCACTACATGATCGACAATTTCGTCGTCGAAGGTTTCACCTTCGACCAGGTGATCAACGACGACGACGCGCTGGAAGCTTTTGTGCGCAAAGCAACCATCGGCGTCTGGCACGCCTCCTGCTCATGCCGCATGGGCCTGGCCAGCGATCCGATGGCGGTGGTCGACAACCAGGGCCGCGTCAAGGGCATCCAGGGCCTGCGTGTCGTCGACGCCTCGATCTTCCCGGTGGTGCCGTGCGCCAACACCAATTTTCCTGTGCTGATGACGGCGGAGAAGATCGCGGCGGCGATGGTGTCGTAGGGTGGGTTAGACGTGCGGTTGCGCGAAGCGCAATCCGCCCAGCTTAACCTACCTCTTCTGCCGCGGAGATAGACGTGGTGGGTTACGCTAACGGACTGCGCTTCGCGCAGCCGTGCGCTAACCCACCCTACGGACGCCTCGAACGCGGTCCGCTCATTTCATCTGCTTCGCCGCCCGGATCTCGACGAACTCGGCGTCGGGATGGGTGACGATGGTGGTGAACATGATGCCGCTGATGATGAGCGACCAGGCGGTGTCCCAATAAATCCAAAACACGTGCCAGCCTCCGTTTCGGTCTCGTCCGCCCGCAGGATCAAGGTAACGGCAAGGCAAGGCTGCTGTTCCCAACGCATGCGCGGCGCGAGCGAGGCGCTATTTTGGTTTGGTCGGCGGGGAGCTGCGATCGGTTTGACCGGTGTGGCGCTTTGCCACGACGTCCTCATCGCGCGGATTCGGGCGCGGGCGTTGCGGCGGCTTGGGCTGACCGGCCTGGCCGCCATGCTTGCCGCCCATGTCGGGCTTGCCTTCGAGGTCGTTTTCACGGGGCATGAGGGGTCAATGCGCCAGCGCGGCATTGGTTCGCAATCGCGGCGGCGGCTGTGAACGAGTTCATAGGATCGTCGCCGGTTGCAGTGCAGAATCGTTGGCGTGCCCCGTGCATTCAATTGACGGATTTGGCCTCATGCGCAAACGGCTCGTCGCCTGGACCATCCTGACCTCGGCATTGCTCGCAGTCGCCGTATGGACCGTGCTCGGTCCGCCGGATCGCCCGGCCGGCCCGCATTTGCCCTCCCGCGACCTGACGGCGGCGGTACGCTAGCCATCCACGGCACAACCGATACAATTTCGGCATCGATCAATCCCAATTGGAATTTGGTGCGGTGACGCGGCTCCCGCTATCCTCCCCGGCAAAACGAAAACGTCGCATATCCAGGAGGAGCCCATGTTGAGACCGACCACCCGCAGCGCGTCCCGCGCTGTGATCGCCACCACCCTCACTTTTCTCACCCTCATTTCGGGAGTCCGCGCCGGCATGGCCGAGACCTTCGCCTATGTCGGCAATGCCGACAGCAACGACATCAGCGTGTTCAAGCTGGCCGAGAGCGGCGAGATGACACCGGTGCAGACGGCCGCCTTCACGGGCGTCGAGAAGCCGGGATCCTCGACCCCGCTCGCGATCACGCCCGACCATCGCGTGCTGATTGCCGGCGTGCGCTCGCAGCCGTTCCTCGCGGTGAGTTTTGCGATCGATCCCAAGACGGGCCAGCTCAGCCCCATCGGCAACGGTCCGCTCGCCGACAGCATGGCCAATATCGCCACCGATCGCGGCGGCAAGGTGCTGTTCAGCGCCTCCTATGGCGGTAACAAGGTCGCGCTGAATCCGCTTCAAGCCAACGGCGTCGTGGCCGAGCCGAAGCAGGTGATCCCGACCGGGCTGAACGCGCACGCCTTCCTGCCCTCGCCCGACAACCGATTTGTGTTCGCAACCAATCTCGGCTCCGACCAGATCCTGGCCTTCGCCTTCGACGCCACGGCCGGCACGCTGACGCCGAGCGATCCGCCTGCGATCAAGGTGCCGGAGAAATCGGGGCCGCGGCACTTCGTATTCCACCCGAATGGCAAGTTCGTCTATCTGATCCACGAGCTGAACGCCGACGTTGCCGCGTTCATCTATGAGGCCAAGAGCGGCGCCTGGACCGAGATCCAGCGCACCACCGCACTGCCGGAAGGTTTTTCGGGAAAACCTTGGGCCGCCGACATCCACATCACCCCGGACGGCCGCTTCCTCTACGCCTCCGAGCGCACCACCAACACGCTCACCGCCTACAAGGTCGACGCGACAAGCGGCAAGCTGACCACCATCGGCAACGTGCCGACCGAGAAGCAGCCGCGCGGCTTCAACATCGATCCCTCCAGCCGCTACCTCGCCGCGGTCGGCGAGCTCTCCGACGGCATGACGGTCTATGCCATCGACCAGAGCAGCGGTGCACTCGCCAAGCCGAAATCCTATCCGACCGGCAAGAAGCCGAACTGGGTGGAGTTTTTGAGCTTGCCGTGAGGTTTGCATAGGAGCCGTCATGCCCGGGCTTGTCCCGGGCATCCACGAGCTTGCAGTGCGGACCTAAGAACGTGGATGGCCGGGACAAGCCCAGCCATAACGAATTTACCGGGTGGCTGCCACCAGCGAACCTTACCCCCGCTCCCAAAGACTAATTCAACAGGCGGCATCGCGCCGCCTGTGCTGCGGCATTCTCATCCGGCCGGACCATGATCTATTCTTGGCCCACCGCTGGCGCTTCTGCTATCGATGAGGCCATCAGGGCCCCAACCGGAATGACCGATGCGTCCATTGCCTGCGTGTTCCTTTTCGCGAAAATTCGTTGCGCTCACCGGACTGCTGCTGCTGTCCGCCCAGCCCGCAGCGGCCGCCGAAGACGACGCACCGAAAGGGCCGGCGGTCACGGTGCTGAAAGTCGCAAAATCCTGCTTCTCCGACATCGTCGAGGCCACCGGCACGATCATCGCGCGCGAGGAGACCTCGGTGCGGCCCGAGCGTCCCGGCCTGAAGGTGACCGAGGTGCTGGCTGAAGCCGGCGACACCACCACGGCCGGCCAGGTGCTGGCGCGGCTGGCGCTACCCGAAGGCGGCACGCTTCAGGTCACGGCGCCCGTGGCGGGCGTGATCGCGACATCGACCGCGCAGATCGGCAACCTCGCCTCGGCCAAGGGCGAGGCGCTGTTCACGATCGTGGCGCGCAGCGAATATGATCTCGTCGGCCTGGTCGCAACCACCGACATTCGCAAGCTCGCGGTCGGTCAGCAGGCGACCGTGCGCATTGCCGGCGCCGGTGATCTCGACGGCAAGGTGCGCCGCATCGGTCCGACCGTCGAGCCGAACATCCAGCAGGGCATGGTCTATATCGGCATCTCCTCGCAGAAGCGGCTGCTGCTGAACGCGAGCGGACGCGCGCTGATCAAGACCGGCCAGAGCTGCAATGTCGCGGTGCCGCTGACCGCCGTGCAATATTCATCCGCCGGCACCGTGGTGCAGGTGATCCGCCGCAATCGCGTCGAGACCAAGCGCGTCGAGGTCGGATTGATGTCGGGCGGCAATATCGAGGTCCGCGACGGCCTCAACGAAGGCGACGTCGTCGTCGCCCGCGCCGGCGCGCTGCTGCGCGAAGGCGATCCCGTGCGCCCGGCGATGGCCGCGGAAGCGGCGAAGTAACGCTGCTCGTGTCCCGGACGCGCTGCAGCGTGCAACGCTGCTGCGCAGAGCCGGGACCCATATCATCACAAAGCGACAAGCCAAAAAACTGGGCCCCGGCTCAGCGTCGCATCATTGCATGATGCGCCGCGTCCGGGGCACGAGACGTCGCGAAGCTTGAAACCTACCCGCCGGCCTGGTCGAAATTCACGTCTTCGAGCAGCGATGACGACACGGTCGGGACCTGGTCGCCTTCGGAGGCGCGGGAGATGGCAACGCGGGTCTTGTTGAAGACGCTCTCGGCGCTGCCCTGCGCATTGAGGTTGGCGAGCAGCTCGCTGACCAGCACGCTGTGCTCGCCCTTGCCGTCGTCGACGACCTTGCCGGGCGAGGCCGAGGAGAGGATCAGCGCGTTGTCGGGCGTGCCGATCGGCGCGAGACCGTGGCTGTAGGAGCGGAAGCGGCGCTCATAGGGATTACGGCGGGAGGCATCGACGACGACGAGCTTGGCCTTGGCGCCCTGCTCCTTCATCATGCCGAGCACGCCCTCGATCGAGACGCCTTGGCGGCGGACGTCGCTTTCCTTCCAGATCGCGGCATCGACCGGCAGCATGTAGCTCTCGCGGCCGGCCTGCACGCCGTAGCCGCCGAAGAACAGCATGACGGTGGTGTCGCGCTTGATCCGCGACTTCAGGCGGTTGACGGCGCGGACCATGTCGTCCCTGGTCGCGTCTTCCACCATGTCGACGTCAAAACCGTTCTTGCGCAGGGTCGAGGACAGCGCGCGGGCGTCGTTGATCGACTGCGTCAGCGGCGCGCTGGCGTCGGGATAATGTCCATTGCCGATGACGAGGGCGAGCCGCGAGGTCTGGCCGATCGAGCCGGTGACCTGGTCGGTCGTAACAGCCTTGGCGGCATCGAGCGCGCGCATGTTGAGGGCAGCATGAGCACCGATCACGAGCGAGACCGTGCCGATGAGGGCTGCGGCCACCGCGATCGTGCGTCGGGAAATGTCGAGCTGCGTTACATTCATCTCGCTTCATTCCTGTCAGTGCCAAAGACCAGCCAAGCGCGCGCACACAGTTTGAGTAGCGCGATGGCGTCTTCAGGTTTGAGGGATTGGCCGGGGATGTGCCCCCGAACTGCGCGCAATTTGCGGCGCCGCACCAAACAAACCCTTAACCGGATATCTCCTCCCCGGCAATAGATCGCCCAAAAATTGAGCTAAGTTGCTGAATGTGTTGGTTAATCCTCCGCCCCGAAGAGTGGCATTTTTTGATCCCCCAGTAGTCTTCCGGGACTTAACTATGCAGCCTTCGTGCCGGCTTTTGCTGTGACTGCCATCACATTTGTATTTCCTGCGAATCCGGGTAGCTTTTTCAACGACTTGCAGGGGGCGGTGTGCGCTCGCCGGCCCTGCGCAAGGCCCCGCGATCAGGTATTTCATGAGCTTTCATTATTTTGCCGGCGCCGCCTGCCGGGCGCTGACGGCGCGCAAGGACGGGCCCTCGCTTTACGATGTCTGCGATCCCGTCCTGTCGGGTACGGCCGGCGGCGATCCGCATCTGGCCAAATTCTACATGACCGCGCTTGGCAATCCCGCATTGCGCCTGCTGCTGCGACGCGCGGGCCTGCCCGAGCTGCGCAACGAGGCGAAGCTGAGCCGACTGCGCACCGCGCTCGCCCGTGCCCGCGACGAGGCCGAGCCCGACTGGGCGGCGGTCGGCCAGCCCGTCGCCGATCTCGTCGACAGCATCGCGCTCGATCATCCCAAACCGCCGCCGGCGATGTTCACCGGCTCGGCGCCGCCGCAAGCGCAGATCGACGGCGTGATCCGCGACTGCGCGCAGCATCTGCTCGGCTCGTATCGCAAAAACGGTTTCCTGCCGACCTATGCCGCTTTCAACCTGATCGGCGATCCTGATTTTCGCGGCCGCGAGCTGATCATGGCGCTCACCGGGCTGAACGCGCGCGGCTACAAGAACTCCTCGCTGCTGTTCAACCTTGCCCGTGTCTTCATCGCGCGCTCGCCTGCACGTGCCGTGGTCAATCCGCCCTGGACCGGCATCGCCGAGCCGATGTGGGAGCCGGTGCAGATTCGTCACCGCTCGGCCTATTACGATGCGTTCTTCATCGAGGCGCTGCTCAGCTTCGTCGAGACCGGCCTCGCCTCGCCCACCGACAAGAACGCGGCCGAGCGCGCGGTCGCCGACATGGTCGATTTCTGCGTCAACATCAGCCGCGAGGAGGTCGAGGGGACCGACGGTGCGCGGTTCAATGTCATCACCGCGCTGGCGCCCGCGCCGCATCCGCGCTTTTCCCGCTATTTCGCACAGATCAAGCAGGACCTCGGCTTCGGCGTCTACGTGCCGGATTGCGACACCACGGCGTGCTCGATTTCGGCGGCGACGCAGGCCGGCTGCACCGATCCAATCCTCGACCAGCCGCTGCTGGACTTCTATTCGGGCTACCAGGTACGCGCCGGCGTCAACGAGCCGCGCGTGACCGTGCCGATCAACGACAATATCGACTATGAGGGCGGCGTTGCGACCTGGATCGACAATCTCAGGGGCGAGCGGCCCTACGGCAACGATCTCGATCCGACACTCAATCTCGACATTCTCGAGGTGAGCTTTCGCAACCTGGCCCGCTGGAAAGTATTGGAGACGCCGGCGCGGCTCGCAACCGTACATCGGATCATCGGTTTCCAGAAACGGCTGGCGGCCAGCGGCGCCTTCGCCAATCCGCGCTCGCACATCTATTATCTGCCGGAGCTGTACAGCGCCTATTTCGGCCGCTGCTACGCCGCTTTCCTGGCGCTGCCGCTGGCGGCGCAGGCCATAATCGATCCCAACGGGGATTTCGACTTCATCCGCCACCGCGTTCTTTCTTACGTCAAGGGCGAGCTGATGGCCGCGGAGATGAACGTGCTCGACGCCGCGCTGGCGCTGATCGCGCTCGGCCATCTCGGCGCCGACCCGCGCGCCTTCGCGCCGGCGCTGAACGTCATCATTACCGGCTTAGGCGAAGGCGGCCGCCGCGGCCCGTTCCGGGCGTATGAATGGAACAAGATGAAGACCCCGACGCGGATTCTGGTCGGCGGCCCGGAGGTGACGTCGGCGTTCGTGCTGATGGGACTGGCGGTGGCGCGGCGGGCGATGGCGCGGGGGTGAGGTGGTCTCGTGCCCGGACGCGGCGCAGCGCGAAGCGGTGCGTTGCAGAGCCGGCGCCCATGTCGCCAGAAGGTCGCCCGCGATTTTCTGGGTCCCGGCTCTGCGGAGCGGCGTTGCACGCCGCACCGCGTCCGGGACACGAGCCGACAGCGCGACATGCAATGACGGGAAGTTGAAAGCTCAATCGTTAGGCATACGCTGGCCCGGAGGCCAAAAGCCGACCACAATTGCGGGCTCTATCGAGGTTTTCATCACACGCGGACCGGCATGTTGCGGAAATTCCTGATTGCGCTGTCTTTGCTCAGCTTGTCCTGGCTCGCCCTTCCGTCGCTGGCCGAGGCTGCCGACATCACCGGCACGGCAAAAGTCCGCTCCGGCGATTCCGTCGTGATCGGCAACACGCGCATCCGGCTCGGCGGCATCGACGCGCCCGCGGTCGACCAGCTCTGCCTCAACACCAAGAGCGAGCGCTGGACCTGCGGCATCGCGGCCCGCGACGAGCTCGCCAAATACACCGAGGGCAAGAGCTGGGTCTGCCATGCCCGCGCCATCGATCGCCGCGGCCGCACCGTGGCGCGCTGCGACGTCGGCGGCGAGGACATCCAGAAATGGCTGGCGCGCGCCGGCTGGGCGCTGTCCTACACCCGCGTCTCCCATGATTACGACGCGGATGAAGCTGCCGCGCGTGAGGCCAAGGCCGGGATGTGGCAGGGCGCCTTCATCGCGCCCTGGGACTGGCGCGTCCGCAACAAGAAGACGACGATATTGGGTGCCACCAAACCGCCGGAGGGAGCGCATGCGGTGCTGCTCGCCTCGGCCTCGGGCCCAGTCGCCCCCTCGCCCGACTGCACCATCAAGGGCAATGTCAACACAGCCGGCGAGTGCATCTATCACCAGCCGACCAGCCGCTGGTACACCCAGATCAAGATGAAGATCAGCAAGGGCACCCGCTGGTTCTGCTCGGTCGAGGAGGCGGAGGCCGCCGGGTGCCGGGAGACCAAACGATAGGGGCCGTCTGGCCTGCGTTTTAGGCGCTTTTCTTGCATCGCAGCGCCGCGTAAAACTAGGAATCAGCGACCCACCATCCTGTTCTCAACCAACAAGGACTGATAGCAATGACCGTTCGCGCGGGCCGGGAATTTCTGGCCATCCCCGGGCCCACCACGATGCCCGACGAAGTGCTGCGGGCCATGCACCGTCCAGCGATCGACATCTATTCCAAGGAGATGCACGAGCTGACCGACAGCCTGCTCGGGGACATCTCAAAACTGTTTGCGACCAAGGGCAAGTCCTACATCTACATCGCCAACGGTCATGGCGCCTGGGAAGCCGCTTTGAGCAACGTGCTGTCGCGCGGCGACAAGGTGCTGGTGCTCGAGAGCGGACGGTTTGCGATCGGCTGGGGCAATGCGGCAGCCCTGATGGGCGCCGAGGTCGAGGTGCTCAAGGGCGACTGGCGCCGCGCGGTGCGGCCGAGTGAGGTCGAGGAGCGCCTGCGCCGCGACAAGGAGCACAAGATCAAGGTCGTCGTCGTCGTCCAGGTCGACACCGCCTCCGGCGTGCAGAACGACATCGAGGCGATCGGCAAGGCGATCAAGGCGAGCGGCCATCCCGCGCTGTACATGGTCGACACCGTCGCCTCGCTCGGCTGCATGCCGTTCGAGATGGACAAATGGGGCGTCGACGTCGCGATGTCCGGCTCGCAGAAGGGCCTGATGACGCCGCCCGGCCTCGGTTTCGTCGCCGCCAACGCGCGCGCGCGCGAGGTGCAAAAGACGGCGAATATGTCGACGCCCTATTGGAGCTGGAGCGAGCGCGAGGGCACCGAGAATTATCGCAAATATGCCGGCACCGCGCCGGTGCACCTGTTGTTCGCTTTGCGCAAGGCGATCGACATGCTGCATGAGGAAGGGCTGGAGAACGCCTTCCGCCGCCACAGCCTGCTCGGCGAGGCCGCGCGCCGCGCGGTCAACGCCTGGTCGGAAGGCCAGGTGCTCGGCTTCAATATTGCGGAAGCCAGCGAGCGCTCCAACACCGTGACCACGGTGACCATGAGCAACGGCCATGATCCGGCGATCCTGCAGCGCTATTGCAAGGACAAATGCGGCGTCGTGCTCGGCACCGGCATCGGCGACCTCTCCGGCCAAGCCTTCCGCATCGCCCATATGGGCTATGTCAATGCGCCGATGCTGCTCGGCACGTTAGGGGTCGTCGAGATCGCCCTGAACGCGTTGAAGATCCCGCACGGCAAGGGCGGGCTCGAAGCGGCGGTCGCGTATCTCGGCGAAGAGGTGGCGGTGTAAGGCGCTTGCTTACCTCGCCCCGCTTGCGGGGAGAGGTCGGATCGCGCAGCGATCCGGGTGAGGGGGAGCCTCCGCGAGTCTCATTGCCAATTCATTTGCGGAAGCAGCCCCTCACCCCAACCCTCTCCCCGTAAAAACGGGGAGAGGGAGAAAAGTTCAGCGCGCTACGCGATAAGACTCCACCTGGGCCTTCAGTTGATCCAGCGATGCTGTCGGCTGCTTCGGATCGACCCGATACTCCCCGCTAGCCAACCACTTCAGCACCATCGCGTCCACCACCGGCGAGTGGTGGATGACATCACCGTAATTGTTGAGGTCGTGCGTCACCGCCTTGATCGCGCGGAAGTCATAAAGGCGCACATTGGGAAGCGGCGTCAGGCGCTGCGCAATCACCGCCGTGAGATCGGCGACGATCTTCAGCGTCTCAGGCGAGGTATCGCGCATCGCGACGAATTGCAGGATCGAATAGGGCGGGAAATAGATGTCGAAGGTCACGTCCGGGTGGCGCGCGATCAGGGCGACGGCATCGCGCTCGAAATGCCGCACCATGGCCTCATAGCCATAGCCTTCGCCGAGAAAGCGGCTGCGCACGGGGCTGGTGATGTAGGCGAAGGCGGCAAGTGTCTTCTCCGCGTTGTAACCGCGCGCAACGTCGAAATCCCGCGGCAGTGCGTAGATGTCGTCGACATCCGCCAGCGCGAACTTGACGGGCAGATAAGGCGCCGCGCGCTTCAGCGGCTCTCGCAATGGTGGAACCGACCTCAGCAATGCGAACAGGGATTCCTTCGCCATCGCCGCGCTGAACAGATAGGACGCGATGCCCTTCGTCGTCCTGCGATAGAGATCGACGGAGAGATAAGGATCGGCCTCGATGTCGGCCGCATCGACGAAGATAAAATCGTCCATCTCCCAGATCACGCGCCGCGCGCCGCGATCGATCGCCTGCTCCAGCACGAAAGCCTGCTGGCGCGAATTCGAGCCGGTCATCGCCAGCTTGAGTGAATGCACGCCGAGCGCACGGTCAATGTCGCTCTGGCGGTAATGGATCGCGAGCGAGGTGCCCATGAAGGCCGTGTCGAACGACTGGCTGCGGATCAGCCCGGCATTCTGCACGCGCGTGTCGTCGGAATAAAAGGCGAGACGCGAGGGACGGAACAGCTGCAAGGGATCGACGGCATAGGTGAGCACAGCCGCGCCCAGCACGCAGACGATGCTCGCGAGCAGAAGACGCCTCAGATGTGTGAACGGCCTGCGCATCAGAACCGGAAATAGATGAATTCGCTGTGGCTCTGGATGCCCAGAATCCCGAACGCGAGCACCAGCGACGCCCCGTAGAGAAACAGCGGCCGCATCCGCCCGCCTCGCAAGTCCTCGCCGACGCTGCGATTGGCATGATCGTAGCCCATGATGCCTTGCGTGTTTGGCGCGAACCACACCAGCGCGGCATAGATCGAGACCTGCACCAGCGCCGCGATTTCTTCGCGGCCGGAGACGATGGTCGAGGGATCGGCCATGGCACTGATGATCCGCATGGCCCAATCGACCCGCTCCGCGCGAAAAAACACCCAGGCGACGACGACGGCGAGGAAGGTCAGCACGGCGCCGGCAATGCGGACCGGGCGCGCGAGAGCCGAAGGGATGTTGGGCACCAGCGCGTTGAAAGCGTGATTGACGCAGAGATAAGCGCCGTGCAGCGCGCCCCACACGACAAACGTCCAGGCCGCGCCGTGCCAGAGCCCGCCGAGCAGCATCGTGATCAGCAGATTGACGTAGCGCAGCACGCGGCCGCGACGATTTCCGCCGAGCGAGATGTAGAGATAGTCGCGCAAGAATTGCGACAAGGTCATGTGCCAGCGGCGCCAGAACTCGACGATGCTGGTGGCCTTGTAGGGCGAGTTGAAATTGATCGGCAGGAAGATGCCGAACATCAGCGATATCCCGATCGCCATGTCGGAATAGCCGGAGAAGTCGAAATAGAGCTGGAAGGTGTAGGCGAGTGCGCCGAGCCAGGCCTGGTCGAAACTCGGGAAGCGCGCGTCGAAGGCGAGCGCGACCAGCGGCTGGATGCCGTCGGCGAGACAGGTCTTCTTGAACAGGCCGATGGCGAAGATGATGATTCCGCACAGCATCAGGTGCGCGTCTGGATGCTTCGCTTCCTCCCGCTCGAATTGCGGGATCATGTCCTTGTGGTGGAGGATCGGGCCCGCGATGAGATGCGGGAAGTAGGTCACAAACAGTGCGTAATGCGGCAGGGCGTAACGCGCGACCTGGCCACGATACGCATCGACCAGGAACGCGATCTGCGTGAACGTGTAGAAGGAGATGCCGACCGGCAGCAGGATATGGACCGCGACATGCGTGCCGAACAGCGCATTGACGTTCTCGGTGAAGAAACCTGCATATTTGAAAATCCCGAGCACGAGGAGATCGCCGGCGACGCCAAGCGCGAGCGCCGCCTTTCGTTGCGGCGGAGCAAGCTCCGCCACGATCAGGAGATGACCGACGCCATAGTTGAACGCGATCGATAGCAGCAGCAGGGCCACGAACTGCCAGCTGCCGATCGCATAAAAGGCGAGCGAGGCCAGCGCCAGCCAGATCACCGGGGTCAGATTGCTGCGCCGCCCGAGCCAGAAATAGCCGGCCAGCACCACGGGGAGGAACAGCAGGATGAACGGGTAGGAATTGAACAGCATCAGGCTGGACCGGCGGCGGGAATATGGAGGCTAAAGCATAGAAGGGGCGGATCAACAACCCGGCGGGTTGGCGCAGCCCTTGGCACAGCCCCGCTGGCAATTCGCCGAATCGGGACGATATAAGGTGGAACACGTATCAAGACGAGGATCGAGTGACCCAGGCCAAAATCCCTTCCCAGCCCCCCGTCGCCCCGCGCCGGCCGCATTCCTTCACCCACCACGGCATCACTGTGACCGACGACTATGCCTGGCTGAAGGACGAGAAATGGCAGGAGGTGCTGCGGGATCCCGCGGTGCTCGATACCGACATCCGCAAATATCTGGATGAAGAGAACGGCTACACCGAGAGCCTGCTCGGCCACACCGCTGGCTTGCAGAAGACGCTGGTGCGCGAGATGCGCGGGCGGATCAAGGAGGACGATTCCAGCGTGCCGTCTCCGGATGGGCCCTTCGCCTATTTCCGCAGGTTTCGCGAAGGTGGGCAGCACGAGCTGTTCGGCCGCATACCGCGCGACGGCGGCGAGGGCCATATTGTGCTCGACGGTGACGCGCTCGCAAAGGATCACAAATATTTCAAGTTCGGCGGCAGCCGGCACTCGAACGATCACAGGCTGCAAGCCTGGAGCGCAGATACCAAGGGCTCGGAATATTTTTCGATCCGTGTGCGCGACTGGGAAACTGGCGCGGATCTTGACGACCTCGTCGAGGAGACCGATGGCGGCGTGGTCTGGAGCGCGGATGCAAAATCCTTCTTCTATGTGAAGCTCGACGACAACCATCGCCCGATGCAGGTGTGGCTACACAAGCTGGGCACCAAGCAGGCCGACGACACGCTGGTCTACGAGGAGCAGGATTCCGGCTGGTTCACCCATCTGCACGAGAGCACCAGCGGCCGCTTCTGCGTGATCGCCGGCGGCGATCACGAGACAAGCGAGCAGCGGCTGATTGACCTTGCGCATCCCGATGCTCCGCCACGCCTAGTGGCAGCGCGCGAAGAGGGCGTGCAATATTCGCTCGCCGACCGCGGCGACGAGCTGTTCATCCTCACCAATGCCGACGACGCCATCGACTTCAAGATCGTTACTGCACCGCTTGCCTCACCCGAGCGCAAGAACTGGCGCGATTTGATCCCGTATCGCCCCGGCATCTACATCATCGACCTCGATCTCTATGCCGGCCATCTGGTCCGGCTGGAGCGCGCCAATGCGCTGCCGTCGATCGTTATCCGCGATCTCGCGACCAGGGAAGAACACGCCATCGCCTTCGACGAAGCCGCCTATTCGCTGGATACGATGGGCTCCTACGAATTCGACACGACGAATTTGCGTTTTGCCTATTCGTCGATGACAACGCCGTCGGAAGTCTATGACTATGACATGGTCAGGCGCACGCGCACCTTGCGCAAGCGCCAGGAGATCCCGTCCGGCCATGACGCGGCAGACTACGTCACCACCCGCATCATGGCGAAGGCGCAGGACGGCGCCGAAGTGCCGGTGTCGATCCTGTACCGCCGCGGGCTCAAGCTGGACGGCACCGCGCCGCTGCTGCTCTACGGCTACGGCTCCTACGGCATGGCGATGCCGGCCTCGTTCAGCGCCAACCGGCTGTCGCTAGTCGATCGCGGTTTTGTCTACGCCATCGCCCATATCCGCGGCGGCGCCGACAAGGGCTGGGGCTGGTATCTCGACGGCAAGCGCGAGAAGAAGACGAACAGCTTCGACGATTTCTCGGCCAGCGCCCGCGCGCTGATCGATACAAAATACACCAGCGCAAAGCGCATTGTCGGCCATGGCGGCTCGGCCGGCGGCATGCTGATGGGCGCGGTGGCCAACCGTGCCGGCGAGCTGTTCGCCGGCATCGTCGCCGAAGTGCCGTTCGTGGACGTGCTCAACACCATGCTCGACGACACGCTGCCGCTGACGCCGCCGGAATGGCCGGAATGGGGCAATCCGATCGAGAGCGAAAAGGATTTTCGCACCATTTTGTCGTACTCGCCCTACGACAACGTCGCGGCAAAGGACTATCCGGCGATTCTGGCGATGGGCGGATTGACCGACCCGCGCGTCACCTATTGGGAGCCCGCCAAATGGATCGCGCGCCTGCGCGCCACCATGAGCGGCGGCGGTCCGGTTCTCCTGCGCACCAACATGGGCGCCGGCCATGGAGGCGCGTCGGGGCGATTCGATCGTCTTGATGAAGTCGCGATCGTGTATGCGTTCGCGCTGTGGGCGGCGGGGATGGCGGAGGCGTGATCCTCTCCCTCGCCCCGTTCTTACGGGGAGAGGGTCGGGGTGAGGGGTTCTATCCGCAAAGACGGTGGCATAGAGTTCGCGGAGACTCCCCCTCACCCGTAATTCAAGCTGCCCTTGAATTACGGCCTCTCCCCGCAAGCGGAGAGAGGCGAAGAGCGCACCTCACACCGCCCCGTGCGACTCCACGTACAGCGCATAGACCGAATGGCTGCTGGCCATATAAAGCCGGTTGTTCTTCGGGCCGCCGAAGCAGAGATTGGCGCAACGTTCCGGCAGCTTGATGAAGGCGAGCGGCTTGCCGTCCGCGTTGAACACCATCACGCCGTCGAGATCTTCCGACTTGCCCTTGAGCTGAAACACCTTGCGGCCGCCAACGTCGGCGGGCTCGGATTGCAGCGCGCCGTTGGAGCCCCAGCCGCACCAGAGATTGCCGTCGCGGTCGACGCGAAAACCGTCAAGCGAGGCCTGGTCGGCGGCATCGATCAGCTTGGTCTTGCCGCTGAGCGAGCCGTCGTCGCCGACATTGTAGCTCCAGATGCTGCGGTTGGGCGTGCCCTTCCATTCGACGATGTAGAGCTTCTTCTCGTCCGGCGAAAACGCGAGGCCGTTCGGATTGACGAGATCGGTGAGGACGGCGGTGATCTTGCCATCCTTGGTGATGCGATAGACGTTGGTGGTGGCCTGCTCCGCCTTCTCCTTCTTGCCCTCCCACTCGCCGTTGATGCCGAACAAGGGATCGGTGAACCAGATGCTGTCATCCGATTTCACCACGATGTCGTTCGGCGAATTGAGCCGCTTGCCCTCGAACTTATCGGCGAGCACGGTGATCTTGCCGTCCTTCTCGGTGCGGGTAATGCGGCGGGTGACGGAGTGCTCGCAGGTGACGAGACAGCCCTGGCGGTCGCGTGCGTTGCCGTTGGCGTAGTTGGCGTTGGCGCGGAACACGCTGGTCTGGCCGGTCTTCTCGTCGAACTTCATGATCCGGTTGTTGGGAATGTCGGAGAACAGCAGGTAGCCGCCCTCGGGGAAATAGGCGGGGCCTTCGGCCCAGCGCATGCCCGACGCGACCTGCTCGACCGTCGAGGAATAGAGCCGGTATTTGCCAAAGCTTGGATCGAGGATCTGGACGGCGGGGTCGGGGTAGCGCTGGTTCGGCGTGAACGGAAACGACTGGGCGCCAGCGGCGCGCGATAGAAGTGTAGACACCGCCGCTGCACCAGCGCCAACCACGAGGTTGCGTCGCGTGAAATTCATTGTAGCCCTCCCTGCTTGATAAAAGGCCGGCTCTTGATGTGGCCGGCCTTTGTTGACGTGATTTAGTCTCGGCCTAGCGGCCGTTCTTCTTCCGCCATTCCGCAAAATCGGTGAGCGTCTGCCGATCGGTCGCCGGATAGAGACCAAAGATGCCGCGGCCTTTGTTGACTTCCTCGGTGACGAAATCCTCGAACGCTGTCATCTCGAACGTTTCGTTGGCAATCTCGTCGGCGAGATGCGCGGGGATCACGATGACGCCGTCGCTGTCGCCCAAAATGACGTCGCCGGGGAACACCGGCGCATCGCCGCAGCCGATGGGAACGTTGATCTCGATGGCATGATGCAGCGTCAGATTGGTCGGCGCCGAGGGACGGTGGTGATAGGCGGGAATGCCGAGCTTGGCGATCTCGGCGGAATCGCGAAAGCCACCGTCGGTGACGACGCCGGCGACGCCGCGCTTCATCAAGCGCGTCACCAGGATCGCGCCGGCCGAAGCCGCGCGCGCGTCCTTGCGGCTGTCCATCACCAGCACGTTGCCTGCCGGGCAATCCTCGACCGCCTTGCGCTGCGGGTGCGAGCGGTCCTTGAAGACGTCGATGGTGTTGAGGTCTTCGCGCGCCGGCATGTAGCGCAGCGTGAAGGCCTCGCCGACCATGGTCGGCTGGTCCTGGCCGATCGGATGCACGTCCTGAATCATCTGGATGCGCAGACCGCGCTTGAACAGCGCGGTGGCCACCGTGGCGGTGGAGACGGTCTTGAGCTTGTTGCGGGTGGCTTCGCTGAGTTTGGTCATGGTGTACTCTCTAGTAAATCGACGGCTCGCCGATCGGCGCGCCGAAGTCGGTCTCGAGGAAATCGAAGTCGCAGCCGTCATTGGCCTGCTTGATGTGCTTGGTGAACATCCAGCCGTAGCCGCGTTCGAAGCGGCGCTCGGGCTGCTTCCAGGCGGCGCGGCGTTTTTCCAACTCGGCCTCACTTACATCGAGATTGATGGTGCGCGCGGCAACGTCGAGGGTGATACGGTCGCCGTTCTGCACCAGCGCCAGCGGGCCGCCGATGTAGGATTCGGGCGAGACGTGCAAAATGCAGGCGCCGTAGCTGGTGCCGCTCATGCGCGCATCGGAAATGCGCACCATGTCGCGCACGCCCTGCTTCACGAGCTTGGTCGGGATCGGCAGCATGCCCCATTCCGGCATGCCCGGCCCGCCCTGCGGCCCCGCATTGCGCAGAATGAGGATGTGATCCTCGGTGACATCCAGATTGGGATCGTCGACCGCCTTCTTCATCGACGGATAATCGTCGAACACCAGCGCCGGCCCGGTGTGCTTGAGGAAGCGCGGCGCGCAGGCGGAAGGCTTGATGACGCAGCCGTCGGGCGCGAGATTGCCCTTGAGCACGGCGAGCGCGCCCTCCTTGTAAATGGGATTGTCGACCGAGCGGATCACGTCGGCATTGTGGACCTCGGCGCCGTCGATGTTCTCGCCAACGCTCTTGCCGGTGACGGTGATGCAGTCGAGATGCAGATGCTGCTTGATCTCGCCCATCAGCGCCGGCAGGCCGCCGGCATAGAAGAAGTCTTCCATCAGATAGGCATCGCCGCTCGGCCGCACGTTGGCAATCACGGGCACCTTGCGGCTGGCGATCTCGAAATCGTCGAGCCCGATGTCCTGGCCGGCGCGGCGGGCCTGCGCAATCAGATGAATGATCGCGTTGGTCGAGCAGCCCATCGCCATCGCGACCGCAATCGCGTTCTCGAAGGCCTTGCGGGTCTGGATCGTCTTCGGCGTCAAATCCTCCCACACCATCTCGACGATGCGGCGGCCGCATTCGCTGGCCATGCGGATGTGGTTGGCGTCGGCGGCGGGAATCGAGGAGGCGCCCGGCAGCGTCATGCCGATCGCTTCCGCGATCGCGGTCATGGTCGAGGCGGTGCCCATGGTCATGCAGGTGCCATAGCTGCGAGCGATGCCGGCTTCGATATCGAGCCAGTCCTTGTCGGAGATTTTTCCGGCGCGCCGCTCGTCCCAATATTTCCAACCATCGGAGCCGGAGCCGAGCGTCTTGCCCTTCCAGTTGCCGCGCAGCATCGGACCCGCCGGCAGATAGATTGCCGGGATGTTCATCGAGGTCGCGCCCAGAAGAAGCGCGGGCGTGGTCTTGTCGCAGCCGCCCATCAGCACCACGCCGTCGACGGGATGGCTGCGCAACAGCTCTTCCGCGTCCATCGCCAGCAGATTGCGGTAGAGCATGGTGGTCGGCTTGAGCAGCGATTCCGACAGCGACAGCGCCGGCAGCTCCAGCGGGAAGCCGCCGGCCATCAGGATGCCGCGCTTGACGTCGTCAACCCGCGACTTGAAGTGCATGTGACAGGGCTGCGCATCCGACCAGGTGTTGAGGATCGCGATGATCGGGCGGTCCTTCCACTCCTCCGGCGCGTAGCCCATCTGCATGGTGCGGGAGCGGTGGCCGAACGAGCGGAGATCGTCGGGTGCGAACCAGCGCGCACTGCGGAGCTGGTCGGGCGCGATTTTTTTCTTGGTCATGATTGGGTGCCCCATTTCTGGACGGTGTTCCGCTCGATGGCGCGGAAGATCAGGTTCTCGACAAAGAGCCCGATGATAATCACCGTCAAGAGGCCTGCGAAGACCGCAGGTATGTCGAGGAGGTTGCGGTTCTCGAAGATGAACCAGCCGAGCCCGCCCTGGCCTGAGGACACGCCGAACACCAGCTCGGCCGCGATCAGCGTGCGCCAGGCAAACGCCCAGCCGATCTTGAGGCCCGTGAGGATCGAGCCGAAGGCGGCCGGGATGAGGATTTTGGCGACGTAAGGCAGCCCACGCAGGCCGTAATTGCGGCCGACCATGCGCAGCGTGTTGGACACGCTCTTGAAGCCGGAATGGGTGTTGAGCGCGACCGGCCACAGCACCGAATGGATCAGCACGAAAACAAGGCTGCCATTGCCGAGGCCGAACCAGATCAAAGCGAGCGGCAGCAGCGCGATCGCCGGCAACGGGTTGAACATCGCCGTCACGGTTTCAAGAAAATCGGTGCCGATGCGGGTCGAGATGGCGAGCACCGTGAAGATTGCGGCGAGCACGATGCCGGCCGAATAGCCCATGAACAGGACCTTCAGCGAGGCCCAGGCGCGCATGGGGATGGTGCCGTCCTTCACACGATCATACATGGTGACGATGGTGTCGTGCAGCGTCGGAAACAGCAGCGGATTGTCGAGGATGACGCCGTAAGCTTCCCAGATTGCGGCCAGGAACAGGATGATGACGGTCTTGCGGACAAACCCGTCGTTCCACAACAGCTCGAGCACGCTCAGCTTGCGCTCAACCTCAGCAGCGGCGGCGACCGGCGCATCACGCAGCAATATTCTCGCTTCGGCCATGACCGGCTCCCTCAATGCCCTGTGGCTTCGCCGGCGAACAGGAGATCGTGGATCTCCTTCTCCAACCGGCCGGCGCTACCGTCTTCGTTTGAGACCTTGTCGACGTCGACCACCTCGGCCTTGACGCGGCCGGGATGCGGCGAGAGCAGCAGGATGCGGTTGCCGATGCGGATCGCCTCCGCAATCGAATGGGTCACGAACAGCACGGTGAATTTGGTCTCGCCCCAGAGCTGGAGCAATTCGTCCTGGCAGGTCCGGCGCGTCAGCGCATCGAGCGCGGCGAACGGCTCATCCATCAGCAGGATGTCAGGCTCCATCGCCATGCCGCGCGCGATCGCCACGCGCTGCTTCATGCCGCCCGAGAGCGTATGCGGGTAGGCATCGACCACGCGGGTGAGGCCGACCTTCTCGATATAGGCCCGCGCGCGGGCCTCAGCGTCCTTGCGCGACAGCTTTCGCGCGGTCAGCAGCGGGAACATGACGTTGGCGAGCACGCTCTTCCACGGCAGCAGCTGGTCGAATTCCTGAAAAATCATCATGCGGTCGGCGCCGGGACCGCGGATCTCGCGATCGCCGATGGTCATGCGGCCTTCGCTCGGGCTCATGTAGCCGCCGACCGCCTTGAGCAAAGTCGACTTGCCGCAGCCGGAGGGACCGAGCAGCACGAAGCGATCGGACTTGTCGACCGTAAAGCTCACTCTTTCCGTGGCAGTGACGACGGCGCTGGAGGTCTTGTAGCGCAGCGTCACCCCACTGACATCGAGCAGGGCCATCAGTTGCCCTTCAGGTCGTGCGCGACGGGGAGATAATAGTCCGTCCAGACCTTGGGCTGATTCTTCAGCGTGCCGGTCTTGAACAGATGCGCGGCGAATTTCATAGTGCCCTGCGGCTCGAGATTCCACTCCATCATGCCCGGCTCCTTCAACAGGTCGAGCAACTCCTCCACCGAGGTCTTGTCGCCGGTGATCTCCTTGTAGATCTCGACGGCCTGCTTCGTATCGCTGCGAATCAGATCCTGCGCTTCCTTGGTCGCGTCGCGCACCGCCTGGATAATCTTTGGATTGGCATCGGCGAATTTCGTCGTGGTGAAGAACTGCGCCTGGCTGAGCGGGCCGCCCATCACGTCAGGCGAATTCAGCACGACATGCGCGCCCGGCACGTTCTTCAGTTCCAGGAAGGTGTAGGGCGGGATCGAGAAGTGGTTGTGCACCTCGTGCTTGGGATTGGCGAGCGCCGCATAGGCGTCGGGATGGCCGAGCTGCACGGTATTGGCATCCAGCTTCGACCATTGGTCGGCACCAAACGCCTCGGACGCCGCAATCTGAAGCACGATCGCCTGGGTCGAGATCTTCACCGTCGGCACCGCGATCTTGTCGCTGGGCCCAAAATCCTTGATCGATTTGATGTTGGGATCCCTGCTGATCAGCGTCATCGGCTGCGCCGACGTCGCGACGATGCCCTTCACGCCGCCGCGGGTGCGGTCCCACAGCAGCAGTAGATTGCCGGTGCCGGTGTTGAGGATGTCGACGCCGCCGGCGAGCAGCGCATCGGTCTGCGCGCCGCCGCCGGAGAAGGTGATCCATTTGGTGGTGACGCCCGGGACGCCGAGGCTGGCAGCGTGCTTCTCGATCAGCTTCTGCTTCTCCATGATGTGGCTCGGCATGTAGAAAATGCCGGGCTGGCGCGACAGCGAGATCTCGGATTTCTGCTGCGCCTGCGCGGCGAACGCCGTCATGGCGATCGCGGAGGTCAGGGCGGCGGCCGCCAGCTGGCTACGAAGATGCTTGATCATTGTTGTGTGTTTCCTCCGGCCAGCGTCGAGCTGCGTTGACCCTGCTGATGCACTAATATATTAGTGCATCAAAGGCAAGCCCGCGGGACCCGACATGGAAGCAACCCATACCCCGCCGCGCGCGGCACGACCCGCCACCCGGCTGGACCGCGCCCGCCAAGCCGCGCCGCAGGTGTTCGAGCGACTGCGCAATGCGATCATCGCCCTGGAGCTGCCGCCGGGCGCGCCGCTGTCACGCGCCGAGCTCGCCGGCCAGTTCGGAGTAAGCTCGACGCCGGTGCGCGACGCCCTGATGCGGCTCGAGGAAGAGGGCCTGGTCGACGTCTTTCCGCAGCACGCGACTGTCGTGAGCCGGATCGACATCGGCCGCGCAGAGCAGGCGCATTTCCTGCGACAAGCGCTGGAGCTGGAGATCGTGCGCCTGCTCGCAGGCCACAGCGACGCCGCACTGGTAATCCGCCTCGATCACGCCATTGCGCTGCAACAACAATCTGCCAAGGCCGGTGACTTCGAGGCCTTCATGGCCGGCGACAACGACTTCCACGCCCAGCTCTATAGCGCCGCCGGAAAGCAGGATTTGTGGGCGCTCGTGCGCAGCCGCAGCGGACATATCGACCGGCTGCGCCGGCTGCATTTGCCCTCGCCCGGCAAGGCCCAGAATATCGTACGCCACCACAAGCTGATTACGCGTGCGATCGAGGCCGGAGACGCCGATGCCGCGCAACAGCATCTGCGCAAGCATCTGTCAGGGACGCTCAGCGAACTGGACACGATCCGAAGCCACCATCCCGAGTACCTCACCGACTAGAGCCTTTTTCGGTTCTGATAAATCAGAACCGGGCTCTAGCTTTTTGTTTTGACGCGTTTTCTTGACGCGAACCGGTATCCACTCGCTGGAAAACGCTCTAGGCGCGGCGCCCACCTTGCTCTAAGCGACGTTCCGCCGCTCCGGCCGGGGATAGTGAGGATCGCCGGCCTTGCGCCGATCCGTCGGGCCGCTGCGCAGCTTGACGAAAAAGCTCTGGACTTCGGCGGCGAGGCGCTCGGCTGCCCCCGAGACCTGGTTCGCCGCACTCGTCACGTGGTCGGCCGATCGGTTGGTCTCGTCAATCGCGCCGGAGACCGTGACGATGCTGGAGGCGAGCGTCCGGGTCCCGGAGGCCGCCATCTGGACGTTCTGTGAGATTTCCCGCGTCGCCGCGCCCTGCTCTTCCACTGCACTCGCGATCGCGGCGGTCACCTCGTCGATCCGGCGCATGGCCGCAGAGACCTCCTTGACGGAGGCGACCGCGCTGCCGGTCGAGCTCTGGATCGCCGCGATGTGCTGGCCAATCTCCTGCGTCGCATTGCGGGTCTGGTCGGCCAGTGCCTTCACCTCGGACGCCACCACCGCGAAGCCGCGACCGGCTTCACCGGCCCGCGCCGCCTCGATCGTGGCATTAAGCGCGAGCAGGTTGGTCTGGGCGGCAATTGCCTGGATCAGATCGACGACCGAACTGATGCTCTGGGCGGCGTGCGCGAGACCCTCGATCTCGGCTTCGGAACGCGCGGTCACCTCGCCCGCCGATCGCACGGTCCTGTTCGACAGCTCGATCTGCCGGCTGATCTCGACGATGGAGCTGGCGAGTTCTTCCGACGCCGCCGCGACGGTCTGGACGTTGGTCGCGGTCTGTTCCGAGGCGGATGCCGCGGAGGCGGCCTGGCTCGTCGCATGCTGCGCGATGCCGCCAAGGCTCTCCGCGGTCCGCCGCATCGTGCCCGCGTTCTCTGCGACCAAGGTTAGCAGATCGCCCGAGGTCGCGCGAAACTCCTCGACCGCCCTCTCCACGTTGCGATTGCTCGCCTCGCGCGCCTCGGCTTCGCGCGCGAGAGACGCCGCCGCCTCTTGCTGGGCGATCACATTGTCACGGAATCTGGCCACCGCCTGCGAGACGCCCCCGATCTCGTCGCCACGTTGCGCCGTCCTGAATTCGACACTGGTGTCGCCGGCGGAAAGCCGCGCGGAGTCCGCCACCAGCTCGGCGATCGGGCGCGTGATCGAACGTGCGACCAGGATCGCGATTGCGATTCCGAGCGCGAGCCCCGCGGCGAGCAGGATCCATTGCAGCAGGAGCAACTTCTCGACCTCTTCGGCCACGCTGCGGCCATCTCCGGCGAGCCGCGACTGCTGGTCGCTCTTGAGGCCACCCGAGCGCCGGCCCTCCGCGTCCTTCCGGCCGTCGAGCAGATCGAGGATGCGCGCGGCGCGCGGCGCGGCCTCGGTCGACAGGATGAAGACCGGCGCGTTCCACTGCGGCGTCCGGCGGATCGCAAAGATCCGCTCCGGCAGCGGCGCGAAGGCATCGCTCGCCTGAATGATGGCCTGGTAGGCTGTCTTCTGCGTGCCGGTGAGCAGCTCCTCCTGCGTTTCGACCGATGCAAGCGCGGCGCTGAAGGTCGCGAGCGGCTTTTCGAACTTGTCGCGGTCGGCACCTTCGCCCGAGGCCAGGTAGAGCCGCAATTGCGAGCCCGCTGCGGCGAGATTGCCGCGGACATCGGCAAAGGTCTTGAGCAGGCGCTTGCGCTGCGGCGTCGCCTCAAGCGCCTCCTCCTCGTCGATCATCGCGGTGATCTTCGTGAACATGGTCGCGATCAGCGGCGCGGCCTCCTTCGCCAGCAGGTCGCTCGCCGGATAGGCCGACGGCGTGAAGGCCGCTTTCTCCGCCTTCTCCTGGGCCTGACGGAATTCCGCGATCAGCGCCTTGGCCTCGCGCCAATTGGCCTTGCTCTGCGAACTGGAAAATCCTTCGGCCATGCCGTCAATGGCGGCAGCGGTGCGATTGAGCTCGGCCCAGACCGCGGCTCGGTCGCGCTTGGCCTGCTCATCGCCCGTCAGCAGATAGCCGCGCAAGGTCGCGAGCGTCGAATAGAGATTGCCAACGAGTTCGGTGCTTGCGATTGCAATCGGCGCCCGCCGGTCGACGACAAGCTTGATACGCGCCGAGATGTCCGAGATGACGAAGACGGTGTAGACGACGGTCGCCGCGAGCAACGCGCAGATCAGCGCAAAGCCGCCGAGCAGCCGGGTGCGAATTCCGGTGTTTGCTATCGATTTGAACATCAGGCGTCCCGTGGCTGGTGCTTCGACCGGCTGGACTCGCGGAGGGTGGAAACGCGAGCGATGCAATGGGTAAAATACGAGTGCTGGAACTGCCGGCGATTGTGGTCAGTCGCCTTTAACTCTTGGTGAAATGCATTCACCGTACAACTACGGCGAGAGTTATATGTTCATATGCACGAAAGCGTGCATACACCCCGCCGCCCTCGCCAGGCGCCCGAAAAAGGCAATGACGCCAAACGCAGAGCGCTTGCGGCCCGGACGGAATCCGCGCAACAATTTCACCTTTAATGCTTTGATTTGGGTCGCCGGGAACGTCCCTGCCCGATCCGGAGGTTTTTGACGTGGCCAACATCCTGATCGTGGATGACGACCCGGCCGTGCAGATCACGATCCGGCTGCTCCTGGAGCGCGCCGGTCATCATGTCACCGTCGCCGGTGATGGCCGCAAGGGGCTGGCGCTGTTCGCGGCCAGCCAGTTCGACCTGCTATTCCTCGATATCTTCATGCCCGGCATGGACGGCCTGGAGACCATGCGCCACATCCGGGCGCACCAGCCTGCCATTCCGATCATCGTGATTTCAGGCCGTTCGATCACGCCGGACGCATATGCGGAACCGGATTTCCTGAAGATGGCAACCAAGCTCGGCGCAGTGGCGAGCCTTCAGAAGCCGTTCCGCCCTGAAGTGTTGCTCGCCGCGGTTGATGGCTGCCTGACATCTGCCCAATCATCATTCCTGCCGCAACCCGATGCCGGCTCCGGCAGCCGATGACAGAGCCATGCATGGTGGGCAGTCACATAACAGTCGAGAGCATTCCCGACGCGGCGCGAAGGCCAACATGACCCTCGCAACCCGACTGGCCATTGCAATGATTCTGCTGGTCGCGGTGACTGTGGCCGCAGTCGGTTGGCTGACCTATCGCAACACCACCCAAGCCGTCATTCCGCGGGTCCTGGAACGCGTGGACGCCCAGTCACGGCTGCTGGCTAACCACCTCGAATCCTACGTTGCCGGAGCCCGCGGCGATCTGCTCGGCTATCGCTCCGCGGCAGCCATCAATGGCCTGATCCGCGCCCATATCGGGGGCGGCATCGACGCTCTCGACGGCGTTTCGGAGCAAACCTGGCGCGAGCGCATCGCAGTTCGGCTCGCGGCCGAGATCGACGCCAAGCCCAGCTACGGGCAGTTTCGAATCATCGGCCTTGACGACGACCAGCGCGAGCTGGTCCGCGTCGACCGCTCCGGCCCGAATGGAACGGCACGGATCGTTCCCAATGGCGAGCTGGAGCGCAAGAGCGAGCGAACCTACTTCCAGGCCACGATCCAACTGCCGCCGGGCGAGATCTATGTTTCTCCCATCGAGCTCGCCACCCGCCAGGGCGGGACGACGGATCTTCATAGTCCGACATTGCGGGTCGCGGCGCCTCTGTTCACGCCCGGCGGCAAGCCGTTCGGCATTATCATCGCCAATATCGACATGCGTCCCGCACTCGACCGTGTCCGTTCCACCGCGGGCACAGGGAGCGAAATTTACGTCGTGAATTCGCGCGGTGACTATCTCGTCCATCCCGATCGCGCGCAGGAATTCGGCTCATTGCGGGGCCACCCAACCGACTGGCGCCACGATTTTCCTTTTTTTGCGGCCCGGGCCGGCACGCTGGATGGATCCACGGAACTCACGACCGACCGGTCCGGTAAGCCGAGCGGGGCAGCGATGGCGCCGGCTCTGCTTGCGGGCAAGGAATGGATCGCCATCATCGAGAGCATTCCCCCGCCGGTATTCGGCCGCGTGCCTGCGGCCGTTCAGAAGACGTCCTTGGTCGTCGGCGTGCTTGCCGTCCTCGCCGCAGCCGCGCTCGCGGTGTTGCTGGCGCGCTCATTGACCCGTCCGATTGTACGCCTGACCGCGGCGGTGGAGGCGATCGGCCGCGGGCGTCTCGTCGACATTCCCGTCGATGCCAGCGGCGAGACGGGCGTGCTGGCGCGGGCCTTTGCCCAGATGGTCGAAGAGACACGGGTCAAAACGGCCGCTCTCGAACGCGAGATCGAAGAGCATCGCCGAACCGAGGCCGCGCGAATCCATCATGAGGCACGCGAGCGCCTGTTCAGCGCCGCAGTCGAGTCGTCCGACGATGCGATCGTGATGCAGTCGCTCGATGCCATCATCACCGGATGGAATCCCGCCGCCGAGCGCCTCTACCTCTATTCGGCGGACGAGGCGATCGGGAAGTCCACCTCGATCATCGTCCCGGCCGACCGCCGCGAGCAGGGCAAGGACTATCTGCGGCGGATCGCCCGAGGCGATCCAATCGAACGCTTCGAGACGGTGCGCCTGCGCAAGGACGGCTCGCCGGTCGAGATCTCTCTCAGCCTGTCCCCGATCAAGGGACCGTCAGGCGAGATCGTCGGCGTCTCCGGCTCCGCACGCAGCCTGACCGACGCGCGGCGGGCCGAGCGGGCGCTGCAGCAGCAACTCGAGGAGCGGCGGCAGATCTTCGAGACCTCGCAGGACCTGATCATGGTCATGGACGCGCGAGGCCATATCGTGCAGATCAGTCCGAGCAGCGAGACCATTCTCGGCTACCGGCCGGAGCAGATGGTCGGCCGCAGCGGCGCGGATTTCATTCACCCCGACCATCTCGACCGGTCGCGCGACGAGATGCGCGCGATGCGGCGCGGCGAACACCCCAAGCTCGCCGACACCAGGTGCTTCCACAGCAACGGCCACGAGGTCTGGCTGTCCTGGCTCGGCAACTGGTCCGACCACGCCAAGCGCTTCTTCTTCGTCGGACGCGATATGACCGAGGCCCGGCTCGCGGAAGAATCCTTGCGCGAGAGCGAACAGCTTGCGCGCAACATCGTCGAGACCGCGCTCGACGCCTTCGTCCAGACCGACGAGCACAGCACGATCCTGGCATGGAGTTCACGGGCCGAGGAGCTGTTCGGATGGCGGCGCGACGAAGCGCTGGGCAAGAACTCGGTCGACCTCACCGTCGCCCCGAGCGAGCGCGAACGGGTCAGGGCCGGCCTCGCGCGCTTTCTCGGCTCCGCAGAGGTGCAGACGCTCAATCGGCGCCGCGAGTTGATGGTCTGCCGCAAAGACGGCAAGGAGTTCAAGGCGGAGTTGAGCGTCACGGCACTGAGGCGCCGCGAGGGCATTCTGTTCAACGTGTTCTACCGCGACCTCACCGACAAGATCGCGTCCGAGGAACGCATCCGCCACGCCGAGAAGATGGAGGCGGTCGGCCAGCTCACCGGCGGCGTGGCGCACGATTTCAACAACATCCTCACGGTCATCACAGGAACCATCGAGATCCTGGCCGATGCGGTCGCCAGGGAGCCGGAGCTTGTGGCGATCACCAAGATGATCGACGAGGCCGCCGGGCGCGGCGCCGAACTCACCCAGCATTTGCTCGCGTTCGCGCGCAAACAGCCGCTCCAGCCGCGCGAGATCGACATCAACTCGCTGATCGTCGACACCGCAAAGCTGCTGCGGCCGACATTGGGCGAGCAGATCCAGATCGAATCGGTGTTCGAGGACGAGAACTGCGTTGCGATCGTCGATCCCAACCAGCTCACCACCGCGATCCTCAACCTCGCGCTCAATGCCCGCGACGCCATGCCCGGCGGCGGCAAGCTGATCGTGGAGACGGGTGCGGCCTATCTCGACGAAGCCTATGCCAGCGCCAATGACGTCCCGCCCGGCCATTACGTGCTGATCGCCGTGAGCGATACCGGCACCGGCATTCCCGCCAACATGCTGGCCAGGGTGTTCGATCCCTTCTTCACCTCGAAGGGACCGGGCAAGGGCACCGGCCTCGGGCTCTCCATGATCTACGGCTTCATCAAGCAGTCCGCAGGACACATCAAGATCTACAGCGAGGAAGGCCACGGCACCACGATCAAGATGTACCTGCCGCCCGGCAAGACCGCGACGGCGATCAGCGAGGGCGTGACTCCGACGCCGATCGAAGGCGGCCACGAGACGATCCTGGTGGTCGAGGACGACCGTCTGGTGCGCGACTACGTGCTGGCGCAGCTGCATTCGCTCGGCTACGTCACCTTGCAGGCCGCGAACGCCGCAGAGGCCGTCGCAATCGTCGCCACCGGAAAGCCGTTCGACCTGCTGTTCACCGACGTCATCATGCCCGGCAAGATGAACGGAAGGCAGCTCGCCGACGCGCTGATGAAGACGCGCCCCGATCTCAGGGTGGTCTACACGTCGGGCTATACCGAGAACGCGATCATCCATCACGGCCGGCTGGATTCGGGCGTGCTGTTGCTGGCGAAGCCGTATCGGAAGTCGGACCTGGCGCGGATCATCCGCAAGGCGCTGCAAGCATAGCGCGCCATCTCATGTCCCGGACAAGGCGCAGCATGCCATAAGCGCGTTCACGCGCGTCTTCGACGCGCTATGGCTGCGACGCAGAGCCGGGACCCAGAACTGCTTGGGCTTATTTGGAGAGATGGGCCCCGGCTCAGCGGTGCATCATTTCATGATGCACCGCGTCCGGGGCACGCGACCATTTTACGACGCGCGCTGGGCCGCGGTCATCACGATCCGGATCAGGTCGGCGGCGTTGCGCGCTCCGAGCTTCTTCATGATGTTGGCGCGGTGGTCTTCGATGGTGCGCGGGCTGATGCCGAGGGTGCGGCCGGCTTCCTTGTTGGACGCACCGGAGGCGAACTGCTCGAGCACCTCGCGTTCGCGCCGGGTCAACGGCTCGCGTCCGGGGAAGTGCAGCGAGTTGAATTTCGGCGATGCGCTCTCTGCCTGCCTGCGTGCATAGGCTCCGATCGCCTCGTCGAGGCGGCCGACGATCTCGCTGCCGCGGAACGGCTTCTCGATGAAGTCGAGCGCACCGCTCTTGATCGCGCCCACCGCCATCGCGATGTCGCCCTGTCCGGAGATCATGAAGATCGGAGCCGGATAATCCTCGCCTTGCAGTTCCTTCAGAATGTCGAGGCCCGACTTTCCGGGAATGTTCACGTCGAGCAGGATCGCAGCCGGTGTGCGATTCCGCGCGACGGACAGCAGCGCTGCGCCGTCCGCGAAACAGACCACCTCATAGCCCGCCGCCTTCAACACCATCGACAAGGTGTCGCGAACGGCAGGGTCGTCATCGACCACAAAGATTTCACCACGAGAGGTTTGCTCGGCCATGTGCCACATCCAGTTGGCATTACGGACTCGCGTCCGCGCCAACCTTTATGGCGTTCGGCGCGGATTCGGCCCACCCGTATTTGTACGGGACATGGACTTGACGCACAAGTAGCGGCATGGCGCCTAATTGCAGGGGACGGAGAATATCCATGCTAAATTTCGCCGGTACGCCACCTCACGTCTCGATGCCCGACGCCGATAGCCGTCAGCTGATCGCGCCCGACCTTCGCAGCCTGATCTCGCAAATCGAGACCAGCATGCGCCGGATAGCCATGGATGCAGCCTCGGATGCAGCCTCGGATGCGGCCTTGGATCAAGAACACGGCGGCGATCCGGAAAGTTCCGCCGACGTCTTCATTCTCGACGATGTCACGCCGCGTTATGCCACAGCGAATGCCGCCCTCAACGCCTGTCGGGCGGGCCTTGGCCACGCCCTGCAATGTCTATCGGAATCTGGCAACGCGAGATAGACCGCGACCAGCGCGGCCGACCGTCGGCATCCGGTCGCATGGCAGCTCCGCGCGTCAGGTGCGGTGCCGCTCCACGATCGCGTCGGTGGCGACACCACCCCAAGTGTGGATCGCCGGCAGCCCCATCGCGGTCTTGCCGAGGTTGGCGAGGCTGATGCGCAGGGCCGCCAGATCGAGCGGCTTCGGCAGGCTCTGGAGCTCGATCCCGACCGAGCGGGCGAAGCTGCGGGCGGCGCTGCGGCGCTTGCCGTCCATGCCGCTGATCACGATCACCGCGCCGGCGAATTTCGCCGCCGCCATCTCGCGCAACACGTCGATGCCGTCGCCATCCTCCAGCACCAGATCGAGCGTCACG
This sequence comes from Bradyrhizobium betae, assembly GCF_004123905.1. Taxonomy (GTDB): domain Bacteria; phylum Pseudomonadota; class Alphaproteobacteria; order Rhizobiales; family Xanthobacteraceae; genus Bradyrhizobium; species Bradyrhizobium betae_A. Next base: position 318,273 of record NZ_MZXW01000041.1, read on the forward strand.
CAGTCGAAGCGCGCGGCGCGCAGCTTTTCGATCGCTTCCGCCACCGACGGCGCCACGGTGACCTCGTGGCCGGCCTGCTTGGCGGCGACCGTGATCAGGCTGCGCTGCGTGGCGTCGTCGTCGACCACCAGAAGCTGAAGCGCACGCCGCTCGGCGCCGTCGGGCAGGTTTGACGTGACAGGGGAGAGGGAACTTCTGGGCATTACCGTATCCTGAGATTGAGACCGGCAATGGATACACGGGCCGCGCTTAGGCGACGTAAAACCGCTACGGCAAATTCGTTTGGATGTTTCAGCAAATATAAAGCAACGTGGCGGAAAGCGCGGGCTGCGCCACGCGCCGGTCAGGCCGCTTCGTCACGGCCTCCGGCCGCGCCGCGCTTCTTCCTGTTCTTGCCGCGCAGGAACTGGATGTCCATCTCGGCACCGTTGACCCGCACCAGCTCGCAGCGGCGGTAGGCAAGGCCGGTGGACGACAACAGCAGGAAGAACTCCTTCAGGTTCAATCCCTGAATCGAACCTTCCACCGTGAGGATGGCGTCGGTGTCGGAGATGGCGTTGAGCTTGCAGTCGCGGCGCCAGGTGCCATCGATGGCCATGATGCAGACATCATAGCCGCGACTGAACGTGACGCGCTCCGCGCCTTTTCCATCCTCGGCCATGCTTACCGTCCCGCCATCACCGCGACGCGCGGCGCGGCACCGGCGACAGCCGGCCTGGCTGCGGCCGCACGCGGGTCGTTCGGCTTGTAGAGGCCGCGACGCTCCGGAATCGGCCTGAACGTGTCGGTCAACCCGACCACGGTCTCGGCGGCACCCAGCACCAGGAAGCCGTCGGGCTCGATCTGGCGCGCCAGGCGGTTGAAGATGTTGATCTTGGTGTCCTGGTCGAAATAGATCAGCACGTTGCGGCAGAAGATGACGTCGAAGGTGCCGAGCGAGGCGAAATCGTGCAGCAAATTGAGCTGGCGGTGCTGGATCATCGCCCGCAGTTCGGGATTGACCTGCCAGGTCTCGCCAGTCTGCTTGAAATATTTCATCAGCATCTGGATCGGCAGGCCGCGCTGCACTTCGAACTGGCTGTAGATGCCGGCCTTGGCCTTCTCCAGCACCTCCTGCGACAGGTCGGTCGCGATGATCTCGACCCGCCAGCCGGTGAGGGCTGCGCCCATCTCCTTCAGGCTCATCGCCAGCGAATAGGGCTCCTGCCCGGTCGAGCCGGCAGCGCACCAGATCCGCACGCTGCGGCGGCCGGCCCGCGCCTTGATGATCTCAGGCATGATGTGGTCGCGGAAGTGATCGAACGGGACCTTGTCGCGGAAGAAGAAGGTCTCGTTGGTGGTCATGGCTTCGATCACGTTGGTGATCAGCTGTCGCGAGCCGCCCTGAAGCTTCTGCACGAGCTCGCTAATGCCGGAGAGCCCGGCCTTGCGGGCCAGCGGCAGCAGACGGCTTTCGATCAGATATTGCTTGTCTGCGGACAGGTCGAGCCCGGAATTGGCCTTCAGGAACTTGCGCAGATACTCGTACTCGGTCGGGGTCACGGATAGCCTCTCGGAAGCTGCACTGGAACACTCTGGCCAACGCACGCGGCCAGACACACTCAGACCATGGCTTGTCCGACCGGGATCAAGCCAACTTCAGCGAACTTGTCGGCGATGATGTCTTTGTCGAAGGGCTTCATGATGTACTCGTTGGCGCCGCCACTGAGCGCCTGAGCGATATGAGCCACGTTGTTCTCGGTGGTGCAGAACACCACCTTGGGCTGTTCGCCACCGGGCAGCCGGCGCATGTGGCCCATGAACTCGAAACCGTCCATGACCGGCATATTCCAGTCGAGCAGCACCGCATCGGGGAGCTGGCGCTGGCAGATCTCGAGCGCCTTGGATCCGTCCTCGGCCTCGGTGACTTGGAATTCCAGGCCTTCCAGGATCCGGCGCGCGATCTTGCGCACGACGCTGGAATCATCGACCACCAAACAGGTCTTCATTTTGGTTCTCCGGCTTCGATGTTTCGTTGGCTCACGCAGCCATCTGCACTTCAGTCTTGAGCTCGAGGACACGATCGACGTCGAGGACGACCATGAGCTGGCCGTCGAGACGATGGACGCCGCCGGCGAGCTTGGCCATGCGGGGATCGAGGTTGACGGGGTTCTCTTCCATGCCGTCCTCGGAAAGCCGCAGCACCTCGCCGATCTGGTCGATCAAGAGGCCATAGGATTCACCGCGCAAATCGACGCCGACCGCCATCGGGGTCTTGCCGTCCTCGGGCTTGGGCAGGCCGAGCCGGGCGCGCATGTCG